>NZ_MKSQ01000029.1:161838-164363 GCF_001898115.1 Allobosea sp. 67-29 | reverse complement strand
CAGCAGAACGCCGCCCTGGCCGAGCAGAGCGCAGCCTCCGCCAACGCGCTCTCCGGCCGCATCGGACAGCTCAACGACCTCGTCGCAACCTTCCGCACCGGCCGCGAGGCAGTGGGGCAGACCGGAGCGCCCCAGCCGCTGCCGGCAGCCGGACCGCGCCCGGCCCGGCCGGCGCCGCGCCCCATGCTTCGCCCCGCCCCGGCCGCCTCCGCCCCCGCGGCCGGCGAACCCGAGCCGGAGCGCCTGCGCCAGCTCGCCGAGGCCGCCTTCGTCCAGTCCAGGACCGCACCGGCCCCGCGCAAGGTCGCGAACGGACGCGCCCAGGACTCCGGATGGGAAGAGTTCTGACCCAGGACGCAAAGGCATCCAGCCAGCCGCCACATCTCCTAACGGCGCCCAAGGGCGCCGTTAGCGTTTCAGGGGGGTCCAGGCCGGCCTACCCCGGCAGCCGGTAATCCTTGAACATCTCGCGCAGCCTGGTCTTCTGGATCTTGCCGGTCGCGGTGTGGGGAATGGCCTCGACCAGCACGACATCGTCCGGCAGCCACCATTTCGCGATCTTGCCGGTCATGAAGGCGAGCATCTCCTCCTTGCTGGGCGCCCGGCCCGGCTTCGGCACGATCACCAGCAAGGGCCGCTCGTCCCATTTCGGATGAGCGACGCCGATCACCGCCGCTTCCGCCACATCGGGATGGCCGACCGCGAGATTCTCGAGGTCGATCGACGAGATCCACTCGCCGCCGGACTTGATGACGTCCTTCGAGCGGTCGGTGACCTGCATGTAGCCGGCCGGGTCGATCGTCGCGACGTCGCCGGTGTCGAAGAAGCCCTGGTCGTCGAGGATCTTCTCGTCGTGCCGGTAATAGGCGCCGGCGACCGCCGGTCCGCGCACCTTGAGCCGGCCGAAGGTCTTGCCGTCCCAGGGCAGGTCCCGTCCGGCATCGTCGGTGAGCCGGAACTCGACCGTGAAGGGTGGATGCCCCTGCTTGACCTTGAGATCGTAGAGCGCATCGCCCGAAAGCTGCTCATAGACCGGCTTCACCGAGCAGAACGAGCCGAGCGGGCTCATCTCGGTCATGCCCCAGGCATGCGCGACGGTGACGCCGTATTTGCGCTCGAAGGTTTCCGTCATCGCGCGCGGACAGGCCGAGCCGCCGATCACGACGCGCTTCAGCGTCGAAAGCTCGCCCTTGGTGGCCTCCAGATGTTGCAGGAGTCCGAGCCACACCGTCGGCACCGCCGCGGTCATGGTCACACCCTCGCCTTCCAGCAATTCGTGCAGGGACGGGCCGTCAAGCTTCGCGCCCGGCATCACCAGCTTCGCCCCGGTCATCGGCGCAGAATAGGCCAGCGACCAACTGTTGGCGTGGAACAGCGGCACCACCGGCATCACCGTGTCCCGCGCCGACAGGCCCATATAGTCCGGCGCGGCGCAGGCCAGCGCGTGCAACACGTTCGAACGATGCGAGTAGAGCACGCCCTTTGGCCCGCCCGTCGTTCCCGAGGTGTAGCAGAGCCCGGCCGCCGTGTTCTCGTCGAAGGCTCGCCAGGTGAAATCGTCATCCGCCTCAGTCAGCCAATCTTCATAAGCGACGGCGCCCCTGAGACGGGTCTGCGGCATATGCGCGGCATCGGTCAGGACGACATAGCGCGCGACACTCGGCAGCTTCTCCTGAATGGCCTCGATCATCGGCACGAAGGTCAGGTCGAGGAACATCAGCCTGTCTTCGGCATGGCTCACGATTCCGGCGATCTGCTCGGGAAAGAGCCGCGGATTGACCGTATGCGTGATCGCGCCGATGCCGCTGATGCCGTACCAGAGCTCGAGATGGCGATCGCTGTTCCAGGCCAGCGTCGCGACGCGATCGCCGAGCCCGATCCCTTCCCGGTCGAGGCGCTTGGCCACGCGCAGGGCCCGGCTCCGGATCTCCCGGTAGCTGCGCCGCCTGAGCGTCCCATCCTCGACGGCGCGGCTGACCACCTCGCGGGTTCCGTGCTGGATGGCGGCATGGTCGATGATGCGATGGAGCAGCAGGGGCCAGTCCTGCATCAGGCCGAGCATGGTTGTCTCTCCCGGACTACGTGCCGATCAGATCGCGATGCAATCCGATCGGACACGCGTTCTTTATCAAAGAGTTAGAGGCGGATTGACCGAGGGCCGTTTCGGCCTGATCGGATCCGACTCCAGCGTCATCTATTTTGCGCAGGATAGCGACGGCCGCGCCGGAAAGTGAAGTCAGTCCTTCGGAGGCTCGCCCGCGGCGTCGGGATGGTTTAGGTCTGATCCGTCGATTGGGGGGAGGACGCCAGTTGTCAGCACAGAAGCCCGTGCCGCAGGCCGCATCGGAGGCCGACCGCGTCTGGTTCCGGGTCATGCGCCTGCACCAGCGCATGCTGACCCAGATCACCCAGCGGATTCGCACGATAGGGCTGTCGATCCCGCAGTTCGACCTGCTTTCGACGCTCACCGAGCAGGAAGGCATCAGCCAGAGCGAATTGGCCGAACGCCTCTACGTCACCAAGGG
>NZ_MKSQ01000029.1:0-161824 GCF_001898115.1 Allobosea sp. 67-29 | reverse complement strand
GTCGAGCGCCGCGCGATTGCCGGCGACCGGCGCTCCTACGCCATGCATCTCACCGCCGAGGGGCGCCGGCTCGCCGAAGCCGGCATCGCCATCCAGCGCGACTTCGTCTCGAAGACGCTGGGCAAGCTCGCGCCCACCGACCTGTCGGAGCTCGACCGGCTCGTGGTGCAGTGGCGCGATCTCGCTCGCGCCGCCGATGCCGGACAGGAGCCCGAGTGAGGTCGCCATGCCCGAACCCATCGACCTGACGGCCTCGGCCACCGCGTTGCGCGCGGCGCTTCTCGCCCGCCGCTTCAGTGCCGCCGAGTTTCTGGAAGCTACGTTCGAGCGCATCGACGCGCTGAACCCGCGCCTGAATGCCGTCGTCGCGCAGGACCGCGAAGCGGCGCGCGTCACGGCGAAGGCAGCGGACGAACGCATCGCCAATGGCAGCCCCCGCCCCCTCGAAGGGCTGCCGATCACGATCAAGGACGCCTTCGACGTCGCCGGCCTGCCCTCCTCGGGCGGGCTGCCCGCCTATCGCGAGCGCATTCCGAACGAGGATGCGGCGGCCGTCGCGCGACTGCGCGCCGCTGGCGCGGTCATCCTCGGCAAGACCAATGTCCCGGTCTTCTCCGGCGATTTCCAGAGCTACAACCCGGCCCATGGCGTGACCAACAATCCCTGGGACGAGGCGCGCTCATCCGGCGGCTCCTCGGGCGGCGCGGCCGTCGCCGTCGCGACCGGGATGAGCGCCTTCGAACTCGGCTCCGACCTCGGCAGCTCGATCCGCTGGCCCGCCCATGCCTGCGGCGTCTTCGGCCTGAAGACGAGCTGGGGACTGGTTTCGACATGGGGCGCGATCCCGCCGCCGCCCGAGCGGCGCACGGCGCGCAATGTCGACCTGATGGTCGCCGGTCCGATCACCCGCGCGGCCGAGGATCTCGACCTGATCCTTCCGGTGATCGCCGGGCCGCGCGATGCGGTCCGCCCTGCCCCCTCCTTGCCGCCGCCGCGCAGCACGGGCGCACGGGGCCTGCGCGTCGCACTCTGGGCCGACGACCCTTTCGCCCCGGTCGACCGCGAGGTCTCGGCGGCAGTGCGCGAAGCGGCCCGCAAACTCGCGGAGGCGGGTGCCGTCATCGACGAAACGGCCCGGCCCTCGGTCGGCTTCGCCGAAGCCTTTGAGGTCTATGCGCTGCTGAACCATGCCGTCGTCGCCTATGGCCTGCCGCCGAAGATCCGCGCTCGCATCCAGGCGCAGGCCGCGCGCTACAGCCCAAACGATCTCTCACATCAGGCGCTGCAGGCCCGCGGCGCCCGGATGACGCCGGGCTTCTATCATCAGCTCGCCCAGCGTCGGCTGGCGCAGAAGCGGCAATGGGCACGCTTCTTCTCCCGCTACGACGTCGTGCTCTGCCCGCCCGCGCCGGTCGCGGCGATCCCGCACGACCACGGGCCGGACATCCATGCTCGTCGGCTGATCGTGAACGGCGAGGAGCGGCCCTATCTCGATTTCCTGCTCTGGGCCGCGCCCGCGACCGGCGCGGATCTGCCGGCGCTCTGCGCCCCGGTGATGCGCTCGCGCGACGGCCTGCCGCTCGGCGTCCAGATCATCGCGCCCTTCGGTGAGGACCGCACGGCAATCGCCGTCGGCGCCATGATCGAGGAGCGCGGCGGCGGCTTCGTGCCGCCGCCGCTAGGCTGACGCGCGGGAGCAAGACCGGACGCACGCAGCCCATCGTCGGCCGACCGCGCGAAATTCATGCGCGGACGGTGTCTCCCGCCGCGCCTGAAGCCCGGCGAAGATGGCTCTTACAATTCCGGGCGCCCTGCAGCAGAGTCTGCCGCCCCCCGCGTCAAAATCGCTCAACATTTGCGGGCACGTCGGCTTAGAGTGGTCAATATCTTAAACAGGGACCGGGAGCCCAACATGCTGTCGAATCTGGCCGTCAGGGATATCGAGACTCTCGTTCATCCCTACACCAACCTCGCCACTCATCGCGAAACCGGCCCGCTGGTGCTGGAGAGCGGCAAAGGCATCTATGTCTACGACACCGCCGGCAAGGAATATATCGAAGGCATGGCGGGTCTCTGGTGCACCGGCCTCGGCTACTCCAACCAGGAGCTGATCGAGACCGCCACCGAGCAGATGAAGAAACTGCCCTTCACCCACATCTTCGGCGGACGCAGCCACGACCCGGCGATCGAGCTCGCCGAGAAGCTGAAGGAGATCGCCCCGGTTCCGATCTCCAAGGTCTTCTACGGGGCCTCCGGCTCCGACGCCAACGACACCCAGGTCAAGATCGTCTGGTATCTCAACAATGCGCTCGGCCGCCCGCAGAAGAAGAAGATCATCTCGAGGCTCAAGGGCTATCACGGCGTCACCGTCGCCTCGGCCTCGCTGACCGGCCTGCCCAACAACCATATCGATTTCGACCTGCCGCTGCCGGGCATCCTGCACACCTCCTGCCCGCATCACTACCGCTTTGCCGAGCCGGGCGAGAGCGAGCAGGATTTCTCGTCGCGGCTGGCGGCCGAGCTGGAGGAGATGATCCTGCGCGAGGGGCCGGACACGGTCGCCGCCTTTATCGCCGAGCCGGTGATGGGCGCCGGCGGCGCGATCACCCCGCCCGACGGCTATTTCGAGAAGATCAACGCCGTCCTGGCGAAATACGACATCCTGTTCATCTCGGACGAGGTCATCACCGGCTTCGGCCGCACCGGCAAGATGTTCGGCACCGAGACCTACGGCATGGCGGCGGACTCGATCTCCTGCGCCAAGCAGATCACCTCGGCCTATTTCCCGCTCAGCGCCGTGATGATGAACGACAAGATCTATGACGTTCTCGTCGACCAGAGCCGCAAGATCGGCACCTTCGGCCATGGCAACACCTATGCCGGCCACCCGGTCGGCTGCGCCATCGCGGTCAAGACGCTGGAAATCTACCAGCGCGAGAAGATCGTCGATCACGTCGCCAAGGTCGAGCCGACCTTCCTCAGGCGCCTGAACAAGCTCGCCGAGCATCCGCTCGTCGGCGAGGCCCGCGGCATCGGCCTGATCGGTGGCGCCGAACTGGTCAAGGACAAGCGGACCAAGGCCTCCTTCGAGACCAAGAGGGGTGTCGGCGCGAAGGCGGTCTCCTTTGCGCTGCAGGAAGGCCTGATCACCCGTGCCATGGGCGATCGCCTCGCCTTCTGCCCGCCGCTGGTCATCAACGAGGCCGAAATCGAGGAGATGTTCGACCGCGCCGAGCGTGCACTCGACAAGACCCTGGCCTGGGCCAAGGCCGAAGGGCTGCTCGCCGCCTGACATCCTGGCTGCAACGGCAAGAGACGGGCCGGATGCTGCGCATCCGGCTCTTTTCGTTTCGTTCAGCAATGTGGCGAGGCGCTGCGCCGCCGCCACGAACAAATCACGATCGCGCCCTGTGGCAGACCCGATTGCCCGTCAACCTCGCAACTGTCGGCAGGAGAGACCCGGCCGGCACGGGACAATCAGCGAAGTCAGGAGCCATGATCCATCTCGACGCGCGTTCGCAGACGCAGGCCCGGAGAGGTTTTCACGATGCCACGGCGCGTGAGACCTACGCATCGCACTTTCGCCCTATCGCGATTCAGGCGGTCGCGGCCGGAACCAGGCGCAGCCCTCAGGCGTTGAAGGATACGGAAGGGGCACGCAAGACGGCTTTGCCGGGCGTACTCCGACACGGTTTCGACGACTGAAACCTCCTCTTATTCGAGACCCGCTTTCTAGACCCAATACCTGACCGGCGCGGAGCTTCTCCCGCCGGTCTTTTTCTGCGCATTTGCAGGCTTCGAACAGAAACGGCGGATGCCGATGGCACCCGCCGCGCGAGTTCGCGAGGGCGTGGGGGCTTCAGACGACGACCACCTTCGCGCCGACCGGCACGCGGTTGAACAGATCGATCACATCGATATTGCGCATCCGGATGCAGCCAGACGACGCCGAGCGGCCGATCGTCTCGGGCTCGTTGGTGCCATGGATGCGATAGAGCGTGTCGTGGCCGTTCTGATAGAGATAGAGCGCCCGGGCGCCGAGCGGGTTCTCCGGCCCGCCATTCATGCCGCCGGCGACCGGCTTCAGATGCGGCCAGCGCTTCACCATCTCGGCCGGCGGCGTCCACCGCGGCCACTCCGCCTTGCGCTGAACCACGGCCTCGCCGGTCCAGCCATAGGCTTCGTCGCCGGTCGCGACGCCGTAGCGGATCGCCTTCTTGTTCGGCAGGACGAGGTAGAGGAACTTCTGCTTGGTATCGATATAGATCGTACCGGGAGGCTCGCCGGTCGGATCGGCGATCTCGTAGGGGAGATAGGGCAGATAGGTGTCGAACTTCGGAACCAGCGCGATATATTCGGCATCGCGGGCCGACAGCGCCGGCGCGCTCACGCTCTTGTACTGGCAGGCACCGAGCAGCGCCGACACGGCCAGAGCGACGAAAACGGTCTTCTTCATAGCCTCCACCCGCGCGACCCTAAGGCAGCCAATATGATGAATCGATCGTTAACGCTTCGTATCGCCGGCAGGCGGCCGCAAGGCTCGGGAGGCGATGGTCGGCAGGACTAGGCTCCAAACCGCCATGGCGCAATCTTGTTCCGCCGCCTGCAGACGCTCTCGCCACAAGCGTGGCAAAGTGGACACGGTTTTACTGTGGAATGCCCCTGCGATCGGATAACTGCCCTTGACGACCCTGCTGATCACCCACCCAGCCAGCCTGCTCCACCTCACGCCGGCGGGCCATCCGGAACGCCCTGACCGTCTCCGTGCCGTCGAGCGCGCCCTCGAGGACGAGCGTTTCGCGTCGCTGATTCGGCTGGAGGCGCCGCTCGGCACCTTCGAGCAGGCCGCGCTTTGCCATTCGCCCGCTCATCTGCAAGCGGTCCTTTCCGCGGCCCCCAAGGAAGGTCTCGCGCATCTCGATGCCGACACGACCATGTCTCCCGGCACTCTGGAGGCGGCGCTGCGCGGGGTCGGAGGTGCGGTTCTGGCGGTCGACGAGGTGATGAGCGGCAGGGCGCGTTCCGCCTTCGTCGCGACCCGCCCGCCCGGACACCATGCCGAGCGCGAGCGCGCCATGGGCTTCTGCTTCTTCAATCATGCTGCCATCGCCGCGCGCCATGCCCGCCAGATCCACGGGGCGGAGCGGGTTGCGATCGTCGACTGGGATGTTCACCACGGCAACGGCACGCAGGACATCTTCTGGGACGACGCCAGCGTCCTCTATGCCTCGACGCATGAGATGCCGCTGTATCCCGGCACGGGCGCCCCCTCCGAGCGTGGCATTCATGGGAACATCGTCAATGTCGCGCTTGCGCCCGGCGACGGCTCCGACGAATTCCGCGACGCCTTCGAGATCGGCATCCTGCCGCGCCTCGCAGCGTTCCAGCCCGAGCTTGTGATCGTCTCGGCCGGCTTCGACGCGCATTGGCGCGACCCCCTCGCGGACATCAACCTCCGCGAGGCCGATTTCGCCTGGGCCACCAGGAAGCTCATGGAGATCGCCGAGCGCCACGCCGGCAACCGCATCGTCTCGGTTCTCGAAGGCGGCTATGACCTCGACGGGCTGGCGAAATCGGCCGCCGCCCATGTCGCTGCGCTGATGGGCGCCTGAGCGCCGCGTCACTCCAGAGGCTGCGTCTCGGCGATCTCGATGCCGAAGCCGCTCAAGCCCACGAAGGAGCGCGGCGACGACGCCAGGTTGACGATCGACGCGACGCCGAGATCGCGCAGGATCTGCGCGCCGAGCCCGACCTCCCGCCATTGCTGGCTGCGCAGCGCGTCGGAACCCGCGTCCTCGACGCTCTTGATCGGCACGCCGGCCGTGCCGTCGCGCAGATAGATCAGCACGCCCCGCCCGTCCTGCTGGAAGCGCCGGAGCGCGCACTGGATCGAGCCCGCCCCGCCGAGCACGTCGGCGACGACATCGGCACGATGCAGCCGCGCCGGCACCTTTTCGCCATCGCCGAGCTTGCCCATCACGAAGGCGAAATGCTGCGTGTCGTCGAAGGGGGTGACGTAGACATGCCCGGTCATCTCGCCATAGGCCGTCTTCACCGGGAAGGAATGCACCCGCTCGACCAGCTTCTCGCGCAGCTGCCGATAGGCGATCAAGTCCGCCACGGTGATCTGCTTCAGCCCGTGTTTTTCGGCGAAGGCGCTGATCTGCGCGCCCTTCATCACCGTGCCGTCGTCATTGGCGAGTTCGCAGATCACGCCGACGGGCGGAAGATCGGCGAGCTTGCACAGGTCGACGGCCGCTTCGGTATGGCCCGAGCGCATCAGCACGCCGCCATCCTTGGCGATCAGCGGGAAGACATGGCCAGGCCGGACGAAATCAGTCGCGCCCATATTGCCGTTGGCAAGCGCGCGCACGGTGTTGGTGCGCTGCTCGGCCGAGATGCCGGTGGTCAGCCCGTGCTTGACGTCGACCGTGATGGTGAAGGCGGTGCCGAGCGGCGCGTCGTTCGAGGACACCATCGGATCGAGCCGCAGGCGCCGCGCCTCGCTCGCCGTCAGCGGCGCACAGACGATGCCGCAGGTGTTGCGGATGATGAAGGCCATCTTCTCCGGCGTGCAGAGCGAGGCTGCGACGATGAGGTCGCCCTCGTTCTCGCGATCGTCGTCATCGGTGACGATGACGATCTCGCCGCGGGCGAAGGCTTCGATGGTCTCGGTGACATTGTTGAACATGGCAGCCTCGCGCGGCCCGGACAGGCCGAGGAAATCATTCGGGGTAACGGAACCGCCCGTGACGGCGGCGATACGCTCGGCGCTTTCCCGCGAGATCCAGGCAGCCGGATCGTTGCACAGTGCCGTCACGCTGGCCGGCGACAGGCCGACCTGCTTGGCGAAGGCGCTGCGCGCGATCTTGTTCTGCCGGAGCCAGGCGTCGAGCTTCATGCCCGAGATATAGGGCAGCCCCATTTCAATGACAATGAAGCTGCCGACAACTTTCAGTACAACTGAAATTCAGTTCCGTCGGCATGCCTCGGGGCCATAGATGGCGTCGCGAAGCTCGACCGTAAATCGCCCGGACATGCCCTCGAAGGCGGTGTTGGTCAAAGCCACCACGCTGAGCCGCGCTGCGGGATCGACGAACCAGTTATGGCCATAGACGCCGCCCCATTGCAGCGTACCGGAGGATTGCGGTGTGCCGGAGGCCTTCGGATCGACCAGCACGGCCCAGCCATAGCCGAAACCCCAGCCGGGTCCCTGCGTAGCCGCGTCGGCCGCGATCTGCGGTGCCGCCATCCTCTCGACGGTACCGCGGCTCAATATTGACGCTCCCCCGGTGCGCAGAGCTTCGAGCAAGCGCAGGAAGTCCGGTGCGCTTCCGGTCATGCCAGCCCCGCCCGACGCATAAGAACCGGGATCGAAGACGCGGCTCGGCGAGAAACGGACCGCGCCTCCAAAGAGCGGGATGACATCGCCATCCTTGATCCGCACCGGCTCGGGACTGCCATCCGCATAGGGAACGGCCAGCCGCGCCGTGTCGCTGACACCGAAGCCGGTATCCGCCATCCCCAGCGGGCCGGTGACGAGACGCTCGATCAATGCCGGCAGCGTCTCCCCGGTTGCCGCCTCCATGACGCCGCCGATCACGTCGATGCCAAGCGAATAGCGCCAGCCCTGCCCCGGCGGGAAAGCCAGTGGCGCCCGCCCCAATCTTCGCAGGTTCTCAGCGAGAGTGAGGCCCGGCTGGTCCAGCCCATCCGAAATATCGAGGTCGTGATAGGGGCTACCGACGGGCTCGAGCAGGCGATAGCTCAAGCCGGAACTATGCGTCGCCAACTGGTGCAGGGTGATCGTCGGGATGCTGCCATCGGCAAGGCGTGGGCGGAAATTCGGCAGGTAGCGCGTGACCGAGTCGCTCAGTGAGAAGCGGCCTTGCTCGACCATGCGCATGAACGCCGCCATGACGATCGGCTTCGACACCGAGGCGAAGCGGAAGATCGCGTTCTCGCTCATCGCCTTTCCCGCCTCGCGGTCGGCGAGCCCGGCCGCGCGGCGATAAATGATCTGGCCGTCGCGGGCGACGAGCACCACCGTGCCGACAAGCCTCTTTTCCGTGATCGCCCGCTCGATCACCGCATCCAGCCGGGCGGGCAGAGCCACATCGCATGATGGTTCGGCCAGCGCGGACCCTGAGACAAGCCCGAAAAGCGCCAGAAGGAGGCTGCGCATGAGAGGGGTCTTCCTATATAAAGAGCGATCGCTCCTGAATACCCGAGAGCGGCCTGAATTTCTAGAGTGATCATTGTGAAAAATTCGATGCCGGATGCTGATCCTCGCGTTTCGCGCCCTCGCGGCAGGCCGCGCTCTTTCGATCGCAAAGAGGCGCTTGCCGCGGCGGCAAAAGCCTTCTGGCATCTCGGCTACGAAGGCGCTTCGATCGTGGATCTCACCGGGGCGATGGGCATCACGCCCCAGAGCCTCTACGCGGCGTTCGGTTCGAAGGCCGAGCTCTATCGCGAAGCCATTCTCTGGTACCGCGACGAGATCGGCCATCTGACGCAGGAAGCGCTGGCCGATCCGGACGTGATCCGCGCCTTTGAGCGGGTTCTCGCCGTGTCAGCCCATGAATTCACGCTACCCGGCCGGCCGGCGGGCTGCATGATCTCCGCCGCGCTGCTGGTCTGTGCACGGGAGAACCGGGCCGAAGCCGACCATGTCGCGGATTATCGCGCCGCGACCATCGCGCTGTTCAAGGAGCGCCTGTTGCGAGGGGTCGCAGAGGGGCAGATTCTGCCCGACATCGATGCCGACGCCCTCGCCCGCTACTATGGCGCCCTCATTCAGGGGTTCACGGTGCAGGCGCGCGACGGTGCAAGCGAAGCAGATCTGCTCCCGATAGCCCGGCTCGCCGGTGCGGAGCTTGCCCGATACCGGGCTTCAGCTCACTCCTGAAACGGCCAGCGCGGCTCGATCACGCCGACCTGCCCGCGATGGCGCAGATAGTGGTCCGCCAGCACGCAGGCGACCATCGCCTCGCCCACCGGCACGGCGCGGATGCCGACACAAGGGTCATGACGGCCCTTGGTGAACATCTCCGCCTCTCCGCCGGTACGCGTGACCGTCGCGCGCGTCGCCAGGATCGAGGAGGTCGGCTTCACCGCGAAGCGCGCCACGATCGGCTGGCCGGTCGAGATGCCGCCGAGAATGCCGCCGGCATGGTTGGAGAGAAAGAGCGGGTGCCCGTCATTGCCGGCGCGCATCTCGTCGGCATTCTCTTCGCCGGAGAGCTCGGCCGCGCCGAACCCTTCGCCGATCTCGACGCCCTTCACCGCATTGATGCTCATCAGCGCGGCGGCGATCTCGGCATCGAGCTTGGCGTAGATCGGCGCGCCCAAGCCCGCCGGCACGCCCTCGGCGACGATCTCCAGCACCGCGCCGATCGAGGAACCGGATTTGCGGATGCCGTCGAGATAGCTCTCGAAGAAGGCGGCGGCCTTGGCGTCCGGGCAGAAGAACGGGTTGCGACCAACCTCCTCCCAGTCCCAATTCGCGCGGTCGATCTTGTGCGGCCCCATCTGCACCAGCGCGCCGCGCACCACCATGCCCGGGACGACCTTACGGGCGATGGCGCCGGCCGCGACGCGCATCGCCGTCTCGCGCGCCGAGGAGCGGCCGCCGCCGCGATAGTCGCGGATGCCGTATTTGACGTCATAGGTGTAGTCGGCGTGGCCGGGCCGGTACTTGTCCTTGATGTCGGAATAATCCTTCGAGCGCTGGTCGACATTGTCGATCATCAGCCCGATCGAGGTGCCGGTCGTCACCTGCACGCCGTCGCTCTCGCGGGCGAAGACGCCGGAGACGATGCGGACCTGGTCCGGCTCCTGGCGCTGCGTGGTGAAGCGCGACTGGCCCGGCCGGCGGCGGTCGAGATCGCCCTGGATGTCGGCCTCGGTCAGCGGGATCAGCGGCGGGCAGCCATCGATGACGCAGCCGATGGCCGGGCCATGGCTCTCACCGAAGGTGGTGACGCGGAAGAGATGGCCGAAGCTGTTGTGCGACATGGGAGCCTGCGCGAAAATCTGGGCAGGTCTTAGTCCGTGCCGGGACCGGCGGTCAAACGACCACCGCGTCCCCTCAATGCGCGGCCGCTTTCGCCGGCACGGCCGGCGCACCTTCCCAGCGCGTATGCGCCGGGAGGTTCTCGCCCTTCATGATCACCGTAAGCTGGCCGATCTGGGCGTAGTCGCCGACATGGGTGTCGTAGAGCACGGTCGCGCCCGCCCCGACGCAGACGCCCTTGCCGAGCCTGACCCGGCCGACCTTCATCACCCGGTCCTCGTAGAGATGGGTCTGCAGCGCCGAATGGGCGTTGACCGTGCAGAAATCGCCGACCTTGATGCAGTCGAACTCGGTGATGTCCGTCGAGTCGAGCCAGACGCCCTTGCCGTATTTCGCGCCGAACAGCATCAGGAACCAGGGCAGGAACGGCGTGCCGCGCAGATAGTCGAACAGCACCTTGCCGCCGAGGCCCCAGTACATCACCGCGACCGCCTCGGTGCGCATCGCCCACCATGACCACATCGGCTTCATCACCGGCTTGTAGACGCCCATCATCAGCCATTTCACGGCAGCGCAGATCACCGCCTGCACCAGGGCGATGAGGACGGCGACGCCCATGAAGGAGGTGACGAGGCCGAGCCAGTCGCCTTCGTTGATCTTCTGCTGCAGCACCATGTCGACGGCGATCGTGCCGAAGGTGATGAACAGCATGGACGGGAAGGAGGTGTGCAGCGCCTCGAAGACGCCGCGCCCGAATTGCTTGGCGAAGGAGGGCTTGTAGGTCCAGTCGGCGCCGAGATCGACTTTCTGCCGCGTCGGCAGCTTGATCGGCGGCGAGCCGAACCAGGTATCGCCGGCTTGCATCCGGTCGTTCGCCGGCGGCTTCGACTTGATGCCGATCAGCACCCGGTCCGGGATGACGGTGCCGGGCGGGACGACGGCGTCGTTGCCGACGAAGACCTGCTCGCCGGTGCGCGTCTCGGCCAGGCGCATATAGCCGCGGCGCATCTCCTCGTCGCCGAAGACGACCTCGTCGGCGATGAAGTTGCCCGCACCGATGCCGGTGACGTCGTAGCGGCCGGAGAGATTGGTCGAGATCTCCGCGCCCTTGCCGATGCGCGCGCCCATCAGCCGGTACCAGGCGCGCATGTAGATGGTGGCGAACAGCGAAGAGAGCGTCTCCAGCGTCACTTCCGTCGCCAGCGCCACAGTCCATTTGCGGGCGTAGAAGCCGGAATGGATCGAATAGGAGCCGGTGGTGACGCGCGGCAGGATCGCCCAGCGCAGCGCCGCCATCAGCAGCACGGTGAAGGCGATCAGCCCGATCGCGGTCGGCCAGGTCAGGATCGGCAGGAACCAGAGATAGCTGATGTCGGTCCAGCCGGCGATCCAGTAGTCGATCCTGTCGAACAGCCAGAAGGCCGGAAAGATCGGCAGCAGGCTGACCGGCGGCAGCACGATCAGCATGAGCACGTAGAAGGCGGTCATCAGCGCGCGCCGCGCCGGCGAGGCCTCGGCCTGCGGCGGCAGTGCGGCGAGATCGACCGTGCCGACCTTGCGGCCGGGCGAGCCGTCCCAGATCTCGGCCTCGCCGACCTGGGTGCCCGGCGCAATCGAGGTCAGGTCGCCGATCTCGGCATGGTCACCGACGATGCAGCCATGGCCGAAGACGACGGAGGCACCGGCCGAAACGTCCTTGCCGATCCGGATGCGGCCGATGACGAGCTTGTCGCCGATGGCCTCGCCATTGGCGAAGGTCGTCTTGGTGCCGAAGCTCGCGCCCTCGCCGATCTCGATCAGGTCGATGGCGCCGGCCTCGTAGTCGGAGAGGATGACGTCGCGCCCGACCTTCGCGCCGAGCAGGCGCCAGTAGAAGCGCATCACCGGCGTGCCCTGCAGCCATTTGATGTGCACGAGGCTGGCGACGCGGGCGGCGAACCACCAGCGGAAATAGTAGACGCCCCAGAGCGGATAGACCCCGGGCTTGGTCCGCCCCAGCACGATCCATTTCAGCGCGATGGCGATGAGTCCGGTCACGGCGATGATCGCGACATAGATGCCGAGCAATGCGCCGATCTGCCCGGCGAGCGAGAGATCCTCGCCCGATACGATCATGTAGGTGACGAAGACGCCGAGCCATTGCGCGGTCGAGAGCCCGATGATGACCGGCAGCACCGCCGCCTGCGCCAGCCCGCAGAGGAAGCGACGCAGGAAGGGCGGCGGCGTGAAGGACAAATCCTCGCTGGCGGCAGCGCCCCGCTCGTCGAGCAGTTCCGCCATGGCGCGCAGGGTACGGGCCCCGTAGACGTCCTGCAGGGTGATGCCGGCATAGGTCGGCGTCTCGCGCACGATCGAAATGAAGCGCGCCGCGAGCAGCGAATGCCCGCCGAGATCGACGAAGAAGTCGGCCTCGAGCGGCAGGCTTGCCGCACCGAGCACGCGCTTGGCGGCTTCGAGCAGCGCCGCTTCCGTGGCATTGCGCGGCGGCTCCTGCTCGCCATCGGCGCTCGGCGCCGTCAGCGGCGCCGCCTTCAGCATCTTGCGGTCGACCTTGCCCGAGACCATGCGCGGCAGCGAGCCGACCGCCTCGAAATGCGCCGGCACCATATAGGGCGGCAGCTTCTCGCGCAGCGCCGCCTTCAGCGCCGGCCCGTCGACGCCGACGCCCGGCTCCGGCACCACGAAGGCGACCAGCCGCTCGATGCCGTCATCCGAGCGCAGAACGACGGCCGCCTGCGCCACGCCCGGCTCGTCGGCGAGCTTCGATTCGATCTCGCCCAGCTCGACGCGGAAGCCGCGGATCTTGATCTGGTCGTCGATGCGGCCGTGGAAGACGATGTTGCCGTCGCCGTCGAGGCTGACCGCATCGCCCGAGCGGTAGAGGATCGGATCGTCGGCATCGGCGACGCCGAAGGGATTGGCGATGAACTTCTCGGCCGTGAGCTCCGGGCGGCCGTGATAGCCCTTGGCAACGCCGGGACCGCCGATCAGCAGTTCCCCCTGTTCGCCCGGATGGACCAGGCGCAGCTCCTCGTTGACGACGTAGGCGGTGTAATTCGGGATCGGCCTGCCGATCGTCACCGTCTCGCCCGGCACGACTTCGGCTGCGGTCGCGACGACCGTCGCTTCGGTTGGCCCGTAGGTGTTCAGGATTCGCCGGCCCGGCCTAGACCATTTCTGCACGATCGCCGGCGGCAGCGCCTCGCCACCGAGCAGGATGAGGCGCAGCGACGGCACGTCGGAGGGCAGGATGCCGAGCAGTGTCGGCACGGTGTCGATGATGGTGACGCCGGCCTCGTTCAGGATCGTCGGCAGCTTCTCCGCATCGCCCATCATCTCGGGCGAGGCGACGAACAGCGTCGCGCCGACGAGATAAGGCGTCCAGATCTCCTCCATCGACAGGTCGAAGGCGACCGAGGCGCCCTGGAAGGCGATGTCGTCCGGCCCGAAGCCGTAGAAGGCGTTTCCGGAGCGCAGGAAATGGCAGATGTTGCGGTGGCTGATGACGATCGCCTTCGGCGTGCCCGTCGAGCCCGAGGTGTAGATGAGATAGGCGGGGTGGTCCTTGGTCAGCCCGGCCGCGCGGGCCGGCGGCTCGACATCGTCGGCGGCGGCGGCCAGCGCCTCGGGCGTCCACACCGTCCGCTCCGTGTCCTCGGCACGCGCGGTCCAGCCGGCGCAGGTGACGATGCCCTTGGCGGCGGCGTCGTTCAGGCAGGTGGAGATGCGTTCGACCGGCGCTTCCGCATCGAACGGGACCCAGGCCGCGCCCGCGCGCGTGATCGCGATCTGGGCGATGAGCAGGTCGATGCCGCGCGGCATCCACAGGCCGACCAGGTCGCCCGGCCCGACGCCGGCGAGGTGCAGGCCCCGTGCCTGCCGCCCGGCGGCGGCCCAGACCTCGGCATAGCTCAGCCGGCGGGTGCCGTCGGTCAGGGCGGCATGGTCCGGCCGTTCCGCGACGGTCGCGGCGAAGATCTCGGCCAGCACCTCGTCGCGCAGCAGATCCGGGCGCTTCTCACCGGCCAGCATGGCCAGCGGATTCGCCGCCGCGTCCGTCGCCACCGACAGCTTGCTCATATCGTTCATGGCGCCCCGCTGCGCTCGACGGCCGACCGATGGCGGGAGGTTTCGACCTCCGCATCCTTCATTCGCACCTTGTCGCGCACCTTTAAAGAAACCCGGAATCGTCGTCCTGATGACCACAGTATCCGGTCGAGCCCCCCGGCCGGGCAAGCCGCCGCTCCACGCGGCCCTGCTAGCACATTCCCCCTGCCAAATCACCCGTGAACCGGCGATGAATGCGGCGGCACGCCCTCCGTGCCCTCTCATCGGAGAAGCTTTGCAAGGCTTTCCCGAAAGGCGTTCCCGATGCGGCCGGAGCCTTCTGGAACATCCCTCGAGACGCGCCCGACGACGCTCCGGCGGATCAAGGCCGGAGCGGCATGCGCGCGCTCAGAGCCAGTCGGCTCGCTCCCCGGAGACGACCAGCAGCTTGCCCTGCCAGATCTCGACCATCGCGGCCTTTTGGGGGGCGACAGCGCCGACCAGCGCGAGCACGGCGCGCGCGACGCCGCCATGGCTGACGATGACCGTCTCGCGTTTCAGCCCTTGGAGGACCGGGCGGACCCGTTCCGCCAGCATCCGGTAGCTCTCGCCGCCCGGCGGGACGAAACCCCATTTGTCGCGCTCGCGCAGATGCGCCTGCTCGCGCTCGGCCTTGCGGATATCGCGCCAGGTGAAGCCTTCCCACGCCCCGAAGGTCAGTTCCCTGAGCCGGTCGTCGACGTCATAGCTACCGGGCGGCAGCGCGAGGTCGCGCCGCAGGATGTCCATGGTTTCGCGCGCCCGCTGCATCGGCGAGCAGATGTAGTCCAGGTCGGCGAAGCCCGGCTCCAGCGCCTTCAGCCGCGCGGCAGCCTCCGCCGCCTGGTCCCGTCCCAGCAGGTTGAGCGGGATATCCTGTCCGCCCTGCAGACGCCCCTCGCGATTCCAGTCGGTCTCGCCATGGCGGACGAGGATGAGCCGGTGCGGAAGCGAGAGCGGAACCATGCGGGGCTTCTGCACGCCTCGTCCGGGGAGGTCAAAAGCCTTCTGCGCCCTGCCGCCATGCATCCGCCCGATCGCGACGATCCGTCGCTTGCTGTGGTGGAAAGCACACGGGCTGTGTATAGCGCGCGGACGCGCTTGCAGTTGCGGATCGCCATGCCCCCTGCCCTCACCCTTCCCGATGGCCGCAGCCTCTCCCTCGACGAGGCGCCGCTGCTGATGGGCATCGTCAACGTCACGCCCGATTCCTTCTCGGATGGCGGGTTGCTCGGCAGCGCCGAGGCGGCGGTGGCGCATGGCCTGAGGCTAGTCGCCGAAGGCGCGGCGATCGTCGATATCGGCGGCGAGTCGACCAGGCCCGGCCACGAAACCGTCGATGCCGCGACGGAGCTTGCCCGCGTGCTTCCCGTCATCGCCGGGCTGAAGACACGAAGCGACGCGCCGATCTCGATCGACAGCTACAAGGCGGAGGTCGCGGAGGTCGCTCTCGCTGCAGGAGCATCGATCGTCAACGACGTCTGGGGCGCCCAGCGCGACCCGCGCATCGCCGCGGTCGCGGCCCGGGCCGGCGCCCCGATGGTGCTGATGCACAACCGCGACGCCATCGACGCCTCCCTCGACATCTTCGACGATGTCCGCCGCTTCCTCGAACGCTCCATCGCCATCGCGACCGCCGCCGGCGTTCCGCGCGGGCAGATCGTGGTCGACCCCGGCATCGGCTTCGGCAAGACGCCGCGCCAGAATCTCGACCTGATCCGCGACCTCGACCGGCTCAGCGTGCTGGGCTGCCCGATCCTGCTCGGCGCCTCGCGCAAGTCGACGCTGGGGCGCATCACCGGCCGCAAGATCCCGGCCGAGCGGCTGGCCGCCACTCTTTCCGCCCATCTCTACGGCGCCAGCCGCGGCGCCGCCATCCTGCGCGTCCACGACGTCGCGCCGCATGTCGACGCGCTCAAGGTCTGGGCCGCGATCGCGGACGAAACGAAGGTGATCCCTTGAGCGAAACCGGCAGCATCCTGATCGAGAAGCTCGACATCTACGCCTATCACGGCTTCTTCTCGGAGGAGGAGCGGCTCGGCCAGCGCTTCATTCTCGACCTCGTGCTCGACGTCGATCTGCGCGCCGCCGCCAAAAGCGACCGTCTCGCCGACACCGTCGACTACGGCCGCGCCGTCACCCTGATCGGCGAGGTCTTCACCGCCCGGCGCTATCACCTGCTCGAGGGCGCCGCCCGGGCCGTCGCACTCGCGCTATTCGACGCCTTCGCGCCGATCTCCGGCGTCGAGGTCACGCTGCGCAAACCGGCCCCGCCGATTCCGGCGACCCTGGGCGCGGTCGGCATCAGGCTGAGCTTCCGGCGTGGCGACTGAAGCCGCCCTCGCCTTCGGCGGCAATCTCGGCGATCCCGTCGCCGCCTTCGCTGCCGCACTGATAGGCCTGCGCCGCCACCCGGCCGTCCAGCTCGGACGGCTGTCTCCGGTCTATCGCACCGCGCCCTGGGGCAAGACCGACCAGCCGGAATTCCTGAACATGGCCGCGCTTATCGAAACGACGCTGACGGCAGAGGAACTGCTGGTTCTCTGCCTCGATCTCGAACGGGCCGGCGGACGAGAGCGCCGCGAGCGCTGGGGGCCACGGACGCTCGACATCGACATCCTGACCTATGGCGCCGAAGCGATCGACCGGCCTGGCCTCCAGGTCCCGCATCCGCGCATCGCCGAGCGCGCCTTCGTGCTGGCACCGTTGGCGCAGATCATGCCGGATCGGGTCATCGACGGCCGGACGGTCGCGACCTTGCTGGCCGCCGTCGCAGACGAAACGGTCCGCCGCGACGATGTCGCGACGGACCGCTTGGGAGAACTGCTGGCGGAATAGGGGCCGGCGGCCTCAGCCTCACTCGCCCTTGTCGAGCGAGATGTCCGGCGCGGTCGGCACCTTCATGCCGACGACATGGTAGCCGGCATCGACATGCATGATCTCGCCGGTGATGCCGCGCGACATATCGGAGACGAGGAACACCGCCGTCTCGCCGACCTCCTCGATGGTCACCGTGCGGCGCAGCGGCGAGTTGTACTCGTTCCAGCGCAGGATGTAGCGGAAATCGCCGATGCCCGAGGCCGCGAGCGTCTTGATCGGGCCGGCCGAGATCGCGTTGACGCGGATCTTCGAGGGGCCGAGATCGGCGGCGAGATACTGCACGCTCGATTCCAGAGCAGCCTTGGCGACGCCCATGACATTGTAATGCGGCATCCACTTCTCGGCGCCGTAATAGGTCAGGGTCAGCAGCGAGCCGCCATCCGGCATAAGCTTCTCGGCGCGCTGGGTGATCGCGGTGAAGGAGTAGCAGGAGATCAGCAGCGACTTCGAGAAATTCGCCTCGCTGGTCTCGACATAACGGTCGGTCAGCTCGTCCTTGTCGGAGAAGGCGATGCAGTGGACGACGAAGTCGAGCTTGCCCCAGAGCTTCTCGATCTCGGCGAAGACCGCATCGATCGTGGCGCCGTCGGTGACGTCGCAATGGCCGACGACATGGCCGCCGAGTTCCTTCGCGAGCGGCTCCACCCGCTTCTTCAGCGCGTCGCCCTGATAGGTGAAGGCGAGTTCCGCACCCGCATCCGCAGCCGCCTTGGCGATACCCCAGGCGATCGACCGGTTGTTCGCGACGCCCATCACGAGCCCGCGCTTGCCCTTGAGGAGATTGGCGGTCGGTGAAGCGGCGTTGGAATCAGGCATGGGAAACCCGCAGATGAACGATTGAGCAGGTCTCTTAGAACAGTCGCAGGGAAGTGGGAACCGCTTTTGAAGGCTGTCCCCACGCGAGAAAACACCTGCCTTGGCGCCAGACCGGTCCGGTACCGGCTTCTGGCGTCGTGGCGGCAGCGCTCAGTCTGCTCGTACCTTCATCAGTGCGGTGAGTTCGGCATCGCTTGCCGGCATCTCGATGTCGATCGCGACGAAGAGATCGCCGACGGCGCCTTTCTCGCCCTTCAGCCCCTTGCCGCGCAGGCGGAATTGCTTGGTAGTGCCGGTCATCGGCGGAATCGTCATCTCGACCGCGCCGGTCAGCGTCGGCACATGCAGCGGCCCGCCCAGCACCGCCCTGGCGAGCGGCACCGCGACGCGCGTGCGCAGGTCGTTGCCGTCGACGGAGAAACGCGGATCGGACTTGACCTTGATGGTCATCAGCACGTCGCCGCTCTCGCCGGAGAAGGGATCGGTCTGTCCCAGCCCGCGCAGCCGCATGACCTTGCCGTCGCTGACCCCCTCCGGGATGGTGATCTCGACCTCGCGCCCGCCCGGCAGCTTGACGCGCCGCGAGGCGCCGCTGGCGGCCTGGGCGAGCGTGACCTCGAGGGTGAAGCTCTGTTCGGGCGGCTTCTGCGGCTCGGCCTTGCCGCGCGCGCGCCGCCCCGCCTCGCCGAACAGCGACGAAAAGATGTCGGAGGCGTCGAAGCCGGCATCGCCGCCGCGGCCGAACGGCGAGCCGCCCTGGCCGAAATTGAACTCGAAGCCGCCGGCCCGGCCGCCGCGTCCACCCATTCCGGCGCCCGTGCCGTCGAAGCCGTGGAAGCGCGGCTTACCCTCGGCGTCGATCTCGCCGCGGTCGAACTGCTTGCGCTTGGTCTCGTCGCCGACGATCTCGTAGGCGGCGTTGAGCTCGGCGAACTTGTCCTTGGCCTTGGGGTCGTCCCGGTTGCTGTCGGGGTGCAGTTCCTTGGCGCGGCGGCGGAAAGCCTTCTTGATCTCCGCATCGCTCGCGCCTCGGGCGACGCCCAGAACCTGATACGGATCGCGCATCCAAAAAACCTCGTTCCACGCAAGACAGGGGCGGCCCTCTCGATCGGCAGGGCGGCCGCTACCCCTTATCTGGGGATGGTGTGGCTGGCATGCAACATCCCGCAGGATACGCCGCGTCGCGCTGGCCGGACCGCTAGCTCAGCCCCTTCCAGGGCTCCATGTCCTTCACCGCCCAGTCGCCGCCCGAGGGGCGGCAGGCCGTGCCCTGCAGCTTGAGCGGCCGGGTCTGCGTCTGGACGCTGGCGATGAAGGCTCGGCAGATCTCGTCCGAACGCAGGAACGGGCCGCCCACGGGCACGTAGGAGCCCTTGATGCCGGTTTGCGGATTGTCCCACGAGACGGCGGCGCCGTTGCCCTGCGGATCGAGCGCGACCGACATCGCCCCATCGGCGCGGCGCAGGTCCTCGGGGCCCAGCTCGCTGGCCAGCGCGCCGAGGCCGGCGGTCTTGTCCGGCCCGCGCGCCGGCAGGATGGCCGATGTCGTAGCGACCTCGTCCTCGCCTTTGCTCGACAGTCCGAGGATCGGGAAGGAAACCGAGCAACCGGCGCAGAGCAATCCGAGGGCGATGGCTGTGGCAGCGACGCATAGGCGCATGGACGCTGCGCGCCGAGGAAGGCTTTGGAAGGTCTGTGCCCCTGCCCTATATAAACCAGCCGTCCGTAACCGGATCACTTCGCGCTCGCCCAACGCCTGTCGCCCACCTGTCGAGGATTAGACCGTGCAACCGTTAACGAGCGGTGACTTCACCCAGGAAAACGAGCCCTTCGCGCTGTTCCAGAGCTGGTTGGACGAGGCAACCAAATCCGAGCCGAACGACCCGAACGGCATGGCGCTGTCGACCGTCGATGCCGACGGCCTGCCCAACAGTCGCATGGTGCTGCTCAAGGGACACGGGCCGGAGGGGTTCGCTTTCTACACCAACAGCGAAAGCCAGAAGGGCCGGGAGTTGCTGGGTCAGCCCAAGGCGGCCGCGCTGTTCCACTGGAAGAGCCTGCGCCGGCAGGTCCGCATCCGCGGCACGGTCGAGCTGGTGAGCGATGCCGAATCGGACGCCTATTTCCAGTCGCGCCCGCGCGACAGCCGGATCGGCGCCTGGGCCTCGCAACAGTCGCGCCCGCTGGAGAGCCGTTTCGCCCTGGAAAAGGCGGTGGCGAGCTACACGGTGAAGTTCGGTATTGGCGAAATCCCGCGCCCGCCGTATTGGCGCGGCTTCCGCATCGCCCCCGTCTATATCGAGTTCTGGCGCGACGGCGCTTTCCGTCTGCACGACCGCATCGTCTTCCGCCGCGCCTCGGCCGCCGAGCCCTGGACGAAGACGCGCCTCTACCCCTGAGGACACTCCCCATGGCGATGCCGAAGTTCGATTTTCCCAAGACCGAAGCGGGCAAGCGGCCCGTCATGCTGCTGACCGGCGCGAGCCGCGGCATCGGCCACGCCACGGTGATGCAGTTCGCCATGGCGGGCTGGCGCATCCTGTCCTGCTCGCGCCAGGCCTTCTCCGACAAGTGCCCTTGGCCGTCGGGCGCCGACGACCACGTCCAGATCGATCTCGGCGACCCCGAGGACACGATGCGCGGCATCGCCGAGATCAAGAAGCGGCTCGTCGCCGAGGGCGGCAAGCTGCATGCTCTCGTCAACAACGCAGGCATCTCGCCGAAGGGCCCCAAGGGCGAGCGGCTGGGCGCCGCGACGACCTCGTTCAACGATTGGCACAAGGTCTTCCAGGTCAATTTCTTCGCGCCGATCATGCTGGCGCGCGGCCTGCTCGACGAATTGACCGCTGCCCGGGGTGCGATCGTCAACGTCTCCTCGATCGCCGGCTCGCGCGTCCACCCCTTCGCCGGGGCGGCCTATGCGACCTCGAAGGCCGCGCTCGCCAGCCTGACCCGCGAGATGGCCGCCGATTTCGGCCCGCTCGGCATCCGGGTCAATGCGATCTCGCCGGGAGAGATCGACACCTCGATCCTCTCGCCGGGGACCGAGAAGATCGTCGCAACCCTGCCGATGCAGCGGCTGGGCAAGCCGGACGAGGTGGCGCGAGCGATCTATTTCCTCTGCACCGACGCATCGAGCTACGTCACCGGCTCGGAGCTCCACATCAATGGCGGGCAGCACGTTTGAGCGGGAGCCGCCGATGAACGCCGGCGACGGACAGGTCATCCGCTTCCCTGCCGCGGGCAAGGCACCGGCACGGCCGGTGCTGGCGGCCTCCGTCGCCGTCTTCCGGGACGGCAAGGTGCTGCTGGCGACACGCACGAAGCCGCCGGCCGACCAGCTCTGGTCGCTGCCGGGCGGCAAGGTCGAGGCCGGAGAGACGCTGGAGGAAGCCGCCTTGCGCGAACTCGCGGAGGAGGTCGGCGTCACCGCCCGCATCCTCGGCTTCAACCGCCATGTCGAGATCTTCGGCCGTGACGCGAAGGGCGCGGTGACGCATCATTTTGTCGTCGCCTCCTTCATCGGCGAATGGCTGGCGGGTGAACCACGCAGCGGCCCCGAGGCCGGTGCGGTGATGTGGGCCGACCCGCTGAGGCTCGGCGGCCTCGCCACGACGCGCGAACTTGGCGAGGTGCTGCGCCGCGCCTCCAGCCTCTACCGCGACGGATCTCCTGCGTGAGGGTGCCGGCCGCCGCTCTCGTCGCGCTGCTCGCCCTCTCGCCTGCGGCAGCTCTCGCCCAGCAGCGTCCCGCCTCACCGGCGAAGCCGGCCCAGAGCGCCAAGCCACCGGAACCCGCACCGCCGGAGCCGGACGGCCCACCCTATGAGCCTCAGTTGCTGCAACTCGCCGAGATCATGGGTTCGCTCGCCTATCTGCGTACGCTTTGCGGCGGCAAGGAAGCGCAGGACTGGCGCGACCGCATGGCGGCGCTGATCGAGGCGGAAGGGCGAACGCCGCAGCGCCGGGACAGGTTGACGGCGGCGTTCAACCGTGGCTTCAGGGCCTATTCTCTAACCCACCGGGCCTGCACCGACGCCAGCCAGGAAGCCGCCTCCCGCCTCGCCGACCAGGGCGGACAGCTCTCCCGGGCCCTCGCGGGACGCTATGGCGGATAGGCAACAGCTGTTGCCCGAATGCTGTCTTCGGTGGAATTCTTGTGGTCGCGTTAACCTTTCTTAAACGCCGCGGTAGCGTCCCGCTCTGGCACGGCTTATGACTGGAGCGTCATCAAACGTCGCGATCCGGGGCACAACCGGCGCGATTCGCACCAGCCAGAGGCCGCAGAGTCCCGTCTCGATGTCGATCCTTTCAGACGACCCGATGCTCGACCCGAACCTCCCCGAGGACCATGGCGACGCGCGCCGCGTCGCCTATGGTTACGTCGAGGACGCCTTCGCCGAAGGCCAGCAGGATGGGCTCGATTCCGACGCCATGGCCCACGCCGCCCTTTTCGCGGCGCTACGCACGCTGGTGGAGACCTATGGCGAGGAAGCGACCGCGGTCTTCGCCGAGGCCTTGCCCGAGAAGGTCCGCTGCGGCGCCTTCACCAGCGGCACGCGTCACTAGCCGGCGGCGGCACGCGCCGCCTCGGCGCGCCTTCGCATCAATGCCTGCTCCTTGGCGTTGCGCGTCAGTGCGACGGCCTGTTCGAAGGCCACCGCCGCCTCGGCATGCCGGCCGAGCTTGGACAGAAGGTCGCCGCGCACGCTGGGCAGCAGGTGATAGCGCCTGAGCGCCGGCTCAGCGGCGAGCGCCTCGACCAGGACGAGCCCGGCCGCCGGCCCTTCCGCCATCGAGACGGCGACGGCCCGGTTCAGTTCCACAATCGGCGATGGAGTGACGCGCGCCAGAATGCCGTACAGCGCGACGATTCGCTGCCAGTCCGTTTCATCGGCCGTGCGAGCCCGGGCATGGCAGGCCGCCAGCGCCGCCTGCAACAGAAAGGGGCCGGGCGAAGAGCCGGCGAGTTGCTGCGCCCGCTCGAGCGCCGCGAGCCCGCGGCCGATCAGCAGCCGATCCCAGCGCGCGCGATTCTGGTCGAGCAGGAGAATCGGCTCGCCATCTGCCCCGGTCCGGGCGCGCAGCCGCGAGGCCTGCAGCTCCATCAGTGCCGCGAGCCCATGGACCTCCGGCTCCTGCGGCGCCCGAGCCGCCAGGATGCGCCCGAGCCGCAGCGCCTCGTCGCACAGGGCAGGACGAATCCAGTCTTCACCCGCCGTCGCGGCATAACCCTCGTTGAAGATGAGGTAGACGACCTCCAGCACCGAGGCGAGACGCGCATCAAGCTCGGGGCCCTCGGGCACCTCATAGGGCACCTTTGCGTCGCTCAACGTCTTCTTCGCGCGCACGAGCCGCTGCGCCATGGTCGGCTCCGGCACAAGGAAGGCCCGCGCGATCTCTTCCGTCGTCAACCCGCCGAGCAGCCTCAGCGTCAGTGCCAGCCGCGCCTCCTGCGGCAGAACAGGATGGCAGGCGGTGAAGATCAGCCTCAGCAGGTCGTCGCCGACTTCATCGTCGAGCGCGGCATCGACGTCCGGCATGGCGGCAGGATCGTTGTCGAGGTCGCGACCGAACTCCTCCTGTTTGCGCCGCGCCATCGCCTCGTGGCGGACCGCGTCCAGCGCGCGGTGCTTGGCGACCTGCATCAGCCAGGCCGCCGGATTGCGCGGCACACCCTCTTCCGGCCACTGCTTCAGCGCCGCCACCAGAGCGTCCTGCGCCAGTTCCTCGGCCCGGCCGACGTCGCGCGTCAGCCGCGCGAGCCCCGCGATCAGCTTCGGCGACTCCATGCGCCAGACCGTCTCGATGGTGCGGTGTGTATCGCTTGCCGACATCGGAAGCGATACACACCATCAGCAGCCTTCGCTGGCAAGCGACGCAAGGCCGAGGACTGCTCAGTCCTTGCCTTCCGCCTCGTTCTTGAGCCGGTCCCACTGAGCCGCGGTCTCCGGCGTTACGATCTCGCCGAAATCGGCCAGCTCGAACAGCGGCCGGATCTCGATCTCCGACGGGCCGGGCATCGGGTTGGGGCAGCGCTTGACCCAGGCGATCGCCTCGTCGAGCGAGGCGCATTCCCACAGCCAGTAGCCGGCGACGAGCTCCTTGGTCTCGGCGAAGGGGCCGTCGACGACAGCGCGCTTGGCGCCGTCGAACTGGACGCGCGCCCCCTTCGAGCTCGGCTGCAGGCCGTCGCCGCCCTTCATGATGCCGGCTTTCACCAGCTCTTCGTTATAGGCCATCATCGCCTCGAGCAGCTCCTGGGTCGGCGGAGCGCCGGCTTCGCTGTCCTTCGTCGCCTTCACCATCACCATGAAACGCATCGGTTTTCTCCTTTGAGAGATCGAGAGGGACGGGCGCATCCTCTGCACCGTCCGTTGAACTGGATTTGAGGTATCGGACAGGCTCAGCCGGGGCGCTTCTCGAATTCGGCGCGCAGGCTGTCCTTCCGGTCGCGCCGCTCCGGCGTCACCAGGTCGCCGAAATCCTCCATCTCGAAGACGGGCCTCAGCTCGATCTCGGTATTGCCGTCGAAGGGCGCGCGCCTCAGCCACTCGACCGCCTCGTCGAACGACTTCACCTGCCAGAGCCAGAAGCCGGCCAGCAGCTCCTTGGTCTCGGCGAAGGGGCCGTCGGTGATCGCCCGCTCGCTGCCCGAGAAGCGCATGCGCAGCCCCTTGGAGGTCGGTTGCAGGCCTTCCGCGGCGAGCAGGATGCCGGCCTTGATCAGTTCCTCGTTGTAGACACCCATCTTCGCGAAGACCTCGGGGTCCGGCATCACGCCGGCTTCGCTGTCCTTGCTTGCCTTGACCAGAACCATCACACGCATCGGTCTTCTCCTTGGGTTTGGGAGAACCGGGCGGCTCCGGCGATAGCCGCCGAAACCCGTTCTCTGACTGCACGTCGAACGGGCGCGGCCGAAATCGACAACGCCGGGAATCTTTTTTCGATTTTTTTGCGGAGCCGCCCGCGCGCTCATCCAGAGCTGAACGCGGGGGGCGCCGATCCGTTTCAGGCGCTGCGCGGCAGCGCCTCCAGGAAGCGCGCGGGCTCACCTTGTGACGGGGTCGTCAATTCGCCCTCCCACATCACCTTGAGGCCGCGCACGAAGGTGCCGACCGGCCAGCCGGTGACGGTGACGCCGTCATAAGGCGTCCAGCCGCATTTCGAGGCACTCCACTCCTTGGTGATCGTCTCGCGGCGCTTGAGATCGACGATGGTGAAATCGGCATCGTAGCCGACCGCGATTCGGCCCTTGCCCTCCAGCCCGAAGATGCGCTGCGGCCCGGCGCTGCTGAGATCGACGAAGCGCTCCAGCGTCAGCCGGCCGGCATTCACATGGTCGAGCATGATCGGCACCAGAGTCTGCACGCCCGGCATGCCGGAATGGCTCGCCGGATAGGGATGATGCTTCTCCTCATGGGTATGCGGCGCGTGGTCGGAACCGAGGACATCGACGATGCCCTGCTCCACGCCCCACCAGATGCGCTGGCGATGGCTGTCGTCGCGGATCGGCGGATTCATCTGGGCATAGGTGCCGAGCCGCTCGTAGCAATCCGGCGCGACCAGCGTCAGATGGTTCGGCAGCACCTCGACGGTCGCGACATCCTTGTGGTCCTTCAGGAAGACCATCTCCTCGCCGGTGGAGATGTGCAGGATATGGACGCGCGCCCCGGTCTCGCGCGCGATCCGCACCAATCGCTTCGTGCAGGTCAGCGCCACCTCGGGCGAGCGCCAGACCGGATGGCTCGACGGATCGCCTTCGACGCGCAGCGGCATGCGCTCGCGCAGCATCATCTCGTCTTCGGAATGGAAGGCGGCGCGCCTGCGCGTGCGCTTCAGGATCTCGGCGACGCCCCTGTCGTCCTCGACCAGCAGGTCGCCGGTCGAGGAGCCCATGAAGACCTTGATGCCGGCCGCGCCCGGTAGCCGCTCCAGCTCCGGCACGTCGTTGGCGTTCTCATGCGTGCCGCCGACCCAGAAGGCGAAGTCGCAATGCATGCGATGGCGCCCGCGCCGGATCTTGTCGGCCAAAGCCTCCGGCGTCGTCGTCTGAGGAATGGTGTTCGGCATCTCGAAGACGCAGGTCACGCCGCCGAGCGCGGCCGAGCGCGAGCCGCTCTCCAGGTCTTCCTTGTGGTCGAGACCGGGTTCGCGGAAATGCACCTGCGAATCGATCACGCCGGGCAGAATGTGCAAGCCGGTGCAATCGACGACTTCCCCAGCCGAAGCCTGCGAGAGATCGCCCAGCGCCATGATCTTGCCGCCGGTGACGCCGAGATCGCGCGCGATGCGGCCATCCTGGTTCACCACCGTGCCGCCCTTGAGAATGACGTCATAGGTCTGGGGCATGGCGGGTCTCCGGAGGTTGAGCAAAGACGGGATGCAGCCTACCTATCGGCCAACGCGCCGTCCCGGAAGCCCAAACAGTTTTCGGGTGGCGCCCTCATCCCCATTCGGCTGACGAGCCTCGGCCCGACATCAGAACTGGAACGGCAGCCCATGTCCGCCACACGATTGATCGATCGCGGCGTCATCCGCGTCAGCGGCGACGACGCGCGCGACTTCCTGCAGAACCTCGTGACCAACGATCTCGATCCGGTCGTGCCCGGACAGGCCGGCTACGGCGCACTGCTGACGCCGCAAGGCAAGATGATCTGCGATTTCTTCATCCTCGCGCTGGCGCCGGAGGATGGCGGCGGCTTCCTCCTCGACACGCCCCTGCTCCAGACCGCCGACCTGATGAAACGCCTGAAGCTCTACAAGCTGCGCGCCAAGGTCGCGCTGGAGGACCTCACCGAGAAGAGCGCCGTGCTCGCCTCGGCCGATGGCGCACCGCTGCCCACTGACGCCGGCTTCGTCTATGACGACCCGCGTCTCCCGGCGCTCGGCCAGCGCGCTATCGCCGACCGCGAGGGCATCGAGGCATTGGTGACGGCCGAGCCCGACGCCTATCACGCCCGCCGCATCACGCTCGGCGTGCCCGCAGGCGGCCGTGACTTCGCCTATGGCGACACCTTCCCGCATGAGGCGCTGCTCGACCAGCTCGGCGGCGTCTCCTTCAAGAAGGGCTGCTATATCGGGCAAGAGGTCGTCTCCCGCATGCAGCATCGCGGCACGGCCCGCACCCGCGTCGTGCCGATCGTCTTCGATCAGGGCATCGCGACCGAGACCGGCGCGGAGGCCACGGCCGGCGGCAAGACGCTCGGCACCATCGGCTCGGGCGCCAACGGCCGGGCACTCGCCCTGCTCCGGCTCGACCGGCTGGCCGACGCGCTCGCCGCCGGCACGGTGCCGCTCGGCGGCGGGCTCGCCTTCCATCTCGCCGAGAAGCCCAGCTTTATCCGCTTCCCCTTCCCCGGCGAGGCGGGCTTCGGCGCCGCCGCAGGAGCCGCCCTATGAGCGACGCTGTCCTCGTCAGCGAAGAACGCATCGCGATCCAGGGCGCGGACGGGAAGTTCCGCTGCCGCTGGCCGGGCACCGATCCGCTCTACATCACCTATCACGACACCGAATGGGGCGTGCCGGAATATGATTCCCGCGCGCTCTGGGAGAAGCTGATCCTGGACGGCTTCCAGGCCGGCCTCTCCTGGATCACCATCCTCAGGAAGCGCGACGCTTTCCGCGCCGGTTTCGCCGGTTTCGAGCCGGAGGCGGTCGCTCGCTTCACCGAGGCCGATGTCCAGCGCCTGCTCGCCGATCCCGGCATCATCCGCCATCGCGGAAAGATCGAGGGCACGATCAAGAGCGCGCAGGCCTATCTCAGGCTGAGCGAGCGCGAGCCCTTCGCGGATTTCCTCTGGAAGCATCTCGACGGCCGCGTGCTGCAGAACAGCTACCGGACGCAGGGCGAGGTGCCGACCCAGACCAAGCTGTCGGAGACGATCTCCAAGGAGCTGAAGAAGGCCGGCTTCACCTTCTGCGGCCCGACCATCGTCTACGCCTTCATGGAGGCTTGCGGACTGGTCAACGACCACCTGACCGGCTGCTTCCGCTGGAGCGAATGCGCCGCGCTGGCGCGCGACTCGCGCCCCACCGCCTGATGGCCCGCAAGCCGGAACCGCCGCGCGCCTGGCAGCGCATGCTTTCAGGGCGCCGGCTCGATCTGCTCGACCCCTCGCCGCTCGATATCGAGATCGAGGACATCGCCCATGGCCTCGCCCGCGTCGCCCGCTGGAACGGGCAGACGCGCGGCGCCCATTCCTTCTCGGTGGCTCAGCACTGTCTGCTGGTCGAAGCCATCGCCGATCACCTCAACCCGGACTGGAGCGACGCCTGGCGGCTCATGGCGCTGCTGCACGACGCACCGGAATACGTCATCGGCGACATGATCTCGCCGTTCAAAGTGGTGATGGGCGACGCCTACAAGAGCGTGGAGCTGCGTCTGCTGACGGCCATCCATCTGCGCTTCGGTCTGCCGGCCGTGACGCCGGCGGCGCAGAAGCGCAAGACCAAGGAAGCAGACACCATCGCCGCGTTCTTCGAGGCGACGCGGCTTGCAGGCTTCGGCCGCGAGGAAGCCTTGAGGTTCTTCGGCCGGCCGCAGGCGTTGCCGGCCGTCGTGCTCGCCTGGCTGGAGCCGCTCGACACCGAGACGGCCCAGTCGCGCTTCCTGATGCGCTTTGCGGAGCTTACTGCGTCAGCCGGACCTGGCTGATCTCGCTCGCGATCGCCTTGAAGATCGGGCTGAGCTGCGAGGCCGACGTGACTTCGTAATACATGCTTGGATCGGAGGCGCAGTTGCGCAGCAGCGTCGCGTTGCCGTCCATGACGCGGATCGTATAGACGGTCACGCCGGCGGACTTGATGTTGGTGCAGGCCAGCGTGGTGCGGCCGTCGACGGCGGAGCTGGAGCTCGATCCGTTCCCGTCCCAGCGGTTCTTGGTGTTGTCGCCGTCCGTCAGCAGGATCATGTACTTCTTGAGACGCGGCGTCGAAGCCGGCTTGGCCCCGGTGAAAGGATCGCTCGGGCTCAGCGTCGCCATGCCCCAGATCGCGCCGATCGTGATGTTGGTCGCCCCGGTCGGCTGCATCGCGTTCACGCGGCTGGTGAGCGCCGTCCAGTCGCTGGTCAGCGGCAGGATCTTGGCCTGGCTCGATGGCGAATAGGTATCGCAGAAATCGGCGGGGTACATCGTCGCATTGGTCGACGCGCCGTCTCCGTCGCTCACGTCGTAGGACTTGTCCCGGTCGGTGACGCAACCTTGCCAGGTGTTCTTGGTGATCGTCTTCGTGGTGCAGGAGTAGGGCCAGTAGTTGCTGCAGGTCGTCTGAGTCTGGTCCCAGCGCAGCCAGGAGGAGTTCTTCAGGCTGGTATCGAGCAGCACGCGCGTCGAGAACGGCACGATCGAGATCCTGATCTGGTCCGTCTCCTGGGTGGCGTCCTTCATGATCTGGATCAGATCGAGCGACGCCTGCTTCAGCGCCGTCATCTTGCCGCTCGAGGACATCGAACCGGTATTGTCGAGCACCAGGGCGAGCTCGATGGTGTTCAAGCCCCAGGTCGACTGGCCCGAGCTGGAAACCGCGATCTGTTGTGTGCCGATGACGCGGGCGACAGTGGCCGGCACATTCGCATTGGCGACGATCTTCACCGTCCGCGCAGTGCGATCGATCGTGACGGTCGCCGTCGAGAATTCGCTCTTCACATCCGCGGGCAGGCTGTCCTTCAGCCAGGCGTTGACCCGGGCGGTCAGTTGCGCGTCGGTCAGCTTCTGCGCATCGCGCGCCGCCATCAGCGCGGCGGAGTCGATCGCCGCGTTCAGCGCCTGACGCGCGTTGCTGGCGCGGGAATAGTCGACGGCCACGCCAACCACACCCATCAGCGGCACCAGAGCGAGCCCGAATATCATCATCACGTTGCCGCTCCGATCCCGACGGAACCGGTTCAACGTATCGCGGAGGAAACCGACCTTGCTCATTGCTTCTTTCCCGGGCCGAATTGGCGCATTCGACGGGGTGAGCGTTGGCGGCGGGAACTTACAAATTGCTAAAGTCGATTTCAGGAAATCAGGCCTATCTGCGCATTTTCAGACGAAATGGAATTCCCTTACGTCATGCAAGTTACATAGCGCGATCAGAACAACTTATGCGAGCATAAAACATCGACGCGACGCGAAAAGGAGATTTGTTCGATATTGGAAAAAGTGATCGTCATTATTTTCCATTTCGAAAAATTGCCACCCGCGCGAGGATCACCGCGACCTTTTTCAGGAGGAAGCCCATGTCCGACACTCCTTCGCTCGATCTGCCGCGCGGCGTCGTCGTCAAGGGGGCGCTCGCACCCCGCTTCGACGAAATCCTCTCTCATGACGCCCTCGCCTTCGTCGCCGATCTGCACCGACGCTTCAACGAGACCCGCAAGCGCCTGCTCGCGCTGCGCGCCGAGCGTCAGAAGCGTTTCGACGCCGGCGAGACGCCCGATTTCCTCGCCGAGACCCGGCACATCCGCGAAGGCGACTGGAGCGTCGCGCCGATCCCGGCCGACCTGCAGGACCGCCGCGTCGAGATCACCGGCCCGGTCGATCGCAAGATGATCGTCAACGCGCTGAACTCGGGCGCCAAGGTCTTCATGGCCGATTTCGAGGACGCCTCCTCGCCGGTTTGGGCCAACATGATCGAAGGCCAGATCAATCTTCGCGACCGCTGGGCCAACAAGATCGACTTCACCGATCCGACGAACGGCAAGGACTACAAGCTCAAGGACAAGCCGGCCGTCCTCATCATCCGCCCGCGCGGCTGGCATCTGCCGGAGCGCCATATCGAGATCGACGGCGAGGAGGCCTCGGGCTCGCTGGTCGATTTCGGCCTCTATGTCTTCCACAACGCCAAGGCGGCGCTGGCCGCCGGCTCCGGCCCGTATTTCTACCTGCCGAAGCTGGAGAGCCACCTCGAGGCGCGGCTCTGGAACGACGTCTTCGTCGCCGCCCAGTCCGCGCTCGGCCTGAAGAACGGCACGATCAAGGCGACCGTCCTGATCGAGACCCTGCCCGCCGCCTTCGAGATGGACGAGATCCTCTATGAACTGCGCGAGCACATGGCCGGCCTGAATTGCGGCCGCTGGGACTACATCTTCTCCTTCATCAAGAAGCTCGCCCGCAACAAGGCCTATGTCCTGCCTGACCGCTCGCAGGTCGTGATGTCCAAGGCCTTCCTGCGCGCCTATTCGCTGCTGCTGATCAAGACCTGCCATCGCCGCGGCGCCTTCGCCATGGGCGGCATGGCGGCGCAGATCCCGGTCAAGAACAACCCCGAGGCCAATGCCGCCGCCTTCGCCAAGGTCAAGGCCGACAAGGAGCGCGAGGCGGGCGACGGCCATGACGGCACCTGGGTCGCCCACCCGGACCTCGTGCCGGTCGCGATGGAGGTCTTCGACCGGCTGATGCCGCAGCCGAACCAGCTCGGCAAGAAGCGCGAGGACGTGCAAGTCGGCGCCAAGGACCTGCTGGAAGTCCACCAGGGCACCCGCACCGAGGAAGGCTTCCGCGAGAACATCCGCGTCGGCGTCCAGTATATCGAGGCCTGGCTGCGCGGCCGCGGCGCGGTGCCGATCTACAACATGATGGAGGACGCCGCGACCGCCGAGATCAGCCGCGCCCAGATCTGGCAGTTCGTCCAGTACGGCGTCGAACTCGAAGGCGGGATCAAGGCCGACGCGGCGCTGTTCAAGCGCTGCCTGCCTGAAGAGATGGAGCGCGTTAAGGGCGAGCTTGGCGCCGACAACTATGCCAAGGGTCGCTTCCCCGAGGCGATCGCGCTGTTCGAGCAGCTCTCGCTCGCGCCGAACTTCGAGGATTTCCTCACCGTTCCCGCCTACGCCAAGCTCGGCTGACCGGCGGGTCCGCGTGCATTCGACAAGGGCGTCGTCCTCGGACGGCGCCCTTTTGTCTGGCTGCATCAGCCCCGGTGCAGATGCCACCAGACGAGGACGCCGACGACCGCGACCATCAGCACGCTCGAACCGCATAGATGCAGCAGGTCGGCCTTCCAGCCACCGGCGGAAACGCGCCGGGTGCTTTGGTAGACCGCTGCGCGCCGGCGACGATAGCTGCCGATCACAGGCATAGGAACCTCCGGCGTATCAGGGAGACGGCTGCGCTGCCGTAGGCGCGGCCCCTCGCCCTCGTTCATCGTCCTGGTTTCTGAGCGATCTTTCGAACCGCACGGAGGAGGATAGGAGCCCCGCCATAGCCGTTCGAGACGAAGCGCAAGGCCCGAACATCAAGATCGCATAGGGATCGCCCCAAGCGGACCGGCGCTGAAAACCCGCTTTGACACCGCGCCGCTCTGTGCGCTCAATCCCGCCCCCCGACTCGCCGGATTCGCCCTATGCGGTATCGCCTTCTGTCTCTTGTCGCTGCCACCTTGCTGGCCGCCACGCTCGCCCAGGCCGCGACGCTCGCGCCGGAACAGCGCTTCAAGGCAACGGACGATTTCACCGGCAAGAAGCCCGGCAAGGCCGCGCACGACGTCAGCGGCCTTGCCTGCATGCCGGTCGCCAACGGCGCGCGGCGTTGCCTGCTGATCAACGACGAGAGCGCCTTCGCGCAGTTCGCCGAGATCGCGGAGAACCGGATTGCGCCGGGAACCACCCTGCCCCTGATCGGGACGGAAGCTTTCCCCTCCGTGCTGGGCACGGCACCGCAGAACGTCTGCAAGATGGCCGGGCGCTTCGCCGAACTCGATGGCGAGGCCGTCGCCTATGCCGACGGCGCCTTCTACGTCGCGGGCTCGCATGGCTGCTCGCGCAAGCGCGGCGAGTTCAGGCTCTCGGCCTTTCACCTCGCCCGCATCCGGGTCGACGCGACCGGCACGCCCACCGGCCAGACCGAACTGACCTATCGCCTCAGCGACATCCTGCGCCGCGCAGGCGAAATCGGAGCGTACTTCGGCAAAAGCCTGATGGATGACGGCGGCCTCAACGTCGAAGGCATCGCCGCGGTCGGCGACACGCTCTGGATCGGGCTGCGCGCACCTTCACTCGGCGGACGGGCCTTCCTGGTCGGCGCCTCCCTGCAGGCGCTGTTCGCACCGGGACATGCGCCGGCCACGGAGACCCCGCGCGTGATCGCGCTGCCGGCGGGGCCGGATCGCGGCGTCCGCGATCTCGCTCCCCTGCCCGGTAACCGGCTGCTTGCGCTTCTCGGGCCAGCGCAGGAGCAGGAGCGGCCCTATTCGCTGCTGCTGGTCGATCTCGCGCACCCCGATGCGGCGACCGATCTGGGCGAGTTGCCCGGGCGCCGCAATGCCAAGGCCGAGTCGCTGACCGTCCTCGCCCAGCAGGGCGGCCAGCTCGACGTTCTCGTCGGCTATGACGGCCCCCGCAACGGCCATTTCGAATCCTATCGCCTGCAACTGCCCTGAGAGATCGAAGCCAAGCCATGACTTTCATGCCCCGTCTGACCGAAGCCGTCGCACGTTACCGGTCGGAGGTCGCCGGCTCCCGCGAGCATCTGTCGTTGCTGCGCTGGCAGATCGAGCAGGGCCATGCGCTCGACCGGCGCGAGACCTTTCCTGGCCATGTCACCACCAGCGCCTTCGTCCTCTCGCCGGACCATGCCCAGATCCTGCTGATCGACCATGTCGTCATCGGCCGCTGGCTCCAGCCCGGCGGGCATTGGGAGGAGGCGGACCGGTTTCACGATTCGGCGGCGCGCGAGGCGGTCGAGGAAACTGGCGTGCAGGACCTCGCGCTCCACCCCTGGCATGGCGGCGGCGATGTTCCCTTCGCGATCGACAGCCACGACGTCCCGGGCAAGCCGGCGCGCGGCGAGCCGGCCCATGTCCATCACGACCTGCAATATCTTTTCCTGGCCGACCCGGCCCGGCCGCTGGTCGCGCAGGTCGAGGAGGTCCATGCCGCTGCCTGGAAGCCGGTGGAGGAGTTGGCGGCGATCGCGCCGCGCGCGCTGGCACGGATCGCCATGCTGGCGCCACTGGGCTGAAAGCCCCGTTGGTTTTTTTGTTGCATTCCAGTCTGTTGTGGCGGTGCAACATGTAACGTTATTTCATCTGTGTTCAGAGCCGGCCTCTCCCGCGCGCTCGCCGGCTGCGGCAAGCTGCGGTTCGTGCGGCCCGCCCGGCTCGAATGATTTGAGCCGGGCGCGATGGGTCGCCACCCAGACGGAATGGCGCCCATGTCGCTCGCTTCAGCCTTCACGAAATACCTTGCTCTGAGCTTCGTTGCCGTCTGCACCTGTACGGCGATGGCAGCCGACCTGCCTTCCCGCAAGGGCGCGCCCGCCGCCCCCGCACCGCTCGTCTCGGCCTGTGCCGACAGCGAGGCGATCCCGACCGATGCCTTCGGCTTCACCACCGGCTCGGACGTGGCAGATGTCGGCTCCTTTGGCCCCAGCCTGACCTATGGCGGCGCGTTCGGTACCCGCATCGGCACCTCGAGCAGCCACGGCCTGACGCTGCAGGGCTCCTACGGCCTGTTCCCCTGCTTCGAGATCGGCCCCTATCTGCTCGGCAGCGTCACCAGCGCCTCGGCCGGCGGCGTCAGCGCCGACGAGCGCGGCTATGGCGCCGGGGTCGAGATGAAGTACCGCTTGCTCGGCCGCGACATGCATGGCATCGGCCTGACCCTCGTGATCGATCCGAGCATCACCCGCACCGACCCGGACGGCGCCGGCCGCTTCACCACCTACAACACCGGCATCCGCCTCTTCGCCGACAAGACGCTGATCCCCAACACGCTCTATGCCGCGGTCAACGTCTCGCACGACCTGACCTGGACCGGCCCCTCCCCCTATCAGCGCTCCTCGACCTTCACCGTCGCCGGCTCGCTCGCCTGGCAGGTTCAGGATGGGCTCTACCTCAGCGGCGAGGTGCGCCACCTGCGCACCCACAACGAGCTCGGCTTCGGCAAGGAGGCGGGCTACGCCACCTATGTCGGCCCGGGCGTCTTCTGGCAGGCGACGAAGCAGCTCGCGCTGTCCGCCGCCTACAACATCCAGGTCGCCGGCAAGGCCAAGGGCGAGCCCGGCGATCTCGACCTGACCAATTTCAGCCGGCATGTCGTCAAGGTGAAGCTGGGTTACAGCTTCTGACGCATCGACGACGACGATCCGTGCGGGGGGCGGCAGCGGCAACGCTGCCGCCCTTTTGCTTGCGCGCGCCAATTCGCGTTGACATACTCCCCCTCAGTACCATAGCGTCGCGGTGGATCGCGGGTCGAGCCTCGGCGCCATGCCTCACACACCGGAAGAGAAGAAGCGCGCCGTCACACGGCTGCGCCGCATCAGAGGGCAGGCCGACGCGCTGATCGGCGCCGTCGAACGCGGCGAGGAATGTGGCGCGCTGCTGCAGCAGCTTGCCGCGCTGCGTGGCGCGGCGACCGGTCTGATGGCGGAGGTGCTCGAAAGCCATCTGCGCGAGACGATGCAGGCCGGTGCGGCCACCGGCATTGCCGAAGATGCGAACGAAGACGAGATCGCCGCGATCATGCGCGTGATCCGCCCCTATCTGAAATGAACGCCCACGAAGAAGGAAACGCCCGATGAAGACCCGCGCCGCCGTCGCCTGGGAAGCCGGCAAGCCGCTCACCATCGAAACCATCGAGATCGGCGGCCCCAAGGCCGGCGAGGTCCTCGTCGAGGTGATGGCGACCGGCATCTGCCACACCGACGCCTACACGCTCTCGGGGCTGGATTCGGAGGGCAAGTTCCCGGCTATCCTCGGCCATGAGGGCGCCGGCATCGTGCGCGAGGTCGGCGCCGGCGTCACCACGCTGAAACCCGGCGACCATGTCATCCCGCTCTACACGCCGGAATGTCGCAACTGTAAGTCCTGCCTGTCGCGCCGGACCAATCTATGCACCTCGATCCGCGCCACGCAGGGGCAAGGCGTCATGCCCGATGGCACGAGCCGCTTCTCCTGCGATAGCGGCGAGATCTTCCACTATATGGGCTGCTCGACCTTCGCGAACTTCACCGTCCTGCCCGAGATCGCGCTCGCCAAGGTCCGCGAGGACGCGCCCTTCGACAAGATCTGCTACATCGGCTGCGGCGTGACGACCGGCATCGGAGCGGTGATCTACACGGCCAAGGTCTGGCCGGGCGCCAATGTCGTGGTCTTCGGCCTCGGCGGCATCGGCCTCAACGTCATCCAGGGCGCCCGCATGGTCGGCGCCGACAAGATCATCGGCGTCGACATCAATCCGGCCAAGCAGGAGATGGCGCGCAAGTTCGGCATGACCGACTTCATCAACCCCAGCGAGATCGGCAACGACAAGGTCGTGCAGGCGATCGTCGACCTGACCGGCGGCGGCGCCGACTTCTCCTTCGACGCCACCGGCAACACCAGCGTGATGCGCCAGGCGCTGGAATGCTGCCATCGCGGCTGGGGCGAGTCGATCATCATCGGCGTCGCCGAGGCCGGCAAGGAGATCGCGACGCGTCCGTTCCAGCTCGTCACCGGCCGCGTCTGGAAGGGCACGGCCTTCGGCGGTGCCCGCGGGCGCACCGACGTGCCGAAGATCGTCGACTGGTACATGGAAGGGAAGATCAACATCGACGACCTGATCACCCACAAGCTCAAGCTGGAGGAGATCAACCACGGCTTCGACCTGATGCACGAGGGCAAGTCGATCAGGAGCGTCGTGGTCTACTGAGGCGCCGTTCCACTGCCTTATTCGGCAGGCACTGAAGCACCACCTTTCTCAATCCGGGGCAACGCAACTCGCAGAACCCGGAACCCGCGACCGGGTACGACGCTTGCACAAGCCGATCGGAAAAGGGCTCGTCCGGTCGCAGGTTCCGGGTTCGGCCCTGGCCGCCCCGGAATGACAAGCGTCATGCCAAACCGTTGAAGGACCCGCCGCATGGAACTCCTCTCCGCCTCGAAGGCCTTCGGCGGCTCGCAGCGCGTCTATCGCCATGAGAGCGAGGCCTGCGCCTGCCCGATGACCTTTGCGATCTACCTCCCGCATCAGGCGGAAGAAGGGCCTGTGCCCGTGCTGTGGTACCTTTCGGGCCTGACCTGCACCCACCAGAACGTCATGGACAAGGGCGAATACCGGGCCGCGGCCGCCGCCAACGGCATCGCCATCATCTGTCCGGACACCAGCCCGCGTGGCGCGGACGTGCCCGATGAGCCGGACAACTGGCAGTTCGGCGCGGGCGCGAGCTTCTATCTCGATGCGACGCAGGAGCCCTATGCCCGCAACTACCGCATGGAGAGCTATATCCGCGACGAGCTTCCGCAGCTGGTCGCCAGGAACTTCCCCCTCGACATGTCGCGCCAAGGCATCTTCGGCCACTCCATGGGTGGTCATGGCGCGATCACACTGGCGCTCAAGAACCCGGGGCGCTACCGCTCCGTGTCGGCCTTTGCCCCGATCACCCAGCCCTCGACCGCCGGCTGGTCGCGACCGGCTTTCGAGAAATACCTCGGCCCCGACGAGGCCTCCTGGCGGATCTACGACTCGACGCTGCTGATCGCCGACGGCCACCGCGTCAGCGAACTTCTCGTGGACCAGGGCAGCGCCGACGGCTTCCTCGAGGAAGGCCTGCGCCCGCAGCTGCTGGAGGTCGCCTGCGCCGCGGCCGGCATCCCGCTGCAGCTCACCCTGCGGGACGGCTACGACCATTCCTACAACTTCGTCTCGACCTTCATGGCCCAGCACATCGCCTGGCACGCGGAGCGCCTGTTCGCCTGAGCGGAATCGCAGGGAACGGCATTTCATCGGCCGCGTTGAGGCGTCACAGCATCAGCCGGTTGGGGACATGCCATGGCCAGACCGAAACGCCGCCTGCCGCAGAGCGACCGCTCGCTCTTCACCCGCCTCTCCCAGGCCGTCGCCCAGTGGGCGGGCAAGCCGCAGACCTTCTTCGGGGCGGCGGCGGTCATCGTGATCTGGGCCGTCTCGGGCCCGTTCTTCGGCTATAACGATACCTGGCAGCTCGTCATCAACACCTCGACGACCATCGTCACCTTCCTGATGGTCTTCATCATCCAGAACAGCCAGAACCGCGACACCGCCGCCATGCAGATCAAGCTCGACGAGCTGATCCTGAAACTTGAGGGCGCGCGCGAGGAGCTGCTCGATCTGGAGGAACTCGACGAGGAGAAGATCGAGAAGATCCGTACCGAGTTCGAGGAGATGGCAGCCAAGGCCCGCAAGGCCATCGAGACCGGGAAACGCGCCGATTCAGCGAAAAACAAGGTTAGCGGTTAAGGTTAAGCCTCGTTTAAGAAATCGCTGGCATGGTCCTTCCCATCGGTAACTGCGCGGGCCTGCGTCCTTGGTCCTGCGCGCAACGCGAAGGACCCTGCCATGGGCAGCCTGAAATCCATCGCGCTGGGGGGCGCCCTGGCCCTCGGCGCCACCATGGCGGCACAGGCCGCGGATCTGGCCGGCTATCCGCCGCCGCCTCCGCCGCCCCCCATGCTCAAGGGCACGATCTCGAGCGGCATCTACCTGCGCGGCGACATCGGCGTGGGCGTCCAGAGCATCAGCAAATATGACCAGGAGGACGTCGTCGGTTTCGGCGGCAGCTTCTTCGGCAAAAGCGACAACGCCGCCTATTTCGCCGGGCTCGGCATCGGCTATCGCTTCAACAACTGGCTGCGTTTCGATGTCACCGGCGAATATCGCGGCGCCTCGTCGATCGGGGTGAACGACATCGTCTACAACCCCTTCAACAACGGCAACCAGACCAACACCTACAAGGGCAACCTGACCTCGCTGGTCACCCTGTTCAACGGCTACTTCGATCTCGGCACCTGGAACTGCCTGACGCCGTATATCGGCGCCGGCATCGGCTTCACCCAGAACCGCATCTCGGGCCTGACCGATCAGGGCGTCCTGCTCGGTAACTATGTCGGCCCCACGCTCGGTTACGCCAACACCGGGACCAAGACCAACGTCGCCTGGGCGCTGATGGCGGGCGTCGGCTACGAGGTGAACAAGAACCTGACCCTCGAGGTCGGCTATCGCTACCTCAATCTCGGCGACGCCCAGTCCGGCCGCCTTGTCAACGCCTTCACCGGCCAGATCCAGGGCCCGCTCAAGGCCAAGGACATCGACAGCCACGACTTCCGCATCGGCATGCGCTGGAACTTCGGCGACCCGAACTGCTGCGGCACGCCGGAGCCGGTGGCCTACGCCCCGCCGCCGGTGGTGCGCAAATACTGAGGCAGCCCCTCCCCCGAAAGAACCCACGGCGCGGATCATCTCCGCGCCGTTTCCTTTTGGGCCGGCGCCGCCTCAGCGCAGCAGCGACCTGCCGGTCATCTCGTCGGGCTGGCCTAGGCCCATCAGCGCGAGCAGCGTCGGCGCGATATCGGCGAGGCGGCCATCCGCCAGGGCGCGGGCCTGCCCCCCGATCAGCATCAGCGGCACGGGGTTTGTGGTGTGGGCCGTATGCGGCTTGCCGGTCACCGGATCGACCATCAGCTCGGCATTGCCGTGATCGGCCGTGACGAGCAGGGCGCCGCCCTGGCGCTGCACGGCGTCCGCAATGGCGCCGAGCCCCGCATCCACCGTCTCCGCCGCCTTGATCGCAGCCGCCAGCACGCCGGTATGGCCGACCATGTCGGTATTGGCGAAGTTGAGGATGACGAGATCGTAGCGGCCTGAATCGATCGCCTCGACCGCCTTCGCCGTGAGTTCGGGCGCCGACATTTCCGGCTGCAGGTCATAGGTCGCCACCTTCGGCGAGGGCACCATGACCCGGTCCTCGCCCGGATAAGGCGTCTCCTCGCCGCCATTGAAGAAATAGGTGACGTGGGGGTATTTTTCCGTCTCCGCCATGCGGACCTGCTTGAGGCCCGCCTTCGACACCGTCTCTCCGAGCCCGTTCGCCAGCGTTTGCGGCGGAAACAGCGCGGGCATCAGCCTGTCGAGCCCGGCACTGTAGGAGGTCATGCTGACGGCCCTGACCAGCCTCGGCACGCGCGGACGTGCGAAACCCTGGAAATCCTGTTCCAGCACGGCGTCGAGGATCTCGCGGATGCGGTCGGAACGGAAGTTGAAGCTGAGCAGCCCATCCCCGTCCTGCATCCCCGCATAGCCGCCGATCACGGCCGGGACGATGAACTCGTCGCTGACCTTGCCGGCATAGGCCGCCGCGATCGCCGCCTGCGCGTCGGGAAAGCTGTCCCCCTCGCCCAGCACCATCGCCTTCCAGGCCTTCTCGACACGTTCCCAGCGATTGTCGCGATCCATCGCATAGTAGCGGCCGGAGACGCTGGTGATGCTCGCGCCCGCGGGCAGCGCCCGTGCGAAAGCCCCGACATAGTCGGCGGCCGATTGCGGCGGCGTGTCGCGCCCGTCGGTGAAGACATGGACCTTCACCGGGATGCCCTGTCCGGCCACGATCGTCGCCAGCGCCACGGCATGGTCCTGATGGGCATGGACGCCGCCCGGCGAGACGAGCCCGAGAAGATGGCACGCGCCGCCGCTGGTCTTGAGGGCCGCCAGAAGGCCGCTTGCCTCCAGCGCCTGCTCGATCGAGCCGTCGCTGATCGCCTGGTTGATGCGCGGCAGATCCTGCATCACCACGCGGCCCGCGCCGAGATTGAGATGGCCGACCTCGGAATTGCCCATCTGCCCCGCCGGCAGGCCGACGTCGAGGCCCGAGGTGCGCAGGAAACTGTGGGGGCAGCTCGCCCAGAAGCGATCGAAATGCGGCGTCTTCGCCAGCTTGATCGCGTTGCTCTGAGCATCCTCGCGCCAGCCCCAGCCATCGAGGATCATCAGCATCACGGGACGGGGCGGCATCGGCTTGACCTTGCACATGTCGGAAAAGGTGTGTGTGCGGATACCATGCGCCATGCTGCCGATGCGAGTGCTAAGAAGGCGCACGCCCCGAAGCCACGCCCCAACGGAGGAGATCCATGCCGATCAAGGCCCTGGTTTTCGACGCATACGGAACATTGTTCGACGTCCAGTCGGTCGCTGCCGCGACCGAGGCCGCCTTTCCCGGCCATGGCACGACCATCACCCAGATCTGGCGGCTGAAGCAGCTCGAATACACCTGGCTGCGCGCTCTGATGGACCGCTACGAGGACTTCTGGACGGTCACCACCGAATCCCTCGACTTCACCCTGAAGACGCTCGGCCTCGCCGCGACGCCCGAATTCCTGGCCGAGATCGCCGGAGCCTATGACGCGCTGGCGCTCTATCCCGAGGCCCGCGCCGCTCTGGAGGGCCTCGCTTCCTACCGGCTTGCCATCTACTCCAACGGCAGCCCGGCCATGCTGAAGCGGCTCGTCGCCCATGCCGGCATCGGCGAGCTTCTGGAAACCGTGATCAGCGTCGACGAGATCGGCATCTACAAGCCCGATCCGCGCGGTTACGCTCATGTCGAGAAGCGCCTCGGCCTCGCTCGCGACGAAATCCTCTTCGTCTCGTCGAATGGTTTCGACATCGCCGGCGCCAAGGCCCACGGCTTTGCCGTGGCACGCATCGAGCGCGTGGCGGCCGCAGACCTGCGCAACGAGATTGCCGCCGCCGGCACGATCGACCCGAAGCTGATGTTCAAGGCGCTGCGCATGCAGCCGGAACAGTTGGGCTTCCATGCGGACACGACGATTGCGGCGCTGACCGATCTCGTCTCCTATGCCGCGAGCCGCAACCAGCTCGGACCCAGCGGGAGCCTTCCATGATCAAGCTCTACTACCACCCTTCGCCGAACCCGGCGAAGGTCGCGCTCTTCCTGGAGGAGGCCGGCCTGCCCTACGAGATGGTGCCGGTCGACACCCGCAAGGGCGACCAGTTCAAGCCGGAATTCCTCGCCATCAACCCCAACGCCAAGACCCCGGCCCTGACCGACGGCGACGTCACCGTCTTCGATTCCAACGCGATCCTGCTCTATCTCGCCGAGAAAACCGGCAAGTTCCTGCCGCAGGACACGCCGAAGGCGCGCGGCGAGATGCTCTCCTGGCTGATGTTCGTGGCGACCGGCATCGGCCCCTATTGTGGCCAGGCGGTGCATTTCAGCCGCTTCGCCCCCGAGAAGATCCCCTACGCCATCAATCGCTACGCCCGCGAGGCCGAGCGGCACTGGGGCATCGTCGACGAGCGGCTCGCGACACGGCGCTACATGCTCGGCGATGGCTATACGCTGGTCGACATGTCGGTCTGGGGCTGGGCGACCCGGCTTTCCTTCGCCGTCGGCGAGAACTGGGCGACGCTGTTTCCGAACGTGAAGCGCCACACCGACGAGATCTCGGCCCGGCCGGCGGCGCAGCGCGCCATGGCGCTGAAGGACCAGTTCGCGTTCAAGACCGAGGTCGACGACGACGCGCGTCGGTTCCTCTTTCCACAGAACACGCATTTGCGGGCCTGAGCCGGCCGACGGCACTCAGGACGAGCCGGTCTCGTCCCGCGTGCCGCCCAATGCCTCGAAGGGCGCATCGAGCGTGAAGACGAGCCCGCCGGGCAGATAGGCGCTCTCGGTGCCGTTGCGCGCGCCGGGAAACGAACGCTCGATCAGGCGAGACCCGAAGCCGGCCCGGGCAGGAGGCTTGACCGGCGGGCCGCCGCTTTCCTGCCAGCGCAGGCGGAACTGCCGGACTCCTTCGATTTCATCGGCGCCCCAGCGCAGGCTCACCCGCCCCTTCTCGTTGGACAGTGCCCCGTATTTGACCGCGTTGGTCGTCAGTTCGTGCAGGATGAGGGTCAACGCCAGGGCAGCCTTCGGGCCGAGCACGATGTCGGGCCCCTGAACGTCGAAGCGGCCTGGGTCGCCCTGGATGCCGATGATGCTGCGGACGATCTCGGCGATGTTGGCGTTGGCCTGCTGGCCCGCCACCAGCAGGTCATGCGCCCGCGCCAACGCTCCCAGCCGCGCCGTGAACGCTTCGTTGGCGGCTTCCAGCGTGGTCGCGCTGCGCAGGGTCTGCGAAGCGATGGCCTGGATCATGGCGAGCGTGTTCTTCACCCGATGCGCCAGTTCCTGCATCAGGAGCCGCTGCTCGCTTTCCGCCTCCTTGCGCTCGGTGATATCGAGATGCGCGCCCACGAGCCGGACTGGATGACCCTCGTCATCGCGTTCGATCAGGGCCGTCGCCGATATCCAGCGGATCTTTCCGTCCGCGGGCCGAACGATCCTGTATTCGGCGTGGTAGTCGGTCGCAGCGCTCGCGACGGCCGCCCGGAAATGCCCCTCGACACGGGCCCTGTCCTCGGGATGGAGCCGTGCCACCCAATCCTCATGGGTCTCCTGCGCCGCCTCCGGCGGCAGGCCATGGATCGCCAGGTATTCCGGCGAGCGGCGGTTCTGGAAGCCGGAGCGCAGGTCGACCTCGAGCCCGCCCACGCGCCCGATCTTCTGGACCTGCGCCAGTTCGCGTTCGCGGCGCCGCAGGAGCTCTTCCGCACGCAAACGCTCGGTCGTCTCCGTCACCAGTGCCAGAACGCCGCCGACGGCCCCCGCCTCGTCCGGCACCGGGCTGTAGTCGAGATTGAGCCAGACCTCTTCGGCGGCGCCGTTGCGGTAGAAGACGAAGGGAACGTCGCGATAAGACGACGACTCGCCGGCCAGGACGCTCGCCATGACCCCGCGATTGAACGCGGCGACTTCCGGCCAGGCATCGTAGACGCTCTGCCCCAGGATCCGCGGATGCCGTGCACCGCAGATGACGGCATAGGCGTCGTTGTAGAACATCAGGCCCGCCTCTCCCCAGAGCAGCGTCATCGGCGACGGCGCAAGCAGGATGAGCTGAAAGGCGCTGCGCAGGGCTGCGGGCCAGTCTGCCGGCGCCCCGAGCACGGTCTCGCCGCCGGTCCAGCCGCGCAGCAGCTCGGCGACGCCGCTTTTGCCGGCAGGCCAGACGCCTTGATCCATCGTCCTCCCCCAATGCCGGCCGATCATCGAAGGGCCGATCGCACGCCGCGCTCTTCGTATCCGGCTCCAGCCATGGACAGCAAGCGGCATCGTCCGTCGGACGGGCTGCCGCTCCTGTCACCGGTAACAGGCAGGTGCGGCCGGGCGCATGTCAAAAGACATGGGCGCCTGTGCATCATCCAGGGGCCGGCCGGAAAAGCGCTTGGCGCGGCGCGCGGTTCGGGCCAGTGTCGCGGCGGCTTCGCCCCGGGAGGCGCGATGGCCGCACAGTTTCCGAGAGGACGGATGCCGACCGATATCGAGATCGCGCGCGCCGCGACGCTTCAGCCCGTTGCCGCCATTGCCGAGCGCGCCGGCATTCCGGTCGAAGCGCTCCACCCCTACGGCAAGTTCATCGCCAAGGTCGATACGGGCGCGATCCCCGGCTTCCACGACAAGCCGGACGGCAAGCTGATCCTGGTCACCGCGATCAGCCCGACGCCGGCTGGAGAAGGCAAGACCACGACGACGGTCGGCCTCGGCGACGGCCTGTCGCGGATCGGCAAGCGCGCGATGATCGCCTTGCGTGAGCCCTCCCTCGGCCCGAGCTTCGGGATGAAGGGCGGAGCGGCCGGCGGCGGCCACGCGCAGGTCGTTCCGATGGAGCAGATCAACCTGCATTTCACCGGCGACTTCCATGCCATCACCAGCGCGCACAACCTGCTGGCCGCGATGGTCGACAACCATGTCTATTGGGGCAACGGGCTCGGCTTCGATACCCGCACGATCAGCTGGCGCCGCGTGCTCGACATGAACGACCGCGCCTTGCGTTCGATCGTCTCCTCGCTCGGCGGCAACGGCAACGGCTTCCCGCGCGAGGACGGCTTCGACATCACCGTCGCCTCGGAGGTGATGGCGATCTTCTGCCTGGCCCGTGATTCCGCCGATCTGGAGGAGCGCCTCGGCCGCATCGTCGTCGGCCGCACCCGCGACAAGCGCCTGATCACCGCGGCCGATCTCAAGGCGACCGGCGCGATGAGCGTGCTGCTCAAGGACGCGCTGATGCCGAACCTGGTGCAGACGCTGGAGGGCACGCCCGCCTTCGTCCATGGCGGGCCGTTCGCCAATATCGCCCATGGCTGCAATTCGGTGATCGCAACCCGCGCCGCGCTGAAGCTCGGCGACTATGTCGTCACGGAGGCGGGCTTCGGCGCGGATCTCGGCGCGGAGAAGTTCTTCGACATCAAATGCCGCAAGGCCGGCCTCGAGCCCTCGGTCGCCGTCGTCGTCGCCACCGTCCGTGCGCTGAAGATGCATGGCGGCGTCGCCAAGGACGCCCTCGGCCAGGAAAACCTGAAGGCGCTGGAAGCGGGCATGGCCAACCTCGCCCGCCATGTCGAGAATATCCGCAAGTTCGGCGTACCGCCGATCGTCGCGATCAACCATTTCGCCACCGACACGGCCGCCGAGCACGAGCTGATCCGCAACTTCTGCCGCAACCATCTCGGCGTCGAGGCGGTGATCTGCCGGCATTGGGCCGAAGGCGGTGCCGGCACCGAGGAACTGGCCCGCAAGGTCGCCGCGCTGGCCGACGAGGGCGAGGCCGATTTCGCCCCGCTCTATCCCGACAGCATGCCGCTGCGCGAGAAGCTCGACACCGTGGCGCGCGAGATCTACGGCGCCAGTGGCGTCAGCGTCGACGCCAGGCTCGCGGCGCGCTTCGCCGAGCTGGAGGCGGCCGGCTTCCGCGACCTGCCGGTCTGCGTGGCCAAGACCCAGTATTCCTTCTCGGCCGATCCGACGCTCCGCGGCGCCCCCTCCGGCCACACCGTTCCCTTGCGGGAATTGCGGCTTTCGGCCGGCGCGGGCTTCGTCGTAGCCATCTGCGGGGATATCATGACCATGCCCGGCCTCCCGCGCGAACCAGCCGCCGAACGCATCCATATCGACGCGAAAGGCCATATCGAGGGGCTGTTCTGACGCCCGTCTGCTCGGGCATGGCCCGAGCATCGCGCCCCGGGAAGAACCCTGACCGGCAAGGGCATCTCCGGTCGAAGCGCCGCTTCGCGGAGAATAACGGCCCCGCCTTCACGCGAAGTCGAGCTGGACCTTGATCGCCTTCGCCTTGTCCGCGGCGAGGTCGAAGGCCTCGACGGCTCGCTCGACCGGGATCGTCGCCGTCAGCAGCGGCGAGAGGTCGATCGAGCCGGAACCGATCATCGCCACCGCCCAGCCGAATTCCTCGTGGAAGCGGAAGGAGCCGCGCAGGTCGAATTCCTTGGCGACGACGACGTTCATCGGCAAGGTAAACTGACCGCCGACCCCGATCTGCACGATGGTGCCGCCCGAGCGCACGACGTCGAAGGCGCCGGTCAGCGCGTGCTGGTTGCCCGACGCCTCGAACATCACGTCGAAGGCGCCCTTCTCCGCTCCGTATTCCTCCTTCAGCCGATCAGGCTCGGCGGCGACGTTGATCGCCGCCGTCGCGCCCATCTTGAGCGCCACCGGCAGCGGCCCGTCGACCACGTCCGTCGCCACGATCTCCGAAGCGCCGGCAGCCTTTGCCGCGACGATGGTGAGCGCGCCGATCGGACCCGCTCCCGTCACCAGCACACGCTTGCCGAGCAGCGGTCCGGCGCGCTTGGCCGCATGAAGGCAGACCGAGAGCGGCTCGGCGAAGGCGGCCTGCGCCGCCGTGACGCCGGGAGCCACCTTCACGGCCTGCCGCTCCTCGACGACGAGCACGTCGCGGAAGCCGCCCTGCACATGCGGAAAGCGCATCGCCGAGCCGTAGAACAGCATGTCGGTGCAGTGCTGCTGCAAACCCATCTGGCAATAGCGGCAATGGCCGCAGGCCCGGCTCGGATTGACCGCGACGCGATCGCCCGGCCTGACCCGCGAGACCTCGCCGCCGACCGCCTCGACCCTGCCGGCGATCTCATGGCCGAGGATCATCGGCTCGCGCACGCGGATCGTGCCGAAGCCGCCATGCAGATAATAATGCAGATCGGAGCCGCAGATGCCGCCGGCTTCCATTCGGACCCGCACGTCATGCGGGCCCAGCTCCGGAGCCGTGGTCTGTTCGACCCGCAGGTCCTTCTCGGCATGGATCACGACGGCGCGCATGACGTTTCTCCGGATTGGCGCGGGACAAGCAGGCCGCGCCGTTGTCTAATCGTTTGAAAGCTGCTTACCGAAAGCTGTGCTCCCGGCGCAAACAAAACCAACGCCGCACCCCGGCCTTTAATGAGGATACGCCATGTCGCTGTCGCTGTTCAGCCTGGAAGGCAAGGTCGCACTGGTCACCGGCTCCGGCCAGGGCATCGGGCTCGCACTGGCTGAAGGCCTCTCCGAAGCCGGCGCTCATGTCGTATTGAACGGCCGCGACCGGAGCAAGCTCGAGCGAGCGCACAAGGCCCTGGCCGCCGCCGGCCGCAAGGCCTCGATCGCGGCCTTCGACGTCACCGACCAGAAGGCGGTCGAGGCCGGCGTCGCGGCGATCGAGGCCGGCACGGGGCCCATCGACATCCTCGTCAACAACGCCGGGATGCAGAAGCGCGCGCCGATCACCGAATTCCCGGTCGAGGGCTGGCACGAGGTGATGAACACCAATCTGCACTCGGTGTTCTACGTCACCCAGGCGGTCACGAAGCGGATGGTGCCGCGCAAGCGCGGCAAGATCATCAGCATCGGCTCGGTGATGAGCGAGCTCGGCCGGGCCACCATCATTCCCTATACGGCCTCGAAGGGCGCGGTGAAGATGATGACGCGGGGGCTGGCCGCCGAGCTCGGCAAGCACAACATCCAGGCCAACGCCATAGGGCCCGGCTATTTCACCACCGAGATCAACAAGGCCCTGCTCGCGGACGAGGCCTTCACGAGCTGGGTCTGCAGCCGCACCCCGGCCGGGCGCTGGGGCGAGACGAAGGAACTGGTCGGCGCAGCGATCTTCCTGTCTTCGGCGGCGAGCGATTACGTCAACGGTCATCTGCTGATGGTCGATGGCGGGCTGACCGCGGTGGTCTGAAGGGCGGCAGTGCCTGCCCCCGGGCGCCTTTGATCAGGCCGCGACCTTCGTCACCGCCTCGACGACGTCGTCGACGACGCGCTCGACCAGATCCCGGTCGTCGCCCTCGGCCATCACGCGGATGACGGGTTCGGTCCCCGAGGGGCGGATGACGAGCCGGCCGCTCTCGCCGAGAAGCTGCTTCGCCGCCTCGATCGCACTCATCACGGCCTGCTCCTCCAGCGGCTTGCCCGTCTTGTAGCGCACGTTCTTGAGGATCTGCGGCAGCGGCTCGAAGCAGTGGCAGACTTCCGAGACCGGCCGGTCCATCCGCTTCACCACCGCCAGCAATTGCAGCGCCGCAACCAGTCCGTCGCCCGTCGTGCCGAAATCCGACAGGATGATGTGGCCGGACTGCTCTCCGCCCAGGTTGAAGCCATGGCTGCGCATATGTTCGAGCACGTAACGGTCACCCACCGCCGTGCGCGCGAGCGAGAGGCCGAGGCCGGCCAGATAGCGCTCCAGACCGAGATTTGACATCACCGTCGCGACGATGCCCGGTGCCGAGAGGCGGCCGTCTTCCAGCCAGGAGCGCGCGATCACCGCCATCAGCTGGTCTCCATCGACGATCTGGCCGTGCTCGTCCACCACCAGGACGCGGTCGGCGTCGCCGTCGAGCGCGATGCCGACATCGGCGCGCAATTCCCTGACCTTCTCGACCAGGGTCGAAGGATGGGTCGAGCCGATCTCGCGGTTGATGTTGAAGCCGTCCGGCTCCACGCCGATGGTGATCACCTCGGCGCCCAGTTCCCATAGCGCCTGCGGAGCCACCTTGTAGGCCGCGCCGTTGGCGCAATCGAGCACGATGCGCAGACCCTCCAGGCTCAGATTGCGCGGCAGCGTGCGCTTGGCGAACTCGACATAGCGGGCATCGGCGCTGTCGATGCGCTTGGCCCGGCCGAGCCGCGCGGAGCCCGACAGGCGCGGCCCGAGATCCGCGTCGATCAACGTTTCGATCTCGTGCTCGACCTCGTCGTTGAGCTTGTAGCCGTCGGGCCCGAACAGCTTGATGCCATTGTCCTCGTAGGGATTGTGCGAAGCCGAGATCATCACCCCGAGATCGGCCCGCATCGAGCGGGTCAGCATCGCCACCGCCGGCGTCGGCATCGGGCCGAGCAGCATGACGTCCATGCCGACCGCGGTGAAACCCGCGACCATGGCGTATTCGATCATGTAGCCGGAAAGCCGGGTATCCTTGCCGATCACGACGCGGTGACGATGGTCGCCGCGATGGAAGGCGAGGCCCGTGGCCTGGCCGACCTTCAGGGCGAGGTCCGGCGTGATGACGCCGTTCGCCCGCCCGCGAATGCCGTCCGTTCCAAAGTACTTGCGTGCCATGTCGTTCCGATCCGAAGGCGATCAGCGCCTGATTTCGCGCGTTTCTATAGCCAAAAAACCTTTCCGCCTTCTCACAAATTGTGACGGAGCGTGACATCCCGATGCGCACAAGAAGCGGCGCACAAAAAAGGGCGGCCCGGAGCCGCCCTTTTCGGTTCATGCAATCGGCCTCAGACCTGAGGTTGCGGCTCCATGCCGGCATCCGGCTCGCCGCGCTTGCGGCCCTTTCCGGCGCTCGGCACGGCCGAGCCGCGCGGGGCATGCGGCGTGTCGTCGAGATCCCGCGAGGGGCGCTTGCCGGCGATCAGGTCGCGGATTTCCTCGCCGGTCAGCGTCTCGAACTCGAGCAGCGCCTCGGCCACCTGCACGAATTCGTCGTGATGCTTCGTCAGGATCTCCTTGGCGTCGCGATAGCCTTCGTCGACGAGGCGCTTCACCTCGGCGTCGATCTTCTGCGCGGTCGATTCGGAGAGCGACTGGCTGCGGCCCATCGACATGCCCAGGAAGACCTCTTCCTGATTGTCGCCATAGGCGACCATGCCGAGTTCGTCCGAATAGCCCATCTGGGTGACCATGGCCTTGGCCATCTTGGTCGCCTGCTGAATGTCGCCCGTCGCGCCGGAGGTGATGTTCTCCTTGCCGAAAGTGATCTCCTCCGCCACGCGCCCGCCCATGGCGACCGCGAGCTGCGAGGTGAACTCCTTGTATTTCATCGAGTAGCGATCGCCTTCCGGCAGGAACTTCACCATGCCCAGCGCACGGCCGCGCGGGATGATCGTCGCCTTGTGGACCGGCACGCCCGCCGGGACATAGAGGCCAACGATCGCATGGCCCGCCTCGTGATAGGCGGTGAGCTTCTTCTCCTCCTCGGACATGGCCATCGACTTGCGCTCGGCGCCCATCATGACCTTGTCCTTGGCGTCCTCGAACTCGGCATGGGTGACCATGCGCTTGCCGCGACGGGCTGCGAGCAGCGCCGCCTCGTTGACGAGGTTCATCAGGTCGGCGCCGGAGAAGCCGGGTGTACCGCGCGCCAGGATCTTGAGGTCGACATCCGGCGCCATCGGCACCTTGCGGACATGGACGCGCAGGATCTTCTCGCGGCCGGCGACATCCGGGTTCGGAACGACGATCTGGCGGTCGAAGCGGCCCGGGCGCAGCAGCGCGGGATCGAGCACGTCCGGGCGATTGGTCGCGGCGATGATGATCACGCCCTCGTTCGGCTCGAAGCCGTCCATCTCGACGAGGAGCTGGTTAAGCGTCTGCTCGCGCTCGTCATTGCCGCCGCCCAAGCCGGCACCGCGATGGCGGCCGACCGCGTCGATCTCGTCGATGAAGATGATGCAGGGCGCGTTCTTCTTGGCCTGCTCGAACATGTCGCGCACGCGGCTGGCGCCGACGCCGACGAACATCTCGACGAAGTCCGAGCCCGAGATCGTGAAGAACGGCACATTGGCCTCGCCCGCGACGGCGCGCGCCGTCAGGGTCTTACCCGTGCCGGGCGGGCCGACGAGCAGCACGCCGCGCGGGATGCGCCCGCCCAACCGCTGGAATTTCTGCGGATCGCGCAGGAACTCGACGATCTCCTGCAGGTCCTCCTTGGCCTCGTCGATGCCGGCGACATCCTCGAAGGTGACGCGGCCATGGGCCTCGGTCAGGAGCTTGGCTTTGGACTTGCCGAAGCCCATCGCCCGGCCGGCGCCGTTCTGCATCTGGCGGGACATGAAGATCCACAGGCCGATGAAGATGACGAAGGGCAGCGAGTTGACCAGCAGCGCCATGAACCAGGGCGTGCCTTCCGAAGGAGCGCGAGCCGAGACCGTCACGCCCTTCTGCGCCAGCGTCTTCAGCAGGCCAGGATCGCCATAGGGCGCATAGGTCACGAAGTTGCGACCATCCGAGAAGCTCCCGGAAATCTCCTGCCCCGAGACCACGACGCTGGAGATCTTCCCGGAATCAGCCTCGTTGATCAGCTGGCTGTAGGGGATTTCATTGGTGCTCGAGCGCTGGCTCGGGCTCTGGAACAGCGTCACTAGCGCCAGGACCAGCAGGAAGATCACCACCCAGAGGGCGAAATTGCGGAAGTTCGGATTCATCACCAGTCCGATCGGGCCTGCCGGGACCAACCGGATGAGGCCTGGATTTCATTCAACAAGCAATTTAGGTGCGGCGCGCCTCCTTGCCAAGGGAAACGCAAGCGAAACGCGTGCCGTCGCGGGATTATGATGTCGCAGGGTGAACGCCGCGCCGGCGCGGCCCTTCGCGCCGCAGGACGAGCACCCCGTTTGCGCCGAGCGAGAGCACGCAGCCCGCGAGCGTTCTCCGGCTGGTCGAGCCGCCCCGCAGCGCCTCGAGCAGGCTTGCGCCGCAGGCCTCCAGCCGCTCCAGCCGGCCATAGCCGTCCCCGGCCGGCGCGACGTCCGACAGGGCGAGCGCGAGCACGCGCAGGACGATCTCCTCCGGCTCTTCCGCCAGCCGCCGGAAATCGAGCCGCAGTTCGTCCGCATCTTGAGAGCAGCAGCGACGCTGGCTCAGCACCTCTGCCGCCCGCTGCGACAGGGCCTCCTCCTGCCGCGCCATGCGCGCCGCGAAGAGGCCGAGCCGCGCCGGACCGAGCCCCTCCTCCGCCAGCAGCGGCAGCAAGCTGCGCCAGCGCACGCGCTCGAAGCGCGGATCGGCATTGCTCGGATCGCGCGTGAAGGGCAGCCCGCGCCGCTCGGCGGTGGCGACGAGCCGCGCCTTTTCGATGCCCAGCAAAGGCCTGACGAGATCGACCGCCCCGCGACGGCTGCGCGGCTGCATGCCGGCGAGCCCGCCCGGGCCAGAGCCATGGGCAAGCCGCATCAACAGGGTTTCGGCTTGGTCGTCGAGCGTATGGGCCGTGACGATCGCCGTACAGCCGTGACGAAGCGCGGCGGCCGTGAGCAGGTCGTAGCGGGCACGCCGCGCCGCGTCCTGAATGCCGCTGGCGGGCTTGCTGGAAAGCCATCGAAGCGTTTCATGCGCCACGCCGAGCCCGGCGCAGAGTGCCGCGACCTCCTCCGCCTCGGCAGCCGCCTCGGCCCGCAATCCATGATCGACCGTAGCAGCGCGCAGCACGGGCCGGCCCGGTCCCCTGGCCCAATCCGCCAGCAGGGCCAGCAGCGCAACCGAATCCGGTCCGCCCGAGACAGCCACGAGCAGCCCGGCCTCCGAGGCCAGATCGCCGAAGCAGGCGCCGGCCTCCGCCGGCGAGACCGGCATCACCGCTGGCTCGCGAGAGGAAACCGCGCTCAAGCGCAGCCGGAACGGCGCCGCTCCCGCGCGACGGCATTGCGCAGTGCGCTGGACGCCTGCGGATAGTCGACTCCGACCTTGGCATAGGTCGCGCACGCCTGCTCCTTGGCGCCGAGCCCGCTCAGGGCCATACCGAGCCGGAGCAGGCTGTCGGGCGCCTTCGCCGCACGCGGCGTCTCCTTCGAAATCTTCAGGAACTGCTCGGCGGCCTCGCGATAGCGCTGGCGTTGCATGTAGCTCTCGCCCAGCCAATAGGTGGCGTCCACCGCCAGCCGGTCCCGCGGATAGCTCTGCAGAAATTGCCGGAAGCCCATTTCGGCCTGTTCGTAGGCCCGGCGCTTGAGCGCCGCATAGGCGGAATCATAGGCTTCCTTGGCGGTCGCCGGGCCACTCGCGGCCGCAACGCTTTGCCCACGCGGGCCACCCGCGACCGCACCCTGCTGAACCGGACGTCCGACACCCTGCAGGTCGAGAGGCTGCCCGCTCGCCGGGCCGTTGGCGTATTCATCCTCGATGATGCCGGAAATGCCGCCGCCGAGCGGCTGGGGGGCCCCGGCGGCGCCTTGCTGCGTGCTCGGATCGAAGGCATCGCCGCGGCGTTGCCGTTGCGGTGTGCCGCCCGCGGGCGGAGTGGCCGGCGGCGCGGACCCCGCGGACGGCCGCCCGCCGCCGCCTTTTTCGTTCAGCCGGAAATCGACGTCCTGCTGGAATCGGCTGAGCTGCTCGGTCAACCGCTTGTTCTCGAACTGCAACTGCTCGATCTGCCCGGCCATTTGCCGCATCTGGTTTTCGAGCCGGGTCGTGCGCACCAGCAGGTCGGCGGCATCCTGCGCGAAGGCCGGGGCGGTGGCGCCGCTCAGCCCCGCGGCGAGCGCGAGCGCGGGCCAGGCCGGGCGAGCGAGAAGGCGGGCAAGGGAAAAGCCGGGCATCTGAAGCAAGCGGTCCTCGACTGAAGCTGACATGGTCGCGCACGCGCTTATAACACCGGCGCACCGCGGCCAAAATATGAACGATCTCATGCGCCGGCTGCGAAATCCGAGGGACGCGGGCGAAACCCCTCTGGCGCTTTGCCGGCGGCTTGCCTACATTGGCGAAGCGGGGCTGCCTAGTGCGTGAGAGACAGCATTCCCCGGGCCCATACGACTCCCTAGGGAGCTGTCCCTGACCGGATCCATCGGAACCGGACACACGGCGCCCACCTACTTTAGTAGGTGTCCCGGGATTCAAAACTCCACGGCCGAGGTGGCTCCGCAGCCCTTATGACGACGACGTCCGACACGCAGGTCACGCCCTCCCCGCGCAAGGCGATCCTCCGCGCCGAGGCGCTTTCCCGTCGCGACGCGCTGGATCTCGACAACCGGCTGGAATGGGACGCGGAGATCGCTGCCAATGCGCTCGCCCTTCCAATCTGGAAAGCGAGCACCGGCCCGGTCTCGGCCTATTGGCCGATGCGCTCGGAGGCCGATCCCCGCCCGATCCTCGAAGCCCTTCACGACCGCGGCCTGCTCCTCTGCCTGCCCGCGATCGTCGACAAGCGCATGATCTTCCGCCGCTGGGCGCCCTATGACCCGATCGTTCCGGGCGGCTTCGGCACGCTCGTCCCGGCGCCGAGCGAGCCGGAGGTGAGGCCTGCGATCCTGCTCGTGCCGCTCGCCGCCTTCGACCGGCGCGGCTACCGGATCGGCTACGGCAAGGGCTATTACGACCGGGCGCTGACCGAGCTTGGCCCGACGATCAGCATCGGCATCGGCTATGCCGCCCAGGAGATCGATGCGGTGCCGGACGAGCCGCATGACCGGCGCCTCGACTGGATCGTGACCGAGCGCGAAGCCATTCGCCGCGGTTGATTCCCGAGCGCCTTCGCGCGAGGGAGAAAGCCTTCGCGGTTTTCGGGTCAGCTCATGCGTCTTCTGTTTCTCGGTGACATCGTCGGCCGCCCCGGCCGGATAGCGGTTCAGGAGCGCCTGCCTGCCCTGCGCGAGGCCTGGAAGCTCGACTGCGTCGTCATCAACGGCGAGAACTCGGCCGGCGGCTTCGGCATCACCGAGGCGATCTGCGACGAGATCCTCGCCGCCGGCGCCGATGTCGTCACGCTCGGCAACCATTCCTGGGACCAGCGCGAGGCCCTCGTCTTCATCACCCGGCAGGACCGGCTGATCCGCCCGGCGAATTATCCGCCGGGCACGCCCGGCCGCGGCGCGGCCGTGATCGAGGCCCGCAACGGCGCCCGCGTCCTCGTCGTCAACGTCATGGGCCGGCTGTTCATGGACCCGCTCGACGACCCCTTCGCCGCGGTCGAGCGCGAGCTCTCGGCCTGCCCGCTCGGCGAAGTCGCCGATGCCGTCCTCGTCGATGTCCATGCCGAGGCGACGAGCGAGAAGCAGGCCATGGCCTATTTCCTCGACGGCCGCGCCAGCCTGGTCGTGGGCACGCATACTCACGCGCCGACCTCGGACACGCGCATCCTTCCTGGCGGCACGGCCTACCAGTCCGATGCCGGCATGTGCGGCGACTACGACTCCGTGCTCGGCATGCAGAAGGACGAGCCGGTGCGCCGCTTCCTGCAGAAGGTGCCTGGCGCGAGGCTGGAACCGGCGACCGGAGAGGGCACGCTCTCGGGCGTCGCCGTCGAGATCGACGATGCGACAGGCCTCGCGAGAGCGGTCTGGGCCGTCCGCGTCGGCCCGCATCTGAGCGAGGCGCTGCCCGGCTGGGCGGCCTGAAGCGGATCAGGCCTGGCGCGATTGCCGGGACAGCGTCTCGAAGGCCTCGCTCATGCTGGCGGCGTGCCGGGACAACGCCCCGGCGACGCCGAGCACCTCGGATACCGCGTCTCCCGCGCCCTGCGCCCGCGAGCTGAGCTGACCGATCGCCTCGGCATTCGCCTGGGTATCGACCGCCGCCTGGTTCGCGCTGCGGGCAATCTCCTGTGTGGCGGCGCGCTGCTCGTCGATGCTGGCGGCGACGGCCCCTGCGATCCCGTTGACCTGGCTGACGAAACCGACGATGCGCTCGAGCGCCGAGACGGCCTCGCGGGTCGCCGCCTGCATCGCCGGAACCTGGGCGGCGATCTCGCCTGTGGCTTGCGCCGTACGGGCCGATAGTTGCTTCACCTCGGTCGCGACGACGGCGAAACCGCGTCCGGCCTCCCCGGCACGCGCGGCCTCGATCGTCGCATTGAGCGCGAGCAGATTGGTCTGGCTCGCGATCATCTGGATCAACTCGACGACGGAGCCGATGGTGTCGGCCGAGCGTGACAGGCTCTGAACAACGGCGTCGGTCTGCTGCACGGCCGCGTTGGCCTGATGGGCCAGTTCCGAGGCCCGCGTCACCTCGGCCGCCACGTGGTCGAGCGAGATCGACAGTTCGTTGGTGGCCGCGGCGACATTGCCGACATTCCTCGAGGCGTCGTCGGCGCTTCGCACTGCCACGAAGGCCTGAGCACTGGTCTCGCCGACAATGACGTCCATCGTCGTGGCAAGGCTCTCCACCTTCACCGCGCCCGCGCCGACGGCGCTCACCACGTCGCGGACGGTTCCCTCGAACGCTTCGATCTGCCGGCGCGTGGCGTTGCGGCTGTCCTCCTGGACGAGCGCATAAGTCTCGAGAATGAGCTCGAGATCGAGCTGGGCCGCCTTCGACAACGCTGCGCGCGTGACGATGCCGTCGTCGAGGCGGCCTCTGCGCCAGCGGCCGGCCACGCTCGTCAGCCGGCGCTGATCGAGGCCGAGCTCGGCGATCAGCGCATTCACGACGATCGCGTGGCAGATCACCACCGCATAGATCGGTACGCCATGGTCGTGGAAGGCGGTGGCCAGGCTGCGCGCCGACTCCATGAAGCCCTCGCCCAGATCGCCCGAGGCGAGACGGATCCAATGCGCCAGCCGTCGCTCGTGCACCTGCGGCTGCCGCAGCGCCTGGGCGATTTCCGGCCAGGGCGCGAACTGCTCGTGAAGCTGCGGCAGGAGCGAGGGCAGCCGCTCGCGCACGAACATGGCCTGCGGCGCCAGCAGCGCGAGGTCGCGCTCGGAAATCTGGAACGCGCGAAAACGCTGCTCCTGCCCGGCGATCGTTCTGGTGGTCAAGTTATCACTCGGGATAGCGGAGTACGAAGTTCGCGACGTTCGACGCTGCCTTGGCGTGGTAAAGAATTGCCTAATGCCGGGCCAAGCCGCGCCGGGCGACGCTTGCCTGCGGGCAAAGCCGACGCCTATAAGGCCGCTTCGCCGGAATTCCGGGCAGGATCGCCGCCCGGCCCCGGCATGTTACGGATCATTCGCAGAAGGCAGCGCGACGTCATGGCCGGCCATTCCCAGTTCAAGAACATCATGCACCGCAAGGGCAAGCAGGATGCGGTGCGCTCCAAGCTGTTCTCGAAACTGGCCCGCGAAATCACCGTCGCCGCCAAGATGGGCATGCCCGACCCGAACATGAACCCGCGCCTGCGCATGGCCGTGCTCGCCGCGCGCGCCGAGAACATGCCGAAGGACAATATCCAGCGCGCCATCAACAAGGCGGCCGGCGGCGAAGGCGACAACTATGACGAGGTCCGCTATGAGGGCTACGGCCCGGGCGGCGCCGCCGTCATCGTCGAGGCCCTGACCGACAACCGCAACCGCACCGCCTCTGCCGTGCGCTCCTATTTCACCAAGTCGGGCGGCGCGCTGGGCGAGAGCAACTCGGTTTCCTTCATGTTCAACCGCGTCGGCGAGGTCACCTATCCGACTGAGGCCGGCGACCCAGACAAGGTGATGGAAGCGGCGATCGAGGCCGGCGCCGACGACGTGATCTCGGACGAGAACGGCCACACCATCCTGTGTGCCTTCGACAGCCTGAACGAGGTCTCGAAAGCGCTCGAAGCCACGCTCGGCGCGCCGGCTTCGGCCAAGCCCGTCTGGCGTCCGACGACTTCGGCCCCGCTCGACGAGGAGAAGGCCGCCTCGATGATGCGGCTGATGGAGGCGCTCGACAACGACGACGACGTCCAGAACGTCTTCGCGAATTTCGAGATCGCCGACGAGATCATGGCCAAGCTCGGCGCCTGAACCGCCCCGGCGCCAGGTCCAGGGGGCGGCACCGCGACGCCCCCTTTTTCACTTTCTAACGGCCGAGCAGGCCGTCCAGCAGCGGCAGACTGATCAGCGCGCTCAGGAAGATCAGCAGGTAGGCGCCGCGCCGGAAGCTCGTCTCCGAAGCCAGTCGGAAGCCGTGCGAGCCGATCCAGAATGCGACGACGTAGATCGCGAAGAGCGGTATCGCGCTCACGACCGACTGCAGGGTGAGGATGCCCTTCCACCAGAGCACGGCGCCGCTGATGAAGGTCGAGATGCCGAAATAGGTTTGCAGATTGGCGCGCGTCTTGTGCCGGTCGTTGCGCTGCGCGCCGAGCCAGAAGACCGCCAGCGGCATACCGCCGATCGAGGCCATGCCGTTGCACAGCCCGGAGAGCGCGCCGACGCCGAGCGACAGCGAGACCGTCGGCCGGCCGTGATAGCGCCAGCCCGAGGCCATCAGCCCTACGGCCGTGAGCACGAGCAGCGCTAGCACCCAGCGCATCGTGTCGCGGTCGAGCCAGGTCAGCAGCGAGACGCCGATCGGGAGAGCCAGGGTCGCGGTGGCCAGCAACGGCACGATCTCGCGCCATTCGGCATGCTTGGCGCTCCGCGCCGCGACCGGCAGCGCCACTGGCAGGTCGATGAACCAGATCAGCCCCAGCGCCGCGACCGGGCCGAGCACGATCGATGCGAGCGGCATGAACACCATCGCGAAGCCGAAGCCGGTGAAGCCTCGCACCAGCCCGCCGAGCAGCGTCGCGCCGAAGAGAACCGCGAGGCCGTCGCCGGTCAGGGAAGGAAAGAAGAAGTCCTGGTAGGGCAGCATCACGGCAAGACGGGAGAGCGGGAGAAGGGCGGATCGCACCATGGCCCAGCACGGCCAGCGAGAGAAATCGTCGTTTCTGATCCGATCGATGAGGAGAATTCATCCAGGCCCTCGTTCCGGGCGGGGACAAACCCGAAACATGGTCTAGGCTGGCGCTCCATGGCACCCGCGATTCGCATCCTCGGCATCGATCCCGGCCTCCGCAAGACCGGCTGGGGCGTCGTCGTCTCGGAAGGCAGCAAGCTTTCCTTCGTCGCTTGCGGCTGCGTCGAGAGCGACGGTGCGCTGCCGCTCGGCCAGCGCCTGCGGCAATTGCACGAAGGGCTGAACAAGGTGCTCGCGACCCATCGCCCGCATGAGGCCGCCGTCGAGGAGACCTTCATCAACCGCGATCCGCAATCGGCGCTGAAGCTCGGCCAGGCGCGGGGCATCGCGCTGGTCGTGCCGGCGCTCGCCGGGCTCGATGTCGCGGAATATGCCGCCAATCTTGTCAAGAAGACCGTGGTCGGCGTCGGCCATGCCGACAAGAAGCAGGTCCAGGCGATGATCCGCGTGCTGCTGCCGAAGGCCGAGACCAGTTCCGCCGACGCCGCGGACGCGCTCGCGGTCGCGATCTGCCACGCCCAGCATCGCGGCATGAAGGCGCTGGTCGCACAGATGCGCGCGGCCGGCTGAACAAGGGCGGGGAACAGGCACGATGATCGGCAAGCTCAAGGGCCTGATCGACTCCTATGGCGAGGACCACGTCATCATCGACGTGCAGGGCGTCGGCTATGTCGTGCAATGCTCGGCGCGCACGCTGCAGCGCCTGCCGAAGCCCGGCGAGGCCGCGGTACTCTCGATCGAGACCCATGTCCGCGAGGATGCGATCCGCCTCTACGGCTTCATGTCCGATACGGAGCGCGACTGGTTCCGGTTGATGCAGGTCGTCCAGGGCGTCGGCGCCAAGGTCGCGCTCGCCATTCTCTCGACGCTCGACCCGGGCGGCCTCGCCACCGCGATCGCCACCAACGACAAGGCGGCGATCGCGCGCGCCCCCGGCGTCGGCCCCAAGCTCGCCCAGCGCCTCTGCGCCGAGCTGAAGGACAAGGCGCCGGCCTTCGGCCATGTCGATCCGAGCCTCGCCCAGCTCTCCGGCGCGCTGGAGGACAGGACGTTGCCGCAGCCGGTCGCCGACGCCGTATCGGCACTCGCCAATCTCGGCTATCCGCAGGCGCAGGCCGTCGCGGCGGTCGCGGCCGCGGCCAAGGCCGCGGGCGACGGCGCCGGGACGGCCCAGCTCATCAAGCTCGGACTGAAGGAACTGGCGAAGTGAGCCCGGGGATCGATCCGGACGATCTCGAACTTCGCGTCGTCACCGACAAGGGCGAACTTCTCAAGATCATGATGGCGAGCTGGGGCTCCCACCGCATGATGATCGACCTTCACGTCTACGACGTGGCGGAGATCGATGCGCTCGGCCTCTACGAGCCGGGCGGCCGCACGGCGGCGCTGGCGAGCTGGACCATCCGCAGCGAGACGGCTTATCTCTGCGCGCTGCATTCGCTGCGTCCGGGCGAAGGTGTCGCGATCCGCATGCTCGATGCGGTGATCGCCGCGGCGCGCTCCGCCGGCGCGGTGCGCCTCAAGGCGATGCTGACCAACGACAACATGCCGGGCCTGATCTTCTACCAGCGCCGTGGCTTCCGCCTCTCGGGACTTTATCTCGAGGCGATCGACGCCTATCGCTCGGTGGTGCCGAGCATCATCAAGACGGGATACAAGGACATTCCAATCCACGACGCCATCGAGCTGGAGATCGCGCTGTGAGCGATCCGAAGCGCTCCGGATTGATGACCGCCGAACGCCGCGACGACGACGGCGAAGCCTCGCTGCGTCCGCTTTCGCTCGCCGACTTCACCGGCCAGGCGGCCGCGCGCGCGAATCTTCAAGTTTTCATCAACGCTGCCAAAAGCCGTGGCGACGCGCTCGACCATGTGCTCTTCGTCGGCCCGCCCGGTCTCGGCAAGACGACACTGGCGCAGATCGTCGCGCGCGAGCTCGGCGTCAATTTCCGCTCGACCTCGGGCCCGGTCATCGCCAAGGCCGGCGACCTCGCCGCGCAGCTCACCAATCTCGAAGAGCGCGACGTCCTCTTCATCGACGAGATCCATCGCCTCAACCCGGCGGTCGAGGAGATCCTCTACCCGGCGATGGAGGACTACCAGCTCGACCTGATCATCGGCGAGGGGCCGGCGGCGCGTTCGGTCAAGATCGACCTCCCGAAGTTCACGCTCGTCGGCGCCACCACCCGCGCCGGCCTCTTGACCACGCCGCTGCGGGACCGCTTCGGCATTCCGATCCGGCTGCAGTTCTACACGGTCGAGGAGTTGCAGGGCATCGTCGCCCGCGGCGCCCGCGTGCTCGGCGTACCGATGTCGGACGACGGCGCCAACGAGATCGCCAAGCGCTCGCGCGGAACGCCGCGCATCGCCGGGCGCCTGCTGCGCCGCGTGCGCGATTTCGCCATCGTCGACGGCGACCCGATCGTCACCCGCAAGGTCGCCGACAAGGCCCTCTCGCTGCTCGATGTCGACGCCATCGGCCTCGACCAGATGGACCGGCGCTATCTCACCACGGTCGCGGTCAATTTCGGCGGCGGCCCGGTCGGGATCGAGACCATCGCCGCCTCGCTCTCCGAGCCGCGCGACGCGATCGAGGAGATCATCGAGCCCTTCCTGCTGCAGCAGGGCTTCATCCAGCGCACCCCGCGCGGGCGCCTGCTGACACCCCATGCCTTCCGCCATCTCGGCATGCCCGAGCCCTCGCGGGAGACGGCTCAGTTCGGATTGTTCGGAAGCGACGAGGACGAAGCGTGAAGCAGCTCCTGCGAAATCTTGCGCTCGCGCTTGCGTTGACGAGTCTCTTCGCCTGCATGGCGGTCTCGGCGCGCGCCGGCGACGACGTGCCCCGCGGCCCCGTCGAAGACGCCTATGCGATCACGATCAAGACGCTCGCCGCCAAGGGCAAAGCCCCGCCGCCGGCCTGGCGCCCACCGCATCGCGACAAGCTGATGAGCAGGAGCCTGGCCGCGCTCTTCGCCCGCGACGACCTCTATCAGGAGGAGAGCGGCGACATGGGCCAGATCGGCGCCGACCCCTTCCTCAACGGGCAGGACGGCGAAATCAAGAAGCTGAGCTTCGACACGATACCCGTCGCCGCCGGCAAGGCGACGGTGGTGGCGAATTTCCGCAGCTTCGGAAAGCCCGTCGCCGTCCAGTTCCAGATGCTCCGCGAGAACGGCGGCTGGCGCATCGACGACATCGTCAACAGCTTCGAAGGCCAGCGCTATTCGATCCGGGAGGCCCTGTCGCAGCCCTATGACTGCGGCTCCTTCATGGGCAAGCCCTGCAAGCGCTGAGCATCTTGCAGGACCGCGGGTCGATCCTGGCGCCGGGCTCCTACTGCCGCGCGATCTTGGCGCGCATCATCGCCGGGCGGGCGCCCGCATCCTTCAGCGCGCCGGACTTTGCCGCCTTCGCATTCTCGACCGAGCGCATGCCCTTGCCGGCCGTGCGGCTGGCGGGGCGCGCGCCCTGCTGCTGGCGCTGCTTCAGCGCCAGTGCCTTGCGCGCCAGGCTGCGCTGGCTCGGCGCGCGCAGCTTTTCGGACCGCCGCGTCTGCTCGGCGCCGACGCGCTTCAGCGCCACCGTCAGCGCATCGGCCTTGGCCTTGGTGCCATGATTGTCCGAGGCCGGCCGCGTGCCCTGCGGCGGCGCCTTGCCGCGAAACTCGCGCCGCTGCTGGCGGGCGATGTCGCGGGCGCGGTTGCGCTTTTCGCGCAGCGTGCCGGCGAGGTCGCGCAGATCGCCGTCGCTTTCGCGGCCGAGCCTGCCGCGCCGCGTGCGGGCGACGAGATCGAACTCGCCTTTGTCGAGAAGCCGTTCGAGTGCCTTGGCCGATAGCGACATCGCCGTTTCCTCCTGCTGCTGTCCACCTCTCCAGGATGCATCCGGCGGCGTTTTGTTCCCGCGGCGATTTGCCGGAATGGGTTCTCGCCTATATGCCGGCCGCCATGACCAGCCCGCATCAGATCACCGTTCGCGTCTATTATGAAGACACGGATTTCTCCGGCGTCGTCTATCACGCCTCCTATCTGCGCTTCATGGAGCGCGGGCGCACCGAACTCATCCGCGCGCTCGGCGTCGAGCAGCGCGAGCTCTTCGACGGCGACACGGCGCTGGGCTTTGCCGTGCGCAAGATGACGATCGACTTCCTCAAGCCCGCCGTGATGGATGACCTGCTCACGGTCGAGACCCGCTGCACCGAGGCGCGCGGTGCCACCATGGACCTGGAGCAGCGCGTGCTGCGCGGCGAGGAGGTCCTGATCACCGCCGCGGTCAGGGTCGCCTGCGTCGGCGGCGGCCGGGCGCGCCGCATTCCCGACGGCCTGCGCAAGCGGCTGATGCTCGATGTCTGAGGCATGCACATCGGCATCGACGCCGGCCGCGGCGCCATGTTAGCGCTGTTAACATGAGCTGGAAGCGCGACCGCCCCGAAACGCCCCGCGGCTATCACCACGGCAACCTCAAGGAGGAGCTGGTGAAGGCGGCGCTTGGGCTGATCGGCGAGAAGGGGCCGAACGGCTTCACCTTCGCCGAGGCCGCGCGCATGGCTGGCGTCAGCCCGGCTGCGCCTTATCGCCACTTCCGCGACCGGGACGAGTTGCTCGCCGATGTCGCGGCACGCGGGTTCCAGACCTTCGAGGCAGCCCTGTCGCGGGCCTGGGACCAGGGTCGCCCCGATCCCGAGACGGCCTTCCACCGGCTCGGCCGCGCCTATCTCGCCTTCGCCCATGACGAGCCAGCCTATTATTCCGCCATGTTCGAGGCCGGCGTCCCGCTCGATGCCAGCCCCGAATTGCGCGCCGCGGCCGATCGCGCCTTCGCCAATCTGCGGCAGGCGGCGGAGGCGCTGATCGCCAGGCTGCCGCAGGGCAAGCGCCCGCCCGCTCTGATGATGGCACTGCATATCTGGGCGATGTCGCACGGCATCGCCGCGCTGTTCGGCCGCGCCGATGGCGGGCGCCGGCCCTTGCCGATGTCGGCCGCCGAACTGCTCGAGGCGGGCATGCTGATCTACCTGCAGGGCCTCGGGATCGGCCCGGAAACCGCCGCGCCGCAAGCCGGTTGACGAAATCGCCAAGGCCGATCCTTGACAAATCCCGGGGTCGCGCGCATCTATGTAAATGTGATTTACATTCACGCTGGTCAGTGAGGGAGCAATGCCGATCGTCGAGAAGCTTGACGAATATGGAAAGGGAGCCTGGATCGCCTTCGCGGTTCTCGGCTTCATCGTGTTCTGGCCTCTGGGTCTGGCGACCCTGGCCTTTCTTTTCTGGAGTGGACGCATGGGCTGTGGATACGCAAGGGACCGCTACGAGCATCGGATGAGCCGTCTTCAGGACAAGATGGACCGCATGCGCGAGCGCATGGCCGGCCGTGACGGCCGCGGCTTCGGCGGCGGGTTCGGCGGCTGGGGTCGCGAGCCTTCGAGCGGCAACCGCGCCTTCGACGAGTACCGCAGCGAGACGCTGCGCCGGCTCGAGGAGGAGCAGCGCGAGTTCCACGATTTCCTCGGCCGCCTGCGCATGGCCCGAGACAAGGCCGAATTCGATCAGTTCATGAACGAACGCCGCAACAACCCGCCGGCCAATACGCCCGCTCAGCCCGACGCGGCCTGATCTGGCGGCGCGCCGCAACCCGCGACGCGATGGCTCGAAGCGCCCCGGTCGAAAGGCTGGGGCGTCTTTTTTTATGTCTCCGTCCCGGCGAACGGCCCCATCAGGCTCCGAGCCAGCCGGTCAGCCCGATCAGAACCAGCGGAATCGCCACGATCGCCAGCACCGTCTGGATCGCCGTGATCCCGGCCATCAGCGGCGCGTCGCCGCCGAGCTGCCGCGCCATGATGTAGGCGGAGGAGGCCGTCGGCAGGGCCTGGAACAGCAGGGCCGTGGTCAGGGCCTGGCCATTGAGCCCCGTCGCCAGCGCGACGAGGACGGTCGCGGCCGGCATCGCCAGAAACTTCATCAGCGACGAGGAAGCGACGGGGCCGGCCCATCGGCGTGCCGTGCCGAAGTCGAGCGCGGCGCCGACGCAGAGCAGGCCGAGCGGCAACGACGCGCCGCCGAGCGACCGCATCGCGGAGTCGAGGCCCGGCGGAATACGCAAGCCCGCGAGCTGGAAGGCGATACCTCCCAGCGATGCCACGACCAGCGGATTGCTGACGAGCTGTTTCAGGATGCCGCGACCATCGAGCCGGGCGGAGCCGTGCCGGGCGAAGACGAGGACGCACAGCACGTTGACCGTCGGCACGATCGCAGCGTTGCAGATCGCGGCCAGCGCAATGCCCTGCGTGCCGAACAGCCCGGCGGCCAGCGTCACCCCGACATAGTTGTTGAAGCGCACGCTGCCCTGGAAAACCGATGTGAAGGCCGGGCCGTCGAGCCCCAGCAGCGGCCGCAGCGCCATGACCAGCGCCGCGACGGCCAGAGTCGAAAGGATCAGCGTCACGGCGAGGTCGCGCACCGGCAACGCCTCGAGATGGGCCATCGCGAGCCCGTGGACGAACAGGCTGGGCAGCAGCACGTAGTACCCCAGCCGTTCGGCCTGGGGCCAGAAGCTCTCGGCCAGGAAGCGGCGCTGCCGCAGCGCCATGCCGAGGCCGATGAGAATGATGACGGGCAGCAGCGCCATCAGCACCGGCATCGTCATCGGGATCGCTCCCGAACCGGCTCCGCAGGAAGCGGAAGCCGGTCGCCTCTCGCGACGGGCTCTGCATTCGGTGAGACGGGCATGTCGAACTCGCGCTGCGAAACCGGATGCTGCCTACCAGCTTGCAATCGTCAGTCAAAATTCTGAATTCTGTTCCAATCAATGAGGAAAACTTGTTGATTGGCACGCAGTCCGCGCGCAAGCATCTTCTCATGTCGCTCCGCGCTCTCCGAACCCTGCAGGCGATCGCGCGCCATGGCTCCTTCGCGCGCGCCGGTGCCGCTGTCGGGCTGACGCAGTCGGCCGTCAGCCTGCAGGTCAAATCGCTGGAGGACGAATTCGGCGTGCGACTGTTCGACCGCTCGCGGCGGCTGCCGGTCCTGACGGAAGCCGGCAAGATCGTCCTCGCCAAGTCGGAGGAGGTTCTGGCCCTCCTCGACCGGATTCCCGAGGCGTTGGGAGACGAGCAGTCGCTCGCCGGCCGCCTCAAGATAGGCGCGATCCAGACCGCGCTGGCGGGCGCCCTGCCCGATGCCCTGACGACCCTGAAGCGCGCGCATCCGCGCCTCCGGGTCCACCTCGTTGCCGGCATGTCGGCCGAGCTGGCGGCGCAGGTCGCGGCCGGAGAGATCGACGCCGCGGTCACGACCGAGCCGGTCCGCCCTCATCCTCCCGGCCTGGTCTGGACACCGCTCTATCGGGACCGCTTCTGGCTGATCGCCCCGAAAGGAAACGAGCGCAAGGACCAACGGGAGCTGCTGACCGGCCTGCCCTTCATCAGGTTCGACAGCCGCGCCTGGGCGGGCCGGGTCATCGACCGCGAGCTGCGCCGGCAACGACTGACCGTCAGGGAGGAAATGATCCTGGACAGCCAGGAGGTCATCCTGCGCATGGTCGAGAAGGGGCTCGGCGTCGCGATCGCCCCGCTTTCGGAAGAGGCGCGGCTCGGCCTTGCTCTGCCGTGCCTGCCGTTCGGGGAGCCGCAACTGACGCGCCGCATCGTCCTTCTCGAACGGCAGGACCGCCGGACCGAAAGGCTGGCGGCCGCTCTGGCACAGGCCCTGATCGCAGCCGAGCAGGCGACGCGCGCCCGACTGAAGACGAGCGCGGGCGTGCCACGGCGCTAGCCAGGCACGGCAGGAAAAGCCCTCGCCCGGTCCGATCGTCGGCGAGAACCGCGCGGTCGTCGTTGCGTCATCTCGCCGCGTATACCCGACATTAACCTTGCCGAGGGCTTAACTCCAAGCGGAGCATGCGTTTCGTGGGAAACCCCGTTTCGGCCCATCTTTCGCCGGATTCGCGCGCGAAAGACAGGTTACGGCATTTCCCCGGATCGCAGAACGGGCGGCGGCGTGGGTCTCCCGCGACGCGAGCGGCGGGGCTTGGATCAGGGCTGCGGCTCGTTGCCGGACCGCTGGTCGCACCGCCTGGGTTGGAAGGATGACAGGATGAACCCCGCCGACGTCGCGCAGGCCGCGCCACAGATCGACATGTCGTTCTGGACGCTGTTCTGGCACGCCCATATCGTCGTCAAGCTGGTCATGCTCGGCCTGCTCGGCGCCTCGGTCTGGTGCTGGTCGATCATCATCGACAAGACTCTGCTCTACCGGCGCACGCGCAAGGACATGGACTCCTTCGAGGAGGTGTTCTGGTCGGGCCGCTCGCTGGAGGAACTCTATCGCGATCTCGCCAGCCGTCCGGTCAACGACATGGCGGCGGTGTTCGTCGCGGCGATGCGCGAGTGGAAGCGCTCCTTCGAGAATGGCGGCCGCTCCGTCGCCAGCCTCTCCCAGCGCATCGACAAGGTGCTGGACGTCACCATCCAGCGCGAGACCGAGCGGCTCGAATCGAAGCTCCTCGTCCTGTCGACCATCGCCTCCGCCGCTCCCTTCATCGGCCTGTTCGGCACGGTCTGGGGCATCATGACCTCGTTCACCGCGATCGCGGTCTCGAAGAACTCCTCGCTCGCCGTGGTCGCGCCCGGCATCGCGGAAGCGCTGTTCGCCACGGCCATCGGCCTTTTCGCTGCGATCCCCGCCCTGATGGCCTACAACAAGCTGCAGGCCGAGGTCGCCAAGGCGCAGGGGCGGCTCGAAGCCTTCGCCGACGAATTCTCCGCGATCCTGTCGCGGCAGATCGACGAGCGCATGGCGGCGTGAGGGCCTGAGCGATGGGAATGTCCGCAGCCGCAGGGGCGCAGGGCGGAGGCCGCCGGGCGCCATCGCCGAGATCAACATGACGCCGTTCATCGACGTCATGCTGGTGTTGCTCATCATCTTCATGGTCGCCGCGCCGCTGATCGCAACCGGCGTGCCGCTCGATCTGCCGCAGACCGGCGCCAAGCCGATCAATGTCGACCAGAAGCCGGTGACGATCGCCATCGATGGCAAGGGCCAGATCTTCCTGCAGGACGAGCCGACGCTGGAGCCCGACCTGGTCTCCAAGCTGCAGAGCCTCGCCAAGCAGGGCTTCGACGAACGCATCTATGTCCGCGCTGACAGGGTGGTCGACTACGGCCGCGTCGCGTCGGTCATGTCCACCATCACCGCCGCCGGCTTCAAGCGGGTTGCGCTGGTGACGGAACCAGCCGCCCGCTGAGGACGGTGGAAGCAAGGGTACGTAAGGGCGTGAAGCTTTCGACCTCCGAACCTGGCATGCTGGTGTCGGCGCTCGGCCATGTGATGGCGCTTGTCATCGGGCTGGTTGCGTTCTCGTCGCCGTCGCCGCTGCCGGACCATCAGGAGGCGATCGCCGTCGAGCTCGTCGACCCCAGTGCTCTGAACCAGGTCACCCGCGGCGAGCGCAATGCCCCGAAGGTGCAGGACAAGCCGACGCCGCGCGCCGAGCGCCAGTCCGATACGGTCGAGCACAAGGAGGCCGGCGACGCCAAGGCCGACAACCCGGCGCCGCCATCCCGCCCGCCCGAGCTGAAGACGGCCGAGGACAACGCCTCGGCTCCGACGCCGCCGGCTCGCCCGGTCGAGCAGCCGAAGCCCGAGGTGAAGCCACCGGAGCCGGCCAAGCAGCCCCCGCAGAAGAGCGAGGCCGCAGCCGCCCGCGAAGCCGAGCAGAAGCGCGAGGAACTCGCCAAGCTCGCCGCCGAGGCCGAGCTCGCCTCCAAGGCGAAGCAGGCCGAGGAAGAGGCCAAGGCCGCCGCCAAGGCGAAGGCCGAGGCGGACGCGCAGGCGAAGAAGGCGGCCGAAGCCAAGGCCAAGGCCGAGGCGCTCGCCAAGGCGGAGGCCGAAAAGGCCGCGAAGGAGAAGGCCGAGGCTATCGCCAAGGCCAAGGCTGAAGCCGATCAGAAGGCGAAGCTCGCCGCCGAGGCGAAGGCGAAGCAGGAGGCCGAGGCCAAGGCGAAGAAGGAGGCGCAGATCGCCAAGAACTTCAACGCCAGCGACATCGAGCGCCTGCTGCAATCGAAGGAAAAGGCCCAATCGACCGGTGCCTCCGCGCCGCAGATCAACCGCACCGCCTCGCTCGGCACCCGGACCGGCTCCTCGCAGAAGCTCAGCCCCTCGCTGCGCGCCCAGCTCATCGGCATCATCCAGGACCAGCTCCTGAAGTGCTGGAACGTGCCGATCGCGCTCGCGAATGCGCATGGCAACACCAACATCGTGCCCTCGGTGCGCATGAAGCTGAATACGGACGGCTCGCTTGCCGCGCAGCCCGGCGTGATCAACTCCTCCGCCGATCCGCTTTTCCGGGTCGCCGCCGATTCGGCGCTGACCGCCACCCGCCGCTGCGCGCCTTTGCGCATTCCGGCTCAATTCGCCGCCTATTATGACGACTGGCGCGATGTCGTCGTCAATTTCGACGCAAGGGACGTGCTGTGACCCTGATCGACCGCAACCCCCTCCCCTTCCTCTCCGCCGGGCCGACGCGGCGCGGCCTCCTCGCCATGGCCGGCGCCAGCCTGCTCGTGCCGGCGGCTGCGAAGGCCGAGCTTGTCATCAACCTCAGCGGCGGCACCTTCCAGCCGATGCCGATCGCGATCGCGGATTTCGGCGGCGACGGCGGCGTGCTCGTCTCGGGCGTCATCACCAACAACCTGAAGCGCTGCGGCTATTTCCTGCCCGTGGACAAGAGCCGCTTCCCTGAGAAGAACCCGCCCTTCGATGCCGCGCCGCAGTTCCAGGCCTGGCAGGCGGCCGGCGTGCAGGCGCTGGTGACCGGCCGCGTCGCCCGCGAGGCCGGGCGCATCCGCGCCGAGTTCCGGCTGTGGGATGTCGCCACCGGCACGCAGACCGACGGCCAGCAGTATTTCACCGATCCGAGCAACAGCCGCCGCGTCGGGCATATCATCTCTGACGCGATCTTCTCCAAGATCACCGGGCTCGGCGGCTTCTTCGACACCCGCGTCGTCTTCGTCGACGAATCCGGCACCAAGGAGAACCGGCGCAAGCGCCTCGCCATCATGGACCAGGACGGCGCCAATGTCCGCTACCTGACCAATGGCGATGTCTCGGTGGTGACGCCGCGCTATTCGCCGGTAGGACAGGACGTGACCTTCATGTCCCAGCGCCACGGCGAGCAGCCGCGTGTGCAGGTGCTCAACATCGAGACCGGCCAGCGCCAGATCGTCGGCAATTTCCCGGACATGACCTCGAGCCCGCGCTTCGCGCCCAACGGCCAGCGCATCGTGCTGTCGCTGCAGCAGGGCGGCAACGCGAACCTCTACGCCATCGACATCGGCTCGCGCACCACCCAGCGCCTGACCTCGACGGCGGCAATCGACACCTCGCCCTCCTACGCGCCGGACGGTTCGCGGATCGTGTTCGAGAGCGACCGCGGCGGCTCGCAGCAGCTCTATGTGATGGGCGCCGGGGGCGGCGAGGGCCAGCGCATCTCCTTCGGTCAGGGCCGCTACTCGCAGCCGAGCTGGTCGCCGCGCGGCGACCTGATCGCCTTCACCCGCCAGAGCCCGAACGGCTTCGCCATCGGCGTCATGCGCCCGGACGGCTCGGGGGAGCGCATCTTGACGGAAGGCTTCCACAACGAGGCGCCGAACTGGGCGCCGAACGGCCAGTACCTGATGTTCTTCCGCGACCCCGGCGGCGAGACCGGCGGCAAGCTCTACATGGTCGACATCACCGGCCGCGTCGAGGTGCCGGTGCCGACCCCCGCCTACGCCTCCGACCCGACCTGGTCGCCGCTGCTGAGCGGCGCGGCGCGCTGAAGCCCCGGCGGGCCGCTTCCTTCCCGCCGGACCGGGCGCTCAATCGCGATAGGCCGGCTCCTCGGCGTCGAGCTGGCGTCGGATCGACGCCAGGTGCAGCCGGGCCGATTCCGCGTCGCCCTCACGCATCTGGCGATAGGCAGCCTCGGCGATCTCGGGCTTGACCGGCAGAACCTCGCGCCCCGTCGAGAGCGCCAGCGCCTGCACCTCGCAGGCGCGCTCCAGATAGTAGAGGTCGTCCCAGGCCTCGGCGATGGTCGGCCCGAGCACCATCACGCCGTGGTGCTTCATGAAGACGATGTCGGCCTCGCCGACCGCCGCGGCGATGCGGTCGCCCTCGCGTTCGTCGAGCGCGAGGCCGTTGTAATCGCGGTCGACCGCGGTGCGGCCATAGAATTTCAGCGCCGTCTGCCCGGCGAAGATCAGCGGCTCGCCCTCGGTCATCGACAGCGCCGTCGCATAGGGCATGTGGGTGTGGAAGGCGACCTTCGCGCGCGGCAGGTTCCTGTGGATCCGCGCGTGGATATAGAAGGCGGTGGCCTCCGGCTGCCCCTCGCCCGAGACGACGTTGCCGTGGAAGTCGCAGATCAGCAGCCTCGACGCCGTCAGCTCCCGGAAGGCCCAGCCATAGGGATTGACGATGAACAGGTCGTCATAGCCCGGCACCAGCGCCGAAAAGTGATTGCAGATCCCCTCCTCGAAGCCGTAGCGCGCCGCCATCCGGAAGGTCGCGGCAAGGTCGCGGCGCGCTTCCCAGACGATCTCGGAGTCGAGATCGGGCTGGTTGGGACCGGGGGCAGGTGCCGCGCTCGAAACGCCGGGCTTGAGGGAATGGGCCATCGCGGTCTCCAGTCAGGGCAGGCGACGGACCGAAGCAAGCCCCGGGCCGCCGGGCAACCGTCACGATAAGCCGGAGGCAACGAAAGATGCGCTGCAATTGCGCATCCCCCTCACGCATTTCTTGCGCATCACAACGTCTGCCGCTTACCGCGGGAGGCTCCCGGCTTCTGCCGCCGCCCGCCGCCTGCCCGTATAGGGCAAGATGAACATGTAGAGCCCGCTGAACAGCAGCAGGAAGAGCGGAGGCAGCGGCGCATAGACCACCCAGGCGGGCGGTTCGCCGCGGGCCATGGCGATGAAATTCGCGATGACGGTGGCCGTGAAGACGATCGACAGCCAGCGATGGCCCTGCCGGATCCAGGCATTCCAAGCCATGGAATCTTCCTTTCCAATGCAATTGCCGTAGCGCCGTGGGTTTCAGCCCTCGCGCGCCACCACCTCGTCGAGCTTCGCCAGGAATTGCTGCCAGCCCGCTCTGGCTCCGCCGAAGGCCTGCTTCTGCTCGGGCCGGAAGCCGACCTGCTCCACGCGCAGATGCGAACCGCCTGGCGACGGGGTGAGGGTGAAGGTCACCACGCTCCGGAGGGCATAGGCCGCGTCCTCATGCTCGAAATTCCACGAATAGGACAGCGACCTGTTCGGCTCGATCGTGAGAACCTCGCAATCGAGCACGCCGCCCCAGTCCCCGTTCAGCTTGAACCGGTGCCCCACGATCGGAGCGAAATCGTTCTTCATCAGCCATTCGGCGATCAGATGGGGCTGGGTGAGGGCTCGCCAGATCTTCTCCGGCGGATGCGGCATCTCTCGCTCGACGACGACGGAGCGCGTTTCAGTCATTGATCCATCCTTTTCAGCAGGTCTTCGAGATCGTCGAAACGGCCTTCCCAGTACCCGGCCATCCGGCTGGTCCAGTCGACGAGAGGCGCAAGCGCGCCGGGCCGAGCGCTGTAATGCGTCTGGCGCCCCTGGTGACGGTCCCGCACCAGCCCCGCCTGCTTCAGCACGGCAAGGTGCTTCGAGACCGCGGGTTGCGACACGCCGGCGCGCGCCGTCAGCGCCGCGACGGTCTGTTCTCCCCGGTCGCACAGGCACTCGAAGAGGCCGCGCCGGGTCGGGTCGGCAAGCGTCCTGAACAGGGCCTCGGTCGTATCCGGCATCTCAGATCCATAACTCATCGGCTATGAATCAATCCATAACTACCTGGCTATGAGTTCGTCAAGGACGACCGCGATGGCTGGGTTGGGCAGAGCTGCGGCGGGCCGGTCCTCGCGCCTGCTGTGTCTCCGACGCCACAACCAAGACTTGAAAAAGCGCATCGCCATATTTGGTTAACCATATGCCGCAATGCCGCCACTTCGCCTTGTTCTGGCAAGGTCTCGTTTAGGTTGACGCTTCATTGATGGGGGCAAGTGCGAGGCCCTCCCTGAAGCAGGCGCCGAGAAAACACAGCAGATTCAGATCGCCCGGAGTTCAGCCATGTTGACCACCCTCCTCGCCGGCGGCCGTACCGTCCGCTTCGCCGCCGCCATCGCGGCCACGCTCGCGCTCGGCGCCTGCGCCAACAACCAGAGCGCGGACGCCAACGGCTCCGGCTTCGGCGCCGGCGGTGCCGCCACGCCGGGCAGCGCACAGGACTTCGTCGTCAATGTCGGCGACCGCGTCTTCTTCGAGACCGACTCGACCGATCTCACCCCGACCGCGACCGCGACGCTCGACAAGCAGGCCCAGTGGCTGCAGCGCTATCCGCGCTACACCTTCGTCGTCGAGGGTCACGCCGACGAGCGCGGCACCCGCGAGTACAACTATTCGCTCGGCGCCCGCCGCGCCCAGACCGTGCGCGACTACCTCGCCTCGCGCGGCATCCAGGCCAACCGCATCCGCACCATCTCCTATGGCAAGGAGCGGCCGGTCGCCGTGTGCAACGACATCTCCTGCTGGTCGCAGAACCGCCGCGCCGTGACGGTGCTCGACGGCGCCGGCGGCGGCGTCTGATCGGCGGAAGGCCGGTAAGCATCAGGCCCCGGACGTCACCGTCCGGGGCCTTTTCATGTCTGGATCAACTCTTTCCCGAGGACGGCGCTGCGCCGGCGCTCACCCCACCGGGGCCGGGATCAGGCTGCGCGCCACGCCCTCGATCCGCTCGGCTGCCGCGACGAGCGCCTCCGCCGCCCGGTCCTCGATCTCGCTGAGCCGCTGGTCGGCCGCCCCGGCATCGCCCTGCGTCGCCGCAAGCTCGTTCTCCAGCCGGGCGACGCGTCGCTTCAGCTCCGAGACCTCGTCGGCGACCATCAACGCCGCCATGACATGCAGACGCATGTCGCCGATCTCGCCGAAAGCCTGCCGCATCTCGCCGATCTTCTCGTCGTAGAGGCGTGCGAGTTCTTCCAGATGGGCTTCCTCGCCCTCTCCGCAGGCCATGCGATAGGCCTTGCCGGCGATCGTGACGTTGACTTGCGGCATTGCCCTTCCCTTTCAAAACCCGGCGCCGGCGGAGGCGTCACTCCTCGTCTTCGGCCGCGACCTCGGGCGGCTGCTGCGCCTGCACGCGCGCGATGACCGCGCTGATCACGTTCATCGCCCGCGTCAGCCGCTGGTCCACGTCGCCAGCCGCCGTCTCGACATGGCCGAGCCGCGCCATCGTTCCGTCGAGCTCGGCCGCAAGCCGTGCCCGGTCGTCCTGCATCAGCGCCAGTTCGGTCTCGAGATTGGCCCGGCCGCGCTCGGCCTCGACCCTGCGCCGTGCCGCCGCCTCCAGCTGTCCCAGCGCCGTGTCGAGGCGGGCCAGCGCATTGTCCAGCATCAGGCTCGCCACCATCGCTCTCCCTTCAGATCGAAGCCGGCTCACACGATTCGTGCCCGAATTTACAGCAGAAGCGCGGGAAGCGGGAATCCGGCCGCTCCTGAAACCGACGATTGCCAAGGGTTTGTCCACATGCGCTGAAGCGATGCTTGCGCAAACGCCGGCCGCAGGGCCGTTTTGCGCGACGAAACGAGCCTGCGAGAATTGACTCGGGTCCAGAGCCGGGCCTAATCCAGCCGTCCTTTCGAAGTCTTCTGCGACTGCCTTTGTCGGACGGCCCGCCCGCATCGCCCCGGACGGGAACCGGTCCGTCCCGCCCGCCAGACGGAGCCACGAGATCACCATGACCAGCATCGACCGCGCCCAGCACGACAAGCTCGCCAACGCCATCCGCGGCCTGGCGATGGACGGCGTCGAGAAGGCCAAGTCCGGTCATCCCGGCCTGCCGATGGGCGCCGCCGACGTCGCGACCGTGCTGTTCACCCGCGTGATGAAGTATGACGCCGCCGATCCGCGCTGGCCGGACCGCGACCGCTTCGTGCTCTCCGCCGGCCATGGCTCGATGCTGCTCTACGCCCTGCTCTATCTCACCGGTGTGCCCGGCATGGAGCTTGCCGATCTCGAGAAGTTCCGTCAGCTCGGCTCCAAGACCCCCGGCCACCCCGAGAATTTCGAGACCCCCGGCGTCGAGACCACCACCGGCCCGCTCGGCCAGGGCTTCGCGACCGCCGTCGGCATGGCGATGGCCGAGCGCATGCTCGCCGCCGAGTTCGGCAAGAAGGTCGTCGACCACCACACCTATGTGCTCGCCTCCGACGGCGACCTGATGGAAGGCATCAGCCAGGAGGCGATCGCCCTTGCCGGCCACCAGAAGCTGAACAAGCTGATCGTGCTCTGGGACGACAACGGCATCTCGATCGACGGCCCGCTGACCATCACCGACAATGTCGACCAGGTCGCCCGCTTCAAGGCCTGCGGCTGGCGCTCCGAGCGCGTCGACGGCCATGATCCCGACGCGATCGAGGCCGCGATCCGCCGCGCCCAGAAGTCGAGCAAGCCGACCATGATCGCTTGCAAGACCGTGATCGGCTTCGGCGCCCCGAAGAAGCAGGGTACCTCCAAAGCCCATGGCGAGGCGCTCGGCGCCGAGGAACTCGCCGCAGCCAAGAAGAACCTGGGCATTACCGGCGGCGCCTTCGAGGTCCCCGCCGATGTGCTCAAGAGCTGGCGCGAGGCCGGCAGGGCCGGCGCCGCCGCGCACCAGGACTGGAACGGTCGCTTCGCCACCCTCTCCGAACGCAAGCGCGGCGAGTTCGACCGCCGCCTCGGCCACGTCGTCCCGGCCAAGCTCGACAAGGCGATCCTCGCCCACAAGAAGGCCTTGATCGCCGCGCCGCAGGCCGTGGCCACCCGCAAGGCCTCGGAACTGGCGCTCGAAGTCATCACGCCGATCATGCCGGAGCTGGTGATGGGCTCGGCCGACCTGACGCCGTCGAACAACACCCGGACAAAAGCCGCCGAGGACTTCACCCCAAAGACCCCGAAGGGCCGCTATGTCCGCTACGGCATCCGCGAGCATGGCATGGCCGCCGCGATGAACGGCATCACGCTGCATGGCGGCTTCCGCACCGGCGGCGGCACCTTCCTGGTCTTCGCCGACTATGCCCGCCCCTCGATGCGTCTCGCCGCCCTGATGAGCCTGCCGGTCGTCTATGTCATGACCCATGACTCGATCGGCCTCGGCGAGGACGGCCCGACCCACCAGCCGGTCGAGCAGATCGCCAGCTTGCGCGCCATGCCGAACATGCGCGTTTTCCGCCCGGCCGACACGATCGAGACCGCCGAGGCCTGGCAGGCCGCGCTGGAACGGACCGACGGACCGACCGTTCTCGCCCTCTCGCGCCAGAACCTGCCCCAGCTGCGCACTGATGCCTCCGCCAAGAACCGCTCGACCACCGGCGCCTATGAATTGCTCGCGGCCGAAGGCGGCAAGGCCCAGGTCTCGCTCTTCGCTTCGGGCTCCGAGGTCGAACTTGCGGTTGCGGCGCGCAAGCTGCTTGCCGAGAAGGGCGTGCGCGCCCGCGTCGTCTCCGTGCCCTCGCTCGAGCTCTTCCTCGAACAGGACGAGGCCACCCAGGCCGCGATCATCGGCTCCGCTCCGATCAAGATCGCGGTCGAAGCCGGCGTCCGCTTCGGCTGGGATGCCGTGATCGGCCATGACGGCACCTTCATCGGCATGCACTCCTTCGGCGCCAGCGGCCCCTACAAGGACGTCTACAAGCATTTCGGCATCACCGCGGAGGCGATCGCCGACGCTGCGATGAAGAAGCATAACGGCTGATTCTCGGGCCTCCGGGCCGAAATCCCCGAGACAAGTCTTGCGTTCGGCCATGCTTTGGCCGAATTGCCCGCGTGGATAGCGACGGCTCAGGCCGGACGCACGGCTAAGGAGAGGAAGACATGACGGTGAAGGTGGCGATCAACGGCTTCGGCCGCATCGGGCGCAACGTGCTGCGCGCGATCATCGAGTCGAAGCGCAAGGACATCGAGGTCGTGGCGATCAACGATCTCGGCCCGGTCGAGACCAACGCGCACCTCTTCCGCTTCGACAGCGTCCACGGCCGCTTCCCCGGCACGGTGACGGTCTCCGGCGACACGATCGATGTCGGCCGCGGCCCGATCAAGGTCACCGCCGTACGCGATCCCAAGGATCTGCCGCACAAGGCGCTGGGCGTCGATATCGCGCTGGAATGCACCGGCATCTTCACGACCAGGGAGAAGGCCTCGGCGCATCTGGCCGCCGGCGCCAAGCGCGTGCTGGTCTCCGCCCCCTGCGACGGTGCCGACCTCACGGTCGTCTTCGGCGTCAACCAGCACGAGCTGACAAAGGACCATCTGGTCGTCTCGAACGCCTCCTGCACGACCAATTGCCTCGCGCCGGTCGTCCGCGTGCTCCATGACGCCGTCGGCATCGACAAGGGCTTCATGACCACGATCCACGCCTATACCGGCGACCAGCCGACCCTGGACACGATGCACAAGGACCTCTACCGGGCGCGGGCAGCGGCGATGTCGATGATCCCGACCTCGACCGGCGCCGCCAAGGCGATCGGCCTCGTCATCCCCGAGCTCAAGGGCCGACTCGACGGCACCTCGATCCGCGTGCCCACGCCGAACGTCTCGGTGGTCGACTTCAAGTTCATGGCCAAGCGCAAGACCTCGGTCGAGAAGATCAACGACGCCATCATCAAGGCCAGCAAGCGCGGCCCGCTGAAGGGCATCCTCGGCGTCACCGATCAGCCGAACGTCTCGATCGACTTCAACCACAACGCCAATTCCTCGACCTTCGCTCTCGACCAGACGAAAGTGATGGACGACAAGTTCGTCCGTATCCTGTCCTGGTACGACAACGAGTGGGGCTTCTCGAACCGCATGAGCGACACCGCTGTCGCCATGGGCGCCCTGCTCTGATCGAACTCTGAAGCGAGGCTGCGCTCCGGCGCGGCCTCGTCCGTTTCCGAACACGCTACGGAGAGCCCATGGCCAAGATCGAGCCGACCGTCACGCCCCCGGCCCCTGCCGAGGCGCCCGCCGTGACGACGCCCCCCGCCTCCGCCCCGGCCCCCGTCGCGCCGGCCCCTGCTCCGGCAACGCCGGCACCCGCACCGGCCGCAGCCTCGCCGGCTCCGGCGGCCGGACAGGCCCCCTCGGCTTCGGACCCGCGCAAGCTCGACCAGCTCTCCCGCATCGAGGAGAAGGCTGCGCGCATCGAGGAAAAATTCGCCCGCTACGAAGCGGTTCTGACGCGCGCGGAGGCCTCTCTGGAGCGCAGTGCCCACAAGGTCGACGCCGCCGCCGGCACCATGGACTTCGCCTCGATCCGCGGCGAGGTTGCCGCTCTGCGCAGCCGCGTCGACGCGACGCCGCGCGCCGGCACCCTGTTCATGACCGCGATCGTCACCGCGATCCTCACCGTCGCCCTCACGGTCCTCGTGCTGCGCTTCGGCGTGCCGGGCCTGTTCGGGAGTCTGCTGGTCCGATGAGCGCCTTCCGTCCCCTCGACGACGCCGACGTCGCCGGCAAGCGCGTCCTTGTCCGCGTCGACCTCAACGTCCCGATGGAGGACGGCAAGGTCAGCGACACCACCCGCATCGACCGCATCCTGCCGACGATCCGCGAGATCGCCGACAAGGGCGGCAAGGTTGTGCTGCTCGCGCATTTCGGTCGTCCCAAGGGGCGCGACGACAAGAACAGCCTGAAACAGGTCGTGCCGGCGCTGGCGCACGCGCTCGAACGCCCGGTGACCTTCGTCGAGGACTGCATCGGCGAGGATGTCGCCAAGGCCGTCGCGGCGGCCAAGAACGGCGACGTACTGCTGCTCGAGAACACCCGCTTCCACGCCGGCGACGAGAAGAACGATCCCGAATTCGTCAAGGCGCTCGCCGCCAATGGCGACATCTATGTCAACGACGCCTTCTCGGCTGCCCACCGCGCCCATGCTTCGACCGAAGGCCTCGCCCATGTCCTGCCGGCCTATGCCGGCCGCACCATGCAGGCGGAGCTGGAAGCGCTCTCCGCCGGCCTCGATAATCCCGCCCGGCCGGTGATGGCCATCGTCGGCGGCGCCAAGGTCTCGACCAAGCTCGACCTGCTCGGCAACCTCGTCAGGAAGGTCGATGTCCTCGTCATCGGCGGCGGCATGGCCAACACCTTCCTCGCCGCGCGTGGCGTCGATGTCGGCAAGTCGCTCTGCGAGCATGACCTCGTCGGCACCGCCCGCGAAATCGAGGAGAAGGCCAAGGCCGCCGGCTGCGAGATCCTGCTGCCCGTCGATGCGCTGGTCGCGCGCGAATTCAAGGCCCATCCGAGCTATCGCGTCGTGCCGATCGACGGCGTCGAGGCCGACGAGATGATCCTCGATGCCGGCCCGCTCTCGATCGCCGAGGTCGTGCTGCGGCTCGACAAGGTCAGGACTCTGGTCTGGAACGGCCCCTTCGGCGCCTTCGAACTGCCGCCCTTCGACACCGCGACGGTCGCCGTCGCCAAGGCGGCGGCGAAGCGCGTCAAGGCAGGCGAACTGGTGGCTGTGGCGGGTGGCGGCGACACGGTCTCGGCCATGAACCATGCCGGCGTCGCCGACGATCTCACCTATGTCTCGACGGCCGGCGGCGCCTTCCTCGAATGGATGGAAGGCAAGCCCCTTCCCGGCGTCGAGGCCCTGCGGAACGCATAGCCTTCCCAGGCGTTTATCATCGTCCGTCCCGGCAACGGGGCGGCCGTTTGCATTTTAAGGTTTTCGCCGCTTTGGCTTTGCGCAGGCGGCGCTTCCACACTACATCCTCCGACAGAACGCTTTGCCAAAGGGGAGTGCCATCGTGGCCCGTATCACGCTTCGCCAGTTGCTCGACCATGCCGCCGAGAACGACTACGGCGTGCCCGCCTTCAACATCAACAACATGGAGCAGGCGCTGGCGATCATGGCGGCGGCCGACGCCACCGACGCCCCTGTCATCATCCAGGCCTCGCGCGGCGCGCGCTCCTACGCCAACGACATCATGCTCAAGCACATGATGGACGCCGTCACCGAGATCTATCCGCATATCCCGGTCTGCGTGCATCTCGACCACGGCAACGAGCCGGCGACCTGCATGACCGCAATCCAGGCCGGCTTCACCTCGGTGATGATGGACGGTTCGCTCAAGGCCGACGGCAAGACGCCGGGCGACTGGGACTACAATGTCGGCGTGACCAGGACCGTCACCGACATGGCCCATCTCGGCGGCATCTCGGTCGAGGGCGAGCTCGGCGTGCTCGGCTCGCTCGAATCCGGCGAGGGCGAGAAGGAGGACGGACACGGCTTCGAGGGCAAGCTCTCCCACGACCAGCTCCTGACCAATCCCGATGAAGCCGTGAAGTTCGTCGCCGAGACCAAGGTCGATGCGCTCGCCATCGCCATGGGGACCTCGCACGGCGCCTACAAGTTCACCCGCAAGCCCGACGGCGCGATCCTGGCGATGCATGTCATCGAGGCGATCCACAAGCTGCTGCCGAACACGCACCTCGTCATGCACGGCTCGTCCAGCGTTCCGCAGGACCTCCAAGACGTCATCAACCAGTACGGCGGCAAGATGCCCCAGACCTGGGGCGTGCCGGTCGAGGAGATCCAGCGCGGCATCAAGCACGGCGTGCGCAAGATCAACATCGACACCGACAACCGCATGGCGATGACCGGCCAGATCCGCAAGATCCTGTCCGAGAACCCCGGCGAGTTCGATCCGCGCAAGTATCTGAAGCCCGCCATGGAAGCGATGACGAAGCTCTGCAAGCAGCGTCTCGAGGAGTTCAACACCGCCGGTCAGGCTTCGAAGATCAAGCGCGTCATCACGCTGGCCGAGATGGCCAAGCGCTACGCCAAGGGCGAGCTCGACCCGACCTTCGGCGCCAGGAAAGCCGCCTGACCGCACCGCGGAGGTCTGCGATGGAACGCCCGGCTCCGCGCCGGGCGTTTTGTTTTCTGGAGCTACCCTCCCTGCGCCGCACCGCTCGGAAATGCATCTGGCGGTCTTTCCGAGCGGCGCGATTTCTGATTCAACGGCGGGGCCCTCCCGCCTGCGATCACCTGCGGAACGCCATGTCGATTGTCTTCTCCGCCCTGGTCGCGGTCTTCGTCGGTTTCGCCGCCTCGGTCGCCGTCATTCTCCAGGCCGCACAGGCGCTGGGTGCCACGCCGGGCCAGACCGTGTCCTGGGTCGCGGCGCTGGCGATCGGCACCGCACTGCCGAGCATCTGGCTGTCCTGGCGCTATCGCATGCCGATGATCTGCGCCTGGTCGACGCCCGGCGCCGCCCTGATCGCCGCCGCCAGCGGCTTCGACATGGCCCAGGCGGTCGGCGCCTTCCTCCTCGCGGCCCTGCTGATGATGCTGACCGCCGCCTTCCGCCCGCTCGGCCGGCTGATCGAGCGCATCCCGATGCCGATCGCCTCGGCAATGCTGGCGGGCGTGATCTTCCGCTTCGTCGTCGCCGTCTTCGACGAGATGCGGCTGTCACCGTTGCTGGTGCTGCCCCTGCTGGCGATCTTCTTCCTGGCCCGGCTCCTCAACCCGTTTCTCGGAGTAGTGGCGGTGCTGATCGCCGGCATCGCCATCAGCTTCGCCGGCGGACTTGCCCATTGGCCCGTCGGGCCGCTCGCGCTGACCGGCCTCGAAATCGTCACGCCCCGCTTCGATATTGGCGCCATGTTCGGCATCGGCATTCCCCTCTACCTCGTGACCATGGCGGCACAGAACCTTCCCGGCTTCGCCGTGCTGCGCGCTGCCGGCTACAACCCTCCGACCGCGCCGGCCCTGTTCGCCACCGGCCTGGTTTCCCTGCTCACCGCTCCGTTCGGCGCACACATGTCCAATCTGGCGGCGATCAGCGCCTCGATCTGCACCGGCCCCGACACCCATCCCGATCCCGGCCAGCGCTGGAAGGCCGGCGTGATCTACGGCTTCGCCTATCTCGTCGTCGCCGGTTGCACCGGCCTGCTCATCGCGCTGCTGCTGGCGCTGCCGAAGGCGCTGATCGTGGCGGTCGCGGGCCTCGGCCTCGCGGGCTCCTTCACGGGCGCGCTCGGACAGGCCATGTCCTCCGACCGGGAGCTCGCCGCGGCCGTCGCCTTCGCGGTCGCCGCCTCGAGTCTTTCCCTTTTCGGCATCGGCTCGGCCTTCTGGAGCCTGATTGCCGGGCTTGCGGTCTTGACATTGGACTTCGCTGCGGGCCGTTTGCGCAGCCGATCATGACCACGCACTCCTCCCCCACCCGCCTGATGCTCGTCACCCCGCCGGTCGATGACGCCGATGCCATGGCCTTTCGCCTGATGCAGGCGATGGCTGGCGGCGACGTCGCGGCGATCCTGATCAGGCTCGCGCCCGGCGACGACCGCAGCCGGATCGAGCGCGTGAAGCGCCTCGCCGGCCCCGTTCAGGGCAACAACGTCGCCCTCATCGTCGAGGACAACGCATTGGTCGCCAGCCGTGGCGGCGCCGACGGCGTTCACCTCACCGGCGGCCCGCAGGCGGTCGCGGAGGCCCGCTCCAGCCTGAAGAGCGAACGGATCATCGGCGCCGGCGGCCTCAAGGCCCGGCATGACGCGATGGATGTCGGCGAAGCCGGCGTCGACTACGTGATGTTCGGCGAGCCGCGGGCGGACGGCAGCATGCCGCCCCTGCCGGCCGTCATCGAGCGGGCCGGCTGGTGGGCCGAGATCTTCGAGACGCCCTGCGTCGCCTATGCGCCGAACGCCGAGGCGATCGAGCCGCTGGTCGAAACCGGCGCCGAATTCGTCGCGCTCGGGCCCTGGGCCTTTGCCGAGGGGCAGGACATCCGCACCCTCGTCGAGACGGCGAACGCGGCCATGTCGGCCTGCGCGGCGCGGAAGGCGGCGCGATGAGGGGGCTGCGCCGCGGCGCCCTGCTGGCAGCGTTGCTCCTCCCGGCCCTGCCGGCGGGCGCCGCGCAGACCTTCGAGGACCTCGCCTACGGCGCCTATCAGGCGGGACATTACAAGCGTGCCCAGGTCGAGGCGCTGAAGCGCGTGGAGGCGGACCACGGCGACGCGGCAGCGATGACCCTGCTCGGCGAGATCTATCGCCAGGGCCTGGGCGTGGCGCCCGATCAGAAGGCCGCGACCGAATGGTACGAGCAGGCGGATGCGCGCGGCGACGTCAACGCCACCTTCGCGCTGGCGACCGAACTCCTCGATCCGAGCAGCGGCAAGCCCGACGCGGTCCGGGCCGGGCAATTGCTGGAGAAGGCCGCCGCGGCCGGCCATCCGCTGGCCAACTACAATCTCGCGCTCGCCTTGCTCGCGACCGGCAAGGAGGCCGATGACAGGCGCGCCGTCGCCTGTCTGGAGATCGCTGCCAGGGCGCAGATCGCCGATGCCATGCAGGCGCTGGGCGTCCTTGCCAAGCAGGGGCGCGGCATGCCGCAATCGGACGAGGCGGCCGCGCGCTGGATGGGGAAGGCCGCGGCGGCCGGCAATGTCCCGGCCGAAGTCGAGTACGCGATCATGCTGTTCAACGGCACCGGCGTGGCGAAGGACGAGGTCGCCGCCGGAAAGCTGTTCCTGCGCGCTGCCTATCAGGGCAACGCCATCGCGCAGAACCGTCTCGCCAAGCTCTACCAGTTCGGCCTTGGCATCGCGCCGGATACGATCGAGGCCGCCGCCTGGCACCTCGCCGCACGCTCCCAGGGCTTGAAGGACGCGGCGCTGGACGAGCTGTTCGACCGGCTCAACCCCGAGCAGAAAGCCCGCGCCGCCCGCATGGCGGCCTCCCGCATCAACAGCTTCGTCTTGACGGCGCCCTAAGAGCCGCGCAAGTGACGGCTCGCTATTTTCGCCGCGCGCTCCGCCGCCGCAGGCTCACCGCGCCCGCGGGCGCGCAAGAGGTAAGAATGATCCGCTCCCCGCTGATGACCGTGATGACCGACGCCGTGATGAAGGCGTCCCGCTCGCTGAAGCGCGACTTCGGCGAGGTCGAAAACCTGCAGGTCCTCGCCAAGGGGCCCGGCGACTTCGTCTCCAAGGCCGATCACAAGGCCGAGCAGATCCTGCGCGAGTCGCTGGAGAAGGCCCGCCCCGGCTACGGCTTCGTCATGGAGGAGAGCGGCGTCGTCCACGGCACCGACGAGAGCAACCGCTGGCATATCGACCCGCTCGACGGCACCCACAACTTCCTGCGCGGCATTCCGCACTGGAACATCTCGCTCGCCCTGGAGCGCGACAACCAGTTCATCGCCGGCGTGGTCTACGACGCCGCCAAGGACGAGATGTTCATGGCGGAGAAGGGCAAGGGCGCCTATGTCAACAACCGGCGCCTGCGCGTCTCCGGCCGCCGCGAGCCGGCCGAGATGCTGGTCGGCACCGGCATTCCCCATATCGGCAAGGGCGGGCACGGCCTGTTCCTGCGCGAGCTCGCCGCGGTGATGCCGCGCTTCGCCAATGTCCGCCGCATGGGCTCGGCCGCGCTCGACATCGCCTATGTCGCCGCCGGCCGCCTCGACGGCTATTGGGAGCGCGGGCTCAACACCTGGGACTTCGCCGCCGGCAGCGTGCTGATCCGCGAAGCCGGCGGCACCTTCGGCACGCTCGACGGCAAGCCCGTCACCGGCGCGAAGGACGTGATCTGCGGCAACGAGGCTTGCGAGCAGGCCCTGCGCGCGGCGCTGAAGACGGCGGCCGCATAAGCGGCCCCGCGCATTCGCCCTTGATCCCGGCCTTCGGGAAGGCGACAGTCTGCGGCGCGATCCGAGGCGAACGGAAGACGAAGCATGGCGAATGAGGATCTGGCGGCCGACGAGATCGCGGCCGCCCCCCCGCGAGAGGACACCCGCTTCTCCCGGCCTCTCCGCTATGTCGTCCGCGCGCTGGTCTTCCTGGCGCTGATCGGCTTCCTCGGCTTCATCCTGCAGCAGGGCCTGATCAAGGCCTTCATGACCAATCCCGGGCTGAACGGGCTCATCGCCGGTGCTTTGCTCGTCGGCGTGCTCGTCGCCCTGCGCGAGCTCTGGCGCCTCTCCAGCGAGGCGCGCGCCGCGACCCGGCTGGCCGCCGCGCCGCGCCATGCCGACATCCGCCGGGGCGAGGTGATCGCGCCGCTCGGCTCGGTCCTGCCGGCGCTCGATGAGGGCACGCTGGCGCCGTCCCAGGCCAGCACGATCGTCGAATCGATCGCGGTCAGGCTCGACGACGGCCGCGAGGTGCTGCGCTACCTCGCCGGGCTGCTCGTCTTCCTCGGCCTGCTCGGCACCTTCTGGGGGCTGCTCGAAACGGTCGGCTCCGTCGGCGGGGTCATCAACTCGCTGCGCACCGGGGCGGAAGCCGGCGTGCTGTTCGACGATCTCAAGGCCGGGCTCTCGGCGCCGCTCGCCGGCATGGGCCTGTCCTTCTCGTCCTCGCTCTTCGGCATCGCCGGCTCCCTGATTCTCGGCTTTCTCGACCTGCAGGTCGCGCAGGCGCAGCGCCGCTTCCGCAACGAGGTCGAAAGCTGGCTCGGCAGCCGCACCGCCCTGCCCGGGCTGGCACCGCTGCAGCCCGGCGGAAACCCTCTCTCGGAGCGGTTCGACGCGCTGAGCGCGGCGATGGTCGACGGCACCGCCAACAACCGCGCCGCGACCCAGGCGCTGGCCAATCTCGCCGAGGGCATCCAGGGTCTCGTCCAGCACATGCGGGCCGAGCAGCAGATGATCCGCGACTGGGTCGAGGCTCAGGCCTCCCGCGAGAAGGAGTTGAAGCGACTGATCGAGCGCCTCACCGCCGACCAGATCACCGAGCCATGATGCCCGACCGCAGGCCCCCGACGGCAGGAACCTGACGATGGCCCTTTCCCGCGCCCACCGCCGCGAGGACGTGAATTTCTGGCCCGGCTTCGTCGACGCGCTCTCGACGATGCTGATCGGCATCGTCTTCCTGCTGACGGTCTTCGTGCTCGGCCAGTTCTTCCTGTCGCAGGAGATCACCGGCAAGGATACCGCGCTGGAACGGCTGAACAGGCAGATCTCGGAACTGACCGACCTGCTCGCGCTGGAGCGCTCCTCCAACCGGCAGGCGCAGGAAAGCCTGCAGCTCATGCAGTCGACGCTCGCCCAGTCCCAGGGCGAGCGCAGCAGGCTTCAGGGCCTGCTCGACGGCCAGCAAAGCGGCAATGCCGGCGCCCAGCTCGCCGAGACGCAGAAGGCGCTGGAGAGCGAGAAGCAGCTTTCGGCGCGCGCCCAGGCGACCGTCGACCTGGTCAACCAGCAGATCACCGCGATGCGCCGGCAGCTCGCGGCGCTCGAGGAGGCGCTGGCCGCCTCCGAAGCCAAGGACAAGGAGTCCCAGGCCCGCATCGCCGATCTCGGCTCGCGCCTCAACGTCGCGCTGGCGCAGCGGGTGCAGGAATTGGCGCGCTACCGCTCCGACTTCTTCGGGCGCCTGCGCCAGGTGCTCGGCACGCGGCCCGACATTCGCACGGTCGGTGACCGTTTCGTCTTCCAGTCCGAGATCTTCTTCGATGCCGGCCAGGCGGTGCTGAAGCCCGAGGGCCAGGCCGAGCTCGACAAGTTCGCCACCGTCCTGCTCGATCTCGCCAAGGAAATGCCGCCGGACCTGCCCTGGATCCTGCGCGTCGACGGTCACACCGACAACCGCCCGATCAAGACCGCGCAGTTCCCATCGAACTGGTATCTCTCCTCGGCCCGTGCGATCGCCGTCGTCGAATACCTGATCTCGCGCGGCCTGCCGACCGACCGCGTCGCCGCGACGGGCTTCGGCGAATACCAGCCGCTCGACGTCGCCAACACCGACGAGGCGCACCGGCGCAACCGGCGCATCGAATTCAAGATCACGGAGCGCTGACGCCATGGTTCGCCGGCTGGCCGTCGCGCCTCTGCTCGCTGCCTGGGCGCTGGCCGCGACGCAGCCGGCGCTGGCCGAGCCGCGCGGCAGCAGCGTGGAGCAATGCGGCGCCTGCCACGGTCTCGACGGCATTGCGCGCGATACCGAGGTGCCGCACCTCGCCGGGCAGAACGAGCGCTACCTCTTCAACCAGATGATGGCGTTCCGCTCCGGCAAGCGCCAGCATAAGGAAATGCGCTACATGGCGCGCGCGATGTCGGTGCAGGAGATCGCGGCGCTCGCCGCCTACTACGCCGCGCTGCCGCCGCGCTGAGGCGACGGAAACGGGCGCCGCCACGCTTGGATCGGCGCTTCGCTTGCGAACGACGTCGCGGCCCCGACGAGGCCCTACGCCGCTTCCAGCCCGAACTGCAGCGCCGCCAGCCGCGCATAGAGCCCGCCGCGCGCCTTGAGCTCGGCATGGGTCCCCTGCTCGACGATGCGCCCCTCCTCCATGACCAGGATGCGGTCGGCAGAGAGGATGGTCGCCAGCCGGTGCGCGACGACCAGCGTGGTGCGCCCCTGCATCAGCCGGTCGAGCGCGTCCTGCACCGCCCGCTCGCTTTCGGAATCGAGCGCGCTCGTCGCCTCGTCGAGCAACAGGATCGGCGCGTCCTTCAGCACGGCGCGCGCGATGGCGAGCCGCTGGCGCTGGCCGCCGGAAAGCGTGACGCCGCGCTCTCCGACGATGGTGTCGTAGCCTTGCGGCAGCTCTCGGATGAACGTGTCGGCCGCCGCAAGCCGCGCGGCGTCCTCGACCTCCGCCTGCGTCGCCTCGGGCCGGCCATAGGCGATGTTGTCCCGAACCGAGACACCGAAGACCGTCGGCTCCTGCGGCACCAGCGCGAAGCGCTCCCGCCACGCCGCCGGATCGGCCTCCGGCCCGGCGACGCCATCGACCATCACCCGCCCGCCCTGCGGATCGTAGAAGCGTAGCGCCAGCTGCAGCACGGTGCTCTTGCCCGCTCCCGAGGGACCGACCAGGGCGATCCGCTCGCCGGGCCGGACGGCGAAGCTCAGATGATGCAACGCCGAGGTCTCGCGCCCGGGATAGCTGAAGGAGACGTCCTCGAAAGCAAGCTCTCCCAGCGAAGGCTGCGGCATCGGCTTCGGATGCGGCGGGGCGGCGATGGCGGGCCTCAGCGCCAGGATTTCGCCAAGCCGGCCCGAGGCGCCGGCCGCGGCGCTGATATCGCCGTAGACCTCCGAGAGCTGGCCGAGCGAGCTTGCCGCCAGCACCGCATAGAGGATGAACTGCGACAGCCGCCCACCGGTCATGCGGCCGTCGAAGACCTCCGTCGCCCCCGTCCACAGCACCCAGACGACGCTGGCCGAGACGAGGAAGATCGCCACGCCCGAAAGCAGCGCCCGCGAGGCCGTCGCCTCCCGTGAGGCGCCATAGGCCTCGTCGGACGCCGCCTCGAACCGCGCAGCCGTCTGCGGAGCGGCACCGAAGGACTGCATGGTGCGGATGGCGCCGACCGCCTCCGCGGCGAAGGCGGAAGCCTCGGCGAGGCGGTCCTGGGCAGCCCGCGCCCGCCGCCTGACCGAGCGGCCCGACATCACGAGCGGAATGACGATCAGCGGGATCACGCCGATGACGATGGCGGAGAGCCGCGGGCTCGTCGCCACCATCAGGCCCAGAGCGCCCAATGCCATAATCGCATTGCGCAGCGCGATGGAGGCGGTCGAGGCGAAGGTCGACTTGATCTGCGTGGTATCGGCAGTGAGGCGCGACACCAGGTCGCCTGCCTTGCTGGAATCGAAGAAGGCAGGCTCGAGCCGCGTGAGGTGCCGGAAGACGTCCGCGCGCAGCGAGGCCACGATGCGCTCGCCGACCGTCATCACCAGGTAGAACCGCGCCGAGCTTGCCAGCGCCAGCACTGCGACCACCCCGATCAGCAGGATGAAATAGCTGTTCGCAAGCTGCCGCTCGCCGCCCGCGAAGCCGACATCGATCACGCGACGGACCGCGACCGGCAGCACCAGCGTCGACAGGGAGGCGACGACGAGCGCGACCAGCGCCGCGGCGATCCGCCGCTTCTGCGCCCGGGCATACGGCCAGAAGGTGGCGAGCGAACGGAGATCGGGCCGTGCCTTGCTGGTTTTGTCCTCGGTTTCGGCCACGCGCTGGAACTCCTGCTGCGACCGCGCCGCTGCAGGCGCGTCTTTGGAAGGATAGCAATCTTCGGCAGCGGTGAAAGCCGATCGGGCGAGGCTTGGCAAATGCCGCATCGCCGCAGGCACCTCCGCTGCGAGCCGAACTTGCGCTGCGCCCGCGTCTGCGATATGTGCACGCGACTTCACGACAGGCTCATCCGAATTCTTTCGACGGGCCGGGCAGGCTCGCCTGCTTGTCGATGCGCCCGTTTTTTCGAGTTTCGAGGATTTCGCCATGGCCAAGACCGGCATCCACCCCGACTACCACACCATCAAGGTCGTCATGACCGATGGCACCGAGTACCTGACGCGTTCGACCTACGGCAAGGAAGGCGACACGCTGAACCTCGACATCGACCCCAAGACCCATCCGGCCTGGACCGGCGGCACGCAGCATATGCTGGACCGCGGCGGCCGCGTCTCGCGCTTCAACTCGCGCTTCGGCGGCCTGGGTGCGATCGGCAAGAAGTGAGTCGAGGCGGCCGCCAGGCCGCTTCCTCCCGAGAAACGAAGAACCCGGCCTCGCGGCCGGGTTTTTTGTTTCGGTGCCACCGTCACGCGCGGGCGGAGCGAAGGGCAGATCCGAGAAGCGCGCCCTGAAAGCGCGCCTTTCCGGCCTGCGATGCTCGGGGCAGGCCCGGCCATGATGGCCCGGACCCTGCCTTAGCTCCGCAATCCCAGCCGGGCCTGCAGGCTGGCAAGCTGGTCCTGCACCGGGTTCGCCTTAGCCGGCAGCGGCGCGCTGCCCGACATCTGCTCCTCGAGATGGCGGATGCGGGCCTGCAGCCGCTGCGAATGCTCCATCAGCCGGCGCAGTCGCTCAGGCAGCCGGGCGACGATGTGCTCGGCCGGCGGGATCATCGGGTCGCCGATCTTGACCTTGCTATGCTCGGCGCGCGCCTGCTCGGCTGTCATCTCCCCTTCGGCCACGGCGCGCTGGACCAGCAGCCAGGAAGCGATCTGCATCAGCCGCGTCGTCAGGCGCATGCTCTCCGTGGCGTAGGTCAGCGCGACCTCGCGGGGCAGCGCCGCCGATTCCTTGCGGCCCTCGCCGTCGAGATATCCGGCCGTCTCCTCGACCAGCCCCATCCCTTCGCGGAACAGCGTCATGAAGGCCTCCGAGCGAACGAAGCCGCGGGCGAAGGAGATGGCTCCCTCCTGCGACGGCGGCTCGAGCAACTGGGCATCGTTCATGCGGTGTCTCCCATCGGCACAATCGCGTGCGCGTCTGGAACGCCACGCTGACTATGCCTCCGACGTCGCAAGGATAGCGCCGTTAACGATGTCGGGCGCCGGTAGCATGTCGTTAACCTTAACGGAGCTACGAACCCTGTGGCGAGAACAAGGCGGCCTGCCGACGCTCTCTCCCGAGGCATGAAGCCCGGAACAAAAAAAGAGCCGCCAAAGGCGGCTCGTGAAGGTCAACAGGGAGGCGTCAAACAGAGTAGGCAGGAGCCACTCGACATCCAGACAAACTGGATGGTCAGATTCATACTTTGGAATCTTTAACGACCTCTTAACGGGGGCGCGCTCGCACGCGTCTTTTCAGGCCGGCCGCCGAAAAAAGGCATCTGCTGCGGCGCGCGAGGCACTCTTTCCCGCCCGCGCCTCGACGAGCCGTTCGATCTCGGCCTTCAGCGCGGCGATCCGTACCTCGATCTCCTCCAGCGACAGCATCGACAGATCCTGCCCGATCTCGTGGACGGTCTTCGGCTTCGGGCGGTCATCCTCCGGGAATAGCGACATCGCAGCCTCGCTCTCATCAAACACGGCGCGGCAGGCTAAACATCTCCGACCGGCCTAGCCAAGCTGCGCCGCAACATCTCGCAGGAGAGATCATGACCGACATTCCCCAGACGATGATCGCGATCGGCATCGCCACTCCCGGCGGGCCGGAGGTGCTGAAGCCGCAGACTCGCCCGGTGCCGCAACCCGGTGCGGGCGAGATCCTGGTCGCGGTCGCGGCCGCCGGGGTCAACCGGCCCGACGTGCTGCAGCGGCAGGGAGGCTACAACCCGCCGCCCGGCGCCTCGGACATTCCCGGCCTCGAGATCGCCGGCACCGTGGTTGCGCGAGGCGATGGCGCCGGCCGCTTCGCGCTGGGGGACAGGGTCTGCGGCCTCGTCGCCGGGGGCGGCTACGCCGAATATGCCGTGGTGCACGAAAGCAATGCCTTGCCCGCGCCGGCCGGGCTTTCGCTGACCGAGGCCGGTGCCATCCCCGAGACCTTCTTCACCGTCTGGACCAACGTCTTCCAGCGCGGACGGCTGCAGGCCGGCGAGAGCTTTCTGGTTCATGGCGGCTCTTCCGGCATCGGCACCACCGCGATCCAGCTCGCCAAGGCTTTCGGCGCGACCGTGCTGGCCACGGCCGGCTCGGATGAGAAATGTCGGGCCTGCCGCGACCTCGGCGCCGACCATGCCATCAACTACCGCACGGATGACTTCGTCGCGGCGGCGAAGGCGGCCACGGATGGAAAGGGCGTCGACCTGATCCTCGACATGGTCGGAGGCGACTATATCGACCGCAATTACGAGACCGCCGCTGACCAGGGCCGCATCGTCCAGATCGCCTTCCTCAACGGCCCCAAGGCGACGGTCAATTTCAGCCGGCTGATGCTGAAGCGCCTCGTCCACACCGGCTCGACGCTGCGCCCCCGCACCGTCGCGGAAAAGGCGGCCATCGCCGCGGAACTGCAGGCAAGGGTCTGGCCGCTGCTCGAGGCCGGGCGCTGCAAGCCGCTGATCAACGCGACCTTCCCGCTGGCGGAGGCAGCCGAGGCCCACCGGCTGATGGAGTCGAGCAGCCATATCGGCAAGATCGTGCTGACGGTCTAGACCGTCCAGGCCTCACGCTTTTCGTGGACACCCGCCTCGCCCTCGCCTATAAGGCGCGCCATCCTGCTCATCGTCGATGATTTGGATGGCCGGCCGGGGAGGCCGGTCGGCGCATGAGAGCTATTGTCCGCGATCGAAGCCCTGCCGAGCCTTGCGAAGGCGCCGGGGCATTTCAGGAGACGCCCGTGTCACAAACCCCGCTGATGCCCAAGGCCACCGCAGTCTGGCTGGTCGAGAACACCTCGCTGACCTTCGAGCAGATCGCAGAGTTCTGCAAGCTGCACCCGCTCGAAGTGCGCGGCATCGCCGATGGCGAGGTGGCGGCCGGCATCAAGGGCCTCGACCCGATCACCTCGGGCCAGCTCACCCGTGAGGAGCTGGAGCGCGCCGCCAACAACCCGAACCATCACCTGCGCCTTGCCGAGCGCAAGGTGAAGGTTCCGGAGATCAAGCGCACCAAGGGGCCGCGCTATACCCCGGTCTCCAAGCGCCAGGACCGCCCGAACGCGATCCTCTGGCTGCTGCGCAACCATCCCGAGCTCAAGGACGCGCAGATCATCCGCCTGATCGGCACGACCAAGTCGACCATCGCGCAGATCCGCGACCGGACCCACTGGAACGCCCAGCAGCTCACGCCGATCGACCCCGTCAGCCTCGGCCTGTGCTCGCAGATCGACCTGGATTTCGAAGTCGCCCGCGCCGCCAAGGACCGTCCGGCCGCTCTGGCCGAAGCTGGTTCGACCCTGCTTCCCGCGGAAGAGACCACCGCTCCGGCGCCCGCTCACAGCGAGACCCAGCCCTTCGCCGACATGAGCCGGCCGAAGCGCGAGGAAGAGCCGGCGATCGACGTCGATTCCGTCTTCGCCAAGCTGAAGCAGCTCAAGCGCCCGGCCGACGAGGACGACGAGGGCTGAGCCCGGCTCGGATCGTCACCGTCGGGCTCGTCCCGCCTCTCCGGCGTCTTCGCCGGTCGAAGGTCCTGCTCGGGACCTGGATGCTCGCCACAGGGCGGGCATGACCGGACAGGCAGGGTGCGCTACCCGATCCCCCTGCCCTTCAGCGCATTGCCGATCTCGCCCAGCACGCCGGCGTCCTCGATAGTCGCCGGCATCGCGTAGTCCTCGCCGTCGGCGATCTTCTTCATCGTCGCCCGGAGGATCTTGCCGGAGCGCGTCTTCGGCAGCCGCGCGACCGTCACCGCCAGCTTGAAGGCGGCTACCGGTCCGATGCGATCGCGCACCAGTGCGACGAGCTCGCGCTCGACCTGCTCGGGCGGCTGGCTGACGCCGGCCTTCAGCACCACGAAGCCGCAGGGCTGTTCGCCCTTGAGTGCGTCCCGGATGCCGACGACCGCGCACTCCGCCACGGCCGGATGGGCGGCGAGAACCTCTTCCATCCCGCCGGTCGAGAGCCGATGCCCGGCGACGTTGATGATGTCGTCGGTGCGGCCCATGATAAAGACGTAGCCGTCCTCGTCGATGAAGCCGGCATCCGAGGTGTTGTAGTAGCCCGGATAGGTCGCGAGATAGGCTTCCTCGAAGCGCGCATCATCCTGCCACAGCGTCGGCAGCGCGCCGGGTGGCAGCGGCAGCTTCAGAACGATCGCGCCCATCTTGCCGGGCTCGACCGGCTGCCCGCCCTCGTCGAGGCACTGCACGTCCCACCCCGGCAGCGGCACCGTCGGCGAGCCGTGCTTGATCGGCAGCAGCCCGAGGCCAAGCGGGTTGCCGACGATCGGCGAGCCGCTCTCGGTCTGCCACCAATGGTCGATCACCGGCACCTCGAGCAGGGCTTCGGCCCATTTCAGGGTTTCGGGATCGGCCCGCTCGCCGGCCAGGAACAGGGCCTTGAAGCGCGAGAGATCGTGGCCGGCGAGATGGCTGCCCTCGGGATCCTCCTTCCGGATCGCCCGGAACGCGGTCGGCGCCGTGAACAGCACCTTGACGCCATGCTCGGCGATGACGCGCCAGAACGCCCCCGGATCGGGCGTGCCGACCGGCTTGCCCTCATAGAGCACGCTGGTCGCGCCCTGGATCAGCGGCGCATAGACGATATAGCTGTGGCCGACGACCCAGCCGATGTCGGAGGCGGTGAACATCACCTCGCCGGGACCGACGCCGAAGAGCTGGTCCATCGTCGCTTTCAGCACGACCATGTGCCCGCCATGGTCGCGGACCACGCCTTTCGGGCGCCCCGTCGTGCCGGAGGTATAGAGGACGTAGAGGGGATCGGTCGCGGCGACCTCGACGCAATCCGCCCTGCGCCCGGCCGCCTTCGCGGCGGCCACCAGCGTGCGCCAGTTCCTGTCGCGCGTGGCGTGCATCGAGGCCTCGGCCTGCGGCCGCTGCAGCACGACGCAGGTCTCGGGCTTGTGCCTCGCCATCTCGATCGCGCCGTCGAGCAGCGGCTTGTACTCGACCACGCGGGTCGGCTCGATGCCGCAGGTGGCGGTCAGAACCACCTTCGGCTCGGCATCGTCGATGCGGGTCGCCAGTTCCTTCGCCGCGAAGCCGCCGAACACCACCGAATGCACCGCGCCGATGCGCGCGCAGGCCAGCATGGCGAAGACCGCCTCCGGCACCATCGGCATGTAGATGATGACGCGATCGCCCTTGCCGACGCCGAGCTCCTGCAGCACGGCCGCCAGCGTCGCGACTTCGTCGAGCATTTGGGCGTAGGTATAGCGCGCCTTCGCCCCCGTGACCGGGCTGTCATAGATCAGCGCGACCTGGTCGCCGCGCCCGTCGCGAACATGCCGGTCGAGCGCATTGAAGCAGGTGTTGCAGGTCGCGTCCGGGAACCAGCGGCCATAGACGCCGGCCTTCGGATCGAAGGCCCGCTCCGGCGGCCGGATCCAGTCGATGCCCTTCGCGATATCGAGCCAGTAGGCGTCCGGATCGGCCTGCCAGCGCGCATAGGTTTCGCGATAGGCCGAGGATGGGCGCGCGGAGGCCGCATGCGGGACATTCATCGGAAGTGTTCCTCTTCGCCGGGTTTCGCCCTAAGCCTCGCGGGCGGGCCGGCGGTTTCGCGTGGCGGTTTTGCCGGGAACCCTGCGCATTCCGCCCGCCTGGCGCAAGCATCGCCGTCTCAGACTTTCGCCCATCGCCCTGCTCGCAGGATCCGTCCTCGATGACCTTCGACACCGCCTTCTTCGCCGCCATGGTGCCGGCCGTCATCCTGATGGGGCTGTCGAAGGGCGGCTTCGCGGGCCTGGGCCTGCTCTCGCTGCCGTTGATGGCGCTGGTCGTCTCGCCGGTGACGGCGGCCGCGATCATGCTGCCGCTCCTCATCTCCCAGGATGTGGTGACGGTCTGGTCCTATCGCCGCGAATTCGACCTTCGCAACCTCGCGACGCTGGCGCCCGGCGCATTCGTCGGCGTGCTGGCGGGCTACCTCCTGGCCGCGAAGGTCTCGGATGCCGCGGTCGGGCTTGCCGTCGGCATCATCTCGATCGGCTTTGCGCTGCGCCGCATGCTGGGCGGCAACAGGAGCGCGACCGTCGCCACCAAGGCCCGCTGGGGCGCGGGCAGCGTCTGGGGGGTCGTCTGCGGCTTCACCAGCATGATCGCCCATGCCGGCGGACCGCCCTTCCAGATCTACGTCATGCCGCAAAAGCTGCCGCCGGCCGTCTTCGTCGGCACCGGCGCGATCTTCTTCGCCGCGATGAACCTGGTGAAGGTCATCCCCTATGTCGCGCTCGGCCAGTTCAGCATCCAGAACCTGACCGCCTCCGCCGCGCTGCTGCCGGTCGCCGTCGCGGCGACCTTCGCCGGCGTCTGGCTCGTCCGGCGCGTCCCGGCCGAGCGCTTCTATACCTATATCTACTGGTTGCTCCTGCTGGTCGGGGCGAAGCTCGTACTCGACGGCCTGCACGGGTTGCACATCCTCGGCTGAGCCCCCGCGCGATTGCGCCGCATCGGAAAAAAGGATGGATTACCGCCGGAGGCGCCGGCCGCTAAGGCTGCGCTGAGTTCCGGCAGAAGGCGCAGCCATGACCCGCTCGGCTTACGATACCGACCTCGATCGCAACCCGGCCAACCATCAGCCGCTGACACCGCTGCCTTTCCTCGAGCGCGCCGCGGCCGTCTTTCCGAACCACACCGCGATCGTCCACGGCCCGCTGCGGCGCTCCTATGCCGAGTTCTATGCCCGCGCCCGCCGCCTCGCCTCGGCATTGGCGAAGCATGGCATCGGCAAGAACGACACCGTCGCCGCGATGCTGCCGAACACCCCGGCAATGCTCGAATGCCACTATGGCGTGCCGATGGCCGGCGCAGTCCTGAACACGCTGAACACGCGCCTCGACGCCGCGATCATCGCCTTCTCGCTCGACCATGGCGACGCCAAGGTGCTGATCACCGACCGGGAGTTCTCGAAGACGATCACGGAGGCGCTAGCGCTTTGCAAGGCGAAGCCGCTGGTGATCGACTATGACGACCCGGTCTATGACGGGCCCGGCGAGCGGCTGGGCACGATCGAGTACGAGGACTTCGTCGCGAGCGGCGATCCCGGCTTTGACTGGCAGATGCCCGGTGACGAATGGGACGCGATCGCGCTGAACTATACCTCCGGCACCACCGGCGATCCCAAGGGCGTGGTCTATCACCACCGCGGCGCGAACCTGCTCGCCACCTCCAACGTCATCACCGGCCATCTCGGCCGTCATCCGGTCTATCTCTGGACGCTGCCGATGTTCCACTGCAACGGCTGGTGCTTCCCCTGGACGATCTCGATCGTCGCCGGCACCCATGTCTGCCTGAGACAGGTCCGGGCCAAGGCGATGTACGACGCGCTCGCCGACCATGGCGTCACCCATCTCTGCGGCGCGCCGATCGTGATGTCGACGCTCCTCAATGCCCCTGCCGGGGAGCGTCGCGAATTCCCGCAGACCGTCTCCTTCTTCACCGCCGCAGCCCCGCCTCCGGAAGCCGTGCTCGCCGGGATGAAGCAGGCCGGCTTCGAGGTCACCCATCTCTATGGCCTGACCGAATGCTACGGCCCCGCCGTGGTCAATGAATGGAACGACGACTGGGACGCGCTCCCCCCTGCGGAGCAGGCTGCCAGGAAAGCGCGCCAGGGCGTGCGTTACCCGGCGCTCGAGGGGCTCGACGTGCTCGACCCCGAGACGATGCAGCCCGTTCCCAACGATGGGCAGACGCTCGGCGAGGTGATGATGCGCGGCAATGTCGTGATGAAGGGCTATCTCAGGAACCCGAAATCGACGGGCGCTGCCTTCGCCGGCGGCTGGTTCCACACCGGCGACCTCGGCGTGCGTTATCCGGACGGCTATATCCAGCTCAAGGACCGCTCGAAGGACATCATCATCTCCGGCGGCGAGAACATCTCGTCCATCGAGGTCGAGGACGCGCTCTACAAGCACCAGGCCGTGCAGGCCGCCGCCGTGGTCGCGCGGCCGGACGAGAAATGGGGCGAGACGCCCTGCGCCTTCGTCGAGCTGAAACCCGGCAAGGCCGCGACGGAGGCCGAGCTCATCGCCTGGTGCAAGGAGCATCTGGCGTCGTTCAAATGCCCGCGAACCGTGATCTTCACCGAGATTCCCAAGACCTCGACCGGCAAGATCCAGAAGTTCCGCCTGCGCGAGATGGCGCGGGCTCTCTAGCTCGTGCCATCGAGGACAGCGACCCGCGAAGGCGGTCAGCCCCGCGCGCTGCTGAGGTTGCCGCCCGGCGTGTAGCGGTCGACGGCATCGGGCAACACCTTGGAGAGCCGCGCCAGCAGGTCCTCGCGGGACAGCCCCGTCTGGCGCGCGATGGCGTCCAGAACCTCGGGGCCGAGTGCCTGTTCCAGTTCGCCGGGCGCGACATCCTGATTGGGGCCGCTCCCCACCCAGGAATTGGCCTTGTCGCCCTGGCCCGACTGGTTGAAGCGGTCCACCAGCTCGCCGAGGCCGCTGTTCAGGATCGCTCCCGCCCCGCCGGCGCCGAGCAGGCCGCCGAGGCTTCCGAGGAGCCCGCCTCCGGCCTGCTGCTGCTGGGCGGGGACGGCCGCGGGCTGGCCGGCGTCCGGCGCACCCTGCCCACCGCCGAGGTTGTTGCGGAACCAGTCCGCGATCTGGTCGCGGTGCTGATAGCCGGCGACGGCGAGCAGGCCGAGCAGGGCGGTCATCGACGGAAAGCCGCTGCTGTTGTCATTGTTGCTCACGACAGGCACTCCTTTTTCGTGGACGGCCCACATGCCGCTGGGACGAAATCAACACCGGTTCGCATGTCAAAAATGCGACGGCCCGATGCCGGGGCCATCGCGTCGGAAATCGCCAACGTGCGCCCGCGTCAGACGGAGCTGCGACGCCCGCTGATCATCGCCCAGACCAGCAGCACGATGACCGCGCCGACGACCGCGCCGATCAGCCCTGCGCCCTGACCGGGTCCGTACCACCCGAGCGATTGCCCGAGATAGGTCGCCACGAAGGCGCCGATGATGCCGAGGATCGTCGTCAGGACGAAGCCGGACGGCTCGTTCGACCCTGGCGTGATGAACTTGGCGATGACCCCTGCGATGAAGCCGATGATGATCGTCCAGATGATGCCCATGTTCGCCCTCCCGTGCTGAAGCGCCCCGCAACAACGGCATGGCCGCGCAAATGTTCCATGACCCCAGGCCGGCGCCGAACAAAAAGAGCCGGCCCTTCGGGGCCGGCTCGATACCGCATCCAATGCTGCGCCACGGGTCGGCGCTCGTCTCGTCTCAGTGCAAGGTCGGCGCCGGCATGGTCTGCCGGACTCGCTCGATCTCATCCTTCAGTTGCAACTTCTTCCGCTTCAGCTCGGCGAGGCTGAGATCGCTTGAAGAAGGGCTCGCCATGGCCTGAGCCAGCGCATCTTCGAGTTGGCGATGCTTGCGCTCGAGTTCGGCAAGACGGGTTTGCAACGACATCTGGATCCTCCTGATGAGCGGTTGACACCTCAATCTGACAGAAAGCCGGCTTCACGTCTTCCCCGCGCTGTCACACGGCATTCATGAGATTCTGTGATCCTGCCCGTGCGATGCTCGGGAAGCCGTGAATGGAAGGCTCCCATGGCCGCGTGCGCCCACGCTCTCTCTTGCGGTGCGCGCCGCGGCAAAGGCATAGTCGCGCCGAAGTACGGCGATGATGAGATGGCCATGGGATTCGAGCTCAGCCCGGAAGAGGTCGAGACCTTCACCGCGGAGCTCGCGCGGCTGCGCGAGGAGCATCGCGATCTCGACAGCGCCATCGACGCGCTCGAGCGGGTCGGCTCGATCAACCAGATCCAGGTGCAGCGGCTGAAGAAGCGCAAGCTCTACCTGAAGGACCGCATCGCCCAGATCGAAGATGCGTTGACTCCTGACATCATCGCCTGAGCGCGGCCGCGTCGTCGCCCCGATTCGCCCTTGCTTATCGGGCATTGGGCGGTCTAGATCGCGCGCTTCCCCCAGCGGAGCCCTGAGCGCATCCATGGCCGAGACCAGCCCCCCCGTCGCCATCATCATGGGCAGCCAGTCCGACTGGGCGACGATGCGCCACGCCGCCGAGGCGCTCGACGCGCTGGCCGTCCGCTACGACGCCCGCATCGTCTCGGCCCACCGCACGCCGGAGCGGCTCTTCGCCTTCGCCAGGGGCGCCAGGGCCGAGGGCTTCAAGGTGGTGATCGCCGGCGCCGGCGGGGCCGCCCACCTGCCGGGCATGACCGCCTCGCTGACGCCGCTGCCGGTCTTCGGCGTCCCCGTCGAATCGAAGGCGCTCTCCGGGCAGGACAGCCTGCTCTCGATCGTGCAGATGCCGGCCGGCATCCCGGTCGGCACCCTCGCCATCGGGCGGGCAGGCGCCGTCAACGCCGCCCTGCTCGCGGCCGCCGTGCTGGCCTTGTCCGATCAGGCGCTGGCCGAGCGCCTCGACGCGTACCGCGCCCGCCAGAGCGCCGGCATCGCCGAACGTCCGAACCGGGACGAAGCATGAGCGTGCCCGTCCCGACCGGCCTCGCTCCCGGCGCCGTCCTCGGCATTCTCGGCGGCGGCCAGCTCGCCCGCATGCTCGCCCTCGCCGCGGCCGACCTCGGCATCCGCTGCCATGTCTTCGCCCCCGAGCCGGACAGCCCGGCCTTCGATGTCGCCGCGCGCCACACGGTGGCCGAATATGAGGACGAAGCGGCGCTGGCGCGCTTCGCCGATGGCGTCGACGTCGTGACCTACGAGTTCGAGAACGTGCCGGCGGCGACCGCCGCCTTCCTCGGCCAGCGCGCACCGCTGCATCCGGGAGCCCGGGCGCTCGCCGTGACGCAGGACCGCCTCAGCGAAAAAAGCTTCGTCGACGGCCTGGGTCTCGCCGTCGCCCCCTTCCGCGCCGTCGATTCGCTCGCTGACCTCGAAGCCGCCGTCGCGGCGCTCGGCAGACCCTCGATCCTCAAGACCCGCCGCTTCGGCTATGACGGCAAGGGCCAGATCAAGATCGCCCCCGGCACGGATCTCGCGGATGCCTACGAGGCGATCGGCCGTTTCCCGGCGATCCTCGAAGGCTACGTGCCGTTCGAGCGCGAGGTCTCGGTCGTCGCCGCCCGCGGGCTCGACGGCGCCTTCGCCGCCTTCGACGTCTGCGAGAACGAGCACCGCGATCATATCCTGGCCTTCACCCGCATACCGGCGAATCTCGGGCGCGGCGCCGCGGCGACGGCGATCGATGCCGCCCGTCGGATCGGCGAGGCGCTGGGCTATGTCGGTGTCTTCGCGGTCGAGATGTTCGTGCTCGGGGACGGCGCTGCCGAACGCGTGGTCGTCAACGAGATCGCCCCCCGCGTCCACAATTCCGGCCACTGGACCAGCGAGGGCGCGGAAACCTCGCAGTTCCACCAGCACGTTCGGGCCGTCTGCGGCTTTCCGCTGGGCTCGCCCGGCTCGCGCGGCCGGATCGAGATGGAGAATCTGATCGGCGAGGCCGCCTTGCGCTGGCGCGAGATCCTCGGCGAGCCTGGCGCGCACCTGCATCTCTACGGCAAGCGCGATGCCCGCCCGGGTCGCAAGATGGGGCATGTCACGCGCGTATGGACCGATCGCAGCTGAGCACCCGCGTCGGCCCCGCCGAAAAGCGCGCGGCACCTGCATTTTCGCGATACCGTGCCGTGGACAGCCGAACTGAATTCTGTTATCGGCACGGACCTTCGTGCGATCCGCTTAGGCGTCGCCGGCCCGAATTATTGGATCAACTCGTTAAAGACGGACACTCACGTGCAGGTTCTCGTTCGCGACAACAATGTCGATCAGGCTCTCCGCGCTCTCAAGAAGAAGATGCAGCGCGAGGGCATTTTCCGCGAAATGAAGCTCCGCGGCCATTACGAGAAGCCCTCCGAGAAGAAGGCGCGCGAGAAGGCCGAGGCCGTCCGCCGTGCCCGCAAGCTCGTCCGCAAGAAGCTGCAGCGCGAAGGCCTGCTGCCCGCCCCGGCCAAGCCGAAGCGCCCCTGATCCTCGCCGGGCCGCGACCCTGCGGCCCTTGACGGGTCCGAGAATGACAGGCGCCTGGAGTCCGCTCCGGGCGTTCTTGTTTTCCAGCGGCGTTAACCAAGTTTTGGCGGGTTTCGGGCGTCTTCTCGGGTCGCTGCAGCGCTCGGCCGGGGAACGCGATCGCACCGCGGCGAGTTTGGCGCACTCGGCTGCCTCCAGAGGGCGGCACCGCGGCAGGTGAAACACAGGACCGACGAGGCCCAGATCAATGAGGCGAAGCATGATCCGAGGCAGTTACTGGCTGGCGGCAGCCGGCATGGCGCTGGCACTGGCGGGATGCGACAGCATGTCCGGCCTGTCCTCCCAGCCCTCCGTCGCCGTGCTCGACACAAGCGCCGGCGCCGATGCGAGCGTGAACATCGGCTCGCTGAGCGAGGTCATCAGCCGCAACCCGAACGATCCGGGCGCCTACAACACCCGCGGCGCCGCCTATGCCCGAATCGGCCGTTTCTCCGATGCGATCGGCGATTTCACCAAGGCGGTCCAGCTCGACCCCAACCTCGCCTCGGCCTACACCAATCGCGGCCTCGCGCTGCGCCAGACAGGCCGCAACGATGCCGCCATGGCCGATTTCAACAAGGCCACCACCGCGAACCCCAACTACGCGCCAGCCTATATCGCGCGCGCCAATCTGGAGCGCCAGCAGAACAACCTTCCGCAGGCGCTTGCTGACCTCAACGCGGCTATCCGGCTCAATCCGGAATCAGCCGAGGCCTTCCATGCGCGCGGCCTCGTCTACCAGAAGCAGGGGCTGAACCAGCAGGCCGTCACAGATTTCGACTCGGTCATCGACCGCAATCCCTATACCGCCCCGCCCTACATCGCGCGCGGCCAGAGCCTGAATGCCCTCGGCAAGTACGATGCGGCGTTGGAGGACTTCACCGCGGCGCTGAACGTCGACAACCGCAACGCCGAAGCCTGGGCCGGCCGCGGCTTCGCCCAGGAGAAGCTCGGCCAGAAATCCGAGGCCCAGCAATCCTATCAGCGCGCGCTCGGCCTCGACGGCAACAACGCCCAGGCGCGTGCCGGGCAGTCCCGCGTCAGCGGCGGCGGGGGCGGCTTCTTCAGGAGCTGACGCCTCGCGCTTCTTCGCTGCGAACCACAAAAAAGGCCGGCTCACGCCGGCCTTTTCTTTGGCTGTCCCGGTCGGCTGCGCCGCGGCGCGGCCTTCGGCCTGCGGATCAGTAGAGCAGCAGCGCCAGCAGCATCAGCACCAGCACCGCTACAGGGGCGCGCCACGAAATCTTCTCGGAGGCGATGCCGACCCCAGCCGTGATCACCGCCAGCAGCGTGCCGACCAGCGCAGTGCCCCAGGCGTGCTTCACGCCGCCGACCGCGAGCGCACCTACGATCGCCAGGCAGACCGCCGTGCCGACCTCGGCCATGTGCACGAAGCCGGTATAGGTGCGCTCATGCTCGGGATAATCCATCGGAGGGACATCGGCGTGATGGGCGTGGTCGGCCATGGTCTGATCCTGACGTGAAGCGGGTTCCGAATGCCGTGTAGCGCAGGCGCGCGAGGTCGGCAACGGAGAGGCGCCATTCGTCGCCCTGCCGGGGCTGCACCCCGGCCATGAGCCTCGCAACGTTGAAACCGATGCCTGCGAGGTCTACCCCTCGGCGCCAGCGGGCTTGGCCCCTACCGCCGCCATCGTCGCGGCATCCGACATCGACAACAGCACGACGCGCGACAGCGGCAAGCAGCCCCGGCCGCTTCCCGGAGAGCCGCCCGCGCGCAGGACATCATCATGACAGTTGCAGAGATCCAGACGCAATCCGCGGCCGCGGCCCGCACGCCCCCCGGGAAAAAGCCGACGAGCCCTTACGTCCTGCTGTTCTGCATCCTCGTCGTCGCCGCGATCGCGACCTGGATCATCCCTGCCGGTGAGTTCCAGCGTGTCCTGAAGGACGGCGTGAACTTCGTCGTTCCTGGCAGCCTCCACGCCGTTCCGCAGCACGGCGTCCTGCCCGGCCGCATCTTCACCGCGATCGCGACCGGCGTGGTCAATTCGGCCTCGATCATCTTCCTGATCCTGTTCACCGGCGGCACGCTCGCTGTGCTGGAGAAGACGGGCACCGTCGCCGGCGCGCTGCACCGGCTGAGCGGCGCCTCGCGCTCCGGCGATCTGACGGTGATCGTCATCGTCTGTGCCATCTTCTCGCTGCTCGGCACGCTCGGCATCGTCGCGAACTCCGTCGTCGCCTTCGTGCCGCTCGGGCTGCTGATCGCGAGCTCGATGAACCTGCCGGTCGAGTTCGGCGTCGGGCTGATCTATCTTGGCGCCTATTCCGGCTTCAATTCGGCGGTGCTGAGCCCGCTCACCACCGGCCTGTCGCAGCGCCTCGCCGAATTGCCGCTGTTCTCCGGCATGGAGCTGCGCGCCGTCGTCGGCTTGTGCTTCCTGCTGGCGACGATCCTGTTTCTCGCCTTCTACGCCCGCCGCTGCCGCGCCCGGAACATCGGCGCGACGATGACGCAGGAGCAGCGCGCCGTCTCGGAGAAGGCCGCCGCCTCGCAGAGCGCGATGTCGGGTGCGCAGTGGCTGGCGCTCGCGCTCGCCGCGGTCTCGCTCGTCGTCTTCATCGTCGGCACGCTGCGCTGGAAATGGGGCGAGCCGGAAATGACGGCGATGTTCCTGATCATCGCCATCGGCGGCGGGCTGATCTGCCGGATGGGCCCGAGCGAGATCGCCGACGAGTTCCTGCGCGGCAGCGGCAAGCTGGTGCCAGGCGCCTTCATCGTCGGCCTCGCCCGCGCGATCTCGATCGTGCTCGCCGACGGCAAGATTCTCGACCCGATCGTCAACACGCTGTCGAGCTTCCTCGAGCCGCTCTCGCCGATGGTCGCCGCCGTCGGCATGTTCGTCAGCGCCGCCGCGATGCATGTCGCGATCTCCTCGGGCTCGGGCGAATCGGCCGCGCTGATCCCGATCTTCGCGCCGCTCGGCGACGCGCTGCACCTGACCCGTCAGGTCACGGTCCAGTCGGTGCTGCTCGGCGAGGGCATCATGAACTGCATCAACCCGACCTCGGGCGTGCTGATGGCGGTGCTCGCCACCTCCGGTATCGCCTATGGCCGCTGGGTGCGCTTCGTTCTGCCGCTGGTCGGCGCCTGGTTCGTGATCTCGGTGGCTTCGCTGATCGTCGGCGTCTGGATCCACTGGGGGCCGCTCTGAGGCTCGGCCTTCTCCGCGGCCGATGAGCACAGCCAGCCGGCGCGGGCTAAAGCCCCGCGCCGGCCAAGGCCTTCGCCTGCCGCTTCGCGACGCCCCTCGACCGAGAATCCCTCGATCTCCGCCTCGAACAACCGGTGGAAATTCAGTTCGGCGTCGAGATGCAGGAAGACGCCGCCGAGCCCGATCGCGGCGCGGTCCATGAACACGAACTCGCGCGGCACCGTCACCGGCCCGCGTGCCTTCAGCGCCTGATGCACCTGGAAAGCCTGCTTGCGGCCGTATTCGGCCGGGCTCACATCCTCGGCGATGCGCCTGACCCGGTCCTCCAAGAGCGGCCCGTAGATGAAGCGCGCCCAGATGTTGAGGGTATCGACCAGGTCCTTGGTCAGCCCCTTGAAGCCCCAGGTCTCGTAGGCATGGACGACGCGGGCTTCCTCGCCGTCGCGCAGGCCCTTGTAGAGATCGACCACGCCGCCGACGAAGCTCTCCGGGAAGATGCGGATGCAGCCATAGTCGAGCAGGTTGATGCCCTGCGGCTCGCCCCCTTCCGAGAACACCGTGTAGTTCCCGAGATGCGGATCGCCGTGGATGACGCCGTGATGGCTGAACGGGCGCCACCACGCCTTGAACATCGCGGTCGAGATGCGGTCGCGCACCGCCTGCCCATCCTGCTTGTGCGAGAGGATCGGGCTGCCCTCCAGCCAATGCATCGTCAGGAGCCGCCGGGTCGACAGGGCCGGCTCCAGCGCCGGCACGCGTACCTCCGGCGTATCCGACAGGATCGCCTGGTAGAGCGCTGCATGCTTGGCCTCGCGCCGGTAGTCGAGCTCCTCGCGAACGCGCGCGCCGATTTCCTTGGCGATCTCGGTCGTGTCGATCACCGCGCCCATGCGCCGGTGCAGCGAGAAGAGCACCTCGAGCTGGGCGATATCGGCTTCCACCGCCGATTCCATGTCGGGATATTGCAGCTTGCAGGCCAGCGGCGCGCCACCCAGCGTCGTCGCGCGATGCACCTGCCCGAGCGAGGCCGCAGCCGCCGGCTTCAGGTCGAATTCGCCGAAGCGCTCGCGCCAGCTGGTGCCGAGCTCCGCCATCATCCGGCGCTTGACGAAGGCGGCGCCCATCGGCGGCGCCTGCGATTGCAGCTTCTGCAGTTCGGCGGCGTATTCCGGCGGCACGACGTCGGGGATGGTGGCGACGAGTTGCGCCACCTTCATGATCGGGCCTTTCAGCCCGCCGAGCGCCCTGGCCAGCGCCTCGGCATTGGAGGCGTCCCGCCCCTCCATGCCAAAGAGCCGCGCCCCCGCCATCCGGGCCGCGACCCCGCCGACATTGGCGCCGACGCGGGCATAGCGCGCCGCGCGGGCGGAGAATCGGTTGGCTTCGGCGTCGCGTTCGGACATGCGGATCGTGCTTTCGCTGTTCCTGACCCTGTCATGTAGGCGCCCGCTCGCCCGTCGCCAATGCGACAAGCCGCGCTAAGCCGACTGCCCCGCCAGCAGGCAGATGCGCCGGGCAACCTCATAGGAGGTTTCGAAAGCCGGCAGCGGCAGGAACTCGAAGCGCGAGTGGAAATTATGCGCGCCGGTGAAGAAATTCGGCGTCGGCAGCCCGCGCGCCGAGAGCGCCGCGCCGTCCGTGCCGCCGCGCATCGGGATCCGCTTCGGCGCGATCTGCAATTCGGACAGCGCCGCCATCAGCAGATCGACGGAACGCCGATCCTCGCCGAGGCTGTCGGCGATATTGCCGTAGACGTCAGTCACCTCGGACTTCACGCGCCCGGTCGGATAGCGCCGGGCGATCTCCGCCGCGACCTCGCCGATCCGGCGTTTGCGCGCTTCGAAGGACGCCTTGTCGAAATCGCGGATATTGGCCCTGAGCACCGCCTCGGCTGCATTGGCGGTAAGCTCGACGAACCAGGTATAGCCCTCGCGGCCGGCCGTGTTCTCCGGCGTCTGCGACCGATCGAAGGCGGCCATGTAGTCCTGCGCCATCAGGATCGGGTTCACCAGCACGCCCTTCGCCGACATCGGATGGGCGGTGACGCCGGTGAAGACGATCTCGGCCATGGCGGCGTTGAAATTCTCCCAGACGACCTCGCCGACCTCGCAGCTGTCGATCGTATAGGCGAAATCGCAGTCGAACCGGGCGAGATCGAGCGCCTTGGCGCCGCGCAGGCCGATCTCCTCGTCAGGCACGAAGGCGACGAGGATGTCGCCATGTTCGTCCTCGTGGCGCAATTCAGCCAAAAGCGTCATGACGATCGCGACCGCGGCCTTGTTGTCCGCGCCGAGCACGCTGGTGCCGTCGCTGAAGACGATCTCGTTGCCTTTGTAGCGGGCGATCTCCGGATGCTCAGCGACGCGCAGCCAGATGTCCTTCTCCGCATTGAGGCAGAGATCTTCGCCCGCGAACCGCAGCACCTGCGCCTTGACCACCGGCGACAGGCCGACATCGACCGTATCGAGATGGGCGATGAAGCCGATGCGCGGCGCGCCGGGCTTGGTGCCGCGCTTCAGCGCCGTCACCGTGGCATGGTCGTCGATGACGACATTCTCCAGCCCGAGCGCGCGCAGCTCCTCCGCGAGCAGCGCCGCCAGAACCTGCTGGCCCGGCGTGCTCGGCAGGCTCGTCGCCTTCATGTCGCTCTGGCTCTCGATCGCGACATAGCGCAGGAACCGTTCGAGCAGTTTGTCGCGCAAGCTCACAGCGCCTCTCCCTTCCCCTGTCGCGCCAGCCAATCCCGCACCTCGGCCGCGCTGGCGGGCTGTCCGCCCGCCGCCTCGACCAGGCGGACAGTGTCCGCGATCAGGTCTCGATTCGTCTTGTCGCAGCCGAAGGGCGCATCCTCCAGCCCGCCGCGGACATGGACGCCCCGCGCCACGGCCGGGCCGATGAGGTCGCGGAGATCGACGCCGAGCCCGGCGATCATCACCGGCGCATCCGGCGCGTCCTCCGCCAGCAGCTTGAGATGGGCCTCCAGCGCCCATTCGCGCGGCGGAAAGCCCCAGGCGAAGGCCTCCGAGAACATCAGCCGGTAGATCGGCATCGGCATGCCGAGATAGGCCTTGGCCAGCGCCGCGCCGAGCCGCGTGAACCCGGGCTCATAGATCGCATAGCTCGGGTGGACCCTGTGGCGCTGCGCCACCTCCATCCCCTCGCGGATATGCTCGCCGGGATTCTGGTAGATGAAACCGGCCTCGCCCTGCGGGATGCCGGCGAAGGTCGTCCAGTTGCAGGAGCCGGGATCCAGCACGCCCCATTCGGCGAGCCCGCGCTTCGCCAGCTCCTCGAGATGGGTGTAGCGGCCCGACCCGATCATGTCGCCGGCATAGCCCGAGCCGAGGATCGGGATCGTCGGATAGACGATGGCATCGACCCTGGCCCGGATGCCCTCGATCGCCTGCGCATAGAGCTCCCAGTCGTCCCGCTGACGCCCGGTCGTCATGTCGTAGACATGCAGATGCACGATCGCGGCGCCCGCCTCCACGGCGGCGATTCCATCAGCGACGATATCGGGAATGCTGATCGGAATGCCGGGCTGGCGCTCCCGCCCCCAAGGGCCGTTGATCGCCGCCTCGACCCAGATCGGTTTGGTCATGCAGGCATATCCTTCGGCCAGTTGTCGCGTATCCAGCGCGTCAGCCCGTCCTCGTCGACCTCGCCGGCCGCAAGCGCGAGGATGGCGGCGGCGGCATCGGCTTCCGGCACGATGAAGTCGACGCCGTTGATATAGAGGAAGGTATAGAGCGCCAGCAGCGCGGTTCGCTTGTTGCCGTCGATGAAGGGGTGGTTCTTCGCCAGCCCGAACGCATAGGCCGCTGCGAGTTCGGGCAGCCCGGCGTTTTCATAGGACCACTTGTTGACCGGACGCTCGAGCGCGGAAGCCAGCATCCCCTGATCGCGCAATCCGACCCCTCCGCCATGAATGGCGAGCTGCTCGTCGTGGATCGCGATGATGATCTCGTCCGACAGCCAGCTCGGCTCGGTCACTTCGCGAGTTCCGCCAGCGCGTTATGATAGATCTTCATCCCGCGCCGCGCCGCTTCCATCGCCTTGTCGAAATCCGGCCTCTGCTTGACGAAGCGAAAGCCGCCCCCCGCCTGCTCGACCAGATGGACCTTGTCGCCCTCGGCGAGCTTGAGCTGCGCGAGAACATCCCGCGGCAGGATCACCCCAAGCGAATTGCCGATCTTGCGGATCTGCAGCACGTTGGCGTTCTCGCTGCCGCGCTCGGTCGCGGGAAGGTTCTGCTTGTTCATGGCGGAATCCTTTCGAAGGCAATCGCGTTGTGCGAGCCGTATAACACGGTTTCTGTTATAACAAAAGTTATCACGAAAGACCGCAACCGCCGCCTTGCCAGCCACCCGTGATGGCGGGTCTAGTGTCGCAGGCCCTGCACGTGGATCACGACATGCTCGAACGCGGCACTACCTATGACGACACGCTGCGCCGCTTCGCCTGGCGCATTCCCGAGCGCTTCAATATCGGCACAGCCTGCTCGGACGCCCATGCCGACGGTTCGGGCAAAACGGCGCTGATCTTCGAGGAGGACGGCGGCAAGGTCGCGACGATCTCCTTCGACGAGCTATCCCGCGCCTCGAACCGCTTCGCCAACCTGTTGAGCGCTCACGGCATCGGTCCGGGCGAACGCGTCGGCATCCTGCTGCCGCAATCGCCGCAGACCGCGATCGCCCATCTCGGCGCCTACAAGCTGGGCGCCATCGCGCTGCCGCTCTTCATCCTGTTCGGCCCCGAGGCGCTGGAGCACCGGCTCGGCCATAGCGGCGCCAGCGTGCTCGTCACCGACGCCGAGAATATCGGCAAGGTCGAAGCGATCCGCGACGCCCTGCCGAAACTGCGCAAGATCTTCGTCGTCGGCGGCGCCGGCCATCTCGATTTCGAGGCAGAGATGGCGAAGGCCTCGGACCGCTTCACCGCCGCCGATACGCGCGCCGACGATCCGGCCGTGATTATCTATACCTCCGGCACGACGGGTAAGCCGAAGGGCGCGCTGCATGCCCATCGCGTCCTGCTCGGCCATCTGCCGGGCGTGCAATTGCCGCAGGAATTCTTCCCGCAGCCGGGCGACCTGTTCTGGACCCCGGCCGATTGGGCCTGGATCGGCGGCCTGCTCGATGTGCTCCTGCCCAGCCTCTATTGCGGCGTGCCGGTGCTGGCATCCCGCGCCCGCAAATTCGATCCCGAGGCCGCCTTCGCTCTGATGAACAGGCACAACGTCCGCAACGCCTTCCTGCCGCCGACAGCGTTGAAGCTGATGCGGCAGGTCCGCGATCCCCGGCGCTTCGGCTACGCGATGCGCTCGATCGGCACGGGCGGCGAGACGCTCGGCGCCGACATGCTCGACTGGAGCCGCGAAACCTTCGGCTTCCCGGTCAACGAGTTCTACGGGCAGACCGAGGCGAACCTGCTCGTCGCCAACTGCGCGAGCCTCTATCCCGTGAAGCCCGGTTCGATGGGCCGCGCCGTGCCCGGCCACCGCGTCGCGGTGATCTCGCCGGAAGGCCGTGAACTGCCTGATGGCGAGCAGGGGCTGATCGCGGTCAGCAGGCCCGATCCCGTGATGATGCTGGAATACTGGAACCAGCCCGAGGCCACGGCGGCGAAGTTCATCGGCGACTGGCTCGTCACCGGCGATAGCGGCGCGCGCGACGATGACGGCTATTTCTGGTTCCAGGGCCGCGACGACGACATTATCTCGTCCGGCTCGTATCGCATCGGTCCGGGCGATATCGAGGATTGCATCATCCGCCATCCCGCCGTGCTGATGGTCGCGGTCGTCGGCGTGCCCGATCCCGTCCGCACCGAGATCGTCAAGGCCTTCGTGCTGCCGAAGCCCGACGTGACACCGACAGCGGAGCTTGCGACAGAGATCCAGGCCTTCGTGCGCGATCGGCTGGCCGCCTATCAATATCCGCGCGAGGTCGAATTCGTGACGGAACTGCCGCTGACTGCGACCGGCAAGATCATGCGCAAGGATCTGCGCAACCGGGAGACCGCGAAGCAGCGGGGTGATTGAAAAGGAGGACAACGGCGGTGGAAGAGTGCGGGATCCCCTCTCCTGTAAGGAGAGGGGTAGGGGTGAGGTGTCGGCCGTTGGACCAACTAAACTCTACCTCACCGCTGCACAGCGACCACTTCACAGAAAATGCGGTGAACGGCCAACCCCTAACCCTGCCCTCTCCCTGTGCGAGAGGGTTCCCCGCGCTTTCTGGAACAGCGTCAGCGCACCTCCAGCACCAGCTCGAAGGTCATCAGCACTGGGTTGTCGCCGCGGACCAGCCGCCCACTCGCCAACGCGCCGCTATAGTCGACCAGCGCGACATCGATCGTCGCCTCAAATCCGCCAGTACCAGCCGCGATCCGCCCCTCGGTGATCGCGACCTCGGTCGCGAAATTCTCGACCACGCCGCCATCGACGAACCGCGCCCCGATGGTCGAACCGACCCCGCCATGGATGACCGCCTCGCGGATGTCGTGCTCGGCACAGAAAGCTTCCAGAGCTCCGCAAAAATCGACATTCGGCTTCACCCGCAACGCGAAGAACCGCCCTTCTCCGGCGCCGCCTGATGCCGCCGCGACCGGTCCGAACAGCTTGAAATGCGTCTCGCTATCGGGCTCGGCCGTGAAAGCCGCACCATCGAGTCCGACCGCCTGCAGCCTGATCGTCTCGGCGACCGTCGTCTCGTCCGGCAGGATGTGTCCGCCGCTGTGCTTGCCGTCGCCCTCAACCCAGAGCGCATGGGCATGGAAGAACGGCGCGCCATCGCGCTGGCCGAAGGTCATCGCGCCGACCTCGACCCGCGCCCCGCCCTCCGGCTGGAAGGTCTCGCTGTAGAAGGCGGCATGCTCGGGCGTCTTCGACAAAGCCGGCATCACATAGGCGAAGGGCGAGAGCTTCACCCCGTCGAGCTTCACCACGCCCGAGGCGAAACCCGCGGCCGCAAAACCGTTCCTCACCGCCTCCAACAAAGACACACCGGCCGGCAGCGTCAGCGAGAAGGCGCGCCCGCCGCATTCCACCCATTGGATGCGCTCGGGCGTGCCGGTGCCGGGCTGCTGGATGCGCCTCACGACGCCTTTCCTTTCAGGAAATCGAGCTCGCCACGCTTCTCCAGCTCGTCCTTGACGAGGCGCTTCGGCACCTTGCCATAGCCCGATTTCGGCAAGGCATCCCAGAACAGGAAGCGCTTCGGCATCTTGTAGCGGGCGATCTTCGGCCCGAGGAAATCCGCGATCTCGCCTTCCGTAGCGTTCTGGCCGGGCCGGTTGACGCAGACAGCGATGCCGATCTCACCCCAGACCGGGTCGGGCACGCCGAGCACGGCGACTTCGGCGATCGCCGGATGGGTCAGGATCTTCTCCTCGATCTCGCGCGGATAGATGTTGGAGCCGCCGGAGATGTACATGTCCGAGGCCCGCCCGGTGATGTAGACGAAGCCCTGCGCGTCCATATGGCCGAGATCGCCGGTGCGGAACCAGCCATTGCGGAAGGATTTCGCATTAGCCTCCGGGTTGTCGTAATAGCCGGCGAAGACGGCCGGCCCGATCACGCAGATCTCGCCCTGAACGCCCGGCTCGACCTCCTTGCCGTCATCGTCCTGGATCTGCACCTGCATGCCGGTGCGCTCGAAGCCGCAGGTGCCGATCCGCGCATTCGGGCCGTCCTCGGCCTCGTGCAGGGCCGGCGGCAGCACGGTGATGTTGCCGGTGACCTCGCCGAGCCCGAAATACTGCACGATCACCTTGCCGAGCTTGTTCAGCGCCGCCTTCTGGTCCTCGCGATACATCGGCGCGCCCGCATAGATGATGTAGCGCAGGCTGGAATGATCATGCTGGTCCACGGCCGGATGCTCGACCAGCATCTTCAGGATCGTCGGCACGGTGAAGATGTTGCTGACGCGGTAGCGCTCGATCAGCCGGTAGGCCTCGTCGATGTCGAAGCGCTCGGTCGGCAGCAGGATCGAGGTCGCCCCGCGCGCCGAGATCATCAACTGGTGCACGCCCGCGCCATGCGAAAGCGGCGCGACCACCAGCGACGCGTCCTTCTCGGTCGAGTTCGGCACGAGGTCGCAGAGATGGTTGGTGATCACGAAGCCCATCTGGCCATGGGTCAGCACCGCGGCCTTGGAGCGCCCGGTCGTGCCGGAGGTGAAGAAGAACCAGCAGGGATCGTCATGCTCGACCGCGGCGTTCTCGATGCGCTCGCCGCGATGGCGTGCGATCACGGCGCCGACCTCGTCCTCGCCGAACGCGCCCTCCCCGATCCGCCAGGTGAACTCCGGCGCCGGGCTCGTAGCCGCGACCGCCGCCGCATGCTCCGGGAAGTCGCCATGACAGAGGAAGCCCTTGGCGCCGGAAGCCGTGGCGAGATAGGCGACCTCGTCCGGCAGCAGCCGAAAATTCGTCGGGACCCAGACGGCGCCGAGCCGGAAGGTCGCGAACATCGAGACGAACATCGCGTCGCAGTTCTTGGAATGGACGAGCAGGCGGTCGCCCTTGCCGATGCCGCGCGCCTTGAGGCCCGCCGCCAGCGCCGAGACCTGCGCGTCGAACCCTTTCCAGTCATGCCGCAGATCGCCCTGGATGAAGGCGGGATGCGCCGGCAGACGCCTGGCATTCTGCGTCACGATATGGGCGAGGTTCATCACCCGGCGCGACATCGGCACGACGCCCCCGACCGGGGCTGCGGTTACGGAGCTCATCGGGCTCTCCCTGTCTCGATCGGCTGCGGCTTGGCCGCCATGGGCTTTTCGCCCCGTTTCGATAGGAACATCGGCGCCAGCAGCGCCTCCATTCGGACGGCTTCCCGCGTCAGCAAGGCGGCCAGCTCGGATTGCCGGGCGGGCGTCATGCGGCTGTCGATCGCGGCGATCGACAGGGCGCCGGCAACGCGCCCATCCGGATAGCGGAACGCCCGCCCGATCCCCCATGAGCTGGCGACCAGCCGGCCGGGGTTGAGCGAGACGCCGCGCTCCCGCGTCGCGACGATATCGGCCCGGATCGCCTCGGGCGCGAAGCCCGGATAGCGCGCCAGCAGCGCGGCCTCGTTGGCCGCGACAATGCGGTCCACATCCCCGTCCGGAAGCGCCGCCAGGATCGCGAGCGAACCGGCTCCGACACCGAGCGGGTGCTGGTCCCCGCCCTGCAGCGCATGCGTCCTGACCGGATAGGTCCCCTCCTCCCGATGCAGGCAGATCGCGTAGGTTTCGCGCCGGACGGTCAGGAAGCTCGTATCCTGTGTCTCCCGCGCCAGCCGGCGCAGGCTGTCCATCGCCATCTCGAGCAGGCCATGCCGGCGCGCGGCCAGCACGCCGAGCACGAAGGCCTCCTCGCCCAGGCAGTAGCGCCGCGTCTGCGGCTCCTGCTCGACCAGTCCCGCCCGCATCAGCGCCATCAGCAGGCGCCGCGTCGTAGGCTTGTTCAGCCCGCTGCCGGCCACGATCTCGCCGAGCGGCAGGCCCTCGGCCGGCTCCCGCCCGATCAGCGAGAGCAGACCGAGCGCGCGGTCGACACTTTGCGAGCCGGACAATCCGGCGCCCAACGCGGCACTCTGGTGCGGCAAGCGCTCCTCCCGACAGTCCATAATATGGACCTTGTTCTTATCGTCTAACCGTAGATGTCCGCTTTGCGGATTGCAATGCCGCTCCTCTCGTGTAATCTCCACGGCGTTCCACTGCGCGACTATTCACAGTGTGGACCACAATCGACGCTGACGGCATGGCAAGATCGGCGCGGAGGGAGGACGAAACGATGGCCCCCGAGGCAATCTGCGCAGCGGGCGCGACGCGCCCGGCTATCCGCATCTGAGGTCGCGGCATGGTCGACGTCGTCGATACGCTGACGATCCCCGAGAACCTGAGCGAGAACGAGGGCGCGCGCCCGGGCTCGCCGATCATGCGCCCGGTCGAGTTCGTCGCCGCCGCGCTCGTCGCCTTCATCATCTGCGTGCTGCTGCTCGGTGTCACCTCGCGCTATGTCTTCTCGCTGCCCTTCGTCTGGGTCGACGAGGCCGCCTCGATCTCGTTCATCTGGCTCGCGATGCTTGGCTCGGCCATCGCCATCGACCGCAACGAGCATCTGCGGCTGACGCTCTTTGTCGCGATGATGCCCGAGCGGCTGCGCGGCTTCGTCGAAACGCTCGCGCTCGTCGCCGTCGCCGCCTTTCTCGCCTCGATGATCGACCCGGCGATCGAATACGCGGTCGAGGAGAGCTACGTCACCTCGGCCGCGCTCAACATCCCCAACAGCTGGCGGGTCTCGGCCATCGCCGTCGGCATCGTGCTGATGGGGCTGCTCACGCTGCGCTATCTCTTCAAGACGGCGCGCCTTTCCGATCTCGCTTTGGCGGGCTTGCTCGTGGGCGGTGCCGGCCTCGCCTTCTGGCTGCTCGGGCCGACCCTGAAGGGGCTCGGTTACTACAACATCCTGATCTTCCTGATCGGCGTGGTCGCGCTCTGCCTTGTCGCCGGCGTGCCAATCGCCTTCTGCTTCGGGCTCGGCACGCTCTGCTTTCTCGCCTTCTCGACCAGCGTCCCGGTGATCGTGATGGTGGGCCGCATGGACGAGGGCATGTCGAGCCTCATCCTGCTCTCCGTGCCGATCTTCGTGCTGCTCGGCTGCATCCTCGACGCCACCGGCATGGGCAAGGCGATCGTCGACTTCCTCGCCTCTATGCTCGGCCATGTTCGCGCCGGCATGTCCTATGTCCTGCTCGGCTCGCTGTTCCTGGTCTCGGGCATCTCCGGCTCCAAGGTTTCGGACATGGCGACGGTTGCGCCCGCGCTCTTTCCGGAGATGAAGCGCCGCGGCTACAAGCCCAAGGACCTGATCGCGCTGCTTTCGACAGGCGCGGCGATGGCCGACACCGTGCCGCCCTCGATCGTGCTGATCGTGCTCGGCTCCGTCGCCGGCGTCTCGATCGCCGGGCTGTTCAATGCCGGCTTCGTCATCGCCGGCGTGCTGCTCCTGGCGCTCGCCGGCCTCGCCCGCTGGAAGGCGATGGCCGAGGACATGAAGGATGTGCGCCGCACCCCTCTGCGCGTCATCGGCAAGGCGGCACTGATCGCCGGCCCCGCCCTCGTCCTGCCCTTCATCATCCGCGCTGCGGTCGGCGGCGGCGTCGCCACGGCGACCGAGGTCTCGACCATCGCCGTGCTCTACGCGCTGATCATCGGCATCGTGCTCTATGGCGGCATCGGCCTTGGCCGATTCTACCGGATGCTGGTCGAGACGGCCGCGCTCTCCGGCGCGATCCTGATGATCCTCGGCACGGCGCTCGCCATGGCCTGGGCCCTGACCCAGACGGGCTTTGCCCGCGACCTCGCCAGCTTCATGGCCCATCTGCCCGGCGGCTGGCTCAGCTTCATGGCGGTGACCATCGTCGTCTTCATGATCCTCGGCTGCGTGCTCGAGGGCCTGCCGGCGATCGTCCTGCTGGCGCCGCTGATGTTCCCGATCGCGAAAAATCTCGGCATCAACGACATTCACTATTCGATGGTCGTCGTCACCGCGATGAATATCGGCCTGATGACGCCGCCGATCGGCATCGGCTTCTACATCGCCTGCAAGATCGGCAACGTCTCGCCCGACGACGCGATGGGCGCGATCTGGCCCTATCTCGTCGCCCTGCTCGTCGGCCTCGCCGTCATCGCCCTCGTGCCCGGTCTCTCGACCTGGGTGCTGTGAAGCTCACAACAAGAAACCGCACAATCCTCAGGAGAAAACGCCCATGACCATCTCGCGCCGCACTCTGCTCAAGGCGACGGCCGCCGCCTCCGCCATCGGCACCTTCCATATCGGCCGCGCCAATGCCCAGAGCGCCGAGTTCACCTACAAATACGCCAACAACCTGCCAGTCGCGCACCCGATGAACATGCGCGCCACCGAGGCGATGGCCAAGATCAAGGAAGAGACCAAGGGCCGGGTCGACATCCAGATCTTCCCGAACAACCAGCTCGGCTCCGATACGGACATGCTGAGCCAGGTCCGCTCGGGCGGCGTCGAGTTCTTCACGCTCTCGCCGCTGATCCTGTCGACGCTAGTCGCCAACGCCTCGGTCTCGGGCATCGGCTTCGCCTTCCCGAACTACGATGCCGTCTGGAAGGCGATGGACGGCGAGCTCGGCACCTATGTCCGCGGCCAGATCAACAAGGCCAATCTCGTCGTCATGGACAAGATCTGGGACAACGGCTTCCGCCAGATCACCTCGTCCAAGGGCCCGGTCAACACGCCGGAGGATCTGAAGGGCTTCAAGATCCGCGTGCCGGTCTCGCCGCTCTGGACCTCGATGTTCACCGCCTTCCAGTCGGCTCCCGCCTCGATCAACTTCGCCGAGGTCTACACCGCGCTGCAGACCAAGATCGTCGACGGCCAGGAGAACCCGCTCGCGATCATCTCGACCGCCAAGCTCTTCGAGGTGCAGAAATACCTCTCGCTGACCAACCACATGTGGGACGGATTCTGGTTCCTGGCCAACCGCCGCGCCTGGGAGAAGCTGCCGGAAGACCTGCGCGCCATCGTCGCCAAGAACATCAACGCGGCAGCCCTGCTCGAGCGCGCCGATGTCGCCAAGCTGAACGCCGGCCTGCAGGGCGAGCTTCAGTCGAAGGGCATGGTCATCAACGAGACCAAGGCCGACGCCTTCCGCGATGCCCTGCGCAAGGCCGGTTTCTACGCCGAGTGGAAGAAGAAGTACGGCGACGAGGCCTGGGGCATCCTGGAGAAGGCCGTCGGCAGCTCGCTGAGCTGATCGGCGCCAGCGTCGGCGTCATTCAGCGTTGCGCGCGACCATAAAATGTACGGGGAACCCTCTCCCGGAGGGAGAGGGCAGGGTGGAGGGGTAGGCCGTTGGACACTTTAGCCGTGACCTGACCGCCGCTGTGGTGAGGGCAAGCGCTACTGGTCCAGGGGCCTACACCTAACCCCTGCCCCTCTCCTTACGGGAGAGGGGTTCCCCGCGCCTACTTCCCTCATCGAGAGACTGAACACCATGGCCGACCGGCTGAAGGGCAAGATCGCCATCGTCTTCGGCGCCGGCTCGTCCGGCCCCGGCTGGGGCAACGGCAAGGCCGCCGCGGTCGCCTATGCCCGCGAGGGGGCCGGCGTCGCCTGCATCGACCTCAACCGCGAGGCTGCCGAGGAGACCGCCGCGATCATCGCCGGCGAAGGCGGAGCGGCGCTGGCTCTTGCCGCCGACGTCACGAATCTCGCTTCGGTCGAGACCTGCGTTGCCGAGACGGCGAGGCATTTCGGCCAGCTCGACATCCTCCACAACAATGTCGGCGTCACCCACATGGGCGGGCCGGTCGAGCTGTCGGAACAACAGTTCGAAGCCTCGCTTCAGCTCAATCTCGGCTCGGTCTATCGCTGCGCCAAGGCGGCGATCCCCGCGATGCTGAAGGGCGGCGGCGGCGCCATCGTCAACATCTCCTCGCTCGCCGCCATCCGCTGGACCGGCTACCCGTACTTCGCCTATTACGCCACCAAGGCGGCGGTGAACCAGGCGACGGTCGCGCTCGCGATGCAATATGCAAGGCAGGGCATCCGCGCCAATTGCATCATGCCGGGCCTGATCGACACGCCGCTGATCTACAAGCAGATCTCGACGCAGTACGCCTCGGTCGAGGAGATGGTGGCCGCCCGCAACGCGCTGGTGCCGATGGGCCAGATGGGTACCGCCTGGGACATCGCCAACGCGGCCGTCTTCCTCGCCTCCGACGAGGCCAAGTTCATCACCGGAATCTGCCTGCCGGTCGATGGCGGCCAGAGCTGCGCGACGGCGCCGCTCGGCTGAGCACCGAGCGTTCGTTCCCCTGCTGGAACGCTTGCTCCATTCCGGCTTCGCTGCCAGAAAGAACCGGTAACGGGAATCCGCAACGGGAACGGGCTTCGGATGAGCGAGACGGCGACCGCAGACCTGCCGCGCGATTTCGATGGCCTGCGTGCGCTCATCCTCGGCCAGCGCGAAAGCCTGCCCAAGCGTATCGCCCAGATCGCGGCCTATGCGCTCGACAATCCCGACGAGATCGCCTTCGGCACCGCCGCCAGCATCGCAGTCTCCGCCGGCGTGCAGCCTTCGACTCTGATCCGCTTCGCCCAGCACCTCGGCTTCGACGGCTTCACCAGCTTGCAGGTGGTCTTCCGCGAACGGTTGCGCGAGCGCAATTCGAGCTATGAGGAACGGCTCAACACCTTGCGGGCCGACGAGGGCGGCGCCGGCAGCAACCATCGCATCCTCGACGGCTTCCTCACCGCCTCGCGCAAGTCCCTCGACGTGATGAGCCGCAGTCTTGACGAAGCCACGCTCGACCGCGCCATCGAGATGCTGGCCGGTGCCGAGACGCTCTACATCCTCGCGCGCCGCCGCTCCTATCCTGTGGCGAGCTATCTCGCCTACGCGCTCGGCAAGCTCGGGGTCCGCTACCAGCTGATCGAATCCGCAGCCGGGCTCGACCCGGAGATGATCGCCTTCGCCACGCCGAAGGACGCCGTGCTGGTCGTCAGCTTCTCGCCCTACGCGCCGGCGACCGTCGAGGACGCCCGCGGCCTCGCCGAGCGCGGCGTGCCGCTCGTGGCCATCACCGACAGCGCCTTCTCGCCGCTCGCCGCGGTCGCCAAGCTCTGGTTCGAGGTCGCCGAGGCCGATTACGGCGGGTTCCGGACGCTGTCGTCGACGATGGCGCTGGCGATGGCCCTGGCCGTCGGTATCGGGGAAGCCCGCCGGGCCGGCGGCAGCCGCGGCAAGCGGCGTACCCGCAGCTGAGCCGGGCGATTGCAGGCTCAGGAATATATATTCCGCGTTGACGAAATAATGGAATTATCATTTCATGCCGGCAAGCAGGCCCGATCGGCCTGAAGCATATCGCAGCCGGGAGGATCACATGACGGGACCGCTGAGCGGATCGACGCAGGCGCTCGACGTCATCACCATCGGCCGGGCCTCGGTCGATCTCTACGGCCAGCAGATCGGCTCGCGGCTGGAGGATGTCACCTCCTTCGCCAAGTCGGTCGGCGGCTGCCCGGCCAATATCGCGATCGGCACGGCCCGGCTCGGCCTGCGCTCGGCCCTGCTGACCCGCGTCGGCCACGAGCAGTTCGGCCGCTTCCTGCGCGAGCAGCTTGCCCGCGAGGGCGTGAACCTCGACGGGCTCAAGACCGATCCCGAGCGCCTGACCGCGCTCGCTATCCTCTCGGTCGAGAGCGACAAGTCCTTCCCGCTGCTATTCTACCGCGAGAACTGCGCCGACATGGCGCTGGAGGAAGGCGATATCGACCCCGCCTTCATCGCCAAGGCCCGCGCCGTCGTCGTCACCGGCACCCATTTCGCCCGCCCCGGCCCGGAAGCCGCGCAGCGCAAGGCGATGAAGCTGATGCGCGGCAACGGCGGCAAGGTCGTGCTCGATATCGACTACCGCCCCAATCTCTGGGGCCTCGCCGGGCATGATGCCGGCGACAACCGCTATATCGCCTCGCAGGCCGTCTCCGAGCGGATGAAGACGGTCCTGCCCGGCTGCGACCTGATCATCGGCACCGAGGAAGAGGTCCTGATCGCCTCGGGCGAGAGCGAATTGCTGCCGGCGCTGAAGACGATCCGCGCGCTGACGCCGGCCACCATCGTGCTCAAGCGCGGCCCGATGGGCTGCATCGTCTATGAGGGCGCGATTCCCGACGATCTCGAGGATGGCATCGTCGGCAAGGGCTTTCCGATCGAGGTCTATAACGTCCTAGGCGCCGGCGACGCCTTCATGTCCGGCTTCCTGCGCGGCTGGCTCGGCGGCGAGAGCCTGCAGACCGCCGCGACCTGGGCCAATGCCTGCGGCGCCTTCGCCGTCTCGCGCCTGCTCTGTTCGCCGGAAAGCCCGACCTTCGAGGAACTGCAGTTCTTCCTCAAGAACGGCAGCCCGCACCGCGCCCTGCGCAAGGATGCGGAGATCAACCACATCCACTGGGCGACGACGCGCCGCCGCGACGTGCCTTCGCTGATGGCGCTGGCCTGCGATCATCGCTCGCAACTGGAAGAACTCGCCGCAAAGACCGGCGCCGATCCCGCCCGCATCCGCGAGTTCAAGGTGCTGGCGGTGAAGGCCGCCGCCCGCGTCGCCGATGGCCGCCCGGGATACGGCATGCTGCTCGACGAGAAGCATGGCCGCGAGGCGATGTTCGAATTCGCCCGCCATCCCTTCGCCTGGCTCGGCCGCCCGGTCGAATTGCCGGGCTCGCGCCCGCTGCGCTTCGAAACGAGCCAGGATATCGGCTCGCTGCTGCCGGAATGGCCGGTCGATCACTGCATCAAGGCGCTCTGCTTCTACCACCCCGACGATCCGGAAGAATTGAAGCGCGAGCAGCAGGAGAAGCTGCGCGGCCTGTTCGAGGCGGCGCGCAAGGTCGGCCGCGAGTTGCTGATCGAGATCATCGCCGGCAAGAACGGACCGCTCGGCGCCGACACGATCTCACGTGCTCTCGAAGAGATCTACGTGCTCGGCATCAAGCCCGACTGGTGGAAGCTGGAGCCGCAATCCTCCCCCGCCGCCTGGGCCGCGATCGAGAACACCATCGCCAAGCACGATCCCTGGTGCCGCGGCGTGCTGCTGCTCGGGCTCGATGCCCCGGCCGAGGAACTGGAGGCCGGATTTGCCGCGACAGCCGGCTCGCCGATCGTCAAGGGCTTCGCCGTCGGCCGCACCATCTTCATGAGCGCGGCCGAAGGCTGGCTTGCCGGCAAGCTCGACGACGAGACGGCGATCGCCGACATGGCCAGGCGCTTCGAAGCACTGACCGGCCTCTGGCTTGCCACGCGCGGCCGGAAGGCGGCATAGCTTTCCGGCCTGGAGACCATCATGACCCGCACGATCCGCCTCACCATGGCGCAGGCGCTGACGCGCTATCTCGCTGCGCAGATGACCGAGATCGACGGGCAGCGCCTGCCGATCTTCGGCGGCGTCTGGGCGATCTTCGGCCATGGCAATGTCGCGGGCCTCGGCGAAGCGCTCTGGCATGAGCGCGAGCGCCTGCCGACCTTCCGCGCCCATAACGAGCAGGCCATGGCTCATGCCGCCATCGCCTATGCCAAGGCGAACATGCGCCGCCGCTTCATGGCCGCGACGACCTCGATCGGGCCCGGCGCGACCAATCTCGTCACCGCCGCGGCGCTCGCCCATGTCAACCGCCTGCCGGTGCTGCTGCTGCCGGGCGATGTTTTCGCCAATCGCATCCCCGACCCCGTCCTCCAGCAGGTCGAAGCTTTCGGCGATGGTACGGTCTCCGCGAATGACTGCTTCAAGCCCGTCTCGCGCTATTTCGACCGCATCACCCGGCCCGAGCAGATCATCCCGGCGCTGACCCGCGCGATGCAGGTGCTGACCGACCCGGCCGAATGCGGCCCGGTCACGCTCGCGCTCTGCCAGGACGTGCAGGCCGAGGCCTATGACTATCCCGAGAGCTTCTTCGCAGAACGCATCTGGACGCCGCGCCGTCCCCGCTCCGACCGTGACGAACTCAAGGCTGCTGCCGAGGCATTGAAGGCGGCAAAGAAGCCGTTGATCGTCGCCGGCGGCGGCGTGCTCTATTCCGGCGCCAGCGACGAACTCGCACGCTTCTCGGCTGCGACCGGCATTCCCGTCTGCGAGACGCAGGGCGGCAAATCCGCCCTGCCCGACGACGACGCACTCAACATGGCCGCAGTCGGCGTCACCGGCACGGAAGCCGCCAACCGGCTCGCCGCCGAAGCCGATCTCATCCTGGCCGTCGGCACCCGCCTGCAGGATTTCACCACCGGCTCCTGGGCGCTTTTCGGCGCTTCCCGGAAGACCGTCATCGGCCTCAACGTGCAGCCCTTCGACGCCGGCAAGCACCGCGCCTTGCCGGTTGTCGCCGATGCCCGCGAGGGTCTGGCCGAACTGACCGAGGCCATCGGCAATTGGAAGGCGCCGGAGAGCTGGACCGACAATGCCAAGGCCGGCAAGGCCGACTGGCAGAAGGAAGCCGGCAAGGCAACCGCCGCGACAAACGCCGCCCTGCCCTCGGATGCGCAGGTCATCGGCGCGGTCCAGCGCGCGCTGGGTTCGGACGTCATCCTGCTCCATGCCGCCGGCGGCCTGCCCGGCGAATTGCACAAACTGTGGCAGGCTGGAGCGCCGGGCTCCTACCACGCCGAATACGGCTTCTCCTGCATGGGCTACGAGATCGCCGGCGGCCTCGGCGCCAAGATGGCGCGGCCGGACAAGGAGGTCGTCGTCATGGTCGGCGACGGCTCCTACCTGATGCTGAATTCCGAGATCGCGACCTCGGTGATGCTGGGCCTCAAGCTCACCATCGTCCTGCTCGACAATCGCGGCTTCGGCTGCATCAACCGCCTGCAGAACGCGACCGGCGGCCAGAGTTTCAACAACCTGCTCAAGGACACCCGGCACGAGACCCTGCCGGAGATCGACTTCGTCCAGCACGCCGCCAGCATGGGCGCGATCGCGACGAAGGCCGCCTCGATCGCGGAGCTTGAAGCTGCGCTGGCGCAGACAAAGGCCAACACGCGCACGACCGTCGTCGTCATCGACACCGACCCGCTGATCTCGACCGGCGCCGGCGGCGCCTGGTGGGATGTCGCGGTGCCCGAAGTCAGCGAGCGCGAGCAGGTTCGCACGGCGCGGGCCGATTACGACGAACGACGCAAGCGTCAGACCATCGGCAACTAAGCCGTTCCCATAGGTGAGAAAGACCCGACACATGATCCGCATCGGCGCGAACCCCATCGGCTGGTCGAATGACGACATGCTGGAGATCGGCGGCGACATTCCGCTCGAAACCTGCCTGAAGGAGGCCCGCGAAGCCGGCTTCACCGGTATGGAGCTCGGCAACAAGTTCCCGCGCGAGGCGGGCAAGCTGAAGCCGATCCTAGACGCTCATGGCCATGCCCTGGTCTCGGGCTGGTATTCGACGGAACTGCTCGTCCGCGACGTCGCCGCCGAGATGGAGGCCGTGAAGGCGCATGCGACGCTGCTGCGCGACATGGGCTGCTCGGTTCTGATCGCCGCCGAGACCTCGAATGCGATCCACTCCGACATCACCAAACCGCTCTCGGCCCGGCCGGTGCTGCCGAAGAACCGCTGGGACGAATTCGGCACGCGCTACACTCATTTTGCCGAGGCGGTGAAGGCGGAATACGGCCTGCAGCTCGTCTACCACCACCATATGGGCACGGTGGTGCAGACCGAGGCAGAGATCGACCGCTTCATGGGTGTCACCGGCCCGGCCGTGGGCCTGCTTCTCGATACCGGCCATGCCACCTGGGGCGGCGGCGATCCCGCCCGCATCGCCCGGCACTGGAAGGCCCGCATCCACCATGTCCACTGCAAGGACATCCGCGAGGCCGTGATGTGGCGCTCGAACCGCGAGGACTGGTCCTTCCTCGAATCCGTGCTCGCCGGCGTCTACACCGTGCCGGGCGACGGCCTGATCGACTATGTCCGCGTGCTCCGGGAGTTGCAGGGCTATTCCGGCTGGATCGTGGTCGAGGCAGAGCAGGACCCGAAGAAGGCCGAGCCCGCGACCTATGCAAGGCTCGGCCACGCCAATCTCACTCGCTTCATCAAGGAAGCCGGGCTCGCTTGATCGCCAACGGGTAGGAAACAGCCGATGTCCCATCTCAAGGTCAAGCAGCAGGGCACGAGCGGCCGCGTCACCCATGTCACGCCGGAAAGCGCCGGCTGGACCTATGTTGGCTTCGACCTGCATCGGCTGAAGCCGGGCGAGACCGTCTCGGCCAGGACCGGCGACCGCGAGACCTGCCTCGTCTTCGTCACCGGCAAGGGCAAGGCAGCCGCCGCCGGCACGGATCTCGGCGAACTCGGCCAGCGCATGAGCCCCTTCGAGGGCAAGCCCTGGTCAGTCTACGTCCCGCAGGATTCGGACTGGTCGGTCACCGCGACGACCGATCTCGAACTCGCGGTCTGCACGGCCCCCGGCCTCAAGGGCGGCCTGCCCGTCCGGGTCATCAGCCCGGACGATCTCGGCCAGGAGATCCGCGGCAAGGGCTCCAACACCCGCCACGTCACCAATATCCTGCCGGAGAACGAGCCCGCGGATTCGTTGCTCGTCGTTGAGGTCATCACCCCGGCCGGCAACACCTCGAGCTACCCCCCGCACAAGCACGACCGGGACGACCTGCCGCGCGAATCCCATCTGGAAGAGACCTATTATCACCGTCTCAATCCGCCGCAGGGTTTTGGCTTCCAGCGCGTCTACACCGATGACCGCAGCCTGGACGAGGCGATGGCGATCGAGGACGGCGACGTCGTGCTGGTTCCCAAGGGCTATCACCCCTGCGCCACCTGCCACGGCTACGATCTCTATTATCTCAATGTCATGGCCGGTCCGAAGCGGACCTGGAAGTTCCACAATGCCGCCGAGCACGAGTGGCTGTTGAAGAGCTGAGCAAGCGACTCCGCCGCTCCTTCGAACGAAGGATGCCCGGACGCTGCTTTACCGGCTCCATCGGTCGGCGCGACTCTCGCGCGCGAACGAGCCAGGGGAGTGCTCGCGTGTCCGGCGATCTAGCCCGGATTGCACTTGTAGACGGTGCCGGTGGTCTTGCCGCCGGCCCATTTGATGTCGGCGATATCGGAGAAGACATGCGTGCCGCCCATCTCCGCGCCACGGATCTTGAGCCGCGACAGTGCCATCTCGCGATTCTTGTCCGTCGGCACGATCGCTCCGAATCCGGAGGCGCCGTCGATCTCGCCGAGCTTCTGGCAGTTCTCGACGACGCCCTGGGTATTGGTCACCACAACGACGCTGCTGCGCGAGGTCTGGTAGGCGCAGGCGCCGAGCAGGAGCGCGGGGAGGAGGATCAGGAAACGCGGCTTCATCGTCACGGCCGGGCGGTCTCTCGCGGAAGTGTCGAACACATGATCCGCCGCTTTCGCACAAAAGCAACCCCGGCGTCATTCGGGAAACGCATTGTCGGCCGGAATGCCAAGTCTCCCGGCGCTAAGACCTTGCGAATGTCTGCAGCGATCCGCGACTCGACACAATTGCCGTAAATCAGCCGTGCGAACTTAACTCAAACCCGACACTCATTCTTGACCTGCCCACACGGCTGCTCTTAAGTCCCGGCAGGCCAATGGGAGGCTGCAAAGGAACGAATATGCGTAGCATTCTGATCGTAGGGGCCATGGCCGCTCTTCTCGCCGGTTGCCAGACCGCCCAGGAGTCGATGGCCGACGCCGAAGTCACGTGCGAGTCGCAGGGCTTCCGCCCCGGCACCCGCGCTTATCAGCAGTGCCGCTCGGCCAACTATGTCGAGAACCGTCGCGCCTCGAACGAGGCCGGCTCCGCCGTCGCCGCCGGAGTGGCAGCCGGTGTCATCGGCGGCGCCATCGCCGCCAGCGCCGACCGCCACTACTATCGTGGCTACGGCTATTACGGCCCGCGCCGCTACTGGTGGTGAGCTGAACGCCGCTCTCTTGCAAGCGGCCTTCCTCTCGACAAGAACAGCCCTGCGGCCTGCCGCAGGGCTTTTTTGTTCCCCGCCTCAGCGCTTGCCGGTGCGGCGGCGGGACGGCGTCGAAGCATTCTCGGCGCGGCCCGACGAGGCGCTCAGCAGCGAGCCGATGAGATAGACGGCGATGCCCGCGCCGATCAGCGCTGCCACCGGCTCGCGCTCGGCCCGCTTGACCAGCATGCGCCCGCCGAGATCGGCATAGTCGCGGGCCCGTGCGGCGTAGTTGGCTGCATAGTCGCTGGCGCGGTCGGCATACTCCTCGGCATCGCCGCGATGGCTGCGCAGCCACTTACTGCCGGCCCGCATCGCGCGGTCGCCGGTGTCCGCAGCGCTCGAGCCATAGTCCTGAAGCCAGCTGCGCCAGCGCCCGTAATCGGGCTGGTACCGCTCCCACCGCGACGCGGGCGCGCTGCTGCGCATGGCCGCCCAGGCGATCAGGCCGACGCTGATCGCGCCGAGACCGAAGGCCGCGAGCGGATGCCGTTCGACGGCATTGGCGACGGCCTGTCCGCCCTGGCGCGCGGTTTCGAGGGGGTCGGCCTCGCTCACGGCCTCTTTCGCGCGGGCATACTGGTCCTTCACGGCCTCGCTGGCCTTGTCGGCCATGTCGCTCGCCTTGGCGCGCAGGCTGCGCACCGTCGCTCCGACCTCCTCGCGCGCCTCTTCGGCATCCGTTGGCACGTCGGGCGGGAAGCTGTTGCTGATCGCCATCGGGGATACTCCGTTTCTGAACAGGGTCCTGGCCAGTGAACCGGCGATCGCGGCGCGGGTTCCCATCGCCACCCGAAAATGGCCGCCCGAAACGCCTTGTCATCGATGCGGAATGTTTCGGCCATCACCGCGACAAGATTGGATGCGAGGTCTGCATCAACAGGGGCATCAAACGAGAAGGAGACGCTTATGCAGGTTCAGCACCTCCAGATCGCGCATCCCTCGATCCTCTCCGATCCCGAATGGATCGCGCTCGAGAGCATCGAGGAGGAAACCCAGCATTTCATCTTCGACGAGACGATGCTTCACGCGCTGAAGGATCGCGGCCTCGTCGAATCCGACGGCGCGATCTGGCGGGTCACCGAGACCGGCCAGCGCCGGCTGAGCGAGCGGAGCTGATCCGCACTCCTCGGCCGCGTCCCTCTTGCAGGCGCGCTTCGTCGAACTGACCGATCCTTGCAACGGCGCTGGAAATCCTCCGGCGCCGTTGCCATGTGGCAGGCAGCAATCCCGAAGCCCCTCCCGTCTGCGGAACGCCATGGCCAAGCCTGTCTCGATCACCATTTCCCACGACCTCGGGCGCGATGCCGCGCTCGCCCGTCTGCGCGGCGGCATCGACCGCATCCGCGATCGGCTCGGAATGGTCCGCATGCAGCTCGTGGAGGAGCGCTGGGAGGGCGACAGCCTGCATTTCGGCGTCGCGGCACTGGGCCACACCGTGCGTGGGCGGGTCGATGTCGAGGATGCGCTGGTACGCGTCGAGGTCACGCTGCCCTGGATGCTCGCCGTCTTCGCCGAGAAGCTGAAGGTCGGCGTCGAGAAGCAGGGCCAGGTCCTGCTGGAGAAGCCGAAACCCTGACCCACAGGCACGCCGCCGGGCCGGGAGCGAAAAATCGGCGCCCCCTGCACAAAAGATCTACGCCTTTCGGTTGAAAACGCCGCGGCGAACCCCCATCCTGCAAACCATTCCACCAGCTTGATTTTTAGCGCTCGGATTTCGGGAGACCCATGCATCACGGCCCGCTGATCGCCATCATCGTCGCGGGCCTCGGCCTTGCTTTCATCTTCGGGGCCATCGCCCAGAAACTGCGCATATCCCCGCTGGTGGGCTATCTTCTCGCAGGTGTCGCCGCCGGCCCCTTCACCCCGGGTTTCGTCGGCGACCAGAATCTCGCCAATGAACTGGCCGAGATCGGCGTCATCCTGCTCATGTTCGGCGTCGGGCTGCACTTCTCCCTCAAGGAACTCCTGTCGGTCAAAGCCATCGCCGTGCCCGGCGCCATCGTCCAGATCGCGGTCGCGACGGGGCTTGGCCTCGGCCTCGCCCTGCTGCTGGGCTGGAGCTGGATTGCCGGTATCGTCTTCGGCCTCGCGCTGTCGGTGGCCAGCACAGTCGTGCTGCTGCGCGCTCTGCAGGAACGGCGGCTCGTGCAGACGGACAAGGGCAAGATCGCCGTCGGCTGGCTCATCGTCGAGGATCTCGCCATGGTGCTGGCCCTGGTCGCGATCCCGGCCGTCGCCAGCGCGATCTCCGGCGGCCAGCCCGGCGCCGCCTCCCCGCTCGCCGCGCAGTTCGACCTCGGGCTCTGGGGTGTCCTCGGCATCACCGTCGCCAAGGTGGCCGCCTTCATCGCCTTCATGCTGATCGTCGGGCGCCGGATCATTCCCTGGGCCCTGCACTGGGTCGCCCATACCGGCTCGCGCGAGCTGTTTCGCCTTGCGGTGCTGGCGGTCGCCCTCGGCGTCGCCTTCCTCTCGGCGACGCTGTTCGGCGTGTCCTTCGCGCTCGGCGCCTTCTTCGCCGGCATGATCCTTTCGGAGTCGCCGCTCTCGCAGCGCGCTGCCGAGGAGACCTTGCCGCTGCGGGACGCCTTCGCCGTGCTGTTCTTCGTCTCCGTGGGCATGCTGTTCGACCCGGGCATCCTGGTGCGGGCGCCGGGCGCGCTCATCGGCACGCTCGCCATCATCCTGATCGGCAAGTCCGTCGCCGCCTGGCTGATCGTGCGAGCCTTCGGCCGCTCGAACACGGTCGCGCTCACCATCTCGGCCTCGCTGGCCCAGATCGGCGAGTTCTCCTTCATCCTCGCCGGGCTGGGTGTGAGCCTGGGCATCCTCCCGGCTCAGGGGCGCGACCTGATCCTGGCCGGCGCCATCCTCTCGATCCTGTTCAACCCCGTGATGTTCGCGCTCGCCGAACGCCTCAAGCCGGCTGACGCCGCCGCCACCAGGTCGAAGCCGGAGCGAGCCGCGACGGTCGAAGCGCCGGCAGCCGCACCCGTCGCCACGGAAGCGGCCGCCCCGCCGCATGGCGAGCCGGAGCGCGATATCCAGGCGACGACCCTGTCGAACCACATCGTCGTGGTCGGCTATGGCCGCGTGGGCAGCCTGCTCGGCGCCGGCCTGCTGGCGCAAGGCGCGAAATTGCTGGTGATCGAGGACAACCCCGAAGCGGTCGAGACCGCGAAGCGCGACGGCGCCGAGCTTCTCATTGGCAACGCGGCCGATCCGGAAGTGCTTGCCGCGGCCGCAGTCGGCCGCGCGACACGGCTTTTCGTCGCCATTCCCGGCAGCTTCGAGGCCGGCCAGGTCTGCGAGCAGGCCCGCGCCGAGAACCCGGCCCTGCCGATCGTCGCCCGCGCCCATTCGGACGCGGAGGTCGAGCACCTGAGCAGATGCGGAGCCACGCTGACGATCATGGGCGAGGCCGAGATCGCCCGGGCGATGCTGTCGCTCTGCGGCGGGCTCGGCGCAAGGCCGCAGCCGGAAGCCGGCGGCGAGCCGGCGAAGGCGCCGGAGCCGCAATCCGGGCCGGGGCCGAGCACGCAGACCGCCGACGAAACGCAGCCTCGGACGCAACCGCCGCCGGCGGCTGACACCCCGACAGCCGCATAGCGGCGCGGGCGAGCCGCCCTTGCGCCCAGTCCGGGATCGATCAGCCGACCAGCTCGAAGCGGATGTCCTGAGCCCCTTCCCACAGGGTCTTGCGACCCAGCGTGTAGAGGTTCTCGAGCCCGGAGGTGAGCGTGATGAAGTGATTGCCCGAGAGCACGCCGGCCTTGCTGGCGAACTGCACGCCGCCATAGGCGAGCAGAATCTCGGTCTCGCTGACCCCGCCCGGATAGAGGATGATGTGGCCAGGCGCCGGGTAGGCGGTGTTGTTCTCGTAGCCGACGCCGAAATCGAGGTCGCCGAGCGGCATCCAGACACCCTCGCCGCTCCAGCGGACATGGACGATCTTGCTGACGAACGGCATGTGCCGGAGGAAGGCGGCGCAGGTCTTCGGAGCCGCCTCGAACTCGAACTTCCCCTCGAAGCTGTACGGGCCGGCGGTGATGACCAGTTTCTGCATGGGATGATCGTCTTTCTGAAAAGGAAGCCTGAGGTCGCGGTGATGCATCGCGCGCCAGCTTGGCGCAAGCGGCGCCGCCGGAACAAGTGCGAAGCTGAAACGGGAAGAATCGGCGGCGGGCCATGGTTCCCGCCCGCCGCAGCTCTCAGGTTATCGCGTCCTTCAGGTCGAGCGTCGCCGTCTTGCCGATGGCGTCGTAGTTGCGCTTCAGCCAGCGCTTCGCCGCGGTGCGGCCCATATCCCTGAGCCGCAGCAGGAAATCCCATTCCGCGTTCATGCGCGAAGACGAGGTCAGCTCGGCCAGCGGCGGCCCGCCATCGATGCGGTGCATCAACACGCGCTTGTAGTCCTCGCGCTTCAGCTTACCGTCGTCGACCAGGCGGTTGACGAAATCGATGGCGCGCAATTCGCGCAGCAGCGAGGCGTTGAAGGTGATCTCGTTCAGCCGGTCCTGGATCTCGCGTGCCTTGGTCGGCAGTTCCCGCCGCTGGATCGGGTTGATCTGCACGAGCAGGATATCGTCGCAATGGGCCTCGTAGAACAGCGGAAACAGGGCGGGATTGCCCATGTACCCGCCGTCCCAATAAGCCTCGCCATCGATCTCGACCGCCTGGAACACCATCGGCAGGCAGGCCGACGCCATCACGTGGTCGGCGGTCAGGTCCTTGCGCTCGAACACCGCGATCTTGCCCGTCCGCACGTTCGTGGCGGCGATGAAGAGCTTGACCGCGTCATGCGCCCGGACCTTCGCGAAATCGATCAGGTCGGCCACGACGCCGCGCAGCGGGTTGATGTTGAGCGGGTTGACGTCGTAGGGGCTCGCCACCTTCGAGAACATCTCGAAGAAGAGCATGCCCGGGGGCGTGCCGTTGGTGTTGCCCCAGGCGCCGAGCATCGTGTCGATCAGCGAGCGCTCCGAGCCGCCATACTTGCCGTCGACGCTGATCGCGCGCCAGAACGCCTCGAGCTTGGCGCGCGCGCCGTCGGCCCCGCCGTCGATCCAGCCCTCCGCGACCACGACGGCATTCATCGCCCCGGCGCTGGTGCCGGTCAGCGCCTCGATGCCGAGGCGCCCGTCCTCGAGGATGACGTCGAGCACGCCCCAGGTGAAGGCGCCGTGAGCGCCCCCGCCCTGGAGTGCGAGCGAGATCGTCTTTTCCGCCTTCGGCCCCGCCAGCCCCCTGACCGGCTCGGGGCGGCGGCTCTGGCGGCCGCTCACGCCGCGGTCCAGCCGCCATCCATCGGCAGCGTCGCGCCGGTGATCGACTTCGCCCCGTCGGTGCAGAGGAAGACGGCGAGCGCTGCGACCTGCTCCACCGTGACGAACTCCTTGGTCGGCTGTGCGTCGAGGAGCACGTCGTTGATGACCTGATCGCGGGTCAGGCCGCGCGCCTTCATCGTGTCGGGAATCTGCTTCTCGACCAGCGGCGTCCAGACATAGCCCGGCGCGATGGCGTTGACGGTGATGCCCTTGGTCGCGACTTCCAGCGCCACCGTCTTGGTCAGGCCTGCGATGCCGTGCTTGGCGGCGACGTAGGCGCTCTTGAACGGCGATGCGACGAAGGCATGGGCGGATGCGGTGTTGATGATGCGGCCCCAGCCCTTCTCCTTCATCTTCGGCAGCGCCGCGCGGATGGTGTGGAAGGCGGAGGACAGGTTGATCGCGATGATCTGGTCCCATTTCTCGATCGGGAACTCGTCGATCGGCGAGACGAACTGGATACCGGCGTTGTTGATCAGGATGTCGATGGCGCCGAAGGCCTTCTCGCCCTCGGCGATGAAGCCGGCGATCTCGGCGGGCTTGGTCATGTCGGCCGGCGAGAACACGACCTTGACCCCGAATTCCTGCTCGAGATCGGCGCGCAGCTTCTCGGCATCGGCCGGCGCCATGATGCCGTTGATGACGAGGTTGGCGCCTTCCTTGGCCAGTGCGCGGGCGTAGGCGAGGCCGATGCCGGAGGTCGAGCCGGTTATGGCGGCGGTACGGTCTTTGAGAAACATGAGCGTCAAGGCTCCTGACAATCGGGGAGAAAATGCTTAGGTTCGGGTCCGAACAAGGCAATGCACCGACAGGATATCGCCGCACGTTGCCCGATGAGTCTTCGCAACGCAACATGACGAAAATGCAGCCGAACGCGCACCATCACGGCGACCATGACCATACGTCGCACGGACATGGCGAGGGTCCCTGCCGCCATGCGACGGATCATCGCGCGCAGGCGGCGCAGGCCCTTGCCCGCGCCGAGCGGATCTGCCGCGAGCGCGGCCTGCGCCTCACGCCGATCCGGCGCAAGGCGCTGGAGGCGCTTCATGCCGATCATCGGCCCGTGGGAGCCTATGACCTCGCGGACCGCATTTCACCGGCGGGCGGGCGCCGGCTCGCGCCGATCTCGATCTACCGGGCGCTCGACTTCCTCGTCGAGCAGGGCTTCGTCCACCGCCTGTCGTCGCGCAACGCCTATGTCGCCTGCCTGCACGGCCATGGCGCCGACGAGGTCGTCGCCTTCCTGATCTGCGAGGTCTGCGGCGGCGTCGACGAGGATTCCTCGCCCGCGATGAAGAAAGCGGTATCGGCGATCGCCGAGACGCGGCAATTCGCGCCGTCGCACCAGATGGTCGAGATCGTCGGCCGCTGCGAGCATTGCCGCGGCGTCGCTCCGTGATAGAGCAATCCGCATGAACGAGCGCGCCTTCTCCAGCCTCACCCCCGAGCATGCCGGCCCGCTGGCGCGCCAGCTCACCGTCCCGGTCAAGGTCGGCCATGTCACCGTCGGCGGCGGCGCGCCCATCGTCGTCCAGTCGATGACCAACACGGACACCGCCGACATTGCCGCGACGGTCGCGCAGGTCGCAGCGCTCGCCCGCCAGGGCTCCGAGCTCGTCCGCATCACCGTCGACCGCGACGAGGCGGCCGCTGCGGTGCCGAAGATCCGTGAGCGCCTCGATCGCATCGGCATCGACGTGCCGCTGGTCGGCGACTTCCACTATATCGGCCACAAGCTGCTCGCCGACCATCCGGCCTGCGCCGAGGCGCTGGCCAAGTACCGGATCAACCCCGGCAATGTCGGCTTCAAGGACAAGAAGGACAAGCAGTTCGCCCAGATCGTCGAGATGGCGATCAAGCACGGCAAACCGGTGCGTATCGGCGCCAACTGGGGCTCGCTCGACCAGGAGCTGCTGACGGCGCTGATGGACGAGAACGCCCGCTCAGCCCGGCCGCTCGACGCCCGCGCCATCATGCGGGAGGCCATGGTCCAGTCCGCCCTGCTCTCGGCCGAGCGCGCCGAGGAGCTCGGCCTCGGCCGCGAATACATCATCCTCTCCGCCAAGGTCTCCGGCGTGCAGGACCTGATCACGGTCTACCGCATGCTGGCGAGCCGCGCGAACTACGCCATCCATCTCGGCCTGACCGAGGCCGGCATGGGCTCGAAGGGCATCGTCGCCTCCTCGGCCGCGCTCGGCATCCTCCTGCAGGAAGGCATCGGCGACACCATCCGCTTCTCGCTGACCCCCGAGCCAGGCGGCGACCGCACGCTCGAGGTCAAGACGGCGCAGGAACTGCTCCAGACCATGGGCTTCCGCGCCTTCGTGCCGCTCGTCGCCGCCTGCCCCGGCTGCGGCCGCACTACCTCGACCGTTTTCCAGGAGCTGGCCCGGGATATCCAGAGCTGGATTTCCAGCTCCATGCCCGAATGGAAGACAGTCTATCCCGGCGTCGAGACGCTCAACGTCGCAGTGATGGGCTGCATCGTGAACGGTCCCGGCGAGTCGAAGCATGCCGATATCGGCATCTCGCTGCCGGGCACGGGCGAGGCCCCGACGGCCCCCGTCTTCGTCGACGGCAAGAAGGTCGCGACCCTGCGGGGCGCCGGAATCGCGGAGGAGTTCAAGGGCATGGTAGCCGAGTATGTGACGCGCCGCTTCGGCGCCGGGCGCGGCGCGGCGAGTTGACCATCCCTTTGCCTGTCGTCCGCATTATGCTAGAGGCCCCGGCCTTGCGCTGCACTGCAGCACGCGCGGAGATCCCGAATGGGGCATGAACAAACGGGTCTTTCGACCGTCAGGCCGGAAGATTCGCGTTTCGGTCTGGACGACGGCAACGGCAGCGCCGGCGGGCACGGCCACGGCAAGCATGGCTTCGCCGCGCTGGCGCTCGGCGCGCTCGGCGTCGTCTATGGCGACATCGGCACGAGCCCGCTCTACGCGCTGCGCGAGACCATCCTCGCCGCGACGGGTGGCGTCGAGAACGCCTCTGTGCCTCCGACCGTGGTCATCGGCGTCCTCTCGCTGATTCTCTGGTCGCTCGTCATCGTGGTGACGCTGAAATATGTCGTTCTCTTGATGCGGGCCGACAATAACGGCGAAGGCGGCATCCTGACGCTCGTCGCCCTGGCCCAGCGCGCGCTCGGCCGCAATCGCAGCCGCCTCGCCCTGCTGCTCGGCATGATCGGCGCCGGGCTGTTCTATGGCGACACGGTCATCACGCCGGCCATCTCCGTCCTCTCGGCGGTCGAGGGCGTCAAGCTCGTCACCCCGGTGCTCGACGACTACATCCTCTGGCTCGCCTCGGCGATCCTGATCGGTCTCTTCCTCGTCCAGAGCCACGGCACGCAGAAGGTCGCGGCCTTTTTCGGCCCGATCATGCTCATCTGGTTCGCGACGCTGGCTGGGCTCGGCATCTACCACATCGCCGACGATCTCAGCGTCTTCCGCTCGATCAACCCCTATTACGCCCTGCTCTTCTTCCATGATCATGCCGGCGTCTCGCTGGCGGTTCTCGGCTCGGTCTGCCTCGCCGTGACCGGGGCCGAGGCGCTCTATGGCGACATGGGCCATTTCGGCCGCGGCCCCATTCGCGGCGCCTGGCTCTATGTCGTCTTCCCGGCGTTGTGGCTCAACTATCTCGGCCAGGGCGCGCTGATCCTGTCTGACCCGAGCGCCATCGACAACCCGTTCTACAAGCTCGCGCCGCAAGGCTTCCTGCTGCCCTTCGTCATCCTCGCGACGGTCGCCACCATCATCGCGAGCCAGGCCGTGATCACCGGCGCCTTCTCGTTGACGCGCCAGGCCATCCAGCTCGGCCTGCTGCCGCGCATGGACATCCGCCACACCTCGGAGCAGACCTCGGGCCAGATCTATGTGCCGCGCGTCAATCACATGCTGCTCGTCGTCGTGCTGATCCTGGTCTGGTCGTTCCGCAATTCGTCGAGCCTGTCCCACGCCTACGGCATCTCGGTCTTCGGCACGATGGTGGTGTCCTCGCTGCTCGCCGCGATCGTGATCCGCCGCCACTGGGGCTGGGGCCTGCCCGCCACGGTCGCGATCATCCTGCCGTTCCTGGCGGTCGACCTCGCCTTCTTCTCGGCCAACATGCTGAAGCTGTTCCATGGCGGCTATGTGCCGGTGCTTTTGGCCATGGCGCTGGTGCTGGTGATGTGGACCTGGATGCGCGGCACCAAGATCCTGTTCGACAAGACCCGCAAGACCGACGTGCCGCTGCTCGAGCTCGTCGCGATGCTCTCCAAGAGCCCGCCCGCGCGCGTCAAGGGCATGGCGGTCTTCCTCACCAGCGATCCGGAGACGGCGCCGGCCTCGCTGCTGCACAACCTCAAGCACAACAAGGTCCTGCACGAGCGCAATGTCATCCTGACCGTGCGCTCCGCCGACACGCCACGCGTTGCCGAGGAGGAGCGCGTGCGCCTCTCCCGCATCACCGACGATTTCTGGCGGGTCGACCTCGTCTATGGCTACATGGAAAGCCCGAACGTGCCGAAGGGGCTCGCCATGCTGCGCAAGCAGGGCTTCAAGTTTGACATCATGTCGACCTCGTTCTTCCTGTCGCGCCGCTCGATCAAGCCTTCGCCGCAGTCGGGCATGCCGGTCTGGCAGGACAACCTGTTCATCAGCCTGACCAAGAGCGCGACCGACGCGACCAACTTCTTCCAGATCCCGACCGGCCGCGTCGTCGAGGTGGGAACGCAGGTCACGGTCTGAGAGACTCCGATCGTTGTCGCGAATGAGCTCGCGTCGGAGACTGCTCGCCAAGTCGCTGTGGTCAGCCGAATGGCGGAGTTTTTCGAGAACCGGAGCGGAGCGTACTGCCGTATGTGAGCACCGGAAGCGCAGAACAGCGCCGTCAGTCGGCCGCCGCGGTAGACCTGGCGAGGAATCTCTCAGTCCAGCCGCACCGAGCTCGCCTCTTCCGGCACATGCCGCACCCGCTCGCGATAGAGCAGATACAGGCCGGAGGCGATGACGATGCCGCCGCCGGCCAGGGTCCAGCGGTCGGGCCACTGCCCGAAGACGAGCCAGCCCATCAGCACCATCCAGGCGAGCTGGGAGTACATGAACGGCGCCAGCACCGTCGCCGGCGCCAGCCGGTGCGCCAGGATCAGCATCCAGTGGCCGACCGCGCCGAAGAACCCGGTGGCGAACAGCGACGCCCAGGCAACGGGGTTCTGTGGCGCCGACCAGACGAAAGGCAAGACGGGCAGCAGCGCGAGCGTGCCGGCGAGCCCCGAATAGACCATCGTTGTCTCGGAGGAATCGGACCCGGCCAGCATCCGCGTCGAGAGCACGTAGAAGGCGTAGCAGAAGCAGCCGAGCACCGAGAGCAGCGCCGCCGGGTGCATCCCGCCGATGCCGGGACGCGTCACCACCAGCACGCCCAGGAAGCCGATGCCGATCGCGACCAGGCGGCGCGGCCCCGGCCACTCGCCCAGCAGCGGGCCGGAGGCGAGTGCGACCAGGAACGGCCCCGCGAACATGATCGAGATCGTCTCGGCCAACTGGAGATAGCGCAGGGCGAAGAAGTTCAGCACGGTCGAGCCGAGCAGCATCAGCGAGCGGAAGAACTGCAGCCAGGGCCGCTTCGTCCTCAGGACGCCGGGATGGCTCCAGGGATTGATCAGGAAGGAGACCAGCAGCACGCTGACGCCGTAGCGCCCGAAGCTCACCATCAGCGGATCCATGCCGTTGAGGCCGAGCCATTTGGCGTTGGTGTCGAGCAGGGCGAAACAGAGCACGGCCGCGCACATCAGCCCGATGGCCGTCAGCCGCGCGCGGCGCGCCTCGTCGAGAGAAGGGGAAGGCGCAGGCAAGCCGCCTCGCTATGCTCTGAGCGAATGATGCGAGCAGATTTAACCGATTTGACCGGCCCTGCCAGCACGGAGACGCATGCGTTCCATGCGTCAATCAGGCGTCGCTATCGGCCTCTTCGCCGTCGATCTCCGGGTCGTCATGGTCGGCGCCGGCTTTGGAGAGCCCCTTGGCAGCCTTGCGCAGCAGCTTCCGCAACTGCTTGCGTTCCTTGCCGTCGAGCTTGTCGAGCAGTTCCTCCTCGACATCGTTCCAGACCGCATCGAGCTCCGCCGCGGTCTTCTGCCCGGCCTCGGTCAGCGCGACCTGGACCAGCCGGCCGTCACGGTTGCCGCCTTCGCGGGTCACCAGCCCCTGCAACGAGAGTCTGCCGATGGTCTTGGAGACGGTCGGCGGCTTGACCCGGAGCAGCGAGGCGAGCTCGCCCATCGTCATCGGGGCGGGCTGGAGCGCCTTCAGCGCCTGTTCCTGGCCGGGGAAGAGGCCGAGCCCGTTCAACCGTTCGCCCATCCGCGAGCGATGGAGCCTTGCCGTGACCAGCAGGGCGCGACCGACACTTTTCTCGAGAGCCTTGGTCATGGGGCCGTCCTTCGGGCGAATCCTTGCGCGGATAAGGAAGACGCTTCGCCGGCTGCCTATTCGCCTGCGAACATGACAGACAGATGACAATGCGATGTCGGTCCTAAAAGACTGCGACTTTGGCCGCGACTTTTTGCAGGAAAGCGGCACGGCTCTCCGGCGTCGCGCGGTTCATGTCGTAATGCGCCAGATAAAGCGTCCGCGCCAGGGGATGGCAGACCGCGCGCAGCGCCCGGCGAACCAGCCGTCGCGGCGGATCTCCCATCAGGAAAGCGGTCCAGCGCGAGGCCCCGTAAGTCGTCACGGCAGCGAGCTTGCGGATGTTGCCGAGCGCCGGCGTGACCTTGCCGCCGGCGAGATCGAAGGAGACGCCGGGCAGGAAGACGCGGTCGAAAAACCCCTTCAGCATGGCCGGGTAGCCGAAATTCCAGACCGGGAAGCACAGCACCAGCGCTTCGGCGCGCTTCACACGCTCGACATAGCCGGCAACCGGCAATGTGTTGCTGGCCGTATCGTGATAACCGCGCCTTTCCTCCCGGCTCAGCAACGGGTCGAAGCCCTCGGCATAGAGATCGCAATCGTCGACCTCGTGCCCTGCCGCCTTCAGGCTGGCGATCACCGTCGCATGGACGGCGGCGCCGAAGCTTTCCGGCACAGGATGAGCATAAAGGACAAGGACCCGCATGGTGTTTAGCCGACGCCGGCTTCGGCGAGACTGCGGAACAGGAAGGTCTTGCCGGAGCGGTAATCGTAGCTCGGATCCTCCCAGGCGATCATCTTGCCGGGGTTGAGCAGACCCTGCGGGTCGGCCTCGCGCTTGAAGGCGAGCTGCGTCTCGTCGGTCTGCTTCATGCCGCCCTCCTCCAGCGTGTAGCGATGCGGATTGAAGATCGGCGCGCCCATCTCCTCGTGGATCGTCATGATCTCCTCCAGCCGCTCCTCCGTGGTGAAGCGCACCAGCGGCAGGCCGAAACAGGTGATCTTGCCGTCGAAGCGCACGAATTCGAGATGGCAGGTCACCTCGTCGCCGAAGCGGGCATGGATCTTGTCCACCAGATCGACCTGGTTGGGGAAGGGATAGAGCACCTGCAGATAGGTGATCGCCGGGTCGACGCGCAAAGCCCTGAGCGTCGTGTGGTTCCAGCCGAGCTCGTAGGCCGGCGGCAGGCCCTTGGCGTCCTCCGGCGAGAGCTTGTCGGTGCGCAGCAGCAGCTCCGCGCCCTTGAAGCGCCGCGCATAGGCGCAGAGCGCGTCGACCGCGAAATCTGCGGCCATGACGATGACGAGATGGCTGTCGCGCGGCAGGAACTTGCGGTGGCGCAGGAAGTAGTCATGCGGCGCGGGCGCAGCGACGACGCAGAGGTTCTTGAGCGCGAGCCCGTCCTGCTCGCCGACCGCATTGGCGAACTCGGTCGCGGCGCGCAGATTCTCGAAGCCAACGATGACGTCGACCCAGTCATAGGCCGGGCCGAGCGGCATCTCGACCTCGGTGATGATGCCGTTGGTGCCATAGGCATGGGCGACCTTGTGCAAATCCTCGTCGGAGAATTCGAGGATGCGCGGGTTTGCCTCCATCGTCGCGACCTTGAGCCGGATGATGTTGCCCCAGTCGCGCAGGCCACCCCATTTGATCGAGCCGACGCCGCCCGAACCGCCGGCGATGAAGCCGCCGATCGAGGCCGTCTGGTAGGTCGAGGGGTGCAGACGCAATTCCTGCCGCGAATGCGCGCGCGTCTCGTCGTCGATCCGGGCCATGATCGCGCCGGGCTCGGCGACATAACGGCCGGCAGCGATCTCCTTGACCTTGTTGAAGCCCGAGAGGTCGAGCAGCACGCCGCCTGACAACGGCATGGCCTGACCGTAATTGCCGGTGCCAGTGCCGCGTGGCGTCACGGGAATGCCGAGCTCGTGGCAGGCGGCGAGCACCTGAACCACCTCCGTCTCGCTCACCGGCGAGATCACGATATCGGCGACGACATGGTCGAGCTGGCGCTTGAGCACCGGCGAATACCAGAAAAAGTCGCGGCTCTTCTGCTTCACCAGCGCGGGGTTCTCCTCCGTGCGGATGCCCACGAGACGGGTCTTCAGCGCGGCGATGTCGTAGCGGGTCGTCATGATGCTTGGCCCATCAGATGGTCGAGTTCGCGATAGTCCGGCAAGGTCCGGTCGACCGCCCGCCCCGAAACCAGCACCGTGCGATCGGCCTGCGGCCGGGAGAAGAGTTCGGTCCAGCCGCGCGCCCGCGTCAGGATGAGATCGGCCGGCGCGGCCACCGCGATGACGCCGGCCTTGACACCCATCGCCTGCGCCGGCGTCCGGGCCACCGCGTTGGCCCAATCGAGCCCGGAATGGTCGAGCTGGAGAATGCGCGTGCCCTCGCGCAGCACCTCGACGAGATCGAGGTCGCCATAAGCGTAGAACGGATCGCGCGTATTGTCGGAGGCGATCATCACCGGCACGCCGGCGGCCTTCAGTTCATGCAGCGCCGCGACGCCGCGCCAGCGCGGCGTGCGGCCTTGCTGCCGGTCTTGCAGGTACATGTTGCACAGCGGCAGCGAGACCACGGCGATGCCTGCCTCGCGCACCTTGGCGATGATCCGCGCCTCGTCCTCCGGCGCCTGCAGGGCGAGCGAACAGCAATGTCCGCAGAGGATTCTGCCCTCAAAGCGATGGCGCAGAGCCGCATCCGCGATGTGCTCCAGCGAGCGTGCCGCAGGGTCGTTGGTCTCGTCGACATGGAAATCGAGGTCGAAGCCGTTCTCGATCGCCGCCCGGAAGAGAATGTCGAGAGCCCGGTCGAGCTCCGGGATCATGTAGGTGACGCAGCCGAGCAGGCCGTCGCCATGAGCCTTCACAGCAGCGACGATCGCCTGCATATGCGATGGATCGAGCGCAGCATCGGCCCCGAACAGCGGCGAAGCCTGAAGCGCGATGCGCCCGGCCCATTCGGAGCGCAGCTCGGCATAGACCGGCCAGGAAATCCCGATCTGCTTGCCCAGCGAGTCGAGATGAGTCCGTATCGCCGCGGTACCATGGGCAAAGGCGGTACGCAGGGAGAAATCCATTCGAGCCCGCACATCTTCAGCCGACCAGTTCGCCTCGCGATCGGCCCCGACGGTCTTCAGCGCGCCGGGAAAAGTACCGTCCGGATTGGGGCTGCGTGGCCAGATATGGCCCTTGTCGAGATGGGTGTGGCAGTCGACCAGCCGCGGCAGCGCGATGCCACCGTCGAGATCGAGTGTCGGTCCCGCTCCGGCAGCCATGACGCCGATCGGCGCGATCGTTTCGATCCGGCCATCCGCGATGGTGAGATCGATGCGCGCCAGCCCGTTGCGATCGGCCGCGATATCGCCGTCGATCAGGCAGGCGGGAACGCGCAGATCGGCGAGACGGAAGGCGGGCGCATCGGGCAAGCGAGCGAAACCGGTCGTCACGTGTCCGTTCCCTTCCTGCCAGGCCACCCCTCGCTCCGTCGATACCGGGCGGTCCCGAGGCCCGCAAGCCGCGCGGGCGGGTCCTCCCCCGCCGATGGCGCCAGCGGTCATGCGGGCGTCGCATTCGGACTTGTCCGGGCCGGCCGGATCGCGCATGAGGGCGGCGTCATCAGCAAGAACGAGGTCGGACCCATGACCGGCGAAGCCCGCATCATCGACGGCAAGGCCACCGCGGCGGCGCTCAGGGCCGAGATCGGCCGCGAGGTCGCGGCGATCAAGGCGGCTCGCGGGCTCGTGCCCGGCCTGCATGTCGTCCTCGTCGGCGAGGATCCGGCGAGCAAGGTCTATGTCGCCTCCAAGGAGAAGCTCGCGGTCGAAGTCGGCATGAACTCGGCCGCCCACCGGCTGCCGGCCGAGACGACGGAGGTGCAGCTCCTCGCCAAGCTGGCCGAGCTCAACGCCGACGACAGCGTCGACGGCATCCTGGTGCAGCTGCCGCTGCCGAAGCATATCGACACCGGCCGTATCATCGATGCCATCGATCCCGCCAAGGACGTCGACGGCTTGCACCCGATCAATGCCGGCCTGCTCGCCGGCGGCAAGAACGGGCTGGTGCCCTGCACGCCGCTCGGCTGCATGCTGCTGCTGAAGCAGGCGCTGCCTTCGCTCTCCGGCCTCGATGCCGTGGTGATCGGCCGCTCGGAACTGGTCGGCCGCCCGGTCGCTCAGCTCCTGCTCCAGGCCGACTGCACCGTCACCATCGCCCATTCGCGCACGCGCGATCTGCCCGGCGTCGTGCGCCGCGCCGACATCGTTGTCGCCGCCGTCGGCCGGCCGCGCATGGTCAAGGGCGACTGGATCAAGCCTGGCGCGACGGTGATCGATGTCGGCATCAACCGCCTGCCCGACGGCAAGTTGACCGGCGACGTCGATTTCGCGGAGGCCGTGAAGGTCGCTGGCGCGATCACCCCTGTCCCCGGCGGCGTCGGCCCGATGACCATCGCCTGCCTGCTCAAGAACACGCTGACGGCCTTCCACGCCCGGCGGGGATAATCAACGAAAAAGGAGCTGCAAGGCTGCAGCTCCTTCGAAATCAGGGACATCCGGGCCGAGCTCGGAGCCCGGTCAGCAAGCTCGATCACATATGGATCGGGCGCTTGTCGACGGCGAGCGCGGCTTCCTTCACCGCCTCGGCCAGCGTCGGATGCGCATGGCAGGTGCGGGCGAGGTCCTCGGCCGAGCCGCCGAACTCCATCAGCACCGTCACTTCCGCGATCAGGTCGCCGGCATGCGGGCCGATGATGTGGCAGCCGAGCACGCGGTCGGTCTTGGCGTCGGCCAGGAACTTCACGAAGCCGTCGGTGTGGCGGATCGCGCGGGCGCGGCCGTTCGCGGTGAAGGGGAACTTGCCGACCTTGTATTCGACGCCGGCCGCCTTCAGCTCCTCCTCGGTCTTGCCGATCGCGGCGACTTCCGGCGCGGTGTAGACGATGCCGGGAATGGCGTCATAGTTCACATGGCCGGCCTTGCCGGCGATGATCTCGGCAACCGCGACGCCCTCATCCTCGGCCTTGTGCGCCAGCATCGGCCCGCGCACCACGTCGCCGATGGCGTAGATGCCGGCGACACTAGTCTTGAAATGGTCGTCGATGACGACGCGGCCGCGCTCGGTGGCGACGCCGGCCTTGTCGAGACCGAGGCCGTCCGTGTTCGGGCGGCGGCCGATCGCGACCAGCACGATATCGGCGTTGAGAGTCTTGGCCTCGCCCCCAGCCGCCGGCTCGACGGTGACGGTCGCGCCCTTCTTAGCCGTCTCGACCTTGGTGACCTTGGAACCGAGCTGGAAGCTGAAGCCCTGCTTCTCCAGGATGCGCTGGAACTGCTTGGCGACCTCGCCGTCCATGCCGGGCAGGATGCGGTCGAGGAACTCGACCACGGTGACCTTCGCGCCGAGCCGCGCCCAGACCGAGCCGATCTCGAGGCCGATCACCCCGGCGCCGACGACGACGAGCTCCTTTGGCACGGAGCCGATCTCGAGCGCGCCGGTCGAGGTCACGACGGTCTTCTCGTCGATCTCGACGCCCGGCAGCGGTGCCGATTCCGAGCCCGTCGCGATGACGATGTTCTTCGCCTCGATCTCCTGCGTCTTGCCGTCCTCGCCGGTGACGACGACCTTGCCGGCGGCGGGAATCGAGGCCGTGCCATGGAAGGCGTCGATCTTGTTCTTCTTGAACAGGAAGGCGACGCCGTTGACGTTGGCGTCGATCGTCTCCTGCTTGTGCGCCATCATCGCCTTGAGATCGAGCTTCGGCGTGCCGACGACGATGCCGAGCTTGTCGAAGGTGTGGCCGGCCTCCTCGAACATCTCGGAGGCGTGCAGCAGCGCCTTGGACGGAATGCAGCCCACGTTCAGGCAGGTGCCGCCATGGGTCTTGCGCTTCTCGACCACGGCGACCTTGAGGCCGAGCTGGGCGGCGCGGATGGCGCAGACATAGCCGCCGGGGCCGGTTCCGATGACGACGAGATCGTAGGCCGCAGCCATGATGGTTTCCTTTCGGGTTGTGGGGTCCGGCGTGGCCGTCAGCGGCCTCCGGTCACGTTCAGGACGCTGCCATTGGTGTAGGAGGCTTCGTCGGAGAGAAGCCAGGCGATCGCCAGCGCCACCTCATGCGCCGTGCCCTCGCGCTTCATCGGAAGCTGGTCGCGCATCTGCGCGACGCGGTCCGGCAGGCCGCCGCTGGCGTGGATCTCGGTGTCGATGATGCCCGGCCTGACCGCGTTCACGCGGATGCCTTCGGCCGCCACCTCGCGGGCGAGGCCGAGCGTGAAGATATCGATGCCCGCCTTCGAGGCGGCATAATCGACATACTGGCCAGCCGCCGTCAGCACCGCCGCGGCAGAGGACAGGTTGACGATGCCGCCACCCTGCCCGCCATGGCGCGTCGACATGCGCTTCACCGCCTCGCGGGCGCACAGGAAGCTGCCGGTGAGGTTGATGCGGAACATCCGCTCCAGCCTTTCGACGCTGATCTCGTCGATGCGTTGCGGCCGGTCGACGACGCCTGCGTTGTTGACGAGCGCCGTCAGGCGGCCGAGCCTGTCGGCCGCGGCGAAGATCGCCAGGACGTCGGCCTCGCTGCCGACATCCCCCTGGACGGCCAGGCCGCGCCGGCCCCGCGCCTCGACGGCCGCGACCGTCTCGGCCGCGGCCTGCGCGTTGGACTGGTAGTTCACCACGACGTCGTAGCCGCGCTCCGCCAGCAGGATCGCGGCCGCCCGGCCGATACCCCGGCTGCCGCCGGTGACGATCGCAACGCCCGCCACGACGTCCTCCTTCAACGGCTCAGAGGTCGAGGACCAGGCGCGCCGGATCCTCCAGCCCCTCCTTGATGCGGACGAGGAAGGTCACGGCCTCCTTGCCGTCGATGATGCGATGGTCGTAGCTGACCGCCAGATACATCATCGGCCGGATCTCGACCTTGCCGCCGATCGCCATCGGGCGCTCCTGGATCTTGTGCATGCCCAGGATCGCCGATTGCGGCGCGTTCAGGATCGGGGTCGACATCAGCGAGCCGTAGACGCCGCCGTTCGAGATGGTGAAGGTGCCGCCCTGCATCTCTTCGATCGAGAGCTTGCCGTCGCGGGCCTTGCGGCCGAACTCGCCGATCTTCTTCTCGACCCCGGCGATGGAAAGTTCGTCGGCATCGCGCACCACCGGAACCACCAGGCCCTTATCGGTGCCGACCGCGACGCCGATGTGGTAGTAGTTCTTGTAGATGATGTCGGTGCCGTCGATCTCGGCGTTGACGGCCGGGATTTCCTTCAGCGCCTGTACGCAGGCCTTCACGAAGAAGCCCATGAAGCCGAGCTTGACGCCGTGCTTCTTCTCGAACGCATCCTTGTACTGGTTGCGCAGCGCCATGACGTTTGTCATGTCGACCTCGTTGAAGGTCGTCAGCATCGCGGCCGAGGACTGCGCCTCCTTCAGGCGGCGCGCGATCGTCTGGCGCAGCTTCGTCATCTTGACGCGCTCTTCGCGCGATGCGTCGTCCGGCGCCGAGGGGGCGCGGACCTGAACCGGAGCGGGAGCCGTGGCGGGAGCAGCCGCACCGCCCGTCGCGATCGCGGCCAGCATGTCGCCCTTGGTCACGCGGCCGTCCTTGCCGGAGGCCGGGACGCTCGACGGATCGACGCCGCTCTCAGCGGCCAGCCGCGCCACGGCCGGGCCGGAATCCGCCGCCTTGGTCGCAGCCGCCTTCGGCGCCTCGGCAGGAGCCGGAGCCGCGGCAGCCTTCTCTTCCTTCTTGGGAGCGGGCGCAGCGGCGGCAGCGCCGCCTTCGGCGATCGAGCCGAGCAGCGCGTTGACGCCGACCGTCTCGCCTTCCTTGGCGACGATCTCGCCGAGCACGCCGGCGGCCGGCGCGTTGACCTCCAGCGTCACCTTGTCGGTCTCGAGCTCGACGAGAGGCTCGTCGGCTTTCACGGCCTCGCCCGGCTTCTTGAACCACTTGCCGATCGTGGCCTCGGAAACGGATTCGCCGAGGGTGGGTACGCGGATTTCGGTCGCCATGTCAGGCCTCTGTTGTCTCGTTCTCTGGCGGTCGGTTGAGCATCGGGCAGAAAACCGGGAGGCCTTCCGGGCACCGATGCGGCATGGGGAGCCGGCAGCGCCGAACGGCGCCGCCGGAAGATGGTCAGGCCGCGAAGGCCTCGTCGAGGAAGGCGTTGAGCTGCGCCGCGTGCTTGGACATCAGGCCGGTCGCGGTTGCCGCCGAAGCGGGCCGGCCGACATAGCGCGGCCGCTTCGACTTCGAGCCAGCATGACCCAGCACCCATTCGAGATAGGGTTCGACGAACGTCCAGGAACCCATGTTCTTCGGCTCCTCCTGGCACCAGACCACGTCGGCGCCCTTGAAGCGCGCCAGCTCCTGCGCCAGCGTCTTCAGCGGGAACGGATAGAGCTGCTCGACGCGCATCAGGTAGACATCGTCGATGCCGCGCTTCTCGCGCTCGTCGAGCAGATCGTAATAGACCTTGCCCGAGCAGAGCACGACACGGCGGATCTTCGAGTCCTTGACCAGCTTGGTGGTCGACTTGCCGCGCTCGGCATCATCCGCCAGCACGCGGTGGAAGGTCGAGCCCTCGGCCAGCTCGCCGAGGTCGGAGACGCAGCGCTTGTGGCGCAGGAGCGACTTCGGCGTCATCAGGATCAGCGGCTTGCGGAAGTCGCGCTTCAGCTGCCGGCGCAGGATGTGGAAGTAGCTCGCCGGCGTCGAGCAGTTCGCCACCTGCATGTTGTCCTCGGCGCACATCTGCAGGAAGCGCTCGAGGCGGGCGGAGGAGTGCTCCGGCCCCTGGCCCTCATAGCCATGTGGCAGCAGGCAGACGAGCCCCGACATGCGCAGCCACTTGCGCTCACCCGAGGAGATGAACTGGTCGAACACCACCTGCGCGCCGTTGGCGAAGTCGCCGAACTGGGCTTCCCAGCAGGTCAGCGCGTTGGGCTCCGACAGCGAATAGCCGTATTCGAAGCCGAGCACCGCCTCCTCGGAGAGCATCGAGTTGATGACCTCGTAGCGGGACTGGCCCTCGCTGATATGGTTGAGCGAGGTGTGGCGCGCTTCAGTCTCCTGGTCGATCAGCACCGAATGGCGCTGCGAGAAGGTGCCGCGCTCGCAATCCTGGCCCGAAAGGCGGACCGGGTTGCCGTCGAGCAGCAGCGAGCCGAAGGCCAGGGCCTCGGCGGTCGCCCAGTCGATGCCCTCGCCGGCCTCGACCGCCTTGCGGCGGTTGTCGAGGAAGCGCTGGATCGTCTTGTGCACGTTGAAGCCGGCCGGCACGGCGGTGATCTTCTCGGTGATCTCCTTGAGCGTCGCCGCCGGCACGCCGGTGGCGCCGCGGCGCGGATCGTCCTCGTCGGCGCGGATCGCCTTCATCCCGGCCCAGCGGCCGTCGAGCCAGTCGGCCTTGTTCGGCTTGAAGCTCTGCCCGGCGTCGAACTCGACCTCGAGCTTGGCCTTCCAGGCGGCGCGCATCTCGTCGAGCTCGCCGGCGGCGATCACGCCCTCGGCCTCGAGCTTGGCGCCGTAGAGCTCCAGCGTCGACTTGTGGCCGCGGATCTTGCGGTACATCAGCGGCTGGGTGAAGCCCGGCTCGTCGCCCTCGTTATGGCCGAAGCGGCGATAGCAGAACATGTCGATCACGACCGGCTTGTGGAACTTCTGCCGGAACTCGATCGCCACCTTGGCGGCGAAGACCACCGCTTCCGGATCGTCGCCGTTCACGTGGAAGACCGGGGCCTCCACCATCTTCGCCACGTCGGACGGATACGGCGAGGAGCGCGAATAGCGCGGATAGGTGGTGAAGCCGATCTGGTTGTTGATGATGAAATGCACCGAGCCGCCGGTGCGGTGGCCCTTGAGGCCGGAGAGGCCGAGGCATTCCGCCACCACGCCCTGGCCGGCGAAGGCCGCGTCGCCGTGGATCAGCAGCGGCAGCACCTTCGAGCGCTCGACGATGTCGCCGAACTGGTCCTGCTTGGCGCGCACCTTGCCGAGCACGACGGGATCGACGATCTCGAGATGCGACGGGTTGGCGGTCAGCGAGATATGGACGTTGTTGCCGTCGAACTCGCGGTCCGACGAGGCGCCGAGATGGTACTTCACGTCGCCCGAGCCCTCGACGTCGTCGGGGGCGAAGGACCCGCCCTTGAACTCGTGGAACAGGGCGCGGTGCGGCTTGCCCAGAACCTGGGTCAGCACGTTCAGGCGGCCGCGATGGGCCATGCCGAAGACGATGTCGCGCACGCCGAGCGCGCCGCCGCGCTTGATGATCTGCTCCAGCGCCGGGACGAGCGCCTCGCCGCCGTCGAGGCCGAAGCGCTTGGTGCCGGTGAACTTCAGGTCGAGGAACTTCTCGAAGCCCTCCGCCTCGACCAGCTTGTTCAGGATGGCGCGCTTGCCCTCGCGGGTGAAGGCGATCTCCTTGTCCGGCCCCTCGATGCGCTCCTGCAGCCAGGACTTCTGCTCGGGGTCCGAGATGTGCATGAACTCGATGCCGACCGTGCCGCAATAGGTCCGTTGCAGGATGGAGACCATCTCGCGGACGGTGGCGAACTCCATGCCGAGCACGTTGTCGATGAAGATCTTGCGGTCGAGATCGGCTTCGCCGAAGCCGAAGGCGGCCGGCGACAATTCGTCGTCGTCGGTGCGCGTCTCGATGCCCAGCGGGTCGAGCTTGGCATAGAGATGGCCGCGCATGCGATAGGCGCGGATCAGCATGATGGCGCGCACCGAATCCCGGGTCGCCTGCTGCACGTCGGCGGCGGAAAGCGCGGTACCGGCGGCCTTGGCCTTGGCGCCGAGCTTGTCGGAAACGGCCTTCTCGACCTGCGCCCAGTTGCCGTCGAGCGCCGAGACCAGCTCGCCGCTGGCGGGCAGCGGCCAGTTCGGCTTCTTCCAGGACGCTCCCTTGGCGTTCTGCAGTACCGACTGCCGGTCGTCCTTCAGGGCGCCGAAGAAGGTCTGCCACTGCTCGTCGACCGACTTCGGGTCGGCCTCGTAGCGCGCGTAGAGGTCCTCGATATAGGCCGCGTTGCCGCCATAGAGGAAACCGGTCTGCGCGAGAGCCTCGTTGATGTCCTGGCGAGCCATGATGCTCCTGCCTTCCTTCGCCGCTTGCGATAGCCCGGACCCCTGCCCGGACCTCCTACTCAACTCGTCATGCCCGGAGCCTGCCTCCGGGCATCGTCGTCAGGCGAGCGTGCCTCGGGCCTGCGCCCGGGGCCGCTCCCGTCGTTCGCCGCCTCAGCCCTTCAAGACCTCGACCAAGGTCTTTCCAAGGCGCGCCGGCGAGGGCGAAACCTTGATGCCGGCCGCTTCCATCGCCGCGATCTTGTCCTCGGCGCCGCCCTTGCCGCCCGAGATGATCGCGCCGGCATGGCCCATGCGGCGGCCGGGAGGGGCCGTGCGGCCGGCGATGAAGCCGACCATCGGCTTCTTGCGGCCGCGCTTCGCCTCGTCCTTGATGAACTGCGCCGCGTCCTCCTCGGCCGAGCCGCCGATCTCGCCGATCATGACGATCGACTCGGTCTTCGGATCCGCCAGGAACATCTCGAGCATGTCGATGAACTCGGTGCCCTTGACCGGGTCGCCGCCGATGCCGACGGCCGTGGTCTGGCCGAGGCCCTCGCGGGTGGTCTGGAACACCGCCTCATAGGTCAGCGTGCCGGAGCGCGAGACGATGCCGACCGAGCCGGGCTTGAAGATATTGGCCGGCATGATGCCGATCTTCGACTCGCCGGCCGTGACGACGCCCGGGCAGTTGGGCCCGATCAGGCGCGTCTTGGAGCCGGAGAGCGAGCGCTTGACCTTGACCATGTCGAGCACCGGAATGCCCTCGGTGATGCAGATCACCAGCGGGATCTCGGCGTCGATCGCCTCGCAGATCGCGTCAGCGGCGCCCGGGGGCGGCACATAGACGACCGAAGCGGTGGCGCCGGTCTTATCCCTGGCTTCGGCGACCGTGTCGAAGACGGGCAGGCCCAGATGGACCGCGCCGCCCTTACCCGGCGAAGTGCCGCCGACCATCTGCGTGCCGTAGGCGATCGCCTGCTCGGAGTGGAAGGTGCCGTTCTTGCCGGTGAAGCCCTGGCAGATGACCTTGGTGTTCTTGTCGATCAGGATGGACATGTCTGCTCCTCAGGCCTTCTTGACCGCGGCGACGATCTTCTGCGCCGCATCGTCGAGGTCGTCGGCGGGAATGACGTTGAGGCCGGACTCGCGGATGATCTGCTTGCCTTCCTCGACATTGGTGCCCTCGAGGCGCACCACCAGCGGAACCTTGAGGCCGACCGCCTTCACCGCCGCGATCACGCCGCGGGCGATGACGTCGCACTTCATGATGCCGCCGAAGATGTTGACGAGGATGCCCTTCACCTTCGGGTCTGCGGTGATGATCTTGAACGCCGCGGTGACCTTCTCCTCGGAAGCGCCGCCGCCGACATCGAGGAAGTTGGCCGGGCTTTCGCCGTAGAGCTGGATGATGTCGAGCGTCGCCATGGCGAGGCCGGCGCCATTGACCATGCAGCCGATCGTGCCGTCGAGCGCGATATAGGCGAGGTCGTATTTCGAGGCCTCGATCTCCTTCGGGTCCTCCTCGGTCTCGTCGCGCAGCGCGACGACGTCCGGATGGCGGTAGAGCGAGTTGGAGTCGAAATTGACCTTGGCGTCGAGGCACTTGATCTGACCCTGCGTGGTCACGATCAGCGGGTTGATCTCGAGCATCGCCATGTCCTTGGCGACGAAGGCGTTGTAGATCTGCGCCAGAACCTTCTCGGCCTGCTTGGCGAGGTCGCCGGTCAGGCCCAGCGCCTGGGCGACCGTGCGGCCGTGATGCGGCATGATGCCGGTCGCGGGATCGACCGAGAACGTCTTGATCTTCTCGGGCGTGTCATGGGCGACGGCCTCGATGTCCATGCCGCCCTCGGTCGAGACGACGAAGGCGATGCGCGAGGTCTCGCGGTCGACCAGCGCCGAGAGGTAGAACTCCTTCTCGATGTCCGAGCCGTCCTCGATATAGAGGCGGTTGACCTGCTTGCCGGCCGGGCCGGTCTGCACGGTGACGAGCGTGTTGCCGAGCATCTCCTTGGCGAAGGCCTCGACCTCCTCGACCGACTTGGCGAGGCGCACGCCGCCCTTGGCGTCGGGGCCGAGTTCCTTGAACTTGCCCTTGCCGCGCCCGCCGGCGTGGATCTGCGACTTCACGACGTAGAGCGGCCCCGGCAGCTTCCTGGCGGCCTCGACCGCCTCGGCCACCGACAGAGCCGGAAAACCGGCCGAAACGGGCGCGCCGAATTCCTTGAGGATGGCTTTGCCCTGGTATTCGTGGATGTTCATCCGGTAGCTCCTGACTGGGCTTTGGGGAAGAAGGGGCCGGAACCGGGCACGGCACCCCATGTGGTCAAAAGGTGAAACGGTTCTTCGCGGGGAGATCCGCCGGCCGATTGTGCGGCAGCCGATTTCGATGATAAAAATGAACAATCAGATGAAACATCTGATGGGAGGGCTTGGCTATGCCCACGGCGTACTCCTGCATCGACATCGATTCCGTCCGCAACGCGCGAACCGAACGAGAGCCTTACAATTACCTGGTCGCCAGCCACGTCATCCTGCCGGATGCGGTCGGCGGGTTGCGTCGCGACTTTCCCGACATCCGCGAGACCGGCTTCTTCCCGGAGGAGGATGTCGAACGGCACGGCGCCTTCGCCAGCCTGCTCGAGGAGATGAAGGGCCGCGAAATCTCCGAGATCGTTTCCGGCAAGCTCGACATCGACCTCGTCGACAAGCCGAAGATGATCACCATCCGCAAGCTCTCCGCCGCCAAGGACGGACGCATCCATACCGACAGTGAAGCGAAGATCGCGACGCTGCTGGTCTACCTCAACGACGCTTGGCAGGACTCTCAGGCCGGCCGCCTGCGCGTCCTGCGCAACGGCACCGACTTCGAGGCCATGGCCGAGGAGATCAGCCCCGTCACCGGTTCGCTGTTCGCCTTCCGCCGCGCCGACAACTCCTGGCACGGGCATACGTCCTTCGTCGGCGAGCGGCGCGTCGTCCAGATGACCTGGCTGAGGAGCCAGGCCGACGTCGACCGCAAGAAAAGCCGCGGCAGCCTCTCCCACTTCTTCAAGAAGGTGCTGCGGTTCGGGTGACGGGCCTGGCCGCCCCCCGAACGCCATCCCGGAATATGCCTGTGCCAGGCGCATCGCTCAGTTGGCCAGCGACGAGTCGATGCTCTTGCAGGCGTCGATCAGGCCCTGCACCGAAGCCACCGACTTCGCCAGCATCTCCTTCTCGGCGCCGTTGAGGCGGATCTTGACGACGCGCTCGACGCCCTTGGCGCCGATCACGACCGGCACGCCGACGAACATGTCCTTGACACCGTACTGGCCCTTGAGCGCGGCGGCCGCCGGCAGCACGCGCTTCTGGTCCTTGAGGTAGCTCTCGGCCATCGCGATCGCCGAAGCGGCAGGCGCATAGAAGGCCGAGCCGGTCTTGAGCAGGTTGACGATCTCGCCGCCGCCCTTGCGGGTGCGCTCGACGATGGCGTCCAGCTTCTCCTGCGTGGTCCACTTCATCTTGACGAGGTCCGGCAGCGGGATGCCGGCGACGCCCGAATAGCGGACCAGCGGCACCATGTCGTCGCCATGGCCGCCGAGCACGAAGGCCGAGACGTCCTTGACCGAGACGTTGAACTCCTCCGCCAGGAAGTAGCGGAAGCGCGCCGAGTCGAGCACGCCGGCCATGCCGCAGATCATGTTGGGCTTCAGGCCGGAGAACTTCTGCAGCGCCCAGACCATGGCGTCGAGCGGGTTGGTGATGCAGATCACGAAGGCCTTCGGGGCGTACTGCTTGATGCCCTCGCCGACCGACTTCATCACCTTCAGGTTGATGCCGATCAGGTCGTCGCGGCTCATGCCGGGCTTACGCGGCACGCCGGCGGTGACGATGATGACGTCGGCGCCCTTGATGTCCTCGTAGGAGTTCGTGCCCTTGTAGCCGGCGTCGAAGCCGTCGACCGGCGAGGACTCGGCGATGTCCAGGCCCTTGCCCTGCGGGATGCCCTCGGCGATGTCGAAGAGGACGACGTCCCCGAGTTCCTTCAGGCCGGCGAGGTGGGCGAGCGTGCCGCCGATCTGGCCGGAACCGATGAGGGCAATCTTCTTGCGGGCCATAGCCTAGTCCTTCTCTTCTGGCGCTTCGCTCGACACCGGCCATCGCCGGCTTCGATCATCTGAATGCCTTGGCCACGATATCGTGGCGCGACGAAAGGCCGGCAGCCCGGCCAAACCGTGGGTTCCTTTGGCCCAAACCGGCCTTTTGCCGCAACCCTTGCCCAAAAAGCGGCTTTTACGGGGCAACCCCGCTACGGCGCCGGAGTCAAATCCACCCGACTCTGGTTTTTCAATGACTTGCAAAGACGCACGCCGGCCCTGCGCATCGTCATCTCGTCAAAATCGCACAATTACAATTTACAGATATTGTAATTGGTCACCGGATTTTTCACACGATGCCGCTGCCGAGCACGCGCAGGATCACCCGGATCAGGGTCGAGAGCCGTGTGTCGACCGAGGCCTGGGGCACGTCTGCCTCCAGCGCCAGCGAGGCCGGGTGGATGAAGCGGTGCGTGGCGTCGATCACGAAGGCGATCGCGCGGTCGCGGTCGCGCGGCTCGAAAACGCCGGTGGCGATTCCCTCGTCGACGACGCGCTCGAACAGCGCCCTGACCCGCGTCCGGTTGCGCCGGCTGACGGCATGGCGCTTGGCGACGGCGAGCGAAAGCGCGGCGAAGAGATGCGGGTCCTCGCCCAGCAGGTCGCGATTGGCCTTGGCGAGACCGAGGATCAGGCGCTCCAGCTTGTCATCGGCGGGGTCGGGCCCGTCCGCGATGTCGGCGAGCTTGCGTTCCGTCGCCTTGAGCCAGACATCGACCACCGCGTCGACGAGCGCCACGCGCGAGGGGAAGTAGCGGTAGACATTGGCATGGGTCATGCCGGCCTCTTCCGCCACGGCGACGACGGTGAAGCGCTTCAACCCGAACCGGCGCAGATGCTCGCCCGCGACCGTGAGAATCCGTGTCTCGCTCGGTTCGCGCTGGGGCATCGCTCAGGTCTCCACCAGCCCCGTCGTGTCGCCGCTCGCCGTCGAATCCGGGCGGCCATGCGGCATCGCCAGATATTCCTCCGAGCGCATCTCGATCAGGCGCGAGACCGTGCGGTCGAATTCGAAGGCCTCGCGCCCCTTGCTCGCGCGATAGAGTTCCTGCGGCTCGCCCGCAGCCGAGGCGACGAGCTTCACATGGTGTTCGTAAAGGGTGTCGATCAGGATGATGAAGCGCTTGGCCTCGTTGCGCCGGTCGAAATCCAGGATCGGGATGCCGTCGAGCACGAGCGTGTGGAAACGCTGCGCCAGCGCGATGTAGTCCGAGGCGCCGTAGGCCTGGGCGCAGAGATCGGCGAAGCTCGCACGCGCCACGCCGCCGGCCGCCTGCGGCAGCACGAGCTCGTGCCCCTGCACCGTGAGCGCCGCGCGCGGCCCCTGCGCCACGCCGGAAAGGGCCTTGAAGGCGGCATCGAGCGCAGCCCTCGCCTTCTCATCGGCCGGGACATGATAGACCGGCGCGCCGCCGAGCTTCTCAAGCCGGAAATCGGTGCGGGAATCGAGCTTCAGCACCTCGACCTTGGTCTGCAGCAGCTGGATGAAGGGCAGGAACAGCGCCCGGTTGAGCCCGCCCTCATAGAGCCGCGAGGGCTCGACATTGGAGGTCGCCACCACGACGACGCCGGCGGCGAACAGCGCCGTGAACAGCCGCCCGAGGATCATCGCGTCGGCGATGTCGGTCACGGTGAACTCGTCGAAACAGAGCAGATAGGCCTCGTGCGCCAGTTCGGCCGCGACCGGCGCGATCGGGTCCCCGTCCTTGACCTCGCCCGCCTTGATCTTGCGGCGATAGGCGTTGATGCGGCCATGCACCTCGGCCAGGAATTCGTGGAAATGCACCCGGAGCTTGCGCTTCACCGGCGCGGCCTCGAAGAACATGTCCATCAGCATGGTCTTGCCGCGGCCGACGGAGCCCCAGATGTAGAGGCCCTTCGGCGCCTCGCTCGTCTCCGGCTTCTTGCCGAAGAGCCAGCCGAGCGCGCTGCCCTTGCGTGCGAGCCGCCGCGCGGCGAGGGTCGCGGTCAGCGCCTCGAGCTTCTTCACCACTGCGACCTGGGCCGGATCGCGCTCGATGGCGCCCGCCTCGACGAGGGCGGCGTAGCGGTCGGTGATCGAGGCTGGCATGGCGGCGGTGGCGGGGCGGCTCGCAGAAAGGAGCTTCCGGGTTACGGCAGCCCGGCCGGCATCGCAAGCCCGCGCGGCCGTCCGGAATGCATCATCCCGGCGCGGACGAACCGGCCGGGACGAGGGCGACGCACGGTCGTCGGCTTCCCGTCGGAAGCCGCGCCATGAAGGGCTTACTTGCCCTGATTGACCGAGATCGGCTTCAGCGGATTGTCGTTGAGGCCGTATTTCTTGATCAGCGCATCATAGCTGCCGTTGGCCTGCAGCTTGTCCAGCGCCGCCTTCACCGCGTCGCGCAGCTGCGTGCCTTCCGCCGTCTTCGCGAAGGGGATGCCGACCAGCGTCGTCGTGAACGGCTTGCCGAGCGGGATATAGGTGTTGGGCTCGAGCTTCTGGAAGTAGCTCATCGTCTCGCTGCCCTGCACGCCGCCCTGCAGGCGCTGCGTCTTGAGCTGCGTGCGGGCGTCGACCGAGCCTTCGGTGCCGACCGCGGTGATCGCCGGTTTGCCCTTGGCGACGCAGTTGGCCTCGCTCCATTCGCCGATCTGCTTGGGCCAGTTGGTCGAGCGGCTCGCGCCGACGCTCTTGCCGCAGAGATCCTCGGGCGTCTTGATCGAGTCCTTGAAGGCCGTGACGGTGTAGAACTGCGCGCCGGACTCCATGTAGTCGACGAAATCGACCTGCTCGCGCCGGGCCGGAAGGTCGCTCATGCCGGCCATCGCCATGTCGACGCGCCCGGTCTGGATCGAGGGCAGCATCTGGGCGAAGGCGGTCTCCTGCCACTCCGCCTTGAGGCCGAGCTCCTTGGCGATCGCCTCGCCCAGCTCGATGTCGAAGCCGGTGAGCTGGTTGGTCGCCGGGTCCTTCGAGGCGATCGGCGGATAGTTCGGCTGGGTCGCGATGACGAGCTTGCCGGCGCTCTTGATCCGGTCCGGCACCGTCTGCGCCTGCGCGGCCAGAGCGGTCGCGGCGAGCAGCGCCGCCGTCAATGTCAAACGAAGCATGGGTCTCTCCCTGTGGTTGAAGCCGGCATCGCGCCGCTCACTTGAGCACGGCGGCGATGAACTCGCGGGTGCGCGCCTGCTTCGGCGCGACGAGGATGGTTTGCGGCGGACCTTGCTCGACGATCTCGCCCCTGTCCATGAACACGACGTCGTTGGCGACCTCGCGCGCGAAGCCGAGCTCATGCGTGACCACGATCATCGTCATGCCGGTGGCGGCGAGGTCGCGCATGACGTTGAGCACCTCGCCGACGAGCTCGGGGTCGAGCGCCGAGGTCGGCTCGTCGAACAGCATCAGCTTGGGCTTCATCGCCAGAGCGCGTGCTATGGCGATGCGCTGCTGCTGTCCGCCCGACAATTCGCTGGGATAGGAATCGCGCTTGTCGGCCAGGCCGACGCGCTCGAGCAGCGCCATTGCCTCCGCGACGATCTGCTTGCGCGGCTGCTTCAGGACCGTGAGCGGACCCTCGATGATGTTCTGCAGCGCCGTCATGTGGTTGAACAGGTTGAAGCGCTGGAAGACCATGCCGGTGACGAGCCGCTGGCGTGCGATCTCGGTGTCAGTCAGCTCGTGCAGCTCCTCGCCCGCGCGGCGGTAGCCGATCAGCTCGCCGTCGACCCGGATCGCGCCCTTGTCGATCTTCTCGAGCTGGTTGATGCAGCGCAGCAGCGTCGACTTGCCCGAACCCGAAGGCCCGATGATGCACTGGACCATGCCGGGCTGGATCGAAAGCGAGACGTCCTTCAGCGCCTGGAAGGGTCCGAAGAACTTGCTGACATGGGCGATGGTGACGATGGCGCTGTCGTTGCCAGCCTGGCTCTGCACCGCGCTCATGCCGGCTCCTCCTCGGTCGTCGCGGCCCGTTGCGCCCGTCGCTCGCCGCGCCCCTTCGAGAAGTGGCGCTCGAGAAAATACTGCCCGATCTGCAGCAGCGTGACCACGATGAGATACCAGCCCGCGGCGACGATCAGCAGTTCGATGACCCGGGCATTGGCATAATAGATCGTCTGCGCGTTGCGCAGGATTTCCGAGAACTGGATCACGCTGGCGACCGAGGTCAGCTTGACCATGCTGATCACCTCGTTGCCGACGGGCGGGATTATGACGCGCATCGCCTGCGGCAGCACGATCCGCCGCAGCGTCGTCAGCCGGGTCATGCCGATCGCCTTGGCCGCTTCGGTCTGGCCTGTATCGACCGAGAGGATGCCGCCGCGCACCACCTCCGCGGTATAGGCGCCCTGGTTCATGCCGAGCCCCAGCAAGGTCGCCATGAACGGCCCGATCACGTCGATGGTGCGCCACGAGAACAGGCCGGGGATGCCGATGGTCGGGAAGACCAGCGCCAGGTTGAACCAGATCAGGAGCTGCAGCAGCAGCGGCGTGCCGCGGAAGAACCAGATGTAGAACAGCGCCACGCTGCGCAGCACCGGGTTCGGCGACATGTACATGATCGCGAAGATGACGCCGAGCACGATGCCGAGCGCCATGGCGCAGACCGTCATGACCAGCGTGTTGCCGAGGCCTGCGAGGATCGCCGGGGCCGTGAAGAACTGCCCGACCACCGGCCAGGCGATGTCACCCTGGACGAAGGCCATGACCAGCCAGGCGAGGATGGCGATGATCGCCGCCGCCGCGACCCAGCGGCCGTAGAAGCGCCGCGGCACGATCCTGAGCTGCGCGATGGCGGCGAGTTCGCGGCTCGCGATCGGCGAGGTGGTGTCGCTCATCGGCCCCTCTCCTGCGTCCAGCCGTCGAGGCCCGCCAGCGCGGTCCGGAAGCGCGCGATCTGCTCGCGCACCCGCTCCGGCGCGGTGCCGCCATGGCCGCTGCGCGCGGCGACGGCGGCGTCGAGCGTCAGGCAATCGAGCACGCCGGCGTCGAGCCGCGGATCGACCGCCCTGAGATCGACAGCGTCGAGCGACTCCAGCTCCCGCCCCATTTCCTCGCAATAGCGCACCAGCGCGCCGGTGATCTCATGCGCCTCGGCGAAAGGCACGCCCCGCCGCGCGAGGTAGTCGGCAACTTCCGTCGCCAGGGTGAAGCCGAGGCCCGCCTGCGCCCGCATCGGCGCGGGATGGACCTCCATGCTGGCGATCAGCCCGGCGAAGGCGGGCAGGACCTCTTCCAGCACGTCGACGGCGTCGAAGGCCGCGCGCTTGTCCTCCGCAAGGTCGCGGTTGTAGGAGAGCGGCAGCCCCTTCAACGCCCCCAGCATCGTCACCACGTCGCCGGCGAGACGCGAGGCCCGCCCGCGCGAGATTTCCGCGATGTCGGGGTTCTTCTTCTGCGGCATGATCGAGGAGCCGGTGGCGAAGCCGTCGTCGAGCGTCACCCAGCCGAACTGGCGCGAGGTCCACAGCGTCACCTCCTCCGCCAGCCGCGACAGGTCGGCCAGCATCAGTGCCGCGACGAAGAGGAATTCGGCGACATGGTCGCGCGCCGCGACCGCATCGACGGAGTTCTCGAACGGCGCCTCGTAGCCGAGCGCCGCCGCGCTCGCGGCCGGGTCAAGTGTGATCGCCGAGCCGGCGAAGGCCGCAGCGCCGAGCGGCGACTGGCCGGAACGCCTCTCCCAGTCCTGCAGACGCGAGGCGTCGCGCAGCAGCACCTGGCCATGCGCCATCAGCCAGTGGCCGAAAGTGGCCGGCTGGGCGTTCTGCAGATGGGTGAAACCCGGGCAGACGGACGCCGCATGCTGCTCGGCCTGGCCGGCGATCGCGGTGAGCAGCTCTGCCAGCATCGCGCCGATCGAGCGCGACTTCTGCCGCAGATAGAGCTTGAGATTGTTGGCAGCCTGGTCGTTGCGCGAGCGCCCGGCCCTGAGCTTGGCTCCGGTCTGGCCGATGCGCTCGGTCAACACACGCTCGATGAAGGTATGGACGTCCTCGTCAGCCTGCGTGGGCGCGATCGTCCCCGCCTGGGCGTCGCGGGCGATGCCGTCCAGCGCCGTCAGGATGACGTCGCGCTCCTCGCTGGTCAGCAGGCCGGCCTGCGCGAGCGCAGCCGCATGGGCCTTGCCGCCGGCGACATCCTGCGGCACCAGCCGGGCATGCTCGCCGGCCGCGCTGGAAAGCTTCATCAATCGCGGATCCGGCGGCTTGCGGAAGCGGCCGCCCCACAGGCGGGTCGTCTGGTTCATCCGGGTCGTCCTCCCCGAAGGTAAGAATGGCCTCTTGACCGGCCAGCCAGCAAACGAAACGATCTCCGGCCAGATAGTCCGAATTGGAATACCCATGGCTTCGCGGCTTCCTCCCTCCTCGACGGCCATGCGCGCCTTCGTCACCGTGGCCAGGCTGGGCTCGACCGCCCGCGCCGCGGGAGCGGTCAATCTGACCCAGAGCGCGGTATCCAAGCAGATTCTCTCGCTCGAGCACCATCTCGGCGTCCCGCTGTTCGAGCGTCACCCTCTCGGCTTGAAGCTGACGGAAGCCGGCGCGATCTACCTCCCCTATGCCGAGGCCGCGCTCGAGCAGATGGAGCGCGGGGCGATGCGCCTAGCCGAACGCGCCGCCATCGCCAGGCCGATCCGCCTGCACATGGTCGCCATCGCCGGCGAACGCTGGCTGATCGAGCGCTTCCACCTCTTCGCCGAGGCGCATCCCGGGGTCGACGTCCAGTTCACCAACTACGTCAGCGAGAGCGAGACGGAGGAGCCGGACATCGAGATCAACCACGGCACGCCGCCCTGGCCGGGCCGGGAGGCGCATTACCTCTTCGGCCGCGACGTAGCCCTGGTCGCGGCGCCGGAGCTGCTGGAGCGGATGGGCGGCTTCCGCCGCGCCGCCGACATCCAGAAGATGACCCTGCTGCAGCATTTCCAGATGCCGGCCTTCTGGGCCGAGTTCACCGAGGCGCATGACCTGCGCGGCGCGGTGCCGGCCCATACCGTGCGCTACGGCTATTATTCGGTGATCATTCGGGCCGCCGTGGCCGGCCTTGGTGTCGCACTGGCACCGCGCTGCTACGTCGCCGAGGAGCTCGCCTCGGGTGCGTTGGTCAACCCACTGGAGATCGGCTTCACCAGCGTCACCGGCTGCTGGCTGACGCGACGCCTGGACCTGCCGCCTCGTCCGGGCCTGGATGAATTCATCGCCTGGCTGAAGACGGAGGCGGCGGCCTTCGATACCGCCAACCGCACGGCGTGATCGCCGCAACTTCGGCGCCTGCCATGCGTTGGGTCCATATAGGAGGTGCTGCCATGATCACCGTTCTTCCCGCGCCCGACCATGTCCTGGCCATAGCGCTCGGCGGCAGGGTCGAGACGGCCGATGTCGAGTCCGTCGCGGCCGAGCTCGACGCGCGGCTGAGCCGCCACGAGAAGGTGTCGATCTTCGCCGACCTGACGGCCTTCGACGAGATGACCTTCGCCGCCGCCTGGGCCGATGCACGCCATGGCCTTGGCAAGCTATGGGAACTCAGGCGCTTCCCGAAGGAGGCGATCGTCGTCGGCGAGGGCTGGCTCGATCGCACGGCCCGACTCTTCGCGCCGGTCGTCCCCTTCGTCGAGATCCGCACCTTCCCGCCGGCGGAACGCGAGGCCGCCCTCGCCTGGGCGGCCGATATCGAAGGCGGGCCCAACGCCTGACGGCATGGAGGCGCCGATGCCCGACGCGAAACGCAAATGGTCAGGCGAAGTCACCCGCAGGAGCGACGCACTGGACCTCGAAGGCGACGTCTTCACGCAGGACGACCCGCGCCGCATCGCGCGCTCGCTGAAGCGCTCGGCGGAACGCAGCAGACGCCGCAAGTCGAACTCCTACCGCTCGGCGATGTCGATGCTGACCTTCTACATCAACCGGGCCGGCCGCAACCTGCCGGAGGCGCGGCGACGAACGCTGGAAGCGGCCAAGCACAGCCTCCGGCGGCTCTTTCACCGCGCCTGACCGCGTCAGCTGCGTGCGAATGTCTCGTCGAAGGCGTAGCCGGCGCCGCGCACGGTCCGCAGCGGATCCTTGGCGTTGGCCGGCGTGATCGCCTTGCGCAGGCGCCCGACATGCACGTCGACGGTGCGCTCGTCGATATAGACGTCGCGGCCCCAGACCGCATCGAGGAGCTGGGCGCGGGAATAGACCCGGCCCGGCGCCTGCATCAGGAATTCCAGTAGCCGGAACTCCGTCGGTCCCAGATGCAGTTCGCTGCCGGCGCGGCGCACCCGGCGCGTCGTGCGGTCGAGTTCGAGATCGCCCGCCGAGAGCAGCCCGGCGACATGGCCAGGCTTCGCCCGGCGCAGAAGCGCCTGGATGCGAGCCGTCAGCTCCGGCAGCGAGAAGGGTTTGACGACGTAGTCATCGGCGCCGGTGGCGAGGCCGCGGACCCGCTCGGTCTCTTCGCCGCGCGCCGTCAGCATGATGATCGGCACGCGCTCGGTGTCGCGGCGCGAGCGCAGCCGCCGGCAGAGCTCGATGCCCGACAGGCCCGGCAGCATCCAGTCGAGCAGAACGAGGTCGGGCGTGTGGTCGCGCAGGTGCAGCTCCGCATCGTCGCCGCGCGACACGCTGTCGACCTCGAAGCCCTCGGCCTCGAGGTTGTAGCGCAGCAGCAGAGTCAACGGCTCTTCGTCTTCGACGATCAGGATGCGTGCGGCCATGATTGCCTGTCTCAGGAACCGGTCACGGCCTCGACCTCGATATTGGTCGTATCGAGCTTGGGCCGGTTCACGTCGAGCGAATCGCCCGTGATGAGATAATGGATCGTCTCGGCGATATTGGTGGTGTGGTCGCCGATGCGCTCGATGTTCTTGGCGCAGAACAGCAGGTGCGTGCAGTAGGTGATGTTGCGCGGATCCTCCATCATGTAGGTCAGGAGTTCGCGGAACAGCGAGGTGTAGAGCGCGTCGATCTCGTCGTCGCGGCGCCAGACCTCGAGCGCCTGCTGCTCGTTGCCGGCGGCATAGGCGTCGAGCACATCCTTGAGCTGCGCCTGCACCAGGCGGCTGATGTGCTCCAGCCCGACGACCGCGCGATGCGGCGGCTGGAACTGCCCGGAGATGGCGACAGCGCGCTTGGCGATGTTCTTGGCGAGGTCGCCGACGCGCTCGATATCGGCCGCGATGCGGATCGCCGAGATCAGCTCGCGCAGATCGTTGGCCAGCGGCTGGCGCCGGGCGATGGTCAGCACCGCCTTTTCCTCGACCTCGCGCTGGAGGTTGTCGAGGCGCTGGTCGGCGGTGATGATCTTCTGGGCCAGCGTGGTGTCGCGGCGCACCAGCGCCACGGTCGAGTCGCCGAGCATGCGCTCGGCCATGCCGCCCATTTCGGCGAGGCTGCGGCGAAGGCCTTCGAGATCGGCGTCGTAGGAGCGGACGATGTGGTCGGTCATGGCGTTGTCCTTAAGCCCGGGGCCCGCTGTTCAGCCGAACCGGCCGGTGACGTAGTCCTGCGTCTGCTTCTTGGCCGGGTTCATGAAGATGGTGTTGGTCGGCGCGAACTCGATGACCTCGCCGAGATACATGAAGGCGGTGTACTGCGAGATGCGCGCCGCCTGCTGCATGTTGTGCGTGACGATGGCGATGGTGAAGTCGCTCTT
>NZ_MKSQ01000028.1 GCF_001898115.1 Allobosea sp. 67-29 | reverse complement strand
ATGACGCCCTTGAACTTCATGCGCTTGTACTTGCCGCACAGGCACTCGTAGTCCTTGATCGGCCCGAAGATGCGCGCGCAGAACAGGCCGTCACGCTCCGGCTTGAACGTGCGGTAGTTGATGGTCTCCGGCTTTTTGATCTCGCCATAGGACCAGGACAGGATCTTCTCCGGGCTCGCGATCGAGATCTTGATCGCGTCGAAGGCCTGCTGGACCGGCTGCTGGCCGAAAAGGTTCATGACCTCTTGCTTCATCGCCTGTCTCCTCTAGCCGGCGGGGGCGAAGGCCACCCTGCCCGGCTCGTCAAATCCGTCAGCCGGCGGCGTGAGTGCCGCCGGCATTGTTCAAGGTGTCTGGCAGCGGCTTATTCGGCCGCTTCGGCCGGCGGCAATTCGCCCGGCTTCACCTTGTTGTTGATCAGCTCGACGTTGAGGCCGAGCGAGCGCATCTCCTTGACGAGAACGTTGAAGCTCTCGGGGATGCCTGCCTCGAAGTTGTCCTCGCCGCGCACGATCGACTCGTAGACCTTGGTACGGCCCGCGACGTCGTCCGACTTCACCGTCAGCATCTCCTGCAGAGTGTAGGCGGCACCGTAGGCTTCGAGCGCCCAGACCTCCATTTCGCCGAAGCGCTGGCCGCCGAACTGCGCCTTGCCGCCCAGCGGCTGCTGGGTGACGAGCGAGTACGGGCCGATCGAACGGGCATGGATCTTGTCGTCGACCAGGTGGTGCAGCTTGAGCATGTAGATGTAGCCCATCGTCACCTTGCGGTCGAAAGGCTCACCCGTGCGGCCGTCATAGAGGGTCGACTGACCAGAGCTATGCAGGCCGGCCTGCTCCAGCAGCCGCTCGATATCGGCTTCCTTGGCGCCGTTGAACACCGGGGTCGCGACGGGAACGCCGCGGCGCAGGTTCTGGCCCATCTCGACGAGTTCGTTCTCGTCCATCGAGGCGATGATCTCGTTATCCTCGTAAACGGCGTCGAACTCGGCCTTCAGCGCCTTGAAGTCGTTGGACTTCTTGTAGGCGTCGAGAGCCTTCGAGATCTGCTTGCCGAGACCGGCGGCAGCCCAGCCCAGATGGGTTTCCAGGATCTGGCCGACATTCATGCGCGAGGGCACGCCGAGCGGGTTCAGCACGATGTCGGCATGGGTGCCGTCCTCGAGGAACGGCATGTCCTCCACCGGCACGATGCGCGAGACCACGCCCTTGTTGCCGTGACGGCCGGCCATCTTGTCGCCCGGCTGGATCTTGCGCTTCACCGCGACGAAGACCTTGACCATCTTCATCACGCCCGGGGGCAGCTCGTCGCCGCGCTGCAGCTTCTCGACCTTGTCGAGGAAGCGCTGCTCGAGGCGCTTCTTCGACTCGTCGTACTGCTTCCGCATCGCCTCGATCTCGGTCATCAGCGAGTCTTCGGCGGTCGCGAACAGCCACCACTGCGAACGCGGGAACTCGCTCATCACCTCGCGGGTGATAACCGTGTCCTTCTTGAAGCCCTTCGGGCCGGCCAGCCCGGTCTTGCCGGTCAGGATCTCGGCCAGACGCGCGAAGGTGTTGCGGTCCAGGATCGCCTGCTCGTCGTCGCGGTCCTTGGCGAGACGCTCGATCTCCTCGCGCTCGATCGCCTGGGCGCGCTCGTCCTTGTCGACGCCGTGGCGGTTGAACACGCGGACCTCGACGATCGTGCCCTGCACGCCGGGCGGAACCCGCAGCGAGGTGTCGCGAACGTCCGAAGCCTTCTCGCCGAAGATGGCGCGCAGCAGCTTCTCTTCAGGCGTCATCGGGCTCTCGCCCTTCGGCGTGATCTTGCCGACGAGGATGTCGCCCGCAGCCACCTCGGCGCCGATATAGACGATACCGGCTTCGTCGAGGTTCTTCAGCGCCTCTTCCGAGACGTTCGGAATGTCGCGCGTGATTTCCTCAGGACCCAGCTTGGTGTCGCGGGCCATGACCTCGAACTCCTCGATATGGATCGAGGTGAAGACGTCCTCGGAGACGATCTTCTCGGAGAGAAGGATCGAGTCCTCGAAGTTGTAGCCGTTCCACGGCATGAACGCGACGAGCACGTTGCGGCCGAGCGCGAGCTCGCCGAACTCGGTCGACGGGCCGTCCGCGACGATATCGCCCTTCTTGACGACGTCGCCGACGCGCACCAGCGGACGCTGCGTGATGCAGGTCGACTGGTTCGAGCGCTGGAACTTCTGCAGCCGGTAGATGTCGACGCCCGGCTTGGTCGGGTCGGTCTCGCCCGAGGCGCGGATGACGATACGGGTCGCGTCGACCTGATCGACGATGCCGGCGCGGCGGGCCGCGATCGCGGCGCCCGAGTCACGGGCGACGACCGCTTCCATGCCGGTGCCGACGAAGGGCGCGTCGGCGCGAACCAGCGGCACCGCCTGGCGCTGCATGTTCGAGCCCATCAGAGCGCGGTTGGCGTCGTCGTTCTCGAGGAACGGGATCAGCGCGGCTGCGACCGAGACGAGCTGCTTGGGCGACACGTCCTGGAAGTCGACCTTGTCGACCGGGGTGACGACGACTTCGCCCGCGCGGCGGCAGACGACAAGGTCGTCCGTCAGGCGGCCTTCCTTGTCGACGGCGGCATTCGCCTGCGCGACGTTGTACTTCATCTCCTCCATGGCGGAGAGATAGATCACCTCGTCGGTGACCTTGCCGTCGCGGATCCGGCGATACGGGCTCTCGATGAAGCCGTACTTGTTCACCCGCGCGAAGGTGGCGAGCGAGTTGATGAGACCGATATTCGGGCCTTCCGGCGTCTCGATCGGGCAGATGCGGCCGTAGTGCGTCGGATGCACGTCGCGCACCTCGAAGCCGGCGCGCTCGCGGGTCAGGCCGCCCGGGCCAAGCGCCGAAAGGCGACGCTTATGCGTGACTTCCGAGAGCGGGTTCGTCTGGTCCATGAACTGCGAGAGCTGCGAGGAACCGAAGAACTCGCGCACGGCGGCAGCCGCCGGCTTGGCGTTGATCAGGTCCTGCGGCATGACCGTGTCGATATCGACCGAGGACATGCGCTCCTTGATGGCGCGCTCCATGCGCAGCAGACCCAGACGGTACTGGTTCTCCATCAGCTCGCCGACCGAGCGCACGCGACGGTTGCCGAGATGGTCGATGTCGTCGATCTCGCCCTTGCCGTCGCGCAGGTCGACCAGCGCCTTGACGACGGCGAAGATGTCCTCCTTGCGCAGGATGCGCACGGTGTCCTCGGCGTCGAGGTCGAGGCGCATGTTCATCTTGACGCGGCCAACGGCTGAAAGGTCGTAGCGCTCGGCGTCGAAGAACAGCGACTGGAACATGTTCTCAGCCGTCTCGAGGGTCGGCGGCTCGCCCGGACGCATCACGCGGTAGATGTCGAACAGGGCTTCCTCGCGGCGCGAGTTCTTGTCCACGTTGAGCGTGTTGCGGATATAGGGGCCGACCGTGATGTGGTCGATGTCGAGCACCGGAATCTCGTCGAAGCCATCATCGACCAGCTGCTTCAGCAGCTTCTCGGTGATCTCCTCGCCGGCCTCGGCATAGACCTCGCCCGTCGCCGGGTTGACCAGGTCCTCGGCGATGTACTGGGTGTACAGGTCCTCGTCCTGCGCGCGCAGGAACTTCAGGCCCTTCTCGGCGAGCTGGCGGGCCGTGCGGGCGACGAGCTTCTTGCCGGCCTCGACCACGACCTCGCCGGTATCGGCGTCGATCAGGTCCTCGGTCGCCTTGAAGCCCTTCATGCGCTCCGCATCGTAGGGAACGCGCCAGCCCTTGGCGTCCTTGGTGTAGGTGATGTGGTTGTAGAAGCGGTTGAGGATCTCCTCACCGTCCATGCCGAGCGCGAACAGCAGCGAGGTGACCGGGATCTTACGCTTCCGGTCGATACGGGCATAGACGATGTCCTTGGCGTCGAACTCGATGTCGAGCCAGGAACCGCGATAGGGGATGATGCGCGCGGCGAAGAGCAGCTTGCCCGAGGAATGGGTCTTGCCCTTGTCGTGGTCGAAGAACACGCCCGGCGAACGGTGCATCTGCGAGACGATGACGCGCTCGGTGCCGTTGACGATGAAGGTGCCGTTGTCGGTCATGAGCGGCATGTCGCCCATGTAGACATCCTGCTCCTTGATGTCCTTGACCGACTTGGCCTGGGTGTCCGGGTCGATATCGAACACGATCAGGCGCAGCGTCACCTTGAGCGGCGCCGAGAAGGTCATGCCGCGCTGGCGGCACTCGTCGACGTCATATTTCGGCGGCTCGAAGGTGTACTTCACGAACTCCAGCAGCGAGGCGCCGGAGAAATCGCCGATCGGGAAGACGGACTTGAAGACGGACTGCAACCCCTCGTCGGCGCGGCCGCCCTTGGGTTCGTCGACCATCAGGAACTGATCGTAGGACGCCTTCTGAACCTCGATGAGGTTCGGCATCTCCGCCACTTCCTTGAGCTTGCCGAAGAACTTGCGGACGCGCCTGCGACCCTGGAGCGAATTGACCATGTTGTTCCTCGCGTTCTCTGGGCCCGTTCCGGCGCGTGGCCGCTCCGGAAGATCCCAACCTCTCCGTTCAGAGCCGGTTCCGGCATGGGGACACTGGCGTGCCCCTCGTCGGGTTCGGCTCCATGGACGGCTCACCCGGTGGTCCGGACCGGCGGGCCAGGCCGCCGGGTGAGCCGTTCGACGCGACGCGTCGACTTGATCGTCAGCGAAAGTTCCGCCGCTCGGTTTCGACTGGCTTCCGCGGCCGCCTCCGCATCTCGGCGCGGAAACGACGCAACAGCCCCGGAGGCGCTGGCCGCGCCCCGGGACTGTCAGTTTCGACTACGGTCGGACCGGCATCAGCCGGCCCTGGCTCACTTGAGCTCGACCTTGGCGCCGACGGCCTCGAGCTGCTTCTTGAGCTTCTCGGCCTCGTCCTTGGCAACGCCTTCCTTGACCGGCTTCGGAGCGCCTTCGACCAGGTCCTTGGCTTCCTTGAGGCCCAGGCCGGTGATGGCGCGGACTTCCTTGATCACCTCGATCTTCTTGTCGCCGGCCGAGGCCAGGACAACGGTGAACTCGGTCTGCTCTTCAGCAGCGGCGGCGGCAGCGCCACCGGCAGCCGGGCCAGCCGCAACGGCGACGGCGGCGGCAGCGGAAACGCCCCACTTCTCTTCGAGCATCTTGGCGAGGTCAGCGGCCTCGAGAACGGTGAGCGACGAGAGATCGTCGACGAGCTTGGCGAGATCGGCCATGTTTAACTTCCTGTCTTAAGAGGTTCGAACGATAAGGGTTTGCTGGCTATCAAGCCGCATTCTTGTCGGCATAAGCCTGAACCACGCGAGCCAGCTTGCCGGCGGGCGCGTTCGTGAGCTGCGCGAGCTTCGTAGCCGGGGCCTGGATAAGGCCGATGAGCTTGGCGCGCATATCGTCGAGCGAGGGCATCGTGGCCAGAGCCTTGACACCATCGGGGTTCAGGGCGGTCGTGCCCATCGCGCCGCCCAGGATGACGAGCTTGTCGTTCTCCTTGGCGAAAGCGGTGGCGACCTTCGGCGCCGCGACCGGATCGTTTGAATAAGCGATCAGGGTGGGACCCGTCAGCAGCTTGCTGATGGACGCGACGTCGGTGCCTTCAAGAGCGATCTTGGCCAAGCGGTTCTTTGCGACCTTAACAGTGGCGCCATTCGCCTTCATCTCGCGACGAAGCTTCTGGAACTGGGCCACGGTCAAACCCGCATAGTGGGCCACGACGACGACCGACGTGTTCGCAAACACGCCGTTCAGCGACGCGACGGCATCTTTTTTTGCCGCTTTATCCACTGGGCTCTCTCCGGTAGGCGACAAGCTTTGAGGGCCTGCCGCCGGTTGCAAATGCCGCTTCCCGAAACCCCGGTTGACACCGGCGTCCCGCAAAGCGACGCTTGGTGCCCTGTCCCCGCTCCCGACCCCTGAGGGTCACGATCGGGCGAGATGGTTCGAACCGTCTTGTCCGGATCTCGCGATCCGGGACTAAGCTCTTGCACCGTCTATGCAGGCCTCTTGGCGAAATTATGCTCCCGGACGAACCGGGAAGGCACCTGCAGTCTCAGACAGGACTGGATGATTCTGACCTTGGAAATCGCTCCCCACCGCCCTAATCACCCATTCTTCAGCGGAAAACCGCCGAAAAACGCGAAACAGACCCCTTCGTGCCAGGCACGCCGGAGCCCCTTCACTCATGGAAACAGGCGTGCCTATAGCGCCTTCGCCTGCTTCTGCCAAGTAGGCTCTTGACTTCGTGAAATCAAGAGCGGGGGGGCGGCCGTCGTTGCAGCCGCCCTGCCCTGAAGCCCGATCAGCCGCCGATGACGGTGTTCGGCTCGATCTTGACGCCCGGGCCCATGGTCGACGACAGCGCGACGCGCTGGATGTACGTGCCCTTGGCGCCGGCGGGCTTCGCCTTGGCGACCGAGTCGACGAAGGCCTTGATGTTCTCCGAGAGCTTCTCGGCCGAGAACGAGGCCTTGCCGACCGCAGCGTGGACGATACCGGCCTTCTCGACGCGGAATTCGACCGAACCGCCCTTCGAGGCGGCGACGGCGGCGGTCACGTCCATGGTGACGGTGCCGACACGCGGATTCGGCATCAGGCCGCGCGGGCCGAGCACCTTGCCGAGACGGCCGACGAGACCCATCATGTCCGGGGTCGCGATGCAACGGTCGAAGTTGATCTCGCCCTTCTGCACGGTCTCGACGAGGTCCTCGGCGCCGACGATGTCGGCACCCGCAGCCTTGGCCTCGTCGGCCTTGGCGCCGCGGGCGAAGACGGCGACGCGCAGCGTGCGGCCCGAGCCGTTCGGCAGGTTGCAGACGCCGCGGACCATCTGGTCGGCGTGACGGGGATCGACGCCGAGATTCATCGCGATCTCGACGGTCTCGTCGAACTTGGCGTTGGCGCGTTCCTTGATGAACGTGACGGCCTGATCGAGCGAGTACAGCTTGGTGCGGTCAATGCCTTCACGGCCCTTGACGACGCGCTTTCCGACATGTGCCATTGGTCAGCCTCCCTCAGCCCACGACGTCCAGGCCCATCGACCTGGCCGAGCCACGGATCATGGCCGAAGCCGATTCGACGGTGTCGCAGTTGAGATCGGCCATCTTCTTCTCGGCGATCTCGGCGATCTGCGCAGCGGTGACCTTGCCGGCGGCGCCGCCACGGCCCGGGGTCTTGGAGCCCGAGGTCAGACCGGCCGCCTTCTTGAGGAAGTACGAGACCGGCGGCTGCTTCATCTCGAAGGTGAAGGAGCGATCCTGATACGCGGTGATGATCACCGGAATCGGCATGCCCTTTTCCATCTGCTGGGTCTTCGCGTTGAAGGCCTTGCAGAATTCCATGATGTTGAGGCCGCGCTGACCGAGCGCGGGACCGATCGGCGGCGACGGATTGGCCGCGCCCGCCGGAACCTGAAGCTTCACGTAGCCCGTGATCTTCTTCGCCATGATGGCTGCTCCTGCCGTCCGTTCCGTTGCCTATCGGAACGACGACGCCCCTGCCTGCCGACGCTCTCCGCCGGGGCCGGGGTGGTTGCAGTGCGTGGTGCGGCGCCTGTGATCCGGCTGGCGACCGGCACGCCTCCCACGCGGTTGAGGCGCGCCCTATGACATAAGGCAGCGCCGAAGGGAAGTGGATTTGTCGGGGGCGTAGGCAATGGGCAGTAGGCAATCGGGATAACGACCCGGCAGTTCCGACTGCCTATTCCCTATTGCCGACTGCCTCCCCCATCAGCCTCTCAAAGCTTCTCGACCTGGCCGTATTCGAGCTCGACCGGCGTGGCGCGGCCGAAGATCGAGACCGCGACCTTGAGCCGGGCGCGGGCGTGGTCGACATCCTCGACGACGCCGTTGAACGAGGCGAAGGGGCCGTCGGCGACCTTGACCTGCTCGCCGACCTCGAAGACCACCGTCGGCTTCGGCCGCTCGATGCCTTCGGCGACCTGGCCCTTGATCCGCATCGCCTCATGCTCGGGGATCGGCATGGGCTTGGCCTTGTCGGCCCCGAGGAAGCCGGTGACCTTCGGCGTGTTCTTGATGAGGTGGTAGACCTCGTCGGTCATCTCGCACTTCACCAGCACATAGCCCGGGAAGAACTTGCGCTCGGTATCGACCTTGCGGCCGCGACGGACCTCGACGACCTTCTCGGTCGGAACCAGCACCTCCTCGAACTTGTCGGCGAGGTTGCGCTGCGCCGCCTGGTCGCGGATCGACTGCGCGACCTTGTTCTCGAAGTTGGAATAGGCGTGGACGATGTACCAGCGGGTGCTCACGTTCGTAATTCCGTTCAACGGGCGCCGAGGATGACGCCGAGACCCCAGCGGATGATGGTGTCGGCGAAGAAGAAGAACAGGCTCGAGACCACCACCATCGCGAGCACCAGGCCCGTCGTGATCAGCGTCTCGCGGCGCGAGGGCCAGGTGACCTTGGTCGCCTCGGAGCGCACGTCCTGCAGGAACTGGAAGGGATTGGATTTAGCCATGAACCACCTCGGGTTCCGATACGGCCTGCGACCCCTGCCGCAAGGCCGAATCGGCCGTCCTGAAACATTCGCGGCGCGGGACCCGGGAGGGTCGCGCGCCGTCATTGGCAAGCCTCTTACATTGCCCGGAGCCTTTAGCCAAGCCCTTTGGCCGGGATTGATCGACCCCGTTGCAGCGACATCAGCAGGAAGAACGGCCGTTCGCGCTCCTTCGCCCAGCCCGGCTCGGCCGCGACCTGCTCGGCACTCGGCGCCCATTCCACCAGCTTGGTCGGCGCGAAGCCTGCTTCCAGCATGAGATCGAGATAGGTCGCGAGCGTGCGGTGGCGTTTGACCACCCCCTCCGCCAGCCAGTTGCTGACCCGCCTGCCCTCGTCGAGATAGCCGTTGACCGGCCATGCCGCGCGACCATCGGCATCGATCAGCCACTCCTGTCGCGCGGGTGCCGTCATCAAGGGATGCTCGACGGAGCATACCAACACCCCGCCCGGCTTCAGCGCCGCGTGCACACGGCCGAGCAGGCCGGCTAGATCGGCGAGGTAGTGGAAGGCCAGCGAGCTGTAGGCGAGATCGAAGCGTCCGGCCGGCGGCGCGAAGCGTTCGAGATCGGCCCGCTGATAGGTAATCCGGGCGTCGGCCGTCTCACGCCGCGCCCGCTCCAGCATCTTCTCGGAGACGTCCACGCCGAGCACGCTCGCAGCCCCCTCGCCGGCCGCGAACCGGCAGAACCACCCGAAGCCGCAGCCAAGATCGAGCACGTGCCTGCCGGACAGCACCGGCAGCATCGCACGCAGTACCGGCCATTCCGGCGCCCCGTCCAGCCCATGGACGGAGCGCGCGAGCTGGCTGTAGCCCGCGAAGAAGGTCTCGTCGTCGTAGATGTTCTGGGTCATGGCGCCTTGCCGGTCTGCCGGCAGCGGGCGCATCGCCAGTCGTCGGCGCGACGACTGGCAGGGGCAGCAGGGCTCGAACCCGCGACCTGCGGTTTTGGAGACCGCCGCTCTACCAACTGAGCTATACCCCTGCAGGTGCGCGTCATGTGCCCCAAGGCGCGATGCATTTCAAGTCGAAATCGCGCAGCTTCCTCATTTGCGATAGGGGCCGAGTTCGCGGGCATGGCGCTCCACCAGCCTCAGGCCGAATTCGGTCGGCCTCAGCGCCGGGCCGCGATCGTGGATCGCGATGCCGGCCCGCGCGCCGAAGATGCGCTTGCCATAGCAGATCAGCGTCTCGATCGACTGCATGATGAAGGTGATCGCCGGCAGCACGTCGCGATAGGCAGCCTCCGCTGCCGCCTCGTCGCCCAGCCGGTAGAGATTATAGGCGCGCAAGGCGTAGTCGATCGTGTCCGGCGCCAGGATCATGCCGGTGCAGCCGGCGCGGAGATTGTCGATCAGCTCGAGCCCGCCGCGCCCGTTCAGAATCGGCAGCCGGCCTTCCGTCACCGCGATCAGCCGCTCGATCTCGATGGCCGAGCCCTCGCCCTTGATCAGGCTGATGTTCGGATGCCGGCGCGTGAGCTCTCCGATGTCCTCGGCGGACAGCCCTCGACCCATATAGGCCGGGGCGTTCTGGATCGCGACCGGCAGCGCGGTCGAATCGGCGATGCGGCCGAAGAAGTTCATATATTCGGTGGCGCCGAAGCTGCCGACCATCGGCGGCTGGAGAATCACCCAGTCGGCCCCGTTCCTTTCGGCGACTTTCACCAGCTCGGTCTGCTCGGCCACGGAAGAGCCGAAGATCGTGAAGGCGAGCGGCTTCTTGCCGGCCACATCCTCGGCCATCCACTCCATCACCGTACAGCGTTCGCCGAAGCCGAGCTTGGAGACCTCGGTCGCGAGCCCAAGCGCCGCCATGCCCTGCACATCGAGATCGAGGCTGATCTGCACCTGCTTGCGCATCGCCGCCCGGTCGAGCCGCTCGTGCTCGTCGAACAGCGCGAAGACGATCGAGTGGATGCCCGGAAAGGGCGGCTTGAACGGCATGGGCAGCATCCTCCACGGCGGAGCGGCTGGTCCGCTCTCTCGATGCGATTGAGAGCATGGAATGGGAGTCCAACGCATCCCGTGCGCATGGAAGCGCCCTTGCGCTCAGCTCATGGGCAAACCGTCACGGGCAAAAGAAAAAGGGCGGTGTCGCCACCGCCCTTTCCCAAATCAGTCTGCGTGCAGCCGATCAGGCAATGATCGAAGCAACCACGCCTGCGCCGACGGTGCGGCCGCCTTCGCGGATGGCGAAGCGCAGCTTCTCTTCCA
>NZ_MKSQ01000027.1 GCF_001898115.1 Allobosea sp. 67-29 | reverse complement strand
GCATAGGCCCTAAATCAACCCTAGGACTCTCCCCATAACCGGAGGAAAGTCGGGGCTCAGGTCATTCCCTGAATGATCCCGTCGACATCGCGCGCGCAGAAGCCGCACTCGACGCAGCCTGGCATCAGATTAGGGCGTCGCTGAAAGACAATGTCGACTGCGACACCGAGCGGTTGCGCCTCGCCGACATCGTCGTGGGTCTCATCCCAATCGCTGAGGATGAGGCGGATCTAGCGCGGCGCGCTATCGAACGGTATTTTAAATCTCGGCCATCGGGCTGATGAGAATGGCCGTGAAGGGATAGCGCGGCAACGCGCTCCGGGCGGGCACTACCTTTCGCCGTCGCCGCGAAGCCGACGGCGCCGAGTCGGTCCCTCCGCACACTACCGCCTGTCAGATCCCCCAGCGGACATCGTTCGGTCGCGACGCCCTACGCATGATCACTGCGCCGCACGGCAACAGCACAACCAAGCGAGCACATTGTTACAGATTGTAACGGGCAGGAACCCCCGCTCGTCGCCCGCGTCTTTCCTTGGAGCAGGAAGCTCACCGCCACCGCAACTGGCTCAAGGAGTAGACCATGCACCGCCCCGCCCCAGAGATGCAGGCCTGCATCGACGAATGCTTGCAGTGTTATCAAGCCTGCCTCGGCATGAGCACAAACCACTGCCTCAAGCTCGGCGGATCGCACGCTGCCCCCGAGCATATCCAGCTGATGCTCGCTTGCGCCGAGATCTGTCGCGCCAGTGCCCAGGTCATGATCATCGGCTCCTCGCATCATAAGCATCTCTGCGCCGAATGCGCTGACATCTGCGAAGACTGCGCCAACGAATGCGAGCGGATCGGAGACATGGATGATTGCGTCCAAGCCTGCCGTAGTTGTGCAGAAAGCTGCCGAAAGATGGCGGCGTAGCCGTTCCTGCCCTCGAATTTCTGGAGAATTCAGATGATGCGCCTCGTTCTGACCGCTGGCCTCGCGGCCTCAATGATGACCGCGGCATTCGCCCAGCCAGCCCCTAAGCCCCAGATGGGCGATAGTATGCCCATGAAAATGATGATGCCGGAGGCCTCCGATTCCGCATCAACCAAGGAATACAAGGCGAGCATGATGCGGATGATGCAGGCGATGCCGTCGAAATTTACCGGCGATGCCGACGTGGATTTCATGATGCAGATGAAAGCCCACCATCAAGGCGCAATCGATATGGCCAAGGTTGTCCTCGCGAATGGCAAGGACCCAACCGTCAAGAAGCTCGCCACCGAAATCGTCAGCGCGCAGGAAAACGAGATCAAGACGATCGACGAATGGCTGAAAACGAAGGGCAAATAGCGCCGCTTCTGGAAGTTTTGGCTCGTATCGAGGTCCGCTTGAGCTTTCCGAAAGGAGGCCATCATAGAGCATGGCATTGGCCATAGAGGCCAGAACCATTACGGCCGCCTAGCGATCGAACTGACGCTGGATTTCATCGTGATGTTTCTCGTCATGTACACCATGATCGCAGCGCTTGCGCATTTCCATTTCAATCTCAACAACGTCTACATGACCATGATGATGGTGGCGCCGATGACGCTCGTCATGCTCGTCTCAATGCGCGCCATGTTCCCATCGCCGCAGTTGAACATGATCATCGGCGGCGGCGCAGTTGCCGTCTTTATCGCTGGCTTCATAGCCATGCGAACCCAAGCCGGCATTGGAAATGCCGAGTTCCTGCGCGCAATGATCCCACATCATTCCGGCGCGATCCTGATGTGCGAGAAAGCCAGCATCACTGATCCGGAGATCGTCGCGCTCTGTCAGGGGATCACCAAATCGCAAAGGGCGGAAATCGCGCAAATGGAGGCTATTCTCGCGCGGCAGAGGTGAAAAACTTCACATCTGAAGCCGACATCCCCATTTCAACCCCAGATCCTCAAGCCCCGACCGGGTTGTCCTCGGGGCAATCCGGAGGAGGCCATGATGAGGATGTCCCGCCAAATCGCCCTATCGGCGACCTGCTTGCTTCTCCTGATTCAGCTTGAACCCGCCGTAGCCCACCGTGCCAACATGGCCTTGGGCGTTGAAGAAATTACCAGCGCGATCAACGGCAAGGTCTGTGCGACAGCAGGAGGGGCGCACTTCACCCTCGATAACGATGGGCGCTTCTAGTATGATGGCCTCTGGCAGAGCAGCGGGAACTTCACGCTTGGCGATAGCGCGGTAGTGGTGACCTTCGACAGCGGCCTTCAGCGCACCTTTGAAATCTCCAAGCGAGACGGCGCGCTTTACATGGAACAAACTCGCGTCGTCTGCACTGCGAAGCAATAACGCGACCGTTGAGCCGGGCGCTATGCTCGCCCGGCTCCGCGTTCAATCCCTGACCAGATCAGACCTGCTGAAGCCCTCGGTAGCGCGCAAACACGTGCTGCTTGCCGGCCGAAAAGATGGCGATCTCGTAGGGCTGCGGCGGCTGACCAGGCACCTCCATGCCGGGAGAACCGACCGGCATGCCAGGCACCACGATGCCGATCGCCTTCGGGCGCTCGACGAGCAGTCGCTTCACCGCCTCGGCCGGGACATGCCCTTCTATGACATAACCGCCGATCTCCGCCGTGTGGCACGACATCAGAGCCTCCGGCACGCCAAGCTTGGCTTTAAGCGGCATCACGTCATCGAGCTCGACCACATCGACCTGAAAACCCGCAGCTTTGATATGCTTGACCCAGTTGCTGCAACAACCGCAGTTCGGATCCCGGGTCACAGTCATTTTCGGCAGCATCTCTGCCGCCGCCGCCGGTCCGGCCAGAGCGACGGCCGCGAAGGCCTGCGCCGCTCCGATGAACAGCCCGCGGCGGCTTAGTGGGATATCGATCTGCATACTCGTTCTCCTTCAATCTCGACCGCACCTTCACCGAAAGAAGACGTATTTGACCAAGGCGGCGATCGCCAACAGCAGCACGGCGACGCCGAGCCAGTGGAAAGCCCCCATGCTCCATCCCATCCCATTCATCATGTCGCGCATGTCAGTCACTCCACCTTATTCAACGACCACAGCTTGCCGCTTCAACAACGCAGGCTGGACTGCCGCAATGTTGGTTTCCTCGGCCGGCGGAAGCCGCCAGCCCTTGACCAGGCCGTAGATCGCAGGGATCACGAGCAGTGTCAGAACGGTCGAGGAAACCATACCGCCGATCATTGGCACGGCGATGCGCTGCATCACCTCCGAGCCCGTGCCGGTGTTCCAGAGGATCGGCAGCAGGCCCGCCATGATCGCGACCACGGTCATGATCTTCGGCCGAACGCGCTCGACGGCGCCCAGCATGATCGCCTCGTGCAGGTCCGCGCGCGAGAACGCCCGCCCCTGCGCTTCGCAGCGCGCACGCACCTCACTGAGCGCGTGATCGAGATAGATCAGCATGATCACGCCGGTCTCGGCGGCGACACCGGCGAGAGCGATGAAGCCGACGGCAACGGCGACCGACATGTTGAAGCCGAGCCACCAGAGCAGCCAGATGCCTCCGACCAGCGCGAAGGGCAGCGACAGCATGACGATGAAGGTCTCGGTCAGCCTGCGGAAATTCAGGTAGAGCAGCATGAAGATGATCGCGAGCGTCACCGGCACGACCAGCTTCAGGCGTGCCTCGGCCCGTTCGAGATATTCGAACTGACCGCTCCAGGCGATGCGGTAGCCCGCGGGCAGCTTGATGCTCTGGGCGATCGCATTCTGAGCATCGCGGACATAACCGCCGAGGTCGCGCCCGACCGTGTCCACGAAGATGTAGACCGCGAGTTCGCCATTTTCGGTCCGTATTGAGGTCGCGCCACGCTTGCGCTCGACGCTTGCGACCTCGCCAAGCGGCACGCTGGCGCCGGACGGCGTCGAGACCTGGACCTCGCGGGCAATCGCCTGTGGATCGGAGCGCAGATCGCGGGGATAGCGGATGCTGACGCCGTAGCGCTCGCGGCCCTCGACCGTCGTCGTCACGGTCTCGCCGCCCATCGCCATCACGACCGCATTCTGGACGTCGCCAACGGAAAGCCCGTAGCGGCCGAGTGCGATCCGGTCCGGCACGATGTCGAGGAAGTAGCCGCCGATCACGCGTTCAGCATAGGCGCTGCTCGTCCCCGGCACGGTCTTCAGCACCGTCTCGATCTGGCGCGAGACTGCCTCCATCTGCGCGAGATCGGTGCCGAACACCTTGACCCCGATCGGCGTGCGGATACCGGTTGCCAGCATGTCGATGCGGGCCCGGATCGGCTGCGTCCAGGCGTTGGAGACGCCGGGGAACTGGAGCGCCTTGTCCATCTCCGCCTTGAGACTGTCGAGCGTGACGCCCTCGCGCCATTCCGCCTTGGGCTTCAGGTTGATGATGGTTTCGAACATCTCGGTTGGCGCCGGATCGGTTGCTGTCTGGGCGCGTCCGGCCTTGCCGTAGACCGAGGCCACTTCCGGGAACGAGCGGATGATCCGGTTCTGAGTTTGCAGCAGCTCGGCCGCCTTGGTCACCGAGATCCCGGGCAAGGTGGTGGGCATGTACATCAGCGTGCCCTCGTCGAGGGACGGCATGAACTCCGAGCCGAGCTGCCGCGCCGGCCAGAAGCTGAGTGCGAGCACCGCTAATGCCAGCGCGATGGTCAGGGTCTTGGCGCCGAGAACGCCGCGGATCATAGGACGGTAGAGCGCTATCAAACCGCGATTGATCGGGTTCCGGCTCTCCGGGATGATCCTCCCCTTCACGAAGACGACCATCAGCGCCGGAACGAGGGTCACCGACAGGAGGGCGGCCGCTGCCATGGCGAAGGTCTTGGTGAAGGCGAGCGGCCCGAACAGACGGCCCTCCTCCGCTTCCAAGGTGAAGATCGGCAAGAACGAGACCGTGATGACGAGCAGGCTGAAGAACAGCGCCGGGCCGACCTCGCTGGCCGCCTCGATCAGGATGTCGATGCGTGGCTTGTCCGGCGCGGCTCGTTCGAGGTGCTTATGGGCGTTCTCGATCATGACGATGGCGGCGTCGATCATGGCGCCGACGGCGATGGCGATGCCGCCGAGGCTCATGATGTTGGAGCCGAGGCCGAGCACCTTCATCGCCGCGAACGCCATCAGGATGCCGACGGGCAGCATAATGATCGCGACCAGGGCGCTGCGCAGATGCAGCAGGAAGACGATGCAGACCAGGGCGACGATGATGCTCTCCTCGATCAGCGTGCCCTTCAGCGTCTCGATCGCCCGCTCGATCAGCCCGGAGCGGTCGTAGACCGGCACGATCTCTGCCCCGCCCGGCAGGCTCGCCGCGACCTCGGCAAGTCGCGCCTTGGCATGCTCGATTACGGAGAGCGCGTTGGCGCCGAAGCGCTGGAGCACGATGCCGCTTGCGACCTCCCCCTCGCCATTGAGTTCGGTGATGCCGCGCCGCTCGTCGGGGCCGAGTTCGACACGGGCCACGTCGGAGAGGCGCAGCGGCACACCCCTATCGCTTTTCAGGACGATGTTCTCGATATCGGCGATCGACTTCAGATAGCCGCGGCCGCGCACCATGAACTCGAACTCGCTGAGCTCGACCGTGCGTCCGCCGACATCCATGTTGCTGCTGCGGACCGCCTCGCGCAGCGTCGCGAGCGAGACACCCTGCGCACGCAAACGCACGGGGTCGACCACGATCGCGTATTGCTTGACGAAGCCGCCGACGCTGGCGACCTCGGCCACGCCCTCCGCACGCGAGGCGGCGAAGCGCACCACCCAATCCTGCAAGGAGCGCAGCTCGGCCAGCGACATGTTCTTGGCCATGACCGCGTACTGATAGACCCAGCCGACCCCAGTCGCGTCCGGCCCGAGCGTTGGCGAGACGCCCGAAGGCAGACGGCGCGCGGCCGCGTTGAGATATTCGAGCACGCGCGAGCGCGCCCAATAGGGATCGGTGCCGTCCTCGAAGATGACGTAGACGAAGGAAACGCCGAAGAAGGAGAAGCCGCGCACGACACGTGCCTTCGGCACGGTGAGCATCGAGGTCGTCAGCGGATAGGTGACCTGGTCCTCGATGACCTGCGGCGCCTGGCCGGGATATTCGGTGTAGACGATGACCTGGACGTCGGAGAGGTCGGGGATGGCATCGAGCGGCAAGGTCTTCAGCGCATAGACACCGGCTGCCACGGCAAATGCCGCTGCGACGAAGACGAGGATCAGATTGCGCGCCGACCAGGCGATCAGGCGGGCGATCATGGCTTGGCCTCCGGCTGGGCGAAGCCACTCAGGGCGGCCTTAAGGTTGCTCTCGGCATCGATCAGGAAGTTGGCCGAGACGACGATGCGGTCACCCTCCGAGACGCCTTCGGTGATCGCGACCATGCCGTCGCCGCGGCGGCCGAGCTTGACCTCGCGCGGTGCGAAGCGGCCCTCGCCCAGATCGAGGATGACGATGCGGCGCGTGCCGCTATCGATCACGGCACTATCGGGAACGGCGAGTTCCGGAGCTGCATCACCGGAGCCGATATCGACATCGGCATACATGTTCGGCAGCAGCATGCCGTCACGGTTGCCGATCTCGATGCGGACCTTAGCGGTGCGCGTTGCCTCGGCGATCTCCGGGTAGATCACGCTGACGCGCCCCTCGAAGGAACTTCCCGGGCGACCGCGCAGCCGCACTGTGGCCGGTGCGCCGATGCTGACGGCAGCCAGTTGGCGTTCCGGAACATCGGCCAGAACCCAGATCGTCGAGATGTCGGCGAGTCGAAACAGGCTGCCGCCGGCGGCCATCCTCATGCCATCGCTGACCGAACGTTCGAGCACGATCCCGTCACGCGGTGCCGACCAGTTGATCGTGAGCGGCACCTTCCGGCTGCGCTCGATCTCGGCGATGACCTCCGAAGGGACGCCGAGGTTTTCGAGCCGCTGTCTTGCGCCGCCTTCGGGTACGCCGCGCGCCGCGGCATTGAGTTCGGTGATGAACTGCGCGCCGGCCGTGCTGATCTCGGGCGAGTAAATCCGCGCCAGCCGGGTTCCCTTCGTGACGTGGTCGCCGGTCGTGACCGCCGCGACCTCCTGGACGAAGGCATCGGCGCGTATCGTCACGACGGAGATACGCCGCTCGTCGAGCTGGACCACGCCGGGCACATGAATGGTTTGGGCAATGCTCTGACGGCGGACGGGTTCGGAACGGACGCCGCTGCGCTGGATACGCCCGGGCGAAAGCTTGATGACGCCGTCCTCATTTCCCTCGCCCTGGTAGACGGGGAGATAATCCATCCCCATCGAGTCTTTCTTCGGCACCGGCGAGGTATCCGGGAGCCCCATGGGATTGCGGTAGTAAAGGACACGCTTCGGGTCGGCCTGCGCCGTCCGCTCCTCGCTCGGAGGCTTCACCTCGAAGCTGACGTCCTGGCTGGCGAGGACGGCCGTGAAGAGCCTGCCGTCCTCGGTCCGGCGCGGCTGCGCCGAATAGACGGGCTTCCGGTCGGGGTCCTGATAGTAGATGACCGGACCGGTTCCGACGGGCTCGTTTGCCGCGAGCGAACCTTCGATGCTGAGCCACCCGCGCCAGCCGACCGCAAGGCCGCGTTGCCCGACCCAATAGCCCGCACCTCCCGCCGCCAGAACGGCGGCGAGAGCGAGGCCCGTGAGGGCGAGGCGTTTCATGGCACGGCCTTGAGGATCAGCTTGTTTTCGAGCGTGCCGGTTTCGCCCTGGACCTTGGCGCCAAGCGACAACCGCCAACCGCCTTCCATGACCAAATTGGTCTTGAAGCTGTAGGCCCCTGCTTCCGGAGCAGGTAGCGCTTCGATCGGAGAGGCCATTGTGGCCATACCTTCCGGCTCCATGTCGATGCGCTTGGCAAAAATGACAGCATCCGGCACCGGTTTTCCGGATCGCTTGTCGATCAGCTTGACGGTGATGACGATGCCATCGCCCTGCTTGAATTCACTCTGAGTGAGGCGGAATTCGTAATCCTTGACCTCCGCCAGAGCTGGAAGCGCAACGGCGGCGAGCGGAAACGCGGCGATAAGCGCGCGCGAAGTGCGGGTGAAAATCATTGTCGAGATCCTGAGACGGTAAGACTGCTGCGCCTGCGCGTGCAGTTCCAAACGTGGCGTTAGCCACGGCGCACCGGCCGCTCGGATTTACCGTGCGGTCGCGACCGGCGCATGAGCGCCGGCTATGTCTCAGGTTCGTGGAGGTCGGGCGGGTGGCTCGCTCGGTTGTGAGAGGCGTGCGGCCTCATTGCCCGCAAGCCCGAGCATTACGACAACAGGTTGAACAACCAGGTCAGACGCCGTGGGTTCGCTCGCGAAGCTCTTGGCCAGGCAGAAGCTGACGGCTGGGCAGTTCGTCGCGCAATCCGGTTGCTTGTCTTTCGGATTGGGGCAGCACGGCATCTCAGGCGACATTGCCGCCATCGTCTCGCTGTCCACGCGGGCGTAACCAGCCTTTGCCGGCGCCACCAGCGCAGCCAACATCGTGGCCGTGACGAACAGCCCAAGGACCAACACATTCGTGAGAAGTCGAAACTTCATGGCACCTGTTCTGACATACCGTCATATGGCGCAAAAGGGCGAAAACTGCGTCTGTTTGACACCGAGCAAGCAAAATCGCAGCTTCGTGATCTCACCTTGGCTCGTCAGCATACGGTGCGGGACGTCCTATCAGGGAGATATTTGGAGACCGCACTGATGGATCTGCGATGGCTCACAGAGGGTGCGGTGCGTCTAAAGCAGACAGGGGTCTACGGAGGGCAAAATTTGTTTTGCCCTCCGCCTCGAATGATTTCTTAAGTCTTGTCTGTCGCGCCTTTATCGCGATTACCGTGCTGGTCGAGATCGCCAGGCTTGTGGCCGGGGTGATCATGATGCTTCCCCGGGACTTCCTTTTGTCCAGCCTTATCTCGATGGCCATGCTGATCGAGGTCACCGGGCTTGTGGCCGGGATGGTCGTGATGCTGACCAGGCTTCTCTTGAGGCATCGTTTCAACTCCAAGTGAACCGCATCCCGCGGTACTCACATGAACCGCCCAGCAAGATTTTTGATCCTTCCCGACAGAAAATAGCGAATGGACCGATGTGAGACAGCAGCCGAAGTGTTAGGCCGTCTGCATACGCCCCGCGTGTCTAGGGGCAAAAGCGACCGGGGCGTGGAGCCAGCGGCGCAATGCCGATAGCGTCGCCTGTTAGCGAGGACATTCTATGGGTGGACGTGATCAGGCATCGCCTTGAGTTCATCCTTCGACTACTTCGGGACAGCATCAGCATAGGTAAAACGAGCCCGCCCCTTTCCCTCTGTCGCCCATCGTAGCGCCGCGTAGCTCTCGGCACGCCAAGCGCTGGGCCAGAAGGCCTATCTCCCCACCGTGCTTCCGCCGGGAGACACCCAGCTCAAGTAGAGCGATAGACTACATCAGCGACAGCGCGCCCATCGCGAGCGCGGCGAGAGCCATGATTCCGGTAGCGGTCCAGCCAACCACCGTCATCCAAGTCGGGATCGAACCCTTGCCCATGACATCGTCGCGAACAGCGATGATCATCATGATCGCCATCACCGGCACCGCAACTACGCCATTTACCACCGCGCTCCAGAAGAGCGCTTTGATCGGATCGATCGGCGTAAAGTCGAGCGCGACTCCCGCGAGGGTCGCGATGCTCAAGGTTGCATAGAACGCCTTAGCCTCTTTCGGGGGTCGAGCTAGCCCAACGGGCCATTTCATGACCTCGCCGAGCGCATACGCCGCCGATCCTCCTAACACCGGGACAGCGAGAAGGCCGGTTCCAATGATCCCGAGAGCGAAGATGGAAAATGCAAACTGACCGGCGACGGGCTTTAGGGCCTCAGCGGCTTGGGCCGAGCTTTGGACGTCAGTTACGCCATTGGCGTTGAGCGTTGCAGCCGCCGTAATTACAATCGCCAGTGCCACAAGGTTGGAGAATGCCATTCCAACCACGGTGTCAGTTCGAATCCTCGCAAGTGCCTTGGGTGCCTGCTTCGGCGCGTCGATCAGGGCTGTTCTCGTCGGCTTCTCACCCAGATCCTCGACTTCCTGCGCTGCCTGCCAGAAGAACAGATAGGGGCTGATGGTAGTGCCCAAAATCGCCACGACGACGGTCCAGAATTGAGGATCTGGGTTGAAAGTTGGGATGACGAGGCCGCGCAGCGCTTCCGACCACGGCACATTGACGGCCGGCACAGTTCCAAAATAGGCAAACAGCGAAATTGTCAGCCACTTCAAGACAGAGACGTATCGCTTATATTTCATAAACACTTGCATTAACACGCAACTAAATCCGAATATAACTACGTAAATCGTACTTGGCCCGCCGATTATCAATTTAACAGCATCGCCCATCGCACCCAAATCTGCCCCGATATTGATTATGTTTGCGAAAAACAAGAGAAAGACGATCGTTTGCATAACCCAGGCAGGGAAATTTTTGCTTATAACGCCAGCAAGTCCCAGCCCGCTGGCGCGGCCAATCCGGCCCGCGATCTCCTGAATGACGGCCATCAAAGGCAGTGTCAGCAACAACGTCCAGGTGATCGAAAACCCGAATTGCGCGCCCGCTTGCGAGTAGGTTGCAATCCCGCTCGGGTCGTCGTCAGACGCACCGGTGATTAATCCGGGCCCAAGGACCTTTAGAAGGCGAGGCTTCGATGGTTCCACGACGGGGCTGCTATTCTGCTCTGCAGTCGCCAAGTCAGTGCTGCCTGTAAAAGATCGTCGCCACAGCGGCGGCTGCCAGGACCGGCCCGAGGAGAATCAACATCGGCTGCGAAGGGAAAAGATGCTGAATTAGCAGCGACGCTTTGGTCGCACCTAGGGCGATTGCTGCGAGGATCAAGCCCGATTTGATCGCTCCTGATGCCATCATGGCCACCGCCTGCAATGCCGCAGGGTCTTAACGCGAAGTCTTTACGCCGGTTCCGTCAATGCGATTGTTTTCCGGCGGTCGCTTTGCCGGACCCAAGGCCCGTCGCCGCCTTCGCAAGAGCGCAGCGATGCAAAGAGTGAGGAGATAACAAGGGCGCCCAACAAAGGGCTCGGGCTGCGGCTTCCGTATCGCGGGATGCCGCCGATAACCGACGAGGATTCCTGGCCAAGTAAAGGCCCGTAATACAGGCGCTAGGTCCACACCCGAAGCGACCGCTCCAGTCGGTCCGCCGCGGTCGTGACCAGGAACGCGATGATCATGTAGATTACGACGGCGATCACGAACGCCTCGAGGTAGTAGAAGTTCAGCGCGGCTGTGAGCTGCGACTGGGCAAAAATGTCGACCACCTCGATAGCGAAGCCCAGCGACAGCGCCTTCATGATGACCATAATGGAATTGGTTAGGTCCGGAATGGCTGCGATCACCACTTGCGGGAACATCACCCGGCGAAATAGCTGGCCATTCGTGTAACCAAGCGAACGAGCCGCGTCGGCTTGGCCATTATCAAAGGAGTTGAGCGCGCCCTTAATCACCTCTGCCTGGAAGGCAGCGATGCAAGCAGTCACTCCGATGACGAGCAGGACCCAATTTGGAGTGTGGTGCCCGTTGAAATTGATCCCGATCAGCGATGCCAGGAATTGGATCGTTGGCGGAAGGCCGTAATAACCAAGGAAGATGACGATCACGAGCGGGATGCCCTTGAAGGCGACCTTGTATACAAAAATGAGCTCGCGAAGGATCGGGATATTCCGGTACTCGGCGAGGGCAAACAGGCTGCCGATGATCGTCGAGAACACGAACGTCACCAGCGCCATGAAAAGCGTGAACGGCACGGCGCTGAGGATTTCTCGTATGTCTTCGAGGAGAATGTCCGCTTCAAACATGTCGGTCGTCCCTGCTCTCAGAGGCTAGGCATGGCCACGCGCTTGGCGCGACCGACTGCTGGCACGTACATGGGCGAGCGGCGCTCGAAGTACCGCACGATCACCCAGATAATCAGGCACATGATCGAGTAGATGACCGCGAGGACCAGATAAGTCTCGAACTGATACTGGTTGTATGCGCGCTCCATGATGAGATGCGCGGTGGCCATCACGTCTGCCGCGCCGATGTACATTACGAGGGCGACGTTGTGGGTAAGGTAGATGAGCGCGTTGCCGTAACCAGGCAGTGCGATGTGCACCGCTTGGGGGCCGACGACACCCATCATTTTCTGTCTGAAGGTGTACCCAAGGCTGTCCGCGGCATCGTGCTGGCCTCGGTCGACTGCGAGATACGCCGGGCGCATCACCTCGGACAAGTAGCCGCCATGATAGAAGCTCAACCCCAGCATCGCCGCGACGGTGGGGGTGAAGAAATCAGCCATCCCGAAAATGGCGACAAGGAGCGGCAGTCCGTAGAAGGCCACGAACAGCTGCAGCACCACAGGAACACTGCGTGCATAGGAGACGTAGAGCGCTGCAAGCGAACTTAGGATCGGGATCCGGACGACACGCAATGTCGTCGTTATGAGGGCCAAGCAGAAGCCGGCCACCAACGCCACGAAAGTGATAACGAGCGTCAGCGGCAGAGCCGTCATCAACTCGGGGATCATCGTCTTAAGATCCACGTTCACTTCCCTTTCAAAACTGGCGCTCGTAACCGGCTTCTGTGTGCGACTGCCGTAAAAGGCGTTACTTCATGTATCGGACGATCTCTTCGCCGAACCATTTTTTCGAAAGTTTATCCATCGTCCCGTCTTCTTTGAGCTCCTTCAGGACCTTGTTCACGTCCTCGGCGAGGGTTTTGTTTTTGTCGGCCTTATGGATCAGCATGTAGGTGTTGGCGCTGAAGACCGGCTCGGATGCCTTGATGTCGAGCTTCTGCTCCTCAATGACAGTCTGTTCACCGAGGTTCGAGGGCAGGATCAGCGCGTCGAACTTGCCATTCTGGACCTCTTTGAGCCGATCCGGGTACGGGATACCGGCGCTGGACGTGGTGATTTCCAGCTTGTGATTAGGGTTCTCCTGCATCCAGCTGACGACGAACCGATAGGTGCCACCTCCAGCGGTGAGCGGAACGATCCGCTTGCCTACGAGATCCTTCATCGCCGAGATGTCGCTATCCTTGCGGCTGTAGATCTTCAGCAAGCTCGCCCCCATCGGGTTCTCAGGGATGACGAACTGCTTCGCGCGGGCGTCTGACCTGTAATATCCACCGCAAGCAATGTCGTACTTGCCAGTAGCCAGGCCGGTTTCCTGGGCGATGTCCGCCACGCCCTCCATCTCGAACTTGTACTGAGGGAGCTTCGCGTTGATGGCGCGCAGCAAATCGGGCTCATATCCCTGCGGCTCAACGCCAATCGCTCCCCAGGCGAGCGGCTTGGATTCCGCTGAAGTTGCGATCTTGACCACGCGCGGTGCGCCCCCAGCTGCCTGGGCAAAGACGCCGGTTGCGGTGGCAAGCAGGACCATGGCGCTGCCGGCTACGACCGCGAACCCGCGGCGAGAGATTGAATTCGTCGCAGACATCTTCAAAACTCCTTTTCTCAGTGGAAGGCGAGTTCGGTTTGCAGGAATTGGGCAAGGCGTGGGTTGGCGGGGGCGTCAAAAATCTCGGCCGGACTACCGTCAGCTGCAACGACGCCCTGATCCATGAAGACGATCCGGTTCGAGATATTTTTGGCGAACTGCATCTCGTGTGTAACGAGCAGTGACGTGATGCCGGACGAGGTCACATCCTTGATGACCTTCAGCACTTCGCTGACGAGTTCGGGGTCGAGCGACGATGTCGGCTCATCGAACAGCATGACGTCGGGCCGCACAGCGAGTGCACGGGCAATACCTGTTCGCTGCAACTGGCCGCCTGACAGCTGAGAGGGGTAGCTATCCCGTTTCGCCGAGAGGCCGACGCGATCCAGCTCTCGAAGGGCGATCTCGCGTGCCTCGTCCTGCGACTTCCGCTGCACAACGACCAGCGGGTCCATCACGTTCTGGAGGACCGTCATATTCTTGAAAACGTTGAACTGCTGAAAGACCATGGCGGTACGCAGCCGGATAGCCTGGATGGCCTTCTTGTCGGCCTGAGCGTAGTCCATGTGAAGCTGATCGAACGCGATTGTCCCGGATGAAGGCTTCACGAGGTAGTTGATGCATTTCAGCAGGGTGGTCTTGCCTGTGCCGCTCGGGCCGATGATGGAGACCACGTCGCCGCGATTGACCGAGAGATCGACGCCGTTGAGGACCTGCGTATTTCCATAGGACAGCTTGATATTCTTGAGTTCAAGCATGCGGGCTGGTGTCCTTTCCAGGGTGCGACATCAAAGGGCGCTTGTCGGGGCAGCCGGAGAAAATGGGAGTCGATTGCCGGTTCTGTCACGCCGCTGCATGCGGTGCTCCTACGGCTGCGTCGGCATCAGTCCATTCGTCTCCAAGAAGTTCTGGCGTGTCGAACGCTGTGAGAGCTGCGTAGTGGCGCTCTCGATCGGCCACGAATAGGCTGCGAACAATCCCCCGAGCCAGCCGATCAGCTCCTTCGCTGATTGCGGGAATGTCCCCCGAGAGCTTGCCGTGGCTCAACGTCGCCGGGAAATTGAAGCAGTGAATCTGGTGCAGCGCGGGGCAGGAACCGGGCACCTTTTCCAGAAATTCGAAGCTTCCGCCGAGGTCGGGTGAATTTTCGAGCTCGGGATTGGGCATGTCTTCGGGCGCCGCGAACCGATCGCGCCAGAGCCTGATGTAACGGGCCACGGCCGAAAGCTCTGGACGCGCTAGGAGATCGACCTGAAATCCCGTGCCGAAGATGATGAAGTCCACATCGTATGCGCCCTTCGGCGTTGTCAGAACGACGTGATCACCCTTCTCCTCAAGCTTCAGAATTGGGCTGCCGAGGTGGAAGTGAGCGTTAGCGTGCTGGGACACGCGCAGAGTGCTCGGTCTGGGCGGTGGCGTCTGCGCACGGATGGTGTGATCCAGGAAGCGCCACTTCCACTCGTCGGGCAGGCCCGCAAAGCCATGAATAACGCCCTGGCTGCCGATACCAGTAAACTTGTTGACCCGCGGGATGTCGTTGCGACGGATGAAAAGGTCGAGCCGGGCGCACCCTGTTTCCAGCGCCACCGCAGCGTTGTCCATCGAAGACGCGCCAGCGCCGATAACCGCCACGCGCTTGTTTTGCAGCGCTTCAAAGTTGATTTCGTCCGCGGTGTGCGCCCAGAACTTTCGATCAATGGCGTCCGCTATCGATGGAACAAAGGGGCCGCCGAGCCCGTCTCGTCCGTTTGCTAGCACGACGTGCCGGGCAAATACCGTCTCGACCCCGTCATTGCGAGCGACCTTCATTGCCAAGAGGCCATCGGAACGTGGATCGATCGCCTGAACTTCGACTTCGTTCTCGACCGGCAGGCTCAGAACTTTCCGATACCAGATCAGATAATCCATCCACACCAGGCGCGGTGCGCGGTCGAGCTTCTCCCAGGCTTCACACCCGAACCGAGCCTCAAAGTAGGCTCGGAACGTCAGCGCTGGGAGGCCCATCGCCGGGCCGGTCAACTGCTTCGGAGATCGCAGTGTGCGCATCCGGGCGTAGGTTGCCCATGGCCCTTCTTGACCTGACGGCGCTCGATCCAGAACCTGCTGATTGTCGACCCCAAGCCGCTTTAGCATGCCGGACGCGACGAGCCCTGCCATGCCGGCGCCGACGATGACGACATCTCGAACGCGCTTATCGTCGACGTACTGCGGCGGAACCCAACTCTTCGCGGGCAACTCCAACCAGGCCAGATCCTGCGCAAGTCGCGCTTCCAGAGCTTGGAGGTTGACGTCGGGTGCGGTCAAAGCCGGCGTCTCCAAACATCTTGCCCTCGGAGAGCGATCTTGTTGGACAGGCCGCCTTCCAATCCCGCCAGCCAACGGGAGACATGCGTCAACGGCGCCATGCCCGCGCCTTCGCGGGCAGACCATACCTGAAAGGCCGATCCAATGGCATGCATATGCCGGATGCTAAACGCGCTTTGATGCAAATCAAATATGAAGGTGTGATGAATGGAGAGCGCAATCGAACTTTTTTGAATACAAGGCCTCTCTTGATGCATCAGTCACATGATGACACGCTGGTCAGATCAAGGAGGCGCCTGCTGTGACACTGATCGAAGAGATCGTGGATGCTCGTCCTGGTTCGAATCTCGCCGAAGCCCTTTCGCACCGTGCTGAGATCCTGCGGCTGAGCCAATCAACCCACGACGCCGTGCTGTTCCCTCGATCGCCGGGCGCCATAAGTCACGGACTACGCGCCGCCCTCGCTGCCCGGATGGCCCGCCAGTACGAGGTGCCAAAGCTCGCTGAGCATTATGAGGTGCTTATCCAGCAGAGCCGCGAGATTGATGAGCAGCACGACGCTGCAACCGACGCACAGACTGCCGCGATCGTTGCGCATTCCGACCTGCTGACATTGCGTCCTCGGGACGCGACGCGAGCCGATATCGAGAAGCTGCAAGCATCTGGCATGGGCGAGCCAGATATCGTTCGTCTCGCCGAATTGGCAGCGTTCGTCAGCTATCAAGCCAGGGTGATCAAAGGCCTGCAGGCGTTGAAGGGGGCAAAATGACGCGCGTCGTCGAAAACTTCACCACACAGGTCCCTGTTTGGTCGCCGTATATAAGGCCGGTTGAGTTGGCATCTGCGACGCCCGAGCAGTTGGCCGCAATGCAGGTCACCCCATCCAATAAGGGGGTATCGCCCTATGTGCTGACCCTCGCGCATGATCCGGAGTCGCTGGCTGTTCGATCGCCTCTCTTCAATCAGATCATGTATGGAAAGGACGGGTTGAGCTCAGCAGAGCGTGAGTTAGGCGCAGTCGGCGCTTCCGTCGTGAACCGCTGCATTTATTGCGCCGCGGTCCACGCTTCGCGCTTCAACAACCTGTCCAAGCGCCCCGATGTCATCGACGAGATTTTCGATCGAGAGCGCCAGGCCAAGCTCGAACCGCGGGACCAGGCCATCTTCGACTTTTCCGCACAGTTGTCTGAGACCCCGCCCGCGATCCCAGAAGCCGCGGCAGCGAATCTGGCAAATGCAGGCCTGAACACTTTGGAGGCCGTCGATCTCGTTCTTTCGAGCGCGCTCTTCGGGTGGGCCAATCGTCTCATGCACACCTTAGGTGAGCCGACCGAGCGAGAGCCGTCACAGCGGTAATTCGTATCCCAGGGGCGCGAAATGCAGCCCCAACGCGCTCGACAACGCCAGAAAGAGCATCTGGCCGCTCGATCTAACGGAGCTATTCAATGCGGGTCGGCATTCTCGGTGCAGGCGGCATCGCCTTTGGAGCGGCCGCATACCTCCATCTCAACGGGCATGAACCGATTCTCTGGTCCCCCTCCGGACGCGGCACGGCCGAGCTCTCAGCCGGGGCATCCCTGAAAGCGTCAGGTGCTCTCGACCTGAGTTTTCAACCTCGGATCGCTTCGACTGCTGAGGAGGTGATCGCCGGCTCCGATGTGGCGATGCTCGCCATGCCCGGGAATGCCCATCGCATGGCCATAGAAGCGATCGCCGGCAACCTGCGCGATGGCCAACCGACAATCATCAGCTCGCACCTTTCGTTCGGAGCACTCTATCTGTCCCGGCTAATTTCGGAGCGAGGTATAAAGGCCCCGATCATTGCTTGGGGCACAACGCTAACGACCGGGCGCAAACAAGGGCCCACTGAGGTTGGGGTGAACTCCGTTCGGTCCAAGATCGACCTCGCAACGGTTCCCGAGAGTGACATCGAGGTCGGGCACACGCTTTGCACAGCGCTGTTCGGCGATCGTTTTGTCCGGCGTGACGGATTGCTGGCCATCTCACTCAGCAACCTCAATCCGCAAAATCACCTGGCCATCTCGCTTTTCAATCTCACGCGAATGGAGCGCGGGGAACGATGGGGCCAGGCGGAAAACGTCACCGCGTCTGTGGGTCGGGTCATGGAGGAACTAGATGCCGAACGACTAGCGATCGCGGCGGAGTTCGGCGTCTCGGTGCGGTCGATCAAGGAGCACTACTTCTTCTCTTACCAGCTCCCCATCGCCAGCATCGCGGAGATGAACCAGGAGCTCCATCAGCGCGGGAGAGGCGGCTTTGGGCCTACGACAACGGAGAGCCGCTACGTCCTCGAGGACGCTCCCTTCGGCCTGTGGCCTACGATACTGCTAGGCCGACTTGCGGGGCGTCCGGCTAGCCTCCACGAAGCAGGCCTAGCGCTGCTGTCGGCTGCATACGGCCGCCCGCTGGCCGATGACAACGACCTGTTGCCCTTGCTGGAAATCCAGGACCTGTCACGCGACTACCTTCAGGAAATCTCCCGCACTGGCATCTGAGCGAGATCGTTTGGTCGCGCGATTAGCGATCGGAAGAATAAGCTGGTCGCGCGAGATCCGCCACGAGTTGCTGCCTCGACTCAGCAGGGTGCTTGACGAAGCCCGGGATAGTTTCTCGGGCGATTTCATCGAATTTGTCGATCAGGCCCGAAACCAGCGCAGCCAACGGACGACCGTAAGGTGTCACGATCGCCCAGAAGAAAGAGATATTGACGTCGAGTGGCCTGATGACAACTCCTTCGACAGGCATTCCATATGCGATGATGGGCTCGATGAGCGCCACTCCCAGACCTGCCCGGGCTGACATAATGGCTGCGTTCGACGTGTTGGTGTCCAACACCGCCGCGGGAGTGACTCCGTTAGCCTCCAAGGCAAGATCGACCCGCCGACGCCATCTGAATGGGTTGGCCAGCGTAATCAGCCGTCGGCCGGCCAACGCCGATAATGGCACGCAATCCAGATCCGCGAGAGGATCGTCGGATGCGATCGCAGCGACGCAAGGGGCTTCACCGATCCAATGGATTTCCAACGCCGGATGATCCACCGGCAAGCTCGTGATGCCGATCTCTGACACTTGCGTGGCGATGTCCTGAACGACTTGCTCGGCAATCGCGGTGCGAATGTGGATCTGGTCTGGAAGGTTGTCGAGACCGAGGCGACGCAGAGCAGCCGGAAGCATTCCGACTGAAAAAGACGCGATGGACGCGATGGAAAGCGACCTCGGCTTGTCAGCCGCGATCGCGTCCGCACGCTCTCGCAGTTGCCGGAGCCAAGCTAGCACTGGCTCGACTTCTTGATAGAATCGGAGGCCCTGTTCCGTGGTTGTGACGCGCGGCCCGCTTCGATGAAGCAGGCTGAAGCCAAGCGAATTTTCGAGATCTTGAATGAGGCGTGTCAGAGCGGGCTGTGACCGTCCTAGGAGGCGCGCTGCACCCGTGATGCTCCCAGCGGACATGACCGCCGCAAACGCTTCCAGCTGACGTAGATCCATCGCAACTCCCCGATCATAGGCATGATATGGGCCCTATGATGCGGGTCAAGCATGACGTATCCACTCCAGCCCGAGCGCTTCCTTGGCGTTCGTTCAGAACAACGGTTGTCTCATCCGCGAAGCTTGATACGACCGGTCCAGATGCCGATTGCGACGACGATCAGTATCGCTACCCGGAATAGCAAATTTACGATCGCTCTTCGCGACAAGGTACAGCTCCACAATCGCGAATTGGTGGCTGGTGCGCGCTGGGCTCATCCAGCCACCGTATCGAAAATATCCGCGCTACTTCGTCTTCTGTACCTCCCGACGAACCATGTCGTAGAGCTGCTGTGGGCCGAAGTCGGTCAGCGGTTGGCCGTTCACAAAGAACGTCGGAGTGCGTGTCACCTCCAGGGATTTGCTGTCGCGGGTGTCGCTATCCAAGGCAGCTTGGATTTCAACGCGTGTCCAGTCCCGCTTCGCCTGCTCGATATCCAAGCCCGCATCTTTCGCGCGCGCCCAAGCCTTCTCCAACACGGGGCCAGTGTGATCGGCCCACTCCGGCTGAAACTCCAAGAGTGCCTCGAGGACGGGCACGAACTTGTCCTGAAGGCGAGCCGCTTCAAGGATTTTTACGGCGGCGTCGGAGCCGTCGTGAAATGCCGCGTAGCGCATAACGAGGCGAACATCGTTGGGGAACAAACCCATGATCTGCTTCAAAGGCGGATAGAAGGCTCGACACGCCTCACACGATGGATCGAAGAATTCCACGATTGTGACGGGCGCGTTCGGCGGACCAAGGACCGGGGAATGGCTCCGCACCAATGCCTCGGCACGGGCCGCGGCAATCTCGCGCGCTCTCCGCGCTTGTTGAGCGTTGTAAGCCACACTCCCGCCCACGAAGAACGAGAGCGCCAGCGCGCCAGTTGCAATGATAAGGCCGCGACGGTTCATGATTGTGCCTTCGACTTTGAAGCAAGCAGGGCGAACACGATTGCTAAAAATGCTGCCAGCGAGAGGTATGGGAGCGGCAGAACTCCAAGGACGGTCATCTCTGCGCTCGCGCAGGACGGGCCTTGCGAGCAGGGCTGGATGCCTTCTGGGATCAGGCCAGCGTAGAGCAGGCTGTGGAACAGAGCGATCGCCGCACCGAGAGCGGCCAGCGGCAATGCATATCGCCAAACCGTCGTGTCCGCACGAAAGCTGGCGATAGCGAGTAGGATGGCGAGCGGAAACATGAATGCTCGCTGTTGCCAACAAAGGCTGCAGGGAGCCTGTCCCATCACCTCGCCGATGAAGAGCGCGCTTAAGCTCGCGACCAGCGCAACGAGCCATGCCAGATACAGGAACGACCACCGGCCTTCCTGGTCGGGTAAAATGCTGGGATTTGTCATCAGATGGAGGCCTTTCAACCGATAAGTGCGAGGATTGGGAAGGTTTCGAGTAGCCAGAACGCCATGGTTGAGAGGCGCCCCGTCATCATGGCGAGCCCCATGGCGACCATCGTTAGGCCCGTGAAAATCTGGAGACCTCGACCGAAGCTGCGCAGCCTCCGCAGACGCGCAGTGATGCCGCCGGCTAGCAGTGCGGTGAGGAGAAAGGGGATGGCCAGGCCGAGCGAATAGATCGCCAAGAGAGCCACTCCCGCCGCGGGCGTCGTAGAGGTCGCGCTCACGGTGAGGATTGCGCCGAGAATCGGCCCGATGCAGGGCGTCCATCCGAAACCGAACGCGAGCCCGAGAATGTAAGCGCTTTGCGGCCGCCCGCCTGACACTTGCGGACTCAGTCGGAATTCCCGCTCCATCCAGGGGATGCGCACAACGCCAGTGCTGAAAATGCCAAAGACGACGATGATCGCGCCGCCGACGAGGCCGGCCTCGTAGCGATAGGAGAGCAGAAGCCGGCTTAATGCAGAGGCTCCCGCGCCTAGGATGACGAAAACCGTCGAAAATCCGAGCACGAACCAGAAGCTCATAGCAAAGGCACTTATCCGCGCTCTCGGGCTGTCGGAGTCGGCCGACAAACTTCCCGCGACATACGACAGGTAGCCAGGGACCAACGGCAGCACGCAGGGGGACAGAAACGAGACGGCGCCGGCGGCGAGAGCGGCTAGAATGCTGATGTTTGCGATTTCCATCAGGGCTTCTGTCCTTCGTTTCCGCCCTTTGCGATCAGCCCGATGATCTCCTGCCTCGTTGCCGTCGCATCCCAAGATCTGGGGCCGAACCAGCGGCCGATCTCGCGACCATTGCGATCGAGAAGGATGGACGTCGGCAGCCCGGAAACCGAAAATTCTTTCACGGCCCGGCCGGCGGGATCGAGAAAGACCGGCAAGTCCACGATGCCGAGATTGCGGAGCAAAGATTCTACGACTTCCGCGCCGTCACGATCGACGGACAGTGCGACGACGCGAAGGCTGGGCTCTTTCCACTCGCGATTTAGGCGCGCGAGAGCCGGAAGCTCCTCGCGGCATGACAAGCACCACGTGGCCCAGATGCTCAACAGAACCGGCCGACCCTGAAAGCTTTTCAGGTCGGTAAATTCGCCACCGAGTCGATAGAACCCGAGTGCCCCAGCGGTTCCCGCTCGTGGGGCCTTCTCAACGACTAAGGGTGACGCAGCCAAAATCGCGACTGCCGCAGTTGCGACAGCCGTGAGGATAGCGAACCGGGACTTGAGAATCTTGCCGAGCACTCCGCGGCGCTCCTGGGCTGATCGGGATCATGAGCTGCCCCAATGCACGGCGCTGTCTGTGCGCGTGAGGTTCAGCTACGACTTCGGATCCGCTGAACGCGGTCCTAGCAAAGCCTCTCGCGAGGCCCGCTTGATCAACGTTGGGATGGAGGGCCGGTCGCGCGCGGCGGTGCTGTCGAGGGTGGCAAAACGAACGGAGCGAAAGGCAGCGCAAAAACCACCTTGGCCGGCCCGGGACGATCCGAAACCAAGACTGCGGCCGCAGGCGGGACCAAGGACGCCAAGGCGATGGGTTTCGCCCAGAAACAGCAACTGTTCAGGCCTTCGATATGCGCGGCGCGATCACCCTTGGTGGCCGGCGTTGTCCCGCAAATTTCTGACAGCGGAGTGTCGCGTTGAACGAATTTGATGGCGAGATGGTTACTCGTCGCCGACGCACTAACCAGCAGCTGAAGCAGCAGCACGAGACCGCCAACGACAGCCAAAAGGCTGCGTCCGATCGTTCGAGCTGATCTGGTTGCCATCATGGTTGCGAATTATCGCGAGTTGAGCATCCGAGGCAATTTGGGAGGCCGAGGCTCGCGCTTTCTTGAAGGTGTCGTCCGGAAGCGATCATCGACCAGTCGACCTTTTGGTGATCCGCTCGTCGATCTCCCGCATCATCTCACGCTTATCCCATTCCCGCATTCCAGCCCACCGCGCGACCTCGACGCCGCTTGGATCGAGCAATAGCGTCATCGGAAGTCCCGTGACCCGGAGGGCAGACATGCTCCGGGCCTCGCGATCGAGGTAGATTCCAAGCGATCGAATATTCGCGCGCAGGTAAAAGTCTTTGACGAGCTGCGGACCTTTCCGGTCGACTGAAAGGGCGACAACCTCAAAGCGAGTGTCGCCTTTCAAAGCCTGAAGCCTATCAAGCGAAGGCATCTCTTTCACGCAAGGTGGGCACCAGGTCGCCCAAACATTCAGGAGCACGTACTTGCCCCGGAAATCGGCCAGCGATCGCGGCTGGCCGTTGACGTCCTCAAAGGTCACTGCCGGGCGGAATTCTGCCTGTCCCCCAAATCGCCGAGCCAGCCCGAGATATGCTGCCGGGGCCGCGATGCCTAATATGACGACGGAAGCGCCGAGCCATCGGCGCCTGCTGATCACCTCAACACCATGCGAATTTTGGCGAGCGCCGAGCCATCTTCCTCGTGATAGTCGATCATCGTTCGGAAGCTGCCGTCCTCATTCATAAGATACACGGACGCGGTGTGATCCATGGTGTAGCTGCCGTCGGTCGGGACCTTTTTGGCATAGGCCTTGTACGCCTTCAAAGCAGCCTCCACCTGCTCACGGGTCCCGCTCAAGCCGACGACCCGTGGGTCGAAGGACTCCAGATAGAGCGCCATCTGCTCTGGAGTGTCGCGTTCAGGATCAACCGTGATGAACAGGATCTGGAGCTTGTCCGCCGCTTGCCCGATCTGCTTCGTCAGGTTTCCCAACTGAACCAACGTGGTTGGGCAGACTTCCGGGCAATGCGTGAAGCCGAAAAAGACGGCCATCGGTTTGCCGACAAAGTCCTTATCGGTGACAGCCTTCCCTCGGTGATCGGTCAGCGAAAATGGCCCTCCGATGTCCACGGGCGCGGAGATGTTGGATTGGCTCTTCGCGGTAACCCTGGATCCGTCAACCCGCCACCAGCCCAGCAAAATCGCCGCGCAGGTGAAGCTGATCAAGATAACGGCAGCCCACGCTCCGTACCGTATCCACTTCAGAAATGGCATGGCTGAAACATTTGATTGTGGCGCTGATAGCGACGAAAGGCATGCGCCGCCGCTCGTCGATCCCCACTGTGACCGATGGGAAGAGTTGGGGAATTAGCGCCCAAGCCGGACTTCGGAATGCCGCTTGCGGGGGGCAAAATCATCAAGGTCGTCTCCTCATAGCGAAGGGGCCGGCTAGGCCGGTTCAACTCACGTCATGAGGGCTGGTGGTGCTCTTGATCCTTGGCGAAGAAGTGCCCGGACTGGCACGACAACCGTAGCATCGACGGCGAGCGCAGGTAGGTGAACGAACCGAGGCAAGCTATTTTTGTCGACAGCAGCCAGATTGCCGGTGGGTAGCAAGGCCCGATCTCCTGGCGCGTACCGGTCTGAATTCCCACTCTGCAAAGATTGGTGGTGGTCCGAAACGCGGGCCGGCGCCTGCGAACCAGAATCGGTCGGCAGGTCTTTGGCAGGCTTCGCGGCGGTCAATTCGAGTGCGTAGCTGGCCTGAACGGGCTGCATCAAGCACGTCATCACCAGCGCGCAAGCGAGCGCAACTGCCCATAGGCACTGCCAACAGTATGCGCTCGAAATGCTTCTCACGATGCCCTGTTAAGCCGGCCACTGCGGTCAGGCAATGCGACGAGATGTTCACCCAACCGCAAGGTCGGCCAGCAATTTGATATTGAGGACGATGATGATGGCGGCCACCACCGCTGCGGTCACCGTCAACCAGCGCGGGGCGACGAGCTCGCCCATTTTTGTCCGCGACGCAGTGAACATGACGAGTGGAACGATCGCGAAAGGCAGCTGCAGCCCCAGGACGACCTGACTTAGGATCAGAAGCTTCGCCGTCTCTCCAGCACCATAGATCCAGGTGACGAGGAGGGCGGGAACGATGGCCACGAGCCGGGTCGCCAACCGTCGCAGCCACGAGGGGAGCTTGATATCGAGGAAGCCTTCCATGACGATCTGGCCCGCCATCGTCGCGGTGACCGTCGAGTTGAGCCCGCAGCAGAGAAGGGCAATCGCGAAAAGGGTCGGTGCGATTGAAGCTCCAAGGAGCGGTGCGAGCAACTCGTGCGCTCTGCCGAGTTCCGCGACCTCGGTCTGCCCAGTCTTATGAAAGCTTGCAGCAGCCAGAACGAGGATAGACGCATTGACGATGAGCGCAAACATCAGCGCGATCGTTGAGTCGAGGGTTGCCCACTTTAGCGCGTCTCGTTTCTCAGGGATCGTACTCCCGTATGCCCGCGTCTGCACGATGCCGGAATGCAAGTAGAGATTATGCGGCATCACTGTGGCACCGATAATTCCCAAGGCCAGGTAGAGCATCTGGGGATTGCGGACGATCTCGGTCGTCGGAGCAAAGCCTCGAATGACCTCACCCCAGTTCGGATCCGCCAGAGCAATCTGGATGCCGAAACAGAGCGCGATTACGCCGAGTAGCGTGATGATAAAGGCTTCGACCCAACGGAAGCCCATATTCTGCAGCCAAAGGATAACGATCACGTCGAGAGCGGTGACCAATACGCCGATCTCCATGGGCATGCCGAACAGCAAATTCAGCGCGATTGCCGTCCCGATGACTTCAGCGAGGTCGGTTGCACAGATGGCCAGCTCCGCGAAGGCCCATAGCGGCCAGGCGACCGCTTTTGGAAACGCGTCCCTGCATGCTTGAGCGAGATCCCGGCCGGTCGCGATGGCCAAGCGGGCGCAAAGGGCCTGCAGAATAATCGCCATGATGTTGGAAACGAGAGCAACGACCAGCAGCGCGTAGCCGAACTGCGCTCCCCCAGCGAGTGAAGTCGCCCAATTGCCGGGGTCCATATAACCCACTGCAACGAGATAGCCGGGGCCCACGAAGGCAAGGAATCTGCGCCAGGGCGTCGCGCCAGGATTTACTGTGATGCTCCGAAACACTTCGAGCATGGACGGCTCGCCGCGCTGCCTGCGCCAGCCGGTTTCAGCGATCTCGCTGCCCTTCATCGGAAGGTCTTTCTGTAAATGCATTTCATTTGCAATAAGAGAACTTGCTGAAGCCTGTCAAGGCCCGGGGATACCCGTTGAATGTTCGAGCCATCCGAAGCCCGACGAGACTCCATCGGCGGGCGATTTCGCCCGCTACCAGAGTCTGAAATTTTTCGCTTGAACCTGAAGTCGCTAGAGGTTGTAGAGAGGCAGCTTCCGAAATTCGGGCACCAGGAGTCATCCCTATGGCGGCCAGCAAGGACAGCAAGCTACAGCCTTTGAGCTGGAAGATTAGCGGGATGGATTGCGCCAGCTGCGTGGCCAAGGTGCGCGGTGCCGTCGAAAAAATGCCAGGCGTGTCCGATTTCAGGCTCTCGCTGATGTCGGAAACGATGAAGTTGAAGCTAGACGAGACGCGTACATCTCGTCAGGCGGTCGAGCAGCGCGTAAAAAGCCTGGGCTTCGGCGCAATAGCGATGGTCGAGAGCAAGCGCCACGCGAATGACGACGTCGGCCAAACCCACGACCACGACAAAACTGAACCGTCGAAGCAGACACTGTCCTGGAAGGTCGCGGGTATGGACTGCGCAAGCTGCGCAGCGAAGATTCGCGGCGCCGTGGAGCGCCTCCCCGGCGTCAGCGATGTCAAAGTCTCGGTGATATCCGAGACTTTGACCCTTGCACTGGATGCCGGACGAACCGCCCCTGACGCGATCGAGAAGCGCGTGAAGGGCCTCGGCTACACGACTACCGCGCTTGCAGCACTGGCATCACCGGCGCCAGCGGCAAAAGAAGACAGTTGTGGCTGCGGGCATGATCATGGTCACGCGGGTCACACTCACGATCACCATGATCACGATCATGCCAAACATGATCACGGCGAAAATTCATGTTCGGGCCATGCCCATGGCCACTCGCACGCTCATGACCATGGGCACAACCATGGTCATGAGCACGGGCACAACCATGATCATGCTGGCCATAAGCATGATCATGGCCACGATCACGGCGACCACAAACACGATCATTCAGGCCACAAGCACGCCGCTCATACACACAGTGCCAAAGTCTCGGGCTCTACATCTGCGGTGAGTGACCACGGCCACGGCCTGCCCGGCCATGTCCATGAGGCCACGCCCGACGGTGCGAGCTGGTACCAGACGGGCAAGGGCCGGCTCGTCATCGCGACCGGCCTGTTCCTCGGTGCCGCCTATGCTGCCGGGCTGATCTGGCCCGGAATCGGCCACTGGGCCTTCATCGTGGCCTGCGTCGTCGGCGTCGCGCCGGTGGCGAAACGCGCCTTCGCGGCGGCCCGCGCCGGCATCCCCTTCACCATCGAAATGTTGATGACGATCGCCGCCATCGGCGCGCTCTTCATCGGCGCCGCCGAGGAAGCGGCGCTGGTCGTCTTCCTCTTCGCGGTCGGCGAAGTGCTCGAAGGCGTCGCGGCCGACCGGGCCCGCGCCTCGATCCGCGCGCTCGGCGATCTCGTCCCGAAGACGGCCATCATCGAGGAGAACGGCTCGACCCGCCAGGTCGATGCCGCGAGCCTCAGAATTGGCCAGACCGTGCTTGTCCGTCCCGGCGACCGCATCCCGGCCGATGGCGAGATCACCGACGGCACCTCCGGCATCGATGAGAGTCCGGTCACTGGCGAGTCGATGCCCAAGACCAAGGGCGTCGGGGAGCCCGTCTATGCCGGCTCGGTCAATCGCGAAGCGGCCCTGCGCGTGCGCGTCGACAAGGCGGCCGAGGACAACACCATCGCCCGCATCATCCGCCTGGTCGAGGAGGCGCAGGAGGCCCGCGCCCCGACCGAGCGCTTCATCGACCGCTTCTCGCGCTGGTACATGCCGGCGATCGTCGGGCTTGCCGTGCTGGTCGCACTGCTGCCTCCGCTCCTGCTCGGCGCCGAATGGTCGGTCTGGATCTACCGGGCGCTGGCGCTGCTCCTGATCGGCTGCCCATGCGCGCTCGTCATCTCGGTGCCCGCCTCCATTGCAGCCGCATTGTCGACTGGTGCCCGTCAGGGCCTGCTGATGAAGGGCGGGGTTGTCATTGAAGCGGCCGCCAAGACGGGCGTCGTCGCGTTCGACAAGACCGGTACGTTGACCGCTGGTACTCCGCGCGTGACTGAAGTGATCGCACTCGGAGAGGATGAACGCCGCGTCGTCGAACTCGCGGCATCCGTTGAAACCGGATCCAACCACCCTCTAGCTGAGGCAATCTTGGATCGCGCCAAGTCTCACGCCATCACGGTTCGACCGGCGCAAAATGCTGCGGCTATCGCCGGGCAAGGTGTCACTGGCTCCTTGGATGGCATTTCGGTTTTTGTTGGCGCGCCCCGGCATGCGATTTCCCGAGCGACGTTCGACTCTGAGGCCAAGGCGAATGTCGAGCGGCTTGAATCCGATGGAAAGACCGTCGCTGCCGTCATCGCTGGCGACAAGCTTGTGGGGCTAATCGCATTGCGCGATGAACCTCGCGATGATGCTGCCCTGGCTGTAGCCGAATTGAAGGCGATGGGAATTCGATCGCTCATGTTGACGGGCGACAACGCTCGAACCGGCGCCGCCATCGCAGGTGGACTTGGCATGGAGCACAAAGCCGAATTGATGCCTGACGATAAGGTCACCGCTATCAAATCGCTCGCGAGCGAGACTTCTGTGATGATGGTCGGTGACGGCATCAATGACGCCCCAGCCCTCGCTGCAGCCAATGTCGGAGTGGCGATGGGCTCCGGCACTGATGTTGCTCTGGAGACGGCGGACGGAGCCGTCCTCAAAAGCCGGGTTCGGGATGTCGCTGCCATGATCCGCCTGGCGCGGGCGACGATGGGCAATATCCGGACGAACATCACCATCGCGCTGGCGCTCAAGGGCGTGTTCCTCGTGACCAGCGTCTTGGGTTACACTGGCTTGTGGGTCGCAATCCTTGCTGACACGGGAGCGACCGTCATCGTAACCGCAAATGCTCTGCGGCTGTTGCGCTTCAACGCCAGTCACGTGTCCTGACAATGTCGGCCTTGGAACTCGCAGCCTACGGGACGGCAATAGCCTACGTTGCGGGATTGTTGGCGCTATCGTCCGCGCTAGCTCGATCGTCAGATCAGCCAGTGTGGTTATTCGACAAAGGATCGCCGCGCCAATTCGTGCCGGCGCTGCTGTTCAGGCTGTCCTTCGCGGGAGCGGTGCTGTGGCCGCTCGCCACGACGATTTTCGATAATGCATTTTCCCCCGATGCGTTGTCAGGCCTATTGAGCGGAACAGCGCCAGATGTGATTGGATTAGTCTTGGTGCTTGCCGGAGCCTGCCTTGCCCTTTTTGCGCAGGGTTACATGGGTACCTCATGGCGGATCGGAGCGGCTGAAGACCACGTCGGGCCTATCGTTGACGGTGGTCCGTTCACCATCTCGCGCAATCCCGTTTTTGTCGGCCAAGCGCTCCTATTCGGCGGCCTTTCCATCGCCAAGCCGAGCATCGTCCAGGCTGGACTCACAGCGTTAGCGCTCTATGCGATCGCGCTCCAGGTGCGCATCGAAGAAGGCGTTCTGCTGAAGGCTTTGGGCGAGCCTTATCGTGCCTATTGCGCGCGCGTTGGCCGATGGATTGGCTGCCGGCCTCAACAATCCGGGAACATGTAATGTCACAGCCTCGGATAACCCGTCGCGTGCTTGCTTGGGCAGCTGTTGCGCTAGCCGCCGATCAGATCAGCAAGTGGTTGATCCTCAACAAGGTAATGGTGCCTCCGCGCATCATCGAATTGACGCCGTTTCTGAATGTAAGGCTCGGCTTCAACTACGGGGTCAGCTTCGGCTTGGGCAGCGAGTGGCTGGACGCTTGGCCCGGCGCTCTCGGCCTCTTCAAGTTTGTCGTCGCTATAGGATTGCTGGTCTGGGCTGCGAAGAGTGAGACAAACCTGGAGCAGACAGGACTGTCACTCATCGCAGGCGGAGCTCTGGGCAATGCCGTCGATCGCTGGCGTCAAGGCGCCGTCACCGACTTCATTGATCTGCACTGGGCAGGCTATCATTGGCCGACCTTCAACGGCGCCGACATTGCCATCAGCCTCGGCGTCTCTGCAATGCTGCTCGGCAGCTTGCTGCCGCTGACTTCGCGCTCCGCTCCATCCAGCGCAGGATTTAAGGGTGGCTCCAAATGATGGGTGCCGGGTTCAGGAAATTTATCGATGCTCTCGGACGAGCCGACCAGGTCGCTTCTCCGAGCTATAAAGCCGTTGGCAGGACGGTCGGCCTGGCGCTGATCGGTGTTGGGCCGTTCCTGCTGCTGGGTATGACCCATACTGAGCCCGTAGCTCGGGCCAACGGTGTATCCGTAATACACCCGTGGTCGAGCGGGACGGCCTTGGTTGGGGACGACCTGCCAGTGTTCGCAACCTTTGAGAATAACGCCCCGAGGCTGGATCGACTTGTTGCCGTCGAAACGACTGCAGCCTCTGGCGTCGTGTTTGAGAGAACCATCGGGCGCTCAGCCAGCACGAGAATGGACGAGCTTGGTGAGATCGATCTGGCTCCGTCGGCAAAGACAAGCCTCAAGCCTGACTATCAGCAAATTCGTCTCGTCGGTTTGAGGCAGAAGGTCGAGCCAGGTACCACTCTGCCCGTCGAGTTCATTTTTGCTCGTGCCGGTCGGCTAAAGGCCGACGTTCGGATCGAGAGCCCGGGTCAGCCGCCTCACAATGACCATTCCTAGTCTCGTCGGCTGCTTCCAGGGACGGGCCATAAGGATGGGCCTTCGTCTCAATTCCTCCAGGTTCCGATTTCAACCGGCCTAGCTGCAAATCGATCGAGAGGGCTACATGGGTGCAGGACATTCTCACGGCGGAGCGCAAGTCACCGGCGCGGGCAAGCACAAGTCGCGTCTCGCGCTTGCTCTCGGTCTCACAACAACCTTCATGGTTGCGGAGGTCGTTGGAGGTCTCTGGACCGGCAGCCTGGCCCTTTTGGCCGATGCCGCGCACATGCTCACCGATGCGGGCGGTTTGGCGCTGGCTCTGATTGCCATTCGATTTGCTGAGCGCCCGGCAACGCCGAAGCAGACGTTCGGGTATGTGCGCCTTGAAATTCTATCGGCGCTCGCGAATGCGGTCGTGCTGTTGTTGCTGACCGTCTACATCCTATTCGAGGCATACGAGCGCTTCAAAAACCCACCGGATATCCTCGGTGGTCCTATGCTGGTTGTTGCGGTTGTCGGCCTGTTGGTCAATCTGCTGAGCCTGAAATTGCTCGCCGGCGGTTCGTCCGAAAGCCTGAACGTCAAAGGCGCCTACTACGAGGTGCTCGGCGATATGTTGGGCTCGCTAGGTGTCATTGTCGCCGCCGCAGTGGTGATGTTTACAGGGTGGAAGCTGGCCGACCCGATCATCGGCGCGGCGATCGGACTCTTCATCGTCCCGCGCACCTGGTTGCTCCTGAAACAGGCGGTCCACATCCTGATGGAGGGGACACCGCCGGAAGTCGACGTCGGAGCGATCGAAGCTCGGTTGTCTTCGCTCCCAAATGTTACCGCGGTTCACGATCTCCACGTTTGGACGCTCACATCCGGCCTCGATGCAATGAGCTGTCATATCATCACGTCTGATACGTCGCAGGCGAAGAGCACCTTGCAGGCCGCCAGTATGGCCATGCGCGAGGAGTTTGGAATCTCGCATACGACCATCCAGATTGAGGACGAGGAGATTAGGCAGTCCTCTGGGCACGACACGCGGATCTGATTTTCGCGGTCAGTTCAATCGAAGATCCGACCGAGGAACCCACGTCGGCCGAAACCGCCGCCATGGCCACCACCACCATGACCGCCTCCGTGGCCACCGCCATGACTTTCGTAGCCACCTTGATGCCCGCCTTGGGGCGAATAGCCCTGGTAGCCAGGCTGAGCAGGTGCTGCCCCCCAAGGGGTTGGAGCGCCGGGCTGAGGTAGGAAGCTGGGCTGCGGTTGCTCCTGAACTGAGCTTGGCTCCCTCAAACTGCGTTCAATGATCTTGTCCAATTCGCCGCGGTCGAGCCAAACACCGCGGCATTTCGGGCAGTAATCGATTTCGATGCCCTGTCGATCGCTCATAACGAGATCGACGCGGCACACCGGACACGGCAACCCTTCATGTGGCTTGGAAGCGGTATCATTCATTGCAGGCGCTCCTAACGAACACTGGGTGCACAGAATGCAAGCTATAGTCGCTAGAGGTTCAAGGCGGCATTCTGAGGCGGATTGACGCAACTCCCCGTGTCACAGTTTGCCCGGCGTCGAATGCACGTTCGGATCCTCGACATGTCTCCGGTCTTCCGTCTGTTGCATGCGGACAAAAGATACAGCGTAAAAGACGCCCGCAAGGACAATCAAAGCCAGCGCCAAGGCCCTGTTCCGAGATCTCATTTCGGTATTCCTTGATCCTATTTGATACTGTAGGCGGCGTTCTGGAGGAGGTATTTGTTAAAGGCAACAAATCCTGAATCCCGTTCTCGCAATTTACGCCGAGATTTTCGTTCGATTTGAATTCGCGAGAGCTACGACAATTCTCGATAGGAGATTGTCATGCTTGCGCTCGCTAGGTCTTGCTTTGCCATCGCTGCGATCATCGCAGCCCAGTTTTGTATCTCGCCGGCGAGCGCCAATGGCCTGACCGACCTTGCTCACCTTCACGCAGGGCAAGCAGCCTTGCCTCCCATTGGGTGGGGGCAATTTTGCAATGCCAACCCGGGCGACTGTGTTCCTCAGCGGACCGTTAGGCAGAACGTGGCTCTGACCGACGCCCGCTGGGCGGAGCTCGTTGAAATCAACCTCCGCTTCAATAAGACGATCGAGCCGGTAACCGATTTCGATCAGTTCGGCGTTGTCGAGCGCTGGACTTACGCGACGACCGGAAGAGGGGACTGCGAGGATTATGTGCTGGAAAAGCGGCGCGAGCTTTTGAGGAGGGGCTGGCCGCTCTCCTCGCTCCTGGTCACAGTTGTGATTGACCGCGAAGGTGGCGGGCACGCAGTTCTTACCGTCGTGACCGATCGTGGAGAGTTCGTTCTGGACAACCAGATCGATAAAATCCTCCCGTGGTCGCGCTCCGGCTTGACCTTCATCAAGCGTCAGTCCCCGACCAACCAGAACGATTGGCAGGACTTGGGCCGCATTCTTGGCCGTCCGGAGGTGGTGACCGCGAGCATTACCCCGTCTCGCTAGGGGCTCAGCGGATCGCTTGATGGGAGGAACGCGATCTCGGCTACCGGGTCGTTCCGCTCCACGCCAGCACGAGCGGTACTTGTGGGCGGCCCACATAGCTCAAACGAGTCCACGCGCCGATCGCAGCATTGCGACAGCGAGGGCGTAGCGCGGGATCTGGGACACCGCCGGCCTTCTCCAATCCGCGGCGAACGTCGCGGTTGAGCGCCCGAGAATCTGGCGGGAACTTTTCACTTCGCAAACTCCTACGTTCCCGCAGGTGTCGCACCTATAGTGACATGAGGTTCAAGCCCCCATTCTGCCAAAGGTTCAATCGCGCGGCATTTTGCCCCTTGAATCTCTAGTGGCATCAGCTTGTAGGCTGACTCGCTATTAACGCCTCAGAAGCCATATCCGGTCATCCTCACGCAATGTCTCAAAGCTCCTCGACCTTGGTCAAAATGGCGACGGCCATCGGCCTTTTGGCGCTGCTTGCCGGCTGCGTCGTCGGCGAAGGCGATGACGGGCGACATTTGCAGCCCCTGCCTGCGAAGCTGGTCTCGCAAATGTCGGCGAAAGGCATGTCGCAGGCCGATCCGATCTTCATCCGCATCTTCAAAAAGGAGAGCGAACTGGAGGTCTGGAAGCGGGATCGGAGTGGCCGGTTTGCCCTCCTCAAGACCTATCCGATGTGTCGCTGGTCGGGGCAACTTGGCCCCAAAACGCGCGAAGGCGATCGGCAAGCCCCGGAGGGAATTTACACGGTCACTCCTGACCTGATGAACCCCCGGTCACAGTTCTACCTATCGTTCAATCTGGGCTATCCGAACGCGTTGGAGCGATCGCAGGGGTTCACGGGTTCCGCGCTGATGGTCCATGGAGCCTGCACGTCCGCGGGCTGCTTCGCCATGACGGATGATGGCGTGACGGAGATTTTCGGATTGGCTCGCGAAGCGTTTGCCGGTGGCCAGAAGAACTTCCAGGTGCAAGCGCTACCCTTCCGGATGACACCGGAGAACATGGCAGCTCACCGCAACAGCCCGCACATCGCTTTTTGGCGCAATCTGAAGGAAGGGTTCGATCACTTCGAGGCGACGAGGCAGCCTCCGAAGGTTGCGGCCTGCGAAAGGCGATATGTCTTCGATGCCGCGGGGGACAACTCGCGTTTCGTCGCCGGTAGCCAGTGCCCGGCCTACGAGATCGAACCGGCCATTCAAACTTTGATTTCGGAGAGACGCGCAAGTGATGACAGGCGCTACAGCGCACTCACGAGCGCGAGTGCTCCCTCTCCTGTGCTCGCATATGCCGATGGCGGAATGCACTCCAGCTTCCGCAAAATGCTGAAGGAAATGGGTCCCGAGCGCTTGCAGAGCGTTGTGGCCGGCCGGGTGGAAATCAGCCGACCAGACGCTGCCCTGCTCGATCCCTATGGAGCAACCGGATCATCGTCAGTGGCGACCGGCTCGATCGCCGTTCGGTGACCTCCAAAGCAATAGTTCTCATCGAGTTCTGAAGCATGTCCGAAAATCAAATTGACCGCGCAGGGGCCGCTGCGAAGCTCCGCAAGCGCAATTGTATCGTTTTGCTCGCGCTCATCGCCTTCGTCGGTTTCGCGTTCGTGCTGAGCTTTCGCCATGTGACACGAGAGATGGGTGGCGCTTCCACTCAACGATCCGGAACGACGAATTAGGTGGTGCTCAGCTTCGAGGACCTGCAGCTCCAAAGGAGGGCCTAATCTCATGCTGAGCAGCATTCTAGCGTTTCTGATTCAACTGGTGATCCTCGACCCTCTGACGTCCCAGATCGATGTGCGTCTGAAGCAAGCGCAGGTTCCGCCCGCGCTCGCTTCTTCAGTCAATTCCTGCATCAAGGAGGCGTTGCCCGACCTCGTGAGACGAATTGCCTCTCAGCCGTCTCAGGGCATTTCGCTTGCAGCGGAGATCTGGCTTCAGGGCAACGGATTTGAGGGGGCCGTCGTGAGGGCTGCGCCCGACTGCGCTCCATTGCTGCAAGCGGTGAAGCCATTCTTCAGAGGCGAAAAACCCACTACCTAGGCGATCGGGTCGCGGGCATTGTTCCCGCCGAAATGTATTCCGAAAGAGCTGCAACCTCTTCTCAGTGCAGGATCTGGGAGAGAAAGAGCTTGGTGCGCTCGTGCTGCGGGTTCTTGAAGAACTCGTTGGGGGTGTTCATCTCGACGATCTGGCCGGCATCCATGAAGATGACGCGATCGGCAACCTGGCGGGCGAAGCCCATCTCGTGGGTGACGCAAAGCATGGTCATGCCTTCGTCGGCCAGCGAGACCATGGTGTCGAGCACCTCCTTGACCATTTCCGGATCGAGCGCCGAGGTCGGCTCGTCGAACA
>NZ_MKSQ01000026.1:377183-730743 GCF_001898115.1 Allobosea sp. 67-29 | reverse complement strand
CCCCGCTCGCGCCGAAGCGCCAGCCCAAGGTGCCGCCGGTTCCGGGCGTGCGCTTCGCCACCGCCGAGGCCGGCATCCGCTACCAGGGCCGCCAGGATGTGTGGTTCGCGCTGCTCGACCAGGGCACGCAGGTCGCCGGCGTCTTTACGCGCTCGAAATGCCCCTCGGCCCCGGTCGACTGGTGCCGCGAGAACCTCGCGCAAGGCTCGGCCCGCGCGATCGTGGTCAATTCCGGCAACGCCAACGCCTTCACCGGGCTGAAGGGTCGTGAGGCCGTCAAGCTCACCGCCGAGATCGCCGCCAGGGCGGCGGGATGCAAGCCGGAAGAGGTCTTCATCGCCTCGACCGGCGTGATCGGCGAGCCGCTCGACGCGACCAAGTTCAAGGGCGTGCTCGACGATTGCGCCAGGCGCGCCGCCGACGGTCCGTGGATCGACGCCGCCCGCGCGATCATGACCACCGACACCTTCCCGAAGGCGCTGACCCGCAAGGCCAAGATCGACGGCAAGGAAGTGGTCATCGCCGGCATCGCCAAGGGCGCCGGCATGATCGCGCCGGACATGGCGACGATGCTCTCCTTCGTCTTCACCGACGCCCCGATCGCCGCGCCCGTGCTGCAGGCCATGCTCTCGAAGGGTGTCAAGGGCTCGTTCAACGCGGTCACCGTCGACAGCGACACCTCGACCTCGGACACGCTGACGCTGTTCGCCACCGGCAAGGCCGCGGCGCGCGGCGTTCCCGCGATCACCGAGCTCAACGACGCCCGGCTCTCCGGCTTCAAGCGGGCGCTGAATTCCATCCTGCTCGAGCTCGCCCATCTCGTCTGCAAGGACGGCGAGGGCGCACGCAAATTCGTCGAGGTGCGCGTCAGCGGCGCGGCCTCCGCCCGCTCGGCCAAGCGGGTCGCGCTCTCGATCGCCAATTCGCCGCTGGTCAAGACCGCCATTGCCGGCGAGGACGCCAATTGGGGCCGCGTCGTCATGGCCGTCGGCAAGGCCGGCGAGCCGGCCGACCGCGACCGGCTCGATATCGGCTTCGGCGACATCGTCGTGGCGAGGCAGGGCGCGCGCGCCCCGTCCTATGACGAGCAGGCCGTCTCGGACTACATGAAGGGCGACAATATCGTCATCACCGCCGATCTCGGGCTGGGGCGCGGCAGGGCCACGGTCTGGACCTGCGACCTGACCAAGGCCTATGTCGAGATCAACGGCGACTACCGCTCCTGAGGCTCAGCCCGGCATTGCGCCGCCCCCGCCGCGGCGGCATGATCGCGCCGGGGACAAGGGGCGGGGGGCCGAAGGACGTGCTGTTGCGATCGCTGGCGCTCGTCGGAGCGCTCCTCCTCCCGGCCTGCGTCGAGCGCAAGCCGGCGACCGTCGCCTTTTCCGCCGAGGAAGCGGCCTTCATCAGGAAGCCCGGCACCGGCGTCATCGTCGGCCATGCCTTCCGGACCAAGCCGAGCGGAGCGGTGGTCAACGCGGCGGGAGAGGTCGTCCGCCTGGTCCCGGCCACGGCCTTCGCGCGCGAGCGCTTCGCCAATCTCTACGGCAAGCGCAAATACATCCCGCACAGCGCCTATCCGCGCGACGATGCCGTCGACCCCGCCTATTCGGACTACACGCGGACGACCAAGGCCGAGTCCAACGGTCGCTTCGTCTTCGACAAGGTGGCGCCGGGCAGCTATTTCCTGACCACGCAGGTGATCTGGGGGGACGAGGCCGCCTTTTCCCGCGAGGGCGGTTCGGTCTATGACAGCGTCACCCTGACGGGCAAGGAAACCGAGCCCGTTCAGGTCATCCTTTCCGGCAATTGAGTCCCGTTCCCGTGAAGCTGCTTCTCGTCGTCGCCTGCGCCCTGATCGATGCCGACGGCCGCGTCCTCGTCACCCAGCGCCCCGAGGGCAAGGCGCTCGCCGGCCTCTGGGAGTTTCCCGGCGGCAAGCTCGAAGCGGGCGAACGGCCGGAGCCGGCGCTGATCCGCGAACTGCACGAGGAGCTCGGCATCGCCGTCAAGGAGGCGTGCCTGGCGCCGCTGACCTTCGCCAGCTACGCCTATCCCGAATTCCACCTGCTGATGCCGCTCTATGTCTGCCGGCGCTGGGAGGGCACGCCCGTCTCGCGCGAGGCGCAGGCGCTGAAATGGGTGCGGCCCGGCAAGCTGCGCGACCTCGCCATGCCGCCGGCGGACGAGCCGCTGATTCCGCCGCTGGTCGAGCTGCTCGGCGCCTGACCCGCCCGCTCAATGCACCGCCGGCAGGCCGAGCGCCTCCCAGCGGCTTTGCGGGATCGGCTCGCCGACATGGAAGGCGAAGGCCGTCACGCGCTTGAGGTCGGCCGAGACGGTGCAGGTGAAGCGCAGGCCGTACCAGCGCCGGCGGCTGCGGAAGGCTGCGCCCTCGGCCGCCAGGACGCGGCCGGCGCGCTTCGTATCGGCGAGTGCGTAGGCGGTGACGCGGTCGGGCTCGAAGCTGCGCTGCCAGTCATGGATCTGGCCCATCGCCTCCAGCCCGCAGAGCTGTTCGACGCGCTCGTCGGGGGCGAGCAGCGGCAGAGCGGCGAGCGCGCCGCGGCTGCGCGGATCGGCGAGCACGCGCTGGGACAGCATTCGCGGCGGATGGATCAGGCCGTCGGCCCCCGGCTGCCGGGCCGGCTCGGGCGGCGGCGAGGGGGCAGGCGCGTCCGCGTGCGGGGCGGCTTCGGCCGGCGCGGGTGCCGGAGGCAGCAGGGGAGGCGGCGCGACGACCGGGGGCGGAACGGGCGGCGGCGGCCGCGTCAGCGCCTCGAATTCCGCCGGCGTCTGCAATTCGACCTCGACGCTCTGCTCGACGATCGGTGCGATATCGAACTGCTGGATCGCGACCGAGGCGAGCCAGGCGATCAGGGCGGCGTGCAGGATCGCGGCAACCGGCAGGCCCGGAGCGGGCGTCGGAAACCGTGTCCGGAGCGCCGCCATCATGATTCAGCTGGGCACCTTGCTGCAGGCAGGCCTCGTCGATCGCGATGTCGTGGTCATCCGGCCCCCCGCTCCCCGCGGGCAAAAGCTCCGATCAAGCCGGCATTTTTGTGTCGGGCTCCGCGCGGGCCGGCTCGGCTTCGTCGCGTCCGAGCTGGAAGCGCTCGAAACGCGCCAGCTCCTCCTCGATCGCGGCCTGGAGCCCCGGGGACTCGAAGCCGTCGAGCCAGGTCCAGCGTTGCATCAGGAGCTTGCCGGCGGCACGATCGGTCTTGAGGTCGAGCACGGCGACGATGCGGTCCCCGGCCAGCACCGGCAGGCCGAAATAGCCGTAGACGCGGTTCTCCGGGCGCAGATAGGCCTCGAAGACATGGGCGTAATCGAAGAACAGCTTCGCCCGCTTGCGCTGGATCACCAGGGGATCGAAGGGCGAGAGGATGTGGATGAGCTCGGGCTCGGGCTCCGGCACCGCCTCCAGCATCCCGGGCATCGCCCAATGCAGCTGCTTGCCGGCGCCTGTGATCGCGACGGGAACCAGCTCCTTGCGCCGGACCCGGCCGGCGATCTGTGCGGCGACCGCCTTCTTGCCCGGCGCATCAAGATGGCAGGCGGAATCGAGGCTGACGAGGCCCTGCGCCCTGAGCGCGCGGTCGAGCTTGTAGCCGGCGACCTGCCGTTCGCTCGCCGGCGCCGGCCGCTTCTCCCACTGGAAATGCCGGTCGAACAATTCGTAGGTCTTCACCATGCCGTTGCGGGCGGAGATCACCAGGTCGCCATCGTAGAAGGCGCGCTCCAGCAGGCCCTTGGACGGCTTCTTGCTGGCCCAGAGATGCGCCTTCTCGATCAGCTCCTCCTCGATGTCGCGGATGGTGAGCGCACCGTCCCTGCGGATGCGGCGGAGCAGCTTGCGGGTCTCCTCGCGGGCGCCGACCGCCGACCAGCGCTTCGGCTCCTCGCGATGGGCCTTCATCTCCGGCAGGAAGTAGCGGATGTCGCGGGCCGGCACATAGGAAAGCGCATGCGTCCAGTATTCGAAGACGCTCTTCTCGACCGATTGCGCCTGGGCGAGGTCGCTGCGGCGATAGCCGGGAATGCGCGCATAGAGGATGTGGTGGTGGCAGCGCTCGATCACGTTGATCGTGTCGATCTGCACATAGCCGAGATGCTCGACCGCGGCGCGGGTCGCTTCCGGCCCGGCGCCGAAAGGCGCGCGCCGGTCGAGCCGCTGGGCGTGCAGCCAGATGCGGCGGGCCTGCTCGGCGGAGAGGGAAAAGGGCTTGCGCGGGCGTGGGGGCATGGCCGCAAGCTAGCCTCGCGCCGCCGCCTCTGTAAGGGGGCCGGAAGGCCGCCGCTGACAGGTGCTGGCGGGATCGGACGGTCCGCCGCGCCGGGACGGACCGGCGGCGCGCCGCGCCCGACGCTCAGAACTCTCCGCTCAACCCCAGGCGTGCGCCGCCGAAGCTGTTGCCGGTCAGGCTGACGCCGGCATTGATCGCGATCGGGATCGCGACGTCGAGCCGGTGCGCGACGGCGAAACCGGCGGCCCATTCGCCCCGGAAGGTGGCGGTGTTGCCGGCCCAGCTCGTCTTGCCCGGTCGCGACGGCAGCGGTGCCCCGGTCATCGCCATCGCGGCGGCGACGCCCTGCCGGGCCTCGCGGCGGCTGTCGCGGGCATAGACGGCCAGGCCGTCGATGCGCTGGTCGAGCCCGGCGAGGTCGATCGGCATGGCCGCCAGGTTGCCGGCGGCGTCGGTGGTGACGATCTGCGTCGGCCCGCTCTGCGCCGAGCGGCTCGCGGCGGAGGACAGCCCCGGCAGCGTGTAGGTGCTGGCGGCGGTGCCGATCGCGATCTGGCGCGGACGGGAGGCGACGGCGCCGGCCCCGATCGCGGTGCTCTCGCTCCCGCTGGCCCGCGCCTGCGTGCCGATGGCGGTCGAGAGGCTTCCCTCGGCGCGGGCGCCGTAGCCGGCAGCCATCGCGTCGCTCCCTGTCGCGGAGGCCAGGGGCAGGGCGCTGGTGTTGTTGCCGGCGATGACGCCGTTCTGCTGGTCCAGCGCCGTGAGCGCGGCGCCGACGGTGGTGTAGATGCCGCTGCGCAGGGCGTAGTTCGGCCCGGTGAAGCTGCCGGCGGTGTCGAAGCCCGCCCCGCCGCCGAGCGCGGAGGAGAGACTGTCGGCGACGGAGCGAAGCTGGCGCAGATTGACGGCGTCGGTGTCCTGGGTGCCGCCGGCCACGTTGGTGATCTGGCGCTCGTTGCCCGCCGAGCCGACGGAGAGCGCGCCTTGGGTCGAGGCGACCGCGACCCCGCTGAAGGCCTCGCTCGCGCCGGAAAGACCGGCGCGCAACGCCAGCGAGCCGGCTCCCAGCGCGACGCCGCCCGCGGCCGAGACCGTACTGTCTCGTCCCAGCGCGACGCCGTCGGCGGCGTTGACCGCGCTGCGCAGCCCGATCGCCACCCCGGCGCTCGCGGCGGCCGAGGTCGCGGCGCCGTTGCCGAAGGCGATCGCGTCGGGATCGCTAGCCGTGGCCTTGGGGCTCGCGCTGCTGCCGAGCCCGCTGATCTCGCCGCCGCCGATGGCGATGCCGCCGGGGGAGTCGACGGTGACGCTGTCGGCCTTGAGATTGCAGTTGCCGGGAAGGGTGACGAGGTTGCCGTTCTGGTCCCGGATCGAGAGGCCGATGTTCTGGCCGCTCAGCGTGTCGCGCAGGTTGACGTTGATGTCGCCGACGATGCCGTTGAGCACCGGGTCGAGGAGCCCGGCGAGCAATCCGGAGGCGACCCCGGCGACCGGCTGGAGCACCGGCAGGTCGACGCTCAGCCCGGTACAGACATCGACCAGGCCGCCGGCCTGGGCTCGCGCCGCCTGCGGGAGCAGGATCACGGTGAAGACAAGAAACGGAAGCGGACGGCATGACATAGGCAGCCCTCCAGAATGACCTTCGGTGGGTCTATCCGAGACACTGCAACAATAGGTTGAGTTGGTTAAAAGCCGGTTAAGATTACAACCATTCTGTGTAAAATTTCACGAAACTCTACCGATGCGGGTAGAATCCGAGTCCGGGTTGCAGCGGGCGATCCGTTCAGGGCGCGACGACGAGAGCCCAGTAGACCTGGTATTTCGAGCCCGGCGCATAGGCGGTGGCGATACCCATGCGCCGCGCCTTCGCGTCCTTCATGACGCGGTCGTGCTGGGGCGAGTCGCGCCAACCCGAGAACGCCTCGGCGAGACGGCGGTAGCCGGCCGAGAGATTGGCTTCGGCGCCGGGGATGCCCTCACCGGCGAGGCGCGCCTTCACCGCATCGGCCTGCGCCGGCTTGTCGGAACGCGCCATCGCCGCGGCCTCGCGCTCGGCCGCCGCGCTCAGCGCAGGGTCGAGCGTCAGCGTGCCGAGGCCGGCATTCAGGCGATAGGCCGAGATCATCGCGCGCGCCTGCTCGGCGTCGACCCTGGCCGAGGCCGAGCCGAGATCGCGGTAGAAGGCAGGCTGGGCCTGGCGCTGCGGCTCGGTACAGCCGGCGAGGCCGAAGAGGGCGAGCGCGCCGACGAGGGCGGCGGGGCAGGTCACGGCGTGTGTCCCAGCGAAGGGGCGCGGAAGCTTCGGCATCGGATCATTCCTTGTCGTCTCCGGGCGCCTTGTTCTCGGCGGCGGCCGGCGGGGCCTTCTTGTCGCCGTCCTCTTCCGGCATCTCGCCGGCGGGCGGCGGGACGGGCTCGGCGGCAGCCTGCGCCTTCGCCCGGCGTCCGCCCGGCTTGCGGGAGGGATCGAAGCGGCCGACGGCGGACGCGATGCCGTCGAGCGACTGCTCGACGCCCGACAATCCCTTGACCTCGAGCTGGGGGGTGCCGAAGACCTCGATGTCGGCGAGCCGCTTGCGGATCGCGAAGTTGAGGTCGCTGGTCACCCGGCCGACGAGATCGAGATCGTCGACGATGCAGATGAGGTCGAAGTCCAGCGTCGCGGTCCCGAGCTTCTTGAAGAGGACGGTCGGCGGCGGCTTCTTGAGCACGTCGCCATGGTTGTCGGCGACCTCCTGCAGCATGCTGCGGACGGCGCCGGCGTCGGTCAGCCGCGTCACCGACAGCGAGATCAGGACGCGGCCGGTGCGGTCGGTGCGGACGCGGTTGCGGACGACGCCGGAGACGAGGTTCGAATTCGGGACGATGACACTGGCGCGGTCGAAGGTGGCGATCTCGGTCGAGCGCACGTTGATGCGCTTGACGATGCCTTCGACATCGCCGACCACGACCTGATCGCCGACCCGGATCGGCCGTTCCCAAAGCAGGATCAGGCCGGATACGAAGTTCGACACCACCGACTGCAGGCCGAAACCGATACCGACCGAGAGGGCGGACGCGACCAGGGTCAGCCGCTCCAGGCTCAGCCCCACCGCCGAGACCGCCAGCGCGACGGCGCCGATGTAGCCGACATAGCCGGCGGCGGTGGTGATCGAGTTGCGCAGGCCGGGGTCGAGCTGCGTCGTCGGCAGGAACTTGGTCTCGAGCCAGCGCTGGGTCGTCCGGGTGGCGGCGATGCCGAGGGCGAAGACGGCGGCGCCGACGACGATGGTGGAGACCGAGATCGTCACGCCGCCGACCTGGAAACCGAAGAAGGCCGCCCGCAGCGAAACCAGGAAATCCGCCGATTCGAGACCCCAGGGGGCGAGCACGAGCAGCAGCGTCAGGAACAGCAGCAGAAGCTTGAGCAGGCCGGCGCCGAGCACCGCGATCTTTTCGAGCGTGGCCGTGCGCAGGCCGATGCCGGCCCTGAGCGTCAGCGCAAGCCGGCCCTTGCCGGAGAGAAGTCGCGGGATGCCGAGCTCGATGAATTGGTGGGCGAGCAGATAGAGGCAGGCGACGATGCCGAGCCAGAGCGTCTGCTGGCCGAGGAAGGCCGCGAAGACGACATAGCCGCTGAAGGCGGCGGCGATGATCACCAGCCCGACGATCCAGCCGAGGATGCGGATCGGCCCGAGGCTGGCGCCGTCGACGGGCACGTAGGGGCCGAGGCAGGCCTCCTGCTCGACCTCCTCGTCGTCGCGGATCTGGTAGAGGCCGGCGATCAGCGCCAGTGCGAAGAAGATCGCGAACAGCGCCTTGACGATGATCGAGATGGCGAGGCCGGCGGCGATGGCCTGCAGCCAGGCCTCGAAGATCTTGCCGACCATGGTGACGAGCGCGAGCGCGCTCGCGATCCAGACGACGCTGCGGGCGGTCTCGTCCATGACGCGGACCAGGCGCCGCTGCGGGCTCGACGGGGCGAAGACGGCGTCGGCGAGGGCTTGCACGAAGGCCACGAAGGCGAGGCCGACGACCACGGCCCAGATCACCGGCTGGATGCGCTCCGGCAGCAGGCCGGTGGTGTTGAGCGCCTTGTAGACCAGCCAGCTCGCCAGCGCCGGCGGCGCGGCCCCGGCGACGACATGGGCCAGCGCGATATAGAGGCAGTGCAGGTCGCCGGCGTCCTCGCTGTTGGCGTGGCGCGCCTTGAAGCGCGGCAGATAGCGGGCACGCGCCCAGTAGAGCAGGAGCGCGCCCATCAGCGCCAGCGCGAGAATGCCGCCGCGTGTTCCCGACAGCGCCTCCGAGACGCCCGAGAGCCAGCCGCCGAAGACATAGCCCGAGGCGCGCAGGTCCTCCGGGGCGGTCGAGACGGCGTTGCTCCAGACATCGGGGCTGAGCACCGAGGGCCCGGCGGCGAAGAGGGCCGCGGCGAAGATCTCGCGGCGCTTGTCGCCGATCGTGCTCTGGAGCTGCTCGGCCTGCAGCAGCGAGGCCCGCGCGATCTTCAGCGTCTCGTCCGCATCCGCATAGGCTTTCGTGCGGATCTCCCGCTCGCGGGCGATCTCGGTCGATTCCGGCGGCGCCTTGTCGTCGGGCTTCGGGCCGAGCTGGTCGAGCTTCAGCTTGGCCTGGTCGACCAGCGGCGCCTGCTGCTCGATGATCAGGCGAAGCTGGTCGAGCGGCGGCTGCAGGCGGATGCGCTGGCGCAGGAGCTCGTCGTCGCTGAGCTCCGGCCGGGAAAGGGTCGTCTCGATCTGCGAAAGCTCGAGGCGCACCGCGTCGAGCCGGCCGCGGGGGCTCTTCGGGTCGACCGGCGCCGCGGGCGCGGCGGCAGGGGCCGGGGCGGGGGCCGGCTGCTGCGCCGGGGCAGGGCCGGACAGGCCGGCCGCGAGCGCGACGGCCAGCAGGAAGGCGGCCAGCAGACGGGCAGTCCAGCCCGCCCGGATCGCTGCTCGTGCGGGATGCGCTGCCATGGTCGGGCGGCCCTGCCGGTCAAGATGATTCGCTGTGTCGCCGACCCTCCGCACAGGACCGGCCCCAACGCAAGACGAAGACCGCGCTTCCGCTGCCGGCAAGGCCAGACTCCCGCAATTCCCCGCAGGGGCGCGCCCGGGCCGGGCGCCTGCCGTCGCTCATCACCGGCAAAGACGACCTGAAGATGGCAGATGGGCGGATCGTGCGGACAGATCGTGTACCGGCGCGGGTCAGCTCCCCCGCTTCGGCTTGCTGCGGTTGCGGTAGCTGGCATTGCCGAGCCCGGTGCCGATAGTGAGCACGGCCCAGTTCTCGACATCCTGCATCGCCGGCATTTCGCTCAGGCCCTGGATCACCGCGTCGTTGTGCATCACGATCTCGGTGTCGTGCTCACCGATGGCGGGGACGAGGTCGCGCACGCTGTCGACGAGGTTGAAGCGGCTGCTCTCCCAGTTGCCCGGCAGGTTCTGGGCACCGCGCTCGATGCTGCCGTCCGGCTCGATCAGCCCGGGGCAGCCGATGCCGATGAAGGGCGCCACCCGCAAGCCCTCGTCCTGCGCGCGTTCGATCTGGCCCCGGAGCATCTTGCCGAGGCGCTTGATCGCCTCGTCGCGGCTGGGCTCTTCCTCGGCGTGGCGCCAGAGCTCGGATTTCCAGACGCGGGCCTTGCCGAGATCGGGCGCCTTCTTCTGGCGCAGCTCGACGATGCCGGCGCGGATGTTGGAGCCGCCGATGTCGACGGCGACGAGGCTGTCGAACGCCTCGAAGATCCATTTCGGCGCGAGATGGGCGCTGCCGACCAGCCCGGCCTCGTCGGGATGATGGCTGACCGGGACCAGGTCGATGTCGCGGCCGTCGGTGCGCAGGATGATGGCGGCACGGGCGATGGCGAGCTCACCGATGCGGCTTTCGCGGAAACCGCCGCCGATGACGATGCGCTCGATCTCGGCCCAGCTCTTCAGGCGGGCGAAGCGGCGGATCACGAAGGCGAGCGACTGGGCGAAGCCTTCCACCGCGCTCAGCACCAGGGCAGCCTCCGCCGCGTCGCCGTCCTTCAGCAGCGCGTCCAGCTCCTTCTTGCTGATCCGGGCGGTCTCGCCGTCGAGCGGATCGTCGCCGTTGCGCTTGAGATGCGCGCGCAGCGCATCGAGATGCTCGACGAAAGCGCTGCGGCTGGCCTTGTCGCCGACGAACCCGTCCTCGTCGCGGATTTCCAGATTGTAGCTGGTGACGACGACGGAGGGCAGCTCCTCCGCGCCGTGCGGTCCCGTCGCGGGCTTGGCTGCGCTGCGTGACGTCTCGGCGGTCGCCGTGGCCATGTCGTTCCCCTCGCTCGCGAATGGATCAGCGGGGGCAACCCGCCGGCTGGTGCCACGGTTCCCCGATAGGGCGATGCGCCACATGCAGCCCGCCCGCGCACCGTCGCGGTTGACCACCGCCGCGATCGTCGCTCCAACAGGCATTGCACTGCATCGATGCGGATGGGGGTGGAACGTGTCGGATCTGATCTTGCGAATGGTCGTCATAGGCGTCGGCGCGACCGCGCTCACCGATATCTGGGCGCAATTCCTGCGCCTGTTAGGCCTCCCCAAGCCGAACTGGGCGATGCCCGGCCGCTGGTTCGCCCATCTCCCGCGCGGCCGCGTCTGGCATGACGACATTGCGAAATCGGAGCCCGTTGCCGGCGAGCTCGCGATCGGCTGGATCTGCCATTACCTCGTCGGTATCGCCTTCGCGGGCATCGTGCTGGCGATCGCCGGCGCCGGCTGGGTCCGCAACCCGACCTTCCTGCCGGCGCTCGTCGTCGGCTGGGCGACGATCGGCTGCGGCTGGTTCATCCTGCAGCCCGGCATGGGCATGGGCATCGCCGCCTCGAAGAAGCCCAACGCGAACCAGATCCGGCTGCTCAACTTCGTCAGCCACACCCTCTTCGCCATCGGGCTCTACGGCACCGCGCTGCTGATCCGCTGATCAGCCGGCGAGCAGGCGCGTCTCGTAGGCGTAGAGCTGGCGGAAGCCGAGGCTGCGGTAGAGGCCGAGCGCGACGGCGTTGCCCTGCTCGACCTGGAGATAGGCGCTGTGGCAGCCGGTCGCCCCGGCCCAGCCCATCAGTCCGGCCACGATCCTGCGGCCCAGCCCCTTGCCGCGATGGGTCGGGTCGACGCAGATCAGCCCGATCTCGGCCATGCCGCGTTCCGCCACCGCCATGCCGAAGGCGACCGGCTCGCCCTCGACCAGCCATGAGGCGAAGGCGGCGGGCATGCGGATCTTTTCGACGATCGCCGCCAGATTGCCGGCATGGGTCTTGGCGCCGCTCTGCAGGGCGGCGACGCCGGCGATCCATTCGGCCTCCGGCCTGGCTTCGATCTGGAACTCCGCCTCAGCCGACACCGGCAGGCCCGCCAGCGGAGCGATCATGCCGAAGGAACGGTCCCGAACCGCGTAGCCGCGGGCCAGCACCGCCTCGCGCGTAGCCTCGGCGACGAGCGGGGTCAGCCGGATCGCCGGGGGCAGGCCGTCGGCGCGGTAGAGTTCCTCGAGCATGTCGAGCGCCGCCCCGTCGAGCTCGGCGCCATAGGCGAGCGGGGTCGCCGAATTGGCGCGGCCGGAATAGCCGTTGGCGAAGCGCAGCACCCAATCGCCGACGACGAGCGTCGCCAGCGCGGGCCAGGCATTGATGATCCGGCGCTCGCATTCCAGCGCGAGCCGGCTGTCGTCATGTGTCGTCAGCATCATGTCCCCCCGAAAGGCTTGCGCGGCGTCGGCCGCCAGTCCGGCGGCGCCATCTCGAAGCCCGAAAATGCGAAGCCCGGCGCCACCGTGCAGCCGACCAGCGTCCAGGCGCCGAGCGAGGTCGCGCTCTGCCAGCAGCCGGCCGGCACCACGCATTGCGGACGCTGGCCCGCGGCGAGGTCGGTGCCGAGATGATGGGCCGAGGCATCGTGCCCGTTGGGCGAGATGGTGATGACCAGCGGCGCGCCGGCGTAATGGTGCCAGATCTCGGCGGCGTCGACCCGGTGCCACTCGGAGGTCTCGCCGGTATCGAGCAGATAATAGATCGCTGTCGAATGGCCGCGGCCCGCGGGGCCCTCCGCGTCGCGGAAGGTCTCGCGGTAGTGCCCGCCCTCCGGATGCGGCTTGAGATCGAGCAGGCGGATCACCTCCGCCGCCGTCAGCCCGTCGAGGCGGTGCGGCATGGTCAGAACCTGTTCTTGGCTTCGCGCAGCGCGGCGAAGACCTCCGCAGCGGGCTGGCCCGCGAGATGGACGGACGCCGCCAGGGCCGGGTCGCCGGCGCGGAAGAAGGGGTTGGTCGCCCGTTCCTCGGCGACGGTGGTCAGCGCCCAGAAGCGGCCCTCGGCCTTGGCTTTCTCCGCTTCGGCGAAGCGCGCCGTCAGCGCCGCGTTGGCCGGGTCGACCGAGCGTGCGAAGCGGGCATTGGCGAGGGTGTAGTCGTGGCCGCCGAGCAGGCGGACGTCGCCGGGCAGCGCCATGATGCGCGACAGCGAGGTCCACATCCGCGCCATCTGCCCGGGCTGGACCCGGCCGCAGCCCATGACGAAGACGACATCGCCGACCAGCGCGATCCTGCTGTCGAGGCCGACATAGCTGAGATGGCCGTCGGAATGACCCGGCGTGTGCCAGACATCGAAGCGCTCGGCCGCGAGCGTCACGCTGTCGCCCTCGCCGACGACACGGTCGAGCGGCGCCATGGTCCGTGCGTCGGCGGGGCCGACGACCGTCGCGCCGGTCGCCTGCTTCACCGCCGCCACGCCCTGGGTGTGATCGTGATGGGCATGGGTGACGAAGATGTCGCTGATCGTCCAGCCCTTCGCCTTGGCGGCAGCGAGCAGCTCGCCCGCATCGGGCACGTCTACGGCCGCGCAGGCGCCGGTAGCAGGGTCGTGGAGCAGGGCTCCGGCATTGTCGCCGAGCGTGCGGAAGACGTGGAGGTCGAGCGGCATGGCGGACTCCTGCAAAAGGCGGATCGGCGTCCTGAATGGGCCATGCCCGGTCGGCGATCAACCCATCCGGCATGCAGGGGCGCCGTGCGGCGGCGGCTGCCGCCACCCTTGCGTTCGCTCCGCTGGCGTTCCATGTCAGGCGCCATGCCTCTCGACGTCGTCGACCTGCGCGCCTTCTACGCCAGCCCGCTCGGGCATGTGGCGCGGCGCTTCATCGGCCGGGCGATGCTGCGGTTCTGGCCGGATTGCTCGCGCCAGCGCCTTCTGGGGCTGGGCTTCTCGACACCCTATCTGTCGGTGCTCGGCATGCAGGCGGAACGGAGCATCGCCTTCATGCCGGCGGCGCAGGGGGTGGTGAACTGGCCTTCGCCCGGCCTGTCGGCCTCGGCCCTGGTCGAGCCGACCCTCCTGCCACTGCCGACCGCCTCGATCGACCGCGCCGTGCTCGTCCATGCGCTGGAGGAGACCGAAAGCCCCGACGACCTGCTGGAGGAGGTCTCGCGCGTGCTCAACCCGGGCGGCCGGATGATCCTGGTGGTGCCCAACCGCCGCGGGCTGTGGGCGCGGATCGACGGCACGCCCTTCGGCCAGGGCCGTCCCTTCAGCCGGCGGCAGCTCTCGGCCCTGCTGCGGGCCGCCGAATTCTCGCCCGAGCACTGGGCCGAGGTGCTCTATGTCCCGCCGCTGCAGAGGCGGCTCCTGATGCGCTCGGCCTATGCCTGGGAGCAGGTCGGGCTGGGGCTGTCGCTGCCCTTCGCCGGGGTCCACGTCATCGACGCGACCAAGCAGTTCTACCGGCGCGCGCCGCTGCGCGCGACGCGGCGCAGCTTCGCGCTGAGACCCATTCTGCTGCCGCAGCCGGCTCCCACGCCGCGCGCGGCAAAGCCCGGCGGCGCGGCGCGCACGGGTTGACAATTTCGCCGGGTGGCGGACAAGGTCCGCCGCTTTTCAAGCCGGGTTTCGGATGAAACCGCCGATCCGTGCCGCTTCCGGCGCGGAAGCTGAACTGGATCACGATGCGTAGCTATCTGGATTTCGAGAAACCGGTCGCCGAACTGGAGGCGAAGGCGGACGAATTGCGGGCGCTGGAAGCGCGCGGCGACGGCATTTCGCTGTCCGAGGAGATCGGCAAGCTCGATGCCCGGGCGAGCCAGTCCCTCAAGGAGATCTACGCGGCGCTGACCCCCTGGCAGAAGACGCTGGTGGCGCGCCATCCGCAGCGGCCGCATTTCAAGGACTACTGCGCCGCGCTGATCGAAGAGTTCACGCCGCTCGCGGGCGATCGCGCCTTCGGCGAAGACGAGGCGATCGTCGGCGGCTTCGGCCGCTTCCGCGGCGAGGCCGTCTGCGTCATCGGCCAGGAGAAGGGCGATTCCACCGAGACCCGGATCCGGCACAATTTCGGCATGCCCAAGCCGGAGGGCTACCGCAAGGCCGTCCGCCTGGTCGAGATGGCCGGGCGCTTCGGCCTGCCGGTGCTGAGCTTCGTCGATACCGCCGGCGCCTATCCGGGCATCGACGCCGAGGAGCGCGGCCAGGCGGAAGCCATCGCCCGCTCGACGGAAGCCTGGCTCGGCCTGCCGACGGCGAGCGTCGCGCTGGTGATCGGCGAGGGCGGCTCCGGCGGCGCGATCGCGATCGCGGCGGCGAGCCGGGTCCTGATGCTGGAGCATGCGATCTATTCCGTGATCTCGCCGGAGGGCGCGGCCTCGATCCTGTGGCGCGACACGGCGCGGGCGCAGGACGCCGCGACCGGCATGAAGATCACCGCGCAGGACCTGCTCAGGTTCGGCGTCATCGACGCCATCGTCTCCGAACCGACGGGTGGTGCGCATCGCGACAAGCAGGCCGCCATGGCCAGGGCCGGCGATGCCGTCGCCGCGGCGCTGGCGGATTTCGCCGGCATGGACGGTACCGCGATCGTCGACAAGCGGGCGGAGAAGTTCCTGGCGATCGGGCGGCAGCTCTGAAGGCGCGCGAGGCCGGTTAATGCTGCGCTTGCGAAACCGGGCGCCTTTTACCCGTCATTGACCATGTGGCCAGACTCAGAGAGCCTGTGGTAAGGAACCCTCAAGGCTAACGCTTCTACAACGGTTCGACGGGCACAATTTGGCCGTCTTGCGAAGTCACAGGTCGCGCCCCGGCCTGCCGTTCAATGGGAATGACGACGTGGCACTGAAGCAACTCGCGATCCTGGCTTTGGTTGCATTGAGCCTGGGAGCCTGTGAGGAACAGCGTTATCGCGGAGCCTCCCGCCACAATATCCCGATCCCGGCGGCGACCTATGCGCTGATGGCCGAGAAGGGCATGAGCAAGGACCAGCCCGTGCTGATCCGCTCCTACAAGAAGGAGTCGGAGCTCGAGGTCTGGAAGCGCAAGGCCGACGGCCGCTACGCCCTGCTCAAGACCTTTCCGATGTGCCGCTGGTCGGGGCAGCTCGGGCCGAAGAAGCGCGAGGGCGACCGCATGGCGCCGGAGGGCTTCTACGCCATCGGTCCGGCGCAGATGAACCCGAACTCGGCCTATTACGTCTCGTTCAACATGGGCTATCCCAACGCCTATGACCGCTCGCTCGGGCGCACCGGCGCGCATCTGATGGTGCATGGCGCCTGCTCCTCCGCCGGCTGCTATTCGATGACCGACGACCAGATCGGCGAGATCTACGCGCTGGTGCGCGAGGCCCAGAACGCCGGCCAGAAGGCCGTGCAGATGCAGGCCTTTCCGTTCCGCATGACGGCGAAGAACTTCGCCCAGCACCGTCTCGACCCCAACATCGCCTTCTGGAAGAACCTGAAGGAAGGCTCGGACTATTTCGAGGTGACCAAGGACGAGCCGGCGGTATCGGTCGCCGGCGGACGCTATGTCTTCAACGGCGGCTCCGAGCCGGCCGAGGTCGCCGCCAAGCAGCGTCATGATGCGACCGAGGTCGCCGCGCTCGTCGCCAAGGGCACGCCGGCGATCCGCCTGGTCTACGACGATGGCGACCAGCACGCCTCCTTCAAGCAGGCGCTGATGAACGGTGGCGCCGATGCGCTCAACCGGTCGGCGTCCTGGGCCTCGAAGGACGTCGGCATCAGCCGCGAGGATGCGCTGGCGATCGGTCCGCGCGTCGTCGTGCTCGACGACAAGGGCCAGGTCAGGGAAACCGTGCGGGCCGCCTCGGCCGAGGACAGCGCCGTGATGGCCGCGATCGCTGCCGCGCCGCCGGTGGAGGCCGCCCGGCCCGAGCGGCCGGCCCAGTCCGCGCCCGCCAAGGCCGACATCCGGCCGGCCGCCGTTCCGGCGACGAGCCAGATTGCGCGGGTCCAGCCCGGCAAGGCCGAGCAGGCGCCGGTGCTGGCCAGCGCCTCGGCGACGCCGGTCGCGCCGGCCGAGGAGAGCAAGCCCTTCCTGCAGCGCGCCCTGAGCTTCATGCCGAGCTTCGGCAGCGCCCCGACCACGAGCGGACAGAACATGGCCGCGGCCGAGGCACCCGTCGCGGTCGTCGTCCCGGCTGCGCCGACCAGTATCCGGGCGCCGCTGCCGCCGCGGCGCGCGACGGGCTTGCGCACGAGCAGGCTCGACGAGTCCCCGGCCGCCTATGCGAGCCAGCCCGCGATGCGTTGAACAGCGGTCGGGTGGCTGCCGAATATGTGATATATTCGCAACAGTTTCCCGGCAAATCACCGCTGCCTTTTTTGCAGGCGCGAAGGCCCCGATTTCGGGGCCTTTTGCTTAGGCGCCGCGCAGCCTGCCGAAAACCTCGCCTTGCCGAAAAATTCACCCGGCCCGCTTGATCGCGATCGCAGCGCGATCACCGCGCGAAGAGGGGTTCGGGTCGATGAAGCTGGATCTTGTTCGTTCTGCGCTCTTGGGCCTCGGCCTGTCGGCGGCACTGGGAGCGGCCGCCCAGGCCTCCGACCTGCCCAGCAAGAAAGGGCCGCCGCCGGCTCCGATCGTGCCGGCGATCACCTGGTTCGACATCGCCGTCAACATCAAGGGCCAGACCGACTACAATTTCCGCGGCATCTCGCAGACCGACCGCAAGCCCGGGATCGGCGGCGGCGCCGAGCTGCAGATCTACAACAACCTGTTCTATGTCGGCGTCTATGGCTCGAGTGTCGACCTGGCGACCCGGCCCGACGCCGAGATCGACTTCTACGGCGGCATCCGTCCGAAATTCGGCGACCTGACGCTCGATCTCGGAATCATGCAGTACTACTATCCGAGCGAGAAGCAGCTCATCGACTTCGGCGGCGTGTTCTGGACGCCGAAGAACACCGACTACACCGAAATCTACGGCAAGGCGTCCTATGTCATCGGCGGCAGCCTGACGCTCGGCGCCAACGTGTTCTACGCCTGGGACTGGCTCGGCACCGGCGCGGACGGCACCTATGCCTCGGTCACGGCGAAATACGCCCTGCCCTTCCTCGAAGGCCTGTCGGTCTCCGGCGAACTCGGGCATTACTGGCTCGGCCGGACCAATCTGGCGATCTGGTCGACCAACCCGCCGACGAACCTGCCCGACTACACCTACTGGAATGCCGGCGTCTCCTACACCTGGAAGAACGTCACGGCGGATCTGCGCTATCACGACACGACGCTGTCGAAGACGGAATGCTTCGCGCTGACCGCCGATCCCAGCGGCATCTATTCCGGCAGCGGCCGCTCGAAATGGTGCGGAGCGGCGGTGGTCGGCACGCTCTCCTTCGACATCACGGCGAGCAGCCTCGGCGTGTTCGCGCCACAATAGGCCGGACAGGCGGACAAACCCGGCCGGGCCGCCCCACGGGCGGCCCGTGTCGCATCAACCTTCCAGCGCCTTGGCGACGCGCCGCATCATCTCGCCGACCGCGTTGCACTCGGCGTCACTCAGCACCGTCATCATCGCCTCGATCTCGGCGACGTGGATCGCCATCGCCTCGCGGGTCAGGGCCTCTCCGGCGGCGGTGAGCCAGAGGCGCCGGACCCGGCGGTCGGCCTCGTCGCCGCGCCGCTCGATCAGCCCGCGCCGCTCGAGCACCGGCAGCAGCATGCTCATCGCGCTGCGCCCGACCAGCAGCTTCTCGGCCAGCGCCTGCTGGGTCAGTCCGGGGACATGGAAGATATTGGCCAGCACGTCGTAGTGGGCGACCTGGATATCGAGCGGCGCCAGCGCCTCGCTGAAGGCCTTCTCCCAGAGATTATGGACCCGGGCGACCGCGATCCAGTTACGGAACCGCGGCAGCTCCCAGGGCAGGCGCTGGCCGGAGCCCGGTGCGTCTGAGACGGCTTGCTTTTTGTTCATGGCTGAACATAAATGTTCAGCGTTGAACAGATCGAGGTCGATGCCATGCCCGCTACCGCGCTCCGTCTGCTGCGGCCCCTGGTCAGAGCCGCCAGCTTTCTCGCCCCCGCCGCAGCCGGCAAGGTCGCCTTCCGCCTTTTCTGTACCCCGCCGCGGCGGCGGGGGCGAAGCGAAAACGCTGCCCGCAGCGCCACGGGTGCGATCGCGCGTCTGGCGCGGGCCGAAGCCACGGCTATTCCCTTTCCCTGCGGCAGCGCGCAGGCCTATGTCTTCAAGGCGGCCGGCGCGGCGCGGCGCGGCACGGTGCTGCTGGTGCATGGCTGGAGCAGCGAGGCTGCCTTCATGACGGCCTTCGCCGGGCCGCTCTGCGAGGCGGGCTTCCGGGTCGTGGCCTTCGACCTGCCGGCCCACGGCGCCTCGACGGGGCGCGTGCTGGACATGCCGCTCGGCGTCGCCAGCCTGGCGGCGGTGGCGCAGGCCTTCGGGCCCCTGCACGCGATCGTCACCCATTCCTTCGGCGGCGCGATCGCGCTTGCGGCGCTGGCGGGCTCGGTTCCGGGCCAGCCGCCGGTCGCCACCGGCCGGCTGGCGATGATCGCCGCCCCCTGTTCGGTGCAGCGGATCACGCGGCGCTTCGGCGCCACGATCGGTCTCGGCCGGCGCGGCCAGGCGGCGCTGGAGCGCCGCATTCATGCCGTCGCCGGCAATCCGGTCGAAGCCTTCGAAGGATCGCGTCAGCTCGCGGCGGTTGGCGTGCCGACCCTGATCGTCCACGACCGGCAGGATCGCGAGCTCGATTTCAGCCATGCCGAGGTGCTGGCGGCGGCCGGCGGTTTCGTCAGGCTGGCGGAGACGAGCGGCTTCGGGCATCGCCGCATCCTGCAGGCGAAGCCGGTGATCGAGAGCGTCACGCGCTTCGTCTGCGGCGGCTAGCGAGCCTCAGAGCCAGCCCATCAGTTCGCGCTGGACGACCTCGGCGATGACGTCGATGCCTTCCGCCGAATCGTTCAGGCAAGGCAGATAGGCGAATTTCTCGCCGCCATTATGCAGGAAGATCTCGCGGTTCTCGCCGTCGAGCTCCTCGAGGGTCTCCAGGCAATCGGCCGAGAAGCCCGGCGCGACGATCGCCATCGACTTCCTGCCGGCCTGGGCCAGCGCCTTCACCGTCTCGTCGGTGTAAGGCTGGAGCCACTCGTCCGGGCCGAAGCGCGACTGGAAGGTCAGCGGGAAGCGCTCCTCGGAGAAGCCGAGCTCGGCGCGCAGCAGCCGCCAGGTCTTCACGCACTGGCAGTAATAGGGGTCGCCCTTGAGCAGGTAGTCCTTCGGCATACCGTGGAACGAGCAGAGGATGACCTCGGGCTCGAAGTCGAGCTTCGCCAGCGAGGCGCGCATCGAGCGGGCGAGCGCATCGATATAGGCGGGGTCGTCGTGATAAGGCGGCGAGACGCGCACCGTCGGCTGCCAGCGCATCTGCATCAGGGCGCGGAAGGCCTGGTCGCAGGCGGTGGCCGAGGTCGGCGCGGCATATTGCGGATAGAGCGGCACCAGCAGGATGCGGTCGCAGCCCTGGTCGAGCAGCGCTTTCAACCGGCTCTTCACATCGGGGAAGCCGTAGCGCATCGCCCAGTCGAAGACGACGCGCTCGCCGGCAAGCGGCTTCAGGCGCTCGGCCAACTGCTCGGTCTGCGAGCGGGTGATGGTCTTGAGCGGGCCTTCGTCGCGATCGTTGTTCCAGATCGAGGCGTAATCCTTGCCCTTCCGGCCCGGGCGTGTCGACAGGATGATCAGGTTGAGGATCGGCCACCATTTCCAGCGCGGTTCCTCGATGACGCGGCGGTCGGAGAGGAACTCCTTGAGATAGGCGCGCATCGGCCAGTAGCCGGTGCCCTCCGGGGTGCCGAGATTCATCAGCAGCACGCCGATGCGGCCATAGCGGGCCCTGGGGTGATCGGGGGGGCGCCGGGCGGCGGCGGAGGACGGTGATGTGGCGAGGTCGGCAGTCATGAGCGCGGGCTCTCCTTGCGCTCGTGATTTAGACGAGTTCGCGCTTTCGTCCAGCCTTGAAGCGGCCCGAAGGGTCCGGTGCGACATTGCCGACAACGCGTTCCGGTCGCGAAAGCCATCTGGTCAGCCGGGCGGCTCTCTTGCTAGGCTGGAAGCCTTCTCGACAGGGGCGCCCGCCATGACCAAGCTGACCCGCCGCAAAGCCCTCGGTGTCCTGGCCGCGCCCGCGACGCTGGCTGCGACCGCTCCGGTCGCACTGGCGCAGCAGCCCGCGCCGAGCTTCACGCTGCTGCTCGTCAACGACATCTACAAGATGAGCGGGGACAAGGGCCGCGGCGGCTTCGCCCGGGCGGCCGGCATCGCCAAGGCCGAGCGGGCGCGCGGCGTGCCGGTGCTGTTCTGCCACGCCGGCGACTGCTACTCGCCCTCGCTGATGTCGGGCTTCGACCAGGGCGCCCACATCGTCGCGATGCAGAACAAGATGGGGCTCGACGTCTTCGTCCCGGGCAACCACGAGTTCGACTTCGGCAAGGAGAACTATCTCAAGCTCGTCGCCGCGCAGAGCTACCCGACCTTCGCCGCCAATCTGCGCGATGCCGGCGGCGGGAAGCTGCCCGGCCACGAGGACAGCCGGATCTTCGAGCTCGGCGGCATCAAGGTCGGCGTCATCGGGACGGCCTATGATCCGACACCGCAGATCTCGCATCCAGGCGACCTGGTCTTCTCCTCGTCGATGGAAGCGCTCAGGCGCGAGGCCAAGGCGTTGAAGGGGCAGGGCGCCGACATCCTCGTCGCGGTCGTCCATGCCGACCGGGCGATGGACAACGAGATCGTACGCTCGCGCGTCGTCGACATCGTGCTGACCGGCCACGACCACGACCTCGCCATCGCCTATGACGGCAAGGTCGTGATGGTCGAGTCGAACGAGGAGGGCAACTACGTCACCGCGATCGACATCGCCGTCACAGTGAAGGGCGAGGGTGTGGCCCGGCAGGTGTCGTGGAGCCCGACCTTCCGGGTCAACGATTCCCGCTCGGCGACGCCGGACCCCGAGGTCGAAGCCATCGTCAAGGGCTATGAGGGCGAGCTTTCCAAGGAACTCGACATCGACGTCGCCAAGCTTGCCGCCCCGCTCGACTCGCGCACCGGCGTGATCCGGACCCAGGAATCGGCGATCGGCAACCTGATCGCCGATGCGATCCGGGCCTCCACCGGCGCGCAGCTCGCCATCACCAATGCCGGCGGCATCCGCGCCAACAAGCAATATGCGGCCGGCACGACCCTGACGCGGCGCGACGTGCTGAGCGAACTGCCCTTCGGCAACGCGACGGTGATGGTCGAGATCACCGGCAAGGACGTGAAGGACGCCCTGGAGAACGGCCTTTCCCCGGCCCCGCAGGGCTCGGGCAAGTTTCCGGTCGTGGCGGGGATGAAGTTCGAGGCCGACATCAAGCAGCCGGTGGGCTCGCGCGTCACCGCGCTCACCCTGTCCGACGGCACGCCGATCGATCCCGCGGCCCGATACACCGTGGCCTCGAACAACTTCATGCTCGAAGGCGGCGACGGCTACACCGCGCTGGGCCGCGGCAAGGTGTTGATCGGCCTCACCGACGGCAAGCTGATGGCCAATGAGGTGATGGTCTATCTGCGCAAGCTCGGCACCGTGGAATCGAAGGTCGAGGGCCGCGTGGTGCTGAAGTGAGCCCCGCCGCGTGACATGCGTCGCGGCCCTCGCCGCCTTCCAGGCTCTGCCGGCCGCCCGCGGCTGGAACGGGTTGCCGGCGTTCTCGGCCGGCGGCCCCGCCGCGCGCGCCTGTGCCGCGGCCGACGCCGAGCGTGCCGCCGGCCATGTCGTGGCGCCCGCGCCGGAACGTGTCTTCGCGGCGCTCGCGCTGACACCGCTCGATTCGGTCCGCCTGGTCGTTCTCGGCCAGGACCCCTATCCGACGCCGGGCCATGCCAACGGCCTTGCCTTCTCCTATGTCGGCCCGCCGCCGCTGCCGCGTTCGCTCGCGAACATCTATCGGGAGCGTGCCGAGGACCTTGGGCTGCCGGTGCCGCGGGATGGCGACCTCACGCATCTGGCCCGGCAGGGGGTGCTGCTGCTGAACACCGCGCTCACCGTGCGCGAGGGCGCGAGCAAGGCGGGCTCCCATCTCCAGCTGGGCTGGGGCGAGGTCACGGACGAGATCATCGCCACCGTCTCGCGGGCGCGCCCGCATGTCGTGTTCCTGCTCTGGGGCGCGCCGGCGCAGAAGAAGCGGCCGCTGATCGACGAGAGCCGCCATCTCGTTATCGCCAGCGCACATCCTTCGCCGCTGTCGGCAAGGCGGGGCTTCTTCGGCTCGAAGCCGTTCAGCCGCGCCAATGCCTGGCTGCAGGAGCAGGGTGAGACCACGATCGACTGGTGAGGCGCGGGGAGAGCCCTTCTGTCGCAGGCACAGGGGCAGGGGCGAGGACCCGCGAAGCGGCCATCTCACCGCCGGCGTGCCCGGCGCGCGGCAGGACCGGTCAGCGCCTCTCCCGTGACCGCTGGCTCACCCGACGGGTCGCTCGTCGGCGATGACCTTGCCGTCGTTCGGCAGCGCGCCGAGCGGCAGCACCTCGACCTTGCCCTTGAGCTTGGTGACCTGCTGCAGGGTCCATGAGACCGCGTCGACGAAGCCGACCGGCTCGGCATAGATCTCGGCCCTCAGCGTCATCGTGTCGGTCTCGTCGGCGCGGCCGACCACGAGGCGGAGCTTGGCGATCTCGGCATGGCGCCTGGCGATCTCGGCGACCTGTTCCGGCCGGACGAACATGCCCTTGATCTTCGCCGTCTGATCGGCGCGCCCCAGCCAGCCCCTGATCCGGGTGTTCGTGCGCCCGCAGGGGCTCGCCCCGGGCAGCACGGCGGTCAGATCGCCCACCGCGAGGCGGATCTGGGGATGGTGCGGGTCGAGATTCGTGACGACGACCTCGCCGACCTCGCCCTCCGGCACGGGATCGCCCGTGCCGGGCCGGACGATCTCGACGATCAGGTCCTCGTTCAGCACCATGCCGTCGCGGGCGGAGGTCTCGTAGGCGATGACGCCGATATCGGCCGTCGCATAGAGCTGGCAGGCGTCGATGCCGCGTTCCCTGACCCAGGCCTGAAGCGAGGGCGGAAAGGCCGCGCCGGAGACGACGGCACGACGGATGCAGGAGATGTCGACGCCGCGGGCATCGGCAGCCTCGATCAGGATCTTGAGGAAATCGGGCGTGCCCGCATAGGCGCTCGGCCGATAGGCCGCGATCACCTCCATCTGCTGCTCGGTATTGCCCGGGCCGGCCGGGATCACCGCGCAGCCGAGCGCGCGGGCGGCGGAATCCATGATGAAGCCGCCCGGCGTCAGATGATAGCTCAGGGTGTTGAGCACGATGTCGCCGGGGCGGAAGCCCGCGGCGCGCAGGCCGCGCGCCGCTCCCCAGGCGTCGACGGCCGTGCCCTCGGGCTCGAAGATCGGACCGGGCGAGGTGAAGAGCCGGCCGAAGGAGCCCGGCGCCGCCGGAACCAGGCCGCCGAAGGGCAGAGCCTCCCTCTGCAGGGCCGGAAGATCGGCCTTGCGCAGGATCGGCAGGCTGGCCAGCGCCGCGCGATCGGTGATCGCGGCCGGGTCGACGCCCGCGAGACGCGCGGCGTAGGCCGGCGCCCGCATCGCGGCGGCCAGGAGCTTCGGCAGGCGGGCGAAGAGATCGGCTTCGCGCTCGGCTGGCGAGCGGGTTTCGAGCGCGTCGTGATGCTCTGTCATGGCGATGTCTCGTCTGTCGGGTGCCGTGCCGGTGCGGATGCCGTCACGACAGCCAGCGCTTGCGGCGCTTGTAGCTCTTGACCTCGCGGAAGGACTTCTTGTCCCCCTCCGCGACGCCGAGATAGAACTCCTTGACGTCCTCGTTCTCGCGCAGCATCTGCGCCTCGCCGTCCATGACGACGCGACCGGTCTCCATGATGTAGCCGTAGGTGGCGTAGCGCAGCGCCATGTTGGTGTTCTGCTCGGCCACCAGGAAGGAGACGCCCTCCTTGTCGTTGAGGCGGTTCACGATCTCGAAGATCTCCTCGACGATCTGCGGCGCCAGGCCCATCGACGGCTCGTCGAGCAGGATCATCTTGGGCTTCGACATCATCGCCCGGCCGATGGCGCACATCTGCTGCTCGCCGCCGGAGGTGTAGCCGGCCTGCGAGGTCCGCCGCTGCTTCAGGCGCGGGAACAGCGTGTAGATTTTCTCGAGGTCGCGCTTGATGGCGGCATTTCCGTCGCGGCGGGTGAAGGCGCCGGTCAGCAGGTTCTCCTCGATCGAGAGATGGCCGAAGCAGTGCCGGCCCTCCATGACCTGGATGCAGCCGCGCCGCACCAGCTCGTTGGGCGAAAGCTTGTCGACGCGCTCGCCGTCGAAGACGATCGAGCCCTTGGTGACCTCGCCGCGCTCGGCCTTGAGCAGGTTGGAGATCGCCTTCAGCGTCGTGGTCTTGCCGGCGCCGTTGGCGCCGAGGATCGCGACGATGCCCTTGCGCGGCACGGTGAGCGAGACACCCTTCAGCACCAGCACGACATGGTCGTAGATCACCTCGATGTTGTTGAGGGACAGGATGGTGTCGCTCGCGGCGGCTGCGGCTGGCTTCTCGAGGGTGGCGGTCGACATCGGCCTCTCCCGGATAATCGGTATCGATGGGGTGCCGGCGGCGGGGAACCGCCGCCGGCTGCCGTCAGATCAGGACGACTTCTCGCAGGGCTCGGTGCGCTTCGGCCAGTTGCCGGCCTTCTCGACATAGTCCTTGGCGTTGGCATCGACGAGCGGCTTGACCTCGTCCTCCAGCGGCGCGGTCCAGTCCGAGTTCTTGACCCACTTCTTGCCGTCCCATTCCTGGATGAACATCTTGCTGTGGCCGGAATGGTCGGTGCAGGTGATGGTCGTCGGCGTGACGAAGCCGCCGAAGCCGATCTCCTTGAGCTTCGCCTCGGTGAGGTTGAGCGATTCCAGGCCGCGGCGCATGTCCTCGGCGGTGATCACCTTCTTGCCGGTGATCTTCTGGGCGTTGCGGATGCCCTCGACGACCAGCATGGAGTTGTAGACGCCGCGGTTGTAGAGCGCCTCGCCGACCTTGTCCTTCGGCGTCGTGCTCTTGCCCTTGTCGACCACGTATTTGACGATGTCCTGCAGGGCGGGGGCCTGCGTGCCGCTCTGCGTCCAGCTCAGGGACTTGTAACCCTTCGCCTGGTCGCCGCCGGCGCGGGCATCGTCATCGCCGCCCGCCCACCAGACGCCGACCATCTTGCCGATCGGGAAGTTGTTGCGGATGGCTTCCTTGACCGCGGTCGGGTTCATCGCGCCCCAGCCCTGGTTGTAGATGAAGTCCGGCCGGTCGCGGCGGATGCCGAGCCAGAGCGAGCTCTGGTTCTGCATGTCGGCGGCCGGAACCGGATAGAGCTTCAGCTCGAAGCCATATTTCTTGGCCAGGCTCTCGAGCACCGGGATCGGCTCCTTGCCGAAGGGCGCGTCGAGATGGATCAGGCCGAGCTTCTTGCCCTTGAGCTTGTCGAAGCCGCCGAGCTGGTCGGCCATGTACTTCACCATGACGGAGGCGCCGTCCCAATAGGTGAAGGGCGGGATGAAGACCCAGGGGAAGTTGTTGCCGTCGGCCGAGGCCGAGAGGCCGTAGGCCATCGACAGGATCGGGATCTTGTCGACATGGGCGCGCGGGATCGCGGCCAGAGTCGCGCCGGTCGACCAGGGCGAGTAGAGGATCGTGTTCTTCGACTTGGCCTGCTCGTAGCACTCGATCGACTTCTTGGTGTCGTAGCCGGTCTCGCACTCCTCGTAGATGATCTTGACGCCGTTCACGCCGCCGTCGCGCTCGTTGATCATCGTGATGTAGTCGCGCATGCCGTCGCCGATCGGGATGCCGGAGCCGGAGAACGGGCCGGTGCGATAGGCGTTGTTGGCGAAATAGACGCTGTCCTGCGCCATGGCCGGGGCGGCGATGGCGGTGGCCGCCAGCAAGGCCCCGAGCGTGGCACCCTTCATCAGCTTCCTGCTTGTCATCGGTTCTCTCCGTTCGTTTCCTCCGGTCCCGGTTCCAGCCGGTCCCGTCTTGCTTCCCGCCGGCACTTCTGCGGCGCCGGTCGCTTCCTGGACCCGTCCCCGCCTCAGTACGGGAAGGGCCATGTCCGCAATTTCTGCTTGCCGATCTGCCAGAGCCGGGCGAGGCCGTGCGGCTCGACGATCAGGAAGAGGATGATCAGGCCGCCGACGAGCATGTAGGTGACGTGCTCGGCGGTGGCGCCCGCCAGCGGGACGCCGATCGCCGGGAGGCCGAACTTCAGCGCCGTCGGCAGGATCGAGAGGAAGGCCGCGCCGAAGAAGGAGCCGATCAGCGAGCCGAGGCCGCCGATGATGACCATGAACAGGATGTTGAAGGAGAGGCGGATCGAGAACACGTCCGCCGCCTCGCCGCCGCCGTACCAGAGAAAGATCATCATCGCACCGGCGACGCCGGCGAAATAGGAGGAGACGGCGAAGGCCATGAGCTTGGCGTTGAGCAGCTTGATGCCCATCAGCTCGGCGGCGATGTCCATGTCGCGCACCGCCATCCAGGAGCGGCCGAGCTTGCCGTGGACGATGTTGGAGGCGAACCAGGTCAGCACCACGACGAGGCCGAGGCAGACGAAGTAGCGCGTCTCCGGCGTCGCGGTCGCGCCGGTCAGCGGGATGTCGAACAGGGTGCGCTCGGGCACTTCGATCGAGCCCGAGGCGTTGTAGTTGAACAGCCAGGGAATGCGCACGAAGGCCCATTGCAGGAAGAACTGCGCGGCGAGCGTCGCCACCGCCAGGTAGAAGCCCTTGATGCGCAGCGAGGGCAGGCCGAAAAGCACGCCGATGCCGGCCGAGAACAGCCCCGAAAGCAGGATCAGGACGATGATGTTCACATCGGGGAAGAGCGTCGTCAGCTTGTAGCAGCTATAGGCGCCGACCCCCATGAAGGCGGCGGTGCCGAGCGAGATCAGCCCGGTATAGCCGGTGAGGATGTTGAGCCCGATCGCCGCCAGCGAGAAGACCAGGAAGGGGATCATCACCGAGGCGATGAAGAAGTCACTGCCGAGGAAGGGGATGGCGATGAAGGCGATCGCCAGGATCAGGGCGATGCCGAGCCTGTCCTCCCGCAGCGGGAAGATCGCCATGTCGGCGGCGTAGCTCGACTTGTACTGGCCGGCCTCGCGGTAGAGCATGATCCCGGCTCCTCAGATGCGTTCGATGATCTTGTCGCCGAACAGGCCCTGCGGCCGGAACAGCAGGAAGCCCAGGGCGATGAAATAGGCAAGCCAGCTCTCGATGCCGCCGCCGACCAGCGGGCCCCAGTAGAATTCGCCGAGCTTCTCGCCGATGCCGATGATGAGCCCGCCGACGATGGCGCCGGGGATCGAGGTGAAGCCGCCGAGGATCAGCACGGGCAGGGCCTTCAGCGCGACGATCTCGAGCGCGAAGGAGACGTCGGAGCGGGCGCCCCACATGATGCCGGTGATCAGCGCGACGATGCCCGCGGTGAACCAGACGATGACCCAGATCTGGTTGAGCGAGATGCCGACCGAAAGCGCCGCCTTGTGGCTGTCGGCGACGGCCCTGAGCGCCCGGCCGATGCGGGTGTACTGGAAGAAGAGGCCGAGCGCGACGATCATCAGCGAGGCGATCACGGCGGCGGCGATGTCGATCTTCTGCAGGGAGACGAGGCCGCCGAGGATCTGCAGGTCGACGGCTCCGCGCGGCAGGTAGAGCTGGTCGGTGATCATCTGCTTGGGGTTGCCGCCGAACAGCGCCTCACCGAAGCCGATCAGGAAATAGGTGATGCCGAAGGTCGCCATGAACAGGATGATGTCCGGCTGGTTGACCAGCGGGCGCAGCACGACGCGCTCGATCGTCAGGGCCAGCACGAACATCACGCCGAGCGTCAGGGCGACGGCCACGAAGGCCGGTACCCCCTTCTCGTAGAGCCCCACCAGCGTCAGCGCGGCGAACACCACCATGATGCCCTGGGCGAAGTTGAACACGCCGGAGGCCTTGAAGATCAGCACGAAGCCGAGCGCGATCAGCGCATAGAGCACGCCGGAGACGAGCCCTTCCCAGATCGTCTGCACGAGCAGGTCGGGCGCCTGTCTCATCTGCTGGAAGGGGTCGATGAAGATGGCGTAGAGCGTGTTCGAGGAATCGAGCCGGATGCCGATGGCCAGTGCCGCGACGATCGCGGCGACGACGAGGGCGAACCTGGCCAGCGGGCTCGCAAGCAGGCCGGGCGCGGGGCGGGTGGCGATGTCGCTCATGGCCGTGCTCCTTAATGCGCCACGCCGAGATAGGCGTCGATGACCTTCTGGTCGCGCTTGACCTCGTCAGGCGTGCCGTCGGCGATCTTGCGGCCGTATTCGAGCACCACGACCCGGTCGGACAGGTCCATCACCACGCCCATGTCGTGCTCGATCAGGGCGATCGTCGTGCCGAACTGGTTGTTCACGTCGAGGATGAAGCGGCACATGTCCTCCTTCTCCTCCAGGTTCATTCCGGCCATCGGCTCGTCGAGCAGCAGCAGTTCCGGCTCCATGGCGAGCGCGCGGCCGAGCTCGACGCGCTTCTGCAGGCCGTAAGGCAGCTTGCCGACCGGCAGTTTGCGGATGTGCTCGATCTGCAGGAAGTCGATGATATCCTCGACGACACGGCGATGCGCGATCTCCTCCTGCATCGCCGGCCCGTGACGCAACGCCTGCCAAAAGAAGTTCTTCTTCATCTTCAGGGTGCGGCCGGTCATGATGTTGTCGAGCGTCGACATGCCCTTGAACAGCGCGACGTTCTGGAAGGTCCGGGCGATGCCCCCGGCGGCGGCGCGATGCGGGCGCATCCTGGCGCGGCGCTCACCCTTGAAGACGACGCGGCCTTCCTGCGGCTGGTAGAAGCCGTTGATGCAGTTGAGCATCGAGGTCTTGCCGGCGCCGTTGGGGCCGATGATGGCGCGGATCTCGCCCTTGCGGATGTCGAAGGAGACGTCGGTGATCGCCTTCACGCCGCCGAAGCGCAGCGAGATGTTCTCGACCGAGAGCAGGACATCGCCCTTCTCGCGGATCGGCGTGCCGGTCACGTTGATCGGTTCCGCGTTCATGCCGCCTTCGCCGGGGACGGCGCCTCCTGCGCAACGGGGTAGGTCCTGGCGTCGCGGATCTTGACGCGGGCGGAGATCACGCCCTTGCGCCCGTCCTCGAAGACCACCTCCGTCGAGATGTCGGCCTCCTGCGAGCCGTCATAGAGCGCCGTCACCAGCGGGGCGTAGCGCTCGGCGATGAAGCCGCGGCGGACCTTCTGGGTGCGGGTCAATTCGCCGTCGTCGGCGTCGAGCTCCTTGTGCAGGATGAGGAAGCGCCTGATCTGCGCGCCGCCCATCATCGCCTCGGAGGCGAGCGAGCGGTTCACCTCGTCGACATGTTTCGCGACCATGTCGTAGACGAGGTCGTGGCCGGCGAGCTCCTGGTAGGAGGCGTAGACGACGTTGTTGCGCTCGGCCCAGTTGCCCACCGCCGTCAGGTCGATATTGAGCGCGACGGTGACGAAATCGCGGCCTTGGCCGAAGGCGACGGCCTCCTTGATGTTCGGATAGAATTTCAGCTTGTTCTCGATGTATTTCGGCGGGAACAGCTCGCCGCTGGCGAGCTTGCCCACGTCCTTGGCCCGGTCGATGATCTTGAGGTGGCCGCCGTCGTCGAAGAAGCCGGCATCGCCGGAGCGGACATAGCCGTCGGCCGTCATCGTCTCGGCGGTCTTGTCCGGATCCTTGTAGTAGCCGCCGAAGATCGAGGGCGAGCGGTAGAGCACCTCGCCATTGTCGTCGATGCGGATCTCGACCAGCGGCGCCGGCTTGCCGACCGTGTCCGCCTTGATCTCGCCGTTCGGCTGCATGGTGATGTAGACCCCGGCCTCGGTCTGGCCGTAGAGCTGCTTCAGGTTGATGCCGATCGAGCGGTAGAAGCGGAAGAGCTCGGGGCCGATGGCCTCGCCCGCGGTGTAGCCGACCTTGATATTGGTCAGGCCGAAGCGGTTGCGTAAGGGGCCGTAGACCAGCAGGTCGCCGAGCGCATAGAGCAGCCGGCCCTTCAGGGGCACGCTCTCGCCGTTGAGGATCTGCTCGCCATAGCGCTTCGCGACGCCGAGGAAATAGTGGAACATCCGGCGCTTCAGGGCGCCGGCATCCTCCATGCGCACCATGGTGATGGTCAGCATCGTCTCGAAGACGCGCGGCGGCGCGAAGGCATAGGTGGTGCCGACCTCGCGCCGGTCGTCGATCACGGTATCGGGGCTCTCGGGGCAGTTGACGCAGAAGCCCGCCAGCATCGCCTGCGCATAGGAGAAGACGTGATCGCCGACCCAGGCGATCGGCAGATAGGCGATGACCTCGTCGCTCTCGTTGAGCCCGTCGAAGCCGCAGCCGATCTCGGCCGCGACCAGGATGTTGTAATGGCTGAGCATCACGCCCTTCGGCCGCCCCGTCGTGCCGGAGGTGTAGAGGATGATGCCGAGATCGGAGCCCTGCCCGGCTTCCATCTCGCGCTGGAGCGCGGCCGCGGTCTGCGGGTCCTCCAGCGCCTTGGCGCCGGCCTGGATCACCGTCTCGATGGCGTGGAGCTTGCTGTGATCGTAGTCGCGCAAGCCCCGGGGCTCGTCATAGAGCATGTGCCGGAGATGCGGCAGGCGCTCAGTGATCGAAAGCAGCTTGTCGACCTGCTCCTGGTCCTGCACGACGGCGAAGACGGCCTCCGCATGGTCGAGGACATAGGCCATCTCCTCGGCGACGCTGTCGGCATAGACCGGGACGGGAACGGCGCCGAGCCACTGGGCGGCGCACATCGACCAGTAGAGCTTCGGCCGGTTGTAGCCGACGATCGCGACCTTCTCGCCGCGCCGCAGCCCGAGATCCTGCAATCCCTTGGCGAAATTGCGGACATGCTCCGCGACTTCGGCCCAGTTCCAGGACTGCCAGATGCCGAGGTCCTTGTGACGATAGGCGACGCGCGAGGCGCGCTCGCGGGCGTTGCGCAACAGCAATTTCGGAAAGGTGTCCGCCTCACCGGCGGTGCCGATCGCCACGATTGCGTTCTCCCTGTCGAGTCGCCGTCCATTGCGGCGACTTCGGTGCGGGCCGTTGCCGGCCTCGTTCTCATGCAAGCCTTGCAGGCGGCTCGCATCTTCGCAAGGAGGCGCTTGACAGACAATTCGCCTTTCGATCACTATTGTCCCGCCGAAGTTCGTCCGTCGATGAATCGGATCGATCAGACCTTCGGAATTCCCTTGTTTTACCGGCTTTCGGGGGGCTCGATCGCCAAGGCGCTCCCGCGCGCACGGCGTCGTTCGGCAGAAAAAAGCCCGCAGCCGGGAAGCTGCGGGCGGCGGTCGATCGTTGCGGAGCGATCAGTAGCGGTGATGGCGGCGATAGCCATGCGCGGGCGCCCAGGGCGGCGGGCCGCCATGGCGGCGGCCGTAGCCGTGGCGGCGGTCATAGCCGCGGCCGTGGCGGTAGTGGTCCCGCCGCTGCTGGCGCTCCATGTTGCGCTGGATCTCCCACATCCGGTGCTCGCGCGTGTGGCGGGCATATTCCACCGGCAGGCGGTCGAGCGTCTGCGCCTCGGGAATGATCCGTGGCGCCGCGGCGTTCGCGGGGGCAGCTGCAAGGGTGGCCAGGGCGAGGCCTGCGGCGATCAGAAGCTTGCGCATCCGATGTCTCCTTCGTCTGTCTCGATCGGGATGAGTTGACCAGCCCCGGCGCGAACCGGGGCTGAACGTTCCGTTCAACCGGGGTTCAGCGATCGCGGGTCGCCGCTCGCTGCCGCGCCAGGCGCAGTCGATCCTCTTCCTGCTCGCAGGCGATCCTGACGGGCCGGGCGAGGCCCATCAGGCCCTGCCACTCGCCGCAGGCCCGCGCGAGGACCTCGGACTGGGCCGCGGCGTATTCGGCGGCCTGCTCACTGATGCGTTTTGCAAATCCCTCGAAAAACCAGAACATCTCTGTCGATCCCTGCCGCGCCGGAGGGCGCCTTCGGGAGAGGGAACGCGCGAAACGCGGTTTGGTGCCGCAGCGTCGAGAGGGAGCGGACGAATGCTAGCCTTCGAAGCGGGCCAGCCGCTCCAGATCGAGAATGGTGACGCTGCCGTGGCCGAGCTCGATCAGGCCGTGCGAAGCGAGCTTCGCCAGACCCTGATTGGCCATCTGGCGCGAGATGCCGGCGAGCATGCCGAGCTCTTCCTGCGATACGGTCAGGGTGCGGTCGAGGTCGGGATAGAGGATGGGGTTGAACAGCCAGGCCAGGTTGCGGGCCAGCCGCCCGGTCGAATCCAGCGTGCGCTCGGTCTCCGCGAGCGAGATGAACTGGGCCAGGCGCTCGTTGAACTGATGGACGAGGAAGCGGTTGAAGGCGGCGGAATGCTCGAACAGCCAGAGGAAGGTCGAGCGCCGCATCAGAGCCAGGCGGGTTTCCCGCAGCGCCACCAGCTCATAGCGCCGCGGCTCCGACTTGATCACCGTGCCCTCGCCGAACCAGGCGCCGGCGCGCAAGCCCGCGAGCGTCGCGCTCTTGCCGGATTTCGAGGTGGTCGCCATCTTGACCAGCCCTTCGGCCACCCCGGTCCAGGACTCCAGCCGGTCGCCGACATGGCAGATCGAGGCGTTCTTGCCATAGCTCTTGAACGAGATGCCGCGCCGCGCCTCCTCGAATTCGGCCTCCGACAGGTCGCGGGACCAGGAGGCGATGGCGCGCAATTCTTCAGGGGCGATCACAAGCAGTCCTTGAAGCCGGGTGTCCGCTCAGTATGGGGGGCGACGGCAACCAGACTCAAGTTGGACCAAAGAGGCGGCGCATCCTACTCGGCAGCCTGCGGCAAAGCAGCGGCAGAGCCGCCATCGCGCAACCGCGCCAGCAGCATCGCCTCCTCGGCCTTGGCCGCCTCGAGATGCCGCTCCTTGACATGGCCGAAGCCGCGGATCTTTTCGGGTATCGCGGCGAGCGCCACGCAGAGCGCGTGGTTCTCCGGCTTCAGCCGGGTCAGCAATTCATTCAGCAGGTCTTCGTAGTCGGCGATGAGCCGGCGTTCGGTGCGGCGCTCCCGGGTGTGGCCGAAGGGGTCGAAGGCGGTGCCGCGCAGCCCCTTGAGCTTCGCCAGCAGCGTGAAGGCCGTCATCATCCACGGCCCGAAGCTCAGCTTGCGCGGCACGCCGGTGACGGGGTCGCGCCGGGCCAGCAGCGGCGGGGCGAGGTGAAACTCGAAGCGCAACGGCTTCCCGCTTTTGCTCTCGGCCTCGAAGGTCGCGGCGAGCTGGCGGCGAAAGGCGCCGTCGCTGTAGAGGCGCGCGACCTCGTACTCGTCCTTGTAGGCCATCAGCTTGAAGAGATTGCGTGCGACCGACTCGCTCAGCGCCGACTGGCCCGGCATGATGCCGGATTCCTTCGTCTGCACCCGGGCGACGAGGTGGCGATAGCGCGCGGCGTAGGCAGCGTTCTGGTAGGCGGTGAGATAGGCGACGCGGCGGGAGATGATCTCGTCGAGGCTCTGCGAGAGATGGCGCGCCGCCGTCGGGGCCTTGGCTTGCGCCAGCAGGGCGTCGAGCGCGGCCGGATCGTGGGCGGCGCGGCGGCCCAGCTCGAAGGCCTCGAGGTTCATCGCCACGGCCTCGCCGTTGAGCGTGATCGCCCGGCGCAGCGATTCCCGCGACAAGGGCACGGCGCCGAGCTGCCAGGCATGGCCGAGCATCAGCATGTTGGCGGCGATGGCATTGCCGAGGAAGGCGACGGCCGCGGCGGTTGCGTCGAGGAAGCGGGTGCGGTCGCGGCCGGCGGCCGAGAGGATCGCGCGCTTGAGCCGCTCGGTCGGGAGCGAGAAATCGGCGTTGCGGGTGAAGTCGCCCGGCAGGCTTTCGGCGGTATTGACGAGGACCGTGCCGCCGCCGGGGCGGATCGCGCCGAGCACCTTCTTCGAGCCGGTGACCGTCAGATCGCAACCCAGCACGAGGTCGGCCTGCCCGGCCGCGACGCGGATGGCATGGATGTCCTCGGGCTTTGGCGCGAGCTTGACATGGCTGAACACGGCGCCGCCCTTTTGGGCGAGGCCGGCCATGTCGATCATGCCGCAGCCCTTGCCTTCGAGATGTGCGGCCATGCCGAGGATCGCGCCGATGGTGACGACGCCGGTGCCGCCGACGCCGGTGACGATCACGGCGAAGCTGCGGTCGAGGGTCGGGAGGGCGGGCTCGGGTATCTCGCCTGCGCCCAGAGCGTCGGCATCGAGCCGCATCGGCTCCGCCTTCTTCGGCTGGGCGCCGTGCACCGTCACGAAGGACGGGCAGAAACCCTTCACGCAGGAAAAGTCCTTGTTGCAGTTCGACTGGTCGATCTGGCGCTTGCGGCCGAATTCGGTCTCGAGCGGCTGCACCGAGACGCAGTTCGACTGCACGCCGCAATCGCCGCAGCCCTCGCAGACCAGCTCGTTGACGATGACGCGCTTGTCCGGGTCCGGGTAGGCGCCGCGCTTGCGGCGCCGGCGCTTCTCGGTGGCGCAGGTCTGGTCGTAGAGCAGGAGCGAGACGCCGGAGGTCGCCGCGAGCTCGCGCTGGACGGCGTCGAGCTCGTCGCGATGATGCAGCGTGGCCCCGCCCGGCCATTGCGTGCCGGGCGGATATTTGTCGGGCTCGTCGGTGACGATGGCGATGCGCTTGACACCCTCGGCGGCGGCCTGCCGCGCCATCTGGTCGGGCGAGAGGTGGCCTTCCGCCTGCTGGCCGCCGGTCATGGCGACGGCGTCGTTGTAGAGCAGCTTGTAGGTGATGTTCACGCCGCTCGCGACGGCCCAGCGGATCGCGAGCGAGCCGGAATGGGTATAGGTGCCGTCGCCCAGGTTCTGGAAGACGTGGCCGCGCGTCGAGAACGGCGCCTCGCCGACCCAGTTGGCGCCCTCGCCGCCCATCTGGGTGAAGCCGGCGGTGTCGCGGTCCATCCACTGCACCATGTAATGGCAGCCGATGCCGGCATAGGCACGCGAGCCCTCGGGCACGACGGTCGAGGTGTTGTGGGGGCAGCCCGAGCAGAAATAGGGCGTGCGGCGGGCGATCTCCTGCGCTTCCGCGAGACGGCCCTGTGCCGCGGCGATCTCCTCCAGCCGGGCGCGTAAAACGGGATCGTCGCGGTATTGCAGCAGGCGCGAGCCGAGCGCGATCGCGATGTCGTTGGGGTCGAGCGCGCCATGGACAGGGAAGAGCCAGTCGCCTTTCTCGTCCTTCTTGCCGATCACCATCGGCTGGTGGGCGGCGCCATAGAGCTCCTCGCGGACCTGGACCTCGATCAGCGAGCGCTTCTCCTCGACCACCATGATCAGGTCGAGTCCATCGGCGAAGGCCTTCAGCTCCGCCGGATCGATCGGCCAGGGGCAGGCGAGCTTGAACAGGCGGATGCCCAGGTCATTGGCGCGGACCTCGTCGATGCCGAGATCCTCCAGCGCCTGTCGGACATCGAGATAGGATTTGCCGACGGTGGCGATGCCGATCCGCGGCTCCCGGCCGCCATGGGTGACGATGCGGTTCAGCCTGTTGGCGCGTAGATAGGCCAGCATCGCATCGCGCTTGTAGAGGTGCAGGCGGCGCTCCTGCTCGACGAAATCGAGCTCGCGGCGGATGGCGAGGCCGCCCGGCGGCGGGACATAGTCGCCCGGCGTCACGATCGTCACGCGGTCGAGCGAGCCGTCGATCGAGGCCGTCGATTCGATGTTGTCCTTGACGCATTTGATTCCGACCCAGACCGAGGCGAAGCGCGAGAGCGCGATGCCGTGCAGGCCGTAATCGATGATCTCCTGCACGCCGGCCGGGTTGAGGATCGGCATCATCCGGTCGACGAGGACGAATTCGGTCTGGTGGGCGTTGGTCGAGGATTCCGCGGTGTGGTCGTCGCCCATCAGGCAGATCACACCGCCATGAGGCGAGGTCCCGGCCATGTTGCCGTGGCGGAAAACATCGCCCGAGCGGTCGACACCCGGCCCCTTGCCGTACCAGAGCGCGAAGACGCCGTCATATTTGCCCTCGCCCTGCAATTCGGCCTGCTGGGTGCCCCAGACGGCGGTGGCGGCGAGGTCCTCGTTCAGGCCGGGCTGGAAGACGATATTGGCGGCCATCAGCGCCTTGCCGGCCCGCATCAATTGCTGGTCGAGCCCGCCCAGCGGCGAGCCGCGATAGCCCGAGACGAAGCCGGCGGTGTTCAGGCCGGCCGCCCGGTCGCGCTCGCGCTGCATCAAGAGCATGCGCGCGACCGCCTGGGTGCCGGTGAGGAAGACCTCGCGGGTCCCGAGGTCGTACTTGTCGTCGAGCGTGACGGAGCGGAGCGCTCCCGCGTCGCTGGAATCGCCTGCTGCTTCGGCCATGGCCGGCCTCCCGATCGTCGTTCCCGCGGGCCGGTTGATCCGGCCTCTCGACCTGTCTCGATGCAAGATATGTCAGCAAGGCTGACATATCGGCCGGACATGGTCAATCACATTGGCATTGTTCCAGTTTTTGCGCGCGGGTCCAGACTTGCCGACGCAGCCGGGCATGCGCGAAATGGCGGCGCCGCGATTTGGCCCCGATTCGCGGCGATGGCTGCGGCCTTCCGTTGCGCAGCCGTTGCGTGACGGCGCTATCGCTCGCGGCCTCTGACCTGTGGAGGATACCGTTCTTGTCGGGACGTGCCTTTCTGTCGGCCCTGGCCGGCGCCGCTCTCCTGCTGCTGTGGACGGTTCCGGCCGGAGCCCATCCGCATGTCTGGGTGAAGGCCAAGGCGGAGATCCTGTTCGCGCCGGACGGGTCGCTCAAGGCGATCCGCCATCACTGGAGCTTCGACGAGGCCTACTCCGCCTATATCACGCAGGGGCTCGACAAGAACGGGGACGGCAAGCTCACGCCCGACGAGATGGCCGACCTCGCCAAGGTGAACATGGAATCGCTGCCCGAGGTCGAGTTCTTCACCATCGCCAAGATCAACGGCCGCAAGCAGGAATTCGGCACGCCGAGCGATGCCGGCCTGGTCTTTGCCGACAAGGTCCTGACGCTGACCTACACATTGCCGCTCAAGCACCCGCCGCCGAAGGTCCGCTCGTTCGGCATCGAGATCGGCGATCCGACCTATTTCGTCTCCTTCGAGATCGTCGATGCGCCCGATGCGGTGGTCACGCGCGATGCGCCGGCCGGCTGCATCGTCCGGGTCAACCGCCCGCCCAAGCTGGATGACGGGGTGGCGCAGAAGCTGGCGATGGAGGACATCACCGCCACGCCGGATATGAGCGGCTACGAGGTGACGACGCGGGCGCTGGTGGCATGTCCCTGATCCCGGCCGATCACGCGACGCAAGGATGGCCCGGCTGGCTGCGGCGGGCGCTGCTCTGCGCGCTGGCGCTGGCGCTCGTCGCAGGCTGCCTTGCGCTGCTGGCGTTCGCGATCGCCAGCTGGAGCGCGCCGGTGCGGCCCCCGGCGCGCAATCCCTTCGGAACCGCCTTGCCGCGCGAGGCGCTGCCGTCGACCACCGGCATCGGCGCCGTGCTGATCGCCTGGCAGTCGAGCTTCTATCGCGAATTGACAGCCACCCTGAAAGCGATCGCGCAGGCGCCTGCCGCGATCTGGGGGCTGCTCGGCCTTTCCTTCGGCTACGGCGTCTTCCATGCGGCCGGCCCCGGTCACGGCAAGGCGGTCATCTCCGGCTATATCGTCGCCGACAACCGCAGCCTGAGGCGCGGGCTTTCGCTCAGCTTCGCCGCGGCGATGCTGCAGGCGCTCGTCGCCATCGCCATCGTCTCGGTGGCGACGCTGATCTTCCGCACCACGGCGGCCCAGATGAACGTGGCGACCAGCGCGATCGAGCAGGGCAGCTTCCTGCTGGTCGCGCTCGTCGGCCTGCTGGTGCTGTGGCGCAAGGCCGGCAGCTTCCTGGCGCTCGGGCAGGGCGCCGCCGCGCATGAGGCGGCCTGCGACCATGTGCATCTGCCGGATGCGCAGGAGATCGCGCGGCTCAGGGACTGGCGCGATATGGCCGGCGTCGTGCTTGCCGCAGGCTTGAGGCCCTGCGCCGGGGCGCTGATCATCCTCGTCTTCGCCGCATCGCAGGGCCTCTACTGGGCCGGCATCGCCGCGGCCTTCGCCATGGCATTGGGCACCGCGATCACGACGGGCGCGCTGGCCGCGCTCGCCGTCTTCTTCAAGTTCGCGGCGCTCAAATTCGCCAGCGGCGGCAGCCTCCGGGCGGTGCGGCTGCTCGCCGGGCTGGAGCTGCTGGCCGCGGCCTTCATCGTGACCCTCGGCGTAGCGCTCTCGCTCGGCCTCTGGATCGGCGGGATGGGGAGCTAGAGGCTCAGCTGCGCAGCGGGTCGTTCTCCAGCCGGATCGGCTTGCCATGCGGCGTCGCCTCGGCCGCGCGCGCCCAGGAGGCGGCGAGCGCGTCGACGCCCTCATGGGACGTGAGTCCCTTCGCGATCAGCAGGTGCTCCAGCGCCTCGCACCAGCGCTCGTAATAGTCCGAGCCGTCCTTGCAGCCGCCGGCCGCCAGCGCCTCGCGGATCTCGGCGCCGAGCGCCTGCGCCCATTCATCGGCGGTGAAGACGCCCTTGTTCTGGAGTTCGACGACCAATGCGAAGGCCTGCGCCTGCCAGGGCTCGGCGAAGATCGGGCCCTCGGCATCACGTGGAATCGGGGTGTCGGCGGCGAGCGCTGCCGCCAGATCGGTCTCAGGCCGGCTCAAGATAGCTCTCCCAGGCCTCGATGCTGACGGTGGAATCCGGATCGCCGTCGCGGCCCCAGAGCTCGCGGCCGGTGAAGACGACGGTGTAGAGCCACTGCGCCGTCTCGGGCTGGCCCTGTGCGCCCGCATCCGGGAAGACATGGCAGCCGGTGACGCGCTCGATCACGCCGGCCTTGCCGCGGGCATAGCGCGGCAGGCGGGTATGGTGCTGCGGGTGCATTACGATGGTGCGGACGGTGTCGCCGACGGCGAAGCGCGCCGGAGCCTCGGCCTTGCGCTCATAGGGGAAGCCGCGGCGGAGCACGTCCGCGACCTCCTCGCCCTTGAGCACGCGCCTCGGCTCACGGCGCTCGGGCACGGGCTTGCCCGTGGCCAGCTCTTCCGATGTGAGGAAGCCGTGCCGGACCAGCACCTTGTCGAGGGCCGCGAGCCAGATCTCGTAATAGCTCGACGAGAGGTATTGTGCCGGCGGCAGGCTCTCGCGGGCGTGGCGGATCTCGTCGATGGTCCAGGCGCCCATGGCGCCGGCCGCGACGTTGATGGCGAGGACGCGTTTCTCCCAGTCGCCATGGAAGACCGGTTCGTCCGGCTCGGGAACGACCGGGCCGAACCCCATCTGGCCGCCGAGGTCATGGGCGCTGTTCATGCGGCGTCCTCCACGGCCTTGTCGATTTGCGGCAAACCGGTGCCGATCATCGAATCGCGCGTGACGATGCCGGCGAGTTTTTCCTCGCTCCAGCCCTCGGTGCCGGCAGGGCGCATCGGGATGACGATGAAGCGGGTCTCGGCCGTCGAATCCCAGACGCGGATGCGCTGGCTCTCCGGCAAGGTCACGCCGAAATCGGCGATGGTGCCGCGCGGGTCGATCACCGCCTTGGCGCGATAGGGCGGGGATTTGTACCAGACAGGCGGCAGGCCCAGCACCGGCCACGGATAGCAGGAGCACAGCGTGCAGACGATCAGGTTGTGCTGCTCGGGCGTGTTGAAGCAGGCGACGATATGCTCGCCGCCGCGCCCGCCATAGCCGAGCTCGGCCACCGCCGCCGTGCCGTCCGCCCTGAGGCGCTCGGCGAAGGCCGGATCGGTCCACGCCTTTGCGACGATGCGGGCGCCGTCGCGGGGGCCGATCCTGGTCTCGTAGGTGTCGATGATGGCGTCGAGCGCGGCGGGGTCGACATAGCCCTTCTCGACCAGCAGCGTCTCGAGCGCCTTCACCCGGGCCTCGATGGCCGTGTAGTGGTTGTCGTGATGGTGGTCGTGGTCGTGATGATGTCCGCTCATCCCCGCCTCCTTCAGGCGATCCTGATCCGCGTGGCGCGCTCATAGGCGATCGCGAAGGCGATCAGCGACTTGTCCGAACCCTTCGGGCCGATCAGCGAAAGACCGAGCGGCGCGCCCTCGCGCTGGGCGACCGGAATGGTCACCTGCGGGAAGCCGGAGAGCCCGGAGAGGCAGAGCAGCCGCAGCGCCCGGTTGCGGAAATCCTCCAGTTCGGATTCGTCGGCGCTGACCAGGGGCGCGATATCGGGCACGGTCGGCAGGATCAGAACGCCGTCCTGCCCGAGCAGCCGGGCAAGCCTGGTCCGGAACGTCTTCCGGGTCGCCTCGCCCTTGGCGTACTCGCCATCCGTCACCGCCTTGGAGAAGGCGAAGCGCTCCTTAACGCCCGGCCCGAGCGGCGGGGCGAAGCGCTCGATCATGGCGCCGTCCGAGGCCCAGGCCTCACGACCCTGGATCCAGCGGAAGGCCCAGTACAGCGCATCGATATCGCGGACGACCTTGACATTCTCCGGCTGGCCCACGCTCGGCATGGCGCGCTGCACGACATTGCGCAGGATCGTCTCGGATTCAGGCACGGCCTGCCCGAACATGTCGTCGGCGAGGAGAAGGCGCGGTGCCTCCGGCAGGGTCGCGCGGTCCTTGCCGAGCAGGACCGCGCCGACGCGGGCGAAGACGTCGCCGTCGCGGGCGAACCAGCCCGGCGTGTCCAGGCTCTCGGCCAGCGGCCAGGTCCGCTTCAGCGAGAGCCGGCCATGGGTCGGGCGGATGCCGAACAGCCCGCCATAGCTCGCCGGGGCCCGGACCGAGCCGCCGGTGTCGGAACCAACGGCGATATCGGCGAGGCGGCCGGCCACGGCCGCCATCGAGCCGCAGGAGGAGCCGCCGGTGATGCGGTCGGGCGCGGCCGGGTTGATCGGCGAACCGAAATGCGCGTTCTTGCCGTTGAGCGAGAAAGCGAGCTCGTCGGTATGGGTCTTGCCGACGAAGCGCGCCCCGGCCTCGAGCAGGTCCTTCACGATCGGCGCCGTCTTGGTCTTGATGCCGGATTGCGCCAGCACGATCGGCGAGCCGGCGCCGGTCGGATAGCCCTTGACGTCGAACAGGTCCTTCACCGCCAGCGTCAGCCCCGCGAGCGGGCCGGTCGGGCTGTGCTTCACCGGGGCATCGGGATAGGGCACGAAGCAGCGGAACGGGTCGTCATAGGTCATGCGTCTCAGATCCCCCTGGAGTCGCCGTCGGAACGCGGGTCGTGCACGGCCTCGACGCGGCCGCCGGGATGCTTCACCAGCATGCCGGCATGGCCGAAGCCTTCGGAATAGGCCTCGCCGGTTTCCTCGACCGGGTGCCCGGCGGCGGCAAGCCGCTCCAGCAGCGCCGGGTCGAAGCGATCCTCGAACTTCAGCGCCGTCGAGGCCGAGCCCCAGGTCCGGCCGAAGAGCCAGCGCGGGGCGTCGACCGCGGCGGCGAGGCTCTGGCCGAGCCGGTAGCGCGCCAGGATCTGCGCCTGGAACTGCGGCTGGCCGTCGCCGCCCATCGAGCCATAGGGGAGGATGCGCCCGTCGTCGAAGCGGGCGAAGGCCGGGTTCAGCGTGTGGAAGGGCTTGCGGCCCGGCATCAGCGGATTAGCCGCAGCCGGATCGAGCGAGAAGGAGGTGCCGCGGTTCTGCCAGTGGATGCCGGTCGCCGGCAGCACGCAGCCGGAGCCGTATTCCCAGTAGATCGACTGGATGTAGGAGACGGCGAGGCCCTTGCGGTCGATCGCGCCCATCCAGACCGTGTCGCCATGACTTTCCTTGACCGGCCAGGATGCAGCGCGCCGGCCGTCGATCATGGCCGCCTCGCGCGCCAGCATGGCCTCGCCCAGCCAGGACGCCGGATCGCCGGTCGCATGGGCGGGGTCGGTGACGTGGCGGTCGCGGATGGCGAGCGCGCGCTTCGTCGCCTCGATCAGCCCGTGATGATGCGCGAAGGAGTCGCGCTCGACACGGCCCAGCCGCTCGAACAGGCCGAGAATGACGAGCGCCGCGAGCCCCTGCGTCGGCGGCGGCATGTTCCAGACCGTGAGGCCGGGGAGGGCGAGCGAGAGCGGCGTCACGCTGCGGGCGTGGAAGCGTTCGAGATCGGCACGGATGACCGGCGCGCCGATCCGCTCCAGATCGGCGGCGATCTCGCGGCCGACATCGCCGCGATAGAAATCGTCGAGCCCGGCATCGGCAAGCTGCTGCAGGGTATCCGCGAGCGCCGCCATCCGGCGCTGCGTGCCCGGTTTCGGCGCCGCTTCTTCCGGCCAGAAGGCGTCGAGGAAGCCCGGGGCCGCTTTGAGCGCCTGCAGCTCGTTGGGCCTGTTGCGGCATTCCGACGGCGAAACCGTGTAGCCTTCCCGTGCGTGCCGGGCGGCGTCGCCGAGCAAGTCGCGCAGCGGCAGGCGCCCGCCGAGCGCTGCCGCCAGCTCGAGCGCAAGGCGCCAGCCGCCAACCGCGCCCGCAACCGTCAGCGCGGCTTCGGGGCCGCGCGCCGGGATGGCGTCGTAGTCCTTGGAACGGTAGCGCTCGATTGTCGCATGCGAACCGGCCGGTCCGCAGGCCTCGATGCCGTGCATCCGGCCGCCGGGCTCGTGAACCAGCCAGAAGCCGTCGCCGCCGATGCCGTTCATATGCGGGTAGACCACGGCGATCGTCGCCGCCATCGCCACCATCGCCTCGATGGCGTTGCCACCTTCGGCCAGGATGGCGCGCCCGGCTTCGGAAGCGAGACTGTGAGGCGCGGCCACCGCGGCGGCGCCGAAGACCGGTGTATCGAGCATCAGGACTTTTCGATCTCCCCGCCTGTCCCCATCTCGTCGAAACGCGTCGATCGGGGCGCGATTTTGTTGCATGGAGCGGCAGGCTCCGCTAGGTGCGTTGCGCGCATGGCCGTGCGAGAGATGCGGGCACGCGCCGAATGCGCCTGCGCAGGGCAGGCGCTCGGAGGAAGGACAGCATGGCCGGACGGCACACCAACTGGCGCAGCCTGACCATCGTGGTTTCGCTCGGCATCCTGATCGCCGTCGAGCTGTTCGGCGTCGCCCTCGCCGCTGGCTGGGCGCTCGCCGGCATGTTCGACCTCGGCGCGATGTTCGAATACGCGATGATGGCGATCTTCTCGCTGTTCGCCGCCTATGGCCTGGTCAACCTGATGCGCCGGGTGCTCAAGATCGAGCACCTGACCACGGTCGACTGAGCCGCCTCGCCTATTCGCAGACCTTCAGCGTGACCGGGTCGGCATCGGCCGGCAGGTAGGCGCCCATCGGCTTGCAGGCCCCGCCGATGCAGATGTGCCAGTCGGCGGTGGCGCCGGAGCGCCGCATCACGACTTCGTGCAGCGGCGGCAGGCTCGGGTGCCAGCGCCAGAAGCCGTCGACCAGCTTCGACCCGTCGGGCGGGTCCATGCCGGCGCCGGAGCTCTCGATGCGGGCCTCGACGATCTCGAGACCCTTCGGGGTCTCGCGCCAGACCTCCTCCCACAGCGTCTTCTGCACCGAGTGACGCCAGCCGAGCGTGATCTCGCCGCGACCCAGCGTCACGGCGAGTGCGCCCGTGGCCAGACAGATGCTCATGCCGCCGCCGCGGCCGCGCGGGCCCGCCAGAAATGCTGGCCGATGACCAGGGCCGCGAGCGCGAAGCCGATCTCGTCGGTGGCCGGCAGCGCGAGAACCAGCGAGAAGGCGGCGACGATCGCGGCGATGCGCTCCCAGAGCGGCATGTCGCGCTTCATGAAGCCAATCGTCGCCGCGCCCCAGAGGAAGATCGCGAGCAGCGTCTTGACGATGATGTAGGCGGCGGCGACGGCGTAGGAGATGCCGGTCAGGCCTTCCTGCGGCTGCAGCATCAGCGCGGGATCGTAGACGGCCATGTAGGGGATGACGAAGCCGGCCATCGCGATCTTCAGCGCCTGGAAGCCGATCTTGAAGCCGGATTCCTTCGCGATCGGCGCCGCCGCGAAGGCAGCCAGCGCCACCGGCGGCGTCAGATCGGCCATGATGCCGAAATAGAAGACGAACATGTGGCTGACGATCAGCGGCACGCCGAGCTTGAGCAGGATCGGGGCCGCCAGCGACGAGGTGATGATGTAGTTCGGGATGGTCGGGATGCCCATGCCGAGGATCAGGCTGACGATCATCGTCAGCACCAGCGCAAGGAACAGCGAGTTCTGGCCGACGGCGACGACGGCGTTGCCGAACACCGTACCGACGCCGGTCAGGGTCATCGTGCCGATCACGATGCCGACGACGGCGCAGGCGATGCCGACCGGGATCGCCTGGCGCGCGCCGTCCGCCAGCGCCTCGCGGCAGGCGGCCACGGTTTCCGCCCCGCCCTTCACGACGAGGTTGGCGAGGATCAGCGCGACGACGAGCGCGACGATGACGAGGATGCCGTACCAGAAGAACAGCCCGCAGAGCAGGCCGAGCGCCACCCAGAACAGCACCCGCACGGCCAGCGAGCCGACGCCCATCATGAAGGAGCCGCCGAGGATGAGAACGACGGTCAGGGCGAGGCCGACCGAGCCCGAGAAGAGCGGCGTGTAACCGGCGAAGAGCAGATAGACGAGCACGGCGAGAGGCAGGATGAGATACCATTTCTCGCGCAGCGCCTTGCCGGCGCTCGGCAGCGCCGAGCGCGGCATGCCGACCAGCCCGCGCTTGCCCGCCTCCAGATGCACCGCAAGGAAGGCGGCGGCGTAGTAGAGGATCGCGGGCACGATCGCGGCCTGGACCACCGCCGCATAGGGCACGTCGATGGTCTCGGCCATGATGAAGGCGACGGCGCCCATGACGGGCGGCATGATCTGGCCGCCCATCGAGGCCGTGGCCTCGACGCCGCCGGCGAAGGCCGGGCGATAGCCGAAGCGCTTCATCAGCGGAATGGTGAACTGGCCGGTCGAGACGACGTTGGCGACGCCGGAGCCCGAGATCGTGCCCATCAGCGCCGAGGAGAACACCGCGACCTTGGCCGGGCCGCCGCGGGCGCCGCCAAACAGGCCCATGGCGACGTCGGTGAAGAGCTGGATCATGCCGGCGCGTTCCAGGAAGGAGCCGAACAGGATGAAGAGGAAGATGAAGGTTGCCGAGACGCCGGTCGGCGTCGCGTAGACGCCCTCGGTGCCGAAGGACATGTGCTCGATCACCTGCTCCAGCGAGTAGCCGCGGTGGTTCATCGGCGAGGGCAGGTACTGGCCGAGCAGGCAATAGGCCAGGAACAGCCCGGCGACGATCGGCAGGGCCGGGCCCATGAAGCGCCAGCAGACGATGAAGAGCACGACGATGACGGCGATACCGACGACGAGGTCGGACTGGGTCAGCTCCCCGGCGCGGGCGACGAGGTCCTCGTAGAAGAACCAGTGATAGAGGCCGATGGCGAACCCGGCCAGCGCGAGCGCCCAGGCCAGGGCCACGGCGGCGCGGGAGTGGCTCTTGTGCTGGGCCAGCAGGCCGCCCGCCACGAGGCAGAGCATGCCGACATGCAGCGCGCGCAGCACCTGGTTGGGCACGGAGCCCTCGAAGCGGGCGAGGATCTCGACCACGGCCGCGATCGGAATCCAGGCCAGCAGCATCTCGGCATAGGATTTGCCGCGCACTGCCTGGACGACGATGGCGACGGCCCAGAGCACGATCGCGGCGCGCAGCAGGTCGATGATGTCGATGCCCAGGAGCCGGTGGTCCAACGGCACGTTGAAGGCGGTCGCGATCTGGAACAGCGAGAAGGCGACCGCGATCCAGAACAGCAGGCGCCCGGCCCAGCCGGCGCCGAAGCCCGGCGGCAGGCCGTGCTCGGGATCGACGATCGGCTGCGATCCCTCGACCGGGACGCCACCGATATCGGGCGTCGCCAAAGGCGTGTGCTTGTCTTCGCTCATGGCTCACCAACCCCGAGACACAAAAAGGCGAGGCCGTGCGGCCCCGCCCGAAAGCAAGATCCGTCCGGACGGCTCAAGAACCGACCTTCAGACCCTTCTCCTTGAAGTACTTCGCCGCGCCGGGGTGCAGCGGGATCGGCATGCCCTGCAGCGCGTTCTCGAGCTTGATCGCCTTGCCGGCCGCATGGGCGGCGGCGAGGTCGCCGAGGTTCTCGTACATCGCCTTGGTCATCTGGTAGACCAGATCGTCGCTGACGCCCTGATGGGTGACGAGATAGTTGACGACGGCGGCGGTCTCGACCGCCGCGGTCTGGCCGCCATAGGTGTTGGCCGGGATCGTCGCCTTGACGAAGGGCGGGCCCGCCTTCTCGACGGTCGCCGGCGGCACCTCGACGACGGTGATGTCGACCGAGGTGGCGAGGTCGCGCAGCGAGGCGACGCCGAGGCCGGCCGACTGCAGGGTGGCGTCGAGCTGGCGGTTCTTCATCAGCTCGACCGACTCGGCGAAGGGCAGGTACTCGACCTTGCCGAGATCCTTGTAGGTCAGCCCGGCGGCGGCGAGGATGGCGCGGGCGTTGAGCTCGGTGCCGGATTTCGGCGCTCCGACCGAGAGGCGCTTGCCCTTGAGATCGGCCAGCGTCTTGATGCCGCTCTCCTTCGAGGCGACGATCTGCACGTAGTTCGGATAGATCGCGGTGACGCCGCGAAGCTTCTTGAGCGGGGCCTTGAAGCCGGCTTCCTCCTCGCCCTTCCAGGCGGCATCGAGCGAGTCGCCGAGGGTGAAGGCGAGCTCGCCCTTGCCTTGCTGCAGCAGCACGAGGTTCTCGACCGAGGCCTTGGTCGCCTGCACGGTCGGGCGCACGTCCTTGATCTTCTCGCCGAAGATCTTCGAGAGGGCTACGCCCATCGGGTAATAGACGCCCGAGGTGCCGCCGGTGAGGATGTTGATGAACTGCTCGGCGCGGGCGCCGGCCGGAGCCGAGGCGGCGATGACGGCAGCGGCGAGGCCGGCGAGCTGCCGGCGGCTGAAGAGCGACTTCATGATGACTCCCTGACGATCTCCGGCTTGGCTGGCCGGTTCGGTTGCGTGTTTTTGATGACGTTATCGCGCATGGGCAAGCGCAAGGCTACCCCGGGCACTGCGTCTTTAGGCCAATAGTCGGATGCGGGCCGCCGGTCCGGCCCGGCGGGACGGCCCAAGCCGGCCGTTTCCACAGGCCGAGATCGCGCTTGTGCGGCCGTCGACGTAACATTATATCATCTCGCATGGTTCACGCGCACGATCACGGGCACCGTCATGCCGCGCCGGCCACCGGCCCGGATCATCCCGGCTGGTCGCTGCTGCGGCTCTCGGCCGGGAGCCGCGTCGGGCTGGCCGCCATTCTGGTCGTCCTGCTGTGGGCCGCGACGCTCGCCGTCATCGTCTGAAGGAAGTTCGCGTTGTCCGCCATCCGCCTGTCCGACCTGACGCTCGGCTACGATCGCCACCCGGCCGTCCATCATCTGTCGGGCGAGGTCGCCGCGGGGAGCCTGACCGCGATCGTCGGGCCGAACGGCGCCGGCAAGTCGACGCTGCTCAAGGGCATCACCGGGACAATCACGCCGCTCTCCGGCAGCGTTTCCGTCGCGAAGGGCAAGCGCCTGGCCTATCTGCCGCAATCGGCCGAGCTCGACCGGTCCTTCCCGATCCATGTCTACGACCTCGTCGCCATGGGGCTGTGGAACCGCGCCGGAATCTTCGGGCGGATCGGCGCCGCGGCGGCGCACAAGGTCGAGCACGCCATCGCGGCGGTGGGACTGACCGGCTTCGAGCGCCGACCGATCGGCACGCTCTCCGGTGGACAGATGCAGCGCGCGCTGTTCGCAAGGCTGCTGCTGCAGGATGCCGACGTGATCCTGCTGGACGAGCCGTTCACCGCCATCGACGTGCGCACCACCGCCGACCTGCTGGCCCTGGTGCAGCGCTGGCATGGCGAGAGCCGGACCGTCGTCGCGGTGCTGCACGACATGGAGACCGTGCGCAGGACGTTTCCGCAGACGCTGCTGCTGGCGCGCGAAGCGGTCGCCTGGGGGGCGACCGAGGCCGTTCTGACGCCGGAAAACCTGCTCGCGGCGCGCCGCATGGTCGAGTCCTTCGACAGCCACGCCGCCCCGTGCCGGCGCGACGCGGCCTGAAGCTCCGTTCCGGTCAGGCCGATGCTCTACGATCTCCTCATCGGCCCCTTCGCCGAATTCGATTTCATGCGCCGTGCGCTCGTCGGCGTGACGGCGCTGTCGGTCTCCGGCGCCCCGATCGGCGTCTTCCTGATGCTCCGGCGGATGAGCCTGACCGGCGACGCCATGGCTCACGCGATCCTGCCGGGCGCGGCGCTCGGCTATCTCGTCGCCGGCTTCTCGCTACCGGCGATGACGATCGGCGGGCTCGCTGCCGGCTTCGCTGTCGCGCTCGCGGCCGGTGCGGTCGCCCGCGCGACGGTGCTGAAGGAGGATGCCTCGCTCGCCGCCTTCTACCTGATCTCGCTGGCGCTCGGCGTCACCATAGTCTCTCTGCGCGGTTCGGCGATCGACTTGCTGCACGTGCTCTTCGGCAACGTGCTGGCGCTCGACGATGGCGTTCTGATCCTACTCGCCGGGGTCGCGACCGTCTCGCTGCTGGCGCTGGCGGCGCTTTACCGGCCGCTGGTGCTGGAATGCGTCGATCCCGGCTTCCTGCGCTCGGTCAGCCGCTCGGGTGGTTTCGTGCACCTGACCTTCCTCGCGCTCGTGGTGCTCAACCTTGTCGCCGGCTTCAACGCGCTGGGCACGCTGCTCGCGGTCGGCATGATGATGCTGCCGGCGGCCGCGGCCCGGTTCTGGACGGCGGACATCACGCGGCTGCTGCTGCTGGCGACGGGCTTCGGCCTTGTGGCGGGCTATGCCGGGCTGGTCGTCTCCTATGCGGCGGGCTCGAGCCTGCCTGCCGGTCCGGCGATCATCCTGGCGGCGGGCTGCCTCTATCTCCTCTCGCTCCTGTTCGGATCGCAGGACGGCCTTGCGCGGCGCGCCTTGATCCGGCCACATCTCGAACGCTAGAAACGTTATATCGTTTCACTTCGAGCGGAGACTTTCATGCCCAGCCGTCGCAGCCTTGCCGCCACCCTCGTCGCGGGGCTCGCTCTCGCCGCGCTCCCCTCCGCTGTCTTCGCCCAGGACAAGATGCCGGTGGTGGCGAGCCTCTCGGTACTTGCCGATTTCGTGAAGCAGGTCGGTGGCGACCGGGTCAGCGTCACCTCGCTGGTCGGGCCGAACGGCGATGCCCATGTCTATTCGCCGACCCCGGCCGACGCCAAGGCGATGACCGCGGCCAAGCTCGTCGTCATCAACGGGCTGCATCTCGAGGGCTGGCTGCCGCGTCTGATCAAGTCCTCCGGCACGAAGGCAACCGTGGTCACGGCGACCAAGGGCATCAAGCCGATCGAGGCGACGGAGGAAGAGGGCGGCCATGGCCACGATCACGGCCATGACGACCCGCATGCCTGGCAGGACATCGCCAATGCGCGCATCTACGTCGCCAATATCCGCGATGCGCTGGCGGCGGCCGACCCGGCCGGCAAGGCGAGCTACGACGCCAATGCCACCGCCTATCTCGCCAGGCTCGACGTGGTCGAAGGCGAGGTCAAGGCGGCAGTCGCGCGCATTCCGGCCGACCGCCGCAAGGCGATCACCACCCATGACGCCTTCGGCTATTTCATCAAGGCCTATGGAATCGACTTCATCGCGCCGCAGGGCGTCTCGACCGAATCCGAGGCTTCGGCCAAGGACGTCGCCCGCATCATCCGGCAGATCAAGGCCCAGAAGGTGCCGGCGGTGTTTCTCGAGAACATCAGCAATCCCCGCCTGATCGAGCAGATCGCCAGGGAAAGCGGCGCCAGGATCGGCGGAGAGCTCTATTCCGACGCGCTCTCCGACGCTTCCGGCCCGGCGGGGACTTACATCGACATGATGAAGCACAATATAAGCGAGATCGAGAAGGCGCTCGCCGCCGGCCCGGCCTGACCGGCCGGCGTTGTCCCCTGTGCCATCAGCCATCAGGTAGACCCATGTCCGACAAGATTCCCGTCACGGTGCTCACCGGCTATCTGGGCGCCGGCAAGACCACGCTGCTGAACCGAATCCTCACCGAGGAGCACGGCAAGAAGTTTGCCGTCATCGTCAACGAGTTCGGCGAGGCGGGAATCGACGGGGACCTCGTCGTCGGTGCCGACGAGGAGGTCTTCGAGATGAACAACGGCTGCATCTGCTGCACCGTTCGCGGCGACCTGATCCGCATCCTCGACGGGCTGATGAAGCGCAAGGGCAAGTTCGACGCTATCATCGTCGAGACGACCGGCCTCGCCGATCCGGCCCCGGTCGCGCAGACCTTCTTCGTCGACCAGGACGTCGGCGACGCGACGCGGCTCGACGCGGTCGTCACCGTCACCGACGCCAAATGGCTGAAGGACCGGCTGAAGGACGCGCCGGAGGCGAAGAATCAGATCGCCTTCGCCGACGTCATCATTCTGAACAAGACCGACCTCGTCTCGGCGGAAGAACTGGCCGAGGTCGAGGCGGCGATCCGCGCCATCAACCCCTATGCCAAGCTGCACAAGACCGAGCGCGCCAATGTCGATATCGCCGCTCTGCTCGATCGCAACGCCTTCGATCTCGATCGCATTCTCGACATCGAGCCGGATTTCCTCGAATCCGGCCATCACCATCATCATGCCGAGGATGTGCGCTCGATCTCGCTGACCATTCCCGGCGATGTCGATCCGGAGAAATTCATGCCCTGGATCAACGACCTCAGCCAGATCCAGGGACCGAACATCCTGCGCTCCAAGGGCATCCTCGCCTTCAAGGGCGAGCCGCGCCGCTTCGTCTTCCAGGGCGTGCACATGATCCTCGACGGCGACCTGCAGCGGGACTGGAAGGCCGGCGAGAAGCGCGAGAGCCGGCTGGTGTTCATCGGGCGCGAGCTTGACGAGGCCGCCTTGCGCAAGGGGTTTGAAGCCTGCGCGGCCTGAGTTAAAGCCGCGTCATGACTGCACCGAACCCATCCGTCTCGCTGCGCGAGCATGTCGTCCCGATCAAGGCGGAGACGCATGTCGTCGCCGTCCGCTGGCTGAAGCAGGCGCTCGTCCTCGGACTTGCCGACGGGCGCGTGCTGCGCTGGCGCGACGGCGCGACCGACATCGTCGAGGCCCATGCCGGCGGCATCCTCTGCGCCACCGGCGACAAGGACCGGCTGATCTCCGGCGGCGACGACGGGCGCGTCGTCGCGACCGGCGCCGAGGGCGAACCGGAAGAGCTGGCGAAGGACCCGAAGCGGCGCTGGATCGACGCGATCACGCTCTCGGCTGGCGGCAACCTCGCCTGGAACACCGGCAAGACCGTGCATGCCCGCGACGAGAAGGGCCGCATCCGCACGCTCGAAGCGGCGAGCACGCCGCAGGGCCTGGTCTTCGCGCCGAAGGGTTATCGCCTCGCGATCGCCCAGATGAACGGCGTCTCGCTCTGGTATCCCAACACCGAGGCGAAGCCGGAATTCCTCGAATGGAAGGGCTCGCATCTCGACGTGGCCTGGTCGCCGGACGGGCGCTTCGTCGTCACCTCGATGCAGGAGAACGCGCTGCATGGCTGGAAGCTCGGCGACAAGCCGAGCCACATGCGGATGACCGGCTACCCCGCCAAGCCGCGTTCGCTGTCCTGGTCGCATGACGGGCTCTGGCTCGCCTCCAGCGGCGCCGACGGCGCGATCGTCTGGCCCTTCCAGGGCGACGGGCCGCAGGGCAAGGCGCCGCGCGAATGCGGTGTCCGCCACGCCCGCGTCACGCGGGTGGCGTTCCATCCCGGAGCGCTGGTGCTGGCGATCGGCTATGACGATGGCTGCATCCTGCTGGTGCGCCTGACCGACGGCTCCGAACTGCTGGTGCGGCCGGCGCAGAAGGGCAGCGGGATCAGCGCCTTCGCCTGGGACAAGGGCGGCAAGCGGCTGGCCTTCGGTGCCGAGGACGGCGCCGCGGGCGTGCTGACGCTGCCGGCTTAGGCACGATGCGCTTCGGGCTCTTCGGCAAGGGCGAGGCCCGCGGGCACGACGGCGCGAAAGCCGAGGCCAAGGCCGCGGCCGAGCGGTTGAAGACAGGGGTCCGTGAGCTGCTCGGACTCGCCGAGACGGCTGTCGTCGCCGTCAACGAGATCCTCTGTGCCGATCCGAGCTGTCCGGGAACCGAAACGGTCATCCTGGTGATGCAGCCCGGCGCGAAGACGCAAGCCTACAAGCTGCAGATGGCGATCGCGGATGTGACACCGGAGGCGCTGGCCGAGGCGCTCTGCCCGGCCCGCCCATGAGACCGGCAGAACGCCGGTACGAGGCGATGCTGGCTCCGGTCCGAGCCCGATGCCGTCCCGGCTTTTCGAAAAACCGCACTCCACTTTTCGGGACGATGCGTTAAAGCTCGCAGCGATGTCCCTGCTTGCCCTCTATGCCCGCGTCCTCGCTGAGCTCGGCCCGGAAAAGCGGCTGGGCCTAGTGCTGGCGCTCGCCAACATCCTGCTGGCGGCGGTCGCCTTCGCCGAGCCCATGCTGTTCGGCGCGCTGATCGACCGGCTGACCACCATCCAGTCCTCCGGCGGCAGGCTGAGCTGGGACGCCATCGACTATCTGATCTTCGCCTGGGTCGGCTTCGGCCTCGCCAATATCGGGCTCGGCGTCTTCGTCGCGCTGCATGCCGACCGGCTGGCGCACCGGCGCCGGCTCGCGGTCATGGCTGAGTATTTCGAGCATGCGCTGACCCTGCCGCTCGCCTATCACACGCAGACCCATTCCGGCCGCGTGCTCAAGGTGATGCTCGACGGCGCGAGCGCGATGTGGGGCCTCTGGCTCTCCTTCTTCCGCGAGCATTGCGCCTCGATCGTCGCGCTCTTCGTGCTGCTGCCGCTGACGCTGTGGAAGAACTGGCAGCTCGGGCTGCTGCTGATCGGCCTGGTCGTGCTGTTCGGCCTCCTGACCGGCTTCGTGCTGCGCCGGACCGACCAGCTCCAGCGCAACGTCGAATCCTACCATTCGAGCCTGGCGGAGAAGGCGTCGGATGCCCTCGGCAACGTGCCGGTGATCCAGAGCTTCACCCGCATCGAGGCCGAGGTGCGCGGCCTGCGCTCCACCATCGCCAACGTGCTTGCCGCGCAATTGCCGGTCCTGTCCTGGTGGGCGGTCGCGAATGTGGCGACCCGGGCCTCGGCGACGCTGACGGTGCTGGCGATCTTCATCGTCGGAACCTGGCTCCTGATGCACGGCCAGACGACGGTCGGCGAGATCGTCACCTTCATGGGCTTCGCCACCATGCTCGTCGGGCGGCTCGAGCAGATCGTCGCCTTCGTGAACTTCATCTTCATGCAGGCGCCGAAGATGCGCGAGTTCTTCGAGGTGCTCGATACGCTGCCCACGGTGCGCGACCTGCCGAACGCTCCGGACCCCGGCCGGCTGGCCGGCGCCGTCGCCTTCGAGGATGTCTCCTTCTCCTATGACGGCAAGCGCGCCGCGGTGCGGGACGTCTCCTTCGCCGTCCAGCCGGGCGAGACGATCGCGGTGGTCGGCTCGACGGGCTCCGGCAAGTCGACGACGCTCGGGCTGCTGCACCGCGCCTTCGATCCGCAATCGGGCCGGATCGCCATCGACGGCCTCGATATCCGTGGAATCTCGCTGCTGTCGCTCAGGCGCAACATCGGCGTCGTCTTCCAGGAGCCGATGCTGTTCGCCCGCTCGATCCGCGAGAACCTGCAGGTCGGCAAGCCCGATGCCACCGATGCCGAGATGATGCAGGCGCTCGACCGGGCTCAGGCCGCCGAGGTGATGGCGCGCCAGCCGGACGGGCTCGACACGCTGGTGGGAGAGCGCGGCCGCACGCTCTCCGGCGGCGAGCGCCAGCGGCTTTCGATCGCCCGCGCCCTGCTCAAGGACCCGCCGATCCTGATCCTCGACGAGGCGACCTCGGCGCTCGACGCCGCAACCGAGGTCAAGCTGCAGAAGGCGCTGGAGGAGGTGATGAAGGGGCGCACCACCTTCGTCATCGCGCATCGACTCGCGACGATCCGCAACGCCGACCGCATTCTCGTCTTCGAGCAGGGCGAGGTCGAGGAGATGGGAACCTTCGACGAGCTCGTCGCCAAGGGCGGGCGCTTCGCGGCGCTGGCCCGGGCGCAATATCTCGTCGCCGACAAGCCCGCTCCGGAACCCGCTGTCGAGACGGCGAGCCCGCTGGCGCAGAAATTGCGGGCCGATTGACGAGGGCTCACCCCTCTTGCTGGAGTGTTCCGGCGAACTGACGGAGGGACTTGTCATGCGATGGCTCAAAGCCGGCTTCCTGGTTTCCGGACTCGTCTTCGGTGCGGGTGCCGCCTTGGCCCAGACCAGCTGGGAAATGCCGACGGAATATCCGGAGACGGCCATTCCAGGAGAAGGCGTCGCCAACTTCGCCAGGCTGGTGAACGAGCGGGCCGGCGGGCGCCTGACCGTCAAGCCGAGCTTCGACGCCAAGCGCGGCATCAAGTCGGCGCAGATGATCGCCGCCGTGCAGAAGGGCGAGGTGGCGGCCGGCGACGCCTTCGCCGGGGCGCTCGGCGCGGTCGATCCGCTGTTCGGCCTGTCCTCCCTGCCGTTCCTGGCGACGTCGATCGACGATGCGCGCCGGCTCACCGATCTGGCGCGGCCGGCCTATGAGAAGAAGCTCGCCGGCTTCGGCCAGAAGCTGCTCTACACCACCCCCTGGCCGGCCTCGGGCATCTGGTCGAAGACGCCGCTCGACTCGGCCGCGGCCCTGACGGGCCTGTCGATCCGGACCTATGACGCGACCTCGACCGCGGTGATGAACGCCGCGGGCGCCAAGGCCGCCAACCTGTCCTTCGCCGATGCGATGCCGAAGGTGAAGGACGGCTCGGTCGTCGCGGTGCTGTCCTCCGGCGATGGCGGGGCGGGGCGCAATCTCTGGGACTATCTGCCGAATTTCACCGAGGTGAACTACGCGATGCCGATCTCGATCGCCTCGGTCAATCTCGCAGCCTACGAGGCGCTGCCGGCCGACCTCCGGCAGGTCGTCGACGCGGCAGCGCAGGAGACCGAGCAGCGGCAATGGGCGGCGATCCGCACCCGCCTCGGCGAGAACTACGCGCGCATGCGCGCCAACAAGGTCGCGATCCGGACCGAGGTCCCGCCGGATCTCGCCCTGGCCCTCGCCAAGGCCGGGCGTATGGCCGTCGAGGAGTGGCAGCGCAAGGCCGGGCCGGAGGGCCGGGAGATGCTGAAGCAGTACGACGGAAAATAGCCGCGGGCGCGGCGAGACCGGCGGCGGTGCGGGGGGCGCCCGCCAAGACAGGGCAGCATGATTATGCGACAGTCGCGGCATTGCCGCCGATCACCAGAGCCATTTCAGTATGATGCTTCTTCGCCTCGCCGCCGCCTGGGCTTCCGTCGCCGTGTTTCTCGCGTTCGGCGGGAGCCTGCTGGGGCTGCTGGGCTCGCCGTTGCCCTCCCTGCTGATCTTCCTCTGGCTGCTGGTGGTGATCGTCTGGGCCGCGTTCGGCGTGGTGCACGAGGCGGAGGACCTGGCCGACCGGCTGGGCGAGCCCTATGGCACGCTGATCCTGACGCTCTCGATCGTGATCATCGAGGTCGCCCTCGTGGGCGCCGTGATGCTCGGCGCCAAGGGCGCGCCGACGCTCGGCCGCGACACGATGTTCGCGGTGCTGATGATCGTGCTCAACGGCGTGGTCGGCATCGGCCTCCTGATCGGCGGCCTGCGGCACTTCTCGCAGCGCTACAACTTCAAGGGCGCCTCGTCCTATCTCGGGGTCATAATTCCGCTGACCGTGATCCCGCTGTTCCTGCCGAACTTCACGACCTCGACCGCCGACGGCACGCTGACATCGTTCCAGGCGATCGCCTTCTCGATCTTCACGGTGGCGCTCTACGGCGCCTTCCTGGCCCTGCAGACGGGGCGGCACCGCATGTTCTTCCGCGAGCCGGAGCCGGAGCCGGAGGGCGAGAGGCCGGCCGTGCCGGCGGCGATCGCTGAGGAGTCTGCACCTTCCTCCTCGGCGCGGGAGATCCTGCCGCATGTCGGGCTGCTGCTCGCCAACATCCTGCCGATCGTGATCCTGTCGAAGAGTCTGGCGGGGGTGCTGGATTTCGGCATCGCCAGGCTCGGAGCGCCGCCGGCACTCGGCGGCATCCTGATCGCCATGGTCGTGTTCACGCCCGAATGCATCGCCGCGCTGCGGGCGATCACGGGCAACCAGCTGCAGCGCGCCATCAACCTGTGCCTCGGCGCCGCCGCCTCGACGCTGGGCATGACGGTGCCGGCGGTGCTGCTGATCGGCGTCTTCACCGGCCAGCCCGTGGTGCTCGGCCTCTCGGCGACGAACATGGTGATCGCCGCCATGACGCTGCTGCTGTCGACGCTGACCTTCACCGGCACGCGCACCACGATGCTCGAAGGCGCCGTGCATCTGGCGGTGTTCTTCGTCTTCCTGGTGCTGGTTTTCAGCCCCTGACGGTTGAACGATTACCGCTGTGGTAATCGCCCTCAGGCGTTCCCGCCGTCATGGTTCTCCGCAACGAACGGCCTTCCGGCCGCCGATTGCAGGAGAGATACATGACCGCCTATGCCATCGCCCACTTGCAGGATGTCCGGCTCGGCCCACAGATCCTCGACTACATCGCCCGCATCGACGAGACGCTTGCGCCCTATGACGGCCGGTTCCTGATCCATGGAGCGACGCCGGAGATCGTCGAGGGGCCCTGGCCCGGCGATCTCGTGATCATCGCCTTTCCCGACATGGAACGGGCGCGCGGCTGGTACGACTCACCGGCCTACCGGGAGATCCTGCCGCTGCGCACGGAGCATTCGCGCAGCGTCACGATGCTCGTCGAAGGCGTCGGCCGGGACTACCGCGCCAGCGACTTCCTGGCCAAAATGCCGGGCTGAGGGCGCAATCCGCTCCGCTGCTTCGAGGCCGGGCCGGCCCGATCAGTGCGCAGCGCCGTTGGCGGCGAGCTCGGCTTCGAGGAAGCCCTTGACCTCCTCGGCGGCGACGCCCGGCGCGATGAAGCTCTTGCCGATGCCGCGGGCGAGGATGAAGGTCAGCGCGCCGCGCTTGACCTTCTTGTCCTGGGCCATGGCGGCGAGAATCTCCTCGGCGCTGCCGGCCCCGCCGGGAACCTGCTGCAGGCGGCTCGGCAGGCCGACATGGTCGAGATGGCGCGACACCCGGATCGCGTCCTGACCCGAACACAGCTCGAGCCGCTGCGAGAAGCGGAAGGCGAGCGCGAGCCCGATCGCGACGGCCTCGCCATGGACGAGCCGGCTGGAGTCGTATTTCGTCAGGCGCTCGAGCGCATGGGCGAAGGTGTGGCCGAGATTGAGCAAGGCGCGGTCGCCCTCCTCGCGCTCGTCGCGGGCGACGATGGCCGCCTTGGCGCGGCAGGAAACGGCGACGGCATGGTCGCGCTCCGGGCCGCCGGCGATGACGCGGTTCCAGTTCGCCTCGCACCAGTCGAAGAAGCCGGGGTCGTCGATCAGCCCGTATTTCACCACCTCGGCATAGCCGGCCTTGAACTCGCGCTCGCTCAGGGTGTCGAGCAGCGCGGTGTCGGCGATGACGAGCGAAGGCTGGTGGAAGGCACCGATCAGGTTCTTGCCGTGGGGCGAGTTGATGCCGGTCTTCCCGCCGACCGAGGAATCGACCTGCGAGAGCAGGGTGGTCGGCACCTGGACCAGGCGCACGCCGCGGCGCAGCACCGCGGCCGCGAAGCCGGAAAGGTCGCCGACGACGCCGCCGCCGAAGGCGATGACAAGGTCGTTTCGCTCGATCTTGGCCGCCAGCAGAGCATCGCAGAGCGCGACGAACTGGGCGTAGGATTTCGAGGCCTCGCCGGGCGGGATGGTGATGCGGGTGGCGCTGATGCCTTCCTGGTGCAGGCAGGTCTCGAAGGCGTTGCCGTGCAGCGCGGCCACGCTCTCGTCTGTGACGAGGGCGGCGCGGGCGCCGGGCGCGAAAGCGGCGATCAGGGCCGCGGCCTCGCAGAGCTGGTGGCGGCCGATGTGGATGTCGTAGCCGCGCCCTTCGAGCGCGACGGGGACGGTGATACGGGCTCCGGGCTTGCCGGGTTGGGTGGCGTTCATGGTGCAGCGACTCCGCCGACCGCCAGGCCAAGATGGCGCTCCAATGCGGCGACAATATCGCCGACGATCACCTCATGCGGCTCGTCGCGCGACTGGATGGTGAGATCGGCGAGGGCATAGACCGGCTCGCGCTGCGCCAGCATGGCCCGCAACGTGCCCTCGGGGTCGGCGGTCTGCAGCAGCGGGCGGTTCGAACGCTTGCGCACCCGGCGCATCAGGACGTCGGGCTCGGCCTTGAGCCAGACCGAGATGCCGAGCTCCCGCACCCGCGCCCGCGTGTCGGCGTTCATGAAGGCGCCGCCGCCGGTTGCGAGCACGACGGGCGCCTGGGTCGCCAAAATGCGGGCGATGACGCGCTTCTCGCCTTCGCGGAACTCGGCCTCGCCGCGCTGCTCGAAGATCTCGGGGATCGTCATGCGCGCCGCCGTCTCGATCTCGGCATCGGCGTCGATGAAGGACATGCCCAGCCGCGACGCGAGCCGCCGGCCCACTGAGCTCTTGCCGGAGCCCATCATGCCGACCAGAACGACGGCGCGGCCGCCGAGCGCGCTGCGCAGGTCGGCGGTCTCCGGAACTGGTATGGTCGCGGCGGTCATGCTGGCTCTTGATCCTCGGGCGGGATGTAGCATCACCCGCCGCGTCCGTCATGCCTCTGTCACGCCCCTGCGTCGCCGGGTCCAGAGAGTTTTACGCATCGCTGTGGCGCACATGCCCTTGCGTCGGCCGCGCGCCATCGCTGATAAGGGTCCGGCGCCGGGATCTGCAAGCCGATCGGCCGCGAAAGCCAGACGCGGCGTTCGGACGAGGCCGATGCCGCAGAACAGAGCGAGAGTTCGCCAGACGTGCCGACCCTGTTCCGGTTCCTGTTCTTCATCGCCGTCATCGCCGGGCTGATCTTCGCGGGCATGGTGGCGCTGGTCACCTTCGTCCAGCCGGAGAAGCGCGAGATGATCGAGATCGTGCCGCCGGCCAAACTGCAGCCCAGGAGCCCCTAGATCGTCGCGCGTCCCATCGGACGCGATAACGAGGATCTCTCCCATGGCTGGAGCATCGCATTTTTCCGAAAAGCGGATTCCACTTTTCGGTCCGATGCTCTAGCGTTCGCCGTGAGCCGGATTCCGCGCCAGCGCCTCAACGCCTTCCTCGACATGCTGGCCGCCGAGCGCGGCGCGGCGCGCAACACGCTCGACGCCTATGAGCGCGACATCTCGGACTACCTGGTCTTTCTCGGCGGCAAGCCGCTCGAAGGCGTGAGCGCGGACGAGATCCGCGGCTGGCTCGCCGACCTGGCCGCGCGCGGCCTGAAGGCCTCCTCGGCGGCACGGCGGCTTTCGGCGGTCAGGCAATTTCACCGCTTCCTCTATACCGAGGGGCTTTCGCCCGGCGACCCCGCCGCGGCGATCCAGGGGCCGCGCCAGGGCCGCCCGCTGCCGAAGGTGATCACGATCGACGCCGTGGACCGGCTGCTCGGCGCGGCGCGCGAAGCCTGCGAGCGGGCGGGCACGACGCCGGCAGCCCGGCTCCGGGCGCTCAGGATGCGCTGCCTCGTCGAGATGCTCTATGCGACCGGGCTGCGGGTCTCGGAGCTGATCGCATTGCCGCTTTCGGCCGCGACGACGCGCGAGCGCTTCCTGATCGTGCGCGGCAAGGGCGACAAGGAGCGGCTCGTGCCGCTGAACGAGGCGGCGCGCCTGGCCGCGCGCGCCTGGCTCGAGGCGCTGAACGAGGCCGGGCAGGGCGGGACCCGCTGGCTCTTCCCCTCCGACGGCGAGAGCGGGCACCTGACGCGCCAGGCCTTCGGGCGCGAGCTCAAGGCGCTGGGAGGAGCGGCCGGCCTGCCGGGCGCACCGCTGAGCCCGCATGTCCTGCGCCACGCCTTTGCCAGCCACCTGCTGCAGAACGGGGCCGATCTTCGGGTCGTGCAGGAGCTGCTCGGCCATGCCGATATCGCCACGACGCAGATCTACACCCATGTCCTCGACGAGCGGCTGAAGAGCATGGTGCGCGATCTTCATCCGCTCGCGGACGGGGAGTGAGCCGTCTCAGGCCTCGGAGCAGCGGATCTGCTGAACGCGTTTGGGCATCTCACCCACGGCTGGGATGAACTGGCCCGTCGCCGGGTCGAGGATCATGAGAACGCCGGTCGCGACGGCGAAGAAGGCGCCGTGCAGATGCAGCCGCCCCTTCTCCTCGAGAATCTTCACGCAGGGGAAGGTGCGCAGGTTCTCGAGCGATTGCTGGATGGATGCCAGCTCGAGGCGGTGCAGGTAGTCGTCGAAGCTTTCGTTGCGGCCGCGGCCGCCGGTGCGCTCGGCTGCCGGTGCGATCAGGGTGATCCACTTGCCGATGAAGTCGCCGGGCGAGAGCGCCTGCTGGCTGTCGTCGGCGAAGGCGCGGATGCCGCCGCAACGACCATGGCCGAGCACGACGATATGCCGGACCTTCAGCGCCTGCACCGCATATTCGAGCGCGGCCGAGGTGCCGTGGAGCTGGTCGTCGGGCTGGAAGGGCGGGATGAGGTTGGCGATGTTGCGCGCCACGAACATCTCACCGGGGCGGGCATCGAAGATGACCTCCGGCGAAACGCGGGAATCGCAGCACCCGATCAGCATGATCTGGGGCGTCTGGCCGTTTTCCCCGAGCTCCTCGTAACGATCCTGCTCGCGCACGAAACGATCGTCGAGGAAGGCCCGGTAGCCTTCCGTGAGCCGCTGGGGAAAGGGAACCGCGGGCTTGTCCATGGCTCTCTGGAACAGGAAACCGCAGCGCCCGTCAAGCGGGATGCTGCATCGCGGCAGCGGGCTCCTGCGTCAAGCCGGAATGAAACGCCGCCGCAGCGCCTCGGTCAGCGCCGCCGGGTCGCCTTGCAGCAGGACGGCCTTCAGCCGCGCCGTGGTGCCTCCGGTGATCGCGAGCCGGGAGCGCGGCAGGCCGAATTCGCGGGCGAGCAGCGCCAGCAGGGCGGCGTTGGCCTCGCCTTCGCTCGGTGCGGCGCGCACCCGCGCCTTCAGCACGCTGCGTCCGTCGGCGAGCGTCTCGACGGCCTCGAGGGCGTCGCGTCCGCCGCGCGGGGTCAGCCGGACCGTCAGGACCACGCCCTCCCGGGTCACCTGCCACGGCGCCGGCACGTCGCTCGCCCCGCCGGCCGAAACCGGCCGGGTGCCCAGGTCCTGCCCCCCATGTCGCGTTCGCGCCTTGTCCATTCGTCCCGACACCCTCTAGGCTGAGCTGCCGAGGCCGATCCGGCATATCGCCTGCATGGCCGGACGCGCAATGGAGAGCCTGTCTTGACCGAACCCTGCGATCTCAGCGCCATCGCCGCGCGCACTCTCATCGGCTCCAGGAAGCTCTCCGCCCGCGAACTGCTCGACAGCTGCATCCGCCGCATGGACGCGGTCGATCCGGCCGTCAACGCCATGGTGGCGCGCGACGACGACAAGGCCCGCAAGGATGCGCTTGCGGCCGACGAGGCGACGGCGCGCGGCGACGCGCTCGGCGCCCTGCACGGCCTGCCGGTCGGCATCAAGGATCTCGAGAACGTCGCGGGGCTGCGCACCACCTATGGCAGCCCGCTCTACCGCGATTTCGTGCCGAAGCAGGACCAGCTGATCGTCGCCTCGGTGCGCAAGGCCGGCGCCATCATCGCCGGCAAGACGAACACGCCCGAATGGGGAGCCGGCGCCAATACCCGCAACGCCGTCTACGGCGCGACCGGAAACCCGTTCGACCCGTCGAAGAGCGCCGCCGGCTCGTCGGGCGGCTCGGGCGTCGTGCTGGCGACGAACATGGTGCCGCTCGCGACCGGCTCCGATACCGGCGGCTCGCTGCGCAACCCCGCCGCCTTCAACGGGATCGTCGGCTTCCGGCCGACGCCCGGTCTCGTGCCGAGCGAGAAGCGCCAGCTCGGCTGGTCGCCGCTGCCGGTGCTCGGCCCGATGGCGCGCAATGTGCCGGATCTCTGCCTGCTGCTCTCCGCCATCGTCTCCGATAACGGGGCCGATCCGCTGGCGACCACGATCGATGGCCGGACCGTGCGCCGGCCGGAGGATTTTGCGCGGCCCGGCGCGATCGATCTCGCCTCGCTCAAGGTGGCGCTGACCCCTGATTTCGGCTTCGCCCCGACCGAGCGGCTGATCCGCGACACCTTCTTCGACAAGACCAAGGCCTTCAGCCATCTCTTCCGGGCTGCCGAGGAGGCGACGCCGGATTGCGAGGGCACGGACGAGGTCTTCGAAATCCTGCGTGCCAGCAATTTCCTCGCGGCGCATCTCGACAAGGTTCGCGACACGCCGGACATGGTCGGGCCCAACGTGCGCGCCAATGTCGAGGAGGGCTTGCGCTATTCCGCGCTCGACGTGACCCGCGCCATGCAGCAGCAGACGGCGATCTACCACCGCTGGCAGCGCTTCTTCGAGGATTACGACGTCATCCTGTCGCCGGCGGTGACGCTGAGCCCGCGGCCCTGGACCGAGCTCTTCCCCGCCGAGATCGACGGCAAGGCCACCCGGACCTATTTCCATTGGCTCGCGCTGGCCTATGCCGTCACCATCGTCGGACATCCGGCGATCTCGCTGCCTGTGGGGCTCGATCGCAACGGCATGCCGTTCGGGCTGCAGATCGTGGGACCGCGCGGCGGCGACGCCAAGGTGCTGGCGGTGGCGGCGGCGCTGGAGGAGGCGCTCGCCGGCGATCCGCTGACAGCCCGGCCGATTCCGGACCTGGCCGGTCTCGCCAAGGCCCGGCCGATCAGCGAGAGCCCGAATTTCATGGGCTTCGCCTGAACGCGCCTTCGGCTCCGGCCGTCGCCGGGGCCGTCAATCAACCACCAACCATAACGGGGAGACTACTGATGAAACGTCGCGAGTTCCTGATGGGGACGGCAGCACTTGGCCTGGCAGGTCCGGCCCTGCCGCAACGGGCGGCCGCGCAGGCCGCCTCCGCCACGCTGATGAAGTTCGTGCCGCAGGCCAATCTGTCGGCGCTCGATCCGGTCTGGACGACCGCCACCGTGACCAACAATCACGGCTATTACGTCTTCGACATGCTCTTCGGCACCGACGAGAAGCTGAAGCCGCAGCCGCAGATGGCGGAAGGGCACGAGGTTTCCGCCGACGGCAAGACCTGGCGCATCAAGCTGCGCGAAGGGCTGATGTTCCATGACGGAACGCCGGTGAAGGCCGCCGACTGCGCCGCTAGCCTGAAGCGCTGGACCCAGCGCGATCCCTACGGCCAGCTTCTCGGCCGCGCCGTCGAGGAATGGGGCGCGCCGGACGAACGCACGGTGCAGATCAAGCTCAAGCGGCCCTTCCCGATGATGCTCGACTGCCTGGCGAAGTCGGACCAGCCGCCGGTGATCATGCCCGAGCGCCTGGCCAAGACCGATGCCAACACCCAGGTGACGGAGATGATCGGCTCGGGGCCCTACAAGTTCGTGGCCGCGGACTACGTCTCCGGAAGCCGCGTGGCCTACGAGAAGTTCGACGGCTACAAGCCGCGCAGCGAGCCGCCGAGCCGCAACGCCGGCGGCAAGGTCGCGCATTTCAAGCGGATCGAATGGCACGTCCTGCCCGATCCGGCCACCGCGGCGGCGGCGCTGACCACCGGCGAGGTCGACTGGTGGGAGCGGCCTCTTGCGGATCTGCAGCCGATGCTGGCGAGCAACCCGGATATCAAGCAGGAGGTCATCGACAAGGCGGGCCGCGGCTCGATCATCCGCCTGAACCACCTCCAGCCGCCCTTCAACAACCCGAAGATCCGCGCAGCCGTCCGCATGGCGGTGAAGCAGGAGGACTACATGCGGGCGACGCAGGGCGACGACACCACGCTGTGGCAGACCTGCCGCAATCTGTGGTGGCGCGGCACGCCCTATTACGATGGCGAGCAGGAAGATCTGATGCCGCAGAGCCTCGAGAAGGCGAAGGCGGCGCTCAAGGAATCCGGCTACAACGGCGAGAAGGTGGTGATCATCAACCCGACCGACTTCCCGGATATCGGTCCGCTCGGCGAGGTCACCTTCGAACTCTTGAAGAAGCTCGGCATGAACGTCGAGATGGCGGCGAGCGACTGGGGCACCGTCGTCCAGCGCCGCAGCAGCCGCGAACCGGTCGAGAAGGGCGGCTGGAGCATCTTCCACACCACCGGCTCGGCGACGGGCTGGGGCAATCCGGCGTTGTCCTCCCTGGTCCGCGGCCAGGGCGAGAAGGGCTGGTTCGGCTGGTGGAAGAGCGACAAGGCCGAGCAGCTCGCCGAGACCTGGCTCTACGCGCCCGACGAGGACGGGCAGAGAAAGGCCGCCAAGGAGCTGGGCCGGCTCGCGCTCGAAGAGGTCGCGACGATCCCGCTCGGCCAGTTCGTCAGCCGGACCGCCTATCGCAAGACCCTCACGGGCATCCTGGCGGGTTCGGCGCCCTATCCCTGGGGCGTGAAGCGCGGCTGAGCGCCGCGCCAAAGCCGTATCATCGAGGGCGGCCGTCGCGGCCGCCCTTTTTCGTGTGTCGCCTCAGGACGCCGCCGCGACCGCCGCCGACCAGGGCGAGGCGGCGTCGCTCGAACCTTCGGCTCCGCCGCGGTCGACGCGGATGAAATTCGGGCAGGCGAAGTTGATCGGCAGGACCGCGTGCTCGACGAGCGTCGTCGGGCCGCCCGCTTCCAGCGCGGCAAGCGTCTCGGCCGGCAGGCGCAGATCGGCGCTCGTGGAATCCGGTCCGGAGACGTCGATGCGCGGCTGATGCGCGGTCGCCTCGGTGTCCATGCCGAAATCGAGCTGCCAGGCGAGGGTCTGGTAGACGCTGGCGAGGATGCGCCGGCCGCCGGACGATCCTGCGGCCAGACGCGGCCAGCCGCCGTCCTTCGGCGTCACCACGACCGGCAGCATGTTGCAGAGCGGGCGGGCGCCGGGGGCGATGGCGTTGGCGCTGCCGGGTCGCGGATCGAACCACATCATGCCGTTGTTCATCAGCACGCCGGTCGAGGGCAGCACGACCCGGCTGCCCATCGAGGAGAGCAGCGTGGTGGTGACCGATACGAGGTTGCCCTCGCGGTCGACCACCGTGAGATGCGTCGTGCAGGTGTCGCCCGGCTCCTTCGCGGCCGCCGCGCCGAGGCCGGAGAGCCGCTCGCGATAGGCCTGCCGCATCACGTCGGAGAGCTTGGCGAACCAGGCGGGGGAGGGGCCGTGGGCGTCCACCGGCGCATCGGCCATGCCGGCGACGACGCGCTCCAGCGTCGGTGCGGCGGTGAGCCCCCCGGCGGTGTGGACCAGATGGCTGTCGCGCCAGGCGATGGCCGGGGCGGGGCGCAGTTCCGCCCGGCACTGCGCCAGATCCTCGGCATCGACGACGCCACCGGCGGCCGCGATGTCGGCCGCGATGCGCCGGGCGATGTCGCCGCGATAGAAATCGTCAAGCCCGGCCTGCGCCAGCCGCTCCAGCGTGGCCGGCAGTTCGCCGAGCACCATGAAGCCCGGGGAGCCCTGGTAAGGCGGCACCGGCGGCAGGCCTCCGGGCAGGTAGATCCGGGCGCTTTCCGCATAGAGCCTCAGGACGGATGCGGAGGAGGCGACCTTCAGCGTGGTGTACCAGTCGGCCGGCAGGCCGCGCCGGGCGAGCGCGATGGCGGGTGCGAGCAGGTCGGCGAGGGGCAGGCGGGAGCCGAACGCCTCCTTCAGCTTGGCGTAGCCCGCGACCGAAGACGGCGTGACGAAGGAAAGCGGCCCGTGGATGTTGCGGTCGCCGACGACCTCGGGCCAGGTGAAGAGATCCTTTTTCATCTCGCCGGTCAGCGGATAGTCCGCCGGGTTGGCGCGACGCGAGGCAACCGGTCCGAAATCGACGACCTGGGCCCGGCTTTCGCCCGCCTTCAGCACGACGGCGAAGCCGATGCCGCCGAGGCCGCTGTTCCAGGGCTCGACGGCGGCGAGCGCGAAGCAGGTCGCCACGGCCGCATCGGCCGCATTGCCGCCCTGCTCGAGAATCGCGGCCCCGGCCGCGGCGGCCTCCCGGTTCTGCGACACGACGATGCCGTGCCGGCCGCTGGCGGAGGGCTTCGACAGGGTCCAGTTCTGGCTGCGATAGGGCGTGGCGGGGCTGTACACGAGGCGGTCTCCGCGGTTTGTCGACCGCGGCATACTGCCCCGCAAGGGCCGGCGGGTCGAATGCGTCGTGCCCGCGTGCGGGTCGCGCTGCGTGCAGAGCGCTCCCCGGTCCGCCGCCAGGCCCCGGCCCGCGTCAGAAGACGTTGGGGTAGATGTAGCGGATGATCACGCTCTGGATGAAATAGATGATCAGCAGCAGGATGATCGGCGAGATGTCGAGGCCGCCGAGATTGGGCAGCCTTTCGCGGATCGGCCGCAGCACGGGCTCGGTCATGCGGTAGAGCATGTCCCAGACCGTCGCGACGAACTGGTTGCGGGTGTTGATGACGTTGAAAGCGATCAGCCAGCTCAGAACGGCCGAGGCGATCAGGATCCATACATAGATCTGCAGGGCGAGCAGAACCACGTCGAGAACGGCGCGCATCGATCTTCCTTCTTCGGCCAGTCCGGGAGATTGCCGCAGAATATCGTCGCGACCGGCCGAAAGAGGCGACGGAGGCGATTGACATCCACGCGACGCACGGCCTAGAAGGCCAGCGCCTTGGGGCTGTAGCTCAGATGGGAGAGCGCTGCAATCGCACTGCAGAGGTCAGGGGTTCGAATCCCCTCAGCTCCACCAAGGCCCGGAGCGGCAGGAACGGCTGTCGCAGTCATCCCATCATCCTTGGAATGCGATGTTCCGGCCATTGGCGGATGGCGCCCTTGTGGGCTCGACCGGCGTAGCGGGCGACAGCCAGGGAGCGGCGGCACTGCATCCGTGATGCGGCCGTTCAGACGGAAAGGTACTGACGGCGGATCGCCTCGTTGGCCGTGAGCGCGGCCACCGTGCCGGTGAACCGGATGGCGCCCTTCTCGATGATGGCGACACGGTCCGCGACGGCGCCGGCGAAATGCAGGTTCTGCTCGGAGAGCAGGATGCTCAGCCCCTCGTCCTTAAGCGCCAGGATCGTCTTCGCCATTTCCTCGACGATGACCGGCGCCAGCCCTTCCGAAGGCTCGTCCAGCAACAGCAGCCGCGGGTTGCCCATCAGCGTACGGGCGATGGTCAGCATCTGCTGCTCGCCGCCCGACATCGCCCCACCGGCCCGGTCCCGCATGCGGCCGAGATTGGGGAAGAGCGCGAAGAGCTTCTCCGCCGTCCAGTGCGGCACGCCTTCGCGTGGCGGGCGCTGGCCGACGGCGAGGTTTTCCATCACCGTCAGCTCGGAGAAGATGCGCCGCTCCTCCGGCACATAGCCGATGCCGAGCCGTGCGATCTCGAAAGGCTGGCGGCCGTCGATGCGCGAGCCCTCGAAGCGGACTTCGCCGCGTGCCGGCGGTACCAGCCCCATCACCGCCTTGATCGTCGTCGATTTGCCGGCGCCGTTGCGGCCCATCAGGGCCAGCACCTCGCCGCGCGCCATGCCGAAGCCGACCCCCTGCAGGATATGGGCGCGGCCGTAATAGGCATCGAGCCCGGAGACGGCGAGGATGAGATCCATCAATGGCCTCCGGAGATCGCGCCCGAGCCGAGATAGACGGCACGCACCTGCGGGTCCTGCCGCACCGTCTCGGCCGGGCCGTCGGCGATCAGCCGGCCGCGATCCAGAACGATGACCCTGTCGGCATGGGCGAAGACGACGTCCATGTCGTGCTCGGTGAAGAGCACCGCGATCCGCTCCTCGGCCGCGATCCGCGCCGTCAGCGCCATCAGCTCGATACGCTCGCCCGGCGCCATGCCGGCGGTCGGCTCGTCCATGAGCAGCAGCTTCGGCCGGTTGGCGAGCGCGATCGCAAGCTCGACGCGCTTGAGGTCGCCATAGGCGAGCACGCCGCAGGCCCGGTCGGCCTGGCCGAGCATGCCGACCGCGGCCAGCAGGCTCTCCGCCGCCGCGGCATGCTGGTCACGGGCGGCCCGGAACGGATGCCAGAGGCCGCCGGCCTCCGAGATCAGGGCCATCTGCACATTCTCGCGCACGGTCATCGAGGAGAAGGTCGCGGTGATCTGGAATGTCCGGCCGACGCCGCGGCGCCAGATCGCGCGCGGCTTCAGCCCGGTGATCGCGCGTCCGGCCAGGAGGATCTCGCCGCGATCCGGGACGAGCTGCCCGCCCAGCATGTTGAAGCAGGTCGTCTTGCCCGCTCCGTTCGGGCCGATCAGGGCGACCATCCGGCCGGCCTCGACCGAAAACGACACGCCCTGCACCGCGTCGACGCCGCCGAAGGACTTCGCCAGGTCGCGCGCGACCAGCACGGCCTCGCGCGCCGCGGCGCCTGACGGGAGCGCCGGGGCGCTCATCGTGCCGGCTCCGCGCGGGAGCGCTCGCGCCAGGCGAGGAAGCTGCCGACGAGGCCGCGCGGAAAGAGCACGACGAGCAAGACGATCGACAGCCCGAGCGCGAAGCGCCAGTACATGGTCAGCCTGCTCAGCTGCTCGCTGAGGCCGGCATAGGCAAAGGCGCCGACGATCGGGCCCGAGACGGTCTGAACCCCGCCGAGCAACACCATCAGCAGCGCATCGACCGAGCGCGGGATCGCGAGATAGGTCGGGAAGACCGAGCCCTTGAAGAAGGCGAAGAGCCCGCCGGCGATGCCGGCCGCGAAGGCCGCGACGACGAAGGCGGCCCATTGCACGCGCATCGTGTCGATGCCGATGGCCTCGGCCCTGAGCGGATTGTCACGGGCGGCACGCAGCGCATAGCCCAGCGGCGAGAACAGCATGATGCGCAGCAGCAGCACGCAGGCGGCGCAGAGTCCGAGGACCAGATAGTAGAAAGCCGTCTTCGAGACCGCCCATTGCGCAGGCCAGACGCCGAGGATGCCGTTGTCGCCTCCGGTGAACTCGACCCATTGGAAGGCGGTCGCCCAGGCGATCTGCGCGAAGGCGAGCGTCAGCATGGCGAGATAGACGCCGGACAGCCGAACGCAGAACCAGCCGAACACCGCGCCGGCGACGCCGGCGAGAAGCGGGGCGAAGAGCAGCGCCGGCTCCATCGGCGCGCCGAGCCATTTCACCGCCAGTGCCGCGCCATAGGCGCCAAGACCGAAATAGGCGGCATGGCCAAAGGAGGTCATGCCGCCCGGCCCCATCATGAAGTGGAGCGAGGCGGCGAACAGGCCGAGGATCAGGAGCTCGGTCAGTGTCAGGACCAGGTAGTCGGGCGTCACGAGCGGCAAGGTGGCGAGCAGGAGCAGAGCCGCGAGCCCGGCAAGCTTCGTCGCCCGGTCGGCGGGTCTCAGCAGAGGCTCGTCGGCGGGCGCGCGCGCCTGGCCCGTCGGCGGCTTGCCGAGCAGCCCGTGGGGCTTGGCCACCAGCACGACGGCCATGACGAGGAAGACGAGGACGAGCGTGATCTTCGGGAAGATCAGGATGCCGAAGGCGTGCAGGATGCCGATCAGCACGGCCGCGAGATAGGCGCCGGTGACGCTGCCGAGTCCGCCGACGACGACGACGACGAAGACCTCGGCGATCATCGAGAGGTCCATGTGCAGGGTCGCCGCCTCGCGCGGGAGCTGCAGCGCTCCGCCGAGGCCGGCAAGGCCGGCGCCGAAGGCGAAGACGGAGGTGAAGAGCAGTCGCTGGTTGACGCCGAGCGCACCGACCATTTCGCGATCCTGCGTCGCGGCGCGAACCAGCGTGCCCCAGCGCGTCCTGCGGAACAGGAACCAGAGCAGGCCCAGCACCGCCGGCCCGATCGCGATCAGCAGCAGTTCATAGGTCGGGAAACGGCTGTCGAACAGGATGACGAAGCTCTTGAAGCCGGGGGCGCGCGGGCCGAGCTTGTCCTCCGGCCCCCAGACCGCCAGCGCGATGTCCTGGATCATCAGTACGACGCCGAAGGTGGCGAGCAGCTGGAAGAGCTCGGGCGCCTGATAGATCCGCCGCAGGATCGCGACCTCGATCAGGACGCCGATGGCCGCGACGGAGAGCGCCGCCAGCAGGACGCCGCCCCAGAAGCCGAAGGGGCTGGCCGGGCCGAGCCATGTCACCAGCGTCCAGCCGAGATAGGCGCCCAGCATGTAGAGCGAGCCATGGGCGAAGTTCACGATGCGGGTGACGCCGAAGATGATCGACAGCCCCGATGCGACCAGGAACAGCGACGAGGCGGATGCCAGCCCGTTCAGCGTCTGCGTGAGGATGAGATCGAGCATTCGAACCCGTATCGAGGCGGCGCCGCCGGCGGTCTGCGCTGTCTAGCACGGCTGGACCGGGCGGGCCGCGCGAGATTTGCGGCGCGATCGCGCGACCCGTGAAACGGGGCCATGTCCAGCCTCGTTCGAAACGGCGCTGGCACGGGCCCCGGATCAGTCCGGCGGCAGGGCGGGGGATGGGTGTCAGCCGGCCGGGCGCAGCGTCTTCACGACATCGTCGGAAGGCAGATAGCGGGCGCCGTCGCAATAGCGCCAGCCGACCATCACCCCCTTGCCATCCTTGAGGGCCGTCCTGCCGACGAAGGCGCCCAGCGTCGACTGGTGGTCGATGGCGCGGTATTCGGCCGCGCCGAAGGCCGAGGGGAATTTCAGGCCCTCCATCGCAGCCACCAGCTTTTCGGTGTCGGTGGAGCCGGCCCTGGCCAGCGCGGCGGCGATCGAGTTCATCGTGTCGAAGCCGACGACCGAGCCGAGCCGCGGATAATCCTTGTATTTGGCCATGTAGGCATCGCGGAACCTGACGTGCTCCGGCGTCGCAAGGTCGGCATGCGGATAGCCGGTGACGATCCAGCCCTCCGGCGCTTCGCCGCCGAGCGCGTCGAGATATTCCGGCTCGCCGGTCAGCATCGAGACGACATCGCGGCCCTCGAACAGGCCGCGCGTATTGCCCTGGCGCACGAGATTGGTCAGGTCGGCCGAGAAGGTGACGTTGAAGATCGCCTCGGGCTTGGCGGCCTCGAGCGCCTGCACCGTCGCGCCCGCGTCGATGCGGCCGAGCGCCGGATATTGCTCGGCGACGAACTCGACATCCGGCCTGGCCTGCTTCAGCAAGGTCTTGAACCACTTCACCGCCGACTGGCCGTATTCGTAGTTCGGCGCCACGAGCGCCCATTTGCGGGCCTTGAGCTTGGCGGCTTCCTCCACCAGCATCGCCGCCTGCATGTAGGTCGAGGGGCGCAGGCGAAAGGTGTAGCGGTTGCCTTTCGACCAGACGAGCGCGTCGGAGAGCGGTTCGGACGCTGCGTAGAGGCGCTTGTTCTGGGCGGCGAAATCGGCAATGGCGAGGCCGACATTCGAGAGGTAGCCGCCGGCGATCAGGTCGACCTTCTCGGCGTTGAGGAGGTCGCCGGCATGGCGAACGGCGTCCTCGGGCTTGCCGGCATCGTCCCGGAACAGGGTCTCGACCTTGCGGCCGAGCACGCCGCCGGCGGCATTCACCTGTTCAAGCGCAAGCTCCCAGCCCTGCCGGTAAGGCTTCAGGAACGCCGGCTGGGCGGTGTAGCTGTTGATCTCGCCGATCCGGATCGTCGCGGCCGCCTGGGCGCGCAGGAGAGACGGGGCGGCGACCAGGGCCGCGCCGCCGGAGGCGGCTGCCAGGAAACGCCTGCGATCGATCGTCATCGTTGTGTCCTCGGTGGAAACGGCTGCGCGGCGCTCATCGTCCGCCGCAGTGCCGGCGCCAGTTCCATGGCTGTTCCGCGCCGGCCACCGAAAGGTGCCGGTCGCCGGAAGATTGTTTGTACACATACAAACTTGCGAGGAAGGGCGAGGCTTGTCAACCACCGGGGAGGATGCCGACCGGCTCCGCCGCCGGAACGGCGCGCCGCACGGTCCTTCGGGCATCTGCCCGTGCAGCGATAGCCTCTCGCAGCAGCGAATTCATGGCGCAGCGCAGCAGGCCTCTCTCTACCGCCTTCCGGCGGGCGTGGCGATCCTCAAAGCGCGACCGGCAGACATGCGGGAGCGGACGGGCATCGCTTCCTGCCGGGACATCGACAGGCGGCGGCAGGATCACCGGCCGTTCGTGGCCCCCTGGCCGCGCCGGCAAGCTCGCCGCGCAAGTGGAAAGTTCTCCCGAAGCCCAGCGCGGCGCGCGGATCGTTCTGCTTGAATGCCTCCAATGAGAATAAAGAAGAAGGCTTTGATTTTGCCTGCGTTTTCTGCTTATCCAACGGCGCCGGCCGGCAAAGATATCCGCTAGACCGCCGCTGACCGAGCCGCGAAGGACGATGCGATGAGCAATTTCTACGAGGAGCAGGTCCTCAGCGTCCATCACTGGACGGATACGCTGTTCAGCTTCACGACGACGCGCGACACCTCGTTCCGTTTCAAGAACGGCCAGTTCACCATGATCGGGCTCAAGGTCGGCGACAAGCCGCTGCTCCGGGCCTATAGCGTCGCCAGCACGAACTATGACGACAACCTCGAATTCTTCTCCATCAAGGTGCCGGACGGGCCGCTGACTTCGCGGCTGCAAAATCTCCAGGTCGGGGATGCGATCATCGTCGGCAAGAAGGCGACGGGCACGCTCGTGCTCGACAATCTCAAGGACGGCAGGCGCCTCTTCCTGCTCGGCACGGGCACCGGGCTGGCGCCCTTCCTGTCGCTGATCCGCGACCCCGAGACCTATGAGCGCTACGAGAAGGTCGTGCTCGTGCATGGCTGCCGCCAGGTCTCGGAGCTCGCCTATGGCGAGCGCATCACCCAGCAACTGCCGCAGGACGAGTTCCTCGGCGAGATGATCCGCCGGCAGCTCGTCTATTATCCCACCGTAACGCGCGAGCCCTTCCGCAACCGCGGCCGGATCACCGACCTGATCACGTCGGGCCAGCTCTATGCCGATATCGGCCAGCCGGGTTTCGATGCCGGGGGGGACCGCTTCATGCTCTGCGGCTCGCCGCAGATGCTCGCCGACCTCAGGACCATCTTCGCCGAACGCGACCTCCAGGAAGGCAATCACGGCGAGGCCGGAGACTATGTGATCGAGAAGGCTTTCGCCGAAAAGTAAGGCGCGTCGGAGCGTGCTCCTGTCCGCGAGCGGGTAGCGGCCATGCCGCATCCGCACAGCGGGCGCCGCGCTTTTGCGGCAGTGTAGCCGCGTTCACTGTCGATCGCGGTAGCCTTTCATGAATATGCGCGTGTCCCCGCCCGGCCCTTCGACGAAGCCGGCGGGAATCGGCCAGTCACTCCCCCGCAACGAGGATGCGGCCCTCGTGCGCGGCGACGGCCGCTATACCGACGACCTTTCGCTCGACGGCCAACTCCATGCCGTCTTCGTCCGCAGCCCCTATGCCCACGGTGTGATTCGCGGCATCGACGTTGTCGCGGCGCGCGAGATGCCGGGCGTAGTCGCAGTCTACACGGCCGGCGATCTCGAGGGGCAGGGCTATGGCGCGCTGACCTGCAATGTCGACATTGCGAACCGGGACGGGTCGCCGATGAAGCGGCCGCTGCGGCGGGCGCTGACGGCCGACAAGGTTCGCTATGTCGGGGACCCCGTCGCCATGGTGGTGGCGCGCAGCGCGGTCCAGGCTCGCGAGGCGGCCGAGGCGGTCGCGCTCGACATCGAGGTCCTTCCCGCCGTCACCTCGGCCGAGGAAGCGCTGGCTCCCGGCGCGCCGGAGCTCTTCGACGATGTTCCCGGCAACCTGATCCTCGACTATCAGTTCGGCGATTCCGCCAAGGTCTCGGCCGCCTTCGCGGCGGCGGCCCATGTCGCCCGCCTGCGCATCGTCAACAACCGCATCGTCGTGAACCCGCTCGAGCCGCGCGCCGCGATCGGCACCTATGACCGCAAGAGCGGCCGCTACACGCTTCACGCGCCGAGCCAGGGTGCGTTCGGCATGCGCAACAGCCTGGCCTCGGCGATGGGCGTGCCTCACGCCAGGATGAGGCTCCTCACCGGCCATGTCGGCGGCTCCTTCGGCATGAAATCGGCGGTGTTCCCGGAATATGTTGCGCTGCTGCATGCGGCGCGGCTGCTGAAGAAGCCGGTGAAATGGACCGACCAGCGCTCGGAGAGCTTCGTGTCGGACCATCACGGCCGCGACATGGTGTTCGAGGCGGAGCTCGCGCTCGATGCGCGCGGCCGCTTCCTGGCGACGCGCTTCACCGGCTTCGGCAATATGGGCGGCTATCTCTCGCCGGTCGGGCCGATGATGGCGACGCTCAACATCGGCAAGAACAGCATCGGCATGTATCGCACGCCGTTGGTCGAGGTGCGCACCCGCTGCGCGGTCACCAACACGGTGCCGATCGCGGCCTATCGGGGCGCCGGGCGCCCCGAGGGCAATTACTTCATGGAGCGGCTGATCGAGACGGCCGCCCGCGAGATGGGCATCGACAGTGCCGCGCTGCGCCGCCGCAACCTGATACCGGCCAAGGCCCTGCCCTGGAAGACGCCGATCGGGACGCTCTATGACAGCGGCGACTTCCCGGCGCTCTTCGCCCGCGCGCTGGAGGCGGCCGATTGGAAGGGCTACCGGACCCGGCAGCGCGCCAGCCGCAAGGCGGGCAAGCTGCGCGGCCGCGGCATCGGTTGCTATCTCGAGGTGACGGCGCCGCCGAGCAACGAGATGGGCGGCATCCATTTCGAGGCCGACGGCAGCGTCACCATCGTCACGGGCACGCTCGATTACGGGCAGGGCCACTGGACGCCCTTCGCCCAGGTGCTGACCAGCCAGCTCGGCGTGCCCTTCGACAAGATCCGGCTGGTGCAGGGTGACAGCGACCGCCTGGTCGCCGGCGGCGGTACCGGCGGCTCGAAGTCGATCATGGCGAGCGGCTCGGCCATCATCGAGGCGAGCGAGAAGGTGGTCGAGAAGGGCAAGCTCCTCGCAGCGCATTTCCTCGAGGCAAGCGCCGCGGATATCGAGTTCGCCGGCGGCCGCTTCAGCATTGCCGGGACGGACCGCGCCATCGGCATCATGGAGCTGGCGGCGCGCCTGCGGACGGCGCAGGGGCTGCCGGACGCGTTGCCGGCGACGCTGGATGTCGACCATGTCTTCAAGGCTGCGCCCTCCGCCTATCCCAATGGCTGCCATGTCGCCGAGATCGAGATCGATCCCGAGACCGGGCAGGTGGAGATCGCCAGCTATGTGATGGTCAACGATTTCGGCACGCTGGTGAATCCGATGATCGTGGAGGGCCAGCTCCATGGCGGAGTCGTGCAGGGCATCGGCCAGGCCATCTACGAGCTGACCTCCTATGACGAGGACGGCCAGCTCAGGACCGGCTCCTACATGGACTACGCGATGCCGCGCGCGGCGGATGTGCCGTTCTTCTCCTTCATCAGCCAGGGGGTCCCGACCAGCACCAACCGGGTGGGGGCCAAGGGCTGCGGCGAGGCGGGCTGCGCCGGTTCGTTGCCCTCGGTGATGAACGCGATCGTCGACGCGCTTGCGCCCTACGGCGTGACGCATCTCGACATGCCGGCGACGCCGCTCTCGATCTGGCGTGCCATCCATGGGAACCAGGGCGCGGCGAGCTGAGGCGGCTCAGCTCATCCGGGTGAGCAAGGCGACGATCGTCTTCGCCTCCTCGGGGGAGAGCGGCTCGAGCGCCGCGATGGTGATGGCCTTCGCGCGGGCGAACAGATCCGGCATGGCGGCGTGCCCTGCTGCGGTCAGCCGGATCAGCAGGCGGCGCTGGTCGTTCGGGTCCGGCAGGCGCTCGACCAGCCCGCGTTCGGCGAGGCGGCCGATCACGCCCTTGATCGTCGCCGGGTCCATCGCGGTGAGGCGGCCCAGATGGTTCTGCGATATCTCGGCGCCGCCGGCGAGCCTGCACAGCGCCGCGAACTGCGTCGGCGTCGGCCCGCCGGGCCCCATCATCTCCTGGAAGAGCGGCAGATAGCGCTGCTGGGCACGCCGGAGCAGGAAGCCGTATTGCTCCTCCAGCACATAGCCGAAGGGAGCGTTGGCACCGTCCGGCTGCGCTCGCTCGGATGGCATGGCCGGCTGCCTGCCGGATCTGGCAGCGCGCTTCTCTGCGCTCATGGACGTCCTCGGACCCTGCACGCCCTGCGGGGCGTCTTGCAGCTTGCCCTCCGTGATATCCGGATCGGCGGCCGGCGCAATCTTCCGGCGGAGGCGGGAGGCGCGATCCAACGAAAGTTTGTCATGCGGCAGACGCACGCGCCGTCCCGCGACAAGCCGGCTGGACCTGGGGCCTCGCTCGCGCTCAAGTGCAGGACATGAATGCTCCCGCCATCCGCCGCGTCGCCGAATTCGCCTGCGAGAAGAGGCCCGCCAGCGGCTCGCGCGGCATGGTCGTCACCAACCACCCGCTCGCTTCGGCCGCGGGCTCCCAGATGCTGCTCGCCGGCGGCAACGCCATCGATGCGGCGGTTGCTGCGCTCTTCGCGCTGACGGTGGCGGAGCCGATGATGGTCGGCGTCCTCGGCGGCGGCTTGAGCCATATCCGGCTCGCCGACGGCAGCCACCGCATCATCGACAATCTCTCCACGGCTCCCGGCCGCGCCGCGCCGGACATGTATGACTGCCTCTCCGACGAGATCGGCAAGCAGCGCGACACCCGCGATCGCGAGAACGTCGTCGGCGCGAAGGCGGTAGCGGTGCCGGGCGCGCTCAAGGGCTGGTGCGAGGCGCTGGAGCGCTTCGGCAGCCTGCCGCTGGCGGACGTGCTGCAGCCGGCGATCGCGCTTGCCGCGCGGGGCTTCACGGTCACGCCCTATCTTTCGAACTGCATCGGCGACAATGCGGCCGACCTCGCTCGTGACCCCGGTCTCGCGGCGATGCTGCTGCCCGGCGGAACCCCGCTCAAGCCCGGCGCGAAGCTGGTTCAGGGCGCTTATGCGGAGAGCTTGCGGCTGATCGCGCAGCAAGGCCCCGGGGCGCTCTATGACGGGGCGCTCGGAACCGCGCTGACCGGCTGCATGGCGACACATGGCGGCCTCATCGGGCAGGATGACCTCGCCGGCTACCGGACCGAGACGCGCGAGCCGATCAGGGGGAGCTATCGCGGCTACGAGATCGTCGGACCGCCGCCGCCCTCCTCGTCGGGCGTGCATATCGCGCAGATGCTCAACATCCTCGAAGGCTACGAGATCGGCGCGCTCGGCTTCGGCTCGCCGGACGCGGTGCATCTGCTGGCGGAGGCGCTGAAGATCGCCTTCGCCGACCGCGCCGTCGCGACGGCCGATCCGGCCTTCGTCAAGGTCCCCGTCGAGAAGCTGATCGACAAGCGCTATGCCGCCGAGCGGCGCGCGCTGATCGAGATGAACCGGGCGCGAAGCTGGGCGGCGGGACTCTCGGGCGGGGAATCGGCCGACACCACCCATGTCACCGTGGCCGATGCCGACGGCAACGTCGTCAGCGCGACGCAGACGATCAACGGGCTGTTCGGCGCCTGCGTGCAGATCCCGGGCACGGGCATGATCGCCAACAACTACATGTTCAACTTCGATCCGCATCCCGGCCGGGCGCTGTCGATCGCGCCGGGCAAGCGCGTCTTCACTTCGATGGCGCCGATGATGGTGCTGAAGGGGGATCGGATCCGCTATGCGCTGGGCCTGCCCGGCGCGCTGCGCATCTTCCCCTCCGCCCTGCAGGCGATCGTCAACCTGATCGACCATCGCATGAGTCTGCAGGAGGCGGTCGAGGCACCCCGCGTCTGGACCGAGGGCGGGGTGCTGGAACTGGAGGAGGCTATCCCCGAGGCCGTGGCGCGGGAACTCGCCTCGCGCGGGCACAGGATCGTGCGCTCGCCCCGGATCGCCGGCGGCATGAACGCCATTTCCTTCGACGAGGACGGCACCATGGCCGGCGCCGCCTGCTGGCGGGCGGATGGCACGCCCGTCGCGATCTCGGGCGGGCTGGCGCGGGCTGGCGCGCGGTTCAGCATCTGAGCCGCGAGCGGCTCAGTGCAGCCCCCCGACGCCGATGTAGCGCTCCAGCACGTCGCCATCGGCCCGCAGCGCCGCGGATGTTCCCGACCAGACGATCCGCCCGCGTTCGAGGATGATGACGTCCTGCGCGAAGCCCAGCGCGCTCTCCAGCCGCTGCTCGACGAAAAGGATCGTCATCGCCCCGCTCGCGGCCAGCCGGGTGAAGGCCTCCATCAGCATGTCGCAGATCACGGGGGCGAGGCCCTCCAGCGGCTCGTCGAGCAGCAGGACCGAGGGCTGGCCGAGAATGGTGCGGGCGGTGGCCAGCATCTGCTGCTCGCCGCCTGACAGCTGCGAGCCGAGATTGCGGCGCCGCTCGGCGAGGCGGGGAAAAAGCGCATAGGATTCGTCGATCGCCGATCGAGGACGGCCCTTCAGCCCGACGAAGAGATTTTCCTCGACGGTGAGGCTCTTGAAGATCTCGCGGGTCTGCGGGACGAGACCGATGCCGCGCAGCGCCCGCCCCGTGGTGCGCAGGGCCGTCACGTCCTGCCCGCCGAGGCCGATGCTGCCGGCATAGAGACGGGTCAGCCCCATCAGTGTCGCCATCAGCGTGGTCTTGCCCATGCCGTTGCGGCCGAGGATGGAGAGGCGCCCGCCGGCCGGCACGGAGAAGGAGACGTCCTCCAGCACATGCGTCCGGCCGTAGCCGGCGCTCAGGCCGCGGACATCGAGGTCAGCCGCCGGCATGGGCATAGCTCCCGAGATAGGCTTCCCGGACCCTGTCGTCCCGCGCGACGTCGGCGGGCAGTCCCTGGAAGATCAGCTCGCCGGCGGCGAGCACGACGACGCGCTTCGCAAAGCGGAAGACGAGGTCCATGTCGTGCTCGATCATCAGCACGGCGAGGGAGGCCGGCAGGCGCTCCAGGGCCCGCTCGATCAGGGGCGTGTCGGAGGACGGCACGCCGGCCGCGGGCTCGTCGAGGAGGAGGACCTTCGGGCGCTGCGCCATCGCGATGGCGATTTCGAGCAGACGTTGCTGGCCATAGGCGATCTCGGCGACCTTGCGGCGGGCGATGGCGGTGAGGCTGAGCGTTGCGAGGATGCCGGCGGCTTCGTCGGAAGCGGCGCCGTCGCCGTGGAAGCGCGCGAGAATGCGCGTTGCGCGGCCCTGCCGCTGCAGGATCGCCATGACGACATGCTCTTCCGGCGTCATGTCCGGGAACAGCCGGGTGACCTGAAAGGTGCGGACCAGGCCGCGCCGTACGCGCGCGACCGCGCCGAGCGAGGTGATGTCCTCGCCTGCGAGGCGCACCGAGCCGGCGCTGGGCGGAATGCGCCCGGTGACGAGGTTGACGAAAGTGGTCTTTCCGGCACCGTTCGGGCCGATCAGCGCCAGGCGCTCGCCCGCCGCCATGGCGATGGAGACGTCGTGATTGACCCGCAGCCCGCCGAAGGATTTCGAGAGATGGGCGACTTCGAAGACCGCGTTCACGGCGCCGTCCTCCTCTTGCCGCGCATCAGGATGCGGGCAGCCTCGTCGATCGAGCCGGAAAGCCCGCGCGGGGCGAAGAGCACGATGGCGACCAGCAGGCCGCCGACCAGCGTCAGCCAGTGGAACGGGTTGAATGCGGCGACGATATGCTCGACCGCCATGAAGACGACCGTGCCGATCAGCGCGCCGTAGAGATTGCCGAGCCCGCCGAGCACCAGCATGACCAGCGCATTGGCCGACAATTCGAAGCTCACGCTGTCCAGCCCGACCACCTGCGTCGCGATCGCGCCGAGCGCTCCGCCCGTGCCGGCGACCGCTCCCGAAATCAAAAACATCCTGAGCAGCACGGGGAAGGCCGAGATGCCGAGCGCGCTCACCCGCAGCGGGTCCTGCTTCAGTCCGCGGCAGACCATGCCGAAGGGCGAACGGACGAGCAGCTTCAGGGCGACGAAGACGATGACGAGCAGGGCCAGCCCGAAGAGATAGGCCGTCCGCCCCCAGAGATCGAACTCGAAGATGCCGAAGAGCGGAGCCGGGGCCATGCCGGAGAGGCCGTCGCTGCCACCAGTCACGGAATAGGCCTTGTTGGCGGCCTCGTGCAGGAGCTGGACGATGGCGATCGAGAGCACGAGCTGCGGCAGGCCATGAGCCCGCAGCATGATAGTGCCCATGAGCAGGCCGGTCACGCCGCCGGCGGCCGCGCCGATCAGGATCAGCAGGAAGGGCTCGGTCACGCCGGCGAGGCAGGCGATGCCGGCCGCGTAGGCGCCGGCGCCGTAGAGCGCCGCCTGCCCCAGGGAGGCGATGCCGCAATAGCCGACGACGAGGTCGAGCGAGAGCACGAGCAGCGCGACCGAGATCATCCGGGTCAGGAAGGACAGGTTGTCGGGGAAAAGCCAGTAGCCGGCGAGGCCGGCGATGGCGACCAGAGCGACACCGACGCTGTCGCGGCCGAGACTGCGCATGGGCCGGGCAGCGGCCGCGGAATCGGGAGCCTGCCGCGTCATTGCGCCCGTCCCAGCAAGCCGCGCGGAAACAGGCAGACGATGAGGATCACGGCCAGATAGAAGAAGAAATTACCGAAATCGGGCACGAGATAGCGCGCGGTCACGTCGATGGCGCCGAGCAGGATGCAGGCGGCCAGCGCACCGGGGATCGAGCCGGCTCCGCCGACGGAGACGACGACGAGGAAGGTCACCATGTAGCGCAGCGCATAATACGGCTCGATCGGCAGGAACTCGGCACCGACGGCGCCGCCGAAGGCGGCAAGACCGATGGCGAGAGCGAAGCTGGCGGCATAGATCCATTCGGTGCGCACGCCGAGCGCGCGTGCCATCGGCGCGTTCTCGACCGCGGCGCGCAGATTGATGCCGAAGCCGGTGCGCTCGATCAGGAACCAGAGGCCTCCCGCCACGACGAGCCCGCTCGCGATCACGAAGAGCCGATGGCCGGCGATGCTGCGGAAGCCGAGATCGACCGGCTGCGCCAATTCGGCCGGGAGCGGGATCGTCTTCAGCGTCGGGCCGAAGAAGTAGTTGGTGATGCCGATGACGCAGAAGGTGATGCCGATCGTCATCAGCACCTGCGAGAGCTCGCTGCGGTCGTAGATCCGCCGGAAAAGCAGGCGCTCGAGCGGAATGGCGATGAGGATGGTGCCGGCGACGGCGAGGACGATGCCGACGGCGTATCCGAGGCCGAGGTCGCGGGCCGCATAGGACGCGATGTAGCCGCCGATCATGGCGAAGGCGCCATGGGCCAGGTTGACCAACCGCATCAGGCCCATGGTCAGCGACAGGCCGATGCAGATGATGAACAGCGCCATGCCGTAGGCGAGGGCGTCGAGGGCGATGCTCAGCGCGGTCTGCATGCGGATGCTGGCCTCGTCGGACGCGAGCGGGACAGGGGCGAGGGCACGGGCTGCGCCCTCGCCGGCGCTTGTGGACGGGGCGGGCGGGCTATTTGGCCAGCCCCGGGTCCTTCTGCTCGGGGAAGCGCTGGATCTCCTTGTTGATCCAGTGTCCCTTCGCGTCCTTGGCGACCTCGCGCAGATAGATCGTCTCGGTGATGTGACGGGTCTCGGGGTCGATCTTCACAGGGCCGCGCGGGCTTTCCCAGGCGAGGCCCTTCACCGCCTCGACCGCCTTCTCGGCGTCCTGCTTGCCGCCGGTCGCAGCGATCATCCTGGCGATCACATGCATGCCGTCATAGGCGCCGACCGCCGGGAATGAAAGCTGGGCCGGATCGCCCAGGGCCTTCTCCGCCGCGGCGACGAATTTCCGATTGACGTCGGAATCGTGCGAGACGGCGTAGTGGAAGGAGGTGATCATGCCGGAGGCCGCCTCGCCGAGCGCCGGCAGATCCGACTCCTGCGTCAGATCGCCGGTGGCGAAGAGCTTCACGCCGGACTGCTTCAAGCCGGTGTCGTTGAAGGATTTGACGAAGCCGAGCGTCGGCGGGCCCGACGGCAGGAACGCGAAGACGCCCTGGGCGCCGGCGTCGCGGACGCGCTGCATGATCGGGCTGAACTCGGTGGTGTTAAGCGGCATGCGGATCGATTCGACGACCTCCCCGCCGGCTGCCGTGATGGCCTTCTTGAAGGCAGCCTCGGCATCGACGCCCGGCCCGTAGTCGCTGACGACCGAGACGAACTTCTTCACGCCACGGTCGACTGCCGCCTTGCCCAGCGGGGTCGTGGTCTGGGCGGTGGTGAAGGAGGTGCGCACCACCAGCGGCGAGGAGGTCATGATCGCCGAGGTCGCGGCGTTGAAGATCACCAGCGGGACATTGCCCTGCTTCAGCAACGGCGTGATCGCCATCGCGTCGGGGGTGAAGTAGACGCCGCCGAGATACTGCACCTTGTCGCGGACGATCAGCTCCTGCGCCAGAGCGCGGGATTGCTGCGGGTTGGCGGTCGGCAGGTCGCGATAGACGATCTCGATGTCGTGTCCGTCGACCGACTTGCCGTTCTGCGCCAGCCAGGCTTCGACGCCCGCCTGGAAATTCTTGCCCTGCAGGGCGAAGGGGCCGGAGAAGGGCCCGATGATGCCGACCTTGACCGTGTCGGCCGCGGCCGCGCCGCCGAGTCCGAGCCCGCTCGCCAGCGCGAGCGCGCCGAGCGAAAGCAACCTGCTGAAACTGCGCCTGTCGATCATCTGCGTCCTCCCGTTCCGTTCCCTGAGGTCTGTGTCGCGTCCTGGCTCTCTTGCCTCGTCCGGCCGGTTTGCGCGCTCTCGAAGAGCTTCGACAGGCGCAATGCCCGCTTCGCCCTAATATGGCAACCCGACATAGTTCTCGGCCATGGCGGCGGAGGCCGCCGGCGACTGGACGAGATAATCGAGCTCGGCATGCTGCATGCGTTCCTCGAAGGCGCTGCGCTCGGGGAAGCGGTGCAGGAGCCCCGTCATCCACCAGGAGAAGCGCTCAGCCTTCCAGATGCGGGCGAGGGCGCGGGCGGAATAGGCCTCGATCCCGGCATCGGAACCTTCCTGATAGTGCTCGCGCAAGGCGTCGAACAGATAGCGCACGTCGCTAGCGGCGAGATTGAGGCCCTTGGCGCCTGTCGGCGGCACGATATGGGCGGCGTCCCCGGCGAGGAACAGCCGGCCGAAGCGCATCGGCTCGGCGACGAAGCTGCGCAGCGGCGCGATGCTCTTCTCCAGCGAGGGGCCGGTCTGCACCGCATCGGCCACTTCCGCGGGAAGCCGGCGGCGCAGTTCGTCGTAGAAGGCCTCGTCCGACCAGTTCTCGACACGCTCCTCCAGGGGCACCTGGACATAGTAGCGGCTGCGTTCGGCCGAGCGCATCGAGCAGAGCGCGAAGCCGCGCTCGTGCCGCGCATAGACCAGCTCGTGCGCGGCCGGCGGGCGATCGACCAGCAGGCCGAGCCAGCCGAAGGGGTAGACGCGCTCGAAGCTGCTGATCCCCGACACGGGAACCGAGCGGCGCGAGACGCCGTGATAGCCGTCGCAGCCGGCGATGAAGTCGCAATGCAGCTCCCGGATTTCGCCCTGCGTCTCGAAGGTGATCCGCGGCGCGGCGGTACCGATGTCGTGCAGCGCGACCTCCTGCGCCTCGTAGACGGTAGGGCGGCCGAGCGCGCGGCGGGCTTCCGCGAGATCCTGCGTGACCTCCGTCTGGCCGTAGACGGTGACCGTCTTGCCGCCGGTCAGATGCTTCAGGTCGATGCGGTGCAGCATGCCGTCGAAAGCGAGATTGACGCCGTCATGCACCTGACCTTCCCGGTCGAGGCGCGCGGCGACGCCGGCCTCGTGCAGAAGGTCGACCATGCCCTGCTCGAGCACGCCGGCGCGGATGCGGGAAAGGACGTAGTCGAGGCTGCGACGTTCGAGGATGACATTATCGATCCCCGCTCGCGACAGGAGCTGGCCCAGCAGCAGCCCGGCCGGGCCGGCGCCGATAATGGCAACCTGCGTGCGCATTGCCGCATTCCTCCCGCAGCACGATCGGTCTTCGGCCGATCTTTCTGCGCAAGCTATGCGCCGTGCCGACGCTTGACGGAATGGAGGATTCGCGCAGTGTCTTGGACAAATCGATCGCGAGGGCCGATGCCTGCCACCTCCGTTCCCGCTTACTGGCTCTATGGCGAGCGCCTGACCGACCGCTTCCCCGACGCACTGCATATCGAACCGATCGTCGCGCGCAGCGCCCTGCACGGCTGGACCATCCAGCCGCATTTCCACCACCAGCTCTTCCAGTTCTTCCTGATCGTCGGCGGAGGCGGCCAGACCCGCATCGATGGCCGCGACCATCCCCTGGCTCCGGGCTCGGCGCTGCTGCTGCCGCCAGCGACGATCCACGAATTCCATTTCATCGTCGGCACCGAGGGGTTCGTCGCCAGCGTCGCCGAAACCTCGCTGAAGCGCCTGTTCGACGCCGAGCCGGAGGCGCGCTCGCTGCTCGGCGCCCCGGCGCTGTTGCAGGCCGCGCCCGACGAGGCGCAGCTGCAGGCGCTGGCGACGCTGATGCGGCTCGCGATGAGCGAGTTCGGTGCCAATCGGGCGAACCGCGAATTCGCGCTTGCCGCCTATGCCGACCTGATCGCGTCCTGGTTCTCGCGCGCGGCCCGCGGCCTGCGGGCCAGCGGCGAGCCGGCGAAGGACGGGCGCGCGGGGCTGGTGCGCCGCTTCATCGAACGGGTCGAGACGCGGTTTCAAAGCCATGAACAGCTGACGGAGCACGCCCGGGCGCTCGGCGTGTCGGTTCCGCATCTGTCGCGCAGCTGCCGCCAGGTGCTCGGCCATTCGGCCGCGCGCGTGCTGCAGGACCGGCTGATGATCGAGGCGCGCCGCGATCTCGTCTACACCTCGCTGACGATCGCGCAGATCTCGTTCCGCCTGGGTTTCTCCGACCCGGCCTATTTCTCGCGCTTCTTCGCCAAGCGGGCCGGGCTCTCGCCTTCCGATTATCGCGCCAGGGCCTAGCCGGGCGAAGGCTTTCGCCTTCCGGTGTCCAGCAGGGCCTCGACCAGCGCGGCGCTCTCGCCGATGTCGACGCCCAGCCCGGCGGCCTCGAGATTGCAGGCGATCGCAGCCTCGTCGATCTCGAGCCCTTCCGCGACGCCCGCCATGGCGTCGGCGGCGCCGGCAGCCAGCAGGAACAGGTCGGCGATGGCGGGGCCCTCGGCTTGCCAGCCGCCGAGGCCACGCTCCTCCTCGGCCGGCAGGCCGGCGAGGATGCCGGCCACGAGACCGGGCGCACGCTGGCAGGCGGAGAGCGCGATCTGGCAGCCGGTGGGGTTGCGCTTATGTGCCATGGCGGAGGAACCGCCGCGGCCGGGAACCGCCGGCTCGCGCGCCTCGCCGACGCCGTTCTGCGCCAGCAGGGAGACGTCGCGGGCCATCTTCCCGAGCGCGCCGATCACGATCGCCAGCGCTGCCGCGATCCCGGCCACGGCCCCGCGCCGCGCCTGCCACGGAGCGGCGTCCGCGAGGTGCAGTGCGGCAGCGAGGCGGGCGGCGACAGGCGCGCCGCGGCCGGCAAGGCCGGCGCGGGTGCCGGCGGCGCCGCCGAACTGGAGGACAGCGCCGGTCTCGACCTCGCGCAGCAGCCGCCCGGCCGCATCGGCGACCCCGGCCTGCCAATGGGCGATGCGCAGGCCGAAGCCGATCGGCAGCGCATCCTGCAGCAGCGTGCGGCCGATGGCGGGCCTCGCCGCGTGGCGGCGCGCCAGAGCGTCCAAGGTCGCCAGGACCCGCGCCAGATCGGCGGACAAGAGCGCGTGGCCTTCCTGGATCTGCCGGACGAGGACGACATCGGCGACGTCCTGGCTGGTGGCGCCCTTGTGCAGGGCCTTTGCCGCAGCCTTTGGCAGCGCCTTGCGCAGCCGCGCCACGAGCGGGATGGCGAGCGTGCCGGCCAGCGCCGCCTCGGCTGCGAGCGCAGCCGGCTCGATGACGATCGTCGCGCAGAGATCCGCGATGGCTTCCGCTTCGGGGGCGCCGATCAGCCCCTCGGCCGCTTCGGCGCGTGCCAGCTCCGCCTCGAAGGCGAGCGCGTGCCGCAGCGTCGCGCGGTCGTCGAACACGGCAAGCATCGCCTCGGTCGTCGCCGGGCGCGTGCGCAGCAATTGGCTCATGGCATTCTCACCCGGTCATTCGGCCACGATGGCATCCGAAGCGCTGCGAAGCGACTGGCCGAATTCCTCTGCATGGCCGGCGATGCCCCGGCGCGTCGCCGGATCGACGACTGCGAGCGGGGCGGAGACGGCAAGGCCCGCGGCGGTACCGACCGCGGTCGCGGCGCCGGCCGTGACCTGGATCAGCCGGTCGCCCAGGCCGATCCGGGAATCGGTGATCGGCTGGCCCTCGATCAGGCGTGAACCGATCAGCTGGACGACCTCGGGGCTCTCGGCGAACTTGCCGTGGTTCAGCCGGTCTCCGGTCTGCAGCTTGGTCAGGTTCAGGACCGTGATGCCGGACTTGCCCAGCTCGCTGCGGTAGGGCTCGGCGTCCGGGTCGATCGCGCCGAGCCGGGCGGTGCTGCCCCAGACGCGGCGGGAGACCGCCAGAGCGCGATCGTCCTGCGAAACGAAGATCGTGAAGCGCGGGCGCCGGCCGGTCATGTCCGCCACCTGCTTGCGGAAGACGTCGATGTCGACATCCGGCGCGGCGAGCATCGCATTGGCGATCTTCGGGGGGATGCTGCCGTTGCGGATCGCCATCTGGCGCAGCGCCTCCAGCGTCACCCAGTTGCCCATGGAATGAGCCAGGATCGAAACCTCGCCGACGGCCGGGTCGCGCGCCAGCGTCTGCAGCAGGTTCTCCAGCGCGTCACGGGAGTAGTTGCCGCTCTCGCGATCGTAGCCATAGGCGAAGATCGAGCCGCGGGAAGGCCAGGTGAAGAGCACCGGCACGACATCCGCGCGGGAATCATGGACGATCTGGGCAAAGCGGTAGACCGCATCCTCGAAGCGGTTGTTGAAGCCGTGGATGAAGACGAGGACGCGCCGCTTGGGCACCTTCTGCACCGCCTTGTGAAACAGCGTCACGGCCTGGTTGCGGTCGAGCTTCTCGACCTTGGCGGCGACGAAATCCGTCTCGGGATTGCCCGGCAGCCGGCTCGGCCATTGCACCTCTCCGGTCTTGCGGCGCGCGTCCGGCGGCAGCGACACCACGATCTCGGCGAAGGACATCCGGCCGCGCTCGCCGGAGAAGAGCACGCCGGGATCCTGGTCGGGCGCCCGCGTGGTCACGACGAGCATCGAAGCCTTGGTCGTATCGGCGGGAACCGCCGCGACGGGCACCAGCGTCCCCTTCACATCGCCGGCGCAACCGGCAAGCAGCAGCGCGGCGGCGAGGGCGGTCGCAACGGAAGGGCATCGTGTCATGGCCGGGCCTCGTCATGAACGGGCCGCCGTTCCGCGGCCCGCTGCCGGAGCCTTCTTTGCAGGGTCCGGCCACGCACTCAAGCCCCATGGCCGAGAGACCCGCTGCCGGCGGGCGCGGTGCATGCCTGAGACAGGGCCGCGCCATGCCGGCGAGACGCAAGGTCGCCCGGGCCGCCATCCCGTGGCGCGAGTGGTTTCGCGGGCGCAGTCGCGGGACGTCTATTCGAAGAGATCGGGATGGAGATGCTCGATCTCGGGCAACGCCCGCAGCAATTCGTTGAGGTGATGCCGCATCGCGGCCTCCGCGGCCTCGGGATCGCGGCCGTCGATCGCGGCGACGATCGCCTGATGCTGCGTGACCAGGGCGGCCATGGCGTTGGGGCTCTGCAGGCTGAGATGGCAGGCCCGGTCCATATGCGCCTTGAGGTTGGCGACGAGCGTCCAGGCCATGGGGCAGCCGGCGCCTTCGGCCAGCGCCATGTGAAAACGCTCGTCGAAGCGCTGGAAGCCGGCATGGTCGCCCTTGTCGACGGCGCGCTGCTGCGCCTCCAGGCAGTTGTCGATGATCTGGCGGCTGGTGACGATGAAGCTGCCGCAGGCGCGCCGGACGACGGCACTCTCGATCGCCTCGCGCAGGAAGCGCGCCTCCATCATCTTCTGGACGGAGATTTTGACCACGATCGTGCCGCGCTGCGGCAGGATCTCGACGAACCTCTGCTGGCTGAGAGCGATCAGGGCTTCGCGGACCGGCTGCCGCGAGACGCCGTAGCGGCTGGCGATCTCCTGCTCGGAGAGCCGCGTGCCGGGCTTGAGCTCCAGCGCCACGATCGCCCGCAGGAGTTCCTTCTCCAGCCGGTTGGCGCTCGACCCGGTCTGACCTTCAGCAAAGCTCACGCGGCCTTCTCCAAAGCGCTTGCAATCGACGTCGCATGGGATAATCTACCATACCAGTGTCGATCATGGTATCCAAAAGTATGACCGCTGCGACGATCGCCCGATCCTTTCACGAAGCGCGCCGCAGCGCACGGCCTCTTTCGGCATTTCCCGGCGATTTGCCCACCGACCTGGCGCAAGCCTATGCGGTTCAGGAGGCCGCGATCGCGCTCTGGCCCGAACCGGTGCGCGGCTGGAAGGTGGCCGCGATCCATCCCGACCTGCGCCAGCGCTTCGGTGCGGCGCGGATGGCGGGGCCGGCCTTCGCGGGCGGCGTCGTGCCCGTGACTCCCGGCACGGTCGGCGAGGTCGCCGTCATCGACGGCGGCTTCATCGCGGTCGAGACCGAGATCGGCATCGTGATGGGCGCCGATCTGCCGCCGCGCACGCGGCCCTGGACCCGGGATGAGCTCGTCCCCTTCGTCGGCGAGGTGCGCGTGGCGATGGAGATCGCCGGCTCGCCCCTGCCGAGCATCAACGAGATCGGCCCGCCTGCCATCGTTTCCGACTTCGGCAACAACACGGCGATCGCGCTCGGCGCACCGCTCGCCATTGCGCAGGGGCTGTCGGATATCGAGACGGCCATGCTGATCGATGGCGAGGTCGCGGGGCGCGGGCGCAGCCACGGCCCGAACGGCGGCCCGCTCGACGCCCTGCTGTTCCTCGTCAACCATCTCGCCGGCCGCGGCCGCGGCCTCGCGAAAGGCGAGGTCGTCTCCGCCGGCGCGACGACCGGCGTCCATCCGATCGCCATCGGCCAAGGCGCGGAGGCCGTCTGCGCCGGGGCTCCGCCGCTGTCCGTCCGGTTGGTCGCGAGAGAACCGGCGCGCTAGCGGGGGCTTGCGCCGCGACAAACAAAAAATCCGGCCCGAAAACGGGTCTCTTCAGGGAGGAAAGATCATGATTGCACGTCGTACCCTGCTTGCCGGCGCGGCCGCGCTGGCGGTCTCGGCCACCGCCTCGTCCTCGGCCCGCGCCCAGAGCGTGACGCTGCGGGCCGCCGACATCCATCCGACCGACTATCCGACGGTCGAGGCTGTCCGCCATCTCGGCAAGCTGCTCGAGGAGCGCAGCCAGGGCCGCATCAAGATCAACGTCTTCCACTCCGCACAGCTCGGCCAGGAGAAGGACACGATCGACCAGACCCGCTTCGGCGTCATCGACATCAACCGCATCAACATGGCGCCGTTCAACAACCTGATCCCGGCGACGAACATCCCGTCGCTGCCCTTCATCTTCCGCTCGGTCGACCACATGCGGAAGGTGATGGACGGAGCCATCGGCGACAATCTGCTGAAGGAGTTCGAGAAGCACGAGCTGATCGGCCTCGCCTTCTACGATTCCGGATCGCGCTCCTTCTACAATTCCAAGCGCCCGATCAGCAGCCCTGCCGACATGAAGGGCATGAAGATCCGCGTCCAGCAATCCGACATGTTCGTCGCGCTGGTCTCGGCGCTCGGCGCCAACGCCACGCCGATGCCGTTCGGCGAGGTCTATTCGGCGCTCCAGACCGGCGTCATCGACGGGGCCGAGAACAACTGGCCGTCCTACGAATCCACCCGCCATTTCGAGGTGGCGAAGTTCTATTCGGTGACGGAGCACTCGCTGTCGCCGGAGGCGCTGGTGATGTCGAAGAAGAGCTTCGACAAGTTCAACGCCGCCGACCAGGCGCTGATCAAGGCCGCGGCCAAGGAATCGGTGCTGACGATGCGCAAGCTCTGGGATGCCCGCGAGAAGGCGTCCGAGGCCAAGGTCAAGGCCGGCGGCGCCCAGATCAACACCGTCGACAAGAAGCCCTTCATCGACGCGATGAAGCCGGTCTACGACAAGTTCGTCACCGATCCGAAGCTGAAGGAGATGGTCGCCGCGATCCAGGCGGTGAACTGAGCCTCGCTCGGCGGGCCGCCCCTGACGGCGGCCCCGCTTCCGGCCCCTCGCCAGCCTGGGCATATTTCATGCGCGCCTTCACCGCCTTCCTGACCCGCCTCGACGCCAAGCTCAGCCTGTTCGCACTGATCGCCGCCGGTGCCGGCCTCGTCCTGATGACCGCGATGGTCGCCTGGGGCGTGTTCGGCCGCTACGTGCTCAACGACACGCCGATCTGGGTCGAGGCCGGGTCGCTGTTCCTGATGTCCTGGTTCATCCTGCTCGGCGCCGCCGTCGGCGTGCGCGAAAGCGATCATCTCGGCTTCGAGGTCGGGCTGGTGCTCTCGCCGCCGCCGCTTCGCGCCGTGCTGATCGTGCTGGGCGAGGGGCTGGTCTGCGCCTTCGGCCTGGCGATGCTGGGCTATGGCTGGCAGCTTGCCGCCGGCACCTGGAGCGACCGGATGCCGATCATCGGCATCTCGCGCGGCTGGGACTACGTGCCGATCGCGGTGGGCGGCGCGTTGATCGCCCTGTTTGCGCTGGAGAAGCTGCTGCTCTTCGTCACCGGCGAGCAGCAGGCGCCGCTCGGCTTCGTCCATTTCGGCGAAAGCCAGGAGGCCTGAGAGATGGAGCTCTGGATCCTTTTCGGCGTCTTCTCGGTGCTGCTGCTGATCGGCGTCCCCGTGGCCTTCTGCCTGGGCCTCGCCTCTCTGGCGACGGTCGCCTCCATGGGCCTGCCGCCGGTCGTCGTCTTCCAGCAGATGAATTCGGGCATGAACGCCTTCGCCATGATGGCGATCCCGTTCTTCATCTATGCCGGCGACCTGATGATCCGCGGCGGCATCGCCGAGCGTCTGATCCAGATGGCGGCGAGCCTCGTCGGCCATCTGCGCGGCGGGCTGGGCCAGGTCAACGTCGTGACCTCGACGCTGTTCGGCGGCATCTCCGGCTCGGCGGTGGCGGATGCCTCGGCGGTCGGCGGGCTGATGATCCCGCAGATGAAGAAGCGCGGCTACGATGCCGACTATGCCGTCAACGTCACGGCCAATGCGGCGATCATCGCCCTGATGATCCCGCCCTCGCACAACATGATCATCTATTCGCTTGCCGCCGGCGGCAATCTCTCCATCGCCGACCTGTTCACCGCCGGCATCGTACCGGGCCTGATGCTCTGCGCCGCCCTGATGGTCGCGGCCTGGGCCGTCGCGGTGCGGCGCGGCTATCCGCGCGAGCCTTTTCCCGGCTTTGCCACGGTCGGGCGCTACGCGGTGCTGGCGCTGCCCGGCATCCTGCTGATCGGCATCATCTTCGGCGGCGTGCGTTCCGGTATCTTCACCGCGACGGAATCGTCCTGCGTCGCGGTCGTCTATGCACTGCTCGTGACCGTCTTCGTCTACCGCCAGCTGAGCTGGAGCGGTTTCGTCGAGGCGACGCTGGGTGCCGTGCGCACCACGGCGATGGTGCTGCTCGTCATCGGGGCGGCCGGCGCCTTCGGCTGGCTGATGGCCTTCCTGCAGGTGCCGCAGGCGACGATCGCCGCGATGAAGGCGGTCTCCGACAATCCCATCGTCATCCTGCTGATGATCAACCTGATCCTGCTGGTGCTCGGCACCTTCATGGACATGGCGCCGATGATCATCATCTGCACGCCGATCTTCCTGCCGGTGGTGAAGGCCTTCGGCGTCGACCCGGTGCATTTCGGCGTTATCCTGATCCTCAACGCCGGCATCGGCCTCAACACGCCGCCGGTGGGGTCGGTGCAGTTCGTCGCCTGCGCCATCGGCCGCATCTCCATCGGCGAGTCCATGCGCACGATCTGGCCGTTCTACGGCGCCAGCGTCGCCGTGCTCCTGCTCGTCACCTATCTGCCCGGCCTGTCGCTCTGGCTGCCGCGGCTGTTCCACTGAAGGACCGATCATGACCATCGATATTCGCCAGGTTTCCCATCCCGAGGCCGTCAAGGACTTCGATACGGCGGAACTCAGGCGCCACTTCCTGATCGAGACGCTGTTTGCGGCCGGCGAGGTGAAGCTGACCTACAGCCATCTCGACCGCGTCATCGTCGGCGGCGCCATGCCGACAGACAGGGCCATCGTCTTGCCGACGCCGAAGGCGATCGGCACCGATGCCTTCCTCAGGCGGCGCGAGCTCGGCATCGTCAACGTCGGCGGCCCGGGCAAGGTCTCGGTCGGCGGCAAGGACCACGCGCTCGCCAAGCGCGACGCTCTCTATGTCGGCAAGGAAGCCGGCGAGGTCGTCTTCAGCAGCGACGATGCCGCGAGCCCGGCAAAGTTCTACCTGCTCTCGACCCCGGCCCATGCCGTGCATCCGAACAAGGTGATCCGCGAGGCCGACGCCAAGACGATCGCCCTGGGCGAGCAGGCGACGGCGAACAAGCGCGTCATCCGCCAGTACATCATCCCCGGCGTCTGCGAGACTTGCCAGCTGGTGATGGGCGTCACCACCCTGGAGGAGGGCAGCATCTGGAACACGATGCCGGCCCACACCCATGACCGGCGCTGCGAGATCTATCTCTATTTCGACGTTCCCGCAGACGCCCGCGTCTTCCACCTGATGGGCGAGCCGCAGGAGACCCGCCATCTCGTCGTCGCCAACGAGCAGGCGATCCTCTCGCCCGGCTGGTCGATCCATTCGGGCGTCGGTACGCGGGCCTATTCCTTCATCTGGGGCATGGGCGGCGACAATGTCGACTATACCGACATGGACATGGTCGCGACCGGGGATCTGCGCTGATGCTGAAGGGCTTCGACTTGTGCGGCCGGACCGCGATCGTCACCGGGGCCAATACGGGCCTCGGTCAGGCGATCGCGGTCGCGCTCGCCGAGGCCGGCGCTGGCATCGTCGCGGTCGGGCGCTCCGGCATGGCCGAGACGAAGGCACTCGTCGCCGCGACCGGCAGGCCTTTCCATGAGATCACGGCCGACCTGGCGACGCTGGAGCCGATCGGGCGCATCGTGGAAGAGGCCGAGGCAGCGGCAAAGGTAGACGGCTCGCGGCTCGACATCCTCGTCAACAATGCCGGCATCATCCGCCGAGCCGATGCCATCGACTTCACCGAGGCCGATTGGGACGAGGTGATGGACGTGAACCTGAAATCGACCTTCTTCCTGACACAAGGCGTCGCGAGGCGCATGCTGGCCGACGGCAAGGGCGGCAAGGTGATCAACATCGCCTCGCTGCTCTCCTTCCAGGGCGGCATCCGCATCCCGTCATACACGGCCTCGAAGAGCGGGCTGGCCGGTCTCACGCGCCTGCTCGCCTGCGAATGGGCTCAGCATGGCATCAACGTCAACGCCATCGCGCCGGGCTATTTCGTCACCAACAACACCGAAGCCCTGCGTGCCGACCCGGTCCGCAACGAGGCGATCCTCGCGCGCATCCCGGCTGGGCACTGGGGAGAGCCGCGCGAGCTGGGTGGAGCGGCGGTATTTCTCGCCTCCGCCGCGGCGGCCTATATCCACGGCGTCGTGCTACCCGTCGATGGCGGATGGCTGGCGCGCTGAAGACGGCGCGAATGCGGAACGCGGGATGGGACGCACCTTGAGGCGATATGGCCATCGCCCTCACAGCCGCATGCCGCCGTCCACCGCGATCTCGGCGCCGTTGAGATAGCTGCCCTCGGGCGAGCACAGCAGCAGCGCCACCCCGGCGCAGTCCTCCGGCCGCCCGAGCCGGCCCAGCGGGATGCGGGCGAGCACCTGCTGCCCGCGTCCGGGCTGGGCGAGGACGGAGCGGTTGCGGTCGGTCAGGATCGCGCCCGGCTTGACGATGTTGAAGGTGACGTCCGGCGCCTGTGTCGTGCGGGCGAGATTCAGGATCATGCTGGTCTGCGCCGCCTTGGTCGCGGCGTAGTAGAAATGGCTGGGATTGGGGCGTGCTTCCTGCACGCTGCCGATCGCGATCACCCGGCCGAAGCCGCGTGCCAACATCCCCGGCAGGAAGGCCTGCAGCAGCCGCATGGTCGCGTGGAGGTTGATCGCGGTCTGGGCGGCCATGGCCGCTTCCGAGACCGCGTCCCAGCTTTCCAGTATCTCGACGGACGCGCAGAGCACGAGGATATCGGGCTCGCGGCCCTTCGCCTTCAGCTCGGCCGCCATGACAGCGGGGGCAGCATCCTCGGCGAGATCGGCGATCAGGGCCGAGGCCGCGAGGCCTTGCGCTTGCAGATCGGCTGTCGTCGCGTCGGCGGCGCCGGCATCCCGGTCATGGATGATCGCATGCGCGCCGGCCTCGGCGAGGCGCGTCGCGATCGCCAGGCCGATGCCACGCGCCGCTCCGGTGACCAGCGCGACGCGCCCCGAAAGCGGACCCGCCATCAGCCGAGCAGCGGCTTCACGCGCGCCGTCGCGTCGTCCATCGCCTGCTGCGCCGGCTTGCGGCCGAGCACGGCCGCCTGGGTCTCCTCGACGAAGATGTCGTGGGCGCGGGCCTGCTCGTCGAAGGCGGGCAGATGGATGCGCGAGGCCTTGAGCGCCGCGGCCTCGTCGGCGGCATAGGGCATCGCCGCCTTCAGCTTGGCGTCGGCATAGGTCGAGATGCGCGCGGGGCCGTTGCCGTTCAGCGCCATGGCGGTCGTGCCGGCCTTGGAGGAGAGGGTGCGGATGAATTCCCAGCTCAGAGGCTTCTGCCCGGCGCTTTTCGGGATCACCAGCGCCCAGAACTCGGTCGTCGGCGCGAAGGCGACCTTGCCTACCAGGTCGGCCGCCATCGGCGGCAGCAGCGACTTGAACTTGCCGCCGTATTTCCCCTTGGACGGGTCGTTGTAGGTCACCAGCCGGGCGAAGGGGTTGATCGTCATCGCCGCCCGGCCCTGCTGCATCCAGGTGGTGATCTCCTCGTTGTTCACCGTGGCGAAATTCCGCGGCAGCACGCCGGCCTTGTAGAAGTCGGCGAGCAGGGTCAGCGTCTTCACCATCGGCGGCTCGGCCGCGACGATCTTGCCGTCGGTCGTCATGTAGTCGCCGCCGAGGCAGCGGGCGAGCGTCAGGAAGTTCGAGGCGAAGACGGCGGTGAAGGCGAGGCCGTAGACCTGCGTGCCGTCCTCGCGCTTGAAGGTGAGCTTGCGGGCAAGCTCGGTCAGCTCCTCGAAGGTCGCCGGCAGCTTGGTGACGCCGCGCTCTTCCAGCAGGGCCTCGTTGTAGATCAGGGCATTGGTGGCATGGCGCACCGGGATGCCGTGGAGGGCATCGCCGACTCTGAGTGGGGCCAGCAGGCCCGGTGCGAAATCGTCGAAGGCCTCGATCGGCGCCTGCTTCATCAGCGCGTCGAGCGGTTCGAAGAGCTGGAGATTGCGCGGCACGGCACGGCCGTTGACGAGATAGGCGACGTCGATCGAGGTCTCCGACAGCGAGGCCTCGCGCAGCAGCCGCTCATGCACGGCGTTGACGTCGCCGAAGGTGACCCAGTTGACAGAGGCGTCGTTCGCCTTGCGGAAGGCCTCGGTCGCATCGCCGCCGGGGCCGGTGGTCGCGGCATTCTGGTGAACGCGGTGGCCGAGCGCGGTCAGCGTTTTCGCCTGGGCGAAAGCGCCCTGCGGGAGCAGCGCGGAGGTGGCCGCGGCGCCTGCGAGCGCGCCGAACCGGCGGCGCGAGATGCGGGATGTCATCGATGGTCCTCCGGTACTGGTATCGGGCGCCAACGCGCCGGTTCTCGTGGATCGCTCAGGCCGGCAGCAGCGGCTGGACGCGCTTGACCAGCGAGGCCATCGCCTCCTCCGGCGTCTTCATGCCGAGCACGGCGGCCTCAGCCTCTTCCTTGAACAGGTCGCCGGCGCGCGCGGCCTCGTCGAAGGCCGGCAGCGGAACGCGGGCGACCTTCAGCACCTTCAGCTCTTCGGCCGCATAAGGAACCTTTCCGGCGAAGCTCTGATCGGCATAGGTCGAGGCGCGGACCGGGCCGTTGCCGTTGAGCGCGGCCTTCAGCGTCGCTTCCTTGGAAGTCATCGCCTTGATGAAGCTCCAGGACAGGTCCTTGCGCCTGGCATTCTTCGGAATGACCATGCCCCAGAACTCCACCTTCGCGGGCGCGGCGTCATACTTGCCGGCCAGCGTCTTCGAGGCGGGCACGGCGATCGTCTTGATCTTGCCGGGGAATTTCGACTTCTGCGGATCGTTGTAGATGCGGTTGCGGCCCATGCTCTGCAGGCTCATCGCGGCGCGGCCCTGCTGCATCCAGACATTGACGTCCTCGGGCGAGAGCGTCGCGAAATTGCGCGGGAAGGCATGCGCCTCGAACAGCGCGCGCAGCGTGCGGATGGCGTTCAGCATCGGCGGCTGGTCGGCGACGCATTTGAAGTCGGGCGTGATGAAGTCGCCGTCCCAGGCGCGGGCGAGGTCGATCACGTTGGGATAGGTCACGCCCGGCGTGCAGAGACCCACGACCTGCGTGCCATCGGCGCCGCGATAGCTGCAGGCCTTGGCGATCTCGATCATCTCCTCGATCGTCGCGGGGGGCTTGGAGAAGCCCTTCCCGGCCAGGATTTCCTCGTTGTAGTGCAAGCCGGAGGAAGCGTGGCGGAACGGGACGGCGAGCTGCTTGCCGGCCACCTTCATGCCCTGCATCAGGCCGGGAAAGATGTCGGCGGGATCCTCGATCGGGTCCTTCTTCAGGTAGTCGTCGAGCGGTTCGAACAGCGTCGCGGCGCGGGGCACGACCTGCGTGTTGACGACGAAGCCGACATCGACGGAGGTCTCGCCAAGGCTGGCCTCGCGGAACAGGCGCTCCTGCAGCGGTCCGGTGTCGAAGGTCGTCCACTGGACGGTGACGCCGTTCTTCTGCGCCCAGTCCCTGGTGATGTCGCCGCCCTGCGCACCGGTCGAGACCGTCTGCATGACGCGGTGGGTGAAGACGTTGAATGGCCCGCTCTGCGCGTGCGCCGCGCTGCCCAGCCCGGCGAAGCTCAGTCCGATGATACCGGCGCCGAATTGCCTACGATCGAGTGTCGCCCCTTGGCTCATGATGATCCTCCCTGTGGCTCGCGAGTTCCGCGATGGCGGCTTCTGCCGCTTCGAAATGCTTGTTCATGGCGGCCGAGGCTGCCGCCGGGTCGCTCGCCTTGATCGCCGCGACGACGCGGACATGGCGCTCGAAGGTGCGCTGCCAGTCGTCCGGCCCGCGCGCCTCCCGCGAGTTGAAGATTTCCATCACCTCGCGGATGACCGGCCTGAGGCCCCGGATCTGGAAGTCGAGCAGGCGGTTGCCGGAGGCGGCGGCGACGGCCTCGTGGAAATCCAGGTCGGCCTCGATCCAGCGCGGCACGTGGCCCAGCGCATCCTCCATCCGGGCGAGGATGAGGTCGAGCTTCTCGATGTCCTCGGCCGAGCGGCGCTCGGCGCTGTGGGCTGCGATCGGCGGCTCGAGGATGCGGCGCAGCTCCACCGCTTCGGTCAGGCCATTGGCGCGACCGCGTACGGCGAAGCGGTAGAAGCGGTCGAGGGGGGCGGCATCGAGCGCCTGCACCCGCGTCGGCTTGCCCTGCTGGATATGGACGACGCCCATCGCCGCGAGCTGGCGGATGGCCTCGCGCGCGATCGGCTTGCTGACGCCGAAGGAGGCGGCGATGCGCGATTCCGACGGCAGGGAATCGCCCGGCTTGAGACGCCCCTCATGGATCGCCTGGGTGATGCGCTGGATCACCGCATCGCCGAGACGCATCGGCACCACATCGCCGCCCGCGAAAGGGTCGTCTGCATCCAGCACGGAACGGGCGAGATCGCTCATCAAAATCCTCCGGTTGTGATCATTGACAGATGCCGCGTTCCTTGGCAACTGTTCAACATATCAGATAAGCAGATGTCGTTCAGCGACACGACTCGGGAGGGCCAAGCCGCATGTCGGCCAGCCGCATCGCCAGGATTGACGTCCACCCGCTGCGGGCGACGCTCCCCAAGGTCCAGAGGACCTCGCAGGGCGACTATCCGGCGATCGAGCTGGTCGTGGTCGAGGTCGAGACCGAGGACGGCACGATCGGCTTCGGCGAGGGGCTGTGCCGGCGCGGCGCGGCCGGTTATGCACGCTTCACCGAGGACGCGCTGGTGCCGCGCCTGATCGGGCGCGATGCTGGGGATAGGCGCGCACTGTGGAAGGCGATGCGCGCGTCGCTTTCGGGGCGGCCGGGCGGGCAGGTCGTCGAGGCGATCGCAGCGGTCGATATCGCGCTCTGGGACATCGCGGGGAGGCAGGCAGGCCAGCCGATCCATCGCCTGCTCGGCGGCATGGGGCGCAAGGAGGTGGCGGCCTATGCCTCCTCGATCAATTGGCTCGACGATGCCACGGTCGAGGCCGAGGTCGCGGCGGTGCTGAAGGCGGGGTTCCGCGAGATCAAGGTCAAGCTCGGCCATCCGCTGCGCGACGCGGTGGCGCGTGCCAAGCTCGTCCGCCGGCTCGCCGGTGACGAGATCGCGCTCTATGTCGATGCGAACTGGGCCTATGATGTCGACGACGCGATGATCGTCGGGCGGGCGCTGGCCGATCTCGGCTACGGCTTCTTCGAGGAGCCGATCGCGCCCCATGACCGCGAGGGTTATCGGCGCCTGGCGCAGCATCTGCCGATCCGGCTCGCGGCCGGCGAGAGCGATTTCGTCGCGGGCGAGGCGCTGACCATGCTGCAGGACCGTTCGCTCGGCCTGATCCAGCCTGACGTGACGCGCTCCGGCGGTATCACCGAGACCTGGCGCATCGCCGAGCTCGCCGCGGCTTTCAACACGGCCTACGCACCGCATGTCGGCTGGTCCGGCGCGATCTGCGTCGCCGCGAGCCTGCAGCTCGCCGCAGCGGCGGAGAGCTTCCGCACCTTCGAATGCATGGTCTACGAGAACCCGCTGCGCGACGCTTTCACGCAGCCGCTCGTCGGCGAAGGCTCTCAACTCGTCGAGGGCAAGCTCGCCATCCCGCAGGGGCCGGGGCTGGGTATCGAGATCGATCGCGAGGCGCTGGCGCGCTTCAGGATCGCCTGATGACCACCCGCACGCCCCTTTCCGCCATAGCGCTGGTCACGCCGGTCCAATTGATGATCGGCGGCATCATCTTCCTGCCGGCGATCTATGTGTTCTGGCTCAGCCTCAATCAATCCTCCTTCGGCCAGGCGGCGACATTCGTCGGCCTCGCCAATTACGCGAAGGTGCTGGGCGATCCGTATTTCTGGAAGGCGCTGCTCAACACCGTCATCGTCGTCGCCATCGTCGTGCATGTCGAATTGCTGATCGGGCTCGGCATGGCGCTGTTCTTTGCTTCGGGCGTGCCGTTCCGCCCTCTCCTGCTTGCGATCGTGCTCGCCCCCTATGCCGTCAGCGAGGTCTCGGCGGTGGTGATGTGGCGCTACCTGTTCGAGCCCGATGTCGGGATGATGAGCCGGCTTCTCGCCACGATCGGCCTGCCGCCGATCGAATGGGCGGTGAACCCGAGCCACGGCCTCGCCATGGTCAGCCTGCTCTCGATCTGGCTGCACCTGCCGTTCTCTTTCATCATCCTGTACGCGGCGCGGCTTTCGATCCCCGGCGATCTCTATGAGGCCGCCTCGATCGACGGCGCCTCGGCCTGGACCTCGTTCCGGCGCGTGACCTTGCCGCTGCTGATGCCGGCTCTGCTGATCGCCGCCCTGTTCCGCTACATCTTCGCCTTCCGGCTGTTCTCCGAGGTCTGGCTGATGACCGGGGGCGGACCGGCGCGTTCGACCGAAGTGATGGCGGTCTATCTCTATCTCGAAGCCTTCCGCTACAACGCCTTCGGCTCGGCTGCCGCCACCGGCTGGCTTCTGGTGCTCGCCTCGCTCCTGCTCGCGTTGTTCTATCTGCGCCGGCTCTACCGGGAGATGTTCGCGCGTGCCTAGGCTTGTTCGTCATCTCCTGAAGCTCGTCGGCGTGCTCGCGGTCGTCGCCTGGTCGCTCGTGCCGATCGGGCTGATCGCGCTATCCTCCTTCAAGGCCGATCGCGACATCTTCTCGCCGACGGGCGCATTCTCCTTCGCGCCGACATTGGCGAACTATGAGGCCCTCTGGAACCGCTGGGGCGATTTCTTCTTCGGCCTGTGGAACAGCTTCCTCGTCACCGTCGGCGCGACACTGCTCGCCGTCGGCGTCTCCCTGCTTGCCGGCTTCGCCTATTCGCGCTTCGCCTCGCGCGGCCTGCAGGCCTCGGCGTTCTTCCTGATCTTCATCCGCCTGATCCCGCCGATCGTGATCACGCTGCCGCTCTTCCCGGTGGTGAACTGGCTCGGCCTCAACGACACGCATTTCATCCTGATCCTGCTCTACGCCACCTTCTTCGTCTCGCTCGGCACGGTGGTGATGCGCACCTTCATCGACCAGATCCCGCGCGAGCTCGACGAAGCCGCGATGGTCGACGGGGCCTCGCAGATGCAGATCATCGCCCGGATCATCCTGCCGATGGCGGCGCAGGGAATGCTGGCGGTCTCGGTCTTCGTCATCGTCTACGCCTGGAACGAGTTCCTCTTCGCCTTCATCTTCACGACGACCAAGGCCAAGACGGCGCCGCTGGTGATCTCCGAGATGATCGGCGCCGTCGAGGGCGTCGAGTGGGGCGTGCTCTTCGCGGCTTCCACCGTGCAGCTCGTGCCGGTGCTCGCCTTCGTCATCCTCATGCAGAAGCATCTCGTGGCCGGGCTCACCGCCGGCGCGGTGAAGGGATAATCGCCATGAATGCATCAGATTCCCGGCTCGACGATCTCAGACGCGCCATCCGCGAGAGCGACCCGCAACTCAGCCGCTTCGACCCGCTGCCGCGCATCATCTGCCTCGACGATTTCGACCGCGGCATGTGCGGCTGGACCCAGCTCGTCGGCAATTACGAGGATACGCTCGACGCGATGCTGCCGGGCTATGCCCAGCACAGCCACGCCATGCTCTCGACCCTGCCGAACTGGGATTTCGGCTCGCATGGCGGCGTCGACGGCTCCTATGCGCTGAAGATCGCGACGCGGCCGAGGAAAGGCGCACAGAATGTCGCGATCAAGCGGCTGACCTTCCGCAAGGCCGGGCCGATCCGGCTGGAGGCCTATTTCACCTTCAAGCCGGAGGCGACGGAGCTCGCGCTCTCGGAGACCGATATCCGCTCCTTCGGCTTCCTCTACGATCTCCAGATCGGCGACACCTCAGGGCCGGGTGACCGGGTGATGCCGCATTTGCGCTTCCTCAACGCGCAGGACGGGCAGCACATCCAGAAATGGCAGTTCAAGCGCAGGACGACGCCGATTAAGCCGATCGGCACCGCCGGCAAGACGATCACGCATTACCATCTCGCTCCCGATGACTGGGAGGACCTGCCCGGCGGCGAGCAAAGGCTCTGCTACAACGAGATTCCGACCAAGGTGAACTGGCACTATCTGCGCTTCGATTTCGACCTCGCGGCGATGCAGGCGACGCGCTTCCAGGTCAACGATCGGGTCTTCGCCATGGACGGTTACGACTGCATCCGCATCCCCGCGATGAAGAACCTGTGGTGCATGCTGAATCTCGCCTTCTTCGCCGAGACCGACACCGACAAGCGCGCCTTCGCCTATCTCGACTCCGTCTGCCTGTCGGGGGATTTCTGATGCTGCCCGAGAACCTGACCGCCGTCGTCGCCCGCAACGAAAGCTGGACCGGCACCAGCGCGACCGAGCCGTACGAGGCCGGCTGGGCGAAGGAAGCGATCGTTTTCGTTCGAGCGCTGAAGCAGCCGAAGGGGCCATTGCCGAAGGCGCGGATCGAGATTTCCGCCGACGGCATGCATTGGTGTCACGAGGGTTCGGAGTTCGAACTGCCGTCGGCGAAGGACGCCGTCACCTTCCAGCGCCTGAGCCATTTCGGCAATTTCCTGCGCGTCGCCGCGACGCTGCCGGATGGCGCCGAGATCACCGTGCTGGTGACGTTCCATCTGAAGGCCTGAGAGAGCGGCCGGCTTCAGTCCGCAGCGAGGGGCCGGTCCGTCATTTCCGCCGCGACAGCCGGTTCGATCGGCGTGTCGTAGGTCATCAGGATGTAGCCGAGCACCGAATAGAAGCCGACCGTCGCGATCAGGTCGAACACCCCCTCGCGCCCGAGCGCCGCGGCGAGCTCGGCTTCGAGGGCGGAGGACAGGCACCTGTCGTCGAAGAGCGCATCGACGGCGCGCGCGATCAGCCCATCCTCTCCCTCCGGCATGCCGCGCAGCGCGGCGATGCGGGCGTCGCTGATGCCGAGCACCCGCGCCCGGCTGACATGATGCGCCCATTCATAGGGCGAGCCCATGCGATGGGCGGCGCGCAGGATCACCACCTCCGAGCGCACCGGCCCGAGCGCGCTATCCTTGACGATGTGCTGGCGCAGCGGCGCCCAGGCCTGGAGCAGGGCAGGGTGATGCGCCATCGTGCGATAGACATTGAGCGCGCCCGCGAAGCCGTCCTTCATCCCGGCGATGGCCTGAGGCCAGTCGGCGTCGCTGATCGGCGGGCAGGGAGAGGTCGTCATCGGATGCCTCGCGGAGCTCAGCTGTTCAGGTATTTGGCGTAGAGCGCGGGGGCCCGGTCGGCCCAGATGCCCGTGAAGCTGCGATAGCGCGCGATTTCGGCCAGGTCGATCTCGACCCGCAACACGTCCTCGCGGTCGTGGTCGAGCGCGCCGAGCAGTTTGCCATCCGGCCCGACCGCGCAGGAGCGCCCGAAGAAGCGCTGCCCGCCACGGCTGCCGCTGCGGTTGCAGCTCAGGAAGAAGACGCCGTTCTCGGTCGCGCGCGTATAGGCGCGGTGGATGAAGAGCCCCTCGTCGGTCACCGTCGCGTCTTCGGCGCCGAAGGAGGCCCAGACCGAAGTGACGATGCTCGCGCCTTGCAGGGCCAGAATGCGGGTGATCTCGGGGAAACGGATATCGTAGCAAATCTGCATGCCGAGCCGTGTGCCGAAGACCGGGTAGGTATCGATGCTGTCGCCGCCGGTGAAGAACAGCTTCTCGTTCTGCCACTGGTGGATCTTGGTGTAGTCGCCCAGCACGCCCTCCGGCCCGATCAGCAGCGAGGCGTTGCGCATCACGCCCGCGCGCAGACCGTCGCGCAGGCCGAGCCCGATCACGAGATGCACGCGATGCTTCGCCGCGAGCGCGACCAGCGCCTTGATCTCCTCGCCATCCGGCGCGGCGCAGGCCTCGTAGAGCGCGGCGCCGAAATGCGGCACCTCGCTGACCAGTGGACCGCCCGGCACGAGCGGCTCGACATAGCCTGTATTGGACAGTTCCGGGAACAGGATGAGCTGGGCGCCTCGGGCCGCTTCCGCGGCAACGAACTCGTGGATGCGCCGCAAGTTCTCGGCCGGCGCCAAAGACTGCACGTCGAGCTGGACGAGGCTGGCGGATATCATGCGTCGGCTCCGGCGATGCGGCGCCCGGCGGTGAAATCCCAGTCCCGCCCTGGCGCCGCGTTGATCAAGGCTTGTGTATACTCATGGCGCGGGTTGGCCAGCACCTCGGCGGCGGGGCCGTTCTCGACGACGCGGCCACGCTGCATCACCATCACCTCGTCACAGATCTGGGCGGCGACGCGTAGGTCGTGCGTGATGAACAGCACGGCGAGGTTGCGCCGCTCCTGGATCTCGGCAAGGAGGTCGAGCACCTGCGCCTGCACGGAAACGTCGAGCGCCGAGACGGCCTCATCCGCGACGATGACCTCGGGCTCCATCATCAAGGCACGCGCGATCGCGATACGCTGGCGCTGGCCGCCGGAGAACTGATGCGGGAAGCGGCCGAGGCTGGTGCTGGGCAGGCCGACCACCTCGATCAGCTCGCCGGCGCGATGCAGCGCCGCGGCGCGGTCCTCACCCAGATTCAAAGGCCCCTCGATCAGGCTCTCGCCGATGCGCAGGCGCGGATTGAGCGAGCGGTTCGGGTCCTGGAACACCATCTGCACGCGTCGCCGCGCCGGTGCCAGCGCCGCCTGGCCCTGAAGCGGCGCGATGTCCTGGCCGTTGACCCGGATCTCGCCGCCGGTGGGGTGCTCCAACCGAAGCAGGCAGCGGGCGACCGTCGACTTGCCCGAACCGCTTTCGCCGACGATGCCGAGCGTGCGCCCGCGTTCCAGCCGGAGGCTGACATCTTTCACGGCGCGCACGGTACGGATATCCCGACCCATGAGCTTGCCGAGCAGGGAGCCGAAGCTGAAGGTCTTTTCGAGGTTGCGGATCTCGACGACGGCCTCCGCTTCCTTCGCCCCGACGCGCGGCGCGCGCGGGACCAGCGACGGCACGGCTTGCAGCAGGTCACGCGTGTAGCCCTCGCGCGGCCGGCTCAGCACCTGCTCGACCGGACCGGTCTCGACGATCTCGCCGCGACGCATTACGCAGACCCGGTCGGCGATGTCGACGACCACGCCCATGTCGTGGGTGATGAACAGGACGGCGGTGTTCTGCTTGTCCTGCAATTCGCGGATCAGGCCGAGGATCTGCTTCTGCGTGGTGACGTCGAGCGCCGTGGTCGGCTCGTCGGCGATCAGCAGCTTCGGCTTCAGCGCCAAGGCCATCGCGATCATCACACGCTGGCGCTGGCCGCCGGAGAGCTGGTGGGGGTAGCTGTCATAGATCCGTGCCGGATCGGGCAGATGCACTGCCTCGAAGGCGGCGAGCGCGGCTTCCTTACGTTCCTTCGGACGCATCTTCGTGTGCGCCCAATAGACCTCGTCCATCTGCAGCCCGATGGTCAGTACCGGGTTCAGCGCCGTCATCGGCTCCTGGAAGATCATCGCCATCTCGGCGCCGCGCAGCGCCTTGGTCCGGGACGGCGTCGCGGTGAGGATGTCCTCGCCGTTGAGCAGGACCGTGCCGCCGGTCGTCCGCAATTCGTCGCGCGGCAAGAGGTCCATCGCCACCAGCGAGGTCACCGACTTGCCCGAGCCGGATTCGCCGACGAGGCAGAGCGTCTCGCCGGGCTGGATGTCGAAGCTGATGCCCTTGAGAATCTCGGAAGGCTCGCGCCCGCGCGTCGCGACCTTGAGGTCGCGGATCGAGAGCACGGGCGGGGTGGGAGCGGTGGTTTCTGTCACGGGGCCCTCCCCTGCATCTTCGGATCGAGCCGGTCGCGCAGCGCGTCGCCGAGCAGGTTGATCGACAGGATGCAGGCCGACAGCACGATCGCCGGCCAGAACACCAGCCAGTGATTGATCGCGAAATAGAGCCGCCCCTCGGCCATGATGTTGCCCCAGCTCGGGATCTCCGTGCCGATGCCGACGCCGAGGAAGGAGAGCGCAGCTTCGGTCAGGATGGCGGAGGCATACATATAGGTGCCCTGCACGATCAGCGGCGCGATCGTCGTCGGCAGCAGGTGCTTCCAGATCAGCTTGGCCGGGGGCGTGCCGAGCAGCATCGCCGCATCGACATAGGTCTCCTCGCGCGCCGCGATGACGCGCGCCCGGACCAGCCGCACCACCTGCGGGATCGCCGGGATCATGATCGCGATGATGACGGTGAGGAGCCCGCCGCGGACGAGCGCGACGATGGCGATGGCGAGCAGGATGCCGGGGATCGCCATCAGCCCGTCCATCATCCGCATCAGCACGCCATCGATGGCCCGGTACCAGCCGGCGATCAGACCGAGCGGCAGGCCGATCAGGATCGCGCCCGCTGCGACGCCCGCGCCGACCAGCAGCGAGACCCGCGCGCCATAGACCACGCGCGAATAGAGGTCCCGGCCGAACGAGTCCGTGCCCAGCCAGTAGATGTTCGAGGAAGGCTTGAGCCGCATCGCCGCATTGAGCTTGGTCGGCTCGAAATTGGCGAGGAGCGGTGCGAAGACAGCCATCGCGACGATGGCCAGGAGGACGAGGACGGCGAGCACCGTCGTCCAGTGCGGCGGGTTCTTGAGCAGGCGGCGGCGCGGCAGCCCGCCCTGCACCGGGTTCGATGAAGCGCTCATTGGTAGCGGATCCTCGGGTCGCTCAGCGCATAGGAAAGGTCGATCAGCAGGTTGATCAGCACATAGGTGCCGGCCGTCAGCAGGATGATCGTCTGGATCAGCGGATAGTCGCGGGCGAGCACGCCGTCGACGACCAGCCGCCCGAGGCCGGGAATGTTGAAGACCGTCTCGGTGACCACGACGCCGGAGACCATCATGGCGAAGCCCGTGCCGATCACGGTGAGGATCGGGATCGCGGCGTTGCGCAGCGCGTGGCGGAACAGGACGATGCGCTCGCCCAGCCCCTTGGCGCGGGCGGTGCGGACATAATCCTCGCGCAGCACCTCGAGCATCGAGGCGCGCGTCATCCGCGAGACCAGCGCGACATAGAAGGAGGAGAGCGCCAGCCCCGGCAGCAGGATGCGGTGGAGGAACGGGCCGAGACCCTCGGCCAGCGGCTTGTAGCCCTGCACGGGAAACCATTTCAGGTCGACGGCGAAGACGGCGATCAGCACATAGCCGATCACGAAGATCGGCACGGAGAAGCCGACCACCGAGAGCGCCATGACGAAGCGGTCGACCATGCCGCCATGGCGCCAGGCGGCGAGCACGCCGAGCGGCAGCGAGATCACCACGGTGAAGATCATCGCCATGACGGCTAGCGCCAGCGTCGGCCCGACGCGCTGGCCGATCATCTCCAGCACCGGGCGCTGCGAGATCAGCGAATGGCCGAAATCACCACCGGCCATGTCGGCGAGCCAGGTGGCGAACTGGCCGGCGAGCGGCTTGTCGAGGCCGAGATTCTCGCGGATGGCGGCGAGCTGTGCCGGCGTCGCCTGGTCGCCGGCGATGGCCTGCGCAGGGTCGCCCGGCGTCAGGCGCAGCAGCAGGAAGACGAACAGCGCCACGAAGAACATGACGGGGATCGCCATGGCCAGCCTGCGCAGGAAGTAGGAAGCCATATGGTGCACCACGCGCTGGGCACCGGCTCGAAGGCCGATGCCGAAAACGATGCCGGCCGCGGAGAAGGGATGGCGACCATGCCGCCATCCGCCACGCGGGCCTTACTTGCTCACGCCCCAGAACAAGGTGAGCGGGCCAGGCTGAAGGTTCTTCAGCTTGGCGCTCCAGGCGGCGACCGACTGGAACTCGCCGGCATTGAAGTAGAAGCCCTGGTCGTAGGCGATCTGCTGGATCTCGCGGGCGATCTTCTTCTGCTCGTCGGTGGTCGCGGCGCTGAGATAGGCGTGGCGCAGCTCTTCGATCCGGGCGTCTTTCGGCCAGCCGGCCCAGGCGCTGTCCTTGCCGGAGCCGTCGAGCAGCGCATGGACCGTCGGATTCCAGATGCCCGCGACGCCCCAATAGGTGAAGAACATGTTCCAGCCGCCCTGCGCCACCGGCTGCCAGCCGTTCTTGCGCGACTGCAGCGTCGCCCAGTCCATCGAGGCGACATCGACCTTGAAGCCGGCTTCGCGCAGGCGCTCGGCCGCGACGATCGGCTGGGTCGAGAGGATGGTCAGGTCGGTCGGCTGCATCATCAGGACCGGCGTGCCGTCATAGCCGGAGGCCTTGAGCAGCTCCTTGGCCTTGGCCATGCGCTCCTTGGCGCTGCCCTTGAGATACTCCGCGCCGGCATCGGAGGCGAGCGGCACGTCGCAGCCGTAAACCGAGGCGCAGAGCTTGTAATACTGGCTGTCGCCGATCGCGGTCTGCATCAGCTGCTCCTGGTCCAGCGCATACATCGCCGCCTGGCGCACCTTCAGATTGTCGAAGGGCGGCAGGCGATGGTTGAAGCGGCCGGTCACCTGGCTGCCCAGCGCATTGATGGCGCCGGTCTTGATCTCGTCATTGGCCTTGAGCAGCGGCAGAAGGTCGATCGTCACCTGCTCGATCAGGTCGACATCGCCGGATTGCAGGGCGTTGATCGAGGTCTGCATGTCCGGCATCGCCTTCCAGACGACCTTGTCGACATTCACGACCTTTCCGCCGGCGGTCCAGCTCATCGGCTCGGAGCGCGGCTTGTAGTCGGGGTTCTTGACGTAGACGGCCTGGTCGCCCGGCCGGTACTGGTCGGCGACGAACTTGAACGGGCCGGAGCCGATCATCTCGGTGACCTGCTTGCCGGCGGGCGTCTCGGCGAGCCGCTTCGGCATCATGAAGGGCGGCACCGGCGAGGGCTTGGCCAGCAGCTCCAGCACCTGCCCGAAAGGTTTGGACAGCTTGATTACCAGCACCTTGTCGGAGGTCGCCTCGATTGAAGCGACGTAAGTCATCATCGTGCGGCCGGCGCCGTCATTGGCGGCCCAGCGCTTGAGCGAGGCGACGCAATCCTCGGCCTTCACCGGCGTGCCGTCATGCCATTTCAGCCCGTCGCGCAGGGTGAAGGTGTAGGTCAGCTTGTCGGACGAGACGGCATAGTCCGCCATTTGCGGTTGCGGATTGTACTTGGCGTCCATGCCGAGCAGCGTGTCGAACACCATGAAGCCGTGCGTACGCACGATCTGCGCGGTGCTGAGGATCGGGTCGAGCGTCCTCAGCGGCGCTTGCATCACGGCGTTGAGGACCGTCTCGGCAAAGGCCGGCATGGCGTAAAGGGAGCCGGCGACCAGCGCGGCAGCCCCGAAAGTCCTGAACCGAAACGTCATTGTTATCCCCTCGTTTTTGGTTACCTGGATGGGTCGAGCGTCGTCAGGCGGGAGCGTCGCTCCACGGATAGGCCTTGGCGGTATCGAGCTGGCGGTACGGGATCAGGCGCACATCGGCAGGGCCGAGATCGGGCGTGTCGACCACGAGGATGCGATCGGCCAGCGGCTCGTAGAAATCGCGGAAATGGGTTTTCGAGCGCAGCAGGATGACGTCGTAATCCTCCGGCCGCTCGCCGAAGATGTAGAAGGGGTCGCCATCGACCGCGAAGGCGAAATGCGAGACCACCGAGACCCGGATCGCGCCGATCTGAAGCAGCGCCGTGAGGCCCAGATCGACGAAGGAACCGCGCTGGTAGCGCCCGGAAACAGTGAAGGATTTCGGCCCCGACCAGATGACCCGTGCCACGGCCTCGACCGGCCCGCCGGTCTCCGGCGCCGTCCTGCCGGCGAGCGAGACGTTGATCTCGGCGCCTTCGCCTGCTGCATGGGCCTGCGCCGCGGTTTCGGGATCGAGCAGGAAGGGCACGTTGACCCGCCCGACATCGCGGCCGAGCAAAGCCCGCAGCAGATGGGTGGAATCGTTCATCCGGTCGGCATGCTCGAGCAGCACGATCGGCCGGCCCGTCGCGGGCTTGCGCTCGATATCGGCCAGGGCTGCCTCGACGCTCAGGATCGGGATGGCGCTCGCGATCGCGCGGCGCTTCGCGCGCAGCCGGTCGGAAAAGGCCTGCGCCTTGGCTTCGGCCGCTTCCTGCCCGCCCCAGTCCAGGCAGATCACCGACATCCCGGTATTGGCGCTGTCGGCATAGGAGAAGCCGGCCATGACCGAGATGTCGCAATCGCCGGTCGCCTCGGTCGCGCGCGCCTCGGCGATGATCGAAACCAAAGGCTCGAGCGCCGTCGCCGACATGATCGAGGGGATGACGACATCAGGCCGCGCCACCGCGAGACCCGGCCGACGCCCTTCGCGCAGGAACCGCAGCAGGGCGCGGGCCGCCCGCTCGCCGGTCTCGCCCATGTCGATATGCGGCGAGTGACGATAGGCGACGGCGATGTCGGCGCCGCGCAGCGTCTCGCGATCGATATTGCCGTGATAGTCGAGCGCAACAGTGATCGGCAGTGCCGGAAAGGCCGCCCGTACGGCGTCGATGACGTGCCGCTCGACATCCGCGTAGGCTGCGGCCCAGCAGGCGCCGTGGAGGAACAGGATGACGCCGTCGAGCGGGCCGCTCTTGCCCAGCCCCTCGACGATTTCGCTCGTATAGTGTTCGACCGCCGCGTCGGCCGCCGGGCCGAGCGCGCCGAGCAGCGTGTGGAACAGCGGCACGAACTCCGCGCCGTCCGCCTCGCAGATCTTCAGGCAGCCGCCGGGAACCGTATTGGTGCCGCGAAAGCGCTCCGTCAGCGCCGCCCCGCGCAGGCAGACGCGCTCGAACTCCGCGAGCTCCACGATCTGCGGAACGGCCGTAACCGATTCGAGATTGAAGCCGGCGAAGGCGATGCGCGGAGCCATCGCGGCCGTCAGCCCTTGATCGCGGCGTCGATCGCGCCGCCGATGCGCTCGACGATCTGGTCTATCTCGTCGGGCCCGACGATATAGGGCGGCGCCAGCAACACATGGTCGCCGAGGCGCCCGTCGATGGTGCCGCCCATCGGGTAGCTCATCAGGCCGCGCGCCATCGCTTCCTTCTTGATCCGGGCGTGCACCCTGAGCGCCGGATCGAAGGGCGCCTTGGTTTCCTTGTCCGCGACGATCTCGATGCCGCGAAAGAGCCCGCGTCCGCGGATGTCGCCGACATGAGGCGACTGGCCGAGCCGGGCATCGAGGCCGGCCTGCAGGCGCTCGCCCATCAAGCGCACATTCGCCAGCATTTCCGGCTGCGAGATCAGCTCGACGACCTTGTTGGCTGCGGCTGCCGCCACGGGGTGGCAGATATAGGTATGGCCGTGCTGGAACAGCCCGGAGCCTTCGGCGAAGGCGCGGTAGATCGTCTCCGAGAGCAGCACCGCGCCGATCGGCTGGTAGCCGCCGCCGAGGCCCTTGGCGATGGTGACGAGATCGGGCGAGATGCCCTCCTGCTCGCAGGCGAACATCGTGCCGGTGCGGCCCATGCCGCACATCACCTCGTCGAGGATCAGCAGCACGCCGTATTTGTCGCAGATGCGGCGGATGCGGGCGAAGTAGTCCGCGACCGGACCGACCGCGCCGAGCGTCGCGCCGACCACCGGCTCGGCGATGAAGGCGATGACCTCTTCGGCACCAAGCTCCAGGATCTTGGCTTCCAGCTCGTCGGCGAGGCGGGCGGCATAGGCTTCCGGCGTCTCGCCGTCCTTCTGGTCGCGATAGGCGTAGCAGGGCGAGACATGATGGGTCTCAGGCAGGATCGGCTGGAACTGCGCCCGCCGCCAGGCATTGCCGCCGGCCGCCAGCGCGCCCAGCGTGTTGCCGTGGTAGCTCTGCCGGCGCGCGATGAAATGCCGGCGCTGCGGCTGGCCGATCTCGACGAAATACTGCCGCGCCATCTTCATGGCCGCCTCGACCGCCTCCGAGCCGCCGGAGACGAGATAGACGTAATCGAGCCCCTCCGGCGCCAGATCGATCAGCCGCTCGGCCAATTCCTCGGCGACATCGGTGGTGAAGAAGGAGGTGTGGGCATAGGCGATGCGATCCATCTGCGCACGCATCGCCGCCATGACCTCGGGATGACCATGACCGAGGCAGGAGACGGCAGCGCCGCCCGAGCCGTCGATATAGCTGCGCCCGTCATTGTCGGTGACGAAGACGCCTTGCCCGGCGACCGCCTGCGGCAGCCGGCCTCCGATGGAGCGATGGAGAATCCTGGTCATCAGCGCATCCCGCATCGGGCAGGCATCGATGCCGCCGTCGCACGGTGCTTGCCACAGGGCAGGAGGCGATGCAACATTTGTTTTATAGATATAATAATAGATACGATCGAATCTTATTGTGTTGCGCTGAAACGAACGTACGGGTCGATGCCGGCGTGCCGGCTCGTGCTATGAGAGCTGCGAAAAGCGTTTGAAATCTCCGCGTGATGCAGGAATGGTCCCGGCTGTCCGGGAAAGGCGCGATTCAGATGTTGCAGAACGATCCCCTGCGCGAGCGCATTGTCGGCCGCTTCGACGACATGTCCCCGCAATTGCAGCAGGCCGCGCGCTACATTCTCGAGCATCCCCAGGAGGTCGCCCTGGTGTCGATGCGGGAATTGTCACGCAATGCCGGCGTGCAGCCTTCGACGATGACGCGTCTCGCCAAGTTCCTCGACCTGCCGGGCTATGACGACATCAGGGCTCACCACGCCGAGGCGTTGCGTCTCAGGGCCGACGGCTTCGCGGCGCGTGCGATGCAGCACGGCGAGGGCGAGCAGGACATGGCGGCGGCGCAGCTTTCGCGGCGAATGCTGCAGAGCCTCGCCAACCAGATCGCCCGGCTATCGGAGCCGGCCGCGCTGGAACGCATCTCGGCCGCGGCGGAACGGCTGGCGCAGGCCCGCCGCATCTACGTGCTGGGCCTGCGCTCCTGCCATTCCGTCGCCTGGCATTTCCATTACGTGATGGCGCTGCTCGGCGAGAAGACCATTCATCTCGACGGTCCGGCCGATACGATGGGCGATGGGCTGATCCGCGCTACCGCCGAGGACGTGCTGTTGGCGATCTCGATCAATCCCTATGCGCGCCACAGCCTCGAACTGGCGCAACTCGCCCGGGAAAAGGGCCTCGGCATCGTCGCGATCACCGACAGCGAAGTCTCGCCGCTGGTCGGCATCGCCGACCAGGCCATCCTCTGCTCGACCGAGAGCCGGAGCTTCTTCCATACGCTGGCGCCGGCGCTGGCCGTGTCGGAGGTGCTGTGCGGGCTGCTGGCGAACAAGGACCGTGCGGCTGCGCTGGAATCGCTGCAGCGCGCCGACAGCCATTTGCAGTCGCTCAATACCTATGCGAGCGCGATTCCGCGGCGGCGCCTCTGAAGGGGGAGGCGGGCGCGTCGGGTCGCGGCCACCTTCGGCAAAGTCGACGGCCGATCGGCGCAGGGCGCGGAATGGCGTCCCGGAAGGGATTCGAACCCCTGACCTACGGTTTAGGAAACCGTTGCTCTATCCTGCTGAGCTACCGGGACGCACGGCACTTCCTGTAGCATAATCGCGATGACGGTGAAGCCTCTTCTTCTCGCCCTGACGGTCCTGGGCCCGGCGCTGCCGGCGGCCTTCGCGGCCGAGCCCTGCCGCGAGGATCCTCCCGCCACGGCTCCGGCGCGGCTCTCGGGCTTCGACAGGGCAGGGGATCCGCTGCTGGCCGATGGCCGCGCCCTGCGCCTGGTCGGGCTGGCGCCGCGCCAGGACGCGGCCGAGGACGCCCGCTTCAAGGCCGGGCTCGCCCCCTTCATCGGCCGTGAGCTGCTGCTGGCCGTCGCCGGCGAGAAGGATCGCTGGGGCCGCTGGCCCGCGCGGCTCTTCGTCGCGACGACGCCGGAGGGCGGGCGCCAGGACATCGGGCTGCTGCTTCAGAAGAGCGGTGCGGCCCTGCCGATGCCCGAGGCCGGGGCGGCCGCCTGCGCATCCGACGTTCAGACAAAGCTAACCTCCGCCTCGCAAGCTTTGCCCTCGACCGCCGTCGACGGCCATGATCCCGCCGCCGTGAGGGAGCAGGAGGGACGATACGTCATGCTGGAGGGCCGGGTCGCGTCGGTCGGCGAGCGCTCCCAGCGCACCTACCTGAATTTTTCCCGCCGTCGGGGGGAGGCGGCCTCGATCGTCATGTCGCGCAAGCTCTGGCGGGAACTGAAGCACGCAGGCTGGACCGCAGCCGGGCTCGGCGGTAAACGCTTGCGCGCCTATGGCGTGCTGGGAGGCCGCAACGGATTGTTGCTGGAGGTCACCTCGCGCGCCGCTGTGGAACTGATCGACTGACGGATGCGGGAAGCCTGGCGGATACAGCTCGCGCGAAGAGGGAAACGGCTGGCCGCACTGGCCGTGCCGGCGCTGCTGCTCGCCGGTTGCCTCGGCGAGCAGAGCTCCCTGCTGCCGGGAGACGCGGCCAAGGATGGCGAGATCGCGCCCCGGATCAGCGCGGTGCAGCGCGCCTCCGACCAGGAGCACCAGCGCCTGCTCGCGGCCTTTGGAGGCGAGTATCGGGCGCCGGCCACGCGTGCTGCGCTCGAGGACATCGTCCAGCGCCTGGCCAAGGCCAGCGCCGGCCAGATCGGCAGCTACGAGATCACCATCCTCAACTCGCCGGCGGTCAACGCCTTCGCGCTGCCCAACGGGCGGCTCTACGTCACGCGGGGCCTGCTGGCGCTCGCCAACGACACCTCCGAGATCGCCTCGGTCCTGGCCCACGAGATCGGCCACGTCACGGCGCAGCATGCGGTGCAGCGGGCCGAGAAGGAGGCGGAATCCGCCCTGGTCAGCCAGGTGGCCTCGCAGGTGCTGAAGGACCCGACGCAGGGCGCGGCCGTGATGGCGGGCTCGAAGCTGTCGCTCGCGCGCTTCTCCCGCCAGCAGGAGTTCGAGGCTGACCGCATCAGCGTCACCAGCCTGGCACGGGCCGGCTACGACCCCTATGGCGCCAGCCGGTTCCTCGCGACACTCGGCCGCAACACCGCCTTCCGCGACAGCGGCCAGCAGCAGAACGCCGGCGACAAGCGCCTCGACATGCTCGCGACCCATCCGCAGACGCCGGAACGCATCGCCGCGGTCACGGCCGCCGCCCGGCAGATCGCCGCGCCGGGAATCGGCGAGCACGATGCGGGCCGCTGGCTCGGTGCCATCGACGGCCTGGCCTATGGCGACGACCCGCGCGACGGGGTCGTGCGCGGGCGGCGCTACGTCAACAGCGCGCTGCGCATCGCCTTCGCGGCGCCCGATGGCTTCAGCCTCGAGGCGGCGCAGGACATGGTCATCGGCGTCAGTGCCAACGGTGCGCAGGCGCTGCGCTTCGATTCGGTGAAACTCAAACCCGAGCAAAGCCTCGAATCCTACGTCGCCGCCGGCTGGATCGAGGGGGTTGAGACGACCGGGATCGAAAAGACCGAGATGGGTGGCCAGCCCGCGGTCACGGCCCATGGCAAGGGTTCGGACTGGATCTTTCGCCTGGCGGCCGTGCAACTGGGCGACAGGGTCTACCGCTTCATCCTCGCGGCCCGCGGGAGCAGCGATCCGGAGCGGCAGATGCGCAGCATCGTCGAAAGCTTCAAGGTGCTGACGCCGGCCGAGGCGCAGGCCGCCAAGCCCCTGCGCATCCGCATCGTCACCGCAGGGGCCGGCGAGACGATTGCGGATATGGCCGCCCGCATGCCGGATCAGGACCGGCCGGCCGAACTGTTCCAGCTCCTCAACGGCCTCGATCGCGGTGCCGCCCTGGTGCCCGGCCAGCGCTACAAGATCATCGGCGAATAGCGGCGCGGCTCGCTGGCCTCGCCCGGGCCGCCGGGCGACGCGCGGCAAAAGAAAGACCCGGCGGTCGCCCGCCGGGTCGCAATCGTCATAGACCGGTGAAGCGGCTCAGGCCGCCTCTTCCTGCAGGTCGTCGTTGTCGCCCTCGAGCTCGGCCTCGGCCGCCTCGGCCTTGCCGGTGCGGCGCGGCGACTTGGCGAGCTGCCCTTCGATCTTCTTGAGGGCCTCGATTTCGGTGACGTCGTCGACGACGGCGATCTCGCGGACCATGCGGTCGAGCGCAGCTTCATAGAGCTGACGCTCGGAATAGGACTGCTCGGGCTGAGCCTCCGAGCGGTAGAGGTCGCGCACCACCTCGGCGATCGCGACGAGATCGCCCGAATTGATCTTCGCCTCGTATTCCTGCGCGCGGCGCGACCACATGGTGCGCTTGATGCGCGCACGGCCGGTGAGCGTCGTCAACGCCTTGGCGACGGCCTCGGCATCGGCGAGCTTGCGCAGGCCGACGCTGGCGGCCTTGGCGGTGGGGACGCGCAGCGTCATCTTGTCCTTGGAAAAGCTGACCACGAACAGCTCGAGCTTGAAGCCGGCGACTTCCTGCTCCTCGATCGCCGTGATCTGGCCGACGCCGTGGGATGGATAGACGACGTATTCGCCCGTCTTGAAACCCTGGCGCGCAGCAGCTTTCTTCACAGTGGACATGCCGTTACGACTCCTGACCGGCCCGCCGTGGCGGGCACGCGATGATACGTCCCCGTCCGGATGGCCGGAGACACTGCCTGACGCGACGCGACGACGCGGCGCTTCACGCTCCCTCAGTCGATTGGTTCATCTCGCCCGCGAACGCGAACAACGGTCACCCCGGCGACTGGCCGCCGGGTCTCATGCTGATCGTCATCTCTGGGGATGCCCCGTTTTGTGGGAACCTCGCAGGGGCATGCGGAACGAATTCGACTGAGCTTGCGTATAGCACAAAAAACACGCCGAATCAAAGGTCAGCGCAGACAGCCGTCCGCCGCCGGACGTCAGTCCGGTTCCGGTCGACCCGGCGCTGCGGCGGGATGATCGGCTCAATCGCCCTCGCCGGGTTCCGGCGAAAGCATGGCGAGCTTGTCGGGGACTCCGTCGAACGCCTTGGCGTCCGCCGGCGGCTCCTTCTTCTGCGTGATGTTGGGCCAGCTGCCTGCGAACTTCGTGTTGAGCTGGAGCCAACTCTCAAGCCCAGGCTCGGTGTCGGGCTTGATCGCCTCGGCAGGGCATTCAGGCTCGCAGACGCCGCAGTCGATGCATTCATCGGGATGGATGACGAGCATGTTCTCGCCTTCGTAGAAGCAGTCGACCGGGCAGACCTCGACGCAGTCCATATACTTGCACTTGATGCAGTTCTCGGTGACCACATAGGTCATGGGCCGGCCCTTCCAATGCTTCCAAGCAACCTCATAAACCTCTGACGCGCGCAGGTTTCAAGGTCGTTCTCACCGGCTTTGGCAGAAGACCCTGCTCCTCCGGCGTCCGATCGGGGAAATTCCTTCGCCGCCGGGTCGCATACCGACTCGGGAGGCTGGAGCAGCCGGGTTTAGTCGTGGTCCGCGTCGGCGGCAAGCGACGGATCGTCACCGCCGTCGTCCAGCCTTTCATAGAGCAGGCGAGCCGTCGCGAAGGGGCCGCGGCGCTCGGCAAAGGCGACCACCCGGACCACGACGGTGGCGTGGGGCAGTGCGAGCGTGAGGACATCGCCGAGCTTGAGCCCCTGGGCCGGATTGCCGGCGCGCCGCCCTGCGACCCGGACATGTCCGTCCTCCACCAGGCGCACGGCGGCGGGCCGGGTGCGGGCGAAGCGCGCGAAGCAAAGCCATTTGTCGAGGCGTTGACGATGCTCCTGCAAGCGGTCCGCGCCTCCCTCCGGAGCCTAGCTCTTGCTGCCCTCGAGCTGCGCCTTGAGCGCAGCCAGCTTGGCGAAGGGCGAATCGGGGTCAGGCTCGCGATTGGCCGGGCGCTGGCGCTGCGGCTGCGGGAAGCGCTCGGCACCCCGCTCCTCGCGGCGCGGCCCGCCGGGGCGGCCGTCGCGCTTGAACTCGGGCCGCGCGCCGCGGCCGCCCTCGGGCCTGCCCTGCCGGGTCTGGTCCTCGTGCCGCGGGCGTTCGTCACGGCGCGGGCGTTCCTGGCGTTGCGTCGCGGTTGCCTCTCCGGTGGCGGTGGCCGGTCGATTCTCCGGCCGCGCATCGCGGCGCGGGCCGCCCGGGCGGCCCTCGCGCTGAGGACGGTCGCCGCGGCGCTCGCCCTCGCGGCGCTGGCCGTCATGGCGTCCGCGCTGGCCATGCTCGGGCCGGCGTCCACCCTGATGCCGATGCGGCCGCCAGACCTCGATCAGCTCCGGCTCCGCCGGTGCAGCCTCGGCCGTTGGTGCCTCCGCAGCCGCTGTCTCGACGTTCTCGGCTTCCGCAGCCGGCAGGGCAGACAGCGCGTCGGCCGGCACCGGCTCGCGTGCCGGCTCGAGCTCGGCTTCCGTCAGGATCGGGGTATCGGCCGTCTCGACGGCAGCGGCCGGCACGGCCGGCGCCTCGCCCTCCGGCAAAGCGCCTTCGTTCAGCGCGTCTGCAGCAGGCGGTTCCGCAGGCGTCTCGGCCTGAGTCTCCTCATGGGCCACGGCTTCGCCGGCCGTCTCCACGGCCGCAGTTTCAGCGGCCGCCGGCTCCGCCTGCGTGCCGACGGGCTTGGCCGGTTCGGTCGCGGCCGGGGGCGGCGCCAGCGGCACTGTGATCGCGGGGCCCGGGCGCTTGACCGAGACATAGCCGAGCGAGCGCAGGATCGAGGCGAAGTCGTCGCCGGCGCAACCGACGAGCGAGGTCATCGCGCCGGTGGCGACGAAGCCATCCTGGTCGGCAGCGCCGGCGGGCGGCACCCCTTGCGTGACACCGGGGCGATAGGCGATGGCCGGGCGGATCAGGTCGGCAAGGCGCTCGAGGATGTCGACGCGCACCGCCCGCTCGCCGCAGACGCGATAGCCGGCGGCCCGGTAGAGCCCCTTCGGCACGGCCTTGTCGACGGGGAAGGAAGTGCGGCCCGAGGCGGCGAGATGAGCGATGTCGTCCAGCCCGGCCGTCTCCGGCCCGCCATGCTTCAGTGCCCAGAGCTGTGCGGCGAGCGCACGCGGTGCCGGCTTCAGCAGGGCCGGCATGTAGATATGGAAGGCGCCGAAGCGGATGCCGAGCTGGCGCAGCGCGGCACGGCCCTCCTGGTCGAGCGCCTTCATCTCCTCGCCGACCTTGGCGCGCTCCAGCACGCCGAGCGCCTCGGCCGCCTGATAGGCGATGCCGCGGGCGATTCCCGTCGCGCTCTCGGCTGCTTCCAGGATCTGGATGGCGCCCAAAAGGCGCGTGATGTGATTCTTCAGCCAGAGAGTGAGGCGCGCCTCGACCTGCTCGCGCGCGGCGCCGGTCAGGTGCTCTTCGACAAGCAGCCGAAGCCGCGGCTCCAGCACCTTCTCGCCGGCGACGAGACGGGCCACCGGCTCGCCGGTCCAGCGCACCAGCCCGTCATGCGCAAGAATGAAGGCATCGTCCGCCGCCAGCACCACGCGCGCCGCCCGCGATTCGATCTCGGCGCCGAGCGCCTTCATCGCCGCCAGGTTGAGGGCCTTCACCTCCGACCCGCCCGCCTTCGGGTCCGCCGTGAAGCGGAAGCCCTGCAGCATCCCCACATGCTGGCCCTCGACGAGCACGTCGCCCGTCGCGGTGACCTCAGCCTCCAACATCGCATTCTCCCGCAAACGGCGCATCAGCACGCTGGTGCGCCGATCGACAAATCGGTGGGCCAGGCGCTCATGCAGAGCGTCCGACAGCTTGTCCTCTACAAGACGCGCCATGCCCTGCCAATGCTCAGGATCGGGCAACCAGTCCGGACGATTGGCGACATAGGTCCAGGTCCGGACCTGCGCGATCCGGGCCGAGAGGGTGTCGATCTCGCCATCGGTGCGATCGAGCGAGGCGAGCTGCCTCGCATACCAGTCGCCGTCGAGCCGGTCATGGCGCATCAGCCGCAGATAGAGCGTCGTCGCCAGCTCGGCGTGCTGCATCGGCGAGATCTTGCGATAATCGGGCAGGCCGCAGACCTCCCAGAGCCGCTCCACGGCCGCGCGCCCCTGCGCCAGCGCTGCAACGTCCGGGTCGCGAGCCAGCACTTCCAGCGTCGTCATATCCTCGGCGATCAGCGCCCGCGTCAGCCCCAGCTCGGAGGGCTGGCGATTCAGCGTGTCGAGCAGGCCCGCGATCGAGCGCAGATCCAGATCGGAATTGCGCCACTGCATCTGGCGGATCGGCTCGAAACGGTGATTCTCGATCGCCTCGACCAGTTCCGCATCGAAGGGCGGGCAGCGCCCGCTGGTGCCGAAGGTGCCGTCGCGCAGATGCCGCCCGGCCCGGCCGGCGATCTGTCCGAACTCGGCCGGATTGAGCTTGCGGTAGTGGTGCCCGTCGAACTTCTTGTCCGCCGCGAAGGCGATGTGGTCGACGTCGAGATTGAGCCCCATGCCGATCGCATCGGTCGCGACGAGATAATCGACATCGCCGGACTGGTAGATCTCGACCTGGGCGTTGCGGGTCCGGGGCGAGAGCGCGCCGAGCACGACGGCGGCGCCGCCCTTCTGCCGACGGATCAGTTCGGCGATGGCATAGACCTCCTCGACCGAGAAGGCGACGATGGCGGAGCGCGGCGGCAGGCGGGTGATCTTGCGGTCGCCGGCGAAGGTGAGCTGCGAGAGGCGCGGGCGGGTGACGACGTTCACCCCCGGCATGAGCTGCTCGATCAGCGGGCGCATGGTCGCCGCGCCGATCAGCATCGTCTCGGCCCGACCGCGCCGGTTGAGCAGCCGGTCGGTGAAGACGTGGCCGCGATCGAGATCGGCCGCGAGCTGAATCTCGTCGATGGCGACGAAATCGACCGCCAGATCGCGCGGCATCGCCTCCACCGTGCAGACCCAGAAGCGCGGGCGCTCCGGCTTGATCTTCTCCTCGCCGGTGACGAGCGCCACGGCCTGCGGCCCGACCTTGTCGACCACGCGTTGATAGACCTCTCGCGCAAGCAGGCGCAGCGGCAGGCCGATCATCCCGGTGGGATGGGCGACCATGCGTTCGATGGCGAGGTGGGTCTTGCCGGTATTGGTGGGGCCAAGCACCGCAGTGACGCTGTTGGCGCGGGCGGCGGGAGGCAACGAACGAAAGAGCTGCAAAGCGTAGGGCCGATCATATCGTCCGTCCGGGCGGCACGGGCCCTGCGCGAAGGCGAGCCGTCCGGACGGGTGCGTGAGCTGGGATCAGGACCGAGTCGGGTGAGAACGACTCTGGAACGAAGCGAGGCCGAATCGCTGACTCGACCAGAATCGGGGTTTGTTCCCGTTGCGAAGCCGGAGCCCCACCGACACCTGCAATACCGGCATAGCCCGCCCTCTTGCCAATCCGAGGCAGGACGGCCCCAAGCCGTCCAGCGCCCACCCAATCTAAGCCTTTCCAGCGCGGAAACGAGAGGCAATCCGCTCTTTCCGCTTCGACCGTGCCTCAATGCCGGGCATGATCGCACTGGCCGTGGTCGGACAAGGCCTCGATGATGGCGCAGTCGCAGGCCGCGACGCCGCCCGAGCAGGTGGCTGCAATGCGCTCCAGCTCCTTCTCCAGCGAGCGCAGCTTCGCGATCTTGCCGCGCACGTCCTCGAGATGCGAGACGGAGATCGCGTGCGCCTCGTCACAGGCGATGCCAGGGGTGTCCGAGAGCCTGAGGAGCGTGCGGATGCTGTCGACGGCGAAGCCGAGATCGCGCGCATGCTTGATGAAGGCGAGCCGCTCGGCATGGCGCCGGCCATAGCGGCGCTGGTTGCCTTCGGAGCGCTCCGGCGGCGGCAACAGCCCTACCTGCTCGTAATAGCGGATGGTCTCGACCTTGACGCCGGTCCGCTCCGCCAGTGCCCCGATCGGCATGACGCGCTCAAGCCCGCTTGCCACCGTCATCGCAGCCTCCAAAGCTCTAGAAACTAGAGATTCAGATAGGCTCTTGGATGCCTGATGCAAGCCCGATCAGGCGACGCCCATCGCCAGCAGATCGTGGACATGGACGAGCCCGACCGGCCGTTCCGCGGCATCGACCACGATCAGCGCCGTGATCCGGCTGCGATTGACCAGCTCCAGTGCCTCGACGGCGAGCGTGTCGAGCCCGACGCGGCGCGGATTGCCCGTCATGATGTCGCGCGCCCTGAGGGAGGCGCCGCCGCCCATCGTCGCCTTGCGGCGCAGATCGCCATCGGTGACGACACCGGCGAGCTTGCCGTCGAGATCCATCACGACCGCGCAGCCGAAGCCCTTGGCCGAGATCATCGCAACGACATCCGGCAGCAGGCTGTCGAGACCGATGAGCGGCAGCTCGGCGCCGCGATGCATGATGCTCTCGACGGTCTTGAGCTGCGCGCCGAGCTTGCCGCCGGGATGGTAGACGAAGAAATCCTGGCGCGAGAAGCCGCGCGCTTCCAGCAGCGCGACAGCCAGCGCATCGCCGAGCGCGATCTGCATCGTCGTCGAGGTCGTGGGCGCGAGTCCGTTCGGGCAGGCCTCGATCGCCCGGGGCAGGATCAGCGCGATATCCGCCTCCTTGCCGAGCGTGCTCTCGGCATTGGCGGTGAAGGCGATCAGCCCGACCCGGAAGCGGCGGGTGTAGCCGACGAGGGCGGCAAGCTCGGCCGTCTCGCCCGACCAGGACAGCGCGATCACCACGTCCTCGGGCCTGACCATGCCGAGATCGCCGTGGCTGGCCTCGGCCGGGTGGACGAAATGCGCGGGCGTGCCGGTCGAGGCCAGCGTCGCCGCGAGCTTGCGCCCGACATGGCCGGACTTGCCCATGCCGGAGACGACGACGCGGCCGCTCGCGCCGAGGATCATCGCGACCGCCGCGGCGAATGGCTGCCCGAGCCCATCGGCCAGCGCGCCATGAAGCGTGTCGAGGCCGGCTCGTTCGGTGGCGATGGTGCGAAGCGCCGAGGCGCGGATGTCGTCGGTCATGACGGCGCTCTAGCACGGAGCCGCGCGCGAGTTCCACCGCGGAGACCGAGGTTCGCCCGGCTGTTGACGCCTCCTTAACCCTGTCCGTTCTAACTCCATTAACCATGCGCCTCCCGAGGGCGCAGGTCCTGTTGCCGCCTGGAGTCAGCGAAGCCCGTGTCCGGCCGCGCGAAGATCCTGCTGATGACCGGCTCCGCGCTGGCGGGGGCGCTGCTCGCCTGCCTGCCGGCGCAGGCGCAGCAGCCTCGCAGCGGCCTGCGGACCGGGACGCCGAACTACATCGCCCAGACTCCGCCGCCGCCCGATCCCGCTCTCGCTCCGGCCTCGGCCGATCCGCTCGCGATCCGGGACCCGGCGGCCCTCGTGCAGGGGCAGGCCTCCGCCATCTCGTCGCGCCAGCCGCCCCGGGCGAGCGACCCGGTCCAGGCTCCGGCGCTGCGCGGCGTCACGCAGCGCCAGTTCCGTCCGCCGCCACCGACCGTCGCGACGATGCCTCCCCCGCCACCGGCCGCGCCGCCTCCGCCACGCCGCCGTGCGGCCAATGCCGAGGACCCGTGGGAGCCTCTGGGATTGCGCGTCGGCTCCGTGACGCTGAAGCCGGCGATCACGACCTCCCTCGGTTTCGACACGAATCCGCAGCGCAGCGCGACGCTCGGTGCCAAGGGCTCGGCCTTCAGCCGCTATGAAGGCGAGCTCGCCGTCCAGTCCGACTGGAACGCGCATGAGCTGACCGGACGGCTGCGCGGCGGCTACAGCAATTTCTTCCGAAACCACGAAGCCTCCCGCCCCGACGCCCAGGGCAATCTCGACCTGCGGCTCGACGCCACGCGCGACACGCGCATCCTGCTCGAATCGCGGCTGAATCTCGACACCCAGCGTCCCGGCTCGCCCGACCTCACCGCGAATGTCCAGGGTCGTCCGCAGGTCTGGCAGTATGGCGGTTCGGCCGGAGTCACCCATGACTTCAACCGGCTGCAACTGACCCTGCGAGGGTCGGTCGACCGCAGCGACTACGAGGACGCCAGGCTGAGCAACGGCGCCGTCCTGTCCCAGAAGGACCGGAACATGGTGGATTACGGCCTGCGCCTGCGCGCGGCCTATGAGATCACGCCCGGGATCAAGCCTTTCGTCCAGGCGGAGATCGACCGACGCGACTTCGACGAAAAGATCGACAGCGGCGGCTATATGCGTTCTTCCGATGGCGTCACCGCCAAGCTCGGCTCGACCTTCGAGATCAGCCGGCAACTGACGGGCGAAATCTCGGGCGGCTACCAGAACCGCCGCTACGAGGATACGCGGCTCAAGGATCTGCGCGGCTTCGTCGGCGACGCCTCGATCCTGTGGTCGCCGACACCGCTGACCACGGTGACCTTGCGCGGCACCGCCGAACTCGGCGACACCACCATCGCCGGCTCATCCGGAACCACGGTCCGGCGCGCGACGCTGGAGGTCGCGCATGCGCTGCGCCGCAACCTCATCGTCACCGGCTTCACCAATTTCAGCCGCACCGAATATGACGGCCAGGGCCTGCGCGAGGACTACATGAACGTCGGCGCGCGGCTGGAATACAAGCTGACCCGCACCTTCGCGATCCGCGCGAGCTTCACCCATGAGCGGCTGAATTCGACGGCGCCAGGCGCCGACTACACCGCCAATGTCTCGCAGGTGGGCTTGCGGGTGCAGTTCTGAGAAACCGCAACGTCCTTCCCTTCTCGCGCAAGGAGAGAAGGGCGGGTACGCCTCACTCCATCCCTTCCAGCTCGACGATCATCCCCTCGATCATCTTCAGGCCGATCTGCCAGAAGCCGGGATCCCTGGCATCGAGGCCGAAGGGCTTCAGCAGCTCGCCATAGGGCTTGCTGCCGCCGGCCGCGAGCAGGGCGAAGTACCGGTCCTGGAAGCCGTCGGCGGCATGCTGGTAGACGCCGTAGAGGGAATTCACCAGGCAGTCGCCGAAGGCGTAGGCATAGACGTAGAAGGGCGAATGGATGAAGTGCGGGATGTAGCACCAGAACGGCTCGTAGCCGCTCGACAGCCGGATCGCCGGCCCCAGGCTCTCGGCCTGAACGCTCATCCACAGATCGCACAGCGCCTCGGGGGTGAGCTCGCCCTGGCGGCGGGCCTCGTGAACCTTGCGTTCGAACGAGTAGAAGGCGATCTGGCGCACGACCGTGTTGATCATGTCCTCGACCTTCGCCGCCAGCATCGCCTTGCGCTGCTTCGGATCGGTCGTGCCGTCGAGCAGGCGGCGGAAGGTCAGCATCTCGCCGAAGACGCTCGCCGTTTCGGCCAAGGTCAGCGGCGTCGGCGCCATCAGCGCCCCGTTCGGGGCGGCCAGGACCTGGTGGACGCCATGGCCGAGCTCATGTGCCAGCGTCATCACGTCGCGCGGCTTGCCCTGGTAGTTCAGCAGCACATAGGGGTGCGCGGAGGGCACGGTGGGATGCGCGAAGGCGCCCGGTGCCTTGCCGGGGCGCGGCGGCGCATCGATCCAGCGATCGTCGAAGAAGCGCTTGGCGATCTCCGCCATCCTGGGCGAGAAGGCGCCATAGGCCGAGAGCACGGTGTCGCGCGCCTCGTTCCAGGGAATGGTTCGCTGCTCGACCTCCGGCAGCGGCGCGTTGCGGTCCCAGAAGTCGAGCGAGTCGCGCCCGAACCACCTGGCCTTGAGGCGATAATAGCGGTGTGACAGACGCGGATAGGCCTCGCGCACCGCGGAAACGAGCGCGTCCACCACCTCACGCTCGACCCGATTCGCCAGATGGCGCGAATCCGCGACATCGTCGAACTTGCGCCAGCGGTCGGAGATTTCCTTGTCCTTGGCGAGCGTGTTGGTGATCAGCGCGAAGGTGCGCAGCTCCTTGCGGAAGACCTTGCTCAGCGCCTCCGCCGCCTTGCGGCGCGCCTCGCCATCCGCGTCCTGAAGCTTGTTGAGGGTTCGCTCCAGCGTCAGCTCCTCGCCGTCGACGTCGAAGCGTAGCGAGGCGATGGTCTCGTCGAAAAGGCGGTTCCAGGCCGCAGCGCCGGTCATCGACTTCTCGTGGAACAACGCCTCCACCCGATCGTCGAGCTGGTGCGGCTTGTCCTTCGAGAGATCGTCGAGCCACGGCTTCCAGTGCGAGAGCGGCGGCTGGCTCGCGACCTTGGCCAGCAGTTCGGGCTCGATCCGGTTGAGCTCGAGCTCGAAGAACAGCAGCTCCGTGATGGCGGCGTTCAGCTTGTCCTGCGTGTCGCCGTAGAACTTGGCGCGCTGCGGGTCGGTGGTGTCTCCGGAATAGATCAGCCCCGCATAGGCGCCGATCCGCCCTAGCAGATCGCTCAGCTCCTCATAAGCCTTGACCGCGCCGCCCAGCAGGGCGCTGCCGTCGGGCCGGGCGGCCAGCTCCGCGAGCTGGCCGCGATACCGCTCGGCCAGGGCCTGGGCGTCGGCGAAGGCGCGCTCGAGGTCGCTTCGCAGCGGAGCCGATTCGATGCCGGGATAGAGATCGTCCAGGTTCCATTCCGGCAGGTCGCCGAGGGCCTTGTCGGTTGCCGCGCCGCCGGGCGCCGCAGGGCCATGGACAATCTGGACTCGCATCGTTGGGAACAGCATGCTTTCTCCGCCTCATCGCCGCAGGGGCCGCTTCCACTTAAGGAGCGCCGGCGCATCGATCAATCGCGCCGGTGGCTGATCTGCGAAAGCGGCGGGCTTAAACCCCGCTTAACCCTTCTGGCCGACGATGCTCCAGAACGGAACAGGCGATTCCGCCGGGGCCAAGATTTTCTTTCCGAATGCGCCGTCTTTCGAGGTGTCATGACCGCCAGCGTCCTCGTCGTCGATGACGATCCCGTACAGCGCCGCCTGCTCGAGGCGATGCTGAAGCGCTCCGGCTACGACGTCGCGGTGGTGGAGGACGGCCAGGCTGCAGTCACGCTGATGAGCGGCGCCGACGGCGATGCGATCGATGCCATCGTGCTCGACCTCAACATGCCCGGCCTCGACGGCATGGGTGTCCTCGCCGCGCTGCGCGAGCGCGAGATCGGCAAGCCCGTGATCGTGCAGACCGCCAACGGCTCGATCGAGACCGTGGTTGCGGCGATGCGCGCCGGTGCCGTCGACTTCGTGGTCAAGCCGGTCGGGGCCGAACGCCTGCAGGTCTCGCTCAAGAACGCGCTCAAGCTCGGCGCCCTCGAGCATGAGTTGCGCCATATCAAGCGCCGGGCCTCGAACACGCTGGGCTTCCGCGACCTCGCCACCAAGAGCCCGGACATGGCGCGCGTCGTGCGCCTGGCCGAGCGGGCCGCGAAGTCGAACATACCGATCCTGATCGAAGGCGAATCCGGCGTGGGCAAGGAGGTGCTGGCGCGCGCCATCCAGGGCTCCAGCGACCGCAAGGGCAAGCCCTTCGTCACGGTCAACTGCGGCGCGATCCCGCATAATCTGGTCGAATCGATCCTGTTCGGCCATGAGAAGGGCGCCTTCACCGGCGCTACGGAGCGCCATCTCGGCAAGTTCGTCGAGGCCAATGGCGGCACGCTGTTCCTCGACGAGGTCGGCGAACTGCCGCTCGATGCGCAAGTCAAGCTGCTGCGCGCCATCCAGGAAAGCGAGGTCGACCCCGTCGGCGGCAAGAAGTCCGTGCGCGTCGACATCCGCGTCATCTCCGCCACCAACAAGAGCCTGCTCGACCAGGTCAAGGCCGGCGCGTTCCGCGAAGACCTCTACTATCGCCTCAACGTCTTCCCGATCACGCTGCCGCCGCTGCGCCAGCGCCGCGAGGATATCCCCGATCTCGCCCGCGGCTTCCTCGCCCGCTTCGCCGCCGAGGAGGGGAAGAAGCTGGACGGCATCGGCGACGAGGCTGTCCGGCTGATCACGAGCTATGACTGGCCGGGCAATGTCCGCCAGCTCGAGAACGCCATGTTCCGCGCCGTGGTGCTGGCCGACGGGCCGGAGCTCGGCGTCGCCGAGTTCCCGCAGGTGGCCGCCCAGATGGAAGGCTACGACGTCCGCATCCCGGCGGCTCCTGCCCAGTTCGGCCCGGCCGAGGCCCGTGCCGAGGCGCCGCCGCGCATCATCCACATGCCGGTGCGCGATCCGAACTCGCTCGAACTGGTCTCCGGCTCCGACATGCGCCGGCTCGACGAGCTCGAACGCGAGATCATCACCTTCGCATTGACGCATTACCGCGGGCACATGTCCGAGGTCTCGCGCAAGCTCGGCATCGGCCGCTCCACGCTCTACCGGAAGCTCAAGGATTACGGGTTGATCGAGAGCGAGGGGCATTCCGAGGAAACCGACGCGGCCTGAGCCGCGACGAACGAAAGCGACGGCCTGTTGCGCCGCCGCATCTTGTCGAAGCCAGCCGAGTCACGCAGGAATGGGCGTGATCCGGCATTTATCGGGAACGCGACTATGCCTCGTCGCCATTGGGCGAATCTGACCTCGGCATCCGCCCTGGCCATCATGCTGAGCTGCGCCCCGGTCCTGGCCGAAGGCCCTCCCGCCACCGATCCCACGACCGGTGTGCCGCTGCCGGAGACCCCGCAGCTCAAGCTGCTCGACAGCGAGAAGCCGGCCGCGGAAACGCGCGACCGCGCGATGGTGACGGGGACCGTCGCGAGCGGCGCCAGGCTGCGTGGCGCGGCCTCGGTGGACGCGACGGCGCCCGTCGAGGAGGAGCCGGTCGCGCTCGACGTTCCGCCGGTCGAGATGCCGGCGCTCGATCCCGCGCTCATTCCCGCCTCCAAGCCGGCCGAGCCGACCCCTGCGCCCGCCGCGCCCGTCCAGGCCACCCCGGCGCAACCGGCACCGGAGCCGGTCGTGCCGGCTTCGGCGACGATCCAGGCCGCGCCCGGGCCGCTGCAGGCGATCCAATCGCTGGTGCCGGCGCCCGAGATGCCGAAGCTGGTGATCGACCTCCCGCCCGGCCTCGAATTCGCCGCCGACATCGCGGCACAGGCCGCGGAGGCGGTTGCCGTCCGCCGGCTCGGCGAGCGCGAGCGCGGCGAGATCATCGCCGCCTACCAGGCGAACGAGAACCGTCCGTTCTGGATCGACGGCAAGGGCTGGACCGCGGCCGGCAAGCGCATCGTCGCGCAGCTCGAGCACGCTGCCGATGACGGCCTGCGCCCGACCGACTACGCCCTCCCGGTGTTCGAGCTCAGCGACAAGGCCCAGCTCGCCGCTGCGGATGTCCGCCTCTCGGCGCTCGCCGTGCTCTATGCTCGCGATGCCCGCGGCGGCCGGCTCGATCCGCGGCGGCTCTCCAAGCTGATCACGCCGACGCTCTACCTGCCCTCGGCGACCGAGGTGCTCTCCGAGCTCGCCGGCGCGCCGGATGCGGGCGCGGTGCTCGCCGCCTACAACCCGCCGCACGAGCAGTATCGCCGCCTCAAGGCCAAGCTCGCCGAACTGCGCGAGCATCTCGACGATACGCCGTTGGTGCGGATTCCGGCCGGGCCGACGCTCAAGCTCGGCATGCGCGACGAGCGCGTGCCGCTCGTGCGGGCGCGGCTTGGGCTCGGACCCAGCGACGATTCGGTGTTCGACCGGTCGACGTCGCTCGCCCTCGCGGATTTCCAGAAGAAGGCCGGCCTGCCGGCCAACGGCATCCTCAGCCCCCGCACCATCGCCGCGCTGGGCAAGCCGGCGACCGCCCAAGGTGAAGAGGACATCATCGCCCAGATGGAGCGCTGGCGCTGGCTGCCGCCGGATCTCGGCGCCAAGCACATCATGGTCAACGTGCCGGAGATGCGCGTGCGCGTGATCCGCGACGGCCAGGTGATCCACGAGGCCCGTGCGATCATCGGCAAGCCGGATTCGGCAACGCCGATCTTCTCGCACAAGATGGACCACGTCATCGTCAATCCGTCCTGGTATGTGCCGCCCTCGATCCTGAAGAAGGAATTCCTGCCCGGGCTGGCGGCCGACCCCGACTATGCGGCCAAGCGCGGCTACATCGTCACCCGCACCAAGCACGGCATCTCGGTGCGCCAGCCGCCCGGCGAGCGCAACGCGCTGGGCTGGATCAAGTTCATGTTCCCGAACGAGCATGCGGTCTATCTGCACGACACGCCGAACCGCCGGCTCTTCGCCGCGGCCAAGCGTGCCTTCAGCCACGGCTGCGTCCGCGTCGACAATCCGTTCGCCCTGGCCGACCAGGTCCTCGGGCCGGAATGGACGAGCGAGCGCCTGAAGAAGCTGATCGGCAAGGGCGAGCGGCGCATCAACCTGCCGGAGCCGCTGCCGATCCACCTCGTCTACAACACCATCGTGGTGGGGGCGGACGGTCATATCACCCGTTTCGACGACGTCTACGGCTTCCACAGGCTGGTCCGGCAGGCGCTGGAGCAACAGGGCTGAGCACCGGCCAGCGGGCTGCCGGATCGGGCCGCAATCGCACCGAATTAAGGCGCCGTCGCAATGTCGGCGCCTTTTTGCCATGATTCGTCCTTAGCCAGCCATATCCAGAATTTCCTGGCGCGGCGTTTTGCGGCTTGCTAACGGGTCGTTAACGCTTCTCCGCAACTGTTCGTTCACGTTTAACGCGCCGCTTCGGCGGGGGCACCGAGACGGGTCAGGCAGATTGGGCAGGATAAACGCCACGATTCCGGGTTGGCTGCGTCTCGGCTCGAAGACCGCCCGCCGCCGCGCCGCGTTGCTCGGCCTCGCGGTGGCCACGTTCCTGCTCGGCATCCGTGGCACGCAGAACGCCGTCGCCAACGGCGATACGCGCACCATAACCATCATGCACATGCATACGAAGGAGGAGACGACGGTCACCTTCAAGCAGGATGGCCGCTATGTTCCCGCCGCTCTCGAGAAGCTGAACTGGGCCCTGCGGGATTGGCGCACCGACGAGCCGATCCGCATGGACCCGCGCCTGTTCGATGTCGTCTGGGAGGTGCAGCGCCAGCTCGGCTCCGAGCAGCCCTTCCACGTCGTGTCCGCCTATCGCTCGCCCAACACCAACGCCATGCTGCGCCGTCGCTCGCGCGCCGTCGCCAAGCACAGCCAGCACATGCTCGGCAAGGCGATGGACTTCTACCTGCCCGACGTGCCCACGGCGCGAATCCGCGAGATCGGGATGCGTCTGCAGCGTGGCGGCGTCGGCTTCTATCCAAACGCGCACACGCCCTTCGTCCATCTCGATGTCGGATCGGTCCGCTCCTGGCCGCGCATGACGCGCGACCAGCTCGTGCGGCTGTTCCCCGATCAGAAGACCGTGCACATCCCCGCTGATGGCCGCCCCCTGGCGGGCTACGAGCTGGCCAAGGCCGAGATCCTGTCGGGCGGCGGTGCGGTCGCCGGCTATGCGGTGGCCGATGCGGACGAGGGCGCGGTCGCCTCCTCGGGCCGCAAGAGCCTGTGGGCATCGCTGTTTGGCGGCGACGACGAGGAGGCCGATGCCCGGCCCGTCGCCCGCGGTCGGCGCGGTGCGCCACGTCAGCAACCGGCGGTCATGGCCTATGCCAATTCCGGCTATCTCGACGGCAACGCCAGCGATGGCGGCCGCTTCGCCGTCGCCGTGGCGCCGAACCCCGCCGTCCAGGCCATCACGCGCGAGCGCTCGGAGCGTCTCGCGCCGCAGCCGGCCGCGGCGCCACCGCCAGCGGCTTCCCCGGCGCCCGTCGCCGCCGCTGCCGCGCCATCGGCGCCGGCTGAAAGCCGCCCGCAACTGATCGATGCGCCGTTGCCGCTGGCCCGGCCGCGGGGATTGAGCCAGCCGGGCGACGAGGGCACCGTGCAGATCGCGGCGCTGCCGGGGGCGGCCGGGCCGCTTGCCTTCGCCCCGAGCGGCTCCGGGACAGAGCAGAAGCTGATCCTCGCCTCGCTGCCGCCGCGCCGCCCCGACGCCATGGCGGCTCCGGAAGATGTGGTCGTCGCCGGTTTGCCCACCAGCGCGCCGCTCCCGCCGATCCGGCCGACCGCGCTTGCCGATGCCGCGCTGGCCGCCCTGCGGCCGGCGGGCGACGCAAACGCCGCGAGCCAGGCCGGCGAAGGCGTGCTGGTCACCGCCAGCCTGCCGCCGGTCAGGCCACGCGAAGGTGGCGCCAGCTACGCCACCGCGACGCAGCGCTCGGTGCCGGTAGCTGCCGACCCCGACGAGGCGGCGACCATGGACCGGTCCGGTCTCGAAGCCCTGTTCGCCACGGTTGCGCGTCCTGTGCGCTCCGGCAAGCCGGTGACGGTGGCGACGGCGCGGACCCGGCCGGCAGGGCCCTCGGCCGCCCCCATCGCCGGGCCAAGCCCGGCGGCGGCCCTCGGCTTCAGCCACGCGGACCCCGTCGATGCGCGCCCCGGCGCCTTCACCGGCCCGGCAGTGCGCCCCTTGCCGACCAACTACGTGCAGAACTGAGTGGATCGCCGATCGTCGGCGCTCATTCCCGGTCGATCGGCCAGGCCTTGAAGACGTCGAGCGCTTCGCAGGCCTGTGCCTGGGCTGCGAGGGCGGGCCAGCGGTCCTCTGGAACGAAGGCGGGGATGACGAAGCGGCAGAAGCCCCAGGCGACGGCCGCCGCGATATCGCTCGGCAGGAGTTCCGGCCCGGCCGTAAGCCCGCCGTCCGCGGCAGCGGCATCGAGCAGGCCGAGCGCGGTGTGGAGTTGCTCGACGATGCGCTCCTGCCACGGCGCGTAGCGCTGGGCCTCGGGCCGCTTGCGCTCATATTCGATCGCGACCGCCTTGTCGGCGGCGACGATGCCGATGCCGGTCAGCGACAGGTCGCGCCGGCGCGCGACCGGTTCGAGCGGCCGGAGCGACCGGCCGGCCACATCCTCGAAATGCTGGATGATGAGAAGAGATTCGCTGATGACGGTCCCGTCGTCTGTGACGAGGCTCGGCGCCTTGATCAGCGGGTTGATCGCGCGGAACTCGTCCATGTGGCGGAAGACCGAGACCGAGCGGTGTTCGAAGGGAACCTCCAGCAGCGTGCCGGTGATCGCGGCACGGCGCACATAGGGACTATCCAGCATTCCGACCAGCAGCATCCGGCGATCCTTTCAGCGATGGCGGGAGCCTGCCGGATGGCGCCGGGAAAGCCACGCGAAATCGCGTGATGGCGCGGATCACGCCGGTTGATGCTCCCGCGCTCCGGTTTCGTCCTCGGGCTGGCCGCGCCAGGGTTCCTCCAGGGAAATCCCGCGCTCCTGCATGGCGATCTGGCAGGGATCCCAATAGGGCGTGCCGCCGAAGCGCGCCACGAGCAGGTCGATCAGCACGCGCACCTTGCCGGGCACGAAGGCTCCCGGCGGGCGCACGACATAGAGGCCGCGCGTCGGCATCGGATAGTCGAGCAGGACGTGTTCCAGCGCGCCGGAGCGGATCGCCTCGGAGGCGACGAAATTGGGCAGGACGACGAGACCCAGCCCGGCGGCGGCCCATTCCATCAGGGTCTCGCCGCTGTCGGAGCGCAAGCGGCCCGGCGGCCGCAGTGCGATCCAGCGCTTCCCCGAGCGGAAGGTCCACTCCTGCTCGGCGGTGCCGGTGTAGATCAGGCAGTCATGCGCGGCGAGATCATGCGGCGTGGCGGGGCGGCCCTTGCGCGCGAAATAGGCCGGGCTGCCGAGCACCGAAGCATGCACCGGCGCGATGCGCCTGGCGATCAGGCTCGAATCCTTCAAGGTTCCGATGCGGATGGCGGCGTCGAAGCGCTCGCCGATCAGGTCGACGAACTGGTCGCTGGCGTGCACGTCGAGCTCGAGCCGCGGATGGGCGAGGGCCAACTCGCGCAGCAGCGGCGCGACATGGCGGTTGCCGAAGGTCAGCGGCATCGCGATGCGCAGGCGACCGGCCACGCCGCCGGCCTGTTGCGCCACCGCCTCGCGCGCTTCCTCGAGATCGGCCAGGATGCGCTCGCTGCGCGCCCGGAACTCGATGCCGGCCTCGGTCGGGCTGACGCCGCGGGTGGTGCGGCTGAGCAGGCGCGCGCCCAGCTCTTCCTCAAGGCGGCTGACGCGGCGGCTGACGATGGATTTCGACAGGCCGAGGATCTGAGCCGCGCGGCCGAAGCCGCCGGTCTCGGCGACCGCGATGAAACTGCGGATCTCGTCCAGCTCGGCCATGCGAGTGTTCCTTAGGGTGCAACAGTGTGGTTCGGATTATGCGTGTTCTGGTGCAATTCGTGAACCACTATCTTCCTGGCCATCGAAATCGTTCCCATTGGAAACACCGTCATGGCCACAGCCCTCGTCCTCAACAGCAGCACCTCCGGCCCCGCCTCCATCTCGCGGCAGCTGGTTCAGACCACCGTCGACCATCTGCGCCGCCAGAATCCGGGGGTCCATATCGTCGAGCGCGACCTGAACGCCGATCCGATCCCGCATCTCACCACCGAGACCACGGCCGCGCTGCGCGGCGGCGAAGCCAACAGCCCGGCGCAGCGCGACGCGCTGGCGCTCTCGGCGGCGCTGATCGAGGAGCTGAAGGCGGCCGATACCCTGGTGATCGGCGCGCCGATGTACAATTTCGGCATCCCGACGACGCTGAAGAGCTGGTTCGACTACGTGCTGAGGGCCGGGCTGACCTTCCGCTACAGCGAGACCGGCCCGGAGGGCCTGCTCAAGGGCAAGCGCGCCATCGTGGTCGAGAGCCGCGGCGGGCTCTACAGCAGCGGCCCGGCGCAGGTCATGGATTCGCAGGAGCCGCATCTGCGCACGCTCCTGAGCTTCGTCGGCATCACGGACGTCACGTTCATCCGGGCCGAGAAGCTCGGCTTCGGCCCCGAGGCGCGCGAGGAGGCGATCCGCAACGCCAATGCAGAACTGGCCGCCGTCGCCTGAGGCCAGCCACCGGCAATGGAGCCCCGCGCGGCCGGTCCGCGCGGGGCTTTTTTCGTGCGCCTCGTCCGCTCGACCGGCCCCGGTCCGGCATCGTGCGAAAACTATCGTCTTGCAACGCAGGGTTTGACCGGTAGCTTAGGCGCGTCCGGCTGCGGGTGCCATCGGCCCCGGGCCGCTTTCGCGAGCGCCGTGCAACCAACGACACGGCGCCGTCCCGAATCCTGGAGGAGACGAGCCGCATGATCACCAAAGACAAGCTTCGCTATGCCCTGCTCGCCGGCGCGCTGCTGCTGCCCGCCGCGGCCGGCGCGCAGGAACTGCGCCTGATGACCGGCCCGCAAGGCGGCGTCTGGGTCCCGCTGGGGGGACAGCTCAAGGACATGTGGGAGAAGGCCGTTCCGGGGATCAAGATCCAGTCGCTGCCCGGAGCCGGCATCGCCAATGTCCGCGCCATCGACGCCGGCAAGGCCGAGATCGGCTTCGGCAACTCGATCTCGACCGTCGACGGACTGGCCGGAAACCCGCCCTTCCCGAAGAAGCAGACCGACATCTGCAACGTCGCCACGCTCTACCCGCAATATTTCCAGATGCTGGTCCCGGCGGATTCCGACATCAAGTCGGCCAAGGATCTGAAGGGCAAGGCCATCACCACCCAGCCGCGTGGCAACACCGGCGAGCTGATCACCGGCCAGCTGCTGAAGGTCAACGGGCTGAGCTACAGCGACGTCAAGGTCTCCTTCGTCTCCTACACCGACTCGGTGCAGCAGATGCAGGACGGACAGGCCCAGGCCTTCTCGCTCGGGACGGCGATCCCCTCGGGCGCGGTGATGGACCTCGCCTCGGCCCGGGACGTCCGGCTGCTCGACCTCTCCGACGATCTCGCCGGGATGAAGAAGCTCAACCCCGGCTATACGCTGGTCACCGTGCCGAAGGGGACCTATCCCAAGCAGGACAAGGACGTGAAGGTGATCGGTTATGCCACCCACATCGTCGCCTCCTGCAAGCTTCCGGCCGACCAGGTCTATGCCATGACAAAGGCGATCGCCGACAACGTCCCGGCCCTGACCGCGACGAGCAAGGCGGTAGCCGGCCTCACGCCGCAGGTCATGGCGGAGGATATCGGAGTGCCGTTCCACCCGGGAGCGGCACGCTTCTACAAGGAGAAGGGCATCACCGTCGCCAGCCACTGAGATCGTACCAACCGGCGCGCCGGAGCGATCCGGCGCGCCTTCGGTCCTGATCGAGCCTGGATTGCCATGCGCCCCGCCGGGTGCGGGCTGGTGGTCCGGGCGTTTCCTCTAGCGGGAGGCCGCCGGTGCAGCGCCTGAAATCGATGTCCGTCAGCGCCTGGCTGATCGCCTGTCTCGCGATTGCCATGTCGCTCTATCACATATGGGTCATTCTGGCCGGACCACCGGAGGCCGTGCTGTTCCGCGGAACGCATCTGCTCTTCGCTCTGGCCCTGACATTCCTGATCTTCTGCGGTCCGAAGGGGGAGGGGCAGAAGCCCGGCTGGCTCGACTATGCCTGGGCGGTCCTGGGCGCCGCGCCGATCCTCTACCTGTTCCTGAACTACGACTACCTGGTCAACCGCATCTATTACGTGGACGATCTGACGACGCCGGACATCGTCTTCGGCTGCCTCCTGATCGTGGTCGTGCTCGAGGCGACGCGGCGCGTCATCGGGCTCGCATTGCCGATCACGGCGGCGGTCGCGCTGGTCTATGCGATCTTCATCGCGCGCGTCGAACCGATGCGCCTGCTCGACCAGCTGTTCATGACCACCGAAGGCATCTTCGGCATCCCGCTCTCGGTCTCGGCCGGCTATGTCATGATCTTCGTGCTGTTCGGTGCCTTCGTCGAGCGAACGGGATCGGGGCGGCTGTTCATGGACTTCGCCACCAGCGTGGCCGGCGCCAGCGCAGGCGGTCCCGGCAAGGTCGCAGTCATCTCGTCGAGCCTGTTCGGCACCATCTCGGGCAGCGCCGTCGCCAACGTCATGGTCACCGGAACGATGACCATCCCGCTGATGAAGCGCACCGGCTTCCGTCCGGCCTTCGCCGGAGGCGTCGAATCCGTGGCCTCGACCGGCGGGCAGATCATGCCGCCGATCATGGGCGCCGCCGCCTTCGTCATGGCCGAGTTCCTCGGCGTTTCCTATGCCCAGGTGACGATCTGGGCGCTGCTTCCGGCGCTGCTGTTCTACGTCGCCTGCTTCGGCGCGGTGCATTTCGAGGCGCGGCGGCTCGGCCTGGCCGGACTGCCGCGCTCGGAGCTGCCGCGGCTGGGAGCGGTGCTGCGCGAGCAGGGCCACCTGTTCATTCCCGTGGTGGTGATCCTGCTGGTCATCTACAGCGGATACAGCGCGCCGCTTGCCGCGCTCGCGGGCACGGCGGCCTGCTTCCCGGTCGCGGCACTGCGGGCCAGCTCGCGCGGCAACGTCACCTTCGCCAACCTGATCGGCGCCCTGATCGACGGTGCGAAGGGGACGATCGCCGTGGCGCTGGCCTGTGCCTGCGCCGGCATCGTGATCGGAGCGATCTCCCTGACCGGCGCCGGGATCGTGTTCACCCAGCTCGTGGTCAATCTCGCCGATCAGGCACTCTTCCTGGCGCTGCTGCTGACGATGTGCGCCGGCATCCTGCTCGGCATGGGGATGCCGACGACGCCGGCCTACATCATCATGACCGCGCTGCTGGTACCGGCATTGGTCAAGCTCGGCGTGATCCCGCCGGCGGCGCATCTGTTCGCGCTCTACTTCGCCATCCTCTCGGCGATCACGCCGCCGGTCGCGCTGGCGGTCTATGCCGCCGCCGGCATCGCGAAATCGGATCTGTGGGAAACCGGCTGGGCCTCGGTGAAGATCGGCGCGGCCGGCTTCATCGTGCCCTTCATGTTCGCCTACGAGCCGGCGCTGCTGATGATCGGCGACTGGCCCAAGGTGATCGTCACCGCGGTGTCCGCGACCTCGGGCGCGCTGTTGCTGGCGGCGGGGCTGCACGGCTTCCTGATCGCCCGCGCGACGCTGATCGAACGGATCATGCTGGTGGGCGCGGCCTTCAGCCTGATCAAGCCGGGGTTGCTGACCGATCTGCTCGGGTTGGCCCTGGCGGTGGCTGTGGTCGCGATGCAGTGGCCAAGACGCAGCGAGACCGTGCCTGCTGCTACGGCACCGGTGCCAGCGGCGCCGGAACAGGCGGCGCCGTGACGGGATGGTGAAACGCGGGAGGCGGCCGTTCAGGCCGTCTCGCCGACCGCCTGCAGATAGAGGTCGAGGATTGCCTCCTCCTCCTTGCGTTCGTCGAGGTCGCGCTTGCGCAGGGCCACCACCTTGCGCAGCACCTTGACGTCGTAGCCGTTGCCCTTGGCCTCGGCGTAGACCTCCTTGATGTCGTCGGCGATCGTCTTCTTCTCTTCCTCGAGCCGTTCGATGCGCTCGACGATGCTCTTGAGCTGATCGCCCTGAACCGGATCGTCCATTTCATATCCTTCCGGGAACCGAAAAATGCGGCCGGCAGCGTTCGCGCGGATGGGGGCCGGACGTCAAGCCGGATCGTCCTCCGCCTGCCCATCCTCAACAGTTGCGATGTCGCAGCGCTGCTAAAAAGTATGATTAAATCGCCAAAAGATGGATGACGTGCAGCCGCTCACGGCCTAAGACTCGGTCGAAACGGCCGCGTTTCAAGCTGCGGCAAAAGGGCGGGACGCGGCGTGCGGCGATCAACCGACGAAATCCAGAAGCTGCGCGCGACGGCGCGGACCGTCTACGACGCGGCCGTGGCGCGCGCTCATCCGGCCGGCTGCCTGTTGCCGCACCTGCCGGCCGCGCCTGGGCGCGGCCGGTTGATCCTGCTCGCGGCCGGCAAGGCCGCCGGCAGCATGACGGCGCTGGCCGAGGCGCATTATCTCGACGGCGGCCTCGAACCGGACCGGCTCGTCGGCCATGCGGTGGCCCGGCACGGCTACACCGCCCCCACGCGGCAGATTCCGATGGTTGCGGCCGGGCACCCCGTGCCCGACGCGGGCAGCGTCGCCAGCGCCGCTCGCGCGCTCGAGCTTGCGGCCTCCGCAACGGTGGATGACCTCGTCCTGGTGCTCCTGTCGGGCGGGGGGTCGGCCAACTGGGTGGCGCCGGCCGGCCGGCTGACGCTCGCCGAGAAGCAGGCCGTGACCAGGGCGCTGCTGCGCTCCGGCGCGCCGATCGGCGAGATGAACATCGTCCGCAAGCGGCTGTCGCGGATCAAGGGGGGGCGGCTTGCGCTCGCCGCCGCTCCGGCGCCATTCGTCACGCTGGCGATATCGGATGTGCCGGGCGACGATCCGGCCGCGATCGCATCCGGCCCCACCGTGCCCGATCCGAGCACCATGGCGGATGCCCGCGCGATCGTCGCCCGCTATCGGCTGGACCTGCCGCCGGCTGCTCGCGCCCTGCTCGACGACGATGCCAGCGAGACCCCCAAGCCCGGCCACCCCGCCTTTGCCCACGGCACCTACCGGATCATCGCCCGCCCCGCGGACGCGCTCGCCGCCGCCCGCGCGACGGCCGAGGAAGCCGGCTACGCGGTGATCGACCTCGGGCCTGACCTCCAGGGCGAGGCGCGCGAGATCGCGGCGGCTCACGCGGAGATGGCGAGGCGGCTGAAGCAGGAGGGCCGCCGGGCCGCCATCCTGTCCGGCGGCGAGCTGACCGTGACGCTTCGTGGCTCCGGCCGCGGCGGGCCGAGCCAGGAATACGCGCTGGCCCTCGCGATCGCGCTCGCGGGCGAGCCGGGCATCGTCGCGCTTGCCGGCGATACCGACGGCACCGACGGCGGCGGCGGCGAGGCGACCGACCCGGCCGGCGCCCTCGTCGATCCCCAGACCTTGACGCGCGCCGCGGCGATCGGCCTTGATCCCGCCAGATCCCTCGCCGACAACGATTCGACCGGCTTCTTCGAAGCGCTCGGCGATTTGCTGCAGCCGGGACCAACCCTGACCAATGTCAACGACTGCCGCGTGATCCTGATCGAACCGTGAGAATGCCGGGATATCCTCGAACGGGCGCCTGCCTCGCTGCAATCTGCGGCGCCTTCCTGCTTCTGGGGGCGTCGCCGGCCAAGGCGGACCTGCGCATGTGCAACACGACCTCCAGCCGCGTGGGCGTTGCCATCGGCTACCGCGACGCGCAGGGCTGGACGACGGAAGGCTGGTGGAACATCAGCCCGCGCGGCTGCGAGACGCTGCTGCGCGGCACGCTGGCCGCGCGCTACTACTACGTGCATGCCGTCGACTACGACAAGGGCGGCGAATGGACGGGAAAATCCGTCATGTGCGTGCGCAACAAGGAATTCACGATCCGCGGTATCGAGGACTGCCTGGCGCGCGGCTACGACCGCGCCGGCTTCTTCGAGGTCGATACGGGTGAGCAGAAGAGCTGGACCATCCAGCTCACCGATACCACCGGTGGGGCGCCGCCTCCGCCGCGACCCTGACTTCCGGGTCGATCCAGGCAGAACGAGAGAACAGCCGCCGGTGCGAGGCCGGCTGCGGGGGAAGACGATGAAGCGCGAACGCCGGATCAAGATCATTGCCACGCTGGGGCCCGCCTCCGCGACGGAGGAGATGTGCGCCAAGCTCTTCGAAGCCGGCGTCGACGTCTTCCGCATCAATATGAGCCATACCCAGCGCGAGACCCTGGCCGAGAAGATCGCGATGCTGAGGGGGCTGGAAGCGAAGTTCCGGAGGCCGGTCGGCATTCTCGCCGATCTCCAGGGGCCGAAGCTGCGCGTCGGCCAGTTCGGCGGCGATGGCGGTGCCATGCTTGAGAAGGGCGCCCGGTTCGTCCTCAATTCCGATCCTTCGCCGGGCGATGCCAAGCGCGTCCACCTCCCCCATCCCGAAATCCTGAGCGCGCTCGAGCCCGGCCATCATCTCATCCTCGACGACGGCAAGCTGCGCCTCGTCGTCGAGAAAGCGAGCCCGGAGCAGGCCGTGACCAAGGTGCTGGTCGGCGGGCGGCTCTCCTCGCGCAAGGGCGTGAGCCTGCCCGACACCACCATCGCCGTCTCGGCGATGACCGAGAAGGACCGGGCCGATGCCGAGGTCGCGGCCGAGGTCGGCGTCGACTGGATCGCGCTGTCCTTCGTGCAGCGGCCGGAGGATATGGCGGAATTGCGCAAGATCGTGCGCGGCCGGGCCCTGGCGCTGGCCAAGATCGAGAAGCCGCAGGCCGTCACGAGGATGGAGGAGATCATCGACGCCTCCGACGCGATCATGGTGGCGCGCGGCGATCTCGGCGTCGAGATGCCGTTGGAGAAGGTGCCGGGCACGCAGAAGCGCCTGACCCGCATGGCCCGGCTCAAGGGCAAGCCGGTCGTCGTCGCGACGCAGATGCTGGAGAGCATGATCACCAGCCCGGTGCCGACCCGCGCGGAGGTATCCGACGTCGCGACCGCCGTCTTCGAGGGCGCCGACGCCGTGATGCTCTCGGCCGAGAGCGCCGCCGGCCAGTATCCGGTCGAGGCGGTGACGATGATGAACCGCATCGCCGAGGAGGTCGAAAACGACGCGGTCTACCGCTCGATCCTCGATTCGCAGAGCAACGAGCCGGAGGCCACTGGCGCCGACGCCATCGCCAAGGCCGCCCACGAGATCGCCGAGACCCTGAACCTCAAGGCGATCTGCGCCTGGACCTCCTCCGGCTCGACCGCCTTCCGCATCGCGCGCGAGCGGCCGAACTCGACGGTGATCGCGCTGACGCCGAACCGGGCGACCGCGCGGCGCCTCACCCTGGTCTGGGGCGTCCACGCTATCGTCACCAAGGACGCCAGCGATGCCGACGACATGGCGTTCCGGGCCTGCAAGTTCGCGGTGCGCGAGCACTACGCCAAGCTTGGCGATCGCGTGATCGTCGTCGCCGGCGTGCCCTTCGGTACGCCCGGCGCGACCAACATGGTCCGCATCGCCTTCGTCGCGCAGGAACATGTCGCAAAGGCATGAGGCGGGCGTGCCGGAGCCGATTCCGGCAGACGGGACCTGATCAGATCTCGCGGCCGTCGACCTCGTATCTCAGGGAATCGACGGCTTTCCTGGCCGTATCCAGCTCCGGATAGACAGCCAGCGCCCTGCGGAAGGCAATCATCGCCCCCTTGTCGTCGCCCTGCTGGCGCAGGATGATGCCGAGGCCCATCATCGCGCCGTAATGGCGCGGCTCCCGCTTCAGCGCTTCGCCGATGTCGACCATCGAGCGCAGCGGATCTCCGGCGATATAGAGCGCGTTGGCCCGCTGGTTCCAGGCCTCGGCCCAGTCCGGCTGCAGGCTGACGACGCGATCGAGCAATTCGATGGCGAGCTCGGTCTGTTTCGACTTCAGCGCCTGCTGCGCGCGGGTCATCAGCAGATCCGCCGTATCCGAGCCCGAGCGTGCCCAACGGCGCTGGATCAGGCTGGCGATGCCCTTCGCCTCTTCTGGGGACGTCGCATCGTGCAGGCGCTGGAACAGCCGGTCGAGCGTTGCCGCGGGCGTGCGCGCGGCAGGAGCCGATGGCTCGGACGGATTGTCCATCTTGTCCGATGGCGCGACGGAGCCCGGTCGCTGCGGCGGCGTCGGCTGCGCGCCGGCACCAGTGGCGGCCAGCGACAGGGCCAGCACGGCGGAGCTGATACGAAGCATGCTCATGCGCCCGACTGTAGCCCGCCCGGCCCCACGGTCAATTCACGCAGCGGCGAGCAGACGCAAAAAGCGGGCACGCCATCCGGCGCCCCGCTTCGCAACATTCCGGCTTGCCGCGCGGCCTTGCAGGCCGCGGAGGAAGCTCAGCCCTGGCGCGCCTTGAAGCGCTTCTGGACCTTGTTGATGATGTAGATGCGGCCCTTGCGGCGCACCAGCTGGTTGTCGCGATGGCGCGCACGCAGCGACTTCAGCGAATTGCGGATCTTCATCGTACCAACTCCATCGGCCCATCCTCGCGAATGCGCCGGTCAAAAACGGACAGTCTGCGAAGCGAGCCCTTCGGCCCTCATCGCCCATGACAATGGTGCGACTGATGCGATGCCGGCTGTATACGGATTTTTCCGTGGATCGCAAGAGCGATCGCGAGGCTGCGCGCGGGAAATCCGCTTTTCCTTTGAGGGAACCTGACGGACAAGATGGCGTTTCGATCCTCGCCCTTCCGGAGAAAAGAACATGCGCCTGCCCTTTCTCGCTTCCGCCCTGGCCGTCACGCTGATGCTGGCGGGCTGCGGCAACACGGTGGAACAGCGCATCGGCGGCGCCGCCGTCGGAGCAGGCACGGGGGCTGTCGTGGCCGGGCCGGTCGGCGCGGTGGTCGGCGGAGCCGCAGGCGCGGTCTCCGGTCCGAGCGTCGTCAGGGCGACGCGCCGCGCGACACGCTGACCGCATTCATCAACCCGTCCCGGCGGCCTGCCGGGCGCTTGCGGCCTGCCCGGGGACGCTTCGGCACCTTGCGCGTGCCGCGCGCCGTGGCGTCGTCATCCAGTCCCGGCTGTCATCAAACTCTCATTTGACCGGCCGAGGCTGCCGGCATGACTGATTCGGTCCAGAGGCTCCATGCGGCCATCGGGCAGGCCCGTGATGGCGATCCCGCCCGTTCGCGCACGGCCAAGCTGTTTGGCGACGGCCTGCCGAAAATGGCGAAGAAGGTCGCGGAGGAGGCCGTGGAGACCGGCATCGCGGCGCTGCAGGGCCAGCGGCGCGAGACGATCCTGGAGAGTGCCGACCTGATCTACAATCTCGTCGCGCTCTGGACCGCCCTGGGTATCGAACCTGACGAGATCTGGAGCGAGCTGGACCGCCGCGAACGCCTCTACGGCATTGCGGAGAAGCTTCCGAAAGCGCGGCCCGCTGCCCGGTCCAAGCGACCGGACCGGGTGAAGCTCGCCATCGGTTAGGTGGTCGGCGCCAGCCTGATGGCAAACGCCACACGGCTGGATATCCACAGCGGAAGCTCGTCCTGGCGGCTTGCGATTTTCCGGTTGCCAAGACGAAAGCGAGCGGCTATGTCCCCCTCATCAGGCCAGACGCACAAGCGTCTTGACGCTCTGAGACGCGCCCGTAGCTCAGCTGGATAGAGCATCAGACTACGAATCTGAGGGTCAGAGGTTCGAATCCTTTCGGGCGCGCCATTCACTGCTTTTCCTCGATAAATGCCGGTTTTTGGGACCGCCTCGCAAGGGGCGTCAGGACTGGTTTTTAGGACCGTTTTGCGCGGTTCGAAGCTGGCCGGGAAGAGCATTGTCGTCGGGATCGCACAGTTCCAAGGTCAGGCGCGATACCGTTAAAGCTGTCTCGACAGACGATATCTGCATTGTCTTTGATGACCGTTGTCGGGGAGCGCCACACGGCGGTTGACGGACCCCAATTCCCAGATTCCCGAAGGTGCAAAACGGCTCGATATAACGGACTGATTCATCGTCACTGAACGATCTAGGGTCTAAACTCAGCGGATTTCAATCGGCTCATGGGAGATTTTAGCTTCATGAGCCGATTGTTCTGGTTGAATGACGAGCAATGGTCGAAGATTGAGCCGCTGCTGCCGCATTATGGCAGCCCACCGCGGGTCGACGACCGGCGCATTCTGAGCGGGATCGTGCATGTGCTTCGATGGGGCTGCCGCCGGTGCGACTGCCCGGTTGAATACGGGCCCTACACGACGGTTTATAACCGCTTCAATCGCTGGTCCCGGAAAGGCATCTGGCAGAGCATCTACGCGGCTCTGACCGAAGACAGGCGCACGCACCGGCAGCTTCTCGCCGACAGCACCCACATCAAGGCGCACCGCTCGGCGGCGGGCGCTGAAAAAGGGGGGAGCAATGTCAGGCGATTGGTCGCGCACGAGGTGGTCGAACGACTAAGATCCATGCCCTAAGCGACGGTAGGGGCGGGCCTCTCGTCCTCGCACTGACGCCCGGACAAGCCGCAGACCTCAGGATGTTACCCATCATGCTCGACGCCGCTCCACCGGCAAACGAGCTGCTCGCCGACAAGGCCTACGACAGCGACGCGGTCCGCGAAGATCTCGTCGGCAGGGGCATGCGACCGGTCATCCCGAACAAGAATGACCGCAGGTTCTTCCGCCCCTTCGACCGCAAACGCTATCGCGACCGCAATGCCATCGAACGTATGTTCTGTCGGCTCAAGGACTTCAGGCGCATCGCAACACACTACGACAAGCTCGCCAGGAACTATTTGGCTTCGCTTTGCCTCGCTGCTCTCGTCGCCTATTGGCTGCGTTCAGTCTCGACCCTACAGCTTGGTCGGCGGCCGGGATCACGACGTCATGCCCGATCCGCGTAAGGAGGAACGTCCACGAGCGTGCCGATGAGACGGAGCAAGGCCCGTTGCTCGGGACGGTCCGACTTTCCGGAGACGAGGAAGGCTCCCAACTCCATATGTGACAGTTGGCCGCCTCCTGGGCCGTTCGGTTGATGGATCACGAAGGCTGCACCGCTCGTCGGCTCCCGCCCCAGAAACCAGCAGTCGCCCGCGGGACTGCGATATAGTTCTCGCCGTTCGCCCATGATGTTGCGTCCTCCTGCGATAGATGACGGCCGGTCAAACGCAAAGTCGCCATGCGAGCAGGTCGAAGCGCCACCTGTCGCCGGCGGCGCTCCTTCATGTGCAACCGGTAACCTCCGACCATTGCTAGCTGAAGTTGCCTGCCGACAGCCGATGATAGCCCCCGCGCTTTTTTGAATAGGCGGCGCGAGCGGCCCCCAATATCGCTGATCTATTGAGGTCGAATGCGACGAGGAACGAACTCTCGCTTCCGTCGATAATAGCGGGGCTTAAACTCCGCAGAACATCTAGCTCGATCTGGAACATGATTTCCAGTGATGCCTCGGAACCCCAGAAGCTCACGCAACCGCGAGCAGGTTCGTAACGCCGGATCGCGTTGGGAAAGTCGAGGCTCATGATCTGCACCCTCCGACGAGACGCGCCAGCTCAACCTGATAGGCATCGACATGGCGTCTCTTCCGCGTATTTCTCAGCAAAATCCCGGTCGGAAACGCGATCAGCTAACCCGCAACCACCAACGACAAGTGGGGCATCAAAGGCAAATCATAAAACAGACCTGCGCCCCACATGCCGACGCTGCAGAGTGCCATGCCGATCAATCCATAGACCAGCGCAGACGCCTCCGGTGCCGGAGCGTAGACGGCTGCTGCAAGCCGAGCCTTTTCCAGATCCGGATGAATGACAGACATCATTTCAGGACGAGCGCGAAGGCCAGCGCGAATGCGGCGATGAGGCCGCCATGCGCGAACCAAACCAGATGGCGATCCGCGGCCCAAGCGCGATAAATGAACCAGCTGCTGGAAATATTTGTCATGGACGGGCTCCGGTTGGCCCAAATCGGGGCGCTTCGCGCAAATGCTCAAAGCAATATCTCGATGCGTTTCGAGATATTGTAATATAATATGCTCGATTTTATTTCGCAAGGCAATGAGAATAATATCGTAGTATTATTTCAATATGACGAATATCACTGAGTTTCGAGAAAAAACGATCGATTGAATGATTGAATTCTACCTTACTTGGCGCTTCCGAATCTCTCGATGATGGTAGTCGAACGCCGCCGACGCGATCGGGGTAGGCGCCGGCTGAAGACAGCTTCGCGGAATGGATGCACCTCGGTTCACAGGAGTGCGCTGAAATCCGCGTCTGGCCAACGCCACTTCAGCGCATGGGGCGGCAGTTCCGAACAAATCTGAGATTGAAGCAAGGCGTTGCCCTCATGTGATAACAGCCGGTAAGTTCCGCGCATCGGCACGACAGCCATTCGCGTTCCGTCCGGCTTGACAGCGAGTTTATCGCTATGCGCGCAAAGCGCGATCAATCAGGTATTTCTTGCTATCCGCCCGAATAAGGCGCTTCCTGAAAGTAACGCTGCCTTTGCGCGCTTTCCTCCGCCCGAGCATTTCGGCCGGCAATCATAATCGAGAACATCATGCAACCCGGCGACGGCAGGGCGATCCGGCGCGACGGTGCCGACCTCCCCGCGGACCAGCCGATTATCGAAACAGCGCATACCGAACCCGGCGAGATCTGCGGCAAGGTTCTTTTCCATTGCGATCGGGATACAGCGATCGAACGCGCCGTGACCTACTGGACTGACCAATATGGCGGCCGCCGCACGGCCTTTGCGCGTGCTCGACAGGGCTGTTTGATCAACCTTAGTCCCAGCGAGCGTTTGCACCATCAGCATCAAGGGGTACCGAGCCTGTGATGCAGCTCGACAAGAATGAAACGAGGCGGTCCTCGCTGAGCCAAAGTTTTCATCAAGGTGGCATCACGGTCCAGGTCGAGATTTATCAGATGGCCTGGTCCGGCGGGTGGACCCCTGAGCTTGTCCATACCGATGGCGGCTGGACCATATGGCTCGCTGAATTTGCGACCGATGAAGCCGCCTTGGCCGAGTTCACCGTTCAAACTGTCAGGACTGGCTTACGCAATTTGATTGCGGGCACACCTCTGCTTTCCGACCATCCATTGACGGGCTGAGGTCCCGCATCGGCGCGTCAGAAAGATACTCAGCTCGCTCTCGGCTCCAGAGGGCATCAAACCAAGGAGCGAGACATGTCGCATCATTTCAAGGTCGGGGACCGAGTCAGCCTCGCATTCGGCTTTCACGACCAGAGCGCCACCGGCACCTATGCCATAACCCGGGTTCTGCCCACGCGCATGAACGGCGAACCCCAGTATCGCGTGAAGGGAAACGATGACCGCGAACGCGTCATAGGCGAAGGGCAGATCGTGCTGCCCGGGAAGACCAGTTCGTTCGGGCGCCGAAAAAGCGACCAAAATCCGATTACCGATACCTTGAACCGCATACTCAGCAAGACGTGAGAGATACCGCAAACGAATGCGCGGCGGTTTACAGTCGCCTCTGGTCAGCCACAATATATGAGTGGTGACATGGCAATGCGCCCTCGAAACGACGATCCGTAGCCCTAGGCGACCTTTGGGGCGACCTCTTCGGTTATCACCTCGAAGCGGTTCAGCATGTGCGGACCGAAGGTATGGACCATCGGGATGTCGGCTGCGTCGCGCCCGCGCGCCACGAGAATGCGACCGATGCGCGGCACGTTATGTCGCGCGTCGAAGGTCCACCACGTCCCGCCGAGATAAGCCTCGAACCAGGCGTTGTAATCCATGGGCGCCGGATCGGGAGGAACGCCGATGTCGCCGAGAAACCCGTTGCAGTAGCGCGCCGGAATGTTCATCGCCCGGCACAATGCGATAGCCAGATGCGTGAAGTCGCGGCAGACGCCGACCCGCTCGTTCATGGCCTGGGCGGCTGTCCGCGTGCTGCGCGCGCACTGATAGTCGAAACGGATCTGTGCGTTCACGTAGTTGCAGATCCGCTGGACCCTGTTCCAGCCCGGTGCGAAACTCCCGAACAGACCCCAAGCCGTAGCCGACAGCTCGTCGACCTCGCAATATCGGCTCGGCAGCATGTATTCGATCACGTTGGGCGGCAGATCGGGAGGCCATATCTCCGCTGCAGTCTGGTCGAACTGATCGGGCAGACCGGAATCCCGCACCACCATGTCGTTGGTGAAGATCGCGCCGCCCGCGGGAATGACGAGCCTGCGGCAGAGATTGCCGAAGCCGTCCGTATACTCTTCGACGGGCACCTCGCTACCGTCAGCGATCGACACGGCGCGCGGGTTTGGCTCACTCAAGAAATCCGCCTGTCGGCCCGGATGCGGATCGAGGAGCAGGATGCCGGGAACAGCCTGGATTGTGCTGATCTCGACCCGATAGCCGACGCGAATGTCCATGGATGCCTTCTCACCTGAATGGGTGAGACCGCAACACGCGGCCGCCAAGCCGGGTTCCGGGATGCTATGCCGAGATTTTAGACACCTTCGGGCGCTTCGTCTTGAGTGGCGGCGATGCAAGAGCCAGGGCCTGGTCTTGCGCCTGCTTGGCAAGCCGAAGGCCGCGCAGGCGGGCGGTGTTTTCGGCACGCTGCTGGATGATGCTATCCATCTCCGAGTTCATCCGACCTTTCGCCAGCGATTTGGTCTGGAGCTTGAGAAATTGATTGTCGGCAGTCATCCGCTGCTTGGATTGTTGAAGCATGTCGTTCTCCTTGATTTGTGTTCGAGCACTGGCGCGAGCGGATGCTGTGTGCATCCTGCCGGCTGTATCGAGGCAGCCCGGTCCGGATCGCTGATCGCGGGCGACCTCAAAAGCAAAAAAGGCCGAGCATGGGCCCGGCCTTTCCTATGGCTATGGTCAAGGCGCCAGTACATCCGTGGTCGCCGATGACACATGGCCTGATTACGCAGCCTGCAACTGCTCCGCGGCCATCTTGCCGGACTTGTTGTCGCGAGCGACCTCAAACCCGATCTTCTGGCCCTCGCGGAGCTCCCGCATGCCGGCCCGCTCGACGGCGGAGACGTGGACGAACACGTCCTGACCGCCATCGTCGGGCTGGATAAAGCCGAAGCCCTTGGTGGAGTTGAACCATTTCACAGTGCCGGTGGTCATGAAAACCCTCCTTCTGGCAAACTCTGTCGCTCCCCGACAGGATGTCAGGCGAGTTCAGAACGATTTTGAAAGGGGGGATCATCGATGCCGCGCCCAGAGCGCGGTAAAACAAAAACCAACCAAGCAATCTCGATGCGTTTATATCTAGATGATGACTTTCAAAAACGCAAGAAAATTCTTTTGTGGCAGTCGCAGATGGCGAAAACGTTGCCGCTATTATTTTCCATCGGCAGCTCCTTACAGCGCGTCGCCGGCGCTCATCGCCGAGGGCGAATGCACCGCCACAATCTTTCGACCACGACCCCGGCCGCAAACCCCGCCGCGACTCCTGAAGGCCAATGAGCCAGGGCAGCGACACGCGTCATTGCCAAAGCTCCGAAGGCGCTCCAGAGCCATGGCGGCGAACCGGTCTCAGAACCGGTTAGAAACGACGCGAAGGCGCCGGCATGCATCGCGTGCCCGGATGGAAAAGCATCGCTCGCCCGGCCGACCAGAGCATGCTTTTCTCTGGTTTGGATGAGGCGATCTGGTCGTTGCTGATCGATAAATCTCTTGATCGCGTGATGGAGAGCCGTGGTCGTGGTGAAAACGGCGATATACCGGAGAGCGGTTCGGCGTTTCCCAGGCGGCGAGACGAGCCCCCAGATTGCGCCCCCGCCCAATAACGCTCGGGCATCGCAGGCCCATCCCAAGGACTTGGCAACACGGACCGTCCCGTCAGGAATACTCTGCGCGAGCGCCCGCATGGTTCTTTCCTCGCATTCGCTGACCTCCAAGCGGATGCAAGGAATTCGAAACCACGATAATCTCGCGCTACGGAACATTCAGGTCCTATACACGGCGCCTTGGCCTCAGATGTCGCCCAGCCCCGCTAAGGCGGCGCCGGGCTTGTCGTCAGGCGTGGCCGCGCGAGCCTTCCCTGCGACCTCCAGCGAATGCAGCGACGTCGGGCGCGAGAAGATCATGCTTTTCCGCCCATGACGCGAACAGGCCGCGCGCCGTATCCGCTTCGATCTCTCCGCGGATCGCCGCCAGGCAAGCCTTCAGCGCGAAGCCGTGGACCGCATCGCGTTTGTTCATCGGCCAGTCGGCCAGGAACATGTAGGCCTCCATCGCGGATGCGATCGCCGCCGGGTGCCCGAGCCCGGTCAGGATCACGACCGGCCTTTCGAAGTCGTCAGTTGTCATCATGCAGTCCTCCCTCGGCGGGGAGCGATCGCCAACGTTGCCATAGCCATATCCTCCTGGAAGCAACATGGATCCGGTTTAGTTGATCGCCGCGTTGAGCGCGTTACGCCGTCTGCAGCTCCTTTGATTTTGGGATGCGTTCTCGCCGGATCAAGCCCGCCGAAACATCGATGTCATTGGAGCCGAAATTCGCCACTCACCGCGTTGAGGTCGGCGGGGCCGATCAGGTCCTTGTGAGCGACGGTGATGCTAAACAGCTTGCCGTCGAGCCTGGCCTGCCAGAAGGCGAGGAACTTGTTGAGCTCGGGGAAGCGCGGGGCGAGATCGTAGTCCTGCCAGATGTATTCCTGCAGGATCGAAGGGTGGTCGGGAAGGCGGTAGAGAATCCCGGCGGTGGTCAATCCGTAGCCGGCGATCTGGCGGGCAAAGTCCGTCGAAGCCATTCCTTTCAGCTCCTTGGTTTTCACTGCGCCGATGGCAGCGGATTCTCAACGTCCTGGCAAGCCGAAAGGTTGCGTTTATGCTGCCTTTTCAGTCTGTTAGCACTCGATCAAAAAAAGTGCTGCCAGCCTCTTGAAGGCAAAAATGGGGCAACCTAGATCATCGCGCGGGCACGGCGCCTCAGGGGCGCGCGGAACCTCGCCGCGAGACCCGTTCAGGGCCTGCCCGCTTTGACATGTGACCGACATGGAAACTGGAGGAACTCTGAAGTTTCGGCCACTGCATGACCGCGTCGTCGTGAAGCGCATCGACGCCGAGGAGAAGACCAAGGGCGGGATCATCATCCCCGATACAGCCAAGGAAAAGCCGCAGGAGGGCGAGGTCGTCGCCGTGGGCGCCGGCGCGCGCGACGAGACGGGCAAGCTCGTGCCGCCTGACGTCAAGGTCGGCGACCGCGTGCTCTTCGGCAAATGGAGCGGCACCGAGGTCAAGATCGATGGCCAGGATCTCCTGATCATGAAGGAATCCGACATCATGGGCGTCGTCGAGACGACCGCGACCCTCAAGAAGGCCGCCTGACGGGGCCTCATCCGGATCATCAACCTGAAACCTCAAGTCTGAAGGAGTGAGGAATCATGGCTGCGAAGGACGTGAAGTTTTCGCAGGACGCGCGCGAGCGGATGCTGCGCGGCGTCGACACGCTGGCCAACGCCGTGAAGGTCACGCTCGGTCCGAAGGGCCGCAACGTCGTGATCGAGAAGTCGTTCGGCGCGCCGCGCATCACCAAGGACGGCGTCACTGTCGCCAAGGAGATCGAGCTTTCCGACAAGTTCGAGAACATGGGCGCCCAGATGGTGCGCGAGGTGGCCTCGAAGCAGAACGACGCGGCCGGTGACGGTACCACGACCGCGACCGTGCTCGCCCAGGCGATCGTCCGCGAAGGTGCCAAGGCGGTCGCCGCCGGCATCAACCCGATGGATTTGAAGCGGGGCATCGATCTCGCCGTCGAGGCGGTGACGAAGTCGCTCGGCGAGCATTCCAAGACCATCACCGGCTCGGAGGAGGTCGCGCAGGTCGGCACCATCTCCGCCAATGGCGACCGGACGATCGGCGAGATGATCGCCGAGGCGATGAAGAAGGTCGGCAACGAGGGCGTCATCACCGTCGAGGAGGCCAAGACCGCCGAGACCGAGCTCGACGTCGTCGAGGGCATGCAGTTCGACCGCGGCTACCTCTCGCCCTATTTCGTGACCAACACCGAGAAGATGGTCGCGGAACTGGAAGACCCCTACATCCTGATCCACGAGAAGAAGCTCTCAGGGCTCCAGACGATGCTGCCGCTGCTGGAGGCAGTCGTCCAGACCGGAAAGCCGCTGCTGATCGTGGCGGAGGATGTCGAGGGCGAGGCTCTCGCCACGCTCGTCGTCAACAAGCTGCGCGGCGGCCTCAAGATCGCGGCCGTCAAGGCTCCGGGCTTCGGTGATCGTCGCAAGGCCATGCTGGAGGACATCGCGATCCTCACCGGCGGTACTGCGATCAGCGAGGATCTCGGCATCAAGCTGGAGACCGTCACGCTCGACATGCTCGGCCGCGCCAAGAAGGTCCGGATCGAGAAGGAGAACACGACCATTGTCGATGGTTCCGGCAAGAAGGCCGAGATCGACACCCGGGTCGCCCAGATCAAGGCCCAGATCGAGGAGACCACCTCGGACTACGACCGTGAGAAGCTCCAGGAGCGCCTGGCCAAGCTCGCCGGCGGCGTCGCGGTCATCCGCGTCGGCGGCGCGACCGAGGTCGAGGTCAAGGAGAAGAAGGACCGCGTTGATGACGCCCTCAACGCGACCCGCGCCGCGGTCGAGGAAGGCATCCTGCCAGGCGGCGGCGTTGCGCTTCTGCGCGCGGTCAAGGCGCTCGAAGGGCTCGTGCCCGGCAATGACGACCAGCGCACCGGCATCGAGATCGTGCGAAAGGCGATCACCGCTCCGGCGCGCCAGATCGTCGAGAATGCCGGCGGCGATGGCGCCGTCGTGGTCGGCAAGCTGCTCGAAGCGCAGGATTACGCCTGGGGCTACAACGCCCAGACCGGCGAGTACGGCGATCTGGTCAAAGCCGGTATCATCGACCCGACCAAGGTCGTGCGCACGGCGATCCAGGATGCGGCGTCGGTCGCAGGTCTGCTGATCACCACCGAGGCGATGATCGCCGAGGCGCCGAAGAAGGATCCGGCGCCCGCCATGCCTGCTGGCGGCATGGATTATTGAGAAAACGAGGGCGCCGCGGCCTCGCGGCGCCCTCCCGACGCCGTGATTGCCTAGGCATCCCGAGGGAAGCCATGCCCTTTTCATCGCTGACTGATCCCATCGACCTGGCCCGTGCCGAGGCCGCTCTCGAAAAGGCATGGGCGGAACTCAAACCGTCTCTTGCGGCGGGCTCTGTCGAACAGGAACGCAACAACCTCGCCTATATCGTGGCTTCGCTGGTTCCCCTGGCGCTCGACGAGGACGATCTCGCACGGCGTGCGATCGACCGGTTTCGCGAGAAGGCCTAGACGAGAGGCCGCGTGGAATCCACGGTATTCTCTCAATCGCATAGACACCCGACATGACCGACGGCTCGCAGGAACCCAAGGACATCCGCCTTCCAAAACCCAACGGCCTGAGCAAGCGGCATTCGATTAGCCGGCGCAATTGATTGCGATGTCGCTTCGCAAACTCGGCGCGTATCGGTGCCCGGCTTTGCCGCTGGACCGTGACAGATAAAATTGCCGGTTCCCAGCGCGCGCCTCGCGCTGACGATGGTCCTCACATCGAGGCTGGAATTCGGGCCTGCACGGCCGAGTTCGCCGGCCGATCACCAATAAGAGAACATCCGCCGTCTTGTAAAATGTCACAAAATGTCTATCGTCGCTTTTCAACCGTGCCGCGCGTGAATTGCGGAGAAGCGCGGAGCTTGGGAGATCGGGATGGGCCGTTGAGGCGGCCAACGGCATCTCCTCGACTTTCAAACAGGAGTCTGCTCGCCGCCATTCCGAACCGCGCGCCCGATCATCGCCGGTTGTGCGGACACTGCTACGGCGATGCTCGCTGCACCAAAGATAACCCGCCCGACGGGACAATGGAGGAAGCCATGACGACAATCACCCGCCGCGCCGTTCTGGCGGCCGCCGGCGCTACCGCCGCCCTCGGCGCCACCCGCGCTCTGGCGCAGGGGAAGACCACCATCACCTTTGCGGCGGCGACCTTCGCCGAAGCCGGCCGCGGCGACAAACTCAAGGCCTGGATCGAGAAGTTCAACGCTTCGCAGGACAAGGTGGAGGTCCAGCCGGTCGCGATCCCGTTCTCGCAGCTCGCCAACACCGTCTTCACCCAGATGGGCGGCGGGGGCGGGCCGGACCTCGTGCGCTTCGACCAGACCGACTTCTTCGCCGCGCTGCCGGCCAAGCGCATCCTGCCGATCGACGACCTCGTCGACGCGAGCAAGTACACATTCCAGGCGCCTGACAAGTTCCTGAATGTCGAAGGCAAGCGCTACGGCGTGGTGTTCGAGCTCGCGAACTACCAGCTCATCTACAACCCCGCGCTGCTGAAGGGTGGCGAGCCGCCCAAGACTTTCCCGGAATTCCTTGCTGCCGCCAAGGAAGCGACGGGCAAAGGCAATTTCGGCTATGCCTTCCGCGCGACGATGCCGGAGCGCTCCGGCTTCTGGCAGGACCTGACGAACTATGTCTACGGCTTCGGCGGCAACTGGGCAGACGGCAAGCAGCTCACTCTGAACAGCCCGAAGGTGGTCGAGGCCATCACCGCCTACAAGCAGGTCTACGATGCCGGCGTGATCCCGAAGGGAGCGGATGCCGCGACCTACCGGCGGATGTTCTGGGAAGGCAAGATCGCCATGAACATCGACAATGGCGGCGTCGCCGGCATCTTTGCCGCGCAGAACCCCAATCTCGGCTTCAAGGCGGCGCCCTCGCCCTTCCCTAACCGGCAGCAGGGATTGATCCTGACCTCGCTCTCGGTCAACGCCAACACCAAGAACAAGGAGGCCTGCGGCGTCTTCGTCAACTGGATGCTGCAGCCGGCAGCGCAGGCCGAATTGCAGGGCATTCTCGGCGCCGCCAGCGTCGCGACGCCGGTGGAGCGGCCCAAGGCCGATCTGGAGCGTGCGCCCTGGCTCGCCGTCTATGACGCGCAGACGCCCTATGCATTGCCCCAGCTCGTGCTCGGCTTCGAGACCAAGACGCTGGAAATCCAGCAGATCGTCGTCGAGCAGGTGCTGAAGATCCTCGTCGGCAACGCCGATGTTCGGAAGACGCTGGACGAGGCCCAGTCGCTGGCGCTGAAGCGCATCGAGCGGCAGTGAGGCCATGAGTTCCGCCAGCCCCGCGAGGGCAGTGGCCGGCCGCCCTCCGCATAGCGGAGGGCGGGATCGCGAGAGCCGCTGGACGCCCTATCTCTTCATCGCGCCCGTCGCGCTCTATCTGGCGGTGTTCCAGGGTTACCCGCTGGTCAGCGAGTTCGTGCTGAGCTTCCAGCAGAGCTCGCTGCTGGCCCCGCAGGACGCCCGCTTCGTCGGCCTGCGCAACTATCACGACCTCGCTTCCTCCAGCGATTTCGCCTCGGTTCTCTGGACGACGCTGATCTACACGGTTGCCTGCGTCGTCTTCGCGATCTCGCTGGGGCTGGGCGCGGCGCTGCTGCTCGACCGTCCTTTCCGCGGCCGCGGCCTGGCGCGGGCGCTCGTCACCGTGCCCTGGGCGGCCCCGCCCGTGGCCGTGGCGACTATTTTCGCCTGGATGCTGAACGCACAATACGGCATCTTCAACCATGCGCTGAAGCTGCTCGATCTCGAGATCGGCTATGAGAGCTGGCTGGACAATCCAAAGCTGGCCCTGCCGGCCATCCTGTTCACCACGGTCTGGCAGATCTTTCCCTTCTCCTCCGTGGTGCTCCTTGCGGCGCTGCAGGGGGTCTCGGAAGAGGTGCGCGAGGCCGCCCAGATCGACGGGGCCGATCGCTTCAGCATCTTCAAGGTCGCGGTCTGGCCGACGATCCAGCCGACGGTGGCGCTGCTGGCGCTCTTCGTCACCATCTGGTCGCTGCGCCGCTTTGACCTGATCTGGGTGATGACGCAGGGCGGGCCGATCGGCGCCACCAAGACGCTGGTCATCGAGCTCTACACCCGCGGCTTCGTCACCCGCGAGCTGGGCGAGGCGGCGGCCGTCGGCATGATCGGGCTTTCCATCGCGCTCGTCGTGACCTTCGTCTACTTCTGGTACACGCAGCGCACGGAGCGCGCGCAGGGGCGCCGCTGATGAAAACCCCTGCCTCCCACGCGCTGCGCATGGCGCTCATCATGGTGCTGCTGAGCGCGGCGCTGTTCCCGATATACTGGATGGTGGTCACGTCGCTGACCTCCTCGGCGAACCTGTTCGCCGACCGACCGCAAATGCTGCCCGACCCGGCTCAGGGCTTCAATTATGCCGAGACCTTCGCCAAGACCGGCGTGCTGCTCTGGCTGAAGAACAGCGCGATCGTGGCGGTGGGCACCATGGTGCTCTCGATCCTGCTCGCCATCCTGCCTGCCTATGCGCTCTCGCGCTTCAAGTTCCACGGCAAGGGCCTGCTGGGCTTCGTCCTCTTCGCCACGCAGATGCTGCCCGAGGCGATGCTGGTCGTGCCGCTCTACGCGATCTTCGCCAAGCTGTTGCTGCTGGACACGCTGGGCGGCCTCATCCTGGCGAACGCCGCCTTCACGGTTCCTGTCATCACCTGGATCCTCAAGGGCGCCATCGACGGCGTTCCGCTGGAGATCGAGGAAGCGGCGCGCATCGACGGCTGCTCGCGGCTCGACATCGTGCTCGGGATCGTACTGCCGGTGGTGGCGCCGACGCTGGCGGCGGCTTCCGTCATCGCGTTCTTCCACGGTTGGAACGAATACGTCTTCGCCCAGACGCTGATCCTCAGCCAGGAACTGCGCACTGCTTCGGTCGGCCTCGCCAGCTTCGTCGGTGAACTCTCGACCCCGATCCACACCGTGATGGCCATCGGCGTGATGTACACGCTGCCCGCCGTCGCCTTCTACCTGATGGTCCAGCGCTATGTCGTGGCGGGCATGACCGCCGGCAGCGTCAAGGGCTGAGGAACAGAACAGCCATGGCCTCGATCACGCTCAACCACGTCGCAAAGCATTTCGGCTCGAAGGTCGCGATCGCCGATATCGACCTCAAGGTGGAGGATGGCGAGTTTCTCGTCCTGCTCGGCCCCTCCGGCTGCGGCAAGTCCACGCTGCTGCGCATGCTCGCGGGGCTCGAGACCGTTACCTCCGGCGAGATCGATGTCGGAGGCCGGCGCGTCGACCAACTGCCCCCCAGCGCCCGAGACATGGCCTTCGTTTTCCAGTCCTACGCGCTGTATCCGCATATGACGGTCAGGCGGAACATCGCCTTCCCGCTGATCATGCGGCAGTTCAAATGGTGGTTTCATATCCCCCTCATCGGCGGGTTGGCCAAGCGGCGCGTCGAGCGTTCGCCCGAAGTCAGCGAACTCGTCGAGAGGACCGCGAAGACGCTTTCGCTCACCGAATTGCTCGACCGCTATCCGCGCACGCTCTCCGGCGGCCAGCGCCAACGTGTCGCGCTCGGGCGCGCTATGGTGCGCAAGCCCGAGGTCTTTCTGATGGACGAGCCGCTCTCCAACCTCGACGCCAAGCTGCGCTCGGCGATGCGCGCCGAGATCACGCGGCTTCACGGCCGGGTTGGCGGCACATTCGTCTACGTCACGCACGATCAGGTCGAGGCGATGACGATGGGCACGCGCATCGCATTGCTGCGCGACGGCGTCATCCAGCAGTTCGGTACGCCGCGTGAGATCTACACGTCTCCGGCGAACACCTATGTCGCCCGCTTCATCGGCACGCCGCCTATGAACCTGATCGAAGCCCGCGTCGAAGGCGAGGCCATCCGCATCGGCGAGGCGCTGCTGCCGCTGCCGGTCCGACTGCTACCTGCCGCTCGCACGGCAGGTGGCGGGGCCGTTCTCCTCGGCATCCGGCCCGGCGCGCTGAGGATAGCCTCGCCCGGCGAGGCACACGGACTTTCCGGCCTGGTCAGCTTCGTCGAGCATGTCGGCGCCGAGTCCGTCGTCGCGGTCGGGCTCGCTCGGGCGCGCACCGCCCATGAGGAGGAAGACCAGGTTGCCGGCGAGGTCATGATCACGGCACCCGGCTACAGCGAGCTCGCGCCGGGGGCGGCTGTGACGATCGGGCTCGACCTGTCGGAGGCGGTGCTGTTCTCGGCTGAGACGGGCCAGCGTCTCAGCGGCGAGCCCGCAACCGCGAACTGACGAACCCGAATGATGAAAGGCGTCATCCTGTTGACAAGGATGAGCTAGGCTTGCTTCGAGATGCGCTTGCCGGGGGCGAGCATCCTGCTGACCGCCGGCACACACCTGCCGACCGCTGGGCTCACCGGAGCAGGACGAAGTTCGCCGCCGAGGAACTGCGCCGGACTATCTCTGACTGCAGAGGCGGGAAGTCGGACGTTCCTTGCATGAAAGCCGGTGATATCTCTGACGCGGGGCGAAGCGAGTCAGCGCGGGCCTGAAGCGGGTTGCGGCGGGAGAGCGATGCCGTAACGGCTCTCTTGCGTTCCCCCGCAACGCCGTCCCGACGAGCGAATGACCGCCCCCGCGGCTGCTCCGGCGACTGTCCTTTGCGCACGTGGATGGGCCTCCTCGCTTTCGCCATGATGGCTCGCCTGGCGTATCCTGCCGCAATCGGGCAGGCCCGCCAGCATCAATGATGAAGAGCAGGAGGCATGCCGAGATGCGCAAGGATTTCGATCTCTCGACGGTCAAACCGGACGGGCGGAGCGCCGCCAAGGCGCGATTGTTCGATCCCGAGGCCGGCGGGCCGTGGCGCGGGAATGTCCAGGGCGAGGTGCTGAATGCACAGTGCACCGTGCTGGCCTATGGCAACGAGACGCCGGGCGAAGGACCGCGGCTCCACGTCCACCCTTATGACGAAATCTTCATCGTCGTGGCAGGGAATGCGCGCTTCTTCGTCGGCGACACCGTCATCGATGCAACGGCCGGAGATGTGTTGCTCGGGCCGGCGGGCGTCCCGCACCGCTTCGAGAATCTAGGGCCCGGGCGCCTGCAGACAATCGACGTGCACACCGGGCCGCGCTGGCTGCAGGTTGACCTCTAGGAACCGGGCAATCTTTGGACGGAAGGGCTGCCGGCAGCAAGCAAGCGCCAGATGCGGAGGCTGGGATCCGTACCATGGCGAGTTCCGCCTCACACGGCGCGTCGCGACGCGGGCCGGCTCGCTGAAGCCGGCCATGGCCGACTCGTCGCGAGTTCGCCCGGATCGGCGGAAAGGAGCGCGCGCGGCGCATTCGTCAGGCGCCGTCCGCCTTCCGCGTCGACGACGACGCTCTCGCTGAAGCCCAGGCCGCCCGCAGAGACGTACATGTGAAAGACCATGCCCTCCTCCAGCCGCCAGCGCGCGTTTGGCAGGAAAACGCGGGAGAAATCGCTGGGTCGCGGGGTTCGGCCGTAGAGACCGAGCGTATAGCCGGTCACGTTGTCATAGGCTGGCCGCAGCCCCTCCGCGACAACGGCCTCGCGCAGGATGGCATCGACATCGCGAGCGATGGCCCCCGGCTTCATGGCCGAGAGCTGTCGGTCCTGCAGAGCGACAAGGCGTCCGGCGAGCGGTGCCAGCCCGCGGCGATCCTCACCGATCAGAACAGGCCGCATCAGGCGTGCGCCGTAGTTGCGGACCTTCGGGATCAACTCGACGTGCAGGATGTCGCCATCCCCAAGCGGCCGAGCCGTCATGACGCCATGCAGGAACTCGTGGTCTCCGACGCCGGGCACAATCGGCCCGGTTTCGCCGGTGTCGGCTCCGTTGCGGAGGAAGCTGGCGGCAGCGATAGCGGCGGCGGCGCGCGGGGAAAGCCCCGGACGGGCCTGCGCGACGATCGCGGACATGGTCGTGTCGGCGATCTGGGCGGCCTGCGCGATCAGGGCGATCTCGGCTGGCGACTTCACTGCTCTGAGCAGGTCGCTCGCCGCGGGCAGGTCGACGAAATGCAGTTGCGGCAGCAACGCCGCGAGCCGGTCGCGTGTCGCGGCGGTGAAACCATAGGAGCCATGGTCGGCCCCGATCCGGCCGGCCGCCAGGCCGCGGCGGTGCAGTTCCGCGGCCATCACCGCATGCGGCTCGTCCGCATCGGCATATCCAACGATGTCGGAGAACCAGCAAGCGGCCCGGCACGGCCCGGCATCGAGCTCGCGCAGCACGAACCAGGGCTCGCCGTCCTGCGGGAGAAAAGCCGCGCGATACATCGTCTCGGAGACGGTATAGCCGGTCAGCCAGGCCAGGAGCTCGGCATGATCGACGAGCAGAACGTCTGCACCGGCCGCGGCCATCGCGGCGCGGGCCTTGGCGACCCGCCCGGCGAATTCCTCGCGGGTAAAGGGAGGGCTCACGCGACCTCGCAGATATCCAGGATCGCCAGCATGTAGATGCGGACCATGTCGAGGAAATCGCGGATCTCGACGCGCTCGTCGGGCATGGTGTTGTAGCGCCCGCCCGGTCCGCAGACGATGCCTTCCATCCCGGCCTCGGCATAGAGATGGCCGGCATCGGTGCCGAAGAAGCCCGGCGGCTTGATCGCGCCGGTCGGCTGCTTCTCGCCGCGCACGGCCTCGTAGGCCGCGTTGACGACCTTCACGATGCGGGCGTCCCTGGCGACCTCGAAGGCCGGCATCGACTGGTGGCCTTCCTTCTTCTCGACGCGGATCGAGGTCTTCAGTCCCGGGAAGCGCTGTTCCAGCGCGGCGAGTTCGCGCTGCATGTCGGCGAGCGCGCCCTCCTGCGTCTGTCCGGGTGCGTAGCGGCCGGAGCCCTTGAGCTTGCAGTAATCCGCCACCTGCGGTGCGCGCCACTCATGCAGTTCCTTGCCGAGCGCGCCGTGGACGACGCCGACATGGACGCGATTGATCGATTCATGCTCGGGCGAGCGAGCGCCGCTGAAGGTCATCGCGTTGAGGCGCGGGATCAGGTCGCAGGCCGCCATGATGGCGTCGACGGCCTGCTCCCGCTTGGAGAGATGCCGCGTATTGCCGATGAGCTCGATCACGAAGGAGAAGGCGCAGGCATGCATGGTCACCGCCTGCACGTCGGTCGGCTCGCTGTTGACGAAGTAGTCGGCGCGGATGCCGTTGCGGATCGCCGCGACCGTGCCGACGCCGCCCTGCAGTTCGCCGACGACATAGGTCAGGATCACGTCGCCCTTCAGCTTCACACCAGCATCGACCAGCGTCTTGACCGCGCAATAGGAGGCGGCGTCGCCCGCCTTCATGTTGGAGACGCCGATGCCATAGATGAATTCGTCGTCGACGAGGCCGCCCCAGGGATCGACGGTCCATCCTTCGGTTGCCGGGTTGGTGTCGAGATGGCCGTTGAACAGCAGGCTCTTGCCGCCGCCGGTGCCCTTCCAGCGGCCGATGGCGTTGGCACGGCGCCCGTCGTCGAAAGGCTGTTCTTCCGCCTCAATGCCCATCGCCTTCATCTGGCCGACGACGTGGCGGACCAGCGCCTTCTCGCCTTCGGTTTCCGAATAGCTCTTGTGCTTCGCCCAGTCCGAGAGCAGCGCCAGGCAAGCCTTCTCGTCGAGCGAATGGATCAGGTCGCGCGGGTTCATGCGTGTGGCCTCTGATGTCAGGCGGCAGCCGTGGCCGGGGCGGGCACGGCCTCGAGCAGGGATCGGGTGTAGGGATGGAGGGGGCCGGTCGAGAGCGTCGCGATATCGACGAGATCGACGAGGTCGCCGCGATACATCACCGCGATCCGGTGGGCGATCTGGCGCACCAGGTTGAGATCGTGGGTGATGAAGAGATAGGCCGTGCCGAAACGCTTCTGCAGGTCGACGAGCAATTCAACGACGGAAGCCTGAACCGACACGTCGAGCGCCGAGGTGATTTCGTCGCAGATCACGAGCTTCGGCTTGGAAGCGAAGGCACGGGCGATCGCAACACGCTGCTTCTCGCCGCCGGAGAGCTGGTGCGGGTAGCGATCGGCATAAGCGGCCGGCAGGCGCACCTGCTCCAGCAATTCTCCGATCGCCGCCGCGTCTCGCCGGGAGCCCGGCTCGCCATAAAGCGCGAGCGGCCGCGACAGGATCTCGCGGATGCGCTGGCGCGGATTGAGCGAGGAATCCGGATGCTGGAAGATGATCTGGACCTCGCGGCGGTAGGCCCGGTCCATATCGGAAAGGCCGGTGATGCGGCGGCCGGCGAAGCGGATCTCGCCCTCGAAGCGATTGAGGCCGGTCATCGCCTTGGCAAGCGTCGACTTGCCGGAACCGGATTCGCCGACGATGCCGAGGATCTCGCCCGGCATCACCGAGAGGCTGACCTCGCGATTGCCGGTGAACTGGGTGTTCGCCCGGCCGAGAAGTCTCCCAAGGAAAGGCTTGCGGCCATAGAGCACGCTGACCTTCTCGACCTCGACGAGGGGCGTGGCCGCTTCGGGAGCCTCCATCCCGACCAGGCGATGGTCAGGGCGCGGCACGGCGGCGAGCAGCTTCTTCGTATAGGCGTCCTGCGGCCGGGCGAAGACGTCGCCAACGGCGCCCTGCTCGACAATCCGGCCACGGTGGATCACCGCGACCTTGCTTGCGATCTGCGAGACCAGAGCGAGGTCGTGCGAGATATAGAGCGAGGCGACGCCGGTCTCGGCCTGCAATTCCTTGAACAGTTCGAGGATCTGCCGGGCGGTGATGACGTCGAGCGCCGTGGTCGGCTCGTCGAAGATGATGCATTCCGGCTGGCAGGCGAAGGCAGTGGCGATGACGACGCGCTGCTTCTCGCCGCCGGAAGCCTCGTGCGGATAGCGCCGCATCATCTGCCGGGGCACCTTGAGCCCGACATGGGCGAGGCGCGCTTCGCCCTCTGCCCAGGCCTGCTTCCGCGTCAGGCCGCGATGGCGCACCAGCACCTCGGCAAGCTGCTCGCCGAGCGGCAGCGTCGGGTTGAGCGAGGTGCTCGGGTCCTGGAAGACCATGCCGATGCGCCGGCCGCGGATCGCATCGATCTCGGCTTCCGAAGCCTTCAGCAGGTCCTGCCCTGTCAGCCGGATGCTGCCCGTCTCGCGGGCCGTCGCCGGCAGATAGCGCATGATCGCCCAGGCGAGCGAGGTCTTGCCCGAGCCGGATTCACCGACGAGGCCGAGAACTTCGCCCCTGGCGATCGAGAGCGAGACATCGTCGAGCGCGCGGGTGAAGCCCGACGGTGTCGCGTAGTCGAGCCCATAGCCGGCGATGTCGAGGATCGTTTCGCGCATCGCTCAGGTCCTCGGGTTGAGCGCGTCGCGCAGACCGTCGCCGAGCAGGTTGAAGCCGATCGCGACCAGCGCGATGGCAAGGCTCGGCCACAGGATCATCCAGGGGCTCAGATGCATGAAGCGGCGGGCCTCCGAGACCATCAGCCCCCATTCGGAAGCCGGCGGCTGGGCGCCCAGTCCGAGGAAGGAGAGCGTCGCGAACAACATCACCGCGAAGGCGACGCGGATCGTCATCTCGACGATGATCGGCGCCACCACATTGGGCAGCATCTCGCGCCCGACGATGAAGCCGGCGCTCTCGCCGCGCGCGATTGCGGCGTTGACATAATCCTGCTTGCGCACGGCCAGCGCGACCGAGCGTGTCACCCGTGCCATGCCCGGCGCGAAGGCGAGCGCAATGGCCAGCAGCGCGTTGACGCTGCTCTTGCCGAGCAGGTTCACGATCAGCAGCGCGAGCAGCAGGCTCGGGATCGACATGATCGCATCGACGGTGCGCATGATCGCCTCGTCGCCGCGCCCGCCCAAGAAGGCGGAGACCGTGCCGACGATGGCGCCGACCAGCGTGCCCAGCGCCGTCGCCAGCACCGCCATAACGACCGTGGCGCGGGCGCCGTGCAGCAGGCGGCTGAGGATGTCGCGGCCATATTGGTCGGTGCCGAGCCAGAACTGCGCGCTCGGCGGCTTGTAGCGCATCAGGGGCGCCATCTTCTCGGGGTCGTAGGGTGCCGACCAGGGCCCGACGATGACGACGAGCAGGATAAGCCCGACGACGACGAGGCCGAGAGCGCCTTGCGGCGAGCGCAGCATGCGCTTGAGGATCTCAATCATACTGGATCCTCCGGTCGAGCCAGGCATAGCAGATGTCGGCGAGGAAATTCGCCACCGCATAGGTCGTCGCCATGATCAGGGCGCCGGCCTGGATCGAGGGCAGGTCGCGTGCCTGGATCGCGACGATGAGCTGGCGCCCGATCCCGGGCAGGGCGAAGATCTCCTCGACCACGATGACGCCGCCGAGCAGGTAGCCGACATCGAGCGCGACGATGGTGATGGTCGGCAGCAGGGCGTTGCGCAGCGCATGCTTGAACAGCACCTGCCGCTTCGACAGCCCCTTCAACCGCGCCGCGCGGATATAGTCGGAATGCAGCACGTCGACGAGTTCGGAGCGCACCATGCGCGAGACATGGGCGACCAGGATCATCGATACCGTCAGCACCGGCAGGACGAGGTGCCGCAAGCCCCGCAGCGGATCCTCGGTCAGCGGCACATAGCCGGTCGCCGGCAGCCATTGCAGCCAGTCGGCCAGGACGAGCACCATGAGCGTCGCGGTGACGAACTCCGGCAGCGAGACGCCGATATAGGAGAGGAAGCTGACACCGAGATCGGCCGCACGACCCCGCCTGACAGCCGCGACGATGCCGAGCGGGATCGCGACCGCCAGCATCAGCAGGATCGAGAACAGGGCGAGCAGCAGCGAGCGTCCGAGCGCCTCGATCATCGCCGGTGCGACCGGCTGGCCGGTGCGCATCGAGACGCCGAAATCGCCACGCACGACGCCACCGAGCCAGTGCAGATATTGCATCCAGATGGGGTCGTTCAGCCCCATCTTGAGGCGCAGCGCCGCCAGCGCATCCGGCGTCGCATTCTCGCCCAGCATCATGACGGCGGCATCGGCCGGCAGGATCTGGGTGATCGCGAAGACGATCAGCGACACGACCAGCAGCGTGTAGCCGATCAGCAGGATCCGCTTGAGGATATAGGCCGGCGACACGTCCGCTGCCCGTTTTCGCTCAGCCGCGCTTCGGCGCGTTGGCGCCGAGCGAAACGAAATCGAGCCGGAAGACCGCGCCGCGCGGATGGAGCTGATAACCCTCGACCCAGTCGCGCTGCCCGCCGAGAAGATCGAAGAAGGCCGGGATGATCGAGGGCACCTCGTCATACATCAGCTTCTGCGCCTGTGCGTATAGTGCGCGGCGCTTCGTCTCGTCGACCGTGGCCCGGGCCTCGAAGACGAGCTTGTCGAAGGCGGTGTTGTTCCAGCGCGTCTCGTTCCAGGCGGCGTTGGACGTGTAGAGCAGCGAGAATATGGCGTCGGCCGTCGCCTGCATGTTGTAGAAGCCGACATAGAACGAGCCCTTCTTCCAGACCTGGTCGAGATAGGTCGCGTGCGGCATGGTCTCGACCTTGATGTCGAAGCCGGCGGGCTTGGCCATCTCGCGTAGCGCCACGGCGAGCTGGGCGCGCTGGCCCGGCCGGTCGGACGCGATCAGCGTCGCCTCGAGCCCCTTCGGATAGCCGGCTTCCGCGAGCAGCGCCTTGGCCTTGGCGATGTCGGCCTTCTTGGCCGGCAAGTCGGCGTAGAAGCGATAGGCGGGATTGAGCGGCGTATCGTTGCCGGGCGAGCCGAAGCCCTCGGTGACGAAGTCGACCATGGCGGCGCGGTCGACCGTCAGCGCGAGGGCCTGGCGCACGCGGACATCGTTGAAGGGCTTCTGGTCGCAGCCGAAATTGACGTTGCAGAACTGGCCCGAGGGCACGCGCAGCGCCTTGACGCCGCTGGCTTTCTGCAAACGCCCGAACTCGGTCGGCGGGGTCGTCGAGATCAGGTCCGTATCGCCGGCGATCAATGCGGAAGCCTCGGCACTGACATCCGGGAACACCAGGACCTCGATCTTGTCGAGATAGGGCCGCGCCTTGTCGTAATAGGCGTCGTTGCGGGCGACGACGACCTGCCGCTCCGGCTCGAACGAGACGAGCTTGAACGGGCCGGTGCCGATCGCCTGGCGGTCGAGCTTCTCCAGCCCGCTCTTGATCACGGCGGCCGGGACGATCTTGGCGTTGGTATAGGCCAGCGTCACCGGCAGGTCGGCGAAGGGCGCCGAAAGATTGAAGACGACGGTCGCATCGTCCTTGGCCGAAACCTTGGCGATCGGGCCGACGTTCTGGCGTGCGGGCGAGGCGGTCTTGGGGTCGAGGATCGCCTCGAAGGTCGCGACTACGTCGGCGGCCGTGCACGGCGAGCCGTCGTGGAAGGCCAAGCCCTTGCGCAGGGTGAAGGTCCACTCGGTCAGGTCGGCCGAGCTCGTCCAGGATTCGGCCAGGTCGGGCTCGGCGCTCATGTCGACCTTGAGCCGGGTCAGGCCGGAGTAGAGCAGCTCCGCCACCAGATATTCCGGGTTCACACGGGTCACGAGCGGGTTCAGCTTCGACACCGCCTGGTCAACGCTGACGCGCAGCGTGCCGCCGCGGCGCGGCGTCTGGGCGAAGGCAGGAATGCCGGACATGGCGAGGCCGCTCAGAGCGGCGGAAGCGGCGAGGAAATCGCGACGATGGATGCTCGGCATGGGACGCTCCTTCAGCTCCGGGACGGATTCAGGTCGGGGTTGATGTCGGGTCGGAAATCTGTGGCGAGATAAGCGAGCACGGCTTTCGCCAGCGAGACGATGTCGGACAGGGTCGTATATTCGCCGGGCGAATGGATATTACGGTCGGGCCGGCCGAGCCCGCCCAGCAGAACCTCGTTCCGCCCGGTGGCGCGCTGGACCCAGCCGAAATCGGAGCAGCTCGCGGCGCCCCATTTGCGGAACTCCTCCGGCGCGTAGCCGAAGCCTGCCCCCATCGCTGCCTGCCAGCGTGGCCAGTGCGGCCCGGTCGGGTCCGCCGTCGGCATGAGATGGCCGATCAGCGTGGTCTCGACCGTCAGCCCCGGCACGGCGGCGGTGCTGCGGCGGATCGCATCTTCGATCTCCGCCAGTGCATCCTCGAAACGCTCCTCGGGGGCGTAGCGTCGGTTGATCGTCAGTTCGAGGAGAGCAGGAACCTGGCCGCCGGCCGTGCCGCCCTCAATCGCGGCGAGGTTGAGCTGGGCCGCGAGCGGCGGCTTGCCCGGCGGCGGCGGCAAGGCGGAGATGCGGGTCGCGACCCTGGCCTTCAGCACCGTCAGCGCATTGAGCAGCGGCAGCGCAGCCTCGATCGCGTTGAGGCCGCCTCCCTTGCGATTGCCCTCGCCGGCATGGACGGTCTGGCCATGGATGCGGACGAGCAAATTGAACAGGCCGAAGCAGCCAGCCCAGATCCGGGCCTCGGCGCTGCCGTTGAAGTTGAGGATATGCTCCGGGAGGCGGCCCTGCTCGGCGAGATGGCGGATGCCGGGATAAAGCCCGCCTTCCTCGTCCGTGCAGAACAGCAGCATCGGGTCGTAGGCGAGCTCCACGCCAAACGCTCGCGCGGCCCGCAACGCGAGCAGGACCGCTGCGATGCAGCCTTTCATGTCGGCCGCACCGAGCCCGATCAGCCGGTCGCCGTCGCGCTCCATCCGCAGGGGGTCGGTTTTCCAGCCGGCGGCGGCGGGCACGGTATCGACATGGAAATAGATGCCGCAGGCCGGCCGGCCGGTCCCGCGAGAGGCGAGGAGATTGGTGCGCACGCCCGCTGCCGGTCCATGCGCGGTGCGCCACAAAGCCTCGGGCACTGCGACGCGCTCGCTGGCGAAACCGAGCGGGGCGACGAAGCCCTCCATCAGTTCAGCGAAATCATCGTAGCCGAGGCCGGGCGGAAAGGACGTGTCGAGGGCGATCATGCGGCGAAGATCGGCCACGGCGCCCTGCGCTTCCACGACGATCCAGTTTAGCGCCTTGTCCAACGCCGCCGAAGGTGCGGAAGCTTGCGAGGTCTTCATGTCTTTCGCTCGCGAAAGGCGCCCGGCTGGGCGACAGAAGGTCGATCTGCCATGGAAGAGGCGGAAGGTGCGGGTCGCGGTGCCATCTGGCGCATTCGCCACTTTCATATAAACTATATAGAAATAGGACCAAGCCTGATGCCATCTGTCAACGCCAAAAAATCGACCGGTCCTGCCGCGACATTGGTCAATGGCGGCGACCTCGCCGCGATGCTGCCGAACTTGGCATCCGGGGAATCCGCCCCGCTCTACGAGCGGGTCAAGCGGCACATGTCCGAGGCGATCCTCGTCGGAGAATGGCCGCCCGGAATGGTGCTGCCCAACGAAACGGCATTGGCACAGGGCTTTGGCATCGCCGTCGGCACGGTGCGGCGGGCCATGACGGATCTCGTCGCGGAAGGATTGCTGTCCCGCCGGCGGAAGACGGGAACCGTGGTGACGGGCCGCGCTCCGCATCACTCGCTGCGCTTCTTCTTCCAGTATTTCCGGCTTCACCGCGCCGATGGCAGCCTGGTGAAATCGACGAGCCAATTCCTGAGCGTGAAGGCGCGGCCTGCTACGGCCGAGGAAGCCGAGCGCCTGCAGGTTTCGGCAGGCGGCGTGATCGCCATTCACCGCATCAGGCATGCCGATGGGCGCCCGGTCATGCATGACAAGCTGCTGCTTGCCGAGGAACGCGTTTCCGGGCTTCCGCGCGAGCCGGAAGCCCTGCCTCCACTTCTCTATCTGCACCTCCTGGAACGGTACGGGATTCGGATTTCAGCCGTGCGCGAGCAGATCACAGCCGATCTGGCGAGCGACGAGGACATAGCCCTGCTCGATCTCCCTCAACGCCAGGCGGTCCTCACCATCGACGAGGTCGCCTACGATCAGGCAGGCGTTCCCACGATCCTCGGATGGCACCGTGCGACGACGGCCTCGCACGCCTATGTGAACGAGGTCAGGTAGAGCGCGCCAATGCCGGCTCCGGTGACCGCCTGACAGCCGGCGATCGGGTGCGGCGTCGCCGTCGAGGCTGTCTCTGCGCAGGCAAGCGGCCTGCTCTATCGCCCTGGGCCTTTGGGCCTCCTTCGTGCCGTTTCGCCGAGCTCGGGGCCGATCTTCTCACGCGGAACTGCAGGCGCGTTGAGATCGCCCGCCGCGCCATGCAGCGGCGGCGGTTGCCGAACCGCGCTGCTCAATCTGCCGAGGACGCGAGTTTCCCGGCCACGGCATTCTTGACTCGGCCAATCTGGTCATCGTACTGGTCTTACCAGAAACAAAAAGAACGGTTTCAGGGATGGAAGCTCAAGATGCCGACAGCGCGTCGGGGTTCGAACGCGTCTTCGCATATCTGCGGGAGCGTCTGCTCGACGGCACGCTGAAGCAGGGCGAACGGCTCATGGCCGAACGCGAACTGGCCGCACAGCTCGGCGTGAGCCGGCCGGTCGTCCGCGAGGCGCTGCGCGCGCTCCATATGCTCGGCATCGTCGAGATCCGCGAGCGTGTCGGCACCATCGTGAAGCGCCCCGATGCCTCGATGCTGAAGGACTTCTTCACGCTCGCGCTCGCGCAGCAGGCCGACTTGATCGACGATGTGATGGAGGCGCGCATCGCGATCGAATGCCAGGCCGTCCGCCTGGCTTGCGAGCGCGCGACCATCGCCGATTTCGAGCGGCTGCAGCGGGCGATCGTCCGGATCGGCGAGACGATCGACGATGCCGATGCCGGCGGTGACGCCGACTTCGATTTCCACCGGGCCATCGTGCTGGCGGCGCGCTCGCCCACGCTGGCGGTGCTGCACGAATCCATGTCGACGCTGCTGGCACGTTCGCATCGCAGCCGTCGCGAACTCGTCCAGCAGTTCAGCTCGATGAAGGGCTACCTGATCGACGACCATAAGCGCGTCTTCGACGCCATCGTCGGACGCGATGCCGACCGTGCCGAGGTGACGCTTCGGCGCCACTTCGCGATCGGCGACGAGTATCGGCGCCGTGCGGTCACCGGCGAAGGCGACCGGCCCGAGGCGCGCAAGGCCAGCGGCGCCTGACGCCCTGCTTCACCAGACACGATGCCGAGAGAGCGGAAGATGGCAGAAAACGGAACAGGTAGCGTCGGCTTCATCGGGCTCGGCACGATGGGCCGCGAGATGGTCCGCAACCTCCTCAAAGCCGGGCATGCGGTCACCGTCTTCGACATCGTCGAGGAGGCGGTCACGGCGCTGGCGGCAGAGGGGGCGATCGCGGCGACGAGCCTCGCCGAGGCCGTCGCGGACGCCGATCTCGCGATCACGATGCTGCCGGACACGCCTCAGGTCGAGGATGTGATCTACGGCGAAGGCGGTCTGCTGGCCTCGCCGCCGCGCGGGCGCCTGGTCGTCGACATGAGCACGATCGCGCCGGCCGCAGTCCGCCGGATGCATGCCGATCTCAAGGCAAAGAGCATCGATTTCATCGACGCGCCGGTTTCCGGCGGCCCGATCGGCGCCAAGAATGCGACGTTGACGATCATGGCGGGCGGCGAGGCGCCGGCTTTCGCCAGGGCCGAGCCGTTCTTCCGGGGCATGGGCACGACGATCACGCATGTCGGCGCTCCGGGCGCCGGCCAGGCGGTCAAGCTTTGCAACCAGTTGATCTGCGGCATCAACATCCAGGCGGTCTGCGAGGCGATCGCGCTCGGCCGCGCCTCGGGCGTCGATCTGGAGCAGATGCGCTCCGTGCTGCTCGGGGGCTCGGCAGCGTCCTGGATGCTCGACAAGCTCGGCCCGGCGATGATCGCCGGCGACGCCGGGGCCGGCTTCCGCATCGATCTGATGTTGAAGGACCTGCGGCTGGTCCAGGAGCAGGCGCAGGCGCTTTCGGTGCCGCTTCCAGGCACCGCGCTCGTGACCAACCAGTATATCGAGGCGCGTGCCCATGGCGAAGGCAGCAACGGCAACCAGGCGCTCTTCCGCGTCTATGACCGCATGACGAACCGGGCCTGACGGCGGCGATGAGCCTCAATCTCGACTTCTCGGTCGTGCTGGAGCGGTGGCCGCTCTTCCTCGACGGCGCGGTGATGACGCTGAAGCTCGCCTTCATGGCGATCCTGATCGGCGGCGCCATCGGCACGCTCTGCGCTGTCGGCCGCGGCAGCAACAACCGCTTCGTCGCCGGATTTTGCACCGTTTATGTCGAGACGATCCGCAACACGCCGCTGCTGGTCCAGATCTTCCTGGTCTATTTCGGCCTCGCCAGTATTGGCTTCAAATTCTCGGCCTTCTCGGTGGCGGCGGCGGCGCTCGCCATCAATGTCGGCGCCTACACAGCCGAGATCATCCGCGCCGGCTTCGAGTCGATCCCGCCAAGCCAGATCGAGGCTGCCGAAGGACTCGCCCTCTCGCGCTTCCAGATCTACTGGCATGTCATCCTGCTGCCGGCGATCGAGAAGGTCTACCCGTCACTGACCAGCCAGTTCGTGCTGCTGATGCTGGCTTCCTCCGTGACCTCGCAGATTTCCGCCGAAGAACTGACCGCGGTCGCCAACTACGTCCAGTCCGACACCTACCGCGCCTTCGAGACCTACATCCTCGTCGCGCTCGCCTATATCGGGCTGTCGCTCGTCCTGCGCGCTGTCTTCTGGTCGCTGGGGCTTGTCCTGTTCCCGCGCCGCCGGCGCCTCGGCACGCCGCTTTAGGGAGGGCGATCATGGGCGGCTCGCTCAATGCGAACCATCTCCTCTTCCTCGGCCAGGGTGCACTCTGGACGATCGGGCTGTCGGTGATCGCGCTGATCGGTGGAGGGCTCGTCGGCTTTCTGATCGCGCTCGCCCGCGTCTCGCCGAGCAAGGCCGTGCGTCTCCTCAGCGGCGCCTATGTGCAGCTTGTCCAGGGTACCCCGCTCCTCGTCATCATGTTCCTCGGCTATTTCGGCCTCTCGGCGCTCGGCCTGGCGATCACGCCGCTCTGGGCGGCTGGCGCCTCGCTGACGATCTATGTCGGCGCCTATTTCGGAGAGATCTGGCGCGGCTGCATCCAGGCCGTCCCGCGCCAGCAATGGGAGGCTGCCGAAGGTCTCGCGCTCAGCCGTACGCAGCGGATGCTCAAGGTCGTTCTGCCGCAGGCCCTGCGCATCGCGACGCCGCCGACCGTCGGCTTCATGGTGCAGATCATCAAGAATACGTCGCTCGCCTCCGTCGTGGGCTTCGTCGAACTCGCCCGCTCGGGACAGATCATCAACAACTCGCTGTTCGAGCCCTTCCTGATCTACGCGATCATCGCACTGATCTACTTCGCGCTCTGCTTCCCGATATCGCTCCTCAGCCGGCGCCTGGAACGTCGCCTGGGCGTCGGGCGCGCGAAGCTGATGCCAGCCTGACGAGGTTTGAAAGCCATGAGCCGGGAACGCATCATCGTCGAACGCCCCGTCGTCGCCCTCGACAAGGTCCACAAGAGCTTCGGCCCGCTCAAGGTGCTGGACGGCGTCAGCTTCACCGTGGAACGCGGCGAGGTCCTGGCGCTGATCGGCCGCTCCGGCTCCGGCAAGAGCACGGCGCTGCGCTGCATCGACCGCTTCGAAAAAATCGATTCAGGCGAGATCCGCGTCTGCGATCACCGCGTCGATGCCGCCGACATCGACCTGCGGGCGTTGCGCCAGGACGTCGGCATCGTCTTCCAGAGCTACAACCTCTTTCCCCACCTCACCATCGCACAGAACATCACGCTCGCGCCCGTCTCGGTGAAGGGCATGAGGAAGGCCGAGGCTCTCGATCTCGCCCGGGCCATGCTGGCCAGAGTGGGGCTCTCCGAAAAGCTCGATGCCTATCCCGAGCAACTCTCTGGCGGCCAGCAGCAGCGCGCGGCGATCGCCCGCTCGCTCGCCATGCAGCCCAAGGTGATGCTGTTCGACGAGGTGACTTCCGCGCTCGATCCGGAACTGACCGGCGAGGTGCTCAAGGTCATCGAACAGCTCGCGGCGGACGGCATGACCATGGTCATGGTCACCCATGAGATGGGGTTCGCCCGGGGCATCGCCGATCAGGTGGTGTTCATGCATGCGGGCAGGGTCCACGAGGCCGGAAGTGCCTCGATCCTGTCGGCTCCGGCTACGCCGGAACTCGCCCAGTTCGTCGGAACCGGGTTCTAACGACCAAAAAAAGGGAAGGAACATCAAGGATGAAACGCTATCTCGCGACTATCCTCTTCGCCACGACGGCGCTCGCCTGCGCCGGCCAGGCCGCCCGCGCCGACATGCTCGACGACATCACGAAGGCCGGCAAGATCCGCATCGCCACCGATCTGGCGATTCCGCCGTCGGGCATGATCGACAGCGCCATGAAGCCGACGGGCTCCGACGTCGAGACTGCCGAACTCCTCGCCAAGGACTGGGGTTTGCAGCTCGAATTCGTCCAGACGACGGGTGCGACCCGCATCCCCAACGTCCAGACCAACAAGGCCGACATCATCATCTCGACGCTGTCGGTCACGCCGGATCGCGCCAAGGTCATCGACTTCTCCAAGCCTTACGCCGCACTGCAATCGGTGGTGGGCTGCCTGAAGTCGGTCGACGCCAAGAACTGGTCGGATCTGAAGGACAAGACGATCGCCGTCTCGCGCGGTACCACGCAAGACACGACGCTGACCAATATGAAGGAGCGCGATCTCAAGCTCGCCCGCTACGAAGACGATGCGACCATGGTCACCGCGGCGGTCTCAGGCCAGGCGGATTGCATCGCGACCTCGGCCACGATCGTCTCGCAGATCGGCGTCAAGGCGCCGTCGCGCCCCTTCGAGCCCAAGGTCACGATCACCAATTTCGACCTGGCCATCGGCGTCAAGAAGGGCGAGCCGAAGCTGCTCGAAAAGCTCAACGTGTGGATCGAGCAGAACCTCAAGAACGGCAAGCTCAACGCGATCTACAAGAAGTTCCATGGAACCGATCTGCCGGAAAACATGCGCGGCTGATCTCTCCCGATGCCGGCGCTCTTCGCGAGCGCCGGCCTTTCGCTCCCACATCGATAGGAAAATCCATGCGCCTCGTCATCGGATCCGACCATGCCGGCTGGTCCCTCAAGCAGCACGTGATCGACCACATCAAGTCGCTCGGCCACGAGGTCGTCGACGTCGGCTCCCATGACGACAAGCCGGTCGATTTTCCCGACATCGCCCGCGAGGTCGCCCGCAAGGTCACCTCCGGCGAGGCCGAGCGCGGCATCATGGTCTGCGGCACCGGCGTCGGAGCCTCGATCGCGGCCAACAAGATGAAGGGCATCCGCGCCGCCGTCTGCCACGATATCCACTCCGCCCATCAGAGCGTCGAGCATGACGACGTCAATGTAATGTGCATCGGCGCCAAGATCGTCGGCCCCTGGCTCGCCAGCGACCTGATCTCATCCTATCTCGCGGCCGAATTTTCCACCGACGAGGATTTCCGCCGCCGGGTCGAGAAGCTGCACCAGATGGATGCCGAAGGCTGAGGCGCGGCGCCAGATCATCGTGGTCTTGGGCTCGACCATGCGGACCCGGTGGCGTGTCGCCCTCCTTCCGGAACCGGGCACCCCGGCAATCGCGCCGCCGACGGTATCGCGCCATGCGCTTGTGCGCGCACGCTGCGAGCCCACCGGCTGCGCCTTCAGGCTCGCGCTTCCGCCTGACGGGTGAAATGGCCCGGACCGACCTCGATCAGCGCCGTGGGCTCTGCCCGCCAGCCGAGCGCGCGGACCGGGCTCGGCAATTCGTCGACAGCGAGTTCGCGCCTGAGCGCGCGGCGGCCCGGATCGGGCACCGGAACCGCCGCCAGCAGCTTGCGCGTATAGGGATGGCGCGGGTTGGAGAATACCGCCTCGCGCGGGCCGATCTCGACGATCTCGCCGAGATACATCACCGCGACACGATGGCTGACGCGCTCGACCACCGCCATGTCGTGCGAGATGAAGAGATAGGCGAGGCCGAGCTCGGCCTGCAGGTCGAGCATCAGGTTCAGCACCTGCGCCTTCACGGAGACGTCGAGCGCCGAGACCGCCTCGTCCGCCACCACGAGCTTGGGCGAGAGGGCGAGCGCGCGGGCGATCGCGATGCGCTGGCGCTGGCCGCCGGAAAACTCATGCGGAAAGCGGACATGCATCTCGGGCGCGAGCCCGACCTTGCGCAGCAGCTCCGCGACACGCTCCTGCGCCTCTGCGCCCTTGGCGAGGCCGTGCACCAGGATCGGCTCCGCCAGGGCGCTGCCGACGCTCTTGCGCGGGTTCAGGCTGGCAAAGGGGTCCTGGAAGATCATCTGCATGTCGCGGCGGACATCGCGCAACTCGCTCTTGCCCAGGCCGGTGACGTCGCGCCCGCCGAAGCGGACTGTCCCGAAGGAGGGCTCGATCAGGCGCAGGATCGAGCGCCCGGTCGTCGACTTGCCGCAGCCGGATTCGCCGACCAGCGCCAGCGTCTCGCCGCGCCGCAGGCTGAAGGAGACGTCCTCGACGGCGTGGACCTGACCGCGGAGGCGCCCGAGCACGCCGCCGCGGATGCCGAAGCGGGTGGTCAGCCCAGAGACCTCGAGCAAGGGCGGCCCCGACGCTTCCACGGTGTCGGGCTGCTCGATCGGCGCACTGCCGACATCGCCGCTGTCGGGATCGATGCGGGGGAAGCGCAGCGGACGGATATGTCCCTGCATGTCCCCGAGCTTTGGAACCGCCGCGAGCAGCGCCTTGGTATAGCCGTGAAGAGGCGCGTCAAACACCTGCGAGGCGGGGGCATCCTCGAGCTTCCTGCCCTTCCACATCACCACGACACGATCGGCGATCTCCGCGACGACACCCATGTCGTGCGTGATGAAGAGCACGGACATGCGCTCCTCGTCCTGCAGAGTCTTGATGAGTTCGAGAATCTGCGCCTGGATCGTCACGTCCAGCGCTGTGGTCGGCTCGTCGGCAATCAGGAGTTTCGGCCTGCAGGCCAGCGCGGTGGCGATCATCACGCGCTGGCGCATGCCGCCCGACAGTTGATGCGGATAGTTGTCGAAGCGCGTCTTCGCCGAGGGGATGCGCACCTTGTCGAGCATGCGCAGTGCCTCGGCCTTGGCCGCGCCGGCACCGAGGCCGCGATGGTAACGCAGCGCCTCGGCGATCTGGAAGCCGACGGTGAGAACCGGATTCAGGCTCGTCATCGGCTCCTGGAAGATCATCGCGACGTCGTTGCCGCGGACCTTGCGCATCTCCTCCTCGGTGAGCGCCAGCAGGTCGCGCCCTTCCAGCGCGATCCGGCCCTGGATGCGGCCATTGGCCGACGAGACCAGCCGCATCACCGAAAGCGCGGTCACGCTCTTGCCCGAGCCGGATTCGCCGACGATGGCGACGGTCTCGCCGGGCGCCACGTCGAAGCTCAGATCCTCGACGGCCCAGCGCCATTGCCCGCCGACGCGGAACGCGGTCTGCAAGTTCTGGACGGAAAGGACGGGGGCGCTCATCGCTCGCCCTTCAGCTTGGGGTCGATGGCGTCGCGGAGGCCGTCGCCGAGAACGTTGAGGGCGAAGACGACGACGAGGATGGCGAGGCTCGGCGCGAGCACCAGCCAGTAGCTGTCGAGGATGTTCTCGAAGCCCTCGCGGATCATGCCGCCCCAGGTCGCGGTCGGCGGCTTGACGCCGAGTCCGATGAAGGCGAGCGAGGCCTCGGTCCGGATGGCGCTGGCGAGCCAGAGCGACGCCATCACCAGGATCTCCGGGAAGATGTTGGGCAGGATGTGCCCGGCCATGATCCGCGCGTCGGAGAAGGCGAGCGCCCGGCCGGCGCCGATATAGTCGCGCTCCTTGACGGCGATGGTCGGGGCCCGCGCGATGCGGGCGAAGGAGGGGATCGAGGTCAATGCGATCGCGATGGTGATGTTCTCCATCGAGGGGCCGAGCATCGCGACCAGGATGAGGCCCAGGATCAGCGACGGAAACGCCAGCAGGATGTCCATCGCCTGCATCACCACCACGTCGAAGCGCCCGCCATAGTAGCCGGCGAGGATGCCTACCAGCGAGCCGGCGACCATGGCGATGGCGGTCGAGGCGATGCCGATCACCAGCGAGATCCGGGCGCCGTAGAGCAGGCGGGACAGGATGTCGCGGCCGAAATAGTCGGTGCCGAGGTAGAAGTCGTCATGGGGCGGTTGCAGCCGCGAGAGGATATCCTGCTCGAGCGGGTCATGCGGGGCGATGACGGGCGCCAGCGCGGCGGCGATGATCACCGCGAGGACGATGGCGAGCCCGAGCCAGGAGGTCTTGTTGGCGTTGAAGGCGCCGATCGTCGCCTTGAGCCAGCGCAGGCGCGACGGCGCGACGGGAGCGGCATCATGGACGGAGGTGCTCATGACAGCTTCACCCTTGGATCGACGAGGGCGTAGGTGATATCGGTCGCGATGTTCACGAGCACGACGATCAGCGTGTAGATCACCATCATGCCCTGGAGCATGGTGTAGTCGCGCTGGTTCAGCGCGCCGACGATCAGCTTGCCGAGGCCCGGCCGGTTGAAGACGATCTCGGTCAGCACCGAATTGCCGATCAGGATGCCGAGGTAGAGCCCCACGATGGTGATGATCGGGATCAGCGCGTTGCGCAGCGCATGCCGCCAGATCACCACGCGCCAGGGCACGCCCTTGGCGCGGGCGCTGCGGACATAGTCCTCCTGCATCACCTCGAGCATGGCCGAGCGCGCGACGCGGGTGATGTAGGCCGCCATGATCAGTCCGAGATTGAGAGCGGGCAAGGCCATGGATTGGAACCAGGCCGAGACCGAGCCTCGCCCGGCTGAGATCACCGGGAACCAGCGCAGCATGATCGCAAAGACGATCAGCAGGATGATCGCCGAGACGAAAGGTGGGAAGGACAGGCCGAGCAGCGAGGCGATGCGGGTGACGTAGTCCGGCATGCGGTTGCGGTTGACGGCCGACCAGACGCCGAGCGGGACGCCGATGAGGACGCCGATCACCAGCGAGACAACCGTCAGCTCGATCGTCCAGGGCAGAACCGCAAGCACCTCCTGGATCACCGGGCGCCCCGTCACCAGCGAAACGCCCCAGTCGCCGCGTACGGCGCCGGCGAGGAAGCTGACATATTGCTCGCTCATCGGCGCGTCGAGGCCGAGACGCGTACGCATCGCCGCGATCGCCGTGGCATCGGCCTGGTCACCCAGGACGACCTGCGCCGGATCGCCCGGCACGATGCGCACCACGACGAAGACCAGCGATAGCACAGCCCAGAGCGTGACGATGGCGAAGCCGAGGCGTTTGACGAGGAAGGCGCTCATGATGCCGCCGGATTGGAGGGAGCTTTGCCCTCAGCCTTCACCCTGAGGAGCAAGGCGCCGCCTTGCGTCTCGAAGGGCGCTGCCAGGGGCACGGGAGCCTCCTGGAGCATCCTGCGAGACGGCCGCTGAAGCGGCCTTCTCAGGATGAGGGCTGAGGAGTGTCAGATCAGGCGTTCTTCACTTGGTGAAGTGCGTCGTCTCCAGCACCGGCGGACCGAGATTGAGCGAGGCTTTGAGCTCGTAGCCGAGGTCGAGATTGTCCTTGTAGGCCCAGAGCTGCATCATCTCGTTGACCGGGATGGCGCAGACATCGGCAATGATCTTCTCCTGCGCCGTCTTCCACAAGGCAAGTTGCTTGGCCTTGTCGGTCTCGGAGCGCGCGGCGTCGATCTCGGCGTCGGCGACCTTGCAGTGCGAGAAGTTGGTTACCGCCGTCGGCGTCTTCACGATCGCACGCGAGTGGAAGAACTGCGACAGATAAACGTCAGCCACCGGGAAGCGCGCGGCCTGGAAATGCACGACCTGCGAGAGATCCTGCCGGATCTGCTGATGGAAGGTCGCATGTTCCACCGGCTGGATTTCCAGGTTGATGTTGGCGCGCTTGAGCTGGGCCTGCACGGCTTCGGTGAAGCTCAGCATCGAAGGCAGGGTGGTGTTGATCGCCTTGATGGTGATGCCGTTCGGGAAGCCGGCCTCGGCCAGAAGGGCCTTGGCCTTGGCGAGGTCATGGGGCAGGAGCGGCGCCTTCTCGTCGGTGCCGAGATAGCCGGAAGGCACCACCGAGACGGCTGGGCGCGAGATGTTCTTGCCGCGGAACTGCCAGATCGCGTTGCGGTCGATGGCATAGGCGATCGCCTGCCGGACCTTGAGATTGTCGAGCGGCGGCTGGCTCTCGTTGAGATGCAGCACCGACATCTCGGCCGGGCCCATCGCCACAACCTTGACGCCCGGCAGCGCCTTCATGCGGTCGACCCAGGCCTGTTCCTGCCGTCCGAGCATCATGTCGAGCTCGCCCGCCTGGAAAGCGAGATCGCGCGAGGAGTCGGACGGGATGAAGCGGTAGAGGATTTCGGTCAGCTTCGGCTTGCCGCGAAAATAGTCGGGGTTGGCGACGAGCTTGGCGTATTGCTGCGGCACGTATTCGGAGAACATGAAGGGCCCGGTGCCGATCGGCTTCTTGGCGAAGCCCTCCTTGCCCAGCTCTTCCGCCGCCTTCTTACAGACCATGTTGCCGCCATGGTAGTTCATGACGATGCCGAGCAGGCTGGGGATCGGCTGCTTGAGCGTGATCTTGACGGTGTATTTGTCGGGGGCCTCGATCGACTGCACCGCGCTGTAGTCGGAGGAAAACGCCGAGGTTTCCTTGGCGGATGCGCGCTTCAGCGAATAGACGGCGTCCTCCGAGGTGAACTCGCCATAGCCGTGATGGCACTGGACGCCATGGCGCAGCTTGAAGGTCCATTCCTTGCCGTCGGCGGAGGAGGTCCAGCTCTCGGCGAGATCGGGCTCGATGAATTCCGGCGAGAGCTCGCCGGGCTTGATCCGTACCAGCCCGTTGAACATCCATTGCAGCATCGCCTTGCCGGGAGTGCCGGAGTTGAGATGCGGATCGAGTACGCCGGCGTCGGAACTCTGCATGCCGACCGTCAGCACCGTCTTCTGTGCCAGCGCCGGGCTGGCCAGCAATGCGCCGGCTACCAGGGCGGCGAGGATCGAAACGGGTGTCTTCATGGTTTTCCCCTGCTTTTGTCGTTGATTGCGGTGATTTCGATCTGACAATGGCCTCTCTGCGTCGGCACTCGTTCCGTCGAGCGCGCGGCTCTACAGCATGTCCTCCAGCCTGCAATTGACGAGCAGTTCCGCGACGGTGGCATTGTTGGGCAGTGCCAGCACCGTGGCAACCAGTTCCGCGAGATCGGCCGGCTGCGTCATCGCCTCCGGCGGCAATGCGGTGCTCGCGGCGGTCATGTCGGTCCGGACGAAGGAGGGGCAGAGCGCCGTGGTGCGCACGCCCTTGTCCCAGGCGATGCGCCGTGCCGCATGGTTCAGCGCGATCATCGCGTGCTTGGTCATGTTGTAGGCGACGTGGTCGTTGCGCACGCGCTTGCCCGACATCGACGCGACGTTCACGATGCGCCCTGTGCCGCAGGCCTCAAGATGGGGCAGGGCGCAGTGGATCAAGTTGAGCGGCCCTTTGCAGTTCGCGGCCCAGATCGCGTCGAGCGTCGCTTCGTCCGGCGCGCGCAGGGTCATGTGGCTGCTCATGCCGGCATTGTTGACGAGGCCGTCGATCCGACCGAAACGTGCAGCCGCAGCGTCGGTCCAGGCGCGATGGCTCGTCCAGTCGGCCGCGTCATAGCGCGCGACGTGTATGCGCGACGGGTCCCAGCCGGCGCTCATCGCCCTCAGCGAGGCGAGATCGCGGCCGCCCAGGCTCAGGCTGTATCCCTGCCCATGCAGGAGCTCTGCGACGGCCCGGCCGATGCCGCGATTGGCACCGGAAATCAGGATGACGCGACCCTCGGGAGCGAGCATGGCGGGCGATGTCCTATCCGTGCAGGGTGAGCTCGGCTGCGGGCCGCTCGCCAGCAGCGAAGCGATTCAGCCGGAAGGGCGAGAGATCGAAGCGCGATCGCCGCCCAAGGCAGAGATCGGCCAGGATCTCGCCGGTGACGGGGCCGATGCCGAAGCCGTGGCCGGAAAAGCCGGCGGCGACCACGAGCCCGTCGAGCCCGGTATCGGCGTCGATCGCAGGCAGGGCATCCGGCGTCAGATCGATCAGCCCGCCCCAGAGCCGGGCGATGCCGGCATCCGCCACCGCCGGCAGAACCAGGCTGGTGCGGGCGATCAGCGCCGCGACATCCCGGCTGGGCGGCGCCAGCAAGGCCTCCGTCCAGCCGCGCGGGTCATGCGGCCAATCGCCGATGCCGGTGGTGACGCGCAGGCGCCCGTCGATCTCCTGCCGTCCGGCGCAATCCGCATTGGCGACGCCGAAGACCGGCGCAAGCAGAGGCGGCAGCGGCACGCTCTGCATGACACAGACCAGCCTGATGGTGAGCGGCAAGGACAGGCCGAGCGGCGTGAGCAACTCCGGTGCGTGGATGCCCGTCGCCACGACGACGCGCCCGGCGGCGATGGTTTGGCCGGCCTGCGTCTCAACCCCGGTGACGCGGTTGCCGCTGCGGGCGAGCCTGCGCACCGCAATTCCCTCGCGGATGACCGCGCCATGCCGACGGGCCGCCGCGGCATAGGCATGGACCGCGGGAACCGGGTCGGCATTGCCGTCGCCGGGGCAGAACGAGGCTGCCAGGATGCCGGGCCCGATCGCCGGAGCCTTGTCGCGCACGGCCGCGTTGTCGGGCAGATACTCGATGGCGAGACCGAGCGCGCCTTGCTGCCGGACCAGTTCGCGGATGACGGTGACTTCCGCTTCCGTTCTCGCCAGCCGCAGATTGCCGTGCCGGCGATAGCCGGTGGGTGCGTCGAGCTCGACATCGAGACCGGCCCAGCGCTCGACCGCGGCCTGCGCGAGCGGCAGTTCCGCGGGATCGCGCCCGGATTGGCGGACGCCACCGAGTGTCCAACTGGACGCCATCGCCGCGAGACCACGTGCTTCGAGCAGCGTCACCGCATGACCGGCGCGCGCGATCTCGTAGGCGGCCGAAACCCCGCTGATCCCGCCTCCGACGATGACGACGTCCGGCATGGCGGCGCCCCGCTTCAGGAGAGGTCGACGCTGATGCGCCGCTCGGGCTCGTCGGGGTTGCGGCGCTTGTAAGCGGTGACCTCGAATTCGACCTTGAGCTCGGGCTGGCCGAGCGGCGTGCAGGTCGTGGTGTTGGCCGGGTCGATACCCCTGAACCTGGCGCCGACGACCTCGTTGACCTCGTCCATATCGGCGATATCCGGCACGAAGACCTTGATCGCGACGACGTCCTTCAGCGAGGCGCCGACGGCGGCAAGAGCGCCTTCGATATTGCGGAAGGCCTGTTCGGCCTGACCCCTGGCGTCGGGCGCGATGGCGCGGGTCTTGTAGTTCCGTCCGGCCGTGTTCGAGACGAAGATCATGTCGCCGGCGACGACGACGCGCGAATAGCTGTTCAGCGTCTCGTATTTGCTGCCCGATTTGACTTTGACGATCTCGCTCATGAGTTGCCTCCGGGGGCTGCCAGCATCGTATCGAGCTCGATCGACAGGCGTCGAATGCCTTGATCTGGTGTATACCATTCGAGTTACCCGGGGCTGTCAAGAACGGTTCGGCCGGCTTTCGTGCCTTCATCGGATCGGCCCGGCACAGCTCGCTCAGCGGCGCGGTGGCCGCAGCCGGGCAGTGATGCTGCACCGCCGTTGTCGACGAACCCGGTCGGGCTCTAGAGTCGACCGCCGCCGTCGCGCCGAACCCAGCCGGGGCAATCCGAGCAGATTGACAAATTGGTATATACCAAATCATTCTGCCGCATCGGCCCGCACGGCCGTCAGAACCAGGAGGGGTATGCGATGGTCTCGATCTCCCGCCGTAATCTGCTCGCCGCCGGTGCGGCCTTGCCTCTTCTGGGATTGCGGGCGCAGGCTCAAGGCGCGGGCAAGGTGCTCCGCTTCGGCCTGTCGAGCTTTCCGCCGAGTCTGCAACCCTGGCTCCATACCGGCACTGCGGCGCTGACCGTCAAGCTGCTGATCTTCCGCGGCCTGACCGGCTTCGACGAGAGGGGTGAGGTCAGGCCCGAGCTCGCCGAGAGCTGGGAGCGCGAGGGCGAGACCGGCTGGGTCTTCAAGCTGCGTCAGGCGACGTTCCACAATGGCAAGCCGGTGACGTCCGAAGATGTGAAGTGGACGCTGGAGCAGGTCGCCGCGCCCAACTCCACCGCTTTCCTCAAGGCCGAGTTCGGCGGTGTCGAGCGTGTCGAGACGCCAGACCCACGGACTGTCCGCATCGTCATGAAGCAGCCGACCGTGACGCTGCCGATCTGGCTTGCCAGCCCGCACATGCCGATCATCGCCAAGGATTCCATCGAAGGCCGGGCCGGCCTCGGCGTCGGTGCCGGGCCGTTCACGATCAAGGCGCAGGAGCGCGGCGCTTCGATCGAGGTCGCGCGCTTCGACAAGTACTACAAGCCCGGGCTGCCCAAGCTGGCCGGCATCAGGCTCGTTGCCTATGCCGACGAGAACCTGCGTGTCGCGGCGCTGCAGGCCGGCGATGTCGACCTCATCGAATACGTGCCCTGGCAGTCGATGAGCACGATCGAGAAGGATGAGCGCTTGCGGCTCGTCGCCGCCGACGGGCCTTTCATGGGGCTGAACTTCAACGGTGGTGCCGGGCCGTTCAAGGATGTGCGGCTGCGACAGGCGGTGGCGCACGCCATCCGCCGCGAGGACATCGTCCAGGCGGCCTTCTTCGGCCGGGGCAGCAAGCTCGAGGGCATCCCGATTCCGGCGAGCAGCCCCTATTTCGACAAGGCGCGCTCGCACTACTGGAACTACGATCCGGCCAAGGCGAAGAAGCTGATGGCGGAAGCGGGGCTGGCGAACGGCTTCTCCTGCACGCTGCTGTCGACGGCGCAGTACGGCATGCACAAATCGACCGCCGAGGTCGTGCAGGCCAATCTTGCCGAAATCGGAATCCAGGTCACTCTCAATCTGCCCGACTGGGCTGCGCGGGTCGATCTGGCGGGCAAGGGCCGTTACGACTTCATGGTCCAGGGTACGACGGCGGACAACAATGATCCTGACGGCCTTGCCCCGCTGATCGACGGCGAGCTGCCCGCCAACATGGCACGGAGCTGGCAGATCCCAACCCCCGAGATTCACGCGCTGTTTGCCAAGGGGCGCGCCGAATTCGACCCTCAGAAGCGCAAGGCAGTCTATGCCGAGCTCGAGAAATACGCTCTCGAACAGGCGCCGCTCGTCGGCCTCGCCTGGCGCTCGCAAGGTTACGCCATGGCCAAGGGCCTGACCGGCTTCAAATGCTATCCCGGCGGGACGAATTTCTTCTCCGCCTATTCGCTCGACGAGGCTGCGCTGGCCTGAGCGCGCTCAGGCTCCTGAAGGGCGCTTCCGTCGAGGTGCGGGCTCAGCCGGCGCGCGTCGTTCGCTCCAGCCGGGCGAAGCGCTCCAGCCGGAACGGCTTCGGGTCGATCATCGGCGTGCGGCCGCTGACCAGATCGGCGATCAGCCGGCCCGCGCCAGGGCCGATGCCGAAGCCATGGCCGGAGAAGCCGGTGGCCAGGAAGAAGCCGGGCAGGCGCGGCACCTCGCCGATGACGGGCACCGCATCGGGCGTGGCATCGATCAGCCCGCCCCAGCTTTCCTTGATCCTGAGCTCGGCGAAGGCGGGGAAGGCAGCGATCAGGTTGCGCTTCGCCTCCGCGAGAATCGGCTCTGATGGCCGGGGATCGAGGATGCGCATGCGCTCGAATGGCGTTTCGGCGTCGAGGGACCAGCGCTTCGGCGTGCGGGCTTCTTCCAGGAAGCGCTCGCCGAGCCGCAGCCGCAGTTCATGGCGCTGCTTCACCAGCGAGGGCAGGTAGTCGAACAGCAGCCGGAAGGAGTCCGGCACGATCTCGGCCAGGCTCGCCCCGCGATGCGCGATCGTGTAGCCGCCGTCCTGCCGCTTGCGGAAGGCGAAATCCGAGGCGCCGACCGCATGAGCCGGCGGCCCGTCCAGCGGCTCGGTCCGGAACACCGAGCCGAGGATCTTGAGCTGCGGGAAGTCGATGCCGAGATTGCCGAGGAAGAGCCGCGACCAGGCGCCGCCCGCCAGCACCACGCGCTGGCAGGCAATCCTCCCGCGCTCGGTGACGACGGCGCCGACGCGCCCACCGGCCGTCTCGATGCCGCGCACCGCGCAACGTGTCAGGACGGTTCCGCCATGGCGGCGCAATGCCCGCGCCATGGCCGGCACGGCCTTCTGCGGCTCGGCGCGGGCATCGCTCGGTGTGAACAGCGCGCCGGCGAAGGCGCGCCTGCCGCCGGGCAGGACGGCCTCGATGTCGCTGCTGCTCAGGAGCCGCGAGTCGAGCTGGTAAGTCCTGGCGTGGTCGAGCCAGGCCTCGTGTTCGGCAAGCTTCGCCTGAGTGTCGGCGACATAGACGATGCCGGACCGGGTGAAGCCGGTATCGCCGCCGACCAGCCGGTCCATATCCTGCCAGAGCCGCATGCTTTCGAGTCCGAGCGGGATCTCGCCGGGGTCGCGGCCCATGATGCGGACCCAGCCCCAGTTGCGGCCGGATTGCTCATGGCCGACCTCGCCCTTCTCGCAGACCGTGACCGAGATCCCATCGCGCGCCAGGAACAGTGCTGTGGCGATGCCGATGATGCCGCCGCCGATGACGACGACGTCGCTGGCGGCCGGCAGGGACGGATCGGGCTCGATGGTCTCGATGGTGATGCCCATCACGAAGGCTCCGGAAGGCGGGACAAGTGGGCTGCGGAAGGCGTCACTGCGCCCGTCCAGGCGCGGATCATGCCTGGGCCGGCGCTGCGGAGCTGCGAAAGACGACATGGTGCGGGTGATTGACGGACCGCATGTATTCGATCGGCCGGCCTTCCCGGTCGCGGGCGACGATCCGCAGGACGAGCGTTGGAGAGCCGGGCGCCAGCGCAAGCAGCTGCGCTTCGCGTTCCGTCGCCGTGCCGACGCCGATCTCGCGATCGCGGATGCTGACCTCGATGTCGTAACGCTGCCGGAGAAGCTCGTAGAGCGACTGCCCCGACAGGAGGTCCTCGGCGGAAAGGCCGGGCACGCGCGATGCGGGCAGATAGCTCGTCTCGATGCAGAAGGCCTCGTCGTTCACGCTGCGCAGACGGCGTGCCATGACGAGATCGCTACCGGGCTGCAATTCGAGGCGCTGGGCGACGCTTTCGGTCGCGGCTTCCTCGCCGAAGTGAAGCAGTTTGCTGCCGGGCTCTCCGCCGGCGTTGCGGATGATACGGGTGATGCCGAGCGAGGCGGAAGCGTCGATCGGCCGCGAGACCTGGACCAGCGGGATGCGCGTGCCGCTGGTGCCGTTGCGTTCCAAGACGCTGCGCTCGACCAGGCGGTCTATCGCCTTGCGGACCGTCATGCGGTTGATGCCGAGCGTGTCGGCCAGCGTCCGTTCCGAGGGAATCCGGTCACCGGGTCCGTAATCCGATCCGCCGACGAGATCGAGGAGGTAATCCTGGACCTCGACATAGATCGGCTTGAGCCGCTTCAGCGGTTTCGACATGCGTTGCGTCTCTATGGCTTGCACCTCAGTGGCGCGCCGGCAGATCGGTGAGTGACGGCCGGTGCGCTCCGCTTGTGTAAGGCGAAAGCGCCTGCGCACGCTACTGTCCGAACGGCGGGTCCGGTCAAAACTGGAATAGGCTTGACAGGAATTGGTATAGCATATTGGTGTATACCAATTGCGTCGTCGCCTTAAAGCTGCCCGGAGCGCTCCATGTCAATCGCCTTCGACCGTGACGCCGTCCTGTCCGGGCTGGAGCCGACCCGCGCCGCCCTGCCGGCCGCCTTCGCACTCGGACGGGAATTGGCGCCGCGGATCGAGCGGGTCTACCTGATCGCCTGCGGCTCGGCGAACCGGGCCATGCTCGGCATCCAGTATTGGCTGGAGCGCTATTCGCCCGGTCTCGAGGTGCGCCGCTATTTCCCGGCGGAATTCATGGCGATCGACCCGCCGCGGCTCGACGACCGGACGCTGGTCCTGCTCGCCTCGAAATCAGGGACGACGCCGGAGACGGTGGCGGCGGCGCATTTTCTCAAGGACAAGCCCTGCGAGATCGTCGCCTTCAGCCAGTACGGCGACAAGCCGCTGGCGCAGGCGGTGCCGCGGCATTTCCTCGTGGGCGCCACCAGCGAATCCTTCGCGGCCATGTTCATGCTGATGCAGGCGTTGATCGGCGGTTTGATGACCGCCAAGGAAGGCTGGTCCCTCGGGGAGAAGCTGCTCGCCTCGCTCGACGCGCTGCCGGCGGCGATGTGCGATGCCGCCGAGCAGAACGAGGCCCGCGCCGCGGCCGACGCCGCGACCTATGCGGACGACGACCGAATCTACCATGTCGCCTCGGGCCCCGGCTTCACGACGGCTTATGTCTTCGGAGTCTGCATCCTGATGGAGATGCTGTGGCTGCACAGCTATCCGATCGAGGCGGCCGAGTTTTTCCACGGTCCCTTCGAGATCGTCGACAAGCGGACGCCGCTTATCCTGATCACCGGCGAGGATCCGAGCCGGCCGCTGATGGAGCGGGTGGCGAGCTTCTGCGATACCCATGCTGGACGGGTCATGGCCTATGATTCCCGCGACTACGCCATGCGCGGGATCGATCCCGATATCCGTCCCATCGTCGCGCCCTATATTCTGCAGGCGGCCCTCAAGCGCATGGCGGCCCATCTCTCGGTGCTTCGCAACCAGCCCCTGAGCACGCGCCGCTACATGTGGAAGGTGGCGTATTGAGGCGCGCATGACCCGCTGCAGCCGTCATCCCGAGGAGTCCGGCCATCGGCTTCCCGAGGGGCGTTTCCGTTGGCTTCGGAGTTTGTCCGCGCATTCACCGGGATGTGGCGTCGCCGGGGGCGAGGACTTCATATCGTTCATGGCCGCGGCGAAAGGGAGGAGTGCCTGATGCGGCACCGTCTGCTTGGCCTCGGCGACAATACCGTCGACACCTATGTCGACCGCGGCCTGCAGTTCCCGGGCGGAAACGCCGTCAACGTCGCTGTGCAGGCCAGGCGTCTCGGCGCCGCGGCCGGCTATCTCGGCTGCCTTGGCTCAGACGAGGCGGGAAGGCTCCTGGGCGAGGCGCTGGTCCGGGAGGATGTCGATATTTCCCGCTGCCGGATCAGGCCGGGAGCGAATGCCCGCGCCTTCATCGGTCATGATGGGCAGGACCGGCGCTTCCTGCGCTCCAAGCGTGGCGTGCGCGGCCAATGGGGACCAATCGACGAAGACGACCTCTTTTACATAGCCGGCTATGATCTCGTTCATTCCAGCATCTACAGCGAGCTCGGCGATGCGCTGTCGATCGTGCGCGGCACGGCGCGGCGCTTGTCCTACGATTTTTCCGAGCGCTGGACCGACCGGAATCTCGCCGCAACCCTGCCCTCGGTGGACATCGCATTCCTGTCCTATCCTTCGTCTTCCGACGAGGATTGTCGCAGCCTGCTCGCGCGCTGCATCGAGCTCGGGGCCGGTATGGCGGTCGCGACGCGCGGCGCGAAGGGCTCGATGGCGCTGGTCGAGGGCGCCTTTCGGGTCCATGACGCCAGCCCCGCGCTGGTCGTGGATACGCTAGGCGCCGGCGATGGTTTCATCGCTGCGTTTCTGCTGACCATATTGGACGGCGGCAGTGTTGCGGCGGCCATGGCTGCCGGCGCGGAGCATGCGGCGCGCGTCTGCGGCTATCAGGGTGGTTTCGGCCACGGCGCGGCCTGGACGCAGATCGAGACGGCGGTGCTGTAAGGGAGGGAAACACAGATGGCGTGGCGGATCGGGATCGATTCCGGGGGCACCTTCACCGATGTCTGCCTGTTCGACGATGCGACCGGCATGGTCGCGGTCTGGAAGGTGCCGTCGACGCCAGACGACCCCTCCCGCGCTATCGCTCGCGGCACGCAGGAAGCCGTCGAGCGCGTCGGCGCCAGCCCCGCCGACATCGCCTATTTCGGCCATGGCACCACGGTCGGCACCAACGCGCTGATCCAGCATCGCGGCGTGAAGACGGGGCTGATCACCACCGAGGGCTTCCGCGACCTGATCGAGATCGGCCGGCAGAAGCGGCCGGACCTCTACGATCTCCAGGCCGACAAGGCCCCGCCGCTCGTCACCCGCGATCTGCGCTTCGGCGTCCCCGAGCGCGTCCGGTATGATGGATCGGTCGAGACGCCGCTCGATGAGGAGGCCGTCAGGCAGGCCGCGAGGGCGCTGAAATCGGAGGGCGTCAAGGCGGTCGCCATCGGCTTCCTCTACGGCTTCGTCCGGCCGGAGCACGAGGAAGCGGCCAAGCACATCATCACCGAAGAGTTCCCCGAGGCCTTCATCTGCGCCTCGCATGAGGTCGCGCCCGAGTTCCGTGAGTACGAACGCATCTCGACCACCGTCGTGAACGCCTATCTCGGCCCGGTCATGCAAGGCTATATCCGCCGCCTCGCCGACCGTTTGAAGGAACTCGGGCTCAAGGCTGTCCCGCATCTGACGCAGTCCAATGGCGGCGTCATCGGCTTCGACATGGCGGCGCGCCTGCCGGTTCGCACGGTGCTCTCCGGCCCCTCGACCGGTGTCGTCGCGGCGCAGGCGATCGGCGCCATGATCGGCATACCCAGCCTCATCACCTTCGACATGGGCGGCACCTCCTCGGACGTCGCCCTGCTCGACGATGGCGAGGCCAAGCTCGCCTCGGAGGCCAATGTCCACGGCTATCCGATCAAGGCGCCGATGCTCGACATCCACACGGTCGGGGCCGGCGGCGGCTCGCTCGCCGCGATCGATTCCGGCGGCTTGCTCAAGGTCGGGCCGCGCTCGGCCGGCGCCGATCCCGGGCCGGTCTGCTACGGGCGCGGCGCGACCGAGCCCGCCGTTACCGACGCCAATGTCGTGCTCCAGACCCTGAACCCGACGCATCTGCTCGGCGGGCGCATGCCGATCGACCAGGCTTTGTCGAAACAGGCGATCGGCCGGCTTGCCGACGAACTCGGCCTCGACCTGATGGCGACGGCGCAGGGCATCATCTCGGTCGTCACAGCCAACATGGCCAAGGCGATCCGCGTCATCAGCGTCCAGCGCGGCCATGATCCGCGCGACTACGCGCTGGTCGCCTTCGGTGGCGCGGGGCCGCTGCATGCCGCGCGGCTCGCCCGCGAGCTCGACATGAAGCGCATCGTGGTGCCCCGCAATCCCGGCATCGGCTGCGCGCTCGGCCTGCTCCTGACCGACCTGCGCGCCAATTTCGCGACGACGCGGTTGGCGACGCTCTCCGAAGCGCTCCTGCCGGACATGGCGGGAATCTTCGTTGCCCTGCAGGAACAGGCTGATCACTGGTTCGCGGAAGAGGGCGTCGCATCGGCCGATCGCCGGCTGAAGCGCACCGCCGATCTCCGCTATCACGGCCAGAACTACGAACTCGCCATCGATGTGCCGGACGGACCGATCACGCCCGCGACCATCGCCGCGCTGGCCGAGGGCTTCGCCGCCGCCCACAAGCGCCTCTACGGCTTCGTCGCGGAAGGCGAGGCGGTCCAGCTCGTGACCTATCGAGTCGAGGCGGTCGGCCTCGTGCCCAAGGCCGCCTTCCGACCGGAGCCCGATGCCGGGCCTGATGCTTCCCACGCCGTCATCGGCAGCCGCGAGGTGTGGTTCCCCGAGGCCGGCGGCTTCGTCGCCTGCCCTATCTACGACCGCGACAAGCTCAAATCCGGCAATCGCTTCACCGGCCCGGCCATCGTCGAGCAGATGGATTCGACCACCGTGCTGCTGCCGGGCATGACCGCGACGGTCGAGCCCTATCTCAACCTGATCCTGGAGATGCCGTGATGACCACGCCCGCATCCGTCAGCGTCGATCCGATCACCGTCGAGGTCATCGGCTCCTCCTTCGCCTCCATCGCCGAGGAGATGGGCGAGGCCTTGGTCAAGGCGAGCTACTCGACCAACATCAAGGAGCGTCGCGACTGCTCGACCGCGCTCTTCGACGTTGAGGGCCAGACGCTCTGCCAGGCCGAGCATATCCCGATGCATCTCGGCTCCTTCATCGGCATCATCCCGCATATCCTGAAGCGCCACTCTGTCGCCGAGATGAAGCCGGGCGACGTCTTCATCGGCAACGACGCCTATGAGGGTGGCGGCACCCATCTCCCTGATATCGTGCTGGCCGAGCCGGTCTTCCACGAGGGCGTGATGATCGCCTGGGCGGTCAACACGGCGCACCATTCGGACTTCGCCGATCGCGGCCACGCCCATATCTATCAGGAGGGCCTGCGCATCCCGCCGATCCGCCTCTATGACGGCGGCGTGCTGATGAAGGATGTGCAGGAACTGATCCTGCTCAACTGCCAGGTGCCGCGTGAGCGCCTCTCGGACCTGCGCGCCCAGATGGCGGCGAACCGCCTCGGCGTCGAGCGGCTGCGCGCGCTTTGCGACAAGTATGGCCGCGACACCGTGCTCGCCGCCGGCAAGGCCTTGCAGGATTATGCCGAGCGCAAGATGCGCGCCGGCATCGCCTCGATTCCCGACGGCACCTATCGCTTCTCGGATTCTTTCGACAATCCCGAGATCGACGCGGCGCTGACCTTCTCGGTCACGATCACCGTCGCGGGCGATGAAATGACGCTGGCCTTCGACTCGCCGCCGCAGATGCGGGCCGGCTTCAACATGGTCTACACGGCGCTGCTCTCGACCGTGTATTACGCGGTCAAGACCGTGGCCGACCCGACGATCCCGCCCAATGCGGGGCTCGCGCGGCCGCTCACCGTCACCGCGACGGAAGGCTCGGTGCTGAACTGCGTGCATCCGGCCGCCGTCAACGGCCGCATCGCCGCCTGCCAGCGCGTCGTCGACCTGATCCATGGTGCGCTCGCGCAGGCCGTGCCGGATCGCGTCATCGCCGCCTGTTCGGGCGCGGTCGCTTCCGCGACCTTTGCCGGTGAGCAGCCCGGTAGCGGTGAGCTCTGGGTCTATCTGGAGACGATCGGCGGCGGTTCCGGCGCCCGCACCAACAAGGACGGGCTCCATGGCGTCCATGTCCACATGACCAACACCTCGAACCTCCCTGTCGAGGCGCTGGAGCTCGAATATCCGTTGACCCTGCTGCGCTACGAACTGGTCGACGGTTCGGGCGGCGACGGACGCCAGCGCGGTGGCATGGGCCTGCGCCGCGTCTACCGGGCAGAGGCGCCGTGCCGGCTCAACGTCGACAATTCGCGCCTGACCTCGCGGCCCTGGGGCCTCGCCGGCGGCGGCGAGGGGCAGGGCGGCTCCTTCGCCTTCAGCGAGGGTGTCGTGCCCTTCTTCAAGGGCGACGGTGCGTTGGAAAAGGGTCAGATCGTCGAGATCATCACCCCCGGTGCCGGCGGCTACGGACCACCGGCCGAGCGCAGCGCCGAGTTGCGGGCGAAGGACCGCGCCGAGCAGCGCTACTGAGGGCGGCCGCGACTGCCGCGTCCATCAATGCCGAGGCCGGGGGACCGGCCAACCGCGCGATCCGGACCCGGTGCCGGCCCCGGCGCTTCAGTACTTGATCACGCCGAAGCGCCGGAAGGCGTCGTGGATGCGATCGGCATAGTGGTTGAAGCTCGGATAGTCGCCGAGATGGGCCGGGCGCGGGCGCGGCAGCTCGATCGCGATCTCGTCGACGATCCTGCCCGGCGTCGGCGACATCACCAGCACGCGGTCGGAGAGGCCGATCGCCTCCTCGATCGAATGGGTGATGAAGACCACCGTCTTGGCCTGCTCCATCCAGAGCAGCTCGAGATCGTGCCGGATCTGGGTTCGGGTAATGGCGTCGAGCGCGCCGAAGGGCTCGTCCATCATCAGCACGGCCGGGTTGTGGATCAGCGCGCGGGCGATCGAGACGCGCTGGCGCATGCCGCCGGAGAGCTGCTTGGGATAGCGGTCGACCGCGTGCGAGATGCCGAGCTTGGCGAAGAGATCCAGCGCCCGCTCGCGCGCCGGCTCCAGCGGCAGGCCGCGGATTTCAGCCTGCAGCAGCACATTTTCCATCGCCGTGCGGAATTCCAGCAGGAGGTGATCCTGGAAGACGATGCCGATATCGGTCAGCGGCGAGGTCAGCTTCTTGCCGTTCACAAGGAGCTCGCCCTGGCTGACCGGGATGAGCCCCGCCGCCATCAGCATGAAGGTGCTCTTGCCGCAGCCGGAGGGGCCGATCAGGCTGACGAACTCGCCGCTGCGGATGTTCAGGGTCAGCCCGTCGACAGCAGTGAAGCTGCCGAAGGTCTTGATGATGCCGCGCCCCTCGATCGAGGCGGCGGCGTGGGCGGCGGCTGTCACGATAGTCGATCCAGTTTCGGGCCATCCGCGACGTTCGCAAAGGAGATCCGGGATCCACGCCTGAATTGCTTCGGCATAGCCCCCGGATCCGCGTTCTGCTCCGGCCGGGACAGGGGTTGGCTTCTCAGGGGCAGGCCGGCGCCGAGGCGGGCAGCAGCTCTGTCGTGTAGTAGTCGGTGATCGGCTTGTCCTTGGGCAGGCCGAGATACTGGGTCAGCAGTTCGAAGCTCTTGGTCCAGTTGGCCTCCGGCACCTTGCCGAGCGCGGTCGCGCCCGGTGCGCAGAGCAGCTTGTTGACCACCTCGAACTGCGCCAGCACCTGCGCCTTCTTCACCGACGGGAACTGCGCGACCACCGCGTCGGCGGCGGCGTCGGGGTTCTTGCGGGCTGCATCCCAGCCCTGCAGGCTGGTTTCGACGAACTTCCTGTAGAGCTCGGCGTTGGCCTTGATCCTGTCGTCGCGGGCGATGATCGAGAGGCCGACCGTGGGCACGCCGACATCGCGGTAGAAGATGTCGCGGACCTTGAAGCCGCGCTCGCGGATCTGGATCGAATGGAAGTCGGCGCCGCCGAGGATGGCATCGACCTTCTTTTCCAGGAGGGCGCCGACGAAGGCGCCCGGGTCGATATTGATGATATCGACCTTGCTCTTGTCGATCTGGTTGCTGGCGAGAATCGCGTCGAGCAGCGTGGTCTGCGCCGTGCCGGGCTGGACGGCGACCTTCTTGCCGACGAGGTCCTTCGGCGAGGCGATGCCGGAATCCTCCAGCGCGATGATGGCGAAGCCGTTGGTCTGGAGCACGGGCGCGATGATCTTCACCGGCGCGCCCTTGGTCCGCAGCTGCATCGCGGCGGGAGCGTCGGCGAAGCCGAGGTCGGTCTGGCCGGTCGCCACCATTTGCGCCGTGGTGCCCGAGCCCTTGCCCTCCTCGATGGTCAGGTCGATCCCGGCTTTCTGATAGAGCCCCATCTGCTTGGCCATCATGAAGCCGGCATTGGGCGCGGCGGCGAGGAAGTTCAACGTGATCTTCATCGGCTTGCCGGCGCCTTGCGCCAGCGCGCCGGAAGCGCCGAGAGCGAGCATGGCGGCTGCGGTGATCAGCATGCGTCTGTTCATCTGTGTCCTCCCGAATACCGGTTCGTCCGGCTTGTGCGTTTGGTGGTCAGCCCTTGCGTTGCCAGGGCATCAGCAAGACTTCGAGGCCGTCGACGATGTAGCTGAACAGGATGCCGACGATGCTCAGCGCCACGAGGCAGGCGAAGATCAGCGGCATGTCGAGGAAGCTCGTGCCGCGCAGCAGGAGATAGCCGAGGCCGGCATTGGCGCCGACGAACTCGCCGACGATGGCGCCGGTCGCGGCGAACACGGCCGAGACCTTAAGCCCCGAGAAGATATAGGTCAGCGCCGCCGGCACCCGCACATAGCGGAAGGTCTGCCAGGCCGAGGCGCCCATCGAGCGCGTGAGGTAGAGCACGCGCTCGTCCAGCGCGCGAAAGCCGGTCATGCTGGCGACCAGCGTCGGGAAGAAGCAGAGCAGGAAGGTCAGCAGCACCTTGGGGAACAGGCCGAAGCCGAACCAGACGACGAAGAGCGGCGCGATCGCGATCTTCGGCACCAGCTGGAAGAAGACGATGACCGGATAGATCGCCTTCTCCAGCAGCCGTACCGAGACGATGACGTAGCCGAGCGGGATCGAGATCACCGCTGCCATCAGGAAGCCGAGCACGATCTCGTTCGCCGTAACCAGCGTATGCCTGAGGATGTCGACCCGATCGATCCAGAGCCGCTCGAAGAAGGCGCTCGGAACCGGCAGGATGTATTCGGGAATGCGGGCGAGCGGCACCAGCCACTCCCAGGCGGCGAGCAGCACGGCGAAGCTCATCAGCGGCCAGGCGACGGCCGAACCCCACTGCTGAAACCAGCCTCGGCGGGTCGCCGGAGCGACGGAGGGGTTGGCGGCAGTGTCGGTCATGCCGTTATTCCTGCGGTCTGGTCCTGATTGGTGGAGGCCGGCGAAGACGCTCGCGAGGGCTGGATCTGCCGGCGGCGCAGCGGCCAGATCTCCGCCATTTCGGCCGCCGCGCGCGCCAGCGCCTCGGCGACAGCGGGGCGCCGTTCCGCCGGCATGCGGGGCAGGGGCCCCGCAACGCTGAGCGTGCCGGCGACCGGTGCGGCCGGATCGGGCCCGGCGCGGAACGTCGTCGCCATGGCGACGATGCCGATCTCGCCTTCCTCGACCGCGGCGGCGAAGCCGCGCCGCCGCGTCTCGTCGAGATGGGCCCGCAAGGCATCGACATCCTTGAGCGCATTCGGCCCGGTGCGCTCGTCGCCGTCGAAGCCACGCGCGAAGACGATGCGGAGTGCGTCTGCCTCCGGCAGCGAGGCGAGCCAGGCCTTCCCGGTCGCGGTCGCATGCAGCACGGGTCCGGCGCCCATCGGCGGCTCGTAGCGCAGGCCTGCCGTGGCGCCCTGCGCGCGGGCGATCCAGATCAGGTCGCCGCGCTCGACCACCGCCAGCCGGCAATATTCCCGCGTTGCCGCCGCGAGCCGGTCGAGCACGAGCTGGCCGGCGTCTGGCAGGCCGCGGCTGTCGAGATCACGAAAGGCGAGCTGGGCGAGTTTCAGCGTCAGGCCGTAAGCGCCGGATTGGGCGTCCTGGTCGACGACGCCGCGCTCGGCCAGCGTGGCCAGAAGCCGATGCGTCGCGCTGAAGGGCAGGTCGAGCCGCTCCGCGAGCAGGCTGAGATCGACGCCGTCCGGCTCGCCGGCCAGCGCCTCGATCAGCTTCAATGCCCGCTCGACCGCCGCGATCGTCACCCTTCGCACACTCCCTCTTTCTTATTTTTGGAAATCATTTCCAATTAGGAATTCATTTCCGTATAAGAGTGCGGCAAGGCCGAGTCAACGCGCCTCGCGGCGGAATTCGGGAGGGCGCATGAGTCTGGCGGGTGAGGGGGCGGTCGCGATCTGGCACGACATCGCGCCAGAGGGGCGCGGCGAATTCTATGCCTGGCACGGCCGGGAGCACATGCCGGAGCGTGTCGGCATTCCCGGTTTCCTGCGTGGACGCCGCTATGTCGCGATCGAGGCCGATCTGGAGTTCTTCAACCTCTACGAGGCGCTGAGCGTCGAGACCCTGAAAGGCCAGGACTACACCGCCCGTGTCAACGCGCCGACGCCCTGGACGTTGAGCGCCGTCAGGCATTTCCGCTCGGTCGCCCGCTCGATCTGCCGCGTCGCCCACAGTGCCGGTCCGGCCCAGGGCGGGTTGATGGCGACGCTGCGCTATGACGTACCGCAAGGCGGCGAGACGGTGCATCGCGAGGCGCTGCTGCGCCGCTTCATCCCCGACCTGTTGGACAAGCCCGGCGTTGCGGGCGTGCATTGGCTCGTCGCCGATGACGAGGCGAGCGGCGTCGCCACCGCCGAGCAGAAGGCGCGCGGCGTCGCCAATGCCGTGCCGCGCCGGGTGCTCCTCCTGGAAGGCTGGGGCGACGAGGCCGATTTCGTCGCTCTGGCGAAGCAGGCGCTGTCATCAGCCGCGCTCGACGCCGTCGGCGGCGAAGGCCCATATTCGCTCGGCCTCTACCGCCACCAGATTACCCGGACCAAGACTGCCTGGAGCGCTGGCTGATGGATGCCCGCTACGATCTCGCCGGCCGCAGCGCGATCGTCACCGGCGGCGCCGGAGGTCTCGGCCGCGGCATAGCCGAAGCGCTGCGCGACGCGGGCGCGACGGTGGAGCTCTGGGACGCGCATGCCGAGCGGCTTGCCGAAGCGGCGACCGTGCTGGGCGTCGGCCAGCGGCAGGTCGACATCACCGATGCGGCGATCGTGGACGCCGCCGCCGCGGCGGCCTTCGACACACATGGACGGATCGACATCCTCGTCAACAATGCCGGCATCCTGGGGGAGGTCAGGCCGCTCTGGGAGACCGATCCCGCCAATTTCGAGGCCGTGCTGCGCGTCAATCTGTTCGGCACCTATCTCGTCTGCCGTGCGCTGATCGGCCGTATGCGGATGCAGGAGGCGCGCTCCGGCGTGGGTGGCCATGCCTTGCGCGGCCATGTCGTGAATGTCGCGTCGATCCAGGGCAAGGAAGGCATGGCGCTGGCCGCCGCCTATTCGGCGTCCAAGGCTGGCGTGATCGCGCTGACCAAGAGCGCGGCCAAGGAGACCGCGCGCGACGGCATCATCGTCACGGCGATCACCCCTGCCGCCGCCGAAACCGCCATGGCGAAGGAGATATCCGCGGAGCGCCGCGCCGACATCCTCTCGCGCATTCCTATGGGCCGCTTCGTCGAAATCGCGGAGGTGGCGCGCATGGTGCTTTGGCTCTCCTCGGATGAATGCTCGTTCTCGACCGGCGGCGTCTTCGACCTGTCGGGTGGCAGAGCGACCTACTGAAGGGCCTGCAGCGGCGGCGAGAGCCGAACGGGTGGCGATCGGCATCATGCAGGCAACCGCGACATGACGCGAGGGCGTTCGGCCCGCCGCCACGTGTGTTGTGTGCGTTCTCGTTCGACAAGGCGCTCGTCGTCCGCTGGCGAGTGAACTGGAGCGTCCACACCGCGAGAAGCTCAGGCCGATGACGCCCAGCGATTTCAGTCTCGCATCGGCATTGATTGTCTGCTTGTGACCGCTGCCTCAAGCCTGCAGGGCGAATCGAGGGTTTTTACAGGTGTAAACGGGCGGTAAAGACCTCGGGCGTGACGCAGTTCAATCTTTATTCTCGCTGTTTGTTGAAGTCATTTTCAAGATTCTTACAATTAATAATTGTGAAAGAGGCCGTCTCCATCGTTCGAATCGGAATCGGAATGCCGTAATGGTCAAACCACTCGCCTGTCGCCAAAGTGAATCTGTCCGACCGGCGACAGATGAGGCCGAGCGAATTTGCGTGGAGTCCGGCGTGGACGATCCCGAAGCCTCGACGGGCCTCGGGGCGAGCAGATGAGGCGACACAATTCCGCCTTGACGGTGGAGAATGCGATCGTTCTCGCGAGAATTCGATTGCCGATGCCAGCTTCGGAGCCGCCGTGGTCGTCGCCGGGCCTACGGTTCCGAGTCGTGTCTAAGGTATTTCATCGTGCCAGATTTGAGTATTTGTAATGTTTCTTCCTGTCACCTGGGATGATTTCGACGTTTCTTCGTTGAAGACCCAACTACTTCGCTTGAACAAGGCTGTTCCCCAGAAGGTGCGGAGTGCCATATCCGCCACTTCGGACCGCTTGTTCGAAGAGCTCGGAGACGAGTTCTGGTCTGGACTTACGGACAGCCCGCGAATCCAGCACAATTTCAGGGGCAGCGAGGCGCTTGCCCATTGCCGCTCGTGCTTGACGCAATTGATGGTCGGCCTGCTGCCGCGAGAAGGTATCGATCCCGATGCTTTCATCGCGCGGCAGATGCGTTCCGGTGCCGCCGAGGCGAACCGGCAGATCCCATTGCCCGTCGTCGTCAATGCGACGATTTCCGCCAAGCACGTCTTTAGCAAGCACGTGCTCGATCAGAATTTTTCGAAAGATTACTACAGTCACGCCTTCATCTATATCTCCGCCGTGATCGATATCTCCGCGGCGGCGGTCGTCGCGGGATACGCGAGCGAAATGCAACGTTCGGCACGGGCCGACGAAGCGTTGCGAGAAATATCGGTCGGACACGACCTTCGCGCCGAACGCGAAAAGCAGAAGGCTGCCCTCGCTGAATGGGCGCAGGACGTCTTCTTCGAGACCGCGCTTGTGAGGGCCACTGGGAGCGCGCCGCTGCTGAGCCGCTCGGAGTTCGGCCTTTGGTTTTCGCATCGAGCGCATCTCCTGTTCGGCCACAAGCTCGAATACGCCTCCACCGCCGCGCTCATCGAACGCGCCGACCAGCTTGTGAATCAGCTCAATGGCAGCAAGGTGGATCTGCTCCGGCAGGAGTGCCTCAAGGACATCAAGCAGATATCCGACCAGATCAACAATCTGATGGTGGCCCAGTTCAGCCGGTTCCTCGACATGGGCGGGACGAGAGACCCGCTGTCGCGCCTGCTGAACCGTCGTTTCCTCAAGGCAGCCATCCAGCGCGAGATGACGGCCTATCGCCGGACGGGGAAGACGTTTTCGCTCGTCATGTTCGAGATCCCCGGCTTCGCCGAGCTGCGCGCGCGCCTGGGCGAGGACGGTGCGGATGCGATGGTCCAGCAGACTGCCGCCTTCCTGCTCAATGCGGTCAGATCGAGCGATGTGGTGATCAGCATGGGGCGGGAGACCTTCCTGGTCATTCGCGTAGAAGCCGAGCTGCCGGAGGCGAGGGCCTTTGCGCAGCGCATCGTCGCGAGCTACAGGGCCGCCCATTTCTCGATCGAGGGCCAGACCGTCCAGGAAAGCACCCTGACATTCGGCGTGGCCAGCTATGACGGCGTGTCGGATTCGCGGCGGCTCGTCGATCTCGTTGCAGCGGCGCTGCACGGCGGCGAATCGACGCCATAGCCACGGCGTTGCCAGGCCCGGACGGCCGGCTGCCGCAGCGGCTGGGTTGCCGCCCGCTCAGAACTGCATGATGGCCTTGGTGAACTGGTCGACGGTTTCGTTGAGATCCTTCGCCGTTTCCTGGACCTGCCGTGCGGTTTCGGAGACCGAGACGGCTTGATCGAGGGCTCCGGTCGATCCGGCGATCACGATCGCGGTGGCTTCGCCGGCGGCTTCCGAGGCACTGATCACATCCTTCAGTGCCGTGGCGATGCGCGAGAGCGCTTCCGTCTGCTGGTCCGACGCCGCCAGGATCTGCTCGGCCGAACCGATGACTTTGCCCGCGTTGGTCTCCAGGTCCTGGCTTGCGACGGCCGCTTGCTCGCTCGCCGTCCGGATGTCTTCGATCCGTCCGACGATCAACCCGGCGGCGTCGTTGATCCGGGCCGACAACAGCTTCACCTCCTTGGCCACCACCGAGAAGCCGGCGCCGAGAGGCCCGGCGCGCGCCGCCTCGATCGTCGCGTTGAGCGCGAGCAGGTTGGTTTGCCGGACAATGTCGCGGATGAGATTGCTCTCCTTGTCGACTTCATCCAGCTGCAGCGTCAGGCGAGCCTTGGCCGCCGCCGAGCGGTGAATGCCCTCGGACGCAAGCCGGACGAAGGCGGAGGCGCTGTCGGCGTTCGTCCTGATGCTCGCGACAGCTTCCGCCATCCGGTCCGACGCTTCGTCGACCGTGCGCAGGCTGAGCTTCGCCGCATTGACCATGTCGGGGACTTCGGCGACGGCAGATCGCGAGCGCCCCGACAGGGCGGAAAGCTGATCGGAACTCTGCTTCATCCGGTCGATGGCGTTGGTAAGCGCCGAGAGCACCGCCCAGACGGAGGAGTTGAAGTGCGACACCCGGCCTTCGAGGGCACGGCGCTTGTCCTCCTCGTTCTGGGCCCGCAGCCTCTGGGCCTGTTGAAGTTCGGCGATGCTGAAGTCCCGGCGGACGCCATCGAGGAAAAGCGTGGCCACCGAACGGATCAGCACCAAGGCGAGGCCGAGGAATATGACGTCGACGGTCGCGTAGATCGGAAGCAAGTCCTCCCCGAGATAGAACAGATGCGTGGCGCGCCCGATCCACAAGGTCGCCAGGAAGGTGAAGGCCGCCGCCGGCACGATCCCCATCGTGAATATCCCGACGCAGGAGAGGCAGGTGATCGTGATGCCGATGACGCCGTCGAAGCGCATGGCGGCGCTGCTGTTGACGAGCGTCGCCAGCACCGCCCAGGGAAGGCCCATCAGGAAGGAATCCCGGATGATGCGGACGGTGAAACGCGGCGACGGCGGATCGCTGCAGTCCCGCTTGCGCAGCAGGCCCATCTGGTGAATGCCGAGCACGGACAGCGCGGCCGTGATCGGTGCCCAGATCAGCGGAAGCGCGCGCCACCCGCTGCAAAGCAGCACCGCCGAGATCGCGAGCACGAAGATGATGTTGGCGCGCAGGATGGTGGGCAGCGACGCGCCGAAGCGCACGGCCTGGGCCGCGCGCATGGCGGCGCGCTCGCCTGCGTCGATGCGTAGGCCGAAGCGAAGGTCGAGCGCGTCGCTCCAACGCAGGATCAGGCGCTCGTGAAACCGAAGACCGGTCGGCATGGCGAACTCGGCTGCTTGCACAGGGGGCAGCGGTTCAGCCGGGCTGCGCGCCCTGCTGGTCCTTCCCCGGTGTGGGGCGGCCATCCCCCTGGATGACGACCGGGGTCCATTGCGGCTTGCCTGTCGCCATCCAGCTGATGACCTGATCGAACACCATCGCCTGATAGCGCTGAAGCGGCTTTTCGCTGCTTTCCGAGATCTTCATGATGCTCTGCAGCTCTTCCGAAAGTTTGGCCTTGTCGAGCGCGCCGGCTCGTTCCAGATGGTCGACCAGGAGGCCGAACAGGCTGATCTGGGCGCTGGCGATGCCGGTCAGGTAGTCTCGCAGTTCGTCGTTCATCATCTTCTTCTCCGGAAGAGACATGTGGACATGTTGTGCGGCAACGGGGCGCGTTGGACTCGAGCGATGGTCGCGATGAGCCCGATGAGCGGCCGGCCAGGGATGAGATGCGGCGCCTAGAATTCTTCCCAGCCCCGGCTGCCACGGCCAGCCGCAGCGCGCTTCTGTGGCGGGGCAACCCCGGCTGCCGGCCTTCCAGGCCGGCGGTCGGCCTGGAAGGCCTCCCGGGCGAGCTGCCGCAGCCGTTCGGGCTCGGTAGATGCCGTAAGAGGGCGCGTCGCGGCTTCGTCGATCCGAAAGCGCGCAATGATCTCATGCAGCTCGGCGGTGCGGCCGGTCAGCGCGGTCGACGACGCCGCGCTTTGCTCGGCCAGCGCGGCGTTGGCCTGCGTCATTTCATCGAGGTGGGCGACGGCCTGGCTCATCTCGTCGAGCCCGCTGGCCTGCTCGCCCGAAGCGGATGAGATGTCGGCGATGGTGGCCGCGACCTTGCGGGAGGCTTCGAGAATGACGACGAGCGACTCTCCCGCCTTGCGCACCAGCTTGACGCCGTCTGCGACCTCGTTGTTCGAGGAGGAGATCAGCACCGCGATGTCCTTGGCCGCTGCGCTGGAGCGCTGTGCCAATGTGCGCACCTCGCTGGCGACGACGGCAAAGCCCTTGCCTGCGTCGCCGGCGCGGGCCGCCTCGACCGCGGCATTGAGCGCCAGCAGATTGGTCTGGAACGCGATGTCGTCGATCACGCGGATGATGTCGGCGATCTTCGTCGAGGCGATCTCGATGCGCGCCATGGCCTCCACCGCCTGCCCGGCGATCGCGCCGCCCGCATCGGCCGCCTTCATCGCCTCGTCCGCGATCGTCGCCGCCTCCCGCGAAGCCTGAGCCGTCGCCTTCACGGAAGCGGCGAGTTCCTCGGTGGTGGCCGCGGTCTCCTCGAGCGAGGAAGCCTGATCTTCCGTGCGTCGCGACAGATCTTCCGCCCCTGACGAGATCTCGCGCGAAGCGGTTTCGACATTCTGCGAAATGCCTGCGACCGAGTGAACGACTCCGGCAAAATTCTCGACGAGCTCGTTGACGCTTCGGCAAAGCGACAGCAGATCGCCCGAGAAGCCGTCGAGTGCGATGCGTGGCGTCAGGTCGTGCCGGATGGCCGCCTGGACCACGCGCCCCGCCTCGGAAACAGCCTGGCGCATGCGCTCTTCCGCCATCACCGAGGCCGTGATGTCGGTTGCATATTTCACGACCTTCCAGGGGCGGCCGGCCGCGTCGAGAATGGGATTGTAGCTGGCCTGGATCCAGATGGCGCGGCCGCCCTTGGCAAGGCGCATATAGCGGCCTTCGTCGTATTCCCCGCGCTTCAGCTTGTCCCAGAATTCGCGATAGGCGGCGCTGGTGCGAAGCTCCTCGCTCGCGAACAGGCTGTGATGGCGGCCGATGATCTCGTCGCGGGCGTAGCCCATGACCGCCAGGAAATTCGGATTGGCGTCGAGAATGGTGCCGGAGAGGTCGAACTGGATAACCGCTTGCGCCTTGTTGATCGCGGCGATCTGCCCTTCGAGGTCGGCGAAGGTGCCTTTGAGTTCCGTGATGTCGGACGCGAATTTGACGACCTTCTCGACGCGTCCCGACCGGTCGAGAACCGGAGTATAGGTCGCCTGAAGCCAGATTCTGCGGCCGCCCTTGGCAATTCGCAGGAACTGCGCCTGATGCGCCTTGCCCGCCGCCAGCTCGGTCCAGAAGCTGCGATAGGCCTCGCTGGCGCGCTCTGCCGGTTCGACGAACAGGGCATGGGACTGGCCGCGGATCTCGTCGAGCTCATATCCCAGCGTCGTCAGGAACAGGGGATTGGCATCGCGTATCGTGCCATCCGGTTCGAATTCGATGACAGCCTGGGTCCGCCGCAGCGCCTGGCTCTCGGCCGTCCGCGATGCAGAGGTCAGCGGGTTCATCAATTTCAGTGGCATGGACATCCCCCGGAAGCGCGCCGGCCGGCGCGTCATGTGAATCTGCCTGTCGCGATGCCCGCCGAGGGCGAGAACCTGTTCATGCACGAGCCGGTTCGACCGCAGTCGTCTCAGCGTCAGCCAATGCAAATCTGCATCCGCGCAGGTTTAAGGCGCTGCATGCCCGACGTAGAATGGAGTTAAACTGAAAATTAAGATTCCTTTATCCGCGAGGGATTTTAACCCTTTCGATGACCGTCCGGTACAGAATGTATTGGCTTTCTGCTGAAATCGAAATGAAATAGCGCGCGAACTTGGGGTGCGAGTTAACCGATTAATGCAAATTAATAATTCATTAAACAGTATGCACTGCGAAATTATTTGTTCATTAAACTTAATTTAATCATAGTTTAATCAAGATATACGCTTGTGTTCTGAATTCATAACGTGAGACATGGCGTTGGATAGTCGCGCCCACTTCGATCTGGAATTTGCCGACCTGCGGGAGGAGCTGTCGCGGCTCCATTCCGTCACATCCGCCCAGGTCCGGCGCGTGGTCGGGCGCGTCACTCACGCTCACGCGCTCGGGCTCAGCCGGGACTTCTACGAAGCGGTGCAGTCGAGGCCGCGGGCCCATTTCTATCTCGACAATGCGGTCGTTGCCGAACGGTTGCAGGCTGCCTTGCAGAATTGGCTCGAAACGCTGTTCCCGAAGGAGAGGGGCGATCTCGACGAGATCGTCCGGCTGCAGCTTCTCGTCGGATCGGCCCATGCCAGGATCCGCGTGCCGATCGGCCTGATCATGTATGGAACGCGCGTTCTGAGGCAGCGCCTTTACGAACTGCTCAAGCAGGCCCCGCTGCCGTCTTCCCAGATCGCGCAGGCACATGCCTATGTCTCGGGATCGCTCGATATCGCGCTCAGCGCGATGACCGCCGCGCATATGAGCAATCTCGAGCGCAACACGCGAGCGGATGAGGCCTTGCGGCTCTACTCCATCGGCAAGGATCTTCAGGCCGAGCGGGAGCGCCAGAGAGCGGCCTTGGCGGAGTGGGGCCAGAACGCATTCTTTCATGCGCAATTTGACGATGCGCCGCCGGGTGGCCGCAGCCTGGGTCGTTCCGAATTCGGCCTATGGCTTCTGCATCAGGGCGATGTCATCTTCTCGCAGTTCAGGGAGTATCCCGTCGCATTGGAGGCCGTCGGCAAGATCGACGAGATCATTCTGGCGCTGGCGGCGCAGGAAGATCGCCGGGAAGCGCTCCAGGGCCTCAAGACGTCGATCGACCTGCTCGCACGCCTCGTGGCATTGCTGTTCGACCATGCCACGGGCGTCGAAGGCGCGCGCGATCCGGTGACCCAGCTCTTGCATCGACGCTATCTGCGGGCGGCGCTCTCCCGTGAGATCGGCCTGCAGGAGAAGGTTCCGCACCCATTCTGCGCGATCCTGGCGGAGATCGCGGGTGCGGCCGAACTGCGCGCCCGCCTCGGCGAGGAAGCAGCCGATGTCCTTGCCCAGCACGCCGCCACGATGATCTTCAATGCCTCTCGCTCGAGCGATTCGGTCTTCCAGTTCGGACGGGACCGGTTTTTCGTGATCCGCGTCGAGACGACCCAGGCAGAGGCCCAGGATTTCGTCGATCAGATCTCCGCGGTCTTTGCCGCGAGCCGGCTCGATATCGGCGGACATGTCCTCAGGGATCTGTCGCTGGACGCTGCCGTCGTGGAATATGACGGCCATCCCGACCCTCGCAACCTGATCGAGCGGGCCGAAATGATCATCCGGAAGATCAGACAAGCCAGGACGCCGGGGAGGCCCTGACGCCGTCTATTCTACGCGTCATTGGCCGCGGGCGGGGTTTCCATCAGCGCGGCGCGCAGACGAAGCAGTTCCTCGCAAACGGCCTCCAGATCCCGCACGGGGAAGCCGTCGCGCAGCGCCGGGACGTGTTCCGTCAGCCTGTCGCGCAGGATGCCCGTGAAACGCACGCCGCCTTCGGGGGAGACGACCAGGCCGTTGGCTTCCTCGAACGAGGCGTTCCAGGTTATCGCCTCGGCGGCGCTGACGCCGTCCGGGAGCGCCAGCTCCAGCTCGCCGCCGGCGAGGCGGACCGGGTAGCCGCCGGGCAGGCCGTTGGGTCCGGGCACATGGCCGTGCCAGGAGCGCCCCGCCGCCATGGCCAGCAGCATGGGAACGCCGCTGGCGCCGGAGATCTCGATCACCGGCTCGGGCGTCAGCTGAATATCCGCGAAGGTTGCATAGACATCGGCGACCTCCCTGCCGGCGAACCAGACGCGCGGCGGCCGGCCGCCCCGCTCCTGTGGCCGTCGCCGCCAGGCGGCGAGGTTCTGGTAATGCGCGAGAACCTTGACTTCGGCTCCGGCAGGCGTCGCCGCCGAGCCGGCGAAGACGTTCGACAGGATCGCGACATTGCCCATGCCGCAGGCGACATCATGGCCCATCGCCTTGATGATGCCGTTGACCACGTCGGGAAAGCCGCAATTGACCAGAGTGACCGGCTTGCCGGCACGGGTGATGGCCGCGGCGACCCGCGAGCTCAGCAGGGCCTGGAAGACAGCCGTGGCGCTCAGGCCGCCCTCGGCGACGAGCTGCGTCCAGGCGTTGCCGGTCTGGGCGATGACCTGCGAGGTCTGGATCGAGGCTGCCTGCACCACGATGCGTGGGCCGGTCGCCGCGAGCATGAGGTCGGAAGCGTCGGCGGCGAGCAGGTCGACGATATGGGTGGTGAAGCGGGCCTTCCTGCCGAACAATCCCGCCCGGGCGTTGGCGGCAGTGCGCAGCCAGCTCAGCCGCTCGCGATTGCGCCCGGCGATGACGACCTCGACCGCCTCCTCGGCGGTTGCCGCGATATCGAAGGCGATGCGCGCCGCGAAGCCGCCGGTGCCGGAAATCAGGATGTCGCAGCCGGCCATCTCAGCGCTCCAGCGCCATTGCGGCGCGGTCCCAGCAATCGTCGAGCCGAGGCGAGAGCCGGTGCTTCATGATGCGCTGGCTGGCGGTGCGTTCGAACTCGTCGACGACGGCGATGTAGCGCGGGTTCTGGTAGGGGGCCAGGCGCTGGCCGAGCCAGCCGGACAGCGCCTGCGGATCGATGCTCGCGCCGGCACGTGGCTTGACGAAGAGCTTGATGTCCTGCTCGCCGACATCTGCCGCGACCCCGATCATCGCGCAGTCTTCGACTGCCTCGTGCTCGGCGGCGACGTGCTCGACCTCCCAGGCCGAGACGTTCTCGCCGCGGCAGCGCACGCTGTCGGTCATCCGGCCGTGGAAATAGAGGTTGCCTTGCGGGTCGAAGGAGCCGAGGTCGCCGGTGTGGAAACCGTCGGGCCTCAGCGCCTTCGCGGTCGCCTCGGAATTGTCGAGATAGCCCGGAAAGATCGCGCCTGGAACGCTGGTCTCGATCACGATCTCGCCGCGGGCGCCGGCAGGCACGGGCCGTCCTTCGGCATCGTCCAGCCGCACCGTGAACCAGGGCATCGGCGTTCCGACCGAACCGACCACGCCGCTCAGGTTGCAGGTCGTGAGGCTCGAGGCCTCGGTCATGCCGTAGCATTCGCGGATGTCGACACCGAAGCGCTTGCGGAACTGCGGCCAGATGTCGGCGGGGCAGCCGCCGCCCCAGGCGATGCGCACGCCATGGTCGCGGTCCCGCGGCGAGGGCGGCTGCTTCAGCAGGATCTGCAGGATGCCGCCGAGATAGTGGATATGGCTGGCGCCTTCGGCCCTGACCTGATCCCAGAACCGGCTGGCGCTGAACCGTTCGACCATGGCGAGCGTGACGCCGCGGATCATCGGCAGGGGCAGCAGCTGCGCGCCGCCGATGTGATAGAGCGGCTCCCAGACGAAGAAGACATCGTCCGGTTTCGCATCCGAGAGCAGCGCGACGCTCTCGGCCGCCAGCCGCAGCATGCGATGCGAGACGATCACGCCCTTCGGCCGCCCGGTCGTGCCGGAGGTGTACATGATCGCGAAGACGGCCTCCGGCGCCGGCGCCGGCTCGGTGAAGCGTTCCTGCCGAGACAGGGCGGCGTCGAGCTCTCCGCCCGGCGCATGGGCGAGGAGCGGCAATTCGGCCTCCGACGCCATCGCCTCCGCGATCTGCGGCGCAAGCTCCGCATCGGCGACGACAAGGCGCGGCTGCGAATGCGTCAGCAGGTAACGCAAGCCCTCGCCGCGCTGCTGCGCGTTGACCGGCACCCAGGCGACGCCGGCGCGCGCGAGCCCGAACACCACCGCGATGGTCGCGATCGAGTTGCGCATCATCACGGCGACCCGATCGCCGGCCACAATGCCGCGTGCCCTCAGATGGGCGGCGAAGGCGGCCGAGCGCCGCTCGATCTGGGCATAGGTCACAGGCTCGCCGCAGAAGCGCGCATAGACGCGCTCCGGCTCTGCCGCGGCGCGTGTCGTCAGAAGGCTCACGAAGCCAGCGTCGTCCAAGGAGGTCATCGTCGTCGGTTCAGTCGGGTCGGGAAGAGGAGCGGAAGCGTTCCGCGACGAGCAGCATCGCTGTCACCACGATGAAGACGACGACCGAGACCGCCGCGAGCGTCGGGTTGAGCTGCAGAATCATGTCGTCCCACATCTGCTTCGGCAGCGTCGTTTTGATGCCGCCGGAGACGAAGATCGCGATGGTCAGCTCGTCGAAGGAGGTGATGAAGGCGAAGAGGAAAGCGGCGACGAGGCCGCCCTTGACCAGCGGGATGGTGACGCCGGTCAGCGTCCGCACGCGGTTGGCCCCGAGCGTCGCCGCCGCCTGGTCGAGGCGCTGGTCGTAGGTCTTCAGCACGGCGGCGATGGTGACGAGGGTGAAGGGGATCGCCAGCACGGTGTGGCCGATGACGAGGCCGAGATCGGTGGCGATCAGCCCGAGCCGCGCGAACAGGTAGAACAGCCCGACCGCGATGACGATGCGCGGCACGATCATCGGTGCGAGGAAGAAGGCGAAGATCAGCCCGGCCCAGCGGGTGCGGCTGTTCGCCAGAGCCAGCGCCGCGAAGCCGCCGATCGCCGTCGCCGCGAACGCCGTGACGAAGGCGACGCCGAAGGAGCGGATCGTCGCCTGGATCCAGAGCGGGGAACCGAAATAGGCGTGGAACCAGCTCAGCCCGTAACCCGGCGGCGGGAACTCCAGGAACTGCGAGGAGGTGAAGGCGAGCGGAATGACGAGCAGCGTCGGCAGCACCAGGAAGGCGATGACCAGCCAGCAGAAGCCGGGCAGCAGCCATGCGCAGGCGCGCTTGCCGAGCACGGCCTGCGCGGCATCGGAGAGGCGCCCCAGAATGGTCGCGACCGCGGACAGCAGCGCCAGGCCGAGGTCGCGGATGCGCCCGGTGCCGATCTGCGCCGAGCCGCCGGCGATGGTCGACAGTCCGAAGATGCGATCGTAGACGACGCAGGAGACGAGCGCGGCCGCCAGCATCATCGCCGAAAGCGCGCCGGCGAAGGACCAGTTCAGCAGCTCCTGCACCTGGGTGATGATGAGCTGGGCCAGCATGGTCTCCTGCCGCCCGCCGAGGAAGGCCGGAACGATGAAGAAGCCAAGCGAGGAGATGAAGACGAGCAGTCCCGCCGCGGCGACGCCAGGCAACGAGAGCTTGAAATAGATCAGCCAGAAGGCGCGCGCCGGGGCCGCGCCCAGCGTCTGCGCCGCCTGGACCAGACGCCGGTCGATGCCGGTCATCACCGGCAGCATGGTCATCACCGCCAGCGGCACCATGGCATGCACCATGCCGACCATGACGCCGAACTGGTTGTTGATCAGCGAGAGCGGCTCGCCGACGACATGGGCGCCGGTCAGCAGCGAATTGACAACGCCGGTGCGGCCCAGGATGAGCATCCAGGCGAAGGTCTTGACGAGGTAGCTCGTCCAGAACGGCACCATCACGAAGAGCAGCATGCGGCCGCGGAACAGGTCGGGCAGGCGCGCCAGCCAGTAGGCCAGCGGATAGCCGATCAGCAGCGACCACAGCGCGGTCCAGCCGGCGATGCGGAAGGTGATGCCCAGCACGCGCAGATAGACGTCGGTCGCGGCGATGCGTTGATAGGCGCCGGCCGAATAGGCCCCGCTTTCCGGATCGACGGCGCTCAGGCCCAGCAGCTGGGCCACCGGCCAGACGAAGAACACCGCAAGGAAGACAAGGCCGGGCACCGCCAGCCACAGCGCGTTGGGGCGCAGCCTGCCGGCGAGGGCCGGCGCGCGGCCGATGCTGACGGCGCTCATGCGACCAGCACCGCCTTGTCGCGCGGCCAGCCGGCGACAATGGCCTCGTCAATGGCAGGCACGGCGTCGTCGGGGCCGAGGCGCAGCACGAGCTGGCCGCCATCGGCGAGCGCGGCGATGACGCGCGTCTCGGAGCCGGCATAGACGATCTCGCTGACGCGCCCGTTGACGGCGTTGCCGTCCTGCGCGCCGAGGCGCAGGTTCTCGGGCCGGATCACCAGCGCGGGATCGGACGTCTCGCACTGTGCCCCGCGCGGCAGGACAAAGCGGCCATGGGCGGTCTCGAGCGAGCCATTGCCCTCCCAGCGGCCGCGGAAGATGTTGGAGATGCCGATGAAATCGGCGGCGAAGGCCGTGCGCGGACGTTCGTAGATCTCGCGCGGCGTGCCGAGCTGCTCGATCTTCGCGTGGTTCATCAGGCAGATGCGGTCGGACATCGCGAGCGCCTCCTCCTGGTCGTGGGTGACGTAGACGATCGTGGCGCCGCTCTCGCGGTGCAGCCGCTTGATCTCGATCTGCATGTGCTCGCGCAGCTTCTTGTCGAGGGCGCCGAGCGGCTCGTCCATCAGGATGATCGAGGGCTGGTAGACGAAGCAGCGCGCCAGCGCGACGCGCTGCTGCTGGCCGCCGGACAGTTCGCGCGGGAAGCGCCCGGCAAGATGGCCGAGATGGACCATGTCGAGCGCGGCCGAAACCCGGCCGGCGACCTCGGCCGAAGGCCGGCCGCGCATCTTGAGTGGGAAGGCGATGTTCTCCGCCACCGTGAGGTGCGGGAACAAGGCGTAGTGCTGGAAGACGAGGCCGATATCGCGCTGGTGGACCGGCATCGCCGACTGGTCGCGCCCGTCGATCACCACCTTGCCTTCACTGGCCTCGACCAGACCGCAGATGAGCTGGAGCAGCGTGGTCTTGCCGGAGCCCGAAGGCCCCAGCAAGGTCAGGAACTCGCCCTCGGCGACGCTGAGCGAGCTCGGCTCGAGGGCCGTGGTGGCGCCATAGCGCTTGCACAGCCCTTCGATGACGAGCTTGGCAGCCCTGGGTTCGGTGGCGTTCATGCCGGCGCTCGTCGCCATCGGCGTCAGGTCAGCAGCCAGGCGTTGAAGCGCTCGGTCACCTTGGCGCGGTTGGCGCTCCACCAATCCTCGTTGGCGATCGCCATCTGCTTCAGGTTTTCCGGCGAGGTCGGCAGCAGCTTGGCGCGCGCCGCCGGGATCGTCTGGTAGGCGTCGAGGTTGGTCGGGCCATAGGCCAGGGCCTCGGTGTAGATCGCCTGCTGCTTCGGATCGGAGCAGAAGCGGATGAACTGCCGCGCAACGTCCGCCTTCGGGCCGCCCTTGGGCAGACCCCAGCCCTCGATCGAGTACAGGCCCTGGTTCCAGACGATCTTCGCCGGCGTGCCACCGTCGATCGCCGCCTGCAGGCGGGCGTTCCAGCCCGGCAGCATGTCGACCTCGCCGCTCTGCAGGAGCTGGGTCGACTGCGCGCCGCCGGTCCACCAGACCGCGACATGCGGCTTGATCTTGTCGAGCACCTTGAAGGCGCGGTCGACGTCGAGCGGGTAGAGCTTGTCCAGCGGCACGCCGTCGGCGAGCAGCGCCTGCTCGATAGTATCGATCGGGTTCTTGCGCAGCGCGCGGCGGCCGGGGAACTTCTCGACGTTGAAGAAGTCGGTCCAGCTCGCGGGCGCGTTCTTCACCTTGTCGGTGCGGTAGGCGAAGATCGTCGAATAGACGTCGGTGCCCATGAACTCCGGCGAGATCGCCTGCGGCATCAGCTTCGGGACATCGGCATGCGAGAAGCCGATCGGATCGAGCAGGCCCTGGCCCTTCAGGATGTCGCGGGCCGAGAGCGTCAGCGTACAGACGTCCCAGGTATAGGATTTGGTCTCGACCATCGCCTTGAACTGCGCGGTCGGCTCGGCTTCGCGGGCGACGTTGACGACCTTGTTGCCGGTCGCCTTCTCGAAGGGGTCGTAGAAGGCCTTGCGGAAGGCGGGGCCGAAGGGGCCGCCCGGATCGGCAACGGTGATCTGGGTGGCGGCGCGGGCCGCGCCGCCGAGATATGGCGCGGCGACCGCGCCGGCAGCGACGCCGCCGGCCAGTTGCAGCAGGTTGCGCCGGGTCGGCCTCGTGATCGTGCTCGTCATCGTCTTCTCCCCTTTCAAGCGGTTTTCCGCATTTCCCCGTGGGTGGTCAGAATGGCGTGAACGCGGTCAGGCGCTCTTGCGCGCGGCGCGCTTGGCCAGGAATTCCTCCATCATCCGCGCCGGCTCGCCGGTCGCGTAGGCTTCGCGCTGGTTGCGGATGCCGGCCGCCAGGCATTCGCGGAAGCTCTGCTCGGTCACCTCGCGGAACCGCGCCTTGTTGAGCCGCATGGCGTTGGGGGCCTTGGCGCCGAGCTCTTCGGCCAGCGCGAGCGAGGCCTCCATGACCTTCTCCTTCGGCACGATCCGGCTGATCAGGCCGATGCGGAAGGATTCGTCGGCGTCCATCATCCGGCCGGTCAGCGTCAGGTCGATGGTGCGGGCGAGCCCGATCATCTCCTTCATGATCCAGGGCCCGGTGACCGAGGCGATGCCGGAATTGATCTCGGGCTGGCCCATGGTGACGCCGTCATGGCCGACGCGCAGGTCGCAGAGCAGCGCGACCTGGAAGGCGGAGCCGGCCGCGACGCCGTTGAGAGCCGCGATCAGCGGCTTGGAGAGCGACCGGATGCGGTCGTAGAGGCGCTCCCATTCCCCCATCCAGGCTTCGGCGCGGTCGGCATCGAAGGTCTTGGTCTCGTTGAGATCCTGGCCGGCGCCGAAGGCGCGGTCGCCGGCACCGGTGAGGATGATCGCGCGGACTTCCTCGTTCGCTTCCATCTCGTCGAAGCATTCGACGAGCCGCGCCCGCATCGGCGCGTTCCAGGCGTTGAGCACCTGAGGGCGATTGAGCGTCACGATGCCGACCGTGCCGCGCACTTCGACCAGAACCGAGTCCTTCATACCGCCCTCCGATGGCCTTCTATCACAATGCGATAAAATCTATTGAATATACTGCGCGAACGCGCCAACTTGTCAAGGCCACCGCTGACGGCCATTGATCGCGCGAGGAGAGTTGGTCCGATGACGATGTCCGACACGCCACAGCGCCGTGGAAAGCTCGCGCCGCCGCTCGCCGAACGATCGTCCCGCAAGGACGACGCGCTGATGGTGAACTCGGTCGAGAAGGCGTTCCGCGTGCTGTCGGCCTTCGGCCGGCAGCACCAGACGCTCAACCTGTCGCAGGTCGCGTCCGAGACCGGCATGGACGTCAGCGCGGCGCAGCGCTTCACGCACACCCTCACCAGGCTCGGCTACCTGCACAAGGATACCCAGACCAAGCGCTTCGAGCTGACGGCCAAGACGCTCGACCTCGGCTACCATTTCGTGCGCAGCAGCCGCCTGCTGGACCGGGCGATGCCTTATCTGATGCACCTCAGCAAGGAGACGGAGGAAACGGTCAACCTGACGGTGCGCGACGGTACCGAGATCATCTTCGTTTCGCGCTTCCTCAGCCGGCACGTGCTGAACACCGACGTCATCATCGGTACGCGGATGCCGGCCTATGCCACCGCGCCGGGCATCGCGATGCTCTCGCGCCTGCCCGAGGAGGAGGCGCTGGCCATCATCGACGCTTCCGATCTCAAGGCCCATACGCCGTCGACGACCTGGCAGCGCGACGCCTTGCGCGAGAAGCTGCGGCAGTCGGCGGCCCAGGGCTATGCGACGGCCTTCGAGGAGGTCTATATCGGCGACGCCTCGATCGCGGCGCCGATCGTCGACCATCACGGCCGCCCGGAGGCTGCGGTCAACATCGCGACCTCGACGTCGCGCTTCAGCCATGCCGAGGTCATCTCCCGCTTCTCCTCGCTGGTCATCGCCACCGCACACGCGATCTCGCGCGTCTGAACCGTCCGCGCCGCGGCCGCTTGACAAGGCTTTTGGAGAGTTATCAATATTCGCGAATAGTTATCGTATAGAAATAACTATTCAGGATCGCTCATGGGGCCCCCGACAGCTCAGTTCCGCCGCGTCGCCGCCAGGACCGGACCTGCGGTGACGCTCCGTTTCGATGGAGTCTCCATCGCTGCGACAGCCGGGGACAGCGTCCTGGCCGCCTTGCTGCAGCACGGCACGCTGCTTCGCCGCCTGGAGTTCGGCGCCGAGCCGCGCGCGGGCTTCTGCCTGATGGGCGCTTGCCAGGACTGCTGGGTCTGGAGCTCCGCCGGCGGCCGGATCAGGGCCTGCACGACCCCCGTCGCCGAGGGCATGGAGCTGTTCGCCATGCCGCAAGCATCGTTCGATCGTCCGGCCGAAGAGAGCGGCCGTGGCTGATCCCGTCATCGTCGGCGCCGGCCCGGCCGGGATTGCCGCGGCGGAGGTCCTCTGCGCCGCAGGCCTGAGACCCATCCTCATCGACGAAGGCGCCAGGGCCGGCGGCCAGGGCTATCGCCGGCCGGCGGAGAGCCTGGCGCTGGACATGGCCCGCCTCATGGGGTCGGAGGCGAGGAAATATGCCGCGCTGCATCGGCGCTTCGAGGCCCTTCTGCCGCGCATCGACTACCGGCCGGGCACGCTCGTCTGGGCGATCGACGGCGACACGCTGCATCTGCTGCGCGACGGGCGTGCGGAGACGCTCTGCTTCGACAGGCTGCTGATCGCCAGCGGCGCGATGGACCGCATCGCCCCGTTGCCGGGCTGGACCTTGCCGGGTGTGTTCACGCTCGGCGGCGCGCAGGTGGCCCTGAAGGATCAGGGCTGCCTGATCGGGAGCCGCGTCGCCTTCCTCGGTTCGTCGCCGCTGCTGGCGCTGGCCGCCAAGCAGTATCGCGAGATGGGCGCCGAGATCGCCGTCATCGCCGACACGACTGCGCTTCGCGCCAAGGCGGCGGCGCTGCCGGCGCTGCTGCATGCGCCGCGGACGCTGGCCCGAGGGCTCTGGTATATGGCTGCCTCGCTGCGCGCCGGAACCAAGATGCTGCATGGCGCGGTGCCCGTGGCGATCGAGGGCAGCGAGCGGGTCGAGGCGCTCCTGCTGCACGACGCCCGGGGCCGCGAACGCCGCTTCGCCTGCGATGCCGTCGCGCTGGGCTACGGGCTGAAGCCGGAAACCCAGCTCGCCGACCTGGCCGGGGCGACATTCGTCTATGATGCCGATTTCAGGCTCTTCCTGCCGAAGATCGACGGCATGGGCCGGGCACGGCCGGGCCTGTATCTCGCGGGAGACGGGGTTCGTATCGGCGGAGCCGACGCAGCGGAGGCGAGCGGGGCCCTCGCCGCCCATGCGATCCTGTCCGATCTAGGCCGGCCCGCAGAGATCGCCGTCACGCGGCGCCTGGCGCGGCGCGTGCAGCGCCTGCGCGATTTCCAGCGAGGCCTTGCCCGCGCTTTCGCCTGGCCACGAGCCCAGATCGCGGCCCTCGACGATGCGGTGACGCTGTGCCGCTGCGAGAACGTGACCGTCGGAGCGGTGCGCGCCAGCATGGCTCGTGACCTCGGCCCGGCCGAGGTCAACCGGGTCAAGGCCATTACGCGTTGCGGGATGGGGCGTTGCCAGGGCCGCGTCTGCGGACCGGCGCTGCAGGAACTCGTCGCGGCCGAATGCGGCGGCGATGGCCTTGCCGCAGGGCGCCTGCGCGGCCAGGCACCAGTCAAGCCGATCGCGCTCGCCGCGGCCATGGACGGGTCATGACCGGACGAACCACCGATGTCGCCATCGTCGGCGGCGGGCTCGTCGGCGCCTGGACGGCGTTTTTCCTGGCGCGGCGGGGCCAGCGCGTCACCGTGCTCGAGAAGGGCGTCGTCGGTGCGCAATCGAGCGGCGTCAACTTCGGCAATCTCCGGCTGCAAGGCCGCTTTCCCGGGCAGTATCCGCTGTCGCTGCGCTCCCAGGCGCTCTGGGAGGAGTTCGAGGCCCTGACCGGGGAGGATTGCGAATTCGAGCAGAGCGGGCATCTCTACCTCGCCTATGACGCGGAGGAGCATGCCAGGCTGGAGAGCTATGCCGAGGTCTCCGAGTCGTACGGTCTGGCGATCGAGCGCCTCGAGCCGGCGGATCTCAGGCGGCGCTGGCCCTGGCTCGGCCAGCAGGCGGTCGCCGCGACCTTCTCGGCCCGGGACGCCACCGCCAATCCGCGGCTCGCGACGCCGGCCGTCATGCGAGCCGCGGCGCGGCATGGGGCCAGCGTGCGCGAGAACACGCGCGTCGTCGATATCGGCCGCTCGGGCGACGGCTTCACGCTGGCCCTCGCCAACGGGGAAACCCTGAGCTGTGGCGCGCTGGTCAACAGCGCCGGCGCCTGGGCGCTCGAGATCGCGGAACGCTTCGGCGAAACGGCGCCGCTGTTTCCGGCCGGCCCGCCGCAGTTCGTGACCGAGCCGTTTCCTTATCTGATCGCGCCGTCCATCCAGGCGATCGACGGTTCGGTCATCTTCCGCCAGATCCCGCGCGGCAATGTCATCCTCGCCGGCTATCCCCGCACGGCCGCCGATCCGCAGGCGAACCGCGCACCGGTACCTCCGGCGAAGACGTTGGCCGCGATGAGGGCGCTGGCGCGCGTCGCGCCGGTGCTGGCGCAGTGCCATGTCATCCGGGTCTGGTCGGGGATCGAGGCCTATCTTCCCGACATGATTCCGGTGATCGGGCCGAGCCAGACCACGGCGGGGCTGTTCCACGCCTTCGGCTTCTGCGGCCATGGCTTCCAGATTGGACCGGGTGTCGGAGCCTGCCTCAGCGAGATGATTCTCGATGGCGGGACGCAGACGCCGCTGGCGCCGTTCGGGATCGGCCGCTTCCGTTCGGCGACTCAAGTGAGCGAGAAGTTCCGCAAGGAATTCGACTGAGGGCTTCCACCCCGCATCAGGGCATGGTGCTCAGGCGCGGCCAGTTCCGGTCGGCCCGGCCGATATATTTCGCGCGGTCGCGAAGCCAGGTCGTGCGGACGCCGAGATCGTAGTTGAGATAGAGCTTCCCGTCGACGATCGACCAGGCTTCCGGCTCGATCTTGACCAGGTATCCACGCGAGGTGCCGTAGGCGCAGAAGCCGCCATAGGCCGGCAGGTAGCGCTCCGGATCGGCCGCGAACAGCGCCTTGTGCTCGGCACTGGCGAAGTGCCAGGTGGCGCCGCCATGGCGCAACGAAAACTCCGGCTTGCCGAGGCGGGGGCCGCCGTCGCGGAAATAGGCGACCGGATCGTAGCCGCCGATCGCGACGCCGTCCGGCGAGCCCAGCGTGTTGACGCGATGCGTCGTCGCCGCCCCGGCTGCCGTGGCGGGGATGACCGCCAGGGCGAACAGAAGCAGGCCGCGCCGGTCCAGGCCTTTACGGTTTCTGCGGGCGAGCACGTTCATGCCGAGCGCGCCTCCAGCGCCTCGAAGACATAGGCCGCGAGCCAGCCATAGATGGCATGGCCGATCAGGCTCATGAGGGACAGCAGCGGCACGTCGTTCAGCAGGAAATGCTGCCCGCCGAGAGGGGCGAAGAAGCCAAGCGCGATGAAATAGGTGATCACGCCCCAGATCCAGCCATCGGCCGGCATGCCGAAGCTCTTCACCCAGCGGGTCAGGACCCAGTACGCCATCGGGTAGAATAGGAAACCGGTGACGAAGTGCAGCAGCTTTGCGACCGGTGTCGAGAGCTGGAGGCCGAGCTGGTGGTAGAACAGCGCCTTCACCAGCTCTGGCGGCTCCAGCGGGAAGCCCGCAACCCAGGCCGTCGGCACGGCGGAGAAGAGCTCCCAGAAGCCGAGGCCGGCGAACCCCCCGAGCGCGAGGTTGATCACGGTCCGGCTGGAGGGAAGAGCGAGGCTGCGAGGCATGGCGGCGGTGGTCATGGCGCGGTCCTTTCTGCAAGGTCAGTGTGCGATGGCGAGAGGGGTCGCCGCGACGGCGAGAGCGGCGAGACGTCCCGGGGCATGGTGGCGCAGCTGGGCGAGGCGGCGGACGGCGAAGCGGTTGGCGCCGCCGCGGCGGGCAAGGCGCTGTTCCAGGAGGCGGCCAGCGAGATCGTGGCTGCCCGCGCGGATCAGGCTTTCGATATGGATCTGCTCGAAGATGTCGCGCTGGGCGTGGCTGCCGCCGATGGCCAGCAGGCCGTCGCGGGCCATGCCGAGGAGGCGCGCAGCCTCGGGATGATCGCCCTCGCTGAACGCGATCAGGCCACGGGCCGCAAACGCGCCGCTGCGGGCCGCCGCGGCACGCTCGCGGCTCGCATGGGAGCGGGCATCGTGCATGAGATCCGCGGCGATGGCCTCGGCTCCGCCGCGGTGGCCGGCCCCGAGCAGCGAGAGGACATAGTGCAGATCGGCGAAGACGAGGCGCCCGTCGTGGACCCGGCCCTCAGCCTTGGCGGCGAGCTCCTCCCAGCGATCGCCGACATCGACGCCGGCATGGTCGAGCCGGGCCAGCAGCGAGGCGCCATTGGCAATGTCGCGGTAGTCGTCAGTCGGCTCCGCACGGATCTCCTCGTCATAGAGCCGCAGCACCTCGGCATTCTCGCCGCGTTCCAGCCTGAACAGCGCAAGATGCCAGAAGATGTGAAACCGCAGATTGTTGGCGTGCGCGATGCCGCGCCCGTCGCCGAGCCAGGCGATCCCCTCGCCGGCCCGGCCGGTCATCTCCAGCACATGCGCGACGGCGTGGCGCCCCCAGGCGTCGCGGGGGCTGAGGGCGACGGCGCGCCGGCCGGTGCGCTCGGCTTCGGCGTAGAAGCCGCGCTCTTCCAGCGCAAAGGCGTGGCAGCCGTTGACGTAGCCGGCGAGGGGGTGGTGCTCGCCGAAGCCCGGCGCGAAGCGCTGCAAGGTGGCGAGCATCTCCTGCTGGTCGCCCAGTATGAAGCGCAGACCGTGAGAGAGCTTGAGCGCGAGCACGTCGTGCGGGTGGGCAAGCAGGATGGCTTCCAGCCTTTCGGCGGCGCGGCGCGGCGCGTCGTCGAGCCAGAGCGAGAGAGCCTCGATCACCATCGCCTCGCGCCGGGTGACAGGCCGCAGCCCTGCGGAGGCTCGCGCCTGCAGGAGGCATTCGCGGGCGGCCCCGACCAGCTCGGCACGGGCGAGCGACAGCAGCATCAGCCCCTTCGCCGCATGGGCGAGGGCGAAGTCCGGATCGGCTGCGAGCGTGCGGGCCAGATGCTCGGGCGTCGCGGCGGCATGGGCCATCATGGCCTCGAGCGTATCGTTCCAGGCCAAGCGCGCGGGGTCGTTCGCTACGGTGAGGCGGTCGCCGGACAGATCGTGATAGAGAGGCTGTGACATCGGCTGCTCCTTTGCAGCGTTCGCTTCGAACGCTCATGAGGGAGTTCGCAGGCGGGCGATCAAACGCCGTTCAACTCGCTTCACGGACCCGTGTCCGGAGCGGCAGTCCGGCGGATAGTTCCTGCGGTGCGGGGCCGGGCTGCGGTCGCCCCGGCGCCAGCCACGGCGCGCTTTTGAACCAGCCAACCACCACGGCCGTGCCGAGGATCAGCGCGAAGCCGACGAGATTGAGCAGCGCCATGGTCGCTTCGCCCCGGCCGGTCGCGTCTGCCACGACGCCCAGCAGCCGCGCCAGCACGACGCTGGCAAGGAAGCAGGCCAGCGACTGCCGCCCGATCAGGATGAGGAGATGGCCGATGCCGCGATCCAGCTTGCCGCGCCAGGGCTCGATCAGGCTGAGCACGACATAGGCCAGCGCCAGGAAATGGAGCACCCTGAGGATGTGCAGGTCGTTCTTCTCGCTGGCGGGCAGGATCGCGTCGTGCAGCGCCTGTGCCGCCGGCCAATGATCGAGCACGACCCAGAAGGAGAGCGGCACCGACAGGGCAAGGAAGAGCGTTGCCACCAGCATCAGCCGGGGCGCGCCCAGCCGCGGCACCGGCAGCCATTTCATCGCGATGAAGAAGCCGGTGAAGAAGATGAGCTGCCAGGCGAAGGGGTTGAGGAACCAGCCGGCGCCGGTCCAGGGATTGCCCGGCAGGTTCAGGCCCTGCGTCCAGACCAGCGCGTAGAGCAGTGCGGCAAGGAGGAAGGGCAGGCCGCCATGCAGGCGCCGCAGCAGCATCATCACCGGGACCAGGGCGAGGATGACGAGATACATCGGCAGGATGTCGAGATAGTCGGGCTGCCAGGTCAGCGTCGCGAGCCCGAGCAAGGCGCGCTCCGGATCGCCGATCAGCGGCCCGAACTGCTTCGCCAGAACACCGAAGTCGAAGATCCGGTCGATGCCGGCGGCGAGGGCGATCAGGGCCAGCACGAGGCCGATCTGGGCCCAGTAGACCTGCCAGATCCGATAGGCGATGCGCGCGGTGCCCAGGACCGGGCCGCGCCGCACGAAGACGCTGCCGAAGGCCAGGGCGCTGGCGACGCCCGAGCAGAAGACGAAGAGCTCCGCACCGGACGAGAAGCCGAACCGCGCCGGGATCCAGGCGTTCCAGCTGTTGTCGGGCAGGTGTGCGACGAAGATGATCAGCATCGTCAGGCCGCGAAAGACGTCGAGCCGCTCGTCGCGCGGGCGCTTTCCCGCCTTGTCGATCACCGCCGCCATCAGAAGGCTCCCTCGTAATGCGCAGCGTCGATCCGGCAGGCAAGAAGCGTGAAGCCCTTGCGGGAGAAGGCGGCGGCGGCCTCGCACTGCAAAGTCTCGCGATCGTCTATGGTGACGCCGTGCCCGCCCATGGCTCGGGCCACCGCCGTGAAATCGGTGCCGCCGAAATCGACGCCGGCCCGCCGCAGACCCATCTGCCGCTGCTTGAGCGCGATCAGCCCGAGGCTCTCGTCGACGAGCGTGACGACGACGACCGGAAGTTCGAGATCGCGCAGCGTCGCCAATTCGCCGAGGACCATCTCCAGCCCGGCATCGCCGACGAAGCAGAGCACTGGAGCGTCCGCGCCAAGCGCGGCACCGGTCGCCAGCGGCAAGGCGCAACCCATGGTGCAGAGCCCGGTCGATTGCAGCAGCCGCCGCGGCCCGTCGCAGCGCCACATCTGGCTGAGCAGGATGCGGTGCGCGCCGGAGTCGGCGGTGGCGATCGTGCCGGCGGGCGCCACCGCGCGCAGGGTCTCGAAGACGGCGTGCGGCCCCCAGCCGGGCGGCGCGGCGAAGGCCTCGCGAAAGCGGGATCGCACGGCCGCGGGCTCGCCCGCTGGCCAGGCCGCCTGCGCAGCCGGCAGCGCCGCCGTCAACCGCGCCAGGATCGTCCCGACATCGCCTTCCAGCAGCAGGGTCGCGGCATGCATGCCGTGCGGCATCGCCTCCGCGACGATGTCGATCACCGGCTTGTCCTGCGGCCAGGGATGGCGCCAGCCCTGGCGCATCTCGATGGGATCGTAACCGGCGAGGACGATCAGGTCCGCTGCTTCCAGCAGCGGCCGGACGATCGCGTCGGCGCGCGGCGAGAGGCCGATGCCGCCGATGACGCGCTGGTCGTCCTCCGGCAGCAAGCCCTTGGCCTTGTAGGTCGTCAGCAACGGCGCGCCGGTGCGGGCCAGGAATTGCTCGAGGGCAGGTGCCGCGCCTTCGTTGACAAGGTCGAGGCCGGCGATGACGAGGGGCCGCCGCGCGGCGGCGAGGCGTCCGGCCGCGGGGCCGAGCTCGGCGGGAACGGCGGCTTCGGACCGGGGCAGGCGCCCCGGCGCGCGGTGCGGAGCCGGCGCCTCCGCCACCGCGATCGGCAAGTCGATATGCACCGGGCCGGGCCGGCCGCGTCTCGCGAGCGCGATCGCCTTGGCGACGACGAGATCCTCGGTGCCGGGCGCAGCGCGGAAGCTCGCCTTGACCAGGGGGCGCAGCACGGCCTGATGGTCGAAGACCTGGTGCGTGTAGCTCTCGGCGAGCGCCTGATCGACACAACCGGTGATGAAGAGCAGCGGCACGCGATCCTGCTGGGCGTTGGCGACGACGTTGACCGCATTCGCAACGCCCGGCCCGAGCGTCGCAATCAATACCGGTTGCGCGCCGGTCGCGTGCCACAGCCCCTCAGCCATGAAGCCGGCCGCATTCTCATGCTTGGCGAGCAGGAAGCGAATGTCGGCGCGCTCCAGCGCATCGACGAGCGCCAGCACCTCGCCGCCGGGAATGCCGAAGGCATGGGTCACACCCGCCGCGGCGAGACGGGCGGCGACGAGATCGGCCCCCCTGACGCAGCCCTGGTCCGTGCCCGCGCCGGGACGGGAGGCGGAAATCGGGTCGTGGCGCATCGGTCTCTCCAGCGGTCCGCGTGGCGGTGGCGCCTGAGAGATCGCAGCGGCGGTGCCCACGGTTACAGCCTCACGGAGACGTGAGCACGGCACCGGCGGTCCGGGACGCGGGTTCGTTGGTCATCATCAGGCGCCAGGCCCGTTCGACCCAGGCCGCATCGGCGAAATGGCCGCCGTCATGCAGGCAGAGCTCGAGCCGGGCCCCGCCGCAATGGCTTGCCAGCCGGCAGGTCAGCGCCGTGCCCGGAACGGCCTGGCCGGGCAGATCGGCCCAGCCCGCCGCGCAGCTCCCGCCGGCGAGGACGGCCAAGCTCCTGAAGACGTCGCCCTGCCTGGCCCCCTGGCGCAGCATTCTGCCGGCGAGCGGTATCGTGGTGTCGCTGGTGCCGTGGACATGGATCAGCTTGGGTCGCGGCCCCTCGCAGGCTTGCGGAAGTGGCTCCCAGAAGGCGCCGGCGATCGGCGCGAATGCGGCGAAGCGCGTCGGCATCCGGCAGGCGAGATACCAGACCATCGAGCCACCCTGCGAGAAGCCGCTCGCCATCAGGCGCTGCGGATCGACCGGAAAGCGTCGCGTCGCATCGTCGAGTACCTGCCCGACGAAAGCGAACTCGTCCCTGCGCCGGCTCGGCGAACCCGGAAACGACCAGCTGCGGCCCAGCCCTTCCGGAGCGATCAGCGCGACGCCGAGCCGGCGCGCCACTCCGGCCAAGGCGTCGTCGGCGATGGTTTCGGCGGCCGAGCCCTGATAGCCGTGGAAATACACGATGGCGCCGTAACGCTGGCCGGGGCGGCCGCCGGGCGGGATCAGGATGCGGTAGGAGCCGCCGGCGACGCTGCATCCGCCCTCGGCCGGGCATGGCTGCGCAGACGGCCCGGGTTCCTGCGCCGGGGCGATGGATGTCGTCGCCAGGGTCGCAAGGACGGCGAACGCAATACGGGCTGCGGCGGCCATGGGCTGGTCTCCAGGTGAGGCGGATGCGGGGGCGCCGCGCCTGCCCGCGAGCGTAGCGGCGGCTCCCGCGCCGCTCATCAGGCGGTCACGCGCTTGTGAGCCGAGCTCCGGCATGCGACGGGATAAGCCGCATCGCAACATAGACGGGAAGCGCACCGGACTTGTCGCTCGAAGATCTTGAAATGCAGCTGAGGCCGCTGTTTCTGGCGGCGCTCGCCGGCGACGGGGCGGCCTATCGGCGCTTCCTCGATATCATCGGCGAGCGCTTGCGAGGCCATCTGCGCCACATGCTGGCGCGGGCCGGGCGCCGCGAGCCGAGCGAGGTCGAGGACGTGCTGCAGGAGGTGCTGCTGGCGCTGCACCTGTCTCGCCATACCTATGACCCGGCGAGCCCGGTCACGGCCTGGGCCCATGCGATTGCCCGCTACAAGCTGGTCGATCATCTGCGCCGCTCCGGCCGCCATGTCGGCCATCTGCCGCTCGACGAAGAGGCGTTCGGGCTGGCCGACCGGCCGGTCGCAGCGGCTGCGGAGGCGCGGCTCGACCTGGATCGCGCCATGGCGAGCCTGCCCGAGCGAACGCGGGGCCTGATCGACCGGGTCAGGCTGCAGGGGGCCAGCATCGCCGAAGCGGCGGTTGCGGCAGGCATGAGCGAGAACGCCGCGAAGGTCGCGATTCATCGCGGCTTGCAAACCATGGCCAAATTCCTGTCCCGCAGTGGGAGCAAGCCCGGATGAGCCGGCCGCGACACCGAACGTCCGTAACGTTTCCCTGATCCGCAACGAATATTCCAACGCAACCAACCGAAGATCGGACATGCAGACTGATCAATTGATCTCCCTGATGGTCGCAAGCCAGCGCCCGGTGGACACGGCCCGGCTGAGCCGCGCGACCTGGCTCGCGGCGCTGTGTGCGCTTGCGGTGACGGCCGGTCTCGTCCTGATCACGCTCGGGCCGCGGCACGATCTCGGCCGCGCCTGGCTGAGCATGCCGGTGCTGGCCAAGATGCTGCTCGGCGCCGGCGTCGCGGCGATTGCCCTGCCGCTGTTCCAGCGCAGCCTGAGGCCGGGGCAGGAGCCGGCACGGCAGCTGCCCTGGGTTCTGGCGCCGATCCTGCTGGTAGTGGGCTGGGCCGCGCTGACGCTCGCGCAGACCCCTGCGGAGCAGTGGACTACGTTGATCTTCGGTCACTACTGGCGCGCCTGCCTGGTGGCGGTGCCGCTCTACGCGATGGTACCGTTCCTTGTCCTGCTGGTGCTGGCGCGGCGGGGCGCGGCGGTCGACGGGCCGCTCACCGGGGCATGTGCCGGGCTCGCTTCCGCCGGGCTCGCGATCGTCGCCTACAGCCTGCATTGTCCCGACGACACCGCGCCTTTCCTGGCGACCTGGTACATGATCGGGATTGCTCTGGTCACGAGCGCCGGAGCACTGGTTTTTCCGCGGTTCCTGCGCTGGTGACGGGTCCGCTGACCGTCTGACGCGGTGGCCATGGCGGGCCTGTTGCCCTCGCCGATGATTTGTTGCTCGACAGTTCGGGGAAGAATTCTGCTAAAGCCGGCATGACAGGAGTCGAGTACGAAGGGATTGGTCGCGTGGCCGGTGGTGGATTGCGGATTCTTCGGCGCTCGCGCACGCTGGTCATCACGCCCCGCTACTGGCGACAGCGGCTGGTGTTCTGGCTCGGGGCGCTCGCCATCGGTCTCGTCAGCGCCGGATTCGCACAGCTCGCGGACGAGGCGCAGCATCTGTTCTCGCAGGTGGCCGTCAGGCAGGACGGGCTGCGCTTCCTGCCGCTGCTGGTGACGCCGCTGGGCTTCGGGCTCTGCGCCTTCTTCGCGGCGCGCTTCGTTCAAGGCTCCCAGGGCAGCGGCATCCCGCAGGCGATCGCCGCCCGCCACCTGCGCGACGATTCGGAGCGTTCCAGCTTCCTGTCGCTGCGCATCGCGGTGGGCAAGATCGTGATGACCATCATCGGGCTGCTCTGCGGCGCCTCGATCGGCCGCGAAGGACCCACGGTCCAGGTCGGAGCGTCGATCATGCTGCAGGTCGCGCGCTGGGGCGGCATGGTCCAGGCTCGCGGACTGATTCTCGCCGGGTCGGCCGCCGGGATCGCGGCCGCCTTCAATACGCCGCTCGCCGGCATCGTCTTCGCCATCGAGGAAATGAGCCGGACCTACCAGGCCCGAACCAACGGCATCGTGCTTTCCGCCGTCATCATCGCCGGCCTCGCCTCGATCGCCATCGTCGGGAACTACACCTATTTCGGCTTCACCGACGCCACCGCCGTTCTGAAGCGGGACTGGTTCCTGGTGCTCTGCTGCGGCGTCATCGGCGGCGGCTTCGGCGCCGTCTTCAGCAGCGGCATGGTCTGGCTGACGCGCCGGATCCGGCGCTGGCGGGCCGGATCGCCCCTCGGGCGCATCCTGATCGTTGCGGTTCTCTCCGGGGCCGTGGTCGCGCTCATCGGCATCGCCACGGGCGGCATGACCTTCGGCACCGGCTACGCGCAGGCACGCAGCGCCATCGAGGGCACGCCGTTGCCGGCGTCGTTCTTCCTGGCGAAGTTCATCGCCAGCCTGGCGTCGTCGGTCTCGGGCATCCCGGGCGGGTTGTTCGCTCCATCCCTGTCGGTCGGTGCCGGCCTCGGCAGCACGCTCGGCAGCCTTCTCGGCTCGCCGGCAGGCCTGGCGGCGGTGCTCGGCATGGCCGGCTATTTCTCCGGCGTCGTCCAGGCGCCGATGACGGCCTTCGTCATCATCCTCGAGATGACCGGCAACCACGACAACGTCATCGCATTGATGGCGGCCTCCGTCCTCGGCTACGGGACTGCACGGCTGATCACGCGCGAGCCGCTCTACCATGCGTTGTCGCGTCTCTTCATCGCCGATGTGCTCCGGCAGCGGCGAGCCCAGTCCGCCGGCGCCGCGCCGTAAGGCGCCGCAGTCGGCTGCGGCGCTCGTTGCGTTGGGCGCGCGAGCTGGAGCATCGGACCGAAAAGTGGATTCCACTTTTCGGGAAAATTCGATGCTCCAGCAACGAGATAGATCATCGTTACCGCGTCCGATAGGACACGCGATGATCTAGGCGCAGGCCGCTAGCCGCGTTATGCAGGGTCATGGATGCCGCGACGACGCAAGAACTCTTCAGCCATGTCCGCATCGTGATGGGCATGGTGGTCGGCCTCGGCATTACCAGAACGCTCACCGGCCTCGCCGGCTTCATCCAGCATCCCGGCCGCCAGCGCCTCTCCCTGCTGCACCTGCTCTGGGTCGGGTCGATCCTGCTTGAGCTGGTGCTGTTCTGGTGGTGGGAATTCGGGCTGTCGCGGATGCCCGCGCTCAGCTTCGAGATCTTCCTGTTCCTGATCGGCTATGCGGTGGTGCTGTATTTGCTCGCGGCGCTGCTCTTCCCGGACAACATCTCGGAATACGCCGGCTACGAAGACTTCTTCATCAAGCGCCGGCGCTGGTTCTTCGGGCTGCTCGCCATCGCCTTCGTGCTCGATATCGTCGACACCGTGATCAAGGGAGCCGAGCACTGGAACCGGCTCAGCGGCGACTATCTCGTGCAGGTGCCGCTCGGCCTCGCCTTCTGCCTGGCCGGAAGCCTGTGGGCGGACCGGCGATTGCAGATCGGCATCGCCGCCAGCCACATCGCCTATCAGATCTACTGGATCGCGCGCATCCTGGCGGCGATGCATGGCGGATAAGGGCCGCCCCGGCGCTCCTCGGACCGGGCGGAGCGCGCCTCAGGCCTGGGCGAAAGCGGCGAAATGGCCGACGACCTGATGGTAGACGCCCTGCTTGAAGGGGATGATCAGGCCGGGCGTCTCGGCGAGCGGCACCCAGCGCCAGGCGTCGAACTCGGCCTTGTGGCCGCCGGCGGGGGTCAGGATGTCGATCTCGTCGTCGGGACCCGTGAAGCGGAAGGCGAACCAGCGCTGTGCCTGCCCGCGCCAGCGACCCTTCCAGGCTTCACGGCCGATATCGCCGGGCAAATCATAGCTGAGCCATCCGGGAGCTTCGGCCAGGAGCTCGACGGAGGTGACGTTCGTCTCTTCCTGCAGCTCGCGCCGGGCCGCTTCCAGCGGCGTCTCGCCGGCGTCGATGCCGCCTTGCGGCATCTGCCAGGCATAGCCCGGGGCCACGTGCTCGCGCTTGGTCTTGTCGGCGCGTCGGCCGACGAAGACGAGGCCGTCGCGATTGAACAAGGCAAGCCCCACGCAAGGGCGATAGCCTTCCGGGGCGGCGTCGGTCATCGCAAGGGTCCAGCGGAGAGGGATCCGGTCGTCTTGGGATCGCGGAAACCGCGTGCCGCACTCAGCGGCACGAGAGCGATCTTCTTGGCCTCGAGCGACTGAGCCCAGCGGGCGATGCGCTCGATCGAGACGGGCAGGGCGCTGGCCGAGGCGACGACGATGCCGCGCTCGCGCGCCGTCGCCTCCAGGCCGGCCAGCTCCTTGTCGATCGCCTCGGCGCGGGTGACCGTGTCGATGGTGCGGTCGACCTTGAGGGAGGGAATCTGCGCGCGGCTGGCGGCAGCGGCGAACTGGCTGCGGGCGGAAGAGCCATCGTCGACGACCATCAGCCCGCGCCCGGCGAGGTCGCGCAGAATCGGCGACAGCGCGGTCTCATCTGCGGTCAGGCGGCCGCCGAGGAAGTTGATCACCCCGACATAGCCGGTGAAGCGACCGAGCGACCAATGCAGCTTGTCGAGATTGTCGGATGCCTTGGGGCCGCTCAGCAGGGTATGCGGTCCGGGATCGTTGTCGGGATAGTCGAAGGGTTCCATCGGCAATTGTAGGAAGGCCTCGTGTCCCTCGCTCCTTGCCCGCTGCACGGTCCGTTCGAGCTCGCTGCCGTAGGGCGCGAAGGCGAGCGAGACCTGGGGCGGCAAACGGGAGATGGCGTCGGCGGTGCCGCTCTGGCTGATTCCGAGGCCGCCCACGACGAGGGCGATGCGCCCGGCGAGTTTTGTCGTCGGTTCGGGGCCGAGCGGGCGCGCATAGATCCGCGCCGGGGTCGCGCCGTCCGGGCCGGTCTTGGGCAGCAGGCCGTAGCGGGTGCGCTCCACCAGCCGCGTGTCGGGTGCGGGAGCGAGCCTGACGGCGCCGGCATCGTCGGGAACGGTGATGACGATCGCGCCCGGCGCGTCCGAGTCCGGGCGATAGACCACGACGCCGGCATCGTTCTCGAGCTGAGAGGCACTGGCCGGGCCGTGCGGCTTCGCGTCGGGGCCGGTCGAGACGGCGACGGGCGGTGCGGCGCGCTTCTCGATCGTTGCGACGGCCATGGGTTCGCCGCCATCGGGATCGCGGCGCAGGGCAGCGACCAGGGCGAGCCCCAGAACGACGGTACCGATTCCGCCGGCCGCAGCGGTCGCAAGCCAGCGCGCCCACGGCTTCCCGGTGGGCGCAGGCTTGTCGCGGCCGAGCGGCCGGTTGAGGTCCGTGAGCGGCGTTCCGGCCAAAGGTCAGCCGTCCTCGAAAGTTGCGACGCGGACCCGAATCAGCGGCCCGCGCGCTAGTCTTGTCGTCTCGGCTGCCCGCCGTCGAGCCCCGAGCTTACCCGGAGCCGCAGGGATCAGGGCTTCGGTGCCTCGGGGGCGGCCGGTGCCGCCGGGGCAGGGGCTGGCGCTTCCGCCGGCTTGGGCGCGGCGGCGGTCGCATCCTTTTTAACCCCGTGCAGCAGGTCGATCGCGGCGATCAACTGCGTGTCCTTCTTCGGGTCGTTCGGGACATAGGAGCTCGAGCCGGACTGCTCCTCGCCCTCGCCGGCCTTGAGGTGGCCCTTGAGAGCGGCTTCGCCCTTGTTGTCGACGATCTTGTCCTTCAGCTCGGGCGGAATGTCCTGCTGGACCTCGATGTCCGGGGTGATGCCCCTGGCCTGGATCGAGTTGCCGGAGGGAGTGTAGTAGCGGGCCGTGGTCAGGCGCAGGCCGCCGTTCGAGCCGAGCGGAATCACTGTCTGGACCGAGCCCTTGCCGAAGGAGCGCGTGCCGATGATCGTGGCGCGCTTGTGATCCTGCAGCGCGCCCGAGACGATCTCGGCGGCCGAGGCCGTCGAGCCGTTGATCAGCACCACCACGGGCTTGCCCTTGGTCAGGTCGCCGGACTTCGCGTTGAAGACCTGGGTCTCCTCGGCGTTGCGGCCGCGGGTCGAGACGATCTTGCCGCGCTCGAGGAAGGCGTCGGAAACCAGCACCGACTGGTCGAGACGCCCGCCGCGGTTGTTGCGGAGGTCGATGACGTAGCCCTTGATCTTGTCGGCGCCGATTTCGCTCGTGGTCTTCTCGATCGCCTTGCGCAGGCCGTCATAGGTCTGCTCGGAGAAGGTGCCGATGCGGATATAGCCGATGTCGCCCTCGACGCGGTCCTCGACCGCGGGGACGACGATGGTCTGGCGGGTCAGGGTGAAGTCGAGCGGATCGGTCTTGCCGGGGCGTTCGATCTTGAGCGTCACCTGGGTGTTGATCAGGCCGCGCATCTTGTCCACCGCCTGGGTGAGGGAGAGGCCCTTGACCTCCTGCCCGTCGATCTGGCGGATGATGTCGTTGGCCAGGATGCCGGCCTTTGAGGCGGGCGTATCCTTGATCGGCTTGGCGACCTTGAGAACGCCGTTCTCCATCGTCACCTCGATGCCGAGCCCGCCGAACTGGCCGCGCATGTCGGTGTCCATCTCGCGGAAGGACTTGGCGTCGAGATAGGAGGAATGCGGGTCGAGCGAGGAGACCATGCCGTTGATGGCGGCCTCGATCAGCTTCTGCTCGTCGGGCTTGTCGACATAGTCGGTGCGGATCTTCTCGAAGATATCACCGAACAGGTTCAGGCTGCGGTAGACCTCGGCCGAAGCGGCGACCGCGCTGGTCGAGCTCAGCAACTGAGTCTGGGTAGCCAGTCCGGTCAGGCCCGCGCCCATGATGGCGCCGGCGAGAACGAGAGAAACCTTGCGCATCATCCGCGAACCTTTTCGCCTTGCGATTTCGTCCACCACGGGCCCGGGTCGACCGAGACGCCGTCTTTCCTGAATTCTATATACAGAACCGGTTGTCCGGTTCCTACTCCGACAGTCGTCGCGGCAGCTTCCGACGTTTCGCCCATGACTGCAACCGGTTCGCCGGCGAGGACGAACTGGTTGAGCGCGACGTCGATCCGCTGCATTCCGGCCAGCAATATGTAGTATCCGCCGCCGGCATTCAGGATCAAGAGTTGCCCGAAGGAACGGAACGGACCCGCGTATACCACCCAAGCGTCAGAAGGCGCCGAAACTAGGGCGCCCGGACGGGTTTCCAGTGAAATTCCGCGCGTCGTGCCGCCGGCGCCGTCCGGATCGCCGAAGCCACGCAATCGTGAACCAGCGACGGGCAGCGAGAGCAGCCCCCTGGCGTCGGCGAAGGCGATTTTCGGCGCCAGCCGCGCCGGGTCCTTGAAGGCCAGCGCCGTCATGCGCTCGCGCTGCTCGCGGGTCTCCTGCTCGATCGCCTGGCGGGCGGCGTCGGCGGCCTTGTTGGCGACGGAGATCTCCTTTTCGATCTTCTCGACGAAATCCCGCATCGAACGCGCCCGGCCGGCAAGCTGGTCGCCCAGCGCCTTCTGCGCCTCGACATCCTTGGCGGCGGCCGCCTCGCGCTCGCGCCGCGCCTCGACCAGCGCGGCGAGGCGCTGCCGCTCGGCCGCAAGCTGCTCCATCTCGGCACCGATATTGGTCTTTTCGGCCGCGATGCCGTTTCGCAATCGCACCAGCTCGGCGAGGTCGGTGCCCAGGATTTCGACCTCCTGGCGCAGATCCGGGACGACCGCGCCGAGCAGCATCGATGCCCGGACGGCATCGAGGATGTCCTCGGGCCGCACCAGCACGGCGGGCGGCGGGCGGCGGCCGATACGCTGCAGCGCCGCCAGCACCTCGGCGATCAGGCTGCGCCGGCTGTCGAGAGAGCGGCGGATGGCCGCTTCGCTGGATTGCAGCAGCGCCAGCCGCTTTTCCAGCTCGCCGAGCTTCTGCTCGCCGGCCTGGGTGCGGGCGGTCGTGTCCAGCAGCGCCTTGTTGAGGGCGGCACGGTCGGCGCGGATCGCCGCGATCTCGCCCTCGAGCTTTTCGCGCGCCTCCCTGTTCCCGGCGAGCCGCTGCTCGATCGCCTTCAGCTCCGCCTCGCGCGCCTGCTTCTCGGCGAGCTTCTGCTGGGCCTCGCGCTGCAAGGCATCGGGATCCGGGGCCGTCTGGGCGATGGCGACGGAAGCCGTGCTGAAAAACAAGGCGGCGGCGAGGCCCAGACCGGAGAGCGTGGTGCGAATCATCAGCAGAGCGTGATTCATACCCGATGATAAGGGTGGCCGGCGACGATCGTCATCGCCCGGTAGATCTGTTCCAGGACGAGGGCGCGCACAAGCTGATGCGGCAATGTCAGCGCGCCGAAGGCGAGCGTGATGTCGGCACGGTCGCGCACAGCTTCGCCCAGCCCGTCCGCCCCGCCGATCAGGAAGTTGGCATGAGCGGTGCCGGCGTCACGCGCGGAGGCGAGGCGCTGGGCGAAGGCCTCGCTGCCGAGATTGCGGCCGCGCTCGTCGAGCGCGACGATCAGCCCGGGCTGGATCTTGCCAAGGATGGCTTCGCCCTCGTCGCGCTTGCGCTCCTCGGGCCGCCGGCCGCGGCTCTCGGCCAATTCCGCGATCTCGGGGCCGCTGAAACCGATGCTCCGGCCAAGCGCCAGGGCGCGCTCGCGGTAGCGCTCGCACAGCTCACGTTCCGGCCCGTCCTTGAGCCGGCCGACGGCGATGACCGCGAGCCGCACGCCTCGTCAGCCGACGAGGCGCTCGTTCGGTCGGTCGGCGCCCCACATCTTCTCGAGATTGTAGAAATCGCGCACTTCCGGCCGGAAGATGTGGATGATGATGTCGCCCGTATCGATCAACACCCAGTCGCAAGCCGGCATGCCCTCGACCTTCGGCGCGGGCAGCCCGGCATTCTTCAGGGCCTCGATCAGGGTTTCGGCAATCGAGGCGACGTGGCGGTTGACGCGGCCCGACGCGATGATCATCGCATCGGCCAGCGAGGTCTTGCCCACGAGGTCGATCACCGTGACATCCTCGGCCTTCATGTCGTCCAGGACACGCAGCGCGAGGGCGATGCTATCGGCAGAGGGATTGTCCGCGATAGCAGCCTGGGGAAGCGGCTTCGGCTCTGCTTCACCAAGGATTTGACGGTTCAGTGACGTATCCTCTCGATCAGGCGCGCCTTGCGCGCGACGCAGTCAAAATAAGCCGGAAAGGCCCGGAATTCAATCGCGGCCGGCCTGTTCGCGCAGCATTGTCGAGGACAACGGCGAGCGCCTGCCGTGCAGGAAGACCCAGGCGGGGGGCTGTGTCCGGGCGAGCGTGGCCGCCCGGTTCTCCGGGACGCGCCAGCGCGAGAGCCAGTTGGCGGCAGGCGACGCCATGGCGCTGTGCGTCGAGCCCGGCCGGTCGATGATCGCGATCGGCATCATCCGGGCGATGGCGCGCCATTCGTTCCAGCGGTGGAAGCTCGCGAGATTGTCGGACCCCATGATCCAGACGAAGCGGACGCCAGGGCAGCGGCGCTGCAGCGCGCGCAGCGTGTCGGCGGTGTAGCGGGTGCGCAACCTCGCCTCGATGCCGGTGACATGGATGCGGGCCGAGCCGGCGACGCCGCGTGCGTGGCGGATGCGCTCGGCCAGCGGCGGCAGCCGGGAATTGTCCTTGAGCGGGTTGCCGGGCGTCACCAGCCACCAGACCCGGTCGAGCTGGAGCCGGCGCAATGCCGTCAGGCTCGCCAGGCGATGTCCGTCATGGGCGGGATTGAAGCTGCCGCCGAACAGGCCAATGCACAGGCCCGGCGCGTGGGGCGGCAGGCGCAGATGCTCGTTCGCCATGGTTCGGATCTCGCTCAGGGCCGGGATCCGCTCAGGGCCTTGTCTGGCCGGCGCCGTGGACGCGGTATTTGAACGAGCAGAGCTGCTCGACGCCGACGGGCCCGCGCGCATGCATCCGGCCGGTCGCGATGCCGATCTCGGCCCCGAAGCCGAATTCGCCGCCGTCGGCGAACTGGGTCGAGGCGTTGTGGATGACGATGGCGGAATCGACCTCGGTGAGGAAGCGCGCGGCCGCGGCCTCGTCGGCGGTGACGATGGCGTCGGTATGATGCGAGCCGTAGCGCTCGATATGGTCGATCGCGGCGTCGAGGCCGGGCACGGTCTTCACCGCGATGATCCGGTCGAGATACTCGGTCGCCCAGTCTTCTGCCGTCGCGGCGGTGACGCGGGCATCGAGAGCTTGCACCGCCTCGTCGCCGCGCACGGCGCAGCCGGCCTCGAGCAGGGCGCCGACGAGCGGGGCGAGATGCGTCGCGGCGCAGGCCTCGTCGACCAGCAGCGTCTCGGCCGCGCCGCAGACGCCGGTGCGGCGCAATTTGGCGTTGAGCAGGATCTCGCGCGCCATGGCGAGATCGGCCTTCGCATCGACATAGACATGGCAGTTGCCGTCGAGATGGGCGAAGACCGGCACACGCGCCTCGCTCTGGACGCGGGCGACGAGGCTCTTGCCGCCGCGCGGCACGACGACATCGACGGTGCCGCCGAGCCCGGCGAGGATTTCGCCCACCGCGGCCCGGTCGCGCGTCGGCACAAGCTGGATCGCGTCGGCAGGTAGGCCAGCTGCTTCCAGTCCTTCGCGCATCGCGGCGGCGATCTCGGTCGAGGAGCGGAAGGAATCGGAACCGGCCCGCAGGATCGCGGCATTGCCGCTCTTCAGGCAGAGCGCACCTGCATCGGCGGTGACGTTCGGGCGGCTCTCGAAGATCACGGCGATGACGCCGAGCGGTGTCGCGACACGCTCGAAGCGCAGGCCGTTCGGCCTGGTCCATTCCGCCAGCACGCGTCCGAGCGGGTCGGGCAACTCGGCGACCTCGGCGACGGCGTCGGCGATGGCGGCGAGGCGCGTGTCGTCGAGAGCGAGGCGGTCGATGAAGGATACGCTCAGGCCGGCGGCCTTGCCGTCGGCGAGGTCTTGAGCATTGGCCGCGAGGATCCGGGATGTGCGGGCGCGCAGGGCCTCTGCCATGGCGAGCAGGGCGGCGTTGCGCTGCTCGGCCGGAGCGAGCGCGACCTTGCGCGCAGCGGCGCGGGCCCGCTTGCCGATTTCCCGCATAACGGCGCCGACGTTCCGGTCGGCTCCGTTCGTCGCGATGATGCGCAGCGCGCTGTCGCTCGTCATCCTGTTACGCCCAAAATCCGCGTTCGGCCCCGAACCTAGCTCAGACCGAGCGCCATGTCGTCCCGGTGGATCATCTCGGCCCGGCCGGGATAGCCGAGCACGGCCTCGATGTCGCGCGAGGCCTTGCCGAGCACCAGCGCCGCCTCGGCGGCATCATAGGCGACAAGGCCGCGGCCGAGCACCTGTCCATCGGGGTCGCGGATCAGGACGGCATCGCCCCGCGAGAACTCGCCCTCGATGCGGGCGACGCCGACGGGCAGCAGGCTGGCGCCCCCGCGCAGCGCCCGTGCCGCGCCGGCATCGACATGCAGCGTGCCGCGCTGCTCCAACGAGCCGGCGATCCAGGTCTTGCGCGCCGTCGCGGGCGTCGAGGCGGTGAGGAACCAGGTGCAGCGCCCGCCGGCCGCGATGGCGGCGAGCGGATTCTTGGCCCGCCCGTCGGCGATCAGCATATGCGTGCCGCCGGCGATCGCGATCTTGCCGGCCTCGATCTTGGTGCGCATGCCCCCGCGCGACAATTCGGAGGCCGCGCCGCCAGCCATGGCATCGATCTCGGGTGTGATGCGCTCGACCACCGGGATGTGCCGCGCCTGCGGGTCCTTCGCGGGCGGGGCGGTATAAAGTCCGTCGATGTCGGAGAAGAGCACGAGCAAATCGGCGCCGGCCATGGTCGCGACGCGGGCGGCGAGGCGGTCGTTGTCGCCATAGCGGATCTCGGTTGTGGCGACGGTGTCGTTCTCGTTGATGACCGGGACGGCGCGCAGATCGAGCAGGCGCCCCAGCGTCGCGCGCGCGTTGAGATAGCGGCGGCGCTGCTCGGTGTCGGCCAGCGTCAGCAGGATCTGGCCGGCCGTGAGACCGTGGGCGCCCAGCGCCTCGGCCCAGTTGCGGGCGAGCGCGATCTGGCCGACGGCGGCCGCGGCCTGGCTCTCCTCCAGACGCAGCGGGCCGGAGGGCAGGCCGAGCACGGTCCGCCCGAGCGCGATCGCGCCGGAGGAGACGACGAGGATGTCGGCGCCGCGCTGGTGCAACTCGGCGAGATCCTCGGCGAGTGCGGCCAGCCAGGCATGGCGCAGGCGGCCGCGTTCGCGATCGACCAGCAGACTGGAGCCGACCTTCACGACGATGCGGCGGAACTGGGAGAGCGTGGGCGTGTTCACAGCATGGGAACCGGTTGCGAAGCCCTTGCCTGTTGGGGAAAACGGCGCGCTTGTAAAGCGCGACGCCGCAATGACGGCTCCCCGAAAGACGCATCGGGACTGTCCGGATTTGACATGGCGGGGTGTTGTACCCATATCCGGGACCGTTCCGGTCGCACCCGCTGCGTTTTCGCGCGCCCTGCGACTTTTCCGTCACTCCGGACCGCCCCGTGCCCGCTGCTTCGCGCGGCGTCGCCGCGCGTTCCCCCGGGTCAGGAGGCCGCCATGCAAGTTCTCGTCAGAGACAACAATGTCGATCAGGCGCTGCGCGTGCTGAAGAAAAAGCTGCAACGCGAAGGAGTTATGCGCGAGATGAAGCGCCGCAGGGCTTATGAGAAGCCCTCCGAGCGGCGCGTCCGCGAAAAGGCCGATGCGGTGCGCCGCGCCCGCAAGGCCGCGCTCAAGCAGGCGCGGCGCGAGGGGTTGGCCCCTGCGCCACGTCCGAAAGCTCGCCCGTCGCGCGCTGGAAGCACAGCGCCTGCGCGTTGATTTCGATACCAATTCGCCGCGATCTGGATTATTTCGCCCGCGCAGGCCGCCAAATGGCCTGTAACAACCTGAGAGATGACCACCCTTGAAGAACCCGAGCGACCGCAGCTTCACCGACCGTCAGGCCAACTCCGCCAAAGCCAAGCAGGCGCTCCTCGAGCGTTTCCAGGCACGGCCCAAGGCCGATGACCCGGTCATGGTGCAGCGACGCGCGGAGCGGGAAGCCATCGCGCAGGCGCGTGCCGAGCGCGAGGCGGAAAAGGCCAAGATCCGCGCCGAGAAGGAGCGGCTGGAGGCGATCGAGCGCGAGCGCATCGCGGAAGAGAAGCGCCAGGAAGAGCTCGCTCGCGAGGCTGCCCGCAAGGCGGAGCAGGCCAAGCGCGATGCGGAGCGCCCCCGCAAGGTGCTGCTGGAAGCGGTGCAATACATGCAGCTGCGATCGGCCGGCAAACGCCGCTGATGATCTGGGGCGCCACGGCGCCCCTTTTCGTTTCTGCTTTCCCTTTTGCGAAGGCTCCCTCCGGTCCGTCGGCAATCATGGCCGAAACGTGACCGAAATCGTTCCGCATGCTATCGGCAAATCCGGCCGTGCAGATTAATGTGCGCGCCGTTTGAACCTTTCTCCTGCTCGCCGCGACGAATGGGTGCGAGCCGGAATGCCTGGCCTTCGAGGGGCAATGCATACGGAATCGGACGAGGATCTCGTCAAACGGATCGCCTCGGGCGACCGGCTCGCGATGAAGGTGCTGTTTTCGCGGCACCAGGTGCGGGTCTACCGTTTCGTGCTGCGGCTCGTCCGCGACGAGACGCTTGCCGAGGATGTGATCAGTGACGTGTTCATGGATCTCTGGCGACAGGCGGACCGTTTCGAGGCTCGCGCCTCGGTCGCGACCTGGCTGCTCGCCATCGCCCGGAACAAGGCCTGGTCGCTGCTGCGCAAGCGCCGCGATGCCGAGCTGGACGAGGATTACGCCTCCAGCATCGAAGATGAATCGGATGGACCGGAGGTCGTGCTGCAGAAGCAGGACAAGGGTCGCGCCATCCGCGCCTGCCTCGGACGCCTCTCGGCCGAGCATCGCGAGGTCATCGACCTGGTCTACTACCACGAGACCTCCGTCGAGGAGGTCGCACGGATCGTCGGAATCCCCGAGAACACCGTCAAGACCCGGCTGTTCCACGCCCGCAAGAAGCTGGGCGAGATGCTCAAGGCCGCCGGTATCGACCGCGGCTGGCCGTGAAACGAAACCAGTGGTGAAGCGCGGCCCGGCCGCTGCAGGAGTGGCGTCATGACCGACAGCATCGCCAGCGATCCGAAGCGCCGCGAGCTCGAGGAGCTGCTGCCCTTCTACGCCAACGGCCGCATTGCCGAGGCGGACCGGGCGCGCATCGAGGCGGCGCTCGCCTCCGATGCCGAGCTTGCCGCCCGGCTCGAGATCATCCGCGACGACATGGCCGAGACGGTGCTGCTCAACGAGCATCTCGGGGCGCCGTCGCCGCGGGTGCTGGACAGGCTGATGGCGGGGATCGAGGCGCAGCCGCGACAGATGCCGCTGCTGGCCCGCGCCAGGGGGGACCTGAACAACGGTCTCGCCGGCGGTTTCCTGGGCTGGCTCGGCGGCTTGCTGGCGGCGCAGTCGCCGCGGCGTCTCGCCTATGCCGGCGCCTTCGCGCTGGCGCTGATCGTGCTGCAGGGCGCCGCGCTCACCGGCCTTGCGTTGCGCGATGCCGGTGGTGGCTACCAGACGGCTTCCGCACCCGGCACGCGCGCCTCGGAGCGCTATGTGCTGCTGAGCTTCGCGCCGGAAGCCCGGGCGGGGGAGATCGCCTCCTTCTTCAAGCGTTTCGATGCCTCGGTGGTTGACGGGCCGCGCGCCAACGGTTTCTTCAAGGTGCGGGTCGGCGATGCCTCGCTCTCCACCGCCGAGGTCGATGCCATCGCGGCGCGGATGAAAGCTGAAACCGGCATCGTCAGCTTCGTCGCGGCTTCGCCGTGACGACCCTGGCGCGGCCGGCGACCTCCGTGGCATAATCGCGCGACGCAGGAGGATCAGGCCATGCTCCCGAGCCTTGCCCGGATTTGTCCGCCGCGCCTGCGCTGTCTCGCCGGGGCAGGTCTTGTCGCTTTCGGCTTCGTCCTGGCGCCCGGCCTGGCTTGGGCCCAGTCTGGTGCCGAGCATTCGGGCGGCCCTTCCCGACGCATCACCAACCCCGGTGGGCAGCCAGCGCCTGCAAACGGCCTGCAACGCTCGATGCGTGTGCCGCCCGGCGCCTGGATGCAACCGCGACAGGCGCGCGCCGTCGTGCCCGCTCCCGACGAGACCCGCTTCGTCCCCGACGAGGTCCTGTTCGAGCTCGCGCCCAACGCCGATGCCGACACGGTGTTGCGGCGCTACGGTGCGACAGTGATCGCCCGGCAGCGCTTCGAGCTTGCGGGCGTCACCATCATCCGGGCGAAGCTCGAGGCGGGGCGCGACCTGCGGGCCGTGCTGACGCAGATGGGGGACGATGACAGCATCGCCGGTGCCCAGCCCAATTTCCTGTTCGACCTGCAGCAGCAGGCCGCCCAGCCCTCCGGCAGCGCCACCGGGCCCAGCACCGCCTCCTCCGACGCGCGCAGCCAGTCGACGCTGCCGACGCTGCGGCTGTCCGACCCGACGCCGGCCGCCCGCGCCCCGGTGACGACACGCCGCGTGCTGCCGCCGCAATACGTCGTCGCGAAGCTGCATCTGCCCGAGGCCCACAAGCTGGCCCAGGGCCGGGGCGTGCGCGTCGCGCTGATCGATTCCGGCGTCGATATGGAGCATCCCGAGCTGCGTGGCTCGGTCATCGGCTATCTCGACGCCGTCGATGGGCTGGCGACGCCGCATGCTCACGGTACATCGATGGCGGCTGCGATCGCGGCCCATGGCGAGCTGGAGGGCATGGCGCCGGCCGTGCGCATCCTGGTCGGCCGTGCTTTCGGCGGCCCGCAGTCGGCCTCGGCCAACGGCAAGTCGTTCCAGATCATGACGGCGCTCGACTGGGTGGTGCAGCAGCGCGCCAAGGTCGTCAATCTGAGCTTCGCCGGCCCGCAGGATAGGCTGCTCTCGAAGGCGCTGGTCGGTGCCAGGGAACGCGGGGTGATCGTCGTGGCCGCTGCGGGCAATGGCGGTCCGAAATCGCCACCGCTCTATCCGGGAGCCGATCCGAACGTCATCGCGGTGACCGCGACCGATGCCGAGGATCAGCTGTTTCCCGAGGCCAATCGCGGAGCCTATGTCGCCGTGGCTGCGCCGGGCGTCGATGTCCTGACGGCGGAGCCAGGCGGCCGCTACGCCTTCACTTCCGGCACCTCGATCGCCGCCGCGCATGTGACCGGGCTGATCGCGCTGCTGGCCGAGAAACAGCCCGATCTCGACCTCGCGGGTGCGCGCAAGTTCCTGGCGGAGAGTGCCGTCGATCTTGGAGCGAAGGGGCGCGACCCGCTCTTCGGCGCCGGCCGCGTCGATGCTCAGGCAGCGGTTGCGCGGGTGCTGCCTGTCGCGACTGCGCAGCCCTGAGGCGCCTGCGCTCTTGACCTTCGCCGCCGCATCGGCCTGATGACGCGATGCCGCGCCCGAAACTGCTGTTCGTCGCCACCGAGGACTGGTTCTTCGCCTCGCATTTCCTGCCGATGGCGCGGGCGGCACGCGAGATGGGCCTCGATGTCGCGGTCATCGCCCGTGAGCGCAGCCATCGCCGTGTCATCGAGGCGACCGGCGCGCGGCTGATCGCGCTTGAGGCCGAGCGTCGCAGCCTCGACCCGCGTGCGCTGTTCCACCAGATCCAGGCGCTGCGGCGGATCATTGCCGCAGAGAAGCCCGCCATCCTGCATTGTATCGCGCTGAAGCCGATTGCCCTGGCCGGACTCGCCGGCAAGCTCGCCGGCATCGAACGGCGCGTCTATGCGCTCACTGGCCTTGGCTTCCTCGGTGCCAGGCAAGGGATGCTCGCGGCGCTGGCGCGCTTCGCCGCGGTGGCCTGGCTGCGCGGCGCGATCGACGGAAAGCAGGTGCGTTTCCTGTTCGAGAACCCGGATGATCCCGTCACCCTGGGCTTGGACCCGCAGGATGCCGGCAAGGTCGCGATCGTCGGCGGTGCCGGCGTCGACCCGCTGATCCTGATGCCGGAACCGATGCCCGCGGCACCGCCGTTCAAGGTCGCGCTGGTGGCGCGGATGCTGTGGTCGAAGGGTGTCGATCTTGCCGTCGAGGCGGTCAGGCTGGCGCGGGCCGGCGGCGCCAACGTCACGCTGACAATCCACGGCGCGCCGGACCCGTCCAATCCCAAGGCCATTCCCGAAGCCACGTTGAAGGAATGGGCAGCGCGGCCCGGCATCAGCTGGGCCGGCCCGACGCGCGATATCGAGGGCGTCTGGAAGGCGCATCACCTGTGCATCCTGCCATCGCGCGGCGGTGAGGGACTGCCGCGCACCATCCTGGAAGCTGCCGCCTGTGGCCGACCGATCCTGACCACCGATGTGCCGGGCTGTCGCAGTTTCGTGCGCGAAGGACAGGACGGCATGGTCGTGCCCTCCGAGGATGCGGCTGCGCTGGCCAAGGCGCTGCTGGTCTTCGCGCGGGCGCCGGGCCTGGCCGAGCGGATGGGCGCGAACGCGCGCGCGCGCCTGCTCGACGGCCATACCGAACGCGATGTGATGAACGCGGTGAAGGCGCTCTATCGCAGCCTGCTGGATGAGCCTGCAACGGATGTGACGGCATGAGCGCGCTGGCGAACGAGCCGGATCGCGCGGCATTCATCAGGGAGCATACGCGGCTGCTGCCGGTGCCGCATGCGCCCGAGATCGCTCTGCATGTTGCGGAAGAGGCGACGGAGCTTTGGCAGAAGACCGAGGACGAACTCGCGGTCATCGGCCTGCCGCCGCCGTTCTGGGCTTTTGCCTGGGCGGGCGGGCAGGCGCTGGCCCGCTACCTGCTCGACCATCCGCATGCCGTCGCCGGCCGACGCGTGCTCGATTTCGCCTCGGGCTCCGGGCTCGTCGCGATCGCGGCGATGAAGGCCGGCGCGGTCTCCGTCGAGGCCTGCGACATCGATGCCTTCGCCGCGACCGCGATCGGTCTCAACGCGCAGGCCAACGGCGTCGCGGTGACGGCGCGGCTGGCCGATCTGGTCGGCTGCGACGCCGGCTGGGAGGTGATCTGCGCCGGCGACGTCTGCTACGAACGCACCATGGCCAGCACCGTGATCGACTGGCTCGGCGCCTTGGCGCAGCGCGGGGCGACGGTCCTGATCGGCGATCCGGGCCGCAGCTACCTGCCGAAGGACAGGCTCGAAGCCGTCGCCACCTACGAAGTGCCGGTGACGCGCGCCCTCGAGGATGCGGAGATCAAGCGCAGTTCGGTCTGGCGGCTCGACGGTCGGGCGTCCCGCTAGAGCATCGGACCGAAAAGTGGAAATCGCTTTTCGGAAGAGCGCGATGCCCCGGCGATGCGATAGATCGCCGTTAGCGCGTCCGATGATCTAGGCTGCGCGGCGGCGATCAGCGCTGCCGGTTCCGGCCTCGGTGCGGAAGGCGGACACGAGGCGGTTGAGCTGCTCGATCTGGTCGAGGAGCGTGCGCGCGGAGGCCGCACTTTCCTCGGCGAGAGCGGCGTTCTGCTGCGTCATCTCATCCATATGGCTGACCGTCTGGCTCATCTCGTCGATCCCGTTGGCCTGCTCGCCCGATGCGGCGGCGATCTCCTCCACCCGGCTCGAGACCCGGGCCGAGGCCGCGACGATCCGGTCCAGCGTCTCGCCCGCCTGCCGGACAAGCTTGACCCCATCGGCCACCTCCGTATCCGAGGAGGCGATCAGGCCGGTGATGTCCTTGGCGGCATCGGCCGAGCGCTGGGCGAGCGCGCGCACCTCGGCGGCGACGACAGCGAAACCGCGCCCGGCATCCCCGGCCCGCGCGGCCTCGACCGCGGCATTGAGGGCCAGCAGATTCGTCTGGAAGGCGATGCCGTCGATCACGTCGGTAATCTCCGAGATGCGCTTCGAGGCGCCCTCGATCCGCGCCATCGCCTCCACGGCATCCCGGACGATGTCGCCGCCGGTGCGGGCGACGTGGGCGGCCTCGTCGGCCAGCGCCACGGATTCACGCGAGGCCTGCGAGGACGTCTTGACCGAGGCCGCGAGCTGCTCGGTCGTCGCTGCGCTCTCCTCGAGGGCGGAAGCCTGCTGCTCGGTGCGCATCGACAAGTCCTGCGCGCCGCTGTTGATTTCCTGGGAAGAGGCGGCGATCGAGGCGGAGGTCGTCTTGATCGTGCTCGCCATCTGCTGCAGCCGTTCCGCCGCCGCATTGAAATGATCACGGATCTGGGCGTACTCGGCCGGGATGTCGGCGCTCATGCGATGGGTCAGGTCGCCGTCCGCCAGCGCCGCCATGCTCTCGCTGACGCAGGCGATCGCCTTGTCGCGGTCGGCCGCCTGCGCCTGCTCGACGGCGCGGACCTCGGCCTCCATCTTGAGCCGGGCTTCCTCCGATGCTTCCAGATAGACCGTGATGGCATAGTCCATGTCGAGCAGGGCGGCCTTGACGATGGCGCCGATCTCGGCCGACCGCTCGGCGGCGCCGGGCATGCGCCTGCCCAGAGCATTCTTCGGCCAGCGCGCCTCGAGCACGCCGGCGAGCAGCTTCTCGAGGATCAGAGCGTAGCCGCCGATGTACCAGCGTGGCTCCAGGCCGATGCGGGCATGGACCTTGCCGACCTGGGTGACGGCGCCGACATAGGTCTCGTCGAATTGGCCGGTGGCAATGCCGCTCCAGTGCCTGGCCTGACGCTGCTTGGCTGCCTCGACATGCTGCTCGCTGCTGAAGAAGGCCTTCGTCTCGGGAAAGGCGCGAAGCTGCGCATAGAAGGCATCGAGCGCGTCGGGAATCGATTTGCCCAATGCCTCGCCGGCGCTGCGGATGTGTGCCTGAGCCTCCGGCCCAAGCTGCATGAAGGCAAGTCGTTTAGCGAGATGATCCAATGCCGACATCGAGAAGGTCCCCAACGAGCGGCAGCCTCCGGCCGCTCAGACCTCGACCATGCCAGAACAAGATTAACAACCTATGAGGGTGTGTCTTGATCTGGATCAATTTCCACATGCCGTGATCGTACTATAGTACGCCCGAGACAAGGCTCATTTCGGTCCTGCCGCGAGAGCCGTTACAGCCCGTATGCCGGTCGATCTGCCTCGTGACGGTCGAGAAAATCCTCGACCGACAGGTTGCGGAAGTCGTTCAGGGCCTCGCGGAGCCTCTCGTGCTCCCAGTCCCACCAGGCGAGCTTCTGCAACCTATCCGCGATATCCTCCGGAAAGCGCCGCCGAATCGGGCGCGCCGGATTGCCGGCGACGATGGTGTAGGCCGGTACGTCCTTGGTGACCACGGCGCCCCCGGCCACCACCGCGCCGGTGCCGATGCTGCGGCCGGCGAGCACGATCGCACCATGGCCGATCCAGACATCGTGGCCGATGGTGACGGCATGGGCGCGGCGCCAGTCGAAGAAGGCGGCGTCATCCTCGGCATCGTCGAAATAGGCGGAGGAGCGGTAGCTGAAATGCGACTGGCTCGCCCGCTGCATCGGATGGTTGCCAGGGTTGATCCGCGTCATCGCCGCGATCGAGCAGAATTTGCCGATCGTCGTGTAAATGACATTCGCGTCGTTCACGACATAAGAGTAGTCGCCTAAGGTCGACTCGACGAAGGCGGTACGGGCGCCGATCTCGGTGTAGCGTCCGAGCGTGGCCTTGCTGACCTTGGCCGTCGGGTCGATCACCGGTTCCAGTCCGAGTTTCTTGCCAGCCATGTCCTTGCATCCTCCTGATCTTGCGGCCCCGGTTTCAGCAGCGGGCGCGCTCGTCCTCGTGGTCGGGCCTTCCGGAGCCGGGAAGGACACCCTGATGGATGCGGGTCGAGCCGGGCTTGCCGGCGATCCGCGCTTCCGCTTCGCGCGCCGCCTGATCACCCGTCCGGCCATGGCCGGCTCCGAGGACCATGATTCCTGTGACGAGGCTGCCTTCCACGGCGCCGAGGCGCGCGGCGAATTCGCGCTGAGCTGGCGGGCGCATGGGTTGAGCTACGGCATCCCGGCGGCGGAGCTTTCCGGCGTCGACGAGGGCGCGGTGGTCATCGTCAACGTCTCGCGCGCCGTCATCGCCGCGGCCGAGCGGCTGGCGGAGCGCGTTATCGTGCTCAACATCACCGCCCCCGTCCCGGTGCTGGCGCAGCGGCTGGCTGCGCGCGGGCGCGAGAGCGCGGCCGATATCGCAGCCCGCCTCAGGCGCGAGGCGCCGTTGACGGCCGAGCGAGCCGAGATCATCACGATCATGAACGACCGGAGCGTCGCCGAGGCTGCCCAAGAGCTGCTTGCCGCGCTGCGCGCGCTCGGGCGACATGGCTCCTAACCGAAGGGATAGGAATCGAGCAGCCGGAAGCGGCCGGCGCGCCCCTCCTGCTTGAACAGCGCGAAGCGATCGAGCCCGACTGGCCCGGCCGGGAAGGCCTCGGCATAGGCGGTTTCGAGCCCCTGCCTGACGCCTGCCATGCGATCGGCGGGCAGTGCGCCGGTCAAGGTCATGTGAAAGCGGAAGGCGTCGCCCACGTAAGGGTAGCCATAGGCTTCGAGATAGGCGTGCTGCGCCGGCGTGAGCGGGCTCTTCAGCCGCCGCGCGCGATCGGCTTGGGCGAGCGGCGCGCGGAAGGGCTCGAAGGCCTGGACCAGGGCGAAGGCGAGGCGCTGCAGGGCGTCGCTCGGCTCGGACGGCGTCAAGGCGATGAAGGAGCCGAGCGCCGTCACGCTCAAGCCCGCCAATGCGACGCCTTCCAGCCCAGCCGCATAGTTGCGGGCGAAGGCGCGCAACTGCTCCTCGCTGCGGCCGTCGGCAAGCTCGAAGGGCGCTTTCAGCGTGGCGTGGAAGCCGTAGCGACGCGGCTCCTCGGTCAGTGCCGGCCAGGTCGCGCGGTCGCAGCCGGGCGGCACAGCAAAAGGGATATCCTCGCCCGTCAGCGCGTCATAGCCCAACACGGAGCAGCCGAAGCGCCAGAGGGCGCTCTCAGTGGCGGGGGCGTAATAGACGGCGTAGCGCGGCTTGCTCAAAATGCGCGCTCGCCCTGCGACCACACGGCGGAGAGCACCGGCGTTGCGCCGAGCACCTTGAAGCGAACGAGATCGGCGCGCAGGCCGGTCTTGAGATGGCCGCGGTCCTGGAGGCCGAGGATATCCGCGACCTTCCAGGTGACCATGCCCATGGCTTCGGGCAGCGCGATGCCGTGGTCGGCATTGAGCTTGACCACCGCCTGCAGCAGGCTCGCCGGGACGTAATCCGAGGAGAGGCCGTCGAGCAGGCCCTTCTCGGCGAGCTCGGAGACCGAGACACCACCGGAATGCGAGCCGCCGCGCACGACGTTCGGCGCCCCCGCCACGGTCGCGAGGCCGGCCTGCTTGGCGGCGGCCGCGGCCTCGACCGTGGTCGGGAATTCCGAGATCACCGCGCCCGAGGCGACGCCTTCCTCGACATGCTCGGGGATCGTGTCGTCATGGGTGGCGAGCGGGATGCCGCGCGTGCGGAAGATGTCGACCACGGCCTGCCAATTCTTGGCGACATTGGCGGCGCCTTCGCGTTGGCGCATCACCACATCCTCCTCGAACTCCTCGACGGTCTTGCCGTTGCCGACGGCGTAGGTCTTGAGGTGCTCGAGGTTGCGCCACTGGCGTTGGCCCGGCGTATGGTCCATCAGCGAGACCAGCTGAACCAGTTCGTCGTCCTGATAGGGGGCGATGTCTTCGAGCAGGCCCGGACTCGTCAGTTCGCAGCGCATGTGGATGCGGTGGTCGATGCGGAAGACGTTCTCGCTCTTGCCATAGGCCAGCGACTTCATCACGTCGGCGAAGATGTCCTTGCGATAGTCCTTGGCCGAGAAGGGCGTGCCGGCGCAGACCGCGTCATAGACCGTGGTGACGCCGGCGGCCGCCATCTGCGCGTCATGGACCAGCGCCGCCGCCAGCCCGTTCGGCCAGAAGACCTTCGGGCGCGGCATGAAATGCTTTTCCATGTTGTCGGTGTGCATCTCGACGAGGCCGGGCGCGACATAGTCGCCGCCGACATCGATCGCGCCGGGCAGGGACGACTTGCCTTGATCGACTGCGGTGATGCCGTTCGCGTCGAAGGCGATGGTGCCGGTGACGACCTCGTTCTCGAGGATGAGCTTGGCATTGGTGAGAACGGTTTGCATCGTCAGGCCTTCCGGAAAGCGGTGATGTCGAGATAGCGCGTCGCGACGCGTTCGCGAACCGCTTCGTCATGGAAAATGCCGACGATCGCAGAGCCGGCGGCGCGCGCCTCGGCAATGAGCTCGACGACGACGTCGCGATTGGCGGCGTCGAGCGAGGCGGTCGGCTCGTCGATCAGCATGATCGCCGAGGGATCGACGAAGGAGCGGGCGATGTTGACGCGCTGCTGCTCGCCGCCGGAGAAGGTGGCGGGCGCGAGATTCCAGAGCCGCTCCGGCAGGTTGAGCCGGGCGAGCATGGCCTTGGCGCGCTCGGTCGCGGTTTCCGGCGTGGCGCCGCGCGCCAGCAGCGGGTCGCGGACGATGTCGAGCGTCGAGACGCGCGGGATCACGCGCAGGAACTGCGAGACGAAGCCGAGCGTGCGGCGGCGGATGTCGAGCACGGTGCGCGGGACGGCGGCAACGATATCGACGGGGCGGCCGGCATGGGTGATGCGGATCGCGCCGCTCGTGGGCCTGTAATTGCCGTAGAGGATACGCAGCAGGCTCGACTTGCCGGCACCGGACGCGCCGGCCAGCACCAGCGCCTCGCCGGCCTCGACATGGAAATTGACGTTGTCGAAGACGGGCAAACGCGCTCCGCCCTGATTGTGCAGGGTGAAGGTCTTGGCGACGTTCTCGACCTGAATCATCGTGGTCATGGGGTCAGTGCCTTGTGCCGGCGAGGTGACGAGGGTGTGACGCGAGATCACACGCTCAGCACCGCCGAGGTGAGAAGCTGCGTATAGGCGTGGTGCGGATCGTCCAGCACCTGGTCGGTCAGGCCCTGCTCGACCACGCGTCCGTCCTTCATCACCATCAGGCGGTCGGTCAGGAGCCGCGCTACCGCAAGGTCATGCGTGACGATGATCGCGGCGAGGCCGAGATCGCGCACCAGCACGCGCAGCAGGTCGAGCAGGCGGGCCTGCACGGAAACGTCGAGGCCGCCGGTCGGCTCGTCCATGAAGACGAGGCGGGGCTCCGAGACCAGCACGCGAGCGATCTGCAGGCGCTGCTGCATGCCGCCGGAGAACTGGCGCGGCCGGTCGTCGATGCGGGCGCCGGCGATCTCGACGCGCTGGAGCCAGTCGAGGGCGCGCTCGCGGATCTGGCCGTAATGCCGGTCGCCGCGATCCATCAGGCGTTCGCCGACATTGCCGCCGGCGGTCACGTCCATGCGCAGGCCGTCGCGCGGGTTCTGGTGGACGATGCCCCAGGCCGTGCGCATCAGGCGGCGGCGCTCCTGCTCGGACACCGAGTAGATGTCGAGCGGCTCCGTGCCGCCACGGAACAGCACCTCGCCCGCGTCGGGTTTGTCGATGCCGGCAAGGCAGCGCAGCAGGGTCGACTTGCCCGAGCCGGATTCGCCGACGATGCCGAGCACCTCGCCCGGCCAGAGATCGAAGGAGACATCGGCGCAGCCGATGCGCTCGCCATAGAAGCGGCTCACGCCGTCGACGGAGAGAAGAGGGGCGGGTTCGAGCGCAAGCTCGGCTGCTGCGACATGCAGGGTCATGGGGTGGTCTCCTCGACCAGGCCGCTCGCGGCCGCATCGCCCAGCATCGTGCCGCGATGGCCTTCCGCCCGGCGGGTCTCGCAATAATGGCTGTCCGAGCAGACGAACATGCGCCCGCCCTGGTCGTCGATCACGACCTCGTCGAGATAGGAGTCGCCCGCGCCACATAAACCGCAGGGCTGGGTCCAGCTCTGGATGCGGAAGGGATGATCCTCGAAATCGAGGCTCTTCACGCTGGTATAGGGCGGCAGCGCATAGATGCGCTTCTCGCGGCCGGCGCCGAAGAGCTGGAGCGCGGGCGACATATGCATCTTCGGATTGTCGAATTTCGGAATGGGCGAGGGGGACATCACGTAGCGGCCGTTGACCATGACCGGGTAGTCATAGGTCGTCGTCACCTCGCCGAAGCGGGCGATGCTCTCGTAGAGCTTGACCTGCATCAGCCCGTATTCCGCCCAGGCGTGCATCTTGCGGGTCTCGGCCTCGCGCGGCTCGAGCTTGCGCAGCGGCTCCGGCATCGGCACCTGATAGACCATGACCTGTCCGCTCTTCAGCGGCGCCTCCGGGATGCGGTGGCGTGTCTGAATGATCGTTGCCTCTTCCGTCGCCTCGCTGGTGCGGGCATCGGCCGTGCGCTCGAAGAACTTGCGGATCGAGACGGCGTTGGTGGTGTCGTCGGCGCCCTGGTCGATCACCTTGAGCGTGTCGGCCGGACCAATGAGCGCGGCGGTGATCTGGATGCCGCCCGTGCCCCAGCCCCGCGCCAGCGGCATTTCACGGGAGCCGAATGGCACCTGATAGCCGGGAACCGCGACGGCCTTGAGCAGGGCCCGGCGGATCATCCGCTTGGTCTGCTCGTCGAGATAGGCGTAGTTGTAAGCCGGCTTTGTATTGTCCGCCGGCATCTGATGAACCGTCATTCCGCAGCCTCCGGCATGGTATCCTGTTCGCGAGCCAGCCGCTCCTCGCGCTCCCGGCGAATGCGGCGGATCAGTTCGAGCTCGCCCTGGAAATCGACATAGTGCGGCAGCTTGAGATGCTCGACGAAGCCGGCCGCCTCGACATTGTCGGCGTGGTAGAGAACGAATTCGTCCTGCTGCGCCGGGTAGTTCGTCGCCTCTCCGAAATCGCGGGATTTCAAGGCACGGTCGACCAGCGACATCGACATCGCCTTGCGCTCGCTATGGCCGAAGACGAGACCGTAGCCGCGGGTGAATTGCGGCGGGACGTCCTTCGAGCCCTGGAACTGGTTGACCATCTGGCATTCGGTCAGGGTGACCTCGCCGAGATCGACCGCGAAACCGAGCTCCTCCGGTACGAATTCGACGGCGACCTCGCCGACGCGGACCTCGCCGACGAAGGGATGCGAGCCGCCGAAGCCGCGCTGCACGGAATAGCCGAGGCCTAGCAGGAAGCCCTCGTCGCCGCGCGCCATCGATTGCAGGCGCACGTCGCGATCGGCCGGGAAGGAGACGGGGTCGCGCGTCAGGTCGAAGGGGCGCGGATCGCCCTCCGGCGGCTCTTCGGCTTCCATCAGGCCCTCGGCGCCGAGAATGTCGGGAACGCGGGGCATGGTCGCGTCGAGCGGGGCGGGTGCCTTGCGGGGCGCGGCCTCGCCGCCTTCGTCCATCAGCGCGAAGTCGAAGAGACGATGGGTGTAGTCATAGGTCGGGCCGAGCACCTGTCCGCCGGGCAGATCCTTGTAGGTGGCGGAGACGCGGCGGCGGATCGCCATCGCAGCTGTATCGAGCGGCTCGGAGGAGCCGAAGCGCGGCAGCGTCGTGCGATAGGCGCGCATCAGGAAGGCGGCCTCGATCACGTCGCCCTGCGACTGCTTCAGCGCGAGCGCGGCGAGGTCCTGATCGTAGAGCGAGCCCTCGTTCATCACGCGGGCGCAGGCCAAAGCCTGCTGCTCGCGGATCTGGGCGACCGAGATTTCCGGCACGGCCGGATCGCCGCGGCGGGCCTCGGCGACGAGATCATGCGTGGCGAGGATGGCGGCCTCGCCGCCCTTCACTGCGACATACATTAGCGGGCTTCCTCAACTTGCGTCGAGCGCGGCAGGCCGATCAGGCCCTCGCCATGCGCGAGCAGGACATCGACGCCGAGCGGGTAGAGCGCGCCATTCTCGCGCAGTTCATCGGTAAAGCCGGGGCGCAAGCCCAGCGGCGCGATGTTGCGCGAACCGGGAATGCCGGGGCCGGCGAGGGTGAGGGCGGGGCCGCCTTCCAGGCCCGCGATCTGCACGATCACGGTGGTCGAGCGATCCGGGAACTGGTCCGTGCCGAGATTGAAGGCCGAGAGCTTCGGTTCATCCGCCATGCCGTCGATGACGGCGAAGGCTGCCTCGGCGGGCTTGTCGACGACCGTCGCGCCGCAATGGAAGCGCAGCCAGGCGCCGGCCGGGCCGCTGCGCAGGGCTTCCGGCAGCCAGACCGGGGTCTCGTAATCGGCGAGCGTCAGCAGGGCGGTGGCCGTCGCGGCCGTCAAACCTTCCGGCGGCGGGACTTCGCCCGCGACTTGCTGCAAGGTGCCGGGCTCGGAAAGGGCGGTGAGCAGGGCGCGAAAGGCGGCCTGCGACTGGAAGACCGGATCGGAGAAGCCGGGAGCGATCATGGTTTCATCCGACATCACGACCCCCGGACCAGCGTGAAGAAATCGACCTTGGTCGCGGCGGCCTTGCGCGAGGCGAGGTCGCGTGCGGCGGCCTGCCGGGCGGCGAGGGTGGCGATGCCTTGATGCAGGCCGCTGCCTTCGGCCTCGTCCTGGAGGCGGGCGTCGAGCAGGGCGGCGAGCCGCGCCTTCCGGCCGTCGCGGCCGAGCGCGTAGGAGAAGCCCATTCGCCCATTGGCGAGACGGACCACGCAGCGCGTCACGGTGGCTTCGCCGAGGTTGAAGCGGCGGCCGGCGCCACCGGCCCTACCCTCGACCATCACCGTGCCGGTCTCCGGCGCCTTGAGCAGGTCATGGTCCGGCGGAACGCCGAGCAGGGTTTCGATCTCGCTGCGGGAGGCGCGCGCCAGCGTCGCCATCCAGCTTTGCCTCGGGGTTTTCTGTGTCATCGGCGCGGGCTCGCTGGTCAGTTCCGAATGTCTAGACTATACTAGGGAAGTTGATGGCAAAGGTCTATACTTTTTGAGCGACAATTCGATGACGGACACCGCGCTGGCGGAACGTGACGGCGGAACGGCCTGGCGGCGCATCGCCGACGAACTGGCGGAGGCGATCGGGCGCGGCGAGTACAAGCTCGGCGACACGCTGCCGGCCTCGGTCGCGCTGGCCGAGCGCTACGGCGTGCATCGCCACACGGTGCGGCAGGCCTTCCGGCATCTGGCCGATCAGGGGCTGGTGACGGTCGCACGCGGCCGCGGCACGCAGGTCACGGCGCCGCGCCTGCCTTACCCGATCGGCCGGCGGGTGAGCATGCGCAGCAATATGGGCAAGCTCGGGATCACCGGGACGAGCCGCATGCTCTCGGCCGAGACGGTCGTCGGCGAGGCGGCGGCCTGTGCGGCGCTCAAACTGACGACCGGGACGCCGCTCTGGCACGTGCGGGGCGTGAGCCTGGCCGACGGCGTGCCGATGGGCACCGGAACGCATTGGCTCTCGGTCGCTCGCTTCCCGGATTTCGACAGGGCCTATCGCGAGGCGGCGGGCTCAATCACCGCTGCGTTCAAGAGCTACGGCATTACGGATTACGTGCGCCTGTCGACGCGGCTGACGGCGCGGCTTGCGGACGAGGCGGAGGCCGAGCTGCTCGGCATCGAGCCTCGGGGGCCGGTCATGGTGTCCTGGGCTGTCGATGCGCTGATAGACCGGACGCCGGTCCACCTTGTCAGCAGCGTCTTCGCCGGTGAGCGCGTGGAGATGGTCGTCGATCTGACGACCGGCTGAGCGGCAGCGCTCCGTTCAGAGCCTTCCGCCATTGGCGACGCAGCGGTCGAGATCCTTTCGCGAGACCTTGGCGTCCTTGCCGAGCCCATTCGCCTTCTGGATGGCTTCGCGACAGAGGCGGCGTGGGTCGTTCGCCTCGCGCTTGGCGGATGCCGCCGACGGCAGGAGAAGGAGGAGGGCGGCGGATACGGCAACTGCAAAGACCCGTCTCATGGCGCTGCTCCGGGCTGGGACCAGCGCCATGATGACCTTACGGTATCCTCAAGTCGAGTCGACGGCGGCTCGCTCAGATCGCGCGCTTGCCGATGATGGCGAAGCGCAGCTTGTTCGACAGGAAGTCGATGGCCGAGACGGCGACCAGGATCAGCAGGATCAGGAACGAGGTCTGCTGCCATTCGAGCGTGCGGATCGTCTCGGACAGGTAGAGCCCGATGCCGCCGGCGCCGACAATGCCGATGATCGTCGAGGAGCGCGTGTTCGATTCGATGAAATAGAGAACCTGGCTGGCGATCACCGGTAGGACCTGCGGCAGCAGGCCGAAGCGGATCTCATGAGCCCTGCCGCCGCCGACGGAGGCGACGCCCTCGACCGGCTTGCGGTCGGCAGCCTCGATCGCTTCGGAATAGAGCTTGCCGAAGGAACCGAGGTCGCTGGTCATGATCGCCAGCATGCCGGCGAAGGGACCCAGGCCGACGACGTTGATCCAGATCAGCGCCCAGATCAGGGCATCGACGCCGCGCACCATGTCCAGCGAACGGCGTGCGAGGAAGTGCACGATGCGATTGGCGACGACGTTTCGCGCGGCGAGAAAGCCGAGCGGCAATGCCAGCGTCGCAGCCAGCACCGTTCCCATGAAGGCGATGGCGACGGTCTCGAACAACGCCTTGACGAAGATCAGCGCGCGCGCCCAGGAGCCCGGGTTCGGCGGCAGCATCAGCACCACGAAGGAGCCGAGGTTGCCGAGGCCCGCGAGGATGCGCCAGAGCGAGGTCTCGAGCGTGGTCAGCCCGTAGACGAAAAGGCCGGCGACGGCTGCGATGGTCGCGATGGTCGTGAGGCGGCGGCGGGCCGAGCCGCGAATGGCATCGCCATGGCGCGCGAGAATCGCGCCGCGCTCTTCGGCGGAGATGGCGAAGGTCATCAGCGCTGCTCCCGGCTGAGAAGGGCGTGGCGCAGGCGCTCCGTGCCGAGGTCGATCAGCATCACGGCGAGGATGACCAGCAGCATGATGGCGCTGACATCGGTGTAGTAGAATTTGCGGATGGCCTCGATCAGGTCCTGGCCGATGCCGCCGGCGCCGACGAAGCCCATGATCGAGGCGCCGCGGACATTGATCTCGAAGCGCAGCAGGGCATAGCTCGCGAAGTTGGACAGCACCTGCGGCACCACGGCGAAGCGCACCACCTGCCACCAGCTCGCACCCGTCGCGGTGATGCCGTCCACCGGCCTCAGGTCGATGTTCTCGACAACTTCGGAAAAGAGCTTGCCGAGGGCGCCCATGGTGTGGATCGCGATCGCCAGAACGCCGGGCAGGGGGCCGAGGCCGAAAGCGATGACGAAGATCAGGGCGAAGACGATCTCGGGAACCGTGCGGCAGAACTCGAGGAAGCGGCGCACGCAGAAGCGCAGCCAGGCGGAGCGGCCGAGGTTGGCTGCGGCCGCGAAGCAGAACACGAAGGCGCCGACGGCGCCCAGCACCGTGCCGACATAAGCGATCAGGATGGTCTGCCACAGCAGCCTGAGCCAGCGATGCAGGCCCCAGTACCATTCGGCGAGGTCGGAGCCGAGGCTGGCCAGATGCAACGTCGGCAAGGTCTGCCAGATGTAGTTCGGAAAGCGGGCGATATTCTCGAAGAGCCTGCCGAGATCCACCTCGGAGCCGATGGCGGCGAGCCAGGCGCAGGCGAGGAAGACGACGAGGCCGATCAGCGTCTGGCGACGCTTGGTCGCCGCGGCCTGCCGATAGGCTTCGGCATGGGCGCGTACGGCCGGGTCGTTGCGGTCGATCGCAAGGGTCATGGAGCGTAGCATCCCTGGCCGGTCGAGGGCGCGGGGTGAGCCCTCTCCCGGCGGGAGAGGGCTGGCGAGCGGCAGGTTGCCGGAGCGGGCGGCGCGACGGCTCCCCAGAAGAGAGGGCCCTGCCGCCGCTGCGGTGGAATGGTGCCGTTACGACGACTTCTTCTTGCGCAGCTTGTCGACGAAGGTGATCAGCTCGATGACCGGGTCGTATGCCTTGTTGTCGACGGCGACCAGCGGGCCCTGCTTGCCTTCGTAGATCTTGTCGAAGGCGGCCTTGTCCTTGGTGGCGAGGTTCAGCACCGCGTCGCGGATCTTGGCCTTCAGGTCGTCCGGCAGGTCCGAGAGATAGGCCATCGGCGAGTTCACGATCAGGTCGGACTTGTAGATGATGCGGAAGTCCTCGGCCTTGGCCATGTTCTTGCGGGCCATGCGCAGGAGGTTCGACTCGTTCTCGTCGTTCCACCAGTTGGCCGCCATGTCGACGGTGCCCTGCTGCAGCGCGATGATCGCGTTCTCGTGGCTGCCGGTGTAAATGACCTTGTTGAAGAAGGTGTCGGGATCGATGCCCATCTTGTCGAGCACGTAGCGCGGCACGTTGTTGCCCGAGGTCGAGTTCGGGTCGACGAGGCCGAGGTTCTTGCCCTTGAGGTCCTCGACCTTCTGGAAGGGCGAATCCTTCTTCACGTAGAAGACCGAGTGATAGCCCTTGGTGCCGTCGAGATTGGTCTCGATGGCGAAGGCATCGACCTTGACGCCGGTGACGCGCGCACGGGCGAAGGACGCCGGGCCGTACATGCCGATGTGGATGTTGCCGGCGCGCTGGCCCTCGATGATCGCGGCATAGTCGTTGGCGATGCGGAGCGTGACCTTGGTGCCGAGCTCCTTCGAGAGATAGTTGACGAAGGGGGTGTAGCGCTCGACGACGCCCGAAGCGTTCTCGGCCGGAATGATGCCGAAGACGAGCTCGGGGTACTTCGCCTTCCAGTCCTGCGCGAAGGCCGGGGCGGCGGCCGCGGCGAGGCCGGCGGCGGCCAGCTTGAGGGTATGACGACGGGTCAGCATGGTCTGCTCCTTTTGGGGATAGCTGTCTTCGGGCTTGGGCTCGTCCGGTGCGGCGCAGCCGCTCAGGCGATCTTCTGCTTGGCGCGCCTGGCTTCGGACGCGGCGATCGCGTCCAATGCGTCCAGGGCCTCGGCGCCGGCATCCTTGGCCTCGATGCCGTAGAGTTCGGCGGCGACCTCGCGGGTCAGCGCCTGGGGCACGTCGTCGAAGACGACCTTGCCCGCCGCCATGCCGATCAGCCGGTCGCAGTACTTGGCGGCGATGTCGAGGTCGTGCAGGTTGCACATCACGGTGATGCCGTGCTCGCGGTTGATGCGGAACAGCGCATCCATCACGACCTGGGTGTTGCGCGGATCGAGGGAGGCGATCGGCTCGTCGGCGAGGATGATGCGCGGCTCCTGCACCAGGGCGCGAGCGATCGCGACGCGCTGCTGCTGTCCGCCCGAGAGGGTTTCGGCGCGCTGGGCCAGCAGATGGCCCATGTCGAGACGCTCGAGCGCTGCGATGGCGCGGACCTTGTCGTCCTCGGAGAAGCTCTTCACCAGCGTCAGCGCGGCGGAGCGGTGGTTGAGACGGCCGAGCAGAACGTTGGTGAGGACGTCGAGGCGTCCGACGAGGTTGAACTGCTGGAAGATCATCGCCGTGTCGCGGCGCCAGTGCCTGAGCGCGGCGCCCCTGAGCGCGGTGACGTCGCGGTCTTCGCAGAGGATACGGCCGGCGCTCGGCTCGGCCAGGCGGTTGAGCATCCGCAGCAAGGTCGATTTGCCGGCTCCAGACCGGCCGATGACGCCGATCATCTCGCCGGCGGGGATCGACAGCGAGACGTCGTCCACGGCGTTTTTTTCGCCGAAGCGCTTGGTCAGGCCTTCGATGCGCAGCATGGACGGTTCCCGGATGAAGGCGCGGCGCGCGCTTCCGGGATCACGATCCGGCCGCGCTCGCCTCTCTGGTGCGGCGAGAGCTAGGCGTTCGAGATGACAGCCGCGTGACGGCGTCTGTTCCGGCCGGCATCCATCGGCGCTGCAGGCATCGATCAACGTTTTCGTGAGGTCGCGAGAATGCGCTTGGAGGCGACGCGACTTGCCGGCAGGATGACGATGGATGGCTGTGTCGCCTAGGTCGCGGTCGGCGCGCGACACGGCGGCAAGCATCTTGCATCGCTGCCGGTCGGGCTCGCTCGGCATGGGGATGCCCGCAAGGATGCCGGTCTTCGCGCCGCTGTTTTCGGGCAGCTGTGGCGCTGCGGCATCTTAGCAAGGCCTTTCGTTCCATTTAAGACCAACCGGCGGCAACGGAGCCTCCAGCCTGATGAAGCGGTTCGTTCTCCTTCTTCTCGTCGTCGGCCTGGCGGGCGGCGGGTATTACGGCTACCGCACGCATCTGGCCGGCGGGGAGCCGGCGCGGGCGAGCGTGGCGCCGGCAGGCCGCCCCGCGGTGCCGGTAGAGGTTGCCGCCGTCGAGATCATGTCGGTCAGCGAGGAGGTCGAGGCGCTCGGCACGCTGGCTGCCGATGAATCGGTCGTGATCGCTCCGGAAATCGCCGGCCGCGTCGTCTTCCTCGGCTTCAAGGAGGGCGAGCGCGTCAAGGCCGGGCAGGAGCTGGTCAAGCTCGACACTGCGATCCTCGATGCCGAGCTCAAGCAGGCGATGGCCGATCTCGGCCTGGCGCGTGACACCAACGAGCGGCTCAAGTCGCTGGTCTCGCGCGGCTCGGGCACGCAGGTCGCGCTCGACGAATCCACGGCGAAGCTCGCGTCCAGCGAAGCGCGGGTGCAGCTCGCCAAGGCCAAGCTGGCGCAGTCGACGCTTCTGGCGCCGTTCAGCGGCGTGGTCGGCCTGCGCTCGGTCGGCGTCGGCGATTACGTTCCGGCCGGCAAGCAGTTGATCACGCTGACCAGCATCGACCCGATCAAGATCGACTTCCGCGTGCCGGAGATCTATCTCAGCCGGCTCAAGACGGGCCAGCCGGTGCAGATGCGCGTCGATGCCGTGCCCGACCGCAAGTTCACCGGGCATATCTTCGCGATCGATCCGGTGGTGGACGTCAACGGCCGCGCGATCAGGCTGCGCGCCAACATCCCGAATACCGATCTGGCGCTGAAGCCCGGCCTCTTCGCACGCCTCGCCATCACCGTCGACCAGCGCGAGAATGCGATTGTCGTTCCGGAGATGGCCGTGGTGCCCGATGCCGTCGGCAAGATGGTCTATGTCGTCGAGAACGGAAAGGCGCGGCGCGTGAGCGTCGAGATCGGCAAGCGCCTGCCGGGCAAGGTCGAGATCGTCAGCGGGCTCAAGCCGGACATGCGGATCATCACCGCCGGCCAGATGCGCCTGCGCGACGGCAGCGCCGTCGCGATCAAGGACAAGCCCCTCCAGACGAGCCAGCTCTAGGGGCTGCCCAGATGAGCCTGTTCGAGCTCTTCGTCCGCCGGCCGGTTCTCTCGACGGTCATGAGCCTGCTCGTGATGCTGATCGGCTTCGTCAGCTATCAGCGCCTGACGGTTCGTGAATACCCCAATATCGACGAGCCGATCGTGTCGGTGCGTACCGACTACCGCGGCGCCTCGGCCGAGATCATCGAGACTCAGGTCACGCAGATCCTGGAGAACTCGATCGCCGGCATCGAGGGCATCGAGATCCTGTCCTCGACCAGCCGCCAGGAGCGCAGTTTCATCCAGGTGCGCTTCCGCCCGGATGTCGACCCCGACGTCGCGGCCTCCGACGTGCGCGACCGCGTCAGCCGCGTGCGCAGCCGGATGCCCGACGAGATCGACGAGCCGGTCATCGCCAAGGTCGAGGCGGATTCCCAGCCGATCCTCTATCTTTCGCTGACGAGCTCGCGGCACGGGCCGCTGGAGCTGACCGATTTCGCCGACCGCTTCATCTCCGACCGCGTGCAGAACGTCACCGGCGTGGCCGAGGTCCGCATCCTCGGCCAGCGGCAGTACGCGATGCGCGTCTGGCTCGATCGCGCCCGCATGTCCGCCTACAACATCACCGTGCAGGAGGTGGAGGCCGCCGTCCGGGCGCAGAACATCGAGATTCCCTCCGGCCGCATCGAGAGCAACGATCGCGAGTTCACCGTGCTCTCGCAAACCGGCATGACCATCCCCGGCGAGTTCCGGGAGATCGTGGTCAAGGACGTCAACGGCTTCCCGGTCAAGGTCAAGGACATCGCCAAGGTCGAGCTCGGCGCGCGCGAGGAACGCAATGCCGCCTGGTTTGGCGGGACACCCTCGGTGACGATCGGCATCGTCAAGCAGGCGACGGCGAATCCGCTCGACGTCTCGGCCGGGATCGAGGAAGCGCTGCCGGGCATCATCGAAGACCTGCCGCAGGGCATGTCGATCGCCAAGTCCTACGACACCTCCGTCTTCATCGATCGCTCGATCAAGGCGGTCTACCAGACGATTCTCGAGGCGATCGTGCTGGTCGTCCTGATCATCTTCATCTTCCTGCGCTCGTTCCGGGCGACGCTGATCCCGCTGGTGACGATCCCGGTCTCGCTGATCGGCTCCTTCGCGCTGATGTATGCGCTGGGCTTTACCGTCAACACGCTCACGCTGCTCTCGATGGTGCTCGCCATCGGCCTGGTCGTCGATGACGCCATCGTCGTGCTGGAGAACGTCCATCGCCATATCGAGGACGGCATGAAGCCGGTTCCGGCGGCCATCCGCGGCATTAACGAGATCGCCTTCGCGGTCGTCGCGATGACGCTGACCCTGGTTGCGGTCTACGCCCCGATGGCGTTCTCGACCGGGCGCACCGGCAAGCTTTTCATCGAGTTCGCCCTGACCCTGGCCGGCGCAGTGCTGGTCTCGGGCTTCGTGGCGCTGACGCTGACGCCGATGATGTGCGCCAAGCTGCTGCGTCATCACGAGAAGCACAGCTGGCTGTACAACCTGCTGGAGCGCGGCTTCGACGGGCTGTCCCGCGGCTACAAGGCTTCGTTGCGCGCCGCGCTCTCGGTGCGCCCCCTCGTCGTCCTGCTGGCGATCGGCGTGGCCGGCGGCGGCTACTACTTCTTCACGCATCTGCGCTCGGAACTGTCGCCGGTCGAGGACCGCGGCACGATCAACGTGATCGGCGTCGCCCCGGAAGGCGCGACCATGACCTTCACGGCCGATTATGCCCGGCGGGTCGAGACGTTCTTCAAGAACATTCCGGAAGTCGACACCTATCTGGTCATCGTCGGCTTCCCGGACGTGACGCGCGCCATTGCCTTCGCGCGGCTCAAGCCGTGGGAGGAGCGCCACCGCAAGCAGCAGGACATCGTCGCCGAGATCAACAGAGGCCTGTCGCAGATCCCGGGCATCCGCCTGTTCGCGACCAATCCCGCCTCGCTTGGACAGGGCAACGCCAACAGCAAGCCGGTCGAGTTCGTGCTCCGCTCGTCCGAGCCCTATGCCCAGATCAAGGGCTATGTCGACCAGCTTCTGGCGGAGGTCGGCAATTCGCCGGTGCTGACCAATCTCGAAAGCAACCTCATCCTCGACAAGCCGCAGATCAAGGTCTCGATCGACCGGCAGCGTGCCGCCGATCTCGGCGTCGGCGTCGATGTCGTCGGCCGCACCATGGAGACGCTGCTCGGCGGCCGGCAGGTGACGCGCTTCAACATGAACAGCAAGCAGTACGACGTCGTGCTGCAGGTCGAGGGCTCCGAGCGCAACACGCCGCAGGCGCTGCAGTCGATCTATCTGATGGGCCGCGGCGGGGCGGTGGTGCAGCTCTCCAGCCTGGTCAAGATCGAGGAGAACGTCGCGCCCAAGGAACTCGTGCGCTTCAACCAGCTCCGCTCGGCGACGATCACCGCGATCCCGGCGCCGGGCTATTCGCTGGGCGACGCGCTCAAGGTGCTGGAGGATGGCGCGGCGCGCGTCCTGCCCAATTCGGTGCAGATCGACTATTCCGGCCAGAGCCGCGAGTTCAAGCAGTCCGGTGCCAGCATCTTCGTGGTCTTCCTGCTCGCGCTCGGCTTCATCTATCTCGTGCTGGCGGCACAGTTCGAAAGCTTCGTCGACCCGGTTGTGATCATGGTCTCGGTGCCGCTGTCGCTGACCGGCGCGCTGGCGGCGCTGTACTTCTCCGGCGGCACGATGAACGTCTACAGCCAGATCGGCCTGATCACGCTGGTCGGTCTTATCACCAAGCACGGCATCCTGATCCTGGAATTCACCAACCAGTTGCGCGAGGAGGGCAAGGAGATGATCGATGCCCTCGTCGAGGCGGCGGAACTGCGCCTGCGGCCGATCCTGATGACCACGGGCGCGATGGTGCTCGGCGCCGTGCCGCTCGCCATCGCCCATGGCGCGGGCGCGGAAAGCCGCTCGCAGATCGGCTGGGTCATCGTCGGCGGCATGACGTTCGGGACGCTGCTGACGCTCTATGTGGTGCCGGTCGCCTACAGCTATCTGGCGCGCAAGGTCCACGGCTCGCGCCATGGCGCGCAGGAGGAAGCGCCGCACGGCGCGCATCCGCAGCCGGCGGAATAGGCCTACTGCAAACGGATCGAGATGCTCTCGCTGGCGCCGCTGCCGTCGATCACGGAAATCCGCATGAAGCCTCTGCCCGGGGGCTGCCACTGGGCTTCGCGTCGCCGCAGCGGTCCGGTCACGGGGGCGCCGTCGACCAGCCAGGTGAAGGGCGGCGCGCCGCCCGAGGCCTTGAGGTTGAGCTGGCCCCGGCCGTCGAGGCTGCCGGCCGAAAGGTCGATCCGGGCGCCGTCGGGCGGGAAGGCGAGCTTCAGGGCCGGCGTCGCGATAGCCGCGACCGTCTTGGGCACGTCCTGCCGCAGATGCCGCAAGGGCGGAGGCAGATGGTTGGTGCTGGCGACGATCGCGTCGGGCGGCTGAACGAAGGGACGCGGATCGATGCCGAGCCGGGCGAAGGCATCGAACAGGATGGGCGCCGCGACGGCGCGCCCGACGAGGCCGGGAACGGCGCCGTTATCGGCCCGGCCGACCCAGACGCCGATCGTATGCTTGCGGTCGAAGCCGACGGCCCAGGCATCGCGATATCCATAGGAGGTGCCGGTCTTGTAGGCGATGCGACCCGGCACGGCGTTGAGCGGCGGCGGCGCGCCGAGCAGCGTGTCGGCGACGTACCAGGCGGCGACCGGTTCGACGAGACGGATGGGCGGCATATCGCCGGCCGGTGCCTCTTCGCGGAAGCGCAGCGGCAGCATCTCGCCGCCGCGCGCCAGCCCGACATAGGCACGGGTCAGGTCCTGCAAGGTGATGCCGAGCCCGCCGAGCCCGACCGCGAGACCGGGCGCGCCGCCGTCCTTCGGCATGGCGATGCTGATGCCGGCATCGCGCAATCGCGACAGGAAGCGTTGCGGCCCGAGCGCCGACAGCAATTCCACCGCCGGCACGTTGAGCGAGAGCTGGAGCGCCTTGCGGGCGCTGACCATGCCCTGGAAGGCCCTATCGAAATTTTCCGGCACATAGGCGCCATAGCGGGCCGGCCGGTCCTCCAGCATCGTCTCGGGATGGGCGATGCCGTTGTCGAAGGCGAGCGCGTAGATGAAGGGCTTCAGCGCGGAGCCGGGCGATCGTAGCGCACGCGTCAGGTCGAGCGAGCCTGCTCTCTCCGCTGCGAAATAATCGACGCCGCCGACCGAGGCGCGGACCGCGCCGGTCTCGTTGTCGACGGCGAGGATCGCGATCGAGACCTGTGGCGCCAGCCCGAGGCTGCGCTCGCGGGCGAGGCCTTCCAGGCTCTTCTGCAAACGGGCATCGAGGCTGAGCCGGTGCACGCGCTGCGTGGGCGCCTCCGCCACGACCTGCTCCGCGACATGCGGGCTGAGATTCGGGAAGGGGCGACGCGCGGTCGGGATCTCCTCCTCGCGCGCGGCCGCGACCTCGCTGGCCGTGGCGATGCCTGCGCGCTCGACGCGGGCGAGGACGCGGGCGCGGGCTTTTCTTGCGGCTTCGGCGAAGCGGTCGGGCCGGCGGGTCTCGGGCGATTGCGGCAGAGCGACGAGCAGGGCGGCCTCGGCGGTGGAGAGCCGCTTCGGCTCCTTGCCGAAATAGGCGAAGCTCGCGGCGCGCACGCCTTCGAGATTGCCGCCGAAGGGTGCGAGGTTGAGATAGAGATCGAGGATCTCTTTCTTGCCGAAGCGCTGCTCCAGCTCGACGGCGCGCACGGCCTGCCGGAGTTTTGCAGCAAGGTTGCGCTCGTCGCGCGGCTCGAGCAGGCGGGCGACCTGCATGGTCAGGGTCGAGCCGCCGGAGACGACGCGGCCATGCCGCAGCATCTGGCCGGCGGCGCGCGCCAGGCCGAGCGGGTCGATGCCGTGATGGCTGTCGAAGCGCTTGTCCTCATAAGCCTTGAGCATGGCGAGGTAGCGCGGATCGACGTCGTCGCTGGTGACGGGGAGCTTCCAGCGGCCGTCGGCGGTGAGGAAGGGGCGCAGTAGCTTGCCTTCGCGGTCAAGCACCACTGTCGAGCGATTGCTGGCCGCCGAGAGATCGAGCGGCGGCAGGGACCGGATGTAGAGGGCGAGGGCTGCCGTACCGGCAAGGGCAGCAGCAGCGAAAGCAGCCGCCGCGACCTTCAATCTGCGAAAGCGTCGCAGCGCCCTCTCCACTGGAGGGAGAGGGCGGCTTGTTGCGCTTCCGCTTTCGGGTTGCGCGTTCACGGGCATCACCGCGCCGCGCTGATCTCCACCGCGCCGAAGCCGGTGCGGCCGAAGCGGTCGGGGCGGTACATGTCCTCGATCACGGCGGCCGGCGCGACATAGCGGCCGGGCGAAACGGCCCGGGCGATATAGGCGACGGTGTAGGCGAGCTTGTCGTTCTTCGCGCCCGCGCGCTCGAAGGCCGCGACGAAGCGGTCGTCGCGCGCCTCGGTATGGACCGGCGAAACCTCCTGCTTCAGCCAGTCGAGGCCGGCGGTCGAGGCGCCCTCGGTGAGGTTGGCGTTCTCGATCTCCAGCCCCGCCGGCACCGGATCGACCAGCAGCAGGCGGCCGAAGCGCGGCGCGTTCTCCGACACGTTGAGCGCCACGACATAGCGCTCGTTCTGGCGCAGGCGGGCGGGGTCGGCCCGCTCGCCCCTCATCGTGTAGATGACGCGCTCCAGGCCGAAGCCCTGGTTCAGCGCGGGCTCAGGCGTGGTCGGGATGCCGGCGACGGTGATGACGACCTGAGCGTTGGCGCTACCGGGATTGGCGATGGTCAGCGGCTTGGCTTCCAGCGCCTCGGCCGAGACCGTGCGGTAGAAGGCGCCCTTGCGGGCCGTGCCATCGACCGTCAGCGTCATGCCCTCGGCCTCCTTGGCCATTGCCTGCGCCGCCAGCACCATCCAGCTCTGCTCCTGCGTCGAGGTGTAGCTGTAGCGCGCGCTGTTGCGCGTCGCGTCGAGGATCGAGACGGCGCGGGAGATGTCGGCGCGCTCGCCGTTCGATTCCGCGATGAGCGCCAGTACGCCGGCGCCGTCGCGCAGGCGCGAGCCGTAATCGGGCCGCGAGAGCCCATCGTCGCTCGCCTGCTGCAGCAGGCCGAGCGCGCTGCCGAAGGCATTGCGGCCACGGGTGCGGTCGCCCAGCGCCGAGAGCGCCGCGCCGATCTGGGCGCGGGCGAGCGGCGTGCCGAAATCGCCGAGCTTGTTGTCGGCGAGGTAACGCAGGTCGCCCATTACCGGCCGGCCGTTGCGGGCGAGCACATAGAGCGCATAGGCGATGCCGGCCGCCTCCTCCTTGTTGATGTCGCCGGTGTTGACGACCTGGTTGCGCAGCCGGTCCAGCGCCATGGCGAAGGCGGTCTGCGGGACGTCGAACTGGCGCTCGCGCGCCCGCGTCAGGAAGTCGGTGACGAAGGCGTCGAGCCAGAGGTCCTCGCCGCCGACGCTCCAGAGGCCGAAGGAGCCGTTGCCGCCCTGGCGAGCCAGGACGCGCTCGATCGCCTTCTGCACGCGCTCGTCGGCATTGTCGTCGAGCGCGAGGTTCTCCATCGAGGCGAGCTGGTTGACCGCCAGCAGCGGCAGGGCGCGCGAGACGGTCTGCTCGGTGCAGCCATAGGGGTAGCGGTCGAGCGCCTTGAGCAGGGCCGGCACGTCGAGCGAGCCGAAGGGCGAGACAGAGACCGAGACCTGCCCCGAGCCCGGCACGAGATCGGCCATGAGATCGGAGGAGACGGTGATCGCGCCGCCATTGCCGGGGAGCGGCCGGACAATGCGGCGCGCCAGCGTCGCGGCCGAGGGCTTCACCTGCACGGCCAAGTTCTGCACCGTGCCGATGCCGTTCGGCCCGGAGACGCGCACGTCGAACTCGGCGCGGCCGAGGCCGGCGGCGGTGACGGGGATGGTCATCTGCATCTTGGCGCCGGCGGCGAGCTGCACCGTGCGATGCGTCGCGTCGGCGGCGACGAGGACCGGGCCCTTCACGTCGAGATCGACGGTGTAGGCGCCGGCGGGACCCTCGACATTGTCGATCTGGAGATGGAAGCGCGACTGGTCGCCGATGGCGAGGAAGCGCGGCAGCGTCGCCTGCGCCACGACCTGATCACGCACGATCACGTCGGCGCTGGCCTGGCCGGTGCGCCCGGCCGACCAAGCGACCCCCATGACGCGCACCGTGCCGTTGAAGGCCGGCAGGTCGAAATCGATCTTCGCTGTGCCGTCCGGCCCGACCTTGACCACGCCGGAATAGCGGGCGAGCGGCTCCTGCGTCGGCTTCTCGCCGTCGAGCTGGGGCGCCGCGTCGCCGCCGGTGCGGATGGTGCCGCGGGTGCCCTGCATGCCGTCGATCAGATAGCCGTAGAGGTCACGCAGATCATGGCCGAGCTGGCGCTGGCCGAAGAAGAACTGGCTCGGGTCCGGGCTCTCATAGCGGGTGAGGTTGAGGATGCCGACATCGACGGCCGCGACCGTGACGAAAGCCTCCTCGCCGGCCTTCAGCCCGGCGAGCTTGACCGGCAGCGACAGAGTCGATTGCGGCCGCACCAGCTTGGGCGCGCCGAGATCGACGGCAAGCGTGCGCTCGTCCTTGCCGATCTGGAACCAGGCGAGGCCGATCGCGCGGCCGGGCAGGCGCTTGGCGGCGGTGTCCATCGGCCGGTGCGCGAGCACGACGAGATAGGCGCTCGCGCCCCACTCCGATTTCACCGGGATATTGGCGGTGGTGCCGCCATCAGTGATGTCGATCGTGCGGATGTCGGCGAGCTTGTCGCTGATCACCGCGAGCGTCGCCTTGCCGGAGAAGCGCGGCGAGAGGCGGACCTGCATGGTCTCGCCATTGGCATAAGAAGCCTTGTCGATGTTGACGTCGAGCACATCCGGCGTATCGGCCGTCTTGTCGCTCTCGTAGCCGACGCCGAAGGAAACGGCGGTGGCGGCTTCCTCTGCGCCGTCGGAGGTCACGTCGAGGCGATAATTGCCCCAGTCGACGGGCGTCGCGATCTTCGCCGGCTCCGTCGCGGAGACCGCGACCTGCCCGTCCGCGACGCGCCTTGTGGTGGTGACGCCCTCATAGTTCCAGCGGCCGTCCTTGAAGAACCACTGGTAGTTGCGGCGCACCTTCGAGAGCACCCATTTCACGTTCGGCCGCGCGATGCGCTTGCCGTCGCCGGTCGCCATGATGACGTCGAAGGTCGCGGTCTGGTTGTTGCCGAGCTCGCCGTCCTTGAAGGTCTGCTTGACGCCGATGGCAGCGCCCTTGGGCACGATCGGCACGGTGACGGAGCGGGCGATGGCGCGCCCCCCCGGCTCGCCGACGCGCACGGTCATCTCGACCTCGAGCGGGCGGTTGGTCTCCGCCTGCTGGACCGGATTCGAGATCGTCGCCTTGCCGGCGGCGTCGGTGGTGGCACTTTCCTCGAACTCGGTCTGAACCGGATCGAAGGCCTCGTCGGTCAGGCCGACCTGATAATCCTTGAAGCCCGGGATCGCGCTCTGGCTCGCCGCGCGCAGCGTCATCGAGCCGGTGACGTCCAGCGCCGAGCCCGGCGCGCCGTAGAGATAGCGCGCGGCGACGTTGACTTCCGCCGGCTCGCCGGCCTGGAGAACGGGTGCCTTGGGCGTCAGGCTGAGTTCGAGCCGCTCGGGAACGTAGTCCTCGACGAGGAAGGAGGTCTCGCCGATCGCCTGCCCCTTGGGATCGGCATAGGCGAGGACGCGCCAGGTGCCGGTGGCGGCGCCGGAGATCAGCGGGATCGAATGGGCGCGGCCGCCGGCGCCCTGGTCCTCGACCTGGCGGCGGCGATATTCGACGCCGTCGGGGCGCTTGACGACGATGGTCAGCGGCAGGCCGGTGACGGCAGCACCCTTCGGATCGCGCAGGAGGGCGGTGAGATATACCGTCTCGCCCGAGCGATAGACGCCGCGCTCGGTGTAGAGGAAGGCGTCGAGCCCGGCCGGCGCGACACGGCCCTTCACGCCGCGGTCGGAGAGATCGAAGGCCGTCTGCTTGAGGTCGAGGAAGCCGTAGTCGTCGCCGAGGGCCGCAGTGAGAAGGCCCGGCGAATTGCCACCTTCGCCCTTGGCCAGGCCGGCGTCGAAGCGGGCATAGCCGTTGGCATCGGTCCTGGCCGTGCCGAGCACCTCGTTGTTGCGGGCAATCAGGCGTAGCTCGGCATTCGGGATCGGCTTGGCGTCGGCGAGCGAGCGGGCGAGCACATGCACGCCGTCCGGCCCCGAGAAGGAGGTCAGGCCGAGATCGGAGACGACGAACCACTGCGTCGCGCGTGTTGTGCCGTCGTCATAGGAATCGCCGTCATCGCCGGTCGGAGGCGCGGCCGGGCCGCCGGAAGGCTTGGCGAACATCACATAGACGCCGGGCTTCAGCGTGCCGACTGCCTCGACCACCGGGAAGGCGGTGACAACGTCCTTGTTGAGCTCGGACTTCACGTCCATCGAGCCGGTCCAGACGCTCTGGCCCTTGTCGCTGGAGATCTGCTTCGCCGACCAGGAGCCGAGCTGGCCCAGAAAGTCGTCGGAATGGACGGAGTTGATCAGGTTGCGGTCGCCGATCCGCATCACCTCGAGGTCGAGCTTGCCGGCATTGACCGAGACGACGGGGATGCCCTGCTGGCCGGTGCGCGGCAGCACGTAGTTCTTGCCGGTGAAGCGCACGGAAGGGGTGCGGTCGCGGACATAGATCTCGTAATCCGCCGATTTCAGCAGCGTCTCGTCGGGGATGGCCGAGGGCACGCCCTGGCGGATGACGATGGCGTAGCGCTCGCCATGGCGCAGCCCATCGACGCAGATCTGGCGCTCCTCGCTGCTGACGGCGAAATCGCCGGTGCCGCCGGAGATCGCGACGTAAGGGGCGAAATCGACATTGCCGCGGGCGAGCGGCTCTGAGAATTCGAAGCAGGCGCGTGGCGATGCGGCGTCGGAATCGACCTGGTTCGAGAGCAGGCGGAAGCCGCGTTTTTCGCGCAGTTCCTCGTAGCTCTTCTGCAGCGAGGCGTTGCTGGCGAGGTCGAGGCTGAGGCGATAGGTCGTCAGCGCCGGGCGCCAGAGCTCGTATTTCTCGAAGGTCTGGGCGAGCACGCCGAGCGAGGATGCCTCGTCGGTGCGGCTGGCAGCCCGGCTATAGGCGAGATAGGCGGCTGTGATGGCGCGTTCGCGCAATTCCCAGCGCTCGCGATAATCGCGCGGCTCGATGGCCGATGCGGCGCGCGCCATCAAGCGCCAGGCGGCCGCATTGCCCGAATCCGCGACGACGGCGGCATTCGCCAGCGGCAGTGCCGCGCGGGCGTCGCCGCGGCCGAGCGCGCTGTCGCCGGCGCGTATGAGATCGACGACCGAACGGCCGCCGGCGGCGACCTCGCGCTTGAGACGCTCCTCTAGCCGCTGCCCGTCGGCCGCAAGGTCGTTGCGGACATAGGCCTTCTGGGCGAAGGCCGGCGCCGCCGCGAAGGTCAGGCAGAGTGCCAGCAGGAGGCGGGTGAGCAGGGTCATCGTCGGTCCTCTCGCAGCGGCCGGAGCCCCCAGCGCGGCTGGCGGAGGCTTCGAGCCGATGACGGTGCTGAACGGTCGGGCAGGCTATCACTGCCGGAATCGCGTGCAAGTCATGCGCGTGAAGGACGCGCCGGCTCCAGCCCGCGCCTGCTGTATTGGGGCAGGGGCCATCGCGGCTTTCTGCCGCCGGGCTGCGGTTGCGGCGCGGCGCATTCTGACGCTCAATGGCGCTGTTGCGCCCGTTCAGAGGACGAGACCATGGTGCCTACCCGCCGACCGCAAACCAGGCTTGCCGGTGCCGCTGTGCTCGGGCTGATGCTGCTGGCGGCGCTGCCGGGGAGCGCGCGGGCACAAGCTCCCAACCCGCTGATGGCAGCGGCGCAGGCGCGCTTCGAGGCGCTGCCGGAGGCCGAGCGCAAGGCGATCCAGGCCGATCTGATCTGGGCAGGCCAGTTCAACGGCGCTGTCAGCGGCTCCTTCGGCCCGCTGACCTTCAAGGCGATCAATGCGCTGAAGGGCGGGCGCGGGCCGGCAGACGGCATCCTGGCGCCGGCGGACCGCGCTGCCCTCGCCAGGGCGGCGCAGGCGGCGCGCGACGCATCCGGTTTCCGGCTGGTCGAGGACGAGCGGACGGGAGTGCGCATCGGCATTCCGTCGAAGCTGCTGCCCAGGCGCGACGTGAGTTCCTCCGGCAGCCGCTGGCAGAGCGCGGACGAGAAGGTCACGCTCGACACCTCCGCCTCGCCTCCCGGCGAGGACCTCGCGGCCCTGTTCGAGAAGGCGACTGCGGTCAATCCGAGAAGCCCGCGCAAGATCACCTACAAGCTCCTGCGGCCGGACTTCTTCGTCGTCACCGGCGAAACGCCGACCGGTCGCTTCTACCGCCGGCTCGCGGCCGGGCCCCAGGGCGTGCGCGGCTTCTCCGTCGGTTACGACAAGGCGCTGGCGCCGAGCGTCGACAAGCTTGTCATCGCCATCGCCGCGAGCTTCGAGCCGTTCCCCACGGGGCCGGCTCCCTCGGCCGCAGCGCCACCGGCCAGCGCCGGATCGGCTCCCGCAGCGCCACCGGCAGCGCGCGTCAACGAGCGCTACGGCGTCGCCGTCATGCTGTCCGACAAGGTCGCGCTTACCGCGGCTGTGGCGGTGGAGGGCTGCCGCAGCCTGCGGGCGGGCAATCGCACCGCCAGGCCGCGAGCCCGGGACGAGAGCGGGCTGGTGCTCATCGATCTCGACGGGACCGGGACCGCCACGCCGCCGGCGCTGGCGGGAGAGGCGATCGGTGCCGGCGAGGCGCTCGTGCTCGTCGCTTACGCGGACGATGCCGGAAAACGCGCCGCCGTCGCCCTGCCCGGGCAGCTGACCCGCGCCGGTTCCGGCGCCATGGTCACCGCGCCGCTGCAGCCTGGCCAGGCCGGAAGCCCCGCCTTCGATCGTCAGGGCCGCCTCGTCGGGCTGGTGACGGCCAATCCGTCGGACAAGCAGCTCGTCGCCGGGGTCGCGCCGCAGCGCGCCCATCTCATGGCGGGCCCGGCTGTGATCCGGGAGATCCTCTCCCGGTCCGGACTTGCCTTGCCGGCCGGCGTTTCCTCGCCCGAGATGAGCACGGGGGCCGTCGTCGAGAAGGTCTCTGCCGCCGTCCTGCCCCTGGTCTGCGCGATCTAGCCGTGCCTTGGAGCGGAGCCTACCCCTGCGGCAGGACACGCGCCCCGGCTGAAATCAGCGGTTGTCACGCGCCGTCCGATCGGCTCAGATAGCGGGCCACTTGAAGGGCGCCCCGTCGTGGACGAGGAGCGCCCGAGCACTAAATCGATTTAGCGGAGGAACCGGAATTATGAGCAAGACCATTGACAGGCGTGGCGTCCTCAAAGGCGCGGTCGCGGCGAGTGCCGCGGGTATCATCGCCGCGCCGGCGATAGCCCAGCCGAAATGGCCTGCGCGCCCGATCACCATGATCTGCCCCTGGGGCGCCGGCGGCGGGACGGACGCGACCGCGCGCATCGTCGCCGCGATGCTGGAGAAGAGCCTCGGCCAGCCGGTCAACGTGGTGAACCGCACCGGCGGCTCCGGCGTCGTCGGTCATTCCGCCATCGCGACCGCCGCGCCTGACGGCTACACGATCGGCATGCTGACGGTCGAGATCAGCATGATGCACCATATGGGCCTCACCGAGCTGACGCCGGCGAGCTACACCCCGCTCGCCCTGATGAACGAAGACCCGCCGGGCGTGCAGGTCAGCGCCTCGAGCCCTTACAAGGACATCAAGGCCCTGGCGGACGCGATCAAGGCGGCGCCTGCCGGCAAGATGAAGGCTTCCGGTACCGGGCAGGGCGGCATCTGGCACCTGGCGCTGATCGGCTGGCTGATGGCGATGGGCCTCAAGCCCGACCATGTCGCCTGGGCCCCGTCCAACGGCGCCGCACCGGCGATGCAGGACCTCGCGGCCGGCGGCATCGACATCGTCACCTGCTCGGTGCCCGAGGCCCGTGCCATGCTGGATGCCGGCAAGGCGCGCTCGCTGGCGATCATGGCCAAGGAGCGCAATCCGCAGTTCAAGGACGTGCCGACGCTCAACGAAACGCTCGGCATCAACTATTCGGTCGGCGCCTGGCGCGGCATCGGCGGACCGAAGGGCCTGCCGGAGAACGTCCAGAAAATCCTCGTCGAGGAACTCAAGAAGGCCTACGACGCCAAGGAGTTCAAGGACTTCATGAACGCACGCGGCTTCGGCATGACCTTTGCCGACCAGGCCGGATTCGCCAAGTTCATGGCCGATGGCGACAAGGCGATGGGCACGGCCATGGCGGCCGCGGGGCTCGCCAAGAAGGCAAGCTGAGACACCGATATCCGGCGGCGCGCGGGCGAATGCGCGCCGCCATCTCGCGAAGGCCGCGCGCCGGCGCGGCGGATCTCACCTGAAGGTCGAATCGATGCGTTTCAACGATACCGTCGTCGGCGTCGCGTTCATCGCGCTGGCCGCGGCCATGATCGCCATGACATTCTCGTTCCCGGCATTCCCCGGGCAGGATTACGGGCCGAGCCTGTTTCCCCGCATCCTCGGCGCCGGCATCATCTTCTGCTCGCTGGTCCTGATCCTGCGCGACCGGCGGGCCGCGGTGGCCGCGCCCTGGCTGGTGATGGCAGACTGGGTGCGCGAGCCGCGCAAGGTCGCCTCCTTCGCGCTGATGCTGGCGGCGATGCTGTTCTATCTCTTCGCCTCGGAGCCGCTCGGCTTCATTCCCTGCGCCTTCCTGATCCAGATCGTGCTGTTCCTCTGGTTCGGGGTCAGGCCCGTCACCGCGCTCGTGGTCGCGGTCGGGATGACCGCGCTGGTGCACTGGTTCTTCAGCAGCATGATGCTCGTGCCCCTGCCGCGCGGCATCCTCGATAGCGTGCTCTGAGGAGGTTGCCATGCATGCGATCGAAACCGCCTTCAGGCTCGTCTTCGACTTCCAGGTTCTCGGCGTCATCCTCGCCTCCGCCATGTTCGGCATGTTCGTCGGTGCGATGCCGGGCCTGACGGCCACGATGGCTACGGCGCTGCTGGTGCCGGTGACCTTCTTCATGGCCCCGGTGCCGGCGCTCGGCGCCATCGTCACCGCGACCGCGATGGCGATCTTCGCCGGCGACATCCCGGCGGCGATGCTGCGCATGCCGGGCACGCCCGCTTCGGCTGCCTATGCCGACGAAAGCTACGAGATGACCAAGAAGGGCCAGCTCGACCTGTGCATGGGCACCAACCTGGTCTTCTCGGTGCTCGGCGGCATCTTCGGGGTGGTGGTGCTGATCCTGCTCGCGCCCGTGCTGGCGGAAGTGGCGATCAACTTCTCGTCCTTCGAATATTTCTGGCTGGCCTGCCTCGGCCTCACCTGCGCCGTCTTCATCGGCACGGGCGATCCGGTGAAGGGGCTGCTGTCCTTGTTCGTTGGCCTCGCCATCGGCTGCATCGGCATCGACCCGGCGGCCGGGCAGGCGCGCTTCACCTTCGGCAATGTCGATCTGCTCTCGGGCATCAACTTCATTCCGACGCTGATCGGCATGTTCGCCGTCTCGGAACTGCTGCGCGGGGCGGTCACCCTCGACAAGGGGCTGACCATGGTGCAGCAGCATGTCGGCAATCTCCTGTCCGGCATCGGCGGGGTCTGGCGCAAGTACTGGAAGAACTTCTTCCGCGGCTCCATCCTGGGCACCGTCATCGGCGCCTTGCCGGGTGCCGGCGCGGACATCGCGGCCTGGGTCTCCTATGCCGTCTCCAAAAAGCTCTCGAAGGAGCCGGAGAAGTTCGGCACCGGCCATATCGAGGGCATCGTCGATTCGACTTCGGCCAACAACGCCGCGTTGGGCGGCGCCTGGATCCCGGCGCTGGTCTTCGGCATCCCTGGCGATTCGATCACGGCGATCGTCATCGGCGTGCTCTACATGAAGGGCATGAACCCGGGGCCGAGCGTCTTCCTGCAGACGCCGGAGCTGATCTACGCCGTCTTCATCATCTTCATCCTCGCCAATATCGTGATGTTCCCGCTCGGCTGGGCGGCGATCAAATCGGCCAAGCAGATTCTGCGGGTGCCGCGCAACATCCTGCTGCCGGTCATCCTGATCTTCTGCATGGTCGGCTCCTTCGCCATGACCAACTCGCTCTACGGCGTGGTGCTGATGGTGGTGATGGGCGTGTTCGGCTGGCTGCTCGAGGAGCACGGCATCCCGGTCGCTCCGCTGATCCTCGGCCTGGTGCTCGGCGAGATGCTCGAGCAGAACTTCATGACCTCGATGATCAAGGCGGACGGCTCGTTCCTGGTGTTCTTCGAGCGGCCGATCGCCGGCGTGCTGGGGGTCTGCACGCTGGTGATCTGGGGCTTCATGCTCTGGCGGATCCTGCCATTCGGCCGGCGCGCCCAGGTGATTCCGGAGGGAGAGGTGGCGCCGCCCTGAGGCGGCACGCGCTACTTCTTCAGGAAGGCCGCGAAGGCCGCCATGGCCTCGGTCGAGCGCAGGCGCTGGCCGAAATGGTCGGCCTCGATGGCGATGGTCTCGGCTACCGCCTCGGCGGTGCCGCGCTTCAGCAGCATCTTGGTCAGGGCGACCGATTGCGGCGGCAGGGCCGCAAGCGCCTTTGCCCGGGCGAGCCCATGCTCCAGCGCGGTGCCTTCCGACACGACGGCGTTGAGAAGGCCGGCCTCGGTGGCGGTTGCGGCGTCGAAGGCCTCGCCCAGCATCAGCAGCTCCGCTGCCTTCTTGCCGCCGGCGACCAGCGGCAGGAGATAGCTCGAACCGCCTTCGGGCGAGAGACCGAGCGTGACGAAGGGCAGGCGAAAGCTCGCGGTCGCGCCGGCGAAGGCCAGGTCGCAATGCAGCAGCATCGTGGTGCCGATACCGACGGCGAAGCCTTCGACGGCGGCGACGATCGGCTTGCGGGCCGTGGCGATGGCGTTCAGGAAGTCGATGGCGACGCGCGGGCCTTCCCCGGCCGCGGCGGCGGCCGCGAAATCCTTGATGTCGTTGCCGCTGGTGAAGCAGTTGCCGGCGCCGGTCAGCAGCACGGCGCGGATGCTCTCGTCGGCCTCGGCGGCGGTGATCGCCTCGATCAGCCCGGCATAGCTCGCGCGGTCGAGCGCGTTCCTGCGCTCGGGCCGGTTCATGGTGATCTGCGCGACGCCCGCCGCCACGATCTCGCTCAGCACGCTTCCGTTCATCTCGGATTGCCTCCCGTCTCCAGCCGGGATGGCACGCGATGTCGCGGCGGGCAAGCGAGGCGGCCTGCGCCTTTCGTCAGTCCGCGATTGCGGAAGGGCATGCCGTCATGGCCACGGCAGGTGGACGAGCCCGTTTGCGCTGCGTGTGCGAGCCCCTATCCTGCCGGGGACGCAAGCACGGAGGATGGCGTGGCATCGGGTCTGTTCGCTCTGCTCGACGATGTCGCCGGCATCGCCAAGGTCGCTGCCTCCTCCGTCGACGACGTCGTGGCGCAGGCCGGGAAGGCTGGAGCCAAGGCGGCTGGGGTCGTGATCGACGATGCTGCGGTGACACCGCGCTACGCGGTCGGCTTCGCGGCGGCGCGCGAACTGCCGATCATCTGGCGGATCGCACTCGGCTCACTGCGCAACAAGCTTGTCTTCCTGCTGCCCGGGGCGCTGGTTCTCGCGTTGGTCGCACCCTGGGCGATCACGCCGCTGCTGATGGCGGGAGGCGTCTTTCTCTGCTTCGAGGGAGCGGAGAAGCTCCTCGAGCCTGCGCTGCCGCATCCGGCCGGCGGCTCGTCCGGAGCGGGCGAGGCGGCAGGCGATCCGACGGCGCTCGAGCAACAGAAGATCGCCGGCGCGATCAAGACGGATTTCATCCTCTCGGCCGAGATCATGGCGATCACCCTGGCGGGCGTCTCCGACCAGACCTTCTGGATGAAGGCGGCGGTGCTCGCCATCGTCGGCGTCGGCATCACCGTCGCGGTCTACGGGGTCGTCGCGCTGATCGTGAAGGCGGACGATGCCGGCGTGGCGCTGGCCGCCAACTCACGCCCGGCGGCCAGCCTGCTCGGCTTCAGACGGCTGAAGCCGGGCGAGGCCGGGCCGCTGGACCGTGCGCTGTCGCGGCTGACGCGGCCGCTCGGGCGCGGTCTCGTCCTCGCCATGCCGCACGCGCTGAACCTGCTCGGCGCGGTCGGCACGGCCGCGATGCTCTGGGTCGGTGGCGGCATCATCATCCACGGGCTGGAGGGGTATGGTCTCGCCGGTCTTGGCCATGGCATCCATGGCCTCGCCTTCGCGGCAGGGCAGGCCCTGCCAGCTGCTGTGGCGGGCGCCGGCGAATGGCTCGCCGGCGCGGTGCTGGCGGCGGCATTCGGCGTGGTTGTCGGCGGGCTTGCCATCGCCGCGATGCGCTGGCTGCTCGGGCCGGCGATCAGGCTGTTCCGTAAGGCTGGCGGCAAGTCCGTGTCCGATGGCGGGCGCGGCTCCTAGGCCGCGATGCTCGCCCTCGCGGCGCGCGTCCACGCCGTAAAGCAGCGTTCGACCGGTGAACTCCGGGCGCGAGCCAGCACCGGACGTCTCTCAGTCAAGCCAGGTCGTGAAGCGCTCGATCGGCTCGCGTTCGGGTACGAGGCGGTTGGCGGGCGCGTCGGGATCGGCCTTACCGATGGCGATGCCGCAGACCACGATCTCATCCTCGGGGATTGCGAGCTCGCGCCGCACGATCGGATGGAACTGCGCAAAGATCGCCTGCGGACAGGAATCGAGCCCGTGGCCCTGCGCGGCGATCAGCAGGTTCTCGATGAACATGCCGAGGTCGAGCCAGGAGCCGATCTCCAGGTCGCGGTCGATCGTCAGCATCAAAGCGACCGGCGCATCGAAGAAGCGAAGGTTGGCGGCAGTCTGGCGCAGCATGCCCGCGGTGTCGCCCTTTGCCACCCCGAGCAGGCCGTAGAGATCCCAGCCGACCTTGCGGCGGCGCGAGAGATAGGGCTCGCGGAAGCGCTCGGGATAGTAACGGTATTCCTCGGCACCGGGCCGTTCACCGGCTTCGAGCGCGGCGATGAGTGCCGTCTCGAGCCGCGCCCGCGTCTGCGGGCCGACCACCCTGAGCTTCCAGGGCTGCATGTTGGTGCCGGAGGGTGCCCGCGCCGCCAGCTCGATCAGGCGGCGGACCAGGGTGGGGTCGACCGGATCGGGCAGGAAGGCCCGGACGGCGCGGCGCTTCAGGATTGCCTGCTCGACCGCCTCGGCTCCGGTCATCCCGGCTATCCGACCTTGCGGTCGGCGAGGAAGGCGGCGTGGTCCTTCACCAGATCGCCGGCCAGCGCCTTGGTGATCAGGGCGCGCGTGTTGGGCAGCCCGTAGATCGCGGCGAAGGAGCCGAAGCGCGGGCCCTGATCCTCGCCGAACATCACCTGGTAGATCGCCTTCCACCAGTCGCCGGAGACGCCGGGGCGCTCGGGCGTCGCGTTCTTGGCGGTGAGGTTCTGGTAGCGCGGGATGGCGCGGGCGACATCGAGCGCGGTGTCCTGCACCATCTCGGGCGTCGGATCGGCCGGCAGGGCGGCCAGCGCGGCGTCGAGCTTGATGAAGGCGTCGCGCTCAACCTCGTCGGCCGGGCGGTAGCTCTTGGCCGGCTTCACGAAGTCGCGGAAATAGGCGATCGCATAGCCGACCAGGGCGTCGAGGCGCGGATGGGTTTCCGGCGACATGCCGGGCGCATAGCGCTGGAGGAAGCCCCAGAGCACGGCCTTGTCCTCGGAGTTCGCCACCGCCACCAGGTTCATCAGCAGGCCGAAGGTGACCTGCGTGCGGACCGCGTTGTCGCCTTCGCCGGAGGCGATCACCTCGGGCGCGGGCGGATTGCCGGCGTGGATGTGCCAGACCGGGTTTCCGAGCCGGTTCTTCCAGTCCTGCCGCTCATAGCCGTTGAGAAACTGGAGATATTCGTCGATCGCACGCGGGATGACGTCGAAATGCAGCTTCTTCGCCTCGCGCGGGCGCTGGAACATGTAGAGCGCCAGGCTCTCCGGCGGGCCGTAGGTCAGCCATTCCTCGATGGTCAGGCCGTTGCCCTTCGACTTCGAGATCTTCTGGCCCTGCTCGTCCAGGAAAAGCTCGTAGTTGAAGCCTTCCGGCGGCGCGGCGTCGAGCGCGCGGGCGATCTGCGAGGAGACCTTGACCGAGTCGATCAGGTCCTTGCCGGCCATCTCGTAATCGACGCCGAGCGCGACCCAGCGCATCGCCCAGTCCGGCTTCCACTGCAGCTTGACGTGGCCGCCGGTGACGGGGGTGACGAAGCGCTCCTGCGTCTGCGGGTCGGTCCAGGCAATGGTGCCGGCCTCGACATCGACCTCGTCGATCGGCACCTGCATGACGATGCGCGTCTTCGGATGGATCGGCAGGAAGGGCGAATAGGTCGCAGCCCGCTCCTCGCGCAGCGTCGGCAACATGATCTTCATCACCGCGTCGTAGCGGGCGAGCATCTTCAGCAGCGTCGCGTCGAACTCGCCGGCCCGATAGGCGTCGGTCGAGGATCTGAACTCGTAGTCGAAGCCGAAACTGTCGAGGAAGGCGCGCAGGCGGGCGTTGTTGTGTCGGCCGAACGAGTCATGCGTGCCGAATGGGTCCGGAACCTCCGTCAGCGGCTTGCCGAGATTGGCGGCGAGCAGCTCCTTGTTCGGCACGTTGTCCGGCACCTTGCGCAGGCCGTCCATGTCGTCCGAGAAGGCGATCAGCCGGGTCGGTATCGTATTGCCGGTCAGCACCTGGAAGGCGTGGCGGACCATCGAGGTGCGCGCGACCTCGCCGAACGTGCCCAGATGCGGCAGGCCGGAAGGGCCGTAGCCCGTCTCGAAGATCACCGTCTTCTTGCCCGATTTCTCGATGCGAGCCACCAGTTTGCGCGCCTCCTCGAACGGCCAGGCGGCCGAACGCTGGGCGGCGTCAACGAGGGCTGCGTCGAAGGCGGGCATGGCGGCTGGCGTCCTCTCCTGAAAGGATAAGAGATATCGCTTATGCGAAGAACCGGCTTTCGCAGATTGCGAAGGGCGCCGTCAATGCGCGGTTGCGGCAGGAATGCGGCAAGCGGGGGTGAGGCCCCCGCGGGAACGCCTTGCCGGCGCGTCCGCGCCGTATAGGCTCTGCGCGCTTTTTCAAACGCGATGTTGCCTCGAAAGGACTGCCGCCTTGGACCGCGACCTGCTCGACAAGCTGACCGCCTGGCGACGACACCTCCATGCTCACCCGGAACTCGGACGCCAGGAGAAGATGACGAGCGCTTTCGTGCAGGAGAAGCTGACCGAGCTCGGCATTCCCTTCACGGCCAATGTCGGCGGCTATGGCGTGGTGGCGACGCTCAAGCGCGGCTCGTCCGAGCGCACCGTGGGATTGCGGGCCGACATGGACGCGCTGCCGATCCAGGAAGTCAACGACCTGCCCTACAAGTCGAAGACGCCCAATGTGATGCATGCCTGCGGCCATGACGGGCACACCACGTCGCTGCTCGGCGCGGCCGCGCTGCTCAAGGCCGACGAGGGCTGGAGCGGCACGGTGCAGTTCGTCTTCCAGCCGGCGGAGGAGGGAACCGGCGGCGCGCTCGCGATGCTGGCCGACGGCGTGCTGGAGCGCTTCCCGATGGAGCGCGTGTTCGCGCTGCATAACTGGCCGGGGCTGGAGGCCGGCACGGTCGCGGTGCATCGCGGGCCGGTCATGTCGGAGCCCGGGCGCTTCAAGGTTACGCTGACCGGCAAGGCCGGCCATGCCGCCCTGCCCGAGCAGACCCATGATCCGATCGTGGCGATGGGGCATCTGATCGTCGCGCTGCAGACGATCGTCTCGCGCAATGTCGACCCGATGGAGTCGGCGGTAGTCTCGATCGGGCAGGTCCATGGCGGGCTCGCCTCCAACCAGATCCCGACCCATGTCTTCATCGAAGGCACCTTCCGCACCTTCGTGCCGGCCGTGCGCGACCGGCTCCTGGCGCGGCTCAAGGGCATCGCCGAGAATATCGCCGCGACCTTCGAGATGACGGCCGAGGTCGAGTTCACCTACGGCGCCGCCACGGTCAACACGGCTCCCGAGGAGGAGATGGCCGCCGCTGCCGGCGAGGCGGCGGGGCTTAAGGTTCGGCGCGACATGAAGGCCAGCACGACCGGCGAGGATTTCGCCTATTTCCTGGAGAAGCGCCCCGGCTGCTACATCTGGATGGGCAACGGCCCGTCGGTCGACGGCGGCGACCTGCACAATGACCGCTACAACTTCAACGACGCGATCCTGCCCGCAGCTTCCGGCTGGCTTGCCGCGGTGGCGAAGCAGGCGCTGGCCAGCAACGCGCCCTGATGCTCAGAACGGGCTGACCGGGAAGAAGCGCAGATAGAGGCGGCTGTAGCTGCCGTCATCCCAGAGGCCCTGCAGCGCGTAGTCGATGGCGCGCTTCAGGGCGGGATCGTCCTTGCGCAGCAGGAAGGCGACGCCCTCGCCGAAATAGCGGCTTTCGAGGTAGGGGCCGCCGGAGAAGGCGAGTTCGCCGCCGCTGGCCGCGATCAGCAGCGCGAGCGCGGTGCCGTCGCCGAAGACGTATTCGGCATCGCCGCTGCGCAATGCCGCGACAGCGGCGTTGAGGTTGCTGGTTTCCCGGCGCTGCACGAAGGGCATCAGCTTGTCGAGGAAGGCCTGGTGCGCCGTGCCGGAGACGACCGCCACGCGCCGTCCGTGGAGGCTCTCGCCGTCGAGCGCGGCCCGGGTGTTTCCGCGTGTCGTGACGAAGCGGGCCGGCGCGCGGAAATAGAGATGGCTGGCGGCGAAGCGCTCCCTGATCGCCGGGGTGAGATTCATCGCCGCGGCGAGCACGTCGCCGCGGGCCTCGCCGAGCGAATCCAGCAAGGTGTCGAAGCGGCGCGGCTGGATGGTGCAGGTCCAGCCCAGCTTTTCGCAGACGGCGCGGGCGAGCTCGACCGAGAAGCCGGTCAGCGCCCCGTCCGGCCCGGCGAAATGGAAGGGCGGATAATTATCGTCGGTGAGAAAGCGCACGACCCGCGGCGGGCCGGGCTCGGGACGATCGATCCGGATGCGCGGATCCCAGAAATTCGGGATGGCGACGCGCGGCGCCTCCTGCGCCGCGGCGCTGGCGGCGGCAAGGATCACGAAGGCGAAGGCGGTAAGCGCGCGAAGCATCGCGCGCATCTGGCGCCGGATGAAAGGCAGGATCAAGGGGCGTGATGCCGGGCCGCGAGCGTCCGGAGCCCGGCATGGCCGCGCCCTCAGCCCAGGCTCGCCGCCGTAGCCTTGGCACCCTTGCCGAACAGCGAAGCCAGATGCGCGGCGAGCGGCTTGCTGAAGCGTTCCTCGCCCGGCAGGTCGGCCCCGAAGATCGCCTCGATGCCGAGCAGGCTCGCGCTCAGCGCCTCGGCGTTGCCGCCGGCGGCTTCGGCGCGGCGCTTCAGCTCGGCGGCAAGCGGGTCACGCACATCGATGGCGCCGCCCTTCTCGTCGGTGCCGGTGACGTAGCGCATCCAGGCGGCGACGCCGAGCGCGAGGTGGTCGATGGGCGCGCCGTCCTTCAGCCGTTCGCGGATGGTGCCGAGCAGGCGCTGCGGCAGCTTCTGCGAGCCGTCCATGGCGATCTGCCAGGTGCGGTGACGGATCGCCGGGTTCTGGAAGCGGGAGAGCAGGGCCTTGGCGTAATCCACCAGCACGACGCCCTGCGGCGCTGGCACGGTCGGAATGATCTCGGCCCAGAGGCCCTGGAGGAAGCGGGCGAAGACCGGGTCGCCGCTCGCTTCGGCCACCGTCTCGTGGCCGGCGAGATAGCCGAGATAGGCGAGCGAGGAATGTGCGCCGTTCAGCATCCTGAGCTTCATGAACTCGAAGGGTGCGACCTCCGAGACCATCTGCGCGCCGACTTCATCCCACTCGGGCCTGCCTTGCACGAAGACGTCCTCGATCGCCCATTGCCGGAAGGGCTCGCCGATCACCGGGGCGGCATCGTCCTGGCCGATCAGCTTCGCGACCTCGGCGATGTCCGCCTCGGTGGTAGCGGGAACGATGCGGTCGACCATGGTGGCGGGGAAGGCGACGTCGGTCTCGATCCAGGCTGCGAGCTTGTCGTCCGTCAACGCTGCGAAGTCGCGGGCGAGGCCGCGCAGCACATGGCCGTTGGAGGGGAGGTTGTCGCAACAGAGTGCGGTGAACGCAGCGCGGCCTTCGGCCCGGCGGACTCGCAGGCCCGCGACCAGGATGCCGATAGCGGAACGCGGTGCGTCCGGGTTTTCGAGGTCGTGCAGGATGTCGGGATGACCGGCCTTGAGCTTCCCGGTCGCCGGATCGTGGCAATAGCCCTTCTCCGTGACGGTGAGCGAGACGATGCGCGTCTCGGGAGAAGCCAGCCTGGCGATGAGGGCGGCAGGGTTCTCCGGTGCGACCAGAACGTCCAGGACCGAGCCGATGACCCGCAGCTCCGGCCCGGTGGGGGCAAGCTTCAGGAGGGTGTAGAGCCCGTCCTGCGGCTGGAGTCGGTCGCGCTGGTCGGGGCGCTGGAGGCTCGCGCCGACGATGCCCCAGGCACCAAAGCGCTGCTCAAGCGCATCCTCGGTGTATTCGGCGAGATGGCCGCGGGCGAAGGCGCCGAGGCCGAGATGGACGATGCCTGGCTTGAGGGCCGAGCGATCATAGGCCGGGCGGCGAACCGTGGCCGGCAGGCTCGCGAGGGTGGCGGCGCAGAGGCGGGTCACAGCTTATAGGCCTCCTTGGCGAGGCGGTAGGCGAGGTCGTGCGCCACCTCGGCCGCTTCGTCCTCGTCGAGCCGGTGCTCGGCGACGAGCTTGGCGAGATAGGCGCAGTCGACGCGCCGGGCGACGTCGTGGCGGGCGGGGATCGAGAGATAGGCGCGGGTGTCGTCGTTGAAGCCGACGGTATTGTAGAAGCCGGCCGTCTCCGTGGTCAGCTCGCGGAAGCGCAGCATCGCTTCGGGCGCATCGAGGAACCACCAGCCCGGCCCGAGCCGCAGCGCCGGGTAGTGCCCGGCGAGCGGGGCGAGCTCGCGCGAATAGCTGGTCTCGTCCAGGGTGAACGCGATGACGGTGAGGTTCGGCTCGTTGCCGACGGCGTCGAGCAGGGGCTTCAGCGCCTCGACATAGTTGGTCGCGGTCGGGATGTCGCAGCCCATGTCGCGGCCAAACTGTTCGAACAGCGCAGCGTTGTGATTGCGCCAGGAGCCGGGATGGATCTGCAGCACGAGCCCGTCGTCGAGACTCATCTTCGCCATCTCGGTCAGCATCTGGCCGCGGAACAGATCGGCATCCTTGGCCGAGACCTTGCCCTTGAGGATCTTGGCGTAGAGCTTTTCCGCATCGGCGTCGGAGAGGTTGGCGGTGCGCGCCGTGGCATGGCCATGGTCGGACGATGTTGCGCCGCGTTTCTTGAAATAGCCGCGCCGCTGGCGGTGGGCCGCGAGATAGCCGGTCCAGGAGCCGATATCTTCGCCGGTCAGTTCGCCGAGCTTTTCGAGATTCTCGGCAAAGCCCTCGAATTCCGGGTCGACGACGCTGTCGGGCCGATAGGCCGTGACGACCTTGCCGCTCCAGCCGGAGTCGCGGACCATGTCGTGCCATTTGAGATCGTCGAGCGCGCCTTCGGTCGTGCTGATCGCCTCGATGTTGAAGCGCTCGAACAGGGCGCGGGGGCGCAGCTCCGGTTCTTCCAGCTTGGCGGCGATCTTGTCGTAGATCCGGTCGGCGTTCTCGGAGGTCAGCCGCTCGTTGACGCCGAAGATCGTCGAGGCCGCGTGCTCGAACCACAGCCGCGTCGGCGTGCCGCGGAAGAGGTGCCAGTGGCTGGCGAAGAGCTGCCAGATCTTGCGCGGGTCGGTCTCGACCGGAGCGCCGTCTTTGCGCGGGATGCCGAGCTGCTCGAGCCGCACGCCTTGCGAATAAAGCATGCGGAAGATGTAGTGATCTGGCTTGACGAAAAGCGTCGCGGGATCGGGAAAGGCATTGTTCTCGGCATACCAGCGCGGGTCGGTGTGGCCGTGCGGGGAGATGATCGGCAGGTCGCGCACCGTGGCGAAGAGCCGTCGTGCGATGCCGCGGGTCACCGGATCGGCGGGAAAGAGGCGATCGTCGTGCAGCAGCATGGGCATCTCCCGAATGAGTGAGCGATCTCTAGGACTGCGCGAGGCGAGGGTCAATTCCCTGGTATACTAGTGCGCCAGAGAGGCGTGCTGCGATCACATGGTGCTGCCGGCGCTTGCACGCGGCGCAAAGCCGGTCCATCGCTGTCAACGTACCCGCCCTCTATCTGAATACGCCGACAGGAGACCCCGCATGGATCTGCAGCTCGAGGGCAAGCGCGCGCTGGTAACCGGCGGAAGCAAGGGCATCGGCCGCGCCATCGCCCGGCAGCTCGCGCTCGAAGGCGTCGATGTCGTCATCGCCGCGCGCAACGCCGCCGAGCTGGCCGAGGCGGCCTCCGCGCTCGCGGCCGAGACCGGGCGCAGGGTCATCGGCCACGCCGTCGATACCCGGCTCGACGACTCCGTCAAGGCATTGGTCGCCCAGGCGGCCAAGGTTCTCGGCGGTCTCGACATCCTGGTGAACGCGGCCGGCAAGCCGGGCGGGCAGGCGCCGCCGCCGAAGCTTGCCGCGATCACCGACGCGTTGTTCTGGGACGATGTCGACGTCAAGGTGATGGGCTATCTGCGGATGGCACGCGAGGCCGCGCCCTATATGGCGGCGCAGGGCTGGGGGCGGATCATCAACATCAGCGGCCTTGCCGCGCGCTCCACCGGCTCGACCATCGGCTCGATGCGCAACGTCGCGGTCGCTGCGCTCAGCAAGAACCTCGCCGATGAGCTCGGCCCGCAGGGGATCAACGTCACGGTGGTCCATCCCGGCCTGACACGGACGGAGAAGACCGCCGCGGTCGTCGCGGCGCGGGCGGCGGCCGGCGGCAAGAGCGAAGCCCAGGTTGAGGCCGGCATGGCCTCCAACGTAACCATCGGGCGGCTCGTTGATGCGGCCGAGGTCGCGGATATCGTCGCCTTCCTGGCCTCGCCGCGCAGCGTCGCGATCAACGGCGATGCCATCGCCTGTGGCGGCGGCATCCGCGGCGCAATCCATTATTGAACAGCCGGATTCAGGCAGTGCGCGCCCGCGGATGAGCCGCGTCATAGGCGGCCATCAGCCGGGCTGAATCGATCCGGGTATAGATCTGCGTCGTCGAGAGCGAGGCATGGCCGAGCAGTTCCTGGATGGCGCGCAGGTCGCCGCCGCGGCCGAGCAGATGGGTCGCGAAGGAGTGGCGCAGGGCATGTGGCGTGGCGGAGGAGGGCAGGCCAAGCGCGCCGCGCAGGCCCTCGACCGCGAGCTGGATGATGCGGGGCGAGAGCGGCCCACCCTTGGCGCCGACGAAGAGCGGGCCTTCCGGCGGCAGGCGCCAGGGGCAGAGCTTGAGATACTCCGCGATTGCCGCGACCACGACGGGCAGCACCGGGACCATGCGGGTCTTGTTGCCCTTGCCGATCACGGTCAGCGTCTCGCCGGCGCTTTGCGGCGCCTGGGCGCGGGCGAGCGAGAGCGCTTCCGAAATGCGTAGGCCGCTGCCATAGAGCAGGCCGAGCACGGCAGCGTCGCGAGCAAGAATCCATTGCTCCCGCTCCTCGCCGGCGCGGGTATCGGCCTGGGTAATGGCACGGGCGGCCGACGGCTCGAGCGGGCGCGGCAGCGACTTGCCGAGGCGCGGTCCGCGCGTCGCGGCGAAGGCGGCTGCGGTGAGCTTGCCGCTGCGCTCGCCGAAGCGGGCGAAGGAGCGCAATGCCGCAAGCTGGCGCATCAGCGTGCGGTTGCCGACGCCGTCGCGACGGCGCCGACCGAGGAAGGCGCGCAGGTCGACCGGCTTCAGGCCGGCGATGTCCGCGAGCGTCGGTGCACCGCCGAGATGCTCGGTCAGGAAGGCCCCGAACTGGCCGAGATCGCGTGCATAGGCCTCCAGCGTCTTGGGCGAGAGGCGCCGCTCGGCTGCCAGATGCGCGAGCCAGTCCCGCCGGAAGGAGTCGAAATCGTTCATGCGCGAAGCATGACGCTCCTGCCTTAACACCAGCCGAATCGGTGCTAGACACGCGGCATGGACGAAACCGCGGACATGATCGCAGGCGGCACGGTGGACGTGCTGATCCCGCTCGGACTCGACCAGGCCTACAGCTACGCCGTTCCGGCCGGGCTCGTCCTCAAGCCAGGCGATGTCGTGCAGGTGCCGCTCGGACCGCGCGAGACGGTCGGCGTGGTCTGGGACGTGGGCAACGGACGCGGCGGCAACCTCAAGAAGGTCACCGGCAAATACGACATGCCGCCGCTCGATCCGGCGCTGCGCAAGCTCGTCGACTGGGTCGCCTGGTACACGCTCGCGCCCAAAGGGTCCGTGCTGGCGCTGGCCCTGCGCAGGCAGCCGGACGATACGCCCGAACGTCCGAAGCTCGGCGTCAGGCTTGCCGGCCCGCCGCCGGGACGGATGACCCCCGCGAGAGCGCGGGCCATTGCGGCGGCTGAGGGCGGGCTGCTGATCGCGAAATCGGCTCTGGCGGAGGCGGCCTCGGTCAGCGCGGCGGTGATCGATTCCCTGGTCGACGCCGGCACCTTCATCGTCGAGCCGATGCCGCGCGAGGCGATCGCGGCCGTGCCCGATCCAGACCATGCGGTGCCGGAGCTTTCGGAAGGGCAAGCGGAGGTCGCGCAGGCGCTGGTCGCGTCCGTGCAGGCGAGGGCGTTCGGCGTTTCGCTGCTCGAAGGCGTCACCGGTTCAGGCAAGACCGAGGTCTATTTCGAGGCGGTGGCGGCGGCGATCAGGCTCGGCCGGCAGAGCCTGATCCTGATGCCGGAGATCGCGCTGACCGCGCAGTTCATCGACCGCTTCGAGGCGCGCTTCGGCGTGCGGCCGGGGCTCTGGCATTCGGCCGTGACCGGGCGCCGACGCGAGCGCCTGCAGGCGGCGATCGCGACTGGCGAGGCGAAGGTCGTGGCCGGCGCCCGCTCGGCCCTGTTCCTGCCGTACAGGGATCTCGGCCTGATCGTCGTCGATGAGGAGCATGAGAGCGCCTACAAGCAGGAGGACGGCGTCTCCTATCATGCGCGCGACATGGCGGTGGTTCGGGGGCGCATCGAGAATGCGCCGGTGGTGCTCGCTTCCGCCACACCCTCGCTCGAAACCCGCGTCAATGCCGAGCGCGGGCGCTACGCCCATCTGAAGCTGCCGGAGCGCTTCGGCGGGCGCGAGTTGCCGAAGCTCGGGCTGGTGGACCTGCGCCGCGACAAGCCGGAGCGCGGGCGCTGGCTCTCGGGCGCGCTGGTCAAGGCGGTCGAGGTCAATCTCGAGGCCAAGGAGCAGTCGCTGCTCTTCCTCAACCGGCGCGGCTATGCACCGCTGACGCTTTGCCGGGACTGCGGCCACCGCTTCCAATGCCCGAACTGCACGGCATGGCTGGTCGACCACCGCTTCCGGCGCGCGCTGATCTGTCATCATTGCGGCCATGTCGAGCGGCGGCCGCATGAGTGCCCGCAATGCCATTCCCCCGAGAGCCTGATCGCGTGCGGGCCGGGCGTGGAGCGGCTGGCCGAGGAGGTGGCGACGCTTTTTCCACAGGCGCGCGCGATCGTGCTCTCCAGCGATTTTCCGGGAGGCACCGAAAGGCTGAAGCAGGAACTGATGGCGGTGGCCGAGGGCGAGTTTGACATCGTCATCGGCACGCAGCTCGTCGCCAAGGGCCATAATTTCCCGGGAATGACGCTGGTCGGGGTGATCGATGCCGATCTCGGCCTCACGTCGGGCGATCCACGCGCGGCCGAGCGGACCTTCCAGGCGCTCCGCCAGGTGACCGGCCGCGCGGGACGGGGCGAGAAGCCCGGCCGGGCCCTGCTTCAGACGCATGATCCCGAGCATCCGGTGCTGAAGGCGTTGGTCTCAGGAGACCCGGAGCGGTTTTATGCCGCAGAGGAGGCCTCGCGCGAGGCGGCGGGGCTGCCTCCCTTCGGCCGGCTCGCCGCGCTGATCGTCTCGGCCAACAGCCAATCGGAGGCTGAAGCGCATGCGCGTGCGCTGGCGCGCTGTGCGGAGGCGGGCGACGGAATCGTGGTGCTCGGGCCGGCGGAAGCGCCGCTGGCGGTGCTGCGCGGGCGCCATCGCATGCGTCTGATCGTCAGGACGACGCGCGAGGTCAATCTGCAGGACTATCTGCGGGGCTGGTTGAAGCGCGGACCCAAGGCCAAGGGCTCGGTCAGGGTCGCCGTCGACGTCGATCCGCAAAGCTTCCTCTAGATTCCATCGAATTGCGGAAAGCCGTGGCGAAATCGCCACTTCCATCGCCCAATCAGCGATTGCGTGCCCCGGAACCGCATGCTAGTGCACCGCCACATTTCGGTCGCGAAGTCGTCTAGCCGGCTTTGCGCGAATGATACTCGCAGCGCCGGGACCATGCACTCCACCTTCTTCCAGGAAGGTCGCCGGTGCGGTTCCTTGAAACGAGAGACGGGAAGCGTGGCTGAAGGCGGATCGCAGGGGACATTGGTGTCGGGCGTAGCTCAGCGCTATGCCACCGCTCTGTTCGAGCTGGCTGAGGAGAACGGTGCCGTCGACACCGTTGCCGCCGCCCTCGATTCCTTCAATGGCCTGCTTGCCGAGAGCGCCGACCTCAACCGCCTGATCGAGAGCCCGGCCTTCACCGCCGAGGAGCAGGTCGCCGCGATCAAGGCCGTGCTCGAAAAGGCCGGCATCACCGGTATCGCCGCCAATTTCATCGGCCTCGTCGCCAGCAAGCGCCGTCTCTTCGCGCTGCCGGGCATGATCGCAGGCTACAAGCGCCTGGTCGCCGAGGCCAAGGGCATCGTCTCCGCCGAGGTGACGGTCGCCGAGGAGCCCACGGCCAAGCGCGTCGACGAGATCCGCGCGGCGCTGAAGGGCGTCGCCGGCAAGGATGTCGACCTGCTCGTCAAGGTCGACCCGGCGCTGATCGGCGGGCTCGTCGTCAAGATGGGCTCCCGCATGGTCGACGCCTCGCTGAAAACCAAGCTCAATTCAATTCGTCTTGCCATGAAAGAGGTCGGCTGATGGACATCCGCCCCGCTGAAATCTCCGCCATCCTGAAGGCCCAGATTTCGAACTTCGGCTCCGAAGCTTCCGTCACCGAGGTCGGTCAGGTTCTCTCCGTCGGTGACGGCATCGCCCGCGTCTATGGCCTCGACAAGGTCCAGGCCGGCGAGATGGTCGAATTCGAATCCGGCGTGCGCGGCATGGCGCTCAACCTCGAGAGCGACAATGTCGGCGTCGTGATCTTCGGCTCCGACCGCGAGATCAAGGAAGGCCAGACCGTCAAGCGCACCGGCGCCATCGTCGACGTTCCCGTCGGCAAGGAGCTGCTCGGCCGCGTCGTCGACGCGCTCGGCAACCCGATCGACGGAAAGGGCCCGATCAAGGCCAAGACCCGCGCCCGCGTCGACGTCAAGGCGCCCGGCATCATCCCGCGCAAGTCGGTGCACGAGCCCATGGCGACCGGCCTCAAGGCGATCGACGCCCTGATCCCGATCGGCCGCGGCCAGCGCGAGCTCATCATCGGCGACCGCCAGACCGGCAAGACCGCCGTCGCGCTCGACACGATTCTCAATCAGAAGTCGCTGAACGCGGAAGGCGCCCCGGAGAGCCAGAAGCTCTACTGCGTGTACGTCGCCGTGGGCCAGAAGCGCTCGACTGTCGCCCAGTTCGTGAAGGTGCTCGAGGAGCGTGGCGCTCTGGAGTACTCGATCGTCGTCGCGGCCACCGCCTCGGATGCCGCCCCGATGCAGTTCCTGGCGCCCTTCGCCGGCTGCGCCATGGGCGAGTTCTTCCGCGACAACGGCATGCACGCCGTGATCATCTATGACGACCTGTCGAAGCAGGCCGTCGCCTACCGCCAGATGTCCCTGCTGCTGCGCCGCCCGCCGGGCCGCGAGGCCTATCCGGGCGACGTGTTCTATCTCCACTCCCGCCTGCTCGAGCGCGCGGCGAAGATGGGCGAGGCCGCCGGCCTCGGCTCGCTGACGGCGCTGCCGGTCATCGAGACGCAGGCGAACGACGTGTCCGCCTACATCCCGACCAACGTGATCTCGATCACCGACGGCCAGATCTTCCTGGAGACGGACCTGTTCTACCAGGGCATCCGCCCGGCGGTGAACGTCGGCCTGTCGGTGTCGCGCGTCGGTTCGTCGGCGCAGACCAAGGCGACGAAGAAGGTCGCCGGCAAGATCAAGGGCGAGCTCGCCCAGTATCGCGAGATGGCCGCCTTCGCCCAGTTCGGCTCGGACCTCGACGCGGTCACGCAGCGCCTGCTCAATCGCGGCGCCCGCCTGACCGAGCTGCTCAAGCAGCCGCAGTTCTCGCCGCTGAAGATGGAAGAGCAGGTCGTCGTGATCTATGCCGGCGTGAACGGCTATCTCGACCCGCTGCCGGTCAACAAGGTTCGTGCCTTCGAGGACGGCCTGCTGGCTCTGGTCCGTTCGAAGCATGCCGACCTCCTCGACGAGATCGGCTCGTCCAAGGATCTCTCGGACGCCAATGCGGCGAAGCTGAAGGAGATCGTCGAGGGCTTCGCGAAGTCCTTCGCCTGATCTGCAGGTGTCATGGCCGGGCTCGGCCCGGCCATCCACGTTTTCGCCGCGAAGGCGGCGTGCGTGGGTGATGAGATCTAGGTTCAAGACGTGGATGGTCGACGCGGTCGACCATGACGGGGTGAGAGCGCCACATGCCTTCTTTGAAGGATCTTAGAAACCGCATCGCCTCGGTGAAGGCGACGCAGAAGATCACCAAGGCCATGCAGATGGTCGCGGCTGCGAAGCTGCGCCGGGCGCAGATGGCCGCCGAGGCCGCACGTCCCTATGCCGAACGCATGGAAACGGTGCTGGCGAATCTCGCTTCCGGCGTGTCCGGTTCGAGCGCCCCGCGTCTGATCGCCGGCACAGGCTCGGACAAGGTGCAGCTGCTGCTGGTGCTGACCGCCGAGCGCGGCCTGTGCGGCGCCTTCAACTCCTCGATCGCCCGCCTCGCCCGCGACAAGGCATTGGCGCTGAAGGCCGAGGGCAAGACCGTCAAGATCATCTGCGTCGGCAAGAAGGGCTACGATATCCTGCGTCGCCAGTTCGCCAGCGACATCATCGAGTTCATCGACCTGCGCGAGTTCAAGCAGGTCGGCTTCGTCAACGCCGAGGCCATCGCCCAGAACATCCTGACCCGCTTCAACAACGGCGAGTTCGACGTTGCGACGCTGTTCTTCTCGAAGTTCCGCTCGGTGATCGCGCAGATCCCGACGGCACAGCGCATCATCCCGGCCGAGATCCCGGAAGGGACGAAGCAGACCGAAGCCGTCTACGACTACGAGCCGGACGAGGGCGAGATCCTCGAGACGCTGCTGCCGCGCAACCTGACCGTCCAAATCCTGCGCGGGCTGCTGGAAAATGCCGCTTCCGAGCAGGGCGCGCGCATGTCGGCGATGGATTCCGCCACGCGTAACGCCGGCGAGATGATCAAGAAGCAGACCACGCTCTACAACCGCTCGCGCCAGGCGATGATCACGAAGGAACTGATCGAGATCATCTCCGGCGCGGAAGCGCTCTAACCGCCCAGCCTTCGCCGGTGGCGCAAGCCGCCGGCTGCCGAAACATCCGAATGCGCTAGTCCCGAGGTTCCGCCATGGCCAAAGCCGCTACCAAGACCACCAAGAAGACCGCCGAGAAGCCCGCCAACACCGGCACCGGCCGCGTTGCCCAGGTCATCGGCGCCGTCGTCGACGTGCAGTTCGATGGCGCCCTGCCGGAGATTCTGAACGCGCTGGAGACCGAGAACCTCGGCAACCGCCTCGTCCTCGAGGTTGCGCAGCATCTCGGCGAGAACACGGTGCGCACCATCGCGATGGACTCGACCGAAGGTCTGGTTCGCGGCCAGTCGGTGACCGATACCGGCGCCCCGATCGCCGTGCCGGTCGGCGACGAGTGCCTCGGCCGCATCATGAACGTCATCGGCGAGCCGGTCGACGAAGCCGGCCCGATCCTGACCACCACGACCCGCGGCATCCACCAGCCGGCCCCTGCCTATTCGGAGCAGTCGACCGAGGCGCAGATCCTCGTCACCGGCATCAAGGTGGTCGACCTGCTGGCTCCCTACGCCAAGGGCGGCAAGATCGGCCTGTTCGGCGGCGCCGGCGTCGGCAAGACCGTGCTGATCATGGAGCTGATCAACAACGTCGCGAAGGCCCATGGCGGCTACTCGGTGTTCGCCGGCGTCGGCGAGCGCACCCGTGAAGGCAACGACCTCTATCACGAGATGATCGAGTCGAACGTCAACAAGGACCCGAAGGAGAACAACGGCTCGACCGCCGGCTCCAAGTGCGCCCTCGTCTATGGCCAGATGAACGAGCCCCCGGGCGCCCGTATGCGTGTCGCGCTTTCGGGCCTCACCGTCGCCGAGCACTTCCGCGACCAGGGTCAGGACGTGCTGTTCTTCGTCGACAACATCTTCCGCTTCACCCAGGCAGGCTCGGAAGTGTCGGCGCTGCTCGGCCGCATTCCTTCGGCGGTGGGCTATCAGCCGACGCTCGCCACCGACATGGGCAACCTGCAGGAGCGCATCACCACCACGACCAAGGGCTCGATCACCTCGGTGCAGGCGATCTACGTGCCGGCGGACGACCTGACCGACCCGGCGCCGGCGACCTCCTTCGCCCACCTTGACGCCACGACCGTGCTGTCGCGCTCGATCGCGGAAAAGGGCATCTATCCGGCGGTCGACCCGCTCGACTCGACCTCGCGCATGCTCTCGGCCGACATCGTCGGCGAGGAGCACTACGCGGTAGCCCGCCAGGTCCAGCAGGTGCTCCAGCGCTACAAGGCGCTGCAGGACATCATCGCAATCCTGGGCATGGATGAGCTCTCGGAAGACGACAAGATGACGGTCGCCCGCGCCCGCAAGATCGAGCGCTTCCTGTCGCAGCCCTTCCACGTCGCGGAAGTCTTCACCGGCTCGCCCGGCAAGCTCGTCTCGCTCGAGGACACGATCAAGGGCTTCAAGGGTCTGGTCGAGGGCAAGTACGACCACCTGCCGGAGGCGGCCTTCTACATGGTCGGCTCGATCGAGGAAGCCGTCGAGAAGGCCCAGCGCCTGGCCGCCGAGGCCGCGTAAGCTGCGGTATGCGTCATCCCCGGGCTCGTCCCGGGGATCTCATGACCAGAAACCGCTGGTTTCCGAGATGGCCGGGTCAGACCCGGCCATGACGAGCCGGGGAGAATGAAACGATGGCCACCTTCAAGTTCGAACTCGTCTCGCCGGAGCGCATCCTGTTCTCGGGCGATGTCGTCAGCGTCATCGTCCCCTCCGTCGAGGGCGAGATGACCGTGCTCGCCGGCCATGCGCCGCTCGTCGCGACGCTCAAGACCGGCATTGTCTTCGTCCAGACCACCGAGAGCAACGGCAAGGAATTCTTCGTCAATGGCGGCCTCGTCGAGGTCAACCACGAGACGACGACGATCCTGGCCGAGCAGGGCAAGTTCCTCGAGGATGTCGACACCGGCGTGCTCGACGCCGAGATCCTGACCGTCGAGACGCGCATTGCCGGCGCCCACACGGAAGAGGACAAGAAGCGACTGCACGAGACCTTGGTGCAGCTGCGCGAGTTCAAGCACGTCTTCGAGCAGCGCAAGGCGGCGTGATCTGCGCCTGAGCTTCGGAATGCACAAGGGCCGCATGTGCGGCCCTTTTTCGTTGGTATAGCCAGCCGGTCATCATATCCGGGTTTGACCGGAGCACTCCGGATGAAGCGGCGCTCCATTCCGCACGGGGCTTTCGGGCCTGCGCCCCGCTGCGCGCGCTGATGGCGCGCTATCGGCTCAAGGCGCCGCGAATGCCGCGAAGGCCTGCACCACCTTCTCGTAGACCGGCCGTTTGAACGGCACGACCAGCCGAGGCATCTCGGCAAGCGGCCGCCAGCGCCATTCGCTGAACTCGGGCGGCTCGTCGCCATTGGGCTTGGCGATATCCATCGCCGCGTCGTCGCCGGTGAAGCGGTACGCGACCCAGCGTTGACGCTGGCCCCGGAACGCCGAGAGCTTGTGCGGCGGGCCGTCATAGGGTGGAAAATCGTAGCTCCACCATTCGCCGGTCACGGCAAGCAGTTCGGTTTGCGTCACTCCCGTCTCCTCCTCCAGTTCGCGGCGGGCGGCGGCGTCGATGTCCTCATCGGGGTCGATACCGCCCTGGGGCATCTGCCAGTCGAAGCCCGGCAGGACGATCTCGGGGCCGGCGCTGTGCGAGCGGCCGGCGAAAACGAGGCCCTGCGCATTGAACAGGGCGATGCCGACATTGGGACGATAGGGGAGGCTCATGGCGCGAGCATCGGGCGGTGCCGAACGGATCGGAAAAGGGAGCTCAGTCGTCGCGCCTGGGCGCGACGCAGGCGAGCAGGCCCGGGAAGCGCTGCTCGATATCGTCCCGCCGCAACGCGTTCATCCGCGTCACGCCCTCGTTGCGGGTACGGATCAACCCGGCCTCGCGCAGCACGCGGAAATGATGGGAAACGCTGGATTTCGGCCGGTCGCCCTCCAGTGCCTGGCAGCTTTGCTCGCCCTCGGTCGCGAGCCGGCGAACGACTTCCAGTCGGAACGGGTCGCTCAACGCGTGGAAGACGTCTTCGAGCGCGATTTCTTCAGAGGCGGGCAGGCGGGCATGGCGCATGGACGCAGCCTATCACAAAGGTTTGAACTTGCCAAAGTTCGAAAAATATCGAACTATCGAAGCATCAAAACTCATTTGCACGGAGCCGCATCATGCCGGGCCTGTTCGATCCCTTCAGCCTGAAGGACATCACCCTTCGCAATCGCATCATCGCCTCGCCGATGTGCCAGTACATGGCGCAGGACGGCGTCGCGAATGAATGGCACCGGGCGCATCTTGCCGGGCTGGCGCGCGGCGGTGCCGGGCTGGTGGTGATCGAGGCGACCGGAGTCTCTCCGGAAGGGCGGATCACGCCCGGCTGCCTCGGGCTGTGGAACGACGGACAGGCGCAGGCGCTGGCGCCGATCGTCGCGGAGATGCGCAAGGCCGGTGCGGTCTCCGGCATCCAGATCGGCCATGCCGGGCGCAAGGCCAGCGCCAACCTGCCCTGGGAGGGCGACGACCATATCCCGGCCAATGACGAGCGCGGCTGGGAAACGATCGCGCCTTCTGCGGTCGCGCAGGGCGGCGGGCTTCCGCGCGTGCCGCGCGCGATGACCATGGCCGATATCGAGCGCGTGCGCGGCGATTTCGTCGCGGCGGCCGAGCGTGCCCGCGACATCGGCATCCAGTGGCTGAAGCTGCACTTCGCCCATGGCTATCTCGCGCAAAGCTTCCTGTCGCGGCATGCCAACAGGCGCGAGGACGCCTATGGCGGCAGCTTCGAGAACCGCAGCCGCTTCCTGATCGAGACGCTGGCGGCCGTGCGCAAGGTCTGGCCGGCGAACCGGCCGCTCTCCGCCCGGCTCGGCGTGATCGAGTATGACGGGCGCGACGAGGAAACACTGGCCGAGGCGATCGAACTGGTGAAGCGCTTCAAGGAGGAGGGGCTCGACTTCATCGACGTGAGCGTCGGCTTCTCGACCAACGAGGCGAAGATCCCGTGGGGTCCGGCTTTCCTGGCGCCCATCGCCGAGCGGGTGCGCCGCGAAGCCGGCCTGCCGGCCTCGACGAGCTGGTACATCAGCCAGCCCGAGCAGGCCGATGCGCTGGTGCGGGAAGGCAAGGTCGACCTCGTGACGCTCGGCCGGCCGCTGCTGGCCAATCCGCACTGGCCTTATGCTGCGGCACAGGCGCTCGGCGTCGAGAACCCGGCCTGGGCGACCTTGCCGCCGCCCTACGCACATTGGCTGGCGCGCTATCGCGCCGCCTGAAGTTCTTCATCCGTGCCGGGCGACGGAAGAGGAGGGGCTGCATGGCCCCTCCGATCATTCGCCCATCGCGATCAGGCTGGCGTTGCCGCCGGCCGCAGCCGTGTTGATCGTCACCGTCTGCTCGGTGGCGAAGCGCGTCAGGTAATGCGGGCCACCGGCCTTCGGGCCGGTCCCGGAGAGCCCGTGACCGCCGAAGGGCTGCACGCCGACCACCGCGCCGATGATGTTGCGGTTGACGTAGACATTGCCGGCCGAGAGGCGTTCGACGACACGTTCCACCGTCGCCTCGATGCGGGAGTGGACGCCGAGCGTCAGGCCGTAGCCGGTGGCGTCGATCGCGGCGATGACCTTGTCGAGCTCGCCAGCCTTCCAGCGCACGACATGAAGGACGGGGCCGAAATGCTCGGCGGTGAGGTCGCTCACCCGATCGAGCCTGACGATATGCGGCGCCACGAAGGTGCCGCCGAGATCGGGCACCTGCCCGGCCCAGGCAACACGGCCCTGCTGACGCATGGCGGCGAGATGACCGTCCAGGCGCTGCTTGGCGGCGGCGTCGATCACCGGGCCGATATGAGTGTCGAGACGGCGCGGATCGCCGAGCTTCAACTCCCTGGTCGCACCCTCGATCATCTCGATCATCTTGTCGGCGACGTCGTCCTGCACCACCAGAAGGCGCAGGGCCGAGCAGCGCTGGCCGGCCGAGCGGAAGGCCGACATCACGACGTCGTCACTGACCTGCTCGGGCAGCGCGGTCGCATCGACGATCATGGCGTTGAGGCCGCCGGTCTCGGCGATCAGCGGTACGATCGGCCCGTCCTTGGCGGCGAGCGCCCGGTTGATGCCGCGCGCGGTGGCGGTCGAGCCGGTGAAGGCGACGCCGGCCACGTCCTTATGCGCGACGAGGGCCGCGCCCGCCTCGGTGCCGCCGGGCACGAGATGGAGCGCCGTGGCCGGCACGCCGGCCTCGTGAAGGATCCTGACGGTGACGGCGGCGATGAGCGGCGTCTGCGGGGCGGGCTTGGCGACGACGCTGTTGCCCGCCACAAGCGCGGCCACGACCTGTCCGGCGAAGATCGCGAGCGGAAAGTTCCAGGGCGCGATGCAGACAAAGGCGCCGCGACCGCGCAGCACCAGCCGGTTCTCCTCGCCGGTCGGGCCGGGCAGAACGGTCGGCGCGGCGAAGTGCTCCTCCGCCTGGGCGGCATAGTAGCGACAGAAATCGACCGCCTCGCGCACTTCGGAGATCGCATCGTCGATGGTCTTGCCGGCTTCGCTTTGCAGCAGCGCGATCAAGAGGCCGCGACGGGCCTCCATCAGGTCGGCGGCCTTCCGCAGGGCCGCCGCGCGGATGCGGGCGGGCGTCTCGCTCCAGGCGCGGAAGCCCTTTGCGGCCGCTGCCATGGCGCGCTCGGCCGTTGCCGCGTCGGCCTCGATCGCCTTGCCGATCGGTTTGCCGTCGATCGGGGAGCGCACCTCGCGGGCGACACCGGGCTGGGGCTTTCCATCGATGATCGGCGCGGCATCCGGAAAGCTGCCGGCGGCGGCGATCTCCTTCAGCAGGCTATCGAGGCTCTCCTCATGGCCGAGCTCGGTGCCGGCCGAGTTCTTGCGCGAGGGGCCGTAGAGATCGGCCGGAAGCGGAATGCGGCGATGGCGGGCGGCACTGGGGCTGCCGATGATGTCGGCGGGGGCGAGCAAGAGCTGTGAAACCGGCACGTCGGGGTCCCCCGAGGCGCTGACGAAGGAGGAGTTGGCGCCATTCTCGAGCAGGCGCCGCACGAGATAGGCAAGCAGGTCCTGATGCCCTCCGACCGGCGCATAGGTGCGGCAGGCATAGCCGTCGTTCTCGCGCAGCAGCTTCTCGTAGAGCGCCTCGCCCATGCCGTGCAGGCGCTGGAACTCGAAGCCTTCGGCATTGCCCGCCATCTCGGCCACGGTCGCGACGGTCAGCGCGTTGTGCGTGGCGAATTGCGGGATGATGCGGGGCCTGAGCTTCAGGAGCTGGGCGGCGCAGGCCTCGTAGTTCAGGTCGGTCATCGCCTTGCGGGTGAAGACCGGATAGTCGGGCAGGCCGCGCTCCTGGGCGCGCTTGAGCTCAGTGTCCCAATAGGCGCCCTTGACCAGTCGCACCATCATGCGCCGGTTATGCATCTCGGCTAGCCGACCCATATGGTCGATCACCGCCGAGGCGCGCTTCTGATACGCCTGAATGGCAAGGCCGAAGCCGTCCCAGCCGTCGAGCGAGGTGTCGGCGAAGACGGCATCGATCACATCGAGCGAGAGTTCGAGCCGGTCCGCCTCCTCGGCATCGATGGTGAAGTTGAGATCGTAGCTCTTGGCCTGGCGGGCGAGCGCGATCGCCTTCGGCACCAGCTCGGTCATCACCCGCTCATGGCTCGTCGCCTCGTAACGTGGGTGCAGCGCCGAGAGCTTGACCGAGATCCCCGGGCGGTTCGGCAATCGGTCGTTGCCAGCCGAGCGGCCGATCGCGTCGATCGCAGCGGTATAGGAGGTGAAGTAGCGGTCGGCATCGGCCTGCGTGCGCGCGCCCTCGCCCAGCATGTCGAAGGAGTAGCGATAGAGCTTGCCCGTGCCGGAGCGGGCACGCTTCAGCGCCTCCTCGATGGTCTGGCCAAGGACGAAGTGATTGCCCATCACGCGCATGGCCTGACGTGTCGCGGTGCGCACGGTCGGGACGCCCAGGCGCTTGGCCAGGCTGCTGACGATGCCTGTCGGCGTCTCGCCCGGCTGGATGACGCGCGCAGTGATGCCGAGCGCCCAGGCCGAGGCGGACACCAGGAACGCATCCGACTTGGCTTCATGATGAGCGAAATCGCCCTGGCCGAGCTTGTCCTCGATCAGCCGGTCGGCGGTGGCGGCGTCGGGCACGCGCAACAGCGCTTCCGCCAGGACCATCAGGGCGAGGCCCTCCTTGGTCGAGAGCGAATATTCCCGCAGCAGCTCCTCGATGCCGCCCAGACCGGCCTTGCGAGTGCGGATCGCCTCGATCAGTCCGGTGGCGCGCGCATCGATCCGGGCCTTGGCGGCCGGATCACGGCGGCTGCCCGCGAGCAGCCGGCCGGCGATGGTGCCGTCATCCTCGGCATAAGGCGCGCGGAAGGGCGGGAGGGTGGGGGTTGCCATGAACAGGCTCCGGCAAGGCGATCGGTGATATCTGAAGGATGGTCGCAGTCTTGCCGGATATCAATTGGCATTGCTGGCGTTGCTGGTTTACATTTCTCTATAAAAATCGATATCGATAGAGATTTATCATGATTGACCGTACGGATCGCCGCATCCTGTCGCTGCTGCAGGCCGATGGCCGGATCGCGGGGGTGGAGCTGGCCGAGAAGGTCGGCTTGTCCCCGACCGCCACGGGGGAGCGGCTGAAGCGACTGACGCGGGACGGATACATCACGGGCTATCGCGCCACGCTCGATCCGGCGAAGCTGGGATTGCACCTCCTCGTGTTCGTCGAGGTCTATCTCGACAAGACGACGCCTGATGCTTTTGAGCGTTTCGCGGCGGCGGTGAAGCGAGCGCCGGAGGTGCTGGAATGCCATATGGTCGCCGGTGGCTTCGACTATCTCGTCAAGACTCGTGTGGCCGACATGAACGCTTACCGCCACTTCCTCGGCGAGGTCCTGCTGGCCCTGCCGGCAGTGCGCGAGACACGCACCTATGCCGTCATGGAGGAGGTCAAGACGGACGGTGCGCTGCCGCTCTGACGGGCATGTCGAAAGTCGTGGCGATGTTGACGTGATTTCAACGCGTTGTGATGTCAGGATGCTTTCGGAAGCAGCTCGGGGTCGGCGAGATGGGCCGGGCCGGTGTCTCCAGGGGAGTTTTCGAGGTTCAGATGCCGGTGCTTTCGCGTCGCGTACTCGTTCCGCTCTCGCGCCGCGCCTTCATCGCGTGGGCCGGCGCCGCCGCATCGGGCCTGGCCAGCCGAGAGGTGCGGGCGGCCGCGCCGATCCGCTTTCTGCTGGACTGGCGCATCGAGGGGCCGACGGCATTGCTGCTTGCCGCCCAGGAGAAGGGCCATTTCCGCGATGAGGGGCTGGAGGTGCGCTTCGAGACGATCAACGGATCGCGCCAGGCTCCCGCTCAACTGGCCTCGGGCGATTTCGAGGCCGCGTTCGGCGATATCAATGCGCTGATCCGCTTCCGCGATGCGAATGCCGGGCAGGACCCAAAGGCGGTGATGATCGTCCACGACCGGGCGCCTTTCGCGATCATCGGGCGACGCAGCCGCGGGATAACCCCGCTGCCTGCAAGCCTCGAGGGGCGGAGGCTCGGCGCCCCCGCGGGCGATGCCGCCTTCGCGCAGTGGCCGATCTTCAGCAAGCTGAACCGGATCGACGAAGGCAAGGTGAAGCTCGAGAACATCGGTTTCGCCGTTCGCGAGCCGATGCTGGGCTCGGGCGAGGTCGACGGCTTCTTCGGCTATGGCCCATCCTCGCTTCCCAGCCTGAAGGCACGCGGCGTGCCCGCCGACGACCTCGTTGAGATGTCGATGGCCGATCACGGGCTGCTGCTCTACGGCCATGCCGTCATGGTCTCGGCGAAGTTCGCGGCCAGCGAGCCGGGTGCGGTGCGGGGGTTGCTGCGCGCGATCCTGCGCGGGATCCGGGACGTCGCCGCGGATCCCGAGTTCGGTGTGCAGTTGATCGTCCGACGGGCCGAGAATGCCCAGCCGGCCGTCGAGCGCGAACGACTCGTCCTGACGCTGGAGCAGAACGTCCTGACGCCCCATGTCAGGCAGCACGGAATCGGCGCGGTCGATCCCGTGCGCTGGGGGCAGGCCCTGGACCAGCTCGCGCTGGCGCAGCCCTTCAAGGACAGGGGGCGTGCTGCGGACAGCTTTACCGACGCCTATCTTCCGGCCATGGACGAACGGCTGTTCTGACAAGCGCCACACGCAGTCCCGCCTGGCCGATCCGGTGGTGACAGCGCCGGGAGAGGTGCCTATCTTGCGGCGCCTTTTTCACCGGATCCCGGTTCGTTGCATCTGCCCGACCAGCCTGACCATGCCCGCCTTCGCGATGCCTTCCGCTGGCGAATCCCCGATCGCTACAACATCGCCGTAGACGTCTGCGACCGCTGGGCGCGCGCCGAGCCGGAGCGTCCGGCCATCATCGAGGTCTCGAAAGACTGGCAGGTCGCGCCTGTCAGCTATGGCTGGTTCCGCGAGCATTCGAACCGGCTCGCCAATGCGCTGCAGGCCCGCGGCGTCACGCGGGGAGACCGCATCGCGATTCTGCTGCCGCAGGGACGTGCCGTCCTGACGGCCCATCTCGCAGCCTACAAGCTCGGCGCCATCGCGGTGCCGCTGGCGGCGTTGTTCGGCGTCGACGCGCTGGCCTACCGGCTGGCGGATTCGGGCGCCAAGGTCGTCGTGACGAATGAGGCCGGGCTGGCGAAGCTGCGCCAGATTCGCGAGCCCTTGCCCGATCTGGCGCTCACCATCTCGACCGATGGCCGCGATGGCAGCACCGAGGATTGGGAGGCATTGCTCGCCGGCGCGAGCCCGCAGTTCACGCCCCTCGATACGACGCCCGACGATCCGGCGCTGATGATCTACACCTCTGGGACGACCGGCAATCCGAAGGGGGCCCTGCATGGCCACCGCGTGCTGCCGGGCCATCTGCCGGGCGTGCAGATGCCGCACGAGTTCATGCCGCGACCGGGCGATCTCGCCTGGACGCCGGCGGACTGGGCCTGGGCCGGCGGGCTGCTCAACATGCTGCTCCCGGCGCTGCATTTCGGCGTCGCGGTGGTGGCGCGGCCGGTGACGCGCTTCGAGCCGGACGAAGCCTATCGGCTGATGCAGGACCTCGGTATCCGTAACGCCTTCGTGCCACCGACCGCGCTCCGGATGCTGCGTGGCGCCGGCAGTCCACAGGGGCGCTTCAAGCTGAACCTCAGGACGGTCGCCGCCGCGGGCGAGGCGCTCGGCGCCGAGACCCTGGAATGGGGTCGCGAGGCGCTCGGCCTGACCATCAACGAGGCCTATGGCCAGACCGAATGCAATCTCGTGCTGGCCTCGAGTGCCGCGCTCGGCGTCAGCCGGCCGGGGGCGATCGGCAAGGCGGTGCCGGGGCATGAGGTGGCGATCATCCGGACGGATGGTACGGTCTGCGCTGCCGGCGAAGAGGGTCAGATCGCGGTGCGCCGGCCCGACCCGGTGATGTTCCTCGGCTACTGGAACAACCCGGCCGCCACGGCGGCAAAATTCATCGGCGACTGGATGACGACCGGCGACGAGGGTGTGCAGGACGAAGACGGGTATTTCCGCTTCATCGGCCGCGACGACGACGTCATCACCTCCTCCGGCTATCGGATCGGGCCGGGCGAGATCGAGGATTGCCTGCTCCGGCATCCGGCCGTGGCGCTGGCGGCGGCGGTCGGCAAGCCCGATGCGCTGCGCACCGAGATCGTCAAGGCCTTCGTGGTGCTCAAGCCGGGTCGCAGTGCCTCCTCCGCCCTCGTCTCGGAGTTGCAGAATTTCGTCCGGGCGCGGCTCGCGGCGCATGAATACCCGCGCGAGATCGCTTTCCGCGACGAGCTGCCCATGACCACGACGGGCAAGATCATCCGCCGCCTGCTGCGCGCGGAGGCCTGAAGGCCCGCTCAGGCCGGCTGGACGGCATCCGTGCGGGCCTGCTGACCGAGGAAGGCGGCCCAGAGCCGCTGGACGGTCTCCTCCTCGACATCCTTGACGATCAGGACGAGGCGGGAGCGCCGGTCGCTGTCCGGCCACGCGTCGAGGCGGATCGGCGGATGCAGGATCTGCTGCACGGCATGCACCAGCAGCGGCCGTTCCGGCTGGTCGGCGAGCTGGACGAGGCCTTTGAGCCGCAGCAGGCGCGGCCCGTGGATCGAGCGCAGCAGCGTCCAGAACAGGTCGAAGGTCTGCTGCGCCACCGGGTGCTCGGCGGTCAGCGCGAAGGCGCGGATCGCGGCGTCGTGGCGGTTGACGTCGTGCGCGGCCTGGCCGTGACGGTGCTCATGGCCGTGGTGGTGGTGATCATGATGAGCGTGGCCGTGATGACCCGGCAGGGCATCTTCCGCCAGCCAGTGCCGCAGCGCGTGGGGCCGCTGTGCCAGATTGTAGAGGCCGGCGCCCAGCAGCGTCGAGGCCGCCGCATCCGGTGGCAGGATCCCGATGCCGGGATTGAGCGCCAGCAGGCGGGAGCGCAGGGCCGCGACGCTTTCGGGTGCGGCGATATCCGTCTTGGTCAGCACGAGCCGGTCGGCGGCGACGACCTGCCGGCGCGCTTCCTCATGGGCGTCGAGCGTCGCCATCCCGTTGACCGCGTCGACCAGCGTCACGACGCCGTCGAGCCGGAAGCGCATGGCGAGATAGGGATGGTTGATCAGGACGTTGAGGATCGGCGCGGGGTCGGCAAGGCCTGTCGTCTCGATGACGAGCCGGGAGAACGCGCCGATACGGCCATTGTCGCGGCGGCGAAGCAGGTCTTCCAGCGTGACGATCAGATCGTCGCGGATGGTGCAGCACAGGCAGCCGGATTCGAGCAGAATCATGTTGTCCGCGACGCCCTCGACCATGAGATGGTCGAGCCCGACCTCGCCGAACTCGTTGATGAGCACGACGGTGTCGGCCAGGGCCGGGTCCCTCAACAGGCGGTTGAGCAGGGTCGTCTTGCCGGCGCCGAGGAAGCCGGTGAGCAGCGTCAGGGGAATGGGGGCGGGGCGGGCGGGGTCGCCGGTCATCACGTTCAAAGGCCTCAGGCGGGCAGGGGACGTCGCCGCGTTTGTTCTAATATTACATTAGCGGTCAGTGCCGCGATGACAAGGCCGCCGCCGGCATATTGCAGTGCGCCCAGCCTTTCGCCGAGGACGACGGCGGCGATCGCGACGGCGACGATCGGCTCGGCACAGAAGGCGAGACCGGCGGGTCCTGGAGCGATGCGCGCCAGCGCCAGGATCTGAAGGACGAAGCCGATCAGATAGCCGCCATAGGTCACGGCAACCGCCAGGGGAGCGAGCAGGAAGGCTTGCGGCGGCAGGATACCGCCGGTCAGAACCACGATTGCGAGCGCAACCGGCAGGATCACGACATGCGACCAGAACAGCTTCGGCATCGTGGCGATCGCAGCGCAGCGGGAGGCGGCGAAGAACTGGGCCGCGGCGGCCACGCTGGCGAGCCCCGCCAGCGCCAGCCCGCGTGGATCGAGCCCGCGCAGGTCCGGCCCGACCACCAGCGCGATGCCGAGGAAGGCGACCAGCGCCACGGCGAGCCTGTCGGCCCGGAAGGCGCTCCGCGTCAGCAGCGGCTCGGCCAGGACGATGAGCATGGGGTAGGTGTAGAAGATGACGGCCGCGACCGAGACCGGGACGAAGGCGACCGAGGAGAGATAGGCTATTCCGACCAGCGCGGTCGTGACGCCGAACAACAGCACCGGTCGGCGCTGGTGCCGGAGGAGGGCGAGCCGGGTACCGGCGAGCAGCGCGACGCCGCCCACGAGCACCAGCATGATGAGGACGCGGTAGAACACCAGCAGCGGGCCGCCGAGCCCGGCGGCGCCGGCGATCTGGGCGCTGACTATATTGGTGCCGAAGGCTGCCGCCGACATAAAGGCGAGAAGCAGGCCCCCGCCTTCATTCGTCCGCCCCTCTGCCAATCAGGCCTCCGACGCTGTTCAGGCGTCGCCGCCCTTGCCCTTGGCTTTCGCCGTGGGTTTGGGCTTCGCGGCGGCCTCGGACCGCTTGGGTTTCGCGGGAGGAATCTTCAAGGCTTTCGTCCTGGCTGGCTGCGCCTTGGCGTTCGGCCTCGCCGCCGGCTTGATGCCCGCCGCGGCGGAGGGGCGCAGGCTCGCAGCCGTCGCCTTGCCTGGCTGGACGGCTCCCTGAAGGCGCATCGGCCCGGATTCGAACGCATCGCTCGGCGGCTGGACCGGCTCCCCGGCCGGCGCGAAAGCGCTGGTGCCGCGCGGAATGGCGCCATTGGCCGAAGCGGTGCGCGGGATGGCGCCGCCGACCAGGCCGGCGGCGACGGGAGCGCTCGGCTCGATGGTCGGAGCGGCCCCGCGCGCCACGCGGGAGGCGGGCTGTGCCGCCACATTGGCCGCGAGCGGCGCGCTGGCCGAGCCGGCGGTGCGCCCGAAGGACACCTGCACCGGCACCGTCTCGGCCCGCGGACCGAGTACGATGCGGCCACGCGGCGAGCGCCTGGCGACCGGCGCGGCGGATTGGGGCGCCACGGTGGCGAAGCGGCCGCCATCCGGCTCATTGCCGCTGAGCGGCGCGGTGCCGGAAATCGGACCGTTGGAATCGGCATCGTCGGCGAGGGCGACGCCGCCGCCGCGATGGCGGACATCGTCGCAGATGTTGGGCGCGCGGGTTCCGCTGGGCGCCAGCGCGGCGACGTTGCTGCCCATTCCGCCCCAGCGGCTGAAGCCTTCGTCGAGGAGCTGCGCGGCCTTGACCGTGCGCTCGGTGCCCGAGAGCGAGCCGAGCACCACCGCGATGAGCGTGCGCCCGCCACGGCTCGCCGTCGCCACCACGTTGAAGCCGGAGGCGCAGGTGAAGCCGGTCTTCATGCCGCCGATGCCGGGATACCGGCCGACCAGCCCGTTGGTGTTGTGGATGATCTGCTTGCCGAGCTGAACGGCGGAGGTGTTCCAGTAGCCGGAGTATTCCGGGAAATCATGTATCAGCGCCATGGCGAGCACTGCGAGGTCCCGGGCGCTGACCTGCTGGTCCGGGTTGTCCCAGCCGTTCGGGTTCATGAAGCGGGTGTCGCGCATGCCCAGGCGCTGGGCCTCGGCGTTCATCATGCCGACGAAGGTCGGAACGTCGCCGCCGACGCCCTCGGCCACGACATAGGCGATGTCGTTGGCCGATTTGACCATCATGATCCGCAAGGCGTTGTCGAGCGTGATTTCCTGCCCGGGCTTGATGTAGACCTTCACGCGCGGCTGGCTGGCGGCCAGTTTCGAGGCCGGGATGGCCGTCTCCAGCCCGATGCGGCCCTCGCGCACCGCCTTCAGCGCCAGATAGATCGTCATCATCTTGGCGGTGGAGGCCGGGCGCCAGGCCTGGGTGGCGTTCTCGGCGGAGAGGACCTCGCCGCTGGCCGCATCGACCACGAGGCTGGCCCCAGCGAAGGCGGGCACCGTGAAGGCGAGGCCGAAGACAAGCGAGGCGGCGGCGAGGCGGGATGCGATCATCGGCGGGTCTTGAACCTGTCTTGTCTTGAACGGAGCTTGGCGGCGCAGGGTTCAACGCGACGCATGCGGCATTTTCGAGACGACGGGCGCAGATCTCCGCCCAGCAATTCATACCTGCATGCATACCTACCCTCAGCGCAGCGATTTGCCTAGCCGCCCGCTCCGGTCCAGAAGCGACGCTGCGTTGTCCATTTGCGGGGCTCATCGGCGTGCCTATCGGCTTTCTCTGGATACCGGCGACGATCCTCGCCTCGCTGCTGCAGACGGCGCGCAATCTGGCGCAGCGCTCGCTGACCGACGTGATCGGCGTCGTCGGTGCGACGCAGGTGCGCTTCCTGTTCGGGCTGCCCTTCGCGCTGATATTTCTGGGCGCGGCCTGCCTCGCGCTGCGAACGCTGCCGCCGGCGATCGGACCCGCGGTCCTGGGCTACGCGGCCTGGGGGGCGCTCACGCAGATTGCCGCGACGGCGCTGATGCTGGCGGCGATGCGCGAGCGCTCCTTCGCCGTGACGACGGCCTATACCAAGACCGAACCCGTCCAGGTCGCGGTCTTCGGTGCGCTGCTGCTGGGCGACCCGCTCAGCCCCTTGAAATTCCTCGCCATCGCCATCGCGACGGCCGGGGTCATCGTCGTCTCGTGGAAACCGGGCGAGAAGCTGACGCGGGCCGGCATGCGCCCGGCGCTGCTCGGCATCGTCTCCGGCGCCTGCTTCGCGCTTTCGGCCGTTGGCTTTCGCGGCGCGATCCAGGCCCTGCCCGAGGGCAGCTTCCTGATACGCGCCTCGACCATCCTCGTGCTCGGCCTCGCGATGCAGACCGTGCTGCTGACGCTCTACATGCTGATCGCCAATCGGCCGGCGCTGGTGCTGAGCCTGCGCAACTGGCGCCGTTCGCTCTCGGCCGGCTTCCTCGGCGCCGCGGCCTCGCAGTTCTGGTTCATCGGCTTTTCGCTGACCAGCGCGGCCAATGTCCGCACGCTCGGCCTGATCGAGGTGCCGCTGGCGCAGATCGCCTCGCGCAGGCTCTTCGCGGAGGGCACGAGCCGCCGCGAGATTCTGGGCATGGCGATGATCGTCGGCGGTGTCGGCCTCCTGCTTCTGCTGTCCCTGCGATGACGCCGCGGCGCGCTTGGCGCGGGTGGCGAAAGCACGCTAGTGCTGAAGCCGAACGCCGTCGGCCGATCTGCGCACGCCGATCATGCGCGGATACCGCCTTGCGGGATCGGCCGGTGCTGCCAAGATAACGTGTAAATGCACAGTAAGGGAGATTTCGCCATGAGCGCTGCGATCGTCGGCTGGGCCCACACACCGTTCGGCAAGCAGGATGCCGAGACTGTCGAAAGCCTGATCGTCCGCGTCGCCACCGACGCGCTGGTCGATGCCGGCATCACCGCCGACCAGGTCGACGAGATCGTGCTCGGCCACTACAACGCCGGCTTCTCGGCGCAGGATTTCACCGCGTCGCTGGTGCTGCAGGCCGATCCGGCGCTGCGCTTCAAGCCGACCACGCGCGTCGAGAACGCCTGCGCCACCGGCTCGGCCGCCGTGCATCAGGGCGTGCGCGCCATCAAGGCGGGCGACGCGAAGATCGTGCTCGTCGTCGGCGTCGAGCAGATGACCAAGACGCCGGGCGCCGAGATCGGCAAGAACCTGCTGAAGGCTTCCTACCTCCCCGAGGACGGCGAGACCCAGGGCGGCTTCGCCGGCGTCTTCGGCAAGATCGCGGCCGCCTATTTCCAGCGCCATGGCGACCAGTCCGACGCGCTGGCCATGATCGCGGCCAAGAACCACAAGAACGGCGTCGAGAACCCCTTTGCGCAGATGCGTAAGGACCTCGGTTATGCGTTCTGCCGCGAGGAGAGCGAGAAGAACCCCTATGTTGCCGGGCCGCTGAAGCGCACCGACTGCTCGCTGGTCTCGGACGGCGCCGCCGCGATCGTGCTTGCCGATGCCGAGACCGCCCTGCAGATGCGCCGCGCGGTCGGCTTCCGCGGCATGGCCCATGTCCAGGATTTCCTGCCGATGTCGAAGCGCGACATCCTGAAGTTCGAGGGCGGGGCGCTCGCTTGGCAGAAGGCGCTGGCCGATGCCGGCGTGACGCTCGGCGACCTCTCCTTCGTCGAGACGCATGACTGCTTCACCATCGCCGAGCTGATCGAATACGAGGCGATGGGCCTGACCAAGGAAGGCGAGGGCGCGCGGGCCATCAAGGAAGGCTGGACCCAGAAGGACGGCAAGCTGCCGGTCAACGTTTCCGGCGGCCTCAAGGCGAAGGGCCATCCGATCGGCGCCACCGGCGTGTCGATGCATGTCCTCTCCGCCATGCAGCTCACCGGCGAGGCGCCGGAGGGCATGCAGCTCGAGGAGCCGCGGCTCGGGGGCATCTTCAATATGGGCGGCGCGGCGGTCGCGAACTACGTCTCCGTGCTCGAACGCATCAAGTGACACGGGCGCCTCGGGTGGGTGAAACCTCCCGGGGCGCGGACGTCCAGACAGGGCCTTTGCCGGAGCGCGGGCCGCCAAGCGAAAGCGACCCTTCGTGACGAGCTTCGTCGTCCTGCTGCTGGCCTACATCCTGAGCCAGTTCTTCCGGTCGTTCCTGGCTGTTGTCTCCGGCGATCTCGTGCGGGATCTCGGTCTCGATCAGGGGCAGCTGGGCAGCCTGCAGGCCGCCTGGCTGATCGCCTTCGCGCTCTCGCAGTTCCCGGTCGGCTATGCACTCGACCGGATCGGTCCGCGGCGAACGCTGGCCGGGTTCCTTCTCGCCGCCGTGGCGGGGACGGTCCTTTTCGGCCTGTCGCAAAACTATGTCGCGGCCTTGACGGCCCTCGCGCTCATCGGCGTCGGCTGCGCGCCGATCCTGATGGCCGGCTTCTATCTCGCCGCGCGGCTCTATTCGCCCCGGCATTTCGCGACGATGTCGTCGCTTCTGATCGGCTTCGGCGCCATAGGCGATCCGCTGAGCGGGGCGCCGCTCGCTTATTTCCTGGCCGCCTATGGCTGGCGTGCGACCGTCTTCGGCCTGGCCGGGATCGTGGCGCTGACGGCGCTGCTCGTGGTGCTTCTGCTGAAGGACCCGCCGCCGCTCTCCGGTTCCACGCATCGGCCCGCCTCGCTGCTGGGAGGGGTCTGGCAGATGGTGACGAAGCGGGCGCTCTGGCTGATCCTGCCCTTCACCTTCGTGAGCTACGGCGTCACGATCTCGATGCGCGGCCTGTGGATCGCCCCCTACCTGCAGACGGTGCACGGCTTCGACCTCGCCGCGACGAGCTATGCGGCGATGGCGATGGGAGGGTCGATCGCGATCGGCGCGCTGCTGGTGCTGCCGCTCTATCGACGCATCGGCGCCAAGGCCACGGTCGTCGCCTGTGCCCTTGCGGTGGTCGCGGCCTTCTTCGCGCTGGCGCTCTGGGGAGCGGACTCGTCCCGCCTGTCGGTCGCGCTGCTCCTCGTCATCGGGCTGTTCGGCGTCACCTATGCCGTGGTGATGGCGCATGCGCGCGCCTTCATGTCGCCCCAGGAGATCGGCCGCGGCGTGACCTTCATGAATTTCGTCTTCATGGGTGGAGCCGGCGTGATGCAATGGGTGTCGGGGCGCCTGGTGAACGCGCTCGACAGGCAGGGCCACGAACCGCAGGCGACCTTCGCCTGGCTTTTCGTCTTCATGGGCATGGCCCTCGCCGCGGCTCTCGCCCTCTACGTGGCGTCGCCGGCCGAGTCCAAGGCGGGCACCCCGGCGGCGGCCTAGCCTTCAGCCTTCGTCCGGCGCCTTCGCGGAGATGGCGAGGGCGTGGACCCGCTCCGCCAGCTCCTCGGCCAGCGCGGCGTTGACCAAGCGGTGACGCTCCAGCCGGCTCTTGCCCCGGAAGGCTTCCGATACGATATTGACCCGGAAGTGAGTCTCTCCGCCTTCGCGCCAGCCGCCATGGCCGTGATGCTGGTGCGATTCATCGATCACCTGCAGGGTCCGTGGCGCGAACACCGCACCGAGCTTGTTCGTGATCCTGTCAGCCATCGTGGTCATGATCGTGCCACCGTTGCGATGATCTTCGTGACAGTCCGGCGCGTGCATGTTGCGTTGCACTTGCCGGCCTGTCTTCCGCGTCTCATAACCATTCGACGATGAACATCAACTCACGCCTTTTCGATCGCATCAGGATCGGCGCTTCCGAGGCGGAAGCGGTTGTCGATGGCGATGGGCCGCGTTGCGACCACCCCGGCTGCGCGCGCGGCGGGGAATTCCGCGCACCCAAGGGGCGCGGGCGCGAGGGCCAGTTCTTCCGTTTCTGCATGGAGCACGTGAAGGAATACAACGCCTCCTACAACTACTTCGCCGGGATGGACGACGACGCTCTCGCCGCCTACCAGAAGCAGGAGGAAATCGGCCATCGGCCGACCTGGAAGCTCGGCGTCAACGCTTCGGCCGCGCGGATGTCGCAGCGCGGGCGCCTGCGCAACGGCGAGGCCGGGCCGGACATGCACGACGCCTTCAACCTGTTCGGCGCCCGGCGGGCGCAGCAGGCGGCCCGCCAGGAGCCGCGCGTCGGCGTGCTGGCGATGAAGTCCCTCGAGACGCTCGGTCTCGACGACAGCGCCGATTCCGCTGCGATCAAGGCCCGCTACAAGGAACTGGTGAAGCGCTTCCACCCGGACGCCAATGGCGGAGACCGGTCGCGCGAGGGCACGCTCCAGGAGATCCTGAAAGCCTATCAGCAGCTCAAGAGCGTCGGTATGGTCTGACCGGCCGGGCGGACTTCGCCCGCCGGGCGAAGCGAGAGCCGGAGGCGAGATCATGACGGATGTGGTGCAGGCGCCGCCCGATGCGGCCGAGCGGCGCGCGAAGCCGGCGGTCGTGGTCTATCCGAATGGCACGCTGCCCCCTCCGGACATGGCGATGTTGGCAGCCGCGCGCGCCAACCTCCGCAAGGTTGACGAGATCATCGTGCCGCCGCGCGAAGGCGGCAGCTTCCGGGTGCCGAGGGGGTATTTCTTCCGGATCGTCAGCACCGAGGGGCCGCAGGTGGGCGACCTCAACCTCTGGAACGCGGACGACCTGTCCGAGCGCTTCTTCAGCGGCAAGACGCGGGCGTTGCATGCGACGCATGTCTCGACCGGCGACCGGCTCTGGAGCTCGCTGCCCTATCTACGTCCGATGGCGACGATCACCCATGACACGCTGGGCTGGTATGGCTGGGACCAGGACGGCGCCGGGATCCACGACGTGATCGGCACGCGCTGCGACCCCTATACCCATCGCCTGCTCGGCGGCGGTGACTACCACCGCTGCTGCCATTCCAACCTGTCACGGGCGCTGGGCGCGGCGACGGGCAAGCCGGCGCACGAGGTCGAGCACCTCGTCCACGACGTGCTCAACGTCTTCATGTGCACGGGCTTCACCCACGATACGCATCAGTACTTCATGAAGGCGAGCCCAGTACGACCGGGTGATTTCATCGAATTCTTCGCCGAGATCGACCTGCTCGGCGCGCTCTCCGCCTGCCCGGGCGGCGATTGCGGGGCGACGCATTCGAGCGATGCCGCTGCCTGCCACCCGCTCAAGGTCGAAATTCTCGCGACGGAGCCGGAACTTCTCACGGGCTGGAGGCCGCCCGAGCGAAGCTCCTACGGCAGAAGCCATGGAGAGTAGTAGGCGGGCGCCTACCCCTTTCGCTGTGCCGTCAGCCCGGCGACATCGGCGATGATGCCGTCCAATGCGAAATCCTTGGGCGTGTAGACCCTCGCGACGCCCATGTTGCGCAGCGCGTTCTCGTCGTCGGGCGGGATGATGCCGCCGACCACGACGGGTACGTCCATGCCGGCGACGCGCAGGCGCGCCGTCACGTCGCGCACCAGCGGCAGATGCGAGCCGGAGAGGATCGAAAGGCCGATGATGTCGGCTTCTGTCTCCTTGGCCTGGGTGACGATTTCCTCGGGCGTCTGGCGTATGCCGCCATAGCTCACACTCATCCCGGCGTCGCGCGCCCTGACCGCAATCTGCTCGGCGCCGTTGGAATGGCCGTCGAGGCCGGGCTTGCCGACAAGGAAGCGCGGAGGTCGGCCGAGGCGCTGCGTCGCCTTCTCGACCGCCGCCCTGGCCGTGGCGAGGCCGGTCGCGTCGCCGAGCCTGGTGGTGTCGACGCCGGTGGGTGCGCGGTATTCGCCGAAGATCTCGCGCAGGGTCTGCGCCCATTCGCCGGTGGTGACGCCGGCCTTGGCGCAGGCGATCGAGGCCGGCATGACGTTGCGGCCTTCGCGGGCGCTCGCGGCAAGCTCGGCCAGCGCAGCTTCGGCCACCCTGGCATCGCGGGCGGAGCGCCAGGCCTTAAGACGGCCGATGGCTTCGATCTCGACCGAATCCGGCACGGTGACGACGGCGCCGTCGCCCGCCGAGAGCGGGGAGGGCTCGCTGTTGGTGAATTTGTTGACGCCGACGACGATCTGCTCGCCGCGCTCGATCGCTTCGATGCGGCGCGCGCCGCTTTCGACCAGCGCCTGCTTCATGTAGCCGCTCTCGACGGCCGCGAGCGCGCCGCCCATGTCGTCGATCTTCGCCAATTCCTCCAACGCGGCGGCCTTGAGGGCGTCGACCTTGGCCTCGATCACGGTCGAGCCGTCGAAGATGTCGCCGAACTCGAGCAGGTCGGTCTCATAGGCCAGCACCTGCTGCATCCTCAGCGACCATTGCTGGTCGAAGGGGCGCGGCAGGCCGAGCGCCTCGTTCCAGGCCGGGAGCTGGACCGCGCGGGCGCGGGCCTTCCTGGACAGCGTCACGGCCAGCATCTCGATCAGGATGCGGTAGACGTTGTTCTCGGCCTGCTGCTCGGTCAGGCCGAGCGAATTGACCTGCACGCCATAGCGGAAACGGCGGTGCTGCTCCTCGGCGATACCATACCGGCCCAGCGTGATCTCGTCCCAGAGCTCGGCGAAAGCCCGCATCTTGCACAGCTCGGTGACGAAGCGCATGCCGGCATTCACGAAGAAGGAAATGCGGCCGACCGTGGCGGGGAAATCCGCCGGGTTCACCTCCGGCCGGGCGCGGATCGAATCCAGCAGGGCGATGGCGGTGGCCAGCGCGAAAGAGAGTTCCTGCACCGGCGAGGCACCGGCCTCCTGCAGATGGTAGGAGCAGACATTCGTCGGGTTCCATTTCGGCAATTCGCTTGCCGTGAAGACGACGATATCGGTGGTGAGCTGCATCGAGGGTCGCGGCGGGAAGACATAGGTGCCGCGCGAGAGGTATTCCTTGACGAGGTCGTTCTGGGTCGTGCCCTGCAGGAGCTTGCGGTCGGCGCCCTGCTCATCCGCGACGGCGATGTAAAGCGAGAGCAGCCAGGCTGCGGTCGCATTGATCGTCATCGAGGTGTTCATCTGCGCCAGCGGAATCTGGTCGAACAGGCTGCGCATGTCGCCGAGATGGCTGATCGGCACGCCGACCTTCCCGACCTCGCCGCGCGCCAGCACATGGTCCGGATCGTAACCCGTCTGCGTCGGCAGGTCGAAGGCGACGGAGAGGCCCGTCTGTCCCTTGGCGAGATTGGTGCGATAGAGCCTGTTGGATTCCGCTGCGTCGGAATGGCCGGCATAGGTGCGGAAGATCCAGGGCTTGTCGCGCCCGGCCGTCTGCTCGCCGTGTCGTCCGGTCGCGGTCATGGCGTTTTCCCGTTCTGCAGAGCAATCTAAAATGTTGCACTGCGGCGAAGATAAAGCCAGAGCGATGGCGATGTCGCCTGCGACGTTAGGCGCACAGGCCAGACGACCGCGGCCGGCCGGGCGCGCCGGCGCAGGGCCGCTTCATCGCGAACCGTTCGGTGGGCCGTGGCAGGCGAGTAGCGGCTATTCCGCGATGATCGTGCCGCGCATCGGCGACGGTGGCGGCAGCAGCGCCGCGAGGCGACGATCGACCTTGGGCGGGGCGATGAAGGCGCGCTCGGTCTTCTTCGGCAGGTCGAGGTCGAGTGGCCGGTCCGGAGGGAGCGGCGCGTTCCTGACCAGCTGAACGGCCGGGGAATTGAACTTCGCCGCCTCTGCGGCCGGCGCCTGCGGCGCGAAGGCAAGAGGGGCCGCTGCGAAGGCGGCGGAGGCGACCGAAGCGGTGGAGGAGGCGGTCGCCAGATGGGCGGAAGAGGCCGGCTCCGACGCCGATGCGAGCTGGAAGCTCGGCTCCTCATAGATGCGGCGACGCTCCGGCCGCTCGCCCTTCAGGTAAAAGGCGTTGCCACCGGCCACCGTCACATAGTGCATGTTGGTGTAGGAGAAACGCAGCCCGGCGGTGTGGAAATGCTTGGCTTGGCCTACGGCGGAGTTGCGGCGACCGTCGAGAATCTCGTCCGCAATCGCCTCGATCTTCGGCAGCACCTTTTCGGTCATCGGGCGCGTCAGGACACCGGACGCAAACTGGCGCGGGGCGCCGACGACGCCACAGATCGTCTCCGGGTATCGCGGTGATTCGACGCGGTTCATCACCACCGTTCCGACGCCGAGCAGACCGGCCTCGCTCGACCGGTTCGATTCGAAATACATCGCGCGGACGAGACAATCCTTCTCGCGCGGATTGGCCTTGGCCAGCGCGACCGCGCGCTTGCGGGCCTGGACCGCGTCCTTGGCGGCCGGGGCGGGCGCCGTGCTGGTCGAGGCCGTCTCGACAGGAGATAGGCTGCAGGCCCCGAGCATGGGAGCCGCCAGCGAGATCAGAAGCGGGATCGCCTTGCTGCCATGCCGGCGGATGCCACCGGAACGAAGACCATGCACAGCGATCGCGGCCCGCTTCATGCGGCAACCTCCTGAGTTCGGGATCATGGGCTGCCAGGGCGGCGCACCGGGATCTCCGGCAAGGAACCGCGAATTCCTTAACAGAAAGTTAATCCGGGAAGAAAGGGGGTAACGGCGGCGGGCCGTGCGAGGCGGCAGGCCGGGAGCGCCGGTGCTCCGGCTAAGACTATGCCTGGCAAATGAAAATGCAGATGCCCCGGCCGGAAAATTTTCGTCCGCACCGCCGTCTGGTCATGCCGGAGGCCGCCTGCCGGATGCCTGTCCGCGAATCTGCCGTTACGGCATTCTCGGCCGTCGGGCCCGCGTTCGCGCCTCCTGCGGGACCGGCCGCGTTCGCGACGCTTCCCGGATGCTAGTTCTGCGAGTCCGGCAGCCGCGGCAGCGGCACGAAAGCCACGCCTTCGTCATGCAACATCCTGGCATCGTCGGGTGTCGCCTCGCCGTAAATGGCGCGCTCTTCCGTTTCGCCGTGATGAATCTTCAGCGCCTCCTCGGCGAAGCGCCTTCCGACATGCTCTGCGTTATCGTGGACATGTCGATGCAGCGCCGCGACCATCTCGCGCAGCGCCTTTTCCTTCTCGCTCATCAGGGCGACCGGCGCCGGTGCTGCCGCGTGAGCGGCAGGCTCTCCCGCCGGCTCGGGAGCCTTGGGGCCGCGATCGGTCCGCGAGACGTTCGGCGCCATGACGGCGCGCTCGACCTTGGCGCTGTCGCAGACGGGGCAGGTGACGAGTCCGCGTTTCGCCTGGTTCTCGAAGCTCGCCGAGGTCGAGAACCAGCTTTCGAATTCGTGAGCCTGGTCGCAGATGAGGGCGTAACGGATCATATCGCTTCTGTCCGGCGGGGCACCTTGGCGCTTGCGGCAAAATGGGTGTTCCGGAACCAAGCGGCAAGGTGGCGGGCGGAGCTCTGGGTCAGGCCGCCAGCAGTTGGTCGAGCTTACCGCGCGCATCGAGCGCGTGGAGATCGTCCGAGCCGCCGATATGCGTCCCGCCGATGAAGATCTGCGGCACGGAGGTGCGTCCGCCGGCCCGTGCCGTCATCGCCTGGCGCAGGCCCGGCCCCGCCTCGACATCGATCTCCTCGAATGCCACGCCCTTCTTCGACAGCAGGGCCTTGGCGGATTTGCAATAGGGGCACCAGGAGGTGGTGTAGATCGTGACCGGCGGCATCAAGGCGGGCCTTCATCGAGGTTGCGTCAACCCTCATGTAGTGCGTCGTCAGCCATCCGTCACGACCCGCGCGAAACTGAGCAGGTCGACCTGCCTCGCACCGCCCCTGAGCAGCGCGCGCGCCGCGGCATTGGCCGTCGCGCCGGTCGTCAGGACGTCGTCGACGAGCAGGACATGCCGGCCTTCCAGCTGTGGCCGCGCTTCCTCGGGCACGCGGAAGGCGCCTTGCAGATTGTCGGCGCGCTGTACGCGCGACAGCCCGACCTGCCGGCGTGTGCGCTTGGCCCGAACCAGCAGGTTCGGCCGAAGCGGCAAGCCCGACTTCTCGGCCACGATCGCGGCCAGCAGGGCGGCCTGGTTGAAGCGGCGGCTCCACAGCCGGGTGCGATGCAGCGGCACGGGCACGGCGAGATCGGCATCCGCGACGAGGTCGCGTCCGGCCTGCAGCATCATGCGCCCAAGTGTCAGGGCAAGCTCGGTGCGATCGCCGTATTTCAGCTTGTGCACCAGCTCGCGCGCAACCCCGTCGAAGCGGCAGACCGCGCGCGCCCGGGCGAAGACGGGCGGATTCGCGATCGCAGCGGGAGAGATCAGCCCCGGGCCGAGATCGACGGCGAAGGGCGTGCCGAGGCGTTCGCAATAGGGGCGCTCGATGAAGGCGATTTCGCCCCAGCAATGCGGGCAAAGCGCCTGGGCCTCGCCGGTCGCGGCCCGGCATGCGACGCAGACCGGCGGATAGATCAGGGCGACCAGGCTGCGCCATCCGGCTCGCAGGGTTCGGTGGGCCGGTTCGAGCAGCCTGCCGCGAGCGGCCGCATAGGCAGGGCGGGCGCGAGCGGGATCGTTTCCATCCCCGGCAGCCGCGAGCCGGCCCGCATCCTCACATTCGGCAGGTGGCTGCTCCGTCATCGCACGCTGGAACCCATTCCGTTGCTCCGACCGGCGCCGGCACGGCTCGATCTGCAGCAGCCCCCCAGCTTTGGCGCTTGCGGCAAGAAGGGCAATCGCAAAAACGTCGCTGCGCGCGTTCCATCGATGATACCCTGTCGCGGAACGCTGCCGCGATGACGCCCGGCTGGCCGCACGAATCCGAGGGGAGCGCGTGAGTTCGTGGGACAAGCCTGACAGCCCGTCCGCAGAGCCGGCAGCAGGCCAATACTCGGCACCCCGGGCCGGCCGCTATGGGAATCGCGAGGTCCGACGCGCGGCGGCGTTCGCCAAGCCGCGACGGCCTTGACCCCGGCGGCTGGAGCCCGCGAGCGGCCGGTCCAGAGCCCGTCCGATGGCGGCGATCTTTTCTGGCGGGCTTGCGAAAAAGGAGTTGCGGTGCCGCGACGCTCCGACTAAATAGCGCCCTCGACCGGCGCTGCTCCCTTCGTCTAGCGGTCTAGGACGTCGCCCTCTCACGGCGAAAACAGGGGTTCGAGTCCCCTAGGGAGCGCCATTTCCGGACTCGTGATCCTTCGAACAATCCGGGCATGAGGTCGCCTGCTTCCAGGGGCCTCGACCATCGCGGCCGCATTATCCGAACAGGAAATGCCAAGCTCCATAGCCGATCAGGCCGAGCCACAGGGTCATTGCGGCGGTCGCTATCGCCAGGAACATCGGCGCGATCAGACGGTCCTTCATTCCGCTCAGCTCCTGTCTTCCTGGCGACGATAGGCCGGCCGAAGCGGCCCCTCAGACCCCTGGGGCCGGACCTTGGCCCAGTGTCCATGCTTCGCGCCGCCTGGCGTCATCTGATCCGATGATGCCGAAAGCACCATAGATGGCCGCGGCCGATGCCGCCCGCGTCCGCATGGCGAACGTCGTCGTTTCGTCGCGTGGCGCTCACCGCGGCGAACCCGGCCGGTCGCGGCCGGACTGTGAATCGTCGCGCGACGCGGGTGGTTCCGCGTCGCCGCCGTCTCGGTCCGTCTTGCCTGGCCTGATCGGAACCGGCTCCGTCCGGGGAACGAGCGTCGGCTTCGGGAAGCGGACCTCGCGTTCCTTGCGGCGCCGGTTCTGGGCCCGCTTCTTCTTGGCTAGATGCGCGGCTTGCGAAAGCCGGTTGTGCTTCTTCACGACAGGTCCATCAGGGTGTTCCGGCCGACAGCAACTGATGCAGGTGCAGCGCGGTCAGCCCGATGAAGACGGCAAGGCAGAGCTCGATGAGCCGGCGCATCGCTTCCGCTTCGCGGAAGGCGGTGTGTGCAGCCTGGCTGCGGCGGAATGGTCTCGGCTGTCTCATCTCGATGCGCTCCCCCGGGAGCCGGTGGCCATTGGGCTCGACGCCGCGCCACCTCACCTGACGCCCCATCCCAACAGCATGGGGCCAGCGCGTCTCGCCAGGACGCTGGAAAAGCGGCGTCGTTCCTTTCGATCCGCCCGCTCGCGATTGATCCGTTCCGGTGCTGGCGGGTAATTCTAGGACATCAGCCAGCAGCCGACCTTCCAGAGGCCGTATGCAAGCGCCCCGAGCCATGCCGTCTCCAGCACGACGAGGGTCGTCGCCAGCGAGGCTTCGACGGCGTGCTCCCTCAGGACGTATCCGATGCTGCTGTGCCGGATCGGTGCAGTCTGGCTCATTTGTGAACACCTCGCGCTTGTTCACATGGAGCGGTTCAAGGACCGTGCCGGCTCTGCGCCCTGCGCCGTTCAACGCTCCCCGGGCGGGGTGCCGGAATGCAGGGTGGTCACCCAGATCGCCCTGGCCACGGTCTGCTCGGGATTGTCGAACATGTGCGGGACGGTGCTGGGGAAGCAGACGCTGTCGCCTTCGTCGAGCAGATGGGGCTCATGGTCGAGCCAGATCCGCATCCGGCCCGACAGCACGTAGACCGCCTTTTCCCCGACATGCTGGAAGAAGTCCGCGCCCGACGAGGCGCCGGGATTGAGCGTGAGCTCGTAGATCTCGAGAGCTCCGCCCTGGGCCGGCGTCAGCGACTCCTTCAGGACGCCGCTGGCTGTGAGCCGCAAGAGACGGCGGTCATTCCGGCGAACGATGTATTCCGACGAGGGATCGGGCGCATGGGGCTCGAAGAAATATGAGATCGGCACGTTCAGGGCGAGGCTGAGCAGGCGCAGGCTGCGGATCGAGGGCGAGGCGAGCGCACGCTCGAGCTGGCTGATCATGCCCGTCGACAGGCCCGTGCGCTGGGCGAGATCCTGAATCGACAGGCCCGCACGCTGGCGCAGCAGCCGCACCGTCTCGCCCAGACGGTGCTCGGCGTCCTCCGGCAGAACGATGGCCTCGCTCGTCGCCGCCCCTTCGCTTCCCCCGGCGTTCCTGCTCATCGATCGCCTCTCCGCCCGTGTTCCAGTTCGCCTATCACAGCCTGCCCGTCCTGGCGCGGCGCGGGCAATTGAGCCGGCATGATTGACAGGTCATTTTAGCCATGTTGAATTCAGATTAACAAAAGTTAGAGGGATTGAAACTCCGCCCTTTGGGCGACGAATGGAGCGCGCTGCAAGCGGGTTTGCGGGAGGAGCACATCATGTCCGACGGATTTTCTGGAGTCACGGGTCCGACGCGCCGCGGCGCACTGGCGATGGGTGTGGGGCTTGCCGCGGGGGTCAGCCTGCCCGCATCGCTGCGGGCGGCCCAGCCGCCCTCCGCGCCGAAGGGGCAGGTCGTCGCCGGCGTGTCGCAGGAGCCGACCGTCTTCCATCCGCTAATGCCCGGGATCGAAGTCGACCAGGGCGTCTGGTGGCAGCTCTTCAGCACGCTCTGGTACATCGACCCGGAAGGGCGCTTCCAGCCCGATCTCGCCAAGGAAGTACCGACCGTCGAGAATGGCGGTCTCTCCGCCGACGGCCTGACCTGGAAGGTCAAGCTGCGCAACGACGCCAAATGGCACGACGGCACGCCCTTCACGGCCGAAGACGTCAAGTTCAGCATCGACCTGATCAACAATACCGCATTCCGGGCGCGCAACCGTGTCGGTCACAGCCTCGTCCATGACATCAAGATCGTGGCGCCGGACGAGATCCACTGGCGCATGGAAAGCGCCTACTCTCCCTATATGTCGATCCTCTCGCTGTTCTTCATCGTGCCCAAGCACGCGCTGGAGAAGGCGTCCGATCCCAACGCCTCCCCGTTCAACAACGCCCCGATCGGGACCGGCCCGTTCCGCTGGGGCGAACGCGTGCCGGGCGATCACATCCAGCTCCTCGCCAACACGAGCTATCATGGACGCGGGCCGTTCCTGGAGCGGATCGTCTTCAAATACGTCCCCGATCTCACGGTGCTCTACACCCAGTTCCGCACCGGTCAGATCGACTATACCGGCATCCAGGGCGTGCTGCCGAACTTCGTCAAGGAAGCGAAGACGCTGCCCGGGCGCAAGCTGACGGTGTCGCCGACCGCATCGGTCGAGCATATCGCGCCCAATCTCGAGTTCGGGCCGCTCGCCGATCGCTCGGTCCGCGAAGCGCTTTATCTCGCGATCAACAAGAAGGGGCTGATCGACGCGCTGAACTACGGTCTGCCGCTGCCGACGGAGTCCTTCGTGCCGCAGCAGGCCTGGTCGTTCAACAAGGACCTGCCGGCGCATGTGCACGACCCCGCCAAGGCGAATGCCATTCTCGACGCGGCCGGCTGGAAGCGCGGCTCCAGCGGCATCCGCGAGAAGGACGGCGTCAAGCTGGAATTCAGCAATTCGACCACCAGCGGCAATGCGGTGCGCGAGCAGACCCAGCAGCTTCTGATGCAGGACTGGAAGGCTATCGGCGCCTTGCTGCGGATCAGCAACATGCCTGCCGCGGTGATCTGGGGCGAGTTCTGGCAGCAGTCGAAGTTCCAGTCGGTGATCGTCGGCGTCAACTTCATGCTCGGCAGCGACCCCGACGTCACGCCCCGCTTCGGCTCCGGCGCGATCCCCGCGAAGGGCGGGCGCGGCTACAACACCTACCAGTACCAGAGCAAGGAAGCCGACCGGCTGCTGGCACAGGGAGCGGCGCAGTTCGACCTCGCCGAGCGCAAGAAGACTTATGGGGCCCTGCAGAAGCTGATCCGAGACGACCTGACGATCCTTCCTCTGTTCCAGTCCGTCATCTCTGAGGGCACGAAGGAAGGGCTCCAGGGCTTCTCGCCCAATATCAACACCTCCTCCAACTGCTGGAACATGCGGGAGTGGTACTGGGCCTGACGGCCGGCGAGGCGCGCGATGCTTCCCTATCTCATCCGCCGGCTGGGGCAGGCGCTGGTGCTCCTGCTCATCGTCTCGATGCTCGGTTTCGCCATCCTGCATCTGGCTCCCGGCGGGCCGCTCTCGCAGTTCGCGCTGTCCTCGCAGATGTCGCCCGAGGACATCGCCAGGATCTCGCACCAACTCGGCCTGGACCGGCCCCTGCCGGTCCAGTACGCCGATTGGCTCTGGCGGATGCTGCAGGGCGACTGGGGAACCTCCTACCGGGACGGCAGCGCGGTGCTCTACGTCATCGGCTCGCATCTCAGGGCCACCTTCGAGCTGATGGCGACCGCGACGCTGATCGCCTGTCTGCTCGGCTGCTGGGTTGGCATCCTCGGCGCGATCCGGCGCTATTCCCTGTTCGATACGCTGGCGACCGTCGGCGCGATGGTCGCGCTCTCGATCCCGACCTTCTGGTTCGGACTGGTCGCGATCTACATCTTCTCCGTCACGCTCGGCTGGTTGCCGGCCGGCAACCGCCATACCGTCGGCGACGATTCGCTGCTCGACCTCATGCATCACCTGATCGCTCCGGCACTGGTGCTGGCATTGGTCGAGATGGCGATCTGGGCGCGCTTCATGCGCTCGTCCATGCTCGACGTGATCGGCCAGGACTACATCCGCACTGCCCGCGCCAAGGGGTTGCCGGAATGGAGCGTCCTCTCGCGGCACGCGCTGCGAAACGCGTTGCTGCCGATGATCACCGTCGCCGGCCTGCAGTTCCCCACCCTGCTCGGCGGCGCCCTGGTGGCGGAGACGGTGTTCACCTGGCCCGGCATGGGCCGGCTCTTCCTCGATTCGATCGCCTATCGCGACTATCCCGTGGTGATGGGCATCCTGATGCTGTCGGCCGCCATGGTCATGCTGGGATCGCTGATCGCCGACCTGCTCTACGCGGTGGTCGATCCGCGGATCAGGATGGAGTGAGGCGATGAGCACGCCGGCCGCATCCGTCTCGACCGAAACGGGCCCAGCCACCTCGACCAATACCGCCTGGCGGCGCTTCCGCCGGCACCGGCTCGCCATGGCCGGCACGGCGACCATCCTCGTGCTGGCTCTCGGCTGCTTCCTCGGCCCCTATCTCCTGCCTTTCGACGACACCTACATCGACATCCTGCAGCGTTTCGCGCCACCGCTGTCCGGCGTGCACGTGCTGGGAACGGACGAGCTCGGCCGCGACATCCTGGCCAGGCTGATGATGGGCGGACGCATCTCGCTGGCGATCGGCTTTCTCGCCATGGCGGTCGCGATGGCAATCGGCATCGCGGTCGGCGTGATCGCCGGCTTCTATGGCGGCTGGCTCGGCTCGGCGCTGATGCGCTTCGTCGATGCCGTGCTGTGCTTCCCGACGATCTTCCTGCTGCTGGCGCTGGCGGCGCTGACGGAGCCCGGCATCCTGGCGACCACGTTGCTGATCGCGGCGACGTCGTGGATGAACGTCGCCCGCATCGTCGAAGCGCAGATCCGCTCCCTGCGCGAGCGCGATTTCGCGACGGCCGCACGCTCCGTCGGAGCCGGTGACCTCTACATCATGTTCCGCAGTCTCCTGCCCAATGCCATGGCGCCGATCGTCGTGGCGGCCACGCTCAACGTCGCCAAGGCGATCCTGCTCGAATCCTACATCAGCTTCCTCGGATACGGCATCCAGCCGCCCGCCTCGAGCTGGGGCAACATGCTCAACAACGCCCAGATCTACCTGACGAGCGCGCCCTGGCTCGCGATCCTGCCGGGCCTCGCGATCACGCTCGCGGTGACAAGCTTCAACTTCATCGGCGACGGTCTGCGCGATGCGCTCGATCCGCGCCTCGACGTCAACTGACCTTTTCCGTCCCCCGCCGCAGCAGCCGTCCGCGCCCATTCCAGGAGCCCTGTCCATGTCCCCGCCGGTCAATCGCATTCCCAGCGACGAGCGTCTGCCGGAGGCCGTCGACGTGGTCGTCATCGGCGGAGGCGTGATCGGGGTTTCGAGCGCCTATCACCTCGCTCGAAAGGGCCTTTCGGTCGCGCTCGTCGAGAAGGGCCACGTTGCCGGGGAGCAGTCCAGCCGCAACTGGGGCTGGTGCCGCCAGCAGGGACGCGCCCGCGCCGAGATACCCCTCGCGCGCGAGGCGCTGCGCCTCTGGGAGGAACTGCAGGAGGAGGCCGGTGCCGACACCGGCTTCCGCCGCACCGGCGTGCTGTTCCTGACCAAGGATCCGAAGGAGGCCGCGGATTGGGAGCGGTGGGCCGCCGTTGCCCGCGAACAGCAGGTCCATTCGACCTTGCTGACGCCCGAGCAGATTCGCGAGAAGCTCCCCGGCAACGCACAGGGCTGGGTCGCGGGCCTGCACACGCCGAGCGATGGCCGCGCCGAGCCCTCGATGGCCGTTCCGGCGCTGGCGTTGGCGGCGCGCAAGCGTGGCGTCACTATTCACCAGAGCTGTGCGGCCCGCGGACTGGAGCTGACGGGCGGCGCCATCAGCGGCGTGATCACGGAAAAGGGTACGATCCGGACCCAGGCCGTGCTGCTTGCCGGCGGCGCTTGGTCGTCGCTGTTCTGCCGGCGCCATGGCATCGACTTGCCGGTCGGACTGGTCGATGCCACCGCCTGCCGCACCACCCCCGCGCCCGACTTCACGGATGGCGCACTCGGCACCACCGAATACTGCATCCGCCGCCGCCTCGACGGCGGCTTCACGCTGGCGCTGCGCGGACGCGGCACCGTCAACCTGACGCCCGACATCCTGCGCCATGCCAAGATCTTCTGGCCGACCTTCAAGCAGCGTCGCGCCGGCCTGAAGCTGCGGCTCGGAGCCGATTTCTTCAGGCAGCTGTTCGGCAGCGCCAATTGGCGCCTCGACCAGCCGTCGCCCTTCGAGGCGGTGCGCGTGCAGGATCCCGCTCCCGACATGGACCTCGTCAACGCCGCGCTCGCCGCCCTGATCGCCGGCAATCCCGTACTCAAGGACATCCGCATCGCCGAGGCCTGGGGTGGCACGATCGACTCCACCCCGGACACGGTGCCGGTGATCTCTCCCGTCCCCAGCCAGAAGGGTTTCTTCCTCGCGACGGGATTTTCCGGGCATGGCTTCGGCATCGGGCCGGCCGCAGGCAAGCTCGCAGCCGACATCGTCAACGGCGACACGCCCCTCGTCGATCCGGCAGCCTACAGCTACGAGCGACTGATCGACGGCCGTCCGCTGGCGCCGGTCGGGCTGTTCTGAGGGCCGGCAGGTGAGCATCGTCTACAAGGCAAGCGCCGAGCGCGCCGGGTAATGGGCGGCGGCCTTTGCGGGGCAGGCGCCGGAGGTGCCGTTCCGGATCTGGCCGGATGTCGGCGATCCTGCCGCCGTGGAGCATCTGCTGCTCTTGCAGCCACCGGAACGGATCGTCGAGACCTTCCCGAACCTGAAGATGGTGTTCTCGGTGGGCGCGGGCGTCGACCAGTTCGATCTCAGCCAGTTGCCTGCCGAACTGCCGGTGGTCCGTATGCCGGAGCCGGCATCGCCGAGAGCATGGCCGAGTTCGTCTGCATGGCCACGCTCATGCTGCACCACGACGTGGCGGCCTATATCGACCAGCGGCCCCGGCGCTGCCGCGGAACGGACCGTGCGACCGCGCCTCCCTGGCAGACGCCCGCGACCAGCCTGCGCAAGGGGCAAGTCTACTCGGGTGCAGCCCGGACATCGCGTGCCGCCCTCCAGAGCAGGGCCGTACCGAGCAGGGCGGAGCCGATCGAGGCCGCGAAGACCGCGATCTTGGCAGCGGCGAAATCTGCCGGGGCGCCGAAGGCCTGCCCCGCGATGAAGAGCGACATGGTGAAGCCGATACCGGCCAGCGCGCTCGCCCCGGCGAGCTGAAGCCAGTTGTACCCTTCAGGCTTGACGGCGATGCCGAGCCGGGCTGCCAGCGCCGCGGCGCCGAACATGCCGAGCGGCTTGCCGAGCACCAGCCCGGCCATGATCGCAAGCACGAGCATGCCGCGGCCGTCGAGGACGCCCGGAGTCAGGGCGACGCCGGCATTGGCAAGGGCGAAAAGCGGAAGCACCAGGTAGCTCGACCGTGCGCCGGCATGCCGCAGCAGCCGGTCCGCCGGCGATTCCAGGCGGTCGTGGATCGCGTCGAGCGCGCGCAGCGCCTGGCCCGAGGGGCCGTGCCGGAGAACCTCGCCGCCGTGGGCCGCCTCGGCCAGCATGATCGAGTTGGCCTGGGCGGTCAGCGCCGCGAGATTGGCCGGCGGGCGGGTCGGGATGAACAGCGCCAGCACGACGCCGGCCAGCGTCGCATGCAGGCCGCCGGCATGGATGCAGGCCCAAAGCGCGATGCCGATCAGCGCATAGGGCGCGACGCGGTAGATATGCGCGCGGTTGAGCGCCGCGAGGCCGGCCGTCAGGATCAACGCAGCGCCTAGGTAGCCGGGATGCAGCTCGCCCGAATAGAACAGCGCGACGACGACGATCGCCCCGATATCGTCGACGATGGCGGCAGCCGTCAGGAAGATGCGCAGCTCGATCGGCACCCGCTGGCCCATCATCACGATGATCGCGATGGCGAAAGCGGTATCGGTTGCCATCGGGATGCCCCAGCCATGGGACCAGGGGCCACCGGGCAGGATCAGGGCGTAGAGCCCCGCGGGCACCAGCATGCCGCCGATCGCACCGGCGACCGGCAGCGCGGCGGAGCGGCGTCCCGCGAGGTGGCCGACGGTGAACTCGCGCTTGATCTCCAGCCCGACCACCAGAAAGAACACCGTGAGCAGCGCGTCGTTCACCCAGTGCCGGATCGACATACCGAAGCGGGTCTCGCCGAGCGAAAGCGCGAGTTCGCGATGCCAGAAGTCCTCGAAGGCCGGGCCCAGGGCAGAGTTCATCAGGACGATGGCGACCACCGTCGCAAGCAGCAGCAGAATGCCGGCGGAGGGGCCCCAGCTGGCGAAGTCGAGCGCCGCGGCGCGAAAGCGATGGCCGAGCGTTCCCTGCATCGCGTCGAGGAAGGAGCTCTCGTCCCAGGGACCGTCGTAACGGCGCTCGTTGATGAAGAAGGTCGGCGTGAAATGCACGCCGCTGGCATGGGAGCTGTCGATGTCAGCCTCGACGCGCGCGGCGGCGCGGCGTATGTCCTGAGCGGCCTCGCCGGGCTCCCGCGGCTCGAGGCCGAGATCGCCTGCGACCGCGACGAGATCGTCTTCGGTCAAAACCTGTGAGCGCGTCATCAGCTTGACATGGGCCGCCCAGAATTGCTCGGCGGTTCCGGCGCGTTCCACCAGCTCGGCGGCGCGCAGGGCCAGGTCGCTGCCGGTCAGCGGACGGTGGCGGAAGACATAGCGCAGGCGCTCGCCGAGCTGGTCGCGAACTTCGGCGATACGATCGTTGGCAGCCCGGCAATAGGGGCAGGCGTAGCTCCCGTATTCGACGAGGGTGATCGGCGCGCGATCCGGCCCCAGCACGTGATCGACGGCAATGTCGACGGGCCGATCGAGGCGATTGACGATCGCGGCTTGCGCCATCCGGCTTACCTTTTCTTACATCGCGCAGGCCGCGCGGCCTGCGCCGGCGTTCCGCGCCGGCCCCGCATGGTAGCCGCGGCATCGGGCGGAAGTCAGCGCCGGATTTGGCTGAACGGCCTGCCGCGAGGCGTGCATGCGGCCATGGCGGGCGCCGTGGATCGCGTCCCGATCGGCAACCTTGCCGTAATCTTGGCCCGCAATCTGGGCGTGCCGACCCGCTCCGATCCGGGAGACGGGGGCAGATGTGCCGGCGGCACCATGACCGCCGCAAGGAGTTCTCGATGTATCCAACCATTCCCCTAGCGGGCCTGGGGCTGCTCGCCCTGCTCGCGGTTCCGGCAGCGGCCGCCGATCGTCCGCTGCCACGCAGCCAGGAATGGCCGGCCTATGTTGCGCCGCGAACCTATAACTGGAACGGCCTCTATGCCGGACTGCATGCCGGCGGCGCCTTCGACCGCTTCGATGGCGCCACGGCCCGCAAGAGCCGCAATGAATTCCTGCTCGGCGGCCAGCTCGGCTACAACCTGCAACTCGGCAGCATGGTCTTCGGCATGGAGAGCGACCTGTCGATGAACGGCTTCGGCAAGGGCTCCGGGCGCGGCGGCGGCATCAGCGCCGACATGCGCTACCTCGGAACCCTGAAGGCGCGCGCCGGCTTCGCCTTCGACCGCGTCCTGGTCTATGGCACGGGCGGCCTCGCCTATGGCAGCCTCAAGGCGACCGACGGGCTGCTCTCCCGGAGCAAGAGTGCGATGGGCTACGTGCTCGGCGCGGGTGCCGAATACGGCATCACCGATCACCTCAGCGCCAAGCTGGAATACAACTACGTTTCGCTGGGCAAGCAGACCTTTCAGCTCGGCAGCGGCAGGACGAAGATCGGCGTTACCGAACATCTCGTGAAAGCGGGACTCAATTACCGCTTCTGATACCGACATGGCGGCCGGTCGGCTGCTTCCGCGGTAGGGATGGGACGGGATGTCTGGAAATACCGCCCCTGATCCGGCATCACGTTCCATCCCTGCACCCACAGGATCGACATGCGCGCCCTGATCGTCGAGGACGAACCTGCCCTCATGGACTTCCTCTGCACGCTTCTGACGAATGCGGGGCTGGTCGTGGACCGAACTGCATCGATCGACGCGGCGCTTTCGGCGCTGCGTGCCGCGCCCTTCGACATCGCGGTCATCGACCGGCGCCTGCCGGATGGCGACGGCCTGTCGATCGTCAAGGCGATGAGCGCGCAGGATCCCCGCCCCGCCTTCCTGCTGCTGACGGCTCGCGACGCGAAGGCGGACGTGGTCGAGGGCCTGAACGGCGGTGCCGACGATTACCTGGTCAAGCCGTTCGAGCCCGACGAATTGCTGGCGCGCCTGCGCGTCATCGCCCGGCGCCGTCATCCGAAGCGTTCCCTCGTTCTCGCCGCCGGCAACCTGTCGCTGGATCTCGAGGGGCGAAGCGCGAGCGTCGGGAAGGAGCCGCTCGAACTGCGCCGGCGCGAAGCGCTCATCCTGGAAGCGCTGGTGCAGCGAGCCGGCCGGGTCGTGACCCGCGACGTGCTGATCGAGGCGGTCTACGGCTTCGACGACCTGATCGAATCCAATACGCTGGAAGCACAGATCTCGCGGCTGCGCCGCAAGCTGCGCGATGCCGGTGCGCGGGTCGAAATCACATCACTGCGCGGGATCGGCTACATGCTGCGCGCGAGCGAGGCGGCTCTTTAGCACAAGCGGCGCCCGGAACGGTGTTCTAATCGAGGCCTGCCTCGCCCGGTGGAAATGTCAGCCTGACGGTGGTGCCGCCACCGTCATTGCCGAGGACGGCGATCGTTCCGCCATGGGCGGACATGATGTCGCGCACGATGGTCAAGCCGAGACCGGCGCCGGTGCCGCTGGCCGAGATGCGGTTGAAGGGTTCGAGGACCTGCGCGCGCTTGGCCGCGGCAATACCAACACCGTCGTCGGCCACCTCGATGACCGCGCCGTCGAGGACGCGGACCAGAATGGTCGAGCGCGCCTGGGCATGGCGCAGCGCGTTGTCGACGAGGTTGGCGAGTGCCGCGCGCACGGTGGGCTCGTTGGCGATGATCGTGGCGTGGCGATCCCCCACTTCCTCGAGGGCCACGTCGACGCCGTGGCTCAGGATCAGCGGGGCGAGATCGGCTAGCACCGCCCGGGCGAGACCGTTGAGCTGCAGCGGTTCAAAGGGCAGGTCGGTGGCGTGCAGGCGGGCGAGCTGCAGCATCGACGAGACGATCGTGGTCAGACGGCTCAGATCGGTGGCGAGCCGCAGCCGCGCCGGCTCGTCGGCGAGGGCGTCGACATGGCTGCGCATGACGGCAAGCGGCGTGCGCAGCTCGTGTGCGACGTTGTTCATGAAGCGTCGCTGCACCTCCATGTTGCTGGCGATCTGGTCGAGCGCCGAATTGAGCGCGGTGGTCAGCGGCATCAGCTCCACCGGCGTTTCCTCGGTGGGGAGCAGGCCGCGCGGCGCGCGCGGGTCGATGCGGGCGGCCGCCTCGGCGGCGCTCCGCAGCCGGGCGGTGATGTAGGACACCGACATGGCGATGGCGGCTGCGACCAGGATGCCGAAGACCACCGAGATGGCCAGCGCCGAGCCGGCGATGGCGCGCAGGAAGTAGCCGAGGATCAGGTCCCATCCCGGCAGGCCGCCGCCGGTTGCCACGATGACGCGGCTGCCCTCGACCTCGATGACGTCGAAAGCGAGTGCGTTGTCGCCGCCGACCCGCATCTGCGCGGCGATGGTCGGGCCGTCGAGGCGGATGTCGATCGGCAAGCCCGGACGCAACGCTGGCGCATACTCGACGACCGATCGTCCGTCGGAGACCAGGTACCAGAGGCGGGGGCTGGCTGCTTCGATCTGCGCCAACCCTGCGGTCTTCTCGACCTGCAGGCTGCCGCCCGAGAGCCGGACGCTTTGCTGGATGATGCGCGAGGTGACATCGTTGCGCAGGACGCCGGGATCCTCGGTGACGAAGGTGAAAGCCAGGACGGCCGCGATGAAGGCGACGAACAGCACGATGCCGAGCAGGCTCAGCCGGATGGTGAGCGCGCGCGATAGCGAGGTCGCGGCCGCCCTCCGGGGCCTCGGCGATCCCCCCCGCAGAAGCTCAAGGACCATCAGCGTTCCGCATTCGGTTCGATCTCACGGGTCGTCAAGGGGCCTCCGTGCGGATATGGCTTGTCGGGCAGGGCGCTTCGCCCTGCCTTGCTCTGCATGGACCGCATTGCCCTTGTCGTTCAACACTTTCCCGGATCGCGCAGCCTGATGCCCGAGTTGCGCGCCATCAAGGCCGGTCGGGAAGCTGTCGCGGTTTTGCTGGCGGCGCTGTTCACCGGCATCACTGGCGCCACCACCGTGCTCGCTCAGGGAGGCCCGCCGGCGACGGAGCAGATCAGGCCGGGCCAACTGCCGACCGCGTCGCGAAACGAGATCGTCGCGCTGGTGGAAGGGGTGTTCGACACGGCGTCGAAGACGGTCAGCATTCCGATCGAGCGTTCGCTGGCGCTTTTCGGCGAGCCGAACGCCTATATCCTGGGTGGAGAATTGAGCGGCTCCTTCGTCGTGGGGGGCCGTCACGGCAGCGGGGAGCTGCGCTTCGCCGACGGCGCGCCGGAGCCGGTGGTCTGGTCGGCGCTCTCGGTCGGCATCGGCCTGGGGGCCGATTACGGCCGGGTGATCATGCTGGTTTACGGCCTCGATCGCCGCGAGGACGTGTTCGGCACCTATGCGAGCATCGGCGGCAGCGCTCATTTTCTGGCCGGCGCCAATGCGACGATCCTCGCTTCGCCCAGGGCCCGGATCGTGCTGATCTCGTCGGGCCTCGGCCTCCGATTCTCGGGCGATCTCAGCCGCATTCGCATCGAGCCCGCCGGGGCCCCGGAGATTCTGCGCCCCCCGGCGGATATCTGCCCCGATCCCGCCGGCTGTGCCGCGCGGGGGAAGCCCTGAGCGCCCATGGCACCTCATATCCGGCGATTGCGCAGGAGCGATCGGCAGGCGCTCGCATGCAGATCGTCGAGGCGCTCCGCGATATCGAGCGCGATCAGCTGCAGCTCGCCGCCATCCGCGCCTTTGCGGACATAAAGGGGCTCCGACCAGAGGATGCAGCCGCGCCCGAAGGGCAGGGCAATGCTCGTGCGGTTGCGCTCGCCGAGGTCGAAGCAGGCGCTCGTCATCGCGGCGAACAGATAGATCGGGCGGCCGGAGAGCCGGGCGAGCTGGACCGCGCCGCGCCCGGCCGCGAGAGAGTCCTCCGCCGTTCGTGCGGTCAGCACGATGCTGGTTCCGTCGCGCAGCGCATTGCGCATGTGGCGGACCTCCGCGCGGACCCCTCCCGGCCACGCCACGCGGCTGCATGAGCTGGAGCAATGGATCGTGCGGAAGCCCGCTTTCCGGACGGCGTAGGCGACCGGGCCGCCGTCATGTCCCCGTGACGTCAAGATCGCGAGGCGCGAGGCATCGTCGAGCGCCGCGAGGCTCAGCATGCGCTGGCCATGCCAGGTCATGGCGATGAAGGGCTCGCTGGCACGCTCCCAAGGGCGGGCGCCCGGGATCGCGGGCTTGAACCGGGTGGTTCGCCGGAGGAAGCCGAGATAGGCGTGCAGGGCGCGGCCGGCGAGCGCCGTCGACGGTCCCGATCGGGAGAGCATCGTCGATCCTCCGTGGTGAATCACCCGGAGTGGTCGGCATGCTGGTTTGCTGGAACATTGCGCGGCGAGTGTGCGGGCAATGGAAACGGCAATTTGGCCGATTTCCGAATGCGTTCTCGAGAGCTCGCCACCGACAGAGGCGGATACGTTTCGGTGGCGAGGCGATCCCGCGCGGGGCGGCGGCTGTCTCGGCCGAGCCTGATCGCGGGCGTCCCGAAGCCGGTGAAGGCCCGTGACGCCCGCTTCCGGCCGCTCAATCGATGAGCGGCAGGAGCTTGTCGAGCGAGGCTTTGGCGTCGCCGTAGAACATCCGCGTGTTCTCCTTGTAGAAGAGCGGATTCTCGATGCCGGAATAGCCGGTGCCCTGGCCGCGCTTGGAGACGAAGACCTGCTTCGCCTTCCAGACCTCGAGTACCGGCATGCCGGCGATCGGCGAGTTCGGATCCTCCTGCGCCGCCGGATTGACGATGTCGTTCGAGCCGATGACGATCGCGACGTCCGTGTTCGGGAAGTCCTCGTTGATCTCGTCCATCTCCAGCACGATGTCGTAGGGCACCTTCGCCTCGGCGAGCAGCACGTTCATGTGGCCGGGCAGGCGGCCGGCGACCGGATGGATCGCGAAGCGCACCTCCTTGCCGGCGGCGCGCAGCTTGCGTGTCAGCTCCGAGACGGACTGCTGGGCCTGTGCCACCGCCATGCCGTAGCCCGGCACGATGATGACGCTGTCGGCCTCGTTCAGCGCCGCCGCGACGCCCTCGACATCGATCGCGATCTGCTCGCCCTCGATCGCCAGCGCCGGGCCGGTGGTATTGCCGAAGCCGCCGAGGATGACCGAGATGAAGGAGCGGTTCATCGCCTTGCACATGATGTAGGACAGGATCGCGCCGGACGAGCCGACCAGCGCGCCGACCACGATCAAGAGGTCGTTGCCGAGCGTGAAGCCGATCGCCGCGGCCGCCCAGCCGGAATAGCTGTTCAGCATCGAGACCACGACCGGCATGTCGGCACCGCCGATGCCCATGATCAGGTGGTAGCCGATGAAGAAGGCGAGCAGCGTCATCAGCAGCAGCGCCCAGATGCCGGCTCCCTTCACATAGAGGATCAGCAGCAGCAGCGAGAGGAGCGCTGCGCCCGCGTTGAGCATATGGCCGCCGGGCAGCTTCTTCGCCTTGCCGTCGACCTTGCCGGCGAGCTTGCCGAAGGCGATGACCGAGCCTGTGAAGGTGACCGCGCCGATGAAGACGCCGAGGAAGACCTCGACCTTGAGGATCGAAATCTCGACCCCGGTCTTGTGGGCCAGTACGGCGGCGAAGCCGGTCAGCGCCTCGCGTGCCGCCGGGTCCAACGCCTGGACGGCACCGAGCTCCAGATGCGCGTTGTAGCCGATGAAGACCGCGGCGAGGCCGACGAAGGAGTGCAGCGCCGCGACGAGCTGCGGCATCTCCGTCATCTGCACCTTCATCGCCACCTGCCAGCCGATGGCGGCGGCGATGGCGAACATGACGAGGACGAGCCAGAGCTTGCCGCTGCCCGGCCCGAAGACCGTGGCGAAGACGGCAAGCGCCATGCCGGCGATGCCGTACCAGACCGCGCGCTTGGCGCTTTCCTGGTTCGAGAGACCGCCGAGCGACAGGATGAACAGGATGGCGGCGGAGATATAGGCCGCGGAAACGATACCGATGCTCACGTCCGAGCCCCCCTCAGGACTTCTGGAACATGGCGAGCATCCGGCGCGTGACCAGGAAGCCGCCGACGATATTGATCGATGCGATCAGCACCGAGATCATCGCCAGAATGGTGACGAGCCAGCCCGAGGAGCCGATCTGCAAGAGCGCGCCGAGCACGATGATGCCGGAGATCGCGTTGGTGACCGCCATCAGCGGCGTGTGCAGCGAATGCGACACATTCCAGATCACCTGGAAGCCGACGAAGCAGGCGAGCGCGAACACGATGAAGTGGCTCATGAAACTGACCGGTGCATAGGCGCCGACGATCAGCATCAGGATCGTGCCGATGCCGAGCAGCATGAGCTGCGAGCGGGTCTGCTCGCGAAAGGCGGCGGCTTCCTTGGCCCGCTTCTCCTCCGGCGTCAGTTCCTTGGCCTTCTCCTTCGGCTTCTGCGCGGCGATCGCGGCGACCTTCGGCGGCGGCGGCGGGAAGGTGATGGCCCCCTCATAGGTCACCGTCGCGCCGCGGATGACGTCGTCCTCCATGTTGTGGACGAGCTTGCCGTCCTTGCCCGGCGTCAGGTCCGTCATCATGTGGCGGATGTTGGTGGCGTAGAGCGTCGAGGACTGCGCCGCCATCCGGCTCGGGAAGTCGGTATAGCCGACGATGGTGACCCCGTTGGGCGTCACGATCTTCTGGTCGGCCTTGGTCAATTCGCAGTTGCCGCCGCGCTCGGCGGCGAGATCGACGATGACCGAGCCCGGCTTCATCGCCTCGACCATGTCCTTGGTCCAGAGCACCGGCGCATCGCGGCCGGGGATCAGCGCCGTGGTGATGACGATGTCGATCTCAGGCGCGAGCTCGCGGAACTTCTTGAGCTGCGCCTCGCGGAACTCGGGGCTCGACGGGGCGGCGTAGCCGCCGGTCGAGGCGCCGTCCTGCTGCTGGCCCTTGAAATCGAGGAAGACGAATTGCGCGCCCATCGATTCGATCTGCTCGGAGACTTCGGGGCGCACGTCGAAGGCATAGGTGATGGCACCGAGCGAGGTCGCCGTGCCGATGGCGGCGAGGCCGGCGACGCCGGCGCCCACTACCAGCACCTTGGCCGGCGGCACCTTGCCTGCCGCCGTGATCTGACCGGTGAAGAAGCGGCCGAAATTGTTGCCGGCCTCGATCACCGCGCGATAGCCGGCGATGTTCGCCATCGAGGACAGCGCGTCCATCTTCTGGGCGCGCGAGATGCGCGGCACCATGTCCATGGCGATGACGGCGGCGCCCTTGTCCTTGCAGAGCTCCAGGAGCTCCTTGTTCTGCGCCGGATAGAAGAACGAGATCAGCGTCTTGCCGGCCTTGAGGCGCTCGGCCTCGGAGGTCTCGGGCGGGCGCACCTTGGCGATCACGTCGGCCTCGTCCCAGAGCGCGCCGGCTGTCGGGACCACGCTCACGCCGGCATTCCGGTAGGCATCGTCGGTGAAGCCGGCGAGCACGCCCGCACCGGCTTCGATCAGGCAGTCATAGCCGAGTTTCTGGAGCTGAGCCGCACTGTCCGGCGTCATCGCCACCCGCGCCTCGCCCGCAAAGACTTCCTTCGGTGATCCGATCTTCACGATGCCCCTCTCCACTTCCCCTTGCCGCACGACGCGACCGCCAGCTCATTCGAACACGACGCCAGACTCGCCCGGTTCCCATCGAACACTGCGGAGCCGCCGGGCTCAAGCCGTTCCGTACGGCGGCGCTTCCCCCGACGCCTTGCTATGGCCTCTATAGGCTGAGCGAAAAAATATCGATTCCCTTTTGCGCGTTGCCGTGACGTCGGCCGGCTCGCGGCTACCGTTCCATAGCGAACTCGGGTCAGCCCGAGCAGCGATGTTCCTCCAAATTTTGGAGTAACCCCCCTCGAATGTCGCGTTCGACGAAGGTTTCCCGAAACAAAACGCAACAATAACAGATGCTTGACACTTGGCATGGCGCTTGCCGACGGACCGCCTCGCAACGGAGCGTCAACGCGGATGCAGTGGCAGGCCATCGTCGATTTCGACGGCACGATTTCTCTTGATGACACGACGGACCGGATTCTCGAGCGCTTCGCCGCGCCGGGCTGGGAAACGATCGAGGCCGAATGGGTCGCGGGACGCATCGGCTCACGCGAATGCATGGAGCGGCAGATCGCGCTGCTGCGAGTGTCGCCCGACATCCTCGACACTTTCGTCGATAGCTTCGAGATCGACTGGGGGTTCGCTTTCCTGGTCCGGGTCTGCCAGCGCCACGCGGTTCCGGTGACGGTCGTATCGGACGGGCTCGACCGCACGATCCATTCCGTGCTGCGCCGGACCGGCCTTGCCGGCCTTCCTGTCATCGCCAACCATCTCGAATCGGCAGGCGGCGACCGTTGGCGCCTGACCTCGCCGCATGCGTCGCGGGATGGAAGCTGCGTCAGCGGCACCTGCAAATGCAATGTCGCCCAGGGACTAGGCCGGCCGGCGACCATTCTCGTTGGCGACGGGCGCTCCGATTTCTGCCTTGCCGAGCGCGCCGACCTCGTCTTCGCCAAGAACGGCCTGATCGCGCATTGCCGCGCGACCGGCATCGAGCACCACCCCTTCGCCCAGCTGGCGGACGCGGCACGTCTCCTGGACGAGATGTTGACCGGCACCATGCCGGCCATCGCGAGCCATCACCTCAAGGACATGATCGATGGATGACGGATTTCCCCAGCTCGCGGCCGCTCGCGCCGCGACGAACCCGGCCGCGCTCGCCGCCGAGGAGGCGCGCCTGCTGGCGCTCGAGGCCGAGTACTGCTCGCATGGCGACACGGTCCACTACACGCAGTTCCCGAAGATCTTCTCGGGCTGCGAGGGCTCCTTCATGCTCGACGCGGCCGGCAACCGCTTCCTCGACCTGCAGATGTGGTACTCGGCGGTCAATTTCGGCTACGCCAATCCGCGCCTGAACAACGCGCTGAAGCGCCAGATCGACACGCTGCCGCAGGTCGCCAGCCAGTATCTCCACCGCGAGAAGATCGAGCTCGCGGCGATGATCGCCAAGGATGCGCAGCGCAAGTTCGGCTCGAAGGGCAGGGTCCATTTCAATGTCGGCGGCGCCCAGGCGGTCGAGGATTCGCTCAAGCTCGTGCGCAACGCCTCGAACGGCAAGAGCCTGATGTTCGCCTTCGAGGGCGGCTATCACGGCCGCACGCTCGGCGCCTCCGCGATCACCTCCTCCTATCGCTATCGCCGCCGCTTCGGCCATTTCGGCGAGCGCGCGCATTTCATCCCGTTCCCCTACCATTTCCGCGGCCCCAAGGGCATGAGCAAGGAAGAGTATGGCGAGCATTGCGTCGCGCAATTCGCCCGGCTGTTCGAGAGCGAGTACAACGGCGTCTGGGACCCCAAGACCGGCCAGGCCGAATATGCCGCCTTCTATGTCGAGCCCCTGCAGGGCACGGGCGGCTACGTCATTCCGCCGCCGAACTTCTTCACCGGGCTGAAGAAGGTGCTCGACGACCACGGCATCCTGCTGGTCGTCGACGAGATCCAGATGGGCTTCTACCGGACCGGCAAGCTCTGGTCGATCGAGCATTTCGGTGTGAACCCGGACGTGATCGTCTTCGGCAAGGCCGTGACCAACGGCCTGAACCCGCTCTCCGGCATCTGGGCCAAGGAGGCGCTGATCAACCCGACCGTCTTCCCGCCGGGCTCCACCCACTCGACCTTCAACGCCAACCCGCTCGGCACCGCCGTCGCGCTGGAAGCGATGAAGATGATGGAGGAGGAAGACTACGAGACCATGGTCATGGCCAAGGGCGCACATTTCCTCGCCGGCCTCCAGGAGCTCAAGCGTCGCCACAAGATCGTCGGCGAGGTCGATGGTCTCGGCATGGCGCTGCGCATCGAGATCTGCGAGCCGCATGACAGCTACACGCCATCCAAGCGCCTGGTCGACCTGATGTGCGACGAGGGCATGAGGGCCGATCTGGAGGTGGCTGGCCGGCGCTACGGGCTCGTGCTCGATATCGGCGGCTACTACAAGAACGTCATTACCCTCGCGCCGGCGCTGACCATGAGTCATGCCGAGATCGACCTGGCGATCGCGCTGCTCGACCAGCTCTTCGCCCGCGTCGCCGACGCCTGAGCCGGCAGGAGACCGGTCGTTGCGCCTGCAGGTGATCAATCTTGACGGCAGCGTCGCCGGCCAGGAGCCGCTTCGCCGCCGCATCGATACGGGCGAAGCGTCCTGCATCGATGCGGCGGATCTCGCCGCGCGCCTGCGCATCGTGGCGAGCCGCGGGGCGGTTGCGGGGCTGCTCGAAAGGTTGGCCGCGGGCGGGCGGGACGGCGGCGGACCGCCAGTCTATTTCTACGGCTCCGGCGACTTTCACCACCTGACGGCCCTTTTCCTGAGGACCGTCAGCGCGCCGGTGACCGTCGTCCATTTCGACAACCACCCCGACTGGGTCCGGTTTCCGGCGACGGTCAATTGCGGCGCCTGGGTCAATCGCGCCCTGGAATTGCCGCAGGTCCGCAAGGTCGTGACCATCGGTCCCTGCAGTGACGACCTGGTGCGCCCGGAGTGGCAGTTCGCCAATCTCCGGGCGGTCGAAGCCGGGCGGATGGCGCTCTTTCCGTGGCGGCACGCGCCCTCCCGCGTCTGGAGGCGATACAACAGTGCCGCGAGCTTCCGGCAGGAGGGAGGCCACTTGCACTGGCGCAACCTCGCTGAGGAGGACTGGTCCGGTTTCCTCGACGAGCTCATGACGGCGATCCCGACGGAGGCTGTCTGGCTCACCATCGACAAGGACGTGCTCGGCCGCGACGAGGCTGTGACAAACTGGGACCAGGGACAGTTGAAGCTCGCTCATCTCATCGCCGCCATCGAGCGGCTGGCGGCCGGGCGTTTTGTCGTCGGCGTCGATGTCTGTGGCGACTGGTCGGAGCCCCGCTTCTCCGATCCGTTTCGCGCGGCTCTGGCCTTCTTCGACCATCCGCCGCGGCTGCGCCCCACGGCGGAGGACCTTGCGATCAATGCCCGCGCCAATGCGGCGCTGGTCGACTGCTTCAGCCGGGTGCTGCCATGAGCCTTTCGATCATCCTGTGGTTCGTCCTCTCGGTCGCCTGCGACGTCGTCGGCCAGCTTTGCCTCAAGCTCGGGGCCGACAAGCTGCCGGCGAGCGGCACGTTGCGCGAGATGGCTCTGGCGATCGGCCGGTCGGGCTGGGTTCTGGCCGGGATTGCGACCTATGTCGCGGAGTTCTTCATCTGGCTGCGAATCCTCGCCGAGGTGCCGCTGTCGATCGCCTTCCCCGTCGCCAGCCTGAACTTCCTCGCCATCACCTTCGCGAGCTCGATCCTGCTCGGCGAGCGGGTCGGAACCCGGCAATGGCTCGGCGCCTGCCTCATTACCTGCGGCGTCGTCATCGTCGCGCGGACAGCCTGACGGAACCCGACGTGACCAAGCAAGATTTCAGCCTTCGCTACGCCGGGGACCGCACCGGCTTCCTGTTGATCCATGGTCTTGGCGGCACCCCCACCGAAATGCGGCTGGTGGCGCGCGCCCTGCACCGGGCCGGCCGCACGGTTCATTGCCCGCAGCTGGCCGGCCATTGTGCCGGCGAGGCCGAGCTCCTGGCCACGGGCTGGCGCGATTGGAGCCGAAGCGTCGTCGACGAGCTCGAGCGCATGCGCGGCCTTTGCGACACCGTCATCGTCGGCGGCTTGTCGATGGGGGCCGTCCTCGCGATGCATGTCGCGGCGGTCCGGCCCGACGCCGTGAACGGCCTTGCCCTCTATGCGCCGACGCTGTGGTACGATGGCTGGTCGATCCCGCGCTACGCCTTCCTGCTGAAATGGCTGATCAATACGCCCGCCGGCCGGCGCTACAGCTTCGTCGAGCGCGAACCGTTCGGGGTGAAGGACCTGCGCACCCGGTCGCTGATCGCGGCCGCGATTACGCGTGGCGACAGCTCGGAGGCAGGCCTGCTCGGCACGCCATCGGGGGCGCTGAAGCAGATGTGGGATCTGATCGCCCAGACCCGGCGCGAGATGCCGACGATCAAGTGCCCGGCGCTGCTCGTTCATGCGCGCGAAGACGATATCGCCAGCCTCTCGAACGCCTTCTACATCCAGCGGCGGCTCGGCGGACTCGTCGACGCCGCCATTCTCGACGACAGCTACCATCTGGTGACGATCGACCAGCAGCGCGACATCGTCATCGAGCGTTCGCTGGCGCTCGCGGCCCGCCTCGAGCAGGCGCATCGCCGCGAGAAGACGCCGAAACTGCATGTGGTGGCCGCCGAATGAGCGCGCCGACCGCCCGGATCGTCGAGAGCGTGGCCGAGATCGCCGCCTCCGCCTGGGATGCCTGCCTCCCGGGCGAAGCCGAATGCCACGCCTATTACCGCGCCTGCGAGGAGGCTGCGGCCGCGTCGGGCATGGGATTGCGCGTCGCCGCTCTGGTGGCCGAGCGCAATGGCGAGATCGTCGCGGTCGCACCGTTGTTCAGGCTGAGCTACCGTCTCGATACGCCGCTGCAGGGCAGGCTACGCCGGCTCGGTGACGCGCTGTTTCGCCATCTGCCCGGGCTGCTGACGCTGAAGGCGCTCTGCATCGGATCGCCTTATGCCGAGCGCTGCCATCTCGGCTTTTCGCCGCGGCTCGACGAAGCCGGACGCTCGGCCGCGCTCGACGCCATCCTGGAAGCCCTGTCGCGCCAGGGCACGGCCGAGGGAGCCCAGCTCCTGGTCTGGAAGGACCTCGCGCCCGCCGAAGAATTCGAGGCCGCGAACCTTCTGAAGCAGGCGGGATTTGTGCGTATCGCCAGCCTGCCCGTCGCGGTGCTCGACCTGCCGTTCCCGGACGAGGGCGGCTATCTGGCCACGCTGTCGGCTGCCACCCGCAAGGATATCCGCCGCAAGCTCGGCAAGGCCGGCGAGGTCCGGATCGAGTTCAGAAGCGGGATTTCCGGGCTGGAGGCCGAGATCGACGCGCTCTACGAAGCGACGCGCCGGCAAAGCGGGCTCGACTACGGTGACCTCGAAGTCCTGCCGCAAGGCTATTTCGCCGCGGTCTCGCAGGCGCTCGGCGAGCGGGCCGTCTTTGCGCTCTACTGGGTCGGGGCGGAACTCTGCGCGTTCAACCTCCTGCTCGTCGAGGCGGATCGTGTCATCGACAAGTTCCTGGGCATGCGCTACCCGCTGGCTCGCGAACACAACCTGTATGCGGTGAGCTGGATGGCGAATATCCGCTTCTGCATCGCGCGCGGCGTGGGTCTGTTCCAGAGCGGGCAGACCGCCTATGCCTCGAAGCTGCGTTTCGGCAGTCGGCTGGTTCCCTCCGTGCTCCATGTCCGTCATCGCGTGACCGCGCTGCAATGGGTCCTGCGGCGCCTGAGCCCGTGGATCGGCTTCGACAGATTCGATCCGGACCTCGCCGGCAGACCCGGAAGGAAGGCGGCATGAGCGCCACCACATCCACCGAACTTGTCGCACGCTGGCGCCAGCTTGTGATCTGGCTCGCCTTCATCGCGCTCGACACCGGCACGCAGCTCGCCTTCAAATGGGGGGCGGACGGCCTCGGCGACATGGATTTCGGCTTCGCCATGCTGGCACGCTCTGTCACGCTGCCGGGCGTCTGGCTGGCGATCGCCGGCTATCTCGCGACTTTCTTCGTCTGGATGGCGATCCTGCGCGACATGCCGCTCAGCCGTGCCTTCCCGATGACGGGATTGGTCTATATCACGGTGCCGCTGCTTGCCTGGAGCGCCTTCGGCGAGAGGATCGACCTGCCGCGCGCCGGCGGCATCGCCCTGATCATCGCCGGCGTGGTGCTGCTCGGCGGGGAGCATGACGATGAGCGGTAGGTTGCGGATGATGGCGGTCGCGGTGGCGCTGGCAGGAGGAGTGCCGATGCCGGCGCAGGCCGACCCCATGGCCGATATCGTCGGGCGCTGGCGCGATTCCGACGGGGAATCGGAAATCGCCATCGGCCGCTGCGGCGCGGCCCTGTGCGGACGGATCGTCTGGCTCAGGGAGCCGCGGATCGACCGCTTCAATCCCGACGAGAGCTTGCGGTCGCGCTCGCTGCTCGGCCTGCAGGTGCTCAGCGGCTTCAGGCCCGAGGGGCCCGGCAATCTCGCCGGCGAGGGCTACAATCCCTCCGACGGCAAGACGTATCGCACCACGCTGGAACTGGCCGCACGCGACACGCTCGTCGTCCGCGGCTGCGTGTTCGGCGGGCTGATCTGCGACGACGACACCTGGACGAGGCAACCCTGATGCCGCGACCCTCCAACAGAAGGAGCGGGCGCTGCCCGGCCGGCCTCGGCGCCCCGCCATGGCCGGACAGGTGACGTCGCTCCGGCTCAGGCTCGTCATCGGCTTCATGCTGGTCAGCGTGCCGGCGATGCTGGCCTCGGCCTTCATCGCGGCGAAGCTGATCTCGAGCGCCTTCGAAGACAATGTCGGGCACTGGCTGCGGGAGACCTCGCGCTTCTTCAGGCTGGAGATCGTCGAGGCCGTGCAGGAGGCCCAGCGCGTCGCCGGCGTGATCGGCCATCGCCTCGAGCATAGCCCCGACGACACCCGGATCCAGCGCACCGCCGAGCGCGAGTTCGCCGTCCTGAGCTCGGTCGGCTACGATCTCATCGCCATCTATCGTCCGGGCGGCGAGGTGATCTTCTCCTCGCGCTCCTTCAAGGCGATCGGCGAGTTGCCGACCGCGACGGGGCAAGGCCTCTTCAAGATCGCCGCCGACGGCCAGCGTTGGCTCATGGCCGGCGCGGTGCAGTCGATCACGATCAACGGGCAGCCGGCCAACATCCTGGTGGGGAGCTGGCTCGACGACAATTATCTGGGCGGCATCAAGGTGGTCACTTCGCTGGAGGTGACGCTGTTTTCCGACTTCGACGGCACGCTCGAACCCATCATGCAGACGCATGGCGAGAAGCCGACCGTGGTGCCGGAAGCGATCAAGGCGCGGCTCGATGCCGGCGAGGACGAGATCTTCGACCCCGGCGCCGGGGACGGAGCCTATCGCGCGGTCTATTCCGGCTTTCGCGGCATCGACGGGCATCTCGCCGCGGTTAGCTTCATCGGCCTGCGCAACGAGGTCGGCCTGCTTGAACAGCTCGGACGCGAGCGCCTCTTCCTCGGCATCTTCGTGCTCGGCAGCCTGATCGCCGTGCTGGTCGGGAGCCTGATGTCGGAGGTGCTGGTGCGTCCCGTCCGGGCGTTGACCAGGGGCGTGCGCGCGATCGCCGCCGGGGATTTCGGGCAGCGCGTCCCGATCGGCGGCGGTCGCGAGATCGCGGAACTGGCCGGCGGCTTCAACGGCATGGCCGAGCGGCTGGGCAAGCTGCAGGAACTGGAGACGGAGCTGCGTCGTCGCGACAGGCTGTCGGCGCTGGGCCAGGCCGCCATGGTCATCGCCCACGAGGTCCGCAATCCGCTCGGGATCATCAAGACCTCGACGGAGGTGGTGCGAAACCGGGCGAAGCTCGGCGAGACCGAGGAGAAGATGCTCGGCTACGTCATCGACGAGGTGCGCCGCATCGAGACGCTGATGCGGGAATTCCTCGACTTCGCCCAGCCGCGCCCACCCGTGCGCAGCCGTCTGCCGCTGCGCAGCGTCATTGACCGTGTCGCGGCCATCGCCGCTCCGGAGCTTGCGCGCCACGGCATCGCGCTTCGCATCGACGATAACAGCGGGGGCGGAGAGGTCGTCGGCGATGCGGACCAGCTTCACCAGGCCTGCCTCAATCTGATCCTGAACGCGATGGATGCGATGCCATCCGGAGGCACCATCTTCGCGAGTCTGGCGGCGAGCCCCGACATCGTCTCGCTGGCGATCCGCGATGAGGGGCCGGGCGTGCCGGAGGCGATCCGCTCCGAGGTCTTCAACCCCTTCTTCACCACGAAGGTGAAGGGGACCGGCCTCGGTCTTGCCAAAGTGCAGAGCGTGGCGGCGGCCCATGGCGGCACCGTCACCTGCGAAAGCGAGCCCGGGCAGGGCGCCACCTTCACGCTCGCCCTGCCGCGGGCCCGCAAGGGAGACATCGCGTGAGCCACGCCATCCTGGTCGTCGACGATGAAGAACGCCTGGCCGATGTCCTCGCGGCTGCGCTCGAGGATCTTGGCTACCGGGCGACGGCGGTGACCAGCGCCCAGGCCGCGCTCGCGGCGCTGGAGCAAACGCGCTTCGATCTCGTGCTGACGGATCTCAGGCTCCCCGCCATGGACGGGCGCGGGCTCCTGCGCGAGGTCCGCGGCCGCTGGCCCGAGCTGCCGGTCGTCATCGTCACGGCCTTCGCGGCGGTGCGCGACGCGGTCGAGCTGGTGAAGGAAGGCGCGTTCGACTACATCGCCAAGCCCTTCGAGATCGAGGATGTCGCCGCCACGATCAGGCGGGCGCTGCGCCTTGCCGACGTCGTGCGCGACAACGAACGCCTGCGCAGCGAGCTGGAGGGGCGCCACAGCTTCGATACGCTGATCGGCAACAGCGCCTCATTCCGCCGCGTGATCGAGCAGGTCACCGAGGTCTGCGAGACCCGCGCCACCGTGATGCTGAACGGCGAAAGCGGCACGGGCAAGGAGCTCGTCGCCAGGGCCATCCACTTCAACAGCCCGCGCCGCAGCCGGCCCTTCATCGCGGTCAACTGTGCGGCCATTCCCGAGACACTGCTCGAGAGCGAGCTCTTCGGCCACGTCAAGGGCGCCTTCACCGGCGCCGTCGCCAACCGCATCGGCCGCTTCGCCGCCGCCGAAGGTGGAACGTTGTTCCTCGACGAGATCGGCGACATGCCGCTCGCCATCCAGGCGAAGCTGCTGCGCGTGGTGCAGGAGCGCAGCTTCGAGCCGGTCGGCGCCAGCCGCAGCCAGGCCGCGGATGTCCGGCTGGTCGCGGCAACGCATAAGGACATGCGCGAGGCCGTGGCCCAGGGGCGCTTCCGCGAGGACCTGTTCTACCGCCTGAACGTCTTCCCCATCCGCCTCCCGGCCCTGCGCGAGCGGCCGGAGGATATTCCGTTGCTCGTCGCGCATTTCCTCGCCGCCCTGTCGGAGGCGGTGGGCAAGCGTGTGTCGGGCTTCTCGCCGGCCGCGCTGGCGGCAATGTCGGCGCATAGCTGGCCGGGGAACATCCGGGAACTTCACAACTGCGTCGAGCGCGCCCTGATCGTTGCCAAGAATGCGGTGATCGATGTCCAGGATCTGCCGCGCGACCTGTTCGAGGCGCAAAGGCGCGCCGGCAGCGACATGCTGCCGCGCGACCTCGATGCCGAGCTCGAGCGCATCGAGCGCGACTTCATCCTCGAGGCGCTGCGCCGTAGCGACGGCGTGCAGGTCAAGGCGGCTCGGATGCTGGGCATCGCCGAGCGCAGCCTCTGGCACCGCATCAAGAAACTCGGTATCCGATTGAGCCGGACGATCGTGGAATGATGTGGCGGACCGTGATGGCACTGTCGTCCGCACCTGCGAGAGGCGTGGCCGGAGCCGGGGTGCGTGGAGGAACTGGGTTGCGTATCGCTATCGGAAGCCTTGCCTGCCTTGTCCTGCTCCCGGCTGCCGCCGCGGCCGCGGATGCCTTGCCCGCCCTGACCGATCCGGCGCCGGCCAAGGGCTGGATCATCACCCTTGGCGGAACGGCCGAGCTCGGCCCGAAATATGACGGCGCGAGCGCGGCAGGATTCTCCTTCATGCCTTCGATCAGCTGGCGGCGCGTCGGAGAGGTGGAGGGGTTCAGCGCGCCCGACGACAGCCTGGACTATGCGCTTTACGAGACCGACCGCTTCAGCTTCGGCGTCGCCGGCGGCTGGAAGAGCGGGCGCTATTCCTCGTCGAGCAAACGGCTTTTCGGCATGCACGACGTGCCCTGGACGATCGAGGCCGGCGCCTTTGCGGAGTACTGGCCGATCCAGGACCGGCTGCGGACGCGCGTCGAGGTCCGGCAGGGCTTTCACGGGCACCATGGCGTCGTCGCCGATTTCTCCGCGGACTGGGTCGAGCGCCTTGGCCGCTTCACTCTTTCCGGCGGGCCGCGCCTGTCGCTGGGCAGCGCCTCCTATATGCGCCGCAACTTCGGCGTGAGCCTGCCCGAATCGGCGGCCAACGGCTTCCTCGCCCCCTACCGTCCGACCGGCGGCGCCAAGAGCATCGGCATCGCCACAGCCCTAGAATACAGTTGGTCGGAGCAATGGTCGACGACGCTGTTCGCGCGCTATGACCGCATGATCGACCAGGCGGCCAATTCACCGCTCGTGCGCACGGTCGGCCAACGTGACCAGATCACGATCGGTCTCGGGGCAAGCTATTCGTTCCGGCTGGACCTCTGAGGCGCCTAGAGCATCGGACCGAAAAGTGGAATCCACTTTTTGGAAAAATTCGATGCTCCAGCAATGAGATAGATCATCGTTATCGCGCCCGATAGGACGCGCGATGATCTAGCCGGCAAGGCGGTGAATCCAGCCGATCTGGCGGTCGACGCACAGCTCGCGCGCATAGCCGGCGCGAACGGTCTCGCGAGCGGCGCGCCGCAGCGAAGCCATGCCCTGCGGACGCCGCAGCGCCTCGGCGATTCGCTGCGCCAGAATCGCCGGGGCATCGAATGGCGCGAGAAGGCCGTTGACGCCGTCGCGAATCGCCTCCTGGACCGGCGGCGTATCCGAGGCTACCACGAGGCAGCCGCAGGCCATGGCCTCCAGCAGCGACCAGGACAGCACGAACGGCACGGTCAGATAGACATGGGCCGCTGAGACCTGGAACAGCCTGACCAGGCTTTCATGCGGCAGCCAGGGGATGTGGACCACCCGTTCGGCCAGCTCCGTTTCGGCCAGCATGGCCTCGCGCCAGAGGCGGCCGTCCTCGCGCGGGCGTCCGTAGCCCGGCCCGTCGCCGCCGACGACGACGAAGATCAGCCCTGGATCGTCCTGTGCCAGACGAGCCGCCGCCCGCATGAACTGCGGGTAGCCGCGATAGGGATCGAGGTCGCGTGCGACGAAGGTGACGACGGGCGCTCCCGGCCGGAGTTCGCGGCCGTCCGGCAAGGTGAAGCGCGCCTGCGAATCGGGCCGGCAGGATGCGATATCGATGCCGTCATGGCAGACGCCGATGCGCGGACGATAGGGTGCAGGGTATTGCTGACGCTGCCATTGCGTCGGCGCATAGGCTGCGTCCAGCCCGTCGAGGGCAACCAGCTGCGCGGCGTTGCGCATGCGGATGCGCTGCCGTTCGGCCTGGGAAATCGGCTCGATCGCGCCGAAATCGAAATCCGATCCCGAGCTGCGATAATAGTATTCGCAATAGCCCAGCAGCGCGGCGTCCGGCAGGGCGTCGCGTGCGAAGAGCAGTCCGCCCCAGCCCGTATGGCCGATGACGACCTCAGGCGGATCGTCGGCGCCGAGGCGGGCCATCAGGCCGGCGACGGCCTCGCCCGTGCGCAGGTGGTAGTCCGTCGCGGCCAGGGCCGGGTGCTGCGTCGAGGCGTCGCCGACCGTGTAGGCAAGCTGACGCAGGCCGGGCTGCTCCGGCGCCGGCCGCTCCGTGATCAGCGTGACCTCGTCGCCCCGGGCGACGAGGCTCGCGATCAGAGCAGCGAATTGACCAGATCCTGAACGATGAACGAATAGGATATGCATGAGGCCAGCAGGACGCCGCCATAGCGGAGGGAGTCGTTCCACCACTGCTCGAGACGTCGGAGCGTTTCATGGGTGGTCAGGAGGTCTTCTTCGGTCCCGCTCTCGGTCCGAGCGGCGAGGGGATTGGCCTCATCGAGCAAGCGCAGGCGCTCGCACAGCATCTGCCCCTTGAGCGAGAGCGAGATCCGGGCGAGCCGTCTGTCGCGCGGAGACGCCCCCCGCTCGAGATAGCCGCTCTCGACGAGCTGCTTCAGATTGTAGGATGCGTTCGAGCCGCCGTAATGCCCGCGGTCCAGCAGGTCGCGTACGGCAATCTCGCCTTGTCCGATCGTCAGCAGAATCATGACCTGCGCCGGCGAGATGTCCTCGATCCCGAGCTTGCCGAGCTCAAGGCGCAGATAGTCGAGGAAGCGCCGGCTGACCCGCTCGATGACGCGGGCCAGATCGAATGCGGAGACCCGTCGGTCGGGCCCGTCTTCCACTTCGCCATCACCGTTAGCCCGGTGATGGCCATTCAAGGATCTGCCTGAAAATTGCTCGCCGCCATGCAATTTGAAGTGCATTCCTCACCCCATCTGATTGAAGATTGACCAATTCATCCCTTTTTCTTCCTTTCCCCTATGAAGCTCATAGGCAAAGTACATGCCAGAGTCTCTGGCAATTCGATAAGAATTTATCGATCCGGAATCGATTGTGAACTGCTTCGAAATTTGAAATATCGCACAATAATGCCTCATTTCTAGCCGATTCGACGTTTGAATAGATATCTAATCTGTCATAATCTTGACACTCCCTCCCTGTCTCGTTTGTGAATGCTGATGTGCGGCGGCGACGCCATCGCCGCGGCTTCCCGACGATCCCGTTCCCGGAGACATGCATGAAGGCAGCGAAGCCGGCTCCCGACGTTCTGATCCGGGATCTGCAGAGGTCGTTCGCCGGTGGTCTCGGCTATGCGGGGCTTCTCAGTCTTTGCGTGAATCTGCTGCTGCTGACGGTGCCGCTCTTCATGATGCAGGTGCAGGACAGAGTGACCGTCAGCCACAGCTATGACACGTTGACGATGCTGCTGGTCATCGCCGTCGGGGCGCTCGTGCTGTACGGCACGATCGAGTTCATCCGCTCGCTAACTTTCCAGACAATGGCGAGCATCTTCGCGCGGCGCCTCAACTTGCCGGCCTTGCAGGCGGCTGTGAGCGCTTCGCTGGAGCAGGGTTCGGGCCAGGCGACACAGGCGATCCGGGATCTCAACGACATCCGCTTCTTCATCGCGAGTTCGGCCATCGCGACACCGCTCGAGGCCGCCTGGTCTCCGGTTTTTCTGTCGGTGCTGTTCCTGCTCCACCCGATCTACGGGCTGGTGGGACTGGCTTCTCTGATCATCCTGCTGCTGCTCGGTGTCCTGTCGGACATGCTCACGCGGCGGGTTCTGAAGGAGGCTAACGAAGCCGGCGTCACCAGTATCAACGAGGTCGGCGCCAGCCTTCGTCATGCCGAAACCATCGAGGCGATGGGCATGCTGCCGGCGCTGGCGCGGCGTTGGCGCGGCCAGCAGCTCGCGATGATCGAACAACTCGACATGGGGACGCGCCGTGGCAAGCTCATCGCGGCGGTGACGCGTTCGTCGCGGATGACGATGCAGCTTGCAGTCTATGCGACGGGCGCGGTCCTGATCATCCGCAACGAGGTCACGGCCGGCACGCTGATGGCTGCGAGCATTCTGCTCGGGCGGCTGCTGGCGCCATTCGATTCGATGATCACCGACTGGCGGCAATGGGTTCTCGCCGCGGCGGCGTGGAGGCGTGTGCGGGAACTCGTCCTGTCGCGCAGCTCGCAGCGGCAGACGGTTCCGACGCCGCCCTGCCAGGGCGATCTCGTGGTCGATCGCGCGATCTTCGCGCCACCAGGGTCGGAGCAGACCGTCATCAAGGGCGTGTCCTTTTCGCTGGAGCCCGGCGAGGTTCTCGGTGTCGTAGGGCCGTCCGGCGCGGGCAAATCGACATTGGCCCGGCTCCTCGTCGGCGTCCTCAAGCCGAATGCCGGCGGCGTCTATCTCGATGGCCACAGCACCTATCTCTGGGAGCGAGGCTCCTTCGGGGCGATGGTCGGCTACCTGCCGCAATCGGTCTCGCTGCTGAACGGCACGATTGCCGAGAACATCGCCCGCATGCAGGAGCCCGATCCGCACGCCATTCTGGAGGCGGCGCGCATCGCCGGGGTGCACGAACTCATCGGCCGGCTGCCGCTCGGCTACGACACCAGCGTCGCCGACAGCGACTTCAAGCTTTCCGGCGGCCAGAGGCAACGCATCGGCCTGGCGAGGGCGCTCTATGGAATGCCGCGCCTGATCGTCCTCGACGAGCCGAACGCCAATCTGGACGCCGAAGGCGAGCAGAGCCTTATCCGCGCGGTGGCGGCTGCGCGCGAGAGCGGGGCGATCGTCGTCCTGATCGCGCACCGTCCCTCGGTGATGCAGGTCGTCGACAAGTTGCTCGTCCTGCGTGATGGCCGCGTCCAGCAATTCGGGCCGCGAGCCGCGATCGCCGGCATGATCACGCCGAGCGGGCGGATCGAGATCGAGGCCGCTGCGCGGGGCGCCGCCTCGGCGCCCGCAGTCCGTGGAGCGACAGCATGACCGGCCGCTCTCTGATCAGGGGGCCCGAAAGGTCTCTCGTGGCCGCACCGCTGCAGGATGAGTCGGATGAGCGCACGCCGAGCCTGCGCAGCCTCGTGCTGGCCGGCATCGCGGCGATCGGCGTCGGCTTTGGCGGTTTCGGCGCCTGGGCGGTCACCGCCCGGCTGGACAATGCCGCCGTCGCGAGCGGTATCGTCGCGGTCGACAGCAAGCGCAAGACGGTCAGCCATCTCGAAGGCGGCATTCTCAAGAGCCTGCTGAAGGCGGAAGGCGAGCGTGTCGTCAGGGGCGAGCCGCTGCTGCGGCTCGAGGACGCCCGCGCTCGCGCAGAGCTGCAGCAACTGCAGGCCAAGCGCGTCGGCCTCATGGCAAAGCTTGCCCGTCTCAGGGCCGAGCAGTCGAAGGCTGCCGAAGTCGACTTTCCCGATGACATCGAAACGGCCGACACTCCGGTGACGCGCGAAGTGCTGCGTGCCGAGCGGACCTTGTTCAAATCGCGCGCCCAGGTCCATGAAGGCAAGATCCAGATCCAGCAGCGCGTCATCGAACAATACCAGGCCGAGGCGGCGGCGCTGAAGGCCCAGATCGACGCGACCGACCGGCAACGTTCGCTGATCGACGAGGAGGTCAGGATCCTCACCGAGCTCTACGAGAAGCGCTATGCCAAGCGCAGCCAGCTCGTCGAATTGCAGACCAAGCAGAGCGAGCTCGTCGGCCGGGCCGGGGAATATGCCGCGCGCAAGGCCAAGGCCGAGCAGGCCGTGGCCGGTGCCAATCTGGAGATCCTGTCGATCAGCCTCGACCGCCAGAACGAGATTGCCGGGGACATACAGGAATCCCAGCTGATGCTGTCGGAGGTCACCGAACGCATCGTCCAGGCCGAGGACGTGCTGCGCCGGTTGGTGGTGAAGGCCCCGCAGGAGGGCATCGTCTCCAATATCCGCATGCGTACCGCCGGCAGCGTGATCGCGGCCGGCGAGGCGATCCTGGACATCGTGCCGGAGAACGAGCCGCTGGTCATCGAGGCCAAGGTCGATCCGCGGGATATCGATGCGGTTCGCGTGGGAGCCGCGACCCGCGTCCGGCTGACGGCGTTCAATTCACGCCTGCTGCCGCCGCTCGAAGCGAAGGTCACCTATGTCGCGCCGGACCAGCTCGTCGACGATAAGACCGGCTTTCCATACTTCGTGGTGCGCGCCGAGATCGATCCTGGGAGCCTGAAGGATCATAAGGTTGCTCTGCACGCGGGCATGACCGCGGAGGTGATGATCGTCAACGGGGCCCGCCGTGCGATCGACTATCTCATCTCGCCCTTCACCGACAGCTTCAACCGCGCTTTCCGCGAGGATTGAGAACTCGCTGCAGTGCGGGAGAGATGTTTCGAATTTGGAAGTATATCCGTACGAATAACGACGTAATTCGTGCCACAAATAAAGTCTAAATCATTTTGCATCGCAAAATGGTCATAATAAAATTGTTGATGCGCTGCACGCATTGCGTAATTCTTAGGGTGTCGAGCGGTGACAGGACCCTTGTCGTGTCTCCGGAACAGTATCCGGATATGGAGAGCCGCGGCGGGCCTGCCGACAAATCCGGGTTCATCAACCACCTAGGAGGCGCCGAATGGCGACGATCGAAGGAAGTGCATTCGACGACTTTTTGATTGGCACTCGATTCAGCGATGTGATTCTCGCTGGCGGTGGCCATGACATCGTGCATGGCGGGGACGGAGTCGACTCGCTGTTCGGCGAAGAAGGCAACGACCTGCTTTACGGGGACGGCGGCAACGACGCGCTGTTCGGCGGCGAGGGGGAGGACATCCTCTTCGGCGGGCGCGGCGATGATTTCCTCTCCGGCGACGAAGGCCACGACACACTGTTCGGGGGGCAGGGCGACGATGTCCTCTCCGGCGGAGATGGCAATGACTCCCTGTTCGGCGGTCAGGGCGACGACACGCTCCTCGGCGGCGCCGGCAACGATATCCTGCAGGGCGGTGCCGGCAACGACATCCTCCAGGGTGGCGCCGGCAACGACATCCTCCAGGGGGGTGCCGGCAACGACATCCTGCAGGGCGGCGCCGGCAACGACATCCTGCAGGGCGGCGCTGGTAACGACGTCCTCCAGGGCGGTGCCGGCAACGACATCCTCCAGGGCGGTGCGGGCGACGACATGCTGTTCGGCGGTGCCGGCAATGACGTCCTCCAGGGCGGCGCCGGCCACGACACCTTCGTCTTCGCCGGCGGCGGCGGCAACGATGTCGTCCTCGATTTCGAGGCCGGCTCGGACATGCTGCAGATCGCGTCGGACATCAACGGCACCGGCGTCCATTCGGCGGAAGACGTTGCGGCCCGCGCCACCACGGTCGGCGGCAACACCGTCATCGATCTCGGCCATGGCGACACGCTGACCCTCGTCGGCGTGACGGCGGAAGACGTCCAGGCGGACCCGCACGCCTACTTCTCGGTCGCCTGATCGTCACGACACGGCCTCTCCGCTCTCCCGGCATGGTCGCGAGAGCGGAGAGAGCGCCGCGTTCCGACACCATTCCGAAGCGCGCATCGGCCGGAAGATTTCCGTTTCGATGGCGCTTCGGGCTCCTTCCGCGACGCAGGAACGCCTTCATGCTTTCACTCGCGCCCGCCGCCTCGGCCGCCGCCGTCCCGACACAACTTGAATTGCACAGGCTCGGCGGGCCGGCCTTCCTGCTCTGCTGGACGCTGGAAGCCTCGCCCTTCGGTAAGCCGTCGATCGCGCTGAGCACAGGTGGTCGCCGCCTCGCTGCCGCTTCGATCTCGCTGGGATTGCGGGACGGGCGCGAGCGCCTTGCCGTCGCCTTCCGTGCCTCGGGTCCGGACGGCATCGTGGCGACGCTGTCGGACCAGGGGCCGCAAGGCGATGTGACCGCGAGCTTCGACCCCGCGCTCGTCCACGGAATCGCCGATCCGAAGGATATTCTCGCCGACCTGGCGCCGCAGGCACGCCTCACCCTGGCCAACGCGCTGGTGCGGGCCTGGCCGCCGCTGTTCGGGCTCTCCACCGCCCCGAGCTACCTCTCCTTCCTGCGTCAGTTCCTGCTCACTCTGTTCCCGAAGCCGCTCGCCATGCAGCCGAGCGCGGCGCTGGTCGAGGGGCAATGGCTCTGCGAAACCCTCGTTCCGGCCGATTTCGCCGGGCTTCAGGCGGCCTCCCGGCTGGACGGGGCCGGGCTGACGCGGCTCACCCTCAATTCGCGCATTGGCGCTGCCGACCGGAACGGCAGGCGCGAGCTCCATCTGGTGATGGAGGAACCGCCCGCGCGCGGCGGAGGGCTGCTGCTCCTGCAAAGCGAGCGCTCGCTCGTGGTCAGGTCTCTTCCCGGACGTCAGGTGGTGCCCTCGCTCGGCCGCTGGTGGGCCGGGAAGGCCGCGAGCCGCGACGGCCTGCGCAACTGGGTGGTGGAGCAGCTCGCCGGCCTGTCCGGGCAGGGCCGCCTGCTCGCGATCGAGATGCAAAGGCGGGTGCCGCTCGCCGTGCAGCATGTGCGCCGCGACGACGACCTGCCGGCTGCGGAGCTGGACCTGGCCGTGTGCAACCAGGCGGGGCTGCTGATCGGCGGTTGGCTGCGTGACCCCGACGAACTGCTCGAGGAGGTGCTGCTGCACCGCGCGGGCGGCGAGCCGGTCGCCATGCTGCCGCGGCTCCAGCGCTTCCCGGTCAGACTGCCGACAGGGGAGGAGGGGGAGACGCGCGCCGCGACGGGCTTTGCCGCTTTCGCCTGCGACTATGCTGCGGGCGCCCCGGTGCTGCAGCCGCGCTGCGAGATCAAGCTGCGATCCGGCACCACGTTGACGCTGCGCCCGCCGGTCCAGCCGGCCGACGCGGCTACCATCCGAGCCCGGGCGCTGGCGGCCATACCACCGCAGTATCTCACGGCGGCGATGCTGGAGGAAACGCTTGCGCCCATCCTGGCGGCCTGCCAGGAGGAGCTGCGCGAGAGTCGGCCGGAGCCGAGCGTCCAACGGTTTGGCCCGGTCATGGCCCGGCCGAAGGCTTCGGTCGTCATCCCGCTCTACCGCGTCTACGACTTCCTGCGCGTGCAGGTCGCGGCTTTCGCCGGCGACCCCTGGTTCGTCGAGCATGCCGAGCTGATCTATGTGCTGGATTCGCCCGAGCACGAGGCGGAGGTCGCCCATCTGCTCGGCGGTCTCCATCTCGCCTACGGCCTGCCGATGCAGCTCGTCGCGATGCGGCGCAATGGCGGCTTTTCGGCCGCCTGCAATGCCGGTGCGCTGCAGGCGCGCGGCGAGGCGCTGGCGCTGGTCAATTCCGATGTGATCCCGATCGGCAACGGTTGGCTGCCGACGCTGATCGGCAAGCTCGACCGGCAAAGGCGCGTCGGTGCCGTGGGGCCCAAGCTGCTCTATGACGACGGCTCGCTGCAGCACGCCGGACTCTATTTCAAGCGCGACAGCAAGGGCACCTGGCTCAATCACCATTTCTTCAAGGGCATGCCGGGGAGCTATGGCCCGGCCAATGTCGAACGGCCCGTACCTGGGGTGACCGGCGCCTGCATCGTGATGCCGCGCGCGCTCTTCGACGAGCTCGGCGGCTTCGACGAGAGCTATGTGATCGGCGACTATGAGGACAGCGACCTCTGCCTCAAGGTCCGGCGCGCCGGTTTCGGCATCGTCTATGCGCCGAGCGTCGCTCTCTACCATCTCGAGCGGCAGTCGATTTCCCGGAGCGTCGACTACACGCGCGGTGCCGCCTCGCAGCACAATGCCTGGCTGCAGACGCGGCGCTGGGACGCGCAGATCGAGGCCCTGATGCTGGCCTTCGCAACCTCGGTGGCTGAACCCGCCCTGCCCGAACCGGCACCGAGCGCGCCCGAGCTTGTTCCCCGCTTCACCTTCAGGAGAGCGACCGCGGCATGACGGCAATGACGGCCCTGAGAGACATCGCAGCGGAGCCGGTTCCGGCGCAGAATTCTGCCCGGCCCGAGCTCGACTGGCTCATGACCTCGCTGCAGACGAACCGCTTCATGCCGCACCCGCCGCCGGATTCGATCTTCGTCGGCGACGGCGACTTTCGTGCGATCGGCGCCGAATTCCTCGGGCATTTCATCCGCATCGGCCGATTGCAGCCGCATGAGCGCGTCTTCGACATCGGCTGCGGCATCGGCCGCATGGCGGTGCCACTGACGCAATATCTCGACCCCGAGCGCGGCAGCTACGACGGCGTCGACCCGGTGATGGACGGCATTCTCTGGTGCGCGCAGACCATCACGCCGGCCTATCCGCGCTTCCGCTTCCAGCGTCTCGACATCGCCCACCCGCTCTACAACCCGCAGGGCTCGCTGCCGGGCATCGAGGTCCGCTTCGGCTTCGCCAACGGCAGCTTCGACTTCGTGACCATGACCTCGGTCGCGACGCATCTGCCGCCCGAGGAGCTGGTGGTCTATCTGCAGGAGGCTTCGCGGCTGCTGGCGCCGGGCGGCCGCCTCTTCCTCACCGCCTTCGCCATCGACGGCGCGGAGACCGGGCAGGAACGCCTGTCGTTCAAGCGCTGGCAGGACGGGCCGGGCTGGTATGCCATCGACGAGGCGCCGCTCGCCGCCGCCGGCATCGACAGCCGCTTCCTGCTCGAGCAGACGGCACAGGCCGGACTGAAGGTCGAGGCTTTGCGCCCGGGGCATTGGCGGGCGATCACCTCCGCGCATTACCAGGACGTGCTGATCGCGACGAAGCCGGGAGGCCGGCCATGAGCCGGCGCATCCTCGTCGTCGCGCACAACCACCCGGCACTGCACCCGGGCGGCACCGAGATCTTCGCGCATGACCTGACGCGCGCCTATCGCGAACAGGGCTGCGAAGTGCTGTTCCTGGGAGCGACCAACGGGATCCACCGCCAGCCTCATCCGGGTACGGCACTGCAGTCCATCGGCGACGACGTGGTGCTGTGGAGCGCACATTACGACCGCTTCCACATGAGCCAGATCGACCATTACGGCACGCTGCAGGACCTCGGGACGCTGCTCGAGGAATTTCGGCCGGAGGTGATCCACGTCCATCACCTCGTGCTGATCGGCGCGGAATTCCTGACGCTGGCCCGCCGCCTGTTGCCGCAGGCCGCGATCGTCATGACGCTGCACGACTATTACCCGATCTGCCACCATGACGGGCTGATGGTACGGCCCGGCGACCGGCAGCGCTGCGTGGGCTCCTCCCCCGCGGCCTGCCATGCCTGCTTCCCCGAGATCGGCCCCGACCGCTTCCTGCTGCGCGAGCGCTTCCTCAAGACGCATCTGGCCGCCGTCGACCGCTTCGTCGCGCCGAGCCGCTTCCTGCGCCAGCGCTATCTCGACTGGGGCCTTCCGGATGAGCGGGTCGAGGTCATTGCCAATGCGCGGCCCGCTCGGGACTCCGTCCCTCACCGGCAGGCCACGGGCCGGCGCGCCAGCTTCGGCTATTTCGGTAATCTCAACCCCTGGAAGGGCGTCCTGCCGCTGCTGCAGGCGGTCAAAATCCTGCAAGCGTCTGGAGAGAGCTTCAGCCTGCGCATCCATGGCGGGGCGCCTTTCCAGAACGAGGTTTTCACCTCCGCGCTCGATTCCATGCTCGCCGACACCGCAGCGATCGTCAGCCATTGCGGGCCTTACTCGAGTGACGAGATGCCCGGGCTGATGGCGGAGATTGACTGGGTGGTGATCCCCTCGATCTGGTGGGAGAATGCGCCGCTCGTCATCCAGGAAGCCTTCCAGCATCGCCGCCCCCCGATCGTCAGCGGCATCG
>NZ_MKSQ01000026.1:0-377170 GCF_001898115.1 Allobosea sp. 67-29 | reverse complement strand
ACGGGCTGCATGTCCGCCCGGGCGACCCCGCCGCTCTCGCCGCTGCCTTGCGCCGGGCGATGGACGAGACCGGGCTCTGGCAGCGTCTCGTCCATGGCATCCCCGAGCAGCCTTCGCTTGCCGAATGCGCCCACCGGCATCTCGCTCTCTTCGACAGCCTCAAGCTCGCGGAGGCCGCATGACGACGGCTACACATCAGGACAACGAGGTCCGCCTGCCACGGATCGACGCGCCGAAGCCCGATCCGGCCAAGCTGAACGGGCGGATTGATGCTCTCGACGGCAACCGGCTGCATGGCTGGATCTGGGATGAGGCCCGCCCCGACCAGCCGATTGTCGTGAAGCTCTATTGCGACGGCAAACTCGCCCTCGAGGCCCTGGCCGATCAAAGCCGCATCGACCTGCGCCGCAACGGCATCGGCGACGGCAGGCATGCCTTCTCGATGGAGCTGGACGACAGGCTGATCGCGGCCCGCGGCCGTCTGAGCGTCGTCGGGGTTTCGCCGGCGACGGGTTCAGAACTGGAATTGCGGCTGCCGGCGGCGGACGAACTGGCCGCGGAGGCGGCGATCGCCGTGCCGCTGGCGCGCTTCTTCGACAAGGTCGAGGTGTTGATCGCACTCAGCCGCCGCGCCCAGCTCGCCCAGAAGGAACTCAACGAGAAGCTCGATCGCATCGCCGCCCGGCTCGAGGAGAACAATGCGATCGCCGAGGCGACCAAGGCGGAGGCCGAAGCGCAGAGCGAGCTCGTGCGGCGGCTGGGAGAGCTCGACGTCTTCCAGCTGCGCTTCGACGGCACGCTGCGCGGCTTCGACGAGAGATTGGCCGCGATCCGCAAGGAGGCGCGCGCGCCGCTAAGGCAGGTGACGGTCATCCTCGGCTTCCTCTCTGCGCTCGCCGCCGCGATGTCCTTCGTCACGCTGGCCGTCACGCTGTGGGGAGGCTGAAACGATGAGCGAGGTCATCGTCCCCGAGCGGACAGCCGTCGCGCCGGCGCCGACCGTAGCCTGGACGCCGCTCGGCGAGAACGCGATTCTCGTCCGCAGCGCCTGCGACGCCATCCCGGCCAAGGTTCCGGTCGCGGTCGACGGCAACCCGCGCAACCGTGCCCAGACCATGGTGCTGAGCTGGCGCCGCCCCGGCGCCGATGCGTCGTCGGCCACGGGCTTCCTGTGCCTGGCGCCGGCACCGAGCGTCGACAACGGCGGCGGCGCATTGCTGATCGGACGGCCCGGCCGCCCGTTGCGGCTGATCCTGGCGCCGAAGCCGCAGCCACTGCAGGCCTTCCTTTCCGAGCTGGGCGACGACGCAGGGCAGGCCTTCCCGAGCGTCGTCGACGGGCTCCTGGAGGTGCTGCTGACCGGTGCGCCCAATCCGCGCCGTCTGCGCGCTGTGGCGATGCTGCTGCAGACGGTCGCGCGGCCCGGCGGTTTCGTGGAGGTGATGGGAGCGCTCGGCGAGGCGGGAGCGGGCGACGGCATCTTCCTGCAGGGCTGGACGTCCCATTTCGCCGCCGGGCGCACCAAGCTTCTGATCTCGCATGGCGGCCTGTCGCCGGCCCATCTCGAAGCCGGGACCTTCGAGCGCGACGATCTCGGCGAGGGCGCCCGCGGCTTCTTCGGACTGCTCGAAGACAGTCACGCCCAGCGACCGGGCGAGATCGAGCGCCTCTACTTCCGCGGCAACGACGGCTGGCGCGCGCTGGAGGTTTACGAGCGCTACGTCCTGCTCGAGCCGGTCACCGTGCCGGGGCACCTGCGGGATGGATTGCAGCGCGGCACCGCTCCTCCGGCGACGGCGGACAAGCTGCGGCGCGCCTCGCAGCGCTTCGACGGTCGCGACACCGTCTGCCTGCTGGATGAACCGGTGCGGGCGGGCATCGACGCGGTGACCATCGTGGAGGACACCGGCGTTCTGATCATCGGCTGGCTGTTCGACCCCGAACGCCGGGTGGGGAGCGTCACCCTGCGCAGCGGCAGCCAGTCCTGCGCCGTCGATCGCCTGTGGACACGCGTGCAGCGTGCCGACGTGACCGCCGCCTTCATGGAGGATCCGCGCTTCGGCCCGGCCCTGGCGTCGCGGCGCAACAATCACGGCTTCATCGTCTTTGCGCCCAAGCTCCTGCCGGAGGCGGGGCAACCGCTTCACCTCGCCTTCGAGGTGCAGGGCACGGGCCCGGCCTTTCTGCCGCTCGAGTCGAATCGCGCGCCGGCGCGGCGCGCGCTGGAGCGCGTGCTCGGCCTGCTCGATCCGCGCTCCTCCACCGCCAACGCGGTGGTCGAGCGTCAGATCGCCCCTGCGCTCCAGGCAGCTGAGATCGCGCCGCCGCGCGCGGCGGAAACCCTCGATGTCGGGACTTTCGATCCCGAGGCTGCGATCGGCCTCGTCATCGGCCTTGATCACCGCCATCGCGAATTATCGGCGCTGTTCGCGCTGCTCGCGATGGATCCCGAGGCGCGGCCCCTGCCGATGGTGTTGGCCGCGCCCTCCGAAAGCTTCGATCGCGTGGGGGCCGAGGCACGTCGGCTCGCGCGCTTCTATGGACTGTCGATGCGCCTCGTGGCCGTCGAGGGCGTCGAGGATGCCTGCGACGCTCTGGAGGCCGGCGTGCGCGCCTGTCGCTTCCAGACGGTCGCCTTGCTGTCGGGCGCCGCGCAGATCCGCATGCCCGGCTGGCTCGGTCGGCTCGAGCGGGCCTACCGGGCACGGGGCGGCCAATGCGTCGCGAGCCCGACGCTGCTCTTCGAGGACGATTCCATCCGCTGGGCCGGCGCCTGGCTGGAAGGCGAGGGCGCGAGCCGGCGCATCGCCAACCGCTTCGTCGGCTATCCACTCGATGCGGTCGGCAATCTCGGGCCGATGGAGGTCGCGGCCGGTGCGAGCGAATGCTGCGTCCTGTCGCGCGCTGCCTTCATCGAGGTCGGCGGCTTCGCGCGCAATTATTTCACCACGGCGGAGAAGGGGCTCGATCTCTGCCTCAAGTTGCGAATGGCTGGCTCGCCCTCGCTCTGGGTACCCGATGTCGAGGTCTATGCCGTCGACGATGCGGAGACCGCGACACCCCATGCCGGCGCGCTCGCGCAACTCGCCGACCGCACCAGCTTCGACCGGCGCTGGGCGCTCGCCATCTCCAACATGAAAGGCTGAGGATGCGGGTTCTGGTGATATCGCACGGCCATCCCTCGCTCTCGCTCGGCGGGGCGGAGGTGGCGTCCTACAACCTGCACAAGGGGCTGCAGACCGGCGAGGGCGTCGATTCCCATTATCTCGCCCGCGTCGGCGCGCCGACGCCGCGCCACGCGGGAACGGCACTGATGAGCCTGCGACAGCGGGGCGGCGAACTGCTCTACTACGCCGAGGACTACGACCACTTCCTGATCTCGAACCGGGCAACGGAAGAGATCGACCGCGACTTCGTGCGCGTGCTGCACGACCTGAAGCCGGACGTGGTGCATTTCCACCATTTCATCGGGCTTGGGCTCGAATGCCTGTTCGCGGTGCGCGACGCATTGCCCGACGCGCTGATCGTGGTGACCTTCCACGAATATCTCTCGATCTGCCACCACCACGGCCAGATGGTGAAGACCGGTGCCTTCAAGCTCTGCTACCGGGCCTCGCCGACCGACTGCAACGCCTGCTTCCCGGACATCTCGCCGGCCCGCTTCCTGGCGCGCGAGACCTTCATCAAGGGCATGCTCGGCCTTGCCGACCATTTCGTCTCGCCGAGCCGCTTTCTCGCCGACCGCTATGTCGACTGGGGGCTCGCCGAGGAGCGCTTCTCGGTGATCGAGAACGGCATCGACGTCGCCAGCACCGCCCCGCCGCGCTCCCTGCCGGAGGGGCGCACGCGTCGCTCGCGCTTCGCCTATTTCGGGCAGCTCACGCCCTACAAGGGTGCCGACGTGCTGATCGACGCCGTGACCCGCATCCCGGATTCGGTCTGGGACGACGATGCGATCCTGCTGGTCTATGGCGGCAACCTCGAACGTCAGCCCCAGGCCTACAAGGACAAGTTCGCGAAGCTGGTGGAGAGCGCCGGCCGCCGCGTGCGCTTCTGCGGTGCGTTCCAGAACCACGAGATGCCGAACCTGATGCGCTCGGTCGACTGGGTGGTGATGCCATCCGTCTGGTGGGAGAACTCGCCGATCGTGATCCAGGAAGCCTTCTTCCATGGCCGCCCGATCCTGGCGAGCCAACTCGGGGGCATGGCGGAGAAGATCACGGACGAGGTCGATGGCCTGCATTTCCGCGCCGGCAGCCCGGAAGATCTCGTCGACTGCATGACCCGCGCGCTGACCGAACCCGGGCTCTGGGAACGCTTGCGCGGCGGCATCACGCGGCCGATGAGCCATCGCGAATGCGCCGAGACCCATCTCGCGCTCTATCGCCGCCTGATCGCCGAGCGCAGCCGGCCGGCGCCGGCGCGACGCGATGCTGCGGCGATGATCGCCTGACACCACAACGAGACAACAAGGGGAGACCAGTCATGGCCCGCATCCTCGTCATCAGCCCGTCCGGGGAGGTTTACGACCACGACAATGTGCGCTGGTACGACTACGCCAACCTCGCCAGCCACATCGACCATTATCACAACATCGGTGATGCCTTCGTCTTCGATTCCTCGCTGAAACTGCTCAATTTCGAGAAGCTCGACGAGTTGCCGATCGATCGCGTCGATCCGGCCATGATCGACAGGCTGAACGCCGAATACGACTATGTCTTTCTGCGTGGCTCGAACTACGTCCATGCCGAGATGGACTGGGTTCAGGCTCCGGATGTGCTGCGCCGGCTGAAAATTCCGGTCATCGCGTTCGGCATCGGCGCGCAGGCACCGGTCAGCGGCACGCTGGAGCTGAGCGAGGCGACCAAGACGGTCCTCAAGCTGATCGGGGATTCGACGGCCTCGCTCGGCGTGCGTGGGACCTATTCGGCCGAGGTGCTGAACGATCTCGGCATCAAGAACGTCCGCATCATCGGCTGCCCCACCGCGTTCCGGAACAACAATCCCAATCTTGCCATCCGCCTGCCCGCGCTCGAGCAGGTCAAGAAGGCCGGCATCACGCTGCGGCGCGAGGTTTCGAAGACCTATGCGCAGGACATCCAGCGCTACCTCACCTTCCATCGCGATCTGGTGAAGGCGATGGCGGACCGCTTCGAGGTCACGCTGATGTCGCAGGGCGAAGCCGAGGAAAAGAAGCTCGCCCTCGGCACACCCGAGCAGAAGGCCGCGGCCATGGCCGCGCTCGAGGACAATGCCTGGGCGACCAGCTGGTATCTCGATGAGCAGGTCGCGGATCTCTATCAGAGCCGCATGTTCTATTCGGACGTCGTCGCGGAGTACGAGCGGCTGGTGCGCGGACTCGATCTCGTGCTCGGCTACCGGCTGCACGGCAATCTGATGGCGCTCGCCAATGGCACGCCGTCGATCTACTTCACCTATGACAGCCGTACCGTCGAGTTCGCGGATACCTTCAAGATTCCGAGCGTGGATGTCTTTGCCGGCCAGGAGTTCCGGCTGGAGGACTACTGGGACCAGGCGCGATTCGATCGTTTCAATACCGCTTACGCCCAGGTCTACGGACAGATGCGCGACTTCCTCGTCGAGAACGGCGTCGACAACAAGATGGTTCCGCGCACAGCGGAGCCGCAGCGGAAGGTGGCATGAGCGGCGCCCACACCCTGAACGCAGCCCTGTCGGCGGCATTTCTGCTGCTGGCGCCTCTGGCTGCACAGGCGCAGGCTCCGGGCTACAGGCTCGAGGTCGCGCCCGGTGCCAAGGAGGAGACAGTCGTCTCCTGGGCGCGCGAGCGCTGCGAGGAGTGGGACCTGCCGGACGCACCGCTTCGGGCCTTTCGTGACGACAAGGGCGAGGTCGTCGCCTTCGCCAGCCATTACCGCAGCCGCCCGTTGATCGGCGCCGACCTGTCCTCGGTTCGCAAGAGCTGCGCCGTCTCCTTCGAGGCGAAGAACAGCGCCGATCCGAGCGAGTTCAGCGACAAGAGCTGGATCGCCGCGACCTGGACCGACGACGGACGTCATGTCCAGGCGTTGATCCATGCCGAGTACCATGCCGACAAGCATCCCGGAGCCTGCCGTTTCAAGGAGGCGATGAGCTGCTGGTACAACGTCGTTACCGCCGCCAGGTCGAGCGATGGCGGGCGCAGCTTCAGGACCGATGAGCCGCGCCCCCTGGTGGCGGCTCCGCCCTACAGGCAGGATGTCGATCAGGGCCGGCATCGCGGCTTCTTCAATCCGTCGAACATCGTCCAGAAGGACGGCGCCTGGTATGCGCTGATCGCGACCACCGGCGGCGAGGGCCAGAAGAACGGCGTCTGTCTGTTCCGGTCCACGGATATCAAGGATCCGACGACGTGGCGCGCCTTCGACGGGCAGGATTTTACCATTCCCGCCGTCGATCCCTATCGCGATGACCTGAGCCAGGCGCGGCCGTGCCGGCCGCTCAAGGAGCTGCCGACCACGGTCGGCTCCGTCACGCGGCATGAGGCGAGCGGGAAATGGCTCGCGCTGTTCCATCTCGGCCCGGACCCGCGCCAGAACGTCGTGCGCGGGCGCGTCGCCTATAGCTGGTCCGACGACCTGATCCACTGGTCGCCGCTGCAGACGCTTCTCACGCAGCCAACGATGTGGAGCAAGGATTGCAGCGACCGGCTGCGCTACGCCTATGGCGCCATCGCCGACCCGCAATCGCGCTCGCGGAATTTCCAGACGACAGGCGACACCGCCTACCTGTTCATGACGCGGATGCACGTCACGGGCTGCAAAGTCGGCCCCGATCGCGACCTGGTCCGCCTGAAGCTTCGTTTCGTCAAGGAGGACCCATGAACGCGCCCGTGCTCTCGCCGGTCCCGACCGTTTCGCTGGATACCGCCACCAGAATCCTGCGGGCGAACACGGGCGAGGTCGTCGTCTCCGTCAGCCGCCGGCCGGATGGAGGCTGGCCAGCTCTCAAGCTGATACTGGACGGGCAGGATTACGCCACGATCCAACCCGGCGCGATCGTCACGGGCGAAGCTGATGCCGTGGAGCTGGCGATCCCGCTGCCGCGTCTGCCAGAAGGACGCCTCCGCTCGATCGCGGTTGCCGACGCGACCACGGGCACGCTCGCCCCCGGCTCGAACCTGCGCCCGATCCCGACCGAGACCAAGCTGCGGGCGCTGGTGATCTATCCAGCCGGCGAGGTCTACGACCACGACAAGGTGCGCTGGTACCGCGCGCCGATGGAGAAGCTGCTCAGCGACTATTTCAACATCGGCGACATGATCGTCTACGACTCGACGCTGAAGCTCCTCGACTACGCGCATCTGGAGCCGATGAAGATCATGTCGCCGACGGATGCCGATATCGCGCGCTATGCCAGCGAGTTCGATTTCGTCTTCGTGCGCGGCTCGAACTTCATCCATGAGAGCATGGAGTGGTTCCGCGCCGTCGAGGTGCTGGAGAAGGTCAAGCTGCCGGTCTACGCCATCGGCGTCGGCGCGCAGGCGAGCCAGAACCGTAGGATCGAATTGCCGGAGGCCTCGAGGCGCTTCTGGTCGATCGTGGCCGAACGTTCGGCCGCCATCGGCGTGCGCGGCGCCTTCAGCGCCGAGACGCTCCGGCAGAACGGCATCCGCAATGTCGAGGTGGTGGGCTGTCCCTCGATCTTCCGGACCCGCAATCGCGACCTCCAGATCCGCGTTCCCGACCAGCGCGATATCCGCAAGGTCGCGTTCAGCCTGCGTCGCGAGGCCGACAAGAGCTACACCGCCGATCCGGAAGCCTATCTGCGCAACCAGAAGGCCGCCCTCCTCAAGGTCGACGACCAGAGCGAGATGGTGATGTCCTCGCATGGCGAGCAGGAGGAGAAGGCGTTCTTCCTGCGCGATGCCGCGGCCAAGGAAAATGCGGTTTCCGAATTCGTGCGGACCGGCTGGTGGAGCGGGGCGGACGATGCCGCGATGCGCCGGATCTACGAGAAGCAGCTCTTCTCCTTCTTCGATGTCGAGCATTACGACGCCTTCGCCCGCTCGCAGGACCTTGCCGTCGGCTATCGCGTCCATGGCGTGCTGCCGGCCGTGGCGCATGGCGTGCCCGGCGTGCTCGTCGCCTATGACACGCGCAGCCAGGAGCTGGCCGAGACGCTGAAGATCCCGGTCGTGCCGGAAGCGGCCCTGGCCGAGGGCGGCTGGCGTGCGGTCTATCAGGAAGCGGCTCTGAACGGTCTCGCGAAGAGCTATGGCGGGTCTTACGACCGGATGCGCAATTTCCTCGATCGGAACGGGATTCCTCATCGGATGTGAGGGCTGGCCGGGGCGGGATCACGGTCGGCCAGCCCCGGATCCATATTCGGCCTCACAGGTCCAGCAGGTCTCGAGCCCAAGACTGCAAGCCTATCGGTTCCCACCAATCAGGAGACGGTCATGAAGATCGAATATGATGCAGGCACAGCGCTTTCGATCATGCGCGGCAACCCCGTGCGCGGCTGGATTTCGGGCAAACCGGAAAGGATGGCCAAGGAGCGCCTGACCACGGGCGACTATCTCGCCATCGAGCACAAGCCGAAATTCAGGATCGATCCTTCGTGGCCGATCTTCACCATGGGCTCGTGCTTCGCGCGCGAGGTCGAGAACCTCCTGATGATGCGCGGCCTGCGGTTGCTGCTCAACGGCCACGGGGTGCCGGCCGAGCATTTCGAGAGCTGGAACGAGGAAACCGGCCGTGGCGGTGGAGCCAGTCGCGGCGAGCTTTCCCGCGGGGCACTGAACAAATACTCGGTGCGCTCGATGACCCATGAGCTGAAGCGGGCCCTGCTCGGGGAGAGCTACCCCGACGAAGGGCTGATCGAGCTCGCGCCCGGACAGTGGTTCGATCCGCAGGCCAGTGGGCTCAAGCTACTCGATCGCGAGAACGCCTTCGCCAATCGCAAGCGACTTGCCGAGGCGACAGCGCAGATCAAGCAGGCGCGGGTCTGCTTCTTTACGCTCGGACTGACCGAGACCTGGCTCGATGCGCAGACCGGAATCGCGATGAATGCTCATCCTGGCCCGAACTGGCTGCAGCGGATGCCGGAACGCTTCCGCTTCGTCGACTATGGCTACGACGCGACGCTCGCTGACATGGAAGAGATGCTCGGATTGATCCGCGAGCATTGCCATCCGGAAATGCGCTTCGTCGTCACCGTCTCGCCGGTGCCGTTCGGCGCGACCTTCAAGGATGCCGATGTCATCGTCGCCAACAGCGCCTCGAAGTCGGTGCTGCGGGCGGTGGCGGAGGAATTGTTCCGGCGCCACGACTTCGTCGACTACTTCCCGAGCTACGAGATCGTGCTCAACTCGCCGCGGGCGATCGCCTTCCAGGAAGACCAGCTCCACATTGCTCGCGATATGGTCGCGCATGTGATGACGACCTTCCAGAACGCCTATCTGGCGCCGGTGGAGCGGTCTCAGGCGGCCTGACGAGCGAACCGGCTGTCGTTGCTGCCGGTGGCAGCCTCCATCGACCGCCGCATCGCGCGTCGCTCGAGGTGGACACGCGGGGCTTCCGTTGTGTCCACTCTTGCGGCCGGAGGGCCTAGGGTCCGGGCTTGCGCGCGACCAGGGCGAAGCGGGTCGAGGAGGCGAGGCGGATCGCGTCGTGCAGTGGCGCCGCGCGCTGCTGCTCGCGGACGACCTGGTGATAGTCGGCCGGCGCGATCTCTCCGAAGCCTGCCGCCCTCAGCATGGTTTCGAGCCTCTCGCGGCTGAGGCCGTCCCGGAAGTAGAAGCGCTTGGTGATGGAGGCGTGGGTGTCGGCGTCGATCTGGTGCACCGGCGCGCCGCGGCGGTCGCGCAGCCAGTTGCCGAAGCGGTTGACGAGGGCCTGCCAACGGCTGCGGTTGACCCAGTCACCGTCGATGACGAGCAGCCGGCCGCCGGGCCTGAGAACGCGGAACCACTCGGCGAAGGCGCCTTCGGGATCGGTCAGCGTCCAGACGAGATGGCGCGTGATCAGCGCATCGTAGCTGGCATCGTCGTCGAGAAGCCGCTCGGCATCGCCGAGCAGGATGCGCGCCGCCTTGCCATGCTTTGCACGGGCGCGGGCGATCATCGCCTCCGAGAAGTCGAGCGCTGTGACGCGGTGGTCGAGGGAGAGCAGCGCGCGCGTGATCTCGCCCGTGCCGCAGGCGAGGTCGAGAACCTCGAGCGGCTCCGATCCGAAGGCGCCGCGGATCAGCCGCTGGAAGGCCTGCAACTCGCGGTCCGACTTGATTGCATGGCCGAAGGACAGGTCGAAGCTCTCGGCACGGGCGGACCAGTAGGCGCGGATCTCCTCCTTGAGCGAGAAATTGTCCTGGGGGGCGGGTGCCGATGGGGTGGGTACCGACATGATTCACTCAGTCCGGATATAGGGTTCGACCAGCAACGTGCCGCGTGCCGAGCGCTCGAGATGCACGCCGACGGCGTATGTCTCGGAAACCGCCCGGTGGGCCAGCACCTCGGCGGGCGCGCCGGCCCGGGCGATGCCCCCGTCGTTCATGACCAGGACACGGTCGGCGAAACGCGCTGCCAGCGAAAGGTCGTGGATCGCAACGACGGTGACGATGTCGCGCCGGCGTGTCGCCTCGCGAATGATCGCCATCACGTCGAGCTGGCGGCGGACGTCGAGCGCGCTGGTCGGCTCGTCGAGCAGGAGCACGTCGGGCTCTCGTACCAGCGCTTGGCCGATCGCGGCGAGCTGGCGCTGGCCGCCGGAGAGCGTGCCGATGTCGCGCGAGGCGAAGGCGCTCAAGCCCAGCTCGGCGATGACGGCCTCGACAGCGCGGATGTCGTCGGCCGAGGCGGCCAGGGCGAAGCCGCGATGCAGGCTTTTGCGGGCGAGCAGGATGACGTCGAAGACCGAGAGCGCGACGCGGGCCTCGGTGTCCTGCGACAGGTAGAAGATCTTGCGCGCCCGCTCGCGGCCGGTCAGCGGGGCGAGGTCGGCGCCATCGAGCGTGGCCGAACCGGCCTGCGGCCGCAGCAGCCCGGCGGCGCAGCGGAAGAGCGTCGACTTGCCGGCGCCGTTGGGGCCGACCAGCGCCGCGAGCTCGCCGCGTGGCAATGCTCCCGTCGAAAGCCGCGTCAGCACGGGCGTCGCACCGTAGCGGAAGGAGAGATCGTGGATCGCGAGCGCCATGCTTCACACCCCTCTGCTGCGGATCGACATGACCAGGCTGAAGAAGAACGGCACGCCGATCAGCGCGGTGATGATGCCGATCGGGTAGATGACGCCGGGGGTGATCGCCTTCGACAGGCTCGATGCGAGCGAGAGCAGGGTGGCGCTCGCCAGCGTCGCGACCGGCAGGAAGAAGCGCTGGTCCTCGCCGACCAGCAGCCGGGCGATATGCGGTCCGACCAGGCCGATGAAGCCGATGCCGCCGACGAACGAAACCGAGACGGCGGCGAGCAGCGAGGTCGCGATCAGGATCTCGAGGCGCAGACGGTCGACGCGGATGCCAAGGCTCTCGGCCCGCTCGTCGCCGAGCCGAAGCGCCGTCAGCGCCCAGCCGCGCATCAGGAAGAACGGCAGGGCGAGCGCGATCAGCAGCGCCGCCACGCCGACCTTGGCCCAGGTCGCGCGGGCGAGGCTGCCCAGCGTCCAGAACACGATTTGGGTGAGCTGCACTTCGTTTGAGCGGTATTGCAGCAGGGCGGTGACGGCGTTGCAGGTGAAGAGCAGGGCGATGCCGACCAGGATCATGGTCTCGGCACTGACGCCGCGCAGCTTGGTCATGAAGAACAGGATGAGCGAGGCGCCGAGCGCGAAGACGAAGGCGTTGGCCGTGACGATGAAGGGGCCGGCCCCGGGCAGGACGCTCCAGCCGGTGACGATCGCGACCGAGGCGCCGACGGTCGCGGCGGCCGAGACACCAAGCGTGAACGGGTCGGCGAGCGGGTTCGACAGGATCGTCTGCATGCCCGCTCCGGCGAGACCCAGCATGGCGCCGACCGCCAGCGCCATCAGTGCGACCGGCAGGCGCAGGTCCCAGACGATGACGGCAAGGCGTGGCGAGGCCGCCTGCGGGTCGGCGAGCGTCCGCAGCACGTCGGCAAGCGGCAGGTTGCCGGGTCCGATCGAGACGTCGAGGGCGAGCGACAGGGCGAGGGCCAGCAGTCCCAGCAGGACGAGCTGCAGGCGGCGGGCATTGCGCTTGCGATAATCCGTGGCGGCATGAGCCGCCGCGGGCATGACAGCGGCCATCCGCCCCTACCTCACTGCAGCTTGGCCCAGAACACGCCGGAGTAGGAGATCGGCAGAAACTTCTCGTGGAATTCCTTGAAGACGGCTTCCGGGTCGATATCCCTGAACAGGTCCGGATAGAATTCCTTCGCCATCGCGAGCTCGGCGACGAAGTAGTAGGGTGCGTCATAGAACTGGTGGTAGAAGGCCATCACCTTCTTGCCCTGCACGGCCTTGAGCTGCTGGAAGCCCGGCCGGCCCATCAGGGCCGAAAGCTCCTTCTGTACCTTCTCGGGCGTCGCGTCATAGCCGAGGCTGACCGCGGTGCTGCCCGGATTGCTGCCGTACCAGTTGGCGCCGGTCAGGAAATAGACGTCCGGGTTGTCGGAGAGGACCTTCTCCTGCGCGGCTTGCGCCTGGAAGGCCGAAAAATACTGGCTGCCCCAATTGCGTCCGCCGGCTTCCTCGATGAAGCGCCCGAAATTGAAGGGACCGAAGGTGGCGCAGCAGGGCAGCAGGCCGGCAGCGCGCTCGACGAAGACCAGCGGCTTCTTCTTGTCGGGAATGGCGCCGATGCGGGCGTAGATGCGCCGGGTCTGCTGGAGGTAGTAGTCGGCGAAGGCGTTCGCCTCCTTCTCGCGGCCGAGCACGCGGCCCAGCAGTTGCACGCTCGGCAGCACGTTCTGCGTCGGGTCCTGCCGGAAATCCACGAAGATCGTGGCGATGCCGGCTTTTTCGAGCTTGCCGAGCAGGCCGGTTTCCTGGGCCTTGAAGTAGTTGGAGAGGTCGAGAATGTAGACCTCGGTGCCGAGCGCGGCGATCTTCTCCATGCTGACATCGGCGGCATAGGGGTTGCCCATGTCGGCCACGTCCTTGGCCTTAGGGAACTTCGCCAGGTATTTCTGCCAGGCGCCCGGATCATTGGCGATCAGGTCGTTGCCCCAGCCGACGACGCGCCTGAAGGGATCGTCGCGGTCCAGCATCGCCAGCGTGTAGAGCTGGCGCCCTTCGCTGAGCACGATCTTCTGCGGGTCGCGCGTGACCTTGACGACGCGGCCGGCAAGATCGGTGACCTCGATGGTTTCCGCCGATGCGGTCGATGCGCCGAGCACGGCCATGCCGAGTGCCAACGCTGAAATCAGGCGGGGAAGCCAACGGGAAGCGGCCATGACAGAGATCCATCCAGAAAGATGACCCCGCGCTAACACAGGCTGCTCCAGTTCAGCAAAGCAATTTTGCAGTTTATAATTGCTCTAAATGCAATGAATACAGGATTATGCTACGCCTGTTCGGATCGTTCGGATTTATTCTAAAGTAGATCCTCGAGGAATTTCGTGGGCTTGATCGTCGTGGCGGCCGATGGTTTTGATCAGCCGGTTCCGGACACTTCGCCCGCAAGCCGCTCGGCGCCGGCCCGCAAGGGCGGAAGGACCCGCGTCACCGCGGCAGGTCGGTGCCGATGCCGCGTTCCCGCGCACGCGCGACGGCGAGGTGCGCCAGCGCCAGATCGGCGATGGCGAAACCGCGAAAGCAGAAGAAGGCGCGCCGATCGCGCGCGGCACCGGCGCCTCCGGCCAGCCCGACGAGATCATGCCCGAAGGTGACGGTGGTCACCGGATTGCCGTCGACATCATAGGGCGCCTTGGATTGTTCCAGGCTGTCCGTCGCCAGCACGTCGAAGGCGGGCAGGCTTTCCGGAATCCAGCTGCGGCCGATATCGACGGCGGCGGCGAAGGCCGAAGGCTTCATCAGGCGGGCGTCGAGAAAAGGCCTCAGGCCGGGAGCGCCCGGCACCATCGAGACGACGACATCGCTGCGGGCGAGCAGCGTCGCGGCTTCGGAGACAACATCGGCATCGAGACCACGCGCGCGTGCGGCCTCGGCGAGGCGTTCCGCCGAGGCGCGGCTCCGGCTCAGCGCCAGCACCGTCGACAGGCGGGGATAGAGGCTCAGGAAGGCCGCGAGATGGGCATGCGCCTGCAGCCCGCAGCCGACGAAGCCAATCGTCCGGGGCTCGGCTGGCGCCATCAGCGATGCTGCGGCTGCCGAAAGAGCGGCGGTGCGGATCAGGGTGATCTCGTCGCCGTCGAGCACGGCGAGAGGCCGGCCGCTTGTATAGTCGCTGACGCAGATCAGGGCGCTGACGCTTGGCGCCGTGCCAGCCAGGCCGGCCGGGGCCATCGAGACCCATTTCAGGGTTGCCACACCCTCGACCCGGGAGGCCGCCGTCATCGCCTGGAAGCCGTGCCCGGGGCCGAGGGCGAGCATGCTCTTGGGTAGGCTGCTGTTGAGGCCGGCGGCGTGATCTCGAAAGGCCCGAAGCACCGCTTCGCGTGCCTCTGCCGGCTCGATCGCGAGCGCCTTGACGTCGTGGCGGGAGAGATAGAGCAGGCGATCGCTCATCGGGGCGTCTCCGGTTTGTCCGCGCGTGCGGGTCGCAAGCGGGTACATGCCCGCCGGCGTGGCCCCCGGCAACTACCCGTTGCTCGGAAAGAGGCTCCCGACGTTGCGCCAGCGCTGCAAGGGCTCGCGCAGCCTCGGCCCGGTCCGACCGTCGAAGGCGCCCTGATAATAGCCTTCGCGCTGCAGCCGGCGCTGGACGGCGCGGATGGTGTCGGCGGACCAGTTCTTCGAGGCCTTCGTCAATTCGTCGAGCGTGTCGCCGCTGTCGGCCGCGACGGCCCGCAGGAGCGATTCCGCGGCCGCATCCGGATCCTTGCGGGTGCCGCGGCCCTCGTCCAGGAGAACCGCGGCGGCGCGGTAGCCGCGGACATCGCCGAGTTCGACGGCCTTGCGGAAATAGCCGAGAGCCTGCTCCGGCGAGCCGTTGACGCCCTGTTCGGCCAGGACACCGAGATTGAAGGTGGCGATGGCCGAGCCCTGGCTGGAGGCGGCCTTGAGCAGCGCGAGCGCACGGGGCGCGTTGCGCGGCAGGGGGCTGCCCTGCATCAGGGCCACGGCGAGGTTGATGGCCCCGTCGGCGCTTCCGCCCGCTGCGGCGCGCTCGTACCAGCGATAGGCAGCCGGCACGTCCTTGGCGACACCGTCTCCCGCTTCTAGGATCAGGCCGAGGCTCACCATCGCGCGCAGATTGCCGCGCTCGGCCGCCTTGCGATAGAGCGCGAGGGCCTCGCCACGCTGGTTCGCCGCCCAGAGCGCCCGTGCGAGCAGCGCCGCATAATTCGGCATCTCCGGATGGTTGGCCATCGCCTGACGGCAGGCCGCGATGGCCCGATCGGCATTCGCGACGAGCGTGTCGAGCGGCACGCCGTCCAGATTGGCGGTGGCGTCGCGCGGATGGGTTGCCAGCCTTTCGCACAGCGTCTCCGGCGCGATGTCGGCACTGTTGGTGTCCGGCAGCGCCTCGAGCTGCTTTCGGGCCGCTTCGATGTGCTTTCCGGCGGGGAAGCGCTGCAGATAGAACTCGGTGAGCGGTCTCAGCCGCACCCGCGACGCCAGCTCCCACATCGTGTCGTCGCCGGTGGCGTCGGTGCCGCGGGGGGCGCTGCCTTCGAGCGATGCCAGCTTCGTCGGGTCCAGATAGCTGCGCGCCTCGCTGACATGAGCGCCGGTGGGGAAGCGGTCGATGTAGAGCTTCAGCAGCGCCGGATCGCGCAGGCCGACGCCGAGCTGCCAGAGCTGGACTTCCGGCGACGCCGTCTCCGGAGCTCCGGGGCGGAAGGCGAACTGCCGGGTGAGGGACGAGTTCTCCCAGGGGATCTGCTGCCCGCCGGTCGCGGCGATGACATCGCGACGGACCTTGATCATCATCGCGGCGATATCCTGTCCGCGCGTGGCGATATGGCTCATCAGCGCCGTCGCGAAGGGGCTGTTCCGACCGGCGCCGTCATAGGCGACATTGTCGGGCTGGGTGGCATAGGCGATCAGGAAGTTGGCGGCGTTGCCGACACGGGCGAGCCCGTCCCGCAAGGTCACCCCCACTCCGGCCGCGCCCGGCGGTATCGGGTTGTTGCGGCAGGCATCCAGGAAAATCAGGTTGATCCCCCGGCCGCCTTCAAGGCCGGACAGGATCGACTGCAGGGTGATCATGGATTGCTTGATGCTCGCGGGGTCGCGGATATCGGCGTCGACGGGCACGAGGTAATTCTGCGAGTCGATCTGGAAGCCGTGCCCCGCATAGTAGAACAGCGAGACATCGGCCTCCCGCGCCCGGGCGGTGAAGCGCTTGATGAGATCACGCATCGCGGCGAGGCCGAGATCCTCGCCGGACAGGACCTCGAAGCCCTGCTGCCGCAGCGCCTCCGAGACGTCGGCTGCGTCGTTCTTCGGATTCTTGAGCTCGTGCAGGCCGTGATAGGCGCTCAGACCCATGACCAGGGCGACCCGCCGTTCCGCTGCGGCGGGGCTGCTCGCCACGAGGGCGGCGAGCAGGAGCGTCATCACGACGATGCCACCGGCCAGCGACCGTCCCCGCGCCCTCCCGCCGCCTGAGCATATCGACATCGCAAAGCTCTTCCAGCCGGGCATTCTCACGCCAGCAATGTCATCGGGCCCCCGCGACGAATTTCTAGCCGCACCGGAGAGGGGCGTCCATATCCGGACTGGGCCGGGTTCGCCGCGGCGATGCGACCTCACAGGCCCGTCGCACGCGACAGCCTGTTCTCGACCGATCCCAGCGCAGAGGCGATGCGGCTGGCCTGCTGGAGCTGGACGCGGCCGATCGCCGGGTCGTCGGCTCTGAGCAGGGCGATCGCCTTGCGGACCTCGGCAACGGCCTCGCCGACAGCCGCACGCGCCTCCTGGATCGTCCGTGCCGCACGGACCTTGCGGGCCGCCTGACGGATCGCCGCAGGTATGCCGCGCATGGGCCCGGGCAGGGTCAGGGCCTTCGCATCAAGCGCGTCGGCGAACTGCTCGAGCGCGTCGCCCACGCAGCTCTTGTATTCGCTCACCGCCTTCTTCTGGCGCTCGAACTGGCTTTCGCAACTCGCCACCTTCGATTCGAGGTCGTTGGAGGAGCGTTCGATCGAAGCGAGCGTATCGCGCGCGGCATCGAGCTCGCCGGGGCGGCCGGTTCCGAGGGTGGGGCCACCGCCGCCAACCCCGCCGGCACCCCCGGTTCCACCGAGGTCGAAGCTGTCGGGCGGGTTCGGCAGGGATACTGTCGTGGTCGGCAGAAGCGGCGTGGGATTGCCTGCCGGCGGCGTGTCGATCAACGTCGGATCGGCCGCCACGGTCATCGTTCCCGGCACGAAGCTGATCGCGTAGTTGCTCGGGTCGAAGGTTCCACCCGCCGGGCTGCCGATCAGGATCGCGTAAAGCCCGATGCCTGCCGCCGCGGGTGCGCCAGCGCTGAAAAGCGCGGCCGATCCGATCGTCTCGCCATTCTGCAGGCCGAGGGCGCTGAATTCGCTTCCGGAGAAGGTGAAGGACACGCCGTAAGGCTTGAGCTGATTGTTGGCGGTCAGTGTCAGCGCGGCTGGAGTCACCGTAAGAGTCGGGGCGAGCGCCGCATCGGTCTGCGTCGCCACGACACGGTAGGCGACACCGAGGGAACTGATCTGGTCGAGGCCGGTGACGGCATAGGTTCCGACGCCGCTCGTGGCGCCTGCCGCACTCGAGAAGGGGTTGGTGAGAGCCAGGCTATCGCCGGACGGCCCGAAAACATAGCTGCTGGGGCCGCCATAGCTCGCAAGCAGCGGAAAGGCCGAAGTGCTGCCATAGGGGCGAGCCGTACCGTCGGTGACGGCTCGGACGACCGGAGCAAGGGCGTAGAGCACAGGGTAGAAGCCGGCAGCCGGCGGAGCCCAGTCGGCCTCGAAGCTCCAGCCCTGCGCAGCCGCCAGAGGCACGAAGCTGCCGGCACTCTGGAATTGCGCGGTCGTCAGGCCGGTGGGCGCGGCGCTGCCGGTCGAATCCGAGCCGATGCCCTGCCCCTGCCCGGTGCTCGTCACATCCCAGAAGGACGCCGATACCGGCGCGAAGTTCAAGCCGATGAGACCGCCCACGGCGGTACTGCCGGTGCCTCCGTCAACCGCGCCGGTCGCATAGGATTGCGACACCGAGCCATTGCCGTTGGTGCCGATCAGGCCGCCGATGGCGGTTCCGCCGCCGCCTGCCGTTACCGAGCCGGTCGCATAGGCAAGCGAGATCGTGCCTTCGTTGTTGCCGACGAGGCCGCCGACGCTCTGTGCGCCGGTGCCGGCCAGCACCGAGACATTAGCCATGGAGCGCGTGATGACCGGCAGCACGGTGGGCGAGGGGTTGTCGGAATCATAGTTCTGACCGACCAGCCCGCCGACATAATTCTGCCCCGCGACGCTCCCGCTAGCGCGGACGTCGTTGATGGTCCCGGAATTGCTGCCGGCGATGGAACCGACTGTCGTGCCGCCGGTGATGTTGACGCCCGTCAGCGAGAGCTTCTCCACCGTGCCGGACAGATTGCCGAAAAGCCCGACCTGGCTGGCGCCCGGCAGGTTGATGAAGAGTCCGCTGATGGTGTGGCCCTGGCCGTCGAAGGTTCCGGCATAAGGCAGGCCATGGGTCGCATTGCCGCCGATCGGCGTGAAGCCGATGACCGTGCCGCTGCCGTTGGTCCACTGGCTTGTGCCGCTGGCGTCGATGTCGTTCGCCAGCCGATAGTTCAGTGTCAGGTCGAGGCCGCCGCTGAGATCCGTGATCGTGTTGATGCCCTGCAGGCCGTAGACGTCGCTGATCGCGTAAGGATTGGCCGCGGTTCCATCGCCGCCGAGCGCGCGCAGGAAGCTGCTGTTGATCCGGAAGTTGGTGGCGGCGAAGGTCGGCAATGACGCCGATACCTGCTGCCAGGAGCCGGATTGCAGATAGAAGGTTCCGACATTGATCGCTCCGGCGGCAGTGGCCGAGGTCGCCGTCGTGCCGTCCGAGCGACCATAGCTGAGGGGCGTGGTGATGGTCCCGCCGGCCGAGAGCACGAGACCACCTGCCGGCGCGGTGATCGCCTGGCCGATGACGATGTTGTTGTTGGCGTCGAGCGTCAGCGTCGACGACTGGGCCCAGCTGATCGGCGCCCCCACCGTGATGTTGCCGGCCTGTGCCCCCGCGCTGGAGGAGCCGCCGGTCTGGATCGTGACGTTGGCTGTCGCCAGCGCGGCCTGGAGGTCGGCGACGCTGATGACGGAATTCGGCCCGCTCGGCGTGAAGTCCAGGTTGGGCGGCGAGCCGGTCAGGGAGCCGCTCGTGGTCGGCCCGCTCTCGATATAGATGTCGTAGGGGTCCAGCAGGAGCGTTCCGAACTTGCCGCGTGCTGCGGTCAGGATCGTCTGGCCGGCGTAGCCGAGCACGCCCTTGCTGGAGACCTCGGCGAAGCCGCCGTCCCCGCCCTGCGGGCCGCCCCTGGCTCGGATCAGGCCGCCGAAGCCCGTGAATTCGTCCGACCACAACACGATCGTGCCGCCGTTGCCGCTCTCGGTCGCGTCGGCGATGATCCGGGTGTTGCCGTCGACGACGGTCTTGCGCGCATGCTGCAGCGTGCCGCCGCCTTGCAGGTCGCCGCCGATCCGGATCGTTCCTCCGCCCGCCGGGCCGCTGGCATCGATCGTCGCCCCGGCCAGCCCGATGCGATCGCCGGTGATGGTGATGGAGCCGCCCTTCGCGGACGCGGCGGACTTGCGGCGATGGCGGCTGGCGCTGGCCGAGAGCCGTCCCGAGACGGTCACCGTGCCGCCGGCTCCGCCGCCCAGCACGATGGCGCCCGAGCGGCCGCTCACGGTACGGGCCTCGACCACGCCGGTCAGGTTGATCGCCTGCCGCGCGACTTCGCGGGCCGTCGCCGCCTTGATCTCGACCCGCCCGCCATTCGCGCTGATCCGGCCGCTATGCTGGATGAGCGCCTTCTCTCCAGCCGATCCCGAGGGCACGTCCACTTCCAGGAAGCCGTCGCCGGAGATGTCGAGAGTCGCCCGTTCGCCCGCGCCGAGGCCCACCTTTCCGAGCGGGACGCTGATCGTCCCGGCATTCTCGACCGAGCCGCCAAGCAGGGCGGCGTACCCGCCGGGGCCGACCTCGATGCTGCCCTGGTTGACCACGGCGGCCGAGGTTCCGGTTCCGGTGAAGCTGCGCCGGCCGGCCGCGAAGTCTTCGTCGCTGATGCCCAGCGTCGACGCGACGAAGCCGCCGCCGGCCCTGACGGTGCCGCTCGGCGTGATCATGATGCCGTTGGGGTTGACGAGGTAGACCTGTCCGTTGGCGTTGAGCTGCCCCGCGATGGTGGAGCTCGCCGAGCCGGTGACGCGGTTGAGCAGCGCGGACGCGCTCGACGGCTGCTGGATGTTGACGGCGGCTCCGGCGCCGATCGAGAAGCTCTGCCAGTTGACGATGGCGGTGGGCGACGATTGCTGGATCGTCATCGCATTCGCGCCGGGCACGGCGATGCCGACCGTGCCGTGTGCGACGGACGGCCCGGCCGGGAGCTCGCCGGCGACACTCGACCCAAGCGGGACGAGGCAGGTGCTCGCGAGCAACGCGGACCAGACTGCGATCTTACCATTCATCCGCGATTCCTTTCGAAACCGAGCGGTGATCCTCAGAAGCGAATCGAGCCGACCATGGTGAAACGATTGGCGTTGGGCAGCAGGTCGTCGCGATACTGGCGCCCGAATTCCAGTGCGAGCGAGGCCTGCGAAAAGGACGGGTCGAGGGTCGCCCCCAGCCGCAGGCCAAGGCCGATCGAAGAGACATGGGTCGTCGCCTGTTCGACCGCAGTGGCGCGATGCAGATACAGCGCCCCGGTCGCGGCGAAGGCGTAGGGGGTGGCGGAAACAGGGATGCCGGCGAGCGACATCTGCCATGGTGAATTCACCTCGGCCCGGACCACCCAGCCGCTGTCGCCGCCCAGCGTGCCGGCGTCGAAGGTCGAGAGCTCCTGGAAGGAGGCGATGCCGAGCTGCTCGGCGCGCGGCAGGGCCTGGTTGAAGGAGGTCTGGGCCCTCGCAAGCACGGCGATTCCGAGATGCTCCGTCAGCGGCTGCGCGAAGGAGACGATCGCCTCGAACTTGCGGAAATCGGCGTCCGCTCCCTGCCGGGACAAGGGCAGGAGGGGCGTGGCGTCCGCCGCGCTGCGGGCGCCCAGCGCGTCGAGCCCGGCCGAGAAGATCGCACGGCCGGACAAGGCCCCGCCATTCGGCAGCTGCATCGTGCCGTCGGTCGCCGCGCGCAGCACCCGCAGGCGATCGAGCGAGAGCGGCACTTTGGCGCCACTGAACAGGACGTCGACCCGCTCTTCCTCGGCGTCGAAGATCAGCTCCGAGGCGAAGGTGAGCGCGCGCGAGCGCAGCCAGGGATAACGCAGCCGCACGGAGTAGCGATCGAACACGCTTGCGGTCTGGGGCAGGCCGAGCGGCGGCTTCGGCGTCGTGCGGCTTTCGGTGGCTTCCAGGTTGAGCGTGAGCCCGTCGACGCCCAGCGGGATGACGGCTCCGCCGGAGAGGGTGCGCATGCGCGGATAGGAATCGAAGAGCCCGCCGAAGCCGGTCGCATCCGAGCCGCCGGGATGTCCGGCGGCCCGCAGATAGAGCGCCTCGCCGAAGCCGAAGACGCTGCTGACGTCGAGCCCGGCGGTTGCCGTGGTGCGGCCGAGCGAGCTGGACAGGGTGTTGTCGAAGCCGACGCTTCCCGAGACCGGGCGGTATTCCGCCCTGACGACGAGCACGGTGGCGCCGAGCTGCTTGCCCGGCGAAAGGGCCGAGCGCAGGGCGACGCCCGGCGTGTCGCCAGCGATCATCAGCCGGCGCTCGATCTCGGCGAGGCGCAGTTCCCGCTTGCCGATCAGGGGAGCCAGCACCTGTTCCACCCGGGCGCGCACCCTTTCCGGAACGGCGCCGGCGTCGATCCGCTCGACATAGCCGCTGACGATGACGATGCGCAGGCGCCCGCCGTCGCGCAGGTTCTGCGCCGGCAGCAGAACGCGCGTCAGGACATAGCCGGCCCGGGCATAGGCCGCCTCCAGGTCCCGCGCCGCAGCGAACAATTCGGAAGCCGGAATGCGGCCGCGGACAAGCCTCGCCCGCAGCCGCTCCTGCTCGGCGGCAAGTTCGCCACGTCCGCCTTCGATGCTGACGCCGGACAACCGGATCTGCAGGCGGTCGGCGCCGGCGGGGGCGTCGAGTCCGGGCTTGCCGGTGAACAGCAGCGAGCCGCCGGTGCCGGGCTGCGCCGGGCGAAAGCTGGGCGGCGTGATCTGGCTGGCCGTCTGGGCCAAGGCGGATGACGACAGCAGAATGCCGCCCGCCAGAACGAGCCCGGCGCCGCTCATTCGCCGTTGAAGACCGAAAGCCATCCGCATCAGTTTCCTGTCCTTTGGCGAGGGCAGCAACTCACGGTGCGTGCGTCAAGGTAAAAATGGCTTTCATTTGCGTTCTACTGCGGTCGAGTTGCGGATCTGTAACAGCTTCACGGCGTCGATTCGGGTGTGACGCAGGAATCTTGCCAGCGCAATCCCAGGTGAAGCCTCCGTCAAATGAATGAGTTGCACGAAGAAAAGTATAAATCCGATGCCCGTTTCGGTTATGGCCGCCGCGGATATTACGTCAGGTAAGGGGGCGCGCGGCTGGCGGCGCTGCACATGGGATGGCGCGGCGGGGGCAAGATGCTTTGAGCCGAGGCGGGATCTGCCTATATCTCACGCGGAACAGCCATACCCGGACCCCATGCGAATCCTCCTGATCGAAGACAATGTCGATCTCGCCAACTGGCTGTCACGGCTACTGCAGAAGAGCCGCTATGTCGTCGATTGCGTCCATGACGGTGCCGATGCCGATGCCGCTCTCGCCACACAGGATTACGACCTGATCATTCTCGACCTCGGCCTGCCGCAGATGAGCGGGCTCGACCTGCTGCGCCGTTTTCGCCAGCGCCGCGGTGTGACGCCGGTCATCATCCTGACGGCGAACGACGCCGTGTCGAGCCGCGTCGCCGGGCTGGATGCGGGAGCCGACGACTATCTGGTCAAGCCTTTCGAGCCCGACGAGCTCGAGGCCCGCATCCGCGCGCAGCTGCGGCGCAGGCAGGACCACCGCACGGCGCAGGTCAGCTTCGGTGCGCTGGTGCTCGAGACGGAGGGGCGGCGCTTCACGCTGGAGGGTGTCCCGCTCGAGCTGACCGCGCGGGAATTCAGCGTACTCGAGGCGCTCATCCTGGCTGGCGGCCGGGTCGTCCCGAAAGCCAAACTGACCGGCACCGTCTTCGGCCTCGATGATGATGCGACCGACAACGCTCTGGAAATCTACGTCCATCGCGTGCGCAAAAAGCTGGGAGGTGGCAGCGTTTCCATCGGCACGTTGCGTGGTCTCGGCTATGCGCTGAGGCTGGTCGAGTGAGCCGGAGCCTGCGCGCCGAGCTGCTGGGCTGGCTGCTGCTGCCGCTGGCGGCCGTCGTCGCCTTCAATGGTTGGTCGCTGCATCGCGACGCCACCCGGACGGCGGATCTGATCACCGATCGGACCCTGCTCGCCTCCGCCCGCGTCATCGCCGAGCAGGTCAAGGAGGCGGACGGGCGCATCGAATCGATGATCCCGCCTTCCGCGCTGGAAATGTTCGCCTCGCCGGACCGCGACAAGGTGATCTACCGGGTGCTCTCGCCCTCCGGCGAACTCATCGCGGGCTTTCCGGACGTGGTCGAGCCACCGATGCGGCCGCGCGGGCTGGAGCCCGCCTATTACGAGGGGCAGTTCCGCACCCAGGCGATGCGCGCGGTGGCTCTGGCCCAGCCCGTGATCTCGAAGGTGGATGGCGGCAACGCGCTGGTGATCGTCGCCACGACGCTGCATGGCCGCGACCGGCTGGTCGACGAGATCTGGCTGACCTCTCTCAGGGACCAGCTCGTCCTCGTCGGGATCGCCGCCCTGCTCACGCTCTTCGGGCTCCGGCGCGGCCTTGCTCCCCTGCTCCGGCTGCGCAACGAGCTGCGCAGCCGGAACCCGGAATCCTTGAAGGCACTGGACCGCGGCGGCGTGCAGAGCGAGCTCAGGCCGATGATCGACGCGCTGAACCACGCGCTCGAACGGGTGCAGGCCTATATCGCCCTGCAGCGGCGCTTCGTCGCCGATGCGTCGCATCAGCTCAGGACGCCGCTTGCCGTGCTGAAGACCCAGGTCGCGATGGCGCGTCGGGACGACGACCCGCAGATGCGGGGCGAGGCCCTGGCGGCGATCGAAGGCGGCGTCGACGGCATGGGCCGGCTGGTGAACCAGTTGCTGACCCTGGCGCGGGCGGAGCCCGGCGGCGCCGCGCTGCGCAAGGAGGCGCTCGATTTCGGCGAGGTCGCACGCTCCGCCACGGAGAGCCTGGCCGGCATCGCCTTCGCCCGAGCGATCGACCTGTCCTTCGACGGGGCGCCTGAGCCCTTGTCCGTCGTCGGCCACGTCACGCTCCTCCGGGAGCTCGTGGTCAACCTCGTGGAGAATGCGCTGCGCCACATTCCGCGGCACGGCGCGGTCTCCGTCCGGCTGGCGCGGGAAGGTGGGCAGGTGCTGCTCGCCGTCGAGGACAACGGGCCGGGAATCGCTGCCGCCGATCGCGAAAGGGTCTTCGAGCGCTTTCACCGGCTCGCACCCTCGACGATCGAGGGGACCGGGCTCGGGCTCGCGATCGTCAAGGAGATCGTCGCCGCCCATGACGGTGCGATCCTGCTCATGGAAACGCAGCCCCCGCCGGGGCTGCGCGTCGAGGTCAGGCTGCCGGCGGCGGCGCCGGAGCCGCCGCCCGGCTGAGGCTCAATGCTGATCCTGCAGCGGAGCGGGGCGCCAGGTCGCGAGCCGGCCCTCGACCCAGGTCATCAGATACTCGGCGGCCAGCGCCACGATCATGATCACCACGATCGCGGCATACATGCCGGCCGCGTCGAAGGTGCCTTTGGCGATGTTGATCAGCAGGCCGATGCCGTGGCGCGAGCCGACGAACTCGCCGACGATGGCGCCGATGATGGCGAAGCCGAAGCTGACGTGAAGCGAGGCGAAGATCCAGCTCATCGCGGAGGGGATCACTACCGAGCGGGTGAGCTGCCAGCCGCGCGCGCCGAGGATCTGCGCATTGGCCATCAGGTTCCGGTCGGCCTCGCGCACGCCCTGGAAGGCGTTGGCGAAGACGACGAAGAACACCATGATGAAGGCGAGCGCCACCTTGGAGCCGATGCCGAGTCCGAAGATCATGATGAAGATCGGCGCCAAGACGACGCGCGGGATCGAGTTGAACACCTTGATGTAGATCGAGAAGATGTCCGCGAGCAGCTGGTTGCGGCCGAGCGCGATGCCGACGACGATGCCGGCGACGGAGCCGATCACGAAGCCCAGCACGGCCTCTTCCATCGTCACGTAGAGATGGAGCCAGAGCGAGCCTTCCGAGGTGCCCTCGATCGTCCATTCGACCAGCCGGTCCCAGATCGCGCTCGGGCTGGAGAAGAAGAACGGATCGATATAGCCGGTCCGGGCGCCGAGCTCCCAGCTTCCGAGGATGGCGACCAGGATGGCCCAGCGCCAGAACAGCACCTTGTAATAGCGATTGCGGGCGGCCTTGGCCGCGGCGGCCTCGATCTCGGCGTCGGAGGTGCCGGGGCGGAACACGGGGGAGGCGAGGGTGGCGTCGGTCATGGGGTGTCTCCTCAGGCCGCGACGGCTTCGTCACGCGCGCTGCCGCGCTCGACCTCGGCGCGCAGGTCGTCCCAGATGCGGCGGGACAGGGCGATGAAGTCCTCCTGGTAGCGGATCTCGCCGACGATGCGCGGGCGCGGCAACTCGACCGGATAGATCGCCTTTACCGTGGCGGGGCCCGAGGTCAGCACATAGACCTTGTCGGCAAGCGCGATCGCCTCTTCGAGGTCGTGCGTGACGAAGATCACAGAGGCCTTCGCTTCCGACCACAGATTGAGCAGAACCTCGTGCATGACGACGCGGGTCTGCACGTCGAGCGCCGAGAAGGGCTCGTCCATCAGCAGCACCTGCGGCTCGTTGATGAAGGTCTGTGCCAGCGAGACGCGCTTCCGCATGCCGCCGGAGAGCTGGTGCGGATACTTGGTTTCATGACCGCTGAGATGCACGCGGGCGAGCCATTCGCGCGCCTTGGCATAGGCCTCGTCGCGCGGCTTGCCGCGGAAGAGGGGGCCGGCGACGACGTTGTCGATGACGCTGCGCCACGGGAAGAGCGCATCGGTCTGGAACGCGAAGCCGATGCGCGGGTCGATGTCGGTGACGGGTTGACCGAACAGCCGGACCTCGCCGCTGGAGGGCCGTGCCAGGCCGGTGACGAGGTTGAGCGTCGTCGACTTGCCGCAGCCGGTCGGGCCGACGACGGCGACGAACTCGCCGCGGGCCACGCTCATGTTGAAGTCCCGGATCGCCGTCATCGACTTGCCGTCGGGCGTGATGAAGCGGCGCGAGACGTTGATCAGCTCGACGACCGGGCCGCCGGCCGCGTCGGTTGCAGACATGGGGCCTCCTTCGCCGCGCGAGCGGCGCCGTGCGATTGCGCTGGGAATGGGAGAGTGAGGGGCCGGCCCCTGCCGGCCCCGGAGCCGAAACCTATTTCGCGGCCTTCACGAACTCGGTCGTGTAGGTCTTCGACAGGTCGATCTGCTTGCCCTTGATGTTCTTCGAGAAGCCGGACAGCACGGCGAGAACCGTTTCCGGGCCACCCTGCGGCATCACGCCGTCGGCGGTGAACATCCCCTTGCCGTCGGCCAGCGCCTTCACGTAGCCGTCCTTGTCGCCGACATAGTAATCCTTCGGCATCTTGTCGGCGATGTCCTCGGCGCTGTGGGTCTTGATGTACTTCAGCGTCTTGACGAAGGCGTTGGCGAGCTTCTGGACGGTCGGCTTGTTCTTCTCGACCCAGGCCGTGCTCATGTAGAGCGACGCGGCAGGGTAGGTGCCGCCGAGCGCAGCCTTGGTCTTCTCGATCGAGCGCATGTCGACGAGGATGCGGGCCTCGCCGGTCTTCAGCAGCCGCGAGATCGTCGGCTCCGTGGTCATGCCGGCCTGGATCTTGTCCTGCTGCATGGCGGCGATGAAGGTGGCGCCGGCGCCGACGGGCACGGAGGTGAAGTCGCTGAGCTGCACGCCCGATTTCATCATGAGGTACTGGGTCAGGAAGTTGGTGGAGGAGCCGAGCCCGGTGACGCCGAGGTTCTTGCCCTTGAGATCGGCCATCGACTTCACGTCGGGATACTTGCTCGAGACGAGCTCGACCTCGCCCGGCGCCTGGCTGAACTGGACCACCGACTCGACGAATTTGCCCTTGGCCTGCAGGTCGACGCAGTGATCGTAGAAGCCGACCACGCCCTGCACCGCGCCGGCGAGCATCTCGTTTTCGGCATCGACGCCGGCGGCCTCGTTGAGCAGCTCGACATCGAGCCCCTCGTCCTTGAAGTAGCCGAGCCTCTCGGCCAGCTTCGCGGGCAGGTAGATCTGCTTCTCGTATCCCCCGACGATGATCGTGACCTTGTCGGCGGCGAAGGCCGCGGACGAACCCGCGAGGGTCGACACGAGGGCGAACGAAAAGATGGCGGCACGAATGCGCATGGGCAGGCTCCTTGGTTTGCGTCCTCTCGCCCGGATACCGTTCTGGATGACGGTTTGGCGGCGATGCCAGCCTGCTTAGCCCTCCAAGCTTTCACCAACCTTTCGCCCCGGCCGGGGCGCATTCCGCGGTCCGGAGAGCGTTTCTGCCTGGACGCTTCCGCTGGGCAGCGCCGGATCAACCCTCGCTGGGCCGTCGCTCGCTTGCCTCCGCGCCGGCGGGCCCGCGCGGGACAGGAAAGCGGCCTCTGGCAGTGGATCGGCACGCCCGGAACACAGTTTTGCCATTTTCGGGTTGATCCGGCGCGCAAAGCCCTAGAAAGTGCCCCGTTCATCGGGAGACTGAATACATGGCACTGCGTTTTCGTTCCAAACTCGCCGCGGCAGGGCTCGTGCTCGGCGGAGCGGCTCTCGCCGCCGGGCTCGCCTTTGCCCAGGCGCCGGCCTTCTTCCGGATCGGCACCGGCGGCACCGCCGGGACCTACTATCCGATCGGCGGCCTGATCGCGAACGCGATCTCGAACCCGCCGCAGCTCGTCGCCACGGCCGTCGCCAGCAACGGCTCCGTCGCGAACGTCAACGCGATCGTCAGCGGTGCCGCCGAATCCGGCTTCGTCCAGGCCGACGTGGCCTACTGGGCCTATTCCGGCACCGGCGTCTTCCAGGGCAAGCCGAAGGTCGAGGAACTGCGCTCGATCGCCAATCTCTATCCGGAGAGCGTGCACCTGGTCGTGCGCAAGGCCGCCAACGTGAAGTCGATCGCCGATCTGAAGGGCAAGAAGGTCTCGCTCGACGAGCCCGGTTCCGGCACGCTGCTCAACGCGAAGGCCATTCTCGGCGCCTTCGGCGTCACCGAGAAGGACATCAAGGCGGAGTTCGTGAAGCCGAATCAGGCGGCCGAACAGATGAAGGACGGCTCGCTCGACGCCTTCTTCTTCACCGGCGGCTTCCCCGCCGCGGCGATCTCCGAGCTGGCCTCGACCGGGTCGGGCATCGACATCCTCCCGATCGCCGGGCCCGAGATCGACAAGCTGCGGAAGGAGTCGCCGTTCTTCTCGGCCGACGAGATTCCGGCCGATACCTACAAGGGCGTGGGCGCGGTGAAGACGGTCGCCGTCGGCGCGCACTGGGTGACGTCCTCCAAGATCTCGGCCGATACCGTCTACGCGGTGACGAAGGCGCTGTGGAACGACAAGACCCGCGCTGCGCTGGATGCCGGCCATGCGAAGGGCAAGGCGATCCGCAAGGAAACCGCGTTGAGCGGGCTTCAGGGCGTGCCGCTGCATGCCGGCGCCGAGCGCTTCTACAAGGAAGCCGGCCTGCTCAAGTGAGCAGCCCGAGAACCCGTTCTCGCGAAGGCGCGGTGCCACCACCGCGCCTTCTTGCTTTCCCCGGAAGCTGAAGAGCCGATCGCGCCATGCAGGCCCAGACACAGACGATCTCGACCGAAACCGACGCGGCGAAACTCGCCCAGCTCGAATCGGAACTCGATCCGGAGATGCGCTTCCGGCGGATCCCGCACGGGACGACCATCCTGGTCGGGGGGCTGCTGCTGGCGCTGTCGGCTTTTCATTACTACACGGCCGGCTTCGGCCTGCTGCGCGAGGTCACCCATCGCGGCGTCCATCTCGCCTTCGTGCTGGGGCTGATCTTCCTGGTCTTCGCCGCCCGCAAGAGCGACGGCGAGAAGCTTCATGCCTCGACCCTGCTGCGGCCGGGGGGCGTGCCGATCTACGACTGGGTCTGCGCGGTGGCCGTGGCGGCGGCCAGCCTCTACGTGCCCTGGATCTTCGAGGACCTCGCGTTCCGCGTCGGCAACCCGACCACGCTCGACGTGATCATGGGTACGATCGCGATTGTCCTGATGATCGAGGCGACGCGGCGTTCGATCGGCTGGGGGCTGCCGCTGATCGCCGTCGTCGCGATCCTCTATGCGTTGTACGGCAACTGGTTTCCGGGCATCTTCCTGCATCCCGGCGCGAGCTGGCCGGTTCTGGTCAACCATCTCTACCTGACCAGCCAGGGCATCTACGGCGTCGCGCTTGGCGTCGTCGCGACCTATGTCTTCCATTTCGTGCTCTTCGGCGTGCTGGCGACGCGCATCGGGCTGGGGCGGCTGTTCCTCGGCGTCGCCGCCTCGCTGGCAGGGCGCTTTGCCGGCGGGCCGGCGAAGATCTCGATCTTCGGCTCGGCCCTGTTCGGCATGATCTCGGGCTCGTCGGTCGCCAATACGGTGACCGTCGGCTCGCTGACGATCCCGATGATGATCAGGCTCGGCTATCAGCGCCATTTCGCGGCGGCGATCGAATCGACCGCTGCGACCGGCGGCCAGATCACGCCTCCGATCATGGGCGCGGCGGCCTTCCTGATGGTCGAATTCCTGAACCTGCCCTATGCGACGATCGTCATCGCGGCGATCGTGCCGGCCTTCATGCATTTCTTCGGCGTGCTCATGCAGGTGCATCTGGAGGCCAAGCGCACCGGCATGCGCGGCCTGACCGATGCCGAGATCCCCAAGCTGCGCGAGGTCTTCGCCCGCGACTGGCCGACCATCGCCCCGCTGTTCTCTCTGATCGTGGTGCTGTTCACCGGCTACACGCCCTATCTCGCGGCGTTCTGGGGCATCACCGGCTGCATGGTCGTCGGGCTTGCGCGCTGGCGCGGCGCCAGCGCACTGGCGCTGATGGTGGCGATCGGGGTCGCGGCGCCGACCGAGATCCTGCGCCTGCCAGGAGCCAATCTCGTCCTGACGCTCGCCGCCTTCGCCGTGATGGCCCATGGCATCCTCAGCTCGACCGAGGGCCGCCGCCGCGTCAACGAGATGGTCGACGCCTTCATCCTGGGCGCGAAATACGCGATCGGCGTGGGTGCCGCGGCGGCCACGGTGGGCGTCATCGTCGGCGTCGTGACGCTGACGGGAGTCGGCTTCAAGATTTCCTGGATCGTCACCTCGCTGGCGGACCAATGGGCGAACGGCATTCTGGGAACGCTGCCCTTCCTGCCCTTCGACGTGAAGTCGGCGACGCTGTTCTTCACGCTCGTGCTCACCGGCATCGTCTGCATCCTGCTGGGCTGCGGCGTGCCGACGACGGCGAACTATATCATCATGGTCACCGTGGCGGCACCGGCGCTCGGCCTGCTCGGCGTCACGCCGCTGGTGGCCCATTTCTTCGTCTTCTACTACGGCGTGCTCGCCGATATCACGCCGCCTGTCGCGATCTCGGCCTATGCCGGAGCGAGCATGGCCGGAGCCGATCCGTTCCGCACCGGCAACACAGCGTTCCGGCTGGCGCTCGGCAAGGTGCTGGTGCCGTTCGTCTTCGTGTTCTCGCCGTCCATGCTGATCATGGCGCCGGGATTCACCTGGATGGAGTTCCTCGGCTCGACCGCTGCCTGCCTCATCAGCATCGCCAGCCTGTCGGCTGCCTTCGCAGGTTGGCTGGTCGCGCCGCTCGCACGCTGGGAGCGGCTCCTCATCGGCTTCAGCGCGATGCCGATGATCCTGGCGACGCCGGCTTCGATGGCGGTGGGCCTTGTGCTGGCCGCTCCGGTGCTGATCCGGCAGGCCGGGGCTGCGAAGCGGCAGCTGCCCGCTTAGAGGGCGGCATCGAGAAGGCTCGGCTTGAGGGGAGGTCGGCAAGGCATTCGGGGTTCCGACCATCCTGACCAGCGTGATCGCAGCCCGGGAGGGCTCATCCATCTTCCCGCAGATCACCGACGTGTTTCCCGATCAGGAGGTGATCGACCGGACCTTCATCAATACCCGGGAAGATTCGAAGGTGGTGGACGCGGTGAAGGCGACAGGCCGCAGGCAATTGATCATCGCCGGCCTGTGGACCGAGATCTGCGTCGCGATGCCAGTCATCCAGGCGCTCGGCGAAGGTTGGGACGTCACGGTCATCACCGACGCCTCCGGCGCTACCTCGGTCGAGGCCCATGAGGTCGCCATCCAGCGCATGATCGCGGCTGGCGCGGACATGATGACGTGGCTCGCGCTGGCCGCCGAATGGCAGCGCGACCGGGCGCGCCTCGCAACGGCGGAGAAGATGACGGGCGTGCTCACGCAGCACGCCGCGGGCAGCGGCGTCGCCCATCTCTGGGAGCAACAACTGCTCAAGACCCTCGTGCCCGCCGCCGCGGGCTAATCCGGGTGGAGGACGGCGATGCTCCGGAACGTGCGCAGTCAAAAAGCACGGCCGCTTCCCAGCCTTCGCCGTTCCTTTCGAAAGGGCGGCAAGCAAGCCTTCACAAGCGGATGACCGAGCCGCGAAGCTCGCGCGATGGCCGGGACGCGCCGTTCGCTGGGACCAGGCGCCATGTTCACGTCTCCCGCTGCCGGACGATCTCGACAAAGCGAGCGGCCAATCGGGAGAGCGGCCGGCTGCGCATGGTCATCAGACAGATCGTGGTGGGGATCTGCGGCTCCAGGGAGAGCTGAACCAGCCCATCGAAACGCTGCGCCTGCGTCAGGAGGCTGTCGATCAGTGTCACATCGCCAGGCTCAGCCAGAAGATGCGCGGCTGAAATGCTGTAGGGAACGGTCATGAACGGCGCATATTCGAGCCCCTCCCTCTCGTAGCATTGCGCAATGAGCCAGCCGAGCGGCGATTTCTCGCGATCGAAGCAGATCATGCGTCGCGTCTTCAGATCATGCAGGCTGACGGTGCGGCGCTTCGCCAGGGAATCGTCCTCCCGCACCAGCGCGATGATCTCGCCGCCGGCGAGAGGCGTCAGCGTGATGTCGTCCGTGACGCGCGGGGAGAACATCAGGCCGATATCGGCCGTCCCCAAGGAGAGTTCCGTCGGTGCATCGCCCATGATCAGCTCGACGCGTGCCTGCGGGTATTCGTCCGTCAGGCGACGCAAGGCGCGGGCGATAAGTCCCTGTCCGATGCTCGGCGTCGAGGCGATACGCAGCGGCGTTTCCCGGCCGGCCCGCAACCGTGCCGCAGCGGCTCCGAGCTCGCGCCATTCCTGATCGACAGAGTCGAGCGCAGTCATCAGTGCGCCGGCTTCCGGGCGCAACAGCAGGCGCCCCTCCCTGCGCTCGAAGACGGGGATGCCAAGGCTGGCTTCGCTGCGCGCAATGATCTTGCTGATGGCCGACTGCGTGAGGTGAAGCCGATGCGCCGCTTCGACCGTCGTGCCGAAGCGATGCACCGCGCGAAGGACCGCGGCATGGGCGGGCGTGAATGCCTTCATGGCCCGGATCTTTCCTGCAGTTGCGACAGGAGCAACCGGGCTGCGCGATCGAGAGGAGAGTGCCGGCGATGATGGGCATAGGCCGTTACCAGGGGGCTTTGCTCGAGCGGCAGCGCGGCGAGACCTTCAACCAGATTGCTGCTGATCACGAACCCGTCGACCAGGGCGATGCCAACACCTTCGCGGGCGAGATGGCAGGCCGTATCCGTGTGACGAACCGTGATGGCGATCCGCTCGGACAGACCTGCACTGGTCAACGCCTCCTGGAAACTGTCGGACGCGCTGACGCCGTCCGGCCCATAGCTGATCAGGCGCTCGCCCTCGATGTGACCTCTGACCAGTTTCTCACGCCCGGCGAGTGCATGATCGCGCGACAGCACGCAGACCAGAGGGCTTCGCCCCAGCGCCACGTCCTCGATGGCGTCCGCTCTCATGGGGCCATACGAGATGCCGAGATCGGCCTCGCCCGTGGCGAGATGCTCCCGCACATGGTCGAACATGATCTCCACTGCTGCCGACTGATCGAGCGCTCGCCGCGTTCGGGTGATGGCCGGCGGCAGGATGCTGTGGGCGAGGCCGGGAACGGTCGCTACCCTCAGCCGATTGGCCATGCCCACCCGGATCATATCCGCTTCATGGCCGGCGCGCCTCAGCGCACCGAACAGCGGCTGGGCCTGCCGGACGAGCGAGTGAGCCTCCGGGGTCGGCACCAGCCGGCCCTGGGCGGTCGTGGCGAGGCTGAGATCGAGCTCCTCCTCGGCTTGCCGCAACGTCTTGATCACCGCCGATTGGCTGATGCCCAGTCCCTGCGCCGCCTCGCCGGTTCCACCGAGCCGGACGAAAGCATCGATCGCGCGCAGAGAGCCCAGCTTCATGACTATTCCAAACGGTCGATGAACCTGCCGAATGTTTCATTGGAAGGACTAGTCTCCCTCATGGAAGGATACAAGCCGTCGCCATGGCGCGGCCAATGAATCAGGGGATCGGTATGACCAAGCTTCGCTCGTTGATCTCGGCTGGCGCCCTCGCGCTCGCCATCGGCGCCCCGGCTCTTATGACGGCGCCGTCCGCGGCGCTCGCCAAAGGCATTCTCAGGTTGGCCCAGACACAGGACCTCGTCTCGCTCGACCCGATCGCGACCAGCGACAACGCCTCGATCTACGCCCAACTTCTGATCTTCGACACCCTGCTGCGACCCAGCAAGGATGCGACCAAGCTGGAGCCCGGCCTCGCCGAGAGCTGGAAGGTCAGCGATGACGGCATGACCTACAGCTTCAAGCTGCGCGCGGCCAAGTTCTCCGACGGAACTCCGGTGACGGCCTCCGATGTCGCCTTCTCGCTGAAACGCGCCGGCAGCGACGCATCGAACTGGAAGCGCTTCTTCTCCGGCATCGATACGATCGAGACGCCGGACGACCGCACTGTCGTGCTCAAGCTCAAGAAGGTGTTCACCCCGCTCCTCAACAACCTCGCCCTGTTCTCCTCGGCGATTCTGCCGCAGAAGGCCTTCGAGGCGGCTGGCGACAAGTTCTTCGACAAGCCGATCGGCAGCGGCCCCTTCACCGTCGCGGCCTGGAACAAGGGGCAGGGTCTGTCTCTCAGGAAGAACGCGAATTACTGGCAGGCCGGGAAGCCCGACCTCGACGGCGCCGAGCTGATGGTCATCCCCGAGGGCAATAGCCGCGTGCTGAAGCTGCAGGCCGGCGAGGTCGACGCTGCCATCGACATTCCGCTGAACCAGCTCCAGGCGCTCGGGCGCAACGGCAAGATCAAGACCGCCGTCGCCAACGTCTTCCGCACCGATTTCGTGCTGATGAACACCAGGAAGAAGCCCTTCGACGACCAGCGCGTCCGACAGGCGCTGAACTACGCCATCGACAAGGAAGGGCTGGTGAAGGCACTGCTCTACGGCACCGGCAAGGTCTCGAACTCGCCGATGCCGCCGATGGCCTATGCCGACCCGAACCTGAAGCCCTATCCGCACGACATCGCCAAGGCCAAGGCACTGCTGGCGGAAGCCGGCTACAAGGACGGCTTCAAGACCTCGCTGCTGGTCGATTCCGGCAAGCCGCTGCACCGCCAGGTCGGACAAGCTCTGCAGGCCGCGCTGAAGCAGATCGGCGTGACCGCCGACATCCGCCTCGTCGAGGGTGGGACGCATTGGACCACGACAAAATCCGGCGATTACGAGATGGCCGTATCGCTCGCAACCAGCGACACCATCGACCCGGACCAACTCGTCGGCTTCCTCCTTGTCAATCCCGAGCGCGCCAACGCCTATCATACCGAGTGGAAGGACGAGCGCGTCAACGCGCTCTACGAGAAGGAGCGCGTGACGGCCGACGGTCCGGAGCGAGGCAAGATGTTCCAGGAGATCATCAAGCTCGCCCATGACGGCGCGCCCTCGGTCTTCCTGTTCTATCCCGGCACGTCCTATGCCTATCGCAGCAATGTCGAGGGTTTCGAGGTGCTGCCGACCTCGAATTTCCGCCTCGAGGATGTGAAGCTGAAGTGATGGACAGGCGCTGGCGCGCCCTTCCTCCCGCATCGCCATGCTGATCTACATCGTCAAGCGCCTCGCCCAGCTGGTGCCGGTCCTCTTCGGCATCACGCTGGCCTGCTTCCTGCTGCTGCGCGCGCTCCCCGGCGACCCCGCCACGCTGCTCCTCGGCGCGCGCGGTGGCCCCGAGGAGATCGCGCTGATGAAGCAGCGTCTCGGCCTCGACCTGCCGCTCTGGCGGCAATATCTGCTCTTTCTCGCCGATATCGGCTCGGGCAGCCTCGGCCGCTCGGTCGTGCATGCCCGGCCGGTGATGCAGCTCGTGCTGGAGCGGCTGCCGGCAACCCTGTGGCTCGTCGCCTATTCGACGGTGCTCGCCGTGGCGATGACGGTGCCGCTCGCGCTCTGGTCGGCGATGCGGCGCGGCGGGCCGGTCGACCTCGCGATCAAGCTCGCCTTCACCATCGTCATCGCGATGCCGTCCTTCTGGCTCGGGCTGATCTTCGTCATCCTCTTCGCGATCTGGCTGCCGTTGTTCCCGACCTCGGGCTATGGCGACGACCTGCTCTCGCGCCTGCATCACACCACGCTGCCGGCGCTCGTCATTGCGCTGGCGACCGCTTCACTGACGATCCGCAGCCTGCGCAGCGCCATCCTCGCCGTGCTCGGCTCGGACTATGTCACGACGGCCCGCGCCAAGGGCGCCGGCACGAGCCGCCTGATGGGCGTCCATGTGCTGCCCAACGCGCTGATCTCATCGATCTCGGTGCTCGGCGCCCATACGAGCTGGGTGATCGGCGGCACGGTGGTGATCGAGACGGTGTTCGCCTTGCCGGGGCTCGGCTCGCTCTTCGTCGAGTCGATCTTTTCCCGTGACTACCCGCTGATCCAGGGACTCACCATCGTCTTCGCCGTCCTCGTCGTGCTGATCAATCTGGCGACCGATCTCGCCTATGCGCTGGCCGATCCGCGCATCAGGCTGGAGTGAGCCGATGAGCCGTTTCCGCGCCAATCCGAGTCTTTTCGTCGGGCTCGCCATGCTGGCTCTGCTCGCCGCGTTCGTCGCGCTCGGCCAGGTCTGGACGCCGCACGATCCCTTCGAAGTCGACTACGGAAACACGCTCCAGCCGCCCTCCCTGACGAACTGGTTCGGCACCGACGATCTCGGGCGTGACGTCGCCTCGCGCGTGCTGGCCGGGGGCTATGTCGATCTCAAGGTCGCGCTGATCTGCGTCGTCGCGCCGGCCCTTCTCGGCGTGATCATCGGCGCCATTTCCGGCTTCATCGGCGGGCGCGTCGACACCTTCATCATGCGCATCACCGACATCTTCTGGGCCTTCCCCTTCTATGTGCTGGTCATCGCGATCGTCGGCGTGCTGGGGCCGGGCGAGGCCAATCTCTACCTGGCCTTCCTTCTGGTGAACTGGATTTCCTTCGCCCGCATCGTGCGCGGCGAGGTGCTGGTGCTGCGCAATCTCGAATTCGTCCAGGCAGCGCGCAGCCTCGGCTGCACGACGCCGCGCATCGTCACCGCCCATATCCTGCCCAATGCCGTCAATCCCGCGATCGTCTACGCGATGGCCGATGTGGTGCTGACCATCCTTGCGGTGACCTCGCTCAGCTTCCTCGGGCTTGGCATTCAGCCGCCGACGCCGGAATGGGGGCTGATGATCTCGGATGGACGCCAATTCCTGTTCGACGCGTGGTGGATCGCGACCTTCCCGGGCCTCGCGATCATCTACACCGGCGTCACCTTCGCATTGATCGGCGAAGGCCTCGATACCGCCCTTCGACCCAAGGGCTGATCTTACGACCCGCCTCCGACAGGTGCGCCATGAGCTTTTTCGACACGGATGAAAATCTGCAGCGCATCGGCGCGCTGCTGACGGCGAAGGCGGAAGCCGTCTTTCGCGAGCGCGGCGTCCCTGCCGAGCAGTTCGGCTTCGTGCTGCTGGTGCCGGAGCGCGACGGCGGACGGCCGAAGGGAGTGGCTCTGCGCCCGGACTGGCGCAGCTATCCCTGTTCGCTGGTCAAAGTGTTTTTCCTCGTCGCCGCGCAGGCGGCATTGGAAACGGGGGAGCTGACCGAGCACGAGGAGCTCGATCGCGCCATGCGCGACATGATCCTCTGGTCCTCGAACGCGGCGACCAACTACATCATCGACCTGGTATCCGGAACGACGGGCGACACGCTGCTTCCCCAGCCGGAGATGGCCGAGTGGGTTGAGCGACGTCAGGCGATCAACCGCTTCTTCGAGCAGGTCGGTTGGCCGGAGCTGTCCGGCATCAACCTCAATCAGAAGCTGATGGACGACCTGCGCTATGGCCGCGAAAAGATCGGCCTCGATCGTTCGCCGGCCGGGCACAACGCTCTCACGCCGATTGCCATGGCCCGCCTGATGCATGCGATCTTCCATGGCTCGGTGCTCAGCGCGGCGAGGCGAGAGAAGGTTCAGAATCTCCTCGCTCGCGATCTCGCCAGCCCCTTCGTCCAGCGAGGCGCCTATCAGGTGATGGGCTATCTGGCCGGCGGCATGCCCGAAGGGACGCAAATCTGGTCGAAGGCCGGGCGCACCCGCTGGCTTGGCGACGAGCGCGCCGATTTTCGACGTCACGATGCGATCAGAGCGCTTCTTCCGAACGGAGCCGAGTTCATTCTGACGGTGTTTTCGCAAGGGGAGGCGATCGCCGAGGACGATGGGTTTCTGCCGCAACTCGGCTCCATCGCGGCGAAGGAGATGCCAGCTCCTTGATACTCTCCGCCGTCTGACGGACGTCAATCCAACGCGCCACTGACAGCGGAGGCTGTGCCCTGAGAGCGCTGCCTGCGAAGACCCTGAACCGTCCCGGCGTTTCTCGAAGGCCTCCCCAGCCTGCCATGGCGAAGGAGAAACGAACAAGTTCTCGCCTGAGATGCGCGCTTGCGCGGCGCGGAGGGGCTCAATCACGAGGCCCGACGCGGGTTTGAGAGCCACGCGAGCAGTGATTGCCCGGTCAGAAGTGGCCCAACCGTACGGCCCATGTGGATAGCGTGAAAGCCTGAAGCTAAATTCTTCGGGATTCTGTGATCCTCCGGGCGTGCTCGACACCACCGGCGAGCTGCAGGTCGCCTGGATCGCGATCTGAGCCGGTCAGGGCACGGGTGCCATCCCCGCCTCACCCACGGCCCCGCCACGCCGATACCGTTTAACCGCGCAACCTTAGCCTCGTGAGATCCGCGCATAATCGCAAATCCCACATTGCCGAAGCGGCGGGGATCGGCTATCCAGCCTCCACGGTTAGCGCCCGTAGCTCAGCTGGATAGAGCGTTGCCCTCCGAAGGCAAAGGTCACACGTTCGAATCGTGTCGGGCGCGCCAATAAAATCAAACATTTACGCTCAATTTGCCAATCCGTCCCACACGGCTGTCCCACACAGCCGCTCGGATGGTTGGAGTGCGCTTCTTCGGCGCAGCGCATTCCATTGGGCCTTTGCCCTATGTCTCGCAGCCGCAGGCTGCACGACGAACGCCGAGATCGCCGCTCAGCGCGAGGCCGAATTTCAATCTCTGGTCGGCGGTACGATGGCCGACTTCATGCGCCGCACCGGCATGACGCCAACCGACATGTATCCGACGAGCTCGGGCCGGACTTTCATTGTCAACGGCCCGGCCAGCACGATCGTCATTCCTGGCAGCTACGGTGTTCCGACGATCGCGGCGCAGCGCCAATGCCGGATGCAGATCGACACGGCTGCGATCGACGGGAAGGGCCTGGCGGAGAGCTGGCGCGTGACGGGGATCACGAGAAACGGATGCGATAGCGCCTGATCTGCCTGTGTACAGCGGGGAAAAGCGGCTTGAGCCGGCTTCGACAACTTTTACGTGAGACACGACTCAGATGGAGTTGTGTCGGTCGAAGTCGAGGGAGGGAAACATGAGCGTTCAGGCCGGAACTTACAGAGCAAGCTTCATGACGCCGCTGGGCGCCGGGACCGGCGTTATTGTCATCCAGGAAGGGAAGGCGCGAGGCGGCGACTCGGCAATGATGTATGTAGGCACCTACGAGGAGGACGACAGTTCTATCTCGGCCATACTCACCGTCACCCGTCATAGCAACACTCCTGGCATCCAGAGCGTCTTTGGGGTCGATAACATCACGGCGCAGTTCCGTGGGCAGGTTAACGGCAGCCTGATCGAGCTTCGCGGGAGTTCGCCGCAGGCGCCAGGGATCGAGATGAGGGCCACTCTCACTCGTCTAGCCGATTAAGCCGCTAGCCAAACGGCGCCTATTGACTTATATGTCAATTCACACCGAGCTCAACCGCCGGGTTCAGGAGGGGCGATTGTCGCTTCTGCAGCCGGCGCTTGAGAGCGATCCGGTGCGGCGCCACATGTACATCTCTTCGGAAATTCGCAGCGTTCTGGACGGCTTAGACGATACGGCGGCTTGTCGAGCGCGGGCTATGGTCCTGCAAGCTGAGCTCGAGCGCTTCGTGCGGGGTGACCATGTCGGCGTTTGTCTGCGACCGTACAAGGCTGCGGAGGCAGAGTTCGGTCGACTTGACCCACCGCATGATGAAGTTTGGGATTTTCGGGCGGTCAACAGGCCGGCGCTCCGAATTTTCGGCCGCTTCGCGGAAAGAGATGTCTTCGTCGCTCTAACGTGCTGGCCTAGATCCCGGGCAATTTCGTGGTTGGCTCGACCGCCACTTGCCGATCGATCTTCAAAGGCATTCCGCGATGCAATATCGGACTGCAAAGCTCAGTGGCGCGCGCTGTTTCACACATATCCTCCCCACAAAGGAGAGTTCGAAAATGACTACATCTCGGAGAACATCGTTGCTATCTGAGATTTCGGAGGGCGCGCCGGTACCCCGCGAGAAATTGGCCTACTTCCAGGCCCGCCTTCAGGCGCGGCTCTATGATTTTGTGATGTCCAGATTCGAAGATGTTGCTGAGCAGGACGGGCTAACTCGAGCTGAGTTGGCCCGGCGTATTGGGCGAAAGCCCGAAATCATCACCAGACTTTTCTCGTCGCCCGGAAACTGGCGACTTGCCACCGTTAGCGATCTTCTTATCGGGATTGCTGGCGAGGAACTGGAGATGGGTTCCGCGTCAGTTTTGAACCGGGGCCGACGCAATGACACTCTACCGTCCTGGGCGACGCACCAGGAACTGCGCGCTCGCCCGTCGCCGGGTCTTGTCCCGCCGTCTTCGGCGAAGCCATTGCCAGCTCTCGGAGGCGTGCATTCATGAAAACGAACAGATTTCTATTCTCTCAAGCAATTCGGTTTGGTGATATTCGAACTAATGACGGGCTTCAAGTTTACGGTAAGCATTTAGTGCGCGCGCTGGAGGGAAGGTATGGATTTGTCGAGGTTCCGTTGAAGGCGGAGGATTTTGTTTTCGAGAAAGGTGTATCGTTTTTGCATGGATATTTTAATGGACGTGTAGTTATCGATAAATTGCGAATTTACAATAATGGTATCGCTGTTGAAACGACGAGCAAAACAGATGATTGCGACGAAATAATTGATGATATTATTAGTTGGGCACCTGGTGGTCTCGGATTAAATTTTACTGAAAACAACAATTTGCCTCGTATGTACGGAAGCCATATGGAAGTTGAGATGGCTGATGGTTTTGACTTAAATATCAAAGGGGCGCCTGAGCTATCTGCAATGATTATGCAGGCGATGGGGTCATATCGAGACCCTGGCAGAGCGTTTCGCGTTGGCGGGTTTGATCTAAGAATTGACCCGACGGAAAATGGCCCCAACTCTTTTCGAATTGAGCGGCGCGCCAACCACTCATTCCACTCGAATATGTACTTCTGCGCTGCCCCGCTGAAGACAAGGGACCACATTTATATACTGGAGAAATTCGAAAATATTATCACAAGTTAGGTCTGGCTAAGAGCTCCTCGTCCTGCTTCGTTCCCCGACCTATCACCTGAAGCGATCCATCCACCAACGGCCGCTGCAGCGCTCTCGCCTGCTCCCATGGCGCCGTCATCCAGGCCTCGCACTCTTCGGGCGTCGTCAGGACACCGGCACGGCCTTTGGATGGATCGCGCCGACCTCGGCGTTCGGCCGGGACAGGTCGCATGGAAGCGAACGATCAACTCTTCGATCGTCTCGCCCGCTCCGAACTTCTCCGCCAGCTTGGCCAGGCGGGCGTCGCCATACCGTCGGCATTTCGTGCAGCGGAAGCGCACGATGATCCATGGGTAGAACTCCAACGACGTGTGCGGTCCAGGCGGCTCGCTCACGGCTCCTGTTCGCGGATCGGCCGCGCGCCCTGCGAGAACAGGCCGCGCAGATAGCCCCGCGAGCATGACTGGTCGGCCTCCGCGGCCATTCGGTCGCTCTTTGCCAGCAACACAAGGTAGCTGCGCGCCAACGCGCGGAACGCGGCCCGTTCGAACCCTTCATGCTCTTCGATCAGCGATCAGCGACGTGATCTTCGCATCGATAGATGCGTCTGCAACATGCTGATCGGCCGGCTGCGGTGACATGGCTTGCGTCCTCAACGATGAGAACATAAACAGAACAAAAGGCGTACCGGGGTCGAGATGTGGCGGCGCTCAGGTTGTGCGGAGCCCATCAATTCGCGCGCCTTGACAGCGCTAAACGAGTCGGAAACGGTTCACGAAAACGAGCTGCTGGGGGGAAAAATGTTGACGATAGGCATTCGCGCGGCGCCGTCCGCCGTGACGTTCGCTGTCTATGACTCCGACAGGCGCGAAATCATCAACGTCGAGGAGATCGTCATCCCAGTGGCCTTCGATGTGCCGGACGCACTCAAATACGTCCGCAGCAACCTCTTGGATGTACTCCGAGAATTCCAGGTTGAGCGGGCCGGTCTGCGCGTGACGGAGCCGTTCGCTCAGCAATTGAGCATCGAGCGTGTCAAGATCGAAGGCGTAATCCAAGAGGCGTTCGCGAGTAGTGCTCTGCAGTCCTATTATATGGGCACTATCGCGACGATCGCGGGCCGCATCGGCGAAAACCGAGACATCATTAAGCCGATGGTGAAGGGCGCCGTTGATCCTGGCGTGGAAGGCTGGGCGGGCCATTCGGAAATCGAGCGGGAAGCGATCCTTTGCGCCATGGGGGCGGTCAATGCTTAAGCCCTATCGCAAGGCGGAGCTCTTCTTCGAAGAAATCAGGGAAATCGGCGCAGACGGGCGGAATTCGAAGACGTTCCTCGCGAATGACCCGCAGCTCGGTGCCGAAATCGTCGTCAAGCAAATTGCCAAAGCCGACCTTGCGGCGCCCGATGTCTATTTTGCAGAGGCTAAGGCGCTGTATGCCAGCGCGCATCAGAACGTGGTCCAGCTTCACTATGCTTGCGAGGACGATGATCATGTCTTCATCGCCATGCCGTTCTATACGGCGGGATCGATCAAGGGTGTTCTGGCTCAGCGCCACCTTACCGTGCGCGAGATCGTCCGCCTGGGCTGCCAAACCCTAAGCGGCCTGCATAATATCCATTCGAAGGGTCTAATTCATTTCGATATCAAGCCCGACAACATCCTCCTGTCACTACGGCGCGAGGCCCTGTTGTCGGATTTTGGGCTTGCAAAGCAGACCAAGCTCGGGCTCGCAGAGCCTGACGGCTTCTATATGCGAATGGCGCCGCCGGAGGCGGTGAGCGGCCCGCCTTATAAATTGACCTTCGACATCTACCAGATAGGCCTGACGCTCTACCGCATGTGCGTAGGACCCGCGGAGTTCAACCGGCAGTTCGCTCGCTTCGTCGGCCCCGCGGGGATTGACCGACCTGCGCTTGCTCAGGCCCTCCAGCGCGGTGAATTTCCTGACAGGCGCGGCCTCCCGCTGCACATTCCGGCGAGGCTCGAGACGGTCATTATGACTTGCCTCAAGGTTGACCCGGATGAGCGATATGCGTCAGCACTCGCTGTCGCGAATGCGCTGGCTCGGGTCGACACCTGCTTGGATTGGGAATTCGTTGCAGACCCTGTTAACCGCATTTGGCGTAAGGTCGAAGACGGCAAAGAGCACCGCTTTACAGTGAACCAGGACGGCTCGACGGAGTTCGTTAGTTTTCAGACTGACGGCACCCGGCGGCGCAAGCGCCCCGCCTGCCTTCCGCGTATGACGCCAACTCAAATCAGGGGCGTTCTTAGGGACAACTGATGGCCATCAGGGTCAAAAACGATCGGAACACCTACAGGAAGCGCGAGATTGCCGCGCCAAAGGGGAAAGTTGTGCGTCGTGACGGCGCGTTGAGCCTGTTCTTCTCAGCGCCTCTGAACGGCCTTTACCTCGACTTGCGCCCTAGCGTGAAGCCGAAGCCGGCCAAAAAGGGCTAGTTGTCCGTTGGCGCAGATTGCGCGCGAAATGGAAAAAGCCCGCCGCTTGGGAAGCGACGGGCCTCTGACCTTCGGCCAAGACTTTGCGATTCAGGCCGTCGCTGGGAAACTGGCTTTGCCCTCCTGTCGGCTGCGGCCGGTACATCCACGGCGACGCATCGACTGGAGCATGCAGGCATCCGTGGATGCCGCAGGGAGAATGAGATAGGTCCACCCCTGGTTCCCTGCAAGACGATCGTTCGCCGAGAAAATTGCCCGCCGGCGCGAGCCAACGGGCGGAGTAGAGCGTCCGAGCATTGGTCGCTTCGAAGCGCCGCGTGGTTCTAGCCGGCTGCGGTCGCCCGCGCATCGCGCGTTCTGACTGCCTCGAGGAAGCGCTCCCAGGCTTCGGTTGGAGGCAGGCCGTCGGCGAGGGTGATACGCTGGCCTGATCTGAGCTCCGCGAAAAACTCCCAACCTCTCGGAGCGCCCCAATCCGCGACGCCGTACAGCGCCCCTTCCATTGCTTCACGCTCCTTGGCGTCGCGCTCGGAGCGACGTGCGGCCAGATCCACGACTTCCGCTGTCATCTATGCATTCCCTCGGCAGGGATCGCTTTCTAGGGCGATCGGTTTCCGGGGCCTAGAAAGTCGGCATAGGCGACCCCTCGCGCCTTTAGGCCGAGGCCCTGGACATGCGCGCGAAGACCCCGGAAGGGAAAAGCAGCTATGACGGAGATTTCTAGGCTCCAAATACTAATAAAATGATACAGTTTCTGTCTGTCAAATCGAGTATTGTCTTTCGACAAATCCAACATTCATACCAATTTCGTGTTTGATTACTTATATAATCTGTGCACTTTTGCAGCATGCCCGATGATGCACTCGCTTTCCGGAAGCTTCAATTTCTTTCCGGCGTCCGTACGCTGGTCGGGATTGCCGCGGCCTGCCGCCGGATAGGCTTCGATGACGCTTACGTGGTTCTTGTGATTGCTGAAGCGCGAGCTGAAGGCCTGCCGGAACACGGGTCGGTGACGCAGTTCGCCTTGGAGCTATTGGAGGCGGTGTCCGGGCGGCGTGACGGCAGCGGCGCCGGGAACGCGACACTTCCGAGTTGGATGATAGACGGATCGGTCGATCTCGAAGCCTTGGGGCCGGAGGAAGTCTTGCTCGGCGGCCGATGGCATATTGCCAAGCCGGAATGGGAGGGCCTGCCTGGCGAAACCGCGCTTGAGTTGGATCTGACAGCCGCACTTTGCCGGGCGGGCGAACAAACGACCGCTGCGCTTGCACTTGCGGTTGATCGACCGCGCCGCGCGGTTTCAGCAGCGCTGCGAAGCCTATGCGCGGCCGGCCACATCGAAGCATGCTCAGAAAGCGGAGATCGCTGGCGCCTATCGCTCGCTTCCAGGCTTTCGCTGGAGTACTGACGTGGCCGAGTTGACGCGCGCAGACATCCGCGGAAGCCGGCGTCGAGCGTCCCGCATAGCGAGGTTGCGTCAGATCCCCCTCTTCTGACAAATGGCCTTTGTCGGGGGAGGAAATCATGGATAGCGGCTTTCGGCCTGAGCACTTCGAGCTGCTGCGACGTTGGCGCGAGACGGCGCGCGTCACTGGCAATCCGGAACAGGACGAAGCATACGCCAAGTTGATCGATGCATACGAAGCAACCGCAAAATGGGCGCGCGCTGTCCGCGATCGCGTCTTCCCTCGCGGCGAAGTGAGGAAGCTCTCGAAGCCCACCAACCAAGCGCAGAAGTTCAAACCCTACACTTGGGTTCGCATTTATCCCTGGGCCGGCGCGCCCGCTGGACTTGCTTACACAGTGGGCATCGATGCCGGCGGCGAATTCTGCATCAAAATCGACACCGTGAACCTGTTCGGCCCCCAACGGGAGCGCTACGAGGCTTTGCGCGGTCCTGATCACGGCACTTCCCCGATTGCCGCAATCCTGTCTGAAGAAGTCGGCCTTGGAATGTCGTTCGAGCAGCTTGTGGACTGGAGCGTGGCGCAAATCGCGAGGTTCCAGTCCAGCTATGACGACGTGGCCAGCGAGCTGGGATTGCTGGCGAAAGGACTCCGGTTGGTGACCGACGCCGCCGTATCAAGCGAAGCTTTTGAACGCTGGCGAGATATTCTGCTGGAGCAAAGCCCGGCGAGCGGTCGTGTGTATCGCATGCGCGACCACCCCGTCTGGTTTGTCACAAGAGATGGGCAAGGCGGGCCGGAACTGAGCCTTGGTTTGGACCCTACCGGCCAGGAATGGGCTGTCGAAATCAACGCCCCGCCCGCTCCGGGCGACTTCAATAGGCTGTCGGCTATCGGCGTTGACGAAGCTGGCGGTCGGTATCTCCTCCGGCAAGGTTGGCTGCGAGGGCGACGCCCGGCACCCGATATTCGAGCAGAATTCCAGTCGCGCACGGGCCTAACTGCTGCTTCTGTCCAGGGTGAAGGCAAGGCTGCTGAACGAGAATGGTTCGTCGTCGCAAACCTGGATGATGTGCCCGCGCGCATCAGGCAGCGAACAGCGGAATTCGTTGAGCTCTGCTGGGCTGCACGAACCCCATTCACTCACGACATGCCAGCCGCTTCAGATGGCTTGCAGAACGGCTCTTCATTCGAGGCCGATGGCGAAAAGGGCGGATCCTACCTACTGTCAGCTCGACCTGCGATCGATGCCAAGGTCGTCGATCAACTTCACGGCACGGTCTGGGAGTGCTTGGCGAGGGTCTTGGCCAAGCACCATGTGAAGTACCGTAAATGGCGCCACGCCCGTCGATACGAGATCGACATGGAAGTGGAGCGCCAACAAGGGTCGCATTTGCTGGTTGAAATCAAGACGGGATGCTGCCTGTCCGACGTCTATTCCGCCGTCGGCCAGCTTGAAATTTACCGAAAGCTATTTCCACAACTGGCTAATCATCAGGCTGTCATGCTCATCGACACGCCAGTCACACCATTTATCCGACAGGCGGTCGAAGCACTCGATATTGTCGTGCATCAGTACGAGTGGCCGAAGGGCGCCGATCGGAAAAACGTCCAATTTTCCGAGGCATTTTTGCAGCTGTGCGGTGTCCCACAGCCTAGCGATGTGACAGTCGTGCAAGCACATGTGAGCCTGACAGGCTAGCATAAGCGCTCTACTGGAGACTTGGCGATTGGACGAGCTGGCGGCGCAGAGCATCCATGAACGGCGTCTCCCCGCCGCGCGCCGCGATCGCGCGCATCTGGTCGACGCTGTCCGGCGCTAAGAAGAGATCGGCCAGCCGGTTCGCGCCGCGGCCATACCAGGCACGGCGAACGGCGTCGCCGGCGATGCGAGGAAGAGCCGTTCCGACTGTCGTGGCGCCGCCGATCGCCACCGGCACAGCGCCGAGGTCATCGGCAATCTGCCGATTGAATTCGGTCGCGCTTCCCTGCGGCTTCCGCATTCCGGTTGCCCGCAGGATATCGACCATATCGCTCACCGCCGGTTCGGCTGTTGCGCCATTCGGCAGCGCCCCCACGACGCCGCGAAGATTGGCTTCCTGCTGCGGCGTGCCCGCGATGTCCTTGGCGAAGCGCGCGCCGCCATATTGGTTTTCGCCACCGACGAGCCGGCCGGAGCTCTGATCGAATTGATCCGCCAGGCGCTGGCGCACGAGCCCCGCTGTGAGCTCGGGATCGCGCGACGACATGCGCGTGATCGTATCGATCAGCTCGGCGTCGCCACCGGCCAAGGGACGCGGGGGCAGCACGGCGCGAGAGGCCGCCGCGGTATTGCCGGCCGCCGCGACCTGGCCGAGCGGTCCCGCCGCCACAGGCTGAACCAGGTCGCGGCTCAGATCGGCGTAGGCCTGCTTGCCTGCGACGAAGTTGCGGCTGTGCTGCTCCATGAGATTGTCGAGCTGCTGCAGGATCGACGACACCGCCGCGTTCTGTTCCTTCGTGATCGCGTCGGCTCCGATCTGCGGCAGATCCATTCTGTCGCGAAAATACTTGCGTGCCCGGTCCAGATTTTCGACGTCGGTGATCGGTACGGCCGGCGTCGGGTCTACGGCCGGCGTCATCTCGTAACGGACAACTTGTCCAGTCGGACCATGCACCGGCTGCCGTCCCGCAGGGCTGCCCGGCTGCGCGGGCGTCGCGATGATCCGGTTGCGCAGTTCCGCGAGCGGGCCGGATAGGATACCGGTTCGGTCGCCGCGTGCGATGTTGTCGATCTGCGCAATGATCGCGTGGACCGCGTCCGCTGGAACGGTATCCGCGTTCGCCCTCGCATAGATCGGATCGACGGCCGCGGTGCGTTGGCGCTCAACGCCGCGGATGAGATCCGTCGCCGTTTCCGATGCGCGCGGGCCGAGCGTCGACGGGTTTGGGCTGGCCGGGGCGATCGTATCGAGCGTCCGGCCGACGGCGTCCTGAACTTGCTGGGGGCGTTCGGCATAGAACGGCGAGGTCCGGGCGCCGCCGGCCGTCGAGCCCTCAACGACGCGCTGGACGTCGCCGAGCTTGGTCGCGCCGTTGGTCGCGGCCTGGATGGCCTCCGGGCCGGAGAGCGGCACCCCGGCCGCGGCTGCGCGCGCCTGGAGTGCTGCGGCTTCGTCGAGCTGCGCGGGCGGCACGTTCTCCAGCGCGGAGCCGACGACACGCTCCGGCGCCGACGCGCGAGCGCGAACCGTCGCCGTCGCCAGGTTGCCGGCCGCGCCGCCTACGAAGCGGGCGTAAGGCTCGGCGGCCGTGCCTTTTGTCGCCTGGCCCGCGGTTTCCGAAAAGATCGCCGGAATGAGAACGTCGCCAACGAAGCGAGCGCCTGCGCTGCCGGGGCCGCCGACTAGCAGTGACGGTGCGAATTCGCCGACGGTGCGAGCGTATTCGCCTGCGGTCGTCTCCGGCTTGTGCAAGGCGGCGTCCATGCCGCTGCGAACCGAAGCCTGGGCGGAGTTGACGGTGTTGCTGATGACCGCGCCTGCGTTCTCAGCGCGGGCGCGGTCCTGGAGGGCCTTGGTTTCGGCCGAAGCCGGGCCAAGGCCGAAGATGCTGCGCACAAGGTCGTCCCCCTTGCCGACCAGCCAATCCATGCCGCCGCTGGCCAGGCGATTGGCAGTCGCAGGCAACATGATCGTCTCGACGAGACCGCGACCGACGCCGCTGGCTCCGCTCTTCGCGATATCGCCGATGGGGCTCGACGCCGCAGCCGGGATTTTGCTTGCGGGTGCCGCCGCGGTCTGCGGCGTCTGCGGGATGAGATCGTCGAAAGCTCCGGTCTTGCGCGGGATCAGATCGTCGAACGCGCCCATGTCACAGCCCTCCCGGATCGATGCCCATTCCTCGCAGCCGCTCGATCACGGCTTCGCGCGGAGCGCCGCGCTGGATCGCGTCGCGCGCTTCGGCGAGCGCGCCAGCATTGTCACCTCCGGCTGGCGTCCCCGTTATCTCGCGCCCCGGAGCGGGTGGCTGCTGCGGATGGGCCTGTGCGGCCTGGAGCCGGTTCGCCATCTCCGGCGGGATCGGCAGCCCCTGTGATTGCATGAGCTGCGTGATCTTGTCGGCGGCGCCCTTCGACGTGCCCTGCAGAGCAGCGAGGGCGGTATCGCGCGCGGCAGCCTTGTTCACCAGCGTCTGCGGATCGTCGCCGGGCAGCGGAATGAACACGCGAGCGTAGTTCTGGAATTCTTCCCGCCCGAACGCCGCGCCAGTATCGGGGCGCAACACGCTCAGCATGAAATTCATCGCGGAATTGTAGAACTGCCGCCCCTGGTCGCTGACGAGATTGTTGGACAGCGACAAAGGCATCATCTCGCCAGCCCGGCCAAGCATCAGCTCGTAGTCGCGCCCGCTCGGAACGTAGCCCTTCGCGGCGAGATCCTTCATGGTGGCGCTCGCCGGAGCGGCACGGTTGTAGAAGATGGCGTTCTTATCGCTGAACTCGGTCCCCTTCAGATCGCCCTGCGTCGCCTGGGGAGTGGCTTTTTCGAAGACTTGCGTCCCCATCGGCAAGGGCGTGCCGTCCGCGGACTGGTAATCCGGACTGTTCGGTGCGCGGAACACCTGCGTCGGCTTGCCGGCAATGATGGCGGTGCCTTCTACAAGCTTGCCGTCAGCCGAGGACGGCGCCGCGGCGGCCTCCAGCCCCTGACGTGCAGCGGTGCCAGGTGCTGCGTAAACGGCGCGGCCGTCTTTTCCCTTCACGGTGACGGGCGACTGCCGGCCCATAATGACGTCGACCGTCATGTCGGGCGTCCATCCGCCGGACTGCTTCAGCCGCTCGGCCTCCTGCGCCTGCCACTGGTCGAGCGTCTGCGGGCGCGTCGTCCCTTGGACCTCGGGCAGCGCCGGGAGGCCGACAACGCCAGCGACCTCGGCAGGCACGGCCGGGCGCACATAGCCGGGCGCCTGCGAACCGAACATCGACGTGATGGTCTTGGTTTGGTTGTCGAGCTTGTTCGTCGCCAGCGTCGTGTCGTTGTCCATCTGCGTCTTGCGCAGCGTGGCGGCCGACGTGACATCCTGGCCGCGCCGCATGTCCGCGCTGTCGACGCCGATCTTGTAGTAGGAGTTGGTCGGCGTGAATGCGCCGGAAGCCACGCCGTAGCGATCGACCACGTCGCGCGAAGCGTTCGGATCGGTCGCCATCCGATAGAACTCTTCCATCTGCTTGCGCTTGGCGTTGTTGAGCCCGGCCGCCGCGAAGCCCGCCGCGTCGGTGCCGGAGGGCGGCGCGAACATGCTGGCGATGTTGTCGAGACTAGCCCGGAGGTTGGGATCTGTCGCGAATGTGTTGGGACGTCGTGCCATGGTCGGACCTCTTCAATGGGTGGCCGCGGACGGCGAGGGGGCGTCAATCAGCGCGCGATGACTCTCGACGAACTGGAGGAAGGCGTTGCCGCGATCTGCTAGGTTCTGCTCTTCGATGATGATCGAGAGCCGCCAGAGCATGATCTTGGCGTAGGAAATGCGATCGGCGGCGTGAGGCTCATCGGGCGTTGCCAGCAGCACGGCCAGCGCACTCAATCCGAAAAGGACGACATCGCGTGAGACTTGCCCGCCAAGCGTCTCGGCCAGCGGCGCGGCAAAGCGGGCCGCGTTCGCGGAGATCGTGGCGATGAGTTCGCGGTGCTCTTCGCGCCAGGATGGATCTGTGCAACCCATGAGGGGCAAGGCACGATCGAGCGCGAGCAGGGCGCCCCGAACCGGGAAGTCGTCCCGTAGCGCTGTCGCCAGGGCATTCGCGATGAACCGCAAGCGCTCGCCTGCCTGGAGTGGCGCCGCGTTCATGCTGCGGCCCTCAACGCCGTTGAGATGATGTCGGCGCCCGGCGCCGTGGGTTGCGGCGGGCCGGGCTGCGCGGCGTCAGGAGCAGCCGGCGCGACAGGAGCGGTGCGGAACTGAGCCCACGGATCACTCATTGCTGCGGTGCTCCCGGCTCAATGAAGCGCAATCGACAGAGGCGGCACAGTTTGGGCCGAGATCTGCGCGTCAACCTCGGCGGTCAGCAGATGTCCGCGATCGGCGAGGGCTGTTTCGTCGAGAAGAATGGAAAGCCGGCAGAGCAAGATCCGCGCATAGGTCGCACGGTCGCTGGCATAGGGTGTTGCTGGATCGCCGAGGACGTGAGTGAAGGCGCTGAAGCCGAGGAAGACCTCCTTGCGGGAAACTCGGTCGCCGCAGGCCCTGACGAGCACCAAGGCTGCGCGGTAAGCGCCGATTGCAATGCCCGAGATCAACGCGCGGTTGGCATCCCGCCAATCTGTGTGCGGTGACGTGAAGAGCGGCAACGCTCGGTCCAACGCGAGCAAGGTATTGCCGAGTACCATCTCGCCTTTCGCTGCAACCGCGAGACATTGGGCGATCTGACGAAGTCTATTCTCCGGAGTCATGTCAAACCCTCAACCACAAGGGTTGAACCGGCCGCCATCGCATTCGAAACGTTTGCCAAAATGCGCAGCGACACAGCCGCACCCACTGCATCACGCACCGCCGTCAGAACGTTTAGTTCGCCGTTGCCCGTGCTGTTGATGCCGGAGTTAGTTGACCTCATCTGCGGTCGCGCCGAGGCGGCGCCAGGCCAGAAGTTGAAGTCAACTGTAGTCAGCCAGTCTGTTTTTGTGCTCTCGATGACCTGGGTCAGGCTGCCGAAACTGGCCGCGGCTCCACCGCCGCCCGCAGACGATCCTATTGAAGACAGATAGCGCCAGATATAGTCCGACGCGCCGGACGGGAACGTCGGTCCATCCGTGCTCGATCGAAAGCCGACGGTGAAATCGGCCGCCGCGGTGTTCGGCACGATCACCAGAACGCCTCTGACCCAACGATACCCCGCGATGTTGACATCCGGGAACTGAGTGGCATTCGCCCCGAGCGTCTGGTCATAGATCGTCGACCACTTCAGCGCGAGATCGCCGCGGATCAGCGCGGGCGTCGCCCGCTTGAAGACCTGCACGCCGGTCGTGCCGCCGCCGAGCTCCGACAGCGCCAGGTCGGTCGTCGCGGCCGTCAGCACCGGGTCAACGGCCGACGACACGCCGACGTTCTGCCGGGCTTGCAGCTTCTGCGGCGTCGTCAGGGCCTGCGCCACGTCCCAGCGCACGGCCTGAGTGACGTCGCCCGTCACGACGGAAGCCGCGAGCTCAGCCGACTGCGCCGCCGCTTCCGCCGACGTGGCGGCCTCGCCTGCCGCGGTCAGCGCCTCGTCCCGCGCGATGCCGGCATCGGTCACGATCTGGCCGACCTCGGCGTAGAGCTCCCAATTCCCGTTCGCCAGGTCGACCGTGAAATCCGCTCCCGACACATGCGACACCAGGCAGCGATAGAACGCCGTCGAGAAGAACACCGTGTCGTTCGGAACGTACTGCACGCCCGGCGCCCACTGCTCGGCCGGGTTCAGGCCGGTTGCGACGCCCGGCGCGAGGGCCTCGGCCGTGACGATGCCGTTGCGCAGCGCCCCGTCCGACCGCCGCAGGTCCTTGACCGACGCGACGAGCGTCTCGATCGAGGTCTCGACGTTGGCCAGCTCGTTGTCGACCTTCTGCCCCGGCAGCGGCGTCTGCGGGTTGCTGGCCTGGAAGCCGGAGAACGAGTAGTCACGCACGTATCCGGTCGGATCGGCCATTTGCGCCTCTTTTGGATGAAGGACTGCTGACGGCCCGCGACAGCCTGATTTTCGCGAAATTTGTGTTGTCGAACGAGAGGAACAGCATGGTCATGCTGCGGCCTGGAGTGCGCGCGAGAGCAAGCTGTCGACGGTTGCACGCCTGCGGGCGTCCGCCCTGGCGTCGATCTCGCGGGCGAGCTCTTCATTGTGGGCGCAGTTGCGCATGATGCGGACGGAAGCCTGCGCATCCCGAACGACGTCGGGGTGCCGCGCGCCGCGCTGCACGTCCGTCTCTGCAAGATAGTTGGCGAGAACGATCAGGCCCTCGAAGCCGCGAAGGAGGCCGCCGATTGCGTGATCGGGAGTGATCTCCCGAAAGACGAACTGCGCCCTCAAGATCGACAGTAGGAGATCGTCGCGCAGGCGCGGCGCGATGAAGCCGCTTCGGATGGTGGCGACTAGCGTCTGAACCTGCAAGCAGCCGTGAGAAAGGTGGTAGTGCGCGCTTTCCCGATCGCTCTCGACGCAGCCGAAGGAATGGACGGCGAAACGCACGCTCCATGCGAGAGTTTCCTCCGCGAAGGATGGCGGCTCACAGCCGGACGGCGGCAACCCATCGTAATAGTCGTCGTGCATAGCTCGTCTCATCCGGCTTGGCGGCCGCTCGGACGGTTTTGCTATGACGCGCTGCGCGATAAAAACGACAAGTTTGCTGGAAATCGCGCGCAGAGCGAGCGTGTGTCGGTTATGATCAACCGGCCAATTTTCCAGCCGCCAGCATTTTGCATCGCGAGCCTGGCGCCGTTTTACGGCTGAGTTTGGGAGTGATGCCAGGGGTGTGCCCGGCCGGGTGGCTGGGTCAACGCGGAGCAGCCCTGCCCCCCGGAGAGGAGAGCTTCATGATGCCCGTCGATCTGCGCGCCCGCCATGTCGAGCTACTGGCCGCCATGGCCTCGGACGAACTGCAAACGCTCGCCCTCGCGCACGGCGGCCGGCTTGCCATGCTATTGGAGGCGATTGCGGACGCTAGCCGAGAACTGTGCGTTGATCTGGCGCCACCTGCCCTAAAGCCTGGGGCGTTATCCATGTCGCCCGCCGCCACGGACCCGGCCTGTCAGGTTGTGGACCTTGCGAGCCGACGCCGCGCAGCGGGTGGCTGAGGCTGGTTCGCGATGAGTGTGCTTTTCGCGAACCATCGGTGAACGTAGTTCGATAAATCTGCTTGACGATTCAAATCGAACCGTTAATTATCGTACCAGTTAAATCGAACTGGAGCGATATTGATGTTCGTTCGCGCCTACCTCCGCGCCTCAACCAAGGAACAGGATGCGGATCGCGCTCGCGCCGATCTGATCCGATTTGCCGATGAACGCGGCCAACGGATCGCCTGCTACTACGTCGAGAATGAGAGTGGCGCTTCACTTGCGAGACCGGAGCTCTTTCGGTTGCTCGCTGACGCGAGCGCAGGCGACGTTCTTCTCGTCGAGCAGGTCGATCGCCTGTCGCGCCTGACGGCTACGGATTGGGAACGCCTCAAGGGCGAGATCCGCGCGAAGAGCATCCGCATTGTCGCGCTCGATCTTCCAACGTCATGGCTGATGCTCGATGCGAAACGGGACGACTTCACTGCCAGGCTCTTCGAAGCCGTCAACGGCATGATGCTGGACGTGCTCGCCGCAGTCGCGCGGAAGGACTACGAGGATCGCCGTCGTCGACAGGCGCAAGGCATCGCAGGGGCAAAGGAAAAGGGGCTGTACCGCGGCCGGCCCGCGGACACGACGCGCAACGCTGATATTGCGGCGATGCTGAAGCGGGGCGACTCTTGGTCGTTCGTCCAGCGAACGACAGGCGCAAGCCGCTCCACACTGGCGAGAATCAAGAAGCAGACCGAAGTCGAGCCGGTCAGCTGAAGATGTCCGGATCGGACTGCTCTAGGCTGCGCCGGGCATGTCGGATCTCTGACGCAAGCTCTTCGGGCGTCATCTCGTGCGGCTCGACGTTGCGATCCGAAGAGGCGGACCGGTCGAAATAGCCCGCGACGCGAAACAGAGTCGTCGACGCCGTTGCGCGCGCTGGGGCAGGGGCCTTCGGGTCACGGGCCACGGCCAACGCGGCCTCATAGGCAACAAGCACGCCTTCAGTTTGGATGCGGTGCAGTAGTTCCCGCTGGATATCTTCGATCGATGTCATCCAAAAATTCCCTGGTCGAATTTGGCGATCTCGAGCTCGAGCGCTGCGGCGCGCCGCTTGGCTTCGTCGAGCAGGCGATTGAGCTCCGCAATCTCGGGACTGGTGGCAACTGGCGCAGCAGGGCGGCTCAAGAACTCAGCGGTTGCGATAGCGTTTCGGCGCTGCTCTTGAGCTGCGGTGCGTTTGCTTTTTGAACCTGGCTGATGAGCAGCGCGCCACGCCTTGTAGCGCTCGAGCTCGGCGGGGCTCATTGCGGCTACGCGCTTCTCACGCTTGCGCGCGGCCTTGGCGAGATCCTGCAGCTTACGATTGAGTTTCGCTTCCGCGCGGGGTGTGTCGGCCTTCGGCCATCGCGGCCGCAGCCAGTGGTCGCCGCGAGGAGTTAAGCCGCCGTGCCAGCAGCAAACCTCTCGGTCGTTCATTGCGGGATGGCCGCATCTTTCGCCGGTCGATTTGGCGGTCGCCTTGCACCGCGGCGCGGAGCGGCGCCGGATCTGCCAGTGTTGCGCATTGCGACGCGCGTGCTCGCGGCCCGCAGACGTCTGCGCCCAAAACAGTCGTCGCTTCGTCACGGCGCGCGCTCCAAAAACTGACATGCATGAGGTGTCACGCGCCGGGTCGTCGCTTCTAGCCCGACACGCAGCAGCGCAGACAAATTGTCCGGTCGGGACGCCTTCAAAACCACCGAGGCCGAGAGCGGCAATCGCGGCATGCGCGCATGGGAGGCATAGACAAATGCAACGCTGGCGGTGGTTATATAAGATTGTAAGAAAATAAATCTGGATCTCGCGTACGCATGCCGCGATTGCCGCGATTGAGCCAGCTTGCTCACGTCTGAACCCCCATTTTGGACGAATTGTCCTGATTGATCAGATTGCGACGCGCAGCCGCTGCTTGTTCAATCTCCACGAGACGCGCCGCCCGTTCTGTCCGTTCGTGCTCTGCACGTTGAGCGAAGCGCTCGTAAACTCGCGGATTGACGAGCCAAGTGTCCGGCAAACCGTCCTTGTGCTTCTCGACGCGGCACCATCCAGCATCGACGAGCCTGTCCATAATGCCTGCGCGCCTGCGGCGGTCCCGCTCATCTGCGCCGCGCAACTCGGTCCTGGCGTCATAGATCGTCTTGTGACTGAAGCGGTCCACGCCGGGCCTCGTCAGCATAAAGCCGGCGAGCCAGCGCGCTTCCGCGTCCTTCTCATCCGGCACGAGATATTGGCTGTAGAACGCAAACTGGTGCCTCACGAGGAACATGGCGATCCTGATGCACCGTTGGACGCGCTCGAGCGGCACGGGCTTCGACGCATCGACATATCCAAGCGCCTCACATTCCTCGAAGGAGTGGATTGCCAGGATGACGCGAGGCAGCAGGCGGCCCCATTTCGCGAGATGCCCTGCGAACGCTGCAGGCGAGCCTGGAAACCGGCCAATCAGCGTGATTTGTTCCAGTGCTCGCTTGGACGCGTCGTAACCTTCCGGCGTGAGCCGCACTGGATCGTCAAAAATATAGCTGGCGGCAGCCAGCGTCTGGATCGTTGAACGATAGGCCCGCTCGGCTTCTTTATCCGGCTCCTCGTCGATCGAGACACGGCGGATATCGTCGTCCAATATGAACAGCGTGCGTTGCGCCATGCCATCCTCAGCGAGGTTTGCGAGAGCTCGCTGAATTTTATCCGGCTGAGATCCGGCCAGGATCGATTGAAGGCCGCAAGCCGCGTGAGTGTTCCCGCTGCCCATCCGCTCGATGTCGATGCTGCCGCCGTCAAACGTCCGCAGCATCATTGCCCGGTCACCGCCTGCATCCCGCTTATAGGCGCCCATCTCGCCCAGGAAGCTTGCCCACTCGTCCGGTGCTCGCATGATGCCACGCGGATTGTCGGCCATGATGCGGACCAGCTTTTCGGCGGTCACGCTATCGAGGACGTATCGCCGAATGCGCGGCACTCGCTCGAGGGGCTGATCCGGCGCGTCCTTTCGGTGCCGCTTCGCCTGGCGGCGCGTCCATTCTGCGTGGGCTGCGCGATCTTCGTTACCGTGCCGGTTGTCGAGATCGCGAAGGGGCGCGAGGGCGGCTGAAATCGTTGGGCTCTTGCCGGATCCGGGTTCCGCGATGAGAACCGTCCAAAGCCCCGCCGGCTCTTCCCAGTCATCTTTCTGGTGCGGCCTGATGCGCAGCGACGCTCCGACCGCGGCGCTGATCGTAGTCAGGGCTCCCGCGCCTGCAAATGCGGTCGGCACGCCCTTACGCCTCGCCTGCGACCCGACCCAAGCAGCGAGTTGGGGTGAAAGGCAGTCGAGCGGGAAATCGCCGAGGCCTATCGTGCCAGCATCGCCGAAGATGTCGGCCGGTTCCGGCCAGGACGGATCGGACGCCGGCCTGGAGGGCTCGTCGCCAAGATCTTCGAACCAGATAAGCGGATCGGGCGTGAGGACGTATTGGATGCCTCCATGCGCATGCGAATGGATGATCGGGCGGGAGTGGCCTTTCGTGTAAATGATCGCGAGGTTCCGCCCGCCGCCGTACTCGGGTTCCAGCGGATCGGCGCACGTCTTGCCGTGGAAGGCAGACAAGTCAGCCAGGATTTTGTTGGGCGTGACCGTCGAACCATCGTCCAGTTGAATTTCGATTGAGCTTCCACAGAGCTCCCGCCGGTCCACGGCGTCCGTCAGCGATTGCCTTACGCGTTCTTCGGGCTCTCCTTTCGCGACGCGCTCGCGGACGCGTTCTTCAAGCCAGACCGCGCGCTGTGCGGCTGCTTCGCCGCGAAGAGCGTTGCGGATCTCATTGCACTCCGCAACGAAACGCTGCGTCTCCTCCGGGCTGAGAGGTGGCAAGGAGCGGGTGTCGAGCAGAAAGCCGTCCTTGATCTGCGACGTCCTGGCAGCCTGCGACTGCTGCAGCCCTGCGCCCAAATCAGCGTCGGCTTCGTAGACAATCCGCTCCGGCGCTGATGCGCCCTCGTCGATCAGGGAGCAGATATCGACATGGCCGGTTTTTCGAATGATGCCGAAGCCGTAGCCTTTCAAGATAAGTCGCTGGTGCAGACGCGTGGCGAAATCGCTGGCATCTAACCCGTCCGCGACCACGAAGTACCGATGCTGGCCGCTATCGTTCGTCGTCTCGCCTGTCGACGGGCAGTGAATGCCTGACGACGTCGAATTTCGCGTGAGCGATGCAGCATGCGCGAAGTCAGGAAAAATGGCCTTGAGTACTGCTGACAGGTTTCCCGCCGATCCGATTTTTTCTCGCAGGCTCGGCGGGTAGGCTCGCGTGTCGAAGTCGATCATCAGAAGCGCTGGCCCCGACTTCGCAGGGAAGAACTTCCGCGACCTGGCAATGGCGCCACGGTGCTGATCGATCTCAGCGGTCGTAACGACTGTCCATTCATCCTTCTCGGATGGAGGAGGGACCATTACGATGGCCTGATGCCGATTGAGGGCCGACAGGTGTTTGGCGAACTGCCTCAACAGATCCCCAGCGCGGTTCCCCGAAAGCGCCACGCGCCTGGCAATCCCGCGAGCAAAAGCACCGGTGCCGGTCTTTTCGATTGCTCCGCCGGAGCCGAGGCGGAAGCTTTTCGTAAGAAGGTTTCGGCTTTCAAGCAGAGAGAAATCGGCTGACAGAGTTTCACGTGCGCCGCTCGTTGCACCGATGCACTCCGCAAAAGTCGCCGGTCTCTGCCCGTTGAACGCCGTTGGATCTCGTTCTATACTAACCCTGTGCATTGGAAATCCTCTTGGCCGGCGATCGTTGCAGCGATCAGCCGGCCGATCTGTTTTAGAGGTCGGGATTGACCCAAACGAGCCGCAGTGTCGGCTTTGAGCGCGGCAACCGATCGCGCAGATTTCGGACGTCTGACGAGCGGAGCAGAACACGCCCCCTAGGGCTTGCCGGGGTGAGCTCGCCTGCTGTGATCCAGTCGCGAATGCAGCTCGTTGAGCGGCCTAAGAGTGCCGCGGCCTCGGCGACAGTGACCAACCCATCCGGCTGCAGTATGGGCGAGATAGCGCGTTCTAGCGGGGTGTCGGCCAAGGGATGCACTCCAATCGGGATGCCCCGATCATCCTGCCGGCTGCTGCGCGCTAAAAGCGCGCGGAGCCGCCACAATTGCGCGCACCTTGGAACCGGAACTGCTCGGCCTGCTCGTCGATGACGCGCATCATATCGAGTACGAGCTCGAGCTTTTGAGGGGCGTCGCGCTTGAGCCGAGCAAATCGACGCGCGTGGAATTTGTAGATGCGTCGCACATGGTGCCGGGTGATGCCCGGCCCCAAAGCCTTTGCAACACGTTCAAACACGGCATTTGCACTCGCATCTTGAGCCGCCGCGGAGCGCTGTCGATGCCACTCAAATATCGCGACGGAATTCGCGAAGTTGTTTGGATAAGGCGGCCTTCCGCGCCTGGCTCGCTTCTTTTCGCGCTGCTCTCGAGCTTCAGCGCGGAGCAAAGTCGCTTCCGAATCGACTAGCCCCGAAAGCCATGCCGGCGGATCGCTGGCGAGCTCAGCCGGCATCCCTTTATCGACAAGTCGACGAAGGATCAGATCTTCCGCCCACTCGATCACGCAATCCTCGATGGTAGCCGGTAGGTCGCTTTCCGCTGCCGACTTTTCGAGCGCATCGACAAGACGTTTGAGCTCAGATTTGGCCGGCGGCTTGACGAACGGACCCGCTGAGTAATGGCGCTCTCCTCGTGCCATGGCGAAGCTCAGCTCCGCCAACCATCTGCGGCCGCTTTCTTCCTGGCCTCCGTCGCCTGTTTCGTCTTCGGCGAAGGCGTCCAGCGCTTCGCGGTAGCAATGTAAGCGACCAGGCTGGGGGTCTTGACCAGCGTTCGGCCGCCGAGCCGGCAAAGCTCCAAGCGCTCTGCGGCAGCCGCGCCGTAAAGCGTCGCGGTTGAGCAGCCGACGATCTCGGCGGCATCTTGAAGGGTGAGGAAAGGGCGATCGCGCCACGGCGTGGCGCCCGCGATGACACGGTGTTTCACAGAAGGTCTCCGGGTTTGCGCAACGCGCAAGGGTTAGGGAGCACCGCATCCGAAAAACCCCGAACAGACCTGAAAACCGAAAACCAAATCGGAGCGGCGCCCGACGTTATATCTCTCTCTTACGTAGAGTGCAACCGTTATTGGCGTTAAGTCTGGGTCTCTTGTAATTGTTGAATGTATATCTAAATGGCATACATCAGATATACGTCAGAGAAACCGCTGCGCGACGCGCGATCTCCTCAGTCGCATCGACGATGAAAGCGGCATAATGCTTCTCGATCATCGGTATAGAGGTGTCGTGAAGTGCAGCGACGAGCCGAACGGGCAGCCCTGCCTTTAGCCCTCGCACAATCGAACTGTGGCGCAGTGCGTACATCGTCGTGCCTGCCGGCAGCTCGGCGTTCTTTGCCACGTTTGCCCACTGCGCTTGCGCCTCGGATGAGGCCGACCAGGGCACAAGCTGATCGCGGATCCACTCGAGGCGCTTGCCACGCCGATACGCCCAGCGCCGAAACAACGGAGCGCTCGCCGGTCTACCGTTGGTTGCCGCCGCCAGCTTCGCGACGACGTCGGAGGACAACGGGAAGGCGATAGGAGTGCGGGGCTTGCCCGCTCTGCCCTTTCGAGAAGAGGGGATCATCAGCCGAGCCTGCGCAACCTGAAGGTCGCCGACCTTGACCGCGGCAAGTTGGCTGAAACGGGCGCCAGTCGCGGCAGCGGCTGCGACCAACTGGCCGAACTCAAGCTCTAGTTTTTCTGCGGCTGCGACTGCGCTGCGGACCTGTTTGTCCGTTAGCACCATCATCGTGGCGCCACTGTCCGCTTGCAGCCGACGTGTTCCGATCCGAATTTCCTGCATGAGGTGGGCCGGCAATTCGCGCCGGCGTCTCTCCGCAGCCGCGTTCAGCGCGGCGCGAAGATCGTTAAGCAATCGATTGATCGATGACGCGGCCAGCCCCTCGCTCTCGGGATCATTTGTCTTCATCGGCAGCCGGTCGCGCCACGTCTCGATCGTCGATGCGCGAAGCTTCGCCAAGCGCGTTCCCGCGAACGCCTGATCGGCCAGGACATAAGCCGTCAGTCGGCTAGTCGCGTTCTTGGCCGACGATGGGGATTTCCGCTTACGGGCTGCAATGTAATCCGTAACCGCCATTTCGACCGTTGCCGGCTGCCGTGTTGCTTTCGACGCTCCGGCCTCGAGCGAGGCGAATTGCTGGCGGCTCCACTCCAAGGCCGCCTCGGCCGCTGTCCGGTAGCTAAGAGCTCCGTCGGCCTGGGCCTCGTCGTCAGCGAGCCCGAGACGGTTTTCGGAGCGGTTGCCCTCCACGACGATCTTGGCAATCCAGGTGCCTGATTTGGCGGAGCGGCGATAGCCGAGCGACACGCCACCACGGCCGCCGCTCAGCGCGGTCCAATACGGGTTCTTGCGAGGCTTCAGCTTGGCGCGCTTCGCCACCGTCGAAATGTCGGCCTGCACAATTTGTCCCACACAACGTCCCACACAGACGTTGAAAATAGGGATGACGTGTATGTTGGCAAGTACTTATTTTACAGATACTTATAGACGTTACTGACGTCAAAGGAAGTCGCTATGACTGCTCTCCGAAGGCAAAGGTCACACGTTCGAATCGTGTCGGGCGCGCCATTCAGGATAAAAATGCGATCACCCATGTTTTTGAGATCGCGCTGTAATCCTTCGGATGGAGGCAGCTGCGAGTTGTCGTAGAGCGTGAAAGACCAGAATGTCGCTGCCGGGATGCCCTTGGGCAGGGCTACCTTGCAGGTCTTCGCGCCGTCGAACGGTTTGCCTTTGGAGTCGAGGAAACCGATCAGATACTGCGAGCCGCCATAGCAGGCCCGCTCGGATGCTTTGCGGTAAAGTGTCGGTTGAACGCACGACCCAAAACCGGCCCGATCGCGGCCGCCTTGGAGATGGTCTTCCACACCTCCGGCCAGGAAATCCTGCTTTCGACGAAGCCGGGTCCTGTGTAGCCCTGTTCACCTTATAAGCCGCCTATCGTATATCTCGCCGCTTTCCTGATCAGACGGCAAATAGCCTCAAAGGCTTGGCCGGGTTGGTATCAGGCGTTCGTGGGCGGATGGAGGAGACGTGCAGTTCAAGAGTGACATTGCAGCCGTATGTCGTGAGCACGGTCTTCGCCTGACAGGTCCGCGTCAGGTCATCATGCAGGTTTTGTCGGAATCGGCCGATCATCCAGATGCGGTCGAACTTCACAAGCGCGCAACAGCGATCGATCCCGGCATAGCGATTGCGACCATCTACCGGACCCTGAGCCTCCTGGAGGAAAAAGGGATCCTGGAACGACACACCTTCGCCGATGGCCGTGCCCGCTTCGAAAGCGCCGAGCGAGAGCATCACGACCACCTGATCGATGTCGAAAGCGGAAACGTCGTCGAATTCCGCTCCGAGGAGATCGAGAAGCTTCAGGAGGAGATCGCCCGCCGACACGGCTTCGAAATCGTCAGCCACAAGCTCGAAATCTACGTCAGGCCGCTGAAGCCAAGGAGGCGCAGACCGACACGTCGCAGTACAGGTGAATAGCGTATGATTTCACAAACGGCCAACCGAGCGAAGGCTTCACTGACGAGGGGTCCTTCCACCTCTTGACGGCCGGGCTGCCGGTGGATTGCAGAGCAGGCGTTGATGAAGCGCCAACGGAATATCATGCGACCCTAGGGCGGCATGCAGGGCCCGAGCGTCTCCTTTATCTGGCAGGAATTCTCACTTGCCTGAGCGGGAGCCGGCGGGGAGGCAGTGGGTCACACTCACGCGCGATCCCCGCCAGCGTATCGAGGCACTCGATCAGCCGCCTGAAAGTCGCCGAATTCAGGATGAGCTGCGCCATGATGGGCAGGCGCGGCCCGTGGACGGCGAGAAAACTGTGCAGGCGCTGCGCCTGCCTTTGGCCTCCCGTGACCGCCGCCCTCCGGTATCGAATACGCCTTCGTCGAGATCAACGCCGCCGCCTTCTGCTACGGCTTGCTAGCCTTCCTGCACCTCGAACCGGTCCGCCTTGCGGGTGGAGTGGATGAAAGCGAGGATGAAGACGATCGTGAGCAGCAGGATAATGGTGGGCGCTGGCGCGCTGTCGATGAAGAACGACAGGTAGACGCCGAGAAACGACCCAACGGCCGCGATTGCGACCGAAAGGATCAGCATCATGCTGAACCTGCGGGTCAGCAGGAAGGCGATGGCGCCGGGCGCGATCAGCATGGCGACCGCCATGATCAGGCCGACCGCCTGCAAGGCGCCGACGATCGTGAGCGAGATCAGGCCAAGCAGGCCATAATGCAGAAGGTTGACGTACAGGCCGACTGCCCTCGCCTGGGCCGGGTCGAATGCGTGGAGCAGGAAATCCCTCCACTTTAGGCCGATAATCCCGGCCGTGGCAGCGGCAATCGCCGTCGCCTCGCCGATATCCCGCCAAGACACGCCGAGCATGTCGCCGAACAGGATGTGATCGAGATGCACGTCGGAGCGAACCTTTACGTAGAGGACGAGACCGAGTCCGAACATCCCGGCAAAGACTACGCCCATCACCGTGTCCTGCTTGATCCGGCTGTTGTCCTTCAGGAAGCCGGTGGCGACGGCGCAGAGCATGCCGGCGGTGAAGGCGCCGACGGCGAAGGGAATGCCGGCCATGTATGCTATCACCACACTAGGGAAAACCGCGTGGCTGATCGCATCGCCCATGAGTGACCAGCCCTTGAGGACGAGGAAGCAGGACAGCAACGCCATCGGAACGGCGACCACGACCGAGATGATCAGCGCATTGACCATGAAGTCGAACTGGAAAGGGGCCAGCAAGGTCTCGATCATTGGGCGGCCTCCAGGGCCTTCGCCGCGCGCCTGCGGGCCGCGAGCATGCCGTGCTTGGGCGCGAAGAAGAATGCGATCAGGAAGATCGTCGTCTGCAGCACGACGATGATGCCGCCGGTCGCTCCGTCCAGGAAATAGCTGATATAGGCGCCGAGGAAGCTCGTCAGCGAGCCGAGGGTGACGGCGATCGTGAGCAGTCTGGGGAAGCCGTCGGTCAGCAGATAGGCGGTCGCCCCCGGCGTCACCACCATGCAGATCACAAGGAAGGCACCGACCGTCTGAAGGGCCGCAACGGTTGAGGCCGAGAGCAGCATGAAGAACACGAACTTCAGCCGCGCGGGGTTGAGCCCGATGGAGCGCGCGTGGTTTTCGTCGAAGAAGGTGACCATCAAGTCCTTCCATTTCACCAGCAGGATGGCGAGCGAGACGAAGCCGATGATTGCGAGCTGGAGCGTGTCACCGGGCGTGATGGCGAGAACGTTGCCGAGCACGACCGTCTTGATGTTCACCGCCATCGGCCTAAGCGACACCATGAACAGGCCGAGCGCGAAGAAGGCGGAGAAGGTCAGGCCGATGATGGCGTCCTCGCGCAGCTTGGTGCGCTGGTTAAGGAAGAGCATGGCCGCGGCCGCCAGGCCACCGGAGAAGAAGGCCCCGATCGCGAAGGGCAGGCCGAGCATGTAGGCGCCCGCGACGCCCGGAACGATGGCATGCGAGAGCGCGTCGCCGATCAGCGACCAGCCCTTGAGCATGAGATAGCAGGACAGGAACGCGCAGACCCCGCCGACAAGAGCCGAAACCCACATCGCATTTCGCATGTAGTCATAGGTAAAGGGCTCGAGGAATTCGAGCATCATGTCCGCGCCCTACTATCAACACGAGTATCGCGCACAGCCGTCTTACCGCTTTGAAGGATCAGCGGCCGCTCGTCGTCCGTGAACACGCCAACCGGCGTTGGCCTGCCGTTCTGTGCCTCGTTCAACACGAAGTGGCGCAGCACGCCGCCGAATGCCTTCTCGAGGTTGTCCTGGGTGAAAGTCTCGACGGTCGGGCCATAAGCGAGCACGGTTCTCTTAATCAGGACAGTGCGATCGCAGAACTCCGGCACAGAACCAAGATTATGCGTCGAGACCAGCATGACGCGGCCTTCGTCGCGCAATTCTCGCAAGAGCTTGATGATCTGGTCCTCTGTCTTGACGTCGACGCCGGTGAAGGGCTCGTCGAGCAGGATGACGCGGCCGTCCTGCGCGAGCGCGCGGGCGAGGAAAACCCGCTTCTTCTGGCCGCCGGAGAGCTCTCCGATCTGGCGCTTGCGGAACTCGCTCATATTGACGCGGGCCAGCGCTGCCGCGACCGCCGCGTGATCGGCGGCCTTCGGCCGGCGCATCATGCCCATATGGCCGTAGCGGCCCATCATCACCACGTCCTCCACGAGGACTGGAAAATTCCAGTCGACCTCCTCGGATTGCGGCACATAGGCGACGAGGTTCTTTCGCAGGGCCTGTGCGACCGGCATGCCGAGCACACGGATCTCGCCCCTCGCCAGGCGCACGAAGCCCATGATCGCCTTGAACAGGGTGGACTTGCCGGAGCCGTTGACACCGACCAGCGCGGTGATCGTCCCGGTCGGAATCCGGAAGCTGGCGTCACGCAGCGCGGTGTGGCCGTTGCGGTAGGTGACGGTGGCATCCGTCGCCAGAATGCCATGCCCCGCATTTGAAGATGCGGGGCGGGCAAGGTCGTCGACCGCTGCGGTCATTGCGTCAGGCCCTCGCTGAGCCCCTTCGCCACCGTCGCGGAGGTGACCCGCAGCAGGTCGAGATAGGTTGGGACCGCACCGTCCGCCTCGCTGAGGGAATCGACATAAAGCACGCCGCCGTAGTGGGCGCCGGTCTCGCGGGCGACCTGCCGTGCCGGCTTGTCCGAGATGGTGCTCTCACTCAAGACCGTCGGGATCTTATGCTTCCTGACGGCGTCGACGACTTTGCGGACCTGCTGGGGCGTGCCCTGCTGGTCGGCATTGACCGGCCAGAGGTAAAGCTCCTTCAACCCGAAATCGCGCGCCAGATAGGAGAACGCGCCCTCGCTCGTGACCAGCCAGCGCTTGTCAGCGGGAATCTTGCCGAGCGTTTCCCGGATAGGCGCGATCGCGGCCTCTATCTTGGCCTTGTAGGCCTCGGCATTCGCCTTGTAAGCCGCGGCGTTCTGTGGGTCATATTTGACGAAGGCGTCGCGGATATTGTCGACATAGACGATTGCGCTCTTCGGCGACATCCAGGCATGCGGATTGGGCTTGCCGCTATAGGGCCCCTGAGTGATGCCCATCGGCTCGACGCCCTGCGAGACGACGACCTCCGGCACATCCTTCAGGTTCAGATAGAATTTCCGGAACCAGAGCTCGAGATTGAGCCCGTTCGCGAAGATGAGCTGCGCACCCTGCGCGCGCTGAATATCGCCCGGCGTCGGCTGGTATTCGTGAATCTCGGCGCCCGGCTTGGTGATCGACTCGACGATCGCTGTGTCGCCAGCGACGTTCTTTGCCATGTCGGCGATAACGGTGAAGGTCGTCACGGCCTTGAACTTCTCCTGAGCCGCAGCCGGAGCCGCACCCAAGGCCGCGGCGAGCGCAGCCCCCATCATACCGGCCAGGAACGACCGCCGCAGACCATTCGGCATGAATGCCTCCTTATTGATAATCGCTTTCAATTGCATTTTCATCGTTACCCGAAGCTGCTTTTTTTTGCAAACAAGACTGAACTGCATTATGAGGTGAACGGCCGACGGATATCCCGTCGCTTCAGAACACCGTGACGCTCCGCAGGCCGAAGACCGTCGCTTTGGGAATCTTGCGCCAGGGCTTGTCGGGGTCCGGCTCGCCGCCGCCGGGGCGAACGATCCACTGCGCGAAGGGTTGCACCTTGAGCCAGGGCGCAAGCTGAGTCTGGTAGGAGGCCTCGATCACGAGCTCGGAGGAACGAACTGGCTGAGGATCGCCCGAGAAGGTGATCATGTCGCGGTCAAGCTGACGCAAGCTGGAGCTAACCTGGGCGTAGGCCACGGCGACGCCGACGATGTCGTTCTTCCTCCCTGGCAGGAGCCCGGTATAGGTGATGCCGGCGTCGGCATAGAAATCGACATGGTTGCGGTTCTTCTCCGGCGCGACCACAACACGCGCGAAGGCGGCGAGGCTACGGCCCGTCGTCTCCGCATCCGGTGACTTCCAGAGCACCTGATCGATCACACCGTAAAAGGCGAAATTGCCGCGGTGGCGCAGCGGATCGGGATCGGCATTCGGGTCAGCGAAGGACAGGCCGTTGGTCGCAATCCGCACATCGTCAAAGCGGCGCGAATTGTACCAGCCGCCGAGCTTGTAGGTTCCGGTGACGCCGCCGCCGTAGTCGTGAGTATAGGCCGCTTCCGCAATGGCGAAGACACCCTGGTTCAGCGGAAAGGTCAGGCCGTGCTTGTTCTTGTCGTTCCGACCGAGAGGATTGCCGCTGTAGACGCCGGCCTGAACGGTCCAGGCATCGTCCGGCTTGAAGGCGACGCGCACGCCGGGAGCCGGAACAGGATAGGCCGGGCCGCCGCCGGGCAGGACGATGCCGTGCAAAGCGGGCCAGCCGAAAGCCGAATTCACGAAGAGCCCCGCTGTCTCGCTAGTGGCGAATTCGCTGTCGGCGAGAAGCTGGCCGAGCCTGATGGAGAGCTTCCCGTCGAAGAGCGTCTGCGTGAAGTAGACTTCGGCAAGACGCCCCGCCGGATCGGACTCGATATTCGAGATGGGCATCAGATTGCCGAGGAACTTGCCGGACAAGCCGTGGCCACCGATCAGGAAGGCGCCGGCGTGGAAGGCACCGCCCTTCCAGCCGGCCATCTTCTCAAGGTCGAGATCCAGGCCGAACTGCAACAGCCCTGAAAACCCGTGCCCTCTCTGCAGGCCTCCGGTCGGATTGGTCGACATGTCGCCGGTTGTCGTCAGCCCGAAGGTCAGGCCAGCCTCATCCAGCCGCGTACGCGCGCCGCCCCAATCACCCGTGAGTTGCTCGCGCTCCAGCAGGCCGGGCTCAGTAAGCGGCGCATCGGTGCGGGCCGCAGGATCGGCCGCCTGCGCTGCAAGCGGGGCAAGACCGAGACAAAGGGCTGCGCATGCTCCCCTCATATGCGATCGGGGGCGTGATAACAGGCGCCTCATCAATTCTCTCCTGCGGGAATGTTCGCCACCGCCGCCGAATCTGCGCGACGTCGAGGGGAGTCAGGTCATTGTTGCGATTCATTCGCGAAAGCAATTGACAGGGCCGCTCGTGATTTCGTTACGATGATATCGCGACTGAATTGCAATAAGAAATTGAGGAAGGGACCATGACGTCGATCGAAGTGTCGCGCGCTGAGCTGGCCTTCTCGGAGGAGTTAGCGGCCCGGGATGTTCTTTCAGGAGCTGGCATGCGCGCGACACAGCAGCGCTTGGCGCTGATGGACCTGCTGTTTGGAGGCGGCGGGCGCCATGTCTCGGCCGAAGGTCTCCACGGCGAGCTCGTTCGATCAGGCGCGCCCGGCTCCATCAGCTGTGTCTATCGCAGCCTCAAGGGGTTCAGCGAGCTGGGGCTGCTGAAACGCGTTCCGATCTATGGTTCGACAGCGTGGTTCGATACGCAGGTCGACCACCACCATATTACGCCATGGACGAGGATCGGCTGCTCGATGTGCCCGGCGGACGGGTCACGGTCTGCGACCTGCCGGAGCCTCCCGACGGCTACGAGCTGGTCGAAGTCGACGTTGTCCTGCGCATCAGGCGCAAGGAGAAGCATCGACCGTCGATGTGAACCAAGATCATCACCCGGATATGATCATGCCATGCTGTTTTTAACTCAGGAAGCCAGAGACCGCCTCTTATTGGAGGACGAAGTCGCCCCCATGCCGCGTGCGCAGGTGACGCGCATTCTCAAGGAAGCGGGCCTGCGCCCGACCCGGCAGCGCATCGCGCTCGGCTGCCTGATCTTCGGCGATGGCCATCGCCATCTGACCGCTGAGCATCTGCATCTGGAAGCGCTCGAAGCGGGCATCTCGCTCTCGCTGGCGACCGTCTACAACACCCTGTTCCAATTCGATGAGGCCGGGCTGATCCGCAGGGTCAGCGTCAATAGCGGCAAGGCCTACTACGACACTGACCCTGGCGATCATCATCATTTCTACATCGAGGATGAGGATCGGATCATTGACATCGCACCAGACCGGATCAGCGTCGACGGCCTACCGGAGCCGCCCCCTGGTTACGCCATCTCCAAGGTCGACGTGGTGATCCGTCTCAAGCGCATCGAGGGTGTCGGGTGAAAAACTCAATCGAAGCGCTCGCCAGGCGCTGCCGCGACATCAAGCTCAATCTCGGTGTCCACAGAACCGGCAGCAGGCCAGGTTGATGACCGACGCGTTCTGAACGGCATCTTCTGGCGCCTGCCACGGGGGGGCGCCCCGGGCCGACATTCCGGCGCGCTATGGCCCGCATACGACCTGTGTCAACCGCTTCAACCGGTGGCGCAAGGCGGGTCATTGGGCGCGCATTCCGCAAGCTGTATCAGCCGCTTACGATGGCGACATCCAGATGATCGACGCCTTGTCGGTCCGCGTCCACCAGCATGCCGCCAACGGCCAAAAAAAGACGGGCGATCCCGTTGCATGGGTCGCTCACGCGGCGGCCTGACCACGAAGATCCACGCCCTTGTCGACGCCGAAGGCCGCCCGATCCGCCTCAAGCTGACTGAAGGCCAGGCCCATGACGGGGCTCGGCCACCGATATGCTGGACACGATCGAGCCGGGAAACATCCTTCTCGCCGACAGGGCTTACGATAGCGACGCCTTGCGCGCCGAGGCGCCTCGGACGGGGCGGCTATCGTCCCTTGTCGAGGAAGGCCCGGACCATGGCGACGGTAGCCGTTGGGTTCTCTTCCATGATCCAGTGGCCGGAATCCGGAACGACGCCCTCGGTGACGTCTGTCGCGGCTGACCGCATCACCGCCGCCATTGTCGTGCCGAAGGACTTCTCACCGCCGAGCGCCAGTATCGGCATCGCCAGCTTGCCGCCGGCCGCGAGGTATGCGCGGTTGTCGATCGCGTCCTGATCGAAGGCGGCGAACTGGGCAAAGCCGGAATGCATCGCGCCGGGCAGGGCGTAAAGCTTGGCGTAGTGCTCGCGCGAGGCCTCGCTGAAGCGGGCGGGCGTCGCGGAAAACTCGTTCCAGAAACGGTCGAGATAGATGCGCTCGCGTCCCGCCACCAGGCGTTCCATATCCGGCCCGCCGAAGCGGAAATGCCAGAGCAGCGGGTTCTTCAGAATTTCCTCCCAGGGACCGATGCCGGGCACCGGAGCATCGATCAGCACGAAGCGGCCGACGCGCTGCGGATGTTGCGCGGCAAAAGCGAAGCCGACCATGTTGCCGATGTCATGCGTCACCAGATCGGCGCGTTCGACCTTGAGCGCGTCGAGCACGCCGGCGACATCTCCGGCCTGGGTCTTCTTGTCGAAGCCCGACGCCGGCTTCGAGGACAGGCCGAGCCCGCGCAGATCGGGCACCACCACCGTGTGATCCCGCACCAGATCGGCCGCCATCGGCGCCCACATGTCGCCGGTCTCGCCATAGCCGTGCAGCAGGACGACCGCAGGGCCTTGGCCACCGACACGGACATGGATGGTGGCGCCATTGGTGGCGATTTCCTGCGTCTTGAACGGGCTCGGAAAGTCGGGAACCTGCGCGCCCGCGGGCGCCGCGAAGGCAAGCGCGCCGAGCGTCAAGGCGATCTTCAACATGACCCATCTCCAGCCAATTGGGAGGGCGGTCGACGATGACCGTCTCTGTCAGCCCCATTGGCATGACGCAAGGTAGCATTCGATCTTCGTTCGGATTAGCGTTGCATCGGCGAAATTCAGGTCCGGAATATCCGAACGATGTTGAAGCTCGACGGCATCGCGACCTTCGTCGCCATTGCGGAAGCCGGCTCGCTGAGCGAGGCGGCGCGACGGCTGCATCTGTCGAAATCGGTGGTGAGCGACCGCCTGGCCGAACTGGAGCACAGCCTTGGCGCCACGCTCCTGCATCGCAGCGCCCGCCGGCTGACGCTGACCGAGGACGGCACCGCCTTTCTCGAACGCGCCACGCGCATCACCCGCGAGGTGGAGGATGCGGCAGTCGACATGGCCGAGCGCCGCGGGACCCTGGCCGGGCCGCTCCGGATCTCGGCACCGGTCACCTTCGGCCGCATGCATCTCGGCCCCGCGATCTATCCCTTCCTCGCGCGGCATCCCGAGATCGCGCTGACGCTCGATCTCGACGACCGGCGGGTCGAGGCGGGCGCGGACAGCTACGATGCCGTGCTGCGCCATGGGACGATCGCGGATTCCCGCCTCGTCGCCTGGACACTCGCTCCGAGCCGCAGGGTGCTGGTCGCTGCTCCGGATTATCTGGAGCGGCGCGGCAGCCCGGCTTCCGCCGCCGAACTCGATGGGCATGACGGCATCTTCTACACCAATCGGGGCAGCGGCGACTGGCGCTTCCATGGGTCGAGTGGAACGCTCAGTGTGCGCGGGCGACCGAGCCTGCGGGTCAACAACGGCGACATGATGCGCGATGCGGCGTTGGCGGGGCTGGGGATCGCCCTGCTGCCCCTTTTCATCGCCGGAGCCGAGATCAGCAGCGGCCGGCTCGACATCGTCGATATCGGCATGCAGCCGGAACTGGAAGCGATCTACCTCGCGCATCCCGAGGGCCGCAAGCCATCGGCCAAGCTCCGCGCCTTCGCCGATTGCCTTCGTCAGGCCTTCGGCAGCCCGCCGTATTGGGAGCGTCTCGGAGGCAATGAACGCGCTTGAACGGGCGGCTGTCCGGCTCCGTGGCTGGTCTGTCGGGCTCACCCTGTCTTCGCACCCGACCAGGCTGATGTCGGCCGATGGCCGGGTTGCCGCGAACGGCGTTGCCGAACCGCTCGAAATCATCGAACCGGCCAGGCACGCGCATCTTCGCCTGTCCGGCAAACCCTTCGAGCCCGAGAGGCGCGGGTTTCCCGCATCGCCTCTGCCATGCTTCGATCAGCCTGGCATTGCCGGTTCCGCCGGGCGGTCGGCCCGGCAGACGCCCATCTCCTGCAGCGCCTTCGCCGCCCTCAGGCAGATGTCCTCGCGCCAGGGGGCAGCGATCAACTGCACGCCGATCGGAAGCGCGCCACCCCCGAAGGGCACAACCGCGACGGGCAGGCCGACACAGGAGATCGGTTGCGTGAAGAGCCCGAGGCTGGGGCGCAGCGGCAGCGTCTCTCCCCTCAGCTCCAGGATCTTCTGGCCGATGAGCGGGGCAGGGCAGGGCGTGGCCGGCGCGACGATGAGATCGACATCGGCGAAATGTCGCATCATCTCATCGTGGAACCAGCGGCGCGCGCGCTGAGCCTGGACGTACCAGGCGGCGGGCAGCAAGGCTCCGGCGAGGAAGCGATCGCGCGTCTCCGGGTCGAAATCATCCGCGCGCTCCCTGAGCCGAGGCAGATGGAAGGCGGAGCTTTCGGCATTGGTGATCAGGAAGGCCGCTGCCCGTCCAATGGCGGCACCCGCGATCTCGACGCGGGAGCTGGCCGCGAGAGCTTCCGCCACTGCCGTCGTCGCAAAGTCGGCTTCCGGCATGGTTTCGGTCGAGAAGTATCCCCCGGCGACGCCGATCCTCAGGCCGGACAGGCCGTGCTTCAACTGCGGCAATGTCGGCTCGGTCGGGCGCTGTGCGCAGGCCGGATCGCCTTCGTCGGCGCCCTGCATCAGGTCGTAGCCGAGCGCAAGATCGGTCACGTCCCGCGCCAGAGGGCCGAGATGGTCGAGTGAATCGCAGAAAGGAAAGGAGCGCGTGCGCGGCAGGCGTCCGTAGGTCGGCTTCAGGCCGAAGACGCCGCACAGCGAACCCGGCACGCGGATCGAACCGTTCGTATCGGAGCCGAGCGCGATCGGCACGAAGCCGGCGGCCGTCGCCGCGCCGGAACCCGAGGACGAGCCGCCCGCCATCCGCGCGAGGTCGTGCGGATTGCGGCACGGTCCGTCATGGGCGTTCTCGCCGGTGAAGTCATAGGCGTATTCGCCCATGTTGAGTCCGCCGAGCAGGATCGCCCCGGCTGCGCCGAGACGTTCGATCAACGTTGCGTCGCGCGAGGCAGGCTGGCGCTCGCGATTGATCCTGGAGCCCGCGCGCGTCGGCAGCCCGGCAATGTCGAACAGATTCTTGGCGGCGAAAGGCACGCCCGCGAGCGGCCCGAGCGGCTCGCCGCGGGATCGGGCGAGGTCGACCGCCCGCGCCGTCGCCAAGGCACGGTCCGACGTGATGTCGGTGAAGGCGTTGACGCGCGAATCCAGGCTGGAGATGCGCGCCAGCGCCGCCGCCACCACCGCCTCGGCGGCGAACTCGCCGGCGCGGACACGGCGGGCGATCTCGTGAGCGGGAGCGAAGACGTCCATCACCGTTCCGCTCCCGACAGGCCCGGGCGGAAATGCGGCGCGAGCTCGAGGCTGTCATCGGCCAGCGGCGCCGCGGCGACGAGCTGCGCCATTCCATGGGCGATGGCGATGAACTGCAGGACGGCCGGCTTCTGGGCTTCGCTGATCGTCAGTCCGAGCGCGGGCGCCATCGCCTCGAGGTGACGGGCCGGATCGAAGGCTCCGGGCGGTGCCTTGGTCGTCATGTCGTGCTCCCTTCCAGGCGGCTTGCCGGGCTTTCGAAGGCGTTGCGGATCTCGGAGCTGCCTGTGACGCAGCCGAAAAGGCCCGCCTGGGCCGCGATCATCCGCAGACCGACCTCGTGGAACTCGGGGAAATAGGACGCGCAGGCGTCTGCGGGCACGAGGCAGCGGTAGCCGCGATCGTTCGCCTCGCGCAGGGTGGTATGGACGCAGACCTCGGTGGTGACGCCGGCGACGATCAGCGAGACGATGCCGCGGTTGCGCAGCATCAATTCCAGGTCCGTCTGGTAGAACGCTCCCTTGCCGGGCTTGTCGACAACGGGCTCGCCTGCAAGCGGCGCGAGCTCCGGGATGATGTCGTGGCCGGGCTCGCCCCGCACGAGGATTCGACCCATCGGACCGGCGGCGCCGATCCGCCTGTCCGGTGGCGAGCGTTCCAGCTTCGCCTGCGGCGCGTCGGACAGGTCCGCTCGGTGGCCTTCACGGGTGTGAATGACGAAGAGGCCGGCTTTGCGCGCCGTCTCCAGCAAGGCCCGGCAAGGCGCGATCGCCTTGCGCAACTGCGAGACATCGTTGCCGAGCGCTTCGCCGAAGCCGCCGGGCTCGAGGAAGTCGCGCTGCATGTCGATCATGACGAGCGCCGTGCGCGCCGGTTCGAGCGCGAACGGCGAGGGACGAGCGGGAATGACGAGGCGATCCATGGCGGCTCCCGCAGCGAGATGCGAGCCGCTGTTGCAAACCCCATGCCCGGCGCGACCATCTGCTGGAAGCGGCTCGGGAAGGCCGAGAATCCCGAAACCGAGCCATCACCGACCAGCTGCGCACAACTCTTGCATGCATGCAGCCGGAAACTGCCTGTCCCTTGTGCAGTCGTTCAATGAGGCCATCGCGTGCAGGGATTGACCGAACTTCTGGCCGCGCATCGCTCGGGTGCGCGGCGTCTGCGTGAGACCGTGGGCGATTGCTACGCACGCTGGCGGGCACATGGCGACCCGGCGATGTTCATCGCGCTGCGTCCGGAGGCGGAGGTCGCCGCGGAAGCCGACCGGCTGCAGGAGGAAGGGCCGCGGGGCCGCCGGCTCTGGGGCGTTCCGATCGCCGTGAAGGACAATATCGACGTCGCCGGCCTGCCGACGACGGCAGCCTGCCCGGGCTTCGCCTATACGCCCGCATGCGACGCGAGCGCCGTGGCGCGCCTCAGGGCGGAGGGTGCGATCGTCATCGGCAAGACCAATCTCGATCAATTCGCGACCGGGCTGAACGGCACGCGTTCGCCCTACGGAACGCCGCGCAACGCATTGCGGGGCGACCTCGTGCCCGGCGGATCGAGCTCCGGTTCGGCCTGCGCCGTCGCAGCCGGTATCGTGCCTGCCGCGCTCGGTACCGATACGGCGGGTTCTGGACGCGTGCCGGCCGGATTGCAGAACATCGTGGGGCTCAAGCCGAGCCTCGGACTGGTCCCCGGCACGGGCGTCGTCCCCGCCTGCCGCACCCTCGACTGCGTCTCGGTCTTCGCCCTGACGGTCGAGGATGCCTGGGCAGTCCTGGAAGTGGTGGCAGGGGCCGATCCGGCCGATCCGTTCTCCAGGCCCTTGCCGCTCGGGAGCCCGGCCGCGCCGCCGCCCGTCATCCGGCTGGGCGTGCCACGCCCGGCCGATCGCGACTTCGACGGCGATGGCCGGGCGCAGGCGAGCTACGAAGCGGCCCTGCAGCGCGCTGCGGCGCTCGGCGCCGAGATCGTGCCGCTGGACTTCGCACCCTTCTACGAGGCTGCACGGCTGCTGTACGACGGGCCCTGGGTCGCAGAGCGCTGGCTGGCGATCCGCGATCTCTACGAGCGCGATGCCGCGGCGATCCTGCCGGTGATCCGACGGGTGATCGCCGGCAAGCCTTTGCCGGATGCGGCGGCCGCCTTCGCCGCGCGATATGAACTCGCGGAGCTTGCCCTCGCGGCCCGGTCGACGATGAAGGCGGTCGACGCGCTGATGGTGCCCACGGCGCCGCGCCCCGCCACCCTGGCCGAGATGGCGGCCGACCCGATCGGGACGAACTCGATGCTCGGCCGCTATACCAACTTCGTGAACCTGCTCGATCTCTGCGCGCTCGCCCTGCCCGCCAGCCTCGCACCGGACGGGACCGCGGCGGGGATCACGCTGATCGCGCCGGCCGGGCAGGACGCCGCGCTTGCCAGCTTCGGGCGAGCCTTCCAGGCCGCCGGCAACCTGCCGCTCGGTGCCACCGGCCTGCCGCTGCGGCCCGCGCCGGAGTGGCCGGCTCGGGCCGCAGCGGAGGAGATCGAGATTGCGGTCGTCGGCGCCCATCTTTCAGGGATGCCGCTCAATGGCGAGCTGACGGCCCTTGGCGGCCGGTTCGTCCGGGCGACTGCGACCACGCCGGACTACCGCCTCTATGCGCTGCCGGGCGGGCCACCGCTTCGGCCAGGCCTGCTTCGGGTGGCGGAGGGGGGCGGGGCGATTGCGCTCGAGGTCTGGGCGCTGCCGCCGGACGGCTTCGGCCGCTTCGTGGCCGGCATCCCGGCGCCGCTCGGCATCGGCACGCTGACGCTGGCGGACGGCCTGCGGGCGAAGGGATTTCTCTGCGAGGCGGTTGGAGTGCAGGGAGCGCGGGACGTTACGGCCTTCGGCGGTTGGCGGGCTTTCGTCGCGGCCGAGGCAGCTCAGCGCGTTCCGGCATAGTCGCGGAAGGCATCGCGCACGAAGCCGATATGGACATGCATCGCATCGGCGGCGGCCTGCCGGTCGCCCCGCAGGATCGCCTGCACGACCCGGTCGTGTTCCTGCCAGGAACCGCCGAGGCGACCGGTCGCACGGAACTGGGCTCGCCGGAACGGCGCAACGCGCTTGCGTGTCATCAGCGTCAGCTCGGCGAGATAGCCATTGTGCGTGCCGGCGTAGATCGCTCCGTGGAAGGCCTCGTTGCGCTCGTGATAGCGCATCGGGTCGCCCTGATGCACGAGCCCGCGCAATTCCTGATGAAGACCTTCGAGGGCACGACGCTCGGCCGCCGTCATGTTGCGGGCCGAAAGCCCGGCGCACAGCGCCTCCAGCTCGGCCATCGCCTCGAACATGTCGTGGAGCTGTTCCGCGGTCGGCAGCGCGACGACGGCGCCCCGATGCGGCCTGACCTGGACCAAGCCCGAGGCGCAGAGCTGGCGGATGGCTTCGCGAACCGGCGTGCGCGACACGCCGAAGCGCCGCGCCAGCTCCTGCTCGTCGAGCGCCCGGCCGGGTGCGAGCACGCCCGAGACGATCTCGTCGGCGAGTTGCAGGCGCAGACTGTCTGCGCGCGTCGGCGGCGCTGTCCGGAGGCTCATGCCGTCACAGCGGTTCGGCGATCACGCTGACATGCGCCGCGACAACGCGCCAACCTTCCGCGAACCTGACCCAGCTCTGGCTCTGCCGCCCGATCTTGCCAGTCATGCCATCGCGCCGGAACAGGGTGTTCGCCGTCGCGAAATCGTCGCCGTAGGTCGTGATCCGGGTGCGCTCCAGCTTCCGCATCAGCCCCGCCGGAGATCGCCCGGCCCGGAAAGCCGCGATCTCCGCATGGCCGTAGAGATTCTCGGCCGTGCCGTAGCGAAGCGTTTCGGGAGCGTCCCGGAACAGGCGGTCGAGTGTCTCGACATCGTTGGTCGTCAGCGCCCGCTCGTACTCGGCAAAGGCAGCCTCGACCTCGGCGAGGATGGCGGGATCGTTGATCTTCATAACCCTGTCGCTCCGGCGGCTGGCGGCCCTCGACGCCCTCAGGCGGGGGGATGGGGAATCGCAGACAGCAGTTCCCGTGTGTAGGCGGCCTTGGGATCGCCGAGAACCTCTTCGGCGGTGCCCTGTTCAACGATCCGTCCTGAACGCATGACGACGACCCGGTCGCAGAGCAGGCGCACGACGTTGAGATCGTGCGAGACGAAGATATAGCTCATGCCGAGCCGCTGCTTGAGCTCGTCCAGCAGGTTGAGCACGACGGCCTGTACGGAGACATCGAGAGCGGCGGTCGGCTCGTCGAGGATGACGAGGTCGGGGTCGAGCGCGATCGCCCGTGCGATGCCGACGCGGGCCTTCTGCCCGCCGGACAGCTGGTGCGGGAAGCGGTCGATCAGCTCGGTGGGAAGACCGACGCTTCGCGCCAGTTCCTCGCAGCGAGCCCTCAGTGCGGCCCGGCCGCGGATCTTCCCCATCCGCAGGATCGGGTCGGCGATGGCACGCTCGGCGGTGAAGCGCGGATTCAGGCTGTCCGTCGGGTCCTGGAAGACCATCTGGATGCGCTGCCGGAAGGGCGAGGCCGCAAAGCCCTTCGCCGGAATCGCGCCGATGTCCTGCCCGTCGAAGAGAATGCGGCCGGCGGTCGGATCGAGCAGGCGGTTCAGCATCATCGAGGTGGTCGACTTGCCGCAGCCGGATTCGCCGACGAGACCCAGCGTCTCGCCGCGCCTGACCTCGAAGCCGATCCCGTCGACCGCGCGGAAGGGCTGTGCCTCGGGTTCCGCCTTGCCGGTCAGACGGGCAAGAAGGCTGCCCTTGGGCGGTCGCGGGTACTCCTTGACGAGATTTTCGACGACCAGCAGCGGAGGGCCGAGCGGGGAACGCGCGGGGGATCCGGCTGCACCGGCCTCGCCCTCCGGAGACGGTCGTTCGCGGACCTCGCGACCGTCCGGCAGGAGGTCCTGCAGGCTCATCCCGAGGCGGGGCGTCGCCTTCATGAGCTTGCGCGTGTAGGGATGTTGCGGGTCGCGGAAGATATCGAGCGCGCCCGCGGTCTCGACGACGCGGCCCTTCTCCATCACCACCACCCTGTCGGAATAGGCGGCGGCCAGGCCGAGGTCGTGGGTGATCAGGATCGTCGACATGCCGCGCTCCCGCGTCAGCTCGACGATCAGGTCCATCACGGCCTTCTGGGTGGTGACATCGAGCCCGGTCGTCGGCTCGTCGGCGATGAGAAGCTGGGGCTGGCAGGCCAGCGCCAGCGCGATCACCACACGCTGGCACATGCCGCCCGAGAGCTCGAAAGGGTAGGCGTCATAGCGCTCCTCCGGCCGAGCGATGCGGACCTTCTCCAGCGCCTCGATCGCCTTCTCGCGCGCCGTCGCGCGCGTCGCCTGGACATGCTGGACGAGCACGTCCTCGATCTGCCTGCCGACCTTGCGGATCGGGTTCAGCGCCGCCCGCGGGTTCTGGAAGATCATCGATATCTCACGGCCCCGCAGATCGCGCATCTGCGCCTCGCTGGCGGCAACGAGGTCGACGCCGGAAAACGAGATGGATCCGTCAGCGATGCGGCCGGCACGGTCGAGGATGCGGACCATGGCGTAGGACGTCACCGACTTCCCGGACCCGGATTCCCCGACGACGGCGACGGTTTCGCCTTTGCCGACGCTGAGGTCGATCGCCTTCACCGCCTGCACCGTGCCGCGGCGGGTCGCGAATTCGACGGTGAGCTTCCTTACATCGAGCAGGGGCGGTGCGCTCATCGTCAGTTCCTCCGCTGCGGATCGACGAGGTCGCGCACGCCGTCGCCGAGAAGATTGAAGCAGAACACCGCTGTCATCAGGGCGAGGCCGGGGAAGAGCGCGACCCACCACTCTCCGGACACGATGAAGCTTGCGCCTTCGGCGACCATGATGCCCCATTCCGGGGTGGGAGGCCGGACGCCTAGGCCGATGAACGACAATCCCGCCGCGTTCAGGATCGCATAACCCATGGTCAGGGACATCTGGACCGCCATGATCGGCATGATGTTCGGCACGATCTGCGTCAGCAGCAGGCGCCACTCGGAATTGCCCGAGAGGCGGGCTGCCTGAACGAAGCCGGCCTCGCGGCGAATATTGGCCTCGGCGCGGGCGACGCGGGCATAAAGCGGGAAGTTGATGATGGCGGTGGCGATGACGATGTTGGTCACGCTGTTGCCCAGCGCGGCGACGATGCCCATCGCGAGCACGAAGAGCGGGAAGGCCATGATCGTGTCGGCGATGCGGCCGACCAGCGTGTCGACCCAGCCGCCGAAGAAGCCGGCCGTTACGCCCGCGAGCCCGCCAAGCACGAAGACGAGGGCGACCGAGGTGACCGCGATCGAGAAATCGAGCCGTGTCGCGGCGACGACGCGGCTGAAGATGTCCCTGCCGAGCTGGTCGGTGCCGAACCAATGCGACGCGCTCGGGCCCTGCAGGGCCGCGCTGGTGTTCGAGGCGAGTGGATCATAAGGCACGAGCGAGGGGCCAAGGAGTGCCGCCAGTACGATCAGCGCGAACAAGGCGAAGGCGAAGCCGGTGACGGGATTCTCGGCGACGATGTGGCGGGCATGCGCCAGTAGCGAAGTCGCGGGTGGTGCCTCGAAACGTAGCGGAGCCGGTTCGATCTTGCTCATCTCGTTCATGGCTCAGGCCTCCAGCCGGACCCGAGGGTCGATGACGCCGTAGAGAATGTCGATCAGCAGGTTCAGCGCGACGTAGAGGATCGCCATGGTCAGCACGAAGCCTTGAATCGGCGCGTAGTCGGAAGCGAGCAGGGCCTCGACCGCGTAGGAGCCGACGCCCGGCCAGGCGAAGACCTTCTCGACAAGCACATTCGCGCCGAGCAGGAACGAGAACACCATGCCGAGCGTGGTGACGACGGGGAGCATGGCGTTGCGGAAGGCGTAGGTGCCGATGACCTTGCCGCTCGAAAGGCCACTGGCTCGGGCGGTCCGCACGAAGTCGGCGCCGAGCACCGCGAGCATCGAGGCCCGTGTCATGCGGGTGATCGGAGCAAGCGAGAAGATCGCCAGCGTCAATGCCGGCAACAGGATCTGCGACAGCGCCGCCCGGAACATCTCGGCGTCGCGCGCGATCAGGCTGTCGATCAGCAGGAAGCCGGTGACGCGGGGAGGCTCCGAGAAGAAGACGTCCAGCCGCCCCAGCGGGGCGGGCGCCCAGCCGAGAATGAAATAGAAGACATAGACCAGCAGCAGGCCGGTGAAGAACACCGGCAGCGATACGCCGGCCGTCGCGATGATGCGGCAAAGATGGTCGATCCACGAACCCTGCCGCACCGCGGCCAGCACGCCGAGCGGCAGCGCGATCGCCATCGACATCAGGAGGCCGAACAAGGTGAGTTCCGCGGAAGCCGGCAGGCGCTGGGCCAGATCGGCGGTCACGGCCTGGCCCGTCGTGAGCGATGTCCCGAGGTCCCCCTTGGCCAACGCCGTGACATAGGAGACGAACTGCACCGGCAACGGCCGGTCGAGGCCGAGCTTGCCGCGGATGTCCGCGATCGCTTCCTTCGACGCGGCAGGGCCGGCGAAATAGGCGGCCGTGTCGCCGGGCAGCACGCGCGTGAGCAGGAATGTGACGATGATGACGCCGATCAACGAAGGGATCGTCGTCTTCAGGCGGGCAGCGATCATGCGGAGCATGGCGTGGGCCTCCTTCAGGCTTTGCCTGGTCGAGCCGTCATCGCGGAGCGGTCGCGGGGAGGGCGGAAACCGCAAGTCCATTGCCCGTGCTGGGGCATGGAGCCACGGTTTCCGCTCGGCCTCGAGACGGCAGCGAGGCTTGGCAAGGGCAGGGCCTCACACGCCCTTGGTGAAGTAGCGGAAATCCGGCTCGCGACAGGGCTGGAACTGATAGCCGCCGATCGATTTCTGCATCGCCACGTCGTGGGTGGGCTGGGAGATGGGGATCATCGGCACCTCGCGCTCCACCAGCGTGACGAAGTCGACGACGAATTTCTGGTATTGCGCGTTGTCGGTGGTGAAGCGGGCCGCGTCGATCAGCTTGTCGAGTTCCGGGTTCTGGTAGTTGGCGATGTTGAAGATCGAATTGTTGCCGTGCATCGTCCAGAACAGGTAGTAGTCGGGGTAGTCGAGCCAGCCGGCAAAGCGATTGAGCGTCATCGGATTGGTCTTCTTGGCGATCTCCGTGCGGAAGTTCGCCCCCGGCACCTTGGTAATCTCGACATCGATGCCGATGGCGCCGAGCGCTTCCTTGATCAGCACGGACATCGGCTCGGCCACGGTCGCATTGCCGGCGTCGAATTGCAGCGTGGTCGAGAAGCCGCCTCCGGCCGCGGCCACCAATTCCTTCGCCTTGTCGATGCTGGTCTTGTAGGGGAAGGGCTGCGGCCAGGCCGGCTTCGGCGTTTCGGGGCCGCCCGACATGTCGACGCCACGTCCGAACAGCGAGGCTTGCAGCATCTTGTCGTAGGGCATCACCCAGGCCACGGCCTGGCGCAGGCGGACATCCTTGAACGGGCCGACCTGGCTGTTGAGATAGAGGCCCCAGACGCCATTGGGGATCGGCACGCCGACGACGTTGACCTTGCCGCCGTCCAGCAGGTCCTTGAAGTCCTTCGGCGGCAGCCCGTAGGAGACATCGGCATCGCCGCGTTCGATGAGGGCGCGCCGGGTCGAGGGCGAGGCAATGTCGCGGGCGATGATCCGCCTGAGCTGCGGCAGCTTTCCGCAGGCCCAGGCATCGTTGCGCACGTAGATCGTTTCGACGCCGGGCTTCCAGCTTTCGACCTTGAAGGCACCCGAGCCTGCGATGTTGTTCTTGAGCCATTCCTTGGCCAGGGGGTCTCCGCCGCCGTTCTTGATGGCCAGCTCGGAATCGAAGACGAAGGGGATGGTGACCGCCAGATTGGGCATGGTCAGCTTGTCCTTGCGCAGGAAGTCGATGCGGAAGGTCTTGTCGTCGACCACGACGAACTGCTCCGGTTTCTCCAGCGAGCCGGCATTCATCTGCGTGGTGGCGAAGCCGCCGATGGTGACGGCGCGATCGAGCGACCACTTCACGTCCTTGGCGGTGACGGGGCGGCCGGAATGGAAGGTCGCGTCGCGCAGCTTGAAGGTGCAGCTCATCCCGTCGGACGCGACTTGCCAGCTTTCGGCCAGCTCGCCTTCGAGCTCGCCCATCGAGACCTGGCTGCCGCCGCCACCCGGGATCGGCACCGGCTTGAAGCGCAGCAGCCGGTCGTAGCAGTTGAGGGCGACGCCGTTCACGGGTTGGGAGGCGCCAATGCCCTGCATGTCCAGGCTGTTCGGGCCGTATTCCTGCACGAGAAGCAACGTCTCGCTGCGGCTGGGCGCTTGCGCGCCGGCGCGGCCCGTCATCAGAAACGGCGCAGAAAGCCCTCCGGCAATGGCGGCGCGACGCGTGATAGCCATGTTGCACTCCCGAGATAGCCGGCGCTCCTGCGCGCCGGACGCTTCAGTCCGGGAGGGGCAATGCAGTTACCGTGCCGAGCCGCGATCCTCTCAATCGGAAGGATTTGCCGTCTCGCAGGGCCGCTCGGACGGCTATTTGCATACAATTGGCATTCGGTTGCCTAAAAAATAGATCTTCTTTTGGTCTGGTGAGATTTTCATCGCCGGCTCTTCGCTGCCGCCATAGCGGGTTCTTCCACCCGGCAATCGCCGGTACAGGCTGTCCGGAGATCACGCTGATCCGTCCGGCTCCGGCGCTGCAGAATCGTTTCTGCCATAACCAATCAGAATACGGCCCGCCCGATTTCGACTTGGACAGCCTGGGACGGCTGCGCCCACACTGCCCCCAAAGAACCGAGATCGAGGGGTTGATCATGAGGAACTCTGCCATCGCGCTTGCGGCGCTGATGTTCGCCGCCTGCGTGCCGGCCGCGGCCCGGGCCGAGGAGACGGTCCTGCGTGTCGCTGGCAATGGCGATGTCTCGACGCTCGATGCGCACCGCGCCAGCGCCACGAGCGACAAGACCGTCGTCGGCTGGATCTATAACGGTCTCGTCCGCTTCAAGCCCGGGAGCGCCGATCCCAAAGATATCGAGCCGGATCTGGCGGAGAGCTGGGAAAAGTCGGCCGACGGCAAGGTCTGGACCTTCCATCTGCGCAAGGGCGTCCTGTTCCAGGGCGACTGGGGCCCCTTCAGCGCGGACGATGTCGTCTACTCGCTTCAGCGCTCGGCCGATCCGAAGCGTTCGACCTTCTCGTCTGATTTCGCGGCGATCGACCGCGTCGAGAAGATCGACGACCTGACCGTGCGGATCACGCTGAAATATCCCGACGTCAATTTCCTCGGCCGCGTGACGAACTATCACGGCGGCAACATCGTCAGCCGGAAGGCGGCTGAAGAGCTTGGCGACAAGTTCGGTACCCACCCGGTCGGGACCGGGCCCTTTGCCTTCGTCGAGCAGGTCACGCAGCAATACGTCAAGCTATCCGCCAATCCGCACTATTTCCGCGGCAAGCCGAAGATCGACACCATCATGGTGCGCAACATCCCCTCGGACAGCGCCCGCGAACTCGCCTTCTCGTCCGGCGAGATCGATCTGATGTATGCCAAGCGCGAGCAGCGCTGGGTCGATTCCGCTCGCCGCCGTCCCGGCTTCAATGTCGAAATTTTCCGGCCGGGCGAATACCGGCTGCTCCACATCAACCAGAGCGTGCCGCCGCTCGACGACATCCGGGTGCGCCGCGCCATCGCCGCGGCGGTCAATGTCGACGACCTGGTCCGCTATGTCGGCAAGGATGTCGGCCCCAAGGGATGTTCCGTAGTCCCGCCCGGCTATCTCGGCGAGGACTGCAGCGTGCGCTACAGCTTCGACCTCGCCAAGGCCAAGGAGCTGCTGGCCGAGGCCGGGCACAAGGACGGCATCACCATCAAGGCCATCGTCTCCAATATTTCGGCGCAGCAGCCCTTCATGGAGATCATCCAGGCACAGCTCGCCAAGGCCGGGATCAAGCTGGAGATGCAGGTCGTCGACCATGCGACCTACCAGAGCCAGACGCGCAAGGACCTGAGCGGCCTCGTCTTCTACGGCGCTGCGCGCTTCCCGATCGCTGACACCTATCTCAGCGAGTTCTTTCACTCGCGGGCGACGGTGAATACGCCGACGGCAGCGACCAATTTCTCGCATTGCAAGGTCGCGGACAAGGAGATCGAGCAGGCCCGGATGGCGCCGGACGCCGAAGCCCAGAAGGCGCTGTGGAAGGAGGCGCAGCGCAAGATCATGGAGGATGTCTGCGCCATCCCCCTCTTCGAGCTGCGGCAGGTCTGGGCGCGCAGCGACCGGCTCGATTTCGGCTACGAGCTCAAGGGTGCGATGAACCTCGCGCCCCCGCTCACCGAGGCGACGACGCTGAAGCCGCGCTGAAGCCGGCGGCGCGGAACCCAACCGCCATGGAGATCGTCCGTCATCTCGCCGCCTATGTCGCGGCCGCCCGCAAAGGCCCGTTGACTGCGGAACTGCGGGAGGCCGCCTGCCGCAGCGTGCTCGATCTCGTGGCGGCGGCGGCAGCGGGGATCGCGGCGCCCGGCCCGCGTGCGGCTCGCCGGGTGGCGCCGGCTCTGATGGCGGGCGGTGCGTTGCCGATCTGGTTTGCAGGGCAGGGCTCCGGTCTCGCCGGGGCCGTCTGGTGCAATGCCGCGGCCGCCGCAGCGCTGGACCTCGACGACGGCCACCGGATCGCGCGCGGGCATCCCGGAGCAGCGATCATTCCCGCCGCGCTCGCCGCGGCGCAGGATGTGAACGCGACAACGGAGGAGCTGCTTCAGGCGATCGTCGTCGGCTACGAGGTCGGAGTTGCGGTCGGTGCGGCCCGGCGCTTCTACGCCAATACCGGCATGTGGTCCGGCTATGGCGTCGTCGCCGCGATCGGCTTCCTGAAGCGGACGCCCGAGGAGATTCTGGCGCAGGCCTTCTCCATCGCAGGCATCGGCGCGCCCAACCAGCTTTATGCCGGAGCCGGCCCGGCCTTCCGCGCCCAGGAGGGCAGCGACGTCAAGGAGGGGATTCCCTGGTCGGGCGCGACGGCCGTCGGCGCGCTTCTCCTGGCCGAGGCCGGACAGACCGGGCCGTTGCGGCTGCTCGACGACGGCGAGCATTTCCGGCTCGACGGACTTGTCGACGGGCTCGGCCGGCAAGGTTACGTCGCGCGCAGCTACATCAAGTTCCACGCCTGCTGCCGGCATGTCCATGCACCGGCCGAGGCCTTGCTGCGGCTCATCGCCGAGCATGGCATCGCGCCGCGCGGCATCGACGCGATCGAGGTGGCAACCTACAGCGGGGCCTTGCGCCTGGCGAACCGCCCGCGCCCGCAAGGCTTCACGGATATCCAGTTCTCGATTCCCTATTGCCTCGGCTTGCTGGCTTGCGACGGCCCCGACGCCCTGATGCCGCTGATGGAGACGGCGGTGAACCGGCCGGAGGTCGTCGCGCTGGCGGAGAAGGTCTCGCTGAGCCTCGATCCGGAACTCGAGGCGCGGTTTCCGGCGGAGACCCTGTCCCGCGTGACCATTCGCGCCGGAGGGCAAAGCTTCATCTCGCCGGTTACGGCACCGCGTGGCGAGGCGTCCAACCCGCCGTCATGGGCTGATCTCGAAGCCAAGCTCGAACAGGCCTGCCGCTTCGTCGCGACGCCGGAGCAGCGGCGGCAGTTGCTGGCCGCGCTTCGCAGGTTGCGTGCCGGCGAGCACGCGCCATTGCTCGACACGCTCGGGACGATGAGGCTCAGCCCGGCGTAAGGATCGTCCGGGAGATCTCGACGGCTGCTTCGCGTGCGCCGCTGATGAAGGCATCGACAAGCCTGGCATTGCGGCTCTCGCGGATGCGGCAGAGCTGGAAGTCGAGCTGGACTCCCGGCTCGAAGCGCCGGATGGCCAGCTTGTCCCGCAGGCCGCCGACGATCAGCGGATGCACCAGCGAGACTCCGACCCCGGCGGCGACGAACTCGCACAGCGTCGGCGAGACATTGGCCACCATCACCACGTCGGGGGAGACGCCGTGGGCCTCGAGGACCCGGGCGATGCTCCGGCTGGTATGGCTTTCGGGGTCGAAGGAAACGAACGGCACGTTGTCCAGATCCTGCGGGGTGATCACCTCGAGCGCGGCGAGCGGATGTGCGAGCGGCAGGATGCAGACCACCGGATAGCCCAGCAGCGGTTCGGCCAGAATATAGGGGTTGTCGATCGGAGCGATGACCAGCCCGACATCGAGCTTCCGCGTCACCAGCCCGTCGGCAATCCATTGCGAGCTGCGCGATTGCACCGAGCAGAAGACGCCCGGCTGAGCCTTGAGGAAGCGCGACGTTGCCTCCTGAATGAATGAGCCCGAGAGCGCCGGCATGACGCCGATCAGCAGCCGGCTCTGCTCGTCGCGGCGAATCGCGTCGACCGCGTTCTCGACCTGGCGCACGCCGGCGAAGATCCGGTCGATCTCCTCGTAGAGCCGCATGCCTCGCCGCGTCGCGGCGAGGCGCCCCTTCACCCGGTCGAAGAGCTGCAGGCCGGTATCGGCCTCGAGATGGGCGATGAGCTTGCTCATGGCCGGCTGGGAGATGTTCATCATTTCCGCGGCGCGGCTCACGGTGCCGTATTCGATCACCGCCTTGAACGCCTCGACCTGACGCAGGTTGATCTGCCGGACCATTGCATAACCCTGGAGAATAGCAGGTAGCGAAAAACGACTTTGACGAAATACAGCATGGCTTCCTAACGTCACAGCCGGCAAGGGAAATTCGCATGCGGCCGGACATCGTCGTCATCGGGGGGGGAATGGTCGGGGCGGCGATCGCCTATGGGCTCGCGCGGCGACGGCAGCAGGTGCTTCTGCTTGATGGCGAGGATGGCGACTTCCGCGCCGCCCGCGCCAATTTCGGTCTCGTCTGGCTGCAGGGCAAGGGGCTCGGCATGCCCGCCTACCAGGGCTTGACGCGCAGGAGCATCGCGCTCTGGCGCGGATTTGCCGATGAGCTCCAATCCGAGACGGGCGGAGATCTCTGCTACGAGCAGAAAGGCGGGCTCGCCTTCTGCCTCGGCGAAGACGCGTTCGAGAAGCGGCGCCTCGACCTGATGCGCTTGCACAACCAGCGCGGCGAGGGCGAAGCCGATTGGGAGATGATCGACCGGGCGGCACTTGAGCGGCTGCTGCCGAAGGCCCGGCTCGGCGCCGATGTCAGCGGCGCCAGCTTGGGCCGGCACGACGGCCACGCCAACCCGCTGAAGCTGCTGGCGGGCCTGCATGGCGGGCTCCTGCGGCTTGGCGGCAGCATCCGGCATCGGGCGCGTGTCGAGCGGATCGAGATGGCGGGATCGGATTTCCGCCTCGTCCTGGACGGCGCGGCACTGACAGCCCCGCGCATCGTCATCGCCGCCGGGCTGGGTTCGGCGCGGCTCGGCCGTCAGGTCGGGCTCGACGTGCCTGTGCATCCCGAACGTGGCCAGATTCTCGTCACCGAACGGCTGGCGCCCTTCCTCCCCCTTCCGGCGAGCGGCCTGCGCCAGACTGCCGAGGGCACGGTGATGATCGGCGCGACCAAGGACGAGGTCGGCCTCGACGTTTCGACAACGACGGAGGCCGCCGCCTCGCTGAGCGCGAAGACGGTGCGAACGATACCCGCATTGGCCACAGCCCGGCTCGTCCGGCAATGGGCCGGCCTCCGGGTCATGACGCCCGACAGCTACCCGGTCTACGCTCAATCCGAGAGCCATCCGGGCGCCTTCGTCGCGCTCTGCCACTCCGGCGTGACGCTCGCGGCCTTCCATGCCGAGGTGCTGGCGGAGGCTGTCGCCGACGGCACCTTGCCCGAGAGTTTTTCTCCCTTCCACCAGAGACGTTTCGATGTTCCGAAAGCTGCATGATCCGGGCGCGGCCGCCGTCACGGTCCATATCGACGGGCGGCCGGTGCGCGCCGAGGCGGGAGAAAGCGTCGCGGCGTTGCTGCTGCGCCAACCGGAGGGCTGGAGCCGGACGACGCCGATCTCGGCCAGCCCCCGCGCGCCATACTGCATGATGGGCGTCTGCTTCGAATGTCTCGTCGAGATCAATGGGCAGGGTTCAGTGCAGGCCTGCCTGACACCGGTGCAGGACGGCATGTCCGTCGTCCGGCAGCAGGGATGCCGGAGCGTCTCGGCATGAGCGCGCAGCATACCGACCTGTTGATCGTCGGCGCCGGCCCGGCCGGCATGGCCGCCGCAGTCACGGCCCGTCGTCACGGTCTCACCGTCCGGGTGCTCGACGACCAGCCGGCGCCGGGCGGCCAGATCTGGCGCGCCGTCGAGGCCGTCGCGACCACGCCACGGCTGACGCGGCTGGGAGAAGCCTATCGCGCCGGCGTCGAGCGTGCCGCCGCCTTCCGTGCCTGCGGAGCGCTTTACGAGGCGCAAAGCCAGCTCTGGCAGATGGAGCCCGGCTTTCGCGCGTTTCTGACGCGTCAGGGGAAGGCCAGCAGCGTGACGGCCGGAGCCGTCATTCTCGCCACCGGAGCACAGGAGCGGCCCGTGCCGTTCCCGGGCTGGACCCTGCCGGGCGTGCTGACGGTCGGCGCGGCGCAGATCCTGCTGAAGACGGCCGATTCCGTTCCGGACCGCCCGGTCTGGATCGCCGGCTGCGGGCCGTTGCCGCTGCTCTACATGACCCAGCTGCTCGCCGCAGGCGGCAAGATCGCCGGGTTCCTCGACACCACCCCACGGGGGCGACTCGGGGCGGCGCTGCGCCATCTGCCCCAGGCCATGGGCCGGGCGGGCGACCTGTTCAAGGGGCTGTCCTGGTCGCTGGCGCTGAGGTGGGCCGGTTTTCCGATCGTCCGCCACGTCGCGGAATTGCGGGCCGAGGGTGCCGGGCGGCTCGAACAGCTGGTCTATCGCACCCAGGACGGGCGGGAGACGCGCGTCCCCGCGGAGGTGCTGCTGGTGCATGAGGGCGTGGTGCCGAGCATCCATGCTCCGCTGGCGCTCGGCTGCCACGTCAGATGGGATGCGCGGCAGCACTGCCAGGTGCCGGTGCTCGACGGCTGGGGCGAGACCTCGCAGGCGAACGTTTTCGTGGCCGGAGACGGCGCCGGCATCGGCGGCGCCGAGGCCGCCGAGCCGCGCGGGCGGCTGGCGGCCCTGCGGATCGCCGCGAGACTCGGAAGGCTTCGGGAGGATGTGGCGGAGGCGGCCGCCGGAACCGAGCGGGCTGCCTTGTCGCGCGCGCTCGCCCTGCGGCCTTTCCTTGATGCGCTCTACGCGCCGCGGCCCGAGGTCTTCGCCCCGGCCGACGAGACGCTGGTCTGCCGCTGCGAGGAGGTGACGGCCGGAGAGCTGCGCGCCCGCGCCGCCCAGGGACGGCCAGGCCCGAACCAGCTCAAGGCCTTCACCCGCGCGGGGATGGGACCGTGCCAGGGCCGGCAATGCGGCTACACCATGGCGCACATCGTCGCCGCGGTTCAGCAGCGGCCGGTTGGGGATGTCGGCTTCTACCGAATTCGGCCGCCGCTGAAGCCGGTCACGCTCGGCGAACTGGCCAGCCTCGAGGCGCAGGAGCCGGCGGCATGAGCGTGGAGGTCTATGATGTCGCTGTGGTCGGCGGAGGCCTGCACGGCCTCTCGGCCGCGCTGCATCTCGCACGTGCCGGGCGGCGCGTCGCCGTAATCGAGCGGCGCTGGACGGGACGTCACGCCTCCGGCGCCACGGCAGCGGGCGTTCGCACGCTCAACCGGGACATCGCGGAGGTTCCGATTTCGCTCGAGGCGATGGCGATGTGGCACCGGATCGCCGAGATCGTCGGCGATGATTGCGGCTTTCAGGCACATGGCCAGATCAACGTCGCGGAACGGGACGAGCATCTGCCGACCCTGATCAAGCGCGAAGCGAAGATGCGCGCTCTCGGCTACGATCATGAGGAACTGGTCGATGCCAGAGAACTGCGCCGCCTCGTTCCCGCGCTGAGTCCGCACTGCGTGGGGGCACTGGTGGCGCGGCGGGACGGCGCGGCCGATCCGCACCGGACCGTGCTCGCCTTTCGCCGTGCCTGCGAAGCCGCCGGCGTCGTCATTGCCGAACGTTGCGGCGTCGAGGCGCTCGACCGCCAAGGGCAGGACTGGCTGCTCGCCTGCGAGGCGCGCCGTTTCCGTGCGCCCGTCGTGGTCAATGCCGCCGGTGCCTGGGCGGGCCGGCTCGCGGCCTTGTTCGGAGACCACATCGCGCTCGGGGTCCGCGCATCGATGATGATCGTGACGGAGCGTCTCGCGCCGCTGCTCGAGCCTGTCGTCAGCGTCGTCGGGCGGGCGCTGTCCTTCAAGCAGGCGGGCCAGGGTACCTTGGTGATCGGCGGCGGGCTGCAGGGCGCCGCCGATCTCGACCGCGAACGCAGCACGGTCAACTTCGCCGAGCTCGCCAAGGGCGCGCGTGCGGCCAGCGACCTCTTCCCGGCCGTCCGCGGGGTCCGGATCGCCCGCTGCTGGACCGGCATCGAGGCGCAGACCCGTGACCGCCTGCCGGTGATCGGAGCGTCGCCGAGCGCCCCCGGGCTGTTCCATGCCTTCGGCTTCTCCGGGCACGGTTTCCAACTGGTGCCAGTGGTGGGTGCGATCCTGTCGGATCTCGTCGTCGAAGGTGGAACGCGGCGCGAGATCGCGGCCTTCGCGCCACAGCGGCTGATGCAGCAAAGGGCCGCGGCATGACGGGGTTCGTCGCCAGGCGCCTGCTGCTCTCGATCCCGACGCTGTTCATCATGCTGACGGCCATCTTCGTGCTAGTCCGGCTGGTGCCCGGCGACGCCGCTTCCGTCATCCTCGGCGATCAGGCGAGCGCCGCCGCTCTCGCCGCACTCCGCGAGAAGCTCGGCCTCGACCAGCCTATCCAGGTCCAATATCTGGCCTTCATCGGCAAGATCCTGACGGGCGATCTCGGCCAGTCGCTCAGCAGCGGCCGAAGCGTCGTCCAGGAGGTCCTTCTCGTCCTTCCCTCGACGATCGAGCTGACGGTCGCGGCCATCGCGATCGGCCTCCTCTTCGGCCTGCCGCTTGGCGTCGTTGCCGCGCTCAGCCGCAACGGCTGGATCGACTACGTCGCGCGCATCGTCTCGCTGGTGGGGCTGTCGTTTCCCGCCTTCGTCTCCGGCATCCTCATGCTGATCGTCTTCGCCATCCAGCTCGGCTGGTTCCCGGTGCTGGGCACTACCAGCGGCGCGGGTGACCTGGGAGAGCGCCTGCGCGCGCTGGCGCTGCCAGCGCTCAACCTCGGCATCATCATGACTGCCTATGTGATGCGCGTGACGCGGGCCGCCATGCTCGGCGTCCTCACCGAGGACTATATCCGTACCGCGAGAGCCAAGGGTGTGAGTCCGGCTCAGCTCGTGGCGACGCACGCCCTGCGCAACAGCCTGATCCCGATCATCACGGTGGTTGGCCTTTATTTCGGGACGTTGATCGGCAATTCGGTGCTGACCGAGATCATCTTCAACCGCCCCGGCCTCGGCAAGTTGATCATCGGCGCACTCAATGCGCGCGACTACACGCTGCTGCAGGGGCTGATGATCATCTTCGCCATCTGCGTGATCATCGTGAACACCCTGACGGACCTGGCCTATGGCCTGGTCGATCCGCGAGTGAAGTACACATGAGCGCCGTCTCCGACACGACCGTTGCGGCGCGGCCGGGTGGCCTCTGGCTCGCCTTCAGCCAGAACAGGCTCGCCTGGATCGGCCTCGTATTGCTCGCGCTGATCATCGGAGTGGCGCTCTGCGCGCCCTGGCTCGCTCCGCGCGATCCGCTGGAGCAGGATATCGTCGCTCGTCTCCAGCCGCCCTCGGCCGAATTCTGGCTCGGCACCGATTCCTTCGGCCGAGACGTGCTGTCGCGGCTGATCTACGGGGCGCGGGTTTCGCTCTTCGTCGGCTTCCTCGCCATCCTGATCGCCATGCTGGTGGGCACCGCGATCGGCGTGGCCGCAGGCTATATCGGCGGGATCTTCGACCAGATCGTGATGGGCGTGCTGGACGTGCTGCTCGCCTTTCCGACACTGCTGCTCGGCCTGATGATCGCGGCGATGCTCGGCGCAAGCCTCGAGAACCTGATCGTCGCGATCGCCGTCACCGAGATCGCCCCTTTCGCCCGCGTCGCGCGCGCTCCGACGATCACGCTGCGCCAGCGCGACTTCGTCGAGGCCAGCCGCTCCTATGGCTGCGGTCCGTTCCGGATCATGACGCGGCACATCCTGCCCAACATGCTGTCCGATGTCGTGGTGATGAGCTCGCTGTGGCTCGCTTCGGCGATCCGCACCGAGGCCTCGCTGAGCTTCATCGGGCTCGGCGTGCCCCCTCCGGCGGCGACCTGGGGCGGCATGATCCGCGAAGGCTTCGAGAACATCCTCGACGCCTGGTGGCTGGCGGTCTTCCCGAGCCTCGCGATCCTCGCGACCGTGTTCGCCCTCAACCTGCTCGGGGACGCGCTGCGGGACGCCGCCGATCCGCGCTCTCGCTAGCGCGCAGGGCCCTTAGGCCGCGGATCGCAGGCGCGTGCGGCCGATGTGCCGCTCGCTCCATACCCCTTCAGTCAGGCGATGTCGCCCGGCTCTCGGCGGTGTCTCGCGGCCCCGCCGCGACAGCGATTCGGAGGGCCGGGCAGGTCACTCTCGCCCATCATGGCCTGGCGTTCGCGCTCCGACGGCGAAAACGGATCAAAAACAGGGATGATCCAAAAGGGGTACCCCGTTTGTGCGGGCCGACACCCCTTTGCTCGCTTCATCATGGGGTGAACCCAGCGTAAGCTACCGTACGTTGTTGTTGAATGAGGGTCACGCCGTGTTGTCAAGCGCACAGATATCAGAAGTGCAAATGTCAGCGGCGGAATTGAAAGACGCTGCAAAGAAGATCAGGGATCTTCGTCAAGCCGCGACAGAGCATGCGATCGAGATAGGTCGGGAATTGCTCCGCGTCAAAGAGAAATTGCCGCACGGCATTTTCGTCAAATGGGTCGAGAAGGCATGCGACTTCAAGATAAGGACCGCTCAGGATCTGATGAAGCTTGCGCGGGAGGCGGACACTGACGCGCATGCCAAGCTTGCCGCCCTGATGGTTCCGTCGACGCTGCGGGTATTCCTGTCCAAGAAGACCTCTCCCACGGTTCGCGAAGCGATCCTGAAGCGCCTTGAGAACGGCGAGCGCGTCTCGCGCAACGACCTGTATTCCCAGGCGTCCTCGGAGAGAAGGGCAAGGGCGGGCTCGGACGTTCACCCGGTACGCGAGGGGTTTTCCTCCTCGTTCTTCGCGCCCGAGATTCAGGGAGCGGGCGCGGACCGGCGCGGCACACCTGGCGGGGATCGGTCGCGCGTCGTCGCTGAACTGCTCCTGCGCCGCCTCAGCCCGCATGAGTATGCGCAGATCATGGACGGTTTGAACTGGGAGATCTGGAACAGGGTGTTCGTCTGGATGAAGGCCGCGCGGGTCGTGGACTCGGAGAGGGTGGAGCTGGCGCTGTCCACGGGGGCGCCCGTTCCAACGCTCGAAGTCATATCCGCCAAGCTGCAGTAGGAGCGCGTTTCAGCGGCCGCGGCACACCATCTCCTGAAACCTGCCTTTCCGAAGGCGATGCTCGCGGCGGGCATTGAACGATCGGTGGCTCAAGATCGGAAGTCCAATGTCGGACCATGTTGATGATCGCCAATCATCCAAGACGTTCGGGCTCCTCTCGCTTCGTCGTCGCTGGAAGCTGATCGTCGCGTGCGTGCTGCTGTCAGCGCTTGCCGGCGGGCTCTTCCTGACCCTTAGAGGCGCGAGCTACACCGCTTCGACCCAGTTTCTGGTTTACGTCAAGGAAGTTCAGCCGGGCTCCGAGCTGGTCATATCGCTGGGGCGCGCCGATCTCACGCAGGTGGAGAACGAGATCGAGCTGATCCGCTCGCGCGGCATGCTGGCAAAGGTCGTCCAATCCCTCGACCTGGCGGCCGACCCGGAATTCGTCCCTGCGAGGCCCCTGTCCTGGATCGCCGCTCTATGGCCCTTCGGCGTGACGCCGACAACCGCCGTGGAAGAGCGGGGCCGCCAGGAAATCGCCATCGATGCGCTCGCGAAGCGCCTCTCGGTCAGGAGGATCGGGACGAGTCATACGATCCTGGTCGACGTCACTACCTCCGACCCGGAGAAATCCGCGCTCATCGCCAGGGACATCAGCCAGATCATGCTGCAGGCGCGCGTCAGCGCGGACCAGGAGGGCGACCGGTCGCCGTTGCTGCGGGAGCGGCTCCAGGGTCTGGGTCCCAGCGTCTATGTGATGACGCCGGCCCTGGTCCCGGGCAAGCCGAGCGGGCCGCGGAAGATCCTCGTCATTCTGGCTGCGGCCGCCGCGGGCTTCGTCATCGGATCGGGATTGGCTCTGCTGAAGGATCTCAGCGACAAGACGGTCCGGACGGCGGCGCAGGTGGAGCGCTTCGGCATTGAGTGCATCGGCGCGATTCCTTCGTCCACGCGCGGGGATGCAGCCGAGAACGGTGTTTCCTCGACACACTTGCTCACCCAGACGCTGCTTCGAATGACTGTCGCCGTAGAGGCCGCCAAGGCGCGTATCGTGGGAGTGGCTTCGCCGACGGCGGGCGAAGGCGCAGCGAACGTGGCGCGCCAGTTCGCGCAGGCAGCCGCCGGCAGCCAGAGGAAGGTCCTGCTGGTCGAAGCGCGTGGGCAGAGTGCGTCTGGATCCCGGCGCGAGAACACCGCCGAGGATTTCCGCCAAGGCAATGACGGCGCGCCGGACATCCTGACGGTGGCGTCCTGCGACGATGCTCCGGGCTTCGCGAACTGGTGGACGCGCTGCGAACAGCAATTTCTGGCGGTCTACGACCTCATCGTGGTCGGTCTGCCGCCGCTCGAGCAAGGCCCCGCATTTCGGACGGCCGCGCAGCATCTGGATGGAGTGCTGCTGGTAATGAAGTGGCGTGGGGTGGCGGAGCAGCGGATCGAGCGTGCGTTCTCGGTCGCCGGTGCCGCGCCGTCGGACTTCATCGGCGCCGTCCTGAACCAGGTCGACGGGCGGACGATCGGTCAGTTCGGAGACCTTCTCTGGAAGGCGGAGGCTTCGGTGGCGGAGCGACGGCGCCTGTTCGCGGGAACAATGCCGGCCGTGCCGGCTGTCGGATCAGCATGAAGCGTGAGGGTGCTACAATGAAGCGGAACCGTTCGTGGGTAAATCTTGTCGGCACAGTTTCCCTGCTTCTGTGCATGCTCGACGGCAATGCCGTGCGCGCGACGTCCGACTATGTCGTTCGGGCGGACGACAAGCTCAAGATCAAGATCTTCCAGTATCCGGAGCTCAGCGGCGAGTATAAGGTTCGTGCCAACGGTACGATTTCCATCGCGCCGATCGGAGACATCCCTGTCCACGGCCTCTCCACCAAGGAGATCGCCAACCAGATATCCGAGCGCTTCGTGCGTGCCGGCATCTCGGACAAGCCGGGCACATCCGTCGAGGTCCTCGAGACGCGGCCGGTCTATGTGCTGGGGGACGTCCAGAAGCCCGGCGAATATCAGTTCCGCCCGGGAATGACCGTCCTGCAGGTCGTCAGCCTGGCGGGCGGTTGGCTGCGCTTCAACGATCCCGGGCTGATGCGGCTCGATCGCGACAGCATCACCATCACCGGCGAGATGCGCAATCTCGTGCGGCGCTACTACGAGCTGACCGCACGCCGGGCGCGGCTGAACGCCGAGCTGGTGATGAAGACGGACGTCCAGTTCCCCGCCCAGCTGATCGCACGCTCGCAGAGCGATCCAGGACTCAGGCAGTTGATCGACGAGGAACGGTCCCTGCTGAACATCCATGTCGATGCGCTGAAGACGCAGATCGACAGCCTGGAGCAGAACCGCGACCTGTATGAGCGCGAGATCGAGGCGATCACCCGCCAGATCGAGGCCAACAAGGTCCAGGTCGCCAGCGTCGAGAAGGAGCTCGCGGAAGTCCGCGGACTCGTCAAGCGGGGCCTGACGACGATCAGCCGGCTGGCCAATCTGGAGCGGATGCAGGCGCAGCTCGAGATGAACGAGCAGGGCTTCCAGACCCTGATCCTGCGCTCGCGGCAGAACATCACGCTGGCCGACCAGAGGATCTTCGACCTCAAGAGCCAGCGGAATGCGACGCTGACCGCCGAGGTGCAGAAGGTCCGGATGGACATCGACGACATCAGCGTCAAGTTCGATACCAACCGCAGCCTTCTGGTCGAGGCCAAGGTGACGGTCCCGACCCTTGTGGGTGTCTCCGACGGCGCCATCGAGACCCGCAGCCTGGTCGTCGTGCGCATGCAGGACGGAAAGGCGTCGACGATCGACGCGACCGAGCACACCGAGCTGCTGCCCGGTGACGTGCTTCGTGTCCAGCGCAGCATTCTCCCCGGCTCGCTGGGCGTCGGTTCCCTCGAGCAGACCAGCCTGACCACGCAGACCAGCCTGACGCAGGCCGGGATCGCGGCACAGGCGGGGATGAAGCAGTAGTCGCCGGCCGGGCGCGTCCCTGCGCTGCGTCCGGCTTGTCTCGCTTGCGAGCGAGCGTCCGTTTCGTGTGGTGGATTTGAGTGGGGGAGATCGACAATGACCTTCCGAGACGTCAAACCGGGGGATGAGAGAGCCGGCGAGCTCTCCATCCAGCAGCAGATGCTGCAATTCGAGCCGCAATTGCGTGCCTACGCCATGTCTCTCAGCCGCAGTGCCGACCGGTCGGACGACCTCGTCCAGGAGACCCTTCTGCGGGCGATCAGCAAGATCCACACGTTCCGCCCAGGCACCAATCTCGGCGCCTGGCTGACGACGATCCTGCGCAACTGCTATCTGTCCGATCTGCGCAGGCGCCGGCATGAGGTAGAGGATGCGGACGGCTGCTATTCCGAGGCGCTGCGCGCGGCGCCGGAGCAGGAAGGCCAGCTCGAATACAAGGAATTCTGCTGGGCTCTCAGGGAAATCCCATTCGATCAGCGCGAGGCGCTGATGCTCGTGGGCGCGGCCGGAATGTCCTACGAGGACACCGCGATGCTTTGCCGGACGACGACCGGCACGATCAAGAGCCGGATCAACCGCGCCCGTGCGCGGCTCGCCGCGCTGCTCGCGATCGACAGCGTCAGCGAGATCGGCTTCGACAGCCGCACGCGCGCGGTCATGGTCAGCAGCCATAACCCGAATCCGCGACGCTAGTCGTTCGCGCCCCGCGCCTCGCCGGGCTTGGTCAAGGCGCGCGCTTCAGCTTTCACCTGGGCCAGCCGCTCCGAGCCTCCCGCGCCTTGCGCTGCGGAAGGCCCGGAGGGTTCGACGCTGCGTCGGTTCGGAGCGCCCCGAGTTCGCGAGCCGGCACGGGAAGCCGGCTACGCTTCTACCGTTCGCGCAGGCTGTCGTGCTGGTAGCGGGCGAGAGGGGAGAGCAGGTAGCTGATGATGCGCCGCCGGCCGGTCTTGATCTCGGCGGTCACCGCCATGCCCGGCGACAGGTTGACCTGCTTGTCCTCGATCGCAAGCTGGGTCCGATCCAGCGAGATACGGGCGGAATAGAGCAGCTCCCGGCCGCGCGGCTCGCTGCTTTCATTGCTCGCGCCCGCGGCCTTGTCGGCGCCGTCAGGAGCCTTGTCGCGCGCGATCGCATCCTGCGAGACGCTGAGGATGGTCCCGCGAAGCAGGCCGTAGCGGGTGAAATTGAAGGTGTCGATCTTGACCGCGGCTTCCTGGCCGGCGCTGACGAACCCGATATCGCGGTTTGAGACCATCGCTTCGATCTCCAGGCGGCCTTCCGCCGGAACGATGTACAGGAGGGTCTGCGCGGGCGTCACCACGCCGCCGACCGTGTGGACAGCGAGCTGCTGGACCATGCCGTCGACCGGCGCCGTCAGCCTCTGCAGGTTCTTGCGTTGCGCGGTCTTGACGATGTCGCGCTCGAGCCCAGCCGCTTTCTGCCGGGCCTTGCTCAGATCGTCGAACAGGCTGCGTTCGTATTCGGCGACGGTCTTCGCCCGCGTCTCCGTCAGCGCGGCGACAGCGGCGTTGGTCTCGCTGCCGCGCTTCTCCTGGACGAGGATGTCCTGCCGCTGGCCGACGAGGTCCTGCAATTCGGCGAGATAGGTGACCTTGGAGCCGAGCTCCTTCTGGTAGAGCTGCTCGCGGATCTCGACGCGCTGCTGGAGCGGCACGATGGTGGATTTCAGCTTGTCGACCGAGGCCTGGATCGTATCGCGTTCGGCGACCTTCTGCGCGAGCTGGCTATCGATTGTGGCGAGCTTCGCCTTCTGTTCGCTGCTCTGACTTGCCAGCATGCCGCGATAGACCTCGAGCAGGTCGGGCGGCGCATCCTTGGGCGGCACGAAGGCGGCGACGGGGTCGTCCTTGCCGGCGATCGCCGCCTGCAGGCGGGCGATGTCGAGGCGCGCGGCCATCAGGTCCCCCTGCAGATGCCCGAGCTCGGCATCGACGGCGGTGGTATCGAGATCGATAAGGACGTCTCCCGCCCGGACCTTCTGGCCGTCATGGACCTTGATCGCGCGGACAACGCCGGTTTCGAACGGCTGGATCATCTTCGTCCGGTCGCTGGGAACGATCTTGCCGGGAGCCACGGCCACGATGTCCACCGTGCCGATGCAGGCCCAGGCAAGGGCAGCGGCGAAGATCGAGATGATGCTGAGGCCGATGACCCGCCCCAGGGGCGAGGGCGGGGTCTCCACGATTTCAAGCGCGGCCGGCAGGAAGGCCAGCTCCAGCGCCCGCAGGCGCTTCTCATCGGTGGATCGGGTGATGACCGCCTGCTGCAGCGCCTGGGAGCGCGTCGCGAGGCCCGTCACCGCGGCGCGCGTATTCTGTGCGCTCCAGCGCGCCGTCGTCGACAGGGCTTGGCGGGCGCGTTCCGTCATGGCGTTGTCGAAACGGGGCATTAAGCCCAGCACCTTGCCGGGCTGTCCGAGGACGATGACGCGGCCATTCCATTCCGCCTCGAACTCCTCCCGCGTCATCAGCACCGGTCGCGGGCTGCTTGCCGACACGACGAGAACCTTCTCGTCGTTGGCTTTCCCCAGCAGCAGGAAACCGCCGTCGCGAAGTCCCGCAATGCAGGGAAGTTGCAATGTGGCGAGCTTATCCCAGCGCACCCGCTGGGCTCTGCCGGCGAAGCCGCAGGCTCGCGCGCCGCGCAGGATCTCGGCGATGCCGACAGGGCCTTCGCCGACATGCCGACGCAATTCCTCGACGGTGATCGTGGCGCCGCTAAGGCGCAGGAGTAGCTCCAGAGCGAAAAGCCCGGACTGGTTGTGTGTGAACGCTTGCATGACGCTTGACTGGCCGGGGCTTCCTCTCAGGAAACCAACGCGGCACATCTGTCCCCGATACAATGGAACGAACAATTATCCGACGGCGTCTCGACGCGGCTCGTGGCCGCGGCTCGGTGAATGATTCGATGGCTGATGCCCGGCGAGCGTAGGCAGGGTCCGGGCTTCGGAGCGAGCCATCGCCTGGCCCGCAGCCGATGCCATGCCTGCGACCTCCGGCAGGCCCGACTGGAGCCGGTGCAACGTGGCGTAGCGGCCGCCCCTGCGCATCAACTGCTCGTGCGTGCCGTCCTCGACGATGCGGCCGCTCTCGATGGTGACGATCCGATCCGCCATCCGCAACGTCGACAACCGGTGCGCAATGATGAGCACGGTGCGCGAGCGGGCGATCTGCGTCATGTTCTGCTGGATGATGTGCTCGCTCTCGTAGTCGAGCGCGCTCGTCGCCTCGTCGAAGATCAGGATGCGGGGATCAGTCGCCAGCGCGCGGGCGATGGCGATCCGCTGGCGCTGCCCGCCAGAGAGGCTGCCGCCGCGCTCTCCGACGATCGTGTCGTAGCCCTCGGGCAGCTTGAGGATGAAGTCGTGCGCGCCCGCGAGCTTGGCCGCCGCGATCACCTTGTCCGCAGGCAGGGCGGGGTCGGCTAGGGCGATGTTGTCGCGGATCGAGCGGTTGAACAGGATGTTGTCCTGCAGCACGACGCCGATCTGGCGCCGGAGCCAGGACGGGTCGATCTGGGCGACGTCGACGCCGTCGATCAGGACGCGGCCGTTCTCCGGTACGTAGAGCCGCTGGGCGAGCTTGGCGAGTGTGCTCTTGCCGGAGCCCGAAGGACCGACGATGCCGATCATCTGCCCTGCGGGAATCGACAGGTTGATGTTGTGCAGGATCTCGGGGCCGTCGATCCGGTAACGGAAGGTGACGTGCTCGAAGCTGATGTCGCCGCGGATCGAGGGCAGCGCCGTCCGGTTCGGGTTGTAGGACGGCTCCGGCGTGGTGTTGAGGATGTCCCCGAGCCGCGCGATCGACAGGCGGGTCTGATGGAACTCCTGCCAGATCTGCGCCAGCCGCAGGACCGGACCGCTGACGCGGCCAGCCAGCAGGTTGAACGCAACGAGCTCGCCGACCGAGAGACCGCCGGAGATCACGAGCTTGGCGCCGACATACAGGATGGCCGCGGTCACCAGCTTGCTGACGAGCTGCACGGCCTGGCTGGCGATGTTGCCCAGGTTCAGGACACGGAAACTGGCCGCGACATAGGCGGCGAGCTGCTCCTCCCAGCGCTGCTGCATCTGCGGCTCGATCGCCATGGCCTTCAGCGTCTCGACCGCCGTCACGCTCTCGACGAGAAAAGCCTGGTTCTCGGCGCCGCGGGCGAACTTGTCGTCGAGGTAGCGGCGAAAGAGCGGCGTTACCCCCGCCGAGATCCCGACATAGACGGGCAGCGAGGCCAGGACGATCCAGGTCAGCAACGGGGAGTAGAAGAACAGCGCCGCGACAAAGACGACCGTGAAGAAGAGATCGATGACGAGCGTCAGCCCCGAGCTGGTCAGGAAGTTGCGTATGTTCTCCAGTTCGCGAACGCGCGCGACGGAATCACCAACGCGCCGAGCCTGGAAATAGCCGATCGGCAGGGCCAGCAGGTGGCGGAACAGGCGCGCCCCGAGCTCGACGTCGATCCGGTTCGTCGTATGCGAGAACAGATAGGTCCGCAGGGCGCCCAGCACGACCTCGAACACGGCGATGGCCACGAGCCCGATGACCAGCACGTCCAGGGTGCTCATGCTGCGATGCACGAGCACCTTGTCGATGACGACCTGGAAGAACAGCGGCGAAACCAGCCCGAAGAGCTGGAGGAAGAAGGACGCGACTAGAACTTCGCCGAGAAGCCGGCGGTACTTGTGGATGGCGCCCATGAACCAGGTGATGTCGAACCGGCGGGCGAGATCGGTCAGCGTTGCCCGCTTGGTCATCAGAACGAGCCGGCCGTCCCAGGCCGCCTCGAATTCCTCGCGCGACATCATGCTCGGCCGCGGGGCATTGGGCGCCTGGACGAGGATTCGATCGTCGCCGCAGCGGCCGAGCACCAGGAAGCCGCCGTCGCGCAGCGCCGCGATCACCGGCAGCGGCGTGCCGGCCAGCCGTTCCCAGGTCGAAGTGATCGCCCTGGCCTTGAGCCCCAGGCCCTTGGCGCACCGCACCATCTCGGACACCCCGATCGGGCAGCCGGGAAACTGGTGCTGGATCTGCTCTGGAAGAACGCTGACGCCCTGGCTGCGCAGGATGAACAAAAGCGCGACCAGGCCATCGTCAGCGATGGGATGGGTATCGTTATCGGGATTTTCCAACCGTCACGGCCCCGGAATGATGATGTGGGAGACGGGCGCGTGGAGATACCCCCACGCGCACGGCTAGTTTGAACGTCGGACGCTCGAGGCTGTGCAGCGGCCGGGCGGCGCGATATGGCGCACCGCCGGACCGGCGCCGGCCTCAGGCCTGCGGCTTCGCGAGCGTCTGGGCAGGGTTGTTCCACCACCCCTGAGCCGACCCGGTCGAGGTCGATGCAGAGGTGGCGAAACTCGACGCCGCGTACTGATCGAGCAGTGCGAGCTTCGACATCGCCGACCCCTGCGAAGGCGCGGCCGTGCCGGCATCCTGGGAGCCCGGGAAGCCGACCGTCTTGCGGTTCCCGAACGACAGGTCGGTCCCCTGGCCGGAGAGCCAGTTGCTCGACGTCGCCGGCGAAGCGGCGGTGGCAGCCGCAGGCACCACCAGATCGGCCGCCGGAGACAGCAGCGTGGCGGTCAACTGGCTCGATGCCGTGGCGACGGCCGGCGTCGCCGTGGCGATGGTCAGCACGCCACCGGGCTGATGAGGCGCGCCGTCGAGGTTGACCGCGTTGCCCGTCCGGTCGGCGACACCCTGCAGGTTGTATCCGGAGATCTCGAGATCGGGCGCGTTGTCGCCTGCTCCCACCACATACTTGAACTGCAAGGTGTTGGTGCCGGCACCGCTGACATAGTTGGCGGTGCCGCCGCTGCTCAGGGACAGCGTCGGCGCGCCATTCACCGACATCGCCTCGTCGAAGTTGACGGAGAGCCAGACGGTGTCGCCCACACCGACCGTGCCGTGCCCGTTGCGGATGTTCGACCCGGATACCGCGACCCACTGGACCACGGGCGCGTCGGCGCTGACCACCGGCTGCTGCGACAGGGCCCCGCCGACGGCCAGCGTCCCACCCGGCTGGTGCGGCGCGCCGGCGACGTTGACGGCATTGCCTGCCTGATCCGTGACGCCGGTCAGCTTGTAACCAGACACCTCGAGATCGGAGGCGCTCTCGCCGGCCTTCACCACGTAGTCGAACTGCAGGGTGTTCGTCCCGGCTCCGCCGACATAGGTGGCGGTGCCCTTGCTGTTGAGCGACAGCGTCGGCGCTCCGTTGACCGTCATCACCTCGTTGAAGTTGACCGACAGGCGGACGGTGTCGCCGGCAGCGACGGTGCCACCGCCATTGGTGATGTTGTTCCCGCTCGTAGCGATCCACTGCACCTTCGGGGCGGTCGTGTCCCGCGAGGTGGTCCTGGTGTCGACCACGAGGGTGCCGGCCGGCTGGCGCGGGGCACCCGAGAGATTCAGGGCATTACCGGCCAGATCCTTCACCCCGGACAGGCCGAAGGAGCTGATCGCCAGGTCGGAGGTGTTCTGGCCCGCCGCAACCGTGTACTCGAACTGCAGGGTATCGGTGCCGGCGCCGCTGACGTATTTGGCGGTGCCCTTGTCGTTCAGCGACAGAGTCGGCGCGCCGCTGACGGCGACGGCCTCGCTGAACTTGAGCGTCAAGCTCACCGTATCGCCGGCATGGACCGTGCCGCTGCCGTTGGTCAGGCCGGTGCCGTTGGCCGCAACCCACTGCAAGGTCGGCTTGGTGGTATCCGTCGCCGGCGTCGTCGGCGTCGTGGGGGTGGTCGGCGTCGTCGGATCGGTCGTGGTCGGCGGATTGGTCGCGACCGGCGGGTTCGTGGCCGGCGGGTCCGTCACGGTGGTTCCGCCGGTGCTTCCCGAACCGGAGGAGGCCGTGCCGCCGCTGACGCCCTGGAGCAGGGGCGTGATGCTGCCCATGTCGTGCCACAGGGCGGTCATCGTCGCGTCGTCGAAGGCGTTGGCCTGCGCGCGAACATTGGTCGTGCCGCCGGCGACGTCGACGACATAGGCGCCGTATTGCTGCATGGCCTTGAACACCTGCTGGCCCAGCGGAGAAAGCCCGGCCGGCATTGGCGTACCCGGCGGAATTGCAAGCAGCTGGCCTTCCTTGACGATGCCCGAGCCGCTGCTGCCGTCACTGGAGATGGCCTGGCCGACCGCTCCGGACTGGACCAGCTTGGAATCGACGACGAGCTGCAGCGCGTGGTCGATCGAGCCGTCGTTGATCTCGTCCTTGACCAGGAGCCCGCCGAGCTGGCTCGCACCGACGGCGGTGATCCCGGCGCTCAGGAAGGGCGACTTGCTGCCCCAGCCGTCGCCGGTGACGATGTTTTCAGCGCCGAACGAAGCGGCCGAAGCCGTCGTCGTGCTCGTCCGGTTGAACTGCCAGAAGTTATAGGCGACGTCGCCGTCGATGACGATCAGCTCACCATCGGTTCCGGCCGCGCCGTTTGCCGCCGCGGGCATATGAACGCTGACGGTACCGCCAGGATAACCCCAACCCGGCGGGTACGTTACTTGAACGAGTGGATCGGAAGGCGATGCAACGTAAACGGAAGGAGAATAACTATCCCATGCAACGCTGTAGTTGTATCCAGTTGATGCAGGCCATCCAAGTTTTGTGAAGGTTGCATCGCTCGCTACTTGAGTATTCCAACTCGAAGACGCAGTAAATGGCCGAGTTTCGAGTGAGGTCATATGCCTGTGTTCCTTAGATTATACGAAAGGAAGGCAGAAGGCGAGATTGGTAGGCCAGGCAGGTATCAGTCGCCATTCCGCCGAGAACGCAGCGAATAGCCAGGCATGCTGCGCGACTTGCGGCCGGATGACGGGTCATCGCCATCTCAAACGGCGAATCGTAGGCCCATCCACAAACGAGGGTGGTGGGATATCGTGTTTGGATTGTGATGCCAAAGGAAATTTGTTAAGAAAAAAAATTAACCATATATTTCAAGTAATTACTTGGTATCGCTCTGTGGACATTCGGTGGATTCGCGCCAAAAGGCCGAGTCACGCTGGAACCTGCGGCGACAGAATTGCCCCGCTGACGGAGATCAGATGATGCCGGCCGACCCGCTCGGCCGGCGCGGTTCTCGCGGTTCTAAAGGGCGTGGAAAGTCGGCTTGTCGCACGCGCCGGGCTGATGGTGCCGGGGCGTGATCGGCCGGCGCGGTCGGCGGCCTCTAAGGCTTCTTGACGCGCTGGAGCAGCCGGGAAATCCGGCCGAGATCGACTTGCAGCGCCGCGATCGTCGCTTCGTCGTAGGCATTGGACTGGGCGCGCAGGTTGGTGACGCCGTCGGCGACGTCGATCACGAAGGCGCCGTAGCGTTGATAGGCGCGAAAGACCTTCTGCCCGAGCGGCGACAGCCCCCGCGGCATCCGAACGGCAGCGGGAACACCGAGGCGCTGACCCTCCCGGACCAGGCCATGCCGATTGCCGCCGTCGCTGCTGATCGCCGCGCCGGTGCGGCCCGGCTTGGCATAGGCCGCATCGACCGCGATCTGCAGGGCATGCTCGATCTCGCCCCGATCGGTCTCGGCCTGGACCAGCAGGCCGGCCAGCTGGCTCGCGCCGGCCGCAACGATGCCGGCCCCGAGAAACGGTGAGGCCCGGCCCCAGCCGTCACCCGTCAGGAGATTCGTTGCGGCATAGGATTGAGCCGTCGCCTTGACGGTACTTTGCCGCTTGAACTGCCAGAAATTGTGAACGATCTCGCCATCGATCACCAGGACCTCGCCGTCGGTTCCCGGCGCGCCGTCGACATCGGCAGAGAGGTGCAGCTGCAGCGTGCCGGCAGGATTGCCCCAGCTCGCGGGGTAGTCGACCGCGACGACCGGGTCCAAGGCCGAGGTGATATGGATAGCCGGGGAGTAGCTGCTCCAGGCGACGCCGAACAAGGCGCGCGATGGCCAGCGGATCCGTGCGAATCGGGCGTTCGAAGCGATCGGCGTGTTCCATGAGGAGGTCGCCGTGAAGGGCCGATCGCCGAGAACGAATGGCTTCACGCCCCTGCCGGGGACAATTGGCGTGGCATCGTCCGCCCGAGCGCCGGTGAAGTATCCGATCGCTGCCAGGGCCAGCAACCACACCGTCCCGCTAGCGCGGAGCGCCGGCCCCCTGCGCGACCGGCCCGTCGCAACGACGTGGAGCCGGCGACGCGTGCTGGCGCCATCCGCCCTCATCGTTCCGTGCGAACCCACTCGATCCGGCGATGGATGAAGAAGCGGATATAGGAGGGCAGCTTGAGCAGGCAGTAGGCCGGCCCTGCCGCCAGCTCGCGCCATGCGATCACATCCCGGGCGAAGCGCCACCACGCGGTCGCGATCGTTGCCGCGAAGATGGCGAGCAGCAACGCGGAGGCGAGGAGCGGGACTGTCGCCCCGGTGCCGACGAACCAGGCGAAGCCGAGGACGGCGATCAGCAGCAAGGCCATCGCCAGCAGCGTCAGCGGCGGCACGCACAGATCAAGCATGAAGGCGAGAAGGTGCGGGCTGCGCTGCGCGATCGCGCGCGCGGCCAGGGGAAAGCAGAATTCACCGATGATCGCGAGGTGGCCGTGCTCCCACCTCGTGCGCTGCTGGCGCTTGCCCGTTTCACCTTGCGGCAGCCGGCTGACGATCTCGGCATCAGGGCAGAACTGCGGCGCCTTGCCGGCCACGGCGAAATCGGCGCCGAGCTTCTGGTCCTCCGCGAGATGACCCGTCGCGAGGTCCAGCCTGTCCAGGAACGCATAGGGCAGGGCCATACCCGAACCCATCAACTGGCATGGCCAGCCGAGTCTGGCGGAGCCGAGAGGGCGCACGAAGGTCTTGATCGTCCAGGCCAGCCGCGAAACCTTGTCGGCCGCATTGGGGCAGGCCGGGGCCAGCATGGTGTAACGCGCCTGCGCAGGGCGGTTGCCCGCCAGGCAGCGCCCGGCCAGAAGGGCGAGCGAGCCCGGCATCGCGTCGCAATCGGCATCGATGACGATGACGACCTCCGGTGGATCCGAGGCAAGTGCCTTGATGCCGTGAGCCAGCGCATACCCCTTCCCGATGCGCGTGAGATCCTGCCGGATCGTGACCTCGGCGCCGGCCCGAGCGGCGACCCCCGCCGTGGCGTCCGAACAATTGTCGGCGACCACCAGCAGCCGCCCGGCCGGCCCCAGCTGCGGCATGATCGTCGAGATGCTGCGGGCGATGACCGCCTCCTCGTCATGGGCGGGCATGATCACCGCGAATCGTGGGCGGATCGTTTCAGGCGACGGGAGCGGCCTCCGGGGAAGAAGGCTTGCCGCAATCTGTACAGCCAGGAAGGCGACCGGGATCGCTGCGAGGAAACAGGCGCCGAGCAGCACAAGGGTGACCGCCGCAGTCATGGTCGTCACGTCGATCCGGGATTCGGCGCGGCGGAGGAGAGCCGCGTCGTGGCATCCGCCGCCATCGCCACCTGCAGCGCCGGCTCGCGCGGCCGCTTCCGCACGGGCGGGGCGCTCGCCGGTGTGGCTGCTGGCGCGGCCGGTTCATGCCGCGTGGTGCTGTCCAGCGACCGGGCGAGAACGTCGAGGATCTGTTCGGAGGCGTGGCCGTCGCCAAACGGGTTGCGGGCCTGCGCCATGGCGCGATAGGCAGCCGGGTTCGTCAGCAGTTCCCGGCATGCCGAGACGATGGCGGCCACCTCGGTGCCGACCAGGCGCGCGGTGCCGGCTTCGACGGCCTCCGGGCGCTCCGTGCTGTCGCGCAGCACGAGGACCGGCTTTCCGAGCGCCGGTGCCTCCTCCTGGACTCCGCCCGAATCGGACAGGATGATATGGGCGTCGTTCATCGCCAGCACGAAATCCTCGTAGCCGAGAGGCTCAACCAGCGAGACGCGGGGATGCGAGCCGAGCATCGGTTCGACGACCTGGCGCACGCGCGGGCTGAGATGGACGGGGCAGACGACCCGCAGCTCCGGGAAGCCCTTCAGCAAGATCAGGACGGCTTCGCAGATCCGCTGCATCGGCTCGCCATGATTCTCGCGGCGATGGGTGGTCAGGAGGAGGGTCGGGGCCTTCTCGCGAGACGGCTCCGGCGTGGCCTTGGCGAGCGTCAGCAGCAAGGCGTCGATCGCGGTGTTTCCGGTGACCCAGATCGTCCCAGCCGGCACGTTCTCCTTCAGCAGGTTTAACCTGGCGGTCTCGGTCGGCGCAAAATGAAAATCGGCGATGACGGTGGTCAGCCGACGGTAGACCTCCTCCGGGAAGGGGGCCTGCTTGTCATAGGTCCTGAGGCCGGCCTCGACATGCGCCACGGGGACGTTTTCGTAGAAGGCTGCCAGGGCGCCGACGAAACTCGTCGTGGTGTCGCCCTGCACGACGACCACATCGGGGTGTACGCTGGCGATCACCTGCTGCAGACCCTGAAGTACCGCGGTCGTCACATGGGTGAGGCCCTGATCCTTTCGCATGACGTTCAGGTCGGCGAGGATCGGCAGGTCGAAATAGGTCACCACCTGATCGAGCATTTCGCGATGCTGACTGGTCCGTACCGCCAGGACCTCGAAGCGGTCGGGATCGGCCTTCGCCTTCAGGATGAGCGGTGCGAGCTTGATCGCCTCGGGGCGCGTGCCCATCACGACGAGAATGCGTTTGCGGGAAGCCATTTCCACCTCGCTCAAGGCCGCGGGGCTGCGCGTCGGGCGCGCGAGACCTGGGCGATCGCGCTCCACGAGATCAGCCCGAGGAACTGCGAGTTCGTGACCAGGTAGCGCCTGAAAAGGCGACGCGGTTCCTGGGCGAGGCGATAAGCCCATTCGAGCCCGGCGCGCTGGACGAATGCGGGAGCCCGCTTTCGGCGGCCCGTGATCACGTCGAGGCTGCCGCCGACGCCAACGACGACCTGCGCCCCGAGATTGTCCCACTGCTCCTCGATGAAGTGCTCCTGCCGGGGCACGCCCATTGCGACGAACAGCAACCCGGCTCCGCTTTCGGCGACGGCCCGTGCCCGTGCCGGCGCCTGGTCCGGCCGGAAATAGCCGTCGGCATAGCCACGGACGTCGAGGCCGCGGTGGCGGGCCTGGAGAATGCCAACGGCCGAGCGGACGATGTCACTCTCGGCGCCGAGAAAATAGACTCCGATACCTTCCTGCACGGCGCGGGCGCAGAGTCTGTCGATCAGATCGATGCCCGCGACACGCTCAGGCAGGGGCTGCTGCCAGAGATGCGAGGCCCACACGAGCGGCTGGCCATCGGCCACCGTCCAGCGCGATGCATCGATGAAGCGCTGCAGCCGGGGGCTGGAGCGCATCATCATCAGGATCGCCACGTTGACGGTCGACAGGATGCCGCGTTCACCGGTGCGGACCGCCTGGATGAGCTCTTCTACGGTCTGATCCATGGAGAGTTTGTCGAACCGGCCGTTCAGGATCTGGACCCGGCCAGGCTGCGCCGCTTCAGCCGTATGGGGAAGTGCTGTGTCTGGTGGCATCAAAAATCCCTCGGGCAAGGAGACAGGAGGCGACGATGCCGGTCGAGACGCCGTGTTGCGGTGCGAGCCGCAGCCAGGTCACGTGCCGTTCTGAAAATTCAATGCCGAGGCGGTTGATTTGTTCGAGGGACGGAGCTTTCGAGCGTTGTCGTGGACCATGCCGTTGCGGCATGGATCAGTTGAAACGACGGAGACGCAAATTCGGTTAGCCGGGGGAGTGCCGAAATGCGCAACAGGTTGCGCATTTCATCGGGGAATATCTTCAGATCGAGGCTGCCGGACGCATCATAGATAGGTCGAGAAGAACTTGAGGCTGCCGAGAAGCATTAATCTGTCGTCACGATCGATCATTTCGCTCAACCGCGACAGCATTCGATGAGCCCATGTCGACCAATGCTATTTCCCCTCGCGAGCGACATCTTGCCACGGTCTCCCTGACGCGTGGAACACAGTTTTTCTGGACGGTCGTCGTGGCCACGACCGAGATGATCGTCATCGCGGCCTGCGCCTATGCAGCGTTTCTCGCTTACTCGGCCGTGGCTTACGGCGTGGTCTTCTTCCGGGCGGACTATGCGCTGGCATCGGTCGGGGTGGCGGCGCTGTACGTCGCCCTGTGCATTGCCGACAACCAGTATGACCTGCTGGGTCCGCAATGGAACGAGCACAGCTGTTCGCGCGGCGTCGCTGCGCTCGCCCTTTCCTTCGTCGCGCTTCTGACCTTCGCCTATCTCGCCAACAGCCTGCAGGGCTATTCCCGCGGGACGTTCCTCGCGCAATGGCTTTCGACCCTGCTGGCGCAGGTCGCCGTCAGGGCCGGCCTCTGGCAGGTCGTCGACCGCGTTCGCTGGCAGGAGCAATGGCATCGCGAGAGCATGGTCGTGCTCGTCATGCCCGGCGCGCGTGGCGTCGGGCATGTCCGAGCCCGGCTGGCGGCGCGCTACGAGCATATCCTGCGGTGGTACGATTTCCCGTCCGTGTCCGAGGACGACGCGGAAGGCGCAGCCCTCGAGCAGCAGCTTTTGGCCATCCGGCAGGAGTGCCGAGCGCTCCCGATCGATGCCGTGCTGATCCTGTTCGGCTCCGACAACATGCAGGTGGTCTCGCATGCCGTCGAGACATTGTCGGAACTTCCGGTCCGCATCCAGCTCCTGCCGATCGAACTGGCCGAACTCATGCGCCGCAGCCGCATCGGTACCTACGGCCATTTGCGGGTGCTCGAGCTGTTCTGCGGGCCGTGTTCGCTGCGGGACCGCTTCCTCAAGCGGGCCTTCGACGTCGCGGGCGCCTCGGTGCTGCTGATGACGCTCTGGCCGCTGTTCGTCGTGGTCGCGGCGTTGATCCGGCTCGAGTCGCGCGGGCCGGCGCTGTTCCGCCAGACGCGCCTCGGCTTCAACAACCAGCCGATCCAGGTGCTGAAATTCCGCAGCATGCACTGCATGGATGATGCGCGCACCGGGTTTCGCCAGGCCGTCCGCGACGATCCGCGCGTGACGCGCGTGGGCCGGGTCCTGCGGCGGACGAACATCGACGAACTGCCGCAGCTCTTGAACGTGCTGCGCGGGGAGATGTCGCTGGTCGGGCCGCGGCCGCACGCGCTGGCCCACAACCAGATGTTTGCCGACCAGATCCGCAGGATGTTCCGGCGTCACAACGTCAAGCCCGGCATGACCGGCTGGGCGCAGGTGAATGGCCTGCGCGGGGAAACCGATACCTTCGAGAAGATGCAGCAGCGCATCGAGCACGACCTCTACTATGTCGACAACTGGTCGTTCTTCTTCGACCTGAAGATCCTGGTCAGGACCGCTTTCTCGAAGCGCGCGCGCATCAACGCCTATTGACCGGAAAGGTAGTCCGATGCGTGTCTGCTACTTCGCCTCCGAATATCCTGCCGTCTCGCACACCTTCATCCGGCGCGAGATCGTCGAACTCGAGCGGAACGGGATTTCGGTCCTGCGCGTCTCGCTGCGGGGGCGGGACCGGCAACTGGTCGATCCCGACGATATCGCCGAGCAGGCCCGCACGCGCTACCTGCTCGAGGGCGGCAAGGCGAAGTTCGCCGTCGCCCTCGGGCGCGCCCTGATGCGGAGCCCACGGAAGCTGGCGAGCGCGACGCTGGCCGCCATCGGGATGATGCGGCGATCGAGCCGCCCGCCGCTGCTTCACCTCGCCTATCTCGCGGAAGCGCTCGTCCTGGCGGGCTGGGTCGGCGACGAAGGCGTCGAGCATATCCACGCGCATTTCGGGACGAACGGCGCCGAGGTCGCGATGCTGACCCACCTTCTGACCGGCGTGCCCTACAGTTTCACGGTGCACGGGCCCGACGAGTTCGACCGGCCCGAATATCTTGGCCTGCCCACCAAAGTGAGGCTCGCCGCCTTCGTCTGCGTGATCAGCTCGTTCACAGGTAGCCAGCTTTGCCGCTGGATACCTTCCGGGGACTGGCCGAAGATCAAGCTCGTGCGCTGCGGCCTGGATGCCGACTTCCTCAGCGCCGCGCCTTCGAAGATCATTCCGAAGGCCCGGCTCGTGACGGTGGGCCGCCTCAGCGAGCAAAAGGGCCAGCTGATCCTGCTTCGTGCTCTCGGGACGCTGGCGGGGCAGGGCGTGCCGTTCAAGCTCACGGTTGCCGGCGACGGCCCGATGCGGCCCCAGCTCGAACGGGCCATCCGCGAGCTCGGCCTCGAGCAGCATGTCGAACTGGCAGGCTGGATGAGCAATGCGGAGGTGCGCGCCGCCATCCGCGAGGCAAGGGCACTGGTCCTGCCGAGCTTCGCCGAGGGGCTGCCGGTCGTCCTGATGGAAGCACTCGCCCTCGGTCGTCCCGTCATCACGACCTATGTCGCTGGCATTCCGGAGCTGGTCGCGGAGCGCGATTGCGGCTGGCTCGTTCCGGCCGGGGATGTCGACCGGCTGGCGAGCGCGATCAAGCAATGCCTGCAGGCGCCGGATTCCGTGATCTGGGCCATGGGCGCGACGGGGCGAGACCATGTCCTGGAACGGCACGACATCGCCCGCGAGTGCCGGAAGCTGGCGAGCCTGTTCGCGGCGAGCTCGCGTCAGATGCAGGCCACGATCGAGCCCGATGCGGAGCTGGCTGAGCCGGTCGCCGCCTATGATGCAGCCTTCGCCGGAGGACGGGCGATGCGGCTGGGCGAGGTCGTCACGCTGCGGTCCGGGCATTCCGGCTGGGTCAAGCACTGACGATGCGGGGGCTGGCGGCGATACGGGCGAGGGGCCGCGCATGATCGATGTTTCCGTCGTGGTGCCGACGCACAACCGCAGGCGGATCCTGCCGCAGGCGGTCAATGCGATCCTGCGCCAACAGGGTGTGGCGATCGAGCTCGTGGTGGTCGATGACGGCTCGAGCGACGGTACCGAAGCCTGGCTCGCCGGCCTTGCCGCGACTGACACGCGGGTCAAGGTGGTCCGTCACGCCGAACCCCGCTTCATCTCGGCGGCGCGGAATGCGGGCATCGCCCATGCGGGTGGGCGCTGGATCGCATTCTGCGACGATGACGATCTCTGGGCGCCTGACAAGTTGAGGCTTCAGCTCGCCGCGATGCGCGCCGGCTCGGAAAGATGGTCCTGCACGGGCGTTGCCGTCGTCGACGAGGATCTGGGGATCATCGGCCATCACCATGTCGAAGGCGGGGACGTGCTGGCGCGCCTGCTGCAAAGCAATCGGATTCCGACGGGGTCCAGCGTCATCGCCGAACGCGGCGTGCTGAGGGATGTCGGCGGGTTCGATCCGGGGCTGCGCGGCTCGGAGGATTGGGACCTCTGGATCAGGCTGGCGCTGCATTCGCCGCTGGCCGCGGTCGACCGGCCATTGATCGCCTATCGGCTGGGCCGGCAGTCGCTGTCGATGAACGTCCATCCGATGCGGGCCGGTAGGCTGACCATCGCCGAGCGCTATGCGGCTCTTGCGGCCGCTCATGGCGTTACATCCGACGAGGCGGGGCACGAGCGCTATCTCGCGAGGCAATTGCTGCGAGCGGGCGCGCGCCTGCCGGCCGCGGCCATCTTTGCCGGGCTGGCCTTCAGGCACGGCCGCTGGCGCGAGCTGCCGCGCGCAGCCGGCGCGCTCGCCGCGCCGCGCCTGCTGGACCGGCTGGGCCAGTCCCGGGCGGCCGGGGCGGTTCCGCTGCAATGGCGCCAGGAGGTCGAGCCCTGGCTGCAACCGATCCGCGAGGCGAATGGTGCGGGCAGGCCTCTTCGCGAGGCCCGGATCACGGCAAGGGAGCTTGGAGCATGAGGTTCGCGTCGGACGCGATCGATACCCTCTCCGGCGACATGGCGCGGTCGGCCCCTGATCGCGGCCGGGCGAGCTGCTCGGTTCGCGCCGCCAATGTTGAGGCGATCTGGCGCGTGCTGCGCGGCATCGTCTTCGCCGTCCTGCTGGTCCGGGCTTCGGCGGATCCGGTCTTCAATGCGCTGGGAGGCGATTCCGGCGGAGGGATGGGGGTCGGCGCCCTCTTCAACGTGCTCGCGATAGCGGTGGCCGGCTTCTTCCTCCTGCAGGCGCCGCTGAAGGCGCCATTCCCTGTCCTCGCGATCTGGGGCCGTTCCTGCTGATGGCCTTCAGCTCGACGCTCTACGCCCCGGACTTCAAGGCGGCGGCGCGGCTCGCCTTCGTCATGCTGTCCTACTGGGCCTTCTTCGCGATGCCGTTCTTCATCCTGCGCTCGACACGCGACGTCTCCCGCCTCGTCCTGCTGGTGATCGCGTCGTCGATCCCGCCGTCGCTCTATGCCTTCGTCGACATCGCGCGCGGGATTTCCGACCTGGAGGAGTTCCGGCTGCAGAGCACCTTCTCCCATCCGAACATCTACGCCTTCTATCTGGTGCTGGTGCTGGGCCTGGCCCTCTACGTCAGGGCGTCGGACATCGTTCGGGCTTCGCCGCGGCTGCGCCTGCTGGTCACGCTATACATTCCTCTGCTGGTCGCATTCCTGCTGCTCACCAAGACGCGCAGCGCCTGGGGCGCATGCGGGGTGATGTTTCTGGTCTATGCGTTTGGGATCGACCGCCGCTTTCTCGCCGGCCTGCTGCTCGTCCCGCTGCTCTTCGTCGCGAATCCGAGCCTGCTGGACCGGTTGACCGACATCACGGCGGCGACGGAGGTCGACAGCTTCTCGCAGCTCAACGACACCACACGGCTGAATTCCTATGTCTGGCGGCAGGCTTTGTGGGAATCAGCGATTCCGCAAGTGCTGGAGCGACCGCTCCTCGGCCACGGCCTGGAGTCGTTCAAGCCCTCGACACCGCATTTCTTTGCGCTGGTCGGCCCGCAAGGCATCGACGGTCACAACTTCTATCTGCAGATGAGCTTTGAGTTGGGGCTTCCGGGCGCGCTCGCGCTGGTCTGGCTGCTCGGCTCTGTCGCCTGGCGGCTGCTGCGGGGATGGCGCCGCGATCCTCCCGGCATCCTGATCATCTCCTGCCTGCTGCTGGCCTATGTGCTCGAGTCCTATTCGGACAACATGCATTTCTACCTGTCCTTCAACTGGTACTTCTGGTTCGTGATGGGGACGATCTGCGCCTGGCTGGAGCGGGAGCGCATGGCGGCTCCCCAGGGTGCGCGAAGACGCGCCTGACGCCAGTCCGCCCACCACCGACGCGAGGGCGCCGATATCCCTGCCGGCACGGCGGGTTGTCGCTTATCCGGAGACCCCCGGAGGCGATCGAGACAAGCGCGAGCTCGGGCGCAGGAACGGCGGCAGATCACCCTGCGTTTGCTCTGTGAAGGCCACTGCAGGCGCCAGCCGCCGGGTGGGGGCGGGCGCCAGTGATCTGGTCTCAACCCGACAGGGCCGCTCCGGCGGCCCGGCGTCCCCTTTGAGCAAGTCTGTCGAGCCGAACCGGATGCCCGGCGACGGGGTCCCCTTTGATTGAAGTGCATGATGGACACGAGAAGCCGCCCGCAGATCATTCCCGGCACGGACACGTTCGAGAGCCGCATCGAAGTGCGGCCACGTCCCTCCTTCGGCCTGGGAAGCCTTCGCAACCGCAAGCGGCTGCTAGCGATCGGAGCCCTGGCAGGCTTGGCGCTCGCCGCGCTCTACACGCAGTTGCGGCCTGCGACCTACACGGCCTCGAGCCAGCTGTTGATCTATATCCGGCAGGTCCTGACGGGACCGGATCAGGCGATTCTGCCCGGCCGGGCCGATCTTCCGATGGTCCAGAACCAGATCGAGCTGCTTCGATCGGGAAATGTTCTGGGCAAGGTCGTTGAGGCGCTGAAGCTTGCACGCGATTCCGAATTCGCGGGGGCCGCGCCGCCCCCTGCCGTGGCCGGGGAGAGCGGAGCCGCACAGGGTGCCGTGAACAGCCCCGCCTTTCGCGCCGCCCTGGAAAGCTTGCGCAGCAGGCTCGGCGTCCGCCAGGTCGGAACCAGCCATATGGTCACCGTGAGCTTCGCGGGCGTCGATCCGCAAAAGGCGGCGCGCATCGTCAACACGGTGGTGCAGACCTATCTCCAGGAGCGCGCCCGGGCTTCCGATGCCGCGTCCTCCAAGGCGCCGACGCTGCGCGAGATCTATCAGAGCCTTGGACCCAGCGCCCAGGTCATCTCGGAGGCTGAACCGCCGGTGAGGAAGGATGGCCTTCCGGCTGCGCTCGTTCTCGTCGCTGCAGCCCTCTCCGGGCTGGCTGCGGCCGCCGCACTCGCTCTTCTGCTCGATGCCATCGACGACACGGTCCGCAGCGAGCGGCAGATGGAATACGTCCTGGGTCTGGAGTGCCTCGGCACGGTGCCGCGCTTCCGCGGGGTCAGTGCCTGGCAGGAGGACGCTTCGGCCCGTCGCCTGATCGCATCGGGGCGGCCGGTGCTGCGGCGCATGGCCGCCATGATGCAGGACGTCGCTCCCGGCGGCTTCCAGGCGGTCGGCGTCACGTCCACCATGCCCGGAGAGGGCGCGACGACACTCGCCATCAGCCTGGCGCAGACCGTGGCGGCCGCCGGAAAGCGCGTGCTGCTCGTCGACGCGGTGCCGGAAAACCCGGCCCTCTCGCGCTGGGTCGCGAGCCTGTCGCAGAATCCGCCGGTCGCGGGACGGCATCCGCCGGCAGACGTGCTCGACGGTATCGCGAGCATCCAGCCCGGACTGGACGTTCTCCCCCTGGCCGAGCGCCTGGGCAGCGGCGACCGGCTGATGCCGCGGCGGCTTCTGCAGGACGTCCTCGGCGCCGCGGAAGTCTCCTACGACGCCGTCATCGTCGACATGCCGTCACTGGTCGCCGGCCCGCAGGTGCGAGCCGCCGCGGACGCGCTGGATGGCTTCGTGCTGGTGACGAAATGGGGCGAGACCCGGTCGGAACTCGTCCGGCAGGCCTTCCAGTCGGCGGGCCAGGCCCGGTTCAAGGTAGTCGGGACGATCCTCAACATGGCCGATGAAGCGACCATGAAACGTTATCGCGACGACGGCGCGGCGGAGCCGAAGGCTCTGGCGGCATTCTGAGACAGGCCGCCTCGCCTGCAGGCGGCGATTTGCAGAGGGAGAGCATCATGAAGGTCGTACTCTTTTGCGGCGGCATGGGCATGCGGCTGCGGGGCTATGTCGACGACGTCCCGAAACCGATGGTGCAGATCGGCTCGCGTCCGATCCTCTGGCATCTGATGAAGTACTACGCCCATTTCGGCCACAAGGACTTCATCCTGTGCCTCGGCCACAAGGGCGGCGCGATCAAGGACTATTTCCTGAAGTATGACGAGTCGATCTCGAACGACTTCGTCTGGTCTCGCGGCGGGCGCAAGATCGACTTCATCAACCGGGACAGCGACGACTGGACGATCACCTTCGTCGAGACCGGCCTGCATGCGACGATCGGCGAGCGCCTGAAGGCCGTCGAGCCCTATCTGCAGGGCGAGGAGTACTTCCTCGCGAACTACGGCGACGGCCTCAGCGACCTGCACCTGCCGACCATGATCGGCGAGCTGGAGCGGAGCGACGCAGTCGGCTCGCTGCTGCTGGTGCAGCCCACGGCGAGCTTCGACATGGTCAGGACGACATCGGACGGCAAGGTCGCCGAGGTCGCGGCGCTGAGCCATTCGGACATCTGGATCAACGGCGGCTTCTTCGTCTTCCGCCACACGATCTTCGACTACATCAACCCCGGCGACGAGCTGGTGCGGGAACCGTTTGCCCGGCTGATCGAGCGCCAGGCGCTGCTGGCGCACAAGTGCACCGGCTTCTGGCAGTGCATGGACACGTTCAAGGACAAGCAGCGGCTGGAAGAACTCAACGACACCAACCCGCCCTGGAAGGTGTGGAAGGACTGCGCCAGCGTGTCGTATCCGGCGATGGCAAAAGCCGCCTCGGCGATGACGCAGGTGGCCTGACCATGCTGCGACTCAAGCCGGACGGGACCCGCTCGTCCCCGCTGCAGATCCTCTGCCTGGGCTGCCACTCCGACGATATCGAGATCGGCTGTGGCGGCACGGTGCTCCAGATCGCGGCGGACCATCCGGATGCCGTGTTCCACTGGGTCGTCTTCAGCGCCAACGGCGTGCGTGCGGCGGAAGCGGCGAGCGCCGCCCGACACTTCGTCGATCCCGCCCGGATGAAGCGGCTCATGCTGAAGGACTTCCGGGACGGATACATGCCTTTCGTCGGTGCCGAGATCAAGAACGTCTTCGAGGAGCTGAAGCGGGACGTGTCTCCGGACATCATCTTCACGCACAACCGGCATGATTCGCATCAGGACCACCGGCTGATCGCGGAGCTGACCTGGAACACCTTTCGCAGCCATCTGATCCTGGAATACGAGATTCCGAAATATGACGGCGATCTCGGCCAGCCCGGAGTCTTCAACGCGCTCTCGAACGACACTTGCCAGAGGAAGGTCGACATCATCCTCGAGGCGTTCGAGTCCCAGCGCCAGAAGCACTGGTTCGACCGCGCGACCTTCATGGCGCTGATGCGGTTGCGCGGAATGGAATGCAATGCACCGAGCGGGTATGCGGAGGCGTTCTACGCCCGCAAGCTGATGCTCTGACCGGCTGTCGAGATCGCCATGCAGGACCTCAAGAGCAGAACCGTTCGCGCCGGACTCATCAATGTCGGATCGCGCGGTCTCGGTTTCGCCATCCGGATCATGGCCCTGATGGTGCTCGGCCGCCTGCTGACCCCGGAGGATTACGGGCTGGTCACCATGGTGACGGCCTTTACCGGCGTGCTGAACATGTTCGGCTGTTTCGGCCTGTTCCAGGCGGCGATCCAGCGGGACTCGCTGAGCGAGGCCGAATCCTCGGCGTTGTTCTGGCTCAATCTCTCCTTCGGTGCCCTGCTGACGCTGCTGGCCATCGTGGCCGCCCCGATGGTCAGCGCCTTCTACCGCGAGCCGCGTCTCCTCGCCATCATGGACGTCATCGCCTTCACCTTCCTGATCACCGCGGCGGGTGTGCAGCACGGGGCGCTGCTCCAGAGGAGGCTCGCCTTCGGGACATCCGCGAAGATCGACATCTGTGCGCTGGTGGTCGCAACGGCCGTCTCGGTCGGAATGGCGGTGGCCGGCTATGGCTATTGGGCGATCGTTTCGATGACGATCACCTTGCCGTTGGCCACGACCGTCGGCCTGTGGCTGTCGGCGGGCTGGATGCCGGGTCGGCCGAGGATGGTCCCGGGGCTGCGTTCCATGCTGCGGTTCGGCGGCGGCACGACGCTCACCGGCTTCCTGTCCTACATCACCATCAACACCGACAAGCTTCTGCTTGGCCGCGTCTGGGGAACGGAGGCGACCGGCCTCTATAGCCGGGCCTTCTACCTGATCAATTTCCCCACCGAGAATCTCAACATCACCATCGGCGAGGTCGCCTTCGCCGCGCTGTCGCGGACGCGGGGAGACCTCGACCGTCTGCGCCGCTACTTCCTGAAGGGCTATTCCCTGGTGGTGACGCTGACCTTGCCGCTGACGGTCGTGTGCGGGCTCTTCGCCGATGACGTGATCCTGGTGGTGCTGGGCCCGAAATGGACGAGCGCCATCGAGATCTTCCGGACCTTGGCGCCGACGATGCTGGTCTTCGCGATCTCCAGCCCGCTCGGCTGGCTGCTCAATGCTCTCGGCCTGATCCGCCGCGGCGTCCATATCGGGCTGTTCTCCGCCTCGTTCATGGTCGCCGGCATCGCGATCGGACTGCCCTATGGCCCGCACGGCGTCGCGCTGGCCTATTCGTCTGTGATGGTGCTCAAGGTGATTCCGATCACGATCTGGGCGCTTCACGGCACCGGCGTGCGTGTCCGGGAGTTCGCCGGAGCGCTGATGAGCCCGCTGGCCGCGTGCGCGATCGCGGCGCTCGTCGGCTTCGGCGTGCACAGCCTGTGCCCGCCGTCGATGGCGCCGGTCCTGCGATTGCTGCTGGATGTCGGCTCGTTCGGGGCAGCCTATCTGTCGGCGCTTCTGCTCATCGCCGGCGAGAAGGCGCTGTATCTCGATCTCTTCCGCGCTGCAAAAGCATCCGCCTCCGTCTGAGCGAGCGAAAGCTTCTCCGGGCGCTCCAAGAAGATGCGTGGCTACGCAGAGCTTTCGCGCCGGAACACCGCAATGCTCCCGCCATTAATCAGGTACAGGGCCTGATTTTCGAGGGCTGGGGATGCACTTCGCGAAGACGAATATTCCGGGGGCGGTAGTCATCGATCCCGCTCCGCATGCCGATGCACGGGGCCGCTTCATGCGGGCCTGGTGCCTTAAGGAATTCGCCGAGCACGGCATCGTCTTCGATCCGGTTCAGGCCAATCTGGGCTTCAGCACGAAGCGCGGGACGGTCCGCGGCATGCATTTCCAGGAGGCGCCGGCCAGGGAAGCCAAGCTGGTGCGCTGCACGCGCGGGGCGATGTTCGACGTGGTGCTGGACCTGCGGCCGGAATCGCCGAGCTATGGCAACTGGCACGGCGTCGAGCTGAGCGGGGACAACGGCCGCATGCTCTATCTGCCGGAGGGCTGCGCGCATGGCTACCAGACCCTGCAGCCCGACACCGAGATGCACTACATGACCTCGGCCTTCTACACGCCGGCGGCCGCGAAGGGCATGCGCTTCGACGACCCCGCCTTCGGCATCGCCTGGCCGCTGGCCATCACCGAAATCTCCGAACAGGACCGCAACTGGCCGCTCATGGGCGATCTGCCCGGCACCGTGCCGGAACAGCGCCTGTCGGCCTGACCGCGACCTGCGACGGCGTCGAAAGAGGAAACGCGACATGGCTCTCGACTTGGTTTTGCGCGAATACGAGGCGGCGGGGCGGCAGATCCGCGTGGGCATGGTGGGCGCGGGAGCGACCGGGCGCGCCATCGCGCTGCAACTCGGCACGCCTGTGCCGGGCATGCGGCTCGTCGCGCTCGCAAACCGGACCCTCGCCAACGCGGAGCGCGCCTTTCGCGAAGCGAACATCCATGGCTGGACCCGGGCCTCCACGGCGCGCGAGGCCGACAGCGCGATTGCGCGCGGGATTCCGGTTCTGACCGAAGACCCCTCCGTTCTGACCGCATGCGAGGCGATCGACATCATCCTCGAGGTCACCGGGACGGTCGAGGCCGGAGCGGCCGTGGTCCTCGACGCGATCGCCCATCGCAAGCATGTGGTGATGGTGAATGCCGAGCTCGACTCGCTGATCGGCCCGATCCTGAACGAGAAGGCCCGCGAGGCGGGCGTCGTCCTCACCAACACCGACGGCGACGAACCCGGCGTCGCCATGACCCTGTTGCGCTATCTGCGCACCCTCGGCCTCAAGCCCGTCGCCGCAGGCAACATCAAGGGCATGGTCGACTACTACCGCAATCCCGACACCCAGCGGGCCTTCGCCGAGAAGAACGACCAGGATCCGCGCAAAGTCACCTCCTTCGCCGATGCGACCAAGCTGTCGATGGAGACGACGGTACTGGCCAATGCGACGGGCTTCCGGGCAGGCCGCCGCGGCATGTACGGGCCGGCCTGCAAGGATGTCCGCGAGGTGGCGCAGCGCTTGCCGGCGCAGGCGATGCTCGAGACGGGGCTGGTCGACTACGCGCTGGGGGCTGCGCCCCACACCGGCGCCTTCGTCGTGATCCACGAGGAGGCGCCGTTGAAGCAGGCGCAGCTCGCCTATTACAAGCTCGGCGACGGGCCGTTCTACGTTTTCTACACGCCGTTCCATCTGCCGCATCTGCAGATCGCCTCGACGATCGCGCGGGCCGTCATCCAGCATGATCCGACCGTGGCTGCGCTCGACGGACCGGTCTGCGAGGTGGTCACGATGGCCAAGCGGGACCTCAAGGCCGGCGAGCGCCTCGACGGTATCGGCGGGTTCTGCGCCTACGGCCTGATCGAGAACGCGGCGGAAGCGCGCGGCGCCGACGCGCTGCCGATCGGCCTGTCCGAAGGCTGCGTCCTGCTGCGCGACAAGAAGAAGGACGATGTCGTCTGCCTGGCCGATGTCGCGCTGCCGGCCGGGCGCCGGGCGGAGGCGCTCTGGCGCGAGCAGCGGAGGCGCTGGCCGCTTCGCGAAGCCGAGGCTGCGTCGGCGGCCATGCTGGCCGGGGCTGCGTCCTGACATGCCGGAGCACGACGCGAACAGGCAGGCTTACCGGCCGGGCTGCGACCCGGCCAGCGACCACTCCCCTTCTGCTGCGAGGCTGGACCGGCCATGCTGAACCGATCTTTCTGGCAAAACCGCAAGGTGTTCCTCACCGGGCATACGGGCTTCAAGGGCGCGTGGCTGTCGCTGTGGCTGGAGGCGCTGGGCGCCGACGTGACCGGATATGCGCTCGACCCGCCATCGGAGCCGAACCTGTTCGAACAGGCGAGGGTGGGCGAGTGCATTCGCTCGATCCGTGGCGACGTGCGCGATTACGACCATCTGGCAGCGGCCCTTGCCGCCTGCAAGCCCGACGTGGTGATCCACATGGCGGCCCAGTCGGTCGTCCGCTACGGCTATGAGGAGCCGGTCGAAACCTACGCGACGAACGTCATGGGAACGGTGAACCTGCTCGAGGCCGTCCGCCGATCGGGCCGGCCCTGCGCGGTGGTCAACGTCACCAGCGACAAATGCTACGAGAACCGGGAATGGGTCTGGGGCTATCGCGAGAGCGACCCCATGGGCGGGCACGATCCCTATTCCAACTCGAAGGGCTGCGCCGAACTGGTGACGGGCGCCTATCGCGATTCCTATTTCGCGCCGGATGCGCTGGCCCGGCATGGCGTGGCGCTGGCAAGCGCCCGGGCGGGCAACGCCATCGGCGGCGGCGACTGGACGGCGAACCAGCTCATCCCCGACCTGATCCGCGCCTTTCTCGACCGGCGCCCCTGCCGCATCCGCAATCCGATGGCGATCAGGCCCTGGCAGTTCGTGCTGATGCCGCTCCACGGCTATCTTCTTCTCTGCGAGCGGCTCGCGGAGGACGGCGGCGGCTTTGCCTCCGGCTGGAACTTCGGGCCGGCGGAGACGGATGCCAAGCCGGTGTCGTGGATCGCCGACAAGCTCGTGGCGTCCTGGGGCGACGGCGCCTCCTGGACGCAGGACGGGACGCCGCACCAGGCCGAGGCGCAACTGCTGCGCCTCGATACGTCGAAGGCGCGGGCGCATCTCGACTGGCACCCGGTTCTCCAGCTCGACCAGAGCCTGCTCTGGATCGTCGAATGGTACGAAGCCTTCCAGGCGGGGAAGGATCTCCAGTCGCTCACGCGCAGGCAGATCGAGCGCTACGAATATCTTCTGCAGGACGATGCCGAGACCAATGCTTTGGCGGCGCGGCGCATGAAGGCCGCAGCCGCACCGCTGCTCTCAGCCGCCGACGGCTGAAGCCGGCAGAGCCAACCGTCGCTAAGGGGACCAGCCCATGCCCAACGCTGTCGTGCTTGGAACAGGAATGGCCGGATTCGGGGCTGCGCACCGTCTCCGGGACGAGGGCATCACCCCGGTGATGTACGACAAGAACGCGTATTACGGCGGTCATACGATGTCGTTCCGATACGATCCCGGCTTCGTCTTCGACATCGGGCCGCATATCTCGTTCACGAAGGACGAGCGCATTCAGGATCTGTTCGCCGATAGCGTCGACCAGCTCTACGAAACCATCCAGATCAACCTCAACAACTACTGGCGGGGCTATTGGCCGCAACATCCGGTCCAGCTTCACCTCAACGGGCTGCCCGAGGACGTCGTCGTCAAGGTGATCGCCGATTTCGTGGACGAGCGGCAGAAGCCGGAACGGCCGATCAACAACTACGACGACTGGCTGGTCGCCAGCTTCGGTTCGACCTTCGCCGAGTTGTTTCCCAAACAGTATACGCGCAAATACCACCTCACCTCGGCCGAAAACATGAGCACCGACTGGCTGGGGCCGCGCATCTATCGTCCGTCGCTGGAGGAGGTGCTCCGCGGCGCGATCTCCGCCTCGTCGCCGAACATCCACTACATCACCCATTTCCGCTATCCGAAGCAGGGCGGCTTCGTCTCGTACCTGCAGAAGTTCGTCCCGCTCGGCGACATCAGGCTGAAGCACGAGCTGGTCTCGATCGATCCGCGAAGCCGCGTTCTGTCGTTCTCGAACGGCCTGCAGGCCGGCTACGACATGCTGATCTCGTCCGTGCCGCTTCCCGATCTCGTCCGGATGATCGACGGCACGCCGCGGGACGTGCTGGAGGCCGCGGGCCGGCTGGCCTGCTCGTCCTGCGTTCTGGTGAATATCGGCATCGATCGCGCGGATATCTCCAAAGCGCACATGTCGTATTTCTACGACGAGGACATCTGCTTCACGCGTCTCGGCTTTCCCCACATGCTTTCGGACAGCAACGCCCCGAGCGGTATGGGGAGCATTCAGGCCGAGGTCTATTTCTCCGACAAGTACAGGCCGTTCAGCGGGCAGCCGAGCGACTGGATCGAGCCGGTCATCAACGATCTGCGCCGCTGCGGATTGCTGCGCGATCGCGATCGCATCCTGTGCAGCAATGCGATGTATCTGCGCTACGCCAACATCATCTTCGATCTCGATCGTGCCGCCGCGCTCGCGACGGTTCATGGCTATCTCGACGACCTCGGCATCGCCTACTGCGGCCGCTACGGCGACTGGGGCTACATGTGGACCGACGAGAGCTTCAAGAGCGGCGAGGCCGCCGCCGCGACGGCGATGGCGAACCTGGCGGCCAGGTCCGGGCCGCGGCGGGTCCAATCCGCATGAACGAAAAGATCGACATCGATCCGCGCGATGCCACGCCGCTCGACCTGTCATGGTTCGAGCGGCAGGGAGAGAGCACCGGCCTCGCGGCCGCTGCGCGCCCCAAGGCGAGCCGGGTCGCGCTGCTGGCCCATTGCGGTACGGGCAATCTCGGCGACGAGGCTTCGATCGCGTCGGTGCTCGACAATATCAGGCGTCGCGCGCCCGGGGTCTCCATCGTCGGTGTGACGATGGACCCCGACGATACCCGCCGCCGGCATGGAATTCCCAGCTTTGCGATGCGCCAGCAGGTCTTTCCCTTCCAAAGCGAGTGGTCGGCAAGCGACCAGCCGGCCGAGCGCGGCACGCTCACCGATCGGCTGAAGGCCTGGGCGAAGAGGTCGGGGCCGCTTTTCCGCATCGGCAACGCGCTCCGGCATGCGTTGATCACGCGGCCTGCGCAGTTCGTTCGCGAGACGGTCTTCCTGGGGCGCTCCGCAATGCTGCTCTGCGAACTCGACATGCTCGTGGTTTGCGGCGGCGGACAGCTTCTCGACTGGGGAGGGCCCTGGGCCTTCCCCTACACCCTGTTCAAATGGATCCTTCTCGCCAAATGCGCCAACGTCACATGCGTCTTCCTGAATAGCGGCGCCGGCCCCCTGGATGGATCGCTGAGCCGCTGGTTCGTCAGGCGCACGCTGGGCATGTCCGACTACATTTCCCTGCGAGACCAGGCTTCGGGGGATCTGCTGCGGAAGATCGGGTTTCGCGGCAAGATGAAGGTCTTCGCCGACGCGGTGTGGGGCCTGCGGGTGCCGGCCGCGGCCAGGCAGCGGCGGGCCGAGGCGCACGCGGAATCCGTCATCGGCATCGCGCCGATGGCGTATGGCGATTCCTCGCGCCACTGGGTCGACGACGATCAGGGCTACCGGAATCTGATCGCCAATCTCGCGGCGTTCTGTTGCCGAATGATCGAGCGGGGGCATCGGATCAAGCTGTTCAGCAGCGACATCTGGTTCGATTCCCAGGCGATTGCGGATCTCGAGGCGGCCATCCGCGAGAACGATCCGGCGCTGGCGCCGGATCGCGTCACGCGGGAAGCCGTGTCTTCGATCGACGAGATGTTCGCGGCCCTGTCGGGGGTGGATTGCTATGTGACGTGCCGTTTTCACGGTGTCGTCTTCGCCTCGCTGCTGAACGTTCCGGCGATCGCGCTGGCACCTCATCCCAAGGTGACCAATCTCATGGAAGCGCTGGGGCTGTCCGAATACTGCGTCGATATCTCTCGCTGCGAGGCGGAAGATCTGACCGCAAAGGCGGAGCGGATGCTGGCCAACGCCGATGAGATCAGGGATCGCATCGGCCGAAACGTCGCCGATCTTCAGGACATGCTCGCCCGGCAATTCGACGAGCTGTTCCTCGGCGACAGGGAAGACAACGTCAAGAAGACCAACTAAGGCAGAGAGGGTGGCGGCGATGAACACGAAGAGCGGTCCGCTGGTGAGCGTAGTGACGCCCGTCTACAACGGCGAGAAATTCCTCAGGGAATGCATCGAAAGCGTATTGGCGCAGACCTACGACAACTGGGAATACATCATTCTGAACAATGCCAGCGCCGACGGAACGCTGGAGATCGCCGAGGAATACAGTCGGCGGGACAGTCGCATCCGTGTCTTCAGCAATGACGAATTGTTGCCGATCATCGCCAATCACAACAAGGCCTTCGGTCTCATCGCCGAGGACAGCAAATACTGCAAGGTCGTCTCTGCGGACGACTGGATCTACCCGGAATGCCTCGAGAAGATGGTGGGGCTCGCCGAGGCGAACCCGTCGGTCGGCATCGTCGGAGCCTACCAGCTCAGCGGCGGGAGCGACATCTGGTATGTCCGGAACATCGGCCTGTCCTATGCGCAGTCGGTCGTTCCAGGCCGGGATATCTGTCGCGCGCATCTGCTCGGCACGCTGCGCGTCCTCGGAAACCCCACCTCGGTGATGTACCGGGCGGACCTGATCCGCGACGATGACGAATTCTTCCCGAATCCGACGCAGGAGGCGGATGTCAGCGCATGCATCAAGCATCTACGCTATGCCGATTTCGGCTTCGTTCATCAGATCCTGGCGCATGAGCGCATCCACCACAATCGCGCGACGACCTCATCTCTCGAGAGCAATGCCTATGTCTCGGCGGAGATCAGTGATTGTCGCGAATACGGAGACTGGTATCTGACGCGCCGCGAAAAGGAAGAGCGCATCGGAGAGCTATTGAACGAATATTATGCATACCTCTCCGTCAGCGCGTTCAAGTTCAAAGACCGAGAGTTCTGGAATTACCATATCGGACGCCTGAGCGATCTCGGCTGTGAGTTCGACCGGATGAGACTTTACAAGGGCATCGCAGCGAAAGCGTTCGATTCGATGTTGAATCCCAAGGGTACATTCCAGACCATCAGCAAGCGAGTTCGTATGTATTACATGTTCAAGGGCGCGCGACTACGCTCGTACTAGCTCCTTGCAAGCGTCTTTATTTAGTAAAAACTTACGCGTTTGATTTACATGACGCCACGTCAGGTATCGTTCGTTGTGTCGAGTTTCATATTTCGCCGGCGGTCTGATTCGGTTCAACGCTCGATGATTTACTAATAATTCGCTAATCATCTTGTAAATTTCGAAAATTTTATGTAGATTGGCGTGAGTGGGTGCTCCCGGGTTGCTTCATCGCGGCCAGGGCGAGTTGCGGGCTGTTGCAGTGCGGGCGAACGTTTCGAGCAATCAGCGGCTGTGGGGTGCGTGCGCAATCGCGTATCGCGGCCCGAATCCGGCGTCGGCCATGCGGGATTTCGCAGGTTCGACGCGATCGCGTGGCGCAGGCCGGCCATCCACGACAAGACCGCGAGCTTCTGCCGGGCGGCGCTTGCCCCAGCTGGTGCAGCCTGGCGGGCGCCGTACTTGCCGGGCTCGCGGGGCCGGCATTGCCGCGCTGTACGGCCAACGGAAGAGGTGCCGACCAAGCTTGATCGTTTCGTCGATCCGTCAGGGGATCGATGCGGCAGATGGGGGGAAACAAAAAATTGCTGTTCGCCTGATATTCAGGAGAGTTTCATGAAGGAGAACAAGGGGTTCTGGATCGTCATCCTCGGTCGATATTCTCTGATGCGGGAGGGGGTTTCCAGAGTTTTGGAGGCGGAAGGCTTTCGTGTCCAGGTGTCCGAGCCCGGTGCCGGCCATCTGAGGATCCGGACGCGGGCACCGCGGCTTCTGTTTCTCATCGTTCATTCCGGCGATGACTTCAGCGGAGTCGTCGCCGAGATCGAGCTGGTCAGGCAACATTATCCGGAAGCGAATGTCGCGGTCGTCGCCGAGCACTACGGCTTGAACGAACCGAGCCTGGCGTTCGAGGCCGGCGCCGTCGGCTACCTTGTCAATGCCGTCTCCTGCGACGCCTTCGTCAAATCAATCGAGCTGTTGATGCTCGGGGAGGCAATCTTCCCGCCGTCCTTTCATTCTCCGGCGCTGACGTTGAAGATACCGCGGCGTGCCAGAGCGGACGCCGCCTTCGTACAGGAAGACGAGAGGCCGTCCGCCGGCATGTCGCATGAGAGCGAGGCCGTGCCGGCACTGTCCCCGCGCGAGACGGCGATTCTGCGCTGCCTGATCGAGGGCGATTCCAACAAGTTCATCGCGCGGAAGATCGAGATCACCGAAGCGACGGTGAAGGCTCACGTCAAAGCCATCCTGCGAAAGATCCGCGTCCAGAACCGGACGCAGGCCGCCATCTGGGGCATGAACCACGCGCCATTCCTGCCTGCCAACAGCAATTCCCTGTTCCGGTCCGCCAACGAGGAGAACGCGTAAGCTCGCGTTCCACGGCCTGCCTTTCACAAGGTGCGGGGCGCGCGGGGGCCGGCGTCGACGTTCGACGGGTTGCCGCACCGCGAGGCAGATCAAGGCGCCGGCGGTTCGGTGCGCGCCCGTGCCGCCTCAGCAGCTGTGTCGAGACGAACACCCAACATTGCGGCGGCTCCCGGGCGCCCGGCCCTGAGGTTTCACTGCAGTGCTGCGTGGCCGAGAGGGAACACCGGGCACCGACGTGCCCGCGATTTACGTTCTGTTAACCATTCCCTCGATACACCGAAGCAACCGAAAATTTACCAAGATAACCGACGTGTTAACGCAACCCCGGCCCATCCGCCTCAAGGGGCGGTCCTATCTCGCGCTCACGCTGACCCCGGAGCTTCCGTTCGAGGACTGGCTGGTCCGGCTCGACGATCTCGCGTCGCGCTCCGCCGGCTTCTTCCTGCGGCGGCCTGTCGTGCTCGATGTCACCGGTCTCGATATCGACCGGGCGGAGCTGCGCGACTTCGTCGGCAAGCTCGGCGCGCGCCAAGTGCGAATCATGGGGATCGAGGGCGCATCTGCAGCCCTGCTCGGCTCGGACCTGCCGCCGGCGATGGCCGATGGCCGCCCGACCGCCGATATCGAACCTCCGGTTGCGCCAGAAAGCGCCAGGGCCGAGGTCGTCGAAGCGGCCGAACCCGTATTGCCGTCCCCGCCGAAGGCCGTGCCCTCGATGATCGTCACCCAGCCGGTGCGCTCGGGGCAGTCCCTGGTCTTCCTCGAAGGCGACATCACCGTGGTCGGCTCGGTCGCCTCCGGCGCCGAGGTCGTCGCGGGCGGCTCGGTCCACATCTACGGCACCCTGCGCGGACGGGCGATTGCCGGCACGATGGGCAACGGCGAGGCGCGCATCTTCTGCCGGAAGCTCGAGGCCGAGCTCGTCGCAATCGACGGCTACTATAAGACCGCCGAGGACATGGAGCCAGAGCATCGCGGCAAGGCGGTGCAGATCTGGCTCGAAGGCGAAACGTTCAAGGTCGGCACGCTCGCCTGAGCCGGCGGCATCATCATTCAAAGGAGCGATCAATGGGCAAGGTCATCGTGGTCACATCCGGCAAGGGCGGCGTCGGCAAGACGACCTCCTCCGCCGCCTTGGGCGCCGCGCTCGCGCAGGGCGGGGACAAGGTCGTGGTCGTCGATTTCGACGTCGGCCTGCGCAATCTGGACCTCGTCATGGGGGCGGAGCGGCGAGTCGTCTACGACCTCGTCAACGTCATCCAGGGCGAAGCCAAGCTGACCCAGGCGCTGATCCGGGACAAGCGACTTGAGACGCTCTACCTGCTGCCGGCCTCGCAGACGCGTGACAAGGACAACCTGACGGCCGAGGGCGTCGCGGCCGTCATCGGCGCGCTCAAGACCTCGTTCGACTGGGTGATCTGCGACAGCCCGGCCGGCATCGAGCGCGGCGCGACGCTGGCCATGCGCCATGCCGACATCGCCATCGTCGTGACCAATCCGGAAGTCTCGTCGGTGCGCGATTCCGACCGCATCATCGGCCTGCTCGATTCGAAGACGCTGAAGGCCGAGAACGGCGAACGCATCGAGAAACATCTGCTGCTGACCCGCTACGACCCCGCCCGGGCCGAGCGCGGCGACATGCTGAAGGTCGACGACGTCCTCGAGATTCTGTCGATCCCGTTGCTCGGCATCATCCCGGAGAGCATGGATGTGCTGCGCGCCTCCAATCTCGGCTCGCCGGTCACGCTGGCGGATGACCGCAGCGCACCCGCGATCGCCTATTTCGAGGCGATCCGCCGGCTCAAGGGCGAGACGCTGCCGGTCGCGGTCCCGGGCGAGAAGCGCGGCTTCTTCGGCAAGTTCTTCGGAAGGAAAGCGGCATGAACCTGCTCCGTCTTTTCTCCCGCACGCCGTCCGCGCCCGCGGCCCGCGAGCGATTGCAGGTCCTGCTGGCGCATGAGCGGGCCGCCGTCGGAGACTCCGACCTCGTCACCAAGCTGCGCGACGAAATCCTGCGTGCGATCTCCAAGCACATGCAGGTCGACGACGAGAAGGTCAGCGTGCGCATGGAGCGCGGTGCCCAGGTCTCGACGCTGGCGGTCGATATCGAAATCCCGTTCGACGCGGGCAAGAAGGCGGCCTGAGGGCCGCCTCTTCACCATCGAAAAGAACCTTCAGCGGCTGGACACGTCGGCGTTTCTCCAAAGCGCCGACGTGTCCAGCCGCATGTTCACAAGGTGAGCTCTGCGGCGCGTTTGGCGAAGGCGGCGGCAAGGCGGCCGGTCTCGGCCGCGTTGTCGGCGGAGGCGTTGCCGGCACGGGCGCGGGCCGCGATGCCCTCGAAGATCACCGCCCAGCGGAACAGCGCGAAGGCGAGATGGAAGGGCTGCAAGGTCAGGCCGTGCCGCGCCTGGGCGCCGTAGAGCGCCGCAAAGCGGTCGAGATCGGGCAGGCCGAGCGCCGCGAGATCGAGCCCGGCGAGGCCGCCATATTCTTCCGGGCGCGAGAGCCAGGCGATCGCGGTGTGGGCGAGATCGGCGAGCGGGTGGCCGAGCGTCGAAAGCTCCCAGTCCAGCAGGGCGACGACGCGCGGCTCGGTTGGATGGAACATGGCATTGCCGATGCGGTAGTCGCCATGGACGAGGCCGACGGTCTCGTCGGCGGGGATATGCTGCGGCAGCCAGTTCCGCAGCCGGTCGATATGGGCGTCGTCGCGGCTGCGCGACAGGTCCCATTGCCGGCCCCAGCGCGCGATCTGGCGGGAAAAATAGTTGCCGGGCCTGCCGTAGTCGCCGAGGCCGACAGCCGCGGCATCGACATTGTGCAGCGCGGCCAGCGTTTCCGCGAGCGAGGCATACATGGCGCCGCGCTCCTCCGGCGCAAGGCCGGGCAGGGTGCAGTCGTGGAAGACGCGGCCCTCGACCTTCTCCATCAGGTAGAAGGGCGTGCCGAGGATGGTGCGGTCGTCGCAATAGAGCAGGGCGGGCGGCACCGGCACGTCCGTTCGAGCAAGCGCACTGATGACGCGGTATTCGCGGTCGATGGCGTGGGCCGAGGGCAGGAGCTCGCCCGGCGGCTGCTTGCGCAGTACTAGCGCACGGTCGTCATAGCTGACGAAGAAGGTCGGGTTGGACTGTCCGCCGCCGATCTGTTCCAGCCGCATCGGGCCGGAAACGCCGTCCACCGCTCCACGCAGGAAAGCGTCGAGCGCAGCGGTATCGAAGCCGGGCCCGGCTCGATCGGCAGAGGCCGTCACGCGCCGGCGACCTGCCAGCGCCAGAAATCATCGCCTTCCTTGTCGAGGAAGCGATTGAGGACCATCTGGTGCACCTCGTCGGCGCCGTCGACCAGCCGCGCCTGGCGCGCGTAGCGGTAGATCCATTCGAGCACGGTATCCTTCGAATAGCCGCGGGCGCCGTTGATCTGGATCGCCATGTCGGCGGCCTCGTGCAGCGTGTTGGCGGCCTGCACCTTGGCCATCGAGACCTCCTTGCGCGCTTGCCCGCCGCGATCGAGCTCCCAGGCGGCCTTCATCACCAGCAGGCGGCCGATCTCGATCGCCATGGCGGTGCGGCCGAGCTTGAGCTGGATGCTCTCGCGATCGGCGAGGCGGACGCCGAAGCCTTCGCGGGTCGCGGCATAGGCGCGGGCGATCTCGACGCAGCGTTTGGCGAGCCCGAGCCAGCGCATGCAATGGGTGAGACGTGCGGGGCCGAGCCGGATCTGCGTGACCTTGAAGCCGTCGCCTTCTCCCATCAGGACGTCATCGGCGGGGATGTGCAGGCCGTCGAACTCGATCTCGCAATGGCCGCCATGTTCCTCCGGACCCATGATCTCGATCCGACGGAGGATCTTCCAGCCGGGCTGGTCGCGGTGAAAGAGGAACGCCGTCAAGCCGCGCCGCGCGTCGTCGGAGGTGCGGGCGATCACGATGAAATGGGCCGCGGCTTCCGCGCCGGTGATGAACCATTTGCGACCGTAGAGCTTCCACGAGCCGTCGGGCTGCTTTTCGGCGCGGGTGCGGATCATGGTCGGATCGGAGCCGCCGCCGGGATGCGGTTCGGTCATCGCGAAGGCGGAGCGAACCTCGCCCGCGACGATCGGCGCGAGCCAGCGGCGCTTCTGGTCGGGTGTCGCCACCGCTTCCAGCACCATCATGTTGCCGTCGTCGGGCGCGGCCGAGTTGAAGACGACCGGGCCGAAGATCGAGCGGTTCATCGCCTCGTAGCAGACCGCCATGCCGACGCGCCCGACGCCGAGCCCGCCGGTCTCCGGGCTGAGCTGCAGGCACCAGAGCCCGGCTGCACGCGCTTTCGCCCGCAGTTCCGACAGCGCCGGCTCGGCGATGTTCTCATGAGCGTCCCAACTCGCGGGATCGGTCTCGCGCGGGATGATCTGCGTCTCGACGAAGGCCGCGATCCGGCGCCGCAGATCATCGAGTTCGGGCGAAATCGTGAGGTCCATCATCGTTCCAGGCTGGCCGAAGACAGGGGCAGGAGCAAGCGACCCGATGGTCTATGCGGTCAGATAGGCGGCCAGGCCCGCGGTCGAGGAATCATGGCTGTTGCCGGGCGCCTTGCCCTCGATCACCGGCATGAGCGCCGTCGCCAGCTCCTTGCCGAGCTCCACGCCCCACTGGTCGAAGGCGTTGATGTCCCAGATCGCTGCCTCGACGAAGACCCGATGCTCGAACAGCGCGATGATCCGGCCCAGCGCGAAGGGGTCGAGCTTGCGATAGGCTATCGTCAGCGAGGGGCGGCTGCCGGGGAACGTCATGTGCGACGCGCGAGCCGCGATCTCTGCCGGCGCGACCCCCTTCTTGGCGAGCTGTACCCGCGTTTCCTCCAGCGTGCGGCCCTTCATCAGCGCCTCGCTCTGCGCGAGGCAGTTGGCGATGAGCAGACGCTGGTGATGGGCGAGCTCGGGATTATGGCCCTCGGCCGCGATCAGGAATTCGCAGGGCACGACATCGGTGCCCTGGTGGATGAGCTGGTAGAAGGCGTGCTGGCCGTTGGTGCCGGGCTCGCCCCAGACCACGGGGCCGGTCGGCCGCTCGACCGGCGTGCCGTCCTTGCGGACGCGCTTGCCGTTCGATTCCATGTCGAGCTGCTGGAGATAGGCGGGTAGCCGGACGAGGTGCTGGTCGTAGGGCAGGACGGCGCGGGTCGGATAGCCGCAGACGTCGCGATGCCAGAGACCGATCAGACCCATGAGGACAGGCAGGTTGCGGTCGAGCGGCGTGGTGCGAAAATGCTCGTCGACGGCATGGGCGCCGGCGAGGAAGGAGCGGAAATTCTCCGGCCCGATCGCGATCATCACCGGCAGCCCGATCGCCGACCAGACGGAATAGCGGCCGCCGACCCAATCCCAGAAGCCGAAGACGCGCTCCGGCTCGATCCCGAAGGCAGCGACCTTGTCGAGCGCGGTGGAGACCGCGGCGAAATGAGCGGCGACCGCCGCCTCGCCGAGCGCACCGGCCAGCCATGCCCGTGCGGTCGCGGCGTTGGTCATGGTCTCGATGGTGGTGAAGGTCTTCGAGGCGACGATCACCAGCGTCCGCGCCGGGTCGAGCTTCGCGAGCGTATCCGCGATATGGGCGCCGTCGACATTCGAAACGTAATGCAGGCGCGGGCCGTCGTGATAGGGCGCGAGCGCGAGTGTCGCCATCGCCGGCCCGAGATCGGAGCCGCCGATGCCGATGTTCACGACATCGGTGAAGCGGCCGCCACCGGCGGCGGCGATGCTGCCGTTGCGGATGCCCTCGGCGAAGGCGAACAGCCGGTCCAGCGTCGCGTGCACCTCCGGCATCACGTCGGTGCCGTCGACCATGATCGGGCGCTCGGAGAGGTTGCGCAGCGCGGTGTGCAGGACGGCGCGGTTCTCCGTGGTGTTGATCGCGGTGCCGGCGAACATGGCATCGCGCTTGGCCTCGATCCCGGCGGCCGTGGCGAGCTTCAGCAGCAGGCCGAGACCCTCGGACGTCACCGAGGTCTTGGAATAGTCGAGCAGCAGATCGTCGAGGCGGGCGGAGAAGCGGCCGAAGCGCTGGGGATCCTCGGCGAAGAGTTCGCGCAGGTGGCGGTCCTTCGTCGCCGCACGACAGGCTGCCAGCTCGCTCCAGATCTCTTCCAACCGCTTCGCCATCGTCCAAGCTCCGTTCGTGATGCGCACGACCATAAGCCAAGAGGGGCGAAGGCCGACACCATGCGTTGCAACCTTGCCATGCGCGAGGATTCCGGCTTCCGCATGACTGGAGCGGCGTGCGCGCACGGCCCGGCACCTCATCCGCCCGCCATCCGTGCCTGCGGCAAAAAATCTGCTGCTCGCCTGCCAGGATGGGCTATTCCTCGATGCCTCCGGACGAACCGCCAGCCTGGTCGTTCCGGCATTGCGTCAGGAGCCGCCGCCTTGAGTCCGGTCACTTTCTCCCGCCATGCGGCGATTGCCGTCATCACGATCGACAACCCGCCGGTGAACGCCCTCGGGGCGGCCGTGCGGGAGGGGCTGGTCGCGGCGATCGCCGAGGCCAATGCGGATGGTACGGTCGAGGCCATCGTGATCGCCGCGGCGGGCAAGGCCTTCATCGCCGGTGCCGACATCAGCGAATTCGGCAAGCCGCCGGTCCCGCCTTTCCTGCCCGATGTGCTCGATGCGATCGAACGCTCGGACAAGTCGGTCGTCGCCGCGATCCAGGGCGTGGCGTTGGGCGGGGGGCTCGAGGTCGCGCTGGCCTGCCATGCCCGTGTGGGCCTGCCGACGGCGCAGCTGGGCATGCCGGAAATCAAGCTCGGCCTCATCCCCGGCGCCGGAGGCACGCAGCGCCTGCCGCGTCTGATCGGAGCGGCGAAGGCCTTTGCGATGATGCTGTCGGGCGATCCGGTTCCGGCGGGCCGCGCGCTGGAATGGGGCCTGCTGGACGAGGTGGTGTCGAGCGACCTGCTGGCCACGGCCATTCGGGTCGCCGAAGGGCTCGCCGCCGAAGGACGCCGGCCCGTGACCAGCCTGGCGGCCGACAGGCTGACCGAGGCGGACCGGGCCGCCTTCGAGACCTTGGCGAAGGATGCGCTGCGCAAGGCGGGTGATGCGCCGAACGTGCCGGCGCTGGTCGAGGCGGTGCGCAACGTGTTCCTGCTGCCGTTCGCAGAAGGGTTGGCAGCTGAGCGCAGGCTGTTCCTGGCGCTGGTGGCCGATCCCCGCGCCCAAGCGCTGCGCCATGTCTTCTTCGCCGAGCGCGAGGTCGCCAGGGTACCGGGCATCGGGCCGCAGGTGAAACCGCGCCCCATCGCCGGCGCGGCCGTGATCGGCGCGGGCACGATGGGCGGCGGCATCGCCATGTGCTTCGCCAATGCCGGCATCCCGGTGACGCTGATCGAGACGGCGCAGGCGCCGCTCGACAACGGCATGAACCGCATCGCTGCGATCTACGACATTTCGGTCCAGCGCGGCTCGCTTACGCCGGAGGCGCGGGCCGCGCGGCTCGCACTGATCAAGCCGGCGGTCGGGCTCGCGGCGGCAGCCGGCGCGGACATCGTGATCGAGGCGGCCTTCGAGGAGATGGGCGTCAAGCAGCAGATTTTCGGCGAGCTCGACAAGGTGGCGAAGCCGGGCGCGATCCTCGCCAGCAATACCTCCTATCTCGACATTCCGACCATCGCCGCGGCGACGAAACGCCCCCGGGACGTGCTCGGCATGCATTTCTTCAGCCCGGCCAACGTCATGAAGCTGCTGGAGGTGGTCCGGCCGCAAGGCGTGGCGGAGGATGCGGTCGTCACGGCCGTCGTGCTCGGGCGCAAGCTCGGCAAGGTGCCGGTCGTGGTTGGGAACGGTTTCGGCTTCGTCGGCAACCGCATGCTGGAGCAGCGCACGCGCGCTGCCGAGCGCCTGCTGGTCGCCGGCGCGCTGCCGTACGAGGTCGATCAGGCCCTGGTCGATTTCGGCTTCAAGATGGGGCCCTTCGCCATGGCCGATCTCGCGGGCAACGACATCGGCTGGCGCTCGCGCAAGGCGCGCGGCCTCAAGGCTGCCGTCGCAGACGCGATCTGCGAGGCCGGCTGGTTCGGGCAGAAGACCGGGCGCGGCTACTATCTCTACCCGCAGGGTGCGCGCGCGGGGCAGCGTTGCCCCGAAGTCGAGACGCTGATCCGGCGCATCTCGACAGAGCAGGGCGTCACGCGGCGCGCCTTCAGCCAGGAGGAGATCCTGGCGCGGCTGCTCGACCCGATGGTCAACGAGGGCGCCCGCATCCTGGAAGAGGGCATCGCGGCGCGGCCGGGCGACATCGATGTCGTCTGGATCAATGGCTACAACTGGCCGGCCTGGCGTGGCGGCCCGATGTTCTGGGCCGATAGCGTCGGGCTCGACGTGATCGTCAAGCGGCTGCAGGAGCAGGCCGCCGAGAGTGGCGACAAGGCGCTGGAGCCGGCACCGCTGCTGCGGCGCCTCGCTGCCGAGGGCAAGGGCTTTTCCAGCCTGGCTTCCGGCGGTTGAGGCGGCCTCGCGCGCGTTCGGGGCCGACCTTTCCAGAGAGGAATGTCGATGCGGCGGCCCCGCCGCCGTCGGCGATTTCAGCGGCCGACATGGCCCGATGCGGCTCGCCTCAAGCCTTGCTGTCGAAAACCCTTTTGAGGGATTGACCCGCTTCTCCGGACGGACCAGAAGGGGCCGTTTGCGAACTCGACAGGTGCCTCGTCCCCACGCCGCGCGCGCGGCGAACGATGGCGCTCAGACCGGAGAAACTGACGCCATGGCCAATCTGTTCACCCCGACCGACCGCACGGTCATCGCGCGCGAAGCCGCCAAGATGTTCCTTGAAATCAAGGCGGTCCATTTCTATCAGGATAAGCCTTTCTTCTTCACTTCGGGTTGGGCGAGCCCGGTCTATATCGACTGCCGCAAGATCATCTCCTATCCGCGCCTGCGCTCGACGCTGATCGATTTCGCCGCCACCACCATCGTCCGGGATATCGGCTACGAATCGCTCGACACCATCGCGGGCGGGGAGACGGCGGGCATCCCCTTCGCGGCCTGGATCTCCGACAGGTTGGCCCTGCCGATGCAGTATGTCCGCAAGAAGCCGAAGGGCTTCGGCCGCAACGCCCAGATCGAGGGTTCGGTCGTCGAGGGCGCGCGCACGCTGCTGGTCGAGGACCTCGCCACCGACGGGCGCAGCAAGGTCAATTTCTGCCAGGCCCTGCGCAATGCCGGCGCCGACGTGCAGCATTGCTTCGTGCTGTTCTACTACGACATCTTCCCGAAGAGCCGCGAGCTGATGGCCGAGATCGGCGTCAACCTGCACTATCTCACGACCTGGTGGGACGTGCTCGCGGTGGCCAAGGAAAGCGGGCATTTCGAGCCGAAGGTGCTGGCCGAGGTCGAGAGCTTCCTGAACGATCCGGCGAGCTGGTCTGCCAAGCATGGCGGCATCTCCGAGTTCGGCCAGGAGAAGTCGGCCTGACCGCTGTGGAAACGCGCCTGCGCCTCAGCCCCGAAGGGCGTTTGCTGGATGAGGCCGGGCGCTGCTTCGACCCTGCCGCCCGTGCATGGAGCGCCGCAGCCGGCGTCCCGGAGGGAGTGGCTGTTTCCCTCCCGGGAGCCTTGCGCTGGCTGCAGCGGGAGAGCGGCCATGCCGTTCGCATCCCGGCTGCGGTGATCGGGACGCGGACGCCGACGGCATCGCAATCCGCGATGGCCACCCAGATGGGGGCGCTGCTCGCGGGGCACGGCGTCACCGTGCTCTGCGGAGGTCGCTCCGGTGTCATGGAGGCCGTCTGTCGCGGTGTCAACGAAGCTGGCGGCTTGTCGATCGGGCTGCTGCCGGACGAGGAGCCGGAGGCCGCCAACCCCTATGTCACCGTGCCGCTGGCGACCGGAATCGGTGTCGCGCGCAACGCTCTCATCGCGCGGGCGGCGCTGTGTCTCGTCGCGGTCGGCGGCGGCTACGGCACCCTTTCGGAGATCGCCTTCGCGCTCCAGTTCAAGCGGCCGGTCTTCCTGCTCAACGGTGCGCCGACGGTCGAGGGCGCCCTGCGCTGCGCCGATGCCGAACAGGCGCTGGAGCAGGTGGCCCGGGTCTTCCTGGCGCTGGAGCGCTGAGCCTGAAGGCGCGAGCCCGTCAGATCGGCATAGCACGGGCGCGCAAGCTCTCGGTTGACGCGGGAGCCGGTGCCGCTCCACCTTTCGGACCGGCGTTTCGCCTGCTGACATCGCGGATGTCACGCGCCTGGACGAGCGGATGGAGATCATGGCTGCAGCTTCCCCGACGGTGGTTTTCGATGTCGGCAATGTCCTGCTCCGCTGGGACCCGCGGCTGGTGTACCGGGAGTTGATCCCCGAGCCGGAGCGGCTCGACTGGTTCATGCAGAATGTCTGCACGGCGGCCTGGAACATCGAGCAGGATCGCGGCCGCTCCTGGGCAGACGCCGTCGCGCTGCTGGTGTCGCAGCATCCCGAATGGGAGCGCGAGATCAGGGCCTATGACGAGCGCTGGCACGAGAGCATCCCCGGGATCGTGGAGGATAGCGTCGCGGTGCTGACGGAGCTCAAGGGGCGCGGCGACAAGGTCTACGCGATCACGAACTTCTCGCGGGAGAAGTGGGCGGAGTGCCTGATCCGCTTTCCGTTCCTGCAATCCTTCGACGGTGTGATCGTCTCGGCGCATGAGCGGTTGATCAAGCCGGACCCGGCCATCTTCGAGCTGCTGATGCAGCGCTACGATCTGGCTGCCGGAGACTGCATCTTCGTCGACGACAGCGCCCGGAACGTCGCGGCTGCAGGCGCGCTGGGCATGCAGACCGTGCATTTCATCGAACCGATCGACCTGCGTTCGGCACTGCGGGAGCGCGGCCTGACGCTTTGAATGGCAGCGGCGGTCATCGGGAGGAATGCCATGAGCGACAGGCCAGCAAAGGGACGCGGCATCGCCGGCGGCCTCACCAACTACGGCGATCCCGCCTTCGCCGCCTATCTGCGCCGCTCCTTCGCGCGCTCGATGGGCTATTCCGACGAAGCGCTGGCGCGGCCGATCGTCGGCATCGCCAACACCTATAGCGGCTTCAACAACTGCCACCGCCATTTCCCCGAATTGCTGGAGGCGGTGAAACGCGGCGTGCTGATGGCGGGCGGGCTGCCGCTCGAATTCCCGACGATCTCGCTGGGCGAAGTCTTCCTCAACCCGACCAGCCTGAAATTCCGCAACCTGATGGCGATGGATACGGAGGAGATGATCCGGGCCCAGCCGATCGACGCGGTCGTGCTGATGGGCGGCTGCGACAAGACCGTGCCTGCGCAGCTGATGGCGGCGCTCTCGGCCAATGTGCCGACCGTGCAACTGGTGGCCGGGCCGATGTCGACCGGGCGTCATCGCGGCGAACGGCTGGGCGCCTGCACCGACTGCCGACGCTTCTGGGCGCGCTACCGCGCCGGCGAGATCGACGAGGCCGAGATCGAGGCCGTCGAGGGGCGACTGGCGACCACGTCCGGCACCTGCGCGGTGATGGGGACGGCGAGCACGATGGCCTGCATCGCGGAGACGCTGGGGCTGGCGCTGCCGCGCTCGGCGGCGATTCCGGCTGTTCATGCCGACCGCCTGCGTTGCGCCGAAGAGAGCGGCCGGAGGGCGGTCGAGCTCATCGGGACGCAGAGGCTATTGCCGCGCCAGATCGTCACCGAGAAGGCGATCGAGAACGCCTGGCGGGTGCTGCTGGCGATCTCCGGCTCGACCAACGCCGTTATCCATCTCACCGCCATCGCGCGGCGTGCCGGGGTCAAGGTCGATCTCGACCGTCTCAACCGGCTGTCGGACGAGACGCCGGTGCTGGTCAACCTGAAGCCCGTCGGCGCCAATTACATGGAAGACTTCTTTGCCGGTGGCGGCGTGCCGGCGGTACTGCAGGAGTTGCGCGATCTCCTGCATCTCGACGCGCTCAGCGTGACAGGCAGGACGCTGGGCGAGCTGATCGACGCACCGCTGGTCGATACCGTCGACCGTAGCATCGTCAGGGCGCGGGCCGAGCCGGTCGACCCCGATGGCGGCCTCGTCGCCGTGTTCGGCACGCTGGCGCCGCGTGGTGCGATCGTGAAGCGGGCGGCGGCCGAGAAGCGTCTGCTTGAGCACGAGGGACGTGCCGTCGTGTTCTCGTCGCTCGAGGACCTGGCGGCGCGGATCGACGACCCGGACCTCGACGTCGCCCCGGATGACGTGCTGGTGCTTCAGAATGCCGGGCCGCGCAGCGATGCGGCGATGCCGGAAGCCGGCTACCTGCCGATCCCGCGCAAGCTCGCGGCCCGCGGCGTCAAGGACATGGTGCGCATTTCGGATGCACGGATGTCGGGCACCGCCTATGGCGCCATCGTCCTGCATGTCGCGCCGGAGGCGGCGATCGGCGGACCACTGGCGCTGGTGCGGGACGGAGACCGGATCAGACTCAGCGTTTCCGAAAGGCGGCTCGACCTGCTGGTGGACGCTGACGAATTGGCCGCGCGGCGGGCCGCCCTGGCGGCGCCGGCCGCAACCTCGCGGCGTGGCTACGACAAGCTCTATGACGACCATGTCCTGCAGGCCGACGAGGGCGTCGACTTCGACTTCTGCTGAGACCAGGCCGCGTCAGAGGTGGATGGTGACCGCTCCGGGCCACGCGGCGACGCCGTGGCTCGACATCACCACGATGCGGTCGTTCAGTCTTTCGAGCAGGCGCTTGAGGATGCGATGTCCCTGATCGGCTCGCAGATGCTCGGTCGGCTCGTCGAGCAGCACGAGCGGCTTGGCCGAAAGCCAGGCGCGAGCGAGGTTCAGCCGCTGCGCCTCGCCGAGCGAGAGCGAATCCTGGGTGATCCAGCCGTCGAGGCCCCCGGCGGCGATGATGCGCTCGGTCAGCTCGACGGCGTCGAGCGCCTGCCATAAAGCCTGGTCGGGCCCGGCCGGGGCGAAGAGGTTGGCGCGGACCGTATCGGCCAGTATCGCGGCATCATGCGGGCAGAAGGCGGCCAGCATGCGCCGGTCGGCCGCGGTCAGCGCTCCCCCGTCACCGTGCAGGATGTCGTCGCCGGTCCATCCGGCGATCTGCTTGAGCAGGCTCGTCTTGCCCGCGCCGCTCGTGCCGGTGAGGATGGTCGGCCGTCCCGCCTCGAGCGACAGCGCGACCGCATCGCCGAGCGGGCGGGCGTCCGGCGCGCGCCGCACCAGCGCCGGGCTTTCCAGGCTTTGAAGGGAGACCGGCGAAGCTGCGGCCGCCGCCGGCGCGGCGGGAGGCGCTGTCCCGCTCCAGCGATCGATCTCCGCTTTCGCGGCGCGGCGGCGCAGCGCGGCCAGGACGAGGCGCGAGATCGCCTGAGCCGTCTCGGCGAGGGCGATCCAGGCGAAAGCGAGGAAGGCGGGCACCAGCATGGCTTCGTTTCGCGCACCCGCATGCCAGGCGGCGGCGAAGACGCTGACCGCGGCGACCGGGCCAAGCAGCGCGGCGAGCGCGTCCAGCCGCGCTTGCGCCAGCCGGAGCCTGCCGACGGCGGCGTCCGCCTGCGAAAGCAGCCCGACGGCTTCGGCACAGCGCCCTTTCCAGGCGCCTTCGGCCTGCAGGGGAACGACGGAGGCGAGCGCGGCGCCGAGGCGCCGGGCGCCGTCGCGCCGGTGCCGGCGCGTCTCGTCCCATGTGGCGGCGCCCGTGTGCGCGAACCGGGCCGCCGCCGCGGCGAGCGCGCTCAGCAATGCCGCGATCGGGACGAGGGCGAGCGGCGCCACGAAAGCGGTCGCGATCAGGCAAGCCGTGACGCCGATCGCGAGCAGCAAGGCGGGGAAATCGGCACGCAATCGCGCGAAATCGAGATCCTCGACATCGTCCAGATAGTCCGCCAGCCGGGCCTGGTCGGCGAGCTGCCAGCCGGCGCTACGGGCGGCGGGAGCCACCGCCATCGCGCCGAAAAGGGCGACGCGGCGAATCGTCTGGTCGGTGAGGGCCGCCCGGTGGCCGGCGAGCCGCTCGCCGTAACGTGCCGCCGTACGACCGACCGCAAAAAGGCGGACCAGTGCTGCGGGGATGTGAAAGTTGAAGCTGTAGGCGGCCGCGCCAAGGCCGGCGATGGCGACCGAGCCGAGAAACCAGGCGGAAAGCCCGCCGAGCAGCACACCGCACGACAAGGCCGCGACCGCGAGGGCCCCGGCATGGCTCCAGAGCCTGCGGGAGGTTGCGCGGCGCTCGGCTGCCCGGTCCATCATGCCGCGGCCTCGGCCAGGACAGGGCTGTCCAGCGCGATCTGCCGGTCGGCGAGCGCGATCAGTTCGGGATCATGGCTCGCGACCACGACCAGCCGTGTCCGAGCCATCTCGCGGAGGGCCTGGCGGATCGCCGCTGCCGTTTCCGGATCGAGCTTGGCGGTCGGCTCGTCGGCGAGCACGTCGTGTCTGCTGGCAAGGGCGCGCGCCAGCGCCACCCGCAGCCGCTGACCGCCCGAGAGATTGCTGCCGCCATGGGCGATCCGTGCCGACAGCCCGCCGGGCAGCAGGCGGTCGTCGAGAAGGCCGACGCGGCGGACGGATTCGCTCAGGCGGGTCGGACACGGCTCCTCGAGCCCCTGCGCGACCGCCTCAGCAAGGGAGCCGCCGCGGACGAAGCTGTCCGTCGCGACCCAGATGCGTTCGCGGGGAAACGTCGCAGGGTGCGCCGTTGCCCCGGCTTCGATCCCGGCGAGCCGGCGCAGGAAGGTGGATTTGCCCGCGCCGCTCGGGCCCGAGACGACGACGAGCCCGTGCTCCGGCAAGGCGAGGCCGGCCAATGCCTGCTCGACCGCGTGGAGGGACGGCGCGGGGACGGGTGCCATATCGAGCAGACGGTCGAGCGCGGTCGCGGCGGCGAGCCCTTCGGCCTTGGCGTGGTACTGCTCGGAAAAGCGGCGGAACGGCGCGAAATACTCCGGCGCGATCATCAGGATGAAGAGACTCTGCCACAGCTCCAGGTTCGAAAAGCCCGGGATGGTGGCGAGCTTGAGGTGTCCGAGCCCGAGGAAGACGGCGAGCATCGCGATGGAGAGCGAGGCGAAGAAGTCGATGAGCCCGGCATTGAGGAAGGCGATGCGCAGGACGCCCATCGTTCGGGCGACATAGGCATCGAGACGGCGGGCAAGCTTGGCCTCCTCGGTTGCCAGCGCATCGTTGCCGACGATGGTGGGGAGCGCGCGCATCCGGTCGGCGAACTGGCCTGCGAGATGGCTGTAGGCCGCTTCCTGCGCTTCGGCCCGGCTGCGAATGACGTCGCCGACCAGCGCGAAGAACAGGATCATCACCGGCGTCAGCACGAGAACCAGCAAGGCAGCCGGCCAGGACACGATCGCGATCATCGCCGCGGCCATCAGCGGGCCCGCAGCCATCATCAGGCTGGCGGCTCGATGCCCGATGACGAGGCTCGCCACCGCCTCGGGATGGCGTTGAAGCCCGACGATGAGGCCGCCGGCCGGCAGGGATTGCAGCAGCCGCGCCGGCATGGACTGGAGCCGGGTGCCGGCTGCGGCCCGCAGAGCGGTGGCAACCCGCAGCTCGGCCGTGCTCTGTGCGCGGTCGGCCATCAGGCCCATGAAGGCCGCAACCAGAACCGCGGCGGCGATGGCGGCCACCGCCCAGGGCGCGAGATCCTGTCCCATGACGAGCCGGCCGAACAGCCACGCCATCAGGCCGGAGGCGACAAGGCGGGCCGCCGTGCGCAGCACCTGCCAGCCGAGCAACTGCCGGAGATCCCGGGCGCCCCATTCGCGCGAACGCGCCAGCGCGGCAAAGGCTTCGCCCGCATCCGCGCGCGGGTCGTGCCGATCGTCCGGGCTGGTGGATTGCGCCATGTCCTTTCCTTCACACGTCGCGGACGGCTCCGGCTTGATTCAAATCAACAGCCTCGACGATGCTAGCGCTATAAGGAAGCGTTCCGGAAGGATGATGCCATGGTCGATCCGCTTCTCGTCGATTTGTCGCGCCTCCAGTTTGCGCTGACAGCCCTCTATCATTTTCTCTTCGTGCCCCTGACGCTCGGCCTCTCCATCCTGATCGCGATGATGGAGACGGTCTACGTCATGACCCGCCGGACGATCTGGCGTGACATGACCAAGTTCTGGGGCGTGCTGTTCGGCATCAACTTCGCGCTCGGCGTCGCCACCGGCATCACCATGGAATTCCAGTTCGGCATGAACTGGGCCTACTACTCGCATTACGTCGGCGACGTCTTCGGAGCTCCGCTGGCGATCGAGGGTCTGATGGCCTTCTTCCTGGAGGCGACCTTCGTCGGGCTGTTCTTCTTCGGATGGGACAGGCTCTCGCCCCGCGCCCATATGATCGTGACGTGGCTGATGGCGCTCGGCACCAATTTCTCGGCGCTGTGGATTCTCGTGGCCAATGGCTGGATGCAGAATCCGGTCGGGGCGGCCTTCAATCCGGACACGATGCGGATGGAGGTCACCGATTTCACGGCGGTGATCTTCAACCCCGTCGCCCAGGCGAAGTTCGTCCACACGGTCTCGGCCGGCTATGTCTGCGCCGCGACCTTCGTGCTCGGCGTTTCGGGCTGGTACATGCTGCGCGGCCGGCACATCCAGCTCGCCAAGCGCTCCTTCGTCATCGCCTCGGCCTTCGGCCTCGCCTCGGCCCTGTCGGTCATCGTGCTCGGCGACGAAAGCGGCTATGCGCTCACCGACAACCAGAAGATGAAGCTCGCCGCCATCGAGGCGATGTGGGAGACGGAGCCGGCGCCCGCACCCTTCACGGCGATCGGCATCCCCGACATCAAGGAGCGGAAGACGCATTTCGCCATCCAGATTCCCTGGGTGATGGGCCTGATCGGGACCCGCTCGATCGACAAGCAGATTCCCGGCATCGACCAGCTCGTCGCCAAGGCCGAAGAGCGCATCCGCAACGGCGTGCTGGCCTATGACGCGCTGGAGAAGATGAAGGCGAACCGCGACGACGGCGTCGCACGGGCCGCCTTCAGCCAGCACGCCGCCGACATGGGGTATGCGCTGCTGCTGAAGCAGTACGTTCCCGATCCGCGGCAGGCCAGCGAACAGCAGATCAAGGACGCGGCATGGTCGACCGTGCCGGGGGTGCCGTGGCTGTTCTTCGGCTTTCGCCTGATGGTGCTTTGCGGCTTCCTCCTGCTCGCCGTCTTCGCAATCTCGCTGTGGCATACGATCCGGGAGACGGAGGCGCCTGGCTGGCTGTTCCGCATGGCGCTGCTGGCGATGCCCTTGCCCTGGCTTGCGATCGAAATCGGCTGGTTCGTCGCCGAATTCGGCCGGCAGCCCTGGATCATCGAAGGTGTGCTGCCGACCTTCCTGGCGACATCCGAGCTCGGCGTCTACAACCTGCTGCTGACCATCGCCGGCTTCACGCTGCTCTACGGCACGCTCGCCGTGATCGAGGTCAGGCTGATGCTGGCCGCGATCCAAAAGGGGCCGGATGTCGCCTCGGTGGTCGAAGGGTTGCGGCCGGTCCGGCCGGGTCCGCGCGCCGTTGCTCCCTATCCGGCCGAATGACCGCCTGCCCAGCCAAGGATCACGACGATGATCGAATTCCTTCTTTCCTATGAAATGCTGCGGCTGATCTGGTGGGTGCTGCTCGGCGTCCTGCTCATCGGTTTCGCCGTCACGGACGGCTTCGACATGGGTGTGGGCGTGCTGCTGCCCTTCGTCGCCAGGGAAGACATCGAGCGCCGGGTCGCGATCAATACGGTCGGCCCGGTCTGGGAGGGCAATCAGGTCTGGTTCATTCTCGGAGGCGGTGCGATCTTCGCCGCCTGGCCGGCCCTCTATGCGCTCAGCTTCTCGGGCTTCTACCTGGCGATGTTCCTCGTGCTGAGCGCCCTGATCCTGCGCCCGGTCGGCTTCAAGTATCGCTCCAAGAAGCCCGATCCGGACTGGCGCGCGCGCTGGGACTGGGCGCTTTTCATCGGCGGGGCCGTGCCCGCGCTGATCTTCGGCGTCGCGGTCGGCAACACCCTGCAGGGCGTGCCGTTCCACTTCACCGCGGACCTGCGGCCGATCTACGAGGGCAACCTGTTCGGCCTGCTGAATCCGGCGGCGCTGTATTGCGGGCTCGTGTCGCTCGCGATGCTGACCATGCACGGAGCCGCCTGGCTGAGTTTCAAGGCCGACGGCGCAGTGGCTGCCCGGGCACGCGACTTCGGCACGACGGCCGCCTTCCTGACCGCTCTGCTCTTCGCCGGAGGCGGTGTCCTCGTCTGGCTCGGTTTGCTCGGCGGCTATCGCGTCACCTCTCCGATCGTCTGGGACGGGCCGTCAAATCCGCTGCTGAAGACCGTCGTGGCCGATCCTGCCGCCTGGCTCGCGAATTTCCGCGCGCATCCCGCCCTCTGGGCCATTCCGGGGCTCGGCATCGCAGCGCCGCTGCTGGCCGCGATCGGCTTCCGGGCGCGCTGGGAAGGGTTCACCTTCCTCGCCTCCAAGCTCGGCGTCGCGATGATCGTCGCGACGGTGGGGGTGGCGATGTTCCCGATCCTGCTGCCATCCAGCAGCAACCCCGCGCATTCGCTGGCGGTTTTCGACGCGTCCTCCAGCCGCGACACGCTGCGCAACATGCTGCTGGCGACGGTGGTCTTCATGCCCCTGATCCTGGCCTACACCGCCTGGGTGTACCGGGTGCTCTGGGGCAAAGTCACCGAGAAGGGCATCGAAGATGCCGGCCATTCGGCCTACTGAACCGGACAGGAGTGAACGAGCCATGTGGTATTTCGCCTGGATTCTCGGCCTCGGCCTCGCCGCCTCCGTCGGTATCCTGAACGCGCTCTGGTACGAGCTGCGCACGGTGCGCGAGGAGCCGGCGCACGATGCCGTCGCCCTGCCGACGCCCTGACGAGCGCGCTGGCGATGGCAAGGCCCGCGGCCAACGGTGGCGGATGGGGCGAGGGTGGGAAGCCCCCTGGTTTCGTTCCGGTCATCGACATGGCGCGCGGCCACGCCAGGATGCTGGAGGCTTGCGACATGCTGGAGAAGCTGGCGGACGACCTGCCCGCGCGTGTCGACAGACTGCGCTGCCTGATGCTGGCGAACAGCCTGCCGCCGCTGGTCGAGGCCTGCCATCGCTTCGAGGAGCAATTCGTCTTTCCGGCTTTCGCCGTCTCGTCGCGCAATGCAGCGATCGTGAGCCGGCTCATGGCCGAGCATGTGCAGGATCGCTGTGCCGCCGAGGATCTGAGCGAAGCCCTGCTCGCCTATGGAGAAGGGCGGCCGATCGCCAACCCCGAGGCGTTCGGCTACATGCTGCGGGCACTCTTCGATTCGATGCGCCGGCACATCGCCTTCGAGCAGGACTGCATTCTGTCGGCCCTGCCGGGCGAGGGGTGAGCGGCCCGCCCGATCAATCGCCGGAGCAGGCGGCGAGCTTGTGGATGTCGTCGAGCATGACGCGTCGGTTGTGCTCGATCCGGATGACCCCCTCGGCGCGCAGGCGCGTGAACTGCCGGCTGACGGTTTCGATCGTCAGGCCCAGGAAGTCGGCGATCTCGGCCCGTGAGAGCGGCAGATCGAAGGTGACCGCGCGCTGCTGCGGCGACCTTGCCGGATCGATGTTGCGCGCGATCATCAGGAGAAAGCTCGCGACCTTCTCCGCCGCGGTCTTGCGCCCGAGCGTGACCATCCATTCGCGCGCCTGGTCGAGTTCCTTCAGCGTCTGCCGCAGGAGACGATGCTCCATGTCTGGCTGCTCAGCCATCATGCGCTCGATGGTGGCGCGGGGGAACGAGCAGAGCTCGACATCGGTCGCGGCCTCGGCAGCCAGGGTGCTCTCGCTCCTGAACGGGCGGCCGACGAAGTCCGGCGCGAATTGCAGTCCGACGATCTGCTGCCGGCCGTCCGAGAGCATTTTCGTCAGCTTAACGACGCCTGACAGCACGTTCGAGTAGCTTTCAACGTTCTGTGCCTCGCCGATGAGCTCGGAGCCTTCCCCCGCTCTGCGTTTCGAGGATGTCTTGGCGAGCTGCGTGAGCTGCTCGGCCGTCAGCGCACCGCAAATGCCGCGATGTCGTGCCTCGCAGGAGGCGCAGAGGGCGGGAACGCCCGTGGTGTGGATGTCGTCGCGCAAGATGGCGCAACATAGCCGTTCGGCGGCCCGCGGCCAACTCGGTGAACGGCCCATGATGCCGCAGGAGACGGCCTGCCGCAGGCATCGGCCGGCAGAGCCGGCTCGGCCGCAAGCGCAGCCGCGCGATCTCCCTTCCTGTTACGGAAATGGATATGCTGTGGCAGCATTTGGCGCCGTTGATTAACGCTGGGGTTATATTGAGCATGGCAGGTCCGCGGCTGTATCCCCTGAACGGGCGCATCAAGCTGCGCCATCTGGTGGCGTTCCTCGAAGTCGCGCGCCTGAAGAGCGTGGTGAAGACAGCGGCGCTGCTCGGGCTGAGCCAGCCTGCAGTCTCCAAGACCGTGCAGGAACTCGAGGACATTCTCGGCGCGACGCTGTTCGAGCCGAATCGGCGCCCCATGGTCCTGACCGGGCCCGGAGAGATATTCTTCCGCTATGCCGGCGCGAGCCTGACGGCGCTCAAACAGGGTGTCAGCATGGTCGGGGACGAAGGCGCCGATGCGGACGTCGCCTTCTCGGTCGGGGCCCTGCCGACCGTTTCCGCCCATGTGCTTCCGCGGGCGCTGGCGGAGGTGACGAGACGCTACGGGGCGATGCGTCCGCGAGTCGTGACCGGCCCGAACGACGTGCTGATGTCCCAGCTCAGACTCGGGGATCTCGACTTGGTCATCGGCCGCATGCCCGATCCGGAGACGATGCGGGGCTTTGCCTTCGAGCACCTCTATTCCGAGCGGCTGGCGCTGGTCGTCGGTCCGGATCATCCGCTGCTGGCCGCCTCGCCCCTGGAGATGACCAGAGTCGTACAGCACCAGTGGCTGCTGCCGCCGCCGGGATCGGTGATCAGCTCGACGGTGGAGCGCTATCTCGTCACACACGCGCTGCGACCGGCCGCCGGGGTGATCGAGACCGTCTCCGACGCCTTCGCGCGCAACTACCTGCGGCTCACCGACGCAATCTGGTTCATCTCCGAAGGCGTCGTCGCCGAGGATGTCGCGACGGGCTGGCTGTCCGTGTTGGCCGCCGACACCGCCGACACGGTGGGACCGGTCGGGCTGACCACCCGCATCGACGCTGCGCTGCCGCTGCCGGCCCAACTCCTGACCGCGATTTTGCGCGAGCGCGCAGCAAGGCGGGCGGAGGAGGCGTCTCGGCCGGGAGCGAGCTGAGCATCGGCGGGGTTGCCCTCGCCGGTGCCGACCCTATATCCGCGGCGTGACCACGCCCGACCGATTCATGCCTGACAGTTCGATGCCGAGCCGCCCGTTCCGCTTTCCCGGAGTGCTGAACTCCAAGGAATTGCTCGTCGCCGAGGCGGTCCATGCCCGTGCCTGGGCGTCGCTCGATCACGATGATCGCCTCGATCCGGAACTCGAGGACGACGCAAAGGCGCGGCTCGGGCGGATCGTGCTGCGCCTGATCGGCGAGCGCCCCGCGTCTGTCACGGATCTCGCTGCTGCGGCGGTGGAGGAATTCAAGGCCACGCGCCCGGCCGGCCTCGATGCCGGCCAGAGCCCGGCGGGCAAGCCGCCTCAGTGAGCCGCCATGTCGAGCGGCGGCTCGACATCGTCGGTGATCGGATTGGCAAAGGGGTTTCCAGCACGGAAGGCCACGAACTCCGCCTGCGCCGCGGCAAGCAGCGTGGGGTCGTTGAGAACATCGACCGCAACGCCCGCCATCGCCTTGGCGGCCAGAGCCAGCCCCTTGTGAGCCGCCGGGGCCAGGCCCTGCGCAACGAGCTGCCAGGAATGGCCGGGCGTGCCGACCGCATAGCAGGCGGTGCGGCATTGGACGGTCGGCACGACCCAGCTCACCGTGCCGACATCGGTCGAGCCGACCGATGTGTCGCTGCCGGCGCCCAGCGGGTAGATCTCGTCGCTCAGCGCCTCTCCCTCACGCGGCGCCAGGCCAAGGCGGGCATAGGATGAGGCGATGTCCTCGGCGCTCAGCGTCTTCTGGAAGCCGGCGGCGAAAGCGTGGTCGGCCGCGTCGAAGCCCGGACCACCGAGCGCTTCGAGATTGGCATGCATCGCTTCCTCGAGCGGACGGTTGCCGACGAGATTGGCATCGCCCGAAAGCTGCCTGACGGAGACGCTGGTCTCGCTCATCAGCGCGGCGCCTTCCGCGATCTTCCTCACGCGCGCCACGAGTTCCCACATCTCGGACAGCGTGGCGGCCCGGATGAGCTGGCGCGTCGTCGCCGTGGCCTGAACCACATTGGGGGCGATGCCGCCGGGATTGATGATCGCGTAGTGAATGCGCGCCGTCGACGGCATGTGCTCGCGCATGTAGTTGACGCCGATATGCATCAGCTCGACCGCGTCGAGGGCGGAGCGGCCGAGATGCGGCGCCGCCGCGGCATGTGAAGCGCGGCCGGTGAAGGTGTATTCGATCTCGACGCAGGCGAGAGAGAACGGGCGGTTGACGCCGGTGAACGAGGCCGGATGCCAGCACAGGGCGATGTCGACGTCGTCGAAGGCGCCGGCGCGGACCATGAAGCCCTTGGCGGAGCCTCCTTCCTCGGCTGGGCAGCCATAGTAGCGCACCCGGCCCTTCAGCCCGTTGGCGGCGAGATAGTCCTTCACCGCCGCTGCCGCGAGCAGCGAGGCGGAGCCCAGCATGTTGTGGCCGCAGCCATGGCCGTTGCCGCCCTTTTCGACCGGAGCCTCGGCGGCAACGCCGGCCTGCTGGCTGAGGCCGGGCAGGGCGTCGTACTCGCCCATGATCGCGATGACCGGGCCGTCCTCGCCTGCTTCCCCGATCAGCGCCGTCGGCAATCCGGCGACGTTGTCGGTGACGCGGAAGCCTTCGTGCTCCAGCATGGCGCGGTGCTCGGCGGCCGAGCGGATCTCCTGATAGTTGAGCTCGGGCATGTGCCAGATGCGATCCGAGAGCGCGAAATAGTCCGCCGACTTGTCGTCGACGCGCCGCCAGACCTCCTTGCTGTTGCTCGCTTCCTGGCTGCTCATCGGCTTCCTGCTCCGCATCGGGCATCTGTATTGGCGCCAATTTTTCACATAAGGGTTGTGGCCGGACAAGCAGGGCCGGCTGCAAGGCGGCCGGCCGAGCGATGCATGGAGAAACGATGTCTGGCGGCGGGACCGGCGAGACCAATCGCGGCACGAGGACGAAATCGGGCGAAGGTCGCCACGACGCGCTGGCCAATGCGCTGGCGGGGGCGATCCAGGCCGGCGCGCTGGCTCCGGGAGAATGGCTGAAGCAGATCGACATCGAACAGCGCTACGCGGCCAAACGCATGGACGTGCGCCGGGCCCTCGACCGGCTGGTCCAGAAGCGGCTGGTCATGCATCAGCCCAATCGCGGCTATCACGTCGTCAAGCCCGACGGGCGTCTGGCGCAGGAGATCCGCGACGTGCGGGTGATCCTCGAGACGGGAGCCGTCGATGCCATCGTGGCTCGCGTCCGGGACGAGGATGTCGCGCAAATGCAGCGTCTGGCCCAACGCTTCGACGCGCTCCTGCCCGGTGGCACGATCATCGACCTCCATGACGCGAACATCGCCTTCCATGGCCGGCTGCTCGGATTATGCGGCAATCCCGAGCTAGTGCTGCTGGTCGAAGAGCTTCGCGGCCGGATCCCCTCGGCCGGAGCTGGGCAATGGCAGAAGCGAAGCCGGATCGAGCAGTCGAACCGCGAGCATTTCGCCATGGTCGAGGCGCTCGCCGCTCGGGACGCCGGCGCGCTACGGACCTTGATCCGTGCCCATATCCTGCAGCAGCAGGAGGAGGAGCCTGCGCCGGTCGGTCACAGTCGTCCGGCCGAGAGATAGGCCAGGACGACGACAGCGCTCTTTGGTGATTGCTTGCGATACCAGAGCGGTTTTTAGGCGAATCCGCTACGCGGCCTCGTCGAGGTGCTGAAAATTGGTTCGTGTCGCCAGGGCTTCCGTGCATGATCGGCGCACTGGGGAGTTCGAGCCGAAAATCCATGACAACAGATCCGCGCCTGCCGTTTCTCGCCGAGCTGGAAAAGAAGATCCTCTGGCTCGCCTCCTGGACGATCCATAACGCCAACCATATCCGCACGAACGAGGATGGGATGAAGGTCGGCGGGCATCAGGCCTCCTCGGCCTCGCTCGCCACGATCATGACGGCGCTCTACATGGCCGCGCTGAAGCCGCAGGATCGCGTCGCGGTGAAGCCGCATGCCTCGCCGATCTTCCACGCCATCAACTATCTGATGGGCCTGCAGACGCGAGAGAAGCTTGAAAACTTCCGCGGTTACAAGGGTGCGCAGAGCTACCCCTCGCGCACCAAGGATATCGACGACGTCGATTTCTCGACCGGCTCGGTCGGCCTCGGCGTCGCGCAGACGCTGTTCTCCTCGCTGACGCAGGATTACGTGAAGGCGCATGGCTGGGCGAAGGACCGTCCGGAAGGCCGGATGGTCTCGCTGATCGGCGATGCCGAGCTCGACGAGGGCAATATCTTCGAGGCCCTGATGGAGGGCTGGAAGCACGGCCTGCGCAACACCTGGTGGGTCATCGACTATAACCGCCAGTCGCTCGACGCCGTCATCCGCGAAGGGCTCTACGACCGGTTCGAGACGATGTTCCGCAATTTCGGCTGGGACGTGGTCACGCTGAAATACGGCTCGCTGCAGCAGGCCGCCTTCAAGGAGAAAGGCGGCGAGCGGCTGAAGGCCTGGATCGATTCCTGCCCGAACCAGCTCTATTCGGCGCTGACCTTCCAGGGCGGCGCGGCCTGGCGCAAGCGCCTGATGGACGATCTCGGCGACCAGGGGCCGGTGACGAAGCTGATCGAGAAGCGTTCCGACGCCGAGCTCTCGAAGCTGATGTGCAATCTCGGCGGTCATGACCTGCCGTCGATCCTCGAGGCATTCGAGTCGATCGACCATGACCGGCCGGTCTGCTTCCTCGCCTATACGGTGAAGGGCTTCGGCCTGCCGCTGGCCGGGCACAAGGACAACCATGCGGGGCTGATGACCAAGGAACAGCTCGACGGCTTCCGCAAGGCGAGCGGCATCCGGCCCGGGCATGAATGGGATCTGTTCGAAGGCCTCGCGATGCCGGAGAGCGAGGTTCGCGCCTTCCTCGACAAGGTGCCGTTCTTCGCCGAGGGGCGCCGGCGCCTCTCCGCCGCCAAGCTGCCGGTTCCTGAGAAGCTGGAGGCCGGCATCCAGCCGGTGATGTCGACGCAGATGGGCTTCGGCAAGGTGCTGGACGATCTCGCCAAGACCGGCGGGCCGCTCGCCGACCGCATCGTCACGACGGCGCCGGACGTCACTGTCTCGACCAATCTCGGGCCGTGGGTCAACCGGCGCGGGCTCTTCGCCAAGGCGTCGATGGCCGACACTTTCAAGGACGAGCGCATCCCCTCGATGCAGAAATGGGAGTTCTCGCCGAAGGGACAGCATGTCGAGCTCGGCATCGCCGAGATGAACCTGTTCATCAACCTCTCGGCGATGGGGCTGTCGCATTCGATCTTCGGCGAGCGCCTGATCCCGATCGGCACGCTCTACGACCCGTTCATCTCGCGCGGGCTCGATGCGCTGAACTACGCCTGCTACCAGGATGCGCGCTTCATGGTGGTGGCGACGCCGTCGGGCGTGACGCTGGCGCCGGAAGGCGGGGCGCATCAGTCGATCGCGACGCCATTGATCGGCATGAGCCAGGATGGGCTCTGTTCCTTCGAGCCGGCCTTCGTCGACGAGCTGGCAGTGATGATGCGCTGGTCCTTCGACTACATGCAGCGCGACGGCGAGGGCGATCCCGACGAGCGCACCTGGCTGCGCGACGAGACCGGCGGCTCGGTCTATCTGCGTCTCTCGACCCGGCAGGTCGAGCAACCCGGCCGGGCGATGACGCCAGAGCTGGAGCGCGACATCATCGACGGTGCCTATTGGCTCAGGAAGCCCGGGCCGAACGCTTCGGTGGTGATCGCCTATACCGGTGCGGTGGCGCCCGAGGCGATCGAGGCGGTCGGCTTGCTCTCCGAGGATCGGCGCGATGTCGGCCTGCTCGCGATCACCTCGGCGGACCGGCTCAACGCCGGCTGGCAGGCGGCGGAGCGGGCGCGCCAGCGCGGCAACCACGCGGCGACGAGCCATGTCGAGCGGCTGCTGGGGGAATTGTCACGCGATTGCGGCATCGTCTCGGTACTGGACGGGCATCCGGCGACGCTGGCCTGGCTCGGCAGCGTCCATGGTCACCGGCAGAAGGCGCTCGGCGTCGAGCATTTCGGCCAGACCGGCACGGTCGCCGATCTCTACCGGCATTTCGGCATCGACGCGAACGCCATCGTCCATGCGGCGAATGCGGCCGCGCCGGGACGGCCGGTGCGCTATCTCAAGGCGCTGCCGTAAGGCATCTTCGCCACCGCCGGGACGTGTCCCGACCGGCCGATGCTGGCGGCGAGGGCAGGCAAGGCGGTGGTGCCGGCTGGAGGGCCGGCACTGAAGATCTTCAGTATCGCGGGGTCGAGAAGGTGCCGGCGAACGGGTTGTCGCCGCTGCCGACGCGACCGGGCAGGGTGCCTTCGCCGTAAAGCGAGCCGGTGTTCACATAGATCGGTGCCGCGGCGAAGTGCTGGCTGGCATAGCGGTTCATCGAGCCGACCGGCACGACGTTGCCGGCGTCGAGATAGCTGCGCTTCTGGACGGTGATCCGCAGGGGGCCGCGGCGGCTCTGGGCCTCGGCGAGGCTTGCCGTGACGGTCGATGCCGTCAGCATGACGACGAGTGCGGTGGCAACATGCTTGAACGACATCATGACGGCCATCTCCGAGCTGGGGCGCCCAGATGATGTAGGCATCCTGCCTGGGCAGCGAAAGCTAGCGCAGGCCCGTTAACAAGATTGTTAGCGCGGGGCCGCCTGCTCAGCGCTTTCTGCGCATGGCTTTGGCCCGGACGGGCCTGGCCGGGGGCGTGATCTTGGGGTGCTCCGCCGCGGCGGTCTTGGCACGCAGTGCCGGAACCGAGCCATCGGCATCCAGCCAGGAGGCCTTGCGCCCGGCGGCGGCAAGATGCGGCTTCGTGCAAGAAGGATCACGCGCGAGCTCGGTCTTCGCGAAGGTCGTGCGCAATGTCTCGCTGCCGGCAGCATTGACCAGATCGAGACGGTCGATGAGGCAGGCGAGCTGGCGGCGGTCGCTCGGCTTGGTCGCAGCGCACCACCAGCCGCTCATCGCAAATCCCGGCGCCGCGGCGATGGATCGGAAGGCAAGGCAGCTGCGGTTGCCGTTGCCGTCACCGAGTACGACATCGGCCGTCTCTATCGGGCCGAAGCGCGTTTGGATCGCGGCCGGTGCGCTGCTGCGGATCACCGAGAGCGCATGGGATGCGGCCTCGCGGACAAGGTCCACGGTAAACGACGCGGACGCCGGGCGGTCGAGCGGTCCGGTGCGCAGGCGCATCAGGAGATGTGGCGCCGCGTCGGCAAATCCGGAAAAGACCAGCACGTCTTCCCGCTGCCCATTGGGCGCGCGCCGGGCTTCGTAGGCCGGCGCGATCCGGCCGAGTTCGGGAGAGTCGAGATCGAACATCGCGATCGGCCGGGGAATCGGGCTCCAATCCGACATGCCCAGGCCACCGGACCGGGCGTCGCCTGTCGCAGCCGGGCGCGCCGCGATGTCCGAAGTCGCGACGGTGGCGAGGCTCGCAAGTTGCGGCTCCTCGTCCTTGGCCGACAGGCCGGTGACGAGAGCGGATGTCAGGCCCAGGCCGGCAAGCGCCGCGAGCGCCCGCCATAGCAGGGCAGCCGGCAGACGGAGCCCGCGGCGCGGCACCCAGCGGCCCAGGCTACGGCTCAGCAAGCGGCAGCAAAGCTCCATCCGATCGAGGCCGACGATCAGCTCGGGGACGAGGTCGATGCGGGCAAGGCGCTGCCCGAGGGTGCGCAAGCGACCAAGCCGTGCCCACAAGCGGGCAACCCCGACCCGTGCCTTCTCCAACACCGTGATCGATACCGAACGCAACCCGTCACTCCCGCGCGGCCCTGCCGCCGCGCATCGCCTGCACCGTCGCCGAGCCTGCCCGTGCGGAGTGGCCCGGACGTTACCAATCTGGGGGAATCGCCGCGCAGCATGAATCGGGCGTCAAGAAGCAGGGTTAACGGCCCGGCACGGCGAGCCTCCGCTGCGGGAGGGGGAATTGACTTTTTGCCGCGACGGGTGTTCTGACAGCGCACGGCGCAGTCTGGCGCCGCAAGCGAAGTTTTCAGCCCTTCGGGATTGGCTCTGTGACTGTCCGTCTGACGACGACGAAACTCACGACCAAAACGACGACCGGGAAAACCGGCCTGTCGCGCTGACGCTTCGCCTCGGTTCCGGGTCCATCTCCCCCCGGCGGGGAGAGATCGCCGAACCCGCCCGAAACCGGTGCGGGGCGGCCCCCAAAGGGAGATCCGAACCGCCTTATCCGCAAAGGATCACATCATGAGCTTCAAGGTCGCAGTCGTCGGAGCCACCGGCAATGTAGGCCGCGAGATGCTGGACATTCTCGCCGAGCGCGCCTTCCCCGTCGGCGAGGTCGTGGCGCTCGCTTCGTCCCGCTCGGTCGGCACCGAGGTTTCCTTCGGCGACAAGACGCTGAAGTGCAAGGCGTTGGAGCATTACGACTTCTCCGACACCGATATCTGCCTGATGTCGGCGGGCGGCGACGTCTCCAAGGCCTGGTCGCCGAAGATCGGCGCGCAGGGCTGCGTCGTCATCGACAATTCCTCGGCCTTCCGCATGCACCCGGATGTGCCGCTGATCGTACCGGAGGTGAACGCCGCGGCTGCTGCCGGCTTCACCAAGATGAACATCATCGCCAACCCGAACTGCTCGACCGCGCAACTCGTGGTGGCGCTGAAGCCGCTGCACGACAAGTTCGGCGTCAAGCGCGTGGTCGTCTCGACCTATCAGTCGGTCTCCGGCGCCGGCAAGGAAGGCATGGACGAGCTCTTCAACCAGACCCGCGCCGTGTTCTCGGCCGGGGAGGTCACGACCAAGAAGTTCTCCAAGCGCATCTCCTTCAATCTCATTCCACAGATCGACGTCTTCATGGAGGACGGCTTCACCAAGGAAGAGTGGAAGATGATGGTCGAGACCAAGAAGATCCTCGACAAGAACATCAAGCTCACCGCGACCTGCGTGCGCGTGCCGGTCTTCATCGGCCATTCGGAGGCGGTGAACATCGAGTGCGAGAAGCCGATCACCGCCGACGAGGCGCGCGAGGTGTTGCGCAGCGCGCCCGGCATCCTCGTCATCGACAAGCACGAGCCCGGCGGCTACATCACCCCGCACGAGGCGGCGGGCGAGGATGCGACGTACATTTCGCGCATCCGCGAGGATGCGACGGTCGAGAACGGCTTGGCCTTCTGGTGCGTTTCCGACAACCTGCGCAAGGGCGCGGCCCTGAACGCGGTGCAGATCGCCGAGGTGCTGGTCAACCGCAAGCTGATCCAGCCACGCAAGCAGGCGGCCTGAGGGGGCGGGTTACCCTCTCACGGTCTTGGAAGGCGGGCTGCGGCCCGCCTTTTCGCTGCTGACCCGCAGGAACCTCCGCATGGGTTGCCTGTGTTCTTTGCGCAGCGGCTCAGGTTTCGAATCGCGTACGGTGAAGATCGCCCCCCACGATCTTTTGCCGTGCCCAGCTCCATTCCGTCCGGACCTGCTTCCGACACCACGCCTGCGAGTCCGGGCGCCTCGTTGCGGCGCGACAACGCGCTGCTCGGCATCGGCGTCATGCTGCTGGCGACGATCTTTCTGTCGGCCGGCGATGCCGCTTCGAAATACCTCGCGGCCGAGAACGTGCCCGCGCTTCATATCGTCTGGCTGCGCTACACGACCTCGGGGCTGATACTGCTCGTCATCGTCGCCGGTCAGCGCGGCCGGATTTCGCTACGGACACGCCGGCCTGGCCTGCAGCTGCTGCGCGGGGTCGGCCTGATCGGCTCCTCGATCCTGTTCGTGTCCTCTCTGAAATACCTGAAGATCGCCGACGCGACGGCGACCAGCTTCGTCTCGCCGTTGTTCGTCACGGCGCTGTCGATCCCCTTCCTCGGCGAAAAGGTGGGCTGGCGGCGCTGGCTTGCCACCATCATCGGGCTTGCCGGCGTGCTGATCGTCGTCCGGCCAGGCGGCAGCGGCTTTCAGCCCGCCTCGCTGCTGCCGGTCTTCTCCTCGCTGAGCTGGGCCTTCGCGCTGATCGTCACCCGGTTGATGAGCGCGACGGAGAATCCGATCGCGACCATCACATGGTCGACCCTGTTCGGGGCTGTCGTGTCGAGCCTGCTGCTGCCGCTGCACTGGGTCGAGCCCAGCTGGACGATCGCCTGGGTAGGGCTCTTCATCGGCGCCGTCTCGACCGCCGGCCACTGGCTGGTGATCGTCGCGTTCCGCTTCGCCGCAGCGTCGCTGCTCGCGCCGTTCTCCTACATCCAGCTCTTCTGGGCCTCGCTCTTCGGCTTCGTGCTTTTTGCGGCCCTGCCGGATCTGTGGACCTGGGTCGGCGCGGCGATCATCGCAGGCTCGGGCCTCTATACCGCGCATCGCGAGCGGATGAGGGCGCGCGACGTCACAGGGCGGGCGGGCTGACCGTCTCGAGCTGCCGCCGGACGCCGTAACGAGCCATGAACATCGCCATCGCCTCGTTCACGACATGGGCAATCTCGGCCTCGCTCGGCGGCGTGCGGACGGCATTGAAGAGCCTTGGACGTGTCAGAGACGACTGACACAGGTCGAGAAATTGCATCGCCGCGAGTTCGGGGTCGGCGATCGGCGCGAGCTTGCCCTCGGCGACCATGCGCTCGAGATGGCGGGCGATCAGCCCGGCGCCCAGCATCGGGCCGTTCTCATAGAAGCTGCGACCGATATCGGGCATGCGCTCGGCCACTCCGATGACGATGCGGTGCGCGCTGACGGCGAACTCGCAATTGATCATCCGCACCAGGCAGCGGCCGAAATTCGCCAGTGCCCGCACCGGGTCGGCGTCCTGGTCCAGCGCCTCGAAGGCGCCGCGCTTCTGAGCCTCGCGTTCGCGCTCGATCAGGGCGACGAAGAGATGCTCCTTGTCCTCGAAATAGACGTACAGCGTCCCCTTGGAGACATTGGCGGCGGCTGCGATGTCGTTCATGCTCGCGGCGTCGAAGCCCCGCGCGGTGAAGACCTGATGGGCGCCTTCGAGAATCTGGTGCCGTTTCTCCGGGTCCATTCCGGCGATACGCCGATTGCGCGGTGCCGGCTTAACCTTCGGCTTGGAATTTTCGGTCATGCTGTCCTGCCGGGCTGTCCGGCTGCGCATTGCTGCTTTGCAAAAATAATCGAACCATCCGGTTCGATTTCACTTGATATGCATCAATAGCGGCGCTATTTCAACCGCAATCGAACCGTGCGGTTCGAATTGTTCTCATCAGGATCACCCATGTCCGCCGAGATCACGGAAAAGCGCCGCGACCGTCTCAAGCTGGTCGATCCCGCGCTCGAAACCTCCAATCCCGCCGAAGCTCGCCAGCCTGTCGAGACGGTCGCGGCACCGCCGGCCGCAGTCGGGGAGCCGCCCGCGAAGCGCAAGACGGTCCGCCGCGCCGGCCTGATCCTGCTGGCGACGGTCGCGCTCGGCGCGGGTCTCTGGTACGGCATCGACTGGTGGCGCAATGGCCGCTTCATCGTCTCCACCGACGACGCCTATGTCGGCGCCGAGATGGCGACGATCTCGGCCAAGCTGGCGGCTAACATCGCCAAGGTCTCCGTGGTGCAGAACCAGGAGGTCAAGGCCGGGCAACCGCTCGTCACGCTCGATGCCGGCGACTGGCAGATCGCTCTCGCGAGCGCCCGCGCCAAGACGGCGACGGCGCGTGCCACGCTGGCGCGCATCGACAGCCAGATCGAGGCCGGGCGCGCCGCGCTGGCACAGGCCAGGGCGCAACAGAGTTCGGCCGAGGCGGCGGTGACCCGCACCAGCGCCGATTACGACCGCGCCAACAGCCTGGCGGCGAAGTCCTATGGCTCGCAGGCGACGCTCGATGCGGCGACCGCGGCGCGCGACCAGGCCGCGGCGGCTCTCGCCAGCGCCAAGGCCGGTGTCGTGCAGGCGGATGCCAATATCAAGGTGCTCGAGGCCCAGCGTGTCGAGGCCGCACGCCAGATCGACGAGCTGAAGGTGGCGGAGCAGAAGGCGGAGCGCGATCTCTCCTTCACCCAGGTCAACGCTCCGATCGACGGCGTCGTCGCCAGCACGAACCTGCAGCTCGGCGACCTCGTCAGCGCCGGCAAGCGCCTGATGTCGATCGTGCCGCTCGATCAGGTCTATGTCGACGCCAACTTCAAGGAGACGCAGATCGCGCCCCTGAAGATCGGCGACCGTGCCTCGATCACGGTCGATGCGCTGCCGGACGAGGTCTTCCACGGCACCGTCAGCGGCATCGCCGGCGGCACGGGGTCGGTCTTCACGCTGCTGCCGCCAGACAATGCGACCGGCAACTTCACCAAGATCGTGCAGCGTGTGCCGGTGCGCATCGCGCTCGACAAGGAGTCGACGGGCAAGCATGTGCTGCGCCCGGGCATGTCGGTCGTCGTCTCGATCGATCCGCGTCCCGCCAGCCAGCACTGACGCTGCAAGGAGGCCGTCATGGCCACCGCAACCCTCTCCGCCGGCGCCAAGCCGGCCGATGACGCCATTCCGATGCGGCGGATCTTCGCCTTCATGGCGATGGTCTTCGGCATGTTCATGGCGATCCTGGACATCCAGATCGTCTCAGCCTCGCTTGCCGAGATCCAGGCCGGGCTTTCGGCCTCCTCGGACGAGATCGCCTGGGTGCAGACGGCCTATCTGATCGCGGAAGTGATCATGATCCCGCTGTCGGGCTATCTCAGCCGCGCCCTGTCGACACGGGTGTTCTTCTCGATCGCGGCTGCCGGATTCACGATCTCCAGCGTGCTCTGCGCCACGGCCTCGTCGATCAACGAGATGATCGTCTGGCGTGCCATTCAGGGCTTCATCGGCGGCGGCATGATCCCCGGCGTGTTCGCCGCGGCGTTCAGCATCTTCCCGCCTTCGAAGCGGCCGGTGGTCTCGCCGCTGATCGGCCTCGTGGCGACCCTCGCGCCCACCATCGGACCGACGGTCGGCGGCTATCTCAGCCATGCCTTCTCCTGGCACTGGCTGTTCCTAGTCAACGTCGTGCCCGGGATCGGTGTGACGATCGCGGCCTGGACGCTGATCGACTTCGACAAGCCGGACCACAGCCTGATCAAGCGCTTCGACTGGGTAGGCCTCGGTGCCATGGCCGCGTTCCTGGGCAGCCTCGAATACGTGCTGGAGGAGGGAACGCGGCTCGACTGGTTCCAGAGCGAGGAAATCGTCGCCTTCTCCGTGGTCATGGTCTGCGGCGCGGTGGTGTTCTTCTGGAGGGCCCTGACGCGGGACGAGCCGCTGGTCGACCTCTACGCCTTCAGGGATCGCAACTTCGCCTTCGGCTCGCTGTTTTCCTTCTGCATGGGCATCGGCCTCTATGGCCTCACCTATCTCTATCCGGTCTATCTCGGGCGCATTCGGGGCTATGATGCGCTGATGATCGGCGAGACGATGTTCGTCACCGGTCTGTGCATGTTCTTCACCGCACCGGTCGCAGGCCGGCTATCGGCCAAGCTCGACCCGCGCGTCATGATGATGATCGGCTTCAGTGCCTTTGCCTTCGGCACCTGGATCGCATCCCGCATCACCTCGGATTGGGACTTCTACGAGCTGCTCTGGCCGCAGGTGCTGCGCGGCTGCGGCCTGATGCTGTGCATGGTGCCGATCAACAACGTCGCGCTCGGGACCCTGCCGCCGCAGCAGCTCAAGAACGCCTCGGGCCTTTACAACCTCACCCGCAATCTCGGCGGCGCGGTCGGGCTCGCCGTCATCAACACCATGCTGAACACCCGCACCGACCTGCACATCACCCGGCTGCACGAATGGGTAGCGGCCGGGCGGCAGGTGGCCGAGGAGGCGCTCGCCAACACGACGCAGCGCTTCAGCGATTTCGGCGATGCGGCGCAATCCATGGCGATGGCGGTGCTCAACCAGAGGGTCCACAAGCAGGCGCTGGTGATGGCCTTCGGCGATGTCTTTCTCGGGCTGACGGCGATCTTTGCAGGCCTCGTCGTCATGTCCGTATTCCTGAGCAAGCCGAAGCCTGCCGCTGCCGGTGCCGGCGGCGGGCATTAGCCTGCGCCGCGCCAAATCCACCGTTCGGAACCGTGAAGAAGCGCGTGCTGCAGCGCGATGTCGCAACCCGCGCGATTGACTTTTCGCCGCCGGCAAGGCAAATATATCAGTAATATCAGTAGTTTAGATGTTTTCTAAACTACGGGCCGGCAAGGCTGGAGAGTGGAAGGCGTTTTGATGAGCGTTCTGGCGAGCAAGGATCGGGAGCGGGCCGTCGCGGCGGAGCACATTCCGTGGCCCCAGAAGAGCCAGAGCTCCTGCCCGATCAGCGGCGTGAAGGCGCGCCTGCGGGCCGCGGGGCTGCGGCCCACGCGCCAGCGCATGGCGCTGGGTTGGCTGCTCTTCGCAAAGGGCGACCGCCATGTCAGCGCCGAGATGCTCTACGAGGAGGCGCTGCGGGCGCGCGAGCCACTCTCGTTGGCGACGGTGTACAATACGCTGCGCCAGTTCTCCGAGGCCGGGCTGCTTCGCCAGGTTTCCGTTTCCGGCCCCAAGACCTTCTTCGACACCAATGTTTCCGAGCATCATCACTTCTACAACGAAGAGGATGAGACGGTGACCGACATCCCGGGCTCGCTGATTCACGTCTCGGGCCTGCCGGAGGCTCCGGAAGGCATGGTCATCGCCTCGGTCGAGGTGATCGTGCGCCTGCGCAACGCCGATGGCGAGGACGTCACGACGACGAAGCGGGTGGCGGGCCCGCACGCGTGATCGTCTGTTCCTGCAACGTCCTGTCCTGCCGGCAGATCAAGGGCACCGTCGCCTCTGACGGCAGTGGCCCGCGGACGGCCGGTGAGGCCTATGACTGTCTCGGCTGCAGCCCCGATTGCGGGCGCTGCGCGCGTGAGGTTCGTGCCATTCTGGCTGAAGCCCGCGCGGCCTGCGCGACGCAGTGCGGCAGCTGTGCGAGCCGCGAGATCGAATGCGCCGTGCATGTCAGCGTCGGGCGGATGCTCGATGGCATCGCGACGCCCGTGGACGTGTCGCAGGCGGCCTGACCATCCGGCAATGGCCGTGGATCGGTGGCGGTCTCGTCGTTTTCCCTCTTTCCTTCCCCGAACGACCTCTCTACATTAGTATTATTCTAATGTAGATTGCGAGGAGCGGCGCCATGAAGGGCGACAAGAAGGTCATCGAATATCTCAACAAGGGGCTGCGTTCGGAGCTCACCGCGATCAACCAGTACTGGCTGCACTACCGGATGCTCGACAATTGGGGGCTGAAGGAGATGGCCAAGACCTGGAAGAAGGAATCGATCGAGGAGATGGTCCATGCCGATCGCTTCGTCGACCGCATCCTGTTCCTCGAAGGCTTTCCGAATCTCCAGACGCTCGACCAGCTCCGCATCGGGGAGAACGTCAAGGAAGTGATCGAGTGCGATCTCAAGGCCGAGGTCGAGGCGCGTGCGCTCTATCAGGAGGCCGCCAAGTATTGCCGCGATGTCGGCGACTATCCGTCCGAGGATCTGTTCAAGGCACTGATGAAGGACGAGGAAGGCCATATCGACTTCCTCGAGACGCAGCTCGACCTGATCGGCCGCGTCGGCCTGGAACTCTACACCCAGAAGCATATCGGCGGCCTGGAAGGCGACGGCCACGACCATTGAGGCCGCGGCAGGCGCGCAGAGCCCTGCGGTGCCCGATATGGAAAGCAAAAAAGGGCCCGCCAGAGGCGGGCCCTTTCTCGTTACAATTGGCTTCCGATCAGATGAAGCTGATGTTCGACGCCTCCGGTCCCTTGCGACCGGCGCGAATCGAGAAGCGCACGCGCTGGCCGTCCATCGGCGCCTGCAGGCCGCTGCGGCTCAGCGAGGAGACGTGCAGGAAGACATCTGGCCCGCCCTTGTCGGGCGCGATGAAGCCGAAGCCGCGATCCGAGTTGAAGAACTTGACCGCGCCGTCGAACGGCCCCTCGACGGGGCCGCTGTCGCGGTCCTGGAAGCCGCCACCGCGCGGGCCACGGTCCTGGTAGCCGCCGCCGAAGTCGTCGCGGGGCGGGCGAGCGCCGAAGCCGCCGCCGCGCGGTGCGGGCGCCGCCGTCTGCGTGGCGGTGGAGGGATCGATCTCGTGAACCGCGACGACCTGCAGGCCGCGGCGGCCTTCACCGAGATCGGCGACGATGGTCGCGCCGGGCAGCAGATCCTGCTGGTCCAACGGGCCGATCGCCGAGATATGCAGGAAAACGTCGCCCGAACCGTCGACGGGCGAGGCGAAACCGAACCCCTTTTCGGGGTCGAACCATTTGACTTTGGCTTCGATATTTTCGTGCGTGACGAAAGGCTGGGCAGCAGGAGGCTTGCGACGATCGAACATGGAGCTTCAGGTATGAGTGACCGGGAGCACACAACTTAGCTCATGCCGGACGCGCCGTCATCGGGGTCAGGCCGAAATTATTGCACGACATTTTGCGGCATTATAGTGCTTTTTTTCGCGCCATCCCCAGGGCGATCGATCCCGTTCGCCATGCATTGCGTGCATGAATGCCGAGCATTGTCCGGCGTTTTTCAGATAGATACGGCAAATTTGCCGCACGCTGCCTCTTGCAATCGCCGCAATTGAGGTCGATGTGATGCGCGGCTAGGGAAGAACGCCTCCTGTTCGGTGGCGCCGCGAGGCGCCGGTCGGGAGATGAAAGATGACTCGATTGACGAAGGTCCGCGGCCAGGCCAACCGCGGCGAGGTCCGCAGGCTGTGGCTCGCGGAACGCGATCTCTTCAGGGAACACCTGCTGAGGCTCGATCCGCTGACGCGACAGCAGCGCTTCGGCACGGCCGTCAACGATGCCTTCCTGGAAAACTATGCCACGACGACGTTCGGCGTCGGCGGACTGGTCTACGCCTATATCGAAGACGGGGTGGTTCGCGGTGCCGCCGAGTTGCGCGGCCTCGACGACATCGTCGCGCAAACGGGCGAGGCCGCCTTCAGCGTCGAGACCGATTGGCGCAGGAGCGGGATCGGCGGCGAGCTGTTCGGGCGGCTGATCACGGCTGCGCGCAACCGTGGCATCAGGACGCTCTACATGACCTGCCTGCCGCAGAACGCGGCGATGCGGCGCCTGGCGCAGAAATACGCCGCCGATCTGGTCGGCGGATATGCAGACGTCGAAGGCGTCATCGCCACCGGCGGCCCGACGCCCTTCACCATCCTCGACGAGGCGCTCGACAACGCCCAGGGCTTCGCGACCCTGGCGCTGTCGCTCCAGAAGGCGTTCTGGCCGAGCCGTTTCCTCGCCCGCGCGCTGCGCGCGTGAGGCCCGCGCTCAGCGGTTGAGCGACAGCGCGGCGCCGGACTTCGTGACGGCGCCGTCAAGCGCATTGCCACTGGTGGCGCGCAGCCGCGCCGCGACCGTGCCGCCTTGCTGGTAGAGGTAAACCTCGCCGTCGCGGTAGTCCCAGGCCGTGATCTTCTGGAGATCGCGATTGGTGCAGCCGGAGGAGCTGGCGCGATAGAGATCGAGCGTCGGCGCGCTCGATAGCTGAACGCGGCAGGTGCCGCCGGTCGCCTCCCGCGCCGTCCAGCCGCCGATGACGTTGTCGCGCGTCGCCGACGGGCGGGCCGGGGCGGTCGAACTCGCACCGAGTCCGGCGACCTGATTGTTGCCCGCAGGCGCGGCCGGCGCCGGGCCGGTCTGGCCGAGCGGCGGCTGGCCCTGGCTCGGCGGGACACCGCCGGGACCGGGTTCGAAGAAGGGATCCTGGCCGGGGAGGGCACCGCCGGCTGCCGGAGGCGGCGCGGAAGCCGCCGGGTAGCCGCCGGGCGGCGGCAACGGCTCCGAGGTGACGGGTGCGGAGGTGACCGGCGGCGCAGAGGGCAGGACGGGCTGGCTATAGGAGGGCGGGTTCATCACCGGCCCGGAGAAGCGCTGCGAGCCGGCGCATGCAGTCAAGGCGAGCAAGGGCAGCAAGGCGCTCGCCTTCAGCGCCGGAATAGCGGTTTTCGTCGTCATGCGGCGCGGTCCCGATCAATCTAACTTTGCGTCAATATCATAGAGCCATCATGAACGCGGCATGAGCATGGTCCCGCCCCGGGCCCGGTCTTGCTTCGGCGGGCCTTCTTTCAGCGATCGGATGCTCACCTCGCTTGACAATGCTTTAGCTCAACCCCGATCGATTGCGAACCCGCCAAGCTCGTTCTGGTTCCGCTTCCGCGGCGGGGTATGGGGGCGATGCTTCGGAATGACCCTGATGATACCACTCGCGCCCGCGACGATTGCCGCGCCTTTCGCCCGCTACAGCCATGGTGTCGAAGTGCCGGCCGGCTGGCGCCTCGCGGTCTGCTCCGGGCAGCTCGGCATGGCTTCCGACGGCACGGTGCCGGAAAGCCCGCGCGAGCAGGCCGATTGCTGCTTCGCCAATATCGCCGCGATCCTCGCCGAGGCGCAGATGACGCTCACCGACATCGTGCGGATCAACGCCTATGTGACCGACCGCGCCCATATGCAAGGCTACATGGACTCGCGTGACGCCCATGTCGGCACGCCGCCTCCGGCCTCGACCCTGATGATCGTCTCGGGCTTCACCCGGCCGGAGTTCAAGGTCGAGATCGAGGTGATCGCGGCCGCGCCCTGAGGCGCAGCCACCCGGCAAGGGCTCAGGTGCCCTTGCGCTTGTTCTGGCGGTTGGCGACGAGGTCGTCGACCACGGCAGGGTCCGCCAGCGTCGAAGTGTCGCCGAGCGCGCCGTGCTCGTCCTCGGCGATCTTGCGCAGGATGCGCCGCATGATCTTGCCCGAACGGGTCTTCGGCAGCCCCGGCGCGAACTGGATGAGATCGGGCGACGCGATCGGGCCGATTTCCTTGCGGACATGGGCGACGAGCTCCTTGCGCAGCTCCTCCGTCGGCTTCTCGCCGGTCATCAGCGTGACATAGGCGTAGATGCCCTGGCCCTTGATGTCGTGCGGATAGCCGACCACCGCGGCCTCCGAGACCGACGGATGCGCGACCAAGGCCGATTCGACTTCGGCCGTGCCCATGCGATGGCCGGAGACGTTGATGACGTCGTCGACGCGGCCGGTGATCCAGTAATAGCCATCGGCATCGCGCCGGCAGCCGTCGCCGGTGAAGTACTTGTCCGGATAGGTCGAGAAATAGGTGTCCATGAAACGCTGATGGTCGCCGTAGACGGTGCGCATCTGCCCCGGCCAGCTGTCGGCGATGACGAGATTGCCCTCGCAGGCTCCGGCCAGCACCTTGCCTTCGGCATCGACGATCTCCGGTTTCACGCCGAAGAAGGGACGTGTCGCCGAGCCGGGCTTCAGCTTCGTCGCGCCGGGCAGCGGGGTGATCAGGATGCCGCCGGTCTCGGTCTGCCACCAAGTGTCGACGATCGGGCAGCGGCCCTCGCCGACGACGCGGTGATACCACTCCCAGGCCTCCGGATTGATCGGCTCGCCGACCGAGCCGAGCAGCCGCAGCGACTTGCGCCTGGTCTTCTTCACCGGCTCCTCGCCGGCGCCCATCAGCGAGCGGATCGCGGTCGGCGCGGTATAGAAGGTGTTGACCTTGTGCTTGTCGATCACCTCCCAGAAGCGCGAGATGGTCGGGTAGGTCGGGATGCCCTCGAACATCAGCGTCGTCGCGCCGTTGGCGAGCGGCCCGTAGAGGATGTAGCTGTGGCCGGTCACCCAGCCGACATCCGCCGTGCACCAGTAGATGTCTCCGTCATGATAGTCGAAGACGTATTGATGGGTGATCGCGGTATAGACGAGATAGCCGGCGGTGGTGTGCAGCACCCCCTTCGGCTTGCCGGTCGAGCCCGAGGTGTAGAGGATGAAGAGGGGATCTTCGGCCTTCATCTCGGCCGGCGGGCAATGGGCCGAAACCTTCGCCGCCTCCTCATGGTACCAGACGTCGCGGCCCTCCTTCATGTGGACCTGGCCGCCGGTGCGCCTGACGACGATGACGGTGCCGATGCCGCCCTTCACCTTGTCGTCGGCGGCGTCGACGTTCTTCTTGAGCGGCACGGCGCGGCCGCCGCGCAGCCCCTCATCGGCGGTGATGACGACCTTGGAATCGGCATCCTCGATGCGGTTCGACAGGGAGTCGGGCGAGAAGCCGCCGAAGACGACCGAGTGGACGGCGCCGATGCGTGTGCAGGCGAGCATCGCATAGGCCGCCTCCGGGATCATCGGCAGGTAGATGGTGACGCGGTCGCCCTTCTTGACGCCGTGCGCCTTGAGCACGTTGGCGAACCGGCAGACCTCCTCGTGAAGCTGGCCGTAGGTGATCTTCTTCGACTCGGAGGGGTCATCGCCCTCCCAGATGATCGCGGTCTGCTTGGCGCGGGTGGCGAGGTGCCGGTCGACGCAATTGTAGGAGACGTTCGTCGTTCCGTCCTCATACCATTTGATCGAGACCTTGCCCGGCTTGTAGCTGACGTTGCGAACCTTGCTGTACGGCTTGAACCAGTCGATGCGCTGGCCGTGCTCGCCCCAGAACTTGTCCGGATCCTTGATCGAGGCCGCATACATCTTCTTGTACTTGGCGTCGTTGGCCCAGGCCTTCTTGGCCCATGCGGCGGGCACGTCGTAGATCGTCTCGGACATTGGCGGGCGTCTCCCCAGACAGGGTTTTTGGTCGCGGTCCCGCTTCCGCCTGCCGGCGGGCGCGGTCCCGCTTCCTTTGGATTGGCCGCATCATAGGATGCGCGTGCGGCGCGGCAAGCGCTTCGCGCTCGCACTTTCGTGTCACAGACTTTCGGCGACATTCGCCGGTCGCGGCGACGGCAGGCCTCAGAGCCCGCCCATCTTGCAGACCATGTCCCATTCCTCATCCGTCACCGGCTGCACCGAGAGGCGGAAGGAGGTGACGAGCGACATCTTGGCGAGCTTCGGCTCGGCCTTGACGGCGGCAAGGGAAACGGGCTTCGGCAAGGGCTTCAGAGCCTTGAAATCGACCAGCACCCAGGGCGGGCCGGCGGCCTCCCATGGATAGGCCTCGCGGATGACCTCGACGATCCCGACGACTTCGAGCCCCTCGTTGGAGTGGTAGAAGAAGACCTGCTCGCCCTGCTTCATCGCCATGAGGTTCAGCTTGGCGGTGTGGTTCTTCACCCCGTCCCAATGCGTGCCCTTGGCGCCAGCCTTGACCTGGTCCTCCCAGGACCAGACCGAGGGTTCCGATTTGATCAGCCAGTGAGCCATCAGGCCTCGTCCTCCTTCAGCGGCATGGGCGGCCTAGAAGCCGCCTCGCCCTGTTCGTTCCAGAAACGCACCATCTCGCGCGTCAGCGCGGCGTAGTCCTTCGGGTCGAGCTCGACGCGGACCTCGCCCTCGCCGAAGGGCAGGATGAGAACGAAGCGATGCGTGCCCTCGGCCCGGCGCTTGCGATGCTGGATCACCGGGCTCGCGATACGGCCGGCCAGCGGGACGGGGCCGCTCTCGGCGACGAGCTCGGAACCGGTCGTCTTCTTCACTTCGGCGATGCCGCGCGCGATGCGCTTGCCGAGGTCGTTGAGCTCTCCCGCCATCACCTTCCTCCGTCATTCCGCCTTGAGCGGCCGGGCCAGCAATGCCGCAACCGCCTCGCGCACGCCGATGCGCCCGGCGATGACCGCCGCGACGGCGGCCGCGATCGGCATCTCGATGCCTTCGGCCTGCGCCATGCGGGCGAGAATCGGCGCGGTGAAGGCGCCTTCCGCCAGCTTGCCGCCGGCGGCTTCGGCCGGGCTCATGCCCTGGCCCAAGGCCAGACCATAGGCAAAATTGCGCGATTGCGGCGAGGCGCAGCTCAACACCACGTCGCCGAGGCCGGACAGCCCCATCAAGGTCTCCGGATCGGCGCCGTGGGCCTCGCCGAAGCGGCGCAGCTCGGCGAAGCCGCGGGCGACCAGCGCTGCCCGCGCACTCTCGCCGAAGCCGAGCCCGATCGTGATGCCGGCGGCGATGGCGAGCACGTTCTTGGCCGCGCCGCCGATCTCGACGCCACGAGGGTCGCCGGAATGGTAGATCCGGAATGCGGGCGAGCTCAGCGCCTCCGCCAGGGCTTGCGCGAGCCGCGCATCGGCGGCGGCGAGCGTCACGGCCGTGGGCAGGCCGCGGCCGATATCGGCGGCGAAGCTCGGGCCGGAGAGGATCGCGCTCGGCGCCGCCGGCCAGGAGGCGGCGATGATCTGCGTCGGGAACAGGCCGCTCGCCTGCTCGATGCCCTTGGCCGCGGAGATCACCGGCAGGCCGGCCGGCAGGATTGCAGCCATCGCGGTGCAGGCTTCGCGCAGGCTCTGGGTCGGCACGGCGACGATCAGGGCGTCGCAGGCCTCCAGATCGGCCAGCGCGTCTGTGGCCCGGATCGGTTCGGGCAATTCGATCCCGGGCAGGCGCGGCGCCTGCCGGGTTCGGCGGATTGCCTCGACCGTCGCGGCGTCGCGCGCCCACAACCGCACGTCACGGCCGGCACGGCTGGCTGCAAGCGCCAGCGCCGCGCCATAGGCGCCGGCGCCGACGACGCCGATCGCCCCGAACCTCGGGCTTCGGCTCATGCGACGGACGCGGGCTTGGACGTCAGCTCGTCCAGCGGCCAGCGCGGGCGGGCCGCGACCCGCATGTCGTCGAGCAGGCCGAGCCGGAGCCGCTCCAGCCCGGCCCAGGCGATCATGGCGCCGTTGTCGCCGCAGAGCGCGAGCGGCGGGGCGATCATCGGCAGGCCCGCCTCGGTGGCGAGGCGCGCCAGCCCGCTGCGGATGGACTGGTTGGCGGCGACGCCGCCGGCGACGACCAGCGCCGACGGGACGATGCCGGCGTCCCGGCAGGCGCGCAGCCCCGCGCGGGTGCGGTCGACCATGACGTCGACGACAGCGGCCTGGAAGGAGGCGCAGAGATCGGCGACATCGTTGTCGGAGAGCGGCGCGATGCGCTCGGCGACGAGGCGTACCGCGGTTTTCAGGCCCGACAGCGAAAAGTCGGGGTTCGCGCGCCCCTGCATCGGCCGGGGAAAGTCGAAGCGCTCGGGATCGCCCTTGGCAGCCTCGCGCTCGACCGAGGGGCCGCCGGGATAGGGCAGGGCGAGCATCTTGGCGATCTTGTCGAAGGCTTCGCCGACCGCGTCGTCGATGGTGCCGCCGAGCTTCAGGTAGTCGCCAACGCCGCGTACGGCCAGCAACTGCGTGTGGCCGCCCGAGACCAGAAGCAGCAGATAGGGGAAGGCGACGTCGTCGGTGAGGCGCGCGGTCAGCGCATGGGCCTCCAGATGGTTGACGGCGATGAACGGCTTGCCGGTGGCGAGCGCGATCGCCTTGCCGGCGGTCAGCCCGACCATGACGCCGCCGACGAGACCGGGGCCGGCTGCGGCGGCGACGGCGTCGATGTCGCCAGGTTTCAGGCCGGCATGGGCGAAGGCCCGCTCGACGATCCGGTCGATCGCCTCGACATGGGCGCGCGCCGCGATCTCGGGGACGACCCCGCCATAGGCGGCGTGGGCGGCGATCTGGCTGAGGATCTCGTTCGACAGGATCTTCGTCTCGCCGGAGCGTTCGACGGAGACGATCGCGGCTGCCGTTTCGTCGCAGGTCGTCTCTATGCCAAGAACGCGCATGATCGGTCGACTTGTCCCGCGATACGGAGGATCAGGTGATGAGTCTTGCAGGCGGCGGTGTCCCGACGGCAATTCCTTCGTATAGTGCGTGCGACGGTCGAAGGCCAAGAGCAAAGCAGCTGGCCGGAAGAACGTTGCCGCGGAATGCGGACAGGAAGGGAGAAGGGATGGCCGGCATCATCGTTCCGCCTCAATGCGAAACGATCGCGGGAACCGGGGCCATGTCCGGCTCGTCCCGTGATCGGTTACCGTCCCGTCAGGAGCTGTGAATGCGCGTCTTCGTCTTTCGACCTCGCCCCGATGCCGAACGGACGGCGCAAGCCATCGCGGCTCACGGCTTCGAGCCACTGGTCGCGCCGCTGTTCGAAGTGGTCAGGTTGCCCGGAGCGGCCCCGGAAGGGGATTTCGCAGCCATTGTTCTGACCAGCGGCAACGCCGTCCCCATGCTGGCCGAGGGGCCTGCAGGCTGGCGGGACCTGCCGGTCTTCACCGTGGGCGCCCGGACGGCCGCCAAGGTTCGCGAGGCGGGGCTGGACGACGCGCGCAGCGCCGATGGCGACCGCAACGACCTGATCGCACTGATCGAACGGACATTGCCCGCACCCTCGGGATTGCTGATGATCGCGGCGCGCGACCGCAAGGAGGATGTGCCGCAGCGGCTTCGGGAAGCCGGCTACGAGGTCGCGCTCTGGGAGGCCTACGAGGCTCAGGCCGTCTCGACCTTGCCGGAAGATGCGCAGGCCGCGCTGCGGCATGGCCGGGCCGATGCGGCGCTGCATTACTCGGCGCGTGGCGCGCGGACCTTTCTCAGTCTGGCACAGGCCGCCGGCGTCGAAGAGGCGGCGCTGGAGCTGACCCATGTCACCTTGTCGGCCGATGTCGCCGCGCCGCTGATCTCGGCCGGTGCCAGCACGGTGCTCGTCGCCGAGCATCCGGAAGAGGCGGGGATGCTGGCGGCGCTGGAGCAGGTCTCGCAGCGCATGCCGCCCGGCGACGCGGCACCGCGCGGCAGCCTCAAGCGAACGCCGCCGACGATCGAATTGAAGGCCGAAGCGCAGCCCCAAGTCGCCGATATGCCCGCTGCCGATGCACCCGACGCCGTTGCGACTGCACCTTCGCCCGAAGCCGTGGCGCCGACCGAGGCGCTGCCGCAGGAGTTCTCGCCGCCTCCGGCCGAGCCGCCGCCTCCGGCGACCGCCCCTGCCGGCGGCAGCGCGATGTCGTGGCCGGCATTGGCCGCTGCCGGCGTGATCGGCGGTGTCGTCGGCGCTGGCCTGATGTTCTATGCGTCCCGATCGGCGGGCCCGGCGGTCAGCGCCGCGCAGCTTGCCGATCTGGGCGGCCGGATCGACACTTTGCAGGCCGCGATCGCAGGCGTCGACCGCAGGGCAGGCTCCGCCAACGAGGCCGCAGCGAAGGCGACTTCGGAGCTGCAGGCGCTTGCGGGACGGGTCGGTGCGCTCGCGAAGGCGCCCGCGGCCGACACCGGCGCGGTGGCCGAGCAGTTGCAGCGGGCCGAGGCCGCGCTGGCGTCGTCGGGGGAGCGCTTCGACAAGCTCGCGGCGCGCGTCGCGGCCGTGGAGACCCAGGCCAAGGCCGCCGCCGCCCCCAGCCCGGAAGGGCAGGCGGCTGCGCGGATCGTGCTCGCTGAACGGATCCAGAAGGCGCTCTCGGGCGGACGTCCTTTCGCAGGCGACGTCGCCGCGCTCGAGAAGGGCGGCGCGGCGGCTGCCGATACCGCGGCGCTGTCGGCGGTGGCCGCGAGCGGCGCTGCGACGCGCGAGACCCTGCTCGCCGATTTCCGCAGGCATGCCGCGATGTTCCAGCGCGAAGTGACGCCGCAGTCGAACAGCTGGACGGAGAAGCTCTGGGGCCTCGCGAGCCGCATCGTCACGGTCCGCCCGCTGGGCGACAACGGTTCGAACGATCCGGCGACGCTGCCGCTCAGGCTCGAAAGCGCGATCGCGGCGGGCGATATGCCGAAAGCGGCGGCGTTGTGGGCCCAGTTGCCTGAGCCGGCGCGCCGTGCCAGTGCGGCGTTCGGCGCCGCGCTGCAGAAGCGCGCGGCGGCGGATGCGGCCATTGCCAAAATCGCGCAGGATGCGGTTGCGGCGCTAGGCACGGCGGGCTGACGGAGGCTAGAAAAAGTCCATGGTTCGCGTTCTCGTCTATCTCGCCGTCTTTGCCTGCCTCGCCTTCGGCGCGGTCTGGCTCGCCGATCGGCCCGGCGAAATCTCGGTGATCTGGCAAGGCTACCGCATCGATACCAGCGTCGCGATCGGCGCGATCGGCGTGGTGGTGCTGGCTTTCCTGGTGCTGCTGGTCTGGGCGGTGATCCGCTTCGTCTTCGGCCTGCCGTCCGCCTTCAGCCTGTCGTCGCGAGCGCGCAGGCGGGCGAGAGGCTTCGAGGCGGTTTCGCGCGGCATGGTGGCGATCGGCGCCGGCGATCCCATCGCGGCCGGGCGCTATACCGGCGAGGCCCGTCGTTTCGTGCCGAACGAGCCGCTGACGCTGCTGCTCGAGGCGCAGACGGCGCAGCTGACAGGCAACCGGGCTCAGGCCGAGGCAGCCTTCAAGGCGATGCTCGACCGCTCGGAGACGCGCGTGCTCGGCCTGCGCGGCCTGTTCGTCGAGGCCAAGCGGCGTGGCGACATGCCGGCGGCGCGGGCCTTCGCCGACGATGCGGTGAGGCGCTCGCCTTCGCTCGCCTGGGCCAACGACGCGCTGCTCGATTTCCATACCAATGCCGGCGACTGGCAGGCGGCCCGCACCGCCGTGGAGCGCCGGGCTGCCTTGCGCCTGGCCGACAAGGCGGAGGCGCGCCGCCAGCGCGCGGTTCTCCTCGCCGCCGAGGCGCTGGAGGCGCGCGACAGGGAGCCGGAACGGGCGCTCGCGGCGGCGCTGGAAGCCGTCAAGCTCGCCCCGGGGCTGACGCCGGCGGCGGCTCTTGCCGGGCGGATGCTTTCGGAGCGCGGCGATGTCCGCAAGGCGTCGAAGCTGCTCGAAACCGCCTGGCGCGAGGCGCCGCATCCGGATGTCGCGTCCGCCTATCTCGACGTGCGCCCCGGTGACAGCGCATTCGATCGGTTGAACAGAGCCCAGACCTTGTCGAAGCTGCGCCCGGCCGACCCCGAGAGCGTGCTCGCGCTGGCGGGGGCTGCGATCCAGGCACGCGAATTCCAGAAGGCACGCGAGACGTTGAAGCCACTGCTAGCCGGCGGTCCCTCGGTCCGAGCCTGCCTGCTGATGGCGGAGCTGGAAGAGGCCGAGCACGGAGCGGCCGGCAAGGTGCGCGAATGGCTGGCGCGGGCGACGCGCGCGCCGCATGATGCGGCGTGGGGGGCCGACGGGCTCGTTTCCGATCATTGGATGCCGGTCTCGCCGATCACGGGCCGGCTCGACGCCTTCGTCTGGACGGTGCCGCCGGCGACCCTCGGCAGCCCGCCGCAGGCGCTCGACGACGTGCTCGCCGATCTCGACGATTCGACCAAGCTGATCGAGGTGAAACCGGAGAGCGTCACGCTATCCGAGCCGGCCGCGACGGCTGCATCGAACGAGGAACCAAAGCCGGAGCCGCCGCCCGCGCCGCCGGCGTCGAAGCCCGCCGGGGAGCCGATGGCTTCAGCCGAGACGAAGCCGTCCGATCCGGAGGTGAGCCCTGCAAGGCCGGCTCCGGCCGGCGAAGCTGGCGCCGGCCCTGCCGCGGCGCCCGTGCGCGAAGCGGCACCGCCCAAGCCCGTGATCTTTCCGGTCTCGCATGCGCCGGACGACCCCGGCCCCGATGAGGAGCAGCCGCCGGAGCCGAAGAAGAGCGGCTTTCGCCTGTTCAGCTAAGTCTGTTTCACCTTGCCCGCCGGGGACGGCCCCGGCGGTTTGACCGCGGGCGAGGAAAAGGCGTGCGATTGCGCGGCTCGCCGCGTATAGCGGCGCAATGACAGCCATTTCCGATCCAGATGCCAGCGTCACCCTGACGGTCGGCGCCGACCAGGCCGGCCAGCGCCTCGACAAGGCGCTGGCGCTGCTGGCCGGCGAGATCTCGCGCGCGCGCCTCCAGCAGGTCATCAAGGAGGGGGGAGTCCGGCTCAACGGCGCCATCGCCAGCGACGGCAGCCGGAAGGTGGTCGAGGGCGACGAGATCGCTCTCGTCATGCCTGCGGCCAAGCCCGCCGATCCGGTGGGGCAGGACATTCCGCTCGACGTCGTCTACGAGGACGAGCACCTGATCGTCATCGACAAGCCTGCAGGGCTCGTCGTCCATCCGGCCGGGGGCCACGAGGACGGCACGCTCGTCAACGCGCTGATCGCCCATTGCGGCGAGAGCCTCTCCGGTATCGGCGGCGTGCGGCGGCCCGGCATCGTGCACCGGCTGGACAAGGACACCAGCGGCCTCCTGGTCGTCGCCAAGAACGACCGCGCCCACCAGAAGCTCGCCAAGCAGTTTGCCGACCATGGCCGCACCGGCCCGCTGCAACGGGCCTATCTTGCGCTCGTCTGGGGCGCCCCGCGCCTGCGCGAGGGCACGATCGATGCGCCGCTCGAGCGCTCGAACCGCAATCGCGAGAAGATGACGGTGGTGAAGGAGGGGCGCGGGCGCGAGGCCATCACCCATATCGAGCTGATCGAGCGCTATCCGCCGCTGCTGAAGGGGCTGGACGAGACCGACGCATTGGCCAGCCTGATCGAATGCCGGCTGGAGACCGGGCGCACCCATCAGATCCGCGTCCATATGAGCCATATCGGCCATCCGCTGCTGGGCGACCAGCTCTACGGGTCCGGCTTCGCCACGAAGGCTGTGCGCTTGCCGGACGAGGCGCGCGAGGCGCTGGCGGCGCTGGGCCGGCAGGCGCTGCATGCGGCCGTGCTGGGTTTTGCCCATCCGGCGACGGGGGAAGAGATGCTGTTCGAGTCGACGCCGCCGGCTGATTTTGCAGAATTGCAAGCAGCGCTCGCGCGCCTGTGAGCGAATCTGGCTGCGCTGCCACCTTTCCGCCAGAGTGAGTTCGCATATACTGGGGTTATCGGATGCGGATGGCCAAGGGGGCGCCGCACGCGACCGATCCAGCCGAACTCCTGTCCGGTTTCTGCGTTGGATCAATTCGCATTGTCCGAAACCTGCGCGAAGGTTGATCGCGCGGTGGGCCTGCCGCCCGGCGGGGGCCTGAAGGAGGAGACACGCGCATGGCGAGTGCTTCGCTGCCTGTCCTGTCCGCTGAAGGCGGACTCTCACGTTATCTCGATGAAATCCGCAAGTTCCCGATGCTGGAACCGAGCGAGGAATACATGCTGGCCAAGCGCTGGCGCGAGCATGGCGACCGCGACGCGGCGCACAAGCTCGTCACCTCGCATCTGCGCCTCGTCGCCAAGATCGCGATGGGCTATCGCGGCTATGGCCTGCCGATCGGCGAAGTCGTATCGGAAGGCAATGTCGGCCTGATGCAGGCTGTGAAGCGCTTCGAGCCGGACAAGGGCTTCCGGCTCGCGACCTATGCGATGTGGTGGATCAAGGCCTCGATCCAGGAATACATCCTGCGTTCCTGGTCGCTGGTGAAGATGGGCACCACGGCCAATCAGAAGAAGTTGTTCTTCAACCTGCGCAAGGCCAAGAGCAAGATCTCGGCGCTGGGCGAAGGTGACCTGCGTCCCGACCAGGTCAAGCAGATCGCCACCAAGCTCGGCGTCAACGAGCAGGATGTCGTCGACATGAACCGCCGGCTCGGCGGCGACGCCTCGCTGAACACGCCGCTGCGCGAGGACGGCGAGGGCGAATGGCAGGATTGGCTGGTCGACGATTCCGACAGCCAGGAAAGCCGGCTCGCCGAGTCCGAGGAGAGCAGCAACCGGCATACGGCGCTGCGCGAGGCGCTCGACGTCCTCAACCCGCGCGAGCGCCGCATCTTCGAGGCGCGTCGCCTTGCCGAGGATCCGATCACGCTCGAGCAGCTTTCCGAGGAGTTCGGAGTTTCGCGCGAGCGTGTCCGCCAGATCGAGGTGCGCGCCTTCGAGAAGGTGCAGGAGGCGGTGAAGAAGGCGATCACCCGCATCGAGGCGCCCGCCGCCGCGCTGCCGGCGGCCTGAGCCCGGCCCTCGTCGCATGTCTGAAGGGGCGCTTCGGCGCCCCTTTTTCGTGGTGATCTCAATACAGCGGCAGCAACGGCTTCAACGGAAGGCGGATCGGGCCGAGGAAGACGCGGCCTTCCCGCAGTGAGACCGGCGGCAGCGGCGTCAGGCCTGGCGGAGCGGAGGTGCTGGCGCGGCCGCCGAGCAGCCCGCCGAGACCGCCGAGCAGGTTGCCGACGCGGATGCCGCCGATCTGATCGATGCCGGCGGCGGCCAGTTGCAGATCGCCGCCGACTTGATGGGTCGGATCGAGCCGCAATTGGCCGCTGCCGTCGATGCGCGCGGCGCCCTTGGTCGCGGACAGGCGCGTGAGATCGAGAACGCCGTTGCCGCTACGCCAGGCTTCCAGTGCGTCCGGATTGAAGCCCTGGCGGAAGGCATCCGCCTGCGTCAGAGTCGCCTGCAGGTCGATGGTGCCGGCGTCGGTCGTGCCCAGCAATGCGTCGATCGCCGGCAGGACGGTGCCCGTCGCGGATAGTGCGAGATCGACCGCCTGGTCGGCGGCCGGGTGATCGGGGTTGCGGCGCAGATGCGCCTCGAGCGCTGCGGCGCGCCAGGTCTCGGGAGGTTGCTCGGGCGTGGTCAGCGTGGCGCTCGGCTCCGCCGCCACCAGGGCGAAGCGTTGCGGATCGCGCCAGGCAAGGCTGGCATCGAGCTGCTTCCAGCTCAGGTCGAGGCGGCGGCCTTCCGGCAGGGTGACCCGCGCCGGGCTGCGGGCCTCGAAGATCACCAGACCCGGCGAATAGATCTGCCCCACGGCGAGCGCGGGGCCGGTCTCGACGCGCACGGCCTCGCCCCAGCGCGTCGAGGTGAGCGCCAGCGAATCGCAGCGCACCTCGATACGGAAGGGAAAGCCGCCGACCGAGCGGTTGTTGCAGGTCCAGGTCCGCCCACGCCCAGCCTCGCGGGCCAGGGCCTTGTCGATCTCGGCAACGGTCCGGCCATGAGCATAAAACCAGAAGCCCGACCATGCAGCCGCCAGGATCGCCAGCAGGGTCACGGGGCCGTAGAGCCAGAAGCGGCTGCGGCGGGGCGTCGGTGCGGTGTCGGTCATGCAGCAGGCGTTCCTTGCGCAGGTGGACGGCTCGACGGGACGCCGGTGGCGGTGGTCCGTCGCTTGGTTTGCGGCATCGGATTCTGCGAAAAGAAGATTCCCCTTTTCGCGTGGATGCCTTAGCTCGCAAAGAGGGCGGGCGCCAGCATGTGCGCTCCCGCGGAGAGTCGAACATCCCCGCAGCATGAAGCAGGGCTGCGCGGCCAAATTATGAGACTGCGATGAGCAACGGGGACAAAGCGGCGGATCTCTGGGTGTTCGGCTACGGATCGCTGATCTGGCGCCCCGGCTTCGCCTTCGAGGAAAGCGTCGCCGCACGCCTCCACGGCTATCACCGCTCGCTCTGCGTGTTCTCCCACGTCCATCGCGGCACTCCCGAGCGGCCGGGCCTCGTCCTCGGGCTCGATCGTGGCGGCGTCTGCCGGGGATTGGCCTTCCGGGTCGCGGCCAGCCAGGCGGAGGAAACCGTGGCCTATCTGCGGGCGCGCGAGCAGGCGACATCAGTCTATCTCGAACGCCATGTCTCGCTGCGACTCGACGATCGCCGGCAGGTTCGCGGACTGGTCTATGTCGCCGACCGCAAGCATCTGCAATATGCCGGCAAGCTGCCGCCGGCGGAGCTCCTGAAACTTGTCCGGCAGGGAAGGGGCCAATCCGGAGAAAACCCGGATTACGTGCTCCAGACCCATGAGCACTTGCGCAAGATGGGAGTCTACGACCCGGTCCTGGCTGCGTTGGCGCAGGAACTGGCGCCTGGCCTGCGCGCGACGCACCCCCCGCTCAGGGGCTGATCAGTCGACTGTTTCGGCCTGCGGCATCAGGTCGAGCAGCGCAGCACGGCGGCTGGCGCCATCCTCCGCGAGAAGGTGCACGTGAATCTCCGTCGCGCCGGCTTCGGTCACGGAGCGCTGCCAGCGCCCCAGCGCGGCCTCGATGCCGAACGGTCCGGAATCGCGCGCGGCCAGGATCCGGCGGTCTGCGGAGACGGCAAGCAGGACTGCGTCGGTAAAGCTCAAGGCATGAGGATCATCGCTGGGGAAGACCGAGGCCACGTAACGCCGGCCCGAGCGACCGCGCCAGGCGGTGAAACGACGTTCGCCGAGCGATGCGGTGCTCCGCAACGGCATTTCGCGCGCGGCACGCTCCGGCGCGGGCGCCGGCTCGTCAAACAGATCCGGGGTGAAGCGATAGGCGAGGGCAGCCATATCCGTTCCTCCTGCAATAAGGAACAAAATGGGAACATGACGGGGATAAGTCAACCGTCGTCAGCCGCCGCATGGCGGGCTGCTGTCAGGACTTGTCAGGATGGGCGAGCGGGTCGAGGCCTTGGGCAGCGAGTTCGGCCCGGCCCTGCGCCAGAAGGCGGTCGCAAGCGGTCTCGATCCGCTGCTGCAATTCGTGCTGGAAGCTGGTCTTGTCAAGGCCAGGCAGGATCGGCGGCAGGATCTCGAGCCGGATCGTGCCCGGGCGTCGCAGAAACTGCCGGCGGGGCCAGTACAGGCCGGAATTCAGGGCGACGGGCAGGCAGGGGACCTGGAGTTCGGCGTAGAGATGCGCCACGCCGAACTTGTAGGCCGGAGGCGCACCCGGCGGGCGGCGCGTGCCTTCCGGGAAGATCAGGAGCTGGCGGCCCTTCTGGCCGAGCTCGACGGTGGCGCGCCGGGTGACGTCCTTCAGGGCCCGCGCGCGGGCCCCCCGGTCGACCGGGATCATCCTGAGCTTGGCGAGGCACCAGCCGAAAAGCGGGATCCGCATCAGCTCCCGCTTCAGGATGAAGACCGGATCCGGGAACAGCGTGAAGAGCGTGAAAGTCTCCCAGAAGGACTGGTGCTTGGCCGCGACCATCAGCCCGCCGGCCGGGATGTTCTCGCGGCCGATCACCTCGTAGCGGGTGCCGGCGACGACCCGCATCAGCCAGAGCGAGCTGCGCGCCCAGCCCGCGGCGACGTGCCGCAGCGCAGCCTGCGGCAGCAGCAGCGCCGGCAGCGCCACGAAGATCAGCCAGAAGACGAGATTGGCATAGAACAGGACGTTGAAGGCGAGCGAGCGCAGGACGAGCATGCGACCGCAATGAAGCCGTGCATCGCGGCGGTCAAGCGCTATGCCGTTCAGCCTTCACGGGAGGGGCCGCCGCGCAGATGCGAGCGTCGCTCGGCTTCCGGGCCGATAAGCTCGGCCGGCTTCGGTGAAACCGGCTTCCGCCCGCCAATGATGACCGACAGATGCGAGCTTTCCGGGTCGTCCTCGACGAGGCTGCGCAGCCGGGCGACCAGATATTTGATATATTCCGGAACGAGCACCTTGACGGTGGCCCAGCGGTGCCACCAGCCCGAGGTATCGAGTTGGTCCGTGACGACGGGATGGGCGACGAAGCGGACACCCGGCATGGCGTGTCCGAACTCGGCCAGCGTCCGCGGCATGTGATAGTTCGAGGTCACGACCAGCAGCGAGCGGAAGCCGTGCTGGCGCGCCCAGCGGCGGGTCTCGATCGCATTGCCGATGGTGTTGCGGGCCCGGTAGTCGAGGTCCACGCAGCAGCCCAGCAGATCGCGGGAGGCGGGGTTGAGCCGGGCGAGTTCCTCGCGGCTGGTCTTCTCGTTGACGCCGCTGATGAGAAGCCGCGCGCCGCGCTCGGCGCCGAGGAGGCCGATCGCGTCGCCGACGCGCTGCGAGCCGCCGGTCACGACGACGATGGCGTCGGTTCGCGGGGTCACGGCCGGCTCGCGCGCCTCAATGCCCGCGGCGAAACGGGCATAGCCGCACGCGAACAGAACCGTCGCGACTCCGGCCGCGGCGATGCCGGCCAGCGCCAGGACGCGCCGCCGCGAAATCCGGCCGCGCCGAACCGAAGAGCCCGCCGTGCCGGCTGTGAGATGGTCGTTGCCGCTGCCGATCATGGCCATGACACGCCAACCGTATCCGGCCAATCGGGCATAACGGCGGCAGGCCGCCGGCAGCGGGCGTGTCGTCCCGTCATGCCAGCATCCTCAGGTAATGACGCACCGTGAAACGCGAGACCAGCCCCGCGATGGCTGCAACGACGATCGCGACGAGCACCACGGCGGCATAGCCGGTCCAGCCGATCTCGAAGGCGCCGAACAGCGCCTGCAGCTGCTCCGCCTCGGGTGCCGTCGACCAGAGCGAGGAGACGAGGCCGAGCAGGGCGATGGCCACGATCGCGGCGAGACCGCCGAACGCGCCGCCGCGCAGCCCGAGCCGGATGAAGCGGCTCTGAAATTCACGGGCGATGAAATCGTCGTCCGCACCGACGAAATGCAGCACTTCGACGCTTTCGCGGCTGCCGGCCATGGCGCCGCGCGTGGCGAAGGCGACCGCCAGTGCCGCCGCCGTCAGGACCAGCAGCACGATGACGAAGCCGGAAACGATGATCGTGCTCGCCATGGCCGAAAGCCGCCTGAGCCAGAGCCGATGATCGTCGAGGATCGCCGTCGGCACATCGTTGCGCAAGGCCGGGCCGAAGCGGGCGACATCCGGCGAAGCGCCCGGCTTGAGCTTCAGGACGATCAGCCGCGGCACCGGAAGCTCGACAAGGTCCAGCCCCGTTCCGAGCCAGGGTTCGAGCAGCTTGTCCGACTCGGCCTTGGGCACGGCGCGGACGCTCTCGATGCCGTCGAGAGCCCGTGCCATTGCCACCGCCCTGGCGACATCCTCGTCGAGGTTGCGGTGCGAGTCCGGGCGGATCTGGATGGTCATCTCGTCGGAAACCGCGCCGCGCCACTGGTCTGAGGCCCGCGCGGCGAGCACGGCCGCCCCCGCGCTCAGCGCCGCGAGGAAGGTGAGGATCGCGATCACGGCCATCAGCGCGCGGCCGGCCACCGTATCGACCGGCACCAGCGGCTGGTCACGCCGGAGATTGACCGGCAGCGGCTTTTCCCTCTGCGGCTCGTGATCGTGCTCGATCGCCTCAGGCATCGACATGCAGGTGCCCGTCGGCGAGGACGAGACGCGGCGCGTCGTAGATGTCCATCAGGTTGAGGTCGTGGGTGGCGATGATGACGGCGGTTCCGAGCTGCTGCAGCTCCATGAACAGACGCAGAAGCCGACGGCCGAGCCCGGGGTCGACATTGCCGGTCGGTTCGTCGGCTAGCAGCAGCTCCGGCCGGCCGATCAGGGCGCGGGCGATGGCGGCGCGCTGCTTTTCGCCGCCGGAGAGCACGGCGGGTACGGCGTGCATGCGCTCGCCGAGACCGACCCAGCGTAGCAATTCGACGACTTCGGCGCGATAGCCGGCCTCTTCCTTGCCGAGCACGCGTAGCGGCAGTGCGACGTTCTCGTAGACGGTGAGATGGTCGAGCAGGCGGAAATCCTGGAAGACGACGCCCATGCGGCGGCGGAAGGTCGTCAGCGTCGATCCGTCGAGCCTGGAGACATCCTGCCCGAACAGGTTGACGAGGCCGCGCGTCGGCTTCAGCGCCATCAGGATGAGGCGCATCAGCGTCGTCTTTCCGGCGCCGGAAGGGCCGGTCAGATACTGGAACGAGCGCGGCTCGATACTGAAGTTGATGTCCTTCAGCACCTCCGGGCCCATGCCATATCGCAGGCCGACATTCTCGAAGCGGACCAACTCGTCTTCCTCATCCCACGCGCCGCGGTTCGCTTGAGCGCGAATCCGCGCGCCGACGCCGCAGCGTAGGCGGCGACAGTGCCGCGGGCTGCGTGGCGGCGATGATGCCCCCAGAATTCTTCACGCGGCGTTAACCATAAACGACGTCAATGACGATGGTCGCTTCGACTTGCCGATGCCGGGCGTCGGCCCCGCTTGCCGGCAGCGGGGCGACCGGGAAAGAGTTCGGCGTTCGCCCGCGATCGAAGCCACGATGGGAACCGCACCTTCGCCATGCTGATCGTCTGTCCCTCCTGCGCCAGTCAGTATGAACTCGACGCGGCCAAACTGGGGCCGGAAGGGCGCAAGGTGCGATGCGCCCAATGCAAGACGCTCTGGCATGTCGATGCGGCAAGCGCGATGCCGGAAGCGCCGAGCCCGGAGGAGACGCAGGCCTTGCTCGCCGAGGAGCTCGAGCGTGCGGCCGCGATCGACGCCGAGATCACGGCGGTTGCCGCAGAGGCGGATACGTCGATCGCGGCGGCGGACGCCGAGCCCGAGCCCGCCCCCGCGGTGGCGGCGCCGGAGAAGCGAAGCGGGCGCGGACGAGCCGCGCGCGCAGGCAAGCGGCAGACCGGCAAGACCGGATTCGCAATGCCCGGCGGTGCTGCCTTGCCTGCCGCTGCAGCGCTGGCCGGCATCGCGATGCTCGGCGGGCTTGCCTGGCAGCGCAACATCGTGGTTCGGGTGGCTCCCCAGCTCGCAGGCGTGTTCGAACGCCTCGGCCTGCCCGTCAATATCCGCGGGCTCAGCCTCACCGCCGTCGAAAGCGGCCTGATCGAGGATGGGCCGAGCCGTTTCCTCGTCGTCGAGGGCGACGTAACCAACATCACGAAGGCCAAGACGCAGGTGCCGCCGATCCAGGTCTCGGTGAAGGACGAGGCCGGGCAGACCCTCTACAGCTGGACCACGGAACCGCCCCGCAACGTGCTGGAGCCGGCCGAGCTGATTCGTTTCCGGGCGCGGCTCGCCTCGCCGCCGGAGAAGGGACGTACCGTGCAGGTGCGCTTTGTTTCTGCCGCTCCCGCTACCAATATCGCGAGCACGCATTAGCTTGGGACGAGGCGCGAGCGGAGCGTTTTGCCCCGGGGCCGTCGTGCGATATCAACCCGTCGCAGGGGCTCACGGCGCGGCGGCTCGCGCCGGGCCGCTGCGGCCAGCTGATTACAGAAGCGGAGTCATCATGCCGGAACGGCGGATCAGGGTTCTTTACGACGAGGCTGCGATCGCGCAGCGCAACGAGGCGATCGCGCAGGCGGTGGCCGCCAGCCAGCCGAAGGATCTGCTCGTCGTCGCCGTCCTCAAGGGCAGCTTCATGTTCGCCGCGGACCTGATCCGGGCCATGCATCGCGTCGGCCTGGCGCCGCAGGTCGAGTTCATCCACTTGTCGAGCTACCGGACCGGAACGGTCTCCACCGGCCAGGTCGAGATCCTGCGCGACGTGCAGAGCGAAGTGCGCGATCGCGACGTGCTGCTGATCGACGACATTCTCGAATCGGGGCGCACGCTGGCTTTCGCCAAGGACCTGCTGGCTGCGCGGGGAGCCCGGTCGGTGTCGACGGCCGTGCTGCTCGAGAAGCCCGGCAAGCGAGCCGTCAACATCAAGGCCGATCATGTCGGCTTCGAATGCCCCGACTATTTCGTGGTCGGCTACGGCATGGATGTTGCCCATTCCTACAGGCAGCTGCCTTTCGTCGGCGTCGTCGAGACCGAGGATCAGGCCGGGCTGCCGGGTATCTGAGGAACTGCCATGTCGCGCATTCTGGTCGTCGACGACGAAGAGCCCCTGCGCCTGCTGGTGGCGCGTGGCCTCGGAATGGACGGCCACGCCTGTGTCACGGCGGCGGATGGAGCGGAAGCGCTCGATATCCTTGTCGCCGAGGCCGGGCGTTTCGACCTGCTGCTGACCGATATCCGCATGCCGCTGATGGACGGGATCGCGCTGGCGCTTGCCGCGAAGCAGCAATTCCCCGATCTCACCATCATGCTGATGACCGGCTATGCCGAGCAGCGCGAGCGGGCCAAGAGCCTCGAAGCGATCGTGGCGGAGGTCATGAGCAAGCCCTTCACCATCGCCGAGCTGCGCGCCACCGTGATGAAGGTGATCGAACGTTCGATCGGCTGAGCGGTCAGCGGTTCAGCCACCAGATCGAGGCGTTGAGCGCGGTCGCAAAGCCGACCCAGGCGAGATATGGCCAGAGCAGATTGGCGGACAGCCGGTCGAGCGGCCTGAACGCGGCGATGGTCGCAAGGATCAGGACGATCAGCGGCAGGATGACCGCGAGCCCGGCGGCCGGGCTGTTGGCGCCGAAGAAGGCGAAGGACCAGCCGACATTCAGCAGAAGCTGCAGGTGGTAGACCACGAGGGCGCGGCGCCGCCCGGGCGTGCCGACCGGGACCCGCAGAACCCGGAAGACCGCCAATGCCATCATCGCGAACAGCGCCGTCCAGACGGGGGCGAAAATCCAGTTGGGCGGATTGAAGGACGGCTTGGCCAGAGCCGCGTACCAGCCGGCGATCTGCGGCACGGTCACCGCGCTGCCCAGCAGCGAGGCCGCGACGACGGGAAGGATGGCGACGGGCAATGCGGCCCATAGCGGCGGGCGCTGGTGGGAGAAACCCGGAAGCGTTGTCATCCGTCGAAGATGAGGTCGGTCCGATCGGCCGGCAAGGCGGGCGGGCATGCGCTGCGCTGCCGACGGCATGACGGTTCGTCATGGAACCTTGCCGATCGCGGAGGCAAAGAAGGCCTAGCGTCCCGATATCGCAGGCCGCGACGGTGCGGTCATCCCTGGCCGGTTTCGCCTTGCGTCTCCTTCAGCCCGTGCCTGACCGCGAGCGTCATGATCTGGCGCGCCACCGCCTCGGGAAGCGCGGCATCGAGCCTCAGCCGCAACCGACCGGGATCGCAGCGCCTGGCGGACAGCTCGAAATCCGTGCCGCCGCCCGGCGCGCGCCGGCGCCAGCCCCGCGAGATCAGCCGCGAATCCAGCCGCTTGCCGAACGCCTCGAGTTCGAGGTCGAGACCGGCTTCGTCCAAAGCATCCATCTGCTCACTGCCTGCCAAATCCGGATGATCATCCTTGAGATGGCGTGGCCACTTAAGGAAGGGCTTCTTCAACCGCTCAAATCCGAGGGATGGCCGGGCTCTTCCACAGGTCCGCGTCCGCCTCCCGCTGCCTTCGGTTCCACGCCGACCGCGGCTTCGTCAGCCATCATGGCCTGCGGGCAAGGCGCAGCCTCAAGGCAGCCCATTTCTCCGTGGACCAGATCGTGAAGCGAGCGACCGGTCGACGCAGAAACGGGACGTCGCCGGCGAGCAGGAGGAGGCCTACCGGCAGCATCCAGAGACCGAGGCCGGGAAGGATGGCGAAGACGCCGCCGAGCACCAGCAGCAGTCCGGCAGGCCACCGAACCCAGACCGAGCGTGGATGGCGCAACCAGCGCAGGCCAGCCCCGAGCCAGGCCGGAACCTCTTGCTCGAGGCGCCGAAACGCCAGCCGGAGTTCGTGTTTGCCGTGCGTCATCCGTTTCCTTTGTCTTCCCGGCAGCGTCGGGCCGCAGCGACACCGCGACAGAGCATCTTGCGCTGTGGTGCGGGCTGGTCCATGCCAGCCGCAAGACAACGCCAGCAACTCAGGCCTCGCACACATTCTTGGCGAAGATCGGGACGTTTCCATGCGCCTTCTCGTCATCAATCCCAACACGATGCCGGAGATGACCGCGCTCGTCCTGCGGGCGATCCGGCCGCATCTGCCGGCCGCGACGCTGCTGCCGGTCACCGGCCGCTTCGGAGCCCACTACATCGCCAGCCGGAGTGCCGGCGTCGTTGCCGCGCATGCCGCACTGGAGGCCTTCGCGGAACATGGGGCGGGTTGCGACGGCGTCTATCTCGCCTGCTTCGGCGATCCGGGGCTGCTCGCACTGAAGGAACTGTCCCATGTGCCGGTCGTCGGAATGGCGGAGGCTAGCAGCCGGCTGGCGGCCCGCCAGGCGCAGCGTTTCTCGATCGTGACCGGCGGCGAGCGCTGGGGACCGATGCTGAGGGAGTTCCTCGGTTCGCTCGGCTTGGGCGACCGGCTCGCCGCCGTGGAGACGGTGGCGCCGACCGGCGCCGATATCGCGCGCGATCCCGACGGGGCGATCGCGCTTCTGGCGGAAGCCTGCAACCGGACGGCGGCACGGGACGGGGCAGGTGCCGTCATCCTCGGCGGCGCGGGGCTTGCCGGCCTGGCTGCCCGCGTCCAGCCCCATGTCTCCGTGCCGGTGATCTGCTCGGCCGAGGCAGGTGCGAGAATGCTGATCGAGGCGCTGCGTCTGCCTTCGGCGAAGCCCGCGAGCGGCGATCTCGCCTTGCCGGCACCGGTCGGCAGCATCGGCCTGTCGAGCCGGCTATCCAGCCTTCTCGCGCACCCTGGAGAGCTCAGTCCTTGAGCGAGACGCCGTTGAGCCCGGCGATCCAGTCGGAGATCATCGGCACGTAATCCTGCCCTTTGCCGCTGGCGACGGCTGTGGCGTAAGTGTTCTTCACGGCATTTCCGATCGGGTTGGCGACGCCGGCTGCGTTGGCGACGCCCTCCAGATAGCGCACGTCCTTGAGCGCATTGACCAGGGTGAATTTGTGCGCGTCGCGGTCCCGCTCCAGCACGTATTTCATGAAGGTCTGGTAGAAGCCGCAATCCATGCGGCTGCCGCGGATGACGCTGTCGAAGGTCTGCGGCGTGATGCCGATCTTCTGGCCGAGCGTCAGCGCCTCGGCATAGATCGCCGCATAGCCCATCGACAGGAAGTTGTTGATCAGCTTCATCTTGTGGCCGTCGCCGACGGGGCCGAGATGGACGATCTTCTGGGCCCAGGCCTCGCAGGCCGGCTTGATCCGTGCGTAGACCTCGGGCGAGGCTCCGATCATGGCGGAGAGCTGGCCCTGGGCCGCCTGCGCCGGCGTGCCGCCGAGCGGAGCGTCCGCCAGATGCAGCCCCCTGGCCTCGAGCTCGGCAGCCAGCCGGACGGTGACGGTCGGGTCCGAGGTCGAGCAATCGACGACGATCGTGCCGGGCTCGGCCCCGGCGATGATGCCGTTCTCGCCCTTGAGAACTGCCTCGACCTGCGCCGAGCCGGTCACGCACAGGAAGATGATCGCCGAGCGGCGCGCCAGCTCCGCCGGAGTCCCTGCCTCGACGGCACCGGCTGCGACCAGTTCCTCGACCGGCTTGCGGTTGCGATGCCCCATCACCGTCAGCGGGAAGCCCTTGGCGAGGAGATTGGCGGCCATGCCCTGGCCCATCAGCCCGACGCCGATGAAGCCGATTGCCTCCTTGGTTGTGCTCATTTTCATATTCTCCTGCTTGTCTGTATGAATATGCGAAGGGGAGAGATGTCTTCGAAACGAATGATCCGGGACCTCATGCCGACGCCTGCCCGCGACAGGGACCAGAGATGACCGCCGACAGCCCGCTCCCGGCCGGACCTGCGAGCGCCGCCGGCCGCAGCCGCGTCACCCTCCAGATCATTGCGGACCATCTGTCGGTCTCGACCGCGACGGTCTCCCTTGCCCTGCGGGACTCGCCGCTCGTGGCGGAGGCGACGCGCAGCCGCGTACGCGAGATCGCGCGCGAGATGGGCTACAGCTACAATCGCAGCGCCGCCGCCCTGCGCACCGACCGCACAAACATCATCGGCGTCGGCTTTCACGATATCACCAACCCGTATTTCGCCGAGCTGCTGGCGGCGATCGAGGAGACGACCGCATCCTTCGGGCGCTCGATCCTGCTCGGCACCTATGCCGAGGACCTGAAAAGGCAGGAGCGCGTGCTCGACTCGCTGGCGGAGTACCGGCCCGACGGCATGATCCTCTGCCCCGCCGGCGGCAGCACGGCCGAAAGCCTGAGGCGCTTCGTCGATGCCGGGGTCCCCATCGTCCAGCTTTCGCGCGAGATTCCGGGCCTCGGTCTCGATTTCGTCGGCGCCGACGATCGTCACGGCATTCTCCAGGCGATGGAACACCTGATCGGCCTCGGTCACCGGCGGATCGCGTTCCTCTGCGCCAACGAGGGCATTTCCACCGGGCGCAACCGCTACCACGCCTATCGCGAGGGCCTGGCGGCCCACGGCCTGCCGATCGATACGGCGCTGATCTACTTCGCCTACGGGACGCGCGAGAACGGGCTCAAGGGCATCCAGCAGGTGCTCGACGCGGCCGAGCCGCCGACGGCCGCGATCTGCATGAACGACCTCGCCGCCTTCGGCGCCATGCTCGGGCTGCGTCATCGCGGGCGGGAGGCTGGCGTCGATTTCTCCATCGTCGGTTGCGACGACGTCAAGGAGGCCGCGCAATGGTTCCCGGCTCTGACCACGATCCACAACTTCCAGAATCAGATGGGCGCGAAGTCGGCGGAATTCCTGCTCCAGCGCATCGCCGACCCGTCCGCGCCCCAGAAGCGCCTGCTGCTGACGCCCGAGCTCGTGCTCCGCGGGACGACCTGCCCGCCCCGTTGAGCCTTCAGGCATCGTTCGCCGGCTTGGCGTTGAGGGCGCGATAGGCCCGGACCACCTGCGAATCGTCGCGCCCGCCATGGCCCAGCCCCGAGGCGGCGAGAAACATCTGATGCGCCGCAGCCGCCAGCGGCAGTGCGGTCTTCGCGGCGCGCCCGGCATCGAGCACGATGCCGAGATCCTTGACGAAGATGTCGACGGCGCTGGCCACGACCGGGTCCGGCTCATGCATGCGCGGGCCGCGATCCCTGAGCATCCAGGAAGAGGCGGCCGAGCCGCCCATGATTTCGAAGAGCAGGCGGCCGTCGATGCCGGCCTTCTCGGCCAGCGACAGGGCCTCGGCCGCCACCGCGATGTGGACGCCGCAAAGCAGCTGGTTGACGGTCTTCACCGTGGCGCCCTGTCCCGGTTTCTCGCCGACGTGGAAGACCTTGTCGCCGAGCGCGTCGAGCACCGGCCTGGCGCGTGCGAAACTTGCGGCAGGCGCGCCGACCATGATCGTCAGGGTGCCGCTGCGCGCGCCGTTGACGCCGCCGGAGACCGGCGCATCGATGAACTGCCGTCCGGTCTGCGTGACTTCGGCCGCGATCGCCTCGGCCTCGCCCGGCGGGCAGGTCGCCATCAGGATCACCGTCGCGCCCGGCGCGAGCGCCGCGAGCGCGCCGGCCTCGAACAGCACGGCGCGGGCCTGCGCCGCATTGACCACCATGAGTAATAGCGCCTCGGCTCCCGCCGCCGCTTCCTTCGCGCTCGCAGCAGCATGTCCGCCCGCAGCAACGAGCGCCTCACGCGCCGCCTCGCGCATGTCGAAGCCGGTGACGCGGAACTGCTTCTTCACGAGGTTCTCGGCCATCGGCGCGCCCATGGCGCCGAGCCCGACGAAGGCGATGGTGGAAATCGGGGCGTCAGCCATATGCCGGCAACTTTCGCGAGCTGGAGCAATCGCGCGACGGGCCTGGCTTCGCCAGCGCGCGAGGCGGTCGAAAACGGAACGAACCCAGTTGAGCGCGGATGGGCGGCGCCGGACAAGCGCCGCCGGCGCATCGGCCTTATTCCTTCACCGCACCCGTCAGCGACGCGACATAGTAGTCGACGAAGAAGGAGTAGAGGATCGCGACCGGGATCGAGCCCAGCAGCGCGCCCGCCATCAGCGAGCCCCAGTGATAGACGTCGCCCTCGACGAGCTGGGTCAGCACCGCGACCGGGACCGTCTTCTTCTCAGCCGACTGGATGAACGCGAGCGCATAGATGAACTCGTTCCAGGACAGGGTGAAGGCGAAGATGCCGGCCGAGATCAGCCCGGGCATGGCGAGCGGCAGGGTGATGCGCCTGAGTGTCTGGAGCCGCGTCGCCCCGTCGATCATGGCGCACTCCTCGAGCTCGTAGGGAATCGACTTGAAATAGCCGATCAGGAGCCAGGTGCAGAACGGGATCAGGAAGGTCGGGTAGGTCAGGATCAGGGCCAGCGGCGAGTCGAACAGGCCGAGCTGGAAGATCAGCGTCGCCAGCGGGATGAACAGGATGGAGGGCGGCACCAGATAGGCGAGGTAGATCGCCAGGCCGACATATTGCGAGCCCTTGAACTTGAGGCGCTGGATCGCATAGGCGGCCAGCACGCTGGCGAACAGCGACAGCACCGTGGCGACCGCCGCGACCATCATCGTGGTCCACAGCCACTGCGGGTAGTCGGTCTCGAACAGCAGCTTGTTGATGTTCTCCAGCGTCGGCGACTTCACCCAGAACGGGTTGTTGTTCTTGTAGTCGAGCAATTCCCCATTCGGTTTGATGGCGGTGATCGCCATCCAGTAGAACGGGAACAGCAGCACGAAGACGAAGATCGACAGCGGCAGGTAGAGCGTCAGGAAGCGGCGCGGACCGGACGACCAGTCGATGACGCCGTCGCGCTCCTTGTCCTTGAGCTGCGGCCGGGCGGCGAGGGTCTGGTCAGTCATTGTCTTCCCCCTGCTGCCATTTGCGACGGGCGAGGCCGAAATAGCTGAACAGCGTCGCCATCACGAGGAACGGGATCATCGCCACGGCGATCGCCGCGCCCTCGCCGAGCTGCCCGCCGGGGATGCCGCGCTGGAAGGCGAGCGTCGCCATCAGATGGGTGGCGTTGACCGGGCCGCCGCGGGTGATGGCATAGACGAGCTGGAAGTCGGTGAAGGTGAACAGCACCGAGAAGGTCAGCACCACCGCCAGGATCGGCATCAGCATCGGCAGCGTCACATGCCGGAAGCGCTGCCAGGCATTGGCGCCGTCGAGCATCGCAGCCTCATAGAGCGAGGGTGAGATCGTCTGCAGGCCGGCAAGCAGGCTGATCGCGACGAAGGGGATGCCGCGCCAGATGTTGGCTGCGATCAGCGACCAGCGCGCCGCCCAGGGCTGGCCCAGGAAGTCGATATAGGTGTCGCGCCAGCCGAGCACGTCGACCAGCACGTAGGAGATGATCGAGAACTGCGGGTCGTAGATCCACCAGAAGGCGATGGCCGAGAGCACCGTCGGCACGATCCACGGGACCAGGATGATCGCCCGCAGCAGCGACTTGAACGGCAGATGGTTATTGAGCAGCAGCGCCAGCCACAGGCCGAGCGCGAACTTCCCCGCCGTCGCCGCGGCCGTGTAGAGCAGCGTGTTCCAGACCGAGGTGATGAACACCCGATCGTACCAGAGCGACTCGAAGTTCTCGAGGCCGATGAAATGCCCGACCCGGCCGATACGCGTATCGGTGAAGGCGAGCCAGATCCCCAGGCCCAGCGGATAGCTGAGGAAGATCAGCAGGAAGGCTGCTGCGGGCAGCAGGCACACAAAGATCAGGAACGGCTTATGGTCGAACAGGCGCACCAGCCAGCTTTGCTGCGGGCTGTGGACGGTTCGCGATTCGGCGGCAGCAACGGCCATGGCGCCCTCGCGTTGGGGTCGGCTGTCGGTGGCCGCCGGGCAAGCCGGCGGCCATGTGGAGTCCGGATCAGGTCCGGTAGTAGCGCTTGGCGCGGCGCTCGGCTTCCTTGGCCGCTTCCTCCGCCGTCGCCTGGCCGGAGCAGACGGAGGCGACCATCTGGACCACGACATATTCGGCGTTCACGGTGCCGGCGGCCTCGTTGATCGAGCCCTTGTACCCGCTCCAGAGCGCCCGCTCCCAGGTATCGCGATAGATCGTGATCTTGGGATCGCTGGACCAGACCTTGCTGTCGGCATAGCCCTTCAGGGGCTGTGTCCAGTAGCCGGAACTCGCGGTCAGCCACTTGTCGTAGTTCTCCCGCTCCATCATGAAGCGCAGATAGGCCTTGGCGGCGTTCGGGAACTTGGTGTGCTTGAAGATCATGGCGTTGATGATCAGCGCCGGCTCCGAGGGCCGCCCGAGCGGGCCGATCGGCATGGTGGAATGGTTCAGGTCCTTGCCGATCGCCGCGATCTTCTCGTCCTTCGAGTTCTTGATCGAGAAGTAGAGCGAGACGCCGTTCTGCGTGACGCCGATCTCGCCCGCCGTCAGCGCCTTGTTGTTGCTGATGTCGAGCCAGGAGAGCGTGCCGGGGATGAAGGTCTCGTAGAGCGCCTTGCCGTATTTGAGCGCCTCGATCGTCTCCTTGGAGTTGATCGCGACCTTGTTGTTCTCGTCGACCATGTAGCCGCCATGGGTCCAGACGAGCCAGTTGCAGAAGGAGTTGCCGTCGCCCACCGCGTTGCCGAGCGCGAAGCCGGCGGGGTGGCCGTTCTCCTTGAGCTTGCGGCAGAGCTTCAGGAAGCCGTCGAGATCCTTCGGGAAGGTGTCGAAGCCGGCCTCCTTGACCCAGGACTCGCGGTAGACTGCAGGTCCGCCCGAGGCACCCATCGGGATCGAGACCCACTGGTTGGTCTTGTCCTTCTTGCCGTATTTCTCGGCGATCGGGTACCAGCCGCCGCCCTTCTTGCCGAGATCCTCGGCCAGCTCCGTCAGATCGATGAGCTTGTCCGAGAAGATGTGCGGATCGTCCGCCCATCCGACGACGACGTCGGGGCCCGCACCGGTATTGGCCGTCACCGCCGTCTGCGGGCGAAGATCTTCCCAGCCCGCATAGTCGACCTTGACCTGGACGCCGGTCGCCTTGGTGAATGCTTCCGTGTTCTCGTCGAAGACCTTCTGGTCGAGGTCGACGAACTTCGTCGGGCGCAGCACGCGCAGCGTCGCGCCCTTCTCGATATTGGCCTGCGCGAAGGCGGAGCCGAGGGGCAGGCCTGCGCCGGCGGCAAGCCCTGCGCCGCCGATCAGTACATCGCGTCTCGAAATACCCATGATCGTGATCTCCTCCGTAAAAGCTGCGCGGGCCTGCATCGGACCCCCGTCATGCGTGGTTGTCGCCGCAACTGGGGCATCGCCCGGCCAGCGGGCGATGCGTCGACTCAGAGACGCTTGCCGGTGGCAGCGTCGAAGAGATGGGTCACGCCGGTGTCGGGCGAGATCCCGATCGCCTCTCCCGGCTGGGCCATGATCCGCTCGCGGAAGACGCAAGTGAGATCCTGCCCGCCGCAACGGACGACGACCTGCGTTTCCGAGCCGGTCGGCTCGATCACCACGACCTCGGCCTTGATGCCGTTGGGGTCCAGCCGGAAATGTTCAGGCCGGACACCGTAGACCGCGGCCTTGCCCTCGGAGCCGGCCGGCGGATTGCCGATCGGCCAGACGAGCGGCGCACCGCCCTTCGGGTTCTCGGCCTCGAACCCGGCGGCGGTGATCCTGCCCTTCAGCAGGTTCATCGAGGGCGAGCCGATGAAGGCCGCGACGAAGAGGTTCGCGGGATTGTCGTAGAGGTCGAGCGGCGCACCCATCTGTTCGACGATGCCGTCATGCATCACCACGATCTTGTCGGCCATGGTCATGGCCTCGATCTGATCGTGCGTGACGTAGACGGTCGTCGTCTTCAGGCGCTGGTGCAGTTCCTTGATCTCCGTGCGCATCTGCACGCGCAGCTTGGCGTCGAGATTGGAGAGCGGCTCGTCGAACAGGAAGACCTGGGGATCGCGCACGATGGCGCGACCCATCGCGACGCGCTGGCGCTGGCCGCCGGAGAGCTGGCGCGGATAGCGCTCGAGCAGGTTGGACAGGCCGAGGATCTGCGCCGCCTTCGAGACCCGCTCCTCGATTTCCGCCTTCGGCGCCTTCCTCAACTTCATCGAGAAGGCCATGTTGTCGGCGACCGTCATATGCGGATAGAGCGCATAGTTCTGGAAGACCATGGCGATGTCGCGTTCCTTCGGCGGAACGTCGTTCACGACCTTCGGTCCGATGCGGATTTCGCCGCCGGAGATGTTCTCCAGCCCTGCGATCATGCGCAGCAGCGTCGACTTCCCGCAGCCGGAAGGGCCGACGAGGATGACGAATTCGCCGTCGTCGATGTCGATGTCGACGCCATGAATGACCTGCGTCGAACCATAGGCCTTGCGGACATCGGCGATCTGGACTGATGCCATCCCATCCTCCCTGCTACCGTTCCCTCGGACGCCCGCCGTCGCGCGGGCGCCTGTCTTGATATCGGCTTCTCGTGACCGACTGATGCCGGGGCGCCGCCATGCCGGCGGTTGTATCCCCGTGCGTCTGCGATAAAGTCATACGATACCCGGAGAGCTGTCAAGCAGGAGCAAGCCGGGAACGGGACCAGGGAAACGCGCAATTGCCGCACGGCGAGAGGAAGGGGCGATCCATGCGGGTGCGCGATTTCTCGCGGCCGACGACATTGAATCCCGACCGTCTCTTCGGCCAGGTCGCCCAGAAGCTGGCGGTCGCCATTATCAGCGGCGATATCGGAGCCGGCGCCTTGCTGCCGAACGAGGACGATCTGCGCGCCGACATCTCGGTCTCGCGCACCGCCTATCGCGAGGCCGTCAAAATCCTGACGGCCAAGGGGCTTGTCGAGGCCCGCCCCAAGAGCGGTACGCGGGCCGCGCCGCGCGAGCGCTGGAACCTGCTCGACACCGATGTTCTCGCCTGGCATTTCGAGGCCGATCCGAACGAGAAATTCATCCGTGATCTCTTCGAGTTACGTCGTTTCGTCGAGCCCAGCGTCGCGCGCCTGGCGGCCCAGCGCCGCACCGCGGCCGACATCGCCCGCATCGAGGCCGCCCTGCGCGCGATGACCGACAATCCCCCCTATTCGGACCCTTGCGTGCGCGGCGATCTCGCCTTTCACGAAGCGATCTTCGCCGCCTCCCAGAACGCGCCGCTGCAATGTCTGGCGAGCGCCGTCATCGCGACGCTGCAATGGTCGCTCGTGCTGAAGAAGGGCGATGACGAAGCCTTCGCGGATTCGCTGCCCGACCATGAGAACATCCTGCTCGCGATCATCGATCGGGACGGCGATCTCGCTGCGGTCCGCATGACGGGTCTGGTCATCGACAGCTTGAACACCACGCTGGCATCGGTGAATGTCGTTCAAGGCGAGCCCGACAAAATTGCCCGAATAAATCATACTAAATGACGAGGCTGCCGCGCGAAGCAGCGGTGCCGTTTTCAAGGCGGATCGCTGTTTCGCGCCCTATACGGCATATGGTTTCAATCGTTTCATAAGACACGAATCATCGCAACGACGGATATGGACAGGACCAGGATGACAGCCTCCGACCGAACCGAGATCATTATGACCGGCCCGCTGATGGCGTACGCCGCCGATCAGCTGAAGGCCCGCTTCGTCGTCCACGAACTCTGGAAGGCGCCGGATCGCAGCGCCCTGCTGCGCGATGTCTCTGCCCGCGTGCGCGGCGTCGCCGCCGGCGGCGGGCATAACCGGGTGGACGCCGCGTTGTTCGATGCGCTGCCGAAGCTCGAGATCGTCTCCAGCTTCGGCGTCGGCTACGATCATGTCGATGCGGCCGAAGCCGGACGGCGTGGCCTCGTCGTCACCAATACGCCGGACGTGCTGACGGACGAGGTCGCGGACCTGGCGCTGGGCCTGCTGATCGCCACGGTGCGCCAGCTGCCGCAGGTCGATCGCTATCTGCGCGCGGGCAAGTGGCTGCAGGGCAATTATCCGCTCACCACCTCGCTGCGCGGCCGCAAGGTCGGCATCGTCGGTCTCGGCCGCATCGGCAAGGCAGTGGCGCAGCGCATCGAGGCTTTCGGCCTGCCGGTGGTCTATCATGGTCGCACCCGCCAGGAAGATGTGGCCTATCGCTACTACCCTTCGCTGGTGGACATGGCCGCCGATGTCGACACGCTGATCTCGGTCGCGCCCGGCGGCGCCTCGACCCATCACATCATCAATGCCGAGGTGCTGAAGGCGCTCGGCCCCAAGGGCATTCTCGTCAATGTCGGCCGCGGCACGGTGGTCGACGAGCAGGCGCTGATCAAGGCCCTGCAGGACGGGACGATCCTTTCGGCCGGTCTCGACGTGTTCGAGGACGAGCCGCGGGTCCCGGCCGAGCTGATCGCGATCGAGCACGCCGTGCTGCTGCCCCATGTCGGCTCGGCCTCGGTCCACACCCGCGAGGCGATGGGCCAGCTTCTGGTCGACAACCTGGCTTCATGGTTCGATGGCAAGGGGCCGCTGACGCCCGTGTCGGAGACGCCATGGAAGCAGGGCTGATCCGCCGGCTGCTGCCGCTTCTGCTGCTCGGCGCCGGCGTTCTGCCGGCAGCCGGGCAGGCGGTGCCGCCTTCGCGCGGCGCGAACAGGGAGCCGGAGGCGATCAGGCGCTGGCTCGGTGCCTGGGAGCTTTCGCTTGCCGATGCGCCGCGCAGTTGCACGGTGACCTTTGGCGCGGAGGCCAAGGGCAACCTGCGTCAGCTTCGCTTTCCAGCGACATGCCGGCGCGCCCTGCCGATCCTCGATACGGCGACGGCCTGGAACCTGTCGCCGGCCGGCCTGCCGCAATTGCTGGAAACCGGCGGCATGGCGCTCGTCAGCTTCGGGAGCGGCACGCCGGCAGCCGGCCTCGACGGCAAGGGCAGCGACGGAAAGCCCTATCGGCTGACCGGCAAGGGCCGTCCCCGTGCTACGGTCCGCGTTCTGCAGGACCGGGCCGCCGATGCGGCCCAAAGGCCGACGCCGGTCGATCCGGCACGCGCCCCGGCTGCGGCCACGCTGCCCGGCCGCTACCAGCTGATGCGGCAGCAGAACCGCGAGGCGTGCCGCCTGGTCCTGTCCCCGTCGGCCGGTGGACGCGACGGAACGGCCGGATTCGACGGCCCGTGCCGGGACACGGGGCTGGCGATCTTCGACCCCGCCGGCTGGCATTATGCCGCAGGGCGCCTTTCGCTGATCGCCAGGCGCGGACATAGCGTCGAGCTGATCTTCGAGCAGGGACAGTGGCGCAAGGATCCCGCGGTCGGAGCACCGTTGCTCATGCGAAAGCTCGGTCCCTAGCCGCGAGAGCCGCGCCAGCAGCGCGTCCAGCGTTGCCCTCGAGAGCGCGGGGATGGCGCACCGACATGCCGATGAAAGCGGCCCGGAGAGCTCGCGGCGAGCGAACCGGGTGACCGATTGTTAACGATGACATTGCGTGGCGGCTGTGCAAACTGCGCCCTCGTCGCGTCATCATGACATGGCTGATCCGGCCGGAGCGCGTCCGCCATCCGCCGGAACCCCTGAGGAGAACCGACATGTTCAACGCCAAATCGCTGCTCGACGCCCTGGTCAACGCGGGCAGCCAGGCCGCTGCCCAGTCGGGCCAGCAGGGCGGTCTGAGCGGCGTGCTCGGCGGCCTGGCCGAACAGGTTCAGCGTTCGGGCGGACTCGGGGGGCTTGCCGGCCAGATCCTGACCCAGGCCACGCAGGGCCTGGGCGACGCGGCTCGGCAGACCGGCGTGCAGCAAGGCGCCGCCGATGCACTCGGGCAGGTGAGCGGCGGCCAGAGCGTGGGCGACCTGATGGCGCAGGCGAAAGGCGCCTTGAGCAACAATCCGGCCCTGGCGACGGCTGTGCTCGGCGGCCTCGGCGCGCTCGTCTTCGGCTCGAGCGCCGGCCGCTCCGTCGCGGCCTCGGCCGCCAAGCTCGGCGGCCTCGCTCTGATCGGCGGCCTCGCCTACAAGGCCTACCAGAACTACCAGGCGGGCAAGCCTCTGCTCGACGGCAACCAGCAACAGGTCCTGCCGGCACCGGCCGGTACCGGCTTCGAGCCGCAGGCGGCCACCGAGGCTACCGCGCTGACCTTCATTCGCGCGATGATCGCCGCTGCCGCCGCCGACGGTACGATCGACGCCGAGGAGCGCGGTGCCATTCTCGGCGGGCTCAAGGAAGCCGGCCTCGACGCCGAGGCGCATGACTGGCTGGCCAGGGAACTCGCCGCGCCGGCTTCCATCGACCAGCTCGCCGAAGCTGCCGAAACACCGGAAATGGCGACGCAGATCTATGCGGCGGCTCGGCTCGCCATCAACCCCGACACGGCTGCCGAGAAGGATTTCCTGGCGGGCCTGGCCGGTTCGCTCGGCCTCGACGCAGAGCTCGTCGCCAATATCGACGCCGCCGCTGCGGCCGCGAAGGCCTGACGCGCCGGCAAGGCCAACCAGCTGCTCCGCGTCCAGCCTGCGGAGGCCACGGGAGGCGGGAAGCCTCTCGTTAAGCATGGCTTTGAATTCGTTGCCTGTTTTCGCGGCATGTGCACCCCTGCTTAGGAGTTCTTCGCCGACAACGCCCCCCGCCGATATCTCTGGCCGTCACTCCTTGCCGGCAAGGAGCGCATGGAAACCGCAGGAGCGCGGGGGAGCCTCGACATGTCCGTCACCGCAATGATCAGGGCGATGCGCCCCCATCATTGGCTCAAGAACGGGCTCGTCTTCGTCCCGATCCTGCTCAACCACGATGTTTTCGACCCGGCCGCCCTCTGGCACGGCTTCATCGCCTTTATCGCCTTCAGCCTGATCGCCTCGGCGGTCTACCTGCTCAACGATATCAAGGACGTCGATGCCGACCGCCGCCATCCGACGAAATGCCGGCGCCCGCTCGCTGCCGGCGAGATCACCGCGGGGCAGGCCTACGCCGCCGTTCCCATTCTGCTGATCGCCGCGTTCTCGACCGTGCCGCTCGTGCCGCAGCCGACGAACTTCCTGCTCGCTCTGCTGGCCTATCTCTTTCTCGCACTGGCCTATCTGCTGGTCCTGAAGCGCAAGCTGCTGGTCGACGTCCTCGGACTTGCCGCGATGCATACGCTGCGCATTCTCGCCGGCAACGCCGCCGCCGCGATCCCGCTGTCCTCCTGGCTGCTCGCCTTCGCGATGTTCCTGTTCTTCAGCCTCGCCCTGGTGAAGCGCTATGCCGAGCTGCGCCTGACGCAGGATCATTCCGGGCTGAAGAAGGCGGGGCGGGGCTATCACGCCGAGGACATCGAGGCTCTCTCGCAGCTGGGCATGGCATCGGGCTGCACCTGCGCGCTGATCATGGCGCTTTATGTCGACAGCGCCAATGTCAAGCAGCTCTACAGCCAGCCAAAGCTGATCTGGCTGGTCTGTCCGATCATCCTCTATCAGATGGCGCGAATCTGGTTTCTGGCCCGCCGGGGCGGCATGCCTGACGATCCGCTCGTCTTCATGATCCGCGATTGGCGCAGCCAGGTCATGGGGGTGATCGTCGTGCTGATCATGGTCGCGGCGACGGTCCTGCCGTGACGTTGCCGCCGGGCGCCTATCGTTCATGGGGAGGCCTCGCTGCACAGGGCAGCGAGATCGTCGATGCGACGGCATGGATCGAGCAGGGCGCGGCCTCTCGCGGTCCGGTGCTCGCCTACGGCAACGGGCGCTCCTACGGGGATTCCTGCCTGAACAGCGGCGGCACGCTGCTCGACACCCGCGGTCTCGACCAGGTGCTCGCCTTCGACCGCGAGACCGGCCTGTTGACCTGCGAGGCCGGGCTGATGCTCGACCGCCTGCTGGACATCGTCGTGCCTGCCGGCTGGTTCCCTCCGGTCACGCCGGGGACCAGCTTCGTGACGATCGGCGGTGCGCTTGCCAACGATGTCCACGGCAAGAACCATCACCGGGCCGGCACCTTTGGTTCTCACGTGCGCGCCTTCGAGCTGATGCGCTCCGACGGCCGCAGCCTGCTCTGCGCGCCCGACATCAATGCCGATCTCTTCGCCGCGACGATCGGAGGCTACGGGCTGACCGGGCTGGTGACGCAGGTCACGCTGCAGTTGATGCCGATCGGCTCGGCCGCGATGGAGCAGGAGATCCTGCATTTCGACGATCTCGACGGCTTCTTCGCGCTCGCCGCCGCCTCCGACGCGGCCTACGACTATACGGTGGCGTGGATCGATGCGCTGGCGAGCGGCCGTCATCTCGGCCGCGGCGTCTTCTTCCGGGCCAACCACGCGCCCGATTTCGGCTTCCTGCCGCCATCGGCCGGGCGCAGCCTGCGCTTTCCGGTGACGCCGCCCTTTGCGCTGATCAACCGGACGACGATGCGCGCCTTCAACTGGCTCTACCGCCATAGCCAACCGCGCGGAGCCGCGCCGCGGCGGGTGCCGTACCGCCCCTTCTTCTACCCGCTCGACCGAATCCGGGATTGGAACCGCGCCTATGGTCCGATGGGGCTGAGGCAGTTCCAATGCGCCATTCCCATGGCCGAAGCGCGCCGGGCCGTAGAGGACATGCTGCGCCGGACGCTCGACGCCGGGGAAGCCTCCTTCCTGACGGTGCTCAAGCTTTTCGGCGCCAGGCGCTCGCCGGGGCTGATGTCGTTTCCGATCGAAGGCGCGACGCTGACGCTCGACTTTCCCAATCGCGGCGCACGCACGGAGGTTCTGCTGGCGGAGCTCGACCGGATCACGATCGAGGCAGGCGGCCGCGTGAATCCCTACAAGGATGCTCGCATGTCGGCCGAGACCTTCCGGGCTTCCTTCCCGCAATGGCGCGATTTCGCCAGGCATGTCGACCCCGGCTTCTCCTCGGATTTCTGGCGGCGGGTGACCGAGGGCTGAGAAAGCCGCGAAGAATGTCACGGCCTTCTTGAACCCTTCGGACACTCGTCGCGACCAATCCGGCATGGAGGGCGAGCAGTTCGCTCTCGACAGTCTCGGGAGAGCCGATCATGACGACGTTTCGCAAGACGACGACCGCCGCCCTCGCCGCCCTGACGCTGGCCGCGAGCCTGATGGCCACGGGTGCGGAAGCCCGCCCGCGCTGGGGCTATGGCTATTACGGCCATCGCGGCTGGGGTGTCGGGGCCGGCGTGGCCGGTGCGATCGCCGCGGGCGCCCTCATCGCCGGCGCCGCCCGTCCGGCCTATGGCTACGGCTATTACGCCGCCCCGGTCCGCTCCTGCGATCTCGTCGAACGCCTCGACCGCTGGGGCAACGTGGTCGGCTATCGTCGCGTCTGCGGCTACTACTGAGTTCCGAGGACAGCGTTTCGCGTTTCGATACGGAAAGGCCGGCGCAAGCCGGCCTCTTCTGCCTGTCGCGGCGCCGCTCAGCCTTTGGCCGTCGCGACCTTGCGCAGATAGCCGGTGACGATGCCGGTGACACCGCGTGACAGCACGTCGTCGAGAGCGGCGACGAACTGGTCGCACTGCTCGCGCGTGACGATCAGCGGCGGCTCCAGCCGGATGACGTTGCGGTTGTACTCGGTGAAGGCGACGAGCACGTCGTGCTCCTTCAGCAGCAGCGCGCCGACGAATCCGCAGAGCGAGCCCTTCAGCTTGTCGTCAAGCAGCGCGACCATGTGCTTCACGCCGAAGGGCATGGTCTCGCTGATGTCCTGGAACTCGACGCCGATCATCAGCCCGCGTCCGCGGATCTCCTTGAGCAGCGTCGGATATTTGGCGCGCAGCGCGTTCAGCCGCTCGATCAGATAGTCGCCCTGCCGCTTGGCATTGCCCATCAGGTCCTCGTCATAGAGGACGTTGAGGGCCTCGATCGCCGAGACGCAGGCCTCGCCCATGCCGCCGAAGGTCGCCTGCGCATGGATCAGCGCCGTCTTCGGCTTGCCATAGGCCTTCATGTAGATCTCGCGGCGGGCGATCATCGCACCCATCGCCGCCTTCGAGCCGCCGAGCGCCTTGGCGAGAGCGGTGACGTCCGGCACCACCCCGTCGCGCTCGAAGGCGAAGAACTGCCCGGTGCGGCCGAGCCCGCACTGCACCTCGTCGGCGACCCAGAGCACGCCGTGCTTGTCGCAGAGCGCGCGCAATTCACGCCAGAAGCCCTCCGGCGCCTCGACGATGCCGCCGCCGCCCTGGATCGTCTCCATCACCACGATGCCGATCGACGGGTCGCTTTCCAGCGCCTGCCGCACAGCGTCGATATCGCCGAAGGGCACCTTGACCCGGTTCTCGACCAGCTTGAATCCGGACTGGTAGAGCGTCGAATCCGTGATCGAGAGCACGCCCTTGGTCTTGCCGTGGAAGGAGTTCGCCGCGTGCAGGATCTTCGACTTGCCCGGCCCCTGCGCCTGTTCGGCGACCTTCAGCGCCGCCTCCATCGCCTCCGAGCCGGTCGAGCCGAGGAAGACCATGTCGAGGTCGCCCGGCGCAATGGTGGCGAGGTTCTTCGCCAGCGCTGCCGCATATTGCGACATGAAGGCCATGCAGATCTCATGGCGCTGCTCGTCCTGGAATTTCTGCCGGGCCGCGACGATGCGCGGATGGTTGTGGCCGAAGGCGACCGAGCAGAAGCCTCCGAAGAAGTCGAGGATCCTGCGGCCATCCTTGGTGACGTAATGCATGCCCTCGGCGCGATCGACGAGGATCCTATCGAAGCCGAGCAGCTTCAGGAAATGCAGCTGGCCCGGATTGATATGGGTGGCGAAGAGCTCCTTCACCTGGCCGGCATCGAGCTGCTTTGCGGCTTCGACGCTGATCAGCTGCGGCCGGGCGGCGGTCATGGGGGCATCCTCGGGCTTGAAGGCGGGCAGGCTCATGCGGCGAGGCTCCTCTCACCCTGCTTCCGGCCATCCCTGGCCTTGCGGTATTCGGTATAGGCGGCGAGCAGCATGTCTTCGTCGCGGTGTTGCGGCTGCCAGCCGAGCTCGCGCTTGGCCTTGGAGGTATCGAGGATACAGACCTCGTCGGCGATCTTGTACTGCTCCGGGTCCATGATCGGCATGTTGACCGCGTCGAGCGCATCGAGGGTGAGCTTCACCAGCGAGGCCGGCGTCGGCAGCAGGATCGACTTCGACCCGGCATGGCGGATAAGGTCGCCGAGCAGCTTCCTAACCGGCGGTGGATCGTCGGAGCCGAGATTATAGGCCTCGTTGGGGAAGCCCGCCTTCCAGGCCGCGATGCAGGCGCTGGCGCAGTCGAAGACGGAGATGAACTGGTAGGGATTGTTGCCGCCGCCGATCATCGGGACCGGCAGGTTGAGGTCGATCAGCCTGAACAGCTTGACCAGGATGCCGAGGCGACCCGGCCCGATAATGAGGCGCGGCCGGAAGATCGGGATCTTGAAGCCCTTGGCGCGGTACTCCTCGGCCAGGCGCTCCGTCGCCAGCTTGCTCTCGCCGTACTCGCCGAGGGGATGGGCGGGATGGGTCTCGTCCTGCGGCACCGTCACCGAATGGCCGTAGATCATGTCGGTGGTGAAATGGACCAGCCGGTCGGCGCCGTTCTTCTCCATCCAGCTCAGGATGTTCTGCGTGCCATGGTAATTGACCGGCCAGAAGAAGTCGTGCCGCTCGGCTCGCGTCACGATCGGCGAGAGCATCTTGGCGGAGAGGTTGTAGACCACGTCCTCCGGCGCCAGCGGCAGGCTCTCGACGCTGTCCGCCTTCGTCACGTCGATCTTGTGAAAGGGCACCGTCGCGTAATGCGCGTGATCGCTCTTCCGGATGTCCGCGACGAGCACGGCCTCGCCCAGTGCGGCGAGATCGGCCGCCAGATGCGAGCCGACGAAACCGTCGCCGCCGATGATCACGTGTTTCATCGCGGCGGCCTCACTGCGGGCGGTGCGGCGGCCGCACCCTGACCGGAACGGGCTTGAGCAGGACTTCCGGCTTCGGCTCGAGCAACGCACCCAGGCGCAGGAACAGGCGAACGATCAGGTCCATGATCTTCCTCAGCTTTGTGCGATGAAAACGGTACCGAGGACGATGAAGGCGATGCCGGCGAGCCGGCTCGGGCTCAGATCCTCGTGGAAGACGAAGTAGGCATAGGCCGCGACCACCACATAGGCGAGGCTCAGGAACGGATAGGCGTAGCTGATCTGCACCTTGGAGAGCACGACCAGATGAGAGGCCATGCTGATGACGAAGGTGCACAGCCCGGCGAAGACGAAGGGATTGAAGACGACACGGAACACCGTCCCGATGAAGCCGTCTCCGGCGAGGTCGAAGCCGCCGAGGCCGCTCATGCCGCGCTTCAGCATGAGTTGTGCCGCCGCATTGGTCAGCACCGTGAACAGGATCAGGGGAATATAGGAACTCATCGTGACGCCGACCGACTCCGCTCGCCTTCTGCGCCTGCCGGAGTGCGCCCCAAAATACTTCAATTGCCTTAGGGACCGGTCCCGACTTGCTCCTAACGTTAAGAAGAGCCTGCCAGGATCACCGAAACCCCGGAACGCTCGCCCCTGCCGCTGCCTGACAGGTAGCCGCCTATGCTGGCCTCGTTCCAGCGCGAGGAGAGCCCATGCCCCTGCCCAATCGCGTCCGGCCGGATGGCATGCTCTTCGCCGACCCTGCGCGCGGTATCCTTTTCGGCAACCGCGGCGGGCGCTTCCACGATCCGCTGACGCGGGCGCTGCCGCACCGGATCCAGGCCAGCCGCCAATGGATCTGCTGTGTCCTCTCCTTCAAGGGCCGCCGACACCAGGTCTGGGGGCGTGGCTATACCGACCTGTTTTTCTGCGACGAGGTCACCGCCTTCGCCGCCGGACATCGCCCCTGCATGGAATGCCGGCGGCGCGACGCACTGGCCTATCGCGATGCGCTGGTGCAGGGCCTCGGCCTCGCCCGCACCCCGCGCTTCCCCGACATCGATCGCATCCTCGACGGCGAGCGCCGCTCTGACCGGGAGAAACGCACGCATCGCCTGCCGGCGGCGGAGCTGCCTGACGGCGCGATGCTGCTTTCCGAGCAGGGAGACGCCTTTCTCGCGCTGCGTGGAGATACGGCGTTGCTCTGGTCTCCATCGGGCTATGCAGGCCGGTGCGCCCGCCCGTCGGGCATCGTGACCGTCTTGACGCCACCGGCCACGCTGGCCGCCCTGGCGCATGGCTATCGGCCGCTCTGGCATCCCAGCGCCGAAGCGCTCGAGCCGTCCGCGGCGCGCGGCGGCTAGGAACCTTCCCGCATCGGCGGGCGTTGCGGCAGCATCAACCTTCCACTGAGGGGCTGCCAATGCGTTCGATCTTATTGTGGCTTCTGGGCGTTCCGATCCCGGTCATCATCCTGTTGTGGTTCTTCATGAGATAGGCTTGGACCGCATCGTCGCGTCACGAGGCCGGGCCCGTCGCCCGGCCTTTTCCGTTGTCGGTCCCGACAGGGGCTGGCAGGAATCCTCACTGTCGGGGCCGGTCAGCCATCGCAACCGTCATCGAACGAGCCTATATGGCGCTGATGCTCATGACCTCGACCTCGCCCATCATCTCAGTCTCGGGGCTCTCCAAGACCTATTCCACCGGTTTCAGTGCGCTCAAATCCGTCGATCTCGAGATCCGGCGCGGCGAGATCTTCGCCCTGCTCGGTCCCAACGGCGCCGGCAAGACCACGCTGATCAGCATCATCTGCGGGCTGGTGCGACCGAGCACCGGCACCGTCCTCGCCGACGGCCACGACATCATCCGCGACTACCGCGCGGCGCGCTCGACCATCGGTCTCGTGCCGCAGGAACTGACCACCGACGCCTTCGAGACGGTGTGGAGCACGGTCAGCTTCAGTCGCGGCCTGTTCGGCAGGCCGAAGAACCCCGCCTTCATCGAGCGGATCCTGAGAGAGCTCTCGCTCTGGGACAAGAAGGACACCCAGATCCGCCGGCTTTCCGGCGGCATGAAGCGGCGCGTCCTGATCGCCAAGGCATTGGCCCACGAGCCGCGCATCCTCTTCCTCGACGAGCCGACCGCGGGCGTCGATGTCGAGCTGCGCCAGGACATGTGGCAGATGGTGCGCCGGCTGCGGGACAACGGCGTCACCATCATCCTGACGACGCACTATATCGAAGAGGCCGAGGAGATGGCCGACCGGATCGGCGTCATCTCCAACGGCGAGATCATCCTCGTCGAGGAGAAGGCCGAGCTGATGCGCAAGCTCGGCAAGAAGCAGCTTTCGCTCCAGCTGCAGCAGCCGATCACGGCGTTGCCGGCCGCACTTTCGGCTTTCGACCTCAGCCTGTCGCCGGCCGGCGACGAGATCGTCTACACCTACGACACCCAGGCCGACCGCACCGGCATCACCACCTTGCTTCAGGGTCTTTCGGAAGCGGGCATCCGCTTCCGCGACCTCAGCACCAGCCAGAGCTCGCTCGAGGACATCTTCGTCAGCCTGGTGCATGCCGGCGACAAGGAGCGCGCATGACCATCCTCACCACCGAACGCGAGGCCGAAACCGGCATGCGCCTCAATCTGCGCGCGATTGCCGCGATCTACCGCTTCGAGATGGCACGCACCTGGCGCACGCCGCTGCAGAGCATCGTCTCGCCCGTGCTCTCGACCGCGCTCTATTTCATCGTCTTCGGCGGCGCCATCGGCTCGCGCATGCAGTCGATCGAGGGCGTGCCCTACGGCGCCTTCATCGTGCCCGGCCTGATCATGATGTCGCTCTTGACGCAGAGCATCGCCAACGCCTCCTTCGCGATCTACTTCCCGAAGTTCACCGGCACGATCTACGAATTGCTCTCCGCCCCTGTCGCCTGGTGGGAGGCGGTGATCGGCTATGTCGGCGCCGCCGCGTCGAAATCGATGCTGCTCGGGCTTATCATCCTGCTGACGGCGACCTTCTTCGTGCCGTTGCGCATCGAGCATCCGGCGATGATGCTGCTCTTCCTGGTGCTGACGGCGACGACCTTCAGCCTGTTCGGCTTCATCATCGGCATCTGGGCCGACGGCTTCGAGAAGCTTCAGGTGATCCCGCTTCTGATCGTGACGCCGCTCGCCTTCCTCGGCGGCTCGTTCTACTCGATCGCGATGCTGCCGCCCTTCTGGCAGAAGGTGACGCTGTTCAACCCGGTCGTCTATCTGATCAGCGGCTTCCGCTGGAGCTTCTACGGTCTCGCCGATGTCAGCCTCGGCGTCAGTCTCGGCATGACGCTCTTCTTCCTCGCGCTGTGCATCGGCATCGTCGGCTGGATCTTCAAGACAGGCTACCGGCTGAAGAACTGAGGCGGCATGCCGATTGACTTCGCCGGGCGCATCCTGTCTTCACACCGGCGATGACCGATCTCTCGTCCCTCCAGGCCCCGGCGTCCGAGGCCCCGCACGCGCGCCGGCGCACCTTCGCGATCATCTCGCACCCGGACGCGGGCAAGACGACGCTGACCGAGAAGCTGCTCTATTTCGGCGGCGCCATTCAGCTCGCCGGCGAGGTGCGCGCCAAGCAGGGGCGCCGCCAGACCTCGTCGGACTGGATGAAGATCGAGCGCCAGCGCGGCATCTCTGTCGTCACCTCGGTGATGACCTTCGAATATGGCGGGCATGTCTTCAACCTGCTCGACACGCCCGGCCATGAGGACTTCTCGGAGGATACCTACCGCACCCTGACTGCCGTCGATTCCGCCGTCATGGTGATCGACGCGGCCAAGGGCATCGAGGACCGCACCAAGAAGCTGTTCGAGGTCTGCCGTCTGCGCGACATCCCGATCGTGACCTTCATCAACAAGGTCGACCGCGAGACGCGCGACCCCTTCGACCTGATCAACGAGATCGAGACGACGCTGGCGCTGGACGTGGCGCCGATGACCTGGCCCGTCGGGCGCGGCCGCGATTTCGTCGGCACCTACGATCTCAAGGCCAACACCTTCCGCCGCAACCAGAAGGGCGACGAAACGGTCCAGGACAAGCGCGTCAACGGCTGGGACGATCCCTTCTTCGACGAGATGCTGCCCGATGGTGGTGCGGAGACCTGGCGCGAGGAGGTCTTCCTCGCGACCGAGGGCCTGAAGCGCTTCGATCTCCAGGCCTTCCGCGAAGGGCATCTGACTCCGCTCTACTGGGGCGCGGCGCTGCGCGACTATGGCGTGCGCGACCTCATCGACGCGCTCGGCGCCTATGCGCCGAGCCCGCGCGCCCAGGTCGCCGACAAGCGCGCGGTCGAGGCGGGCGAGCCGAAGATGACCGGCTTCGTCTTCAAGATCCAGGCGAACATGGACCCCAACCACCGCGACCGCATCGCCTTCATGCGCGTCTGCTCGGGCAAGCTGACCCGCGGCATGAAGGCGAAGCTGGTCCGCACCGGCAAGCCGATGCCGCTCAATGCGCCGCAGTTCTTCTTCGCGCGCGACCGCTCGATCGCCGAAGAGGCCTTCGCCGGCGACATCGTCGGCCTGCCGAACCACGGCACCTTGCGCATCGGCGACACGCTGACCGAGGGCGAGGACATCGTCTTCAAGGGCGTGCCGAGCTTCGCGCCGGAGATCCTGCGCCGCGTCAAGCTGAAGGACGCGATGAAGGCCAAGAAGCTGCGCGAGGCCCTGCAGCAGATGGCCGAGGAAGGCGTCGTCCAACTGTTCCTGCCGCATGACGGCGCGCCCGCCATCGTCGGCGTCGTCGGCGCCCTCCAGCTCGACGTGCTGAAGGAGCGCATGCAGGCGGAGTATGCGCTGCCGATCGACTTCGAGCCGTGCCAGTTCTCGATCGCGCGCTGGGTCTCGTCCGACGACAAGGCCGCGCTGCAGAAGTTCGTGGGCCTGAAGCCCTCGGCGATGGCCGATGACCTCGACGGCGATCCGGTGTTCATGGCGTCGAGCCAGTTCACCTTGAAATACGACTCGGAACGCGCGCCGGACGTGACGTTCTCCGACGTGAAGGACTATCAGAAGGTCACCAAGGGCTAAGGGGCCTGTGGCAGGAATGTGACAGCGCCTCGCCGCAGGGCGGAGGGTTGATCCGGATCAAATCGCCCGGCGCGGAATCGGCGCTGATAGCCCTACGAGCCCGGTCGCCAAGCACAGAGCGGATTGCGGCTCGCCACTTCGGGGGCTGCCGCCATGATCTCGCATTCGCTTCGCCTTTCCCTCGCTGCCGCGCTGCTTGGTGCGACCGCTCTCTCGCCCGCGCTTGCAGCCGACATGCCGTCGAGCAAGGCGGCGCCGGCCGCTCCGATTCTCACGCCGTGGAGCCCCTGGATGATCCGCGGCCGCGCGCTGGCCGTGGTGCCGCAGGAAGAGGCGAGCCTCAGGCTCGGCGGCGCGCCGGTGGTCGGCGGAAAGGTCGACATCTCCAACTCGGTCGTGCCCGAGCTCGACATCACCTACTTCTTCACAAAGAACATCGCGGCCGAGCTGGTCCTCGGCGTGACCCCCCATAACGTGAAGGGTGCGGGCTCGCTCGCCGGCGCGCGCATCGGCTCGGCCTGGCTGCTGCCGCCCACCCTGATGCTGCAGTATCATTTTACCGACCTCGGACCCTTCAAGCCCTATGTCGGCGTGGGCGTAAACTACACCGTCTTCTTCAACGAGAAGGCGAAGGGCGGCTTCACCGATTTCGATCTCAAGGACAGCTTCGGTGTCGCGCTCCAGGCCGGCTTCGACTACATGCTCGACGAGCACTGGGGCCTGAACTTCGACGTGAAGAAGATTTTCCTGGAGCCGAAGGTCAAGGTCAACAACGGGCTGGTGTCCGGCAAGGTCAAGATCGACCCCTGGCTCATCGGCGCCGGCGTCACCTATCGCTTCTGAACGGCACCTCGCGCAGGAGTCGGATGGGAGCGGCAGGCATGCCGCTCCTTTTGGGCGCCCGTTCTTGCCTTCCGCCTCATTCCTCCACAGCGAAGCCCAGCGGTATCGTCGTCGTCGACTTCAGTTCCTCCATGGCGAACATCGAGGTCACGTCGTTGAGGTCGATGCGGGAGATCAGCTTCTTGTAAAGCGCGTCATAGGCGGCGATGTCGCAGACATAGGCCTTGAGCAGATAGTCGATCTCCCCGCTCATCCGGTAGAAGTCGACGATCTCGGGCAGGTCGTGCACCGCCGCATGGAAGCGCTCGAGCCATTCCATAGAATGCCGCGCGGTCTTGACGGCGATGAAGACGGTGACGCCGGCCTGGAGCTTCTGACGGTCGAGCAGCGCGACCCTGCGCTTGATGTAGCCGGCGTCCTCGAGCTTCTGCACGCGGCGCCAGCAGGGCGAGGGCGACAGGCCGACGGCGTCCGCCAGTTCGGCGAGCGCCAGGCTGGCATCCTCCTGCAAGCGCGCGAGGATGCGCAGGTCGAAGGCATCGAGCTTGGCCATCGAAGTCTCCTAAACTAGGAACCAGATTCTCATACTGGAGCATGCAGAGGCAAATTTTTCCAGTATCTGATCTTTGTTGGGTATCGCATTGCGTTCGGAGGAGAAAATTCTCGATCTACGCAAACGCCTGCCCATGCCCGCGGGCTATCATTTCTCCGAATTGATGGAGGGGTGAACGGGATGCAGGGCTTTCTGAGCGCGGAGCGGCAGGGTGCGGTTCTTCGCAGCCTGCGCAGCGACGAGGGCACTCTTTCGCGAGACTATCTCGGCGCCGCCCGAGAGGTGCTGCGCGAACTGGTGGCCATGCCGGATCTGATCCAGCGCCTGCCGCTGGCGCGCACGCCCGGCGCCTATTGCCGCAATCTCCTCGCCGGCAACGAAAAGGTCAGCGTCTGGGCGATCGTCTGGGGCGAGGGCTCCGCCACCTCGATCCACGATCACCACTGCTCCTGCTGCTTCGGCGTCGTCTCCGGCACCGTCACCGAGACCTGGTATCGTGCCATCGACGCCAGCCGGGCCGTGCCGACCGAGGAGCAGCAGCGCCAGCCGGGCTACGTCGCCTGCATGCTGCCGTCCGGTCCCAACATCCATCGGATGCGCAATTTCGGCCCCGGAGAGGCGATCTCGATCCATATCTACGGCTTCGACCACGAGGTTCACGCGTCCTCGATCGAGACCGAGTACACAGCCGTCGGCGGCTGACGGCCGGGCCGGGGAGCCCGCGACTTATCCCCGTTGTCCGTTCCGGCATGAAGATGGCCTTCTTTGGAGGAAGGCCGGTCATGTCGATCAGGGGCATCGTCTCATCCATTTTCGGAACATCGCCGCCGCCGGCTCTGTCGGTGACGAAGGCGCGCCTCCTGCGCCTGGTTCCCGCCGCCAAGCCGGACATCCTGGAAGGAATCGCCGAGGGGTTCGACCGGCTGGCGTCGGAGCACGGCGTCGACACGCGGCAGCGCCTTTGTCATTTCCTCGCCCAGGCGGCGCATGAGACGGACGGCTTCCGAACGCTCGAGGAGTATGGCGGAGCCCGGTACTACCTGCGTTACGAGGGGCGTCAGGACCTGGGCAACGTCCAGGCGGGCGATGGCGTGCGTTATCACGGCCGCGGCATTTTCCAACTGACCGGTCGCGCCAATTACCGCCGGTTCGGGCGGATCCTCGGCATCGATCTCGAAGCTCTGCCGGAGCGGGCGGCGGAGCCCGCTCTATCGCTTGCCGTCGCCTTCGCCTATTGGAGCGAGCGCGCCATCAATGCCGCGGCCGATGCCGACGACGTCGCCGCCGTGACCAGGCTGGTCAACGGCGGCCGCAACGGGCTTGCGGAGCGAGCCGCCTACCTTCAGGCGGCGAAGGCGATCTGGCCGTGACGGTCCGCGGACCGCGACGGCGCTATGCGTGTCCCGCCTTCAGCGCCTGGTCGAGATCGTCATAGAGGTCGTCGACATCCTCGATGCCGGTCGAGAGCCGCAGCAGGTCGGTCGGGCAGGGCGAGCCGGCGCCCTCGATCGAGGCGCGATGCTCGATCAGGCTTTCGACGCCGCCTAGCGAGGTGGCGCGCTTGTAGAGTTCGACATGCGCTGCCGTGCCGATCGCCGCGGCCTCGCCGCCGGTGACCTGGACCGAAAGCATGAAGCCGAAGCCGTTCTCCATCTGGCGCGCGGCGACATCGTGCCCGGGATGCTGCGGCAACCCCGGATAGAGTACCCGGGCCACGCGCGGATGGGCCGAAAGGCGTTCGGCGAGTGCCATCGCCGAAGCCGACTGGCGCTCCTGGCGGACATGAAGCGTGCGCATGCCGCGCATCAGCAGATAGGCTTCGAACGGCCCGAGAATGCCGCCCTGTCCCTTGCGCACCGTCTTGACGCGGCCCCAGAACTCATCGTCCTCACGCGCGCAGAGCGCGCCGGCGATCACGTCGGAATGGCCATTCAGCACCTTTGTCGCCGAGTGCATGACGATGTCGGCGCCGAGCGTGAGCGGGCGGGTGTGGATTGGCGAGGCGCAGGTCGAGTCGACGGCGAGCTTCGCTCCGGCCTTGTGCGCGATCTCCGCCACCGCGGCGATATCGGTGATGGTCCAGAGCGGGTTCGAGGGGGTCTCGATCCAGACCAGCTTGGTCACTCCCGGCCTGACCGCAGCCTTCACCGCCTTGAGATCGTCGGTCTCGACGAATTCGACCGCCAGGCCCCAGCGCCTCGCCTCGGTCATCAGCCAGTTGCGCAAGGCCCAGTACATCACCTTGGAGACGACGACATGGTCGCCGGGCGAGAGAGCCTGGAACACCGCCGTCGCCGCCGCCGATCCGGAGCCGAAGAGCAGCGCGCCGGCTTTGGCCTCTTCCAGCATGGCGAGCAGTCCCTCGGCCTCGTGCGTCGTGGCGTTGTCCGGGCGGCCATAGATGAAGCCGGTCGCGTAGCCATTGTCCTCGTCGCGGATATAGGTCGTCGCGACATGGATCGGCGGCACGACGGCCTTGGTCACGGGGTCGATCGTCCCCATCGCCTGCGCTGCGAGGCTGCGCGGGCTCCAGCTCTTCCTGCTCATTGTCTTTCGAGGCTCCTGCTTGTGCGCGACGACCCCGCGCGCATCGACGACGAGCCCAAGACTAGCCGGGAGCTGGCAGTTTTAGTTGGCGTTTTTCAGCGCTTCGCGACTATTTTCGCCGGCCACAGGAATGCCGTGATGAAAATGGCCGATATCGATCGCTTCGACCGCGCCCTGCTCGAGGAGATGCAGCGCGACAACCAGACGCCGGCCCGCATCCTGGCAGAGCGGGTCGGGCTCTCGCAGAGCGCCGTGCTGCGCCGGCTGCGCCGGCTGCGGGCCGACAAGGTCATCACCGCCGACATCTCGATCGTCAGCCCGGCCGTGCTCGGCGTTCCCGTCACGATCCATGTCCTGGTGTCGCTTGTCCGCGGTTCGCAACTCGCCGACGCCTTCGCCCGCAAGCTCTCCTCGCGACCGGAGATCCGGCAGGCCTCCTACGTCACCGGAGGCGCCGATTTCGTTCTCCAGCTTCAGGTGGAGAGCATGGAGGCCTATGCCGCCTTCGCGCGGGAGGTCTTCCATGACGACCCCAACGTCTCCACCTTCTACACCTATGTCGCGATGCGCGAGGTGGTTGGGCCGATGAGCAGCAGCCGGCCCGCAGGCGGCACGGCACGGCAGGTACTGCAACGGCCCTGAGCGTCCGCGCCGGCCGGGCGCGCGTTCCGTCATGCGTCGGCATTGGGGGGACAAGCCGCCCGGGAAACTACCGAATCGGGGCCGATTGCGGCAAAGCTGTGGCAGGACGGGCGAGGTTCTGACCCGCCACACGCCTGACGAATGGGACTGATGATGACGACCGCCATGCGCTCACCGACCGACCGGCGCTGCAGAATGCACCGGAGCCTGAGGCGCGGCGTTTCGCTCGCGGCGCTGGTCTGCGCGCTTGCCGCGGCTATGGGCAGTTCAGATGTGGCGGCGGTCGGCTGCTCCACCTCCGGCTCGGTGACCGTATTCCAATGCGATTCCGGCGGCGTGAACATCCAGCCCAACGCCAGCGGCGCGACCAGCCTCGAGGTTTCCGGCCTGGCCATCCCGAGCGGATGGATCAACTATTCGGTGTCGCCATCCGTCGGCTCCGGGCCGATCTCGATGCTGCTGACCGTGACCAACACGTCGGTGGTCGCGCCCGGTAATGGTGCGGTCAACGTTTCCTCCCAGACGCTGCCGGCATTCATCACCGTCAACCTCGGATCGGATGTCACGCTCGAGAATTCGGGCGGATCGGGCGGTGTCTGGATCCGCAACCAGGTCGGCGGCAACATCGTCGTGACGAGCGGGGCGACCATCACCTCCACGGGATCGGACGCTCTCACGGCGACCAGCAATGCCGGCTCGGTCAGCATCACCAACACCGGCAGCGTGACCTCCACCGACAATCGCGGCATCTATGCGGATGGCAGCCCGATCGGCGGCACCACCGCGGTGCCGGTCTATGTCAACAACAGCGGCCTCGTGAACGCCTATCTCGCCGGCATTCGCGTCATCGACTATCTCGGAACCGCCAGCCTCGACAATTCCGGGACAGTCACCTCGACCACGCGCCAGGGCCTCGTCGCCTGGTCGCAATCGGGCGATGTCGCCATCGATAATTCCGGCTCGGTGCTGGCTCGCAACTACATCGGCGTGCAGGCGATGGCGGATAACGGAAACGTATCCGTGGTGAACAGCGGCCGCATCGAGGCAGAGCGGGATACCGGACTCGGACCCTCCGCAGCCAATCAGGGAATTTCCGCGACCGGGAGCGCCGATGTCAGCGTCACCAACACGGCAGCCGGCCGCGTCATCGCCGACTCGGACACCGCGATCCTTGCGGAAACGAGCAACGGCGCGGTCACGATCAACAATGCCGGCGCGGTGACCGGCGCCGGCGGCGTCACGGCAACGGCCACGGTCGGCGCGGTTTCGCTTCTCAATTCCGGTAGCGTCACCGCGACAAGTGGCCTTGCCGTGTCGCTGAGCGGCACCACCAACCGATTGGACAACACCGGTACGATCAGCACCAGCGGCGCGATCGCGGTGCAGACCGGCAACGGCGATAGCACGGTCGTCGTCAACGGCAGCATTGCCGCCGGCTCGGCGCTCGGGACGGCGGTCGCCATGGGTTCGGGCAACAACCGCCTGGTCCTCGCCGACACGGCGGCGCTCCTCGGCAAGGTCACTAATCTCAGCAGCAACAACATGCTGGAGCTGACCGGAGCCGCCTCCGCCGTGCTCGATCTTGGATCGGTCGGAGCAACGGGAACCCTTCAGGGCTTTGCCAACCTCGCGAAATCCGGTGCCGGCGTCTGGACCCTGACCGGTAACGGCGCGGCACTGTCGGGGGGCGTTACGGTCGAGGCCGGCAAGCTGATCGTCAACGGCACCTTGGCGGCATCGTCGAGCCTGACGGTGATGTCCGGCGGAACGCTGGGCGGCTCCGGCGTGGTGCCGACGACCATCGTCAACGGCGGCACGCTTTCGCCCGGCAATTCGCCCGGCACGCTCACCGTCAACGGCAATCTCAGCCTCTCAACCGGCTCGACCTACGTCGCGGAAATCCAGGGCAGCGTCTCGGATCGGGTGAATGTCAGCGGAACGGCCTCGCTGGCCGGCACGCTGCGGCTGGTGCCGCTGGGCGGAAGCTACGCGTTCAACAACCCCTACACGCTCCTCTCGGCGGCCGGCGGGACGAGCGGCACCTTCAGCCCGGTCGATACCTCCGGCAGTTTCGGCGCCGGCGTGACAACCGCGGTCAGCTACACCGCCAACGATGTCCTGCTGACGCTGAGACCAAAGCCGCTGGGAGCGATGGGTTCCAGCAATGCTACGTCCATCGCTTCGGCCATCGACGCTATAGTCGCCAATGGAGGCGACCCGTCCTCGCTGTTCGGCATCTACAACCTGCCTGCAGGGTCGATTTCGGCTGCGGTCAACAGCCTCTCGGGTGAAGTGCACAGCGCAGCTCCCGCCATGGCGACAGCGGCGGCGGACCAGTTCCTGCATGCCATGCTGGATCCGACAGCCGCCGGGCGGCTGGCGGGCTTGGGCGCGCCGGGCCCCGGTACGGCGGCGTTCTCCGGACTCGTCCGCAAAGGCGTCGATAGCCCGCAGCAGCCTTCCCGGCTCGATGCACCGCTCTATTCGGTTTGGGGGTCGGCCTTCGGCTCGCGTGGACGCACGGACGGTTCGGCCGCCATCGGCTCGGCACGGCGGACGCTCGACGATGCGCATCTCGCCGCCGGCGTCGATCTCCGGCTGCTGCCGGGAACCGTGGCGGGCCTCGCTGTCTCGGGCGGCAAGGCGCGTGCCTCGCTGCCGGGCTTGCTCGGCAAGGTGGATGCCGACGTCTTCCAGGCCGGCCTTTACGGGACGACGCAACTCGGCGCCGTGAAGCTGGGTGGCGCCCTGGGCTATGCCCGCCTTGACAACGACGTCCGCCGGGGCATTCCGGCGCTGGGATCGAGCCTGTCGTCCTCCTACGCGACGACGGCCTGGAGCGGGCGGTTGCAGGCCAGCGCCGCGCTGCTGGGGATGAACGGCTTCATCCTGTCGCCGCTCGCCGCGATCCAGGCGACATGGGCGCATAGCCCCGCGGTCGTCGAGGCCAACTGGGCGGGTGCCAATGCCGGCGCGCTCGCGCTGGCCAAGCGCGACGACGTGACCAGTCGCAGCGAGGTCGGCGCGCAGATCGACGCCGACACGGTGATCGCAGGCGTCGCGGTGACCGGCTATGTGCGGGCCGCCTGGGCGCATTATTTCCAGCGTGACGCCGGGCTGACCGCGAGCCTGCTCGGCCTCCCCGGAGCGAGCTTCGCCGCGGCGGGAGCCCGGGGCGAGCGTGACAGCGCGCTGCTCTCGGCCGGTGTTTCGGCCCGGATTTCAGAGCGTGTCTCGGTCGGTTTCAACCTCGATGGGGAAGTCTCGGGCGACAGCAATCGCCTTGGCGGTTCCGCGCAGATCAAGGTGAGCTTCTGATCTGGGATAGCGACAGGACCATCCGCATCGCCACAGGCGGGCGAGGTGGTGCCCCTGGCCGGACCCGTGTAAAATCGCTAACGGCTTCATTGGTAAATCAAATTCGGACGGTGGAAGTTTCGCCTTCCAACAGAAATGCCAACATTGCATTCAAATCTGTGGATTAGCGGAGACCGCTGGCATTGCAGGTCCGGCTCGCCGTCGCGATCATAGGTCAGCCGGTTCGATCGGCATAGACCCGATCGAGATCGCTGAACCTCCCAGTCCGCGCGAACGTCTCGGCGAGGAGGAGCGCGAGTTCGAGATCGACCTCGCTCCGGCCCAAGCAGCTACCCGCCGATCGTGTCCGCCAGACCTTCGGCGAACGCTCGGAGAGGTAAGCTGCCTCAAAGAGCGAGAAGCCAAAGCCCGGCTGGAACGTCACAGCGAGCGCGCCAGGATCGATCGCGCAGTCAAGATCGTCTCGCGCCGAGAGCAGGACCATGAACTGTTCGTCATCGAGCGCTCGGATCGCAGCTTCGATCGCGGGCCAGTCCGGATCAATGGCGACGGCGCAGGAGACCTGAGACACGATCGGGGCAGGGGAGGTTGCCGCGCTGAGCCGGCCGATCTGCCTGATGATCATGCCACTGCTGACGCCGGCATCAGACGCGCGTGATGATCGAAGTCGCTCAGGACGTCGGCGAGGTGGTTCCTCAGTTCTTTGCCGAGGCGCTCTCGGATCGCGGGCATATTGGTCGGATAGAAAAAGGGCAACTCGGCAAGAGCGACGCTGCGAGCCTCGGCGAGGCGCCGATACACCGCCACAGATCTTTCGAACGACGGGCCGAGCCCGCTGAGGATGATAACGCGGACCCTGTCGATCAGTTCGCGATGAGAGAACACTGCGGCGACGTGCCGCTCGATCGCGGCATCGCTGATCGCGAGCCGCTGCGCAGCTTTGTTCTTAGCGGCGTGCCGAAGCGTTAGCGGCAGGGCGTCCGCGAAGAGGATAGGCGATGCAGCCGCTGCCTCCGCCTGTGCCTTCATCTGGGCGGTTGAGCGGGGAGGGGTTCCGACGCTGCCGAGGAGGCTGTAGGCGACATTCCAGAACGCGCAATTCTTCGAAGTTCGAAAGTCATATGGCCCCGTCGCCTCCGAGGGCGGCAGGTCCTCGTTCGGCTCTCTCCCAACGACCAGGATCAGCGGAAAACTCCGATCGGCCGTCTCCGCATAGCTGATCAGGCAAGCATGACCGCGCTTCATTCCTGTTTGCTGCATGCCGTTCTCCTACTGCCGATGCGTATCAATCTGATGGTCGTAATCCCGCGTCCATCCAGACCATTGCAGCATTCGCCGTTGAGGTAGACCGCCTTCTCGTGTCACAGCATCGCGCCAATCGTGTCACAAACCGCGGAAAACCTGTCACAAGGAACGCCAAAGACGTCACAGCCGCGCCTGTTTCGGTCACAACGGGTCGAAAACCTGTCACAACGCTGATGCGACGCGGTGAGAGCGCACTGTCCCGGCTTCGGTATTAGGAGTGTCCATGGAACACGCGGGCTTCAAGATCGGCATGGAGTTCCGGAGCGGCGATGGTGTCTGGCGCTGCACGGACATCGGGTCGCGGGTCATCACCGCGATCCGTGTGGATCGGGTCGAGAAGACCAAGAAGGACGGCGACGCGATCACGACAGTCATGCTCTCACGGAGCGAGGCAGAAGCCGAGGGCTGGTTCCGGGGGCCGCCTTATGCCGTGGCGGAGCGCGTCTTCGACGAGGACGATCTAGAAAGGTGCGAGCGGCTCGACTGATCGCACTGGATTATTCTCCGTCGAACGGCTTCGCGAGCCTCTACTGGGGCCGTCGAAGAGCACGACGGCGGCCGGGAACGATGCGCCAGCCCGCATCGCTTCTGCATTATCGATCACTGCTCCATCCGCCCGGCTCGAAGACACCTTCGAAATTTATGCCAGACGGCATCACGAACGGGACGCTGAAACCATTCCAGACCACGCGCTCGATCTCCTTCATCAACTCGGAGAGCTTATCACGAGCCTCAAGCAGGAATGGCCCAATCTCGATATTCTGCGCTGGCGGCGGCCAATGTTTGCCATGCCCCGTATGCGTGCGGGCCGAACCGTCATGCAAAAACTCAAAATCGACTTCAACGGGAACGTCAGGTCTTCCAGCTCGGCGGCGCACTCGCTCGGCGGTTGCGATGAACATGGCAAATGAGCCGACGTACCAACCGGGAAAATACTGGTTTTCGCGGGCCGACGAATAGCCCAGCGCAGAAAGGGAACCATCCTCCATTAGGGTCCATGTCCAAGGGCCAATGTGCTGGGCGGTTACGCCGTGCGCGCGAGGCGTCCAACCATGGTGTCGGCCCGCCTTCGGCAACTCGACGTGCTGCACGTCGCAGACCTCGCCTTCATTTGGGCACAGATTGAGCAGCCAATTCGAGTTGGCGTTGAGCGGCCCAAGGTTGAGGGATTGGTGAGGGATCGCGTTCATGCGAACGCACATCCCTGGCGACCCTGCCGGAATTGCCTCAGCATTTCTTGTCTGCGGAATTCCGAGCTTCAAGATGCGGTCGAATAGAGATCGCATTTCCGTACGAGCTTTTTCACGAAGTTGGTCGATGCGTTCGCGGCGCGTCCGCGCTTCCCAGAATGCCGATTGAAGATCGCGCATCGTCATGGGCTCGCACGATGTTCCGCGTCGGACGTAGGCGGCCGGCGGCCGTCCGATACCGTGCGGCGCGAGATCGGAGGCCGGAACTGCGATCACCACCGCGCCGGTATCGTCCGTCTCTGGATTGGTGATCGCTCTGATCTGCAAGCCGCCGATCGGGGGATCGACGATGGATCGGAGCGCCTGTTCGAACTGCTCGGCGAATTTCTCGCAGCGAGGAAGCAGAGCCGTCCCCGCTGCCTTGCGCGGCCTATCTTGCGTCTCGGCTACGCCGATGATGAGCCGGCCGCCGTAGGCGTTCGCTAGCGCAACGACCTCAGCGGCCAGTTCGTCGCGCGTGAAGTCTGTGATCTGGTCGCGACCGCCATACCAAGGGTGCTCTTTGCCGTTCTTCTCCGGCAGCAGGCCCTTGAATTCGAGCATGGCGTCTTCGGCGACGCCGCTGGCAGCCAAATCCACGATGTCCTGCCAAACTATTTCATCAAGCGGACTGGTTCGAATGGTGCTCACAATTCACCTCGATCGTGGTCAGCGCAAAAGGCTGAAATAAGAGAATGCCTTTGCAGCTTTGATGGCGCCGACAATAAAAATCCCAAGGGAGCCACATGAAATGAGCGCTGAGAAATACATCGCGACAGGAGCTAATTTATCGCTGCGATCGAAGTTTTTGGCCTCTTCGCGTTCATCAGTTCCGCCGAATACTGGAAATCCCGATACAATATTCGAGGTATGGCCTGCATGCAGAAAGGTGCTAGCTGAGATTTGCCAGGCCAGTAGTGCGACCCCCGCCGACGCGGCGGCGGCAGCTAGCCCGACGAGGAAGAACTCGACACCCAACAAAAGCTTCCGTGTGAACTGTGCAATTTGAGCGATGTGGGAGGCATCACTCTTTCCGCTGAGTGAGCCGACCAAGGCAAGAAGAGCAATAATGGCGCCGCCGTTCAGAAGAAACGAAAAGCGCACAAACATCTTCTGGAATTCAGCGGCGTTGGCCAGCGCGGCTTGCCGCTCCGACTGGTGATGCTGCGCAAAGAGCTTTTGGCCATCTTTAGCATTATCTTCTTTGCGCTTCTGCGTTTCCCGCTCCCACTGACGTAGCTCTTCCCGGATCACCAGGCGTTCCTCTTCAGAAACCGGCTGATAAAGCGGATTGGGCTGCGAGCTAGTGTCGGTCATTGAGCGCCCTTCCCTAGAAATCTGGAACGGTACATTTCTCGCGGAAGGGTTGTGTCACAAGCCTGGCAAGACGTCCGTCCACAGGCCGATTGACATTCTTTGCCTTTGGGCACTTTCCGGTTTCAGTGCCATACGCAGCGGCGCTACAAGGCGAAACCTTCCTCGCCAGCAATGGGTCTAAAAATGGACCGGCCTATTCCCGAAGATGCCCACATCAAGGACGCCGTCGCAGCAACTGTTGCTTCTGAGGAAGCGATCAAGAAAGTGTGCTTTGAGCATTTGCAGCCCGGCCCTTTCCAATTTACCGACATCTTCGGGCTTGCGATCGGTAAACGAGCCTTGGGTCTATCCTCCGGGTATAGGCTGATGGTCGAGCAGGCCAATTCGATCTGCGCTCTACCTCTGGTCAGGATGCAGCTAGATACCGTCCTTCGGCTCTATGCGGGATTTTTCGCTCCCGATCACCGTGAATTTTGTAAGCATGTTTTCGGCGGCGCTCAAATTAATCGCATGAAAAGCTTTGACGGTGTGAAAATGACCGACAGATTTCTCGTTGAAAAAATATCACTACGAAATCCTTGGATGAGTACAGTTTACAATGAGACGTCTGGCTATGTGCATTTTTCGGGAAAACACATGCTAAGTTTATTTAACGTCGACGGAAATTCAAATTTCCAAGTAGTTATCGGAGATCGTGATTTCGGCAAAGATGCTCAATATTATATTGAGCCGACCCGCTGTATACACCATTTAAATCTTCTGATTGAATTCGGCTTGAGGGATTGGTTTGGAAGGATGTGTAGGCTGGACGGCAGAGTGCCTGACGCCGACGAGTTTTGGCGCTCGCAGAACGATACTCCCTCTGGTGACGCTGCCTAGCCCAAACTATTCAAAGGCGACAGCCGGCTCCTTCCATCAGCCGCCAGAGCGATCCCGCCTGGCTTGGTCGCTGTCAATCCTGCGTCTATCCCGAGGATCACCTTCATGCCGCGAGAGGGCGTTCTTGTGATGGCTTGGTGCAAGCTCACAGACGGCCGCCGGGTCGAGAGCAGCGTCGGCATCGGCCAGCGCTCGGATCAAACTGGAAGCAAGCTGATACAACTCCTCTGGCAAATATTTACTTCTAACCATCTGCCGGTTCCGGCGCTGCCTCGGCGCTTGGGTGGACGAATTTGGTGGCCTGAATTAGCCCCGCCAGTCCGATGACGATCCGGCGGGGATCGAGCAGGCGGCCGTGCGCCTCACGGAACCGCCATCGCGTTCCTGCGATGCAGCCGCGCTTCGCAAGCGCCTCGCCAAAGGCGGCCTCCGTCACTATCGCTGGGTCGTCCGGTCGGAAGACGAAGACGACGTTCGTCCCGGTCTCCGTGCGCATGGTCGAGGTGATCGAGAAGAAGGCCATGGGACGATCCGATGGTGATACACAACTGGAAGGGCGCCGAGGCATCCCTCGGCGCCGTGGGCGCGTGATGGCGCCAACGAGTGTTGTTCAGGCGGCCACGGAGCCGCTGTGGAGCGTTTGCAGGTCCTCGATCGCTATACCGAAAGCCCGCAGAGGTCCGCGCGGCGCTCCGAGGGGGAGGCCGGTGTTGATGTCCGTATCGGGAAACGCGAGGTCTGCGCCGGAGATCAAGAAGATAGGAAAGCCGTCCAAAACGTCTTCCCATTCGATCCGGCCGGCGAGGCAGGCTTCGGCAGCGAGGCGGGTGAATGCGTCGATCTCGTCGCGCGTGCTCGGCCGGAACGCAACCACGTAGCCCGGCTGCAAAACCGAGCGGCCGTTCTCGATCGCGTCAAATCCATGGCTAAGCCGATCTCGCGCATCATGCTCGCTCGTGAACGCGACATATGCAGGTCGCCCATTAATCTCGAAAGTGTAACAAATATTTGCCATCCGGCACCTCCAATCGCGCGCTGCGATGGGCGCATCAGAGCAGCTTTTTTGTATTCATCAACCAAATTTATTCCAAATTTAGTATCGTGATATTTCCAACTATTCGATCATTGAGGAGATTGTCTTATTTTAACTTTCCAAATCGCTATTTCTAATCGTTGTTTGGAAAACCAACTGCGTTCACGGCGGCGCCAGCGTTGGATATGGCTCCGAAGCTGTCATTCATCGCTTGGCGGAATGAGCCCAAACTGCGTCGCGTACCCTTTGGCTATCTCCTTTGTCACCTCCGCGAGCGTCGTTCGTCCAATCGCTAACAAGCCGTTACCAGCTCTCATCAGGACCTTCACGATTGCCGATCGATCGGGCTTCTGCTTCGCCAGCTCGGCCATGGCCTCCTCTGCCAAGCGGCGCGCATCGGCTTCCGCAGCCGTGGTCGCTGTCAGTTCAGAGAGGATGCGGTCGGCCAGTGCCCGCACGCCGTCGTCCGAGTGATTGAACGTCTGGCTAACCGTCCCGCCCGGAGCGATTACCGGCGACCCGCTGACCGGCCCGTGAAAGGTAACATTATTCTGTACCGATGGCCTGATCGCCATACGCCGTCCTCCCGCCATGCCGAATTTGAAGTCACCGACGACCCTGTCACGGGCGGTTGCCAAGTGTGATGTGATTTCAGATTGCCGCTGATCGAACGTTATCCCGGTCCATCCCAGACGCCCGAAGTCGCTCTCGTATTGCCGGAGCAGGTCGCGCTCGAAAGTCCTTGCGAATTGATCCAGCGCGCCGATGTGCTGCTGCGGATCATCCGGGTCTGCGTCGGCGATAAAACTTGCTCCTGCATTGAGGACGTCGCGATAGACAACGAATATCGCCTTTTCGATCTGATCGACCGTGTTGCCGCTAGCCAACATGTGGATCGCGTTTTGTCGGTAAACAGCCGATGGTGCCCCTGGCCGGGATCGAACCAGCACTCCTTGCGGAACTCGATTTTGAGTCGAGCGCGTCTACCAATTCCGCCACAGGGGCCCTCGCAGGCCGGCGGACTATAGCGATCGGTCGATGCCGGTCAATCGGTGGAATGACGCCGTCGCCGGGATTCGACAGGGCCGCCGCAGGAGGTTTCGAGCCGCCTCGCGAAGCCGTTGCGTCGCGCTCCGGCGCGTGCTCTAGAGCGCAGCATGCTGAAGCGCCTCTACGAATGGACCATGTCGCTCGCGGCCCGGCCCCGCGCCAAGCTGTGGCTGGCGATCGTCGCCTTCGTCGAGAGCTCCTTCTTCCTGATCCCGGCCGATGTGCTGTTCGTGCCGATGGCGCTGGCGCGGCCGATGCGGGCCTATCGGCTGGCGCTGATCGCGACCACCTTCTCCGTGCTCGGCGGGATCATGGGCTATGCCATCGGCTACTACGCCTTCGAGGCGCTGGCGAGGCCGGTGCTGGAATTCTATGGCAAGCTCGGCGCCTTCGAGACATTGCGCGCCTGCGCCGGACCGGACACCACGCTGATCCTGCTGACGACCTCGGGGCTCGCCCATCTGCCCCCGATCAAGGTCGTCACGATTCTGGCCGGAGCCGTGCACATCGGCCTGGCCTTCTTCGTCATCTCCTGCGTGCTCGCGCGTGGGGCGCGGTTTTTCGCGCTCGCGTTTCTGCTCCGGCGCTATGGCGACACGATCCGCCACTTCATCGAACGTCGCCTGAAAGTGATCGCCGTCATGGCGGCCGGCCTACTGATTCTGCTTTATTTCGGCCTCAAGCTGGTCGCAGGGTCTGGCCAGCTTCTCTCCTGCTGAGCCGATGCCGATGACCGCTTCCATTCTCGATGCAGCCTCCAGCCGGGACAAGGTGTCGTCTCGCCTGCGCCCGATCGCGGCGATCGGGCTCGTCAGCGCTGCGCTGATCGCCGGTGCCTGGTACTTCCAGCTCGTGATGGGGCTGGTGCCGTGCAAGCTCTGCCTGGAGCAGCGCTGGCCTCATTATGCTGCCATCGCGGTCTCGGTGGCCGCTCTGGCGCTGGCGCGTTCGGCGCGCCTGCAATGGTCGGCGTTGCTTGCGCTGGCGATCCTGATGGCCTGGAGCACCGGCCTCGGCGTCTACCATTCCGGGGTGGAATGGGGCTGGTTCCTCGGGCCGAGCGATTGCGGCGGCGGCACCGCGGCTGCGGCGGGCGTCCAGGATTTCATGAAGCAGTTGCAGAGCGTGCGCGTGGTGTCCTGCGGGGAGGCGGCGTGGCGCTTCCTCGGCCTGTCGCTTGCCGGCTGGAACGCGGTCGTCTCGGCCGGGCTTTGCCTGATCGCCCTCTTCGGGCTGGTGCAGCGCGCGAAGCCGTAAGCCTTACGGCTCCAGCTCCGAATCCCAGTAGAGATAGTCCAGCCAGCTTTCGTGCAGATAGTTGGGCGGGAAGAGCTTGCCGTTGCGGTGCAGGTCGTTGACCGTCGGCGCATAGGGCTTCTGGGCCGGAAACATCTCGACGCTCGCCGGCATCTTGTCGCCCTTGCGCAGGTTGCAGGGGGAGCAGGCTGCGACGACGTTCTCCCAGGTGGTCAGCCCGCCCTTCGAGCGTGGAACGACATGGTCGAAGGTCAGTTCCTCGCGCTGGCCGCAATATTGGCAGGCGAAACGATCGCGCAGGAAGACGTTGAAGCGGGTGAAGGCCGGGGTTCGCGACGGCTTGATGTAGCTCTTGAGCGAGACCACGGATGGCAGCCGCATGTCGAAGCTCGGGCTGCGGACCACGGTGTCATATTCGGAGACGATGTTGACGCGGTCCATGAAGACCGCCTTGATCGCGTCCTGCCAGCTCCAGAGAGACAGGGGATAATAGCTCAGGGGCCGAAAATCGGCATTGAGGACGAGCGCCGGGCAGCCGTCCGGCGACGCCATCGGATGCATCACATGCGCCGTCAAACCCGTCGCACCTCCGCTTCGTCCAGCGGGACGAATCCCGCCTGACGATCAATGTAAGCGCGAGACGACAGGAATGTGAAGGAGCTTGTTGCCGCTGGGGCGGAGACCGGCGCGAGCAGAGGCTCGGCTGCCGGCGCCGGCTATGGAAGTACAGAGGCTCGTGGCCGGTCGCGCCGCGGCCTGCCACGCCTGGTCAGCGGGTGGGGACGGGCTTCTCGCCGCGATAATCGTAGAAGCCGCGCTTGGTCTTGCGGCCGAGCCAGCCGGCCTCGACGTATTTCACCAGCAGCGGGCAGGGGCGGTACTTCGAATCGGCCAGCCCGTCATGCAGCACCTGCATCACCGAGAGGCAGGTATCGAGGCCGATGAAATCGGCGAGCTGGAGCGGGCCCATCGGGTGATTGGCGCCCAGCCGCATCGCGGTGTCGATCGCATCGACCGAGCCGACGCCCTCGTAGAGGGTGTAAACGGCCTCGTTGATCATCGGCAGCAGGATGCGGTTGACGATGAAAGCCGGAAAATCCTCCGAGACCGAGACCGTCTTGTGCAGCTTGCCGACGAAGTCCTTGGCGAGCTCGAAGGTGCCGTCGTCGGTCGCGATGCCGCGGATCAGCTCGACGAGCTGCATCAGCGGCACCGGGTTCATGAAATGGATGCCGATGAAATGCTCGGGGCGATCGCTGGCGGCGGCGAGCCGGGTGATCGAGATGGAGGAGGTGTTGGAAGCGAGGATCGCCTTCGGGTGCAGATGCGGGCAGACGGCGGTGAAGATCTTGCGCTTGACCTCCTCGTTCTCGGTCGCGGCCTCGATCACGAGGTCGCAATCGCCGAGATCGGCGAGGCCGATCGCCGGGGCGATGCGCCCGATGGCGCTGCGGCGCTCCTCGTCCGAGAGGGCGCCCTTCGAGACCTGGCGGGCCATGTTGCCGTCAATCGTGGCGAGCGCCGCGTTGATGCGCTCCTCGGCGATGTCGTGCAGCTTGACGTCGAAGCCCGCCGCTGCGGTCACATGGGCGATGCCGTTGCCCATCTGGCCTGCACCGATGATGCCGATCTTCCTGATCGCCTGGTCCGACATGATTGGTTCCTGATCGCTTTCCTGCTCCCGGCGGGAGCGAACGGGCCGCCCTGCGGGCGGCCCGGCATGGCCGTCCCGTCTTACTTGCCGGCCTTCGCCAATTCGGCGTCGAGCTCCGGCAGGACGGTGAAGAGGTCGCCGACGAGGCCGTAATCGGCGATCTGGAAGATCGGGGCTTCCTCGTCCTTGTTGATGGCGACGATGACCTTCGAATCCTTCATGCCGGCGAGATGCTGGATCGCGCCGGAGATGCCGACGGCGATGTAGAGCTCGGGGGCGACGACCTTGCCGGTCTGGCCGACCTGCCAGTCGTTCGGGGCGTAGCCGGCATCGACCGCGGCGCGCGAGGCGCCCATGGCGGCACCGAGCTTGTCGGCGACGGGCTCGATCACCTTGCCGAAGTTCTCGGCCGACCCCAGCGCGCGCCCGCCCGAGATGATGATCTTGGCCGAAGCCAGCTCCGGACGGTCGGACTTGGCGACCTCCTCGCCCTTGAAGGACGAATTGCCGGGGTTCTCGGCGGCCGAGACGCTCTCGACCGCGGCCGAGCCGCCTTCGCCGGCCGCCTGGAAGGAGGCGGTGCGGATGGTCAAAAGCTTCTTGGCGTCGGTCGACTGCACCGTCTGAATGGCATTGCCGGCATAGACCGGGCGCTCGAAGGTATCGGGCGAGACGATCTTGCTGACATCCGAGACCTGCATCACGTCGAGCAGGGCGGCGACGCGCGGCAACACGTTCTTGCCGGTGGTTGTGGACGGGGCAACGATCGCGTCGTAGCCGTCGGCGAGCTTGACGATCAGCGCGGCGAGCGGCTCGGCCAGCGCGTGGCCGTAAGCGGCGTCATCGGCGAGCAGCACCTTCTCGACGCCGGCGAGCTTTGCAGCCGCATCGGCAGCGGCCTTCGAGCCCTGGCCGGCGACGAGGATGTGGACGGGTGCGCCGAGCTGGGCGGCGGCGCTCAGCGCCTTGGCGGTGGCGTCCTTGAGCGAGGCGTTGTCGTGTTCGGCGATCAGCAGCGTGGTCATCAGATCACCCCGGCGGTCTTGAGCTTGGAGACGAGTTCGGCGGCGTTCGCCACCTTGACGCCGGCGGAGCGGCCGGCGGGCTCGGCTGTCTTCAGCACCTTGAGACGGGGCGACACGTCGACGCCGAGCGCCTCGGCCGTGGTCTCGTCGAGCGGCTTCTTCTTCGCCTTCATGATGTTGGGCAGCGAGGCATAGCGCGGTTCGTTCAGGCGCAGGTCGGTGGTGACGATCGCCGGCAGCTTCAGCGACACGGTCTGCAGGCCGCCATCGACCTCGCGGGTGACGTCGACGCTGTCGGTGCCAAGCTCGACCTTCGAGGCGAAGGTACCCTGGCCCCAGCCCAGCAGGGCCGCCAGCATCTGGCCGGTCTGGTTGCAATCGTCGTCGATCGCCTGCTTGCCGAGGATGACGAGGCCGGGGGCCTCCTGCTCGACCACCTTCTTCAGGAGCTTGGCGACGGCGAGCGGCTCGACGATGCCGTCGACCTTCACGAGGATGCCGCGGTCGGCGCCCATCGCCAGACCTGTGCGGATCGTCTCGGCGGCCTGCGCCGGGCCGATCGAAACCACGACCACCTCGGTCGCCTTGCCGGCTTCCTTGAGGCGCAGCGCCTCTTCGACCGCGATCTCGTCGAACGGGTTCATCGACATCTTCACATTGGCCAGCTCGACGCCGGACCCGTCCGCCTTCACGCGGATCTTCACGTTGTAATCAACCACCCGCTTGACGGGCACCAAGATCTTCATCGCCAGATCACCGTTCAGAAGAGATGCGCCTCGCGCCGCACCGCCGATCACAATGGCGGAATGGCGGCATCGCGGCCCTAGGCTGGAATGCGGTCGGACCGTAGCGACGGGTATTTGCGCTTGTCAACGGCGTCAGGGTGCGCGGTTCCCCGGGGCTTCGGGTGAGGAGGCATGGCATCACGACCCGGCTATCCGCCGCCCGAACAGGCGGACGCCGCGCCGGATGAAAAGCGGCGTCAATGCCGCCCCGGTGGCGAGACCGCCGAGATGGGCCCACCAGCCGATATTGCCCTGCGGATCGAACCAGGCCGAGGCAGCCTGGAACAGGATCCAGCCGCCGAGGGTGTAGACGGCCGGGACATGCACCGGGATCCACTTGAAGGCGAGCCCCCAGACGCGGACGCGCGGGTAAAGCATGAGATAGGCCGCGATCACCCCCGAGATCGCGCCGGAAGCCCCGACCAGAGGCTGCTCGGAGTCCGGATTGGCCAGCGCATGGGCCAGCGACCCGCCGAGACCGCACAGGAAGAAGAAAGCGAGAAAGCGGGCATGGCCCATCGCATCCTCGACGTTGTCGCCGAAGACCCAGAGGAACAGCATGTTGCCGAGCAGATGCGCAAAGCTGGCGTGCAGCAGGATGTTGCTGAACAGCGTGAGCCAAGGGGGCGCATGGGCGAGACCTTCGGGCAGCTGCGCCGCGCCGAAGAGCACCGAGGGAATCAGGCCGAAGCCGGCGAGAACCGCGATGTCGTTCTCCCGATGCGGCCCGAAGCTGAGCGCGAGCTGGAACAACGTGCATGCCGCGATCAGCCCGTAGGTCACGAAGGCCGAGCGGGTGAAGCGCAGGGGAACCCCATCGTAGATCGGGACGAACATGCCGGGCTCAGCGGTTCTGGCCGGGGATCCAGAGCACGTCGCCGCCGGCCTTGGCATTGAGGAAGCGGGAGGCGACGAACAGGAAATCCGACAGGCGGTTGATGTATTTCAGGGCGGGTGGCGCCACGGCCTCGCCCTCGGTCGCGGCGAGCTCGACCATGAGGCGCTCGGCGCGCCTGCTGACCGTGCGGGCGAGATGGAGGTGGGTCGCCGCCGCCGTGCCACCCGGCAGCACGAAGGAGCGCAGCGGCGCCAGTGCTTGGTTGAGGGTGTCGATCTCGCTTTCGAGCCTGTCGACCTGAGCCTGGACGACCCGTAGCGGCTCGAAGGAAAGGGGGGTGTCGGTTTCGGGCGTCGAGAGATCCGCGCCGAGATCGAACAGGTCGTTGCTGATCCGCGCGAGCATTCCGTCGACGGTGGAATCCTCGGCTGCGGCATGAAGCCGCGCCAGGCCGATGCATGCGTTGGTTTCGTCGACCGTGCCGTAGGCGGCGACCCGCAGGTCGTATTTCGGACGACGCGGGCCGGCGGTCAGGCCGGTCGAGCCGTTGTCGCCGGTGCGGGTGTAGATGCGGTTGAGCTTAACCATGCCTCGCTTATAGCGCGACGCGGCGCCGACGGAAGCTGGCTCTTGCCGCTGATCCGGCCGTCAGAAGGTGTAGCCGAGCTTGGCGCCGAAATTTGCGGGGCCGCGCGGAGAGGGCGCTCCGGGCTGGCCGGAGCAGCCGGCCGTGCTGAAATGCTCCAGCGAGGTGACGAGGCTCCAGCGGTTGGAGAGGCGGAAGCCGAGCGCCGCGGCCTCGCGCGTGCCGGTGTCGCAGCCGAGGCTGAGGCGATTCACCGGGATGATCGTGCCCGTCTTGCCGTCATGCAGCGCCGCCGCGAGGCTGGCCTCCACGAAGATGTCGCGGCCGATGTCGAACGTCCAGGTCGCTCCGGCATAGGCATAGCGCGTCCCGTTGAGATTGATGCTTGAGCCGATGTTGAAGCGGGGAATGAAGGCGGCGGCGAAGCGATCGCTGAGAGGGACGATCCGTGGCGTCAGAAGTTCGCCGCCGATATTGAGCAGCCCCCCCTCACGGCCGCCTGGATTGGCGACGCCGCCGCCGATTCGCGCTTCCCAGCCTGGCGCCGGGGCCTGGGTGGCAGGGGCATAGCTCGATACGTTTGGCGGCAGAGGCCCCGACTGAGCCCAGCTCGGGACACTGAGCAGGCAACTGGCAAGAAGGAGCAACGCGACGCGAACCATGACGACCGGGGAAAGGTGAGAGCTGGCGTTAGTGAAGCACACATACCCGTGTTCGGATTGTGGCGAGGTCATTCTGCGACCGCCGCGATCCCCAGCTTCATCTCTGGTCACGTCCTATGAAATCAATGGCTTGCAAGGAGGGGTCGGATCACCCGCCGCTGCGCCACCACAGGACGAAGACGATGATGACGATGGCCAGGAACTGGAGCTGGACGCGCAGCTGCATCAGCTTTTGCGAGGTGTTGGCGCTGCCACCCCGCATCATGTTGATCAATCCGAGCAGGAGGACGACGGCGACGGCGCCGATGGCGACGGGGACCAGGGAGTTCGAAAGCGTCATGTTTCAGGCTTAAAGCCCTCGCGAGTGCTTTGCCAGTGGCAGCATCGCCGCAAGTCGGGAACCGTCAGCTCGAAACGGCGCTCGGCGCCGGGGCGCGGCCGCGAACCGGAGGGGACAGGTCGTCGGCGAGCGCGCGGCAGATCGTCGGAAGACCGTCCAGCAGGTCCGGCACGAAAGCCTGGGAGGGCGGCAGCCGCTTCGGCAAGGCGTGGAGCGCGGCAGCCATGACCATCGGATCGCGCTCGCCCTCGCCGTTCTGCGAGGGATCGTAGAGCACATCGATCAGCCCGAGCTCTTCGGCGCGGCCGGCGCGAATCGCCTGTTCGAGGCGGGGGCGCACGCGCGGCACGATCAGCGCCGGCTTGTCGAAGGAGAGGATCTCGCAAAAGGTGTTGTAGCCGCCCATGGCGACGACGCAGTGGGCACGGTTCATCAGCAGCTCGAGCCGCGGCTCGAAGCCCAGGCCTTCCAGCTTCGGGTTGCGCGCGATCCGCTCGGCGAACTCCTTGCGCTTCTCGCGCGACATGAAGGGGCCGAAGACGATCAGCGCCGGCAGGGCAATGGTGCCGTCGGCTTCATAGGCGGAGATCACCCAGTCGATCACGCCGGCGCCATCGCCGCCGCCTCCCGGGGTGACGAGGATGAAGGGCTGCTTGGTGACGCGCGGATAGCGGTTGGGCGGCATCGGGCTGGGGACGGCCCGCTTGAGGTAGCCGAGATAGCGGGTCTTGCCCGCGAAGCGCTGCTGGTTCGGCAGGCCGGCCAGCGGCTGATAGACGCTTTCCAGCCCGTAGACGAAGATATCGTCATAGATCGTGTCCAGCGCGTCGAGCGCGCCGCTGTGCCGCCACTCTTCGAGGAGCTTGGCCGGCTCGTCGAGGACGTCGCGCAGGCCCAGAACGATGCGCGCCCCGCGGCGGCGCAGGATATCGAGCGCCGGCTTAAGCTCGCCGCGCAGCCCGACGGGCTCCTTGTCGACGATGACGACGTCCGGATCGAAGGAGAGGACGGTCTGCTTGATGATCTCGGTGCGCAGCCGGATCGTATCGTCGAGATCCAGGTTGAGGTGGTGCGGGCCGTAATGGCCGTCGCTCTGCTTCTCGACGCCGGGGATGCGGACGTAGTCGACCCCGTCCCCGAACTGGAAGCTCGAGATCACGGAGGAGCCCGAGACGATCAGGATGGAGATGTGCGGAAAGCTCGCGATCAGCGCATTGGCGATGGCGCGGCACCGCCGGATATGGCCGAGCCCGAAGGTGTCGTGGCTGTAGATCAGCACACGCGGAGCGTGGGAACTGCGCGGGCTCCGTTCGGGGCTCGCCAGATCGATGACGTTGGACGACATGGAACGCCGGCCTCCGGAACAGGTCAGACGACTTCCTGGCGGGGCCGAGCACACCAGACAGCCATGCCGGGGCGTGGCTGTACCCATCTATAGCCTGCGGCCCGAGCCGATCCAAGCCCGTCTGAACGCCGGTTGAGCGGGTTTTTCAGGCAAGCCCGTCCGGGTAAAGCAGGCTGCGTGGATCGGCGAAGGCGGCGGCCGGGTGAGCGGCCACGATCGTCAGCAGATCGTCGAGGACGCTCCAGGCGGCTTCGTCGTGGTCGCGATGATGCAGCAACAGGCCGAGCGCATCCGCGCCGGGCTCGTCCTCGCGCCATCCTGCCAGCAGAGTTGCGATCTCGCCGACCAACGCGGCGGCGCTCCTGCCCACCCGCCCGCCATGCCAGTCCATGACATCGACATGGGTGTTGAGGAGCGCCGGGCCGCCGTCGGGCCCGTTGCGATGGTCGCGGAAACAGGACAGGCCGGCGAAGCCCAGTGCGGGCAGCCGGGCCGCGTGGCGCGGATCGATTCGATTCCACGGCGGCACGAAGATCGGGAGGAGGGTTTCGCCCAGAAGATCGCGCAGGCGCCGCCAGGCTTGCGCGATCTCGGCGTCGACGGCATCGGCCGCACGGTCCGGGCCGAATTCGGATTTCTTCGCGCCGGCCGGTGCGTGGTTGCGATGCCAGCAACCGTGCTGGCAGGGCAGCAGCAGCCTGCCGCGCAGCGCGTCGGCCAATGCCGCATCGGCCAGCATCGGGATGACCGCCAGCAGAATCGGGACGTCGAAGCGCGCGGCGGCGGCCGACAGCCGGTCGAGCGCGGCGCTCGGCGCGACGGCGTCGTCATCGCGCAGCCACAGCCGCAACCGCCGGCCGGTTGCATGCCAGCGATCGAGCTCGGCCAGGAGGGGAGCCCAGGCAGAGGCGGTCATGGCAGCGGCGCGCCTCCGGCGCGAGCCTGGCGCTTGAGGCTGCGGTTGCGGCAGGCGATCGCAAGGCCCTCGGCCAGTCTTTCCGCTGCCCGCGCCATGGTTCGCTCGCTCAGGACGAAGCGCCGCGCCGCCTTGCCCATGGCGGCGCGGCGGGCGCCGTCCCGCAGCAGCCCGGCGAGCGCCGCGGCGAAGGCTGCTTCATCGCCCTCCGGCGCCAGCAGCGCGGTCTCGTCGCGCTGGACCGTCGCCGACACGCCGCCGCTGTCGAAGGCGACGACAGGCAGGCCGGTCGCCTGCGCCTCGAGGTAGACCAGCCCATAGGCCTCGCGCACGCCCGGCCAGACGAAGATGTCGTGATGTGACAACTCGCCTAGCGCGCGCTCGCGATCGAGCAGCCCGAGAAAGGCGACGCGTCCGGCGGGGAAGCCTGAGAACGCCTGTTCGATCTCGCCGCGCTTGCGGCCGTCGCCGACGATGCTGAGGCGCCAATCCGCATCGCGAATGCGGTCGAGGATGCGGGCGAGCGCCAGATAGCTGTTCTGCTTGGTGCCTTCGCGCATCATGGCGATGGTGATCAGCCGCGGCGGGCCGCCGTCGGCAATCCGTCGGGGCGGGTTGCGGTCGAAGGCGATGAAGGGCGGCAGCGGCAGGAGGGCGATTCCCTCCCGCCGCCAGGGCTCCAGCCCCAGCCGGTCCCGCTCGGTGAAATGGAAATGCAGGTCGGCAGCATCGAGCCCGCGGCGCACGATGGCGGTGTGCGGTGCCCATTCGTCATGGGCACGGCGTGCCGCATCGCTGGCTTCCGCCGTGACATACGGGATGTCGAGCGCCGTCGCGATCTCCGGGCCGAGCAGGTCCGGGGCGCGATAGTAGTTGTGATAGGTGAACCAGAGATCGGGAGCCGCGGCCGTCCCGTCCCGCCAGCTTGCAAGCAGGTTTTCCCGCAGGGCCTCGGCTTCGGCCTGAAGGCAGGCGAGACTGGCGGCCTCAGAATCCCGCAGATAGCCGCGCCCGATCTTCACGGGCTCGACGACGTGGCCGAGCGATTCCAGAGCCGCGACGAGCTGGCGCGCCATGCGCCGGTCGCCGGAGACGCCGCCATCGGCGAACAGGTTGAGCGGGGTGTGGAACGCGATGCGCAAAGCTGTCTTGGGGCGGTGCAGAGCTGCTCTAGCGATAGGGGTCGGCCGCGTCGCGCAGGCCGTCGCCGAGGAAGTTGAAGGCGAGGATGATCACGATCACGGGGACGACGGGATAGAGCAACCAGGGATAGAGCGCCACCACATTGATGTTCTGCGCCTCGTTGAGCATCACGCCCCAGCTCGTGATCGGCGGCCTGAGGCCGAGGCCGAGGAAGGAGAGCGCGGTCTCGCCGAGAATGGTGCGCGGGATGGTGATCGTCGCGGAGGCGATGAGGTGGCTCATGAAGCCGGGCACCAGGTGCAGCGCGATGATGCGCCGGGGCTTCGCGCCCATGAGCTGCGCCGCGACGACATAGTCCTCCTCGCGCAGCGACAGCAGCTTGGAGCGCACCGACCGGGCGAGCCCGGTCCAGTCCATCAGGCCGAGGATGACGGTAATGCCGAAATAGACCAGCAGCGGGCTCCACGAGGGTGGCATGATCGAGGCCAGCGCGAGCCAGAGCGGTATGTGCGGCAGCGACTGCACGATCTCGATGATGCGCTGGATCACCAGATCGATCCGGCCGCCATAGTAGCCGGCGATGCCGCCGATGATGACGCCGAGCACGAAGGAGATGCTGACGCCGATCAGGCCGATCGAAAGCGAGATGCGGCCGCCATAGAGGATCCGCGAGAGCATGTCGCGGCCGAGCCGGTCGGAGCCGAGGAAGAAGAAGGTGCTGCCCTCGGGGGGGCAGACGAAATGCAGGTTCCCCGGTAGCAGGCCCCAGAAGGTGTAGCCGTCGCCGCGGCAGAAGAAGCGCAGCTTCTGCGGGTTGGCGCGGTCTTCGGTGTACTCCCGCTTCAGGTTCTCCATGTTGAGGTGGAGCCTGTAGGGGTAGACGAAGGGGCCGACGAAGGCGCCCTCGTGGAAGAGCCTGACCTGCTGGCCGGGCGCGCGGATGAAGTCGGTGTTGCGCGTGGTATAGTGATAGGGCGCGAGGAACTCGGCGAAGGCGGCCATGCCGTAGATGACGACGATCACCACGGCGGAGATCACCGCCAGCCTGTGCTTGCGGAACTTCCACCACATCAGCTGCCATTGCGAGGCGAGGTAGACCCGCTCCTGCTCGGGCGTCATCTCCTCTGTGGCGTAGGGCTCGAACGGGGCGGTGGAGGCCGCATGGGGCAGCGGCGCGCCGTCCGGCGGCAGATCCTTGAGCGTGTTCGCCGTCACTTCGTCGCCGCTCCCTGCAAGCGGATGCGCGGATCGAGAATGGCCAGCGCGATGTCCGAGATCAGGACGCCGATCACGGTCAGGAAGGAAAGGAACATCAGGAAGGACCCGGCGAGATACATGTCCTGGGCCTGCAGGGCTCGGATGAGCAGCGGGCCGGTGGTCTGGAGCGACAGCACGATGGCGACGACCTCGGCGCCCGAGACGATCGAGGGCAGGATGTCGCCGATATCCGAGATGAAGAAGTTGAGCGACATGCGCAGGGGGTACTTGCGCAGCGCCTTGCCGGGCGGCAGGCCCTTCGCGCGCGCCGTGACGTAGTACTGCTTCTGCAGTTCGTCGAGCAGGTTGGCGCGCAGCGCGCGGATCATGCCGGCGGTGCCGCCGGCGCCGATGATGATGACCGGAATCCAGAGATGCTCGAGCACCGATTTGAGCTTCGCCCAGCTCATCGGCTGGTTGAGGTATTGCGGATCGACGAGCCCGCCGATCGAGATCCCGAACCAGATGTTGGCGAAGTACATGAAGACGAGCGCCAGCAGGAAATGCGGCACGGCGAGGCCGATCAGGCCGATGAAGGTCAGGCCGTAATCGCCCCAGCTGTATTGATGCGTCGCCGAATAGATGCCGATCGGGAAGGCGACGAGCCAGGTGAAGATGATGGTGGCGAAGGAGACGATCATCGTCAGCAGCAGCCGGTCGCCGACGATGTCGCGCACGGGGCGCTGGTACTCGAAGGAGTACCCCATGTCGCCGTGGACGAGGCCGGCGACCCAGCGGACATAGCGCTCCAGGGGCGGCTTGTCGAAGCCGTACTCCTTCTTGAGGAACTCGATGCGGCTCATGTCGGCCTTCTCACCCTGGGCCTGCATCTCGGCCGCCATCGTCTCGAAATAGTCGCCTTCAGGCAGGTTGATGACGGTGAAGATCAACGCGCTGGTGACCAGCAGCGTCGGGATCATGATCAGCATGCGCTTGAGGATATAGCGAAGCAGCACCGCTCAGCCCTCGCCCTCGGTCTTTCGCGCCTCGAACCAGAAGGTGTCAGGCAGATAGCGCCCCAGGAAGGCGCCGGGCTCGAAGCTGTAGAGCCCCTGCTCCGGCACGTTGTTGAGGTCCTTGGACACGACGATCGGCTGCAAGGTGCTGTTGATGACGCCGATCGTGAAGAGCTGCTCGGCGTTGATCCGCAGCATCTGCCGCCAGATCTCGCGCCGCTGGCGGGTGGTCACGCTCAGGCGCCACTCGCCGTAGAGGCGCACGAGTTCGTTCGCCTCGGGCAGGGCAGGGCGCTCGCCTTCCCGGCCGTTGGTCTCGAAGAACTGGCCCCAGCGCGGCCATTCGAACTGGGCGGAGGAGGTCGGGGCCAGCGCGTCTGGCTCCATGTCCGGCGTGACCAGCGCGTTGTCCATGCCGGCCCAGGCCGACATCACGGTCTGGCCGGCCAGGATGCGGCGACGGAAGACGTCGCGCTGGGCCGAACGCGGATAGATCTTGATCCCGACCGCCAGGAAATCCTGCTTCAGCAGGTCGAGGATGTCGGTCTCCTCGGTGTTCTCGCCGGCGGTCTCGACGGTGAATTCCAGCCGGCGCCCGTCCGGGAACAGGCGGATGCCGTCGTCGTCGCGCCTGGTCAGCCCGATCTCGTCGAGCAACTGGTTGGCGAGGGTGGGGTCGTGCTGAATCCAGGCGGCGGCGAGCGCCGGGTCGTAGAGCGGGCTTTCGGGCAGCGCCGTATTGCCGCTCTCCCGCGCGAGCCCGAAGAAGATCACCTTGTTGACGTCGGCGCGGTTGATGGCCACCGAAATCGCCCGGCGGTAGCGGACGTCCCGGTTGAGATCGCGCCAGACGGGGTCGATGGCATTGAGGTTCGGCAACAGGGCGAAGTAGGCGCCTTCGGCCCGCTTCCACAGGCGGACGTCGAAGTTCATCCGCTTCGAGGCTTCCTTGAGGAAGGTATAGTTGTCGAAGCGCAGATAGCGGGCCTGAAGGTCGGCTTCCCCCGCAGCCGTCTTGGCCGGGATCAGCGAGCTGGTGCCGATGGTCATCGTCGCCTCGTCGGCATAGGGCAGTTGCCGGCCATTCTCGTCGATGCGGTGGAAATAGGGGTTGCGCTCGAAGACGAACTGCTCGGCGGGCAGGGGCGTGGTGTTGCGCCAGGGCTCGACCGTCGGCAGCTTGGGGTTCTCCGGGCGGTACATGCGCGAGTTGCGCTCGTGCAGCGCGCCCCAGTCGCGGACCCGGTTCTCCTTGATCTTCATGGCGAGCTCGTGCTTGCGCGCATGGCGCTCGTGGAACTGCCGCAGATATTGCGAGGGCATGAAGATGTAGGTCGGCTGGGCCGCGGCGAGCGCGGGCAGGAAGATCGGGTTGGGCGACTGCCAGCTGTAGCGAATCTCGGTCTCGCTCAGGACCTCGAAGACCGGCGGCTCCCCGGCCGAGAGCAAGGCCTGGGGAGGGCCGCCCGGTGAGAGACGCTCGTTGTTGGCGACGTCCTCCCACCAGTAGCGGAAATCCTCGCTGGTCAGCGGGGAGCCGTCCGACCAGCAATGGCCGGGGCGCAGGCGCAAGGTGAAGACGCGCCCTTCCTCGACGTCGAAGCTCTCGAGCACATCCGGGACGAGCTCGAGGTTGTCGTCGTAGACCACGAGCCGGGTGTAGCCGTAGAGCGTCATCATGCGCAGGTCGCGCTGGTCGCCCATCAGCAGCCGGATGTTGCCGCCATGGCGGCCGGCACGGCGGCCGAGGCCCGCCATGTCGAGCACGCGCGGGATATCGGGCAGCCGATCGCCGACCGGCGGCAATGCGCCCGCAGCCACGCGATCGGCGAAGAAGGGGCTGTCGATGGCCGAGGGCGGCCGGGGCGCGGCGCGCGGGCGGCGCGGCAGGCCGAGACCCGCCACCGCCGCCGAACCGAGCAGGAGCGCTGCGCGGCGTGTCGGGCGCGGGCGGCGCTGCGTCATGACACCAGCTCCTTCACATCGGTATTCGGGCGCGCCAGCACATAGTGCCCGTCTCCAAGGGACAGGTGAGTCAATTCGCCGTTATCGGGCCCCGCCTTGAAGGCGCGGTTCCAGCCGCTGTCATCGGAGGCGCCGCCGGGTGCGGCGAGCTTGAAGTCGAGCTTGCGATCCAGATCGGCGAACGGCACCGAGCGCAGCAGCGCCTTGGTGTAGGGGTGGACGGGCCGGTTGAACAGCGCGTGCCGCGGCGCCAGCTCGACGATGCGGCCATTGGCCATCACCGCGATCCGGTCGGCCATGTAGTTCACGACCGCGAGGTTGTGCGAGATGAACAGGAAGGTCAGTCCGCGCTCGGCCTGCAGGTCCTTCAGCAGGTTGAGGATCTGCGCCTGCACGGAGACGTCCAGCGCCGAGACCGGCTCGTCGCAGATGATGAGGTCGGGGTCGAGGGCCAGCGCCCGGGCGATGCCGATGCGCTGGCGCTGCCCGCCCGAGAACGAGTGCGGGTAGCGATTGAGGAAGCGGGTATCGAGCCCGACATCCTGCATCAGCGCGCTGACCCGCTCGACCTGCTCCGTCCCTTCGCCACGTTCGTGGATGGCGAGCGGCTCGCGCAGGATGTTCTTCACCGTCATGCGCGGCGAGAGCGAGGAGACCGGATCCTGGAAGATCATCTGGACGCGGGGGCGGAAGGCGCGCAGGGCCTCGCCCTCGAGGGCCAGGACATCGACGCGCTCGCGTCCGTCGTCGAAGATCACCTCGCCGGCATCGGCCGTGACGGCGCGCATCAGGATCTTGCTGACCGTGGTCTTGCCGCAGCCGCTCTCGCCGACCAGGCCGAGGCACTCGCCGCGACGGATATCGAAGGAGACGTCGTTGACCGCCTTGACGATCGAGAGGCTTCCCTTGCCGAAGAAGCCGCGCGAGCCGGTGACATAGGCCTTTTCGAGATGCCGCGCCCGCAGCAGCGGAGCCGCCTCCGCCGGCCGCGGCTCCGGTGGCCTGGCCGCGGCGGGCGGGCGCGGGCGCGCCTCCCGCAGCGCGACCAGACGCTCGCCCTCCGCCATGTCGAAATGCGGCGAGGCCTTGAGCAGCGCCTTGAGATAGGGGTGGCGCGGCTGCCGGAAGATGTCCTCGACCGGGCCGCGCTCCATGATCTCGCCATGGAAGATCACGACGACTTCGTCGGCCATGTTGGCGACGACGCCGAGATCGTGGGTGATCAGCAGGATCGCCATGCCCATCTCGGCCTGGAGATCGCGCATCAGGTCGAGCACCTGGGCCTGGATGGTGACGTCGAGCGCGGTGGTCGGCTCGTCGGCGATGAGCAGGGCCGGCTGGCAGATCAGCGCCATCGCCAGCATGGCGCGCTGGCGCAGGCCGCCCGACAATTCGAACGGATAGAGACCGAAGGCGCGGTGTGGGTCCTTGAAGCCGACGCGCTTCAGCATGGCCTCGATCAGATCACGGGCCTGCGCCTTCGGCATCGGCCGATGGAGCAGCAAGGCTTCCTCGATCTGGTTGCCGATCGTGTGCACCGGCGAAAGCGACGACATCGGCTCCTGGAAGATCATGCCGATGCGCCCGCCGCGCAGCGCCCGGATGCCGGTGCCTTCGCGGGGAAGGGCGGCGATGTCTATCACGGTCTCCGGCGCCAGCGGATCGCGGAACAGGATTTCGCCGCCGGTGACGTCGCCGGCGCGCGGCAGCAGGCCCATGATCGCCTGCGAGATCACCGATTTTCCCGATCCGGACTCGCCGACCAGCGCGACGGTCTTGCCGGCGGGGACCCGCAGGCTCACGCCCTTCACGACGTCGCGGGCCAGCCCGTGAACCGTGAAGCCGATGCGCAGATCACTGACGCGAAGGATATCCATGAACCGAACTGACGCTTCCCCAGAGATCACAGTCCTACCCGGCCTCGCTAGACGTTGAAAGCGTGGTCTTGCCGATGAAGTTCCCTTATCGCGCCGGGCGGGCGCGGCACGGCTTCGTGTCGAACGGCACATGTACACGGCAGTTGGTCAACCCTATATGATTGGTGCGGGTCCGCGGCGTCGCTGCAGCCGGGCGCCGCTTCGCCGCACCGAACAGGATCGCCTCCTTTGGAGCCCAACCTTTTCCGCTACATCTGGCAGAAGAGCCGCGGCGAGCAGATCACCGTCCTGCTGATCATCCTCGTCTCGATCCCGTTCAACTGGGCCTCGTTCGACGTTCCCAAGCGCATCGTCAACGACGCCATCCAGGGCGGGGCCTTCAAGGACGGCCGCACGACCACGACCCTGATGGACTTCACGCTCCATCTGCCGGCATGGCTGGGCGGGGCCAGCTTCAAGCTGTTCGACGGCATTCAGGTCGGGCAGCTCGGTCTGCTGGCCGGGCTGTCCAGCTATTTCCTGCTGCTCGTCCTGATCAATGGCGGCTTCAAATACGTCATCAACGTCCGCAAGGGCATTCTCGGCGAGCGCATGCTGCGGCGCATGCGTTACGATCTGTTCAGCCAGCTCATGCGCTTCCGGCCGGAGGAGATGCGGGCCGTCAAGCCGGCCGAGATCGCCAGCATGATCAAGGACGAGGTCGAGCCGATCGGCGGCTTCGTCGGCGATGCCTTCATCCAGCCTGTCTTCCTGCTCAGCCAGGCGCTGACGGCGCTCGTCTTCATCATGGCGCAAAGCTTTTGGCTCGGCTCCATCGCGCTGCTGATCGTGCTGGCGCAGGCCATTATCATCCCGATCCTGCGGCGCGAGCAGCTGCGCCTCGGCCGCGAACGCCAGCTTGCCTCGCGCCAGCTGGCGGGCCGCATCGGCGAAATCGTCGACGCCGGCCCGATGATCCAGGGCCATGGCGCGACCGCTTACGTCCAGTCCGACATCGCAGGCCGCCTCGGCACGCTCTTCGACATCCGTTACGCGCTCTACAAGCGCAAGTTCGCGGTCAAGTTCCTCAACAATCTGCTGGCGCAGATCACGCCGTTCTTCTTCTACGCGATCGGCGGCTATTTCGCGCTGCAGGGCCGGCTCGACATCGGCCAGCTCGTCGCGGTGATCGCCGCCTATCGCGATCTGCCGCCGCCGATCAAGGAGCTGATCGACTGGGACCAGCAGCGCAACGACGTGACCATCAAGTACGACCAGGTGATCTCGCAGTTCAACAGCGACGACACGCTGATCCTCGACGAGGAGAAGGCCGTGACGCCGCTGCCGGCCGCCGGCGAGATCCAGGTCGAGGCGCTGCAGATGCTGGACAATCGCGGCCAGCCGCTGCTGATGCCGCTGTCCTTCAGGATATCGCGGCCGGGGATCGTCGCGGTGATCGGCCCTCCCGGCGGGGGAAAAGACGTTCTCGGACGCATTCTCGGCCGTCAGGCCACCAGCTATGCCGGCCGTGTCCTGATCGACGGCGAGCCCCTCGCGGCGATGTCGGTCGAGCGCGCGAGCCATCTCATCGGCTACGCCGGCGACGAGGCGGAGGTCATCGCCGGCTCGATGCGGGACAACATCCTGCTGCCGCTGCAGCGGCACCGGCCGGGCCTGAAGGCCGAGCAGGCTGCCGCCGGGGAGCAGCGCCGCTTCGTGGAAGCGATCCGCTCCGGCAACTCGCCCTTTCCCTTCGAGGCGGACTGGACCGACTATGGCGGGGCGGGGCTCGACGACCGGGCGGCGCTCGCGCGGCGCGTGCGCGATCTCCTCGATGTGCTCGGCTGCACCGAGGACGTCTATAATCTCGGGCTCGGCGGCAAGGTGATGCCACCCGTCAGCGAGGAGGCGAGGCGGCGCATCATCACCGCCCGGCGCGCCGTCGCACGCGAGCTCGTGCGGGCCGAGCGTGGCGATCTGATCGAGCCCTTCGTCGCGGATCGCTACAATTCCAACGCGACCATGGCCGAGAACCTGATCTTCGGCACCTGCACGACAGCCCGCTTCGACAGCGCGACCCTGTATTTCGAGCCTTATGCCCATGCGATCCTGCGGGCAGAGGCCTTGATCGAGCCGCTCTCGGAGATGGGCAGCCGGATCGTCGCGACCGTGGTCGAGATCTTCGCCGGCTTGCCGACCGGGCACGCGCTCTTCGAGCGCTACTCCTTCGGTGCGGGCTTCGATTTCGAACGCCTCAACGCTCTGGCCGCGACCCTGGCCAAGCAGGACATGCGCTCGCCGCTCGATCCGGAAACCGAGTGCGATCTGGTCGCACTCGCGCTCGGCTATATCGAGCCCAAGCACCGGCTCAACCTGATCGACCAGCGTCTTCAGCAGCGAATCCTGCGCGCCCGGGCCAGCTTCCGCAGGCATCTGCCGGGCAATGCCGTCGACGACGTGGCGTTCTACGATCCGGATCGGGTCATGTTCGGGGCCAGCGTGCGCGACAACCTGCTGTTCGGGCGCATCGGCTACGGCATCGCCGATGCCGAGCACAAGGTATCGGCCGTGGTCCACCAGGCGCTGTCGCGCGCGGGGCTGGAGGGGACGCTCTATCGCCTCGGCCTCGATACGGAAAGCGGCATCCGCGGGCGTTATCTGCCGGCCCGCCTGCGACAGGCGGTGCCGCTGATGCAGGCCCTGATCAAGGCGCCGCAGATCGCCGTGCTGGACGTCTCCGGGCTGCTGGCGATCTCGGACGATCCTGCCGGGATCGTCGAACGGTTGCGGCGCTATTGCAGCGGCATGACGCTGTTTCTTCTCATGGGAGATGCTAACCTGTTGCAGGACGTTCCCCTGCGGGTGCTCTTCCAGGGGCCGACGGGTGTCGTCGAGGCCGGCACGCCGCCACAGGCCGCGAACGATGCGCTCGGCCAGCCGCCCCGTTTCGGGGGCGCCCAGCGGATGGAGGTAGGGTCATGACGCTCGAAACCGATATCGCCTGCTTGCGCGAGCTGCCGCTGTTCCGCGAGCTGCCGTCCTCGCGCCTCAAGCTCGTCGCGCTGATGGGGGAAAGGCTGCGCTTTCCCGCCGGCTCCGTCATCGTCAGCGACCCGGCGCGGCTCGACGGAGTCTATGTCATCCTGCAGGGGGACGTGGAGTTCGCGCAGCAGCGCGACGACGGTGGCGGCCGCCGCTTCCAGAAGGAGGCCGGCAGCATCATCGGCGACGTTTCGCTGCTGAGCGGCAAGCAGTTCCTCGGCAAGGTGTCGGCCGGCACCGACGTGCTGGCCCTGCGGATTCCGAAAGACCTGTTCTTCGAGCTGCTGCAGACGGTGCCGGAATTCAGCCTTGCGGTCAGCCGCGACCTTGCGGATCGGGTCGCCCGCCTCGCCAACGCGCTGCTGGCCGGCGAACCGGCTTGAGGGAACGGGTCCAGCCATGAGCCTGCCACAGAATGCCGGTGCCCGTGGAGGCGCCATGGGCGCCGGCATGCAGCATGTCTCGTCCTGGAGCCGGGATATCCGCCTGGCCTCGGGACTCGTCCTGCTCGCCTTCGCGACCTCGCATTTCCTCAACCACGCCGTCGGAATCTTCGGCGTCCAGGCGATGGAGGCGGTCCAGAACTGGCGCTACTGGTTCTGGCATAGCTGGGTCGGCACGGTGGCGCTCTACGGCTCCCTCGTGGTCCATCCGTTCTTTGCCCTGCTGCGGGTCGCCGAACGCCGCACCTTCAAGATGCCGGCCCGCGAGATGCTGCAGATCGCGCTCGGTCTCGCGATTCCGCTGCTGCTGGTCGACCACATCATCAACACCCGGGTGATGGGCGCTTATTTCCACGTCGACGAGAGCTATCACTCCGTGCTGCGGCGGCTGTGGCCCTATTCGATGCTGACCCAGTCGCTGCTGCTGCTGCTGGTCTGGGCGCACGGCATGATCGGCATCCATTTCCTGCTGCGCTCGCGGGAGAGCTACCGCCATTGGCGGGACGTGTTCCTGCTTGGCGCGATCCTGGTGCCGCTGCTGGCACTGATCGGCTTCTTCGTCGGAGCCCGCGAGGCGCAGCTGATGGGACTGCCGCCCGAACTCGTCACCCGGGCCCAGCGGGACATGGTCGCCTTCAACGTGACGTCGGCGAAGGCGGTCTTCTACGGCCTGGTCGGCTGCTTCATGATCTTCGTCGCCGCGCGCGAGATCCGCGTCCGCACGACCGGGCAGATCACGATGCGCTTCGTCGGCCACGGCACCCGCCGGCTGGCGCCGGGGCCGACCGTGCTCGAGATGTTCCGGCGGTTCGGCATCCCTCATGCCGCGCTCTGCGGCGGGCGGGCGCGCTGTGCCACCTGCCGGGTTCTGGTGATCGACGGCGCGGACTCCCTGCCGGCGCCGGGAGCGAACGAAGCCAGGCTGCTCAGGCGCATCGCCGCCCCGGATCGGGTCAGGCTGGCCTGCCAGATCCGGCCGCGCGACGACCTTCAGGTGCAGATCCTGCTCGCCTCCCGCCTCAATGCGGCGCCGGGCAGAAGCCTCGAGCCCGACGCGATGCTCGGCCGCCGCGACCTCACGGTCATGGTCGCCGATCTCAGGGCATTCTCGGCACTGTCCGAGCGGCAGCTGCCGCAAGAGCTGATCGGGCTGCTCAATCGCTTCTTCGACGAGATGAGCCAGGCGATCACCGCCCATGAGGGGCGCATCGACGCGTTCTACGGGGATGGCTTCATGGCGGTCTTCGGTCTCGAGGGTACGCCGGCCAGGGCCGCACAGGCGGCGATTGCCGCAGCCGCGGACATCGTGCGCGCCGTGGAGGCGCTGAACCGCGAGTTCGGCGCGGCGTTGCCGCTGCCGCTGAGGATCGGCATCGGCATCCATACCGGCAATGCCATCATCGGCGCCGTCGGGAACGACAATCTCGGCCGCCGCGAGATCACGGTCGGTGAAACCGTGATGATCGCGAGCCAGCTCGAATCGGCGACGCGGCGCGTGCTCGCCGATGTCGTCGTCTCGGACGACACGATCCGCACCGCCGCCCGCACCTATCCCGGCACGACCGCGCTCAAGGTCGCGATCAAGGGGCGCGAGGTGCCGCTGGCCGCCTTCGGCTTCGCCAGTGCGCCCGAGATCGCCCGGCGCAAGCGCGGCGCAGACGCGCCAGCCGCGGCGGCACCGGTCGCCCCGCCCGGCGGCCGGGCCGATCCGGCCCCTGTGCCCGCCGCCCCGGGTCCGGACGACAAGCCGGCCCAGCCCTGAGGACCTGCCTCAGGAGGCGATAGGGCGGTGAGCCCGGCGGTGGAGAGCGGCCGGCTCTGGCCTTTGCGCGGCAGCATCCCTATGGTCCGCGCTCCCCATCGAGCCATTGCCTCCCGAACGAACCATGACGCCAGAACCGCCCGTCGAGGCCTTTCACGACCTGCTGCGCGGCATGGCGGCGCTTTCCGGCAACCCGATTGTCGCGGATGTCGCCCGGCTCTATGGCAGGGGCGCGCCGCCGGACCTTTCGATCGCGTGCAATCACAAGCAGATCGCCTCCAAGAAATGGCTGGTCGAGGCACTGGCCGAGACCCTGCCGAGGCCGCAGGGACCGGTCTGGGTGCTGGGAGCCTGGTACGGCGTGCTCGGGGCGCTGCTGCTCGGAGACGAACGACTGCAGATCGAGAGTCTCGTCAGCCTCGATGTCGATCCGACCTGTGCGCCCGTGGCGGAGACGCTGAACCACCGCCATGTCGCGAGCGGGCGTTTCCGAGCCATGACTGCCGACATGACCGAACTTGACTTCGCCGCCTTGTCCCCGGCGCCCGGGCTGATCATCAACACGAGTTGCGAGCATCTCGACGACGTGCCGGGCTGGCTTGCGAGCCTGCCGGCGGGGCTGCCGCTGCTGCTGCAGTCGAACGACTATTACCGCGAACCCGATCATCGCAGTTGCGTGCCATCCCTCGACGCCTTCCGCGCGCAGGCGGGATTGGCCGAGATCTGGTTCGCCGGCGCGCGACCGACGAAGAACTACACCCGTTTCATGCTGATCGGCCGGCGATGACATCTGCCGCCACGCCACGCATCGCCATTGCGATGAAGGGCTATCCGCGCCTGTCGGAGACCTTCATCGCTCAGGAGCTGCTCGGCCTGCAGCAGCGTCAGCTCGCCTTCGAGATCTGGTCGCTGCGACACCCGACCGATGCGGACCGGCACCTGATGCACCGACAGATCACGGCGCCGGTGCGCTATCTCCCGGAGTATCTCCACGACGAGCCGGGCCGCGTGGCGCGTGGCCTGCTCGGCGCGCTAGGGCGGCCGGGTCTCTGGCGATTGCTGCCGGCGTTCCTGCGCGATCTCGCGCGCGACCGGACGCGCAACCGCTGGCGCCGTTTCGGCCAGGCCTGCGTGATGGCGCGGGAATTGCCGGCCGGCATCCGGCACCTGCATGTGCACTACCTCCACACGCCGGCCTCGGTGATCCGCTATGCCGCGCTGCTGCGAGGCTTGAGCTGGTCTTTCTCGGCCCATGCCAAGGATATCTGGACGACGCCGGATTGGGAGAAGCGCGAGAAGATCGCTGCTGCCGCCTGGGGCGTCACCTGCACGCAGGACGGGCACCGCGCGCTGGCGAGCCTGACCGCGGGGGAGGACAAGGTCGCGCTCCTCTATCATGGTCTCGACCTCGCGCGGTTTCCGCTGCCTGCGGCGCGGCCGGCGCGCGACGGTTCCGATCCCGCCGAGCCGGTTCGCTTCGTCACGGTCGGCCGGGCGGTCGCCAAGAAGGGCTTCGACGATCTGCTTGGAGCTCTGGCGCGGCTGCCCTGCGTGCTGAACTGGCGCCTGACCCATATCGGCGGCGGCGAGATGCTGCCGGCCCTGAAGGACCAGGCAACGGCCTTGGGCTTGGCCGAGCGGGTCACCTGGGCCGGGCCGAAGGCGCAGCATGAGGTCATCGCCGCCTTGCAGGCAGCCGACATCTTCGTGCTGCCGTCGAAACAGGCGGGCGACGGCGACCGCGACGGGCTGCCGAACGTTGTGATGGAGGCCGCGAGCCAGAAGCTGGCGATCGTCTCGACCGATTTCGCCGGCATTCCCGAGTTCGTGCGACACGGTGTGGAGGGCCTGCTCGTGTCGCCGGGCGATGTCGAGGCGCTCGCCGCCGCGCTGGCCGAACTGGCGGGTGCTCCGGAACAACGCACGGCGCTGGCCGATGCCGCCTTCCTGCGGCTGACGGATGCGTTCTCGGCCTCGGCGGGGCTCGACAGGATCGCTGCCAAGTTGCGCGCTTCTGCAGGCGAGGGCGCATGAGCGGCACCGCGCTGATCGTCGTCACGCATCTGCTCGGCAGCGGGCATCTGGTACGGGCGGCGCATCTGGCGCGGGCATTGGCGCGAGGTGGCCTCGCGGTGACGCTCGCCAGTGGCGGCATGAAGCTGCGACCGATGGAGGGGGAGCCTTTCGCCTTCGCGCAATTGCCAGCGGTCAGGACCGAAGGCGTCGATTTCCGGACTTTGGTCGACGAGGCAGGCAGGGCGGTCGAGCCAGGGCGGATGGCAGCCCGCACGGCGGCATTGCAGGAACTGGCGACGCGGCTGCGGCCGGATGTCGTCGTCACCGAGCATTTCCCCTTCGGCCGCCGGCAATTGGCCGAAGAATTCCTGGCGGTGATCGCCGCCGCGAAGGCGGCCAACCCGCGGGCCCTTGTCCTGTCGTCGGTGCGGGACGTGCTGGTGACGCCCAAGCCGGCGCGGATCGTGGAAGCGCAGGAGCGCCTCGCACGCCTGTTCGACGCGGTGCTGGTGCATGGCGAGGAGAGCTTCCTGCCGCTCGAACGATCCTGGCCGGTCGATGCCGCGCTCGCCGGCAAGCTGCGCTACACCGGCTATCTCGCCGATGTGCCAGCGCTCACGGCCGCGCCGGATCATGGCGAGATCCTCGTTTCCGGTGGCGGCTCCGCCGCCGCCCTGCCGCTGTTCGCGCTTGCCCTGCGGGCTGCACGGCTCGGGCCGGCGCGCTGGCGCTGGCGCGTCCTCGTCGGGCGCGGCGTGTCCGAGGAAGCCTTCCTGTGCCTTGCTGGCGCGGCATCGGACCGCGTCGTCGTCGAGCGGGCGCGCCCCGATTTCCCGGTGTTGCTCGCCGGCTGCGCGCTCTCGATCAGCCAGGCCGGCTACAACACCGTGCTCGACCTCGTCGCGGCACGGCGGCCGGCCATCGTCGTGCCCTTCGATGAAGGGGCGGAGACGGAGCAGGCGGTCCGGGCCGAGGCGCTGGAGCAGGCCGGGCTGGCGCTGTGCCTGCGTCTCTCGGGGTTGCGACCGCTGACGGCGGAAGCGCTGGTTCGCGCGATCGAAACACGAATCGGAGGGGCGGTGCCGGCTGGTGGACCGCGTCCCGACGATGCTGGACGCGCTGTCGCAGTGGTGAAACGGCTGCTCGACGAGCGGCGTTGATTCCTTCGGGACCGTGAGCCGGCATGCCCTTTGCGAGGGCCGGGGTGCAGCTTTGCGAATTGCCGCTTCCGGTCTTTCGCTCTAATGAGGAAGCATCCGCCTCCCTCCTCGGTCGGCACTGGGCAACCGGCAATTGCCGGCCACGGCCCTGCGCCCGGAGACAAGAAGATGACGACGACGACTGCGCCCGGCCTGCCCGACATGAAGCTGTCGGTGCGCCAGACTTTCGGGATCGACACGGATCTCGAGGTGCCGGCCTTCTCCGCAGCCGATCCGCATGTGCCGGATCTCGACCCGGATTACCGCTTCGACCGCGATACCACCATCGCGATCCTCGCCGGCTTCGCGCATAACCGGCGCGTGATGATCTCGGGCTATCACGGCACCGGCAAGTCGACCCATATCGAGCAGGTCGCGGCCCGCCTCAACTGGCCCTGCGTCCGCGTCAACCTCGACAGCCACGTCTCGCGCCTCGACCTCGTCGGCAAGGACGCGATCGTGCTGAAGGAGGGCAAGCAGGTCACCGAGTTCCAGGACGGCATCCTGCCCTGGGCGCTGCAGAACAACATCGCGCTGGTCTTCGACGAATACGATGCCGGCCGCCCGGACGTGATGTTCGTGATCCAGCGCGTGCTGGAGCAGTCCGGCAAGCTCACGCTGCTCGACCAGAAGCGCGTCATCCGCCCGCACCCCGCCTTCCGGCTGTTCGCTACGGCGAACACGGTCGGCCTCGGCGATACGTCGGGCCTCTATCACGGCACCCAGCAGATCAACCAGGGCCAGATGGACCGCTGGTCGATCGTCACCACGCTGAACTATCTGCCTCACGACAACGAAGTCGCGATCGTTCTCGCCAAGTCGAAGCACTACCAGAAGACCGCCGAGGGCAAGGACATCGTCAACAAGATGGTCCGCGTCGCCGATCTCACCCGCAACGCCTTCATGAACGGCGATCTCTCGACCGTGATGAGCCCGCGCACGGTCATCACCTGGGCGGAGAACGCGGCGATCTTCGGCGATATCGGCTTCGCCTTCCGCGTCACCTTCCTGAACAAGTGCGACGAGATGGAGCGCACGCTGGTGGCCGAGTTCTTCCAGCGCTCCTTCGGCAAGGAACTGCCGGAAAGCGCCGCGAACGTGGTGCTCAGCTAACGAGAGGACGCAAGCCATGGCGCAGTATCAGGGCAGCTGCCACTGCGGGCGGGTCGCCTACGAGGTCGAGACCGATCTCGGGCGGACGCTCACCTGCAACTGCTCCTATTGCCAGCGCCGTGGCTCGATCCTGACTTTCGCGCCGGCCAGCGCCTTCGCCCTGACCAAGGGCGAGGACGCGCTGACCGAATACCGCTTCCATACGCAGAAGATCCAGCACCTGTTCTGCGAGACCTGCGGCATCGAGTCCTTCGCGAAGGCGAACGGGCCCGACGGCACGCCGATGGTCGCGGTTAATGTACGCTGCCTCGCCGGGGTCGAGCCGACCGAGCTTTCGCCGACGATGTTCGACGGGCGCTCGCGCTAGGGGGAGCGATGGTCGCGATCACGGTCGAACCCGAGCAGGAGGAGACGCGCGCCGCGGTGCTGCGGGGCCTCAGCGCCCATAACCAGGACCGGGTCGGCCCGCGCAACGGCAAGCCGCTGACGATCAGCCTGCGCGACGCCAAGGGTGCGATTCTCGGCGGGCTGGTTGGCGAACTGAAGTGGGAATGGCTTCATGTCGACCTGTTCTGGATCGACGGGAACCAGCGCGGCACCGGCATGGGGGCGGCGATGCTGGCCCAGGCGGAGCAGGAGGCGAAGGATTATGGCGCGCGCGGCGTCTATCTTTCGACGATGAGCATCCAGGCGCCGGGCTTCTACCCCAAGCTCGGCTATCGCGAATGCGGCCGCATGGAGGATTATCCGGTGGCCGGTCAAACGCTGCATCACTTCACGAAGGCGCTATGAGCATCTCGAACCGCAAGCCCGGAACGCCGAAGGAAGCCCCGGCCGAGCCGCTGAAGCGGGCGATTTCGGGCGCGATGAAGGCGATCGCACGCAAGCCGGAGATGGAAATCGTCTTCGCCGCCGACAAGCCCTCGCTGGTCGGCGAGCGGGCGCGGCTGCCCGAGCCGCCGCGCAAGCTCACCGCCGGCGATGTCGCGATCCTGCGCGGCCATGCCGATTCGATGGCGCTGCGCCTCGCCTGCCATGACGCGGCGATCCATCGCCGTGCGGCGCCGGAGGGCGATGCCGCCCGCGCCGTCTTCGACGCCATCGAGCAGGCTCGGGTCGAGTCGATCGGGGCGCGACGCATGTCCGGCACGGCCGGCAACATCACCGCGATGCTGGAGGACCGCTACCATCGCGGCGGCCGCTATGAGGAGATCACCGATCGCGCCGACGCGCCGCTCGAGGACGCGCTGGCGCTGATGGTGCGCGAGCGGCTGACCGGGCTGAAACCGCCCAAGGCGGCCGAGAAGATCGTGGATCTCTGGCGCGAGCAGATCGAGGCCAAGGCGGGCGACGATCTCGACCGGCTGTCGAAGACGATCGAGGACCAGCGCGGCTTCGCGCGCACGGTGCGCGACATGCTGGCGGCGCTCGACATGGCCGACCAGACGGCGCAAGGCGACGACGCCGACGAGGACGAGGACAATCAGGACCAGTCCTCCGAGGATCAGCAGCAGCAGGAAGGCGAATCCGACCAGGAGAGCGGCTCCGAGCGCTCCGAGGTCGAGGTCAGCGAGGACGCGACCGAGGAACTGCAGGAGGGCGCCTCCGAGTCGACGGATGCCCCGGCCGGCGACTGGGAGGAGGAGGACGAGAACTCCGAATCCGAGGAGGCCGGCGAGGCCCCGCGCCCGCGCGAGGGCAAGAACGACGGCCGCCTGGCGACCGACTACAAGGCCTACACGACGAAGTTCGACGAGACGGTCACCGCCGAGGAGCTCTGCGACGCCGAGGAGCTGACCCGCCTGCGCGCCTATCTCGACAAGCAGCTCGCGCATCTCCAGGGCGTCGTTGCGCGGCTTGCGAACCGGCTGCAGCGGCGCCTGATGGCGCAGCAGAACCGCTCCTGGCAGTTCGACCTGGAGGAGGGCGCGCTCGATCCGGCCCGCCTGCCGCGCATCATCCTCGATCCGTTCCAGCCGCTCTCGTTCCGGCAGGAATCGGACGTCAACTTCCGCGACACCGTGGTCACGCTGCTGATCGACAATTCCGGCTCGATGCGCGGGCGGCCGATCACGGTCGCGGCGACCTGCGCCGACATCCTGGCCCGGACGCTGGAGCGCTGCGGCGTCAAGGTCGAACTGCTCGGCTTCACGACCCGCGCCTGGAAGGGCGGTCTGTCGCGCGAGGCCTGGCTGCAGTCGGGCAAGCAGGCGAATCCGGGCCGCCTCAACGACCTCAGGCACATCATCTACAAGGCGGCGGACGCCCCCTGGCGCCGCGCCCGCAAGAATCTTGGGCTGATGATGCGAGAAGGGCTGCTCAAGGAGAATATCGACGGCGAGGCGCTGGACTGGGCGCATAAGCGCCTGCTCGGACGGCCGGAGCAGCGCAAGATCCTGATGGTGATCTCGGACGGTGCGCCGGTCGACGATTCCACCCTCTCGGTCAATGCCGGCAATTATCTCGAGCGGCATCTGCGCCACGTCATCGCCGAGATCGAGACGCGCTCGCCGGTGGAGCTGATCGCCATCGGCATCGGCCACGACGTCACGCGCTACTATCGCCGCGCCGTCACCATCGTCGATGCCGAGGAGCTCGGCGGCGTGATGACGGAGAAGCTCGCCGAGCTGTTCGAGGAGGACGGCCCGGCTTCGGGGTCGTCGTCCGGTTCGCGCCGTCTGCACTGATGCGCCTCAGCCGTCGCGGCCTGCTCGCGGGGCTGGGTTCGCTCGCACTGCCGCGCGCGGCGCTGGCGATCGAGCAGCATCGCTTTCCCGTCGCGATCGGCGCCCGGCGCATCGCGGCCTTCGAGCCGCGCAACCCCGAGAAGCGGCGCTTCGGCCCCCTGACTTTCCGGGGCGGGCTGGCGCTCTCCTGCGGGCATCCGCGTTTCGGCGGCTTCTCGGGGCTGTGGCGTTCCGTCGACGGGCGGGAGCTCGTCTCGGTCAGCGATCGCGGCTACTGGCTGACCGCGAAGGCCGCGGCGGAAGGTGGCCGGCCAATCGCGCTCGCAGACGCCGAGATGGCGGCGATCCTCGGTACTTCGGGGCGCCCCCTGACCCGCTCCGGGCTGTACGATGCAGAAAGCCTCTGCATCGCCAACGGTGTTGCCTATGTCGGGATCGAGCGCCGGCACGCGATCGTGCGGTTCGACTGGGGCGCGCAGGGAATGGAGGCGCGGGCACGCTCGGTGCCTGTACCGGCGGAGATCAAGCGGCTGCCGCGCAACCGCGGGCTGGAGGCCCTCGGCGTCGTGCCGGGTGGACCGCTCAAGGGCGCGCTCGTCGCCGTCGCCGAGCGTTCGGGCAAGCAGGACGAGCCGACGCTCGGCGTCATCCTCGGCGGCCCGAAGCCCGGATTGTTCAAGGTGGCGCGGCACGACGGCTACGACATCACCGACCTCGCCTTCCTGCCTTCCGGCGACATGCTGCTGCTCGAGCGCTGGTATCAGCCGCTACGGGGCGTCGGCATGCGGATCAGGCGAATCGCCGGGCGCGATCTCAAGGCCGGAGCACTGCTCGACGGGACGTATCTGATCGAGGCGGATCTCGGGTTCGAGATCGACAACATGGAGGGGCTGTCGGTCCATATCGAGGATGGGCGGACGATTCTCACCCTGATCTCGGACGACAATTTCTCGTTCCTGCAGCGGACGCTGCTGCTGGAATTCGAGCTGGCCTGAGGGACGACGTCGTTGCCGAGATGGCCGGGCTCGTCCCGGCCCTCCGCATCTTGGTCCGGAAAGGCCGATTCACGGCGTGAATGTTCGCGATGCGGGCAAGCGCGACGACGAGCCAAGCACGAAAAAAGCGGCCTTGCGGCCGCTTCCTTCAAACCCGAAAAGGTCGCTCGCTCAGTTCGCGGCGAGCTTCTTCTCGAGGTCGCGCTTCAGCGAAAGCGCGCCGGTCGAGAGGTCGCCGGCCGCGGCCTTGAGCAGGAAGGCGTCGAGGCCGCCGCGATGCTCGACCGAACGCAGGGCGTTGGCCGAGACGCGCAGGCGCACCGAGCGGCCAAGCGCGTCGGACTGCAGCGTGACGTTCACGAGGTTCGGACGGAAGACGGTCTTCGTCTTGCGGTTCGAGTGGCTGACGAGGTGGCCGGTCTGGGTGGCTTTCCCGGTCAGTTCGCAACGGCGGGCCATGGTTATCGTTCCTTGCATCCCCGGGGGGCTCAAATAAAAATGCCGACACGCGACGTGCCGGCCATCGAGCACCGGAAGTCAAATTGAAGTCGCGGTTCCATAGCCAAGGCCGGAGCCTGCGTCAAGAAAAACTCCGGCCCCGGCGGCAGCCGTCCGCCAGCGTTAACGGATCGTAAAGCGCCGGGCCGGATGCTGATATGGAAAGCCGACCGAAAGCACCGCCAGGCGTCACGATTCGGGCGGATTCGCAGTGCATGTCGCGGCATGACCGGCCGCTCCGGAGGAACTGGATGAAGCCCGCCGTCGCATCGTCCCTGGCAGGTGTGATCTTCGCGACCTCTTTCGCCGCCCAGGCGTCGGCGGCATCGCTCGATGCCAGGTACGACGTCTCGCTGCTCGGAATCACCTTCGGCAAGGCGGGCTTGAGCGGCAATATCGACGGCGCCGCCTATAAGCTCGACCTCGTCGCCAAGCTCACCGGGGTCGTCGGCGGGGTCACCGGCGGGCGTGGCTCCGGTGCGGCGACCGGCGCGCTGGTCGGCGGGCGGCTTTCGCCGAAGACCTTCGCCGTCAGCTCCGCCAATTCCAGCGAGAGCCGCACGGTGCGTATGGCGCTCGCCGAGAACAGCGTGGCCGGCATCGATATCGAGCCGCCGATCGACGAGAAGCCGGACCGCGTGCCGCTGAGCGAGCGTGACAAGCGCAACATCGTCGATCCGCTCAGCGCCTTCATCATGCCCGTCAACGGCAAGGGCCGCGACGGCGCCTGCAATCGCACCCTGCCGATCTTCGATGGTGCCGCCCGCTACGACATCAAGCTGACGAGTGCCGGTACGCGCCACGTCAAGCTGGAAGGCTATAGCGGCCCGGTTTCCGTCTGCCAGGCGCGCTATGTCCCGATTGCCGGGCACAGGGCCCTCAGGCCCAGCACGAAGTTCATGGCCGAGAATCGCGACATCACCACCTGGCTCGCTCCGGTGGCGGGGACCGACGTGATGGTGCCGGTGCGCATCTCGGTGAAGACGATGATCGGCACGGCGGTGATCGAGGCGTCAAGCTTCAAGGTCGATCCGGGCGTGACGGCGAGCGCCGCGCGCAACTAGCGCGGCCTGCCGCGGCCGGCGCCTCAATGGGCCGCTGATTTCGAGAACAGGTTGATGACCACGACGCCGGCGATGATCAGCGCCATGCCGGTCATGGCCGGTGCGTCGAGCTTCTGGCCGAAGAGCACCAGCGCGATCAGGCTGATCAGCACGATGCCGATGCCGGACCAGATCGCATAGGCGATGCCGACGGGAATGGTCCTGAGCGTGATCGAGAGACAGTAGAAGGCACAGAGGAACGCGACGACCGTGACCAGCGACGGCACGAGCCGCGTGAACTCCTGCGAAGCCTTCAGCGCGGAGGTGCCGATGACCTCGCTGATGATCGCACCAGCCAGCCAGAGATAGCCGGGCGCGTCCTTCACGCGGCCTTGGCCTGTTCCAGAAAGCCCTTCATCCGCTCCAGCGCCGTCTCGATGTTCTGCAGCGAGTTGGCGTAGGAGAGCCGGATATAGCCCTCGCCATGAATGCCGAAATCGGGGCCGCCGATGGTGGCGACGCCGGCATCCTCAAGCAGCGCCGAGGCGAGCTTCTTCGCCTTCCAGCCGGTCTTGGAGACGTTCGGAAAGGCGTAGAAGGCGCCCTTCGGCGTGATGCAGGAGACGCCCGGCAGGCCGTTCAGCCCCTTCACCACCGCCCTCCGGCGCCGGTCGAACTCGGCGACCATGGCGTGGACGGCATCCTGCGGGCCGGTGAGCGCCGCGAGCCCGGCCCATTGCGCGGGGGCGTTGACGCAGGAATGCGAGTTTACCGCGAGCTTGCGGGCGTTGTCGTAGAGCGGCTTGGGCCAGACCGACCAGCCCATGCGCCAGCCGGTCATCGCATAGGTCTTCGACCAGCCGTTGAGCAGGATCAGCCGGTCGCGGATCTCGGGATAGCTCAGCAGGCAGACATGCTTCTCGCCGTCATAGACCATCTGGTCGTAGATCTCGTCCGACATCACCGCCACATCGGGGAAGTTGGCCAGCCCTGCGACGAGCTTGTCGATCTCCGCCTTCGGCGTCACGCCGCCTGTGGGGTTGGCGGGCGAGTTGATGATCAGCAGCCGCGTCCTCGGCGTGATCAGGGCGAGGGTCTCCTCGGCCGAGAAGGCGAAGCCGTTCTCCTCGCGGATCGGCACCGGGACCGGCGTCGCGCCGGTGTATTCGATCATCGAGCGGTAAATCGGAAAGCCGGGGTCCGGATACAGGATCTCGGCGCCGGGCTCGCCGAACATCAGGATCGCCATGAACATGGTGACCTTGCCGCCGGGCACGATCATCACGCTCTCGGGCGAGACCTCGACGGCGAAGCGCTTGTGCAGATCGGCGGCCACGGCCTCGCGCAGCGGCAGGATGCCGTTGGCCGGCGTGTAGCCGTGGTGGCCGTCGCGCAGGGCCTTCACCGCCGCCTCGACGATATGCTCCGGCGTCGAGAAATCCGGCTGGCCGATGCCGAGATTGATGATGTCCTTGCCCTGCCGCTGCAGTTCGGTGGCGCGCGCCAGCACGGCGAAGGCGTTTTCCTCGCCGATGCGGGCGAAGGCGGGGGCGACATGAAGGGGCATGATGGCCTCGACGTGAGCGTTTCCAACGGCCTGCATGCGGCCTTGGCCACAGTCTTCGCCGGAAAGCGAGCCGGGATGCAAGCCCGCCCGACCTCCGGACCATGCAGGGCGCGCATGAAAAATAGTATGATTTATCGTGACAAGGCCCCTTGCGGGCGGCCGGAACGAGCCGGATAATCGTCATATCGTTCTAAAGAAAAGAGCGCTGCCGCAGGGTTTTGACGGCAGCGCGGGAGAGGAGCGTCCGATGGCGAAGACCCCGGAGAGCAATGTGCCGCGGCAGGACCGCCCCGTGGCGATCCCCAAGCGGAAGGGCCGGCGCCGCATCAAGCCCGAGCAGCTTCGCTCGAAAGCCTGGTTCGACAACCCGGCCAATGCCGACATGACCGCGCTCTACATCGAGCGCACCATGAATTTCGGCCTGTCGCGCGAGGAATTGCAGTCGGGCCGGCCGATCATCGGCATCGCCCAGACCGGCTCCGACATCGCGCCCTGCAACCGGCATCATCTCGAGCTCGCGCCGCGCATCCGCGACGGCATCCGCGAGATGGGCGGCGTGCCCTTCGAATTCCCGATCCATCCGATCCAGGAAACCTGCAAGCGGCCGACCGCGAGCCTCGACCGCAACCTGCAATATCTCAGCCTCGTCGAGATCCTCTACGGCTATCCGATCGATGCCGTGGTGCTGACCACCGGCTGCGACAAGACAACGCCGGCGCAGATCATGGCAGCCGCGACGGTCGACATCCCGGCGATCGCGCTGCCCGGAGGGCCGATGCTGAACGGCTCCTTCCGCGGCGAGCGCACCGGCTCGGGCACCATCGTCTGGAAGGCGCGCCAGATGATGGCGGCCGGCGAGATCGACTACAAGGGCTTCGTCGATCTGGTCGCTTCCTCGGCGCCGTCCGCGGGCCATTGCAACACGATGGGCACGGCCTCGACGATGAATGCGCTGGCCGAGGCGATGGGCATGACACTGCCCGGCGCGGCGGCGATCCCCGCGCCTTATCGCGACCGTTACGAGATGGCCTATCTCACCGGCAAGCGCATCGTCGAGATGGTCTGGGAGGACCTGAAGCCCTCCGACATCCTGACGCGTGAGGCCTTCGAGAACACCATCGTCATCAATTCGGCGATCGGCGGCTCGACCAATGCGCCGATCCACGTCAACGCCATCGCCAAGCATATCGGCGTCAAGCTCGACAACGAGGACTGGACGAAGATCGGCTACGACACGCCGCTTCTGGTCAACATGCAGCCGGCCGGCGAATATCTCGGCGAGGACTACTATCGCGCCGGCGGCCTGCCTGCCGTGATCGCGGAACTGCTCGCCAAGGGCAAGCTCAAGCCCGCCATCACCGCGAACGGCCGGACCCATGAGGAGAACTGCGCCGGCGCCTTCTCGGGCGACCGCGCCGTCATCAAGGCCTATGACGAGCCGATGAAGAAGGAGGCCGGGTTCCTCAACCTCTCCGGCAACCTGTTCGACTCGGCGATCATGAAGACCAGCGTGATCACGCCGGAGTTCCGCAAGCGCTATCTGGAGAACCCGAAGGACCCGATGGCCTTCGAGGGCCGCGCCATCGTCTTCGACGGGCCGGAGGATTACCACCACCGCATCGACGATCCGGCGCTCGCGATCGACGAGCATTGCATCCTGTTCATCCGCGGCGTCGGGCCGATCGGCTATCCCGGTGCGGCGGAGGTCGTGAACATGCGGCCGCCGGACTACCTGATCAAGAAGGGCGTCACCGCGCTCGCCTGCGTCGGCGACGGGCGCCAGTCAGGCACCTCGGGCTCACCCTCGATCCTCAATGCCTCGCCGGAAGCGGCGACCGGCGGCGGGCTCGCGCTGCTCAGGACGGGCGACAAGGTCCGCATCGACCTCAACAAGCGCACCGCCGACATCCTGATCTCGGATGCCGAGCTGGCCGAGCGCAAGGCTGCGTTCAAGGCGGCGGGCGGTTACAAATATCCGAAGAGCCAGACGCCCTGGCAGGAGATCCAGCGCAAGATCGTCGACGAGCTCTCCGAGGGCATGGTCCTCAAACCTGCGGTCAAGTATCAGAAAATCAACAAGAAATTCGGCGTGCCGCGCGACAATCACTGAGCGATGTCACTCCTGGCTGCACTGCCGCATCAAGCGCGGCGGTGCAGCCGCCGGAGCGCTCTACGCGAGCTCGCTGCCAGCGCGGTACGCCATTCTTTCCGAAGGCGATCCCGCCTCTGCGCCGCGGCATGTTCTGCCGCAGCGCGTGCGGGACGACGCCGCGGCTATTCCGCCTGCGCAAAGACCCCCGCCGACGAATGCGCGGGGATGGGGCTGACAAACCGTCCGGCGCCCGACACTATGCCAGCCCGCGGTTCCCGCTGATCTGAAACGATTTAAAATGAGCTATTCCCCGCAGGTCGAATCGTTCCGCAAGCTGCATGAGGCCGGCTGCTTCGTCATGCCGAACCCCTGGGATTTCGGCTCGGCACGCTGGCTGCGCGGGCAGGGCTTCAAGGCGCTGGCCTCGACCAGTGCCGGCTTCGCCTTCACGCAAGGCAGGGCCGACCAGGATGTGCCGCGCGACATGATGCTCGCCCACATCGCCGAGCTGGTGAAGGCGGTGCCCGACCTGCCGGTCAACGCCGATTTCGAGAACGGCTATGCCGATACGCCCGACGGGGTCGCCGCCAATGTGAAGCTCTGCGTGGCGACCGGCGTCGCGGGGCTCTCGATCGAGGACGCGACGGGGCGGGAGGCAGACCCGCTCTATCCGTTCGAGCTGGCCGTCGAGCGCGTCCGTGCGGCCCGCAAGGCGATCGACGAGACCGGCTCCGGTGTCGTCCTGACGGCGCGAGCCGAATGTTTCCTGACCGGCCATCCCGAGCCGCTGAAAGAAGCGGCGCGGCGCATCGAGGCCTATGCGGCGGCCGGCGCCGACGTTCTCTATGCGCCGGGGCCCAAGACGGTCGCCGACATCCGCACCATCGTGAACGCCGCCGGCGGCAAGCCGGTCAACGCGCTGGTCTATGGCGATTTCGGGCTTACCGTCGCCGATATCGCGGCAGCCGGTGCGCGGCGCATCTCGATCGGCGGTGCGCTGGCGCGGGCCGCCTGGGCCGCCTTCATCGAGGCGACGCGACTGATCGCGGAGGAAGGCAGCTTCAAGGGCTTTGCCGGCAACGGTCCCTCGGCGCCGCTCAACCCGTTCTTCACCAAAGACCTCGCGGAGCGCTCATGAGCAACACGCTCCTGATCGCCCCGGCCTGGCTCGGCCGCAGCGGCCTCTGGATGGTTGATCCCAAGGGCCGGCGCAAGGCCGTCGATGCCGAGGATGCGGGCTTGTCCGACGAGCTTGCGGATCGGCTGGAAGCCTGGATGGACGCGTTCGACGCGATCTATGAAGAGGATGACGAGGCGCGCTCGCGCTTTCCCGATGCCGTCGAGCAATTGGCCTGGGAGGCGGAGGGGGCAGCCATCGTCGAGGCTATCCGCGGCGAGCTGGGGCCCGGGTGGACCGTGACCGCCGATCTCACCGGCTGGCAGGAGATGACGAAGCCATGATGCCGATGATCGCACCGCCCGCGCAGTCCATGCTTCCGGCGGACTGGAAGGCGCCGCCGTTCCCGCCGGCGAAGGTGCTGGAAGGGCGCTATTGCCGGCTCGAGCCGCTCGACGTCAGCAGGCATCTCGACGATATCTGGGCCGCTGCCGCAGGCCATGACGCAATGTGGGACTGGTTGCCGGCAAAGCCGCCGAAGAGCAAGGACGACTATCGCGCCCTGCTCGAGACGATGGCGGCTACCGCCGGCATCGTGCCGCTGGCCGTGATCGACAAGGCGGACGGCAAGGCCAAGGGCCATCTCTGGATCATGGAGATCAGGCCGGCCCATGGTGTCTTCGAGGTCGGCTGGATCACCTACTCGCCAGCCCTGCAGCGCACGCGTGTGGCAACGGAGGCGATCTATCTCGTCGGCGACTACGGCTTTTCGCTCGGCTATCGCCGCTATGAATGGAAGTGCAACAATCTCAACGAACCCTCTAAACGGGCCGCCCTGCGCTTCGGCTTCCAGTTCGAGGGCCTGTTCCGGCAACATATGGTCGTGAAGGGCGAAAACCGCGATACCGCCTGGTTCTCGATCCTCGATTCCGAATGGCCGGCGCGCGCGCGCGCCTTCCGGGCCTGGCTGGCGCCCGAGAATTTCGATGCCGAGGGCCGGCAGAAAGCCTCTCTCGCCGATCTCGCCAAGGCCGACGCCTGACGATGACGCCGCGCCGCGCCACGCCCGCCGATATTCCGGCCATCGTCGCGCTGACGGAGGCGGCCTATCTGCCTAACGAAGCGATCATCGGCGTGCCGTCGCTGCCGCGCCTCGCCGACTACAATGCGGTGCTGGCCGAGCATGAGGTCTGGCTGCTGGACAGCGCGGGCTGGCTCGAGGCCGTGCTGGTGCTGGAGATCGACGCCGACGATTTCACGATCTGGAGCATCGCGGTCTCGCCGCGCGCCGCAGGCCGCAAGCTCGGCGCGGCCCTGATGGCCTTCGCCGAGGAGCGGGCGCGCGGGCTCGGTTACGAATCGGTCCACCTCTACACCCACGCCAGCCTCAGCCAGCGCATCGGCTGGTACGAGCGCCTCGGCTTCACCATCACGCATCATGAGGAGATGGCCGACCGGCGCCTCACCCATATGCGCAAGACATTTTCTAAAGCCGGCTAAAAAGAGGACAAGAGCATGGCGGGTCGTTTGAAGGGCAAGGTCGCGGTGGTCACCGCAGCGGGGCAGGGCATTGGCCGGGCCATCGCGGAGGCCTTCGTCGCGGAGGGGGCCACGGTCTGGGCGACGGACAAGGACGTCACCCTGCTCGAGGGCATTCCGAAAGCGAAGAAGCGCAAGCTCGACGTGCTGTCGACCAAGGCCGTCAACGCCTTCGCCGAGAAGGTCGGGCCGATCGATATCCTCGTCAACGCCGCCGGCTTCGTCCATCACGGCACGGTGCTCGACACCGACGACAAGGCGTGGGACTTCTCCTTCGACCTCAACGTCAAGGCGATGCATCGCACGATCCAGGCCTTCCTGCCGGGCATGCTCGCCAAGGGGGCCGGCTCGATCGTCAACATCGCTTCCGGCGCCGGCTCGGTGCGCGGCATCCCGAACCGCTATGCCTATGGCGCGACCAAGGCGGCGGTGATCGGCCTGACCAAGGCGGTTGCGGCCGATTTCATCAAGAAGGGCATCCGCTCCAACGCGATCTGCCCGGGAACGATCCAGTCGCCTTCGCTCGACCAGCGCATCAAGGACCTGGCCGCCTCGACCGGCGTGACCGAAGCGGCGGCGCGCCAGGCCTTCATCGACCGGCAGCCGATGGGCCGGCTCGGCACGGCCGAGGAGATCGCCTGGCTTGCCGTCTATCTCGGCTCGGACGAGTCGACCTATACCACCGGCCAGATCCATCTCGCCGACGGCGGCTTCGCCCTCTGAGGCGCGCCGGACGCGCCGGCCTGCATGCCGTTCCGGCCGGAAGCCGGGATGGCTGCGGAACGCCGGCACTCAGCGGACATATAAGATATCAGGGAGGCAAGCGTGCATATCCTCGTTCTCGGCGGCGCCGGCATGGTCGGGCGCAAATTCATCGAGCGGCTGGCCCGCGACGGCGGGCTGGGCGGCAAGCCTGTCACGCGCGTGACCGCGCAGGACGTGGTGCCGGCCGCTCCGCCACCGGCTGCGCCTTTCGACTTCGAAACCGTGGTTTCCGACCTGTCGATGGAGGGCGAGGCCGAGAAGCTCATCGCGACGCGGCCCGAGGTCATCATTCATCTGGCTGCGGTCGTCTCCGGCGAGGCGGAGGCCGATTTCGACAAGGGCTACCGGATCAATCTCGACGGCACCCGCTATCTGTTCGAGGCGATCCGCAGGACGGAGGGCTATGCGCCGCGGCTGGTCTTCACCTCGTCGGTGGCGGTGTTCGGCGCTCCCTTCCATGAGAAGATCGAGGACGAGTTCTTCACCACGCCGCTGACGAGCTACGGCACGCAGAAGGCGATCGGGGAGCTCCTGCTCTGCGACTATTCGCGGCGCGGCTTCTTCGACGGTGTCGGCATCCGCCTGCCGACGATCTGCGTGCGGCCGGGCAAGCCCAACAAGGCGGCCTCGGGCTTCTTCTCCAACATCATCCGCGAGCCGCTCAATGGCGAGGAAGCCGTTCTTCCCGTCTCGGACCAGGTGCGCCACTGGCATGCCTCACCGCGCTCGGCCGTCGGTTTCCTCGTCCATGCCGCGACGATGGATACCGCGGCGATCGGTCCGCGCCGGGCGCTGACCATGCCGGGCTATTCCTGCACCGTCGCCGAGCAGATCGAGACGCTGCGCAAGGTGGCCGGCGAGAACGTGGTGAAGCGGATCAAGCGCGAGACGGACCCTGTGATCGACAAGATCGTTGCCGGCTGGCCGCAAAACTTCAACCCGCAGCGTGCCCTCGCGCTCGGCTTCAAGGCGGAAGCCAATTTCGAGGAGATCATCCGCGTGCATATCGAGGACGAGCTCCACGGCACCTTCGTGAAGTGACGCGGCAAGCCGACAGGTCGGCTGTGCCCCGACGACACAAACAAGAAATGCCCGGCGCTGAGCCGGGCATTTCATGTTGGGAGCCCTGCGAGCGACAGCCGGTCCGGATCCGGTCATCGCCTCCCGCGATCGTCAGGCCGGACAGGGCTCGGCCAGGGACTGCGACTGCTGCAGCCGGGGCGGAAGCTCGGGCTCCGGTGCGTCGGATGCCTCCTCGGCCAGCTCGGGCGCATGCGCCCAGCCGCTGGCACTCCAGCTCTTGAGCGCCGACCAGGTCGAACGGTCGAGGCGGAACTGCTCGCACGGGAACAGCCCGCCGCGTGCCGGCAGCGACTTCAGGAAGGAGCCCTCCGACCGGAAGCCGGACTTCTCCAGCACCCGCCGCGAGGCCGGGTTGATGACGCGGGTGTCGGCCTCGATCGCGGCCAGGTCGATCAGCGAGAACAGCGTGTCGATCAGGCCCTGCACCGCCTCGGTCGCATAGCCCTTGCCCCAATGCGGGGTGCCCAGCCAGTAGCCGATGAAGGGCACGCCGGAGGCCTGCTTGTGCGCGCCGATCATGCCGATCAGCTCGTTGGGCTTCGACCGCGGGGTGATGGCCAGCACGAGGTGCTCGCCCAACGCATTGCCCTTGCGGGCGCCGAAGATGAAGGGCTCGACCGCCTGGGATGGATAGGGATGGGGGATCGATGCCGTCATTTCCGCCACCGCCTTCTCGCCGGCCTGGCGAAGGATGGCGTCGGCATCGGCGATGCGGGGCCAGCGCAGCCAGAGACGGCGGGTCTCGAGCCGGAAGACATCGTCGCGGGTCAGTTCGGGGAACATTCTCGTCTCTCCGTCGGCGCAAACGAAAAAAGGGAGCTGGGACTTCGGTCCCATCTCCCCTTCGCTGACCTTCGGGAGACCCGTTTCGGGCCTTCTACCCTTGATCCGTTCGGTTCGATGGAACCGGCGGATCGAGAGAATTCCCTATCCGCCTTTTACTCTGCGGCCTCTTGGGCCGGGACTACGTTCACGAAAGCTCGGCCGAGTTTCGTCGTGAATCGGACGCGGCCATTCGTCGTCGCAAAGAGGGTATGGTCTTTGCCCATGCCGACATTGGCGCCGGCATGCCACTTGGTGCCGCGCTGACGAATAATGATGTTGCCGGCAACGACGGCCTGATCGCCGAAGCGCTTCACGCCGAGTCGCTTGCTTTCGGAATCGCGGCCGTTACGCGACGAGCCGCCTGCCTTTTTGTGAGCCATAACGCCCTACCTCAAAACTTGTCGTGTCTCTCTAACCCGAATCGGCGGCGAAAGCCACCCGTCTCGGATACGAAATGCCGGAGCACCATTCTGTCAGGAGCGACAGACCGGGACGAACAGTCTCGGCAATGGTGATCCGGCGCGGATTATCTGCGCCGGGAAATCCGGTCTCAGGCCTCGGACGCCTCGCCCTTGGCCTTCTTGGCAGGGGCCTTCTTGGCCGCGGCCTTCTTCGGCTTCTCGGCCTCCTCCTCGCCAGCCTCGGCCTTGGCGGCCTTCGGCGCAGCCTTCGCCTTGGCGGCGACCGGAGCAGCGGCGGCATCGGCCTTCTTCATCTCCGGCTTCTTGCCGCCGGTGAGGATGTCGGTGATGCGGATGACGGTCAGCTCGGCGCGGAAGCCGCGCTTGCGCTTCGAGTTCTGGCGGCGGCGCTTCTTGAAGGCGATGACCTTCTCGCCACGGGCCTGCTCGACGATCTCACCGACGACGGTGATCTCGGAAAGGGCCTTGGCGTCGAGCGTGGTCTTCTCGCCCTCGGTGAGCATCAGCACCGAGTCGAAGGCGACGGTGTCGCCGGCGTTGCCCTCGATCTTGGCAGCGGTGATCTTGTCGTTGGCGGCGACGCGGAACTGCTTCCCGCCGGTCTTGATGACTGCGAACATTTTGTCCTCCATGTTCGGCCCCGTCCTGTCGCGGCTTCCGGATGGAGGCCCGTGGGACGGCTTTTTGGCAGTCGATTGCGTGGTCTGGCTTGCTCTTGCCGGCATGCGACGCAGCGCACATGCCAAAAGAGATCGGGCGCGGGTTTCCCCGCGCCGGACGGTGCTCGATAGTCGGGCTCTTCGCGAAGGTCAAGCGGAAGCAGTCTCGAACGGTCGATTTCTCCTGTCCGGGAGGCTTGCCCCCCGGGCGCGGCTTGTGTAACAAGCGCCTCGCTTCGACCGATGGCGACCGCGGACAGGTGGCAGAGTGGTTGAATGCACCGCACTCGAAATGCGGCATACCTGCAAGGGTATCGGGGGTTCAAATCCCTCCCTGTCCGCCACCTCTCGCTGCTCTCCTGTTCGAATGCCATTCGGTTTGCCGTTTCTCGAGCGAGCGACCCTGCACGCTGGCCGTTTCTCCCTGCTCTCCCCGCGAAAACCTGGAATGAAAATTCCGTAAGGTCATCTTATGGAACGTGACGGGAACAAATGCAGCCCGGCCCGTGTGTCTGCGAGCTGTCATCGGCGAACCGGCTGCAGCCAACCCGGACCGGAGGCTCGCGCGGTCCGTTCCCGGAGAAAGCCGGCCCGAAGGCGAAAGCGGCGAGAGTTGCTGATAGGGTCATCGCGGATGATCAGGCGCAGCAGGACCGAATGGACAAGCATCACTATCTCGAACGGCTCGTTTTCAAGCTGGAAACGCATGTCTCCCTCCCGGCGGCCGAGCGGCGGAAGCTCCTCGACCTGCCGCTGACGTTGAAGCGCTTCGACGCCGGCCAGGACATCGTCCGCGAGGGAGAGCTCACCAAGCAGTGCTGCCTCGTCGCGGAAGGGCTGGTGTGCCGCTACAAGATCGTCGGCGACGGCCTGCGGCAGATCCTGTCGCTCCACCTTCCCGGCGACATTCCGGACATCCATTCCCTGCTCGTCGAACGCATGGACCACAGCCTGGGTGCCTTGACCCCGGCAGTGATAGGCCTGATCCCGCATGAGGCGGTCCGGACGCTGACGCGTGCCCATTATCGGATTTCCGAGGCCTTCTGGCGGGAAACGCTGATCGAAGCCTCGATCTATCGCGAATGGATGGTGGGCATCGGCCGCCGCTCGGCTCCGAGCCGCATCGCCCACCTGTTCTGCGAGTTCATCACCAAGATGACCGCCATCGGACTGTCCGACGGCGTGACCTGCACCCTGCCGTTGACGCAGCCCGAGATCGCCGACGCGCTCGGTCTGTCCACGGTGCACATGAACAAGAAGCTCCGCGAAATCAGGGAGGCCGGATTGGTCCGGCTGCGGGCCAACCGGCTGACCGTCCTCGATTGGAAGGGCCTCTGCGAGCTGGCCGATTTCGATCCCGACTACCTGCACCTCCAACCCGAGGCCGCCAAAATCGATCCGCAGTGAGGAACAGCTTGGCCCCGGCCGCATTGGGCAGATATGCCCAGCTACTTCTTTCACACGCGCGACGGAGAGAAGCTCGACATCGACGAGGAGGGCACGGATCTCCCCGACGACCGGAGCGCGCGCCATGCCGCCAAGGAACTGCTCGCAGCCCTCAATCGCGAGCGCCTGCCGAACGGCGATGAGATGTCCCTGTCGGTGATCGTGCAGAACGCCGAAGGGGCCGAGATCTACGTGGCAAGCCTGCATTTCGAAGGGCGTCGGGGCGCCCCCGCTCACGCCGGGAAGCACGACGAGACCAGCTGAGGCGCCGCTCGCCACTCACAGAGCGGCGCGGATCGCAATGTCATTTGCTATTGCCCGCTATGCCGTGATTGGCGAAGAGAGGATGCATCTCTCCTACTGGTCTTCCGCATGCCTATCTCCCAGGCGTTCTTCCAACGCTCGAACGCCCTGCTCCTGGCCGTCGGCATCGCTGTGCTGGTCGTCATCGTCGCAACGTCGCTATGGCTGACGGCCGCGAGCGAGCGCTATTTCGGCGAGGTGACGGCAGCCCGCGCCGTGCGGAGCGCCTCCGCCGACCTCCTGTCGCTGGTCCAGGATGCCGAGACCGGCCAACGCGGTTTCCTGCTTACTCGCGATGAAAGCTATCTCGAGCCTTACACCGCCGCCGTCTCCCGACTGGCCGATCAGCGAGTCCGGCTTGAACAGGCGGCGGCCCGGCTGCGCGAGGTCGACCCGATCCTTCAGCGGGTGACCGGCGCGCTCGACCGCAAGATGGCGGAGCTAGCCGCCACGGTGCAGGCGACGCGCCAGGGCGATGTCGAGGCGGCGACGGCGCTGGTCCGCAGCGGAACCGGCAAGCGGCTGATGGATGAACTGCGCGCCGACCTCAATGCCATCGTGGCAACGTCGGAAACGGAATTGCGGGAAGCGATCGACGCGCAGCTGACGGCTTCGAACAGGCTCCGCTGGACGACGATTATCGGCGCCGTCCTCATCCTGGCCATGGCCGGTGCGGCGAGCTGGACCATCATCAGCTATACCCGCGAGCTCGTCGCGGCGCGCCGGGAGGTCGAGGTCCTCAACATCGGCCTCGAAGAGCGCGTGCGCCAGCGCACGGATGCGCTGGTCAAGGCCAATGAGGAGGTGCAGCGCTTCGCCTATATCGTGACGCATGACCTGCGGGCGCCCCTGGTGAACATCATGGGCTTCACCAGCGAGCTGGAGGCTATGTTCAAGCCGATCGACGCCTATGTCGAAGCCGGAGCCGCGGCCTCTCCCGAGCAGAAGGCCGCGGCGGAGGAGGCCTTGCGGGTCGATGTCGCCGAGGCGATCGGCTTCATCCGCTCGTCGACGCGCAAGATGGACGGTCTGATCAACGCCATCCTCAAGATCTCGCGCGAGGGGCGGCGCGAATTGCGAGCCGAAAGCGTCGACCTCGCCGCGCTGATCGAGACGGCGGCGGGTGCGGTCCACCATCAAGCGAGCGCGGAGGAGGACGGCGGGATCGCCGTCGACTCGCAGGTTCCCCGAATCGTCAGCGACCGCCTGTCGCTCGACCAGATCATGGGCAACCTCCTCGACAACGCCATCAAGTACCGGGCGCCGGATCGTCCGATCCGCATCGCCGTCCGGACGCGGCGAGAGCGGCGCGGCTGGGTGACGATCGAGATCGAGGACAACGGCCGCGGCATCGCGGCGAGCGACCACGAGCGCGTCTTCGAATTGTTCCGTCGCTCCGGTGCGCAGAACACGGCGGGCGAGGGCATCGGCCTCGCCCATGTCCGCACGATGGTGCGCAATCTCGGCGGCGACATCGCCGTGCGCTCAGAACTTGGAAAGGGCACGACCTTCACCGTGACCCTGCCCCCCGACCTCGCGGCCTACAGACGGAGTGCCGAAGCGTGACCAATGGAAAGCCCGTCTCGATCATCATGATCGAGGACGATGAAGGCCATGCCCGCCTCATCGAGAAGAACATCCGCCGCGCCGGCGTCAGCAACGAGATCATCCCCTTCGCCAACGGCACGGATGCGCTGGACTACCTGTTCGGCCCGGACGGCTCCGGTGCCGTCAGCGCCGGCCGCCAGCTCCTCATCCTGCTCGATCTCAACCTGCCCGATATGGGCGGCGTCGACATCCTCGAGAAGGTCAAGGCCAACACCCATACGCGCCGCTCGCCGGTCGTCGTGCTGACCACGACCGACGACAGCCGCGAGATCCAGCGCTGCTACGATCTCGGCGCCAATGTCTACATCACGAAGCCCGTGGACTATGACGGCTTCGCCAACGCGATCCGCCAGCTCGGCTTGTTCTTCTCCGTCATCCAGGTTCCCGAAACGCCATGACCGGCTTGCGTGGCCGCCGCTGATGCCGAACCGGCCGATCAACGTCCTTTATATCGACGACGACGCCACGCTGGGGCGGCTCGTGCAGCGCATGCTCGGGCGTCACAACTATGTCGTGGAGCATGTCGAAACCGCCGAGGCCGGTCTTTCGCGGGCCCAGGAAGGCGGGGTCGACGTCATCATCCTCGACCATGATCTCGGCTCCGCTTCCGGCCTCGACGTGCTCGCCGATCTCGCGGAACATGCCTCGGCGCCCGCCGTCATCTATGTCACGGCTTCTTCGGAGCTGTCGATCGCCGTCACCGCGCTCAAGGCCGGCGCGATGGACTACGTCGTCAAGACCGTCGGCGAGGATTTCGAGGTGCTGCTGCGGGCGGCGCTCGAACATGCGGTCGTGAAGACCCGGCTGACCCGCGCCCGCGAGCAGGCCGAGCTGGAGGTGCGGGCGGCGCGCGATCGCGCGGTGACGCTGCTGGCGGAGGTCAATCATCGCGTCGCCAACAGCCTGTCGCTCGTCGGCTCGCTCGTTCGCATGCAGGCCGGCTCGGTCGAGGATCCCGGCGCCAAGGCGGCCCTGGCCGAAACCCAGGCCCGGATCACGGCGATCGGCAACCTGCATCGCAGCCTCTATACCTCGGACGATGTCCGCACCGTCGAACTCGCGAGCTATCTGCGCTCGCTGCTGGAGGAGTTCGCCCGGTCGATGTCCGGCTCGGGCCGGATGCCGACGGTCAGCTTCGAAGCCGAGCCCATCCTGACGAAAACCGATAAGGCCATCTCGATCGGCCTGATCGCGACGGAACTCGTCACCAACGCGCTGAAATACGCCTATCCTGACGGCCAGGGCGAAGTCCGGGTCAGACTCAGCCGCGTGGACGACAAGGTTGCCCTCGAGGTCGCCGACGACGGCATCGGCTGGACCGGGACCGGTGCGATCAAGGGCACGGGGCTGGGCAGCAAGATCGTCAGCGCGATGGCCCGGAGCCTCGCGACGGAACTGCGCTACGAACAGCGAGAGGGGCGCGGCACACATGCCGTCATGGAGCTCTCCCTCTCCGGCCTGGCGCCTCCCGAGGCAGCGGACGGCTAGGGCATCGGACGGAATACGGTATTCGGTCGGATACTCTCGCTCTTTGATTTTGCATCGGTTTCTTCCGAAAGCCGCGTTCCACTTTGCGAGGCCGATGCTCTAGCCCGATCCCAGGAGCCGGCGCAGCGCGGCCTCCAGCGAGGCGAGGTTGTAGGGCTTTCGCAACGTCGCGGCCTCGGCGAGCCCCAGGATCGCCAGATCGTCATAGCCGGTCGCAAAAACGAAGGGCACGGCGAGTTCGCGCAGGCGGTGGCTGACCGGCTCCGAGGTCTCGGAGCCGAGATTGACGTCGAGGATCGCCAGGTCGGGAGCGGTGCGGCTCAACAAGGACAAGGCTTCGGGCACGTTTGCGCAGACGTCGACCTGCCTGGCTCCCAGCGTCGTCAGCATGTCCTCGCAATCCAGGGCGATGATGAACTGATCCTCGACCAGCAGCACGCGCAGGCCCTCGAGCGGCCGGCCGGATTTGTCCCTGACGGGAGCGGGAGCGTCCGCCGTCGCGCCGGCATGCCCGGTCCAGCGGACGAACTTCGCGGGAATGCAGAGCCTGGCCGTCACGCCTTCCGATCCGAAGGTCAATTCGCTGCGACCGCCGAGGTCGAACGGGATGCTGCGCTCGACCAGGACGCTGCCAAACCCCTGGCGCGAGGGCGGCATGACGGGAGGCCCTCCGCGCTCCTGCCACAGGATCTCGCAGTCGCCCGCGGCATTGGCGAACCAGTCGATCGCAAGTTCGCCGGCCTTGACCGAGAGCGCACCGTATTTCGCGGCGTTGGTGACCAACTCGTGGATCACCAGGGCGACGACCGCGAAGGCGCGGGCGTCGAGGGAAACGGCCGGCCCGCGCACCGTGATCGCTCCGCCGCTGGTCCGGTATGGCAGGGCCTCGGCATTGACGAGGTCGAGCAGAAGCCCTCCACCGCTCGCGCGCATGGCCTGGTCGTGCGCGATGGCGAGCGCTTCGATGCGCCCCTTCAACGAGGTGACGTAGGCCTCGATGGTCGCTCCTTCGGCGAGAGGATGGGCGACGACCGACTTGATCAGGGCCAGGATGTTCTTGACCCGGTGATTGAGCTCCTGGTTGAGCATCTTCTGGCGGATCTCCGCCTTGTTCCGCTCGTCCGCCAGCAATTCGCTCTGGCGCAGTACGACCTCGATCAAGGTCCGGCGCGCGGACTCCGCAAGTTCGCGCTCGACCGGCGTCCAGACCTTGGAATGGCCGGCCACCGTCTGCTTCCACACCGCGAAGCTCTGCCGCGGCGTCAGGCGGTCGCCATGCGGGCCGGTCGTGTAGGTCTTGTTGGGGTCGCCGCCCCATTCGATGGTGTGCACCAGCTCTCGCCGGAAGAAGAACAGATAATCGCGCGGGATCTGGGAGAGCGGGATGGCGAGCAGCCCGGCGAATTCATCGGCATATGCGCGCGCTGCCGGCAGCGCCTCGGCCAACGCCGTCGTCGCCCAGATGCGCCCCTCGCAGACCGATCCGGCGAAGGCTGCCAGCTCTTCGGCAAACTCGGCGGGCGGCGCGCTGCCCTCGGCTCGCCATTCGCCGCTCACCCAGACGCCGACACCATCGCTTTCCACGAGGTCGCGGAACTCGGCGAGATGCTCGCCGAGGAAGCCGGAGGCGTCCGTCACATGGGATGCCGAGGCCAGCAGGCCGTTGAGAAAGTCGCGGGCCCTCTCGGCCGCCAGCAGCATCTGCTTCTGCGTCAGGGCGCCGAGCTGCAGCGCGAAGAACTCGCCGAAGATCTCCGCGGCGATACGGCGGTTCATCGAGAGCGAGCGCGGGCTGTAGTGATGGCAGGCGATCAGCCCCCAGAGCGCGCCGTCGACGATGATCGACACCGACATCGAGGCGGAGACGCCCATGTTGCGCAGATATTCGCAATGGATCGGCGAGACGCTGCGCAGATGCGCGTAGGACAGGTCGAGAGGCTCCCCGGCGGCATCCAGCACCGGGGTGATCGGAAAGCGCTCGCCACTCGAATCCGAGACCACACGGATGGGATTCAGAAGGTAGAGCTGTCGCGCCTGCTGCGGGATGTCGCTCGCCGGGAAATGCTGCCCGAGGAAGCTTTCGAGGTCCGGCCGCTTGGCCTCGCTGACGACCTTGCCGGAGCCGTCGGGCGCGAACTGGTAGATCATCACCCGGTCGTACTGGAGCACGGCCCTGAGCAGGCGCGCCGCATTCTTGATGAGCTGGGCCGGTGTCGTGACATCCGAGAGCCGGCCGACCAGCGTCCGCGCGAATTCGAGCGGCGAGCTCGGTCCGGCCGGAACGGTCGCCTCGAATTCGATGATGGCATTGCCCTTGAAGGCGTGGATCGAGACGTCGAACTCGCGGTCGAGCGCGGCAAAGCGATAGCGCGGCATCAGCCCGGCGCGCGCGGGTGCGCCCGAGCGGGCCAGCGCGTTGCGCATCTCGTGGACGATCGGCCCGCCGAGGACCTCCTCCAGTTTGCGGCCGACGAGCTCGAACTCCTTGAGGCCGAGGAAGGCGCTGGCATTCGTCGAGTGGCGCCTGATCGTCACTACCTCCGCATCGCAGACGATCATGCAGCCATGCGGCTGGACGCTGCCGGGGATATGGATCGGCTCGCGATCACAGTTCGTCAGATCAACTGTCATGCAGGAGAGAGTTCTTCCGAGGTGAAGGCGTGAATGGCATGCGCGAAGACGGACCTGGCCGATTGGGCGGCAGCCTGCCACAGCTGCCGATCGAGACCCTCCAGCGCCACGAGCAAGGTGCACCAGCCATCGAGCGAGCCCGCCTGCGCCGACAGATAGCGCGCTCCGAATCCAGGCCCGAATCCCAGTGCGCCCACTCCTTGCACCAGCACCCGAGCTCCGAGGGCCGAGCCTTCCAGAACATAGGCGGCTCCCAGAAAGGCAGCCATGTCATTTGACAGCGGGAACGGCTCGACTTTCGGGCGCAGGAGAGCCAGGTCGGCGAGGTCGGCGCACAGCGCAGGCAGGAGCTCGCGAGGCCGCCAACCGGACGGTCGTGCGAGGCCGTCCAACAAGGCAGCCTCGACCGGTGCGCGATGACGAAACGTGCCCCGCAGGAAGCGGGCATATTCGGCGCGGCTCGAAAAGACGCCGACGCTGGCGTCGAGCTCGCGATGAAGCGCCTGCGTCTCCTGGCGCAGGAAATGTCTGATCTCGATCATGCGGATGGAATTCGGGAGCGCGCAGCGTTGATATCGCCGTGTTTCAGAGGACCGGAGCCCGGCGAGGGTGGATCATCCGTCCATATTAGGGTGACGACACGCAGGAAAGCCGTTTCTGTCGCGGCGGTCTGAAGCCGCGCGCGCCGGGCCGATGCGGACGGGTCGCCCGGCGTTGCCACCCGGACCGAGGCCTTCGAAATCATTCGGACCGCGGCTCGCACGGCTTGAGCGGTCCGATTCAATCGGCCGCAGGGCCGGCCTCGCGGCCATGCTCGACGGCGCCACGGCAGCGGCCGGTTCCGGCCGGGACAACGAGCAGGGATGCGGGCGCGTGGCGTGGTCATGCCGGTGCCAACGCCCGATGACGGTGCTTGCTCCCGCGAGGTGGTGGAATCTTTCTCCGGCGGTTGCGACCACCGCTCATTGGCGACGGGCTTCTTGAGCGGTAGGGTCGTCGTCGCAGCGGTCAGGGGACGCAGATCATTGTCGTCGTCGGAAGGCCGATACTGGCGGTAGAGGTCCGGCGGCGCGGTCTACGACACGCGCCCCGGTCCAACATTGGAGAGGCAGGTCGCCATGAAGATGATTCTCGCAGCGGCGTGCTGCCTGTTCCTGACGGGGTGCGGCGGCTTCGTCTTTCCCGGCCCTGGCGATGGCGCGGTGATGCAGGGCGGCCCGCAAGTCTACGCGCCGGCGACGGAAGGCGGTCTCGATCAGCCTTCCGCCGGCAATCAGATCACCTCGACCTGCACGATGAGGGGCCGCGGCGTCGTCTGCCACTAGGGTGCCGGCGCTATCGCCGCCGCCGGAGCACCTCCTTCAGCAAACCGATCGCCGCGCCGGCATCGCCCTTCGGTCCCTTGAGGCCAACGGCGACATAGTCGCTGCCGACGATTGCGCCTGCCTGCCAATCGCCGCCGATCTTCTTCCCCATGACCTCCATCATGGGGGAACGCGCGACATAGGCCCTGGCGCCGATATCCGGAACGGACCGGAAACCCTCCCAGCTTTCGAAGCCCCAGGTCTTGAGCTGGAGAGCATTGCCGGCCGGCGAGACGCTCAGGCTCAGCTTGGCCCCCGTTCCATCGTCCGACCAGGTGCAGCCGGGCATGCCCGGGATCAGGCTGCTCTGGCCCGCGCCGACCGGGGCGCCAAGGTAGGCGGAGGCCTCGCTTTTCGTGAACAGCAAGCACAGGTCGTTTCCCGCGCCCCGCGCCTCGGACAATGCTCCGGATGCGGCGAGGAGTACCGGGATCAGCAGAAGGCGCATGGAGACCCTCCCGATCGAGAGCGATAGCCCAGGTTAACGTGCCGCCTCGGGACCGTCTTCGTGCAAATGACGGATGGCTCCATTCGCGGCATGCCCGCGAGCCGGCGAGCTCCGGCCAATGGCTGGGCCGATGGAAACGGCGGCCGGGCAGGGCGCGCCGACCGCATTGCGGCCCGGCAGATCGCTCGCTATCCTTACCAAAGGTCAGGCGGGGCGCTCGTCATGGACAAATTCTACATCGATCCGAAGCGCACCCGCCTTCTTCAGGCATCGGAGCGCGTTCGAAAGGCCAATCTCGAGCGCATCGAGTTCTGGGGCGCCTACAATCTGGTCAAGGTGCTCGATCTCGGTCGGGCCGTTTCGCAGAATGCCGATGGCGAGATCGAACTCGGCGGCTATGTCACCTTGCAGTCCGAGCTGAGCAGGAAGACGCCGAAGGAGATCGAAACCGCTCTCGGACTGCGTCCGGGTTCGCTCGACCAGGGCTGCCGCATCTTCAGGTTTCGGAAAACGCCGACCCTCAACGGGTTCGAGGTGCGCGGCTATAGCTCGCTTCCCGACGGCCTGCGGTTGAAGCCGGAGCATCGAGCCGATCCGCACGGATATCCGCGTGGACAGATGGCCTGGCAGATCGTCCTGACGACGCCGCTGCCGGCCATTCTCGTCTCCACCCTCGCACCGGGGCAGGCCTTCGACCCGGGCCGCCATCCGGGCATCCGCTATCTCTGATCCCGCGCCATGCAAGGTGTTGGACGGTATCGGCCCGGCTTCGCCGGACTAGTTTCGCGATAGCGGCTCGGGGGCACCATCGCCGGGCGGGACCGACCAGGTCGCCGTCCAGGTTTCGCTCAGGGTGCGTGCGCGCGACCTGATGAACATGCGCAGTTCCGCAGACTGGCCGTCGGGCAGGGTGGCGTCGACGATGGCGCGGACACCGGCGAGCGGCGGGTTCAGCATCAGGATCTTCGAGGCGATCTCGCCGGCGGTCGTCGTCGCGACCAGTTCCAGCCTGTCCGGATCGTGCTGATAGTAGGCGAGGTCACCACCCGCGAAATCGACGATGAAGCGCTTCCTGCCGCGCCCGTCGGCACGTTCGTCTTCCACATCCGAGCCATTGAAGCTCTGCTGCGCCTGGGCATAGGGGTGCAGATCCCAGGTCGCCGACATGGCGGAGAGCCGATAGCGAAATTCGGCCGGCTGGGCGATGGGCAAGGGCTCCTTCGGCGTCCAGCAAGCCACGATGTTGTCGAACGCCTCGGTGTCGGTGGGGATCTCGATGAGGTCGACCCGGCCCTCGCCCCAGTCCCCATGCGGCTCGATCCAGTAGCTCGGCCTGCGATGATACTGCGCCTCCAGATCCTGATAGCTGCTGAAGGCGCGATCGCGCTGCATCAGGCCGAAGCCGCGCGGATTCCGGTCGCCGAAGCTCGATATGCGCAGGGTCTTGGGATTGCGGATCGGGCGCCAGATCCATTCGCCATGTCCGCTGTGGAGCATCAGCCCGTCGGAATCGTGGACTTCCGGTCGGAAGTCGGAACGCTGGGCGAGGTCTCCCTCGCCGGCCTGGAACATCGAGGTCAGCGGCGCGATCCCGATGCGCTCGATCACGCGGCGCGGGACGATCGTCGCGGTGATCTCGACGCGGGTTTCCCGGCCGGGGCTGACGACATAGCGATAGGCACCGGCGACCGAGGGGGAATCGAGCAGCGCATAGATGACGAGTTCGGTGGTGTCGCGGGATGGTTCCTCGACCCATAGCGCGCGCATGAAGGGAAATTCCTCGGGCTTTTCGCCGCCGACATCCAGCGCCAGCGAGCGGGCCGAGAGCCCATAGCGATGGCCGCGCCCGAGCACGCGGAAATAGCTCGCCCCGAGGAAGGAAATGACCTCGTCCTGCACCTTGGGATCGTTCAGATTGGTCGTGACGGCGAATCCGGCGAAGCCGAGCGAGGGAGAAAGCCCTTTCGGCACCGGAACCTTGCCATATTCGAACAGGCCCGTGGTGAACGGCACCGGCACGGCCGCCCCGCGGCTGATGACGTAGAGCTGCACCGGCTTGTCGTGCAGAAAGCCGAGATGGAAGGGCAGCAGCCGGAAATCGGACTCGCCGTCGCGCCAGAGCGCCTTGTCCCGGCGAAAGCGGATTTCGCGGTAGCTGTCATAGGTCAGCTTCGACAGCTCCGGCGGAATCGAGGCTCCTCCCGGATCGAAAGGGCGCTCGCCAAGTGCCCGCGCCTGCCGCACGACGTCTTCATAGCCGAAGGCCTTGGGCGCTCCGTCCGCCGGCTGCGAGGCGGAAGGCCGCGCCCCGAGAGCGCAGGCGCCGATCAACAGCCCGAGAGCCGTGCGACGGGATGGCATGAATCCCCCCTGAAGGTTGGTGAGCGCGAAGCGCAACGCCCCCGTCAACCGCCGGGGCGGGCCGAGGTTCCCCGGCGGCGCCGGTTTGGGTCCACCATGGAGGCGGCTGGCCGGGAAATTGCTGCCGCCATGCCCGCTATGCCTATGCCGGCCCGAATTGAAACAGTTTGTACCGTGTGGGGCCACCATGTCGTTGCAGCGCCGTAGCGCACGTTCCAACTCGAATTATGACGAGTGCATCGTCCATCTCCTCAGTGCATTCTTTTGCCTGACCGGCCGCACATCCGCGGACGAGACCTTGCGGAAGGCCATCGAGGAAGCGCTGGTCGACCTGAGCAGGGTGCAGGCCGGGCCGGTTCGCCCGAAGAAGGCGGCTCCTTCCAACGTGATCCCGCTCAGCTGGTCCCGCTGCCGCCCGCGCTGATCCGGGCTGCAGCGCTTCATGCCCCGACGGTTGCGCCGGGATGGGGTTGGGATGACGGCCAGCCGCCTCGTCATGCGATGGGGTCGCGGCGCGGTTTCCTGCTATGGTCGAACGGTGCTTCGTGGAAAGGCGACCGTGCCGTGGCAGGACAGTTCCGTTGCGCAGAGCGGCTGAAGGCTCTTCATGCATCGCGCCCGCCTGTCGCTGGTTGCGGTGCCGGGCGTCCGCATGCGGGTTGACGTCCTCGGGCTCCAGGCCTTCGTCAGCATCGCCGAGCGCGGCAGCTTCCGGGCGGCGGCCTCGCACCTCAACCTGTCGCAGACGGCGCTGAGCCACCGCATCCGCAAGCTCGAGGAAGCGCTCGGCACGCCGCTTTTCCTGCGCACCACCCGGCAGGTCTCGCTGACCGCGGCCGGCACGACGCTGCTGCCGCGCGCACGGCGCATCTTCGAGGATCTCGGCTTCGCGCTCGACGAGGTCCGGGTCGACCGCAGGGAGGGCGATGCGCAGGTCTCCGTGGGCTGCCTCCCCACGGTGGCGGCCCATTGCATGCCGGCCGTCATCGCGGCTTTCGCGAAACGCCATCCCGGCGTCGGCGTCCGGGTTCACGACAACTCCGCCTCCGAGATCGCCGACAAGGTCCAGTCCGGAGAGGCGGAGTTCGGGGTCACCATCGTGGCGGCCAATCGCTGGGACCTGGAGCTCAAGCCCGTGGTGAAGGAGCCTTTCGTGCTCGTCAGCCATCGCCGGATGCCGCTCGCCGGGGCCTCGTCACTGACCTGGGCGCAGCTCCAGGACGAGCCGCTGGTGCGGATCAGCGCCGAAACCGGAAACCGCATCCTGCTCGACGACGCGCTGGGCGCGCGACGCGAGACGTTGAGCTGGCGCTACGAGGTGCAGCGGGTCGTCACCGCCGTGAGCCTGGTGCGGTCCGGCATCGGCTACGCGATCGTGCCGCAGCTGGCGCTCGACGTGGTCGATGCAGGGGACCTGGTGGCGGTGCCGCTGCGCTCGCCGAGCGTGACGCGCACGCTGGGCATCATCACGCGGAAGACCGTGCCGCTGCGCGCTCCGGCGCGGGACCTGCTGTCCTTGCTGAGCCAGGCGCTGAAACGCAGCGTCGCGCCACGACGCGATGAATCAAAGTAATCAATCCCTGCATTCTTATCATTTGATGAGAGAATGACGCTGCTCCACCCTTGCTGCGGGAAGAAACGCACAGGGAGTGGCGACGATGGCTGGAACAGCCGCGATCGCGTTCATCGGGTTCGGCGAGGTCGGCCAGCGGTTTTCGCGCGACCTCCACGCCAACGGCGTGGACGGAATCCGCGCCTTCGACCTGCTCTTCGATCAGGAGGCCGGCCGCCGGCTGGAGGCCGCTGCCGCCGAGATCGGGGTGACCCGGGCCGCGACGGCCGAACAGGCCTGCGCCGGGGCCGGGTTCGTGTTCTCGGCCGTCACCGCGGACCGTGCCGAAGCCGTGGCGCGGGAGGCCGCCGGCTGGCTGCGGCCCGGCCAGATCTTCGTCGACGTCAACTCCGCCGCACCCTCGACGAAGCAGCGGGCGGCGGCGGCCGTCATGGCGAGCGGCGCGGACTATGTCGAGGCGGCCGTGATGGCCCCCGTGCTGAAGCCCGGCCTCGGCGTCGCGATCCTTGCCGGAGGGCCGAGGGCGCAAGCCGCAGCCGAGACGTTGAACCGGCTGGGCATGAACATGACGCCGGTCTCCGACGTCTTCGGCCGCGCCTCCGCGATGAAGCTGTGCCGTTCCATCGTCATCAAGGGCCTGGAGGCGCTGATGGTGGACTGCGCCGCCGCCTGCGAGGCCTGGGACGTCAAGGATCCCGTCTTTGCCAGCCTGCGCGCGACCTTCCCCTCGATCGATTTCCACGCGCTCGCCGCGGATATGCGCGAGCGCGTCGCCACCCATGGAGTCCGGCGCGCGGCCGAGATGCGCGAGGCGGCGGAGATGCTCGCCGTGGCGGGTCTCGCGCCGGGGCTGGCCAGCGCGGTCGCCGACGCCCAGCAGCGCGGCGCACGTCCCCGGGGAGAATTCTGATGCAGCCCGACCGCCGCTCCGTTCTCGCCGGCTTCGCCACCATGGGGGCCGCCGCTTTCGCACCGGCGCGGGCTCAGCAGGGCTGGCCAAGCCAGGTCATCCGCGTGGTCGTGCCGTTCACGCCGGGCGGCAGCACCGACGTGCTGGCGCGCCTGATCGCTCACAAGCTCGAGCAGGTCATCCCGGGGAAGGGCTTCGTCATCGAGAACCGGCCGGGCGCCGGCGGAATGACGGCGGCGGGCCAGGTCGCGAAAGCCGATCCGGACGGCCATACCCTGATGATGGGCCATATCGGCACGCTCGCCTTCGCGCCCTCGCTCTATCCCAGCGTGCCCTATGATCCGGTCAAGGATTTCCAGCCGGTCGCGCTCGTGGCGATGGTGCCCAACATTCTGGCGATCAACCCGAAGCTCCAGGCCAGGACGCTCGGAGAGTTCATTGCCTACGCCAAGGCGAATCCCGGCAAGCTGAACTACAGCTCCGGCGGCCAGGGCAGCGCCGCCCATATCGCGACGGCCTATCTGGCCTATCGCGCCGGGATCGATGCCGTGCATGTCCCGTATCGGGGGACCGCGCCGTCGGTGAACGATCTCGTCGCGGGCAACGTCCAGTTCACGCTGACCGGCGGCCCAGCGGTGCTGCCGCTCGCCGAGGGCGGGCAGCTCCGGGTTCTCGGCGTCGCCAGCCGCGAGCGCGTCGGCTTCGCGCCCGAGCTGCCGACCCTCGCGGAAGAGGGGCTGCCCGGCTTCGAGGCCGTGCAATGGTATGGCGTGGTCGCCCCGGCGAAGACGCCGCGCGCGATCGTCGACCGGCTGAATCGCGAGATCAATGCGTCGTTGAGCCAGCCCGATTTCGCCGCGGCGCTTGCCCGTGACGGTGCGATCGCGCGGCCGGAAACGCCGGACGGCTTCGGCCAACTGATCGCCTCGGAGCTGACGCTCTGGCGCGATGTGATCACGCGCGCCGGCATCAAGGCGGCGGAGTAGGGCGATGGGACAGGTCGGCGTTCCCTGCATGCTGATCCGCGGCGGCACCTCGAAGGGAGCCTACTTCCTCCGCGACGACCTGCCGGTTGGCATCGCTGCGCGCGACGCCTTCCTGCTGGCGGTGATGGGCTCGCCCGACAAGCGGCAGGTCGACGGGCTCGGCGGCGCGCATCCTTTGACCAGCAAGGTCGCGATCGTCTCGCGTTCGGACGAACCGGGCTGCGACGTCGACTTCCTGTTCGCGCAGGTCGGGATCGAGACGGCCCAGGTCGATACGACGCCGAACTGCGGCAACATCCTGGCCGGCATCGGCCCATTCGCGCTGGCGCGCGGACTCGTCCAGGCGAAGGGGGCGCGGACCACCGTGCGCGTCCGCACGATCAACACCGGCACGATCGCCGATCTCACCATGGACACGCCCGACGGTGAGGCGAGCGCCGAGGGCAACGCACGCATCGACGGCGTGCCGGGCACCTCGGCGCCGATCGATATCGGCTTCCTCGATGCCGAGGGCTCGGTCTGCGGTTCGCTTCTTCCGACCGGCAACGTCGTCGACGTGATCGAGGGCGTACCCTGCACGCTGATCGACAACGGCATGCCGGTGATCGTGATGCGGGCCGCGGATGTCGGGCGCACCGGCTACGAGACGCGCGAGGCGCTCGACAGGGATACGGAACTGAAGGCGCGGATCGAGCACATCCGCCTCGCCGCCGGGCCGCTGATGAAACTCGGCGACGTCGCGAAGAAGGTGGTACCGAAGATCGCGCTCGTGGCGCCGCCGCAGGCGGGCGGTTCGATCTGCACGCGCAGCTTCATCCCGCATGAGTGCCACGCCTCGATCGGCGTCTTCGCCGCGGTGACCGTGGCGACGGCGGCGGCGCTGCCGGGGTCGCCCGCCGCGTCCGTCGCCGTGATGCCGGAGGGACGGGAGCGCTCGCTCTCGGTCGAGCATCCGACCGGCGAGTTCACGGTGACGCTGACGGTCGGTGGAACGGCCGAGCAGCCGGCGATCGAGCGGGCGGGCCTTCTGCGGACCGCGCGCATCCTGATGGACGGCCGCGCCTTCGTGCCGGCGAGCATGATGGCGGCGCATGCGGGCCCGGCCCGCGATGCGGCCGAATGAGACGAGAGGACCGAAAGCCCATGGCGAATGCGCACAAGACCGGCTTGGTGATCACCGCGCATCCCGGCGACTTCGTCTGGCGGGCGGGCGGTGCCATCGCGCTGCACGCCAGGCGCGGGATGCGCGTGAAGATCCTGTGCCTGTCCTATGGCGAGCGCGGCGAGAGCCAGTTCGCCTGGAAGAAGGCGGGCGTCCGGATGGAGGACGTCAAGGCGCAGCGCCGGGAGGAGGCGCAGGCGGCGGCCAACCTGCTCGGGGCGGAGATCGAGTTCATGGATGCGGGGGATTATCCGCTGCGGACGACGCCCGCCATGCTGGAACGCGCCATCGACATCTTCCACGAGCTCAACCCCAGCTTCGTGCTGACGCATGCGCTGGAAGACCCCTACAATGTCGACCATCCGGAGGCGACGCGCTTCGCCCAGGAGGCGCGCATCATCGCGCAGGCGGCGGGGCACAAGCCCGATCCCGGCCGCGCCTATGCCGCCCCGCCGGTCTTCCTGTTCGAGCCGCACCAGCCCGAGCAGTGCAACTTCAAGCCGAACGTCATCCTCAACATCGACGAGGTCTGGGAGCAGAAGCGCAAGGCCTTCGAGATCCTCGCCGCACAGAAGCATCTCTGGGAATATTACACCCGCGTCGCGCTGAACCGCGGCATGCAGGGGGGGCGCAACTCGGGCAAGGCGATGACCTATGGCGAGGCCTATCAGCGCCTCTTCCCGGAAGCGCTGGAGACGCTGGCATGAACCCCGTCGTGATCCGGACCAGGAAGCGCCCGGCAGCGGCGGCGGTGGCCGATCTCCGCGAGCTCGGCGTCTCCACGACGCATGAGGCGATGGGCCGGAGCGGGCTGATGAAGCCCTATATGAGGCCGATCTATGCCGGCGCGCAGATCGCCGGCGGGGCGGTCACCGTGCTCGCCCAACCCGGCGACAACTGGATGATCCATGTCGCGATCGAGCAGGTGCAGCCGGGCGACGTGCTCGTCGTCGCCTGCACCACCGACAATACCGACGGCATGTTCGGCGATTTGCTCGCGACCTCGCTCAAGGCGCGCGGCGGCGTAGGGCTGGTCATCGATGCCGGCGTCCGCGACGTGCGCGTGCTGACCGAGATGGGCTTCCCGGTCTGGTCGCGGGCGATCTCGGCCAAGGGGACGGTGAAGGCGACGCTGGGTGCGGTCAACGTGCCGGTGGTCTGCGCCGGGGCGCTGGTCCACCCCGGCGACGCGATCGTCGCCGATGACGACGGCGTCGTGGTGGTGCCGCGTTTGGAGGCCGAGACGGTGGCGGCCGCCGGCCGCAAGCGCGAGGCCAGCGAGGAGGACAAGCGCAGGCGTCTGGCCTCTGGCGAACTCGGACTGGACATGTACGCTATGCGGGAAGGGCTCGCAAAAGCGGGCCTCGTCTATCGCGACGACGATTGAGACGAAGAACAGGCCTCTCAAGAGAGCCAATTTCTGGGGAAAGGGAACGGCAATGACGCATCGCAGGACGCTTCTCGGTGGCATGCTCGGGCTGGCGCTGGCCGCCTCCACGAGCGGGTACGCACTGGCGCAGGAGCCGGTGAAGATCGGCCTGATCCTGCCGATGACCGGCCCCTTCGCCTCGACCGGCAAGCAGATCGACGCGGCGGTGAAGCTCTTCCTGGCACAGGAAGGCGCCAGCCATGGCGGGCGCAAGCTCGAGGTCATCCTGAAGGACGATGCGGGCAATGCCGACCAGACGCGCCGGCTGGCGCAGGAACTGGTCGTCAACGACAAGGTCGCGGTGCTCGCCGGCTTCGGTCTGACGCCGCTCGCGATGGCGACCGCGCAGATCGCGACGCAGGCCAAGGTGCCGGAGGTCGTGATGGCGGCTGCGACGTCCTCGATCACCGAGGCCTCGCCCTATATCGTGCGCACCTCCTTCGCCCTGCCGCAGGCTGCCGAGCCGATGGCCGATTGGGCGGCCAAGAACGGGATCAAGAAGGTCTTCACCGTGGTCACCGACTACGGGCCGGGCATCGATGCCGAAACCTCCTTCGCGGCCAAGTTCAAGGCGGCCGGCGGAACGGTCGAGAGCGTCCGCATCCCGCTGCGCAATCCCGATTTCGCTCCGTTCCTGCAGCGCGTCTCCGAGGCCAAGCCCGATGCGCTCTTCGTCTTCGTGCCGTCGGGCGTAGGCGCGCAATTCATGAAGCAGTTCGTCGAGCGCGGCCTCGACAAGGCCGGCGTGAAGCTGATCGGCACCGGCGACGTGGTCGACGACGACATCCTCGAGGGCATCGGCGACGTCGCGCTCGGTGCGATCACAACCCACCATTACTCGGCAGCCCATGACAGCCCGGCCAACAAGGCCTTCGTCGCGGCTTTCGAGAAGGCCAATCCCGGCATGCGGCCGAATTTCATGGCGGTCGGCGGCTATGACGGCATGCACCTGATCGCGAAAGCCCTCGAAAGCACCAAGGGCGACGCGAGCGGCGACAAGCTGATCGCGGCGATGAAGGGCGCCTCCTGGGAGAGCGTGCGCGGGCCGGTGAAGATCGACCCCGACACCCGCGACATCATCCAGAACATCTACGTCCGCAAGACCGAGAAGGTCGGCTCGCAGCTGTACAATGTCGAGTTCGCGACGATCAAGGACGTCAAGGACCCGGTGAAAGCCCGGAAGTGACGGCCGAACGTCCGACCGCGGCGGCTCGACGCCCATGCTGACCATCCTCTTCGACGGCATCGCCTATGGAATGGTGCTGTTCGTCCTCGGCTGCGGGCTGTCCGTGACGATGGGGCTGATGAACTTCGTCAACCTCGCGCACGGCGCCTTCGCGATGCTCGGCGGCTATGTCGCGGTGCAGGCGATGCAGCGGCTGGGAGTGCCGTTCCTGGCGAGCCTGCCACTCGCCTTCCTCGCGGCGGCGCTGGTCGGCATCGCGCTGGAGCGGCTGATCTACCGGCCGATGTACGCCAAGAGCCATCTCGACCAGGTGATGTTCTCGATCGGGCTGGTGTTCATGGCGGTTGCCGGCACCGACTGGCTGATGGGCTCCGGCCAGCAGTTCATCCACCTGCCTGGCTGGCTGCAGGGGCGCTTCGAGATCGCCGGCATCGGCATCGGCCGCTACCGCCTGTTCGTCATCGCGATCTGCGGCCTGCTGGCCTTCTCGCTGCAATGGGGCTTCACGCGCACCCGCTTCGGCAGCCGCCTGCGCGCGGCGGTGGACGATGCCCGCGTCGCGAGAGGGCTCGGCATCCCGGTCAACCGGCTCTTCGCGCTGACCTTCGCACTGGGCTGCGGCCTGGCCGGGCTGGGTGGAGCGCTCGGCATCGAACTCATGGGCCTCGACCCGACTTTTCCGCTGAAATTCATGATCTATTTCCTCATCGTCGTCACCGTCGGCGGCACCTCGAGCATCACCGGGCCGTTCTTCGCCGCCATGCTGCTCGGCGTCGCCGACGTCGTCGGCAAGTATCTCGTCCCCGAGATCGGTGCCTTCATCATCTACGCGCTGATGGTCGCGCTGCTGATCACCCGCCCGCACGGGCTGTTCGCGAGGGCGCGGACATGACGGCGCGAAGCTTCGAGAGCCGCGTCGGGCACGCCCTTTATGCCGGGCGACGCTGGCACCCGGCCGAGCTCGCCTTCTGGCTGTTGGCCTTTGCCGCCTTCGTCCTGTTGCCGAGCCAGCTGCTGCTTCTCAACGAGATCGCGATCCTTGCGCTGTTCGCGCTCTCGCTCGACCTCATCCTCGGCTATGCCGGCATCGTCTCGCTCGGGCATGCCGCCTTCCTCGGCATGGGCGCCTACGCTGCGGGGCTCTTCGCGAAGCATGTCGGCGGCGATCCGGTTGCCGGGCTTCTGGCGGGCATGAGCGCCGGAGCGATGCTCGGCCTCCTGACCAGCCCGCTGGTGCTGCGCGGCAGCGATCTGACCCGCCTCATGATCACGCTCGGCGTCGCGCTGATCGTCTACGAGCTGGCCAACTCCCTGGGCTGGCTGACGGGCGGCGCCGACGGCCTGCAGGGCGTCGCGATGGGGCCGGTGCTCGGCCTGTTCGATTTCGACATCTTCGGCCGCACGGCCTATCTCTATTCGCTCAGCGTGCTCTTCGTGCTGTTTCTGGTGGCGCGGCGGGTGGTGCATTCGCCCTTCGGCCTGTCCCTGCGCGCGATCCGCGACAACCCGTTGCGCGCCGCGGCGTCGGGGGTGCCGAATGCGCGGCGTCTCGCCGCCGCCTACACGCTTGCCGCCGCCTATGCCGGGGCGGCCGGAGCGCTGCTGGCCCAGACCACCCAGTTCGTCTCGCTCGACGTGCTCGATTTCCACCGCTCGGCCGACCTGATGCTGGTGCTGATCATCGGCGGCGCGGGCTATCTCTACGGCGGTCTCGTCGGCGCGATCGTCTTCAAGCTGCTACAGGATGCGATCGCGAGCTTCACGCCGCAATACTGGATGTTCTGGATCGGGCTTTTCCTCGTTCTCTTCGTGCTGGGAGGCCGCGAGATCATCCACGGTGTGGTCAAGGGCGTCGCCGGGCGCCTCTCCGCCGTTCGCAAGGGGGCCGTCCGATGAGCGCCGCGCTCCAGACCTTCGACCTCGTCAAGAGCTTCGGCGGGATCACGGCGACCGACCATGTCGACTTCACGCTGGCGAAAGGGGCGCGCCACGCGCTGATCGGCCCGAACGGCGCCGGCAAGACCACCTTCGTCAATCAGCTGACCGGCGTGCTGAAGCCGAGTTCCGGCCGCATCGCGCTGATGGGCGAGGACATCACGGGGTTGCCGCGCGAGGCGCGGGTGAAGCGCGGCCTGGCGCGCACCTTCCAGATCAACCAGCTTTTCGCGACCATGACGCCGCTGGAGATGATCGCACTCGTCATCTCCGAACGCCTCGGGCGCGGCAGCCACCTGTTCCGCACGCTCGACCGCGACACGGAGCTCGTGAGCCAGGTCGCGGACATCCTGAGCCGCTTCCGGCTGGACGACATCATGGACCGGACAATCGCGACGCTGCCCTATGGCAAGCAGCGCCAGATCGAGATCGCCGCCGCCTTCGCCGCGCGGCCCTCCGTGCTCCTGCTCGATGAGCCCGCGGCCGGTGTGCCGGAGGCCGAGCGTCGCGAGCTGATGCGGACGGTCGCCGACCTGCCCGCCGACGTTTCCGTACTGCTGATCGAGCACGACATGGACGTCGTCTTCCGCTTCGCCACGCGCATCACCGTGCTCGTCAACGGCCGCGTGCTGGCGGAGGGGACGCCGGAGGAGATGGCGCGCAATGCCGCCGTTCGCGAGGCCTATCTCGGCGAGGATGCCCATGTCTGACGCTTCGCAGCCGACGCTTCTGACGATCGAGCGGCTGAGCGCCGGCTATGGCGAGGCGCAGGTGCTGTTCGACATCGACCTCTCGCTGGCGGCAGGGCACTCGCTGGCGCTGCTCGGCCGCAACGGCGTCGGCAAGACGACGCTGGTCAACAGCATCATCGGCGTGACCCGCCGGCGCGGCGGGCGGATCGTGCTGGCCGGGCGCGATCTCTCGACCGCCTCGCCCGAACAGCGGGCGCATGCCGGCATCGGCTGGGTGCCGCAGGAGCGCAACATCTTCAAGTCGCTGACGGTGCTCGAGAACCTGACCGCGGTCGCGCGGCCGGGACCCTGGGACGTGGCCCGCGTCTTCCGCATGTTTCCGCGGCTGGCCGAGCGGAAGACCAATCTCGGCAACCAGCTTTCCGGGGGCGAGCAGCAGATGCTGGCGATCGGCCGGGCGCTGATGCTGAACCCGAAGCTGCTGCTGCTCGACGAGCCGACCGAAGGGCTGGCGCCGATCATCGTCGAGGAACTGCTGAGGGCATTGAAGGCCCTGTTCCGCGAGGAGGGGATTTCAGCCATCGTGATCGAGCAGCATGCGCGCAAGATCCTCGAACTGACGGACGATGCGATCGTGCTCGAACGCGGCCGCGTGGTCCTCGCCGAGCGCAGCGCGACGCTCATCGCCGAGCCCGAGCGGCTCGAACACCATCTCGGCCTCGCCGCCGCGACCTGACCAGCAAGAACCAGGAGGAAACAGCATGACTCAGAGGACAAAGCCGCCGTTCCGGGGAGACATGGTGGGCAGCCTGCTGCGCAGCGCGCCGGTCAAGGACGCGCGCGCCAAGGTCGCTGCCGGGCAGATGGCGCAGGCCGAGCTGACCAAGATCGAAGACGAGGAGATCAGGAAGCTCGTCAGGAAGCAGGAGGAGGTCGGGCTGCAGGCCGTGACCGACGGCGAGTATCGCCGGGCGTTCTGGCATTTCGACTTCCTCGACGGCCTGACCGGCGTCACCACCTACGAGACCGACGCCGGCATCCAGTTCAAGGGCGTGGCCACCAAGGGGCACGGCATCCGGGTCACCGGGAAGCTCGACTTCCCGGCGGACCATCCGCATCTCGCCCATTTCAAATTCCTGGCTTCGGTGACCAGCCGCGTGCCGAAGATGACCATCCCGAGCCCGTCCATGCTGCATTACCGCGGCGGGCGGAAGGCAATCGACCCGAGCGCCTATCTGAGGATGGAGGATTACTACGAGGACCTGGGCAAGGCCTACGCCAAGGCGATCAAGGCCTTCTACGACGCCGGCTGCCGCTATCTGCAGCTCGACGACACCAGCCTGTCCTATTTCTGCGATCCCGAGCAGCGGAAGATGCTGGCCGAGCGCGGCGACGATCCGGACAAGCTGATCTTCGTCTATCGCGACGTGCTCAACGCCGCGCTGAAGGCGAAGCCGGCCGACATGCAGATCACCACCCATACCTGCCGCGGCAACTTCAAATCGACCTTCATCGCGTCGGGCGGCTATGAGCCGGTGGCCGACATGGTCTTCAACCAGATCGATGTCGACGGCTATTTCATGGAGTGGGACGACGACCGCTCGGGCGGCTTCGAGCCGTTGCGCTTCCTGCCCAAGGGCGACAAGCAGGTCGTGCTCGGCCTCGTCACTTCCAAGTTCGGGGAGATCGAGAGCAAGGACAATCTCAAGCGCCGCATCGAGCAGGCCGCCAAGTTCGCGCCGCTGGAGCAGCTCTGCCTGTCGCCGCAATGCGGCTTCGCCTCGACCGAGGAAGGCAATGTGCTGGCCGAGGACGAGCAATGGGCCAAGCTCTCGCGCATTCTCGAAGTGGCCAAGGAAGTCTGGGGATGAGTGCGGAGCCCTGCTTCGACATCGCCCATCTGGGCCATGTCGAGCTCTTCACCAACAAGCCGGAAGCCAGCCTCGACTTCTTCGTCAACATCTTCGGATTGACGGAGAGTGGGCGCGAGGGCGACTCGGTCTATCTGCGTGCCTGGGACGACTACGAGTTCCACACGCTGAAACTCACGGCGTCGAGCACCACCGGCGTCGGCCATATCGGCTATCGCGCGTCGAGCGAGGCGGGGCTGCTGCGCCGCGTCGCCGCGATAGAGGCGATGGGCGCCGGCATCGGCTGGAGCGAGGGCGATCTCGGCCATGGCCGGGCCTATCGCTTCCGCGATCCCGACAACCATGTCTTCGAGATCTATTTCGACACGCATAAATATCGGGCGCCCGAAAGCGAGCGGCCGGCGCTGAAGAACCAGGCGCAGCGCAATCACGGCCGCGGCTGCGCCGTGCGCCGGCTCGATCATCTCAACCTGCTGGCGCAGGACGTCGCCGCGATCCGCGAGTTCATGCCGAAGGCGCTGGGCAGCCGCATCACCGAGCAGATCGTGCTGGATTCGGGCGAGGTCGGCGGATGCTGGTTCACGGTCAACAACAAGAGCTACGACATCGCCTACACCCGCGACCACATGCCGGCGCAGGGGCGCTTCCACCATGTCACCTATGCCGTCGACCAGCGTGAGCACATTCTGGAGGCGGCCGATCTCTTCCTGGAGAACGGCGTCTTCATCGAGACCGGGCCGCACAAGCACGCGGTGCAGCAGACCTTCTTCCTCTATGTCTACGAACCCGCCGGCAACCGCGTCGAGATCGCCAATGCCGGCGCGCGGCTTATCCTCGATCCGGACTGGCAGACCGTGACCTGGACCGAGACCGAGCGGAAGAAAGGGCAAGCCTGGGGGCTCAAGACGATCGAGAGCTTCCACACGCACGGCACGCCGCCGGCGGTCTAGAAGCGCCTCTCCGCGGGGTCAGGAAGGATCGATCCGGCGCGCAGCAGGCCTCCTCTACCCTTCGCGGGCGCCGTCCCGAGCGCGGAGCGTCAAGGATTCGCATGGGCGGACGCTGCGCGGCGCCAGTCGCCTTGCGTCGCCTCCGTCCGACGCGCAAGATCATGATTTGCCCGGCAAATTCAGCCGGTGCCCACGGATGGAATTCAACGCATTGTCACCTTGCGGGTGCAGGGTCTGTCCATCGAAGCGCGCACGTTAACGAAACATTCTTGTTGCTGGGCCGTTTTGGGCCATAGCCTCGTCTTGTTTGATTCGACCGGGCCTATTCGATTCGATTGGAGAAACGTTTCATGGAACGACGCTCTTTCCTGCTGGGGCTTTTCGCCCTCTCCGCCGGCGCGGCCACCGTCGCCATCTCCGGCAAGGCCGATGCCGCGGCGCTCGGCGCCGCCGCTCCGGCGCTGGGGGCAACGCCCTCCGAGAAGGCGACGACCCTTCCCGACGGAACTCCGATCGAGCAGGCCCAGTACTATCGGCATCGTCGCCGCCCGCGCCGCCAGGTCTGCACGGTTCGGCGCAATCGCTTCGGCCGTCCGGTTCGCGTCTGTCGCTGGGTGTACTGATCCGGTAACGGCCCGATGCCACGTGCGCAGGCGCACCCTCCGGGCGCGACCCTGCCTCCCCATGATCGAGCGATGGCGGCTTGACCGCCATCGCTCTTCCACTGCTCATCGGCGCGGCAAAGGTGAGGCTATGATCAAGACATCCATTTCGCTCGGCGCCATCGCGCTGTTCATTTCAGGCTGTGTTTCCAGCCGGCCAGTCCCTACGCCTGTCGCGCAGACGGGGGCCGCGAAGCAGATCCTCCGCGACGGCGGCCAGCTGGTGCTCCCCGACGGAACGCGCGTCACGCCCGACCCGACCGGTGGCTTCCGGTTGCCGAACGGTGATTATGTCCGCCGGGATCGCGGCGGCGCGCTCATCCTGCCCACCGGAGCGCGCTGCATGGCGACGCCCGGCGGTTACGCCTGCCCCTGACCCGTATCGACGCCCGGCCCTTCTTCGCGAGGCACCCTGCAGGGTGAGGCCGGTTCTCGTCTTGCGACCGCTACATCGGGCGGCCGTGTTCTGACTGCTTGCCGCGCGCGGCGGCCTTGACCTCGTCCTCCTCGTCGGGGAGGGCATGGTTGTGGCTGCGGAAGGCCCAGAGTTCCTTGGCCGCTTCCCAATGCTCGCGGTCGCGGCCCTCCGGCTGCCCTTCCTTCATCCAGATCGCGTAGGCGATCTTGCGAATCTCGCGTTGGGATTTCTCGTTCAGGGTCATGCAGATCCTCCGTCTTTCCTGACGGACGGACCACCGCTGGCGGTCCACCGCCATCCCGCCGCACGCCCGGGGGCGGCCGGTGCGGCTTGTTGCTGGAGGCACCCGGCGAGGGCGGCCGGAAGCGCGCCAGACCTCGCCTGCGTCTCCATCGCGCCCCAGATCGAAGGGCGGCTCGATGTCGATTCGAGCTCCCCTTCATGTAAGGGCAGGCGCAGGATCAACAAGGCTGACGCGCGGCTGTTCCCTCGGGGAGGCAAAAAAGCCCGCGAAACCGCATCAAGCCTCGGCAGAGCCGAGAACGGTGCGCGGCTCCGGCTCCGGGCGCGCTTCGACGGGGCGGCGCGCATAGCGCTGCGCAAGCGTCGCGCAGGCGAACAGCTGGATCTGATGGAACAGCATCAGCGGCAGGACGATGAGGCCGAGCGCCTGGCCCGGAAACAGGATGTTGGCCATGGGAATGCCGCTGGCCAGGCTCTTCTTGGAACCGCAGAAGACGATCACGATCTCGTCCTCCTTGGAAAAGCCGAGACGGCGGCTGACGATCGTGGTGATCGCGAGGACGGCGGCGAGGAGAGCCATGTCGAGCAGAACGACCATGACGAGATCGCTCACGGTGACCTGCGACCAGATGCCGGCCGCCATGCCCTCGCTGAAGGCGTCGTAGACCACTAGCAGGATCGAGCCACGGTCGACGAGCGAGATCACCGACTTGTAGCGTTGCAGGAAGCTTCCGATCCAGGGCCTGAGGCATTGGCCGACCGCGAAGGGCAGCAGCAGTTGGAGGGCGATGCTCTCCATCGCCGCGCCGCTGAAGCCGACGCCTTTCGAATCGAGCAGCAGCATGACGAGCAGCGGCGTCACCACCATGCCGAACAGGTTCGAGACCGAGGCGCTGCACAGCGCAGCGGCGACATTGCCGCGCGCGATCGAGGTGAAGGCGATCGAGGACTGCACGGTGGAGGGCAGCACGCAGACGAACATCAGGCCCAGGATCAGCGGGGGAGAGAGCCAGCCGCCGAAGGCCCGCGTCAGGCCCAGGCCGAGCACCGGAAACAGCAGGTAGGTGCTGGCGAAGACGAGGGACTGCAGCCGCCAATGCAGCAACCCTTCCCACACTGCCCTCGGCGAAAGACGCGCGCCGTAGAGGAAGAACAGCAGCGCCACCGCGACGGAGACGGCGTCGTTGGCGACCACGGCTCCGCGTCCCTGCGCCGGCAGGATGATCGCGACCGCGACAGTGCCGAGCAGTGCGAGCAGATACGGGTCGATGCCGAAGCGGGCGAGCGTGCGGCGGATCATCCGGCGTCTTCCTTCCAAGAACCGGTGCCGTCCTAGCAGATTGCCGGCTCATTTTGATCTGTGCTGGACATGATATTGATCATCATGAAACATGATGGACATGGAAACCGACCCCAGGCCGCTCGATCCCGTGCTGCTGCGCAGCTTTCTCAAGGTCTGCGAAACGCTCAGCTTCACCGAGGCGGCGCGGCAGCTCGGGCTGCGGCAATCTTCGGTCAGCCAGCACGTCGCGCGGCTGGAACGGCGCGTCGGGCGCAGATTGCTGGCGCGCGACACCCATGAGGTTCGCCCGACGCCGGATGGCGATGCGATCCGGCCCTTCGCACGGCAGGTGCTCGAGGCCGGTAGCAGGATCGAGCATTATCTCAAGGGCTCGACGCTGCGCGGCCGGTTGCGGCTCGGGGTCTCGGAGGATTTCGCCTTTACGGCACTGCCGGACATCCTGGCCGAGTTTGCCATGCAGCATCATGCCGTCGACCTGGAACTGACGGTCGGCCTGAGCGGCCGGCTCTACGAGCAATATGATGCCGGAGATCTCGACCTGATCTTCGTCAAGCGCCGCAACGGCGACACGCGCGGTGTCGTGGCCTGGGAGGAGCGGCTGGTCTGGGTCGGCCGTCCCGGGGCGCGGCTGGCCGAGCAGCCGGTGGTGCCGCTGGTGCTCTATCCGCCGCCCAGCATCACGCGGGTCCACGCCATCGAGACGCTGGAGCGCGCCGGCAGGGCCTGGCGCGTCGCCTGCACGAGCGGCAGCCTCGCCGGCTTGCGCGCGGCGACGGTCGCGGGGCTCGGCGTCACCGCCCATTCGGCACGGCTGATCCCGCCCGGGCTGGCCGAGGCCGAGCCGGCCGAGGCGCTGCCGCGGCTGGGCTCGATCGAGTTCGTCGTCGTGGGCGGCCAGTCGCACGAGGCGGCGGCGCGGGCGCTCGCCGCCAGCATCCTGTCAGGCGCCGGCCGTCTCCTGCCCGCAGGCAGCCCCACGAGCCGGCGCGGAAGGCCCGCCGGCTAGGTTCGAGCGCGTCCGGCGGATGCCGCGCGGTTCAGACCAGCTCGAAGCTCTCCACCAGCACGTCGTGCGAATCGAGGCCGAGCTGCACGTCGAAGCGCCCGTTCTCGACCACCTGCCTGAGGTCGGCGTTGATGAATTTGAGCTGCTCCTCGCCGATCTCGAAGCGTACGACACGGCTCTCGCCGGGCTTGAGCGTGAGCTTCTGGAAACCCTTCAGCTCCTTCACCGGCCGGGCGATCGAGGCGTAGGGGTCGGCGATGTAGAGCTGGACGACATTGGCGCCGTCGTAGCTGCCCTCGTTGGTCAACGTCGCCTCGGCGATGAGCGTCTGGCCGCGCTTCAGGCGGGTGGCCGACAGCTTCAGGTCCTTGAGGCTGAAGCGGCTGAAGCTCAGCCCGAAGCCGAAGGGATAGAGTGGCCCCTGCTCCTCCTCGAAATATTGCGAGGTGTAGTTGCCGGGCTTGCCCGGCGTGTAGGGGCGGCCGATGCGCAGCGCGTTGTAGTAGGTCGGGATCTGGCCGACCGAGCGCGGGAAGCTGATCGGCAGCTTGGCCGAAGGGTTGTGGTCGCCGAAGAGCACGTCGGCGATGGCATTGCCGCCCTCGGTGCCCGTGTACCAGGTTTCCAGCAGCGCGTCGGCGTTGTCCTTCTCCCAGCCGATGGCGAGCGGGCGCCCGTTCATCAGCACGACGACGAGCGGCTTGCCGGTTTCCTTCAGCGCCTGCAGCAGCCGGCGCTGCGAGCCGGGCATGTCGATGCTGACCCGGCTCGAGGATTCATGCGACATGCCGCGCAATTCGCCGACGACGGCGATGACGACGTCAGCCTCCCTGGCGACGGCGACCGCTTCCTCGATCATCGTCTCGATCGGGCGGGGATCCTGGACGACCTCCGGCTTGTCCCAGTTCAGGAAGTTCAGGTAGTCGACCACCTTCTTGTCGTCGAGGACGTTGGCGCCGCGGGCGGTGACGAGGCGTGCCTTGCCCTCGATCGCCTTCTCGATGCCGGCGCGGACGGTGACGGCCTGCTCCGGCACGCCCTGCGCCGACCAGCTTCCGAGGATGTCGAGCCCGGATTCGGCCAGCGGTCCGACCAGCGCGATCGTGCCCTGCTTCTTCAGCGGCAGGGTCTGGTTGCGGTTTTCCAGGAGCACGATGGTTTCCCGAGCGATGGCGCGGGCGGGCTCGCGATGGAGCCGGTCCTCGGCGCGCACATCGGCCGGATCGTCCTCCTGCTTGCCCATGCGCAGGAAGGGATCGGCGAACAGGCCCATGTCGTATTTCGCGCCGAGAACCTCGCGGACGCGGGCGTCGATCTCGGCCATCTTGATCTCGCCCGAGGCGATCAGCCCGGGCAGCTCGGCCAGATAGACCTGGTCGGCCATGCTGAGGTCGATGCCGGCCTTGATCGCGAGCTTGGCCGCCTCGCGGTTGTCGCGCGCGACACCGTGCCGCGTCAGCTCGGTGATGGCGCCGTGGTCGCTGACGGTGACGCCCTTGAAACCCCATTGCTTGCGCAGGAGGTCCTGCAGCAGCCAGACGTTCGAGGTCGCAGGGATGCCGTTGACGGAGTTCAGCGCCACCATGACGCCGCCGGCGCCGGCATCGATCGCGGCCTTGTAGGGCGGCAGATAGACCTGGTGCATCCGCAGCGGGCTCATGTCGACGGTGTTGTAGTCGCGTCCGCCCTCGACCGCCCCGTAAAGCGCGAAGTGCTTGACCGCGGCCATGATCGTATCCGGCTTGTCGGGCGCGGCGCCCTGGAAGCCGCGCACGCTGGCGCGGGCGCATTCCGACACGAGATAGGGGTCTTCGCCGAAGCCCTCCGAAGTGCGGCCCCAGCGCGGGTCGTGGCTGATGTCGACCATCGGGGCGAAGGTCATGTCGACGCTGTCGTTGCAGGCCTCGATGGCCGAGACGCGCGCCATCCGCTCGATCACCGCCATGTCGAAGCTCGCCGCCAGGCCGAGCGGGATCGGAAAGGTTGTGCGGTGGCCGTGCACCACGTCGTAGGCGAAGAACAGCGGGATCTTCAGGCGGCTGCGCTTGACCGCGGCTTCCTGGAGCGGCCGATTGTCGCGCCGGACGACGGTGTTGAAGGAGCCGGCGATGCGGCCGGCCGCGACTTCCTCCACCAGCTTGGCGTGGGGCATCTCGGGCCCGATGCTGATGAGCCGCAACTGGCCGACCTTCTCGTCGACGGTCATGCGCGCGATGAGGTCGTCGATGAAGGCCTTCTTGGCCGCCGGACCTGCCGGCGCGACGGGCCTTTTCGGGGCTGCCGCCGCCGGAGCACCGGCGATTCCGGCGGCTGCGGCGGCCGAGGCGAGCGCCCCTAGCGCCTGCCGCCGGGACAGACCGTTCCTGTCCGTACCGGAGCAAGAGTCCTCCTCTCGCCCCGAGACGACCCGCACACCGTTTCGATTATCCATGCTGGCTTTCGTTCACTTCGATGATGGTTGGCGGGGGCGAGGAAGCGGGGCGAATCGGCAGGGCTGATTCCTTGACCCTCGTCCCCATGATGGGCATTTGTGCTCGGACGCGCCACTGCCAGGCAGGACGGGCGCGTTCCATCCTGTCATCCGGTATTTAAGGGAGCTTCCGTGAACTTGTCGACCCGTCCCGCGGCCGGCCATCACGATCCGGCCCGGCTATTCTCGACCCGATCCGCGCCGATAGCGCCCGGGGAAGGCCCTGCTCGTCGGCAAGCCTGTCCGTCCCTTCCGCAGGCGATCCTGGGCTGGCTGGTCGCCGGGCTGCTCGGGCTTTGCGGGACCGCGCTGGCGCAGGAGAAACCTGGGTTCGGCCTCGGCGAAGTGACGGCCCGGGCCCGGGTTCTGGCGGCGTCCCCCTATGTCGCGCCGGTCAGCAACCTGCCCGACGTCTTCAGCAAGATGCAGTTCTTCGACTACCAGAAGATGCAGCCGCGGCGGGACCGCTTCGCCTGGTCGGAGGTCGAGACCCCGTTCAAGCTGTCGTTCTACCATCAGGGCATGCAGTTCAACACGCCGGTGCGGATCAACGAGATCGTCGCCGGCGTGGTCCGCGAGATTCCCTACGATCCCGGACGCTTCGACTTCGGCGACCTGCATTTCGACCGCGAGCAGACCAGCAAGCTTGGCTGGGCCGGGTTCCGGATTATGTATCCGGTCAACCAGCCCGGTAAGGACGACGAGATCATGAGCGTGCTGGGCGCCAGCTATTTCCGCGTCATCGGCAAGGGCCAGATCTATGGCCTGTCGGGGCGCGGGCTCGGCATCGATACCGGCCTTTCGATTCCGGAGGAATTCCCGGCCTTCCGCGAGTTCTGGATCCGGCGCCCTGGACCGCAGGACAAGTCGATCACCTTCTATGCCCTGCTCGATTCGCCGCGCGCCACCGGCGCCTACGAGTTCACGCTGACGCCCGGCTCCGACGCGCTGCTCGACGTCAAGGCGCGGATCTTCCAGCGTGCCGGCGGGGCGCCGGCGGCGCTCGGCATCGCGCCGCTGACCAGCATGTTCCTGTTCGGTCCCAACCAGCCGCCGCCGACCTACAATTTCCGCCCGGCGATCCACGATTCCAACGGGCTCGCCATCCATGCCGGCAATGGCGAGTGGATCTGGCGTCCGCTCAACAATCCCCCGATGGTGGCGATCAGCAGCTTCGCGGCCGAGAACCCGAAAGGCTTCGGCCTGCTGCAGCGCGGCCGGGCGTTCTCGCGCTACGAGGACCTGAAAGACCGCTACGACCTGCGGCCCAGCGCCTGGATCGAGCCGCAGAACGACTGGGGCAAGGGGCATGTCCGCCTGGTGGAGATTCCGACTGCGGACGAGACCAACGACAACATCGTCGCCTTCTGGGCGCCGGACGCCCTGCCGGAGGTCGGCCAGGCGATGCAGTTCGACTACCGCATCCACTGGACGACCGACGAACCCGCCATCCTCAAGGACGGGCCGGCGCATGTCTGGCAGACGATGCGCTCCACCGGCGAAATCTACCAGTCGAACCTGATTCGCGCGGCGGATGGCACGCTGGCCTTCCTCGTCGACTTCAAGGGCGGCCCGCTGCGCGACCTCGCGGCCAACGCACCCGTCGCCGCCCGGATCAGCGCCAACGACAATGTCGAGATCGTCGGCACGGTGCTGCAGCCCAACCCGGCCATCCAGGGCTGGCGCCTGACCTACCGGGTCAAGGTCAAGGATTCGACCAAGGCGTCGGAACTGCGCGCGGCGCTGGAGCTGGACGGGCGCACGCTCTCCGAGACCTGGAGCTTCCAACTGCCGCCGCTGCCGGCCAGCATGCCGGTCAAGGACCGCGAGCGCTATCTCAACCTCCTGCGCTAGGCAGGGGGCCGTCGCGAGCCTCGACACGGCATCGCCGCGCATCCGGTGGTGCCAGCCCTTCCTTGAGGGGGGCAGCCTTCTCTAGGAACCGGCTCTGCTCCGGAGGGCCAGTCCGACCCCGCTCAGCGTCAATGCGATTGCGATGGCTTCCCGTATTCCGAGGGAATCGCCCAGGAGCGGGACGGCTGAAACCGTTCCGATGATCGGGACGAGCAGCATCGCCGTGGCGGCGACCGAGGTGGGTAGCCGCTGCAAGGCGCCGAACCAGGTCAGGTAGCAGACCGCCATCGGCCCCGCGGCCATATAGGCGAGGCCAAGCATGCCGGACGGCGACAATGCAGAGATGTTCGGCCGTTCCAGCCATAGTCCCAGGACGACCATCGGCAGGCAACCGAGCGCGACCTGCCAAGCCGTCAGTGCGATGAACGGCATCGGCACCGGCTTGCTGGCTCGAACCGTGCCGAGAGCGAACAGGATCGCGGCAGCGAGGCCGAAGAGGATACCGGGGGCCTTGCCGGCGTCGAAATCCGGCCCGCCCAGCAACACGGCGATTCCGGCAATGCCCAATGCCAATGCCAGCACGCTACGTGCCCGGGGACGTTGTCCCCGCAGGGGCCAAGCGATCAGCATCGCCCAAATCGGCATCGAATAGGCGATCAGCGCGCCCTCCGACACCTTGAGCCAGTTCAACGAGAGCGCCGTGAATCCCATCCAGGCGAAGACGTTGATCGCGGCCGCAAAGGCGAGCGGCATGCCGGCGCCTTTCGGGATCGACAGGCTCTCGCCGCGCAGATGCGCCATGAGGGCAAGGCCGGCGGCTCCGAGCAAGCCGGCGCTTCCGCGCGCAAACAAGGGCGGCCAGTCGTGCAGGACCAATTTCAGGACCGTCCAGTTCAGGCCCCAACCGCAGGCCGTGACCAGGAGCAGGACCTGGCCGAGTCCGATTTTGCGGGTTTCGGAGGGGACAACTCGTAGGTTCGACATTTCCGTTCGCCCCGCAGCGAGATGATCCGGCGGTCGAAGCCCGCGATGGAAATCATCGCTGAAAGCGCATGGCGGCTTTTACCGTAATCAGTTGCCGAATGACGAAATTGGTCGAAATGGGAGCCGCCGTCGCTCAATTCGGCCGCGCCGCCTGGCGCCTCCAGGCGAACTGACGGCGACCGGAGTCGATCGGTGTCGGACCGCCCTGCTGCGGATCGCCGTCGTCAACGGCCTTCGGCCGGCGCGATCGCTGCCGGCGAGGAGGGCACGCCCGATTCCGAAGTCGTGTCCGAAGGGCTTTTGCAATGTGGCGTGCGGGCCTGGCCCCAAACGCAAAACAGCCACCCGGAGGGTGGCCGTAGGTCCCGATCAGATCGAGAGGAAAATGGTGGGCGCGACAGGGATCGAACCTGTGACCCCTACGATGTCAACGTAGTGCTCTCCCGCTGAGCTACGCGCCCTTCCGCCGCCCGAGGCGACTTCCGGAAGCGTGTCCGGGCCGTGGTGGCCGCGATCACGCTGCGAGGTGAGGGGGCTATAGCGGCTCGCCTCGCGGCTTGCAAGGCGTTTGCCGCATAAATTCTCAGGCGGCCAGCAGCTTCTCGACTTCGTTGACCAGCTCGCGCAGATGGAAGGGCTTGGAAAGCACCTTCGCGTCCTTGGGCGTCTGCGAATCCGGGTTGAGCGCGACGGCGGCGAAGCCGGTGATGAACATCACCTTGATGTCGGGGTCGAGCTCGGTGGCGCGGCGCGCCAGCTCGATTCCGTCCATCTCCGGCATGACGATGTCGGTCAGCAGCAGCTCGAAGGGTTCTTCGCGAAGGCGATTATAGGCCGACAGGCCGTTGTCGAACGAGGCGACGTCATAGCCTGCGTTCTGCAGGGCCTTGACCAGGAAGCGACGCATGTCGTTGTCGTCTTCCGCGAGCAAAATCTTCGTCATGGGCCTGTTCTGTCCGTCCCTGAGGCCTGTCTCTCCGGGCTCGGCCCGGGTGATGCAGAGTCCGTTTCAATGCGTCTGGCGCCCGTGCCGCCTTCGGGCCCGCTGCGGTTGGGTAGCGACCCCGCCGCATCGTTGGAACCATGCCGTTCTATAAGGCCTCATCGTGGTAAACAACGCGTGAATCCGCAGCCGCCGAACGGGGCTTCGGCGGCTGCGGCTTCAACCCTTCCGGTTTGTGTGCTTCAGTCCGGTGAGATGAGCCTGTTCTCCACACCGTTCCCCCCCGCTCCCGACGAGGTCGTCGGCGAGATCGAGCGGCCCTTCACCCTGTATCCGCCGGCGTTGCAGGTGGTGCCGGTGGTCGTCGACGTACCGCATGCCGGGCGGCGCTACCCGGCCGGCTTCGTCGAGCAGGCGCGGCTGCCGCTCAGGGGCTTGCGGCGCTCCGAGGACGCCTTCGTCGACAGGCTGTTCGAGCAGGGCGTCGCGCTCGGGGCGCCGCTGCTGGTCGCCGAATTCCCGCGGGCCTATCTGGACGTCAACCGGGAGCCCTACGAGCTCGATCCGCGGATGTTCGAGGGGCGGGTGCCGCCCTTCGCCAATACCCGCTCGATGCGGGTCGCTGGCGGGCTGGGGACGATCCCGCGAATCGTCGGTGATGCGCAGGAGATCTATTTCGGACGGATCCCGGTCGCCGAGGGGCTGGCGCGGATCGACGGGCTCTACCGCCCTTACCACGCGGCGCTGCGCGGCCTCGTGCAGCGGACCCAGGGCATCTTCGGTACCTGCGTCCTGGTCGATGCCCATTCGATGCCGTCGGCAGGGCTGGACCGGGACGGGCTCGCCAAGTCGGACATCATCCTCGGCGACCGATTCGGCACCAGCGCCGCGGGCTACATCGTCGACATCGCCGAGCAGGCCTTCAGCCGGCAGGGGCTCAGCGTCACCCGCAACCGGCCCTATGCGGGCGGTTTCATCACGGAGCACTACGGCGCGCCGGCCGCCGGGGTGCATGCGCTGCAGATCGAGGTCAACCGCGCACTCTACATGAACGAGGCGACGCTGGAGCCGCATGACGGCTTCGAGACCCTGCGGGAGGGCATCTCGCGCGCGCTCGCCGACTGCTTCGCGCGCTGGAGCGGCTGGCTCGACGAAGGGCGTGAGGCGGCCGAATAGCCGCTCCTCCGGCGACGAAGCGCGGCAGCCAAGAAAAAAGGGCCGCACACTTGCGTGGCGGCCCAAGTCTAGGGAGGAAACGCCCAAGGAGGGCAAGCGAAGGCTTGAGATGATCTCCCCTTCGCAAGTGCACAATATGACGGTGCGACGCAAAAGATCAAGCGAAATCGGCGACCGGCAGAGACGCCATGCATGCAATGCATGGCGTCGGCCGGAAATCGTTGCAAGCAAAACGATTTCCGGCGTTTCTGTGGGTGCCTGCGGGGGCCGGGATGGGGTAAGAGGCAGGTCCATGTTGCAAAGCACAAAAAGCCGAGCGGAGGGCCGCGCATGAGTGCCGTCGATTTCGGGGCCTTCGTGGCCGACCTCGCGACCCGGTCCGGTCAGGCGATCCTGCCGTTCTTCCGGGCCCATCATGCCCTAGAAGACAAATCGGCCGGTGGAACCTTCGATCCCGTCACGGAGGCCGACCGCGCCGGCGAAGCGGTGATGCGCAGCCTGATCCGGCAGCATTTCCCCGAGCACGGCCTGCTCGGCGAGGAGTTCGGCAACGAGAACGTCGAGGCCGAATATGTCTGGGTGCTCGATCCGATCGACGGGACGCGGGCGTTCATATCCGGCATCCCGGTCTGGGGCACGCTGATCGGGCTGACACGCCAGGGCGTGCCGGTCTACGGGATGATGCACCAGCCCTTCTCGGGCGAGCGCTTCTCCGGCGACGGACGGGAGGCGCGCTACGAAGGTCCGGGCGGCCCCCGGCGGCTGCAGACGCGGCAGGTGCCGGGCCTGGCCTCGGCGACATTGATGACGACCTCGCCGCATCTCTTCGAGGGCGAGGAGGCGGAGGCCTTCGCGCGCGTCGAGGCCCAGGTCAGGCTCTCGCGCTATGGCTGCGACTGCTATGCCTATTGCATGCTCGCCTCGGGCCATGTCGACCTGGTGATCGAGAGCGGCCTGAAGCCCTACGACATCGTCGCGCTGATCCCGATCATCGAGGGCGCGGGCGGCATCGTCACCTCATGGGACGGCGGCAGCGCCGCCGGGGGAGGCCGTGTCATCGCCGCCGCCAGCGAGGCGTTGCATCAGGCCGCCCTGCGCCTGCTCGCCGGCTGAGCCGCGCCCGGCGTGATCCTCGCCGGGAACGAAGGCGTCGAAGGCAGCCCAGAAACGGGCGCGGATCGCATCCCTCTCCATCAGGATCTCGTGGCGTGCCTCCGGCAGCACCAGGGCCGAGCCCGTCTTCAGCCGGGCGGCGAAGCGCTCGATCGCCGGAGTCGAGACGACCGGGTCCTGCCCGGCAGCGATCACGAGGGTCGGCACCTTGACGTCGAGCGCCGCCGACGGCCCGTTGAGCCGGGCCATCAGGCGAAAGGCGTTGCGGACCCAGGCGATGGTCGGATCGCCGATGCTGAGATGGCGGGCGTGCGCCGACAGCCGGCTGTTGCGGGCGTAGCGCGCGGGATCGCTGGTCAGCCGGTTGCCCTCGAAGGGCTTGGTGGCGATGGCGGTGTCGCCCCCGCCGGGGACGAAGGCGCGGCCGAAGCCCAGCCAGTAGAGCAGGCTGGCGAGGCGGCTCGCAGCGGCCGGGCGCTTCACCATGGTGAGGCCGAGCATGGGAGCCAGGGCGACCATGCGCGCGACCGGCAGCGCGCCGTGGCGGGCGGCATCGAGGCAGATGGCCGCGCCCATCGAATGGGCGAGGACGAAATAGGGCGGAGGGAATTTCTCCTGCATCTGGGCCATCGCGAGGGCGAGGTCGGCCTCATAATGCTTGAGCCGGCCGACATGGCCCTTGCGCGTGCGTCGCACGAAGCGCTGCGAGCCGCCCTGGCCGCGCCAGTCGAACGCCAGCACATGGAAGCCGCGCCGGCGCAGCTCGGCGACCGTCTCGCTGTAGCGCTCGATGAACTCGGCGCGGCCCTGCACCAGGACGACGGTGCCGCGGACCGGCTTCACCGTCGGACGCCAGCTCGCGAAGCGCAGCGCCGCGCCGTCGCGGGTCGTCGCGAGCCAGACCTTGCCATGGCCCGGAACCGGATAATCGGCATCCTCGAAGAAGGCGGCCTCGGCCATTGCAGACTCCAGGCTGAGGCATTTTTCCAGCGCGGGAAGGAGGGCCACGTCGCGTGAAAAATGCGCCAGCGAGCGCTGCCTGCCGGCTGCGCGGGCTGTTGCGGAGCTTCGCTTATGCCCTTCGCGGCGGCCTCTTGAAAAGCCGAAAACGCTTACCCAGATCAAAGCTGCGCAGGCCTGAACCGGCTGCGCGAACCTCAACCAGGCCCGTGCTCAGGCGAGGCGGGCCGCACTGCATGTCGCTTCTCTGGAGGACACATCATGCGTCACTACGACCTCTCCCCCCTCTATCGCTCGACCGTCGGCTTCGACCGCCTGTTCTCGCTTCTCGACCAGGCGACCAGCAACGAGGCGGCCCCGAGCTATCCGCCCTATAACATCGAGCGCACCGCCGAGAACGCCTACCGCATCACCATCGCGGTCGCGGGCTTCAGCGAGGCCGACCTCTCGATCGAGAGCAAGGAGAATGCGCTGACCGTCAAGGGCGAGAAGCAGGCCAACGACAATGGCGAGAAGCGCGAGGTCCTGCATCAGGGCATCGCCGCGCGTGCCTTCGAGCGCCGCTTCCAGCTTGCCGACTACGTGCAGGTGACGGGCGCGAGCCTCGAGAACGGGCTGCTCCATATCGACCTCGTGCGCGAGATTCCCGAGGCCAAGAAGCCGCGCCAGATTCCGATCGGCGCCGGCTCGGCGAAGGTTCTCGAAGCCAAGGTCGAGAGCGCCAGGGCTGCGTAACCCCTCGGACTCGTGGTTCGACCAACGAGGGCTCCCGGAGACGGGAGCCCTTTTTCGTGCCGGCGGCGGCTGGCCGACGGGAGAGACCGATCAGTTCAGCGGTGCGACCGGTGCGATCGGCGTCTCCGGCTTCGGCTTGGCGGTGTTCGAATCCTGCCCCTGCACCGGCGCCAGCGGCACCGCGGCCTCGGCCGAGGCCGGCGGCGGGCTCGAGAGCGGCGGCTTGCGCTCCGCCTCGTCGGTGCCGCGGACATCCTGAGGATTCACCAGCCTGGGCTTCTCGGCGCCGCTCGTGGCGTCGACCGGGCCGGGCGACGGCGCGGCGGGGGCGGCCTCGGGCGAGGGCGCGGTCTGCGTGGCGGGAGCGCTGGCCTCGACGGGGGGCGGCGGTGTCGGCGCCGGGCTCGGCGCCTCTTGCCCCGCCGCCGGGGTGGCAGGCGCGGGCGGCGCGATGGTCGCCGGCGCGCTCGCCTGGCTCGGGGGCTTGAGCGCGGCCGGGCGCTGGGGCGGCTTCGGCACGAGATGCGGGCGCGGCGGCTCCCGCTCCTGCTGTGGGTCGATCCGGGCAATGTCCGGGGCTTGCCCGGCCTGGCCGCCGCGTAGCGGGACACGGCGGATCAGGTTGCCTGCAAAGGCGTCGAGCACCAGGCGCTGCCGTTGGCCGTTCGCCCGCATGCCGTCGACGACATAGGTGTCGCCGGTCCGATAAAGCCGGTCGATGCGGACGAAGCCGTACCGATCCGTGGCGATGCGGCGGATGTCGTAGGTCGTCACCGGTTCGGCAATGCGCGGAGCGTAGCGATAGCGGTAGCCATAGGCAGGCGGATACGGAACCACCGGCACTGCGTCGTAATAGTCGTCATAGTAGTAATACTGGGCGGCGGCGCTTCCCGCCGAGCCGGCGAGCGCACCGGCCACGGCCAGCCCCATCAGACCGATACGCCTCGACGCGGTCGAAGGTTTTGCCATGCTGTCCTTCCTTAACGGATGTCGCGCGGCCTTCAGTTTTCCTTAGCGATTGCGGCAGGCATGGGGCCGCACCGGGTCTGAAAACCCGCTTCACCCCGCGATGGTCGCGATCAGCCGCTCCACCTCGCCCGGGTCGGTGGCGAAGGACATCACGAAACGGCCGATGATCTCGCCCTCCCGCAAGGCGTTGTCGGGGGCGAGCGAACGGTCGGGCCAGGCATGGTAGCGCACGCCGGCCGCCGCCAGCCGATCCTGCGTGGCGGCGGGCAGGATCAGGAAGACCTCGTTGGCCTGGCTCGGCCAGGCCAGGCGCGACCGGCCGCCGCTGCCGGCCGCTTCGGCCAGGCGCCCGGCCTGTGCGTTGGCATGCCGGGCGAGGTCGAGCCAGTGATCGTCCGCGAGCAGCGCTTCGAACTGGGCGCCGAGAAAGCGGCCCTTCGACAGGGTCTGGCCGGCGCGCTTGCGCCGCCACTTCATCTCCTCGGCCCGGGCCGGGTCGAAGAAGACCACGGCTTCCACCGCCCATGCGCCGTTCTTGGTGCCGCCGAAGCAGAGCACGTCGACGCCGGCCTTCCAGGTGATCTCGGCCGGCGTGCAGCCGAGCGTGGCGACGGCATTAGCGAAGCGGGAGCCGTCCATGTGAACGGCGAGGCGCCGGGCCGCGACGGCTTCCGCGAGGGCCCGCACCTCGGCCGCTGTATAGATCGTGCCGCATTCCGTCGCCTGGGTGATCGACAGCGCCTGAGCCTGGACGTTGTGGAAACTGCCCTCGTTCAGGTAGCCCAGCGCGCGCGCCACCGCCGCCGGGGTCAGCTTGCCGCCCGCGCCAGGAAGATCGACCAGCTTGGCGCCGTTGCTGAAGAATTCCGGCGCGCCGCATTCGTCTTCGACGATGTGGCTGTCCTCATGGGTAATGACGGCGCCCCAGGGCTTGACGAGGCAGGCGAGGGCGAGAGCGTTGGCTGCCGTGCCGGTCGTGACGAGGAAGGCCGCGACCTCGCGTTCGAACACGACGGAAAGGCGGTCCTCGACCCGTCTGGTCCAGTCGTCGCTGCCATAGCCGGAGGCAGGCCCGTCATTGGCAGCCGCCAGCGCGGCCATGACACGGGAGCTGGCGCCGGCGGTGTTGTCGCTGATGAAGTTCATGGTCGAAGGGTTACGAGGCCGGCCCGTTCCTGCCAAGCGGCAGGGGCGGTGAGACGATCTGCGCCATGTGCCTGCCGGCAGGCGGCAGAACAAGAAGCGGGTCGCCTGAGTCCGGCTTTCATGCCGTAAATGTCTAGTGCGGAGTCGATTTTGCAATAAAATTTCGCTGCGACGCGAAATCGACGCTTGTGCGCAGATTGGAATTCTGGCAAGTTCATCGTAATAGGACAGTGTTGCTGTCCCATTTTTCATCGCGCCGACCGAAAGCCGTTGCAGGCTCCAGGTCGCGCCGTCGCAACGGAGCGGAGCATGACGAGGGGCCGGGCTGCTGATGCCAAAGCCGACCGTACGTGCGCCGTCCGTAAAACGACGGCCTGAGACAGGCGCGACCGGGCGATAACCAGCCCGAAGCGCCTGCGGAGGACGCGGGCGCGGTGGAAACAAAGCGCAAGTAAGCCTCCGACGAAAAGACGGCCGACCCGGCCTGGCTTCATTCGCGACGCCGACATTCCCGTCGGCGCCGATGCGGCCGCGGGGAGGATTGTGACTGACGGTCTGCCCGATGGCGAGAAGCCGGCGGGGTTCTGGGAGCAGGTTTGACGATGAGCGCAACCAGCAAGTCGAGCGGTGTCGAGACCTTCGAGCGTTTCCCGGCCGTGCGCGATCCGGCGCTGCCGACGCATCAGGGCCTGTACGACCCGCGCAACGAGAAGGACTCCTGCGGTGTCGGCTTCATCGCCGACATGAAGAACCGCAAGAGTCACGCGATCGTCCAGCAGGGCCTGCAGATCCTGCACAATCTCGACCATCGCGGTGCGGTCGGCGCCGATCCGAAGCTCGGCGACGGCTGCGGCATCCTCACCCAGATCCCGCATCGCTTCTTCAAGGAGGAGTGCGCCAAGCTCGGCATCGAACTGCCGGAGCCGGGGTTCTATGCGATCGGCCAGTTCTTCATGCCGCAAGACGCTGCGAGCCGGACGCTCTGCGAGGAGATCATCGCCCAGACCGTCGAGGAGGAAGGCCTGAACTTCCTCGGCTGGCGCGACGTGCCGGTCGACAACAGCGACCTCGGCAAGGCGGTGCTGGAGACCGAGCCGGTGCACCGCCAGCTCTTCGTCGGCCGGCCGGACGACATCACCGACGAGGAGGAGTTCGAGCGGCAGGTCTATGTCCTGAGAAAGTCGGTCTCGAACAAGGTCTACAAGCATCAGGAGCGCAAGACGGCGGAATATTACCCCGTCTCGATGTCGGCCCGCACCATCGTCTACAAGGGCATGGTGCTGGTGAACCAGCTCGGCTCCTACTTCAAGGACCTGCAGGACGAGCGCTTCGAGAGCGCGCTCGCGCTGGTCCACCAGCGCTTCGCCACCAACACCTTCCCATCCTGGCGGCTCGCCCACCCCTACCGGATGGTCGCGCATAACGGCGAGATCAACACGCTGCGCGGCAACGTCAACTGGATGGCGGCGCGGCAGGCGAGCGTCGACTCGGAGCTGTTCGGAGCCGATATCTCGAAGCTCTGGCCGATCTCCTATGAGGGGCAGTCGGACACGGCCTGCTTCGACAACGCGCTCGAATTCCTGGTGCAGGGCGGCTACTCGCTGACCCATGCGATGATGATGCTCGTGCCGGAAGCGTGGAACGGCAACCCGCTGATGAACGAGGAGCGGCGCGCGTTCTACGAATATCACGCTGCCCTGATGGAGCCCTGGGACGGGCCGGCCGCGATCGCCTTCACCGACGGGCGCCAGATCGGCGCGACGCTGGATCGCAACGGCCTCAGGCCCGCGCGCTATCTCGTCACCGATGACGGCCTCGTCGTGCTGGCCTCGGAATTCGGCGTGCTGCCGATTCCGGAGGAGAAGATCGTCGAGAAGTGGCGCCTTCAGCCCGGCAAGATGTTGCTGATCGATCTCGAACAGGGCCGCATCATCGGCGACGACGAGATCAAGACGAGCTTGTGCCTCGCCAACCCCTACAAGGACTGGCTGAAGCGCACCCAGATCGTGCTGGAGGAGCTGCCGCCGGTCGAGGCGCGGGCCTCGCGCACCGACGTGCCGCTGCTCGATCGCCAGCAGGCCTTCGGCTACACCACCGAGGACGTGCGCCTGCTGATGGCCCCGATGGCGGTGACCGGGCAGGAAGCCGTTGGCTCGATGGGCACGGACACGCCGATCTCGGCGCTCTCGCTCAAGTCGAAGCTGCTCTACACCTATTTCAAGCAGAACTTCGCTCAGGTCACGAACCCGCCGATCGACCCGATCCGCGAGGAGCTGGTGATGAGCCTGCTCTCTTTCATCGGGCCGCGGCCGAACATCCTCGACCTCGAAGGCACCTCGCGGCGCAAGCGTCTCGAAGTTCGCACCCCGATCCTGACCAATGACGATCTCGAGAAGATCCGCTGCATCGGCCATTACGAGGATCGCTTCGACACCAAGACGATCGACTTCACCTATCCGGCGCGCGAGGGCGCGGCCGGCATGGCGGGCGCGCTGGAGCGGCTTTGCGAGCGCGCCGAGGCCGCGGTCCATGGCGGTTACAACATCATCATCCTGTCCGACCGGCAGGTCGGCGCCGACCGCATCCCGATCCCGGCGCTGCTGGCGACGGCGGCGGTGCATCATCACCTGATCCGCAAGGGGCTGCGCACCTCGGTCGGCCTCGTCGTCGAATCCGGCGAGCCGCGCGAGATCCATCATTTCTGCTGCCTCGCCGGCTATGGCGCCGAGGCGATCAACCCCTATCTGGCCTTCGATACCCTGCTCGACCAGCACGAGCAGGGCGCCTTCCCCGAGGAGGTCGATGCCGACGAGGTGGTGAAGCGCTACATCAAGTCGGTCGGCAAGGGCGTGCTGAAGGTGATGTCCAAGATGGGCATCTCGACCTACCAGTCCTATTGCGGCGCGCAGATCTTCGATGCCGTCGGCCTGAAGAGCGCCTTCGTCGACAAGTTCTTCTTCGGCACGGGCACGGCGATCGAGGGCGTTGGCCTCGACGAGATCGCCGAGGAGAGCGTCAGCCGCCATCGCGATGCCTTCGGCGACTCGCCGCTCTACCGCGACAGCCTCGATATCGGCGGCGAGTACATGTACCGCGTCCGTGGCGAGGACCATGTCTGGAAGCCGGATGTCGTCGCCTCGCTCCAGCATGCCGTGCGCCTCAACGCGCAGGACCGCTACGAGGAGTTCGCCCGGCAGGTCAACGACGACGCGCAGCGACTCAGCACCATCCGCGGCCTGTTCAAGGTCAGGATGGCTGGTGATGACGGGCGCCAGCCCGTGCCGCTGGAGAGCGTCGAGCCGGCCGCCGAGATCGTCAAGCGCTTCGCCACGGGGGCGATGTCGTTCGGCTCGATCTCGCGCGAGGCACATGAGACGCTCGCCATCGCGATGAACCAGATCGGCGGCAAGTCGAACACCGGCGAGGGCGGCGAGGAATCGATCCGCTTCAAGCCGATGCCGGACGGGCGCTCAAAGCGCTCGGCGATCAAGCAGATCGCGTCCGGCCGCTTCGGCGTGACGACCGAGTATCTCGTCAACTCCGACGTGATGCAGATCAAGGTCGCGCAGGGCGCCAAGCCCGGCGAGGGCGGCCAGCTCCCCGGCCACAAGGTCGACGCCAAGATCGCCCGGACCCGGCATTCGACGCCGGGCGTCGGCCTGATCTCGCCGCCGCCGCATCACGACATCTATTCGATCGAGGATCTCGCCCAGCTGATCTTCGACCTGAAGAACGTCAACCCGGCGGCGGACGTCTCGGTGAAGCTCGTCTCCGAGATCGGCGTTGGCACGGTGGCGGCCGGCGTCGCCAAGTCGCGCGCCGACCACATCACCATCTCCGGCTTCGAGGGCGGCACGGGCGCGAGCCCCCTGACCTCGCTGAAGCATGCCGGCTCGCCCTGGGAGATCGGGCTTGCCGAAACCCAGCAGACGCTGGTGCTGAACCATCTGCGCGGTCGCGTCGCGCTCCAGGTCGACGGCGGCCTGCGCACGGGCCGGGACGTGATCATCGGTGCGCTGCTCGGGGCCGACGAGTTCGGCTTCTCGACCGCGCCGCTGATCGCGGCCGGCTGTATCATGATGCGCAAGTGCCATCTCAACACCTGCCCGGTCGGCGTCGCGACGCAGGACCCGGTGCTGCGCAAGCGCTTCAAGGGCCTGCCCGAGCATGTCGTGAACTATTTCTTCTTCGTGGCCGAGGATGTCCGCAAGATCATGGCGGAGATGGGCTTCACCAAGATCGAGGAGATCGTCGGCCGCTCGGATCTGCTCGACAAGCGCGAGGCCATCGAGCACTGGAAGGCCAAGGGGCTCGACTTCACCAAGCTCTTCCACAAGGTCGATCTGCCGGGCGTGGCGATCCGCCATGTCGAATTGCAGAAGCACCCGATCGACACTGTACTCGACCGCAGGCTGATCGCGGCGGCGGAGCATGCGATCGAGACGGCCAAGCCGGTCGTGATCGAGGAGACGATCTCCAATGTCGACCGCTCGGCCGGTGCCATGCTCTCGGGTGCCGTCGCTAAGAAGTACGGCCATGCCGGCCTGCCGGACGACACCATCACGGTGAAGCTGAAGGGCACGTCGGGCCAGAGCTTCGCCTGCTTCCTGGCTGCCGGCGTCACCGTCGAGCTCACCGGCCAGGCCAACGACTATGTCGGCAAGGGCCTTTCGGGCGGCAAGCTGGTGGTGAAACCGGACCCGGCCTCGAAGGCCGCGCCCGAGCGCTCGATCATCGTCGGCAACACCGTGCTCTACGGCGCGATCTCGGGCGAGGCCTATTTCCGCGGCGTCGCCGGCGAGCGCTTCGCGGTGCGCAATTCCGGCGCCATCGCGGTGGTCGAAGGCACGGGCGACCATGGCTGCGAATACATGACCGGCGGCGTCGTCGCGGTCATCGGCCAGACCGGACGCAACTTCGCGGCCGGCATGTCGGGCGGCATCGCCTATGTGCTGGACGAGGACGGCACCTTCAAATCGCGCTGCAACCTCTCCATGGTCGATCTCGAGCCGGTCGAGGAGGAAGAGGAGCTGATGGAGCGGCTGCACCATCACGGCGGCGATCTCGAGCACAAGGGCCGCATCGACATGGCCAACATGTCGGGCCATGACGACGAGCGCCTGATGCAGATGCTGACGAACCACTTCACCTATACCGGCTCGGCGAAGGCGCGCGCGATCCTCGACAACTGGGCGGACTACCGCACCAAGTTCGTCAAGGTGATGCCGGTCGAATACCGCCGCGCGCTGCGCGAGATGGAGCAGGCCCGCACCTTGCAGGCCGCGGAATAAGCTAAGACGCCACCCACCGGGGCCCTTGCGGCCCCGGTCACGCGATCAGGATCAGGCACGCGCGCGGGACTACCCGGGCACACGGCGAGAGAAACGGCATGGGCAAGGTCACGGGCTTCCTCGAATACGACCGGCAGGAGCAGAAGTATCAGCTCGCCGGCGACCGCATCCGGCATTTCCGCGAGTTCACGCTCCCGCTGGAGGAGCGCGACGTCAAGAAGCAGGCGGCGCGCTGCATGGATTGCGGCATTCCGTTCTGCCACGGGCCGACCGGCTGCCCGGTGCACAACCAGATTCCGGACTGGAACGAGCTGGTCTATTCCGGCGGTTGGGAGGCGGCGCTGCGCAACCTCCACTCCACCAACAACTTCCCGGAATTCACCGGCCGCATCTGCCCCGCGCCCTGCGAGGAGGCCTGCACGCTCAACCTCGAAAACATGCCGGTGACGATCAAGACGATCGAGCAGGCGATCGCCGACAAGGGCTGGGAAGAAGGCTGGATCGCGCCGGAGATCCCGGCCAGGCGCACCGGCAAGCGCATCGCCATCGTGGGTTCCGGCCCCGCCGGCATGGCCGCGGCGCAGCAGCTCGCCCGCGTCGGGCACGATGTCCATGTCTATGAGCGCGAGGCCAAGGCTGGCGGCCTGCTGCGCTACGGCATCCCCGACTTCAAGATGGAGAAGAAGCATATCGACCGCCGGGTGAAGCAGATGGAGGCGGAAGGGGTGACCTTCCACTACAGGCAGAACATCGGCGTCACCGTGCCCTTCGCGAAGCTGGTCGCCGAACACGACGCCGTGCTGATGACGGGCGGGGCGGAAGCGCCGCGCGATCCCGGCCTGCCGGACACCAATCTCCTGGGCGTGCATTACGCGATGCCCTACCTCACCCAGCAGAACAAGCGCGTCGGCGGCGAGGACGTCTCGAACGAGGCGCCGATCCTGGCTGCGGGCAAGCATGTCGTCGTGGTCGGCGGCGGCGATACGGCCTCGGACTGCGTCGGCACGGCCTTCCGGCAGGGCGCGCTGTCGGTGACGCAGCTCGACATCCGGCCGATGGCGCCGGAGCTGGAGGACAAGCTGACGGTCTGGCCCTACTGGCCGACCAAGTTCCGCACCTCCTCCTCGCAGGCGGAGGGCGCCGAGCGCGAGTTCCAGGCGGCGACGCTCGGTCTCGAAGGCCGCAACGGCAAGCTCACCGGCGTGAAGTGCGCCCGCGTCGACGAGAAGCGGAAACCCATTCCCGGCACCGAATTCGTACTCCAGGCCGATCTCTGCTTCCTCGCCATCGGCTTCGCCGGCTCGGTGATCGAGGGCATGATCGCGCAGTCGGGCGTCGGTGTGGACAAGCGCGCCAACGTCGTCGCCAACGACCGCGACTACAGGACCAGCGCCGACAAGGTCTTCGTCGCCGGCGACATGCGCCGCGGCCAGTCGCTGGTGGTCTGGGCGATCCGCGAGGGCAGGCAAGCGGCCCATGCGATCGACAAGCAGCTGATGGGCGAGACGATCCTGCCGGTGTGAGGGGGCGGGGACTGTTCAACCACGTCGCCATTGTTATGATCGCTTCCATGGAATCGAACCAGAAGGGGAAGCAGGCGCCGCGCCAACGCTTCCATTGCCGCACCCGCGGACCTGTCTGCGCCCCGCGCTTCACCTCGCGGGGCTGACCGGGAACGCATCGTCGTCTCATCGTCAGCCTTTCTCGGCGCGCTCCTGCGCGCATGCCTGACTTCATGAGATTCCGATGTCCCTGATCACCCTGAAAGATCTCTCGCTCGCCCGTAGCGCGCCGCTCTTCGCCGGCCTCGACCTCGCCATCGCCAAGGGCGATCGCCTCGGCCTCGTCGCCGCCAATGGGCGCGGCAAATCCTCGCTCCTGCGCATCCTGGCCGGCACGGAGGAGGCGAGCGGCGGCACGCTGACCCGCTCGCGCGGCCTCGTCACCGCCTTCGCGCCGCAGGACCCGCCCGAGCGCCTGCTGCCGCTGAGCCTCTATGATGCCGTGCTGGACGCGCTGGATGCCGAAGCGGCGGAGACCGAGAGCTGGCGCGTCGACGTGCTGCTCGACGATCTCATGGTCGAGGAAAGCCTGCGCAATCGCGCCGTGGGCAGCCTCTCCGGCGGCTGGCAGCGCACGATGCTGCTGGCGCGAGCGGCGGTGATCGAGCCGGACCTGCTTTTGCTGGACGAGCCGACGAACCATCTCGATCTCGAACGCATCGGCTTGCTGGAGCGTTTCCTCGCCAATCTGCCGCGCGACTGCGCCGTGGTCGCTGCGAGTCATGACCGCGCCTTCCTCGACGATGTCAGCACGCGCACCCTGTTCCTGCGCCCGGCGGAGAGCGCCGATTTCGCCTTGCCCTATTCGCGCGCCCTGCAGGCGCTGGAGGAGCGGGACGCGGCGCGCGACCGGCAGTTCGAGAACGAGATGCGCAAGGTCAAAGCGCTCCGGCAGCAGGCGGCCAAGCTGAAGAATATCGGCATCAATTCCGGCTCGGACCTGTTGGTGGTCAAGACCAAGCAACTCTCCGAGCGCGCCGACAAGCTGGAGGAGCAGGCGAGGCCCGCGCACAAGGAGCGCGCGGCCGGCACGATCCGGCTCGCCAGCAGTGGCACCCATGCCAAGGCGCTGGTCGCGATCAAGGAAACCGCCGTCAGCACGCCCGATGGGCGCGTATTGTTCCGCACCGGTCCGCTCTGGATCGAGAAGGGCGACCGGATCGCGCTGCTCGGCGCCAATGGCAGCGGCAAGACGCGTTTCGTCGCGCGCTTGCAGGCGGCGCTTGACGGTTCCGACCCGGAAATCCGTGGCGCTTCAACCCTGAAGGCCGGCTATTCCGATCAGTCCCTGTCGCAGCTCGGTGCGTGGCGCACACCCTGGGATGCGGTCAAGCGCTCCAGCGATCTCGGCGACCAGACGGCGCGCACCGTGCTCGCGGGCGCGGGCATCGCGAGCGAGGCGCAGACCGCGCCGGTTGCGCGGCTCTCCGGTGGGCAGCGGGCCCGGCTCGCGATGCTGCTGTTGCGTCTGATCGAGCCGAATTTCTACCTGCTGGACGAGCCGACAAACCATCTCGATATCGAGGGGCAGGACATGCTGGAGAGCGAGTTGATCCGGCAAGAGACCGCCTGCCTGCTGGTCAGCCATGACCGCGCCTTCGTGCGGGCGGTGGCGACGCGGATCTGGGTGATCTCCGGCAGGAAACTGGTCGAGGTCGACGATCCCGATCCGGTCTTCGATCGGCTGATGGCGGGGTGAGGCGGCTTCAGCGCGGCCAGCGATAATCGTCGATCCGGCCGGGGACCGGGTCGGGCGCGATGCCCTGGCCGAAGACACGCTCGAGCTGGTCGGCTGCGTCTCCATGTCCACGCGCTTCGGCGATCGAGGCGAGCAGCGGCTGTTCCGACGGCGTCGCCAGCCCGGTGAGCGGCTGGATGGGGCCTGCCAGCGGGCGGGCCTGCAGGGCCGGAGGCAGGCCGATCACCGGAAGGCCGGCAGCCATCTGGTCGATCAGCCGCTCGACGCCGCCGGGTTGCAGCTCCGGTGCGGTCGGGGCGCCGGTCTCCGGCGCGACCGGCAGGGCGATGACGCTCGCCTGCGGCGCCGCCTCGATGATGCGGCGGATGACGAGGTCGACGAAATGGGCGGCCTTGCGGGCACCGGCCTTGGTGAAATGGATGCCGTCGCCCAGGCGCAGCCGCGTCGGCTGGCCGGAGACGTCCGGTCCGGTCGCCGCGTAACGGTTCTCGCCGTCGACGAAGCCGCCCCAGAGATCGACATAGTGTCCGCCGGCCTTCTCGATGCGTTCGCGGAAGAGCTCGTTGAGCGTGACGAGGTCCGCCGACAGGCGCGTGTTCTGCATCGGCGGGGCGCCGACCCAGACCAGCGGGATGCGCTTCGCGGCGAAGGCTGCGGCGATGGCGTCGACACGGTCACGATAGAGCTCGAGCCAGCGCGGGCTCAGCGGCTCCTGGACGACCTCGCCGTCGCGGATCGGCTGGCGGTCGTTGAGGCCGATCATCATCACGGCGACGGTGATCTTCTGGTCGCCTGCGAGCAGCTCCGCGACCGCCTTGGACCAGTCGTAGAAGTCGCTGCGGACGAGGCCGGAATCCGGCTTCGCCCGGTGGACGACCTCGACGTCCGGGCGATTGTTGAGCGCATCGTCCAGGCCGTCTGCGAGCAGGTTCGCGAGGGAATCGCCCATCACCACGACATGATAGGCCACGTCCACCTTGGGGATCACCGGATCGTCGCGGACGACGACCGGCGCGGCCCTGCGGCGCGAAGCGGGAGCGATCCGCTGGCGCTGCTGCGGCTGCGCCGTCGGCTTGGCGGGAAGCTGCCAGAAGAGCTGGAACAGGCTGCGCTGCTGCGGCTGCTGGGCGAGCGAGACCGGTCCGCCCGTCAGCAGGAGCAGGCCGGCGGCGCAGAGAACCACGATGAGCGAGCGCAGGCGCATCAGCCATCCCATGCAGCGGCCGCGACGTAGCCACTATAGGCCGGGAGCGGCCGCAAGTCAGCGGCCGGCGCGCATCCGGGCGAGGAGGGCCGGGGTCGGGTAGCCGTCGGCGATCTCGCCGACGCTGATCTGATAGCGGCGCACCGCCTCGCGCGTGCCGGTTCCGACCCGGCCGTCGGCATCGTGATCATACAGTCCCAGCGCCTTCAGCCGGCGCTGCAGATCCTTGGTCCCGGCCATGTCGAGGCGGGCGGCCTTGACCGGCCAGTCCGCCTGGATCGCCGGGCGCCCCATGATGCGGTCGGCGAGATGGCCCACCGCCAGCGCATAGGCATCGGACGAGTTGTAAGATTTGATGACGTCGAAATTCGCGGTCAGCAGCATGACCGGGCCGGTGTGACCGGCAGGATAGAACAGCCGGCCCTCGCCGGAGGAGGGCAGGGGACGGCCATCGGTCCGGCGCAGGCCAGCGGCGCGGAAGGCCGCGAAGCTCGCCTTGTCGAGGCGGTGGTCGAAGCCATCAGGCAGCGTCACCTCCATCCCCCAGGGCAGCCCCGGCACCCAGCCATGGCTCCTCAGGTAGTTGGCCGTCGAGGCGATGGCGTCGCTGGACGAGTTCCAGATGTCGGCATGGCCGTTGCCGGTCCAGTCGACGGCGTATTTCAGATAGCTGGACGGCATGAACTGGGTATGGCCCATGGCGCCGGCCCAGGAGCCGCGCAATTCGCTGCGCTCGACGTAACCCTTCTCGATCAGCTCCAGCGCCGTCAGCAGCTCGTCGCGGAAGAAGTCGCCGCGGTAGCGGATCGCGGCGAGCGTCGCCAGCGAGCGGATGACGTCCTTGCCGCCCTTGAACGAGCCGAAATTGGTCTCCATGCCCCAGACGCCGAGGACGACCTCCCTGGGCACGCCGTAGCGGGCCTCGACCTGTGCCAATACGGCGGCGTTCTCGGCCGCCACGGCCTGGCCGCGCTGGATGCGCTGGCCGCCGACAGCATTGGCGAGATAGGACCAGATCGGGGCGCTGAACTCCGACTGCTTCCTGGTGAGTGCGACGATCGAGGCGTCGGGCGTCACGCCGCGGAAGGCGAGGTCGAAGGTCGCGCGCGAGATGCCGCGCGCCTGCGCCTGCGGCCAGAGACGCTGGAGGAAGATGTCGAAGCCGGCGCTGACGGGCGTCGCCACGGGCGGGCGGGCATGAGCCCGCGACACGTTGATAGAGCCCGTGGTCTGCGCCAACGCCGGCGCCAGGCTGAGCAAGGCCGAAGCAGCGATGACGGACAGGCGCATGGGGGCTCCCGGCAAGCTATGGATGAAACCACCTCCAGAGCGCCCGAACAAGATTAACCAAGGGTTAAACCAGCCGGATTCAGGCGCAGATGCAGGCAATTTGACAAGCCGTAGCGGTTGGCGGATTCTCGCCGCGATGCACAGCGCCTTTCCCTTCCGCCGCGGCCTGCACCGCTCGGGCAACCTCATCGCGGGCTTCTAGCCCCGGGCCTGTCGCGCTTGGCGCCTCCGGTTCGGGGGCGCCTCGTCACCAGCTGTCAACCTGCGAGTTCGCCTTCCTGATGCCGTGCGGCCCTGTTCCGCCGGCCTGCGCTCGCCATTTCGATGAAAGATGTCACATGTCCACCAGGCGTCCCGCCATCACCGTCACGGCCGCGGACCATGCCATGCTCAGCCGCATCGCGGCCGGCGCGGCCCATACCATGCCCGAGCTCGCCGCCGAACTGACCCATGAGCTCGACCGTGCCCGCATCCTGCCGGAGGGGCGGGTCTCGCACGATCATGTCCGCATCGGGAGCCAGATCGTCTATCGCGACGAGAGCACCGGGCGCGAGACCATCGTCACGCTGGTCTGGCCTGAGCACGCGGACATCGAGAAGAACCGCATCTCGGTGATGACGCCGATCGGCGTGGCGCTGATCGGCATGGCGCCGGAGCGATCCATCGACTGGACGACGCGCTCCGGGGACGTGAAGCGCCTGACCGTGCTCGCGGTGCGCGAACCGGCCGAGGAGCCGGCGGCACACTGACAAGCGCGGCGAAGCTCAGGCCGAGGCGTTCTTGATCCTGAGCTTTTCCTCCCAGGCGAGGGCCTGGCCGACGATCTCCTCGAGATCGTCGTGCTCCGGCCGCCAGCCGAGCTCGGCGCGGATGCGGTCGGCACGGGCGATCAGCGAGGCCGGGTCGCCCGGCCGGCGCTGCGCCAGAGTCACCGGGAAGTCGACGCCTGAGACTTTCTTCACGACTTCGACGACCTCCTTGACCGAATAACCGCGACCATAGCCGCAGTTCAGTGTCAGGCTCTCGCCGCCGCGCCGCAGATGGTCGAGCGCCGCCAGATGCGCGCGGGCGAGGTCGGTGACATGGATGTAGTCGCGCACGCAGGTGCCGTCCGGCGTCGCGTAGTCGGTGCCGAAGACGGTGAGGCCGTCGCGCTGGCCCAGCGCCGCCTGGCTTGCGACCTTGATGAGATGGGTGACGTTCGGCGAGGACTGGCCGGAACGGCCCTTCGGATCGGCACCGGCGACGTTGAAATAGCGCAGGGCGACATAGGAGAAGCCGTGCGCCTTCGCGGCGTCCTGCAGCATCCACTCGCTCATCAGCTTGGAGCGGCCGTAGGGGTTGATCGGGTTGAGCGCGATCTCCTCCGGCACGGGCGAGACCGGCGGCTCGCCGTAGACGGCGGCCGTCGAGGAGAAGATGACGTGCTTCACGCCCTTGCGCGCAGCGCTTTCGATCAGGGCGCGGGTCTTCACGGTATTGTTGAAATAATAGCCCAGAGGATCGGACACGGATTCCGGAACCACGATCCTGGCGGCGAAATGCGCGATCTCGGTCACCCCGTATTCGGCGATCAGCCCTTCCACAAGGTCCTGGTTGCCGATGTCGCCCTGCAGGAAGATCGCCTCCGGCGGGACCGCCCACCAGAAACCCGTCGAGAGATCGTCGAGGACGACGACCTTCTCGCCGCGGTCGAGCAATTCCAGCACCATGTGGCTGCCGATGTAGCCGGCACCGCCGGAGACCAATACCGCCATCGTCTCTCTCGCCTCATCTTCGTCAGGAACCCGGCCTATCCAAAAACCGTTGACGGGTTCTCAAGGCCTGTCAGCTAATACAATCCTGATGGCCCGCAACCGTGACAGTTGTGCGGCCCACCCCATCACAGCCTCGCTTCGGCAAAGGCAACGCGCCAAGGACCCTTCATGACGAAACGCATCCGCAAGGCCGTTCTTCCCGTCGCCGGTCTCGGCACCCGCTTCCTGCCCGCAACCAAGGCGGTCCCGAAGGAGATGCTCACCATCGTCGATCGTCCGGTCGTGCAGCATGTCGTGGATGAGGCGCGCGCTGCGGGGATCGAGCATTTCATCTTCGTCACCGGGCGCAACAAGGCGGTGATCGAGGACCATTTCGACATGGCCTACGAGCTCGACGACACGCTGGCCAAGCGCAACAAGACGAAGGAACTCGAGGCGCTCAAGGAGGATCTGCCGGCCGCCGGAGCGACCAGCTTCACCCGCCAGCAGGCGCCGCTCGGGCTCGGCCACGCGGTCTGGTGCGCCCGCGAGATCGTCGGCGACGAGCCCTTCGCGCTGCTGCTGCCGGACATGCTGCACTACAGCCACGGCAAGGGCTGCCTCGCCGAGATGATCGAGGCCTATGACAGGCATGGCGGCAACCACATCGCCGTGGCGCCGGTGCCGGACGACCAGACCCATCAATACGGCATCGTCGCCGTCGAGGACGCCAAGGCCAAGATCTCGAAGATCACCGGCATGGTCGAGAAGCCGCCGCGGGGCACGGCGCCGTCCAATCTGCATGTCAGCGGCCGCTACATCCTGCAGCCGACGATCTTCAACCTGCTCGCCAATCAGGAGAAGGGCGCGGGCGGAGAAATCCAGCTGACCGATTCCATGATCGCCCTGTCGCGCCAGGAGCCCTTCTACGCGGTGCGCTTCGACGGCGACATCTATGACGCCGGCTCGAAGATCGGCTTCCTCGCGGCGAACGTCGCCTATGCGCTCGACCGCAGCGATCTCGGCCCGCAGCTGCGCGCCGAGATCGAGAAGCTGCTCGATCGCTGAGCGGGCAGGCTCGGCAGGGGGGACAGACGGGTTGAGTGACGACCGCCTCGTCTTCGACCGCGCGCTCGGCCGTTCGCGGCTGAGGCGCGCGCTCGCCGGCAACTATCCGGATTTCCTGATCCAGCGCGCGGCAGGCGACCTGCAGGAGCGCCTTGGCGCGGTGCTGCGGGAATTCCCGATCGCAGCCGATCTCGGCACGCCGCTGCCGGTCGTGGCGCCCGTGCTCGCCGGCAAGGCGGGCAGGGTGCTGCGCATGGCGGAAGCGGAAGGCGGTGACGGCGGGATCGTCGGCGATCTCGAAGGCCTGCCTTTCGCGCCCGGTTCGCTCGATCTCGCCGTCTCGCTGCTGGCGCTGCAGGGCGTCAACGACCTGCCCGGCGCGCTCATCCAGATCAAGCGGGCGCTCAAGCCGGACGGGCTGTTCATGGCCTGCCTGCTCGGTGGGCGCAGCCTGCAGGAGCTCCGGCAGGCGCTGCTGGAGGCCGAGAGCGAGACGACCGGCGGCGTCAGCCCGCGCGTCGCGCCCTTCGCCGATCTGCGCGATCTCGGCGGGCTGCTGCAGCGAGCCGGCTTCGCGCTGCCCGTGATCGACAGCGAAACCGTCACGGTGCGCTATCGCGACGCTTTCGGGCTCATGCGCGATCTCCGGGCGATGGGCTGGGCGAACAGCCTGACTGCCCGTCGCAAGGCACCGCTTCGGCGCGAAACGTTGCTGCGGGCGGTTGCGCTCTATGCCGAGCGCTTCGCCGATCCCGACGGGCGCGTGCCGGCGACGTTCGAATTCGTCTGGCTGTCCGGATGGTCGCCGCATGAAAGCCAGCAGAAACCGCTCCGGCCCGGTTCGGCCAAGGCTCGGCTGGCCGATGCGCTCGGCGTGCCGGAGATCAAGGCGGGCGAGAAGCCGGGAGGCGAGGGATGAGCGAGCGCCAACCGCGCCTGGCCCGCGCCGATTTCCGCATCTTCCGCGCGATCCCGACACGCTGGCACGACAACGACGTCTTCGGGCACGTCAACAATGTCGTCTATTACGGCTGGTTCGACACGGCGGTGAATGCCTGGCTGGTCGAGGGCGGCTTCCTCGATCCGGCGACGAGCGGGATCGTCGGCCTCGTGGTCGAGACAGGCTGCACCTATTTCGAGAGCATCGCCTTTCCCGAGGTCGTCGAGGTCGGGATCGCGGTCGAGCGGCTGGGGAACAGCTCCGTCACCTATCGCATCGGCGTCTTCCGGGAGGGGGCCGCGCAGGCGGCGGCGCAGGGGCGCTTCACCCATGTCTACGTGCAGCGGGCAGGTCAGAAGCCCGTGCCCATTCCGGCATCGCTCAGGGCGGCTCTGGCTGCGATCGAGAGCTGAAAACGACGCCGCGGCTGCGAATGCGTTGTACTGCGGCGTGAGGCAGGCTATGCCCCTGCCAACCCCCTCGCCGGACCGCCAGGAACCCTGAGCCCGTGATTCCGAACGACATCAAGATCACCCCGCAGCTCGTCGCCGAGCACGGCCTGAAGCCGGACGAGTACCAGCGCTTCCTGCATCTGATCGGCCGCGAGCCGACGATCACCGAGCTCGGCATCGTCTCGGCGATGTGGAACGAGCACTGCTCCTACAAGTCGTCGAAGATCCATCTCAAGACGCTGCCGACCAAGGCGCCCTGGGTGATCCAGGGGCCGGGCGAGAATGCCGGCGTCATCGACATCGGCGACGGCACCGCCATCGTCTTCAAGATGGAGAGCCACAACCACCCGTCCTTCATCGAGCCCTATCAGGGCGCGACGACCGGCGTCGGCGGCATCCTGCGCGACGTCTTCACCATGGGCGCGCGCCCGATCGCGGTGCTCGACGCGCTGCGCTTCGGCTCGCCGGACCATCCCAAGACCCGCCATCTCGTCTCCGGCGTCGTCGCTGGCATCGGCGGCTACGGCAATTCCTTCGGCGTGCCGAATGTCGGCGGCGCCACCGGCTTCCATTCGCGCTATGACGGCAACATCCTGGTCAACGCCATGGCGGTCGGCATCGCCAAGGCCGACGAGATCTTCTACGCCAAGGCTTCCGGCGTCGGGAAGGCGATCGTCTATCTCGGCTCCAAGACCGGCCGCGACGGCATCCATGGCGCGACCATGGCCTCGGCCGAATTCGACGACAAGTCGGAGGAGAAGCGCCCGACCGTGCAGGTCGGCGACCCCTTCGCCGAGAAGCTCCTGCTCGAAGCCTGCCTCGAGATCATGGCCGCCGGCCATGTCGACGCGATCCAGGACATGGGCGCGGCCGGCCTGACCTGCTCGGCCGTCGAGATGGGCGCCAAGGGCGATCTCGGCGTCGAGCTCGACCTCGACAAGGTGCCCTGCCGCGAGGAGGGCATGAGCGCCTATGAGATGATGCTGTCGGAGAGCCAGGAGCGCATGCTCATGGTGATCAAGCCGGGCCATGAGGAGGCTGCCGAGGCGATCTTCCAGAAATGGGGGCTCGACTTCGCGGTGGTCGGGCACACCACCGATACGCTGCGCTTCGTCGTGAAGCACCAGGGCGAGGTCATGGCCGACCTGCCGATCAAGGAGCTCGGCGACGAGGCTCCCGAATACGACCGGCCCTGGATCGAGACGCCGCCGCAGCAGCGCATCGCGCCCGAGAGCGTGGCTGCTCCTCACGGCAATGCCGAGGCGCTGAAGAAGCTGATCGGCTCGCCGGATCTGTCGTCGAAGCGCTGGATCTGGGAGCAGTACGACACGCTGATCCTCGGCAATTCCGCGGTGCGGCCCGGCGGCGATGCGGGCGTGATCCGCATCGAGGACGGGCCGCGGGGCCTGGCCATGACCGCCGACGTGACGCCGCGCTATTGCGAGGCCGATCCGTTCGAGGGCGGCAAGCAGGCGGTGGCCGAAGCCTGGCGCAACCTGACCGCGACCGGCGCCACGCCGCTCGCGATCACCGACAACCTGAACTTCGGCAATCCCGAGAAGCCGGAAGTCATGGGCCAGCTCGTCGGCTGCATCAAGGGCATCGGCGAGGCCTGCAAGGCGCTCGACTTCCCGGTCGTCTCCGGCAACGTCTCGCTCTACAACGAGACCAACGGCGTCTCGATCCTGCCGACCCCGACCATCGGCGGCGTCGGCGTCATGGCCGATGTGGCCAAGCACGCCACCATCGCCTTCAAGGCCGAGGGCGAGGCGATCGTCCTGATCGGCGAAACCGCCGGCTGGCTCGGTCAGAGCGCCTATCTCGCGACCATCTGCGGCCGCGAGGAGGGCGCCCCTCCGCCGGTCGATCTCGCGATCGAGCGCCGCAACGGCGATTTCGTGCGCAGGCTGATCGCGTCGGGCAAGGTCACGACATGCCATGACCTGTCGGATGGCGGCCTTGCTGTCGCGCTCGCCGAAATGGCGATGGCCAAGGGCATCGGTGCCACCATCGAGACGCTGCCGGCCGGCCCCGCCCATGCCGCGCTCTTCGGCGAGGATCAGGCGCGCTATGTCCTGACGGTCCCGGCGGCCGAGGCCGATACCGTGATCGCGGCGGCGAAGGCTGCCGGTGTGCCGGCGCTTGCCATCGGCAAGACGGGCGGCGCTTCGCTTGTACTGCCGGGTGAGCCGGCGCTTGCGATCGCCGATCTGCGCAAGATCCATGAAGACTGGCTGCCGTCCTACATGGCCGGCAAGGCGGCCTGAGGAGTTCGACCCATGGCGATGGATGCCCACGAGATCGAGCGAATGATCAAGGCGGCACTGCCGGATGCGGCCGTCGAGATCAAGGATCTGGCCGGCGATGGCGACCACTATGCCGCGACCGTCGTCTCGGCCGCCTTCAAGGGCAAGACCCGGGTGCAGCAGCACCAGATGGTCTATGCCGCGCTGCAGGGGAATATGGGCGGCGTACTGCACGCCCTTGCGCTGACGACCGCCGTTCCCCAAGATTAGAATGAAACCATCCGGCGGGCCTTGAACCCGCTTCAGGAGACGAGACGATGTCCGACGTCAATGCCCGCATCGATGCGGAAGTGAAGAACAACGACGTGGTGCTCTTCATGAAGGGCACGCCGCAATTCCCGATGTGCGGCTTCTCCGGTCAGGTCGCCCAGATCCTCGGCTATATCGGCGTGCCCTACAAGGGCGTGAACGTGCTCGAGGACCAGGAAATCCGCGAGGGCATCAAGGCCTATTCCAACTGGCCGACGATCCCGCAGCTCTACGTCAAGGGCGAGTTCGTCGGCGGCTGCGACATCACCCGCGAGATGTTCCAGGCCGGCGAATTGCAGGCGCTCTTCGAGGAGAAGGGCATCGCGGTGAAGCAGGCGAGCTAAGGCTCGCCGGTCTCACGATCGGCTTTCTGATCTGACAGCTTTCCTCAAGCCGCCGCGCATTGCGGGTGCGGCTTGCGGACGCGCTCGGTCGAGGCCGGGTATTTCTCCAGCATCCGCTCCGGCCTGATCGGCCGGCGCGCCAGGTCGCCGCCGCAATTCGGGCAGGTGCCGGCGAAGCGCGTCTCCGCGCAATCGACGCAAAACGTGCATTCGAAAGTGCAGATCAGAGCGTCGCGCGATTGCGGCGGCAGGTCGCGGTCGCAGCATTCGCAGTTCGGGCGCAGTTGCAGCATGGCTCGTCTCCCTTCCAATGGGCCGGAAGAATGACCGCAAACCGGACCGAAACCAGCGATTTCGCGTGATCCGACCGATCAATCCGGCGGATCGGTCGGTTGCGGGCTACTTCACCAGCAGCCAGTCGTCGATCACCAGCGCGTCGAGCCCGCTGGTATAGAACATCAGGATCGCGTCCTCCGCCGTGTGCAGGATCGGCTTGCCCATGATGTTGAAGGAGGTGTTGAGGATCACCGGCACGCCCGTCAGCTCATGGAAGGCCGAGATCAGCGCATGGTAGCGGGGATTGCGCTCGGCCGTGACGCTCTGGAGGCGCCCGGTCGCGTCCTCATGGACCACGGCCGGAACGCGGTTCCGCACCGCTTCCTTCCAGGTGAGCGTGCGTTCCATATAAGGCGCGTCCTGATAGTTCTCGAACCAGTCGGCGGCATGCTCGGCCAGGATCGAGGGCGCGAAGGGCCGGAAGGCCTCGCGGTATTTCACCTTGGCGTTGAGGATGTCCTTGGCGTCGGCCGGGCGCGGATCGGCGATGATCGAGCGGTTGCCGAGCGCACGCGGCCCGAATTCGGCGCGGCCCTGCACCCAGCCGATCAATTTGCCTTCCGTGAGAAGCTTGGCGGTGACGGGCGCGACCTCGTCGGGAGCGAGCTTGCGCAGACGCTTTTCCCAGAGCTGCATGCGCTCGAAAGGCTCGGTCGAGACGGTCGAGCCGAGATAGGGCGTGAGCGGCCCTTTCGGCGCACGCCAGTCCGGATTGGCTTCGGCGTGGGCGAGCCAGGCGGCGCCGATCGCGTTGCCGTCATCGGCCGGCGCCGAGGGCACGAACACGGTCTTGAAGCCGTGGCGGCCGGCGATCTTGCCATTGAAGGAGGAATTCAGCGCGCAGCCGCCGGCCATGACGAGGTTCTCGCTCGGGACGAGGGCGGCGGCCTCGCCGAGCAGCGCTTCCATCATCTCGGCGAAGACGTCCTGCCCGCAGCGGGCGAGATCGGCCCAGCCCTGGTCGAGGGCGTCAGTCGGGCGCTTCGTCAGGATTTCGGCGGCGACGGCCTGCACCACGTCGGCCTTGGCGAAGGAGAGCTTGTGGCCATCGATCTGATAGAGCCTGCGCAAGAGCGCCATCAGTTCGGGATCGGTCTTGCCGTAGGGGGCGAGCCCCATGATCTTCCATTCCTCGCCCTTGGCCTGGTCGAAGCCGGCGAGATCGGTGACGAGCCCGAAATAGAAGCCGATCGATTCGCGGCCGCGATGGCGCTTCACTTCGCGGAGCTTGCCGTTCTCCAGCGCGAAGATGGCGGAGGCCCCTGTCTCGCCCATGCCGTCGACGACAAGGCAGGCGGCGTTGTCGAAGGGCGAGGACCAGCAGGCATAGGCCGCGTGGCTGAGATGGTGGCCGTAGCGCTTCAGGCCGGTGACATTGGCCTTGCCATAGGCGCGGTCGAGCCCGAGCAGAACGCCCATGCCGGCGCGCTGCTGGCCGAGATGGAGCGAGGCGATCAGCGCGCGCTCGGTCCGTTCCGGCACCAGCGAGCGGTTGAGCTCGGGCGAGAGCTTGAGCAGGGCATCCAGCGTGAAGGAGCCGGCGCGGGCCATCTGGTCGAGGAAGCCGGTGAAATCCTCGCCCCAGCTCGTGGCGATCGTGACCTCGGCGTCTTTCGGGATGTAGCGCTTCAGCAGTCCTTCCATGCGCGGCGCCGAATCCGGCTCGCAGTTCGGCGCGCGCTTGTATTGCAGGTAGCGCTCGGTCGCCTCGGCGAAGAGCACTGCGCCATCGGGCCCGATGATCGCGAGGGCGGGATCGTGGAAGGTGGTGGCGAGACCGATCGTATAGCGCATGGGCAACGCAATAGCCCGCTTCGGCGCCGGGCGCCAACCGTCTCGCTGCCGCATTGACTGTCGATTCGACGGAGAGGCGTTGTCCAGTATTCGCCAGACGATGCTCATGCTGCCTGCTGTGCGTAAGGCTACGCAGGTTTGACCTTGATGACCCTGTGACTAGTATGAAGGAGATTTTTCTCTCGAAAGCATTGAAGATGGTCATGAGATTGTGGATGTTGGTCGCGGCCTTTCTGATCGCAGCCGGAAATCTTGTTTCGGCTCAGGAAAATCCTCCGCCTCCAGCCGCCGCAACTGCTGCTCCCGCGCAGGCGGGCGCGGCGTCGATCGACGATCTCGTCCGCATCCTGGAAGACGACAAGCTGCGCGCCGATCTGCTGCAGCGGCTGAAGCAGCGGCAGGCCGGCCCGCAGGGCGCAGCTCCCGCGGCCGCGCCTGCCGAGACCGAGCCCGGTCTGGCGCGCAGCGTGGCCGAGTACACCAAGGCGATCGCCGAGCAGAGCGCCGCGGCGCTGTCGGCGACGGTGCAGACCTTCCGCCAGCTTGGCAGCGTCGTCTCCGGGCGGTCACAGGTGGACCTGCTGCGGCTGCGCGATATCGGGCTGGCGCTGGGTTTCGTCGCGGTGGCGCTGTTCGGCAGCTTCCTGATCGCTCGCCTGCTCGCGGAGCGCCTGCAGGCGGCGCTCGCCCGTCGCATCGCCGGCCTGTCCTGGCCGGCACGGACGGCCGGGCTCGTGGTTGCGGTGGCGGTCGATCTTGCCGGCGTGGCGCTGGCCTGGGGCGCGGGCTATCTGCTCGTCCTCAACCTGGTCGGGACGGCCGGGCGCATCACCCTCGAGCAGAGCTTGCTGCTCAACGCCTTCCTCGCGGTCGAGATCGTCAAGGTCGCGATGCGGGCCGCGCTGGAGCCGCGGCATCCGGCGCTGAGACTGCTCCCGCTCGACGACACGACCGCCGCCTACTGGTATTTCTGGCTGGCGCGGCTGGTCTCGCTGCTGGGCTACACCTTCCTCTTCGTTGCGCCGGTGCTCGCGCTCTACCTGCCGGCGGCGCCGGTCCAGGCGCTCAAGATCCTCGTCGTGCTGACCGCGCTGGTGATCGCGATCCTCATCATCCTGCAGAACCGCCTGCAGGTCAGGCGCCGCCTCTTCGCGGCCCGGGAGGCCGGGCGGCATGACCTGCTGGCGCAGGCCAGCCATGTCGCCGGTCAGTTCTGGCATGTCGTCGCCATTCTCTACCTGGTCGGCGTCTTCGTCGTCTGGCTGGTCAATCCGCTGCACGCCCTGCCGTTCGTCCTCGGCGCCACCGCCCAGTCGGCCGTCATCGCCCTGCTCGGCGGGCTGGTGCTCGCCTTCGTCTCCCGGCTGGTGAACGTCAGCGTGCGCCTGCCCGAGGATGTGCGGCTGCGCCTGCCCCTGCTGGAACCGCGCCTGCAGGCCTTCGCGCCGCGCGTGATGCAGATCGTGCGCCTGCTGGTCGTTGCGGCGGTGCTGCTGCTGATCGCACAGGCCTGGCACGCCCTCGACATCTTCGCCTGGCTGTCGAGCGCATCGGGACAGCGGCTCGCAGGCGCATTCGTCTCGGCCGCGCTGATCGTGCTGATCGGGCTGGCGGTCTATGTCGCGATGCTGTCCTGGGTCGAATACCGCCTCAACCCGGATTTCGGCACGGTGCCGACCGCGCGGGAGAAGACGCTGCTCGCGCTCTTCCGCAATGCCTTCACCGTGGCGCTGGCGGTGCTGGTGCTGATGCTGGCGCTGGCGCAGCTCGGGCTGAACATCGCGCCGCTGCTCGCCGGCGCCGGCGTGCTGGGCCTGGCCATCGGCTTCGGCGCGCAGAAGCTGGTGCAGGACATCATCACCGGCGTCTTCATCCAGTTCGAGAACGTGATGAACGAGGGCGACGTGGTGCAGGTCGGCGGCAAGTCCGGCGTGGTCGAGCGGCTGACGATCCGTTCGGTTTCGATCCGCTCGCTGGACGGCACGGTGCACCTCATCCCGTTCTCCTCGGTCGACCATGTCTCGAACATGATGCGCGGCTTCGCCTTCCACGTCGCCGAGATCGGCGTCGCCTATCGCGAGAGCATCCCGGAGGTGAAGGAGGCGATGGAGGAAGCCTTCGGGCGGCTCCGGGAGACCGAGCATGGCGAGAGCATCATCGGGCCCCTCGACATGCAGGGCGTCACCGCCTTCGGCGATTCCGCGATCACGGTGCGGGCGCGCATCAAGACGCTGCCAGGCGCGCAGTGGAGCGCCGGCCGGGCCTATAACGAGCTCATCAAGGAGATCTTCGACCGGCGCGGCATCGAGATCCCGTTTCCGCACGTCACGCTCTACATGGGCGAGGACAAGCAGGGGAAGGCGCCGCCGCTGCATGTCGCAGGACGGCTCGACAGCGCGGCCGGGCCTGCCGTGCCGGCCGCGGCGAAAGCCGGCTCGCCGGAGTGATCTAGCGGCCGATGGCGGCCTTCATCAGCGCCTTCGAATCGGCGCTGGCCCAGTCGGCGGGGCCCTGGATGATGCCGAGCTCGCAGCCGGTCTTGTCGACGATGATGCTGACCGGCATGCCCTCGACCTTGTGCGCCTTGCGCAGAGCCTGGAAGGTCGCGGCCTGCGGGTCGCCGTAGAACGGCAGGGCCGTGACCTTGTTCTCGGCGAGCCAGGCCTTCGGCTTGTCGAGATTGCGCGTGTCGATGTTGATCGCGACCACGGCGAAATCCGCGCCGCCCATCTCCTTCTCGAGCGTGTCGAGTGCCGGCATCTCCTTGAGGCAGGGCGCGCACCAGGTCGCCCAGAGATTGACGAGCAGGGTCTTGCCCTTCAGCGCCGCCAGCGTCAGGGGCTGGCCGTCAGGTCCGTTGAAGGCGAGCTCCGGCGCCGGCTGCGGGCGGGCCCGGACCTCGACCGCGGCCACCTCGCCCTTCGCCAGCGGGGCCATGCGCGCTGCCGTCGTGGCGGCCGCGCTGCATGATCCGTTGCCGGCGCGGCCCAGCCCGGAGTAGAAGGCTGCGCCGCCGCCGAGGGCGATCAGGGCCAGCGCCCCGGCTGCGGACAGGATGATCGTTCGAGACCTCATCGCGCCCTAGAAGCAGGAAAGACCGCCGTGAGCAACCGCATGTGGGGTGGGCGTTTCGCCACAGGTCCCGACGCCATCATGGAGGAGATCAACGCCTCCATCGATTTCGACAGGAAGCTCTGGCGCCAGGATATCCGCGGCTCGCTCGCCCATGCCGCGATGCTGGCCGAGACCGGCATCCTGACGAAGGACGACGTCGCGACGATCACGGCCGGTCTCAAGCAGGTCGAGGGCGAGATCGAGGCCGGCAGCTTCACCTTCTCGCGGGCGCTCGAAGACGTCCATATGAACGTCGAATCGAACCTCAAGGACAAGATCGGCCTCGCCGCCGGCCGGCTGCACACCGCCCGCTCGCGCAACGACCAGGTCGCGACCGACATGCGGCTGTGGGTGCGCGACACGCTCGACGAACTCGACGGCCAGATGGCCGACCTGCAGCTGGCGCTGGCCGAGAAGGCGGACATGTATGCCGGCGCGGTGATGCCGGGCTTCACCCATCTGCAATCGGCGCAGCCGGTCACCTTCGGCCATCACCTGCTTGCCTATGTCGAGATGCTGGGCCGCGACCGCAGCCGCATCCGCGATGCCCGCGCCCGCCTCAACGAGTGCCCGCTCGGCGCCGCCGCTCTCGCCGGAACCTCGTTCCCGATCGACCGGCACATGACGGCGAAGGCGCTCGGCTTCGACCGGCCGACGGCGAACTCGCTCGATTCGGTCTCGGATCGCGACTTCGTGCTGGAAACCCTCTCCACCGCCTCGATCTGCGCCATGCATCTGTCGCGCCTGGCCGAGGAGATCGTGCTCTGGGCGACGCCGCAATTCGGCTTCGTCAGGCTCTCCGACGCCTTCTCGACGGGATCCTCGATCATGCCGCAGAAGCGCAATCCCGATGCGGCCGAGCTGGTGCGCGGCAAGGCGGGGCGCGTCTTCGGGGCGCTGCAGGCGCTGCTGACCATGATGAAGGGCCTGCCGCTCAGCTATTCCAAGGACATGCAGGAGGACAAGGAAGGCACCTTCGACGCCCTGCAGACGCTGTCGCTCTGCCTCGCCGCCATGGCCGGCATGGTCCGCGACATGCAGCCCGACCTCAAGGCGATGAAGAAGGCCGCGGGCTTCGGCTACGCGACCGCGACCGACCTCGCCGACTGGCTGGTCCGGGTGCTGAAGATGCCGTTCCGCGACGCGCATCACGTCACAGGCCGCCTCGTCGGCATCGCCTCGGAGAGGAAGGTGGGGCTGGAGAAGCTCTCGCTCGCCGAGATGCAGGCCGTCGAGCCGAAGATCACCGAGGCCGTCTTCGCCGTGCTCGGCGTCGACCAGTCGGTGAAGAGCCGCGTCAGCTATGGCGGCACGGCCCCGGCCAATGTCCGCAAGCAGGCCAGGCGCTGGCTGAAGCAGCTTGCGAAAGGCTGAGGGTCCAGCGGCGGAGAGCCTCGCGCTCCGCCGCATCCTCCGCTACTGTCCCGCCACGTTCCGTCCGAGGGCCTGTCTTCGTGCTCCCATCTCGTCTCAATCCTGCCCGACTGAAATTCGGCCGCACTCTCCTGGTCGTGGGCCTGCTCGGCCTGGCGCTCGCGGCTTGTGGGCGCAAGGGGCCGCTCGAGCCGCCGCCGAACGTATCGGGCGCGGTCGATCTTCCGGACAACCAGATCGGCGGCGAGGACGCGACCGACATGTCGTCCTACGGGCAGACTTCGGTGCTGGCGAAGCCGGCGAAGGCGAACAAGGCGATCGTCGTGCCGGACAAGCCCTTCCTGCTCGACCCGCTGATGTAGCGGGGCTTTCGCCCGGCCGGTCCGGGCGATCGAAGCGAGGCGGCGGACCCGCACCGGGAGTCTGTCTCGGCGGGAGCGAGGCTCGCCTCGCGGCACTTCGTTAGCTGCGCCCGGAACGTCCGGGCGGTTCAAATCGGCCTTCTCGGGGTTTTCCCATGCATCATTTCGCCTATCGCGACGGTTCCCTGCATGCCGAGGGCGTCGATCTCGCCCGTATCGCGGCGGAGGTCGGCACGCCGGTCTATGTCTATTCGAACGCGACGATCGAGCGGCACTACAGGCTGTTCGAGGCGGCGGTGAAGAAGGCTGCGCCGGACGGCAAGGCCCATGTCTTCTACGCCATGAAGGCGAACGGCAATCTAGGCGTGCTGAAGACGCTTGGAGCCCTCGGCGCCGGCATCGATACCGTTTCGGAGGGCGAGGTGCGCAAGGCGCTCGCCGCCGGCATTCCGCCCGAGAAGATCGTCTTCTCGGGCGTCGGCAAGAGCGAGCAGGAGCTGCGCTTCGCCGTCGAGGCCGGCATCTACCAGGTCAATATCGAAAGCGAGAGCGAGCTCGACCTGCTCTCCAGGGTCGCGGCCTCGCTGGGCAAGCGTCAGGAAGCGGTGTTCCGGGTCAACCCCGATATCGGCGCCGGCGGCCACGCCAAGATCACGACCGGCTCCTCCGAGAACAAGTTCGGCGTCTCCTTCGAGGAGGTCGGCCGGCTCTATTCCCGCGCGGCCAACATGCCGGGCGTGCGGATCATGGGCCTCGCCGTCCATATCGGCAGCCAGATCCGCGAGATCGACGCCTTCGAGGCGGCCTATTCGAAGATGGTCGCGCTGGTCGGCGATCTGAAGGGCGAGGGGCACCGCGTCGACCGGCTCGATCTCGGCGGCGGGCTCGGCATTCCCTACGACATCCCCAAGACCTTCGATTACGGGCCGGGGCTGATCGAGGCCTATGCGCAGATGGTCGCCAAGGTGACCAAGGGGCTCGATGTCGAGCTCGGCTTCGAGCCCGGCCGCCTGATCGTCGGCAATGCCGGCATCCTGCTGACGCGGGTGCTGCACCTCAATCCGCGCCCGACCAAGCAGTTCCTCGTCGTCGACGCGGCGATGAACGATCTCGTCCGGCCGGCGATGTACGAGGCCTATCACGAGATCTGGCCGGTGACCGAGCGTCCCGCCGAAGCGCCCGATCTCGCCTATGACGTGGTCGGGCCGATCTGCGAGTCGGGCGACACCTTCACCACGGGGCGGGCGCTGCCGCAGATGAAGCCGGGCGACCTTCTCGCCTTCATGACCGCCGGCGCCTACGGTGCCTCGATGTCCTCGACCTACAACCAGCGCCTGCTGGTGGCCGAGGTCATGGTCAAGGGCGACCGCTATGCCGTCACGCGGCCACGCCAGAGCTACGAGGAACTGATCGGCACGGACCGCGCGCCGGAGTGGTTCGGCTGAACCGGCGCAGCCGATCGTTCACGAAACGTCGAGCGCGGTGCAAAGGCCCGTCCGAGGACTGGCAATGCCACATTCCCGTGTTAGCCTGATCGGGTCAGGTGATCTCAGACGGAAATGGGGGCCGCCCGGAGCGATGGCATGAGCGAGGCAGAGCGCCGGAAGGCGCCCGACACGATGGACGGCATCCGGCAGCGGCTGCGCCGTCTCGCGCTTGCCTCCCGGGTCTCGCTCGGCTGGGAGCGGCTCTGGCCGCGGCTCTGGCTGCCGCTCGGCATCATCCTCGCCTTCCTCGCCCTGTCCTGGTTCGGCCTGTGGACGCATCTGCCGTGGTACGGGCGGATCGCCGGCGTCCTGGCCGTCGCCGCCGCTTTCCTCGCCAGCCTGTGGCATGTCGCGCGCTGGGCCCCGCCGACGCATCGGGAGGCGCTGGTCAGGCTCGATCGCTCGTTCGCCGGCGGGCATCGACCCGCTTCGGCGCTGGAGGACAGCCTCGCCGTCGGCTCGAAGGATCCCGTCTCGCAGGCGCTGTGGAAGCTGCATGTCGAGCGCCAGAGCCGGCAGGTCGCGGCGCTGCGGGTTTCGTTGCCGCATCCGCTGATGGCGGTCCGCGACCGGCGGGCGCTGCGCGCCGCGCCGCTGCTCGCCGCGATCGCCGGCTTCTTCGTCGCGGGTCCGGAGGCGACGCAGCGGATCTCCGCCGCCTTCGACTGGCAGGGCCCGCCCGGTTCCGTGCCGTCGAGCCGCATCGACGCCTGGATCGACCCTCCCGGCTATACCCGCCTGCCGCCGATCCTGATCGACTTCGCCAAGCTGGCGAGCCCCAATCTCAGCGCGCCGGAAAAATCGGTCATCGTCGTGCGCGTCGCCGGCAAGACCAATATGGACGTGGTGACGACCGGCAAGCTCGAAGCGAAGCCGGCCGAGGACAAGGCTGGCGATGGGAGCAAGGCCGAGCCGGCACGTCAGGCCCAGCCCGGCGATCCGCAGCAGGCGGTGCTGGAGCGCCGCTACGTGCTGGCCGGCAACGGCACGCTCCGGCTCACCGGCAGCGGCGCGCCCGGGGCGACGCTGCGCATCACCGCCATTCCCGACCAGCCGCCGACCATCGCCTTCGTCGATCCGCCGAAACCGGTGGTGGGGGCGCAGTCGGGCGGGCTGAGCATCACCTACAAGGCCAAGGACGATTACGGTCTGGCCTCGATCGAGGTCGCCGTCTCGCGGCCCGATGCGGCGAAGGGCGGTCGCTCGCTGGTCGAGCCGCCGAAGCAGAACCTCGCCGTTCCCTCCTCCGCCACCGGAGAGCAGGAGCTGAAGGGCAACGTCGACTTCTCGGCGCATCCCTGGGCCGGCGCCAAGGTCCGCATGGTGCTGATCGCCAAGGACGAGGCCGGCCAGGAGGGGCGCAGCCAGCCGGTCGAGGTGGTGCTGCCGCAGCGCACCTTCACCAATCCGCTGGCCAAGGCGCTGGTCGAGCAGCGGCGCAAGCTGGTGATGAACGTCGACGACCGCAAGCTCGTGCAGCTCGCCATGGATGCGCTGATGATCGAGCCGGCGCTCTTCATGAAGGAGACGGGCACCTATCTCGGCATGCGTATGCTGACCGAGCGGCTGCGGAAGTCGCAAAGCGACGACCAGCTGCGCGAGGTCTCGGAGCTGATGTGGGCGATGGCGCTGCAGCTCGAGGACGGCGACATGTCCGACGCCGAGCGGGCGCTCCGGCAGGCGCAGGAAAACCTGCAGCAGGCGCTGGAGCGCGGCGCCTCCGAGGAGGACATCAAGAAGCTCACCGAGGAGATGCGGCGGGCGATGGACAACTACATGCGCCAGCTCGCCGAGCAGATGATGCGCCAGCAGCAGAACGGCGAGCAGGACCAGGCACGGCTGCCGGAGAATTTCCGCACGGTGACGCCGCGGGATCTGCAGAACATGCTCGACCGCATCGAGGAATTGTCCCGGCGCGGCGACATGGCCGAGGCGCAGCGGCTGATGGAAGAGCTCAACCGGATGCTGAACAACCTGCAGATGGCGCGCCCCGGACAGGGCGATCCGCGCCAGAACCAGATGAACCAGGCGCTCGGCGACCTCGACCGGATGACGCGCGACCAGCAGAACCTGCGCGACGAGACCTATCGCAACGAGCGAAACCGCCAGGGCGAGGCTCAGCGCGGCCAGCGCCCCGGCCAGCAGCAGGCCCGTCCGGGTCAGCGCGGCCAGCAAGGCCAGCAAGGCCAGCAGGGGCAGCGCGGCCGGCAGCCCGGCCAGCAGCCCGGCGACCAGGGCGAGAACGGCGAAGGCGGCCAGGGCATGCAGGGCCAGAACGGGCAGGGGCTGTCCCAGCGCCAGCAGGCGCTGCGCGAGCGGCTCCAGGACCTGCAGCGGCGGATGCGCGGCATGGGCGCCCCCCAGAACGGCGAGCTCGGCGAGGCCGAGGAGGCGATGCGCGAGGCCGAAAGGCAGCTCGGGCAGGGCGACGGCGAGGGCGCGCTCGACGCGCAGGGCAGGGCGATCGATGCGCTGCGCCGCGGCGGACAGAACCTCGCGCAGCAGATGCAGGGCCAGCCCGGCGAGGGCGACGGCACCGAGAATGCCTATGGCGATCCGGACGGGCGCCAGCAGGGCCGGCCTTCCGGCCAGCAGCGCGGCAGCGAGGACCCGCTCGGCCGGCCGCAGCGCCAGCGCGACTGGGCCGATGGCCGCGTCAAGGTCCCGGGCGCCGACGAGAGCGCGACGCAGCGGGCGCGGCGCATCCTGGAGGAATTGCGCAAGCGCCTCGGCGATCCGCTGCGGCCGCAGGAAGAGCTCGACTATCTGGAGCGGCTGCTGCGGCGCAATTGAGCCGCTCAGGCCTTCCGCCCGCCGCCGCTCGCCACCAGCGCTCCGACTACGATCAGCGCGCAGGAGGCTGCCAGCAGCCAGCTCGCCTGGGCGTAGCCGAACAGCACCAGGATCAGCGTCGAGAGCACGGGGGCGGCATAGGAGGCGACGCCGAGCAGCGCGACGTCGCCCCGCTTCATGCCGATGTCCCAGACCACGAATGCGAGGCCGATCGAGCCGAGCCCGAGCCCCAGCACGCCGCGCCATTCCACCGCCGTCAGAGACCACAGCGTCGTCTCGAAGGCGAGGTGGCAGGCGAGCGCCGGCACGGCACAGCCCAGCATGGTGAGGCTCAGGCTTTCCGAGGGCACCTCGGCGAAGCGCCGCGAGGCCACCGAATAGCTCGCCCAGACGAAGGCGCCGAGCGCGGCGAGCAGATGGCCGAAGGCGAGGCCGCGGCCGCCGCCGAGCCCGCCCGAGACGAGAGCCCGGTCGCGGCGAGGCCGATCAGCGCGCCGACGAGATGACGCGGCTTCAGCCTGCCGCCCGGCAGGAGCGCGGCGAACAGCACGATCAGCAGCGGCCAGAGGTAATGGATCAGGTTCGCTTCGGCCGGCGGGGCGGTCTTCACCGCGGCATAGTACAGCGCGGTGTCGCCGAAGGGGCCGTAGAGGCCAAGCGCGAAGGAAGCCGGCGTCGGCCGCACCCGGCGAAGATCGCCGCGCAAGGCGGTGATGGCCAGGATCAGCAGCCCGCCGATCACGAACGTCATGGCGACGAGCTGGAAGGGCGGCACGCGTCCCGACATGGCCGTGAACAGCGCCAGCGTCGACCAGAGCAGGATGGCGCAGAAGCCGATGAGAGTGGCGGAGCGGGTGGTCACGATCGGCTCAAGGACTGGGACCGGGCTGCGATAGCAGCTTCGGCGGCAAATGCCAGCTGGGCGGTGCGGCAAGGCGAGAGCGGCATTTTGCATCGCAACCCGGCTTGGCGGCCATGGGCGCCATGCTTCGGGCAGCGTTGACGCCGGAGCCGGCTCGGATATGCCTCCTTCATGACCACGATCCCGATGCCGTCCGTCGCGCGCCGGCCGCTGATGCCGGTTCTGGCAGCGCTCAGCCTCGCCCATCTGCTGAACGATCTCGTCCAGTCGATGATCCCGGCGCTGTATCCGTTGATCAAGGAGACCTACCGGCTCGACTTCATGCAGATCGGCTTCATCACGCTGGCCTTCCAGGTGACGTCGTCGCTGCTGCAACCGCTGCTCGGCTACGTCACCGACCGCAGGCCGTGGCCCTATGCGATGGTCGCCGGCATGTGCTCGACGTTGACGGGGCTGCTGCTGCTGTCCTTCGCGCACAGCTATCCGGTGGTGCTGCTGGCGGCGGGTCTGATCGGCCTCGGCTCGGCGGTCTTCCATCCGGAGGCCACCCGCATGGCGCGCCATGCCGCGGCTGGCCGGCAGGGTCTGGCGCAGGGCGTGTTTCAGGTCGGCGGCCATGTCGGCTATGCGGTGGGTCCGCTGCTGGCGGCCGCGGTCGTCGTGCCGCGCGGGCAGGAGAGCCTGTCCTGGTTCTCTCTGGTGGTGCTGCTGGCGATGGGGCTGATGGGCTGGATCGGCGCGCGCTACGCGGCGATGCGGCGCGAGCAGACATCCTCCCGTGAGCATGTCGAGGAGGTCGCGAGCCACGGGCTGCCGCGGGGACGCATCCTGCTGGCGATGGCGGTGCTGATCCTGCTGCTGACCTCGAAGAACGGCTACACCGCGGCCTTCACCTCCTACTACACCTTCTACCTGATCCAGCGCTTCGGCGTGGAGGTGCAGCTCTCGCAGATCATGCTGTTCCTCTACCTCGTGGTGGGCGCCATCGGCGTCATCCTCGGCGGCATGATCGGCGACAGGATCGGGCGCGACCGGGTGATCTGGCTCTCGATCCTCGGCTCGCTGCCCTTCGCGCTGGCGCTGCCCTATGCCGACCTGTTTTGGACCGGCGTGCTCTCGGTCATCGTCAGCTTCATCATGGCGAGCGCCTTCTCGGCGATCCTGATCTACGCCATCGACCTGGTGCCGCATCGCATCGGCCTGGTCGGAGGGCTGTTCTACGGCCTGTCCTTCGGGCTCGGCGGCGTCGCGGCGGCGGCGCTCGGCGCGCTCGCCGACCAGGTCGGCATCATCCAGGTGTTCAAGCTCTGCGCCTGGCTGCCGGCGCTCGGGCTCCTGACCTTCCTGCTGCCGAGAAGCGTCAAGCGCCTCTGAACCCGCCCGGGCCGGGCGCCTTCATGACGAAGGCCGCGGCATCGCCGCGGCCTCCTCGCTCAGCTCGCACCGCCTGCTTCGGAGCGGCCGGGGCGCGCTCCGGGCGGGGGTCAGGCCATGTACTGGCCGCCATTGATGGCGAAGGTCGCGCCGGTGGCGAAAGCGCCATGCTCGGACGCCAGCCAGACCACCATCTGTGCGATCTCCTCGGGCTTGCCGAGGCGCCCGGCCGGGATGCCGGCGATGACGCGCTGCAGTGCCGCCTCCGGCATCGCCGCGACCATGTCGGTGCCGATATAGCCGGGGGTGATGGCGTTGACGGTGATGCCCTTGTTGGCGTTCTCCTGCGCCAATGCCTTGACGAAGCCGATGTCGCCGGCCTTGGCCGCCGAATAGTTGACCTGGCCCATCTGGCCCTTCTGGCCGTTGATCGAGGATATCACGATGACCCGGCCGAAGCCGCGGGCGCGCATGCCTTCGATCACCGGCCGGGTCATGTTGAACAGCGAGTCGAGGTTGGTGCGGATGACGTCCGACCACTGCTCCTTGGTCATCTTGTGGAAGAAGCCGTCGCGGGTGATGCCGGCATTGTTGACGAGGATGTCGACCGGGCCGAGCTCGGCCTCGACCTTGGCGATGCCGGCGGCGCAGGCATCGTAGTCGCCGACGTCCCATTTAAAGACCGGGATTCCCGTCTCGGCCTTGAACTTGGCGGCCGCCTCGTCGTTGCCGGCATAGCTGGCCGCGACCTTGTGACCGGCCTCCTGCAGGGCCTTGCAGATCGCCGCGCCGATACCGCGCGTTCCCCCCGTAACCAGCGCCACCTTCGTCATAGCCAGTCTCCCTCTTGGTCAAGTCCCGTGCGGCTTTGCCGCCGTTATTGTTCGGATAGCTTCAGCGCGGGCGTGTAGGCCACGTCCACGTCCTTGATGATGGCCTGGCCGCAGATGACGCGTCCTTGCGCTGCGTCAAAGGCAAGCGTCGGCTGGCCGTAGAGCGACCAGCCCCGGCTCAAGGCCTCCGACACCCGATGACAGAACGCGGCATCATCGGGGCCGGTGAGATAGCGGTAAAGCGTCGTGCGCTTCGCCATGGAGGGGCGCCTGGCTCAGCGCTCCACGGCCATGGCGACGCCCATGCCGCCGCCGATGCAGAGCGTGGCGAGACCTTTCTTGGCGTCGCGCTTGGCCATCTCGTGCAGCAGCGTCACCAGGACGCGGGCGCCCGACGCGCCGATCGGATGGCCGATGGCGATGGCGCCGCCGTTGACGTTGACGATGTCGGGGTTCCAGCCGAGGTCCTTGTTGACCGCGATCGCCTGCGCCGCAAAGGCCTCGTTGGCCTCGACGAGATCGAGATCGCCGACCTTCCAGCCGGCCTTCTCCAGCGCCTTGCGGGTCGAGGGGATCGGGCCCGTGCCCATGATCGCCGGATCGACGCCGGCCGTCGCCCAGGAGGCGATGCGGGCGAGCGGGGTCAGGCCGCGGCGGGCCGCTTCCTTGGCCGTCATGATGACGAGCGCGGCGGCGCCGTCGTTGATGCCGGACGCGTTGCCCGCGGTCACGGTCCCGTCCTTCGAGAAGGCGGGCTTGAGCTTGGCCATGGCCTCCAGCGTGGCGCCGTGGCGGGGGTATTCATCGGTGTCGACGACGATGTCGCCCTTGCGGGTCGAGATCGTGAAGGGGACGATCTCGTCCTTGAACCTCCCGGCCTTCTGGGCGGCCTCGGCCTTGTTCTGCGAGGCGACGGCGAAGCGGTCCTGCTCTTCGCGGCTGATCTGGTACTTGGTCGCGACGTTCTCCGCGGTGGTGCCCATGTGGTAGCCGTGGAAGGCGTCCCAGAGACCGTCCTTGATCATGGTGTCGACGAACTTGACGTCGCCCATCTTGGTGCCGGCGCGCAGATAGGAGGCGTGCGGGGCGAGCGACATCGATTCCATGCCGCCGGCGACGATGACGTCGGCGTCGCCATTGGCGATCTGCTGCAGCCCGATGGCGACGGTGCGCAGGCCCGAGCCGCAGAGCTGGTTGAGGCCCCAGGCCGTCCGCTCCTGCGGGATGCCGGCCGCCATCGCGGCCTGGCGGGCCGGGTTCTGGCCCTGGCCGGCGGCGAGAACCTGGCCCATCACCAGCTCGTCGACCTCGGCGGCGTCGACCTTGGCGCGGCTCAGCGCTTCCTTGACGGCGGCGGCGCCGAGCTCATGGGCGGGCGTGTTGGCAAAAGCGCCGTTGAAGGCGCCCACCGCCGTGCGCGCCGCGCCGACGATCACGATATCCGTATCTGCCATGAGGGAATTCCTTGCTTCTTTCTCGAGTGCCTGCCGCGCCGCTCCCGCCGGCGCAGCCTTCCCCGCCACCTTCGAAGCCTGTCGTGACGCCGTCAAGTCAGGCGTGCTGCCCTATCCGGCGCCGCGACGGTGCGCCGGCTGTGGAGCATGCGGGCCCGCCGGCGCGGCCGCCTCAATTCCGACGGCTTTTTGCGCCGCACGCTCAAAAAACTTGCGGCGCAGCACCGAGCGGCTATCGTCGGCGCGGGGAGAACGTTCCGTCGAACCGCGCCGGCCCGGCCGGCGCCGCGGATCAACGTCTAGCAGGGTATGATGGCCAGCGAAAAAGAACCGACCGTCATCAAGAAATACGCCAACCGGCGCCTCTACCACACAGGGACGAGTTCCTACGTCACGCTGGAGGATCTGGCAGGGCTCGTCAGGGCCGGTGAGGATTTCGTCGTCTACGACGCCAAGTCCGGCGAGGACATCACCCGTTCGGTGCTGGCCCAGATCATCTTCGACGAGGAGGCCAAGGACGGTCAGAACCTGCTGCCGATCACCTTCCTGCGACAGCTGATCCGCTTCTACGGCGACAGCATGCAGGCGCTGGTGCCGCGCTACCTCGAATTCTCGATGGAGAATTTCACCCAGGAGCAGAACAAGTTCCGGGAGCAGATGGCCAAGGCCTTCGGCGGCTCGGCCTTCGGCGGCAACGCGCTCGACGCCATCCAGGCCCAGACCCGCGCGAACATGCAGATGTTCACCGAGGCGTTCCGGATGTTCAACCCGTTCGCCGCGTCGGCGGCCGCGAAGGCCAAGCAGGGGGCGGCGGCCGAGCCGGCGGCCAAGGGCGACGAGCTCGGCGACCTCAAGCGCGAGCTCAACGAGATGCGCGAGCGGCTGGACAAGCTCTCCCGCAGCAAGTGAGAGCGGCTCTGCGAGCTGGGACCGGCGGGCCTTCGCCTGCCGCGCCCGGCGCGCTTCAGCAGGCGGCGCGGCGGCGTTCCGGCTCGACCATCGGCATCAGCTCGGCCCGGCCGACGAGATGGCCCTGCAGATAGGTGATGCCCCAGTCGCGCAGCATCGTCGCCTGCAACTCGTCGTCGACCCATTCCGCCACCGTCTCGACGCCGAGATGGTGGGCGAGATCGATCAGCGTGCGGACGTAGAAGCGGTCGTCGGTCGAGCGGCGCAGGTTCTGGGTGAAGGCGCCGTCGATCTTCAGGATGTCGACCGGGAAGGCGCGCAGATGCTTCAGCGAGGTGTGGCCCGCGCCGAAATCGTCGATCGCGATGCGGGTTCCGCAATCCTTGATGCGGCCGAGCAGCTTCGCCAGCCGCGCGGGGTCCTCGATCGTCGCCGTCTCCGTCACCTCGACGATCAGGCGTGAAGCGAGGTTGCGGGCCGTGCCGGCGAGCGACAGGAAGGCGCCGAGCCATTCCGGGTCGCCGAGCGAGACGGGCGAGACGTTGATCGAAAGCCTGAGCGCCGGGTCCGCGGCCAGCAGGGCCAGCGCCAGCTCCAGCACGCGATGGTCGAACAGGCGCACGAGGCCGCGGCGCTCCAGCAGCGGCACGAGCTCGGCCGAGGCGAAGAACAGCCCGGCCTCGGGCTGGCCGACGCGCAGCAAGGCTTCGTGGAAGGCCGGCTCGCGCGTGCGCGCCGAGACTACGGGCTGCAAGGCGAGCCGCACGCGGTGCTCGTTCAGGGCCGTGACGGCCTGGACGTCGAGCCCGCTGCGCTCGGCCCTGTCCTGCCTGCGGCGCTGGGGCCGGGCGACGACGACATCGTCGGCGGCGCTGGCCCGGGCGGTGGCGAGGGCGCCTTCGGCGGCGGCCAGCAACTCGCCGGCATGGCTGCCGAGCTCGGGGGCATGGGCCGCGCCGACCCGCAGCCGCACCAGCGCGATGCCATGGCTGGTCTCGATGGCCGATTCCGCCACCACCTTGATGAAGCGGCGCGCGGCCGAATCGATCTGGTCGCGCGGGCAGGCGGAGAGGATGATCGCGAAGCTGTTGCCGGCGTAGCGGACGAGATGGTCGCGCCGGCGCGTCACCGAGCGCAGCCGCTCGTGCACGGTGGCGACGATCTCGTCGGTGGCCTCATGGCCGAAGTCGTCGTTGAGGCGGGCGAGTTCGTCGATCGCCGCGACGAGGACCACGACAGGCCGCTCCTGGGGCAGGTGTTCCTGCAGGACGAGGCCGATCTGGTCGACCAGTGCCGGACGGTCGCAGAGGCCGCTGCCGGTCTCGTCCAGCTCGCCGGTCCGCGCGGCCCGCTCGAGACGCAGCACGCCGCGCGCGCGGGCGGGCCGGCCGTCGCTGCCGGCGAACCAGCGGCCGGTGTCGTCGGCCCACATCTTCCGGCCGGCGAGGTCGACGGCATAGCGGGTGCGGTAGAGCACGCCTTCGCCCTGGTCCTGCTCGCTGGTGCCGAAGATCGCATCGTAGCGGCTCGGGCCGCTACCGGGCTCGACCAGGCCGGCGAAGCCGATGCCGCGCAGCATCGCCCGGTCGGGCAGGGCGCCGAGCACCTCGGCCGCGTTCGGCCCCCATTTCAGCACGTCGCTGTGGATGTCCCAGCTGTAGACGACTTCACCGATCGAGGAGAGCAGGCCTCTGGGGTCGACCGCAGGTTCTTTGCGGAAGCTGAAGAGCGACGGGGCGGGCATCGCGGGCGGCCTCGATCAAGACAGCACGCTCCGCGCCGTCCTGGTGCGGTTCGCCTGTCCCAGTGTGGGGAAACGTCTCCAAACGATGCGAGGATTCTGATTAACACGGCGTTAAGTCTGGCCGCCGGCTTGCAACCTGCCGTTCCGTCACATCGCCATGTGCCGGAGTGAGACATGTTGCGTAGCGAGGAGACGGTGGAGCAGGGCAGGCAAGGCGCCGGCGCCTCTGCGCTGCTGCTGCTGCAGGCCGCCGCCGCCCAGGCGCGGATCGGCCCCTTTGCCGCGAGGGAGCGGGCGACGCCACAATCGGCCGCGGCGCTCTATCGCAGGGCGGCGTGCCTGGCTCGCGCCGGGAGCGTTGGACGCTGAGGGCCTGCCGGCGGCAGGCAAAGAAAAACCGGCCTCTCGGCCGGTCTCGTCATGCTGAGGCAAAGGCCGGACGCGGCGTCCGGCCAGGTCGCCCTCAGGCGTCGGCCTTGACCTTGAGGACCTGGCGGCCGCGATACATGCCGCTCTTCAGGTCGACATGGTGCGGGCGGCGCAGTTCGCCGGAGTTCTTGTCCTCGATATAGGTGGGCTGCTTCAGCGCGTCGGCCGAGCGGCGCATGCCGCGCTTCGACGGCGACGTCTTCTTCTTCGGAACGGCCATTGTACTCTCCATCGTGCCGCCGCCCGGAAGCGCTGGCCCAAAGCCGCACCCCCGCCACGACGACGGATCAATCTCGTGAGGCGTTGCCCATACACGCTTGAGGCCACGATGGCTAGAGCCCCATGTGAAAAAGTGGCCGGCGCGTCCTGGCACCACCTGGAAGCCCGGCCTTCGGCCTCAATCGGGCAGGGCGCAGTTGCCGAGCGGGCCGAGCTGGACCATGCGGCGCTGCACCCGCCCGGCGGCCGATTGCAGAGCCCGGCTCGGCTTGCCGGGATTGCGCAGGAGCGGATTGGGCAGGGCTCCGGCGAGGCGGGCGGCCTCTGTCGGGGTGAGTCGGGCCGCGGATTTGCGGAAGTAGCGCTGCGCCGCCGCCTCGGCACCGAACAGCCCCTCGCCCCATTCGGCGACGTTGAGATAGACCTCGATGACGCGCTGCTTGCCCCAGACCAGGTCGATTGCCATGGCGATGGGGATCTCCAGCCCCTTGCGGAGATAGGAGCGGCCCGGCCAGAGAAAGACGTTCTTGGCCGTCTGCATGGTCAGGGTCGAGGCGCCGCGGCGGGGCCCGTCCTCATCTTCCATCACCGCATTGAGCTCGACCCAATCGACGCCGCGATGGTTGCAGAAGCGCTGGTCCTCGGAGGCGATCACGGCCCGGACCAGGTTCGGCGAGATCTGCTGGAGCGGTACCCAGTCGCGCTCGACGGTCTGCAGCGTCAGCCAGCGGCCGAGCATCAGTGTCGAGGGCACCGGCAGGAAACGATAGAGCACCAGGGCGGCGGCAAGGGCCAGGACGAGCCAGACCGCCAGCCTCAGGCACCATCCGATCACCCAACCCAGCAGACCGTCCCCCGTTTCGCGCCGCGCGGCGCGTGCCCGGCATCGCCGGCACCTTGACGATGCGGCGAAGGTCCGGCAAGGCCCCCGTCCCGGCAGCGAACGCGAGATCGGCGCATGAGTTCCGTCACACCCCCCGCCATGGGGAGCAGTCTCGCCCCGCGCCTCGCGGAGAACGCCGAGGCGATCGAGGCCCTGCTGGAAAGCCTGCTCGCCATGACGCCGGGAGAGGGCGAGATCGCACGGCCGGAGCGCCTTGTCGCCGCGATGCGGCATGGGGCGCTTGCCGGCGGCAAGCGGCTGCGGCCCTTCCTGACGGTCGAGACGGCTCGGCTCTTCGGCGTCCCGCAGGAGCAGGCGCTGCGGGCGGGCGCGGCCGTCGAGCTGCTGCATTGCTATTCGCTGGTCCATGACGACCTGCCGGCGATGGACGACGACGATCTGCGCCGGGGCCGGCCCACGGTGCACAGGGCCTTCGACGAGGCGACGGCGATCCTGGCGGGGGATGCCTTGCTGACGCTGGCCTTCGACGTGCTGGCCGACCCGGCGACGCACGCCTCCGGCGAGGTGCGTGCGGCTCTGGTGCGGGCGCTCGCCCGGGCGTCCGGCCTTGGCGGAATGGTCGGTGGACAGATGTTCGACCTCGCCGCCGAAGGGCGGTTCGAGGCGCAGAAGCGTGCGCTGACCGAGGCCGAGATCCGGCGCCTGCAGGGGATGAAGACCGGCGCCCTGCTGGCGGCGAGCGTCGAGATCGGCGCGCGCCTCGGCGGGGCCGATGCCGCGGCGCTCAAGGCGCTCGACGCCTATGGCCGGGCCCTGGGCGCGACCTTCCAGGTCGCCGACGACATCCTCGACGTCGAGGCCGACGCCGCCCAGATGGGCAAGGCGACGGCGAAGGACGCCGCCAAGGGCAAGGCGACGCTGATCGGCGTGCTCGGGCTCGGCGGCGCCCGGCAGGAGAGGGACCGGCTCGGCGAGGTCGCGGTCACGGCTCTCGCCGGATTCGGGCCCGATGCGGATGTGCTGCGCGCCGCCGCGCGCTTCGCCGCGCAGCGGCAGAGCTGAGGTTCCAGATCGACGCGGCCGTCCGGGGTCGGAGCCGCGGACGCAGCCTGCCCGAGGCGACCCGGGCGCGCCGAAAAGGCGGCCCTACTGCCAGCGGCCGAAGGCGTCGCCGAGGGTCTGGGCGCCCGAGACGCCCTTCTCGAACGTGATGATGCCGCGCCGGCCCGAGGTGAACAGCACCGGCAGGTCGATCCAGCTGCGGTTCAGGATGAGGTCGGTGTTGCGCTCGACCTCGACCGGCACGTTCGACAGGGCCACGACGAACAGATTGTCGCCGAGTGCCGAGTTGATCGCGGACAGGGGCGCGCCGCGCTCGCCTTCGGCGGTCTTGAACTGCGGCACGCCGACTTCCTTGACCGCCTGCGACGGATCGCCGCTGTTGGTGAAGCGCAGGCCGATGATGTGCGAAGCGGGGAAGGCCGTGTCGGTGTTCCGCCGGATGGTGAAGTCGAGATTCATGCCGGCATCGGGGATCTCGATGGTGGCGCGCACGATGGTCTCGACCGGGCGGCCCTGGCCGGCGCTTTCGCTGTCCAGGCGCCAGAAGACGCGGCCGTTCACGGCGCGCGGCTGCTGCGGATTGTCCGGCGTCTCGATGTAGAGGATGGCGCGCTGCGCGACGGCGATCTCGCCGCCGGGCTGCTGCACCGGCGTGCCGGGAGCGTTGCTGGCCGCGTTGCCGCTGCGTCCCTGGGCGGGAGCGTTCGGCTCGCCGACGCGGTCGCCGATCTTGCCGGCGTTGTCGGGCTGTGCGGGCTGCTGCTGAGAGGCGGTTTCCGTGCCTGGCCGCGGCGTTTCCTGCGGCTTGAGCTTGTGGACATAGATCGCCGTGCCGGCGATCGCCGCGACGGCGACGGCCACGACGGAGCCGACCACGATGGTGCGGATGTGGCCCGGCTTCACCCGCGGCTCGCGCGGTGGCATCACCCGGGGCCGCGCCGGCTGGGGGTCGGCCGGCTCCAGCCGGTCGTCGAGGTCGTGAACCTCGTCGGTGCCGGCCGAATCCGGCTCCTCGGCCCGCGGCAGCGGGGCGAATTCGGGGTGCTTCTTCGGCTCGGGCGGGCGCGGAGGCTGCGCGGCTTCGGGCTGCGGGCGAATCACCGGGCCACGGGTGCCCGGCTGCGGCGCGGCCGCTTCGTCGTATTCGGCCTCGATCCGGGCGACGGCCTCGTCGAGGGTCAGGCGCTCGCGCATGATCTCGGCCTCGCCCAGCGGCGGATCGAGACTGCGCAACTGCGCGACGAGGGCAGCCCGCGCCCGATCGAAGATGGCGCGGCGCGCCTCGGGAGTGTTGTCGGGCAGCCCGGCGACGGCTCGCGCCAGGATCGGGTAGAAATCGGCCATTGGCCTCACTTGTCGCTGATGACGGGTCGCGTCAACCCTCGAAGGGCGGGGTCATCCTTCGAACGGATTGTGGACGAGGATGGTGTCGTCGCGCTCGGGGCTGGTCGAGAGCACGGCGACGGTGGCGCCGATCAGCTCCTCGATGCGGCGGACGTACTTGATCGCCTGCGCCGGCAGATCGGCCCAGGAACGGGCGTTGGCGGTGGAGCCGTCCCAGCCCTCGATCGTCTCGTAGATCGGCTCGACGCGGGCCTGGTCGGCCTGGCCGGCAGGCAGGTGCTCGATGATCTCGCCGTCGAGCCGGTAGCCGACGCAGACCTTGATCTCCTTGAAGCCGTCGAGGATGTCGAGCTTGGTCAGGGCGATGCCGTCGATGCCGGAGGTCTTGACCGTCTGGCGCACGAGGCAGGCATCGAACCAGCCGCAACGGCGCTTGCGCCCGGTGACGACGCCGAATTCCTTGCCCTTGGTGCCGATCAACTCGCCGATCTCGTCGAAGAGCTCGGTCGGGAAGGGGCCCTCGCCGACGCGGGTGGTGTAGGCCTTGGCGATGCCGAGCACGTAGCCGACGGCCGAGGGGCCCATGCCCGAGCCGGTCGCGGCCTGGCCGGCGACGATGTTCGAGGAGGTGACGAAGGGATAGGTGCCGTGGTCGACATCGAGCAGGGCGCCCTGCGCGCCCTCGAACAGGATGCGCCTGCCGGCGCGGCGCTGCCCGTCGAGCAGGGCCCAGACCGTATCGGCGAAGGGCAGGACCTCCGGCGCGATCGCCTTGAGCTGGCCGAGCAGCTCCGCGCCGTCGACCTCGCCGATGCCGAGGCCGCGGCGCAGCGCGTTGTGATGGGCGAGCAGGCGCTCGATCTTGGCCTCGAGCAGGGCCGGGTCCTTCAGGTCGATGACGCGGATGGCGCGGCGGCCGACCTTGTCCTCATAGGCCGGGCCGATGCCGCGCTTGGTCGTGCCGATCTTCATGCCGGCATTCGAGGTCTCGCGGAAATGGTCGAGCTCGCGGTGCAGCGGCAGGATCAGCGTCGCGTTGTCGGCGATGCGCAGGTTGTCGGGGGTGATCGCGACGCCCTGGGCGCGCAGCTTGCCGATCTCCTCGACAAGGTGCCAGGGATCGACGACGACGCCGTTGCCGATGACCGAGAGCTTGCCGGGGCGGACGATGCCGGAGGGCAGCAGCGAGAGCTTGTAGGTGACGCCGTCGATGACCAGGGTATGGCCGGCGTTATGGCCGCCCTGGAACCGCACGACGACATCGGCCTGGCTGGAAAGCCAGTCGACGATCTTGCCCTTGCCCTCGTCGCCCCACTGGGCGCCGACCACCACAACATTCGCCATGAGCGAGGTGTCCCTGCTGTTACCGCGTTGCCTCTCGCAAGCGGCCCGCGCAAATGCAAAACCCCGGCGCAAGGCCGGGGTTTCGGGGCAGGTCCTTGCAAGCCCTCATGGGCCAAGAGGGCGCTCAGGTCAAGTTTTCCGGTGCCCCGGACGGGCCGGCGCCGGGAAAACGCCCGCGAAAGCATGGCAGACCTGCATGATCTGCGCGGTAATCCTGCCGCAATCGCGCGTAAGGGCTAGGATGGCGTCAGGCGCAGGGCGGGACGGTGCCTGCCGGCGCGGACGCAGAAGGGGAAGAACAGCGACCATGACCAAGCTCGACGCCTGGCTCGACCAGCATCACGCCGCGTTCACGGCGATCCGCCGCGACATCCATGCCCATCCCGAACTCGGCCTCGAGGAAGTCCGCACGGCCAAGCTCGTCGCCGATAGCTTGCGCGAATGGGGCGTCGAGGTCACCGAGAATGTCGGCAAGACCGGAGTCGTCGGCGTGATCCGCGGCAACAGGCCCGGCCGCGCCGTGGGTCTGCGCGCCGACATGGACTGTCTCGCCCTCGAAGAGACGACGAACCTGCCCTATTCCTCGAAGAACCCGGGCCGGATGCATGCCTGCGGCCATGACGGGCACACCACCATGCTGCTCGCGGCCGCGCGCTACCTCGCCGAGAACCGCGACTTCGCCGGCACCGTCAACCTGATCTTCCAGCCGGCCGAGGAAGGCCGCGGCGGCGCCAACGCGATGCTGGCCGACGGTCTCTTCGAGCGCTTCCCCTGCGACGCGATCTACGGCCTGCACAACACGCCCGGCATGCCGGTCGGCCATTTCGGCACCACGGTCGGCCCGTTCCTGGCGGCGGCGGATTCGTGGAAGGTCACCTTCCGCGGCGTCGGCGGCCATGGCGGCTCGCAGCCGCACCGCTCGACCGACATCACCTATGCGCAGGCGCATTTCGTCCTCGGCCTGCAGGGCATCGTCGGCCGCAACGTCGCCCCGCTCGATACGGCGGTGATCAGCGTCGGCTACATCCATGGCGGCGACGTCAACGCCTCCAACGTCATCCCCTCCGAACTCGTGCTGGGCGGAACGGCCCGCACCTATTCGCAGGAGGTACGCGACACGGTGGAGCGGCGTATCGCCGAGCTCGCGGCTGCGACGGCGCAGGCCTGGGGCTGCCAGGCGGAGGCCTATTACCACCGCGGCACCAGCCCGCTGGTCAACGAGGCCGAGCAGGTGCGCGTCGGCGTTGCAGCGGCAACCGCAGCGGTCGGCGCCGAGAAGGTCAACGGCCAGCTCCGCCCCGGCACGGGCGGCGAGGATTTCGCCGAGATGATGCTGGTGCGGCCGGGTGCCTTCATGCGGATCGGCAACGGCGTCAATCCGGACGGCTCCTTCGTCGGCCTGCACACGCCGCTCTACGACTTCAACGACGCGATCATCCCGGACGGCGTGCGCTACTGGGTCGGCGTCGTCGATCAGGAGCTCGGGCAGGGCCTGCGCGCCGTCGCGGCGGAGTGAGGACAAGCCAGCGGCCGGCGTCGTCGCCGGCCGCTGGCCTTTCAGGGGAGCGACCCGTTCCGGCGGTTGCGCGCGGCCGTGCCGGTGCCGGACAAGGGGCTCCGCAGCGGAGGCGCGCCATGAAGACCCTCGCCATCTCGACCCTGACGATCTGCGGCATCGAGGAACTGCCCGGCAACAGCGCCCGCGAAGTGACGCATGTGCTTTCGGTGCTCGATCCCGACCGGGCCGAGATCGCGGCCTTCGATGCCTATGGCGAGCATCACCGCGTGACGCTGCGCTTCCACGACATCATCGAGCCGCGCCCCGGCCAGATCATGCCGGCGCCCGAACATGTCGAGGCGATCCTGAACTTCGGCGAGGGCCTGCGCGCGACCGCCGCCTCGCGGTTGAAGGGGCATCTGCTGGTGCATTGCCACATGGGCATCTCGCGCTCGACCGCGGCGATGCTGACGCTGATGGCGCAGGCCGATCCGGCTGAGGGCGAAGACGCTCTCTTCGCGCGGCTGCGCGCGGTTCGCCCGCAGGCCTGGCCGAATTCGGTGATGATCGGCTTTGCCGACGAGCAGCTCGGCCGCGGCGGCCGGCTGACGGAGGCGCTGGGGCGGCACTACGGCCACCAGATCGCCGTGCAGCCGAAGTTCCGGAGCTGGATGAACGATCTCGGCCGCAAGCGCGAGCTCGAAATGGCGGTGTGAGTCACGCCGCCTTGATCCGGCTTCAGTCCGCCGCCTGCGGCAATGGCTGCTCCTCATAGGCGACCTCGCGGTCGCCCGGCCATTTGATGCGGTAGGCGAGGCGGATGTCCTTCTCGCCGCCGGGCGGCAGGTCGAAGGTCCAGGCGGAGACGCCGCGCCTGTCGCCGACCTGCTTCTCGGTCGGCGGCGTGGTCTGGGCGGCGATGGGCTCGACCGCGATCGCGCTGTTCTCCGAGAAGGGGATGCGCTGCAGCACCGTGATCTTGACCGGTTGCGCGTGCAGGCTCTTCACGACGGTGCGGAACTCACGCTGGTCGGTGCGGCTCTGGGCGAGCCAGCGCGGCTCGTTCTCGCGTCGCTTCACCGGGGCATAGCTCACCTTGATGCGATCGTCGGCGCCGAAGCCGAGCGCGACCTCGTCGCCCGGAGCGACGAGATTGAACCGGCCCATGCCGACATAGGTGCCGTCGCGATGCAGCGCGACGCGGCCGGCCAGCAGCGGCGCCTCCTCGCCATGGGTGAAGGCAGCTTCGAGATAGGCCTTCTGCTCCAGCTCCGGCACGGCGCGGGCTGCGAGCGTCGCTTCCGCCTTGCGCTGGCTCAGGGTCACCGTCTTCGGGCTGCCGTCCTGCGGGATCGAGGCGAGGCCGGGCACCTTGAAATTCGCCTGATAGGCGCCGGCTTCGATGGTTGCGACCTGAAGCTCGGCGGGCTTGGGCGCGGCGGCGCGCTGCGACTGTCGCGCCAATGCGTCCGCAGTCGCCTCGGCTTCGGCCTTGGCGCGGGCAGCGGCCATCGGGGCCGGCGCGACGGCGCCGACGCGCCCGCGGCTTTCATAGACCACCGGCGGCTCGAAGAAGGCGACCTGCATCGGGACGAGCTCAGGCGCACGGGTGCCGCCTGTGGAGCGCGTGGTCGAGAGCGTCAGTGCGACGTTGTCCCATGCCTCGCCTGTGCGCTGGCGAATCTCGGCGCGGCGCGTCAGGGCGACCTCCGGCTTTTCGCCGGTCGTGGTCAGGCGCGCCTCATAGGTCGGCGTCCAGCTGGCGCCGCTGACGCGATAGCTCACGGTGAATTCGGCCGCGACCGGCTGGGGGGCCTCGACCGCGATGGCGATGTCGCGCTTCGGCGCGCCGGGCCGGGGGCCCTGCGGATGGGCTCGCTCGAGCGCGGCGATCTCGGCGGCGACATCGGCGAGCTTCGTGCGTTCCGCGCGCAGATCGTTCTGGACCTTGACCAGCGCGGTGCCGATCGCCGCGAACACGGCCGGCCAGTCGGAGACCGGCAGGGCCTTGCCGTCGGGCCCGAGCTTGTCGGGGCCGACCTGGGCGAAGCGCTCGATCGTGGCGCGCTGGGCCTCGATGGCGGCGATGCGGCCCTCATGCTCGCCCTTCTCCTCGCGAAGGGCTTTCAGCCTGTCCTCGACGGTCCTGTCGAGCACGGGCTTCGCCTCGCCCGGCGCGAGGCGGACATCGACGGCACCGACCGAGAAGGCGCCGTCGCCCGCCTTATCCGCGAAGCCCTTGCCCTCGACCCGGATCGAGGCCGGGTCGATCGTCGCCGGCAGGCCGCGCAGCACGATCTGCGAGGCGCCCTGCAGGAGCGAGGCCTTGCCGAGGCGCGTCACCACGGCGCCGTCCGGATAGACGGTGACGCGGTCGATCCGGCTGTCGAGATCGGTCTCGCCGGCCGAGGCCAGCCCCGGCATCAGGAAAAGCGCAGCGGCAATATGGTTTCGCATGACGATCGTCCCCTCCGGATCACGCATGAGGCGCCAAGATTGGCCCGGCGAATTCGGCGCACCCAAGGCGAAATCGCGCCCGATTGCGGATAGAGGCCCGCGGCCACGGCCTCGTCCTGCATTCGCAGGAGCGGCCATTGCGGCGCTGACCGTCGAGCGAAGCTGATCAGCCGGCGGAGCGGAGCGCCGTCACGCCCGGCCGCGCTCGCTGGCGCAGGGCCGGACCCGATGGTCGAGGAAATTGCGAAGTTCGGTGACGCGGCGCGTCGCATCGAGCACCTCGCGGTCGAGACCATGGGCCCAGGCGAGGTCCTGCCGGCCGGGCTCGGCATCGAGCGTGCGCAAATCCTCCAGCCAGTCCCGGGCGGCGGCCTCGTCCTTGCGGAAGCCTTCGGCGATCAGCGACGGGACCATGCGGCCGAGGATGGAGGCGATCAGCCCGAGCGAGAATTCGGGATGGTACTGCACGCCCCAGAAGGTGCCGCCGTCATGCTTGATCTCTGCCGCCTGTACCTGGCTGATGGAATTGGAGGCGAGGATCGTGGTGCCATGCGGCGGCAGCGCCACGGTGTCGAGATGGATCGCGGGAGCGTCGAAGGCGGCGGGCCGCCCGGCCAGTAGGGGATGGCCGCGGCCGATCTCCGTCGGTGCGATGCGCCGCGCGAAGCCGACCTCGCGCCCGTTCGGATTGGCGACCACCGTTCCGCCCGCGGCGACGCAGCCCATCTGTATGCCCCAGCAGGAACCGAAGCAGGGCGTTCCACTGGCGTAGATGGCGCGCATCAGCTCGATCTGGCGGGTGACCGCCGGTTCGATGTCGTAGATGTGCAGGGCCGAGCCGGTGAGGAAGATGCCGTCATAGGATTCGAGTCCATCGCCATCGGGCAGATTGGCGCCTTCGTCGGCGGGGAGGCAGATGTCCGAGACGATGCCGGGCGCGATCGCCGTGATCTCGGCGGCATAGGCTTCCGCCGGGGTCGCGCCATAGTCCCTGACATAGTTCGCGCGCTGCTCGCGCGTGTTGCCGTCGACGAAGAGCAGGCGGAGCGGGCGGTGACCGGTTTCGAGCATGGGTGATTTCCGCAGGGGATGCATCGGACGACGGGCGGGTGTGCGCGCAATCTCATAGGAGGAGCGTGTCGCGCAAGGTTATTGCAGGGGCCCTCCATCGCGACAGGGCGGAAACGTGCACCCAGACCGGACTTCGACGCTGAGCTGGCCGCGACGGGCCTGGAACAACGCCTATCTCCTGATGATCCTGACGACGCTGATCTGGGCCGGCAACGCCGTCGCCAGTCGGCTTGCCGTCGGCAACATCACGCCGATGGCGCTGACCTCGTTCCGCTGGATCGGCGTCTGCCTGATCATGCCGTTCCTGCTGCGCCGGCAGATCGCGGCACACTGGCCGCAGATCAAGGCGCACTGGCCTTTCATCGCCCTGCTCGGCATCACCGGCTTCACCGCCTTCAACACGCTGATGTACATCGCCGCCCATTCGACCTCGGCGATCAATATCGGCATTCTCCAGGGCTCGATCCCGATCTTCGTGCTGCTCGGCGCCTTCGCGGCCTATCGGATTCCGATCGGCGCGATGCAGGCTTTCGGCGTCACCGTGACGTTGCTCGGGGTAGCCGTCACCGCGAGCCGGGGCGACATCCACGCACTCACCAACCTGCGCTTCGTGGCCGGCGACCTGCTGATGATCCTCGCCTGCATCTTCTACGCCGGCTACACCGTGGCCGTGCGCAACCGGCCGCAGATGCCGCCGCTGGTCTTCTTCACCGTCGCGGCCAGCTTCGCCTGCGTGATCGCGCTGCCCCTGCTCGCCATCGAGGTCGGCATCGGCCAGTACCATGCCCCGACGCTGCGGGGCTGGGCCATTCTCGCCTTCACCATCATCGGCCCCTCGATCCTGTCGCAGCTCGCCTTCATGCGCGCGATCGAACTGATCGGGCCGGGGCGCGCCGGCGTCTTCGTCAATCTCGTGCCGGTCTTCGCCCCGATCCTGGCCGTGCTCATCGTCGGCGAGCCGTTCGGCCTGCACCATGCACTGGCGCTGGCGCTGGTGCTTGGCGGCATCTTCATCGCCGAGCGGCTGGGGCGCTGAGGGGCCCTCAGCGCAGCGCCGAAACCGCCAGCTTCGCCACCTCCGCCAGCGCGGCCTCCCGTTGCGGCGCATCGGCGCGCGAGCCGGCGAGGTAGGTCACGATGACGAAGCGGCGCCCGTCCGGCAGGCTGGCGATGCCGATGTCGTTGGTGGCGTGGTTGACGCCGTCCGTGGTCAGGCCCGCGCCGGTGCGGTGCGCGAGGCTGGAGCCGGCGGGCAGACCGGCCTTGATGCGGTCGGCGCCGATCTTCGTCTCGGTGATGATCTTCATCAGGAAGGCGTTGTGCGCCGGGTCGCGCAGCCAGTTGCCGCGGGCGAGCGCCTCCAGGAATTCTGCGCTGGCCTCCGGTGTCGCGGCGTCGCGCTTGTCGGTGAGCGCCTTGGCGAGCGAGGCGATGCGGTAGCGCGGTTTCAGCGCCTTGAGCTTCGCCCGGAAGGCCGGCTCGTCCACCACCTGGTCCCAGCCGAAGCCGGGCAGGCCGTAGATCTCGGGCTGGAACTGACGTTCATAGCGGTCGATGGACATGCCCTGGATGCCGCCGTCGCGCAGCATCCTGGTCACCACCTGCGGCCCGCCGATCTCGCGCATCAGCAGGTCGGCGGCGGTGTTGTCGCTTTCGCCGGCCGCGAGCCGGATCAATTCGCTCAAGGGATAATCGTTGCGCTCGCCCTTGAAGGCTTTGACCAGCGGGCTGTGGAACAGCGAGAAATCCTTGCGGGTGACGGTGATCGGCTGGTCCAGCTTGAACTTGCCGGCCTCGACCTGCTGCAGCACGGCGACCGCCAGCGGCAGCTTGAACACGCTCTGCATCGGGAAGGTCTCGGAACCGCGATGCGACCAGAGCTTGCGGTCGCGCAGGTCCATCAGGGCGATGCCGAGCCGGCCCTTCGAGCGCGTCTCGATGGCGTCGATGCCCTTGTCGAGCTTGTCGCGGTCCCAGTCGGCAAGGGCCGGAACGGCCGTCAGGCAGGCAAGGGCGACGGCGGCAAGGCGGGCAAGGGCAGGCATGGGCGATCCTCTGCGATGGAGCGATCACAGGGCCGTGATATTGCGGCGAGGTTGCGGCAGCCCTCAGGCCGGCTCGCCATTCTCCGCATCGCAGAGCTCCAGCTCGACCGGGCAGCCCTCGATGCCGAAGCATTCCGGCAGGAGCTGCTTCAGCCGCTCGCGCAGCGCCTCCAGCGTCTCGGCCTCGGTGACGATGCCGAGCTCGCCGGTATCCATGGCGTACCAGAGGCCCGCCGCCTCGTCGCGGCGGACCTCGAAGCGGATCGGCTCCGCCGCCCCGGCGGGCGCGGCGACGAGAGCCTTCAGCGGGCCGAGCACGGTCAGAACTTCAGCCGCCGGGCGCGCTTGACCATCGGGATCTCGTGGATCCTGTCGAGCAGTTCGTCCGAGATCGGCTCGTCGACCGAGACGTAGCAGATCGCGTCGCCGCCCGGCTTGTCGCGGCCGAGCGCGAAGGTCGCGACATTGACGCCGGCCTCGCCGAGCAGCGAGCCGAACTGGCCGATGAAGCCCGGCTTGTCGGCGTTGCGGACATAGAGCATGTGCGGCGCGAACTCGGCATCCACCGCGATGTCGCGGATCTCGACGATGCGCGGCTTGCCGTCCTGGAACACCGTGCCGGAGGCGTGGCGCGGCATGTCCTCGGCCTCGACGACGATGCGGATGACGCTTTCGAGATTGCCGGCGACCTCGCGGGTCAGTTCCTCGACGACGATGCCCTTCTCCTTCGCCACCATGGCCGAATTGACCATGTTGATCTCGGGCAGGAAGGGCCTGAGCACGCCGGTGATCGCGGCAGCCGAGATCGCCTTGAGGTTGAGGGCAGCGACCGCGCCCTCGTACTCGATGCGGATGCCCTTGACCGGGGCCTCGGTGAGCTGGCCGAGGAAGGAGCCGAGCTTCTCGGCGAGATCGACGAAGGGCTTCACGCGCGGCGCTTCTTCCGCCGTGATCGAGGGGAAGTTGACTGCGTTGGTGATGGCGCCCTTCAGCAGGTAGTCGCTCATCTGCTCGGCGACCTGCAGCGCGACATTCTCCTGCGCCTCGTTGGTGGAGGCGCCGAGATGCGGCGTGCAGACCACGTTTTCCAGTCCAAACAGCGGGTTCGATTCCGCCGGCTCGACCGAGAACACGTCGAAGGCGGCACCCGCGACATGGCCGGACTTGATCAGATCGGCCAGCGCCTGCTCGTCGACGAGGCCGCCGCGGGCGCAGTTGACGATCCGCACGCCCTTCTTCGTCTTCGCCAGATTCTCGGCCGAGAGGATGTTCTTCGTCATCGCCGTCATCGGGACGTGCAGCGTGATGAAGTCGGCGCGCTTCAGCAGGTCGTCGAGCTCGACCTTCTCGACGCCCAGCGCCACCGCCCGTTCCGGCGAGAGATAGGGGTCATAGGCGATGACGCGCATCTTCAGGCCGATGGCGCGCTCGGCGACGATCGAGCCGATATTGCCGGCGCCGATCAGGCCGAGCGTCTTGGCCGTGATCTCGACGCCCATGAAGCGGTTCTTCTCCCACTTCCCGGCCTGGGTGGAGGTGTCGGCGGCGGGGATCTGCCGGGCGAGCGCGAACATCATGGCGATGGCGTGCTCGGCGGTGGTGATCGAGTTGCCGAAGGGCGTGTTCATCACGATCACGCCGCGCGCGGTCGCGGCGGGGATCTCGACATTGTCGACGCCGATGCCGGCGCGGCCGATGACCTTGAGGTTCTTCGCCTCGCCGAGCAGCTTGGCGGTGACCTTGGTCGCCGAGCGGATGGCGAGGCCGTCATAGTCGCCGATCACGGCGGCGAGCCTGTCCTTGTCCTTGCCCAGCGCAGGATCGAAGGTCACGTCGATGCCGCGATCCTTGAAGATCTGCACGGCGGCGGGGGAGAGGGCGTCGGAAATCAGGACCTTTGGGGCTGTCATAGGATGGCTCCGGAAGGCGCGGCGCTAAGGCGCTCTGCGCTGAGAAAACGGGATGCGGGTTGCCGTCATTGCGAGCGGAGCGAAGCGATCCGGGGGCGGCAGCGCTCTACGGCGCCCTGGATTGCTTCGGAGCTTGCGCTCCTCGCAATGACGGGACTGCCCCGGTCGCGGGTTCCGGGTTCGCGGGCCAAGGCCCGCGCCCCGGAATGACAGGGCTAGGCGCTTACGCCGCCTTCTTGCCGAGCCCTGCCTTGGCCTCGGCGAAAGCATAGGCGATCCAGGGCATGAGCGCCTTGAGGTCGCGCGACTGGACGGTCGCGCCGCACCAGACGCGCAGGCCGGGAGGGGCGTCGCGGTAGTGGCCGAGATCGTAGCCGGCGCCGGCCTTCTCGATGATCGAGACGACCTGCTTGGCGAAGGCCGCCTGTGCGTCCGCCGGCAGGGCGGTCACAGTCGGGTCGGTGAACTTCAGGCACACTGATGTGTTGGAGCGCGTCTTCGGCTTCACGGCCAAAAAGTCGATCCAGTCGTTCTCGCGCACGAACTTGGCGATGACGCGGGCATTGCCGTCGGCGCGCTTCACCAGCCCGTCGAGACCGCCGACCTTCTGCGCCCATTCCAGCGCGTCGATATAGTCCTCGACCGCGAGCATGGAGGGGGTGTTGATGGTCTCGCCGGTGAAGATGCCCTCGATCAGCTTGCCGCCCGAGGTCATGCGAAAGATCTTCGGCAGCGGCCAGGCCGGCTTGTAGCTTTCGAGCCGGGCGACGGCGCGGGGCGAGAGCACGATCATGCCATGCGCGGCCTCGCCGCCGAGCACCTTCTGCCAGGAGAAGGTGACGACATCGAGCTTGGGCCAGTCGAGGCGCTGGGCGAAGGCGGCGGAGGTGGCGTCGCAGATGGTCAGCCCCTCGCGATCGTCGGCGATCCAGCTCGCGTCGATGACGCGCACGCCCGAGGTGGTGCCGTTCCAGGTGAAGACGACGTCGCGGTTCTTGGTGTCGACCTTCCTGAGGTTCGGCAATTCGCCATAGGGTGCCTCGAAGGTGCGGACATCCGCGAGCTTGAGCTGCTTGACGACATCGGTGACCCAGCCGGCGCCAAAACTCTCCCAGCTCACCATGTCGACGCCGCGGGCGCCCAACAAACTCCAGAGCGCCATCTCGACGGCGCCGGTATCGGAGGCCGGCACGATGCCGATGCGGTAATCGGCGGGGACCTGCAGCACCTCGCGCGTCAGGTCGATCGCGCGCTTGAGCTTGTCCTTGCCGATCTTGGCGCGATGCGAGCGGCCGAGCGGTGCGTCGGAGAGGTTCTTGAGGGCCCAGCCGGGGCGCTTGGCGCAGGGGCCGGACGAGAAATTAGGCACGCGCGGACGCGTGGTCGGTACGGTGTTCGCCATCGATGTCTCCATCCTTACAGATGGGCGCGCCCCGTTGGGGGGGCGTGTCCCGTCGATGGGGGTAGGATGGGAGGGCGGGGGGAGTCAAGCGCGGCGACGCTGCATCGCATGTTGAGAGCAAATTTAATCAACAACTTAGCCACAGTGAGATGCAAGTTTGGGTTGCGTCGATTCCTGTCGTTTCGTATTTTCGAAGACCGCTGGGGAGTGAATTTTATGAAGATATGTTCCATCGAGGCAAAGAATTTTAGAACTTTGGCTGACTTTAGTCTCGATTTCAAAAGGAATTATTGTGCGATCTCTGGAAAGAATAATGCCGGAAAATCGGCTGTTATTAGAATAATAGAGTTTTTCTTGAGGGATAGAAATGAAGATCGCCTGTTATTTGGTAATGGCATAACCTTTGCGAAGGATGCTACGCAATGGGTCGCGGGAGACGATATTGAGGTTTCAATTTCCGTAGAGATTGACAGAGATGACGATTCGGAAGTTTTCTTTGTGGTTGATACATATAATACTAGAAAACTGATCGATAAGCACGTCGGCGTCAAATTAACGAGTATTTTTTCGAAAGACGGCGGTGAAAAAACGGTTTGTCTTGTCGATGGAAACGCTCTCGGTCAACAAGAATCCAGTGAGATTCTTAAAAAATTTAGATCTACCTCAAATCTTATAGTTCATAATTCCACTCAGCCGTCGCGGCAATTGTATTACCTCGGTGGAACTTACAAAGAAGTTCTGGATGCATATTTTTCGCCTGAAGATAGGCAGAAAATTGCCGAGGCCGAAAAAGGGCTGCAGACGCGCGTGAAGAAAGCGACAAAGCAGCAGAAGGAGGAATTAGAAAAACTTTTGGGAAAATTGAACGAAAAATACCAGGTAGAGTTAAGCTCTATTGATAGCGGTAGGTCATCGAGATTTCCTCTTGAGGTAAAGCTTACAGATAAAAATGTCGAAGTTCCTCTAAATGATTGGGGCGCAGGTACGCAGAATCGAACGAGAGTTTTAATGTCTGTTTTGGATGCAATTAGAATCAGATCGTCTGTGAACCCAAAGGACAGGTCCACGCCGGTTTTTATCGTCGAGGAGCCTGAGAGCTTTCTTCATCCGTCCGCGCAGGCTGAGTTCGGCCAGGTTTTGAATGGACTTGCTGAAGAATTAGAGATTCAAATTATAGCAACTACTCACAGTCCCTACATGTTGAATCAAAATGACCCGTCGGCGAATATTCTTCTTGAACGTAAGGTATTTAGAAATTCTTTGAGAGATACTACAATAATAGATACATCTGGGAAAGATTGGATGCTGCCATTTGCTGAAAATCTTGGAATTATACCTAGTGAATTTGAAAGCTGGAAAGGTATTTTTTCTTCTAATAGCAGTAAGGCTGTTTTAGTCGAAGGCGATATCGATAGAGTTTATTTCGAGACTATTAAAGGAAAATTTCCAAAGCTATACAAAATACCAGATGGAGTAGAGATAGTTCCGTATGGTGGCAAGGATGCACTTAAAAATACGTCTCTTCTTCAGTTTATGATAAATAGATTTGGGCGCGTATTTATCACGTTCGATCTAGATGCGCGCCATGAGATAAAGCCATCTCTCGAGAGGATTGGCTTGGTGGAGGGACGGGATTTCATTGCCGTAGGCAAGCCTGCCGCAGGCTGTCAGTGCATCGAAGGACTTCTTCCTGCTAATATAATGAAACAGGTTTATTCGAACGAGTACATGCATGTTATGGCTCTCCAATCTCAGGAAACGAAGGAGCGGAATTCCGCTAAAAGCCATATAAAGAAATGTCTTCTTGAAGAATTTAAGAGTACATCCGTTTTAGAAAAAGATATGATTGATTTTCAAGATTTGTTCAATAAGATATCTAAAGCGTTTTTGTAAGATTGCGATGATGTGAATCGGCTGCGATAAGTGTCGAAATGTCGATTTTTAATTTTCCACTCGAAACGGAGTTACTTGGAGAGGCGATTTCTTATTGTACGCGCAACATTTCGGGTGGATCAGTGGTCCCCGCCGCCCGTCCGGAAAACTTATCCCCGCTCCTTCCGCTGCGCCTATGATCGCCGCACCTCGTCCCCGAGGGGCAGCCATCCGGAGGTATGCCGTTGGTGGGGGCGGGGGCGGCGCCTGCGGGTGGGGTTACGACCCACTCCCGGGAGGCTTCGGGGCACCGCCCTGGGGACATTACGATCCCTGTGCGAGGAGCTCGCTGGAAGGCTCGGCCGTGACGGATTGCGTAAGCGAGGGCGCGACAACCCGATGAGGGGAACTGGCGCCCGGACCCGCAGCTCCCGACCGGCCCAGCCGTATAAGCGCGGCCCGAAGACTTAAGAACGCCGGCAGGCGGAGCGCCACGGGGCGTGCGGAGGGTGGCTCAATCCCTCCGCGCCGCATCCTGGCTCAATGGACGCGGCCTATACACCTCGCGCCTCGCGGCGCTCCGCTGCCCCTCATGACAGCCGAACGCGCCCCGGCGCGGGCGGGCGAAGGCGCGTGCGCGGACCTCGCCGTCATGCTCGCCCCCGAGGGAGCATCCGTCTCCTGAACACGACGCTGCGCGACGGACGAAGACGGGGACGGTCGGGACAAGTCCGGCCATGACGCCGGGCAGCCGCCTCCCGCTCGGCGGTCCGGCCGCCGGGGCGGAGCGAAACGGCAGGCAGGGTCCGGCGTTTCGTGATAGGCAGCGGCTCGTTCCGCTTGAGCCTGTCCGGCGAACCGGGTTCGCCGTCAGGCTCCAGCCTTTTGTTTTGACGCGGTTCCGGGCGCAAAGCCGCTTCGCAGTCTTGCCGGAATTGCTTTGGAGGTGACGCGACCATGGCCAAGAAGACCCCCGAACAGCTCGCCCGCGAATTCGAGGGCCGCAAGGCCAAGGGGCTGGCCAAGGGCGGGGCGGCGTTCTGGCCGAACATCCTCGCCAATGCCGTGCTGAAGCTCACCGCGGCGCGGGAGGCGATCACGCCGGAGGCGCTGATCGCGCTGGTCGAGCGCGAGGGCGAGAGCGCCGACGTGCAAGTCAGGGCCGGCGCGGCGGAGGCCGTCGCGCGGCTGAAGCAGGCCATCGCCAAGGGCGCCTGACGACAGGGGGCGCCGAGGCGAGGCGGGCGCGGGACGGCCGGGCGGGCCGGCGCCCCGCGCGCTGGGCGCAGAGGCGCTCAGGCGCCCTTCAGATGGGCGTTGCACTGGCTGTAGTAGCCGCCGCCCTTCTGGATCCATTTCAGGCCGCCATTGCCGTTGGTGGCCTTGTTGGCGTTGTACTGGTCGTCGCAGGTCTTGAAGCGCTGCTTGCCGGCCGAGAGCTGCGAGTATTTCGGGTCGACCTTGCTCGGGAACACCGCGTTGCCGGCGGGCGCGGCCGTGCGCGGCGCGGCGGGCTTCGGCGCCGCGGGGGCGGCGGCGGTCGCGGCGGCGGGCTTCAGCGGGTTCGCGGCGGCGGGCGCGCCGGCGGCGGAGGTCGCGGCAGCGGCGGTGCCGTCGCCGCACTGGGCCTTGCGGAAATCGTTCCAGGACTGGCCGTTCAGCGTGTTGCCGGTCTTGGCCGCCTGGTACTTGCTGCTGCACTCCTTCATCGTCAGCGCGAGCGCCGGCGTCGAGGCCTGCATCGTGAACCCGCCGGCGAGCGCGAGGAAGCCGGCGGCAAGCGCGAATCTGGTCCGTGTCATGTGAGATCCTCCCGCGAAGGGATGCCTGTCGGTGCCGCTGCGGCCGGGCGGGTCATTCCGGGCGGTCGGGCAGCAGGAGAGAGGCTAGGACCGGGAAGATGAACCGCCGCTGACGGGATTCGCCGGATTTCGGCCACGTTTCGCCAGGTAGAGGCGCGCCGCATTGCCGCCGAAGAGCGCGGCGCGCTCGGGCTCGGTCAGCGTCGCGGTCAGGCGCCGGGCGGCGGCGTGCCAGTCGCCATAGGCGGCGCGCAGCGTCGCGACCGGCCAGTCGCTGCCCCAGAGCAGGCGCTCAGGCCCGAAGCAGGCGACGAGATGGGCGACAGCCGGCGCGAGCGTTGCGTCGCTCCAGTCCGGTCCGGCTTCGGTGACGAGGCCGGAGAGCTTGCAGGCCGTGTTCGGCCGCGCCGCCAGCGCCGCGATGCCGTCGCGCCACTCGGCGAGATCGGCGCCGGTGAGGTCGGGCTTGGTGAGGTCGGGCTTGGCGCCGTGGTCGATGACGACGGGAAGCTGCGTCTCGCGCGCGAGCAGGGCGAGCAGGGCCGGGATTTGCGGCGGCTTCACCAGCGCGTCGAAGACCAGGCCGTGCTCGTTCAGGGCGGCGAAGGCGGGGGCGAGCTCCGGCCGGGCGAGCCAGTGCGGATCGGGAATGTCCTGGACCATGGGCCGCAGGCCGACGAGCAGCGGGTCGACCGCCAGCGCGGCGATCCGGGCCGGGGCGTCGGGAGCCTCGAAATCGGCCCAGCCGACCACCCCGGCGACGAAGGGGGTACGGGCCGCGATATCGAGCAGGAAGCGCGTCTCCGCCTCGGTCGGGGCGGCCTGGACGAGGATGGTGGCGGCGATGTCGTGCTCGGTGAGATGCGGGGCGAGGTCGGCGGGTTCGAAGTCGCGGTGTATGGGGCCGAGCGCCGGGGTGAGCCAGCCGTAATCGCCGCGGGAGAGCCGCCAGAAGTGCTGGTGGGAATCGATGCGGGGCTGGCTCTGCACGGGCGTCTCCCAACGGCAGGATCGGTGCCGGTCGGCATCTGGTGCCGCACTATGTGCACGCCAACATGTTAGCTTGCAACCGGCCCGAAAGCGGATTAGCGTCGAGCCCGGTCGCGGGTGGCGGAAGCGCCGCATCCGAGCGGCCCGCGAAGCCGAGCCCGCAAAGGGCGGCACGACCATGGTGCAAGAGTCCTGGGGAGGACGCCGATGACCGATCATCTTCTCAAGCCGACCCGCCGCGTCCTTCTGGGCGGCGCGGCCGCCGCGCTCGCCTCGCCGCTGGTGCTGCGCAAGGCGCAGGCGCAAGGGGCGTTCGACTGGAAGAAGTTTTCCGGCCAGTCGATCGACGTGCTGCTGGTCAAGAACCCGCGCTCCGACCTGATGCAGCAGGCGGAGAAGGAATTCACCGAGATGACCGGCATCAAGGTCTCCTCCGAGCAGGTGCCGGAGCAGCAGCAGCGTCAGAAGGCTGTGATCGAGTTCGCCTCGGGCAAGCCCTCCTTCGACGTCAGCGGCATCTCGCTGCACGTGCAGAAGCGCATGGCGGCCAAGGGCAAGTGGTTCGAGAACCTCGAGCCCTACATCAAGAACGCGTCGCTGACCTCGCCGGACTTCGACTTCGCCGATTTCGGCGCGGGCCCGGTCGCCTATGCGCGCCAGGCCGACGGCTCGCTCGATACGATCCCGTTCTTCGTCGATTACTGGATCGTCTACTACAACAAGGAGCTCTTCGACGCGAAGGGCGTCGCCTATCCCAAGACGATGGACGAGATGTTCACCGCGGCGCAGAAGCTGCACGATCCCGCCAAGGGCGTCGCCGGCTTCGTCTCGCGCGGCCTGAAGAACGCGAATGTCCCGGTCTGGACCGCGCTGATGCTCGGCCAGGGCATGGAGACGACCTCGCCCGAAGGCAAGCTGCAGACCGACACGCCGGAGGCGATCTGGGCCGGCGAACTCTACAAGAAGCTGAACAAGGAGACCGGGCCGGTCGGCTCCGTCGGCTTCAACTGGAACGAGTGCCAGACCACCTTCATGCAGGGGCGCGCCGCGATGTGGCTCGACGGCGTCGGCTTCGCCACGCCGCTGGAGGACCCGTCCAAGTCGCGCATCGTCGGCAAGGTCGGCTACGGCGTCACGCCGCCGGGGCCGAAGGCGCATCACGCGGCGATGTTCGCCGACGGCATGGGCATCTCGCGCGGCTCCTCCAAGAAGGAGGCGGCCTGGCTCTACCTCCAGTTCATGACCAACAAGAAGAACCAGCTCGCGATGCTGAAGAGCGGCGCCGGCGCGCCCGGTCGTTCCTCGGCCTATCTCGATACCGCGACGATCCAGGCCTCCAAGTTCGGCAAGCAGTATTTCGACTGCCTGCTGAACTCGGCCAAGATCGCGCGGGCCGGGCTGCCGCAGATCGTGCCGGTGACCGAGTTCCGCGATGTCTTCGGCGTGGCGCTGACCAACATGATCGGCGGCGCGGATGTCGCGGCCGAGCTGAAGAAGGCGACCGAGACCTTCGCGCCGGTGCTCGCCAAGAGCGAGCAGGGCTGAGACCATCAGGCGTCATGGCCCGGCTCGGCCCGGCCATGACGCCACCCCAGCGCAGCTTCGAAGACATGCTTGCGGCCCAAGCCCGGGCATGACGGTTCCAGACGCATGACCAGCACGTCCCTGCCAGCCGGCATTGCCGATACGACGCCCGCCAGCACCGCTGCGGCCTCGGCGGATTTCACGCCGCGCTACTGGTTGTTCTCGCTGCCCGCGGTGCTGGTGATCGCGGCGGTGATCGTCTTCCCCTGGCTGTTCACCCTGTTCATGTCGACGCAGGACTGGAAGATCGGCGGCGGCGCCGAATCTGTCGGACTCAGCAATTTCGCCGCGCTGGCGAAGGACGAGCGCTTCGTCGAGGCGATCGGCCACACCGCCTATTTCACGGTGCTGGCAGTGGTGCTGCCCATCCTGTTCGGCACCGCGGCGGCGCTGGTCTTCCATCGCGAATTCCCGTTCCGGGGCCTGCTGCGCACGGTCTTCGTCATGCCGATGATGGCGACGCCGGTCGCGGTGGCGCTGGTCTGGACCATGATGTTCCACCCGCAGCTCGGGGTGTTGAACTACCTTCTTTCTCTGGTCGGGATTCCGCCGCAGGGCTGGGTCTACGATCCGGCGACGGTGATCCCGACGCTGGTCATGGTCGAGGTCTGGCACTGGACGCCGCTGGTCATGCTGATCGTGCTGGGCGGATTGGCCGGGCTGCCGCGAGAACCCTACGAGTCCGCGCTGATCGACGGCGCGAACGACTGGCACATGTTCCGGCACATCACGCTGCCGCTGGTCTGGCCCTTCATCATGGTGGCGATCGTGATCCGCACCATCGATGCGCTGAAGGCGTTCGACACGATCTTCGTGATCACGCAGGGCGGGCCGGGAACGGCGTCGGAAACGCTGAACATCTTCCTCTATCTGCAGGCCTTCCAGTTCTACAAGATCGGCTACGCCTCGGCCGTGGTGGTGATCTTCTTCGTCATCATCATCATGCTCTCGCTGCTGCTGCTCTATGCCCGGCAGAAGTCGAAGTGGAACGCGTGATGAACCGCGTGCTCAAGAAAGCCGGCTTCTGGGCCTCGGTCTTCGTGCTGGTCTCGCCGGCGGTGCTGGTCTTCCTCTGGATGATCTCGCTGTCGCTCAAGAACGAACTCGACAACACCGCCTTCCCGCCGGTCTTCATCCCCAACCCGCCGACGCTGAAGAACTATGTCGACGTCTTCGCGCAGAACAATTTCGGGCTCTATCTCTGGAACTCGATCCTCGTCACCGGCGGGGCGGTGCTGATCGGGCTTCTCGTCGGCGTGCCGGCCGGCTACGGCATCGCGCGCGGCAAGGCGCATAAGTTCGCGATCCTGATCCTGATCGCGCGGATGACGCCGGCCCTGTCCTATCTCATCCCGCTCTTCCTGCTCTTCCAGATCACCGGGCTGGTCGGCTCCATTACCGCGCTGGTCATCACCCATCTCGTCATCACCATCCCGATCATCGTCTGGATCATGATCGGGTATTTCGAAAACGTGCCGATGGAGCTGGAGGATGCCTCGCGCATCGACGGCGCCACGACCTGGCAGGCCTTCCGCCATGTCGCGCTGCCGCTGGCGAAGCCGGGCATCGTGGTCGGCGGCATTCTCGCCTTCATCTTCTCCTGGAACAACTTCATCTTCTCGGTGGTGCTCGGCGGCAAGGCGAGCCGCACGCTGCCTTCGGCCGTCTACAATTCGCTGACCTTCGAGCAGATCTCCTGGGGGCCGCTTGCTGCCGCGGCGCTGCTGGTGACGCTGCCCGTGCTCCTCGTCACCGTCATCGCGCAGCGCCAGATCGTCGCTGGCCTCTCCGCCGGAGGCCTCAAGGACGGCTAGCAGAGTCCTAAGGACCGCTTGCAGGCGGTACTGTCTTCATCCTAACATGTCAGTCAACATTCAGCCCTGAAAGCTCATCCCATGGCCTCCGACAAGACCCGCTTCGGCCTCTCCTGCGCGATCACCACCCCGATGCGGGAGGGCGGCGGCGTCGACCTGCCGCGTCTCGTCCGTCACGCGCGCCATGTGCTGGCGCAGGGCTGCGATTCCGTCACCCTGTTCGGCACGACCGGCGAGGGTGCGGCGCTTGGCCTGCCGGCGCGGACCGCGATGATGGGGGCGCTGATCGGCGCCGGGATCGATCCGGCGACGCGGATCCATGCCGGCATCGCGGCCGCCTCGATGCATGAGGCGATCGAGCAGTCGCGGCTCGCGCTCGATGCCGGAGCCAAGGGGCTGCTCGTCGCGCCGCCCTTCTACTTCAAGGGGGTCGGCGACGAGGGACTCTATGCCTGGTTCTCGCAGTTCCTCGAGAAGCTCGGCAGCTCGGCCCGCAACATCATCCTCTACCATATCCCGTCAGTGACGGCGGTCGAGATCAGCGTCGGGCTGGTGCAGCGGTTGAAGACGGCCTTCCCGGGCTTGATCGCCGGCGTGAAGGATTCCTCGGGCGACTACGCCAACACCGAGGCGCTGCTGAAGGCGCATGGCGAGCTTGCGATCCTCGTCGGCGACGAGAGGCAGCTCGCCAGGGCCGTACGCAATGGCGCGCAGGGCACGATCTGCGGCGTCGCGAACCTGGTGCCGGCGCTGCTGCGCCCGATGGTGTACGAGGGGAAGGACAGCCCGGTGGTGAACGCGCTGGTCGACGAGATCTGCTCCTATCCGGTGCTCGCAGCGGTGAAGGCGCTGACCGGCCATGTCCACGGCGATGCCGGCTACGGCGCGATGCGCCCGCCGCTCGAGGCGCTGGACGAGGCGACCCGGAAGCGGCTCTTTGCCGCTTTCGATTCGATCACACAGGCGAAGGCTGCCTGAGCGGGGCGGCCTGGAGGAGGAATTGTGAGCCAGCCGGAGCAGGAACCGCGGGAGGGCGAGCCGCTGAAGCTGAGGGAGCGCGCCTATGCTTCCTTCACCGAGCGGCTGCTGGCGCGCGAGATCAAGCCCGGCCAGTTCGTGACCCAGCGCGAGCTTGTCGCGATGACGGGCTTTCCGCTGGGCGCGATCCGCGAGCTCGTGCCGCGGCTGGAAGCGGAGGGGCTGATCAAGACCGTGCCGCAGCGGGGCATGCAGGTTGCCCATGTCGACCTCAACCTGATCCGCAACGCCTTCCAGTTCCGGCTTTTCCTCGAGAAGGAGGCGACGGCGCTCTACGCGCAGAACGCGAGCGACGCCGAGATCGCCGAGCAGAGGGCGCGCCACGAGGCGATCATCGCGCGGGCCGAGGCCGGCGGCGACGAGACGCTGATCGAGGATGCCGAGGACATCGACCGGCTGATGCACGAGGCGATCATCGATCATCTCGACAACGACATCGTGAGCCAGGCCTTCCGCGTCACCTGGCTCAAGATCCGGCTGATCCGGCAATATGAGACGCGCATCCACAACAGCATCATCGTGCCGGTGATGCAGGACCACCTCGCCATCATCGCGGCGATCGAGACCCGCGACCCCGAGCGCGCGGGCGCAGCGATGGCGGCTCATATCGGCAACGCCAGGGCGCGGGCGATGCAATACTGAGACGCAATATTATCGAGAGGCATTGGCATTAACTTCGCGCTGAAGCTACCATCACGCACCGCAACATGACGACGAGCCGGAGAACCGGCCTCAAGGGAGCAGACGACCATGACCAGATTGACCAAGCGAGACTTTCTCCATGGCTCCGCCGCGGCAGGGGCTGCCGTTTTCATGCCGGCGATCGCACGGGCGCAGGCCGTCGTGCTGCGCTGGGCGGACGGGCAGCCAGCCGCCCACCCCTCGCCGCAAAGCGCGCTCAAGGCCGCCGCCGAGGTCAAGGAGAAGACCGGCGGGCGCATCGAGATCCAGTCCTTCCCCAACGGCCAGCTCGGCTCCTCGCGGGACATGGTCGAGTCCGTCGCCAGCGGCGCGCTGACCATGGTGACCGAGGGCGCGGCGCAGCTCGGCCAGTTCGTGCCGCAGCTCTCGATCATCGAGGCGCCCTATATCTGGAAGGACGCCGCCCATATGACGCGGGCGCTGAAGTCTCCGCTGATGGACGAGCTCAACAAGGCGCTGGTCGAGAAGCGCGGCATGCGCATGATCGGCGTCAACTATTACGGCGTGCGCCACCTCACCAGCGGCAAGAAGCCGATCAACTCGGTCGAGGACATGAAGGGTTTCAAGCTGCGCGTGCCGGAGGTCGACACCTTCCGCGCCATGGCCGAGGCCTGGGGCGCGCGACCGACGCCGCTGAACTTCTCCGAGCTCTATCTCGCCCTGTCGCAGGGCGCGGTCGACGGGCAGGAGAACCCGCTGCCGACCATCGCCTCGGCCAAGCTCGCGGAAGTGCAGAAATATCTGGTGCTGACGGCGCATATCATCACGCCGCGCCTCGTGATCGTGAACGAGGCCGCCTGGCAGAAGATCCCGCAGGCCGATCGCGACGTCGTCGTCGCGGCCGTGGACAAGGCGGCGACCTGGCAGGACAACGAGATCCTGGAGCAGGAGAAGGGGCTCGCCGACAGCCTCGGCAAGGCCGGCATGACCGTGACCACGCCGGACAACGAGGCCTTCCGCAAGCCGGTCCTGGCGAGCGTGCCGGCCAAGTTCGAGAGCAAGTGGGGCAAGGGGCTCTGGGACCGCATCCAGGCGCTGTGAGGCGGGCGGTTCTCAACCGAACCCGAACCGCAGCTCGGCTTGCCATCCGGGATAGCCGGGCCTGCCCCGGCCGTCCACGGCTTCTCGGGCCGAACCGCGTGTTCATGACGTGGATGCTCGCCGCAAGGGCGAGCATGACGACGCCGGACTTGCGTCTCTGGCCGGTCCCGGAATGACGGTGGCGGTGTCCAACGCCCCGATAGCAAAGGCATCCGCATGACGATCTGGCCCCGACTATTCGACCGGACGATGGAGGTCGTCGCGGCCCTTCTACTGGTCGCCCTGCTCGTCACGGTGACGCTCGGCATCGTCACGCGCGCGCTCGGCGAGCCGCTGATCTGGACCGACGAGGTCTCGCGCTTCCTGATGCTGTGGGTCGCCGTCACCGGCTGGATTCTCGCCAGCCGGCGGCGCGCCCATATCCGCATCCGCTTCTTCCACGACATGCTGCCGGCGCGCGGATGGCGCTCGGCCGAGGCGGTGATGCAGCTCGCGATGATCGTCTTCGGCGGGCTGGTCGCCTGGTACTCGGTGCATCTGGTGCAGTCGAACTACGATCTCGAGGCGACGACGGTGCCGCTCTCGATGGGGCTGCTTTATGCGCCGATGGTGCTGGCCGGGGTCGTCACGCTGCTGCAGGGCCTCGCGGAGTTCCTCGGAAACCTGCGCAACTGGCGGACGTCCCCGTACGAGCCCGTCGCGGCGAGCCTGCAGGAGCCGGCGGAATGAGCGCGCTGATCTTCAAGATCTCGGCCGTCTGGCTGCTCTCGATCCTCGCCGGCTTTCCGCTCTTCGCCTCGATGGGGCTCGCCGCCTTCGCCTTCGTGCTGCTGGGTGATCTCTCGGCCTCGATCGTGCCGCAGAAGATGGCGCAGGCGATGAACTCCTTCCCGATCGTCGCGGCGCCGCTGTTCATCCTGATGGGCAACATCCTCGCGGCCGCGCGCATCACCGACCGCATCGTCGCCTTCGCCACGGCGGTGATCGGCTGGCTGCGCGGCGGCTATGCCCATGCCTCGATCCTGACCAGCATGATCTTCGCCGGCATGGTCGGCTCGGCGGTGGCGGATGCGGCGGGCTCGGGCGCCATCGAGATCCGCGCGATGCAGAAGGCCGGCTACCGGCCGGAGACGGCGGCGGCGATCACGGCCTCGGCGGCGACGATCGGGCCGATCATCCCGCCCTCGCTGCCGATGGTGATCTACGGGGTCACGGCCGACGTCTCGATCGGCCGGCTGTTCATCGGCGGCGTCATCCCCGGCGTGCTGATGGGGCTGTCGCTGATGGCGATGGTGATGGTCGTCGCGCGCCGCCAGGGCTTTCGCAAGGAGGGCTTCAAAGGCTTCCGCGAGATCGGCCGCAGCTTCCTGAACGGCTTCTTCGCGCTGATGACGCCGCCGCTCATCCTGGGCGGGATGTTCACCGGCATCGTGACCCCGACAGAGGCGGCGGCCGTCGCATGCCTCTATGCGCTGTTCCTCGGCTTCTTCGTCTACCGCACGCTGGAGGTCAGGCAGCTCTGGCCGATCCTGATCGATACGGTCGAGACGATGGGGCTCGTCGCGGTGCTGGTCATGGCGGCCGGCGCGCTGGGCTGGTGCATGTCGATCTCGCGCGTGCCTCAGACGCTGACGCCGATGATCGTCGAGACCATCGCGCACCCGCTCGTCTTCCTCGTGGTCTGCAACCTGATCCTGCTGGTCGTCGGCTGCTTCATGGAGGCGCTGGCGGCGATGCTGATCCTGATCCCGATCCTGGTCCCGGCCGCCAACAGCTTCGGCATCGACCCGGTGCAGTTCGGCATCATCATGATCCTGAACCTGATCCTGGGGACGATCCATCCGCCGATCGGGGTGGTGCTCTTCGTGGTCACGCGCATCGCCAACGTGTCCTTCGAGACGATGTCGAAGGCGATCCTGCCCTGGCTCGTGCCATTGCTTGCAGTGCTCGCGGCGATCACGCTCTGGCCGCCGCTGACGACCTGGCTGCCCGATCACATCATGGGGCCGTGAGGCGAGGCGCGCGTGCTCAGCCTTCCGGCTCGCCGCCCTTGTCGAGATAGCGCGCGACCGAGATGACGACCTTGTCGTCGAGGGCGCCGATCGCGGTCTCGTCCTTGTCCTTGTAGGGAATCGCGCGCAGCACGTGGCGAATGGCGTTGAGGCGGGCGCGCAGCTTGTCGTTGCTGCGCACGACGAACCAGGGCGCATCTTCCGTCGATGTCCGCCCGAGCATGGCGTCGAAGGCGCGGGAATAGTCGTCGAAATGGGGGATCGCCTCGAAGTCCATCGGCGACAGCTTCCAGCGCTTCAGCGGGTCGTGCCAGCGCGCATGCAGACGCGTCATCTGCATCTCGCGACCGATGGTCAGGAAGAGCTTGATGAGGCGGATGCCGTCCCGCGCCAGCATGCCCTCGAAGGCGGGGGCCTCGCGCAGGAAATGCTCGGTCTGCGCGGGCGTGCAGAAGCCCATCACGGGCTCGACTCCGGCGCGGTTGTACCAGGAGCGGTCGAAGAAAACCATTTCCCCGGCGGTCGGCATCTCGGCGGCGTAGCGCTGGAAATACCATTGGCCCATCTCGGTGTCCGAGGGCTTCGACAGCGCGACGATGCGGGCATGGCGCGGGTTGAGATGCTGGGTGAAGCGCGAGATCGTGCCGCCCTTGCCGGCGCCGTCGCGTCCCTCGAAGACGATGACGATGCGCTCGCCCTCCTTCTGGACCCAGCGCATCAGCTTCTGCAGCTCGATCTGCAGCGGCTGGAGTTCGCGGCTGTAGCGCTTGCGCTTCATCCGCTTGCCATAGGGGTAGCCGCCGCTGTGATAGGCCGCGTCGATGATCGATTCCGGCAGGGTCGCGGCCTCGATGTCGAAGCCTTTCGCCTTGGCCGGCTTGCGGGCGGCCTTGTCCTTCTGCGCCGCCTCGGTGGCCTTGGCGGCCGGCATCTCGACGACGTTACCCACCTCGGAACCGGAAAACTTCTTGGCCATCGCCTGTCCCTCGTTGCGCGGCCCACCCTAGCCGGCCGTCGTGCGGAAGGGAATTGACGCCCTCCGCGGTTATGCGCAGGAAGGCGCTGCCGGCGGCCGCCGGTGGTTGCGGGCGTGCCATGATCGACAGGGCTGACTTTTCCATGGCCGCGGCGCGCGGCTTCGTCGAGGCACTGGGCTCCGCCGTCGTGCTGCTCGACGAGCTGGGCGTGGCACAGGCGCTCAGCCCTGCGATGCGGGCGCTGATACCCGGGCTGGAGCGCGGCAAGCTGCTCGCCCTGGTGCTGCGCGACCCGGATCTGATCGAGGCGATCGAGGCGGTGGCGGGCGAAGGTCAGCGCAAGACCTTGGAGCTCGTCGAGCGGGTCCCGGTCGAACGGACCTTCCGCATCCATATCGCCGCGCTTGCCGGGTCGGGCGAACGGCACCCGACCCTGCTCACCTTCGAGGACCTCAGCGAACAGCGCGTGATCGAGCGGATGCGCGTCGACTTCGTCGCCAATGCCAGCCACGAGTTGCGCACGCCGCTCGCCTCGCTGCTCGGCTTCGTCGAGACCCTGCAGGGCCCGGCGCGCAACGACGAGCGGGCGCGCGAGCGCTTCCTCGGGATCATGCGCGAGCAGGGACTGCGGATGGCGCGCCTCGTCGACGACCTGCTCTCGCTTTCGCGCATCGAGCAGCGCGCCCATGTCGCGCCCGACACGCCGGTCGACCTCGCCGGAATCTCGCGGGAGATCGTCGACTCGCTGGCCCTGCTGGCGCGGGAGCGCGAGGTGGCCCTGAAGCTTCAGGTCCCGTCGGAGCCGCTGCAGGTGCCCGGCGACCGCGACGAGTTGCTGCGGCTGATGGAGAACCTCGTCGAAAACGCGATCAAGTACGGCAAGCGGGCGGGCGAGGTGACGATCACCGTCGACGCCCATGACGGGGAAGCCAGCGTCTGCGTCCGGGACGACGGACCGGGCATCGCGCCCGAGCATCTGCCGCGCCTGACCGAACGCTTCTACCGGGTCGATACCGCCGCCAGCCGCGAGGCCGGCGGCACCGGGCTCGGGCTCGCCATCGTCAAGCACATCGTGCTGCGGCATCGCGGGCGGCTGATGATCGAGAGCAAGCCGGGGCAGGGGGCCGCCTTCAAGGCCATCCTGCCGCGCTTCGGCGCGGCGCGAGGCGCCGGCTGATCCTTGACGGACGAAGACAGCTTTCGGGCATTGTGACGGTTTTCATGACGAATTGTCATGCGGCTGTCATACAGAGGGTGTTCTGACGGGGCGCTGCAAACAGCGACCAGATGAGGACATCTCACATGCGCAAGATTCTCGTTCTCGCGGCCGTGGCCGCCGGGATCGCCGGTTCCGCCCAGGCCGCCGACATCACCGGCGCCGGCGCGACCTTCCCCTTCCCGATCTATTCGAAGTGGGCCGAAGCCTATCAGAAGGCGACCGGCACCGGCCTCAACTACCAGTCGATCGGCTCGGGCGGCGGCATCCGCCAGATCAAGGCGAAGACGGTCGCCTTCGGCGCCTCCGACGCCCCGCTCAAGGGTGAGGACCTGGCCAAGGACGGCCTCGTCCAGTTCCCGACCGTGATGGGCGGCGTCGTTCCGGCCGTGAACATCGCCGGTGTCGAGCCGGGCAAGCTCAAGCTCTCGGGCGACGTTCTCGCCGGCATCTACATGGGCGAGATCAAGAAGTGGAACGACCCCAAGATCGTTGCGCTGAACGGCGACCTGAAGCTGCCCGACGCCAACATCAACCCGGTCTATCGCTCGGACGGCTCGGGCACGACCTTCGTCTTCACCGACTATCTCTCCAAGGTCTCGGCCGAGTGGAAGTCGAAGATCGGCAACAACACCTCGGTGCAGTGGCCCGTCGGCATCGGCGGCAAGGGCAATGAAGGCGTCTCGGCCTCGGTCAAGCAGGTCGCGAACTCGATCGGCTATGTCGAATACGCCTACGCCAAGCAGAACAAGCTCTCCTACGCCCTGATCAAGAACCACGACGGCAACTTCCCGATGCCGACGATCGAGGCTTTCCAGGCTGCCGCGGCCAACGCCAACTGGAAGGAGCAGCCGGGCTTCGGCATCTCGCTCAACAACCAGAAGGGCAAGGATGCCTGGCCGATCACCTCGGCGACCTTCATCCTGGTCCACGCCAAGCCGGAGAAGCCGGAAGAGGTGCAGGCCGCGCTGAAGTTCTTCGACTGGGCCTACAAGAACGGTGACAAGCTCGCCAGCGACCTCGACTACGTGCCGCTGCCGAGCAATGTGAAGGACGAGATCCGGACCGCCTGGAAGGGCGTGACCGACAACTCCGGCAAGCCGATCTTCTGATCGCCCGCCGCTGAAGAAGACGAGGCGGGCCGAGCCCGCCTCGTCGCACCGTTCAAGCCCTCATCCTGAGGAGCCGTCAGTCGGCCTCCCGAAGGGTGATCCGGAGTGCGCCGGGGCCTCGAGAGGCACTCCCGCGGACCGCTCCTCAGGATGAGGGCTGAGGCCGATTGAAGCCGGGCGACCGGCGGACGGCCTCGGCCCAATTCCTACCGGAGCCTCGCGGATGACCGCAGTGACCGACATGACCAGCATTCCCGCCGCGCCGAAGCCGGTCGCCCGCAGGACGCCGAAGGCGACCTTCGACGTCGTCTTCCGGAATGCCAGCTTCCTTGCGGCCCTGCTCGTCCTCGCCCTGCTCGCCGGCATCATGCTGTCGATGATCGTCGGCGGCTGGCCGGCCTTCCGCGAGTTCGGGCTCGGCTTCATCACCTCCAGCGTCTGGGACACCCAGAACGAGCAGTACGGCGCCTGGCCCGCCATCGTCGGCACGCTTTCGACGGCGCTGATCGCGCTCGTCATCGGCGTGCCGCTCTCGCTCGGCATCGCGGTCTTCCTGACCCAGCTCGCGCCGCCCTGGTTCAAGAAGCCGGTCGCCACCGCGATCGAACTGCTCGCCGCGGTGCCCTCGATCATCTACGGCATGTGGGGGCTGTTTGTCTTCGCGCCGCTCTTCGCCGCCTATGTGCAGATCCCGCTCTCGAACCTCGTCGAGGGCATACCGGTCGTCGGGACGATCCTGTATTCGCGCTCGCCCTCGGGGCTGGGCATCTTCACGGCCGGCATCATCCTCGCCTTCATGATCGTGCCGTTCATCGCCTCGATCACCCGCGACATGCTCGAGCAGATCCCCTCGGTGCTGCGCGAGAGCGCCTACGGCATCGGCGCCACGACCTGGGAGGTCGTGCGGCACGTGCTGGTGCCGCAGGCGGGCGTCTCGATCATCGGGGCGATCATGCTGGGGCTCGGCCGCGCGCTCGGCGAGACGATGGCGGTGACCTTCGTCGTCGGCAACGCCAACCGGCTCTCGGCCTCGATCCTCGACCCCGGCTCGACCATCGCCTCGCGCATCGCCAACGAGTTCAACGAGGCGCTCGGCCTGCAGCTCAACTCGCTGATCGCGCTGGGCTGCATCCTGTTCTTCGTCACCTTCGTCGTCCTCGTCATCGCGCGGCTGCTGGTCGCCCGCGTCAAGAAGTTCTGAGGCTGGGATCAGATGAGCATGACCACGAACGCTTCCACCCCGGCCGCCACCTCCCACATCCCGTGGGGCCGCGTGCGCCAGTCCCGTCGCACGGCCGATCGCGCGATGAAGATCATCGCGACGGGCTTCACCTTCTGCGCCATCTTCGTGCTGTTCTGGATCCTCGGCATGCTGCTGGTGAAGGGCATCGGCGGGCTCTCGCTCGCGACCTTCACCGCGGTGACCCCCGGCCCCGGCACGCAGGGCGGCGGCCTCGCCAACGCCATCGTCGGCTCCTTCGTGCTGACCTTCCTCGGCATCGCGGTGGCGACGCCGATCGGCGTGCTGGCCGGAACCTGGCTGGCCGAATACGGACGGGGCACGCAGCTCGCGAACCTGATCCGCTTCATCAACGACATCCTGCTCTCGGCTCCGTCGATCCTGATCGGCCTGTTCGTCTACGTCATCCTGGTCGAGCCCTTCCGCGGCTATTCCGGCTGGGCCGGCGGCGTCGCGCTCGGGATCATCGCGATCCCCGTGATCGTGCGCACCACCGAGGACATGCTGAGCCTCGTGCCCGGTCCGCTGCGCGAGGCCGGGGCCGCGCTCGGCGCGCCGCCTTCGGTGGTGATCACCAGCGTGACCTGGCGCGCGGCCAAGGCCGGCATGGTCACGGGCATCCTGCTGGCACTGGCGCGTATCGCCGGCGAGACGGCGCCGCTGCTCTTCACGGCGCTGAACAACAATTTCTGGTTCTCGCCCACGCTCTCCGGCGGCGTCTCCAACCTGCCGGTGACGATCTACCAGTTCGCCTCCGCGCCCTACGAGAACTGGCAGCAGCTCGCCTGGGCCGGCTCGCTGATCATCACGGTCTCCATCCTGCTGCTTTCGATCATTGCCCGGCGCGTCGTCGCCGGCGGCAAATAAGACTTGAATCCAACCCGGTCGCGCCCGACCTTGAGGACCATGTCGATGCTCTCGACCCTTGAACTCTCCCCCCAGACGCTCGATGCCGAGGCCCCCGTCCGGATCGCGGTGAAGAACCTCGATTTCTACTACGGCGAGCACAAGGCGCTGAAGAACATCAATCTCGACTTC
>NZ_MKSQ01000025.1 GCF_001898115.1 Allobosea sp. 67-29 | reverse complement strand
TCTGGTTGATGAAGATGACCATGCAGTTCGAGCGCGAGATCGAGGCGGTGAGCTTGCGCAGGGCCTGGCTCATCAGACGGGCCTGGAGGCCGGGCTGGACATCGCCCATCTCGCCCTCGATCTCGGCGCGCGGCGTCAGCGCCGCGACGGAGTCGACGACGAGCACGTCGATCGCGCCGGAACGGACGAGCGTGTCGGTGATCTCGAGCGCCTGCTCGCCGGTGTCGGGCTGCGAGATCAGCAGGTCGTCGAGATTGACGCCGAGCTTGCGGGCATAGACCGGATCGAGCGCATGCTCGGCATCGACGAAGGCGCAGACGCCGCCCTTCTTCTGGGCTTCGGCGATGGTGTGAAGCGCGAGCGTCGTCTTGCCCGAGGATTCCGGCCCGTAGACCTCGATGACGCGCCCCTTGGGCAGGCCGCCGACGCCGAGCGCGATGTCGAGGCCGAGCGAACCCGTGGAGATTGTCTCGATCTCGATCGACTGCGGGTTCTTGCCGAGCCGCATGATCGAGCCCTTGCCGAAGGCGCGTTCGATCTGGGAGAGCGCCGCATCGAGCGCCTTGGCCTTGTCCATCGAGGAACCTTCCACGAGTCTGAGATTCGCCTGATTCACGGTTCGGGCTCCTTATGGCAGGGCGGCGGGGACATCTCAATGCGTCTTGACAGGAGAATGGTCATGCTTTGTTCCTGTCCGCAAGTTCTTTTTTTGTTCTCGATGTCAGCCTGTGTCAGGAGGGATGTCAGCAGCTGTCACGCGATGCATGTCCCGGAAGCCCGATCGGGACACCGGCCGCTTCAGCCCTCGTCCTGAGGAGCAAGCCGAAGGCTTGCGTCTCGAAGGATGCTCCGGATGCCGCCGGAGTCTCCTGGAGTGTCCTGCGAGACGCCATTCCAAACGGAATGGCTCCTCTAGATGAAGGCTGAAGGAGTTCGGAGCGGGCTTCAGCCCATCGCCGCCTTCACGGTCTCGACAAGCTGCTTCATCGTGAAGGGCTTGGGCAGGAAGTGGAAGCCTTCGCCCTCCGGCAGATTCTTGCGGAAGGCCTCTTCGGCATAGCCGGAGACGAAGACCACCTTGGTGTTGGGATTGCGCTGGCGCAGCTCGCCGAGCAGGGTCGGGCCGTCCATCTCCGGCATCACCACGTCGGACACGACGAGATCGATCTGGCCGTCGTTCTGCAGGAAGATGTCGAGGGCCTCGACGCCCGATGCGGCCTCGTGGACCGTGTAGCCGCGGGAGACCAGCATGCGGGCGTTGAGGGCCCGCACGGCGTCCTCGTCCTCGACGAGCAGGATGACGCCGGCACCGGTGTGGTCTGCGGCGAGCTTCTTCGGCGCTTCCCTGGCGGCGGCCTCGGCCGCGACCTCTTCTTCGCTCGGGACGTGCCGCGGCAGGAAGATCTGGAAGGCCGTGCCCTTGCCGACGGTCGAGTCGACGAAGACGTAGCCGCCGGTCTGCTTGACGATGCCGTAGACCATGGAAAGGCCGAGCCCGGTGCCCTTGCCGACTTCCTTGGTGGTGAAGAAGGGCTCGAAGATCTTGTCGATATGCTCCTGCGGAATGCCGGTGCCGGTGTCCTCGACCTCGAGCAGCACGTAGTCGTCGGCCGGCAGCGAATCGTGCCCAAAGTCCTTGCAGTCGTCGCGCGGGACGTTGCGGGTGCGCACGGTCAGCTTGCCGCCGTCGGGCATGGCGTCGCGGGCGTTGACTGCGAGGTTGACGATGACCTGCTCGAGCTGGCCGAGATCGGCCTTGACGGGCCAGAGGTCGCGGCCCTGGCGCACGTCGAGCGTGACCTTGTCGGCGACCACGCGCTTCAGCATCAACGAAAGATCGGAGAGCACCTCGCCGAGTTCCAGCACCTGCGGGCGCAAGGTCTGGCGGCGCGAGAAGGCGAGCAGTTGCCGCACCAGCGCCGCGGCGCGGTAGGCGTTCTGCTTGATCTGCATGATGTCCGGGAAGGACGGATCGGTCGGCCGGTGGCTCGCCAGCAGAAACTCGGAGGCGTTGATGATGACCTGCAGCACGTTGTTGAAGTCGTGCGCGATGCCGCCGGCGAGCTGGCCGACGGCCTGCATCTTGCCGGCCTGGTCCATGTTGTCGCGCAGCTTGCGCTCGGCCGTGGTCTCCAGCGCGTAGACGATGGCGCGCTCGCCGTCGCCGTCCTCACCCGCGGCGACGGGGGAGAGGTAGAGCCGGGCGGAGCGCCCGTCCTCGCCGTTCAGCGTCACATCGAGCGGGCTCGCGCCGGAATGGCCTTCCATCGTCTCGGCGACGGCCTTGTCCAGGCCCGAGCCCGGCGCCACGAGATCGTGGATGGTGGCGACCTGCACGCCGGGAGGGACGAGCCGGGCGAAGGCCGCGTTGGAGCGCAGGATCGTGCCGGCCTTGTCGATGGTGGCGATCGCCATCGGGGTGGAATGGAAGAAGCGCGCGAAGCGCACTTCCGCGTCGCTGCCGGTGTCGGCCCCGGCTTCCCCGGCTGCGCGATTGAGGACGAGAGTGCGCGAGGGGCCGGCGCGCCCGTCCTGGCCGAAGGCGACCTGGTGATGCAACCGCACCGGCAGAGGCGAGCCGTTGCGGCGCTTCAGATCGACGTCGAGCACCTCGACACGGACATCGCCGGGCTGGCCGCGGATCGCCTGAATCAGGGCGGCGGCAGCGGGCGTGCAGATGTCGTCGAGATGCAGCCCGCCGGAGCCGAAGCGGGCAAGGTCGAAATCGAGCCAGCTCGACAGCGTGGCATTGAGATAGGAGACCTCGCCATCGGCGTCGATCGAGACGAAGCCGGCGGGGGCGTGGTCGAGATAGTCGATGGCGTGCTGGAGCTCCTGGAAGGCGTTCTCCTGCCGCTCGCGCTCCGGTGTGACGTCGGAAACCGTCCAGAGCGTCGCCGTCGAGGCCTCGCGGCGCACCGGCGCCACGCGAACGCGATACCAGCCGACCTCGCCGCGTCCGTTCAGGGCCGGCTCCAGCCGGACCTCCTCGACCAGCCGGCGGTTTTCGCGCGCGGCGGCGGCGAGCCTGTAGATCGCCTCGGAGACGTCGGCGCGGCCGGTCAGCAGGCGGCCGACCGGCTTGAGGTCGTTGGGGCCGGTCGCGCCGGCGAGCTTGAGATAGGCCTCGTTGGCGTAGACGATGTCATTCTCGCCCTCGGTGACGACGATGCCGTCATCGGCACTGTCGACCACCGTCTTGGTCAGGTCGTTGCGGGCGGCTCGCCCGGCGAACTGGATGAGGCCGATCGCGTAGGCGAAGAGGCCGAAGACGCCGACGACGGAGAGGATTGCGAGCAGGCCGAGGATCAGCGGTTGCGCCCATTCGTTGGCGATGAAGCCGAGCGCCACGGCAGCACCGACGAGCAGGCCGGCGACGAGCAGGATCACGCCGATATGGCCCGGCTTGTCCGAGCGATCGATCGTGCTGGTGGCCGTGCTTCCGCTCATTGCGGTCGAATCCGTTTCCTTGCTGCCAGCTCCGCCGGGCAGGCGGCAGGCTGGCGGCTTCCGTTCATGCGCATCCGCCGCCGAGTTAGGCGCGGCGACCCTTCAGGCGCAAGACGTAACCGATGACTTCGGCAACCGCCTGATAGTGTTCGACAGGAATTTCTTCGTCGATGTCCACCGTTGCATAAAGGGCGCGGGCGAGCGGCGGGTTCTCGACGATCGGCACGCGGTGCTCGCCGGCGACCTCGCGGATCTTCAGCGCGACTGTATCGACGCCCTTGGCGAGGCAGAGCGGGGCGGGCATGCCGGGCTCGTATTGCAGCGCGACGGCGAAGTGGGTCGGGTTGGTGATGATGACGGTGGCCTTCGGCACCGCGGCCATCATCCGCTTGCGCACGCGCTGGGTGCGGATCTGGCGCAGCTTGGCCTTGATCTCGGGATTGCCTTCGGAGTTCTTGAATTCCTCCTTGATCTCCTGCTTCGTCATCTTCTGGCGCTGGTACCAGCTGTAGCGCTGCCAGCCGAAGTCGCCGATGGCGATCACCGCAAACAGCGCGAGCACCGCGCCCATCAGCTTGATGGCGAGCGAGAGCGTCGCCGGCATCAGCGCCGCCACGTCCATCTCGGCAAAGGCCTCGAGCCGGTCGTGCTGGCCCCAGAGCGTGTACCAGACCACGACGCCGATCAGGGTCGTCTTGGCGAGGCCCTTGGCGAAATTGACCCAGGCCTCCTTGCCGAGCAGCCGCTTGAAGCCGGACATCGGGTTGATCCGGTCGAATTTCGGCATCAGCGGCTCGAAGGTCCAGAGCGGCTTGTGCTGCAGCAGCGTCCCAGCCAGCCCTGCGCACAGGATGAAGGCGAAGGGCATGCCGAGCGCCATGAACCCCGTCAGGATGCCGCGCTCCGTCACCTGCATGAAGGCGGCCCCGTCGGAGGGGATCTGGTGGGCGTTCATCAGGAAGGCGCGCAGCGAAAGCATGGCGTCGCGCGCAGACCAGCCGGCCGCGACCAGAAGCGCCAGGGTGAAGCCGCAGAGCACGAAGAAGGTGCCGATCTCCTGCGATTTGGGGACGTCGCCCTTCTCGGTGGCCTCGTCCAGCTTTCGCTGGGTCGGGTCCTCTGTCCGATCCTCATTGTCGGCTTCGTCCGCCATTGCCGGCTCAGCCTCCCGTGAACTGGCGCAGGAAGACGCCGAGCCCGTTCATGAAGACGCTCATCATCACGCCGATGACGACGAGTAGCACCAGCATGCCGCCGAAGATCGAGGCGGGCACGGCGAGGAAGAAGACCTGGAGCTGCGGCATCATCCGGGCCAGCACGCCCAGACCCAGGTTGAAGAGCAGCCCGAAGACGATGAAGGGTGCGGAGATCTGCACCGCGAGCGAAAAACCCTGCGCGGTGGAGCGGATGGCGAGCGTCAGCACGTCGGTCAGGTCGGGCGCGCCGCCGGGCGGCAGCAGGCGGTAGCTCTCATGGATCGCGGCGATGGCGATGTGGTGAAGGTCGCTGGCCAGCACCAGCGTAATGCCGAGCATGGTCAGGAAGTTGCCGATCGAGGGGTTCTGGTTGCCGGCAGTCGGGTCGACGGTCATGGCGAAGCCGAGCCCCATCGACTGGGCGACGATGGTGCCCGCCGTCTGCAGCGCCGCCATGACCAGCCGGGCGCAGACGCCGATCATCAGCCCGATCAGCAATTCGCCGATCAGCAGGGTGCACAGTGCCGGCAGGCTTTCGGGAATCTGCAGCGACGGGCGCGCCACCGGCAGGATCACCAGCGCGATGAAGAAGGCGAGGGACAGCCGGGCGCGGGAGAAGATGAAGCGCTCGCCGATGCCGGGCATCAGCATGACCAGCGTGCCGACCCGCGCGAAGACGAGCACGAACAAGGCGCCGATCTGGGGCAGAATCGCGATCTGCATCGTGCCGCGGGCACCTTCGCGCCAGATCTGAGACCGCGGGCCGGCACCGCAGAGAAGGGCGGGGTGCAGCCGCGGCAGGCTCATCCGCCCGTGGCGATTCGGACGGCGACCCGCCCCATATAACCCGCCAGCGCGTCTCCCATGAACGGGAGAAGCAGCAGCAGTGCGGCGAAGACCGCGAGAATCTTCGGAACGAAGACCAGCGTCTGTTCCTGAATCTGGGTCAGGGCCTGCACCAGCGAGACGATCAGGCCGACGGCGAGCGCGATGGCCATCAGCGGGCCGCCGACCTTGAGGAAGGTGACGATGCCGTCACGGGCGATGTCGAGAATGGCTCCGGAGGTCATGAGTTCGCTCGCCGTCAGACCGGCATCCGCATGATTTCCTCATAGGCCGCGATGACCTTGTCGCGCACCGCGACCAGGGTCTGGATCGCGGTCTCGCTCTCGGCGACGGCCGTCACTACGTCGACCACGTCGGCGCGGCCGGTCGCGACGCTCGCGGTCTGCACATCGGCCTTGTGGCCGGCTTCGGCGGTGGCGTCGAGCGCCTTGCCGAGCAGGGCGGAGAAATCGGGCCCGCCGGCCTCCGCGCCGCCTGCCGCCAGCGGCTTCTTCATCAGATTGCCGGCGCCGAGCCCCTTGATCGAGGCATAGGCTCCCGCCGCGAAACCCGGTGTGGCCATGTGTCGGTCTCCTTCTGGAGCTGGCGGCCGTTCAGGCGCGCAGGATGTCGATGGTGCGCTGAATCATCCGCCGGGTGGAGGAGATCAGGTTGAGGTTGGCCTCGTAGCTGCGCTGGGCCTCGCGCATGTCGACCATCTCGACGAGCGAATTGACGTTCGGCATCTTCACATCGCCATTGGCGTCGGCGGCGGGATTGCCGGGCTCGTGCTTGGTCTTGAAGGCACTGGGATCGCGCTGGACCTTGCCGAGCGCAACGAGCTGAGCGTCGAGATCGCGGTCGAGATGGCGCTGGAAGCTGACGACCTTGCGGCGATAGGGATCGGCGCCGGCCCGCTCCGGCCCCGAATCGGCATTGGCGATGTTTTCGGCGATGACCCGCATGCGGCCGGACTGGCTGCGCAGGCCGGATGCCGCCACGGCGATGCTCTTGATCAGGTCCATGATCGCGCTCCCTGCGTCAGCCGCTCTTGCCGATGGCGATCCGCATCAGCGCCAGCCCCTTGCTGTAGAGCGAGGCGGCGAGCTGATAGTCCGACTGGTTCTGCGCCACCTTCAGCATCTCGTCCTCGAGGTTGACGGCATTGCCGTTCGGGGTCGTCTCGAAGCGTGGCGCGCCGGTGTTGTCGAAGCCGCCATTCCCGCCGGTCAGGCTCATATGGCCGGCGCTGGTGCGGGCGAGGGCGACGCCGCGTTCCCTGTCGAAGCTCGGCGGCTTGAGGTCGACCGGCCGGAAGCCGGGGCTGTCCGCATTGGCGACGTTCTCGGCGAGGACCTTCTGGCGCGACTGCTGATAGTGCATGCGCAGTTTCAGCGCCTGCATCAGGCCGCCGCCGATCGAGCCGTCGTTCGCCATGAAATCCGCTCCGCGAAGGCGCGATCGCGCGCCGGTTCACTGGGCAAATCTTGCCGGGCGCATGGTTAACAGGGCGTTAAAGGCCCCGTCTTTCGGAGATCGGATTAACCACACGTTCACCATGTTTCCCGTTAAGGAAAGCGTTATGCTATAGCCAAGGTGTTGAACCTTGAGCGGAACTTCTGCCGCCCGGGGGCGGCCGTCGCAGAAGAGGCAGACCTTGCAGAGCTTGTTCGGATTGGAACTCACGACCGCGCAGAAGGTGATCGTCGCCATCGTGGTCAGTCTGGTGCTTCTGGCGCTGTTCGGACTGTTCATGCGGCGGATCACAGGAGGGCGCCTCAGGATGCACGGCCAGGCCGGCGGCCGGCAGCGCCAGCCGCGCCTGGGAATCGTCGATACCTACGATCTCGACCGCCAGCGCCAGCTCGTGCTGATCCGCCGCGACAATGTCGAGCATCTGATCATGGTCGGCGGCTCTTCCGATGTCGTCGTCGAGACCAACATCCTGCGCAGCGGCTCGCGCGCGGCCGCTCCCGTCTACAGTGAAGCGGCGGCGGGCGATCGGCCGTTGCCGCCCTTCGAAACACTGGTTCCGCCGAGCGAGCCCGCGCTGCGAGGCGGCGAAGATGCCCGCCGCGGTGGGCCGGCGCCGGAAATCCTGCCCCATCTGCCGACCCGTCAGGCGCAGCAGACCCATGCCGAGGCCGCTGCTGCAGCGAGCGCCGGTGTCGCAGCGGCGCTCGGCCTCGAGGCCATCGAGGCTGCCGGACGCGCCGCCGCAGCGGGTCCGGCCGTCGCGCCGGTGCTGTCCGCCGCGGCCCCGAGCCCCGCGGCTCCGGTCACGACCGGCCCGGCGCCGAGCTTCCCGCGCGAGCATGCGCCGGCTCCGGCGGTGAGCGCGGACGAGCTCGACGACATGACGAAGCAGCTCGAGGCGGCGCTGAAGCGCCCGTTCTCGGCAGTGCGCCCCGCGAACGTCGCGGTGGAGCCGCCGGTCGAGCCGGCCGCCGCGCCGGTCAAGCCTGCCGTCGCCGCCGCTCCCGAGCCGGTTGAGCGCGTGGAGCCGGTCGTCCGCTCGCCCAAGCCGGCGGAGCCGCTCAAGGGGCCCGTGGAGCTGCCCAAGGCCTTCGAGCCGTCGAAGCCGCCCGCCCAGGCCAAGCCGGTCGAGGCGCCGAAGCCCGCCGAAGCGCCGCGGCCTGCGGAGACGGTGACGCCCGCCCCGGAACCGGCGGCAGCGGAAGCCGCCGCCAGGCCTGCGGAGCAGCCAGCAGCCCCTGCGCCGTCGCAGGCGGGCGCGAGCATGGCGGATATGGAGGCCGAGCTCGAAGCGGCGCTTGGGCTGAAGCCGGCACGTGTCGCGGCCAAGCCGGCGGAACCGAAGGCGGTTGAAGCCAAGCCGGTCGCCAAGGAAGAGCCGCCTGCCGCGAAGGTGCCGGAAGCGTCCGAGGAGCCGAAGGCTGCCGCGCCGGAGCCGGAGAAGAAGCCCGAACCGGCCAAGGAGATCGATCCGTTCTCCGTTGATGCGATCGAGGCCGAGTTCGCCCGTCTGCTCGGCCGGAATCCCGCTTCGAAATCCTGAGGCGGCGGCCGGGGTCGGCCGCGCCATCAACAGGAATGTCGCCGATCGCGTGGCGGGCCGATCCGCCGCAGTTGCCTGAGGCGTCGCGCCCGCTAGCTTCGTCTCGCCCGATCGGTTGAGTCGGGCGGCAGCGGCAAGCGCGCGTGACGTTCCATCTCCTGACGGCAAGACGGCGAAGGCTCGGCCGCTCCCTGGCGGGAGCCGTGCTGCTGCTTGGCCTGCTCGCGGCGACGCCGGCGCTGCCGCAGACGCTGTCGCTCGATCTGGGGCAGGGAGGCGGCGTGGCGGAGCGGGCGCTTCAGCTCGTCGCCGTCATCACCGTGCTGTCGCTGGCGCCGTCGATCCTCGTGATGGTGACGTCCTTCACGCGCATCGTCGTGGTGCTGTCGCTGCTGCGCTCGGCGCTCGGCACGCAGACGGCGCCGCCGAATGCGGTGATCATCGGGCTGTCCCTGTTCCTCACGGGCTTCGTCATGGCGCCGACCTTGCGCGAAGCCTACACCAATGCCGTGCAGCCGCTATTGGCAGGGCAGATCCAGCCGCAGGAGGCCTATAACCGCGGCATCGTGCCCTTCAAGACCTTCATGCTGAAGAACGTCCGCGAGAAGGACCTGCAGCTCTTCCTCGACATGTCGCAGGGGCCAAGGCCGCAAACGCCGCAGGATACCGGCATCGAGGTGCTGGTCCCGGCCTTCATGATCTCAGAGCTCAGACGGGCCTTCGAGATCGGCTTCCTGCTGTTCGTGCCGTTCCTGATCATCGACCTGGTGGTGGCCTCGATCCTGATGTCCGTAGGCATGATGATGCTACCGCCGGTGACGGTGGCGCTGCCGTTCAAGCTGATCTTCTTCGTTCTGGTCGATGGCTGGGGCCTCGTCGCCGGCTCGCTGGTGAAGAGCTATGGCGGATGATTCCTGGGCTGAAGTGTGAATCGGGCCAGGGGCTTGGCGGGATTTCCTCCGGGCCCGATTCAGATTCTGCGAGGCGGTCCGACACTGCGCGTCCGGCGTCGAAAGCCCGATCATAACGCAGGCCGGCGGCGGGAGATGGCGCCTTCGACAAGCGAAGGGCTGCCCGGGCCGGACCGGCCCGACTATTTCGGCATCAGCACCGTATCGACGACATGGATGACGCCGTTGCTCTGCTTCACGTCCGGGATCGTCACCATCGACTTGCCGCCCTTGGCGTCGATGATCTCCAGCTTGCCGCCGGCCATCGCGACCTTCAGCGTCTCGCCCTGAACGGTTTTCAGCATCGCCTTACTGCCACCGGCCTTGGCATCGGCCATCAACTGGGCGCTGGTGAGATTGCCCGGAACGACGTGGTAGGTCAGAACCGCGGTCAGCTTAGGCTTCTGGTCGGGCTTCAGCAGCATGTCCACGGTTCCCGCCGGCAGCTTCCCGAAGGCGGCATTGGTGGGCGCGAAGACGGTGAACGGCCCGGGACCCATCAGGGTGTCGACGAGGCCGGCGGCCTTCACTGCGGCGACGAGCGTGGTGTGGTCCTTGGAATTGACGGCATTCTCGATGATGTTCTTGCTGGGAAACATCGGCGCGCCGCCGACCGTGACGGGCTCTTGCGCGAAGGCCGGAGCGAGAGAAGCGTTCGTGCCGAGCACAAGCAGGCTCATTGCGGCGCCGAGCGCCACATTCACTGTGCGTTTCATGGGATGATCTCCAGAATTTGCGGCAGGAAATCTACCGCAAAACCCGAATGATCCAGGTCGGTCGTCATGGCCGGTCTGGTTTCGGTAATCCGAATACGTTCGCTGGAGCCCGTTGGATCGAATTACTTCTGCCGGCCGCGAGACAAACGTCAGGCGACGACGACGCGCCCGCGCTCGATGCGCAGGGCGAGCCGGCCGTTCTTCAGTGCCAGCGCCTTCTCGCCGAAGACCTCACGGCGCCAGCCCTTCAGCGCCGGAACTTCCGACAACTCGTCGGAGGCGATCGCTTCGAGATCGTCGCCGGTGGCGATGATCTTGGGCGCTACCCGCTCGGCATCCGCCACCGCCTTGAGCAGCACCTTGAGCAGGTCGAGCACGGCGGCGTTGGTCGGGCGGCCGCGTTCGCGCTCCAGCCGGGGCAGGGTCTTGGGGTCGATCGCGGCGGCGCGCTCGATCGCGGCCAGCACCTCGCCGCCGCTGCGCGAGCGTTCGAAGCCGTTGGGCACCGAGCGCAGCTCGGCAAGCGCCTCGACCGAGCGGGGACCGCGCTGGACGATGTCCATCAGGGCATCGTCCTTGAGGACGCGCTGGCGCGGCACGTCGCGGGTCTGCGCCTCGCGCTCGCGCCAGGCGGCGACTTCCATCAGGATCGGCAGTTCGCGCGCTTTGCGGACGCGGCCCTTGAGGCGCTGCCAGGCGTTTTCCGGCTTGACCTCATAGGTCGCGGGCGAGCTCAGCACCGCCATCTCCTCGGCGACCCAGGCTTCGCGCCCGGATGCGTCGAGATCGGCCTTCAGCGCCAGGTAGATCTCGCGCAGATGGGTGACGTCGGACTCAGCATAGGCGAGCTGCGCCTCCGTCAATGGGCGGCGCGACCAGTCGGTGAAGCGCGAGGACTTGTCGATGCGCGCCTTGGCGAGGTCGTTGGCGAGCTGCTCGTAGCCGACCGAGTCGCCGTAGCCGCAGACCATCGCGGCGACCTGCGTGTCGAAGAGGGGCGTCGGCAGCACGCGGCCGAGCAGCCAGACGATCTCGAGGTCCTGCCGGGCGGCGTGGAAGACCTTGACCACCCTGTCGTCGACCATCAGCCCGAAGAAGGGGGCGAGATCGAGCTCGGGCGCCAGCGGGTCCACCAGCACGGCCTCTTCCGGCGAGGCGAGCTGGATCAGGCAGAGTTTGGGATAATAGGTGGTCTCCCGCAGGAACTCCGTGTCGACCGTGACGAAGGGGTGGGTCGCGAGGCGTTCGCAGGCGGCGGCGAGCTCGGCGGTGGTGGAGATCAGATGCATGGAATGGGCTTAGCGGAGGAAACGGGCCGGCGTCGAGTCCGTCGATGCTATCGGCTGATCCCGCAGCGGCTCCACAACTCGCCCTGATAGGCGCGGCTGGCGGTCGCCACCCAGTGACCGCGCCGGGCGTCCTGATGCGGGCGTGCGTGGCGGGCGAATATCTGCGCGAAGCAGTGTGGATTCGGGTAGTCGCGCTGGCGGGCGATATTCAGGCCTGCCCGGTAGGCGCTGCCCGGCTCCTGCGCGGAACCTGTGCCGCCGACAGCCGCGAGCAATGCGGCCAGGGCGACGACCGCGAGCGGTTTCCGGATCGACGCTGCCATTCCGTAACCTTTCCCCAGGACGCTGTCCGTAGCCGCCGTTCAGAGCTAGCAGCAGGCGGTCCGGATGTCGCGGGCGTTCTTGACATTTCGCGCCCGCGCGTGTGGTTAGCCGCAAGCTGCCGCCGGCTTTCGCCGGCCTTCGACGCATTTCCGAAAGACCGACCCCGTGACCCTGCATCGCTACCGTTCCCACACCTGCGGCGCGCTCCGCGACAGCGACATCGGCTCGCAGGTCCGGCTTTCCGGCTGGTGCCATCGCATCCGCGACCACGGGGGCGTTCTCTTCATCGACCTGCGCGACCATTACGGCATGACGCAGGTGGTGGTGGACCCGGATTCGCCGGCCTTCGCGGACGCCGAGACGCTGCGCTCGGAATGGGTCGTGCGCATCGACGGCAAGGTCAAAGCGCGGCTGGAGGGCACCGAGAACGCCAACCTGCCGACCGGCGCCGTGGAAGTGTTCGCGACCGGCATCGAAGTGCTCGGCCCCTCGGCCGAGTTGCCGCTGCCAGTCTTCGGCGATCTCGAATATCCCGAGGATACGCGCCTCAAGTACCGCTTCCTCGACCTGCGCCGCGAGAAGCTGCACAACAACATCATGCTGCGCACCAAGGTCATCGACTCGATGCGCCGCCGCATGAAGGAGCAGGGCTTCTCCGAGTTCCAGACGCCGATCCTGACGGCCTCTTCGCCGGAAGGCGCGCGCGACTTCCTGGTGCCGAGCCGCCTGCATCCCGGCAAGTTCTACGCGCTGCCGCAGGCGCCGCAGCAGTACAAGCAGCTGCTGATGATGGCGGGCTTCGATCGCTACTTCCAGATCGCGCCCTGCTTCCGCGACGAGGACCCGCGCGCCGACCGCCTGCCGGGCGAGTTCTACCAGCTCGACGTCGAGATGAGCTTCGTCGAGCAGGAGGACGTGTTCGCGACGATGGAGCCGGTCATCACCGGCGTGTTCGAGGAATTCGCCGAGGGCCGCAGCGTCCAGAAGAACTGGCCGCGTATCCCCTATGCCGAGGCGATCGCCAAATACGGCTCCGACAAGCCGGACCTGCGCAACCCGATCGAGATGCAGGACGTGTCCGAGCATTTCCGCGGCTCGGGCTTCAAGGTCTTCGCGCGCATCCTCGAAGGCGAGAAGAACCGTGTCTGGGCAATACCCGCGCCGGGCGGCGGTTCGCGCGCCTTCTGCGACCGGATGAACTCCTGGGCGCAGGGCGAAGGCCAGCCCGGCCTCGGCTACCTGATGGTCAAGGAGGACGGCGAGGGTCAGGGTCCGATCGCCAACAACATCGGGCCTGAGCGCGTTGCCGCGATCATCAAGCAGATGGGGCTGAATGGCGGCGATGCCTGTTTCTTCGTCGCGGGCGATCCGGACAAGTTCTACAAGTTCGCCGGCAGCGCCCGGAACAAGGTCGGCCAGGAGCTCAACCTGATCGACGAGAACGTCTTCGCCTTCGCCTGGATCGTCGATTTTCCGATGTTCGAGTACAACGAGGACGAAAAGAAGGTCGATTTCTCGCACAATCCCTTCTCCATGCCGCAGGGCGGCCTGAAGGCGCTCAACGAGGAAGACCCGCTCTCGCTCAAGGCGTTCCAGTACGACATCGCCTGCAACGGCTTCGAGCTCGCCTCCGGCGGCATCCGCAACCACCGCCCCGAGGCGATGGTGAAGGCCTTCGAGATCGCCGGCTATGGCGAGGAGACGGTGATCGAGCGCTTCGGCGGCATGTATCGCGCCTTCCAGTACGGCGCCCCGCCGCATGGCGGCATGGCGGCCGGCGTGGACCGCATCATCATGCTGCTGGCGCGTGCGACGAACCTGCGCGAGGTCGCGCTGTTCCCGATGAACCAGCAGGCTGTCGACCTGCTGATGGGGGCACCGGCCGAGGCGACGCCGAAGCAGCTGCGCGAGGCGCATCTGCGCGTCAACCTGCCCGAGAAGAACGGCTGACGGCCATGGCTTCGCTGCCTGCCGGGCGGGTCCTTCCGCTCGCCGTCCTACTTGCGCTGCCGCTGCCAGCCTGTGTCGCTGCCGGCAACGAGAGCAGTGCCAGCCGGGCGTCCGCGCTGGCGACGACGATCTCGCGGGCAAGTGCCTGCCGCGCCGGCGCCCCGCAGCGCTCGACGCTCGCGCGCTTCCTAGCGGCGGAAAGGGAACGTGGCGCCGGCCCCGATCAGATCGCCGCGGCGCGCTCGGCCTATGTCTCGGTCTCCGAGGCGGAGATGGTCAACCAGGCCGCCCAGCCGCAGGCCTGCACGGCGGAGGAGCGCGCGGCGCTGAAGCAGCGCATGGGCCGGATCAGGGCCGGGCAATTCGACGAACTCTGACACGGCGGCGCCAAGGCCATGGTTGCGAAACCGCTTCTGGGCTGCGCGGCCCTGCTCGGGCTGGCCGCATGCACGACGGCCGGCCCCGTTCCCGGTTCTGTCGACTATGCCGCCGCGACCGTCTCGCGCGGCTATGATTGCGGGCTGCGCGTCGATCGCGGCCGCATCATCGCGCGGTTCGGAAGACAGGAACGCGCCAGCTTCCTGGCCGCGAATGCCGGCTACGCCGTGAAGTCCTACAAGGCGCCGCATGCCTGCGGAAGCGCCGAGCGCGAGCGCGTGCAGGGCGAGCTCGCGGCGCTGTCGCGGCGCTGAATTCGCTTGCCTCCGGCCGGTTCGCGTGGCCAGAAGGCCGCGATGCCCGCCAACGCGATCACCGCCATCGTCGTCAGCCACGACAGCGCCGAGGTGCTGCCCGCCTGCCTCGCCGCGCTGGCGGGCGAGGGCGTGCCGACGATCGTCGTCGACAATGCCAGCGGCGACGATAGCCGCGTCGTCGCCGCGCAGCGAGGCGCGCGCGTCATCGCCAATGCCCGCAATGAAGGCTACGGCCGCGGCAACAATATCGGCATTGCGGCGGCCGCGACGCCCTATGTGCTCGTCGTCAATCCCGATCTGGAGCTGAGGCCGGGCGCCGCGGCGGCGCTGCTGGAAGCGGCCGGGCGCTATCCCGACGCCGGCATGTTGGCGCCGCGCATCGTCGAACCCTCGGGCCGCCTGTTCCTGCAGCCGCGCTCGCTGCTCTCGCCGTCGCATCTCAACCGCTCCCGCACGATGGCGGCACCGGAGGGCGATGCCTGCCTGCCTTTCCTTTCGGGCGCCTGCCTGCTGATCCGACGGGAGCTCTTTCTGGCGCTGGGCGGGTTCGATCCGGCGATCTTCCTGTTCTACGAGGACGACGATCTGTGCCGGCGCATGCGCGATGCCGGTCAGGCGCTCGTCCACGTCCACGAGGCCGAGGCCGGGCATGGACGTGGACGATCGAGCACGCCCTCGCCACAGCGGCGGTTCAAGACGCGCTGGCACCTCGCCTGGTCGGAGCGCTATGTCGCCCGGAAGTACGGATTGCCGCAGCCAAGCCCGGTCCGGACGCTGGAAAATCTCGCCAAGGCGCTCGGCTACGGGCTCATTCTCAGGCGCGAGAAAATGTTCGCCCATGCCGGCTCCGCCGCCGGCGCTCTTGCGTGGGGACGCGGCGAGACGGCACTGGCGCGCGAGGGGTTGACGGCGCTGCCTTGATCGGCGGCGACAGCGAGACGGACTACGCCGATCTCGCAGCGGCGACGAAGTCGTCGATGCGGCTGCCGAGCAGGAGCGGCAGCAGCGCGTCGATCTGCGGTTTCGGCAGGTCCCACCAGCGCGTCGCCAGGAGCGCGGCGATCGTCGCCTCGTCGAAGCGCAGGCGCACCACGCGGGCAGGATTGCCGGCGACGATCGCATAGGGCGGCACGTCGCGTGTCACCACGGCGCGCGCGGCGACCGCCGCGCCATGGCCGATGGTCACGCCGGACAGGATCATGCATTGCGAGCCGAGCCAGACGTCGTGCCCGATGACGACGTCGCCCCGGGTTGCGTCGCTGCCGGGGATGTCGGCGGCGGCCGGCCAGAGCCGGGGCATCGCCGGAAAGGGATAGCTCGTCACCCAGTCGAGCCGGTGGTTGCCGCCGAGCAGAATCTCGACGCCGTCGGCAATCGAGCCGTAGCGACCGATCACCAGCTTCGCCCCGCTTTCGGGAAAGCGAATCTTCGGTCGTCCGTAGGTATAGGCGCCGATGGCGAGCTGTCCGGGCCTCCGGGCGACCAGATGCGCCAGGTGCAGCCGGGTCTGGTTCTCGCGGTTCAGCCGCTTGCGCAGCAGGCTGCGCGCAGCCTGCGGCAGGCCCGCCCACCAGGCCTGCAGCCCGGAAGGCCGCCAGTCGCGATCCTCCGGCAGGAGCGCGGCGATCGTGTCGTCCGGGCGCGCGCCTGTCACGCGAGCCGGCTCTCTTTCGGCGTCAAGGGGCGGGGGGTCACCGGGCATCAGCCTTGACGTCGATCTTGTCGAAGATCTCGGTCGGCTGGGTGATGGTCAGCACATCGGCGAGACCGAGGCCGCTCGGCGACTTCGACGACGCGTCGATGGTCAGCGTGCCGGGCTTGGCGACGAAGCGCGATGCCGCCGAGGCGAGCGTCTTGGCGGCATCGGACGGGCCGAGCATGGCGGCGAGCCCCACGCTGGCGACCATGGTGAACTGCTGGCGCACCTCCTCGACCTTGCGCTTGGTCTTGCGCGCCTGGTTCTCGATCAATTTCTCGACGAGGCCGAAATTCTGGAGCTTGACCTGCAGGTTGCGTGCAGTGGCGCCGAGCGCCGCGACCTGGGCGAGGGCGAGGTCGCTCGAGAACAGGTCCTGCGTGACGTTGCCGAGGGTGCCCTTCGCGTCGAGCTGCACCAGGCCGGCGCTGCCGAGAGAAAGCGTGCGGATCGCGATCTCGTTCTTGGCCGCCTCCCAGGCGAGGTCCAGCTTCGCCGAGAGGTCGAGCCTGTCGATCCCCATGGCCAGCATGTCCTTCAGCGCCGGGTTGTCACCGGTGTCGACGACCGGCGTGACGAGCTTGTCGATGGTGAGGCCCAGGCTCGTCGGGATGCCGTTCAGCGGCTCGCCGCCCTTGAGCTCGAAGGTGCCTAGCGCGATCTTGATCGGGGGCTTGCCTGGGATGATCGGCGGCGCATCGACCGAGAGGCCGGTCAGGCGCATCGTTCCCAATTTGGGAATGAAGCGGCGGTAGTCGATCTGCTCGAGATCCTGGTCGGGGCCGGCAAGCGCACTGCGCAATTCGCGCAGCGACTTCGCGAAGGAAAAGCCGGAGTAGCTGAGCGAATCGACCCGGCCCGTGCCCGCGCCGCTGGCGAAGGACATGCCCTGGATCGCGAAGCCGGACTTGTCGGGCGCATCCTCGCCGAAGGCGATGCGGTCGATCGCCCAGGAGACGGCGTCCTTCTCCTTGGCCCCGTCCGCTGCGGGCGGGCGGATGGTCGCCTTGAAATCGCGCGCCTCTCCGCTGCCGTAATCGACCATGTCGAACAGCGTCAGCATCGAGAACGCGAAGCGCTTCTGCAGGTCGCTCTTCCCGCCGCTGGCACCCGGCGTCTTGTCGTCCGCCTCCTTCTCGAGCTCCTCGGAGGCCTTTCCGACCGTCTGAAGCAGGTCGAGAAGCGGCTCCGGCCCGAGCTTCGCGGCGAAGCCCCGTGCCGTCGTCCGGCCGATCGACATGCTGCCGGCCTGGCCGAGGTCGAGATCGTAGCCGTCCTGCTCGAAGCTGGCGATCACCGGCACATAGGGCTCTTCGACCCCGGGAGCCGCCTTCTCGGTGAGGACGCGCGCGGATTGCTTGAGGTCGAGCCCGTCGAAGGCGGTGCGCTTCAGCGTGCCCGTCATCGAGCCGGTGGCGCCGCCCTTGGCCTCGATGCTCGCACTGGCCGATTCGCCGTGGCCGATCTTGCCGCCGCGGATGTCGGTGAAGCGGATATCGCGGTAGGTCGTGGTCTGCTTCTGGTCGCCGAACGCCTGTTCCATCGTCAGTTCGGGCGCGCTGATCTCGGAAGCCGTCAGCTTCGCGATTCGCACGGCGGGCGGCTCGTTAGCGCCCTTGGCGAAGAGCGCGAGAAAGGCGTCCTTGTCGAGGTTCGAGCCCTTCACCGCCACCCGCGGGATGCTGATGACGAGCTGCCCGAGGTCGAGCTTGACGTTGTCGACCTGGAAGTCGGCGGCCCAGGCGGGGGCGGACAATGCCACGAATACAGCCGCGAGAGCCGTGCTCCCCAGTTGCGTTGGCCAGCGAAGGCGCGCAGCGGTCATGAAAATCTCCTGTTCGATCCCGGCCGAACCTGCCGCAACCGGATGGCGAAAGAAAGCCACGGCCGGCGTCGAAGCGTCATAGGAGCGAATGATCGTGACGGAAATCTTGACCTGATGGGATGGAAGGCTGCTTTCTGCCGAAGATTTGCCATCGGCCCCTCCTAGATCGGCGTCGGGCGATGGTGATCGTCATGGAGTCGAGAAGCGATGCACGCCGTTCGGACAGTCTTTGCCGCCATTGCGCTTCTGCTGGTAGCGCTCGCTCCCGCCGGTGCCCGGGCGCAGGCCCAGCCGGCCGCCGGCGAGGCGGCCGGGCTGGAAGCGCTGACGATCGTCAGCGGCAGCGCCCGCCACGCCTTCCATGTCGAGGTGATGCGCACCCCGGACCAGCGGGCTAAGGGATTGATGTATCGCAACTATCTGCCGCCGGACCGCGGAATGCTGTTCGATTTCGGCGCGAGCGAGCCGGTGGCGATGTGGATGCAGAACACCTATATTCCGCTCGACATGCTGTTCATCCGCGCCGACGGGACGATCGCACGCATCGCGGAAAACACCGAGCCGCTCTCGACCCGGACCATCCCGTCCGGAGAGCCGGTGCTGTCGGTTCTGGAGATCAATGGCGGCGTCAGCAGGCAGCTCGGGATCAAGCCCGGCGACAGGGTGGAGCACAAGCTGTTCAAGCACTGAGGGCCATGCCGGCCTGTCGGGTCCGAACGCGGCTTTGGCTTGCGGTTCGAGGTCATGGCATGATAGCGAACCGCATCGTTTCGAGTGCCGTCGGGGTATAGCGCAGCCCGGTAGCGCATCTGCTTTGGGAGCAGAGGGTCCCAGGTTCGAATCCTGGTGCCCCGACCACTGGAAACGGCAGCCGCGGACCGGGTTTCGGGCCGCATGAGATTTGGTGACGGCAGAGCGCTTCCATGACCGCACGCATCTATCGCCCCGCCCGCACGGCCATGCAGTCCGGCACAGCCAAGACCGAGCGCTGGCTGCTCGAATACGAGCCGGAGGCCCCGCGCCAGATCGAGCCGCTGATGGGCTGGACCTCGTCCTCCGACATGAAGAGCCAAGTCAAGCTCTGGTTCGACAGCGAGGCCGAGGCGGTCGCCTATGCGACGCGCAACGGCATCCCCTACCGCGTCGAGCAGCCGCACGATCCCAAGCGCCGCTCGATCTCCTATTCGGACAATTTCAAGTTTTCCCGCCTCGGCCAGTGGACGCACTGAGTCGGCAGGCGACGCAACACCCGCTTTCGGGCCCGTAGCTCAGTTGGATAGAGCAGCAGCCTTCTAAGCTGCTGGTCGCAGGTTCGAATCCTGCCGGGCTCGCCATCGCTTCAGGATGCAACCCTCCGCCTGGGAGCCGTTGCCGGCCCGGCCTCGCCTTGATCGTGCCCGAAAGGCGCTGCATCGGGAGCGGCTCTTCGGCTTCTCGTTCCCATGACAAGCGCGGCACGGCGTCGCGAGGATGGATGATGTTTTCGCTCACGCCAGCGATCGACCGGCTCAGTGCCTTCGTCTCGGCCAGCCACGCGCGGGCCTGCGCCTTTCTCCTGCTCCTTTCGCTCGCCGCATTCCTGCCGGGGTTCAGCACGCTCCAACCCATCGACCGCGATGAGCCGCGCTTCGCCCAGGCCAGCAAGCAGATGCTGGAGACCGGCGACTTCATCGACATCCGCTTCCAGGACGAGGCGCGGCACAAGAAGCCGGTCGGCATCTACTGGCTGCAGGCGGCCGCGGTGAAAGCCGGAGCGGCGCTCGGCGTGCCGGAGGCGCGCACGCAGATCTGGCTCTATCGCATCCCCTCGCTGATCGGCGCGACCGCGACCGTGCTGCTGACCTATTGGGCGCTGCTCGCCTTCCTCTCGCCGCCGCTCGCGCTTCTGGGCGGGGCACTGATGGCGACGGCGGTGCTGCTCGGCGTCGAGGCGCGCATCGCCAAGACCGATGCCGTGCTTGCGGCCTGTGCGGTCGCGAGCATGGGCGCGCTCGCCCGGACCTGGCTGGACTGGACGCGGTCGCTCGCCTTCGTGCCGAGCCGGCGCAACTGGCTGGTTTTCTGGGTCGCCACCGCGATCGGTCTCCTGATCAAGGGGCCGATCGTGCCGATGGTCTGGGGGCTCGCGATCCTCGTGCTGAGCGCAAGCCAGCGCTCCTTCCGCTGGCTCCGGCCGCTGCGCTTCGGCCCGGGTCTGCTGCTCTGCCTGATTGTCGTGCTGCCCTGGTTCGTCGCGATCATGATCAAGACCGGCGGCAGCTTCTTCGCCGAGAGTGTCGGGCAGGACATGCTCGGCAAGGTCGCCGAGGGACAGGAAAAGCACTGGGGGCCACCGGGGCTCTATCTGATCTTCTTCTTCGCGACCTACTGGCCCGCGGCGGCCTTCGCGGCGATGGCGGTGCCCTTCGCCTGGGTGCGGCGCAAGGAGCCGCAGATCCTGTTCCTGATCGCCTGGATCCTGCCGTCCTGGATCGTCTTCGAGGCGGTGCCGACCAAGCTGCCGCATTACGTCCTGCCGCTCTATCCGGCGATCACGGCGTTACTGCTGCTGGCGGTCGTCAACGCGGGTATCGATCGCCACAGGCGTGGCGCGGTCGCGACCGCGACGCTCGTCGTGACCGTGCCGCTAGCGCTGATGGTCGTCGTGCTCTTCGGCAACTGGACGCTGGATCACGCCGTTCCGTGGCTCGCCCTGCCGTTCTTTGCGCTCGTGCTCGCGGTCGGCGTCGGGATCGTCTCGGCGTTTCGGCGTCAGGAATTCGAGGGCGCGCTCTGGCGCTGCGCGCTGGCGGGCCTGCTGCTGACCCTCGCGATGTATCCCTTCGCGATCGAAAGCCTGCGCTCGCTCAAGCTTTCGCCGCGCCTCGCCGCGGCGGCGAAGGCGGTGGGCTGCGCCGATCCGGCGGTGATTACGCTGGGCTACCGCGAGCCGAGCCTCGTCTTCCTCACCGGCACCGACCTGGCGATGGCGGCGGACGGGGCGCAGGCGGCCAATTTCCTTGCCCAGCCGGGATGCCGCGTCGCCTTTGTCGAGAGCCGGTTCGCCGGCGCGTTCACCACGGCCCTTGCAACCCTGCCGCAGAAGCCGCGCCTGCTGACCACGATCGACGGGTTCAACCTCAATGGCGGGCACCGGCTCTCGATCGCCGTCTATGCCAGGACGCCGGACTGACGCCCGGGGACTTGTGCGAAAGTGGTTCCCACACCGGCATATCTTGCTCTAGAGCAATGCCAGCCGTTTTCCGGATGAAGCCGTTTTGACCGAAATCCCTTCCCCCCAGCCCTTGCTCAGCGTCGTCGTGCCGGTGCGCAACGAGCAGGGCAACATCGCGCCGCTGGTCGCCGATATCGAAAAGGCCTGCGCGGCGATCGGTGCCTTCGAGGTGGTTTACGTCGACGACGGGTCCACCGATGGGACCGCAAGGGCGCTTGCGGACCTGGCCGTGGCCAAGCCTTGGCTGCGCGTCGTGACCCATGCCCAGTCCTGCGGGCAGAGCGCGGCGGTGCGCAGCGGCGTGCGTCATGCCCGCGCGGCCATCGTGGCGACGCTCGACGGCGACGGCCAGAACGATCCCGCCTTCCTGCCGGCGATGCTGGCGGCTCTTCAGGAAGCCGGACTCGAGACCGGGCTCGTGCAGGGCCAGCGCGTCGGCCGCAAGGACACCGGATTCAAGAAACTGCAGTCACGGATCGCCAACAAGGTGCGCGTGAGCGTGCTGAAGGACGGCACGCGCGACACTGGCTGCGGGCTGAAGTGCTTTCGCCGCGAAGCCTATCTGGCATTGCCCTATTTCGACGCGCTGCACCGCTTCATGCCGGCGCTGATGGTGCGCGAGGGCTACAAGGTGGCGCATCACGATGTGCGCGACCGGCCGCGGCTGACGGGCGTCTCGAATTACGGCTTCTTCGACCGGCTCTGGGTCGGCATCCTCGACCTCGCCGGCGTGTGGTGGCTTATCCGGCGGCGCAAGCGCGTGCCGCGGGTCGTGGCGGAGGCGCCGTGATGCTGATCGATCTGCAGCACAAGGTCGGTGGCTATTTCCACGACGTCTTCGTCAACAATGTCGACTGGTGGGTGCTGCTCGGCGTCGTGGCGCAAGGGCTCTTCACCATGCGCTTCGTGGTGCAGTGGTGGGCGAGCGAGAAGGCCAAACGCTCGGTCGTGCCGATGACGTTCTGGTGGTTCTCGATCGGGGGCGGGGCGCTGCTGCTGCTCTACGCGCTCTATCGGCGCGACCCGGTCTTCATCCTCGGGCAGGGCTTCGGCGTCTTCGTCTATGTCCGCAACCTGCAGTTCGTGCTGCGGGCCCGGGCGCGCGGCGAGGACACGAATTCGGGCCCGGGCTGAGGGGCCCGATCAGCCGTTCGACGGCTGCGCGCCTTCGGCGGCTGCGCCCTGCGCCGGGCCCGGTGCCGGCGGGGCGGCCGGCTTGGTGCCGGGTTGCTGCGGCGGCTGTGGCTTGCGCATCGCCGCGGAATAGGCCGGGTAGCGCTCGCGATAGGCCCTGAGGAAATCGGAGATCGTATCGGCGCTGGCGGCGGCGCGCGCCAGCTCGCGGATGTCCGAAGCCCTGGCGCGGTTCGCCCCGGTGATGAAGGCGAAGGTGCGCGCATCGGGGCTGCGCGCCATCTTCGGCGCGAACTTGCTGCGCAGACGGTCGAGCGAAAGCGCCTCGTTCGCCATGACGTAGGAGATGCCGGCGCGCATCGCGTCGCCCCGCTGACCGTCGCTGAGCGGATCGTCGCCGCGCCAGCTCTCGTCGAGAATGCGCTCATAGGCCTCGCCGGCCTCGCGCCAGCGGCGCCCGGTCCAGAAGATGTCGGCGCGGAGCCGGTCGACCTCGGGGCCGCTTTCGCGGTCGAGCATCTCGAGTGCCTGGTCGGTGCGCGACAGGTCCGAGAGCGCCTTGACCTCCAGCAGCAGCCGCGCGCGGCGGACGTCGGCGGGCAGCTCGACGAGGCGGGTGGAATTGATGGCGCGAACCGCATCTGCCGGCTTGCCGTTCATCAGGTCGATCATCGCAAGCCGCGCCGCGACCGTGGAGCGCGCCGCGCCGGTCAGGCGGCGATCCATCTGGTACTTCAGGATCTCGGCCGCCTGGTCGAGCAGGTCCAGCTCGACCAGCCGGTCGGCGAGCAGCCGGGTGATCTCGTCGCCGCGCCGGCCGATCGGCAGGAACTCCTTGAAGTCGTAGAACAGGGCCAGCGCGTCGATCCGGGGCAGCTTGTCGGCCCCGCCATCGGCGAACAGCTCGGCGAAGCGTTGCGCCGTCTCGTCGTGCATGCGGCGCGTCAGAGGGTCGTCCGGAAAAGTCTCGTTGGCCCGGCGCGCGATCATGAAGGCGTCGCGCCAGCGCCGCTGGTCGGTATAGAGGCGGTTGAGCTCGGCCAGCGCCTCGATCTCGATGCGCCCGCCGCGCCAGACGACGGACACCGTCTCCAGCCGGGCGACAGCCTCGTCGCTCTTCAGGTCGCTGCGCTTGTCGGCGTCTGCGAGCTTGACCGCCCGCAACTGCGCTTCGGCCGCGATGGGGCGGCTCTTCGCCTCGAACAGCGGCCGATAGCCGCTCATCGCGGCATCGGCCCGCCCGCTGGCGTCGTCCAGCATGGCCCGCAGCAGCGCGAGCTTCTCCTGGTCGAAGCTGCCGGGCGGCATGTCGGCCAGCGCCTGGACCTGCCTCTCGGCCAGCCCCATGTCCTGCGTCGCGAGCGCGGCGCGCACCATCGCCTCGCGGAACTCGCCCTGCAGATCGGCCGGGTAGCGCTCCAGCAGCGGTTCGCCACGACGAAAGCCGACGAGAGCCTGGGCGTTTCGATCGAGCCGCTGTTCGATCAGGGCCCGCCAGAGGCCGGCTTCGACATCCTCCTTGATCGGAGGCGCATCGAAGGCTGCAAGCGCCGCCATATTGCGGTGGAGCTGCGCCTCCGCGACGCCCTTCAGGAAAGGGACCTCGCGATTCGCGCGCATGGCGGCGTCATCGGCCGTCAACGCGCCGAGCGGGCCGAGGGCTTCGACGGCAAGATCGTTGGCGGCATAGAAGCGCGCGAGCGCCAGCCGGGCTTCCGACTTGTGCGTGCGCGAGGCTCCCGCGACCTCCTGCATCAACGCGCGGGCCTGGTCGCGCTGCGAACCGAGCCGCAGCCTGGCCCAGCGTTCGGGGTCCAGCAGCGGCGGTGCCGGCGGCTTCAGAACCTCCGCTCCGCCATCGGCCCGGCCCGGCCCGGCAACGTCGAGCGAGACGGTCAGGCCGCCGCTGCGGCCGATGCGGACCTCGTCCGTACCGGCGCGGGCGATCACGTCGTCGGAGCGCGGCTGGATGGCGAGGCCCTGCGCCGTCGGCAGCAATCCGAACTCGACGAACTGATAGGGCTTCGGCGTCAATCGCGTCGGCCCAAGGGCCGTGGCGACGGCGACCGGCAGGCCGGCGGGCCCGGATTCTAGCCAATGCACGCCGGTGAGCCCAGGCATCGGCACGACGATATTCGTCTGGCCACGCTCGTCGACGCCCCGGTGCGGCTCGATAGCCGCGGCGGACCCGCCGCCGGCGTCGCTGAGGTCGAGAGACCAGCTGTCGCCGTCGGCGAAGAAGCGTGCCAGCGGCTGGCCAGCCAGGCGCAATCTGACGAGGGTGACCTTGCCCTCGCGCGCGACGGTGCTGTCAGCGATCTGCTGGGGCAGCAGCTTCGCGAGATCGGCGGGGTCGATGGTGTCGCGGGTGTCGAAGGCGAGCGTCATCGTGCCGGCATCGAGGAAAGCAGCCGCGCCGGTCGGGCGCGGAAAGCGGAAGTCGAGACGCTTGTCGGCGGCCGTGATGACGACCTTCGACGGGGCAGGATCCGGTGCAGCCGGCACCACGGCCGCGGTCGCGGCCGCTGCCGGCTTGGCCTCCGCCGTCGCGGCAGGCGCTGCCGCAGGGGCGGACGCGGCGGCCGGCTCCGAGGCGGGCTTGGCGGGCGGAGCCGCGGGCTCTTGCGGCTTTGCCAGCTCGGCAAGCGAGAGTGCCTTGGGATTGGCCGGCCTGAGCAGATCCACGACCAGGCCGGTCTCGTCGTCGAAGCTGCGCACCTGCCAGTCCTTGGGCAGGGTGAGCGTCAGGCCGAGCTGGTCCTTGCCGGCATCGAGCGCCGCCAGTCTGACGTCCTCCGGCAGGGCGCCGCGCAAGGCTCCCTCGTCGGCGTTCATCGCCCGGTTGAAGGTCAGCTTCAGCCTGCCTTCGGACAGGTCGGTTGCGAGAGCGGTCCCGGACGGCGCCTTGAAGATGAGGCGATCGAGCGTCGGCAGGCTCGCGGTCTGCATCGAAAGCACGGCGGGAGGGGCCGGCGGCTGCCGCGTCGCCTCCTTTGCACGCGCCTCGGCCAGCCGCAGGCGCTGGGTCAGTTCGGCGATCACTTCCGGTGGCGGGCCGGGCAGCAGCCCCTTCCAGTTCTGCGGCAGCAGGTCGATGAAGGCCTTGTCGCCGGCCTCGATCAGATTGGCCTTGTAGCTCTGCGTCAGCGCAAAGCGCATGCCGCGCCCGTCGGGATCGACGCGGGCGATCGAGACATAGTTCGGCAGCTCGCGAGCGATCTTGCCGACATCGATCGTGACGGGGTCGTCGAAGGCGACGATCAGCACGCCGTTCGCGACGCGCGCGCGCATCTGCGTCGGCTGGTCGAAAGCGAGGGAGAGGCGACCAAAGCCGGCCGGCATCGCCTCGCCGCGCAGGGTGGCGCCGGCGGCCAGGGCATGGGTGTTCAACCCGGCCGCAAGCGCAAGCGCGGTCAGCCCGATACCGAAAGCGAGGGAGCGCGACAGACGCAAAACCGGAGACTCGACCCAACGCAACAGGCCGGGCGCATGCCCGAAAAGGACACGCCGGCCTGAGGACAGGTTATCGCGTCAAGCATAATGGGTGCTTAACGCGCGCTCGGCCGACACTGCGGGGGCTCGGGCGGGCCGGCTGCCGAAGTGCTCAGCGCGAAGCGGGGGCGATCGCCGGGAGTTCGTTGCCGGGGAGGGGGGATTCGCTCGCGACCCGGTCGAGCGCCGGGGCCCGGCCGCTCGTCGCCAGCGCGACCGTGAGCTTTTCGGCCTTGTCGGGAGACATCGAGGCCAGGACCTCCGACATCTTGCGCGGGTTCATCTGCTGGACGACCGGCACGAGCACGTCGAGATTCAGACGGTCGAAGACGCGGGCGGCATCCTTCGGCTTCATCGCCTCGTACATGATGACCAGGCTCTTGATCGCCTTGGTCTCCTCGGCGGCGGCCTTCACGGCCGGGTTGGCCTTCTCCTCGAGCGCCTTGAGGTCTCCGACCCGGCCGTCGAGCTTCTTCTCGGCGGTGTCGAGCAGGCGCTCACGCATCTCCAGCTCGCGCATGCGTCCGTCGAGCTCCTCGCGACGCTCGCCGAGCCGCTCGAGGATCGCCTTCTCGGATGGCGAGACGGGCTGAGCCGTGCCGTTCATGATGCCGGCCTTGTTGTTGGGATCGTTGGCCATGCGGGCGGCCGCAGCCTCCGCATCGGCCTTCTCGTTCTCGGCCTTGGGAGCGGGGGCGGGCACGGACCCGGTCGTCTCGGGATCGAAGAGGCCGGGCGAACGGGCGGGGGCGACGAGCTTGGCCGGCCCGCTGGGCTCGGACTTCGCGGTCGCGGCGGCGGCGAAGAGCGGGGCGCTGGCCGGCACCGTTCCCGGATAGGGCTCCGCCGTCCAGGCGAGCAGCTTCAGCGCCAGGAGACTCATGGCGCCGAGGATGACTGCCGGCAGGAGGCGGGGGCGTTCGATCACGCAGCCTGGCCCTCGAGGCGGCGGGCGGCGCGGGCGGCGGCGCCGCAGCAGGCTGCGCGTCGGGCGCCGGCCTGGCGACCAAGGTCGCGGCGGAAACGATCTGGCCGATGCGCTCCATGACGGCCTGCCCGGCCTCGACCTGCGCGGCGAGATCGGCGGCGTAGCGCTCGGCGGTGCGCAGGCGCTCCTCCAGCGTGCGGTCGCAGTCGCCCAGCGTGTTCTTGAGGCCGGCGATGGCGCGCTCGGCATTGTCGGTCGCGGTCACGAGAGCCCCCACGGTCTGGCGCATGCCGGCCTCGTCGGCCTTCAGGCGCTCGATGCGCTTGGCCAGGATGTAGCAGGTGATGATGGTTGCGACGAGCAGGCTGGCGACGAGGGCATCGGCGATGAGGGTGATCGTCATGGGCTTCCTGCTCAGTTGGTCGCGCCGAGATGGCTGGCGAGGCTGTCGAAGGCGGCGAGCGTGGTCTTGGAGCGCCTGAGCGGGCTGACGACCTGCACGGCGATCTTGCCGTCGACCCGGCCGATGCGACCTTCGGTGACGATGAAGTCGCCGCAGCGCAGCGACACGGTCGAATCGGGGCGGGCGTCGAACATCAGCGTGTCGCCGATCTCGAGCTTCATCACCCGCTTCAGAGGCATCCGGGTCTCGTGCAGCACGCAGGTGACGTCGACGCCGGCCTGCCAGACCTCGGTCGCGAGGTGGTTCTCCCAGATCGGATCGCGCCCGAGCTTCTCGCCCATGAAGCTTTCGAGCAGCAATTCGCGGATCGGCTCGATGGTCGCATAGGGCAGCAGGATGTGCAGCGAGCCGCCGCGTCCTTCCATGTCGAACTTCAGTTCGACGCGGATCGCGGCGTTGGCGGGCCGGGAGATCGAGACGAAGCGCGGGTTGGATTCGACGCGGTCGAGCGTGAAGGCCACCGGGGAGAGCGGCCGGAAGGCGGCCTGTGCGTCGCCCAGCACCAGCTCGATGACCCGGCGGACCATGCGGATCTCGATGGAGGTGAAGGGGCGGCCGTCGATGCGCGGCGCCGGCTGGCCGCGCTTGCCGCCGAACATGGTGTCCAGCACCGAATAGATCAGGGCCGATTCGATGGTGACGAGGCCGAAATTGTCCCATTCCTCCGCCCTGAAGACGGAGAGCATCGCCGGCTGCGAGATCGAGTTGATGTAATCGCCGAAGCGCACCGAGCGGATGCTCTCCAGCGTCACCTCGACATTGTCGGTGAAGAAATTGCGCAGGCTCGTCGAGAGCAGGCGTACCAGGCGCTCGAAGATGATCTCGAGCATCGGCAGGCGTTCATAGGCGACCGAGCCGGAATCGACGATCGCCTGGATGCCGTTGCGGGAGGCTGAGTCCTCGCCGCTGGAGAAACCGAGCATCGTGTCGATTTCGTCCTGCGACATCAGACGGTCGGTGCCGCCCTCCTGCTCGCCGTCCTCCTCGACGGCGGCGGGCATCGTCGCCCATTCCGCCGCCATCGATTCGGGCGTCGGCTGCTCGTCGCGCGGCTTGTCCGGGTTGTCGCGGTCGAGGCTCATCGGGAGGTCGTCACTTCTTCTCGGGAGTCTGGGCGGCAGCGGCGCTCATTGCACCAGCAGTTCCTTGAACAGCACGGCATCGACCTTGGCCGGGTAGACCGTCATGTTGACGCGCCGCAGCAACTCCTCCTTCAGCCGGTACATTCCGGCCGAGCCCTCGAGATCGGAGGGGCGCAGCTCGCGCATGAAGACCTGGAAGGCGTCCTCGACGCGGGGGAGCAGCGGCTTGACCTCTTCCGAGACCTTGGGGTCGCCGATCTCCAGCACGACCTTGATCTTCATGATCGGGTGGCGCTCCTGCTGGCCGCCATTCGACATCCCGATCATCATGTCCTTCATCTCGATGAAGGTGGCGGGTACCTTCGGTTTCGCGGCCTCGGCCGTCGGGGCGGCGGCATGCCCCTTGAAGAAGAACCAGTAACCGGCCCCGCCGCCGCCAGCGAGCAGGGCCACCGCGGCAGCGATCAGCACGAGCTTCTTCTTGCCGCCCTTGGGTGCGGTCTCGCCGGATGCGCCTGCGTCTTCGGTCTTGGCCTTCTTCGCCATCGCTTCGGGTCCCGGGGGCGGCTGGTGCGGCGTCCTGCCGACCTCGTCCTCACCTTCTCCGGTTACGGTTAACGCGTCGTTAAGGGCGGCATATTTTGCCGGGCCGTTCTTGCCGGCGGGAAGTGTCGTGCCGAGTTCGGAAACAGCTCGATCGTCTAAAAAGATAAGCAAAAACAACTGCTTGAATGGATTAACCATGCTGGCACGGGGCTTGCCGGATGTCAGGGGTGGCGACTGCGCTGGGGAGCGTCGAGGTCGCCGCGGGACATGATCGGGAGACAAGCCGTGGAGAACGCGCTTCTCATCGGCCTCTCGCGCCAGGTCGCCCTGTCGCGGGAGCTGGACGTCATCGCCAACAACATGGCGAATGTCGGCACGAACGGATTCAAGGCGCGCAGCGCGCGCTTCAACGAATTCGTCATGCCGAAGGCCAAGGCGGAGGCCTTCAAGCCGGCCGACCAGCGGCTGTCCTACGTCATCGACAAGGGCACCCCGCTCGACCTGTCGCAGGGCGCGGTCGAGTTCACGGGCAATCCGCTCGACGTGGCGCTGAAGGACGACAATTTCCTGGTCGTCCAGACACCCGCCGGCGAGCGCTATACCCGCGCCGGCTCGCTGGTGATCAACCGGCAGGGCCAGCTCGTTACGCAGTCCGGCCAGCCGGTGATGGGCGAGGCGGGGCCGATCAGCTTCGGCAACACCGAATTCGACATGCGCATCGCCGCCGACGGCACGGTGACGAGCAACCAGGGCACGCGCGGCAAGCTCCGGCAGGTCCGGTTCGCCGATGCCCGGAGCCTGGTGAGCGACGGCGCCAACCTGTTCTCGTCGCCGACACCGCCGCAGACGGCGCCTGCCGGGACGCGGCTGGAGCCCGGTGCGCTCGAGCGTTCGAACGTCAAGGCCGTCACCGAACTGACGCGGCTGATGGAGGTGCAGCGCGCCTACCAGAACGTCGCCAACATGATCAGCCGCTCCGACGACCTGCGCAGCAAGGCGATATCCCGCCTGGCTGACCAGCAGGCCTGAGCCGGAAAGGAGTTACTCCCATGCGTGCCATGCAGACCGCCGCCACCGGCATGATGGCCCAGGAGATGAACGTCCAGGTCATCTCCAACAACATCGCCAACGTCCGGACCACGGGCTACAAGCGCCAGACGATCAATTTCCAGGACCTGCTCTACGAGAATTTCCGCAGGGCCGGTTCCGCGACCTCCGACCAGAACACCCAGGCGCCCGCCGGCACCTTCATCGGCTCCGGCGTCAAGACGGTCTCGACCGGCCGCGTCATGACGCAGGGCAACATCAGCCCGACGGAGAAGCCCTACGATCTCGCCATCCGCGGCGAGGGCTTCTTCAAGATCCGGATGCCGGACGGACGCACGACCTATTCCCGCGACGGATCGTTCGATCTCGATTCCCAGGGGCAGCTCGTCACCCGCGACGGCTACATCGTCGAGCCCGGCATCACCGTGCCGAACAACGCCACGGCGGTCAGCGTCAACGCGCAGGGCATCGTCGAGGCGACCATCCCCGGGCAGACCGCACTGCAGCAGCTCGGCCAGATCCAGCTGACGCGCTTCGTTAACAAGGTCGGTCTCGAATCGATCGGCGACAACCTCTTCATCGAGACCGCGGCCTCGGGCCAGCCCATCGACGGTTTCGGCGGCGGCGAAGGCTTCGGCACGCTGCAGCAGAACTACCTCGAGGAAGGCAACGTGCAGGCGGTGACCGAACTCTCCTCCCTGATCGCCGCGCAGCGCGCCTACGAGATGAACTCCAAGGTCATCACCGCCGCCGACCAGATGATGTCGGCGACGACGCAGATGTTCCGCGGCTGACCGGGAGGGCGCTCAGCATGATCCGGTTTTCTCTCGTCAGCCTGCTGGTCGCGGCAACCCTGCTCGACGCGGGCGCGGCATCGGCCCAGCCGAAGCGGCCGCCGGCGGTCGCCGTCGCGTCGGCGGACCCGGCCCAGGCACAGCCGGCGGACCGCAGATTGCGGCTGCGGCCCGAGGTCAATCTCGGGCGGGATCTCGTGACGTTCGGGGACCTGATTCCCGGTCTTTCCGGCGATCTCGCCAGCGTTGCCGCGTTCCGCGGGCCGGCGCTCGGCGAAACCGGCACGATCCAGGTCGGCCGCATTGTCGAGGCCGCGCGCGGCGCCGGCATCATCCACGACGCGGCGGAGCTCGAAAACCAGGGGTTCGCCCAGGTCGTGGTCACGCGCAGTGCCCGGCGCATCGGCGCCGCGGAGATGGAGGCGGCGGTGAAGCTCGGGCTGCAGCAGCGCTTCGGCGTCGATGCCCGCCTGTTCGCGCTGGCCATCGACGGCGGCGCGCCCTCGGTGGCGATCGAGCCGGAGCTGACCGGCGCCGTGACGGTGTCCGATCTCACCTTCGACGCCCGCAGCCGGCGCCTGCAGGCGCGGCTGGCGGTGCCCGGCAGCGCCGCGATGCGGCTAAAGCCGCTGCATATCTCGGGGCAGCTCGTCGAGACCATCGAGGTCGTGGTGCCGAAGCGGGCGATCGCCCGCGGCGAGACGCTCGGCAAGGACGATGTCGCCGTCGAGCGGCGCCCGCGCGACGGCCAGGGCAGCGAAGTCATCGGCGATGCTCGCGCCGCGATCGACAAGGTGGCAAGGCGCGCGCTGCTCGCCGGCGTGCCGCTGCGCAACGGCGACGTCCAGCGCGAGGAGATCGTCGCCAAGGGCGAGCTCGTCACGATCGTCTACGAGGCGCCGGGGTTGCTGATCACGATGCGCGGCCGGGCCAGCGAGGCCGGCGCGATGGGCGATGTCATCTCCGTCACCAATCCCCAGTCCAAGCGCACGCTGCAGGGCACCATCACCGGTCCCGGCCGCGTCTCGGTCAGGCCGGCCATCGGCCGCGTCGCCCGCGCGCAGTGAGCATCCCCGTGGAAACCGTCATGATCCCGAACCGCCTCGCAAAGCTCTCCGGCCTGCTGCTGCTGACCGCCTCGCTCGGCGCCTGCGGCATCGGCGACCGCCTTGCCAATGTCGGCCAGGCCCCGACGCTGTCGGCGATCGAGGACCCGACCGCTGCCAAGGGCTACAAGCCGGTGCAGATGCCGATGCCGGCGATGGAGCACGCCTCCTACGCGCCCAACTCGCTCTGGCGCACGGGGTCTCGCGCCTTCTTCAAGGACCAGCGGGCCCGCAATGTCGGCGACCTCGTTACCGTCAAGGTCAAGGTCACCGACAAGGCCCAGCTCAACAACACGACCTCGCGCTCGCGCAAGAACGGCGAGGACATGGGGGCCGAGAACGCCTTCGGCTTCGAGAACAAGCTCGACAAGTTCCTGCCGGACGGGGCCAAGGCCTCCTCGTTGCTGAAGCTCGACTCGGATTCCTCCAGCCAGGGGCAAGGCTCGATCAACCGGTCCGAGACGCTGGCGACCAACGTCGCGGCGGTCGTCACCCAGACATTGCCGAACGGCAACCTCGTGATCGAGGGCAAGCAGGAGATCCGCGTCAATTTCGAGGTGCGCGAGCTGATCGTCGCCGGTGTGATCAGGCCCGAGGACATCGAGTCCGACAACACTATCGATTCCACCAAGATCGCCCAGGCGCGCATCGCCTATGGCGGCCGCGGCCAGATCACGGATGTGCAGCAGCCGCGCTACGGCCAGCAGGTGATGGATATCCTGCTGCCCTTCTGAGCCTTCGCTCTCTTCCGGAATCCGGCCGGCGCGGAACGCTCCCCCTTGTCTCCGCTCCGGTTCGGCCGGCGGTTCCTCCCGAGCCGCCGACAGCCCCGGCCACCCGCCACGCTCCCCAAGCTTCAAAGGTTGGCGGCCAGAAGCCCCGCGTCCTCCCGGCGCGGGGCTTCCCATCTCAGTCGTCCTCGATCTTCAGGATCACTGCCTGATCAGGCCCGATGGCGCGGCCGTCCTCGGTGCGCACGTCGAGGCTCACGCGCTGGCCGGTCTCGCGCTCGACGAGGCGGGAATGCTTTTCCTCCGGTGCGAAAAGATGGCGCTCGCCGAACTGGCGCAGCGCGACCATGACCGGGAACAGGTCCTTGCCCATGGCGGTCAGGCGATATTCCACGCGCGTTCCACCATCGCCCAGCGGAACCGCGTCGAGAATCCCGCTCTGGACCAATGTCTTCAACCGATCGGTCAGGATGTTCCGGGCGATGCCGAGACTCTTCTGAAACTCGCTGAAGCGGGTCATGCCGTCGAAGGCATCGCGAACGATCAGCAGCGACCACCAGTCTCCGATCACGTCGAGAGAGCGGGCGCTGGGGCAGTAATCTCCCTTGAGGCTCTTACGAGCGACCATCGGCTTGGCCCCCATCTGCGAGCAATCGATCTGTCGATTTTTGGTTGCATGATGAAACTCATGCCGTTATGCATGAATTAGTTTCATCATAAAACCAGTGCCTGAGGGCTGCAATGGATTTAGATCAGGGCGCGGCGCGGCCCGGCGCAGCGAAAGAGAGCGTTCGTCCTCGAACCGGGGACAGTACCGTTCAGGCCACAGGCTGGGTCGCAGGGGAGCCGCTGCCCGAGACGCCGTCGTTGAATGGCCGCACCATTCTGCTGTTCGCCGCGGCGAGCGGGCTTGCCGTTGCCAACGCCTATTTCGCGCATCCGTTGCTCGATGTGATGGCAGACGATCTCGATCTGTCCCGCGGCGCCGCTGGGCTGATCGTGGGGACAACGCAGCTGGGTTACGGGCTGGGTCTGCTCCTGCTCGTTCCGCTGGGGGATCTTCTCGATCGCCGCAGGCTGATCATCGGCCAGTCGCTGCTTTCCGTGCTGGCTCTTGCCTGTGTCGGCGTCTCGAATTCGGCCGCGATGCTGCTCGCCTCGATGGCGGCGGTGGGCCTTCTCGCCGTCGTGACGCAGGCCCTGGTGGCTTATGCCGCGAGCTTGGCGCGCCCGTCGGAACGCGGCCATATCGTCGGCGTGGTCACGAGCGGGATCGTCCTGGGCATCCTGCTGGCGCGAACCATTGCCGGATCTCTGACCGACCTGTCGGGCTGGCGGACGGTCTACTTCGTCTCTGCGGGGCTCACACTGCTGATCGTGCTCATGCTCTGGAGAATGCTTCCGCGGCAGGAGCGGAAGCCCGTGGGCCTGTCCTATGGCCGCCTCATCGCCTCCCTCGTCACCCTGATCGCCACGGAACCGACCCTGCGCATCCGTGGGGTCATCGCCATGCTGATCTTCGCCAACATCACGACCTTGCTGGCCCCGCTCGTCCTGCCGCTCAGCGCGCCGCCCTTCTCGCTTTCCCATACGGAGATCGGTCTCTTCGGCCTGGCGGGTGCTGCGGGGGCGCTCGGGGCGACGCGGGCCGGGCGCTGGACCGATCGCGGCCACGGCCAGCCAACGACGGGGATCGCACTCGCGATGATGCTGTTGGCCTGGGCGCTGATGGCGCAGCTCCAACAGTCGATTCTGTGGCTGATCGCCGGAGTGCTGGTGATCGACTTCGGTCTTCAGGCTGTCCACGTCACCAATCAGGCGATGATCTACCGTGTCAGGCCCGATGCGCAGAACCGCCTGACGGCGGCCTACATGATCTTCTATTCGGTCGGTAGTGCCGTCGGTTCCTCAACCTCGACGGTCATCTATGCCCATGCTGGCTGGCCGGGAGTATGTACGGCGGGTGCGTTGATCAGCCTTGCGACGCTGGCTTTCTGGGCACTCACGCTGAAGTCGACCCCGGTTGCGGCGACGAGAAGGGTCGTCGCGTAGCAGCTGGCGTTCCCGCCGGATTCGTCATTGCTCAACGCAAAAGGCCCCGCACGATTGTGCGGGGCCTTTCGAAACCAGGCGATGGCCGGCCAATCTCAATCGTCGCGGAAGACACGCTCGTTGCGCTCGTGGCGCTCCTGGGCTTCCAGCGAGAGCGTCGCGATCGGGCGGGCTTCGAGGCGCTTCAGCGAGATCGGCTCGCCGGTTTCCTCGCAATAGCCGTAGGAGCCGTCGTCGATGCGGGCGATGGCGGCGTCGATCTTGGCGATCAGCTTGCGCTGGCGGTCGCGGGCCCGCAGCTCGATGGCGCGGTCGGTCTCGGAAGAGGCCCTGTCGGCGATGTCGGGATGGTTCTCGCTCTCGCTCTGGAGGGCGACGAGGGTCTCCTTCGCTTCCTTCAGGATCTCGTCCTTCCAGGCGAGGAGCTTGCCACGGAAATACTCACGCTGACGGTCGTTCATGAACGGCTCGTCATCGCTCGGCTTGTAGTCCGCATCGAGGATGATCTGCTTCGACATGGGCGCGCTCTCTGAGTTGTCCGCTCACGCGCCCGTCGGCTTTGCCGGGGGAGGGTGAGCCGATTTGGCGCCCTTATAGCGATCCGTTTCAAGCGGAACAATCGCTTCCGACACGACTTCAACTGGTTCGTGCAAGAACGGGGCAAACGGGCGGAAATCTCCGCGCGAGAGCATGATCCCGGCCTATTTCGCGACCTTTCCGAGCGCGTCGGCGATATCCTGCTCCAGCAGGCGCGCGATCGGCTGGCGATAATGGCCGTGATCGAAGAAGAGATTCGGGTCGTGCAGGGGCGGCCGGTCGACCCGCCAGTCGACGAGAGCCGTCTTCGCGCGCCGCGTGGCGAGCCCGGCAAAGGCCTCGCGGCAGGCCGCGTCCGCCGAAGCGTCGCGTGTGCCGGGCCTCGGGAGCGCGGTGACGTAGACCGGAGGGCGGACGAGGATCAGCGCAGTCTGCGGCGCCGCTGCCATCAGCGCTTCGAGGCCGGCTGCGGCCGGGAAGGGACCTGCGACATTGCCGCCGCCGGTCTCGATCGGCGTTTCCAGGCTGGTCCGGGTTTTCGCACGCGGAGGAGAACCGGCGGCGTCATAGTCCCAGTAGCCGTCGGGCCGGCCGCGCCCGGCCTTCTCCGAAAGCAGATAGGCGACCCGGCGCGGCAGCGCCTCGATGAGGTCGTAGCGCATCAGCCCGCCGAGGTAGGCGGCCGTGTCACGCGACAGCAGCCAGAACGGGAAGGGATGGTCGGGGAGGAGGGACGGGTCGGACGTGCACCAGCTCCTGTCGACGCCGACCACGATCGCCTGGGCCGGGCTGCTGCGATGGTGCCGGAGGAACCAGTCGATCGTGGCAAGCGACTCCTTCGGCCTGGTCGCCGGCGCGATCAGCGAGACGAAAGGGATGCCGGTCTTCTCGCGCAGCCGCTCGGGCGAAACGAGCTGGATGTGGGAGTTGCCGATGATCGCGCCGGTGAACCGCGGATCGCGGCCGCGGCTGGCCAGCGCGGTCCGCGGTCCCTGCGGAGGCACGCCGGCCTTCAGCGCCAGCGGCGAACGGCCGGTGTCGTAGGGGTCGATCAGGAAGGCGGTTCCGAGGAAGGCGGCCGACAGCAGCGTCGCGGCGGCGACGAAGGTCAGGGCGAAGCGAGCCCATTCCGCAGGCCTCTCGGCGCCGCCGGCCTCAGAACTGGAAGTAGATGAACTCATAATTGGCGTCTTCGCCGATCTTGAGCAGGATGAGGACGAACAGGAGGCCAGCCAGCACGGCCAGCCAGCGCGCCGGGGGGAGCCGGTGCACCAGGTTCCAGGCGGTCGGGCCGATGATCGCGAAAGCGGCGGCCGGCAGCAGCGCGCGCCATTTGAAGCCGGTCCCGATCGGAGCCAGGCCGAACAGGCCCTTGTAGATCGCCAGCGCGGCTTCGAAGCTCGGGGCCCGGAACAGCACCCAGCACAGCACCACGAACAGGAAGGTGAGGAGCCAGCCGAGCGGGGCAGGCATCGGCCAGCCGGCGCGGCGCCAGAACAAAGCGACGATCAGCGCCAGGCCGTGCGCCACGCCCCAGGCGACGAAGGTCAGGCCGGCTCCGTGCCAGAGGCCGCCGAGAGCCATGGTGGCGAAAAGCGCCCAGACCTGGGTGGGTAGGCCGCTGCGCGAGCCGCCGAGCGGAATGTAGAGATAGTCGCGCAGGAAGCGCGACAGGGTCATGTGCCAGCGCCGCCAGAAATCCTGGATCGAGAGCGAGCGATAGGGGATGTCGAAGTTCTGCGGCAGCACGACGCCGAACAGCAGGGCGATTCCGAGCGCCATGTCGGTGTAGCCCGAAAAGTCGAAATAGATCTGGAAGGTGAAGGCGAGCGTCGCCTGCCAGGCTTCCATCACGCTCACGACCTTGCCGGCGGCGGCGGCCGCGAAGATCGGGTTGGCGTACTCGGCCAGCGGGTCGCCGAGCAGCACCTTCTTGGCGAGGCCGAGGGTCAGCAGCATCAGCCCGCGCGCGATCCGCTCGGCCGCGTCCGGGCGCTGGTAGGGGCGCTCGTCGAGCTGGTGCATGATCTCGCGCCAGCGGACCAGCGGCCCTGCCAGGACCTGCGGGAAGAAGGCGATGTAGAGCGCATAGCGGACGAGATCGTAGCGCGGCGCCTGGCCGCGCCTCAGATCGGTCAGGTACATGATGTGGTGGAAGGTGAAGAAGGAAATGCCGAGCGGCAGCGCGACATCGAGCTTCGGAACCGGCAATCCCGGAATCATTCCAGCGAGCTCGGCAAAGAAGTTGAAGTATTTGAAGATCGCCAGGACGGCGAGGTTGAGCACGATGGCGAGCGTTATCAGACCCCCGGCCCGGGACTTCTGGAAGGCTTCCGCGATCAGCCAGTTGATGCCGATGGACAGGATCAGCAGCGGCAGGAAGCGCCAGTCCCAGTAGCCGTAGAAGGCGAAGGACAGCAGGACCAGCACCGGCAGGCGCAGGCTCGGCGCGAAACGTTCCGCCAGCCAGTGCAGCGCGAGCGCCAGCGGCAGGAAGGCGAGCAGGAAGGCGAAGGAGTTGAAGAGCATTCGGACGGCAGTTCGAGAGGGTGGCTGCCGCCTTAGCGGATTATGCCGCGGGTGTCATGCCGGAGCCCGGAGCTCGGCTCCCGGCCGGCACATCATCGGGCCGGATCGACGGGAGGGTTCGATTGGCTTCTCGCGACCGCCGCGGCGCGTCGTGGCCATGGGCCTCAGAGCGGGATGTTGTCATGCTTGCGCCAGGGGCGTTCGACGTTCTTGGTGCGGAGCATGGCAAGCGCCCGGGCGATGCGGCGGCGGGTCGAGTGTGGCATGATGACTTCGTCGACATAGCCGCGCTCGGCCGCGACGAAGGGGGACATGAAGCGGTCCTCGTATTCCTTGGTCTTGGCCGCGATGCCATCCGCGTCCATGCCGCGGAAGATGATCTCGACCGCACCCTTGGCGCCCATCACCGCGATCTGCGCGGACGGCCAGGCGTAGTTGACGTCGGCGCCGATATGCTTGGAGGCCATCACGTCATAGGCGCCGCCGAAAGCCTTGCGCGTGATGATCGTGACCAGCGGTACGGTGCATTCGCTATAGGCGAAGAGCAGCTTGGCGCCGTGCTTGATCAGGCCGCCATATTCCTGGGCGGTGCCCGGCAGGAAGCCGGGAACGTCGACGAAGGTGACGATCGGGACTTCGAAGGCGTCGCAATAGCGCACGAAGCGGGCGGCCTTGCGCGAGGCGTCGGAATCGAGGACGCCGGCCAGAACCATCGGCTGGTTCGCGACGATGCCGACGGTGCGGCCCTCGATGCGGGCGAAGCCGGTGACGATGTTCTTCGCGTAGGCTTCCTGAATCTCGAAGAAGTCGCCCTCGTCGACCGTCTTCAGGATCAGTTCCTTGATGTCGTAGGGCTTGTTCGGATTGTCCGGGACCAGCGTGTCCAAGCTCATGTCGACGCGGTCGGGCACGTCGAAGCTCGGCCATTCCGGGACGCCGACGGTGTTGTTGGCCGGCAGGAAGTCGATCAGCCGGCGCACCTGCAGCAGCGCCTCGACGTCGTTCTCGAAGGAGCCATCCGCGACGGAGGATTTCGAGGTATGGACCTTGGCGCCGCCGAGTTCCTCGGAGGTGACGGTCTCGTTGGTGACGGTCTTCACCACCTCGGGACCGGTCACGAACATGTAGGAGGTGTCGCGGACCATGAAGATGAAATCGGTCATCGCCGGGGAATAGACGTCGCCACCGGCGCAGGGGCCCATGATCACCGAGATCTGGGGGATGACACCCGACGCCTGCACATTGCGCTTGAAGACCTCGCCATAGCCACCGAGCGCCGCGACGCCCTCCTGGATGCGGGCGCCGCCGGCATCGAACAGGCCGACGATCGGCGCGCGCATCTTCAGCGCCATGTCCTGAATCTTGATGATCTTCTGGGCGTGGGTCTCGGAGAGCGAGCCGCCGAAGACGGTGAAGTCCTTCGAGAAGACGAAAACGGTGCGGCCGTTGACCGTGCCCCAGCCGGTGACGACGCCGTCGCCGGGGATCTTCTCGGCCTTGTCCATGCCGAAATCGACGCAGCGCTGCTGCACGAACATGTCGAACTCCTCGAAGGAGTCCTTGTCGAGCAGGAGCTCGATGCGCTCGCGCGCCGTCAGCTTGCCGCGCTTGTGCTGCGCCTCGATGCGACGTTCGCCGCCGCCGAGCCGTGCGCCCTCGCGGCGGGATTCGAGCTGTTCGAGAACGTCCTTCATGGCGGGAACCCCGGAGCCGACGAAATGGTCGGCATCCGGATTAAGGGGCCTGACGGCGCGAGTCTACGCCCGGCCTGTTCGGCTTTCGGCTAGCCATGTTCCAACAACAGCACGGCGGCGTCGAATTCGCGCCGCCGGATGGCGCGCCGCTCGGCCGCCTCCTCGTCCTGGCCCCAGACCGAGATCTGGTAATCCTCGTCGAGATGAGCCGCTTCCCAGGTCGCATCCGGGCCGACCAGCCGGTGCGCGAGCGCCAGCGTCAGGATCGCGGAGCCGGTCAGGGTCATGACGTTGTGGGCGCCTGCAAGCGCGAGCGGGGCGGGGATGGCATCGACCTTTCGGGCGAAGGCCGCCAGCGTCTCCACGGGCTGCTCGGCAAAGACCACGCCCTGGCTCAGCACGAAGCGGCCTCCGATCAGGGCCTCGACCTCGCGCAGAACAGGCTGCCAGACGGCATCCTGCAGCGCGACCAGCTCTGCCGGTTCTCCGGCCCGATAGCAGAGCGCATCGGATGCGGCGTAGCGGACGATTTCGGCGCGTACGGCCTCCTGCTGGTCCGCCACGCCGTCCAGCGCCGAATTGACGAGGCGGGTCAGAGGCATCCGGGCCGGATCGATGCGTTCGCTTTGGGCTTCCCACTCGGTTGCAAGGGCTTCCGCCACCGGGCGCGAGCCGACGGCGAGGGGTTTGCGGGCGGGGGTACGGGCCGTCCTGCCGTCGAGCGCGACATGGAACAGCCCGTCCTGCTCCAATGTGCCCGCCAGCTTGTAGAAGCGCGCCGGCAAGGGGTTGCGCATCGCCTGCTGGGCTGCGGCGACGGGGTCGGGCTGGCTCGCGCCGGGCGAGCCGAAACGGGCGAGGAAATCGTCTGTGGACATGGTGCTGCCTGGGATCGCGTGCGCAGATGGGCGCGGTCGATCACGTTTTCAGTGTGCCGGATCGTTCCGGAAAGGAGATTTCACCGACCGGCCGATGCTATAGCCGATTTCGCGTTTCCGGAACAATTCCCTCAGGCCGCGCGGATGTGGCCGAGGAACTGCGCGACTTCCTGGTCGAGGTGGGTCGATTGCTGCGAAAGCCGATCGGCCGAATCCGCGATCTGGCCGGCGGCGACATCGGTCTCTGTCGCCATGCGGCTTGCGAACTCGATATGCTCCCCGGCGACGACGGTCTCGTTCGCGACGCGGCCGATATTGGCGGCGAGCCCCACGGCTGCGGCCGTCTGCTGCTCGACCACCGCGGCGACATGTCCGGAAATGCGGTTGAGCGAGCCGATCGTGTCGTTCATCGCATCGATGGCGGAGATGGCGGTCTTGCTGGAGGTGTGGATCGCGTCGATCTGTGACTGGATCGCCTCGGTCGCCTGCGAGGTCTGCTCGGCGAGCATCTTGATCTCCTGGGCAACCACGCTGAACCCGCCTCGGGAATGGCCGAGCCGGGCAGCCTCGATCGAGGCATTCAGCGCGAGCAGGTTGGTGTGCTGTGCGATCGTGGAGATGGTGACGACGATCGTGCTGATCTCGTCGGCCTTGCGCGAGAGATCGGCGACCGACTCGAGCACGGCCCCGGCCTGCCGCGTGGTGTCGCCGACGACGCGCGTGGTTTCCCCGACCTGACGGTCGACCTCGGCGAAGGAATCGGCGAGCTCGGTCGTGACCTGCCCGACCGCCTGCACATTCGCCGACATTTCGCGGGACGACCGCGAGGCGACGGTGGAGCGCTTGGAAACCTCGCCCGCACCGCTGCGCATCTCCTGCGAGGCGAGATGCAGCGACTGGACCGATTGCACCAGGTCGCGGGTGATGCCGGTGATCCTCTGCTCGAATTCGTTGGCGATCCGATGCAGAATTTGCCGTCGCTCGCCGGCGGCGCGGGTGGTCGTCTCGGCGACGTCGCGCCGCGCCTCGTCGGCGGCCTTGCGGGCGATGTCGGCTTCGTGGCGCTCCTGCTCGGTGGTCTGCATCGAGCGGTTCAGCGCATGCACGATCCAGCTCAGCGCGGCCGCCTGGACGACCACGATGGCCGCGTGCAGCAGGACGCGGTTGACGTCGCTGCCGTTCGGGAAGACGCCGGCGGCGTAGAACAGGCTGAGCAGCAGGTGGTGCAGTCCGATCACCGCCGTCGCCGGGACGAAGATCCGCCAGTCGAGCCAGCCGGCGAGCACGGCCAGCATGGCGAAGAAATACATATGCATGTCGGCCTGGTAGGGATGCTGCCGGAAGGCGTAGACGAGCAGCATCACCTGGCCGAGCACGGCGACGCTGCTGGTCTGCCGGGTGACCCAGCCGGTACGGTCGATCATCCAGGCGAGCGTGGCCATGGCCGCGAAGACTGCGCCCGCGATCGGGATCATCCCATCGCCACGGGCGGCAATCAGGCCGAGAAGAGCGAAATTGGCCCAGAGCACGGCCATGAGCAGCGGCGCGAAGCGACGGCGAAAGCGTTCGACGCTGCTCATCAGGTCCTCCAGCGGCGGAAGCGGGCGCAAAGCTGCGCGACGGAGCCGTCCAGAACCAGCCAGGCCCCGGAGCGGTAGAGGGCGGTCGGAAAGCCGGCGTCGTCGGCAATGGTCGTGATCGTTGCCGAGCCCGTGTCGATGTCCAGAAGGCTGCCGCCGGCGCGCGCCACCGCTTCCGACATCGCCCGCGCGGAGCTTCCGGCGGGAAAGAAAGCGACCAGCGGCCGGCCCGGCTCCGGCCACATCGCCGCCAGGAAGGCGGTCACGACGATCGCCGCTGCCAGAAGCAGGCCGAAGGCTATCTCACGCATGCGAAGCCCCCCCCGGCTTGCCGACGCTGCTCGATAGTACTCGCCCAGGTTGCGCCGAATTGGTTGCCGGCCGGTTAAGTTCGGGGGCCCGCGAGCGGCCTCGTTCAGCCGCCGAAGCGGTCGCGCCAGGCCGGCAGCGCGCCCGGGAAGGGCAGCGCCGTCGCGGCATGGACGCCGCGCCCTATCGCACGCGCCAGGACGTCGGCCGCGGTGGCGCAGAGCTCGGTCAGAGCGAAGGCATCCGAGGGCGCGCCGCTGTAGCCCGTCGCGGCGGCGAAGACGATGTCGCCGTCGAGCGGGGCGTGGGCCGGGCGCAATGCCCGGGCGAGGCCGTCATGGGCGGCGAGCGCGAGCCGCTTCGCCTGCGCCTTGGTGAGTACGGCATCGGTCGCGACCAGGGCGATCGTGGTGTTCCGCCCGGTGCCTCCCTTGAAGCGCAGCGCGGTCTCGGCAGGGGTGATCGCCGCCGGCCAGCCGAGACCGCCGAACTCGGCGCTGTGCTCATAGGGCGCCGCCCAGAAATGCGGCCCGTCGCCGATCGTGGCGCTGCCGACGGCGTTGACGGCAACCAGCGCGCCGACGATCTGGCCGGTTGCGGCGCGGGCGCTGGCCGAGCCGACACCGCCCTTCAGGTTCACCGTCGTTGCGCCATAGCCGGCGCCGGCAGTGCCGAGCGCGAAGTCCGGCCCGGCCGCCTGCGCGGCCTCGGTGCCGAGCCGGCGATAGGGCGTCTCGCCGTTACCGCGTGCCCAGGGCTTGTCGCCACCGTTCATCAGATCGAACAGGATCGCCTGCGGCACGATCGGCACGCGAAAACTGCCGACCGGGAAGCCGCGGCCCTGGCTCGCGAGCCAGCCCATGACGCCATCGGCGGCGCCCAGCCCCCAGGCCGAGCCGCCGGCAAGCACCACCGCGTCGATATGCTCGACGGTCATTTCCGGCTGCAGCAGGTCGGTGTCGCGGGTGCCCGGCCCGCCGCCGAGCACGGCGGCGGAGGCGACCGCCGGGCGCTCGAACACCGCCGCCGTGACACCGGTGGCGGCGGTTGCATCGTGAGCCTGGCCGATGAGGACGCCACGGACATCGGTGATGAGGTTGCGCATGGAGATCCGAACCGAATCGCGCCGGACGCGTTGGCGTCACATTACGATCTTTTCATGCGCGAGCCATCGCCGGTTCACGCGCTGGAAGCGACCGTGATGCCATCGCCAATCGGCTTCGAGACCCGCTGAGCGACACGTTACAGGCTGTCCCCCGAGGAGACCTCCATGAAACCCATCGTCCTGATAGCCGCATCGTCCATCGCGGCACTCGCCAGCACCTTCGCCCTGGCCCAGCCGCAGACCGTCCCTTCGGCGGGCGGCGACAAGAAGCAGGAGCAGACCTCCCAGACGCGCGAGCAGCGGCGCGAGGAATGGCGCCAGCGCCGCGCCGAGCAAGCCAAGGCCCGGATGGAGCAGCGCTTCGCCAAGGTTCGTGAGGATCTGAAGCTGAAGCCCGAGCAGGTTCCGCTCTTCGACAAGGTCGAGGTGCTGGTCAAGCAACGCTCGGAGCAGCGCCGCGAGCACTGGGCCGCCCTGCGCGAGGAGCGCGAGAATCTGCGCAGCGCCGACATGATGGAGCGGATCGACGCGCGCGCGAAGCGCCTGGGCGAGAGGGCCTCGGCAGCGAAGGAACTGGCCGACACGGTGAGGCCGCTCTGGGCGACCTTGAGCGACGAGCAGAAGACGGTGATGCGCCGCTCGGTGCGGCAGGCCATGGCCGATGGCCGCGAACGCTTCCGCGAGATGCGCGAATGGCGTGGCCGCCACCATGGCGGCGGCCATGGCTGGGGCTGGCACCGCGGGAACGGCGATGGGCCGGATCGCGGCGGTTACGACGACTACGAGTGACGATTTCCCGCGCTGACGGGAAGAGGCCGGCCCTTTGGGCCGGCCTCTTTTCTTATCCAGTCTTATCCAGGCCTGGCTTCCGTAGCGTTCGGCGCGATCAACCGCCGACGGCGTCGGAGACGCATTTCTTGGTGAAGCTGGCCTTGGCGGCGCCGGCCAGCTTCTTGTCGGCCGCCTGCTTGTCGCAGGTCGCGGTCGCATCCTTCTCGCATCTGGTCATGAAGCTCGTCTTGGCGGCGCCGGCGAGCTTCTTGTCACCGGCCTGGACCGAGCAGCTCTGCGCATGGGCAAAGCTCGCGCTGCCGGCCAGCACCAGGGCGATCAACAATGTTCTGGTCATGCGAATCACTCTCCGAGCGTGGGACCTATCCATGACGCTACGGCATTGCGGCTTGATTGAGAACGGAAGCGGCGATGCCGGCCGCAATTCCGCCAAACTTTCTAACACACGGAACTGACAGCGAATTTCGATATTCACCATATCTGTTCAAGTTGGATTCATGGCTTCCCGTTTACCCTTTGTCAGTCAATGCAATGCGAGGGGTGAGCCATGAAGAGCATGTGGCTGACATGGGGAATGCGGAGCTTCATCGGTTCCGTTTTCGTCATCTGTCTGTTCGGACCTTATGCGCTGTCGATCCTGATCGGCTGCCTCGGCCTCGGCTGCTACTATTTCCGCGACGAGGTCGGTTCGCATCTGTAAGCGCTGGCGCGATCTGCCCGGCGAAGGGCAATGAAAAGGGGCGCCGGACCGGGCGCCCCTTTTCATTGCGTGCGATGGTCGGATCAACGGATGCGGCGCAGATGGCAGATCTTGACCTTTCCGCCCCGTCCGTCGGCGCGCCAGACACAGCCGGAGTGGCGTGGCTGGCGGTCGTAGAGATGAATGACGGCGCGGCGGTTGCGGTTGAAGGTCTGGTTCGAGAAGTCGTGGCCGCCGACGCGGACATTGCGGCGCAAGCGCACCTCGGCCTGCGTCGTGCCCGCCATCAGCACAAGCCCAGCCGCGATGGCGAGTCGAGCCAGCTTAACGATCATCGGCTTCGAGGCGCTGTGCGCGCTGCGGCAGGTGGGCGGGCAAAACGGGCATGCGCATGCGGCGAGGATAGGTTCGCTGGCGCGCCGGTTCAAGATTTGGCCGTTTGCGGCCTGGACGGAGGACGGGCGAGCGGCCCGAGACAAGAAAAAGGGGACGGCGACACGCCATCCCCCTGCATATCGTGACTGGCGGCGGCGAGCCACCGCGACTGCATCAGCGCGAGTAGAACTCGATGACGAGGTTCGGCTCCATCTGCACCGCATAGGGCACGTCCGTCAGCGTCGGGGTGCGGGTGAAGGTGGCAGAGAACTTGGTATGGTCGGCGTCGATGTAATCAGGCACGTCGCGCTCGGCCAGGGCGGCCGACTCGATGACGATGGCGAGCTGCTTCGACGAGTCCTTGACCGCGATCACGTCGCCCGGCTTCACCTGATAGGAGGCGATGTTGACGCGCTTGCCGTTCACGGTGATGTGGCCGTGGTTGACGAACTGGCGGGCGGCGAACACGGTCGGCACGAACTTGGCGCGGTAGATCACGGCGTCGAGACGGCGCTCGAGCAGGCCGACGAGGTTCTCGCCGGAGTCGCCCTTGAGGCGGATCGCCTCGGCGTAATAGCGGCGGAACTGCTTCTCGGAGATCGAGCCGTAATAGCCCTTCAGCTTCTGCTTGGCGCGCAGCTGCGTGCCGAAGTCGGAGGGCTTGCCCTTGCGGCGCTGGCCGTGCTGGCCGGGGCCGTACTCACGGCGGTTGACCGGGGACTTCGGACGGCCCCAGATGTTCTGACCGAGGCGGCGGTCAATCTTGTATTTCGCCTCATGGCGCTTCGACATGTCGCGTGTCCTCTCAGGTTCGCGAGTTGAGGACCGCGCCCTCCTGTCCCTGGCTGCTTGCCGGCATCCGACGGATGCCGCTTTGGCGAAGCTGCCATTTTCTCTGCACCGGACATATCCGAAAGGCGGAAGCCGCTTTTCGATCCGATGCACCGGGGCGACAGATCCAGCTTCCGAAGAAGAGCGGATCACGGGTGCGGAAAAAACCACGCGGCCCCGTGAGGAGCCGCGCGACGGCGCTCTAGAACCACGCGCCGGGCGATTTGTCAAACAGGGACTGCGAAAGTCTCCCGGACGATCGCTCAGTTGCCGAGCGGCATCGGCTCCAGCAGGATCTGCGCCAGGCCATAGCCCGCGAGGGCGATGCGCAGCGGCCCGGTCAGGCTGTCGCCGCCCGTGAAGACCGCGGCGGCGTCGTGGCCGGCGAGCCCGGCCTCCCGAGCGGCCGGCAGCAGTTCGGCGATGCGGCGGGCGATGGCCGGGGCCGGGTCGATCCACTCGACAGGCCAGGGGGCGAGCCGTTTCATCCGGTCCAGCAGCAGCGGATAATGCGTGCAGGATAGCGTGACGACATCGGTACGCCGGCCCGCCGCCTCGACGAAGCAGGGCGCGATTTCCGCTGCGAGCACCGCATCGTCCACGGGCGCGCCCTTCAGGGCCTGCTCGGCGAGGCCGGCGAGCCGCGTCGCCCCCACCAGCGTGACCTGATGGTTCGCGGCATAGGCCTCGATCAGGCCGCGGGTGTAGTCGCGGGCGACCGTGCCGGGCGTCGCCAGCACCGAGATCAACCCGCTGCGGGTCGCGGCCGCAGCCGGCTTGATTGCAGGGACCGTGCCGACGAAGGGGATGGCGAAGCGCGCCCGCAGCGCCGGCAGAACCAGCGTCGAGGCGGTGTTGCACGCGATGACGACGAGGTCGGGGTGGAAGCGCGCGACGAGGCGCTCCATCACGGCCAGCACCCGGGCGACGAGCTCGTCCTCGCTCAGCCGCCCATAGGGAAAGCCGGCATCGTCGGCGGCATAGACGATGTTGGACCCGGGGCAGGCGCGCGTGGCGCGCCCGAGCACGGTCAGGCCGCCGAGGCCGGAATCGAAGACGAGGATGGTGGGTTGGGGGCGGGGGATCGCGAGGGGACGATGGCCCGTTCCGGCGAGGAGATCGACCTGCATGACAGCGCCGCGAAATGTCAAAGCCCGATACCGCCAGAGAGCCGTTAAGCGAGCGTCAACGCTTGCCGAACCGCTTGTGTCAATTTTAGTTGACTCTGTCTACTAAATGGAAGTCTGCTCTTCAGCAGGAGGGACCATGGCAGAGTGCGAGACAGAGGCCGTCGCGGCCATCCGCCGGTTCAACCGGTTCCATACAAGCTGGATCGGCGCGCTCGGCGGCAACCTGCACGGAGCGGGCTTCGCGCTGACCGAGGCGCGCGTGCTCTATGAACTGGCGGAGCGGGGCGGCTGCCTGGCGGTGGAGCTCTCGCGGGATCTCGATCTCGACCCGGCCTATCTCTCGCGCATCCTCAAGCGCTTCGAAGCACAGGGTTGGCTCGAGCGGCAGCGCTCGGATCTCGATGGCCGTGCCTTCCGCCTGCGCCTGACGGCGGCGGGGCTGGCCGCCTTCCGGCCGCTCGACCAGGCTTCGCGTCAGCAGGCCGAGGCGCTCCTGGCGAGGCTCTCTCCGGCGGAGCGCGGCAGGCTCGTCGGGGCGCTGCGCGACACGGAGGCTCTCTTCGCGGGCCGGAGCGCGGCGCGGCCGCGACCTTCGATCCGCGAGCACCGCGCGGGCGATATCGGCTGGGTGATCTCGGCGCATGGCCGGCTCTACGCCGAGGAATACGGCTGGGACCTGAGCTTCGAGGCGCTGGTCGCCGAGATCGCCGCCAATTTCCTGCGCGGCTTCAAGCCGGGGCGCGAGCGCTGCTTCATCGCCGAGCTCGAGGGCGAGCCGGCCGGATCGAGCTTCGTCGTCGAGCACGATGCCCACACCGCCAAGCTGAGGCTCGTCCTCGTGGAGAAACGAGCGCAGGGGTTGGGGCTCGGCAAGGCGCTGGTCCGCGAGGCCGTCGGCTTCGCGCGTGCCGCGGGCTACCGGCGCATGGTGCTGTGGACGAACGACATCCTGCATGCGGCACGGGCGATCTACGAGGCCGAGGGCTTCCGGCTCGTCGCCGAGGAGAGGCATCATTCCTTCGGCCGGGACCTGGTGGGCCAGAACTGGGAGCTCGTGCTCTGAGCGTCAGGCCTTGAGCCGCATCAGTGCGGCCGCCGCCGCGCGGCCTGCCAGCGTCGCGCCGCCAACGGTCATGGCGCCGCCGCCCGCCGTCGCCTCGCCCGCGATGAGGAGGCGGCCGCCGATCGGCAGGGCAAGCGCCTCCCGTGCCGCGTCATGGCCGGGCGCGCAGACCGAATAGGAGCCGCGCGCGAAGGGGTCCGTCCACCAGGCCGGAAACGCCGCCGCCTTCACGGTCTTGCGGAAATCGCCGCCGATCATCTTCGCCAGCAGTTCGGTCGCGTGGGCCCGCGCCTCGTCCGGCCCGGCCTGCGAAAGCTGGCGGGCGAAATCGCCGCCACAATAACCGATGACGATATCCTTGCCGTCCGGATACATGTCGAAGTTGATCAGCCCCTCCGGCTTGCCCGATTCGAGAAGGCTGGCGCCGGGCGAGATGCCGAAACGATCGCCCTCGACCTTCAGCGCGATCTTGGTGAGCGCACCCATGTGGAGCCCGTCCAGGGCGTCACGCGTGGCGGCGGGCAGGGCAGGCGAGAAGCGGATCGCCTCCGCCTTCAGCACCCCGACCGGCACCGTGACGATGCAGGCCTTGGCCCGCAACGTGCCCGAGCGGGTGGTCACGGCCACCGCGGAGCTGCCCCAGTCGATCGCGTCGACCGGTTCGTTCAGGCGCAGGTCGAGGCCGGCGCCGGAGCGGGCGACCAGATTGCCATAGCCCGACGGCACGACGAGGTCGTCGCCCGACCAGAGCCGCTGGTAGTCGCGGGCCGAAATGCGGCTCGATTCCTCGCCGATCGACAGCAGCAGGCCGGAGGTGGCGATAGGTGCCATCTCCGGCCCGAGGTCGCCCAGCAATTCGGCGATCGACATGTCCCGCGCGCCGATGTCGAGCGTCTCCAGCCGGCGGTCGATCTGGCGGAAGGCGTCGCGGCGGCGCGCGCGGTCGGCCGCCGCCATCGGCCTGCCGTCCGCGAAGGCGCGGAAGCCTCCGCCGCCGGCTTCGGGCGCGGTCTCGATGCCCAGCTCCCGGGCGATGGCGACCCAGGGATTGCGCTCGGCCCAGTGGATGTACATCGCACCGGCGTCGTAGGCCGGGCCGAGAGACGCGTCGGTGAAGGCGCGCCCGCCCGTCCGGCTGCGGGCCTCCAGCACGACAACGCCGCGGCCCGCCGCCTTCAGGGCCTGTGCCGCGGCGATGCCCGCGGCGCCTGCGCCGACAACCACCACATCGATGTCGGCCGCGCGCGCGGGAACACGGGCGAGCGAGAGCGCGGCGGCCATGGCGCTGCCTCGGGTCAAGAGCTTGCGTCGATCGATGGAGACGTAGCCTGCGTTCATGACGGGAAGATGCGCTGCTTTTCGTACGAGGCAATGACCTGCCGGACGCCGGAACCTCTCTGCGCGATCACGAGATCGGGAGCCGGTAGACGGCCTCTGCAAGGTTCGATGTTGTTCTACATTGGAATAGTTATTTGTTAGACGATTTCTATTGTTATGCTTTAACCTTCGACTCCAATTGACATGATGTTTCGTAAATAATAACGCAACTCAAGTCTTATGAATCATAAGACTCTGTTTTTATTCATTTTAAACTGCAAGTTCCGCTGCGAACCGGCATCGGCAGAATGGGGTTGGGCGATGAGTGTCGATTTTTGCAGGCTTCGCGGAGGCGTGGCCTTGGGAACCATGGCGATGTTGCTGGCGATGGCGTCATCGGCCGAAGCGCAGCAAGCCGGCCGGCAAGGGGCCTCGACTCCGCCGGTCTCGACGAGCGACGCCGTCGTGCTCGACCAGATCAACGTGCAGGGCGAGAGCGAGGCGGGCGGCGCGCTGGTGAGCGGGCCGACGACGACGCGGGTGACGCGCCAGGAACTCGACCGCGAGCAGGTGCAGAGCCTGACGGATCTGTCGAACCGGGTCGAGGCCGGCATCACCTTCAACCGGCAGACCAATTCGCTGAACATCCGCGGCCTCGACGGCGCCCGGGTGCTGACGACGATCGACGGCATCCGCCAGCCCTTCCTGGTCGACACGCGGATCAACCGCGGCGCCCAGAACGCCTTCGACTTCGATTCGCTTTCCACGCTCGACCTGCTGCGCGGCGGCAGCGGCGCGAGCACGCTCGGCAGCGGTGCGCTCGGCGGCGCGCTCGCGGTACGCACGCTCGATCCGGAGGACCTGCTGCGCAACGGCCGTTCCTACGGCGCGCTCGCCAAGACCGGCTACGACAGCACCGATAGGGCCTGGTTCGGCAGCGCGGCGGCGGCGGCCAGGATGGACAACACCTCCGTGCTGCTGCAGGGCGGTTTCCGCAACGGCCACGAGACCGACAACCGCGGCGACGTCAAGACGATCGGCGCGACGCGGACCGCGCCCAATCCGGGCGACTTCAATCAGTACAACTTCCTCGCCAAGATCTATCAGCAGGTCGGAGAGCACCGCTTCGGCGTGACCGGCGAGTTCTTCAAGCGCTCCGACCGCACCCAGACCCGGACGAGCACGGTTTCGCCGACCGGCAATTTCCGCCCCGGCTCACACCAGACCGGTGAAGACGTCGAACGCAATCGCGTCTCGCTGAGCTACGATTACAAGCTCCCGGGCTCGTTCTTCGACGAGGCCCATGCTGTCGCCTACTGGCAGAGGCTGAAGCGCAACGACCTCGTGAATGCGTGGCGCTACACCAGCATCGTCGGCCCCTATGGTCGCGACAACCAGAGCGAGGAGAACGCCTACGGCTTCAACGGCCACCTCATCAAGAATTTCCAGACGGGAGCGATTTCGCACCGGCTGATGCTCGGTACCGAGCTGCGCATGTCGTCGCTCGAGCAATACTCGTCCGGCATCGACAACTGCCCGGCACGCCCGGCCTCCGGCATGTTCTCCGCGCCGTACACGACCTGCAACAACCTGCATACCAATCAGGCGGACCAGCCCAAGGTCGACGGCAGGCTCGTGGGACTGTACGCGCATGACGAGATCGGCCTGCTCGACAACCGGTTGCGGGTGACGCCGGGCGTCCGCTTCGACTGGTACGAGGAGAAGCCGCAGAATACGCCGGCCTATTCGGCCGGTGGTTCGCAGCCGAACGGCCTGCCGCCGTCGTCCAGCGATTCGGCCTGGTCGCCGCGCATCCGGCTCGAATACGATATCCTGAAGAACGCGCCCTGGGCGAAGGACGTGACCGTCTTCGCACAATGGGCCAAGACCTTCCGCGCGCCCACCGCAAACGAGCTCTACGGCCGCTTCGGCGGACCTGGAACCTATCTGCGTACCGGCGATCCCACCCTGCGGCCGGAGATCGGCAACGGCATCGACGTCGGCCTGCGCTTCGGCGACAAGCAGCTCGGCGGCTCGATCACCTACTTCCACACCAACTACCGGAACTTCATCGAGCAGGTGCAGGTCGCGCCGCCCGGTGGCCTGTATCCGCAGGGTGGCGTCTTCAGCTTCCAGAACATCAATCGCGCGGAAATCCAGGGGGTCGAGATCAACGGCCAATACGCCTTCGCGCCGAACTGGCTGGTCCGCGGCTCGTTCGCCTATACCCGCGGCCGCAACAAGGACGACGACACCTTCCTGAACTCGATCCCGCCGATGCAGGGCATCGTCGCGGTGGCCTACGGCACGGAGCGCTGGGGCGCCGAGGTGTCCGCCAAGCTCGCGGCGGCGCGCAACGACGTCGCGGCGACGACCGGGACCGATGCCGGCTTCCGGGCGCCGGGCTATGCGATCTTCAACGCCTCGGCCTGGTGGCGGCCGATGCCGGAGATCGCCGACCTCGAACTGCAGGTCGGCGTCTACAATATCTTCGATCGCAGATATTGGGACGCGGTCAACGTGCCGACGGGCACGCTGGCGCAGGCCCGCGACTACTATTCGGAGCCGGGCCGCACGGTGAAGGCGACGCTGAAGTATCAATTCTGACCGGGATGTTTCGAGACCCCCCGATCAGACGAGCCGGCCCTTCGGGGCCGGCTTTTTTCATTCCGAGCCTTGCTCCTGGGCACCGGCCTGGCGCGCGATGAGCCGCGCCTTCCTCGGCCCCTCGACCAGAGACTTGAAGACGCCGCGCAGGGTGCGGGCTTCCTGCTCGGTCATGTCGAGACGGTGCAGGATGTCGCGCAGGTTCGCCGTCATGATCGGCTTCTTGCCGGGCGGGAAGAAGCCGCAGAGGTCGAGCTCGCCCTCGAGATAGTCGAACATCGACAGGATCATCTCGCGCTGGGCCGGCGGGGAGGGGTTGTTCTCGCGGAAGGGTGGCTCGCCATTGGTCGTCTTGAACCATTCATAGCCGTTGAGCAGCACGGCCTGGGCAAGGTTCAGCGAGGCGAAGGCCGGGTTGACCGGGAAGGTCAGGATGGCGTCGGCGAAGCTGATCTCCTCGTTGGTCAGGCCGATGCGCTCGCGGCCGAACAGGATGCCGACGCGCTCGCCCCCGCCGATCCGCCCGGCGATTTCGGGCATGGCCTCGGCCGGGGTCAGCACGCGCTTCATCTGGCCGCGCTCGCGGGCCGTCGTCGCCAGCACGTGGTTGAGATCGGCGATCGCCTCGGCGGCGCTGTCATAGAGCCGGGCATTCTCAAGAATGTGGGTCGCGCCGGAGGCGGCGGCGGTGGCGCCCTTCTTGAGGCCGCCGCCGCTCGGCCAGCCGTCGCGCGGGGCGACGAGGCGCATCTCGGAGAGGCCGAAATTCGCCATGGCGCGCGCGCACATGCCGATGTTCTCGGCCAACTGCGGCTCGACCAGGATGACGACGGGCGCGGCCGCCTGGACTGCGGGGCGGGTGCGGTCGGTGCCGGAACCGGTCATGATCTCTGCTGTTTGGTTTGGAACGATGCCGCTATCCTGCGGCGGCGTTCCTGTCTGCCGCTGCGGGCCTGGCGTCAAGCCCCCGGCGCAAGGTGACCGCCAAGGGGGGCCGCATGGCTGGCGACGGCAATTTCGTGATCTGGATCGTGCTGGCTGCGGTGCCGATCGGCCTGCTGCTGATCTCGCTGTGGGCGCGCGCCCGCCCGCCGGGAGAGGCCCGCGCGCGAACGCTCGAGCGCGAGCCGGAGACGACGGAGCGCGATTGAGACAGGCTCAGCCGGCCGCCGCCTCGACGGCACGCAGGACGCGCAAGGTGTTGCCGCCGGCAAGCTTGGCGAGATTTTCCTCCGACCAGCCGCGGCGGATCAGTTCCGCGATCACCGACGGGAAGGTCGTGGTGTCCTCGAGCCCGTCCGGATTGACCCAGCCGAAGAAGTCCGAGCCGATGCCGACATGGTCGTGGCCGATGCGTTTGGCGAGATAGTCGACATGGTCGCAATATTCGGGGAGCGTCGCCTTCGGGCGCGGGCCGGACTTGGCGGCGATCTCGGACTCGACCTTGGCGTAGTCCGTACCCTCGGGCGTCTTTCCGTACTGGTCCTTGGCCGGGCGGTGCCAGTCGCGGGAGGCCTGGCTGATGAAGTCCGGTACGAAGGTCGCCATCACGATGCCGCCATTGCCGGCGACGCGGTCGAGCACGTCGTCGGGCACGTTCCGCGGATGGTCGCAGAGCGTGAAGGCGTTGGAATGTGACCAGACCAGCGGGGCGCTGGAGACGTCGAGCGCGTCGTGCATCACCTTCGGCGCGACATGGGCGAGGTCGATCACCATGCCGAGCTTGTTCATCCGGCGCAGCACGTCCTTGCCGAAGCCGGTGAGGCCATTATGGCGGGGAGCGTCGGTGGCGGAGTCGCACCAGTCGGTGGTGTCGTTATGGCAGAGCGTCATCAGGCGCACGCCGAGATCGTAATAGGCGTTGAGCGCATCGAGTTCGCCATCGACCGCCGCGCCGTTCTCGATGGTCATGAACAGCGCGATGCGTCCTTCCGCCTTCGCCGCTTCGACATCGTCAGCCGACAGGCCGGGCCGGAAGACATCCGCATGGCGCTTGAGAATGTCGCGCATCAGCGCGATCTGGGCGAGCGCGAAGCCGGCGGGGTTCGGCTGGTTGGGCGGGACATAGGCCGCGAAGAACTGGCCGGCGAGCTTGCCGGCCTGCATGCGGGGGATGTCGGTGTCGACCTCGGCATGGAGCTGGTCGAGACCGTAGGCGGCGACGTCGCCCTTCGCGTTGCGATCCTTGCGGATGACATAGGGCAGGTCGTTATGGCCGTCGATCAGCGGCACGCGGTCCAGCAAGGCGAGCGCTGCCGCGTAGGCATTGTCCTGGACGGGCGGTTTGGCGAGGGCCATGGCAGGGTCTCGGGCAGGAATCGGGAAGCGCCATCCTGGCAGGCGCCGTCCCTGCACGCGAGGGCGCCGGGCGCAGGGCGGTCATCCCGCACGCGGCGAGGTGCGCGCTCCTAGAAGCGCGACGGCGCGAAGGGGGAGGGGTCGACGAAAACCTTCTGACCCGTGACCATCTCCGCGATCATTCGGCCGGTGACGGCGGCGAGCGTCAGGCCGTGATGGGCGTGGCCGAAGGAGAACCACAGGCCCTTGTGCTTCGGGGCCGGGCCGATGATCGGCATCATGTCCGGCGTGCAGGGCCGGCGGCCGAGCCAGGGCTCGGCATCGACCCGCTCGCCCAGCGGGAAGAGCTGCTTGGCGATCGGCTCGGCGCGGGCGAGCTGGACTGGCGTCTTCGGCGCGTCGCGGTCGGCGAATTCCGCGCCGGTGGTCAGGCGGATGCCCTGCAGCATCGGCGCCAGGAAATAGCCGCGCTCGGTATCGAGCACCGGGTGGTTCATCACGGCGTTGCCGAGCGGCTTGTAGTGCATGTGGTAGCCGCGCTTGACCGCCAGCGGCAGGCGGTAGCCGAGCCTGTTGGTCAGCACGTCGGCCCAGGGGCCGAGCGCGACGACGACATCCTTGGCCATGGCCGTGGTGCCGTCCGAGAGCGTGACGCTCCATTCGCTGCCGTTCTGCTTCAGCGTACCGGCATCGCCGAGTGCGAGCTTGCCACCGAGCTTCTCGAACAGCGCGACGTAGGATTTCGACAGGCCGAGCGGGTCCACCACCGTGACGGGATCGGTCCAGTGCAGGCCACCGATCAGGCTGGCGTGGTCGAGATGGGGCTCCTCGGTCTTGAGGGTCGCCATGTCGAGCGGGCGGTAGTTCACGCCGAAGTCGCGTTTCCAGCGAGCGGCCTCGGCCAGGCGCTCGTCGCGCTCCTTCTCGGTGCGGAAGACCTTCATCCAGCCCTTGCGGCGCAGCAGGCCCGTGGCGCCGGCCTCCTGCGCAAGCGCGTCGTGCTCGGTGACGCAGTGCTCGATCAGCGTCGCGTATTTGCGGGCAATGGCCTCGTGATGCGAGGCGCGCGAATGCATCCAGTAAGAGAACAGGAAGGGGGCGAGCTTGGGGATCGCGTTCCAGTGGTAGTGCGCGTCGATGGTGTTGTTCATCGCGTAGCGGATGAGCGCACCGAAATCATGCGGGAAGCCGTAGGGGTAGACGCCCTCGCGCTGGATCAGCCCGGCATTGCCGTAGCTGGTCTCCTCGCCGGGGCCACGCCGGTCGACGAGAAGGGTGGATCGGCCCGCCTTCTGCAGGTGAAGGGCTACCGAGATGCCGACGATGCCGGCCCCGAGAACGATCGTATCCACGCGCATGACCTGCTTCCGCCAACCCCTGTCCGCAGTGCCTTGCCGAGCAAAATACCGCTTTGCGCGGGGTTGTCAGCGTCGCGATGGATTTTTGCGGCGCACCGGCTAATCTTTCGCAATTTCTGCGCCAGATTGCAGCCGCTGGTCTTCACGGCCAGCATTTGGCGCCTGCACCCGCAATTTCATGCCAACGCAGGGGGCGTCTGCAGAGATCGCGGGTGACGCGCGGGCGCCGTTCAGCCAGTGTGCAGCCTCGTTTTGCGAATGATTCCAGCACGGTGCCGATGAATCCAGCAACCCTCCTCGCCGCCGGGCTCGCCTGGCTGGGGCGCCACGGCACGCAAGGGTTCGCGCTCTCGATCTTCCTCGGGCTGGCGCTGCCGCAATTCTCCGCCGCGGCGCGGCCGGCGCTGCCGGTCACGATCTTCTGCTTCACCACGGTGGTGTTCCTGCGCCTCGACCTCGCCGTCACCGCCGCACTGCTGCGGCGGCCGGCAAAGTTCCTGGCCGCCTGCCTGTGGCTGGTCGCCGGGCCGGTGCTGATCATCGGCGCGGCGCTGCTCGTCTTCGGGCGCGGCAACCTCGATCCCGGCATCGTGCTGGGGCTCGCCATCATGGGGGCTGCGCCGCCGATCATGTCGTCGCCCGCGGTCGCGATCCTCTACGGGTTCGAGCCGTCCCTGATCATCGCGAGCGTGATCGCGACGACGATCGCGAGCCCGGTCGTAGCGCCCTATCTCGTCGAGCTTCTGGCGGGCTCCGCCGTTCCGCTCGACCGCTGGCTGCTGACGCTGCGTCTCCTGATCTTCATCGGCGGCGGCATGGCCGTCGCCTCGCTGCTGCGCTGGTGGCTCGGCTTCGCCCGCATCAAGGCGATGAAGGCCAATCTCGATGGTTTCGGCGTGCTGATGTACTTCATCTTCGCCATCGCGGCGATGGACGGGGTGACCCACGCCGCGATTGCCAATCCCCGGCTCGTCCTGACCCTGCTGGGATGCGTCTTCGCCGTCTCGGCGGCCGGGCTCCTCGGATCATGGCTGGTGCTGCGGCTGCTGCCGGGTTCGGAGCGCTTCATGATCGGCTACGGCACCGGGCAGCGGAACATGGGCCTGCTCGTCGCGGCGCTCGGGGCCGGCGTCTCGCAGACCACCTTCCTCTTCTTCGCGCTGGCGCAGTTCCCGATCTACCTGCTGCCCTGGCTGCTGCGCGGTATCGCCGGCCGGATCCGGCGCCGGGAAGCTGCTGACGGGGCTTGACGCATGGGCTTGCGAGGCTTTCGGCCATCGCAGGAGTTCGCGCCATGATCACATTGTATTCCGGGCCGCTGAGCCTGTTCGCGCGCAAGGTCGAGATCGCGCTGCGAGAGAAGGGACTGGCCTTCGAACGGATCATGGTGCCGTTCAACCAGACGACGGGCTACGATCCGAAGCATCCCGAGGTGCTGGCACTCAATCCGAAGGGACAGGTGCCGGTGCTGAGCGATTGCGGGCTCGTGCTCTACGACTCCACCGTCATCCTCGAATATCTCGACGAGGCCTATCCCGAGCCGCGGCTGATGCCGGAGACGCCGGTCGAGCGGGCGCGCTGCCGGCTCGACGAGCTCTATGCCGACGAGATCATGCTGCAGGCACTGCGCCCCCTGATGCATCGCACCGGCCCGCCATCGCCGGACCGCGACCGCCGCATCGCGCAGGAGGCCGATGCACTGATCGCCGAGGAGGCGCTGGCGCGGCATTACGAGGTGCTGGAGCAGAAGCTGGCGGGGCGCGACTTCTTCGGAGGGCGGCTTTCGACGGCCGATATCGCGCTGTTCATGAGCGTGCTGTTCTCGCTTCGGCTGGGCGGGCCGCCGCTGGGTGCCCATCCGGCGTTGTCCGCCTGGTTCGCCCGCCTGAGGCAGCGCCCGGCCTTCGTGCAGGCGGCGGCCGAGATCGCGGAAGCCGACCGGCGCCTCTCCTTTCCGGTGAAATCGCGCAGCGCCTGATTGCGATAACGAGGTCATGGCGCTACATCGCCAGCCATGACCCGCCCCGTCCGCATCGCCCCCTCGATCCTCTCGGCCGATTTCGCGAAGCTGGGCGAGGAGGTGCGCGCCGTCGATCAGGCCGGCGCCGACTGGATCCATTGCGACGTGATGGACGGGCATTTCGTGCCCAACATCACCTTCGGACCCGACGTGCTGAAGGCGATCCGTCCGCACACCCAGAAGTTCTTCGACGTGCATCTGATGATCGCGCCCGTCGACCCCTATGTCGAGGCCTTCGCCAAGGCCGGCGCCGATCTGATCTCCTTCCATGTCGAGGCGGGCCCGCATCCGCACCGGACGATCCAGGCGATCAAGTCGCAAGGGAAGCAGGCCGGCATCGTGCTCAATCCGGGTACGCCGGCGAGCGCGGCCGAGGCGCTGATCGCGGATGTCGATCTCGTCCTGCTGATGACGGTCAATCCCGGCTTCGGCGGGCAGAGCTTCATCCATTCGGTGGTCGACAAGGTAGCGCAGGTGAAGGCGCTGATCGGCGACCGGCCGATCACGCTCGAGATCGATGGCGGCGTGACGCCACAGACCGCGCCGCTGGTGGTCAAGGCCGGCGCCGATACGCTGGTCGCGGGCTCGGCCGTGTTCAAGGGCGGGCCTTCGGCCTATGCCGGCAATATCGACGCGATCCGCAAGGCGGCGGAAGCCGCCCGCGGCGACTGGGTTTGACGAGACCGCAGCCCTCATCCTGAGGAACGCGCCTTCGGAGCGCTCCTCAGGATGAGGGCTCGCTGGGTGACAAGGACGAGACGATGATCCCGCGCTATTCCCGCCCCGAGATGGTCGCCATCTGGGAGCCGCAGACCCGGTTCCGCATCTGGTTCGAGATCGAGGCGCATGCGACCGACAAGCTCGCCGAGCTCGGCGTCGTGCCGAAGGAGGCCACCGCGACGATCTGGGCCAAGGCCAGGGACGTCGAGTTCGACGTGGCCCGCATCGACGAGATCGAGCGCGTCACCAAGCACGACGTTATCGCCTTCCTGACGCATCTGGCCGAGATCGTCGGGCCGGAGGCGCGCTTCGTCCACCAGGGCATGACCTCCTCGGATATTCTCGACACGACGCTCTCGGTCCAGCTCGCCCGCGCCACCGATCTCCTGATCGCCGATGTCGATGCGCTGCTCGCCGCGATCAGGCGCCGCGCCTTCGAGCACAAGCTGACCCCGACGATCGGCCGCTCGCACGGCATCCATGCCGAGCCGGTGACCTTCGGGCTGAAGCTCGCACAGGCCTATGCCGAGTTCGACCGCTGCCGCGAGCGGCTGGTGGCGGCCCGCAAGGAGATCGCGACCTGCGCGATCTCGGGCGCCGTCGGGACCTTCGCCAATATCGATCCTCAGGTGGAGGAATATGTCGCGCAGAAGATGGGCCTGACCGTCGAGCCGGTCTCGACGCAGGTGATCCCGCGCGATCGCCACGCGATGTATTTCGCCACGCTCGGCGTCGTCGCCTCCTGCATCGAGCGGCTGGCGATCGAGATCCGCCACCTGCAGCGCACAGAGGTCTACGAGGCGGAGGAGTATTTCTCGCCGGGCCAGAAGGGCTCCTCGGCGATGCCGCACAAGCGCAATCCTGTGCTGACCGAGAACCTGACCGGCCTCGCCCGCCTGGTGCGCGGCATGGTCACACCGGCGCTGGAGAACGTGGCGCTCTGGCATGAGCGCGACATCTCGCACTCCTCGGTCGAGCGCATGATCGGCCCCGATGCCACGGTGACGCTCGATTTCGCGCTGGCGCGGCTGACCGGCGTCGTCGACAAGCTGCTGATCTATCCGCAGAACATGCGCAAGAACCTCGACCGGCTCGGCGGGCTGCACAATTCGCAGCGCGTGCTGCTGGCGCTGACACAGGCGGGAGCGAGCCGCGAGGATGCCTATGCCATGGTCCAGCGCAACGCGATGCGGACCTGGGAGCATGGCGAGGACTTCCTCACCAACCTGCTCGCGGACAAGGACGTGGCCGAGAAGCTGTCAGCCTCGGAACTGCAGTCGATGTTCGACGAGGGCTATCACTTCAAGCATGTCGACACGATCTTCCGGCGCGTCTTCGGAGAAGCCTGAGCGGTTATGCGTATCGCCGTCCTCGCCGACATCCATGGCAATTTCGACGCGCTCATGGCCGTCGTCGAGGATCTGGAGTCGCTTCGCCCGGATATTGTCGTCAATCTCGGGGACTGCCTGTCCGGGCCGCTGAAGGCGCGCGAGACCGCCGAGTTCCTGATGACACGCGACTGGCCGACGGTTCGCGGCAATCACGATCGCTACATCGTCGAGATGCCGATCGATGAGATGGGGGCGTCGGACCGGGCCGCGGCGGCCGAGCTCGATCAGTGCCACCGCGACTGGCTGGGCGCGCTGCCGATGCAGGCGCGCGCCGATGGCGAGGTCGCGATGTTCCACGCGACGCCGACTGACGACAATCGCTACCTGACCGAGCACATCGTCGGCGGACGCAGCGTCGCAAGGCCGGTCGGGCAGGTGCAGGCCGAGACCGCAGGCATCGACGCCAGCCTGATCCTGTGCGGTCATTCGCATCTTGCGCGCGTCGTGGAACTGCCCGACGGGCGCTGCGTGTTCAATCCCGGCAGTGTCGGCCAGCCGGCCTATGACGACGTGCTGCCCTCGCCGCATGTGATGCAGGCCGAAAGCCCGCATGCGCGCTATGGCGTTGCCGAGCGCTTCCGGGCGGGCTGGCACTTTTCCTTTCGTGCACTACGTTACGACTGGCAGGCCGCAGCAGCGCTTGCCGCTGCGCGCGGCCGGGCCGACTGGGCGCATGCCCTGTCAACCGGCTTCGCGCTCCAGCCCGACTGATCGCATCATGAAATCCTCCGATGCCGACATCCTCATCATCCCCGGCTGGTCGGGCTCCGGCGCCGATCATTGGCAGAGCCGCTGGGAAGCCCGGCTGCCGACGGCGAGGCGCGTCGAGCAGGAGGACTGGTACAAGCCGACGCGCGATGGCTGGGCGAACCGGATCGTCGCGGCCGTGCGCGGTGCGGCACGGCCGGTCGTGCTGGTGGCGCATTCGGCCGGATGCAGCGCGGTCGCCCATGCGGCGGAGCATCTGAAACCCGGCGAGGTCGCCGGCGCCTTTCTGGTGTCGCCCGCCTCCGAACGGGCCAAGCGCGCGGTTCCCGGCATGGCCGAGGATTTCATTCCGCACCGGCGCGAAAGGCTGCCTTTCCCGTCGGTGCTGATCGCCAGCGCGACCGACCCTTACTGCACGCATGATGAGGCGAGGGAACTGGCGCAGGCCTGGGGCTCGGAGTTCGTCGATGCCGGCGACAGCGGCCATCTCAACAGCGAGTCCGGGCACGGCCCCTGGCCGGACGGTCTGCTGCGTTTCGCTACATTCCTCAAGGGATTGGGCGCTGTTCCGGAGACGGTGATTCAAGTCTGAACGCGAGAAGGCGGGTTTCGGCCTTCGGCCCTTTTCCCAAAGCTTCTTTGACGGGCCACCTCAGGGACACCGTGCGGAGTGCAACGATGTATGTAGTGGTCAACGGAGCGCGCATATTTTTCGACGTCGACGGCCAAGGCTTGATTCCCGACGGGAAGACTATGCGGCAGAAGCCAACCGTCATCATGGTTCATGGCGGCCCTGGGGCTGATCATTCCATCTCAAAGCCCTACTTCTCGCAACTCAGCGATATAGCGCAGGTCATCTACTACGATCACCGGGGCAACGGCCGGAGCGATCTCTGCGATGAAACAAGCTGGAACCTCGCTCAATGGGGCGACGATCTGAAGGGCCTGTGCGATGCACTTGGAGTCGAACAGCCCATCGTCATTGGGACCTCGTTCGGGAGCTTCGTCACGCTTTCATACGCGACTCGCCATCCCGGTCACGCAGCCGGTCTCGTCCTCATCAGCGCAGCGGCCAAAGTAGATTTTCAATGTGTCTACAGTGCCTTTGAGCGGCTCGGAGGGAGTGAGATACGCGATATTGCTGCCGCCTATTGGAACACTCCTACTCCGGAGGGGCGCACTCTATATCGGGAGCGCTGCGTGCCGCTCTACTCAAGAAACAAATCAGCCTCGGCAGACTGGCTGGAGCGCATTGTCTGGAAGAACGAAACTGCGCTTTGGTTCAATGGGCCGCACAATGAACACGGCCGCATGGATTTCCGGCCGGACCTAGGAAAGATCAACTGCCCGGCACTCGTTCTAGTCGGGAACCAAGACCCGATCACACCGCCAGAGTTTAGCGATGAAATTGCTGCAGCTCTCCAACTTGATGCTGATAACTACCTAAAATTCTCGGAATGCGGTCACGGCGTTGTCGGAGATAGACCGGAAGAGGCTATGGCCGCGCTGCGCCGTTTTATTCTGTCAGTGGCTCTCTGATGGGGCCGGACGTTCTTACGACAGATGAGCAATTGGGTCCCTGCTTCCGGCCCGTTGCTGACATCTTTTACAACTCTCCCTCATCGCGTATGTCGAAAACAAAACCGCCCCGGCTTCCACAGGGGCGGTCCTGTCTCACGCGTTGAGGCAATCAGCCGCCGAGATCAGTTCTCGACGTAGGTGATCTTGCCGTCGGGCTGCTTCTTCCAGGTGTAGACGACATAGTCCGGACGGGTGATGTCGCCCTTCTTGTCGAAGCCGATGTCGCCGATCACGGTCTTGACCGGCTCGCCCTTGTGCAGCGCGTCGGCGATCTTCTTCGGATCGGTCGAGTTCGCGCGCTTGGCGCCCTCGGCCATGATCTGGACCGCGGCGTAGCTGTAGAGCGTGTAGGCTTCCGGCTTGAACTTCTTGGCCTCGAACTTCTTGATGACGGCGGCCGCCTCGGGACGCTTCTGCGGGTCCGGCGGGAAGGTCATCAGCGTGCCTTCGACGCCGGGGCCGCCGATGGTGGCGAACTCGTCGGTGGTGATGCCGTCGCCCGAGACGAGCACGGTCTTCAGGCCCTGGTCGCGCATCTGGCGCACGATCAGGCCGCCTTCCGTGTGCAGGCCGCCCCAGTAGAGATACTCGGCACCCGAGGCCTTGATCTTCGAGACGAGGGCCGAGAAGTCCTTCTCGCCGGCGTTCACGCCTTCGTAGAGCACTTCCTTGACGCCGCCGGCATTGAGGCCCTTCTTGGTCTCGTCGGCGAGGCCCTGGCCATAGGTCGTCTTGTCGTGGACGATGGCGATCTTTTTGTCCTTGAAGTTCTTCAGCAGATAGGCGGAGGCGACGGCGCCCTGCTGGTCGTCACGGCCGCAGGTGCGGAAGGTGTTCCACAGCCCGCGCTCGGTGATCTTCGGGTTGGTCGCCGAAGGCGAGATCATCAGGACGCCGTTCTCGGCATAGACCTCGGAGGCCGGCATCGCGACGCCGGAGTTGAACGGGCCGACGACCCATTTGACGCCGTCGCCGACGAATTTGTTGGCGACCGAGACGCCCTGCTTGGGATCGGAGACGTCGTCGCCGACGCTGACCTCGATCTTCTGGCCGAGGACGCCGCCGGCGGCATTGATGTCCTCCGCCGCCTGCTCGGCGCCGTTCTTGAGCTGGGCGCCGAACGCCGCGTTCGGCCCGGTGATCGGACCCGCGACGCCGAGCTTGATCTGGGCATTGGCCACGCCCGAAAAGGCGAGGACGGCACCGAGCGCGATGCTGCCCAACAGCAGTTTCTTCATGAGATGCAACTCCCCTCTAAGGATCCGTTCAACGGGCTATCTCCTCGGCCCGTCTCGGCGCGCTTTGCCGCCCAAACCGCAGTCTTGCGTGTTTCAAGCAGGCTGTCACGCGACAAGCTCGTCAATCTTTCAGCTCAGCTCCGGCTTGATCACGGCACCCGGCCGAGGCTTCCAGCCGAAGGGGCCGGCCTGCTCGAAGAGCCAGTGATACTGCCGCGTCATCTGCTTGGCGCGGGTGTAGCGCCAGCCGGCGAAACCGAAGGCCAGCAGCACGATGGCGTCGACGATATAATAGTGCAGCGTCAGCAGCGTCGCCTGGAACAGCGCGAAATGGATGAAGCGCACGAAGAGGCCCAGGATCAGCATGTAGACGACGAGCTGCCAGCCGGGCCGCCAGGTCAGCGCGATGGCGCGGCCGGCCATCCAGGCCAGCCAGCCGCCCATCACCACCGTGACCAGCAGGAAGAGCCAGATCGTGGGTTCTTCGTAGAGGATGCCTTGCATCTGCTGCTCCAGGCTTCACCGGGCTCCGGGCCGCCGACATCGCCCCAAGCGATGGCATGACCGGCGGAAGCCGTCTCTCATCAAAAAGTTGCAGCGGGATCGGCGACCCCGCCGTGCGGTCTCAATGCCGGCCGCCTTCCAGATAGGCGGCGCGGACCTGCGGGTCGGCGAGCAGGTCCTTGCCGCTGCCGCTCATGGTGATGACGCCGTTCACCATCACATAGCCGCGATGGGCGAGCTTCAGCGCATGGAAGGCGTTCTGCTCGACCAGGAAGACGGTCAGCCCCTGCGTTCGGTTGAGCTCGCGGATCGCCTCGAAGATCTGCTTGACGATCAGCGGGGCGAGGCCGAGCGAGGGCTCGTCCAGCAGCAGCAGCTTCGGACGCGCCATCAGCGCGCGGGCGATCGCGACCATCTGCTGCTCGCCGCCCGAAAGGGTGCCGCCGCGTTGCTGCAGGCGTTCCTTGACGCGCGGGAAGAGCGTGCAGATCCTGTCGAGATCCTCGTCGAAATGCTCGAAATTGCGCACGGCGGCGCCCATCTGCAGGTTCTCGAACACCGTCATGCGCGGGAAGATGCGCCGGCCTTCCGGGGACTGGGCGATGCCCATGCGCGCGATCTCGTGGCTCGGCATCCGGGTGATGTCGCGGCCCTCATAGGTGATAGTGCCTTCGCGGGCCTGCGGGTTGCCGAAGATCGTCATCATCAGCGTCGATTTGCCGGCGCCGTTGGCCCCGATCATCGTCACGATCTCACCGGCATGGACGTCGATGTCGATGCCCTTCAGCGCGATGATCTTGCCGTAGTAGGTCTTGACGCCCCGGGCGGAGAGAAGAGGCTGGGTCATGGTCACGCGATCCCGACCTCCGCTTCGACCTCGTCGACCTCCTCGTCGTCGACGCCGAGATAGGCGGCGATGACCTTCGGGTCGGCCTGCACCTCGGCCGGGGTGCCGTCGGCGATCTTGGTGCCGTAGTCGAGCACCACGACATGGTCCGAGATTTCCATGACGACCGACATGTCGTGCTCGATCAGCAGCAGGGCCGTGCCAAGATCCTGGCGGATCGAGAGCAGCAGCGTGTTGAGGTCCAGGCTCTCGCGCGGGTTGAGGCCGGCGGCGGGCTCGTCGAGGCAGAGCAGGACCGGATCGGTGCACATCGCGCGGGCGATCTCGAGCCGGCGCTGGTCGCCATAGGGCAGGTCGGCGGCAGGGTCGTCGGCACGGTGGGTCAGGTTGATCTTGTCCAGCCAGAACTTGGCCTTCTCGATCGCCTGGCGCTCGCTCGCCTTGTAGCGGCCGATGCCGAGCACGCCGAGGAAGGTGAAGCCCGAAGCCAGCATCAAAGGGTTGTGCTGGGCGACGAGCAGGTTCTCCAGAACCGTCATGCCGCCGAAGAGGCGGATGTTCTGGAAGGTGCGGGCGACCTTGGCGCGCCAGGCGATGCGGAAGTCCGGCATCCGCTCGAGGAGATAGCTCGCGCCGTCGTCCTGGGTCAGCGTGATCATGCCCTGCGTCGGCTTGTAGAAGCCGGTGATGCAGTTGAACACGGTGGTCTTGCCGGCGCCGTTGGGGCCGATCAGCGCCGTGATCTCGCCCTTGCTTGCCGCGAAGGAGAGGTCGTTGACGGCTGTGAGGCCGCCGAAGCGCATGGTGATGTGCTCGACCTCGAGCAGAGGCCGGCCGTGTGCGGCGGGAGCGCTCATCAGCCGTGGCCCTCCTGCACGAGGTCGGAGGAGATCTGCTTCTTCTCCTTCAGGAAGGCGGTGGGCTCGCGCACCGATATCAGGCCACGCGGCTTCCAGATCATGATCACGACCATGGCGAAGCCGAAGATCAGCATGCGGTATTTGGTCGGGTCGAAATCGGCGCCGAAGATCGCCTTCATCCACTCGAGCTCGCGCAGGAGCTCCGTGCCGCCGATCATCGCTATGGCCGCGATGGCGACGCCCCAGAGCGAGCCCATGCCGCCGAGCACGACGATGGCGAGGATCACCGCCGATTCCATGAAGGTGAAGGATTCAGGGCTGATGAAGCCCTGGCGGGCGGCGAAGAAGGAGCCCGCGAAGCCGCCGAACATGGCCCCGATCGAGAAGGCGGTCAGCTTGGTGTTGGTGGTGTTGATACCGAGCGAGCGGCAGGCGATCTCGTCCTCGCGCAGCGCCTCCCAGGCGCGGCCGACCGGCAGCCGGCGCAGGCGCAAGGTGACGAAGGCCGTCAGGAGCGCCAGGCAGAGGATCAGATAGTAAAGGAAGATCGTCCGGTAGAGCGGCGAGAATTCGAGCCCGAACCGCGCGGCGAAGCCTTCGTCCGCCGCCGTGAACGGGATGCCGAAGAAGGTGGGCCGCGGGATGCCGGAGATGCCGGCGTAGCCGTTGGAGAAATCGGTCCAGTTCACCAGCACGAGACGGATGATCTCGCCGAAGGCCAGGGTCACGATGGCGAGGTAGTCGCCGCGCAGGCGCAGCACCGGGAAGCCCAGCAGCATGCCCCAAAAGGCAGAGAGAATGCCGGCGAGCGGCAGCAGGATCCAGAAGGACAGGCCGAAATTCTTGGCGAGCAGCGCGTAGGAATAGGCGCCCACGGCGTAGAAGGCGACGTATCCGAGGTCGAGCAGGCCGGCGAGGCCGACGACGATGTTCAGGCCCCAGCCGAGCATGACGTAGATCAGGATCTGGACGCCGAAATTGTCGATCCACTTCAGCGAGCCGCCCCAGCCGGCGAGGCCGATCGCGATCGCCGGGAAGGCGACGAGAAAGCCGAGGCCGAAGAGCGAGAACAGCCGGGAATAGCGCTGGAAGAATGCGAGGGTGCCGGGGGGGAGGAGGCGCACCGCCGTCTTGCCCGGCGTGCGGGTCTGCTGGCGCAGGGCGACGAGGAAGCGGCCGACGAAGACGATGCCGACCGCCCAGGCCACCGCGTCCCAGCGCGGATCGAGCACCAGCACGTTGTCCATGTTCTGGCGCGTGCCCCAGGCGATGATCGGGATGCACAGGCCGAAGGTGACGAGGGCGGCGAAGCCGGCTTCCTTGAGGGCCGCCTTGAAGTCGAGGGGGCGGGCGGGGGCGGCCGCGGCGGCGGAGGTCGTCTGGATCGTCGCCATGGCGTCAGACCTTCTCGACTTCCGGCCGGCCGAGGATGCCGGACGGCATGAAGACCAGCACGATGGCGAGGATCGCGAAGGCCGCGACGTCCTTGTAGTCGATGGTGAAATAGGCCGACCACATCACCTCGATCAGGCCGATCAGCAGGCCGCCGAGGACGGCGCCGGGCAGGGAGCCGATGCCGCCGAGCACCGCCGCCGTGAAGGCCTTGACCCCGGGGGTGAAGCCGTCGGCGAAGTTCACGACGCCGTAGAGCACGAGGTACATCACCCCGGCCACGGCCGCGAGCGCCGCTCCCATCACGAAGGTGATCGAGATGGTGCGGTCGACGTCGATGCCGAGCAGGCCGGCCATCTTGCGGTCCTGCTCGCAGGCGCGCTGGGCGCGGCCGAGAGGCGTCTTCTGGACGATGTACCAGAAGGCGAGCAGCAGCACCGCCGTGGTCACGATGATGACGATCTGCTTGTAGGAGATCTGGACCGAGTAGACCGTGCTCTCGATCAGCGTGATCGACTTGTTCAGGATCGGGGGGATCGACTTGTTGCGCGGGCCCTGCGCCACCTGCACGAAGTTGGAGAGGAAGATCGACATGCCGATCGCCGAGATCAGCGGCGCGAGGCGGAACGAGCCGCGCAGCGGCCTGTAGGCGACGCGCTCGATCGTCCAGTTCCACAGCGAGGTGAAGAACATCGCCAGGCCAAGCACGATGATCAGCGCCAGCATCACCATGCCGGCGCTGGTGCCGAGGATCGCGGTGACGAGCATGAAGAAGATCAGCGCGATGAAGGCCGAGAGCATGAAGATGTCGCCGTGGGCGAAGTTCACCATGCCGATGATGCCGAACACCATCGTGTAGCCGATGGCGATGAGACCGTAGATCGATCCCAGTGTCAGCCCGTTGATGAGCTGCTGCAGAAAGACTTCCATTGAAGACGCCGACCCCTCGAACCAGCTCCCGTTCTTGTCGTCAGCATGTCGCTGGCGCATGCGGGATGCGATTGCCATGCAGAGCTACCAATGGCTTGCGACAGCGACAATCACTCCGGGCCATATTTCTGTCAAAAGCAATCTCGCGCGAATTGCCTCGCGAATAGGCAGAATTCTGTGCGGAGCCGCGCGCATTTCGCGCATGATGATTGTGCGGCGAGCGCCTGCCGCCCTGCGCGAAATGCAGGGCGATCCCGGTTTTTGCCCGGTCGGTGACCGCTCCGTGGTATCCGGACATCGGGATCGGGGCAGGGCCCGCAGGACTCCGCGCAGGGCCGGGAGTGCGGCCGGCAAGCGGCAATCCGTTCGCCGAAGGTATGATGCCGGCCATGCGCAAGGGGGATGTCCACCGCATGCGCCGCGCGGGCGTCGATGCGGGCGAGCGACCGACTCGAACGAGGACGGCGGGCGGCGCCAGGGGTGCGGGGTCAGGGCGGCCTCGTCTGGCAATCGCGGCCACGAGCCGCTACATGGGCGGGAGCTGCGATTTTTCTGCCGCGGCGCGAGCCACGGAGCCGATGACACGAATCGTCCAACCCTTCCCGCCGGTCGCGGAACCGCCCCCGGGGCAGGCCTTCCGCGATGCCATGGCGCAGGTCGCCAGCGCCGTCCATGTCGTCACGACCCGCGGCGCGCACGGGCGGTTCGGCCTGACGGCGACGGCGGTTGCCTCGGTCTCGGACGCTCCGCCGACGGTTCTCGTCTGCATCGAGCGTTCCAGCCGTACCCTGGCCGCGATCGAGGCGAGCGGCGTCTTCTGCATCAACACCTTGCCGGCGCAGCTGGTGGAGACGGCCGAGATCTTCGCCAACCGGCGCGGGCTGCAGGGCGAGGACCGCTTCCTTGCCGGCCGCTGGGACGAACTGGTGACCGGTGCGCCGGTCCTGCTCGACGCCATCGCCGCCTTCGACTGCCGGCTCGTCGCGGCTCATGACGTCGCCAGCCACCGGGTGCTGATCGGAGAGGTCGCCGGGCTCGGCGGCGCCGGGCGGGGCGGCAGCCTGATCTATCGCCGCAGGCATTTCGAGGCTGTCTGAGATCAAGCGCCGTGGGCGGATCGCCTGCGGGGCGAGCCGGCGCGCCTTCAGCCGGGCGGCGGTGGAAGGCGGTCCTCGCAACTGATCCGGCCTGCGGTGGACAGGACGATCCGGCGCCCGGCAAGGGCCGGCTGCGCCGCTGCCGGCAGGCGGAAGGCCGGCGGCGTCGGCCAGCCCATCTCGCGAGCCACGACGAGGCCGAGGAGCAGGATGGCGTCGGGCGCGTCGAGGAGCAGCGCGGCGGGTGCCTTTCCGGCGTGGACGAGTTCCAGCAGCACCGCGGATGCCGAGGAGGAGCCGATCGTGCCCGGCAGCGCCAGCACCGTGCCGGCGATGCAAAGGCCGCGTTCGGGATGACGCGCGTCGATGATCGTGCCGCTGCGCGGGTCGACGCCGCCCCAGAAGCTGATCGGCGCCGAGAGGGCGAGGCACGGTCCGCAGGCCGCCGCGCCAGGGATCAGCGGTTCGGCCGTCAACTCCATTGTCTGGGCTCCCTGACCAGCCTGCCTGCAACCGCGCTCTCGACGCATTCGCGCAGAGAGCCGTAGGTCACCGCGTAGCCGGTGTTGCCCGGGGCGTAATGGGCGAACTTGCCCGAATTGGTCATCAGCACGGCGCCCGCGATCTGCGGCAGGATCGGCGTCACCACCACGCAGGTGTCGGCGACGAAGACGACGCCCGCCGTTTCCAGGGCCTTGCGGCGGCCCGCCCTTTCGAGCGGCGCGAGCACATGGCGGCCGGTGTTGGCATAGAGCGGGATCGCCAGCCGGCGGCCGGCGATCAGCCGCTCGAGCGCATCGATCTCGGCCAGCGACAGATGCGGCGATCCGATGGCGACCGCATCGATCCGCTCGCTGCCGCCGGCGGTGGACAGGCCGGCGAGCGCGGCGGCGACGTCCTGCGCCGTCAGCGCGATCCGCTCGCGTGGCGGGACATGGCCCAGGGCGCCGGCGAGGTCGGGCGCCTCCGGCGTGACGCCTGCGACATGGAACAGCCCCACACCGCCGGCCGAAGCCGCGGCGGCGCCCAGCGCCTTCAAGCGATCCTCGTTCGTACAGCCCTGCAGGCCGTCGATAACGGCCACGGCGCTGCCGGCGCGGCGGCCCAGAATCGTGCCGAGCACCGGGTAGAACACGTCCGAGCGGCGCAACTCCTGCGAGAGCCCGGTCACGTCGATCAGCAGCGTCGCCAGCCGGTTGGCGGGGCGATGCAGGCCGTAATCGGGCGCCCGCCCGCTGACGGCGCAGGCAATGTCGAGGAAGTCGCCGTAGCGGTTGGTGCGGGCGCCGAGAACGGAATTGCAGAAGACGACGGCATTGGATTCGCCCCAGGCGACGTCGCTGCCGGCGGCGGGGCGGTGCCCGGCCTGATAGGGCGCGCAGGTCCAGCTCGGTTCGCAGCCCATGGCCTCATAGGCGCGCATCATCCGCCGCGCCATGTCGCGCTCATGCGGGGGCAGGCGAACGGCAGCGCAGCCCGCCGGCGCGAGCGCGCCGACATTCAGGCTGGCGCGGACCGCGACCCGCGCGCCATCCTGGACCAGCCTTTCGGCGAAGAGCGTGCCGGAATCGCCGTGGTAGAGCGCGCCGTCGATATGGGCGGATGCGATCGGGATGAGGCGAGGCGCAGCCATCAGCCGCGCGGCTTCGGCGACGATGCGCAGCGCCATCGCGGCGCCTGCGCCCCGTTCGCCCGCTGCGATCGCGCGTTCATCGGCTGAGAGCTCGACCATTCGACCCGATCAGCGAGCAGCCCCGCGCCTCTTGTGCAGGCGAGGGGTTTTCGACCATGGATAGAAGGATTGGATACCGCGCGAACCGGGGCTGCGGCAACCGCCGCGTCCGGCCGGGACAGTATGGAGATGCGCCATGGCGATGACGATGAATGGCGAGGCCACCCTGCCTGCTGGCAAGGATGTCGTCTGGGCGAAGCTCAACGACGCCGAGGTCCTGAAGGCCTGCATCCCCGGCTGCGAACAGCTGAACAAGGATGATGACACCCATTTCTCGGCCGTGGTGAAGGTCAAGCTCGGTCCGGTCAAGGCGACCTTCAAGGGCAAGGTCGAGCTCAGCGAGCTCGATCCGCCGAACGGCTATCGCATCGCCGGCGAGGGCGAGGGCGGGATCGCCGGCTTCGCCAAGGGCGGAGCGCGCGTCGCCCTCAGCGACGCGGATGGCGGCCAGACGCTGCTGCGTTACGAGGTCGAGGCCCAGGTCGGTGGCAAGCTGATGCAGCTCGGCTCGCGCCTGATCGATTCGGTCTCGAAGAAGCTGGCCGACGAGTTCTTCGCGAATTTCGCCAAGGCTGTCAGCGAGGGCTGAGGCCTTTCCGAACTCCGCCGCGCCGGGCGCGCCTCGGGCATAGCGGCCGGCGGCTGCTCAGGACGCCTTGCGCAAGGCCTGCAGGGCCTTCGAGACCGCGGCCTCCGCCGATCCCACCTGGAGCGCGACATCCGCCGCGGCGGCGTTGGCGCGCTCGAGCGTCAGATGGGTCGCGGCGAGGCTGTCATTGACGGCGTTGGCGCTGTCGATCGCCTCGTCGGAGCTCTGTGCCACCAGTGAGGCGTCCCGGGCGATGCTGGCGGTGACGGCGCTCTGCAGGGAGACCGCCTCCGAGATCGCCTCGGAATCCAGCCGTATGGCGTCGACCGTCGCCGCGATGGCGGCTGCGTGCTTGGTGCAGGCTTCCGCGCTCGCCGCCAGCTCGGCGATCTGGCCGGCGATGTCCTGCGTGGCGCTGGCGGTCTGTGTCGCCAGCGACTTGACCTCGGCGGCGACGACGGCGAATCCGCGCCCGGATTCGCCGGCGCGCGCTGCCTCGATCGTGGCGTTGAGCGCCAGCAAATTGGTCTGGGCGGCGATGTCGGCAATCATGCCGACGACCTTGCCGATGCTGTCCGTCGCCTCGCGCAGCCGCAGGATCGCGCCGTTCATCTGCGCGGTGTCGCTGACGGCCTGATGGGTGACGGTGAGGCTCTGCATGGCGCGCTGGCCGATATCGGCGAGGTTGGCCGACATTTCCTCCGTCGCCGCGGCCGTCTGGAGCGACTTCTCGCGGACGACGACCGAGGCCTTCGCGACCTTGCCCACCGTGTCCTTGATGAAGGCGGTGGCGCGGCCGGTCTCCGCAGCGGTCGAGACGAACTGCTCCACGGCGGTACTGATCGTATCGTCGAGGCCGCCGATTCGGATCTTGAGGGTTGCGGCGGCTTCGTCGAGCGCGATGTCGCGGCGCTTCGCGTCCCTTGCCTCGATCTCCTGGCTGATGGTCATCGCCGTGTTGACGTCGAAGGTCAGGATTCGTTCGATGATGAAGAGATCGTCGGCAAACTGGCGGGGGGAGAGCAGGGCCCTGCGGCGGCTTGCCAGGCCGATCGCCCGGAGCAGCGCGAAGGCGATCGAGACGCGTGCCCTTGTCCGCACGTTCGCCTGCCGTTCGAGCTGGCAGAGGCGATCCATCGAGGCGACGTAGGCATCGTCGAAGATGCCGGTGAAGAGACGGCGGAAATGCTCCGCTTCCGCCATGTGGATCGCCTCCGAAACCGGAGCGACGCTTTCGCGCAGCGGCGGATGGATCAGGAAGGCGCGCTCGAAATCAGCCGCGACGATGCCCGCGATCGCGTGATCGACGAGGGGCCGGTAGAGCTCCAGGCGCCGGCGATGCTTGTCGCCAAAGCCGATCGCGTCCAGCCGCCGCTGAATCTGGTCCATGATCAATGGCACGGCGCTACTCGCTCGAGGGGCCGGTCGCCCGGGCCACGACAGCCGATCCTGCGTGAGGCGCATTAAGAATTTGCCAATGGCGCATGGCGCACTGTCGGGAGCCGGGATCGCCGTTGAGGAGCGGGATTGGCGCGAAAACGTGCCGAAAGCCCGCCTTTCGACTGAGCGTGTTTCGCTTGACCGACGAAAAGCGCGGGTCCACATTCCATTTTGATCCATTCCAAGGAAAAGCTGCCCGAGGGGGCAAGCGCTTCCGGGAGGGGAGCCGGCTCTACCGAAGAGGTCGCTCGCAGGTGCGCCGGGGGAGGGTCACAGGAGATGTGCTCATGACCACTGTTTCGCTGACGGTGAACGGCAAACCCGTCACCGCCAATGTCGACCCGCGCACCCTGCTCGTGCAGTTCCTGCGTGAAAACCTGCGGCTGACCGGCACCCATGTCGGCTGCGATACCAGCCAGTGCGGCGCCTGCGTCGTGCATCTCGACGGCAAGGCCGTGAAGTCCTGCACCACGCTCGCCGTCGCCGTCGACGGTTCCAGCGTGACCACGATCGAGGGGCTGGCTGCGGGCGATGCGCTGCATCCGATGCAGGAAGCCTTCCGCGAGCATCACGGCCTGCAATGCGGCTTCTGCACGCCGGGCATGATCATGGCCGCCGTCGACATGGTGAACCGCCGCGGCAACCTTCTCGACGAGAAGACGATCCGCGAGGATCTCGACGGCAACATCTGCCGCTGCACCGGCTATCACAACATCGTCAAGGCGATCGCCGCCGGGGCGGAGGCGATGGGCCGGGGCGGCGCGCCGGCTCGCCAGGCTGCCGAGTAAGGCGCCCGCGCCCCGACGGCGCAGGTTCTTCAATCCGTGATGCGTTCCATGCAGTGAGGCGTCCGTGAGAGGCGCCGTGCGAGGAGGGAACACCATGTCCGCCACCGGAATCGGCGCCGCAGTCCGCCGCAAGGAAGACCACCGCTTCATCACCGGCCAGGGCCGCTATACCGACGACGTCAACCGGCCGGGCCAGGCCCATGCCTATTTCCTGCGCTCGCCGCATGCGCATGCGAAGATCAAGTCGATCGACACCAAGGCGGCTGCCGGCATGCCTGGCGTCATCGGCATCTTCACCGGGGACGACCTCGCCACCGACAAGATCGGCGGGCTGATCTGCGGCTGGATGATCCACAACAAGGACGGCTCGCCGATGCGCGCCGGCCCGCATCCGGCGCTGGCCCAGGGCAAGGTGCGCTATGTCGGCGACCATGTCGCCGTGGTCGTGGCGGAGACGCTGGCGCAGGCCAAGGACGCCGCCGAGGCGATCGCGGTCGACTATGAGGAACTGCCCGTCGTGGCCGACACGGCCAAGGCGGCCGGCGCCAAGACCGTGATCCATGACGAAGCGCCGGACAACACGGTGTTCAACTGGCATCTCGGCGACAAGGATGCGACCGAGAAGGCGTTCAAGGCGGCAAAGCACGTCACCAGGCTCGACCTCGTCAACAACCGCCTTGTCCCGAACGCGATGGAGCCGCGCGCGGCCGTCGGAGACTACGACGCGGGCGAGGGCATCTTCACGCTCTACACCACCAGCCAGAACCCGCATGTGGCGCGGCTCGTGCTCTCGGCCTTCATCGGCATCGCGCCGGAGAACAAGCTCCGGGTGATCGCGCCGGATGTCGGCGGCGGCTTCGGCTCCAAGATCTTCATCTATGCCGAGGAGACGGTCTGCGTCTGGGCGGCCAAGAAGGTCGGGCGACCGGTGAAGTGGACCGCGGACCGCACCGAGGCCTTCCTCTCCGACGCGCATGGCCGCGACCATGTCACCCATGCGGAGCTCGCCACCGACGCCGAGGGCAAGATCCTCGGCATGCGCGTGCACACCACCGCCAATCTCGGCGCCTATCTCTCGACCTTCTCCTCCTCGGTGCCGACCTATCTCTACGCGCCGCTGCTCTCGGGCCAGTACGACATCCCGGCGATCTACTGCGAGGTCGACGCGGTCTATACCAACACCGCCCCGGTCGACGCCTATCGCGGCGCCGGGCGGCCGGAGGCGACCTTCGTGGTCGAACGGCTGGTCGAGGTCACCGCGCGCCAGCTCGGCAAGGACCCGGCCAAGTTCCGGATGCAGAACTACATCAAGAAGTTCCCGCATCAGACGCCGGTGATCATGATGTACGACACCGGCAATTACGGCGCCTCGATGAAGAAGGCGCTGGAGATGATCGACTACAAGGGGCTGGGCAAGCGCAAGCGCGACTCAGGCCGCGCCGGCAAGCTGCGCGGCATCGGCTTCTCCTCCTATATCGAGGCCTGCGGCATCGCCCCCTCGGCAGCGGTGGGTTCGCTCGGTGCGGGTGTCGGCCTGTGGGAATCGGCCGAGGTCCGGGTCAATCCGGTCGGCACGGTCGAGGTTCTCACCGGCTCGCACAGCCACGGCCAGGGTCACGAGACGACCTTCGCCCAGCTCGTCTCGGATCGTCTCGGCATTCCGATCGACAATGTCTCGATCGTTCATGGCGACACCGACAAGGTGCAGATGGGCATGGGCACCTATGGCTCGCGCTCCGGCGCGGTCGGCATGTCGGCGATCTTCAAGGCGCTCGACAAGGTGATCGCCAAGGGCAAGAAGGTCGCCGCCCATGTGCTGGAGGCGGACGAGGCCGATATCGATTTCGCCGACGGGCATTTCGCGGTGAAGGGCACCGACCGCAAGCTCGATTTCGGCTCCTGCGCCCTGCAGGCCTATGTCGCGCACAAGTTCAACGGGCAGGAGCTGGAGCCGGGGCTGAAGGAAGGGGCGTTCTACGACCCGACCAACTTCACCTTCCCGGCCGGGGTCCATATCTGCGAGGTCGAGATCGACCCCGCGACGGGCGTGACGACGATCGAGCGCTGGGCGGCGGTCGACGATTTCGGCAACGTCATCAATCCGATGATCGTCGAGGGGCAGGTCCATGGCGGCATCGCCCAGGGCGTCGGCCAGGCGTTGCTGGAAGGCGCACGCTACAATGCCGACGGCCAGCTCGTCACGGCGAGCTTCATGGATTACTGCATGCCGCGCGCCGACGATCTGCCGTCCTTCGAGGTCGGCATGACCGTGACGCCGTGCCCGTCGAACCCGCTCGGCATCAAGGGTTGCGGGGAGGCCGGCGCCATCGCCTCGCCGCCCGCCGTGATCAACGCCATCACCGATGCGCTCGGCCATGAGGACATCGCGATGCCGGCCACGCCGCAGGCGGTTTGGCGTGCGGCGCAGAAGTCGATCAGCCGCCAGGCGGCCGAGTGAGCTGAAAGGACAGGACGATGTACGCTTTCACCTACCACAAGCCCACCAGCGCCCGGCAGGCGGCGACGCTGCTCGCCAAGAAGGAGGACGCCAAGCTGATCGCCGGCGGCCACACCCTGCTGCCGACGATGAAGCAGCGGCTGGCCTCGCCCTCGGCGCTGGTCGATCTCGGCGCCTGCGCCGATCTCAAGGGCATCACGGTCAAGGGCCGCAACATCGTCATCGGCGCGATGACGACCCATGCCGAGGTCGCGGCCTCGCCCGAGGTGCAGACCGCGATTCCGGCGCTGGCCTATCTCGCCGGGCATATCGGCGACCCGCATGTGCGCCATCGCGGCACGATCGGCGGCTCGGTCGCCAATAACGACCCGGCGGCCGATTATCCCGCCGCGCTGCTGGCGCTGGGCGCCACCATCGTCACCAACAAGCGCAAGCTGACGGCCGAGGAGTTCTTCACCGGGCTCTACGAGACGGCGCTCGACGAGGGCGAAATCGTCACCAAAGTCTCGTTTCCGGTCGCCTCCAAGGCCGGCTACGCCAAGTTCCGCAATCCGGCCTCGCGCTATGCCATGGTCGGCGTCTTCGTCGCCAAGCGCGGCGGTGAGATCCGCGTCGCGGTGACGGGGGCGGGCGAGGGCGGCGTCTTCCGCTGGCCGGAAGCGGAAGCTGCGCTGAAGACGCGCTTCGCGTCGAAATCGCTCGACGGGCTGAAGCATACGGCGAACGGCATCAACGGCGACATACATGCCGACCCGGAATACCGCGCCCATCTGATCGGCGTCATGGCGAAGCAGGCCGTGGCGCAGGCGACCGGGAAGTAAGCAGGCGCCTTGTCTGCGCACGCGTTCTGGCCGGGCTTGACCCGGCCATCTCGTTTGGGACCTTACTTGCCTTCGATCAGAAAATGTCCGGGACATGCCCGGGCATGACGCGAGTTGTCATGTCTTCTCCTCTGCCTTCCTCCATCGACGCCGCGCTCGCACTGCTTCAGGGGCAGGGCTATGTCGCCGATCGCTCACTGGCCACCGTGCTCTTCCTCGCGCTCCGGATGAAGCGGCCGCTGCTGCTGGAAGGCGAGGCCGGCACCGGCAAGACCGAGATCGCCAAGGTGCTCTCGGCCGGGCTCGGGCGCCGGCTGATCCGGCTGCAATGCTATGAGGGGCTCGACCTCGCTTCCGCCGTCTACGAATGGAACTATGCCGGGCAGATGATGGCGATCCGGCTGGCGGAGGCCAGCGGCGTCGCGGAGGATCGCGACCGGCTGGAAGGCGACATCTTCTCCGAGAAATATCTGGTCAAGCGGCCGCTGTTGCAGGCGCTGGAGCCGCAGGAGGGTGGGGCGCCGATCCTGCTGATCGACGAGCTCGACCGCACCGACGAGGCCTTCGAGGCCTTCCTGCTCGAGGTGCTGGCCGATGCGCAGGTGACGATCCCGGAGTTCGGCACGGTCAAGGCGGCCGAGCCGCCGATCGTGATCCTGACCTCGAACCGCACCCGCGAGATCCACGACGCGCTGAAGCGGCGCTGCCTCTATCACTGGGTCGGCTATCCCGATGCCACCCGCGAGCTCGCCATCCTGAAGGCGAAGGTGCCGGATGCGCCGGCAAAGCTCTCCAAGCAGGTCGTCTCCTTCGTGCAGGCGATCCGCAAGGAAGAGCTGTTCAAGGCACCCGGCGTGGCCGAGTCGCTCGACTGGGCGACGGCACTGGTCGAGCTCGATGCCGTCGCTCTCGACCCGACGGTGGTTTCGGATACGCTGGGCGCGCTGCTGAAGTATCAGGACGATATCCAGGCGATGCAGGGCTCGAAGGTGAAGGAGCTGCTGGACCAGGCCAAGGCCGAGGCCGGGCGCTAGCTCCTCAGCGGCGACAGGCCGGCCTGACAGGCGGGAGGCGGTGCCATGAATGCGGACATCAAGGCCGTCGAAGCGACGGTGCGGACCTATCTTGACGGCCTCTATGAAGGCGATGCGGAGAAGCTCGCCCATGTTTTCCATCCGACCAGCGCGCTGACTACGGCGCGCGAGGACGGCACGATCCAGATCCTGCCGCGCGAGCAATGGCTGGAGGCCGTCCGCAACCGGCCCTCGCCGCAGAAGGCCGGCCTGCAGCGCGACGATCATATCCTGACGATCGACCTGGTCGGCCCGACACTGGCGATGGTGAAGGTGAAGTGCCAGATGCCGCCGCGCTATTTCACCGACCTGCTCTCGCTGCTGAAGATCGAGAGCCGCTGGCAGATCGTCCAGAAGGTCTTCATGACGGAGACCGCCGGGGCGTGACCGGCAAGCTTCCCGAGAACGTCGCCTATTTCGCCCGTGCCCTGCGGGCGGCGGGCCTGCCTGTCGGGCCGGGTGCGCTGGTCGAGGCGATCGAGGCTTTGGGCAGCGGTGCGCTCGGCGGCCGCGACGACGTCTATTGGGCGCTGCATGCGATCTTCGTGAAGAAGCATGAGGACAGTCCGCTCTACGACCAGGCGTTTCGCCTGTTCTGGCGACGGCGAAACCTGATCGAGAAGATCATGGCGCAGATGTCGCCGGTCTCGCCCGGTGCCGATCGGCAGCCCGAAAAGGCGGAGGCCGGCGCGCTGCGCGTGGCGGAGGCCTTCTCGCCGCCACCGCGGGAAGACGAGCCTCCGGTGGAACTGACGGAGCTGACGGCGCGGCTCACGGTGTCGGACCGCGAGATGCTGAAGTCGCGCGATTTCGCCCAGATGAGCGCGGCCGAGATCGCCCGCGCCAAGCAGCTCATCGCCGAGCTCAGGCTGCCGGACGACAGCGTGCCCACGCGGCGGTTTCGGCCCCTGGCGCATGGGCGGACCATCGACCTGCGCCGGACCTTGCGGCAATCGCTCAGGGGAGGCGGCGGCTCGATCGACCTCGCCTTCCGGGAGCGGCGCGAGATGCACCCGCCGGTGGTCGCGCTCGTCGATATCTCCGGCTCGATGGCCGAGTACTCCCGCATCTTCCTGCATTTCCTGCACGCGCTGACCGAGAAGCGCCGGCGGGTGCATTCCTTCGTCTTCGGCACGCGGCTGACAAACGTCACCCGGATGCTGAAGGCACGCGATCCGGACGAGGCGCTGGCGCTCGCCGGTAAGGCTGCGCCCGACTGGGAGGGCGGCACGCGGATCTCGGCGGCGCTGCACGAGTTCAACCGGGTCTGGTCGCGGCGCGTGCTGGCGGGCGGGGCGATCGTGCTGCTCTTCACCGATGGGCTGGAGCGGCATCTCGACGACAGTCTCGCCTTCGAGATGGACCGGCTGCACCGCTCCTGCCGGCAACTTGTCTGGCTCAACCCGCTCCTGCGCTACGATGCTTTTGCGGCGCGGGCGAGCGGCATCCGGGCGATGCTGCCGCATGTCGATTCCTTCCGGCCGATCCACAACCTCGCGGCGATGGCCGATCTCTGCGCCGCGCTGTCGCTGGATGCAGGGCGGGAGAGCGATCCGCGCCAGTGGTTGAAGAAGGCCGGTTGAGGCATGATCTGTTGAAGGCTAAGCCTCATCCCGAGGGAACAGTCAGCATGATCAGCACCGAAACCGATATCCTGCGCGCCGCCGAGGAATGGGCCGCTGCCGGCCGCGGCGTCGCCATTGCGACCGTGGTCGAGACCTGGGGCTCGGCGCCGCGCCCCGTCGGCTCGCATCTCGTGATCGACGGGGAGGGGAATTTCCTCGGCTCCGTCTCGGGCGGCTGCGTCGAAGGGGCGGTGGTGGCCGAGGCCGCCGACGTCATCGCCGACGGCAAGCCGCGGGTGCTCGAGTTCGGCGTCGCCGACGAGACGGCCTGGAAGGTCGGGCTCTCCTGCGGTGGGCGCATCAAGGTCTATGTCGAGCCGGTCCGCGGGGAGGCGGCGCGCTGATGGCTTCCTGGGAAACCCTCGTCGCCTTCGCGACGGTCACCATCCTCGTCGCCTATTTTCCGGGACCGGCGCTGCTCTATACGGCCGCGCAGACGATCAGCCATGGCCGCAAGGCCGGACTGATGGCCATGCTCGGCATCCATCTCGGCTGCTATCTGCATGTCTTCGCCGCGGCATTCGGGCTCTCCGCCGTGTTCCGGCACGTGCCGGAGCTCTACATGGCGGTGAAGATCGCCGGTGCGCTCTATCTGGTCTGGATCGGCATCGGCATGATCCGCTCGCGCCTCGGCGCCGCCGACCAGCCGCTGGCGCCGGCGAAGACCGTGAAACGGGCGCTGCTCGATTCCTTCATCGTCGAGGTGCTGAACCCGAAGGTCGCCTTGTTCTTCATCGCCCTGCTTCCCCAGTTCGTCGATCCGGCGGGGTCGCTGCCGGTCTGGGCACAGTTGCTGATCCTCGGCGTCATCGTGAATTTCGCCTTTTCGTCGGCCGACCTGGTCACCGTCTTCGGCGCCTCTTTCGTTGTCGGGGCAATGAAGAAGACCAGGGCCGGCTTCGCCCTCGGGCGCTGGATCGGCGGCTCGCTGATGATCGGGCTCGGCCTCAAGCTCGCGACCGACAGGGGCTGACGGCGTGGATCTCGCCATTCTCTCGGCGCTCAATGCCGAACGCGCGGCGCGACGTGCGGCCGTGCTCGTCACCGAATCCGCCAGCGGCGCGCAACGGCTGGTCCGGCAAGGCGAGATTGCGGCCGATCCGCTCGCGGAGCTGATCGAGAAGCAGCTGCGCACCGGCAAGAGCGGCACGGTGGAGGCGGAAGGCGTCTCCTATTTCCTCACCGTCCAGGCGCCGCACCCGCGCATCGTGGTAACGGGCGCGGTGCATATCTCGCAGGCCATGGCGCCGATGGCGAAGGCGCTCGACCTCGACCTCGTCGTGATCGACCCCCGTACCGCCTTCGCCACCCCGGAGCGCTTCCCGGGCGTGACGCTGCTGCCGGAATGGCCGGAGGAGGCGCTTCCCCGGATCGGGCTCGACGGCTACACCGCCTTCGTCGCGCTGACGCATGATCCGAAGATCGACGATCCCGGCCTCATCGCGGCGCTGCGCTCGGATTGCTTCTATATCGGTGCGCTCGGCAGCCGAAAGACGCATGGCAAGCGGCTGGAGCGGCTTGCTGCGGCGGGCTTCGACGCGACCGCGACGGGGCGCATCCATGCCCCGATCGGGCTCGACATCGGCGCCGTCTCCCCGGCCGAAATCGCGCTCGCCATCCTGGCCGAGATCGTCAGCAGCCTGCGCGGCCCGCGCCGGAAGCCGGCGTGAAGGGCAGCCCGCCATGAAGTTCGGTCCCGTCGCCATCGCCGATTCCGTCGGCTGCATCGCCGCCCATACCATCCGGGCCGGCGGCGCGACGGTGAAGAAGGGCGCTTCCATCACGGACGAGATTGCCGCGAAGCTCGCGGCGGAGGGCATCCGCGAGATCGTCGCGGTGCGGCTGGAGGATGGTGACGTCGCCGAGAACGAGGCTGCGTCCCGGCTGGCGGCGCGCCTGACCGGCGGCAACATCACCGCCGAGGCCCCGTTCACCGGGCGCGTCAACCTGTTCGCCGCCGTGGCGGGCGTGTTGCAGGTCGATGTCGCGTCGATCGACGGCTTCAATGCGGTGGACGAGGCGATCACCGTGGCGACGCTGCCGGCGCTGAAGGCCGTCGTCGCGGGAGAGCTCGTCGCCACGGTCAAGATCATTCCCTATGCCGTCTCGCACGCTCGGGTGGAGCAGGCGCTCGCCGCGCTCGGGGCGCGGCCTGCCGTCGCGGTCGCGGCCTATCGGCCCTCGAAGGTCGGCGTGATCTCGACTACGCTGCCGGGCCTCAAGCCGAGCGTTATCGACAAGACGATGCGCGTGATGAGGGACCGTCTCGAGCCGTCGGCGGCGGTGCTCTCCGCCGACGAGCGGGTGCCGCATGACGCAGCACCGCTGGCGGCGTGCATCTCGGCACTGGCCCGGGGCGAGAGCGACATCGTCGTCATCTTCGGAGCCTCGGCCATCACCGACCGGCGCGACGTGATCCCGCAGGCGCTGGTCGAGGCCGGCGGCCGGGTCGAGCATCTCGGCATGCCGGTCGATCCCGGCAACCTGCTGATGCTGGGCGAGATCGGCGGCAAGCCGGTGATCGGCGCGCCGGGCTGCGCGCGCTCGCCCAAGGAGAACAGCTTCGACTGGGTTCTGCAGCGCCATCTGGCCGGCATTCCGGTGGGCCGTGCCGACGTGCAGCGCATGGGCGTCGGCGGCCTGCTGATGGAGATCGTGTCGCGGCCGCAGCCTCGCGCGCCCGGGCAGAACGGCCCAGGGACGGTGGCGGGAATCGTGCTGGCGGCGGGGCGTTCCACCCGGATGGGTGCGGACAACAAGCTGCTGCAGGAGCTGCGCGGCCGCCCGATCCTACGGCACGCGGTCGAGGCGCAGCTCGAGGCCAGGCTCGCCCCGGTGCTGGTGGTCACGGGCCATCAGCGCGAGGAGGTCGAGGCTGTCCTCGCCGATCTGCCGGTTCGCTTCGTCCACAACCCCGACTATGCCTCCGGGCTCGCCGGTTCGCTGCGGGCCGGCGTGGCGGCGCTGCCGCCCGACGCCGAGGCAGCGGTGGTCTCGCTCGGCGACATGCCGAACGTGACGCCGCAGGTGATCGAGCGATTGGCCGAGAGCCATCTCCGGCAACCGGACGCGCTCGCCGTCGTGCCGACGCTGTTCGGCCACCGCGGCAACCCGGTTCTGCTGGCGCGGGCGATCTTTCCCGCGGTCTCGCTGCTGAGCGGGGATCGCGGCGCACGCCGGCTGCTCGACGAGGCCGGCAATCGCGTGGTCGAGGTGCCATTCGAGGATCCCGCGATCGCCATCGACGTCGATACGCCGGAGGCGCTCAAGGCCCTGCAGGGCTGAGGCGGGGCGCGCCCTGCGCTATCGCAGCCAATGCAGGCCGAGCGTCGTATAGAAGGCGGCTGCGCGGTCGCTGGTCTGTTGCCAGCCGCCGGAGAGCCGCCATTCGAGGCCGAGCAGGCGCAGGCTCGTCAGATGCAGGCCAAGGCGCAGCTTCCGGTAGCCGCGCTCGCGATAAGCTTCCAGCTCCGGTCCGGCGTAGAAGCCGAGCGGCAGCCGCCAACCGGGCGCTATGCGGCCCCAGAGCCGCCCGTTCAGCGTCGAGACATAGGCGCTGGCCTGGAGCATCATGCCGGGCAGCGGCGTCGACCAGAGGTCGCCCTGCAGCCGGACGCCGTACCGCGTTTCGACGAAGGCCAGGCCGAAGGGCTCCATGCGCTGCTCGCTCTCGGTGTCCGAGCCGGCATAGAGTGCGAGGAAGCTGTCGCCGATGCGCCATTCATAGCCGATCAGGGCCTGGCTCTCGGCCTTGTAGGTGGTGCCGTGCGGCACGCGGCGGCGCGTCTCCTCCTGGGAGCCGCCGGCCTTCACGAAGAGGCGGAAGCCGCTCTGCGCCAGGCCGCCGCCGAGCGCGCGCTTCATGCCGACAGACAGGAAGGTCTTGCCCGGGCCGGCCTCCATCGATCCGAAGATGACCATCGAGACCGGAGAACGCTCGGTCTCCGTCTCCTCCTCGTCGGCGCGGGCGGCGGACAGGGGGAGGGCGGCGACGAGCAACGCCGCCCCGGTCCGCCCCAGCTGAAGCCAGCCACACGCCACGCCCGCCCCCGGCCCTGCCGCTCCGGCGGTTCCGCTCTGGCGGCAGGCCCGGCAATAGCAGCAGTTTGGCAGGAGACTTGCAACCTTTCGTTAACCAAGCGGGCGCAGCCTTGGAGGGGCCGGCTAACTTTCATTCCGAGGCAGGAGGGGAGGTGACGATGGTTTCAGCGGATTTCATCAGGCAGCTGGAAGGCTACGGGCTGACGACCGCGACGATCCTGTACCGCATGCCGGATCATCGCAGCGTGCTGCAGACCTTTATCTGGCAGCAATACGACGTCGCGCCGCGCTTTCCCGTCCTCAAGGATTTCCTCGACTTCTGGCGCCGCGAGCTCGAAGGGCCGGTGCATTCCGTCACCGTCGCGCATGCCCGCCTGATCCGCCCGGCGGAGATCCGCACGGTCAACGGTGTGCTGACGCTGCATTGAACGGCTGCGTGGCGCGTGCTTGTTGCTGGTCGCCCGGGCGTGCTAGGCGGGCGGCTCAAACCGGCACGGCCTGGCTCTCTTGTCATCTCCCTTACGCACATCCGGACTTCTGAAGGCGTTGGCTGGCCTGCCCGGCGAGCGCGTTGCCGTCGAGACGATCATCGCGGCGCTGCAGGACCGCGCCTATGCGCTGCTCGTGGTCCTGCTCGGCCTGCCGAACTGCCTGCCGATGCCGCCGCCGATCCCGCTGGTCTGCGGGCTGGTGCTCGCCTTCGTCGCGCTGCAGATGCTGCTCGGCCGCAAGACGCCCTGGCTGCCGCGGGCCCTGCTCAACCGCAGCATCGGCAAGCCGGAGCTGAGCCGCGCCGTCGGGCGCGCCCTGCCGCCGCTGGTCTGGCTGGAGCGCTTCTCGCGCCCGCGGTTGACGATGCTCGGCGGCGCCTATGCGGTCCCGGTGCTCGGCCTCGTCATCCTGATCCTGGCGCTCGGGCTGATCGTCGCGGCGCCGTTCATCGGCCAGATCCCGCTGGGCCTGGCGGTCTGCCTCGTCGGGCTCGGCCTCGTCGAGCGTGACGGGGTGCTGATCATCGCCGGGGCGGTGCTGGGGGCGATCGGGCTGCTGCTCAGCGCCGGCTTCGCCTATGCCATCTTCAGCGGCATTCACGAATTGCTCTTCTGAGCCGCGCCGGCGCGGTCAGGCAGCCAGAGCCTCAGCAAAAGGGTTGTTCACGGTCAGCAGGCGGTCGATTTCCTCGGCCGGCACCGCCTTCGAGAACAGGAAGCCCTGCAACTCATGGCAGCCGATGGCCTGCAGGAAGCGGTGCTGCTCGGCCGTCTCGACACCTTCGGCGCAGACGCGCAGGCCGAGCGCGCGGCCCAGATGTGCCATGGAGTGGACGAGGATCGCGGATTCGCCGGCCTCCTCCATGTATTCCAGGAAGGTGCGGTCGATCTTGATCTTGTCGAAGGCGAAGCGGCGCAGATAGATCAGGCTGGAATAGCCGGTGCCGAAATCGTCGAGCGCCAGGCCGACGCCATGGGCACGGATGTCCATCATCGCCGTCTCGGCGGCGTCGGCGTCCTCGATCAGCACGCCTTCCGTCAGCTCGAGCTCGAGCTGGGCCGGATCGAAGTTCGTCTCCTCGATGATCCGGATGACGTTGGCGACGAAATCCTTGTGCCGGAACTGGATCGGCGAGACGTTGACCGCCAGGCGGATGCCCTTCCAGCGCTTCGCCTCGCGGCAGGCCCGTCGCAGCACCCATTCGCTGAGCGGCACGATGAGGCCGCGCTCCTCGGCGATGGTGATGAACTCCGATGGCGGGATCATGCCGTGCACCGGATGCGGCCAGCGCACCAGCGCCTCGACGCCGATAATGGTGGCGCCGTCGATCGAGACCTGGGGCTGGTAGTGCAGCGTCAGCTCGTCGCGCTCGATGGCGTTGCGCAGGTCGTCCTCGACCATGCGCTTGACCTGCAGCGAGCGGTTCATCTGCGGCTCGAAGAAGGAGAAGCGGTTCCGGCCGCTGTTCTTCGCCTCGTAGAGGGCGGTATCGGCGAGGCGCAGCAGGGTCTCGCGGTCCGTGCCGTCGCGCGGCGCCACGGCGATGCCGACGGAGCAGCCGATCGTCACTTCGACGCCCATGACGGCGAAGGGCGCGGTGAGGGTCGCCAGGATGCGCTCGCCCAGCGCGGCGCTGTCGGCCGGCGAGGCGTCCGCCTGGAGGATGCCGAATTCGTCGCCGCCGAGGCGGGCCACGGTATCGCTCGCCCGGACCACGCCGAGCAGCCTGTTGGCGACCTGACGGATGAGGTCGTCGCCCGCCGTATGGCCATAGGTGTCGTTGACGGCCTTGAAGCGGTCGAGGTCGATCAGGATGACGGCAAGGCCGCCATGCTCGCGATCAAGCCCCGCCAGGGCCTGGTCGAAGGTGAGGTCGAAGCTGCGGCGGTTCGGCAGCCGGGAAAGCTCGTCCTGTCCCGCCAGACGCTGGATCTCCTGCTCGCGCAGCGTGATCTGCACTGCTGCCGAGCGCAGGCGCTGCACGGCGAAGACAATGATGCCCGAGAACAGCAACCCGACCGCGATCAGCGCCCAGAGAAACCGCTCCAGCATGATGTCGCCGGGCCGGCCCGGCGTCCAGGTCAGCCAGGTGCTGACCGACGCGTCGGGTGCCGGGATGGGCAGGCTCGACAGCGGGTCGGCCGGCGGCTTCTCCACCAGCCGCATGCCCGCGACGCGATAGCCGTCCGCGAGCTCGGCCAGCATCGTGCCGGACAGGCGCCGATAGGCGACGAAGGAGAGTGGCCCGAGATCCGGGGATACGACCGGGGTGGCGATCCGCGAGAGATCGATCACCATGAGCAGGATGGTATCGCTGCCGTTGCTGGCAATGGTGGACCAGGTCGAGTTCCGGTTCGGCGCCGGATCGAGCAGGGCGGCCTGGCTGTCGCCGCCGGGAATGAACTCGCTGAAGTGGCGCAGCCCGTCATAGCCTGCCTGGCCGGCGGGCGCGTTCCCCTCCAGCCCGGCCAGGACGGTTCCGGGGCGCGAAACCACATAGGCTCCGTCGAACTCGGCGAACTGGGCATGGAGGCGCGCGAAGGCGAGCTGGAGGCCCGCACGCGGCGCCGGGCCGCGCAGGGTCTCCTGGAAATCGCCGGCGATCACCAGCCTTTCCAGCCGCAGCTCGCTCGAGCGGGTCTGGGTGTTGAAAGCCGCCTCGATGCGCTCGCGCTGGCGCTGGGCCTCGAGCTGGTTGGCCTCGCGGGTGATCGCGATCACCACGGCCGCGCCCGCAGCCATGAGCAGCAGGAAGGCGCAGCCGAGCGTCGCCACGGTGCTCGCGAACATGCGAGCGGATGAACCCGCATTCGTCATCTTCGCGCTGGCAGTCTGAGACATTCGATGTCCGGCTTCGGTCCTTCCCTGCGACCTAACTGCCGAAAGATTGACATCCCGTTGCCTCGGCCCGCCGATTTGCCCGCGATGTCATGTCGGGCCCTGCCCGTAGGGCGGGCGCGGGATGGCCATGTGGGCGGCCCTGAGCGCAGCTGACCAGCGCTCGCGGAGGTCGTGGAAATAGGGCTCTCCTGCCTCGATGCGATGGTTGAGCTCGAAGTCGTCGGCGTCGCGGCGCATGACGATGAGGTCGATCGGCAGGCCGACGCCGAGATTGGAGCGCATGGTCGAATCCATCGAGATCAGGCCGACCTTGAGCGCATCGTAGAGATGGGTCTTGAAGGTGACGGCGCGGTCGAGGATCGGCTTGCCGTATTTGTGCTCGCCGATCTGCAGGAAGGGCGCGTCGATGCCGCATTCGATGAAGTTGCCGGCGCTGTAGATCATGAAGAGCCGCATCGGCTGGCCCTTGATCTGCCCGCCGAACAGCATGGACATCTCGAATTTCAGGCCGGCTTCCTCGAGCGCCGGCCCGTCGACGTCGCGGACGTGGCGGACGCAGCGGCCGACGAGCTGCGCGGCCCGGAACATGCTGGTCGCGTTCTGCAGCGTCTCGACCTCGCCGGTTTCCGGGTTCGCGAGGCCCTCGTGGAGGAAGCTGACGACCGATTGCGTGATCGAGAGATTGCCGGCCGTGGTGAGCCCGAAGCTGCGGTCGCCGGGCCAGGAGAAGACATGGAGCTTGCGGAAGGTCGAGATGTCGTCGAGCCCGGCATTGGTCCGGGTGTCGGCGATCATCACCAGCCCGTCCTGCACGAGGATTCCGGCGCAATAGGTCAAGGTCTCGATCCTTCAATCGCCTGGCCGAGGCGCCGGCGGGCTCGGCTACTGGCTGGCCTGCCGGCCGGCTTCCCGTGCCGTGACGACGACATTGAGGCTCTCGCCGCCACCGCCCTGGCGCGAGCCCCTGACGGGAGCCGCATCGGCAAAGTCCAGACCTACCGCGACACGGACATGGGTGTCGATGGGGCACAGCCCGTTGACGCAGTCGAAGCCGATCCAGCCGTAGTCGTCGAGATGGACCTCGGCCCAGGCGTGCGCGCCGCTGCCGCTCGTCAGCCCGTCCTGCTGCGCGACGTAGCCGGAGACATAGCGGGCCGGCTGGCCGAGATGGCGGGCGCAGGCCATGAAGACATGGGCGATGTCCTGTGCGATCGCATCTCCCGCCGCGAAAGCCGCCGGTGCTCCGACGCCGGTGCGCCCGCTGGCGTCGAGGCAGGTCATGCGCTCGCCGAGCGCCGCCATCAGCGCATGCATCTGCGAGAGCGGCGTACCGGCGCCGGCTGCGGCCTCCTCGGCGAAGGCACGCAGCGCATCGTCCTGTGCGGTGAGCAGCGTGTCGCGCCGGTAGACGTCGCACGGCACGCGCTCCAGCCCGCCGCGGACGACGCCGGCAAGGTCCGTCGTCTCGATCAAGCCATCGATCCGGATCGCCAGCGCCGAGATCGGCCCGTCGGCATAGAATGTGTGGACGATATTGCCATGCGCGTCCTGGCCGGCCCGCAGCCGGCCGTCGATGCCGGGCTCGATCCGCCAGGACATGACATGCTGGCCGTCATGGTCGCGCGGCGTCAGGCGCAGGATCTGCGTGATGTGGCGCGCCGGCTCGGCATATTCGTAGCTGATCGCGTGGGAGATCCTGATCCGCATGGGTCGTCGGCCATTTCGCGCGCGGCGCTGTTGTTCTGTCGGCCTGCCCGCGTCGGGCGAGGCGGGCGGGTCACTGCAGATATTGCTCGAAGATGGTGTTGCTGAGGCCGTTGTTCTCGGTGATGAAATCCTCGATGAACTCGTGCAGCCCGTGCTGGAAGACGCCTTCGATGCGGGTGTTGTTGAGATTCGCCAGCGTCTTGCGGGCCTGGCGCTGGGCCGGGCCCTGACGGCCGTAGGCGTCACCGAGGGAGTCGAGGAAGCGCGAGATGCTCTCGTAGCAGGCGGCCAGCGAACGTGGCATGCGGCGGTTCAGGATGAGCAGGTCCGCGATCAGGATCGGCTTCACCGCCTCGCGATAGACCCAGTGATAGGCCGTCAGCGCCGAGACCTCGCGCAGCACCGTGGTCCACTGGAAATAGTCGAGCGAGCCGCCGACCTGCTCGTTGGCCGGCAGCAGCACATGATACTTCACGTCGAGGATGCGGGCGGTGTTGTCGGCGCGCTCGATATAGACGCCGAGCCGCGAGAACCAGTAGCCGTCGTCGCGCAGCATCGTCCGGTAGGCCGAGCCGTCGAAGACCAGCGAGACGTTCTTCACCCAGTCGAGGAAGCGGGCGAATTCCTCGCGATCCATGCGCTTCTTCTCGAAGCGCTGGAGCTCCAGCCAGGCTCCGTTGAGCGCGTCCCACATCTCCGAGGTCAGCGCGGTGCGCACGGCACGGGCGTTGGAGCGCGCCTGGGCGAGGCAGTTGCGGATCGAGGACGGGTTGTCGGGGTGAAAGGTCAGGAAGTCGCAGACATTGCGCTCGTTGGCCTCGCCATAGGCGGCGGCGAATTCATCCTCGCAGCCGGCGGTCGACACTGCACTCTGCCATTCGGTGCCGGCGCCGCCATAGGTCGAGGGCAGGTTGGTGAGGCGGGTCGTGGCGTCGAGGATCCGGGCGAGGTATTCGGCCCGCTCGACATAGCGGGAGACCCAGTAGAGGCTGTCTGCGGTGCGCGAGAGCATGGTTAGCGAAGGCCTTTCCGCAGCGTGGCAGGCGATGTGCGGGACTGGGCGGGTCGGCAGCCGGTGTCCGTCATGCGTCGAGCACCCAGGTGTCCTTGGTGCCGCCGCCCTGGCTGGAATTGACGACGAGCGAGCCTTCCTTGAGCGCGACGCGGGTCAGCCCGCCCGGCACGCAGGAGATGCCGTTGGCGCCGGAGAGCACATAGGGGCGCAGGTCGACATGGCGTGGCGCGACGCCGGAGGCGACGAAGGTGGGGCAGGTCGAGAGCGCCAGCGTCGGCTGCGCGATAAAGCCCTCGGGGCTCGCCTTGAGCTTGCGCCGGAAGGTCTCGATCTGCGCCTTGTTGGCGTGCGGACCGACCAGCATGCCGTAGCCGCCGGAGCCGTTGACCTCCTTGACCACCAGCTTCTCGAGATTGTCGAGCACATAGGCATTGGCCTCGGGCTCGCGGCAGCGGAAGGTCGGGACGTTCTTCAGGATCGGCTCCTCGCCGGTGTAGAACTTCACGATCTCCGGCATGTAGCTGTAGACCGCCTTGTCGTCGGCAACGCCGGTGCCGACCGCGTTGGCCAGCGTGACGTTGCCGGCCTTGTAGGCGCCGATGATGCCGGGGACGCCGAGCACGGAATCGCTGCGGAAGACGAGCGGGTCGATGTAGTCGTCATCGATGCGCCGGTAGATCACGTCGACGCGCTTCGGCCCCTGCGTGGTCCGCATGTAGACGACGTCATCCCTGACCAGCAGGTCGGAACCCTCGACCAGTTCGACGCCGAGCTTGTCGGCCAGGAAGGAGTGCTCGTAGAAGGCCGAATTATACTGGCCGGGCGTCAGCAGGCAGATCGTGGGGTCGGAAGGGGCGCTGCGCGGCGCGACCGAGCGCAGGGTCGCCAGCAGCTGGTCGGGATAGTTGTCGACCGGCGCCACGCGGTGCATGGCGAAGAGCTCGGGGAAGAGCCTGAGCATCACCTCGCGGTTCTCCATCATGTAGGAGACCCCGGAGGGCGTGCGGGCATTGTCCTCGAGCACGTAGAAGGTGTCGGCGTCGACCCGGACCACGTCGATGCCGGCGATGTGGCAATAGACGCCGTGCGGCACCTTGAAATCGACCATTTCGAGCTGGTAGCAGGCGTTGCGGTAGACCAGATCGGGCGGGATGATGCCGGCCTTCAGGCATTCCTTCGGGCCGTAGACGTCGGCCAGGAACATGTTGAGCGCAGTGACGCGCTGGCGCAGGCCCTTTTCCAGCTTGGTCCATTCCGGCTTGGTGAGCACGCGCGGGATGATGTCGAAGGGGATCAGGCGCTCGGTGGATTCCTCGTCGCCATAGACCGCGAAGGTGATGCCGATGCGCCGGAAGAACAGTTCCGCCTGGGAGCGCCGCAGGGCCAGCATCTCGGGTGGGGCTTCCTTCAGCCAGCGGTCGAGCGCGTCATAGGCCGGCCTCAACTCATGCCCCGAGCCGGTCATCTCATCGAACGCAACCATGCGGCTGTCTTCTCCCTTTCCGTCAGCCTATGCGCATTCGCTGGCGTTCGGGAAGAGGGGGAAGGGGCAGCCGAACGGGCAAGGCTGCCTATTCGTTGTGCAGCCTAGGGCTTGCAGGCTTGGCGGATGGTCCAAGGTTCAACTGAGCGCCGAGAGGGTTTGAGATGACCCATCACTCAAGCTTCTGATGCGAACGGGGGGGAATCGTGCCTGGATGGCCGCCGAGATCGGGGCAGCTCATGCCTCTGTTGTTGGACCAGGCGGCATGTTGGAGGTTGGAGTATGGCGCTCAAGCGAATGGATAACGTCGGAATCGTCGTCGAAGATCTCGGCGGGACGATCGATTTCTTTCGTGACCTCGGGCTCGAGCTCGAAGGGCGGGCCACGGTCGAGGGAGAATGGGCCGGGCGCGTCACCAGACTGGGCGATCAGCACGTCGAGATCGCCATGATGCGCACGCCGGACGGCCACAGCCGGCTTGAGCTCTCCCGTTTCATCAGGCCGCCCGTCGTCGCAGATCATAGACGCGCGCCCGTCAACGCTCTGGGGTACCTGCGCGTCATGTTCGCGGTGGACGACCTCGACGAAACGCTTGAAAGGCTCCGTCCGCACGGGGCGAAGCTCGTAGGGGAAATCGTCGAGTACAAGGGCGCCTATCGGCTCTGCTACATCCGCGGACCCGAAGGGCTTCTCATCGGGCTCGCCCAGGAACTCGGCTGAGCTGCGCGAAAGCAATCTTGCGGTCAGGGCTTGGGAAAGCCGTGGCCGGCAAGCCAAAGTCGCAGGGCCTCGGCGTTGTTGCGGACCTCCTCCTTCGCCGCATAGAGCAGCGTCACCGGGCCGGCGGCGATCGTGTCCCTCAAGATGGCGAGGGTGGCCTGGGCCGGGGCGCTGCCGAGCTCGACCGCATAGGCGGCGCGGAAGGTCTCCCACTGCTCCGGATGGCCGTGGAATTCGCGACGCAGCGCATCGCTCGGCGCGAGATCGCGGAGCCAGAGGTCGATCCGGTCCTTGGCGACGCCCCGCGGCCAGAGCCGATCCACCAGGATGCGGGTGCCGTCCTGTGGAACGGCCGGCTCGTAAACCCGCTTGATCGCGATCTGCGCCATGCCGCGCCCGTCCCTTCACTCGTCGAACAGGCCGAGGCTGCGGAAGCTGGCGTGGCCGTCGCGGCCGACGATGATGTGGTCGTGGATCGCGATGCCGAGCGGCTTCGCGATATCGACGAGCTCGCGCGTCATCCGCATGTCGGCGCCTGACGGAGTCGGATCGCCGGACGGGTGATTGTGGATCAACCGCGTCGCATGCGGTAACCTATTGAATTAATGATGGTTTCTGGTAATGCCCGAGGGGGCGGGGGTATGAGTTTGGGGTCGGTAGATCGTGAAGTTGCGTGACATTCACTTTCGTTCAGCCTCTGTCTCAATGAGTTTATGCGAAGCACGGCA
>NZ_MKSQ01000024.1 GCF_001898115.1 Allobosea sp. 67-29 | reverse complement strand
AGACCATGCCGACGTCGCGGCGGATCTCGTCGATCTTCTTCAGATCGTTGGTAAGTTCCGTGCCGTCGACGATGATCTGGCCCTTCTGGTGCTCTTCCAGGCGGTTGATGCAGCGAATCATCGTCGACTTGCCCGAGCCCGACGGGCCGCAGATCACGAGCTTCTCGCCGCGGCCGACCTTCAGGTTGATGTCGCGTAGGACGTGGAACTCGCCATACCACTTGTTGACGCCGATCATTCCGACGGCGTCGGAGGCGCTGGATCCAAGCACATTCACGCTTACGTTCATGAAAAGCTCCTTGTCGCTTTCGCGGTTGTCAGCGTGCCGTCCCGATACTCGCCCTTCGTTCCAGGAAGGCGCTGTATCGCGAGATCCCAAAGCACATCACGAAGTAGATCGCGGCGATGAAAAGGTAGGTTTCCGTGAAGGGGCTGGGCCAGGCCGGATCGGTGAGCGCTGCCTTGCCGGAGCTGAGTAGGTCGAAAAGTCCGACCACGAGAACCAGGGCTGTGTTCTTGACCATCACGATGATCGTGTTGGTTAGGGGTGGGATCACTTTCTGAAGGGCCTGGGGCAGGACGACCAGGCGCATGGCCTGGCCCCAGCTCAAACCTAGCGCCCGAGATGCTTCCTCTTGTCCGGCAGGCACGGCTTGCAAGCCGCCACGCACGATCTCCGCGAGATAGGCCGCTGAGAAAATGGTGAGAGCCACGCCAGCCCGAGCGAGCTTATCGATCGCCATCCCATCCGGAAGCATGATGGGCAGCATGATCGACGACATGAAGAGCAGGCTGACCAGTGGCAATCCGCGGATGATCTCGATCAGACCGGTTGAGAGGATGCGGGGAACGGCCATCGCAGAACGCCGGCCGAGCGCGAGCACAATGCCGAGCGGGAAGCCGATGCCGAGGGCGGAGACTGCTAGGATCAGCGTCACCGGCAAACCGCCCCAGTAAGCGCTGGGCACCAGAGCTAGACCGAACATCCCACCCTGCATCAGGATGAGGAAGGCCGCGATGGCAGTGGCCCAAAGGACGAGCAAGCTTCGTCCCCAGTTGCGGGGTGGCAGGCTCCAGAGGATGCAAGCGAACAGCAGGATCATCGCCAAGAACGGCCGCCACTGCTGATCGGGGGGATAGATCCCGAAGGTGATCTGCCGGAACTTGGCCCGCAGGAACGCCCAGCACGCTCCTGTAGCTTCGCGGCAAGCCGCGCCGTCGTTTGCGCTCCAGACGCTGTCGATCACACCCCATTGGATGATGCGTGGCAGCACGAGGATCAGGACCGCACCGAGTGCGATCGTCAGCACCGCACTGCCCAAGCTGCCGAACAGCACCGAAAGAGGCGACATGCGCCGCTCCGGGGGCCTGGCTGTCTTTTCGCCCGACCTCGCCGGAGAGGTTTGTTCCAAGGAGAAATCCGCAACCGTCATCGCGTCACCAGCATGATGCGCTTGTTGTACCCGTTCATCAGCGCCGAGACGGACAGGCTGATCACCAGGTAGACCGCCATCAGAATCAGCACGCCTTCGATCGCCTGGCCGGTTTGATTGATCGTCGTGGCTATGACGGAAGCAAAGTCGGGATAGCCTACGGCCAGCGCCAGGGTCGTGTTTTTTACAACGTTCAGGAACTGGCTCGTCATCGGCGGCACCATCAACCGTACGGCCTGAGGGAGAATGACCAGCCAGAGGATCCGCGGCTCCCGCAAGCCCAGCGACCGCGCGGCCTCCCACTGCCCTTTCGGAACGGCGTCGATGCCGCTCCGGACGATCTCGCCGATGAAGGCGGATGTGTAGAGCACAAGTCCCAGCATCAGTGCCATGAACTCCGGGGTCAGAGTCGCACCGCCAGAGAAGTTGAACCCCTGCAAAGCAGGCCGATCGAAACTCACGCTCGCACCAACCACCCAGCCGGAGGCCGCTGCCAGGCCCAAGCCTCCGAGCGCAATTACCCGTGGAGGCGGAATCGGGACCCGACCAGCCGTCCGTCCGAACCAGGCCGCGCCGACGGAGAGAGCGACCGCCGCGAGCGCAATCCAGGCCGGGATCGCCCATCCGCTTAAGATGGGCCAAGGGAAGAAGAGTCCTCGCAGCGAAAGAAACAGCCCCGGGGCAGGCTCCAACGCCGCGCGAGGCGACGGCAACCCGATCGTGAGGACCGCGTACCAGAACAGCAATTGAACCACGAGGGGCGTGTTTCGCATCGCTTCGACGAAGCTTGCAGCAACGCCGCGCACAAGCGGATTGAGGGAGCGACGCGCCAGTCCGATGACGAACCCGATCACCATTGCGGCGGCGATCGCGAGCACGGACACATAGATCGTGTTCAGAAGGCCGACCGCGAATGCCCGCAGATATGTTTGCGTGGGCTCATAAGCGAGAAAGCCTTCTGAAATCGGGAAGCGCGCGGGCCTTGTCAGAAAGCCGAAGCCAGTCTGGATTCCACGGCGCGCCAGATTGTCGAGAGTGTTTGCCGTCAGCCAGGCAATCGCCGCCAGGAAGGCCGCAAGGATCGCGGCTTGCCAAACGGCAGAACGAACACGGCGATCGAACCAAAAACGAAACATGACGCGCCCTCGCGCTCGTCGGGAGAGGCGATGCCTCTCCCGCTGTCCTGGTGGACTAGTTGAACACGAGCGGGAACATCAGCCCGCCGTCCTTGTGAAGCTTGTTCGGTCCGCGATCGAGCTTGATCGGACTGTTCTGGCCAATGTGCTTGTCGAAGATCTCGCCGTAATTTCCGAGCTGCTTGATGATGTTGTAAGCCCATTTCTCATCCAGCCCCAGCGCCTGACCGTTCCCCGGCTCGACGCCGAGGAAGCGCTGGACCCTAGGATCGTTCGACTTGAGCTGATCATCGACATTGGCTTGCGTAACGCCGAGGTCTTCTGCCGCGATCAGGACCTGGAATGACCACTTGACGATGTCGTAGAAGCGATCGTCACCATGTCTGACGGACGGCGCCAAAGCCTCGTAATGACCGCTGGCCGGGACGATCACGTAGTCATCCGGATTCTTGGTTTGCGTCGCCCGGGCGGTTGCGAGCGCCGAAGCATCGGAGATCAACGCATCGCAGCGCCCTCCGAAGAATGCCTGTCGGGTAGCGGGCACGTTATCGAAGAGAATTGGTTTGAGATCGAGCTTGAATTCACGAGACAGGTCCGCAACGGTGACCTCAGTGGTCGAGCCCGTTTGGAGACACACGGATGCGCCCTTCATCTGCTTTGTCTCGGTGACGCCGAGCTTCTTTGGGAGCAAGAACGCGTCGTACTCATAGTAGTTGGGGAACGAGAAGTTGAGCCCGTTCGCATCGCGTCGCAGCGTCCACGTCGTGGTGCGAGGCAACACATCGATCTCGCCGGTCTGTAGGGCAGTGAGACGCTGAGAGCCCGACAAGGGCACAAAGCGCGCCTTTTCCTTGTCGCCGAAGATCGCAACCGCGATTGCGCGGCAGGTATCGACGTCGAGGCCTTTCCAGGCACCGCTTTGGTCCGGCGCGGAAAACCCGACATTTCCTTGGCTCGCGCCACAGATCACGAACCCCCGCTGCTTGATCTGCTCGACGGTCTGCTGCGCGTGAGCCGCCGTTGCCATTGCGGTGAGCGAGCCAACCGCCGCGGCACAGGCCGCCCAGTTCCGAGCGCTATTCAAGAATTTCATGTTTCTTCCCCTTTTTTGGTGGTTGGCGTTTAGGCGACTTTTGCGTTGGGCAGTTCCAGCGCACCCAGAAGCTTCTCAAGGTCACTCCAAAGCTCGTCCGGATCCTCGAGGCCGATGCTGATGCGAAGGACAGTCCCCTCGCTCGCCCACACGGTGGCCGTGCGGCCCTCTTTGATCGCCATTGGAGCCACGAGACTGCGCGTCCCACCCCATGAGGCGCCCAGGGCGAATACATTCAGAGCGCTCAGCCCAGCATCGAGGTGACGCTCGGCACCGGGCTTCAAAACGATGCTGAACACCGCGCTGCCGCCCTTGAAATCGCGCTTGAACACATCGTGCCCAGGGCATCCGGGCAATGCGGGATGGAGCACGCGCTCGACAGAAGGCTGATTGCTGAGCCGGCGAGCGAACTCTTCGGCGACACGGCCTGTATGGGCCATGCGTAGGCCCATGGTTTCGATCCCGCGCAGAGCTAAGGAAACCTCGTCCGGCGAAACGCCGATGCCGAGAAGACGCAGAGTGTCCTTGAGCTTCTGACGCAATCCGAGGTCCGCGACAGTCACGGAACCGAGCAAGAGATCCGAATGCCCCCCTACATATTTGGTTAGGGCTTCGACTACGAAGTCCGCGCCATGGGCCAGCGGCTTGAACAGAAGCGGGCTCGCCCAGGTGTTGTCGCAGCCGACGAGAACACCCCTGGCCTTCGCTACACGGCTGATCGCAGGTAGGTCTTGGACCTCCATCGTTCCAGAACCTGGCGACTCGACCCAGATCAAACGAGTTCGATCATCGATAACCGAACCGATCTTCTCTCCAAGGAGAGGATCGTAGGCGGTAAACGTTATGCCCCGTGGAGCGAGGTAATTGATGCAAAAATCTCGGACGGGCGGGTAGACGGTATCCGGAATAAGAACGTGGTCTCCGGGAACCAGAACGGCCAACATTACCAGCGCCACGGCCCCTTGGCCCGACGGTGCCAGCACCGTCCGGACACCGCCATGCAAAGCGGTGATCTGTGCCTCAAGGGTTCGCGTCGTGGGCGTTCCCTGCAAGCCATAGCTGTAACCGTCAGGACCGCGCTGCTTTCTGCGCGCGAAGGATTCTGCGTCGTCGTAGACGATCGTGGACGCCCGATACGTCGGTACTGCAAGGCTGGCAAAGCCGTCATGGGAAACAGCCGGGTGATGAACACAGAGCGTTAGATCGTGCATGGGCGTCCTCGAAGTTGGACAAACCGTAGGCGACGATCGTATGAAAACAACTGACTTCACGGCATAATTCTATGCCTGAATCTGATAGGAGGCTCGCATTGAACTATCGGCAGTTGGAGACCTTTCGCGCGGTGATGCTGAGCGGCTCTGCGTCTAGGGCGGCCGAATTGCTCGACATCACCCAGCCCGCTGTGAGCCGGACGATCGCCGAACTGGAAAAGGGAGTTGGGTTCGTTCTCTTTGAGCGGATCAAGGGACGGCTTGTCACCACGCCTGAAGCGCAGATGCTGCTAAACGAGGTCGAAAAGAGCTTCGTTGGTCTGGATCGCATCCGAGCCGAAGCCGCTCGCATCAGAGATTTCGGAGCTGGCTCGCTCAGAATCGCCAGTCTGGCTGCGCTGGGCGCAACGCTGGTCCCCCGCGCGATTTACAAGTTCCACCAAAAGCAGCCCGAGATTGCCGTCAACCTTCAGATTCATGCCTCGTCGGTGGTCAGAGAACTCGTAAGTACCGGAGGTTTTGATATCGGACTTGCAGCTGACGAGGTCGACCTTACTGGGCTCGAACACCAGGCTTTCGCGAGCGTAAGGGCGGTTTGCGCGTTGCCTCCCGGGCACGCGCTGGCAAGCAAATCTGCAATTTCACCGAAGGACTTGGATGGCGTCCGCTTCATCGCCCTAGCGCCAGAGGATCGTGCTCGTCGTCGCCTTGATGCGATCCTTCAAGCCGAAGGAGTGGTGCCGAAAATTATCGCCGAGACACCTAGTTCTGGAACGCTATGCGCGTTGGCTCTCAGCGGCGTCGGGATCGGGATCACAAATCCGGCAGCTGCAGAGGGCTTCGCAATTCGAGGCTTGGAATTTCGCCCCTTCGAACCAGCCGTGTACTTCAAAAGCATCCTTCTATTCCGGCCTGACTCGCAGAAAACCAGGCTAGTTAAGTCATTTGTTGCAGAATTGATGCGAGCTCGGTCGGCGGAGTAAACCGTCATCACCCGATTTGCGCGCAATTGAGCAGTGACTGCGTGATAGCGCTAACGTTAGAGTGCTCTACCACTAGGTCCGAGCGCTCGTTAGAATGCAACTGTGGCAAGCAGAGCCAAACTGCCACATCGAACGCGAGCGAAGAAATGATATTCTCCTCTCTAAACGACCCCGTCGACGTTGCACGAGCAGAGGCCGCACTTGATCGAGCTTGGCATCAGGTCAAAGACTCGCTGAAAGAGAATGTCGATGTTGAAACAGGGCGGCTGCGGCTCGCCGATATCGTCGTAAGCCTCATACCAATCGCAGAGGATGAAGCCGATTTAACTCGGCGCGCTATCGAACGGTATTTCAAAGCTCCTCCGCCTACCCCTTGAGTGGAACCGGCCTGCGATGCTCGGCAAACCGCGTCAGCCATCCGCGACGAGAAGCTTCGCCAATGTAGTTAAGTCCGCTAAGGTGCCGAAGGTCGTTGGGCTGCGCCTAGCTTATGCTTCCTCAGCGGATTCTTCATAGATGCGCATCCTGCTGATCGAGGATAATCGCGAACTCTCCGACTGGCTCTCCCGTCTGCTACGTAAGAGTCGCTATGTCGTCGACGCGGTACATGACGGTGCCGACGCGGACACCGCATTGGCGACCCAACTGTATGACCTGATCATTCTTGATCTCGGTCTGCCAGGAATGGCGGGTCTGCAGGTGCTGAAGCGGTTCAGGCAGAAGAGCGGCCTGACCCCCGTGATCATCCTGACGGCAAGCGATGCTGTATCGAACCGTGTTGCAGGGCTTGATGCCGGTGCCGACGACTATCTCGTGAAGCCGTTCGATCCCCTCGAACTCGAAGCACGCATTCGCGCCCAGTTGCGCCGACGACAGGATAACCGGACATCTCAGGTCGTTTTCGGGCCGCTCGTCCTGGAAACGGGTGAACGACGCTTTTCGCTCGACGGCTCGCCACTCGATTTGACGGCGCGCGAATACAGCGTGCTCGAGGCGCTCGTGCTTGCATCCGGCCGGGTGGTTTCCAAAGCCGCACTGACCGAAACGGTCTTCGGCTTCAATGATGAGGTGACGGACAATGCGCTTGAGATCTATGTCCACCGCGTCCGCAAGAAGCTCGGGACTGGTAAGGTCACCATCGGCACGTTACGCGGGCTCGGCTACGCACTGAGGAAAAGCTGTGGCTAGAAGCCTTCGGGGCGAACTGCTGGGATGGTTGCTGGTCCCGCTTGGGGGCGTCGTGCTTTTCAACGGCTGGATCACCTATCACAATGCCGAAACCATAGCCGACCTGATTGCCGATCGAACGCTTCTCGCCTCGGCACGCGTCATCGCCGAGCAGGTTAAGGAAACCGACGGGAGGGTCGAAGCCCTGATCCCACCCTCGGCGCTGGAAATGTTCGCCTCACCAGATCGCGATCGAGTGATCTATCGCGTGATGGCACCCTCCGGGGAGCTGATCGCGGGATTTCCGGACGTCGCCCCACCACCCGCGCCGCCGAACGATCTCCAGCCCGTCTATTTCGATGCCCGTTTCCGCAATGACGCGATCCGGGCTGTTGCCCTAGCCCAACCGGTGATCTCGAAGACTGCTGGCGGCAATGCTCTCGTCATCGTCGCGACGACGCTGAACGGGCGGGACCGGCTGATCAGTGAGATCTGGCGGGCTTCGCTACGCGACCAGATCATCCTGGTCGGCATCGCAGCGCTTCTGACGCTGTTCGGACTGCATCGCGGACTGGCCCCGCTGCTGCGGCTCCGCAGCGAATTGCGGACGCGCGATCCGGGATCGCTCAAAGCGCTGCGGCGCGACGACGTCCAGAGCGAACTCAGGCCGCTCATCGACGCACTCAACCAGGCCTTCTCACGAGTCCAGGGTTACATCGCGTTGCAGCGGCGCTTCATCGCCGATGCCTCACACCAGTTGCGCACTCCGCTCACGGTGCTCAAGACGCAGGCTGCGATGGGGCTTCGCGACGAAACGCAGGAAGGCAAGACGGAGGCCCTTACCGCGATCGACAGCGGCGTCGACGGCATGAGCCGGCTGGTCAATCAGCTTCTCGTTCTGGCACGCGCGGAGCCAGGCGGGGCCGCGCTACGCAAGGAACTCATCGATTTTCGTGGGGTCGCGCGTTCAGCGCTTGAAAGCCTTGCATGCATTGCCTTCGATCGGGCCATCGATTTGTCCTTCGACGACGAGGCCGATCCATTGCCGGTGGTTGGCCATGTTACGCTGCTCCGCGAGCTCGTCCTCAATCTCGTCGACAACGCGCTGCGCCATATTCCGAATGGTGGCTCGGTCGCAGTCAGCCTCACCCGCGTCAATGGCAACGTGCAGTTGATCGTGGAGGATGACGGCCCGGGCATCCCGCTGGAAGAACGGGAGCGCGTGCTCGAGCGCTTCCACCGTCTCGCGCCATCGACCGTCGAAGGAACAGGCCTCGGGCTTGCGATCGTCCGGGAAATCGTCGCGGCCCATGGCGGCACGGTCGAACTTTCCGACAGACCCCGCGGCTCGGGTCTGCGCGTCGACGTCAGGCTGCCTGTGGCGGATCATGAAGATCCGCCACAGGATCGATCTCAGTGAGTATCCTGCAGGGGCGCGGGTCGCCAGGTCGCCAGGCGGTTCTCGACCAGGGTCATCACATATTCGGCGGCCAGCGCCACGATCATGATGACCACGATTGCGGCATACATCCCGGCGGAGTCGAAGGTGCCCTTGGCGATGTTGATCAGCAGGCCGATGCCATGGCGGGAGCCAACGAACTCGCCCACGATTGCGCCAATGATCGCAAAGCCGAAACTCACATGCAGCGAGGCGAAGATCCAGCTCATGGCCGAAGGAATCACCACCGAGCGGGTCAGTTGCCAGCCCTTGGCGCCGAGAATCTGCGCATTGGCCATCAGATTGCGGTCCGCCTCGCGGACACCCTGGAAGGCATTCGAGAAGACCACGAAGAACACCATCACGAAGGCCAGGGCCACCTTGGAAGCGAGGCCGAGCCCGAAGATCATGATGAAAATCGGCGCGAGGACCACACGCGGCACCGAGTTGATCAGCTTGATGTAGACCGAGAAGATGTCGGACAGGAACTGGTTACGTCCAAGCGCGATGCCAATAACAATTCCGGCCACCGACCCCGTCGCGAAGCCAGTTAGAGCCTCCTCCATCGTCACCCAGAGATGCAGCCAGAGCGGTCCTTCCGAAGTGCCCTCGAGCGTCCATTCGACCAGCCGGTCCCAGATCGCACTCGGGCGCGAAAAGAAGAACTCGTCGATGACCCCGAAGCGCGCGCTAATTTCCCAACCGCCGAGCATGACGATGAGAATGGCCCAGCGCCAGAACAAGACCTTGCGGCGGCGGTCCCGAGCGGCCTTGGCGGCGGCGGCCTCGATTTCGGCATCCGATGTGCCGGGCCGGAATGCGACGCCAGCGATGAGAGCTGCATCCGTCATGATCAACCTCCTCAAGCGGCCAGGGTTTCGTCACGAGCGGCGCTGCGCTCGACCTCGTCGCGCAGATCGTCCCAGATCGTGCGGGAAAGGGCGATGAAGTCTTCCTGGTAGCGGATCTCGCTGACCACGCGCGGTCGCGGCAGGTCGACAGGGTAGACCGACTTCACCGTCGCCGGACCGGAGGTCAGCACATAGACCTTGTCGGCCAGCGCGATCGCCTCCTCGAGATCGTGGGTCACGAAGATCACGGAAGCCTTCGCCTCGGACCACAACCCGAGCAGCACGTCGTGCATGATCACCCGCGTCTGCACATCGAGCGCCGAGAAGGGCTCGTCCATCAGCAGGATCTGCGGCTCGTTGATGAAGGTCTGCGCCAGCGAGACGCGCTTGCGCATACCGCCGGAGAGCTGGTGCGGGTACTTGCTCTCATGGCCGCTGAGATGGACGCGGGCCAGCCATTCGCGGGCCTTCGCATAGGCCTCCTCACGCGGTTTGCCGCGGAAGAGCGGGCCCGCCACGACATTGTCGATGACGCTGCGCCAGGGAAAGAGCGCATCGGTCTGGAAAACGAAGCCGATCCGGGGATCGATGCCATTGACCGGACCACCGAAGAGCTGGACTTCGCCACTCGACGGCCTGGCGAGACCGGTAACGAGGTTCAGCGTTGTCGACTTACCGCAGCCGGTCGGGCCGACCACGGCGACAAACTCGCCGCGGCCGACGCTCATGTTGAAGTCGCGGATGGCCGTCATCGACTTGCCGTCCGGAGTCAGGAAGCGGCGGCTGACATTGATCAGCTCGACCGCCGGGCTTGCGCTCACGTCGGTTGCAGGCATGAGGCCTCCTTCGCCGCGAAAGCGGCGTGAACGGAAAATGGGTTCAACGAGTAGCCGGGCGGCGTCAGGTCGCCGCCCGTTGATACGCCCGCCGGGCGCGACCCAACTTACTTGGCGTTCTTCACGAACTCGCTCGTGTAGGTCTTCGACAGGTCGATCTGCTTGCCCTTGATGTTCTTGGAGAACCCGGACAGCACCGCCAGCACCGTCTCGGGCCCACCCTGCGGCATGACGCCGTCGACGGTGAACATCTCCTTGCCGTCGGCGAGCGCCTTCACATAGGCGTCCTTGTTGCCGACGTAGTAGTCCTTCGGCATCTTGTCGGAGATCTCCGCGGCGCTGTGGGTGTTGATGTACTTCAGCGTTTTGACGAAAGCGTTCGCGAGCTTCTGCACGACAGGCTTGTTCTTCTCGACCCAGGCGGTCTGCATATAGAGGGACGCCGCCGGATAGGTGCCCCCTAGAGCCGCCTTGGTCTTCTCGATCGTGCGCATGTCGACAAGGATGCGCGCCTCGCCCGTGGAGAGCAGGCGCGAGATCGTCGGCTCGGTGGTCATGCCGCCCTGGATCTTGTCCTGCTGCATCGCGGCGATGAAAGTCGCGCCGGCGCCGACCGGAACCGAGGTGAAGTCGCTGAGCTGTACTCCGGACTTCATCATCAGATACTGCGTCAGGAAATTGGTCGACGAGCCGAGGCCGGTCACCCCGAGGTTCTTGCCTTTGAAGTCAGCCATCGACTTGACGTCTGGATATTTACTCGAGACGAGTTCGACCTCGCCGGGCGCCTGGCTGAACTGAACGACCGACTCGACGAATTTGCCCTTCGCCTGCAAGTCGATGCAGTGATCGTAGAAGCCGACCACGCCCTGCACGGCCCCGGCCAGCATCTCGTTCTCGGCATCGACGCCGGCCGCCTCGTTGAGGAGCTCGACCTCGAGACCCTCATCCTTGAAATAGCCAAGGCTCTCAGCGAGCTTGGCGGGCAGGTAGATCTGCTTCTCATAGCCGCCGACCATGATGGTCACCTTGTCGGCCGCGAGCACTGCGGTTGAAGCCGCAAGGGCACTCAGGAAAGCGAAAGATTGAACGACGGCGCGCATGCGCATGGCCAGACTCCCTTGGATTGCGTCCTCTTGCCCGGTCAACTCTCTTACTGGAGCGCGCCGGTAACGGTTCGTCACTTAACTCCCGGAGCTTTCACCAACCTTTCAAGTCGCAAGAAGTGACTTCGTTAGCCTCCGAAGCGAATGGTGATGGAAGGATTGGCCAGATTGGCCCTTCGTAAGTCGGCCGAGCCCGGCGCCCCGGCTCAGTGTTCGAGTGCCGGACCAGACCACCAAAAACGTCGAGCCATCGGGCTTCGTCCCTGCCCCCGCGATCCTCACTCTCGTGCCGCCTCCGGAGGCCTGTTTTCCTCCTGCGCCGCGAAAACGTTGTGAGCGTAGGCGTCGAGGATCGCCTCTGAACGCGACAACCGTTCTGCGGCCTCCTCGGCGCGCGGAGCCTTGTAGAAGTCGAGCTTGCGGATCTTCTCGATCCAGTTCTTGAACTTCATCAGGTCCTGCTCGTTTTCCTCCAATTCGGCGAAGGTAAAGTGCTCAACGCGTGTCTCCTCGGCGATCTCCGCCTCGAAGGCCACGCACTTCTCAATGAACTCCTTGTACTCGTCATCGCGATCGGCGTTGAAGCGGGCGATGATTTTCTCCTCCTGCTTCTGATCGAGACCGACGGTTGCCAGCAGCAACGCCTCGCCCTCCGCCTCGGCAATCTCGTTCTCCAGCATTTTGAGACGGCGCAAGTGATCGTCCGTCTTCGGCAGCAGACAGACGCCGCCCTGGAGGTAGATCGCGCCGAGGCCCTTGAGCTTGCGCCAGATCGAGACGCGCTTGCGCGCAGGTTCCGCCGGGACCTTGTAGGTCAGCAGCAACCATTCCAACGAGGCCATGACACTCCTTGATTGTTACGGTGGTTACATATATAACGCAGATGTGACTGCGCGCCTGTCGATCCAATGTGACACTCAGATTGCGATCTGACCAGCCCGCCGCCGCGTACGAAAAGCCGCAGTGATTTCGCGCGAAAGGACACGGGCATGATGACATGGGCCACTGCCGCTCCGGCGGTATCCGCCGCCTTCCTGGCCTCCCTGGTTGAAGTCGTCGAAGCCTTCACCATCGTGCTCGCGGTCGGAACCGTGAGGGGATGGCGCCCCGCCCTGAGCGGGACCGCAGCTGGCCTCGGTCTCCTGGCCATTCTGGTGGTGGTGCTCGGGCCCATGCTCGATCGGGTGCCCCTCCACGGACTGCAACTCGTCATCGGCGTGCTGCTGCTGCTCTTTGGTCTGCGCTGGTTGCGCAAGGCTATCCTGCGTTCGGGCGGCATCATCCCCCTCCACGACGAAGCTCTCGCCTTTGCCAAGGAAACGGCCGAGTTGAGCAAGGCCGTCAGGGATGAGGAGCGCCATCTCGACTGGATCGCTGGCCTTGCCGCCTTCAAGGCCGTGGTGCTCGAAGGCGTCGAGGTCGTGTTCATCGTGATCGCCGTCGGCGCGGGACGAGATCTGCTTTGGCCCGCCAGCCTTGGCGCGCTCGCAGCCGGTGTGCTCGTCCTTGTGATCGGGTTCATGGTCCACAAGCCGCTCGCCCGTGTTCCGGAGAACACCCTGAAGTTCGGCGTCGGCGTCATGCTGTCGGCCTTCGGTGTCTTCTGGACCGGTGAGGGCCTCGGCGTCGAATGGCCGGGACATGATGGCGCCATCCTCGTCCTCGCGCTCGGCTTCCTGGCGCTCGGCCTCGGTCTCGCCTCTGCTATCCGTCGTCCCCGGCAGGAGTTGGCCTGATGCGCGTTCTTCGTCTGATCTTCAGCGAGATCTACGGGATGTTCGTCGATGACGAGTTCCTCGCCTTGTCGATCCTCGGCGTCGTCATCACCGCGGCTATCATCTCGTCCGTGTTCCACGCCTCCTCAATCGGAACCGGATTCATCCTGGTCATCGGCTGCGTAGGCGTCCTGATGTCGAGCGTTATCCAGGGAGCAGGAAAGCGATGAGCCCCGAGAACCGGGGAATCGCCCCCGAAACGCTCCGGGCAGTCGGGCCATTGCCACCGATGCCTCCGCTCGCTCGGAGCGCCGTCCTCGTCATCATCCTGATGCTCTGTTTCGTGTTTCTCGCGAGCGAGATGATGGAAGGCGATCTCGCCCGGTTCGACACCGCGGTCCTCATGGCCTTCAGGACGGCTGGCAATGATCCCATCGGTCCGGCCTGGCTCCAGGAGACGGGCCGTGATGTCACTGCACTTGGGAGCTTCGCGTTTCTGGGCTTCCTGTTCGCCGCAACGACCGGGTACCTGCTTCTGATCGGAAAGCGGGGCTTGGCCCTGCTGATGGTTGCGGCGGTGCTCGGCGGGGTCGTGGTCAGCATGGCGCTGAAGCTGGGTTTCGACCGCCCACGCCCCGACATCCCCCACACCGCCCGTGTCTTCACCGCAAGCTTCCCGAGCGGCCACGCAACCTTATCGGCGATCACCTTCCTGACGCTTGGCGCCTTGCTCACGCGGGCGACCGCCGATCGGCACATCAGGGCCTATTTCATGACGCTCGCGGTCATTCTGACCGTCGCGGTTGGGATCAGCCGCATTTATCTTGCCGTCCACTATCCGAGCGACGTCCTTGCCGGATGGTGCGTCGGGTCCGCCTGGGCTGTCTTGTGTTGGACGATTGGCCTCCGGCTCCAGCAGCGCGACGCAGTCGAAGTGCCGGCGTCCGCCGCCTCGATGAAGCGAATGGCGCAATGAAACTCACCATCCTCAGCTACAACACCCTCTTTGCGGGTCGCGACGGTACGGACGATCGCCGGATGGTGGCGCAGATCGCTCTCATCAACGAACGCAGGCCCGACATCTTCCTCATGCAGGAGGCCAAAGGGTTCGAAGCGTCCGGTGCAGCGCTCCTACATGCCTTTGAGGCCAAGATCGGCATGCGCGGCTTTCTCGCACTCGCGCCGCGCACCGGGCAGAACACGGCGATCTTCATCCGCGATCCTCTGAAGCCGATCGCATTCGAGAGCGATAGCAGCAACTTCCATTACGCTCTTGCGATGCTGACGGTCGCACTACCGCGCTCGCTGCAACCTCTGACCCTCTTTAGCGCCCACCTGTGCCCGAATGGTGCGGCCATTCGTCGGCGCGAGGCGGCCTATCTCGCGGTCCAGGCCGATCCCGATCGCATCGCGCTTCTGACCGGAGATTTCAACTCTGTTTCCCCCCGGGATCCCGAACCGGGCGGGTTTTCCGATCTTCCGCCCCACCACCGGGCCCGCTACCTGGGCGACGATCTCGCCATCGCCGATCGGAGCGTCCTCGCCGGCCTCGAAGCAGCGGGATGGGTCGATATCGGCCACCAGCTCAGTGAGAACGCCGCGCCAACCGTCCCGACCGCTGGATTCTCTGGAACCGAGTTCGCGCGCATGCGCTGCGATTTCGTCCTGGCGTCGCGGGCGCTGGCACGACACGCAGAACACTACGAAGTCATTCGGACGCCAGCGACCGATATCGCCTCCGATCACTACCCCGTCCTTGCCAGCTTCGAGATAACGTCATGACCGAAACCTCCCTATCCTCCGACCAGCCGACCGGGCTGCGCCGCATCGTTGGGCTCGTCGCTGCGCTTAACCTCGGGTATTTCGGTGTCGAATTCGCGGTGGCGCTCGCCATCGGCTCGGTTTCGCTGTTCGCCGACAGCGTCGATTTCCTCGAGGATGCTTCGGTCAACCTGCTGATTCTGATCGGCCTGGGCTGGAGCGTGCGCAACCGTGCCCGGCTCGGCATGGCGCTCGCAGGTATTCTTCTGGTTCCAGGCATCGCCACCCTCTGGGCGGTCTGGACAAAAATCAACACGCTTGTCCCACCCGAACCTGTCGCCCTGACGCTGACCGGCCTCGGGGCCCTCGCGATCAACCTGACTTGTGCCCTGATGCTGGCGCGCTTCCGGGCGCACAGTGGCAGCCTGACCAAGGCGGCCTTCCTCTCGGCGCGCAACGACGCCATCGCGAACATTGCGATCGTCGCGGCGGGTCTGGTGACGGCCTATCTTTGGTCCTCGGCCTGGCCTGACATCATCGTCGGACTCGGCATCGCCGCGATGAACGCCGATGCCGCCCGCGAAGTCTGGGCGGCAGCGCGCAACGAACACACCGCCGAGGCCTGATGACAGCGCACATCAAGCCATAGACCCTGGAGATCCGCCGCGGGTTCGCGATTTCCGATTTGACTGACCTCGGATGAGGACTATCGGCTGGCACGAGGAAGTTGTAGCGTCGCTCACCGTATGGGGATGGAGTCCCCCGATAACCGCCCTAACCGGCTGATGACTCCTACAAGCGCATGAACTGCGCTCGTAGGAGCATGGCCGAGACCTAACGGCATGACCTGCAAGCGCGAGAGACGTCGCCAGAATGCAGGAGCTGTTCCATGGTCCAGACTGATCGCAACCGAAGCTTGACCGGCGAGACATCGGCACACCCGCTTCTCCTCTACATTGCCATCAGCCTGTTGACCGTGTTCGGCATTCTCCAAGCCGAGATTCATCGTGAAAGCCTGCAAGGCGTCGGCGTGACCATAAGCACCCAACCCGCGGACGGGCGCTTCCTCGGTCCATAAGGTCGCTCGCGCGCCCCGGGCTACGGAGGCGATGAAGGTGCCGATGGCAGGTGGGATCGCCGGATTTTACGGCCGTCCCCGAATAGGGCAGCTAGCATGATGCAAGTCCGGGATGAGACAGCGCCGACGCTTGATGCCGCGGGGACGCCCGGCTTCGATGCACGCGGGCGCAGGATAGCGCTGCGCTTCGTGTTGCTGGTCGGCATCCTCAGCTTCTTTGCGGACTTCACCTATGAAGGCTCGCGAAGCATTCTAGGTCCCTATCTCCTTGCCCTAGGCGCAAGTGCAACCATCGTCGGGATCGTGACGGGCTTCGGCGAATTGCTGGGTTACGGTCTCAGGTTGGTGTCGGGTCGATGGGCCGATGCGACCGGTCGCTTCTGGCCCATCACCATCCTGGGCTATGTGGTGCAAATGGCGGCCGTACCGGCACTCGCGCTGACGCAGACATGGCAGCAGGCTGCCGTCCTCATCATTCTGGAGCGTGTCGGGAAAGCGATCCGCAACCCGCCACGCGACGTCATGCTGTCGCACGCGGCAAAACAGGTCGGCGGCTATGGGATCGCCTTCGGCATTCACGAAGCACTCGACCAGTTCGGAGCCATGTTCGGCCCTCTGCTGGTTGCCCTCGTCCTCGCACGGCAAGGAAGTTTCCATGAAGCCTTCGCGGTGCTCGTCGTTCCCGCCCTGATCAATCTCGCTTTTGTCGCAACGGCACGGTTACTCTACCCGCGGCCGCAGGATCTCGAGGCGAAGGAGCCCGAGATGGGCGGCGAGCGCTTGCCGAAGGTGTTTTGGCTATATCTCGCCGGGGCCGCGCTCGTTGCAGCAGGCTTCGCCGATTACCCGTTGGTCGCCTACCATTTCGGCAAGACGCACAGCGTCCCCGGTGAGTGGATCGCCATCTTCTATGCCGTGGCAATGGCGGTCAGCGGCACGAGCTCCCTGGTGTTCGGCCGCCTCTATGATCGCTTCGGCTTTCCCGTGCTCGTCGCGCTAACCCTTGCGGCGGCAGCGTTCGCGCCCCTCGTCTTCCTGGGCGGCTTCTGGACAGCGCTCGCCGGCTCCGCGATCTGGGGCATGGGAATGGGGGTCCATGAATCCATCATTCCAGCAGCTGTCGCGCCGATGGTGCCAGCGCAACACCGGGCCTCGGCATTCGGCATCTTCACGGCTGGCTACGGTGTCTTCTGGTTCCTGGGCAGCGTGGCGATCGGTGCGCTTTATGATGTTTCCCTACCAGGAACCATCGCCTTCTGCGTCATTGCCCAGCTTGCGGCCATCCCCATCTTTCTCGCCGTGGGGCGCCAAACCACTCACCTTCCCCTTTAGGAGGTCCATTCGGGAGAAGTATTCCAGCAACCCGAATCTCAGCGATCGCTTGATCGTGCGGGCATTGACCGAGCCGTCCACGCGACCTAGGTTGCCGAGGAGGGATGGAGTCCCCCCAAACCGCCTTAACCGGCTGATGACTCCTACAAGCGCTCAGGTTGCGCTCGTAGGAGGACGTCTAAAAGCGACTCCAACGGCATAGCCTGCGGCGAGCGGACGCTCTGAGATGCAGGAGACTTGCCATGAACCCATCTAATCGAAACCGAATTCAAGACGCGGCGGCCGATACGTCGGCAGACCCGCTTCTGATCTACATTGTCCTCGCCCTTTTGACCGTTCTCGGCGTCCTCCAGATCGACATCCACCGCGACGCGCTGTTGAGGCTTGGCCTGGACATGAGCCACGAGCAGATCGACACGCGCTTCTTCGGCCCGTGAAGGCGGTTTCACCGAACCGGGCTGGCCAAAAATCGCCCCGCAAGCCCCCTCGCCTTGGGAAACTCCTACCGCCCGGGCAACACGGGGGACCGGCAGCGGCCCCGGCCGAGCAATCCCTGGCAACGCGACAACGCATCGCCAGTGCCTTGAAATGCCTCAGATCTCTCCACGACGGAGATCATGGCGTTCTCGAAGCCATCGGGATCGGCCTCGTGATCGTGCCTGACCTGGCAAAGCTATTATTCGCACGCGAACCATGCGGTCTTTTTCAACCCCGCAGCCGAGCCGTTGAAGCGTTGGCGGCGCTGCGGGCCTTCGATGTTCTAGCAAGTTTTCTGCAGTCGCTGCGGCGGGCGGACGATCCCGTCGAGAGGCTTGGCGATGATGTCGTTGCAAGCGCCGCCGGCCGGGCCATCGCGCAGTTGCGTGAAGCGTGGGTATCCGACCTTCTCATCGAATTCGCGCGGCACCGCCCGTTGCAGGGTGTCCTGGTCGGACTCGGCTCCTTTCTCCGCCTTGACGCCCTGCCCCTGTTTATTGGCGCCCTTGCCGAAGATGAACTTCGCCTGACCGCGCAAGCTAGCCTGCGCCGCTACGGAGCAGTGGCCCGCTCTGATCTCGTGGCCACAGCGCTTGAGAGCCCCTTCCCACCGGGCAAGGAAAGTGAATCTCACCTGCGGAAAAGGCGCGCGGCCCTGTCGGTCCTGATCGATCTCAGCATCACGTCGAAATTTCGGGACAGGCTTCGCGGCATCATCCGGGATCCGGATCCTGTGATTGCGCACCTCGCTCGCGAGGTCTGCGCTGCATCGGGGCGCAAGCGTGACTGAACCCCGATTGACGGTCGGACCAAGAGCGCCCCCCTTTCCATGCGCTAATCGCATGACACTGTGTGCAATGCAGCATTTTCCAACTGCGCGACGGCGCACTATGAGCGAGCCCGGCAATGGATTCTGCCTGAGCTGTTCTTCGGCTCGAACCGCCTCGGAAGGCTGATGACTCCTACTCGACTGCAATTTTGCAGGACGGGGAGTCATGGCTGAGGGGCATCTTCACTGATGGCCTGTCGCGTGAGGCTCCGACTGCGTTTCGGAGCCCATGATGTCGCCGCCCGCCCTGATCCAACGCTGCCTGCAAGCGTTAGCTCTGCTCAAATGGACCGCCATCGTCGTGCCGATGGCCGCGAGCGTCGGTTCCCTTTGCGCCCTCTTCCTCTGGGCACTGGACAAGGCCACGCAGACCCGGTTCGACCATCCGAACCTGCTTTACGGCCTGCCCCTCGCGGGCCTCGCCATCGCGCTGGTCTATCGCTCCTTTGGGAAATCGGCCGAGGGCGGCAACAATCTCATCGTCGAGCAGATTCATGAGCCGGGCGCCGGAGTGCCGTTGCGGATGGCGCCGCTCATCCTGATCTCGACCGTCGTTACCCATCTTTTCGGCGGATCAGCCGGGCGCGAGGGCACCGCCGTGCAACTGGGCGGCAGCCTCGCCAGCGCCTTCGGCCGTCTGCTACGCCTCGATCAGCGCGAAGTTCGGCTCCTGCTGATGTCTGGCATCGCCGCGGGCTTCGGCGCTGTTTTCGGAACCCCGATCGCCGGCGCCGTCTTTGCCCTGGAGGTGTTGACGGTCGGCCGCATCCAGTACGAGGCCTTGATCCCCTGCTTGATCGCCGCTGTGATCGGCGACTGGGTTTGCCAGCTATGGGGCATCGAACACAGCCACTACGTGATCGGCTTCGCCCAAGGGCAAAGCGCTTTCCACCTCGACGTCCTGCTATTCGCAAAGGTCGTGCTGGTGGGTATCGCCTGCGGGATCGTGGGTCAGTTCTTTTCCGAGGCTTCGCACTGGTCGCAGTCCCTGTTCAAGCGCTTCGTCAAATACGGACCGCTGCGGCCCGTCGTCGGCGCGCTTCTCATCATCGGGCTCGTCCATGCCATCGGCACGCGCGAATATCTCGGCCTGGGTGGCTGGTCGCCGAACCCGAACGACGTGACGCTGCTCGGCTTCTTCGACCCGAGCCGGACCGATAGCTGGAGCTGGGCCTGGAAGCTGCTCTTCACGGTCCTCACGCTGAGTTGCGGCTTCAAGGGTGGAGAAGTCACCCCGCTCTTCTTCATCGGCGCCGGCCTCGGCCATGCTGCCGGACAGGCGCTGGGCGCCCCGATCGATCTCTTTGCCGGCCTCGGCTTCGTCGCCCTCTTCGCCGGCGCCTCGAACACGCCACTGGCCTGCACGCTGATGGGCATCGAGCTCTTCGGGGCCGAGAATACGGTCTACATCGCGGCCGCGTGCTTCACCGCTTATGTCTTCAGCGGACATTCGAGCATCTACCTGTCGCAACGCCTGGGCGTACCCAAGAGCAGCATCGGCTTCACGCCAACCGAGATTTCGCTGCGCGAATCCCGCCACCTCACAGCGCAATCCGCCCCAATCCTGAACTTCGCCCACGTTTTGCGTGGTCGGAAACCGGCCCTGCGGCCAATCTACCCCACCAGCAAGGACAGCCTGATGTCGTTTCCGCATATCGTCAGCCCCGCCGATGTCGGCATGGTGCGCATTTATCTGAAGCCTCGCGACAAGCTGCCGCGGCAAGGTGGCAAGGGCCTTTGGGGTGCCAAGCCGCTCTACCGGGCACTCGTCGAAACTGCGAAGGCAGACGGCATCATGAACGCGGTCGCCCACCATACGACCTACGGCTACAGCAACCACGGCCGGTTGGAAGCTCAGGGCGTTGAGATGAGCAACCCGGAACTGACGATGTGTGTCGAACTCATCGGGCAGCGCACGGAACTCGAAATGTTCTGCCGGCGCCACGGCGACCTGCTCAAGGACAAGGTGATCATCTTCAAGCACCTCGAGCACTGGAGCATCTCGAAAGCCGATGCGCATCTCGTCGAAACGACGATCGCACCAGACCGGCCGCTGAACGTGGTGGCCAAGGCGAGCTGATCGCAACCCGGGAAATTCGGGCCGCCTGGCGAGCGGCGGTCCGGTCCCCGTCAGCCTGGACCTGTCCTCCAACAAGCAGGCCAAAGCTCCAACGGAGGAGAAGCGAGAAACATCTTGGCCAGCAAAGCCACGAGAATGGCTAGCGCCAAGCTCGTGAGTGCCAAACCGGCCAATGTGGTGATGAGAATAAGCTCCATGCATCAGGAGCCACCCTCCACCCTTGACAACCGGGGAAGCGAGGATCAGCTTCATAAATGGTGATGGAGTTCGCCATTTAACCGCCCCCAGGGCTGATGACTCCTGTCGAGCCAAATTGGCAGACGGGAGAAATGTGCCTTGGACCCGCGGAGCATTTTCTCAGATTTTCGACAGCAGGTACCGGAGGCACATCACGCTCCGGGAGGCCGGTCATGACCGGCCGCGATGTCATTCTCCAGATCGCGCAAGTCCTGGCCACGCTGCTATTGGCGCCGTTGCTGCAAGGCGTCATCCTCCAGTTCGAGGAGCGGGTGCAGCGCAACCAGGGGCCAGGCATCTTCCAGCCCTATCGCGACCTCTGGAAGCTCTTTCACAAACAGATCGTCGTGCCGGAGACCGCATCCTGGCTTTATTGGGCTGCGCCGATCGTCGCCTTCACCACGACACTGACCGTTCCCATCCTGATCCCGGTGCTCACCGATTACCCGCTGCCGCTGTCGGATATGGGCGACATCCTCGGGGGCGGCCTCGTGCTGACGCTCGGCTCCTTCATGGTCACATTGGCGGGGCTCGACACGCGCAGCGCCTATGGCGGCATCGGCTCGAGCCGCGCCGTCATGGTCGCGATCCTGGCCGAGCCGACGCTGATCCTCGTCTTCGTCGGCATCACATTGCTGGCTAAGGCGATGCTGCCCTTCGTCGTGAACCATCTGCTCGTGGCCGAGCCCTCGATCTATTGGGGCCCGACGCATCTCTTCCTAGGTCGTAGTGACGATTTAACTATTTGATCCATATGGCAATTGCGGCGAGTTTGACGAAGCCCATGAAATTGGCGAGCAGTTTATCGTATCGGGTGGCGACGCGCCGGAACTGCTTGAGCTTGCTGAAGAAGCGCTCGATGCGATTGCGCTCCTTGTAGAGGTCGACGTCGTAAGAGCGCAGGTCTTTCCGGTTGCGCTTGGGCGGGATGACGACCTCTGTGCCATCCCCGAGGATCCTGTTGACGAGGTGATCGGCGTCGTAGCCCTTATCGGCGATGGCGGCATCAGCCTCGATCCCGTCGATCAAGTCATGGGCAAAGGCGATGTCGTTGCGCTGTCCGGGAGAGCCGATCAATCGGATTGGAAGACCGAGCGCTTCCGTGGCCGCGTGGATTTTCGTGCTCAATCCGCCGCGAGACCGGCCCAAGCCCTGGGCATCCGCCCCCCTTTTATCTTGCGTGCGCCGGCCGCATGCTGGTGCGCCCGCACGATGGTGCTATCGACCATGAGCCATTCGAGATCGGCTTCACGCGCCAGAACCGCCAACATCTCGTCGAGAACGCCCATCTCGATCCAACGATAGTAGCGCCGCTTCACCGAGCGGTGATCGCCAAGCCGTTCGGGCAGATCGCGCCAGCGACCGCCGGAACGCGCCATCCAAAGAAGAGCATCCAAAAACTTGCGGTTGTCGGTGCGCGGACCACGCTTGCCCTTTGTTCCCCCGGGGACAAAGCCCTTGATCCGCTCCCATTGGTCATCCCGAAGCGCGTCGCAATCCATCGCCGATCTCCAAAATCAGCTTTGAATCCGATTTGCGGCGATTGGGGAATCCCAAATCCTTAAATCGTCGCTACGCCCTAGAGCGTTTCCGGTTTAATCCGGATCATATCCGGCTGCCTTGAAGTAGTTGGCGCATTCGGTCGGCGAGAAGAGCTGAAGGATGGTGCCGACTGCGTCCCACAAGGCGCCGATTGAGCGCTCTGCTTTGGCTCGGAGCATGGCCTTCAGCTTGGCGAAGGCATTCTCGATCGGGTTCATGTCTGGGCTGTAGGGCGGCAGGAAGGACAGCGTCGCGCCTGGCCGAGCCGCAGACCAATCCAGAGTGTCCACACCGGCGCAACGACAAACAACAGCGCGGCCGCAATATTGATCAGCCAGTGGCCGTGCGGGTAATCGAGGCCCATGATCTGGTGACCGAGATCATGGATAAACTGAAACGTCGCGGTCACGTCTGCTGAACTCGTTCCTCGGTAGCGACGCCACCTATGTCGGCGCCATTTGCGTTGCCTTCCGATAGGATTGCGGGCCTCAACTCGGTGGAGCTCGGAGCGTGCGATAGAGATCGTTCACCCCATCGCTGAAATCGGCGTCGGGGTTGCGCGTGCAGAAGCTCCGCAGGAACTCGGCCTGCTTGAGCAACGGATAGACGTCCGGGGCGAGGTCCAGATCCTCGTCCTTTCCTGGGGGCGCCCGCAGCAGCAAGCCACTCATGTACCCCTGTGCCCAGGCGAAGAAGTTTTTCTCGACCTCTGGCTTGCCGTTGGTCTCCCGCAAGAAATACTGGCAGCTTGAGGCGCCGATTCCGACAATCTTGACCGACTGCGCTTCCGCCTGATCCATGAACAGCGTTCCCGCGGCCACAGCCCAGAGCGCCCAAAGCACGCACCTTCGGCGTGGTTTCAGGCAGTCGCTGATCATTTCATGATCTTTCATCGACGGCAGTGAGCTGGTCCGCCGGGACATCATTCCGGATCATCCCGGCTGTGTGACGGAGCATCCGCGGCGCAGCGTCCGTTCATGCAGACGATCTTGATGCGTCTGTCGAAGCAGTTCGCTTCATAGACTTCACTCTGTCCAATGGGATTGAGGCGCGTGACCTTGGCAGTGGGGCAAGACGCTTCGATCAACGCCCGCTGCAGATCGCCATCGTCCGCCCGCGCTTGCAGCGCGACAAGCGCAATAGAAATCGCCAGCAAGACCAATCGCATGGCTCGCCCTTCATCGTACTTCGTTCTTTGCATGGTCAAAGGCGAAGCTTCAAACAGCTCGCGATGGTGCTTCCGTCAGACAATGCGCCTGCTAACGCAACCAGCGTCGCCAGAGTTCGGTGACGGAATAGCCAGTTTGGCCGAAACAATCGCCGGGAACGGCGCTATGAGCGGCAAGGCAATTTGCGCCTTGCCGCTCATCAGAATCACTTCGCCTTCTGGAGCTTGGTGACGGTGATCTGGCCGTTGACCCTGTCGGCGTCGAACTTGATCTTGTCGCCGGTCTTCAGCCCTTTCAACATGGCGGGATCGCCAGCGCGGAACACCATCGTCATGGCGTCCATGTCGAGGTTCTTGATCGCGCCATGGTTGATCGTGAGCTTGCCTTGAGCCTCATCGACCTTGGTGACGGTGCCGCTGACCGACTGCGCGGCGGCCGGCAATGCGACGATCAGGAAGGCAAGGGTGGCGGCAGTCTTCAGCATGGGACGCTCCTTTCGCTGAGGTTGCTTACTTGACGATGATCTTGCCGGTCATGCCCGCCTCGCGGTGACCGGGGATCAGGCAGGAGAAATCGAACTCGCCCGGTTTGGTGAAGGCCCAGACGATCTCGCCGGCCTTCTTCGGCGCGAGGCGCTTGGCGTTCGGATCGTCATGTTCCATGTCGGGGTTCTTCTGCATCGCGACCGCGTGCTTGAGGTTCTCCTCCAGCGTCGCCAGGACGAGCTCGTGATCCAGCTCGCCATTATTGCGCAGCTGGAAGCGGATCTGCTCGCCGCGGCGGATCTCGATGCGATCGGGAATGAAGGACATCTTGCCGTCCTTCTCACTCATCACGACCTGAACAGGCCGCGCCGGCTTCTTCGGATCGCCCGGCTTGCCATAGGCGGCCTCGCCGCCATGGCCGGGATCGGCCAATGCCGCTCCTGCAGACAAAGCCATTGCAGTGATGACGACGAGCGAATTTGCCTTGAGAATCCCAGACATGCAGTTCTCCTGAGTGAGTTCAACGATTTCAATGATTGCCATGGGCGCCAGCCTTGTTGGCGACCATGGGTTTGCCATCCGGGCCTAACCGGGGCTTGCGCGGATCCTTGACCTGCCATTCAGTCGGCTCAATGCCGCTGTCGGGGGAGGCGCCGCGCGCCGCCTCGGCGAGCTTCTGGCCCTTGTACTCAAAGGCGACGGTTCCTTCGGGATGCTTGAACCAGCCGGGATCCTTGTAGTCGTTCTTCGCCAGCCCCTCGCGGACCTTCACCACCGAGAACATGCCACCCATCTCGATCGGGCCGAACTGACCGAAGCCGGTCATCATCGGCAGGGTATTCTCAGGCAGCGGCATTTCCATCGAGCCCATCTCACCCATGCCGTTCGAGCCCATCGGCATGTAGCCGGGTGCGATCTTGGCGATGCGCTTGGCGAGGTCCTTCTTGTTCACGCCGATATAGGTCTTCACCGAGTGCCCCATGGCATTCATGGTGTGGTGGGATTTGTGGCAGTGGATCGCCCAGTCGCCCGGCTCGTCGGCGACGAAATCGAAGGCGCGCATCTGGCCGACGGCGACGTCGATCGAGACCTCGTCCCAGGCCGCCGCCGGATCGACCCAGCCGCCATCGGTGCACGAGACCTTGAACTCGTAGCCATGCATGTGGATCGGGTGGTTGGTCATGGTCAGGTTGCCGAAGCGGATCCGCACCTTGTCATTCTTGCCGACGACGAAGGGGTCGATCCCCGGAAACACCCGGCTGTTCCAGCACCACAAATTGAAATCAGTCATGGTGTTGACCTTCGGCACATAGGAGCCGGCCTCGATGTCGAAGGCATTGAGCAGGAAGACGAAGTCGCGGTCGACGCGCCGGAACGCCGGGTCCTTGGGATGGACGACGAAGAAGCCCATCATGCCCATCGCCATCTGGACCATCTCGTCCGAATGCGGGTGGTACATGAAGGTTCCCGAGCGCCTTAGCTGGAATTCGTAGACGAAGGTCTTGCCCGGTGGGATATGCGGCTGGGTCAGCCCGCCGACGCCGTCCATGCCGTTCGGCAGGCGCTGGCCGTGCCAGTGGACGGCGGTGTTCTCCGGTAGCTTGTTGGTGACGTAGATGCGGACCTTGTCGCCCTCGACCGCCTCGATGGTCGGGCCCGGCGACTGGCCGTTATAGCCCCAGAGATTGGCCTTCATGCCGGGGGCGAGCTCGCGCACCACCGGCTCGGCGACGAGATGGAACTCCTTCCAGTCGCCATTCATCCGCCAAGGCAGCGACCAGCCGTTCAGTGTCGCGACCGGCTGGTAGTCCGGTCCCGTGGTCGGCACGAGTGGGGCCTGCGTCGTTGCCTCCTTCATGGTCGGGGCTTCGGGGACCGCCGCGAAGGCAGCGCGCCCCGATACAGCTGCCGCCCCAGCCAGAACGAGTCCGGACGAACCGATGAAGCCTCTGCGAGATAGGGATGTCATGTCGGGAAGCTCCTTCAGTGCCCGCCGCCGGCGTCGCCGCCGCTCGCTGCCGCGACGGCGGCCGGGCCGCCACCTCCGCTGCCACCGCCGATCAAGGCGTGCTTGAAGTCGGTATGGGCGATCCAAAAGTCGCGGCGGGCATTGATCGCCGCGACGTTCGACAGAATGCGGTTCCGGGCGTCGGTAATCAGATCGGTCACGTCAGTGAGCATGCCACTGTACTGCAGCAGCGACTGATCCAGGATGATCTTGCGCAGCGGCAGCACGTTGTTCTGGTACTGCCGGGTGATGTCGTAATTGGCACGGTAGGCGGTGTAGGCCTCGCGCGCCTCGGAGCGGATGTTCACCGCCTTTTCCGCCAGCTTGTTGGCGGCCTGCATGTAGCTCTGCTCGGCGAGCGCGACCTTGGACTGGCCGAAATCGTAGATCGGGATGTCGATCTCCAGTTCCAGCGTCCGGCTGCGGCTGCTTTCGCGCTCGACATGGCCATCTTCCGTGATGACACGCCCACGATCGTAGGTGCGGCGTCCCAGCAGATCGACGTCGTTGACGAAGCGCGTCGCCTGGGTGAGCCCCAGCGACTTCGCCAGCACGTCGAGATCGGCGCGTGCGATCCTGAGATCGATGCGCTTGCGTAGCGCTTCCGCCTCGACCGCCTTGACCGATTGCAGTCGCGGCAGCGGCGGTAGACTACCGACGCGGAACTTCAGATCATCGCCCCAGAGTCCGAGCTGGCGGACGAGGCGCTCGCGCTCCTGGCGCTGCTGCTGGTGGGCCTGGGCGAGCTGCACGGTCAGCTCCGCCTCGAAAGCGAATTCGCGCGCCTGGTCGATCTTGTTGACGCCGCCGGTCTCGCCGAGCCGCTTGAACAGCTCGGAAGCCGCATCAGCCGAAGCCTTCGCCTCCTGATAGAAGGCGACTTGGGCATTGGCTGCGGCCGAACGGTAATATTGGCGGCGGGTGTCGGCCGCGAGTTTCAGCACCGCCTCGGCCGTGCGCAACTGTGCCGTCTGGAAACGCTCGCGGGCGATCTCGGCACGCGCCGGCAGGGTTGCCAGCGCCAGCAGGCTGCCGACGATCTGGCGCTCGATCTCGACTTCGAAGCGGCCGGAAAGCTTGGAGATACCCAGCCGCGGATTGGGCGGCAGGCTCGCCGCGACCATCTGCGCCTCGGCCATGCCGAGTTCGTTGAAGGCGGCCTGCAGGCCGCGATTGTTGAGCAGCGCGACCTGCACAGCCGCATCCGCGGTCAGCGGCTTGCGCAGCAGCTGATCGATCCGCGCCTTCGCCGTGAGCGCGGCCTGATCGTCGCCGATCTTGGTCACATCCTTGCCGATATCGGCGTAAGTCGCGGCCTGGATCGGCGCCATGCCGCCATCGGCAGAAAAGCTAGCGCAGCCTCCCAGCAGGGCCGCCGTGCCGGCGAGCAGCCCGAAACGGAACAGCCGACGGGCATTCAATATCGCTGGAGCGGTCAAGGCTGTCCTTCCCCGGATAAAATTGATCGCTGAAATGGATACGGCAGGCGAAGTCATGACTTCGGGCCGACGTCACGGTTGAGTTCGTGCCAATCCTTGGGCTCGGCCGGGCGGTATGTGGCGGCGCCAGCCGTCACGCTGCGATATTGGACGGCAGGGACGCGGATATTCGGATCAGCCGGCTTGGCAAGATATTCGGGAACGGGTGTCAGCGAACAGGCGCCTAACGCCAGCCCTATACCTGCCAGGAACGGCACCTTCACGAACGTCACGATTCGGCTCCTCGCGTTTCGATGGCATAGGGGTAGCAGCGCACGCCCGGAGGCGTCCGTTACAAATTGTATCAAAGCAACGCGGGCGGCACGGCGGTAAGCGCGCTATTGTGCAGTCGTGCAAAGGAAGAAGCGCCACCGCCCCGATGGGCTTGTTTCGGGAAGCCGAGCGAAAGATGGATCAAGATCCAATCAAAACGATCGCCGAAGATCACGGTCATATTCTCGTGGTAGACGATGACCCGCAGATCAGGCTTCTGGTCTCACGTTTCCTCCAGCGCCATGGCTATCAGGTCACCGGGGCACCGGACGGGCGCGTGATGATGGATGTCGTGGCCCGCACCAGCTTCGACCTGATCGTGCTCGACCTGATGCTACCTGGCCGTTCCGGTGTCGAGCTTTGCCGCGACGTCCGCATGACGTCCCAGGTGCCCATCGTGATGCTGACCGCCCGCAGCGAGGAGAGTGACCGGATCATCGGCCTCGAAGGCGGGGCGGACGACTATGTCACCAAGCCGTTTAGCCCGCGCGAATTGCTGGCTCGTATTCGAGCCGTCTTGCGCCGCACTCGCTCGCGCAACGCCACTGAAATCCGACGTTCCGAGATCGTGTTGTTCGATGGCTGGTCGATGGATCTGCGCCGCAGAGAGCTGCAATCACCTTCCGGGACATTGGTCGATCTCTCAACCGGTGAGTTCGACCTTCTCGTCGCCTTTGTGGAACACGCCAACCGTGTGCTGTCGCGAGAAGCCTTGATGCAATTCGCTAAGGCCCGAAGCAGCGGCGACCCATTCGATCGTACGATCGACGTCCAAATCAGCCGGCTGCGGCGGAAGCTCGAAGCGGTGACGAATGGCAGCCAGCTCATTAAGACCGTCCGTGGTTCCGGCTATGTATTCGCGTCGGATGTCCGCATTCGGGAAGGGCAGTCCGCTTGAGAAAATACATCGAGCGTCTTTGGCCTGATACGGTCGCCAGCCGCGCCATCATGATCCTGGTGGCCGCACTCCTGGCATTCCATCTGCTCGGCTTCTGGGCCTATCGCGTCGGCTTCGAGAGTCTGGCGATGGCGGCCCGCGACCGTGGCCTCGCCGAGCACATCGTTTCGATCAAGCGAGCAATCGCAAGCACTTTTGATGCGCCGGAACGCGATCGCGTCGCTCACGACTTGTCGAGCGCTAGCCTTGAGGTTCACTGGAGCAATGTCAGCCTGGTGCTCGGCAACGCGCCGGCGACGGAACGGGCGCAGATCATGGAAGCGCGCCTCAAGGAGCTGGCGCCCGAACTTGCCGCGGAGTCGTTCCGGGTCGGCTTCGCCGATGACGGTGCCTTGGGAAGTGGAAATGCCGATGCCTACCGACACATGATGCTGGTCTCGGTGCGCTTGACCGACGGCTCCTGGGTGAATTTCTCGTCGTCCGCCCTTGGAGCGAACCCACATATCGACTGGAGCGTGATTGCAGTCACCATCTGCTTTGGCGTCGGCATCGTCGTTGTCGCGCTACTACTGCTTCGCTGGGCAACACGACCGCTGCGCGATCTCGCCATCGCGGCCGAGCGATTCAGCATAGATCAGACGCCGCAGCCGCTTCCCGAAAACGGACCGATCGAGGTGCGTCGCGCCGCGCGGGCCTTTAACACCATGCGCGAGCGCATCCAGCGCCTCGTCACCGAGCGCATGCAAGCGATGGCGGCGGTCTCACATGATCTGCGAACCCCGATCACCCGCCTCAGGCTCCGTTCGGAACTTCTCGACGACGACGCGACCCGCGATCTGATCGACGCCGATCTCGGGGAGATGGAGGCGATGATCGACGCCACGCTGGAATATCTGCGTGGCGGGGTCTCCAGCGAAGCGATCCGACCGATCGATCTCGCTTCGGTCATCGAGACCATCGTCGACGATCATCTCGATCAGGGGCATCGAGTCGCGTTGATCGGCCTCACTTCCGCTCCGGTGCTGGGGCGCGTGCTCTCGCTGAAGCGCGCTTTCTCCAATATCATCGGCAATGCCATCAAATATGGCCATACGGCCCGTGTCACGATTGCCGAGGCCGGAGACCATATCGCTGTCACCGTCGAGGATGAAGGGTCGGGCATTCCGCCGGCGGATATGGAGCGCGTATTTCAACCCTTTGTGCGGCTTGAGGAGTCCCGAGGCCGCGAGACGGGCGGCACCGGCCTGGGGCTCACCATCGCGGCATCCGTGATCCAGACCCACAGTGGGCTCATCAATTTAGCCAACCGCGCGGCCGGCGGCCTGTGCGTAACAATTACCTTGTCGAAAGCGGGCCTAAGTAGCGCGTCATCGGTCAGCGACGCCGGCCAGGCGCCAGCGTTATCACGGGTACTCTGGAGCTGAGCGCCATCGCGCTCAGCTCCGTATGATTGATCTCCAATCGCTACTGAACGATCGTCTCTGCCAAACTGCTTGAGGAAGGCTATCAGCTCGGCGATCTCCAACTCGTTCGGATGCCGGCCTGGGCTGCGGCGGGAGACGACGAGCCGCCAGCGACGCCCATAACCCCCAGCGTCAGCGGCGGTTCGCGAGCGCTTCTTGCCGCCAAGACAGTGTTCTATATTTCTAGAAGTACGAATTGCCTTCCGCGCGTGCTTGGGGCAAGCTCCGTCTATGCTAAACACTCAAAACGCCGCCCCTCAGCTGGAGGCCCTCGGCAACCCAACCCGGTTGTCGCTCTACCGCCTCCTGGTGAGGGCGGGACATCCCGGCTTGTCAGTGGGGCAGTGCCAGCAGCGCCTTGAGATCGCAGCGTCCACGCTATCGCACCACCTGAAGACGCTGATCATCGTAGGGCTGGTCAGTCAGGAACGCGATGGCACCACGCTGATCTGCCGGGCGAACTTCGACCGCATGAACGAACTGGTCCAGTTCCTCATCGCCGAATGCTGCGCCGACGCCGGGTGTGGCTCCGAGCAGACTGCCGCATAAATTTTTTCGACCATATTTCAGTATTTCCGGTTTCACGGGAGGATGCGAAGGTGGCAACCAAGACGATCGCGATCATTGGAGCCGGCCCGGTGGGTCTCGCCGCGGCAGCCCACGCCACGGAACGCGGCCTCATCCCGATTGTTCTGGAGCGCGGCCCGGCGGCCGGACATGCCATCCGGCAATGGGCTCATGTTCCGATGTTCTCACCCTGGGCCTTCAACATCGATAAGGCGGCGGAGCGCCTCCTCGAAGCGTCGGGTTGGACGCGCCCCGACCCGGATCGTTACCCAACTGGCGGTGACCTGATTTCGCATTACGTCGCCCCTCTTGCCGAACGGCTACGGGATCGGATCAAGCTCAATGCCGAGGTGATCTCGGTTTCCCGGGCTGGCTTCGACAAGGTCAAGACGGATGGCCGCGAGGCAGTGCCGCTGCTGGTGCGCTATCGCGACGGCGGTACGCCGGCGAGCTTGGCCGTCGATGCCGTCATCGACGCTTCCGGCACCTGGTTCTCGCCGAACCCGGCTGGGGTCGGCGGCTTGCCGGCAATCGGCGAGATCGAAGCGACCGAGCATATTGCCTACGGGATGCCGGACATCTCCGGGGAGGCCCGATCGCGTTATGCCGGGAAACAGGTCGCGGTGCTCGGCGGAGGCCATTCGGCCATCGGCACCCTCATCGCGCTATCCGAGCTTCAGGCCGAGAATCCCGCAACCAAGATCACCTGGCTCTATCGGGGTCCGATCCTGGCGAAGGCATTCGGTGGCGGCGCCGCCGACCAGCTCTCCGCCCGCGGCGAACTCGGTCTCCAGATCGCGGATCTCGTCAAGCAAGGCCGCATCAGGACCCACACCGGCTTTCGTCTGGAACAGATCGAGCGCGATGCCTCCGGTCTGCGCTTGATCTCAAACGACGAACGCAAGCAGGCCGTCACCGTCGACGAACTCATCGTCGCGACCGGCTTCCGCCCGGAACTGGCTCTCCTGCGCGAGCTGCGCGTCGAGCTCGATCCGGCGCTCGAATGCCCGCCGAGCCTGGCGCCGTTGATCGACCCCAACGTCCACTCCTGCGGAACGGTGCGTCCGCACGGTGCCGCCGATCTCGCCCATCCGGAACCTGGCTTCTACATCGCAGGCATGAAGTCCTATGGCCGAGCGCCCACCTTCCTGCTCGCGACGGGGAATGAACAAGTCCGCTCGATCGTGGCTGAACTCGCCGGCGATCACGCCGCGGCCCGGCGCGTCGAGCTCGTCTTGCCGGAGACTGGCGTTTGCAGCGCGACGCCCGGCGGACCGTCGGCTTCGACGTCGAGCTGCTGCGGAGGGCCCGCGCCTGTGGCCGTCGATGCCTGCTGCGCCGATGACGCGGTTGCCAAGCAATCCGGGAAGGCAGGATGCGGATGCTCGTCCAGCTCCCGCGAAACCACCCGTGAGACGGCCGAAGTCTGATGTCCAGTCTGTCGCTGCCTATACCCGCTCCCACCGGAGGGCGTGGTCTCGCGTTGATCACGGCGCTCGGCGTCACTCAGGTCGCTGGCTATGGCGGCCTGTACTACGCCTTCGCCGTACTGGCTCCGAAGATGACCGAAAGCTTCGGCTGGTCTCCGGAGTGGACATATGGCGGGTTCGCGGCCGGGCTGCTGATCGGCGGACTTATCGCGCCCGTCGCTGGGCGATTGATTGATCATTACGGCACCCGTCTGATGATGACCCTCGGGTCGGTGCTTGCCGGCCTCTCGCTTCTCGGCTTGGCGGAAGCGCGCGGTCCGGTTGGCTATTTCGCGGCCATGATCGCTCTGGAGATCGTTTCGACCCTCGTCCTCTATGATGCAGCGTTCACGGCGCTGACGCAGGCACGCGGCCCGGGCGCAAGGCGCGCGATCAGCCAGCTCACCTTGATCGGGGGCTTCGCATCGACGCTGTTCTGGCCGTTGACGACTGCCCTGCTCAACTCCTTTGACTGGCGCGACATCTACCGGGTCTATGCGGTCGTCCAGATCGCTCTGTGCGCGCCGCTGCATCTGTTGCTGCTGCCGGGTCCGATCCATCGCACGGCGAGTTCCGTGCCCAGCGCCGACGCCGCAGATGCCTCGCAGGTCAGGTATCTTGAAGGGAACGATCGGCGGAGCGCCTTCGCCCTGCTGGCATTGGCATTCTCGCTTCAAGGCTTCGTGGTATCGGCAATGTCGGTCCACATGCTGACGATGCTGCAAGGGCTGGGGCTGAGCGCGGCTGTCGCTGTCGGCATCGGCGCCATGGTCGGTCCCTCCCAGGTTGCGGGGCGCCTGATCGAAATGCTCTTCGGAACCTCGATCGACCCCGTCACGACCGCCTGGACCTCCGCCGCATTGATGCCAGTCGGATTCGTTCTGCTGACAATCGGCGGTTCCGCGGCCGGCCTCGCGGGTCTGTTCGCGATTGCCTATGGCATCAGCATGGGACTGAGCTCGATCGTACGCGGCACGGTCCCCCTGAAGCTCTTCGGCCCAGCCGGCTATGGGGCGATGTTGGGCAAGCTCTCCGCACCCGGACTCGTCGTAAAGGCTGCCGCGCCGCTCCTCTTCGCCATGCTGCTCGAACGTGCCGGATTGATGCCGAGCACGCTCCTCCTGGTCGCCCTGTCCGGGCTGGCAGCGGCTGCAATGTATGCTCTGGCGCGCAAGCTGCGCTGAGCTCTGTTCCGGATATCAAGGAGAACCCTCATGCCAATGCGTGAGCTGACCGATCTTTCCTCGCTTCCAGCCCTCAAGCCCGAGTTCGCAATGAGGCGGCCCGCCGAAGGGCTGCCCGATCCGCTCGGTCACCCCCCGCGCATCCTGTTGCTCTACGGATCCCTGCGCGAACGCTCATTCTCTCGGCTCGCCGTCGAGGAGGCTGCGCGCCTTCTGACGCTATTCGGGGCCGAGACGCGTATCTTTGATCCGTCCGATCTTCCTCTGCCGGACCAAGTCAAGGGCGACGACCACCCTGTGGTCCGGGAATTGCGCGAGCATGCTCTCTGGTCAGAGGGGCAGGTTTGGTGCAGCCCTGAACGCCACGGGCAGATCACCGGCGTAATGAAAGCGCAGATCGATCACCTGCCGCTGGAGATGGGCGGCATGCGCCCGACCCAGGGACGCACGCTCGCCGTAATGCAGGTGTCGGGCGGCTCCCAGTCCTTCAATGCGGTCAACACGCTTCGCCTGCTCGGGCGCTGGATGCGGATGTTCACGATCCCCAATCAATCGAGCGTCGCAATGGCCTACAAGGAATTCGATGAGGCGGGGCGGATGAAGCCGTCGTCTTACTATGACCGCATCGTCGACGTGATGGAGGAGCTGGTCCGCTTCACCGTCTTGCTGCGGCCGCATGCGGAGACGCTGGTCGACCGCTACTCCGAACGGAAGCAGAAGCAGATCGTCGTTGATCCGACGACGGACATGTCGGCTATCGCCATCGCTCACCAGCGTCGCCGGTCGGCCTGACGGCCGCTTCGGCTCTCTCAACGCCAAGCCGGAATGCCCGCTATCCAGGGCCGTTCAGCTTGCAATACATCCATATATCCACTAACTTGGATACATGGAATCAGAGCAGATTATTTTGGGGCTCGCAGCTCTCGCGCAGCAGACCCGCCTCGACGTGTTTCGCCTGTTGGTGAAGCATGAGCCGGAAGGTCTGCCCGCGGGAGAAATAGCCCGCCGCCTTGCCGTGCCGCAAAACACCATGTCGTCGCACCTGGGCATCCTGGCTCGGGCCAAGCTGGTCCGAACCGAACGCCAGAGTCGCTCCATCATCTATCGAGCGAACCTGGTGGCGGTGCAGCACCTCGTCACCTTTCTGCTGAACGATTGCTGCGGCGGACGGACGGAGATCTGCGCTCCGGTGGTCGCGGCGCTCTCGGCTTGCTGCGCCTCCTCTTCGGCCGCGACCGAGATTGAGGAACACGCCTAGACCCCTCCCCCGACCGGCTCTGCGCCTCTCGATAGGCGGCTCGCGCCTTGCCGCCGGAGCACGAAACCTCTGTGCCGGAGTTACTTCAGATGGACGTCGTCATCTACCACAACCCCGATTGCGGGACCTCACGGAACACGCTCGCAATGATCCGGAATGCTGGGGTCGAACCGCACGTCATCGAATATCTGAAATCGCCGCCCTCGCGCAGAATGGTGCGCGAACTCGTCGATCGCGCCGGCCTTACGCTGCGCGAGGCGCTACGTGAAAAGGGAACGCCTTACGCCGAGCTTGGCCTGGACGATCTCTCGCTCAGCGATGAAGCCCTGCTCGACGCAATCGAGGACCATCCCATTCTCCTGAATCGCCCCTTCGTGGTGACGCCGAAGGGCGTCCGACTGTGTCGCCCGTCCGAGCGGGTGCTCGACCTGTTGCCGCCGCAGCGCGGTGAGTTCCGCAAGGAAGACGGCGAGCTTGTCGTTGATTCATCCGGCCGTGTCCTCGCGGGAGCCTAACAGCCATGTCGACCTTCGAACGCTACCTCACCCTTTGGGTCGCCCTGTGCATCGTCGCGGGCATCGCGCTCGGCCACATTGCGCCCGGCGTCTTCCAGGCGATCGGCGCGGCTGAGATCGCCAAGGTCAACCTGCCAGTGGCGGTGTTGATCTGGTTGATGATCGTGCCGATGCTCCTGAAGATCGATTTCGCAGCGCTCGGCGAAGTCGGGCGCCACTGGCGCGGCATCGGCGTCACCCTCTTCGTCAACTGGGCGGTCAAGCCCTTTTCGATGGCCGCGCTCGGCTGGTTCTTCATCTCCTACCTGTTCCGGCCTTATCTGCCGGCGGATCAGATCAACAGCTACATCGCCGGCCTGATCATCCTCGCGGCGGCGCCCTGCACGGCGATGGTCTTCGTCTGGTCGAACCTGACGAAAGGCGAGCCCCTGTTCACGCTCAGCCAGGTCGCCCTCAACGATGCGATCATGGTGGTCGCTTTCGCGCCGATCGTGGCCCTGCTGCTGGGCCTTTCGGCCATCACCGTGCCGTGGGACACGCTGCTGCTGTCGGTGGTGCTCTATATCGTCATCCCGGTGATCGTGGCTCAGCTCCTGAGGCGTCAGCTCCTCGCGAGCGGCGGACCGGCCTCACTCGACCGCGTGCTCGGGGTTCTCGCTCCAATCTCGCTGGTGGCATTGCTGGCGACGCTGGTGCTGCTCTTCGGCTTCCAGGGAGAACAGATCCTGGCGCAGCCGCTTATCATCGCGATGCTCGCTGTGCCGATTCTGATCCAGGTGTATTTCAACTCTGGCCTGGCCTACCTGCTCAATCGGATGACCGGCGAGGCGCATTGTGTCGCCGGCCCCTCAGCCCTGATCGGCGCAAGCAACTTCTTCGAGCTCGCCGTCGCCGCGGCAATCAGCCTGTTTGGCTTCAACTCCGGAGCGGCGCTCGCGACCGTCGTCGGGGTGCTCATCGAGGTCCCGGTGATGCTGTCGGTCGTCGCGATCGTCAATCGAAGCAAAGATTGGTACGAGCGCCATCCGGCCGTCGCACGCGCGGAAGCAAATCGCGGCTAACAGCACCCGCACAAAGCCAACGGCCGCTTTCCATGCGAACCTGGCTGCCGGGCCTAACGGATTTTTGCCGGCAGTCTCTTCATCTGTGTCTCCAGACCTTTACGGCCGACACAACGAGGATCAACGCCAAGGCTGGCAGAAGCACATTACCCGGCACAACACCGAGCAAGCGGCCACCGACGAAGGTCCCGACGATCGATCCGATCGCCATGGTCAGGACGAACGCGCCGTTGCGCCGCAAGACGGAAAATGCCTGGTCCTGACTGTAGCGGGCAAAGCCGACGATCATGGTCGGCAAGCTGACGGCGAGCGATAGACTACCTGCCAGCTTGATGTCGGCGCCGAACAGCAGGACCAGCGTCGGGATCAACAACTCTCCGCCTGCAACCCCCATCAGGGACGCGACGACGCCGATGGCGAATCCTGCGATGACTCCGGCAACAAGCTGAGTGGATCCCGTAACGAATGCCCCGGCTGAGCTGACGTTGTGTCCGAAGATCAGGACGATCGCGATGATGACGAGCAGGACCGAGATAACTTTGTAGAGGGTTTCAGACTTCAAACGTGTAGCCCACCCGGCACCGAACCAGGCGCCAAGCAAGCTCCCCGCGAGCAGATTCACGATCACCTGCCAGTGGTTGGCGATTTCGACGGACGGCACGGTGGCCGTCCGGAACGGCAGAGCGGTCGCCACCACGACCAGGCTCATCGCCTTGTTCAGGATGACCGCATCAAGGGCGCGAAAGCCGAATGCTCCGATGAGGAGAGGCAATCGAAACTCGGCACCTCCGAGACCGATGAGACCGCCAAGCGTGCCTATCAGTGCACCACCGCCGAATGCGGTCGATTTATCGCGGAGAGATTTCATGAGCGCGAGCCTTCGACGCACACCTGCGTCGTGATCTAGATCAGGCCCGTGAAACCGACGTGGCGGTGCGCTTCACGGCAGGCTTACGGCGTGCCGTGGGGCAGGACCCATCTAAAGCTTGATGCGGCGATTTGCCAAGCGGTCGTCGCCTCTAAGCAGCTTCCAAAGACCTGGGTGTCGCCCCATCCATCCGGCCAATGGCTTCAAGCGCTGGCGCCAGGTCGTCGAGCATCATGCTCTCGAACGGCAAATTGACGAGAGCCGTGACCCGAGCGGTCAGGTCTCGATAGCTTTGACGGAAAGCGGCACGGCGCGCCTCAACCGGACCGCCGACCTCTGCGGGATCGTCCAATCCCCAATGAACTCGCATAGGCGCGCCCGGGAAGGACGGGCAGGCTTCGTCGGCCGCGGAGTCGCAGACCGTGATGACGAGGTCGATTTCGGGCGCGTCCGCCGCCAGGAACTCGCCCCAGGACTTCGAGCGGAAGTCAGCGGTCGCATAACCCAGCTCCCTGAGTAGCTGGAGCGCGAGCGGGTGCGGCGCCTCATGCGGGCGGCTGCCTGCCGAATAGGCTTGGATGCGGCCGAGCCCTTCCCGGTTCATGACGGCTTCCGCCATGATCGATCTGGCGGAGTTCCCCGTGCAGACGATGAGCACCCGCAAGGGTGTGTCGGTTGCCTGAGCCTCCCTGCGCGACAGATAGGGAGTTGCAGGCGTCTCGCAGGTCGACGGGCTCTGCGAGCAGCAGGCTTCGGCCAAGAAACCAAGCAAGGCGTCCGCGCGATCCGGAACCGCGGCGAAGATGATGTGTCGCCCTTCACGGCGCGAGGCCAGCAGCCCGACCTGCTCCAACGCCCCCAGATGAGTCGAGAGGGTATTGTGCGGAACGGCCAGCAGCCGACCGATATCGCCTGCCGCCAGGCCATGAGGCCGGTAGCGCATCAACAGGCGGAAGATTTCCAGTCGGGTCGACTGGGCAAGCGCTCCCAACAAGTCGACCGCGCTGGCGGCTTCGAGGCGGGTGGTCAAGCTGCGTCGTCCTTCCTTGCCAGATTGGTGCCGATCGCATCCAGCCGATGCTGTAGAGCGACACTCTCCAGCGAGGCTAGCGGCAAATTGGTGAAGATCGATATCCGATTGTTCAACATGCGATAGGCATCGGCGAAGGCAAGCGCCTTCTGGACATCCTCGCCAACGAACGCTGCCGGGTCAGGCAGGCCCCAATGCGCGCTCATCGGCTGTCCCGGCCAGTGCGGGCACGGTTCGTTCGCGGCGTCATCGCAGAGCGTGAAAACGAAATCGAGCGGCGGCGCGTCCGGCCTCGCGAACTCCTCCCAGTTCTTCGGGCGAAACTGAGTGATGTCGTAGTTCAACGACTTCAGCAGGCGCGCAGCGAACGGATTGATCTCCTCCCGGGGATCGCTTCCGGCGCTGAATCCTTTGAACTTGCCCGGCGCGACGCGACTGATGATCGCCTCCGCCATGATCGAGCGGGCGGAATTGCCGGTGCAGACAAAAAGCACGTTAAGCGGGGCGCGGGTCATGTCTGTCATCTCATTATGTCGATAGGTGTCGACATGATTGACTCCGTCGTCATTTCGATGTCAAGCGACATATCGAATAATTTGCTCCGGATCGAATTTGAGAGGCGATGGGATGAAGGTCGGGATCAACGGCATGGGGCGCATCGGACGCTTGGCCCTGCGAGCGGCGCTGGGCGCAGCAGAACGACCGACTGATGATCCCCGGCGCGGGAACCGCCTCGAGGTCGTCCATCTGAACGAGATCAAAGGAGGCGCCGCGGCGACGGCTCACCTGCTGGAGTTCGACAGCATGCAGGGTCGCTGGCGAACCGAGATCGACCATGATGGCGACAGGGCGATCCACATCGGCGAACGTAAGCTCAGCTTCTCATCCGAGGCATCCCCTTCGGAGCTGCCCTGGGGCGATCTGGGCGTCGACGTCGTTCTCGAATGCACCGGCAAGTTCCTGACCCTAGCGGTGCTGGAAGGACATCTGAAGCGCGGCGCCAAGCGAGTGATCGTTGCCGCGCCGGTCAAGGATCCGTCCGTCCTGAACGTTGTCGTCGGCATCAACGAGCATCTCTACGACCCCTCCCTGCATCCGATCGTGACGGCCGCCTCCTGCACCACGAACTGCCTTGCGCCGGTCGTGAAGGTCGTCCACGAGCACCTCGGGATCCGGCACGGCCAGATCACCACGATCCACGACCCCACCAACACCAATGTTGTGGTCGATGCCCCGCATAAGGATCTGCGCCGGGCGCGTTCGGCGATGCTCTCGCTCCAGCCGACGACGACGGGCAGCGCAACGGCGATCGCGCTGATCTATCCGGAACTCAAGGGGAAGCTCGATGGCCACGCGGTCCGCGCGCCCGTGCTCAATGCCTCGCTGACCGACTGCGTCTTCGAACTCGAACGGTCGACGACGGCCGCCGAGGTCAATGATCTCTTCAAGAGTGCAGCGACAGGCGCCCTCGCCGGAATCCTTGGCTTCGAAGGGCGCCCCCTCGTCTCGATCGATTATCAGCGGGATACGCGCTCCAGCATCGTCGACGGCCTGTCGACGCTCGTCACGAGCGGCACGATGCTTAAGGTCTACGCCTGGTACGACAACGAGATGGGCTATGCCTGTCGCATGGTCGACCTTGCCTGCCATCTCGAAGCAGTCGGGATCTGACGCGATGAACGAGGGCACGCGCAACTACGCCATCGTGACGGCCGGATACTGGGGCTTCACACTCACGGACGGCGCTCTGCGCATGCTCGTGCTGCTGCACTTCTTCCGGCTCGGATACTCGCCCTTCACGCTCGCCTTCCTCTTCCTCCTCTATGAGGCCGCCGGCGTGCTGGCGAACTTCATCGGCGGCTGGCTCGCGGCGCGCTACGGCATCACCAGGATGCTCGCGGTCGGCTTGACGACGCAGATCACCGGCTTCTTGGTGCTTTCGGCTCTTTCGCCCGATTGGTCGGCCGTGGCCTCCGTGATCTGGGTGGTACTCGCTCAGGGCATCTGCGGCGTCGCCAAAGACCTCACAAAAACAGCCTCAAAATCTGCCATCAAGATCGCCGAGACAGCAGCCAAGGCGGAGGATTCGGAAGGCCGCCTCTTCCGCTGGGTCGCCTGGTTCACCGGCTCGAAGAACGCGATGAAGGGCTTCGGCTTCTTCCTCGGCGGCCTGCTGCTCGAACTCCTCGGCTTCCGGGGCGCGCTGTGGGCCATGGCAGCGGCGCTCAGCGTGGTGCTGTTCGGGGTCGTGGCATCGCTTCCGCCCATGCTCGGAAAGGCGAAGGCGAGCAAGAGCGCACGCGAGCTCTTCGGCAAGAACCGCGGCGTCAACCTGCTGGCGATCGCGCGCGTGGCGCTGTTCGGCGCCCGGGACGTCTGGTTCGTCGTCGGCGTACCCGTCTTCCTCTACGCCGCGGGCTGGACCTTCACGATGGTCGGCAGCTTCGTCGCGCTCTGGACCATTGGCTACGGGCTCGTGCAAGCGGCTGCACCCGCCGTGGTCAAGCGCAGCCCTGACGGGCTGACGCAGGAAGTGAAGGCGGCAAGGCTCTGGTCGCTGATCCTCGCCATCATTCCGGCCGCCATCGCTGCCGTTCTGGCGAGCAACTCGGGATTGAGGCCGGATATCGTCCTGGTGGTGGGCCTGGGCCTGTTCGGCTTTGCCTTCGCCGTCAATTCCTCGGTCCACTCCTACCTGATCCTGGCCTATGCCGGATCCGAGAAGGCCGCAGAGGATGTCGGGTTCTACTACGCTGCCAATGCGCTCGGACGGTTCACTGGCACGCTGCTGTCAGGCCTTCTCTTTCAATGGGGCGGCATCTACGCCTGCCTGGTCGGCTCCTGCCTGATGCTGGCCGCCTGCTTCGCGGCGACGCTGGCGTTACCGGCGCGGGGTGCGTTAGTCCCAGCAAAAGCTGAACACGCAGTGATCCCGGGCTTGCCTTCTTAACTAGTGGCTTGTGCCTTGATCTTAGGTGGCGGCCCAGAAACGGCCCCACGCAGCGTTGCCGTGTCGCAGGAATCTGAAATTGGGTCCAGCGTGAGGCCCGCAATGCCTCATCGATGCCGCCCTGCATAGGCGAGCCCAGCGCCGCCACCTTGACCGGAAGCAAGGCTTTGCCGCGTTAGAGCTCACATGCGGCAAGCCCTAACGTCTCGGAGCGGCGCCTTCTGGGTTAAATGTGCAGGCTCGACATTAAGTAATCCCGAATTTCAAAAAGATTTATTTTGTGTTTTGGCACATCGCCAGGGTGGACGATTATGCTCAATTTGTTTGAGAATACGGCGTCAGTCGAGGCGTCAGCAAAAGATTGGGCAATTCTCTCGATAATCTTCTTGCGCGACAGTGAGACTCGGCCACGGCCCGTACCAAGAACCGGAATAGCGATCTCACCAAGCTCGCCACGCGTTGCCATATACTTCCAAAGCGCCTCCAATGCGTCGTCTATCATTCGCGGTGTAGAGCTCGCGGTTCCATGTTCATTTAATTCTGACATAGCTAGGAAGTAGAAATTCTTACCGTGCGCCTTCACCCTTGCTACCGTCCCGATCTTATATACCTCGTTCTTCCCTTTCCTGTTATTGTCCGTACGGCTCTTTTCGCCATTGAGAGATTCTTCTATTTGCTTCTCAAGATCGCCATAGTTTCCAGGAAAATATTTTAGAAGGAATTGCCCCTGCAAACTTTCCGGCGCGATAAGACCATTGGTGATATCAGTATCAAACGTTGTATTTGTGCTGATAATAACCTCTCCGGGAGAGTCCAAAATATTTCCAATTCGTACTTCGACACTGAAATCACGTTTAGGAATTTTGTACCGGACGCGCGAGACAGGCCGCCTAGTCGCCAGAACGTAAACAAAGGCAACCAGCATTATGATAGGAAAGGCAAATACGCTGTACTTGTCTTTCGTATATATGTTAAAAAATTCGAACAGCTCAATGAACAGCCACATGACGCCGACAGCCGCAAAAAAACGAGCAACTGCCTCGGTCGAGAAAACCGCATAGCGCCAGTATGACCAGGTGCATATTGAATCGAAAAAGTACCTCACTCTACAGACCCAAACTCATGTAGGTTGCGTCCGTGTAGTGATAATAATCTGTCTTGCCTTCTGATTTATACTTGGCGTGAGACGCTGGCCAATTTGCCATCGCGTGTTCCACTATCTTCATTCCGAAGGGAACATACACTGCAAGCTCGTCGCGAATGGTCGGTGGGCACAGAGCATCTCTTTTTCGAGATCCGTTGAGATTCACGCCGATAATTGGAAGGTCCAGCCTGAGGGCAACTTCCATTTCCCATTTTACGAATTTCGTGAGGCGCGCGGTGTTCTCGCCGATGAGCACCACGAGAAGCTTCGAATTAGCGAAGCGCACACGTAGCTGGCGCTTGATGCTTTCGACCTCGCTTGTGTCGCGCGCCGAGTTTAAGTCGTGCGCATTGTAGAAGTCAAAGGAGAATCTTTGATTAGCTGACCACGCCTGCATCAAGCGGTAATACTTCATATCTGTATCACCATCGAAGCAGATGTATGTTTTGTTGCGGTATGCCATCACACCCCCCCGGGCCGTTCGTAGCAGTATCATCAGGGCTGGAAATCAGAAGCTGCGCAAGTGAGGACGTCATTTCTGCGCGAGAAACTCGTGGAATTGCCCCTGCTGGAAAATCCGCTGACGCATCACGCGACCTTTGCCCTGGCAGCAAATGATCACACGCGTGATCGCGTCCTGGAGGCGACGTTAGCGGCGCAGGAAGCGATTTCTCGTGAACCATGAAAGATCCGGGGCCTCCCGCGGCCGAGGCGGAACAATCTCCTGTGGCATGAGCTGAAACTCATCAGAGTCTTTCGCCTTACCGATACGTCGAAGCTGCCTCCGGAATAGATGGACATCGCCGAAATAATTTGGATACGCCTCCTTTAGATTCTTGACCTTATCTACCTCGACGAGAACGGTATCAAAGCTCGGCCGTTCGGGGTCAATAATGGTTTCGATTTCCTCCCGTTCGTAAGACTCAATACCTTTCATCGGCTCTCGATAAGCCGTGACAGACACTTCATTTGTCGCCGTGTCATAGCGGATCAGGAAATACTTGGTATCGCGATCAAAAATATGACGTTCGGCGGCTCGAAACGCTTGGCTCTGACCTGAGCCCCGACTTTCCTCCGGTTATGGGGAGAGTCCTAGGGTTGATTTAGGGCCTA
>NZ_MKSQ01000023.1:250141-290896 GCF_001898115.1 Allobosea sp. 67-29 | reverse complement strand
GGGCAACGGCTCCGACACGGTCGGCTTCGGCTTCGGCTCCGGCACCGACGACGCGACCGCGCTGACCAGCGCCGCCGCCGGCGGCAACAACACCGCCATCGGCTTCGCCGCGGCCGACGCCGTCGTCGCCACCTCGAGCCTGACCTCGTCGAACATCACCTCGGCCGTCCGCTCGAACCTGATCCAGCAGTTCAACGACCTGCGCGACCAGATCGACCAGCTTGCCAAGGATTCGAGCTTCAACGGCATCAACCTGCTGCAGGGCGACCGTCTCTCGATCACCTTCAACGAGAAGACCGGCACCAACCAGACCAAGCTCGACATTCAGGGCTCGACGCTGAGCGCCGACAACCTCGGCATCTCGCAGGCGACGAACACCCAGCTCGCCGGCTTCTTCAACTTCCAGAACGACGCCGATCTCGACAAGGCGACGGCGGCGCTGACGGGCTCGCTGACCTCGCTGAAGTCGCTGTCCTCGACGCTGGGCTCCAACCTCTCGGTCGCCCAGACCCGGCAGGACTTCACCAAGGAGCTCTCCAACGTCCTGACCCAGGGCGCGGACAATCTGGTCGCGGCCGACTCGAACGCGGAAGGCGCGAGCCTGCTCGCCCTCAACACCCGCCAGCAGCTTTCGCAGACGGCGCTCTCGCTCGCCAACCAGGCCGACCAGGGCGTGCTGCGCCTCTTCGGCTGACGCGCGAGGGTCCGGCAGCTTCTTCCTCGAGCCCGAAGGCAGGACAGACATGGCTCTCAAGGTCGAGCTCAAGCCGCGCGAGCGCATCATCATCGGCCAGGTCGTGATCCGCAACGACGAGCAGCGCACGCGCTTCTTCATCGAGGGCGAGGCTCCGATCCTGCGTGAGAAGGACATTCTCACCGCCACGACCGCCGACAGCCCGGCCAAGAAGATCTATCTTGCGATCCAGCTGATGTATCTGGCGCAGGATCCGACGCATCAGCATGAAGTGTTCTTCCAGCTCGTGCGCGATTTCGTGCAGGCAGCGCCCAGTGCTCTGCCGCATATTCACGAGATCAATAACCGCATCTTAAGCGGGGATCTCTACAAAGCCCTGAAGGCAGCCAAGAAGCTGATCGCCTACGAAGCGGAACTGATCGAGCATGCAAAACGGGTTTAACGCCTACGCCGCCGCTGCCAAGACGGCCCAGGCCGTCGTTTCCCCCCGCGAACTCGAAGCCTCCCTGCTGATCAAGGCCGCGACCAAGCTCCAGTCCGTCGCCGATGACTGGAGCCAGCGCGAGCCGGAACTGGACGAAGCCCTGACCTATAACCGCCGGCTCTGGACCCTGCTGGTCAAGGCGGTGATCGCGGAGGACAATCCCCTTCCGGTCGGCATCAAGACCAACATTCTCGGCCTCGCGAACTTCATTTTCAATCATACCTTCAAGGTCGTGGCAGACCCACAGCCCCAGGCATTGACCGTCCTCATCGGCATCAACCGGGACATAGCGGCGGGATTGCGCGGGCGCTGAAGCGCCCTCCGCGCGCGAACCGCCGAACATCGCCTCGTTCGACCTCCATCCCCTTCTTCCGCCGGCCATGCCGGCCGGCAGCTGCAAGCCCGTCGATCGCCTGTGGGCGCGCATCCCGTCGGATCTGAAGGTCCGGCGCGCCCGGCGTGATGGCGCTCGTCATCAGGTCGCCTGGCGTCGCGAAATCATCAGACCGAAGGCAACGACGCGCCGACGAAGCGGCCGCCGAGTTCCGTTGCCGGGCCTCCTTGACGCACCCGCCCGCGATCCGGGCCTGACCTGCGCGCTCGTCAGGCCTGAGCAGGCTGCTGGGGACTCACGCGAGGGTCCGCTCTATCAGTCGAGCGAACAAATGCGCTTTGCCCGCTGGCGGCCTTCGCTCTCGGTTGCCTGCGCTCCCGTATCAATCGGGAAGACGGGCCACCGAGGACAGACGTCCGAGAGAATTGCCAGATTTATTCGATCTAAAACGATATTTATACAAGAACTAGAACATAATTACTTCATATATTGAAATTGTAATAATAATAAAACTTGCGATTCTCGGGTTTGTACTGAAGATTCGGTTGATCAATACGATGATCCTGTCATAGAGCGGGGCGACTTCCTACGTTGGAGAGACGCCGTGAACCGTCCGCTCGCCTATCTGCTCGCTTCCACTGCCTTCATTCCCGGCATTTCGGCCCAGGCGCAGCAGCAAGGTGTCACCCAGCTCGACGAGATCGTCGTCCAGAACGAAGCTGCACGGCAGGACGGAACCAGGGGCGCCGCTGGCGTCATCAGCAACGACGGTTACGTCGCCAGGACCACGCGCTCGGCCACCAAGACCGACACGCCGGTCATCGAGACGCCGCAGACGATCAGCACCGTCACGCAGCGGCAGCTGGCCGAGCGCAAGCCGCAAACGCTGACCGAGGCGCTGGGCTACACGCCGGGTGCGCGCATCGGCGGCTACGGCTTCGACCCACGCTTCGACAGCTTTTCGATCCGCGGCGTCGACATCACCTATACGGGGGTCTTTCGCGACGGGCTGCGCGAGTTCAACAGCCCGAGCGGCCTGTTCCGGACCGAGCCCTATGGCCTCGACTCGATCTCGATCCTGAAAGGCCCCGCCTCCTCGCTCTACGGTGCCAGCGCTTCGGTCGGCGTCATCGACATGATTTCGAAACGCCCGACCGAGTACCGCTTTGGCGAGATCGAGGTGCAGGGCGGGTCGTTCAACCGCAAGCAGCTGAACTTCGACCTGGGCGGCCCGGTCAACGAGGCGGGAACCGTACTCTACCGGGTGACGGGCGTCCTGCGCGGCGCCCACACCAATCTCCCCGGCGTGCCGGACAACCGGACCTATATCGCTCCGGCCATCACCTTCAAGCCGAACGACAGCACCAAGCTGACCATCCTCGGCGAGTACATGGATTCGAAGACCGGCGGTTCCGCGGCCTACGACAACACCTACGGCACCTTCAGCCTGCGCGACGGCACGGTGATCTTCCCGACGACGGGCGCGAGCCGGACCCTGCTGTTCAACCCCGCCTACAACGACTTCACGCAGAAGCAGGGGCGCATCGGCTACGAATTCGAGCACAAGTTCAGCGAGGCCGTCTCATTCCACCAGAACCTGCGCTGGTCGACGCTCTCGACCGACGAGAAGTTCGGCGGGACGACCTATGCGGGCCAGGTGAAGGAGAATCTCGACGCCCTCACCGCCGACACATATCTCAAGACGCTGCTGCGCACCGGACCGGTCGAGCACACGATCCTGACCGGCTTCGACATCGGGCATGCGAGTTACGGCTCGCGGATCGGCTACAACTTCGCGGCCATCGCCAACCCCATCCTGCCCTATCCGACAAAGCAGGATCAGACCCTGATCGGCGCCTATGTCCAGGACGAGATCAAGGCCGGCCCGTGGCGCCTGCTGCTGAGCGGGCGGCATGACTGGCTGCAGAGCAGCTACAGGGTGCCGGGCGCAGCCGCCGACAAGCAGGACAAGGGTGCCTTCACCGGCCGCGTGGGCCTGAGCTACGTCACGGATTTCGGCCTCACCCCCTATGCCAGCTACGGCACTTCCTTCAACGCCAATCCCGGGACCGTGCTGAATGGCGGCGTCGCCAAGCCGACCCGCGGCGAGCAGGCCGAGGTCGGGGTGAAATATGCCCTGCCCGGCTACAACACGCTGCTCAACGCCTCCGCCTTCTGGCTGAAGCAGGAGGACGGCATCGTCTACACCGTGGTCAACGGATTCAATCAGCAGACGCAGCTCGATTTCCGCTCGCGCGGCTTCGAGCTCGAGGCGAACACCTCGCTCGGCAACGGCATCAGCTTCCAGGCCTCGTATGCCTATACGGATACGCGCATCCTGAAGCTCTCGCCCGATACGGTTGGCAATCAGGTCAACAGCGTGCCCAGACACGCCTTCTCGCTCTGGGGCGGCTATGACGTCGCCACCGGCCCGTTGCTCGGCCTCGGTTTCGGCGCGGGTATCCGCTACACCGGCGTCAATTTCGGCGACGACTACAACCGGCTCGTCATCCGCAACAAGGCGACAGCCTTCGTCGACGCGCGCCTGACCTATGATTTCGAAAAACTCGACCCGAAGCTCAAGGGCCTCACGGCGCAGGTCAACGCCCAGAATCTGCTGAACAAGGTCGACCAGGTCTGCACCGCCGGCTATTGCTACTTCAACCAGGGACGCAAGGTCATTGCCAGCCTGAAGTATCGCTGGTGAGTGCGGTGACCGCATCCCGCGTCGCGGCGCCCATGAGCGCGCCGCCTCTGCGGCTGATCATCGGCCTCGGCGGCCTCTATGTCGGTCAGAGCGTCATCGGCGGCGTGATCTTCACGGGACTGCCCGCCGTCATGCGGCAGAACGGCGCCTCGCTCAACGACATCGCGCTGATCCTGCTCACCGTGCTGCCCTGGTCGTTCAAGTTCCTCTGGGCGCCGGCGCTCGAACGCTTCCGCTCGCCGCACGGCGCAAGGCGCCGCTCGCGGCTGACGATCGGCCTCGTCGGGCCGTTCGCCGTCGGCGCGGTCGTGGCCTGCGCCCTGATCGGACCAACCGCGCTCGGCCCGCTGACCATCGCGATGATGGTCGCCTCGTTCTCCTCGGCGACGATCGACATCGCCTGCGACGGACATGCCGTGGAGAGCCTTGCCGAGCAGAACCGCGGCTGGGGCAACGCCGCGCAGGTCGGCGGCGCCTATCTCGGCTCGGCCATCGGCGGCGGCCTCTTCCTCGTCATGATCGATCACTGGGGCTGGCGGCCGTCGGCGCTGATCATGGCCGGGGTACTCGTCGCCCTCGCCGCGCCGTTCCTCCTGATGCCGGACGACGCGCCGGCCGCCGCGGCGGATCGCCCCCGGCAATCCTTGATGCGGGCGTTCCGGCGCCCGCAGGTCCAGGCCGGACTGCTGCTGGTCGCCGTCTACGTGCTCGGCCAGAAATGGGCGATGGTCCTGATCGGGCCTTATCTCGTCGACGCCGGACTGAGCCTGACGACCATCGGCTCGGTCAACGGCATCGGCGTCACGGCTCTGGGCCTTGCAGGCGCGCTCGGCGGCGGCTGGGTCCTGAAACGCATCTCGGCCTTTCGGGTGATGGCCTGGGCGCTGGCGGCGCAGCTTGCGGTGATGTTCGCCTTCGCGCTCACCGCTTCGCTCGGCGGAACCTCGGCCACGGTCCTCATCGGACTGTCGTTGACCTCCTCCGGGGCGCTCGCCCTCGGCTTCACGGCGCTTTACGCCGAGCTGATGGGCAGTTCCTCACTCGACCAGGCTGGCGTCGACTTCACCCTGTTCCAGAGTGCCGACGCCATCGTCAGCCTGATCGGCTGGCGGCTCGCCGGCAGCTTCGGCGATGTGCTCGGCTATGGATTCTGTTTCGGCGCCGCGGGCCTCTTCGGGCTTCTGGCACTATCGCTGATGCCCTGGCTGCGGCGCCGGAACGACCGCGCGACCCTCGCCTAGGCCCCACCATGAAGGGTGAGGACCTCGCCGGCTGCTTCACGGGCACGCTGCAGCACTTCGCCGGCACGCTGCACGCCGGCGGGACCGCGCCGCGGCTCCACTCGGAGCGGCTGCTCGATCCGTCATCCCTGCGCGAGCTCATCGAGCGCTTCGGTGCCGCCAACCCAGACGGAGAGCCGCGCGCGGTCGTCTCGATGTGGACGCAATGGCATTTCGCGGCGGTCATCGTGCCCTCGGTGGTCGCAACGCTGCTGGGGCGCGTGCATCTGCCGGTCGCGCTGGGACGGGCAACGCTCGCGCTCCACGAGAACGGTTGCACGGCCGGCGTCGTCATATCACCGGGGCAGCTCCTGGATCCGTCGCCGGCCGAAGGACGTTTCGACGAGCTGATCGAGGATCACGTCGCCGTCCTGATCGATCGCCTCGCCGGCCCCTTCTCGGTCTCGCAGAAGCTCCTTTGGAACAATGCGGCTGCGAGCCTCGCCTGGACCGTCCAGCAATGCGCTGCGCTTGCGGGCGTAGACCGTCCGGCTCTGGCGGAGGCGCAGGCAATGCTGACCTCGCCCCACGCCAAGGGCGGCGGGCGCAATTTCCTGCATGACACGCTGCGCCCCTCGCCGCTGACGCCGCTCGACCAGTGCCAGCGGCGCATCTGCTGCCTGCGTTATCTCCTGCCGGGCGTTGCCGATTGCGGCTCCTACTGCCCGCTCCCGGCCCAGGCGCGCGCTCGGCGAAGCGCGTGAACAGCGTGGCTCTGAGCTCGCAAGCCGCAGCCGGGCGACGCTCAGAGATAGTTGGTGAGCGTCAGCTTCGAGAGCATCGAAGTCACCTGGTAGCTGGCGGTGAGCTGATTCTGCAGCGCCAGGATCTGCGCGGCGACCTCTTCCGTCGATACGTTCTCGACATCGCCCAATGCCGTCGTCAGGTAGTTCTGCGTGTCCTGGTGGCGCTGCTTGGCGTTCGCCATCGCGGTCTGGGCCGATCCGAACTCGGTGATGATCTCGGCCGGCTTCTGCGTGGTGCCGCCGAATCCGAGCTTGTCGCCCACCCTCTCCGCCATCGCATTGTAGCGCGCCTGGGAGTTCGGATCGTCCGCCGGGAAGGTTTCGCTCAACATGATGCCGAACTGCGCGAGACCGACCTGGAAGGCCTCCTCGTTGGCGCGCGCACCGACATTCGTGCTCTGGCCCTGATCGACCTGCACGGTCGCCGTGCCGCGGGCGGAAGTCGGCGCGATCGTGCGCGTATCCAGCGTGGGATCGGTCTTGTCCAGCGGCGGAATGCCGTCCTCGCCCTTGTACCAGATGACCGTGGTATCGATGGCGCCGACCTTGGTCGGCGGGGCGGTCGCATTCTCGAAATCGGGACCAGGAACGCGCCTGGGAGGGTTGTTGACGCTTCCAGCGAAGAAATCCTTCGCAGCCACCTGCGATGAAGCGGCGGACAGCGTCGTCTGCGCCTCCTTGCCGATCGCCGCGTCGAGCGACGTCTTCAGATTTGCCGTGGTCGCATTGACGTCGGCGCCGATCTCGAAGGAATCGGTATCGGAGCCCGTACTTCCGGCCGCTCGCGCCGTCAGCGTGACCTGAGTCTGCGTGCCGTCCGGCAGGTTCAGCGTGATGCTGACCTTGTCGCCCGGCTGGGGTTGGCCGGTGACGGACACCGAGAAGGCGGCCCGGCTGCCGGCGGGAAGCGGCGCCTGGGCGGCGACCGCGATCCCGGTCCCCGTCGAGGTGACGCTGCCGATCTTGAAGCCGTAGTCATGATCGCCGTCCGCCAGCGTAACCGTCGTCGGTCCTGCCGTGCCGGTGGTCAGGCGGCCGAGCCCGCTGCTCCCGAGATCGGCGCGCCGGCGTTCGTCGATGAGCTGCTTCAGCCCCGCCTTGCCGGCGCCGTCGCCATTGATGATGGTGTCGAAGCTTTCGACCGGCTCCTTGTCCGAGGTCGTTCCCGAGAACAGGTAGCGGCCGTTGACATTGGTGTTGAGCAGGTCGAGCACCTGCTTGAAGCGGTCCTCTGCCAGCACCTGCGGCGCCGAACGCCCGGTCGACGTGGCAACGTAGCTGTTGGAGCGCATGTCGTTGCGCGAGTTGCTCGCCAGCGTCGCGAAGGTACTGGCCGCGTTCGTCTGCAGCTTGAGGTTCACGTCGCCGAGCTGGATGCCCGACAGCAGCGAGTCCAGTGTCGAGAGCTTGCCGTTGAGATCGAGGCTGACGCGCCGATCGATGCCGAGATCCCCGTAGCTCGTCGCCTTCTTCTGCGTGTCGAGCTGTCGCTGCAGGTCGTCGAACTGGGCGCGCGTCGAGACGAAGCTGTTCGACTGGGCCGCGCGATAGGCGCCGGTGCCATAGGCGGTGATGGTCATGGCTGCCTCACACTCTCATCAGCACGTCCATCATCTCCTTGACCGTGGAGATGATGCGGGCGTTGGCGGCATAGGCGTTCTGGAGCTCGATCAGCATCGACATCTCCTGGTCCACATTGACCTGTGCCGTCTCCTGGAATCGGCTCTGGATCGAGGCCAGCGCGACCTGCTGGCCCTCGTCCAGGCGCTGGGCGGTCTCGACCGCCTGGCCCTGGGACGAGACGACGCGCTGGACGAGATTGCTGACCGTCGAGTTGGCGGTCGCGGTGTTGCCGTCGAGCCCCGTCGCGTTGGTGATCGCGCGCTGGCTCTTGGTCAGCCGGTCGACCATCAGGTTCGCGCGGGTCGCATCGCCTTGCGGGGTCGGGGTGGCGCTGTCGTAGACGGTCAGCAGCGAGCGATCCGCCACGAGCGCCGGATTCACAAGGATGCGCCCGGCATAACCGAGCGTCTGCGAACCGCCGTCATAGGAGCCGGTGAAGGCGGCCCCAGAAGCGCCATCGACGAAGAAGGGCAGTTCGGCCGTGCCGCCGGCCGACGACAGCGCCGTATTCGTGGGACGTGCCGTCAGCCCGACCACGTCGCGCGTGCCAGCGGCGCCGTCATCGACGACACGCAATGTCGAGCCGATGTTGCTGACCGTGAAGCCGCTCCCGACGGCGGCCTGGATCTGGGCGGCGACGGAGGCCGGGCCGCCCGAGAAGTCGATCCCGACCACGCGGTTGTTGGCATCGCCGCCGGCCGAGGCCGGCAGCGACGTGGCGGAATCGACCCTGACGAAGGTGAAGCGCTGGGTCTGGCCGCCGGGCGTGACCTTGTAGTCGAGCGTGATGGCGTTGCCCGACTGGAGGCCGCTCATGTCGACGTCGAAGCCGGCCGCGGCGCCGGCCGTCGCCGGGGTGCCGGCGATCTCGCGGTCCGAGAGCGCCTTCGACATCTGCGCGGCGATCTCGTCGAGCTGTGCCTGCGCCTGCACCAGCGTCTTGTCGCGCAATTCGATGTTTGCGGCGATCTCGCCGGAGCGGAAGACGTTATTGGCGATCGCGTCCGACGCGCCGCCGGATATCGTCTTCATGGTGATCGTGCCGACGCCGCGCTTGGCCGGATCCGAACTCCATTGATCGTCCGCGCCGATGCCGTCATGCGCATCGAAGCTGAAGGTGACCGCCGCCTGCCCGTCGAAGAGCTGGGTGCCCGACCCGGTTACGACGCTGATCGAGCCGCGCGCATCCTGGGTCGTCTTGATGTCGACGTATTGCGACAGCTCCGACAGGATCGAATCGCGCTGGTCCTTCAGGCTCGCGGTCGTGCTGTCGTTCGGCGCCGCCACGATGCGCGCATTGACCTTGGTCAGCGCGCCGAGCAGGTCGTTGACCTTCGTCACCGCGGTCGAAATGCCCGTCTCGGCGGCCGCGCGCTGCGCCTGGACGCCGTTGGAGAGCGTGTTGAGCTGCCGCGCCAGCAGCGTGGCGGAATCGATCACCTGCGAGCGCAGGCTGTAGGAGGACGGGTCGTTCTGCAGCGAGGTCAGCGCGCTGGTGAACTTGTTGAAGATCGTGTCGAGCGCGGTGTCGCTGCCCGGTGCGCCGTAAAGCTGGTCGAGGTTGGAGAGCGCCTTGGCCCGGGTCGAGGTATAGGCGGCTCCCGAGGCCTCCTGCCAGAGCTGGCTTTGGACGATCGTGTCGAGCAGTCGCTGCACCTGCGTGCTCTGCACGCCGATCGTGAGCCCGCTAAGGCTGTCCGCGTTGGAGACGACGCGCCGGACGTAGCCGGTCGTGCCGGCATTGGCGACGTTCTGGGAAACGACGCCGATGCCGACCTGGGTGGCGTTGAGCCCGCCGATCGCCGTGTTGAGGGAAGTGCTCAGCCCCATCGTCAACTCCTGTCGTCCTCAGCAGCCCTCCTGGGCCGCGTCGCGCGCCGTCGTGCCGATCAGCGGATGATGTTGAACACCGACGTCAGCATCTCCTGCGCCGTGCTGATCACCTTCGTGTTGGCCGAATAGGCCTGCTGGGTGACGATCATCTTCGAGAACTCGTCGGCGATGTCGGTATTGGATTGCTCGACGCTGCCGCCGACGAGTTGCGAGGTCCCGAGCCCGACGATCGGGGCACCGGACTCGATGGTTTCCTCATAGGCGCCGCCATCGAGGCGCTTGAGGGCGTTGTCGGCGTTGAACCGGGCCATCGCGATCTGCGCCAGCGCCACGACCTGGCCGTTCGAGAAGGTGCCGATCACCTGTCCTTCGGCCGAGACCGAGACACGGTCGAGCGTGCCGGCGGTGTAACCGTCCTGCCGGATGCTGCGGGCATCGATCTGGCCGCTGACGTCGCCGTTCTGGGTCAGCCCGTTGCCGCCGTTGGTGGTGATCTGGATGCCGCTGATCGTGGTGCCGGCGATGGTCATCGTTGGCAGCGCGATGCTCCCGCCCGCGGGTGTCGCCATCTTGCCGGTCGCGTCGAAGGTGACGTCGATATTGGCGTTGCGATAAGCGGTTGCGCCGCCGGTCGCGCCGGTGTTCTCCGCGACGAAGAGGTTCCAGGTATCGACCGTGACCGGCGGGCCGGCCGAGGCATTGGTGGTCTTGGCCCAGCGCAGCTCGACATTGGTCGCCTTGCCCAACGAATCGTAGACAGTGACCGAGCCACCCGGGATCGACTGGCTCAGGAAGGTGGTGATCTCGCTGCCGACGACGATGCCCGTGCCGCCCTGCGTGGTGGAGAGCGGGTTGCTGGCGGTGAAGCTCGCGGCATTGAGCAGTTCCGAGCCCGGCACGCTGCTGTCGGCGGTATTGGTCTTCGGATAGGCCGGGATGTTGGCGCTGTATTCGATCGATGTCGTCGCCTTGGCCGGGAACTGGTCCTTGGTGATCTGCAGCACTTCGGGCTGGGTGCCGATGAGCTGGCCCGTGACCTGGTCGATCCTCTGGCCCTTGAGATAGTAGCCGGCCCCGTTAACGAGATAGCCGTTGGCATCGAAATCGAAGTCGCCGCGGCGCGTGTAGAGGTTCTGGTTGGCGAACTGGGTGTTGGCGCCGACGCCGCTGGAGCGCTGGTCGACCACGAAGAAGCCGTCGCCGTTGATGGCGACATTGGTATCGATGCGGGTGGCGTTGAGGTCGCCCTGGATCGAGTTCGTCGCCTGGCTGAAGGCTGCGACCGAGCCGGAGATCTGGCGGTTCAGCGCGGAATCCGGCACGAGATCGGCGAAGGTGGTGTCGACCCGCTTGTAGCCGGCCGTCCGCGAATTCGCGATGTTGCCGGAGATGTTCTCAAGCGCATAGGACTGCGCCGTCATACCCGAAACCGCTGTCGTCAGCGCACTGAAAACACCCATGGCACCCTCGCCTCACCGGCGCGCCCCCCGGGCGCAGCCCACAACTCGAGGCGAGTTCTGCACGCGCCGTGCCAGTGGCGCGATGCTTGTATTTCAGAGAGTTAGATCGTTTACGAAGGGTTTCGCGGCATCCGGCGCCGGGCAGAAACGCCCGGACCCGGCAGATTCTGCCGGGCTATTCCGTCCCCGTCCCGGCACCGCGCCAGGAGGCGAAGTCGCCTGCGACATCGGACAAGGTCGGCGGCGCGGCTTCGACGAAAGGCAGCGGCCGGCAGACCGCGAGCGCGGCGAGCCCGATGCGGGCGGTCAGCATGCCGTTGATGACGCCCTCCCCGAGCTTGGCGGAGAGCCGCGCAGCGAGCCCCTGCCCCAGCACCTGCTGGATCACCGCATCACCCGCCGCCATGCCGCCGGTCAGCACCAGATGGTTCAGGACCTGCCGCGCCAGTCTGAGCAGGCCGAGCGTGCCGGGCCGTCCGGCATAGATGCCGGCGATGGAACGCAGCAGCCGCGCGCAGGCCACGAGCACGAACAGCACGTCGACGAGCGCCCGTGGGCTGACCGCCGTGACCAGCGAGACCCGCCGCGCCGCGATCGCGATCTGCTCCTGCGCCTGCCTGTCGAGCGGTGCCAGAAGGCTGCGCTCCGCGACGGTCAGCACGTCGCGCGGCGCGAAAAGCTGCGGCAGTGCCGCCTCGAGCTCCGCCCTGCCCTGGGCTGTCTGGGGACGGCTCCTGTAGAGGCCGGAGAGTTCGCCGGCGAGCGCCTTGGCGGCATCCGTCGTGCCGCCGACGAGCAGCTCGGCGCCGCGCTCGCGCAGGGATTCGACCTTGCGCTCGCGCAGAATGTCGCGCAGCACCCGCGCCAGCATCACCAGCAGCGCCAGCGCCGCGACCGCGGCGCAGACGAGCGCGGCATAGCCCAGCGCCGGATTCTGGCTCATCAACGACGAGATCGTGTTCTCGACCCAGACGCCGGCGGCCAGCGCAAGGAAGCCCGACAACCCGCCGACGAAAAGGCTGCCCCAGGAAAACCGGCGCTTCGCCGGCGCCGGCGTCGTCGGCTCCACGGCATCCACCGGCTCGCTCTCCGGCAGGATCGCGACATCGCCCGTCCTGACGATGCCGTCATCGGCGACCATGTCGTCCGCAGGCTTTTCGCCCAGAAGGATCGCGCGCGGAGCCTTCGTCATCGCCGTGCCCTCCTCACGCCAGCCTGTCGCCGATCAGGAATTCGAGCGCGCGGTCCAGGCGGATCTGCGGCGGCGGCTTCACCCGCCCGCCCGCATCGGCCTCGCCCAGCGGTGGACGGAAGCGTGGCGCCCGGATCTGCCAATGGCTTTTCGGGTCAAAGATCGCCTCCGGCCGTTCCGGCAGCTCTCCTGGAAAGATCGCCGCCTCCGTCACGCCATCGAAGACCTGCCCGTCGATCTCCTCGCCCGCCTCGGGCACCCCGGCAATGGCCGGCAGCTCTTCACGGCCCTGTCGGATGCGGACCTCATGCGTCGCCCGGACGGCGGCGAACGCCATCGCCTCGACCCGCGCGCCGGCACCCTGCGCCCGCGACAGCGCCCGCGAGACCAGCAGCGACATCACCGACGCCAGCCGGTCATGGCTGGAATGGTGGATGTGGTCGGCCTTGGTCGCGGCGAAGAGCACGCGTTCGATACGCGGCGCGAACAGGCTGGAGAGCCAGGAATTTCGCCCCACCGAGAAGGCCGAAAGCGCCTGCCCCAGCGCGGTTTCGAGATCGGCCAGCGCCGGCGCGCCGGCATCGAGCGCCGCCAGCACGTCGACCAGCACGATCTGCCGGTCGAGCCTGGCGAAATGGTCGCGGAAGAACGGCGCCACCACGACGCGCTTATAGGCTTCGAAGCGCTCCGCCATCAGCCCCGCGAGCGTGCCGGGTCTCGGCTCTCGATCATGTCCCAGATCCAGCGGCGCGAAAGTCAGGGCCGGCGAGCCGTCGAGATCGCCCGGCATCAGGAAGCGGCCGGGCGGCGTCACGGCCACCGCTTCGGGATTCGCCCTGAGCCTCGCCAGATAGCCCTTGAAGAGATCGCTCGCCGCCTCGGCCGCCAACTCGTCGGGCGGCCCATCCGGGTCGCGGCCAGGGAGATCGGCCAGCCAGTCGGCCGCGGCCATTTGCCGGTGGGCCTTTCGTGCGTCGGCTACCGCCTGAGCCGACCAGGCCTTGTAGTCCTGCCCGATCAGGGCAAGGTCGAGCAACCATTCGCCAGGGTAGTCGACGATATCGAGCGTCAGCGTCGCCGGCCCCTTGAACAACCCGGACGCGCGCTCGTAGTCGATCTCGACGCGCAACTCCGAGATGCGCCGCGTCGATTCCGGCCAATGCCGGTCCGGTCCGTTCATCGCGGCACGATGCGCTTCGTAAGGAAAGCGCGGCACGTCGGGATCGGGCTGTGGCACCAGCCGCACGCGGGTGATCCGTCCCTGCGAGGCCGCCTTCAGTACCGGCAGCTTCGCGCTCTCTATCAGGTTCTGGATGAGGGCGGTGGTGAAAACGGTCTTGCCTGACCGCGAAAGCCCGGTGACGCCCAGCCGCAGGCGGGGCCGCGCCAGGCCCAACAGGCTGTCGCCGAATGCCAGCGCCGCATTGCGCGCGGTATCGATGTAGGAGGAATCGCTCACGAGGCCGCAGCGCTCACTCGTCGGGCCCTTCCCCGAGGGAGGCCGGCGTGACGAAACGCTCGAGCCGCCCGCCCCGCTCGCCGATATCGCGCCAGTCGTCGACGGCGAAGTCGAGCACGGCGAGGCCGGCCGTCGGATATTTCTGGCTCATCCGCGCTGCGGCGTAGCGGTCGCCATGGCCGGTCAAGCGCTGCGCCAGTTCCTCGAAACCGGGATTATGGCCGACCATCAGCAGCGTCTTCACCGAGGGTTCCGTCTCCTGCACGACGTACAGCAGCGCGCCGGGCTTGGCCTCGTAGATGCGAGGCTCGTACTGCGTCGCCGGCTTCTCCGGCAGCATCGACGCCACCAGTTCCCAGGTCTCGACCGTGCGCTTTGCCGGCGAGATCAGCACGAGATCCGGCAGCAGTAGCTCCTCGGCGAGATAACGCCCCATCGCCGGGGCGGCTTCGCGTCCCCGCGCCGCAAGCGGCCTGTCCCGATCGGCCACGCCGGCCGGCCAGTTCGATTTCGCGTGGCGCAGGAGCATGAGGCGTCGCATGAGAGAAACCTAGCGATGCCGCCCTCGATTTGCGAGGGGGTCATTCGCCCTCGGCATCGCCTCCACGCTCATAGCGCAGCAGATCGCCCGGCTGGCACTGCAGCACCTCGCAGATGCGCGACAGCGTGTCGAAGCGCATGCCGCGCACCTTGCCTGACTTGAGCTGCGAGACCTGCTGCTCGGTCAGGCCGATGCGCTGGGCGAGTTCCTTCGAGCGCATCTTGCGGCGGGCGAGCATGACATCGAGTTCGACGACGACGGGCATGATGCCGGCTTACACGAAACTCTGATTCTCGTCCGACAGCCGGATCGCCTCCCGCAGCACATAGCCGAAGGCGATGAGCGCGGCGGCCGCAGCCAAAGCCGCAAATATCCCTGGGTCGAGCGTGATCGCGAGATGCTTCTGTCCCTGGGGGTTGTCGATGGTCAGGGCGACACTTTGCAGGGCGTGGACGATCGGCGTCGCGACACCGAAACCGGCCAGCAGCCAGCCGACGCTCAAGAGCCCGGCGGCATTCTCCTCGACCAGAACTTGTCCGTTGCCGAACGCCCGGAACAGGCGCCCCAGCCGTAGCATCGCCAGGACGAAGAGCCCGGCCGGAACCCAGGCGAGAGCGAATGCCGTCCAGTATCCCCGCGGCGACGGGGCGAGCACGGCATCCCGGAGGCCGACCGCGCCTCGGGCGTAGTTGGCGAGCGCCTCCGCATCCGTCCACAGCCAGATGAGCCCGAAGACCATGAGCGATCCGGCGGCATAACTGAAGACGCAGGCCCAGCGGCTGATGCTCCGCAAACGGTTGGCAGCCTCTCCGGAGAATGCACTCACGGGTTGAAACGAGATCGACATCATTGATCCTTCAGTTGACAAAATTAAACTAAGAGACGAATTTATAAATGTCAAAGACAATCAACATTAAGAGCTCCGATGCGCATCGTTCCCTTTGCCTGCCTCCTCATCGCCGGCCTGTCCGCTGGCTGCGGCCATGTCCCGCTGACCTCGTTGCCCAAGCTGGCCAAGATCGACGTGCGCAGCACCGATCTGTCGCAGCTGCGTGCCGGGATCAGCCTGCCGGCTGGTATCCGGCCGCTGCCTGGCGGCATCACGTTGACGATCATCGCGCTGCCGAAGGCGGGCGGCCGCCATGAGAGAAAGGTGGTTCTGGAAGAGGTGCACGACGCGGCGGAACTCGCCTCGGTGCCGACTTTGGTGGCACCCGGGCGGCTGTTCACACTGTTCAAGTTGAATTCCGGCGACGTCGCCCAGCTGGGCGCCTTTCGCGAGGAAATGTTCGCCGGCCCGCAAAACGACGGCAATCGCGGCAGCCTCTCGCTCGGCGCGGACAAGGCCTGCCGGACCGGCGAGCTGTCGGGCAAGCCGATCACTATGACCGGCTATCTCAGGACATCGGAGACACGCGACTATGTGCTGCTGATGAAGGATTTCGATCTTAGCGCGGCGGCGCGGGCGATCGATCCCAAGATTGATCTCGCCACTGCGATCCCGCCTTGCGACGCACTACCGAAGCAACATTCCTGATCAGCCTCGCGCCGCATTCTCGGACCGCCGCAGTTGCCCAGTACGGCGCCGTGCCGGCACCGGTGCAAGGCGACCTGTCAACATCGTCTTCAGGCCGGCTCCGCCTCGGTCGCAAGGGCCGACACCAGCAAAGCGAAAAGCCTCGCTGCTTGCCTGTCGAGAAACGCCTGGCGTCCGCCTTCCAGGGCCAGGAAATCCAGCGCCCCGTCGATCAGCAGGGTCGAGAAGCCGTGCACGGTCGACCAGGCGAGCAACACGTCCGGTAGATCCGCTGCCAGAGCCTGGCCCGCGGGCTTCTCGCCGGGGGCAAGCGAGGTCGGCAGGCCGCGGCTCAGCCGCACCTCTCGAACGAGGATTGCAAAGGCACGCGTCGCTGCCGCCTGGAAAGCCGGATCATCCCTGTCCATGCCACGCTGGCCGAAGACGACGCGGAACCGCCCGGGATTGGACAGCGCGGTCTCGACATAGGCTCGCGCGATCGCGGCGAGGCGGCTGCCTCCCTCCGTCTGCGCCAGCGCAACCGCCGCTTCCATCGCGTTCGAAAGATCCTCGAAGCCCAGCGTCGCGATCGCCGTCAGCAGTCCCGTCAGATTGCCGAAATGATGAGCCGGCGCGGCCGGCGATACTCCGGCCCGCCGGGCGCATTCGCGCAGCGTGAAACCCCCGAGCCCACGCTCGGCCAGCACCGCTTCCGCGGCCGCGATCATCGCCTCGCGCAACGCGCCGTGGTGGTAATGCTCGCGCGCAGCCCGAGCCGGGGCACCAGCCAAGATGACCTCCGCTAATCCTAACACCGTCAAAATGATCTTGACGACGTAAAGATAGCGAGTCAGAACCGCACCGCAACTGAACACTGTCAAGTTTGGAGGAGACGATGCCGGCTTCGACGTGGGACACTGCCTTCTCCGGGGCGAACCTGCTGGCGATCAGCGGCTGGCTCCTGCTGCTCCTGGCACCGCGCTGGCGCGCTGGGCAGGCCCTGGCCGGCTTGCTCATCCCCGTCCTGCTGTCGCTCGGCTACATCGTCCTGATCGCGGTGTATTGGCACGAGGCCCAAGGCGGCTTCTCCTCGCTCGACGACGTCGCCGCACTGTTCGCATGGCGGCCGCTACTGCTCGCCGGCTGGGCCCATTACCTCGCCTTCGACCTCCTGATCGGCGCCTGGCTGCTGCGCCGCTCGCAGCGCGCCGGCCTGCCGCATTGGGTGATGCTGCCGGTGCTCGTCCTGACCTTCCTCTTCGGTCCGGTCGGGTACCTGCTCTATTGCCTCGTCGCGGCGAGCCGCGACATCGTCCTGGAGGATCGGATTCCGCGTTTGCTTGCGCGGCTGCCTGCGCCGTTCCGCGCCCTGGAATGGGAACCGCGCCTGACCGCAGCCGGCATCGCTATGACGCTTCTCGTGGTCCCGACGCTGCTCGCCTACGGCGTCGACCCGCGGCTCTTCAATGGCGACAATGTCTGGCTCAAGCCGCTGAAATTCGAGATCTCGATCGCGATCTACCTGTTCTCCTTCGCGCTGCTGCTGCCGCTGACCGGCGAAGCCTTCCAGCGCTCGCGACTCGGCCGGTCAACGGTCTGGCCGGTGATCGGACTGCTCTTCTTCGAGCTCGTCTACATCGCCTGGCGCGCCTCGCGCGGTGAAGCCTCGCACTATAACCAGGGCAGCCCGGCTGCGGTTGCTCTCTATGCGGCGATGGGGATCGCGGCCGTGCTCTTCACCGCCGCGAGCGGCATCCTCGCCTATGGCCTGGCCCGCAAGGACGCAGCGCCGCTGCCGGCGGTGCTGCGCCGCTCGCTCATTCTCGGCCTCGCCTCACCGCCGTGCTCGGCATCCTCTCGGGCGCGGTGCTGAGCGGCGCCGGCGGCCACATGGTCGGCACGCCGCCGCCATCGGCTGCCGTCATTCCGTTCTTCGGCTGGTCGCTGAGCGTCGGCGATCTGCGCGTCGCCCATTTCCTGGCGCTGCACGCCATGCAGATCGTCCCGGGCTTCGCGCTCCTTGCCGCGACGCTTCGACCGGCCGCAGCGCCGAGAGCCGTCGATGCCTTTGCCCTCGGCTATGCCTGCGTGACGACCCTGGCGCTGGTCGCGGCACTCAACGCCCGTCCGTTGTTCGGCATCGGCTTATAGGCGCGCTCAGCGGCTCTCCCGCCGCGCCATGAAGGCGAGCTTCTCGAAGAGCGAGACATCCTGCTCGTTCTTCAGCAGCGCCCCGTGGAGCGGCGGAATGACCTTGCGCGGGTCGCGCTCGCGCAGCACCTCGGGCCCGACATCCTCGGCGACGAGCAGCTTCAGCCAGTCGAGCAGTTCGGAGGTCGAAGGTTTCTTCTTCAGGCCCGGCACCTCGCGCACCTCGAAGAACAGGCGCAGCGCCTCCTCCATCAGCCGCTTCTTGATGCCCGGGAAATGCACCTCGACGATCTGCTGCATCGTTCCGGCATCGGGGAAGCGGATGTAGTGAAAGAAACAGCGACGCAGGAACGCGTCCGGCAGGTCCTTCTCGTTGTTGGAGGTAATGATCATCACCGGCCGCTGCGCCGCCTTGATCGTCTCGCCGGTCTCGTAGACATGGAACTCCATCCGATCGAGCTCGAGCAGCAGGTCGTTCGGGAACTCGATATCGGCCTTGTCGATCTCGTCGATCAGCAGCACCGGCCTTGCCGGGGAGATGAAAGCCTCCCAGAGCTTGCCGCGCTTGATGTAATTGGCGATGTCGGAGACGCGGGGATCGCCCAGCTGGCTGTCGCGCAGGCGGCTGACCGCATCGTATTCGTAGAGGCCCTGCTGCGCCTTGGTCGTCGACTTGATATGCCAGGTGATCAGCGGCGCGCCGAGCGCAGCCGCGACCTCCTCGGCGAGAACCGTCTTGCCGGTGCCGGGTTCCCCCTTGACGAGAAGCGGCCGTTCCAGCCGGATCGCGGCATTAACCGCGACCGTGAGATCCTCGGTCGCGACATAGTTCTCGGTGCCGGCAAAACGCATGGACGATCCTTCTGGCCTGTCGGCGGCACGCTAGCGCATCGACGCGGGTCACGGAAACCGCCATTCGCGCAAGCCAGACGAAGGCTTTTGCCTAAGCGGTCCTGCGGCAAGGCATTTTCGCCAGGCCGCTCGAATCTGCGGTTGTGCATCGCACCCGCGGGCCGCAAGAATGCCGGACCATCGCATCTTCTTCGAATCGCAGGGACAGGGCTTGGCCGGAACCGTCGATCCTTCCGCCTATCGGGACGTCGTCGTCGTGCTGGCGACGGCAGGCGTCATTGTGCCTCTCGCCAAGAGCCTCAAGGTCAACTCGGTCATCGCCTTCGTGGCCTGCGGGGCACTGCTTGGCCCCTACGGGCTCGGCGGTCTGGTCTCCAAAGTGCCTCTGCTCAGCACCGTGACGGTTTCGAATGCAGCCGCGCTTGCCGGTCCGGCCGAGCTCGGCGTCGCCTTCCTGCTCTTCGTGATCGGGCTGGAGCTCTCTTTCGAGCGCCTGATGACGATGAAGCGGCTCGTCTTCGGCCTCGGCCTTGGCCAGGTCGTCCTGTCGGCGGCCGCGATCGGCCTGATCGCCTATGCGATCGGCCAGCCCGCGACGGCGGCCCTGATGATCGGCTCCGCCCTCGCCCTCTCCTCGACCGCGATGATCGTCGAGCTCCTCGCGGCCAAGAGGCGGATGACGACCTCGGCCGGGCGCGCCAGCTTCGCCATCCTCCTCTGCCAGGACTTGGCGGTGATCCCGCTCCTGTTCGTGGTTAACGTGCTGGGTGCCCAGAACGGCTCCGGCTCGCTTCTGGCCGGGCTGGCACAGGCGTTCATCCAGGCGGCGGCCGCGATCGCGACCATCGTCGTCATAGGCCGGCTTGCGCTGCGGCCGCTGTTCAGGCTCGTGGCCTCGACGGATTCGACCGAGAGCTTCATGGCTGCGACGCTGCTGACGGCGCTCGGCACCGGCCTCATCGCGGCCGCGGCCGGTCTCTCCATGGGCCTGGGCGCCTTCATCGCCGGGCTGCTGCTGGCCGAAACGGAATTCCGCCGGGCGGTCGAGGTCACGATCGACCCGTTCAAGTCGCTCCTGATCGGCGTCTTCTTTCTTACCGTCGGGATGGGTGTGAACCCTGCGGAGGTCGCGGCGCACCCTGTCGCGATCCTGGCAGTCGCGGTCGGTCTGGTCGCGATCAAGAGCCTCATCATCTTCGCGCTGGCGAAACGCTTCCGGCTGGCCTCCGCGACGGCGCTCGAAACCGCGCTGATGGTCAGTCCTGGCGGCGAATTCGCCTTCGTGCTGCTGAACGGCGCCTCCGATGTGGGGCTCGTCGGCCATGGCGCGACGAGCATCGCGCTCGCCGCGGTTTCGCTGACGATGGTCACGCTGCCGTTCCAGGCGCGCTTCGCCCGCCATCTCGCGCAGAAGCTCGCTGCCCCCGTCGTCCTGCCGGACGAGGCCAAGATCCTGCCGCCGCACGATCATGCGCCGCGCGCCATCATCGTCGGCGGTGGCCGCGTCGGCCGCCTCGTCGCCTCGATGCTCGACGAGCACGGCAAGTCCCATATCGTCATCGACTCGGACGCGTCGCTGATCACCGCCCAGCGCCGCGCCGGGCGCCCGGCCTTCTACGGCGATGCGACGCAGACCGAATTCCTGAAGCTGTGCGGGCTGGAGGACGCCACGGCCCTGATCGTGACCATCGACAATTCCCGGGCGGTCGATGCCACCGTGCAGGCGGCGCGCACGCTGCGACCCGACATCGTCATCGTCGCCCGCGCACGCGATGCCGCCCATGCCCGCCATCTCTACGAGATCGGCGTCAACGACGCCGTGCCCGAGACGATCGAGGCGAGCCTGCAATTGTCGGAGGCCGCCCTCGTCGGCCTGGGCGTGCCGATGGGGCTCGTCATCGCCTCGGTGCATGAGCGGCGCGACGGCTTTCGTGCCGAGCTCAAGCCGGCAGGCGCCGCGGCAGCCCGCGCCCTTCCACGCCACGCCCGCTCCCGAAGGCTGTAACGCTGCTGACGCCGGTCGATGCTGCCGCCGCCTCGCGCGGCAGATAGCCCGCCTGCTGCGCGATCCGGCGGATATGGCCGTAGAACTGCGCCGCGCTGCTCGTCCAGCTGTAGCGCGCAGCCAGCTCCAGCGAGATTTCAGGCGCAATCCGCAGCGCCTGCATCGCGGCGCTGCGCAAATCCTCGTCCAGCACCGCCGCACCGCTGCCGGCGAAGACGTCGCGCGGGCCCTGCACCGGAAAAGCGGCGACCGGCAACCCGCTCGCCGCCGCCTCCAGCAGGACGATGCCGAAGGTATCGGTCAGGCTGGGAAAGACGAAGACGTCGCTGGAAGCATAGATCGCGGCGAGCTCCTCGCCCTCCTTGACGCCCAGGAAGTGCGCGTCGGGAAAGGCACGCTGCAGGTCCGCCCGTGCCGGGCCGTCGCCGACGACCACCTTGCTGCCCGGCAGCCGCAGGGACAGGAAGGCATCGAGATTCTTCTCCACGGCCACGCGCCCGACACTGAGGAAGATCGGTCGCGGCAGGTCGAGCACGCTCCGCGGTCGCGGGTGGAAAAGATCGAGATCGACGCCCCGGCCCCAGCGCACCAGCTTCTCGAAGCCGTGGCCGCGCAGTTCCTCCTCCACCGTCGCGGTCGAGACCATCACGGCCGCGGCCGGGCCGTGGAAGCGCCGCAGCAACCCGTAGCTCCAGCTTTCCGGAATGGGCCAGCGCGCCGCGACATACTGCGGAAAGCGCGTGTGGTAGCTCGTCGTGAAGGGTCGCTTCTGCGCCAGGCAGATCGCCCGCGTCAGCCAGCCGATCGGGCCTTCGGTCGCGATATGGATGTGGTCTGGCCCGAATTCCGCGATCCGCCCGGCCAGCGCACGGCGGGTGGCGAGCGCCAGCCGGATGTCGGGATAGCTCGGCATGGCGATCTGCCGGAACCCCTCCGGCGTCAGCGCGGCGGCCGTGGCGCCGAAGTCCGGCGCCGCCGCGATCATCCGTTCGAGCGAGCGCACGACGCCGTTGACTTGCGGCCGCCAGGCGTCGGTCGCGATCAGCACGCGCATCAGCGCGCTTTCCTCTCGGAAAGGCTGCCCGGCCGCCTGCCCAGGATGCGTGCCAGCTCCATCGGCCCGAGCATGCTGCGGGCCGCCTCGACGAGTTCCGGCAGCGCTCCGGAGCGAGCCGGCACGACCACCGGCACCGCCGCGTCGCCCTTCAGACGGCCCTGCGGCCAGCGGATCAGCTCGAAGCGCCCGTCCTGGTGCTCGACGAAGGCCGTGCAGCTCTCCACCCAATCGCCGGTGTTGATGTAGGTCAGCCCTTCGATCTCGCGATAGGCTGCGTGGTGGATATGGCCGCAGATGACACCATCGGCCTGATGGCGCCGCGCCTCCTCGGCCAGGCAGGTCTCGAACTCGCCGATGTAGTTCACCGCGTTCTTGACCTTGTGCTTGGCCCAGGCCGACAGCGACCAGTGCGGCAGCCGCAGGAAGCGCCGGACCTTGTTGATCACCATGTTCAGGGCGAGCGCGACGGTGTAGGCCCAGTCTCCGAGCAGCGCGAGCCATTTGGCATTGCGCACCACCAGGTCGAACAGGTCGCCATGGATGACGAGCAGGCGCTTACCGTCGGCCGTCTCGTGGACGATGTCGTCGACCAGCGTGATGCCGCCGAACTGCAGGCCGGTGAAGTCGCGCAGAAAATCGTCGTGATTGCCGGTGACGTAGATCAGCTTCGAGCCCTTGCGCACCTTGCGCAGCAGCTTCTGGACGACGTCGTTGTGGCTCTGCGGAAAATACCAGCCACTCTTCAGGCGCCAGCCGTCGATGATGTCGCCGACCAGGTAGATGGTCGGCGCATCGTAGGCACGCAGGAATTCCAGTACCAGATCGGCCTGGGCACCGCGGGTACCCAGATGCAGATCCGAGATGAAGATGCTGCGAACCTGCTTCGCGTCGTCCTCGTCGCTCATGCCCCGCGGCCCGTTCTGTTGCGATGCCTGCGGCGTGTGTCTGATTTGCGTTGCGCTTTGATGACGGCGCAGCCAATCCATGCTCTGCCTAGCCAGAGCGCTGCCGGCTCTTGGCAGCGCGCCCAGCCGACGGAGATAATGGATGGATCTTGGAATTGCGGGCCGCACGGCCATCGTCTGCGCCTCCAGCAAAGGGTTGGGCCGCGGCTGCGCGCAGGCTTTGGCCGAAGCCGGCTGCACGGTCGTCATCAATGGCCGCGACGCCACCACTCTTGAAACGACCGCGAGCCAGATTCGTGCCAGCACCGGTGCAACCGTGATCGCGGTGGCGGCCGACGTCTCGACCAGGGAAGGGCAGGATGCGCTGCTCGCGGCGGCGCCCGCGCCGGACATCCTCGTCAACAACAATGGCGGTCCGCCGCCGAAGCCCTTCCGCGACGTGACCCGCGAAGGCCTGCTGGAAGGCGTCGTCCAGAATATGGCGACGCCGCTCGAACTGGTGCAGCGCGTCATCGACGGCATGATCGCGCGCGGCTTCGGCCGCATCGTCAACGTCACCTCGGCCAGCGTCGTGACCCCGCTGACCGGGCTCGACGTCTCCTCGGCGGCCCGCGCCGGCCTCACCGCCTTCCTCTCGGGCGTGGCGCGCGAGGTCGCCCACGCCAACGTCACCATCAACAACATCCTGCCCGGCGTCTTCGATACCGACCGGATCAAGACCGCGACCACCAAGGTCGCCGCGATGCAGGGCATCAGCATCGAAGAGGCGACGAAGCGGCGCCTCGCCGCGGTTCCCGCCGGCCGACTGGGCACGCCTGACGAGTTCGGCAAGCTGTGCGCCTTCCTCGCCAGCCAGCACGCCGGGTACATCACGGGGCAGAATTTTCTGATCGACGGCGGCTCGTTCCGCGGCACCTTCTGAGCCGCGCGCCCCGGGCTTGGCGGCCTTGCAGAGTTCACGCTTCGCAACCCCGGCCCGGCATGATCTAAGCGGGGACGGTCTCGCGCGAGACCGTCCCCGCCCTCCCGCCGCACCGCCGCTTTGTCCCCTCTTCTCGGCATCAGTCTGAAGCTGCTCTCGGCGCTGGCCTTCACGCTGATGTCGGCAGGCATCAAGGCCATCTCGACGCGTTATCCGACGGGCGAGATCGTCTTCGCACGCTCATTCTTCGCCATGATCCCGCTGCTGCTCTGGCTCGCCTGGCGCGCCGAACTGCCCGCGGCGCTGAAGACCGACAATCTGCGCGGCCATCTCAAGCGCGGCATCATGGGTTCGACCGGCATGTTCTGCGGCTTCGCGGCCCTGCAGTTCCTGCCGCTATCGGAGGCCGTCGCCATCGGCTACGCCGCTCCGCTGGCCGTCGTCGTCCTCGCGGCGCTGGTGCTCAAGGAGCGTGTCCGGATCTATCGCTGGAGCGCGGTGTGCATCGGCTTTCTCGGCGTCGTGATCATGCTATCGCCCCATCTCGGCGCCGGCGCCCATCAGCTTGGCCCGGGAGCAGCGCTCGGCGCCGCTCTCGGCCTGGCAGGCGCGTTCTGCTCCGCTTTCGCCTCGGTCGAGGTCAGGCTCCTGACCCAGACCGAGCGCACCGGCGCGATCGTCTTCTATTTCATGCTCCTGACCAGCCTGCTCGGCCTCTCCACCATCCTGATCGGCTGGAACATCCCCAGCTACCAGGACGCGGCGCTGATGGTGCTGATCGGCATCCTCGGCGGTCTCGGCCAGATCCTCATCGTCCAGGCCTATCGCTATGGCGATGCCTCTCTGGTCGCACCGTTCGAATATTCCACCATGCTCTGGGCCGTGGCGATCGGCTGGTTCTGGTTCGGCGAATGGCCGGCATCGACCATCCTGATCGGTGCCTTCATCGTCATCGCTTCCGGGATTTATGTCATCTTCCGCGAACGGCAGCTCGGCCTCGCCCGGCGCGCCCAGCGCGAGGCCGGCCCCAGCCGCCTCGCCTGACCGGCCGCGATACTTGCTCCGCCGCCGCAGAACGGGCATGCTCCGTTCGTTATAAAGATCGTTGGCGAGGCAGGCGATCGGGGCACGCGAGCAGGGCAGCGGATGGGCATCGAGACGAAAGAGCGCGGCGGGCGGGAGCTCGAATCGGGAGCGCAGGTGATCTCGGGCCAGCTCGGCAAGACGATCCAGCGCCTGCGCAAGGCCTACAATTTCTCGCTCTCGGACCTCGCCGAGCAATCCGGCGTCGCCAAGTCCATCATCAGCCAGATCGAGCGCAACGAAACCAATCCGACGCTGGCGACGATCTGGCGGCTCTCCCAGGCGCTCGACATCTCGATCGAGCGCGTTCTCTCCAGCGGCGAGGAAGAGCCTTTCATCGACAAGACGACGCGCGCCGACACGCCGATCCTCGTCTCCGAGGACGGCAAGCTGAAGCTCGCCATCATCGGCTGGATCAAGACCGTCGAGTGGCTGCAATGGTACGAGGTGTCGTCGGAGCCCGGGGGCGAACTCGACTCCGAAGGCCATCAGCGCGGCTCGATCGAATCCCTCTCCGTCACCGCCGGCGAGTTCGAGGTCGAGGTCGGCGACATCGTCCAGCGCGCCAAGGCGGGCGAGACCCTGCGCTATCGCTGCGACCGCCGCCACATCGTCCGCTGCGTCGGCACGGAACCCGGTTCGGCGCTGATGGTCTGCATCCTCAAGGCCGCGGTGATGGAATAGCGGTCGGGTCGGAGGCAAGCATGGAAATCCGTCGCAACGGCTCGCAGCCCTCCGGCAAGGGCCCGTCCGAATATTTCAGCGGCACTGTCCGCATCGACCCGCTGTTCAACCCGCCCGAGCCGGCCCGGATCGCGACCGCACTCGTGACCTTCGAACCCGGCGCCCGCACCGCCTGGCACACCCATCCGCTCGGTCAGACCCTGATCGTGACAGCAGGCTGCGGCTGGGCTCAGCGCGAAGGCGGCAAGATCGAGGAAATTCGGGCGGGCGACATCGTCTGGTTCCCACCGGGGGAGAAGCATTGGCATGGCGCCACCGCGACGACCGCGATGAGCCATATCGCGCTGCAGGAAAAGCTGAATGGCTCGCCGGTCGACTGGCTGGAGCACGTCACCGACGAACAATATGCGGGCGGGCCGGCCTGACACGGCCGTTTCGCCGGCGCTTTTCGGTGCTGCCGGCTCATCCGGGCGGCCGGGCGCGTGCGTTTGACAAAGTGACCAAGCGTCCCGGCGAATCTGGACCGGTTTGCGCTTCCCGGACGTCATCGACAGGCGCGCGCCCGCAGTTGCGCCGGCGTCTCGGCCTCTGACGCGCCCGATCATGACTTATAGAATTTGCAACGAAACTCAATTTTTGAAGTCAAATTACATTTAATTACGTAAACTATTACGTATTTATATTTTTGTTACTTTAAGTAATTCTGCATGATTGTTCACGTAGTGAGTATATGTCCCCGTTAAACGTCATACCCGGAAATTTTACGGAGCCACAAGCTGGCATTAACCTGTCCGGGCCACGCTGCATCTCGCTGGCCGAGCCAGCGATAGGCCTGATTCGAACACGGGCACGGCTGACGACGAGACATGGATCTTGCGACCCTCTGGTACCTGACCACCGGCACGCTGCTGGTCGCGGCCGCCATGACCCTTTGGGAGCGCAAGGCGCAGGTCCAGCGGGCGCGTGAGCTCGGTCTCTTCGCCGCAGCCTACGCCGTCTTCGCAGTCGGCTGCGTGCTGGCGATGAACCGCGGCCTTCTGCCCGGCGTCGCCGGCCCGGCCGTCACCAATGTCGTGATGATGCTCGGCTATTTCCTGGCGCTGCAGGGGGTGCTGGCGCTCGATGGCAAAAGGCTCCATCCCGGCCTCGTCACCGCGCTGCTCGCGGCCATCGCCGCGGCCTGGTTCGCCGCTGGAGGCGCGGCAGCGAGCCTGTTCTGGAACCATGTCAGTGCTTTTCCGATCGCGATCGTCTGTGCGTTCGCGGCCCTGTCGCTGCTGCGCAGCCCCACGGCGGCGGGGCTGCGCTCCCGCCCGATCGCGATCGCTGCCTTCACCTGCCATGCGCTGTTCTATGCGGCCCGGACATTCGCCGCGCCGTTTCTGGCGGCGCGCTATGGCCACGACACGCTCTCGATCATCGCCGAGATCACGATGTACGAAGCTGTCCTCTTCATCGTGACGATGTCGATGTCTGTGCTTGCGCTTGTGCGCGAAGAGGATCGCGCGCGGCTTCTGGCGACCGCCCGCACCGACTTCCTGACCGGACTTTGCAATCGGCAAGGCTTCTTCGAGCTTGCCCCGGCGCGTTTGAGCCAAGCTGCTCACAAGCCTTCGTCAGCGCTGCTTGCGATCGACCTCGATCACTTCAAGACGATCAATGACAGATACGGCCACGAGGCCGGTGACCGCGTGCTGAAGCTCTTCGCCGACATCGTCCGCGAGATCGCCTGCCCGAAAGCGCTGAGCGCCCGCCTTGGCGGCGAGGAATTCGCCGTCCTTCTGCCCGGCAGCAGCATCGACGATGCCCATATCGTTGGTCGCAGCGTCGCCGCCCGCTTCGCCGAAGCCGTGGCGCAGCATGATGGGCTCGGCATTCCGGCAACGGTCAGCATCGGCCTCGCCGAAACCGTTGGCAGCGGCGATCTCGGGACCCTGCTCGCCGAGGCCGATCGCGCGCTCTATCGGGCGAAGATGGCGGGCCGCAACCGCGTGGAAATCGCGGCACCCCGGCAGATTGCCAAGGCTGCCTAGGCGCGAGACAAGCGGACTTCATCCGCCAGCCGCGAAGAAGCGATCTCGGAGGCATGGAGTCAGCCGAAGGAGCAACCGGCAGGCGAGCGAAGCTCGGGATTCCGCCCGGGGCAGCCCGCCTGGTGCTACTTCGCCTGCGGCCGCGGCGGGGTCGCCACCGCCGGCAGCGACTTGAGATACTCCGCCATCGCGGCCCGGTCGGCGTCGGAGAGCTGCGCCATGTTGCGCACCACCTCCGCCATCGGGCCGCCGACGCTGTCGAAGCCCGGCGTGAAGCCCGTTTTCAGCAGTTCCGCGATCTCTTCCTCCGACCATTTGCCAAGTCCGTCGGCCTCGTCCTGGGTGATGTTGGGGACGAAGCCCTTGCCCTCCGGGTCCGGACCGCCGGCAAACCGTGTCGCCGGGATGATGGCGCCGAAGGCATTGCGGCTGGAGTGGCATTCGGCGCAATGGCCAGGTCCGTTGACGAGATAGGCGCCTCGGTTCCAGGCCTCGCTCTTCGCCGGATCGGGGCGGAAGGAGCCGCCCGAGAAGAACAGCAGCTTCCAGCCGCCGACCAGCCGGCGGATGTTGAAGGGGAAGCGCAGCTCATGCGCCGGCGCCCGCCCCTCGACCGGCGGCAGGGTGCGGATATAGGCGAAGAGATCGGCCAGTGCCTTGGGCGGAATCAATCGGTACGAGGTATAGGGAAAGGCCGGGTAGAGATGCTCGCCCTGCCGCCCGACTCCAGCCGCCATCGCATCGACGAAGTCCTGGACGCCCCAGTTGCCGATGCCGTCCCGCGTATGCGGCGAGATATTCGGCGCGTGGAAGGTCCCGAAGGGCGACGCCAGCGCCAGCCCGCCACCGAGCTTTGTACGGTCCTCCTGCCCCGGCGTCGCATGGCAGGAGGCGCAGCCGCCGGCCGCGAACAGAAGCTTGCCGTTCTCGATGTCGGGGGCCGGCAGCGCCCCGACCTCCGGCGCCGGCGAGACGATGCGCGGGTCGGTCAGGACATAGAAGCCCCCCAGAGCGACAGCCGCCAGCAAGACCAGGGTGACCAGAAGGCGGCGCAGCAGCAGCATCGACAGCTCCGTATGGGTTGACGGCCACGCCGGGATCGCTCCAACCCGCGGCGTCAGGCCGACAGCCTATCGCAAATCAGCCGAAATCTAACGCGACAGCCGGCAGAATGCTCCTGCCGCAGAGGAAAAAGGCGGGCCGCCAGCGATGGCACCCGCCTTCCGATCCTGACATGCCGGCGAGCTCTCCGGCTCACCGCTTGACGCGATAGGCCTCGTGGCAGGCGCCGCAGTTCTTGGTCGCAGCGCCGAAGGCCGTGCGGAAGTCGGCGAGGTCCGTCGCCTTGGCTCCGGCCTCGGCATCGGCCTCGAACTTGGCGAAAGCCGCCTTGAAGCCGGCCTGATCCTCCCAGATCTTCGGCGAGGCCGTGGTTTCGCCGCCGGTCTTGGAGGTTTCGGGGAACAGCGTCGGCATCTTCTTCGCCGCATCGGCATAGGTCTTGAAGATCTTCTGCGCCTTGGCGGCATCGAAGGCGGCTTCTCCCTTCGCCATGGCCGCGCCCTCGCGGGTCGCTGCGCCGACATGCTTCATCGTCTGCTGGCGTTCGACGACCGGGTTCAGATCCGCCATCGCGGCGGTGAGGCCGAGCCCGAGGCCGGCAAGGACGAGAGCGGTGCGGATCATTCAGTACCCCTTGGACGTGACTCGCGCGCCGGGCGGCGCCGTTTCGAACGCTTCCAGATCAAACGATGATCATGGCGCCGCCAAGTCGCGTTTGCGTGAGTGGACTTGCAGACCTGCAAGCCCACTCTTGCGTCAGAGCCGGTACCCGGCCTCCTTCAGGGCGTTGAACACCTTGACCGGTGTCGCCGGCATGTCGATCGCCTTGATGCCGGCAGCGCGGTCGAGCGCATCGACCATGGCGTTCATGACCGCCGGGCAGGCGCCGATGGCTCCGGCCTCGCCCGCACCCTTGACGCCGATCGCGTTGGTCAGGCAGCGGACATTGCGCGTCTCGAAGTGGAAGTTCGGCACGTCGATGGCCCGCGGCAGGGCATAATCCATGAAGGTCGCGGTCAGCATCTGCCCGTCCGGATCGAAGCGGATTTCCTCCATCAGCGCCTGGCCGATGCCCTGGACCGCGCCGCCATGCACCTGACCCTGCAGCATCAGCGGATTCAGCGTCACGCCGAAATCGTCGACCACGACGTAGTTGAGGATTGCGGTGTGGCCGGTCCCCGGGTCGACCTCGAGCTCGCAGATATGCGTCCCGTTGGGATAGGTCGCCTCCGGCGGCGTCCAGCTCTGATGCACCTTCAGCATCGTCGGCGTCGCCCCCGGCAGTGCAGCGATGGCAGCGAGGTCGAGCGCCTTGTCGGTGCCGACGATCCGGACCGCACCGTTCGCGATCTCGAGATCGCCGACCGCGGCCTCCAGCTTCTCGGAGGCGAGCTGCTTGAGGTTGTCGGTCAGGATCTCCGTGGCCTTGTTCAGCGCCGCCCCGCCGACCGGGATCGAGCGCGAGCCGCCGGTGCCGGAGCCGGTCTCGACTCGGTCGGTATCGCCCTGCACCACGCGGATGCGGTCCATCGGGATGTCGAGATGCTGCGAGACGAGCTGCGAATAGGCCGTCTCGTGCCCCTGCCCGTTCGACTGCGTGCCGATCAGGACCGTGACGGTACCGTCCTTCTCGAGGATGACCGTCGAACTCTCCGGGCCGCCGCCGCCGCAGGCCTCGATATAGCTCGCCATGCCGATGCCACGGATCTTGCCGGCCTTGGCCGAAGCCTTGTGGCGGGCCTTGAAGCCCTTCCAATCGGCCACTTCCATCGCGTGGCGCATGTGACCTTCGAACTCGCCGGAATCGTAGACCGGCCCGGTCTGGGTCTTGTGCGGCATCTCGGACGGCTTGACGAAGTTCGCTGCCCTGACCGCATCGGGTGTCTTGCCGGTCTCGCGGGCGATGGCGTCGACCAGCCGCTCGATCAGATAGGCGGCTTCCGGCCGCCCCGCCCCGCGATAGGCGTCGACCGGAGTGGTGTTGGTCAGCACGCCGCGGAACAGCACATGCACGGCAGGGATATTGTAGCAACCCGGCGTCATCGTCGTGCCGACCCACGGGATGAAGGGCCCGTATTGCGACAGCCAGGCGCCCATATCGGCCGAAAGATCGACCTTCAGGCCGATGAACCGGCCCTTGGCGTCCAGCGCCATGGTGGCGGTGGAGAGATTTGCCCGGCCATGGGTGTCGGCGAGGAAATGCTCGTTGCGGTCGGCGACCCAGCGCACCGGGCGCTTCAGCTTCTCCGCGGCGATCATCGCCAGCGGATATTCGCGGTACAGGAAGATCTTGGTGCCGAAGCCGCCGCCGACGTCGGGCGTCACCACGCGAATGCGCTTGGGATCGACCTTCAGCACATAGCTCGCGATCAGGTCGCGCATGCCGTGGCTGCCCTGGCTGCCCAAGGTCAGCGTCCAGCGCTTCTCGGCCTTGTCATAATCGGCGATGCAGGCGCGCGTCTCCATGTAGTTGGAGGCAAGGCGATTGTTGACGATCGTCAGCGAGACGGTGCGCGCCGCCTTGGCGAAGGCCTTCTCGGTCCTGGCGCGGTCGCCCTGCTCGGCTTCGAACGCGACATTGCCCGGCCGGTCGTCCCAGACCCGCGGCGCGCCCTCCGCCAGCGCCTCCGCGATGCCGGTCACGGCCGGCAGCGGCTCCCAGTCGATCTCGATCGCCTCGGCCGCGTCGCGCGCCTGCGCCAGGGTTTCCGCGACGATGAACGCAACGGCCTCGCCGACATGGCGCACCGTGTCGCGCGGCAGCACCGGCACCGGCAGCGACTGCGACATCTCGCCCGACACGGTCTTGATGTGCCCCTTGCAGGGCAGATCGCCGTAATCGGCGACATCCTCGCCGGTCAGGATGAGCTTGATACCCTTCATCCTGCGCGCGGCTTCCTTGTCGCGGATGGTGAAGCGCGCATGGGCATATTGCGAGCGCAGCACATAGGCGTGCAGCGCACCCTCGGCTGCGATATCGTCCGTATAGCGGCCTGTGCCGGTGGTCAGGCGCTGATCCTCGACCCGCCGCACCGGCTGGCCGAAACCGAATTTCATGGGACGCATGAGGCATATCCTCGTTCAGATCGTCTAATGAAAGACTGGCTCAGAAACACGCTGGCGTCAGCCCCGGCACCTTACGCGCCCGGGCTGCGTCCGACGCATCGTTCTACCTGGGGAAGCGGATCGCCGTTTCCGACAGCGTGATCATCGTGTTGTAGCTGCTGACGATCCAGTTGGCGTCGTTGGCTGCGCCGCGCCGGACATCGCCCTTGCTCTTGGCGAGCTTCGCGGAGAAGTCGCGCAGCTTCCCGAGCCAGGAGCTCGCCTGGCTGTCCACGAACAGCGATTTGCCCGGATTCGCGTCCTTGAAATCGTCCATCTCGCGGATGGCCTTGGCATAGTTCGCGACGGCGGCGTCGAAGGCCTTGAGGTCGACGACCGGCTTTTCGTTGGACGGCATCAGATCGATCACGGCGCGCGCGTTGATCATCACGTTGCGGACGACCCAGCGCACGGACTTGCCCTCGCGCTGCGCGATCGCCGCGAGTTCCTGGGCATCGAGCGCCGTCTTGTAGACACGCATCTCGGCGTCGAGCTTGGCGCGCTGATCGAGGAAGGCTTTCGCTGCCGGCACCATCTGCGCATGCAGCGACCGCCCCTCGGCCAGGTCGTCGTCGCGATAATCCTTGCGATCGTAATAGCGTTCGGCACGGGTGATCAGCGGCGCCAGCTCCTGATAGGCCTTGATGTAGCCCAGCACCGTTGCGTCGATCTCGGGCAGCTTTGGATCGCGCGCCGCCGCTTCCTCGGCCTTCCTGATCTCGCCGGTCACGTCATAGAGGCTGTAGAGCCCATAGGAGATGTAGCGTTCCTTGCCGGTCGGCCCCTTCTTCATGTCGACCCAGCTCGCATAGCGCTCCCAGGACTGGATCGCGCGCAGCGTGCGGTTCATCAACGCGGTATAGGCGTTCGACTTGGTGATGGCGGCCTGCAACTCGGCTTCGCCGGTCGGCGCGGAGGCGGCGCTCGGGGCCGGAACCTGGGCGCGCCCGGCCAAAGGCATGGCCGCGGCCAGCGCGGCGGCGCAAGCGGTGCCGAACAGAATGCGACGGATGGGCATGGTAACGATAGCCTTGGTCATGAAGAGGCGGCCGGAACGCGGCCGCCTGTCGGATCAATCGAAAGAAACCGGTTCGCCGCGCATCGCCCAGTCCTTGAACCCGCCGACATAGTGGCTGTCGATGGGGAGCCCCGCCGCCTGGGCGAAGGCCAGCGCGTGCCGCGAACGGACGCCGGCTGCGCAGGAAAAGACCACGCGCCTGCCCGGTTCGCTCGGCAGCTCGGCCGGGTCGAATACGGAGAGCGGCCGCGAGACCGCGCCGGGAATATGCCCCGCTGCGAACTCGTGCGGCTCGCGAACGTCGACGAGCAGGATCGACCCGTCGGCCAGCCCGGCCTTGAGGTCGTCGATATCGAGGTCGTTCACGGTCATGACGGATGATGTCCCACGCTGCTGCCACGCGGAGATAGGGCGGAAACAGCAAACCGCCAATGCCCGATGGCGCCGCGCGAAGCACGAAGCTCCGCCCAGCGCTCGCATCGGGTATCGGCGATCATGCTCCGAAGCCGCGCGGCAGGCAGGGCCTTGGCCGTAATGCAGGCCCTCAGCCCAGCGGCGGGATGCGCAGCACCCAACCCGGCTGGATCAGGTCCGGATTCTTGACCGGCGGCGTGTTGGCCTTGACGATCTCGGTGTATTTCGCGCCCTGCCCCTTGCCGTAATGCTCCTCGGCGATCTTCCAGAGCGTGTCGCCCTTCTTGACCGTGTAGAACACGGCGGCGGGCGCTTCCTTGTTGACGATCAGGTCGGATTCCACCTGCCCTACGCCCGCGGTGTTGCCGAGGGCGAGGATGATCTTCTCGGCCTCCTCGGTCGTCATCGCCTTGCCCGAGACCTTCACCTTGTCGCCATCGACGGAAATCGCGACGTCGGACGGCAGCCCGTGGCCGGCCAGTTCCTTCTGCAGATCGTCGGCCGTCGCGGCCTTGGCCGGGCTCGACCCGAAGATCTTGGCCCCCGCTTCCTTGATGAAACTGAACAGACCCATGGGTACCTCCTTGGCTTGGCAGGCCATCAAGCCTTGTCCGCGTGTCTTGCGCAAGACGTCCGCGCAAATGGAGGCGCCACGCCGCGGCGGGGCCGTCCGGCACCGCCATTGTCTCCGAGGCTACACAACAGTTTACCTGCAAACCGCCTTCCCCGCGCCCTTCCCGGCTGGCAATAAGAGCCGCATTCCTCAACCGGAGTTTTCTCGATGCTGACGCTCGTCCAGGCCCAGACGATTCTGTCCGCTGCGCTCGCGCACGCGACCACGAACGGATTCAAGCCCCTCGCCATCGCGATCATCGACGCGCGCGGCGCTCAGAAGGCCTTCGCCGCTCAGGACGGCACCAGCCTGAAGCGCGGCGAGATCGCGCTCGGCAAGGCTCACGGGGTCGTCGCCCTCGGCCTGGGCTCGCGCGCGCTGCACAAGATGGCGCAGGAGCGCCCCTATTTCATCGAGGCGGCGACCCATGCCGTCGGCGGGCTGCTGGTGCCGGTGCCTGGTGGCGTGCTGATCCGCTCTGCGGAGGGCGATCTGCTCGGCGCCATCGGCATCTCGGGGGACACCTCCGACAATGACGAGGCTGCCGCCACAGCTGGCATCGCCGCGGCCGGCCTGCATGCCGAGACTGGCGCCTGAGCCTTGCCGGCGCTTGCCAAGCGGCGCATGAGGCCTCATCTGCTGCCTCAGGAAGGTTCGCCAAAACGCACGGTTTGGACCGGATCGAAGGTAGGATCATGAGCGACGCCGCGGCCAGCGACAGCGAAGTCATTTCAACGGACGTGGTCATCGTCGGCGCGGGCCCCTGCGGCCTCTTCGCCGTCTTCGAACTCGGCCTGCTCGACATCCGGGCCCATCTCGTCGACATCCTGCCGAAGGTCGGCGGGCAATGCGCCGAGCTCTACCCCGAGAAGCCGATCTACGACATCCCCGGCTTCCCGCTGGTCACGGGCCAGGCGCTGGTCGACAACCTGCTGGAGCAGATCAAGCCGTTCGGCCCGACCTTCCATCTCAACCAGATGATCGAGGCCCTCGAGCCGACCGGAACGGCACAGGCGCCGCGCTTCCGCGTCACCACCGACGCTGGCACGGTCTTCGACACCAAGGCCGTGATCATCGCCGCCGGCGGCGGCTCCTTCCAGCCGAAGAAGCCGCCGATCCCCGGCATCGAGGAATATGAGCTCGGAGGCTCGGTCTTCTACGCCGTGCGCAAGATGGAGTCCTTCCGCGGCCGCAACATCCTGATCGTCGGCGGCGGCGACTCCGCCCTCGACTGGACGCTCAACCTCCAGCCGATCGCCAGCCGCGTCACGCTGATGCATCGCCGCGACGACTTCCGCGCCGCGCCGCATTCGGTCGAGCAGATGCGCGCGCTCGTCGCGGATGGCGCGATGGACATGAAGCTCGGCCAGATCACCGGGCTCAAGGGTCAGCATGGCAAGCTCGAGGCCGTCATCGGCCGCGACAACGAGGGTGGCAGCTTCGAGATCGCCTGCGACACGCTGCTGCCCTTCTTCGGGCTGACCATGAAGCTCGGCCCGATCGCCAATTGGGGGCTGAACCTCGACGAGAACCTGATCCCCGTCGACACAGAGAAGTTCGAGACCAATGTGCCGGGCATCTTCGCCATCGGCGACATCAACACCTATCCGGGCAAGCTGAAGCTGATTCTCTCGGGCTTCCACGAGGGCGCGCTCTGCGCCCAGAAGGTCCATCGCTATGTCTATCCGGAGAAGCGGCTGACCTTCCAGTACACCACCTCGTCGAGCAGCCTGCAGAAGAAGCTCGGCGTCGCCTGAGCCGGCGCCCGGTCGTGAGATGGGCCCCGTGCCGCGCCTGCGGCATGGCAGCGCGCGCTTACCGGGCCTGAGGCTCGCCGAAGATCTGGGCGGAGGCCGTCCCGTCGCGCACCGCCGCGCCGCGACGGGCGGGGCCAAGCCCGAGCGTGTCGCGCACGGCGGGGGACAGCCCGGACAGCAAGGGCTCCTCCCCCGGGCTCGACACGACCTGCGGCTCGCCGCGCTCCGGCCGAGGCGGCAGCGGCAGGGTATCTGCCGGCTCTTTCGGCGCAAGCCGTGCCTCCAACTCGGCAATGGCTCCAGAAAGCGGGTGGAAGCTGAAGACGACCTTGTGCCTTCCGGCCGGCACCTGCACGGCCCGGAACAACACGTTGGCCCGCAGGATCTCGCTGTCGACTCCGTCGACCTGCGCGCTCCACCAGGGGTGCCAGATGTCGTTGAGCACGACGAAGCCGGCGGCGGGGCTCGTGACCTCGATCTCGACCACGGTGTTGCGATAGCGAACGAGCTTGACCTCGGCCTGCACCGCGGCCGGCCCCTCCGGCGTGGCGACCGGCGGTTCGGTGTCGAGCAGGACCGTCTGCTCCGGATCGGTCTCGGGCCAATGGCCCGACAGCTTCATGCTCTCGAAGTCGGCAAGCGCCCAGCCGCCGACGAACTGCACCCGCGGCAGGGCGTGGGGGTTCTCGTAGATGAAGCCCTGCTTGGTGCGCGCCAGCAGCTTGAGGTCGCCGCTCTTCAGCGTGTGGTCGACCTGTTCGATCGGAACCGGCGAGGCGATGTAGCGCAGGCCAAGCAGGTTCGCGAGCCGGGAATGATAGGACGGGAACAGGGGCGTGAACTTCCGGTCGGCAGGCCGGGCGATGCCGTCGCCAGTACCGACGGCCTCGGAGAAGTCCTCCAGCCGCAGGGGGTTGTAGCCGAGCGTATGGTCGAAGCCGTGGATCATGCCGGCATTGGGCCACTCGAAGCCCATGCCGAGCAGTTCCACCCGGTCACGCCGCGGCGATCCGGCCGGCTGAGCCGTGAGCTGCTTGAGCAGCGCGATCGTCTGGTTGCGGGTCGTCGGCCTCAGCACGTCGTAGAGCTGTGGTGGCAGCGCCGTCGATTCGTTCGGGCCGTTGTTGGCTCCCAGGTCGGAAGCGACGACGCCCGTAACCAGAGCGATCGCAGCGACTGGACCGAGGGCGCCGCGCCAGCGCTGCAGCGCGAGCAGCAGTATGATCGCAGCGCCGAACCAGGCCACCGCCGCCAGCACCGGCTGCCAGGCGTCGCCGAGATGGCCCTCGTTGCGCGACAGCAGGATCGCCCCAAGTACCGCGGCGAGCACCGCGGCGGCGCCAATGGCAAGGTCGCGACGGAAGGAGATGTTCTCCGCGGTCAGCATCCGGTGCAGGACGTAGCCCGAGAGCACCGCTCCGAGCGCGCCGATCAGGAATGTCGCATCGGCCGGGCGCCGGAACATCTTCACGCCGGGGAGATAGTCGTAGGCTGCCTCGAAGAGCGGCGTATAGCGCCCGAGCGCATACAGCACCATGAACAGGAAGAGCAGCGTCAGCGGGCGGATCGCCCTGTCCCAGAGCCAGCCGCGCGTCAGTCCGGGGGCGATGAGCAGCAGCATCGGCAACGCGCCGATATAGACCTGAGCCATGTTCTGCGAGAGCGCCAGATCCTTCACCCAGTTGGGATTGAGATAGGGCCCCCAGAAATCAACCTGCGGGCTCTTCGCGCCGAACAGGTCGCCGACGAAGGCCGTCAGGAGCGAGGCTGGATGCAGCGAGCCGCTGGTCGCGACGCCGAGGCTGATTTCCGGGCGGGTCGTCGCCTCCGCGAAAAGCCATGTCCAGAGCAGCGGCACGGTGATGACCGCGAGGCCGGCCAGGCTCGCCAGGGCGATCGGCACGAGCGAGGCGCGCAGGGCGACCCAGCCGCCCGAGAGCCAGTGCGCCACCACCATCCCGATCAGCACATAGCCGCCGAGCATCGCGACCTGGTCCGGTTCCAGCACCATCAGCCCGGAGGCCAGCCCGGCGCAGACGCCCGCCCAGGCCGAATTGCGCTGCAGCATCCGCGCCGTCAGCCAGAAGGCAACGGCGAAGAAGGCCAGGCTCTCGATCTGCCCGATATGCTGTACGCGCCAGGCGGCGGAGGCGCCGAAAGCGAAGACCAGCGCCGCCAGCAGCCCGCCCGCGGGGTGCCAGCCGCGATCCCGGAAGAACATGAGAACGGCGAAGCCGGCCACCAGCAGATGCAGCAGCACGAACGCGTCCACCATGCGGAAGCTCGGCGCCGGTGACAGCAATGCGAGCAGAATCGCCGGCGAGAAGATGAGTGATTGCGGATCGGCCACCTGGGGCGAACCCGCGAAGACGTTATGGTTCCAGAAAGGCGACTGTCCGGAATGGATTGCCCGCGCCAGGAACTCGACCTGCGCCTGGAAATGCGCCTTGGCATCGAACGGAATCGTGACCGACCCGGAAAGCCAGGGCCAGCAAAGGATCACCCATGCGATCACGAAAGCGGCGCCCGCCAGCAGGTATCCGGCGGCCTTTGCGTCCAAACGTCTCAAGTGGACCCCCACGGTCCCAAGGCGCGGACGGCTCCTTCATGGAGCCTGCCTCCAGCCTGATTTCGGGGCGGACATTGGTGTTACGCAGATGAACCGAATCTGAACGTAACGACATGCACGCCGGCTAATCGCGCAAAGGCTGAATGAAAGCGAAATCCAATTGCTGGAACAACGGCTTTCGGCCGGCAGTGGTTCCGCGGCAGGCAGCGGCTCAGCGCCGGTTCTCAGCCAGCCAGGCGGCCAGGATCCGGCGTTCCCCCGGCGTCATTCCGGAGAGGTTGTTGGGCGGCATCGCATGCGTCATCACGGCCTGCGTCCGGATGGCGCGGGCGTGCAGGGCGATCTGCTCTGGGCCGTCGAGCAACACGCCCTTCGGCGCGATCTGGAGGCCTGGCCAGGACGGCTCCGGCGCATGGCACATGGCGCAGCGCCCGGTCACGATGTTGGTCACCTCCGCCGGAGGCAGCGTCATCCCGGCCAACAGCATCGGCACACCCGGCTCGCGCGGCTTCAGGCCGAGCTGCTCGCGCCCTCCCGGCGAGGACGACATCGCCACCCAGAAGGCGAACCACAGCGCCAGGATCGCGACCGCCCAGCACCACCAGGGCGATTTCGCATGGTCGGCGTGCCGGACGTTGAAGAAGTGCCGGATCAGCGCGCCAGCCACGATCACCAGCGCCACCAGAAGCGGAATCACGGTCGCATTGGCGTAGGTCACCGGGTAGTGGTTCGAGAGCATCAGAAACAGCACCGGCAGGGTGATGTAGTTGTTGTGCGTCGAGCGCTGCTTGGCCGCCTTGCCATATTTGGGGTCTGGTTTCTCGCCGGCGGTCAGCGCGGCGATCACCTTCCGCTGCCCGGGCATGATGTTGAAGAAGACGTTGGCGGTCATGATCGTCGCCATCAGCGCGCCCGTATGGATCAGCGCCCCGCGTCCCGAGAAGACGTTGGCGAACGCCCAGCTCGCCGCGACGACATAACCGAAGCCGACGAGGCCCAGCCAGACGTCATGCTTGCCGAGAGGCGACTTGCAGAGCAGATCGTAGATCAGCCAGCCGACGACGAGCGCGGCGATGCCGATGGCTCCCGCCACGACGGGCGAGAGCTGCATCACCGCGGGATCGATCAGGTAGAGCTCGGACTGGGCGTAATAGACCCAGACCAGCAGGAAGAAGCCGGAAATCCAGGTCCAGTAGCTCTGCCATTTGTGCCAGGTCAGCTCGGCCGGCATCACGGCGGGCGCAACCATGTATTTGCGCATCTCGTAGAAGCCACCGCCATGGACCTGCCAGGCCCGTCCACCCGTGCCGGCCGGAATATCGGGAGCCGGCCGCAAGCTCGCATCGAGGTGGATGAAGAAGAACGAGGAGCCGATCCAGGCGATGGCCGTGATGACGTGGAGCCAGCGCAGCATCATGCTGCCCCATTCCATCAGATAGGCGCTGAGCATGGCGGTTCGCTCCGCGAGGGCTGGTGGTGGCGCGAATCCGGAACAGGGTGATCCGGCGTCTGCACGCTAGCCCGATTTCGCGCGCGCCAAAACCGGGGAGCCCTCGACGGAGACCGGATTCCCGGAACATGAGCTTGTCGCAAAAGCCGGTATCCCCTTTTGCGCCGGGCGCTCTACAGTCGCGTCGGGCATCGCTCGCGGAGTCGCCGGCGCCCGCAGGAGAATGGCAGGGAATGGGACGCCTCTCGACGCATGTGCTCGACACGGTGAACGGCGGGCCGGCGGCCGGTATCGCGATCACGCTGGACCGGCTCGGACCGGGTGGCCTGCGCGAGCGGGTCGCCGAGGCGGTGACCAACGCGGATGGCCGCACCGACGCGCCGCTGCTTTCCGGCAGGCTCGAGACCGGAATCTATGAACTCAGCTTCGCTATCGGCGCCTATTTCGGCCGGCTCGGCATTCCACTGCCCGAGCCGGCCTTCCTCGATGTGGTTCCGCTCCGTTTCGGTATCGCCGAGCCGGAAGGCCATTATCACGTCCCGCTCCTCGCATCGCCCTGGAGCTATTCCACCTATCGCGGCAGCTAGATGACCATGACCCAGCCTCCCTACCCCCGCGACATGAAGGGCTATGGTCGCACCCCGCCGCATCCGCACTGGCCGGGCGAGGCCCGCATCGCCGTCCAATTCGTGATCAACTACGAGGAAGGCGGCGAGAACTGCATCCTCCATGGCGATGCAGCCTCCGAGGCATTCCTCTCCGAGATCGTCGGCGCCGCGCCCTGGCCGGGCCAGCGCCACATGAATATGGAGTCGATCTACGAATACGGTTCTCGGGCCGGCTACTGGCGGCTCTGGCGGATGTTTACCGAGCGGAAACTGCCCGTGACGGTCTTCGCCGTCGCCAGCGCGCTCGCCCGCTATCCCGAGATTGTCGGGTCGATGCAGGAAGCCGGCTGGGAGATCGCGACCCACGGCCTGAAATGGATCGACTATCGCGACACGCCCAGGGAGCGCGAGCGCGCCGACATCCTCGAGGCCATCCGCATCCAGACCGAGCTTGCCGGCGAGCGCCCGCTCGGCTGCTACCAGGGCCGCACCTCCGAGAACACGATTTCCCTGACGATGGAGGAAGGCGGCTTCCTCTACACCGCAGACGTCTATGCCGACGAACTGCCCTATTGGCTTGCCGGGCCGAAGGGGCCGA
>NZ_MKSQ01000023.1:165670-250131 GCF_001898115.1 Allobosea sp. 67-29 | reverse complement strand
CAACGACATGCGCTTCGCCACGCCGCAGGGCTTCAACACCGGCGAGCAGTTCTTCACCTATCTCAAGGACTCGTTCGACACGCTCTATGCCGAGGGCGAGACCGCGCCGAAGATGATGTCGGTCGGCCTGCATTGCCGCCTCGTCGGGCGGCCCGGCCGCGCCGCCGCCCTTGCCCGCTTCCTCGACTACGTGAAAGGTCACGACAGGGTCTGGGTCGCGACCCGGCTCGACATCGCCCGCCATTGGGTCAGGACGCATCCGCCTGCAGGCGGCTACCAGCCTTCCAGCTTGCCGAAGGCGCTTTTCGTCGAGGTCTTCGGCAAGGTCTGGGAAAATTCCCCATGGATTGCCGAAGCGGCCTACGATGCCGGAATCGGGGCGCCGCAGGACAGCGCCGAGGGGCTTCACGCCGCGATGGCAGCCGTCATGCGCAGCGCCCCGGCCGAGAAGCAGAGGACCTTGCTCAACGCCCATCCCGATCTTGCCGGCAAGCTCGCCGCCGCAGGCGAGCTGACCGAGGAATCGACGCAGGAACAGGCCTCCGCCGGGCTCGACCGCCTCAGCAGCGACGAGCGCGCCCGGTTCACCGCCTTGAACGACGCCTATAAGGCGCGTTTCGGCATCCCCTTCATCATGGCGGTGAAGGGGGCGAGCAAGGCCGCCATACTTGCCGCCTTCGAGGAGCGCCTGCAGCACGCGCCGGAGCGGGAATTCGCGGCCGCCCTCGAGCAGGTGGAGACGATCACCCTGCTGAGGCTGAGGGAGCTGCTGCCGTCCCGACCCCGCTAGGGCGAGAACGAGAACCGGCAGCGGAGGCCCACTGCGCACGCCCGCCCGGCCCGAAGCTCAGCATCATGCCGCCCGGTCGAGCCTCGATGCCGGCATTCGCGCGCCCACGCGCTCGAGATCGGCGACGAAGCGGGCATATTCGCGCCGCTTGGCCGCCTCGTCCGGTACGCGCAGCAGAAATGATGGGTGCACCGTTGCGAGAAGGGGCGTTCCGTCGTCCAGAGCAAGGTCGCGATCGCGTGCCTGGGCCAGCGAACCGGCATGCCCGACGAGAGCCCGCAGAGCGGTCGCCCCCAGCGCCACCACCAGCCCCGGCCGGATGAACCGCAGCTCGAGATCGAGCCAGAACCGGCAAGCCTTGATTTCCCCGGCATTCGGCTTTTCATGGATGCGGCGCTTGCCCCGCAGGCTGAACTTGAAGTGCTTCACCGCATTGGTGACATAGGCTCGTCGCCGGTCGAGACCCGCTTCCGCGAGCGCACGGTCGAACATCTGCCCGGCCGGTCCGACGAAAGGCTTGCCGGCCAGATCCTCCTGATCGCCCGGCTGCTCGCCCACGAAGATGACGGGAGCATCGAGCGGCCCTTCGCCGAAGACGGTCTGGGTCGCATTGCGGCAGAGATCGCAGCGGTGGCAGTCACGCGCCGCCGTCGCGGCGTCCCGCCAGCCCTCGAAGCTCTCTGTCGCCGGGTCTTCGGCGACCTCCGTGCGTTGCCGGGCGCGCAGGTGTCGTTCGGGAGGCTCGGTCGGTGGCTGCATGATCATGCCCTCCGCGCGCCGGCCCGCGCCGGCGATCAAGGGACCAATCAACGCGGCCTCCGGAAGGTTCCGCCAGTATCGTACCGGCATCTCCTTCTTCATCGCGGAAACCTTGAGGCGAGCCGGGTTGAAGATGCCCGCATAATAGGTTCGCCAGTAGTCCTCCATGCGATCGTCATCGGGGATATCCGAGCGATGCGCAGGCGGGCCCATCCGAAGCAGGGCACCGTCCCAATGCAGCGAGCCCTGCGGCGTCAGGATAGACCAGCACATCGTGGCGAAGCGCTCGGTGAAGAAGCTGGCCGCGCGCTCCAGGATGAAATGCTCGGGCTCGAACCAGGCGACGAACGGACCCTCCCGGCCGGCACCGGCCACCGCCCGGAAGCGGACGAAGGCCGTCATCTTGTGGAGATCGCGCCGGACCGAACGTGCCATCGCCTCCGTCCGGGCCACATCCGAGTCGACCTTGTCGGCGAGGAGTGCCGGCTCCCGCTGCAGGCGCAGCAGCATGCGGTAGAGCAGCGTGAACCGGCCCGCGTCGCTATGGCAGATGACCGTCTCCGCCAGTTCCAGGAAGCCTCGCGGCACCGTCAGCTGGCCGCCGGCCGGGTCGGGCAAACCAGCCTTCGCGCCACCGCTCGCGAACAAATCGTCCGCCTCGGCTCCCAACCGCCATGCGACATCGCACGGCGCCACGCCCTCCGAGGCGAGCCGGCGCGCCTCGGAGCGCCAGCCCGCAAAGTCGGCAGGCCCTGAAAGCCGCACGGCGATCATGCGAACAGGCTCAGTTGCTGCGGCCGCGGCGTGAGTCGTGCCTTCAGCATCGGTTCGTCCAGGCCCTTCCCGGGAGACCAGCCCGCTGCCGTCAGGAAGTGCCGGGCGACGCGCAGCGAGCGCGTCAGCCGGCCGACATCCTCGAGCCGCAGCGTGCGGAAGCGCCGCGAGGCGAGGATGCGATCGACGCTGCGCGTTCCCAGCCCCGGCACGCGCAACAGCGATTCCCGATCGGCCCGGTTGACGTCGACCGGGAAACGCCCCCGATGCCGCAGCGCCCATGCCAGCTTCGGATCGACATCAAGGTCGAGCATCTCGCCCGGGGCGATGATCTCTTCGGTCTCGAAGCCATAGAAGCGCGTCAGCCAGTCCGCCTGGTAGAGCCGATGCTCGCGCATGAGCGGCGCAGCGGCGACAGGCAGTTGCCGCGACGCGTCGGGGATCGGGCTAAAGGCGGAATAGTAGACCCGCTTGAGCCCGTAGCTGCCATACAGCAGGGCACTGCGTCGCAGAATCGCGCCATCGGTCGCATCATCGGCACCAACGATCATCTGTGTGCTCTGCCCCGCCGGCGCGAAAACCGGGGCCTTCCTGCTCGCCTCCCGCGCCTCCTGCGCCTCGTCGATCTTCAGCCTGAGGCCTCCCATCGCGCTGCGGATGGCGACGGGGCTCTTCTCGGGTGCGAAACGGGCGAGCGTCGCCTCGCTGGGCAGCTCGACATTGACGGAAACGCGATCGGCGAAGCGGCCGGCCTGCTCGATCAGGTCCTGGGACGCGCCCGGTATCAGCTTGAGGTGGATATAGCCCCGAAAGCCGTGCTGCAGCCGCAGCGCCTCGGCGACGCGCACGATCTCGGCCATGGTGTAATCGGGCGAACGGATGATGCCCGAGGACAGGAACAGCCCCTCGATGTAGTTGCGCCGGTAGAAGTCCAGCGTGAGCTTCACCACTTCATCGACCGAAAAACGGGCGCGACGAACATTGCTCGACGAACGATTGATGCAGAACACGCAATCGAAGCTGCAGAAATTGGTCAGCAGGATCTTGAGCAGAGAAATGCACCGCCCGTCGGGTGCATAGGAATGACAGATGCCGGCCCCGGTCGTGGAACCGAGGCCCCTGCCGTCACGGGAATTGCGCAGGGTCGTGCTGCTCGATGCGCAGGAGGCATCGTATTTTGCCGCATCGCTGAGGATCTCCAGCTTTTCGAGCGTTGTGAGCCGGCTCATGTCATGTCTCTTTGTTCGCGTTTTGTTCTAACAAAACAATGGAGCCGACCGCAAGTTCCCTTCCATGCCCGGGAACCGCGGTTGCCGGATCGCCGTTGGTCGGCAGATCCGGAGGGAGTGACTTTTCGATGTTCCGCGTGCTTCTGCTCGTCATCGTGCTGATCGTCGGCTACGACGCCGTCGTGCATCAGGGCGCCTATACGCGCGACGCCTGGAACAGCATCGTGCGGCTGACCCAGTCTTCGGTGGAAGGAGCCAGGGATCTGGGCGAGCGCGCCCGCAACTGACGGCGCGCCTGCAGGCTCAGGATGCCGCCCGCCCCTCGACGATCTGCGCAATCGCCTCCAGCATCCGCGTGTCGTCGCCCGCCAGCCCTTCCATCGCCGCCATGCGCTGGATGACGGTCGCGGCGATGGCCTCCTCAACGCTGTCCTCGGCATAGGCATAGAAGATCGTCGCGTGCTGGCCGTCGCGATGGCAGCGGCCCTCGATCTGCTGCAGCTGGATGGCGCTATGGCGCATGTCGTGGATGACCAGCCCCCTCTCCCGCTCGCCGCCCGGCATCTCGCCGCGATGCAGCGAGATCGACTCGGTCACGGTGAAGATCACCGCGTCGAGCGTCCCGGTCTGGAAGGCGATGCGGGTCTCCTCGTTCTGTGCCCCGGAGCGCTCGCCGTTGATCTCGCCGACGCGCCAGCCGCGCGCACGCAAGGTTTCCGCCAGCATGGCGCTGGTTTCCAGGAAGGCGACGGAGATCGCGACCTGCTCGTCGTTGCCGAGCAGGTCCTCGCAGAAGTCGGCGGTACCGGGGATACGCAGCAGGCTCGCCTTCTGGCGGAAGCGCAGATCGGCGGCCCAGCCTTGCGGCTTGCGCGTCGAGCCGCCGGCGAGCCCCAGCTCCTTGCGGAACTCGCGCCAGGTCGCCTCGTAGAGCTTGCGGGACGGTACATCGAGCCCGACCGGCGCCAGCTCGCGCTGCACCTCCGGCCAGCCCGCGATCTCCTCCGGTCGGCGCCGCAGGCCGATAGCGTGCTGGCCGCGATAGAGCAGAGCCGCCATCGCCTTGCGGTCGGCCTCGTTCGGCTCCCAGCTCCAGTTCTTCCAGCGCCCCTTGGCCTTGCCGATCTTCAGTCGCTTCATCAGCGTCCGGAAGCCATCAAGATCGGCGCTCGGCATGCCCGCCGCCTTCGCCAGCAGCGGCGCAAGATAGGAGAGTTCGTGCGGCGACTGGCCGGCCGTCGCGCTCATATAGATCGTGAAATCGGCACGCGCCGCCATCTGGCGGCAGACCAGCCCCTGCTGCGAATACGGGTTGCGGATGCGATGCGCCTCGTCGATCACCACCAGCGGCCAGACCCGCTTCGGCGTGCCGAGCTTGGCGAGTTCGTTGTTCTTCGCTCGCGCCGAACGCTTCTTCGAGTCGGCCGGCGGGGCGAGCAGCGACTTGGTCTTCTCGAAGTTCATCAGCGTCACCCGCTTCGCCGGCAGGCCGGAGAGCGCCATGGTGCGCCGCCACTGCGGGATCGCGCCCTTCGGGCAAATCACCAGCACCTCCTCCTCCGGCATGGCCGAAAGCGCGAGCCAGGCCGAGAGCGTCTTGCCGAGGCCCGTGAGGTCGCCGAGCAGGAAGCCGGCCGCGCCCTTGGTCCGCGCGGCGAGAATGGCGTCGCGCGCGACGAGCTGGTGAGGATGCGGAACGAAAGTCATGGGTGACGAAGCGAGATCCCGGAAGCCGCCGCCGCAGGTGCCCTGATCGTCCGGCATGGCGCATCCCGCTCTCTTGGCACTGGCGCATCCTCGCGTCCACCGGCACTGTGCCGGGCTCGAATCCGGGAGAAGACCAGAATGACCCGCGCGCAGGCGATCGCGACCGCACAGGACTATTTCGATTCAGGCCGCATGAAGAGCGACCTCGGCCGCCTCGTTGCGATGCCGAGCGAGAGCCAGAATCCCGATCGTGCCCCGGTCCTCTCCGAATATCTCGATCTCGAGATGCGCCCGCTGCTGGAGACGCTCGGCTTCACCTGCCGCCTCCTGAACCATCCCAAGGCCAAGGGCCCCTTCCTCTATGCCGAGCGCATCGAGGACCCGGCCCTGCCGACCATCCTCGGCTACGGCCATGGCGACGTCATCCGCGGCCTCGACGCGCAGTGGAGCGAAGGCCTCTCGCCCTGGAAGCTGGTCGAGAAGAACGGCCGCTGGTACGGCCGCGGCGTGGTCGACAACAAGGGCCAGCACCTGATCAACCTGAACGGCCTGCGCGCTGTGCTCGAGACGCGCGGCAAGCTCGGCTTCAACGCAAAATACCTGATCGAGATGGGCGAGGAATCCGGCTCGCCCGGCCTGCGCGAGCTCTGCGCCGACGAAGCCGAGCTGCTCAAGGCCGATATCCTGATCGCGTCGGACGGCCCCCGCCTCAACGCCGAGCGCCCGACCGTCTTTCTCGGCGCCCGCGGCGTCATAACCTTCGACCTGCGGATCGACGCCCGCGACGCCGGCCATCATTCCGGCAACTGGGGCGGCCTGCTCTCGGATCCGGCGATCCAGCTCGTCCACGCCATCGCCTCGATCACCTCCCCCACCGGCCAGATCCGCATCCATGAATGGGTCCCGAAGGAATTGCCTGCCTCGGTGCGGCGCGCACTTGCCGATTGCGAGGTCGATGGCGGCCCCGATGGCCCGACCATCGACCCGAACTGGGGCGAGGCCGGCCTCTCCCCCGCGGAGCAGGTCTTCGGCTGGTGCTCCTTCGATGTGCTGGCGATGAAGTCCGGCGTGCCCGAGACGCCGGTCAACGCCGTTCCGCCGAGCGCCTGGGCCCGCTGCGGCCTGCGTTTCGTCGTCGGCATTGACCCGCATGACGTCATCCCGGCGCTGCGCCGCCATCTCGACCGCCACGGCTTCCCCATGGTCGAGATCGTCACACCCGGCACCGAGCGCTTCGGCGCGACGCGGCTCGACCCCGACGACGCATGGGTCCAGTTCACCATCGATTCGATCGCGAAGAGCACGGGCAAGAAGCCGGCGCTACTACCCAATCTCGGCGGTTCCTTGCCGAACGACATCTTCGCCGAGGTGCTGAAGCTGCGCACCATCTGGGTACCGCACTCCTATCCGGGCTGCCAGCAACATGCGCCCGATGAGCACCTGCCTGTCGCCATCGCGCGCGAAGGGCTGACCGCGATGGCCGGCCTCTATTGGGATATCGGCACGGGTGATGCGCCCGCGCTGTGACGCAGTCATTCTGTCCAGGCCATCCCGGTTATCCGGGATGGCCTGGCGCTTCGCCGAGCAAGCCCGACCCTGCGGACAAATCGCTCACCATGCGCAATCTTAAGACATCGCAAACCATCTTTTGACGATGCTGCGAAGGCAGGATTCGTTAACCATGGCGAATCGAAGCGGAGATTCGGCTCATGCGACCTTTGCAGTTGTCTCTCGGCGTCGCGCTCCTGATGGTGGCCGGAGTGCTCGCCTGTGAGGCCAGCGCCGCCGATCTCACCGCGCCGCTGGCCTATGCCCCTCCAACCCTGGGCGTTGGCCTGATTTCTGAACTGCGCGGCGGCGTGCTGGCTCACAACCCGGCCGGGCGCGAGAACGGCAGCGCCGACGTCAATCTCGAACTTCTCTTCGTGAAACCGATCCAGCCGGCAAACCCGGTGATGGCGTTCCTCGTGCCCCGCATTCACCTGGGCACGACGATCAACACCGTGGGCGACACGAGTTCGGTCTATGCCGGCTTCACCTGGACCTATGACTTCACCGACAAGCTCTTCGCCGAAGTCAGCGCTGGCGCCGGTTTCCACAACGGCAAGACGTCCCGCTTCGTTCCGGCAGACCGGATTTCGCTGGGCTGCTCGCCGCTGTTCCGCGAATCCGCCTCTCTCGGATACCGATTCAGCCCGAACTGGAGCGTGATGGCGACCGTCGAGCACATGTCGAACGCCGGGCTGTGCCACGACAATCCCGGCATCACCAATTACGGCGTGCGCGTCGGCTACGTCTTCTGACGATCGAGACACCGGTCCGCGCCCGGATCACTCCTGAGGCTCGCGCGGATCACGCGCCGGCGGCAGATCGATCGGCGTGGCTGGCGGCGCCTCGGGCGGCACGTTGGGCGGCAATTCTTGCGGCGGTTCGGTGGGGATGCCCTGCGGCTCCTCATCGGGTGGCGATTCGATCGGTGGAACGGGCGAGACCTCGCCGGGCGTCAGCGGCGGCGCCTCCGGCGGCGGGTCGGGAACCGCCGGAGCCTGACCCGGGCCTGCGCGCCATTCCTCTGCAGCGATCATCATGGGCAAACTGAACCTCCTGCCCCAGCAACGCTGCACTGCGCCGAAGGTTCGCCACCGGCCCTAGTCGGAATTCGGCGTGTCGGCGGAATCCTGAGCGGGCGGATAGCGCTTCTGAAGCCAGTGCTCGAGCGAGTGATCGAGCATCAGCAGGCCGATCGCCAGAGCGGTCGCCGTCGCGACGACCGCCCAATGGCCGAGACCCGCCGCGCAGCCCAGGGCGGCGGTGACCCAGATCGCGGCAGCTGTCGTGAGGCCGTGCGGATTGACGTCGTCGCCGCGCCGCACGATCAGCCCGGCCCCGAGAAAGCCGATCCCGGTCAGCACGCCCTGCACCACACGGCTCGCCGCATCGGGAAAGAGGCTCTCGCTGAAAAGGCAGGCGGCAGTGGCCGTCCCCAGGCCGACCAGTCCAAATGTCCGGATGCCGACATTCTTGCGACGCAGGGTTCTCTGCCAGCCCACCGCGACACCGGCTGCCAGTCCCGCGATCAGTCGCAGAAGCAGATCGATATCCAAGCTTGCCCTCCGGGATAGCCATTCGAGAAGACGCCGAAACGGCCGTGGCGTCCAGCGCCCTGTCGATCCGGCCGGCGATGCCTTGCTTCCTATCCGGAGCGGCACGCATCACAAAGACCGATCCGGCGCGGAGAACGGAAGCTTACGGCAGCATTACAGAGATTTAATCAAGCTGTTCAGCCACCATTCAATTATCAAACCGCAGATTTGTTACGTCGAAAGAAAGGAATTACATTATGAAAAAGCTCATTTCCGCGGGAATCATTGGCGCTTCGCTTCTCGCGATGCCCGCTGTTTCCTTCGCTCAACCTTATCACTCTCCGCATCGCGGTTCGACCCACGTGCAGAAGCACGTCGTCACCAAGAAGATCGTGGTGGTCAAGAAGCATCGCTGGGCGCGCGGCCACGCGCTTCCTTCGCATTACCGCCGGAACTATGTCACCGATTATCATCGCTACCATCTGCGTGCGCCGGCTCCCGGACAGCGCTAGGTTCGCGTCGACAATCAGTTCATCCTGATCAACGGCGTCTCGGGCCTGATCGCGGCTCTGGTGGCCGCTCGGTGAGGCCGATGACGTCCCGGGGACGACGGGACGGCCGACCACAAGCCGCGTGATCGCGGTACCTGTCCGGTCGTTCCGCTCAGCAAATCGATTGTCTGAAGGAAGTCGTGGTGGGTGATGTAGGGCTCGAACCTACGACCCGCTGATTAAGAGTCAGCTGCTCTACCAACTGAGCTAATCACCCATACGCCACGAAGCGTCGCCGTCGCGGCGGTGTCGGCCGCGTCAGGCAGGGGGCGTGTAGCAAACGCCCCCTGCCCTGTCCACCCATCCATGACAGAAATTTTGCAGCGCCGCAGGATTTCCACGGCGCGTCGGCCGCTCCTCAGGCCGGGCGGCGATTGAGCAGGTGATAGAGCGCGATCGCGCCGAAGGTCGCCGTGCCGATTCCGCCGAGTTCATAGCCGAAGATCGGCAGCTTGAGGTCGCCAGCGCCGAGGATCAGCGCCGTGGCGACGGTGATCAGGTTCTTCGGCTGCGAGAAGTCGACCTTGTTCTCCACCCAGATCCGGCCGGCAGTCGCGGCGATCAGGCCGAAGACGACGACCGCCAGGCCGCCCAGCACCGCGACCGGGATTGTCCCGATCACCGCGCCGAATTTCGGCGAGAAGCCGAGCAGGACGGCAATGATGCCGGCGGCGACGAAGACCAGCGTCGAATAGACCCGCGTCACCGCCATCACGCCCATGTTCTCGGCATAGGTGGTGACGCCCGTGCCGCCGCCGGCGCCGGCGATGATCGTGCCGAGCCCGTCGGCGAAGAAGCCCCGGCCGATCAGATGGTCGAAATTGCGCCCGGTCATCACCGAGATGCCCTTGATGTGCCCGAGATTCTCCGCGACGAGGATGATCGCGACCGGCACGATCAGCGTGATCGCCTTTATCTCGAACACCGGCGCCACGAAATGCGGCAGGCCGAACCAGGCGGCGGCGCCGATCTTGGCGAAGTCGACGGCGGGCGCGCCGAAGCTCGGCGCCGTCACCGCATAAAGGACATAAGCCGCAAGCCCACCGATCAGCACCGGCAGCCGCTGCGGCAGTCCGCGCCCGTAGACCGCGACCAGCGCGACCGCCACCACGGTGAAGAGCGCGATCCATTTCGTGTAGGGGCTGGCAGAGATCATATTGATCGCGACGGCCGTCAGGTTGAGGCCGATCGCGGCGACGACGGCACCGGTCACGACCGGCGGCAGCAGGGCCTCGATCCAGCGGGTGCCGACTGCCTGCACGATCAGGCCGATCAGCGCGTAGACCACGCCGCAGGCCACGATGCCGCCGAGCGCCACCGCGATGTTCGCGTTGGGGCCGGAGCCGGCATAGCCGGTCGCCGCGATGACGACGCCGATGAAGGCGAACGAGGAGCCGAGATAGCTCGGCAATTGCCCCCGGGTGATGACGAAGAACAGCAGCGTCGCGACGCCGGAGAAGAAGATCGCCACGTTCGGATCGAAGCCCATCAGCACCGGCGCCAGCACCGTCGAGCCGAACATGGCGACGACATGCTGCAGGCCGGCGACGACCGTCTGCCCTGTCGGCAGCCTCTCGTCCGGCAGCACATCGCCGGAGGTCTTCAGGGTCCAGTTCGGAAAATAGCCCATCGCGATCGCTCCCCAGGGTCGCCGGAGGAGCGACCGCACCGGAACAGCAGATGAGGGCAAGATCGCAGGCCGCGCCAGATCGCCGCGGCGTCATCCACCGGATTCGGTGATGTTTGCGAGCAACCGCAGTCGTCCCGGACGCGCCGCCGCGGCGGCACGTCCGGGACGATGCTACGGAATCGCGAGCTCTTTTACTCCGCCGCCTGCGCGTGCAGGCGCCCTCCGCGCGCGATCAGCTTGTTGAGCGCGACCAGATAGGCCTTGGCGGAGGCGACCAGCGTATCCGGATCGGCACCGCGGCCGGTGACGGAGGAACCGTCGCGCGACAGGCGGACGGTCACTTCGGCCTGCGCGTCGGTGCCTTCGGTCACGGCGTGGACATCATAGAGCTCCAGCGCCACCTCATGCGGCACGATCGCCTTGATGGCGTTGAAGATGGCGTCGATCGGCCCATTGCCCTCGACCTCCTCGGTGACGAGGCGGCCTTCGACATCGAGCTTCATGGTCGCGCGCTGCGGGCCGCGCGTGCCCGCGATCACCGTCAGCGACTCCAGCTTGATGCGGTCATGGGCGGTGGCGATGTTCTCGTCGACCAGCGCCTCGATATCCTCGTCGTAGACGTGCTTCTTGCGGTCGGCCAGGGCCTTGAAGCGGGTGAAGGCATCCTCGAGCTGGTTGTCGCCCAGGTCGTAGCCCATCTCCTTCAGCTTGGAGCGGAAAGCGGCGCGGCCGGAATGCTTGCCCATCACCAGCGAGGTCTTGGTCACGCCGACCGAGGCCGGGGTCATGATCTCGTAGGTCGTGTTGTTCTTGAGCATGCCGTCCTGGTGGATGCCGCTCTCATGCGCGAAGGCGTTCCGCCCGACGATCGCCTTGTTGTACTGCACCGGGAAGGAGCATGCGGTGGAGACGGCCTTCGAGACGCGCATCAGGTGGGTTGAATCGATTCCCGTCTCGTAGGGCAGCACATCGCCGCGGACGCGCAGCGCCATCACGATCTCTTCCAGCGCCGCATTGCCCGCGCGCTCGCCGATGCCGTTGATCGTGCATTCAACCTGCCGCACGCCGCCTTCGATCGCCGCCAGCGAATTCGCGACGGCCAGGCCCAGATCGTTGTGGCAATGCGCCGAAAAGATCGCCTTGTCTGCATTCGGCACGCGCTCGCGCACGGCCTTGAACATCGCACGATACTCGTCCGGCGTGGCGTAGCCGACCGTATCCGGCAGATTGATCGTGGTGGCGCCGGCCTTGATCGCCGTCTCGACCGCGCGGCAGAGATAGTCGATCGGGGTGCGGGTCGCGTCCATCGCCGACCATTCGATGTCGTCGACCAGGTTGCGGGCCTGCGTCACCGTCCCGACGATGATCTCCAGCACCTGCTCCTGCGTCTTGCGCATCTGGTGCTCCAGATGGATCGGCGAGGTCGAGACGAAGGTATGGATGCGCGGCTTCGCGGCATGGCGCACCGCTTCTCCGGCCCGCGCGATGTCGGCGCTGATCGCGCGGGCGAGGCCCGCGACGGTGGCGCGCTTCAGGCGGCGGGCGATCTCGGAGACGGCCTCGAAGTCCCCCTCGGATGCGATCGGGAAGCCGGCCTCGATGATGTCGACGCCCATCGCGTCGAGAGCCTCGGCAACCTCCAGCTTCTCCTCGAAGGTCATGGTGGCGCCGGGGCATTGCTCGCCGTCGCGCAGCGTGGTGTCGAAGATCAGCACGCGCTCTTTGGCGGAGCCGCTCTGGTTCGAATTGGTCATGGTCTTCTTCCGGTGTCGATGCGCCGCTGCGGATGATGGGGCGCGGGGTTTCTATTGGCGGTTCTCGTCAATCCCCTGAGCGCCCAGGCAGCATGCCCGGCCGGCCCTCAGGGGCAGCTAAGGAGAAGAAGGCCAAGAAGCGAGAGAGAGGCGCGAGCGCGCATGCCGACGACCTGCGCAACGGCGCAGTCCTTCGTCAGGTCATGGCGGGCGGTCGAAACCACGGTCGCTCCTCAAATCGGCACGACTGAATGTAACCGGAACATCAGGCGCAGCGCAAGCATATGTCGCGTGGTCTCCGGGGCAAATGACAGACCCCCTCTGTGGATTATGCTGTCGCGGCGTGATTCGGCCGGTCGTCGCGCCCTCCCTCCCTCCGGCCTCGTACCAGAGACATGCGCCATGATGCGCTATGACCGCCCCGCCATCGGGCTCGCCTTCTGCCTGACCGGGCTTGCCGGCTTCGTCGATGCGCTCGGCTTCCTCAGCCTCGGCGGCTTCTTCGTCTCCTTCATGAGCGGCAACACCACCCGCTTCGCGATCGAGCTGGCCGGGCGTCATGCCGGCGGCATCGCCGTTGCCGCAACGATCCTCGGGCTCTTCGTCCTCGGTGTGGTCTGCGGTTCGCTCGCCGGGCATTTCGGACACAGGCGCCGCAAGGCCTCGGTCCTCGCCGTCGTGACGGCGGCCCTGCTGACATCCGCTTCGCTCGACAGCATGGGTTTCAGCATGGCCGGGGCCGGTGTGCTGGCGCTGGCCATGGGCGCGGAGAACGGCGTCTTCCAGCGCGACGGCGAGGTCACGATCGGCTTGACCTACATGACGGGAACGCTGGTCAAGATGGGCCAGCGCATCGCCGGCGCCCTGCTCGGCGGACCGAAGCTCGCCTTCCTGCGCCATTTCATCCTCTGGCTCGGCCTGCTCAGCGGCGCGATCGCAGGCGCTCTCGCCTATGGCCGCATCGGGCTGGACGCGATCTGGCTCGCGGCCGGCGCGGCGGCCCTCTTCACTGCCCTCGCCTGTTTCATGCCCGAGAAGGAGTGACGCCCGCCGGCTTTGAGCAGGCCATGGAATCGGTCATGGTGAAACCCTGACAGCCGGAGCCTCCCGATGCGCGCGTCCCCGATCCTCGCCACGGCCTTTGCCGGCCTCCTGCTCGGCGCCTGCCAGACGGTATCTGTCGCCACGCCGCCCGCGCCTCCACCGGAAAAGGCCTATCCCGGCGTCACGCCTTCGACCTTCCACATGCCGACCGGCGCTGGCTGCTCCGGGGAGATCGCCCGTTTCCAGGCAGTTCTCGACAACGACGTCGCCATCGGCCACACGACCAAGGGCGTGCACGACCGCGCCACCGCCGATCTCGACCGGGCCCGCGCGACCTGCTCTGCCGGCAACGAGGCGGCGGCGCTGGGCCAGCTCCATGCGGCCAAGGCCAGGTTCGGCTATCCGGGCTGAGCCGCCAGCGCCCTGCTCGTCTCGCTGGCAACATCCGCGCGGAATGACGAAGCGCGCGGATGCCCCCTGCGGCGATCGGACCGCCGAGGGAGCTACGCGGCGAGCCCCCGCTTCTCCAGCAGTGCATCCGGCGTCGGCAGGCGACCGCGGAACAAGGTGTAGGCCTCCTCGGCATCGCGCGTGTCGCCAGCCGAGTAGATGTACCGCTTCAACCTCTCCGCGATCGCCGGAGAGAACACGTCGCCCGTCTCGGTGAAGGCGTTGAAGGCGTCGGCGTCCATCACCTCCGACCAGAGATAGCTGTAATAGCCGGCCGAATAGCCGTCGCCGGAGAAGACATGGGTGAAGTGCGGCGTGCGATGGCGCATGGTGATTTCGGCGGGCATGCCGATGCGGGCGAGTTCCGCCGCCTCGAAGGCGAGCGGGTCGACCTCTGCCGGCGCCTCCAGCGAGTGGAAAGCGAGATCGACCAGGGCCGAGGAGGTGTATTCCACTGTCGCGAAACCCTGGTTGAACGTCTGAGCTTTCTCGATCTTCTCGATCAGCGCTTCCGGGATCGCCTCACCCGTCTCGGCGTGGTGGCAGTATTCGCGCATCACCTCGCGGGTCAAGAACCAGTGCTCGTAGAGCTGCGAGGGCAGTTCGACGAAATCGCGCGCGACCGACGTGCCGGCGAGCGAGCCATAGGTCACGTCCGAGAGCAGGCCGTGCAAGGCGTGGCCGAACTCGTGGAACAACGTGCGCGCATCGTCGAGCGAGAGCAGCGCGGGCTTGCCCTCGGCCGGCTTGGCGAAATTGCAGACATTGACGATGATCGGCCGGGTCTCGCCGTCGAGCTTGCGCTGGCCGCGGAAGGCGCTCATCCAGGCTCCGGAACGCTTCGAAGCGCGGGCGAAGTAGTCGCCGACGAACAGGCCGATATGGCGCCCGCTCGCGGTCTCCGTCACCTCGAAGATGCGCACGTCCGGATGGTAGCCCTGAAGCTCCGGCCGCTCGGCGAAGGAAAGCCCGAACAGCTTCCCCGCCACGTCGAAAGCCGCCTGCCGCACGCGGTCGAGTTGAAGATACTGCTTCAGCACGGCCTCATCGAGCGCGTAGGTCTTCTGCCTGACCTTCTCGGCATAGTGACGCCAGTCCCAGGGCCGGATCGGACCGTTCTCGCCCTCGTCCTGCGCGAGCGCGGCAAGGTCCGCCGCCTCGCGCGCCGCGCGCGCCTTGGCCGGCTTCCAGACCAGCTCCAGCAGCCCGCGCACATGCTCCGGCGTCTTCGCCATGGCGTCGTCGAGCTTGAAATGCGCGAAGGTCGGATAGCCCAGCAGCGTCGCCTTCTCGGCCCTGAGCTTCACCATCTCGGCGACGATGGCGCGGTTGTCGCTGTCGCCGCCGTTCTCGCCGCGCTTGCTCCAGGCGATGAAGGCTTCCTCGCGCAGCTCGCGGCGGGTCGAGAAGGTCAGGAACGGCTCGATGATCGAGCGCGACAGCGTCACCGCGTGCTGGCCCGGCTTGCCGCGATCGGCAGCGGCGCGTGCCATCGCGGCCTTCACGAATTCCGGCAGGCCGGCGAGTCCCGCCTCGTCCGCGATGAACAGGGCGTAGGAGGATTCGTCCTTCAGCACGTTCTGGCTGAACTGCGTTCCCAGCCCGGCCAGCCGCTCGTTGATCGCCGCGAGGCGCTTCTTCTCCGCCGGCTTCAGCTTGGCGCCGGCGCGGACGAAGCCCTTGTAGCTTCGTTCCAGCAGGCGCGCCTGTTCCGGGCTCAGGCCGAGCGCATCGCGCTTGGCATTGACAGCGTCGACGCGGGCGAAGAGGCCCTCATCCATCATGATCGCCGACCAGTGCCGCGAGGAGATCGGCGACATCTCGCGCTCGATCGCCTGCAGCGCCTCGTTCGTATCGGCCCCGGTCAGGTTGTAGAATACGCCGCCGACGCGGCTGAGCGCGCGGCCCGCCCGTTCCAGCGCCTCGATCGTGTTGGCGAAATCGGGCTCTGCCTCGTCGGCGACGATCGCCGCGATCTCCGCCTTGTGCTTGGCCAGCGCCGCGTCGAAGGCCGGGCGGATATGCTCCGGCTTGATCGCAGCGAAGGGTGGCAGGCGGAACGGCGTCTCCCAGCGCGTCGCGAACGGGTTCTCCGCCGGCAGCGCAAGAGCCTCAGGATAATGGGCTTCGGGATAGGCGGTCTCGGCGGAGTTCATCGGGGTGCTTTCGTGAAGGCAGGCGGGTCACTTGCCGTCGAACATATGTGCGAGGTAGCGGCGCATGAAGGGCGGCATGTCGTGCTTTTCCGTCTCGGCCAGATCCCGCACGATCACGATGTCGGATAGTTCTTCTTCTTCGAGTTCGCTCATCCGGTCCAGCATCAGGGCCCGTGCCGCCTCGGCGGAAAGGTCGATGCGGACCTCGCGCATGAAGGCAACGCGCCCCGGCTCGATCAGGGCCGTCCACCCCTCGCCAACCGCGACCTCGTCGACCCGCAGGCCGGTTTCCTCGCCGAGCTCGCGGGTGACGCTGCCGGCCAGGTCGAGCGTCCGGTCCGGGCGCATATCCTCGCGGTCGGGCGTGCCTGCGGCGAAATAGACCTTGCCGGCGTTGGCGGTATGCTCGCCCATCTTGCCGCAGAGGAAGGCCCCGTCATTGGCCCGGAGCGCCGCCATGGCGAAGCCGTTTCTGATGATCGGGCCTGGGTGGCCGACGTCGCGCCAAGTCAGGAAAGCCGCATAATCGGTCTCGAAATAGCCAGCCTCGAACACCCCGTCACGGATCGCGGCGCGATGCTGGAGCATGACGCGGCCGTTGAACATCGCGGGCTTGCCGGCGCTGATCTCCGCCCAATGCGCCGCGATCAGCGCCGCGTTCTCGCGGGCGAAGGCCCAGTCGTAGGGCTCGACTCTGGCCTCGACCCGCGACAATCGGACGATCGTGCTGTTCTCGACGCCATCGTTCACAGCAGCACGCCCTCGCTGACCACGATCGCCGATCCGCCGATGCGCGCCGAGGCGAGCGCGCCGTTGCGGACGCTGAGCTCGAGCGCGATCTGCGACGGCCGGCCCATTTCGTAGCCCTGTTCGATGACGAGGCGATGGTCGCCATCCCCCGGCTGGTCGTAGGCCATGACGGCGCCGGCAAAGGCGGCGGCCGCACTGCCCGTCGCAGGGTCCTCGACGATTCCGGATCCCGGCCAGAACATCCGGGCGTGGTAGTGATGCCCGGTCTCGGCCGGCTCGCGGCAATAGACGAAGGCGTTGCCGTTCGGCGTCGCGGCGAGCGCACGCTCGAAGGCAGCGCCGGCTACACGTGCCTTGGCAACAGCCTCGCGGCTTGCCAGCGGGACCAGCGTATAGGCGACGCCGGCCGAGAAGGCGCTTGGGCGATGCGCATCGAAACCGAGATCGGCCGGATCGAGCCCGAGTGCCTCGGCCAGCGACGTGTCGGCGACCGGCTGCGCGAAGCGCTCCGGCAGGCGCGGAAGCGTGAAGACGGCATGGCCGGCATGGCTGCCTTTCGCCTCGACGGCGCAGGAAACCGGCCCGACCTTCTCTTCCAGGACCAGCAGTTCGGCGGGCCGCCCTTCGGCCTCGTCGGTGAGTGCCAGCCAGACCGCGGTCCCGACCGTCGGATGCCCCGCGAAAGGCAGCTCGCCGCCCGGCGTGAAAATGCGGACGGAGGCGCGGTGCTCCGGCCTTTCCGGCGGCGAGACGAAGACCGTCTCCGACAGGTTGAACTCCCGTGCGATCGCCTGCATGGCTTCGGTGTCCAGCCCCTCCGACTGCAGCACGATCGCCAGGGGATTGCCGGCATGGCGCCGCGTGGTGAAGACGTCGAGGGTGACGAAGCGGCGTTTCATCGGATCATCCTGCCGGAATTTCGAGATCAATGGTGAGCGGGCTGTGGTCCGAAGCCTTTGGCCGGTCCCAGCCGACGCGCGGATAGCGATCCGCACAGGTCGCCAGCCGTGCCATCGAGCGGTCCGGCTGGCGTGGATCGAGCGGCACGCGATACGGCAGGCCGCGCCGGATCATCTGCATCGCCGGCTTGGGATTGGCGGCGGCCAGCGCGGGAGAGAGCAGGATGTGGTCGAGCGGCATATGGCTGTCGATCAGCCTGTCCTGGCTCTCGGACCAGTAACGCCGGAAATGCGTCCAGCGCTCATGCGGCGGCAGCGTCGTCATCGGATCCGTCGCGAAACCGTCCAGCAGCGGTTCGATGCCGCTTAGCCCTTCGTCGACCGGAACGGCATGCGGTCCCAGGCTGTAGCGATAGCCGTTCAAATCCCCCAGCACGATCCAGTTCGTCTCGCGCCAGCCGCCGCCGAAACGCTGCTCGATCAGCCACCGCACCGCCCGCGCCTCGGCCCGCCGCACCGGCAGCGTCATCGCCCGCCCGTCGTCGCGACCATTGTTCATCGACTTGAAATGACAGCCGAACAGGCTGAGCCGGCGCCCGTCCAGGCTGAGCTCGATCTCCAGGCAGTCGCGCGCGAACACCTTGCCATGCGCGCCGATGCCGAGTGCGGCGAGATCGCGGTCGTGCACGCCGGCCTCGGCGAAGGTCAGCTCCTTGTGCGAACGCACCTTGACCTGCCCCTGTCCGAGCAGGTCGCGCCGGGCCGCGAAGCCGATGTCGATGTTGCGCCGGTCATTGCCGTCGACGAGCGTGAAATGGCCGTAACGATGGTCGGCGATGCGGTGGACGTAATTGGCGAAGAAGGCCTGGAGGCTGGCGAGCGAATCGACCTCCTGCAGCATCCATAGATCCGCCTGCGCCTCTGCGATGGCGAGCGCCGTCATCTGACGCTTGTCGTCTTCCAGCGCCACCGCCAGAGAACGTTCTACGGCGTCCCGCTCGTCGGCGCGCGGGAAATGGAACAGCGACATCGCAGCGGCGGTCTCAGTGCGCCCGCCCGCCTCGAAACGATGGCGCGTCAGCAGGTTTTCGACGTTGAAGGTGCCGACGCGCAGTTTCATGGCCAGCTGATCAGATCGCTTCCGGCGCGAAGACCTGCGAGGGCGAGACGAACTCGTCCTGCGCCGCGACGGTCAGGATTTCGCGCGAGCCCGCCTCCTTGGTGCGCCGCAGCAGCCCGTAGATCGAGGACGCCGCCTTGCTGAGGGCGGAGGCCGCCGAACGGTCGCGCAGATAATGGGTGAAGAACAGCGCCGCGATGGCGTCGCCGGCGCCGTTGATGCTGACTTCGAGCCGCGGCGTGCGCACGCGCCAACTGCCCTCCCCGTCCGCAGCCATCAGGTCGATCGCGTCCGCAGGCGTCTCCTCGGTCTCAAGGGACGTCACCAGGACCACCCTGGGCCCGGTGTCGCGTAGTGCCTCGACCGCCCGGTGTGCGTCGGCAACCGTCTTGATTTCGATGTCGGTGAGGAGCCCGAGCTCGAACTGGTTCGGCGTCACGATATCGGCGGCCGGTACCGCCTGCTCGCGCATGAATTCGGGGATGCCCGGCCGCACGAAGACGCCGCGGCCGACGTCGCCGATCACGGGATCGCAGCAATAGAGCGCCTTCGGGTTGGCAGCGCGAACCTGCTCCACGGCCGAGAGGATCGCATGGCCGATATCGGCCGACCCCATATAGCCGGAGAGAACGCCGTCACATTGCGAGAGGACGCCACGCTCGGCGATACCCTCCATCACCTCGTCGATCATGCCGCCGTCGAAGACACGGCCCTTCCAGCTTCCGTAGCCCGTATGATTCGAGAACTGCACCGTATGGATCGGCCAGACGTCGACACCCAACCGCTGCATCGGAAAGGTCGCTGAGGCGTTGCCCACATGGCCATAGGCGACATGGGACTGGATCGAGAGGATGTTCATAAGCTGGAGTCGCACCCGTGTTCACGGCAGAGAGCCGCGAACCTAACCACTCGGACGCAATGAGCCAATCGAAAGCGGTGAAGGTGGGTGATCGCAGCGGTTCATTCGCGCGGGGCGATGCTCGCCATGGTGGTGGCGAGGCTGTAGCGAAGCCCTTCCGGCCGATAGTCGAGCGCGACCTCGCCCTGAAATTTCTGGGCCATCACGCGCTCGACCAGCCGTGATCCGAACCCCTGCCGTCGCGGCCTGACGACCGGCGGGCCTCCGCTCTCTGACCATTCCAGGACAAAGGGGTCCTCGCTCTGGGGGCGTCCCGTCCGCCAGCGGAGGAGAACCTCGCCATTCTCGACCGACAAGGCGCCGTATTTCACCGCATTGGTCGCGAGTTCGTTGATCGCCAGAGCCAGCGTCATCGCCTGGTCGGCAGCGAGCTGCACCGGCGGCCCCTCGACGCGAATCCGGCCGACTCCGGATCGATGGGGCGCCAGAGCCCCTTCGACGACGCTTCGGATCGGCGCGCTGCTCCAGCTTTCGCGGGTGAGGATGGAATGAGCCTCGCCCAGCGTCGCGATCCGCTCGCTCAGCGTCGCCTGCGCCTCGTCGAGCGTCTCGGCCGAACGGAAGGTCTGGCTGGCGATGGCGGCGATCATGGCCAGCGTATTCTTCATCCGGTGTGCAAGCTCGGCGTTGAGAAGCCGCGAATTGCGCTCCGCCAACATCTTGCCGGTCGTCTCGATCACGGTGTCGATCATGCCACAAACGCGGCCGCGCTCGTCGCGGATCGGGCTGTAGCAGAAGGTGAACCAGGCTTCTTCGGGATGGCCGAAGCGGTTGATCGTCAAGGGGAAGTCTTCGATGAACGTTGCCTCGCCGGCATAGGCTTTGGCGACCAGCGGGCCGATCTCGTCCCAGACTTCGGGCCAGACCAGGTTGAACGGCGTGCCGAGCGCAGGCGGCTTGTCGCCGAGAATGGGCCGGAAGGCGTCGTTATGGATGGTGACCAGATCCGCGCCCCAGACGATGCATTTGGGGAAGTGCGAGTTGACCATCATGCCGACGGCCGTCTTCAGCGCCACCGGCCAATCCGCGATCGGACCGAGCTCCGTCGCCGCCCAGTCAAAACTGCGGATGGCGGCGGCCATCTCGCCACCGCCATCCAGAAACGCTGTCCGCTCCGGCACTTTCGCTATACCCCCGCGATTCGCTGCAGCCTGCACCGAACCGCGGAGGAACGCGACGCCAAAAGACGTTGACAACCAGATTCTTCCGCCGTCTCAGGCGCCTGATGCGGCCTTCTTGGCGAAGCTGTCGATGAAGGTCTTCGACAGGTCGACATTGGAGCTGCTCAGCTCGGGATCGAGCAGCTTCAGCGAGTCGTACATGCTCTTCATGCCGTCCGGCGGCGCGATGCCCGTGCGGGAATAGCTTTCGAGCGAGTTTTTGACGGCACGGATATAGAGCGGCCGGTCGCCGAGCAGATATTCCTGCGGAACGAGATCGGCGACCTCCTCCGGCTTCGCCGTCTCCAGCCACTTCAGCGCCTTCATGAAGGCATTGACGAGCTTCTGCGTCGTGACCGGATTCTTCTCGGCGAAATCGTTCTTGAGATAGAGCACGGCCGCCGGGTTGGAGCCGCCGAACAGCGCCTTCGTGCCGGCCTCGGTACGGGTGTCGATCAGCGAGACGATGTCGCCGTCGGCCTCCAGCTTCGAGATGACCGGGTCGAGATGCGAGATCACGTCGACCTGCTTCTGCTTGATCGCCGCGACCGCGCTGGCGCCGCCGCCAACGCCGATGAAGGCCGCGTCCGTCGGCTTGAGACCGGCCTTGACCATCGCATATTGCGCCGTCAGCGAGGTCGAGGATCCGGGTGCGGTCACCCCGACCTTCAACCCCTTGAAATCCGCAGCGGTCTTCACCTTGTCGGCCAGGTCCTTGCGGACCGCGATGACGATGCCCGGGAAGCGGCCGAGCTCGATCACCGCGCGGATGTCCTGCCCCTTCGCCTGCATCCGGATGGTGTGCTCATAGGCACCGGTCACGACGTCGACGGAGCCGCCCACCAGCGCCTGCAGGGACTTGGCCCCGCCGCCGAAATCGTTGATCTCGACATCGAGCCCCTGGTCCTTGAAGAAGCCCTTCTTCTCCGCGACGGTGAGCGGAAGATAGTAGAGCAGCGGCTTGCCGCCGACGCCGAGGGTGAGCTTGGGCTTCTCGGCCGCCTGCGCCAGGACGGTCGCGGGCGACAGGCCGACGGCGGTGGAAGCGGCGAGCGCGGCCAGCGCGTCGCGACGGGTCAGTTTCATGGCGTAACCTCCGGTTGAGAAAGCACTTCTGGTAGGTGCTTGGGCGCGACGATAGGCGAGATGGGTCCGAACCGGCAACTCGCCTTACGTCGTGGTCGTCGCGCTCTGCGCGGGACGCCAGACCAGCAGGCGCCGCTCGACCAGCGTCACCAGCGTGTCGATGGCGATGACGAAGATGGTGAGGATCACCATGCCGGAAAACACCCCGGTCACGTCGAAGACGCTTTCCGCCTCGTGGATCTTGTAGCCGAGCCCGGCCGAGGAGCCGAGATATTCGCCGACCACCGCACCGACCAGCGCGAAGCCCACGGAGGTGTGCAGCGAAGAGAACATCCAGGTCAGGGCCGAAGGCCAGTAGACATGCTTGAAGAGCTGGCGCTCGTTCATGCCGAGCATGCGCGCATTGGCCAGGATCGTCGGCGAGACCTCGCGCACGCCCTGATAGACGTTGAAGAACACGATGAAGAAGACCAGCGTGAAGCCGAGCGCCACCTTCGACCAGATGCCGAGGCCGAACCAGAGCGCGAAGATCGGCGCCAGAACCACGCGCGGCAGGGCGTTCGCAGCCTTGATGTAAGGGTCGAAAACCGCCGAGAGCAGGGCATTTCGCGCGAAGGCGAAGCCGAACAGGATGCCGGCTGCCGAACCGATGACGAAGGCGAGCACCGTTTCCGTCAGCGTGATGCCGAGATGCCAGTAGATGTCGGGCCCGGTCAGCTCCTTGAAGGTGCGCGCCAGCACCGCGACCGGGGTGGAGAAGAAGAACTGGCTGGTCTTGACGTCTCCGAACAGGCTGGTGGTGGTCGCCACATGCCAGACGGCCAGGAAGACCAGCATCACCAGGACCTGGAGGGCGAGAAGCCTTATCCGCTTCATGATGCGTCTCCCCCGACGAGTTCTCGTCCCTCGCCCATCGCATAGGCCTTCTGCACCTCGACCCTGAGCGACGACCAGATGTCGCGATGGATCTCGTGGAAGGCCTTCTCCAGCCGGATATCGGCGATATCGCGCGGGCGCGGCAGGCTCACCCTGTAATCCGCGACGATCCCCGCCGCCGGTCCCGCCGACATCACGACGACGCGGTCGGAAAGCGCGATCGCCTCCTCCAGATCATGCGTCACGAACATCAGCGCCTTCCGGTCGCGCGACCAGAGATCGAGCAGGAGATTGCCCATGATCTGCCGCGTCTGTGCGTCGAGCGGCCCGAACGGCTCGTCCATCAGGATGATCTCGGGATTGCGGATCAGCATCTGCGCCAGGCTGACGCGCTTGCGCTGCCCGCCCGAGAGCATGTGCGGGTAGCGATCGACGAAGGCGCGAAGCCCGACCCGCGCCAGCCACTCGCGCGCACGCTCCGCAGCCTCGCGCTCGGGTACGCCCATCGGCTCCAGCGCGACCTTGATGTTGTCGAGGGCCGTCTTCCAGGGCATCAGCGCGTCCTGCTGGAAGAGATAGCCGGCGCGCCGGTTCAGCCCGACGAGGGGCTTGCCGAAGATGCCGACCTTGCCGGCCGAGGGCGACAGCAAGCCGGCTGCCGCGTTGAGCAGCGTCGACTTTCCGCATCCCGTCGGCCCGACGATCGAAACGAACTCCCCGGGCGAAACCCTCAGATCGATCCCCTTCACCGCCTGGTAGCGTCCGCCGTCGGCCAGATGGAAGGTGATATCGACGCCCGACAATGCGACCGCCGTCTCGCCCGGCAACACCTGTGCCGCTCCCGCCCCTGCCTGCGGGCTGTCCTGCAACTCCATGAAATCCGTTTCCCCACTGGCGGGTGCCCGAACGGCGCGACCGGCCTTTTCTGCGTTGGCGAATTTAATAGGCGATCGTTCCTGGAAGGCAAAGCCGCGGAACAGAGCGGATGGGGGCGCTTGCCTCGCGCCTTGCCGCAGGCCATATCCCGGCGGTCCACCTTCGGCCTAGGGAATACGAGCGAACATCATGGCAGCCCTCGAACACGCCATGCAGACGCTCGTCGAGTTCATGCGGGTCAACCAGGAATGGGCGATCCCGATCGTCTTCCTCGTCGCCTTCTGCGAATGCGTCGCCATCCTGTCCTGGCTGGTGCCGGCGACGGTATTCTTCACGACGTTCGGGGCGGTGGCGGGAGCCTCGGGGCTCAATCTCGTTCCGCTTGCGCTGGCGGCCTCGCTCGGTGCCGGCAGCGGCTTCTGGGTGTCCTACTGGGCGGGCCTGATCCTCGGCCCGCGGGTGCACGACTACTGGCCCTTCACCAAGAACCCGCAATTGCTCGATCGAGGCCACGGCTTCTTCGAGAAATGGGGGCTGGCCAGCATCCTGATCGGCCACTTCTTCGGACCGCTGCGCGCCGTGATCGCCATCGTCGCCGGCCTGGTCGCGATGCCGGCCTGGCAGTTCCACCTGGCGAACTGGCTCGCCTCCTTCGCCTGGGGCTTCGGCCTGCTTTACGGCGCAGGCCGCCTCGCCGAGTTCGTCACCCAGGGCTCCTGACCGCCGCCGAGCGCAGTTGGCAGCCTCGGCCGGACATTCGGCGCTAGCCGGGAGGGCGCCGATGCTGTGCGATGAGCGCGCTCAGCTGGGCGATCACCATCTCCATCTTCGCGAAATCCGAATGCAGGTTCAGCCTGGCCACCATGGCCGGATTGGACACGATCATGCCCGGCGGGAAGTTCCGGAAATTGTTCCAGATCTGTCGAAGCCCATGCCGATGCCCCATGACCTTCTCGAGATACTCCCGCCAGGCCTTGCGGTTGTCGTCCTGATTCACGCGATTGCCGGCGCGATGAACGTTGTGGATGCCGGCATAGTTCCAGTTCGTCAGGAAATGGGCGCGCGTCGGTGACGTCGGCCTCCCTCCCCAATGGAACTCGAGGCTTCCATCACCAAATGGCGTGTCCGGCGTCACCGGCCATTTGAAGTATTTGAATAGCTCCTGCGCTTCGAGGTCGGTATCTCCCTGATAGGCTCGCGGATCGAAGATTCCGGCGCCGAAGACCGATTTTCCTTCAAAGATCAGCTTTCCACCGAAAGTCTTGATGCCCTCGCGAATGATCTTCGACATTTCCTTGGTCGCGGAGTGGCCATAGGCGGCGTCGGTATCGGGGTGCTTTTTCCAACCCTCTCCGGCACCGGGAAAAGCCGCCATGAAGGCATCGCGGCCGGACTGGTTCGGATCGAACGCAACGCCGCGCCGGTCGAACTCCATAACTTTGTGGATGAATTCAGCGATATTGAGCTTTCTGTTCCGGAACAGATCGTTGTTCATACCGTAATACATGTCCATCATCTGATACTCGCCCAGTATCAGCTGCGCGGCCCGAGGGCCGGGATCGTAGAAATGGAACTCCCGCTGCGCGATCAGCGAGTGATGCTGCTGATGTTGCTTCGTCATGCGCACCCAGTGCGCAGCGGCCCAGGCGACGGTATTGCCTTTCGCCGCGCCTCCGTTGTGCAATGCATTGGGGCCTACGGTACCGTAGATAAAGACACTATCGCGAAATTCGCGCCGAACCTGAGCCTTTGCGTAGACTTTGCTGTCTCCAAAAGGAGAATATTTGACTTCTTCCAGCGCGCGGTTGAATCGCGTCTCGAAATCGGTCATGTCCCAGCCCCCGCCGCAATCGTAGGAATATGAGCGTCCTTGATAAGGGTGACCTCATACGAATGCACGTCGTCGGCTTCGTGCGGACAGGATGAGCATTCAGGCAGAGCCTTTGCCGGAACGAAAGCGTCGGCCGCAAAAGACGCACGCGGACGTGCCCACAGGGAAACTGATCGACATCGTCCCTCTGGACGGCCAGTGGAAGAACGCATCGTTGGTTTGCGTCGCTCAGCGTCCGCAAAGCAGAGGTTTTGAGCCGTCGGCCGCGCGTTGAAATCTCGGCGGCGCCCCGCCGTATCGGCGGCAAGGCGGCGGCATTGCCCGGGTCAGGTGAAGATCACCCAGATCATCAGCGCAAGCGATGCCAGCAGCGCTATCTGCGCGGCAATGGATGGATGGACAAGCCTCGACATTCGCATCGGCACCTCTCCATTCCAGATCGGCGGGGGACCTGCTTCAGGTCAAGCTGCCGCACTCAGTAGACGCTCATCTCCACGGCGAGCCACGCGATCATCGCCAGCACCAGCCCACCGATCAGCACCATCAGAACAGGCCGGCCAAGGAACCCTTGCCTGGCCTCCACCGGCGTCTCGACCGCCGGATCGCCCTCGCTGTGACGATCTGCCTGCAGGCTGGGTAGAGGCTCGCCGCCACGCAACTGCTCGAGATCCGGGCGACGTTCCGCCTCCGCGACCGGCGCCTCGGGCTTCGTTTCGACCACCATGATCGTCTCTCCCCTGCGTCGGGCCAGCCTCGTCGGCCACACCCAGCAAACAGAACGCCGCGAACCGCGACGTGTTCCCCAACCCCTCCTGAACGGAGGAAGGCGGCGCCTTTCAGCGCCGCCTTCCCAAAGTCAGACATAAAGCAAGATCAAAAGCTTAGGACCCGAAGCGGATTCGGTTCCGCAGGCATTTGAATCAGATTGTGAAGCTCAGTTCTTCGACTTGTCGACCAGAGCCTTGGCCTTGATCCATGGCATCATGTCGCGCAGCTTGCTGCCGACTTCCTCGATCGGATGGGCAGCCATGCGGGCGCGGGTCGCCTTGAACGAAGTCTGGTTGACCTTGTTCTCCAGCATCCAGTCACGGGTAAACTTACCCGACTGGATGTCGTTGAGAACGCGCTTCATCTCGGCCTTGGTCTCGGCCGTGATGATCCGCGGGCCGGTGACGTACTCGCCGTACTCGGCGGTGTTCGAGATCGAGTAGTTCATGTTGGCGATGCCGCCTTCGTAGATCAGGTCCACGATCAGCTTCACCTCGTGCAGGCACTCGAAATAGGCCATCTCGGGAGCGTAGCCGGCCTCGGTCAGCGTCTCGTAGCCGGCCTTGATCAGCTCGACCAGGCCGCCGCAGAGCACGACCTGCTCACCGAACAGGTCGGTCTCGCACTCTTCCTTGAAGGTCGTCTCGATGATGCCGGCGCGGCCGCCACCATTGGCCGAGGCGTAGGACAGGCCGAGGTCATGGGCGTTGCCGGTCGCGTCCTGATGGATCGCGATCAGGGTCGGCACGCCGCCGCCACGCTCATACTCGGAACGGACGGTGTGGCCCGGGCCCTTCGGGGCGACCATTAGCACGTCGAGGTCCTTGCGCGGCTCGATCAGGTTGAAATGAACGTTGAGGCCGTGCGCGAAGAGGAGCGCAGCGCCTTCCTTCATGTTGGCGGCGAGCTCGTCGCGGTAGATGTCGGCCTGCAGCTCGTCCGGCGTCAGCATCATGATGACGTCGGCCCACTTGGCACCCTCGGCCGGGGTGAAGACCTTGAAGCCGGCGCCTTCCGCCTTCTTGCGGGTGGCGGAGCCTTCCTTCAGGGCGATCGCGACCTCCTTGACGCCGGAATCGCGCAGGTTGAGCGCATGAGCATGGCCCTGCGAGCCGTAGCCGACGATGAGGACCTTCTTGCCCTTGATCAGGTTGATGTCGGCATCACGATCGTAATAGACGCGCATGGGTGTCTCCTTTGTCACGCGTTGTTCGTCCGGCCCGGATCATTCGCTGCCGTGCCGTAGAGGGTGAGAAACTGGTCGGTGGCGCGCTCCGCGTCGCGTGCGATCTCGGCCTTGCCCAGCGTCAGCGGGTCGCCGAGCAGCAGCCGGATCTGGATGTCGCGGCCGACCAGGCCGAAGAAGGTGCGGAAGGTCGTCTCGGTGTCGTCGAAATCGAGGAGGCCCGCCTCGCGGCCCGCCTCCAGCACCGGCATCATGCGCTTGCCGATGGCGAAGCGGCCATTGGCCAGCACGATCGACCCGAGATTGCCGTCCCGCGCCGCTGCCTGACTGACGCCGATGCGATTCAGCGCGATCGAGGTCGGCGAGGAGATCACCTCGAGCCAGTTGGCCGCGAACCGCTTCAGGCTTTCGCGCAGGGCGCCGGCATCGAGGGTCTGGCGGTCGAAATTGCCCGCCCTCACCTTCGAGGCCTGCCACTGCACTGTCGCGGTCAGCAGGCCGTCGCGGTCGCCGAACCATTTGTAGAGGGTTTCCTTGGAGCAGCTCGCCCGCCGCGCCACCGCGGTCATGGTCAGCCCGCTGCCCTTCTCCACCATCAGACTGAGAACGGCGTCGAGCACGGCCTGCTGGCGCGCTGTCAGCGCCTCGCCTTGCGTCTCTGCCGGGGCCCGGGTCATGGGTGATCGAAAGTCCGTACCGTACGTTACGGTTCAGGCTCTAGCGCAGGTACCGGCCCCTCGCAAGTCCTATTCGGGGCTGACGGCCGGCTGCTGAGGAATTATCTCCGGGGCACTGTCTCGCCGAACGGAGCCTGCCATGTCCCTGCCCCGCCCCGCCGACATCGTCGCCTTCTGGCGCAAGGCCGGCCCGGAGAAATGGTTCGCCAAGGATAGCGCTTTCGACACCGAGATCAGGCAGCGCTTCCTGCCGGCCTATGAAGCGGCGGCGGCGGGCCAGCTGGACGACTGGCAGGACACTCCCGAAGGCGCCTATGCCCTGCTGATCCTGCTCGACCAGTTCCCCCGCAACCTGTTCCGCGGCAGCCCGCAGGCCTTTGCCACCGACCCCAAGGCGCTCGCCATCGCGCGGCATGCCGTCGCGGAGGGGTTCGACAAAGCGTATCAGCCGCCGGAGCAGCGCTTCCTCTACATGCCATTCATGCACTCGGAAGCGCTGCGCGATCAGGAGCACTGCGTTGCGCTCTGCGCGGCGGCCGACGACGCCGAAGGCGTGAAGTTCGCCGAGATCCATCGCGACATCATCCGCGATTTCGGCCGTTTTCCGCATCGAAACGAGGTTCTCGGCCGCGAGACGACGGCAGAGGAACATGCGTTTCTCAATGAGGGCGGCTTCAGCGGCTGAGACAGCGCCGCCGGAAGGTGCCGCCGCGCTTCCGATTCAGGCCATGGCCTCGCGATGCGCCCGCGCCATGTCGGCCAGGCTCTTGAAGTGGAAATCCACGCTCGGGCGCTGCTCGGGCATCAGCGTGGCGCCGCTTCCCGCCTTGTCGAAGCGCCGGTCGATCCAGGCCCGCGCCAGCCCGGCCTTCTGCGCCGGCACATGGTCGTGGAACAGGCTTTGCGCGGTGTGCAGGACGTCGTGTGCGCCGAGGCCCAAATCGGCCTCGAGGTGTTCCAGCAGGAAGGCGAAGTTGCGCGGATCTGGCTTGTACGAACCGATATCCTCGGCGGTATGGATACCGTCGAAGGTCACGCCGAGCTTCCTGTTGCTGGCGGCGAAGCTCTGGCGGTCGACATTGGACAGGATGACGAGCTTGTAGTGCCGCTTGAGATAGGCGAGCGCCTCGGCTGAATCGGGAAAGGCCGGCCAGTCCGGCACCGAAGCGCCGAAACGCTCATTGAGATCGGCATGGATACGCAGGCCGAGATCCCGGGCGAAGCGCGCATGCACGGCGGCGAGCAGCGTGGGGTAGCGCAGGGACGGCGTCGCCTCCTCCTGCTCGCTTTCGTAGCGACCGAAGCGGGCAAGCGCATCCTCGCGCTCCAGTGCGATTCCACCGGCGCTCAGGAGCGGCTGCAGCGCATTCCAAATGCCGGTCTCCCAGTCGATCAGGGTGCCGTAGCAATCGAATGTCAGGACTTTGAAATCGGTCAGCTTCATCGCCGGGTTCTCCGCGTGCGGTCATTGCCAGTGACGAGGCTAGCAAGCGCCGGGACGGCTGTGATGGGCCGAAACTGCGAACGGCTTGACCGAAACTGCGATGCCGGGGTCAGCCCCTTGCCGGCCCGCGGTTCGCGGCGCGGAATTCGCTCGGCGTCAGGCCGAAGCGGCGCTTGAACTGCCGGTTGAAGGAAGCGGCGTTCTGATAGCCGAGATCATAGGCGATCTCCGAGACCGGTGCGGACGTCGTCGCCAGCCGCTCGGCGGCCCGCTCGAACAGGCGCTGGAGTTGCAACTGCTTCGGTGATCGACCCGTGGTCGCCCGAAACAGGGCATGGAACTGACTCTGCCCGAGCCCGGCCATCCGCGCCATCTGCGCCACGCCGGACGCCTGCCCTCTCTCCACGACGTCCAGCACGCGCCGCTCGGCGCGCGACCAAGGCTGCGGCCGCTGCTCGGGCTCGACCAGATGCAGCGCCGTCATGGCCATGCGCGCGGCAGCCTCCGCCGGGCAGGCTCCAGTCTCGACCTCCGTGCCGAGCTGGCGGAACATGCGCCACAGCCAGGGCGCGATCGGCAGGAGCGAAGGCTCAGGGCTGTCGAGCAGCGTCGGCGGCATCTCGCCGCCCAGCCCCGCCACGTCGACATCGAGGATGAGCATGCTGCAATCGCTGCTCGGCTCGAAGCCGTGCTCGCGATGCCGTGGGATCAGAGCCACGCAACTATGCGAGACGACGCCACGGCGCCCCTCGACGTCCAGCCGCATCGCGCCCTGCATCGGGAGCAGGATCTGGCTGAAATCGTGATGATGCCGATCGCCGCCACGATAGCTGCGGACCTCGAGCTGGATCGACATCGGGCGCCCCTCCTCGCCAAAACATGCGCCAGGTCACGCGCGAAATCATGCGCGCCCGTCTCTCACGAAACAAGTCGGCTTGATCGAGGCGGCTGGTTAGCCGCCTGCGACCTGCTGGCTCGCGATGCGCTGCAGGAAGATCGCGGCGACGGTCAGCAGGAAGCCCGCCCACCACAGCGGCGAGCGCAGGCTCTTGCCGCTGCCGGGCGGCTCCGCCTGCGCACGGCCGGTCAGCCGCAGGATCACCGGCCCGGCAAGGCAGGCGAAGCCCGCAATGCCGAGCCCGAGCGCGATCAGGCCGAGCGTTTCCGGAGTCAGCGCCATGCTCACATCGATTCCGGGCCGCGGCTCATCGCCGCGATGCCGGTGCGCGAGACTTCCGTCAGACCGACCGCGGTCATCGTCTTGATGAAGCGCTCGATCTCCTCCGTCGCACCGGTGAGCTCGAAGACGAACGAGGTCAGCGAGGCGTCGAGGACCCGCGCTCCGAAGGCCGAGGCAAGGCGCATCGCCTCGACGCGCTGCTCGCCCTTTCCGACGACCTTGATCAGTGCGAGCTCCCGCTCGATCGCCTCGCCCTGCTCGGTGAGGTCGACGACGCGGTGCACCGGCACCAGCCGGTCGAGATGAGCCTTGATCTGGTCGATCACATTGGCTGTGCCGGAGGTCACCACCGTGATGCGTGAGAGGTGCTTCTCGTGCTCGGTCTCGGAGACCGTAAGGCTCTCGATATTGTAGCCACGGCCCGAGAACAGCCCCGCGATGCGGGCAAGAACGCCCGGTTCGTTGTCGACGATCACCGCCAGCGTGTGACGCGCAGTCGGCTGCGACTTGGGAGCATTCGGATAGTGGGTGGCGGGCTTCGACATGGGAGACCTGTAGGCGGGTTGGAACGGGGAATGTGCGGTTGGGAGGCTCAGGGCTGGCGAAGGTCGACGAGAGCCGGCTCGTCGACCTCGTCCTGCGCCACGATCCAGCTTTCGGTCAGTGCGGCGGCCAGCCATTCGCGATAGCCGGGCAAATCGAGGACGGCCTGCATATAGGCTTGCGAGACGGGATCGACCGCGATTCCGTAGGTATCGAGGCGGGTAACGACCGGCGCGTACATCGCGTCCGCTGCCGAAAAGGCGCCATAGAGGAAAGGCCCGCCTCCCGCCTGGCCGAAGCGCTCACGCGCCTGTCGCCAGAGAGCGGTGATCCGGACGACGTCGCGGGCGACGCCCTCGCCGCGATCGCGCCTGCCGTAGCGCTTGCCCAGATTCATCGGGCAGGCGCTGCGCAACGCGGTGAAACCCGCATGCATCTCGCTGGAGATCGCACGGGCATGGGCGCGCGCCGTCGCGTCGGCCGGCCAGATGCCGGCATCCGGATGCGTCTCGTGCAGGTATTCCGCGATCGCCAGCGTTTCCCAGACGGCGATCTGGCCGTCGACCAGGGTCGGAACCGTACCGCCGCTGCCGGGCGCAGCAGCGAAGATCGCCTCCTTGAAGCCAGGCTCGTCGAGCGGGACCAGTTCCTCCGTGAAGGCGATTCCCTTGGCGCGCATGAGGAGCCAGGCCCGCAGCGACCAGGATGAATAGCACTTGTTTCCGATCAGGAGCTTCATGCCGCGACGCTCTTCACTTCGGCGACATAGTCCAGGGCCGCCGCGGCATGGAGCGCGGTGGTATCGAAAACCGGCACCGCAAAATCCGCCTGGGAGACCAGCAGCCCGATCTCGGTGCAGCCGAGGATGACGCCGTCTGCACCCTCGTCCCGGATCGCCCGCTCGACGACGGCGAGGTAGCGCTCCTTGGATGCGGCCTCGACGCGGCCGCGGCACAATTCCTCGTAGATGATGCGATGGACCTCATCCCGCTCCTGCGGCTGCGGCACCAAAGCCTCGACGCCGAAGGCCTTCAGCCGGTCCCGGTAGAAGGCCTGCTCCATGGTGAAGCGCGTCGCCAGCAGCAGCGGCCGCCGCGACGGCGTCGCCCTGATGGCCCGCGCCGTCACGTCCGCGAGATGCAGGAAGGGCAGCTTGGTCGCGGCGATGATCTGATCGGCGACCTTGTGCATGGTGTTGGTGCAGAGCAGCAGGCAGGCCGCACCGGCCCGCTCGAGGCGCCGGGCGCTGTCGGCCAGCGCCACGCCTGCCGCAGCCCAGTCGCCCTCCGCCTGCATCTCGGCGATCGGCGCGAAGTCCAGCGAATGCAGCAGGACATCGGCCGAGTGCAGTCCCCCCGCCCGCGCCCGCACGCCCTCGTTGAGCAGCCGGTAATAGACCGCCGTGGATTCCCAGCTCATTCCGCCGATCAGGCCGATGGTCGCCATAGTCGCTTTACTCCCCGGGCAGTCGGCAATCGGCCGTCCGCGGTCGGATACATCCGATTGCCGACGGCCTACTGCCGATTGCCTGCCCTCAAACCAGCTGCTTGCCCTTGGCGTCGATGATCTCGCCGGTATCGCCTTCGAAATCGGGCAGGATCATCTCGTTATGCGCCTTGCCCGACGGGATCATCGGGAAGCAGTTCTCCTCCTTGGCGACATGGCAGTCGAAGATCACCGGGCCGGGCGTCTCGATCATCTCCATGATCGCGGCGTCGAGCTTGGCCGGGTCGTCGCAGCGGATGCCATGGCCGCCATAGGCCTCGGCGAGCTTCACGAAGTCGGGCAGCGACTGCGAATAGCTCTCCGAATAGCGCCCGCCATGCAGCAACTCCTGCCACTGGCGCACCATGCCCATGTACTCGTTGTTGAGGATGAAGATCTTCACCGGCAGCCGGTACTGCACCGCCGTCGACATCTCCTGCATGTTCATCAGGATCGAGGCCTCGCCGGCGACGTCGATGACGAGCGCGTCGGGATGCTTCATCTGCACGCCGATGGCCGCCGGCAGGCCGTAGCCCATGGTGCCGAGCCCGCCCGACGTCATCCAGCGGTTCGGCTCCTGGAAATGCAGGTACTGCGCCGCCCACATCTGGTGCTGGCCGACCTCGGTCGTGATGTAGGTATTGCGGTCCTTGGTCAGCGCGTGCAGCCGCTCGAGCGCATATTGCGGCTTGATGATCGTGTCCGAGTGCTTGTAGGCGAGGCTCCTGCGTCCGCGCCAACCCTCGATCTGCGTCCACCACGCGGCGAGAGCGCTCTTGTCGACCTGCGGCGAGGTTTCGCGCCAGATGCGGACCATGTCCTCCAGCACATGGGCGCAATCGCCGATGATGCCGATGTCGACCTTGACGTTCTTGTTGATCGAGGAGGGATCGATATCGATGTGGATCTTCTTCGAACGCGGCGAGAAGGCGTCGATGCGCCCGGTGATGCGATCGTCGAAGCGCGCGCCGATCGCGATCATCACGTCGCAGTCATGCATGGCCAGGTTGGCCTCGTAGGTGCCGTGCATGCCGAGCATGCCGAGCCACTGCTTGTCGGCCGCCGGGAAGGCGCCGAGCCCCATCAGCGTCGAGGTGACCGGGAAGCCGGTCAGCCGCGCCAACTCGCGCAGCAGCGCCGACGCATGCGGACCGGAATTGATCACGCCGCCGCCGGTATAGAAGACCGGCCGCTTGGCGCCGGCGATCAGCTCGACCGCGGCCTTGATCTTGTTCAGGTCGCCCTTGACCACCGGACGATAGGTCTTGTGCTGGTTGTCGCGCGGGCGGCTATAGGCGCCGGTCGCGAACTGGATGTCCTTGGGGATGTCGATCACGACCGGGCCCGGACGGCCGTTGGCGGCGACATAGAACGCCTCGTGCAGGATGCGCGGCAGGTCGTGGATGCTCTTCACCAGATAGTTGTGCTTGGTGCAGGAGCGGGTGATGCCGACCGTGTCGCATTCCTGGAAGGCGTCGGAGCCGATCAGATGCGTCGGGACCTGGCCGGTGATGACGACGACCGGGATCGAGTCGAGCAGCGCGTCGGTCAGGCCGGTGACGGCATTGGTCGCGCCGGGGCCGGAGGTGACGAGCACGCAGCCGACCTTGCCGGCGCCGGAGCGGGCATAGCCCTCGGCGGCGTGGACGGCGCCCTGCTCGTGGCGGACGAGGACATGCTTGACCTTGTCCTGCTGGAAGATCGCGTCATAGATCGGAAGCACGGCGCCGCCCGGATATCCGAACAGATGCTCGACGCCCTGGTCCTGAAGCGCGCGGACGACCATCTCGGCTCCGGTCATCATCTCGCTCATGAGGCTCTCCTGCGGCTTGTCTTCGGCTTTGCGAAGGATCTGGGTCTGACGGAAAACGGGCAATAAAAAAGGCCCTCGGAGGGGCCTGGGCGTGCGCTGGCGTCGGGGACGCCCGGTCTTGAAACCGGCCCCTACCAGCGCACCTCTACGAGAATAAGCTTGCGCATCGCGCTCATGATCCTTCACGAAAGTTGCCGGACGCTAGCGGAGCGCGCGCAGGCGGTCAAGCACTAACCACATTGGCAAGCGAATGGTTGACGAGATCAACCAAAAACCGCGCCTGCACGGGAACGGATTGTCAATGCGTTTGCCCTAGCGTCCGGCCCGCTCGAACCGGGACGGCTATGTATCAGGAAGTCCACACCGACAACATCGCCGCTCGTGCCCATGCGCCCCGGATCGCGGAACTGCTGAATCGGTTCGAGATTCACAGCCGCGAGGGCCTGCCGGTTTCCTACGAAGCCTTCTGTGCCGAAGTCATGCCTCTCTTCGGCGAGGAGTTGATCGTCCTGGAACCGAGCCAAGACGGCGACTATCGCTGGGTGCATTACGGCCGCGAGATCGTTCGTTATATCGGGGGCACGCGGCTCGGCGAGCGGCTTTCCGCGATGCAGCCGCAACTGGCCGCCTTCACCCGGGCTTGCGCCGAGCGCGCCTTTGCCGAGAACCGGCCGCTCTACACCGTGCACCGCGCAAAGCAGGTGGTCCGCGTGGCTCTCTGGGAGCGCCTCCTGCTCCCGACATTCACGCGCGGAGGCGACAAGATGCTCGTCGCCTTCAGCCGACCGCTGCAGTTCCGCGAGGACCTGCTCAACGCCGTGCTCGAAAACTCGCCGAGCGGCATCGTCGCGTTGCGGGCGCTTCGCGGCTCCGACGGCTGCATCGACCAGACGATCATCGTCACGGCCAATCGGCAAGCCGCGCTGCTGGCGGGGCGGCCCGGCGCCGCCCTGCTGGATCGAGACGCCCTCGAGGCCTTGCCATTCCTGGCCGACGCGGCAGTCTGGGAACGTTGCCGCGCGGCCATGGAGGAGCAACGCCCCGACAGCTTCGAAACGGCCTTCATCCGCGACGGCAAGACGAGTTGGCTGCAGCTTGCGGTCGCCCCCCTCGGCGACGGGCTGCTGCTGACGCTGACCGACATCACCGAGCTCACGGTCGCCAACCAGACGCTGCAATTGCGGGCTGCGACGCTTGCGCTCGAGATCGGGCGCGAGCGCGCGACGCGCCATGCATTGTCCGAAGAAATCAGCCATCGCGAGGAGCGCGAGAAGGAGCTGCGCCGTCTCGCCGAGACGGACCCGCTGACGGCGCTGCTCAACCGCCGTTCCTTCACCGAGCGCGCTCATGCTGCAATGGCCGCAAGCATGCAGGAAGACGTCTCGATCGTGATCGTCGATCTCGACCACTTCAAGCAGGTCAACGACACCTATGGCCATCCGGCCGGCGATGCCATCATCCGTGCCTTCGCCGATCTCCTCCTCGGCTTGCTGCGCAGCGAACCGCATCTCGTCGCCCGCGTCGGCGGCGAGGAATTCGCGATCCTGCTGCGCGGCGTCGATACCGCCGAGGCCATGGCGAGAACCGCCGAGATTCAGGAGGCTCTGGCGAGCCGCGCCCTGCCCGTCTCCGAGACGCTCGAGCTGAGGATCACGGCCAGCTACGGCATTGCGACCCGCCAGGCCGCCGAACCGCTTGCCGCTCTGTTCGCTCGCGCCGACCAGGCGCTCTACCGCGCCAAAAGCGAGGGCCGCAACCGCATCGGCCTCGCCGCGGCCGATGCCGTCGCCGACGCGGCCTGAGTTCCAGGTCGTCGCGCGTTCGACCGGACGCGGTAACGATGATCTATCTGATTACTGGGGCATCGGATTTTCCGAAAAGCGGATTCCACTCTACGGTCCGATGTCCTGGCGTTCCAGCTCGCGCAACGCCGTCTCCAGCGCCGCCTCCGGCGCCACCGCCTGCCAGCCCGCCATCTGATGCCGAAACCACGTTACCTGCCGCTTGGCGTAGGCGCGCGTATCGGCCTGCCCGCGGCGGATCGCATCCTCCAGCGGGATCGCACCGTCGAGATGCGCGATTAGCCCCGGCACGCCATGAGCGCGCATGATCGGCAGCAGCGGATCGAGCCTGCGGTCACGCAGCCGCACGACCTCCTCCAGCGCACCCTGCGCCATCATAGTCTCGAAGCGCCGGTCGATTCGCGCCCGCACCGCTTCCCGCTCCGGGCTGACGAAGAGGCGCAGCAACGGCAGACCATCGAGGGGGCCCGGCTGTCGCTCGCCCTGGAAGCTCGCCAGCGAACGCCCGGTCGCCAGATGGACCTCGATCGCCCGCATGATCCGCATGCGGTCCGACGGCCGCAGCCGTTCCGCCATCACCGGATCGAGGCCGGCAAGCTCGGCGTGCAATGCCTCGGTCGCGGCATGCTCCGCTCGGGCCCGGAAGGCCGAGCGGACCGCCTCCGGCACAGGCGGCATGGCGGAAAATCCCTCGGCGACAGCCTTGAAATAGAGCCCCGTCCCACCGACCAGGACCGGCAGCTTGCCCTGCGCCCAGAGTTCGGGGAGCAGCGCCGCGACATCCGCCGCATAGCGCATCGCCGAATAGTTCACGGCGCCGTCGACATGGCCGTAGAGCCGGTGCGGCACCATCGCCTCCTCGGCCTCGCTCGGCCGGGCGGAAAGGATGCGCAGGTCGCGATAGACCTGCATGGAATCGGCGTTGACCACGACGCCGTCGAAGCGGCGTGCGATCTCGATCGCAAGCGCAGACTTGCCGCTGGCGGTCGGACCTGCGATGAGCACCGCCCTGATCGTCCTTCCAGCCTGCTGCACCGGTCTTCCCATGCTCGTCGCGACTCTCGTTTCCGCCCATGGCCAGGCGCTTGTCGATGAAGCCATGCTGGCTCGGCTCGCCAGCGCGGTGCCGGGCACCCGCCGCACGGCCATGCTCGACGACGCCATTGCCGCCGATCTCTTCGCGGATGGAACCGACGCGCGCAAGCTCGAAGCCGAGCTCCGCATTGCCCTGGACGGCGCGCCTGTCGACGTCATCGTCCAGCCGGAGGCCGGCCGGCGCAAGGCGCTGTTCCTGGCGGACATGGATTCGACCATGATCGGCCAGGAATGCATCGACGAGCTCGCCGCCTATGTCGGCTTGAAGGATCTCGTCTCGGCCATCACCGAGCGCGCGATGCGTGGCGAGATCGCGTTCGAGCCGGCGCTGCGCGAGCGGGTCGCCTTGCTGAAGGGCGTTCCGCTTGCAGTCGTCGACGAGATCATCCGGGAGCGCATCACGCTGACCCCCGGCGGCTACGAACTGGTCCATACGATGCGCGCGAACGGCGCCTATACGGCGCTGGTCTCCGGCGGCTTCACCGTCTTCACCGGGCCGGTCGGCGCAGCCATCGGCTTCGACGAGCACCGTTCCAATCTGCTGTTGGCGCAGGACGGCATCCTGATCGGCGAGGTCGCCGATCCGATCCTCGGCAAGCAGGCCAAGCTCGATTCGCTGATCGAGCTGCGCAGGCGCTTCGGCCTGTCGCCTGCGCAGACGCTCGCCATAGGCGACGGCGCCAACGACCTCGCCATGCTCGGCGAGGCAGGGCTCGGCGTCGCCTTCCGCGCCAAGCCCGCGGTCGCCGCCGCGGCCGATGCCCGGCTGGAGCACGCCGATCTCACCGCCCTGCTCTATGCCCAGGGCTATACCGGCAGCGAGATCGTGCGGCGCTGATCAGTCGACGATGAAGAGCTTCGCGCCTGTCTTGGTCGCGGAGCGATGCGCCTCGGCGCCATCCGCGACCTGATAGCTCATCCCGGCCTTCAGAGGCATCACGCGGCCGTCCTCCAGGGTCGTCTCCATCTCGCCCTCCAGACAGAGGATGATGTGGCCCTTGGAGCACCAGTGGTCGGCGACATAGCCGGGCGAATACTCGACCATCCGAACCCGGATGCGGTTGTCGGCAGGCCCGAAATGCTGCGTGCGCCAGATCGCCTCCCCGGTGTCGCCGGCATGGCGTTCGGCCGGCACGGACGACCAGTCGGTGGTGACGAAGGAAATCTCGCTGAGCTTCATGCTGCATTCCGGACTGAGCCGGTCCTCGGGGGTACGGGGCTTTCATCCTGCCAGTCCGCATCGGCTCCCGCCATGGTCCGGAGCGGATGCGCGCCATGCCCCAATGGATACGAAAAAGGGCGGCCTGGCGGCCGCCCTCGCGAAACGTTCGTACGGGCCGACTGTCAGTTCCGGGCCAGCGCGACGAAACGAACCTCGCCCTGTCCGTTCGAGACCAGAAGCAGGACGGGCTTCTTGCCATCCTCCTTCTTGAGCGCGTCGAGACGCTTGGTCACCTCATCCGGCGTGTTGACCGGCTCCTGGCCGACCTCGACGATCAGTTCCCCGACCAGTACGCGCTTGTCGGCCGCGTTGGAGTTCGGATCGACCTTGGTGACCACGACGCCCTTGAGGCCGTCCTTGATCGAGTAGCGCTTGCGCAAATCGTCGTTCTGGGCCGAGAGCTCGAGGCCGAGCGCGTTGGCGACAGCCGGCTTGGCCGCCTCGCCGGCCGGCTTGTTGGCGGAGGCGGTCTGGACCTTCTCGCCATCTTCCAGCCGGCCGAGCTTGACGATCTTCTGCTCTTCCTTGCCCTTGCGGATGATCGTGACCGGAACATCCTTGCCGACCGGCGTCGCGGCGACGATGCGTGGCAGGTCGCGCGAATCCTTGACGTCCTTGCCATCGAACTTGGTGATCACGTCACCGGTCTCGAGCCCGGCGGGCTTGGCCGGGCCCTTCTCGTCGACGCCGGCGATCAGTGCGCCGCGCGCCGTGCCGAGGCCGAGCGCATCGGCCGTCGCATCGTCGATGCTCTGGATCCGCACGCCGAGCCAGCCGCGCCGGGTCTCGCCGAACTGCTTGAGCTGGTCCACGACATTCGCGGCGAGCGACGAGGGCACGGCGAAGCCGATACCGACCGAGCCGCCCGTCGGCGACAGGATCGCCGTGTTGATGCCGATGACCTCGCCGGCCATGTTGAACAGCGGGCCGCCGGAGTTGCCCTTGTTGATGGCCGCGTCGGTCTGGATGTAGGTGTCGTAGGGCCCTTGGCTGATGTCGCGGTTGCGCGCCGAGACGATGCCCGAGGAGACCGAGCCGCCGAGGCCGAACGGGTTGCCGATCGCCATCACGGGGTCGCCGATCCGCATCTTGTCGGAATCGCCGAACTTGACGAAGGGCAACGGCTTGTCGTGCTTCACGCGCAGCACGGCCAGGTCGACCTTGGTGTCCTTGCCGACGACCTCGGCCTTGAGCCGCGTGCCGTCGCTGAAGATCACCGTGATCTCGTTGGCGTCGCCGATGACGTGGTTGTTGGTGACCACGATGCCCGCCGGGTCGATGACGAAGCCCGAGCCGGCCGATTGCGAGCGGCGCTGCTGCGGCGCCTGGCGCTCGCCCTGCTGGTTACGGCGATTGAAGAATTCCTCGAACAGGTCGCCGAATGGCGTGTCGGGCCCGAGCTGCGGCAATTGCGGCAGGTTGCGCCCCTTGCTGTCGCTGGTGGTGACCGCGGAGATGTTGACGACCGCCGGCATCACCTTCTCGACGAGATCGGCGAGCGAGGTCTGGCCTTGCAACAGCGGGGTGTTCGCCCTGGCCTGCACCGGTGCCAGCACCGGCGTCATCAGCGCCAGACCGGCCACGCCGGCCGCGAGCGCGATGCGGACTGGCCGGGCAGCAACGGAAACGGTTTTCAATGCCATCTGAATCCCCATGACGGAAAAGGCAGGCCGATCGATGCGGCACAAAACGCGCCGCGAATTGAACCCCGAAATGCGGCGGAAGGGCGACGCACGATCGTGTCATCGAACACGATCGCGGCATTGTTTACCAGCTTCCGCGCGCGATCCAGACCAGGGCCACGCCCAGCACCGCGGAGGCGAGCCCGATCAGTCGCATCCGATCGGGCGGCGTTTCCGCGGCGCTGCGCAGGGCATCCTTCGCCAGATGCGGGATGGCGGCGAAGAGAATACCCTCGATGGCGAAGACCAGGCCGAGCGCCGCGATGAAATCGAACATCGGCGTCGCTCGCTCTGATCAGGGCCGTGCCGGCGCGGGCGCCGCGCCCGGCGCCAGCGTCGTCGGAGCCTGCGAGGTCCCGTTGCCGCGCTGCGCGTTGGGGCCGTTGAAGAACTGGAAGAACGGCGAATCCGGCGTCAGCACCATCCGGGTGTCGCCGGGCTTGATGCTGTTCTCATAGGCCTGCATCGAGCGATAGAAGGCGAAGAACTCGGGATCCTTGCCATAGGCCTCGGCGAACACCTTGTTCCGCTCCGCCTCGCCCTCGCCGCGGATCACGTCGGAGCGCTGCTGCGCCTCGGCCACGATCACGGTTGAATCCCTGTCGGCCCGAGCGCGGATCTCCTGCGCCTGCTGGCCGCCGAGGGCCCGGGCTTCCGCCGCCTCGCGCTGGCGCTCCGTCTGCATGCGCTGGAACACCGCCGCCGAGTTCGCCGCCGGCAGGTCGACGCGGCGCAGGCGCACGTCGACGACCGTCATGCCGAACCGTGCCGCCTCGCGATTTACATCGTCGCGGATGCGGCCCATCAACCGCGAGCGCTCGGTACGCACCATGTCAACGAAGGTCGCATCCGCCAGCACCGAGCGGACATTGCCGTTCACGATCGAGGCAAGCTGGGAGTTGGCACGCGGGATGTTGTTGACCGCCTGGTAGAAGCGCAGCGGATCAGAGATCCGATAGCGCGTGAAGGCATCGACCACGAGACGCTTCTGGTCGGAGGCGATGATTTCCTGCGCCGGCAGGTCGAGGTCGAGGATGCGGTTGTCGAGCAGCGTCACCGTCTCGATCGGCGCGAACCATTTGAGGTAGAGGCCCGGCTCCGTCTTGATCGCGCGCACGGCGCCCAGACGCAACACGAGCGCGGACTGGGTCTGCGAGACGATGAAGGTGCAGGCGTAGAAGACGACCGCGACCGCGACGAGGACGACGAGCAGAGCCGCCTTGAGAAAGGAGCCGTTCATCGCGTCGCTCCCTGCTGCTGGCCGCCCCGGGCGGGCAGCCTCTGCAGCTGCTCCAGCGGCAGATAGGGCACCACGCCCTGGCCGTTGCCGGTCGAGTCGAGGATGATCTTGTCCGTTCCGCCCATCACGCGTTCCATCGTCTCCAGGAAGAGACGCTCGCGCGTCACACCCGGAGCATTCTTGTATTGCTCGTAGACCGCGGTGAAGCGGCTGGCCTGGCCGCGCGCTTCGGCGACGGTCTGCTCCTTGTAGGCTTCCGCCGACTGCACGAGTTGGGCGGCGCGGCCGCGCGCCTCCGGCACCACGCGGTTGGCGTAGGTCTGCGCCTCGTTGCGCAGGCGCTCCTGGTCGGCGCGGGCCGCCTGGACGTCGCGGAAGGCATCGATGACCTGCTGCGGCGGGTCGACCTTCTGGAGCTGGACGAGCCGGATCTGCACGCCGGCCTTGTAGCCGTTGAGCGTATCCTGCATGAGCTGGCGCACCTCGGTCTCGATCGCGCCGCGATCGGTGGTCAGCACCGGCTGGATGTTGCGCTTGCCGATGATCTCGCGCATCGCGCTCTCGGCTACGGCCTTCACCGTGCCCGGCGGGTCCTGGATGTTGAAGACGTAGTTCTCCGGAACGGCAGGATCGATCTGCCACTGCACGATGAAGTCGATGTCGACGATGTTCTCGTCGCCGGTCAGCATCAGGCTTTCCTCGGTCACGTCGGTCTGGCGCGACTGGCGCACCGACTCGACGGTCCGGAAGCCGACCTCGGTGGTGCTGACGTTCGTCACCTGCGGCTTGACGACATTGCCGACCGGATAGGGCCAGTTCCAGTTGGCGCCCTCGCCCGTCTTCCCGATGAACTTGCCGAACACCAGGTTGAGACCGACCTCGTTGGGTCGCACGAAGTAGACGCCGGACAGCAGCCAGATCGCCACCAGCGCCAGCGCGCCGAGCACCAGGCCGCGCCCGCCGAGGCCGCCGCCCGGCACGAGATTCTTCAGCCGGTCCTGGCTGCGCCGGAGAATTTCTTCCAGATCGGGAGGATTGCCGTTGCCTCCGCCGGAGCCGCCGCCCCACGGGCCACCGCCGCCACTGCCTCCGCGCTGGCCCCAGGGTCCGCCCCCGCCGCTGCCGCCGCCGCTCTGGTTACTCCAAGGCATACCTGGGCCGTTCCCTTTCGTTCGTTGTGCTGGGGCCGAGCCATAGGTCAATGGCGGCCATTTGTCAGCGTCCCGGGGAGAGACGCTCGCCTCACTTGGTCATGGGCCATGATTTCGTCAACGGCGCAAGCCACTCGTCGCGAATGGAAAAGCGGCGATCAGCCGCGCCCTGCCTCGTTCCGCCGGCGATAGGTGGCGAAGCTGAAGGGGTATTCGTTGTCGGAATCGGCTGGGTGGTCCTCCCGCGCCACCGCGACGAACGTCCCTTCGTCCCAGGCCGGAAAGGTGGCATCGCCCTCCGGCCTCGCATGGACCAGGGTGAGCTCCAACCGGTCGGCGAGCGCGAGCATCTGTGCGTAGATCTCGGTTCCGCCGCCGATGATCACGGCATGCGCGCCCATCGCGCCGCCCAGTTCCTGCGCCCGGGCGAGCGCATCCCGGACGCTGTGTGCGACGTGGATGCCTTCCGCTGAAAACGCAGGATCGCGCGTCAGCACGATCGTCTGGCGGCCGGGCAGAGGCCTGCCGATCGAGTGAAAGGTCTTCCGGCCCATGATGATCGGGCAGCCCATCGTCAATTGCCTGAAGCGCTTGAGATCGGTCTTCAACCGCCAGATCAGCCGGTTGTCGCTGCCAATCACGCCATTGTCGGCAATCGCGGCGACGAGGACGATGGGAAGAGTTGTCATCGTCCCTCAGCCCTCCGCGCCGAGTCGCGCGAGCGCCTCGCCCTCGAGCCGTTTGACGGTCCACTCGTCCTGCGCCTTTGCGCCGATCGAACGGTAGAACACCCGCGAGGGCTCGTTCCAGTTCAGCACCCACCAGGCCATCCGCGGCAGGCCCTCGTCGACGCATCGCTGCGCCAGCCGCGCCATCAGCGCCTTGCCGATCCCGCGCCCGCGCTGTGCCGGACGCACGAACAGATCCTCCAGCCAGATGCCATGCCGCCCCCTGAAGGTCGAATAGGTGTAGAACCACAGCGCGAACCCGACCGGCTCGCCGTCCCATTCGGCGATCTCGCAGAAGACGCGCGGGCTTTCCGCGAACAGGGAGTCGGCAATATCCGCCTCGCTGGCCACGACTTCGTGAAGCAGCTTCTCGTATTCGGCCAGTTCCTTGATGAAGCCCAGCACGAGCCCGGCTTCGCCGGGGCGGACGGGACGGATGCTCAGGGTCATGCGCAGTGAAGCCTCGGCAATCGAAGAATATCGCAACCTCGGACCGGAACATCCCGCCGGAACGTTCGTGGCGAACCGATGCGGGAGCCGCCACAGGGGACGGAATCGGTGGCTGCCGTCACCACGCCTTACACCACGATCGCCGCTTGTGCACGAGCGGCGCGGCCAGCGCCGAAGCGCATTCGCGCGACCGGGGCTCCCTTGCGCTTGATGGGCCGGATTAACCCGATAAGCTGGCCCGCGCATGCATCCGAAATTTCTCAAGACCTTCCTGGCTGCCGCGCGCACCGGAAGCGTCACGCGAGCGGCCGCGGAGGTTCACCTCGCCCAGTCGAGCGCCAGCGATCAGATCCAGGCGCTCGAGGCGGATCTGCGCACTTCGCTTTTCGCGCGGACTCGGGAGAGCCTGCGGCTGACCGAGGCCGGCGAGGCCCTCAAGCCCTATGCCGAGGCGCTCCTCTCGCTTTCGGACGAGGCCCGTGCCGCGGTCGGGGCCGCCAGCGAAAGCAGCGGAGCGACGCTCCAGATCGGCGCGCTGGAGACGATCGGCGCGACGAGGCTGCCGCTCTGGCTCGAGGGTTTCCGGCGCCGCCAGCCGGACATCCGGCTGCACCTGAAGATCGCCGGCACCGGCGACCTGCTCCGGGCTGTGGCAACCGGCGCGATGGATGCAGCCTTCTGCTTCGAGAGGGAGCCGTTCGACGAGCGCCTCGGCCGGCGTGTCATCGCGGCCGAACGGCTCGTGCTCATCGGGCCGCCAGGCGAGGGGGCGGCGGCCGGAGACTTCGGGCTCGGCGAGCTCGGCGCGTCGCGCTTCATCGCGACCGAACCCGGATGCATCTATCGCCACCTGTTCGACAAGGCCCTCGCCGAGGCCGGCCTCGCGAGGGTGGCCATCGCCTCCGAAGTCGGCAGCATCGCCGCCATCGGGCGGCTCGTCGCGGCCGGAGCCGGCAAGGCCGTCGTCCCGCGCATGGCCGCGCAGGACCTGCTTGCGCGAGGCGAGGTCGCCGAGCTTCCCTGGCCGGGCCGCCTCGGCACGGCGCCGCTCGTCCTGGTCTGGCGCCGCCGCCGGGTCCAGCCGCCGGGCTTGCAGCGGTTCCTGGCCGAAGCCGGGGAATGGCGAGGGGACGTCAGATCAGGCGATGCCCGCCCTCGACATGGAGCACCGTCCCCGTCGTGAAGCCGTTGCCGACCAGGAAGGCGATGGCCTGCGCGATATCCTCGGGCCGGCCGACACGGCCGACAGGCAGGCGCTCGGCCATGCCGGCGAGCATCGCATCCTTCCGATCGCCGGCGACGAACTCCCAGATCGGCGTATCGACCCACCCCGGCGAGACCGCGTTGACGCGGATCGGCGCGAGCTCGACCGCCAGAGCCCGCACGAGACCTTCCAATGCGGCATTGATCGCAGCCACGACCGTCCCGCGCGGCATCGGCCGATAGGCCGCAATCCCGGATGTGAGGGTGATGGAGCCTGACGGCCGCAGCCGCGGCGCGCCGTGCTTCGCCAGCAGCATCGGCCCGAAGACCTTGCTCTCCATGGCCTGCCGGGCGGCCTGAAGGTCGAGCGCGGGCAACAGCTCATAGGCGCCCCGGATGTCCGCGGCAGTGCAGACGATGTGATCGAGGTCACCCACCGTCTCGAACAGCTTCGCGACCGCATCCTCGCACGTGATATCGGCGGTGAGGAGTTCCAGTCGGCCGCGGCCGCCGAGCATCGTTCCGGCGCGGGCCAGCTTGGCTTCGTCGCGCCCGACGAGGACCACCTGTGCTCCCAGGTCAAGGCTCAGCCGGGCCAGAGCGAGCCCCATTCCGGAACTGCCGCCCGCGATGAGGAGCTTCGAATCGGTATCGATCATGGTCGCCTTCCTTCCGTATCGGATGAAGGCGCTTTTCCAACGGCAGGACGTCTCCGAAAAACGGAATGAGACGATGCCGCTATCGGATTTTCCGATGGCGCGGGAAGCCGACCCGTCACGTCCGGTCGAATGGCGACGCCGTCAGGCGGCGCTGCGGTTGAGCGAGGCGATCAGGTCGGCGAAACGTTCGCCCTGCACGGCGATATGGGCGTGGAGGCGCTGCGCCGCGAGCTGGCCCTTGCCTTCGAGCAGCGCCGCGACGATGGCCTCATGTTCGGCTTGAGACACCGCGACCCGGTTGCGGACGCGCAGTTGCAGCCTGCGGAACGGCGCAAGCCGGCGATGCAGCGCATGCGCCTGTTCGGCCAGGAACGGATTGCCGCTCGCCGCATAGATGGCACGGTGAAAGCGCTCGTTCTCATAGTAGTAGACATCGGGGTCGGCCTGTTCGGAAGCTATCCGGCAGGCTTCCAGAGCCCGCTTCAGGGCCAGCTCGTCCTCGGGCAGCAGGCGGCGGGCCGCGAGCCGGCCGCAGATCGCCTCGATCTCCGCCATCATCTCGAACATGTCGATCAGGCGCTTCGGATCGGGAGCGCTGACGATGGCGCCACGGTGTCGCCTCACCTCGACCAGCCCAGCCACCGCGAGTTGCTGCAAGGCTTCGCGGATCGGTGTGCGGGAAACCCCGAAGCGGGTCGCCAGGGAGGCCTCGTCGAGCCGGTCGCCGGGCCGATAGGCGCCCGTGACGATCTCGTCTTCGATCCGGTCCCGCAGGAGATTGGACTGTCGCTCGTTCATCAGCGCGCTTCTGGTTGGCCGAAAGGCTGCGGCGGCTGCCGCTACTGTGAGCAATCGTACGCGAGCTCGCAAGACCTGCATTCAAATTCTTCGCGATTGTATGCGATCTATTGACACAGCGAGGAGACGCTGCCTTGATCGACCCAACGACAAGACGGGCCATGACCCGACATTCAGGAGGAACGCCAATGAACCTGACCCGCAGGCAGACTCTCGCCGGCGCGATCGCCGCTCCCACCCTCTTCAGGGCCGCAACGGCGCAAGCCGCAACAACCTTGAAGATCTCGCACCAGTTCCCCGGCGGCACAGTCGACCAGGGCGATTTCCGCGACCGGATGTGCCGCCGCTTCGCCGCCGAGGTCGAGAAGCGCACCAATGGCGCGCTGAAGTTCGATATCTACGCCAACTCGTCGCTGATGAAGACGAATGCGCAGTTCTCGGCGATGCGCCGCGGCGCGCTCGACATGTCGCTGTTCCCCGTGCCTTACGCCGGCGGCGAGGTTCCGGCCTGCAATCTCGGCCTGATGCCGTGCCTGGTCACGAGCTACGAGCAGGGCGCGAAATGGAAGAACGCCGAAGTCGGCAAGGCACTCGCGAAGATCCTGGAGAGCAAGGGCATCGTCTTCGTCTCCTGGGTCTGGCAGGCTGGCGGCGTCGCGTCGCGCAGCGCCCCGATACTGGCGCCCGAGGACGTCAAGGGCGTCAAGATCCGCGGCGGCAGCCGCGAGATGGACCGCATGTTCGCGGCGGCCGGCGGCCAGGTCTCGACGATGCCCTCCAACGAGATCTATATCGGCATGCAGACCAGCGCGCTCGATGCGGCAGTCACCTCCTCGACCAGCCTGATCTCGTTCCGCCTGGAAGAGCTCGCCAAATCGCTGACGGCGGCCCGCAAGGGCTCGTTCTGGTTCATGCTCGAACCGCTCCTGATGTCGAAGGCGATCTTCGACGCCCTGCCCGCCGACCAGCGCAAGACGATCCTCGACGTCGGTGCCGAGATGGAGAGCTGGGCGACGGCCCAGGCCAAGGCCGACGACGAGGAGGTCGCGAAGGTCTATGCGGCAAAGGGCGTTAAGGTTTCCGACATGAGCGAGGCCAACCTCGCAGCCTGGCGCAAGATCGCCGAGAACAGCGCCTGGAAGGACTACGCCGCCGCTTCCACCGAAGCAGCCGAGCTTATGAAGCTCGCGCAGAAGGTTTCCTGAGATGAGCGGAGCGCTGCAGCACGACGCCATTCTGGCCGCCGACGGTCCCCGGAACGTCGCCGACGAGCGTGGCGCTGCGGCGCTGCTCGCGTTCGTCAACCGCTTCGCCTTCCGGCTCTCGGCGGTCGCGCTCGTCGCGGCCGCCTTCGTCCTGACCTTCGGCGTGGTGACGGGGCATCTCACCAAGTCGTCCGTGCTCTGGCAGGACGAGGTGACGATCTTCCTGATCGCCGGTGCGATCTTCCTCTCGGCCGCGACCGTTCAGGCCGGCCGCGGCCATGTCGGCATCGACCTGCTCGATCACTGGTTTCCCGGCTCGACGGCGGGTCGCCGGCTCGTCGTCGACGCGGTGATGCTCTGCTTCTGCCTGATCTTCGCCTGGAAGACGGCGATGCTCCTGCACGAGGCCTATGTCGACGGGCAGACCTCGCAATCGGCCTGGGGTCCGCCTCTCTGGATTCCCTATGCCCTGCTTGCGACAGGCATGCTGCTCCTTGCGCTGCAGGTGGCGGTGCAGGTCGCGACGCGCTCGCCCCTGCTCTGCCTTGCCGTGCTGGCGCTCGCGGCGGCCGTGATCTTCTGGCCGCGCTCCCCCCTGCCGCTGGTCAGCGGTCTCCCACAATGGCTGGTCGGTGTCTCCTACTGCGTCGTCACCCTGCTGGTGATGTTCTCGGGGATGCCGATCGCCTTCGCGCTGGGCGTGGTCGCCGTCGGCTTCATGGTCCTGTTCATGCCGGCGGCCTCGCTCGATACGATCGCGCAGAACTTCTATGAGGAACTCGCCAACGTCATCATCCTCGCCATCCCGCTCTTCATCCTGAAGGGCGCGGCGATCGGCCGCTCCAATGCCGGCCGCGACCTCTACTCGGCGCTGCACGCCTGGCTGCATCGCATTCCGGGTGGACTTGGGGTGGCCAACACCATCGCCTGCGGCCTCTTCGCGGCGATGGCGGGCTCCTCCCCGGCGACCTGCTCGGCGATCGGCTCCGCCGGCATTCCCGAGATGCGGGCCCGCGGTTATTCGCCGGGCTTCGCCGCAGGCATCATCGCCGCCGGCGGCACGCTCGGCATCCTGCTGCCGCCCTCGGTGACGATGTTGCTCTATGCGGTCGCCGCCGAGGTCTCGCTGGGCAAGCTCTTCCTCGCCGGCATCGGGCCGGGCCTGCTCCTGATGCTGCTCTTCGCCGGGTACTCGATGCTGCGCTACAGCAAGGAGAAGCGGCTCGCCCTCGCCGAGGCCACGGCCACCGGCAAGCATTCGGCCCTGCTCGACGAGGAGCACTACACGCTGCGCCAGAAGCTGAAGATGATCGGCTGGGTCGCCCCCTTCGTCACCATCCTCGCCGGCGTCATGATCGTGCTCTATGCCGGCTGGGCGACGCCGTCCGAGACGGCTGGCGTCGGCGCCGTTCTGGCCCTGGTCGTGATCGGCATCATGTACGGCATCTGGCGCCCTTCCAAGGTGATGCCCATCGTCTCCGGCACGCTCAAGGAATCGACCATGCTGCTGATGATCGTGGGCATGTCGCTCCTCTACGCCTATGTGATGAGCTATCTGCACATCAGCCAGTCGGCCGCCGCCTGGATCATCGGCCTGAACCTGTCGAAATGGGTACTGCTCGCCGCCATCCTGGTCTTCGTGGTCGTCCTCGGCTTCTTCCTGCCGCCGGTCTCGATCATCCTGATGACCGCGCCGATCGTGCTGCCGCCCCTGAAGGCTGCGGGCTTCGACCTGATCTGGTTCGGGGTCGTCATGACGATCGTCATGGAGATGGGCCTGATCCATCCCCCGGTCGGGCTCAACATCTTCGTCATCAAGAACATCGCGCCGGACATACCGCTGAGCCAGATCATGTGGGGCACCCTGCCCTTCGTGCTGCTGATCACGCTGGCGGTCGTGCTCGTCTGCCTGTTCCCCGGGCTGGTGACCTGGCTGCCGACCGCGATCATGGGCTGAGCGGCAATGGCGGCCGACAACGGAGGCACGCTCCCATGAACCGGGGCTTCATCCAGGATCTCGTGTCGACGATCACGAGCCGCAGCCGCGGGTTCGCCTTCGATCGCATCGGAAGGCGGGTGGAGGATGCCGACCTGTCCGCCCTGGCTCACGACATCCTCGGCGTCCGTGGCGAAGCCTCGGGCATCGCCCTCGCCGACGCGCTGCTCGGCGGCTATGCGCGGGCTCCGGCCCAACAGCGGCTCGCCTTCCTGAAGACCCTGGCGGCGGATTTCGGTCCTGATCCGATCCGGCTGGAGGAAGCTGTCGCCCGCTACCTCGGAGACCGCAGCGCCGAAGCGGCCGCGGCCCTGAACGAGGCCTCGGAGCCACGCCGACAGGAGCTTCTGCGGCGCCTCAACCGCGCCCCGGGCGGCACCGAGGCGCTGGTGCGGATGCGCGAGGACCTGCTGCTGGCCTTGCGCGAGCACGGCGAGCTCGCGGTCGTCGACCGCGACTTCGTGCATCTCTTCACCTCCTGGTTCAACCGCGGCTTTCTCGTGCTCAAGCGCGTCGACTGGACGACCGCAGCCAATATCCTCGAAAAGATCATCCGCTACGAAGCCGTCCATACGATCCAGAGCTGGGACGATCTTCGCAATCGCCTCGCCCCGGGGGACCGGCGCTGCTTCGCCTTCTTCCACCCACAGATGGGCGACGAGCCGCTGGTCTTCGTCGAGGTCGCGCTGACGCGCGAGATTCCGGAAGCCATCGCACCGTTGCTCGACCTTGAGCGGACGGCGCTGCCCGCGACCCGCGCCACCACCGCCGTCTTCTATTCGATCTCGAACTGCCAGGCGGGCCTCAGAGGCATCAGCTTCGGCAATTTCCTGATCAAGCAGGTGGTGGAGGAACTGAAGCGGGAGCTCCCCAGCCTGACCACCTTCGTCACGCTCTCGCCCGTGCCGGGCTTCATGGGTTGGCTCGGCCGGATGCTGAAGGCGCAGGAGGCCGATCGCCCCGCTCTCGACTGGCGAGAACTCGCGACACTGCAGGACCCCGGCTGGAGCACGCGCCCTGCCGGCACCCACCAGAATCAGCTCCGGGAGGCCGAGCTTGCCGCCGCCGCCTGGTATTTCCTGGAGGCGAAAGCCGGCGACAAGCCGCTCGACCCGGTGGCGCGCTTCCATCTCGGCAACGGCGCGCGGCTGGAGCGGATCAACTGGCGTGGCGACGTCTCGGCCAACGGCCTCAGGCAAGCCGGCGGCCTGATGGTCAACTACCTCTATGAACTCGGTGCGATCGAGGCTAACCACGAGGCCTTCGTGCAGAACGGAACGATCGCAGCCGCCCAGGCCGTCAGAAGGCTCAGCCCTTCGGCATCGGCTATCGGCAGCCGCAAGCGGGCGACCCCGGCCTCTGCCGCCCGCAGGACATGAGTTCGGACATTCAAGGACCCACCGTATGACCAACCATCTGTTCGACCTGATCCGCGCGCGCATGCCCTCGCCGGGCGCACGGTTCGCGCTGCTGGATGACGGGCGGGAATACAGCTACCAGGACGTGCTCGACAGCTCCGCCCGGTTCGCCAGCGCGCTGGCGGCGCTTGGCGTCGAGCCGGGCGATCGTGTCGCCGTGCAGGTCGAGAAGAGCGTCGAGGCGCTGATGCTCTATCTCGGCACCGTCCGGGCCGGCGGCATCTTCCTTCCGCTCAACACCGCCTACACCCCGGCCGAGATCGAGTATTTCCTGGGTGATGCCGAGCCTGCCGTCTTCGTCTGCGACCCGGCCAAGGCCCCGGCCCTCAAGCCCTTCGCGGAAAAGGCCGGCGCCAAGCTGGAGACGCTCGGGGTCGGCACCGGCACACTGCTCGACAAGGCGAACGCCGCCTCGGGCAGCTTCGTCGATGTGGCGCGCGGGCCGGACGACCTCGCCGCCATCCTGTACACCTCGGGCACGACCGGCCGCTCGAAGGGGGCGATGCTCAGCCACGACAATTTGTCGTCGAACGCGCTGACGCTGGTCGACTACTGGCGCTTCGGCAAGGACGACGTGCTGCTGCACGCCCTTCCGATCTTCCATACCCATGGCCTCTTCGTCGCGACGAATACAATTCTGCTCGCCGGCGCCTCGATGATCCTGCTGCCGAAGTTCGATCCCGAGCAGATCTTCAGATACCTGCCGCAGGCGACGAGCATGATGGGCGTCCCGACCTTCTACGTCCGCCTGCTGCAGGATGCGCGGCTGAACCGGGAGACGACGAAGCATATGCGGCTCTTCGTCTCCGGCTCGGCACCGCTTCTCGCCGAGACCCATCGCGAATGGCGCGAGCGCACCGGCCACGCCATTCTCGAGCGCTACGGCATGACCGAGACCAACATGAACACGTCGAACCCCTACGACGGGGATCGCGTCGCCGGCACGGTCGGCTTCCCGCTGCCGGGCGTGAGCGCCCGCGTCGTCGATCCGGAGACCGGCAAGGCGCTGGCCGCCGAGGAGATCGGCATGATCGAGGTAAAGGGCCCGAACGTCTTCAAGGGCTACTGGCGCAATCCCGAGAAGACGGCGGCCGAATTCCGGGCCGACGGCTTCTTCATCACCGGCGACCTCGGCAAGATTGACGAGCGCGGCTATGTCCACATCGTCGGACGCGGCAAGGACCTGATCATCACGGGCGGGTACAACGTCTATCCGAAGGAGGTCGAGACCGAGATCGACGGTATGGATGGTGTCGTCGAAAGCGCGGTCTTCGGCGTGCCGCACGCCGATTTCGGCGAGGGCGTCACGGCCGCCGTCGTGTGCAAGCCGGGCGCCAGCATCACGGCTTCGGCCATAGCCAAGGCGCTGGAGGATCGACTCGCGAAGTTCAAGCTGCCGAAGCAGGTCTTCATCGTGCCCGAGTTGCCGCGCAACACCATGGGCAAGGTCCAGAAGAACCTGCTGCGCGACCAGTACAAGGACATCTACGCCGCGAAATGATCGCGCGTTCCTCGTGGGGCGGAGCGGACAGCCTCTCCGCCCTCCGGCCCGGCGCTAGCGGGTCAATGCCGCGATACCTCTACGCCCCAGCGCGAAGGCGCCGAAGGCGATCAACTGTCCGGCGACGAGAACGAACGGCCAGGTGAAGCCTCCGGTCTTGCCGGCGACGATGGCGAAAGCGAGCGGCCCACAGATCGAGCCGACGAAGCCGAACAGGCTCGCGCCCGACGTTATCTCGCCGATGAGCGCCGCGGGCGCGGCACGGGCGAGCTCGGCCATGTGCACGCCGTTCCAGCCCATCGAGGTCGCTCCGACCAGGATCATGCAGCCATAGACCAGCCAGGGGCTTGTACCGGCGAGCCAGACCAGCAGCAGGATGGCGCCGCCGGCACCCAGCGCGAGAGCGGACAGGAGCACCAGTCCCGTTCCCAGCCGGTCGGCCAGCCAACCGAAGAAGATGCGCGCCACGGTGCTCGCCGCCAGCAGCACGGACATGTAAAGGCCGGCCTCCGCCAGGCTCTTCCCGTGCTGCGTGACCATGTAGGTCGCCGTGAACGCGGTGATGCAGGCCTGGGTGATCGAGAACGACACCCCCATCGCGGTCAGCATCGGCAGGGAAGGATCGGTGCCGAGCACGCGCGCCGAGCGCGTCAGCGATGAGGGCGACAGAAAGAGGCGCGGCCAGGCAGGGTTCTGCGGCCCCTTCTCCTCGTCGAGCCTGTGGCGAAAGCCCTGCACCGACAAGGCGCAGAGCAGAGCAATGGCGATGATCGCCGCAATGGCTCCTGTGAAGCCGAACGCCAGCACCATCGGCGGAACGGTGAGACCCGCCAGCGCGCCTCCGAGCGGCACGCCGGCCTGCTTGATCGAGAAAACCAGCGTACGATGCCCGGGCGGCGCGGCACGCATCAGGATCTGGCTGCCGGCGGGCGTGTTCGGCGCCAGCCCGAGCCCGACCATCAAGGCGCCGACAAGCGCCACCGCGACGCCCGTCTGCGACAGGATCGCCAGACCGGCAGCGACCGAGAGAAGGCCGAACTGCAAGGTGCGGATCGGGCCGTGATGCCCGAGCATTGCACCGCCGCAGGCCAGGAACCAGCAGATGCCGGCGGAAACCACAGCCGAGACGTAGCCGATATCCTGCGGCGCCAGCCCCCACCGCAATGTCAGGACCGGCCCGAGGAGCGGCACGGCGGCTCCGGCGAACGAACTGACGACCTGCAACAACAGGGTCGCGCCCAAGGCGCTCAACCACAACGGCAGCGTCAATCCATCCCTCCCAGTCGCGTCCCGGCGCCGGCCTTGTCTGCTGGCGCTGACCGGGGCTCACGCCCGCAGATTGCTGCCTTGCAGAGGTCTTCCCGTAAGTCGGGAGCGCCGTCGAGCCGCTCGCAAGCTCGACCGCCCTGCAGCGGATGCATGCGGCGCCAGGATCGGAGCGTGGCTGGGTTCAGACCGCGACGTCGGCCTTGATGACGGCGTGAGGCGCGTAGCCCTCCACCTCGAAATCCTCGATCCGGTAGTCGTCGATGCTGGCGGCATGCCGCGTCAGGCGCATCGTCGGGAATGGGCGCGGCTCGCGGCCCAGCTGCTCCCGTGCCTGGTCGAGATGGTTGAGGTAGAGATGCACGTCCCCGCCGAACCAGACGAAGTCGCCGAGCTTCAAGCCCGCCTGTTGCGCAATCATCAGTTGCAGGGCGCAGCAGTTCACCCAGTTGAACCCCACGCCGAGAAGCAGGTCGGCCGAGCGCTGGAAACACAGCGAGTTCAGCCGCCCGTCGGACGTCACATGGTACTGATAGACCATGTGGCAAGGCGGCAGCGCCATTCGGTCGAGCTCGGCCACGTTCCAGCCATGGAACAGCATGCGGCGGCTCGACGGGTTGGTGCGCAGCGTCTCGATCAGGGTCCCGATCTGGTCGTGCTCGCGGCCGTCGGCACCCAGCCAGCGCCGCCATTGCTTCCCGTAGACCGGCCCGAGATCGCCCCAGCGCGCCGCGAAGGCGTCGTCCTCGGCAATACGCGCCTCGAACGCGCTCTGGCTGATGGTCTCGCCGGTCTCGCGGCGATAGGCGGCAAGCGGCCAGTCGGTCCAGATCCGCACGTTCTGGCGCACCAGCGGCTGGATGTTGGTCTGCCCGGTCAGGAACCAGAGCATCTCCTTGACCGCCGTCTTCCAGAAGACGCGCTTCGTGGTCAGGATCGGCACCGTTCCGTCCGACAGATCGAACCGTGCCATGGCGCCGAAGATCGACCGCGTGCCGACGCCGGTCCGGTCGAGCCGCTCGTCGCCTCGCTCCAGCACGTCGGCGAGCAGGTCGAGATACTGGTATTCCGGGTGCCTGCGGCTCATTCCTGTCTCCTGGGATTGCCCGAGCGATTGTCGGCCAACCCTGATCGTCTCGTCCGCCCTGCCTTGCCCGAGCCGGCCCCGTCTCCGCAACCCGCCGGGAGGGTCAAAACCGAACCGACGAGCACTCTGCGATCACCATAGCCGGTCGCCGGGCCGGCGGTCCTGCCTCGCTCCCAGACTTCCCCAGCTTTACGACAGGTGGTGGCTGGAACAATGCCGGGCGGGTACCGTTCCCTCGTGAGCCATACCGAACGAGGAGATGCCATCATGCTCTCGCGCCGATCGATATCGCTCGGCCCGCTCGCCGTCCTCGCGCTGTCGGCGTCGGCCGTGGCCCAGAGTCCTCAAGCGCCAAAGCCGTCGGACGGCGCGATCTCCGCCGAGGATGCTCGCCGTATCGCCACGGACAACGGCATTGCCCGAATCGAGCAGATCGAGTTCGACTCCGGTCATTGGAACGTGGAAGGGCGCGACAGCCTGGGCTCAGGCATCGAGATGAAGCTGAGGGCCAGCGACGGCACCATCCTGAAGCTCAAACGGGAGCGGCCGGCCTCGGCCAGGGCGGGCGACTGACCGCCTCACGTCATTGCGACTGCCCGTGAAGGCTCCTGTCCGAAACCTGCCTCATTCCCCCGCATTCTTCGCGTCCCTGATTCACGAGGCGCGTTATGCGAATGAATGGCTCGGCTCACTTGCTGGCGCTGGCCCTGATCGGTGGTTCCGTGGCCCTTCCGGGCCTGCCCTCGCTGGCGCAGGGTGATTCGCGCAGAGCCGAAGTCGGGCAAACCTTGAATGCGGACCAGGTCATCACGGAAAGCCGCGCACGGGCCATCGCCTGGAGCGCGGGCATGGTCCATGTCGAGGAAATCATGCGAGCCGGCGATCGCTGGGAACTGGCTGGCCGCACCGCCGACGACGAGGAGATCATCCTCGACATCGATGCGCGAGACGGCCGAATTCTCGATTGAGGCATGGAATCCTCACTCCCGGGCGCTCGGCATGAGATGCTGTCGAAATCGAGCCGGCGGTCTTTCCCCGGGCCGCGGCTATGCCTATATTCCGGCTGCCGCTCGCAAGAACGGCTATGGCGATAAACGGATTTCGAAATAAGCCTTTCGGACCCGGGGGCGGTACCTTAGGTTCAGAAATTGTGTAGTCGACACAATCCGTTTGCAATCTTCACTGGGCTTGCTTGGTGCTGCTTTCTGGCGCGACCGTCGAGTGGCCGGCGAAGCTGGTCGGGGTTGCGCAGCCGGCCATAGCGCGACATCGGAGCTGGGAGTTGGTGATCGAGCCCAATCGGCATTGTTATCCAGCCACTGATTGTAGAGCCCTCGAGAAACGTCAGCGAAGTGAAGAGCTCACCGTGCAGCAGTATCCGTACGGTTTCGGCTTGGACCGTTAGGTTCGCCATTTGAGCTCTTGCGCCTTCGATCGGGATGCGCAGGTTGAGTTTGGCGCTGCCTTTTGAGACGCTTGGGCCCATGCACGCCTCCCTCGGTTCAGCCGAGCTTTTGCAAGTTGACCACATTCCGAATTCGACCGGTGACGAGCTTCAAGTCATGTCTGGGCTGGTCGTTTCTCGACCAGGGAAGTCGCTTGCCTCCGTCAGTACTCGCTTCGCCCCCCTAGCTCCTTTGTAAGCGTCGTCGTCAGGCCACGTCCCTGAGGGCGGCCTGAGCCGGATAGGCCCAAGGCAGCAGTTCATCGATGCGGCTGTTGGGATGGCCGCTGACGATCCTGGCGATGACGTCGGCGAGATAGGCGGGCGGCTCGACACCGTTGAGCTTTGCGGTTTCGAGGAGCGAGGCGATGACGGCCCAATGCTCCGCGCCGCCGTCGGAGCCGGCGAAGAGCGCATTCTTCCTGGTCAGGGCGAGCGGCCGGATCGAGCGCTCGACGGTGTTGGAGTCGATTTCGACGCAGCCGTCAGCGAGGAAGAGGCTCAAGCCCTGTCAACGCGAGAGCGCATAGCGGATGGCCTCGGCGAGCTTCGTCTTCTGGCTGATCAGGCTGAGCTTCTCGCGCAGCCATGGCTCCATGGCCTCGAGGATCGGCGTGCTCTTTTCCGGGCGCGCTACCCGACGTGCATCGGCATCATGGCCACGGATCGCGGCTTCGATGCGATAGAACTCGGCGATGCGCTGGAGGGCGACAACGCTCACCCTCGCGCCAGGCTCGAAGCTCTCCGCCACGATCGCGCCTTGTCCTCGGCAGACCAGTCCCGACGGCGCCCCGCACCTCAAACCGCCTAACCGGCTCGTCGATCTCGACGCTCGATTTAAGCGTAAGCTCTGAAATCGTCATATGTCCAAGCCCTCCAGGCTCGGAACATCAACGCTCATGCCCCATCCCGAAAGGTGGGGCCGGGACGCCGCTTACGCTCCTTTCTCCGTTCACGGCGCGAGATTGCCAAGTCAAGATTTCCGGAAGCGTACGCCTGCTGCGGCTTGGGATGGTCGCCGCGGCACTCACCACAAGAGGCACCTGCGTCAAAGACAGGTGCGAGCTAGAGGCGCGCGGACGGCGATCGGGCTCCGCGCGAGATCCATCGAGAAAAGTCTGTAGGAGCGGGTATGGCGCTCACCAGACCGCTATCTCGGCGAGTTGGGATTCAATCCCGCATTCTGGGGATTCGTCCCCGAAAGCTCCTCCCTGAATCCCAACCGGCGCGCCCAGGATTCGCCCATTAGTTGTAGGATTCATTTGCAAAGACCGACTTTTGAATTCAAGGATTCGATTGCAATATCAATTGGTTAGAAATCACAACGCTTGCCTTGTCACTCATTCTCTGCTACCCCTTGCCCAACGTATGTACAATCACAGATTGTTCGACCAGGGGAAAACCAAGTGACGAAGCCGCCAAGACCAACAGACCGCCACTCGCTTGCGGCACACTCCTTAGCGACGAGCCCAGTGCGACCAGTCTCAGTTAGCGTTCCCTCGAACTCGCTCGACCGGTGACAGGGTAGCGAGCCAGGGACCTCAATCGTCCCGGAAGCAAGCTTGCCGATCTGCAAGTATGGAGACTTCACCATGGCCACGGTCCATTGGCCGGGGAACGAGGTCGCTCGCGTACCAAAACGCGCGCACCTCATCGGCGTTCCCTTCATCATGACTGGCGACGAGGAATTTCCCGATGGCATCAACGCCTTCATCTTCGAAAGAGCGCGCGGAAAAGTCTCCGCTCTTCACGGCGCCGCTCCGCGTGTTCGCCTGCGCCCTCTCGACCGGGAGGCACGTCGCAAGATCGCTTATAATCTCGCGGACCTGTTGACCTGGGGTGAAACAGAAAGAGCTCATCCAACGCAGGGCACCATCAGATGGGATCAACTAAAAAGCTGGCACATCCTTGAGATGTACCAGGATGCGCTTATTCGCGGATACTGGTCAGAAAACTTCTTCAGAACGAAGTCGCCGTCGCCCATTGCCCCTGAGACAGTCCGGACAAAAATCAGCCATGCCTTAGGCTGCTTCAAGTGGATGGCGGACAACGGCTTTGTCACGAATTTCGATTACGAGCCCGCTCTTCAAACGATTACTCTTTCGAAGGACGCCTGCCTGCTCTCGTATCGCAGGGAGCTGCAACAGGCGGTTACAAATTCGGTCCCAGTCGCCGCTCGAGCGTTTCGAAAGTCGCCAGGCAATCAGCCTTTACCGACTTTGCCCCATCTCCACGCGTTCTTTTCGGCTTTGGCACCCGGGCCGCACAGGCTGATCGCGCTGCAAATGTTCGAAACCGGCATGCGTGCAACGGAGGTCATCGAGAACACACTGATCCCAGGGCGCGTTCACCAACGCTGTATGGATCGGTCGAAGTGGCACGTACATCCGAGCTGGTCAGATCAACCGCTAACACTCGAATGGTCTTTGGGTGACGATCGAATGATCGGCGTAATACCGCCACTGGAGATGGTGGAATGGAAACTGAAGCCAGGCTCGGGCTGGGATCGCCAATCAACTCCCGGCAGCAGATTGGACTACGGTTACCAGTGCAACTATCGGATTATTGGAAAGGGCCCCAAGGTTCGCCTGGCACATCTTCCGCCCAAGCTCCTCCTAGCCATGTGGGCCTACATCAACGGAGCGCGTCGCAGTAACGAAGATTCCGCGCACGTTTACCTAAATAGATTTCAGCAAAAAATGTCGTACCATGCAATCTGGGAAGCCTTCGACGCGGCCAATCACGCGATCAAGTCACCATTACGTCTTACGCCCCACGTTATGCGGCATGCATATGCCTGCTATTTTTTGGAAGCAGCAATAATTAAAGAAGGTCAAGATCGAGGATACGACAGGAATTCTATTCCACCCGAGCTTATATTGGAGCACGGGAGCACGATTCTTCTTACTATACAATCTGATCTTGGGCATTCGGAAGCCAAATCGACCAAAAAGTACCTCGAACAGGTCGCCAAAGGTTGGATCCGAATGTCAGCCCATCAAACGTGGAACCAATTCCTGGATGAAGTTCAGCTTGATGTCTAGGAGATACAGAAAAGGAGATTTCTCGGAATCTCAATCCAATATCGCGAATATTGCCTCGCCGCCCGACCCAGGACAGGGGAGGCATCCGCTCGTTATTTCTGCCAGCATCGGACATGGGGTGTCAAGAACATCGAGCATTCAACTCGATATTCTTGATCGCGTGCATTTGTTTGGGAATAACTCTCGCGGGATCAGAAATATTTTTATGAATGCATCCCCAGAGACCGTTGATTCATACAAGGCAAAGCTGAGGCATATCGAGCGATATATTCTATGGTACTCCGATACATTTCAGGCCATTCCACCCAAGACGGCAGCAGAAATCGATGATCATTTCTGCAACACTTTCGCCGCATGGTTGGTTCTCCCGGGGCAGCCGCAAAGCTCGCTTGCAACCGCGATGCGATTCTTCATACGAGTTTTGCGCGCTGTAGGCGCCTCCCCTAGCCTGATTCCGAGTAACCCCTTTCACGACAACGATCTCCCCACGCCTGGCGACACCTTGTCAAAGGCGGAGGCGAGAAAGATCGTCAATCAAGCGAAATTCGAGATCGGAATCGTCAAGCGCCGGACCCAAGAGGCACATCGTCTTGCAGGATCTGGCCACGACCCCCACCGCAACGCAGGCGGACGACATGGCGATTGGCAACAAGTGGAAAACCGAGCGTGGGTCATAAAGCGCCTGCTGAAGAGAGAGATCCATTCTTTCGAAGACCTACGCCGCAATCTCGGCCGAAACACATTGCTCCGCGGTCTTGAGGGACGGCCAGCAGCAGAATACGTCGCACCCGACGGGACAATCCAGAGAATGGTGGGTTGGATGGGCCACCTACGGTGGTTCTTCCCGTGGGCGGATGACATGGCTCCGTTCATCGTACTTCTTATGCTTCGTACCGGTTGGAATCTATCCACTGTCGCAGCATTGCGCACCCGCGCCTGGGTCGAGCCGTTTCCATTTCGGTTGAGCGGACGAACCGGGGAGGACCATGTCTACGTTGTCTCATACAAGACGCGTGGCCGCAGCAACCGCCTCCAATCCAGCGCTGTTGTCAAAGTCCCGTCATCAAAACGACCTTGGTCGCATCCATATCGCCTACTCAAATATTTGGACTATTTAACGCTCGCATTACGAAAGGAAATACATAGAAAATTGAACGCCATTCTTCAGAAAGGTAAGCTTGATAAATCCGATGAAGATGAATTGAATAAGCTATCGCAGATCAAGGACGACATTTTTATATATAAAAACGAGAGAGGAATAACTTCCTTATACTGGGAAATTAGAAACGGTCAACACCGAGGAATTCAGGCATTTTTGCAACGATGCGGCTCAGGCGCGGGCGTGAGGGATCTACGCGATGCAACAATACTCTTCAGTTATGAAACATCCGGGCAGAATTTATTTGTTGCACAGATTGTCGCAAATCACACAGATCGAGAAACGACCGCCCTCTATGTTCGTCGAAGACTGACACAAGAGAGGGTTTGGGACGACGCCGTCCGGGTATTCGATGCCTCGCTCAGCTTGATCCAATCAGGCGACTTTAACACCGACAGGGTGCGGGCGATCCTGAAGCAACAGGGCCTCACCTCGCATCAGATTGACAACCTGACAAATCAGGAAAATCGAGCACGATGGGGCAATCGGTGCGCCGACCCAGAGAATCCGCCCCAAAATTTCGCCAGAGATGCTGCGGGAGTTTGCCAATTGCAAGACTGCATTGACGGGTGCCCTCACGCACGTTGGTTCGCAGACAGCGTCGAATACGTCTGTCGCGAATTGATAAATGCAGAACGACTGCATGAAAGATTAAGCCTTCAGTCAACCGAAGGCAGCTCGTTGGAGAGCCGCATAAATCGTTGTCGAGAACTTCTTACTCGATGGCCTACCGCAACCGTTAACAAAGCTCTTGAGGCAGCAAAGTCAGAAATGGAAAGAGAGCCCGATCTTTTTTTTGGATCCATCTGATGAATGAAACGACCCCGTGGTTTACTGAGTTCGAAGATTCTCGAATGTGGGTGGTGCATGCCCGAAATTCTATGCCATCTAAACCACCATACCAAGATGAACTTCATACAACTCCTCTATCTCAATTTAGGGATGACACTTGGGAGTACCCCACGACGTGGGCTTCTGAAAACAACCGCAATTGTCTTTTCTTAGATTTCCTGGGGCATGGCACCTTTCCGGATGGGACTCGACTTTCTTTATCCCCAGTCACCGACGCCATTTTGATTCGGCAGCTCAAGGAGGCGCTCATTGCCCTTACATACCGTCGCGGGATATTGACTTCCGAGCGTACGCGCGTACGCCACCTGCGACCAACAGGCGTCTATAGCCTACTGCAACCGCTGCGCCGTTTATTCGTTGCCTTCAAACGATGCGGATGCCGGTCTTTAAGGGAAGTGAATCCGGCAGTGCTGGCGGAGACGCTGGCAATGATCGAGCCATCTGCAAACGCCTTTGACAACCTCGCGACCACCTTCACAGACCTTCTATGCGCTTGCCGCCATGGTCTTATTAGTGAGGGTCTTCTCGACCTAGATTTTGAGATTTCGCCACCCACCGAGACCTTTCCCGACTTGTCAGGTCCTCGCGGATGGCAACCCATTAGTGACTTGAATGTCTCGGAGATTATCCGAGTATCCGAATTCTACGTGGACCACGTTCACGACATCGCCAAATGGATCGATTACCTCCGGAGAGACCCTGAATCTCGAAGGCATGAGGTACTGATTTGGGCAAGATCTAACTTACCATGCGGCTTAAAGCTTTCAAAAATGCTCGGCGGAAGACAACTTTTGCATAATCTGTGCGGGCTTGTTTACTCCTCGTGCAGCAATTTTATCTCGTTTCACGCAGGATTGAGAGTATCAGAACTACTTTCAATAAAGACCGGATTCATAAGCACAGATCAATCGGAGGCGATATTCGACACGAGGAAATTGCTGCTGAATTTTACAACGTATAAGACGGTGCTCAGTCTACAAGGGCGCCAGAGAGCAGTAAAAGCTCATCCAAAGCTCATTGCTATTTCAGCCGCCTTAGAGGAAGTTCGTCATGCGCTAGGGATTCCGGGAGAGTATTTATTCACGCCACCTGGAGAGTCGAGACCATATATCACGAAGCGCTGGAACAAAACCGTCCTCAGAAGATTCTGCGAGCTTCACAATTTGGACATCGAATTGACAGGGCACAGGTGGCGAAAAACTGTCGCAGCCCTTGCCGTTCGCGTTTTTACTAACGCATCAATTCACCTAAAGGAACTATTCGGTCACGCAAGCCTCTCAATGACCGCCCGATACATTCTGGCGTCCCCATTCATACGAGAAGAAATACGCGACTTAACACTCGATGAAGTAAGAAAAACGGGAAAAACCTTGCTTGAAAGTCTCTCTGTTTTTGGCGGGCCTGGGCTCGGAGGAAGACACGGAAAGGAAATGGAGCGGCGTTTCAGCGAACTCTTTGCCACCGACATTACCGAAATTGACGTAGGCAAAACGATCGATGAGTTCGTTGAAGAGATGCTCCGACAGAACATGTTGCCTATCCCTGTTATGCCAGGCGTCCTCTGCATGAAGCCCGCGAATGCCAGAGGCGCCTGCGCGACAACATCAGGAGATCGCCTGGCAGATCCCGCTCGATGCTCAGCCGCTTGCACCTGGCAAGTGCAGGAAGCTCATCGACGCGAGGTCGTCTTCTTCATGACGCGGAGGATCGCTCAGAAGTGGACGTCTTGGTCGTTGCTTCAGCAAACATATTGGGGAGCGCAGTGCCGTGATCAGATTCGTGCTTGGCCAGAATTGGCCGTCCGACTGGATGATTTTCCTGGGATGCCGACCACGCTGAAGCGGATGATTTTGGGGATTGATGCATGTCCAACAATCGCAAACTGAACGATGGCCTGAGACAATCGGCTCAAGCGCGGACAAACGACAAGCTCAACGCAATCTACGCCGTTCTTGAGGACGTCGAGCGCGACATCCGCCGCCTCGCTGAACCACTCGACCTGAAACATGTTCAAACCCGAGCGGGCGTAGGCGAAAAATTCCTCTATGGCCCCAAACACAAAGACACTACTAAACCTACAATCCAACGCAGGATTGAAAAGATAAATGAAAAATGGGAAAAACTAGAACCAGAACCAGGTGAGAATATCGAGCAATCAGAACTGGATAAAGCCAAACTTGAAGCAAAATACTGGGAGGATAGGTACCGAAAACTTGCGAGGCATTTCAATATCTGGTTTCATCGCATGCGCGACCAATCCAGAGTGATTCGTGCAAAACAAGCTGAATTTGGGAATATCCGCAATTTTAATCATAAGCGGTAGCGCAATGGTGGCTGCCCAAGGTATCAGGGCCGTACTCAACCGGATCAGAAAGTGACCGACTGAGCACGCACCCGTTTAGATCATGCGTTTGATCTAGGCATAGGCGTCGTTGGTTTTCGGTGTGATCGTCACGTCCACGCATATCCTAATTCACGACGCTACCCTCCGCAGCCCATGAAACGTTAACCTTGGAGCTCGCCATCATCGTCAGCATGTATTCAGCGATTTCGCTCGACCTCAGGGTGATGACCGTCCCGCCCTTGCGTCCGTGCCTGGGCAACGACGACGCGCCGCTCGCCCGGGCGGAAGAGACGAACAGAACCGCCAGCGCGCTGCCGAGCGGGCAGAAACGCGGTTGCGCTTTTGAAACGCCCGCCCGCGGCAGTATCGACATCGGCGTTCGCAAGATGGCGGTCAATGATCATTCATTGGCTACAGCCCTTGCTCGAGCCAGGCCGTGGCCATTTCCGGTTCGACTCCCGCCACCTCAATCAGCCTATCGGGATCAAGGATCCGAAGCCGCCGATAGTGGAACTCGACGATGCGTTCCTTCCGCAGCGTGCTGAGGACCCGATTGACGTGGACTGACGTCAACCCCGTCGCGTCACCGATCTGCTCCTGCGTGAGCGGGAGCGGCATTTCCTCGATGCGATTGCCCGGCCATTGAGCACGGTAGCGGGTAAACAGCTCCAATATGAGGTGGGCGACCCGCTCTCGCGCGGACCGGCGCCCGATGCTCGTCAGGTGATCAAACGCCAGGCTGCAATCGCGGGCCAGCGAGCGCGCCAGACGCATGGTCAGCTCCGGCTCATCGCGGGACAGTGTCGCTAGCATTGAGTTAGGGATCACGGACACCACGACGCTGGTTAGCGCTAACGCCCCAAACGTTGCCTGCGACCGATTTGATGGCAGGACCCCCAGTATGGCACCGGGTAGCGCGAACTGGACGATCTGGCGCCTGCCATCCTCAAGCTGGGTATAGAGGGCCACCCAGCCATCGATCAGATTGAAGATGGCGTTGCCCGTCGACCCAACGCTGAAGAGGTCGCGGCCTGCTTCGATCTTTCGATCGCCCGACCGGTGGCGCGGCAACAACCGATACCCCTCTGTTAACGAAGGTGCGGCGGCTGCGGACCACGATGCGCCATCGACGCCCGTCGAGTTATGGCGGGGACATTTGGTCAAGTCGTTAACCGCTGCACCTGCGCTACGATCAAGTTCACGCAACGGCAACTCGCAAAAGGTCGGTCCATTCCGCTCGCGCCCGATATTCTCCCAATCGTGGCGAGGGAACGACCGGGCGATCTCCTCAGGAAAAGACGCTCGATCCAAATTCATATTGCACCTCCCGGGCGCACCTGGCCCGTTGCGGTGGCTGCCTCGGCAGCCCATCAGCACTCCGGATGAAATCCCGAGCTCCTCGGCTCAGCGCGTCGGACACCCTCGGTCGGCACGACAAGGCTCACGATTGTGCGCTGGCCGACCTGTGTCGGCAGGTGGCGCACCGAATGCGAGCGCAGCGGCCTAAAGGAGGCGGCCTTTGGGGACGGGCGGATCGCGACCGACAATAACCGAGTGTACGTGATCTTCGAGAGAAACCACGATTACCGCAGACGTAAGCGACGCTCGAATGATGTCACAGCGATATGGATGCTGAGATACCTGACATTGCGCGCAGACTGTCTGGCAGCAAGCGTGCCGGGGCAGACAACCATCTTCGCCCGCGGACGTCATGATGACGGTCGAATGCATCGCCGGACTGACCTGCTCTCGCGCCGCACGGTTCTCGTGCGCCCACGATGCTTCCCCCAGCCACAGTAGGGAGACCATGCAGACGACAACCAATGCAATGAACCTGAACATCCGCACCACAGCCGTCGAAAGTTCGTTTGCGCCGAACATCAGCCGCGGATCCGGGGGGCGAGTGATCCAGATACGCGATGCGATCCATTCCACTACGGCAGGATGCCGTTTGCTTTGATCGAGGTCAAAAGCGCTGCTTGCACGTGGCCACGTCGAAATCGCTGCCCGGATGCGCGATTGATCGAAATTAAGGTGTCGCGCAGAAGGCTGTGCTGATCTCTTGCGGTGTAGAAGATTTCTCCCGCGGGCCAAGGATGGCACCAATAGCCCTGCCCCGAATTGATCGAAGGCACCGGATAGCAGTGCTCGTCGCGCGGGGGCGACGCAAGGCGATGCTCAGTCCGTTCTTCGCCAAATGCGATGGGGTGCTACTGATCGACCCTGACGAAGCGCAGAAACATGAGTTCCGCGCGAACTGCGAACGAACCGGCGAAGCCACCTGTGACCTCGTGCTCGCAACCGGCATCACCAAGCTCATATGCGGCTTCATCGATGAAGCCGATCGCAACCGCCTTTCAGCGTTCGGGGTGGATATCCGGCTCGGCTCCTGTTCACGGCCTGTGACCCTGCTGGCACGCGAATTTGACGTCCTGCCGAAGGCTTGAGGCTTCGCCGGGCGCAGGATCGACTCGAACATCCCGCCCGAGCACGCCATGTCCGGGCTTCCAGAAAGCTGAGTCACTTCGCCGCATCAGCTTAACCGAGATCAAGGATTTGCGTCCCGGTTCGCCTCATCTGTTGAGCCAGGATCACGCCACCGCACGTCGAAGGCTCCCGTGGCCCGCCAGATCCGGGACCCTACGATGATCCGCAGAGGCAGCTCCTACCCTCGATGGTCTCCAGCGCGGACGCGACCTCATGGAACACAGTGCAGACCACCCCAACGCCCAGGATCAGAAGCGCCGATCCACGTCGTTCAAGATCGCTCTCGTCGGGTTTCTTGCAGTCGCTGCCTTCTATCTGATTGCGGAGCACCGCGCCCATCTCCTCGGCTGGCTCCCGTTGCTAATATTCCTCGCGTGCCCGCTGCTTCATGTGTTCATGCATGGAAGACATGGAGGCCACGGCAACCAATCAATCCAGCCGTCCTCAGGTTGGCGGCAGCCTCCGCACGAACACTGATCAGGCTCCCGGAGCGCTCCCATGCACGACAACGTTCCCGCCTACGGGCTTTGGTCCCTTGTTCTTCTGAACTCCGTAGTCTTCATCTTTTTTGCGTTCAGCTTCTTCAAGCCGAAATCGCCGCGCGACTGGCGCTCATTCGGGGCCTTCAGCGCCTTCATCCTGGCCCTCTTTACGGAAATGTACGGCTTCCCGCTGACGATCTACCTCCTATCCGGTTGGTTGCAGTCCAGATATCCGGACGTCAACTGGCTCTCCCACGACGCAGGACATCTTCTTGAGGAACTCTTCGGCTGGCGAGCGAACCCGCATTTCGGCCCCTTTCACCTGCTGAGCTTCCTGTTCATCGGCGGCGGCTTCATGCTGATCGCGGCCGGTTGGAGGGTGCTCTACGAGGCTCAGCGACGCGGCACGCTCGCCACCACTGGCATCTACGCCCGGATCAGGCATCCGCAATACGTCGGCTTCGTCCTCGTGATGTTCGGCTTCCTGCTGCAATGGCCGACGCTGCTGACGGTCGCGATGTTCCCCGTCCTGGCCTTCATGTACTGGCGGCTCGCGCGGCACGAGGAGCAGGAAGCACTAGCCGAGCACGGCGAGGCCTATGCGCGATACATGCAGGACGTGCCCGGCTACTTTCCGCGACTTTCGTCCCATCCGACCGAAACGACGAGCCGCTAGCCAAATCGAGTTCCCGGCGTGGTTTGATCTGAGGGTCTAACGGCGAGCAATGCTTCGACCTTGATAGCCCGGCACGCCGCCGCACCCGGAGTTGCCCGACGCGGATTTCACGGGATGCAGCCGTTCGTCAGCGCTGGCGGCATCACCGTGCATGCGTTAGCATTCACACTGAATCTGCCTAGGGGGCTGATCGGTTCCAGCACAGGAGAGCTTGTGGGCCAATCCGTTCATCCAGCCGCAGCCTCCACGCACTTGCCGGCATTCATTACGGCCCCCGGCGAGACAGACTGGCTCATGATTGCAATGGGCATGTTTCTGCTTCTTTTCGTCCTCGCGGTTGGCATCCTCTATCTTCGACTGCATGCGCTGCCCGATCGCCTCGCGCACAATAAAGTGCAGTTAGAAGTCACTTGCGTGTTGGGTCTGCTGGCCATGTTCACCCACATGCACATATTCTGGATCGCAGGTTTGCTTCTTGCACTGATCGATATCCCCGATGTGATCACGCCGATTAAGCGGATCGCAGGTGCAACGGAAAAGATCGCTGATCGCGCGGAAGTCGAGCGTGAAGAGCTAGGCGAGCGGCCCTCCGGTCCCGTTATCGAACCTCGGAATTCCGCCGCTGCCTAAGAATTTCGAGCTGTCTGTATCCAAGTCTAAGTGAGCAACGGAACGCCAACCGATACTCGGTCGGCGGACACAACGAACTGCGGACTCCGCTCGAGCGGTAGAGGGACCGCTTTCGAGGAGCGTCTCCGCACAGGACGGGTTCGGAGAGTTGCATTGTGGTCGGTGGCCCCGGATTTGCGGTCCAAGCGCAGGTAGGCGCCCCGCGACCTCCACGTACAAAGGGAGCAAGGTTGCGAGAAAACGATATCGTGCATCCGCAACGCTTCCCATCGCAGCATGACGGAAGGAGGACCACCCGACGCCGGCGGTTGCTCCTCACCAATCCCTGCGGCGGCAGCGACAGTGCGAGAAAGCCCGCCCGGCACTGGACCTTAATCTCGATCAAAGATTCCCGGTCGCGAAATGACGACCCTCGCGGCCACCGAAATGCTCGCCGCCGATGTGCTGTCCCGCGATATCCTCCGCGGCCGTGCCAAGGAACAGACTATGAGTTCGCCCCATTCTGACCATGGCCATCATGGGCATCCCGGCCATGAGGGACACCAGGCGAGCGGGCACTCGGGCCACGACCGTCACGACAACCCGAAGGTCGTCATGGCCGCCGGATCGAGCCATGCCGAGCATGCTGGGCATGGCGGACACGACCATGGCGCCATGGTCGCCGATTTTCGCCGACGCTTCTGGGTAACGCTAATCCTGACACCGCCGGTTCTGCTGCTGTCGCCGATGATCCAGCACTGGCTCGGCATTGCCAGCGCCCTCGCCTTCCCGGGTGACGGCTATGTTCTCTTTGCACTGTCCACGGCCGCCTATCTCTACGGCGGCTGGCCGTTCCTGACGGGCTTCGTATCCGAGCTGCGCAAGGGTCAGCCCGGAATGATGACCCTGATCGCGCTGGCGATCTCGGCGGCCTATTTCTTCTCCGCCGCCGTCACCTTCGGCTTTCCCGGGGAGGCCTTCTACTGGGAGCTCGTGACGCTCATTCTGATCATGCTGCTCGGGCACTGGGTGGAGATGCGCTCCGTCATGGGCGCCTCGCGCGCCCTCGAGGAGCTGGTACGGCTGCTGCCCGACAGCGCAACCAGGATCGAAGCCGACGGCAGCACGCGCGAAGTCCCGATCTCGGCGCTCAAGCCAGGCGACCGTGTGATCGTCCGGCCGGGTGCCAAGGTCCCCGTTGATGGCAAGATCCTGGAAGGTTCGTCGGGCTTCAACGAGGCCATGCTCACGGGCGAATCCAGGCCCGTCACCAAGACGGTCGGCGCGACGGCGATCGGCGGCGCCATCAACGGCGCCAACGCCGTGACGATCGAGGTGACCGCGACGGGCGACTCGACCTACCTCGCCCAGGTCATCGACCTCGTGAAGAAGGCCCAGGCGACGCGCTCGCGTACGCAAGACATCGCCAACCGGGCGGCCGCTTGGCTAACATACATCGCCCTCATTGTCGGCTTTGGAACGCTCTTCGTCTGGTGGCTAGTTCTGTCCGCTCCCCTCGAATTCGCGCTGGAGCGGATGGTCACGGTGATGGTCGTAGCGTGCCCGCATGCGCTCGGCCTAGCGGTCCCGCTCGTCGTTGCGGTCAGCACCTCGCTCAGCGCCAGCAATGGCCTGCTGATCCGGGATCGCGCCGCCTTCGAGCGGGCGCGCAATCTCGATGCCGCCGTCTTCGACAAGACGGGCACGCTGACTGAAGGCCGCTTCGGCGTCAGCGACATCGTGCTGCTCGGAAAAGGCAAGGTCGAGGAGGAGCTGGCCTTCGCGGCCGCGGCCGAAAGCCAGTCCGAGCACCCCATAGCCCATGGCATCGTCGCCGAGGCAAAGGCACGAAACATCGCGCTGCCCAAGGCAACCGAGGTCAGCAACATTACCGGCGAAGGCCTCGTCGCCAAGGTCGCAAATCAGGAAGTGCGCATCGTCAGTCCTGGCAATCTCGCCCGGCAGGGCAAGCCCGTTAGGCATCCGGAGCTTAAGCGGCTCGAGACCGAGGGCAAGACCGTCGTCGTCCTCGTCCGCGGAGGGGAGCCCACGGCCCTGTTCGCGCTCGCTGATATTGTCAGGTCGGAATCGAGGGAGGCGATCGCCGAACTCACTCGCCTCGGCATCAGGTCTGTGATGCTGACGGGCGATGCCAAAGGTGTTGCAGAGACCGTCTCCAAGGAACTCGGCATCGCCGAGTTCTTCGCCGAGGTACTCCCCGACCAGAAGTCCGAGAAGATTAAGGAGCTTCAGGCGCGCGGGCTCTCCGTCGCCATGGTCGGCGACGGCGTCAACGACGCGCCAGCCCTCGTCCAGGCCGATCTGGGAGTCGCTATCGGCGCAGGCACCGACGTCGCCGTGGAATCGGCCGACGTAGTGCTCGTCAGAAGCGACCCGCGTGACGTCGCGGCGATCCTTGGCCTGTCGCGCGCGACCTATCGCAAGATGGTTCAGAACCTGATCTGGGCGACCGGCTACAACACCATCGCTATCCCGATGGCCGCCGGAATCTCCTTCGGCACGGGCTTCCTGATGACCCCGGCCGTGGCCGCCGTATTCATGTCCGCCAGTACTGTGATCGTCGCGATCAACGCACAGTTCCTGCGCTTCTACAGGCGCCAGGCATGACCTCCACGGCCTCACAGGAATCCGCGATGCGGCTGATCCTTCCCCTGCCCGGAAACGAGACCTTCGCGCAACGGCTGGCAAACGCTGGCGGATGGGAGCTCGGCGTGCTCGAAGTACGACGTTTTCCCGATGGCGAGAGCTATGTGCGCCTGTTGTCGGACGTTGTGGGCAAGTCGGTCTATCTCGTCTGCACGCTGGCCAGGCCGGACGAGGGCTTCCTGCGCCTGGTCTTCGCTGCCGATGCGGCCCGCTCGCTCGGAGCACGGACGGTGTCGTTGATCGCGCCTTACCTCTCCTACATGCGGCAGGATCGCCGCTTCCGGGCCGGAGAGGCCGTGACCTCGAGAAGCTTTGCGCGGCTCATCTCGTCGAGCTTCGACAGGCTGGTAACCGTCGACCCGCACCTGCATCGCTATCCGGCGCTTTCCTCCCTCTACGCCATTCCCACGAATACGCTGCACGCGGCCCCGCTTCTCGCCGACTGGATCGCGGAGGAAGTCCGCTCGCCCCTCGTCATCGGCCCGGACGAGGAAAGCGAGCAATGGGTCTCGGCGATTGCCGAGCGAGCACGCGCTCCCTGGACGGTTCTTCGCAAGGTGAGGCATGGGGATCGCAGCGTCGATGTCGATGTGCCCGACCTGTCCGCATGGCAGGGGCGTCAACCCGTCCTCGTCGACGATATCGCCTCGTCCGGCCACACCCTGATCGAGGCGGCGCGCAAGCTCCCGCCGCAAGGATTTCCCAAGCCCGTCATTGCGGTCGTCCATCCCATCTTCGCCGAGAACTCCTACGCCCGCCTGCGTGCTCTATCCGAAAGGATCGTCTCCGCGGACGCAGTCGAGCACGAGAGCAATGCCATCGGTCTTGCCTCGCTGATCGCAGGCGAGTTGTCGGTCGCGGAAAATACAGCGGAACAACTCGTGCGGCGGCGCAGGCCGCCCGAGCCGCGCGACGAGGTTGAGCAAGCCGGATATGACTCCTTTCCGGCCAGTGACCCGCCATCCTGGACGTCCGGCCGATGAAACCTCCCACGCAAATCGAGGTCCCGGGCAGGCCGAATGCGGTGACGAGCGCGAGGCTCAAGCGATCCGAATTGGCCTCTACTTTAGGCGCCGCTCTGTTCGGCGGCGGCCTCGGATTGCTGGTCGCCCGCTACGTTGCCGACCTTACGGGTCCCTTACTGCTGGCGGGAGCGCTCGTCCATGCCTGGGGAATGTACGACAAGCACGCAATCGAGCGGGACCTGGGGCGGCCCGAGGCTCCGTGGATGAGGGCGTTGTACTGGCTGTGCTGGCTGGTTCTGGCGGGCGTGGCTGCCACGATCATTCTGAGAGCGCTCCTCTATGCGGCTTCGGTCCAGGTATCCGCCAGCGCAGCAGCAGGCGCTCTTCTCTCCTGAGAGCAATCCGCGCAGAAAGGTCCAGCGAGTGAACCACGACCCATCTCCCGAATTTCTGCGTTGGGCCAATGGCTACGGCGTCATCGAGCACTCGTCCGAAACCAGGGATCGCGTCCGGGCCCTGGGGGCGCGGCTGATCGCGGCCGGCAGAACGACCGAAGTGGATGCGTATTACCGCTTGCTCGCGGCAGCGGACCGCCTCGCGTCGGCCGCCATGTGGGCCGTCGTCCACATGACCTATGCCCGAAGGATGGACCTCTCCGGCGCGCCTTTGCCGCCGGAGGCCTTCAAGGCCACACCGGAGGGACATACCGGCGGCTCGCTCAACATGGTTCCCGCATTCGTCGGCTATCTCGTCGCCAACGCGATCACCGCGACGACGCGCTCCTGGCTCATGGGACAGGGGCATTGCGTCGCCTCCATCGAGGCGATCAACGCCCTTACCGGAGACGTGTCCGCCGTCCAAAAGGGCCGCTACGATCGTAGCGAAGCCGGGCTTTCGAGGCTTGCCGCCGACTTCTATTCCTATGCGATCGACGCAAGCGGACACGCCTCGGTTCCCCTCGGAAGCCACGCCGGCCCCAACACGGCCGGTGCGATCTCGGAGGGAGGGTACCTCGGCTTTGCCGAGGTCCAATACGTTCACATGCCGCTCCCCGGCGAGCGGCTGGTCGCGTTCCTGAGCGACGGCGCCTTCGAGGAACAACGAGGTTCCGATTGGACGCCGCGCTGGTGGCGCGCCGAGGATTCCGGCATCGCGGTCCCGGTGATGATCCTCAACGGTCGCAGGATCGAGGAGCGAGCCCAAATCGCACAGCAGGGTGGCTCAGACTGGCTCGCCTCCCATCTGCGCCATAATGGGTTCGACCCTTTCTCGATCGACGGGCGGGATCCAGCAGCCTTTGCCTGGGCGATCCTCACGGCGGAGGAGCGGCTCGAACGCTTCGCGGCCCGCCCGGACCGCCGCTATCCCGCGCCGATCCCCTACGTCATCGCCGAGACGGTCAAGGGCTTCGGGTTCCCTGGAGCGGGCACCAACGCCGCGCATAACCTGCCGCTCGGCGGCAACCCGTCGAACGACGAGGTCGCGCGCCAAGCGTTCAACGATGCCGCGCGGTCCCTCTTCGTGCCGTCGGACGAGCTCGATCGTGCCATCGGCGCGCTGGCGGTTCACGGGAAACAGAACCGCCCGCCCGAGAGTCGGCACCCGCTGGCGTTCCGGCACCCGCCCTCCCCTCGACTTCCTGAGCCCGATTGGACGAGGGCCGGCAGCCCGGCAGATTGCGCTATGCATGCGCTCGACCGGTGGTTCGTGCGCCTGGTCGACCACAACCCGGAACTGAGGTCGCGCGTCGGAAACCCCGACGAACTGCGATCCAATCACATGGGCGCTACGCTCGATCGCCTGCGCCATCGCGTGAACGTCTGCGAACCCGGGACCTCGGAGGCCGTGGACGGAGCGGTCATCACCGCCCTAAACGAGGAAGCGGTGGCGGGCGCGGCGCTTGCCAACAAAGGCGGCCTCAACCTGATCGTCAGTTACGAGGCCTTCGCCATGAAGATGCTCGGCGGCCTGCGACAGGAAATCGTCTTCGCCCGGCGACAGCGCGAGATCGGACGGCAGCCAGGCTGGATATCCGTGCCGCTCGTCGTCACCTCCCACACCTGGGAGAATTCCAAGAACGAGCAGTCGCATCAGGATCCCACGATCGGCGAGGCACTACTCGGCGAGATGTCGGACACCGCACGCGTCCTGTTCCCGGTCGACGCCAACACCGCCATGGCCGCCTTGCGCTCGGTCTATGGCGGCCGCGGACAGGTGGCCTGCCTGATCGTCTCCAAGCGCGACATGCCGCATCGGCTCGAAGCCGAGACGGCCACCCGGTTCGTGGAGGACGGCGCGGCCCATTTCGAGGGCGTGCCGGACGCAGCCGACCTACAGATCGTCGCGATCGGCGCCTATCAGTTGGAAGAGGCGCTGAAGGCCGCCAGCCGACTTGGACGGCACGGTCATCGAGTCCTAGTCACAGGAATCTGCGAACCCGGACGCTTTCGTCAACCGCGCGATCCTATCGAGGCGGCCTTTACGGCAGGCGACGATGCAGTCGCGGCGTTGTTCCCGCCGGATCTGCCGCGCGTGATCGTGACCCATACGAGGCCTGAACCCATGCTTGGCCTGTTGCGGCGGCTGGACGGCGGACCACGGCGGACCACGGCGCTCGGCTATATCAGCCGCGGCGGCACGTTCGACGTGCCCGGGATGCTCTTCGCCAATCGTTGTTCGTGGGCGCATCTGGTGGATGCGGCGGCGCCGCTCGCTGGTTGGTCCCGAGACGACTTGCTCACTCCCGACGAGCGCGACGCCATTAATGGACGCGGCGACCCGGCCCACCTCCTAATCTCAACGACCTGAAGGGCCGTCACGCTCATGCTCACGCTCACCTCCCTCGGCGGCGCCGGTACGGTTACCGGCTCCAAGCATCTTCTTGCCCACAACGACACCCGCATCCTGATCGATTGCGGCCTGTTCCAGGGTCTCAAGAACCTGCGCGATCTGAACTGGGAACCGCTGCCCATCGACCCGTCGAGCATCGATGCGGTGGTGCTGACGCACGCCCACCTCGATCATTCCGGCTATCTACCGCGGCTGGTTCGGGAGGGCTTTCGCGGCAAGATTTTCGCAACTGCGGCCACAAGCGACATCGCCCAGTTGATCCTGATGGACGCTGCCCATCTCAACGAGAAGGACGCCGAATACGCCAACAGGAAGGGCTTCTCGAAGCACAAGCCAGCCCTGCCGCTCTACGGAAGTCATGATGCCGAGCGCGCTCTCGAATGCTTCACATCGATTCCGTTCGGCGACGTCGTTCGGCTCCCTGGCGGGGCCACGCTGAGGTTCCGGCACGCCGGGCACATCCTGGGTGCCGCCACCGCCGATATCGAATGGGGCGGACGCCGCATCGCCTTCTCCGGCGACATCGGGCGCTACGACGACCCGGTACTTCCCGATCCAGAGGTCGTGCCCGATGCGGACTATGTTCTCGTGGAATCGACCTACGGTAACCGCCTCCACGACCCGGCTGATCCCACCGAGGCGCTCGGCGCCATCGTCAAGAGAACGGTCGAGCGGGGCGGCACGCTAGTGATCCCGGCCTTCGCGGTCGGGCGCGCGCAATCGCTGCTCTACCATTTGTGGAAGCTCAAGACGAACGGGCAGCTTGCCAACATCCCGGTCTACCTGGACAGTCCCATGGCGATCGATGCAACCAATCTGCTGCACAACCATCGCGCGGACCATCGGCTCCCTGCCGAGATGTGCGCCGCAATCTGTGGGGTCGCGACCTATACACGGGACGTAGAGGGTTCCAAGGCGATCACGGCCAGCCCCTATCCCAAGGTGGTGATCTCGGCGAGTGGAATGGCGACCGGCGGACGCGTCCTCCACCATCTCAAGGCATTTGCCCCCGACTCGAAGAATACGATCCTGTTCTCCGGCTTCCAGTCTGCGGGCACCCGAGGCCGCGCCATGCTGCAAGGCGCACGCGAGACCAAGATCCATGGCGAGTGGATTCCCGTCCAGGCGGAAGTCGCCGAGTTGTCGATGCTTTCGGCCCACGCTGACGCGAACGAACTGATGCGCTGGTTGTCCGGCTTTCGGCGCGCGCCCAGCCGCGCCTTCATCGTTCACGGCGAAGATGACGCCTCGGAGGCCCTGCGCGTACGGATCGACCGCGAGCTCGGCTGGAACGCCACCGTCCCCCGCATGAACCAGTCCTTCGACCTATGACGATGCCCAGCGATCCCCCCATCATCCAGCCGACATTGCGCGTCAAGCGGCTACACCTGCACTCGCAGCACCAGGCGGTTGTCGTCATGCGGACCGACTGCCACGTCTGTCGCTCCGAGGGATTGGCCGCTCGGTCCCAGGTCTTGCTTTCCTATGGTGAGCGGCATGTCCAGGCGACGCTGTTCCAGGTCGAGGGGGATTCGCTCCTCGCGCCAGATGAGGCCGGGCTTTCCGAGACGGCCTGGGACCTCCTCGGCGTCACGGAGGGTGAGGCGATCAGCGTAAGCCATCCGCCCGCCATCTCCTCACTGGCAAGCGTGCGCCGTCGCATCTACGGCAATCGGCTCGACGCGCAGGCGTTCTCCGATATCGTCGGGGACGTTGTGGCCGGACGCTACACCGACGTCCATCTGGCAGCCTTCCTGACGGCCAGTGCCGCCTTGCCACTGAACGAGGACGAGACGGCCGAGCTGACGGATGCGATGGTCAAGGTCGGCGGCCATCTGCGATGGGATGCGCCGATCGTGGTCGACAAGCACTGCGTCGGCGGCCTTCCCGGCAACCGAACGACCCCGATCGTCGTCGCGATCGTTGCCGCGAACGGCCTGGTCATGCCCAAGACCTCCTCCCGCGCCATCACCTCTCCGGCGGGAACGGCCGATACCATGGAGACGCTCGCGCCGGTCGATCTCGACATGGCGACGCTGCGGCGAGTGGTCGAGGCCGAGGGCGGATGCGTGGCATGGGGCGGAGCCGTGCATCTGAGCCCCGCGGACGACATCTTCGTGCGCGTCGAGCGTGAGCTCGACGTGGACACCGAGGGTCAGCTCATCGCATCGGTCCTCTCGAAGAAGATCGCCGCCGGCTCAACCCATGTCGTCATCGACATCCCCGTCGGGCCTACCGCCAAGGTCCGCAGTGGTGAAGCTGCCGATCAGCTCGCAGATCGCATGCGCGCGGTCGCGGCACGTTTTGGTCTCAGCGCGACATGTATCCAGACCGACGGGGCACAGCCCGTGGGGCGCGGCATCGGCCCGGCCCTCGAGGCATTCGATGTCCTCGCCGTGCTTCAGAACGCACCCGCTGCCCCCGACGATCTGCGCCACCGTGCCGCCCTGCTCGCGGGCGCGGCCCTTGAGATCGGTGGCAAGGCCGAACAAGGACGCGGCACCGTGATGGCCCTTGAAACGTTGAGCAGCGGCAAGGCCTGGACGAAGTTCGAGGCAATCTGCCGGGCGCAGGGCGGGTTGCGCGCACCGCCAAAGGCCTCGAGCGTCCACGCGCTCGTCGCCCCAAGCGCTGGTCGCGTGGTTCATATCGACAACCGCAAGGTCGCCAGGCTTGCCAAGCTGGCGGGAGCGCCGGAGGCCAAGGCCGCGGGCGTCCATATGGAGGTCCGGCTGGGCGCGACGATCGACAGGGGTCAGCCCCTCCTGCATGTCCACGCCGAAACGGCTTCGGAATTATCCTACGCGCTCGACTACGCCTCGCGTGCCGGAGACATCGTCAAGGTCGAGCCGTGAGGCTCGAGCTATGGCCTTCCACGCTGGCTTGTCCCGGGACGCAGGCGTTCAACGTCTACCAACGAGCCATGCATTGGATCGTGCCGCTCCTTTGCATCATCCAGGTGCCGACGGCCTGGGCGATCCAGCGCACGCACCTGGCGCACGGCTTCCTCAAGCCTGCTCCCATCGACTTGTTCCTGCATCAGGTTCACGCCTGGAGCGGATGGCTGATCCTGCTGATGGCGCTGCTACAGCTTGCGATACGGCTCGTCCGCGGCAAGCCCCTTCCTACCGATGGCACCTCGCGATTGGAAGCTCGGGTAGCTTCAGTCACACACATAGCGCTGTACGGCCTCTTGATCGCGCTGCCGGTGACCGGAACGATCGCGATGTATCTCACCTTCCGGGTCGCGCCTCTCCATAGATACCTGAGCTGGTTGCTCCTGGCATTGGTCCTCATCCACATCGTCGCTGCGCTCTGGCATCACCTCTATCGCCGGGACGACGTCTTGCGCAGGATGATCAAGGGCTGATGAGGCGTGCCGTCGCCAGGAACCGGGCGTCGGAGATCGGCTCCGGAGCGGACGCACAATGGACTCGTTGATCCCGCAGCTCGGCCTTGCTCTGGCCATCGGCTTGCTCGTCGGACTGGAGCGTGGGTGGCGAGAACGCGACACGCCCGATGGCGGCCGGACGGCGGGTATACGCACCTATGGGATCTCTGGACTGCTGGGCGGCGTCGCCGCGGCCCTCAGCCTCAGCCTGAACACGCCCTCGGTCCTCATCGCCACGTTCCTGGCCTTCACCGCCGTCTTTGCGTGGTACCAGGCGCGCGAATCCATGCACGACGAGAGCTTCAGCGTGACCGGTGTCATCGCCGCTCTCGGCGTGTTCGCGCTCGGCGCCCTCGCGGTCACGGGCGATCAACGCGTCGCGGCGGCGGGCGGAGCCGCGCTCGCGGCCGTTCTTGCCAGTCGCGATCTCCTGCACGGGCTGCTCAGGAGGATTTCCTGGATCGAACTGCGCTCGGCACTCGTGCTCGCCGTGATGACCGCGATCGTCCTGCCCCTCCTGCCTGCGCGTACGATCGATCCATGGGGAGGCTTCAACCCCCGGCAAGTGTGGCTGTTCACGGTGCTGACGGCCGCGATTTCCTATCTCGGCTATATCGCCGTCCGGGCCCTCGGTACCGCTCGCGGCGTCCTGGTAGGCGGCCTGGCAGGCGCGATCGTCTCCTCGACCGCCGTCACCGTCGCGCTGGCGCGAACGGCGGCAGCGGGAGGAAGTCCCTGGCCGCTCGCCGGAGCGGCTGCGCTCGCCGCGGGCGTTTCCGTGCTGCGCGTGGCGGGGATCGTAACCATCGTCGCGCCATCGCTGCTCGGCGTTTCCGGCACCGCGATGCTTGCCGCGATTGTCGGCTTCGGGGCATCCGGCGCCCTCTTTCTGTCGCGGGGACGGGTGGACGGAGACGGTACGGAACCGCCCCGAAATCCCTTCGAGCTCGGACCGCTCCTGGCCTTCGCCGTGCTCTTCGGCGTCGTCTCGACGATCAGCGCCGTGCTGTCGATCGGAAGCAGCCGCGGAATGATCGCGACCTCCGCGATCTCGGGGCTCTTCGACGTGGACGTCGCCGTGCTCAGCGCCTTGCGGCTTCTCGGGCAGTCGGCATCGCCCGAGGCCGTCGGCCACGCTGTCCTGCTAGCGCTAGCGAGCAATGCTGTCGGGCGCATCTCGGTCGCGATCGCAACCGGACCTGTCCGCTTCTGGTTGCCATACATCGGCGCCACGATCGTCGCGGCTGCGTCGGGTTACGCGGCATTCGTCACCTTGCCGCATTTCGAATGGGCGGGCCTCCTGGGCACTCCGAATCCTTGATCGAGGTTAATTCGCGACGTCGGGCATTGCGCTAGCTTTGGGTCCGAGGATCCACCGTTGAGCGGATGCGGACTTTGGCGAAGACCATTGCCGGACAGAGAAGAGCGCTGATCGCGGCGCTCGCGTTCGTGCTGATCGCGGTACCGACGATCAGCGCCCATCCCGTCCGTTGCCTGGAGGAGCCGACGGCTGGGTTCTCCCAGGTCGACGCATCGAAGACCACAGCGAGCCAACACCAACATGGGCACGGCAACCCGGAGGCCGGAACGCCGTCAGGTCCATGCTGCGCGGCGGCGTGCAACGCCTGCGGCATTGCCATTGCAGCAGCCCCGAGATCCTCAAGCACCACCGTCGAGGCGGTCGCGTATCGCCGACAGGAGGAGCAACCCGGTGGCCTCGTGGCCCGTCCACCCCATGGCCCTCCTCGATACCGATCAGAGCGGTCCGTCTGACATCCAGGTCGTCCAGCTCAACGCATGTCTGCCAACACACCTGATCAACGACCCTGCCGTCGCAGGCCGAAACAGGACATTCATCATGAACCGTCGCAGATTCCTCACTGCCGCAATGACCGGGGCCGCGGCGCTCGGCGCGAACGCCTTGATGCGCCCCGCCGCCAGTCTCGCCCAGGGAGCGAGCAGCCCATCACCGATCGACCTCCGGGTCGTCAGCCGGACCATCGAAGTCCACGGGAGGAGCGCCCGCGTGTTCGGCCTTCTGCAACCCGATGGCCGCCATGGGCTCATCCTGGAAGCGGGATCGAACTTCGACGTCCGCCTTGCCAACGAAATCGGCGAGGCCACGATGATCCACTGGCATGGCCTGACCCCTCCTTGGCACCAGGACGGCGTGCCGGACAATCCGAAGCCACTGCTCAAGCCGGGCGATGTCGCCCGCTACACCTTCCCCGTAGGCGCTGGCGGCACACATTGGATGCACGCTCATACGCTTCAGGAACAGAACCTGCTGGCGGCCCCCCTCATCGTCAGGACGGCCGCCGATCTCGCGCGCGACGAGCAGGAGGTGGTCGTCCTGCTGCACGACTTCTCCTTCAAGCCCGCCGAGGAATTGCTCGCGAAGCTGAAGGGCGGCGGAGGTCACGCCGCGCCGATGGACCATTCCGCGATGGGCCACGGGGGCAACACGCACCAGCCTGCGACGACAAGCCAAGCGACGGCCAGCGACCTCAACGACATCGACTACGATGCCTATCTCGCCAATGATCGCACTCTCGATGATCCCGACGTGATCCGGGTGGAGCGTGGCGGCCGCGTCCGCCTACGCATCATCAACGGCGCCACCGCGACGGCCTTCACCATCGAGACTGGATCGGTTCCCGGCACGCTCTTTGCGGTGGATGGCAGGGACGTCGAGCCGATCGTCGGCACGGCCTTCCCGCTCAGCATGGGCCAGCGGCTCGACATCCGGCTGTCCTTGCCCGAAGGTCCGGGCGCCTATCCCGTTCTCGCGCTGCGTGAAGGGGCCAGCGAGCGCACCGGGGTGATCCTCGCCACGCAGGGAGCCTCGGTGCAACGCGTCGCCGGAAGCGCCGAGCACGCCGGTCCGATCGTCGAACTCGGACTCGAGCGGAAGCTGCGGGCCCTACATTCGCTTCCCGTCCGGGCTCCCGATCGCCGCTTCGCGCTGACCCTCACCGGCCGGATGCAGGACTACACGTGGGGGATCGGCGGCGCGGACGATCTCCGGATCCGGAAGGGCGAGAGGATCGAGGTCACGATGCGAAACGCATCGATGATGTCGCATCCGATGCACCTGCACGGTCATCATTTCCAGGTCACCGCCATCGACGGGGTATCGCTCCCGGGAGCCGTGCGCGATACGGTCCTCGTACCGCCGGACGCAGCCGTGACGATCACGTTCGATGCCGACAATCCCGGCCGCTGGCCGTTGCATTGTCACCACCTCTACCACATGGCGACGGGCATGATGGCCCAGCTTGCCTATGAAGGGATCGGCTAGCCTCGGCCGGCGCGTCCCCGCATCTGGACTCAGCTTTCGGCGCCCGGACCCGTGCACATGGCCTGTCCGGGCGCTCGCCTGAACTGAAGCGTCCATTCATGGGGCGTTCTCGTCGATCTCGACTACCCTGGCTCCGGCGTCCGGTGGACGAAAGTTTCCATGCCGCGGTCCCTCAGAAATCCAATCTTGTGGTATAATGTACGAGGCACGGTTCCTTGATCCAAGGAGGCGAGAATGGGTCTCCAGGGTGTCCTTTTCGCAGCGGCGGGACTGCTGCCCTTCCTCGCCGCTTCCACTGAGATCGCTCAAGCTCATCCCTCGGGATTGCGATTGGGCGCCCAAGAGATCACGCAAGCGGTTCACGGCAAGCTATGCACTACGCCGGGAGGCGCGAGGTTCGCGTTCGGAGCCGACGGACACTTCGCGTATGACGGGCTATGGCAGACCACTGGCAGCTATGTGGTCGCCGACAATTCGATCGTAGTCACGTTCGACAGCGGCCTTCGTCGAGCTTTCGCGATCTCCGTCAGGGATGGCGTACTCTACATGGAACAGACACGCGTATCGTGCGCCAACGGTGGATGATAGCCGGTTCTGCGCCCACTGCGGCAAAGGGGCGATGCCGTCGCGGACAACGACTTCAACGGTGCTGCTTCAGATGGTGGCCGCTCGGCGCCGCCGGCGATGGATTGCGGTAGCCACGCAGAACATCATATCGCGCGATCTGATCCGAGGTGAGCAGGCCAGCCGTCTCGATATGGGCCTGCAAATGTACCGCCCGCAATGAGCCCTGCCTGGTGCCGATTTGGACCGTCAGTTCACGCAGGCGCAATGGCTCGATCGTGCGCCGTGCGAAGGCCACGTCGAGCTTGTGCTCCAAGTCCAGGATTTCGGCACCCAACGCCATCGCGCCCGCTCTCATGCGCGCCTCGGATTCCTTCAAGCCGCTGCGCTGTTCGGCCGAAAGCTGGAGTTCGGACGCCAGTTCGAACGCGTGAAGTGGACCGGGATATCGGTTGAGTTCCGCGGGCTTGGCCAAACCCATGCCGCGCCCCAAAGACAGGTCATCGATCTCCTTTCGTGAGAGAGCCTTGATCTCGCGCGCCTCCTGGCCAGCGTAAGGACTCACGGATTGAGCCGAGACGGGAGCGACCCATCCGGAGATCGCCAGGATGAGCAGGCTGAACGTGATTGCTATGATCATGGAACGGTCTCCTCGATCATTCCGATAAGGGTGTCGGAAGCGCCGCAACATGATTGAAATCATGTCAGCTCGATAATGCCGTTTCCTCTCCGTATGATCCGTTCGGATTCCAACTGCGCGAGCGTCCGGTACAGAACCTCAGGCGCCAGACCGATCATCGCCGCGATGTCCTTCAGCGGCCCGCCGATGGCAATGGTGCGGCCGTCGACGCCGGTTCGCGCCACGAGGTAGCCGAGCACCCGCTCTCGCGCCGAGCGAACATCGCGCAGGGTCAAGGCGGACCGGAGTTCCATCACCTGCCGAGCAAGGTCCGCCGTTAGCTCCAACCGTGCGATCGCATCGCCCTCCAACAGGGCGAGCGCCGCTGACTTGGGAAAGCAGGCGACCGAGCTCTCCGCCACGGCCCGCGCATCGCAATGATATGTCTCGACGAACAGCGAGGCCTCGGCGAAACGCTCTCCCGGTCCGGCGACGAAGAGGAGGGTCTCGCGCCCACTGGCGCTGAAGCGCGCAAGGCGAATCTGCCCTCTGCGGACCAGGAAGAAGCCCCGCGTCGCATCCCCGCTCGCGAATAGAGTCTCGCCCGCCGCGAGTTCCCGAATGACCGGCTTCAATCCGGCGAGGATGGACGCCATTGCCATCAGATCTGTTGCAGCCCCCGATAGCGCGCGAAGACATGCTGCCTGCTGGCGGAAAAGATGACGACGTCATAATCCTCGGGCGCCTGCCCGGGCACCTGCATTCCGGGTGAACCGACCGGCATCCCTGCAACCGCGAGGCCCGTCACCTTCGGGCGCTCGATCAGAAGCCGCTTGATCGCCTCGGCCGGAACGTGGCCTTCGACGACATAGCCACCGATTTCGGCGGTGTGGCAGGACATCAGACTATCGGGCACACCCAGCCGGGTCTTAAGCGGCGTGACGTCGGCAACCTCAACCATCTCAACCGGAAAGCCTGCTTTCCGCATATGCGTGACCCAGCCGCGGCAACAGCCGCAATTGGGATCCCGGGTCACGACCATCTTCGGAGGCGTCTCGGCGGCCGAAACAGGGCGCCGCAGCGCGAACGCTGAAACCGCCTGTGCGGCGCCGATCAACAGCGCGCGGCGGGATAGGGAAAGCTCGATCGGCACGATTGTCTCCTTTGCCTTGGTTAGGTCCTTCTCCAGTTGGGCGTCCAGCACCCTCACCGGAAGAAGACGTATTTTACGAGCGCGGCGATCACGAGCAGCAGAACCGCGATTCCGAGCAGGCCCGCGAGACCCATGCCCCAGCCCATTTCACCCATCATGTCGTGCATGCCCGGTCCCTCCATCATTCGACAGCGGCAACAAGGGGCGCTGAGGCGGCTTCCGATGCTGCCTTCTCAGGCGCCACGGTCGACGGCAGCCGCCAGCCCTTGATCAGTCCGTAGATCGCCGGGATCACCAGCAGCGTCAGCACGGTCGAGGAGACCATTCCGCCGATCATCGGCACGGCGATCCGCTGCATCACCTCCGAGCCGGTGCCGGTGTTCCAGAGGATCGGCAGCAGTCCCGCCATGATCGCGACCACGGTCATGATCTTCGGCCGCACGCGTTCGACGGCACCGAGCATGATCGCCTCATGCAGGTCCGCGCGTGTGAACGCTCGCCCCTTCGCTTCGCAGCGTGCCCGCACCTCGCCGAGCGCGTGATCGAGGTAGATCAGCATGATCACCCCAGTCTCGGCGGCGACGCCTGCCAGAGCGATGAAGCCAACCGCCACGGCGACCGACATATTGAAGCCGAGCCACCAGAGCAGCCAGACACCGCCGACCAGCGCGAAGGGCAGCGAGAGCATGACGATGAAGGTCTCGGTCAACCTGCGGAAATTCAGGTAGAGCAGCAGGAAGATGATCGCGAGCGTCACCGGCACGACCAGCTTGAGGCGGGCCTCGGCTCGTTCGAGGTATTCGAACTGACC
>NZ_MKSQ01000023.1:131703-165644 GCF_001898115.1 Allobosea sp. 67-29 | reverse complement strand
GCGCGATCGCGTTCTGGGCATCGCGGACATAACCGCCGAGATCGCGCCCGACTGTATCCACGAAGATGTAGACCGCGAGTTCGCCATTCTCGGTGCGGATCGAGGTGGCGCCGCGCTTGCACTCGATGCTCGCAACCTCGCCGAGCGGCACGCTGGCGCCGGACGAGGTCGAGACCTGGACCTCGCGCGCGATCGCCTGCGGATCGGAGCGCAGGTCGCGGGGATAGCGGATCGCCACCCCGTAGCGCTCGCGCCCTTCGACCGTCGTCGTCACAGTCTCGCCGCCCATCGCCATCACGACCGCATTCTGGACGTCGCCGACGGAGAGCCCGTAGCGGCCGAGTGCGATCCGGTCCGGCACGATGTCGAGGAAGTAGCCGCCGATAACGCGCTCGGCATAGGCACTGCTCGTGCCCGGGACGGCCTTCAGCACCGTCTCGATCTGTCGGGAGACTGCCTCCATCTGGGCGAGATCGGTGCCGAAGACCTTGACCCCGATGGGCGTGCGGATGCCGGTCGCCAGCATGTCGATGCGAGCCCGGATCGGCTGGGTCCAGGCGTTGGAGACGCCGGGGAACTGGAGAGCCTTGTCCATCTCGGCCTTGAGGCTGTCGAGCGTGACGCCTTCGCGCCATTCCGTCTTGGGCTTCAGGTTGATGATGGTCTCGAACATCTCGGTCGGCGCCGGGTCGGTTGCCGTCTGGGCGCGTCCGGCCTTGCCGTAGACCGAGGCAACCTCCGGGAAGGAGCGGATGATGCGATTCTGAGTCTGGAGCAGCTCGGCCGCCTTGGTCACCGAAATCCCTGGCAAGGTCGTCGGCATGTACATCAGCGTGCCCTCGTCGAGGGACGGCATGAACTCCGAGCCGAGCTGCCGCGCCGGCCAGAGGCTGAGCCCGAGGACGGCCACCGCAGCCAGGATCGTCAGGGTCTTGGCGCCGAGAACGCCGCGGATCATCGGACGGTAGAGCGCGATCAGGCCCCGATTGATCGGGTTGCGGCTCTCCGGAATGATCCTTCCCTTGACGAAGATGACCATCAGGGCTGGGACGAGCGTCACCGACAGGAGCGCCGCGGCTGCCATGGCGAAGGTCTTGGTGAAGGCGAGCGGCCCGAACAGGCGACCCTCCTCCGCTTCCAAGGTGAAGATCGGCAGGAACGAGACGGTGATGACGAGCAGGCTGAAGAACAACGCCGGGCCGACCTCGCTAGCCGCCTCGATCAGGATCTCGACGCGTGGCTTGTTCGACTGAGCCCGTTCCAGGTGCTTGTGGGCGTTCTCGATCATGACGATGGCGGCGTCGATCATCGCGCCGACGGCGATGGCGATGCCGCCGAGGCTCATGATGTTGGAGCCAAGCCCCAGCGCCTTCATCGCCGCGAAGGCCATCAGGATGCCGACCGGCAGCATGATGATCGCCACCAGGGCGCTGCGCAGATGCAGAAGGAACACGATGCAGACCAGCGCGACGATGATGCTCTCCTCGATCAGCGTGCCCTTTAGCGTCTCGATCGCCCGCTCGATCAACCCGGAGCGGTCATAGACCGGCACGATCTCGGCCCCGCCCGGCAGGCTCGCCGCGACCTCGGAAAGGCGCGCCTTGGCGTGTTCGATCACGGAGAGCGCGTTGGCACCGAAGCGTTGCAGGATGATGCCGCTCGCGACCTCCCCCTCGCCGTTGAGCTCGGTGATGCCGCGCCGCTCGTCGGGACCGAGTTCGATGCGGGCGACGTCGGATAAACGAAGCGGTACGCCGCGGTCACTCTTTAGGACGATGTTTTCGATATCCGCGATCGACTTCAGGTAGCCGCGGCCGCGAACCATGAACTCGAACTCGCTGAGCTCGACGGTGCGTCCGCCGACGTCCATGTTGCTGTTGCGGACCGCCTCGCGCAGCGTCGAGAGCGAGACGCCCTGGGCGCGCAGCCGCACGGGATCGACGACGATCGCGTATTGCTTGACGAAGCCGCCGACGCTGGCAACCTCGGCCACCCCCTCGGCACGAGAAGCCGCGAAGCGCACGACCCAGTCCTGTAGGGAGCGCAATTCCGCGAGGGTCATGTTCTTCGCGATGACCGCATACTGGTAGACCCAGCCGACCCCGGTCGCGTCCGGCCCGAGCGTCGGCGAGACGCCAGGCGGCAGGCGCCGCGCGGCCGCGTTGAGATATTCGAGCACGCGCGAACGCGCCCAATAGGGATCGGTGCCGTCCTCGAAGATGACGTAGACGAAGGAGACTCCGAAGAACGAGAAGCCTCGCACGACGCGCGCCTTCGGCACGGTCAGCATCGAGGTGGTCAGCGGATAGGTGACCTGGTCCTCGATCACCTGAGGCGCCTGGCCGGGATATTCGGTGTAGACGATGACCTGGACGTCGGAGAGGTCCGGGATGGCGTCGAGCGGCAGGGTCTTCAGCGCATAGACACCCGCCGCCACGGCGAAGGCAGCGGCCACGAAGACGAGGATCAGGTTGCGCGCCGACCAGGCGATCAGGCGGGCGATCATGGCTTGGCCTCCGGCTGCGCGAAGCCGCTCAGGGCGGCCTTGAGATTGCTCTCGGCGTCGATCAGGAAGTTGGCGGAGACGACGACGCGGTCGCCTTCGGAGACGCCTTCGGTAATCGCGACCATGCCGTCGCCGCGACGGCCGAGCTTGACCTCGCGCGGCTCGAACCGACCCTCGCCCAGATCAAGAATGACGACCCGGCGCGAGCCGCTGTCGATCACGGCGCTGTCGGGAACCGCGAGTTGCGGAGCTGCGTCATCGGAGCCGATATCGACGTCGGCATACATGTTCGGCAGCAGGATGCTGTCGCGGTTGGCAAGCTCGATCCGGACCTTCGCCGTGCGCGTTGCCTCGGCAATCTCCGGGTAGATCACGCCGACGCGTCCCTCGAAGGAACTCCCCGGACGGCCGCGCAGCCGCACCGTGGCTGGCGCGCCGATGCCGACGGCGGCCAACTGGCGTTCCGGAACATCGGCCAGAACCCAGATCGTCGAGATGTCGGCGAGCCGGAACAGACTGCCGCCGGCCGTCATCTTCATGCCGTCGCTGACCGAACGCTCCAGCACGATGCCGTCGCGCGGCGCCGACCAGTTGATCGTCAGCGGCACCTTCCGGCTGCGCTCGATCTCGGCGATGACCTCCGGCGGGACGCCGAGGTTTTCCAAGCGCTGCCTTGCGCCGCCTTCGGGCACGCCGCGCGCGGCGGCATTGAGCTCGGTGATGAACTGCGCGCCCGCGGTGCTGATCTCCGGCGAATAAATCCGCGCCAGTCGCGTGCCTCTCGTGACCCGGTCGCCCGTCGTGATCGGCGCCACCTCCTGCACGAAGGCATCAGCTCGGATCGTCACGACCGAAACCCGTCGCTCGTCGAGCTGGACCACGCCGGGCACGTGAATCGTCTGGACGATGCTCTGACGCCGGACAGGTTCGGAGCGCACGCCGCTGCGCTGGATGCGCCCGGGCGAGAGCTTGATGACGCCGTCCTCGTTTCCCTCGCCTTCGTAGACGGGGAGATAATCCATCCCCATCGAGTCCTTCTTCGGCACCGGGGACGTATCCGGAAGCCCCATGGGATTGCGGTAGTAGAGGACGCGCTTCGGGTCGGCCTGCGCCGTCCGCTCCTCGCTCGGAGGCTTCACCTCGAAGCTGACGTCCTGGCTGGCGTGGACGGCCGTGAAGGGCCTGCCGTCCACGGTCTGGCGCGGCTGTGCCGAATAGACAGGCTTCCGGTCCGGGTCCTGATAGTAGATGACCGGACCGGTTCCGACGGGCTCGTTTGCCGCGAGCGAACCTTCGATGCCGAGCCAACCACGCCAGCCGACGGCAAGGCCGCGATGTCCGGCCCAGTAGCCCGCACCTCCCGCCGCCAGAATGGCGGCAAGAGCGAGGCCCGTGAGGGCGATGGGTTTCATGGCACGGCCTTGAGGATCAGCTTGTTTTCGAGCGCGCCGGTTTCGCCCTGTACCTTGGCGCCGAGCGAGAGCCGCCAACCGCCGGCCATCGTCAGGTTCGTCTTGAAGCGGTAGGTGCCCGGCTCGGTCGACGGCATCGTCTCGATCAGCGAGGCCATCATCTCCATCCCGTCGGGTGCCATGTCGATGCGCTGGGCGAAGATCACCGCGTCCGGGACGGGCTTGCCCGAACGCTTGTCGATGAGCGTCACGGCGACGACGACGCCGTTGCCCTGCTTGATCTCGTTCTGGACGAGCCGGAACTCGTAATCCTTGATGTCCGCGAGCGCCGGGAGCGAAACGGCGGCGAGCGGAAGCGCTGCGGCAAGCACGCGCAACGTGTTGATGAGGGTCATGTTCGTAGTCCTGAGTGCATCAGGCTGCCGCATGGGCGCACAGCCTCAGACGTGGCCCTGGCCACGGCTCACCGTCCGCCCGGAAGTTCCGTGCGGACGAATCCAGCGCAATTCGCGCTGACGATGCTCAGCTTCGTGGAGGTCGCGCGGGTGGCTCGAACGGACGAGACTGACGCGTGGCCTCGTCTCCCGACAGGCTGAGCTCGGCGACGAACGCCCTGGCGAGCGTGACGAACGACGCCGGCTCGCTGGCAAAGCACTTCGCCAGGCAGAAACTCAACGCGGGACAGTTGGTCGTGCAGTCCTTGGCCTTGTCGTGATCCGTCGGACAGCACGGCATGGCGCCGCCGTCCATCGGCATCGCCATTTCAACGGTATCGGCCCGCTCGAATCCGGCGCTCGCCGGGCTGACGAAGGCAGCCAACGTGGTGGCCGCGACGAACAGGGCCAGAATCAGACAATGCGCAACGAGCCGAAGCGTCATGACACCGAAAATGGCACAGCGGCCAAAACAGAGGAAGGATGGAACTTTCAACAGTTCGTCATCGCCGGGCCTTCGACCATCGTCGTTGCGCCCCGTCAATAACCCTCGCGCGTGTCCGGCGGCGCATTGTTACAGATTGTTGCAGACAGGAACTCCTCATGGTCGCACGCGTCTTCCCCCAGTAGCCCTTCAACGCAATGGCGACAGGCTCAAGGAGAACGATCGTGCACCAACCGTCCCCCGAGATGCAGGCATGCATTGACGAGTGTCTGCGCTGCTACCAGGCCTGCCTGGGCATGAGCACCAACCATTGCCTCAAGCTCGGTGGCGACCATGCCAGCCCGGATCACATCCAATTGATGCTCGCCTGTGCCGAGACCTGTCGTGCCAGCGCCCAGGTCATGATCATCGGCTCGCGGCATCACAAGCATCTCTGCGCCGAGTGCGCCGATATCTGCGAAGACTGCGCCAACGAATGCGAACGGATCGGAGATATGGACGACTGCGTCCGGGCTTGTCGGCGGTGTGCCGAAAGTTGCCGGAAGATGGCGGCATAGCCGCTCCCCTCCTTATCCCGGGAGTACTCACATGAAACACCTCACAGTGATTGCTTGCCTTGCGGCATCGATCGTGACCGTCGCTTTCGCCCAGCCAGCTCCCAAGCCCGATACGGGCCACGGCATGCCCATGAAGATGATGATGCCGGATGCATCGGACTCCGCGTCGACCAAAGAATACAAGGCGGCGATGATGCATATGATGCAGTCCATGCCGACGACCTTCACGGGCGATGCCGACGTCGATTTCATGACGCAGATGAAGGCTCACCACCAAGGTGCGATCGAGATGGCCAAGATCGTACTCGCGAACGGCACGGACCCATCGGTCAAAAAGCTGGCGGGTGAAATCGTCAGCAGTCAACAGCGCGAGGTCGAAACGATCGAGCAGTGGCTGAAAGCCAAGGGCAAGTAGCCCTTGCCTTCTGCGGGCGCTGGCCACCTTCGTTCTCATCGCGACGGGTGTGGCAACCGTCCGCTTTCACGCCGAGTGGAGACGGATATGCAGAACCACCACCGGGCCCACGGCAGCCCTTCGCAAGGCGGTCACGGCTCGCATGGCAGACCCTATCTGATGTTCTGGCTGAACATGATCCTCGGCCTGATCGTCATGTACGTCGTGATGTTCTCGATGATCGACGGCTGGCGCGACTTCCGGAACAATCTGAACATGTTCTACATGGCGATCACGATGTGGGCGCCGATGGGCATCCTCATGCTGGCGACGATGCCGGGCATGTTCCCGAACAAGAGCGCCAACGTCGTTCACTACGTCGCCCTTGCGTTGCTCACGGTCGCATCGCTCTACGCAACGCGAAGCCAGACCCTGATCGATGATCGCCAGTTCGTCGACTCGATGATCCCGCATCACTCCGGCGCGATCCTCATGTGCCGTGAGGCGAAGCTCGCCAATCTGGATCTGAAGAGGTTGTGCGAGGCGATCACGAAGGCACAACGCGAGGAGATCCAGCAGATGGAGGCGATAAGAGGTCGGCTGTAGGACGCCCCGTGACGAAACCGCCTTGATGTAAACCAGATTCCGGCAGTGCTGCTTCGACTTCCTGGCGCTCGCGGTCACGCATGAGGCAGGGAGTCGCGCGCGGAATCTCGTTCATCCAGGCCGCCAAGCGACCCCATATCATCGGCTTCGATCTCGAAATCGATCATCGCGAACCTCTCTCCTCCAAGCCCTCCCGGGTCAACCTTCGGCAAGGGACCGACGCCGTTCCGGACATTCCACCGCAGGAGGATTACGACGGCGTCGATCCCTGCGTGGGAGGATGCCGGATGGATCAACGGTGCCGTCCGTTCGACCGTGACGATGACCGTCCCCTGAACGCCTCGGGTGCCGAAGCCAGGACCTCCAGAGCCTGCAAGAACAACTCTGCGACATCTGGCCTGTTTTCCGTGATGGCCTGCTTCAGGGCGGCAAGGGCGACTGTTTCGAGCTTCCGCTTCTTGATGGTCATGGCGACCTCTTTCGCTGAAGATCCGGAACCGTGCGCCCTCCCACGACGGCAAGGTCAAGACCCGCCGCGATATCGCGGCAGCGGGGCCTTCCCGATCAGGCTGCCTAGTTCTTGGCCGCCAGCGATCGCTCTGCTCGATCCGAGACCCCGAGCTTCGCAAGCTCGACGGAGTTCGGCGATCTCGCCGTGATCGCCCCCTGGGGCTTGGCCTTCGGCAAGGTGATCATGACGCGCAAGCCGCCGGAGGCTCGATTGGCCAGATCGATCTTCCCGTCGTGAGTGCGGATCACGGATGCCGCGATGGTGAGCCCCAAGCCGGTCCCGCCGGTCTCGCGCCCCCGGGATTCCTCAAGCCTGACGAAAGGATGGAACACCCGCTCCATATCGGTCTCCGGGATTCCGGGGCCCTCATCCTCCACGGTGATGACGAGGCTATCGCCGATGTCCGCGATCATGACCTGGGCTTTCGCGCCGTATTTGATCGCGTTGCCGATGATGTTCGAGAATGCCCGTTTCAGGGACAGAAAGCGCCCCGAGACGGGGGCGGATGTGATGCCCGCCAGTGAGACGTCGTGCCCCAGGTCGACATGCTCGTCGACGATCGTCTCGATGACCGACGCGAGGTCGATCAACCGGATGGCTTCGCTGGAAACGCCACCGCGAAGGTATTCCAGCGTCGAGTCGATCATCGCTTCCATCTCGCCGAGATCCGCGTCGATGAGGCCTCGCGTGGCTTCATCGTCAAGCAGTTCCGAACGAAGCCGAAGCCTGGTGATCGGGGTGCGCAGGTCGTGCGACACCGCGGCCATGGCCTGCATGCGCTCGGCAACGAGGCGCTGGATCCGCTCCCGCATGGTGTTGAAGGCGCGGGCGGCACGGCGCACTTCGGCCGGGCCACCCTCGGAGAGGGGTTGCGGCGCCTGATCCAGGCTGAAGCGCTCGGCCGCGAGGGCGAGATCCTTCAGAGGACGCGTCGCCCAGCGCAACAGAAGCAGCGCGACGACGACGATGCCGACCCCGAAGCAGATCGTCGCCGCGATGACGCTCCAGTCGGCATGTTGGTTCACTCCGAGGGCGGAAGAGGAGAAATTCACCCAGGAACCGTCATCGAGCCGCACCGAAACCAGCATCATGTGCCGATAGGCGTCCGCCTCGCCTGCTGCCAGCGCTCCGTCGTCGGCGAAACCGACCCTGAAGGATTCCGCGGCGAGTTCGGGCGCGAGCGTCTCGAGCCGCGCCTCCATCGTTCGCGTCCTCTCCGTTCCCGGAGCGCTGCCGAGGACCAGGCTGACCTTGCTCCAATGCACTTCCAGGCTTGCGCTCGACAGATCGTGGGCGACGCGGTCGCGGTCCGGCGCCTCCGGAAGGCCTGCGATCACCCGTTTGATCGAGACGATGCGCTCGGCCAGGCCGCGATCCTGCCCGAGGGTCGCGAGATTCTCCACGCTGACGCGATAGGCCCAATAGCCCAGCAGATGAAAGGCGAGCAGCGCCGCCACCAGGATCAGGATGGCGCGGCTGGCGACCGTATCCGGCCAAAGCAATTTCGCCGGGCGTCTCAAGAGGATCGTCCTTCCCGATGATCGACCTGGGACGTGAAGATGTAGCCGGCGCCGCGCACCGTCTTGATCAACTGCCCCCCGCGGGCATCGGCCTCGAGCTTGCGGCGCAGGCGGCTGATCTGCACGTCGATCGTGCGATCGAACGGATCGCCGCTCGTCCGCGCCTTGGCGAATTGCATCAACGCCTCCCGCGACAGGACGCGATTGGCGTGCTCGACGAAGGCAACGAGCAGGTCGAACTCGCCCGTAGAGAGATCGATCAGCGTGCCGCTCGGCGAAACCAGTTCACGCCGACGCAGATCCACGCGCCAACCGTCGAAGCTGACCGCCTCGCTCGGACTCGCTTCGGCCGGACCGCGCGCGGCGCGTGACCGACGCAGCACGGCGCGTATCCGGGCGAGCAGCTCGCCCGGACTGAAGGGCTTGGTGACGTAGTCGTCCGCCCCGCCTTCGAATCCCATGATCCGGTCGCTCTCTTCGCTGCGAGCCGTCAGCATTACGATCGGAAGCTGCGAGGTCGCCCGGATGTCCCGGCAAAGCTCGATGCCGGAGCGACCGGGCAGCATCAGGTCGAGCACGATCAGGTCGATGGCGGAGTGGGCCATGACATCCATCATGACGCGCCCGTCCGGAGCCCCGGTGACCTGGTAGCCGTAGCGCTGGAGAAAACGGGCGACCAGCAGCCTGATCTGCGGATCGTCATCCACAACCAGGATATGCCCGTGGTCTTCGGAAGCCGTGTTCGTCACGCGCGTCGATTCCAGTCCGCAATGCGCCTCGGCTTCTGCCGAGCCGGACTTGTATAGCGCGCCCGGAAGGGAGTGCCGCCTGCCGGATTGAAACAATTTGTAACGGACACCGACGGACGGCCGCTGTTACCCCTGTTGCATCATGACAGGGAGCCGAATCGTGAGCTTGATGAAGGTGCCGTTGCTGATGGCGGTAGGTCTGGCACTCGGTGCCTGCTCCGCCACGGTTCCAGACCATCTGGCGCGACCTGCCGATCCGAACGTCCGCGTTCCCGCCGTCGCCTATCGCAGCGTGACGGCCGGTGCTTCCACCTTCCGCCCGGCCGAGCCCAAGGATTGGAAGGAACTCAACCGCCAGGTCGGACCGAAGTCATGACCTTGCCTGACCAGCCGACCGCTTCGTTCATTCCACGATTTCCAGCCGACCCCGAAAGGCCGACCTTGCTTCCTTCGACCTTACCGATCGGCCGCCGCTCGTTGCGCTGGACCCTGCTCATCGGGGCGGCCGCGCTTCTCGGAGGCTGCGCCAGCTTCTCGGCCGACGGCGGCATGGGGGCAATCCAGTCCGCAACCTATGCCGATATCGGCAAGCAGGTGGTCAAGATCGGCGACGATCAAGCGGAGCTCACGACGAAGGCCCGGGTCGATCAACTCCTGCGCAAGCCGCTGACGGCGGATGCAGCCGTGCAGATAGCCTTGCTCAACAACCGGGGCCTTCAGGCCGCCTTCAATGAGCTCGGCATGGCCGAGGCCCAGATGGTTGCGGCCAGCCTGCCCCCCAATCCGAGCTTCGGCATCTCCAAGCTCTCCGGCCGCTTCGAGATCGAGATCGAACGACAGATCGCGGGGAGTTTGTTGGCGCTTGCGACACTGCCTGCCCGAGCGGAGATCGCTCAGGATCGCTTCCAGGCGGCACAACTGCGTGCCGCCGAAGCGGTGCTCAGGTTGGCGGCGGATACCCGCCGCCAATATTATCGGGCGGTCGCCGCCAACGCCCAGGTCACGTTCTATCAGGAGGCCAAGGCTTCCGCCGACGCTGCCTCCGAGCTTTTCAAGCGGCTCGGCGAAACCGGCGGCGTCAACAAGCTCGACCAGGCGCGGGAATACGCCTTCGAAGCCGAGTTGACGGTGCAGCTCGCACAGGCGCGCCAGCAGCAGCGACAGGAACGCGAGCGCCTCGTCCGCCAGCTTGGGCTCTGGGGCGACGATCTCAAATTCCAGCTTGGCAGCCTGCCTCCCCTTCCGAAGCTGCAATCGGTGAAGGCGGTCGAAGCGGAAGCTCTGCGCAAGCGGATCGATCTGCGCGTCGCGCGCGCCGAACTCGACGTTCTGGCGAAGTCCTTGGGGCTCACCCAGGCGACGCGCTTCGTCAACGATGTCGACCTGCTCGGCCGCCGCACCTATGATCGTGGACGCGTCATCAACGACCATGGCCATGTCGAGCGCGAGTCGAGCCGCAGCAAGACACTGGAACTCGAGATCGAGATTCCGATCTATGATTTCGGCCAGTCGAAGGTCGCCCTCGCCGAGCAGACCTACATGCAGGCTGCCAACAAGTTGGCGGAAAAGGCGGTCAATATCCGCTCCGAGGCGCGCGAGGCCTATACCGCCTATCGGGCGAACTACGACATCACGCGCCAGTACCAGAACAACGTGCTGCCGCTTCGGAAGATCATCCAGGACGAGTCGTTGCTGCAATACAGCGGCATGCTGAACGACGTGACCGATCTGATTACCGACGCTCGGAACCGCATCCTGTCGAACGTCGCGGCGATCAACGCCCGGCGTGACTTCTGGATCGCCCATACCGACTTCAAGCACGCGCTGATCGGTGGCGGCAGCGGGGGCGGCGGCGCCACGGTCACCGCGGCGGCTGCCGGCGGTGACGCCGCTGGCGGGCACTGAAGGAGCTTTCCGAGATGACATCCCTATCCCGCAGAGGCTTCATCGGTTCGTCCGGGCTCGTGTTGGCCGGTGCGACCGCCGTTTCGGGGCGCACCGCCTTCGCGGCGGTGCCCGAGGCCCCGACCATGAAGGACGCGACGACGCAGTCGCCGCTCGTGCCGACCACGGGGCCGGACTACCAGCCGGTCGTTACCCTGAACGGCTGGTCCCTGCCCTGGCGGATGAACGGCGACTGGAAGGAGTTTCATCTCGTCGCCGAGCCGGTGGTGCGAGAGCTCGCCCCGGGCATGAAGGCCCATCTGTGGGGCTACAACGGCCAGTCGCCGGGGCCAACCATCGAGGCGGTCGAAGGCGACAAGGTCCGCATCTACGTCACCAACAAGCTGCCGGAGAACACGGCCGTTCACTGGCACGGCCAGCGCCTGCCCAACGGCATGGACGGCGTCGGCGGGCTGACCCAGCCGCATATCCCGCCGGGCAAGACCTTCGTCTACGAATTCCAGCTCCGGCGCTCCGGCACCTTCATGTACCACCCGCATTCGGACGAGATGGTCCAGATGGCGATGGGCATGATGGGCTTCTTCGTGGTCCATCCGAAGGATCCGGCGTTCCGCCGCGTCGACCGCGACTTCGTCTTCCTGCTCAACGCCTTCGACATCGAGGCCGGGTCCTACGTGCCGAAGGTCAACACCATGACCGACTTCAACATGTGGTGCTGGAACAGCCGGGTCTTCCCCGGCATCGATCCCTTCGTCGTCGGCAAGGACGACAAGGTCCGCATCCGCTTCGGCAACCTGACCATGACCAACCACCCGATCCACATGCACGGCTACGAGTTCAAGGTCTCGGGCACGGATGGCGGCTGGGTCGATCCCGCTGCCGCCTGGCCCGAGGTCTCGATCGACTGCGCCGTCGGCCAGATGCGCGCCTTCGACTTCGTCGCCGACGAGCCGGGCGACTGGGCGATCCATTGCCACAAGTCGCACCACACGATGAACGCCATGGGCCACTCGGTGAAGACCTATATCGGCGTGAACAAGAAGGACCTGGCGAAGCGCATCGCGAAGATCGCGCCGGGCTACATGCCGATGGGGTCGAACGGCATGGGCGAGATGGGTTCGATGGAGATGCCGCTGCCGGACAATACCCTGCCGATGATGACCGGCTTCGCCCAGTTCGGCGCCGTCGAGATGGGCGGCATGTTCTCGGTCGTGAAGGTCCGCGAGGGGCTGGCGAAGAACGACTACAAGGACCCCGGCTGGTTCAAGCACCCCGAAGGAACCGTCGCCTACGAACTCAAGGGCGAGAAGCTGAGCGAGGCGCCGCGCGCAAAATCGCCCGATAGCGGCCTCGATGCGACCGAATGGCGCGTGAAGGATCCGCGTAAGCCGAGCCTCGGACCCGACGGCAAGCCGCGCCCCGCCGCCAAGAGCCCGCATTCCAACCACTGACGCAGAACATTCACTTCCGGAGATAGAGATGAAGACAGCACCGTTCAAATTTGCCGCGATCGGACTTTTGATGTCGGCTGGCGCCGCGTTTGCCGGGCCCGGCGCGGCCGGCCACAGCCATGGCGACGAGGCGGCTTACGGCAAGGCGGGCGATCCCAAGAAACCGGCCCGGATCGTCCAGGTCGTGATGAGCGAGAAGGACGGCAAGATGGCCTTCATCCCCGACCGGATCGAGGTGCGTCGCGGCGAGCAGATTCGCTTCCAGCTTCGCAACAACGGCGAACTCGACCATGAACTCGTGCTGGCCACGCTGGAGGAGAACCTCAAGCATGCCATCGAGATGCAGAAGAACCCCGACATGGAACATGACGATCCGAACGCCAAGCGGCTCGCGCCGAAGAAGACCGGCGAGATCGTCTGGGCCTTCACCAAGGCGGGCGAGTTCGACTTCTCCTGCCTGATCCCCGGCCATCGGGAAGCCGGCATGACCGGCAAGATCATCGTCAAGTAAGCGTCAGAGGAAAGGATCATCCCATGCTGAAGACCACCGCCACCCTCGCATTCCTGATGGTCGCGCTACCGGCTGCCGCCCAGTCGGTCAGCGGCACCGTCACCAAGGTCGACGAGGCTCAGGGCAAGCTCACCATCAACCACGGCGCCATCAAGAACCTCGACATGGACGCCATGACCATGGTGTTCCGGGCTGGCGATCCCGCCATGCTCAAAGGGCTGAAGGCCGGGGACAAGATCAAGTTCGACGCCGACCGCGTCAACGGCCAGATCACGGTCACCAAGCTTCAAAAGGCGAAGTAACCTAAACGGCCGATCCGGGGCGCAGGCATTTCCCGGTTTGCTTGCGCCGGATCGGCCATTCGGGACACCTGGGTGGAGCAAGCCTTGGGGTGGTTCACCGAGGTCGAGATCCGCCTCGATCGCGTCGATGTAGAGGCCCCGGAGGCAAGTACTTGACCTTCCCATCATGGGAATCCTCAACCTTGCGTCAGCTCATCGATGCATATGCGGAGAACCGTCATGACCGACACCCCAACCAGCAAGGGCCATGGCCATCATCATGACCATGGCGCCCATGGGGGACATCATCATGAGCACGAGGGAGAAGCCGGGAAGGTAAAGGACCCGGTCTGCGGGATGACGGTCGACCCGCACGCGACGACGCACCGGGCGCAGTACGGGGGCAAGCCCTATTACTTCTGCTCCTCCGGCTGCCAGTCGAAATTCATGGCGGAGCCCGCCAAATACGTCGAGCCAGCGGCGGCCCGGACGGCGGAACCCGTGCCGGAAGGCACGATCTACACCTGCCCGATGCATCCCCAGATCAGACAGGTGGGACCAGGCTCTTGTCCGATCTGCGGAATGGCGCTCGAACCGGTGCTCGCGACGGCGGAGACCGGCCCCAGCCACGAACTGATCGACATGACGCGCCGGTTCTGGATCGGACTCGCGCTCTCCCTGCCCGTGGTCGTGTTGGAAATGGGCGGTCACCTGACAGGTCTGGGCCACTATGTCGGCCAGCAGACCTCGAACTGGATCCAGATGCTGCTCGCGACACCGGTCGTGCTGTGGGCCGGCTGGCCGTTCTTCGAGCGCGGCTGGCAGTCCCTGGTCTCGCGCAACCTCAACATGTTCACCCTCATCGCCATGGGCACGGGCGTGGCCTGGGTCTACAGCATGGTGGCGACGCTGGCGCCCGGGATCTTCCCGGCTGCGTTCCGAGGTCATGACGGCTCGGTGGCCGTGTACTTCGAAGCGGCCTCCGTCATCACGGTTCTCGTCTTGCTCGGGCAGGTCCTCGAGTTGCGGGCACGGGAGAGCACCAGCGGGGCCATTCGCGCCCTGCTCGACCTCGCGCCCAAGACGGCCCGCAGGATCATGCCCGACGGCACCGAGCAGGAGGTCCAGCTCGACACCGTGCAGGTCGGCGACCGTCTGCGGGTGCGGCCGGGCGAGAAGGTCCCGGTCGACGGCGTCGTCGTCGAGGGACGCAGCGCGGTCGACGAGTCGATGGTCACGGGCGAGTCGATGCCGGTCACCAAGGAAGCGGGGGCCGCGGCCATCGGGGGCACGATGAACCAGTCCGGCGGACTCGTGATCGAGGCGCAGAAGGTTGGGCACGACACGATGTTGTCGCGGATCGTCCAACTGGTGGCGGAGGCCCAGCGCAGCCGCGCCCCGATCCAGCGATTGGCCGATCACGTCTCGGGCTACTTCGTGCCCGCGGTCATCGGCATTGCGGCACTCGCCTTCATCGCGTGGGCGTTCTGGGGTCCGGAGCCGCGGTTCTCCTACGGCCTCGTTGCGGCCGTCGCGGTCCTCATCATCGCCTGTCCGTGCGCGCTTGGTCTCGCCACGCCAATGTCGATCATGGTCGGGGTCGGCCGCGGCGCCCAGGCGGGCGTTCTGATCAAGAATGCCGAGGCCTTGGAACACATGGAGAAGGTCGACACCCTCGTGGTCGACAAGACCGGAACCCTCACGGAGGGCAAGCCATCCGTGACTGCCGTGGTTCCGGCTCCGGGTTTTGACGAAGCCGAAATCCTGCGCCTGTCAGCCAGCGTGGAACGGGCAAGCGAGCATCCGTTGGCGCTGGCCATCGTCGCGGCCGCCGACAAGCAGGGTATCGCCACCGCGCCGGTCGCCGATTTCGACTCGCCCACCGGCAAGGGAGCGCTGGGTACCGTCGAGGGACGGCGCGTCGTGCTCGGCAACGCGGCCTTCCTGACCGAGCATGGCATCGATCCAGCTCGCCTGGCGGAGCAGGCGGACAAGTTGCGCGAGGACGGCGCCACGGTGATCTTCGCCGGAATCGGCGGGAAGGTGGCGGGTGCCATCGCAATTGCGGATCCGGTCAAGAGTTCGACGCCGGAGGCGCTCGCCGGGCTCAGGGCGGAAGGCATCCGGGTCGTGATGCTCACCGGCGACAACTGGACCACCGCGAAGGCGGTCGCCAGGCGGCTCGGAATCGACGAGGTCGAGGCCGAGGTCCTGCCCGACCAGAAGAGTGCCGTGGTCCAGCGTTACAAGGCAGACGGCAGGGTGGTCGCCATGGCGGGCGACGGCGTCAACGACGCGCCGGCGCTGGCGGCGGCGGATGTCGGCATCGCCATGGGCACGGGCACCGACGTGGCGATGGAAAGTGCGGGCGTGACCCTGCTGAAAGGCGACCTCACCGGAATCGTGCGGGCGCGACGGCTGTCGCAGGCCGTGATGCGAAACATCCGCCAGAACCTGTTCTTCGCCTTCATCTACAATGCGCTCGGCGTGCCCGTGGCGGCGGGAGTGCTGTTTCCGTTCTTCGGCATCCTGCTGTCGCCGATCATCGCGGCGGCCGCGATGGCACTGTCGTCGGTCAGCGTGATCGGCAACGCGATCCGCCTGCGCGCGGTACGACTGTAGTTGCCGGGCCGGGCAGTTCCATTGGGAGCCGCCCGGTCCGTCCGACTGTTTGATGCAGCGCAAGGTTTCGGTCCGCCAACCGGGTAGACTTCCTGCAATGAAGAGGCGTCGCAAAAAAGCTCTGTCTCCGCTGATGGCCATGCTCCTCGCGGTCGCCGCGATGGTTCTCGTGGTCGGTCGCATGGCGACGCCTGCCTTTTCGGCGCCCGGTCCTGCCACGCACCTGTCGTTGGTCATGGAGCATGGGCACGTCGACCCGGCGGCGGCCTCCATCCATCACGGCCGTAACGCGGATCAAGACAGCGCCGAGGGAACGGCGGGCGGCCCTTCCTGTGACCAGGATTGTCTCGGCGCTTCCTCGAGCTGCCTCGTCGTTCCCCCGGCGATGATCCGTGCCGGTGCCCCTTTCCCGGGATGGCCCGAAGCCATCTGCCTCCAGCCCGGGAATGACCTGATGCTGGCCGGGGCAATCCCGGAGGTGCGATTCAAACCGCCAAAATCCATCGCGTAACCCAACCGAATCCCGACCCCGCCGCTTCCGTGATGTCGCGGCCTGCGTGGGCACCGGGACCCTGTTCAATTCGAATTCGGAAGGACAATGCGATGTTCGCACGCGGAACCCAGATTGCACTCGCCCTCGTCACATCCCTTGGTGCCGCCAGCGCCCGGGCCGACACGATCGTCGTTGCCAATGAGAACGGGCAGAGCCTCTCAATCATCGACTCGCAGACCTCGAAAACCACCACCGCGGCGATTCCGATCTCGCCGCACAACGTCGACGTCACCGCCGATGGCCGCCTCATCCTGGCGACCGGCATGCCTGCGGCACAGTCCGGCAGCCACGCGGCTCACGGCTCCGCAGGCGGGCAACTCGTTCTCATGGACGTCGCTGGCGACGCGCCCGGCGCGCCGCAGGTCGTGACCGTGGGAGGGCATCCGGCGCATGTCGTTCCCGACGCACAGGGGCATTTCGCCTATCTGACCGACGCCGAAACCAACTCGGTGGTGGTGGTCGACATCCCGGGGCGTAGGGTAACCGGTCGCATCCCCGTGCAGAACTACCCGCATGGACTGCGCCTATCGCCGGACGGAAACCTGCTCGCGGTCGCCAACATGAAGAGCGACACGGTCTCGTTGGTGGATACGCGCAATCCGGAGAAGGCCATGCATATCTCCGTCGGAAAGCGGCCGGTCCAGGTCGCGTTCGACCGGAGCGGCCGCATCCTCGTGGTCTCGCTCAACGGCGAGGACAAGGTCGCCATCATCGACGTCGACACTCGCAAGGTGCTGCGGAAGGCCTCCGTCGGAAACGGACCCGTGCAGGTCTACGTTACGCCGGACGGCAAGGCCGCCCTGGTCGCGAACCAGGGCTCGGCGGCGAAACCGGACAACCGGGTGTCGGTCGTCGCGATCGAGGACGGCAAGCTGATCCGGAACGTGACGGTCGGCAAGGGAGCGCACGGCATCGTCATCGCTCGCGACGGTCGCACGGCCTACGTCACGAACACCTACGCGAACACCATCTCCGCGATCGATCTCGGCAGCCTCTCGGCCGGGAAGTCCTATCCGGTCGGAAAGGGGCCGAACGGCATCGCCGCCCGCTAGGTGTCAGGAAGCGGGAGCAGACCGGGTGGGCGGAACGAGCCTTTCCGGTACCCCGCTTGATTTCGCTCAAGGCGCCGTTCGCAAGCAACGTCCAAGATCGGCACGCTCCGCACCGGGAGAGATCGACATGCCCACCACACCGACTCCTGCCCCCGAGTCGCCACGAACCTGGCGGACCCTGCTGATCAACACGCCCCTGGGTTGGGTCTGCTCGCTCGCGTTGGCCGCTCTCGGCATCTACCTCCTCGCGAACCACGGCGGTCATATCGTGACCGCACTGCCCTACCTCCTGCTGCTGGCCTGCCCCCTGATGCATCTGTTCATGCACGGCGGCCACGGCCACCACGACAAGCGGGAGTGACCGCCCAAGGCCGGGCCGTCTGCGGCCCGGCCGAGAACATTGGGGCCCTTGCGGCCCCGGGACCAATGGCTGCGCCCGACGCAACCTGATCGGCGCTGCCTGCGGCCATTCCGCGAAAGCTGCGCCGACGCCGTTCTTGCCCTTTTTGACCGCTCAAAGGAGACACTGCCATGAAGATGTCCGTTCTCGCGACCGTCCTGGTTACCCTTGCCGGGCCCACGCTGGCCCAGGCGCCGACTTCCAGTGACCCGCACCATCCAGGTAATGCCCCCAAGGCGCAGGCCCAATCCACAGCGCCGGGAAAACCTCAGGCGATGCCCGGCCAATCCGGAATGCCGATGCCCATGGGCCAGATGATGCAGGGTCAAGGCATGCCCGGCGGCAGCCAAGGGATGATGGGCCAATTCTCGACCGAGGATATGAGTGCCTTCGCCGAAGCCCATATCGCGTCCATCCATGCCGGGCTGAGGCTGACCGCCGACCAGGAAAAGCTATGGCCCCCTGTCGAAACCGCGCTCCGGAATCTGGCGACCCTTCACCTCAGCCATATGCAGGCCATGCGCCAGACAGGAGGGACGACGGCAAACGATCCGGTGAGCATGCTGCGCACCATGGCCGATCATATGAGCCAGGGATCCGACGCCATGCGCAAACTCGCGGACGCTGCCGCGCCGCTCCACGCGACCCTCGACGAGGCCCAGAAGCGGCGGCTGCCGGTCCTCGTCCGGATGGGCAGCCGAGGCATGATGGGGCAAGGCATGATGGGGCGGGGAATGATGGGACCCGGCGGTGCCATGATGCCCGGCGGATCCGATGGTGCTGACGACGACACCCCGAACAAGCACTGATGCGCCAGCCCGGATGGAGCCTGGCTCGCAACGAGGTCAGTCCTGCTCCGAACCAATGAAAACGGGCGGACACGGGGTTGTCCGCCTTCGCAAGAGCGCCCTCGAAAGGTACGTGCCGTCGCGACATCGGCGCGTCGTGATGAAACGCCACTTGACCTTACCATCATGGGAAGGTGCAGACTGCTCTCATCGTCGATGAGAAACGGAGATCATTCCATGTGCGGATGCAACAACCACTCCTCCCGGCCGGACCAGGCGGCCGAACGTGATCCGAATGCCCTGACCTTGCGGGTCGAGGACATGACCTGCGGTCACTGCGCTGGCACGATCAAGAACGCGATCGAGACGGGCCTGCCCGGCACGCAGGTCGAAGCCGATCCGGCTTCCAAGTTGGTGTCCGTCCGCGGGAGCAGCGACCTGGCATCCATCAAGGCTCTGGTCGCCAAGGCCGGTTATACCCCGGTCGCAGCCTGAAGGAGATGCTCATGCTCAACCGCCGCAGCTTCCTCGCCGTTCTCGGAACCTCTGGCGCCGCGATGATGGCCGAACGAGCCTTTGCGCAGGCCACCCTGCCGAAGATGATCGTGACCAAGGATCCGAACTGCGGCTGCTGCGGTGGCTGGGTGGAGCACATGAAGGCCGCCGGCTTCCCCGTCGAGGTCATCACATCCTCGGATGTCGACCAGGTGAAGCTCCGCCTCGGCGTGCCGGACGACCTTGCCTCCTGCCACACGGCGGAGGTGTCCGGTTACGTGGTCGAGGGTCATGTGCCGGCTGACGCCGTCAAGCGCCTCCTGGCCGAGAAGCCACAGGCTCGGGGCCTCGCCGTTCCGGGAATGCCGATGGGTTCTCCCGGCATGGAGGTCGCCGGCAAGGCGCCGGAGAGCTACGAGGTCGTCCTGTTCGGATCGTCGCGGCATTAGGTAGCAAAAACCACCAGATCTGATCCCGGTTCTTTGGTAGCTTCCGGCTCCTTTTGACGGAGCGGGAGCAGGTGAGAGTTGACGAGGAACTGAAGCGGAAGCGCGCCGAGCTGCTCGGCGAGGTCGAGGAATTGAAGGCCAGGATTCAGGCGATCGATGGACAGGTCTCGGCGATCGACCAGGTGATCGCGATCTACGATCCGGCCCACGTACCGCGGGGGTCCGCGGCAACGAAGCCGCAGCGGCCGAGGGCAGCCCAACAGCTCCCTCCCGAATTCGCACGGATCAACAAGAACGAGGCCATCCTCGAGGTACTCCGCGAGGCGGAGCAACCGCTTTCAACAGCGGACTGCACCTCCCGGATCGCAGAGCGCAACGGTGCAGACGCGGACGATCCGTCCATGCCGCGTTTCCTGACGCAGGTGTCCGCTGCTCTGATCGCCCTCACCAAGCGCGGCCGCGTGCGCCAAGCGGGCACCGTCGATGGCCGAAAGCATCTCTGGGAGATCGCGGCCTAGGCCGCGGCACTGCCTTCCCAGATCAGGTCAGGCGGCTTGTTGCCCTGCCAGTAGCCGCACAGGGACCGCGACGTCGGCCGCTTCAGCGCCTGCCCGAGCAGGGAACGCGTTAGCCCGCCATTGCTCGTGCGCCTCATATCCTCGCGCCAGGCGATGTCGGCCGCGTACCAGTCGAGATATCGCGTCGAGAAGCGGTGGTGGATGCCGACATAGGCCCGCTGGATGCGGCTGAAGAAGCTCTCGACGACGTTGGTGTTCGTGCCGTCCTCCGAGGAATACGCCTCGGAGTGGTTCACCCGGCCCATGCGGTTCAGACCCACGACATCGTTGTAGCTCCCGTGCTCGTCGGCGAAGACCTTCGCGTTCCGGGAGACGTGATCCCGAACCGCGGCCCATGCCGCATCACCGTCCTCCTCGCGAATGACCCGGGTGAAGGTTCGGCCGGACACGCCCCGCTGCCGGATCGCGAGGATGCAGAGGCGGTCGGGGCTCCGGTTCTCCTTCAGGCGTCGGTCGACACGATCCTCCGCTCGATTTTCCGGTCTCACATGCCCGCCCGCATATTTGCCGTCGATCTCGACCTCGCCGTCGAGCACCATCTCGTCGCGGCGCGACGCCACGGTCTCGCGGAGCTTCATCAGGAGCACCCAGGCCGTCTTGTACTGCACGCCGAGCTCGCGGGAGAGCTGGAGGGCAGCCTTGCCCTTGACGGAGTTGGCGACGAACCAGATCGCGAAGAGCATCTTCTTGAACGGCAGCTTGCGCCAGGCGAACGCCGTTCCGGACGTCACCGTGAAGACGGAGCCGCATTCCTTGGCGGAGCACTTGAAACGACTCCGGGTCATCTCGTAGCAGCGCAGGTTGCCGCAATGCGGGCAGTAGGCCTCGCCGTCCGTCTCAGGCCAGCGGGCCTGCCGGAACCACTTGTAGGCTGTCCTCTCCTGGATGCGGGAGAGTTCGGTGACCGTCAGGTCGCGGACCTTGGGCGAAAGCAGGAAGTGCTGGCCGGACCTCTCCATGGCTCAGCGCTCCCCTCGATGCGAGGGAGAGCGGTATTTCCCAGCCCCCGGCGAAGGCAGGGAAGCTGAAACCAATGGTGATGAGCGGCATGGTCATGCTCGGAGTCCGGTCCGGTATTGGGATTGTCATGGTCGAAACAGCGGGAACGGTCGACAGCCCGGGAAGGCCTCGCGGTTCAGGTCAGTGCTGTCATATGAGCCGATGCATGATCGGAGCTCATGGCAGGACGAGCGCTCGGAGTCGATCGCGACGCTGGTGAGAGGTTAACCGACCGCTACTTGCTGCCGACGGCGGCTTCCAGCGGACTTAGCACGATGCGAGTCTGTCGGATGTGAACTGGCATCTCGCCCGTGTGGCGCGCCCGGATCGGTTTCCTCACGGCCGCCGGCGCGGGCACCTCGTGGCCCGCATGATGCCGCTCCCCCTCACACGACCGCCGGCACGGGTTCGCTGAGGACCGGCCCGAAGATCGCGCGGCCGAGCTCCAGAGCCTCGCTCATGTCCAGACGGGCTCCGGTGCGCTGGACCGCCTGGCTGTCGAGCCAGCGTTTCAGGTGCCCGTCGGAGCAGAAGAATGCGATCGCCGGGCAGCATGAGACTGCCGCGCTGTCGGTGTAGGCAAGGTCGTACCAGACGACCGCCCCGGGATGGGACAGGCTCCGCAGTGCTCTGCCCGTATCCGCTGTCGTGACGCGGATCGTCTCGCCACAGGAGCGGCACGGCGACTCGACCGTGACGTCGGTGCGGTACATCGCGGCGACGCCGAGGGCGTCGATGGCGCACAGGGCATTCAGCACATGCCCATTGAGTTCGACCCGGTGTCCGGTCGCATGCTCGGTGAACGGATAGGCCAGCCAGATGGCGTCCGATCCCGCCTTGAGGCCAACGAGGTCCCGCAGTTGCAGCTTGCGGAGCAGCGCGGAGACGCGGCTTCCGTCGATCCCCGCCGCGGCGGCGATTTCGTCGACGTTTGGAGGCCGCCCCTGGGCCGCGTAGAGCCGCAGGACGGTCCGCCAGACGATGTCCTCGCTGACCTCAAGCGCGTGTGACCACATGTCGAGCAGGCCCGAACGGGCCGCCGAGCGTCCGGCGAGGGCCTGTCGGGCGGCCGGCGTGGTCACGGCCGACCAGTCCGGGCGCCGCACGCCCGGCCGGATCTCCGCGGCAACCTCTCGTGTGGGGTTCACGGTGCTGTTCATGGCTCGATCCTCCATGGGGTGGTCAGGCGCTATCCTGCGCAGCAGGACAGCATCTTGACGTCCTTGTCGAAGGTCTGGGCGGCGAGCTTGAGCCCCTCGACGGTGGTCAGATACGGGAAGATCGTCTCAGCCAGGGCGTCGATTGTGAGCCCGCCCCGGATCGCCATGGCCGCCGTCTGGATGCTGTCCGCGCCTTCGGGGGCCAGGATGTGCGCCCCGAGCAGCTTGCGGGTTCCACGGTCCGCCACGAGTTTGATCAGGCCCCGCGTGTCGCGGGCGGCGAGGGCGCGCGGGACGTTGTCGAGGGCGAGCACCGAGGTCCGCACGTCATGTCCGGCGGCGCGGGCCTGCGCTTCGGTCAGCCCGACGCTGCCGACCTGCGGATCGGTGAAGACCACCGCCGGCATGGCCGAATTGTCATAGCGGAGGCTGTCGCCGTTGAGCGCGTTCCTCGCCGCGAGCTTCGCGCCGTAGGCGGCCATGTAGACGAACTGGTCCTTGCCCGTGACGTCACCCGCCGCGTAGACGCCGGCCCTGGTGGTGCGCATGCGGTCGTCGACAAGGATGGCGCCCATGGGGGTCTGGGCGATGCCCGTCTCCGCCAGGCCAAGGCCTTCGGTGTTGGGGGCGCGGCCGGTCGCGACCAGGATGCGCTCGGCGCCGATGGTTTGCGGTTGCCCGTCCCTGAGGACGGTGAGGGCGATCCCCTCCTCCGTCCTGCGAACGGAATCATAGGTCAGGTCGCCCATGACCGTGATGCCCTCGTCGGTGAGATAGCCGGCGAGCGCCGCTCCGATCTCGGGCTCGGCCTCCGGCAGGAGGCGGCTGCGGAAGACCAGTGTCACGTCCACTCCGGCACGGGCGAAGGTCTGCGCGAGCTCGGCCCCGACGTAGCCGCCGCCGACCACGATCATGGAGCGGGGCAACTCGGTCAGGGCCAGCGCCGTCGTGCTGTCAAGCGCGGACACGTCCGCGATGCCCGGGATGGCCGGCAGGGCCGGCCGCGTCCCGGTCGCGATGATGATGCGGTCCGAGACGAGGCGCTTGCCGCCGGCCTGCACGCCCCCGTCAACGAGGCGCGCCTGGCCTTCGTGATAGGCCACGTTGTTGTAGGCCGGCAGGAGGTCGACGTACTTGGCCTGGCGCAGGCTCGCGACAAGGTCGTCCTTTTGGGCAACCAGCGCCTGCCAGTCGGCCACCCGCGCGTTGCCGTCGATCCCGGCAAAGCGGGAGGCCGCGTTGGCGTGGTGCACCGCCTCGGTGGCCCGGATCAGGGCCTTGGAGGGCACGCAGCCGACGTTGACGCAGGTGCCGCCCATTGTGCCGTGGCCGACAAGGGCAACCTGTGCCCCCTGTTCGGCGGCCGTGATGGCGGCGGAAAACCCGGCCGACCCAGCCCCGATGACCACCAGATCGTAGCGGTCCTTGCCGTTCTTCGCGCCCGTGCCGCAGCAGTCACTCATGGTCTCAACTTTCATGTGTTCCCGTCCGGCTCGCAGCAGCGGGCGGTCGGGGAGGAAGACCTCTTGCCGGTTTTGGTGAGGGCGTGGTGGTTCAAGAGGAACTCTTCCCGTCCTTCACGGTCGACGGATAGCCAGCGTTGGTCGTCGCCTGGGTCAGCGCCTCGGGCGTGACCTTCCCATCGTCAAAGGTGACGGTCGCCGTCGCCATGCCGCTGTCCTCGACCACCGTGACCTGGCTGACGCCCGGGATGCGGGAGAGCACCCTCTTCACGATCGGGGCGCAGGTGGCGCAGCTCACGTTCTCGACGTTGAGCGTGACGGTGCGCGGTGCGGCCATGGCCCCACCCGCGAGCATCAGGGCCGAGGCGGTCAGGGCAATACGAAACAGGGTCTTCATCTCAGGTCTCCTCAGAGGGTGATCAGCAGCGGGGCGGTATAGGGGAAGGTGACGGCCGCCAGGACGAGCGCGGCGGCCGCCCAGAGGCCGATCTTGGCGATGCGGCTCGATCCCGGCCGCGCGCAGGAGCCTCCGGGCGCACAGGCGGCCTTGGGTTGGCGATAGACCCGCCAGAAGCCAAAGGTCAGGAAGGCCACCGCCACGGCCACGAAGACCGGCTGGTAGGGCGCCATTGCGGTCAGGTTGCCGATCCATGCCCCGCTCGCTCCAAGGCCGAAGAGCACGAGGGGCAGGATGCAGCAGGACGAGGCCCCGAGTGCGGCAAGAATGCCTCCGGCCGCCAGCAGGCCTTGGCTGGCTCTTGCGGAGGTCGCGCCCTCCTGCCGGCTTGCCAGCCCGCTTGGCTCAGCACGGGTCAATTCACCCATCGAACAATCTCCTTTACGTCGATGGAGCGACCGTGCATCCTGTAGTGGCTACAGGAGCAAGGGCATTTTCGATGGACGCGATCACGCATTCGCGAGGCGGGACGCTCCCCATCGGCGAGCTGTCACGGCTCACCGGGGTGAACATCGAGACCATCCGCTACTACGAGAAGGTCGGGATGCTGCCCGCGCCGCCCCGCACCGAGGGGGGTCGCAGGGTCTACGACCGGCACCATCTGCGCGTGCTGGCCTTTATCCGGCGCGGCCGCGAGCTCGGATTCACCCCGGACGAGATCAAGGCGCTTCTGGCGCTCGGCGGCCCGGAGCGCGCCCCGTGCGGCGAGGTTCGCGAGATCGCCACGAAGCACCTGGACGATATCCGGGCAAAGATCGCCGACCTCAGCAAACTCGAACGATTGCTTGGGCAGACCATCGACCGCTGCGAAGGCGGCACCGCGCCCGAATGCCCAGTGCTCGACATTCTCTCGCCTGAGCCGAGCTAACGCTAGTGGCTCTCACGCACTATGCGAAGGCCTCGGGAGGCTGCCGGGGGCGTCCACGCGTCATCGAAATTCTTGAACCGAGGAGCCTGAAACCTCTCGGATTCAGGTACTTACCGAACCCTCAGTGGTCTTTGCTACCTAATGCCGGATCGTCGGGCCGGACAAGCTTCGCGCGCTACCGCGGCGTCAACCGCGCCTGATCCCTGGCGACGCCCTTGCTCGGGTTGCTGCGCTGGCGGCTGCGAGCCTGCATCCTAGGTTGGCGGCGCGGGCTCGATAGGAAAGAATCCATAGCGACCCACGCCTTCGATCTTGGTGAATTTTACCGATTGCAAAGAGGCCTGAATCTCCGCGGGAGGATCAGTATTTTCAACGACGAGCACCTGCCTGTCGGCCTGTAGCTTCGCTAGGAATTCGAAGAAATGCGAATTCAGATCGGAGCCTCTTAGATCGTCGCCGTCTCCCTCTGGCTCCCTGTAGGACAGCAAGGGAGAGTCGAGAACGATGAATCCCGGATGCGGGGTTTCAAACTGTCGACAGTACTGGAGAAGGCTGACCGTGAATGCTGCCTGGGTGATGGCGCGAAGCCCCTTACCGAACGAGGTCCTATTCTTGCCGTTGATGACAAGGTCCCGCGTCTTGGAATCGAAATGGACGCGATCGATTTCAGGGAAATGCCAAGCTTTCAGGGTGGACAGGACGATGCCGGCGAACTTGTCAGCGGTCGAGCTCGGCAAGTCGACATCGCTGAGGCTGTTGCCACCGTTGCCGGATACTTCGCCCTCGCGTTCCAGCGCGGCCTTGCGCTGCTCAAGGTCCGATAGACCGCGGTGTATCGCGAGCGCTTCGCGCACCTCGCCATCCTTGTCGGCCAACTGCCTGTAGGCTGTTCTAAGCTGGCGCAAATTGGGCGCAACGACTCGGTCGATCTCGCCGGATACGGTATCAAGCTGCTCTTCGAGCATCGGAAGGCGCCGCTCGAAGCTCACAGCTTCCTTCCGCAATGTCGCAATCGTCTGTGTCAGCTCCGTTTGGCGTATTTCGATTTTGCGGATTTCGGACTGTGCGGCTGCGACTGCCTTCTCGACATCGAAATCGCATTCGGCTTTGCGATGATGTTCAGGTGCCGAACCGCAGAATGGGCAGGTGCCGGTGCCGAGCGCGCCGAAAAGGCTGCCCGCTTCCTCGATACCGCGTAACCTTTCCTTGTCGGAACTGTAGTGCGCGTCGAGCAATGTGAAACGTTCTAGAAGCGCCGTGATCTCAGTTAGCCGATCCCTTCCTTCTTCGACCCGGCGTGCGATGTCCCTGCGGCGCGTGGCGGCGTCTCTGAATGCGGTTTCCGAGACGGCGAGAAGTTCTCCTTGAGATCGCATGGACTCGCCGAGGCGTTCTCGCTGGGCTTCCAGTTCGTCCGGTGGTCCAGCCAACTCTTTGACCTGGCGGCGGTGGCTTTCGATCAATTGATCGAGCAAGTCGAGTTGGGCGCTGCGGCTTTGTTCTTCCGGGCTGCGCGGCTGTGCGGTCGCAAGTGCAGAATCGTCGACGCCGGTCAGCAGCAGTTTGAAGACTGAGGTATTGGTCGTGTCGGCCGTATAATTGCCATCGGATAGTGGCGAGCGCTGCTGGATAATCTCTTCCTCGTTGATGATAACGAGGCGGGCAAGATTGCGGAAGCTAAGGCTGTTGGTGTCGCCGCGCTTGTTCCGTCTTACCCGTTTATGAGCGAGATCGAGCTTTGCTAGCAGATAGGCCGAGAGGTTTTCCTCGTTGCGGTCGCTATGGGTGTCGGCGAGCGGCGTGCCTTCACCCTCGGGGAGGGTGTCAGAATAGAGACCTTGGAAAAGACGAAAAGCGTTACCCTCCGTGCTTCTAAGCAACGTGAACTGATGGCCGTCCAGCGTTTCCATCGCGAGGAGGATCTTATCATAACCGACCCGCTCCGGGATGTCGCGCAGAGGTCCCTTGCCGCCGAGCATGAAATCTATTGCGTCGGCGATGAAAGACTTGCCGGTGTTCGATGCGCCGTGGATGACGTTGAGGCCAGGTCCGAAGGGTATCGTAGCGAATTTGCGCGCCGGCCCGTGAAAGCTGAGACTGCGCAGCCGTAAGCCTTTCCTCATGCGTACGCACCGAGGCTGCGTTCGACGTTCTGAAACTCCACGACCCACCTATCGAAGAATTTGCGCATCACCCCCTCGAGCGCGGAATCGGTGTAGTCAGCAAGATGGTAGACAAGCCAGTCGGCGCGGTCCTTCAGCGCCGCGAGATAGGGCGTGCGCAATGAATCGAGAAACATCGCCGCGCCCTCGCCGGCGCGGTAGGAGATACCGTTCTCGTCGACGATTCGTGCGACCAATTCGCGCGTCATCATCAGATGCAGCGCATCCTGGACCACGCGTCGGCGGACTTCTGTGGCGGGCGTCTGAATTGGTGTCGCCGGATGAAGGTCATCGGGTCCGCCCAATTGATGCGTTCGAACGAGCAGATAGTCGAACGCCGTCAGCCGCTGAATGTCATAGGCGCGCGGAAACGCGGAGCCCAGAACAGCGACTGCACGGACACCGGCCTCGAGAGGGCCGTTGAACGTCAACGAAAACTGGTCGCGCGCTACTTCGTCCATCTTAGACGGTCTTCATTGGCAAGCTGATGGCAGATGCCGCGCTTGTCTTTCACCAGCGCACTCGCACCCAGCGGATGGGCGTCGAGTGGCACGTTCTGCGCCGCCTGAGTTACAGCCTTGACGCGCTCAAACCCGTCAGCGTGATCGCCATCGGCGGTGTCCGCTACACCATGGTAGATCTCATCCTGCAAGCCCTCGAACGCGCCGGGCTCCACTTTGTCCCGAACAAAAATGCGTAGAGCTTCTGCGTGGAAGTAGCACTCGCGCTGCCGCTTGAAATGATCTTCGAGCGGTTTCCACGCCTTCAGCCCGGCGACATCGGGAACTTCTGCCTTGATGTGTTCGGAATAGGCCGCCAGCAGACGAGCGACATAGACGCTCTCGTGAGTTCCCAGATCGGTTGGCGGCGCGCCGACGACGGGGCGCGGCGGCAGACCGCCGCCGAAGCGCGTAATGAAATAGGGCGTAGCGCGATGTTGCTCGATGACTTCGCGCGGCGACATGGGCTGGAAGATCGAGAAGTCGAAGGCGTCAACATACTCGGCGAACTTGCCGTCGAGGGTTACGAGCTGCGTTGCCGTGATCTTATTTGCGACGGCTTTCGGCCAGGCTTCGATCAAAGCCGCCTTCAACGCGGAAGCATTCGTCAGATACTGGGTGAGCGTCGTGCCCGTCCCGCGCGGGGCGACGAAATAGTAGGCGCGCGGCGGCGTAAAAACGCCGCAAAACGAATACCACAGCATCTTGCCAACTTCGGGCCAGGCGGTGCCCGGCGTGATGGCGTCGCGGTAGTGCTTGCACTGGTAATTGTCCCAGATGCCTTGCAGGTAATTCTTGTCGGCGAAGCCCGCCACGTCGATGCCGTGGTCATTGGCACCGGTGTAACGCAGGACCTTTTCATATTTCGTTTTGAGAGATGACACCCATTCGTCGACGAATGCCTCCCATTGAGACGGATCGTATGTGACGATGCGGACCAGAGGTTCGATCGGCGGCCCGCTCTGGACGTGCGCAGGCGAGAGCATGGTAGAGCTCGATGGCGGCGACGCAATCTCGGCAAAATAATCTGCCACGCCGTCCTTCAGTGGGACGGCAGTGTCGCGGTTCGCAGTCAAATGTTTGCCCCCCCGTTGTCATAAGGAGCCGCCCGCAAAGCACTGTCAATAACAGTCCCCTCAGCCACAAGGACAATACCCAAGTATAGCGGCACTCGGGTTTACGCAGTGCCGCCGGAACCGCACATGCCAGCCTCAATGGCTGATCTCGGCTGCAAAGGAAAGTTGCCCACCTCAGTCGAGAGTTTCCAGACCTGATATGGCTCCTATGCCCAGTCTACGTGGGAGACGCCTCTATCCCTGGTAGTCCACGGGAAAACGAATGCTTGGCCCGACAGCCCCGTCGCCAGTGAGAAACCTCACTCCGTAATTTTCCAAAACTTTCCGGACGGAATCGGCCACTTTCACGCTGACGGACAATGACCCCGCCTCCAGTCGGCTCAGGGAAGCGCGACTGATTCCCGCTTCCTCAGCGACCTCGTCGGGATTCAATCCCATGCCAACGCGGGCTGCCTTCAAAATCCGTCCGGAAGGAAACATTTCGTTGAAAAAGCACAGGAAGAGCCCGGAATCCACCTTGTCAACAATTTGTCTATAAGGACAAAATTTGCTCTTAAATGACGAAAATTTGTCTTTTTAGCTGGATCTCGGATTTGACCACTGATAGCTTCCTTCCGAATCGGAAGCGTTAAGGATTCGAAAGGAAGCGAGATGGAGGTTTTCCTGATCAGCGGCTCGAACGCGAATTCCATCAGAACCAACACGAGCCTTCTGATGGCTTTCGGATTGAAATTGCTCGGCCTGGAGACGGTTCATATCCAGCTTACGGGCAGGGATGAGCGGCCAGTCCTAACGGGCGAGATGCCTGCGCCGTTCGCGACCGCTTGGTTCCCGGCAACCGAACGTCCGCCAAGCTCGGCGGCGATCTGGGACTGGATCAGACAATCCGCAACGGCGGAGGCGGTCGTCGTCGACCTCCCGGTATCCGCGTTTGACCATGGCTGGATCGCCGACCCCGCATTTCGAATCCTCTTGCCGATGGCCACCGGCGCTGCCGAAGCTGAACGAACCGCTCGCGACTTCCACGCAATCGCAGCCTCACTCGTGTCACCCGATTTGGTCCTTCCGTGGATACTGCCGGTGGGCTGGCCGCCGGCCATGGAGCCCTCGGATTTCGAACCGGTACTCAATCGCGCCATGAGCCGATCTGGGCTTCTCGCGCCGTCGAGCGATCGTGTGATCCAGCCGGGTGGGATCTCGACGTTTGAAATCAGGTCAGCGCCACCCGTCGTGGACGGCCGAATATCCTTGTCGCCGAGGCTGGCCACTGCGACGGAGGGGATTGCCTATGCGATGCTGAAGGCGACGGGCAGCTCGTTGCTGCCCGTTCCGAACGATGCGTTCTAGCCGAACCCGGTCGGTCACGCCGCCCCCGGGCAAGCGATCCAAACTAGTGATTGCCGGCCGAAACGTACCAGCCCTAAGATCGTTCATCGCCGTTGCGAGCGAGATCATCAAGTGGCTCGAATCCATGCGGATTCGAGGTCCGGTGACGGCTGCGAATTCCATCCCAAATGTCGCGAGGCGCGGTGCGGTGGATTCGGCTGAGCAATTTCCAAGATCGGCCGCGAGCCCTCCCAGGATATCTCGTCGTCACGAGGGGCCCGATACCGACTGGCTCGAAGAGGAGTTCCCAATGGATCGGAGGTCCACTGCGCTCCGGGAGCGGTTTCCGGTAACCAGGAAGTTGGGTCGATTCCTAGCCTACTGCACCGTCATCCGCGACTGCCGACGCTATCCGCAACTGCGTTGTGGTGAGCCGGTGTCGCTCGTCCTGATCATGCCGGAAGACGTCGATGTCGACGACTACAGGCAGGCGGTTCATCTTGCATCGTTGCGATCCCGTCGGACCATTCGGTTGGGCTCGAACACGGCTGCGAAGATCGTCGTAGCCGAGGAGAACTGGAGCAAAGGCTCAAAGGATCCGGCCGGCGTCGGGCTTTTGAAAGAGGACCGCTGGGTTGTCTTGGCTGCGGACACGGCCCAGTTGCCGGCGATGGTTCTCGCGGCGGTCGATGGCATCATCCATCTCGCAGCACCGGAGCCTCGCCATTTCATCGCTGCGGGCAAGATCTGCCTTGGCCAAAGCGTGAGCGAGGAACAGGCCCACGAGCTTGCATCGATGCCGCTCGCGGTGATCAGCACCATACTTCGACGCGGGCGCCCTGTTTCGCAGTCGCTCGAGCGCATGCGGAAGGCGATGGAGAAGCCGCCACCGGTCGAGGTGCGCCAACTCCGGATCGAGCATCTTCACGGACTCGGCGAGGCGGGAAGCTGGGCGCGAGAGCTCGCCATCGACTTGAAGGATTGGCGTGACGGAAAGATCGGCTGGGATGACGTGGATCAGGGTGTCCTCGTGAGCGGGGCACCCGGAACAGGCAAAACTACCTTCGCAAAGGCGTTGGCAACCACCTGCGCAGTCAATTTGGTTGTGGGATCGCTTGCGCGCTGGCAGGCGCGCGGCCACCTCGGGGACTTGCTCAAGGCCATGCGGGCGACGTTCGACGAAGCACGCCGCCGATCGCCTTGCATTCTGTTCATCGACGAAGTCGACGCCCTCGGCGACCGGGAGACGTTCAGGGGCGAGAATGCGCAGTACAACATCGAGGTGGTCGCTGGCCTGCTCGAATGTTTGGATGGCATCGAGCAGCGGGAAGGTGTCGTCGTCGTAGGCGCTTGCAACTATCCGGAACGGCTCGATGCTGCTCTCGTACGGCCCGGCCGGTTTGACCGTCACGTCCAGATTCCACTCCCGGATGCAGGCGCCCGTGAAGGCATCGTTCGCTGGCATCTCGATAACGCACTCGTCGGCGAGAATTTATCGTTTATCGCTGCGCGGACAGAAGGCTGGAGCGGCGCTGCACTGGAGCGACTTGTCCGTGACGCCCGCCGACTGGCTCGCCGCGCGCGCAGGGCCATCGCGATCGAGGATCTCACGGCCTCGCTTCCGCCGACGATTGCGATCCCGGAGCAGTTGATGCGCCGCACGGCCGTCCACGAGGCTGGACATGCCACCGTGGCAATCGCGCTCGGGAGGCGGTTTGAGTCCGTGGAGATTCGCGACGTCGTCGAACCAGCCTTGTCTGTCCAGCCCTTGGGTGGCGTCTTGGTCGGTCCGAGGGCCGTTGTCGACACGACGGCCCAGAGCCTTCTCGACGAGATCTGCTTTTTGCTCGGTGGCACGGCCGCGGAGGATGTCTTCCTGGGCAGCAGGTCGATTGGAGGTGGGGGGACGCGCGGCAGCGACCTTCACCTCGCTACCCTGACCGCGCTCCGGCTCGAAACATCCTACGGCCTTGGTCAAGGCCTCGCCTTCTTGGCAGCGGACGGGGAGGCCGATCTCTGGCGAACACTGCACATGTCGCCAACCGTTCGCGAGCGGATCGAGGGCATCCTGGCCGAGCAAATGACCCGGGCGCGTTCAATCATTCAACATCACAGGATCGGGACGAAGCAGGTCGCGAACGAGCTCCTCAAAGAGAGGAAGATCGGGTTCGCGCCCATTGTCGCCTTGATCTCGAATTCAGAGCCCCTCGAGCTCACGGCCGACCATGAATCGGCTGCCTGGGAAATCGTCCAACCCATGTGAGGTCACCATGCGAGAGCAGGATATTCAACGCATTCGCGCAACCGCCTGGGCTGCCGGACAGCCGAAAGCGGCATTGATCGATGTGCTCGCCGAGGTCACCCAGCCCTCCGTGAGGGCAGAATTTGAACGTGCACCGCACGCTCTAGAAGGCGAGGTAGGCAGTCGAGGCCTATCGAGAGCTGCCGACCATGACGGGCAGCCGGTGGTCGTGATCTCCCTGGAGGAGCTGGCTGAATTGCTCGAAGCCGTCGCGAAACCGCTCTCATTCGGAGAAGCAATGACCGCAATAGCGTTCGAAACGGCTTTGAGACCTCAACCGAAGACGCCACGGGGAAATCGACGGAATCCGACGAGATAGCTCTCCTGCCCGAACAGCAACAGCAGCTCGATTTTCATTTTCTCCGGGACATTGGAGTATGCATGCGGCTCTTGGTGCTGTCTGATATCCATCGCGAGTTCGGCCCGTTTGAGCTTCCGCATGACATCGGAGAGTTCGATGTCGCGGTGTTCGCGGGCGATATTGACCGCCCGATCGCGAGCTCGATCGATTGGATCGACCTTCAAAGGCGAGGCCCTCTGAGAGAGCGGCCCGTCGTCTTTGTCCCCGGAAACCACGAGTTCTATGGAACTGAGATTATTTCCTCTTTGGAGGATGCCAGAAGCCGAGCGAAAACGGCGGGCATCCATCTGTTGGCCCCCGGAATGACCGTGATAGCAGGCACGCGGTTCGTCGGCGCTACCTTATGGACGGACTACAAGCTCCTTGGAGATCCGAGGCTAGCCTGTCACGCCGCCCAGGACGGGATGAACGACCATCGACGGATCAAGATCACCGAAGGCAGGAGGCGCATGCCGTTTCGGCCAGCTCACGCACTATCGATGCATCGGCGGGACCTGGCCCACATCACCGGCGTTCTCGGGAAGCCGTTTGCTGGGCCAACGGTGGTGGTGACGCATCACGCGCCGCATCCAAAATCTGTCCAACCGCGATATCGGGGTGATCCGCTTTCTCCCGCATTCGCGTCCGACCTCGGAGAGATCATTGAACGCTTTCGGCCGGAGCTCTGGATTCACGGTCACGATCATGGCTCGCATAACTACCTCGTCGGGACGACACAGATCGTATCAAATCAGGCCGGATACCCCCAGGGAGGAGGGAAACGCGAGAACCCCTTATTCAATCCTTGCCTGACAGTTGAAGTGACCGCGCTTTGTGGAGGGTGCACCCGCCAATAGCTCCGGATCGAGGACATCCGCCCCTTTGCAGCTTGAAGCCAATGTCTTGGTCACCTATATTCGGGTTGCCGCTTCAACGGCTACGACAGTAGACGGTTGAACATGATAGGCGTTCGGACATGGGTGCGATTCCCATCGCCTCCACCTAAGCCCTGCGGGCACTCAGGGTTTTGGCGGGGGCGAATTAGGTTCGACGGGCGCTGAAGAGTTCA
>NZ_MKSQ01000023.1:0-131682 GCF_001898115.1 Allobosea sp. 67-29 | reverse complement strand
ATTGCATAGTTGCCAACGACAACAATGCTCGGGTTGCTGTCGCCGCGTAAGCGGTGCTGGTTCCCAAATCAAAGTCCTTGCGCTTAGCCGTGTAAGGCGGGGTTCGGAGGTACCTGGCAACAGAAACCTCCACTCTCTTTTTGGATGGTGGCTGTGATTGGTGCACGCTCATGAGCGCGGTCGCGGGATCAAGCCTGTGAGCGAGACGGCAGAGACAACGAACTTTCTTTTGACCCTCCCGTCTATGCGACTAGAATGCTCGCGTTATGTCGGCTACCTGAGTAGTTGGCTTGGCGACGCGGTGGAGCTAGGAGGAATCGGCGTTTTCACTGTCGGCGAACTATGGGAACCCTAATGTAAAGTTCGGTACCCGGCGCCTCCACCAAAGCCCTGATGAGACAGGGTTTCGGCGGGGGCGAAATAGGATCGACGAGGGTGTAAAGGTTGTCCTTTTGCTCGGCATGGTTCCGCCGTTATCGGGCCAAAGCATAGTTGCCAACGACAACAATGCTCGGGTTGCCGTCGCCGCGTAAGCGGTGCTGGTTCCCAAACCAAAGCCCTTGCGCTTAGCCGCGTAAGGCGGGGCTCGGAGGCGCCTGGCAACAGAAGCCTCCACTTTCATGTTGGCCTGCCGGCTGTCCCCGCCGGGTGAGGGAAGCGGAAACGTCGACGCACATGTCAAAGGATGTCCTTCGTTACGATCTGATGGTCCAGGAGGCGCTCAAGGGCGTCGTCCGCAAGATCCTGTCGGAGGCCGCGCGGGACGGGCTGCCGGGCGAGCATCATTTCTATGTCACCTTCCGGACCGGGGCTCCGGGCGTGCGCCTGTCGCAGCGCCTGCGAGAGAAGCATCCGGATGAAATGACGATCGTCCTCCAGCATCAGTTCTGGGACCTCAGCGTCAGCGAGCATGCCTTCGAGGTCGGCCTCTCCTTCTCGGGCGTGCCGGAGCGACTTCTGGTGCCCTTCGATGCGGTGACCACGTTCTTCGACCCCTCGGTCCAGTTCGGCCTGAAATTCGAGACCCAGGACGCGCCTGAGGACGCCGGCACGCAGCCGGAAGCCGAAACCGCGGACGCCTCGACCCCGCTGCCGGCCAAGGTCCTGCCCGCCGCCGTTCCCGCGACGAAGGCCAAGCCGGTCGAAGCCGAGATTGCGGGCGCCGACAAGGACGCAGCGGCCGACGAGGGCGACAGCGACAGCCGCGGCACCGCCGAAGTCGTCAGCCTGGACTCGTTCCGCAAGAAGACCTGACTGCCAGCCGACGGACCCGATTCGATGACCGAGACGCGCACAGAAACCGATTCCTTCGGCCCGATCGCCGTGCCGGCGGATCGCTACTGGGGCGCGCAGACCCAGCGTTCGCTGGAGAATTTCAGGATCGGCGGCGAGCGCGAGCGCATGCCGCTGCCGCTTGTCCATGCGCTCGTGCTGGTCAAGAAGACGGCGGCGCGGATCAATGCGCGCCTCGGCCTGCTCGACCAGCGCCTTGCGGGTGCGATCGGCCAGGCCGCCGACGAAGCGCTCGCCGGCAAGTTCGACGGCCATTTCCCCCTGGTGATCTGGCAGACGGGCTCGGGCACCCAGTCGAACATGAACGCCAACGAGGTGCTGGCGAACCGCGCCAACGAGCTGCTCGGTGCAGGCCTCGGCGCCAAGAGCCCTGTCCATCCGAATGACCACGTCAACCGTGGCCAGTCCTCGAACGACTCCTTCCCCACCGCGATGCACATCGCCGCCGTGCTGGAGATCACCCGCCGCCTGCTGCCGGCGCTGCGTAATCTCGAAAAGGCGCTGGCAGACAAGGCCACAGCGTTCAAGGATCTGGTCAAGATCGGCCGGACGCATCTGCAGGACGCCACTCCCGTCACGCTCGGCCAGGAATTCTCCGGCTATGCGATGCAGCTCCATCTCGGCATCGGCCGCATCGAGGCAGCGCTCGGCGGGCTTTATGCGCTGGCGCAGGGCGGCACGGCGGTCGGGACCGGGCTGAATACCCACCCCGATTTCGCCGCGCTCTTCGCCAAGGAGGTGGCGACGCTGACCGGCCTGCCCTTCCGTAGCGCCGACAACAAGTTCGAAGCGTTGGCGAGCCACGGAGCTCTCGCCTCCGCCCATGGCGCGCTGGCGGCGCTCGCCTCCGACCTGTTCAAGATCGCCAACGACATCCGCCTCATGGGCTCCGGCCCGCGCTCCGGCCTCGGCGAGATCAGCCTGCCCGAGAACGAGCCGGGCTCGTCGATCATGCCCGGCAAGGTCAACCCGACCCAGGCCGAAGCGCTGACGATGGTCGCGACGCAGGTCCACGGCAACCAGACGACGATCGGCTTCGCGGCGTCGCAGGGGCACTTCGAGCTCAACGTGTTCAAGCCGGTCATCGCCGCGGCCTTCCTGCAGTCGGTGCGGCTCCTGGCCGATGCGGCCGACAGCTTCCGCACCAACTGTGTCGAAGGCATCATTCCCAACGAAGCGCAGCTCGAGGAATTGCTGGCACGCTCGCTGATGCTCGTGACGGCGCTCGCCCCGGCGATCGGCTATGACAAGGCGGCGAACATCGCCAAGGCGGCGCATCACAACGGCACGACCTTGCGCGAAGAAGCGCTGAAGGCCGGCGTCGACGCGAAGCTCTTCGACGAGACGGTGCGCCCCGAGAAGATGCTCAGCCCCGCCTGAACGGAGGCTCTTCCATGGCCGAGATCGTCAACCTGCGCCGCATCCGCAAGCAGAAGGCCCGCGCCGAGGCCGGGAAGCTCGCCGAACAGAACCGGATCAGCTTCGGCCTCGGCAAGGCCGAGCGCAGCCTGGCGGAGGCACGGCGCCGGAAGGACGAGCGCCATGTCGAGGGCCACCGCCTGTCGCGGGACGACTCGCCTGAGGAACCATGACAGTGGAGCGCAAGCGCTCCCTCAGCATCGCCGGTCACCGGACCAGCGTCTCGCTGGAAGACGAGTTCTGGGACGCGCTCAAGGAGATCGCGGCCGTTGAAGGCCGCAGCCTCGCCGCGCTGATCGCCGAGATCGACACGGCTCGCGGCGATATCAACCTCTCCGCTGCTCTGCGCCTCCATGCCCTGGCGCATTACCGAGGGCGCACGTCCCGCGAAGCAGCGGGCGGCGTCAACACCGCAACGAAAACATAGCACAAATAACAGCTTACGCCGGGAACCGGAATCACCGCGGCAAGCAGTTGAATCAGCCTCTCAATTCAACGGAGTGCTACGCGGCTGCGGTCTGGCCCCGGGGGTAATCGGCGCCGACGGCGCCGGCACGGCGCCGGATGATGGGGTCTGAACCGTGCCTTCGGGAGAGCTGGCTCGTGGCGCGCTCGGCAGCACGAGCGGCCCAGGCTGCGCTTGTGGAACGGGCGGAGCCGGCTGCGCCGCGGCGCGCTCGGCGGCCGCGCGCGCGCGTTCCTCGGCTTCGGCGCGGCGTCTCGCTTCCAGCTCAGCCTTCGCCTGTTCGGCCTGCTTGCGCTGCTCCTCGGCGAGCTTGCGCTGTTCCTCGGCCTTGCGCGCCTCCTCCTGCCGCTTCTCTTCCGCCAGCCGGGCCTCCTCCTGTGCCTTCAGGAAGAGATTGAGCTGCCGTTCGTTCTCGTGCATCTCGCGCTCGGCCCGAAGCCGGCGCGCATGCATCGCTCGTTCGCGCGCGTCGGCCTCGAAGGCCTCGACCCGCTCGATCTCACGCGCCAGGGCGCGTGCAGCGACCGTGTTCGACAATGCGCTGACATCGCTCTCACGCCGGAGCCCCGAAAGCGGGCCGCGCCAGGCGATGCCGATCTGCGGCGCATCGCCTGGCCAGCCTTTCGGCAACGGACCCGTTGGCCGCAGACCCAATCTCAGATCGGCGGTGAGACCGCGCAGATCGACGGTGCCACTGACCTCCGCCTTCAGGCCACTGCGCTCGAAGCCGAAGGGCTGCAGCCGGATCAGCCCCCCGGCGAGCGTGAAGGGCAACGTCACGTCGCCCAGCACCCAGGAATCCCGGTCGAGCGCTTCGGCCAGGCGATCGCGGAGCCGCACGGCATCGCTTTCGGAAGCGTCCTCACCGGTATTGGCGATGACTCGATCATAGGCCCGCGGATCAAAGCGTGCGAGGCGCGCCCCGGCGAGCGCAAGGCTGCCGGCACCGCTCAGGCCGGCGACCAGGCGCGCGGGTGTTTCGCCTGCCCCACCGAACTCGAACCGCCCTGAAGCCTTGCCGCCGACGCCGCCCTTCGTCAGCCCGGCGAGATCGATCCCGGAGAGGTCGATCCGTCCGTTGAGCTGCGCCAGCCCGCTGTCGCGGCGCAGTCCAAGCCGTCCGGAAACCTGTCCGCCGGCATAGGTACCAGCCACATCCTCGAGACGCAGACCGTCCTGATCGGACCTCAAGGCGAAACGCGCCTTCTCGATGACGACCCCGTCGAGCAGCGTCAACGCTCCGGCCTCGACCGCGACGTCCATCGCCGGCAGGTCGGCAACCCGGCCGAACCGCGCCGTCGACCAGATCGAACCCGCCGTTGCCGGCGCGCGGCCGAGCGCTGCGCCCAGCAGCCCGCGCAGGTCTACGCGCGGGACCGTGAAGCGGCCCTGATAGCGGCCTTCCCGCGGCAGAACGAGCGAGCCCGTCGCAGATGCACCGTCGAGATTCGCGACGATGGCATCGAGCTTGACGGCCTCCTCGCTCGCCTGCAGCCGGGCATGGACATCGAGGACGCCGTCTGGCAGCAGCCGCGCCGGACCTTCGGCAAGAAGCTGGCCGGGGCCGTCGGCCTGCAGGCTGAGTTGCGAATCCTTCTCCTCCTTCTCCACCACGACCGACAGGCCGGGCCCGGCGAGCGAGCCGGAGACCCGGCCGCCGCCAAGATCGAGCGTCAGCTTGCCCGCTCCGCCGAGCATGGGGGTTGGCAGCCCGAGCGCGGCGAAGGCCAGCCGCCGGTCGGCCAGATCGAAGCCCAGCGTGGCCTGCTGCCAGCTTCCAGCGCGGTCGAGCCGCCCCTCGACGGACAGCGTTCCTGCCGCCGCGATTCCCCGGGCCGACAGGGCGGTCTCCCCCGAGGCCGCCCGCGTCAGCCGGAAGCCGGCATCGAGCCGCGACAGCCCGTCGCCGGCCCGGGCGAGGACCTGGGCGGCCGCCTCCGGCAGCAGCGGGCCGGCGAGCGCAGCCAGCGTCTCGAAGCGCGGCGCCTTCACACGCCCCGAGATCTCGCCCCCCTCGGCCAGCAGCGCTCCGGAGCCGGTCACGCTCAAGCCGCCGAAGCCGTCAACCGAAAGTCGGCTCAGCCGCCAGCTCTCGCCTTCACGGCTCAGATCGAGCGTACCGGATCCGGGCGGCGCATTGCGAAAGCGCGCATTGGCGAGCGAAAGATCGAGCGCGATATCACGCGCGCCGAGCAGCCCGGAAAAACTCGTCCCAGGCGGCAGGCTGTTGAGGTCGAGGCCGTTGACCGCCACCTTCGCGGAAAGCCTCCTCTCGGTCAGGTCGCCCGAAGCCTCGAGCCTCAGGCCGGAGGATCCGGACACCAGCAGGTGCTGGAATCCCAGGCCGGACCCGTTCCATCTCCCGGTGGCGTCGGCATCGATACGACCGAGCCTTGCGACCATGTCGCCGAGCGCGGGATCGAGCCCGTTGCGCGTCAGGACCAGGGCGATGCGGCGGGCATCCTCGGCCTTGACTGTCAGCCGGCCGGAAGCCTCCCCCTCACCGAGACGGCCGCTGGCGCCGATCAGGGCCCCCGCGACGCGCAGCGAGGCTGTGGCATCGGAAAGCCCGCGATCGTGGATCTTCCCACGCAGTGCGAGCGCTGAGAAATCCTCGCCGCGCCAGACCATCTGGTCGAGGTCGAGGCTGATGTCGAAGCTACCGGGCAAGCCCTGCAGCGCCTGTTCGAAGCCCTTGCGCTCCGCCAGCGCCGTCGCCAGCGCATCGGCATCCACCCTGCGGGCTCTCAGCGCGACCGAACCGGTTCCACTGACGGGGAGATACTGACCCTCGCCTTCCAGCCGTGCGGCCCCGCCGGCAAGGTCGAGCGTAAGCCCGGACAGGTCGAGCTGGCGGCTGCCGCCGCGGACCCGGCCCGAAAGCGCCACCGCTCCCCCCGGCGACAGGTTGAACAGGCCGTCGGCCGAGACTCCGACGCTGCCGCCCTGCCGCGGCAGCAGCAGCGCCCCGTCGAAATTGAACTGCAGGTTGTCGCCGGTGAGGAAGGCCTTGGCCCTCAGCCGGCCCCCTTCCTCGATCTCGCCGGTGGATACCCGAACCGAGACCCCCGCGACCTCGCCTTCGAAGCGCCAGGGCCCCGCAAGACTGACGGCCGAGACCTCCGCCGCGATCGGCGCGATCGTGACCGGCTCCTTCGCCGGATCGCGCCAGATCAGGGCCGACCGGCTGATGGTCAGCCGGTCGAGGCTGGCCTGGGCCGGCAAGCCGCCGCCGCTGCGCTGCGGCAGCCGGATCGCGCCGTCGCTGTCGAGGACGAGCGCCACGGTAGCGCCGTCGAAATTCGCCTGGGAGAAGCGGAACTCGCCACGCGCCAGCGAGGCCAGCGCGAGCTCGACGGTCGCGGTTTCGACCGTGGCCGAGCTCGCCTCGCCCGGCTCGCCGATCCGCAAAGCACCCAGCGTCACGCGCGGCGACGGCAGCAGGCGGACGCGAATATCACCACCGATCGCGGTCTCGACGCCGAGCGCCTCACTCAATCGCGTTTCGATTTGAGGCCTGTAGGCGCGCCAGTCGACGAAGCCGGGGCCAATCAGGGCCGTCAGCAGTGCCAGCACCAGCAAGGCCGCGAGAACTGTCAGACTTTCACGCAACGTCCGCTTTCTGCCCCTTTCGCACCCAGCGGGCAGTGCCGGCCGGGCCGGCACCGCCATGTACGCTCATGCTGTCAGCAGGATGACGGCAAGTCGCGGCGAGATCACGACATTTCGGCGAAGCGTGCCGGCGGCGCAAGCGTCCGCGATGTCACAGAGCGATGATTTTGCCCGGATTCAGGATGTTCTGGGGATCGAGCGCCCGCTTGATCGTCCGCATCAGGCCCACCGCCTCGGCGCCATGCTCTAATTCCAGATACTTGATCTTCTTCTGGCCCACGCCGTGCTCGCCCGTGCATGTGCCACCCATGGCCAACGCCCGCTTGACCAGGCGGTCGATGAAGCCCTGGACGCGTGCCACCTCCTCCGGATCGGCCAGGTCTAGCAAGGGCTGCGTATGGAAGTTGCCATCGCCGACATGGCCTGCGATCGGTGCGATCAGGCCGCTCTCCTCGATGTCGCGCTTCGTTTCGTCGACACAGTCTGCAAGCCGCGAGATCGGCACGCAGACATCGGTCGCCAGCGTATCCGCGCCCGGGCGCAGGGCCCGCCCGGCCCAGTAGCCGTTATGGCGCGCCTCCCACAGCCGCGTACGGTCCTCCGCCTTGGTGGCCCAGTCGAACGGGCCGCCGCCATGATCCGCAGCGATCTCCCCGAAGCGCTCGGACTGCTCCTTAACCCAGGCGTCGGTACCGTGGAACTCGACGAAGAGCATCGGCGTCTCCGGCAGGCCGAGCTTGGAGTGGAGGTTGAAGCCCTTGATCATCACCTCGTCGAGCAGTTCGATCCGCGCCACCGGGATACCCGTCTGGATCGTCATGATCGCGGTGTCGCAGGCAGCCTTGATCGAGGGGAAGGGGCAGACGCCGGCGGCGATCGCCTCCGGAATGCCGTGCAGCTTCAGCGTGATCTCGGTGATGATGCCCAGCGTTCCTTCCGAACCGACGAGCAGGCGGGTCAGGTCGTAGCCGGCGGAGGTCTTGCGCGCACGCGTGGAGGTCTGGACGATCGAGCCATCCGCCATTACCGCCTTCAGCGCCAGCACATTGTCCTTCATCGTCCCGTAGCGCACCGCATTGGTGCCGGATGCGCGCGTCGCCGCCATGCCGCCGATGGAAGCATCGGCGCCGGGGTCGATCGGGAACATCAGCCCCTGGTCGCGCAGATGCTCATTGAGCTCCTTGCGGGTAACACCGGCCTCGACGACGACATCGAGGTCCTCGGCATGCACCGCGATGATCCGCTTCATCTGCGACATGTCGATGCAGACGCCGCCGAAGGGTGCGTTGACATGGCCCTCGAGCGACGTGCCAGTGCCAAAGGCGATGACCGGTATACCATGCGCGGCGCACAGCTTCACGATCTCGGAAACCTCTTCCGTGCTCTGCGGGAACACCACCGCGTCCGGCGCCTGGTTCGGAATCCAGGTCAGCGTATGGCCATGCTGCTGGCGCACGGCGAGGCTGGTCACGAGCCGATTGCCGAAGCGGGCCGCGAGAGCCTGCGTCACCGCCTCGACGGCCTCTCGCGATGGCGGCAGGGCGGCGCCGGCATCGGGATTTGCGGGGTGCGACACAGCAGGCAGGCTCATTGTCAATATCCGGGTTTGGCGCTTAGATTTGGAACAGATCGACATCCTCTCCGGTTACGATCGCGGGAGCGTTCCGGCAGATGTTGTTTTCTGCCTGCGCCGTGCCGGCCGGCACGGTCAGGATCGGTTCATACTAGAGCACGCAAACGCTGGATGGGCAGCAGAAATAATGCTGACGTGCCCTGAATGGGGCGCTGGACAAGGAGGGCGGATCATGAAGAACGAGACTCGCGCTCCGGCGCTGTTTTTCGCGCCTTTCGTCTCGTCGGCAATGCGCGTCGAGCCGCAATGGATCGATTATAACGGCCATCTCAACATGGCCTACTACCATGTGCTGTTCGACCGCGCGGTGGACGAGGTGTTTTCGCTCGTCGGTCTCACCCGCGACTATGTCGAAACACGGCATGCCTCGACGTTCGCGGCCGAGTGCCACGTGCTCTACAAGCGCGAACTGACCGAGGGCGACCTCGTCCGCGTCACCGCCCAGCTGATCGCCTTCGACGACAAGCGGCTGCATTATTATCTGGAAATGCGCCATGCCAACGAGGGCTGGCTGGCCGCCACCAGCGAGAACCTGTCGCTGCATGTCGACATGATCGATCGCAAGGTCGCGCCCTTCCCACCCGACATTCTCGCCAATCTGGCGCTGATGAAGGCTGCGCACAGCATGATGCCGCTGCCCTCCGCCATCGGCCGCATCATCGGCATGCCCCATCGCCGCACGATCGAGGTGGAGGACAGGGCAAGGGAACCGGAGACCGAAACCCGGCACTGACCGGGCCCAGGTTCCCGCTCATTGACACTCGTCCCGCCAGTCCTGCCTCAGTCGCCGGGGTCGGGGATCTTCAGCTTGTGGCCGCAGGCCTTGCAGTGGACCGCATCCGGTTCATGGCGCTGCAGCGCGCATTCCGGGCATGGAAAGGTGACCTTGTTGGGTCGAACCAGCGACTGCGCCAGCTTCACGAACAGGGAGATCCCGACGATCATCACCACGATCGAGGTCAGCTTGCCCGCTGTCCCGGGAAGCGTCAGGTCGCCGAACCCCGTCGTCGTCACCGTCGCCACGGTGAAGTAGAGCGCATCGACATAGCCTGCCAGGCCGCCGGCCTCGCGGAAGAAGAAGGTGAAGACGAAGCCCGTGACCACGAAAAGGAAGGTCAGGATGTTGATCAGCGCCCGGGCGACGTTTTCCCATTCGCGGTAGCGCGTCGTGCGCAGCTGCGCCCAGATGAACCCCTTCTGCGACAGGGACCACAGGCGCAGAATCCGCAGGAAGCCGAAATTCTCGAGCCATTGCGGGGCAAGCAGCGTGGCGAGGATGAAGAGGTCGAGCAGGATCGCCGGCTGCCGCATGAGCCGGGGCATGTTCGACGAAGCCAGGAAGCGTGCAGCGATCTCCAGCGTGACGATGACGGCGACCGAATAGTCGATCCACAGGAAGGCGGAGACATCGCGCAGGACCGGTGTCGCGATGAAGAAGGCGATGATCAGCAGATCGACGACCGTCACTGCGATCTGGAAGCGCAGCGCGACGGGCGAGCGGCCATGATAGAGCTGGCGAAGCCGCCCCCGAATCCGCTCGAGCAGGGCCTCGGACCTGGGAGAATCGACGCTTGCCATACCCCGGAGGCTAACGGTCCGGCGTCTCTTGACCAACACTGCCGGCTCCCTGCTTGCGCAGCGTCCTGTTCGGTCAGGCGGCCGGCATCTCCGCAACCACGCGGACCGCGTAGCCGCGGAACGGCGCGTGGACCTGGCAGTTGGCGCCGACGGCTTGGGCCAATTCGCGGATGATCTGGGGCAGATCATCACGCGGTGCGACATGGAACAGCGCGAGCCAGCGCGACAGCAGGCGCTTGAATGCCTGGGGGAGCCGAGCCTGATCACCGAAATCGACGATATGCAGCGAGCCGCCGGCGCCGAGCCGCCGCAGCGCTTCCGCCAACACCGGCTGCCAGGGCGGAATCATCGACAGGGCGTAGGAAATCACGATGCGGTCGAAGCCCGGCCGGCCGAACAGCGCCTGCGGATCGAAGCCGGTCGCGTCGGCCTGCGCCAGCCTGATCCGGTCGGTCAACCCGGCCCGCGCTACCGAAGCCCGCGCCGTCGCCAGCATCTCGGCGGAGACATCGAGCCCATAGCAATCGCAGCCCGGATAGCGCTGCGCGATCTTGACGAGGTTGCGCCCGGTGCCGCAACCGATCTCGAGGATCGTTGCGCCGGGCGGCGGCTCGAGCCCCTCGATCAACTGATCGCGCCCAAGCAGGTAGAACTTGCGGCTGGCGTCGTAGATGTGGCGCTGATGCCGGTAGATCCGGTCCATCAGCCCTGCTGCTGAACCGGCCGTCCCAGCCGCGCTCACGCCGCCTGCTCCGGCAGCGCGTAGAGGTGAAAGCCTCCATAGATCGCCGAACGATCCTGCCGGCAAAGCTCGCGGCTCGTCGCCTCGTCGTAGCGCCATTGGTCGAGGATCGCCGCGGGCACCCGGCCCGGCAGAAGGCGCTCGTCGGCGGCGGTGCGGAAGATCACCCGCGCGCCCGGCCGGGCGGTACGCGTGATCTGCGACCACAGCGCCGTCAATTCGGCGTCGTTCATCCAGTCCTGCGCGTCGAGCAGCACATAAGCGTCGCAGCTCTTGGCCGGCTGGTCCTCGAGAAAGGCCGTAATCGCGCTTTGCCGATAGCTGACCGCTGCGGCGCGCGCCTTCACCGCTGCGAAGTTCCGCGGCTGGAGATAGGGCGGCAAGGCCGCGTCGGCACTCGCGCCATAGCGGCGCCCGAAGGCCTGCTGCGCGAAATAATTCTCCTTCAGATCGAAACCGCAGGCCAAGCGCTCCAGCCGGAGCCTCAGCGCGCCGAGGATTCCGTCATCGCCGTCGGCGGCGAGCGCCTTGTACTGCGCCGGCGGGATACCGAGCCCGTAGAGCGAGGCCGGCTGGCGTACCAGCCAGCGCACCAGCTTGCGCTCGAACACCGGCGCGAGATGCTTCTCGTAGAGCACCCGTTGCTCCGCCATGTCGCGCGCCGCCAGCATCGCGCGCGGATGGCCGCCGAGCAGCCGCGCCAGCACGTGGCCGGTGCCGATGAACCGGCCAAGCAGCCCGTAGCGGTAGAAGCCGCTGGCAAAGAGGTTGATCCGGCGCCGGCCACTGAGCCCCCGCCCCTCCCAATAGCCGCGCGTGACGGCATCGAGATGGGCAGCGATCTCGCGGTCGTAGAACGTCACGTTCTCGCGGGCATCGGCGGCTCCGAAGAAGCGCCGGAACGTCGCGTCATCGGTCATTCGGGCCAGCGCCGCGAGCTTCAGCCGCCCCAGCGCGATATGGGCGCCGTTGAGATCGACGGCGCTGACCCGGATCGGCGCCGCGGTCAGGTAGGACAGGATGTTGCAGGAACCCGAGGCGATGGCGACGACATGATCGTCGGCCTTGAGCTGCAGCGCCGCCATGTCGACGACCGGGTCTTCCCAGATCTGCGGATAGACCAGCCCGGAGAAGGCGCGCGTGAACATCCATTCCAGCACGCCCTCCCTGGAGAGCCGCCTGCTGCGCTGGACCGCCGTGCTCAGGCCCAGCGTGGTTGTCCGACGAACCGTGCGTGCCGTCTGGGTCACTGGTTCCCGCCTCCCGTTCAAGGTGGCGAGCCGACTAGAGGAGTCGCATGACGGTGCGGTGACGACCCGATCGTGTCACCATCGTGAAGCACGACGGCCTATCGGCGGGGGCTGAAAAACGCTGCCGGAAGCGCCATATTTGGTGCGACGGGCCGGTGGCAGTCCGCGCCACTCGCCGAGAAGGAGATCATCATGGGTCTGACGCGCATGTTCGGCACCGAAAAGAAGCAGGCCGAGACCTTTCCCTTCCAGCTCAGCGATGCCGAATGGCGCGAGCGTCTGACGCCCGAGCAGTACCGCATCCTGCGTGGCCATGGCACGGAGCGGGCGGGCTCCTGCGCGCTCAACTACGAGAAGCGCGCCGGCACCTTCTCCTGCGCCGGCTGCGACCAGAAGCTGTTCAAGTCCGGCAAGAAGTTCGAGAGCGGCACCGGCTGGCCGAGCTTCGACCAGCCGTTGGAGGGCGCTGTCGGCACGTCGGAGGATTTCAGCTTCGGCATGCACCGCGTCGAGGTGCACTGCGCCAATTGCGGCGGCCATCTCGGCCACGTCTTCCCGGATGGCCCGCCGCCCACCGGCCTGCGCTACTGCATCAACGGCGAAGCGATGAATTTCGCGCCGGACGCGGGCTGACACGCCGTGATGCTCGGGCTTGGCCCGCGTATCTTGGGCCGGAAAAGCGATGAGGAGATGCCCGGGTCCAGCCCGGGCATGACGCCTCAGATGGCTGGCACCGCCCGACGCGCCAGCGCCGCAGCATCCGCCGCCGGCGGCAGATCTCCGAACTGCCCGGACCAGCCTTCCCCCAGCCGCGTCGCGATGAAGGCGTCCGCCACCGCAGGCGGGGCGAACCGCAACAAGAGCGACCCTTGCAGCACAAGTGCCAGCCGCTCGGTCAAGCGCCGCGCCTGCCCCTCATTGCGGATCATCTCCGGCAGTTCGCCTTCCAGCCGCTTCAGCGCCGCATCATAGCGCCGGTCCGCTCCGGCCGCGGCCATCTGCTCCGCTCGCAGCACATCGACCGCGCTCTCGTCGCGCGTCAGCGAACGCAGCATGTCGAGGCAGATGACGTTGCCCGAGCCTTCCCAGATCGCGTTGAGCGGCACCTCGCGATAGAGCCGCGCCATCGGGTTCTCCTCGATGAAGCCGTTGCCGCCATGGCATTCCAGCGCCTCGGTCACGACGGCCGGCGCACGGCGCGAGATCCAGTATTTCGCGATCGGCGCCCCGACCCGCGCCAAGAGCCGCTCGCTGGCGGACTCATCCTGCCGGTCGAGCGCCGCGAAGAGCCGGAAGGCGAGCCAGGCCGCGGCCTCGGCCTCTATGGCGATGTCGGCCAGCACGTTCTGCATGATCGGCTGGTCGATCAGCGCCTTCTGGAAGGCATGTCGATGCTGGGCGTGATGCGCCGCGAGCGAGACCGCCATCCGCATCAACCCCGCCGAAGCGGCGGCAATGTCGAGCCGCGAATTATGGTTCATCGACAGGCCCGTGCGGATGCCCCGCCCCTTCTCGCCAATCAGATGGCCTATGGCGCCCCGGAACTCGACCTCGGAGGAGGCGTTCGAGCGATTGCCGACCTTGTCCTTCAGCCGCTGGATCGCGACGCCGTTGCGCGATCCGTCCGGCAGCCAGCCCGGCACGACGAAGCAGGAAATGCCCTCGCCCGTCCGCGCCAGCGTCAGGAAGACATCGGAATGCGGCACCGAGAAGAACCATTTCCGGCCATGCAGTGAGAAGGTACCGTCGCGATTATCCTCGGCCGTCGTCTGCGTCTGCCGCAGGTCGGAGCCACCTTGCGTCTCCGTCATCGCCGTACCGACGGTCGCGCCCGTCTTGAGATGCACCGGCCCCTGCCGCGGATCGTAGCGGTTCGAGGTGACCAGCGAGCCCCACTGCTCCCACAGCGCAGCGTCCTGCTTCAGCACCGGCACGGCGGCATAAGTCATGCTGATCGGGCAGCAGATGCCGCTCTCGGCGCCGTACCAGAGATATTGTAAGGCAGCGCGAGCCACCTGCGCGCCCGGCTCCGGCCGGTTCCAGGCGAGCGCATGCGTCTCCTGCCCGATCGCGAGCCCCATCAACTCATGCCAGGCCGGATGGAAGGTGACCTCGTCGATGCGGTTGCCAAAGCGATCGAAGGCCTTGAGTTCCGGGGTGTAACGATTGGCGAGATAAGCCAGTTCCTGCACTCGCGCCGAGCCCACCGTCCGCCCCGCCTCATGCAGGCGGTCGCGCGCCCAGTCGGCTCCGAAGGCCGAGACGATGCCGGGCAGCACCGGATCGGCGGCGAAAGCGTTGTACTCCGCCAGCACCGGCACCTGATTGGTGACCTCCCAGCGCGCCGCTTCGCCCTCTCCGGTCATTGCTGCCACCTCCCTGTGGAACAGGATATAAAATGATCGCTCCGGCAGGGCGCAATCCTGACAGCGACGCCCTATATTCGCCGGAGAACGAATCACGCACGAGCAGCGCACACTCTTGTCCGACGCAGACCCCTTTTCCGCTCCCCCGCCCCGCCCCGGCGGCCTCGCCGCGCGCGCTGCCGCGCAGCCGGCGGCCGGCTATCTCGCGGGCCTGAATCCGGAGCAGCGGCAGGCAGTCGAGGCGACGGACGGCCCGGTTCTGGTGCTGGCCGGCGCCGGCACCGGCAAGACCCGCGTGCTCACCACCCGCATCGGCCACCTGATCTCGACCAGCCGCGCCTACCCCTCGCAGATCCTCGCCGTCACCTTCACCAACAAGGCGGCGCGCGAGATGAAGGAGCGCGTCGCTCATCTCGTCGGCCCGGTCGCCGAGGGTATGCCCTGGCTCGGCACCTTCCACTCGATCTCGGCCAAGCTGCTGCGCCGCCACGCCGAATTGCTCGACCTGCGCAGCGATTTCACCATCCTCGACACCGACGACCAGATCCGCCTGATGAAGCAGGTGATCCAGGCCGAGGGCATCGACGAGAAGCGCTGGCCCGGCCGCATGCTGGCCGGCTTCATCGATAGCTGGAAGAACCGCGGCCTCTCCCCCAAGGACGTTCCCGCAGGCGAGGCCGCCGTCTTCGCCAACGGCAAGGGCGGCAAGCTCTATGCCGCCTATCAGGAGCGTTTGAAGGCGCTTAACGCCGTCGATTTCGGCGACCTCCTGCTGCATTGCCTGACGCTGTTCCGCGACTATCCGGACGTGCTCCAGACCTATCACGATCGCTTCCGCTACATCCTCGTCGACGAGTACCAGGATACCAACACGGCGCAGTATCTCTGGCTGCGTCTGCTGGCGCAGGGCCGTCGCAATATCTGCTGCGTCGGCGACGACGACCAGTCGATCTATGGCTGGCGCGGCGCCGAGGTCGACAACATCCTGCGTTTCGAGCACGATTTTCCGGGCGCAACGGTGATCCGGCTGGAGCGCAACTACCGCTCCACCGGTCATATCCTCGCCACTGCCTCAAAGCTGATCGCCCGCAACGAAGGCCGCCTAGGCAAGACGCTCCGTACCGAGGATGCGCTCGGCGAGAAGGTCACCATCACCGGCGCCTGGGACAGCCAGGAGGAAGCCCGCCTGATCTCCGACGAGATCGAGGCGATGCAGGCCAAGAAATATAATCTCGCCGAGGTCGCGGTGCTCGTGCGCATCTCCGCCCAGATGCGCGAGATCGAGGAGCGCTTCGTCCAGGCCGGCGTGCCCTATCGGGTCATCGGCGGCCCGCGCTTCTACGAGCGCGCCGAAATCCGCGATGCGCTGGCCTATCTGCGCTGCGTCGTCTCTCCGACCGACGACCTCGCCTTCGAGCGCATCGTCAACGTCCCCAAGCGCGGCCTCGGTGACGCTACGGTGCAGCTCCTGCACAACCATGCCCGCGCCACCGGCTTCTCGCTGATGCAGTCGGCCCGTGCCGCCGTCGAAAGCGACGAACTGAAGCCCAAGGCCCGCACGGCGCTCCGCGAACTGGTCGAGGCCTTCGGCCGCTGGTCAGCCCGCGCCGAGCACATGCCGCAGGGCGAGCTCGCAGAGCTTGTTCTGGAAGAGTCCGGCTATACCGAGATGTGGAAGAAGGACCGCTCGGCCGACGCCGCCGGGCGGCTGGAAAACCTCAAGGAGCTGGTGCGCTCGCTCGACGAATTCCCCGACCTGCCGGCTTTCCTCGAACACGTCTCGCTCGTGATGGATGTCGGCGACGGCGAGGCCGAGGCCCGCGTCTCGATCATGACGCTCCACGCCGCCAAAGGGCTTGAATTCGACACGGTCTTCCTGCCCGGCTGGGAGGAAGGACTGTTCCCGAACCAGCGCGCCCTCGACGAGAGCGGCCGCGCAGGGCTGGAGGAGGAACGCCGCCTCGCGCATGTCGGCCTCACCCGCGCCCGCAAGAAGCTGAAGCTCTATTTCGCCTCGAACCGGCGCATCCACGGCCTCTGGCAGACCAGCCTGCCCTCCCGCTTCATCGACGAGCTCCCGGAGGAGCATGTCGAGGTCGAGCAGGCCCCGACCAGCTATAGCCAAGGCGGCTACGGCGCCTCGCGCTTCGACCGGATGGAGAGCTTCGGCTCCAGCTACAACACGCCGGGCTGGCAGCGCGCGCAGGAGAACCGGGCCAAGAACAGCGGCGGTGGCAGCGGCTTCTCCGAAAGCGGCCGCGGCTTCGGTCAGGGCAACTTCGGCAACTCCTCCCGCCAGCGCGGCCCACTGCTGATCGAAGGCGAGCTGACAGCGAAATCATCGGGCGAATCCGCCTATGGCGAGGGCGCCCGCGTCTTCCACGTCAAGTTCGGCCCCGGCTCCGTCGCCAGCGTCGACGGCAACAAGCTGACGGTGGATTTCGACAAGGCCGGGCGGAAGATGGTGCTCGATAGCTTCGTCCAGAAGGCGGGATAGCGTCGGCTGCGAAAATCTGCAGGCCAGCACGTCGCTTGACTATCTATCTACTAGTAGGTAGAAAAAAATTATGGCCACCGCATCCACGACCTCCGACGACATCTTGCGATGCACCCGCTCCCTGATCGTTCAGGGTGGCTACAACGGCTTCAGCTATGCCGATGTCGCCAAGGTCGTCGGCATTCGCAACGCCAGCATTCACCACCATTTCCCCGGCAAGTCGGATCTGGTCCGCGCGCTCGTTGCGCGGCATCGCGAGCAGTCGGAGGCCGGACTCGCTAATCTGGAGCGGCATGTGTCGGACCCCGTCGAGCAGTTGCAGGCCTATATCGGCCACTGGGAAGCCTGCATCGGCGACGCATCCGCTTCCTTCTGCCTCTGCGCCCTCCTCGCCGGCGAAATCCCCGTCCTGCCCGAGGACGTCGTCGTCGAGGTGCGGGCCTATTTCCGTTCTCTTTCAGGCTGGCTGACATCGGTTCTGGTACGCGGCGCCGATCTCGGCCGCCTGCGGCTCACCGGCTCTGCCCGCGATGAAGCCGAGATCTTCATGGCCACCGTCCACGGCGCCATGCTGTCCGCCCGCGCCTATGGCGATCCCGGCATGTTCGGCGCCATCACGCGCCCGATCCTGCAGCGGATCGTTCCGCCGCACTGATATGGGTGCCACGCCCTGGCAATCTCTGCCTCTCGAACCTACCGACTAGTAGATAGAAATCTTTACGACGCTCGCCACGTAGCATTCCCCACCCCTGCCTCCCACGTCAGAAAGACTCTCCCATGTTCGGCATTTCCCCCCTCGGCTGGGTGCATACCCTCGGCAGCCTCCCGGCCATTCCCGCCGCAGCCTATATGCTCGCGGCCCATGGCCGGATCGTGCCTCGCTCCCTCGCCGGCAGGATCTATTTCATCTCGATGCTGATCGGTGCCGTCACGGTCTTCCTCGTCACGCCTATCCCCGCGGGCCACATCGCCGGCGTGCTGACGCTCCTGATGCTGATCGTCGGCTATACCGTCGGCCTGACGCGGTTGCCCGCGCGGCTGGTCACCTATGTCGAGACGATCACGCTGAGCATTACGGTGTTCCTGCTCATGCTCCCCACGGTCAGCGAGATCCTCCGCCGCGTTCCCGACGGACACCCCATCGTCACCGACCCGAAATCCCCGCTTCTCCTCGGGACGCAAGCGGCCATCCTCGCCGCGCTCGTGGTCGGGCTGACCGCGCAGATCCTTTACCTTCGCAGACGAGGAAGGAGCGCCACAGCATAAACCTCGGGAGAGCGGGCGGCCGGGAACACGTGCCTCACGCCCCGCCTTCCCGCTCGCGGAACGCCTTCCGCGCCGCCGAGACCTCGGCGTAATAGGTCTCGGCCCAGGTCCAGACGCCGCAGAATGCGGCGCTCAGCTCCCGCCCCAGCTCGGTCAGCGTGTAATCGACATGCGGCGGGATCACCGGATGAACGGTGCGCACGACCAGCCCGTCGCGCTCCATCTCGCGCAGGGTCTTGGTCAGCATCTTCTGGCTGATGCCGCCGACCATGCGCCCGACCTCGGTGAAGCGCAGCGTGCCGTGCTCCTCCAGCGCTTCCAGCACGAGCATCGTCCATTTGTCCGCCACTTGCGCGATGACTTGTCGCACCAGCGACTCCACCGCCGGGCTGACCGGCGGGATCGCATCGCTACGCTGATGCATCGCCGCCATGGCGTTCCGGATCGCTTGCATCCGACACTCTCCTTTTGGTGCGTATGGCACTTTTACGCGCCTTCTTTCCATTGAAGAGTAACGGCGCCATCTCGTCTCACGCAACCACGAGAGGGCCTTGCCATGAAGATTTCCGGAAACACCATCCTCATCACCGGCGGCGGCTCGGGCATCGGCCGGGCGCTGGCCGAGGCGCTGCACGCCAAGGGCAACAAGGTCGTCATCGCCGGCCGCCGCGAAGCCGTGCTCGACGCGGTCACCGCTGCCAATCCCGGCATGGAATCGATGCTGCTCGATATCCAGGACGGGGCCGATATCGCTGGCTTCGCCAGGCAGGCGGTCAAACGCTTCCCGAGCCTGAACGCCGTGATCAACAATGCCGGCATCATGAAGCCGGAGAACGTACCCGCCGCCGACAATCTCGCCATCGCCGAGGAGACGATCGCGACCAACCTGCTCGGGCCGATCCGCCTGACGACGGCGCTGCTGCCGCATTTCCTGAAGCAACCGCGCGCCACTGTCCTGACCGTCTCGTCCGGCCTCGCCTTCGTGCCGCTGGCGTTGACCCCGACCTACAGCGCGACCAAGGCCGCGATCCATTCGTGGTCGATCGGCCTGCGCGAGCAGCTCAAGGATACATCGGTCGAGGTCGTCGAGATCGCGCCGCCCTATGTGCAGACCGAGCTGATGGGCGCACAGCAAGCCGCGGATCCGGCGGCGATGCCGCTCGCGGATTTCATCAGCGAGGTCATGACGATCCTCGAAACGCAGCCCGAGGCCACCGAGGTGATCGTCGAACGCTGCAAGCCACTGCGCGATGCCGAGGCGAGCGGCAATTTCGCGCAGGTTTTCGCCGCGCTGAACGCCCGACACGGCTGACCCTTACCGGGCCTATTCGTCGCGATGGCAACAGACGCAGAGCTTGTTGCCATCGGGATCGCGGAAATAGGCACCGTAGTAGTGCGGGTGGTAGTGCAATCTCAATCCCGGCGGCCCCTCGCAGGTGCCGCCGGAGGCGAGGGCCGCCATGTGGCACCGATCGACCGCGGCTCGGCTCGGCGCCAGAAAGGCGGTCATCGGCCCGTTGCCGGGAGAGGCTGGCAAGCCGTCGAATGGCTTCGTCAGAAAAAACAGCGGGCGTTCGGCATCGCCGGGCTGCCAGGCCGCAGCGGCATTGCCGGGGTCGCGAAAGCGCAGCGGATGCCCCAGCACCTCGAACAGAGCTGCGTAGAACGCCTCCGCCCGCGGAAAATCATTCGTTCCGACACAGACATGCGAAAACACCGGCTGTTTCCCCGCTTCATCGGCGACAGCCTAGACCTTCCCGGACGATCATGACATGCCGCGCGCGCCCTGCTATGGCAGCGCATGCGCGAAGGCCTCCTGCCAGCGACGGTTGCGACCGTCCTCGAACTCTCCACCTCGGGTGAGAACGCCCGCGCTCTGACCGAATTGCTCGGCGAGGTCTTCGACCCGACGGAGACGGCGATCTCCTCCTTCGAGGTCGAGGAGGGCGTCACCACGCTCTCGCTCAATGCGCCCTGGAAGGTCGAGATCTATTTCGCCAGCCACCCGGATGAAGAGGCTGTGCGCGACCTGCTGCGGCCGATCGTCGGCGAGGTCGTCGACGCAACCCCCTTCACGACGGTGAACCAGCAGGACTGGGTCGCGACGAGCCTCGACGGCCTGAAGCCGGTGCGGGCCGGCCGCGTGCTCGTCCACGGCGCGCATGACCGCGGCACGGTTCGGTCCAACGACATCGCCATCGAGATCGAGGCGGCGCTCGCCTTCGGCACCGGCCATCACGGCACGACATCAGGCTGCCTGCTCGCGCTCGACGCCGAGTTGAAGAAGTGCCGCCCCCGCCACGGACTCGACGTCGGTACCGGCACGGGCATCCTCGCGCTGGCGCTCGCCAAGCAGACGAAGCGCAAGGTGGTCGCGGGCGACATCGATGCGGTGGCGGTCGAGGTTTCGGCCCACAACGCCCGTCTCAACCATGCCCCAGGCGCGCTCGACCTCTATGTCGCGCCCGGTCTGCGCCACGCCAAGGCCGACCGGCCCGGCCATTTCGATCTGATCTTCGCCAATATTCTGGCTGGGCCGGTAAGGCGCCTCGCGCCGGCTCTGGCCCGCGCCCTGGCGGCGGACGGAACGCTCATCCTGTCCGGCCTGCTCGCGATGGATGTCGCCGGTGTCGTCTCGGCCTACAGGCACCAGGGCCTCGCGCTGGCAAGCCGGTCCCTGCGCGAAGGCTGGGCGACGCTGGTCATGAAAAAGGGCGGCGCGGCCCCGAGGCCCCGCCGCCCTGCCTGACCTGCTGCATCGCCGGATCTGGCCGGCGGCGCGAGGCCGTTATCCTTCGGCTCAGAAACCGAGAAGGCCGTATTTCTGCTCGGCTTCGCGCTGGAGGCCGCGTGCGTCGTGCCAGACGGCGGCGGCGAACTTCACCGCATCGGCAATCCGCTCGACAGTATGCTTGATGACAGCGATCATCGCTTTGATCCGTTCGGTTATGGTGCCCCTGTCGGGCGCACCGGAAAATCAGCGGTTGAAGGGGAGCGTGGCGTCGTTCGACAGGCGCGTGAACGGAATACCGCCGAGCACGATGCCTGCCTCGTTGACGACGATGTTGCGGGCCCGCAGTTCGCGCGCCGCCGAGCGCATGCGGCTCTCCAGAATCGCGGCATAAAGGCGCTGCAGCAGGCCCGGCTTCCCCGTGCGCTTCGCGTCCGTCTCGGCCATGACAGGCACGGGCAGCACATCGGCGTTGTTCAGTACGTAGGTCATGGGTCTATCTCCGATCGAAACGAAGGACAGTCCCGGTCGCTTCCTCGTTCTCTTGTACGACTAAAGTGGATGCATTTCGCATGTGCGAGAAGATGTGTTCGCATATGCGAGATATGCACAAAACGCATGCAGTAAGTTCGATCTCTTTAATGTTTGCGCAGATTGCATAACGAGACGGCACAATGCGGTTTCAGCGGGCAGCGCGCTCCCGCCAAATGGGCATCGCCCTGCCGCCGTATTTGCGCTGGCGCTTTCGTCCCGGGGGCGCAACCATCGCGCATGTTGCGCCGGACCCTGCCATGATCGAATCGTCTTCTCCGACCTGCCGCTTCCAATCCTTCACCGAGCCGAGCGACCCCGCCCAGGTCGCCGGCCGGATCGCAGCTTTGCGTCAGGCTCTGATCGCATTGGGACTCGACGGCTTCGTCGTGCCCCGTGCCGACGAGCATCAGGGCGAGTACGTGCCGGCGCATATGGCCCGCCTCGCCTGGCTGACCGGTTTCACGGGTTCGGCCGGCAATGCCGTGGTGCTGGCCGACAAGGCAGCGCTGATCGTCGACGGCCGCTACACCATCCAGTCGGCCGAGCAGACCGACACCAGGGTCGTCACGCCGGTGCGCATGGAGGAGACCCCGTTGGACCTCTGGATTGAGCGGAATCTGCCGGCTGGCGGCAAGCTCGGCTACGATCCCTGGCTCCACACCGTCGACGGCGTGGCGCGGCTGGAAAAGGCGGCCGCGGCGGCCGGCGGCTCTCTGGTACCCGTCGCGAAAAACCCGATCGATGCGCTCTGGTCGGACCGCCCTGCCCCGCCTGCCGCACCCGTCAAGGCGCACCGCGCCGACTATGCCGGCGAGGACGCCGCCTCCAAGCTCGCGCGCATCCAGAAGGCGCTGGCCGAGGCAAAGGTCGATGCGCTGATCGTCTCCGATCCGCATGCACTGGCCTGGACCTTCAATGTCCGCGGCGGCGATGTCGAGCACACGCCACTGCCGCTCGGTTATGCCATCGTTCCGCGCACCGGGCGCCCGACCGTCTTCCTCTCGCCGGAAAAGATCACCAACGAGGCAGGCGACGCCATCGGGGCCGTCGGCGAGATCGCGCCTCCGAGCGATCTCGAGCGGCAGATCGCGAGGCTCGGCGCGGCGGGGGCCAGGGTCCGGCTCGACGCGGCGACAGCCGCCTCAGCCCTGGCGACCCTGATCCGCGATGCCGGTGGCACGCCCGATGCCGGCGCCGATCCGATCGCCCTGATGAAGGCGCGCAAGAACGCGGCCGAGCTTGCAGGCTCCCGTGCTGCCCACCTGCGCGACGGCGTGGCAATGGCGAACTATCTGTCGTGGCTCGCGCGCGAGGCGCCGAAGGGCGGCCTCACCGAGATCGACGCCGTCGCGGCACTGGAGAACGAGCGGCTGAAGACCGGCCTGCTGAAGGACGTCTCCTTCACCACCATCGCCGCTGCGGGTCCCAACGCGGCGCTGCCGCATTACCGCGTGACCGCGGCCAGCAACCGGCCGATCGAGCCCGGCATCTTTCTTGTCGATTCCGGCGGCCAGTACGAGGACGGGACGACCGACATCACCCGCACCATCGTCGTCGGCGAGCCGACGGCCGAGATGCGCGATCGCTATACCCGGGTGCTCAAGGGCCATGTCGCCATCTCGCGGCTCGTCTTCGTCAAGGGTACATCGGGCGCGCAGCTCGACGCCTTCGCCCGGCTGCCGCTCTGGCAGGGCGGCTTCGACTTCGACCACGGCACCGGCCATGGCGTCGGCAGCTATCTCTCGGTGCATGAGGGGCCGCAGCGCCTGTCGAAGCTCGGCACCACGCCGCTGGAGCCAGGCATGATCCTTTCCAACGAGCCCGGCTACTACAAGGAAGGCGATTACGGCATCCGCATCGAGAACCTGATCGTCGTGGAGGAGCGTCATATCCCCGGCGCGGAGCGCACGATCTACGGCTTCGAGACGATCACCTGGTGCCCCTATGAACGGGCGTTGATCGACTTGAATCTGCTCGACGACGGCGAGATCGCGTGGATCGACGATTATCACGCCAAGGTCCGGGCGAAGCTATCACCGCAGGTCGAAGGCGAGGCAAAGGCCTGGCTGGAGGCGGCCTGCCGGCCGTTGTGACGATTCGTCCGTGTCTCTTGAAGAGCAGGACGCCGGTCACAGGACCATCCTGAAGGCCACCACGGCGACGACGCCGACCGCCACCACGGCCAGCAGCGGCAGCCGCGTCGCAGCCAGCGCCGTGATCGCTGCGGCGGCGGTCTCGGCCCAGCCGGTGGCGAGCGCGCTGGGCGCGATCACCGCGACGAGCACGGCAGGCGGAATCGCGTCGAACGCAGCCTGCGCACGCGGGGAGAGATTGAGGCGTCCCACCAGCGCCAGCCCGGCGACACGCGTGAAATAGGTCACGATCGCCATGCCGAGGAAGGCGACGAGATTGATCGGATCGACGCTCACGCCTTGGCCTCCTCGATGACGACGGCTCGCGCCCGCGGCTCGCGGCCCGCCGCGAGCCAGGCGGCCAGCAGGCCACAAAGTGCGCCGGCCGCGACATGCCAGGGCGGTCCGGCGAGCCGATAGGTCGCGGCCGAAGCGACACCGGCTGCAGTCACGGTCCAGAACGTCACCCGCCCCTTCCAGAACGCCGCGACGAGCGCGATGAACAGTGCCGTGAAGGCGAAATCGGCACCGAGCCGCTTCGGATCGCCGAGAACGGCGCCGATCACGGCCCCGAGCGTCGAGTTGACCAGCCAGCCCGCCACGAAGGGAACGACCATCGCGAACCAGTAGGCCGGCGTCAGGCGGTGCGTACGGGCGCGCTTCTCGGCCAACGCCCAGTTCTCGTCGGCCATGTAGTAGAGGCCGAGGAATTTCTGCCAGCGGCCGAAGCCCTGCAGCTTCGGAGCGAGCGACGCGCCCATCAGCACATGGCGCGCATTGATGAGCAGCGTCGAGAACACCAGCGCAGCGACCGGCGCCGGGCTCGCCCAGAGCTCGATCGCAGCGAACTGCGCCCCGCCGGCGAAAACCATGATGCTCATCAGGAAGACCTCGAGCGGCGAGAGCCCCTTGCTGGCGGCAACCGCCCCGAACAGCAGGCCGATCGGGGCCGCCGCTACCGCAGCCGGCCAGATATCGCTCAGGCCGCGCCTGATGTCGTCGCGCATCGTGGACATGGTTTCGGTTCTCTCGAAGGGCCGGCTCAACCGGCGTGCGCTGCCCGGAAGGCGCCGGGGGTCACGCCGAAGCGCGCCTTGAAGGCCCGCGTCAGATGCGGCTGGTCGCAGAAGCCGGTCGCCGCCGCGACATCGCCCGGCATCTCCCCGCGCCTGAGTCGCTCCCGGGCGCGCCGGACGCGGACGTCGACGAGGTAGGCATGCGGCGTCAGCCCGGTTTCCCGACGGAAGGCCCGGATCAGATGGTGTCGCGGCAGGCCGGTCAACCGCGCCAGATCGGCGAGCGACAAGTCCTCCTCGTAGCGAGCCTCGAACAATTCACGCGCCTTGGCGACCGGTCCCTCCTCCACGCCGACGGTCCGAACCGTCAGCTCGGCATGACGGGCCAGGCAATGCGCGTAGAAGCGCAGGAGCATTTCCTCGCCCGCCAGCAGGTCCTCGCCATCCTCGATCGCGCGATGAGCTGCGGTGAAGAGCGCCGCGCCTTCCGCATCCTCGACGAGAGGTTCGGGAAAGAACGGCGTCCCGTTCATCTCCCGGCCGCTGAGCGAAGCCGCGACCTCGCGAATCAGCCCGATCTCGGGATAGGTCATGCGATAGCTGTAGCCGGGCCCGTAGGGCTCACCGTCATGGGTCTCCAGCGGGTTGACGAAGGTGATCAGCCCCGGCCGCGCGTAGTGGCGGGCGCCGCGCACGCGAAAGGTTTCGCAGCCGGCTTCGATGGTGCCGAGGACATAGCTTTCATGCCGGTGCGGCGCATAGGCGTGGCGGCGGAAGGTCGCGGCCAGGCAGTCCAGCCCGTCGAAGCGGGCGGCCGGAAACAGCTTCGCCCGCTCGCCGGCGACGAGCGGTTCGAGGCAGAATGTTTCGCCTTGGGTGACTGCTTCCATGCCGTGAGCATAAACCTTCCCGCGGCGGCGCTGTCTTGAAGAAAAGTGATCGGGCGCATCACGCGCCCGATCTGTTCTATCGGCCTGCCGATAGGGTCAGAGGGCGTGGGCCGCGGCTCCGACGCGCTCGGGGCTTTTCCCTCCGAGCAGCAGCACGCCGAGCCCCCCAACCAACGTTGCGATCATCGCGTAGGCCATCACGCCGAGCGTCCCGAAGCCGTCGACCAGCAGCCCGCCGAACACGGCGCCGCTGGCGATCGCAACCTGGAAGGCAGCGACGAGCAGGCCACCGGCCGACTCGGCCTCGTCCTCCGGCGCAACGCGCACCAGCCAGGTTTGAAAGCCGACCGGCAGCGCGCCGAAGGCAAAACCCCAGAGCCCGACGGCGACGGCCGAGGCGATCGGTGATGTCCCGATCAGGAGCAGACTCGCGCCCATCAGCGCAATCGCGAAGGCGCCGAAGATCACCGAGGCCTTGGCGCTGCGCGCCGTGATCGCCCCGCCCAGCAAGTTGCCGAAGAACCCACCGACGCCATAGGCCAGCAGCACCAGCGAGATCGCCTCGACGGAGAGCTTCGGGATCTGTTCCAGGAACGGGCGGACATAGGTGAAGCCCGCGAAATGCCCCGAGATCACCACGACGATGCCGGCGAGGACGAGAGCGATGCTGGGCTGGCCGAGGAGGCGGAACAGCGTGCGGATATCGGGCGAGCCGCGCGCCGGCAGCCGTGGCAGCACCGCCATCTGGACGATGAGCGTCACCACGCCGATCAAGGCCGAAAGCCAGAACACGAAGCGCCAGCCCATCAGGTTGCCGATATAGGCGCCGATCGGCGCCGCGCTGACGGTTGCGACCGAGACGCCGGTAAAGATCAGTGACATCGCCTTTGGCAGGGCGCTCGGCGGCACCAGCCGCATCGCGGTCGCAGCGACCATCGACCAGAACGCTCCGAGCCCGATTCCGAGCAGTACGCGGGCGAACAGCAGCGTCGGCAGGTTGGTGGCGATCGCGGCGATGGCGCTTGACAGGATCAGCAGGCCGGTGAGCGACCAGATCACGACGCGGCGGTCGATGCCGCGGGTGACGATGGCGGCGGCGAGGCCGGCAATGGCGCCGACCACGGCCGTGGCCGTGACCGCCTGCCCGGCGGCGCCGACCGAGACGCCGATGTCGTTAGCCATCGGCGTCAGCAGGCTGGCGGGCAGGAACTCGGCCGTGACCAGGCCGAAGACGCCGAAGGTCAGCGAGACGACCGCGGCCCAGGCGGGCCTTTCGCGGGTCTCGTCCTGCGTGTCATCGAGTTGAAAGGAGGGAGCGGATAGAGCGTCAGACATGGGGTTCTCCATGAAGTCGCCGGAAGATGGGAGTAGCGCCATGGAGTTTCCATGCTATATAATCCGCATCTCATGACTGTTCGTCCAGGATTGCGATGACCGTTCCCGTCGACCATCTGACCGAGATGCTCCGCGGCCTGAGGCTCGACGGGGTCGATTACAGCCGCTGCCAGATGGCCGCGCCCTGGGGCGTCGTCTTCCCCCAGACCCATGAGGCCTATTTCCATTTCGTCTCGCGCGGGAACTGTTGGCTGAAGACTTCCGCGGGCGAATGGCTGGAGCTGCAGGACGGCGACGCCGTGCTGCTGCCGCGCGGCGGCGGCCATGTCCTCGCCAGTTCGCCGGAGGTCGTGCCCTCCCCTCCCTGCAACTGCCGGGTGCGCGAGTTCTACGGCAATATCTTCGATGTCGAAGGCGGCGGCAGCGGCGAGCACATGCTGGTCTTCACCGGCCGCATGACCTTCAATGTGGATACCGGCCACCCGCTGCTCAGGCTGATGCCGGATTTGATGCGGATGTCCGACTTCATCGCCAACGAGCCCGGCATCCCGCATCTGCTCGAGGCGATGGGTCAGGAGGTCGCGCTGGACCGGGTCGGCGCCGGCGGCATCATGGCGCGCCTCGCCGACGTGCTGGCCGCGACGATCATCCGCGCCTGGGTCGAAAGCGGCTGCGGCACCAGCAAGGGCTGGGTCGCGGCGGCGCGCTGCCCGCAGATCGGCAAGGTGCTCGCGGCGGTCCACGCCCATCCCGAAACCGACTGGACGGTCGAAAGCCTGGCGGAACTGATGGGCGCCTCGCGCTCCGGCTTCGCCCAGCGCTTCGCCGAGGTGGTCGGCGAGACGCCGGCGCGCTATGTCGCGCAGGTCCGGATGCATCAGGCGAGGCAATGGCTCGCCCGCGACAGGCTGCGGATCGCCATCGTGGCTCAGCGCCTCGGCTACGAGTCGGAAGCCTCGTTCAGCCGCGCCTTCAAACGCATTACCGGCGCCGCGCCAAGCCAGGTGAGGTCGGCGGGCGAAGCGCCGCCAGCGGCAATGTTCGGACCGTCCACAGAGGCGGCGGAATAATCCTCACCCACCGACCAGATCGAACCAGCCGGCCTCGTCGATCACCTCGACGCCATGCTTGGCCGCATCCTTGAGCTTCGAGCCGGCACCCGGCCCCGCGACCAGCAGATCCGTCTTCGACGAGACCGAGCCCGCCACCTTCGCCCCCAGCCGCTCCGCCATCGCCTTGGCCTCGTCGCGGGTCATCCGTTCGAGCGCGCCGGTGAAGACGACCGTCTTGCCCGCGACCGGACTCGTCGTGGTGACCGCCTCCAGCGGCTGCGGCTGAACCTGCTCCAGCAGCCGGTCGAGCAATGCCTGGTTGTGCGGCTCGCCGAAGAACTGCAGCAGCGCCTCGACGACGGTCGGCCCCACGCCGTCGATCGCGTCCAGCTCCTGCCGCTGCGGCGAGGCCGGGTCGGCCGCGGCGGCGACCGCCTCCCGCAACGCTTCGAACGAGCCGTAGTTGCGGGCGAGCAGCCGCGCATTGGTCTCGCCGACATGGCGGATGCCCAGCCCGAAGATCAGCCGGTTGAGCGGCGGCGTGCGCGCGGCCTCGATCGCCTCGAACAACTTCCTGACGCTGACAGCACCGAAGCCCTCCTTGTCCTTGAGCTTCTTGAAATTGGCCTCGTCGCGCCGGGCGAGCGTGAAGATGTCGGCGGGCTCTTTCACCGGCAGGTCCGGATCGGTATGGAAGAACTCGATCTGCTTGTCGCCGAGCCCGTCGATGTCGAGCGCATCGCGCGAGACGAAGTGCTTGAGCCGCTCGACCGTCTGCGCCGCGCAGATCAGTCCGCCGGTGCAGCGGCGCACCGCGTCCTCCTTGCCCGAACGCGGATTGTGCTCGCGCGTCGCATGGCTGCCGCAGACGGGGCAGAGCGTCGGGAACTCGTACGGCTTCGAATCCGCCGGCCGCTTCGTCAGATCGACAGCCTCGACACGCGGGATGACGTCTCCCGCACGCTTCACCGTCACCGTGTCGCCGATGCGGATATCGACTCCGTCCCGGATGGGCAGCCCCTTCGAATCGAAGCCGCGGATATAATCCTCGTTGTGCAGCGTCGCATTGGTCACGACGACGCCACCGACCGTGACCGGCTTGAGCCGCGCAACCGGCGAAAGCGCGCCGGTACGGCCAACCTGGATGTCGATGGCTTCGAGGATCGTCGTCGCCAGCTCCGCCGGGAACTTGTGCGCGATCGCCCAGCGCGGCGCCCGCGAAACGAAACCGAGCCTGGCCTGCAGCGCGAGATCGTCGACCTTGTAGACCACGCCGTCGATATCGTAGCCGAGGGTGGCGCGCTGGCTCTCGATCAGCCGGTACTGCGCGACCATCTCGGCCACGCTCTCGCAGCGCTTCATCAGCGGATTGGTGCGAAAGCCCCAGCGCTTGAAGGCTTCGACCACGCCCATCTGGGTCGCAGCCGGCAGCACCGGCATCTCGCCCCAGGCATAGGCGAAGAAGCGCAAGGGCCGCGAGGCGGTGATGCTCGCGTCGAGCTGGCGCAGCGAGCCGGCGGCGGCATTGCGCGGATTGGCGAATTCGGGCAGCCCCCTCTCGCGCTGGCGCTCGTTGATCCCGGCAAAATCGGCATGGCCGAGATAGACCTCCCCGCGTATCTCGGCGATCTCCGGCACGCCCGGCCCGGTCAGCGCCTGGGGAATCTCGGAAATGGTGCGGGCATTGACGGTGACGTCCTCGCCCTCCTCGCCGTCCCCGCGCGTCGCGGCGGTTACGAGCTCGCCCCGCTCGTAGCGCAGCGACAGGGAGAGCCCGTCGATCTTCGGCTCGGCGGTAAAGGCGATGCCGCCGGCGTCTTCCTTGCGGCCGAGAAAGCGGTAGACGCGTGCCGCGAACTCCGCGACGGCCTCATCCGAGAAGGCGTTGTCGAGCGACAGCATGGGTACGCGATGGCGAATCTTCGCGAACTTGCCGGAAGGCCTCGCACCGACCGTCCCGCTGACGCCACCCGCCTCCTTCAGCTCCGGAAAGGCCGCCTCCAATGCGACGAGCCGCCGACGTTTGGCGTCATACGACGCATCGTCCATGATCGGCTGGTCTTCCTGGAAATAGGCATCGTTCGCCGCCTGGACCTCGGCGGCCAGTCGCTTGTGCTCGAGCTTCGCTCGGCGCGGAGTCAGGTCCGCTACCGGCGTTTCAGGAGAGGCGGTGTCGTCGACGTCGCTCATGCGGGAAGCATTAGGCGAGAAGCCGCTGACGAGGAAGGGCAGCAGTCTCCTGCGCGGCGTGCGTCTCACATCTGCGCGAAAGGTTGCGGCAAATCCCGTCGCCGCGTGTATAGTTCCGAGGCTGGGAATTGGAAGCTCGACGCCGGACGGCCGTTGACACCAAGGAACATGTCGACGGCTTTTGGCGAACCGGGCCGGAACCGGGAGTTACGCCATGGCCAATCTCGACGGCACCATCCATCACATCGGCAGGGCCGCGGAACCGCAGGTCCGCACCATCACGACGATGGACCTGCGCGATGCGCTCTGGCGCGGCTGGGAGGATTTCAAGGCGCAGCCGAGCCATCTCGTCTTCATCGCCCTGATCTATCCGGTCGCCGGCGTGCTGCTGGGGCAGATCACCGTCACCTACAACATATTCCCGCTGCTCTTCCCGCTGCTCGGCGGCTTCGCCCTGCTCGGCCCCTTCGCCGCGATCGGCCTCTACGAGATCAGCCGGCGGCGCGAACAGGGGCTGGATTCGTCCTGGCGCCATGCCTTCGAGGTCCTGCAATCTCCGGCCATCGGCCAGATCGTGCTGCTCGGGCTGATGCTGACCGGTCTGTTCCTGGCCTGGCTGGCTTGCGCCTGGCTGATCTACCGCGCGCAGCTCGGCTTGCCGGCTGACGTTTCGACGGCGGAATTCCTGCGCGCCACCTTCACCACCTTCAACGGCTGGGTGATGATCATTCTCGGCAATTCGATCGGTCTGCTCTTCGCCATCCTCGCCTTCGCGATCTCGGTCGTCTCCTTCCCGCTGATTATCGACCGGCATGTCGATGTGCCGACAGCGGTGCGCACCTCGATCGCGGCGGTCGAGGCCAATCCGCGGGTGATGATGTATTGGGGCCTCGTCGTCACGGGGCTTCTGGTGCTCGGCTGCCTGCCGGTGCTGGTCGGGCTGGTCGTGGTGATGCCGGTGCTCGGCCACGCGACCTGGCATCTCTACCGCAAGGTGGTGGCCTGAGCCGCCGCGCCGTCAGCGCAGGATGACGAGCCGGACGGGTGTCATCCCGCCCGGCCAAGCTCCGCGCCGAGCGGAACCTTTCACCGCCGAAAGCGGTTCACCCCCAGAAATCGTGCCTCGCGGCCGATCTAGTCAGGGGGTTTTCATGAACAATATCATCTATCTTGTCGGCCTCATCGTCGTCGTCCTCGCGATCCTCTCGTTCCTCGGCCTGCGTTGACGGGCATGGAGAGGAGCGGCGGCCTTCGCCGCCGGAGGCCGGGCGCGGGCGATCGGGTTTCGACGATCAGCCGCGGCGCGGAGGTTTGCCCTTGCCGAAAGGCTTTCCGGCCGGGCGGCCGCCGCCAGGACGCTCAGCCTTGCCCGGAAAGCGCTTTTCCTTCGGGTTGAATGTCTTCTTGCCGGCGGGACGGCCTTCTCCGCGATCCTCATACGGCTTCCGTTCGCCGGTTTCGCGGCCGGCAGCCGCTCGACGCGGCCCGGCTGCGTCGCGTTCGTCGAAGCGATCGCGCGCCCGGTAGGGCGCCGCCGCCCGCTCCGGCTTGCCCGCGCGGTCGAACTTGCCGCCGCGCGCCGGCCTCTCCCCGCTGTTGTCGTCATCCGCGCCCGGCTTGCGCGAAGGCGCGCGCCGCTCGGCAGGCTTGTCCTCGAAAGAGCGCGCAGCGCGCCGCTCCTCGGTTGCCGGCTCGATCGTGATCCGGTCGCGATCCGACACCTTGGCGGATTCGTAGAAACGATCGGCGACATCCGCGTCGATCTCGACCTTGGTCTCGCGGTCGAAGATGCGGATGGCACCGACCTCGTCGCGGGTGATGCGTCCGCGCCGGCACAGCATCGGCAGGAGTTGGCGCGGGTCGGCGCCCTGCTTGCGGCCGATATCGAGCCTGAACCAGACCGTGTCGCCGCGCGGCCCGGACGCCTTGCGCGGCCGTTCGCCGTCATCCGCCTCGCGGCCTGCACCGAAGGGCCGGCGCTGCGCGGCATAATCCTCATTCGAGCGGGGAGCCCGCCGCTCCTCGCGGCCGAAGCCCGGATCGGCCGCTTCCTCGGCGGCCGGCAGGCGCGAGCGATAGAGCCTGACGAGCGCGGCCGCGATTTCGCGCGCCTCGCGGCCCGCCATCAGCGCCTCGACCATGCCGGCATCGTCCTCGCCTTCCTCGCCTTCGAGCAGCGGGTCCTTCAAAAGCCGTTCCTGATCGAGCGCGCGGATTTCCTCGGCGGTCGGCGGACCGATCCAGTCGGCCTCGACCTTGCCTTCCAGGAGCAGCCGCTCGGCCTTGCGCCGGCGCGAGGGCGGCACCAGCAGCACGCTGGTGCCCTTGTTGCCGGCACGGCCGGTACGGCCCGAGCGATGCTGCATCACTTCGGAGTCGTGCGGCAGTTCCGCATGGATCACCAGGTCGAGACCGGGCAGATCGATTCCGCGGGCCGCAACGTCGGTCGCGACGCAGACCCGGGCCCGGCCGTCGCGCAACGACTGCAGCGCGGCATTGCGCTCGTTCTGGCCGAGCTCGCCGGAGAGCGCCACGGCCGTGAAGCCGCGCTCCAGCAGGATCGCTTCGAGATGGCGCACGGCGTTGCGCGTGTTGCAGAAGACGAGCGCCACCGGCGCATCATGGAAGCGCAGCAAGTTGACGACCGCCAGCTCCGCTTCCTTGGGATAGACGCGCACGGCCTTGTAGGCGATGTCGGCATGGCCGCGCGCCGCGGCCTGGACCTCGATGCGCAGCGCGTCGTGCTGATAGTTCTGCGCGAGCTGGATGATCTCCTTCGGGAAGGTCGCGGAGAACAGCAGGCTGCGGCGGCTCTCGGGCGCGCTCTTCAGGATGAATTCGAGATCGTCGCGGAAGCCGAGATCGAGCATCTCGTCGGCTTCGTCGAGCACGACGGCCTTGAGCTCCGACAGGTCGAGGCGCCGCCGCTCGATATGGTCGCGCAGGCGCCCGGGCGTCCCGACGACGATATGCGCGCCCTCCTCGAGCAGCATCGCCTCGCGGCGCGGATCCATGCCGCCGACGCAGGAGATCACGCGCGCGCCTGCCTGGGCATAGAGCCAGGCCAGTTCGCGCTGCACCTGCAAGGCGAGTTCGCGCGTCGGCGCGATGATCAGCGCCAGCGGCTGCTCGGCGCGGCCGAGCTTCTCGGCACCGTCCAGCAGGGTCTCGCCGATGGCGAGCCCGTAGGCGATGGTCTTGCCCGAGCCGGTCTGCGAGGAGACCAGCAGGTCGCGCCCGCGCGCGCCCTCTTCCAGCACGGCGCTCTGCACCGGCGTGGGTTCGGAATAATTGCGGTCGGCGAGCGCGCGCGCGAGCGGCGGGCTCGTGAGGGAAAAGGACATGCGGAAGGCCTGGTTCTACGGCTCGAAACGCGAAACGTCGCGAAACTGGGGACGGGAAAGCGGTGCTGACAGCACCTGCAGGCCGTCGATCGAAAGCGGCTCATAAAGCAAAGCGACACAAAAGGAAATGGCGGAACCGAGCGCCGACCGCAGGACTGCTCCTTGCCCGGCGGCGTTGCCGATGCCCGACGCCCTCGGCTAGGTCGACGACAGACAGGAGGCGCCCGATGAACGCTCAGACTCTTCACTTTGCCGGATATGACGTCGTCACCTTGCTCGACGGCATCTTCGAAGCCCCTGCGGACATTCTCGTTCATCAGGGCGGAGAGACGGCCCGGGCCGAGGCCATCGCTCGTTTCGGGCAGCCGAAGATCAGCATCGACGTCAATTGCTTCCTGCTGCGCGGGCCCGGCGGCATCACGCTCGTCGATGCGGGCACGGGCAGCGCCTGGGGCGAAGCGCTCGGCCATGCCCGCGCCGCCATGCAGAAGGTAGGGGTCCGGCCGGACGACGTCGACCGGGTGCTGATCACGCATCTTCACGGCGACCACGCTCTTGGCCTGTTCGATGGCGGGGAGCCATGGCTCCCCCGGGCGGAGGTGATCGTGCCGCAGGCCGATTTCGGCTACTACAGCGACGAAACCAACCGCGCCGGGACACCGGAGCGCAAACGCGGCGCCTTCGACATCACCGCGACGCTGCAGCGCCTCTATGGCGGCCGCGTCCGTGCCGTGGGGCCGGGCGCCGTGATGCCCGGCATCGAGCTTCTCCCGCTGCCGGGCCACAGCTTCGGACATAGCAGCTACCTCGTCGGCGACGACGCGAAAGCCTTGCTTCTCTGGGGCGATGCGCTGCATCTCGGGGCATTGCAGGCTGCCGATCCCGATATCGGCGTGGTCTATGATCTCGATGCCGCCCAAGCGGCGCGCTCGCGCCGGGAGATCCTGGAGCGCGCCGCCGCGGACGGCTGGACGGTCTCCGGCGGACATATCACCGGCTTCCAGCAGGTGCGCCGGCAAGGTGCGGGGTATCGGCTCGTCCCGATCGGCTGATCAGCCGCGCAGTGCGGCCTCAAGCAGACGCCGCGCCGCCGCCCGCGCCTCTTCCGTGATCGAGGCGCCGGCGAGCATCCGGGCGATCTCCTCGCCTCGAGCCTGATCGGCCAAGGCCTCGACCCTGGTGACGGTACGCGATGCATCGCCTTCGCCGGCCGATTTGGCGATCAGGAAATGGCGCCGGGCCTTGGCCGCGACCTGCGGTGCGTGGGTCACGGAGATCACCTGCACCCGGTCCGCGAGCCGTGCCAGCCGCTCGCCGATCGCATCCGCCACCGCGCCGCCGACACCGGTATCGATCTCGTCGAAGACCAGCGTCGGAGCCGAACCACGCTCGGCGAGCACGACCTTGAGCGCGAGCATGAAGCGCGAGAGCTCGCCGCCGGATGCGACCTTCATCATCGGCCCCGGCCGCGTGCCGGGGTTAGTCTCGACCCAGAACTCGATCCGGTCGAAGCCTTCCGGGCCACGCGCCGTCTCGTCGCTCTCGATGCGGGTGATGAAGCGCGCCCGTTCCAGCTTGAGCGGCGGCAGCTCCGCCTTCACGGCGAGGTCGAGGCGAGAAGCCGCCCCCCGGCGCGCCTGCGAGAGCGCCTGCGCTCCGGCCAGGAAAGCAGCCTCGGCGGCTTGCATCTCGGCTTCCAGGCGGCCGAGCGACGATTCGCTCTCGTCGAGCGCCGCAAGGTCGCTCGCCATAGTTTCCGCAAGAGCCTTGAGCCCGTCCACCGGCACGTCGTATTTGCGCCCCGCGGCGCGCAGCGCGAACAGCCGCTCCTCGACGCGCTCCTGCTGGCGGGGATCGTATTCCGCGGCGCGCATCGCCACCGCGAGCGCCTCCCCGGCCTCTTCCAGCGCGATGATCGCGGTGTTGAGCGCCGCCAGCGACGGTTCGACCAGTTCGGGGGCCTGACCCGCGCGGCGCTCGAGCCGGCGGAGCACCGCCGCCAGCGCTGGCATCGGCGAGCCCTGACCGCCGACGGATTCATGGGCCTCGCTGAGGTCGCGCGCGACCTTCTCGGCTTGCATCATCGCCTGGCGCGTCGCGGCGAGTTCGTCCTCCTCGCCGGGTTTCGGCGCGAGCTTGCCGAGTTCCTCGACCGCATGGCGCAGGAAATCCGCCTCCTTGCGCGCCGCCTCGACACGTAGCCGCTGCGCCTGCAAGGCTTGTCGCGCACGTTTCAGCCGCTCACTCGCTTCGGCGACGTCCTGCGCCTGCCCCTCAAGCCCGCCGAACCCGTCGAGCAGGGCGCGGTGCTGGGCCGGGTCGGTCAGAGCCCGGTCGTCATGCTGGCCGTGGATCTCGACGATCGCCGAACCGATCGAGCGCAGTATCTGGACCGAGACCGGCTGGTCGTTGACGAAGGCGCGGGTGCGCCCGTCGGCATACTGCACGCGGCGCAGGATCAGATCGCCGTCGGTGTCGATCGCCTGCGCCTCGGCGAGCTTGCGCGCCGCGTGATCGAGCGGCAGGTCGAAGACGGCGCTGACCTGGCCTTGCGCCTCGCCGTGGCGGACGAGCGAGCCGTCGCCCCGCCCGCCGAGCGCCAGCGCGAAGCCATCGAGCAGGATCGACTTGCCGGCACCGGTCTCGCCGGTCAGCACGCTCAGCCCCTCGCGGAAGCTCAGGTCGAGCCGGTCGATCAGGACGATGTCGCGGATCGAGAGCTGCGCCAGCATGGCGCTCAGCTCAGACTTTGGAGCCGGCGGGGATGTCCGCAGCGGGGCATGCGCGGGCTATCAGAAGCGCAGCCCGACGATGCCGCCGACCGCGCGCTGGAAGCCGTCGAAGGCCCGGCTGATATAGGACCCGCGATCCTCGCGCGGCTCCAGTCCGTGGCTCTGCAGCAGCGTGTAGGCGTCCTTGTACCACGGGCTGTCGGGGAAATTGTGCCCGAGCACCGCGGCGGCGGTCTGCGCCTCGTTGGTGATGCCCATCGCCATATAGGCTTCGGTGAGGCGTTCCAGCGCCTCCTCGACATGGCGGGTGGTCTGGTACTTGATGATGACCTCGCGGAAGCGGTTGACCGCCGCGGTATAGTTGCGCCGCTCGAGATAGTAGCGCCCGACATTCATCTCCTTGCCGGCGAGCTGGTCCTTCGCCACCAGGAGCTTTTCCCGGGCGTCGACCACGTATTCCGACTTCGGATAGCGGCCGATCAGTTCCTCGAACGCCTGGATCGCCTGGCGCGTCCGTTCCTGGTCGCGAGTCGTGTCGGGGATCTGGTTATAGTAGGACATCGCCAGGATGTACTGGGCATAAGCCGCGTCCGGGCTGGCCGGGTTCTGGGCGATGAAGCGCTTCGAGGCGGTGATCGCCTCTTCCCACTTGTTCGCCTGGAAATTGGTGTAGGCCGTCATCAGCAGGCCCTTGCGGGCATAGGGCGAGAACGGCGCCGTCTTGTCGATGTCCTCGAACCGCTTGGCAGCCCCTTCGCTGTCGCCGTTCTGCAGGCGCGCGAGACCTTCATTGTAGAGTTTGTCGGCCGGCGTGGGCGGTGTCAGGTCCGGCTTGTAGACCTCGGGCTTGTCGAAGGGATTGAGCGAGGACAGCGTATCGCAGCCGCCAAGCAGCATGGCGGCACCGAGCGCCAGGGCCATGCCCTTGCGCGGGGATAGGCCGCGATGGATTGCCGGAAGGCTTTGCCGCGTCACGCTCACGTCGTCCGTCCTCTTTCGCTTCGTCCCTGCCTGCGGGAAGCATGCCTTACCTCAGACGCTTCCCACGCGCCACTGCCGAAAGCCGGTCATGGCACGATTCCGCAGCACTGCGGCATCTCGGACAAAAACCGGGCGAAGGAAAGGCGAAGCCGCGTTTGCCGCTGCGATTTCAGTGGAGATCGGGCGCGTAGGCCGCCGGAGCGACCGCGGCCATCTGCACGGCGCGGGCCGGAGCGAAGACCGGCTGGGATTCGACGATCGCGAAGTTCGCGCGATCGGCGAACAGCGCCTCGAGGATGCGGACGTTCATGCGGTGACCGCCGCAATAGGAGCGGAACTCGCCAATGATCGGGTAGCCGGCGAGCGCGAGGTCACCGATGGCGTCGAGCACCTTGTGACGCACGAACTCGTCACCATAGCGCAGGCCCTCGGGATTGATGACCTTGTCCTCGCCGATCGCGACCGTGTTGTCGAGCGACGCTCCCTGCGCGAAGCCCGCCTTCCAGAGCTGCTCGACATCGCGCATGAAGCCGAAGGTCCGCGCCTTCGAGATCTCGCTGGCATAGGCTTGGGCCTCGAGATCGAAGATCTTACGCTGCCGGCCGATCACGGCCGTGTCGAAATCGATCTCCACATCGAGCCGAAAGCCCTGCTCGGCCGGCGCCAGCTCGGCAAAGGCGCGACCCTGCTCGATACGGACGGGCTGGAGAACCTTGAGATAGCGGCGCGGTGCGGCGAGCGAGACCATGCCGGTCGCTTCGATGGCGCGGACGAACTCGATGGCACTGCCGTCCATGATCGGCATCTCGGGACCGTCGATCTCCACCAGCACGTTGTCGAGGCCGAGGCCCGAGCAGGCCGACATCAGGTGCTCGATGGTCGAGACAGATGCCGGGCCGCGGTCGCCGATCACGGTGCAGAGCTCGGTGGCGCTGACCTTCGTGTGCTTGGCGTGGATGAGTTGGGGCGGCATGCCCTCGATGCCGGTGCGCAGGAAGACGACGCCCGAATTGGCGCTGGACGGCTTCAGGCAGATGCTGGCGGGCGCGCCGGAATGGACACCGATCCCGGTGAGGGTCACTGCAGCCCGCAGGGTCGTCTGCCGATCGAAATTCATTCCGTTATCCAATCCCGGTCACCGCGGACCGCCCCCGGGGCGACGATCTCTGGCGGCGACATGTCCGAACCCGGCACCAGCCGAATCCGGTATGCTCATCCTTGATGCGGCCGCAACATAGGCCCTCGCGGCAGCCGATCAAAATCACGCTTTCTTTCGCTGTGTTACAGTCGGAAGGATCGCGCGTGGGAACAATAACAGACTGAAAGATAACGATTTTTTAACGTGCAAAACCCGCCGCGCGAATGGCGCGACGGGCATTGTTGCAATGCCGTGAGAAAGCCGGTTTTCAGTTCGCCTGACGGCGGAGGAAGGCCGGAATCTCCAGATGATCGTCCTCGGTGCGGGCGGGCGCCGCACGACCGTGCGGATCAAGCTGACCCTGGGCCGGGCGCGAGACCGGCTGGGCAGGGCGGCGCATGTATTCGGCATGGGCAGCGCTCGGAGCCGCGGCCTGCGGCATGGCGGGAGCCTGCCGTGCCGGGACGGGCGCCTGCGCGGGAGCTTCGGCCTCGTCCTCCTTCCGGCCGAAGCCGACCGAGGCGAGACGCTGCATCAGCGACATCCGCTTCTGCTCGGCGGTGGGCGCCTGCGGCACGGGCTGGGCACCGCGCTGGGCATGCAGCTGGGCCTGGCCCGGAGCCGGCAGGTCCTCGATCCGCGGCATGCGGGTCGGGCGCACTGCCCGCTCCGGCATCGGCGGGATGAAGCTCTCCTCGAGATGCAGGCTCGGCTCGGCCGGAGCCGTCGGCTGCGGAGGCGGCGCGGCGACCATCACCGGGCGCGGCTGCACCGGCTCGATGCGGATGTCCTGCAGCTGCGCGGCCGGCGCCGGCTCGGCGGCGGGCGCGACACGGGCCGTTTCGACCACCGGCATGGCGGCCGGCTGCGGCGCCGGGCGGGCGGCCTGCGGAGTGGCGGTCGAGCGCAGGCGGGCTTCCTGCTTCAGGCGCTCGGCGACCTGTGCGATGCGGGCCTCGGTCTCGTCGACCTCGCCGACCTGCGAGATCGGCTTGTCGATGCCGGTGGCGACGACGGAGACGCGCACGGTGCCTTCAAGCGATTCGTCGAAGGTCGCGCCGACGATGATGTTGGCCTCGGAATCGACCTCCTCGCGGATGCGGGTGGCGGCCTCGTCGACCTCGTAGAGCTTCATGTCGCGCCCGCCGGTGATCGAGATCAGCAGGCCGCGCGCGCCCTTCATCGAGATGTCGTCGAGCAGCGGGTTGTTGATCGCGGCCTGGGCCGCAGTCAGCGCGCGCTTCTCGCCCTGCGCCTCTCCGGTGCCCATCATCGCCTTGCCCATGCCGCGCATCACGGCGCGCACGTCGGCGAAGTCGAGGTTGATCAGGCCGGGGCGGACCATCAGGTCGGTGATGCAGGCGACGCCGGAATAGAGCACCTGGTCGGCCATGCCGAAGGCGTCGGCGAAACCGGTGGTCTCGTTGGCGACGCGGAACAGGTTCTGGTTCGGGATGACGATCAGCGTGTCCACGGCCTCGTTCAGCTCGGCGATGCCGGCCTCCGCCATGCGCATGCGGCGCTGGCCCTCGAACTGGAACGGCTTGGTCACGACGCCGACGGTCAGGATGCCCATGTCGCGAGCGACCCGGGCAATGGCCGGAGCAGCACCGGTGCCGGTGCCGCCGCCCATGCCGGCGGTGATGAAGACCATATGCGCGCCCGCCAGGTGATCGCGAATCTCGTCGATGACTTCCTCGGCCGCGGCCCGGCCGACTTCCGGCTGCGAGCCGGCGCCGAGGCCCTCGGTGACCTGCAGGCCCATCTGGATGATGCGCGAGGAGCGCGACAGCGCCAGCGCCTGGGCGTCGGTGTTGGCGCAGACGAAGTCGACGCCGTCGAGGCCCGCCTCGATCATGTTGTTGACCGCATTGCCGCCCGCGCCGCCGACACCGAAGACCGTGATCCGGGGCTTGAGTTCCCGGATGTCCGGGGCTTGCAGATTCATCGCCATGATTGCCTCTTCTGATCCCTTTGACCGGCGCCTGGCGGGAGCCGTCTGATTGCTACGTTTGACGCCGTGCCCACCGGAGCGGGCGGTACTCACTCAAATCTCGAACCCGGCTTTAGCCGCGTCCTAGAAACTGTCCTTCAGCCACCGCCCGACGCGCGAGAAGTAGCCGTCCGTCCCGGTCGCGAAATAGCGCCCGCCGGCGGCGCGCGGTTCGAAATGCTCGACATGGGCGACCTGCGGGTAGACCAGCAGGCCGACCGCTGCGGAGAAGGCTGGGCCCTTGCCCGCCTCGGGCAGGCCCTTGATGCCGAGTGGCCGCCCGGTGCGGACCTGGCCGCCGAGGATGCGGCGCGCCACTTCCGGCAGGCCGGTGAGCTGGCAGGCACCGCCGGTCAGGACCACGCGCCGCCCTGCCTGGGCCGAGAAGCCCGCATGGGCCAGCCGGTCGCGCACCAGTTCGAGGATTTCCTCGACGCGCGGCTTGATGATCCGGATGAGATGCGACTTGGCGAGGTGGTTCGGCATGTCGCGCTCGTCATCGTCGACCTGCGGCACGGCGATCATGTCGCGCTCGTCGGAGGCGCTCGCGATGCAGGAGCCGTGCAGCGTCTTCAGCCGCTCCGCCGCGGAGACGCGGGTGGAGAGGCCGCGCGCAACGTCCATGGTGATGTGGTTTCCGCCGACGGCGATGGCGTCGGCATGCATCATATGACCACCGGAAAAGACGCCGAGGCTCGTCGTGCCGCCGCCGAGATCGACCACGACCACGCCCATCTCCGCCTCATCGTCGACCAGCACCGACAGGCCAGAGGCATAAGGCGTTGCGACCACCGCCTCGACTTCGAGATGGCAGCGCTCGACTGCGAGCATGACGTTGCGCGCCGCCGCCGCCTCGCTGGCGACGACATGCATGTCGACCGAGAGCTTGCCGCCGATCAGCCCGCGCGGATCGAGCACGCCCGGCACGCCGTCGAGCGCATAGCCGGTCGGCAGCGCATGGAGCACGGCCTTGCCGGGGCGGATCGCATGGGTCGCTGCCGTGGCGAGCACGCGCTTGATGTCGGCATCGCCGACCGAGCCGGAGCGCAGGTCGACGCCGGCGGCATAATGCTGAGAGCCGATGCGCCCGCCGGTGAGGTTGACGATGACCGACTGGACCTCGACCTTGGCCATGCGCTCGGCGGCGTCGACGGCGGCCCGGATGGCGCGCTCGGCGCTTTCCAGGTCGATGATCGCCCCGCCCTTCAGGCCGAGCGAGCGCTGATGGCCGATGCCGATGATACGGGCGACATGGGTGCGCCCGCGCAGCCGTTCGTTCGCCTCGGCCGGGTTGAGCTCGGCGATCAGGCAGACGACCTTGCTGGTGCCGATGTCGAGGATCGAGAGCGTCGCGCTCTTGCGCGCCGAGAGCGGGCGCATGCGCGGCGTCAGACCCTGGGAGGTGAAGTGGTTCACGCCTCCCCTCCCTTCTTCTTGGCCTTGTTGCGGTTCTTCAGCATTTCGGCACGCGCTGCAGCCGCCTCTTCGGAGAGTCGTGCCACCACCCGGTCGGGCTGGCGCAGATCGAGCGCCAGGATGTCCTTGTCCAGGATGCGGTCGCTCTCCTCTAGCGAAACAAGCCGCTGCATCGCGACTTCGGGCTTGGTCTCGGGCAGACGCACATCCATGCCGTTGTCGAGCTTGATGTCCCAGCGCCGATCGGAGACCAGCATGCCGGCGCGGATATGCTCGGCCAGCGGCCCGGCTTGCTTGCGCAGCTCGAGATACTCGCTGGCGCGATTGTTGGCGTTCTTGCCGACGACCAGCGGCAGATAGGCGAAGCGGCCGTCATCCATCTTGTCGATCACCGTGCCATCGGCCGCGATGACGAAAAGCTCGCCCTTGACCTGCCAGAGCGCGTAGGGCTCACGCTCGGTCAGCGAGATCGAGATCTCGCCGGGATACAGCTTGCGGACCTGAGCCTCGCGAATCAGCGGGTTGGCTTCGAGCTGGCGGCGCGCCGCATCGGCGTCGAAGAACACCAGCGAGGTCTTGGCATCGATGCCAGCGGCGACGAGCACCTCCTGCTCCGACAGCCCCCAGAGCCCCGAGATCGTAACCCGGTCGATGCCGAATCCGAGCATGCGCGCGATGATGTGCCGCGGCTCGCCATAGGTATCCTGCATCGCCTGATACTGCCCGCCGATGACGAAGCCTGAGCCAAGGCTGAGCGTGAGGAAGCCGAGGGCGAGCCAGGAGCCGATGCCGCGCGGCACCCGCTCCGCCAAGGGCTGGACCGAGCGCCGCTGGCGGCGCAGCCAACGCCCCTGCCGCTCGCTGCCGATCAGCAGTTGCGGGCCGGTCGCCGCGACCGGCAGGCGCGAAGAGGGTTTCGCCTTCATCGCATTCACCGATCGAGGGAGGCGTCCTGCACCATCCATTTGACGAGCTCACCGAAATTCAGGCCCGCATGGGCAGCCAGTTCGGGCACCAGGCTGGTCTCGGTCATCCCGGGCTGCGTATTGACTTCCAGCCAGACGAGCGTGTCGGTCTCGTCGTCGTAGCGAAAGTCAGATCGGCTGACGCCCCGGCATCCGATTGCTTGATGCGCCGTTAACGCACACTCTTCGATCTGCTGGTAAATTTTCGGTAAAATTTGAGCCGGGCAGATGTGAATCGAGCCGCCTTTGGCGTACTTCGCGTCGTAGTCGTAAAATTCGCCGGTTGCGGCTTGTATTTCGGTCACACCCAAGGCCCGGTCGCCCATGACGGCACAGGTCAGCTCGCGCCCGGCGATGAAGGTCTCCGCGAGCAGCATCTCGCCGCAGGGCCAGTCCGGCCGGGCGATCTCCTGCGGCGGATGCTCCCTGTCCCTCTTGACGATGACGACACCGACGGAGGAGCCCTCGTCGATGGGCTTCAGCACATAGGGCGGCGGCAGCACATGGCTCTTGGCGGCGGCGAAGCGCGAGACGTTGACGCCGTGCGCGACCGGCACCCCTGCCGCCTTGACGACCGTCTTCGCCCGGTCCTTGCGGATCGCCAGCGCCGAGGCCAGCACGCCGGAATGGGTATAGGGGATGCGCAGGATCTCGAGCACACCCTGGATCGTGCCGTCCTCGCCGAAGCGGCCATGCAGGGCATTGAAGGCGACGTCCGGCCTCAACTTCGCCAGCACCTCGGCGATGTCGCGCTGCACGTCGACGCGGGTGACGCGATAGCCTTGGCCTTCCAGCGCCCGCGCGCAGGCCGCTCCGCTGTTGAGGCTGACCTCCCGCTCGACGGACCATCCGCCCATCAGCACTGCAACATGTTCGACCATCGGAGCCCCGCGCCGCTGCGTTGGGTCCAACCTCGTTAAACATGGTTAACAGCGCGTTAACCGGCGCGTGCTCCGGTTACCGCCGCGCGCCGAAGTGGTTACGCCGCAATCCCGAGCCGCTTGATCTCCCATTGCAGCTCGAAGCCGGAGTTCTCCTTGACCCGGCGGCGAACCTCCTCGCCGAGCCCCTCGACATCGGCCGCCGTCGCGCCGCCGGTGTTGATCAGGAAATTGCAATGCATCTCCGAAACCTGCGCCCCGCCGACGCGCAGACCGCGGCAGCCCGCGGCATCGATCAGCTTCCACGCCTTGCCGCCCTCGGGATTCTTGAAGGTCGAGCCGCCGGTGCGCTCCTTGATCGGCTGGGCCGCCTCGCGCGCCTGCGTCACCCGGTCCATCTCGGCCTGGATCGCGACCTGATCGCCCGGCCTTCCCTGGAACAGGGCGGAGGTGAATATGATGTCGCGGGTAGAGGCCGCGCTGTTGCGATAGGTGAAGCCCATCTGCGCGTGGCTGAGCGTGACGAGTTCGCCCTTGCGGGTGACGCCGCGCGCCGAGACGAGCACATCGGTGGTCTCGCCGCCATGCGCGCCAGCGTTCATGCGCAGCGCGCCGCCGATCGAGCCGGGAATGCCACGGTAGAAGGCGAGGCCGTCGAGCGCGGCATCGGCCGCCGCGCGGGCCACCTTGACGTCCGGAACCGCCGTTCCGGCGCGCAGGCGGCTGTCCGGCTCCGGGGCGATCTCTGTGAAACCCTTGCCACCGAGCCGGATGACGAGCCCGGGAATGCCCCCGTCGCGCACGATCAGGTTGGAACCAAGCCCGATCACCGTGACCGGGATCTCCTCGGGCAGCCGGCCGAGCAGATAGGCGAGGTCTTCCTCGTCCGCCGGCGTGAACAGAAGCTGCGCCGGCCCGCCGACGCGAAACCAGGTCAGGGCCGAAAGGTCCTGATTGGCGAGGAGCCGCCCCCGAAGAGCGGGCGCGGCGGCGCGGATGTCGGAGGTGAGGTCCTGGAATGCCATGGCGTCGCTTTAGCCTGTGCGCAATGCAGCGGGAAGGCCTCAGCCCAGCGCGGCCAGTTCCCCCGGCAGCGCATAAGCCCATTGCGTGATGTTGCCGGCGCCGAGGCAGACGACGTAGTCGCCCGGCCCGGCCAGCTCCGCCACCATGCCGGCGAGCTTGTCGGGCGCCTCCAGTGGCAGCACATGGCGATGGCCGCGTGCCTTGATGCCCGCGGCCAGCGAATCGCGATCGGCGCCCGAGATCGGCGCCTCGCCTGCCGCATAGGTATCGGCCACGATCACCGTGTCGGCATCGTTGAAGCAGGCGGCGAAATCGTCGAACAGGCTCGACAGGCGGGTGTAGCGATGCGGCTGCACGATCGCGATCACCTTGCTCTTCGTCGAGGCGCGCGCTGCCTTCAGCACGGCGGCGATCTCGACCGGATGATGGCCGTAATCGTCGAAGATCAGCGCGCCGTTCCACTCGCCGGTCTTGGTGAAGCGGCGCTTGACGCCGCCGAAGCCGGCCAGCGCCTCGCGGATCCGCGGCACGGGAATGCCGAGATCATAGGCGACCGCGATCGCGGCCGTGGCGTTCAGCGCGTTGTGATGGCCGGGCATCGGCATCACGAGGTCGCGGATCACTTCGTCGCGGCCGGTCTTGCGGTCGCGGATCAGCAGCGTGAATTGAGCCTGCCCGCCCGAGAGATCGATGTCGATCAGGCGGAAATCGGCCTGCGGGTTCTCGCCATAGGTGACGACGCGGCGGTCGGTGATCTGGCCGACCAGTCCCTGCACCGTCGGATGGTCGATGCACATCACCGCAAAACCGTAGAACGGCAGGTTCTCGACGAAGGAGCGGAAGGCCGCCTTGATCGCATCGAAGGTGCCGAAATGGTCGAGATGCTCGGGATCGATATTTGTGACGATCGCCACGTCGGCCGGCAGCTTCAGGAAGGTGCCGTCGGATTCGTCGGCCTCGACCACCATCCAGTCGCTCTCGCCCATGCGCGCATTGGTGCCGTAGGCGTTGATGATGCCGCCATTGATCACGGTCGGGTCGAGCCCTCCCTTCTCCAGCAGCGTCGCGACCAGCGAAGTCGTGGTGGTCTTGCCATGGGTGCCGGCGATGGCGACGCAGCTCTTCAGCCGCATCAGCTCGGCCAGCATCTCGGCCCGGCGGACCACCGGCAGGCGCAACTCGCGCGCGGCGAGAAGCTCGGGATTGTCGCGCTTGATCGCGGTCGAGACCACGACGACCTCGGCCTCGCCGAGATTCTCCGCCTTGTGCCCGACGAAGGTGGTGATGCCCTTCTCCGCCAGGCGCTTCACATTCGCGCCGTCGGAGGCGTCCGAGCCCTGCACCTTGTAGCCGAGATTGTGCAGCACCTCGGCGATGCCGGACATGCCGATGCCGCCGATGCCGATGAAATGGATGGAGCCGAGCTTCGGCGGCAGCTTCATGGTCCTGCGTGTCCTGTCAGTTCTGAAAGTTGGCCGTCGCGATCACGAGATCGGCCAGGCGGTCGGCAGCGTCGGGGATGCCGGCGCTCTTCGCGTTTGCCGCCATCGTCGTCAAGTGCGCCGGCTGTGCGATCAGCTTCGACAATTCGGCGGCAAGATGGCGCGGTGTGAATTCCGGCTGGAGAATGCGGATCGCTCCGCCCACCCCTTCGAGGAAGGCCGCGTTCGCAGCCTGGTCCTGGTCGAGCGAGCCGGGCAGCGGCACGAGAATGGCGGGTCGCCCGATAGTGGTCAGCTCCGCAACGGTCGAGGCGCCCGAGCGCCCGACAACGAGATGAGCCGCCGCCATCTGCGCCGGCAGGTCCTTGAAGAAGGGCGAGATCGTCGCACGAATGCCGAGCTTCTCGTAGATGCCGCGGACGCGCTGGTCATCCTCGGCCCGCGCTTGCTGAACGATCGTCAGCCGAGCCCGCTCGGCCTCGCTCAGGAGCTCGATCGCCGGCGGCACGATATCGGCCATCACCCGGGCGCCCTGGCTGCCGCCGAAGACAAGCAGCCGGATCTTGCCCTCGCCCGGCCACTCGTAATTCCGGTCCGCCACCTCGAGCACGGCCGGGCGCACCGGGTTGCCGACATGGCGGCACTTCGCCTTGAGCGGCTCGGCGATGCCGCCGACCTCGGCGAAGCCGGTCGCGATGACGGTCGCCCGCCCGGCGAGGAAGCGGTTGGCCCGCCCCATCACGGCGTTCTGCTCGTGGATCACTGTCTTGACGCCCGCGAGCGAAGCGCCGAGCACCGGCGGCACGGTCGGATAGCCGCCGAAGCCGACGACGACGTCGGGCTTGAGCCTGCCGACGATCCGCCGCGCCGCGAAGGTGCCCTGGGCGAGCTTAATCAGCGCCGCGGCCATCTTGAGCGGCGAGCGGCCGGACGGTGTCGCGGCCGGCACGGCATGCACGGCCTCGGCCGGAAAGCTTCCGGCGTACTCGGCTGCGCGCGTATCGGTCATCAGCACGACGCGTTGCCCGCGCGCATGGAGCGCATGGCTCAGCGCCTCGGCCGGGAAAAGATGGCCGCCGGTTCCGCCGGCGGCCAACATGATGAGCTTGCCCGCGGCCATCTCAGCGCCCGTAGGAGCCGAACTCGGCCGAGCGCGGCCGCCGCCGCGTCAGTGCCAGCAGGAAGCCGGTGCCCACCGCCAGCGAAAGCAGCGAGGAGCCGCCGTAGGAGATGAAGGGCAGCGTCATGCCCTTGGCCGGCATCATGTGCAGGTTGACCATCATGTTGATCGCGGCCTGGATGCCGAAGAGCAGCGCAAGCCCCGTCACGGCGAGGCGGGTGAACGGATCTTCGGATTTCTGCGCCACGAGCAGTGACCGGATCACGATGATCGCGAAGAGCGCGACCAGGATCATGCAGACGATGACACCGAACTCCTCGGCCGTGACGGCGAAGATGAAGTCGGTATGGGCGTCGGGCAGGATGCGCTTCACCGTGCCCTCCCCCGGTCCCTTCCCGAACCAGCCGCCCTGGGCGAAGCTTTCGAGCGCGGTATCGACCTGGAAGGTGTCGCCGGAACCCTTGTCCATGAAGCGCTCGATGCGGGCGCGGACATGCGGCACCAGCTCATAGGCGATGAAGATGCCCGTGGCGCCGATGCCGCCCAGCCCGATCACCCAGAACCAGTGCAGCCCCGCGACGAAGAACAGGCCCGCCCAGACCAGGCTGATCAGCATGGTCTGGCCGAAGTCCGGCTGCAGCACCAGCGGCACGATCGAGACCGGCAGGATGAGCAGGGCGAGGATCGTGCCCGGCAGATCGGGACGACGCGTGCCCTCGGCAAAGGCCCAGGCGGCGAGCACGACGAAGGCCGGCTTGAGGAACTCGGAGGGCTGCACCGAGCCGAGGATGCTGAGCGTCAGCCAGCGCTTGGCGCCCTTGACCTCGACGCCGAAGAACAGCGTTGCGACCACCATGGCCAGCGAGACCACGTAGAGGATGAGCGCAGCGCGGCGCACCTGCCGCGGCGTCATGAACGACACCCCGAGGAAGATGACGATCGCGCCGGCAAGATACGCCGCCTGCCGGTTGACGAAATGGAAGGTCGAGAGCCCCAGGCGTTCAGCGACGGGGGGCCCGCCGGCCATGAGCAGCACGACGCCCGAAACCATCAGCGCGATGAGCGCGGCCAGGATCAGGCGGTCGATCGACCACCACCAGCGGCCGCTCAGGGAAGGTTCGGCGCGGGAGACCATGACAGCGCGTCCTATCGGCAAATCCGGCGCGGATGAACCGCGCCTTGAGTGACGAATCACTCTGTCAATGAATGGTTAACCGATTGATTCCGATGCGGCGGATTGCACGGGCCGGTCGCCGCGAACCGCAACCCCGTCAGCCGATGGTGACGGCCGCCGCGAAGATATGGGCGATGCCGGCAAGCCGCTCCGCATAGGCCTGACAGCTTGGCGGTGCGCCGGTCTTCGCCCCGGCCGCGGCGAACATCAATCCGGCGATCCAGTCCTCGGCAGTGACGGAAGCACGGGACAACGCGATCTCGCCGCGGGCTTCGGCCTCCTGGAGCAGTTGCCGCGCGAGCCTGACGAAGATCTGCTCGAACGCCTGAAGTTCGCTGGTCGCGATGGCGTTCATCACTGCCTTGAGTTCGACCAGGTGCTCCCCCGTACCGAAGCTCGCATAAGCCTGCCCGTGATGCGCCTGGATCAAGGCGGCTAACCGCTCCGGAAAAGCGCCTTCAGCCGCGACCGCCTCACGGCAATGTGCCTCGACGCGGCGCGCCAGCAGTCTCAACATCGCCCGGAAGACATCGTCCTTGCCCTTGAAATGCAGGTAGAGCGTCGCCTTGGCGAGTCCGGCCTCCTTGGCGATGTCGTCCATCGAGCTGCGCTTGTAGCCGTAGCGGGCGAACAGCCGCAGCGCCGCATCGGCGATCTGGTCGATGCGGGCATCCTCCGGAGAAACGGAGCTGGAACTTTCGCTTCGGTCCGACATTGCAGCCTTGACAAAATCCAATCTGCGCGCGACCATCCTAACTAGACTTAAACCGTCTAACTAGTCCAGTCGCGCGACCCAGGGCTACGGATCCATCGCCCGTATCTGATATGTCAGATCGGGACATCGGGGGCGAGCCCCCCGATCCGCACCATGGTGCCGCGCTGCGTCTTGCCAGCATCGGAGGCAGCCATGGTCTCTCTCAAGGTCAACGGGACGACGCACAGCGTCGACGTCGACGACGACACGCCCCTGCTCTGGGCCATCCGCGACAATCTCGGCCTCACCGGCACGAAGTTCGGCTGCGGCATTGCCCAATGCGGCGCCTGCACCGTCTTCATCGACGGCCAGCCGCTCCGCTCCTGCGTGACACCAGTCTCCGCCGTCGGCACCAGCGAGATCACCACGATCGAAGGCCTCGCCGGCAAGGAGGCGGATGCCGTCCAGGCCGCCTGGATCGCCCGCGACGTACCGCAATGCGGCTATTGCCAGTCCGGCCAGGTGATGAGCGCGATCGCGCTGCTCAAGGAAAACAGGAAGCCGACCGACCGCGACATCGACCTCGCGATGAACGGCAACATCTGCCGTTGCGCCACTTACGTCCGCATCCGCGCCGCGATCCATGACGCGGCCCGCGCGCTGGAGATCTGAGCCATGACCGCGCATGATCCCAAACTCTCCCGTCGCGCCCTGCTGGCTGGAGCCGGCGCGCTCGTCATCGGCTTCCATCTGCCGCGCAACGCCAAGGCGCAGTCAGGCGCCGGCGCGGCCTATCGGCCCGGCGGCAACGCCACTTTCGCGCCGAACGCCTTCATCCGCGTCGCGCCCGACTCCACCGTGACCGTCCTGATCAAGCATATCGAGTTCGGCCAGGGCCCGTTCACCGGGCTTGCCACGCTCGCGGCCGAGGAAATGGACGCAGCCTGGAGCCAGATGCGCGCCGAGCATGCCCCGGCCGACGTCAAGCTCTACGCCAATCTCGCCTTCGGCGTGCAGGGTACCGGCGGCTCGACGGCCATCGCCAATAGCTGGGAACAGATGCGCAAGGCGGGCGCCGCAGCGCGCGTGATGCTGGTGCAGGCCGCGGCCACCGCCTGGAACGTGCCGGCCGGCGAGATCAAGGTCGAGGATGGCGTCATCAGCCACGCCTCCGGCCACAAGGGTTCGTTCGGCGAATTCGCGGAGGCGGCCTCCAGGTTGCCCGTCCCCGAAAACCCGCCGTTGAAGCCGGCCTCGGCCTACAAGCTGATCGGCAAGGAGGGCGCGACCAAGCGGCTCGACAGTGCCGACAAGTCACGCGGCAAGGCGCAGTTCACCATCGATATCCATGCACCCGACATGCTGACGGTCGTCATCGCCCGCTCCCCGCGCTTCGGCGGCAAGGTCGCGAGCTTCGACGCGGCCGAGGCGCTCAAGGTCAAAGGCGTCGTCGACGTGAAGTCGATCGGCTACGGCGTCGCGGTCTATGCCAACGGCATGTGGCCGGCCCTCAAGGGGCGCGAGGCGCTGAAGGTGACCTGGGACGATAGCGCCGCGGAAAAACGCGGCAGTCCCGAGCTGATCGCCGAGTACCGCAAGCTGGTCCGGCAGCCCGGCACGGTCGCCGGCAGCCGCGGCGACGCCGAGGCGGCGCTCGGCAAGGCGGAGCGCGTCATCGAGGCGGAGTTCGTCTTCCCCTATCTGGCGCATGCGCCGATGGAGCCCTTGGACGGCTATCTCGAATGGGACGGGCAGACCGCCCATGCCCGCTTCGGCAGCCAGTTCCAGACGACGGAACACCAGACGATCGCGAAGATTCTCGGCCTGCCGCCGGAGAAGGTCACGCTGGAGACGATGTTCGCCGGCGGCAGCTTCGGCCGGCGTGCCCAGGTCAGCCAGCATCTGGCAGCCGAACTTGCCACAGTCGCCAAGACCATCGGCCCCAAACGCCCGGTCAAGATCGTCTGGACCCGCGAGGACGATCTGACCGGTGGCTACTATCGCCCGCTCTTCGTTCACCGCTTCCGGGGCGCCGTGAAGGACGGGAAGATTGCGGCCTGGTCGAGCACGCTGGTCGGCCAGTCCTTCTTCCTCGGAACGCCTTTCGAGGCGATGGTCGTCAAGAACGGCATCGACGCGACGTCGGTCGAGGGCGCCAACGAAATCTTCTACGAGGTACCCGACTTTCGCTGCGACGTTCACAACCCGACGGTCGGCGTGCCGACCCTCTGGTGGCGCTCGGTCGGCCACACCCACACCGGCTATGCCGTCGAATGCTTCGTGGACGAACTGCTTCAGGCCGCCGGGCAGGATGCGGTCCAGGGCAGGCTTACCCTGATGGGCGACAAGCATCCGCGCGCCGCCGGCGTGCTCAAGGCGGTCGCCGATCTGGCCGGCTGGAAGGGCCCCGGGCCGGTCGACGGGCGCGCCCGCGGCGTGGCGGTGGTCGAGAGCTTCGGCTCCTTCGTTGCCCAGATCGCCGAGGTCTCGATGGGGCCGGAGGGCGAGCCCAAGATCCACAAGGTCTGGTGCGCGGTCGATTGCGGCGTCGCCGTGAATCCGGACATCATCCGCGCGCAGGTCGAGGGCGGCATCGGCTTCGGCCTCGGCCATGCCCTCTACGGCCAGATCACGCTCGATGGCGGCCGGCCGGTCCAGACCAACTTCCACGAGTATCGCTCGCTGCGCATCAACGAGATGCCGGAGGTCGAGGTCCGGATCATCGCCTCGACCGAGAAGCCGAGCGGCATCGGCGAGCCCGGCGTGCCGCCGATCGGCCCCGCCGTGGCCAATGCGCTGGCCGCGCTCGGCCATGGCCGGCCGCGCCAGTTGCCCATGCAGGGAGGCACCGTCTGATGAGCCGCAACCTGATCCTCGCGGCTGCCGCGGCACTCGTGGTCTGCGTCACCGGCAGCGCGCTCACGCTGGCGCAGAACGCCGCCCACCCCGGCGGCACCAGCCTGCGCCCGGCATCGAGCTTCGCCGCGATCGCCAACCAGCGCGACCGCTCGGTCGCGCTCTTCACCGAGATGGGCAAGGTCTTCCAGCATCCGCGCTGCATGAACTGCCACCCGGCGACCGAGCGGCCGCGTCAGGGCGACATCCGTAAGCTGCACGAGCCGATCGTCGTCCGCGGCAAGGACGGACACGGCGCGCCTGGCCTCCACTGTGCGACCTGCCACGGCAAGGAGAATTTCGACCCCGCCCGCATCCCCGGCAACGAACATTGGGCTCTGGCATCGGCCTCCATGGCCTGGGAAGGCAAGAGCCTTGCGCAGATCTGCGAGCAGTTGAAGGATCGGAACCGCAACGGCAGCCGCGACATCCCTGCGCTGATCAAGCACGTAACCAGCGACAGCCTCGTGCTCTGGGGCTGGAAGCCCGGCAGGGGGCGGGAGCCGGCGCCAGGGACCCCGGCTGAATTCGGCGAACTGATGCAGGCCTGGGCCGACAGCGGCGCGGCCTGCCCGGCCTCCTGAGCGGCACGCTATCCCTAGGGGCGGTCCGTGGCTCTGGCCGCCCCGAAAGGCACGAACCCGGGCAGCGCCGCCACCAGCTTGCGGAAGGTGTCGCCGCGCACTTCGAAATTCGGGAACTGGTCGAAGGAGGCGCAGGCCGGCGAGAGCAGCACAGCGATCTCACCCTCGCCCGGCTGTGCCAGCGCATCGCGCGTCGCATCGGCCACCGCCTTGTCGAGCGTGACGCTGCGCTCATAGGCGACGCGGCCGTCAGCGTCGAAGGTCGCCGCGAAGAGGTCGCTCGCCGCGCCGATCAGGTAGGCCCGGGCGATGTTCGGGAAATAGCGGCGCAGCGATTCGATACCCCCCTCCTTGGCCTTGCCACCGAGGATCCAGAAGATGTCGCGGAAGGAGGTCAGCGCCTTCTCGGTCGAATCCGCATTGGTCGCCTTGGAATCGTTGATGAACACGACACGGCCGATCCGGCCGAGTTCCTCCATGCGATGCGCCAGCCCCGGATAGCTCCGGAAGCCGGCGGCGATCTCGGCATCGCTCAGGCCCAGCGCCGCGCAGGCGGCGAAGGCGGCCGCCGCGTTCTGGGCATTGTGCGAGCCGCGCAGCGAACCGATGTCCGCCAGGCTGGCGACGACGCGCCGTTTGCCGCTCTGCGCCACGACGATCAGCGTCTCGCGCCGCCCCTCATGCTCGACGACCTCGGCGAAGACGCCTTCGTCGAGCGGTCGCTCGCCGCTGATCTCGACCAGCGATCGCCCCCCGGCCATGCGTCTCAGCGCCATCTGCCGCGAGGGCTCGTCGTCGACGCCGACCACTGCGATGTCGGCCGCCGAAACCAGCCGTTCCTTGATGGCCGCATAGTTTTCCAGCGAGCCGTGCCGGTCGAGATGATCGGGCGTCAGGTTCATCTGGATACCGACGGTGGGCTTGAGCGAAGGAGCGAGATCGATCTGGTAGCTCGAGCACTCGATGACATGGACGCGGTTCGCGGCCGGCGGCGCCAGCGCCAGAACGGCAGTGCCGATATTGCCGCCCATCTGCGCGTCGCGGCCTGCCGCCTTGAGCACATGCGCGATCAGCGCCGTCGTCGTCGACTTGCCATTGGTCCCGGTGATGCAGACGACCGGTGCGGCCGGAGCGATCTCCGCCCGCTCGCGGAAGAATAGCTCCACGTCGCCGATGATCTCGACGCCTGCGGCCTTGGCCTTCGCCACCGTCCAATGCGGTTCGGGATGGGTCAGAGGCACGCCCGGCGACAGCACGAAGGCGGCGAAGCCCGACCAGTCCGCACGCGCCAGGTCGATGACCGCGATGCCCTCGGCCACGGCCTTGTCGCGGCTCTTCTCGCTGTCGTCCCAGGCCGCGACCTCGGCGCCGCCGGCCTTGAGCGCCTGTGCGGTCGCGAGCCCCGAGCCACCGAGGCCGAACAGGGCGACCTTATGCCCGGCGAAGACGGTGACGGGCGTCATCGCGGTATGATGCCGAAAAGTGGGAACCGGTTTTCGGGGGACATCATACCCTTCATACCCTCGCTCTCAGCGCAGCTTCAGCGTGGCGAGGCCGACCAGCGCCAGCACGACCGAGATGATCCAGAAGCGGATCACCACCTGCGGTTCGGTCCAGCCCAGCTTCTCGAAATGATGGTGGATCGGTGCCATCAGGAAGACCCGTTTGCCGGTGCGCTTGAACACGAAGACCTGGATGATGACCGAAAGCGCCTCGACCACGAAAAGCCCGCCGACGACGGCCAGCACGATCTCGTGCTTGGTCGCGACGGCGATGGTGCCGAGCAGGCCCCCTAGACCGAGCGACCCCGTGTCGCCCATGAAGATCTGGGCCGGCGGCGCGTTGAACCAGAGAAAGCCGAGCCCCGCCCCGATCACCGCCCCGCAGATCACCGCCAGTTCGCCCGCGCCAGGCACATGGTGGATCTGCAGATAATTGGCGAAGATGGCGTTGCCGACGAGATAGGAGATGAAGCCGAAGGTGCCGGCAGCGATCATCACCGGCACGATGGCGAGCCCGTCGAGCCCGTCGGTCAGGTTCACCGAATTGCCGGCGCCCACCACGACGAAGGCTGTGACCAGCGGGAACAGGATGCCGAGCGGGATGATCGCTTCCTTGAGGAAGGGCATGGCGAAGCCCGAGGCGATCGCCGGCGGCTGCGTCTGCATCACGAAGAAGCAGGCGACGACGGCGACCACGACCTCGATGGCGATGCGGGCCTTGCCGGAGAAGCCTTTGTGCGACTGCTTCGTCACCTTGAGATAGTCGTCATAGAAGCCGATGGCGCCGTAGGACGCCGTGACGAACAGCACGATCCAGACATAAGGGTTGCGCAGATTGCCCCAGAGCAGGACCGCGACGAACAGGCCGGTCAGGATCATAAGCCCGCCCATGGTCGGCGTGCCGCGCTTGGCGAGATGGGATTCGGGCCCGTCGGTGCGGATCGGCTGGCCCTTGCCCTGCTTGATCCTGAGCCAGGAGATCGCCGCCGGCCCGAAGAAGAAGACGAAGAGCAGCGCCGTCGCCGTCGCCCCGCCCGCTCGGAAGGTGATGTAGCGGAAGACGTTGAGGGCCGGGAAGGTGCCGGACAATTCGGCGAGCCAGGCGAGCATGGGCGGGCGATCTCTCGGGAAACGGTCGGAAAGGTCGGATCAGAATCGTTTGGTATGTCGCATTTTCTTCACGCGAACCGGTATCCACTTCGCTTGAAAATGCTTCAGTCGTCGGCGGGCACGGCAGGAAAGCGCGCAAGGAGCGCCTTGACGATCGGCCCCATGCGCGAGCCCAGCGATCCCTTCACCGTGACGACGTCGCCGGCGCGGATTGCATCGAGCACGAGCGGTTCCAAAGCGCCCGATGCGGGGGCATAAGCCCCCCGCATGGCCGAAGGCAAGCTCTCATAGAGCTCCTTCATCAGCGGTCCGCAGGCAAAGACCTTGTCGATTCCGTTGGCGGCGAGCGGTTCGGCCAGGCCCTTGTGCAGCTCGCCTCCGCTCGGACCGAGTTCCAGCATGTCGCCGAGCACGGCGATCCGCCGCCCCCTGCCTTCGACCGGCAGGCGTCCGAGATTTTCGATCGCCGCGCGCATCGAGGCCGGATTGCCGTTGTAGCTCTCGTCGAGCAGCGTGAAGCGCCCGCCGGGAGCCTGCAGCGTCTGCCGCGCTCCACGCCCGGCCGGCGGCTTGAGATCGCCCAATGCGAGAGCCGCCAGCGCGAGGTCGGCGCCGAGCGCCTGCACCGTCGCCAGTACCGCGAGCGAATTCAGCACGATATGCTTGCCGGGACTGCCAAGCCTGTAGGTCACCGATTGACCCAGCACCCGCGCCTCGACCGTCGACATGTCCGCTTTGAGAGCGCAGGAGATCAGCCGGACATCGGCGTCGGGGCTTTCGCCGAAGGTAACGATCTGCCCGGCCGGGCCGGACCGGGCGATGTCGCGCAGCAGTTCCGATTGCGGAATATCGGCATTGATGATCGCCGTACCGCCCTTCTCGAGTTCCCAGAAAACACCGGCCTTCTCCTCCGCGATGCCTTCGAGCGAGGCGAAGGCCGCCAGATGCACTGGGGCGATCGTGGTGATGATGGAGACTTGCGGCCGCACCATGCGCGCCAGCGGCAGGATCTCGCCGGGGCTGTTCATGCCGATCTCGTAGACGCCATAGGCGACCTCGGCCGGGGTACGCACCAGTGTCAGCGGCACGCCCCAATGGTTGTTGTAGGAGGCGACCGGCGCATGGGTCTTGCCCTGGCGCGAAAGTACGAGGCGCAGCGCTTCCTTGGTGCCGGTCTTGCCGACCGAGCCGGTGACCGCGACGATGCCTGCCTTGAGCGCGGCGCGGCGGGCCGCACCCGCGTGCTCCATCGCCTTCAACACGTCCGGCACGACGGCGAGCGCGCCTGCGCCCTCGAATTCAGCCGCATGCGCCTCGTCGATCACGGCCAGCGCCGCGCCCTTCTCCAGCGCGCCCTTGACGAAATCATGCCCGTTTCGCGCCTCGCCGGTGATGGCGAAGAAGATGTCGCCGGGCTCCAGCGTGCGGGTATCGATCGAGGCGCCCGTCACGACCGGCGGCACCGCGCCCTCAGGCTTCGCGCCGAGCGCCGCAATCAGCTTGTCTCCGGTCCAGAGCGGGGCGCTCATCCTTGAATCTCCGACAGCGCTTTCCGCACGACCTCATGGTCCGAGAAAGGCAATGTGCGCTCGCCTATGATCTGGCCGGTTTCATGGCCTTTTCCGGCCACCACCAGCAAATCCCCAGGCTTCAGCATCGTCACGGCGGCGCGGATCGCTTCCTCGCGGTCGCCGATCTCCGTGAGCTTCGGCGAGGCGGCCATGATCTCGGCCCGGATCGTCGCCGGATCCTCGCTGCGCGGATTGTCGTCGGTGACGATGGCGATATCGGCCTTCTCGGCGGCGATCGCGCCCATCAGCGGCCGTTTGCCCTTGTCGCGGTCTCCGCCGCAGCCGAAGACGCAGATCAGCCGCCCGGTCGCATAGGGCCTGAGCGTGGCCAGCACCGCCGCCAGCGCATCGGGCTTGTGGGCATAGTCGACGACGACGAGCCCGCCATTCGCCTCGCCCACGCGCTCAAGCCGGCCGGCGACGCCTGTGAGTCCGGAGATCGCCTCCAAAGCCTTGCGCCCATCGGCGCCGGTCGCGATGGCTAATCCCGCCGCGACCAGCGCATTGCCGGCCATGAAATCGCCGACCAGCGGCAGCGAGACGGAAACCGGCTCGCCGTCGATGCCGACAGTCAGGCGCTGTGCAAAACCGTCCCGCTCATTGGCCAGCAGCCTCAGAGTCTCGCCCTTGCGACCGATGCCGATGATCGGGTGCCCGCCGGATTCGGCAGCTCGCGAGGCCTCCTCCGCATAAGGCTCGTCGCGGTTGATGACGACCGGCGCGCCGGCCGGCAGCAACTCCCAGAGTCTCAGCTTGGCGGCAAGATAGTCTTCGACGCTGGGATGATAGTCGAGATGGTCGCGCCCGAGATTGAGAAAGGCGCCGGCCTTGAGCCGCACCCCGTCGAGCCGACGCTGGTCGAGCCCATGCGAGGAAGCTTCCATGGCGAGATGGGTCACGCCCTCTCCGGCCAGCCTGTCGAGCGAAGCGTGCAGCGACAGCGGGTCGGGCGTGGTCAGCGAGCCGTAATCGGCACCTTTCGCGGTGACCACGCCGATGGTGCCGAGACTGGCGGATTCATGACCGAGGGCCTGGAAGATCTGGCGGGTGAAGTCAGCCACGGAGGATTTGCCGCTCGTTCCCGTCACCGCGACGATGGTCTCGGGCTGGCGCGGATGGATCGTCGCGGCCGCCAGCGCCAGCGCCAGCCTCGGATCCTTGACCTGCGCGAAGGCGACGCCGGCCGGCAGGTCGGCCGGGCGCGGTCCGCCCGAGACCACGGCGACGGCTCCATGCCCGACCGCATCCAGGATGAAGCGCTCGCCATCCGTCCTGGCGCCGGCAAGCGCGACGAAGACGTCGTCCCCGGTGACCTTGCGGCTGTCGAACGCGACGGCGTGCACCTGCTGGCTGGCCGCCTCCGGATCGAATATCTCGGGGAAAAGCTCGTCTAGTCTCCAGGACATCGCATTCACCATTCCGCTGCCGTCCCGGAGCCTCCGCTTGGCTCAAGCCGAGGCGCATCCGCAACCCGGCTCAACTGGACGGTCGCGCGGGCCAAGGTCAAGCCTCAGCGCGAGCCCCAGGCGCCGAGCTTCGCCATCAGCGGGAAGGGCGATGGCGGGGGATCGAAGCGCGGCACGATACCGAGCAGGGGAGCGGCGCGCTCGATCAGCTTGCCAGTGGTGACGCCGCCGTTCCACGCGGCCGTCGAATAGCCGCCGCTCTCGGCGTAGCCCTTCGGCTCGTCGTAGATGGTCAGGAACAGGTACCTCGGTTTGTCGGACGGCACGATCGCTGTGAAGGTCGTGAAGTTCTTGTTCTTCGCATAGCGGCCGTTGATGACCTTCTCGGCGGTGCCAGTCTTGCCGCCCACGAAATAACCGGGGATGTCGGCCTTGCGCGCCGAGCCCTTCTCGCCGTTGATGCGCATGATGAAGCGCAGGGCCTCCGAGGTCTCCGGCTTGATCACACGCGTCGCGACCTTCATCGCCTCTTCCTGTGAACGCTTCAGGAAGGTCGGCTTCATCAGGTAACCGCCATTGACCAGCGCAGCGACGGCGGCGAGGGCCTGGATCGGCGCGACGGCGAGGCCATGGCCGAAGGCGATGGTCGCGGTGTTGATCTCGCCCCAACGCTGCGGAACGATCGGCGCCGCGCTTTCCGGCAGCTCCGTCTGCATGCGGTCGAGCTGCATCATCTTCTTGAGGAAGGCCTTGTGCCCTTCGACGCCGACGGCGAGCGCCATCTTGATCGAACCCATGTTCGAGGAATGCACGAAGACTTCGGGGACCGTCAGGGTCCGCCCGGTGCCATGGTACTCCTTGATCACCTGGCGGCCGAACCGCATCATTCCGCCGGCCGTCGAATAGGTCGAATTGATGGTTGCCTTGCCGGAGTCGAGAGCCATCGCGATGGTCAGCGCCTTGAAGGTCGAGCCCATCTCGTAGACACCGACGTTCATCCGGTTGATCCGGTCCTTTTCCAGCGCATCGACCGGGTTGTTAGGGTCGAAATCCGGCAGCGAGACCAGCGCCAGCACCTCGCCGGTGGTCACGTCGAGGATCGCTCCGGCGGCGGCGATGGCACGGAAGCGCTCCATGCCCTTGACCAGTTCGTCCCGCAGGAGGTGCTCGATGCGCAGGTCGATCGAGAGCTTGACCGGCTTGAGGTCGCTCGCCTCGGTGGCCAGGCCGGCCCCGTTCAGGTCCTGCAGCCCCTGCGAGTCGATATATTTCTCCATGCCGGCGATGCCGATATTGTCGATATTGGCGAAGCCGAGCACATGGGCTGCGGCCGGGCCGTTCGGGTAGAAGCGCTTGTGCTCGGGCAGGAAGCCGACGCCCGGGATGCCGAGGCGGTAGACCTCAGCCTGCTGGCGCGGCGTGATCTCGCGCTTGACCCAGACGAAGCCCTTCTTGGTGCCAAGCTTGTCTCGCAGCTCCTTGGCGTCGAGGTCGGGCAGGACCGCGGTCAGGAGTTCAGTCGCCTCGTCCTTGTCGAGGATCTTGCGCGGTTCGGCGAAGACAGAGACCACGTTGATGTCGGTGGCGAGGATCTCGCCATTGCGGTCGACGATGTCCGGCCGCGCGGCGGAGATGGCATTGGAGCTCGCGCGGCGGATACCGACCTGCTCGTTCGGCAACGTCGCCAGCAGGGCCAGCCGGCCGGTGATGGCGATGAACAGGGCCGAAAATCCGAGGATGATCAGGCCGACGCGCGGCTGGGCCTTCTCGCCGCTCATGCGGAAGACGTCGCGCAACCAGGCGAAGCGCGAGCGCGGCATGGCCGGAGCCGCGACGGTCTCGGCCTCGGTCTCCAGGCCAGGCTCGACCCGATGCGTTTCCGTCATGGCATGGCTCCAGGCGTGGTCGCACCCGACTTGGCGCTTCGCGGGGTCTCCGTCGGCAGGCCGAGGCCGAGATCGGCGAGCTTGCGGCCGATGGCGTCGACCTTCGGGCCGCGGTTCGGAATTTCCGACGGCTTCACCACCTGCGTCGCCTGGAAGGGCTGCAGGTCGAGATGGCGGTCCGCCAGAACCTGGATACGATCCGGACGATTGAGGAACTGCCACTCCGCCTTGAGCACCTGGATGGCGTCGCGCTCGCGCTGCGTCTTGGCCTTCAGCTTCTGCAGATGCTCGGTCGCCAGCGTCGTCTCGTATTTGATCGAGTAGGCATAGACCGCCGAGGAAACCAGGGCGCCGATGGCGATGATGTGGAGAAACTTGATCACGCTCAGGATCTCCGGCGCGGCGCAGGTTCGGGGATGCCGGCGAGCGCGACCAGGCCAGCCTCCGCGCGGCGCGGCGCGGCCTCGTTGCGCTCCGCGGCGCGCAGCTTGGCGGAGCGCGCCCGGGGATTGGCCCGCATTTCCGCCTCGGACGGGCCGATGGCCCCCTTCTCGACAAGGCGGAAGGTCGGTTGCGCTGCGGCGACCGCCGGCGCGTGACGCGAGCCGGACGGCAGGCGGCCCGAGCGCTCTGCCAGGAACTGCTTGACGATACGGTCTTCCAGCGAATGGAAGGTGACGACGACGAGACGCCCGCCCGGCGCCAGCACGGCCTCGGCGGCGTGCAGCGCCCGGACGAGCTCGCCGAGCTCGTCGTTGACCGCGATGCGCAGCGCCTGGAACACCCGCGTCGCCGGATGCGCGCCGCCGGGCTCGGTCCGCACGATGCCGGCGACGAGATCGGCCAATTGCTTGGTCGTGCTCAGCGGCGCCTTGCGCCGCGCCTCGACCACGGCGCGGGCGACGGCGCGCGAGCGGCGCTCCTCGCCGTAATGGTAGAAGATGTTGGCGAGCAGCCCTTCCTCGGCTTCGTTGAGGATATCGCTCGCGCTTTGCCCCTCGCCGCTCATGCGCATGTCGAGCGGACCGTCGAAGCGGAACGAAAAGCCGCGCTCCGGCTGGTCGATCTGCATCGACGAGACGCCGATGTCGAGCACCACCCCGTCGAGCGGGACCATCCGGAAGCGCTCCGCCTCCTCGGCAAGATCGCCGAAGCGCGCCTGCGACAGCGTCAGCCGCCCGGCCATCGCCGCGACGAGATCGGCCCCGCCGGCGATCGCGCTCGGGTCGCGGTCGAGCCCGAGCAGGATCGAGCCGGGCGCCGCATCGAGGATCGCCTTGCTGTAGCCCCCTGCCCCGAAGGTACCGTCGAGATAGCGCCCGCCTGCCCTGGGCGCGAGCGCCGAGAGCACTTCTGCAAGCAGCACGGGCACATGGCGGGTCGAACCAACCTGGTCCGTCATGAACCCGAACCTCCCGCCGAACCCGCGAGTCCGCCCAACGTCCGCTTCACGTCGCGCAGCCGCGACCGCGCCGCATCGAGATGCGCCCGGAAGCGTTCCGGCTCCCAGATCTGGAATTTGTGGCCGTGCCCGACGAAGGTCACCGCATCGCCGATGCCGGCATGGGCCTTGAGCGCTTCGCTGAGCACGATACGCCCTTCCGGATCGACCTTCAGCACCTCCGAGGTGCCGTTCAGCGCCGTCGAGAGTAGTTCCCACTCGTCCGAGAAGGGCGAGAACCGCGCCAGGATGTCGTCGATCGTGGCTCGCAGCGCATTGCCGCCGGCATCGAGCGCCGGCAGGTCCAGCCCCTGGTGGACATAGAGTCCCTCGTAGCCGTCCTTGGCGAGAACCGAGCGGAAGCTCGAGGGAATTGAGACGCGCCCCTTGGCGTCGAGCCGGTTGGTGAAGTTCGAGACGAAGCGGTCCGTCAACGCCGCCTCCCGGCCTGCTCTCCACATCACCGCCGGACGCCCGTCCATGCGGCCAAGAATCCCCCCGTCGAAGCAGGCAAGCAGTACCCGGCGACCAAAATCCGCGCGGCACACGGACCCTGACCTGAGAACTGCCTGTCGGCTTCGACGGGATGATTTGGGATAGCATGGGAGAACATGGGCGTCAATGGAATCGTAAGCACGAGTCGATGCTTGCGAAGGCTCGCCGCCATCACATCCCGTTATGGTTAAGCAACCGTAAGCGCGGGGAATTCCGTGCCGGCAGCTGGATATTCCACCGGCCACGGCAGATCAGGCGTAACCGAAAAAAGTCAGCCGCGAGCGCCACGGATCGAGAAAAGCCGCGCTTCGACGAGGCCATCGAAAGCCAGCACGGCAAGTGGCGCGTCTACCCCTCGCGCGCGGCAGCGAGCAGCGCGTCGCGTATCTGCCCGAGACGCTCGCGCAACTCGGTCGCCCCTGCGGCGCTCGAGCCCAGCGCGCAGCCGATCGCTTCCTGGACCCGACGCCCTTCGGCGCTCAGGGCCTGCCCCTTCGCGGTCAGATGGATACGAACCTGCCGCTCGTCGGCAGCGTCACGCTCGCGCCGGATGAAGCCGGCCGCTTCAAGGCGCTTCAGCAGCGGCGTCAGGGTTCCTGAATCCAGCAGAAGCTTCTCGCCGAGCACCTTCACGGTCGGCCCGTCGTCAGCCCACAGCACGAGCATCACCAGATATTGCGGGTAGGTCAGTCCGATCGCCGCGAGCACCGGCCGATAGACGCGGTTGAAGGCGTGCCCGGCCTGATAGACGGCGAAGCAGAGCTGCTGTTCCAGCCGGGGAGCATCGCCCGCCCTCACCTCGCCATCGGATGCGTTTTCGGACACTGTCATGCCTCTGCCACCATCCATTCAACGCAAAGCGGAAACCGAAGCGACAATCAACTCCGCGTGATCGCTCATATTGAATTGTTGACAATCTAATTGTGCACAATATGAATAGCAAGCACGGCTTCACTCGAAAACGAAGGAAACGATCATGAAGATCCTTTACACCGCCCATGGTTCCGCCACCGGCGGCCGCGAAGGTCAGGCCGCGACCGACACCGGCAACGTCAAGCTTGTCCTGAACACGCCGAAGGAACTCGGCGGCGGCGGCGGCGAAGGCACCAATCCCGAACAGCTCTTCTCGATGGGCTATTCCGCCTGCTTCCTGGGCGCGCTCAAGTTCGTCGCCGGCAAAGAGAAGGTGAAGATCCCGGAGGACGCCCGCGTCAGTGCCGATATCGGCATCGGCCCGCGCGACGATGGGCAGGGCTTCGGCATCGCTGCCAAGCTGACGATCTCGGTCCCCGGCGTCGACAGGGCCGTGGTCGAGGACCTCGTCCAGAAGGCCCATATCGTCTGCCCGTATTCCCACGCCACCCGCGGCAATATCGACGTCGAACTCAAGGTCGCCTGAGGCAAGGGACCGACTGCTTCGGCATCGATTGCTTGACGCCCGAAAATCCGCTCCAGCGTGACCGTTGGCGCGGTCGCCGAGAACCGGTGCAGGCGACAGACCGTCGGCACCGGAAGCGCAGGTGATCGCTTCAGGCATCCCGTTGGAGCAGGAATTGAGAGCGGTAGGCGCCAGCCGGCCTGTAAGCCGGGTTCTGGATGGCCGGAGGATCGCTCCCCCGACGTGACGGCCATTCCTCTGGGGCGCGCATCGCTGCGCGCCTCGAGCAACCAACCCGGACGACAGGGCACAGAAACCTGCCCCTCTCCGCTTGCGCGGAAAGCATCGTCCCTATTCGGTTTTGCTCCCGGTGGGGCTTGCCGTGCCGTCCCCGTTGCCGGGTCCGCGGTGCGCTCTTACCGCACCTTTTCACCCTTACCCCGCGCCGAAGCGCCGGGCGGTTCGATCTCTGTGGCGCTTTCCCTGGGGTCGCCCCCGCCGGACGTTATCCGGCACCGTGTTTCCGTGGAGCCCGGACTTTCCTCCCTCGCGAGCGAGAGCGGCCGTCCGGCCGACTGGCGAGGGGGAAATGCGCGCTGCCGCGGCCTGCGTCAAGCGTGACCGCCCGACAATCGTCAGTTCCGGGCGGTGATCGTGCGCACCTTCGCGCAATAAACCCGGTTTGCGCCGTTCATCCGCGTGGTCATATGGCCGCTCTGGTACTTCATCACGGTGCGGCAGGTATCGCCGCCGGCCATCTTGTAGGCCATGGCAAGGTACTTCATGCCGTAGCGCGCATTGGTCTCGGCATCGAGCAGACCGCTCGCGCTGCCGGAATAGCCGAGGCCCCGCGCCGTCTGATGCCGGATCTGCATCAGGCCGTAGTTCCCCGCATGGGACGCGCGCGGATTGTAGCGGCTCTCGATCCGGACCACCGCGTCAGCCAGAGAGAACGGCACGCCGTTGGCTGCGGCATGGCGCGCGACCAGCGCGCGCAAACCTTCCGTACCGGCCGGAGCAGCAAGCGGCACGGAGCCGCGCCGTTCGGCCTTGGCCGTCTTCGCATCGGCCTTTCCTGCAGCCTTCTTCGAAGCCTGGGCTTCGGCCCGGGCCTCGCCCGCGTCGCCGGACTGGTCGGCCTTTTCGCGGGCGATTTCGGCATCGCGCATAAGGAGTGCTCTGGGATCCATCTCCGAATTAACGAATTCCTCCGCCGACGCCATCGCGGGGAGGCTAATCAGAATCGCCGCAGCCAGACCGCCGAAGATATACCGCATGATGAACCGGACCTCGTCTGTTCAGATCTGATGAGAAGGCGCGGTCAATTGCTGATAGAATGTGTCCATAATCTGACACATGCGTAAGAAAAGCGCGTAGAAAAGTGCGTATACAGGAATTTATTCTATATTTAACCATGAAGTATTCCCAGGTATTCGGCGCCCTCATAAGCTTTGCCGGCGCAGCCCGCTCCGGCGCGAATCAGAAAAACGGCTCGCGCGCCCCGTTCCCGCCACAATCTCCGGAAAATGCGTGATTCCCTGCGGCAGGCGGTCGCGACGGCGCCCTGCCCCTTGATTGGAGGGCGGCTCCCCTCACATCATGCAGCCGCGCTTCGGCGCCCGACCGATTCACCGGAGACCCGGCCCTTCATGGCTTCATCATTCTGGGGTGCGCTTGGCGGCGGCGGCCTTGGGCTCGCGCTCGGCGGCCCTTTGGGTGCGCTTGTCGGCGCCGTTGCCGGGCATGTCCTGATCGATCGCGAGGGTGCGCCTTTCGGGTCCCCCCCGCGCGAACTGGTCTTCACGACCGGGCTGGTGGCACTGGCGGCCAAGATGGCCCGGTCCGATGGCGTCGTGACCTGCGACGAGGTCACCGCCTTCCGGCGCATCGTCGAGGTGCCGGCCGAGCAGCAGCAGCGTGTCGAGGCGCTGTTCGATCTCGCCAAGCAGACGAGCGCCGGCTTCGAAGCCTATGCCGCGCAGATCGCCGATGCCTTCCACGACGAGCCCGCCCTGCTCGAGGACGTACTCGACGGGCTGTTCCTGATCGCCGCGGCCGACGGCGCGATCCATGAGGCCGAGCACGCCTATCTGCGTGCCGTTGCCGGCATCTTCGCCATTGCCGACGGGGATTTCGCCCGCATCGAGGCACGTCACGTCCGCCGCCCGGACGATCCCTATCTGGTCATCGGTGCGAGCCGGGAGATGGGCGACGAGGAGCTGAAGCGGCATTATCGCCGTCTCGTGGCGGAGACCCACCCCGACCGGGGAATCGCTCGGGGCCTTCCGGCGGAAGCGATCGCGATCGCGACGAGGCGGCTCGCCGCGATCAACGCCGCCTGGGACGCCATCGAACGCGAGCGCGGCCTCCACCGCCGGCTTTCGCATCAGCCTGCCTGACCGCCATGAGCGACACCACCGACGCTGCGGCAAGGCCTGACAGCCGCTTCGCCGCGAAGATCTTCCCCTCCCCCAATCACGGCGAGCGCAAGCTGAGCGACGGAACGCCGGGTCGGCGGCCCGACATGCTGATCCTGCATTACACCGGCATGCCGATCGCAGGCGAAGCATTGCAGTGGCTGTGCAACCCGGTCTCGCAGGTCTCGTCACATTATTTCGTCTTCGAGAACGGCCACACGCTCCAGCTCGTGCCGGAAGGCCGCCGCGCCTGGCATGCCGGCGCCTCGCATTGGGCCGGCGAGACCGACATCAACTCCTGCTCGATCGGCATCGAGATCGCCAATCCAGGCCATCCCGGCGGCCTGCCGGATTTCCCGGACGAGCAGATCGCGGCGACGCTCAACCTCTGCCGCGATATCTGCGAGCGCTGGTCGATTCTGCCCGAACGGGTCCTCGCCCATTCCGACATCGCGCCCGGCCGCAAGATCGATCCCGGCGAGAAATTCCCCTGGCGGCACTTCGCCGAAGCCGGCGTCGGCCTCTGGGCGGAGCCGGCCCCGATCCGGGGTGGGAGATACTTCGCCCGCGGCGATGCCGGCCAGCCGGTCGAGGCGCTGCAGGCCATGTTCGCCATGCTCGGCTACGGCGTCACCGTCGACGGCATCTTCGACGACAAGCTGGAAGCCGTGGTCGCGGCCTTCCAGCGTCACTGGCGGCCGGAAAAGGTCGACGGTGTCGCCGATTCCTCGACGATCACGACCCTGCGCGACCTGCTTGCCGCCAGCCGTGGCTCGCGCAGCGCCTGATCGCATTTCCGTGATGAACAGCAAGGCTCGCTTAACCCCCTCGTTTTAGTGTAGTTTTCCCGCAGGGCAGACCGCAGGGGGCAGCCTTGAACATCCAGCAGCAACACTTGGCCAGCGAACTCTGCCGGTTGTCCGGCAAATCGTCCGCCATCGGCGCCTGGGAGTGCAACCTGGCCAACGAGGCGCTGAGCTGGACCGACGGGGTCTATGACCTGTTCGGCCTGGCGCGCGGTTCGACGATCCAGCGTTCGTCGATCCTCGATCTTTACGAGGAGGCATCGCGCAGCGAAATGAACCGGATGCGCGGCAGCGTCATCCGCAACGGCGGGGCTTTCTCGCTCGACTGCCGCATCCGCACCGCGAGCAACGAGAAGCGCTGGATGCGGCTGATCGTCGGCGTCGGCCATCAGCATGGGCGCCCGATCCGCATCTTCGGCTCGAAGCAGGACGTCACGGCGGAAAAGGGGCTGTGGAGCGGGCTCGCCGCGCTGTCGCGTCACGAACCGATCATCGAGGCCTCGACCCGCGATGATTTCGAAAACCGCCTCGGCCGGGCCTTGTTCGATCCTCGTTTCGAGCGCGACTGCTTCGCCCTGGTGCTGTTCGACATCGACGATTTTCACGACATCGCCGAGACCTTTGGCCGCGCGGCCAGCGACGAACTGCTCTGCCGTTTCGAGGAACGGCTGAATCGGCTTTTCCCGGATGCGCTGGCGAGCGGCCGCATGGGCGAGAGCGAGTTCGCATTGCTGTTGCGCATGCCAGCCGGGCAGCGCCGGCTCACGCTTAGCCTCGACAATGCCCAGCACCTGCTCTGCCGGCCGGTTTCGCGCGGCAATATGGTGATCGATTTCACGATTTCGATCGGCGGCGCTGCCCTCGAAGGCAACCGCAGGCGTGAGCCGGCCACGCTGTTCGCCGAGGCGCAGGCGGCCCTTCACGTCGCCAGCATGGCAGGCGGCAACACCTTGCGCATGTTCGACAGGCCTCCGGTGAACGGGACCAGAAGTCTGCCTGCGAGCTGATTCCCCAGTGGAGCGCGACGGAGCCTTTAGAGCGCGCGGATGAAGACGATCTGGCCGTCGAGCGAACGGCCCATCTCGCGCCAGCCATGCCGGCGATAGAAGCGCTCGGCCCGGGTGCCGGCGCCCGTCGTCAGCCAAGCCTGCGCGTGGCCGGCGGCCTGGAGTTGCGCCAGCGTTTCGTCGAGCAGCGCCCGGCCGTGGCCGCGTCCTTCCCGCTCCGGATCGACGAACAGCGCCCAGACCAGACCGGTCTGATGGTTGGCGCAGGCGAAGCCAGAAACCTCGCCGGCCTCCTCGCAGACCAGGAAGATCGCATGCTCGCGATACCAGTCGATCTCCGCGGCCGTCACCAGCGCCGGATTGCTCAGTACGTTCTCGCGCACGTCCATGCGGATCGCGTGGACGCGCGGCTGGTCGGCGAGGGTCGCTTTGCGGATCATCGGGCCGGAAGCCTCAGCGCTTGCGTACGAATTCGGTGCGCAGCACGAGCCCCCTGATCGTGTCGTGGCGGCAGTCGATCTCCTCCGGATCGTCGGTCAGTCTGATCGAGCGGATCACCGTACCCTGCTTCAGCGTCTGCCCCGCGCCCTTGACCTTGAGGTCCTTGATCAGCACGACGGAATCGCCGTCCGCAAGGACATTGCCGGCGGAATCCCGCACCTCGACCCGCGTCGCGGCGGCAGCCGCAGCCGCAACCTCCGAGGCCGGCCGCCACTCGCCCGTCACATCGTCATAAACGTAATCATCGTCGGCCATGACCGTTCCGCTCGCCCCGTCACTGCCGGGCAGCCCCGACAGAGCCGGCGTTAAACGAGCCGGCAGGATAATTCAACAAGCCGCGTCTGTATAATCTGCCGCCGCGCACCTGCCGAACGGTAGGCCAAAAGCGCCGCCCGGAAGCGGGCCCCTATTCCGCCGCCTGCAAACGATAGGCGGCGGTGTCGTAGTTGAGGATCGGCATCAGCCAGCGCTCGACCTCCTCGACGCTCATGCCTTTGCGTTGGGCATAGTCCTCGACCTGGTCGCGCTCGACCTTGGCGACGCCGAAATAATACGCCTCCGGATGCGCGAAATAGAGCCCGGAGACCGAGGAGCCCGGCCACATCGCATAGCTCTCGGTCAGCTTCACGCCGACGCGGCGCTCGGCCTCCAGCAATCGGAAGAGCGTTTCCTTCTCGGTATGATCGGGCTGGGCCGGATAACCCGGCGCCGGGCGGATGCCCCGATATTCCTCGCGGATCAGGTCCTCGTTCGAGAAGGCCTCGTCCGGCGCGTAGCCCCAGAACTCCTTGCGCACGAGCTGGTGCATCCGCTCGGCGAAGGCCTCGGCGAAGCGGTCCGCCAGCGCCTTGACCATGATCGAACGGTAATCGTCGTTGTCGCGGGCAAACTTCTCGGAGATGCGCTCTTCCTCGGCGCCCGCCGTGACCACGAACGTGCCGATATAGTCCGGCGCCACGCCTTCCGGCGCGACGAAATCGGACAGGCACATGTTCGGCTTGCCGTCGCGCTTCGAGAGCTGCTGGCGCAGGCCGTGGAAGGTCGCGAGCGTCTCCTGCCGGCTCTCGCCGGTATAGAGGCGGATATCGTCGCCGACGGCGTTGGCCGGCCAGAAGCCGATCACCGCCTTCGGGTTGAACCAGCGCTCCTCGACGATGCGCTTCAGCATCGCCTGCGCATCGTCCCAGAGCGCGCGCGCCGCCTCACCCTGCTTCTCGTCCTGCAGGATCGCCGGGTAGCGGCCCTTCAATTCCCAGGTCTGGAAGAACGGCGTCCAGTCGATCACCGGCACGAGATCGGCGATGTCGTAGGTACGGAAGGTCCGCGTGCCCAGGAAGCTCGGCTTCGGCGGCTGATAGGCAGCCCAATCCGTCTTGAAGGGATTGGCGCGCGCCTTGGCCAGCGGCAGGCGTTGCTTGTCGGCCTCCGAGCGGCGATGCGCCTCGGCGACCTTGGCGTACTCGGCCTGCACCCCGGCGACATAACCCGGCTTCTGCTCGGACGAGAGCAGGCTCGACACCACGCCGACGGCGCGCGACGCGTCGTTCACATGCACCGCCTGGCCCTTCTCATAGGCCGGATGGATCTTCACCGCCGTATGGACGCGGCTGGTCGTCGCGCCGCCGATCAGGAGCGGGATGTCGAAGCCCTCGCGCTCCATTTCGGAGGCGACCGTCACCATCTCGTCGAGCGAGGGGGTGATCAGGCCGGAGAGGCCGATGATATCCACCTTCTCCCGGCGCGCTGTCTCCAGGATCTTCTGGGTCGGCACCATCACGCCGAGGTCGATCACCTCGTAATTGTTGCACTGGAGCACGACGCCGACGATGTTCTTGCCGATATCGTGGACATCGCCCTTCACCGTCGCCATCAGCACCTTGCCGGCGGCCGAGCGCTCGGAGCCGCCGTTCAGGCGCTTCTCTTCCTCCATGTAAGGCATAAGATAGGCGACGGCCTGCTTCATCACGCGGGCGGACTTCACCACCTGCGGCAGGAACATCTTGCCCGAGCCGAACAGGTCGCCGACCACGTTCATGCCCGCCATCAACGGGCCCTCGATCACGTGCAGCGGCTTCTCGGCCCGCTGACGGGCTTCCTCGGTATCGACGTCGATAAACTCGGTGATCCCCGCGACCAGCGCATGCTCCAGCCGCTTCTCGACCGGCAATTCGCGCCAGGCGAGATCCTTGCCGGAAGCCGCGACCGAGCCGTCGCCCTTGAAGCGCGGTGCCGCCTCCAGCAGCCGCTCGGTCGAATCCTTGCGGCGATTGAGGACGACGTCCTCGCAGAGCTCGCGCAATTCGGGATCGAGATCGTCATAGCTGCCGAGCTGGCCGGCATTGACGATGCCCATGTCCATCCCCGCCTTGATGGCGTGGTAGAGGAACACGGAATGCATGGCCTCGCGGACCTTCTCGTTGCCGCGGAACGAGAAGGACAGGTTCGAGACGCCGCCCGAGATATGGGCATGCGGCAGCGTCTCGCGGATGGCGCGGGTCGCGTCGATGAAGTCGTTGCCGTAGTTGTCGTGCTCCTCGATGCCCGTCGCCACCGCGAAGATGTTCGGGTCGAAGATGATGTCCTCGGGCGGGAAGCCGATCGTCTCGGTCAGCAGCTTGTAGGCCCGCGTACAGATCTCGATCTTGCGCTGGAACGTGTCGGCCTGCCCGACCTCGTCGAAGGCCATCACGACGACCGCCGCGCCATATTGCCGGCAGATGCGCGCCTGCTCGAGGAAGGCTTCCTCGCCCTCCTTCATCGAGATCGAATTGACGATCGGCTTGCCCTGGATCGTCTTCAGGCCGGCCTCAATCACGGGGAATTTCGACGAGTCGACCATGATCGGCACGCGCGAGATGTCCGGCTCGGAGGCGATCAGGTTGCAGAACTCGGTCATCGCCTTCTCGGAATCGAGCAGGCCCTCGTCCATGTTGATGTCGATGACCTGCGCGCCATTGGCGACCTGATCGCGCGCCACGTCGAGCGCGGCGGCATAGTCGCCGGCCGTGATCAGCTTCCTGAACTTGGCCGAGCCGGTGACGTTCGTGCGCTCGCCCACGTTCACGAACGGAATGGTCTCGTCGAGCGTGAACGGCTCCAGCCCTGCAAGCCTGAGATAGGGCTTCACCTCGGGAGCCTGGCGCGGCGCCTTGCCGGCGACGGCCTCGGCGATGGCCTTGATATGGCCGGGCGTGGTGCCGCAGCAGCCGCCGACCATGTTGACGAAGCCCGCATCGGCGAACTCAGCCAGCATCTCGGCGGTCGCCTCCGGCCGTTCGTCATAGAGGCCGAATTCATTGGGCAGGCCGGCATTCGGATAGGCGCAGACCAGCGTGTCGGCAATGCGCGACATGTCCTTGATATGCGCCCGCATCTCGCGTGCGCCGAGCGCGCAATTGAGGCCGATGGTCAGGGGCGCGGCATGGCGCACCGCATTCCAGAAGGCCTCGACCGTCTGGCCGGAGAGCGTGCGGCCCGAGAGATCGGTGATCGTGCCGGAGATCATCACCGGCAGGCGGATGCCCTTCTCGCGATAGACCTGCTCGATCGCGACGATCGCCGCCTTGGCGTTCAACGTGTCGAAGATCGTCTCGATCAGCAGCAGCTCCGAGCCGCCATCGATCAGGCCCCTCACCTGCTCGGCATAGGAATCGCGCACCTGATCGAAGCTCACGGCGCGGAAGCCGGGATTGTTGACGTCGGGCGAAATCGAGAGCGTGCGATTGGTCGGTCCGATCGCCCCGGCGACGAAGCGGCGGCGCCCGTCTTCCTTCTCGGCGATCATCGCCGCCTCGCGGGCGAGCCGCGAGCATTCGACGTTCAGCTCATAGACGATCGCCTCCATGCCGTAATCGGCCTGGGCGATCGAGGTGCCGGAGAAGGTGTTGGTCTCGACGATATCGGCGCCCGCCCGGAAATAGGCGAGATGGATGTCGCGCAGCGCCTCGGGCTGCGTCAGGGCGATGATGTCGTTGTTGCCCTTGAGGTCGTGGTTGAAGCCCTTGAAGCGCTCGCCGCGGAAATCCGCCTCGGAGAGCTTCAGGTTCTGGATCTGCGTGCCCATTGCGCCGTCGAGCACCAGGATGCGCTCGCGTGCGGCCTGGCGCAGCGCGCGCTCGATCTCGGCGCCGTCGACGGGGGCGGGAATGAAGTCGGACATAGGCTTACTCCGCCGCCACGGCCTGCGCCGCCGCCTTCTCGGGCTTCAACCCCACGAGATGACAGATGGCATAGACGAGATCGGCCTTGTTCATCGTGTAGAAATGCAGGTCGGTGGCGCCGCGATCGATCAGGTCCAGAACCTGCTCGGCGCAGACGGCCGCCGCGACGAGACGGCGCGTCGCGACATCGTCCTCCAGCCCCTCGAAGCGGTCGGCCAGCCATTGCGGCACGCTGGCGCCGGTCTTGCGGGCGAAATTGGCGGTCTGCTTGAAGTTCTGGACGGGCACGATGCCGGGCAGGATCGGTATCTCGATGCCCTTGGCCCGCACCTTGTCGAGATAGCGGAAATAGACGTCGTTATCGAAGAAGAACTGGGTGATCGCCCGCGTCGCGCCGGCATCGACCTTCTTCTTCAACGCATCGATATCGGCATCGAGCGAGGCCGCTTCCGGGTGCTTCTCCGGATAGGCGGATACCGTCACCTCGAAATCGCCGATCCGCTTCAGGCCGGCGATGAGGTCCGAGGTCTGGTGATAGCCGTCCGGGTGCGGCTCGTAGGCCGTGCCGAGCCCCCCGGCCGGATCGCCGCGCAGCGCCACGACATGGCGCACCCCGGCATCCCAATAGGAGCGGATGACCTCGTCGACCTCGGACCGGGAGGCCGAAACACAGGTGAGATGCGCCGCCGGCTTCAGCCCGGTCTCCTCGACCATGCGCTTGACGGTGGCGTGGGTGCGCTCGCGGGTCGAGCCACCGGCGCCATATGTCACCGAGACGAAGCTGGGTCCGAGCGGCTCGAGCCGGCGCACGCTGTCCCAGAGCGCGACCTCCATCTCCTCCGTCTTCGGCGGGAAGAATTCGAAGGAGACGCGCGGACGGCGCGAGCCGTGGCGGCTGGGGCGGAAAGCATTCATCACGCAACCTCGAGATTGATCGTGCGGACCGGCGGATCGGCCTGGACGCGCCGGTCGCGGCCACGCCAGAGCATGACCGGCAGCTGGCCCGAGCCGCCATCGGCAAGGGTGACTTCGCGGGAAAGATCGCAGGACAGGCCGGCCTCGGCGAACCAGGCGGCGATCTGCTGGCGGGAGAAGCCGAGCCGGCGATGCGCATGCTCGGTCCGCAGGAATTCCATGTCGTGCGGCGCGAAATCGACGACGATCAGGCGCCCGCCGGGCGCCAGCATCGCGGCGGCCTCGCGCACCGCCCGGCCGGGATCGTCGAGGAAATGCAGCACCTGATGGATCACGACGAGGTCGAAGGAGCCGCGCGCGAAGGGCAATGCATAGATGTCGCCCTGCCTGAGCTCGACGCGCGACAGCCCCGCCTGCTCCAGATTGGCCCGCGCCACCGCCAGCATCGCATGGTTGGCGTCGACACCGACGGCGCGGCCGAATTTCGGCGCGATCCGCTCCAGCATCCGGCCCGTGCCGGTGCCGAGATCGAGCATGGCGCCGGGCGTACCCTCGCCCACCGCCTCCTCGACCGCAGCCTCGACGGCATGATCGGGCACATGCAGGCCGCGCAAACGGTCCCAGTCGCGCGCGACGCTGGCGAAATAGTTTTGCGCAGCCTCGGCCCGCGTCGCGCGTACCGCCGCGAGACGCTCGCGATCGGCGGCGAGCACCGGATCGCTCAGGTCGAGCCAGGCGGCAAGCGAGGCGGCAAAGGCGCCCCCCGGCCCGGTCTCGTCGAGCCGGAAGAACGCCCAGGCGCCCTCGCGCGAGCGCCGAACCAATCCTGCCTCGGCGAGAAGCTTGAGATGGCGCGAAATGCGCGGCTGCGACTGGCCGAGAATATCGGTGAGATCGGAGACCGAAAGCTCGCCTTCGGAGAGCAGCGCGAGAATGCGCAGCCGCGTCTCCTCGCCCGCAGCCCGCAGGCCCGCGAGAAGCACATCTGAAGACAATGTCGTCGGCTGCCGCACGTCTTCGCACTCCCTCACGACACGAAAAGATATAAAGATATCTTTATGTCGAAAGTGTCGTTCGTGCAAGCGGATTATCGTGCGGAAAACAGGACGAAGCTACGGCAGCGCTCCCGAGCCGACTCCAGACACTCAAGAATGAGGATTCGGATCGATCCGGCGGCAGCCGGGGCGTGGCCGGCTTCGCTCGGGCTTGGCGATCCCTGTGCAAAGGACGGCTCAAACACCTGCCAGAAGCGACTTTCGATGCGGGGAGAATCGCCACGCAGGGCAGCCAGCGCACCGGCCTCTGCGAGGGACGGCCGGCTATCCCGGCCTCTGACGGCGATCCGCGCTTGGGGAACTCGGGACCGCATGCCGGCGCGGGCGGCGGCCCACGCCGTCCGCGCAGTTGGTATCGCAGGCCCTGGCCGCGCCGCCCGGGCTCGGGCGGCGTTCGGGAGCTCTGCGAGATAGGCGGTTCAGAGGACCTTGAGATCCCCCGCGGCGGTCTTGCCGCGCTCGGTCTTGAGCTCGAACGAGACTTTCTGCCCTTCCGCCAGCGTCATCAGCCCAGCTTCCTTTACGGCAGTGATGTGCACAAACACATCTTTGCCGCCATCCGCCGGTTGTATGAAGCCATATCCTTTCTCAGTATTGAACCATTTGACGGTTCCGGTCGCCATAGCCAATCCCTCGAAGCCGCGCCCGCAGGCCCGCAGACCGCAATCCACGAGCCGGCGAGCAAGAATTGTCCGAAATTTTGACCTTGTCGAGACCAAAGCTTCGGCCGCACCGGCGCGGACGATTCAAGTCTTCGCCAAGATGAGTACTTATTTCGGATCAGACCACCTCGGGGTGGCCGCGCGCCAGCTCGACGCGCCGCGCGGTTGCCTGCCGCGGCCATCTGTGCGACCGAGCAAATCTTGACTGTCCGGGGCACTGCGCGGGAGGCAAAAGCAGCCGCTCGTCCAGCGGTGCCCGAGAGGAATGCGGAGCCGCAACGACCATGGCCCAGCCCCTGACCATCGAAGACCTGCGCCTGCTGGCGAAGCGCCGCGTGCCGCGCATGTTCTACGATTACGCGGATTCCGGCGCCTGGACCGAGGGCACCTACCGCGCCAACGAGACCGATTTCGCCAAGGTGAAGCTGCGCCAGCGCGTTGCAGTCGACATGACCAACCGCTCGCTCGCCAGCGAGATGATCGGCCAGGCGGTGTCCATGCCGGTCGCACTCGCGCCGACCGGCCTCACCGGCATGCAGCACGCCGATGGCGAGATCCTCGCGGCCAAGGCCGCCGCCAAGGCTGGCGTGCCCTTCACCCTCTCGACCATGAGCATCTGCTCGATCGAGGATGTCGCGAACCACACCCAGGCGCCGTTCTGGTTCCAGCTCTACGTCATGAAGGACCGGGACTTCATCTCGCGCCTGATCCAGCGTGCCAAGGCGGCCGGCTGCTCGGCGCTGGTGCTGACGCTCGACCTGCAGATCCTCGGCCAGCGCCACAAGGACATCCGCAACGGCCTCTCCGCCCCGCCGAAGCCGACGATCGCCAACCTGATCAACCTCGCCTTCAAGCCGCGCTGGTGCCTGAAGATGCTGGACACGCCGCGCCGGCAGTTTGGCAACATCGTGGGCCATGTCACCGGCGTTGCCGACATGTCCTCGCTCTCCTCCTGGACCGCCAGCCAGTTCGATCCCAAGCTGAACTGGGACGACGTGCAGTGGATCAAGGAGCAATGGGGCGGCAAGCTGATCCTCAAGGGCATCCTCGATGCGGAAGACGCCGAGATGGCTGCCAGGAGCGGCGCCGACGCGCTCATCGTTTCCAATCACGGCGGCCGGCAGCTCGACGGCGCGCTGTCCTCGATCGAGGCGCTGCCGGGCATCGTTGAGCAGGTCGGCAACCGCATCGAGGTGCTGTTCGACGGCGGTATCCGCTCGGGACAGGATGTGCTGAAGGCGGTCGCCCTCGGCGCCAAGGGCACCTTCATCGGCCGCGCCTTCCTCTACGGGCTCGGCGCCATGGGCGAGCAGGGCGTCACCGCCGCACTCGACATCATCCGCAAAGAACTCGACGTCACCATGGCGCTCTGCGGCCTGCGCGACATCAAGGACGTCGACGAGCGCATCCTCGTCGGCGGCCGCGCCGGAGCCCTGAAGCGGCTGGCAGGCTGACGAAGCGTGCTTGCGGGCGGCTCTCGCCGGCCCATCGGCGACGACAGAAAAAGGCCCGGCGGATCGGATCCGCCGGGCCTTTCGTTAGACGGTGGTGCCCCTTGCGGAGATCGCTCCACGCAAGGGGGCCTTTCCACTCAGGTGCGGTACCAGGCCGCGAGGTTCCAGGTATCGACATCCCAGCCCGAATGGTCATGCGCCAGATTCTGCGCAGCGGAAACCACCTTGGTCCGCGACAGGACCGGCAGGATGACGTTAGCCTCGCAGAAGATCTCGTTGACCTTGATCAGCAGCGCGGCGCGCTTGGCCGGGTCGAGCTCCTTCTGGGCTTCCCGATAGGCCTTGTCGGCTTCCGGATCGGTGTAGCGCGAGACGTTGCGGCCCAGCCACTTGTTCTCCTTGCTGGCGACTTCCCAGGAGGTGAACTGGTTGAGGAAGCGCTCCGGGTCCGGCTGCGGCTGCGTCGTCGTGTACATCTCCATGTCGGTATAGAGCTTGGTGTAGGTGTCGGGGTTGGCGACGTCCGACGAGAAGAACACCGAGGCGGTGACCGACTTCAGCTCGAGCTCGATGCCCGCCTTCTGGCAGGCCTGCTTGATGATGGCCTGCACCTTCTGGCGCGGGGCGTTGATCGAGGTCTGGAAGACGTATTTCAGCCGCTTGCCGTCCTTCTCCCGGATGCCGTCCGAACCCTTCTTCCAGCCGGCCTCATCGAGGATCTGGTTCGCCTTGGCGATGCTGAATTCGTATTTCAGCTTCTGCGACTTGAACTGCTTCGGCTGGTTGACGAAGCTCGCCGTCGCGATGCCGGCACGGCCATAGATGAACTTCTGGATCGAGTCGCGGTCGATCAGCAGGTTGATCGCCTGGCGCACGGCCGGGTCCGACAGCGTCGGATGCTTCGTCTTCTTGCTCGAACGCTCGCCATCGACCTCGGTCCACGGATCGGTCGTGTTCAGCGTGATGAACTCGACGTCACCGGCCACCGCGACGCTGACCTTGCCGCGCCCGCCGGTCTCCATGCGCTTCAGCACGTCCTCTTCGACCAGCGAATCCCAGGCATAGTCGTATTCGCCGGTCTGCAGCACGGCGCGCGCTGCAGAGACCGCGTCACCACCGCCCTTCACCTCGAAAGTGTCGAAATAGGGCTGGTTGGCGACGTGATACTCGGTGTTGCGCTCGGTCCGGATGATGTCACCCGGCTTGAACTCGACGAACTTGTAGGGGCCTGTCCCGACCGGCTTGAGGTTGGCCGGAGCCTCGCGCGACTTGGCGCCCTTGTAGTCACCGAAATGGTGCTTCGGGATGATCATGCCGGCAACGCCGACGAAGGGGTCGGCCCAGAACGGCGTCGGCTCCTTGAACATCACCTTGACGGTGTGGTCGTCGACCTTCTCGACCTTGATGTTGGCGTAGGCACCGGTGGTATAGGCGGCGGTCGCCGGATCGGCGGCATATTCCCAGGTGAAGACGACGTCGTCGGCCGTGAACGGCTTGCCGTCATGCCACTTCACGCCCTGCTTCAGCTTCCACGTGACGACCTTGCCGTCCTCCGAAAGGCCGCCATTGGCCTTGCTCGGCACCTCGGCGGCGAGTTGCGGGAAGAGGTTGCCTTCCTTGTCCCAGCCGGCGAGCGGCTCGTAGAAGATGCGCGAGGCGATCTGGTCCTTGGTGCCCGAGGCGAAATGCGGGTTCAGCAGGGTCGGCGCCTGCCAGAGCAGCATCTTCAGCGGCCCGCCGCCACCGGCCTTGGTCGGCTTGTATTCGAGCGTGGCATTCGCCATCGCAACGTCGTTCCAGGCCAAAATCTGCGTCGCGATCGGAGCGGTGACGCCCAGAGCGGCCATCCTCTGAATAAAGGAACGGCGCGATACGCGGCCTTCCTTCAGATTCTGCACCATATCCTGGATATACTGACTACCCATAACTAACCTTCGTATCGTATCGGCAAGATGCAGATCGGCTGAATAGACCGGATCGAGCCACGGTGACTTGGGCCAAAGCTTCATGCCCTGGCCGCGGCTCCTCTCGTAGGAGCTACCGGTTTAGTCTGCCTTAAAGAGAGGCAAAGACCGCGCGCTTGCCGCTCATGCCGGCCATACCCGCAGGGCGGCTCGCTGCGGCGGGACCCCTCCACCCTATTGCATGGCGCCTAGGCCCCCGGCGTTGTTGCTCTGCAGCATCGACCTGCTATGCCTTCGGACATGATCGCGCTCATCCGGTTCTGGCGTACACGCCCGACCCCGCCCTAGGACCCCGGCTTTCCCACATCCGCAGCCGCAGGCACGCGGCAGATCTCGATGTGCCCGGGAGCAAGCACCTTCCAGGGCGGGAAACCCTTGTCATGACCATCTCTCATCTGCGGAGCGAATGGGCTCCGAACGTCACGCGCGAGATCCTCGCCGGCACCGTGGTGGCGCTGGCGCTGATCCCGGAAGCGATCGCCTTCTCGATCATCGCCGGCGTCGACCCGAAGGTCGGTCTCTACGCTTCCTTCTGCATCGCTGTCGTCACCGCCATCGCCGGAGGCCGGCCGGCCATGATCTCGGCCGCCACCGGCGCGATGGCCCTGGTGATGACCACGCTGGTGAAGGAGCACGGCCTCGGCTATCTGCTGGCCGCCACGGTGCTGACCGGCCTCTTACAGATCGCAGCCAGCCTCATGAAGCTCGGCAACCTGATGCGCTTCGTCTCGCGCTCGGTCGTCACGGGCTTCGTGAACGCTCTCGCGATCCTCATTTTCCTTGCGCAGATGCCGGAGTTGCTGGGGCGCGGCCCGCTGGTCTACGCGATGACGGCCGCCGGCCTCGCGATCATCTATCTCCTGCCGCGGCTGACCACCGCCGTCCCCTCTCCGCTGGTGACGATCGTGCTGCTGACCGCGGTCTCGATGTATTTCGGCTTCGATATCCGCACGGTCGGGGACATGGGCGCGCTGCCGAGCGAGCTGCCCGTCTTCGCGATTCCGTCCGTGCCGCTCACCTTCGAGACCCTGCGGATCATCGCGCCCTATGCCCTGACGCTCGCCATGGTCGGCCTGCTCGAAAGCCTGATGACGGCAGCCATCGTCGACGAGAAGACGGATACGACCTCCGACAAGAACCGCGAATGTGCCGGCCAGGGCCTCGCCAACATCGTGGCGGGCTTCTTCGGCGGCATGGCGGGTTGCGCGATGATCGGGCAGTCGGTGATCAACGTGTCCTCGGGCGGCCGCGGCCGGCTCTCGACCTTCTGGGCGGGCGCCTTCCTGCTCTTCCTGATCGTCGTGCTCGGGCCTTACGTCGCCCGCATCCCGATGGCGGCACTGGTCGCGGTCATGATCATGGTCTCGATCAACACCTTCCAGTGGCGCTCGCTGAAGACGCTCCTGATCCATCCAAAGAGCTCAAGCGTCGTCATGCTGGGCACGGTCGCGGTGGTTGTCGCCACGCACGACCTCGCCAAGGGGGTCCTCTTCGGCGTCGTGCTGAGCGGATTGTTCTTCGCCCACAAGGTCACGCGCTTCTTCGCTGTCGCGTCCGAACGCGAGGGCGACAAGCGGGTCTACCGGGTCTCCGGGCAGATCTTCTTCGCGACGGCCGAGGCCTTCCATGCCGCCTTCGACTTCCGCGAGGAAGAGGTGCAGCACGTCGTCATCGATCTGAGCGCCGCGCATTTCTGGGATATCACGGCCATCAACGCGCTCGACCGCGTCGTGCTCAAGTTCCGCCATCACGACATCGCCGTCGAGATCGTCGGCATGAATCAGGCGACGGCGACCATGGTCGAGCGGCTGGCGGTGCACGACAAGCGCGACGGAACGCTCGCAGCCGGCCACTGACGGCCGGGAGCATTCCCCCTCGGAAATCGGAGGAGCGCGGCATGGATCGTTTCACCGGCGGCTGCCTGTGCGGAAGCGTCCGGATCGTGGCGTCGGGGCGTCCCTACCGGGTCGGCCTGTGCCACTGCCTCGACTGCCGCAAGCACCATGGCGCCCTCTTCCACGCCTCGGCGATCTTCCCGCAGGAGGCGGTGATGATCGACGGCGAAACGCGCGACTATGCCGGGCGGCATTTCTGCCCGCGCTGCGGCTCGTCCGTCTTCGCGCGCAGCGGGGACGAAATCGAGGTCAATCTGGGCTCGCTGGACGCTCCCGACCAGTTCGTGCCGACCTACGAGCTCTGGACCATCCGCCGCGAAGCCTGGCTACCGCCGTTTCCGCTCGGGAAGCGCTACGAGCGCGACCGCCGCGGGACGAGCCGCTCGGAGGAATAGGCATCGCGTCCATAGAAAAAGGCCCCACGGCGCGGAACGCCGTGCGGCCTTCTCGAACAGACGCCGATCCTCAGCGCGAGAACTTCTTGTACTGGATACGCTTCGGAATGGTCGAGTCGATGCCGAGGCGGCGCTTCTTGTCCTCCTCGTACTCCTGGAAGTTGCCCTCGAACCACTCGACATGGCTGTCGCCCTCGAAGGCGAGGATATGGGTCGCGATGCGGTCGAGGAACCAGCGATCGTGGCTGATGATGACGGCGCAGCCGGCATAATCCTCCAGCGCCTCTTCCAGCGCCCGCAGCGTGTCGACGTCGAGGTCGTTGGTCGGCTCGTCGAGCAGCAGCAGGTTGGCGCCGGACTTCAGCATCTTGGCGAGATGGACGCGGTTGCGCTCACCGCCCGAGAGCGAGCCGACCTTCTTCTGCTGGTCGCCGCCCTTGAAATTGAAGGCCGAGCAATAGGCGCGGGAGTTGATCTCGCGCTTGCCGAGATAGAGCACGTCGTTGCCGCCCGAGATCTCCTCCCAGACGTTCTTCTTGTCGTCGAGCGAGTCGCGGCTCTGGTCGACATAGCCGAGCTGGACGCTCTCGCCGACCTTGATCGTGCCGGCGTCCGGGTTCTCGGCACCGGTGATCATCTTGAACAGCGTGGTCTTGCCGGCGCCGTTGGGGCCGATCACGCCGACGATGCCGCCCGGCGGCAGCTTGAAGGACAGGTCGTCGATCAGCAGCTTGTCCTGGAAGCCCTTCGACAGCCCCTCGAAATCGACGACGTTGTTGCCCAGCCGCTCGGCGATCGGAATGATGATCTGGGCCGTATCCGGCCCCTTGTTCGAGGCCTTCTGCACGAGCTCGTCATAGCGCTGGATGCGGGCCTTGCTCTTGGCCTGGCGCGCCTTCGGCGAGGCGGCCATCCACTCCGCTTCGCGCTCCAGCGTCTTCTGGCGCGAGGCATCCTCGCGGCCTTCCTGGGCGAGGCGCTTCTGCTTCTGCACCGACCAGGCCGAGTAGTTGCCCTCGTAGGGAATGCCCTGGCCGCGATCGAGCTCGAGGATCCAGCTCGTGACGTTGTCGAGGAAGTAGCGATCGTGGGTGACGATCAGGATCGCGCCCGGATAGGTCCTCAAGTGGCCTTCGAGCCAGGCGGTGGTCTCGGCGTCGAGATGGTTGGTCGGCTCGTCGAGCAGCAGCAGCTCGGGCTGTTCCAGCAGCAGCTTGCACATGGCGACGCGGCGGCGCTCGCCGCCCGAGAGCTTGTCGACGGCCCAGTCATCCGGCGGGCAGCGCAGCGCGTCCATCGCCTGGTCGACCTTGGAATCGAGATCCCACAGGCCCTTGGCCTCGATCTCGTCCTGGAGATTGGTCATCTCGTCGGCGGTCTCGTCCGAATAGTTCATGGCGAGCTCGTTGTAGCGGTCGAGGATCGCCTTCTGCGGGGCGACGCCGAGCATGACGTTCTCGCGCACGGTCAGGCTCTCGTCGAGCTTCGGCTCCTGCGGCAGGTAGCCGACGCGCGCGCCTTCCGCGACCCAGGCCTCGCCGGTCCATTCCTTGTCCATGCCGGCCATGATCTTGAGCAGCGTCGACTTACCGGCGCCGTTGACGCCGAGCACGCCGATCTTGGCATCCGGATAGAAGGACAAGTGGATGTTGTTCAGGACCTGCTTGCCGCCCGGATAGGTCTTGGACAGGCCGCGCATATGGTAGATGAACTGGCGTGACATGAGGCGAGCGGGCTCCGCTTTCAGGCGCTGCGACACGGGATGTCGGGAAATCTGGCCGCTATGTAGCGAGCGCCGCCGCCCGCCGCAACCGCATCGGGTGGATTGCCGGCCGCCAGCCGATCCCGAACAATGCGGCTTCAACTGGACCAGGACATCCGGCATGCCCGAGCGGTACGGCGAGGCGACGATCGAACTCAGGCTGCGCGATGGCGCGCAGCTCTTCAACATGCTCGACCCATTCCCCTTTCGCGAAGGTGACCTCGCCGCCGATGCCGAGGCCTATATCGTCGATTGGGCACGCGACCTGCCCAAGGATGAACCGATCAGGATCGTCGTTCATCTCGAACGGCCGGCCCCGCCCGGCAGCCCGATGCCCGATCTCGCAGCCGCCATCACGAACTGGTTCGCCGGTCGGGCGAATGCCGAAACCCGCGCGCTGCGCGAGCTTTTCCGCGACGGCCGCCTCGCCTTCGCCATCGGCTTCGTCGGGCTCGCCATTTGCCTGCTCCTGACTTGGCTGCTTACCCGAGGCCTCGAAGGCCCTTTCGCCCGCATCTTTCAGGAGAGCCTGATCATCATCGGCTGGGTGGTGATCTGGCGTCCGGCCGAGATGTTCCTCTACGACTGGGTGCCGATCCTGCGACGCAGACGCCTCTTCCGCCGGCTCGCCAAGGCCAGGGTCGAAGTCCGGCCCTCGGCGGGTTGAACGGGAGCGCCGGACAGGGGCGGCCGGGCGTCGGTTCACGAAACCGGCAGAGCGCTTTTCATGGCCCGCCCTTTGCGTGATCGTCAGGATCTCCGGAAGCGGGAACCGTTCGATGAAACTGTCGAGCTTCTTTGCCGGGCTGGCTTTCGCCGCCACTCTCGCAGGCCTCGCCGCCTTGCCCGCCTTCGCCCAGTCGAGCGAGCCCGGCTGTCGGCCCGAGATGGCGAGCCTCGGCCTGCCGATCCAGCGGGTCCAGTTCGCGAAGGACGAGGTCGGGCTGACCTTCGTCGGCCACGCCACCTTCCTGATCGAGACGCCGGGCGGCGTGAGGATCGCGACCGACTACAATGACTATGTCCGCCCGCCGGTGACGCCCGACATCGCCACGATGAACAAGGCGCATTCGACGCATTATTCGAACCGCCCCGACCCGGCGATCAAGCGGGTGCTGCGCGGCTGGGACCCGGAGGGCAAGGGCGCAGCCCATCACGACGTGACGCTCGGCGATGTCCGCGTCCGCAACGTGCCGACCAATATCCGCACCTACGAGGGCGGCACCGACTATGACGGAAACTCGATCTTCGTCTTCGAGATCGGCGATCTCTGCATCGCCCATCTCGGCCATCTGCACCATCCTCTGGAGCCCGGCCATCTGCGCGCGCTCGGCCGCGTCGACATCGTGCTGTTCCCGGTCGACGGCAGCTATACCCTCGACCAGGAAGGCATGGTCGAGGTTCTGAAGTCGCTGCAGGCGCGGGTGATGATCCCGATGCATTTCTTCGGCGGCGGCACGCTGGAACGCTTCATCTCCCGCACGCGCGACCTCTGGCCGGTGGACCGCCGGAACGAGGCGACGATCAGATTGAGCAAGGCGGCACTGCCGGGCAGACCCACTCTGGTCGTTCTGCCCGGGCGCTGAACCGTCGATGGCGGCGCGTCAGGTGTTGACGCCGCCGTCGACGGCGAGGCCCGCCCCCGTGATGAAGCGGCCTTCCTCGCTCGCGAGATAGGCGACGGCCGCGGCGATGTCCTGCGGCTTGCCGTAGGCGGGGATCGCCATGCGCGCGAGCTGGGCTGCTGCCCGCGGCCCGTCGGCGGGGTTCATGTCGGTATCGGTCGAACCGGGATGAACGAGGTTGACGGTGATGCCGCGCGGGCCGAAGTCGCGCGCCAGCCCCTTGGTGAAGCCGATCAGCGCTGCCTTCGTCATGGCGTAGAGCGTGACGTTGGGCTCGACCACCCGGTCCGCCAGGCAAGAGCCGATCGAAATGATCCGCCCGCCCTCGCCGAGATGCGCCGCCGCGGCCTGCGACGCGAGCACAACCGCGCGGATATTGACCGCCATGATCGTGTCGATATCCGCAAGGCTCCAGTCTTCGACCGGCCCTCCCCGATAGATGCCGGCGTTGTTGACAAGGATGTCGAGGCCGCCAAGCGCCTGCGCCGCCTGATCGACCGAGCGCTTCACGGCCGCCGGATCGGCGCTGTCGGCTGCGATCGCGGCTCCCTTCCGGCCAAGTGCCTCGATGGCCTTGACGACGCTGGCCGCCTTCTCGGCGGAGCGCTCGTAGGTGATGGCGACATCGGCCCCTTCGGCGGCAAGCTGCTGGGCGATTGCGGCGCCGATTCCGCGACTGGCGCCGGTGACGAGGGCGCGCTTTCCGGCAAGACGGGACATGGGGATCTCCATTTATGTATCAATCGATACACAAATAGCTGACGCGCTTGCCCCGCACCGTCAAGAGAAATATATATCGATCGGTACAAAATCTTTCGAGGAGATCGCGAAGATGGCAGAACGTGGCCGTCCGCGCCGTTTCGACAGGCAGGCGGCACTGCAACGGGCAATGGAGCTTTTCTGGGAGCGCGGTTACCAGGCCGCCTCCATGGCCGACATCACCGAGGCGATGGGCATCAACGCGCCGAGCCTCTACGCTGCCTTCGGCAGCAAGGAGGAGCTCTACCGGGAGGCCGTCGGCCATTTTGCCGCAACGGAAAGCGACGCCATCCTCTCGCCCCTGCGCAAAGCGGAAACGGCGCGCGGCGCCGTCGAAGGCTATCTGCTGGCCAGCGCCGCGACCTTCACGCGTCCCGGCCGCCCCCCCGGATGCATGGTCGTGATGTCGGCGGTGAATGCCGTCGGCGTCGGCGAGGAGACCGGCCGCATCCTCCGCGAGATGCGGGCGGGCAGCGTCGCGATGATCGAGGAACGCTTGCAGCGGGCGATGGCGGAGGGCGAGCTACCCGCCTCGCTCGATCCGCGATCCATTGCGAGCTACTACGTCACCGTCCAGCAGGGCATGTCGATCCAGGCCCGCGACGGCGCCTCCAGGTCGGCACTCGAAACGATCGCACGGGCCGCGATGGCCGCTTGGGACGGGCTCGTCCTGCCGCGCGGCGCTGCAGCCTGATCCGCCGTTAACGCCTCGGTCAGGCTGATGTCCGGCTTTCCTTGCGGCCGTGGCCGAGCGCGGCATCATCGTGAGCCCAGGAGATCCGCACGATGCGCCGCACCGCCGCCCTCGCCTGCCTTGTCGCCACCCTTGTCATGCTGCCGCTCCAGGCGGAAGCCCGACGCTTCCGTCTCGGCGCGCACAGCAGCGCGCCCGCCGCCAAGACCGGCCGCGGCATGGTGATCGTCCCGGGCGTCGCGGCGGCCAGCAGGCCGCAAGGGGCGGGAGCCGCCGAGGAACCCCGGCATGTGCCGTTTCCGCCGTCCAGCGCCGGGCCGGTGCCGCTGCGCCTGAGCACGAACGACGACGGCAAGCAGCCCTGGTGCGGCACGCAGGTGGTCGTCGGCGGCTTCTGCATGATGAACTGAGCGAGCGTCAGACCCGACTGATACGCCCTTCCAGCGGATAGGCCGGATCGCTGTATCCCGGCGTCGACGGGTGGCCCGGCGGCACCAGCGAGTCGACCAGCGCCTCGTCCTCTGGCGTAAAGCCCGCATCGAGCGCCGAAAGATAGGCCTGCCACTGCTCGAAGGTGCGCGGGCCGGCAATGGCCGCCGTCACGAAGGCATTGTTCAGCACCCAGCGCACCGCGAACTGGATGGGCGTGAGCCCGCGCCTGGCCGCATGCTTCTTGATCGTCTGTGCAATGACGAGACTTTCCTCGCGCCATTCCGCCTGCATCATCCGCTTGTCGCCGCGGCCCGCCCGCGTGCCCTCGGCCGGAGCCTGGCCCGGCGCATATTTCGCCGTCAGCACACCGCGCGCCAGCGGGGAATAGGAAGCGACGCCGAGCCCGAAATGACCGCAGGCCGGCAGGTGCTCGACCTCCGGCATGCGGTTCATCGCGTTGTAGTAGGGCTGGCTGACGACCGGCCTGTCGATGCCGCTCTCGTCGCAGAGCCGGCAGATCTCCGCCAGGCGCCAGGAGCGGTAGTTCGAAACGCCGAAATGCCTGATTTTGCCCTGCCGAACGAGATCGGCGATGGCGTTCACGGTCTCCTCCAGCGGCGTCTGGTGATCCTCCTTGTGCAGGTAGTAGATGTCGATGACGTCGGTGCCGAGCCGGCGCAGGCTGTCCTCGCAGGCCTGCATGACCCAGCGGCGTGACAGCCCGCTGCGGTTGGGGCCCGCACCCATCGGATTGGCGACCTTGGTCGCCAGCAGCCAGTCCTGCCGATGCGCCGCGATCGCGCGCCCCGTGACCTCCTCTGAGCGGCCTTCGTTGTAGACGTCGGCCGTGTCGATGAAATTGATGCCGGCATCGTGGGCATGGTCGATGATCCGGCGCGCTTCCACTTCCTCCGTCGCCCCACCGAACATCATCGTGCCCAGGCAGAGCGGCGAGACCTTGAGACCGGAACGGCCGAGGCGGCGATAATCCATGGCAATGATCCTTTGAAAGGAAGGCGCAAGCTTGCGTCAGCGAAACCGCCCGCGCCAGCGCCATCGACGCGCGGCAGCCCTGCAGGTCCCGTGCGGCAACAGAATCCTTAATCTTTCCTGAGAGGCTGGCGCACCGATTCATGGTCACCCGATGAACCTCGCCCAGCTCATCCAGAGCCAGAACCTTGCCAGATTGCTGCAGGCGCTCGACGCCGCCGGCGAGTTGACGGCTGGCACGACGGTCCGGGCGCGCCTGCTCTCACTCGATCCCGACGGCACCGCTACGGCAGCGATAGGCGATGCCAAGATCACGCTCGTGCTCGCCGGCCCACAGGCGAAACAGGCCGCACTGCAGCCCGGCGCGACGCTGCTCCTGCATCTCGAAGCCCCGGAACAACCGGGCGGCGACCTGCGCGCGACCCTCCTCGACATCCGGCAGCCGGGCAGCCCGCCCGCTGCCGGCGCGCCGACCGGGGCACAGCTTCCTCCTACGGCGCAAGCTCCTGCGTCGACGCTGCCACCCTCCGGCGGACTTGCTGCACCTTCACTGCCGGCTCCCGCCGGCGACACGGCCTCTGCAACGGCTTCCCACCCCCTTGCGCAACCGCCTACACAGGCCGGAACGTCCTTACCATCGGCCACCGTCGTTCCGTCCGAACACCGGCCCCGGCTGGCCACCGAAATCGCGTCTGGCCGCGCTCCGCTCCCCACAATCTCGCAGAAGCCGGGTTCGGCGGGCTCGCTCGAACACCCCGAAGCCCTCTCGAAGGCGGCCGCGCCCCCGGCACCGGCCCGAGCGGCGGTGCCGGGCGAGGCCCGCCAGGAGACCCTCCCGCCGCCGGTCTCGCCGCGCGCAGCCATCGGCCCCACTTTGGGCGAAGCACTGATGCGGCAGGACAGCCTGGCCCCGCTCTTCGCCAATCTGCGCGGTCTCGCCGACGGCACCGTCGCGCTCACCCTGCCGAAACCGTTGCTCGGCGCCATCGACCAGCTGCTGCGGCAGTCCTTCCCGGCTGATCGCCAGATTATGACCGGTTCGCGTCTGCAGAGCGCCCTGCAGGGCTCGGGCCTGTTCATGGAGGCCCACGCCGCCGCGGGCCGGGCCTCGCCTCCGCAGAACGATCTCAAGGCGGGGCTGCTGGCCCTGCGCGACAAGCTGCTGCCGATCATCGACAGCCTGTCGCCGCAGACGGCGGCGATGAAACCGGACCGTGCGCCCGCCGCATTCGAGCCGGCATCGAACGGCGCCGGCGCCGCCGCACCTCCGCGCCGCGACGGCGCCCTCGCGGCCCAGCCGGTCGCGGAACCGACGCTGCACCCCGGCGACAAGCCGCTCGGCATCGCGACCACGCTGCTTGCCCAGACCGACGCGGCACTCGACCGGATCAAGCTGTCGCAGTTCGCCTCGCTGCCGCTCGAGGTCTCGCGCCCGGACCCGGCACAGCCTCAGCCGCAGCGCTGGCTCGCGGAAGTTCCGCTGACCTTCCAGCACGGCACCGCGATCCTGCCACTCCAGGTCGAGAAGGATCCGCCGCGCCGCGAGGCGCAAGGCATCTCGCCGCCGCTCTGGCGTATCCGCTTCGCGCTCGACGTCGAGCCGATGGGGCCGCTGCAGGGCGTCGTCACCCTGCAGGGCCGTGAGGTCGGCGTGACACTCTGGGCCGAACGCGAGGAAACCAGCAGCCTGCTGCGCGGCGCGGCGACCGGCCTCGAGACCGCCCTGCATGACGCCGATTTCGCTACCGGGTCCGTCGATATCCATACCGGGCAGCCTCGCGTCGTGCAGCCGACCGCGGGCCAGTTCCTGGATCGTCTGTCATGAGCGCGCCGCGTCCCCCGCGCATCGCCGTGGCGCTCGAATATGACGGGCAAGGCGCGCCCCGCGTCACCGCCAAGGGACGTGGCGAACTCGCCGAGCGCATCGTCGAGACCGGCCGCGCTCACGATGTCGCCGTCGAGCAGAACGCCGTGCTCGCCCAGGCGCTCTCCGCCGTCGAGCTCGACGACGAGATCCCGCAGGAGCTCTATCGCGCCACGGCGCAGGTGATCGCCTTCGTGCTGTCGCTGCGCGGCGAACTCGGCCGCCGCGACCGGGACGGCGTCCGGACGTGAGCGGCATCATCGTCAGGCGCATGGGCCCGGCCGCATATGAGGGGCTGGGGCCGCTGTTCGCGGAGCTTTCGCGGCGTGCGCTCGAGCCGAACCCGCACATGGCGCCTGCCGCCGTCTCCGCTGCCACCGTGCTGGTCGACGAAGATGATATCGTCGTTCTCTGCGCCTGGCACAGCGAAGCCCTGGATTTCGAACGGCTGGTCGGCGTCTGGGCGCTGCGACGCGCCCGGGACTGGCGCAGCGCCTTCACGCCCTTGCTCGTGTCGCCGGTGCTGCCGCTCTACGAGGTCTCGTCCCTGCCGGTGGTCGACCGGGACCACGCGATCGAGGCCTCGCGCGCCCTGCTCCGCTATCTGCGGGCATCGAGCGACCTGCCGCATACGCTCGCCCTGCCCCTGCTGCCGCTCGATGGCCCCGGGGCCGAGGCGTTCGCCGCAGCTTGTCACAGCACCGGCAGCACCATCGCGGTCGCGGAGCATTGGGCCCGGCCGGTGATGATCCCGCAGCCGGGAGATGATCCCGAACGCTATCTCCGCCGGGCGCTCGGCTCCGCCTACAAGAAGCGGATGCAGCAGTTCCGCGCCGTCATCAAGAGTGGTGCGCTGACCTTCCGGCGCAGCCGCGGACCGTCCGCCGTCGAGGCACTCGACGGCTTTCTGGCGCTGGAGGCCTCCGGCTGGAAGGGCAAGGTCGGCACGGCGATCGCCTGCCTGCCGGAGGACACGGCCTATTTCCGCCGCCTCGTCACGCTCTTCGCCGCCGAGGACGGCGTCCAGATCGATGCGCTCCTGCTCGACGGGCAGGCCCTTGCGATGGGGTTGCTGGTCGAAAGTGCAGGCCGGCGGCACTTCCTGAAGATCGCCTACGACGAGACGCAAGCCCGGCATTCGCCGGGTCGCACGCTGACCATCGCGATGCTGCGTGCGGATCTCGACGGCACGCCACCGGATTTTTTCGACAGCGGAGCCGGCGACGGCGTCGACGCGGGCACCTATGTCTGGGGCGAGCGGCGCGCCATTGGCAACGCCCTGGTCGGCCTGGGCCGCAAGCGCATCGGCCTCGCGCGAGCGGGTGCCCTCGCCCGGATGTGGCTGCGCCGCTTGCGCGCTCCCCGGCGAGGCCGATCCGCGACGGGCTCCGGCCTCCGGGCATCGGCTTGACCGGACCTTTGCCCTGCCCGTAACAGCGACACGGACGGGAGGATCGCATGAGCGAAACGGCACGGATCGGAATCGTCACGGTCTCGGACCGTGCCTCGGCAGGCGTCTACGACGACGAGGGTGGTCCGGCCATACGGGAATACTTCAAGCGCGTCCTGGTCTCGCCGTGGCAGCCGGTCGCACGCGTCATCCCCGATGACCGCGGGCTGATTGCGGGAACGCTGATCGAGCTTGCCGATCGCGAAGGCTGCTGCCTCGTCGTCACCACGGGCGGCACCGGCCCGGCGCCGCGCGACGTCACGCCGGAAGCGACGGAGGACGTGGTCGAGAAGCCGATGCCGGGGTTCGGCGAACTGATGCGCCAGGTCAGCCTCACCAAAGTCCCGACCGCAATCCTCTCGCGCCAGACCGCAGGCATCAGGGGCCGTACGCTGATCGTCAATCTCCCCGGCCGCCCGCGCGCTATCGCCGAATGCCTGGACGCGGTGATGCCGGCGATTCCCTATTGCATCGATCTGATCGAGGGCCCCTACCTCGAGACCGACCCGGCGGTGATCGCGGCCTTCCGGCCGAAGAAATAGCAGCCGATCGCTAGAGCGTCGGACCGAAAAGTGGAATCCACTTTTCGAAGAAATTCGATGCTCCAGCAATGAGATAGATCATCGTCACCGCGTCCGATAGGACGCGCGACGATCTAGCCCGCCTGCAGTTCCCGGCCGATTGCCTGGACGAGTTGCGGCGAAAGCGGATCGGTTCCCGCCGGGTATCCACCGATCAGTTCGCCGTTGCTGCCGATCAGGTATTTGTGGAAGTTCCATCGCGGCACTTCGGCCGGCTTGCGTTCGGCCGCCCAGCGATAGAACGGGTGCGCCTGCGGACCCTTCACCACGGTCTTCTCGACGAAGGCATAGGTCGCGCCGTAATTGTCGTGCGCCGCCTCGGCGATTGCCGCCCCGTCCAGCGGCTCCTGTCCGCCGAAATCGTTGCTGGGAACAGCGACGAGCATCAGGCCCCGCTCGCGATAGCGCTGCCAGAGCTGCTCCAGGGTCGCCATCTGCCCGGCATAGCCGCAGCGCGTCGCCGTGTTGACGACGAGGATCGGCCGGCCGCGATAGTCGGAGAATGCGAGCCTGACGCCGCCCCCCGGACGGTCGAACGCGAAACCGTAGGCGCCTGCGCCTTGCGCCGCGGCCACGCCGGGCCACGCCGCCAGCGCGCCGAGACCCGCCATCAATGTCCGCCTGTCCATCTTCGCCTCCCTGTCCCCGATCTTATACGTCGGCGACCTGCAAACGGATGCGCCCCGAAACCTTCCGGCTCCGGGGCGCGTCGGCAATGCACATGTCCGCGAGCTTGGCTCGGGAAGGGGTCGTCAGCAGGCGAGAACCTTCTTCACGCGCACCTCGAGGTCGCGCAGTTCATAGGGCTTCACGACATAGTGGTCGGCCCCGTTGTTCGTCGCCTCGTCCATCTTGTCGACCGAGCGCTCCGAGGTCGCCATGATGATCTTGATCTGGTTGAGTTCCGGCACGGAGCGGATGGCGCGCAGCAGGTCGATGCCGCTCATGCCTTCCATGTTCCAGTCCAGCAGCAGAAGATCGTAGCGCTTCTGCTGCATCTTCATCAGCGCTTCGCGCGCGTTTTCCGCCTCGTCGATATCCTGGAATTCGATCTGCTTCAGGAAATAGGTCGCCAGACCGCGCATGCTCTTCTGGTCGTCGACCACCAGGATGCGGTACTCGCTTCTGGCCTTTGACATAACTTTTGCTCCTTACGCGGTCCGCAGACCCGGCCGCTCGCCGATCAGCTGGCTGACCGCCGTACCGATCTGGCTCAGCGGGACAACCCTGTCGGCGGCTCCGAGCTCGAAGGCCGCTTTCGGCATCCCGTTTACCACGCAGGTTTCCCCGCTTTGGATTAACGTCTCGGCCCCGGCTTTGCGCATGGCTAACAAACCGTCAGCGCCGTCCCTTCCCATGCCCGTCAGCAGAATACCGACCGCATGGGCTCCGGCGCTGCGAGCCACCGAATGGAACATGACATCGACGGAGGGCGAGTGGCCGCTGACCAGAGGGCCCTCCTTGAGCACGCAAACGAATTCGCCGCGCCGCTCTTCGATCTCGAGATGGCGCGGTCCGCCTGGCGCAACGACCGCCATGCCGGGCTTCAGCCTGTCGCCGTCGATGGCCTCGTGCACGTCGAGCCCGGTCGCCGTCGCAAGGCGGGCTGCGAACTTCGCCGTGTAACCCGGAGGCATGTGCTGCACGACGACGATCGGAAGCCGGAGATGGGCGAGGTCGCGCATCACGGTCTGGACCGCGGGCACCCCGCCGGTCGAGGCGCCGATCGCGATCAGCGACGTCTTGCCGGCGCGCGCCGGCTCGCGCGGCGGGCTGGCCGGGCGGACAGGCGCAGCGACCTGCGCCATTTGCCGGGCGGCTGCGATCATCTTGCGGCTCGCCGACGCGCGTTGCAGCGCCGCGACGAGATGCTTCATAAAGCCTTCGAGCGTGTGGGTGGTGCCGTCCGGCTTCTCGATGAAGTCGATCGCGCCCAGCTCCAGCGCCTGGATCGTGTTGTCGGCGCCGGGGCCGCCGAAGGCCGAGACGATCAGCACCGGCAACGGATCCTGCTTGAGCACCCGGGCCAGCAGCTTCAGGCCGTGCCGGCCCGGCAGCTCGAGGTCGAGGGTCACCACATCCGGGCGCAAGTCCTGGATCGCGTCCCAGCCCTCTTCGGCGCTGCCGGCGACGCCGATCACCTTGAAGCCGGGCGCGGAGTCGATGATCTGCGTCATCAGCTTCTGCATCAGGACGGAATCGTCGACGACGAGAACCTTGACCGGGACTGCGGCTGAAGGCGCGACGCTCATCACCAGACCTCCACCTCACCCGCCACCGGCTGCGTCTTGAGCCGGTTGAGGTAGGCGATTTCCTGCTCCTGGCCGCTGTCGCGCGCCGTCGGCTGGACATGCTGGACCCAGGCCCGTCCCGTCGAGGGCTGATAGTGGATGCGCCGCGAGCGCGTGCCGCCGACATCCTTCGAGACGACGGGAATGCCCTCCCGTTTCAGGAAGTCGTTGACGAAGGCGATGTTGTTGTCGCCGATCGCCAGCATCGTCGCGCCCGAAAGCACACGCGCGCCGCCAAAGACCTTGGCTTCGAAATTGCCGCGCCTTGCGCCGCGCTTGAGGAGGTCGTTGATCAGCACCTCCATCGCCGTGTCGCCGTAGCGCTCGCCGGCGCTGGCGTCGGCATTGCCGTTATTCTTCGGCAGCAGGAAGTGGTTGAGCCCGCCGACCCCGGCCTGGGGGTCGCGCATGCAGACCGAGACGCAGGAGCCCAGCACGGTCGCGACGATCTCGTCCTTGGCGGAGGTGATCTCGTGCTCGCCGGGCGCGACGGTGATGATCGTCGCCGCGAAGCGCGGATCGTAGTAGCGGCGGGAGGACCGGGAAACGCTCATGGAGTCCTCTCGTAGATGGTGCGGCCGATCAAACGCAGATTGGCATGCGGCTGCGGCAGTGACTCGGAATGGCCGAGATAGAGGAAGCCACCGGGCGCCAGCAGCGAGACGAACCTGTCGAGAATCGAGGCCTTGGTCTGCGTATCGAAATAGATGAAGACGTTGCGGCAGAAGATGACGTCGAACGGCCCCTTCATCGGCCAGGCCTGGATCAGATTGAGCTGCTTGAAGGCGATCATCCGCCGCAGCTCCTCCGCGACGCGCGCCTCACCCCGCCCAGGCGACGCCTCCAGGCGCATCAGCGGCTTCACATCGGCCGGCAGGCGCTCGAAAAGTTCCGCCGGATAGAGGCCGGCCTCGGCCCGCATCAGGATATCGGTGTCGATATCCGTCGCCAGGATCTTGAAGTCGAGATCGCTGCGGGGGCCGATCACCTCGCGGCAGGAGGCGGCGATCGAATAGGGCTCCTCGCCGGAGGAGCAGGCGGAGGACCAGATCCGGATGCGCCCGCGCCGCCCGCCGCGCTCCTGCACGAGGCGCGGCATCACCTCCTTGCGCAGATGGTCGAAATGGTGGCGCTCGCGGAAGAAGGCGGTGTGGTTGGTGGTCACCGCATTGATCAGTTCGGGCAGTTCGCCGGCCGCCTGCGGCGTCTTCAGGAAGGCGCAATACTCCGCCACCGAGTTCAAGCCGAGTGCCTTGACGCGCCGCGCCAGGCGGCCACGCGTCATCGCTTCCTTGTGCTCGCGGATGACGATGCCCGCCTGCTCGTAGACCAGCGCGGCGATGAACTTCATGTCGTCGCGGGTCAACGTGACGTCGGCGCCGATCGCCGGAGCGAGAGGCATGGGTGGAATGAGCCCGAGCCGCGACATGGTTCAGTATCCTGTCCGCCGGTTGAGGGATTGGCCACCTTGCGCGGCACGGCGCGGCGTGGGCGCTGGAAGCGGCGTGGGCTCGGAGGCGAAGGCGCGTCGGACGGATCGCCTTTGCCCCACCGGTGCCGCCTCTGTCCGGAGACCGGCCACGAGCTCTCCCAACGACTGGATCTGCCCGACCAGCGTCTCCGCGGTCTGCGCGCTGCTCTGCGCCAGCGCTCCGTACTGACGGATGCTGCCGTCGATGTGCTCGACGCTACGGCTCATCGCCTCGACGCCCTTGCTCTGTTCCGACGCTTCCGCGGCGATATCGGTCACCGTCGCCGATACCTTGCCGGCGGCGGCCACGATCCGCCCGAGCGCCGTGCCCGTGTCTCGGACGCAGCGGACGCCTTCCGCGACCTGGCCGTTGGAGGTCGCGATCAGCCCCTTGATGTCCTTCGCCGCCTGAGCCGAGCGCTGCGCCAGCGCCCGCACCTCGGAAGCGACGACCGCGAAGCCCTTGCCGGCATCGCCCGCGCGGGCCGCTTCGACGGCCGCGTTGAGGGCGAGCAGGTTGGTCTGGAAGGCGATCTCGTCGATCACGCCGACGATGTCGGCGATCCGTGTCGAGGAGGTCTCGATCCGCTCGATCGCGCCGACGGCCTGCCCGACGACGGCCTGCCCATCCTGAGCCACGCCCATCGTCTCCGTGGCGAGATCCGTTGCCTCCCGCGAGCGGACATTGCTCTGGCGCGCCGAAGCCGCAATCTGCCCCGCGGCCGCGGAAGCCTCCCCGAGATCGCTCGCGGAACGTTCGGTGCGGGCAGCGAGATCACCTGTCGCGGCGACGATCTCGGCAGCCACCCGCGCCGTCTCGCCCGCCGTCGCCTGAACCGAGCGAACCGTCTCGCCCAGCCAGTCCAGCGCATCGTTGAAGTCATGTTGCAATGCCGCGAGACGGCCGCGGTAGCGGCCCGTCATGCGCCGGGAAAGGTCACCTTCCGCCAGAGCGGCGACCACGTCGGCGACGTCCTCGAAGGCCTCCTCGGCAATTGCGCTGACGCCATTGACGCCCTCAGCGAACTCGGCCAGCGCGCCGCCCTTCGCATCGATGGCGATCCGGCGCGAGAAATCGCCTTCTTGTGCCGCCGTGACGACATCCTTCACTGCAAGCGCAGCGGCAGATAATGGCTCGTTCAGCTCCCGCCATTCGACCGCAGTGCCGGTTTCGACGGCATCGGTGCCGGCGACCGGCGTCAGCGTGAAGCGTATCCTGCGGCGGCCGAGGACCATCTCGACGGGCGCGCCCACGGCACCGTAACCCTGCTCGCCCTGCACGCGCTCCATCACGCGGCTGAGCATGTCCTTGGCGGAGCAGCCGGGGAAAGCGGCGCGGAAATCCTCCTGCGCCTCCGCGAAGAAGCGCAGCAGCGCCTTGTTGACGTAGACCACGCCGCCTTCGCCATCGCAGATCATCAGCTTGGACCCGGCGTGATCGAGCGCTGCGCGGATGCGGCCATCGGCCTGCACTTGCTCGCAGAGACCCTCGAGCACCGCGGTGAGCCCTGCGTCCCGGCGCTCCGGCGCCGGTGTCGCACGGCTGGCCAGCAGCCTCGACAGGGCCTTGCGCGCGGGCCCGAGCGGCCGCGTCGCCGCCCAGGAGGCGAGGCCGCCGAGCAAGGCCACCGCCGAGACAGCACCGACGACGGCTGCAGGCATGGCCGAGGAGGCCGCCGCATAAGCGACGCCGCCGCCGAGCAGGGCCGAACCGGCCGCCGTCAGCGGCTGGCTGAGCGTCAGATGGGAGAGAGGGCCGAGGGCGTTGCCCATGCAGTCTGGTCGTTTCTTGGTCTGGCCCGCTCTCTCACGCTACACCGGGCTGGTCGCTGGATATTCAGGCGGCGCGGCTGGTCTTCAGCTGGGTCTCGGCACCCCCGTCGCGGATGACCGCGGCGAGGTCGAGCAACGCGACGATGTCGGTGTCGAGCAGGACGAGCCCTTCGATCAGGCCGTGCTCGTCGCGCTCCAGATCGGGAGCCGGGCGCACGGCGGAAACCGGGACATCGACGATGTCCGACACGGAATCGACCAGCAGGCCCGCCGTCTTGTCCTCAACGTCGACCACGACGATGACGTGAGTGGCCGTCGCGTCGGTGACGCCCATGCCGATCGCCGTGCGCAGGTCATAGACCGCGAGGATGACGCCGCGCAGGTTGAGGACGCCGCGCACATGCTGGGCCGCGTGCGGCAGCGGAGTCGTTGCCTGCCAGCCCTTGATCTCGCGGACCATGCCGACGTCGATGCCGAAGGTGCGATCGCCGACCTTGAAGGTGACGATCCGACGCGCCGCCGCTTCCGGCTGCGCAGACGAGAAGTGCTTTTCGCCGAGTTGGAGGGTCATGGTCATCCAGCCATCTTGAGGTCAGATAGGGGGTGGTTTCGCTCGCCCGAAGCGGCGAGCCGCAGCATGGAGTCGATGTCCAGGATCAGCGCGACGAGACCGTCGCCGAGAATGGTCGCGGCGGAAGCGCCGTTGACCGCGCCGTAATTCGCCTCGAGGCTCTTCACGACGACCTGCTGCTGGCCGACGATCTCGTCGACGGCGATGCCGACATTGTTGCCGCGCTCGGTCTCGGCGATGATGACGATATTCTCGTGGGTGGTGCCCATCGAACCCATCACGTCGCCGAGGCGATAGAGCGGCGTCACCTCGCCACGCCAGCGCAGCACCTCCTGCCCGAACGGCAGGCGCTCGATCGGCGTCGAGGCCAGGTGCTGGGTCTCGATCACCGAGGCGATCGGGATGACGTAACGATCGTCCCCGCAGCGGATGACCATGCCCTCCAGGACCGCGAGCGTCAGCGGCAGGGCCAGAGTGAACTTGCAGCCGCGGCCGGGCTCGGAATCGACGCTGATGCGCCCTCCAAGCGATTCGACGTTGCGGCGCACCACGTCCATGCCGACGCCGCGGCCGGAGACATCGCTGACGACCTCCGCCGTCGACAGGCCGGCGGCGAAGATGAGCTGATCGATCTCCTCGGGCTGCAGCCGCTCATCGGCGCCGACGAGGCCGCGTGAGCGGGCCTTTGCCAGGAGCCGGTCGCGATTGATGCCGCGTCCGTCATCGGTAACGGAGATGACGATGCGGCCGGCGCGATGCTCGGCGATCAGCTTGATCGTGCCCTCGCGGGCTTTGCCGGCTTCGACGCGCTCGTCCGGCGTTTCCAGCCCGTGATCCATCGAGTTGCGGATCATGTGGGTCAGCGGATCGGCGAGTTCCTCGATGATGGTCTTGTCGACCTCGGTGTTCTCGCCTTCAAGGACGAGGCGCACTTCCTTGCCCAGCGTCTGGGCCAATTCGCGCACGAGGCGCGGCATGCGCTGGAACACCGCTTTCACCGGCTGGGCGCGCACCGCCATGACGTGGTCCTGCAGTTCCCGTGTCTGGCGCGACAGGGTCAGGATGCCCTCGGCGGTCTTGGCATAGACGTCATAGGGCAGCGAGCGGACGCATTCGACCAGCATCGATTGGGTGATGACGATTTCGCCGACGAGATTCATCAGCTTGTCGATACGGTCGAGGTCGACGCGCACGCTGACCGCCTGGCGCTGGCGCGCAGCGGCCTGATCGTTGGCCGGGGCACGAGGCGGCGTGCGCAGCACGGGTGCCGCCTCGGGGGCAGGTGCGGGAGCCGCCGCCAGGGCGGCGACCGGCGCCGGCTGGATCTCGGGCTCGGCCTGCTGGGCCTCGGGCGCCGGCCCGAGCTTCGCCAGGATGGCGGAGAGATCGGCCGCGACGGAGCTCGACACCTCGGCCGCCGGGGCCGCCTCCGCGACCGGCACCTCGGTCACCGCCGGCTGCTCCGCCGAGAAGGCGATCTCGAACTCCTCGTTGGCCAGGCTGAAGTCGAACCGTCCGTGCAGTTCCTCGACGGAAAGCTGCGTGCGCAGCGCGACATCGAAGCGCATCCAGCAATCTGTGACGTCGAGGCTCTCCAGCGGCGGGACCTGGCTGAGGTCGCACCGGATTTCCACGACGTCGTCGGCCGGCAGCGAACCCAGCACGACGCGCGGCTCGATCACGCGGCGGAAGAGATCGGTTTCGGGCGCGATCCTCAGCTTCACGTCGCGGCCGGGCTTGGCAGCTGCGGGTTCCGGCGCGGCGGCAGGCTCCTCGTCGTCCCAGCCATCGTCAGCCTTCGCCGGCGTCGTGCCGGTCTTGGCCTCGACCATGGCGAGGAGGTTGCCGAGTGCGGCGATGCCGGGGGGTGCGTCTGCCTCGGCGGCAGGCGTCGAAGCGGGAATGGGTGGCGCAGCCGGCGCGGGTGCGGCCACCGCTACGGGCGCCGGAGCCTGCGGCTCCTGGCCGACCTGCTCGAGGGCGGCGAGAAGATCGGGCCGCTCGACCGCCTGTTCATCGTTGCGCGCAGCCGCCACCAGATCGGCGACAGCGTCGGAGCAGCGCAGGAACAGCGTGAACGGCGCGTCCTCGATCGCGACACGGCCGGAGCGCAGATGGTCGAGCGACGCCTCGAAGACATGGGCGAAGGCGACGAGCTCGGTGCAGCCGAAGGCGCCCGCTCCGCCCTTGATCGAATGGATGGCGCGAAAGGCCGCATTGACGTCTTCGGGGTCGTTGGAGCCCTCGTCGAGAGCCTGGAGCTTCTGCTCCAGCGCTCCGAGGAGCTCCTCGCACTCCTGGAAGAAGGTCTGCTTGAGTTCTGCCAACGGATCCATCGGCCAGCCTTCAGTTCTGGTAGCGCGCGACGAGGCCGAGCAGGGTATTTGGCTCGAAGGGCTTGACCATCCAGGCGCTGGCGCCGGCGCGGCGGCCTTCCGCCTTGATCTCGGCCCCGTTCTCCGTGGTCAGCACGATGATCGGCGTGTTCTGCCCCATCGGCCGCGAGCGGCAGGCGCGGGTGAACTCGATGCCGTCCATGACCGGCATGTTGAGGTCGGTGATCACGAGATCGGGCTTGAACTGGTCGAACTTGGTCAGGCCGTCCTCGCCGTTCTCCGCCTCGGCGACCTCATGGCCGGCATTCCGCAGCGTCAGGCTGAGCAGACTGAGCAGCGTCTTGGTATCGTCGATGGCCAGGATCTTCATGCCTGTCACTCCAGAACGAGGGGGCTTCGCGCGGCATCGAAGCCGATCGCCCGCAAGGATTCGCGGCACTCGGAGGAGGCCGCCTTGAGCGTCACCGACAGCCCGCGCGCGACGGCGCTGACGGCGGCGGAATGGAGCAGCTGAATCCACAGGCTCGGCAGCGGGCCTGCGTCCGCGCACTCGACGGCAATGCTTTCGTTCTGCTCCAGGGCGACCAGAAGCTGGTTACGGAAGGCGGCCGCCTCGGAACGTCCGAGGAAGGGCGGAAGCGAAACGGTGATGACCATGAAGGCGCGACCCTGGATGATGCCGGCAGCATCGGGGCAGACTGGTAAAAATTTCGCTAAACGCCGCGATCCCCGTCAATCATTCGGGCGTTTCGGCGGCGAAACGTGGGTCCGTCAGAATATCGCGTTGCTGATGGCTCGCGGCACCAGCGTCACCACGCCGTTGGTCTCGCGATATTTGCGCGGCATGTTGATGATGCCTGAGAGATGGAGCCAGAGATTGTTGGGCGAGATCGGCTTGGTGATGATCTCGTGCGCGCCGAGCTTGGCGGCCTGGACCACGGAACGCTTGTCCGGCCGCTCCATCATCACCAGGACAGGCGCCTTCGCGAACGGGGACGTCTTCTGGGAGCGGATGGCGGCAAGGCACTTCGCCCCGCCGCCATCGGGAAGATCCCAGTCGAGAATGACGATGTTGGGCTGCTTCTGGATGAAGATCGCCGCAGCGGAAGGCAGGTCCGCCGCCTCGAAGATGCGGTGCAGCTGCGCCTGGTAGAGCATCGTCCGGATGATGCGCCGGTAGTGCGGGCTGGTGTCGACAACCAGCACGGACAGGTTGGGGAAGGACGGCGCTATATGCATGGCGCTGACTCGAAACTCGCTCACTCAACTCGACTTTGGCGCCCGGCCGAAAGCCAATCCGGCTTCGGGCTCGGCACGCCACTGAAATCCCGCGGCGCCGACGCCCGGCTACACCTTCAGCCCGATCCGAAAGCCGCCCCAGTGCCTGCCGCGCACCACGATCGGCGCCGACAGATCCTCCATCACCAGGAATTCACCGCCGCCCATGTCGCGGCGATAGCTCTGGAGCAGGAAAGGCTTGCGGTTTCGCGCCGCTGCCAGCCCCGTGCGGTCGTCGAAGATGCGACGGTTGCGACAATTGGCGTTGTTCCACACCGGATCGGCGCCCTGCGGCTGCGAATATTTGCGGTTATGCGTCGGCAGGAAGCCATTGCGGTCCACCGCCGCGCAGAAGACGATGCGCCCGTTCGACGCCAGCAGCTTTTCCTGCAGCGGCGGCAACAGCCGGTCCGTCAGCGCCACGAAGCGGGTCAGATGTTGCTGCGGATCGGAATCCCGCACCGGCGCATAGTTTTCGTCGAACAGCTCGGCCATGCCGATCTCGCCGCACGCCAGTGCCTGCTCGAACAGGCCGGCGATGACGCCCGCCGTCTCAATCGCCGTCGCGATCAGCTCCGATTGTGCCGTGCGCACGCCCGAGGCGGCGATTGACCCAAGGATGCCCTCGCTGATCGCCACCAGCGCATCCGTCCGCTGCGCAGCACGCTCCAGGCTTTCGGTCGACCGGTCCACCCCCGCGACCAGCCCGGCCAGGTCCTGCCCGGCCTTGGCGCATGCGGCGGCGTTCTCGCGCGTCGGCTGCGAGATCGCCTCGATGCCGCCGATCAACTGGACGACCGAGCGCCCGAAATCGTCGAGCTCGCCGATCTGCGCCGAAATGGTCCGGCTGCCGTCGATGGCACGTCGTGCCGTCTGCGCATTGCCTTCGCTGCGCCGGGCGAGGCCGTCGACCGACTTGACCAGCAGGTCGAGCTGCATCGCGCTCGCCGCCGTCGCCTCGCGCGTCTGCTCGGCCAGCGCCTTCACAGCGGCCGCGATGACAGCGAAGCCGCGGCCCGCCTCGCCACTCCGCGCTGCCTCGACCCCGGCGTTGATCGCCAGCAGCTGGATCTCGCGGGTGATCGCCTGGATCGCGTCGCTGGAAGCGCGGGCCTTGTGCGCATCGGCAACCGCCTGCGACAGGGCCTGCGACATCGACTGCGCTTCCTCGGACAAGGCTTCGATGTCGTTCTGCGCCGCGTTCAACCCGAGCTTGACCGAGCCGGTGACGCGCTCAAGCCCGCTGCGCACGGCGGAAGCCGCGGTCTGCGCGCCTTCGGCAGCCTGCTGGATCGCATGATTGGCGTGCGAAACCTGGTCCACGGCGCCGACGACGCGGCGCAGGCCCGTGGTCTGCTTCTCGAGCTGGCGGCTGACGTCGACGATCCGCCCCGCGACATCGGTGATCTCGGCACCGAGCTTGCCGAAGCGCTCCGCAATCTCGCGGACCGCGCGGGCGGCCCCCGCCTCGGCCGGCGCGTCCTCGTTGGCGGGCCGGATCGCGGCCGGCACGGGAACGGCCGGCGCGGCCTCGCACGGCAGTCCGTCGACCTTGAGAGCCTGTGCCTGCATGGCGCGATCCTCGGCTGGATTCCTTCCGGAACGTAGTCAAACGCGGTAAACTGGCGGTTAAGGTCGAGAGCATCGGACGCTGCAGGTCTGCCAGCGCCTGGTTGCGGCGCCGGGTTTCGCCTGCATGAGGTGCCGAAGGGAACACCGGCGGCTTTGACACGTAGTCGTGGTTGTGATCCGGCGCGGCCGCGGCACGAACGCGGATTTGTACCGTGCTCCCGTTTCAAAGGAGAGATGCCGCCATGCCAGCAATCCTCGCTCCCTCGCGCCGCAGCCTCCTTATCCTCGGCGCCGGCGCCGCCTTCGTTGCCTCGGCTCCGAAGGTCTGGGCCCAGGCCGCCGCGCCCGCAGCGCCGACCGGCCCATTCTCGCTGCCGAAACGCGCGTACGAGGCCAATGCCCTCGAGCCGCATATCGACGCCACGACGATGGACATCCACTACAACCGCCACCACGCAGCCTATGTCGCGGCCCTCAACGGCGCGGCGAAGGACAACGGCATGATCGCCAAGGCTTCGGTCGGGGAGCTGATCGCCGATCTCGGCCAAGTACCGGAGAGCATCCGTACCGTGATCCGCAACAATGGCGGCGGCCACGCCAACCACACGATGTTCTGGGAGGTGATGGGTCCCGGAGCCGGCGGTGCGCCGAGCGGCGAGGTCGCGGCCGCGATCACGCGCGACCTCGGCGGCTTCGACAAGTTCAAGGCCGATTTCGAGGCGGCAGGCCTGAAGGTCTTCGGCTCCGGCTGGGTCTTCGTCACGGTGGACAGGGCCGGCAAGCTCGCTTTGCTGCCACAGCCCAACCAGGACAGCCCGATCATGGCCGGCCACAAGGTGCTGTTCGGCAACGACGTCTGGGAACACGCCTATTACCTGAAATACCAGAACCGACGCGCCGACTATCTCAAGGCGTGGTGGAACGTCGTGAACTGGCCCAAGATCGAGGAACGCTACGCCGCCGCCAAGGCCGGCAAGCTCGCGATCTAGCCGCGCACCGGAAGGCGCGGATCATCCCGGCCCGGGCGAAGCGAACGGCCGCGATGGACGCGGCGTTCCCGAATGCGCCTAATGCCCGACCTTCGCGCCATGCGCTTCTTCGCTGAGGCGCGGCAGGAACCAGGCGAGCAGGCCCACCAGCGGAATGAAGGAGCAGATCTTGTAGACCATCTCGATGCCGAGAAGGTCGGCGAACTCGCCGAGCAGCGCCGCCGCGAGGCCGCCCAGCCCGAAGGACAGCCCGTAGAAGAAGCCACCGACCAGCCCGACCCGCCCGGGCAGCAGTTCCAGCGCATAGATCAGGATCGCCGCGAAGGCGCTCGACATGATGATGTTGATGATCACCGTCAGCACGCCGGTCCAGAACAGGTCGGCATAGGGCAGGATCAGCGTGAAGGGCAGCGCGCCCAGGATCGAGAACCAGATGATCTTGTTGCGGCCGATCCGGTCGCCCAGCATGCCGCCGCCGACGGCGCCGGCGGCCGAGGAGGCCAGGAACAGGAACAGCATCTCCTGCGAATGCTGGATCGAGACACCGAACTTGCCCATCAGGTAGAAGGTGTAGAACGAGCTGAAGCTCGCCGTGTACGCGTTCTTCGAGAACAGCAGCACGATCAGGATGGTGATCGCAAAGGCGACCGAGCCCTTGCCCGGCCGCGCCGCAGCTTTGGCCACGCCGGCAGGCTTCGGCGGCCGTGCCCGATCGAGCCTGGCATAGCTGGCCGCCGTCCAGACCATCAGCATCATCGCGACAAGCGCTGCGACCGAGAACCAGGCGAGGCTGCCCTGCCCCCGCGGCACGATGACGAAGGCCGCCAGGAGAGGTCCGAGCGCCCCGCCCGTTTGCCCGCCGAGCTGAAAGATGCCCTGCGCCAGACCGTGCTGCCCGCCGGACGCGTTGCGCGCCATGCGCGTCGCCTCCGGATGGAAGATCGAGGAGCCGATGCCCACGCAGGCGGCCGACAGCAACAGGAGTCCGTAGCTGCCGGCATAGGCCAACCCGATCAGTCCCGAGAGCGTGAAGCCCATGCCGACGACCATCGAATAAGGCATCGGATGCTTGTCTGTGTAGAGCCCGACCGCCGGCTGCAGCAGCGAGGCCGAGACCTGGAAGGTCAGCGTGATCAGGCCGATCTGCCCGAAATCCAGCCGGTAGGATTCCTTGATGATCGGATAGATCGCCGGGATCAGCGACTGGATCATGTCGTTGAGCAGATGCGTGAAGCTGAGTGCGATCAGCACGGGCATCATCGCGCGCTGTGCTGTCGAAACCTGGGCCGCGGCTGTCATCGGGATGTCTGGCTGAGTCTGGCGTTAGGAAGCTGGCTTATGAAGCCTAGTAGACGATCCCATCCCCTGCCACAATTTGAGTGGCCCACGCCGGGAGGGAAGCGGCCATGCACGCGGCACGCAGCTTCCGCGGGCGCGACACGGCGAAGCGCGCCGCATGTCGATAAAAGACACGTAATAACATAACATTATGGAGTATTTCGCACGGTAATCGTACTGTCATTCGCCTTGCCTAAGCACGGATCGCCCTCTTTCAACTGACGCCACGGCGGAGATACCTATGCAGGCGCAACGATTGCTGATCATGACCGTGGCAGGCTCGCTCGCCGCGGCCGCGCCGGCGGCGGCCCAGACCATCTATCCGATCAACCGCGCCGAGATCCTCGAAGGCTCGCATTTCGACTTCAAGGTCGAGTTTCCCGATGCGCCCGCCTCCGCCGACGTCAAGGTGACGATCAACGGGAAGTCCGCCGACGAGGTCTTCGGAAAGCCGACGACCTTCCTGCAGAACGAAGAGGGTCAGAAGCATTCGGCGCTGTGGCTGCGCGGCGCGAGCCTGCCGGCCGGCAGCTATACGGTCGAGGCCACGCAGGGCGCCGACAGGAAGGCAACGGTCAAATGGGAGGTCTTCGCCACCGCCCAGCCCCGCCGCGCCAAGAACGTCATCCTCTTCATCGGCGACGGCATGTCGGTCGCCAACCGCACCGCCGCCCGCATCCTGTCGAAGGGTCTGGTCGAAGGCCGCTACAACGGCGAGCTCGCCATGGACGACATGTCCGACATGGCGCTGATCTCGACCTCGGGTACCGACTCGGTCGTCACCGACAGCGCCAATGCAGCGCACGCCTATACCACCGGTCACAAATCCTGCGTCAACGCGCTCGGCGTCTACTGCGCCAAGAACGCGCTGACCCTCGACCACCCGAAGGTCGAGACCATCGCCGAACTCGTCAAGCGCAAGACCGGCATGGCCGTCGGCGTCGTCACCAACTCCGAAATCGAGGACGCGACGCCCGCCTCGATGGTCGCTCATACCCGCCGCCGCTCCGACTTCAACGACATCGTCAGGATGTTCTACGATGTGAAGCCGGACGTGATCATGGGTGGCGGCTCGCCGAATTTCCTCGCCAAGACCACGCCGGGCTCCAAGCGCACCGACGGCGAGGACTTCATCGCGAAGTTCAAGGAGGCGGGCTACACGCTGGTTACCACCAAGGCTGAGATGAACGCCGCCGTCGCCGGCGGCTCGAAGAAGCTGCTCGGCCTCTACAACACCGGCAATATCGACGGTGCCTTCGACCTGCGCCTTGCCAAGAAGGGCACGACCTCCAAGTTCCCGGACCAGCCCGACGTCGTCGAGCAGACCAAGGCCGCCATCGCGATGCTCAAGGGCAACCCGGAAGGCTTCCTGCTGATGGTCGAGTCCGCCCGCATCGACAAGTACAGCCACTCGCTGGATTGGGAGCGCTCGGTCTTCGACACGATCATGCTCGACAACGCCGTCAAGGTCGCAAAGGACTTCGCCGGCGACCGCAACGACACGCTGATCATCGTCGTACCCGACCATGCCCACCCGATCTCGATCATCGGCACCTATGACGACGACCGGCCGGGCCAGCTCCTGCGCGACAAGCTCGGCGTCTACGCCGAGTCGGCGGTGCCGAACTACGGCCCGGTCGACGCCGACGGCTACCCCACGGACGTCGACACGTCGCGCCGCCTCGCGGTCGTCTACGGCTCCTATCCCGACACCTGCGATACCGGTCGGCCCGCCATGAATGGCGAACGCGTCCCGGCCGTGAAGGGTCCGGATGGCAAGACCAACATCGCCAATGAGAAGGACTGCACCGGCCCGCTCGCGGCCCGCAAGACGGGCAACCTGCCCTTCGACGCCAATAGCGGCGTGCATTCCGCCGACGACGTCATCCTGACGGCGATGGGCCCGGGCGCGGAGAAGTTTCGCGGTCACAAGCCGAACACCTACGTCTTCCGCGTCATGGCGGAATCGCTGGCGCTCGGCGGCAAGTAAGCTCAACTCCGTCACATCGGCGTGATAAAATCAAAACAGGTCGTATCACGCAGGCGAACAAGGCCGCGATGCCGAGCATCCCCTCCCTTCTGCCGATGTCCCGCCGCGAAGCCATGCTCGGCCTCGCGGCGGCCGGCCTTTGCGGACAGGCTCGCGCCGCCGAGACCGAATCGATCGCCTTCGACGGGCTCTACAAGTCCTTCGGCGTGCTGGGCTTCGAGTTCTCCGACCGGGTCACGGCGCTGCGCGGCCACGAGGTTCGCATGCTCGGCTACATGGCGCCCCCGTTGAAAGCCGAGAGTCGTTTCTTCGTGCTGACCCGCGAACCTCTGGCGATCTGTCCCTTCTGCCAGTCGGACGCGGACTGGCCCGTCGATATCGTCGTCGTCTTCATGAAGAACGAGACGGCGATGGTCAGCGCGGGCCGCAAGGTCGCGGTGACCGGCCGGCTGGAGATCGGTTCCGCCACCGACGTCGAGACCGGCTTCGTCAGCCAGATCAGGATCGTCGATGCCGGCTTCACCCTCGCCTGAGCAGCCCTCCGGCCGGCTGACGCTGGAAGGCCTCGCGCTCGACCACCGCGACGCCGACGGCAAGCCCTTCCGCCTGTTCGAGCTGCCGCTGCTCACGATCGAGCCGGGCAGCTGCATCGGCATCAGCGGCCCTTCCGGCTGTGGCAAGAGCTCGCTGCTGCATCTGATCGCCGGCCTGCTGCGGCCTTCTCAGGGCCGCGTCCTGTGGAGCGACCGTGCTGTCTCCGACCTTTCCGAATCCGGCCGGGACCGCTGGCGCCGCGAGACCATCGGCTTCGTCTTCCAGGACTTTCATCTGATTCCCGAGCTCGACATAGCCGCAAATGTCGCGCTGCCGGCGTGTTTCTCGGCCTGGAACCTGAGCGCGGCCGAGAAGGAACGCGCCGCCGCGCTCGCCCGCCGCATGGGGCTGCCCGACCCGCGCCGCCGCGCCGCCCTCCTCTCGCGGGGCGAGCAGCAGCGCGTCGCCATTGCCCGCGCGCTCTTCACCCGGCCGGCGCTGATCCTCGCCGATGAGCCCACTGCCAGCCTCGATACCGGCCACGCTGCCGAGGTCGCCGATCTCCTGCTCGAGACGGCCATGGAGAGCGGCGCAACGTTGATCTGCGCAACGCATGATCCGGCTCTGCTCGCCCGCTTCGGTCAGCGCCTCGACCTGTCCCATGCTCCACAGCGCCGGGCCGCGTGATGAATCCCTTCCCCATGGTGCTGGCCGATCTGCGCGCGCTGCGCTGGACCGCACCGGCGATCGTCCTGCTGGTCGCGCTGGCCATCGCGACCGGCGTCGCCATCGCTGCGCAGGAACGGGCGCTGCGCCGCGGCTCGGCCGCGGCCGCCGATGATTTCGACCTGATCATCGGCGCGCCCGGCAGCCAGACGCAGCTCCTGATGTCGACAGTCTATGTCCAGCCCGACGCCTTGCCGCTGGTCGACGGCCGCCTGCTCAACACCTTGTTCAAGGACGAGCGTGTCGCGCAGGTCGCACCGATCGCCTTCGGCGACGTCAGCCGCGGCTATCCGATCGTCGGCACGACCGCCGCCTTCGCCGGCCGCTGGGACCGGATCAAGCCCAGCGAGGGGCGCCTCTTCGCAGCGGAGGGCGAGGCCGTGCTCGGCGCCGATGTCCTCTACCGGATGAGCGATACCATCACGCCGTCGCATGGCGTCGCCGGCCGTGTCGCAGCGCCGGGCCAGACCGATGCCGAAGAGGACAGCCACAAGCACGAAGGCCATGGCTATACCGTCGTCGGCCGGCTGCCGCGCCTCGGCTCTCCCTGGGATCGCGCGATCCTCGTGCCGATCGAGAGCGTCTGGGAGATCCACGGCCTCGGCAATGGTCATGCCTCGGAGGAAACGAAGGGTGACTCGCCCTTCTGGAAGCAGGGTCCGGCTGCCGGCAGCAGCCCCGCAGGCGCTGAAGAGCGGATCGGCCTGCCCTTCGACGGCAAGCGCGTTCCCGGAGTGCCTGCGATCGTCGTCAAGCCGAAGAGTGTGGCCGGCGCCTATCAGCTGCGCGCGCAATATCGACAGGGCGGCACGATGGCGTTCTTCCCCGCCGAAGTGCTGGTCTCGCTCTATGGCGCGCTCGGCAATATCCGGGACATCCTCGTCGTCGCCTCGGCGCTCAATACAGTGCTGATCCTCGCCTCCGTGCTGCTGCTCCTGCTCGCCGTCGCCGGTTTGAGACGCCGGCGCTATGCCGTGCTGCGCGCACTCGGCGCGCCGCGCAGCTACGTCATGCTGGTGGTCTGGCTGGGACAGGTCACGCTGATGACGCTCGGCTGCCTGCTGGGTCTCGGCCTCGGCGCGCTCGCGACACAGGCCGTCTCAGGGCTCGTCGCGCAGCGCACCGGACTGCTGCTCTCGCCCGCCATCGGCCTCGAGGAGTTGCTGCCGGCTCTTGGTCTCGCGCTGATCGGCAGCCTGTTCGCTCTGGTGCCTGCCGCCCTCGCCTATCGCCAGCAGGTGGTTGCCGGACTGCGTGGCTAGAGCATTGTTGTTGCATCGACCTTTTCCGAAAGCCGCGTTCCACTTTTCGGGCCGATGCTCTATGCCGCGCGACGGACTGGACCGGGAGCCTCTCTGGAGTCCGGACCCGCCGCCGGCCATCAGTCCGCCTTGCGGACTGTCGTCGACTGGCCCTGGGTTATCAGTCGGGCGCTGCGGTGGCCGCTGACATAGATCCAGAGCCAGTTGAGCGCGACGGCGAGCCGGTTGCGCAGCCCGATCAGGAAGAAGATGTGGGCGATGCCCCAGATCCACCACGCCAGGCGCCCGCGCAGCTTGATCCAGCCGAAATCCACGATCGCCGCCCGCTTGCCGATCGTCGCGAGGTTGCCGGCATTCCTGTAGGCGAAGGGAGCTGGAGGCTGCTTGCCTTGCAGCCGCGCCCCGATCACCTGCGCGACATAGGCGCCCTCCTGCTTCGCCGCAGGCGCAACGCCGGGAACCGGCTTGCCGTCGACATCCGCGACGAAGGCGGTATCGCCGATGACGAAGATGTCCGGTTCCGCGGGCACCGAAAGATCGGGCTCGACACGCACCCGCCCGGCTCGGTCCGCGGGCGCCTGCAGCCACTCCGCGGCCGGCGAAGCGGCAACGCCCGCCGCCCACAGGATCGTCCGCGCCGGCAGAAGGACGCCGCCGAGCACGATGCCATCCTCCCGGCATTCCGAGACCGGCTGGCCCAGCCTGACCTCGACGCCGAGGCGTTTCAGCGCGCGCTCGGCATAGGCCGAGAGGTCTTCGGTGAACCCTGCCAGAATGCGTGGCCCGGCCTCGACCAGGATCACGCGGGCGCTGCGCGTATCGAAATGGCGGAAATCGCCGCGCAGCGTGTCGTGCGCGAGTTCGGCGATGGTGCCGGCGAGTTCGACCCCGGTCGGCCCCGCGCCGATGATCACGAAAGTGAGCCATTCGGCGCGGCGATTCTCGTCGGTCTCCCATTCGGCCTGCTCGAAGGCCGAGAGGATGCGCCTCCGGATCCGCGTCGCATCCTCGAGCGTCTTGACGCCCGGCGCATAGGGCTCCCATTCGTCATGACCGAAATAGGCGTGGCGCGCTCCGGTCGCGAGGATCAGCGTGTCGAAGGCGATCGGCGGCTCGCCCTCGAGCAGCACCTGCTTGCCCGCCCGGTCGACGCCGGTGACGCTGCCGAGCAGCGTCGTGACGTTCCTGTAGCTGCGCAGCAGGGAACGGATCGGCCAGGCGATCTCCGAGGTCGGCAAGGAGGCAGTCGCGACCTGATAGAGCAGCGGCTGGAAAAGATGGTGGTTGCGCCGGTCGATCATCGTGATCCTGACCGGCATGCGGGCCAGATGGCGGGCAGCCTCCAGCCCACCGAAGCCGGCGCCGACGATGACGACGCGATGCTCCGTCGCGGCGCTCACGTTGTGCCCGGCGCAAGGGGAACCGCCGCCTCCGAGGTGAGCATGCGCGCCAGCACTGCCATGACCGGCTGCGAAACGACGGAAGCCTGGCTGAGGTCCATGGGCCGTGCACTCGAAGACATCGCGCCGAGATTGACCCGCCCGGTTTTGAATCTCAATCCATGTCGCGGAATGCGTGGCCGACATTGGCGACGCCTTCGATCACGCTCGGCGGCAGCAAGTCCGCCGCCGCCGTTCCGTCGAAGATCCATTCCTTGGGATCGGCGAAATCCGGCAGGTCCGAACCGCTGGCGACATAGAGGCCGATCCCGGGCTTCTTGGCGTTCAGGTAAAGGTCGTACAGCTGCATCGCCCCAGTCCTCCCGAACAGAAGGCTGCGATCGCGACGCCCCGGCGACCGCAGCCCCGATGTCAAAGCTCCACCGGCTTGCCGGAGACCTCCTCTTCGAGAGTCACGGCGACGTCGGCATTGGCGGACAGCCTCACCTTATCGCCCTCGACGCCGGCGACGAAGCCGAACTCGATGAAATGGTGATGGCCTTCGTGCCGGCCATGGGCATCGCTCTTCTTGAGCTTGATGCGCCCGGCCTCGATGCGATCGACGGTGCCGACATGCACGCCGTCGGCGCCGATCACCTCCATGTTCTCCCTGACCTTGTCGTGCATCGTCTCGCCTCCTCGGGCCGTTTGCGGCTGCGCGAGCCTTTCCGTCACCAAGACCATCCCGGCGGCACCCGGCACCCACCACAGCCGTAACGCCGGCCGCTTTGTCCGGGTTCCCGCTCCGCCGCGCGGTCAACCGGTCCCGAGAAAATCGGGCGCCAGATCCTCGTTGACCATGCTCCAGGCGGCCTGGTCGGTCTGCGGGCTGCCGACCTCGTCGATCTGCCTCGCCGCATCGAACAGCAGTGCGCGCACCTCGTCCTGCGTCAGCACGCCCTTCGCGACGAGCTCGCGAACCAGCATTCGCAGGACGAGCCCGTCGATGTTCCCTCGCCCCTGCCCGGTCAGCGCTTCCCTCATCTCCGCTCTCCTTCGCTTGGCTCCGCTCCCGACTGCCAGTCGTGGATTCCAGCCTAGGACCGGTCCCTCCGCGCCTCTTCGCGCAATTCCGCGAGCGCTTGCCGCACGCCATGGAGCTGGTCCATCAGATGCAGGATCACGTCGATGCCGGCATCATTGGCGCCGAAATCGTCCTTGAGCTGGCGGATCAGTTGCGCGCGCGCGACGTCGATGTCGCGGAAGTGCAATTCGCCAGCCGCCTCCTGCGGCACCAGCCAGCGCTGCTCCAGCCAGAACTCCAGCACCTTCACCTTGAGCCCCGACGAGGTCAGGAATTCCTGCTTGGTCATCGTCATGACGTCCGGCCCTCGCGCGGATCGTAATCCTTGTCCTTCCACCCCGCCACGAAGGCTTCGAGCTCCGGATCGGGTGCTTTCGGCAGCATCACCTTGAGGCTGACGAACTGATCGCCGTGACCGCCGCCGCGACGCGGCGCGCCTTTGCCGCGCAGGCGCAGCTTCGTATCCGTGTTCGCCCCCTTCGGCACCCTCATGCTGACTTCCCCGGTCGGAGTCGGCACACGAACCTCGCCGCCGAGCACCGCCTGGGTCAGCGAAATCGGAACCTCGATCGTGATATCGTCTCCCGCGCGGGTGAAGCGCCGGTCAGGCCGGACCTCGACCTCGATCAGCGCATCGCCCGCCCCGCCCTTGCCCGTTCCCGGCGCTCCCTTGCCCTTCAGCCTGAGCGTCTGGCCATCGACCAGCCCGGGAGGAATCGTCACGTCGATCGTGCTGCCGTCAGGCAGGTTGAGCCGCTTCGTCGCGCCGGTGATCGAATCGACGAAATCGACGGTGAGATGGTAATGCAGGTCCTGCCCACGCCGGTTCGCCCGCGCCTGCTGGCTGCGCCGCAGCAATTCTGCGAAGGCATCCTCCCCGTCCATGAAGTCGGCATAGCCGGAGACATCGGCATAGGGATTGCCGTGGTCCGCCCCGGCATAATGCCGATAATAGTGTTGTTGCGGCGGCGGCTTCTCGGCGCCGGAAGCGTCGATCTCGCCGGCATCGAAGCGCTTGCGCTTGTCGGCATCGCTCAGCAGGTCGTAGGCACCGGCGACCTCCTTGAATCGCTCTTCCGCCGCCTTGTCGCCGGGGTTGAGATCCGGGTGCAGCTTCTTGGCGAGCTTGCGATAGGCGCTCTGGATCTCGGCAGCCGAAGCCGTGGCCGCGACGCCGAGAACCTCGTAGGGACTTCTCACGGGTTGCTCCGCAGGCATGGAGGACAGGACGACCGGGCCCGGAGTTCAGGACGGCCGGGCTGCGCTGTCGGCAGGATGGTTTGATCTCGGCTCCGCATCCGGCATCACCTCATTTGAAACCGGGCCCGCAACGCGGCCTACGTCCAGAAGGGCTCATTTCGCGCCTCGTCGCAACTGCAAAGGCAGGCAGGATTGCGCGACGCCGAGCCAGCAATCCTCGCGCAACGCCATCGCCGCAAAGATGAAGAGAAATTCACTTTCTCTCCCCGGTCGTTCACTTTAGAAGCGGCTTCGGTCGCGTCGTGTTCCGCGTTCTTTCGAATCGAGGCTGGAGAGGAGCGGAATGGTGCCGGGCTACAGGCGTGATCTTGCGGGACACGCGTTCGGGCATTCGCTCCTTCGTCTCTCCTCCGCTGCATTCCTCGCCGCCGGCCTCGGCGCCTGCCTGCCGGCCGACCAGCGCCCCGACCTCGGCGTCGCCGTGACGCGCAGCTTCGCGGCGGGGGAGCGCCGCGCCGCGCCGGCCGTCTCGCCGGGCTGGCCGCGCCTGTTCCGGTCGAGCGAATTGAACCGACTGGTCGAGCGGACGGCCGGCGACAATTTCGACATCGCCATCGCCATGACGCGAATCCGGCAGGCCGACGCGCAGTCGCGGATCTCGTCGGCGGCGCTCTATCCGACGCTAAGCGGCTCGACCGATGCCTCCCGCGCCCTCAGGTCGGGAACGGTGGGTTCCAAGCGCGGACCGTTCAGCGAAAGCATCGGCAACACGTTCAGCCTGGGGCTCTCCGCGAGCTACGAGTTCGACTTCTGGGGGAAGAACCGCTCGACTGCCGATGCCGGGCGTTTCGCCGCGGAAGCCACACGCTTCGACCGTGACGTGGTCGCGCTCACTGCCGTCGCCAGCGTGGCCAGCACCTATTTCCAGGTGCTGGCGGCGCAGGATCGCCTGCGCATCGCGCGCGAGAACATCGCGGCTGCGGAGCGCATCCTCAACGCGATCCGCGCGCGGCTTGCCGTCGGCACAGCGACCCAGCTCGACATCGCCCAGCAGGAAAGCGTCGTGGCGCAGCAGAAGGCCTCGGTGCCGGCTCTCGAACTCTCGCTGCGCCAGGCCAAGGTCACGCTCGCCGTCCTTCTCGGCGAGACGCCGGCCGCGGTCGCGATCAAGGGCGGCAGCCTGAACGCGATCGCCGTGCCGGCGGTCCGCGCCGGTCTGCCCTCGCAGTTGCTGCAGCGGCGCCCGGACATCGCCGAGGCCGAGGCGCGCCTGACCTCGCAGGAGGCGACGCTCTATGCCGCCCGCGCCGCGCTCTATCCGAGCATCACCTTGACCGGCCAGGGCGGGCTCGAAAGCGCGGTGCTGAAGAACCTGCTGCGCCCCGACGCCGCCTTCGCCTCGGCGGCGGCAGGCCTCGTCCAGCCCATCCTCGACGGCGGCAACCTGCGCGCCCGCGTCGAGCTGGAGCGCGGAACCGCCGACGAACTGATCGCGACCTATCGCAAGACCATCGTCAGCGCCTTCGCCGATGTCGAGAACGCGCTGATCGCGATCCAGGAGAATACCCGCCACGAGCGCCTACAGGCGGAAACGGTGGCCTCGGCGCGGCGGGCCTATGCCATCACCGAGCAGCGGCTGCGCGAGGGCACCATCGACATCGTCACGCTGCTCAATATCCAGCAGACGCTGTTCCAGGCGCAGGACCAGCTCTCGCAGGTCAAGCTCCAGAAACTTATCTCCTATGTCGATCTGTTCAAGGCGCTGGGCGGGGGCTGGACCCAGGCCGACCGCCGCGCCGCCATCACCGCAACCGAGGCGGCTGAATGAAGCGCTTTCTGTTCATCCTCGTCCTGCTCGGTGCCGCGGCCTGGGGCTGGCACAGCTACAATGGCGGCTGGATGCCGGCCGGCAAGGACGGGGTCTCGACGGCACAGCAGGCCGGCGGACGTGGCGGCCGGCGCGCCCGCTTCGGTGGCAATGAGGGGCCGATCCCGGTGATCGCGACGCCGGCCCGCTATGGCGACGTGCCGGTCACCGCCGATGCCGTCGGCACGATCCAGGCCCTGAACACCGTGACCGTGCGCACGCAGGTCGACGGCAGGCTGATCGAGATCGCCTTCAAGGACGGACAGGACGTCAGGAAGGGCGACGTGCTCGCCAAGATCGACCCCACGACCTATCAGGCGCAGTACGACCAGGCCGTCGCCAAGAAGGCGCAGGACGAGGCTCAGCTCGCCAATGCCCGCGCCGACCTCGAACGCTATGCCAAGCTCGCCCAAACCGATTACGGCTCGCGCCAGCAGGCCGATACCCAGCGCTCCACGGTCGCGCAGTTGGAAGCACAGGTCCGTGCCGACCAAGGCGCGATCGACAACGCCAAGGCCATCCTCGACTACACTACGGTGCGCGCGCCGATCGACGGCCGGCTCGGCATCCGCCAGGTCGACCAGGGCAATATCGTCCGCGCCTCGGATTCGAACGGCCTCGTCGTCATCACGCAGCTCAAGCCGATCGCCATGGTCTTCAACCTGCCGCAGCAACAACTGCGCGCGGTGAGCGCTGCGGTCGCGCGCGGGCCGGTCGAGGTCGATGCGCTCGATTCGGACGGCACGACCATCATCGACAAGGGTGTCGTCGAGGTCATCGACAACGTCGTCGATCAGACCACCGGCACGATCAAGGTCAAGGCCCGCTTCCCGAACGAACGACTCCAGCTCTGGCCCGGCCAGTTCGTCAATGTCCGGGTCTTCGTCGACGTGCTCCGGCATGTTGTCATCGCCCCGACCGCCGCGATCCAGCGTGGGCCGAACGGGGCCTATGTCTTCGCCGTCAACGACGACGAGACGGTGCGGCAGGTCACCGTGACCGTCGGCCAGCAGGACGAAACGACCGCGGTCATCACGTCGGGCGTCGAGCCGCCGGCGAAACTCGTCACCACCGGCTTCGCGCGCCTGACCGACAAGGCGAAGGTGCGCGTCTCGACGCCGGAGGAGGCCGCCCAGCCGCCGGCCGCGGCGCCCGGCCGCCGCGGCACGCGCGAGCCGGGCCAGGGTCCGCGCCGGCAGCGCGACCAGAGCGGCGGCGATGCCGCGGGCGCCGGCTCCGCGGCCCCGGCACGGGACGCGCCCTCCGGCCCGGCGGCCGGGCCCGGTTCGGGCCAGGGCCGGCCGCGCCCGGATGGTGCCGCGCCGGGCGCGCCCCGCCGCGAGGGCGGACGCCCCGCCGGCGAGGGTTCCCCCGCCAGCGGATCGGGTGCACAAAGACAGCCAGCGCAGCCATGACGGGGCAGCCGCGATGAGCGTGTCCGCGCCTTTCATCAGCCGGCCGATCGCGACCTCCCTGCTCGGCATCGCGGTGCTGCTTTGCGGCATCCTCGGCTATCTGCGCCTGCCGGTCTCGGCCCTCCCGCAGGTCGATTTCCCGACGATCCAGATCACCACGCAATTGCCGGGCGCCAATCCCGAGACCATCGCTTCGCTGGTGACGGCACCGCTGGAGCGCCAGTTCGGCCAGATCCCGGCGCTCTCGACGATGTATTCGCAGAGCTCATTCGGCCTCAGCCAGATCACCCTGCAATTCGATCTCGACCGCGACATCGACGCCGCCGCCCAGGACGTCCAGTCGGCGATCAACGCCGCGGGCTCGACCCTGCCGCGCACCCTGCCCTACCCGCCGACCTACGCGAAGATCAACCCGGCCGATGCGCCGATCATGGTGCTGGCGCTGACCTCGGACACGGTCTCGCTGCGCCAGCTCAGCGACCTCGCGGACACGCTGCTCTCGCCGCGTCTCTCGGAGGTCTCCGGCGTCGGCCATGTCTCGATCGAGGGCGGCGTCAGGCCCGCGATCCGCATCCAGGCCGATCTCGCGCGGCTCGCCGCCTACGGGCTCGGCATGGAGGATCTGCGCACCGCCATCGTCAACGCCAACGTCGCCGGCGCCAAGGGCGCGCTCGACGGCAACCATCAGGCCTACACGATCTCGGCCAACGACCAGATCGGCAGCGGCGCCGCCTATCGCGACATCGTCGTTGCCTATCGCAGCGGCGCGCCGGTCTTTCTCCGTGACGTCGCGGTCGTGCTGGAGGACCTCGAGAACAGCCGGATCGGTGCCTGGTTCCGCGGCAAGACGGCGGTGGTGATCGACGTCATGCGGCAACCCGGCGCCAACATCGTCGACACGGTGGCGCGGGTAAAGGAAGAGATCCCGCGCCTGAAGAACGGCATGCCGGCCGGCGTCGAACTGCAGGTGGTCAGCGACCGCACCGAGACGATCCGCGCCTCGATCGCCGATGTTCAGTTCACGCTGATCCTCGCCTGCGCTCTGGTGGTGCTGGTAGTGCTGCTCTTCCTGCGCACCGTGCGCGCCACGATCATCGCCGGCGTCGCGCTGCCGCTCTCGCTGATCGCGACCTTCGCGGTGATGTGGCTCGCCGGCTTCAGCCTCGACAACCTCTCGCTGATGGCGTTGACCATCGGCACCGGCTTCGTCGTCGACGATGCGATCGTGATGATCGAGAACATCGTCCGCAACATGGAGCAGGGCAAGAAGCCGCTGCAGGCTGCCTATGACGGCGCCCGCGAGATCGGCTTCACCGTGATCTCGCTGACGGTCTCGCTGGTCGCGGTCTTCATCCCGCTCCTGTTCATGACCGGGCTCGTCGGCCGGATGTTCCGCGAGTTCGCGCTGACGCTGACCATCGCCGTCGTCGTATCCGCGGTGGTCTCGCTGACGTTGACGCCGATGATGTGCGCGCGGCTCCTGCGCCATCACGACGGCAGGCGCGAGAATCCGCTGATGCGGCTGGCGGAATGGCCGGTCTCGGCAATGGCGCGGCTCTATGAGGTCACGCTCGGCTGGGCGCTGAAGGCGCGCGGCCTGGTGCTGCTCGCGACGCTCGCCACGCTGGTGCTCACGGTCTGGATGTATATCGTCATCCCCAAGGGCTTCCTGCCGAGCCAGGATACCGGCCTGCTCAACGTCGTGCTGGAATCCTCGCCGGACGTCTCCTTCAACGAGATGAAGCGGCTGCAGGAGAAGGTGACGCAGGCCTTCGAGCAGGATGGCGACGTCACCGGCGTCGTCTCCGTGCTCGGCATCGGCCAGGCCAACGCCACGCTCAACACCGCCCGCATGACGGTGACACTCCGGCCCAAGGACGAGCGCCACGACGACGCGGTCGTGATCGCCGAGCGGCTACGCGGCGTCGCCGCCGCCATTCCCGGTGTCGTCACCTATGTCCAGCCCGTGCAGGACATCCAGATCACCACCCGCGCCAGCCGCTCGCAGTATCAGTACACCCTGACCGGCGCCGACCAGACGGAAGTGATGGGCTGGGCCCGCAGGCTCTCGGACGCGCTGCGGCGCGAGCCGATCGTCCGTAACGTCGCCAACGAGACGCAGGACGGGGGCCTGCGCGCTCATGTCGAGATCGACCGGGCCAAGGCCGGCCGGCTCGGCATCTCCATCCAGGCCGTCGACGACACGCTCTACGACGCCTTCGGCCAGCGCCAGATCGCCACGATCTACGAGCAATCGAACCAGTATCGCGTGATCCTCGAGGCAGCGCCGCAATATCTGCGCGACCCGAGCGCGCTCTCGAAGCTCTACGTCACCGGCAACACCAACACGCAGGGCCAGACCAATTCAGCCGGCACCTCGACGGTGACGCAGAACAGCGTGCAGGTGCCCCTCTCCTCCTTCACCCGGCTGATCCGCGAGACCGCGCCGCTCTCCATCGCCCATCAGGAGCAGTTCCCGGCCGCGACCATCTCCTTCGATCTGGCGCCGGGCGAAGCGCTGGGCGACGCGGTGACGATGATCGCCGCCGTCGAGCGTGAGATCGGCATGCCCGCCTCGATCTCCGGCTCCTTCAGCGCCGATGCGGCCGAGTTCAACCGCTCGCTCGCCAACCAGCCCTGGCTGATCCTCGCCGCGGTGGTGACGATCTATCTCGTGCTCGGCATCCTCTACGAAAGCTACGTCCACCCCTTCACGATCCTGACGACGCTTCCATCGGCCGGCGTAGGCGCCCTCCTTGCCCTGGTCCTGACCGGCCGCGAGCTCTCTATCGTGGCGCTGATCGGCATCATCCTGCTGATGGGCATCGTCAAGAAGAACGCGATCATGATGATCGACTTCGCGCTGGAGGCCGAGCGGCACGAGGGCCTTTCCCCCGACGCCGCCATCGTCAAGGCCTGCCTGCTGCGCTTCCGGCCGATCATGATGACCACGCTGGCGGCGCTGCTGGGTGCCCTGCCGCTGGCACTGGCGACCGGCACGGGCAGCGAGTTGCGCCAGCCGCTCGGCATCACCATCGTCGGCGGCCTGCTGCTCAGCCAGCTGTTGACCCTCTACACCACGCCGGTCATCTATCTCGCGCTCGAGAAGATCCGCCGGCGCCTCGGCGGGGGCCCCGACGGCGTCGTTCCCTATCCCGATCCGGAGGCGGCCGAATGAGCGACGCCACCGACGAGGACAAGGGCTGGAAATCGGTCCGGGGCCTCTCGGACGCCTTCATCCTGCGCCCGGTCGGCACGACGCTGATGGCGATCGGCCTCTTCCTCGTCGGCATGGTCGCCTATGTCTTCCTGCCGGTCGCGAGCCTGCCGAGCGTCGACTTTCCCACGATCCGCGTCTTCGCCAGCCGGCCCGGAGCCGATCCCGCGACCATGGCCGGCAGCGTCGCCGCGCCGCTGGAACGCAGGCTGGGCTCCATCCCCGGCGTCACCGAGATCACCTCGACGAGTTCGCTCGGCTCGACCTCGATCGTGCTGCAGTTCGACCTGACGCGGAATACCGACAGCGCCGCCCGCGACGTCCAGGCGGCTCTGAACGCCGCTGCGACCGACCTCCCCGGCGACCTGCCGACCCTGCCTCAGTTCCGCAAGGCCAACCCCAACGCCGCACCGGTTCTGATCCTGGCCCTCACCTCCGACACGATGACGCCGAGCGCGATGTACGACGCCGCCGACACCGTGATCGCCCAACGCATCTCCCAGGTAGAGGGCGTCGGCGAGGTCACCGTCGCCGGCGCCGAGCAGCCGGCGATCCGCGTGCGGGTCGACCCCGCCCAGCTCGCCGCCATGGGCCTGAGCCTCGATACGATCCGCACCGCTATCGTCAACGCCAATACCGTCTCGGCGGTCGGCTCCTTCGACGGGACGCGGCAGAGCGAGACCCTTTCGGCCAACAACCAGATCCGCCAGCCGGAGGATTACGGCAATATCGTCGTGCGCTCGGCCAAGGGCACGGTGGTCCGGCTCGCCGATGTCGCGACCGTCGAGCGCGGTGTGCGCAACAGCCGCGCCGCCGGCTGGTACAATGGCAGGCCCGCCATCCTCATCACCATCACCAAGCAGGCCGACGCCAACGTTATCGACACGGTCGACCGCGTGAAGGCGCTCCTGCCGGAGATCCAGCGCTGGGTGCCGGCCGGCATCCAGTTCTCGATCATGGCCGACCGCACGGTGACGATCCGCGCCTCGATCGCGGATATCCAGCACACCCTGCTGATCTCGATCGCGCTGGTCATGCTGGTCGTCTTCCTGTTCCTGCGCCGCACGACGCTGACGGTCGCCGCGGGCGTCACGGTGCCGCTTTCGATCGCCGGCACCTTCGCGGCGATGTGGGCGGCCGGCTTCACGCTCGACAATCTCTCGCTGATGGCAGTGACGATCTCGGTCGGCTTCGTCGTCGACGACGCCATCGTCATGATCGAGAACATCGAGCGCAACGTTGCACGAGGCATCTCGCCGCTGCGGGCCGCCCTGCTGGGCGCCGGCCAGATCGGCTTCACCGTCGTGTCGATCAGCCTGTCCCTGATCGCGGCCTTCATCCCGCTCTTCTTCATGGATGGAGTCGCCGGCCGCTTCTTCCGCGAGTTCACGCTGACGCTGACCTTCGCGATCCTCGTCTCGACCGCGGTCTCGCTCAGCGTCACCCCGATGGTCTGCGCCCATTTCCTCAAGGCCGGGCCGCATGCGCCCAGCCGGTTCGACCGCATCGTCGAGCGTGTGCTGTCGGCCCTGGCGGGCTTCTATGCCCGCACGCTCACGATCGCGCTGCGCCATAGCTGGCTGATGCTCGTGGTGATGATCGCGACCGTGGCATTGACCGTGCAGATGTTCCGCAGCGCGCCCAAGGGCTATTTTCCGCAGGACGATACCGGGCTGATCATCGGTTTCACCCAGGCTTCAACCGATATCTCCTTTCCGGCAATGATGCAGCTCCAGCAGCGTGGCGCGGCGATCGTCTCGTCCGATCCGGCAGTGTCCGGCGTCGCCTCCTTCATCGGCGGCGGCAGCGGCTCGGTGAATACCGGGCGCTTTTTCGTCAGCCTGAAGCCGCTGACGGAGCGTGGGCTGAGTTCGGCCCAGGTGGTCAACCGCCTGCGCGGCCGCCTGTCCTCGATCCCGGGGCTGCGCATCTTCCTGACGCCGATCCAGGACGTCAGAGCGGGAGGGCGGCAGGGCCGCTCGCAGTACCAGTTCACGCTGTGGGACCCCGATCTGCCCGAGCTTCAGGAGTGGGTTCCGAAGGTGCTGGAGCGCCTGCGCACCCTGCCGGAGCTCGTGGACGTCTCGACCGATCGTGAGCAGGGCGGGCTGCAGGCCAATGTCGTGATCGACCGCAACAAGGCCTCTCAGCTCGGCGTCGCGATCCAGGGCATCGACAATGTCCTGGCGGACGCCTTCAGCCAGCGCCAGATCTCGACGATCTACGGCGCCCGCAACCAGTATCGCGTCGTGCTGGAAGTCGCGCCTTCGCGCAGCCGCGATCCGAACGACATCCTCGATCTGTACGTGCCCGGCCGCAACGGCGCGCAGGTGCCGCTGCGCAGCCTCGTCAAGGTCGAGCGCGGTACCGCGCCGCTCGTGATCAACCATCAGGGCCAGTTCCCGGCCGTGACGATCACCTATGACCTCGCGCCCGGCGTCGGGCTGCAGGAGGCGAGCGACGCTGTCGTCGCTGCCGTCGAAGGTCTGCACCTGCCAGCCTCGCTTCGGGCGGAATTCGCCGGCGATGCCAAGGCTTTCACGCAGGGCGCCGGCAGCCAGGGCATGATGATCCTGGTCGCGATCCTCGCGGTCTACATCATCCTCGGCGTCCTCTACGAGAGCCTGATTCACCCGGTGACGATTCTCTCGACCCTGCCCTCGGCGGGTCTCGGCGCCTTGATCGCGCTCAGGATCGCGGGAGCCGACCTCACCATCATCGCCTTCATCGGCATCATCCTGCTGATCGGCATCGTCAAGAAGAACGGTATCATGCTGGTCGATTTCGCGATCAGCGCCGAACGCCGGCGGGAGATGGCCCCGCGCGAGGCGATCTTCGAGGCTTGCCTCGAACGCTTCCGGCCGATCCTGATGACGACGCTCTCCGCGATGCTGGGCGCGGTCCCGCTGATGATCGCGACCGGCCCCGGTGCCGAATTGCGCCGCCCGCTCGGCATCACGATCGTCGGGGGGTTGATCCTCAGCCAGATTCTGACGCTCTACACGACGCCGATCATCTATCTCTGGATGAGCAAGCTGAGCAGGCGCCGGCACGCGGCGCGAGCCCGGTCGGGCAGCCCGGAAGCAGAGCAGCGCGCCAAGCCGGTCTGACACCGATCCTTGAGGCTTATCGGCCAAGGCCACGATTCCGGCCATCGCGTTTCCAGCCTGTTGATTTCACTGCCGACTTCTCGAAATATCGAAGAAGCCTTCAATCTTGGTAGGATTTTCGCGACGCCTTTCACGGAGGGATGAATGCCTGATCCGGTGAAATTCTTCGTTTCCGCTACGGCAACCTGCCTGTCGATCTTCTTGGCCGCAGGAGCCTCCGCTGCCCCTGCCGCAACACTCAATGGCACCTATGCCGCAAATGACGGCAGCACGCTGCTCGTCGAGGAAGTTCCCGTAAACGACGGTCAGAGGCTCACTCTCGTCCTCCGTGGCGTCGAGCTATCCGTCTGGCGCAAGCACGCCGACGACGTCTTTCGGTATCGGCATGATGGATGCGATCTGGCAATCGTCACGACAGGTGCCGGCGACACCCAGGCATTCTCGGTCGATGCCGGTGGTCATTGCGCCGGGAAAGACGCGCCCTTCCGGAATCTCAGCATTCGCTATGAACGACCGGCCCAAGCCGCCTCCGGGACGGTCCAGCTTGCCGCAAGGGACGGTCGGGAACAGGGCCGGGAGCTTTCTCGAAATGGAATTTTCGAACTTCAGTTCAGGCTGAACCAGCTGGGTTTCGATGTCGGCGAGCCGAACGGGTCACCGACGGCAAGGACGAGAAGCCAGGCCGCCGCGTTCGCCGGCAAAACCGGTCAGTCACAACGCCTCGATGCCGCCCTGCTGGAGCGATTGCGGCAGGCAGCAGCCAATATCGAGGGCTGGAAGCGCCCCGATGGAACGATCAAGCTACTGCTCTTCACCGACGAGGGAACCCCGCTGATGATGGCCCTTGAGAATTGGGGTCTGATCTTCAAGTCGAACGCCCGCACCTTCGTCCGCGACCATGACCGGGACGGCCGTCCCCTCTACGCTCAGCGTTTCGACGTGCGCCAGATGGAGCGTCGCCTGGAGATTGGCCTCGCTCCATGGGTCACTTTCGGATTCCGGATGCATTTCCCCACGCCGCCGAAAGGCGAGCGCGTCGAAATCGAGGAGACGCTGACGCGCCCCGAAATCGCCAAGGACGGCAGTGTCGAGCGCAAGACGACGGTCTGGAAAGTGCCTTTCCTCTCCCGGCCGCCGTTCGATCCCTGGTACTGGTACAGCAATCCCGAAGCGGAGGCCGACACGCGCCTGGAAGGCGCGTGGGTGATGAGCCTCGGCCAAAAGGGCCGTACGCTGCTGTCGCGCAGCTTTCAGTTGCGGCGGCCCTAGGCCAGCGCGGGACAGGTCGGATCGGGCGTTGAAATCCGCCGCTGATATCTGCGGCGGAGCGTCCGACCAGGACGTGCGGTAGAGATTGGTGGGCCGGGCCGGACTCGAACCGGCACCGGCGCTGTTATGAGCAGCGAGCTCTAACCATTGAGCTACCGGCCCACACTTCGCCTAGCATCGGGATCGCCCGGCGCGCAAGCATAGCGGAGGGGGTCCCGAAATGCGGCAGGCCCCGCGGTCGCCCGCGGGGCCTGCTCGGTTGTCTTCGCGCAACCCGCGTCAGGCCGCTTCGGAAAGATCCTGCTTCGCCTCGTGGCCGCCGGCATGTCCTTCCCGGAACTGGAAGCGGGCGATGTGTTCGGTGAGGGCCCGCGTCTGCTCGTCGGTCAGCGCCAGCGCCGCGTTGGTCTCCTCGACCAGCGCCGCATTCTGGTGCGCCATGGTGCCGATGCCGTCGATCTCGGTATTGATCGTCGAGACGTCGCTGGCCTGGCTCTTCGCCGTCTGGGCGATGCCGTTCATCAGCTTGGTCAGTTCGTTCACCGAGCCCATGATCGCGCCGAACATCGCCGAGGTCTCCTCGACCAGGCCGACGCCGACCTTGACGTCGCCATGCGCCGCCTCGACCAGCTTCTTGACGTCGTTCGAGGCATCGGCCGAGCGCTTGGCGAGGCTGCGCACCTCGGTCGCGACCACCGCGAAGCCCTTGCCGGCATCGCCGGCGCGCGCCGCCTCGACCGCGGCGTTGAGCGCCAGCAGGTTGGTCTGGAAGGCGATCTCGTCGATCATCGCGATGACCTCGGAGATTTTGCTGGAGGATTGGCGGATGCGCTGCATCGCCTCCAGCGCCGAAGCGACGACCTTTTCGCCCTGCTGCGCGCGTTCCTCGGCTCCCTGGGCCATGCCGGTCGCCTGCGCCGCCTCGCTCGCGGTCTTCTTGACCGTACCGGCGAAAGCGCCGAGCTGGTTCGTCGCCATCGACACGGCGTTGCTTTCCTCGCTGGTCCGCTCGGCGAGGTCGGTGACGCCGTCGAGGATCTCGCTGGTGGCGCTGCGCACGGCCGAGACGGTCTCGGAAAGGCGCGCCAGCGTGCCCTCGAATTCCTCGGCGAGCGCATTGGTGCCGTCCTTCAGCTCCGCGAAGGCGCCCTGATACAGGCCCTCGATGCGGGTGGAGAGGTGGCCGGCGGAAAGCTCGGCGAGCACCTCGCAGGTCTCGGATAGCCCGGCCTGCACGGTTTCCAGCAGGGTGTTGACTGAGTCCGCCAGAGCATTGAGCTCCGCATCGGCGAACTGGGCCGCGACACGCTGGCTGAAGTCGCCCGCGGCGGCGGCCACAACGACGACGCCGAAGGCCTCGCCCAGTTCCTGCATCATCTGGCGGCGCTGCTCCTGGGCCCGCTTCTGGTCCTCGACCTTGGCCTCCTCGGCAGCGCGCAGCGCGACCGCATTGTCGCGGAACAGCAGCACGCTCTTCGAGATGTCCGAGATCTCGTCATTGCCCTTGGTGTCGACCACGGTCTCCAGAGCGCCGTCCGCGATCGCCTTGGTCGCAGCCCACAGCCGGTTGAGGCGTCCGACGATCATCGGCCGGACATAGAAGAAGCCGAGCGCCAGTGCGATGAGGAGCGAACCTGCGCCGATGCTCCCGAGCCAGAGCCGGCTCTGGTCGATCAGGGCGCCGGTCGAGGCACCTGCGGCCTCCGCCCCGGTATGGGCCGTGGTGACGAGCTCACCGACCTCACGACGCACCGCATCGGCCGCCTGCTGAGTCTCCTTCAATCCGGCCTGGATGGCGGCGCGCGTCTTCAGGTCGCGCTCGCGGATCGCGATCAGCCCTTCGGCGCCTTCGCCGAGCGCGATCACGGCATTGACCGCATCCGCACGCGCCGGATTGGGCTGAAGCTTCTCGGCCTGCGCCAGGAAACCCCGGACTTGGCTGAGGATGGCGGTGAAGCGCGCCTTGCCGTTGTCGAGCGCAGCGCGGTTCTCGATCTGCGAGATCTCGCGGAGCAGGCCGACCAGCTCACTCACCTGCAGTTGCAGCGCCTGCGCCGTCTGCAGCGCGGCGAGGTCCTTGTCGATGATGTTGGAGAGCGCCTCCTCGACCTCCTTGCCGGTGAGCTGGGTTGCGCTCGCGATGTTCATCTTGACGTTGAACTGGGCATCGCCGGTCTCGAAATCGGCGAGCGCCGTGAAGCCTTCGCGGGCCTTGGAAAGCTTCTCGAGCGCCTTGGTCTGCTCGGTCGCGTTGCGCAGACGGTCCCCGGTCAGATCGTTGATGTCGTTGATCTGGCGCGAAAGGCCGTCGATCGCCTGTTGCGCCTTCGCCTGGTCGACCTTGCCCTGCTGGCTGATGCGGCGCAGCAGATCCATCTGGCGGCCTTCGACCTTGTCGAGATCGGCCGTCAGCGCCGAGCGCTCCTGGACGGTCTCGATCTCGCTGAAGCGGGCGGCCAGCGCCGTCGACTGCGTCGCCGCCTGCGACAGTTCGAGAGCCAGCTCGACGACAGGCATCTTCTGCGTGACGAGATCGTCGACCGTCGCTTCGACGCGGTTGTAGGAGAGCCAGGCCACCGTGGACGACACCAGGGTCAGTGCCGTCAGCGTGCCCAGTGCCGCGTAGATCCGGGCCGCGATGCCGATGCGCCTCGGCTTGCGCTCACGCGCGGGTCTGGCTTTCGTCATGAAGTCGTACTCCGGGAAACACGCAACACAGGAGGAGGATTTCAGAAACGGAAGCCTGGTCCGGCAGGTATCGATGCCGCGCATTCGGCGCAGAATCCCCCGCCCGCCCGGCCGGAGGGGCCGGTTGGCAGGTAGGCCTGGCAAAATCGGACGGACATGCATTCACCCCGGACCGGTTTTCCGGTCTTGTCGGGCGGCACTATCGCCGGCCGCTTTTAAAGAACGCTTAAAATGGATTCTTTTGAATCACCGGGCCGAACCGGTACTTCATCAGCCGTTAGGATTTTCGGGCAGCTGCGGCACCGGCCGTGGCCGGCCTTCCTCGTCGATCGCGACGAAGGCGAAGGTCGCTTCCGTGACCTTCTCGTGCAGCGTCGTGCGGAAGCGCTTGGCCCACGCCTCGATATGGATGCGCATCGATGTCCGGCCGATCGATTCGATCTCGGTATAAACGCTGAGGACATCGCCGACCTTGACCGGCCGGATGAACGTCATCGCCTCGACGGCGACCGTGACGACGCGGCCCTGTGCCCGGTCGACGCCCGCGATGCCACCTGCCTGGTCCATGCGCGACATCACCCAGCCGCCGAAGATGTCACCGTTCGAATTGGTGTCGCTCGGCATGGCGATCGTTCGCACCGTCAGTTCGCCGCGCGGCTGCTCATCCGGGGCTTCGGCTGCTTGGGTCATTGTCGTCTCGTCGCCTCGGGATCGGGAATCCGGAGGCGATGATGGCGGGCGCCGCCACAGCCGGCAAGCGGCGCTCGTCCTTGTCCACGCTCGGAGTCGAGCCAGGCGGCAAGGATCCGGAGGGCCATGTCTGGTGCTTCGGCACCTATCGCCCGACGGCCTGAACCGCCGGCTCCGGCTTCGCCCGCGTCTTCAGCATCAGCCAGCAGACGATGCTCAGGTTGATCAGGTTCCAGGCAAGCCCGTTGAGGAAGGCCATCCGATACGAGCTGAAATAGTCGAAGATGACGCCGGAGAGGTAGCCGCCGGTGGCCATGCCGAGCACGGTCACCGACATGACGAGCCCGATCCGTACCCCCGCCTGCCGCGCCGGCAGGTATTCGCGGATGACGACGGCATACATCGGCACGATCCCGCCCTGAAACAGACCGAACAGGCCGCTGACGATGTAGAGCGACGAAAGCCCGTCGAACCAGAGATACAGAAACAGCGCCACGCCCTGCATCAGCGAGCCGAGAGCCAGCGTCGCCGTACCGCCGATGCGGTCCGCCACGAAGCCTGAACCGATGCGGCTGACGATGCCCAGCAGCATCATCAAGGAGAGCATCTCGGCGCCTCGCGCCACCCCGTAGCCGAGATCGCCGCAATAGGCGACGATGTGAACCTGCGGCATCGCCATGGCCACGCAGCAGGCGAAGCCCGCGAGGCAGAGAAGGGCCTGCAGTTGGTTGGCGCTCAGCCCCAGGTCGCTACGTGCCCCGGCGCTGTGGCTATCGGCGTGGGCGAGCGCCGCCGCCGTCGGCTGGCGGCGGAAAAAGGGTGCAAGGGGCAACATCACGACCAGCGCGGTGACGGCAATGCCGAAATGGGTGACGCGCCAGCCGTAATGCGCCAGGCCCCAGGTGATAACCTGTGGCCAGACGACGCCGGCAAGGTAGCTGCCGGAGGCGCCGCAGACGACGGCAAGTCCGCGATGCCTGCGGAACCAGTGCGACAGATCGGAGATCAGCGGGGAGAAGCCGGCTCCGGTACCGAACCCGATCAGCAGGCCATGTGCCAGCGCAAATTGCCAGAGAGAGTGAGAGAGGCCGGCGGCGGCGTAGCCGGCCGCGAGCAGCAGCGCCCCCATCACGATCGGCACCATGATGCCGTATCGATCGGCGATGCGGCCCATCGCGATGTTGCCCGCGCCGAAGCCGAGCATGGCGAGAGTGTAGGGCAGGGTCGCACCGGAGCGCAGCGTGTCGAACTCGCCCTGCATCGCCGGCAGCACTACGACGACCGACCAGGAGCCGACGCAGGCGACGGTGCCGATTACCAGAGCCACGGCCAGCCGCAGCCAGGCATAGGGGGAATCGGGCTCGTAGCGCCCGGCATCGCTCGAAAGGCCTTGGATCATGCTTCCTCGACGGCCGCTTCTCGGCGGCCTGATGCGAGGATTAGCAGCGCGACAGGCCGGCACAAGCGCTTCCGGCGTATGCCTGTCGCGCTTGTGCCGGCATGGCTCGTCAAAAAGCTCCCGCCAAGGCCGACGGGCGCCGCGGATGACGATGATCAGGCTTGTTCTGCCTCAGGCCGCCTGCCGCGAGTGCCGGCCCTCGTTGATCTCCTCGGCGATCTTGGCGACGAAGGCCGGAAGATCGGCAGGTTTCCGCGAAGTCACGATTCCCTTGTCGGTGACGACCTCGCGATCCTCCCACAACGCACCCGCATTGATCAGGTCCTGCCGCACGGTGGGCCAGGAAGTCACCTTTCGCCCCTTGGCGATACCGGTGTCGATCAGCAGCCAAGGCCCATGGCAGACCGCTGCGACGGTCTTGCCCTGTGCGAAGAAGTCCTTGATCAGCGCAAGCGCCTTGTCGTTGCCGCGCAGCGTATCCGGGTTCATCTGCCCGCCGGGCAGCACGATGGCATCGTAGTCGACCGCGCTGACTTGATCGAGCGCCTTGTCGACCTTGACGGCGCTACCCCAGTCCTTGTGCTTCCAGCCCCTGATCTCGCCGGGTTCGGGCGAGACGATGTCGACACTCGCCCCAGCCTTGCGCAGCTCGGCATGGGGCACGTCAAGCTCCGATTGCTCGAAGCCGTGGGTCGCGAGAATCGCGATCTTCTTGCCGGTAAGATCCTTCATGGCATCCTCCTGAACGTTCGTGTGTTCAGGAAACGGACCGGCTCTCGAAGCGTTCCCGGTCAAAAGGTCGCGCCGCTCGGCGTCAGCGGAAGATGCGCTCGCCTTCCATGTCGACGATCTGCTGGCCTTTGGTCAGGGTGAAGTCGGCCGCCTCCGCCTGCCCGGGAAAACGGTCGGCGCGGATGAAGCGATAGCTCTTGGCCTCGCCGTCGACCACCTTCTCGATGATGCCGCAGAGCTGGTACTGCCCGCCTTCCTGATAGGGCGTGGCATGGATGGTGAAGCCATTGTGCTCGATGCTTTTCACCGGGCCCGCGGGCTTGTCCTCGGCCTGCTTGCGGCCGCCGAAGAGCGATTTCAGGAAGGACATGCGGTTTTCCTCCGGCGGGTGACGACGCGATGGCCGAGAACTAACCCCGCCAGTCCGCCCTGCCAAGCAGCCATCCCGAACGGAAGCCCGTTGCCAGGCACGCGAGCCTCGCGTAAACGGTCTCCATCGGGCGCCGAGCCCGTTCGTAAGCGTCTCACGTCAGGCAACGCATCCTCCCCGGCCCGGCCGTCAGGATGCGCATCGGATGGCCTGCCGCTTACGAAAGCACCCCCATGTCGAATTCCACTTTCCGCCGCCTCCCGGCCCGCTATGGCGCGGTCGTGATGCCGTTCATCCTGTCCGTGATGATGACCTTCGTCGTCTCGGGCATCTCGACGGTCAAGGCTCTCGGCCTCGACGGCGAGCTGCTGCGGGTCTGGCCCGTCTCCTGGGCGCTGTCCTGGCTCGTCGCGTTTCCGACGCTGCTGCTCGTTCTTCCGCTCGTCAGGCGGCTGGTGGCGCTCGTCGTCTCCCCGCCCGCCTGAGTCTCAGGCGGCGAGATGCGCCACCACTTCGCGCCGATGCGGCGCCTGGCGATGCTCGAACAGATAGATGCCTTGCCAGGTGCCGAGCGCGAGCCTCCCGTCTATCACCGGGATCGACAGCGACACCGGCGTCAGCGCAGCCTTGATGTGGGCCGGCATGTCGTCCGGCCCCTCGGCACGGTGGACGAGGTAGTCCATCGCCGGATCATCCGCGGACGGCACCAGCCGGCGGAAGAACGCATCGAGATCGCGCTGCACGTCGGGGTCGGCATTTTCCTGGATCAGCAGCGAGCAGGAGGTGTGCCGCACGAACAGCGTCAGCAGTGCCTGCGGGTGATCGCCGGCGCGGACGAAGGCTGCAACGCGGTCCGTGAACTCGTAGAGCCCCGGGCCGCGCGTCTCGATGCTCAGGATCGTCTGGCGCATGGCTGCGTCAGCGCTCGGTCAGGGCCAGCTTCGCGCCCAGAGCGACGAACGCCGCCGCGAAGCTGCGCCTGAGCCAGGCCATCACCGCCGGACGGCTGACGACCTTGTCGCGCATCGCCGCCGCGAACAGCCCGTAGAGAGCGAAGACGACGAAGGTCATCGCCATGAACACACCCGAGAGTTCAAGCATGCGCGCCAGCGGATGAGCCTCCCCGGCCGCGATGAACTGCGGCAGGAAGGCCACGAAGAAGATCGAGAGCTTCGGATTGAGCAGGTTGATGGCGATGCCGTCGCGCAGCACGCGCCAGGCCGGACGCGTATCCGCCCCGGTCTCGACCTTCAGCGCGCCATGTTCCCGCAGCGTCTGCCAGGCCATGAACAGCAGATAGGCGACGCCGGCATATTTCACGACGGCGAAGGCTAGCGCGCTGGCATGCAGCACGGCCGCGATCCCCATCAGCGCCGCCATCAGATGCGGCAGGATACCCAGCGTGCAGGCGAGCGCAGCGATGACACTAGCCCGCGGCCCGCGCGTCAGCCCTGCGGCGATGGTGTAGATCGCGCCGGTGCCGGGAGAGGCGACGATGATGAGCGAAGTCAGCAGGAACTCGATCGACATGAGGGGGGCTCCCGAACCGCGCGCCGGTCCAGCAAGCCCGCTTCCGCCGTCGAGATCAAGTCCTCCCGCTCAGAGCCGCGGCAGCCTGCGGCCGGCTAGCGGGCCTGCCAGAAATAGAGCTGTCCCTCGTGATTGTTGCCCGAGATCATCAATCCTTCCGCCACCATGGCGGCCCCGTTGAACAGGTCCCAGTGGTCGCCGGTCGTCCTTTGCAGGAAGGGAAACGAGAATCGCTTGTCGCCGGGCGTCTGGTAGCAGTTCTCCAGATAGAGCACGCCCTTCCTGCCGATCACCGACTTGGCAGCCTGGTTCGATACGCCCTGCACGTCGGGCTTCCCATAGGCGCGCAGCACGCGGGGCAGCAATTCGGAGGCCCGGATGAAGAATTGCGCGCTGAGCGGGCGTGGCGCAGCCCCGCCGAATGCGACGGGAACCGGAGCGCCGCGCAAACCCGGCGCCGAGGAGAACGAAGCCTTTGCACCCGTGAGGCTGGCGACGGTCGCATCGTCCTCGGAAGGCGTCAGCCGCAACGTGTAGCCCATGCAGATGGCACAGCGGTTCGTCGCCTCCCCGATCGCGGTCTTGGCCCAGGGGCGAATGGTGGCGAAGCGCTCCTCCAGCGCCGAATAGGCAAAAGGCAGCATGGAAATCTCCGGAACAATCGGAACGATGCGAGACCCGAACGCGCCGTTGGTCGCGCGCTCGACCGGCCTGAAACTGGCGGGCTCGGAAGTCCGAAACATCATCCGATCGTGGGATGGTCGCGCTGCCGGCGCCGAAAAACGGCTCTGCCGGAGGATTGCCGCAAACCTGCATCGCAAGGCCCGATCTGCGGCAACAAAAAAGGGCGCCCGAGGCGCCCTTTCTGATCTCAGTTATCCAGGAAGCTCCTGAGCTTCCGGCTCCGCGACGGATGCTTCAGCTTGCGCAGAGCCTTCGCCTCGATCTGTCGGATGCGCTCGCGGGTGACGCTGAACTGCTGGCCGACCTCTTCGAGGGTGTGGTCGGTGTTCATGCCGATGCCGAAGCGCATGCGC
>NZ_MKSQ01000022.1 GCF_001898115.1 Allobosea sp. 67-29 | reverse complement strand
GTCTCCACCCGGTTCGTCAGGTCCCCGCCCGCAATCGCAGACAGCGCACCCGCAAACTCCGTCGTCGCCGAGTCAACCACCGCGTTGATCTCGTTGATGCCCTCGACGAGCTCCTTCAACGGTCCTTCCATGCCGCCGACCTCGGCCTTCCCCGCGAAATTGCCTTCGCGCGCATCGGCGACGATCGTGGCGACCTCGCCCAGCAACTTCTGGACATGGGCGGCCTGTTCGGCATCTGCGAGCATCGCGAGCTCGCGGTCGCGCCGATTGTTTTCGAGCGCCAGCGCGTTCTCGCGATAGGTTTCGAGTGCGCCGCTGAGCGCGCCGATCTCGTCGGGCGAGGGCGGGGCCGGAATCGCCTGGGAGAAATCGCCCTGCTGCATGCCGTCCAGCGCCGATTTCAGCGACACCAGGGGGCGAACGATGCGGCGCTGCACGCCGCGCCAGCTCATGACGCAGATCGCCAGCAGGGCGGCGAGGAGGAAGCCGACGATGCCGAGGCGCGTCCAAGCGGCCGTCAGCTTTGCCTGGGTCACGGCGGTCATGTCGTCCAGCGACTGGGTGACGGCGGAGACGATGGCCTCGAACGGCGCGTTGCATTGCTTCGTCCAGTCTTCGGCGGCGATGACCGGGCCGGGACCCTGGCCGAGCTTGCCGATCAACTGGTCCATGCTGCGGTTGGCTGCCTCGACCTGGGTGGCGGCGAGCCCGACCTTGCGAACGAGCTCCTCGCCGACGCCGGGGCGGGCGCTGAGCTGCTGGAGCTGGGCGAGGCTGGCGCCGGAGGCGCCGCGCAATTCGCCGAGCTTGCGCAGCTGGGCCGCTTCGAGCGGCTTGCCGGAGCCGAAGGCCGGGCGCAGCAGGGAGCACTGCGTGCCGTAGTTCGAGCGTACGCTCCAGCCGGCGGACTTGAAGCCCTGGAGGTCGGCCAAGACGGGATCGGCCATCCTTGCCGCGTTCGAGGTCGCGGCGGAAGCCTTGACGAGAGCGCCCTCGATCGCGCCAACGCCATTGTACCACGGCATCGTCGCCGCGAGGCTGCGCTGCGCCTTCGGCTTGGCGGCCTCGGCGTAGAGATCCTTGCTACGGCCTTCGTTCTGCTTTTCCTGAGCCTGCACGCCCTCGATCAGGGCGGCCCGGTCCGACAGATCCGTTGCCTTCAGCCGCGTCATCGCCTCGGCGATCCTGGCCTTGTTGGTCTGCTCGATCTCGCGAATGGTCTGCGCCGGATCGTCGGCGACCTGGATGCTCGTCTGCGCCTGGCCGCGATTGGTGCGGATGGCGTTGCCGGTCAGCAGCAAGGCCCTGTCCGCCTCGACGAGGTCGGCGAGGCGCATGTTGGTGTGGACCTGCTGGGCAGAGTTGTAGGCCAGATAGCCGAGAGCGCCGATTCCCGGCACGGACAGGCATGCCATGGTGGCCACGAGATAATGCTGGATGGAAGCCGGGAAGAATTTCACGAAAGACCCCGAAACGAGACACCGAACCGCGCGGCGGCGGCGCCTTCTGCACCGCTGCCCAATGTCAAGTTTCAGACAATTTGATTAAAATTTCTCCGTATCGCCGAATGTCCGCGACGCGTTCGCCGGATCAGGGCCCGGCTTGCCAGCGAGCCCGTTTCGGCGGCACCTTCGGAAGTCATGCATCGCCGTCTCGTCTTCGAGGAACCGTTTTCGCGCGCCGCCGTCTGGAGCCGTCGGCTGGCGCGCTTCTCGCTCGTCGTGCTCGGGCTCTCGCTTCTGCTGGTGCGGCTGCGGGAACCCAGCATCGAGGGGCTGGCGCCCGTCGCCGGGGCCTACCTCTTCGTGCTCGTGGCGCTTGGACTGGCGCTGCTCGCCTTCGTACGCATCTGGCAGAAGGGCCATCGCGGCGTCAGCATGGCGGCCGGCGCCCTGCTGCTTTGCCTCGTTTTGCTGGCGCCCGCCGGCTATGTCGGCTTCCTGCTCGCGACGCGGCCCGCCCTCGCCGACGTCTCGACCGATGTCGACGACCCGCCCGCCTTCAGCCGCTCGATGGCCGCGCTGACGGTGCGGCACGGGCGGGTCCCGCCCGAGATTCCACCGGAGCGCCGCCGCCTGCAGCGGCAGGCCTATCCCAAGATTGCGCCGATCGTTCTCGAGCAGCCGGCCGATGCTGCCTTCGCCCTCGCGCGCCGGGCGGCGAGGGCTCTCGGCTGGCAGATCATCGAAGTCTCCCATCCGGGCGGGCGTAGCGGCGCGGGGCGCATCGAGGCCGTGGCGCACGGACATCTCCTGCGCTTCGCGGAGGACATCACCATCAGGGTGAAGCCGCGCGTCGACGGCAGCCGCATCGACATCCGTTCCGCGTCGCGCATCGGCAGCCACGATCTCGGCGCGAACGCCAAGCGCATCTCGGCCTTCGCCGACGAGATCGACCTCTTGCTGGAGAAATAGACGCGGAATCAGGCGAGCCGGTAGCGGCTCGACAGACCTGGCACCGCATCGCTCGCGGCGACGAGGCCGCGCGCCACGAGGTCTTCGATCTGGGCCAGGACCGAAAGGGCCGCTGCGCCGTGCAGGGCCGGCGCAAGGCCCTGATAGATCGCGGGGACCATGGCCGCGATCGTCTCGTCGCCGGCCCCGATCCGATTGAGGACGGCAGCCTCGCGCTGGCGACGATGCTGCACGAGCCCGCGCAGGAAACGCTGCGGTTCCGTCACCGGGCCGCCATGGCCGGGCCGGTAGAGCCGGTGCGTCATGCCGCGCAGCTTCTCGATCGAGGCCATATAGGCCGCCATCGAGCCGTCGGGCGGGGCGACGATCGAGGTGGACCAGGCCATGACATGGTCCCCCGAAAACAGGGTTTCCTCCTCCGCCAGCGTATAGGCGAGATGATTCGCCGTGTGTCCGGGCGTCTCGACGGCTCTCAGGCTCCAGCCGGGGCCGGAGACCGCATCCGCGTCCCGCATCTGCCAGTCCGGGGCGAAGGCGCTGTCGGCGGCGGCGTCGAGCACCCGCTCCTCGCCCGGGCCAAGCGCGCGGGACGGGCGGTGCGGACCGCAGCCGACGACCCGGGCGCCGGTCGCGGCCTGCAGCGCCGGCACTGCGGGAGAATGGTCGCGATGGGTGTGGGTCACCACGATATGGCTCACCGTCTCGCCGTCGACCGCGGCCAGCAGGCGTGCCACGTGCCCCGCATCGTCCGGCCCGGGGTCGATGATGGCGACCGTCCCGCGGCCGATGATGTAACTGCAGGTACCGGTGAACGTCATCGGGCCGCTGTTGCCGGCGATGATCCGGCGCACGAGCGGGGACAGTTCGGCGACCTCTCCGGCCGGCGTCGTCTGCGTCCTGTCGAATGCGATGTCGTCGCTCATGATCCGGTTCCTGACGGCTGGGCGCTTGGCCGAGCGCTTCCCCTTGCCGAAGTGTCCGCCCCGTCCCGCAGGTCCGCAAGCTTGTGGCCCTTTGCCGCATTTTCTATAGACGGGAAAGCGGCCGCACGGCGCGGCCCATCGCAAGACAGGACATGAGACCATGGCCGACATGCTTCCCCTGCGGGCGTCGACCCTTGCAGGCCAGATCCTTCCCGCTACCCGGCCCCGTTCCGCATTGCTGCGCAATCTCGCCCTGGCTGTCGCCGGGAGCCTGCTGATGGTCGCGGCGGCGAAGATCAAGGTGCCGTTCTGGCCCGTGCCGATGACGCTGCAGACTCTGGCGGTCCTCGCGCTGGGAGCCGCCTACGGCCCCCGCCTCGGCGCCGCGACGATCGCGCTCTACGTCGCCTACGGTCTCGCTGGCCTGCCGGTCTTCACCAATACGCCGCCGCTCGCCGCCGGGCCGCTCTATCTCGCCGGCCCGACCGGCGGCTTCATCCTCGGCTTCGTGATCGCGGCCGCGGTCGCCGGCTGGGCCGCGGCGCGGGGTGCTTCGCTCGTCCGGCTCCTGGGCGGGTTGCTGCTGGCCGATCTCGCCCTGATGGTCGTCGGCTGCCTCTGGCTGGCCTTCGGCGCCCAGATGGCGGGCGGCGCGACCGGCGTCGGCCTTGCAAAGGCCTTCGCCTATGGCGTGCAGCCCTTCCTGCTCGGCGAGGCTCTCAAGACGGCGCTCGCCGCCTCCCTGGTCGGCGCCGGCTGGTCGCTGCTCGGCCGGCGCGGCTGAACACCTCGCTTCCGGAACGACGCAAAAAAGGCCGGGCTCACCACCCCGGCCTTTTCGACGAATGGTTGTCGCTGCGCGGCCAGCGCCCCGCAATCACTTGCCCGGTTCGCTGGCGCCGCAGCTCTTGGTGCCGGACATGCCGAAGAACGGGCCGAAATTGCCGCATTTGTCGCAGCCGGACAGCGTGAGGCCCAGGCCGAGAATGGCGACGAGAAGGGTGATGCGCTTCATGGAATTCGACGGCTCCGATTCATCCGGGCCGCAATCCTAGCGCATTTTTCCGCCCGGCCGTCTCGCGGAATGCTCCGACGAAGATTTGGCCGTGATCTCCGCGCCCGCTTGCGCCATGGGCGAACGCGTCGATAGGCCCGCGGCCAGCAAATCGGGAGCCGGGCGCGCCCGGCCTCGATATCAGAGGCCGCTCGCCAGCCACCCGAGGATGCCTGCGGCCGATACCGCGAACAGGGCGATCGCGGCTTTCGCGTCGCTGGGCCAATGGCGCATCATGCTTCGTCTCCGATCCTGGTCGACGTCGCAATAGTCATGCCATTTGACGGAGGGGTGACAGCCGGCCCGCACGCGGCAAGTGGTGTATGGTCGGCGGAATCACTCAGGCTGCGAGGGCCGGCGCAAAGGGCCGCATCGTCGCAACCGTCGCAAGGAAAGCCGGCGCATCATGGCATTGACCATCGGCATGGTCGCTCACGACCGCAAGAAGCCCGACCTCGCCGCCTGGGCGCAGGCCCATCTCGCGCTGATCGCCCGGCACAAGGTGGTGGCGACGGCGACCACGGGCTCCGTGCTGCAGCGCGCCGCGCCCGACCTGCCGATCAAGCTGGTCAAGAGCGGTCCGCTCGGCGGAGACCAGCAGATCGGCGCCATGATCGCCCAGGGCGAGCTCGACGTGCTGCTGTTCTTCCCCGATCCGCTCGAGGCGCAACCGCATGACGTCGACGTGAAGGCGCTGCTGCGGCTCGTACTGGTCTACGATATTCCCGCGGCATTCAGCCCCCGGACCGCGACCGCGCTGGCGCGGTCGGGCCTGTTCGAAGCCTAGGATCGGCGTCGACGCGGGCGCCGCTGGCGAGCTGCCTCCCGGGCCGCCGGATCAGTAGCGCGGGCGGTCGTAATAGCCGCGATGATGGCGGTAACCCGGCCGTGGACCGTAGCCATAGCCCGAGCGCGGGCCATAGCCGGGGCGGGGCCCGTAGCCGCGGTTCCTGTAGCCGTTCTGCCGGTCGATGCTGTTCTGGATGATCATCATCCGGCGCATCTTGGCGGCGCTCGCGGTGAATTCGGCAGGCTGCCGGTCCAAGTCACGAGCCATCGCCGCCGGCAGCGCCTCGTTGGCGAAGGCGGGCGCTGCCGCGCCGCTCACGCCGCCGGCGACCGCGAGGGAGCCCAGAAGGCCGAGGAGGGCGGGAAACTTCATGTCAGAACCTCAAGAGCTGCTGGCTCACGCCGCGTCGGACGTTCCGCCATCGGAGCGACCGCAGATCGCGGGAGCGCGTTCCACCGTGCCGTGGCAATGGTTGCCGAGAGGTTGCAACGAGGCGAGAGGCGTGGAAACGGGCGGCTCGGCGAGATCGGCGCCGCAATGACGAGCCAAGCCCTGCGAGGCGCGCCGCGGGGCAGTCTTCCAGACGCAGGCCGCGCGAGCCCGGAAGGGCCGGTCGCATAAGGCGCTACGATGTCTCGGGAAATTTTGGTCGGAGTGGCAGGATTTGAACCTGCGACCCCCTCGTCCCGAACGAGGTGCTCTACCAGGCTGAGCCACACTCCGATCAACTGGTGGCCGGCTTATAGCCAGCGTCGCGCCGCGGCGCAACAGGCTGTTTGCATGTTCCGGCGGAAATCTCGCGGAGGGCCCTGGACGGCTGAACCTGTGCACTCAAAGGCGGTTGCACCCGACAACGCCGCGTTCTAGAAGGCGCGACGCGTTGGGGCGTCGCCAAGTGGTAAGGCAGCGGTTTTTGGTACCGCCATTCGGAGGTTCGAATCCTCCCGCCCCAGCCAGGAAGGCTCCGAATTGGTTCCTGCGCCGGCCGCGACGGACCGGCGCAAGCGGCTTCGGGCTCAGATGCCCCTGATCAGCCCGCCATCGATGCGGATCTTGGCGCCGGTCACATAGCTTGCGCGTGCGCTGGCAAGGAAGGCCACGACGTCGGCGAACTCCTGGGGCGTGCCGTAGCGGCCGGCCGGGATGGTCGCCCGCGAAGCCTGCGCGACCGCTTCGCGCGTACCGCCGCTGCGGGCCGCCGCGGCATCGTCGAGCTGGTCGACCCGTTCGGTATGGATCCGGCCGGGCAGAACGACATTCACCGTGACGCCGCTGCCGGCGACCTCCGCGGCCAAAGTCTTCGACCAGCCGACGACGGCGGCTCGGATGCCGTTGGACAAGGCCAGCCTCGGAATCGGCTGCTCGACGCCGGAGGAGGCGATGGTGACGATCCGGCCGAAGCCGCGCTCCGCCATGCCTGGCAGCAGGCGTTGCGCCAGATGAAAGAGATTCGCGGCCATGGCCTCGAAGTGCTTCAGCCAGTCGTCCCGCCTGGCATCGCGCGCTTCGCCGGGCGGGGGACCGCCCGAGTTGCCGACGAGGATATCGACGCCACCCTCGGCGACGAGCTTGTCCGCCAGCGCATCGACCGAGGCGAGATCGGCGAGATCGAGCTTCGCCGCGCGGGCGCGAGCGCGCTGCTCGGCCGGCAGCGCCGCGATCCAGCCGTCGGTCACATCGTTGCCGCGCGCCGCGGCGATAACGTGCGCTCCTTCGGCCGCAAGGCTCCGCGCGATCGCGGCGCCGAGTCCGCGGCTCGCGCCCAGTACGAGCGCGCGCTTTCCGACGAGGCCCAGATCCATCAGCCGATCTCCTTCAGGCGCTGCTCCTGCCGCGCGATCAGCCGTTCGATATCGGCGATGTCCGCCTTGGACAATGCCCCGCCCGGCTTGCGCAGGGCGGCAGAGCCGATCGCGCCACGCTTCGCCAGCGTATATTTGCGGATGGCGAGACCGAGGCCCGGCTGCTGCTCGTAACGCGCGAGCGGCAGATAGGCGTCGAAGAGGTCATGTGCGCGCTCGACGCTTCCGGCGCTGTGCGCCTTCCAGACATCGACCATCATCTCGGGATAGGCGAAGCCGGTCATGGCGCCGTCGGCTCCGCGCGACAGTTCCTCCGGCAGGAACATGCCGCCATTGCCGACGAGGATCGAGATGCGCCGGCCGCCCTGGTCGCTGGCCGCGCGCAGCGCCGAGATCTTGGCGAGGCCCGGCCAATCCTCGTGCTTGAGCATGACGCAGGACGGATGGGCGGCGACGATCTTCAGGATCACGGCCGGCGTGATCTGGACCTGCGTCACCAGCGGGAAATCCTGCAGCACGAAGGGCGTCTTCGGGCCGAGCGTCTGTGCCACCATCGCGTAATAGGAGACGATCTGGTCGTCGGTGCGCAGATTGGAGGGCGGTGCGACCATGACGCCGGCGGCGCCGTCGCCCATCACGCTCTCGCTAAGCTCGGCCATCGCGGCGAAGCCCGCCGCCGAGACGCCGGCGACGACCGGCACGCGGCCATCGACGCGCTTCAGCACGCGACGCACGAAGACGCGGGATTCCTCGGCCGTCAGCTTGGGCGCTTCGCCCATCATGCCGAGCACGGTGAGGCCGGTCGCACCCTTCTCCAGGTAGAAATCGACCATGCGGTCGGTGCTGTCGAGATCGAGCGCGCCGGTTTCGGTGAAGGGCGTCACCGCGATGACGTAGACACCCTTCGCGGTTTCATCGAGCAGAGCCATGATCGTCCTCAGTTTCTGGGGCAAGAGGGCAGGGGCCGGCCGGCAGCAGCTTGCCGGGATTGAGCAGGCCCGCCGGGTCGAGCAAGTGTTTGAGCGAGCGCATCAGCTCGAGCTCGATCGGCGTCTTGCGCAGCGGCATCTCGTCGACGCGCAACTGGCCTATGCCGTGCTCGGCGCTGATCGAGCCGCGGCGGCGGCCGATTTCGTCATGGACGATACGGGTGAGCTCGGGCGCAAGCGCCGCGAAAGCCGCCGGGTCCTGCCCCTCGGCCGGCAGCAGGTTGTAGTGCAGGTTTCCGTCGCCGAGATGCCCGAAGACGATGGGGCGGACCCCCGGAGCCGCCGCCCGCACGGCTGCTTCCGTGGCCGCGACGAACTCGGCCATGGCCGAGATCGGCATGGAGACGTCGTGCTTGGCGGCCTTGCCGGCGCGCACGAGCGTCTCGGAGATACTTTCGCGGACGCGCCAGAATGCCCTGGCCTGCATGCCGTCCTGCGCCACGGCTGCGTCGATGACGAGGCCGGCGTCGACCCCGCCGATCAGCGTCGCCTCGAGCCTTTCGCCGAGGGCGGTCTCGTCGTCCTGATCCGACAATTCGATCAGCACCGCAGCGGGTGGCATCGCGGCGAGCGGCAGCCTTATCCCCTCCGCGTGGCGCAGGATCAGGGCGAGGCAGTCACCCGTCATGAACTCAAAGGCCGTCAGCCGGTCGCCGCAGCGGTTGCGGATCGCCGCCAGCAGCGCCAATGCCGCGTCGATGTCCTGGACCGCCACGAAGGCTGTGGCGCGGGCGCGGAGAGGCGCAAAGAGCTTGAGCACCGCCCCGGTGATGATGCCGAGCGTGCCTTCGGAGCCGACGAAGAGGTCCCGCAGGGCATAGCCGGTATTGTCCTTGCGCAGCGACGTCAGCCCATCCCAGATGCGCCCATCGGCCAGGACCACCTCGAGACCGAGGGTGAGTTCGCGCATCGTGCCGTAGCGCAGCACGGCGACGCCTCCCGCATTGGCGGCGAGGTTGCCGCCGATGGTGCAGCTGCCCTCGGCCCCGAGGCTGAGCGGGAAGAACCGCCCGGCTTCCTCCGCCGCCTGCTGCACCTTCGCCAGAACCACGCCCGCGTCGACGGCGATGGTGTTGCCGACCGTATCGATATTGCGAATGCTATTCAGTCTCGTGAGCGACAGGACGACGGCGCGCCCGGAGTTGTCGGGCGTCGCGCCGCCGGACATGCTGGTATTGCCGCCCTGGGCAACGACCGGTGCGTTGTGGCGTGCGCAGATGCGCATTGCGGCGGCGACCTCCGCGGTCGAGCCCGGGCGGATGACGGCGCGCGCGGCGCCGCGATACTTGCCGAGCCAGTCGCACAGTAACGGCGCCTTCTCCTCCGCGGAGACGAGAACATTCGCCTCGCCGAGGGCCCCGGCGAGTTCTGCAACCAGATCGTCCATGATTCAGTCCTTGCGGAGGGGGCGGCCGCCCCAGCCGAGCTGCACGCGCCCGATCGCCATGGTCACGGCGGCCTGCGTCGGCTCGACGACGGGTATGCCGAGTTCGCGCTCCAGCGGCTCGCGAAAGCGCGCCATGCCGGCACAGCCCATCACCAGCACGTCGGCATGATGGGTGTCGCGCAGGCTGCGTCCGACGGCGACCATGCGGCCGAGCGTCAGCGCATCGTCGGCCATCTCGGCGATGGTGAGATTCACCGGCAGGTCACCGGCGAAACGCCCCATCACCCCCATGGCCCCGAGATAGCGCAGATGGCGCGGGATCGAATTCTGCAGCATGGCAATGATGCCGAAGCGCGGCCCCAGCGTCAGGGCGGTCAACACTCCGGCTTCGGCGATGCCGAGAACGGGCCTTTCGCTCTGTTCGCGCAGGGCGTGCATGCCGGGATCCGAGAAGCAGGCGACGACGAAGGCGGCTGCACCGTCCTCCAGCCCGGCCGCTCGTCTCAGCAAGGCCGGGATCAGCCCATCGGCATCGCGCTGCGACTGGATGCCAGGCGGGCCTTCGGCCAGTGTCAGGCAGGTGATCGGCGGGCCGCCGGCCATGCGCAGCGGCGCGATGGCGGCCTCGATCTCCCGTGTCACGCGCTCGGTCGAGTTGGGATTGATGACGTAGATCGTGCCGCTCACGACGCTTCTCCTCCGGGCTTGCCGCCCATCCGGCCCTGCCAACCTGCGAGGGTCTGGCGCGGGACCTGGAAACGGTCGCGCAGGCTAACGTACCAATCGGCGCCGTGGAGCCGGCCGACGAGATCGAGTGCGTCGATATCGACATGCAGGCGTTCGTCGACGAGGCCGTCGCGGATGTGGAGATGGACGATCTCACCGACGACGAGATTGCGATGGCGCGTACCGAGCGAGAGCGAGACGGTCTCGCGGCATTCGAACTGGACGGGGGAGACCGCAAGGCGCGGTGCGGGAACGGAGCGGCCGGGAGCAGTGGCGAGGCCCGCGGCCGCAATCTCGTCGGTGCCGTCGGTAAAATCGATCGCGCAGACCTGCATGGCTTCGACCATGGCACGGTCGACGAGATTGACTACGAAGCTGCCGGTCTCGCGGATGTTGCGCATGGTGTCCTTCAAGGGCTCGTCGCTGCCGCCGCGGCCGTCGATGCCGAGCACGACCAGCGGCGGCGCATGGCTGAAGACGTTGAAGAAGCTGAAGGGCGCGGCATTGGCGCGCCCCTGCGCATCGACGGTGGTGACCAAGGCGATCGGGCGCGGCAGCACTGTGCTGACCAGGAGCTTGTAGAGATCGCGTTCGGCAAGATCGCTTGCGGCCCAGTCCATCGTCTCACCCCAGTTCGGTGTCGAGCAGGCGCACCGTCTCGGCCAGCACGCGGGCGCCGTTCCCGGCCTGGTCCGGCGTGATCGATTCCTCCGGCGCATGGCTGCGGCCTTCGAGGCAGGGGACGAAGATCATGCCGACCGGGCCGATAAAGGCGATATGGACGCCGTCATGGCCGGCACCGCTCGGCAGGTCGCGCGTCGCGAGTCCGAGCGAAGCCGAGGCATTGGCGATTGCCGTGCGAACCTCCGGCGCGCAGGCCGTCGGCGCGACATGGCTGATCGGCTCGACCGCGATCGTGAGACGCAGGTCTTCGAGGGCAGGGCGCAGATCGCGCACCAGCGCCTCGCCGAAGGCTTTCACCGCCGCCTCGTTGCCGGAGCGGACTTCGAGCGTCATCACGGCCTCTCCGGGCACGGCGTTCGCCGCATTGGGGCTGACCTCGATGCGCCCGAAAGTCGCGACGAGCGGCTGGTTGTCGCGCGAAGTCGCGAGCGCGCGCTTATAGGCGGCCTCGACGAGCTTGGCGGCGCCGACCAGCGCATCGGCCCGGAGCGGCATCGGCGTCGCGCCGGCATGGTCGGCCCGGCCGGTGACGATGATGCGCTCGCGGCGGATGCCGACGATATCGGTGACGATGCCGATCGGGATGCGCTCGTTCTCCAGCACGCGGCCCTGCTCGATATGGACCTCGACATAGGCCGCGATGCCGTCCGCCGGCCGCCTGACCGAGGCCAGTTCCGCCGGCTGCCCGCCGACGAAGGCAATGCCCTCGCGCAGCGTTATGCCGTCGGGCCGGATCAGCGCCAGATGCTCCTCGCTCAGCGTACCCGCGAGCGCGCGGCTGCCGATGCAGGAGAGGCCGAATTCGCTCGGCTCCTCTGCCAGGAAGTCCACGACCTCCAGCGTATGACGCAGGCGATCGCCGCGCTCGCTGAAGCTCTGCGCCACTTCCAGCGCGGCGAGCACGCCCAGGATGCCGTCATAGCGACCGCCGGAGGGCACCGTGTCCGAATGCGAGCCGATCAGGATCGGCTTCAGTGTGGGATCTGCGCCAGCCAGTCGGCCGATCAGGTTGCCGGCGGCGTCGAGCTCCGTCTCCAGCCCGGCCGCGCGGAACTCCGCCGCCAGCCATTCGCGCCCTTCGAGGAAGCGCGGTGTGAAGGAGCGGCGCGTCCAGGGGCGCTCCGGGTCGGTGATCTCGGAGAGTGCTTCGATGCGGCGCCAGAGCCGGTCCTGATCGATCGCCATGGCCGTCACGCCGCCGGTCGCAGGAAGCGGCCGTCGCCGGCCTTGTTGCTGATCGCCTTGCCGTCCCAGGCGAGCTGACCGCGCACATAGGTCGCGGCGACGCGGACGCGGAATTCGCGGCCCTCCATCGAGCTCCACTTCACCGCCGAGAGGCTCTTGCTGGGGTCGTGGATGAAGCGGCCGGGCTCCAGCACGGTGATATCGGCATCGGCGCCGGCTTCGAGCCGCCCCTTGTCGGCGAGCAGGAACGCCTTGGCCGGCCCTTCGCAGAGCTGCTTCACCACGATGGTCGGCGACAGGCCGTGTTCCTCGCAGCCGGTCCAGAGCGCCGGCAGCAGCGTCTCGATGCCCGGCCCGCCCGAGGTGTTCTTGAAGATCATCGGGTCGCCCTTCTTCTCCAGCCCCCAGGAGACGTGGTCCGACGAGATGAAGTCGCAATGGCCGGCGGCGAGATGGCTCCAGAGCAGGTCACTCTCGGCCTTCGGCCGGATCGGCGGGTAGTGCTTGATCTTGGCGCCGAACCGCGGGCCGTGCTCCTCGGCATTGAGCATGAAATACTGCACGCAGCTCTCGACCGTCGCCTTGTATCCGGCACGCTTGTACATGTTGCAGATCTCGAAGCCGCGCGAGGTCGAGACATGAACGGCGTGCGCCCGGGCGCCCGTCTCGGCGCCGATCTCGTAGATGCGGGCGGTGGCGAGGTTCTCGATCAGCGGCGTATGAGCGCGCAGGAACGCGTCGGGACCTGTATCGCCGGCCTCGATCAGCCGGGCGATATTGCGCCGGGTCATCTCCTGGTCCTGGTTGTGGACGCCGCAGAGCAGGCCGGTTGGCTCGATCAGCTTGAAGGCTTCGTAGAGCGTGTCGTCGCCGATGCGGGGAAAGCGTGTCGGATTGGCCTCGAAGGTCGAGAACTTGAAGGCGCAGGCGCCGGCCTCGACCAGGCCTGGAATGGCATGTAGGCCGTTCTCGATGGTGATCGTGGCATAGAGCGCGACATCGACATGCGCATCGCGCTCGACGACTGCGACCTTCTCGTTGAAGAGTTTTGCGTTGGTGACGGGCTCAGGCTCGTCATAGGGCATGTCGACCATCACGGTGACGCCGCCGGCGGCAGCCGCCCGCGAGCACATGCCGATGCCCTCATGATTGGCCTGGCTGCCGGAATGGACCTGCCCGTCAATCACGCCGGGGATGATCCACTGTCCCCGGAAATCCTGGGTCTCGCGGGCCGAAGGCGGCGTGCCCTGGCCGACCTTGCCGACCTTGCCGCCGCTGACGGCGACATAGCCGTCCTCGATGATCCGATCGGACAGCACGATATTGCCGCGAAGGACGAGGTCGAAATCGCTCATGGTCGGGGTATCCGGTTATCCTGCGTGTCGGCGGAAATGTGCGCTCAGCTTTCCCGGCCGAGCGCGTAATCGGTGAAGTTCATGCCGAGCGCCTTCTCCACGATCGGGTAGACGCTGGGGTCGGTGACGCTGGAGCTCAGCGGGATCTTGTTCTTGGGCACGCGCAGCACCGAGAGCTCCATGCCCTCGCGGACATGGCCGGAGCTGACCGGCTGGCCGTCGGTGTCGAGCGTGGTGATCACGTCCGGGAAGCAGGCATGGCGGGCGCCGTCGGGATCGGTCACCGCCATGTATTCGTTCATGACATGGATAGTGCGGGCAGCAGCCCCGGTGCCGACCTGGATCGTGCCGATATCGAAGGCCTCGTTGGTGTAGCGCACGTCCTTCTTCGCTACGGTGCCGCGCGCGATGATCGAGCCGCCGGTCTCGTCGCAGATCGCGTCGATCACGGCGCTGCCGCCCTTCGGCTTGGCGGCAAGGATGCGTTCGCCCAGCGCCAGCGCCATCGAGATGCCGCCGAGCGCGGCGTTCTTGCGGACATAGGCCGCCGAGACGGGATTGCGGCAGGAGGCGATGAAGCCGCCCGACATGTCCGAGGCCGTGCGCAGGATCGGCGAGACCTTGGCGGTCGCGCCGCGCGTCACCAGCTCGATATACTGGTTCTTCGAGCGGTTGCCGCCGACCGCGACTTGGATCGTCGCCTCCGGGCTGTTGGCGAGGCCGATCGAGCCCATGTCGCCGGTGGGATGGGCGCGGATGTCGCCGACCGCGTCGACCACCTTCACGCCGAGGATCGCGCTCGGCAGCCAGGCGTTCAGCGTGCTCGACATGCCGTTCTGTCCGATGATCAGGCCGTAGATCGGCTTGCCCAGGGCCTCCTGCAGGAGCTGCACGGCCTTGACATAGTCGATGCCCCACATCTCCCACTCGGTCGTGCCGCCGGGGGCGCCGATCGCAGCGGCGGTGGCGATGATCGCGTCGTCGGGAATCTCGTCCATCGTGACGAGCTCTGGCCTGCCGGTATTGACCGCGGCGGTGCCGAGCATGCGGCCGTGATCGGCCCAGCCGCCGCCGCCCGCCGCGAAGACCGAGCCGCCGGCAACCGCGGCTTCGACATCCCTGCTCGTCAGAAAGCGTCTCATCGGCCAGCCTCGTCCCTCATGCCCCGGTCGTTGCCGGTAGAGCCGAGCTTAGAGCGCTAGGCGCGAAATGAATCATGCTTATTATGCGGCCGACCATAATCGGATGTTATTTCCATGCGCCTCAATCTCCGGCAGATCGAAGTCTTCCGGGCCATCATGATCACCGGCTCGATCAGCGGCGCCGCCCGGCTGCTCTCCGTCTCGCAACCGGCGATCAGCCGTCTCCTGGCCTACACGGAAGATCGTCTGGCGCTGCGCCTGTTCGAGCGCGTGCGCGGCCGCGTGCAGCCGACGCCGGAGGCACGTCGCCTTTTCCAGGAGGTCGACCAGGTCCATCAGGGCGTCGTGCGGGTCAACGAGCTCGCCGACGAACTGCGCGAGCGCGGCACCGGCTCGGTGCGGATCGTCGCGAGCCCGAGCGTCGGCCAGGCGCTGGTGCCGGACGCCATCGCCCGACTGCGCGAGCGCTTTCCCGATCTGCGGGTCGAGTTCGAGGTGCTGACGCTGCTGGAGATCGTCGCCAAGGTGGTGGCCGGGCGGGCGGACCTCGGCGTCTCGATCCTGCCGGTCGACGAGCCCACGCTCGACACGGAGGTCCTGACCGAGGGGCGCCTGATGGTGATCATGCCGCGAGATCACGCGCTGGCGCGGTTGCGCGTCGTCCGCCCGGCCGATCTCGCTCCGCACCCGCTGATCGGCTTCGGACCACAGACGCCCTATGGCGACATCGTCGGGCGCGCGCTCGCCCTCAAGTCCGCGCCGCTGCGGATCAGCACGGTCGTCCGCTTCACGCCGGTCGCCTGCGCCATGGTTCGGGCCGGGGCGGGCGTCGCCGTCGTCGACGAGTTCGTGCTGCGGGGGCGAACATGGCCGGAGCTGGTGTCGCGTCCGCTGGCGCCCAAGGCACGGGTGCGCGCCCATCTGCTGACGCCTCGTTTCGAACCGCTGTCGCGGACGGCGGGCGCCTTCGTCGAGATCCTGAAGGGGATGGTGCCCGCCCTGCCAAAAGCGGCGGAGACCGGCGAGTCCGCTTAACATGAGGTTATGGAAGCCCGACAACAAATAATTGGCAGGGCATGATTCCAGCCTGTTAGGCTTCGCTCCAGAGCTGGCGGGATTGTTGCAAGAAGAGGGGTGCGGCAATCGCGGCGGGCCGTCGCAAAACGGGAGCGGGAAGCATGACACTGAATTCGATCGGGAAGGCGCGCGCCGCCATCGGAGGGCTGGCTCTGGCCGTCCTCGTAACGGTGCCGGCCATGGCGCAGGACGCGGACCACCCGCAGAACGAGAAGCTGAAGGTCGCCTGCGACCTGGGTTTCGCGCCGTTCTGCTTCAAGACCGCAGCCGGGGAGATCACCGGGTTCACCTACGACATGTCGGCGGCGCTGGCCAAGAAGCTCGGGCGCCCGGGCATCGACGTGACGGATTCGAACTTCTCGGCGATCTTCGCCGGCCTGTTCTCCAAGCGTTACGAGATGATTCCGGCGCCGACCAACATCACCAAGGAACGGGCCGCGCAGATGCTGTTCAGCGAGCCCTACATGCCGACGGGGCTGGGCTTCCTGGTCAAGAAAGGCGGCAAGATCGCCAGCCTCGACGAGCTGAAGGGCAAGGCGATCACGGTCAACAACGGCTCGATCTCGGACAAGTGGCTGACCGACAACGAGGCGAAGTACGGGTACACCATCCAGCGCTACAACAAGAACGCGGACGCGGTGCAGGCCGTGATGATCGGGCGCGCCTTCGCCAATGTCGCCGACGTGCCGGTCTCGCGCTACGTCGCGACGCAGACGCCGATGGCCGAGGTCGCCTTCGTGCTGAACAGCGGCAACAACTTCGGCATCGCCTTCCGCAAGGAGGATACGGCCTTCCGCGCCAAGGTCGAGCTGGCGCTGGAGTGCCTGAAGACGGATGGAACGCTCGCGAAGATCCATGAGAAGTGGTTCGGCGTGAAGCCGGACGCCGCTTCCTCGACCGCGACGGTCTATCCGGGCACGGGTGCACCGGGCTTCGAAGGCTACGACGCCACCGAGCACAAGGCCGAGTGCAAGTGAGGCAGCCCGCCATGACGGCCGCGTCGCCCGATGCGATCGTTTCGATCGAGGGGCTGCGCAAGAGCTTCGGCAATGTCGAGGTTCTGCGCGGCGTCGACCTCAAGGTCGGCAAGGGCGAGGCCGTCGTGATCGTCGGTTCCTCCGGTTCGGGCAAGAGCACCTGCCTGCGCTGCATCAACCGGCTTGAGGAACCGACGGCGGGCACGATCCGCCTTGGCGGGCAGGAGGTTACCGGCCCCAAGGTCGATCTCGACCGCCTGCGCCGCGGCATCGGCATGGTCTTCCAGGGCATCCATCTCTACCCGCACAAGACGGCGCTGGGGAACGTCACCCTGGCGCTGCGCAAGGTCGTCGGCCTCGGCAAGGCGGAGGCCGAACAGAAGGCCCGCCACCATCTCGACGTCGTCGGCCTCGCCCACAAGGCAGACGCCTATCCGGCCGAGCTCTCCGGCGGCCAGCAGCAGCGCGTCGGCATCGCCCGCGCGATGGCACTGGAGCCGCAGGTCATGCTGTTCGACGAGCCGACCTCGGCGCTCGATCCGGAGCTCGTCGGCGAGGTGCTGAACGTCATGGTCCGCACCAAGGAGATGGGCATGACCATGATCGTGGTCACGCATGAGATGAAGTTCGCGCGCGATGTCGCCGACCGCGTCGTCTTCATGGATCACGGCGCGATCCTGGCCGAAGGCACGCCGCAGGAGATACTCGTCAGCCCGCAGCACCAGCGCATCCGCGACTTCGTGATGCGCTCGCACGGCTGACGGACGGCCATGGACCAGATCGTCCGCTATTTCTTCGATTTCTCGCTCATGTCGGCCTACTGGCCCGACATCCTGCGCGGCTTCCTCATCACCATCGAGATGTCGATCCTGACGGTCGTCATCGGCATTCCTCTGGGGCTCGCGCTGGCGATCCTGCGGCTCTATGGCATCCGGCCGCTGAACTGGCTGATCATCTTCTACATCGACTTCTTCCGGGCGATCCCGCAGCTCGTCCTGATCGTGCTGGCCTATTTCGCGCTGCCCTATTTCGGACTGGTGCTGGAGCCGTTCACGGCGACGGTGCTGGCCCTGGCGATCGTGCTCTCGGCCTTTTCCGAGGAGATCTTCTGGGCGGGGATCAACGCCGTGTCGAAAGGGCAGTGGGAGGCGGGGCGCTCGACCGGCCTCAGCTTCAGCAAGACACTGACCTACATCGTGCTGCCGCAGGTGGTGCGCATCTCGATCCCGCCGCTGACCAACCGCGCCATCGGCATCAGCAAGGGCACGACGCTGGGCTCGGTCGTAGCCGTGCCGGAACTTCTCAACGTCACCTCGAGCATCCAGTCCAATGTCGCCAATCCGACGGCGCTGACCGTCGGTGCTTTGCTCTTTCTGCTGCTGTTCCTGCCGTTCGTGCGCTTCACGCGCTGGCTGGAACACGCCTATGCCCATCCGAGGTCGTGATGAACGAGTTCGTCACCACCTTCCTGAATCTCGACATTCTCGCCCAGGTCTGGCCGCTGCTGCTGCAGGGCTTCTGGATGACCCTGGCTCTGGCTGCGGTCGCCGTGCCCCTTTCGGTGCTCACCGGGATCGCTATCGCGATGGCACAGGACGTCCCCAGCAAGCTGCTGCGCTTCGTGCTGATCGCCTATGTCGATGTGCTGCGTGCCATCCCGCCGCTTGTGCTGCTGATCTTCATCTTCTTCGGCCTGCCGTTCCTTGGCCTGAAGCTGAACGAGTTTACCGCAGCCGTGCTGGCTCTGACGCTGAATGGTTCGAGTTATTTCGCAGAGATATTCCGTGCCGGCATCGAGTCCGTGCCGAAGGGCCAGCGCGAGGCGGCACGCTCGACAGGGCTGAGCTGGTTCCAGAGCATGGCCTATTTTGTGGTGCCTCAGGGTACGCGCAACGTGCTGCCCGATCTGATCAGCAATACCGTCGAACTGGTGAAGCAGACCTCGATCGCCTCGGCCGTGGCTTTGCAGGAGCTGCTGCGCTCGGCCCAGCTCGCCCAGGGCCTGCTCTACAATCCGACGCCGCTGATCGCGGCGGCGATCGTCTACTTCCTGATGTTCTGGCCCTTTGTACGGTTGGTTTCGCGGCTGCAGAACCGCACGGCGATGTCGGCCGCGTGAGGCAGCGGCGGGGCGCCCGCGTCAGGGCGCGATTTGGAAGAGGCGGGTGATGCGGTTCGGACTGGTCTCGGCGAGGAAGATGTCGCCGGCCAGTCCGAGCCACAGGCCATGCGCACCGTTGAGGACGGGACGGCAGCGGCCGAGCAGGGCGCCATCCGCCGAAAGCAGGCTCAGCGTCGGGATGGAATCGCAGACATAGATGCGGTCCTGGGCATCGGCGACGACATCCTGCGGGCGCAGGAAGGCATCCCAGACCGCCAGAAGCTCGCCCTCGGCGGTGAAGCTCTGCACGCGGCTATTCTCGCGATCGGCGACGATGACGCGCCCGTCGCCGAGCACGCAGATGCCGTGTGGCGTCAGGAAGGCGCCCGGAGCCGTCCCGACCGAGCCCCAGCTCGCGATCAGCCTGCCGCCGGCATCGAAGCGATGAATGCGGCCGTTGCCGTAGCCGTCGGTAACGTAGAAGCCGCCATCGGGTGCGAAGGCGATGTCGCTGGGGTGGTTGAAGGGCCGGCCTGGCCGGTGGCTCTCGCCGATCTGCTGACGAACATGGCCTTCGGCGTCGCAAAAGAAAATGCGATGGGCATCGCGGTCGACGATGGCGAGGCCGTCGTCGGGCGTCGTCGCGATCTTGTGGGCGTCGACGCAGAGTCTTTCGCCCCAGCTCCGGATGAAGCAGCCGTCATTCCCGAGCGTGACGAGGCACGGCCCTTCGGGATCGACGGCGCTGTCGCGGCGCAAAAGAACATGCACCAGCCCGTCCTTGCCGACCGTGAGATCGGTGATCCGACCCGACGTTGCAGGCAGGGCGCCCCACGGGCGCTCGATGCCGTAGAGCCTGTCGCCGAGCGCGACGCGCAGTTCCGTCTTCATCCTGGCCTTGCCGCTGTCCAGCGTGCAGCCGCCCGGCGGTTTCGGCCGCGCATGGCGCATTGGGAGAGTTCAGGCACCTTCGGGTTTTCCGAGCGGAGCGCCGACGCCGGTCCGTTCGGTGATCAGGCCGTAGTGCTCGACGCGGCGATGGCGGGCGAAATCGAAGATCGTCGCCTTGCCGAAGCGCGTCTCGTCGAGATCGCAGGCATGGACCAGCACGCCGTCCTCTTCATGGTCGAGCTCGCCGACGATCTTGCCGTCCGGCGCCGCAATCAGGGTGCCGCCGAAGAGATGGTGGCCGTCCTCGTCGCCGGCCTTGGCGACGGCCACGACCCAGGTCGAGTTCTGGTAGGCGCCGGCCTGCACCGACAGACGATGGTGGAACAGCCGGTCCGCCGTCGTTTCGTTGGGAGATTGGGAGTTGGCCGAAGGCGTGTTGTAGCCGAGCACGACCAGTTCGACGCCCTGCAGGCCCATGACGCGATAGGTCTCGGGCCACCGACGGTCGTTGCAGATCGCCATGCCGACCAGACCGCCCTCGAACTCCCAGACCGGGAAGCCGAGGTCGCCGGGCTCGAAATAGCGCTTTTCGAGATGCTGGTGCGTGCGCTCGGGGTCGAGCTCGACATGGCCCGGCAGGTGTACCTTGCGATATTTGCCGGCGATGCGGCCGCTGCGATCGACCAGAATCGAGCTGTTGAAATGGCGTCCTTCCGGCGTGAGCTCGGCATAGCCGAAGCTCATGGCCATGCCGAGCTGCTTTGCCTTATCGAAGAGCGGCTGCGTTTCCGGGCCAGGCATGCGCGACTCGAACCAGTGATCCGCCGCTGCACGGTCCTCATGATACCAGCGCGGGAAGAACGTGGTGAGCGCCAACTCGGGATAGACGATGAAGTCCGCCCCTTGCGCAGCGGCCGCCTCCATGAGTGCGATCATGCGGGCGACGACCTGCCCGCGGCTGTCCGCCCGCTGGATCGGGCCCAACTGAGCGGCGGCGACTGTGACGATGCGTGACACGGATATTCCTGATCGACTGAAACGCCGGAGCGGTTCACCGGCACGGTCGGTCCGCTGGTGAAACATGCCCGAGCGCGGCTTTGCCAAGATGGCCCTGTACGGGGCCATGCCAGCATTAATTCGCTGCCGCCCATTCTTCATATGCTTTGTTCGATGGCATCCATAATCTGTCATTATGATTGCCCGGGCGGCTGGCTTGCCGCCTCGCGACCGATCGCCGATGCGGCGCTGCCCGCGATTGGCTATTCCCGAAAATCATCGATGCCCGTGCCGGAGCGGGCGAGGAGCCCTTGTCCATGATCCTGGTTTGCGGTGAAGCGCTGGTCGATCTCTTCGTCTCCGCGCCGGAAGCGGGCGAGATGCCCGCGCGAGCGGTTGCCGGCGGCTCGCCGTTCAATCTGGCGATCGGCCTGGCGCGGCTCGGCGTCCCGACGGCCTTTCTCGGCGGCCTGGGGCGGGACCGCTTCGGCACCTTCCTCGCCGAGCGGCTGGAGGGCGAGGGGGTCGACGGGCGCTTTCTGGTCAGGCGGGACGAGAGGCCAACCACCATATCGGCCATCGTCACGGCGCCGGACGGGCAGCCAGCCTATTCCTTTCACGGGGAAGGCGCCGCCGATCGCTGGCTGGAACCCGCCGACCTGCCTGCAGGGCTGCCGCCGGAGATCACCGCACTGACCTTCGGCTCCTATACCATGGCGGTCGAGCCGGTCGGCTCGACGCTCGCCGCGCTGGCCACTCGCGAAGCCGGGCGGCGCGTCATCAGCGTCGACCCCAATCTGCGGCCGGCGGTAGTCGGGAGCACGAGGCGCTGGGCCGAGGCGGCGGAGTGGTTCTATCGGGCGGCGACGATCATCAAGGCGAGCGACGAGGATATCCGCACCGCCTGGGAGGGGCAGGTCTCGATCGAGCAGGCGGCGGCCTACTGGATGGAGCTGGGCGCTGCGCTTGTGGTCGTGACGCAAGGGGCGGCCGGTGCGACGGCGTTCTGCAGGGCGGGGCGGATATCGACTGCGGGGCTTGCCGTCGAGGTGGTCGATACGGTCGGTGCCGGCGACAGCTTCCACGCAGCCTTGTTGGCGTGGCTCGTTGAGGCCGGGCGGATGAGCCGGGACGCGATCGCAGCCCTCGATCTCCCGTCGCTTTCGGACCTGCTCGCCTGTGCCACCGCGGCCGCGGCTGTGACCGTCACGCGGCGCGGTGCCGATATGCCGAGGAGGATGGAGCTGCGCGCCTTGACGGGGCCTCGCGCGGCGCCCGGCTGAGCAGGCGCTTCCTCCCGGAGGCGACGGCCGCGACATCACGTCACGGCAGAAGGTCACCATGCCGCCGCCACGCCAGTTGGCGAGATCGAGCATGTATAATATATAGATGCTTATGACCAGCACGCCTAAGATGCCGCCGCCGACCGTGGGCTTTCTGCTCCACGATGTCGCGCGTCTTCTGCGCAAGCGCTTCGAGCAGCATGCGCGCGACTTCGGGCTCACCCGGTCGCAATGGCAGGTGCTCGCCTATCTCGACCGCAACGCCGGCATCCAGCAAGGCGCCCTGGCCGAGCTGATGGACGTCGAACCGATCACGGTCGGACGCATTCTCGACAAGCTCGAGAGTTGCGGGCTGGCGGAACGCCGGCCGCACGCCACCGATCGGCGCATCTGGCAGCTCTATCTCACCGAGAAGGCCGGGCCGAAGCTTGAAGAGATGCGCACGCTCGGCGAGCTGACGCGCGCCGAGGCATTCGGGGAGATTCCGGCGGCCGAACGAGCCCGGCTCCTCGACACGCTGGAACGCATGAAGACGAATCTCACGGCCGCCTGCCAGATGCCGGCCGCCGAAAGGCAGACGCGAAATGGATGATGCAGCCCGAAAGGCCGATACGGGTGCCCAGACTCCGGCCAATGACCAGTCCGAGCCGGCTTCCCCAGGCAATGTGACGGAGATGAAGCGGCCGGAGGCCAGGACATCGCCCGGGCCGACGGCTTCGCACGGATCAACTGCTCCGCGAGCCGAAACGGTGGCAAAGGAGCAGGGCGAGATGCAGGCGCCCGCTGCCGCACAAGCGGCGGCGCCGCGGCACCGGCGCAACCGCACGCGGCGCGTCCTGTTCGCCCTGCTGCCGGTCGCGCTCGTGATCGGCGGCTACTACTACGTCGCCGGCGGCCAGGTGATGTCGACCGACAACGCCTATGTGCAGGCCGACATCCTCGGCGTTTCGACCGATGTCGCCGGCATCGTCAGCGAGATCGACGTCCGCGACAACCAGGCGGTGAAGGCCGGCGACGTCCTGTTCCGGCTCGACGACAAGCCGTTCCGCTTCGCGCTGGAGCGAGCCGATGCGCAGATCGGCGTCGTCCGCAACGATCTCGAGGCGCTGAAGGCCAGCTACAAGGGCATGCAGAGCCAGATCGAGCAGGCCCATACCGACATCGCCTTCTACGAGACCGCCTTCAAGCGCCAGCAGGACCTCGCGACCAAATCGGTGGCCTCGCAAGCGACCTACGACCAGGCCAAGCACGATCTCGACAGCGCCCGGCTCAAGCTCTCCCAGCTCGAGAGCCAGCTTGCCGGAATCGCCGCCAGCCTGAACGGCAAGCCGGACGCTCCGGTCGAAGAGCATCCGCGCTACAAGGACGCCGTCGCGGCGCGGGCCGAGGCGCAACGCCAGCTCGACCACGCGACGGTGCGTGCGCCGATGAACGGCGTCGTCACCAATGTGCCGGCGCTGCAGAAGGGCCAGTATCTCGAGGCGGCGACCAACGCCTTCAGCCTGGTCTCCAACGACCATGTCTGGATCCAGGCGAATCCGAAGGAGACGGAACTGACCTGGGTGAAGCCCGGCCAGAAGGCCGAGGTCTATGTCGACACCTATCCGGACGCGATCTGGAAGGGCTCGGTGGACAGCATCAGCCCCGCTTCGGCGGCGAGCTTCTCTCTGCTGCCCGCGCAGAACACGAGCGGCAACTGGGTCAAGGTGGTGCAGCGCATCGCGATGCGGGTGAAGATCGAAACGCCAGCCGGCGAGCCGCGATTGCGCGCCGGGATGAGTGTGACGCTCGACGTCGACACCGGCCATGCCCGCGGCCTGCCGAGCTTCATCTCCGACGCCTTCGGCAAGAGCAAGACCAGGTAAAGAGGCCAGCCATGGCTAGTGCAGCCGCCACGGCCGGGACGCCGCCCGTCGCCAATCGCGGCGCGATCACGGCTTGCGTGATCCTGGCGGTCATCATGCAGGCGCTGGACACCACGATCGCCAATGTCGCGCTGCCCTATATCCAGGGCAGCGTCTCGGCGAGCGCCGACCAGATCAACTGGGTCCTGACCTCCTACATCGTCGCGGCCGCGATCATGACGCCGCCCTCGGGCTTCCTGGCCGCGCGCTTCGGCCGCAAGCGCGTCTTGTCCGCCGCGATCATCGGCTTCGTCGTCGCCTCGATCCTGTGCGGCGCGGCGCAGTCGCTGACGCAGATCGTCGGCTTCCGCCTGCTCCAGGGATTTTTCGGCGCTGCGCTGGTGCCGCTCTCGCAGAGCATCCTGCTCGACATCTACACGCCGGAAGAACGGGGCCAGGCCATGGCGCTGTTCGGCGTCTCGGTGATGGTCGGACCGGTGCTGGGCCCGGTCCTCGGCGGCTGGCTGACCGACAACATCTCCTGGCGCTGGGTGTTCTACATCAACCTGCCGCTCGGCATTCTGGCGCTGGCAGGCGTCTCGATCTTCGTCACCGAGACCAAGTCGAGCGCGCTGGCCAAGCTCGACTGGATCGGCTTCGGCGCGCTCAGCATCGCGATCGCGGCGCTGCAACTCTTCCTCGACCGCGGCGCGCAGCTCGACTGGTTCGATTCCTTCGAGATCATCGTCGAGGCGACCGTCTGCGCGGCGGCGCTGTACATTCTCGTCGTGCACACCTTCACGGCGCAAAACTCGTTCATCAAGCCGCGGATGTTCCTCGACCGGAACTTCAACGTCGGGCTGGTCTTCATCTTCATCGTCGGCATCTGCTACCTGGCCTCGCTCGCGCTGCTCACTCCGTTCCTGCAGACCCTGCTGGGCTATCCGGTGGTGACGGCCGGGATCATCATGGGGCCGCGGGGCCTCGGCACAATGGCCTGCATGTTCGTGGTCGGACGGTTGATCGGCAAGGTCGACACGCGCCTGCTGCTGGGCGCGGGCCTGCTCGTGAGCGCCTGGGCCATGTACGACATGGCCGGCTGGACGCCGGACGTGTCGCAGCAGCGCATCATGCTGACGGGCTTCGTGCAGGGTGGCGGCCTCGGCCTGCTCTTCGTGCCGCTGACGACCATCACCTTCGCGACGCTGCCGGCCGAATACCGCGGCGACGGCACCGGCCTCTACAACCTCTCGCGCAATATCGGCTCCAGCGTCGGCATCTCGCTGGTCAGCTACCTGCTGACCCGCAACCTGCAGGTGAACCATGCCGAGATCGCCAATTATGTGACGCCGTTCAACCGCGTGTTCGAGACGCCGGCGATCAAGCACGCCTGGGACCCGACGACGCTGGCGGGGCGGGCGGCGCTTGACGAAGTGATCACGCGCCAGGCGACGATCATCGCCTATATCGACGACTTCAAGCTCCTGATGGTGCTGTGCCTGGCGGCTCTGCCGTTCCTGGCGTTGCTGAGAACGCCGCGCCAGCAGGCCGGCCCCGCCGACGATCAAGCCATGGTGATGGAGTAAGCCGCTTCCGGCGCCCCGAGGAGCTGCGCTTTTGCGGAAGGGGGCTACCCGAGCCGTCACGAGACCGCTTGAAATTTACCCTGCGTCATTTCTCGGCTTGCGCTTTGCGCGCGTCTCGCATTGGATCGAGGGGTGGCGTAGCGTCTTTCCGGATTGTTAACGATAAGAGTTGGTTCTCATGCGATCGATGCGTGTCCGGCCGCCCGTGACGGCGCCGATCCGGATGCCCTCCGTACGGGACATTCCACGCCCCGCGAACGACAACCATCGCGTTGCCGGCGAGACGAGGATGAGCCTGCTGGTCGGCCGTTCGCTGCTGATCGCCGGCTTTCTCGCCATGATCGGCGCCATCGCAGCCCTGCTCGGATGGCTCGGCCAATTCGCCTGGAAGGCGCTGCACTGAAGCCCGCCGGTCCGGCCTCGCGCAAGCACCGGATCGGATTGCCCCAAAACGCATCATCCACGAGCCGTGCCGGCTTCGACGGATGACTAAAGTTTTAACGAAGTCGCCGCTTGCTAGCCGTTGCGACGGCGGGGCCGCGTCCCTGCCGCTCCCTCGGACAATGCGGAGGCAGCATGACGCCGGATTCGATCGAAGAGCAGATTGAACGCGCCGTCCAGGCCGATGTCGCCCGGCTCGACACGGGGCTCGAGGAGGCGCTGCGCCGCAGCGAGAATGCCGGAGAGGCGGTATTCCTGTTCGGCAGCGACCGGGCGACGGTTCACGCGTTGAGCGCCCATCTCCGTTCTGGGTGGCCGCGATTACGCCTGGTCGGCGTTTGCGATGCGGAGCCCGCCGGTCCGGCCGCTGCCGTACCGGCGCGGATCGCGGCGTGCGCGCCGGACATGGTCATCGCGGACATCGCACCGAAGCGTCATCGCGCCCTTATCGCGGAATTCGCCTCCTGCGGATTGCACACCGGGCTGGTCAATCTGCCGGGCACCTTCGCCCGCTATGTCTCCACCCATCCGGGAGTCGCCGGCGATGTCGCATCCGCCCGGTCGCGGCTGCCCGTCCGGGTCGCCCGGTCGCTCGGGGAACTCGCCGGGATCATGCGCCAGTTCGTCCACGGCGCCATTCACGGGCATAGGGTCCAAGCCTACCAGGCCATGCGGCACGACGGCTGAGCCCGCCCGCCTCACACCGCGTTCCGGAAGGCCTTTGGGCTGAACAGCGTCCGGAACAGGATGAGGAGGTCGAGCGAGAAGGACCAGTGGTCGATATACCAAAGGTCGTGGGCGACGCGGGCGGCCATCTTGTCGTCGGTATCGGTCTCGCCGCGCAAGCCGTTGACCTGGGCCCAGCCGGTGATGCCGGGCTTCACGTTGTGGCGGCGCGCATAAAGCGCGATCTTGCGTTCGAACTCGCGGTCATGCGCCAGCGCATGAGGCCGCGGACCGACCAGGGACATGTCGCCGGCGAGCACGTTCAGCAATTGCGGCAGCTCGTCGAGGTTGTAGCGGCGCAGCATCCGGCCGATGCGGGTGATGCGCGGATCGTTGCGCCGGGCCTGAACGATCACGGCGCCGTCGTCTGCCACGGTCATGCTGCGGAACTTGAAGATGCGGAACGTCTCCTGGTTGAAGCCGTGGCGGCGCTGGCGGAACAGCACGGGCCCGGGGGAGTCGAGGCGGATCGCCAGCGCGATCAGGAGCAGCAGCGGCAGCAGCAGCACGCCCGCGATGGCGGCGATGACGATGTCGAAGCCGCGCTTGCAGGCAATCTCGACGGGCGACAGGGGTGCGCGCGTCAGGCGCAGGCTGGACAGGGCGCCCGTGCTGACGATGTGCGGTCGCTCGAAGCGGCTCAGGATCTTCTCGGGCGCGAGGTGGATCGCGACCGGCATGGTCATGAAGGCGTCGACGCAGGCCTCGATCGTCTCATGTTCCGACCAGGGCAGGGCGATGTAGACCGCGTCCGGCCGCTTGGTCCGGCAGCTCGCGACGGCGGCGGCGAGATCGGCGGCGAGAGCTCCCCGCCCCTCCTGGTGGGACCGCGCCGGATGCAGGAAGGCGACATCGACGATGGCGCTGCCGAGATTCCAGGGCTTCCAGCTCCGGACGAAGGACATCACGTCCCGCTCGCTGCCGATCAGGAATATGCGCTCGGCGGTGATGCGCCCGGAGCGGCTCCCGCTCGCGATCAGGTGGATGATCGCCGCGCGGCAGAGAGCTATCGCGGGAACCACGGCGACATAGGTCGCGAGAATGGCTGCACGCGAGTAGTGATCGGCGATCTTGGCCAGGACCAGCAGCCCGAGGAACGCGATCATCGCGATGTTCCAGGCGGAGAAGGCGGCCGCGACCTGTCCCCGCGCCGAGAGGTAGTTCTCGATCCGATAGCGGCTGCGCATCAGGTTCACGAAGAGGAACAGGGAGGCCAGCATCGCGGCGAGCTCCACGGCCGGGCCGGCGAGCCGGAGCGCGTCGTGATTGACCAGATCGTTCAGCACGGAGGTCGCGTAGGCGATCGCGGCAACCACCGCGACGTCGCACAGGGCGGTCACGGGGCCGAGCCAGTATCGCCCGCTGCTCGCCTCGGCGCGCGGCGGAGCGGATACAGCTCTACCCAGGTGATCAACGCTCATCTTCATCCAGCCCCGGCCGCCTCGGCGTCTGGCGCGACGACCCGGATGGGGCGGGCGCGCATCGTTCGCGGCTACGGCAAGAGGCGTGCCTCGGCGTTCTGATCCGGATCGGAGCTTTTTTCGCGAGCGGGTGAGGGCGGCGCGGCTATGCCGGGGCAGGCTGGAACGAAACGGCGGTCAGCTGTTCCGTTTCGGCACGGTCCATCAGGCAAGGCGCCGCAGGCGACGGCCGAGATAGTCGAGCGAGACGGCGAGGCCGCCACCGGACAGCGTGCCGAGGATCTTGACCACGACATCGTGCGGCCGGCCGTGGCGTGTCGCTTCCCAGGTCTGTGCCCATTCGAGGCCGAGCGCAAAGACCACCATGCCGCCCAGCACGAACCAGCGCTGGCGCGGGTAGGCGAAGGCCAGCAAACCGCCTGCCGCGAGATAGGCCAGGAAGCGCTCGATATCGGCGCCGAGTTCCGGGATGTGCGGGCGCAGGTCGAGCGGCGACAGGGTGGCGAACAGGATGACGAGCAGCGCTCCCCAGCCGAGGACGGTCGCGAAACGGCGCAGTTGGTCGAAGGAATCGGTCAAGAAAGGAGAATCCCGAGGCTTGAACGCGGCTACGCAAACAATAGGCCAGAACGCGCAGACGACGCAGCGGCAATTCTCGCGAGGCGCGACTTTATGCGCCTGCGAAAGGGGCAAAGCAATGACGCGGCCGCGACGACGCCGTGGCGATCGTGATAACGCTGCGCAGCAAGCGACTCGCGGATGCGGGAGCGACCAGGAGGACGAGCCGATGACGACCGCGCCGCATGCCCCGTCCGAGCTGCGGGTCGCCCGCGGCGGCAAGGCGATCTATGGCGTGCCGCTCGGCATCCTGATGCTTCAGGCGCGCTTTCCGCGCATTCCCGGCGACATGGGCAACGGCACGACCTGGCCGTTTCCGGTGCTCTACCGCGTGGTCGGCGGCGCGAGCCCCGACAAGGTGGTCCTGCAGGGCGCGGCGGGGCTGCTGCCGGACTTCATCGCCGCGGCGAGGGAACTGGTCGGGCTCGGCGCCGAGGCGATCACCACCAATTGCGGTTTCCTGTCGCTGTTCCAGCGCGAGCTGGCCGCGGCGGTAAAGGTGCCGGTCGCAACCTCCTCGCTGATGCAGGTGCCGTGGGTGCAGGCGACGCTGCCGCCAGGCCAGCGGGTGGGCATCGTCACGGTATCGGCCGCGACGCTGACGCCGGCCCATCTCGAAGCCGCGGGCGCTCCGCTGGACACGCCCGTGACGGGCACGGAAAACGGGCGTGAATTCTTCCGCGTGCTGATCAAGGCCGAGAAGGACGACATGGACGTCGATCTCGCCCGGCAGGACGTGGTGGACGCCGCGCTGACGCTGGTCGCGCGGCATCCGGAGGTCGGCGCGATCGTACTGGAATGCACCAACATGCCGCCCTATGCCGCGGCCGTCCAGGAGGCGACGGGGCTGCCGGTCTACGACATCTACTCGATGGTCTCGTGGTTCCACGCCGGCTTGCGCCCCCGGCGTTTCGGCTAGGGCACCGGACCGAAAAGCGGGATCCATCTTTCGGAGCAATTCGATGCTCCGCCAATGAGATCGATCATTGGTGTCGCGTCCGGCAGGACGCGCGATGATCGAGGTCACGGGAACTTATCCCCGGTGTCCTGCCGGCCTGCATCATGACGCCTCGCATCGTCCGATCCCGCGAGGTTCCATGACCGTCACGCCCCGTCTCTCGCTGCCGCTGCTCGCCGCCGGGCAGGCGCAGAAGCATGTCACGCACAACGATGCGCTGGTGCGCCTCGACGCGTTGATCCATCTCGTCGTCGACAGCCGGACGCAGACCGAGCCTCCCGCCAGCCCCACCGCGCTTTCAGCCTATATCGTGCCGGCCGGCGGCAGCGGGATCTTCGCGGGACGTGCCGATCAGGTTGCGCTGTTCGAGGACGACGGCTGGACGTTTCTGGCGCCGCGCACCGGCTGGCAGGCCTGGGTCGCCGACGAGGCCGAACATAATCTCTGGACCGGGACGGAATGGCGACGCGCCAGCCCGCTCAGCGGGCTCGGTGCCGAGAAGTGGGGCGTCAACGCCACGGCGGACGAGACCAACAGGCTCGCCGTCTCGGCGGAGGCGAGCCTGTTCAACCATGCCGGAGGCGACCACCGCCTCAAGATCAACAAAGCGAACGCCGGTGCGACCGCGAGCGTGCTGTTCCAGAGCAACTGGTCCGGCCGGGCGGAGTTCGGCCTCGCGGGCGACGAGGATTTCCGCGTCAAGGTCAGCCCGGATGGCTCCGTCTGGCACGATGCCCTGGCTATCGGCGGGGCGAGCGGCAGCGTGACGCTCCCCGGTTCATCCTGGGCCGCGGGGCAGAACCTTCTGATCAACGGCGACATGCAGATCGACCAGCGTGGCTTCGCCGGCGGCACATTGGCCGCCGGTGCCTATGGGTTCGACCGCTGGAAGGCGGGTGCCGGCGGCGCGAGCCTGTCGCTTTCCGGCTTCACGGCGACGCTGGGTTCCGGCGTGCTCGTCCAGCCGGTCGAGCCGGAGGCATGGGGGTTCGCATCCTTGGAGGACGTGCCGCTGACGCTTTCGGTCGAAGGGCTGAGCGGGGGCGATCTCACCGTGTCGATCGGCAGCCAGTCGGGCACGATCGCGGCCGGTGCAGGCCGGCGCTCGATCACGCTGACGCCGGCGGTGGGCGACGGCGGCGCGCTTCCCGTGAGCCTCGCCCCGGCCGGCGGCCCCGTGAGATTCGCGCGGATCAAGCTGGAGGTGGGCGCAACTGCGACGGCTTGGTCGGCCCGGCCGTCAGGCATCGAGCAGATGCTGTGCCGGCGCTATCACTGGCGGCCAGCGGCCAGCGTGGTGATCGATGCCTATCAGGCGGCTGCGGCCTCGTGCCGCCAGACCTTGCCGCTGCCGGCGACGATGCGGGCGCTGCCGACGATTTCCTGCAACGTGTCGCAGGAGATCAATATCCAGGGCACCGATCGCGGCATCGTCGCCGCATCGGCGGGATGGGCCTATGCCCATGTGACGGCACAGGCGCTCGGACGGGTGCGCGCAGCCTTCGACGACATCGCCTTCGACGCGGAGCTGTGAGAGGCGATGCGGCTTCAGTGGATCTCGGGCTCGGGCACCTTGGCGGTCCCTTCCAGATAGTCGAAATCGCAGCCCTTGTCGGCCTGCCGGATGTGGGCGGCCGACATCTTGCCCCAGCCTCGCGGATAGTCGCGATCGGGAGGCGTCCATGCGGCGAGGCGCGCGGCGATTTCGGCGTCGCTCAGGCTCACGGCGATGCTGCGGGCCTCGACATCGACGCTGACGATGTCGCCGGTCCTCACCGCCGCGAGCGGCCCCTTGATGTAAGCTTCCGGTGCGACATGCAGGATGCAGGCGCCGTAGCTGGTGCCGCTCATCCGGGCGTCCGAGATGCGCAGCATGTCGCGCACACCCTGCTTCAGAAGCTTCTTCGGGATCGGCAGCATGCCCCATTCCGGCATGCCAGGTCCGCCGACCGGGCCGCAATTCTTCAGCACCATGACGTGATCGGGCGTGACGTCGAGATCCTCGTCGTTCACGGCCCGCATCATCGCGTCGTAATCCTCGAAGACCAGGGCCGGGCCGGAATGCTTCAGCAGGCGCGGTTCGGCCGCGGACGGCTTCATCACGCAGCCATCCGGCGCGAGATTGCCCTTGAGCACGGCGAGCCCGTTCGCAGTCGAGATCGGCCGGTCGAGCGGGCGGATGACGTTGTCGTCATAGACCTGGGCAAGCGCGATGGTTTCGGCCAGCGGCTTGCCGGTCACCGTCATCGCATCGGTATGGAGCTTGCTCTCGAGCTGCTTCAGCAGGGCCGGCAGTCCGCCCGCATAGAAGAAATCCTCCATCAGGAAATCGCCTGACGGGCGCAGATTGGCGATCACCGGGATCTTCCGCGAGAAGGCGTCGAAGTCGTCCGGCGTCAGCGGTACGCCGGCGCGGCCTGCCATGGCGACGAGATGGATGATGGCGTTGGTCGAACCCGCGACGGCCATGTGCACCGTCAGCGCATTCTCGAAGCTCTCGCGGGTCAGGATCCGGTCTGGCGTCAGGTCCTCCCAGACCATTTCCACGATGCGCTTGCCGGCCGCCGCCGCCATGCGGGGGTGGGCCGAGTCGGCGGCCGGGATGGCGGAGGCGCCGGGGAGCGTCAGGCCCAGCACCTCGGCATGGCTCATCATGGTCGCCGCGGTGCCCATCACCATGCAGGTGCCATAGGAGCGGGCGATGCCGCTTTCCATGTCGTGCCATTGCGCCTCGGTGATGTTGCCCGCCTGCTTCTCGGCCCAGTACTTCCAGACATCGGCACCGGAACCGAGCACCTTGCCGGCCCAGTTGCCGCGCAGCATCGGTCCGGCCGGGACGAAGATGAAGGGCAGGCCGGCGCTGCAGGCGCCCATGATGAGCGCGGGCGTGGACTTGTCGCAGCCGCCGAGCAGCACCACGCCGTCGAGCGGGTGGGAGCGGATCGATTCCTCCGTCTCCATCGCCAGGAAGTTGCGGTAGAGCATGGTCGTCGGCTTCTGATACTGCTCCGAAACCGACATGACCGGGATCTCGACCGGAAAGCCGCCTGCAGCCCAGACGGCACGCTTCACCGCCTCGGCGCGGTCGCGCAGATGGGTGTGGCAGGGGTTGACCTCGGACCAGGTGTTGACGACGCCGATGACCGGCTTGCCCATGAACTCCTCATGCGAGAAGCCCATCTGCAGCGTGCGCGAGCGGTGGCCGAAGGAGCGCAGATCGCTCGTGCCGAACCAGCGGAAGCTGCGCAGGGTCTCGGGCGTCTTGCGGGGGCGGGACATGGGCGTTTCCTCGAGGCGTTGGCCGGAAGCTTTGGCGCTGATGCCCGCTTCGCTTCGTCTGCCGCGAGTTTAGACCCGATAAAACGAACGATACCAGTCGACGAAGCGGGCCATGCCATGCTCGATCGGCGTATCGGGGCTGAAGCCGACGCGTGCGGCAAGGTCGGATACGTCGGCATAGGTCGCCGGCACATCGCCCGGCTGGACTGGCAAATGCCGCTTGATCGCCTTGCGTCCGCAGGCTTCCTCCACCACCGCGATGAAGCGGTCGAGGCGCACGGGCGTGTGGTTGCCGATGTTGTAGATCCGGAAGGGGGCGGCGGCCGTGGCCGGGTCGGGCCGGGCGGGGTCGAAGTCCGGATCGGCCTCGGCCGGCTTGCCGGCGAGACGCACGATCGCCTCGCGGATATCGTCCACATAGGTGAAGTCCCGGCTCATCTGCGCTTCGGCGTAGACGTCGATGGGCCGTCCTTCCAGGATCGCCTTGGTGAACTTGAAATAGGCCATGTCCGGCCGGCCCCAGGGGCCGTAGACCGTGAAGAAGCGCAGGCCCGTGGTCGGGATGCCGTAAAGATGCGAATAGGAATGCGCCATCAATTCGTTGGCGCGCTTGGTCGCGGCATATAGCGAGACGGGGTGGTCCGCGCCGTCATGCTCGCTGAACGGCACCTTGGCGTTGGCGCCGTAGACCGAGCTCGACGAGGCGTAGACGAGATGGTCGACCGGATTGTGCCGGCATGCCTCGAGGATGGAGAGGAAGCCGTCGAGGTTGGCGCTGGCATAGGCGCGCGGGTTCTCCAGCGAATAGCGTACGCCGGCCTGCGCGGCCAGGTGGATCACCGCCTGCGGCCGGAAGCCGACGAAGGCGGCCTGCACCGCATCGTAATCGGCGATGTCGATCTGCCCGAAGGAGAAGCCGTTGCGGGGGAGAAGCCGGTCGAGCCGGGCCTGCTTCAGCGCCGGGTCGTAATAGGGCGTGAGATTGTCGAGGCCGAGCACCGTCGCCCCGGCATCGAGCAGCGCTTCGGTGACGTGAAAGCCGACGAAACCGGCGGCGCCCGTCAGCAGGATTCGTTCGAAAGGCGTGCTTCCGTTCACACGACACTCTGTTGGCAAGACATGCGCGACGTGGCTTGGCCACGACGCCGTAGTGCGGCGGTTTGACGGATTTGGCAAGGCGATCGGCCGACCATGCCGCCGATCGAGGATCGAGTCAGCGCGTCTGCGCTGCCGCGAAGCCGAGGTTCTCGGCGAGCAGCGCTTCCGCTTCCGAAAATGACGGCGCTTCGACATAGACGCGCAGCTCCGGCGCATTGCCCGACGCGCGGAAATGCACGGTGGTGCCGTTGCCAAGGGTCAGGCGCAAGCCGTCGCTCCGGTCGCGCGCGGTGACGCCACCATGCTTGCCGAAGGCCGCCTCTCGAAAATCGGAATCGGCGGCATCGAGTCTGGCGATCAGCGCCAAGGTGCGCTCTTGCGGGACATCCTGGAGACGGTTCGACAGGGCGATGGCGAACCGGGTCTCGGCCGCGATTGCGCTCAACGGCTTGTTCGCCTCCTTGACCAAAGCGAGATTGGCGAGGATCGGCAAGAGGGCGTCGCGCGTCGGCAGAGCAGCGAGGCTGTGGTTGTCGATCGCGACATCGCTGCCCAGCAGCACGCCGCCATTGGCTTCGAAGCCCACGACGATCCGCGCCCCTTCGGCCCGTGCCCGCTCCATGCCGGCAATCACGTAAGGCGAGCCAACGCGGGTGCGGATCACCTTGCCGAACAGGCCGGGGCGATCGAGCGCCGAGTTCGAGGTGACCGGGGTGACGATGACGTCGGCGCCGAGGAAGCGCGCGGTCAACGCCCCCACCAGATCACCCCGCAGGAAGCTGCCGGTCTCATCGGCGACGAGGGGGCGGTCGGCATCGCCGTCGGTCGAGACGATGGCGTCGAGCTTCCCGTCGACGGCCCATTGGCGCGCCAGTCGCTCGTCTTCCGTGCGGAGCGCCTCGGTGTCGACGGGGATGAAGCGGTCGCTGCGGCCAAGCGGGACAGGCGTGGCGCCGAGCGCGACGAGCACATCGCAGATCACGTCGCGCCCGACCGAGGAATGCTGGTAGACTCCGACCGTCAGGCCGGCCAACACATCCTTGCCGAAGAAGGCGACGTAGCGCTCGCGGTAATCGGCGATGGCTTCGCGCCGTGTCGCAGCAACCGAGACATCGGGAACGGCGTCGAGCGCCAGCTTGGCATGCCAGGCCAGAATCGCGACCTCGTCCGCCTTCTCAATCTCCCCGGAGGCGCGGTAGAATTTCAGGCCGTTGCGATCATCGGGGATGTGGCTGCCGGTCACCATGATCGCTGATATCCCGCGCTTCATGGCCGCCAGCGCCAGCGCCGGCGTCGGCAGGGCGCCGCAATCGACCGGGACGAGGCCCGCATCGGCGACGGCTTGCGCGCATTGGGCAGCGATCAGCGGGCTCGACGAGCGCAGGTCGCGGCCGATCAGGACTTCATCGCCAGGCTCGACGGCGTCGTTCTCCCGCAGCATGGCGCAGAAGGCGCGCACATGGCTGTAGGTTTGCAGGCCGACGAGTTCGCTGACGAGGCCGCGCAGGCCGGATGTTCCGAATTTGAGGCTGGTCATCCGCGAGGCATGCAGCAGTCGCGCGGCGCGCGCAAGCACGGTTGCGCCCGGCGAAGCGGGCAGGCGCGATGCGACCTCGGCCGGGGGCCTGACAGCATTTCATCGGCGGCGGCGGAATCCCGACTTTCATAGGAACAACACAAGCAGCCGCGATGCTGTGGGGTCATCACCGCGGATGACAAATCGGTTGGCGTGGTGCTCCCTTATGCTATTTTTGCAGGTGCGAAGCAGAGGTCCGCTTCCAGGAGTTGCAGATGAAGATCGTCATGGTCGGGTCCGGATATGTCGGGCTGGTGTCCGGAGCCTGCTTCGCCGATTTCGGCCATGAGGTCGTTTGCGTCGACAAGCAGGAAAGCAAGATCGAGGCCTTGAAGCGGGGAGAGATCCCGATCTTCGAGCCCGGCCTGACCGAGCTCGTGCGCAGCAACGCAGCGGCCGGGCGGCTTTCCTTCACCACGGACCTCGCCGGCCCGGTCTCAAAGGCGGATGCCGTCTTCATCGCGGTCGGTACACCGTCGCGCCGCGGCGACGGCTTCGCCGATTTGTCCTATGTCTATGCGGCCACGCGCGAGATCGCTCAGGCGCTGGACCACTATACCGTCATCGTCACCAAATCGACCGTGCCGGTCGGCACCGGCGACGAGGTCGAGCGGATCGTTCGGGAATTGCGGCCGGATGCCGCCTTCGCCGTGGTCTCCAATCCGGAATTCCTGCGCGAAGGGGCGGCCATCGAGGACTTCAAGCGGCCGGACCGGATCGTGATCGGCGCCGAGGAGGATCGGGCGCGCGAGGTCATGGCCGAGGTCTACCGGCCGCTCTATCTCAACAGCGCGCCGATCCTGAACACGAGCCGGCGTACTGCCGAGCTGACCAAATACGCCGCCAACGCTTTCCTTGCGACGAAGATCACCTTCATCAATGAAATGGCGGATCTGTGCGAGCAGGTGGGGGCCAACGTTCAGGACGTGGCACGCGGCATGGGACTCGACAACCGCATCGGCTCGAAGTTCCTGCACGCCGGCCCGGGCTATGGCGGCTCCTGCTTCCCCAAGGACACGCTGGCGCTGATCAAGACGGCTCAGGACTTCGGAACGCCGGCCCGCATCGTCGAGACCGTCGCTGCGGTCAACGACCAGCGCAAGCGCGCCATGGGCCGCAAGGTCATCGCCGCCTGCGGCGGTTCGGTCCGTGGCAAGACGGTCGCCGTGCTGGGACTGACCTTCAAGCCCAACACCGACGACATGCGCGACGCGCCCTCCATCGCGATCGTCACCGCGCTTCAGGACGGCGGCGCGACTGTCCGGGCCTTCGATCCGGAAGGGATGGATCAGGCGAGGGCAGCCCTGCCCGCGGGGGTGGTCTACTGTTCGGATGCCTATGAATGCGTCGCGGGCGCCGACGCCGCCGTGATCGTGACGGAGTGGAACATCTTCCGCGCGCTCGATCTGGATCGCGTCAAGGATGCCATGAAAGCTCCCCTCCTGATCGATCTGCGAAACGTCTACCGGCCAGACCAGGTTCGTGCGAAAGGCTTTACCTATCTCGATGTCGGTCGCGGCGTTCGCGCGGCCGAGACCGGCACGAGGGGAGCTGCCGCCTGACAGGCCGGCCGGCGGCCGGCTCCGCCATCGCCGTTCCCGCCGTGGATACCGATTGTAAAGACGAATGGATCTATCCCTGCCGCATAGTCGTCGCGGGGAAACCATGCTGCTGTCTCTCGGTATCGTCTGGCTCGCCTGCGCAGCGATCTTCCTTGAACTCGCGGACCGTGCACCGATCATCGAAGACGAGATGATGGGCGACGAACCTGTCTGACAGGCGGGAGCAAGGTCGGTACGAGTGCCGCTTTCTCCAACAGGAAAATGGTCACATTTTCTGCTTTAATCTGTGTATAACCTAGCGTAAATGTCGGCGTTTTTAGAAACGTTCGAGCGCTTTTGCTCTATTTTTCTGTCCTTCTGTGTTCTCTATTGTCTTGTGATTTTTCGGCCCGACCTGCTTCGCCGCCCGCTCAAAAGGGCAGCGGACATTGCGCCAGTCTCTCAAGTCCGCGACGCGCCATCGACCTTAAGATCCAAGAGGACGAGTGGCACAGTCGACAGCACAGTTCGCCATGCGTGGTCGCGAACACTGCTGCCGCGATTTTATTAAAATATTGATACTATTATGTTTTTCCGCGAGCGAAGGCGATGTCCCGGTGATCGATGGCACCTTCCCTGTTGCGTAAACCTTCCGAGGTGGCTGCCCTGCGGGGCGCTGTAGCGCTTGAAATTCGCGCGCCTCAGCGCTTCTGCCGCAATGCGGCCGGGCCTCGGCAAAAAAGTTTCGGAGTTGCTAATGGGGAGTACTCCTTCGGGCGATCGTTGAAATTAAACTTAAAAAACCGTAAACGTTGCTGGGCACTGGGCAATGTGTCGGGATATTTCAATGGCGATCGATATTGTCGCCGCTGGTGGCGTGCGTCGCGAGCGTAGACGTTGGTTTCGGTACGATCGCGCCGGTCATCTGGTGGCAGTTGCCGACCTTCTGGTCATCATGGCGGCGAGCCTCCTGTGCGGGGCCGCCTACGACGTTGCGAGGGGTGACCCGCTTCGCTTCCCGATCGATTCCCTGGCCGTGGGAGCTCTGTTCGCCGTTCTGTTCGTGCTGCTGATGCAGTGGCGAGGGCTCTACCAGCCGGTCGAGCTGCTGCAGCCGCTTCGACAGGTCTCCAACGGCCTGGCCGTGTGGGTTGCCATAACGGCATTCGTGACGTCGATCGGATTCGCGCTCAAGGCGGGGCACATGGTCTCGCGCGGGGGGACGATCTCGTTCGTCGTCTTTGGCTTTTCTCTGGTGGTGGCGCTGCGCCTGGTCTGGCATCGTCGAATGAGGCGTGCGCTCGACGGCGGTGCGTTCGCGACCCGGCGCATCGCACTTGTCGGAGACGATGAAGCGCTCGATCAGACGAAGCTCATGCCCAGGCTCGAGCCGTTCGGTTTTTCGGTCGCCGCGCGCTTCAGGGTTCCGTCCGGCGTGCCGGAAAGGTCGGTACTCTCTGCCGCCCTTTCGGATGTCGTGGCAGGGTTGCGGGGGTCGCAGATCGACGAAATCGTCGTGGCGCTCAGCCCCGGCCGTCTCGACCTGGCCGAACGCCTGATCGGCGGCCTGCGAATCCTGCCGCTGCCGATCAAGCTGGTGCTCGACCCGAAGCTGGGCGATCTGGTGATGCGCCCGAGCCAACGCTTCGCCCATGATGTCGTCGCCGTCGAGATGCATCGGGCACCGATGACGGTCTCCGAGCGGGCGGCGAAGCGCGGTCTCGACATCCTCGTCGCAACCACGGGTTTGCTGCTGATCGCGCCGCTCCTCCTGCTCACGGCGGTTGTCATCCGCCTCGACAGTCCCGGGCCGATCCTGTTCAAGCAGACGCGCAACGGCTTCAACAACAGGCCCTTCCAGATCCTGAAGTTCCGCAGCATGCGGGTTTTGGAGAACGGCGACGCCATTCGCCAGGCTTCCCGCCATGACAGCCGGGTCACCAGGGTCGGGCAATGGCTGCGGAAGCTGAGCATCGACGAGTTGCCGCAGCTCTGGAACGTCCTGCGTGGCGAGATGTCGATCGTCGGCCCGCGCCCGCATGCGCTGGCCCATGACGCCCATTACGAGAAACTGATCGGCGATTACCCCTACCGTCAGCACGTCAAGCCTGGCCTGACCGGATGGGCGCAGGTCAATGGCAGCCGCGGCGAGACGCCCACCGTCGAAGCCATGGCGGAGCGTGTGCGGCTCGACCTCTGGTATGTCGAGAACGCCAGCGTCTGGCTCGACATCCGCATCATGGCCCGCACCTTCGCGACCCTCCTCGACATCAAGCATACTTATTGACCGTCGACCGGCTTTGACGTTGACGGTTGAGAGCGGGTCATGCAGCTATCGAGCGGGTGCGTGCCGCCCTCGGGTGGACGGCTTCCGGGCGTGCGCATCTCACGGGATAGGCGGCTGGTCCTTGCACCGGTGATGTCGAACGGATTGATGACGCAAGTGAGTATCACGCCTCTGATCATGGCCGGCGGTGCCGGAACGCGCCTGTGGCCGGTTTCTCGCGATTCCATGCCGAAGCAGTTCATCCAGTTGCTGGATGACGGCCTTTCCACCTTCCAGGCGACGCTGCTGCGGGTGAAGGGCGCGCCCTTCGGACGGCCGATCGTGGTGACGAACCAGGAGTTTCGCTTCGTCGTGGCCGAGCAGATGCAGGCATTGGGCATCGCCGGCGACATCGTCCTCGAGCCGGAGCGGCGGGATTCGGCGGCGGCAGTGGCGGTTGGTGCCTTGCTTGCGCAGCGGCAGGTTCCCGATGCCGTGGTCGTCGCCCTTGCTGCCGACCATGTCGTCAAGGATGTCGAGGCTTTTCGGGCCGATTGCGCGGCCGCAGGGGCACTGGCCGCGACCGGCCTGATCATGACGCTCGGCATCGTGCCGACCGAGCCGTCATCGGCCTATGGCTATGTCGAACCCGGCGAGCCCCTCTCCGGCAAGGGGGCCAGCCGGCTGTCGCGTTTCGTCGAAAAGCCGGATCAGGCGACGGCTCGAGGCTATCTGGAGCGCGGCTTTCTCTGGAACAGCGGCAATTTCGTCTTTTCCGCTGAAACGATGATCGACGAGCTCGAGCGCTGGGCTCCCGAGATTCTGGCAGGAGCCGGCGCCGCAGTCGATATGGCAACCTCCGACCTGGATTTCATCCGGCTCGATCCGAGCGCCTTCGGCACGATCCCGAAGACGTCGATCGACTACGCCGTCATGGAAAAGACCGGGCAGGCGGGGGTCTTGGCCGCGAGTTTCGACTGGTCCGATATCGGCGCCTGGGACTCGCTTCATGCCGTGGCGGTCAAGGACGAGGCGGGCAATGTCCTGCAGGGACCGATCATCGCGATCGATACGACAGATTCGCTTCTGCGCAGCGACGACATGCTGCTCACCGCCATCGGCGTGAAGGATCTGGTTGCGATTGCGACGCGCGACGCCATCCTGATCGCGCCGAAATCCGAGGCAGGCCGCGTCAAGGCGCTGGTCGAGCAGCTGAAAGCGCAGGGCAGGCCCGAAGCCTCCGAGCATCTGCGCATGTACCGGCCCTGGGGCTGGTACCAGCGCATTGATCTCGGCGCGCGCTTCCAGGTCAAGCGCATCAACGTCAAGCCGGGCGGGAAGCTGAGCCTGCAGAAGCATTTCCACCGCTCCGAGCACTGGATCGTGGTGCGCGGCACGGCGGAGGTCACGCTCGACGACACGGTCAGCCATGTGCACGAGAACGAGTCGATCTATCTTCCGATCGGCTGCAAGCACCGGCTCGCCAATCCCGGCAAGATCGACCTCGAGCTGATCGAGGTGCAGGTGGGCAGCTATACCGGCGAAGACGACATCGTCCGGCTCGAGGATGTGTATGCCCGCACCTGAACCCAGCCCTGGCCCGCACATCGCCCGCGATCCGGGTTGCGAGCTTGCCTGACCACCCAACAGATGGATCGACGACAATGAAGGGCATCATCCTGGCCGGCGGCTCGGGGACGCGGCTGCACCCGATGACGCTGGCGATGTCGAAGCAGCTTCTGCCAGTCTACGACAAGCCGATGATCTACTATCCGCTGTCGACGCTGATGCTGGCCGGCATCCGCGAGGTTCTGATCATCTCGACGCCGCACGACCTGCCGCATTTCCAGCGCCTGCTTGGGGACGGCTCGGACTGGGGGATGAGCCTGTCCTATGCCGAGCAGCCGCATCCGGGTGGGCTGGCGCAGGCCTATTTGATCGGCGCCGATTTCGTCGCCGGCCAGCCCTCGGTCCTGATCCTCGGCGACAATCTGTTCTACGGCCACACCCTGCCGGAGATGATGGCGCGGGCGAAGGCGCGGGCCCGGGGTGCGACGGTGTTCGCCTATCATGTCCGCGATCCTGAGCGTTACGGCGTGGTCGCGTTCGACGGCACCGGCAAGGCGATCTCGATCGAGGAGAAGCCGGAGCGGCCGCAGTCGAGCTGGGCCGTGACCGGGCTCTATTTCTACGACGCCCAGGTCGTCGAGATCGCCAGGAGCCTGAAGCCCTCGCCACGGGGCGAGCTCGAGATCACCGACGTCAACCGCGTCTATCTCGAGCGGGGCGAACTCTCGGTCGAGTCGATGGGGCGCGGCTTCGCCTGGCTCGATACAGGCACGCCGGACAGCCTGCTGGAAGCGGGAGAGTTCGTGCGCACGCTGGAAAGCCGCCAGGGCCTGCGCATCGCCTGCCCGGAAGAGATCGCCGCCCGGCAGAAGTGGATATCGCCGGCACAGCTCGTCGCCCTCGCGGAGAAGCTCAAGAAAGGTGACTACGGCCAATATCTCATGCGCATCGCCAAGGACATGGCCGTCGGTTAGGCCGGCTGAACCGGCACCGCGAGGCGGCAGGCAGTAGCTCGTCTGCCGCAACATGGACGCTTTCACCGGCGACTCAGGTCCGGCCGCGCCCTATAAGCGATGAGCATTCGCCTGCCTTCAACCGGGATGATCCATGACCGCTTCAGTGAATCCGCTTGCCGGTAAGCGCCTCGACCCTGCCATGCTGGTCGATGTCGCGGCTTTGACGAAGGCCTATTTCAACCAACCGGATCCGTCACAGCGCACTCAGCAGGTTGCCTTCGGCACGTCCGGTCATCGCGGCTCGGCGTTGTCCGGATCGTTCAACGAAGCCCACATCCTTGCGATCGCTCAGGCGGTCTGCCTCTATCGCCGCGAGCAGGGCATCGACGGGCCGCTCTTCCTCGGCATCGATACGCATGCGCTTTCCCGGAATGCCTTCGAGACGGTGCTGGAAGTCTTCGCCGCGAACGGCGTGACGACGATGATCGACGAGAGGCTGGGCTTCACGCCGACCCCTGTCGTCTCGCACGCCATTCTGACCCATAATCGCGGCCGTACGTCCGGGATGGCTGACGGCGTCGTGATCTCACCGTCGCATAACCCGCCTGCCGATGGCGGGCTGAAATACAACCCGCCTCACGGCGGCCCGGCTGATACGGACGCCACCGGCTGGATCGAGAGAAAGGCCAACGCCTTCCTGGCCGACAGGCTCGCCGGCGTCGCCCGGATCGCCTACGACAAGGCATTGAAGAGCGAGCATGTGCGGCGGCACGACTATGTCAGCGGCTATGTCGCGGACCTGGCGAATGTGGTCGACATGGCGGCCATCGCCCGGGAGGGGGTCACCATCGGTATCGATCCGCTCGGAGGAGCGGGGCTCGATTATTATCAGCCGATCATCGATCGGTATGGGCTCGAGGCGACCATCGTCAGCAAGGACCTCGATCCCACCTTCGGATTCATGACCGCGGATTGGGACGGCAAGATCCGGATGGACTGCTCGTCGCCCTATGCGATGGCGAGCCTGATCGGCATGCGCGATCGCTTCGACGTGGCCTTCGCCAACGATACGGACGCCGATCGCCACGGCATCGTCACGCGCAGCAGCGGGTTGATGAATCCGAACCATTATCTGGCTGCCGCCAGCGCCTATCTCTTCGCCAATCGCCCCGGCTGGCGAGGCGACGCGGCGATCGGGAAGACGGTGGTGTCGAGCGCGATCATCGATCGCGTTGCGGCCAGGCTCGGCCGCAGGCTGGTCGAGGTCCCTGTCGGCTTCAAATGGTTTGTCGACGGGCTGCTCTCGGGAACGTTCGGCTTCGCCGGGGAGGAAAGCGCCGGCGCCTCGTTCCTGCGCAAGGACGGCACGGTCTGGACCACGGACAAGGACGGCATCATCCTCGGCCTTCTCGCGGCTGAAATCACGGCGAAGACCGGCGCCGATCCGGGCGTGCTCTACGACAAGCTGACGGCCGAACTCGGCCAGCCCTGCTATGCGCGCGTCGATGCGCCGGCGACGGCCGCGCAGAAGGCGGTGCTGAAGAATCTCTCGCCCGCGCAGATCGCGACGAAGGAACTGGCCGGTGAGCCGATCACGGCAATCCTGAGCGAGGCGCCCGGCAACGGAGCACCAATCGGCGGCCTCAAGGTGACGAGCGCCGATGGCTGGTTCGCGGCGCGGCCGTCGGGGACGGAGGACGTCTACAAGATCTACGCCGAAAGCTTTCGCGACGAGGCGCATCTGGCGCGCATCCAGGACGAGGCACGCCAGATCGTTGGCGCGGCTTTCGCGGCGGCCTGAGCGGCCGGAAGACTGCATTCCCGCCAGCGGCCCGAAACCTGTGATGCCGGCCAGCCTCCCGCTCCGGCATCACGAAACCCGGGGGCGGCCTCGGCGAAGCTTCAAGCGAGCGGGACGTGCGATCGGAGACCTAGCCGCTTACCAATCGATCGGATCGGAGATCGGGGGGCGTCGCCCGGGCGTGGCCTCGCGCAGCACCGAACCGATCCTGCGTTTGTACTCGTCCCAGGATGACAGGAGGTGCCCGCATTTCGCACAGGTCACATCGCTGTCCCGATCGAGGCGGCCCGGAATAGTGACACTCGCCGATCCGCAGATGTCGCACTGAAAGCCGTCCCGCCCCACCGCGATCTCCTCGCCCTCTCGAGCCCTGTCGGCTCGTCGGCGCGATAAGGGGGCAGGCTGGATGACTGGTTCCTGAACGGATCAGCGGCAGATCGGGATCGGGGCAGTCCGCAGGCAGAAGCGGCTTCGCTTGCCCCCGCGTCCGCGCGAAAGCCGGCCATGCGCTGTTCCCGCGGCAGCGAAGACCTTGCTGCGTTCAGGTCGATTCAGCAACGGCTAATACCGTGCTCGCGCTGCGAGCGGAGCTGCCGAAATGCTTCGTATCCAGGGGCTCGGGGTTGCGCCGCGCGCCCGCTCAATAGTCGATAGCAGGGGCCCTGTCGGCCAATTCCAGAAATATCGCAAAGCAAAACAACCACGCGGTGGCTGTCAAAATCAGCATCGATTTCGTCTCCCGCATCTCCTGAATCGACTTTATAGCCCGAAGTTTAGCCGCATGAAAATGGCTCGTTTCGAGGGATGTTGAAAAGTCGAAGCCGACCCGAAAATGCTGGTGGAGGCTGCGACGCGCCGGCCATGGCGACCGCAGCGCATCTGCGGTTTCGAAAAACCAGCGCCGAACGCCCCACGATGCAGCAGCTTCGCGACCCGGCGCGCGTGATCGCCGCGAGAGCCGGCGGGATCATCGCATCGTTCGGTTGCATCGATCGAAACATTCTGATCAATGCGTTGGATCGGAGCATTTTTATCTCCGATAACGGCCTCATCAAGAAAGTTCTGCCATGGCCGACGCCCCATCCAAGTCCTCTCCCGCCGCGTTCGCAATGTCGAGCAAGCCTCCAATCTGGCAATGGGCGCGGCGCGTGCTGCCGGGTGTGGCGCTCTGCGCGCTCGTCAGCGCCGTCGCGCTCGGGCTCGAGCATCTGGAAGAGCAGGTCACGGGCCGCGCCTGGCTCGAAGCTCTGGTCCTGGCGATCCTGATCGGAACCTTCGTGCGCAGCGTCTGGACGCCCTCCGAGACCTGGCGCGCCGGCATCGCATTCTCGGCCAAGACGGTCCTCGAAATCGCCGTCGTGCTGCTCGGCGCCTCTCTGAGCGCGGCCACGATCGTCGCCGCGGGGCCGGCGCTGCTGCTCGGTATCGCCGGTGTCGTCGCGGTCGCGCTTGCCGCGAGCTACGGCCTGGGGCGCATGCTGGGGCTTTCGCCGCGCATGGCGGTCCTGGTGGCCTGCGGCAATTCGATCTGTGGGAATTCGGCGATCGCCGCTGTCGCGCCGGTGATCGGGGCCAATGGCGGGGATGTCGCCGCCTCCATCGCCTTCACCGCGGTGCTCGGCGTGCTCGTGGTGCTCGGCCTGCCGCTGCTGGTACCGCTGCTGCATCTGTCCGATCTGCAATACGGAGTGCTGGCCGGCCTCACGGTCTACGCCGTGCCGCAGGTGCTCGCGGCGACCGTGCCGGTTGCCGCGCTCAGCGTCCAGATCGGCACCCTGGTCAAGCTCGTCCGCGTGCTGATGCTCGGCCCGGTCGTCCTGGGGCTCTCGCTCTTCGGCAGCCATCTGCGGGCCGGAGCGGATGGCGCCGCCGCGCCGGAGCGGCCGACGGGCAGCCGCCTTGCCCTGCACCGGTTGGTTCCCTGGTTCATTCTCGCATTTCTGGCGATGGCTGCGCTGCGCTCGCTCGGAGCCATCCCGGAAGCGGCGCTGGCGCCGATCGCGCGGCTGGCGACGATTCTCACGATCATCTCGATGGCGGCCTTGGGGCTGGGCGTCGATATCCGCGTGGTCGCCCGCGCCGGCGGCCGGGTCACCGCCGCCGTAACCTTGTCGCTCGTCGTCCTCGCCGGCGTCAGCCTTGGGCTCATCCGCTTCCTCGGCATCGGCTGACGAAGCACCGGCGCCCACCGCCCCGACCGTCGCCTACCGGAAGGCCGTCGGCACAGCGGCTGGCCGGCTGGATCATCGGGGTCCTATCGGACGCGACAACGATGATCTAACTCGTTGCTGGAGCATCGAATTCTTCCGCAAAGTGGATTCCACTTTTCGGCCCGACGCTTTAACCCTTGTCCTCCGCCAGGGTGTGAGCGACGAGAGCGTTGGCGTGGCCGTGCCCGAGGCCGTGTTCCGCCTTCAGGAAGGACACGATCTGCATATGCCCTGCCGGATAGCGCTCCCTGATGAGCGCCTTCCATTCGGCGATCGGCCTGCCATAGGTCTTCTCGATCGAGGGGAAGTAGGAGGCGGGGCCCTTGAGCGGCTTTTCGGTCATTCAAGATCTCCTGCGCCGGGCCGACGGCGCGGCCGTTAAGGAATCAAAGACTGCCCGGCGCGGCCTGATCGCGGCGGCGGCGCAGCTCCATAAATATCGATTGAAGACCAACGGACCAGGGTGATCTGAGGACCCACTTCCCGACGAAAAGGTCGGAGGGGAAGGTGGTAGCGGGAGAGGGACTTGAACCCCCGACACGCGGATTATGATTCCGCTGCTCTAACCAGCTGAGCTACCCCGCCACATGTTCCGGCTGCCGCCGTCAGCGGCCCGTCACAGGGGCGCGATATAGGGGGCGCGGCCGGACCTCGTCAAGCCTCGTCGGCAGATTTCCAGTGCCGCCGCTTCAGGATGAGAGCGAGGCGCGCTTGCGCAGCCGGACAACCTTGAAATAGCCGCGGCCGATATGGACCGTATCGTAGCGCCCGGTCCGGGCTGCCCAGTTGGTCAGGCGGCTCACCTTGAAGTCGCTGCTCCAGCCGATCGCCCGTGCCAGAGGGGCCACCGCGGCCCAGAACGGCGCGAGCGGACCGCCATCGTCCACAAGACGGCTGGAGATGACGATCTCGCCTCCCGGCTTCAGGACCCGGTCCATCTCCGCGAGCGCCTGCTCGGGGTCGGGCACCAGGGTGATGACGAATTGCGCCGTCACGGCATCGAAGCGCTCCGCCGCGAAGCCGAGCCGGCAGGCGTCCATCACGGTCAGCCCGCGCACATGCGCAAGCCCGCCGGCGGCGACCTTGCGCCCGGCCACCTTCAGCATGTCCAGCGAGAGATCGGCTCCGACGACGCGGGAGCCCGGCGCGAAGTAAGGCAGCGTCAGGCCCGTGCCGACTCCGATCTCAAGAATCTCGGGGCCGCAGGCGCAAGCCGCCGCGACAGCCTCGCGCTGCGGGCGCGAGAGCATGCGCTGGTAGACCTTGTCGTAGAATTTGGCCCAGGTGGCATAGGCGCGCTTCTGGGTCTGGAGGTGATCTGTCACCGGCATCGACGGGGTCCGAACAGGCTTTGGTTGAGACGACCGGGCGTCAGGGCAGGGCCATTGCCGCCGGGAAGGACGAGGCCGGCAGCGCGGCCGGCTGGCGCAGGATCGTGCCGCCGCCGAGCACCTGAGCACCCGGACCGGCATCGCTGTAGATGACGCAAGCCTGGCCGGGCGAGACGCCTTCCTCGTCGGTCGCAAGCTCGACGCGCAGACCCTCCGCATCGCGGAACAGCCGCGCCTCGCGCGGGGCGCGCGTCGAGCGGACGCGCACGGCGACATCGAGGCCGACAGGCGGCAGCGCGTCGAGCGGCATTCCGCCGAGCCAGTTAAGATCGCGCAGGCGGATCTCGCGCACGCTCAGCGCCTCGCGCGGGCCGACGATGACGCGCGCGGCATCCGCGTCGAGCCGGAGCACATAGAGCGGCTCGGCCGCGCTGATGCCGAGGCCCTTGCGCTGGCCGACCGTGTAACGGAGCACGCCGTCATGATGGCCCAGCACCCGGCCGTCGAGATGCACGATCTCGCCCGGGCGGGCGGCGCCGGGCTTCAGCCGCTCGATGACGTCGGCATAGCGCCCGTTCGGGACGAAGCAGATGTCCTGACTGTCCGGCTTGTCCGCGATGGCGAGGCCGAGTTCGGCGGCGAGCGCGCGAGTCTGCGTCTTGTCGATGCCGCCGAGCGGGAAGCGCAGCAGGTCGAGCTGCTCCTGCGTGGTGGCATAGAGGAAATAGCTCTGGTCGCGATTCATGTCCGCGGCGCGGAACAGGCCGCGGCGGCCGTTGCCGAGAGCGCGGCTGACGACATAGTGGCCGGTCGCCAGCGCGTCGGCACCAAGTTCCTTCGCCAGATCGAGCAAGTCCCGGAACTTCACGGTGCGGTTGCACTCGACGCAGGGAATCGGCGTCTCGCCGGCGAGGTAGCTCTCGGCGAAGCGCTCGATCACGGCGTCGCGGAAGCGGCTTTCGTAATCCAGCACGTAGTGAGGGATGCCGATGGCCTCGGCGACGCGGCGCGCATCGTGGATGTCCTGCCCGGCGCAGCAGGCGCCGGCGCGGTGGACGGCTGCGCCGTGGTCGTAAAGCTGCAGCGTGACGCCGATGACGTCGTAGCCCTCGCGCTTCAGGAGGGCCGCGACGACCGAGGAATCGACCCCGCCCGACATCGCCGCGACGACGCGCGTGGCCGCGGGCGGCTTGGCGAGGTCAAGGGAGTTGAAGGACGTTGTCATTGCGGTTCGGCATTCTGGAGCGGGTTTCGCCCGGTTCGGCGGTTCTATATCGGCTTTGCCGGCGTGCGACCAGCGGGATCGGCAAATCCTGCCTGCTGAGGCGGTTTCTGCCGCGGCAAGCCCTGCAGTCGAGCGGCTAAGCCCTTGAAATATAGGATGCCGCCGCTGGCGCGCAACTTGCTGTTCGCAGGCGGGTGCTGTTTGCCCATGCCGCGGAACCGTTCATGCCTGTCGAAACCGTGCTCAACACTTCGCCCGCAAAGGAGCCGCCGGCGACGCGTCGCCGGTCTGCGGACGCCGGAGCGACAGCGGACGGGCAGGGGTTCTCGCTCCCGCAAACGGAGGATGCCGCGGCTGCGGCTGCCGAGTCCGCGCGCAAGGTGGCCGGCGATGCGAAGGCCTCCGCCACCGCGCCGCAGGCCGGCGCCGCTGCAAAGGCTGCCGGGAACGCGGCCGGCCCGGACAAATCGGCCGTGGCGGCGGATGCGAGCCCCCGGCTTCCGGCCGGCCAGGCCAGCTCGTTCCTCGAAGCGCTGGCGGAACTTCTCGCCGCCGCCGAAGGCGGCAAGGCTCCAGCCGAAGGGGAGCGGACGGAAGAGGTCGGAACGAAGGGCAAGGCCGCAAAGAAGGATGCCGACGGCAAGCAAGTCGGCGAGGCATCCACCGACAAGGTGGAAGGCGCGGACGACGCTGCCGCCGACAAGGCTACCGGCGACGCGACTATCATCGTCTTGCCGGCCGATCAGAAGCCTGCGGTTCAGGCACCGGCGACCATCCTGTCGCTATCCCTTCCGGTCGCGGCCGGGAGCGACGCCACGGCCGCGGACGAGGTTGTGCAATCCGGTGATCCTGCGACCCGAGCGGCGTCGAAGGGGCGGATTCAGGTGGAGGCGGCGCTCGCGGCGGGCGCAAGCAAAGTCGGGCATGCGAGCTTGTCCAAGGGCAAGCCGGCCGACAAGGACGCTCAAGCATCCTCCGCGCCTGTTGCAGCAGGCGAGCACTCCGCCGCTACCGGCGAGACGCACAAATCGGGCGCTCATGAGGCGTCGGCAGACGCAACGGCCCCGCTGACGAAGCTCGATGCCGTGCAGGGGGCCCCGATCGCACAAGGCACTCCCACCGCTCCTGCCGATCCGAAGCTGGCCGAGGCCGCCAAGCAGGCTTTGGCCCCGATCGATCTCGGGGCGCTGGTGCAGCAGGCCCTCGGCGCCCACGATTCCACGCGGCTGCTATCACCGCTCGACCAGGCGGTCGGCGCCGCCAACCAGACGCCGGGTGGCGGGCAGGGGCAGGCTGCGGCCGTGCCGACACCGACGCCGCTGCACGTGCTGCCGATCGAGATCGGATTGCGGGCGCTGTCCGGCGCGAGGCAGTTCGACATCCGGCTCGATCCCGACGAGCTCGGGCGCGTCGATGTCAACCTGTCGATCTCCGACAAGGGCGAGGTCAGCGCCCGCCTTGTCGTCGACCGGGTCGAGACCCTGCATCTTCTGCAGCGCGACGCGCGGACGCTCGAACGGGCCTTCGAGCAGGCCGGCCTCAGGCCCTCCGACGGCGGCGTCGACATCAGCCTGCGCGATCCTTCGGATCAGTCCTCCTTCCGGCAGCAGCGCCAGCACGACGAGCCGCCGCAGCGCGCGCGCCAGCCGTCGCGGGGCGAAACCGGCGACGACAACACCGTTCTTCCGATCACACCCGCGCCGCAGCGCCGCATCGTGCGGCTCGGCGGCGTCGATCTCAGCATCTGAGCGAGGACAAGCAGCATGGCCGTTTCAGGCGTGAGTGGGTCTTCCGGCACCTCCAGCTCGACCAGCAGCTCCAGCACGAGCACGATCGCAGGCAATTTCGACCAGTTCCTGCTGCTGCTGACGACGCAGCTCAAGAACCAGTCGCCGCTCGACCCGATGGACACCAACCAGTTCACCGAGCAGCTGGTGCAGTTCGCCGGCGTGGAGCAGCAGCTCAAGACCAACGACACGTTGAGCTCCCTGCTGAGCCTCAGCGCAGCCAGCACGGCGACGAACGCCGTCGGCTTCATCGGCGCCACGATCACGGCCGATGGCGCGACGACACGCCTCGCGAACGGTGCCGCATCCTGGAAGCTGAACGCCTCGACCGCCGGAACGGCTACCGTCACGATCAAGGACGCGAACGGCAACGTCGTGCAGACGATGACCCGCAGCCTGGTGGCCGGAGACCAGACGCTGAACTGGGACGGCTCCACCTCGATCGGCAGCGCCGCGCCGGATGGCCAGTATACCGTCAGCGTCGATGGCCGCAGCGTCGCGGGCGAGGCAATCACGGTCAAGACGCAGATCAGCGGCGTCGTCGACGGTGTCGACTTCACCAGCTCGATTCCGGCGCTCAAGATCGGCGGGATCAGCGTGCCGATCGACCAGGTGAAGAGCGTGGTGCGCGGCGAGTAGGCCCCGGCGAATCAGAGACAGGCATCCTCACGATCGTTTTAGGCAATTCTTAAAACCGGAAGGTTAGGCTCATCCCAAGTAGCTCTGTTGAGTTGTGTGAGAGTATCATGACCGAGCCATTGCGACCGCGGGTAAAGTACGTGATCGGTCCGGACGGAAGTCCGCTGACGATCGCCGACCTCCCGCCGATGAATACGAGGCGTTGGGTCATCCGGCGCAAGGCAGAGGTCGTCGCGGCGGTTCGCGGCGGGCTGCTCAGCCTCGAGGAGGCCTGCCAGCGCTATACGCTCACGGTCGATGAGTTCCTGAGCTGGCAGATGTCGATCGACCAGCACGGCCTGGCCGGTCTGCGCACCACGCGCATCCAGCATTATCGCCAGTAGCCGGCGGAATTCCGCTGCAGTTTCAGAGGGCGTCGGTCTCCGGACCGGCGCCTTTTCGCATTATCACGGCCTCGGCGGCCGAAGGATTAACCGGCCGCGCGGAAAAAATTAACCAGCCGCTAACCATGCACCGGGAAAAACTTGCCTAGTGGGCGGCGCAAATCACGCGGCGTCCGCGGTTTCGTGGAACGGATGGCGGCGTGAACGGCCTCTTCGAGCAGTTTGCCAAATTCGGGGCGGCGCGGCTGGCAGCGATGCTGGCGGTGACGCTGACGCTCGTCGGCTTCTTCGGCTTCGTCATGTTCCGGATGTCGCAACCCGCAATGAGCGTGCTGTTCGCGGATCTGTCGAGCCAGGACGTCAGCGCGATCCTCAAGGATCTCGATGCACGCGGCATCAAATACGAGCTGCGCGGCGATGGGCAGACCGTGTTGGTGCCCAAGGAGGACGTTCCGCGCCTGCGCCTCGACCTCGCCGGAAAGGGCATCCCCGCCGGCGGCGGCGTCGGCTACGAGATCTTCGACAAGGGCGACGCCTTCTCCTCGACGAGCTTCGTCCAGAACATCAACCATCTGCGCGCGCTGGAAGGGGAGCTGTCCCGCACCATCCGCTCGATCAGCCGGGTTCAGGCGGCCCGGGTGCATCTGGTCATTCCCGAACGGCGCCTGTTCGAGCGCGACCGCGAGCCGCCGCGCGCCTCGATCGCGCTCAAGCTGGCGGGGGACCTCGATGCGGCGCAGGTCCGGGCCGTGCGCCATCTCGTCGCCTCCGCGGTCGACGGCCTCAAGCCGGAGCGCGTGTCGATCATCGACGAGCGCGGCCGGCTTCTGGCCGACGGCGCCCGCGACGAGCAGAGCGTCCTCGGGCTCGGCCTCGACGAGCGCCAGACCGCGATCGAGAAGCGCATCAAGTCGCAGGTCGAGGACATCGTCGCCGGCGTGGTCGGCTATGGCCGGGCGCGGGTGCAGGTCTCGGCCACGCTCGACGCCAACCGCGTCGAGAGCCGCTCGGAAAGCTTCGACCCGGAAAGCCGCGTCGTCCGCTCCAGCCAGAACCGGACCGAGGCTTCCGCGACGGCGGACGCCGGCAACGGCACCGTCACCGTCGGCAACGAGCTTCCCGGCGCGCAGCAGACACAAGGCGCCCAGCAGAACCAGCGCGACACCTCGTCGAAGAACGAGGAGGTGGTGAACTACGAGATCTCGAAGACGACCCGGACCGAGCTTCAGGAAGGCGGACGCATCAAGAAGCTCTCCGTCGCCGTTCTCGTCGACGGCAACTATGCGCGCGGCCAGAACGGCGAGCTCGCCTACCAGCCGCGCGGAAACGAAGAGCTGGAGCGGATCGGCGAACTCGTGCGCACGGCTGTGGGCTTCGACCAGAATCGCGGCGACAAGGTCGAGGTCGTCAACCTGCGCTTCGCCGAGGCTCCCCAGCCTCCGACCGACCTGACCGAGCCGACGCTGATGCAGCAGCTCCTGTCCTTCAGCCGTGAGGACCTCGTCCGCTTCGCCGAGCTCGGCGTGATCTCGCTGCTCACGCTGATCGTGCTGATGACGGTCGTCCGTCCGCTGCTGAAGCAGGTGCTCGCTTCCGACAACAGCGTGGCGGCGCGGCCGATTCCGAGCTTCATGCGCAACGGGGCCCTTGTCGGCCCGGACGGCGAAGCCACCGGTGACCCGGCCTCCGGCCGCGGCCTCGCGACGGTCGGCCCCAATGGCGAGGTCGTGTCGGCCGAAATCGAGATGCCCTCGGAGCGCATGCTCGCCATTGCCCAGGTCAAGGGCCAGCTCAAGGCGCAGTCGGTCGAGAAGATCGGCGCGCTGGTCTCCCAGAATCCGGCGGACTCGGTCGCGGTGCTGCGCAGCTGGATCCACGAGAAGTCACCGGCATGATGGATCGCTGAACCATGGCGGATGCACGTGCCCTCGCGACCCGCGGCAACGATCTCCCCGATGGGATCGAAGGCGGCGGCTTCGGCGTTACCACCATAGCGCAGATGACCGGACCGCAGCGCGCCGCGGTCATCCTGCTCGTGCTCGGCGAAGACCACGGCCGGACCATCTGGCAGGAATTCGACGACGACGAGATCCGCATCATCACCCGTGCCATGGCCGAGCTCGGCACCGTCGATGCCGACGAGGTCGAGCGGCTGATGCTGGACTTCGTCGGCAAGCTCTCGAGCGCCGGCGCCGTTACCGGCTCCTTCGACCGCACCATCTCGCTGCTGGAGAAAATCCTGCCCAGCGATCAGGTCGCCCTGATCATGGAGGAGATCCGGGGCCCGGCCGGCCGCAACATGTGGCAGAAGCTCGGCAACATCGACGCCGTCGTCCTGGCGAACTTCCTCAAGAACGAGTACCCGCAGACCATCGCCGTGATCCTCTCCAAGATCCGGCCGGAGCATGCTGCCAACGTGCTCCGCAACCTGCCGAACGACCTGTCGATCGAGGTCGTCGGCCGCATGCTGCGCCTCGAATCCGTGCAGAAGGAGGCGCTCGACCACATCGAGAACACGCTGCGCACCGAATTCGTGTCGACCCTGACCCAGACACGCCGCCGCGATCCCCACGAGATGATGGCCGAGATTTTCAACGGCTTCGACCGGCAGACCGAGATCCGCTTCCTCTCCGCGCTCGACGCCTCGAACCAGGAAGCCGCCGAGCGCATCCGCGCCCTGATGTTCACCTTCGAGGATCTCGCCAAGCTCGATCCGGCAGGTCTGCAGACGCTGATGCGGCAGATCGACAAGGATGTCCTGGCGCGCGCGCTCAAGGGCGCAAGCCAGCCGATGCGGGAATTCTTCTTCGGCGCGATGTCCCAGCGTGCCGCCAAGGCCATGCAGGACGACATGGAAGGGCTCGGACCTCTGCGGCTCAAGGAAGTCGACGAGGCCCAGACCAAGCTGGTGCAGCTGACCAAGGACCTCGCCGACAAGGGCGAGATCGTGCTGTCGAAGGGCAACGCCGAAGACGAGCTGGTGTACTGAGATGGCGACCGCGACGAAATTCATGTTCGGGACGGACTTCCGCGAGGGCGGCCGCAAGGCGGCCAGCGAAGCCGACCTGAACGCGGCGCGGGCGGAGGGCTTCCAGGCCGGCCACGAGCAGGGGCGGCACGAGGCCGAGGCACAGTTCAACGGGCTGGCCGGGCAGCTGGCGCGCTCGGCGGAGCGGCTCTTCGCGCTGGAGAGCGCGCGCATGGCAGCGATCGAGGAGCAGGCCGCCCAGGTCGCGCTCGCGGCCGCCAGGGCGCTTGCCGGTGCGGCGCTGGCCGAGAAGCCGATGGCGGCGCTGGCGCAGGCGGTGCGCGAATGCATCGGCCACGCCCGCCAGGCCCCGCATCTCGTCCTGCGCGTCAACGAGACCTCGGTCGAGGCCGCCGAGGAGCTGGCGAGCCGGCTGGCGCGGGAGCACGGCTTCACCGGCCGGCTCATCGTGCTGGGCGAGCCCGATATCCGCCCGGGCGACGGGCGTATCGAGTGGGCCGATGGCGGCTTCGTGTTGGATGGCGAACGTCTCTCGACGCTGATCGGGCAGGCGGTCGCCGGTGTTTTTCCCGGCAGCAACGCCGGACAATGAAGGTCTGACGCATGAGCCAGGAGAACGACCTGAACCTGCCGCCGCTCAACCAGGCCGACTTGTCCTTCGACCAGAACGACATGTCGGTGGCGCATTCGGGACCCGTCCCGGTCAAGACGGCGGAGGACCTCGAGCAGGTCTTCGACGTGCCGGTCACCGTCTCGGCGGTGCTCGGCTCCTCCAAGGTGGCTGTGGGCGACCTGCTCCAGATCGTGCCCGGAACGGTGCTTGAACTCGACCGGCGCGTGGGCGAGGCGATCGACATCTTCGTCAACGAGCGGCTGGTCGCACGCGGCGAGGTCGTCGTGGTCGAGGACCGGCTGGGCGTGACCATGACCGAAATCATCAAGGCCGACCGGTGATGCGCCGGCCGACCGCACAGACCCGGAACGGAAGGACCTGAGCCATGCGCCTTATTATCGCCGGCGGTCTCAAGGGACAGATCATCGCAGCAGCCAAGATCGCGATGTCACACGGCGCGGCCGTCACCCATACCGAAGGGCTCGACCAGACGCTGGCCGTGCTGCGGGCCAAGGGCGCCGATCTGCTGATGATCGACGTCGTACAGCCGATCGCGGCCTACGTCGCTGCGCTCGAGGCGGAGCGCATCCGCACGCCGATCATCGCCTGCGGCACCTCCACCGACACGCGGGCGGCGGTGGCCGCGATCCAGGCGGGTGCACGCGAATACGTGCCGCTGCCGCCCGATCCGGAGCTGATCGCCGCCGTCCTCGAAGCGGTGGCCGCCGACCAGTCGAGCCTGATCTGGCGCGATCCGGCGATGGAGCGCGTGGTTCAGCTGGCCTCGCAGATCGCACGTTCGGAAGCGCCTGTGCTCGTCACCGGCGAGAGCGGCACCGGCAAGGAGGTGATCGCCCGCCACCTGCACCAGAAATCGGCGCGCAAGGACCGGCCTTTCGTCGCGGTCAACTGCGCCGCGATCCCGGACAACCTGCTCGAGTCCGAGCTGTTCGGCCACGAGAAGGGCGCCTTCACCGGCGCCGTCGCCCGCAGGGTCGGCAAGTTCGAGGAGGCGAATGGCGGCACGCTGCTGCTCGACGAAATCTCCGAAATGGACGTGCGGCTGCAGGCCAAGCTGCTGCGCGCCCTGCAGGAGCGCATGATCGACCGGGTCGGAGGCTCGCAGCCGGTCAAGGTCGACATCCGCATCATCGCGACTTCGAACCGCAACCTCGCGGACGCAGTGCGCGAGGGCTTGTTCCGCGAGGACCTGCTCTACCGGCTCAACGTCGTCCATCTGCGGCTGCCGGCGCTGCGCGAGCGGCCGGGGGACATCCTGGTGCTGGCCGAGCATTTCGCGAAGAAATATGCGGAGCTGAACGGCCTGCCGCAGCGGCCGATCGCCGCCGACGCGCGCAAGCTGCTGCTGGGCAACGCCTGGCGCGGCAACGTGCGGGAGCTCGAGAACACGATGCACAGGGCGGTGTTGCTCGCCACCGGGGCGGAGATCACTGCTTCCGCGGTGCTGACGCCGGAGGGCGAGACGCTCGCGCCGGCCGCGGCGTCGCGCGATGTTGCCGGCCGGGCGGCTCAGACGGCGGAGGCGATGACGCGCTCGCTGGTGGGACACACCGTCGCCGATGTCGAGCGCGAGCTCATCCTCGATACGCTCGATCATTGCCTGGGGAATCGGACGCATGCGGCCAAGATCCTGGGAATCTCGATCCGCACCCTGCGCAACAAGCTCAGCGAGTATACGTCGGCCGGCATAACCGTGGCGGAGCCGGGCCAGACCCGCATCAACGCGGCCTGACCCAGCCCAGCCGTCACCAATAGCGCCGGCGGTAGTAGTACCGCGGGCGATGGTAGTAGCGCGGCCGATAGTAGTAGCGCGGCCGGTAATAGGGGCGGCGATAATAGCGATAGCGCGGCCGGCGATAATAATAGTACTGGCTGAATTCGGCGTCGGCCTTGTCGAGCGCCTCGCGCATTTCGGCCGTGACGGCCTCAGCCTCCTCGGACGGCGTGCCTTCGCGTTTCGCCGGCCGGGCAGGCTGGGCGGCTTCGACGGCGGCGATCCCGCCCAGGCTGGCGGCGGCGAGGCCGCCGACCAATGTCATCAGGAATGAGCGTCTGTCCACGACGACCTCCGGATTGTGTTCACCACAGGGACCCCCTCGTCAGCCTTCATAACGGCGGAATGCGGGCCACGAGTAATGCGTTTAAAGGATGCTTTGTTCCCTTTCGCCTGTCGTCGCCCGGTTTGGTTTGCTTCCGCATCTCCTCTCAATCCACCGCATTGAGCGGCCGCGCCACGCTTTCGAGCGGCTTTCGCTCGGCCCTGACGGCGAAGCGAGCCGCGACCACCGCCGCGCCCAGCATCAGGGCGGCGCCGAGCAGATAGCCGCCGAAGACGCTGCCGCGCGAGCCGGTGTCGATGAGGATGCCGAAGAGCCACGGCCCGGCGATGCCGCCGGCCCCGGTGCCGACGGCATAGAAGACGGCGATCGCGAGCGCCCGCATTTCGACGGGGAAAGTCTCGGAAACCGTAAGATAGGCCGAACTCGCCGCCGCCGAGGCGAAGAAGAAGACGATGCTCCAGCACAGCGTGAGCTGCGAGGCGGTGAGCCAGTCCTGCCAGAACAGATAGCCGGTTCCGGTCAGGAGCAGGCCCGAGAGCGCGTAGGTCGCGGCGATCATGACGCGTCGGCCCCAGACATCGAAGAGCCGGCCGATCAGCAGCGGGCCGAGGAAATTGCCGGCCGCGAAGGGCAGGATGAACCAGCCGATCGCCTGCGACGGAACCTGATAGAAATCGGTGAGGATCAGCGCGTAGGTGAAGAAGATCGCGTTGTAGAAGAAGGCCTGCGAGACCATCAGGGCGAGGCCGACCAATGCCCGGTCGCGATGGACGACGAACAGGGCGCGAAAGACCTCGGCGAGCGGTGTGGCCGGGCGAGGGCGCAGTCTCGTGAGAGCATGGAGCTCTCCCGGAGGCGGCGTGAACCCGGCACGGCGCTCGATCTCGAGGATGATCGCGGCGGCACGATCGGGATGTCCATGGCTGATCAGCCAGCGCGGGCTTTCCGGAATCCATTGCCTGAGGATCAGGATGACGAGGCCGAGCACGGCGCCGATGAAGAAGGCGAGCCGCCAGCCATGCTCGGGGTCGATATGGGCGGGATCGAGCAGGACGATGGCGCCGAGCGCGCCGATCGCGGCCCCGACCCAGAAGGAGCCGTTGATGACGAGATCGGTCCAGCCGCGCATGCGGGCGGGAATCAGCTCCTGGATCGTCGAGTTGATAGCGGTGTATTCGCCGCCGATGCCCATCCCGGTCAGGAAACGGAAGGCCAGGAAACTCCAGATGTTCCAGGAAAACGCCGTGGCGGCCGTGGCGCTGAGATAGACGAGGACCGTGATCGTGAAGAGCTTCTTGCGGCCGAGCCGGTCGGTCAGCCAGCCGAAAAACACGGCGCCGAGTACCGCACCCGCGATATAGGCCGAGCCGGCCAGACCGACATCGGCGTTGCTGAGCCGCAGGACCGGGCTCTCCTTCAACGCCCCGGAGACCGCACCGGCCAACGTCACCTCGAGGCCGTCGAGAATCCAGGTGATGCCGAGCGCGACCACGACCAGCGTGTGAAAACGCGACCAGGGCAGACGGTCGAGCCGGGCGGGCACATCCGTCTCGACGATGAGGCCGGGGGCCTCCTTGCGGGCCGAATCCGTCACGGGCCCTCCTCCTTCAGGCGGCCGCACCTCGCATGAAGGCGGCTCGATGGGGTGGATGGATACGCCGGGCGGCGCGTGAGGGCATTCCAGTATGGCCATCCCGGCAGGGATGTCATGTCGCGCCGCACCACAGGCTCTGGTCCAGCCGGTGAAGCCTGCCGATAAACGTCCGGCTTAACGTTTCGTTCACCATGTACCCGGCAAGAATTGCCGGGTCGCGCGCTGTCCGGCGCGCGCTGCGCCCCTGCGTGGGCGCCGAGTGGCCGACGAGAAGGCGGAGCGGTCGATGACCGATGTGACGGCGGGTCAGGGGAGCGGTTTCAACCTTCCCAACCGCGATGCGCTGGGCAAGCTGTTCAAGCGGCCGGACCTCTTCCTCGCCGTCGGCGTCATGGGCATCCTGGTGGTGCTCATCTTCCCGATGCCGGCGATCCTGCTCGACCTGATGCTGGCGCTGTCGATCATCCTGTCGGTGCTGGTGCTGATGACCGCGCTCTTCATCGAGGAACCGCTGGAATTCTCGGCGTTTCCGACGGTGCTGCTGATCGTCACCATGTTCCGGCTGGCGCTGAACATGGCCTCGACGCGCCTGATCCTCGGCCATGGCCATGAGGGCACTTCGGCGGCGGGGCACGTGATCGAGGCCTTCGCCGGCTTCGTGATGAGCGGCAATTTCGTGATCGGGGTGATCGTCTTCATCATCCTGATCATCGTCAACTTCGTCGTCATCACCAAGGGCTCCGGCCGCATCGCCGAGGTCGCGGCCCGTTTCACCCTCGATGCCATGCCCGGTAAGCAGATGGCGATCGATGCCGACCTCTCGGCCGGGTTGATCGACCAGGAGACGGCCAAGGAGCGCCGCAAGGCGCTGGAGGATGAATCCTCCTTCTTCGGCTCGATGGACGGTGCCTCGAAATTCGTGCGGGGCGATGCCATCGCCGGTCTGCTCATCACCTTCATCAACGTGCTCGGCGGCATCGTCATCGGCGTTGCACAGCAGGGGCTGAGCTTCGGTCAGGCGGCACACAACTATACGCAGCTCACCGTCGGTGACGGCCTCGTCAGCCAGATCCCGGCGCTGATCGTCTCGACGGCGGCCGGCCTGCTGGTCTCGAAGGCCGGCGTGCGCGGCGCGGCCGACAAGGCGCTGGGCAGGCAGCTCTCGGGCTACCCGAAGGCGCTGGGCATGTCGGCGGCGGTGATGCTGCTGATCGCGCTGCTGCCCGGCATCCCGATGATGCCATTCCTGGTTCTGTCGGCCGGAGCGGGCTTCCTGGCGCGTCGCTTCGGCCAGGCCGCGAAGGCACGGGCGGCCGAGGCCGCAGCCGCGGGCAGCGCCCAGCCGGGCGCGGCGGCGGGCGCCGACGGCACGCAGCGCGAGGAGACGCTGAACGACCTGCTCAAGATGGACGAGCTCAAGATCGAGATCGGCTATGCGCTGCTGCCGCTGGTCAATGCGCCGGGCGGCCAGGATCGGCTGACCGACCAGGTGAGGGCGCTGCGGCGCCAGCTCGCAGCGGAGCTCGGCTTCGTCATGCCGGCCGTGCGCATCGTCGACAACGTCCAGCTCGAGGCGAACCACTACTACATCAAGATCAAGGAGATCGATGCCGGCCACGGCATCGTCTACGCCGGCCAGTACATGGCGATGGACCCGATGGGCGGTACCGTGAACCTGCCCGGCCACAACGTGCTGGAGCCGACCTTCGGCCTGCCGGCGACCTGGATCGACGCGGCCCTGCAGGACGAGGCCCAGCTGCGCGGCTACACCGTCGTCGACGCCGCGACGGTGATCTCGACGCATCTGACCGAGGTGCTGAAGTCGAACATGCCCGAGCTGCTCTCGCATGCCGAGGTGCAGAAGCTCCTGCGCGAGCTGCCGAAAGACCATGCCGATCTCGTCAAGGAGATCGTCCCGAGCCAGATCTCGACCACCGGCATCCAGCGCGTGCTGCAATTGCTGCTTGCCGAGCGGATCTCGATCCGCGACCTCGCCACGATCATCGAGGGCATCGCCGAGGTGGCGGGCGGGATCAAGAACCCGCGCGATATCGCCGAGCATGTCCGCGTCCGGCTCGCCCGCCAGATCTGCGCGCAGTTCTCCGATGCGAACGGAGTGCTGCCGATCGTCACGCTCTCGCCGGCCTGGGAGAGCGTCTTCGCCGAGTCGATCATCGGGCAGGGCGAAGATCGCCATCTGGCCATGCAGCCCTCGCGGTTGCAGGAATTCGTCCGCCACGTCCGCGACAAGTTCGAGGAGGCGGCACGGATCGGCGAGATGCCGGCGCTCGTCACCTCCGGCATGGCGCGGCCCTTCGCCCGGCAGATCATCGAGCGCTTCCGCCGCGAGACGCCGGTTCTGTCACAGGGAGAGATCCACCCGCGCGCCCGGCTCAAGACGGTCGGCAGCGTCTAGCCGTCGCCGCGCCTCCGCTTTCCACGGGGGCCCGATGCCTCCCGCGCAATGGTCAGCGTGCGGCCGTGCGGCTAAGCGGCAGCCATGAGCCGGAACGCCGCCCTTTTCGCCGTGATGTGCCTCGTCTGGGGGCTGACCTGGCTGCCGGTCAAGGTCGGCGCCGCGCATGTGCCGCCTGTGTTCCTCGCCGCCGTGCGCTTCTCGATCGCAGGTGCGCTGATGCTGGTCTGGGCCGGGCGCGACATGCCGAGGGTGCCCGCCGGGGCCTGGCCGCGCCTGATCGGCACGGCGCTGCTGCTCAATACCGTCAACTACGCCTTGCTGTTCTGGGGGACGGCGCACGCGCCGACCGGGCTCGCCGCCATCGTCAATTTCGCGACGATCCCGATCTTCACCCTGCTGGCGAGCCGGGCGATCGAGAAGGAGCGGATCGAGGCGCGCAAGCTCGCCGCGATCGGGCTCGGGACGGTCGGGCTCGGCTTCCTCTTCGCGACGCGCGCGCTCGGCGGTCTCTCGGTCGTGCAGGGCGATCCGCAGGAGGCGATCGGGCTCGCCGCCGTCGCGGCCGGGACGTTGTTCTATTGCACCGGCGCGGTGCTGTCGCGGCCGATCGCGGGCACGATGCCGACACTGACGCTTGCGGGCTGGCAGACGCTGATCGGCGGCATCGGGCTCTCGGCAGTCTCTTTGGCGGTCGAGACCGTCGGCTCGGCCGATTTCGCCGCCCTGGTGCAGTGGCCGGTGCTGCCCTGCATCGCCTTCCTCGTCGTCGCCGGCTCGCTGATGGGCTTCACCATCTACATGCGCCTCTTGCGGGACTGGGGCGCCTTCCGGGCCGGGCTCTACGCCTTCGTCAGCCCGGCCATCGCGGTCGGGGTGGGGGTGGCGGTGCTGGGCGAGCCCTTCGGCCTGTCGGAGGCGGTCGGCGCCGTCCTGATGTTCGGTGCTGCGGCGATCGCGCTGAAGCGTCCGGACCGGCCACGCTAGCCCGCTATGGCGGCGGCGCGATACGGGTGCTGCGCTTCAGCTGGGCGCGCTCGAAGGCGATCACGATCGGCAGCGAGATCACCAGCGGCAGGATGAGATAGAACAGCCGCCAGATCAGCAGCGCCGCGAAGACGGCCGGAGCCGGCACGCCCGGCATCACCGCCAGGAAGACCGCCTCCATCACGCCGACGCCGCCGGGGACCTGGCTGAGCAGCCCGGCGGAAAATGAGAGCAGGAAGGCGCCGAGCACGATCAGGAAGCCTGGGTTGCCCTGCTCCGGCAGCGCGAAATAGATGATGCCGGCGGCGCCGCAGAGCTCGAGCGGGGCCGCCAGGTATTGCCTGACGACGATGCGCAGGCGCGGGTAGATGATCTCGAACTTGCCGAATTTGAGCGGCTTGAAGCGCAGCCAGGAGCCGATCGTATAAAGCGCCACGAAGGCCAGCATACCGATGCCGACGAGCCGGGCGGTGCGGTCGCTGATCGCGAACCATTTCGACAGCCGTTCCAGCGGGTGGAGGATCTGCGGCTCGTAGAGCAGCACCAGGCCCATCAGGAAGAGCGTGCCGAAGGCGAAGGTGAAGGAGCAGAGCGCGATCAGGATCGCGACGTCGGCGGCCGTCAGCCCCTTGGCCGTATAGGCGCGGTAGCGCACCATTCCGCCCGAGAAGACCGATGCGCCGATATTGTGCGAGAGCGCGTAGGTCACGAAGGAGCAGAGCGAGATATAGAACCAGGAGATGCCCTTCTCCTTGCCGAGATGCATCAGGGCGATGCGGTCGTACCAGGCCAGCGCCGCATAGGCGACGAGGGTGGCAAGCGCCGCGTGGAAGAAGGCCTCGGGCGGGATGACCGCGATCTTGTGGCCGATGCGGTGGGCGATGATCTTGATGCTCTGCCAGAGATTGGCGTTCTGGAGCAGGGCCTCGATGGTCGCGTCCGAGCCGGCCTCGGCCTTGAGCTTGCTCCACAACAGCTCGACGGACCAGACGACCGCGACAAGCCCGATGATCGGCCAGAGGTAATCGAGGTAGCGTTTCATGAAGGCCGCGGAACGGAGGGCTTCTGGTAGGGCTCGGCGCGGGCCCACGTCGTCACCGCAGCGGCGCGAACCTTCCAGTCCTCTTGCCAGCCGGGCGGGCCGAGGGCAAGCGGCGTTGCCGCCGCCTGCCCGAGCTGCCGGCTGCTACTTGCCGTTTTTGCGGAGCCATTCGCGCATCTGCGCGACCTCCTTCTCCTGGTCGCGGACCACGCTCTCGGCCAGTTTGCGGATTTCCGGATCCTTGCCATGGGCGAGGACGACCTTCGCCATGTCGATGGCGCCCTGGTGGTGCGGGATCATGCCGCGCACGAAATCGGCATCGGCATCGCCGGAATAGGCGATGTCCATATCCGCATGCATTTTCATATTGGCGTCCTTGAAGGCCTTGGTGGCGGCGCTGTCTGCGCCTGCACGGTCCATCTTCATGGTGCCGTCGCCATGGCCCTGATGCTGGGCGAGGGCGGGGCCGGAGGCGGCGCCCGCAAGCGCGAGCGCCACAAGGGAGGCTTTGAAGGGATTCATCGTTCCATATCCTGTCGGTTGAGAGCGAATGACGGCGCGCACCGGGACCGGTGCCCTGCGCCGCAGAAAAAGCTGTGATGCCAGGCGCGCCTCAGGATCGAGGCGGCGGCTTTGCCGGCTCGGTCGAAATGCCGTCGAGCCGTTCCGCCAGAGCTGGCGCCGGAGGCGACCATCCGATCATCCGGGAGGGGAGGGCGAGCGCGGCAGCCTGCGCGATCAGGCCGCAGCCGATGATGCAGCAGGCCGGGGCGGCCGCGAGATGCCCGCCTTGCACGGGCGTGGGCTCATGGCAGGGCTTAGTCGCCGTGACGGGCTCTGCCCTCGACATATGGCCCGCCGAAACGGCCATGGGCATGCGGATCAGGGATGCGGCGAGCGTCACATGCGGGACGACGGCCAGACACATCAGCAAGAGCGCGAACAGCACGCGAATCCGCTGCGCCTCGCGGCGCCGCCGATCCTGCGGTGTCGTGCTCCCGGCATGCGTCATCACAACCTGATCTTTCGACCGGGATCGTGTCATGATCGCGGCAGATTCGAAACCATCATCGGACGCCGCCTTGACGCAGACCTTGACCATCAGCCTCGCCGGCATCACGGACCTGCCGCCGGGCAAGATCGCCGCGATCGTAACCTCGCTCGAGATGCACGCGCGGCCGGAGCTGCGGCCGGACCCGCCCGGCACCGATCGCTTTGCACTGGAGCCGATCGACGGGCGCGACACCGAACGCTACCTCGCCCTCTATCGGCTGCTGGGCGAGCGCTGGATGTGGTTCAGCCGCCTCGTCAAGCCGCGCGCGGAGCTGGAGGCGATCCTGACCGATCCGGCCGTTTCCGCTTATGCGGTGCGGCAGGATGGCCGGGATGTCGGGCTGCTGGAGCTCGACTTCCGCGTGCCGGGGGAGGCCGAGCTCGCCTTCTTCGGGCTGGACGAGCCCGTGCTCGGCAGGGGGGGCGGCCGCTGGCTGATGAACCGCGCCCTGGCGCTGGCCTGGGCGAAACCGATCTCGCGCTTCTGGGTCCATACCTGCACGATCGACCATCAAGGCGCGGTGGAATTCTACCAGCGCTCGGGCTTCGGGGTCTTCAAGCGCAGCATCGAGGTGGATGACGATCCGCGTCTCGCTGGCAAGATGCGGCTGGATTCGGTGCCACACCACCCGGTCGTCGCCTGAGAGCAGGCTGCCGGCCATTGCAAAAATTAAGGCGGAAGCCCGGGAGCATCCGCCTTCGCAACGATGACGCCGGCGCGGCGTTCAGGCGCGCGAGCGCAGCCCGATCGCGTCCATGCTCGCCTGGTCGCGAGCGGCCTCCGCGGCGCGCTCGGTCGCGCGCTCGCGGTCGTCGAGGATCTCGACCTTCTTCATCTCCTCGAAGGCCTCCTGCAGCTCCGCCTTGGCCTCGTCGAGCTGGCCCTGCAGATTGTCGGCCGACTGGCGCAGGTTATCGCGCCGGCCGAGGGCGGCCTTGGCATAGGTCGGATAAGCGAAATGGGCGGGATCGTTGATCCCGGCACGGGCTTCCTCCGACTGGATTTCACGATCGAGATCGTTCGCCATCCGATGGAAGTCGGCGATCATCATCTCGATCTGGCTCACCCGTCGACGTTTCTCGTCGACCTGGAAGCGCTTCAGCCGCAGAAGCGTCTCTCGCGACTTCATGTCGTTTTCAACTCCTGATCACGCATGGCCGCGACCGACCCCTCGGCCTGCGACCGGAACACTCCGCGAGACGGCGCCACAATGGCGCAAGGAGGTTGACCGTTCCTTACCGAAAAGGGCTGCTTTTTCTGCATGTTCAGATCGCGCCCAGGCTGCTGCCGCAGCTCGTCGCGATGATCTAGTGAGTCACGGCGGCCCGTCGCCGTTCCTTCCGGATTCCCCGCCTTGCTGTCCTCTTTCCGCAATTCCGGCCATGGCCCCCTTCTCTGCGGGCTCGTCCTGACCCGGCTCATCGGCTGGGGGACGACCTTCTACTCGCCCTCGGTACTGGTCCAGGGTCTCGACCGGGAGCTCGGGCTCAGCGCCGAGATCGTCTTCGGCGGCATCACGATCCTGCTGATCACGGGGGCCGTGCTCGCACCGGCGATCGGCCGCGTGCTGGACCGGGAGGGGACGCGCCGCTCGATGTGCATGGGCGCGATCATCTGCGCGCTGGGCTTCGTCGTGCTGGCGATGGCCCAGGGGCCGGTCAGCTATCTGGCGAGCTGGTTCGTGATCGGTATCGGCCATGCGATGTCCCTCGCCAATGTCGGCAACGTCGCTGTCGCGCAGCTCATGGGCGAGCGGACGCGTCGCGTCATCGGTCTGATGATGCTGGTGACGGGGCTCGCCTCGAGCCTGTTCTGGCCGTTGACGGCGGCGCTGATGAACGCATTCGGCTGGCGCACGACCTTGCTCGTCTTCGCGGCGATGCAGCTGATCGTCGTGCTGCCCATCTATGCGGCCGTGCCTCGCTTCCGTGGCCACCCCGGAGCGGCGGGAGCCGAGCCGCCGGCTGCCTCCATCGCCGAGGCCGGGCGGGTGGCGCCGGCACAGCGGCGTCTGGCGTTCTGGTTGACGGCCTTCGCCTTCTCGGCCAGTGGCCTCGTTTCCTGGGGATTGCCGCTGCACCTGATCACCCTGTTTCGCGAAGGTGGCCTGACCCAGTCCGAGGCGGTCTGGATCGCGACGCTGGGCGGGCCGGCGACCATCGCCGCGCGAGCGATCGACGCTACGCTGGGCGAGAGGCTGCCGGTCGAGCGCGTCGCCCTCTTCGGCCTGCTGCTCGGCCCGTTCTGCTGCCTGATGCTGCCCTTCCTGCCGATGAGCCTCGCCGCCGCCGGAGCCTTCGTCCTGTTGCTCAACGCCGCTCTCGGCGTCATTTCGGTGGCGCGCGCGACGTTGCCGCTGTCCTTGTTCGGCCGGCGAGGCTTCGCGGTGATGCTCGGTCAGCTCACCGTGCCGCAGAACATCGCCTTCGCGGCAGCACCGCTGCTCTTCGCCGTGATGATCGAGCGTCTCGGTCCGGATCGGACCCTGCTGGTTTCGGCGGCGATCCAGTTCCTCGGCTTCGGGGCGATGCTCGCGCTCGTGCGGTTGTTGAGCAGACCCCCGCAGCCTGTCGCGGCCACCGCGGGATAGGACGCGTTCGGCCCTCTGAACCAGCCCGCGAGCTTCTCAGGGGCGGACGAGGTCCTGGGGCGGCGCGACCGTGACGAGATTGCTCATGGCCCGCGCCGGTCGCCGGTCGCCGGTCGCCGGGTGCCGTTCCGGCTGCATGCCGCCTCTTCTCATATTCGCCTCGATTTCGCGTCTGGCTCCGGACCGAAGTGGCCCGCTCAGACCTCGCCCCCCATGATGGCCGCGAGACGCGCGTAGCTTTCCGGCAGCGAGGTGGCGTCGTCCTTCGCCTGCTTCAGGAAGGACTCCAGCGCCGGGTTGAGGCGAATTGCCTCGTCGACCTCCGCGGAGGCGCCCTGACGGTAGGCGCCGAGGCGGATCAGCTCCTCCATATCGGCATAGGTGGCCAGCGTGGCGCGCGCCTTCTGCACGACGGGGTAATAGGCCGGGTCGCAGGAGCGCGGCATGGTGCGCGACACCGACTTCAGGATGTTGATCGCCGGATACCGACCGCGTTCGGCGATGGCGCGCTCCATCACGATATGACCGTCGAGAATGCCGCGCACCGCGTCGGCCACCGGCTCGTCATGGTCGCCGCCGTCGACCAGCACGGTGAAGAGGCCGGTGATGGCGCCGTCTCCGGTGCCCGGGCCTGCCCGCTCCAGAAGGCGCGGCAGCTCGGCGAAGACCGTCGGGGTGTAGCCCTTGGTCGTCGGCGGTTCGCCCGCCGCCAGTCCGATCTCGCGCATTGCCATGGCGAAACGGGTGACCGAATCCATCAGGCACATCACCTGCAGGCCGCGGTCGCGGAAATATTCGGCGAGCGTCAGCGTGGTCAGCGCGGCCTGCTTGCGCATCAGGGCCGGCTCGTCGGAGGTGGCGACGACGACGATCGAGCGGGCGAGGCCCTCGGGTCCGAGATCTTCCTGAAGGAACTCCTGCACCTCGCGGCCGCGCTCGCCGACGAGGCCGATGATGTTCACGTCGGCGCGGGCATAACGCGCGAGCATGGAGAGCAGCACCGACTTGCCGACGCCGGAACCGGCAAAGATGCCCATGCGCTGGCCGAGGCAGCAGGTCAGGAAGGCGTTGAGCGCACGCACCCCGAGATCGAGCGGCTTGCCGACGCGCCGCCTCGCATGGGCAGGCGGCGGATCGGCCCGGAACGGATAGAGCGTGTCTCCCTGCGGGAGGGGCGGGCCGCCGTCGACCGGCCGGCCCAGCGCGTCGACGACGCGCCCGAGCCAGGCCGAGGTGGGCGAGAGCCCGGGCTGCACGCGGTCGACATAGGCGGGACAACCGCGGCGCACGCCGTCAAGGCCGCCGAACGGCATGACGAGCGCCTTTTCCCCGGAAAAGCCGACGACCTCGCAGGGGACGCGGGTCCCGGGCGCGATCTCGATGCCGACCCGGCCGCCCAGGCTCATGGCCCCGATCGGGCCCGCAACTTCGACGAGCAGGCCGCGGACCCCGATGACGCGGCCGTAGATCGTCAACCCGTCGATGCCGTCGATGGCCGAGGTCAGGGCGGAAAGACGTTCCGTGCCGTGTGAAGGGCTGTTCATAAGGCCTTCGTAAACCTTTCGTTTACCTGTGTGGTTAACACTGTGGTTCGAGGCCGCAGCGTGCGGCGGGGCCGTTTCGGCTCCGTTTCCCGCGGCGGTCTTCGCGAAACGGCGCTTTCATGCGTGGGTGTTCGGCGATCCGTGTCAAATTCGACTCACCTGGACAAGGATCGTTCACTTTCTGCGAGGAAGCGCTTGCGCTCGGGAATCACGGTTTGTTAACCAATTCACCGTAGCGTGTCGCGTGGCGTTTCATTGGGCAAGTGCGTCGTCGTCCGGGGCCGGGCTGGCCCGGGCGAGTCAAACGATCAACCTGCCCTGCGGGCGAAATTGGGGACGTGGACATGCGGGTTCTGCTGATCGAGGACGATAGCGCGACCGCTCAAAGCATCGAGCTCATGCTCAAATCCGAGAGCTTCAACGTCTACACGACGGATCTCGGCGAAGAGGGCGTCGATCTCGGCAAGCTCTACGACTACGACATCATCCTGCTCGACCTGAACCTCCCCGACATGTCGGGCTACGAGGTGCTGCGCAGCTTGCGCGTCGCGAAGGTCAAGACACCGATCCTGATCCTCTCCGGCCTCGCCGGCATCGAGGACAAGGTGAAGGGCCTCGGCTTCGGCGCCGACGACTACCTCACCAAGCCGTTCCACAAGGACGAACTGGTTGCCCGCATCCATGCGATCGTGCGTCGTTCGAAGGGCCACGCCCAGTCGGTCATCACCACCGGTGACCTTGTCGTCAATCTCGACACCAAGACAGTCGAGGTCGATGCCGCCCGCGTGCACCTGACCGGCAAGGAATACCAGATGCTGGAGCTGCTCTCGCTCCGCAAGGGCACCACGCTGACCAAGGAGATGTTCCTCAACCATCTCTATGGCGGCATGGACGAGCCGGAGCTCAAGATCATCGACGTGTTCATCTGCAAGCTGCGCAAGAAGCTGGCGAATGCGTCGGACGGCAAGAACTACATCGAAACGGTCTGGGGCCGCGGCTATGTGCTGCGCGAGCCCTCCGAGGTCGACGAGCGCATCCCGGCCTGACGCATTTCCGTCGCCCGCCCGTCATCGGGCGGTCACGAGGCGGCGCTATCAGTTTTTTTGACCTGATCGTCGGATGTACACGACAGGTCGACGGGACCCCGCCGCGAGGCGGGGTTTTTGTTTGAGCCGCACGGCCTTGGCGGTCAGTGCGCGGGAACCGGGCCGGTCGACGCTCTGGGCGCGAGCGCCGGCGGCAAGGACATGCGGACCGCCTGCGCCGGGCGGTAGAGCCCGCGCTGCTGCGGATCGGCGCGCAGCGCCGTGGCAAGGCCGATCACGGTTTCCGTCGCCCCGAGCACCAGGGCTCCGTCCGGCCCGAGCCGCGGTGCCAGGAGGCCCAGCACCTTCTCTTTGGTGGGCACGTCGAAATAGATCAGGACGTTGCGGCAGAAGATGATATCGAACCGGCCGAACTGGTCGTTGCGCTCGAGCAGGTTGTGCTGCCGGAACTCGACCATGGCACGCATCCGCTCCGAGATCTGCCACTTGTCGCCGCGCTGGCCGAAATGCTTCAGCAGCATCTGGATAGGCAGGCCGCGCTGAATCTCGAACTGGCTGTAGAGACCGGCACGGGCCTTTTCCAGAACCTCGCCCGAGATGTCGGTGCCGAGGATGGCGATCTTCCAGCCGGCCAGGCGCTCGGCCATCGCGTCGATCAGCATCGCAAGGGAATAGGCTTCCTGGCCGCTCGAGACTGCGGCGCACCAGATGCGCAGCGTCCGGCTCGCGGCGTTGGCGGCGAGCTTCTCCGGCAGCAGGACGTCGCGGAACAGATCAAACGGGGTGCTGTCCCGAAAGAACAGGGTCTCGTTGGTGGTCATCGCCTCGACGACCGCGCCTTCGATCTCGGGATCGCGGCCCATGCGAACCTGCTGCATCAGCGCGTCGATGCTCTCGATGCAGCGGCGCCGACACAGGATCCCGAGGCGGCTCTCGGCGAGATAGCGCTTGTCCGGGCCCAGCGCGAGGCCGGAGCGCTGGCGCAGCAGCAGGCAGAGGAAGGTGAAATCGGCTTCGGTCATGCCAGCGGCGCCCCACCACGTAGCAGGGCGCGGATCGCGCCGCCGATCTCGTCGAGAGGCGTCACGGCGCTGGCGTGACGCGCGCGTACGATCGAGCCGGGCATGCCCCAGATCGTGCTGCTCTGCTCGTCCTGGGCGATCACGGCGGCGCCGGCGCGGCGCAGAGCGCCTGCGCCGTCCGTGCCGTCGCTGCCCATGCCGGTCAGGACCAGGCCGAGCGCGGCCGCGCCGAGATGGCGGGCGGCGTCGCTGAAGAGCACGTCCACCGCGGGGCGACAGAAATTGACCGGGGGGCCGTCGCTGACGGCCGCGACAAGGTGGCCGAGCCGCCGGTCGATGCCGAGGTGGCGGCCGCCCGGCGCGATGTAGATGGTGCCGCGCGCCAGCCGCTCGCCGTCGAAGGGCTCCCGCGCCGGGACGCCGACATGGCTCGTCATCTGCTCGGCGAAGGAGGCGGTGAACAGGGGCGGCATGTGCTGGACCACGAGCGTCGTGATCTCGGCGAGGGCGTCACCGATATCGAAGAGAACCCTCGCGACGGCCCGCGGCCCGCCGGTGGATGCGCCGATCAGCAGATAACGGGGCATCGACCAGACCAGCGGACGCAGGTTGGCGGGGCCATGCGTCCAGTCCAGCTCGACCTCGGGCGGCAGCGTGCCCGGCTGCGGCGCCGACTGGGCGATATTGCCGAGCTTCAGGAGGAACTCGCTGCGGAAATCCAGCGACAGCGTCATCCCGGCCCGGCTGTCGGGTTTGGACACCACATCCATGGCGCCCTTGGTCATGCACTCCAGGGCCAGCCGGGTGTTGCGCTCGTTCAGGGTCGCCGCGAGCAGGATGCTGGTATGGGGGCTCTCGCGCAGGATGCGGGGCAGGGCGCTCGGACCGTCGACGCCCGGCATGTCGAGATCGAGCACCAGGACGTCCGGCTTGAACCGTCCGGCATGCGCCAGGGCGGTCTCCCCATCGCCGGCGACGGCGACGACGTTGAATTGGCCGGCTTCGCCCAGCCAGCGCGCGAACAACCCGCGCACCACGGCCGAGTCGTCGGCGATGACGACCGTCTTGTGGCGGGCTGGCCCGGAGGACGCGGAGCGTGGAACGATCATGCTGGCGCAAGGCTTCCTTGCAGGTCGAAGCGGCGAGCGGCGTTGCTCAGAGCAGTCCGACCTGATGGAACTTCGAAGCCACGATTTCCTTGTCGAAGGGCTTCATGATGTACTCGTCGGCCCCGGCGTGCATCGCGCGTGCGATATGGGCGATGTCGTTTTCCGTGGTGCAGAACACGACCTTGGGGCGCTTGCCGCCGGGCATCTGCCGCAGCGTCCGCAGGAATTCATAGCCGTCCATGATCGGCATGTTCCAGTCGAGCAGCACCGCATCGGGCATCTCGCCCTTGCAGGCATCGATGGCACGCGCGCCGTCCTCCGCTTCCGCGATGCGGAACTGCAGGCCTTCGAGGATGCGGCGTGCCACCTTCCGGATCACGGCCGAGTCGTCGACAACGAGGCAGTATTTCATGGTCGGTCTCCAGAAGCTCAGCCGGACGGTCAGGCCGCGGCGCGCAGATCAAGGTCGAGGACAGCGTCGAGGTCGAGGACGACGAGCAGCGAATCGGGAAGGCGATGGACCCCGGCGGCCAGCGCCGCCCATGTCGGGTCGAGATTGACCGGCAGCGGCTCCAGGGTCGAACGATCCAGCCGGACGACTTCCCCGACAGCGTCGACGATCAGCCCGTAGGCCTCGCCGCGATGGTCGAGGCCGATTGCCGTCAGCTCCGCGCAGCCCTTGGCGCAGGCTTCGGTCAACGCGCAGCCCAGCCGGTTGCGCAGGCAGATCGCGGTGACGATCCGGCCGCGCAGGTTGAGCAGGCCGACGATGTCGGCCGGGGCGCCGGGCACGACCGTGATCCGATCGGCGATGAAGACGTCGCGCACGCGCTCGATCGGGAGGCCGAGCAGCTGCTCGCCGATCCTGACCGTCACATAGTCGAGCGACTCGGCGAAATGCGGCGCCGGATCATGGTCGTGCTCCGCTGGCCCGGTCATGCGGCGTCCCTCATTTCCGTGCCGCGCGCATTCAGTTCGCCGAGCAGGGCACGCCGGTCGAACTTGGCGAGGATCGCATCGGCGCCGGATTCGGCAGCCTGCCTCAGCAATTCGGGCGTGGCGCAGGTCGTGAGGCCGAGAAGCCGCAGGGCGGTGTCGCGCGGGCGGGTGCGCAGCGCGGAAAGCAGGGCAAGCGCCGCGGCCACGTCGCGGTCGAGGTCGACGAGCACGAAGCCGAACTCGGGCGCCGCAGCAACTTCCGCCGCGCTCGCGCAATCCGCCGCGGTGCGGAGGGGGCGGCCGGAGGCGCGCAGCACCGGGCTCAGCATCTCGCGCAGGAATTCCGAAGGCTCGACGAGCAAGACATGCTCCGGGGCGGCCTGTCCGCGGATTGCGCCGGTCCAGCCGGGATCGCCCAGTGGCAGATAGTGGGCGAGGTCGACGATATCGGTTGCGCGGCCTCGGATGACCGCCGAGCCGATGACGCCACGCGCCCCGGAGCTCGCCAGCTCCAGCTCGAACTGCTCGTCGACGATGTCGATGATGGCCTCGACCGCCAGCGCCGCGGTCTGTCCGCCATTGGAGACGATGACCAGCGGCTGCACCCCTTCGCGCTGGATCTCGGTCTCGCCGAGCGCGGTGACCGGGACGAGGCGGTCGCGATAATGCAGCAGCGTGCGCCCGGCGCCGTGCTGGAACGTCCCGGCATCGACCTCCTCCAACCGCGTGACCAGCGACAGGGGCAGCGCCTGGATGCGGCCGGCGCCGGTGCGGAAGACCAGCATCGTCGTGCGCTCCCCGCTACCGGCGGAGACCGGCAGCGCTCCGGCTTCCTCGTCCGCCGTCTCGGAGCCGCTTCCCCCGACCAGGCGAGCGACGCCGTTGGGATCGACGATCAACACGACCGCGCCGTCGCCGAGGATGGTATTGCCCGAGAACAACGGGATGTGCCGGAGCTTGCTCGACATCGGCTTCACCACGATCTCTTCGGTATGGAAGACGCCGTCGACGAGGATGCCGAACTGCCGCTCGCCGATCTGCGTGATGACGATGAAGCCTTCCGGGACGGCCTTCTTCGGATGTCCCATCAGCTCGCCCAGCGCGACGACCGGCAGAAGCCTGCCACGCAGGCGCAACACCGGAGCGCCGTTGATCTCCTCGATCCGGCTCTCGTTGCCGGCCTTGACCCGGACGAGCTCACGCACGGCCGTCTGCGGGATCGCGTAGCGCTCGGAGCCCGCGACGACGATCAGCGCGGCGATGATGGCAAGCGTCAGCGGAATCTTGATGGTGATGGTCGTGCCCGCGCCAGGCCGGCTGGCGATGTCGACCCCGCCGCCGACGGAGTCGACGTTCGACTTGACCACGTCCATGCCGACGCCGCGGCCCGACACGGCGGTGACGTTCTCGGCGGTCGAGAACCCGGGATGGAAGATGAAGCGGGCGATCTGCGCCTCGCTCATCTTCTCGATCTCGGCCTCCGTCGCGAGGCCGCCAGCGACGGCCTTGCGGGCGATCCGCGTCGTGTCCAGCCCGCGGCCGTCGTCACTGACCGCGATCGTGACCGAGCCGCCTTCGTGCCGGGCGGTGACGCGGATCGTGCCGTGCGGGGGCTTCCCGACGGCCCGGCGTTCCTCGGGCAGCTCGATGGCATGGTCTGCGCAGTTGCGCACCATGTGGATGAGCGGGTCCTTGATCAGGTCGAGGATCTGCCGGTCGAGTTCGGTCTCGGCCCCCTCGGTGACCAGCTCGATGCGCTTGCCGAGTTCGCTGCTCAGATCGCGCACGATACGGGGCAGCTTCGCCCAGGCGCTGCCGATCGGCTGCATCCGGGTCTTCATCACCCCGTCCTGCAGTTCTGCCGTGATCAGCGACAGGCGCTGCAGCGGTGCCTTGAGCCCGGCATCCTCCTGCTGGCGCGAGACCTCGAGCAATTGATTGCGCGTCAGCACCAGCTCCGAAACCATGGTCATCAGATGCTCGATGGTGTCGACCGCGACGCGCAGCGTCGGCGGGCCGCCGCTGCGCTGCGGAGCGAGATCCTCGGCGAGCGGATGCTGCCTGGCCTCGATGCGGCCGTCGGGCCCGCGCTGCGGGCCGGGCGCGCTCTGGAAGACGATGTCCTCGGCTCCGGCCCCATCCATCGGCTTGCCGTGACGCGCGAGATAGGCCGCGACGGGGTCGACCGGCGCCGTCTGCTCCGGCCTGGCCTGATCGAGCTCGCCCTTGGCGCGGCTCGCCAGCGCCTGCAGCTCCGCGATCAGCGTCTCGTCGTTGCCTTCCGGCTCCTGCCCCTTCTCGGCGAGCTCGGCCAGAATGTCCTTGATGCGGTCGATCGTCTCGAGGATCGCCGTGACGGCGGAGGGCTTGACCGTGGCGCCGTCACGGAACTGGCCGATGACCGATTCCGCCGCATGGGTCAGCGCCTCGAGCCGCGGCAGCCCGATGAAGCCGCAGGTCCCTTTGACGGTGTGCACCAGACGGAAGATGTTCCGCAGGATGTCGCGGTCGTTGGGGTTCTGCTCGAAGCGAACGAGTTCCCGATCGACCGTGTCGAGATTCTCCCCGGTCTCAGTCAGGAACTCTTGCAGCAGCTCGTCCATGCAGGAAGATCACTCAACGCGACGCACTGCAGGAACTAAAGCAGCAGAAGGGTTTATGATCGGTTGAAGCCGGTCCCAGACTGCGAGGAATCGTTCACGCGGCCTTGGTGGCCTTGATCGAGACGGTTTCGCCCTCGATCGACAGGGAGATCGCCATTCCGGCCGCGCGGGCGACCATGCCGGTATAGACCAGCTGGACGGCATGGGCGTCGATGGCGCCGCCCTCGGATTCGCCGGCGATCAGTTCCTCGACATGGGCCGGAATCCGCGCATGGGAGCCGGTCGCCGTGATCTCGAAGGAGCCCTGCTCGCCGTCGACGCTGGCGCGCGAGACCAGCTTGCCGCCGCGCGGCACCGCCTGGGTCGCGATCAGCAGCAGGTTGAGCAGGAGCTTGACCTGGTTCTTCGGAAGCAAGGCGCGCGGGGCCTCCCAGTCGAGCGAAAGCTTCTCGTCGTTAAGGAAGCCGTTGGCGACGTTGCCGGCGTCGCCGAGATCGATCATCGCGCCGGCCGAGCCGGCAGCGCCGAAGGCGAGACGGGCGAATTGAAGCCGGGCGGAGGCATTGCGCGCGCTCTTCTTGATCAGTTCGAGCGCGAATTCCCGCATCGAGGGATCATCTTCCTCCAGAACTTCCAAGGCATTGACAATCGCGCCGACCGGGCTGATCACGTCATGGCAGACGCGGCTGCAGAGAAGTGCGGCCAGGTCGAGCGGATCGAGCGAGATGGCGGTCATGGAGGTGAATTCCCGGGATGTGCGTTGCGCCGGAGGGGTGGCGCCGTTGTTCCCAGATATGCTGCCATCTTGGTTTTCATGTGGTTAACCCCCATATTCCGGGCGACATTTTGAAGGATGAGGCCGCCATGATCGGCCGTGACGATCCCCGCCTGCGCGACCGCGACGGGCTCGGACGCAAACTTGCGGAAGCAGCCAGCGCCAGCGCCGCCGTCTTGCTCGCCAAGCGCGCTGCCTGCGACGTCAAGCTCAAGAAGGACGGATCCCCCGTCTGCACGGCCGATCTCGCGGCCGACCGTGCGGCGAAGGACGCGCTCGCATTGCTGCTGCCTGGCTTTCCGATCGTCAGCGAAGAGACGGTCGACACGGTCCGGCCGGATGCGGTCTTCATCCTGCTCGATCCGCTCGACGGCACCCGTGAGTTTCTGGCCGGCGGCGACAGCTATTGCGTCGCGATCGCCGCCGTCGTGGACGGCCGGCCGATCGCCGGCGCCATCGCTGCTCCCGCCCTGGGGCGGCTTTGGTACGGCGGCGAGCATGCCTATGCGCGGGATTTCTCGGCCGACGGGACGCTGCTCGGCCCCGAGAAGCGTGTCCATGTCAGGGCCGTTCCCGAAGGCGGGCCGGTGGTTCTGGTCAGCCGCTTCCACGGCGACGGGCGCAGCGACGGCATCACCGCCTCGCTCTGCAGCGGCAAGGGCGTGCCGATGTCCTCGGCGGTCAAGTTCGGGCTGATCGCCTCCGGCGAGGCCGATCTCCACGTCCGCTGCGGGCAGACGATGGAGTGGGACACCGCGGCGGGGGATGCCATCCTCTCGGCCGCCGGAGGAATCGTCCTTACGCTTGATGGAGCGGTGCCGCATTACGGCCGGGTCGACCGGCAGTTTCGCAATCCGCCCTTCGTCGCCGCCTCGAGCGAGGGGTTGGCGCGGCGCGCCATCGCCGGCGGATAGTCAGCGCGCGACCGTGCGCAGCACGGCCTTCCAGCGCGTCTCCGCCTTGTCCAGCAGGGACCGATCCAGCAGGAAGCGTCGGCGATTGTCGTCGGAGCGGAACAGGAAGAGGCGCGAGCCGATGACTGCGAAGCGTTCGGGGTTGCTGTCGACGGCGACCCCGTTTGCGACGCCGATCGGATCGAAGCCGGCGAAAGCCGGCGCGTAGGTCGCGGGAGCGTCCAGGAAGGCCGCGCGGTTGGCGGCCGACGCGAACCGCCAGACGATCCCGTCATGAATCAGCTCGTATTCGGCCCGCCCGGCAAGCGGCCCACCGGGGAGCTGGTAGGAGACAGGGTCGAGGCCGTTGAGCGCCAGCCCGGAAACGAGGTCGCGCTGCATCGCCTCGCCGAGCGCGGGAAGCGGCGGCAGGCCGGCCGGAAGGCTCGGCTCGGGAAGAGCCACGGCGGCCGGCGCAGGCGCATCCGCCGTGCGGGCCAGCGCCGTCTGTGCTGCGAGCGAGAACACCAGGCAGGCGAGGGCATGCCGGAGCCGGTGCTGCCATGTTGCGGCCTTCATCGCGGGCAAATCCTCGTCACGCCCCGATCCCGGGCCTGTCTGACATCAGCAAATCTTCACCGCTTGGATAGAATTGCAGCGTATCAAATTGGTTAGCGAATTGATTCGCGTTCGCCGGATGTCGCGTTTTCGACGCCCGGCAGCGAACGGCGGACAGCCCAGGATCGGCCCGCCTTCCGGCTCGTGCCGCGCCTTCCGAAGGCAGGTTGCCAAGCAACCGCCGGGCGCTGATCGGACGGACCAACTCACCGCTCCGGCGTCCGGCTCCGCCGGCCGCCCTGTCCGGAGACCATGTTCATGATCCAGACCCGCCGCAGTCTCATCACGGGCGGCCTCGCCCTGGCCGGCTCAAGCCTGGCCGGGCTCCCGGTTCCCGCAGCCGCGCAGAACTACAGCGAGCAGCGTTCATTCTCGCAGAACGAGCTCGTCACCTCCGGCCACAAATTCTTCGGCAATGTCTCGCGTGGCCTGGCGCTGGCGATCGAGGAAGCCGTCCGCCGCTGGGGCGAGCCGAACGGCTATATCCTCGGCCAGGAGGCGGCGGGCGCGTTCGTGGGCGGCCTGCGCTATGGCGAAGGCACGCTGTACACGCGCAATGCCGGTGACCGTCGGGTGTTCTGGCAGGGACCTTCGATCGGCTTTGATTTCGGCGGCGAAGGCGCCCGCACCATGATGCTGGTGTACAACCTGCCGATGGTCGATTCGATGTATCAGCGCTTCGCCGGCGTCGACGGCTCGGCCTATTTCATCGGCGGCTTCGGCTTCACGGCGTTGACCGCGGAAGGCATCACCGTGGTGCCGATCCGTTCCGGCGTCGGCTGGAGGCTCGGCGTCAATCTCGGCTATCTCAAATTCTCGCCTCAGGCGACCTGGAACCCGTTCTAGCGCCGGCGTCCCGCCCGCTCCTCTGGCCATGACGGGGCGGGCGTGGCAGGTTCGGGCCGGATTGACCCGACGCGGAGCCGCCTGCCTTGATCGAAGCCGCCATGCTGTTCGCGCTCGGCTTCCTCTGCGCTGCGCTGCTGGCGCTGGCTGCCGTGCCCGCCCTGTCGCGGCGGGCGGACCGCCTGGCGCGCAAGCGGGCCGAGGCGGCCTTTCCGCTCTCGCTGGCCGAAATCGCTGCCGATCGCGACCATCTTCGGGCCGAGCTCGCGGTACGGATGCGGTCTGTCGAGCAGGAGGCGGAACGCGGCTTCGCGGCCAAGGCCGAGGCGATGCGGGATATCGGCCAGCGCGACATGGAGATCGGACAACTTCGGCGCGACCGAAGCGAACGCGACGAGCGCATCGCGACGCTCGATGCCGAACTGAGCGAGACGCAAGGCGAGCTCGACACTGTGCGCGTTGCTCTTGAAGCCGAGCGTAACGGGCATGCGGAAACGCGCGTGGCGCTCGAGAAGCGCGTCGCCGATCTCGCCCGGCTCGAAGACAATCTCGCCGAGACCCGGCAGGCGTTGACCGGGACCGGTGCCGATCTCGCGGCGCGATCCGGCGAACTCGAGCGGGAGCGCGAGACGGTCGGGCGCGTCGAGGCGTTGCTGGCGGAGCGTGAGGGAGAATTGACCAGGCTCAGGGGCGAGCATGAGAAGATCAGGGTCGCGCAGGTCGAAGATCGCACGCAGATCCTGATCCTCCAGGGCAAGCGCGACGAACTTGCCGGCAGGCTGGTGGCAATGGAGGAGCGCTTGGCGCACAGCGACGCCGCGCTTGCGGCGATGACCGCCGAGCGCGCGGGCGAGCGCCAGCGCGCCGACGCTCTCTCGGCCCGCATCGCGCAGGCCGAGGCCGGATTGGCCGCGGCCAACGCCCAGAGCAGCGCGGCGGCGGTCGAGATGCAGCAGCATGCGCTGTTGCTGGAGCAGGAACGTGCCGGGCATGGCCAGGCAGCGGAGCGGGTCGACGCCCTCGAAGGCTGGCTGGAAGAGGCACAGCAGGCGCTGGCGGATCTGCGGCGTCAGCACGAGCAGGAGGTCGCGGCCTTGAAGGAAGCAGAACAGGGACGCGAGGGACGGATCGAGGAGCTTCAGGCCGCGTTGCGGACGCTGGAAGCTGCGCTCGCCCAGGCGCGCGACGACAGTATCGCGGCCAAGCAGGAACTCGCCACCCTGCGCCGAGAAGCCGCAACGCAGGGCGGCAACATGGCGCTGAGGCAGGAGATCATCCGCCTGGCGGACCGGCTGATGAGCCACTCCTCAGAGCCGGAAGCGGCCGAGTGAGGCCACACGCTCGGTGAAAGGTCTCGGTGCGATGGCCTGAGCGGCCCGATTTTCTTCCGGTGGGCGGTAGCCACCTCGCTTGAAAATGCTCTAGGAAGACCAGCCCGCGCCGCGCGCCGTTTCAATGGTTTGAAATCCCGTGACCGACAGTCAGATCGATCTCTTGTGCCTCGGCGAGCCGCTTGGCGAGTTCAACGCGACCCGCGCCGAAACCGGCGCTTTCCAGTTCGGTCAGGGCGGTGACACCTCCAACTGTGCGGTGGCCGCGGCGCGACAGGGGATGTCGGTCGGTTATATCGGTGCTCTGGGCGACGATATGGCCGGGCACTCGGTGCGGGCGCTGTGGAAGCGGGAAGGCGTGAACGACATGCATGTCGCGACGCATCCGACCGCGCCGACGGGGCTGTATTTCGTCGACCACGGACCTTCAGGCCATGTCTTCTCCTATCTGCGGGCCGGCTCGGCCGCGAGCCTTTACGGACCTCGCGACCTGCCGCTCGGGCTGATCGGCGCGGCGCGGATCGTCCAGGCTTCCGGCATCAGCCAGGCGATCTCGGCCAGCGCCTGCGATGCCGTGTTCGCCGCCTTCGAAGCGGCGCGCAAGGCCGGCGTGCTGACCGCCTACGATACCAATCTGCGGCTCAAGCTCTGGCCGCTGGCGCGAGCCCGCGCCATCATCCACGCCGCCTGCGCCATGGCCGATATCGTCCTGCCCGGCCTCGACGACGCCACCCAGCTCACCGGCCTCAACGAGCCGGATGCGATCGCCGACTTCTATCTCTCGCTCGGAGCGCGCGTCGTGGCTCTGACCCTCGGGCACGAAGGCTCCCTGGTCGCAACGCCGGTCCGGCGCGAGCGCTTCCGCCCGATCAAGGTCGATGCCATCGATGCGACCGGTGCGGGCGACTGCTATGACGGCGCTTTCCTGGCCGAGTACCTGCGCACAGGCGATGCCTTTGCGGCAGGGACCTACGCCAATGTCGCGGCTGCCCTCTCGACCCAAGGGTACGGCGCCGTGGCGCCGGTGCCGCGGCGCGCCGAGGTCGAGGCGCGGATCGCCGCCGAGGCCGGTGACGCGCGATGACTGTTCCTGTCCTGCAGCAGGCCGGTGCGCTGCTCGCCCGCTATGACGTGCTGATCAGCGATGTCTGGGGTGTCGTACATGACGGGCTATGGGCGCTCGAACCGGCCTGCGCCGCCCTGACCGCTTTCCGCGAGCGCGGTGGGGCGGTGATCCTGCTGTCGAACGCGCCCGGTCCTTCGGAGCAGGTGGCCAAGCTGCTCGATGCCAAGAAGGTGCCGCGTGCGGCCTGGGACAGGCTGGTCACCTCGGGCGACGTGACGCGCGCGCTGATCGCGGAGAGCCATCACAAGCTGGCCTATCATATCGGTTGGCAGAGCGACCGGGCGGTGTTCGAGGGCCTCGGCGTCGAACTTGTCGACGAGGCCCGCGCCGATCTGGTGGTGGCAACCGAACTCAACGACTACCGCAGCGAGACGCCGGAGCAGTACCGGCCGCTGCTGCGCCGCTTCGCCGAGCGCGGCCTGCCCTTCGTTTGCGGCAATCCCGACCTCGTCGTGCATGTCGGGGAAGATCTGCTGCCCTGTGCCGGGTCGCTCGCCGTCATCTACGAGGAGCTCGGTGGCCGTGTCGCCTGGGCCGGAAAGCCCTATCGCCCGGCCTATGATCTGGCGCTCGCCGCCGCCACGCAGGTGCGCGGCGGACGGCCGATCGAGGCGGACAGGGTTCTGGTGATCGGTGACGCCGTCCGCACCGACCTGGCGGGGGCGCGGCTGATGGGCTTCGACAGCCTGTTCATCGCCGGCGGCATCCATCGCGACGAGACGATGCGCGGCGGCGAAGTCGACCCTGCCGGGCTCGCCAAGGTGCTTGACGGACTGACGGTCCGCCCGGTCGCCGCGATGGCCGCGCTGGGCTGAAGCGAGCCGGTTCAGTCCTTGGGCGCAGCACGCGCCATCAGCGCATCCATGTCGATGAGGTGGCCGGCACGGTCCCGCTTCGATGCGAGATAGCGGACATTGTGGGCGTTCGGCCGGCCGAGCACGCGCTGGCTGGCCGCGACCTCCAGGCCCGCCGCCGCGATCGCGCCGATCTTCTGTGGGTTGTTGGTCAGCGCGATGACGCGCGACACGCCGAGCTGCTTCAACATGGTTGCGGCGAAGTCGAAGTGACGCTGATCGAGATCGAAGCCGAGGACCTCGTCGGCCTCGTAGGTGTCCCAGCCCTGGCTCTGCAGCTTGTAGGCGCGCATCTTGTTGGAGATGCCGTTGCCCCGGCCTTCCTGATCCAGATAGAGCAGGATTCCGCCCTCGTTCTCCGCCATCCATTGCACGGTTTCGCGCAACTGATCGCCGCAATCGCATTTCAGCGAGCCGAAGAGATCGCCGGTGAGACAGGCTGAATGGAGCCGCACAGGCACCGGCGCGGCCAGATCCGGCTTGCCGACGATGATCGCGACCTGGTCGCGCAGGCCTTCGCCGCCGCGAAACACCACAAACTCGGTTTCCGGTGCGCCCTCCAGAGGCACGGGCGCCCGGCCGACGATCGTGAGAGACGCGGCCTGCTCGGCACGGTAGGCGTTCACTGCCGCGATCTCGGCTGCGACCAGGGTTTCCCCCGCCACCGCCTCCGCGCTGACCGGCACGACAAGCGCGGCAGGCAGGACGAGAGACAGCCGCGCCAGTTCCAGCGCGGCGCTGTCCAGCGCCGAAGCCGGGGCGATGGGGGCGTCCATGCGGCTGTCGAGCCTGAAGGCCAGGCAGGCGACACGATCGAGATCGAGCGCCGGCAAGGCAAAAACGCCCGGCTCCGAGCGACCCTTGGCACCGAGGCGCCGCAGCCGCGCCGGGGTCAGGACGAGATGCCCGCTGCCGCCCGCCAACCTGTCGAGGCGTTGGACGAGCTCGCCATCGGCCAGCTCGGCCGAAAGGACCAGGCCCAACTCGCCACGGTCGCGCAGCAGGACCGGGCGCCCGGCACGAAACTCGGAAATGGCCCGCTCCACCTCGACCCTGAGGGCCTCGCCGGGGCGGCCGAAAAGCATAGACGACTCAGGCATCGAAAAACCCGTCAGGTCAGGTCACTGGGACCGGGAGGCGTCGGAGATCAGCCGGAAACGATATAGGGTCTCGTGGCCGGCCATTCCACCAACGTCTTGCGGCAATAGCGGTTCCGCGATCAAAACCCTGTCATGAGCGGCAGGTCATTCTGCCACAGGATATCCAGCGCATGAACCGCGCCTGCATGGATCGCGCGCGTTGAATGTGAGATGAATGCCGGCGACAAGCTGGGGGCGGGGGCTCGATGGACAGCCGAACGAGCAAAGAGAATCTGGTGCTTCCGGTCTATAGCCGCGTCGCCCGGGCGTTCCACTGGGTGACGGTGCTCGCGGTCTTCGCGATGCTGCCGCTCGGTCTCGCCATGACCTATCGTGGCAAGACCCTGAACATCTTCGACGCGACCACCGACGCGCTCTACAGCGCCCACAAGCTCATCGGCTTCCTGCTGCTGTGGCTGATGGCAGGGCGGCTGATCTACCGCTTCGCCCATGGCGCCCCGCCCGACGAGCCGACTCTGACCTGGTGGCAGAAGGCAGCCTCGCATCTCGTCCACTGGCTGCTCTACGGGCTCCTTCTGGTCGTGCCGCTGCTCGGCTGGCTCGGCGTTTCGCTGTTTCCGGCGCGGACCGTCTTCAACCTGTTCGATCTGCCGGCGCTGGCGGCTCCGGATCAAGGAACAGCCGAGCGCGTGCTCGGCATCCACGGCGCGCTGGCGCTGCTGCTGGGAGCGATCGCCGGCCTGCATATCCTGGCCGTGCTGCACCATCGCGTCATCCTCCGCGACGGTGTGCTGCGTCGGATGTGGCCTGGCAGCGGCTAGTCGCAGCTCAGACCGGCCGCGCCCAGAGGTCCTGGTGCCCGATCAGGGCGGATGTGGCGCTGCAGCGGGCCTCGAGCCAGCCGGCGATCGCGTCCGCGTCCTGCTGGCCCGTCTCGCTCACGGCAGCGGCGATGCCATGCGCGAGAGCATCGCGGAGCGCCGCGCGTTCACCGTCGAGACGCCAGGCGCTGTCGCCCGTCGAAACGGCGAGGCCGGATTTCCGGAAGGCCTCCGCCAGGATGTCGCAAGCTTCCGGCCCCGCTGCCGGACCAAAGCCCTTGTCCTGATGTTGATGATGCTTGAACGCGGCCAGCATGCGGGCGTCGGCGCGATGCGCGGGAGTCCATGTCTCGCGCCCGTCATAGGTCAGCACGGCGTAGAGCGGCAGCTTCTGTGCGGCGAGCGCGGCGACGAAACGCTCGATCCAGGCCTTCGAGGTCAGGTCGAAGAAAGCCGCCGCGGTCACGAGGTCGGGCTGCCAGCCAAGCACCCATTCGAGATCCCGGGTCAAATCGACCCGGCGCGTGTCGACGGTGATGCTCTTGCCTCCCTTGTCGAGCACGAGCTCCTCGCCCTGCTCGCGGCCGTCGTCTGCCCAGGCCAGCAGGCGCTCGCGCGCCAGCGCGAGCAGCGCCTCGTCATGATCGACCAGCGTCCAGTGCTGCCTGTCGGGGAGGGCGGCGTAGCTGCCTCTCAGATTGGAGCCGGCACCGCTGCCGAGGTCGAGCACCGAAAGGGATGGCCGCGCGGCGAAGGACGCACCGACCGCCGCGAGCACCTGCGGATTGCGCGCCGCATGATCAGCCGGCTCGCGCAAGGCAAGCCATTCTGCAGAGAACCCAGCCATCACCCCACCTTCCGGCCGCCGAGGCCGAGGCATGCGCCGGCCACGATCCGTGCCGTGTCTCGCCAGCGCGTCAAATTCGCTGCCGCCGCCCAGGAGGCATCGCTCCGCCGGCGGCGTTCAGCCGGCGCATCAATCAGCCTTGCGAGGGCCTTGGCAAGTGCCGCAACGTCGCCGGGCGGCACTTTCAGCGCCGCGTCGTCGGGTAGGGCCTCGGCGCCGGCACCGCTGCGGCTGCAGATGATGGGCAGGCCGCGGGCGAGCGCCTCGGTCAGGACCATGCCATAGCCTTCGTAGAGCGAGGGCATGATGAAGATATCCGCCCTGTCATAATATTCCGCCAGCCGCGCCGGGGGTACGGCTCCGGCAAGCAAGATGCGGTCCGCAAGCCGGTGGCGGTCGATCCGGCGGTGCAGATCCTCGACCGTGCGGGGGGCGTAGGCGGGCGAGCCGGCGAGCACCAGCGTCCAGGCCCGGTCGGCTACGGCCGCCAGCGCCTCGACGAGGATGTCATAGCCCTTGCGCGGAATGATCGAGCCGACGGCGAGCAGCCGCGGCGCCGAGGCAACGGCTGTTCCGGAGGCGCGCGGCGCCGGATCGGTGCCTGGGATCGCGACCGCGATCCTTTCGCCGGGGACGGCGTAGTCGGTGATCAAGGCGGTTCGCGTGGCGGGGCTGGTGACCGCGACGGCGCGGGCGTGGCGCAACGCGAATGTCTCGCTCCGGCGCAAGGCTGCCGCAGCCGCCGGTTCCAACCCCGTCTCGAGCGCCAGCGGGTGATGGACGAGCGCTACCAGGCGATCGGCGAACCGCGCGGCCAGGGGCTCGGGGAAGGCGCCAAAGGCGAGGCCGTCGACCAGCAGCACCTCGTCCGGGCCTGCTTGGTCCAAGAGCCGCTCCGTCCTTTCCAGGTCAGCTGCGGTCGGGAACGGAAACGAATCGGGCAAAGCGAGGTGGCGGGATTCGACAGCCATCTCGCGCCATTCGCGCAGCAGCCGCCGGTCATAGCCATAGCCGCCGGTGGGCGCGTCGATGTCGCCGGGGATGGCAAAGACGATTCCGCTCACGCGAGCGCGCCCTCGAAACTGGCGCGCGCAAGGTCGGTTTCGTGAAGCGTGACGCGGATGCGGGCGAGGCCCGCGCCATCGGCGCCGAGCGTACCCGACTTCGCCGCGGCGGCCATGGCATCGAAAATATGCTTGCAGAGGAATTCCGTGGTGGTGAGCACGCCTGCGAATTGCGGCAGGGCATCGAGGTTCTGGTATTTCAGCGGTTTCAGGGTCCTGGCGAGCACGTCCAGCGCCGCGCCGATATCGACCACGACGTTCTGCCGGTTCAGCGTCTCGCGGAAGAAGGCGACATCGACCACGAAGGTCGCGCCGTGCATGTTCTGGGCGGGCCCGAAGAACGGATCGGGCAGGGAATGGCCGATCATGATGCGATCGCGGACTTCGACGGAAAACATGGAGGCTCCTGTGGGCGAGGCGTGTCGATCGTTTCGCGGCAGCGTCAATAGCGAAGCACGGCGGTCAGACCGGGCCAGCCGGGAGCCAGCACGGCGGGAAGCGCGGCGGGCGCGTCGCCGAACGGAATCTCGAGCGTAATCAGCGCGTCCAGCCGATCATCGGCGAGCAGGGCCATGGCTGCGCGCGCGCGGCGCGCGTGGTTCCAGCGCGCACGGCGCGTCGCAGACACGGTTCCGACCTGCGACGAGACCAGCTGGAGGCGACGCGCGTGGAAGGCGCAGCCCAGCGGGACGGCCACCGTGCCCTCGCCGTACCAGCTCATCTCCACGATCCGGGCCTCCTGCCCGGCGCAGCCGATTGCGGTGGCGAGACCCTCCGCGCTGGCGCTCGCGTGAAAGACCAGATCGGCGTCCTGCGGCGCGGAATCGGGGAGGGTGAAACGCAGCCCGAGCGCCTCGGCCTGGACCCGGCGGCCGGGCTCGACATCCACGAGCGTGACCTCCGCGCCGGGCAAGCGCGCCGCGAGCCAGGCCGTCAAAAGGCCGAGAACACCTCCGCCCACGATCACGATCCTGTCAGCGGGGCCGGACCCGGCGTCCCAGTGGGCATTGAGGGCCGTTTCCATATTCGCGGCGAGAATGGCGCGGCGCGGCGGGACATCATCCGGCACCGGCGTCAGCCGCGAGCGCGGCACGACGAAGCGCTCCTGGTGCGGATGGAGGCAGAAGACATGGCGGCCGAGCAGGTCGTCCGGGCCGGATTCGACCCTGCCCACGGCGCAATAGCCGTATTTGACGGGGAACGGAAAGGCTCCTTCCTGAAACGGGGCGCGCATGCTGTCCCATTCGGAGGCCGGCACGCGCCCCTCGAAGATCAGCCTCTCGGTGCCGCGGCTGACGCCGCTCCAGAGCGTGGCGACGAGACAGTCGTCGGGCCCCAGCGGAGGCAGCGCGACCGCATTCAGCCGGCATTCACGGGCGGACGCATACCAAAGAGCCAGGGCTTCGGCCCTTGCCTCCGCCGCGGTGGAGGTTCTTAGCTCCCGCGCCATTGCGATCCGATCCCGTTCGTCCGAGCCCAGTTGCCGCCGATCATGACCGACACCGTCACGAACCAGCGCCCCGCTCCGACCACGTTCCAGCGGGCGGTGCAAGATGTCGAGCCGCTCGGCCTGACGCCCGCGGGGTTGCAGTCCTCGGCCACCCTGCGTCGCCGCAGGCTCGCGATGCTCGCGCTGAACCTCGCCACGCTGGCCGCGCTCGCCGCCGCGCTCGCCCGTCTGCTCGGCATAGGAGGCTGGAGTGTGACCGATGCCGCAATTCTCGTCGCCTTCCTCGTTGCCGCGCCCTGGGCCGTGCTCGGCTTCTGGAACGCAGTCGCGGGCCTTTGGTTGCTGCACGCCCGACGCGACGGTCTGGCGGAGGTTGCGCCCTTTGCGGCCGCAGCGGCAAGATCCGACCCGCTGATGCTGCGCACGGCGGTGCTGATGACCTTGCGCAACGAGGATCCGGCCCGGGCATTCCGCAGGATCAGGGCGGTCAAGGACAGCATCGATGCGACGGGCGAGGGCGTCTGGTTCGACTATTTCGTGCTGTCGGACACCAGCGACCGAGCCGTGGCGGAAGCCGAGGCAGCGCTGGCCGAGGCCTGGGCCGCCGAGATCGGCGAACCGGCACGGCTGACCTATCGCCGGCGTGCCAGCAACACCGGTTTCAAGGCGGGCAACATCCGCGATTTCTGCGAGCACTGGGGCGAGCGCTACGAGCTGATGCTGCCGCTCGATGCGGACAGCGTGATGGCGGGGGAGACCGTGGTCACGCTCGCCCGGATGATGCAGGCTTACCCGAAGCTCGGTATCCTGCAGTCGTTGGTGGTGGGGATGCCGAGCCGCTCGGCCTTCGCCCGCATCTTCCAGTTCGGCATGCGTCACGGCATGCGGCCCTACACGATGGGCGCGGCCTGGTGGGGTGGGGATTGCGGGCCGTTCTGGGGGCACAATGCCCTGGTCAGGATCGCGCCGTTCCGCGACCACTGCCATCTGCCCGTCCTGCCCGGAGGGGCACCGCTCGGAGGGGCAGTGCTCAGCCACGACCAGGTCGAGGCGGTGCTGATGCGCCGGGCCGGGTACGAGGTGCGCGTGCTTCCAGTCGAAGGCGGGAGCTGGGAGGAGAACCCGCCGACCATGCTCGATTACGCCCAGCGGGACCTGCGCTGGTGCCTCGGCAACCTGCAATACCTCAAGCTGCTCTCCCTGCCGGGGCTGAAGCCGATGAGCCGCTTCCAGCTCGTCTGGGCGGTTCTGATGTTCCTCGGCCTGCCGGCCTGGACGCTGCTGGTCGCCCTCCTGCCGCTCAAGGTCCTGGCAGACGGGGCCGTCCCGGACTATCCGGTGGCCTTCGCGGCCGGGCTCTATCTCGTCTTCCTCGCCATGTATCTGGCGCCGAAGCTTGCCGGCTTCGTCGACGTGCTGCTGAGTCGGGAGGGAACCGCCCGCTACGGTGGCCCGGGGCGGTTTCTCGCCTCGGTCGGAATCGAGCTCGCATTCGGCTTCCTGCAGACCACCGTTTCCAGCTTCCGCACCACGCGCTTCATGATCGGGCTCGTGTTCGGACAGGCGCGGATCGCGTGGAACGGACAAGCGCGCGACGCGCATGCGCTGTCGCTGGCGACCGCCTTTGCAGGGTTGTGGCCGCAGCTTCTGTTCGGCGCCTATCTGTTCGGGTCGCTGGCCTGGCTTTCGCCGACGATCCTCGCCTGGGCGCTCCCGCTGACTGCCGGCTACGTCCTGGCCATCCCCTTTGCTGTGCTGACGGCGCTGCCTTCCGCCGGCGATTGGCTGGCTCGCCACCGGCTTTGCGGCATTCCCGAGGATTTCGCAGTCCCGCCGGTGCTCGTGGCCATCGGTGCCGGAGATGCGCAGGCAGCGATGCCAGCTGCGGGCGAGCGCTGACGAGCTTCGCCGGCGCCCGGAACGCATCGCCGTCGTATCGCGTTGGATCATGACGCGGCCGGCGCGGCGCGCTAGCCTGTGCCGGTCGTGTCGACCTCGGTCGCTTCCGCGTTCAACCGAATCATGGAAGTGCTCGGGGCCGTCGTCCTGCTCAGATTCCCTTCCGGCGAACCGATCTCGGTTCTGCTGGAAAGGCGCCCAGCCCGCCAGAGGCCGTCCATGCCACGTTTCGCCGCCAACCTCTCGATGATGTTCAACGAGTGGGAGTTCCTAGACCGCTTCAAGGCGGCATCCGAGGCCGGTTTCGAGGCCGTCGAGTTCCTGTTCCCCTACGAGCATGCGCCGGAGCAGGTCGGGCTGGCGCTGGCGGGGGGCGAGCTGGAGCAGGCGCTGTTCAACATGCCGCCTGGCGATTGGGCCGGGGGCGAGCGCGGGATGGCGGCGCTGGTCGGCCGCGAGGAGGAATTCCGGGCATCGGTCGACAAGGCGCTGCCCTATGTCCACGAGACCGGGGTGAAGCGGCTGCACATGATGGCCGGCATCGCCGATCCCGACGATCCGGCGGCGCAGAAGAGCTATCGCGCCGCGATCGCCTATGCCGCCGACAGGCTCGGCGAGCACGGCATCGACCTGCTGCTCGAGCCGATCAACGGCAAGGACATGCCGGGCTATTTCCTCAACGATTTCGAGCGGGCCGCCAGCTATATCCGCGAGTCCGGACGGCCGAACGTCAAGTTGCAGTTCGACATGTATCATTGCGAGCTGATCCACGGCGACGTCTCCGGCAAGCTCAAGGCGCTCTATCCGCTCGTCGGCCATGTCCAGATCGCGCGTGCCAATGGCCGGCACGAGCCGGATGCGTCCGGCCCCGATTATCCGCTGCTCTTCGCCGAGCTGGATGCGCTCGGCTATGGCGGTTTCGTCGGCTGCGAGTACAGGCCCGAGCATGGCACCCTGGAAGGGCTCGGCTGGTTCGCGCCCTGGCGGAAGCCGGTCTGATGCGGCCGCCCTCGATCGCCTATCCGGTTCTCCTCGCCGATATCGGCGGGACGAATTGCCGGTTGTCGCTGGTGGCGGAGCCCGATGGCCCGCATCGGGCTCTGGCCCGCATCGGCACCGGCAGCTATGCGACCCCGGAGGCGGCTTTCGAGAGCGTGATCGCGGGACTGCCCGAACGGCCGCGCTCGGCGGTCCTCGCCGTTGCCGGCCCGCTCGATGGCCGCAGGGCCCAGCTGACCAATGCGAACTGGGATTTCGACGGTCCGAGGCTCGCCGCCGCCCTGGATTTCAAACAGGGGCTGCTGGTCAATGATTTCGAGGCGTTGGCGGCGTCCCTGGCCGTGTTGCGCCCGGCCGATGCCGAGACGCTGGTCGAGGGCGATCCGGAGCCGGACGGGGTCAAGCTGGTGCTGGGCCCCGGGACCGGGTTCGGAGCCGCCGCCTTGCTGACGCGCGGCGAACGCGGCTTCCTGGTCCCGACCGAGACGGGGCATATCGGGATCGGGCCGGAGGACCCGGCGGAGCACCGGATCTGGCCGGCACTGGCGGCCGGGCTGCCCCGCGTCACGGTGGAGCACCTGCTGAGCGGTGACGGGCTCGTGCGCCTCCACCGCGCCGTCGCCACAACGTCCGGCGTCGCCGAGGCCGATGTCAGCGCGGCCGATATCAGCCGGCTCGCGCTCGACGGCAATCCTGCCGCTCTGATGACGGTCGTCTGCTTCTGGCGGCTGCTGGCACGCGTCGCCGGCGATCTGGCGCTCGCCTTCAAGGCGACCGGCGGCGTCTTCATCGCGGGCGGCATCGCACCGAAGCTGCTGTCGCTGGCGGACCGTCCCACCGTCAGGAGCGTCTTCGCCGGCAAGCCGCCGATGGAGGAACTCGCCGCGCGCTTCGCGCTGCACATCGTCACCACACAGGATGCCGCCGAACAGGGACTCGCCGCGATTGCTGCCAATCTCGGCCGTTTCGGGCTCGACGACCCGAAGCGGTTGTGGTTTGGCTGAGCGCCTTCCGCAGCTCGGCCCTTCCGAAGATCGTCAAGACCGCGTGCAGCCCATCCATTCCATCCAGGTCCTGCGCGCGCTGGCCGCCTTCATGGTGGCCGTGCACCACGTCCAGCCGGATGCCGCCATCCTTGCGGCGCAGGCCGGGCTCCCCTTCGCCCGCAACGACGTGCTGCCCTGGATGGCGGGCGTCGATATCTTCTTCGTCGTCTCCGGCTTCATCATGGTCCATGCCTCGCAGGATCTGTTCGGGGCCCCGGGGGCGGCGCTCGTCTTCCTAAAACGCCGTCTCGCACGCATCGTGCCGCTCTATTGGGCCATGACGAGCCTGTTCCTGCTGGTCGGTCTCGCCGTGCCGGCGGCGCTCAATTCCGGGGCGCCGAGCGCCACTCAGATCATCGCCTCCTATCTGTTCTGGCCGGTGGTCTCGGCCCAGGGTCTGGTCCAGCCGGTCTATTCGCTGGGATGGACGCTGAACTACGAGATGCTGTTCTACGTGCTGTTCGCGGCGGGGCTCCTGCTGCCGGCGCGCTCGACCTTGCCCATGGTCGCGCTGGTTCTGGCCGTGCTGGTCGGTGCAGAAGGCCCGCAGGGGCCGCTCGCCTTGCCCTTCGGCTTCTGGGGGCAGCCGATCGTCCTCGAGTTTGCCGCCGGAATGGGCATCGCCGTCCTGCGGCGGAAAGGATTTCGCCTGCACGGCGCCTGGCGGATCGCCGTCGCGGCCGCCGGGGCCGCCGTGCTGTTCGCCGCAGCGCATGGCCAGGAGACGGGCGGTGCCTGGAACGTCGTGCTCTGGCGAGGCGGCGCAGCCGTGCTTCTGGTGGCGGCGGCGGCATGCGGGCGGGACCGCGCAGCGCCGCCGGCATTTCCGATCAGGGCGCTGGCGGCCGTGGGTGACGCCTCCTACGCCCTCTATCTCGTGCATCCCTTCGTCATCCGCGGGCTGCGGGAGGCTGCTTCGCGCGCCGGAGTGCTGCTGCCGGGCCTGTACATCGTCCTTGCGCTCGGCGGGGCTGTGCTGGCTGCGATGCTGCTTCATCACAGCTTCGAGAAGCCGGCGACGCGGCTCCTGCGACGCTGGCTGGGGAATTGAGCAGGCGGTTCAGCCTAGCTTCATGCCTTTCAGCGACTGCCCGACCACGCCGCCATCCTTGCGGCGCTGGGCGCGCTTCGCCTTGATCCCGTCGGCATGTTCGGGCTGCGGATAGTAGCCTCGCTCCATGATCTCGAGCGAATACTCCTCATAGGTCAGGCCGAGAGCCTCGGCATTCTCCTGACGACGGAGCGCGATCTCGCGGGGCTTCTTCCACGCCTTGCGATGAGCGAAGCGCCAGTCGAAATACCGGCCTATGGTGCCCCTTCCGGCTTCCGAGCGCGGCTTGCGTTCCTTGAGTGGCGGACCGCCATTGTGGCCGATACCGATGGTGCGCGGGCGAGAAGAGGGCATGGGCGGGCTTCGCGTCGAGGTGATCGCCCCACGATAGGGGGACTGCCCGACCGAGCAAGGGGCGTGCCATGCCGGGGATGCGTGACAGCGGCGCTTCCGCGGTCTATCCCGCTCTCGCATTCACAGGACGAGCGATGGCCCCCCTACTGCATCTGCGCGACGTTGCGCTCACCTTTGGCGGACAGCCGCTGCTCGAGGCGGCGGAGATCGCGGTCTCGGCCGGAGAGCGCGTCTGCCTCGTCGGCCGCAACGGGTCCGGCAAGTCGACGCTGCTCAAGATCGCGGCCGGCATCGTCGAGCCCGATCATGCCGAGCGGTTCGTCCAGCCCGGCGCGACGATCCGCTATCTGCCACAGGAGCCGGATTTCGGCAGCCACGCGACCGCGCTCGCTTATGTCGAGGCCGGGCTGGGGCCCGGCGACGACGCCTATCGCGCGCAGTACCTGCTGACCGAGCTCGGTCTCACCGGCCAGGAAAATCCGGCTTCGATGTCGGGAGGGGAGGCGCGGCGCGCGGCCCTTGCCCGCGTGCTGGCACCGGAGCCGGACATCCTGCTGCTGGACGAGCCGACGAACCACCTCGACCTGCCCGTGATCGAGTGGCTGGAGCAGGAGCTGAAATCGCTGCGCTCGGCGATGGTGCTGATCAGCCACGACCGCCGCTTCCTGACCTCGCTGTCGCGCGCGACGATCTGGCTCGACCGTGGCGTGACACGGCGGATGGAAAGGGGCTTCGGAGAGTTCGAGGCCTGGCGGGACGAGGTGCTCGCACAGGAGGAGCTGGAACGGCACAAGCTCGACCGCAAGATCGCACGCGAGGAGGATTGGCTGCGCTATGGCGTCAGCGCCCGGCGCACGCGCAACCAGCGCCGTCTCGGCGAGCTGCACGCCTTGCGCGACCAGCGCCGTACCGCCCGCGCCGCCGTCGGCAACGTGCGGCTGGAGGCCAGCGAGGCCCAGACCTCCGGCAAGCTGGTCATCGAGGCGGTGAACGTCTCCAAGGCCTACGGCGACAATGTCGTGGTCAAGAACCTGTCGCTCAGGGTCGCGCGGGGCGACCGGATCGGCATCGTCGGGCCGAACGGCGCCGGCAAGACCACGCTGATCAACCTGCTGACCGGAGCGCTCGCGCCGGATTCCGGCAAGGTGAAGCTCGGCACGGCGCTGGAGATGGTGACGCTCGACCAGCGTCGCGAAAGCCTCGATCCGGAGACGCCGCTCGGGGATGTCCTGACCGGTGGCGGCTCGGACCAGGTCATGGTCGGCGGCCAGCCGCGCCATGTCGTCTCCTACATGAAGGACTTCCTGTTCCAGCCGATCCAGCGCGGCACGCCGGTCGGCGCGCTTTCCGGCGGCGAGCGCGGGCGGCTGATGCTAGCGCGGGCGCTGGCCAAGCCCTCGAACCTGCTGGTGCTGGACGAGCCGACCAACGATCTCGACCTCGAGACACTCGACCTGCTGCAGGAGCTGCTCGCCGACTATCAGGGCACGGTGCTGCTGGTGAGCCACGACCGCGACTTCATCGACCGCGTCGTCTCCTCCGTACTGATCTCGGATGGCGACGGCGTCTGGACGGAATTCGCCGGCGGCTATTCCGACATGCTGGCCCAGCGCGGGCGCGGCGTCGGAGCCAAGGCCCGGCCGGTCGAGAAGGCGGCGCCTGTCGCTGCCAAGGCGGCGTCATCACCGGCCACATCCGCCTCCAAGCGCAAGCTTTCATTCAACGAGAAGCATGCGCTGGAGACGCTGCCGACAAAGATCGAGGCGCTGCAGGCCGAGGCCGCGAAGCTGAATGCAGCGGTTGCCGGCGATCTCTACACCCGCGATCCGAAGCTCTTCACCAGGGCGACGGCGCGGCTGGAAGAGCTCGCGCGCGAGATCGGCGAGGCCGAGGAGCGCTGGCTGGAGCTGGAGATGCTGCGCGAGGAGATCGGGGCGTAAGCTCCCGCCATCCCATTTTCGCACGCGCCTGCGCGCGAAAGCGCATTTACCGAGGCGTTCAATCGTCTCAAACATCGCGCAATCGCTGAACACGAAGGAACGATCATGCGACTCAAGGGCAAGACGGCGCTGGTGACCGGCGCGGCGCAGGGGTTCGGCTTCGGCATCGCCGAGACCTTCGTGCGCGAAGGCGCGCGCGTCGCGGTGCTGGACATCAATGGCGACAAGGCCAAGGAGGCGGCCAAGGCGATCGGCCGCAAGGCCTTCGCGGTGACCTGCGACGTCGGCAAGGCCAAGAGCGTCGACAAGGCGGTCGAGAAGATCCTCGCCAAGGTCGGGCGGCTCGATATCGTCGTCAACAATGCCGGCACCACCCATCGCAACAAGCCGATGACGGAGGTGACCGAGGAGGAGTTCGACCGGATCTTCGCGGTGAACGTGAAGTCGATCTACCTGATGGCGCGGGCGACGGTGCCGCATTTCCGGCAGCATGGCGGCGGCGTCATCCTGAACATCGGCTCGACGGCCGGCCTGCGTCCACGGCCCGGCCTGACCTGGTACAACGGCTCGAAGGGCGCTGCGAACCTGATCTCGCAGTCGATGGCGGTCGAGCTCGCGCCCGACAAGATCCGCGTCAACGCCATTGCGCCGGTCGCGGGCGAGACGCCGCTGCTCGCCACCTTCATGGGCGAGGACACGCCCGAGCGGCGCAAGGCCTTCACCTCCACCATCCCGTGGGGCCGTTTCTCGACCCCGCAGGACATCGCCAATGCCGCGCTGTTCCTGTGCTCGGACGAGGCCGACATGGTGACGGGCTCGGTGCTGGCGGTCGACGGCGGGCGCTGCGTCTGAGCCGGACGCCCCTACTTCAGGCCGCGTCGGCCGAACTCCGTCCGCCGACGCGGTACACCGGCTGGGAGCGCGCCGAGGAAGCCCTGCGGCTGTGACGGGACAGGCGGAGCGGGGATTGGCTTGCGGCCGGCGATCGCCTGCTCCATCGCCTGTGACAGGGCGGAGCCGGCATCCGCCTCCTCGGTCGCATCGCTTCGGCTGCTGCGGCTCGCAGCATCGGCTTTGTCGCGAAGTTCGACCGGGGCGGATGCAGCGAACTGCAGATAGAGCCAGAACCCGCCCAGCAGGAGGTAGACCAGCCCGGGCTGCTCCATGCCGTTGATCGGATCGTCCGAGGCGCGGCTGATCAGCGCCTGGATCTGCAGCGCGAGTGCCACGCAGGTGGCGATGGCATAGATGCCGGCCACGGCCTGGCCGCCGCCAGCGTCCCGATTGCGGCGGATGGCGAGGCTGATGCGCTGATATCCAAAGGGGATGCTGGCCAGGAGGACGCTGGCCGCCAGCCGGTAGCGCCCCTCTCCGGGCGGGCCGAAGAACGCCTCATGCTGGATGGCGATGCAGACGGCCAGAACGGCCGCTTCCGCGGTGGCCAGCAGACCGGATTTGACGAAGAACTGGCCGCGGCCGAGGGTTCCGGCGAACATCGCGCTTCCTCCCGCAGGGAAGCGTATGCCGGCCCGGTGAAGCCGGCGTAAACACGCGGTGGCCTGGTGGCCGTCAAGCCGGTCTGCCGGACAGGTCGATCGCCTGCCGCAGGATGACCGTGCCGTCGAGCTCGAAGCCGCGCTGCTCCAGCACGATCCGGTGGGACCCGGCGTCGCCGTCGATGCGGAAAAGATGCCAGGTGCCGAGGTCGCCATGGCCGCGCGGCCCGATCGAGGCGGACGGCACGCCGACGATGGGGAAGTCGCGCTGCGGGCCGGCCCGCCATGCCAGCGAGAAGGTGTGATTGTGGCCATGCAGGACGAGGTCGGCCCCATGCCGTTTCAGCATCGCTTCGAAGGCGGCGGCATCGATGAGCTCGCGCGAGCGCCGCGCGCCGCCGACATAAGGGGGGTGGTGGATCAGGATGACGCGGATAAGGCCTTCGTCGCGGGCACGGTCGAGCAGGGCGGCGGTTCGCTCGGTCTGCTCGGGGCCGACGCGCCCGGTCGCCATCAGAGGCAGGGTCGGCACGGCGCTGCTGACGCCGATCAGCGCCAGCGGTCCGCGCCGCCGGTACCAGGGGTAGGAGGGGGAGCCGTCGTCGCTCCCGGACCAGGGCGCCAGCAGGGTGGCGAGCGCCTTGAGCGACGACCGCGCATAGGCATCGTGGTTGCCGGGAACGAAGCTGACGGTCTCGCGCGGGCCCAACGTATCGAGGAAGGTGACGGCGGTCTTGAATTCGTTCGGGAGGCCGATATGGGAAACGTCGCCCGTGCAGGCGATATGATCCGGCTGTTGCTCGTGGATATCGGCGACGATCCGCGCCAGGATGTCCATGTCGTGGGCATGCCGACGCTTGCGGCGCCAGTTGACGTAACCCGTTGCCCGCTTGCCGATGAGCTGATGCAGCGAAAACCCGGCCAGCGGGCCGAGATGCGGGTCGGACAGGTGCGCGAGCTTGAACACGCTCCAGCGCTTGCCCTTGCCGCGGGCCGCCCGTCAAGCGCGCAATTCAGCGCGGTCGACGGGGTCGGCAGGCAGTCTCAGTTGGCAGCGCCCGTGAGCTCAGAGACGATGCGCGAGTCGGTCAGCGTGACGGCGGGCTTCCAGACGTAGGCCGGTTTGGCCTTGAAGCGGGAGATGATGAATGAGAGGAGCATGGTTCGGTTTCCAGTAACGGGTGTTTCTCTGGACGTTATTTGGGGCGCGTTTGTGTCAGAACCAGCCTAGGCTCAGCGTGTCCGTCATGCGCTTTTTGCATAGACAATTAACCTGACGGTGAGAAACGGATCCATGGAGCAGCGGCGCCCTTCGGAAGGGGCTGGCGAGGAAGCGGGATTTTCGGGCTGGCGTCGCATGATGGTGCGCCTGCTGCATCTCTATTTCCGGCTGACCCGCAGCATCACCTTCGGGGTACGGGCGGCGGTTCTGACGGAGGCGGGCGAGGTGTTTCTCATCCGGCATACCTATGTGCCGGGCTGGCAGCTTCCGGGCGGCGGCGTCGAGGTTGGCGAGACGGCGCTGCAGGCGCTGGCGCGCGAACTCTCCGAGGAGGCCTGCATCGCATTGACCGAGCCGCCGCGCCTCCACGGTCTCTACTTCAACGGCCGGATCTCGCGACGGGACCATGTCGCTCTGTATGTGGTGCGCGCGTTTCGGGTCGAGAGCGTCAAGCAGCCCGACCGCGAGATCGCCGAAGCCGGCTTCTTCCCGCTCGACAGCCTGCCCGAGGGCGTGACGCCCGCCACCCGCCGCCGCCTCGAGGAAATCACTGCGAACCGGACTCCCGCTGCCGATTGGTGAAGGGAAGCCGAGGACAGCAGCCGCACTGCCTTCAGTTCGCGCCCTTGGCCAGCGTCGCGAAATCGGTGTCGAGCCTGGCCAGAGCGCTCGCGATCTTGGCGCGCCGCTCCTTGATCCAGTCGTCCTGCTGGTCCAGGCGCCTGCGGGCGTCGCCCAGCATGCGATCCATCTCGGCCGGTTGCGGACCGCCGGATGTCGCGCGGTTCTTGACGATCGCGACGGGATCGAGCGTCGCCCTGAACTCGGCCTCGCTCATCGGCAGCTCCGCGGCGGCGAGGCCCATTTCCGCGGCGGCCTTGCGATAGATCGCCTGCGCCTGCGCATAGGGGAAGTCGGTCGGCTTGATGGCGTTGAGCTTGGCGTAGTCGACGACTTCGGAGGCGAAGTGATGACCGGCCCTGAAGGGCAGCTTGTATTTGCGCATCAGCACGTCGGCCAGCTCCTGAGACGCCGTCCAGTCGCTGTTGAGCTCCTCCAGCGCGCGGTCGGGGTCGATCACCAGCGCCTTGAGGATGCGGTCCAGCCCCTGGAGGGTCCTGGCCGCGCTGTCGATCATCGCGCTGTTGGCTCTGGCGCTCTTGGCGTCGGGCATTCCGGGCGGAATGTTGTGCGCCTTGAAGACCGGGCCCATCGCCAGCGCAAGCGCGTTCGAGGCCTGTTCGCGGGTGCCGTTGAGCAGCCCGGGATTCCGTTTCTGCGGCATGGCGCTCGAGACATAGGTGTTGCCGCCGCCGGTCGTGCCTCCGCCTTCACGCAACAGGATCCACGGGCGCGGCTGCGCATACTGCGTCATCACGTCCTCGATATAGCTTCCCGTATGCAGCGCGATGCTGGTGACGATCGAGCCGGCCTCGACGGGCAGGTCGACGGCCGCGACCTGCGACGCGTCATAGGCGTTGTCGACCAGCGCGCCGAAGCCGAGATAATCGGCCATGCGCCGACGATCGAGCGGCCAGCTCGTGCCGTTGAGGACCGTCGTTCCCATGGGCGAACGGTCGACACGCGCGTAGAACTCGCGGATGCGCTCTGCGTCACGGTCGAAGCCGGCGACGAGGCCGAGCAGATAATGGCCGTAGCTGTTGGGCTGCGCCGCGACGCCGTTGGTGTAGTTGGGGACGACCGTGCCTCGATGCGTCGCGGCCAGCTCGACCATGGTGCGCGTCGTCCGGCCGAGCTGTTCGGCAAGTGCGAGCAGCCTGTCGCGCATGATCGCGGCGCGATAGGTCGCGTGCATGTCCTGGCTGGAGCGGCCGGCATGCAGCAGGGTGACTTCGACGCCGGCCTCCTTGATCATCAGCGGTTCGAAGGTGATGACGGTCGAAGGACGCTTGGCGCCGGGCTGGTTGCCGGCCTCGATCACCCGGGCCAGCCCTTGTGCCAGCTTCGGCGCCAGGGCGGGGTCCAGCAGCCCCTCGTCCTTGTTGATGACGGTGCTCGCCTTGTTCATCTCGCCGAGCCAGAAGAACTCGTCTCGCGTCGGGCCCTGCTGAGCGAGCGCAGGGACAGAGGATGCGCCGAGCATGACCGCGCAGGCTGCCGCAAGATGTCGTGTCATCGATCTTTCCTCCTATTCCGATCCCACCGGCGTTGCTCCGGCCCGACCCGTCGATCCGAACGCGCGCCAGGCGCTTTCGTTGCGGCGGCAGCGCGATCGCCTCGGCCGTCCGAACCCGACATGGATGGACGCGGGGATGCCGCTCTGCTACAGGCGCAGCCATGACGGACCGGCACAACCTGCGAGACCTGCGACGACCGACGCGCTGAATGCGCTTTTCCGGCATGCGCGCCGACGCGCCTTGCCTCGCCGCTCGCTCCTTCGCTGCCTTTCCCGGTCGCCATGACATCCCTGCCTCTGACTATCCGCCACGAATTGCCCGTGGACAACGCCGCGATCGAGCGGCTGCACGAGCGCGCCTTCGGTCCGGGCCGCTTCGCGCGCACGGCGTTCCGCCTGCGCGAAGGCGTGCCGCCCGATCCGGCGCTGTCCTTCGCCGCCCATGTCGGCACCTTTCTCGTCGGCTCGGTCAAGGTCACGCCGGTCGGCGCAGGCGGGCATCCGGCGTTGATGCTGGGGCCGTTGACGGTCGATCCCGCCTTCGAGGGCAGGGGCATCGGCGCAGCGTTGATGAGCCGCTCGATCGAGGCGGCGCGGCAGGACGGCCATGACCTAATCCTGCTGATCGGCGATGCCCCCTATTACGCCCGCTTCGGCTTCGGCGTGGTTCCGCCGGGGCAGCTCGTCCTGCCCGGACCGGCCGATCCCGGCCGCTTCCTCGCCCTCGAACTGGTCGCGGGCGTCCTGGCGCAGAGGCGCGGAAGCGTGACCTCGGCGCGGTCTATGCCTCCCTCCTGAAGCGCCGGCCGCTCTCGCCGAGCCAGCCGGCGACGAGCGCGCCGAACAGGACGGCCAGCCCGATCAACCCGACGAAGAGCGGCGAGATCTGCACGCCGCGCACCACGCCGGAATCGCTGATCCTCAGCCCGATCCAGTCGGCGCCGGCGAACTGGCTGCCGGAGCGGACAGGGACGATGCGCGGAACGTCGACCGCGGAGCCGTTCTCCCTGCCGATTCGGCGCGAGGAGCCACCGGTCGCCTGGGAGAGCGGCTGCAGGGCGCCGGGGTCGCTGACGACCTCCATCAGCTCGCGCGGATTCTCGGGTCCGACGCTGGCAAAGGCCGTGAGGTTGTCGGCGGTGAGCCGATACAGGCCCAGCGCGCTCGTCGGGATTCGGGCGGTGAACAGGCCGGGTTGCCCCGCCTCCAGCGCGACCTGCCGCGACTGGCCGTCGGGGCCGGTGACGGTGACGGGGAAGGGGTTGTCTCCCAGCGTCTGGCGCTCGACCTCGATGGTGCCGTTGCGGGCGGTGGCGCGCAGCGCCTCTTCCTCCAGCTCGGGCTCCTTCATCAGCCAGTGGCTGAGGCGCCGCAGCAGGTCGAGATAGGGGCCGCCGTTGCGGAAGCCGCGGGCCCAGAGCCATTCATGGTCGGACAGGAACAAGGCCACGCGGCCCTTCTGCTCGCGCGAGAGCATCAGCAGCGGCCGGTCTCCGGGGCCGGTCATGACCGGCGCCGCGCCGGCACGGGCCTGGGCGCCGACCATGCGCAGCCATTCTCCCCAGCGCGGAGGGTCGACCTCCGAACCCGGCAGGTCGCGGGTGACCGGATGGCGCTTGCCCAGCTCGCTGACGCGGGCGCGGTAGGCCTCGTCGATGACGCTGCCATCGGGAATCGCCGGCAAGATCTGGCCGAGCGGGGTGCGCGCCAAGGTCTGCGACCCCGCATATTCGGGGCCGGCGGCGACCAGCAGCGCGCCGCCATCGCGAACATAGCGGACGATGTTGTCGAAATAGACCAAGGGCAGGATCGACTGGTTGGCATAGCGGTCGAAGATGATCAGGTCGAATTCCTTGATCTTGACCTGGAACAGCTCGCGCGTCGGAAAGGCGATCAGCGAGAGTTCGTTGATCGGCGTGCCGTCCTGCTTTTCCGGCGGGCGCAGGATGGTGAAATGGACGAGGTCGACATTGGCGTCTGCCTTGAGCAGGTTGCGCCAGGTGCGCTCGCCCGGATGCGGCTCGCCCGAGACCAGCAGCACCCGCAGCTTGTCGCGGACGCCTTCGATGGTGATTACCGCGCGGTTGTTGGCGAGGGTCAATTCGTTGTCGAGCGGCGCGGCCTCGATCTCGACGACGTTCGGCCCGCCGCGGTCGATGCGGACCGGTACCTGCACGGTCTGGCCGGTCGCGACCTCGCGACGGGCGATGATCTCGCCGTCGCGGCGGATCGTGAGCCCGGCCCGGCCCGGGCCGTTCTTGTCGGCGACGCGCAGGCGGATGATCTGATCCTTGCCGACGATGCCGAAGCGCGGCGAATCCACCAGGACGATGCGGCGGTCGATCTCGGCCGCACGGCCGGTCGTCAGGACATGGAGCGGCGCGCGCAGGCCCAGAACGTCCGCATTGGGCGGAGTGTCGTGGGCGAGGCCGTCGGTGATGGCGATGGCGCCCGCGACGCGCTCGGAAGGGACGTCCGCGAGGCTGTTCGTCAAGGCCTCGAACAGGCGCGTGCCGTCGTCGGAGCCCTGCGCATCGCGAACCTCGACGATGCGCGGCTCGACGTTGGGAATGGCCCGCAGCTGCCGCTCGACCTCGGCAACAGCCGCATCGGTCTGCGCCGTCCTGTCGGCGAGCCGGTTCGAGGCCGAACGGTCGACGACGACCGAGACGACATCCTTGACCGGCTCGCGGTCCTCGAAAACAAGCGACGGGTCGGCCAGCGCCAGCGCCAGCACGGCGAGCGCCAGCGCCCGCAGCAGGGCGCTGCGGCCGGCGAGGACGATTGCCGCGCCTGCTGCCACGGCGGCCAGCGCGGAGAGACCGATCAGCAGCGGCAGCGGCACCAGCGGCGCGAACGAGAGGCTCCACATGGCTACTGCCCCAACCGTTCGAGCAGGGCCGGAACATGGACCTGGTCGGCCTTGTAGTTGCCCGTCAGCGCATACATCACGAGATTGACGCCGCCGCGCAGGGCGAGCTCGCGCTGACGCGGATCGGAGCCCGACAGCGGCACGAGGCCTTCGCCACGCCTGTCGATCGCCCAGGCGGAGGCGAGGTCGTTGGAAGTGATGACGATGGGCGAGACGTTGTCGCCGGCGCGGGCGGGGCGGTGGCCCTCGCTGTCGGCGGGCGGCAGGGTCTCGACCCAGGTGGTGCCGGTGTCGTAGCGGCCGACGAGGCCGTCGAGGATGTAGAAGGTCTTGGTCAGGACGTGATCGGCCGGAAGCGGCTCGAGCTCGGGGATGTCGAGCGTCTGCAGCATGCGCTTGAGCTGATCGCCCTCCGGCGTGGAGCCGCCGCCGGGCCGGGCGCTCATGGCGTCGCGGGTGTCGAAGATGACGAGCCCGCCGCCCTTCATATACGCCTCGAGCTTGCGCAGCGTCTCGGCCGACGGAATGGGCCGCCCGGCGACGATCGGCCAGTACAGCACCGGGAAGAAGGCGAGTTCGTCACGATCGACATCGACGCCGATCGCGTCGCCCGGCTCCAGCGCGGTGCGGGCGCCAAGCACGGTGTTGAGACCGGTCAGGCCCGCCTTGGACATGTCGTCGACCGCCCTGTCGCCGGTGACGACATAGGCGAGGCGGGTCATCGCGCCGTTGGCGAGGAGCTCGCGGGGGATCGGCGGAAGGCGCTCGGGCTGTGCGCCCTGAGCCGGCGGCGTGGGCTGGGCTTCGGCACGGCCGGGTGCGAGCCCGCCCGCCAGGACCAGTGCCAACAGCAGGACAGCCGGTGCTGCCGCCCGGCCGACGCGGCGGAATCCAAGTCGGCCGCCGAGCCAGAGCGTCGCGAGCGTATCGACGATCAGCAGCAGCAGCGCGAGCACCAGCAGCGGGGGGCGGATGTCGCGCGCGATCGGCTCGTCGATCGGCAGGATCGGCGCACCGAGGATCGCGAGGTCGAGCGCGGCGAGCCGGTCGTTCGGAGCGAGCGCATTCACGGCAAAGGAACCCTCGGTCGGCCCGTACAAGCCTGGCGGATGCAGCAGCGTCGCACGGCCTGCGAAGTTGCGGGCGACGGGCTGGCTCGTTGCGGGCGGGCTCCGGAACTGGCCGAGACCGTCGAGCACGCGCGTCGGCGACAAGGTCTCGACGCGGACCTCGTCACCCTGCGTCGCGGCAGCCGTGCCTGTGCCGGCGAGATTGACGACCTTGCGCAGCATCTCCACGAAAAGCCCGGACAGCGGCAGGTTCGACCAGGTGGTGTCGGCCGTGACATGGAACATCGCGATCAGCCCGTCGCCGCGGCGTTCTCCGGTGACGACGGGCGTGCCATCCTCGAGAGCGGCCCAGGTCTTGCGCGAGAGGTTCGGCTCGGGCTCTGCCAGGATCTGCCGGTTGACCCGGACATCGTCGCCGATCGTCAAGCCGAAGAAGGGACTCTCGCGGGTGAAGGCCGCGAGCTTGCGCGGCGTGTCCCAGGAGAGGCCGCCGCCGAGTGTGCGGCCACCGCGCCGCAGCTTGACCGGGGTCAATTCGTCCGAGCTCGCCGCGAGGCGCGGACCGGCAAAGCGCAGCAGCACGCCGCCGCGCTGGACGAAATCGGAGATCTTCGCCGCCGTCTCGCGGTCGAGCGTGCCGATATCGGCGAGAACCAGTACCGAGAGGTTCTGCGCCAGCAGTTCGCCGACAGGATCGGTCGAGCCCTGGCGCGGCTCGCGAATCTCGGCGAAGGGCTGGAGCGCGCGCGAGACGTAGTAGGTTGGCGAGAGCAGCGGCTGCGCCGTGTCGGCCGTCGTGCCCGAGACGATGCCGACGCGCCGGCGCCGCGCGCTCTCGTCGAGCAGGGCGACCGAACCTGCGCTGCGCAGCCCGGCGATCTCAAGGCGCGAGACAGCGTTGCGGACCTCGATCGGCAGGGTCAGGCGCGCGCTCGTCTCCAGCGCGGAGCCTTCGAAGACGAAGGGAGCTTCGCCGAGCGGGAGGCCCTTGAGGTCGAGTGCTCGGACGACGCCGGTGGCCGGTGCGGCGGCCGCCGGACGCAACACCTTCACCGTGAGAGCACCCGCCTGATTTTCCGGCGCGGCCAAAGCGAGCTGGACTGCCGGGCCGGCATGAATGGCGAGCCGATGCCCGCCGGCCATCTGCTTCAGACGCGACAGGAAGGGACTTTCGTCCCCGATGGCCAGTCCGTCAGACACCCAGACGATCTCGGCGGCCGGCGAGCTGCGGAGGAAGCTTTCGATGCGCGGCAGATGGCTGGAGCGGTCCGGCGCGTGCGGTTCCAGAGCGAGGGCTCGCAGCCGCTCCAGTGCCGTGCGGGGATCGAGCAGCGAAATCTCGGCCGGGTTCTCGGCAAGGCCGACCACCGCGACGGTGCGGCTCTCGCGGGTCGCCGCGGCAATGCGCGATTCGGCGACCGCGATACGGTCGGCCCAGTCGCCGGCTGCGCCGAAGCCGTTGTCGACCAGCAGCAGCACCGGCCCGCGTGTCGGCCCGGCATCGCGCGGCGGATTCCAGACCGGTCCCGCGACCGCGAGGATCGCGAGCGCGGCGACCACCATGCGCATGGCCAGCAGCCACCACGGGGTGTGCGCTGGCGTCTCCCGCTTCGGGATCAGGTCGGCCATGATCTTCAGCGGCGGGAAATCGATGCGGCGGGGACGCGGCGGCGTCACCCGCAGGATCAGCCAGAGCGCCGGCAGCAGCGCGAGCGCGGCCAGCGCGAGCGGGGCGGAGAAGGTGAGGGGCAGGGCGCCGAACATGCCGCGTCCTCCCTAGAAGCCCGAACCGCCGCGCGCGGCGGCGACGAGGCTGGCGACGCGCAGCACGCCTTCGCTCGCAGGCCGGTCGGTGCGGTGGAGCGTCAAGGTCCAGCCGGCCTTGCGGCACGCTTCCCTGATGGCTTCGCGATGGGCAGCGAGGCGGCCGCGGTATTCATCGCCCCAGGACCCGGCGTCGCCGACGCGCAGGCTGAGTCCATCCTCCAGGTCGAAGAGCTCGGCCTGACCGGTGAACGGGAAGGTCTCCTCGATCGGGTCGGCGACGAGCAGGACATGGCCGCGCGCGCCGCTCGAGGCCATCGTGGCGATGCGCCTGGCCAGCGAGTCGGAAGGCGAAAGCCCATCGGTGACGATGATGGCGTCCGCCAGGCGCGGCAGCGGTGCGGGCGGCGGCAGATCGTCCGTCGCGCCCTTGCGGTCGGCAACGATGGCCTGGGCCAGCAACTCGATGATGTTGCGGGAGGCCAGCGGCCGCGTCAGGCCAAGATGGCCGACGCGCTCGCCGCCCTCGACCAGCGTCTCGGCGAGCGCGAAGCCGGCGACGAGGGCGCGGTCGATCTTGGAGGCCAGGGCCAGCGACGATGCGAAACCCATCGAGGCGGAGCGGTCGACCCAGAGCCAGACGGTGTGCGAGGCTTCCCACTCCCGCTCGCGCACGAAGAGATGTCCGTCGCGGGCGGAGCGGCGCCAGTCGATGCGCGCCGCGGATTCGCCGGCGACCAGCGGCCGGTACTGCCAGAAGGTCTCGCCCGGCCCGGCGCGGCGGCGCCCGTGGATGCCGTGGACGCTGGCGGAGACGCGGCGGGCTTCGAGGATCAGCCGGGGCAGGCGCGCTGCAAGGTCGAGCGATGCGGTGAGGACGGGCCTCGCCGGTTGCCGCTCGGCCTGGTTCAGGACGCGCATGCGCAGCATCGCGCTAGCCCAGCCTTTCCACGAGGCGGCCGATCACGCCTTCGACCGTCTCGCCGTCAGCGCGTGCGGCGAAGGTCAGCGCGACGCGGTGCTTGAGGACGGGAGCGGCAAGTGCAGCGACATCGTCCACCGAGGGAGCGAGCCGGCCCTCCACCAGCGCCCGCGCGCGAGCCGCCAGCGTCAGCGACTGGCTCGCCCGTGGGCCGGGGCCCCAGGCCAGCTTGTCGGTGAGCGCGGCGTTGCCCTCGCCGGGACGGGCGGAGCGGACGAGATCGAGGATCGCGTCGACCACTGCGTCCCCCACGGGGAGGCGGCGGACGAGGCGCTGGATGGACATCAAGGTCTCGGCGGTCATCGCCTGAGAGGGCTTGTATTCGGCAGCGCCGGTGGTTTCGAGCAGGATGCGGCGCTCGGCCTCGCGATCGGGGTAGTCGACGTCGATCTCGAGCAGGAAGCGATCGAGCTGGGCCTCCGGCAGCGGGTAGGTGCCCTCCTGCTCGATCGGGTTCTGGGTCGCGAGCACATGGAAGGGCGCGGGCAGGTCGTAGCGTTCTCCGGCGACGGTGACATGATGCTCCTGCATCGCCTGCAGGAGCGCCGACTGGGTGCGTGGGCTGGCGCGGTTGATCTCGTCTGCCATCAGGAGCTGAGCGAAGACGGGGCCCTTGATGAAGCGGAAATGGCGCCTGCCGTCGCTCGATTCGTCGAGCACCTCCGAGCCGAGGATGTCGGAGGGCATCAGGTCGGGCGTGAACTGGACGCGCCTGGCCGAGAGGCCGAGCACGGTCCCCATCGCCTCGACGAGCTTGGTCTTGGCGAGGCCGGGCACGCCGACGAGCAGGCCGTGGCCACCGGCCAGCAGTGTGATCAGCGAGAGGTCGACGACCTTCTGCTGGCCGAAGATCACCTGGCCGATCTCCCTGCGCGCCGCGCCGATGGCGCCGAGCGCGGCCTCGGCCGCCTCGACCACGCCGCTGTCGAGGTCGATCGGGGAGTTGCTCTCACTCGCACGGGCTTGCGCCGCCATGTCGATCTCCTTCACCCTTGCACTCCTGCCGCTTCCGGCGCGCACATCGCAGGACGCGAACCCGTCGCTCTAATCCACCGTCGAATGTGGACGGGGCGTTTTACAGGCTCAAGCGCCGATTGCTGCGGTACACATAAACTCGGCTTCACGATTATGTGGAGTTCAAGGCAGAAACGCGGTGCAACGACTATGCCGCAGGTGACGGGAACCGATGCCGCGATGACAGGGCCGGGAAATGCGATGGAACGGCTGATGGCCGCGCTCGGCGGCGATGCTGCGGGCAAGGCCCGCGGTCTGCCGCCTGTCGAGCGCTGGAACCCGCCTTTCTGCGGCGATCTCGACATGCGCATCGCGGCGGACGGCACCTGGTTCTATCTGGGCACGCCGATCGGCCGGCCGGCCTTGGTGAAGCTGTTCTCGTCCGTGCTCAAGCGCGAGGGCGACGAGCACTTTCTCGTGACCCCGGTCGAAAAGATCCGCATCAAGGTCGACGACGCACCCCTGCAGGCCGTGGAGATGCAGGTGGACGGCCATGGCCCGGCGCGCGTGATCGCGCTGCGCACCCAGGTCGACGACCTGCTCACCGTCGGCCCCGAGCACCCGTTGCGCTTCGAGCGGGCTGCACAGGACGGACTGAAGCCCTATGTGCATGTCCGGCGCGGTCTCTGGGCCCGGCTCACCCGGGCCTTGAGCTACGACCTGCTTGCCCTTGGGGAGGTGCGCCAGGTGGAGGGGCATGCGATGTTCGGAGTCGCTGCCGCCGAACAGTTCTACCCAGCCGTGCCGGCGAGCGAGATCGAGGGCCTCGAGGCACCATGACATCCGGCAAGGCCCTCAACCTCAGCGCCGAGGCTTTCGCGGCGCTGGCGCGGCAGCGTCTGCGCTCCGAGCCACCGAGCCTCGGCGACCTGATCGCGCGGCCGCGCGGCGACCATGAGGGCCAGCCGCAGCCGGTCCCCGTTCCAGACGAGAGGCGCGCCGTTCCGGCCGCGGTGCTGATCGGGGTGGTGCCGCGACCCGAGGGACCGACCGTCCTGCTGACGCAGCGGGCGGCAAGCCTGCGCAACCACTCGGCGCAGGTCGCCTTTCCGGGCGGACGGGTCGATGCGGTCGATGGATCGCCCGTGGTGACGGCGCTGCGCGAAACCGAGGAGGAGATCGGGCTGCCGCGCGAGCGCGTCAGCACGCTCGGCTTCCTCGACGCGTATCTGACCGGCACCGGCTATCGCATCGTGCCGGTGGTGGCACTGGTCGAGACGCCGTTCTCGCTGACGATCAACCGTCACGAGGTGGACGACGCCTTCGAGACACCGTTGTCCTTCCTGCTCGACCCCGCCAACCACAGGCGCGAGGGCCGCGAATGGAAGGGGCATTTCCGCACCTACTATGCGATGCCGTTCGGCGATCGCTATATCTGGGGGGCGACCGCCGGGATGATCCGTAATCTCTACGAGCGGCTGGCGGACTAGGGAACGGGCGCGTGGCGCGCCCCGCGGGAAACGGACTGGGGCATGCTGCGCGCGATCATCGAAGAGGTTCTGCTCTTCGTCCTGCCCTTCTGCATCTTCGCGGGCTATCTCGTCGTCAAGCGGCGCAACCCCTTCGATGTCGAGCATTGGAGTCCGCACGCCTTTCGCCTGGCGGTGGCCGGGCTCGTGCTGGTGATTCTCATCCTGGCCGTGGAGGGCTTCCTCACGCAGCGCAGCCGGGGAGCCTACGAGCCGCCCCATATGGAGAACGGCGTCCTGGTCCCGGGACGCTTCCGGTGACGGCGGCCCGGGCGGCGCGGATCACCGCTTTCCTCGCGCAGCCCGTCCTGGCACGCCTGCTCGGCGCTCTGAACGGCGAAGGGCAGGAGACGCGCGTCGTCGGCGGCGCCATTCGCAATCTCCTGCTCGGCGAAGCGATCAGCGACGTCGATCTGGCGACGACCGCGTTGCCGAAGGAGACGGCCCGGCGGGGCCGTGCCGCCGGCTTCAAGGCCGTCCCGACCGGAATCGAGCATGGGACGATCACGCTGGTCGGCGACGGAGCCAGCTTCGAGGTGACGACGCTGCGGCAGGACGTCGAGACCGATGGACGCCGCGCCACGGTCGTGTTCGGTCGCGACTTCGCCCAGGACGCGTTGCGGCGCGATTTCACCATCAATGCGCTGGGGCTCGACCGTGACGGCAACGTGCACGACTACTGCGGCGGGCTCGATGACCTGGCGCGGCGTCGCGTGCGTTTCATCGGCGATGCGGCGACGCGCATCCGCGAAGATTATCTGCGGATTCTCCGCTTCTTCCGCTTCCATGCCCATTATGGCGCCGGCGAACCCGATGCGGAGGGGCTCGCCGCCTGCATCGAAGGCCGCGCGGGGCTCGCAGGCCTGTCGCGCGAGCGCGTGCGCGCCGAGTTGATGAAGCTCGTCGTCGCGCCTGGCGCCGTGGCGACGCTACGGGCAATGGCCGGGGCCGGCCTGGTCGTGCCCGTGATCGGCGGTGTGCCGCATCTCTCGCGCTTCGCCGCCGTGGCGGGACCGGGCGAAGAGAGGGTCCATCCAGCCTTTCGACTGGCGGCGTTGGCGGTTTGTGTGCGGGAGGATGCGCTGCGGCTGCGCGAGCGACTGAGACTTTCCAACGAGGAGTTCGACCGAATCGCCCGGCTTGCCGCCGGGCTGGAGGCCCTGTCGGGGAAAAGCGCGCAGCCGGGCATGGCGGTCTTGCGCCGGCTGGCGCTCCGCATCGGGGCCGATGCCGTCTCCGGCGCGCTTGCGCTCGGGGCCGGCATGGCGAAGGGCGCCGCGGCGCAGGCGATGATCGCCGAACTCGCCCGTACACCGGTGTTTCTCCCGACGGGGCGTGACCTGCTCGATCGAGGCATCACGGCGGGACCGGCGGTCGGGCGGATTCTGGAAAGCGCCCGCAACCGCTGGATCGACGAGGGTTGCCCGGCCGACCGCGCGATCCAGCTCGCCCTGCTGGACGCTGCGATCAGTTCCCCCGCCTGATCAGGGGTTTGGAAGCGAGTGGAGCAACAGCCGCGCCATCAAGCTCCCTGCGTTGAACGCCGATAGCGCCCGCCGCCGATGCGGAACGCCGCGCGGCGGCAGTGCTTGCCCGGTGGCCGCGGCAGTCCCGTCCGGACCGGTTCAGGGCCAGCGGACGGTCGGTGGCATGGAGGACAGGATGGAATCGACATTGCCTCCGGTCTTCAGGCCGAAGATCGTGCCGCGGTCGTAGAGCAGGTTGAATTCGACATAGCGCCCGCGCCGGACCTGCTGCTCGTCGCGCTGGGCCTGGCTCCACGGCTTGCCGATGTTGCGGCACAGGATGTTCGGATAGATGTCGAGGAATGCCTCGCCGACGGCGCGGGTGAAGGCGAAATCGGCCTCCACGTCGCCGGTCCAGACATAGTCGTAGAAGATGCCACCGATGCCGCGCGGCTCGTTGCGGTGCTTCAGGAAGAAGTACTCGTCGCACCAACTCCGGAAATCCGCGTAGTCGGCGACCGCGGGAAAGCGCTCGCAGGGGCGGCGCATCGCATCGTGGAAATCGCGCGAATCCGCGTCGTCCTGGTTGCGGCGCGCGTCGAGCACCGGCGTCAGGTCGGCACCGCCGCCAAACCACGGCCGGGTCGTCACCACGAAGCGCGTGTTCATGTGGACGGTCGGGGCGTTGGGGTTCCAGGGATGCGCGATCAGCGAGATGCCGGTGGCGTGGAAGCGCGGATCGTCGGAGGCGCCGGGGATCTGCCCGGCGAAATCCGGGTGGAAGCTGCCATGCACGGTCGAGACATGGACCCCCACCTTCTCGAAGACGCGCCCCTTCATGATCGACATGACGCCGCCTCCGCCCGGGGCGCCGTCGTGATTCGTGCGCTGCCAGGGCGTGCGCTGGAACCGGCCGGGTGCCGCATCCGCCTCAGGCGGGAAAGGGCCGGAGGCTTCGTCCTCGACCTGTTCGAAAGCGGCGCAGATCTGGTCGCGCAGGGTCTCGAACCAGGCGGCCGCGCGAGGCTTCAGGGCGGCGACCACGGCGGGATCGGCAGGAGCGGCGTTATCGGTGGGGCGGCGCATCGGCATCGTCAGTCTCGTCGCGGCCGGGGAAGCCGCCAGTTTGTCGCAATGCCTCGCCCATTACCATCGCAGCGGCGAGCGCAACATTGATCGAGCGCAACCCAGGACGCATCGGTATGCAGATGACGGCTTCCGCCGCGCTGCGCACTTCAGGCGTCACGCCGGCGGACTCGCGCCCGACCATCACAACATCATCCGCCTGGAAGGCGAAGTCCGGGAGCGCGATCGGACCGTCGGTTTCCGCCAACACCAGCCGGCGCCCGGCAGCCCGGCGCCAATCGTCGAAAGCGCGGAACGAATCATGCCGCGATACGGCTGCCCGCTCGAGATAGTCCATGCCGGAGCGGCGGAAATGCCGGTCCGACACGTCGAACGCGGCGGGCTCGATGATGTCGACGGTCAGGCCGAGGCAGGCCGCCATGCGGATCATCGTGCCGGCGTTCTGCGGGATGTCCGGCTGGAAGAGGGCGAGGCGGAGCATCGCGCTTCCTGGCTGCATCGTCGAGGCTGCGTCAAGCGCATCCTGCCCGCTCTGCCGCGAGGCGCCGGAGAGAGCGGCGCCTCGCAACTCCTGGATTGGCAAGTCTGCGTCAGGACGCGCCCGTGCCCAGACCGCCGCTGCCGGCCCCAACGCCGGCGCCGGCCCCGACCCCGCCGCCGCCGACGCTCGCACCCAGGCCGGCGCCCAGCCCGCCGGCTGCCGAGCCAAGGCCCGCTCCGACGCCCGCGCTGACGCCGCCACTGCCGACGCTCGCTCCCAGGCCTGCGCCAAGGCCGCCGACCGCGCTGCCGAGGCCCGCTCCGGCCGCGGCACCCAGGCCGCCGCTACCCGCGCCTACTCCGGCTGCGGCGCCGAGACCTCCGCTTCCGGTTCCCGCTCCTGCACCGACGCCCGCGCCGAGTCCGCCGCTGCCAAGCCCGGCGCCGACGCCGGCGCCGGCGTCAAGGCCTCCGACATTGGCGCCGACATTCGCGCCGACACCGAGCCCGGATCCAGCGCCGGCCGAGCCGCCGCCCGTTCCACCCGACCCGCCCGGGCTGCCCGGGTTTCCAGCATTGCCAGGGTTACCCGAGCCGCCGGAGCCGCCCGGGTTGCCCGGATTGCCGGGGTTACCCGGGTTGCCGGGATTCCCGGGATTCGATGGATTGCCGAAGGAGCCTGTCGAACCGCGCGAACTCACGACCGGGCTCTGCAAAGCCGCCAGCCTGATGCAGCGCTTCATCGCGGCACCGCGCAAACCGTCACATCCGTCGAAGGCCGCATATTCGCCGGCCGTGTTGCACGCGCTCAAGACAATGCACGTGCCAATAGCTCCCAGTATTCGGAGACGCATTGTTTCCTCCTTCACATGAGGGATATCGTGCGTCTGCTCAACGATAACGTGTATTTCGTGGTTCCCGGAAGGATTTACACGTCATTTATGCCCGGCTTATGCGATATCTTCGATTTTAACGGTGTCTTTGACGCCTTCTGACCCGGGAGGCTTTGCGTCAGCCCCGATCACCGGCTGCTAGGGCCTTGCCCTACTGCCGCCATTCGACGCGCGCAGGGATCATGGTCGAAAGCCGCGAGCCTGCTCGCGACCAGAGATCGCCAGGGTCGAGAATTGCCGTTTGTCCTCGTCAAGCAAGCCCGGTAGCGAAGGGGGCATGTTCGCATCGCTGTTCCGCTGGCTCGAAAGCCGGATCGATGTCTTTGCGCCCTTCGATGAGCGGCAGACGCCGCCGCGTGGGGTCTGGCCCTTCATGTGGCATCACATCAAGGGCGTGAAGATCTGGATGGCGGCCATCATGCTGACCGGGCTCGGCTTCAGCGGCATCGAGGCGGCGATGTATCTGATGGTCGGCTGGTTCGTCGACCTGCTCTCGACCCAGTCACCCGAAACGATCTTCCGCGACCATGGCTGGCTTCTGGCGGGGGCGGCGTTCCTGCTCGTCGTGGTCAGGCCGCTGATCTATTTCGCGAACCACGCCATCGTCGACCAGGTCGTGGTGCCGCAGATCACCAACCAGATCCGCTGGCGCAATCATGTCTATACGCTCGGCCACGCACTCTCCTATTTCCAGAACGACTTCGCCGGCCGGCTCTCGGCCCGCGTGATCCAGGCCGGGCAGTCGATCCGCGGAGCGACGATCGAGGTCATCGACGATCTCTGGTACGCGCTGGTCTTCGCTTCGGTCGCCATCGGCTTCTTCGGCAAGACCAGCCTGTGGCTGGCGCTGCCGGTCGTGGTGTGGCTCGGGGCCTATGTCGCGCTGCTGATCTATTTCGTGCCGCGGGCCAAGAAGCGCTCGGAGGCGAATTCGCTCGGGCGTTCCAGCACGACGGGACGCATCGTCGATTCCTACACCAACATCCTGACGGTGAAGCTGTTCGCGCGCGCGGATGCCGAGCGCTCGGCCGTGCGCGAATCGCTCGGCTGGTGGAACGCCTCCTTCCTCAACCTGTCGCGGCTGATCACCGGCGTCAGCGTCATCCTGCAGACGATGAACAGCCTGCTCGTCGTCGCGACGGCCTGGCTCGCGCTGTGGCTGTGGAGCCATGGCGAGATGACACCGGGCGCGGTCGCGGCGGCGATCGGGCTCGTGCTGCGTCTGGTGCAGATGTCGAGCTGGCTGATCCATCTCGTGCGCGGCATCTTCGAGAACATCGGCTCCGTGCAGGAGAGCATGGAGACGATCGCCAAACCGCATGACCTGCCGGATGCGCCAGGCGCCGTCCCGCTCGTCGTCGGTGACGGAGCGATCCGCTTCGAGGCGATCCGCTTCAACTACGGCAAGGGGCAGGGGCTGTTCGAGGGGCTCGACCTGTCGATCAGGCCCGGCGAGCGCGTCGGCCTCGTCGGCCCCTCGGGCGCCGGCAAGTCGACGCTGGTGAACCTGCTGCTGCGGCTCTATCCGCTGGAGGGTGGGCGCATCCTGATCGACGGGCAGGACATCGCCCACGTCACACAGGACAGCCTGCGCGCGCAGATCGGCATGGTGACGCAGGACAATTCTCTGCTGCACCGCTCGATCGGCGACAATATCGCCTATGGCCGGATCGGCGCGAGCGAGGCGGAGATCGCCGAAGCGGCCCGGCAGGCGGAGGCGCACGACTTCATTCTCGGTCTCGGCGACCAGGACGGGCGCGAGGGCTTCGCTTCTCGAGTAGGCGAGCGCGGCGTGAAGCTGTCAGGCGGCCAGCGCCAACGCATCGCGATCGCGCGCGTGCTGCTGAAGGACGCGCCGATCCTGATCCTGGACGAGGCGACCTCCGCGCTCGATTCGGAGGTGGAGGCGGCGATCCAGCAGCAGCTCGCGGCGCTGATGCAGGGCAAGACGGTGATCGCGATCGCGCATCGGCTCTCGACGATCGCCGCGCTGGACAGGCTGATCGTGCTTGACAAGGGCCGGATCGTCGATACCGGCAGCCACGAGGAACTCATCGCGCGAGGCGGGCTCTACGCCCGGCTCTGGGCCCGTCAGTCCGGCGGCTTCCTGGCTCCGGCCGACCCGGAAAAGCTCGCCGTCTGACGCCCTCGCCAGCGGACTGTGCGCCATGCATGGCCAAGGCGTTCGCGACAGTAGACTTCGTCCAATCTGCATGTCAAAGAGCCCAAGGTGACGCTCCACCGCATTGCGGAGGCAGCGGCGCGCCCCTATGAGGGCGAGAGGCGACAATTTCGAGCTGTTCCAGCTCGCAAGACCTATGAGGGATTGGATCGTGGCGCACGCGACCGATACATCGACCGGAACAACCCGCCGCGATTTCATGCTGCTTGCGACCGGCGCCGCCGGCGCGGTCGCCGCCGGCGCCATCGTCGTTCCGCTGATCAGCCAGCTCGCGCCCGATGCCCAGACGATCGCTGCCGGCGCGCCTGTCGACGTCGACCTGGCTCCGATCGCCGAGGGCCAGGCCATCAAGATCTTCTGGCGCGGCAAGCCGATCTTCGTGCGCCATCGCACCAAGAAGGAGATCGACGAGGCTCTGGCGGTCGACATCAGCACGCTGCGCGACCCGCAGACCGACCAGCAGCGCACCAAGCCCGGCCACGAGCCGTACCTGATCGTCTTCGGCAACTGCACCCATCTCGGTTGCATTCCGCTCGGCACCGCTCCGGGCGAGCCGAAGGGCGATTTCGACGGCTGGTTCTGCCCCTGCCATGGCTCGCACTACGATTCCTCCGGCCGCATCCGCAAGGGCCCGGCACCGCTGAACCTGCCGGTTCCGCCCTATGCCTTCACGGCGGATACGAAGATCAAGATCGGCTGAGCGATGCGCTCAACGCTTTCCCGACAGATTGAGACAGCCTTGAGGCATTCTTCATGAGTGGTCACAGTTCCTACGTTCCGAAGACCGGCATCGAGCGCTGGCTCGACGCGCGCCTGCCGATCATCCGGCTGGCCCATGATTCCGCGGTCTCCTATCCGGTTCCCCGCAACCTGAACTATCTGTGGACCTTCGGCGGCATCCTGGCGTTCATGCTGGTGGCGCAGATCATCACCGGCGTCATCCTGGTGATGCACTACACTCCGCACGCGACGATGGCCTTCAACTCCGTCGAGCACATCATGCGCGACGTGAACTATGGCTGGCTGCTGCGCTACCTGCACTCCAACGGCGCCTCGATGTTCTTCATCGCGGTCTACGTGCATATCTTCCGCGGCATCTATTACGGCTCGTACAAGGCCCCGCGCGAGGTGCTCTGGATCCTCGGCGTCGTGATCTTCCTGCTGATGATGGCCACCGCCTTCATGGGCTACGTGCTGCCCTGGGGCCAGATGTCGTTCTGGGGCGCGACAGTCATCACCAACCTGTTCTCGGCGCTGCCGGTGGTCGGCGAGACGATCGTGACCTATCTGTGGGGCGGCTACTCGGTCGACAATCCGACGCTGAACCGCTTCTTCTCGCTGCATTACCTCCTGCCGTTCATGATCTTCGGCGTCGTCGTGCTGCACGTCTGGGCCCTGCACCACGTCGGGCAGAACAACCCGACCGGCGTCGAGGTGAAGAACGTGGAGAAGGACACCGTGCCCTTCACGCCTTACGCCACGATCAAGGACCTGTTCGGCATGGTCGTGTTCATGATCGTGTTCGGCTGGTTCGTGTTCTACCAGCCCAACTTCATGGGCCATGCCGACAACTACATCCCGGCCAACCCGGCCGCGACGCCGGCGCATATCGTGCCCGAATGGTACTTCCTGCCGTTCTACGCGATCCTGCGCGCCATTCCCGACAAGCTCGGCGGCGTCCTCGCCATGGGCTCGGCCATCGTCGTGCTCGCCTTCCTGCCCTGGATCGACACCTCCAAGGTCAAGTCGATGAACTACCGTCCGATCGCGCGCCAGCTATTCTGGGCCTGGCTCGTGGTCTGCGTCGGGCTGGGCTATCTCGGCGCGATGCCGCCGGAGGGCGGCTATGTGATCGCGTCGCAGATCTTCACCGTGCTGTATTTCGGCTTCTTCGTCGCGCTGTTCATCGTCGGGCTCTTCGAGCGTCCCAAGGCGCTGCCGACCTCGATCGCCGATTCCGTGCTGGCCTCCGCCAAGGGGGGCTCGGCCACCCGCATGGCGGCTGCCACCGCTGCCGAACCGAACGTCAAGGGCTGACGGAACCATGAGCAAGACATCGTTTCGTCTGGCCCTGACGGGCCTTGCCGCCGGTCTCGCCTTCACCGCGCTCTCGCTGCCGGCCGCGCGGGCCGCTGAAGGGCGCGTCGAGCCGCCGAAGCTGAGCTGGACGTTCTCGGGGCCGCTCGGAAAGTTCGACAGGGCCCAGATCCAGCGCGGCTTCAAGGTCTTCAAGGAGGTCTGCTCGAGCTGCCATTCGGCCAACCTGCTGCGCTTCCGCAACCTGGCGCAGCCCGGCGGGCCGGAGTTCTCGGAAGGGCAGATCGCCGCGCTCGCGGCGACCTACCAGATCACGGACGGGCCGAACGAGACCGGCGAGATGTTCCAGCGTCCCGGCCGCCCGGCCGACGCCTTCCCGGCTCCGTTCCCGAACGAGCAGGCCGCACGCGCCTCGAACGGCGGCGCCTACCCTCCGGATTTCTCGGTGCTGGCCAAGGCGCGCACCTATGAGCGCGGCTTCCCGCGCTTCATCTACGACATCTTCACGACCTATCAGGAACAGGGACCGGACTACATCCACGCCCTGATGGTGGGCTATGAGGAGCCGCCTGCCGGTTTCCCGCCGCTGCTGCCGACCCAGCACTACAACAAGTACATGCCCGGCCATCTGATCGCGATGCCGAAGCCGCTGAACGACGGCCAGGTCGAGTATCCGAAGGGCGAGGACGGCAAGCCGCAGGCGCCCGAGACGGTCGACCAGTATGCGCGCGACGTCGCCGCCTTCATGGTCTGGGTGGCCGAGCCGCATATGGAGCAGCGCAAGCGCATCGCGCTGTGGTTCATGCCGTTCCTTATCATCCTCGCCATCCTGCTCTACTTCAGCAAGAAGAAGATCTGGGCGCGGATGCCGGATGGTTCGCCGGCGCACTGAGCCCCGCACAGCCTGATCGAAGACGAGAAGGCCCCGGAGACGGGGCCTTTTTCGTCGGCCGCCCCGCTTGTGCCGCGGAAGGCTCAGCGGCCGCTCACCGCCGCCGCCGTATTGCGACCGTCATCGAAAGGTGGTCCCTTCCGCGCCCGCAACAGGGAATCAGTCATGAGCGAAGCCGTTCTCGGAATCATCGGCGGATCGGGCATCTACGATCTTCCGGGCCTGACCGACATCCGCGAGGAGCGGATCGAGAGCCCCTGGGGCGAGCCGTCGGACGCGCTGAGGATCGGCCGCATCGGCGCGACGAGGATCGTCTTCCTGCCGCGGCACGGGCGCGGCCACGCGCTGTCGCCCTCCGACATCAACTACCGCGCCAATATCGACGTGCTGAAGCGGGCAGGGGTGACCGACCTCGTCTCGCTATCGGCCTGCGGTTCCTACAAGGCCGAGCTCTATCCCGGTCTTTTCGTCCTGGTCGACCAGTTCGTCGACCGCACCAGCCGGCGCGAGAGCTCCTTCTTCGGCAAGGGTTGCGTCGCCCATGTCTCGGTCGCGCACCCGGTCGGACCGAACCTGCAGGCCCGGATCGCAGCGGCGGCCGAGGCCGAGGAGCTGCCCTTCGTCAGAGGCGGCACGCTGGTGACGATGGAGGGGCCGCAATTCTCGACCTACGCCGAATCCACGACCTATCGCGGCCTCGGCTACGATCTGATCGGCATGACCGCGATGCCCGAGGCCAAGCTCGCGCGGGAGGCAGAGATCACCTACGCGACCGTCGCGATGGTCACGGATTACGATTGCTGGCACGAGCTGCACGGCGTCGTCGACGTCGCCTCCGTCGTCGCGGTGCTGCACGCGAATGCCGACAAGGCCCGCCGCCTGGTCGCGCGGCTGGCCGCCGATTTCCCGGCCGAGCGCGAGCCTTGCCCCGCCGGCTCCCACAACGCGCTGGACCATGCGCTGATCACGGCTCCGGCCTTCCGCGACCCTGCGCTGCTGGCGAAGCTCGATGCTGTCGCCGGGCGGGTGCTGAAGGGCGCGTGATGGCCGCGCCCTTGACGAAGCGGGCCGGGCGTCCGACCAAGGCGCTCGACCATGCGCCCGGGATGCCGCCCATGAACCTCGCCGACACGATCCGCGCGATTCCGGATTACCCGAGGCCGGGCATCGTCTTCCGCGACATCACCACGCTGCTGGGCGATGCGCGGGCCTTCCGGCGTGCCGTGGACGAGCTTGTACAACCTTTCGCCGGGCTGAAGATCGCCAAGATCGCCGGCATCGAGGCGCGCGGCTTCATTCTGGGCGGGGCGGTCGCCCATCAGCTCTCCGCCGGGTTCATTCCGGTCCGGAAGAAGGGCAAGCTGCCGCGCGAGACGCTGCGCGTCACCTACGCTCTCGAATACGGCACCGACGAGATCGAGGTGCATCGCGACGCGGTGCAGCCGGGCGAGCGCGTCCTGCTCGTCGACGACCTGATCGCAACGGGCGGCACGGCCGAAGGCGCCGTGAACCTGCTGACGGGGCTGGGAGCCGAGGTCGTCGCTGCCTGCTTCATCGTCGACCTGCCGGAACTCGGCGGCGCCGACAAGATACGCCGACTCGGCGTGCCGGTGCGCACGCTGGTCTCGTTCAGCGGGCATTGAGCGCGCCGTCATGAGGATCAACGGCCAGCATTATCGCACGATCTGGCTCGCTCAGGATGGCTGGCGCGTCGTGGTCATCGACCAGACGCGGTTGCCGTTCCGCTTCGAGACGGTGGCGCTGGGTTCCGCCGAGCAGGCCGCGGATGCGATCCGCAACATGGTGGTGCGCGGTGCTCCCCTGATCGGCGCGACCGCGGCCTACGGCGTCGCGCTCGCGATGCGGGTCGATGCCTCGGATGCGGGACTGGGGGCTGCGCTTGCCTTGCTGGGCGCGACCCGGCCGACCGCGGTCAATCTGCGCTGGGCTCTCGAGCGGATGCGCCGCGTACTGGCATCCCACGAGCCGTCGCGGCGCTGCGAGGCCGCCTATCGCGAAGCGGCTGCGATCTGCGACGAGGACGTCGCCCTGTGCCGCGCGATCGGCGAGCACGGCCTGCCGTTGATCCGCTCCCTGGCGGCGGGCAAGCAGGCCGGCGAGCCGGTCAACATCCTCACCCATTGCAACGCGGGCTGGATCGCCACAGTGGACTGGGGCACGGCGCTGGCTCCGGTCTATCTCGCGCATGACGCGGGCATCCCGGTCCATGTCTGGGTCGACGAGACGCGGCCGCGCAACCAGGGCGCGGGGCTGACGGCGTTCGAGCTCGGCGGCCATGGCGTGCCGCACACGGTGATCGTCGACAATGCCGGCGGGCATCTGATGCAACGCGGCCAGGTCGATCTGGTGATCGTCGGCACCGATCGCACAACCGCGCGAGGTGACGTCGCCAACAAGATCGGGACCTATCTCAAGGCGCTGGCGGCGCATGACAACGGCGTGCCGTTCTATGTGGCGCTGCCGTCGCCGACGATCGACTGGAGCATTGGCGATGGCCTTTCCGGGATTCCGATCGAGGAGAGGGCCGGACGCGAGGTCACCCATGCCGTGGGACTGGCGGAGGATGGTGAGGTTCGCACCGTGCGCGTGGTCGCTCCCGGCAGTGCGACGGCCAATCCGGCCTTCGACGTCACCCCGGCGCGGCTGGTGACGGCGCTGATCACCGAGCGCGGCGTCTGTGCCGCGAGTGGCGAGGGACTGGCGGGGTTGTTTCCCGAGATGGCGGGTGGAGCAGCGGCATGAGCGAGCAGGCCTTGCGGGGGGAGATCGTCGCGGTCGCCCAGGCGATCGACCGGGCGGGCTTCTGCCCCTCGAAATCCGGCAATGTTTCGGCGCGCTTCGACGGAGGCCTGCTGATCACGCCATCCGGCTTGCCTTATGCGCAGACGCGACCAGAGGATCTGATCCAGCTTGCGCTCGACGGGACCGTGCTGTCGGGAGCGCGCAAGCCGTCTTCGGAATGGCCGTTCCATGTCGAGATCTACCGGGCGAGGCCGGATGCGCAGGCGATCGTGCATACGCATTCGCCGCGGGCGACGGCGCTCTCCTGCGCGCGCCGCGGCATCCCGGCCTTCCACTACATGATCGCGCTGTGCGGAGGCGCGGATGTGCGATGCGCCGACTATGCGACCTTCGGCTCGCCGGAGCTGGCGGCCAACGCCGTGACGGCACTGGAAGGGCGCAAGGCGGTCCTGCTCGCCAATCACGGCGTCATCGCGCTGGGCGGCTCGCTTGCCGGCGCACACCAGATCGCGGCGGAAGTCGAGAACCTCGCAGGGCAGTATCTCGACATCCTTGCAGCGGGGCTGGCGCCGGTCATCCTCGACGAGGAGGAAATGGCGCGGGTTTCCGCGAAGTTCGCAGGCTACGGCAAGGTCGGTTAACTGCCGCGCCGGAGAGGCGTGCCCAGTGAAAATGCCGCCTTTGGGCTTAAGCTTTCCGCAAGCGCAGCCCCGACATAACTCGCAGCCTTCCCGCGCCCAGAGACTCCCGTGCCACTGGACTACCACTCACTGCTGACGGCCTTCACGCTTTCCGGCTGCGGGCTTGCAGCTGCCTTTCTCGTCAGCTGGCTCGTCTCGAAGAAGGAGCGCTTCCTGATGGCCTGGACCATCGGCGTCTCGCTGATGGCTCTGGGAGTGCTGATCTACGCCGCCTATGTCACGACCATGGCACCGCTCCTCGGCGCTGCGGGCTACACCGTCCTGCTCATCGGCCTTGCCTTCGTGTTCGGCGCCGGCCGTGAATTCCGCACGCGGATCCTGCCCTGGCGCAGCATGCTCGCCATGGCGGCGGGCTCGTCCATCGTCGTGGCCGTGCCGATGCTGGCGGGATACAACGGCATCGCGATCTTCGTGCTCAATCTCGCAGCCAGCATCATCCTGTTCGTCACGGCCTGGGACTATTGGCTCGGGCGGGCGGAGGCCAGGCTGGCGATCACGCTGCTGACGGCCCTCTACGTCCTGACCGGGCTGTCCTTCATTCCCTGCGCCGTCCTCCTCGCGATGGACGGCCGGTGGGTCTTGTCCGCAGCTCCGTCGAACTGGGCCGAGGACCTCAATATCGCCGCCTGCCTCGCCACGCTCGCCGGGATCGGAGCGTTGTCGCTTGCGCTGAACCAGGCCAGGCTGGCGCGCGGCCACAAGCGCGATGCGGAAACCGACGCGCTGACAGGGCTACTGAACCGTCGCGCTCTGCTCGACAGGATTGCGGGCGAGGTCGTCGGGCCGGCCGCGCTGATCATCTTCGACATCGACCACTTCAAGCGGATCAACGACCTCCAGGGGCATCTCGCCGGCGACGAAGTGCTGCGGGCGTTCGGAGAAATCCTGATCTCGAACCGGTCGCACGGGCTGGCCGCGCGGCTCGGCGGAGAGGAATTCGCCCTGCTGATGCCGCATGCCTCGCTGGTCTCGGCGGCCATCGTCGCCGAAACCGTGCGCGCGCGTCTCGCCAAGCGGCATTTTGCCGGTGGTGCGGGCTCCTTCGGCTGCACGCTGAGCGCCGGCGTCGCCCGCAGCGAAGAGAGCATCATCGACTTCGACGCGCTGTTGCAGGACGCCGACAAGGCTCTTTATGCCGCCAAGCACAGCGGCCGGGATCGGGTCGCGGTGAACTCGGACGAGGAGGCGTTCCTGGCCCAGATGCGGCCGTCATCGGACGGCCAGCGCGGCCCCGTCGACCTCGTCCGGGTGAAGACCGGCTGACAGCCGGAAGGCGCTGCGCTCTGACGCAAGCCGTCGCCGCGGCGATCGGCGCTACTGGATCGTCAGCTTCTGCAGGAAGTTGCCGCGATACAGCATCTGACCCTGATGGCTCAGTTTCGAGATGAGGTCGACGTAGATCTTGCCGCCGAGGGCGCGCCAGCGCCGGCAGAACGCATAATCTTCCGAGAGATAGCGGCCGTCGTCATCGACCATGACGTCGAAGAAGCGGTACTGGTAGTCGTCGAACCCTCGACGCTCCCCCTCGCCGCCGGCGGACCTGTCGACGACGATCTTGTGGTCGGGGAACGCCGCGATCATTGCGGGGAAGACCTCGCGCTTGATCAGCATCAGGCCCGTCGGCGCATCCAGGACCTCGGCGAAGCCGTTCGGGTCGGCTTCCATGCGGCCGTCGATCGGATTGAACGGATAGCGCAGAGAGCGTGCCTCCAGTTCGGCGCCGGTCATGCCGGCGGGGACCACGTCCGGCCAGGCGATCTGCTTCATCGGGTAGATGCCCGCCACGACATCGCGATCGGCCTGCAGGAGCCGGAAGACCGCGCTGGGCTCGAAGCCGATATCGGCATCGATCCAGAGCAGATGGGTATAGCCCTCCGTGGCCATGAACTCGGCTGCGATCATGTTGCGCGCGCGCGGGATGAGGGAATCGCTGCCGCGCAGGATGAAGGACAACGTCACCTGGTGCCGCATGCAGGCGTGCACGAGCCCGAGAACGCTCAAGACGTAGTTCTGATGGAGCTGGCCGCCATAGCAGGGCGTGCAGACGGCGATGTGCCGGCCTTTGATCTGTTCGAGCGAGAGCACGGATAAGGTTCCCCTTCGGTCGACGGCGGTGTTGTGGAACCCAAGCGGATGTTGCGTCCCGCTTCAACCGGCGAAGCGCGGCTTCCGTTCGATGAAGACGCAGCCGTCGAACGACCACGCGGTCTGTCATCGCATCGCTCATGTGTGCTTTGCGCCCACCTTGGCAGAAGAGTTTGCAATCCTCTGGAAGGCTCTTCCGCGCCAGAGAGGTCGGCTTGGCGCCCGTTCACAGCCCCAAAGGAAAGGTCCGCAAGTTCGCTTGCTTCCCATTGGCCCGGCCAAGCGGGAAGAGACCTCATCTCCGTCGAGACCGGTGATCAGTTTGGCCTGCCACCGGCGCCACTTCTCTAGCTCGCACAGCCTGGCTGTGGCCGCCCTCGCAAGGCGATGTTCGACGGCCGGATCCGCTTGTACAGCTCGATCACGGCCAGAACCAGCAGGCCTCCTCCAGCCAGGACCAGCCCGTCCGTAACCTTCAGCGCGCCGAGCCCGAGCAGATCACGTACCGGCGCCACCCAGAGAACGATAATCTGGAGCATCTGCGTACCCAGCACGGCACCGACCAAGACAAAATTCGAACTCAGCGGCACTGTAAAAGTCGAGCGCTCCTCCGACCGGCAGTTGAAGCAATGCGCGTTTTCGCACCAGACGAGCAGCCAGAGAACCGCCCCCTGTGCCGCGGCAGGGGGCATGCCCAACCCTCGGACCGCCCAATAATAATAGCCGAAAGCCGTCAGACCGATGACCGCGCCTCCCAACAGCAAGGCCTCTGTCATGCGACGATCGAATATCGCTCCGCTGTTGGGACGGGGAGCGCGCTGCAGGACCGCGGGATCGCCGGCCTCGAAGGCGAGCGCCACGTCCTGGATGCCATTGGTGATGAGGTTCAGCCAAAGCAGTTGAACCGCGGTCAGAGGTGGCGGCAGCGCAAACAACGTTGCGAGCAGCATCAGCAAGATTTCGGCGCCTCCGGTCGATAGCGTGAGGAGGATCACCTTTCGCAGATTGTCGTGAGCGATCCTGCCAGCTTCGATGCCTGCAACGATCGAGGCGAAATTGTCATCGGTCAGTATGAGATCCGCCGCATCGCGCGCGATGTCGGTACCGCTCTTGCCCATTGCCACTCCGACATCGGCGGCCCGCAGGGCTGCGGCATCGTTCACGCCGTCACCGGTTACTGCCACCACATGTCCCTGCCGGCGCAGGCTCTGCACGATGGCAAGTTTCTGCATCGGCTCGGCCCTTGCAAAGATCTTGGCACCGGCAACAAGCCGGTCGAAGGCGCTGCCTTCGGATCTCGCAAGGGTTGCGCCGGACAGGACCTCCTCGGGACGTTTGACGAGGCCAAGCTGGCGGGCGATGGCCCATGCCGTCAGCGGATGATCGCCCGTGATCAGGACGACCTGAAGGCCCGCTTGTCGCGCACGCCCGACGGCCTGTTTCGTTTCGGGCCGAAGTGGATCGATCAACGCAACCAATCCGAGAAGCCGCAGTCCGGCGAGCTTTCCCGCCGGCGCGAGTGCCGTTCTGCCCGCCGCGACAGCGATCAGGCGGTAACCCTCGGCCGAGAGTTGTTGAACGGCTGGCGCGGCTCCCAGATCAATCTCCCGGCAGAACGACGACACCGTTTCCGGCGCGCCTTTGGCATAGACGACAAGGCTATCCCCCTCGTCGTGAAAGCTCGCCGCATAGCGAGCTTCCGGTTCGTAGGGGTGACGATGGACCGGCGGCGCGCCTGCCGCGTTCAGCCCTTGAAGCGATGCCGCTCGAAAAATGGCGAGGTCGACCGCATCGCCGCCCGGACCCTGTTCGCTTCCAGCCGGCCTTTCGCTCGCGCGAACTGCCGCTTCGAGCAGGTCCCGCCCACGGCAATCCGTCGGCTCGATTGCTCCATGACCGGGGACCCAAAGACGGGCCACCGTCAACCGATTCTGCGTGAGGGTGCCCGTCTTGTCGGTCGCGATCAGGGTGCAGGCGCCGAGACCTTCCACGGCCGCCAGATGGCGGACGACGACGTGGCATCGCGCCATTCGCTGCGCAGCAATCGACAGGCAGACCGTCATGGCAATGGGCAATCCCTCCGGAATGGCGGAAACAGCCAGCGCGACCGCCAGCAGGAAGATTTCGGTGATGCCTGTTCCGCGCCAAGCTTCCGCTGCGGCGATCAGAAGGATCATGCCGAGCATCGCGACGGCGATGTGGTTGGTCAGGCGCGCCATCCGCCCGACCAGCGGCGGCGGAGGTGGTGGCAGATCCAGCACGGCTGCGAGCTGTCCCACCTGGGTATCGCGTGCCGTTGCGACGACTACGGCGAGACCGCGACCAGCGGTGACCAGGGTGCCAGCATGAAGCATGGTGGAACGATCTCCCAGGCTGGCCTCGCAAGGGACTTCGTCAATCGCCGCCTTCTCTGCCGCCGAGGATTCCCCCGTCAAGAGGCTCTCGTCGACCATCAACCGTTGCGACTCGAGCAACCTGAGGTCCGCCGCGATTCTCACGCCGCTTTCGACCTGGACGATATCGCCGGGAACGAGACGGTCGGTCGGAACAGTGAGGGTGAGGCCATCGCGCCTAACGGTCGCCGTGCCGAGAATCAACGCCTTGAGCGCGCGCGCACGCGTCTCCGCCTGCCATTCCTGCACCGCTCCGATGGCAGCATTGACGACGAGTACCCCAAAGATGAACAACGCGTCGGTAAGATGTCCCAGGGTCAGCGAGATCCCGCCCGCGCCCAGCAGCAAATAGATAAAAGGGCTGCGGAACTGAGATACGTAGACAGCGAGGAACGTCTTACCTTTGGCCTCTGGCAATCGATTGGGACCAAACGTTATAAGACGTCGACGCGCTTCCTCCTGGCTCAAGCCATCAACCGATGCTTCCAGACTTGCGAGCGCGGCGTCGCGAGAGAGGCAGTGCCAACGTTGCACGGATAGGCCAACGGGCTTCACAACGCGTCCTCCCGCACCAAAGCAGCCTGATCCTATGGGCGGCGGTCCACCGCGATGGCCGCACCGGAACCTGCAGGAAGACAATCGCGGATACTGAACGCGCGATTTGATCTCGCGCAAAGATGAGCTCCGTTTTGTCTGCGATGCTTTCAAATCAAGGGAGGCGTCGATGGTCGAGGGCATCAAGAGCGTACTGGTCACGATAACCGAGGAAGGGCGTGAGGAAGATGTCTCTGCCCTTGATTACGGTCTTTCGCTGGCGCGCGAAGCAAATGCGCATCTGACGATCCAGGCCGCCGCTGGCCGCTTCCACGTTCCTTACTCGATGCTCGACGATTTTTCTCAGAGGATCATCTCTGCGGAGAACCGCCGCATCGCGGCGTTGGCCGAACACCTCGCCGAAACGGCTAAGGCGGAAGCGGATTTTGCCGGCGTGGTGTGCGCGGTCGAGAGTCCGCAGTTGTACTACAGCGAGCTGCTGGATCGCTTTCTCGCACATGCTCGCGTGCATGACCTCTCGATCCTCGACGCCGAACCGTCACGAATGGAAGCCGACTGGGGATTGATCGAAGCAGGCCTCTTCGAGAGCGGCCGGCCAGTCATCATCGTGCCGCCCGGCCGAACCCGCTTCGAATGTCGACATGTCGTCATCGCATGGGATGGCAGCGCCAGTGCGACGCGGGCCGTGGCGGGAGCCATGCCGTTCCTGAAAGCGGCGGAGGCCGTCGAAATTCTTTCGGTCCTAGGCGAAAAGGACCTGTCGGCATCCGTGCCGGGCGCGGCTCTTGCGCCCCATCTCGCACGCCACGGCATCAACGTGACCGTGACGAACACAGCGGTCGGCTCGAACGAGACTGTCGCAGCCGCCATTCAGCGGGAAGCCGCGGGTTTTGAAACGTCCCTGATCGTGAGCGGGGCCTACCGGCATTCGCGCCTGCGAGAGTGGTTTCTCGGAGGCGTGACGCGGTCCATGCTCGAGCACTGTCGCTTGCCGATCCTGATGTCGCATTGACGCGTCAGGGCCGTTTTCACCCAAACCGCAGATGGAGCGAACATGTTCGGCCATATTCTCATCCCCATCGATGGCTCTTCTCTTTCCATGGCGGCGATGCGGAAAGCGATAGCGCTCGCTCACGATGCCAAAGCACGTGTCACGGTGCTGACCGTCATCGAGCCCTTCAGGATATTCTCGGTTTCTCCAGAACAGCTTGAGTCGACGCAAGAACAATACAGCGAGGAGGCGCGCCGTCAGGCCGACCTCGCGCTCGAAGAGGCCGCGGCGGATGCGAAAGCACATGATGTCCCCGTCGAGACCGCAGCTATTGAAAGCGATGATCCCTACCGGGTCATCATCGAGACAGCGCAAAAGCGAGGGTGCGATCTGGTTGCGATGGCCTCGCATGGCAGAAGAGGCTTCGCAGCGCTTTTGCTGGGAAGCGTCACAGTCAAGGTATTGACCCACTCGAAGGTGCCGGTACTCGTCTACCGATAACGGTTCGTCGCGGGCAGGCGCGGACCCCGGACGTTCCTGAACCTTCCGGCTTGTAGCTGCTACGTCGATTGTTTCGGAACTGATTCCTCGAATATCGCCGTAATCGACCGATTACGAAAGGTGTTATGTCGGCTTCCGCTCGACGAAAACGCAGCCGTCGAAGCTGAAGACTTCTTCGCCGCGCTGGTTGACGCCGGTATTGCGGTGGAAGAACAGGCCCCATTGCGGTCGTGAGGCGCTTTCGCGCTTGCCGGCGACCTCCGAGAAATAGGTGATGCGGTCGCCGGCGAGGACAGGCCGTGACCAGCGCAGGTTCTTGAAGCCAGGCGAGGGGCCAAGACGGGCCGGCCGGCCGGGGGTAGCGGCAAGCTGGCGCTTGCGGTGCAGAACCATCGTCGCCATCCAGACCGAAGCCGTATGCCAGCCGGAGGCCGCAAGCCCGCCGAAGATGCTGCCGCGCGCGGCGGAAACATCCATGTGGAAAGGCTGCGGGTCGAAGCTGCGGGCGAAGGCGATGATTTCCTCCGGCGTGAAGACGAAGCTGCCGAGCTCATGGCGGCTGCCGATCTCCAATTCCTCGAAGAAGCGCGTCGGCGTCGCGGGCTCTTCCGGGGCGATCAGCGGGCTTTCGAGGGCCGGCCGTTCGTAATCCGGTCCGTGGGCGAGCCAATCGCCCCGAGGTTGCGGCGCAATGCCGGAGTCCTTGCGTCCGAACATGATCCAGTTGGTCTGTTCGAGGACGGGCTCGTCACGCTGGTTGAGCAGTTCGAAGCGGAAGCGCACCAGGCCCATCTCGGGCCGCGAGCGCGACGGCTTGGTTTCGAGGACAGTGCGCCGGGCGCTCAAGGCGTCACCCGGGAAGACCGGCCTCAGCCACTTCACCTCGTCGATGCCGGGGGCGCCCATGCCGGTGGAGTCGAGCAGGAAGTCCTCGGCGATCAGCCGCATCAGCAGCGAGCAGCTCTGCCAGCCGGAGCCGATCAGGCTGCCGACGAAGCTCGCCTTCGCCGCTTCCGGATCGACATGGAAATCCTGCGCGTCGTAGCGCGAGGCGAAGGCGACGAGATCCTGCTGCGACACGGCGATGCTGCGCGTGCGGACACTTTCGCCGACGACGAAATCCTCGAACTGCAGCATCGCCCGGCTCTCAGTTGGCAAAGCGGAAATGCAGGACGTCGCCGTCCGCGACGACATATTCCTTGCCCTCGAGCCTGAACTTGCCGGCCTCGCGCGCGCCGGCTTCGCCCTTGTTGGCGACGTAGTCGTCATAGGCGATGGTCTCGGCGCGGATATAGCCCTTCTCGAAATCGGTATGGATCACACCAGCGGCCTGCGGCCCCTTGGTGCCCTTCTCGATCGTCCAGGCGCGCGCTTCCTTCGGTCCGACTGTGAAGTAGGTCACGAGGTTGAGCAGCTTGTAGCCGGCGCGGATGACGCGGTTGAGACCCGGCTCCTCGAGGCCGACCGCCTCCAGATACTCCGTCTGCTCCTCGGGAGGCAGCACCGCGATCTCGCTCTCGATCTTGGCTGAGACGACGACGGCGACCGCGCCTTCCTCGGCAGCACGCTTCTTCACCAGTTCCGAGAAGGAATTGCCCTTGTCGGCGCTCGCCTCCTCGACATTGCAGACATAGAGCACCGGCTTGGAGGAGAGCAGGCCGAGCTGCTCGAAGGCGCGCCTCTGGTCGGCCGGGATCTCGGCGAGGCGGGCCGGCTTGCCGTCGCGCAGAAGCACGAGGCAACGGGTCATCAACTCGACCGCCTCCTTGGCCTCCTTGTCGCCGGACTTCGCCTTCTTCTCCAGCGGGAGAACGCGCTTCTCCAGGCTTTCGAGATCGGCCAGCATCAGCTCGGTCTCGATCGTCTCGATATCGTCGACCGGCGAGACCTTACCCTCGACATGGGTGATGTCGCCATCTTCGAAGCAGCGCACGACATGGGCGATGGCGTCGCATTCGCGGATATTGGCGAGGAACTGGTTGCCCAGCCCTTCGCCCCGCGAGGCGCCGCGCACCAGGCCGGCGATGTCGACGAAGGTGAGACGCGTCGGAATGATCTCCTTCGAGCCGGCGATGGCGGCGAGTTGCTCCAACCGCTCGTCGGGCACCGCGACGTCGCCGACATTCGGCTCGATCGTGCAGAAGGGGTAGTTGGCAGCCTGCGCGGCCGCCGTCTGCGTCAGCGCGTTGAAGAGGGTCGACTTGCCGACATTCGGCAGGCCGACAATTCCGCATTTGAAGCCCATGGTCTCAGTTCTTGCCTAGGATGGTCTCGGGATCGACCCGAAAGGGATTGATGATCGTGAGGGACCCATAGCGGGTCTCGTGCCCCATGTCTTCCGACAGGAAGTGGCTGCAGCCTGCATTTGCGGCGCTCGCAACGAGCAGGCAGTCGAACCACGGGTAGCCGAGGGCCTCGCGCACGTCCCAGGCGCGCTCGACATCCTCGCTGCGCAGAGGCGCCTCGCCGAATTCGCGCAGCCATTCGACGGCGTCCCGGGCAATTGCGATCGAGGCCTGCCCCTTGCGCAGCATCCAATCGGTCAACTCGTTCAGGACCCGCAGGTTGAGCGGCATGAGCTCGGTGACCGACAGCCGATCGAGCCAGCGCAGGGCCAAGCCGTGCTTGTCCCCAGTGCGATGGTCGCGCGCATAAATCAGGACATTCGTATCGACGAAGACGAGCGCATCAGCGGTCATGGATCTGGTCGCGGGTCGGCGCATTCCCGTTCTCGTCGGTCAGGTCCAGACTCGGTCCGGCCAGAAACCGCCGCATCGCCTCGGCCTTACTGATCGGCCGGCCGATCCGCCGCTCGACGAGCTCGCCGACCAGGCGGGACATGCTCTTGCCTTGCTGCGCAGCCGCCATTCTCAGGTTCTGATAGGTCTCGTCGGGGAGGGTCAGGCTCAGGTTGTTCATGGAAACACCTCTGTCACCGACATCGTGTTTCCGTGTTTTTGTGTCAAGCGATCACGGGAACGTGGATAGGGGGTGCGCGGCGTCCGGCGCAGGTTCGAGAGGCCGATCCCTTCGATGAGGTTGTTGCCGATGCGCCGCCCGCTTTTCGCCGCCATCTTCGTATTCCTGGCCGGTTCGGCCGCGCTCGCCCAGACGCCCGGCACACGACTCCGCGGCGAGATCGAGGCCGCCGACGGCGGCGTTCTGATGCTGAAGAGCGCGGACGGGAAGCTGGCGAAAGTCACGCTTGCGCCAGGCTCCTCGGTCGGCGGTGTGATGCCGGCAAAGGCCTCCGACATCGGCAAGGGCAGCTTCATCGGCGTCGGCGCCAGGCCGCAGCCGGACGGGACGCTGCTCGCGGTGCAGGTCTTCATCTTTCCCGAGTCGATGCGGGGCACCGGGGAGGGGCACCGGCCCTGGGCCGTGCTGCCGGACGCGACCATGACAAACGCGACCGTGGCCGACAGGGTCGTGCGCGTCGACGGGGCCAGTCTCGTGCTCAGCTATCCCGGCGGCGAGCAGAAGGTCACGATCACGCCGGAAACCACGATCCTGATGGCGACGCCGGCTGAGCTGGACGAGCTCAAGGCCGGCGCGCAGGTCGCGATGACCGCGAGCCGGCAGGCGGACGGGAGCTATGCGACCAAACGGGTCACGATCGCGAAGGATGGGGCGAAGCTGCCGTATTAGGCTGGTCAGCCTTCGCTCTTCTCCCCCAGCCGCTTCACGGAAGCATGCCCGCGTGCATCCATGAACAGATGCACCTTGTTCTGGAAGCCGGCATCGTCATGGGCGGCGAGCAGCGGCGCAAAATCGGCGCAGGCGGTGCAGAGATCCTCGACCCAGGGCTGCTCCGCCTTGCCGAAATCGTTCAGCACATAGCCATGGACCAGCTCCTTCAGGCCGGGATGGCCGATGCCCATCCGGACCCGGCGGTAGTCGTTGCCGATCGCGGCGGTGGTCGAGCGCAGGCCGTTATGGCCGGCATTGCCGCCGCCGAGCTTCACGCGGAGCTTGGCTGGGGCGAGGTCGAGCTCGTCATGGAACACGATGACGTCCGCAGTCGGGACCTTGAAGAACCGTGCGGCTTCGCCGATCGAACGGCCGGATTCGTTCATGTAGGTCTGCGGCTTGAGCAGGATCACCTTTTCGCCTCCGATCGTTGCCTCGCAGGCTTCGGCCTGGAAGCGGGCGCGCCAGGGCGAGGCCCGATGGGCCCGGGCGATCGCGTCGACGGCCATGAAGCCGATATTGTGGCGGTTGCGCGCATAGCGCGTGCCTGGATTGCCGAGGCCGGCAAAGATCAGCATGACGGAACTCCGGCAGGCTCGAGAGGCATCGGTCCGTCGGGTCGGAGCCGGTGATCGGCACAGCCGATGCCACAGCAAAACGGCCGGGGCAAACCCGGCCGCTTCAGATACATTCGCGATGAAGGGTGCCGGGAGGCACCCGCGCGTCAGGCCTTGGCTTCGGCCTCGCCCTCGGCAGGGGCGGCTTCCGGCTCGACCTCGACGGTCGGCGGAGCGATCGTGATGACCGTGGCATCCGAGCCGACGGTCAGCTTGGCGCCGGCCGGGAGCTTGATGGCGTCGGCGTGAAGCGAGTCGCCGATGTTCAGGCCGGCAACAGACACCTCGAAGGCCTCGGGGATGCTGTCGGGCTCGACCGAGATCTCGAGGGCGTGCTCGATGATCTGGACCAGGCCGCCGGACTTGACGCCGGGGCTGGCTTCCTGGCCGACGACATGGACCGGCACGAGCACCGTCACGGTCTGGCCCTTCGCGACGCGCAGGAAGTCGACGTGGAGCGGGAAGTCCTTGACCGGGTCGAGCTGATAGTCGCGCGGAATGACGCGCTGCTTCTTGCCGGCGACATCGATCTCGAAGATCGTGGTCAGGAAGTGGCCGCCGAAAATGAGCTGGCGGGTCTTGTTGGCGTCGAGCGCGATGGCTTCGGGAGCGGCGCCCCCTCCATAGATCACGGCAGGCGTCTGGCCCTGGCGGCGAACTGCACGGGCGGCCCCCTTGCCGACCTGTGCGCGCGCCGAAGCCTGGATTTGCTTCACGGCGGTCATGTTGGTGTCCTTGACTTCACAGAAATGACAAGGCCGCCTGTTGGCGGCCATCGGATTGCGCGTCCAGAGCCTCCAAGGGTGTCAGCCGAACGCGTGGCTGCTCATAGGCGAAAAGCGCCGCGATCTCAAGCCCGTTCAGGCCGCGTTCGCGACGTGGCGGTCGCGCCTGCGGCCCGGAGCGGCCTCCTGCTGCCCGAAACGCTGCAGCAGCTCGCCGATGACCACGGCCGGCACCGGCGCCGCATAGAGGAAGCCCTGCCCCAGGGAGCAACCCATTTCGTCGAGGCGCCGGGCCTGGGCCTCCGTCTCGATGCCCTCGGCGATGATCTTCATTCCCAGCCGCTTCGCCATGGTCTGCAGGGATTCCACGATCACGCCGCTGCGTGCGCCGCTGTCTATGGCACCCACGAAGGAACGATCGATCTTGATGATGTCGATCGGAAAGTCGAGGAGATGGGTCAGCGACGCGAAGCCGGTTCCGAAATCGTCGAGCGCGACGGACATGCCGTGCGCGCGCAGCGCGTCCATGGTGCGGGCCACCCCATCCCGCACGCCGCCCATGAAAACCTGTTCGGTGATCTCGACTACGAGATGCCGGGCCGGCACGCCGGCGCGATCGAAGGTTCGCAGAATGCGCTGGACCAGATCACCCTTCCGGAAATCGGCCGCGGTCACGTTGAGCGCGACATGCCGGAACAGGACGCCGGCGGCCATCCAGGCCGCCATGTCGAGCGCGACCGCGGCAAGCATGCGCGAGGTGATCCGATAGGCGACCTTGGGGTCGAGCAGAGCGTCGTGGAACTCGCCCGCGGTGACGATGCGCCCATCGCTTCGCCGCATGCGTGCCAGGGCCTCGACGCCGGCAATCCTGCCGCTGCCGAGTTCGATGATCGGCTGGTAATAGGGAACGATCCGTCCGTCGCCCAGCGCCTCTTCGACTTCGCGACGAATGCGGATGCGCCGCATCATGGCGCTGCGCAAGCTGCGCCGGAAGCGGACGTAGCCGCCGCGCCGGGTCTCCTTGGCGTGATAGAGCGCGAGGTCCGCGTTCTGCCGCAAGGTGTCGCTGTCCGTTCCGGCATCGGCGATGGCACCACCGATGGTGACGCTCGCGGCGATGCTTTGCCCATCCGGCTCGACCGGCGGCGCCATGGCTGCAAGGATCGCGGCGGCGAGCGCTTTCATCCGGCCGGCGGTGTCGCAGGACGGGACCAGTACCGCGAATTCGTCGCCGCCGATGCGGCAGGCCAGATAGCCTTTCAGGACACGGCCGAGACGGAAGCCGATCTCGGCGATGAGCGCATCGCCGGCGGCGTGGCCCAGCGTGTCGTTGACCACCTTCAGGTTGTCGATATCGATCAGCATCAGGCCGATCCGCCCCGATGGGTTTGCGCACATCGCGGCAATCGCGTCGCCGAAGCGAGTTCGGTTGGGCAGCTTCGTCAGCGTGTCGAAATAGGCGAGGCGATGGTTGCGCGCACGCACCTCCTCATGCTCGATCGCGATCGCGCACAGATGCGCGCAGGTATCGACGATGCGGCGTTCGACGGCGCGGGGGCGGCCAGTCCTGCGGTAATAGAAGGCGAACGCGCCGACGATACGCCCATCGCGCGCTCTGATCGGCATCGACCAGCTGGCATGCAGGCCAAGCGGCAGCACCAGGTCCGTCAGGCCCTCCCACAGCGGATCGGTCGCGATGTCGGTTACCTCGACGGGTTCTCCGCGATGAATCGCGGTTCCGCAGGAACCGACACGAGGGCCGATCGGAATGCCGTCGATGGCCTGCGCATAGGAGGCGGGCAGGCTCGGCGAGGCGAGGGGCCGGAGCAGCCTGTCGTCATCGACCGCGACGACGGAGCAGACGACCCCCGGCGCGGCGGCCTCGGCGCGCAGGCACAGACGCTCCATGCAGGCGGTGAGCGTCTCACCCCGTGCAATGTGCTCCAGGATTTCATTCTGCAGGGCCTGCAGCCGGGCGGATGGTTTGGTCACGCGGTTCCCGACAGTTCTTGTCGAAGAGGGCCGCGACGGTACCGGGCGCGGGTTAAGATCCGTTTGCCCAGCTGCCCGGCAATTTAAGCGGTTGCGCCGAAGGGCTCAGGCGGCGGCGAGGCCGAGGCGTTCATCGCGACGGCGCAGCAGATGCATCAGCGGCAGCGCGAGCAGGATCATCCAGGCCTTGCCGATAATCTGGCCGGCCAGGAAGTCGAGGCTGCCGAAGGCGAGATAGAGGAAGACGATCGAATCCACGACGAGCCCGGCGATGCCGGAGGCCACCACGGCGGTCACGAAGCGGCGGCGCTGCAGCGGCGTGTAGATGGCGAAATCCGCCAGCTCCGAGAGCAGGAAGGCGGAGACCGAGGCCAGGACGATGGCCGGCGGAGCCAGTAAGGCGGAAATCAGCGTGCCGATCGCGATGGCACCGAGGCCGAAGAGCGCACCGAGCCGGCGCTGGACGATGTCGCGCAGCACGAGCGCCAGGCCGATCATCAGCACGCCGCTCGGCGCGTCGATGCCCGGCCAGACCGGCACCAGGCAGGGCCCCTTCGGCACGCAGACCGTGCCGACATGGCCCAGCATCCAGTTCGCGGCGGGGATGGTGAGGCCGAATAGGACGAGCGCGATGGCGCCTTCAGTCAGCCGCTGACGATCACGAGTCATAGGACGGTCCGCTGTTGCCGGGAGCGGCCAGATAGGCCGCATAGCCTTTCGCACGCAAATCGCAGGCCGGGCAATGGCCGCAGCCGTAGCCCCAGCCATGCCGCGTCGACCGGTTGCCGAGGTAGCAGCTATGCGTTTCCTCGAGAACGAGATCGAGCAGCGCCTGGCCGCCGATCTGCCGCGCGAGCGCGAAGGTCTCGGCCTTGTCGCGCCACATCAGGGGAGTATGCAGCGCGAGCCTGCGGTCGAGGCCGAGGCCAAGTGCGACCTGCATCGCCTTGATCGTGTCGTCGCGGCAGTCGGGATAGCCGGAATAATCGGTCTCGCAGACGCCGAGCACGATGTGCTTCAGGTTGCGCCGGTAGGCGAGGGCGGCCGCGAAGGTGAGGAAGATCAGGTTGCGGCCTGGCACGAAGGTGGTCGGCAGGCCGGTCTCGGCGAAGACGATCTCGGTCTCGCGGGTCAGCGCCGTCTCGGAGAGTGCGCCCAGCGCGGCGAGGTCGACGACATGGTCCGGCCCCAGCCGGCCAGCATAGGTCGAGGACAGGGCGGGCAGCTTCCCGCGGATCGTCAGCCGGCACTGCATCTCGACGCGATGACGCTGACCGTAGTCGAAGCCGACCGTCTCGACGGCGTCGAAACGGTCGAGCGCCCAGGCCAGCGCGGTGGTCGAATCCTGGCCACCGGAGAACAGGACCAGGGCGCGCGATGTCCCCGCGCTCGCCATCAGTCGAACAGGCTGGAGACGCTGGTCTCGCTCGCCGTGCGCTCGATCGCCTCGCCCATCAGCCCTGCGATCGAGATGACGCGGATATTGCGCGCGACCTTCACCGCCTCGGTCGGCATGATCGAATCGGTGATCACCAGTTCCTTGAGCTTGGAACCGGCGATGCGCGCCACGGCTCCGCCGGAGAGCACGCCATGGGTGATGTAGGCGTAGACTTCCTTCGCGCCCTGTTCGAGCAGCGCCTCGGCGGCGTTCACCAGCGTGCCGCCGGAATCGACGATGTCGTCGATCAGGATGCAGGAGCGGCCCTCGACCGAGCCGATGATGTTCATGACTTCCGACTCGCCCGGCCGGTCACGGCGCTTGTCGACGATCGCGAGCGGGGCGTCGATGCGCTTGGCGAGCGCGCGGGCACGGACGACGCCGCCGACGTCCGGCGAGACGACCATGGCGTTCTTCCACTCCAGCCTGTCCTTGATGTCGCGCGCCATCAGCGGGGCGCCGAACAGGTTGTCGGTCGGGATGTCGAAGAAGCCCTGGATCTGGCCGGCATGGAGATCGAGCGTCAGCACGCGGTCGACGCCGGCATGGGTGATCAGGTTGGAGACGAGCTTGGCCGAGATCGGCGTGCGGCCCGAGGCGCGCCGGTCCTGGCGGGCATAGCCGAAATAGGGGATCACCGCCGTGATACGCTTGGCCGAGGAACGGCGCAGCGCATCGGTGACGATCAGCAGTTCCATCAGGTGGTCGTTGGTGGGGAAGGAGGTCGACTGGATGACGAAGACGTCCTGCCCGCGAACGTTCTCCTGAATCTCGACGAAAACCTCCATATCGGCGAAGCGCCGGACCGAGGCCTTGGCAAGGGGAATGCTGAGATGGTTGCAGATGGCTTCGGCGAGCGGCCGGTTGGAATTGCCGGCGACGACTTTGAAATGAGAGGCCATGCCGTGGCGTACCGTTGCAGGAGGCGGGGCGCGAGCCGGCCATGCCGGCTCAATTGGAAGCGCTCTTAACAGTGCCGCCGCACGGAGTCGACCGCTGCACTGCAATATCCGTATGCAAAACAGATGACACCGGCCGTGGCCCAGGCCGCGCCTATCCGCCTATCCTGCAGGCGGGCAGACCTGCGTCAGAGCCGCTTGCGGTTGCCGGCCGATGCGGTCCGGGTCGCGGCCGCTTTCCCGCCATCCGCCTTGCTGCCGTTCTTGTCGGGCGAGCCGAGCGTCGCTTCCGCGGCGGGGGCCGTGACGAGAAAGCCGGCGATGGCATCCATCGAATCCGAGGCGGCCTTGGCGACGACGGTGCGGTCGATGCCGGCCCAGGGATCGGAGCCGGCACTGCGCTTGCCGATGCTCTCGCCCTGAACGCGCTGGGCCCGCTGCTTGGTCGAATCGTAGACGTCCCAGACGAAGGCGAGCGCGGTCTGTCCATCTTCGGTCGGTTGGGCCGTGAGATAACCCTTGACGCGGAAGCGGGCCGGCTTGTCGCCGGGGACGATTTCCATCTTGCGCTCGGCTGCAGCCTCGCCGAGCAATCCGGCGAAGCTCGTCGTCACGTCGTCGGGGGCGCCGGAAATGCTCTGGACCGAGACCGGGACGCCCGGCGCGTCGACGCGCGGGCGGGCAGCGGTCTGGGTGGTTTCCTGACAGCCGGCAACGGCGAGCGCCAATACCGGCCCCAGAGCGAGGCCGCTCAAACGATGAAACATGACGCCTCCCGCCCTTTGGGCTGTGGATCGTGCGAACTTCCCTGTGCGCTCTTTCTAGGCGGATCGCCGGGCGAGGTCCAGATCACGGAAGTCCGCGGTCGCGCCCGTCCCGTGCGCTGCGTTTCGATTGCGATGCGGACGGGCTTCTCCCATATAGGCCGCAGAAGCGGATCTTTCGGGTTCGCGCGGGAGATAATCCATGGCCGGCACCAGCAACCGCTTCCTCGACGACATCGCCCGCCTCGCCACCGATGCGGCCGGAGCGGCGCAGGGCGTGCGCCGCGAGGTCGAGACCGTCGTCAGGACGCAGATCGAGAAGCTGTTGCGCGAGCTCGACGTCGTGCCGCGCGAGGAGTTCGAGGCGGTTCGGGAGATGGCGCTGCTCGCTCGCGAGGAGAACGACAAGCTTGCGGCGCGTCTCGCCGCCCTGGAAGCCAAGCTCGACAAGGCCTGACCGGCGCCACCCGTCCCGGCTTCACCCGTGTCCACAGCCAAGTGCTGTGGACAGTGCCGGCGAGGGATTGAGCCCGGCGCCCGAATCCGCGGAGCTTCGCCACCGTGTTGGGGGCGTCACAGCGCCTGCGCTATCGTCGGTGGAAAGAATTGATTCGCCGGGCAGATTCGCTCTGCCGAGGTGGACGGGAGCCCTTCTCCGGAAGCGCTCCGGAGGTGAGTTGCGTTCCTTCGGCTTTCCAGTCGCCGTGTTCCTCTTCTCGAACGCGCCGGATGCGCCAGCACCCGGAAGGTGGACCCTAGGGCATGATGGATCTCGATATGGATGCCGATTTCGATCGGCCTTCCAACCCTCTCGACCTGTTCGAGCGACTCGCCTCCCTCAACAACTGGACTTTCGACCGCGACAGCGACGACGAGCTTTCGGTCGCGGTGACCGGCGGCTGGTCCGAATATCACGTCGCGATCACCTGGCTGGCGGAGGTGGAGGCGCTGCATATCGCCTGTGCCTTCGACCTCAAGGTGCCCGAGCGCCGCCGTGGCGAGGTGCTTCAGCTCGTCAGTCTGGTCAACGAGCAGCTCTGGCTCGGCCATTTCGATCTCTGGAGCAGCGAGAGCGTGGTGATGTACCGCCATGCGCTGCTGCTGTCCGGCGGCGCGGAGCCGACCGACGAGCAGGCGGCCGCCCTGATCAAGAGCGCGATCGAGGCCTGCGAGCGCTATTATCAGGCGTTCCAGTTCGTCGTCTGGGCGGGCAAGACGGCCCGCGAAGGGCTCGAGGGCGCCATGCTGGAGACAGCCGGCGAAGCCTGAGGCGGCCGCGGCATCAGCCGCGGGCTTGACCGCCGGAGGCGGGACGGGGAAGGCTTGCGCCAAGACAAGAAGCCCGAGGGGGCGTCGCCTCGGGCCCTGCCAGCCGCCGAGGACCCGTCATGACCGCTTCCCTGCCGCAATCGCTCGTCCTCATCGGCGCGGGCAAGATGGGCGGAGCCATGCTGGAAGGCTGGCTGCGCATCGGGATCGACCCTGCCGGCATCAGTCTGATCGACCCCAAGCCGTCGGACGAGATGGTCGAGCTCGCCGGCGAGAAGGGCATGAGGCTCAACCCCTCGGCGAAGGAGATCGTCCCCGCCGAAGTGCTCGTGCTGGCGACCAAGCCGCAGATGCTCGACACGGCCGCTCCGGCCGTGCAGGCCTTCATCCATCCAAAGACCCTGCTGATCTCCATTCTCGCCGGCAAGACGCTGGACGATCTTGCCGCGCGCCTGCCGAACGCCACGGCGATCATCCGGGCCATGCCGAATCTGCCGGCCTCGGTGCAGCGCGGGGCCACGGCCGCCGCACCCGGCAAGGGCGTGAGCGCCGCGCAACGGGCGACCGCGGATGCGCTGCTCGCCAGCATCGGCAAGGTCGAATGGCTCGCCGACGAGGGGCTGATCGATGCGGTGACGGCGGTCTCGGGTTCGGGACCGGCCTATGTCTTTCATCTCGTCGAATGCCTTGCCGCGGCTGGCGTCGAGGCCGGGCTGCCGGCGGATGTCGCCGAGCGCCTGGCCCGGGCGACGGTGGAGGGCGCGGGAGAACTGCTGTTCCAGTCGCCGTTGCCTCCCGGCACGCTGCGCCAGAACGTGACCTCGCCGGGAGGGACGACCGCGGCGGCGCTGGAGGTGCTGATGGCGGAGGACGGAATGAAGCCGCTGATGCGCAAGGCCGTCGCCGCTGCCAAACGTCGCGCCGCCGAGCTTTCCGGCTGAATCGCCTTTCGCCCGCCACGATAGCGGCCTAGCTTCTAGTAGTCTCGAAGCGAAGGAGCAGAGCCATGGCCCGCAAGCCCGTTTCCAGCAAGGCCGAACCAGCGGCGAGCACGCCGGAAGCCGCCAAGCCGGTGGATCCGCGCAAGCGCGCCGTCGACGCCCTGATGAGGCTTGCTGCCGATCGGCCGTGGGACGAGATCGAACTTCCGGACATTGCGGCAGAGGCCGGGCTGACGCTCGCGCAGCTGCGCGGCTTCTTCCCGTCCAAGCTCGCGATGCTCGGCGGCGTCACTCGGATCGCCGACGATGCCGTGCTGGCCGGGGTATCGGACGATCTGGCGGGCGAGCCTGTGCGCGAGCGCCTGTTCGACCTGGTGATGCGCCGGCTCGACGCGCTGGCGCCTTACAAGGCGGGGCTGCGCAGGATCGTCCCCGTCATTCGCCGCGACCCGCTCGCGCTGGCGGCGCTGAATCGCGGGGCCGTCAACTCCTGGCGCTACCTGCTCGCCTCCGTCGGCATTCCGACCGAGGATTCGCTCGGCAGCCTGCGGGTCCAGGGCGCCGTGTTGCTGATGGCGCGGGTCTCGGACGTGTGGCTCGACGACGACGAGCCCGAACTCTCCAAGACCATGGCACGGCTCGACCGTGAGCTGAAGACGGCCGGGCGCATCATGGCGCGGGTCGAGGACGTGCACCGGTTGACGGCGCCGTTCCGCGGGCTGGCACGCGCGATCTGCTCGGGCCGTCCGCTCACGGCGCGGCGGCGCGAACGCGCTTCCGAGCGCGGCGAGGACAATGACGACTACGCTCCGGCGATCTGACCGCCCGGGCGCAGCGGCACGAAGCGCAGCCGGCTCCCGCTTCGACTGCGGCAAAAACATGGCGATCTTAAGCGCCTTTTAGTTAATTCCATGGGACAGGACGACATTCTCCCTACGCGCAGGATACGCGGATGTCGTTCTCCACGAAGATTGCATCGCTCACGATCGGCCGGTCCTTCGCGCTGATCGCGACACTTGCCGTGGTCATCGCCGCCGGCGGAGTGGGCTACACCCTGAACGCCGCGCGCCACGAGATGATCGCGCTGAAGCGCGCCGAGATGAAGAACACCGTCGAAGCCGCCGCGACGACGATCAAGGGCTATCTGGCGCGTGTCCAGAAGGGTGAACTGAAGGAAGAGGACGCCAAGAAGCTGGCGATGGACGCTCTCGGCAGCGCGCGCTTCGATGGCGGCAACTACTACTTCCTGATCAATTACGACGGCATCAGCGTCCTGCACGCGAACAAGAAGATCCAGTCGACGGACATGAAGCCGCTCAAGGACGCGGACGGCAAGTTCTTCGTCCAGGAGATGATCGCGCTGGCGAAGGCCAAGACCGAGGGCTTCGTCGATTACGGCTGGCTCAAGCCGGGCGACAAGGAGCCATCGCTGAAGATCTCCTACATCATCGGCATTCCGCAATGGCAGTGGGTGGTCGGCTCCGGCCTGCACGTCCACGACGTCGATGCCGCCTTCATGGGCATGGTCGGCGGCGTCGCCAAGGTCCTGGTGCCGCTTGGCCTCGTCATGCTCGGCTTGGTCATCCTCCTCAGCCGTCGTGCCTCGCGGATGCTGAGCTCGCTCTCCTCGTCCATGAACGAACTGGCGACGGGCAACCTCCAGGCCGAGATCGAACATCAGCAGCGGCCGGACGAGATCGGCTCGATGGCGCGGGCGCTCGTCATCTTCCGCGACGCCGCCTTGGCCAAGGAAGCAATGGAGGCCGACAAGCTGCGCGTCGAGCAGGAGGCGGCCGGGCATCGCAGCGCCGCCGACAGTGAAAGGCGCAGGAGCGAGGCGGAGCGTACCGAACACGCCCGTGCGCAGGCCGACGTGGTCCAGGCCCTCGGGGCCGGGCTCGAGAATCTCGCGGGCGGCGATCTGACCTATCGGATCGAGGCGGCGTTCTCGAGCGAATACGTCAAGCTGAAGGATGACTTCAACGACGCCATCGCAAAGCTGCAGGACGCGATGCGCCAGATCGCGACCAATACGGAGAGCATGAAGGCGGGCTCCGTCGAGATCAGCCAGGCGGCCGACGATCTCGCCAGCCGCACCGAGCAGCAGGCCTCCTCGGTCGAGGAGACGGCGACGGCGCTCGACCAACTCACCGCGACGGTGCGCCAGACCGCCGAGAGCGCGCGCCTCGCCAATCAGGCGACCGAGCAGGTCAAGGGCGAGGCCGAGCAGTCCACCAGCATCGTGCGCGAGGCGGTGACGGCGATGGGCGGCATCGAGAAATCGGCGCAGGAGATCTCGCAGATCGTCGGCGTGATCGACGAGATCGCCTTCCAGACCAATCTCCTGGCGCTCAATGCGAGCGTCGAGGCAGCCCGGGCCGGCGATGCCGGAAAGGGCTTCGCGGTCGTCGCCTCCGAGGTCCGCGCGCTGGCGCAGCGCTCCGCTTCTGCCGCCAAGGAGATCAAGGCTCTGATCGACGCCTCGACCGTCGAGGTGGAGAAGGGTGTCGCGCTGGTCGGACAGACCGGCGGCGCGCTGCAGCGGATGGCTTCGGAGATCGCCCGCGCGACCGGTCTCGTCGCCGAGATCGCCGGCGCGGCGCAGGAGCAGGCATCCGGCCTCCAGGAGGTCAACGCCGCCGTCGGCGAGATGGATCAGGCGACGCAGCAGAACGCGGCGATGGCCGAGCAGTCGACCGCCGCGGCGCATTCGCTCTCGCAGGAGGCCGACCGGCTTTCGTCCCTCGTCGCCCGGTTCCGGATCGGCGGCGATGCCGCGCGGCTGCAGGCGATTGCGCGGACGATGCAGGCGGCCATCGCACCGAGCCCCGCAGCGCCCCCTGCGACGCGTTCCGCTCCAACGCGCAGCGTCAAGGTGAACGGCGCCGCCACGGCCGGCGTCCGCAAGCGTGATCTCGGAACCCGCGAACAGGGGTGGGAGGAATTTTGAGCCCGTCTCAGGAATCAGCCGCGCCGATCGGCTTCGACGATTTCCTCAAGGTCGACATCCGCGTCGGCACGATCGTCGAGGCCGAGCCTTATCCGGAAGCCCGCAAACCGGCGATCAAGCTCGTGATCGATTTCGGCGGCGCGATCGGACGGAAGAAATCATCGGCCCAGATCACGAAACATTACCGGCCGGAAGAGCTGGCCGGCCGGCAGGTCCTGGCGGTGGTCAATTTCCCGCCGCGGCAGATCGGCAAGTTCATGTCCGAGGTGCTGACGCTGGGCGTTCCGGATGCAGACGGAGAGGTCGTGCTGATCGGACCGGGCCACACCGTGCCGGAGGGTGGGCGGCTGTTCTGAGGCTGTGCCGCTGAGCTCGTCCCGCAGCGTCAGCGCAGCGAGCCGGCGAAACCCGTGATCGCGGCTACGACCTGTCCCTCGCGTCCGATGAAGCCGTGATGCGCGCGGGCCTGGCAGGGATTTCCGGTGGACGAGCCGCCCTCGATCCAGACGAGGCGGGCCCGGCCGCCGGCCCATTGCCGGAATTCCTCGGCCGATTCCGGTAGGGTGAGGCGGCAGCTGTCCTGCCGGTGGTGAATGATCAGCGTTGGCGGCAGCCGTGCGGGATCGCCAATCATGCTGCGGGCATCGTTCAGCATCGAGGAGGCGAAGACGACGCCGTCCGGCCTTTCCGACAGTGTTCCCGCGACCTTGAGTGCGCCGCGGCTCATCGCCACCACGATCACACGCGGCGCGATGGCGCGCATGTACGCGACCGCCCTGGCCGGATCGGCATTGGCATCGAGCGTGATGCTGGCGATGCCGCTGCGGGCGTAGGCGCCGCGCGTGCGGACGATCCAGTTGCCGCCGCGCTGGACGCTGCCATCGGCGCCGATGCCGATATAGCCGTCGCCGCCGGTGAGCAGGACAAGCGCGGCCCGGGCCTTCCCGGCGGGCCTGTCGAGCAGCGCCCTTCCACCGCCGAACAGGCCACCCCCGAGATCGACGACCTCCTCGGCGCCCGCCCCGGTCACCGAAACCAGGAAAAGGCCGGCCAGAAGCGCTGTGGTCTTCCAAAACATCCGCATGGCGTGGCCCCTGCCGCGATTGGACGCATCTAAGATCGCATCAGGACGGCTGTCGAGCGGTTCCAGCCCCTAGACCGGCAGCCGCACCGTCGCCCTCAAGCCGCCGAGAGGCGCTTCGCTCAGCATGATGTCGCCGCCATGGGCGCGGGCGATATCGCGGGCGATAGCGAGGCCGAGCCCCGTACCGCCGCCGTCGACGTTGCGGGCCTCGTCGAGGCGGAAGAACGGACGGAAGACCTCCTCGCGCTGGTCGGGCGGGATGCCTGGGCCATCGTCATCGACGGTCACGATCAGGTAGCGCGCATCATGGGTCGCGCGAATCGCGATGCGGTCGCCGTAGCGGGCGGCGTTGGAGACGAGATTCGTCAGCAGGCGCCGGAAGGCGTCCGGCCGCACGACGACCAGCGGATCACCCACCACCTCCAGCGCGGTCTGGTGACCCTGACGCTCGGCGTCGGCCTTCAGCTCCTCGAGCTGACCGCGAATATCGGTCTCGACCGGAACCTCCCCGGCATCCCCGCGCGCGAAGGCAAGATAGTCCTCCAGCATGCGGCTCATTTCGTCGACGTCCTTCTCCAGCGCCTCGATCTCTGAGGTGCGCTCCATCAGCGCGAGGGAGAGGCGGAAGCGGGTCAGGATGGTGCGCAGGTCGTGGCTGACGCCGTTCAGCATCGTCGTGCGCTCGCCGATCGAGCGCTCGACGCGGCGCTTCATCTCGATGAAGGCGTTGCCCGCGCGGCGGACTTCGCGGGCGCCGCGCGGCCGGAACTCGGCATCCCGGCCCTTGCCGAAGGCTTCCGCAGCGTCGGCGAGCTTCAGAATCGGGCGAATCTGGTTGCGCAGGAACAGCACCGCGATGGTCAGCAGAATCAGCGAGGTGCCGATCATCCAGAGCAGGAAGATATGGCTGTTCGAGGCATAGGCCGAGTTGCGCCGCGTCAGGATGCGCATCACGTTCTTGCCGAGCTTGATGCGGATCTCGATCAGGCTGGAGCGGCCGACCGTGTCGAGCCAGAAGGGGCGGGCGACCTGCTGGCTGAGCTCGGTCGAGAGCGCATTGTCGAGCAGCGAGAAGAAGGGGCGCGGTCCCGGCGCAGGCAGGTCGGAATCGGGGATGATATCGACATCCATGCCCAGCCGTTCCGCCGCAATGCGCGAGAGGGTGGTGATGTCGGGATCCTGCGGGTAGCTCTCGTAGACGTCGATCAGCATGGCGATGTCGGCCGATACGGCGGCCGAGAGCCGCTGCGTGACGAGCTGCCAGTGCCGTTCCATGAAGACATAGGCGATGACCGATTGCAGCAGCACCACCGGTGTGATGACGATGACGAGCGCGCGCGGATAGAGCCCTTTCGGCATGTAGCGCGCGACGATCTGGAGCGGACGCCCGATACGCTTCAGCACCGGCTTGATGACGGCATTGGCCTGACCGGCAACGTGGGACACGGCGGCGCCGGCGCGGCCCAGCCACGCTGTCGCGATCCGTAGTGCTCCCGGTTTCGTCCCGCCTTGCCGAACCGGCATCACGTCCTGTCCGTCAACAGCCTGTAGCCAACGCCGCGGACGGTCTGGAGATAGAGCGGATCGGCCGGGTCGCGCTCGATCTTGCGGCGCAACCGGTTCATCTGCACGTCGACCGTGCGGTCGTTGGCAGCTGTCCCCTGGGCGGCTAGCTCCTCGCGCGGCACCACCTCGCCGGCGCGCTCGGCGAGTGCGGTCAGGATCTCGCGTTCGCGCTCGGTCAGCCGGATGGTCTCGTCGCCCTTGCGCAGCTCGCCGCGGGCGAGGCCGTAGAGGAACGGGCCGAAGCGGACGAAATCGGGCCGCGCGCCTGACTGTGCGGCTTCGACCACGACCGTTCGTTTCAGGATATTGCCGAGGCGCAGCAGCAATTCGCGCGGCTCGAAGGGCTTGGCAAGATAGTCGTCGACGCCGATTTCCAGGCCGTTGATCCGGTCCTTGCCGTCCGCGCGGGCCGTCAGCATCAGGATCGGCACGGCGGAGGCGCCACGGAAGCGGCGGGCGAAGTCGAAGCCGTTCTCGCCCGGCATCATCACGTCGAGCACGATTGCGTCGAAGACCAGGTTGCCGAGGCGCGTATCCGCTTCGGCCGCATTGGCTGCGGTGGTGACGCGATAGCCATTGTCGCCCAGGAAGCGGGCGAGCAGTTCGCGCAGACGCCGGTCGTCATCGACGACGAGCACATGCGGAGCTTCGTCCGGCAACACCTTGCGGGCCGGCCTTGCCGGCGCTTCCGTTGCGATCATCCCAGCGTCTCTCCGCTGCGCCGCCGGCGCGATGGCTCCTCTTAGCACAGGGGAGAGGCGGGGTCGTCAATCCATCAGGTCAATAGGAGCCCGACCCGCCGCGCCCTTGCCGGCCAAGGACGGTTCCTGCCGGACCGGCTGCCAGGGGGGCGACGGCTGCGATGCCCTCAGGGCCTGTCGAGCAGGCTGTGGACCTTCAACCGCTCCGACGGATCGATCAGGGCCGCGAGATAGCGCGCGACGGTTTCGGCCTTTTCGGCGCCGATGCTGTCGAGAGCGGCCAGGATCCGCTTCGACTGGAGCTGGACGAGGCGCTGCGCCAGATCGTGCCCGGCGGGCGTGGTGTGGAGATGGCGCTGGCGCTTGTCCTGCCGGCCCGTGCGCTGCTCGATATAACCCTTCTCGACCAGCTCCTTGAGCACGCGGTTCAGGCTCTGCTTGGTGATCTGCAGGATGTCGAGCAGCTCGGCGATGGTCAGTCCCGGCCGGCGCTCCACGAAATGCAGCACGCGGTGATGGGCGCGGCCGAAGCCGTAATCGGCCAGGATACGGTCGGGATCGCCGACGAAGTCGCGATAGGCGAAGAAGAGCAGCTCGATGAGGTCGAAGGGCACGGACAGAGCCGGGGCCGCGACGGCCGCTGCCTTCGGCACGATCGCTTCCGGGCGGGTCAGGCTCTCGGCCAAAGAAGCTCTCCGAAAATTTAGGTCAATGTTGTTGACATATCTCAGACGGAAGATTACCAGTCAAGCGCGCTGAGCGAACGATTATTTCAAAGCGCGTCGCGGCAGCGCAGCTTTAGACCCAGGCTTGCGTTCCAAAAGAGGCTGTGCCGGAGTTCGGAGCAGCAAGCACCCAGGAGAAGGTCCCATGTCAGTCATTCCTTTCGACCAGCGCGATGGCGTCATCTGGTTCGACGGCAAGCTCGTGCCGTGGAAGGACGCGAAGATTCACGTACTGACCCATGGGCTGCACTACGGCTCCTGCATCTTCGAGGGCGAGCGCGCCTATGACGGCGTGATCTACAAGTGCACGGAGCATTCGAAGCGCTTCCACAAATCGGCCGAGATTATGGATTTCACGGTGCCGTATTCGGTCGCGGAACTCGACGAGGCCAAATATCTCTGCCTGAAGGAGAACGGACTCAAGGACGCCTATGTCCGCCCGGTCGCCTGGCGCGGCTCGGAGATGATGGCGGTGTCCGGCCTGAACAACTCGATCCACACCGCGATCGCGGTGTGGGAGTGGCCGAGCATGTTCGACATGGCCGCGAAGCTGAGGGGCATCCGCCTCGATGTCGCGGATTACCGCCGGCCCGACCCCGCCTGCGCACCGGTCCATGCCAAGGCGGCGGGGCTCTACATGATCTGCTCTCTTTCCAAGCACAAGGCCGAGCGGGCGGGCTATGCCGACGCGATGATGCTCGATTTCGAGGGCAATGTCGCCGAGTGCACCGGCGCTAACATCTTCTTCATCAAGGACGGCGTGATCCACACCCCGCTGGCCGACCGCTTCCTCAACGGTCTGACCCGCCAGTCGGTGATCGAGCTGTGCAAGCAGCGCGGTTTCGAGGTGGTGGAACGGCGCATCCGGCCGGAGGAACTCGAGAGCTTCAACGAGTGCTTCATCACCGGCTCGGCCGCCGAAGTGACGCTGGTTTCCGAGATCGGACCCTACAACTTCGTCACCGGCAACATGGGCAAGGTGATCATGGAGGACTATTCGGCGGCGGTGCGCCCGCAGTCGAAGGCAGCGTAAGCCGGTTGCGTCGTGCCCCAGGCTCGGTCCGGGCACGTCGCAATCACTGACCTCGGTCTCAAGGCTCTCGGGCCGGAGTTCTGCTTCGCCCGAGAGGTTGGCACGCTACTTTGCCGTGCTGCGATACAGCGTAATCCAGTCCTCGGGCGCGATGCCCCGGCATTCGCCCATGATGGCCAGCTCGGTGCGCAGGAAGCCCTTGCCGTTCCAGGCATAACCGCCGCTCACCCCGCAATCGCCGATTCCGCGGCCCTTGGCGAAAAAGCCGAGATGCCCGGTGCGCGGATCGAAGCTCGCATTGGTCAAATCGTTGCCGTCGTCGCCGTCGCCATCGGCGAAGCGCAGCGGCGTCGCCCTGGCCGGGTCGTTCTCGGGCATGATGAAGAAGGACGAGGAGAAGTTGTAGGCGCCGCGCGAGCAGGATAGCGCGACCAGCACCCGCTTGTCGCCGAGCGACCAGGCGCTGTCGCCGTCGGCCCCGTCGTCCTCGCAGGCATCCGGGCTTCGTTTCTTCAGTTCGGCACGCAGGCGGGCGGCCTGCTGCTTCGCGGCCTTCATGTCGAGCATGGGCGGCACCGGCGTGGCCGCGACCAGAGGCAGGGCCGGTGCGGGCGCGGCTCCTGTCTTCTCGCCCTTGCGGATCAATGCCGTCGTCGTCCCGAGCCGTCCTTGCTGCTCGTCGATCCAGAGCATCGCCGCGACGGAGCCGGCGAGCGAGATGCTTCCGGACACACCGGGAGCGGACGCCGTCAGCTTCGTCGCCTTGCGGGCGGCCTCGATCAGAGCGGCGGTATCTTTGGCCGAAAACGTCACCGTGATCACGTCGCCATCGGCCGTGGCGGGAAGCGGCCCGCCGGAGGCAGGGAAGGCGGCACCATCGAGCCTGAATTGCAGCGCCGCCGGTGGCTTCTTCCAGTCGCCGCGCAACCTGAGAAGAAGTCGCGGGGCGCCGTCCGGCCCGGCGGGGCGCTCGAGCCGCAGATAGGCGACGGTCTCGGCCGCCTCCGGCGGCAGCGACAGGGCGGCGCAGGTCCTGACGTTGTCGCAACCCGCCATCCAGTCCCGGAATGTCCGGGGCTCGTCGGCGGCAGCGGCCGCGGCGGTGAGGCCCAGCCATAGCCCGGCCACCAGGGTGGCTCGCCTGTGTGCATTCGACCTGTTTCGAACTCTACCGGCTCCAGCGCTCTGCCGCATCGTCGTCCTCGCCCTTGGCTTCGACCCAGCCGCCAAGCGTCCCGTCGGCGCGGTGCTCGCGCTTCCAAAAGGGGGCGCGGGTCTTGAGGTAGTCCATCATGAAATCGGCGGCCTCGAAGGCGGCCCGACGATGGGCCGAAGCGGTGAGCACCAGCACGATCTGCTCACCCGGCCGGATCAACCCGTAGCGATGGATCGCGACCAGGCCGAGGAGCGGCCAGCGCGCGACGGCCGCCTCGGCGACCCGGCCGATCTCGGCCTCGGCCATGCCAGGATAGTGCTCCAGTTCGAGTGCGGCGAGCGTGCCAGCCTCGTCACGGCAGAGCCCGGTGAAGGAGACCACGGCGCCGATATCGCTGCGTCCGACAGACAGCGCGTCGATCTCGTCCTGAAGCGAGAAATCCTCGCGCTGGATGCGGATGAGCGGGCTCATGGCGGCCTCAGCCGCCGGTCATCGGCGGGAAGAAGGCGATCTCGCGGGCATCGCCGAGCGGGCTGCCCGGCTTGGCGTGGACATGGTCGAGCGCGGCGCGCACCAAGGCCTCCCGGGCGAAGGCGGCTTGGTAGTTCTCGCCGCGTGCCTTCAGCCAGCGCACCAGGTCGGTCACCGTGGCGAGATCGGTCGGGATGTCGAGCGTCTCGTCGGGAATGCCGACACGTTCCCGCACCCAGGCGAAGTAGACGAGCTTCACCGTGCGGGTGCCCGTCGCGGTCATGGCAGGGGCGGCGGTCATGGCATGCGCTCGTCCTGCTCGACGAGGTGGCGGATACCGGCGTTGAAATAATCCCAGCCGGTATAGATCGTCAGCCCCGCCGCCGCCCAGAGCAGCACGATGCCGATCTGGGTGTTGCCCGGCAGGACCTTGTCGCCGGCCGGGCCGGCGATCAGGAAGCCCAGCGCGAAGAGCTGCGCCGTCGTCTTCCATTTCGCAACCTTGCTGACGGGAACGCTGACCTTGAGGTCGGCCAGGAACTCGCGCAGGCCCGAAACGAGGATCTCCCGGCAGAGGATCACGATCGCGGCCCAGAGCGTCCAGCCCTCGATCTGGCCGGTATAGACCAGCATCAGCAGCAGGGCTGCGACGAGCAGTTTGTCGGCGATCGGGTCGAGCATCCGTCCGATCGCTGATTGCTGGCTCCAGGCGCGGGCGATGTAACCGTCGAGATAGTCGGTGATGGCGGCGGCGGTGTAGATGCCCAGCGCGATCCAGCGCATCCAGTCGTCGCGCGGCCAGAACAGGATCGCTACCAGCGCCGGGATCGCGAGGATCCGGCCGTAGGTGAGAAGGTTGGGCAGGGACCAGGGCCCGCGCCGCCTGATGGCGTCTGGAAGAATCGTCACGTCGAGCACCAAAGCAATCCGGCCATCGCAGCGTCAACACGCAAACCTGCGAATGTGGCAGGAGTATCAGCCATCGTGAAAGAAATCATGCACGGCCTTGGCGGTGGCCGCATTGACGCCGGGCGTGCGCATGAGGTCATCGAGCTTGGCGCGCTGGATCGCCTTCACGGTGCCGAAATGCAGGAGCAATGCCCGCTTGCGCGAGGGGCCGATGCCGGGGATCTCGTCGAGCGGGTTCTTCATGGTCTCGCGCTTGCGCTTGGCACGGTGGGTGCCGATGGCGAAGCGGTGGGCCTCGTCGCGCAGGCGCTGGATGAAGTAAAGAGCCGGATCGCGCGGCTGCAGCTTGAAGGGCTCGCGGCCCTCCATGTGGAAGGTCTCGCGCATGGCGTTGCGGTCCTCGCCCTTGGCGATGGCGACGAGCGGGATGTCGGCCGCGCCGAGCTCCTTCATGATCTTGAGCGCGGCGCTGAATTGCCCCTTGCCGCCATCGACGATGACGAGGTCGGGACGGGAGGGGAACCCGTCCTCGTCCCGGCGCGGCTTCGGCGCCTTGCGATCCTTCTTCGGCGGGGCTTCATCCTGGGGACCGCCGTCAGGTATCTCTCCGAGCGCGATCGCCCTGGTTCCGTCGCGATCCGGAGCATCCTTCGAGACGGCCGCCTTCGCGACCTCCTCAGGATGAGGGCTCAGGGCAATGCCCTCTTCTTTCGCCAGCTTCGCGAACCGCCGCGTCAGCACCTCGCGCATCATGCCGAAATCGTCGCCGGCGATGGTGTCGGTCGAGATATTGAAGGTGCGGTACTGGTTCTTCACGAAACCGTCCGGCCCGGCCACGATCATGCCGCCGACCGCGTTCGTGCCCATGATGTGCGAGTTGTCGTAGACCTCGACCCGGCGCGGCGGCGCTTCCATGCCGAAGGCGGCGCCGAGTGCGGCGAGCAGCGATTGCTGGCCGGCATTCTCGGCGAGCTTGCGCGAGAGCGCCTCGCGCGCGTTCTTGACGGCATGGCCCATCAGGTCCGCGCGCTCGCCGCGCTTGGGATGCGCGACCTCGACCTTGCGGCCGGCGCGGGCCGAGAGCGCCTGGCCGATCAGTTCGATCTCCTCGACCGGATGCGAGAGCAGTACCAGCCGCGGCGGGGGCTTGTCGTCGTAGAACTGGGCGACGACGGAAGCGAGCACCTCGGCCGGGGTCAGCGAGCGGTCGGCGCGGGGAAAGAGCGCGCGGTTGCCCCAGTTCTGATGGTTGCGGAAGAAGAAGATCTCGACGCAGAAATGCCCGGCCTGCTCGTCGATGGCGAAGACGTCGGCCTCTTCCACGCCTTGGGTGTTGATGTCCTGCCCCGCCTGCACGGCCGAGAGCGCCGCCAGCCTGTCGCGGTAGCGCGCCGCCTTCTCGAATTCGAGCTCCTCCGCTGCAGCCTGCATCCGGGTCGAGAGCAATTGCTTCACCGCCGAGGAGCGGCCGGAGAGGAAGTCGCGGGCCTGCCCGGCGAGTGCCTGATAGTCGGGAATCGAGATCTCGCCGGTGCAGGGGCCGGAGCAGCGCTTGATCTGGAAGAGCAGGCAGGGACGGGTGCGGTTCTCGTAGAAGGAATCCGAGCAGGTGCGGATCAGGAAGGCCTTCTGCAGCGCGTCGATGGTGCGCGTCACCGCCCAGACCGAGGCGAAGGGACCGAAATAATCGCCCTTGCGCTGGCGCGAGCCGCGATGCTTCAGGATCGCGGGCGCGTCATGGTCGCCGGTCAGCAGGATATAGGGGAACGATTTGTCGTCGCGCAGCAGCACGTTGTAGCGCGGCCGGAGCTGCTTGATCAGGTTCGACTCGAGCAGCAGCGCCTCGGTCTCGGTGCCGGTGGTGACGAACTCCATGTTCGCCGTCTCGGCGATCATCCGGGCGACGGCGTTGGTATGCGCCATGCCGCGGGCATAGGAGGTCACGCGGTTCTTCAGGCTCTTGGCCTTGCCGACATAGAGCACCTCGCCGGCGCGATCGAACATGCGGTAGACGCCGGGCCTGTTCGGCAGGTGTTTGGCGAATTGCTGGATGACCTCGATGCCCGCCTTGAGCGCGCCAGGGGCCGTCTCGGCAAGATCGAGCGCCGGTTCGGCGGCGGGGAGGGCGTCCTCCTCGTCCTCGAACTCGTCCCGTGGCAGATCGTCCTGGCGTTCGCGACTCATGGGGCTCATGTAGGATGCCGCAGCCGCTTCGTCATGTCAGGACCGACGACCGACATGCGCTGAACCGGCCGCCCGAGCCAGATTCATCGAGGTGTTGCGCGCATGACAGACGCCACGCGGCCCACGGGCGGCCGCATCATCCTGCTCAACGGCGCCTCGAGCAGCGGCAAGTCTTCGCTCGCGCGTGCGTTGCAGGCCCGGATCGACAGCCCGTTCTGGCACATCTCGATCGACCATCTGCGCGATTCCGGCGTCCTGCCGACGGCGCGCATCCGCAGCAAGGAGTTCGACTGGCACGCCATGCGCGAGCCGTTCTTCATCGGCTTCGAGCGCTCTTTGCTGGCCTATGTCGAGGCCGGCAACGATCTGATCGTCGAGCACATCATGGAGAGCGAGGATTGGTTGCTGCGGCTTGCCGACACGCTCGCGGAACAGGACGTCTTCTTCGTCGGGGTTCATTGCGATCTCGCCGAACTGGAGCGACGCGAGCTCGCGCGAGGCGACCGGCGGCTCGGCGATGCGCGGCGGGATCATTTTCGGATCCACACCTACTGCCTGTACGACTGCGAAGTGGATGGGGTGGACGGGCCCGCCGCCAACGCCGACATCGTCATTGCTGCCTGGAAGGACCGTGTACGCCCTGCGGCCTTCGATCGCTTGCGAGAGCGCCGCGATCGGCGCTGAATGCCGGGCGACGGCAGTTTTCGCCACCTCCGGAAGGTTTCCGGTCCGGGCCCCGAAAGGCCGGCCGCCTGTACCGCCATCCGCCCGGAGGCGCACCCATATGGCCACGGCGCTCTCCGGAGCGCGCTTATCGAGGATCGCAGCCATGTCCCAGCTCGACAATGTCCGGATCGCGCTTGCCTCCCGTCCGGAGGGACGCCCGGGACCCCAGAACTTCAGAGTGGAGCGCGTGCCTATTCCCGCGGTCTCGGAGGGGCAGGTGCTCCTCAGGATCCTCTACCTCTCGCTCGATCCCTATATGCGCGGCCGGATGAGTGCGGCGAAATCCTATGCCGCTCCCACCGAAATCGGCGCGGTCATGGAAGGCGGTACCGTCGCCGAAGTCATCGAGAGCCGCGATCCTGCCTTCAAGCCCGGCGATATCGTGCTGTCCCATTCCGGCTGGCAGACCTATGCGACGGCGGACGCCACGCAATTGCGCAAGCTCGACCCAGCGCGGGCACCGGTGACGACGGCGCTGGGCGTGCTCGGCATGCCGGGGTTCACCGCCTATGCCGGGCTGCTCACCATCGGCCAGCCCAAGCCGGGCGAGACGGTCGTCGTGGCGGCGGCGAGCGGGCCGGTCGGCTCGGCGGTCGGCCAGATCGCGCGGATCAAGGGCGCGCGGGCTGTCGGAATCGCTGGAGGGCCCGAGAAGTGCGCATTGGTCCGCGACAGCTTCGGCTTCGATGCCGTCGTCGACCATCGCGATCCCGATATGGCCGGCAAGCTCGCAGCCGCCTGTCCGAACGGCATCGACGTCTATTTCGAGAATGTCGGCGGCCATGTCTGGGACGCCGTCTTTCCGCTGCTCAATAGCTTCGCGCGCATTCCCGTCTGCGGCCTCGTCGCGCAATATAACGCGACCGGCGCGTTCCCGGGACCGGACCGCCTTCCGGTTCTGATGCGGCAAGTGCTGTCGAAGAGCCTGACGATCCGCGGTTTCATCCAGCGCGAATTCATCGCCCAGGCACCAGCGTTTCGGGAGGAGATGGCCGGCTGGATCGCCGCAGGCGCGGTCAAATACAAGGAAGACATCGTCGACGGGCTGGAGAATGCGCCGGAGGCCTTCATCGGCCTGCTCGAGGGCCGGAATTTCGGCAAGCTGATCGTCAAGCTCTGAGGCCGGGTGCCGCGGGCCAGCCTTTTTCCTTGACCACTCGGCAGGCGCGCGGCCATCACCATGCGCCCGGTTCCGGAACTGCATGATGCCAGTCTTCGCCATTCCCTTCCCGATGATCGATCCCGTCGCGGTCCAGATCGGGCCGCTCGCGATCAAGTGGTACGGGCTGGCCTATGTTGTCGGTCTTCTCGGCGGCTGGTGGTATGCGAGGCTTCTGGTCGGCACGGATCGGCTCTGGAGCGGGCGTCCCAGGCCCAAGCCGGTCGAGCTTGACGACATGCTGCTTTTCGTCGCCTTCGGCGTCGTGCTCGGGGGGCGCACCGGCTTCGTCCTGTTCTACGACCTGCCCCGCTATATTGCGCGGCCGCAGGACATTCTGGCGATCTGGCAGGGCGGCATGTCGTTCCATGGCGGGCTCGTCGGTGCGACGCTGGGCCTGTGGCTCTTCGCCCGGCGGCGCGGATACCCGGCGCTCTCGGTGTTCGATCTCGCCGCGGCGGTGGTGCCGATCGGGCTCTTCCTCGGGCGTATCGCGAACTTCATCAATGGCGAGCTCTGGGGCCGGCCGGCGCCGGACTTTCCCTGGGCGATGATCTTCCCGAATGGCGGGCCGGCGCCGCGCTATCCGAGCCAGCTCTTCGAGGCGTTCGCCGAGGGCATCCTGTTGTTCGCGATCGTCAACGCGCTCGTCTGGACAGGCTGGTTCCGCCGGCCGGGCTTCGTCGCCGGGATCTTCGGCATCGGCTATGCGGTGGCGCGCATCGTCTGCGAGTTCTTTCGCGAGCCGGATCCACAGCTCGGCTTCCTGTTCGGCGCCAATGTCGATGCGCTCTCCGGCGGCATCACCATGGGCATGCTGCTCTCGGTGCCGGTGCTGATCGTCGGGATCTGCCTGGTCTGGCGCAGCGGGCGCGAGGCGCGGGTGTGAATGCGCTCAAGGCCGAGATCGTCCGCCTGATCCAGGATGAAGGGCCGTTGCCGGTCTCGCGCTACATGGCGCTGGCTCTCGGCCATCCCCGCCATGGCTATTACATGACGCGCGACCCCTTCGGCCGGGAGGGCGATTTCACCACCGCTCCCGAGATCAGCCAGATGTTCGGCGAATTGCTGGGGCTCTGGGCCGCGCATCTCTGGCAGGCGATGGGCGCGCCTTCGCGCTTCCGCCTCGTCGAACTCGGGCCGGGGCGCGGCACGCTGATGGCCGACGTCCTGCGGGCGACGCGAATCGTGCCCGGCTTCCACGGCGCCTTGTCGGTCCACCTCGTCGAGACCAGTCCCGTCTTGCGGGCAAGGCAGGCCGAGACACTGAGCGGGGCCGGCGCCGTCTGGCACGATACCGTCGTGTCGGTCCTCGACGGCCCGGCGATCGTGCTGGCCAACGAGTTCCTCGATGCGCTGCCGCTCGACCAGTTCGTGATGACGGCCGAAGGCTGGTGCGAGCGCCTCGTCGGGCTGGGCGAGGATGGCGAACTCGCCTTCGGGCTTGCACCAACCGGCGACGGGGTGAAGGCGAGGGCGCCGGTGGGGACCGTGCTCGAGCAGCCATCGGCAGCCCTCGATGTCGTCGCCGGGATCGCGCGCCATCTCTCCCGCGAGGGCGGAGGCGCCGCCTTCATCGACTACGGTCCTATCCGCTCGGGTTTCGGCGACACGCTGCAGGCGATGAGGCGCCATGCCTTCGTCGACCCGCTGGCGGAGCCGGGCGAGGCTGACCTGACGGTGCATGTCGACTTCGAGCGGATGGGGCAGGCGGGGCTGAGGGCAGGCGCAGCGCTCCATGGGCCGGCGACGCAGCGCGACTTTCTGCTGGCGCTCGGGTTGGCCCAGCGGGCACAGATCCTCTCGCGGAGCGCTGATGCCGCTCAGCGCAAGGCGATTTTCGAAGCCTTCGATCGATTGATCGAGCCCGGCGAGGCCGGCATGGGTGATTTGTTCAAGGTTATGGCGTTGTCTCACCCGGCCCTGCCGCCGCTGCCCGGATTTGACCTTCATCGGGTGCCAGAGCAGGTCTGAGAGAGACGGAGGCCGGACATGCCGGCATTCGTGCAGACGGGACGATGCCATGTTCATCACCTCCTCCGAACTCGCCGGCGAAACCGGTGTTCGACACGCCTTCTTTACGCGCGAGGGCGGAGTCTCGACCGGCATCTACGCCTCGCTGAACGGTGGGCTCGGCTCCTCGGACGATCCGGCTGCGGTAGGCGAGAACCGCGCGCGGATGGCGCGCTTTCTCGATGTCGAGCCCGATCACCTGGTCAGCGTCCACCAGGTCCATTCCCCCGATGTCGCGCTCGTCACCGGTCCCTGGCAGGACGAGAGGCCCCGGGCCGATGCGATGGTGACGATCTCGCAGAAGGTCGCGCTGGGCATCTCGACGGCCGATTGCGGGCCGATCCTGTTCGCCGACAGCGAGGCACGGGTGATCGGGGCCGCGCATTCCGGCTGGAAGGGCGCGTTTGCCGGGGTGGTCGGCGCGACCGTCACCGAAATGGAGAAGCTCGGCGCACGACGCGAGCGGATCGTCGCGGTACTCGGGCCGACGATCAGCGCAGCGGCTTATGAGGTCGGCCCGGAATTCGTGGAGCGCTTCAAGGCGGAGAATGCGACCTATTCGCGCTTCTTCACGGCCTCGACCCGTCCCGCCCACGCGATGTTCGACCTGCCGGCCTTCATCGCCCTCAAGGCGCAGGAAGCGGGGATCGGTCGCTTCGTCGATCTCGGCCTGTGCACCTATGGCGATGAAGAGCGGTTCTTCAGCTATCGCCGCACGACGCATCGCGGCGAGCCGGATTACGGGCGGCTCATCGCCGCGATCACGCTGGATTGACCGGACGCTGGGCGGCGCCCCTCAGAACGCCCTTCTTGTCGCGGGATTCAGCCAGCGCCCGAACCCGACAGTGCGGCGGCTTGCCGCATGGCCGCAGCTGAGTCATCCTCGCTGATGCCGGGCCGAACGCATCGCCTCCCCGGCGCGAGAATGCGGGCGATGCCTGTGCATGCGGGGGGCTGCTGTGGAACAGATCCTGATGAATCTCGTCGCCGGCGCGATCGGCGGCAATGCGGCAGGCAAGGCCAGCCCGAGCTTCGATCTCGGCACGCTCGGCAACACGCTATCGGGGCTGGTCGGCGGCGGCGTGCTCGGGCAGCTGATTCCGCTGTTGATCCCGGCGATCAGCGCCGCTGCACAGGGCGGCAACCTCAGCGTCGGCAGCATCCTCACCAATCTGATCGGTGGCGGTGCGGGCGGCGCGATCCTTACCGCGATCATCGGCGCGTTGAAGAACCGCGCGGCCTGAGGCTCAGCCTCAGCCGACGATGTCGGGCTTGCGCCAGCCCAGATGCTGCCCGGGCTCGATGGCGATCATCAGCCTCGTGATCGAGCGGGCGCGGGCCAGGTACAGCATGGCCCCGCAATCTCTTCCGGTTCGACCCAGCGACCGAGCGAGGTGCCTGCCGCCTCACGGTCCAGTGGACGCCCGCCGTCATACGAACTGGCGAAGGTCGGTCCGGAGGCGACGGCATTCACCCTGAGACGGGGCGACAGGGCTTGGGCAGCGACGTCGGCGCAACCAGCAAGGCTGCCCTGGAGAGCGTGCAGGACAATACCGAGGCGTCAGCTGCCGGACGCGCTGGTCGAGGAGGTTCACGATGGCGCCCCCGATTTGCCGCGCCCAGCTCGTGACCAGCGCCACATCAGCTATCGTTCGGTCGCTTGCCTGCGGGCGTGATGCCGGCATTGCGCTGGAGGCGCCTCTCCCAGTGCTTCGCGGCACGCAGATAGCGGTAGAAGGCATAGTTCATGGCGGTCATGAAGCCGTAGAGGCCCCGCAGTGCGTGACGGCGGCCGACATAGGCCTTGACGAAATTCGCCGGGAATTCCGCGATCAGGCGGAAGGCCGAGACTGTCGCCCCCCGTGCATCGAGATCATCCGCCTGAGCGTCGCTATAGGCGTTGAGCTTGTCCATCTGCTCGCCGAGTGACCGCACCGAGAAGTGATGGATCGTACCCTTCAGCCTGCCGACCCTGGCACCCGGCACGAGATCGACGCGGTCATGGACCGGCGAGGCAGAGTAGCGGCCCTTCGACTTGCGATACAGCCGCACGGGTGAAAGGGCATAGGCGAAGCGGTGCGGCGCCTTCTCGCCGGGGAAGATTTCGGCGATTCTGGTCCGATAGGCGTCGGCTGGTGGGGGACCCTGCGCGAACAGGGCGCCGATCTCGGCGACCATGTCCGGAGGCAGCACCTCGTCGGCATCGAGATTGAGCAGCCAGTCGTGCCGGCACTGCTCCTCGGCGAAGCGCTTCTGCTGGCCGTATCCCGGCCAGGGGTTGAAGATGACCCGGGCCCCCAGAGCTTCGGCAACGCCCTGCGTCCCGTCGGTCGAGCCGGAATCGACGACCACGATATCGTCGCTCAAGGGCCGGGCCGCGGCGATGGCGAGGCCGATCCTGTCGGCTTCGTTGAGGGCAATGATGAAGATGGAAAGAGGTGGCACAGTCTCGTTCGACCCGTGGGATTTCAAGGCTTAAGCATGCGCAGTCGGGAGCGGCAAGGCGAAGGTCGAAAGTTTTTGACCCGGCAAGGAACCTTGCGGGAGAACGCGCGTTCCTCGGCGAGCTTCCCGCTGTCGCCGTAGCCTCGGCGGCGTTCTATTAGTATTCGATTTACCATGACGGGCTTAGGGCTGGTGGTTAACTGGGTTTTACCTATTTGAGTTCAGTTATCGCATTCGTGCCGCATTTCTGCCGCGGTCTGCAAAGCAGATGTGTTGCCGGTGCAACAGACAAAAGCGACGACTGGTTCTATACAGTCATCATCGAAATCACCCGCCGGGCCTTCCGGCGATCGCGACGACTAAGGAGTATGTCATGAAGAAGTACCTGCTTGCGAGCGTTGCCGCTCTGGGCATCATCGCTGCCGGCGCCGCCTCGGCCGCCGACCTGCCGTCGCGCAAGGGCCCGGTTGCCGCTCCGGTCTACATCCCGCCGGTCTTCACCTGGACCGGTTTCTACGTCGGTGCCAACGCCGGCTACGGCTGGGGCAACGTGAACGCCAACGGCTTCGCCAATGTCGGCGATCTCGACGGCTTCGTCGGTGGCGGCCAGATCGGCTACAACTACCAGATGGGCCAGTTCGTGCTCGGCCTCGAGGCGGACCTGCAGGGCGCTGACCTCAGCAGCGGCAACAACCTCGGCCTCGTTCGCGTCAAGACCGACTACTTCGGCACCGTCCGTGCCCGCGTCGGCTTCGCGATCGACCGCTTCATGCCGTATGTCACCGGCGGTTGGGCTTACGGCAACGTGAAGACCTCGATCCCGGCTCTGGCCTTCTCGAACGACAGCTCGCACACCGGTGGCTGGACCGTCGGCGGCGGCATCGAGTACGCCATCACCAACAACCTGATCGCCGGCGTCGAGTACCTCTACGTCGACCTGGGCGAGAAGAACATCCTTGGCGCAGGCACCAAGGTCGGCACCGACTTCTCGGTCGTCCGCGCCCGCCTGAGCTACAAGTTCTGATCCGACCACAATCGGATTTGAGCGACCCGGTGGCCTCGGCCACCGGGTTTTTTTGTCCGGTTGCCAGTTGGGCCCGGCACGTCGAGGCCCGGCGCTCGCAAGAGCGCCGGGCCTTTTCTGCAGTCGGTCTGTGGTGGTGATGCGCCCGCCGGAAGCGAGCCCGGCTCAGCCCTTGAAGCGGGTGCTCTCGAAGGCCGGTACACGCGCGGCGAAGTCGTCGAGCCAGGCGACCAGGCGGGGGTGGCCGGCGCGCCATGTCCCTTCGAAACGCAGGTCCAGATATCCCAGCGCGCAGGCGAGGGCGATCTCCCCGATGCGCGGGCGGCCGCTGAAGGCCGGCGGCGCAGCCTCGAGCGCGGCGAGTCCGCGGGAGACCTTGCCGGCCTGATGCGCAAGCCAGTCGGCATTGCGATTCGATTCGGGGCGGAACCGCCCCTCGTAGACCTGAAGCAGGGCTGCATCGCAGATGCCATCGGCGAGCGCCTGCAAGCGCAACTGCTCGAAGCGGCCCTCGTCCCGGGGGATGAGCCGGCCGCCGCCGGCGAGGAAGTCCAGATAGTCGACGATCACGCGCGAATCGAACAGCGTCGTTCCGTCCTCCAGCACCAGCGTCGGAATCTTGCCGAGGGGGTTCTGCAGGCGCAGCGGCTCGGAGGGGTCGCTGGTATCGGCCGCGACGATGTCGATACGGTCCATCAGACCCAGTTCGAGGGCCGCCATCTTGACCTTGCGGCCGAAGGGCGAAGCGGGAGAGGAGCGCAGGACGAGCATCGGTCGGAAACCTCGGGACAGGAGAGCGGGCGATCAGCCGTCGGGGCGGATCGGCTCGCATAGATAGCGTGGCCGCTGCCCCTGGGCGAGCCGTTCGGTCAGTGCCGGCAGCAGGATCTCGGCCTCTTCTGCCAGCTTCCACGGCGGATTGGCGATCAGCAGGCCGGTCGCTCCGAGACCACCGGCCGCCTCGGGCCGATCGACGTCGATCTCGAGACGGAGCAGGCGGCCGATGCCTGCTTCCAGTACATCATCGAGCATCGTGGCGGCGGCGCGACGATCCTTGATCGGATACCAGAGCATGTAGATGCCCGTCGGCCATTTGCGGTGGGCGGCGATGAACTGTTGCGCCAGCGTCGCGAACTCTTCCTTGTCTTCAAAGGGCGGGTCGACGAGCACGAGGCCGCGCCGTTCCTTCGGCGGGATATTGGCGCGCAACGCGGTCCAGCCGTCGATCGCCAGCGCCTTGCAGCGCGCATCGCGTGCCAGCACCTCGGCAAGCTTTCGATAGGTCGGAGGATGGAGCTCGGCGGCGATGAGCCGGTCGAACGGGCGCATCGCGTGGCGGCAGAACCAGGGCGAGCCTGGATAGGCGTTGGCCCCATGCTCGGCCCGAATCGCGGACAGCGCCGTGCGATAGGGTTCGAGCAGGGCTTCCGCCGCCGCTGGAAGCGGCGAGCGGTCGAGCCGCGCAATGCCGTCCTTCCACTCATGCGTGCGCAGCGCCTCCTCGGAACCCAGATCGTAGCGGCCGACACCGGCATGGGTATCGATCACGCGATAGGGGGTGGGCTTGGCCGCGAGATGCTGCAGGACGCGCGCGAGCATCGCATGCTTGAGCACGTCGGCGAAGTTTCCGGCATGGAAGCCGTGGCGGTAGTTCATGCGTCGCTTCTATAGCATCGAAGCGATGCCGGAAAATCGCGTCTTCCGACAAATCCGACGCGATAACAAAGAGATAGTTTGAGCCGGTGCGGAGCGTCGTCGCTCAACGCGGGGCGACGACCGTGAAGTCGCGCGCGCGGCAGCCGGAGCGATCGACCTGCGGGCAACTGCGGAAGCCGCGCAAATCCTTGTCGAGACAGATGCGGACCTCCTGCAGCACGCCGCGCTTGCAGGCAACCGACATCATGTCCGTCCGCAAACCGGGATTGGCCGCGACGAAGGCGCGCTCGAGATCGAGGACCGTCCAGCTGCGGTCGCGCTCGGACTGCGCCAGCGCCGGCGGAATCGCGACCTTGTCGCGCGCGCGCCGGACGTCCCGAAAATAATCGGCGGGGGCGGAGCCGCTGCAGGTGCCGTGCTTGCGCCATTCGTAGCGGGCCAGCCCTTCGCTGGGGAAGACGCCTTCGGCTTCGGACATCGCCATGCGCGACGGCGCGCGGCCAGGCCCGCAATCGCTGGGATAGCCGCGTTCGTATTGCGGCCAGAGGCCGTGAACGACGAAGCGAAGGCCGGCGCCGTCGGCGCATTGCTCGCGATTGCGTCCGCGATCGCCATCGAGCGCGCAGAAGCCCGGCGACCAGGACAGCGCCAGCACGTAGAAGTCGAAATCGCCCGGCGTGCGGCCGCGTTGCCCGAACCCCTGTGCCTGCGCCGCGCCGGCGAGGCAGAGCCAGGCCAGGGTCGCGGAAATCAGATGCCGCAGCATGGTGCTCAGGGGCGCGCCATTTTGCAGTTGGGTGCGTAGGACAGTTCGCGGTCGAGCCCGGCGACGCACCAGTTGACGTTCCAGCCCCTGCCGAAGAGCCCGAGATTTTCCCGGACGGAGTAGTCGACCCGGTGATAGACGCCGTTGTTCAGCATGACGCGCGCCGTGCAGAAGCGCCGTGGAATGAAATCATCGCCCCAGGGGCGGAAGCCGATCTGCACGACATGGTCATAAGCAAGCGCCTGAAGCGGCCCCCAATAGGTGGACTCGCGCGAGTCGAACGAGCCGCTCAGCCGCGACAGCACGGCCGGGTCCTCGCAGCCGGGCAGGTCGCCATACATCGGAACGATACGCTCCTCGGCACGGTCCAGCGGCGCGACATAGCGCCGTCCGGCAGCCTCGGCCGAGACGAGGCCCGCCAGGCAGGCAAGGGAAGCGAGGGTGGTGCGAAGCAGGGCGCGGCGCATGGAATCGGGCCTCATAAAGGCGGATGCGAGTTTCGCTTACGATGGCTGGCTGCCCGGCGGGGGTCAAGGCGTGAGCGCCGGCCTGGGTCGCCGCGCCGGCCCGATGTGGCATTTCGGCCTATCGGAGCGTGCGCCCGCCCTGCGCACTACGCTGGCTGCGGCCGGCATGAGCGCTGTGGCGGGAAGGTCGCCTATCGGCGACAGTCACCGCAGGGAGGTGAGGGCATGGACGATTGCTTCGACGATCCGGCTGCGCGTATCGAGGATGCGGCATCGCTGCGCAGCCATATCGGCGCGGTCAGTCCGGTGGTGCAGAACAAGGTGCTCGACCGGCTCGACCGCTTCTGCCGGGACTTCATCGCCCTGTCGCCGTTTCTGGTGCTCGCGACCAGTGACGGCGCCGGTGGTGTCGACGCGAGTCCGCGCGGCGACGGCCCCGGCTTCGTGCGCGTGCTGGACGACCGCACCCTTCTCGTTCCCGACCGCCGCGGCAACAACCGCATCGACAGCTTCGGCAATCTCGTTGCCTCGCCCGGCATCGGCATCGTCTTCATGGTTCCGGGCATCAACGAGACGCTGCGGGTCAACGGCAAGGCGCGCGTGACGCGCGATGCGGGGCTCCTGGAGCCCTCGACGATGCAGCAGCGGCCACCGATCACGGGCATCATCGTCTCCGTCGAGGAAGCTTATTTCCATTGCGGCAAGGCGTTGATCCGGTCGAGGCTATGGGACCCCGCGACGCAGGTGCCGCGCCACAGTTTCCCCACGCTCGGCCGCATCGTGGCCGAGCAGACCAGGCTGGTCGAGGCGGATGCCGCCGATCGCAACCTCGAGGAGGCCTATCGCGATCGGCTTTATTGAGGCCGCGGATCGTCAGAATGAAGCTTCCAGCATCGCGGCATAATCGGCTGCCGTCGCGGGGCGGGGATTGGTGGCGCTCGAATGATCCAGCGTCGCCGCCGCAGCGATGGCGGGAACGACCTCCCGCGGCACGCCCATCGCCGTCAGCGTGCCGGGCATGCCGAGGCTAGCGACCAGCTCGGCGACCCAGGCGGCGAGATCCGCATCCGGCGCGAGCCCCAGGACCCGGCGGATCTCGCGATATTTCGCTGCGGCCGCGGGCGCGTTGAAGCGCAGCACCGCCGGCAGCAGCACGGCGTTCAGCGTGCCGTGGTGCAGCGAGACCTGTTTCAGACCGCCGAGCGGATGCGAGAGGGCGTGGACCGCGCCGAGCCCCTTCTGGAAGGTCATGCCACCTTCGAGGGCGGCCATCATCATCTCCCTGCGCGCGTCGCGGTCGGGGCCGTCGCGCACGGCCCGGGCGATATGGGCGGCGGCGCGCGTGAGGCCGTCGAGCGCGATCGCCTCGGCCGGCGGATTCTCACGCGGGCTGAGATAGGTCTCGATGCAATGGGTGATCGCATCCATGCCGGTTGCCGCGGTGAGCCAGGCCGGGAGGCCCATGGTCAGTTCCGGGTCGCAGATGGCGAGCCGCGGAATCAGATGCGGCGAGATGAAGCCCAGCTTGCGGCCGTCCTTGAGCGTGATCAGCGCGGCGCGGCCGACCTCGCTGCCTGTACCGGAGGTGGTTGGGACCGCGACCACCGGCGCGACGCTCGCGGTGACCTTCGCAATGCCGCCGAGGATTGCGGCGTAGGTCTCGAGCGGGCCGTCATGGGTCGCGAGCAGCGCGACGCCCTTGGCGAGGTCGATCGGCGAGCCGCCGCCGATTGCGACAATTCCGTCGCAGCCATGCCGGCGATAGCAGGCAAGCGCCGCCTCGACCGCCTCCTCGGTGGGATTGGTCGGCGTGTCGCTGAAGACCGGCGCTTCCTTGAGCCGGCCGGCATTTTGGCCGATTGCGTCGATCAGCCCTGCCGCGACGATTCCCCGGTCGGTGACGATCAAGGGTTTCGCGACGCCGAGCGTGGCGAGGTCAGCCTCGATTCCGGCGATCTCTCCGAAGCCGAACTTGATTGTGGTGAGATAGGTGATCAGTGCCATGGCGTCCTCCGGCCGGCTTGGGATCGTCGCCGGGGTTGGGCTTTCTCGCCCATCGGCGCCGCCGGTGCCAAGCCTCATGCGCTCAGATCAGGGTTGCTGCGGGATCGGGACCTTCCGGACGGGGAGGGAAGGCGCGCGCACCGAGCGCCTTTCGAGCAGGATCAGCGCAAGGCCTGCGGCTACGATCAGGGCGGCTCCGCAGAGCATCGGCACGGTGGGCCAGTCGCCAAAGAAGAGCCAGCCGAAGAGCAGCGCCCAGATGATGAAGGTATATTGATACGGTGCGACGACCGAGGCTTCCGCCAGTTTCAGCGAGCGCGTCACGCAGAGATGGCCGAGCAGGGCAACGATGCCGAGCAGGGCGAGCAGGCCGAAATCACGGGGCGTCGGCATCACCCATCCGAACGGTAAGAGGGCGATGCCGAGCAGGAGCGAGCCGAAGGTCTGCCAGGCGACGAGCGTGACGTCGGGCGTGCCGCGCAGCTTGCGGCCGGCGATCAGCAGGGCTGCGAACAGGATGCTGCCTGCCAGAGCAAGCAGTGCGGGAGGCGAGAAGCTCGCTCCCGTCGGCGCCAGCGCCAGGGCAACGCCGAGGAACCCCAGGCCCGCCGCGACCCAGCGGGCGGGATCGACCTTCTCGCCGAGCAGCAGTGCGGCGAGCAGCACGGCCCAGATCGGCGCGGCCATCCAGAGCGTCATCGTGTCGGCCAGGGGTAGATGCGCGACGCAGACGTAGAACAGCGTCGATTCGGTGGCGCCGATCGCGACACGCAGCCATTGCAGGCGGGGCCGCTCGGGCCGCAAGGTCCGGCGCAGGCCCTGCTTCAGGATGAAGGGCGAGAGCACGAGGAGCGCCGCGGCGCTGCGGACCAGCATGAGCTGGCCGGGCGTGTAGGTCGAGACCAGCCACTTGCCCATGACGTCGTTGAGCGAGAACAGCAGGATGCCGAGCAGCATCGTGGCGATGCCGATCAGGGAGGCATTGCGGGTGGTCATGGCGGCTGGCGTTTCCTCGGGCGCATCTCCCTGGCCCGGCCCGCCGATCCTGGCAAGCCTCTCGCCGCATGGGCGTCATTCCGTCGTCTGATGCCGAGCGGCGGAACCGTGCCGCAGGGCGCGCGGGCCGCACCGGGATCGATCGGCAGCATGTCGGTGCGGTCGCATTCGTGCCGCGACATGATCATGAAATGACCCGGCCGGCTTCAGCTTCCGAACCCATTCGGACGATGGAATTGGCCTTCATCCGCAACCGAAGGAAGGAACTCCGATGCGCATGATGATGCTTGCCGCCGCCGGTACCGCGTTTGTCCTCGCCGGCGCGGCGCAGGCCCAGTCGCCATCGCCGCAGCCCGGGCCGAACCCGTCCCAGGCGCCTTCGCCGACGCAGCCGCCGTCTCCGGCGCCGGCGATCAGATCGGTCAAGGTGGTGGATTTCAACGAGCTTCCCGACGCCACCAAGACGCAGGTCGACGCGCTGGTGGCGAAGCGCTCGGCCGAGGACCGGGAGCGACTGCAGAACGCCGTCGAGCGTGCGCCGATGATAAAGACGGCGGTGGAAGCGAAGGGGTTCTCCGCCCGCGACGTCCTGATCGCCCAGATCGACCAGAACGGGGCGTTGACCGTCATCACCCGCAGGCAGGCCTAGCGGCAGCGCCGATGCCGGATCCGGGACGGGCCAGCTTCCTCTGATCCGTGACTTCTACCGCTGCAGATCCGTCAGGAAGGCGCTCAGCCGGCGGAGCGCCTCCCGGCCCTCCGGCCGGTCGAGGTCGAACTGGTATTCATGGGGCAGAGCCGGCTCGGTTCCCGCTTGGAAGAACAGCGTGTCGACCACCACGCCGCGATCGCGCAGCGCCTGGGTCATGGCCACCGATTGCGGTGCCAGCGGATCGCCATTGCCGGCCGAGATGAAGCTGCGCGGGAACGCGGAGGTGACGTAGCGCGGCAGCGCGGCTTCGGTGATCCGAGGATCGTCAAGCGGGTTTGCCGAGCCGAAATAGGCGAACAGGACCGATCGGACGAAGGTGCCGAAAGGTCCGGTGAAGTCGAAAGCGGTCGGATCGAAGGCCCCGCAGAACAGGACGACGGCCCGGAGCCGGTGCGGTTCCATACCCGGCGGCAGGCCGAGCTGCTCGGCGTAGTCTCTGCCGGTCAGCCCGGCGGCAAGCTGCGCTGCGATATGGGCACCGGCCGAATCGCCGGCCAGGACGATCCCGGTCGGGTCGATACCGAACCGCTCGCCTTCCTTCTGGAGGAAGGCGAGCGCCGTGTTCGCCTGAAACACCGGCGTGGGGTAGCGCGCGCCCGGAGCGCGGCTGTACCCGATCGCGACGGCGGCATAGCCTCTTCCGGCGAGAATTTTGAGATAAGGGGCGACATCCTGCCGGTCTCCGCCGACGAAGCCGCCGCCATGGATCCAGACCAGCGTCGGCGCGCCTGGCCGGGCGCCGCCCGGCGGCAGGTAGACGTCGAGGCGCTCGTCGGCTCCGGCGCCGTAGGCGATATCGCGCTGCTCGCCGATGCCGGCCGGGACATGCCTCGCGAGCGCTTCGCCGCTTTTCAACGCGGTATAGGCGAAGACACCCCGGATCAGCAGCGCCGACGGCCAGGGCGAGAGTACGAAGGCCGCGTAGCCCGCGAAGATGATGCCAAGACAAAGCAGGAGAAGGCGGATCGCGCGTGGTCTCATGAGCGAACGCTAGAGATTCGCCATGTCATTGGCCAGAGCCCGCCGCCCGGGGATTCGATCCGCCGTTGCAATGAGAAAGCCTCCTCGAGATCGGGGCGCGAAACGTCGATTTCCCGGCTAACTATCTGAATATTCGTGTTTTATTTTTCTCCGTTAACCCCTCGTTCGTTCGCGCCTGCGAAACAGGCGGCGGACGACGGACGGTGACGATGAGACGGCGACTGGGACTGACGGCGAAGATCATGATGCTCTTTGCCTTGCTGAGCGTCGCCGCCGCGCTCGGGCTCGTCAGCGCGCTGCGCGGGCTCGACGACGTCAGGCGCATCGACCGCGAGGCCTTCTCCGGCATTGCGCTCGCCAGCAGCGCTTCCCTGCTCGCGAGCCGCGTCGCCCATGCCGCGCTGCTCGGGCGGCTGGACGAGGAGGCGACGACCGCGGAGATCGAAGCCTCGCTCGAGAGGCTGGATGCGGCGATCGAGCTCGTCGACGCGGCGCGCGCGCACTTCATCGCGACCCTGCCGAGGGCAATGAGCGACGCAAATCCCACGCTCAACGCCCGGATCAACACCTTCATCGCTTTCCAGCGCAGTATCGTCGAGATCGGCCGGCGCGTCTCGGCAAAGGCCGCGATCCTGGAAGCCGGCGCGCAGGAAGCACGCCTCAACGTCAGCCAGATCATCGCGACCACGTCGTCGATGAGGGACGAGTTGGCGAAGAGGGCGAATGGCGCGGCCGTCAGGGCCGGGGAAAGGGCGGAGAGGGTAAGGCTGCTGACGATCGCTGTCGCGCTGCTGCTGCCGCTCGGCGGAGGGCTGATCGCGCTGCTGGTGATGCGCCGCCATCTGACAGGGCCGCTGCGCGAGCTCATGGCGTCCATCCGCACGGCCACGCGTTCGAACGAGGTCATCGACGTACCCCATTGCGCCCGGTCCGATGAGATCGGCGAGCTCGCCCGCACCGTGCGGCAGCTCAGCGAGGTTCGGGCGACGCTGGTGACGCGCGAGACCGAGGCCGGGCAGGCGCGCCAGCATCAGCGGCTGCGCAGCCAGGAACTGACCCGCATCGCCGATGATTTCGAGGCGCGGCTCGGCGTTCTGCTCGGCGAGATCGGGCGGGCGAGCGAAGTGCTGCGCGCGACGTTGCAGGATGCGGCCGTTCGGGTCGAACAGGTGTCGAAGAGCTCCGAGATCGCGGCGGCGTCGGTGACCGGCGCGGGCATCGAGGCCAATCGCACGACCGAGGCGGCGCTGCGGATGGAGCTGGTGATCGGGCAGATCAACGATGAGGTCCGGCGCGTTTCGGAGATGGCGAGCGCCGCGAGCCAGGAGGCGACCGGCGCGCACAAGCTGGTCGCCGAGCTGACCGAGAAGGCCGCGCAGATCCGCGACGTCGTCGGAATCATCGAGGCGGTCGCGCGGCAGACCAACCTGCTGGCGCTCAACGCCACGATCGAGGCCGCGCGCGCCGGCACGCATGGCCGCGGCTTCGCGGTGGTCGCGTCCGAGGTCAAGGCGCTGGCCGGCCAGACCGCGGAGGCGACCTCGCGCATCGTCGGGCGCATCGCTCAGGTCGACCAGGCGCTTTCGCATGCGGCGGGTGCGGTCTCCACCATCGGCAACAGCATCCTTGCCGTCGAGCAGACGGGCACCGAGATCGCGACCATGGTCGGATCGAATGCGGAGCTGCTCGGCTCCCTGGGCGATACCGTGGCGCGGATTTCCGACGTCACCGGCACGGCCGTGATGGCGATGGCCGAAATTGCCGCCGCCAATATGCAGACGGTCAATCAGGCCGACATGGGCGCGCTCAGCGCGCGCGACCTCGACGAGCGCATCGCCGCCCTGCAGGTCGAGGCGGCCGCCTTCGTCCAGCGGCTGCGCGCCGCCTGAGCGCCGGCGGGCTTGCCTTCGGCGCGCGACTCGGCCCCATCTGCGGCATGTCCGCCGTGATTGCCTTCCGATGAGCTGGTCGCTTCAGCAGGATGCCGCCTTGTCCGAGGTGGCGCGCTGGCTGCAGGCGGGCACGCCGCAGGTGTTCCGCCTGTTCGGCTATGCCGGCACCGGCAAGACCACGCTCGCCCGGCACATCGCCGAGGCGGTGGACGGCGATGTCGTCTTCGCCGCCTACACCGGCAAGGCCGCGCTGGTGCTGCGCAACAAGGGCTGCGGCGAAGCCCAGACCATCCATTCCCTGATCTACCGCTCGCGCGGGGTCGACGAGGAGAGCCCGACCTTCGTCATCAACCGTGAAAGCAACGCGGCCAAGGCCAAGCTGATCGTCATCGACGAATGCTCGATGGTCGACGAGGAACTGGGCCGCGACCTGCTCTCCTTCGGCACGCCGGTGCTGGTGCTCGGCGATCCCGCGCAGTTGCCGCCGGTGAAGGGCGGCGGCTTCTTCACGGAGCAGGAGTCCGACGTGATGCTGACGGAGGTCCATCGTCAGGCGGCCGACAATCCGATCGTTCGGATGTCGATGACCGTGCGCGAAGGCGGGCGGCTCGACTATGGCGATTACGGGCCGAGCCGGGTGATCCGTCGCGCGGAGGTCAACCCCGAGATCGTGATGGCGGCCGACCAGGTGCTGGTCGGCATGAACAAGACGCGGCGCGGCTACAATGCCCGCATCCGGCAGCTGATGGGGCGGACGGAAACCAATCCCGTTGCCGGCGAGAAGCTCGTCTGCCTGCGCAACGACAAGAGCAAGGGGCTGCTCAATGGCGGCTCCTGGATCGTCCAGGAGATCAAGACCTCGAAGAAGGGGCTCGTCACCATGCGCGTCACGCCGGAGGACGACACCGGCGCCCGTGCGGTCAAGGTTTCGGTGCTGCCCAACTTCTTCGACGGCACCGAGGAGGAGATTCCCTGGGAGCTGCGCAAGCACACCGATGAATTCACTTTCGGCTATGCGCTGACCGTTCACAAGGCGCAGGGCTCGCAGTGGGACGACGTCGTGCTCTTCGACGAGAGCTTCGCCTTCCGCGAGCACCGGGCACGCTGGCTCTATACCGGGCTGACGCGCGCGGCAGAAACGATCACGGTGGTGATGTAGGGCGGCAGGCCCTGATCAATCCACGATGCCGTCGCGGCCCTCGATCGTCATCAAGGTCGCGGTCAGCAGGGCGACGAGCCGCTCCTTGCCGTCATTCTCGGCGAGAACCTCGCTCTGCGCCAGGGTCAAGGTCCGGCCGGCCTTGACCACCTTGCCCCGCGCGACGATGCGCGTGCCGGCAGCGGGTGCGAGCAGGTTGATCTTGAATTCCGTCGTCAGGATGCCGCGATCGGCAGGCATCACGCTGAGTGCGGCATAGCCGGCTGCGCTGTCCGCGATGGCGCTCACCGCGCCCGCATGCACGAAGCCATGCTGCTGCGCGATCTCGGGCCGAGGCGTCAGAGCGATTTCCACCTGACCGGGCGAGACATGGACAAGGTTGGCACCGAGCGTTTGCATGAGGCCTTGCTTGGCGAAACTGGTCCGGATGCGGCGATCAACGCTGGTCTCGTCCATGGTCGTGAAGATCCTCCCGGTTCGCACGGTGACAGCGGCGTGGCGCTGCAATGGTTGTGCCGGAAACGCCCCGCGGTCGAACATTGCCGATTTGTCATAGAAGCTCCCCGCTTTTTGCCATAGTCGCACAGGATGCTGCAGCCGTGATCAGGGGAGATCGGTTGCATGGCAGGGCCGGACGATCCGAAAACGGGAGCCATCGCCCTCCAGCGCTTCGGGCTGGGGCCGCGGCCGGGCCAGGGCGAAGCGATGCGTCGCGAAGCACGCGACAGACTGCTTGCCGAGCTTGAAAAGGGTGGCGCCCCACAGCCCCCCGGCGCGCCCTTTCCGGGCGTGACCGAGATCGGGCGAGCGCTCTTCGCCTTCGAGGACCAGCAGAAGATCGAGCGCGAAGCCAAGCGTGCCGCGATGCCGACGGGCCCCGAGAACCCGCAGGGAATGCAGGTCGCCGGCGTCGCGCCAATGGCCGGCCCCGACAGGCCGGGCGCGGAAGCCAGGCCGGCTTCCCAGAACGAGACGGCACGCGCGGCGCGGCCGAGGCCGGACGAACCGGCTCTGCCCTTCCGCACCTATCGCGACGAGGTCAAGGCGCGGGTCGATCTCGCGCTCGCGGCCGCAACCGGCTTCGGCGAGCGGCTGACGATGTTCTGGTCGAACCATTTCTGCATCGGCGCGACCAAGAGCAATATCGGCCGGATCATGGCCGGGGTCTATGAACGCGAGGCGATCCGCCCGCATGTCTTCGGTCGGTTCGAGGACATGCTGATCGCCGCCGAAAGCCATCCGGCGATGCTCGACTTCCTCGACAACCGGCAGTCCATCGGGCCGAATTCGCCTGCGGGCCGGCGGCGTGGCCGCGGACTCAACGAGAATCTCGCGCGCGAGATCATGGAACTGCACACGCTCGGCGTTTCGGGCGGCTACAGCCAGGGCGACGTCACCAATCTCGCACGCATCCTGACCGGCTGGACGATGGCGGGCCGCGACGGCCGCCTCGGGTTTCCCGGCTCGTTCGTCTTCAATCCGGGGCTGCATGAGCCGGGCGCGACGCCGCTGCTCGGCCGGCCCTACGACCAGCCGGACCTGGCGCAGGGCGTAGCAGCCCTGACCGATCTCGCCCACCATCCTGCGACGGCGCATTTCATCGCGACCAAGCTCGTGCGCCATTTCGTGGCAGATGATCCGCCGCCGAAGCTGGTCGATCTGCTGGCCTCGACCTTCCGGCAGAGCGGCGGCGACCTGCCCGCGGTCTATCGCGCGCTGATCGGGAGCGACGAAGCCTGGAGGGCGCCGGCGACCAAGCTGCGCTCTCCGCAGGAATTCCTGCTCGCCTCCTATCGTGCCACGGGGCTGCAACCGAATTTCGGCCAGATCCTCGGGCCGCTGCAGGCGATGGGCCAGCCTTTCTGGCAGCCTTCGGGCCCGAACGGCTATGCCGACACCAATGCCGCCTGGGCCTCGGCCGAAGGAATCAAGACGCGCATCGACGTGGCCGCCGGCTGGGGACGGCAGCGAGCCAATGCGGTGACGGACCCGAACGGGCTGGCCGCGGATGTCCTCGGGCCGCTGCTCTCTTCCGAAACCAGGCAGACGGTGGCGCGGGCGGAAAGCCGGCCGCAGGCGATCGCGCTGCTGCTCATGTCGCCCGAATTCCAGCGGAGGTGACCGCCATGGATCATCACGACGACGGTTGCCAACGCATGACACCCTCCCGGCGCGCGATCCTCGGCGCGGCCGGGGCGCTCTTCGCCTGGTCCTTCGTGCCGAAGTTCGCCTATGCGGCGGCGGGAGCGCGCGATCCGCGCTTCGTGGTCGTGGTGCTGCGCGGCGCACTGGACGGGCTCTCGGCCGTGCCGCCGATCGGCGATCCCGACTATGCGGCTTTGCGGGACGGGATCGCGCTCACCAGGGACGGCCCGGAAGCGGCACTGCCGCTCGACGGCTTCTTCTACCTGCATCCGGCGATGCCGAACCTGGCGCGGCTCTACCGGGACGGCCACGCGGCCATCATTCATGCCGCCGCCACAGGCTACCGCGAGCGCTCCCATTTCGACGGGCAGGATGTGCTCGAGAGCGGCCAGCCCGGACCAGGGCACACGGCGACCGGCTGGCTGAACCGGCTGCTCGCCAGCCTGCCGCCCGGGGAGGGGATCGCTCGCAACGGTGTGCTCGGGGTCGGGGTCGTGCCGCCCCTCGTCGTGCGCGGGGATGCGCCCGTCCTCGGCTGGGCGCCGCCGCGCATGGCGCGGGCGGGAAGCGACCTGACGATGCGGCTCGCCGATCTCTATGGCCAGCGCGACGCGCATCTGGCTGCTGCACTGCAGCAGGCGATCGAGACGGAAGGACTGGCGCAGCGGCGCGGAATGGACGGCAAGCCGATGGGCGGCGGCGGCCCGGATTCGGCGGACGGCATGCGACGCATCGCCGAAGGAGCGGCCGCGCTAGTCGGCGCCGATGACGGGCCGCGCATCGCGGCGCTGGCCTTCGAAGGCTGGGACACGCATGCCAACGAAGGCGGTGCCAAGGGACGGCTCGCCACGCTGCTCGGCGGGCTGGACGGTGCCTTTGCCGCCTTCGAAACCGGGTTGGCGCCGGTCTGGAAGGACACTGTGGTGATGGTGGTGACCGAATTCGGCCGCACGGCCGCCGTCAACGGCACGGTCGGCACCGACCATGGCACCGGAACGGTGGCCTTTCTGGTCGGCGGCGCCGTCAAGGGCGGGCGGATGATCGCGGACTGGCCCGGCCTGAAGCCCGAGGCCCTCTATCAGAGCCGCGACCTGAAGCCGACCAGCGATGTTCGCGCGGTGGCGAAGGGCGTGGTGGCGGACCTGTTCGGGCTCTCCGGGCCGGTGCTGGCGGAGAAGGTGTTCCCGGGGACGGGCGATCTCAAACCGGTGCAGGGCCTGGTCGTTTAGTGACCTGGCTCCGGCTGGAGCAGATGTCCCAACGCCCTTTTGGGTTGCGTAACGACAGCCTCGGGGGCGTGGCCCCCGAGGCCGAGCCTCCGCTCAGGCCCATTCGCGCTGCTTCAGCTTGTCCTCATAGGCGTCGATCTTCGCGCCCTTCTCCATCGTCAGGCCGATATCGTCGAGGCCGTTCAGCAGGCAGTGCTTGCGGAAAGGGTCGAGCTCGAAGCGGATCTCGCCGCCGTCCGGGCCCTTGATCGTCTGGTTCTCGAGGTCGATCGTCAGCGTCGCGTTGGAGCCGCGCTCGGCGTCGTCGAACAGGGCGTCGAGCTGCTCGGGCGTGACCTTGATGGGCAGGATGCCGTTCTTGAAGCAGTTGTTGTAGAAGATGTCGGCGAAGCTCGTGGAGATCACGCAGCGGATGCCAAAATCGAGCAAGGCCCAGGGGGCATGCTCGCGCGAGGAGCCGCAGCCGAAATTGTCGCCGGCGACCAGGATCTGCGCCTTGCGGTAGGCTGGCTGGTTCAGCACGAAGTCCGGGTTCTCGGAGCCGTCCTCCTTGTAACGCATCTCCGAGAACAGCGCGGTGCCGAGACCGGTGCGCTTGATCGTCTTCAGATACTGCTTCGGGATGATCATGTCGGTGTCGACATTGACAACCTTCAGCGGGGCGGGGGTCGAGGTCAGGGTGGTGAAGGGCTGCATGGTTCCGTGTCCTTGCTCTGGCCGGGCTCAGCCGGCCGCCTGTTCGATGGCTTCCATGTCCTCGTCGGAGAAGCCGAAATGGTGGCCGACCTCGTGGATCATGACGTGGGTGACGATGGAGCCGAGGCTTTCGTCGTGCTCCGCCCAATAGTCGAGGATCGGCCGGCGATAGAGGTGAATGGTATTAGGCATCTGGCCGGTCTGGGGGCCAAAACCCTGCTGCGGCAGGCCGACGCCGGTGAAGAGGCCGAGAAGGTCGAACGGGCTTTCGGCCTCCAGCTCCTTCAGGACATCGTCCTCCGGGAACTCGGTGACGTTGAAGATCACGTCGGCGCAAAGCGCACGGAACTCCTCCGGCAGACGGTCGAAGGCGGCCTGGGCCAATTCTTCGAACGCCTCCAGCGACGGGGCCTTGGCCCCGTCCCAGTCGATCTGCATCGTCTTTGCCACCGCGGCATCCATATCCGTCACCAGAACTTGAGCTGGTGGCCGAGCCACCAGCCCAGCACGATCACGCCGAGGAGCGAGAGGGTTCGGCCGATCCGCCGGCCCCAGAGTTCGATCCTGTCGCCCTCCGGCGCATCGGCGCCGGAGAAGTGATCGGCGGCCCGTCCCATCGAGGTTCCGAGCAAGGTCTCGCTGTCGCGCTTCACGCGTTCGAGCGCGGCCCTGGCCTCGGCTTCGCGGGCGGCTTCGCGGGGATCGTTCGACATGGCGTCCTCCCCGCGTGCCTGATCAGCCGAGCGTGCGCACGTCGACGAAGCGGCCGGTCAGGGCCGCCGCCGCCGCCATCGCCGGCGAGACCAGATGGGTGCGGCCGCGATACCCCTGACGGCCCTCGAAGTTGCGGTTCGAGGTCGAGGCGGCGCGCTGGCCGGGCTTGAGCTGGTCGGGGTTCATGCCGAGGCACATCGAGCAGCCCGGCTCGCGCCATTCGAAGCCGGCGGCGATGAAGATCTTGTCGAGACCCTCGGCCTCGGCCTGCTCCTTCACCAGGCCGGAGCCGGGAACGATCATGCCGTAATCCAGGCTCTCATGGATCTTCTTGCCCTCGACGATCCTGGCAACGGTGCGCAGATCCTCGATGCGGCCGTTGGTGCAGGAGCCGATCCAGATCACGTCGAGCGGGATGTCGGTGATCTTGGTGCCGGCAGTGAGGCCCATATACTCCAGCGCGCGCTTCTTCGAGGCGCGCTTGACCTCGTCGGCGATCAGCTCGGGATCGGGAACCGCGCCGGTGACCGAGATCACGTCCTCGGGCGAGGTACCCCAGGAGACGATCGGCGGGAGGTTGCCGGCGTCGAGACGTACGATGCGGTCGAAATGCGCGCCCTCGTCGGAGCGCAGCGTCTCCCAGTAGCGGACGGCGGCATCCCAGGCGGCGCCCTGCGGCGCCTTCGGGCGGCCCTTCAGATAGGCGAAGGACTTCTCGTCCGGCGCGACCATGCCGGCGCGGGCGCCGCCCTCGATCGACATGTTGCAGACCGTCATGCGGCCTTCCATGGTCAGGCCGCGGATCGCCTCGCCGGCATATTCGATCACCGAGCCGGTGCCGCCGGCGGTGCCGATCTCGCCGATGATCGCGAGCGTGATGTCCTTGGCGCCGACGCCCGGAGCAGGCGTGCCGTCGACCTGGACGAGCATGTTCATCGCCTTCTTCTGGATCAGCGTCTGGGTGGCGAGCACATGTTCCACCTCCGATGTGCCGATGCCGTGGGCGAGCGCGCCGAAGGCGCCATGCGTCGAGGTGTGGCTGTCGCCGCAGACGATGGTGGTGCCGGGCAGGGTGAAGCCCTGCTCGGGGCCGACGATGTGGACGATGCCCTGACGCTTGTCGAGCTCGTTGAAGTACTCGACGCCGAAGTCCTTGGCGTTCTTCGCCAGCGCCTCGACCTGGATGCGGCTTTCCTCTTCCTGGATGCCCTTGGAGCGGTCGGTGGTCTGGATGTTGTGATCGACGACGGCGAGCGTCTTCTCGGGCGCGCGGACCTTGCGGCCGGTCATGCGCAGGCCCTCGAAGGCCTGCGGGCTCGTCACCTCATGGACGAGGTGGCGGTCGATATAGAGCAGGCAGGTGCCGTCATCCTGCCGGTCGACGACGTGGTCGTCGAAAATCTTGTCATAGAGCGTCTGGGGACCCTTGGTCGCAGTCATGGCTTGTTCTCGGTCTGCGGAAATCTGATCTGGAAACGAGAAAGCCGGCTTTCGAGCCGGCTCGCAAAACGGTTCGCCTGTCGCCGGCCGCGCTGGGGCGGCCGGTCTCAGGCGCCGGTAAGGCCTGCGGCGATGGAGGCGGTGAAGCGGCCGAAAAAGCGCCAGGGCAGGCGGGCATGGTCATGCAGCGCGACGAAGTCCTGCGTCGTCGGCAGAGGCGGCAGATGGCCTTCTCCCTGCACGGCGCTGAAGCGCTGGAACTGATGCATGCGCGACGACATGGCTACTATGTAGCAGTTCCAGGGTAGCCGGACAATCGACCCGCTCGCCTAGCCGTCATCTGCCGGACGCGGAGCCCGCCGCCGCGGTGTCGACGCTGACGACGACCGACATGCCGGGCGCCAGCTTCCCCGCCGGAGGCTGATCTGGGTCTATGGCGATGCGGACCGGTACGCGCTGGGCGATCTTGACGAAGTTGCCCGTCGCGTTGTCCGGCCGGATGACGCTGAACTCGGACCCCGCGGCCGGCGAGAAGCGCTCGATCCTGCCGGTAAGCCTCGCGTGGCGGAGAGCATCGACGGTGAAGCTCACCGGCTGGCCGACGCGCATGCCGGCAAGCTGCGTCTCCTTGAAGTTGGCGATGACCCAGACCTTGCTGGGCACCAGCGCCATCAGTTGCGTGCCCGCGGCGACATATTGGCCGAGCCGGGCCGAGACCTCCCCGAGGCGCCCGTCCTGAGGCGCGAGGATGCGGGTGTTGCTGAGGTCGATCTCGGCGAGATGCACGGCGGCCTCGGCGCCCTCGACCGCGGCCACGAGCGACTGGCGGTTGACGATGGCCGTCTGGATGTCCTGCCGCGCCACCTCGGCGGCGGCATTGCTGGCGGCGAGGGAGGCGCGGGCCTGGTCGAGCGCCTGCTGGCTCTGGTCGGTGCTGGTCTGGCTGACGACGCCGCGCTCGCGAAGCGGCTCGATGCGGCTCCAATTCGCTTCGGCCGTGCGCAGGGCGGCTTCGGCGCTGGCGACGTTGGCGACGGCCGCGCGCAGGCGCGCATCCGCTGCCGCGCGCGACTGGTCGGAATTGGCGAGAGCGGCGCGTTGCGCCGCGAGCCCGGCCCTGGCCTGCTCCAGCTTCTGGGCGTAGATGCGGTCGTCGATGCGCAGCAGCAGGTCACCCTGCTTCACCGTGGCGAAATCCTGCACCGGCACCTCCGCGACATAACCGGCGAGTTGCGGCGCGATCACCGTCACCTGTCCGCGCACATAGGCGTTCTCGGTTGTTTCGATGGTGCTGGCGAAGGGGGGCAGCCGCCAAGCGTAGAGAATAACGGCGAGGCCGACGAGGCCGATCGCCAAGGCGATGTAGGTCGAAACCGAGCGGAGGGCATTGGTCATGGCGAGGCTTGCGGGTCAGCCGACCGGGGCTGGCCGGGGCGCGGCAAGGCGCGTCTGCAGCCGCCGGACGGCGAGATGGAGGAGGAGGCCGGCGAGGGCGATGCCCGCGATCAGCGAGATGAGCAGGAAGGCGTCGTTATAGGCGAGCACCGTCGCCTCGCGCGCCGCCCGCTGGGCCAGGAGCGACACGCCCTCGGCGCGCGTCAGCGCGGGATCGGTCAGAACCTGGCCGTAAGCACCGCCGAACTGGCCGATGCGCTGGGCCACGATCGGGTCCGACAGCGAGAAGCGTTCGGCGAGCACATTGTAGTGGAAGCTGGTCCGCAAGGTGATGAAGGTGCCGAAGACCGCCGAACCGAGCAGGCCGCCGATGCTCTGCGTGAACAGGAACACGGTGATGAAGCTCAGGATGTAGAGCGGGCCGCGTGCGATGGCGGCTCCCATGCCCTGCGCCATCGCCGCCGGCAGGAACAAGGCGGAGCCATAGGCCACCAGCATCTGGCTGAGCCGGATGTCATGCGGGCGCGTCAGGCTGGTGGCGCCGCTGTCGAGCCAGGCGCCGAGCGCGACGCAGGCCAGCGCGCTACCGTAGAACCAGATCTCGCGGCCGGGGCGCAGCAAGGCGGCGCAGGTGATACCGCCGGCGAGGATGGCGCAGAGGATGATGCCGTAAAGCGGCACTGTCTGCTCGTTCTGGAGGCCGAGCGCCTGGAAGAAGTTCGAGGCGCCGACCGTCTGCTCGGCGAGGACGAGCCGCATGGTCAGCAGGGCGCCGGCGAAATGCAGCGTGGTCGGGCTCGTCAGCCACCGGATGTCGACGAGAGGGCTCTTGCGGTGCAGCTCGGTGATGCCGGCCAGAGTGAGGCAGAGCACGGCCAGGGCGAAAAGCCAGCCGAGCCAGGGCGCCTCGAACCACCAATAGATGCGGCCGAGGCTGAGCGCGACCGCGATGGAGCCGAAGCCGATCGCGATCAGGAGGTAGCTGACGATATCGAGCGGGCCGATCCATTTGACCCGCGGCGGGGTGGTCAAGGGCAGCGCATAGACGAAGCCGAACGCCACCATGGCGAGGCCCATCTCGAAGAGGGTGAGGCCGTGGAAGCCTGCGATGTCGAGCAGATGCGGCGAAATCAGGCGCGTCACCGGGATGCCGAGCGTGCTGTTGGTCAGCGCCAGCGAGAGGCCCGCGGTGAGCTTCCGCTGCGGCTGCATCGGCTCGATCATGTAGAAGAATGCGAGGGAGGACATCGGCGATGCCGCGATGCCGCTCATGAAGCGCACGGCGACGGCCGATTGCAGGTCGTGCACGAAGAAGTTGAGGACGGCCGCAAGCAACAGCCCGGCGATGCTGATCTCGGCGAAGTTGCGCAGGCCGTACTGCATGCGGATCTTGATCAGCGCGATCGAGAGCGAGACGTTCGGCGCCATATAGGCGGCGACCAGCCAATTGGTCTCGGCCACGGTTGCGCCGAGATCGCCCTGGATCTGGTAGACGTTGGTGTTGACGATGTTCTGGCCGATCTGCTGCGTCATCGCCAGGGTTACCGAGGCGAGCATGTAGCCGAGGGCGCGCGGCACCGGCATGGTGAACCATGTCGAGGCGGGCGGCGCTGCTGCCGGCGTCGAGGTGGCCTCGGGCGTGCTCATGAGGCGGTGCTCCGCCCGGCGGCGATGTTGCGCGAAGTCCGCCGCAGGACGCTCAGCGCCAATTCCAGATCCTGCGGGGCGATGCCTTGCAGGATATCAGCGCGCAGCTCGGCGAGAAATGCCAGGATGTCCTCCGCCTGCGCCCGCGCCATCGGCGTGAGGAAGACCTGGCGCGCGCGCCTGTCGCCCGCGACGGCACGGCGCTCGACCATGCCGTTGCGCTCGAGCCCGTCGAGCAGCCGCACCAGCGTCGGCTGCTCGATCTCCAGCAGGCCGGCAAGGTCGGACTGGATGAGCCCGTCTTCCCGCGCCAGCTCCATCAGCAGGCGGGCGCGGGCGAGGGTCAATCCCATGCCCCGCGCCCGCTCGTCGACGAGCGCGCGGAGCTTGCGGTTGACCGCTGCGAGCTCTGCCGTGAAGGCAGCTTGAAGATCCGTCAGGTTCATTGGACATTATAAGTAGCAAGCTAATGATTATCATACTTATCTAGGCGATGATTGCATATCAATTGAAAAATTTGTCGGCCGCCATGCGTTTTCAGAATGAAACGCGAGCGCGGCTTTTGGTCATGCGTAAAGTGGCGGGCTTCCCGAACGGCGCCCGCCTGTTCATCGATGACGCAATAAAAAACGCGGCCCCGAAGGACCGCGCTATCATTCTCTTTCGTCGAAGTGGTCGGCTTACTTGCCGGCGCCCTTCTGGCCCTTGGCGGGCTTGGCGTCGACGCGCTCGGCGATGCGGGCCGACTTGCCGCGACGATCGCGCAGGTAATAGAGCTTGGCGCGGCGGACCTTGCCCTTGCGGATGACCTTGATCGAATCGAGGTTCGGCGAGAACAGCGGGAAGACGCGCTCGACGCCCTCGCCATAGGAAATCTTGCGGACGGTGAAGCTCTGGTTGAGGCCGCCGCCGTTACGGGCGATCACGACGCCTTCATAGGCCTGGACGCGGCTGCGCTCGCCTTCCTTGACCTTGACGTTGACCTGCACGGTGTCGCCCGGCTGGAAGGCGGGGATGGCCTTGCCTTCTGTGAGCTTGGCGATCTGCTCGGCGTCGAGCTGCTCGATGATGTTCATGGGTCTCTCCATGGCCGTGTTCGCGCGGAAGCGCGGGCTTTCGGCTCGCTGTTTTCAGTTGAGTGCGGGGCCATACAGGAGCGCGGCGGATTTGTCGAGCGGCAAAGCCGGACAAGCGCATGCGGGACGCCCGGCTTGCGGCCGGCGCCCTGCGAGGCATAGCCTCCACGCCATTCCCTGCCTTGTTCGATGTCATTCGGGTTTCCCATGAGCAGCACCCATTCCAAGGTCGTCCTCGTCACTGGCGCCGCGCGTGGCATCGGGCTGGCGACCGCGAAGCGCTTCCTCGCCGATGGCTGGCGCGTCGGCCTGCTTGATATCGACGGTGCCGGCCTGGAAAGAGCGGTCGCGGAGCTCGCCCGGCCTGGGGAGACGCTGGCCTTGACCTGCGACATCGCCGATCCGCGGCAGGTCGCGGCGGCCTTCGAGCAACTGGCCGCGCGCTTCGGGCGGCTCGATGCGCTGGTCAACAACGCCGGCACGGCCGTGTTCAAGCCGCTGCTCGAGACCACCTATGAGGAATGGCAGCGTGTGCTCGCGGTCAATCTCTCCGGCCCCTTCCTGACGACGCAACTTGCTGCCCCGCTGATGGCCGATGCGGGCGGCGGCGCCGTCGTCAATATCACCTCGATCTCGGGCCTGCGCGCCTCGACATTGCGCGTCGCCTACGGCACCTCGAAGGCGGCGCTGAAGCATCTGACGAAACAGCAGGCGGTCGAACTCTCGGCACTCGGCATCCGCGTCAATGCCGTTGCGCCCGGGCCGGTCGAGACGGCGATGGCCAGGGCCGTGCACAGCCCTGAAATCCGCGCCGATTATCGTGACGCCATCCCGCTCGGTCGCTACGGGCTGGAGGAGGAGCTGGCGGAGTCGATCTTCTTCCTGTGCTCCGAGCGTGCGAGCTACATCACCGGGCAGGTGCTGGCCGTCGATGGTGGCTTCGACGCGGCCGGCATCGGATTGGCGACGCTGCGCGGGGAACGGCGGAATTTATAGGAGGCTGGTTTCGGCCCATGGCAGACCTTGCATCGCCTCTCCATATTGCCGCACGACGCCGCAAGGTCGTTGGGAACGAACGCCGTGGGTCACATGAGTTCCAACAATAAGTTATCATTTGCTGTATCTGGCATATTGGTAATTATTTTGATTTCGAATGACGTATTCGAGATCAAATATGTTTGGCTCTTTTAGTATTCGTGCTAACTGCATTTGTCATAGACGCAATTATATATGTTAGTAAGGATAATAAATCTTTATCGTAGATTTATTTAGATCGATATTGCCATATCGCTCTAGGAAAGCGCTGCATAAAAAGTTCTGCTCTCAATCGGTTATCGACGTTCTCTCCACCAGAACCATAGAGCGCCCAAGCAAGACAAGGATGCCAATAATAAAACGAATTCTATGCCTCTATAAGGCTCTTTTATCGCTGCATTGAAAAACAAGATCACGCCAAGGAGTAATAAGCCGCGCCAACTAGCCCAGAGGCGGCAGCTTTCCTTAAACTCTTGGACCAACGCTCTCAGCAAGTCAGCCACGGCTATCTCTCACGAAACAATGCCGTTAAGATAGCGGGCTAAAGTATAGACACCAAGTGTCCTCTAGCCATTCCATTAGCCGTTTCGCTGGCGAGGCGGCAAGGCTTGCATTCGACCCATAGCGGTCACGCGTTGCGGCACCTCGCTCGCCAAACCCCTCGCTACTTGTAAAATCCCTCGCGCAGATTCAGGCCGTGCTCCAGCCAGGCCTTCATGGCGCAGAGCATGCCGGTCCAGCCCTCGCAATTGCCGTAGGAGGCCTTGAGCCCTTCCTGCGTCTGCGACCAGCCTTCTTCCGAAATCCGGACAAGGGTTCGGCCGTCGTCGAGCGGCTCGAAGGTCATGGTCACGGTGGTTTCGCGGCTGCCGGCAGGATCGGGCGTCGCCTCGGCCGAGCCCCAGCGCAGGACGATGCGCCTGTCCTTCTCGACTTCGACGACCTGGACCGGAAAGGCGCCGGGGAAGTCGTGGAAATCCCAGGTGACGACCGCGCCGGTCTCGATCCGGCCCTCGGCGCCGCCGGTGGTGAAGAAATGCGAGAGGCGGTCGGGGTTCACCACCGCCTCGAAGACTTCGGCGACCGGCTTGGCGATGCGCCCGGCCACCGAAAATTTCAGATCCATCTGCGGTTCCATCGGTGCCCTCCCTTGCTGTGCCCGCTATTATGTTATAGATTTATAACATGTCAACGGATGACGAAGACGACGCCCTCTTCAAGGCTCTCGGGCACCGCACCCGACGCCGTATGGTCGATGTGCTGAAGGGCGGCCCCCGCACCACCGGTATGCTGTGCGAGCTCCTGCCGGAGCTCGACCGCTGCACGGTGATGCAGCATCTCAAGGTCCTGGAGGAGGCGGGGCTGGTGATCGTCGAGCGGCGCGGTCGCGAACGCTGGAACCATCTCGACGCGCTGCCGATCCACGGCATCCACGAACGCTGGATCGGTCCTTATGCCGCCTATGCGGCCGCCATGCTCAGCCGGCTGAAACGGATGAGCGAGGCCGGGCAGGCCGTTGCGCCCGCGCCGCGAGAGCATAAGGAGACCGGAGGCGTCTGACGGCTGTGCCGCAGCGCGGCACATAATCTCCTTGCGGCCGGCTGCGAACGGCGCGAACCTTACCTGACATGCCTCTTCGACGGCCGCCCGGCGCGTTCGGGCCGGTGCGACCGCCGCCCGACCGGTGCCGCGGGGCTTTCTCCCGATGCGCCGGCCTCCAGCCGCGCCGATGCGAGGTCAAAACCTTTCGTCCCCGCGGTCCAACCCGAAGGAGGACGTCATGGCCACCCAGAACGGCAAGGGAGACGCAGCACCCGGCACCCGAGGCGCGGGGCCGCGATGCGTCGCGCTCGTCGGCCCCTTCCAGAGCGGCAAGACGACGCTGCTCGAAAGCATCCTGATGCGCTGCGGCGCGCTTTCGCGCACCGGCTCGGTCAAGACCGGCAACACGGTCGGCGATGCCTCGGCCGAGGCGCGGGCGCATCAGATGAGCGTCGAGCCCAATGTCGCCAGCGTCGACTTCCTCGGCGATACCTTCCAGTTCATCGATTGCCCGGGTTCGGTCGAGTTCCTGCACGAGATGCGCCATGTCCTGCCGGCGGTCGACGCAGCCGTCGTCGTCTGCGAGGCGGACGACCGCAAGGCGCCGGCGCTGGAACTGGTTCTGCGGGAGCTCGAAGAGGCCGACATCCCGCGCTTTCTCTTCCTCAACAAGATCGACACGGCCGCGCGCCGGGTACGCGAGACGCTCGCCATCCTGCAGCGCGCCTCGCGCACGCCGCTGCTGCTGCGCCAGATTCCGATCTGGAAGAACGGCATCGCGGTGGGGTTCATCGACCTCGCGCTGGAGCGGGCCTTCATCTATCGCGAGCATGCCCCGAGCGAGATCGTGCCGCTCGCGGTCGACGAGAGCGGCCGCGAGAAGGATGCCCGCTTCTCGATGCTGGAGAAGCTCGCCGATTACGACGACGAACTGATGGAGGAACTGCTCGGCGACATGGAGCCGCCCCGGGACCGCATCTTCGACGATCTCGCCCGCGAGCTGCAGCATCGCCATGTCGTGCCGGTGCTGATCGGCGCGGCCGAGCGCGGCAACGGCGTGACGCGCCTGCTCAAGGCTTTGCGGCACGAGGCGCCGGGGCTTGCCGAGACGCGCGGCCGCATCGGCGTCGTCGAGGACGGGCCGCCGCTGGCGCAGGTGATGAAGAGCTGGCATGCGGGGCAGGGCGGCAAGCTCTCGCTGGCCCGCGTCATGCGCGGCAGGCTCTCCGAGGGCGACGTCGTCACGTCCTCCGGCGGGGTCGAGACCCGGATCGCCGGCATCGTTGCGCTGAAGGGCAGCGAGCAGAGCCGCAAGCCCGCCGCCGCGGAGGGCGAGGTCGCCGGTTTCGCCAAGCTCGACGGCATCGGTACGGGCGAGGCCTTCATGCTCGGCAAGCAGCGCGCCGCCGTGATCAGCGCGGTCGCGCCGCCCGAGCCGGTGCATACGCTCGCCATCGCGGTGAACGACCGAAAGGACGATGTCCGCCTGGCCGCCGCGCTGCAGAAGATCGCGGAGGAGGATACCGCGCTGCTCGTCACCCAGGTGCCGGAGTTGGGCGAGACGCGGCTCTCCGGCCAGGGCGAGATGCATCTGCGTGTCACGCTGGAGAAGCTTGCGGGGCGCTATGGCGTCACCGTCACCAGCAAGCCGCCACAGATCGGCTATCGCGAGACGATCCGCGGGCAGGCGGGCGCGCGCGGGCGGCACCGCAAGCAGAGCGGCGGCCACGGCCAGTACGGCGACGTGGTGATCGAGGTGGCGGGGTTGCCGCGGGGGGAGGGAATCCGCTTCGTCGACAAGATCAGCGGCGGGGTGGTGCCGCGCCAGTATATCGGCTCGGTCGAGGCCGGCATGCGTGACTATTGCGAGCGGGGGCCGCTGGGCTTTCCGGTCGTCGATGTCGCCGTGACCTTGACGGACGGCTCCTATCACACGGTCGATTCCTCCGACATGGCTTTCCGACAGGCCGCGAGGCTGGCCATGCAGGAGGCGATGCCGCAGGCCAAGCCGGTGCTGCTGGAGCCGGTCCTCTCGGTCGAGGTCGTCATCCCCTCGGAGGCGATGTCGCGCGCTTCGGCGCTGATTTCGGCCCGACGCGGGCAGATTCTCGGCTACGATACGCGCCCGGGCTGGCGCGGCTGGGACCAGATCAACGCCCTGCTGCCGGAAGCCGAGATGCCGGGGCTGATCGTCGAGCTGCGCTCGGCGACTTCGGGGGTCGGTTCCTTCAGCGCCCGCTTCGACCATCTGGCGGAGCTCGCAGGCAAGCCGGCGGATGCGGTGGTATCGGCCCAGGCGCTCGCGCAAGCGCGCTGAGCGGGCCCGCCCGATACGGATAACCCTGCGGCGGGCTCGCAGCAGGGCTTGTCTCTTTCCGCGATGAAAGGTTTATATATGAACGTTTCGCGGAACGATGGAGACGGCGCTTGCGCACGGACCCGTCGTTCCGCACTCTAACGAATACAAAAAAGCCTGCCGCTGCGTTGCGCGAGCAAGCCGGGCGGGCGAGAGGGAGGAGTCCATGACTGCGACCGGCGTCGCGCAATCCGCCCAGGATGCGCGTCCTTGGCTTGCTCACTATCCGCCGGCGGTTCCGCATGAGCTCGACGAGGCGAAAATCGGCACGCTTGCCGATCTGATCCGCTCGTCCTGCGCAGGCTATGCCGGCCGGCCCGCCTTCGAGAGCTTCGGAAAGACGATCACCTTCGCCGAGACGCTGCGCGCCGCGGAGGCTTTCGCCGGGTGGCTGCAGGCAAAGGGTCTGCGGAAGGGGGACCGCGTCGCGCTGATGATGCCGAACATCCTTGCCTATCCGGCGGCTCTCTTCGGGACGCTGCTCGGTGGCTTCACCGTGGTCAACGTCAACCCGCTTTATACGGCTCGCGAACTCACGCACCAGATCAACGACGCGGGCGCACGCATCCTCGTGGTGATCGAGAACTTCGCCCATGTGGTCGAGGAGGCGAAGCCGCATCTGAAGCTCGATGCCATCGTCATCGCGACGGCCGGCGATCTGATGGGCTTCAAAGGGGCTATCGTCAATTTCGTCGCTCGCCGAATCAAGAAGGTGGTCAGGCCCTTCGTCCTGCCCGGCGCGGTGACGCTGCACCGGATTCTGCAGGAGGCGGCGAGGATCGAGCCGGTCGCCATCGCGCCGGAGGACGTCGCCTTCCTGCAATATACGGGGGGAACGACCGGCGTCGCCAAGGGGGCCACTCTGACGCACCGCAACGTCGCGGCCAACGTGCAGCAGGCCGGCCTGTGGCTCGAATGGGTCCTGGAGCCGCCTCAGGGCCGCACGGCCTATCAGCACGTGATGGTGACGGCGCTTCCGCTCTATCATATCTTCGCGCTGACCTGCTGCTGCCTGTTCCTCCTGCGGATCGGCGCCAAGAGCCTTCTGATCGCCAATCCGCGCGACATCCCCGGCTTCGTCAAGACTTTGAAGGCCAGCCGCTTCACGCTGATCTCCGGCGTCAACACGCTCTACAACGCGCTCGCCAACCACCCCGACATCGGCACCGTCGATTTCAGCGAGTTGCGCTTCGCCGTGGCCGGCGGCATGGCAACCCAGGCGGCGGTCGCCAAGCAGTGGAAGGCGGTCACCGGCAGGCCGATCATCGAGGGCTATGGGCTCTCCGAAACCTCGCCGGTCGCGACGATCAACCGGCCGGACATCCAGGAGTTCTCGGGAACGATCGGCTATCCGATTCCCTCGACCGACATCGTGATCCGCGATGCCGACGGCAGCGACGTGCCGCCCGGCGAAGCGGGAGAGATCTGCATCCGCGGCCCGCAGGTGATGCGGGGCTACTGGAACCGGCCGGACGAGACCCTCAAGGCCATGACCGCCGATGGCTATTTCCGCTCCGGCGACATCGGAGTGATGCTGCCGGACGGCCAGTTCCGGATCGTCGACCGGATGAAGGACATGATCCTGGTCTCGGGCTTCAACGTCTATCCGAACGAGGTCGAGGATGTCCTGGCCGCGAATCCGGGCGTGCTGGAATCGGCCGTCATCGGCCTGCCCGACGAGCATTCCGGCGAAGTGGTCGCCGCCTTCGTCGTGCGCAGGGACGAGACGCTGACGACCGACGAACTTCGCGCCTACTGCAAGGAGAACCTGACCGGCTACAAGGTGCCGAAGCAGATCTTCTTCCGCGAGAGCCTGCCCAAGACCAATGTCGGCAAGGTGCTGCGCCGGGCGCTGCGGGAGGAGATCGTCGCCAAGCGTTGACGTGGCGGCGAGGTCGACAGCGGGCGAGGCATGGTGTCTGTTCGCGGGCGATGCCGCCACCGGAGACGACCCGCTCTTGCCTCGACGCCTGATCGAATTGCCGCTGCTGCGGAGGCTCAAGCCGGGCCTGCATGTGCATGACGAGGAGGCGTTGAACGCCGAGCCGCCGCTCGATCTGCTCGACGAGGCGATCACGCCGGTCGACGCCTTCTTCATCCGCAACAACGGCGCCTTGCCGGATATTGCGGATGAGAGTGCCTGGACCCTGACGATCGATGGCGAGGTCGAGCGGCCGACGGTTTGGACGCTGCCCGAACTCAAGGATGCCTTCGAGACCGTCACCGTAACGGCCGTTCTGGAATGCGCCGGCAACGGCCGCTCGCAATTCTCCCCGGCGACGGACGGATTGCAGTGGCGGCTGGGGGCGGTCGGCTGCGCGCGCTGGACCGGGGTCAGGCTGGGCGAACTGCTGAGGCATGCGGGCGTGAAGCCGAGCGCCGTCTATACCGGACATCATGCGCCGGATCGGCAGATCGACAAGCCGGAGAGAGCGGCGCTGTCGCGCGGCCTGCCGATCGCCAAGGCGCTGGCTCCGGAGACGCTGATCGCCTTCGCCATGAACGGGGAGCCCTTGCCTCGCCTGCATGGCGGGCCGTTGCGCATCGTCGCGCCGGGCTATCCCGGCTCGGCCTGGCAGAAGTGGCTGAGCGGCATCAGCCTGCGGCCGCAGGAGCATGACGGCGAGAAGATGCGCGGCACCGACTATCGCCTGCCGACGCGGCCTTTGCATCCCGGCGAACCGATCGACCCGAAGGATTTTGCCATCATCACCGACATGCCGGTGAAGTCGCTGCTCACGCGGCCGGCGGCGGGTTTCTGCGTCGCTGCGGGTGAATTGCTTACCATCGCGGGGTTCGCCTGGAGCGGCGCGACGCCTGTCGTGGGGCTCGAACTATCCTGCGATGGCGGCACGAGCTGGACCGAGACGCCACTCCAACAGGGCGAGGGGCCGTTCGCGTGGCGCCGCTTCGAGACGCAGCTCCGGGCGGAGCAGCCGGGGCCGATGACGATCCTCGTCCGCGCCCGCGATGCCGGCGGGCAGCGACAGTCGCTCGAGATGCCCTGGAATCCGCGAGGGTACTGCAACAACCAGGCGCAACGCGTCAGCGGGAGAATCACGGCGGCAGACTGAATGCAGGCCGGAAAGAACATTGGGGTAGGGATGAACCTTTTCCGGTGCTCGCGCGTCTAATCGCCCGAGTCTGCCGTTCGGGGCACGGCTCTGCCGCCTCGGTCACTCCCCCTCCCATCGGCGACCGGGGCGGCTCCCTTTTCGGATCGGCGGACTTCAGGCTGCGAGCAAGGCGCGTCCGTCGCTGGCGTGGCCGGTGGCCAAGACGATCCGCCCGGCCTCGACCTCGCCGACGAAGCGGACCAGCGTGAAATCCTCGGCGCGGCCGGTATTGCCGCGCTCGGTCAGCACCGATAGGGGGCGTCCCATGCGCGCATCGAGATGGCGCTGCTGGGCGACGGCCGCTGCCGCGCGCAGGCGCGCAGCACGCTCGGTCACCATGGAGCCCGGCAGTTGCGGCATGCGCGCGGCCGGCGTGCCGGGTCTCGCGGAATACGGGAAGACGTGGACATAGCTCAGCCCGCAGTCCTCGATCAGCGCCAGCGAGCCGGCGAACATCGCCTCGTCCTCGGTGGGGAAGCCGGCGATCAGGTCGGCTCCGAAGACGAGGTCGGGGCGTAAGGCCCGCATCTCGCCGCAGAAGCGGACGGCATCGCCGCGGCCGTGCCGGCGCTTCATCCGCTTGAGGATGAGGTCGTCGCCATGCTGCAGGGACAGATGCAGATGCGGCATCAGCCGCGCTTCGGTGGCGATCACTTCACGCAAGGCGTCATCGACCTCGATTGCGTCGATCGAGGAGAGACGCAGGCGCGGCAGCTCGGGAAGCTCGCGCAAAATCTGCCCGGCGAGCGCACCGAGTGTCGGCTCGCCAGGGAGCTCACGGCCATAGCTGGTGAGGTCGACGCCGGTCAGCACGATTTCCTGCGCACCGGCTTCGACGAGGCGTCGGCACTGGGCCAGAACGTCAGCTGTCGGGAGCGAGCGCGAATTGCCGCGGCCGAAGGGGATGACGCAGAAGGTGCAGCGGTGGTCGCAGCCGTTCTGCACCTGCACGAAGCCGCGCGTATGCCCGACGAGGCGGCCGGTCGGCGCCGCGCGCAGGGTCGAGCGGGTCATGATGTCGCCCACCGCGAGCTTGTCGCCAGGTTCCGCCGCATGCGTGCCCAGGCTGTTCGAGCGGGCGAGCGCCGCCCAGCTCTCGGGTCTCAGCTTCTCGTCATTGCCGAGGACACGGTCGGTTTCCGGCATTGCCGCGAAGCGGGCAGGCTCGATCTGCGCGGCGCAGCCGGTGACGATCACCGGCCGCTGCGGCTCGTCACGCTTGAGCCGGCGGATGGCCTGCCGGGCCTGGCGCGTCGCCTCGGCGGTGACGGCGCAGGAATTGACGATCGCGATGTCCCTCAGGCCCGCCGCTTCCGCCTGGAGCCTGAGCGCCTCGCTCTCGACGATGTTGAGGCGGCAGCCGAAGGTGACGACCTCAGGAGCACCTCCGCGATTCGAGGAATCGCGGAGGTGCTCCTGATTATTGGTTTGGCGCATTTTCTTCACGCGAACCGGTGTCCACTTCGCTCAAAAATGCTTTGGCGCCATCAGGCCGCGCTCGTGAACAGGGTCGGATCGAGCGTGCCCTCCCATTCGAACTCCGCCGCGCCGGTCATGAGCACATGGCCGTCATTCTCGCGCCATTCGATGGTGAGGTCGCCACCCGGCAGGCTGACCACCGCCTTGCGGGCAGACAGTTCCCGACGCACCGCGGCGACCAGCGCCGCGCAGGCGCCCGAGCCGCAGGCCTGGGTGATGCCGGCGCCGCGCTCCCAGACGCGCAGCACGATATGGTCCGGCGCCTTGACGGCGGCGAGCTCGATATTGGCGCGGTCCGGGAAGATCGGATGGTTCTCCAGCAGCGGGCCGATCTGCGCGAGATTATAGGCGTAGGGGTCGTCGACGAAGAAGATAGCGTGCGGATTGCCCATGTTGACCGCGCAGGGCGTATGCAGGATCGGGGCGTCGATCGGGCCGATCTGCAACTCGAAGCGGCTGGTGTCCTCGAACGGCTCGGCCAGGGGGATCTCGTCCCAGGCCAGGCGCGGCGCGCCCATGTCGACGGTGAAGACCGCTTCGCTCTCGCGCCGGACCGGCAGCAGTCCGGCCTTGGTCTGCAGGGTCAGGCTCGTCCTGGCGGGGTCGCCCATTTGCGGGTCCGCCATCATCGCCCAGCCGACGCAGCGGGTGCCGTTGCCGCAGGCGCCGGCCTCGGTGCCGTCGACATTGTAGATGCGGATGAAGGCGTCGGTGCCCGCCACCTGAGCGTCGTGCAGCACCATGAGCTGGTCGAAGCGGGCGCGCGGCTCGGAGGCGATGGCGCGGGCCTCTTCCGCCGTCACGACGAGCTTCGTGCCGCGCAGGTCGAGCACCGTGATCTGATTGCCGAGCCCGTTCATCTTCAGGAACCGGCGATGCGCCAGAGCGTTCATTTGGTCACACGTCCCATGAATTGCGGGTCTATGACCGAGGTGACGTGAAAAAGCCACCCTCGTACCCGTTCCTGAGAGAAGGTGGACATTCTATGTTCCGCTGCAAGGGCGCGAATCGCGAGATATTCAGGGCCGTGACGATGCGGTATTTTCGGATTTGTGTTCTGGCTTGCGCCGGCTTACTCGGCATTGCGTCGACGGCATGGGCGCAGGCGACGGTCGCCGCGCCCTCTGCGGTCCAGACGGCACCACTGGCGCCACCGCCGAGGGCGACGCCGGTGCAGACGCAATCCGGACCCAACCAGAACCCGCCGGCTGCGGTCCCGGACGCGCAGCCCGGCCCCCAGCCAGTTCAGCCGGCGCCGCCCGCACCGCGCCCGCTGACGCCTCAGCCGGTCCAGCCCGCGCCGACGCCGCAAGTGCCGTTGGAGCCGCAGCCGGTTCAGCCGCCGCCGACCTTGCCGGCGCCTGGCCAGTCGCCGCCGCCCGTTCCGCAGCAGCAGCAGACCGGCGTGCCTGACCCGAATGCGACGCTCGCGGGCAAAGGCGCCGATACCAGCGATGTCGCCGAGGTGACGCTCTCGCCCAAGCCGGTGCTGATGATGTCGGGCCAGGCCAGCTGGGACCAGGGCTTCCAGAAGCTTTCGGACAGCTTCAAGGCGTTGCGTGCCGAGGCGCAGAAGGCGGGCCTCGCCGTCGCGGGGCGGCCGTTGTCACTCTTCGTCGAAACCACGGATGACGGCTTCCGCTTCGAGGCGATGCTCCCGGTGGCCATTCCGTCCGGCGGGCAGGCGCCGGCGCTCGGCGCCGACTTCAAGATGTCGACCTCGCCGGCGGGGGCGGCCCTGCGCTTTCTGCACCAGGCGCCCTACGACGATATCGACTCCACCTACGAGACGATCACCGCTTACCTCGAGGCGAAGAACATCGTCGTCAAGGACGCCTTCCTCGAGGAATATGTCAGCGAGCTTGCCGACCCGGCCGATCCGAACCTCGAGATCAACGTCTACGTCCAGCCGAAATAGGCGGAGGCGTCAGGCGCTCCAGCTCAGTCCGGGGCGCATCGGTCTGAAGCGCTCATTCGGCAGGCCGGCGTCAGCGAGCGCCGCCTCGAGCGCCTGTGGCGGGCGCTCGATGCCCTCGTCGGTGAGCTGGAAAGTGCCCCAATGGTGGCCGATGGCTTCGTCGGCGCCGAGCGCCAGCATGACCTTCACCGCCTCTTCCGGGTTCATGTGGTTGTCCGACATGAACCAGCGTGGCTCGTAGGCGCCGATCGGCAGCACGGCCAGGCGAAACGGACCGTGCTCGCGGCCAAGCCGCTCATAGAGCGAGCCGTCATGATAGCCGGTGTCGCCGACATGGAAGATCTTCGTGCCGGCGGCTGCGAGAATGAAGGATGACCAGAGCGCCATGCGCCGGTCGAAGGCGCCCCGCGCCGACCAGTGATAGGTCGGCACAAGCGTGACGGCCAGCTCGTCCGACAGCGCGACCCGATCAGACCAGTCATACGCTTCGGCGCGGGCATCGGGAATGCGCGCGCGGATGATGGCGTCGTTGCCGAGCGGCATGATCATCCGCGGCCGGTCCCGGCGATTGAGGCGGGCCAGCGTCTCGATGTCGAGATGGTCGTAGTGGTTGTGTGTGATCAATACGACATCGATCGTCGGTAGGTCGTCGAAAGCGACGCCCGGCGCGTTGACGCGCTTCGGCCCCATGAAGCTGAAGGGGCTGGCGCGCTCGGAATAGACCGGGTCGAGCAGGAGGTTGAGCCCGGCGATCTGGTAAAGAAACGAGGCATGGCCGAGATGGACGATGCGCGCCCCGTCGACGCGTGCCGGCGGCTTGTCCTGCGGCGGCGTCTCATAGGCGGCGGGAAAGGGCTCGCGCTCGCGCTTGCCGGTCTGCCAGCGCAGCACGTCGATCAGCCCCTTGCTGACGATGCGCCCGTCGCTGAAGACGAGGCCGTCGAAATGGTCGCTGACCGGCCCCTGGTAATAGGGGTTGCGCGAGCGGGAGATCGCCGCCCAGGCGGCACCCGTCGAAGCCAGCAGCGCGCCGAGCCCGACGAAAGAAAGAAGCTTGCGGCGATCCATAGCCCAAGAGAGGTAGGTCGCGGCGCGGCATCGTCAAGACCGCCGGCGCCGCTGCCTGCCGCCCTCGGCTGTCAGTTGCTGCCGGAGCGGATCGCCACGGTCGCGATGCCGGCGCCGATCAGCAGCGTCCCGCCCGCCTTGTTGAACAGGCCGATCGCGCGAGGATTACGCACCACCGCCCGGGCACGCGAGGCGATCAGCGCGTAACCCATGGCGTTGGCGAAGGCGAGGCCGATGAAGGTCGTCTCGAAGATCAGCATCTGCATCCAGAAATCGGCCTTCGGATCGAGGAACTGCGGCAGGAAGGCGACGAAGAAGGTGATGCTCTTCGGGTTCAGCGCCGTCACCAGCCAGGCATGGCCGAGCATCTTCCAGGCGGGAGCCGCATCCTCGCGCGGCTTGGCGTCGAGCGTGCCGCCGGCGCGGAAGAGCTTGACGCCGAGCCAGATCAGATAGGCTGCGCCGAGCCATTTCAACGCGGTGAAGACTGTCGCCGAGGTGGCCAGCAGCGCGCCGACGCCGAGCATCGACAGCGTCATCGCCGTGAAATCTCCGAGCGCGACCCCCAACGCGATCGGGAAGGCGGTGCGCCAGCCCTGGCCGAGCGCGTAGGAGATGACCAGCAGGATCGTTGGTCCGGGAATGACGAGCAGGACGGCGGTGGCGGCGGCGAAGGCGGCCCAGGCTTCGAAGGTCATGGTGATGGCTCCGTTAAAGACGAGAGCCATCACCAGATGCGTGCCCTTGTAAAGGGGTCAGCGGCCGGGAGGCGGGTTATTGCCGAACCAGACTGCGGGCCCGGGCGCCGCAGCGCCCATTTCCCGCCGGACCTCGGGCTCGGCAGCAACCACAAGCACCCACCAGGCGCGATAGCTCGTCCGCGGATCCTTGGAGAGCGCGATGCCGTAACGGGTGGCGTCCTTCAGCCGCAGATTGGCATCGTGGCCCGGCGATTTGCGCCAGCCGTCGAAGGCTTCCTCCACCGAGAAATAGCCGCCGCCGAGGTTCTCGGCGACACGTGCAGAGTCGAGGCCGGCGGCTTCGACCCGCGTAGCGAAGCTGCCGCCTGCATCATGCGAGAGGGCGTTCTTCGCCACCATCGCATCGGCCTGGCGCTGCGCCATCGCCATCAGCCGCGGGTCGGGACGAACCGGGCCGAGGCCATGGCTGGCGCGATAGGCGTTGAGGATCCGACCCGCCTGGGCCGGATCGAGCGAGACGGCGCTCAGCTTCTCGACCATCCGGGCGTCGAGCGGCCCTTCCCGGCGCGGTTCGCCGGCGCAACCGGCGAGAAACGCGGCGAAAAGCAGGAGGGACAAGGCGGTGGAGCGTTTCATAGCGGCTTCGTCTCGAATCGGACGGGCAGCGATGCCGCCCGATCAGGGCCATTGTTGGGCCAGGGCGTCGTCAGCCGCGAGCGCCGCCGATCACGCGGCAGAAAGCCTTGCGGACGTAGTCTTCCGGTGCGACCTGTCCGGCCTGGACCACGAAGACGGCGTCGACGCGCGTGCCCTTGCCGCTCTTGCGGGCGGTGATCCGCAGCGTCTGCGGCCGACCGGAGCCGGACGTCTCCTGGATCGCGACGACGGCGCTGGTTTGCCTGTCGATCCGCATGTCGGCGAACCCTTCGGCCGAGACGGCGGCGGCGAGATCCTTCAGGACGGCCGCGGGAGGGCGGCTGATGAGATCCCAGGTGCGGTAGCTCAGCCCGGTGACCATCGGCACACCGTCGACCTTGAAATTACTGGCGCAAGGCTGGGCGAGGACCGGTGTGGCGAGCAGGAAAAGCCCGGCAACGGGCAAAAGCGATCTGAAAAGGGAGTTCATGATCTAATCCTTGATGCTGAAATGAAGCCTCGCAGAATTGCGGCAGGGCGTGCGCGGATGCAACCGCAGGTCCCTCCTCGAAGGGGCTTTGTCCCCAAAACTTGACTTTAGCTGCGATCTTCCGCTTTAAGGGCGCCATCCGTTTCGCCGACATCGCCGAAACCACATCCGCCGACCGGGCCGCCTCGCGGCTTCCACGAGCCCGGAGGTCAACGCCCGACAGCGCGATTGCGCCCTCGGGCGCGAAACCGCTTGGCGACGAGGTTGCGGCAGTGACGGTTTCCTGAGGCAGGCAGGCAGGTCCGCATGTTCGGCACGCTGAGCGAAAGACTCTCCGGCATCCTCTCGGGGTTGACCCGCAGGGGTTCGCTGACCGAGGAGGACGTCAACGCCGCCCTCCGCGAGGTGCGCCGCGCGCTGCTCGAGGCGGACGTCGCGCTCGAGGTCGTGCGCTCCTTCACCGACAAGGTGCGCGAGCGTGCGGTCGGTGCCGAGGTGCTGAAATCGGTCACGCCCGGCCAGCAGGTCATCAAGATCGTCAATGACGTCCTGATCGAGACGCTGGGCGGCGAGGGCGAGAGCATCGGCTTCGACGCCGTGCCGCCGGTGCCGATCCTGATGGTGGGTCTGCAGGGCTCGGGCAAGACGACTTCGACCGCCAAGATCGCCAAGCGCCTGACCGACCGGAACAAGAAGAAGGTGCTGATGGCGTCGCTCGACACGCGACGCCCGGCCGCCATGGAACAGCTCGCGGTGCTGGGCACGCAGGTCGGCGTGCAGACGCTGCCGATCGTCGCGGGGCAGTCGGCCGTGCAGATCGCCAAGCGCGCGATCGAAGCGGCACGTCTCGGCGGGTACGACGTCGTCATGCTCGACACCGCCGGCCGCGTCACACTCGACGACACGCTGATGGAAGAGGTCGCGCAGGTGAAGGCCGCGACCGGCCCGCACGAGGTGCTGCTCGTCGCCGACGCGCTGACCGGCCAGGACGCCGTCAATACGGCCCGCGCCTTCGATGCCCGCGTCGGCCTCACCGGCATCGTGCTGACCCGCATGGACGGCGACTCGCGCGGCGGCGCGGCGCTTTCGATGCGCGCCGTCACCGGCAAGCCGATCAAGCTCGTCGGCACCGGCGAGAAGGTCGACGAGCTCGACGACTTCCATCCCTCGCGCGTCGCCAACCGCATCCTCGGCATGGGCGACATCGTCTCGCTCGTCGAGAAGGCGGCCCAGACGGTCGATGCCGACAAGGCGCAGGCGCTGGCGCAGCGGCTGGCCAAGGGCAATTTCGACCTCGACGACCTGCGGATGCAGCTCCAGCAGATGGAGAAGATGGGCGGCTTCGGCGGTGTGATGGGCTTGCTGCCTGGCATGGCGCAGATGAAGAACCAGCTTGCCGCCGCCAAGGTCGACGACAAGATGATCGCCCGCCAGGTCGCGATCATCAACTCGATGACCCCGGCCGAGCGCAAGAACCCCGACCTGCTCAAGAACAGCCGCAAGAAGCGCATCGCCGCCGGCTCGGGCACCTCGCCCGAGGCGATCAACAAGCTGCTCAAGATGCATCGCGGCATGGCCGACATGATGAAGGCGATGCGCAAGCAGAAGGGCGGCATGCTCGGCAAGCTCGGCGGCATGTTCGGACTCGGGGGCGGCCTGCCGGCGGGCATGCCCGATCCTTCCAAGATGGACCCGGCCCAGCTGGCTGAGTTGCAGAAGCAGCTCGGCGCGGGCGGTGGCCTGCCCTCGATGCCGGCGGGCGGCTTCCCCGGCCTGCCGAAGGGCGTGACCCCGCCGGCCGGCATGATGCCGAAGCTGCCTGGCCTCGGCGGCGGTGGGCTGCCCGGTTTGGGTGGACCGTTCGGAGGCAAGAAGAAATGAGCGACTCGATCAGCGCCAAGGCGATGCTCGAGAAATTCTGGGCGATCCAGGCCAAGCTCAAGGCCGCCCAGATCGACCATTCCCTGGTCGTCTACCGGTTCGACGCGATTTCGATCGCAGCGACCGTGCCGGGAGAGAGGTGGGAGATCGACATTCTCGAAGACGGACGTCTCGATTTCGAGATTTTTAAGTCGACGCCGATGCAAGGAGAGGCGGAGCTGGAAGCAGCGATCGCCGAAATGAAACGACTGAACGAAGCATAAGGAAGAAGACCCATGTCCCTCAAGATCCGCCTGACCCGCGGCGGCGCCAAGAAGCGCCCCTACTACCGTATCGTCGTCGCGGACTCGCGCTCGCCGCGCGACGGCCGTTTCATCGAGAAGATCGGCTCCTATGACCCGATGAAGCCGAAGGATTCGGCCGAGCGCGTCGTGCTCGACACCGAGAAGGTCCAGGCCTGGCTCGCCAAGGGCGCCCAGCCGACCGACCGCGTCCTGCGCTTCCTCGACGCTGCCGGCCTCGCCAAGCGCGCTGCCCGCAACAACCCGAAGAAGGCTGAGCCCGGCGACAAGGCCAAGGAGCGCGCTGCCGCCAAGGCCGAGAAGGCCGCCGCTCCGGCTGCCGAAGAAGCCGCCGCCGAGTGAGCTCGAGGGCTCGCACGTCATTCCCGGATGGAGCACGGCTCCGATCCGGGAACCTCTCGATGGAGATGCCCGGGCTCAGCCCCGGGCATGACGTGTTGGCATGAGCGACCTTGTCCTGCTCGGCATCGTCGGCGCGCCGCATGGCGTGCGTGGCGAGATCAGGATCAAGACCTTCACCGGCGATCCCCTCGCGATCGCCGGCTATGGCCCATTGACCGACGGCAAGGGCCGCAGCTTCGAGATCACCGATATCCGCCCGGCCAAGGAGGTCGTCGTCGTCCGGCTCAAGGGCGTGGCGACGCGCGAGGCCGCCGAGGCGCTGAACGGGACCGAACTCTTCGTCGCCCGCGACAAGCTCTCGGCGGATGCGGATGAAGACGAGTTCCTGCATGCCGACCTGATCGGCTGCAGCGTGGTCGGCCCTGATGGAGCGGTGCTCGGCGCCGTCACGGCGGTTGAGAACTACGGGGCCGGCGACCTGCTCGACATCGAGACGCCGGATGGGCGCTCCGTCCTTATGCCGTTTACGAAGGCGTTCGCGCCGCGCATCGACATCGCTGCGCGCCGGATCGAGGCCGAGCCACCCCTGGGACTGTTCGAGCCGGACGATGGTCGCAAAGATGATGCCGAGCGATAGGCCCGCCCGCGCGCTGATCTTCGACATGGACGGCACCATCGTCGACAACATGCGTTTCCATGACGATGCCTGGGAGAGCTGGCACGTCGCCAATGAACTGCCCTTCGACCGCGAAACCTTTTCGGCGCGCACGGCCGGCATGGCGCTGGCCGAGATCGTTGGACCGTACTTTCCGCACGCCACGGCCGACGAGATCGCCGCGATGGGCGATGCCAAGGAAGCGCTCTACCGCGAGGCCTATCGCCCGCATGTCGCTGCGACGGCCGGCCTGCTCGAGCTGATGGCGCGTGCGGACGCGGCTGGGGTGCCGATGGCGGTCGGCACAGCCGCGCCGCCTGACAATATCGAGGTTGTCCTCGACACGCTCGGCCTGCGCCAGCGCTTCGCGACGATCGTTTCGCCGAGCCAGGGTTTTCGCGGCAAGCCGCATCCCGACATGTTCCTCGCCGCGGCCGAGCGGATGAAGGTCGATCCCGCCGATTGCATCGTCTTCGAGGATGCGCCGCTCGGCGTCGAGGCGGCGCGCCGCGCCGGCATGCGGGCCGTCGCTTTGCTCACCCTGCTCGGCCCCGAGGGCTTCGCGTCTTACGCCAACCTGATCGCCTCGGTTCCGGACTTCACGGCGCTGGACGGTTTGTCGGCGCTGCGGTTTGCTTGAAGGCATGCCCTTCCGCGCTTCGATCCTGACGCTCTATCCGGAAATGTTTCCGGGGCCACTCGGCGTCTCGCTCGCGGGCGAGGGGTTGCGCAAGGGGCTTTGGTCCCTCGACACCCATCAGATCCGCGAGCACGGCATCGGCCGGCATCGCAATGTCGACGACAATCCGGCCGGCGGCGGCGCAGGCATGGTGCTGCGCTGTGACGTGCTGGCGGCAGCGATCGATGCTGCCGTGCCGGCGGATGACGAGCGCCCGCGTCTGCTGATGTCGCCGCGCGGACGGCCGCTCAAGCAGGAAAAGGTCCGCGATTGGGCTGAGGGCCCCGGCCTCGTCATCGTCTGCGGACGCTTCGAGGGCGTCGACGAGCGGGTGATCGAGGGGCGCAACCTGATCGAGGTCTCGATCGGAGACTACATCCTCTCCGGCGGCGAGATGGCGGCGCTGACCCTGCTCGACGCCTGCGTGCGCCTGATACCCGGCGTGATGGGCAAGGTTGCATCCGGCGAGGACGAGAGCTTTGAGAACGGGCTGCTCGAATACCCGCATTACACGCGACCGCGCGAATGGGAGGGCCGGGGCCTGCCCGAGGCGCTGCTCTCCGGCGACCACGCCCGCATCGCGAAATGGCGGAGGGCTGAGGCCGAGAGGATCACACGGGAGAGGCGGCCGGACCTGCTCGCCAACCGCGATCAGGGGTAGGCCATCACCGGCAGCTTCTCGGCCAGCCAGCCGCCCGGCCCGAGCATGCCGCCCCGCACGCCTGCGAGTTCACGCCAGCCACGTCCGGCGAGCTTCTGCGCGACGGCGATCGCCTGCGCGCCGGTCCGGTCGATCAGGACGATGCGCTTGCCGGGATGGTCGAGGCGCAAGCCCGCCAGCCTGACATCGAAGGCGGTCGCATCGACATCGAGCGGCACGGCGCCTTGCGGCAGGCCGGTATCGGCCCATTCGGCCGCGCTGCGGATGTCGACGAGAATGATCTCTCCCGACCGCGCTGCTTCATACGCTTCGCGCACGGAGAGGGACGCAGGCGCCTGCCCGAAAACGACAGAGGCCGGGAGCATGAAGCTCCCGGCCAGAATAGTCCGGCGCGTTGCGGCGCCCTTGGTCATCGTGCTTAGCGCAGCTCGGCGCAGAAGCGCTGGATGCGGCGGCAGGCCTCTTCCAGCTTCTCGTCCGAGGTCGCGTAGGAGATGCGGAAGTTGGGACCGAGGCCGAAGGACGAGCCGTGCACGGCGGCGACGGCCTCCGCTTCGAGCAGGCCCATGACGAGGTCCTCGTCCGTCTCGACCTTTTTGCCGTTCGGCATGGTCTTGCCGATCAGGGCGGAGCAATCGGGATAGACGTAGAACGCGCCTTCCGGCACCGGGCACTTCAGGCCGCGGGTCTGGTTCAGCATCGAGACCACGAGGTCGCGGCGGCGCTCGAAGGCCTTCTTGAAGACCGGAATGTGCTCCTGCGTTCCGTCGAGGGCCTCGACCGCGGCCCATTGCGAGATCGCCGAGGTGCCCGAGGTCTGCTGGCCCTGGACGAGGTCCATGGCGTTCATCAGCTGCTGCGGGCCGGCCGCGTAGCCGATGCGCCAGCCGGTCATGGCGTAGGACTTCGAGACGCCGTTCATGGTCAGCGTGCGCTCGTAGAGGGCGGGCTCGACCTGCGCCGGAGTGACGAAGGTGAAGTCGCCGTAGACGAGGTGCTCGTACATGTCGTCGGTCAGGACCCAGACATGCGGATGGCGCATCAGCACATCCGTGAGCTTCTTCATCTCGGCATGGCTGTAGGCGGCGCCCGAGGGGTTCGATGGCGAGTTCAGGATCACCCACTTGGTCTTCGGGGTGATCGCCTTCTCGAGGTCCTCAGGCTGCAGCTTGAAGTCGTTCTTGAGATAGGTCTCGGCATAGGTCGGGGTGCCGCCGCAGAGCGCGACCATCTCGGGGTAGCTGACCCAGTAGGGCGAGACGCAGATCACCTCGTCGCCCGGGTTCAGCGTGGCGAGCAGGGCGTTGTAGATGACGTGCTTGCCGCCGGTCGAGACGATCGTCTGGCTCGGCTTGTAGTCGAGGCCGTTCTCGCGCTTGAACTTGCGGGCGACGGCCTCGCGCAGTTGCGGAATGCCGGAGACGGGGGTGTACTTGGTCTCGCCGCGGCGAATGGCGGCGATGGCCGCTTCCTTGATATTGTCCGGGGTGTCGAAATCGGGCTCGCCGACGGAGAGCGAGATCACGTCCTTGCCCTGGGCTTTGAGATCCCGGGCCTTCTGCGTGATCGTGATGGTCGCCGAGGGCTTCACGCGCTTCAGGGCATCGGCAAGAAAGGCCATGGGACTGGTCTCCGGGGGAGCGGACGGGACGCGCCGTGCTTTTTGGCGCGCGCGTGGTTTATGACTCGCGGGCAATGATCGCAAGCGCAACTGCTTGATGTTTTGCAGAAGCGTCATGAATTGGGGGCGGTTTGCGCTTGCGGCGCCGGTATGCGAAGGCCGGCCCATGACGAACGCTGCGGGACCGATCGCTGTATATGTCGATGCCGACGCCTGCCCGGTGAAGGACGAGGTCTACCGCGTCGCCGGCCGCCACGGCCTCCACGTCTTCGTCGTCTCCAACAGCTTCCTCAACCTGCCGCGCGAACTCTGGATCGAGCGCGTCGTTGTGCCCGGCAGCTTCGATGCTGCCGATGACTGGATCGCCGAGCGCGTCGCGCGCGGGGCGATCGTCGTCACCGCCGACATCCCTCTGGCCGATCGCTGCATCAAGGCGGGCGCCGACGTCATCGGCCCCACGGGCAAGCCATTCACCGAGGCCTCGATCGGCATGGCGCTGGCGACACGGGACATGATGGAGGATCTGCGCGCGATGGGGGCGGCCAGCGGCGGGCCGAAGCCGTTCTCACAGAAGGACCGCTCGGCCTTCCTGCAGGCGCTCGACCTCGCGATCCAGCGGCTGAAGCGGGCGGGTTTCGCCACCTAGAAGCGGTCCCCGACGCTTCAGATGTCGGAGAAATCGCCGCCCCGCCCTTTGCCGGCGGCAAAACGACCGGCGCCGGCGGCGCCTTCGGCCGCGATGGTGTGGACGCCGCGGTTCCATTCCCGCATCAGCGCCTCGCGGACCGGCAAGCCGTGTCCGGCGATCACGCTGGCCCTGTCGGCCAGCATGGCGCCTTGCGGGAAGCGGACGATCTCATGTGCGAGGCTCTCGGCCGCGCGCCGCGCATCTCCCTTCGGCACAAGTTTCTCGCAGAGGCCAATTCGCAGGGCTTCCTCCGCCTCGACCTTGCGTCCCGTCATGACGATCTCCAGCGCCCGGCCCTGGCCAACGAGGCGGGGCAGCCGTACGGTGCCGCCGTCGATCAGCGGAATTCCCCAGCGTCGGCAGTAGACGCCGAAATAGGCGTCCTCCGCCATCACGCGGACGTCGCACCAGAGCGCCAGCTCCATGCCGCCCGCGACCGCCGGGCCTTCGATCGCGGCGATCAGCGGCTTGCTCATCTCGAGCCGTGAGGGTCCCATCGGCCCGCGTGGAGAGAGCCCCGAAGCCGGAAAGGCGAGGCCTGCGACGATCTCGTGCTGGAAGCGGGCGGGATCGGTGAAAGCCTGGGCGTATTTGAGGTCCCAGCCCGCGCAGAAGGCGCCGCCTTCGCCCCAGAACACGATCGCCCGGGTATCGGGATCGGCGTCGAGCTCCGCGAAGGCCCGCACGAGCGCCTCCGCGCTTTCGGGATCCATCGCGTTGCGCGCCTCGGGGCGGCTGTGAACGACGGTTGCGACATGGCCTTCGCGTTCGATGCGGACTGTCATGAGGAATCTCCCTGGCGTGCCGGCCCGCGTCCAGGTTACGCGAGTTCGTGCCGGAGGGCTCCGCCGCTGGACGCATGCGGCCTTTGCCCGTAAATCTCCGACCAATTCAGCCCCGCCATTCAGGCGGGCGTCCGGGAGGAATTCGATGTCGTTGACCCGCCGTTCCGCGCTCGGCCTGATGGCCGGCGCCGCCCTTGCCCCGTCCCTGGTCCGCGCCGAGGGCTTTCCCGAAAAGGTCGTGACCATCGTCGTGCCCTATCCGGCGGGTGGGCCGACCGACGCGATCGCGCGCTTCGTGGCGCAGGATCTGTCCGTCGCCTTCGGCCACAACGTACTCGTCGACAACCGGGCGGGAGCTTCCGGCGCCGTCGGGACGCGCGCCGTCGCCCATGGCGCGGCCGATGGCTACACCATCGTCTTCGGCAACAACCAGACGCACGGCAACAACATGTTCCTGCTGAAGGACCCGGGCTACGACGCGGTGAAGGACTTCGCGCCGCTCGCCGGCGTCGGCGCCTTCGAGCATGCCTTCGTCGTTCGCAACGACCTGCAGGCCAAGACCATCCTGGAGCTGATCGCTCTCGCCAAGGCCGAGCCCGGCAAGCTCAACTACGGCTCGACCGGAGTGGGCTCCGGATCGCATCTGGCGATGGAGCTGTTCATGCAGCGCACCGGCATCAAGATGACCCATGTGCCCTTCCGGGGAGCGGCGCCGCTGGTGCAGGAAATCGTCGCCGGGCGTATCGACATCGCCGTTTCGACGTTGCCCAGCGTGCTGGAGCAGATCAACGCGGGGGCGCTGCGGGCTTTGGCCATCGCCAGCCCCGAGCGCAACCCTCAGGCAAAGGCCATCCCGACGCTGCGCGAGCAGGGCGTCAGTAACGCCGACGCCGATTCCTGGGCTGCGTTCTTCGCGCCGGCCAAGACGCCGCAGCCGGCACTCCACGTGCTTTCCAAGGCGATCATCGCCTCGCTGAACAAGCCGGCGACGCGCGACGCCATCATCAAGCTCGGCTTCACCCTCAAGGTGCGCGATCCCGAGGCGTTTCGCCCGTATCATGCCAAGGAGATCGAGACCTGGAAGCAGATCATCGCCGAGGCGGGAGTGCAGCCGGCCTGACCGGGCTCCTGACGAGGTGAAATCATGAACCTGATGCCAAAGCTCGCCGCCCGCCGCGAGGCGGGCAAGCCTGTTCGCGTGGCGCTGATCGGCGCCGGCAAATTCGGCTCGATGTTCCTGTCGCAGGTGCCGCATATCGAGGGGCTGGAGGTCGCGGCGATCGCGGATCTCGACCCGGATCGCGCAAGGGCAGCCTGCCGCAACGTCGGCTGGGACGAAGCCCGGATCGCGCGGACCCGCTTCGTCGACGACGGCAGGGCTGCGGCGCAGGCGGACGGCGTCGAGGTCGTGCTGGAAGCGACGGGGCACCCTGCGGCCGGTGCGCGCCACGCTCTGGCCGCGATCGAAGCCGGGCGGCACGTCGTCATGGTCAATGTCGAGGCCGACGTGCTGGTCGGGCCGGTGCTGGCACGCAAGGCGCAGGCGGCCGGTCTTGTCTATTCGATGGCCTATGGCGACCAGCCGGCGCTGGTCAGCGAGATGGTGGACTGGGCACGGGCGGCGGGCTTCGTTGTCGCCGCCGCCGGCAAGGGCACCAAGTACCTACCAGCTTACCATACCGTCACGCCTGACGACGTCTGGACGCATTACGGCCTGACGCCCGAGGCGGCGAAGGCTGCGGGCATGAACCCGCAGATGTTCAATTCCTTCCTCGACGGCACCAAATCGGCCATCGAGATGGCGGCGATCGCCAATGCCTGCGAACTCGACGTACCCGAGGCCGGGCTCGCCTTCCCGCCTTGCGGCGTCGACGATCTCGCCCATGTCCTGCGGCCGCGGACGGTCGGCGGGCAGCTCGATCACGACGGTATGGTCGAGGTCGTCTCCTCGCTGGAGCGCGACGGGCGGCCGGTGTTCCGCGATCTGCGCTGGGGTGTCTATGTCGTGCTCAAGGCTCCAAACGACTACGCTGCCGCCTGCTTCAAGCAATACGGCCTGCCGACGGACGTGACCGGCCGCTATGCCGCGATGTACAAGCCCTTCCACCTGATCGGCCTCGAACTCTCGATCTCGGTGCTGAACGCGGCGCTGCGCGGTGAGCCGACAGGCATGACGCGCGGCTGGCGGGGCGACGCCGTCGCGGTCGCCAAGCGCGCGCTTAAAGCTGGCGAGATGCTCGACGGGGAGGGCGGCTACACCGTCTATGGCCGGTTGATGCCGGCCGCGGCGAGCAAGACCTGTCGCGCCTTGCCGATCGGGCTCGCCCATGGCGTCAGGCTGACGCGTGATGTCGCGGCTGACCAGCCGGTGACCGAGGCTGACGTCACGCTGGACGAAAGTCAGCCGATCGTCTCACTTCGTCGTGAGCTGGCCGCAACGGCTTGGTGATCGGCGGCGTTGCCCTCTATCTCCGGTCTCCGATCGGGTGAAGCAGGGAGCGGATGATGCTGCGGTTCGGACTGGTTGGCGCGCTCGGGATCATTCTGGCGATAGCGAGCCCGGCGTTGCCGGCCGCCGCACAGAAGCGCTTTCCGTCGAGCGCCGGTGAACTGACGGTCGACACCGTCGCGAGCGGGCTCGAACATCCCTGGGGGCTCGCCTTCCTGCCGGATGGGCGCGCACTCGTCACCGAGCGGCCGGGACGGCTTCTGCTGGTCGAGACCGACGGCAAGCTCTCGCGGCCGATCAGCGGCATACCAAGCGTGATGGCGCGGGGGCAGGGCGGCCTGCTCGGCATCGCGCTGGATCCGGAGTTCGCGCAGAACCGGCTGATCTACCTGTCTTTCTCCGAGCCGCGTGCCGGCGGAAACGGCACCAGCGTCGCCCGCGGCCGGCTGAACGAGCAGGGCACGGCGCTGGGCGACGTCACGGTGATCTTTCGGCAGATGCCGACGGTCGCCTCGAACATGCATTTTGGATCGCGGCTCGTCTTCGACCGCACCGGAGCCCTCTTCGTCACGGTCGGCGAGCGCTATACTCAGCGCGACCAGGCGCAGAATCCGGCCAATCATCTTGGCAAGATCATCCGCATCCGCCCTGACGGCAGCGTCCCGGCCGACAATCCCAGGAAGCCGGGCTGGGCGGGGGAGGTCTGGTCGATCGGGCACAGGAACGTGCAAGGCGCGGCGCTGCATCCCGATACGGGCCAGCTCTGGACGGCGGAGCATGGCGCGCGCGGGGGCGACGAGATCAACACGCCCAAGGCCGGGCTGAACTACGGCTGGCCGGTCATCACCTATGGCGTCGACTATTCCGGCGCCAAGATCGGCGAGGGCACGGCGAAGCCGGGCATGGAGCAGCCGCTGTTCTATTGGGACCCATCGATCGCCCCTTCCGGCGCGGCCTTCTATACCGGGACGGCCTGGCCGCAGTGGAAGAACTCGCTGTTCGTCGGCGCGCTTGCCGGCGGCCTTTTGACCAGGCTCTCCACCGAGGGCGAGAAAGTCACCGGCGAGGAGCGCCTGCTGACCGATATCGACGCGCGAATTCGCGATGTCGTCCAGGGACCGGACGGCTTCCTCTATCTTCTCACCGACGAGGAGGACGGCAAGCTGCTGCGCGTGCGGCCAGCCAGATAGCGGCGCGAACGGGTCAGGGCCCACACTCCCATTCGCTGTCGAGCGCGAAGATGTTGCGCATCGCCAGCTTGCCCTGGGCATCGTAGAGATCGCCGACGTAATAGGTCATGCCGGCATCGTCATGATCCTCGCGCCGGACCTGGAGCGACCAGCCATAGCCGACTTTGCGGCCGTGCCAGGCCGGGTGCACGTCGCCGATGGTGGCGGAGCCGAGGATCTGGGCATGCGAGTCGCTCGGGCTGCAGGTCGGGCCAGCCAGGGCGGGCAGGGCGCCGGCAGCGAGGCAGGCGGCGGTCAACAGCGTTCTCAAGGCGAGGTCCTCACGAATCGGAAACGAGCGCGGCGAGCGGTATCGACTGCCGTGTGCGAACGGCCAAGCGCCGGCGGCGCGCAGCACCGTTGTGCTGCAACCGTGGCGATCCAGTCCATGGCCTGCGCGGCCGTTTCTCATTGCGAACGCTCTTCTTCGTGCCGCCATTCTCGCTGGTTAACCTCCGTTAACCACGCTCGCCTAGCTTGCCGGCGAACCCAATCGAATCGGCGGAGACCCATGCGCGCAACCACATTGGCCTTGCCCCTCGTCCTCATCGCCTCGGCGGCCGCGGCCCAGCCGGGCTTCCAGTCCTGCCTTTCCGGCCTGCGTTCCGCTGCTGCGGCGAAGGGTGTCTCGGGAACGACCTTCGACAGGGCCATGGCCGGCGTCGAGCCGGACATGAAGATCATCGAGGCGATGAACAACCAGCCGGAGTTCAAGACGCCGATCTGGGACTATCTCGGCACGCTCGTCGACGACGAGAAGGTCGCGGAGGGGCGCAGCATGCTGCGCCAATATGCCTCCGTCTTCGCTGCGGCCGAGCGGCGCTTCGGCGTGGACCGGCACACCATCGCGGCCGTCTGGGGCGTCGAGAGCGATTTCGGCAAGGCGCGCGGCAAATGGCCGCTGGTGCAGTCGCTGGCGACGGGCGCCTGCCTGGCGCCGCGTCGCAACGCCTTCTTCAAGGGCGAACTGATCGCGACGCTGCAGATCATCCAGCGCGGGGACGTCAGGCCGGACCGGCTGGTCGGGTCCTGGGCCGGCGCCTTCGGGCATACCCAGTTCATCCCGTCGACCTATCTGCGGCTTGCCGTCGACGGCGACGGCGACGGCCGGCGAGACCTGGTCGATTCGATCCCCGATGCGCTGCATTCCACGGCGAATTTCATGGACAAGGCCGGCTGGGTCACCGGTGCCACCTGGGGCTACGAGGTGCGGGTGCCGGACGGCTACCGCGGCACGACCGGCCGCAACCCGAAGCGCCCGCTGGCGCACTGGGCGGCACAGGGTATCGTGAAATACGACGGCTCGCGGCTGGACGGGCACGGCAATGCCGGGCTGCTGATGCCGGCGGGCCGCAACGGGCCGGCATTCCTCGTCTTCAAGAACTATGATGCCGCCTACAGCTACAACGGAGCTGATTCATACGCGCTGGCCATCTCGCTGCTGTCCGACCGGCTGCGCGGCAAGCCCGGCGTGCAGGGACGGTGGCCGACCGACGACCTGCCGCTTTCGCGCGAGCAGCGGCGCGAACTGCAGCGCCTGCTCATTTCCCGCGGCTACGATGTCGGCGAACCCGACGGCGCCGTCGGTTCGCTCACGCGCGCCGCGATCAAGGATATCGAGGCGAAGCTCGGCATGCAGCAGACCGGCCGGCCAGGCGAAAAGGTCCTGCGCGCGCTCAAGAGCGGGCGGGTCTGATCTCGTCAGGAAACGGGTGGCGTGGCGCGGCTGCTCCGCGGAGGATCCCGCGTTCATCTCCGGAGATACCGCCATGACGCGCCACCTGATTTCCACCGGCTCGCCTTTCGAGCGCTCGTTCGGCTATTCGCGCGCCGTGGTCGACGGAGATTTCGTCTTCGTCTCGGGGACGACCGGCTACGACTACGCCACCATGACGCTGCCGGAGGATCCGGCCGCACAGGCGCGCAACGTCTTCAAGACGATCGGCGCGGTGCTGGAGGAGGCCGGCTCTTCGCTCGCCCGTGTCGTGAGAGCGCAGTATTTCGTCACCGACCGCAGCTATTGCGAGCCCGTCCTGGCAGTCTGCGGCGAGGTTTTCGGCGAGATCCGGCCCGCCGCCGGAATTTACGTCGTGGCGGGTCTGCTGAAGCCCGAGATGAAGCTGGAAATCGAGGTCACGGCGCGGATCGGCTGAAGATGGCCGCCGTGGTCAGCCGAGCGGCTTCAGGTAGGCGTAGCCCTTCTGGACCAACGCGGCCGCCTCGGCGATGCCCGCCTTCACGATGTCGTCCGGACCGACGCCGTAGAGCGCCTCGGCCGGATCCAGATCATGGCCGGTGATGGTGTTCCGGCAGACGAGAAACCGTACCCCGTCGCGCTTGAGGGCATCGATCCTGCCGGCGATGTCGCGGTCGCGTCGGGCGAGTTCGAGCAACTCGATCCCGTCGCCTTGCAGGATGATGCGCAGATCGAGTCGTCCGGCACCGACTGCGTCGACATGGTTGCGGGCGATCTGCAGAAGGTTGCGATAGCGACTGCGCGGGAAGAAACCCCCTCCTTCCGTGACGTGATAGACGGCCTTCTGCGGCGCGTAAGGTGCGAAACGGAGGGTCCGGATGGCGTCCGGCGTATGAGGATGTGTGCTGCCTCTGGCGTAGTGCCAGCCGCCGCTCGCCGCGACGACGAGAATGGGCAGCATCCAGAGCAGGCGCCGTGTCTGTCTCATCATGGCTCGCCTTCCGATCGGTTTCGGCACGAAGCCGCGCCGCCGCGCGTCGGCTGCATGCTTCCTAAGACGCGCCGGGCAAGCTCCGTGCCCGAGTCCGGATTGCGGATCGGGCCTCCGGAAAACCGCATTCCCCTTTCGGGAGCGATGCTCTAAGCAGCCTGCCGAGGAAACGGATTTCTGCGACGAGGCACGACGATCATGGCGACCCACAAGCTCCTGCTGCTCCCCGGCGACGGCATCGGCCCCGAGGTGATGGGCCAGGTCGAGCAGATCGTCTCCTGGTTCGGCAAGCATGGGCTCGGCTCCTTCGAGATTGAGAAGGGCCTCGTCGGCGGCGCGGCCTATGACGCGCATAAGCAGGCGATCTCCGAAGGCGACATGAAGCTCGCGCAGGACGCCGACGCCGTGCTGTTCGGCGCGGTCGGCGGCCCGAAATGGGCGGATGTGCCCTACCAGCACCGCCCCGAAGCCGGTCTGCTGCGCCTGCGCAAGGACCTGGGCCTCTTCGCCAACCTGCGCCCGGCGATCTGCTATCCCGCGCTGGCCTCGGCCTCCTCGCTCAAGCCCGAGGTCGTCGAAGGGCTCGACATCCTGATCGTGCGCGAGCTCACCGGCGGCGTCTATTTCGGCGAGCCGAAGGAGATCGTCACGCTGGAGGACGGCTCCAAGCGCGGTGTCGATACCCAGCTCTACACTACGCCCGAGATCGAGCGGATCTGCCGCGTCGCCTTCGAGCTGGCGCGCACCCGCCGCAACAAGGTCTCCTCGGCCGAGAAGCACAACGTGATGAAGACCGGCGTGCTCTGGAAGCAGACGGTGACGGCCCTGCACGCGGCCGAGTACAAGGATGTCGAGCTCGAGCACGTGCTGGCCGACAACTGCGCCATGCAGCTCGTGCGCTGGCCGAAGCAGTACGACGTCATCGTCTGCGACAACCTGTTCGGTGACATTCTCTCCGACGTCGCGGCGATGCTGACCGGCTCGCTCGGCATGCTGCCCTCCGCCTCGCTCGGCGCCGAGGATACGGCCACCGGCAAGCGCAAGGCGCTCTATGAGCCTGTCCACGGCTCGGCGCCGGACATTGCCGGCAAGGGCCTCGCCAACCCGATCGCGATGATCGGCTCCTTCGCCATGGCGCTGCGCTATTCGTTCGGTGCGGGCGAAGCTGCGGACCGGCTCGAAGGCGCGATCGCCGACGTGCTGGGCTCGGGCACCCGCACCAAGGACATCGCGGCTCCCGGCGCCAACGCGGTTTCGACCAGCGATATGGGCCAGGCGATCATCAAGGCGCTGGAAGCGCGGGGTTGAGATTCGGAGGAAGGGAGAGGCGCTCGCCGCGCCTCTCCCCCTCGTGAATTGCCGTGAATCCGCTTTCGTGGCCTAACAGCTGCCAACGAAAACGGAGTGTGTCCGTCATGCTGATCAAGCGCCGGGCCGGCTGGGAACTGCCGGAAATCCAAGCCACGCCGGAGAGCGTCTTTCTCAATCGCCGCCAACTGATGGCAGCGGGGGCAGGGCTGATCGCGGGGGCTGCTTTACCGGGCATCGCAGCGGCGGAAGTCCCCGACCCGACGCTCGACCTCTATCCGGCCAAGCGCAATGAGACCTACAAGCTCGACGTCCCGCTGACCAAGGCGGAGGATGCGGCGAACTACAACAATTTCTACGAATTCGGCATGTCGAAGGACATCGTCGACGCTTCGCACCGGCTGGCGACGCGGCCCTGGTCGATTCAGGTCGACGGCATGGTCGATAAGCCCTTCGAGATCGGTTTCGACGATCTCGTGCGCAAGCTGCCGCTGGAAGAGCGGCTCTACCGCTTCCGCTGCGTCGAGGCCTGGGCGATGGCGGTGCCATGGACCGGCATCCCGCTCAAAGCCTTCGTGGCGATGGCGAAGCCGCTTTCGGGCGCCAAATACATCCGCTTCGAGACCTTCCTGAACCCGCGGGTCGCGCCGGGCCAGAACCAGCGCTGGTATCCCTGGCCCTATGTCGAGGGGCTGACGATGGCCGAGGCAGGGAACGAGCTGCCGCTGCTCGTCACGGGCATCTACGGCAAGCCGCTACCGACCCAGCATGGGGCGCCGATCCGCTTGATCACGCCGTGGAAATACGGCTTCAAATCGGTGAAATCGATCCGCAGGATCAGCTTCGTCGCCGAGCGGCCGAAGACCTTCTGGGAGGCGTTGCAGGCCAGCGAATATGGCTTCTGGGCCAATGTGAACCCGGCGGTGCCGCATCCGCGCTGGAGCCAGGCAAGCGAACAGGTGCTGGGCTCGCGCGAGCGCCGGCCCACCCTGATCTACAACGGCTATGGCGAGCAGGTCGCCGGGCTCTACAAGGGGCTGGAGGGCGAGGCGCTGTTCATGTGAACCAGCCGCCCTGCTGCCAGCTTTCGGGTGCCCTCGGCCTTATTCTGCGTGCTAGACCGGTTCGATCCAGTTCGCGGAGCCGGGAGAGCAAGGATGGCCAACCAGCATTTCCATCTCTTCGAGACGGCGATCGGCACCTGCGCACTGGCCTGGGAGGGCGAGCGCTTCATCGGCGCCCAATTGCCCGAAGGCGATGAGGGCGGCGCCCGACGGCGGCTGGCACGGCGCTTTCCGGAGGCTGAGGAGACCGAGGCACAGGGCTTCGTCGCGGAGGCCGTGGCCGGCATCCGGGCACTGTTCGAAGGGGAGAAGCGCGACTTGTCGCATCTGCCGCTCGCGACCGAGACCGTGACGGAGTTCAACCGCAAGGTTTACGAGGTCGCGCTTTCGATCCCGCCGGGCGAGACGCTGACCTATGGCGAGGTGGCGCAGCGCATCGGCGAGCCGGGCGCAGCCCGGGCGGTCGGGGTCGCGCTCGGCCAAAATCCGTGGCCGATCATCGTGCCCTGCCATCGCGTGCTGGCGGCGGGAGGCAAGACCGGCGGTTTTTCGGCCGATGGCGGTGTCGAGACGAAGCTGCGGATCCTGACCATCGAGAAAGCCCGCACCAGCGCCGAGCCGAGCCTGTTCGAGGCGCTGCCTCTTGCAGCCCGGCCACCGCGGCCCTGAGGCCTGCTCGCCCGCCGCGGGCCGGGGCCAGCTTGAAGCGCTGCAATGACGTCCTTGCAGAAGGTCGCCTTGCCTCGGGCTCGCGGAGCCTTCTAGACTCGCGGCATTGACGCCAACCCTGAGGAATCTCATGGCCAAATTGAAGCTCGCCATCGTCGTCGGCAGCACCCGTCGCGAGTCGATCAACCGCAAGCTGGCGCAGGCCCTGGCCAAGCTCGGCACGGACGCGTTCGAACCCTCCTTCGTGCGGATCGACGATCTGCCGCTGTTCAACCAGGATCTCGAGGCTGACCGCCCCGAGCCGACGCTGAGGCTGAAGCGGGAGATCGAGGCGGCCGACGCCATCCTGATCGTCACGCCCGAGCACAACCGCTCGATTCCGGCCGCGTTGAAGAACGCCATCGACTGGGCGTCGCGCCCCTACGGCAAGAATTCCTGGGCTGGAAAGCCTGTCGCCGTTACCGGCACCAGTGGCGGCGCGGTCGGCACGGCCGTCGCCCAGAACGAGTTGCGCATGATCATGACGAACCTCGCCGGTGTCGTCGCGGGCGGTCAGGTCTTCATCACCTTCAAGGAGGACCTGATCGACGCAAACCACGAGATCACCAACGAGGGAACCCGCAGCTTCCTGCAAGGCTTCATCGACGGCTTTGCCAAGATTGCGGGCAAGCTGGCCGCCTGAGAGCCGCGGATCACCGTCCTCTCGAAGGCACCGCCGTGGCGGTGCCTTTTTTGTTGCCAGCGGCTGCGTCGCGAGCCGAAGCCGTTGGTCGAAACGGGCAAAAAAAGAGCCGGCATCCCCGAAGGGAGCCGGCTTTGTAAGTTTGAAACATCTGGCAAAATGCCAAACATCTCAGAGGGGAACGGCTGAAACGAACTCAACGCCGGGAGGAGATTGCGGAGCCCGTTCCGAACAACCGTGAGTTCAATATCGTGCAGGACCTGCCATTTTGCAATGCAGCATTGATTGGAGCCGCCATGCGCAAGCTGCATATCTCATTCTCATATGCGACCAATTTAAGCCTAAATGATTGAGAAATATGCATTCACTGCAGATTGGATCGCTGGTGAAATGTCTCTGAGCGATCATGTTGGATGCTATTGCGCGCATCGCGTGCATCGTGATGCCGCACCTGTCATGCATTTGCCGGATTTCAGAAAGCTGGTTCCGTGATCTGCCTTCGAATCGGGCACCTGCCGAATGAGCGCGGCCGGCAAGTAGCCCGCGCGGCAGATAACTCCCGCCAGCAAACGCCGGGAAGGCGCACGCCTCCCTCCGCGGCCCTATCGGGCGGTTCGCACAAGGAAGGAGGCGGCTTTTTTCTGACGAGGCCCCGCTGGTCAGTAGGTCCAGCGCTGGGCCTTCTGGATCAGGAAGTCGCGGAAGACCTGAACGCGGGCGACCGACTTCATCTCTTCCGGATAAACCAGGTAGCTCTCGAGCTGAGGCATCTCGGATTCGCGCATGAGCTGCACCAGCGGCGATCCCGTCTCGATCAGATAATCGGGAAGCACCGCGATGCCGGCGCCGGAATCGACCGCGCGCTTCATCGCCGTGATGTTGTTGACGACGAGGTGGAGCGGGCGCGGGTTGCGCTGATCGCGGCCGATCGTGCCGAGCCAGTGCACGGCCGTGAGATAGGATGGCGAGGTGCCGCCAAATGAGATCAGGCGGTGGTTGTCGAGATCCTCGTAGCTCTTCGGCTCACCAAAGCGCTTCACATAGGCCGGCGAAGCGTAGACGTGATAGTGCACGGTGAAGAGCTTGCGCTGGATCAGATCCGGCTGCTGTGGCTGGCGCAGGCGGATGGCGATGTCGGCCTCGCGCATCGAGAGGTCGAGCTCCTCATCGGTCAGGATGAGGTCGACCTTGATGTCGGGATAGAGGTCGAGGAATTCGGCCAGGCGCGGCGTCAGCCAGTGCCCGCCGAGGCCGCGCGTCGCCGTGACCTTGAGCTCGCCCGACGGATGCTCGCGCGTCTCGGAGAGCTGCGAGCGCGTCCGTTCGAGCCGCTGGGTCATTTCGCGCGCGGCGCGCCACAGCAGCTCGCCCTGTTCGGTGAGGATCAGGCCGCGCGTATGCCGGTGAAACAGCGGTGCCCGCAGCTCACGCTCAAGCGCGCCGATCTGCCGGCTCACGGCGGATTGACTCAATCCCAGAACATCGCCAGCTTTGGTGAAACTGCCTGACTCTGCGACGGTATAAAAAATTCGAATGCGGTCCCAATCCACCGCGTTTCCCCCGCTATGCGTTTTGCGCATGATGGGGGATAAACTCCTTGTGCGTCAACGCCTCAGGAGCAGAGATTGTTCTTTTTGGCACTGAATCTGGTGAGGGAACTCATCAAACTCGGTGATGAGTTCCCGAAAGAGCCCTATTCGGCCGCTTCCCGCTGGTCCAGCGCGCTGGCGAGTAGCCAGCGCTCGGCGTCGAGCGCGGCCATGCAGCCCATGCCAGCTGCGGTCACCGCCTGGCGGTAGTGCTCATCGGTGACGTCGCCTGCGGCAAAGACCCCTGGGACGTTCGTCTGAGTCGTGCCGGCCTCGACCTCGAGATAGCCGCTTTCCCGCATGTCGAGCTGGCCGATGAAGAGCTCGGTCGCCGGCTTGTGACCGATGGCGATGAACACCCCATCCGTTTTAAGCTCGCTCTCCGCTTCGGTCTTGGTGTTCTTCAGGCGCAGATGCGTGACGCTGGGCGGGGTGGTGCCGCCGCAAATCTCGGCGATCTCGCTGTCCCAGACCACGTCGATCTTCGGGTGCTTGAACAGACGCTCCTGCATCACACGCTCGGCGCGCAGATGATCGCGGCGATGGACCAGCGTGACCTTGCTGGCGAGGTTGGCGAGGTAAAGCGCCTCCTCGACGGCGGTGTTGCCGCCGCCGACGACAGCAACCTCCTTGTTGCGGAAGAAGAAGCCGTCGCAGGTGGCGCAGGCCGAGACGCCGAAGCCCTGGAAGGCCTGCTCGGACGGCAGGCCGAGCCATTTCGCCTGGGCTCCGGTGGCGATGATCAACGCGTCGCAGGAATAGGTCTCGCCGCCATCGCCCCAGAGCCGGAACGGGCGCTGCGAGAGATCGACGCGGGCGATGTGGTCGGAGACCATCTTCGTGCCCACATGCTCGGCCTGGGCCCTCATCTGCTCCATCAGCCATGGCCCCTGGATGACGTCGGCGAAGCCGGGATAGTTTTCGACATCGGTGGTGATCATCAGCTGGCCACCGGCCTGCATGCCCGAGATCAGGACCGGTTCCAGCATGGCACGGGCGGCATAGATGGCAGCTGTATAGCCGGCCGGGCCGGAGCCGACGATCATGACGCGGGCGTGGGTGTGGGCCATCGTCTCGTTTCCTTTTCGCGGATCCGCCGCGTTCGATTCCGACAGATACGGCGGCAACGCCCCGAAACAAGAGGTGGAGCGCTTTACGAGCCTGGGAGCCCGAGCGTCGCCCTGTGGCGCAGCCAACCTTCGCGTATGGCATCGGCTATGATCGGGGTGGAGTCTATCGGTGGATAGCGCCCGCCATCAAGCTGTCCACGGAAAGGATGCACGGCACCCTGGCGCGTGAGTGAGCCGATCAGGGCCGAGATCTTGGCATGCCCCCCCGTAGGCTCGAAAACCAGGATCGGTACGCCTGTCGCCGCCGCCTCGCCGAGCATGTTGGTCGAGTCCGCGGTCACCACGACAGCGTCGGCGTTGGCGAGCAAGGCGAGGTAGGGGTTATCGCCCTTGCCGTCCCACCACCATCCGCCATGGCGCGCGAAGGCCGCGGCGACTGCGGCGGAGAGCGCGGGCGGCGTGCGGCGCGACGGGGAGCCCATCAGCCGGGCACCGGAGGCCGCGAGGGCGTCGAGCTGGCTGGCCAGGCGCTCTGTGTCGGCTGGGGTGAAGCGGTGGTGCCGGCTGTCTCCCCCAATCAGAACGGCGACGCGCGGCGCGGCGAGGGCGGCGATCGGTGCCGGCGGCGCGTGGCGCGCGGCGGCGAGCTTGTCCTGCGTCAGGCGGTGCGGCGAGGTCGTGGTGACCAGGATGTTCTCGCCGCGTAGCCGGTCATGCTCCGAAACCCAGATCAGGTCGGCCGTGCCGGCACCGGTGCGCGGATCCTTGAGGAAGACGGTGAAGGTCCGGCCGTTCGACGCCTTCTTCACAGCGCGCAGATAGGCGACGGCGCGCCGCCCGGAAGCGATCGCAATGTCCGGGAAGGGCGGCCGGATCGGGCTGCCCGGCCTGTCGGGCGCCTCGCGAGGGTCGATGGGGCCACGCGGCATCAGCCAGGCGAAGGGCTTCCGGGGCGCGACGTGGCGGCGCTCCGGGACGACGCCGAGGCGCTCGGCCACGCCCAGGCACTGCAGCTCGTCGCCGGCCTTGCCGTCGGTCAGGATCCAGATCGTCGGATCGGTTTTCGGGTGCATGGTCGTCGGTGCCCGTGGCATGCGCCTTGTATCGCCTGCCGCCGCCGTCTACACCAGCGCCACCCGCCTCAGAGGATGTTCATTGCCGGCGAAACTCGACGATATCGACCTGCGCATCCTGCGCGAGCTCCAGGCCGATGGTCGCATGACCAATGTCGAGCTGGCGAGCCGTGTCGGCATCTCGCCGCCGCCCTGTCTCAGACGTGTCAGGGCCCTCGAGGAGGCCGGGTTGATCCGCGGCTATCACGCCGATCTCGACGAGCGGAAGCTTGGCTACGAGGTGGTCTGCTTCGCCTTCGTTCATCTGGCGAGCCAGGCGGAGGCGGACCTCGCCGCCTTCCAGGCCCGCATCCGGGACTGGGCGACCGTGCGGGAGTGCTGGACGCTTTCCGGCGATATCGACTACGCGCTGAAATGCGTCGCCCCGGACCTGAAGGCGTTTCAGGATTTCGTCGCGGACCTCACCGCGACTCCCAATGTCCGCAATGTTCGCACCGCGCTGACACTGGAGCGCGTCAAGGACGAGCCGATCGTGCCGTTCGGCTGAAGTCCGCTCAGCCGGCGACGTAGCGCTTGATCCACCAGGCGTTGTTGCGTGCGAGTGCCTTGAGGCGGCGCTGGTCGATGTCCGGCCGGTACCAGGCGCCCGCTCCTGCCGCGGATTCCGTCGACATGATCGGCCAGCTGCCGAGTTCGCGGCCCGAGCGGTCGTAGAGCGTCGCGACGCTTTCGAGATAGTCGTTGCTGCCGCCGCCATTCGCCATCCGGCTGCCGCCGCCGCCGGCATAGCTGGCAAGCCAGAGACTGTTGACCGTCACGACGAGGCGATTGCCGGCGCCGGGATGGAAGGCGCCTCCGAGAATATCGGCCAGGGTGCGTTGGAGCTCGGCTGCGACAAGGTTGACGTGGTCGCCCCAGGCATCGGTGACGTTCCGGGAAAAAGCGATCCGGATCGAGCCGATGGCAGCGCCCTGTGCCAGCGCGGGCCGGGTTGCGGCCGGCAGCAGCGCCGCAAGGGCGGCCCCGAGCGAGAACACCAGGAAACGGCGGCGCGTCGTCATGATCTTCATCTCCGATGGCTCCTCTACCGAATGTAGGTGCGCGCGAGCGATAATCCACGGCCGCGGTGTAAACTGGCGCTGCCGGCCTCAGTGCCGCCGAACGCTGCCTGCGCAGACGGCGGTCTCGCCCGGCATCCCGGCATGCTCTAAGCCGTTGCAGGAGGGGAGAATCGTATGGAACGTTGGCTGACGGAGTTCGTGAAGCTGTGGGTGGTGATCGACCCGATCGGCACCTTGCCTGTCTTCCTGGCGGTTACGGCCGGAATGGCGGCGGGTTCCGCGCGCCGTGTCGCCATACAGGGGACGCTCGTTGCCTTCGCGGTGCTGGTGTTCTTCGTGGTGCTCGGCCAGATTCTGCTGAACGCGATGGAGATCGAGCTCAGCTCCTTCCAGATCGCCGGCAATATCGTGCTGTTCCTGTTCGCCCTGACGATGATCTTCGGCGAGTCCAAGCTCGAAGAGGACCAGAAGCTGCTGCGTTCCTCCGATCTGGAGAAGGCCGTCTATCCGCTGGCGATCCCCAGCATCGCCAGCCCCGGCGCGATGCTGACGGTGATGACGGTCACGGACAATTCGAAGTTCAGTATCCCCGAGCAGATGGAAACGCTGGTTCAGATCGGCCTGATTCTCGCCCTGCTGCTGCTGTTGCTGTTCGGTGCGTCACGCATCATCGCGGTCATCGGTAACGCCGGCGCGAGCGTGATCAGCCGGGTCATGGGCCTGATCCTGGCCAGCGTCGCGGTCGATGGCATCATCAAGGCGCTTCGGGTGGTCCTGACGGGGTAGGGTCCGGCACACCGGGAACCCCCCGGACAGCCATCCCGCCATGCCCCTCAGCGGAAGTCGACGCCGACGATCTCGTAGGACTTGCCGCCGCCGGGCGTGTTGACCTGCACGGAATCGCCGACCTTCTTGCCGATCAGTGCACGCGCGATCGGCGAGCCGATCGAGACCTTGCCCGACTTCACGTCGGATTCGGGCTCGCCGACGATCTGGTAGCTCTTCTCTTCCTCGGTGTCGTCGTCGATCAGCTTGACGGTCGCCCCGAACTTCACCGTGTCGCCGCCGAGCTTGGAGACGTCGATGATGTCGGCTCGGCCGATCAGAGACTCCAGCTCCATGATGCGGCCTTCATTCAACGACTGCGCTTCCTTCGCCGCATGATATTCGGCGTTTTCGGAGAGGTCGCCCAGCGCGCGCGCTTCGGAGATCGCCGTGATGATGCGTTGGCGCTCGACCTGCTGGCGGTGCTTAAGCTCCGTTTCCAAGGCGGCGAAGCCGCCCGCAGTCATTGGAACCTTTTCCATCTTTCCGTCCCGTAAGCTTCGAAAGCGCGGGTGCCGCCGGCCGCATGGGCCACCGGCGGTTGCCGCGCTTCCACTCGATATTTGAACCTCGGCGCGAGCGGCCCCGTCAAGCCGCACGTTCGAAGTAGGACTGCAGCGACCGTACTTCGAGATCACCGCGGCAATAGGCCTTGATGCCTTCGGCCGCGGCGATCGCGCCTGCCAAGGTGGTATAATAGGGCACCTTGTGCAAGAGGGCGGCGCGCCGGAGCGATCGGGAATCGGCGAGGGCCTGCGGGCCTTCGGTGGTGTTGAAGATCAGCTGGATCTCGCCGTTCTTGATCGCGTCGACGCAGTGCGGGCGCCCCTCCAGCACCTTGTTGATCCGGGCCGCGTCGATGCCGGCCTCCTGCAGCAGCTTGAGCGTGCCGCCGGTGGCGAGAATTCGGAAGCCGAGATCGGCAAGGATCCGGACTGCCGGCACGATGCGGGGCTTGTCCTCGTCGCGCACCGAGACGAAGACCGTGCCCTTGACCGGCACTTTCGAGCCGGCGCCGAGCTGGCTCTTGGCGAAGGCGACGTCGAAGGAGCGGTCGAGGCCGATGACCTCGCCGGTCGAGCGCATCTCGGGGCCCAGCAGCACATCGACGCCGGGGAAGCGGGCGAAGGGGAACACCGCTTCCTTGACACCGACATGGCCGAGGCTGGCGGGCTTCAGATCGAAGGAACCCAGCGTCTCGCCCGCCATGACACGCGCGGCGATCTTGGCGATGGGCTGGCCGATGACCTTGGCGACGAAGGGCACCGTGCGCGAGGCGCGCGGATTGACTTCCAGGACGTAGATCACCCCGTCCTTGATGGCATATTGCACGTTCATCAGGCCGCCGACATCGAGCGCGAGCGCCATCGCACGAGTCTGGCGCTCCAGCTCGGCGATGATATCGGCCGAGAGCGAGCGCGGCGGCAGCGAGCAGGCCGAATCACCGGAATGGATGCCGGCCTCCTCGATATGCTCCATGATGCCGGCGACGAAGACGTCGCGCCCGTCGCTGAGGCAGTCCACATCGACCTCGATCGCATCCGACAGGTAGCGGTCGAACAGCAGCGGGTTCTTGCCGAGAACCGTGTTGATCTGGCCGGTCTTGTCGTTCGGGTACTTGGCCTTGACCTCCGAGGGGATGAGCGAGGGCAGCGTGCCGAGCAGGTAATCCTCGAACATCACCTCGTCGCGGATGATCGCCATGGCGCGGCCGCCGAGCACATAGGAGGGGCGCACGACGAAGGGCAGGCCGAGCTCGCCGGCGATGATGCGGGCCTGCTCGACGGAATAGGCGATGCCGTTCTTCGGCTGTTTCAGGCCGAGCTTGTCGAGCAGGCGCTTGAAGCGGTCGCGGTCCTCGGCGAGGTCGATCATGTCGGGCGAGGTGCCGAGGATCGGGATGCCGGCCTCTTCCAGCGCATTCGCCAGCTTCAGCGGGGTCTGGCCGCCGAACTGGACGATGACGCCGTGCAGCGTGCCGTTCTGCTTCTCCGTCTCGAGGATCTCGAGCACGTCCTCGACCGTCAGCGGCTCGAAATAGAGTCGGTCGGAGGTGTCGTAATCGGTCGAGACCGTCTCGGGGTTGCAGTTGACCATGATGGTCTCGTAGCCGACGTCGCGCAGCGCGTAGCAGGCGTGGCAGCAGCAATAGTCGAACTCGATGCCCTGGCCGATGCGGTTCGGCCCGCCGCCGAGAATGACGACCTTTTTGCGGTCGGAGGGATTGGCCTCGTCGGCAGCCTTGCCGGCGAAGGGCATGGCATAGGTCGAATACATATACGCGGTCGGCGAGGCGAACTCGGCGGCGCAGGTGTCGATGCGCTTGTAGACCGGGCGGACCTCCAGCGACTTGCGCAGGGCGCGCACCTCGGCCTCGGTCTTGCCCGAGACGGCGGCGAGGCGCTTGTCGGAAAAGCCCATCGCCTTGACCTGGCGGAAGGCGCCCGGCGTCTGCGGCAGGCCGAATTTGCGGACCTTTTCCTCGGTCTCGACGATGCCGCGCATCTGGGCCAGGAACCAGGGATCGATCTTGCAGGTCTCGTGAATCTCGGCGTCGCTGAAGCCGAGACGCATGGCCTGCGCGACATGCAGGATGCGGTCGGGCGTCGGCGTCGAGATCGCGGCCTTGACGGCGTTGCGGTCGTCGCCGAGGCCCAGACCCTCGACCTCGATCTCGTCGAGCCCGTCGAGGCCGGTCTCCAGCGAGCGCAGCGCCTTCTGCAGGCTTTCCTGGAAGGTGCGGCCGATCGCCATCGCCTCGCCGACCGATTTCATCGCGGTCGTGAGCGTCGGTTCGGAGCCCGGGAACTTCTCGAAGGCGAAGCGCGGGATCTTGGTGACGACATAGTCGATCGTCGGCTCGAAGGAGGCGGGCGTCGCGCCGCCGGTGATATCGTTCTCGATCTCGTCGAGCGTGTAGCCGACGGCCAGACGCGCCGCGACCTTGGCGATCGGGAAGCCGGTCGCCTTCGACGCCAGCGCCGAGGAGCGCGAGACGCGCGGGTTCATCTCGATGACGATCATCCGGCCAGTGGCCGGATCGATCGCGAACTGCACGTTGCTGCCGCCGGTCTCGACGCCGATCTCGCGCAGCACCGCCAGCGAGGCGTCGCGCATGATCTGGTATTCCTTGTCGGTCAGCGTCAGCGCCGGGGCGACCGTGATCGAATCGCCGGTATGCACGCCCATCGGATCGAAATTCTCGATCGAGCAGACGATGATGCAGTTGTCCTTCTTATCGCGGACGACCTCCATCTCGTATTCCTTCCAGCCGAGCACGCTTTCCTCGATCAGGACCTCGCTGGTCGGGGAGGCGTCGATGCCGCGCTCGACGATGTCGATGAACTCGCCCTTGTTGTAGGCGATGCCGCCGCCGGTGCCGCCCATGGTGAAGGACGGCCGGATGATCGCGGGCAGGCCGATATCCTCGAGCGCGTCGAGCGCCTGGCCGAGCGTCTTGATGTGATGCGAGCGCGGGGTCGAGAGCCCGATCTTGGTCATCGCCTCGCGGAACAGCTCGCGGTCTTCGGCCTTGTCGATCGCCTCGGCGGTGGCGCCGATCATCTCGACGTTGAACTTCTCCAGCACGCCCATCTTCTTGAGCGAGAGCGCGCAGTTCAGCGCGGTCTGGCCGCCCATGGTCGGCAGCAACGCGTCGGGGCGCTCCTTCTCGATGATCTTGGCGACTACCTCGGGCGTGATCGGCTCGACATAGGTCGCGTCGGCCAGTTCCGGATCGGTCATGATCGTCGCCGGGTTCGAGTTGACCAGGATGATGCGGTAGCCCTCGGCCTTCAGCGTCTTGCAGGCCTGGGTGCCGGAATAGTCGAACTCGCAGGCCTGTCCGATGATGATGGGGCCGGCGCCGATGATCAGGATGGACTTGATGTCTGTGCGCTTGGGCATGGTCTCGACCGGTCTTGAGCAGGCGCGCGCAAGGCCGGTCCGATCGGGCGAGCGGAGCCGAGGCGAGCGTCTGAATGAATGCTAGGCGCTCGCTATAGACGGGCAAGGCCGCGGAAGGAAGGGAAAACCGCGGCCTATCCGCATCAACGCACAGGCCGCGGCGCCGGCAGTACCAGATCGACCTCGAGCGGTCGCGCCGTGGCGCGCTTGCGGCGCAGGGCGATGAACAGCAGCCCGAGCGCAACGACCTCGCAGGCTGCACCGACGAAGCCGAGCGGCCAGGTGCCGGCGTGGCGCATCACCTGCTGGCCGAGCGCCGCGCCGGCCGCGATGCCGAAATAGAGCGCCGAGGCATTGAGCGAGAGGGCGACGACCGCGGCGTCCGGCGCCATCGCCGCCAGCCTGGACATCTGCGCGGGATGTCCGGCCCAGCCCGCACCGCTCCAGACCATGATCACGAGCGGCAGCAGATAGACCGCGATCGTGGGCGGCAGGGTCACCGCGACGAGCGAGGCGGCGACCAGCGAAGCCGCCAGCAGCGTCAGCACCACGGACAGCGAACGCTCGGGGCCGAAGCGATCGCTCGCCATGCCGCCGAACTGGTTGCCGAGCGCGGAGCCGATGCCCGAGAGCACGAGCGTCGCCGCCAGCCAGGGACCGGCGATGCCGGCATGGTTGGTGAGGAAGGGCGCGATGTAGGTGTAGAGGACGAAGGCACCGGTGGTCCAAAGCATCGTCGTGCCCAGCGCCAGCAGCACGTCGCCGCGTCCAGCCACCTGCAGGCGCTCGCGCAAGGTGTTGGTGCCGTGCGGCAGGCCGGACGGCAGCTTGGCGAGCAGCCCCGCCAGGGACAGTGCGCTCAAGGCCGCGACGATCAGGAAGGCCAGGTACCAGCCGCCGAAGCCGACGACGGCGGTGCCGATCGGGATGCCGAGAATCAACGAGACGGTCATGCCGCCCGTGACCAGCGCGATGGCGCGGCCCCGCCGCTCGGGCGGCGAGATCGCCACGGCGACGGCGTTGGCGGCAGGCATGAACACACCGGCGGCCAGCGCCATGACGATGCGCGCCAGGACGACGACGGCGAAGTCGGTGGCGAAGGCGGCGCCGAGATTGGCGAGGCCGAAGACTGCCATCGCACCGATCAGGACGCGCTTGCGGTCGGCATCGCCGAGCACTGCGGACAGGATCGGCGAGCCGATCGCATAGGCCAGCGCAAAGATCGAGATGAGGAGCCCGGCGGTGTCGATCGAGACGCCGAGGCCGGAGGCGAGATGGGGCAGGATGCCGGTGACGATCAGGCTGCCCGTGCCGATGGCGAAGGCGCCGCCGGCGAGCGACAGGAGACGGATATCCATGGGAGTGATCCTTGCCTTGTGAAGGCGATCTTAGAATTTCAATGATCGTTGAATTTTAAGATCGCCCCGCGATATCTGCAAGGTTAATTTCAAGAATCGTTGAATCTTGTCAGGAGCGGTGGCTTCGCCTATCTGGTCGGATATGAAGCCGCTGTTCCATCCCGATATCGACGATGTCGCGCCGGCGGACATTTTCGCGGCCCTGGCCGATCCGATCCGACTGGGGATTCTCGTGGCGCTGTCGAGTGCCACCGAGATGGACAAGGCGCGCTGCAGCAACTTCGTCGGGCTCGCTTCGCCCTCGCTGCTCTCCTACCACTTCGCCAAGCTGCGCGAGGCCGGGATCACCCATATGCGCATCGAGGGGACGTCGCGCTATCTCAGCATCAGGCGTGCGGATCTCGATCGGCGCTTCCCGGGATTGCTCGACAGCGTCATCGAGGCGGCCCAGCGCGATCCCGGCCTGCCGCGAATCTCCGAGGAGCCGGCGACGAAGCCCTGAGCCCGCCCGCATTCGCGTTGACAGGCTTCCGCAAGGGTATACCGTTCCCGCTTCCGCGATGGCGTCGAGCCGGATCGCGCGAGCATGCTCCGGCCACGCCCGAACCCGAGGAGCATGGCCATGCGTGCAGCCGACCCTCAAAAACTCGATGATCTGATGGGGCGTCTCGTCGGTGACGTGGGCGCCTCCGTGACCGGGGCCCTGATCGTCCTGGGCGACCAGCTCGGCCTCTACAAGGCGATGGCGGATGGCAAGCCGGTCACCTCCCAGGCGATGGCCGCGAGGACGGGCTTCAAGGAACGCTATATCCGCGAATGGCTCGCCGGGCAGGCCGCTGCCGGCTATGTCGACTACGACGAGGCCAGCGACAGCTTCAGCCTCTCTCCCGAGCAGGCGATGGCATTTGCGGAGGAGGACAGCCCGGCCTTCTTCGCCGGGGCCTTCGAGGTCGTCCAGTCGATGTGGGTCGACGAGCCAAAGGTCGAGGAGGCCTTCAGGAGCGGCAAGGGGCTTGGCTGGCACGAGCACAGCACATGCCTGTTCCGCGGCACCGAGCGGTTCTTCCGCCCTGGCTACAACGCCCACCTGACGGCGACATGGATCCCGGCGCTCGACGGCGTCGAGGACAAGCTGCTGCAGGGGGCGAGCGTCGCCGATGTCGGCTGCGGACACGGCTCCTCCACCATTCTGATGGCTCAGGCCTATCCAAAATCACGCTTCTTCGGCTTCGACTACCACGGGCCGTCCATCGAGCGGGCGCGCGAAGCGGCAGAGCAAGCCGGCGTCGGCGACCGCATCGTCTTCGAACGCGCCTCGGCCAAGGACTTTCCGGAGGGGAAATACGATCTCGTGACGATGTTCGACTGCCTGCACGACATGGGCGATCCGGTCGGGGCGGGCCGGCATGTCAAGGAGGCGCTCGCGGCGGATGGAAGCTGGATGATCGTCGAGCCCTTCGCGTGCGACAGCCTGAAGGAGAACCTCAACCCCGTGGGGCGCATCTACTACGGCGCCTCGACGATGATCTGCACGCCGGCTTCGCTGTCGCAGGAGGTCGGGCTCGGTCTCGGCGCCCAGGCTGGCGAGATGCGCTTGCGCAAGGTGGCGCTCGATGCCGGATTTTCGCATTTCCACCGGGCGACCGAAACGCCCTTCAACATGGTGTTCGAGGTCAAGTCCTAGTCCGTCGCCATGCCTTTGCCGCCGGTCGGAGGCGGCGGCGCTCCCGGCAGCGGCGCGGCTTGGCGGCGAGACCGGCGCGAGGCAAAAAATCATTCGCCCCGCGCCGCCGATGCTCTAGGAAGCGCGGATGCCGTTTCGCCGTTATCCGCGACAGTTCCGCCAGCTCGTGACCTATGCCCTCGCCGGCGGGCTGACGGCGGTGGCGCATTACGCCGTGCTGATTGCGCTGGTCGAGGGCGCGCAGCTCGATCCCGTGCCGGCGACGCTGGCCGGCTTCGTGGTCGGCGCCCTCGTATCGTATACGCTGAACCGCTGGATGACCTTCGATGCCACGCGCAGCCATGCCGAGGCGGGCTGGCGGTTCGCGCTGATCGCCGCCGGCGGCTTCGTGCTCACCGGCCTGCTGATGCATCTGTTCGTCAGCCGCCTCGGATTGCCCTACCTGCCGCTGCAGCTGGTCACGACCGGGATCGTGATGGTGTTCTCGTTCCTCGGCCATAAGTTCTTCAGCTTCGCCGATCGCACGGCCTGAACGGGTACACCCAGCCTTCGCAGCCTCACTGCGGCGCGACGGTGAGCGTCAGTTGCCGCCGGCCGACGCGGCCTTCCTTGTCCGTCGCTTCGATCTCGAGGACATGCTTGCCGGGGGGAACCACGACCGAGGGGGCTTCGATGCCGGCGGGCGTGATGTAGGGCTTGACGCGGTCGGTGATATCGACCGGTGGCTGGCGTCGGTAGAAGACGCGTACCGTCGCAGGGTCGACGGGGACGCCGTTGCTCGACAGGAAGCGCACCGAGAGGCGGAACGGCTTGCCGTCCACGCCTTTGTCCGGCGTCGGCAAGGTGTCGATCGCGGGACCGCGCGTCAGGTTGCGCGTGCTCGCCGCGGCGGTCGCCGCAGCAGGCAGACCGGCCTCGGCGCGAGTGATCAGCTGAATCGGTTCGGCTGCGTACGAGGCACCAGAGAGGGCGGAGAAGACGACGGCGGCAGGCAGAATGTGCCGGATGAGCACGGACTCGATCATCCTATTCTATTTCACTCCCAGAATTCCGGCGACGAGGCCGGCAATGGCAGAGATCGCGGTGGTGGCCATCAGAATGGTGGTCTCGATGGTCTTGAGGGTTTCCATCGGGATCTTGCCATGAACGGCCTGCAGCCCCCGTCGCAATTCCGGCAGCGAGACGACGCCGCGCGCGCTGAGCGCCGCCTGCGTCACGCGCAGCAACATCCCCGAGAAAAGGGAGGCACCGATGCTCAGCGCGTAGAAGAAGGTCTCACGCCAGGCTGCCGGCCCCTGCGGAAGGAGCGGTATATTGTCGTGCCAACCCAGCCACGCGTTCATGGTCGCGACGGAAATAATCGCGAAAGCGATGACGACGGCAATGTCGAACGTGATCAGGCGCGGTCGGATGCCGAAATAGATCAGGCCCGTGGCGAACGGAATCGCGATCGAGGCGAGACGCAGCGCCCAGAGCGGCAGGTCGAGCCACAGCACCACGGAACCATAGGCACCGAGCAGCAGCAGGAAGCCGAGCGGCAGCACCCAGAAGCGTCGACGCGAAGCCGTGTGAGGAGCCGGCTCTTCGGCTACGGGGATGTCTTCGGGCAGTGCGGGGGCTATCGTCGCGGTCCGCGATGGCGGTATCGCGGCACGTGCGGCCTTCTCTTCCTCGGCCCGTTTTTCGAAGGCGCAGAGGCGCGTCTCCAGCGCTTCGAGGCGGCTGAGAAGCGGCAGGACCGGCGTCAGGTCGCGGCCGCAGCAACGGCAGGACAGCACGCCCCGATTGAGCATGGCGTCACAATAGGGACAGGCGAATTGGTCCTGCACGGCCATTCCGGGCTTCACGGCAAGCGCGCTCAAAGCCATATCCGCCGCTGCGAATCAAGGGCTTCTGACGCATCCAGCTACGGAACGTCTTGGAAATGGCGTCTGGGAGCAGCTGTGCTCCGCGGTTCAGGCGGGCCGCAAGGCCTTGAAGGTCATCCGGTGCGGGTTGTGGCCGAAATTCGACGGCCGCTGGACATCGACGAAACCGGCTGCCCGGAGGAGGTCGCCGAGTGCTTCGGGCGTGTAGGTCGAGAGGCCGTACTGCGCGCGCAGCTTGCGATAATCCGAGAAAACCGTGCGAACAAGCCCAGCCAGCGCCGCCAGGAAAAAGCCGCCGCGCCAGCCGAAGGCGAGGAGTTGCGTGGCGTCGGTCAGCGGGCTGACATCGGGTGGAATGACATCGGCGACGACCAGGGCTCCGCCGGGCGCGAGCTTGGCATGCCAGGTCGCCAGCAGCGTCGTCAGCTCGTCGCGGGAGAGGTACTGGATCAGCGAGTTGGCGACGATGAGATCGAGCGTCGCTTCCGGCAGCGCCGCGACCTCCTCCGGTGAGACGACGACGATCCTTTCCAGTCTGCCGAACTGCCCGCGCAGCTTCTCCCGAACAGTCGGCGCCGCCTCGCAGAGATAGAGCCGGCCGCAGGCCGCGGCGACCCGAGATGCATCGAGCGCTTCGCCGCAGCCATGATCGAGCACCGTCGCGCCAGGCGAGGGTATATGGACGATCAGATCGGTCGCGATCCGCCGATAGTGCAAGGTCTTGTGGCGCGAAGAGACATAGATCGCATGCTCGCCGTTCCAGAAATCGCGCCAGGACATGGGTTCGGTCGCTCCTCCGAGACACTGGCTCTAGCCGCATGCGGGCGCCCTCTGCAACTGGCGGGTTTCGGGGCGGTGCCGTTTCCGCTTAACTCGCACGCGGCGCTGATACGACCGAGTCTGGACGGAGACGCCGATGCTGCTGCTGCCGCGATTGCTCAAACGGTTCATCCGCCACGGCCGCCTGACGGTCATCACGCCCGACGGCAAACGGCATGTCTTCGGCGCCGGACCGGCGGAACTGCTCTTTGCTGGCGTCACCAAGACGGCGCCTGCCGTCACCGTGCGCTTCCACGACAACCGCGTCGAGCGCGAGCTCTTCCTCAATCCCGAGCTCGCCTTGGCTGAAGGCTATATGGACGGGCGGATCGATTTCGAGGAAGGCACGATCCACGACCTGCTGACGCTGTTCTGGCTGCAGCGCCGCGAGATGCGCAAGGATCCGCTGCAGCAGGCGATCCGCAAGATGCGCTTCAAGATCCGGCGCTGGCGGATGCATAACCCGCTCGGCGTCGCCGGGAAGAAGGTCAAGCATCATTACGACATTCCGACCGATTTCTACCGGCTCTGGCTCGACGAGACGATGACCTATTCCTGTGCCTACTGGCACAGTCCCGAGGTCGGGCTGGAGAACGCGCAGAAGGCGAAGCTCCGCCATATCGCCGCCAAGCTCAAGATCGAGCCCGGCATGAGCGTGCTCGACATCGGCTCCGGCTGGGGCGAATTGGCGATCTATCTCGCCAAGGCCTGCGGCGCGAAGGTCACCGGGCTCAACGTCTCACCTGACCAGATGGCGGCAGCCCAGAAGCGAGCCGAGGCGGCCGGCGTCGGCGATGCTGTGACGTTCATCAACAAGGACTATCGCGAGCTCGGTGGTACGTTTGATCGCGTCGTCTCGGTCGGCATGATGGAGCATGTCGGCGTCGCGCATTACGGCGAGTATTTCGAGAAGATCCGCGACCTGCTGACCCCGGACGGGATCGCGCTCGTCCATTGCATCGGCCGCGTCGGGCCGCCCGGCTTCACCGGACCGTTCTTCGACAAGTACATCTTCCCCGGGGGCTATGCGCCGGCATTGTCGGAGGTGTTCGCGGCGCAGGAGCAGACGGGCCTGTGGGCGTCCGACTGCGAGCTCTGGCGCCGGCATTATCACTGGACACTGGAGGCCTGGCGCGAGCGCTTCATGGCGAAGCGCGAGGAGGTCGTCGCGATGATGGGCGAGCGCTTCGCCCGGATGTGGGAATTCTACCTTTGCGCCTGCTCGATCTCCTTCGATATCGGCGGCGACATGGTGTTCCAACTCCTGCTCGGTCAGCACAAAAGCGCCGTCCCGATCATCCGCGACTACATCGCGGATGACGAGAAGGCGCTGGAGGCAAAAGGATTCTGATCAGCGCTTGAGGTTGACGACCACCACCCCGGCGAGCGCCATGGCGCCGCCGATCAGGCCGAAGACCGTGGGGATTTCGCCCAGCCACAGAAACCCGATCAGCATCGCCATCGGCGGCACCGCATACTGGAAGTTCGAGGCGCGGGCCGCCGGCAAGCGCGACAGCGTGATCGCCCAGGTGCCGTAGGCGACCAGGCTCGGCACCACCGCGAGATAGACCACCGACCAGAAGGAGATGCTCGGCGCGGCTTTAGCCTGCTCGATGGCCGAAGGTAGGAAGGGCAGCAGCACGAAGCCGCCGATCGCCATGTTCCAGGCAGCGACATGGAGCGGCTTGTAGCGGGCGAAGAGCGGCTTCTGCACGACCGTGGTGATGGCGTTGCAGAAGGCGGCGCCGAGGATCAGCAGCACGCTGATACCGATCTCGACATCGAGCCCCTTGCCGAGCGCGATCACTCCGATGCCGGCGAAGGACAAGGCCGTACCGACCCAGGCGGTCAGGCTGAACCGCTCGCCCAGGATCATCATGGCGAGTACGGCGGTCATGATCGGGTTGGTGTTGATGATGAAGGCGGCGGGGCCGGCCGGCACGACGCGCTGGCCGAAATTCAAGAGCAGCGCATAGCCCGCGATGAAGATCACGCCGCCGACGAGGAAGCGCCAGATGTCGCCGAGCTCGGGCAGCTTCGCGCGTGTCGCGATGAGGAAGAGCGCGGCGGGACCACCTGCGAGCGCGAAGCGCAGCGCGGCCATCTCGGCCGGGCCGAAACCGGCGAGCCCGGCGCGGATCGCCGGGAAGGAGGAGGCCCAGGCCATGACCGTGAAAGTGACCGTGAAGACCAGCGTCGGATCGAGGCGCTGGGAGCCTGAGGCGGCGAGGGTGGGTGAAGCGCAGCTTGAGGAGGACATGGCGTCGATCCATCGGTGATGAGCAGTTGCTCCCGATAAGCGCCTCGGCGAGCTGATTGACAAACGAACAATTCGCGCATGAGCTGTGAGAATGGATCACAGCTCGAACCTGCCGCCGCTCGATACATTGCGCGCCTTCGAGGCGGCCGCGCGCACCGGAAGTTTCTCTGCCGCCGCCGAGGCACTGAACCTGACCCATGGTGCCGTCAGCCGGCAGATCGCCAAGCTAGAGCATTGGCTGGGCCTGCGCGTCTTCCTGCGGCAGGCGCGCGGTGTTTCGCTGACGCCGGAAGGCCAGCGCCTGCTTCAGCGCACGCAGGAGGCTTTTGCGCTGATCGCCGATAATTCCGAGCGCTGGCGCGAGGTGCGGGGCGCTTCGGTGGTGCGGGTCAGCGCCCCGCCTTCGGTCTGCGCGCTCTGGCTGATGCCGCGGCTGGCCGTGCTGGAGGCGGGGACGCCCTCGCTGCGGATCGTACTGCAGGTCGAGCATCGCAAGGTGGATTTCGAGGAGGAGGGCGTCGATCTCGGCATTCGCTGCGGGCGTGGCGGCGCGCCGGACCGGCTCTCGCTCAAGCTGTTCGAGGAATGGTGCTTTCCGATCGCCTCGCCTAGGCTTGCTGAGGCGATCGGGGAGGGCGCGCCGGAGCGCCTGCTGGCGCAGCCGCTGATCCACGATTCCGATGCCGCCGGCTGGAAGGCCTGGTTCGCGGCGCAGGGGCTGGATTATCGCCCGCGCCCGCAGGATCGGCGTTTCGAGGACTATAATCTCGTGCTCGACGCGGCCGCGCATGGGCTCGGCATCGCCCTGGCGCGGCCTCCGCTGGCGCGCGAGCAACTGGCGGCGGGGCGGGTTGTCCGTGTGGATGAGCGTGAGGCGCTGAACCCGGTCTCCTACTGGCTCGACCGGCCTTTGGGGGCGCTGCGACCCTCGGCGGCGGCCTTGGCCGAGCGGATTGCGCTCGAAGCGGGAGCCGATCGCGGGGAGATCGCGGCCTTTCTTAGCCGGGAAGCCAGAGTGGCTTGATCAGCGCAGGCTGTGCCGCGGCGCCGCGAACTCGCCACGCTGGCTGGCGCGGGCCATCTCGAAGCTGTCGGCGATGCGCCGCGCCCGGACGATGAAGGCTTGCGCGATATCAGGCGGGCAGACTTCGTGCGCGGTGATCTCGAACAGGTCGAGCCAGCGGTCGAAATGCTTGCCTTCCAGGGGCAGGATCAGATGCGGGCGCATCGGGCGGCCGTCGTAGCGGCCCGTGCGCAGCATCACGCCGCTCCAGAAATCGGTGATCTTGCCGATATGGTGGTCCCAGTCCTCGACGGCGGCCGCGAAGACCGGGCCGATCAGCTTGTCCTCCCGGGCCCGCGCATAGAAGGTGCGCACGAGCTCCGCGATCATCGGCTCGCGCAGGTCGGGATGGGCGGCGCCCGGGTAGAGCAGGGGATTGTCAGACATCGCTGGGGTCTTCGCGTTTCCGGCATTCTCTTAGGAGAGGCTCGCGAAGGCTAGGCCTGCGCGACCTCTGCGACCTTGTGAGGCAGGGCGGAAGATGGCGCCGCTTCGGCATGGCCATGCTCCAGGAACAGACGCATCTCCTCGGCGAGGGCAAAGAAGCGATCGCGCACCGCCTTGGCATGCGGGTTGGCGCGCTCGATCGCCATGAAGACATTGGGCGCGTCGTAGCGGACCATCTCGGTCGCCTGCATCAGGAGGTCGAAGCTTGCCGTGGTCATCGTCCGGGGCAGGGGCTCCATGCGGACCAGGATCTTGGCGATGAGGTGTGTCAGCCCCTGCACCATCGCAACCTCGCGGTCATGGGCATCGGCGGTGGTGACGACGACCTTCAGCTTCAGGACATGGCGCAGGAAGGCAGCGATGCGCGGAGTGCTGCGGCCTCTGATGGGGCATAGCGCGATCTTGAGGCCGGCGAGCCCGTTGCGGGCGCTCTGCGGGCCGAATAGCGGGTGCGTGCCGATGATCTCGACATTATCAGGCAGCGCCGCCTGCATGGCGCGAGCCGGGCCGATCTTGACCGAGCCGACATCGAGCACGATGGCGCCGGCCTTGAGATGCGGGCGCAAGGCTGCAATCGCCTCGGGGATCGCCGGGACGGGGACGGCGAGGATGATGATGTCGCAGGCCGCGACCTCCGCCGCGCTGGCTGGCTGTAAGCCCTTGCCGCTCGCATCGGCTGCAGGCGCGCTGTCGGGATCGCAGACGCGCAGGGCAAAATGCGGCTGGAGATGGCGGGCCATCAGGCGTCCGAAGGCGCCGAAGCCCATGATGCCGATGGTGGTAATCGCTCTGATCTTGGAGGACATCGTTCTCGCTCGGTTGAGAGCCGCGATGCCGGGTGATCTGCCTGAATTCAACCGCCAGCGCGGCGGTTGAACATGGGAATGCCACCGCCTCTATGAGGACGGGGCGTAATAGCCGTGAAGGAAGGCGTGCAGGCCGATCATGCTCCGCTTAAAGCGCGCGTGACCAACCCTTGTCAATCCAGCGGCGGCGAGTAGGGCGTCGGCGTGAGAATGCGATCTTCGATCGCGCCGACCATGTCGCCATGCTCGATCCTGGTGACGCGCTTGATCTCGGCCCATTCCGGATCGGCCATGAAGCTCGCCCAACTTTTGGTCTTCGTCGCGATGTCCGGCCAGGCAAGGATATAGGCGAATTCGGTACGCCCGGCGCTTGCCGTCTCCCACATGGCGACGATACGGAAGCCATGGCGGGCCATGATGCGCGCGGCATGGTCGCGAAAGCGGGCATGGAAAGCCGCCTTGTTGCGCTCGAAGATCTCGTAGATGCGCAACTGGTGGATCACGCCCGCCTCCTGCAACGCTCAGGCCGCCTTCTTCGCCTTCTCGGCCGCCATCAATTCGATGAAGCGGTTGAAGAGATAGTGGCTGTCCTGCGGGCCGGGCGAGGCTTCCGGGTGGTGCTGGACGCTGAAGGCCGGGCGGTCGGTCAGCGCGATGCCGCTGTTCGAGCCATCGAACAGCGAGACATGGGTCTCGACCGCGTTATCCGGGAGGCTTGCCGGGTCGACCGCGAAGCCGTGGTTCATCGAGACGATCTCGACTTTGCCGGTGGTCTTGTCCTGCACCGGATGGTTGGCGCCGTGGTGACCCTGCTTCATCTTCATGGTCTGGCCGCCGATGGCGAGCGCCATCATCTGGTGTCCCAGGCAGATGCCGAAGGTCGGGACCTTCTTCTCGAGCAGTTCCTTGATGACGGGCACGGCATATTCGCCGGTCGCGGCCGGATCGCCCGGGCCGTTGGAGAGGAAGATGCCGTCGGGATTGAGCGACAGGATGTCGGCGGCGGTCGCGGTCGAGGGCACGACGGTGACGTCGCAGCCGGCCTTGGCGAGCAGGCGCAGGATGTTGCGCTTCACGCCGTAGTCGATGGCGACGACCTTGTAGCTCGCCGCCTCGCGCTTGCCATAGCCCGCTGGCCAGATCCAGGGCGTCTCGTCCCAGTCGTAGCGCTGGGCGGCGGTGACGAGCGGGACGAGGTCGAGGCCGGCCATATCGGGCAGTTCGGCGGCCTGCTTCTTGAGGCGCTCGACGTCGAAGACGCCGTCCGGGCTATGGGCGAGGATGGCGTTCGGCATGCCCTTGTCGCGGATGAGCGCGGTCAGCGCGCGAGTGTCGACGCCGCAGATGCCGACGATGTTGCGGGCCTTCAGCCAGGAATCGAAATGCCGGTTCGCGCGCCAGTTCGAGGGCTCGGTGATCGCGGCATGGAGCACGCAGCCGCGCACGCCGGAAGAGGCGGCGGCGTTCACGGTCTCGGTGTCCTCCTCGTTCACGCCGACATTGCCGACATGCGGGAAGGTGAAGGTGATGATCTGCCCGGCATAGGACGGGTCGGTCAGGATTTCCTGATAGCCGGTCATCGCCGTGTTGAAGCAGACCTCGCCCGGTGCCTCGCCGACGGCGCCGAGGCCGAAGCCTTCCAGCACCGTGCCATCAGCCAGCACGAGGAGTGCGGTCGCGCGCGGTTCGGTCCAGCCGGTCTCGGCGGGGTTTCCTTCGGAAGCGCTCATGTCTATGTCTCGGTCCAGGCCGCGCCAGCGGCAGAATGCGGGGGCGGGGTTGCAGAAATCCACTCCGCCGGTCTGGAACGCGAGCCATAAAGAGCCGGGCGCGACCCGTCAATGAAGCTTGGCGCAGGCCGCACAGGACAAAAGAGCAAGAGAAAAGGACGAATGCGATGACCAGCCTGCGCGAGCGCTTCACGGCCGACATGAAGGAAGCGATGAAGGCCGGCGAGAAGGCGAAGGTCGCGGCGATCCGCCTGATCAGCGCCGCGCTGAAGGAAAAGGACATCGAGGCGCGCGGCGCCGGCAAGGGCGAGGCCACGCCCGACGAGATCCTCGGCGTGCTGCAGAAGATGATCAAGCAGCGCCAGGAGTCGATCGCGATCTACGACGCCAACGGCCGCCCGGAACTTGCCGAGGGCGAGCGCGCCGAGGTCGCGGTGATCGCCTCCTACCTGCCCAAGCAGATGTCGGAGGAGGAGGTGAAGGCCGCGATCGCCAAGGCCATCGCCGAGACCGGCGCGACTGCCGTCAAGGACATGGGCAAGGTCATCGGCGTGCTACGCGCCGCCTACGCCGGGCAGATGGATTTCGGCAAGGCCAGCCCGATGGTAAAGGCGGCGCTGGGCGGCTGAGCGCTGCTAGCTGCGAACTACTTGCCGGTCATGCTCGGGCGCGACCTGAGCATTTCGCAAAGCAGCGCCCTTTGGTCATGAGATTCTCGGGTCAGCGCTTCGCTGCGCCCGAGAATGACAGCTTCGTCCCGACGACGGCGCTTGTGGATATTGCCGACAAGCTTCGTCGCGACCGTGTTCGAGGTTGGCTTTCCATCGCTTAGGGGCCACATCAGACAACATGAAGTTCCCGCCCTCCGTCCTTGAGGAAATCAAGGCGCGGCTGCCTGTCTCGGCGGTCGTGGGCAAGCGCGTGCGCCTGCAGAAGGCGGGGCGCGAATGGAAGGGGCTCTCGCCCTTCAACGCGGAGAAGACGCCATCCTTCTTCGTCAACGACCAGAAGGCCTCCTTCTTCGATTTCTCCTCCGGCAAGAATGGCGACATCTTCAAATTCGTGATGGAGACCGAGGGGCTCTCCTTCCCGGAAGCCGTCGAGAAGCTTGCTGCCGAAGCCGGAGTCGTCCTGCCGAAGGTCACGGCCGAGGCGCAGGTCCAGGAGGAGAAGCGGAAGGGGCTGCACGAGGTCGTGGAGCTCGCGGCGCAGTTTTTCGAGGCCGAATTGATGGGCGAGCGCGGCGGGCCGGCGCGGCGCTATCTCGCCTCGCGCGGTCTCGATGGCGAGGCGCGCACACGCTTCCGCCTTGGCTACGGCCCCGCCGACCGCTTCGCTCTGCGCGACCATCTGGCCGGGAAGGGGGTCCCGGCCGAGCTGATGACGGAGGCGGGGCTTCTGGTGCATGGCGAAGAGATCGCGGTGCCTTATGACCGCTTCCGCGACCGGGTGATGTTCCCGATCCATGACGCGCGCGGCCGCGTCGTTGCCTTCGGCGGGCGGGCGATGAGTTCGGAGGTTGCGGCGAAATATCTGAACTCGCCGGAGACGCCGCTCTTCCACAAGGGCCATCTGCTGTTCAACCACCACAACGCCCGCAAGGCCTCGCACGACACCGGGCAGGTGATCGTGGTGGAGGGCTATGTCGACGTCATCGCGATGTCGCTCTCGGGCTTTCCGCAGACGGTGGCGCCGCTCGGTACGGCGCTGACCGAGGACCAGCTCGGCCTGCTCTGGCGCATGGCCGACGAGCCGGTGATCTGCCTCGACGGCGACAAGGCGGGCCGCAAGGCCGCGAGCCGCGCGATCGATATCGCGCTGCCGATGCTCGAACCCGGCAAGTCGCTCTCCTTCGCGCTGCTGCCGGACGGGCAGGATCCCGACGACCTCGCTCGCTCGGGTGGACGGCAGGCGATCGCAGAGGTGGTCGCGGCGGCGCGTCCACTGGTCGACATGCTCTGGCAGCGCGAGGTCGAGGCCGGCCCGCTCGACACGCCGGAGCGGCGCGCGGCATTTGAGCGGCGCCTGAAGGAGCCACTCGGGCAGATCCGCGATGAGACGACGCGCAAGCACTACCGCCGCGAAATGGACGAGCGGCTCGCTCAGCTCTTCGCCAGCGCCGCTCCGACGCGTGGCGAGCGTGGTGGGCGGGAGGGCCATTTCCAGCGTGGGCGTGGCGGCGGCGGGGCAGGGCGCGGTGGCTTCCGGCAGGTTCCGCCCTGGCTCGCCGGCCCCTTGCGGGCTTCGAGCGCGCTGACGCAATCGCGGCTGGTGACGAAGCTGCGCGGCGAGGATACGCGCGAAGCCTTCATCCTGCTGGCGCTGGCGAGCCATCCCGAGCTCATCCTGCGCTGTGTCGACGAGATCGCGGAATTATCGCTCGACGGGCCGGCGGCGGAGCGCCTGCGGCAGGCGCTGCTCGACGCGGTGGAAGATGCGCTCGACCGCGAGACCCTGGCGAATCGCCTGGCGCAACCGCGGGTGCGGGAGGCCTATAACCAGCTCATGGCGGTGACCGGACCGGCCGAACGGAGAAAACTTGCGCAAGACGCTGATCCTGAATCGGTTTTCGACTCGATTCATCAAGCGCTCGTCTTGCATCATCGCGCGCGAACGCTAAATAGCGAGTTGAGAGCAGCCGAGCGCGCATTGGCTGACGAAGCGACCGAAGCCAATTTCGCCTGGATCAAGGACGTAAAGGCCCGCCTCGAGACGATCGAAGGCACGGAGGCCATGTCCGAGGATTGATTGCCCAGCGAATGGCGGGAGCCGTCGATGCGTGCGCAAGCTGCAGGGTGGTTCACGATTCGTCAACGACGTTGCGTGCCATCTGCAGGTGAGTGATTTGGGTGGGTGAGCGCGCCGGGCCTGCGGTCGCGCCGCCCTTTTATGCGTCGGTATGGAGCCTTGTCTCCGAGGCCGGCGCGCGAATGCGGAGCGCTGATTGATGGCGACGAAAGCGAGCGAACGGGAAAAGACCGATCAGGTCGTGCCGGATGCCCCCCCGACGACCGACGGCCCCCTGCTCGACCTGACCGATCAGGCCGTAAGGCGGATGATCAAGCTCGCGAAGAAGCGCGGCTATGTCACCTATGACGAACTGAACGAGGTTCTGCCTTCGGAGGAATTCTCCTCGGAACAGATCGAGGACGTGCTCGGCCAGCTCAGCGAGCAGGGCATCAACGTCGTCGACAACGAGGACCCGGAAGCCGCCGGCGAAGAGCGCGCCAACCGCAAGGAAAACGGCGCGGCCGACGAGGACGAGGTCGAGGGCGGCGACCTGGTCGAGGCCTCGCGCCAGACCCTGCCGACCGAGACCAAGCGCAATCTCGAGCCGAGCGAGCGCACCGACGATCCGGTGCGGATGTATCTGCGCGAGATGGGCTCGGTGGAGCTTCTCTCCCGCGAGGGCGAGATCGCCATCGCCAAGCGCATCGAGGCCGGCCGCGAGGCGATGATCGCGGGGCTCTGCGAGAGCCCGCTGACCTTCCAGGCGATCATCATCTGGCGCGACGAGCTCGTCGACGGCAAGGTGCTGCTGCGCGACATCATCGATCTCGAAGCGACCTATGCCGGCCCCGACGGCAAGAATCCGACCGTCGCCGGCGAGGAAGAGGCCGAGGAAGGCGAGCAGGCCGAGACCGCGGAGGGGGAGACCCCGCCGGAGATGGACGACGACGACATGGAGAACAACGTGTCGCTCTCGGCCATGGAGTCCGAGCTGAAGCCGCGCGTGCTCGAAACCTTCAACGCCATCGCCGACGACTACAAGAAGCTGCGCCGCCTGCAGGACCAGGACATCGCCAACCGGCTGGAGAACACCAAACTCTCGCCGTCGCAGGACCGCAAGTACAAGAAGCTCAAGGACGACATCATCACCGCGGTGAAGTCGCTCTCGCTCAACAACAACCGCATCGAGGCGCTGGTCGAGCAGCTCTACGACATCAACAAGCGCCTGATCGGCCATGAGACGCGCCTGCTGCGCCTCGCCGAGAGCTATGGCGTCGCGCGCGACGATTTCCTGAAGCAGCATGTCGGCGGCGAGCTCGACCCGAAATGGCTGCTACGGGTGTCGAAGCTCGGCTCGCGCGGCTGGAAGGAATTCGTCGCGGCCGAGAAGGACCGGATCAAGGACCTGCGCGAGGAGGTGCACACGCTCGCCTCCGAGACCGGGCTGGAGATCCAGGAATTCCGCAAGATCGTGCTGATGGTCCAGAAGGGCGAGCGCGAGGCCCGTCAGGCCAAGAAGGAGATGATCGAGGCCAACCTGCGCCTCGTGATCTCGATCGCCAAGAAGTACACGAACCGCGGCCTGCAGTTCCTCGACCTGATCCAGGAGGGCAATATCGGCCTGATGAAGGCGGTCGACAAGTTCGAGTACCGCCGGGGCTACAAGTTCTCGACCTACGCGACCTGGTGGATCCGGCAGGCGATCACCCGCTCGATCGCCGACCAGGCCCGCACGATCCGCATCCCCGTGCACATGATCGAGACGATCAACAAGATCGTGCGGACCTCGCGCCAGATGCTGCACGAGATCGGCCGCGAGCCGACCCCGGAGGAACTGGCCGAGAAGCTGGCCATGCCGCTGGAGAAGGTGCGCAAGGTCCTGAAGATCGCCAAGGAGCCGATCTCGCTGGAAACCCCGATCGGCGACGAGGAAGATTCGCATCTCGGCGACTTTATCGAGGACAAGAACGCGATCCTGCCGATCGACGCCGCGATCCAGTCGAACCTGCGCGAGACGACGACCCGCGTGCTGGCCTCGCTCACGCCGCGCGAGGAGCGCGTGCTGCGCATGCGCTTCGGCATCGGCATGAACACCGACCATACGCTCGAAGAGGTCGGTCAGCAGTTCAGCGTCACCCGTGAGCGTATCCGCCAGATCGAGGCGAAGGCGCTGCGCAAGCTGAAGCATCCGAGCCGGAGCCGGAAGCTCAGGAGCTTCCTCGACAACTGAGATAAAACGAAGGGCGCCATTGGCGCCCTTCTTCATTTCCAGCAATTGCATATCAGCGACAGGTCATCCCGGACGCAGCGAAGCGGAGATCCGGGATCCATGCCTGAACCTCAACCGGAAGCGCTCCGGCATGGATCCCGGGTCAAGCCCGGGATGACGCCGTGTTTCCGAGCAAGATCAACATGCCCTAGCTATTCTTCGTGTCGCGCCCATCCGGCTCTTTGGCTACCCCTTTGAACGGTCCGGGGCTGTCCTTGCGTTCCATGAAATGGCCGGTGCGCTCGTCGCGCTTCTGCCAATCTCCATTCGGCTGTTGAAACTGCGTTCTGCCCGTCACGGCACCTTGACGGTGCCCTTTACCGGTATTGGTAGCCACTGCTGCCTCCTGGCCTGGAACAAAGCATAAACATTTTCTGATTCGAGGCAGGCGTCAAGCCTCTGCCTGCCGTTACGCGCGTTTGGTTCCGCCACAGTTCTGCTAAAGTCGCTTTGAAGATCAGTGCTTCCGTCGGAGGAGAGCAGATGACCGGTATCCCAACGCCCGAAGAGATCGAGGCCGCCCAGACCGCGCTCCAGGCACAAGCCCAGAGCGAGCCGAAGCAGGAAACGGGGTCCGCCACGGCCGACATCATCGGCGGCGCGCTCGATATCGCGGGAACCGTCACGGTCGATGTGGCCGGGGCCGTGGTCCAAGGCGTGGGGACCGTTGCCGTGGCAACCGGCGAGGCGGTCGTCGCCGTCATCGGCGGCATCTTCGAAGGGCTGAGTTCCTGATGTCCCCCGAATTCCTGCTGACCTCGCTGATCATCGTCGCTTCACCCGGCACGGGCGCGATCTACACCATCGCTGCCGGGCTGACGCGCGGCTCGCGGGCGAGCGTGCTCGCCGCCTTCGCCTGCACGATCGGCATCGTGCCGCATCTGATCGCGGCGATGATGGGGATCGCGGCGCTGCTGCATGCCAGCGCACTTGCTTTCGCCATCGTGAAATATGCCGGCGTCGCCTATCTGCTCTACATGGCCTGGCAGACGCTCAAGGAGCATGGCGCGCTCAAGGTCGAGACCAAGGCGGATGCGCGCTCGGCCTGGCTCGTGCTGCGCGACGGGCTTGCGCTCAACCTGCTCAACCCCAAGCTCTCGATCTTCTTCGTCGCCTTCCTGCCGCAGTTCATCGTGGCCGGCGAGGCCAACCCGGGCGCGCGCATGCTGGAACTCTCGGGCGTGTTCATGGCGATGACCTTCATCGTCTTCGCGCTCTACGGGCTCTTCGCCGCGGCGATGCGCGACAAGGTCATCAGCCGCCCGGCGGTGATGGCCTGGCTGCGCCGGAGCTTCGCCGCCGCCTTCGTCGCGCTCGGCGCCAAGCTCGCGCTGACCGAGCGCTGATGGCGCGGCAGACGATCCTGAGCGTCGAGACGCGCGGGCCGGGGCTTTACGAGTTCACCGACCGCGTCGTTTCCTTCGTGAGGGACAGCGGCGAGGCGAGCGGATTGCTGACGCTGTTCGTGCGTCACACCTCCTGTTCGCTGCTGATCCAGGAGAATGCCGACCCGGATGTGCGCCGCGATCTCGACGCGTTCTTCCGCAGGCTGGTGCCGCCGGCGGATGATCCGGCGATGGCCTATCTCGTTCATCGCGACGAGGGACCGGACGACATGCCTGCCCATATCAAGGCGGCGCTGACGCCGGTCTCGCTCTCGATCCCGGTGATGGGCGGGCGCCTCGCGCTCGGCACCTGGCAGGGCATCTATCTGTTCGAGCACCGCCGGATGCCGCATCGGCGCGAGGTCGCCCTCCACCTTTCGGCGTAAGCGATCAGGCCGGCGGCGCCACCACGAGCGCGACGAGGCGCCGGACGAGCGGCAGCACGAGGAGCAATGTCGGGAAGGCGACGAGCCAGGACAGGGCCCAGGCGCCGGGCCAGGTCCAGAGGAACTCTGCTGTGAAGCCGAGGGCCTTCACGGTCGAGATGCCGGAGACGACGAAGGTCATCAGGATCGACAGGAAGAAGGGCATCACCACGCCGGCATAGCGGGCGGGGAGGCGAGGGAAGGCAGGGCTGGACATAAGTCAGGCTTTCGCAAGAGGCAGGCCGTTCGGAGGCATCCGATACGACTTGGCCGAATGGTGCGTTGCCTGACGTGAGACGCTTACGAACGGGATGGAAGCCCGGTGGCGGCTCCATTAGGTGATCCGAACGGGATTGCCAAGGCGGTCTACCGCGCTGCGAACAGATCCTGTTCCGGCAGAGGCTCCCAGGCTTCCCCTGCGCCGACGAAGCAGCTTCTGCCGGCGGGGTTGGTGGCGAGCAGGGTCCAACTGCCGGTCGGCCCGACATAGAGCTCGAACAGGACACCGCTCTCGGCCAGCCCGCTGCCGATCATGCGTTCGCCGAAGGTGTCGCGAAGCTGGCCGACGACATGGCTGCGATCGGCGCAGGGCGGCTCGCGCGGTGTGGGTTGCTGGGCGAAAGCGGGGGCTGTGACCGTCGCACCGACGAGCCACGCGGTCATCAGGATTCTGCTGAGTGTCATGACCACCTCCCTGTC
>NZ_MKSQ01000021.1 GCF_001898115.1 Allobosea sp. 67-29 | reverse complement strand
GCGATCGGGGCGATCAGCGTCACCTCCATCGAGATGTTGTCGCCCGGCATCACCATCTCCGTGCCCTCGGGCAGCGAGACCACGCCGGTCACGTCCGTCGTGCGGAAGTAGAACTGCGGGCGGTAGTTGGTGAAGAACGGCGTGTGGCGGCCGCCCTCTTCCTTGGTCAGGATGTAGGCCTCGGCCTTGAACTTCGTGTGCGGCTTCACCGAGCCCGGCTTGCACAGCACCTGGCCGCGCTCCACGTCCTCGCGCTTCGTGCCGCGCAGCAGCGCGCCGATGTTGTCGCCAGCCTGGCCCTGGTCCAGCAGCTTGCGGAACATCTCGACGCCGGTCACCGTCGTCTTCTGCGTGTCCTTCAGGCCGACGATCTCGATTTCCTCGCCGACCTTCACGATGCCGCGCTCGACGCGGCCCGTCACCACCGTGCCGCGGCCCGAGATCGAGAACACGTCCTCGACCGGCATCAGGAACGGCTGGTCGACCGGACGCTCCGGCTGCGGGATGTAGTCGTCGACCGTCTTCATCAGCGCGATCACCGCGTCATGGCCGATCTCCGGCGTGACGTTGTCCAGCGCGGCCTTGGCCGAGCCCTTGGTGATCGGGATGTCGTCGCCGGGGAAGTCGTACTTCGAGAGGAGCTCGCGGATCTCCATCTCGACGAGCTCCAGCAGCTCGGCGTCGTCGACCAGGTCGACCTTGTTCATGAACACCACCAGCGCGGGAACGCCGACCTGGCGTGCCAGCAGGATGTGCTCGCGGGTCTGCGGCATCGGGCCGTCCGCCGCCGACACCACCAGGATCGCGCCGTCCATCTGCGCCGCGCCCGTGATCATGTTCTTCACGTAGTCGGCGTGGCCGGGGCAGTCGACGTGGGCGTAGTGACGGTTCGGCGTCTCGTACTCGACGTGCGCCGTCGAGATCGTGATGCCGCGCGCCTTCTCCTCAGGCGCCTTGTCGATCTGGTCATACGCCGTGAACGACGCGCCGCCCGACTCAGCCAGAACCTTCGTGATCGCAGCCGTCAATGACGTCTTGCCATGGTCAACGTGACCAATCGTTCCAATGTTGCAGTGCGGCTTCGTCCGCGAAAACTTCTCTT
>NZ_MKSQ01000020.1 GCF_001898115.1 Allobosea sp. 67-29 | reverse complement strand
CCTTCGCGACAGACTCTACCCATTCATGGAGGAAGATCAGGGTCTCAGGTCAGCTCAGATTGTCTAACGTCGCAGCGGCTCCAAGTCTGCGATCGAGATCGAGAATCTCTTGGCGTCGCGGCCTGCCGACTGGCGCACCTGGGACGGGCGAGCAATTCTCGTGCTCTGCGAACTCCGATGACACCAACTCGAACAGGCGCAGCCAATCTCCGTTACCGGCGCCCCCTTTGAGATCCTCACCTCGGATTAAACCGACAGCCTCGACAGCCGTCGCCCAAGTGTGTTGAAGTTGCGTTCTAACCTGCACTTCGATCCGGCGCCCCGAGAAGTGCTCTACCTCCCCGCTGCCGGTGAATTTGAGCTTGAGGTGATGGCTGCGGTAACCGCCTGGCTTCGGTTCTGCGATGTAGTTGTTCTGGTCAAAGATTATGTGGCGGCAACTGTCACCGTAGGCGTTCACGAGTCGTTGCACGTCCTCCATCCGCGGCAGGATTGCTCGGCAACCACCCAGGTCTTGAATCGCTTCCAGTCCGATATTGATTTTCCGGAGCTTCTTCCGGATGGACGTCATGCGCTTTAGTCGGGCTGCGCTGATTCCAGAGGTCTGTTTGAGACCGAGCTTCCTGACCTTCGCGATTAACTCAGCGTGTATGCGGCGCATCGGCGCCGCATGTGAGTCGGGCCAACTATTCGCGACAGCAAAGGCATGACGAATTTCGTCCTGTGTTTCAGTATTCCAGACAAGATCACCGGCGAGTTTTCTGCCTGCTCGGCCGACATCCTTCTTGCTGTAGACGAAAAGTGGATAGGCGACCATGAGAGGTTCACTGAGAAACAGACAGGGGCGGACGCTCATTATTTAGGCTGCCCCTGCGTCGCCCGGCAACATGCTGTCGCAAATGTCCACAGGCACAAATTATCGCGAGAAGCGTATCCTTTCTTCGACTACCCGGAGGCTGATGCTCCGAATGTCAGCCAAGGGCCGATTGTGTTGAAGAAGTGGGCGTTGCTACGAGACTGAAGTCCTGATTCAGTTGTCCTTGGGAGGGGCGGCCGATGATGGGCGAACGAACAGTGGCGCAGGAGGCGCTGTTCTACGAGTTCAGCCTGGAGCGGCATGTCCCGCCTCAGCACCTGCTGCGCGCGATCGACCGCTTCGTCGACCTGTCCGGCGTCCGCGCGCATCTGCGTCCGTTCTACAGCGACACCGGCCGCCCCTCGATCGATCCGGAGCTGATGATCCGGATGCTGATCGTCGGCTACTGCTTCGGCATCCGCTCCGAGCGCAGGCTCTGCGACGAGGTCCATCTGAACCTCGCCTATCGGTGGTTTTGCCGGCTCGGGCTCGATGGTGATGTGCCCGATCACTCAACCTTCTCGAAGAACCGGCACGGCCGCTTCCGCGACAGCGATCTGCTGCGCGAAGTGTTCGAGACGACGGTTCGGCGCTGCATGGCGGAAGGGCTGGTCGGCGGCGAGGGCTTCGCGGTCGACGCCAGCCTGATCAAGGCAGACGCCAACCGTCAAGACGGCGTGCCCGGCAAGGACGGTTTGCCTCCCGAGGTCTCGCACCATGCCGTGCGCGAGTATCTCGCCGTGTTGGACGATGCCGCCTTCGGCGCGGCGACCCCGGTCGTGCCGAAGTTCATCTCGCCGGCCGCCCCGGCAGCGCGCTGGACCGCGGCCCATGGCGGGCAGGCCTTCTTCGCTTATGCGACCAACTATCTGATCGACCTGAAGCATGCCGTCATCATGGACGTGGAGGCGACCACGGCCGTGCGCCAGGCCGAGGTCGGGGCTGCGCGAACCATGGTCGAGCGGACGCAGGACCGCTTCGGCACCTGGCCCGAGAAACTGGTGGCGGATGCCGGCTACGGCTCGGCCGAGAACCTCGCCTGGCTGGTGCATGAGCGCGGGATCGAGCCGCATATCCCGGTCTTCGACAGATCGCAGCGCCGTGACGGCTCCTTCAGCCGCTCTGACTTCGCTTACGACCATGAGGGCGATCTTTACATCTGCCCGGGCGGCAAGGAGCTTCGACAGTTCCGTCGCGCCTTCGCGGTGCCGCGTGACGGCGTCGATCGCGAGGGCCTCATGCGCTACCGGGCCATGAAGCGTGACTGCGACGCCTGCTCCTTGAAGCCGCGGTGCTGTCCGAAAGACCCAGCCCGCAAGGTCCTCCGCTCCATCCATGAAGGCGCCCGCGACATGGCGCGTGACATCGCCGCCACCGATGCCTACGCAACCTCACGACGCGAGCGGAAGAAGGTCGAAATGCTCTTCGCCCATCTGAAACGCATCCTCAAACTCGATCGTTTGCGGCTGCGAGGACCTTGTGGCGCACGCGACGAGTTCCTCCTCGCAGCCACCGCCCAGAACCTCAGGAAAATGGCAAAGCTGATGCCGATGGGAGCGCCGCCCCAGCCGGCATGAGGGGCGAGCGCCCTCTCACCGATCACCCTGCCTTCGTCGATAGCCGACCCGGCGCCCACTTCTTCAACACAATCGGCCGCGAGCGAACGTGATATTTGCTCACGGAGCCTTCTTTCCATCCTTGTCGAACTGCTTGAGGAAAGCGGTCAGGTCTTTGATCTCCTGATCATTCTTTATCCCGGCGAACACCATCTTGGTTCCTGGAATCCTGGCCTTCGGATCCTTGATGTAGACGGCGAATGTCGCCTCGTCCCAGGTGATGCCCGAGTTCTTGTTGGCGCTCGAATAGCTGTAGCCCTCGACTGATCCGGAATGCCGGCCGAACAACCCGTTGAGTTCTGGCCCGACGCCGTTCTTCGCGGTTTCACCTATCTGGTGGCAGGCACGGCATTTGTTCCAGGAGCGCTCGCCCGCCGAAATGTCCTGGGCAAAGGCAACGGACGGCGAAGCTGCGAGCAAGGCAAGCACAGGCCAGAGGCGATTCATGGTCGATGGATCTCCGATGATGAAAGGGTCAGATGGCGAAAGCGCCACGAAGCGGATGAAACAGGATCACGTCTCCGGGACGAACGCCGCCGTTCTCCGCAGCGATCTCGGCCAAACCGTCGGCTTCAGCGAGGGGTTGCAACCGGGCAGAGCCGCCCCGGCCAAAGATTTCGACGCCAAGGCCCTCGGGACCGTCGACGAGTTTGACCGGAACGAACTCAGTTCGGCCTGCGCGGCGAGCAAAGGCTGACTTGCTCGGTAAGGGAAAGCCGAGCCGCCGTGGAAGCTCCCGCCCCTCAAGGGAGCAAGTCATCGTTCGGCCCAGCAGCAGCCAGCAGACTAGGCTCGAAACCGGATTTCCGGGCAGGCCCAGGTACGCCGCGGTACGGATGCGACCGACGACGGCGGGCTTGCCGGGCTTCAAGGCGATCTTGAGGGTTTCGCCGCTGCCTCCTGCCCGCTCCAGCGCTTCAAGTGCATGGTCCTCCTCGCCGAGGGAGGCGCCCCCGCTGGTGATTACGAGGTCGGCTCGCTCGGCCGCACACTGAAGTCGATCGGCGATCATTTCAGGGCGGTCAGGAACCCAGCCACCGTCGATTGGCACCAGGCCTGATTGCTCGATCAAGGCGAGCAGCATTGGCCGGTTGGAATCATAGATCGCGCTGGGTTCGAGTGCGTCAGCGGCCTGTCGGAGCTCGTCTCCCGTCGAGATCACGGCCACACGCGGCCGTGCGCGTACCTTGAAGGTGCCGATGCCCTGCGCGGCGGCAAGGGCGACATGGCGGGCATCGAGACGCTCGCCCACTTGGAGAAGGGTCTCAAGCGGTTGAACGTCCTCGCCCTTGATCCGGATATTGTCTCCCGCCCGGATCGGGCGACGCAGGACGATGACATCGCCATCGCGATCGACATGCTCTTGCATGACGACGGCGTCGGCCCCCTCGGGAATCGGGGCTCCGGTGAATAGCCGGGTCGCTTGGCCACGAGCGATCTTGCCCCCGCGACTGCCAGCGGGAACACGACCGACGACCTGAATGCGGGCTCCGACCGCAATCCCGTCACGCGCCACCACGGCATAACCGTCCATGGCGGACTGGGTGAAGGGCGGAGTCGCGACCAACGCCACAACGGGCTCGGCAAGCGTACGGCCCGTCGCCTGCGCGACCGGGACAATGTCGGCCTCGATCAACGGCGCGGCATAGGCCGATGCGCGAGCGCATGCTTCCGGGATCGAGAGAGTGACGGAAGCATGATCGACGGCTGGAGCCGCGAGCAATGCTTCCGCCGCAACAGGAGCGGTCATGGGCAACCTGCGAGCTGGAAGCGACGGGAAATGAGCGGGTCGCGCATGCGTCCGACCCGCTCATCGTGACGACGTCAGACCGCGTATTCGCGGCTCTTGAAGGACAGATGCCTGGTATTCTCCGGCGCGCTCGCGATCTTCCGGATGTTGCCCCAGGTCTGCTTGTAGTTCGGGATCACGAACTCATTGACGCCTGGCGAGACGACATTGCCTTGGACGCCAGTGGGAAACGCGAACAGCATGAAGGCCTGCTTTCGCTTCGCCGAAGGCGTCGGATAGGCCATGGCCTGCGTCGAGCCATTGTCATTGTAGACCTCGACGAGATCCCCGTCCTTGAGACCGAGCTCGGTCATGTCGGCTGGGTTCAGCTCGATGAAGGGATACGGCTGGGCGTCCATGACGAAGTCGTTCTTCTGGTCGAGATAGGCGCTCTGCCAGATCAGGTTGGCCCGCCCATTGTTTATCAGGAACGGGAATTTGTCCTTCTCGGCCTGCTTGCCGGCAGCCTGGAGACCACGCCACTGCGTCTCCATGAAGGTCGCCTTGCCGTCTTTGCCGCCGAATTTACCGTCAGCGAAAAGCCGCTTCGTGCCAATGATCTTGCCGTCCGCGAAGCCGGTCGCCGGCTCCTGGAAGCCATTCGTGCCCATCGCCTTCAGGCGAGCATAGGTGACGTGCTCTCCGCCCTTCTCATGGGCATGATAGCCGTCCATGAAAGCGTCTTCCTCGGTTTTCCAATCGAAGCCTTTGAAGTTGTCGGCGACCTGGGCCATGCCGATCTCCCGGAAGACGCGCTCCATGTTGTTGGCGATGCGGGCCGCGATCAGACAATCGGGCATCGCCTGTCCAGGCGGGTCCATGTAGCGCTCGACGAGGCGCATACGACGCTCGCCATTCATGGAGGTCAGGTTCATTTCGCCGGAGGTCGCGGCCGGGAGCCAGACATGCGACGCCTGCCCGATCTGGCTCGGTATGATGTCCATATCGACCGAGAACAGGCCGCCCTTCTTGATCGCCTCGACGATGGCGTTGACCAGCGCCGTACGGTCACCGAACGGGACCGAGTCCATGGCCTCCTTCACCAGGTCAGTGCGCTTCTTGTAGGTTCTCTTGAACTGGTAGGCATTGAGCGTCGTCTTGTAGTGGTCGCACCCCCAGATGTGGTGAACGCCCCCCTTGCCCTCGATCAGGAGCTTGTCGACGTATGCCGCCGGGCGACCGACATGGGCATCGGACGGACGCGAGTAGCCTTCCTGGTGGCCGCCCAGACGCACGCAGCCACCTCCCGGCCGACCGATGTTGCCGGTGGCGAGAGCGACATTCACGAGCGCGCCGTTGGTGCGGTAGTTGTCATTGCCCCAGATCAGGCCCTTCTCGTAGGCGAACATGGTGCGGCGACGCGCATTGCCTTCCTTTGGCGACGCGATCCATTCCGCCGACTGGCGGATCTGGTCGACGGTAAGACCGGTCAGAGCGGCAGCTTGCTCCAAGGTCGTCTTGTTGGCCGCGACCATCTTGTCGAAGCCGTTGGTCGAGGCGGCAATCAGTGCCCGGTCGAGCCAACCCTTCTCGGCGATGTACGTCATCCAGGCATTGAACAGCGCAAGATCGCTGCCCGAGTTGATGGCCAGGTGCATCACCCGGTCCTTGCCGGCCTCCACCTCGCAGGCGTTGACCGTGACGGTGCGCCGCGGATCGATGATAACGATCCGCGCAGGGGGATGAGCCTCATTCGGAAGCTCGGCGCGCTTCTTGTCCATCGACGTGCCACGCAGGTTCGGCACCCAATGGTTCAGGAAATAGTTGGTTTGGGTCTCCAGCGGATTGGCGCCCACCACGACGATCGTGTCGGCGAGCTCCGCATCCTCGTAGCAGTTGTTGAGCTCGCCGATGCCCATGTCGCGCGTGGCGTGGACCTCGGAATTGTAGGCGGGCCGGTTGTGGATCCGGATATTCTTCACCTTCATGGCGCCGAAATAGAGCTTGCCGGTGCCCCAGGTGTTCTCGTAGCCGCCCCCGGCGCCGCCATGGTCGAAAGCGGAGACGAAAAGCCCGTCCTCGCCCTGATCCTTGACGATCTGGCACGTGACCCGGGCCACGAGATCGAGCGCATCATCCCAGGACGTCGGCGACATCGCGCCGTAGCGCCAGACCATCGGGTGCGTGAGGCGCTGCTGCTGTGTCGAACGCGCCTCCGAGAATGAAGTCTCCGCCATGCGGGCGCCGCGAACCGAGCCGAGGCCCGAATTCACCACGCAGTTCTTGTCCGGCATGATGACCAAGTGGACGTCCTTACCGTCCTGCTTGACGATGTTGTACATCGACGGCGAATACCAGGCGCTGCTGTCGGCCCCTTGCTGCTGGGCAAGGTCGACCTTGAACTTGTTCTGACTCGGATCCGTGCCGCCCTGCCGATTGATGTCCCAGGTGTAGGCCTTGTAGCCGCATCCGACGATGCAGAAATGGCAGGTGACGTTGTGCTCCTTGGCGTCCGCGGGGACGATGGGGAGGCGATCGATCTGACGCTTATAGGTCATGGCCTTCTCCCTCAGAGCACGTTGGACAGGCGGCCGTAGAGCAGCTCGTCGAGCCCCTCAGCCACGATGTCGCCATTGGCTTCGACCCGCAGCGCATATTGCGGCAGGTTCTGGGTCGACTGCCCCCAAACCTGCTGGCCGCCAGCCTCGCAATCGAAGCGGGAGTAATGCCCGGGGCAGTTCAGCGTCTTGTCGGTCGCGTTGAACGCGAGCGGAAAGCCCTTGTGCGGGCAGACGGTCGAGAAGCCGACGATATCGCCGTCAGGGCCGACGCCTCCCGGAACGCGCTTGCCGAGCTTGATCAGCACGCCCGGCGCATCATCATCGGGATAGGCAACATCCTTCGGCTCGTTGACCTTGAGCTCTGCGACAGTTCCGAGCTTGTTGGCGGGATACTCGACCAGCGCGGCAGCGGGTTTTGCCTGAGCCGGCGCGGAAACGATCGTCGTCGCAGCGGCGCCTGCCGCGGCGAACCCCGCTCCTGACAGGAACCGGCGGCGGCCGAGATCGACCATCAGATCGCACTTCTTCATTGAGGTTCCTCCAGCCAGCTTCTCGTGAGCGGTAGGAGGTGATTGCAGGCCCCGTGCCAGGGCTCAGAAGGCCGAAGTCCTTAACAAAAACAGTGGCCTAAGGATCATGGTCGATCTGAGCATGTTCGAATTCTCGAACATGCTGCGGTTGCGAAAGTAAGGAAATCCAGACCCTGCAATCAGCGCGAAGAGTTCGTCGGCTGCTCGCCGTCGTCGCGACCGAAAGAAATCTCGAAATCCCGCCATTTGAGCCGCCGCAGGCGCATGGCAAGCACGAGCCCGAGGACCCCGATCAAGCTCAACACGGTCGGAGTGGCGACAATCGCAGTGAGGGCATCCATGCTTGGCATCGCGCTTCTCACTCGTCCAGGTCCGTGGTCTCAACGACCAGATGCGGGCGATCGAGTTTCGCCAGGATCGCTTCGGCCGCCTTCTTCGTGTCGAAAACAATTGTAACCGGCCCACCGGGCTGAAGCGTTCCCCGCTCTCGCTCATACTCATCGAGACTGTCCGTCCGACAGACCCCGGCGCTATCGACGATCACATAGCGGCCGATCCTGTGGCGGGGATCAGTCGTCCCGACCGCATAATTGGCGAAGCCGAGCATCGGCAACATGGCCATGCTCGCCGCCGTTTCCGCGTTGCGGAAGCCGTCGCTACCGAGCGGCGTGGCGGCGACCCGAAGTCCGATCCCCGCATCCGAAAAGGACTTGAGCGCGAGCATATGGCTCAGGTCTTCGAATGTGTACCTGCTGTGCTTTCCATCGTCCCGCGAGGCCAAATAGCCGCGTCGCTTCCAATCACGCTGCAACTCGACCGAAACGCCGGTCGCACGCGCCGCTTCACCAGGCGTGTACTCGGTCGAGATATATCGGACCGTCCGGCGTCGAGAGCTCATGCATTGCAATCCGTGAGATGCCCCACGAATACCGCAAAGACAAAACCGTGTCAAAGACCACGGTTTATCTGCAGTCTCAATCTCTCGCGGATCCCAGGCCGTACCGTCTCATCTTTTCCCAAAGTGTGGTCCGGGAGACCCCAAGTGCCTTCGCGGTAGCAAGCACTGCTCCATCGTTTTCAGAGAGAACACGGGCAATATGGCGCCGCTCGGCTTCGTCGCGAATGCCCTCCAACCCCTCCCGCTGAGACGGTTTGAAGGCAGTTTCGAGATCAGGAAACAGATCACCCGGCATCAGCAACGGTCCGTCGCTCAGAGCAACCGCACGTTCCACCCGGTTGCGGAGCTCGCGCACATTGCCAGGCCAACTATGGGCGAGCGCAGCTTCCAGGGTCAGCGCGCTGGCACCTTGAACGCGCTCTCCCATCTCGCTCGCGAATTCCGCCACGAAGCGATTGATCAGCCAGATCACGTCTTCATTTCGATCGCGCAGCGGTGGAACGGGAACATGCACGACATTGATGCGATAGAGGAGGTCTTCGCGGAATGTCCCTTCCCTCACCTTCCGATGCAGGTCTGCATTGGTGGCACAAACTACTCTTGCCCTGAACGGAACGATCTGCTCGCCACCCACCCGGCTGAAATTGCGATCCTCCAGAAGCCGCAGGAGCTTTGCCTGAAGCTTCGGCGCGAGATCGCCGATCTCGTCGAGAAACAGGGTTCCCGCACCAGCCCGCTCAGCGTAGCCAAGATGGCGGGCGTGAGCGCCCGAGAAAGAGCCCTTCTCATGCCCGAAGAGCTCGCTCTCCATGAGGTCCGACGGAATAGCGGCGCAGTTCACGGCCATGAACGGCCCGGCTGTCCCACGGGACGCATGTAGCAACCGGGCGCAAACCTCCTTGCCGCACCCGGTCTCACCCGTGAGCAGGACCGGAGCGCTGACCCTGGCCAGTCGCATGAGAGTGCTTTCGAGCGCGCGCATTGCAGGCGATACGCCGAGAAGCCCCTCGCCCTCCGGCTCAGCCGGATCAACCAAGGTCTCCAAGCGCTCAAGGAATACCGACATCTCGAAGGGCTTTGTGACGTAATCCGCCGCGCCACACCGCATCAACCGCACCGCCTGATCAATCTCTCCGAAGGCCGTCATAAACAGGAATGGGGGAGCTCGTTCGGACTTCACGGTCTCAAGGAAGATCTCCTCGCCATTGCCGTCTGGCAGCTTGAGATCGCAGATCACCGCCTGCGGCCGGCGCTTCGAGAGTCCCTGCACAGCCTCCGCTTTGGTCTTCCACCAGGTGACATCGGCACCTTCAATGGCGAGCCTCTGGACAAGAGATTCCCCCATGATCGGATCGTCCTCGATCAAGCCGATGGCGCAACGTTCAAGCGACATCGCGAAGCTCCTCTTTTGCGCGCAGGGGGATTGTCATGCGGATCAAGGCACCTCCAAGCGGTGACCTGGCGATCACCACCTGACCTCCCATCTCCTCGAGGAGACGACGCGTGACCCATAATCCGAGCCCCGCCCCTTCACCGAACGGAACTGGGCTGCTGGTCTCACCGGCAAGAACGGCATAGGCATCGGGGCTGAAGCCGGGCCCCTGATCGTGGACTTCCAGCAGCAAATGATCGCCTTCTATCGCGCAGATTACTGAAAGCTGGCCGCCAGGTGGGCTTACACCGATCGCATTGAGCAACAGGTTCAACGCGATTTGACGGAACGCAGTCGCCTCGATTGGCAACTCGCCCTGGATCGTGTTTTGCCAATCCAGTGTCAATGTGCGCCGGGCAATCTCTGGCCGAACGAGCAATCGCAGATCATCGAGGTCATTTGCGGCCAGATGGCGTGGATCGCGATCGGCACGATATGCCGCCAGCGTCGAGCGGACGACGTCCCGGATTCCCTTGAGGCCGCGTTCAATCAAATCGAGCGAGATCGATCGAACCTTCGGCTTGTCGCCATGGCGCTTCAACGTGTCGATCGCGTTGAACAGGCCGCCGAGAGGGTTGTTGATCTCATGGGCCATGCCGGAGGCCAGGCGTCCGAGACTGGCCAGCCGCTCCTCATTCGCCAGCTCTTTGGCAATCGCCTCGCGCTCGTTGACTGCACGCGCCATCGCGTTGAAGCGGATGAACAGGCGTCTGAACTCGCGGGTCGACGCGACGATTTCGTCTTTAGGAATCGGCTGTACCGGCCCCGAGACGCTGAGATCGAGGTGCCTCGATAGGGTGCCAAGCGGCCCGAGCATGCGCCTGATGATCCAGTAGCCTAAGGCGGCCAGCAGCAAGGCGATTGCAGCGTTTGTGGCGACCAGGGTTCGGAGGACCTCGCCGCGCTCGCGCAGCAGGTGGGAGATATCATAGTCAACATAGATCTCGCCGATGCGGCGATCCTGGTAGAGCAAAGGCCTCCGCGCGAAAGCGCGCCCCTTGCCAGTGTCGACGAAAAGCAGCGCGTCGCCATCGAATGCACGATCTCGTTCAGATTGCCGACTGAGCACAGGCGCTTGCCGGGGATCGCTTGCGGCAAGCGTTTCTCCCTTGCTGTCGACGACCACGATGCTCGCGCGGCCGAAGCCACCTTCGAGCGTCGCTCCCCTCTCGATAATGTCGAAGATCTCCCAGATATCCTCCCGCAAGACATGCGGGATGACTGCCGAGGCCAGGCCGTTGAGGTAGATCGTCGACATCGCCGCGAGCTGTCGCTCCTGAGTCTCGCGCAGTCGCGTCAGCACGACATTGGTTAGTACGATACTGACCACCACCATGAAAACTGCGACGAGAACAGGCGCCTTGAAAGCCAGCGGCCAGCGCCGCGGATCAAGCGAAGCTCGCCTCATCCGAGTGCCCTCACCAAATCCACGCGGGCCGCGATGCTGTCGAAAAGCGCAGGCTCCCCAGGCGTGAAACCATCGAGCCTCAGAAGAGCCAAAACGTCCCGACCCGTCTGATCAGCTGGCATTTCGATCAATGCCCGCCGCAGGCGCGCAATCCCGTCACTCCTGACGTTCGGGGTGGACGTCGCGATGGGCGGGAAGCCCATCCAGGCAGAGCGCCAGGCAGGCCTAGTTTGCCGTGTCAGCTCCGGCTCGGTCTCCGTCATCACCTCCCAGACGTATCCATCCACGCTACCCGATTGAGCCAGGCCCGCGGCTACCGCGCGAACAACGTTTCGATGCCCGTACGTGAAGAAGGTTCGCCGAAAGAAATCCTGGGGCTTGGCTCTACGCTCCGCCAACAATGCCCGTGTCACGAGATATCCCGAGTTGGAGTCTGGGTCAGAGAACGCGTGAATGTCTCCGCGTAGATCGGCGATCGAGCTCGCATCGCGATCAGCACCAACAAGAAGATAGGACTGATAGGTCGGTTTGCCGCGCCAGACGGGGACAGCCACCAGTTCGAGCTCACGACGATAGGCCACGAAGGGAAACCCGCAGATCCAGGCGGCGTCGAGCAGCCCTGAGATCAGCTGCGACGTAATCTCCTGATAGGTCCGCTTCAAAACAAGCTGGACCTCCATGTTCATGGCGGTCGAGAGATACCGCTGCAGCGCTTCGAGCAGTTCGAGATCGGAGGTCAGAAACACCGGTGTCAGGCCGAAGCGGAATGGTTGTTGAGCTCGGAGCACAGAAGGCGCGGCGAGAGTTGAGCTTACACCAATCAAGACGGCTCGACGCGTGAGAGCGCGGCGTTTGACGGCTGGACCTGAGAGCCGGCCGACCCTCGATGTCACGGCAAACCTCCCAGATTTTGCTTATTTTATTTCAATCTGGTCCCTCGCTGGACCCCAGTCAAATAGCTTCGGCATCTCGATGATCGTCGAATTGTCGCCTTCAAGATTCTCTCTGTTGATAGCCTCGCGCTGCGAGCTAGGCGTTCGCGCCACTATCGTAGACCCCGCACTACTCCCGTCGCGCGTTGCCAGATCGCCCCGGTTGCGCCGTCCTGCGACGCGAGTTCCTCGAGGTCGAAAAACCCTTTTGCTTCCGGGCACCCTGCTCCGAGCACCAGCGTCGGGCAGACCCGTATAGTGCTACCGACAAGGCCTGCCAGCCGGGTCGCTCGATCGACCGGCTGGCAGGCATCCGTTTAGATCATTCGTTTGATTTCGACATAAGCGCCGTTGGTTTTCAGCGTGATCGTCACGTCCTTAGCGCCACGATTGCGCCAGAACCAGCCGTGGCCTCCGTCGCCTTCGGCGGTCAGAACGCCTTCGTCGCCAGCGGCGCCGCGGCCCTGCTTGTAACTTTTTTCTTTGCCGCCCCCGGCCGGGGTGCCGTGCATGTCGTAGTTCACGACGCCGCCGTCGGTGGCCCAAGAAAAGTTCACTTTGGCGCCCGCCTTCATCGTCAGCTTGTATTCAACGCCTTCGCTCGGCTTCAGGGTGATGACCGTCTCCTCTTTGCGTCCGGCAGCCTGGGCGACAACCAGCCGCTCGCTCGCATGGGCGGGTGAGACGAGAAGGGCCGCGAGCGCACTGCCGAACAGGCTGGAACGCTGATCCGAGGCCGGACGGTTGGATTGCTCGATGGAGCCCGTCGAATCCTTCTGGCGATCGCGCTGGGCTTCCTCTGCGAGTTGAGCCTTGATCTCGCCCATCTCGGTCAACTTGAGCATGCGGCCGACCCCGGTCGGGTCGATAGCATACTCGGCCGGGAGCACGATGGTGACGAGGATGCCAGCCGCGGCGACAAAGGCGATGGCAGTGGAACGCAGGAGCTGCGCCGAGGTCGGCAGTTCCGCGCGGGTCGGAATATCGGTGTTGTACATGGGTTCGAACCTCAAACCTGCGAGATGAAGTAGCCGGTGAGCTGATAACCGATCAGCACGAACCCGGCGGTGAGCATGACGGTGTTGGCGGCGTAGGCATTGCGCCAGAAGCTGTTGGTGCGACGCCAGAAGCCCATCACGATCAAGATCGTAGCCAGGGCGGTGAGCTGCCCGATCTCGACGCCGACATTGAACGCGAGGAGGTTCGGGACGAGGCCGTCCGGGGAGATGCTGTATTCGAGGATCTTGGTCGACAGGCCAAAGCCATGGAACAGGCCGAAGATGAGCGTCGCGACCTTGGTGTTCGGCTGGAAGCCGAGCCATCTCTGGAACGCGCCCATGTTGTCGAGCGCCTTGTAAAGGACCGAGAGGCCAATGATCGCGTCGATGATGTAGCTGTTTATTCCGACGTTGAAATAGACGCCGAGCAGCATTGTCGTCGAATGGCCGATGGCGAACAGGCTGACATAGATCGCAATGTGCTTCAGCCGGTAGAGGAAGAAGATCACCCCAAAAAGGAACAGGATATGGTCGTATCCCGTCACCATGTGCTTGGCCCCGAGATAGACGAAGGGGACGATGTTCACCCCCGTGATCTCCTGGATGTAACCCTTGTCGCCTTCGGCGACGGCATGGGCGAGCGCAGCGTTCAGGCCGAAGAGCCCGAACATCGCAGCGAGCAGGATTATGAGCAGAGCGCGCAGCTTGCGACGCCCCGCCAATGAGGATTGTTTCATTTGATTTCCAAGATTTGTCGTAAGGGAACGCCGCCTGTGGCGGAGCGCTTTTCAAACGACGACAGATCTCGGAGGTCGATCGAGGCCGTGGCGAAGCCTCAGTTCGGTGTCTTGCGGCTCAAGCCGCATCACGATGCCGACGAAACGCGGTATTCCGAGCCGGGGCTGACCGACCAGGTTCGCAGTCTCGTGAACATGGTCGGAGGTGCTGTGGCCGTGGACATGTCCTGGGACGCGCTCGTTCGGCTCGCCCTCGTCATGCGAATGCCCGTGCTCCGCGATCGCTACGGCAAGTTCGGCATGGCGCAGGGCTTCGGCCTGAGCCATCGCATAGACATTGTGGCCCGACTGGACGTGGACCGCGGACAGCAACATCGCGAACACCGCCAAGAAGGCGGCCGCGAGGCTCGATCTGCTTCTGATGCTGCGACGCGGCATACGATTAGCTAGGGACACCATTCTTAACGAAAGTTTGACGTGATGACATGGAGGCGCCGAATCGCGCTTTGACTCATCCTATCCAGGGGGATACCATCAGCTATGTCCGATAGCCATCTTCACGAGAGCCATCCCGAGATCGCCAAACGCCTGAAGCGGGCGGAGGGCCATCTGCGCAAGGTCATCGAAATGATCGAAGCCGGCCGGCCGTGCCTGGAGCTCGCCCAGCAACTCCAGGCGGTCGAAAAGGCGATCGGGCAGGCCAAGAAGAACCTCATCCAAGACCATCTCGATCACTGCCTTGAAGACGTCATCGGCCCTCTCGCACGCGAACAGCGCCGCCCGATCGACGAGTTCAAGGAGATAGCCAAATACCTATGAGAACGTGATCCCAGGCTGCCCTGACTTCGCCGCTCCGCGGCTGATTAGAACTGCATCGGACGATCATGCTCGACGTTCTCGCCAACCGAACCTATCGGCACCTCTTCCTCGCCCAGATCATCGCGCTGCTTGGGACAGGCCTTCTGACCGTCGCGCTGGGACTACTCGCTTTCGCGCTTGCGGGTGAAAAGGCGGGCGCGGTTCTCGGCACCGCGCTGGCGGTCAAGATGATCGCCTATGTAACCGTCGCGCCCGTGGTCGGTGCCTTCGCCGCACAGCTGCCGCGACGCGCCTTCCTGATCGCGATGGATCTCGTGCGGGCCGGGATCGCTCTGCTACTGCCCTTCGTTTCCGAGGTCTGGCAGATCTATGTCCTGATCTACCTGCTGCAATCGGCCTCGGCTGCCTTCACACCAACCTTCCAGGCGACGATCCCCGACGTGCTTCCGGAGGAAGCCGACTATACGCGGGCCCTCTCGCTCTCGCGCCTGGCCTACGATCTCGAGAGTCTGGTCAGCCCGGCTCTCGCGGCACTACTGCTGAGCCTTGTTAGCTTTCACTGGCTATTCTCAGGCACCGTTGTCGGCTTTCTCTGCTCCGCAGCTCTCGTGCTGTCGGTGTCTCTACCCGCTTCGCCCGCCGCCCATCGGCAGGGAGGCATCTACGACAAGACGACGCGTGGGATGCGCATTTATTTGGCGACGCCGCGCCTGCGCGGTCTACTGGCTCTGAACATGGCGGCGGCAGCCGGCGGTGCGCTGGTCATCGTCAACACCGTCGTCATCGTGAAGGGTTGGCTCGGATTGGGCGATGGGCAGGTTGCCCTGGCGCTGGCCTGCTTTGGGGGCGGTTCCATGCTTGCGGCGCTCGTCCTGCCGCGCATTCTCGACAAGCTTCCCGACCGGCGCGTGATGCTGTCTGCGGCGTTCTGGCTCGGCCTCATCCTGACGTTCTTCAGCGCGTCGCTGTTCGCCGCTTCCGGGACCGGCACCACGAACGCGACCTTGCCGGCGGGAAGCCAGGTTTGGTCTTTGCTCCTGTTGACCTGGCTGCTGCTCGGCATCGGCTACTCAGCCGTGCAGACACCATCGGGCAGGCTGCTGCGGCGTTCCGCCCAGGCAGCCGACCGTCCGGCCGTGTTTGCCGCGCAATTTGCGCTATCGCATGCCTGCTGGCTGGTGACCTATCCGCTCGCTGGATGGCTCGGTGCTACGCTTCCGCTCGCCGTCACCGCCTTGGCCTTCTCCGCCCTCACCTTTGCCGCACTCGTCGTTGCCGCACAGGTCTGGCCCGCGGCCGACGCCGAGACCCAGGTTCACAGCCATGACGATCTACCGCCGGATCATCCCCACTTGGTCGAGGCCGATGGCCATCGTCATGACCACGCCTTCGTGATCGATGACCTGCACACCCGCTGGCCCTCGAGGGCCAATTGATGGGCTGGGACGGATAGGCTGATCTCGCTTCACAGATCACCTGTGACATGCGTTGATCGACTGATCAGACCTCAACGACGCAAAGAGGGTCGAACCGTCGATTCTCTCGATCGCCGTGCAGATTTGGGTAACCAGCCTGGTTGGCCAAAACGCGCGTGCGTCCCACCCTGTAGTCGTGCGATCCGTGATCATGGCCATGGATCCAGAGGTCTGGCTGGTAGTCCTCGATTAGGACACTCAGATCCGAGACGAAAGCCGGGGACAGCGCGCTGCCCTGGTGTCTTGGCTGGACCGATTGCGGGTGTGGCGCGTGGTGCGTGACCACAACGGTTGGCCCCTCGTGCGTCTTTGCAAGCTCGCTGCGAATGAAAGCAAGATCGAGCCGGTGTTCGGCCGCTGCATGCCAGGGCATGAAGCGGCTATAATGACCGCTGTCCTCGCGATAGCGAATGAGTCTGTGATCGTTCAGCTCCTGCCCGGCAAACACCATCGACGGCTTAGGTGTCCCGAGGAGGCGATAATCGGTCCATAATACGCAGCCGATAAAGCGGACGCCATCAATGACGACGCTGCGACGGGCGAGCAGCTCGATCCCCGCTGCCCTCGCTGCTTCTCTGCCATCGGCGAGGCTCGACTTCATCTCGCTGCCGTAGAATTCGTGATTCCCAGGTACATAAACGACTGGGCGCCCAGAGAGCGGGCCCAGGTGCTGCTCTTGCTGCACCATCCACGCCACAGCCGCCGTAATTGGCTGCCCCATGTCGCCGGCGAACACCGCCACGTCAAACTCCGGCATAGGCGCAGGAAACTTGAAGGGGCCAAATTCAAGATGCAGATCGGAGATCACCAGCAAGCGCATTCTGCCTCCAAGTCGTTTGAACTGACGGAAGGGTCGAAGTTGGGGGCGGAACTACCGCGCCTTCGCAGCGGCAATTCGCGCGAAGAGGTCGACAACCTCGCTCGGCGCAAAGAAGGATACGCGCCCCGAGTACGAGCTCTCGAACTCCTCGATAGGCATGGCCAGCGCATCGATGGCGCCCGGTCCGAAGACGTCTGCCTCCAGATCGTCGCCGGTGAACAGGACTTCAGAGGGCTGCAGTCGTAGCTCCCTGCATACCAACCGGTAAATCTCATGCTGGGGCTTCATCAGGCCCGCACGAAACGACAGCACGAGCGCGTCAGGTGAATCGGGAAGCTGATCGATCAAGGTCTGCTCGTAGGAGTAAGCGAGGTTCGAACAGATCGCGATCTTCAGCCCGGCTCGACGCAACGCGGACCACATCTCGCTCACGCCCGGTCGCAACCGCGTCGATGCACACTCCGCTTCAACGTCTGCTTCTAGCCGTGCCAGCTCGTCTTCAGTTACGGGGTTGGCCATCTCTCGCGACAGTTGTCGCAAGCCGGTCGGGCGCGTGATTGCCATCACCGCCAGCGCGCCCGACGGTTCATCGCGGAGAAGCGCGTGGAATGGACGACGCTTGTCGACGATTTCTACAACGGTCCCGAATGCATCAAAGCAAACTGCCTGAATCTCACGCGACGTGGCACCTGTCCAAATCTCCTCGTTGGCGGTACTGGCTGGATCGCTCAAATCTATGTCACGGCGAGCCGATGCGCCCTCGACGACAGCAGCAATATGCCGCCGTACGGTCATCTGATCTTCGAATGATCCGCAAAGCACCTCAAGCGGACACAGGCCATTGAACGGAGGAAGCTGTCGGGGTCGAAGCAACCACAATCGCTCTTCTCGTGCGCCGGAAACGAGCAACAAGAATTGGCGCAGGTCGGCAAAAACACCGATTACTACCGAAATCCTTAGTAGCGTGCCTGTATCGAGCGCGAGCGGCTTATGCTCACGAGCAATCCTCGCCCATTTGCGGAGTTGCGGTAATTTGCACTCCAGAAGCTGCGCCTGCTGTCTCTCAGATAGTTCCCAGCGACGAGCAATGTTGAGGAACGTGCGCATACCGGGTGCACTCACGCGAGCGCGCTCTTCGAAACTCCGTTCGGACATTTGGACCTCGTGCGGCGAATTGCTGTTTGCGGACAACTTCGCGGGAAGCTGCGGATAAACGGCGAGATCAGCCTTTGAACGCCTGAGCAAACTCGACCGGGACCACCATTTTTGCGATGCTCCCGTTCACGTTGATTCAGCCGCTTATGCGGAATTTTTCAAAACAGAACGCCACATCGCTCGATGTCGCGTAACGACATAGCTCGCAGGCACTGTTGGTGAAGAAGCGCTGATGAAGGCCAAGTCGGAGTCATATCCACCTGCGGAGACCGCCGCACCTTCGGGCGAGCCTCGCGACCAGGTATATCATTATACCAGTAGTATACGAATTTTCCACCTAAAAAAGGATGGTCCGATCCTGCTCACGTCGGGGAGCATGCTGCCGATGCCTGAAGATGAGGAAATTCCCGGCTTCTTGTGCCAGGCAGCCCGACAGCTTCTCAATATCTCGCAGCAGACGCTTCACGAGCGCGCTGGCGTTTCCAAGAAAACTATCAATGATTTCGAGAATTTATTTGTCGCGCCACAATTGGAAACGAACAGGAAAATTCGGCAGGAACTAGAGAGGCAAGGCGCTCGTTTTTTGATCGGAAGCGAGCGAACTGGTGTCGTCATTCTGAACGAACCCCTCCCAGCGCCCAGGTCAAAAACCCGAGATTAGTGCGCTTCAGAATTAACCATATTGCGTCGAATTGTATGAAATTATCTACACCGCTGGTATATTAATTAGGTCGAGGCCAACCCGAGGTAACCGCCCTGCCCGCCTGCAGCAGCACTTGCCCGATCCGGATCGGCCTGCATCGGAGCCGGATTGATCGGCGCATTCCGCTAACTGCCCACCGGCCGCGACGGCCGTTGATGTGCCTGCAAACCACTTAGGCCAGCGGAGAATTCCCATGATAGGCACGACCCAGGTCTGGCGCGCGAACGCGCTCGAACGAGAACTCATTGCCAGTCTTCCTCGGCGGCGCCGCGGGGCGCCCCCTCACCCGGATATTAGACGGCGGGTCTCACCGGCGCGAGGTGCGACAATTTCGATAGCCGACGGGCCCCTATCGGACCAACTCCTCGATGAGGAGTTCGACGAACTGGGCTGCGAACTGACGACACTACTTCAGATGGCGGCCCAACTTTAACGCTCGGCTCTCACGCCCCACGCGGGCAAAAAGCCCGTCGGCCTAACTTCCTGCGCCATCCTACGCGCCTAGGGCAACGCAGGCCTCATCATATACCCCAAAAAGAACTGCCGATCCGGGTAGCCACACGTCGCTAGCGCCCAAGACGACGCCAAGCGGAACTCACCGACAAGGCGCCTATCGCGTCGCGTCAGCTGACGCGGCAACCCATTATCAAGTAATTAACCAAACCCGCAAAGCAGCCGGTATAGAATCGCTTCATCCGCGATCGGCTTTTTTGGTTCGTCCGGCGCTAACGATAATCACCCCGCCCATACCATAAAGCGAATACAGAGTCGAATCGGTAAAGTCGACGCAAAACCGGTCATGAGTCGGCGTCAAATCGCTGGACAGAGATACCGTTGCCTGAGGTACAAACCCGTCAACCAGCGAATGAGTTGGGATAACAGATGGAGATTTCGCGACAGAAACACAGATTGAAAACGCACAGGCAGCATCAACTTTGGCTAGTTCATGCCCAATCGACCTGAACCATACCCCTTTCATCTACGGAGTACGGAATGGAGAAGTTGGCTGCTCTCGTAGTCCGGCTCGGTCAAATCCGAGTGGAATTTGGCGATCGGGTCGCACTGCGTGCCATTCACGCAGCATCCGTGGCCGCCGCACAGGTCGTTCTGGCGGAGGCCGAGGCTGAAGCGCGGGTCAGGCCCGTTCTAACAGCCGAGATCATCGCCTTCCCTCTCATCGGCAGAACCGAGCCCGAACCAGATCAGGAACCAGGAATGTAGAGACGAAGCTCGAACCGACTCAAAAATGAAAGGGACATTCTGACGCCCGTCAGAATGTCCCCTTGAGACAACCCACTCCTCCGGAACTGGAAAACCTCGGAGTGGACCTACCGAACTCCGGCAGCTGCCGAACTCAGTTCCTCGTGTATACATGCGCGCGTGATAAAGCGCAAGCAGTTTTCACGAGAAATTGGGGTCGCGGTAGTGTGCCTACCGAAGAGAACCCCAAGATGCTTACTATTGAAAACCTGCCTTCTTCGCCGGCTCCGATGATCTATCTGCCGGGCGAGTCGCGTTCGTCTCGAAATGTCCACTCCAAGAGCCGCGGGGCGTGCCGACCCAGCATCGTTGTCCACGGTCGCGAGGTCATGTGCGAGTCTGGTGAGGAACGTGACGCGGCGCAAATCATCGCGACCAATCCAGATGTCGTCGACCTTCGAGAGCAGCCTCCCGCTGTGACCTGGGTCGACGCCGAAGGTACCCCTCGGCGGCACACATTCGACTTCCTGGCAACTTTGCGATCGGGAAAGAAGATCGCAATCGCGGTCAAGCCCATGGAAGTCGCGAAACGCACTCGCTTTCTGGAGACATTAAGTCTCATCGCTCGGCAATTGCCGCGCAGCTTCGCCGATGGCGTAAAGCTCGTCACCGACGAGGACCTCCCGCTAGACCATGTCCATAACGCGGTTTTGCTCAGGCAGTCGCTTCGCACCTCGAACCCGGCGCACGACGAACTCATCAAACGTCTTCTGGCCGAGCATAAGTACGCGACGATCGGGCAGATCATCGAGGCGAGCGGCCTCGAAGGTCAGGCCTTCCAGGCAATCATCCGCCTGATCGCCGCGGGCGTCGTTCGCGTCATCGACAATGCCCGCATCGGATATCTGGCTAGGATCGAGCTCACGATCTCCTCGAGCAATGAGGAGGTCGCGTGATGAACTCCGAATTCACCCCGCGCTTCAGCCTGTCGTACCAGGATCGCCTGGTCATCAACAACATCGCTTACAAGCGCCGCCGCCGTCTGCCCCACGGATATATTCTCGAACGCGTTGATGATCCCGATGTGGTCGAGACTTTCACCGACCGGGATCTCTTGCTGGCTTCCTCAAAGCCCGACTTCCGTTTTGAACGGAGCGCATTTGCCGAGGGCAAAGCGTCCGCTGCCTCCAATTCGGTCGATGGGCTGATCAGTTGGATTCCAGAAGATCAGCAGGAAGAGGTGCTGTGGCGCACGAGGTTTTGCGGAGGGATGGAGAAGGAGATCCAGGCCAAGAATGCCACTCTCTCGGACGCATCCTATAAGAAGTGGGCTCCAGTTGTCGCGCAGCGCGACCATGCTGATGAGCTAAGTCGTACTGCAAACCGCAATGCAGATGGCGAAATCATCAAGCCGAAGGCTGGCGATCGCGAGCTTGGGTGCCGCAAACCTCCAAGCGCGCGCACTTATCGCAAATGGCGCAAGTGGTACCTGGAGGGCGGCGAACGAGCTATCGCGCTCCGGAAGCGCTATTTCAGATCGGGTAACCGTGTAACGGAGCGACTGGGGCTGCCTGAGCGGCAGATCATGCACCGCTTCACCCAGATGTACATGTCGGAAACCCGGCCGACCAAGCGCGATGTCCATCGCCTAATGAAGGCTCACATCATCGAGGAGGAAAACCCGAAGCGGGAGGCGGCGGGTGAAAAGCCGCTTCGGGTCCCAAGCTATGAGCGCTTGGTGGCGGAGATCAACTCCTTCCACGAATTCGATGTTCATGCATGCCGCTACGGTCTCGATGCCGCAAGAAAGCGCTTCGCGATGGTGCAAAACGGCGTCGACGTCGAGCGGCCACTTCAGCGCGTTGAAATCGATGAATGGCGCGTGAACCTGCAAACCCTCTGCGCAGATCTCGGGATCCTCGATAAGCTTTCAGACAAGCTGCAGTCAGAGATCGCAACCGCTCGTCCGTGGCTATGCGCTGCCCTGGATAGCGCGACATCCGTCTGTGTTGGATTCAAGCTCGGCCTCACACCGACGGCCGAGCTTGCGTTGGACACTCTCGAGATGGTGGTGACGCCGAAGGCGCCGTACGCCTTGGCCGCCGGCGCGATGTGCCGAGACGACTTCTATGGCTCGCCCGAGCGCATTGTTCATGATCAGGGGGCCGCTTTTCTGTCCCTGCGGTTTCGTCGCGCGATCATCGATCTCGAAGCCGACGCGGAAGCTCCGCCAGCCGGAATTCCGTCACTTCGGGGTCGCATCGAGCGGTTCTTCAGAACAGCAGGTACGCAAGCGCTTTGCCCGTACACCGGCCGGACTTTTGAATCGATCGCGGCGAAGGGTGATTACGACCCGGTCGCCCGAGTCAGCCTGACCTTACATGAGCTCTGCGATGTCATCACCCGGTGGGTGCTCGACATCTACCACAACACTCCGCACGCCGGTTTGAAAGGAGAAACACCCGCCAACTGCTGGAAGCGGTTGGTCAAGGCCTATGGGATCATTCCATCGCCTGATCGCCACCGTCGTCGTGCCGTCTTCGGTGTCAAGCGCGATTGCTGCTTGACGCCCAAAGGCGTCAACTTGTTCGGCCTCCACTTCAATAGCCGCGAGTTGCAGGAATTTCGCCGCCAGCGAGGTGATGTCACCCTCGAGGTCCGCATGGACCATATGGACCTCGGTCACGTCTCCGTCCGCCTCGAAGATGGCGGCTGGCTCGCAGTTCCGAACGTACGGCCCGGCTTCGACGACGTCCCATTGAAAATTTGGCGCGCGGCGGAGGCGGATCTTCGGCGGCGATTCAAGGCTGAGGCGGCGGTTGCGGATAGGATCGTCGCGAAGGCGATCAAGGATGCCTGGGAGCTTGGCAGGGCAGCTGCTGCCCGCGTGAATATCTTCTCCACTCGGCCCAGCACCGAAGAACTGGACTACGCACAAAAGGAGCTCGGGTACGGCTTTGGTCGACCTGCGCAGCTGGCTGACGGCGCCACGCCGCTCGTCGGCAATCTGCTCGCGGGGGCGATTCCGACCGGGACCAGCGAACGCGCTGTGCCTTCAGCTGTCGCACCCAAAGCCAAGACCCGTTCATTTAAGATTACGGATTGATATTTCCATGACCTATAACTCTGACCTCATTGAGGTATTCCGCGTTTCGCTTTCAGAGCAGCAGAAAATCGTTTTGGCGGCGCGTGAAAAGCTGAAAAACAAGCATATCGAGACGGAATGGGATCCTGAGCTCAGGCGCAAGTTCGATACGCTGATGCGTTCCGTTCTGAGCCAGCGGCAGTCTGGCAGCGAGCCAGCGCACGCTCGGCATGAGGGGCGCTGCCTCTTCGTGAGCGGGGAGGCCGGAACCGGAAAAACCGCATCTCTCGAGCGGCTTTTTCGAACACACCCCATCCTTCAGCCTCGGGGAGAGCATCGCTCTCCCTTGCTCAGGGTGATCGTGCCAGCTCCTTGCACCTTAAAAACGCTCGGGCGAGAGGTGCTCAGAGCACTGGGTTACCCTCTGGCTCGGGAATTGGCGGATCACATCATCTGGGCCCGCATCCTGGAGCTTCTACCCGTTGCCGGTGTGCTGATCATCCATTTCGACGAGACGCACAATCTGACGGACAACGCCAACGTGGTCCAAATGGACAACATCAGGAAGACCTTCAAGACGCTGATGGTCTCGTCCTGGCCAGTTGGCCTGATCATTTCGGGCTTGCCTAGCCTGATCCCCGAGATGCGCAAAATCGACGAGATTCGCCGTCGTGGCCAGTTTGTGTCGGTTCCGCTGCTAAGGCTGCCCGACGACAATGAGATGGTCGAAGGCATCATCTGCGGCCTTGCGGAGGTGGTTGGCGTCGCCATTGGCGAAGACGCGGCCGAGCAGATCGCGCCTCGGCTGATCCACGGCGCCTTGCACCGCTTCGGGCTTGTGATTGAGCTGATTCACGAGGCCGTCGAGCTGGCCCTGTTGGACGAGAAGGCGCTTTCGATCGAGCACTTCGCCACTGCCTACACAGACCGAACCGGCTGCGGCGCGCTGATGAACCCATTCGTGGCTCCAAACTGGGCTGATCTCGATTGCTCACAGGTCCTGGTTGATGAGCCGCCAATCGAGCCCGTCCTACCGATTGACCCGCCGCGTCGTAGTGGTCGCGGTCGCAAGAATGGAGGTCGCTCATGAGCGGCCTCTATCCTTCGCTCGAGCTGCGGACCGGTGAGTCACCGGCGAGCTTCCTGTCACGGCTGGCACTTCTGCACCGCGCCCAGAGCCTCAGCGTGTTCGCGCTTGATATGGGTTTCCAGTACCAGCACATCGTAGACGGAGATCGGGCCGCGTTGAGCCGGTTTGCCAGCGTCTCCGGTGCTTCGGTCGAGCAGCTCTTCGATCAGGCCATTGTCCGTGAGCATGACCATTATCTCTATCGCGGGCAGACCTTCGTCAGATCCTCCCTCCGACGAGCGCGAGTCGTGGCCTGCCCCCGCTGCCTGGCGGAGGATCTCGGCGATGGCGCCAGTCCATGGCAAGCGAGCGGCCGCAGCGATTGGCTGTTTCAACATTACCGTGTTTGCCTGAAGCACCATGTGCGGCTGGTGGAGTTCGGCGAGGTCAGCAACGACCAGACCACTCATGACTTTGCCCGGAGAATGGCACCGCTCGTCGTTGATATTCCGACACTCGCTCAGGAGGCAAAGCCGGGCGATCCAACAGAGTTGGAGCAGTATCTTGAAGCGCGTCTGACTGGCGGCGCCGGCCCCCGCTGGCTCGACAGCCTGCCATTCTATGTTGCCTGGAGAACCTGCGAAGTGATCGGTGCCGTAGACCGCAACGGGCGCGATGCGCCCATTCGCGATCTGAGCGAAGAGGACTGGCGACATGCCGGCAGCCGCGGGTACGACATTGCCGCTGGCGGTCCTGCCGATGTTCGAGCGTTCTTGCACGATCTCTGGTCGACAAGCAGTTGCGCCAGGCAAGGCGCCTCCGGCCCTCAGGCCTGGTTTGGGCAATTCTTCAAATGGTTGTACGCGATGAAGGGCGATCTGAACTACGACCCGGTTCAAGCCATCGTCATCGACTTCGTCGCTGACGTGGCCCCTGTCAGCCCGGACGACAGGCTCTTCGGCAAGCAAATTGTTCAGGAACGACGGCTGCACTCGGTCTTCACGGCGGCCCGCGCAAGTGGAATCCATCACAAGCGCCTCAGGAGGGTGCTCCGCGCGTCAGGCGTGTTGCCGCCCGATAGCGACCACCTCAGCGACAACTTGGTGACCTTTCGCCTGTCAGCAGGTGAGCCGATCATCGAGATGCTCCAGAACGTCATCACGCTGAAGCAGGCTGAGACCTACATCAATGCCGGGCGCGTGCACACCAAACTCCTGGCAGATCATGGCTTCATTCAGCCGGTGGAAGGGCATGACCGCCTCGAACTAGGCGATCAGCGCTACGACCGCCGTGAGCTTGACGAATTCATAAGGCGCCTGTCCGCCAACGCTGTATGGGTTAAAGAACCTGAGGGGCCCCAGTTGACCATCGCAGCAGCGGCGAAGCGTGCCTGCTGCTCGGCGATGGAGATTGTAAAACTGATACTCGATCACCAGTTGGGGTGGGTAGGCTCGTGGACCGCGACAACCGGATACCATTCCATTTTGGTCGATGTGTCCGAGATCAAACGGCTTACGCACGGTGAATACGGTGACAATCTTACAATGCGTCAGGCTGCAGACTTACTTCGATCCACCGATAGGGTTGTCAGCGTGCTCGTAGAGCGCCAGCTGCTCGCGACTGAGAGCCGGATCAACCCTATCAATCGATGTCCCTATATCGCCGTTCCACGCAAATCCATCGAAGGTTTCAAAGCTCAATATGCGTCGCTCCATGAGCTCGCCCGCAGTCGCGGACAGCATATGCCCGCCTTGAAGCGGGAATTGGCAATGCGCGGTGTTGAGCCAGCTTGGCCCCCAAATCAGGTTGGCGCGTCGTTTTACGAGCGAGCCGCTATTCCGCCCGGCATCTAAATCGAATCCAGGTTCGCTAGGATTTCAACCCGGCCTCACGGCCGGGTTTTTTTGTGTTTTGGGCTAAGAGAGCGGCTAAGTTTGCGGAAGTACTATCCCTCTGATTGCGGAACTTTGATCCTGGAATCCAAAAATCCCAATCAAACGATTTCAATAACTTAGGGTTTCTATTGCGGAAACACTATGCCTCTCTCTTCAACGATTGGTGTGCAGAGAGGCGTAGTGTTGCCGCGATTGTCGGTCGAGTTCCGCAATCGATCTACGGACGCCCGGTTATAGCCGGGCGTTCAATCTCATTCTGATCGGTCACTTCGTGCTGCCACGGTTGCGAGTTGCGTCAACGACCTGGCTGTCGCGATTCGGCTTTGGACCTCCGATTGAAAAGCGCCCTGCCCCGGCGCGACTCGGCGTGGGCTCCGCCTGAACAAGGCAATCAAGTTCGGAGGGCCCCTATGCCTCAAGACCGAACCTCTCGTGGTGGTGCTAACCGGGGCGGCTCTTGATGCTTCGGTAGGACGAGTGCCCAAGATGGCCCATCTCGCCCGGGCGAGCAGCTCGCGATTTTGGCGCCCGTCTGCTGCGGCTGTCTTTCTGGCACAGGCCCGAGTTTGGCCTGCGTGGCTGCGCCACCACTCGTCTCTGCGAAAAGGCTGCCAAGGCCATCTGCTGACCATCGAGACGCTACTGCGCCATGCCCTTGAGTTTGGCTCGCAGCGTGACGTAGTCGACTTTTGAGCGGTGACGCTTGTCCAGCGGGATCTCGCTGATCGCGATGACATGCACGTTGCCGATCAGGGCCGCTGCGCGGGTCCAGGCCGGAAGCTGGTCCAGATCTCCTTCCACGGCGAGAATCGCACGCCCATCGAACCCAACCAGCGCGCTGCGGCGAACGCCCGGCCAGAACCGGGATGCGGCCTCGACGCCGAAGGGCAGCAGTCCGCCGGCCCGGCCGTCGAGCCGACCGCCGAGCCAGAGGCGGCCTTCGGCGTCGAAGCGACCCGCGTCGCCGGTGCGGTGCCAGATCTCACCTTCATGCTTTAGCTTGGTTGCGGCGTCGGCGGCGGGATCGAGATAGCCCTTGTTGACGTGATCGCCGGTGACGATGATCTCGTCCTCGCGGATGGCGACGCGGATGGCCTCGACGGAGCGTCCCGCGAGCAGCCCAGCCCCGGTTTTCATGGCCTGCCAATCCTCGGGCTTGATGTCGCGGTGGTGCAGATGCGCGATCGGCTCGGCCTCGGTCGAACCGTAGACCGCGACGACGTCGGTACCCGGCATCTTCTCCGCGATGCGCTCCAGGAGATCGGGGAAGACCGGGCCGCCGCCCGTGAAGATGGCGTCGAGCCGGATTGGGGCGTCGCTGCGCGCCAGCACTTCGCAGACCGAAGGCGGCAGGAGCGCACGCGTCACGCGCTCCTCGGCGATCTGTCTTGCGATGAGACCGGGCTCGGCCTGGTCGTGCCGGCGCAGGTTCCACCGCGGCAGCACCGAGGTCACGCCCATGCCGAGATTGGCGACGACGAAGACCGGAAAGGCGATGAGGTCGATCTCGTCGGCGCGTTGCGGGGCCAACAACTGCGCCAGGATGGCGCTCTGCGCCGCCAGGAAGCCGTGGCTGCGCTGGATCGCCTTCGGCTTGCCGGTCGAACCGCTGGTGAAGGAGATCAGCGCGGGGTGATCGGGCGTCAGACCCTCCAGTGGATCGCCCGCGATGGCGCCGTCGGCTGGCGTCAGCGAAAGCCTGATCGCGACGCTCCCTTGGTCGCCTGCGCAGCTGGATCATCAAGACGGTCCGCTCGCCCACGCGCACGCTGGGGCGGCCAGCGACAGCCGAGGGTCCGTCGGGCCAGAGCGTTCCGAGCGCTTTCAAGAAGGCAGCGGGTCAGGCAATTGGTCGGAAGCTTAGGATGTGGTCGTGTTTGAAGGGAATGTTCGCTTCATGGCAGACCACCAACGTCAGGAATTGGCGCATTTCAACCGAGTGCCGGAGAGCATTTCTGGCCCTTTTCCGCGCCATGAATGTCCGCTCGTCTTAAAGAACTCTAGTCAGCTTCACGGAACGCAGCAGTCGTTACAAGGGCAAGGAGAGCCGTGCCTCGAAACCTCCCTCCCGCCCCGGCCGCGGCGAGCTCAAGACGAGCTTGCCGCCAACGCCGGACGCGATGGCCCTGGCAATGGCCAAACCGAGGCCGGAACCATCCGCGATCGTCTGGCCACGCTCGAAAGGCTGCGAAAGGCGCTCCAGCACGTCCGGTGGAACAGGCGATCCATCATTTGAAACCGTCAACTCTCCCGCGAGGGACAGCGTGACGGCCACGAGGCCGCCGGGCGCTCCGTGCCTCAAGGCGTTGTCGATGAGATTCCGCGCAGCGATGGCAAGGGCGTCGGGATCGATGTCGGAAAGGATCGGGGCGTCGGGCAGAGCGAGGTCGACCCGACCGGCAGCGTCTGAAGTCCGGATGATCTCGTCAACCACCAGCTTCACGACCGGGCGGATGTCGGAAGCCTCCGCGCTCCTCAGCCGTCCTCCCTCGGCCCTTGCCAGTTGCATCAGCTTCTCCGCCAGCCGCGACAAGCGCTGGAGCGCCGCTTCGATCTGCTTCGACCGCTCGCGCGCAGCGGTGTCCTTCGTCTCGGCGATCAGACGCTGGGTCTGTGCCAGCGCGGCGGCGATGGGCGTGCGCAATTCGTGGGCGGCATTGGCTGTGAAGCTCCGCTCCGCCTCGAGGGCGCGGCGCAACCGGTTCAGAAGGTGATTGACCGCCTCCGCGATGGGGCCGATCTCGGAAGGCAGGCCCGCGACCGGAACGGGAGAGAAATCGCCGCTGCCGCGCGCGCCGATCTCTCCGCGCAGATTCCGCACCGGCGCCGTCGAGACCCGGACCACCGCCCAGACGCCGAGCAGGCTGAGCGGAATGATCAGGGCGAGCGGCAGGGCCAGCCCCAGCAGGGCCTGCCGCGCCACCGCGTGACGGTGAGCCAGCGGCTCCGCCACGGCGATCGTCACCGCGCCCTGCATGGCTGCGTCGAAATAGAGGCGGTGCGTCGCCGTATCGACGAAGCCCATCCTCGAAAAGGCCGGAAACACAGTATCGTCCGCGGCGTGCGAACGCAGCAGCACGGCGCCCTGCGCGTCCCGCACCACATAGGTGAAATACTCGTCATGCTGGCGCAGCGTGGCGATGCGCTGGGTCGTGTCGCCTTCTTCCCGCCCGACGATTTCGAGCGCGGCGAGGGGAAGTATCCGTTGCGCGGTCTCCTCGAGCGCGCTGTCGAACACCGCATCCATCTCGTGGTGCATCTTCTGCGCCGTCAACACGGCCGCAGCGATCCAGAGCAGCGTGACGCCCAGCCCGAGCCAGAGCGAGATCCGCCATTGCAGGCTGCGCGGCGCGGTCACGCCGCGCGCCCCAGCCGGTAGCCGAGGCCGCGCGCGGTCTCGATGACGGCCTGTCCGAGCTTCTTGCGCAGCCGGCTGACATGGACCTCGATCGTGTTGCTCTCGACCCCCTCCCCGAAGGCATAGAGCCTTTCCTCCAATTGGGCCTTGGACAGGATCTGGCCCGGGCGCTGCACGAAAGCCTCGAACAGGGCCCATTCGCGCGCCGTGAGGAGGATATTCCGCCCCGCTCGCAGGATCGAGCGCGCGACGAGGTCGATCTCGAGATCTCCGATCCGCACGAGAGGGTTCGGATTGCCGCAATAACGGCGCGCCACCGCGTTCAGCCGGGCCGACAGCTCCGAGAGGTCGAAAGGCTTGATCATGTAGTCGTCGGCGCCGGCATTGAGCCCGCCGATGCGATCGGAAAGCTGGTCGAGCGCGGTCAGGATGATGACCGGCGTCGCGTCACCCCTGGCGCGCAGCTCGCGCAGGAAGCCGATCCCGCGGCCGTCCGGCAGCATCAGGTCGAGCAGAAGCAGGTCATAGGCGGCGCTGAGGACATGGTCCCGCGCGGCGTCGAGTCGGGTGACCCAGTCGATCGAGTGGCCGTCGCAGACAATCTGGTCGCGGATCGCCGCGCCCAGGATGATGTCGTCTTCGATCAGCAGGATGCGCATCGTCTCGCTCTCGCCGGCCTTTCCGTCCGCCCGCCTGCGGCCCTGCTTATGAAACTCGGACGCGAAGCTGACATTGACCTGAAGCAAGCATCGCCGCGTCTTCAGCTATCCGTCAGGAAAGGGGACCAGTCTCGAATCCAGGAACTTCGAACAGGAGCAGGATATGAGAAGGGCGGCATTGATCGCCGTTGCCGTGCTGGGCGTGCTTGCGTCGGGTGTGGCCATGGCGGATGACGATGACTGCACGGTGCCCATGGCGCAATGGCAGCCCCGCGAAGCCGTCGCGGAGATGGCGAAGGCGCGCGGCTGGACCGTGAGCAGGATCAGGGTCGACGACGGCTGCTACCAGATCAGGGGCCAGGACGAGAACGGCCGCGCGTTCAAGGCGAAGATCGACCCGGGATCGCTCGCGGTGATCGGTCTCAAGCGCAAAGGAGAGGATCACGACCGTAGCGGACGACGCCATCGCGATGGAGCATCGCGACCCGCTCCCGCTTCCCCGACCGGCGCGCCGCCCGCCAACGGGCTGTTCGGCGATGGGGCGGCGCCGAAGGTCGAAATTCAGTGAGGATGGACGGCCTGCGCCTAGTCGGCCTCACTCCGGTTTCTGAAACGCCTCGCCCCGCGCGGGGCGTTTGCGTCTGGCGGCCGATCCAAGCTGACGGCGAGCTGAAGGAGAAACCCGCAGCGCTTCAGGAAGGTGTCAGCCTCGGCGCCCAGTTTCGGCCCGATGACAGACCGCTTCTGGAGACAACGATGAAATCGCTTCTTCTCGCCCTCGTGATATCCACGGCCTTGACCGCTCCCGAATTGGCGGCGGCGCGCTCCGTCACGCTGACGACGACGCTCAACAACTACGGCGGGGACGGCGCCTATCTCGCACTCTACGTCACCGACGCCGCCGGTGCCTACAAGGGCACGCTCTGGGTCGCGGGCGGGAAGTCGAAATATTACAGCCATCTCAGCGGCTGGGAGCGCGGATCGGGCGGGAACCTTGCGCAGATCAGCGGCATCACGGGCGCGAGCGTCGGGGCCGGGCGCACGCTGAAGGTGACGCTCGACCTCGCCGACGCGCTCTTCGATGCCGGCTACAAGCTCCATATCGACGCGGCGGTCGAAGATATGCGCGACAGCCCGTCGGACGTCGTTGTGCCGCTGACCTCGGCCGGCGCGGGCCAGCCCGTAAAGGGCCGCAACTACATCCGCTCCTTCACCTACGGCATGTGAACCGGCCGAGGAGGGATGGAGCGATGATGCGTCGGATTCACGCCCTTCTGGGCCTCTCTGGCATGCTCCTGCTGATGGTGCTCGCCATCAGCGGCGCGATCCTGTCGATCATGCCGGCCTGGGACCGCGCGGGGGCGATTTCGCCGCCCGCTGCAGCCATGAGCGTCGCCGATCTCGCAGGGCGGGTCGCGCAGGCTGTCCCCGAGGTCGAGGAACTCAAGCGCTTGCCCTCGGGCAGGATCGTCGCCTTCCATGGCGGGACTGACGGCCCGGCGGCGAGCGTGATCGACCCCGCGAGCGGACAGGCGGTCATGCCCTATGCGCAGCCGGCGTTCGAGCGCTGGATGACCAATCTGCACCGCTCCCTCTTCCTGGGTGACGGCGGTCGCCTGGCGATGGCCGCGGGCGCGTTCGCGATGCTCGTCTTGACGCTCTCCGGCCTGCAGATGACCGCCCGGCGTATGGGCGGATGGGGGCGAATTCTCGAGCCCGCGCGGGGCCATGGCGTGCAGCGCCTGCATACCGATCTCGGCCGGCTGGCGGCTCTCGGGCTGCTTCTGTCGACGTTGACCGCGCTCTATCTCGCGCTGGCGACGTTCGAGATGATCCCCGATGGCACGTCGAAACGGCCGGCCTTCCCAGTGGTGACTACGGGCGGTCCGGCACTGCCGGCCGGGCAGCTCGCCGCGCTGCGCGGGATCGATCTCACTGAGCTTCGCGAGTTGACCTTTCCCAACCCGTCCAATCCGGACGACGTCTTTCACCTGACTACGGCTGACGGCGCCGGATATGTCGATCCGGCCAGCGGGGCGATGCTCGCCTGGCAGGACTATTCGATCGCGCACCGGAGCTATGAGCTCGTCTACATGCTGCACACCGGCGAAGGCCTGTGGTGGCTCGGCCTGTTGCTCGGGCTCGGCGCCATCAGCACCCCGGTCCTTGGTGTCAGCGGCGGCGTGGCATGGTGGAGCCGGCGGCGCGCTCATGCCCGCTTCGCCGGCAATATTCCAGCCGGAGATGCCGACACCGTGATCCTCGTGGGCAGCGAAGGTGGCAGCACATGGGGCTTCGCCCGGACGCTGCACGCGGCCCTCACCGCCAATGGCCACAAGGTCCACGCGGGGCCGATGGACCATCTCGCGCGCTCCTATCCGGCCGCGCGGCGCATGCTCCTGCTGACGGCGACCTATGGCGATGGTGCTGCCCCGGCAAGCGCGAGCGCGTTCCTGAAGCGTCTCGACGAGATCGCGGAGCGACCGTCCTTCCCGGTCGCTGTCCTCGGCTTCGGAGATCGCCAGTTCCCGCATTTCTGCCAGTTTGCCCGCGATGTGGAGGCGGCCCTGCGGCAAAGGGGCTGGCCGGCGCTGATGCCGCTGGAGACGATCGACCGCCAGTCGTCACAGGAGTTCGCGCGCTGGGGCGAGGCGTTGGCGGCCGTGATGGGCGAGACGCTGACGCTGACGCATGTGCGGGAGCGGCCGCGCACGCACAAGCTGCAGTTGGTCGCGCGCATCGATTACGGCGCGGAGGTCCAGGCTCCGACCTGCGTGCTGCGTTTCACGCTGCCGAAGGGCGGGCTCCTCGCGCGTCTCGCCGGCCGCGGTTTCCCGCGCTTCGCCGCGGGCGATCTCGTCGGCATCCTGCCGCCGGACTGCGACGTGCCGCGCTACTACTCGCTGGCCAGCTCGACCCGCGACGGTTTCGTCGAGATCTGCGTCAGAAAGCAGGCCGGCGGCCTCTGCTCCGGCTTCCTTCACGGCTTGCAGCCAGGCGATACGCTCGAAGCCTTCGTAAAAGCCAACCCCGCTTTCCATCCGGCCGGTGGAGGCAAGCCGCTGATCCTGATCGGTGCCGGCACGGGCATCGGACCGCTCGCCGGGTTCATCCGCGCCAACCGCGGATGCCGCCCGATGCACCTCTATTTCGGCGGCCGCGACCCGAGTTCCGACTTCCTCTACGGGTCCGAGCTCGCCGCTTGGCTGAAAGAGGGGCGGATGATCAGCCTCGCCACCGCCTTCTCGCGCGTGAAGGGCGGCGGCTACGTGCAGGACCGCCTGCGCGCGGATGCCGAGCGTCTGCGGGAGCTCATCGCCGGAGGGGCACAGGTCATGGTCTGCGGCGGGCGCGACATGGCCACGGGCGTGATGGCGGCGCTGACCGAGCTGCTCGCACCGGCGGGCCTCACCCCTGCCGTCCTCAAGGCCGAAGGGAGATATGCCGAAGATGTCTACTGATCTTCTGCGCCATGCCCTGAGCGGCGCGACCATGGGGACGCGGTGGTCGGCGCTGCTCTATGCTCGCCCGTCGACCGATATCACCGCGCTGGAGGCGGCGCTGGCACGAACCGTCGACCGCGTCGACCGCCAGATGTCGAGCTGGAAGCCGGACAGCGACCTGATGCGCTTCAACGTGGCGCCGCCCGGCACTTGGGTCGCGCTGCCGCCCGAACTCATGCGGGTCCTGGCCCGGGGGCTGGAGATCGGACGGGCTTCGGACGGCGCCTTCGACATCGGCCTGGGTAGCCTGGTCCATGCCTGGGGCTTCGGAGCGGCCCGTGGTGCGCTCGACCCGGAAGCGATCAGGGCTGCTCTCGGAGAGGTCCTGCCGCCGGCGCACGCGATCGTGGAGCTCGACCGGACGGAAGGGCGGGCGCGCCGGCACGCCCGATCCGCCCTCGACCTCTCGGCCATCGCCAAAGGCTGTGCCGTGGACGAGATGATGCGGACGGTCGAGTCCTTCGGAATTGCCGACGCGCTGGTCGGCCTCGACGGGGAGCTGAAGGCAAGGGGCATCAAGGCTGACGGGACGCCCTGGCTGGTGGCCGTCGAGCGACCGGATTACGCGCTGCGCAGCGCCATGGGCACGGTCGAGCTGCGGGATGCCGCCGTCGCCACCTCGGGCGACTACCGCCACTGGATCGATCTCAATGGACGGCGACTATCGCACACCATGGACCGTGCGCGCGGCGGCCCTGTCGACAACGGGATCGCCTCCGTCTCGGTCGTCGCTGACAGCTGTATGGATGCCGATGCCTGGGCGACGGCGCTCATGGTCCTCGGACCGGCACAGGGCGAAGCGCTCGCGCAAAGGCACGGTTTCGACGCCTTGTTCATCCGCCGCGCCGGCGGGATGCTCACGGAGATTCCTGTCGGCCCAACCTTTCGGAGCGCCCCCTTGCTGCCTGCCCGCATGGCGGGGCCGGGCGACGGCGCAGCAGCATCAGGGCTTGAGCTCCGTCAATGACGCACTCTTCCCGTCCGCACAGCTTAATCCTCGTCCCTCCGGGGAGAATTTCGAAGGCGATGCGCAACATCAAGCACGCATTCTGGGGCCTGCTCCTGCTATCGAGCCTTCTGTGGCTGGCCGCAGAGCCGACGGCGCTCCAGCCGGCCAGTTTCTTCGCCCTGCGCGACGCCATGGTCCAGTACAGCGGCGTCGTGGCCATGACGGCGATGAGCGTCGCCATGATCCTGGCGCTGCGGCCGCGCTGGCCGGAGCGCTGGCTGGGTGGGCTGGACAAGATGTACCGCCTGCACAAGTGGCTGGGTATCGCCGCACTGGTCGTCTCCGTGATCCACTGGCTCTGGAGCCAGGGGCCGAAATGGGCGGTGGGTTGGGGCTTGCTGGCGCGGCCCGCGCGGGGAGCGCGACCGCTTCTGGACAATCCGATTCAGCAGGCCTTCGCGAGCCTGCGCGGCACGGCAGAGGGGATCGGCGAATGGGCGTTCTACGCGTCGGTTCTCCTGATCGCGTTGGCGCTCATCCGGCACTTCCCCTACCGCCTGTTCTACAAGACGCACCGTCTGTTGGCGGTGACCTATCTGGTTCTGGCGTTCCACGCTGTCGTCCTGACCGATTTCGATTATTGGACGACGCCGGTCGGCATGGTGATGGCGCTGCTCCTGGCCTCGGGCACCTATGCGGCCGTCATCGTGCTGCTGCGCCGCGTCGGCGCCAGCCGGCAGGTCGAGGGCAGGATCGCCTCGCTGCAGTACTATCCGGGCGTGCGCGTCCTCGAAGCCGAGATCGACGTACCCCAAGGCTGGCTGGGTCACAGGCCGGGGCAATTCGCCTTCGCGACCTCCGATGCCCGCGAAGGCGCGCATCCCTACACCATCGCTTCGGCATGGCACGAGAACGACCGCCGGATCACCTTCATCGCCAAGGAGCTCGGAGACCACACCGGCCGGCTGCGGGAGAAACTGCGCGTCGGCCAGAACGTGAAGGTGGAAGGTCCCTATGGCTGCTTCGACTTCGACGACGATCAGCCTCACCAGATCTGGATCGGCGGCGGCATTGGCATCACCCCGTTCATCGCCAGGATGAAGTCCGTCGCGCAGGAAAGGCGCGCGCAGCCGGACCAGTCTCCCCCGGCGGTGAACCTGTTTCATACGACCACCGATGTCGACGAGACCGCGCTCGCCAAGCTCAAGGCGGATGCCGAGGCCGCGCAAATTCGCCTGCATATCCTCATCGATTCCCGGGATGGCCGCCTGACCGGGGATCGCATTCGCGCGGCCGTCCCGGAATGGCGCGACGCCAGCATCTGGTTCTGCGGCCCGTCAGGCTTCGGGGAGGCGCTGCGCGAGGATTTCGCCGCCGCGGGATTGCCCGTGATGGAGCGTTTCCATCAGGAGCTGTTCGCCATGAGGTCCTAGCCGCCTCATAGCGTCGAGAACCGGGTCGCAAGGGCCGTTCGCTCCGCCGTCGCTTCAGGCAACTGTCGCAAACAAAGGCTGCGGCCGCCCCATGCTTATCTTGTAATTAGAATACTTCTAAACTAGTTATCGCGGACACCTCCAGCATCCGCTTGATCGGACTAGTCCCGCCATGATGACCGCAACCGGGCCTGCGCCGCTCTGTCCTGCCAACTCGCAGCCCTGCACCTGCTTCCGCCCGTTCGACCGCACCTGTCCGGCGCGGCCTGCGGAACGCGCCGGACACCTGCCGGGTTGGCTCGGAGATCGCGTGCCGCGCGCGCTGACCCTCTACGGTCATGACATCGAAACCATCGAGGTCCTGCGCATCGTGGCCGTCGCGGTCTCGGCGGCGCTGGTCTGGTTCCAACTCGTCCGCCCTGTCGCCGGCTGGGACATCGTCGGGATAGCGGGTCTGCTGTTCGGAGCCTGGCCGATCTTCCGCGAGGCACTCGACAACGTCAAAGAGCGGCGGATGACCATGGAATTGTCCATGGCGATCGCCATCGTGGCTGCAGCCGCGATCTCGGAGTTCTTCACCGCGCTGGTCGTCACCTTCTTCGTGCTCGTCGCCGAGGAGCTGGAGCATTTGACGGTCGATCGTGGCCGGGCTGCGATCACGGACCTCATCGACGTGATGCCGCATCGCGCGACCGTTCGCCGCGACGGCGTGATTTCGGTCGTCCCGATCGAAACGATCGGCATCGGCGATCGGATCCTCGTCGCGCCCGGCGAGAACATTCCCGTCGATGGGGTCGTGATGGCGGGTGCATCCTATGTCGATCAGGCGCGCATCACCGGCGAGTCGATGCCGGTCAAGTGCCGCGAGGGCGATGTCGTCTTCGCCGGCTCGATCAACCAGTCCGGCGCGCTCGACATCCAGGTCGATCGCATCGGGCGCGACACCAGCTTCGGGCGCATCATCGACGCGATCGAGAACGCCGAGCAATCCCGCGCTCCGGTCCAGCGCCTCGCCGACCAGCTCGCCGGTTATCTCGTCTACTTCTCCTTCGCCGCGGCGATCCTCACCTACCTGCTCACCGGAGACATCCGCGACACGATCTCGGTGATCATCGTCGCCGGCGCCTGCGGCGTGGCGGCCGGCACGCCTCTGGCGGTGCTGGGGGGCATTGGGCGCGCGGCGCGCAATGGTGCCATCGTAAAGGGCGGAAAGCATCTGGAGACGCTCGGCCGGATCGACACGATCGTGCTCGACAAGACCGGGACGCTGACCTTCGGCGAACCCCGGGTCCTGGCGATCCATCCGGCCGCCGGCCACGCGAAGGCGGAGCTCCTGCGGCTTGCGGCCGCGGCCGAGCTGCGCTCGGAGCATCCGCTCGCCAAGGCGGTCGTCGCGGAGGCACGCACCCGCGGGATCGCGGTGCCGGAGCCCGACAGCTTCGACTACAGGCTCGGGCGCGGCGTCTCCGCCCGGCTGGGCGACGACCGCATCCTGATCGGCAGCGTCAAGCTTCTGCAGGCCGATGGGGTCGAGGCGCCCGCCGATCGCAGCGCCGATGCCGTTTCCTCCGAGATCTGTGTCGCGATAAACGGGCGCTATGCCGGTTCCTTCGCCGTCGCCGACGAGGTGCGCCCGGAGGCTGCCGCTGCCATCCGCGCCCTGCACGCGATGCGGATCCGGACGCTCCTGCTCACCGGAGACAATGCCAAGGTCGCCAACAGCGTCGGCGCCAGCCTGGGCATCGATGCGGTCGAGGCCGGCATGCTGCCCGAGCAGAAGCTGGAACGCGTACGAGCGCTGGTCGCCTCCGGCGCCAAGGTCGCCATGCTGGGCGACGGCATCAACGATGCGCCCGCGCTAACGGCCGCCAGCGTCGGCATCGCGATGGGATCGGGCACCGATGTCGCCAAGGAGAGCGCGGACATCGTGCTGCTCGCCAACGACCTCGAGCGCCTGGTCGAGACGGTCCGGATCGCGCGGCGCACGCGCCATGTGATCTGGCAGAACTTTTCCGGTACGATCTCGGTCGACGCGCTCGGCATCGCGCTGGCCGCTTTTGGTTTCCTGAATCCGCTCCTGGCCGCCTTCATCCATGTTTCGTCGGAGCTGATTTTTATATCAAACTCGGCGCGGCTCCTGCCGGCCGCCGACAGGATGCGGCTGCCCAGGCGTGAAAAGGAAGATCGGGAATGAGCCGCCTCCACAGTGAGAACCATCTCGTTGCCAGGATCGGCTGGTTGCGGGCGGCCGTTCTGGGCGCGAATGACGGCATTATCTCCACAGCCAGCTTGATGGTCGGTGTGGCGTCCGCCGCGAGTTCATCGAGCGAGGTGATGGTTGCGGGCGTGGCCGGGCTCGTCGCCGGAGCGATGTCGATGGCGGCAGGGGAATATGTCTCGGTCAGTTCCCAATCGGACACCGAGAAGGCCGATCTCGCGCGCGAGCGGCAGGAGTTGGCCGTCCAGCCGGAGTTCGAGCTCCAGGAACTCGCCCAGATCTATGTCGAACGCGGTGTCGAGCCCGCGCTGGCGCGGCAGGTCGCCGAGCAGCTCATGGCGAAGGATGCGCTCGGCACGCATGCTCGCGAAGAGCTCGGGATCACGGACGTCACAGCCGCGCGACCGGTCCAGGCTGCACTGACTTCGGCTGCGACCTTCGCGGCCGGCGCCGCCCTTCCGATCATCACTGCGACGCTCGCCCCCGCCAGCCATCTCGTCGCCATCGTGTCGGGCATGTCGCTGATCTCTCTGGCGGTGCTTGGAACCCTTGGAGCCAGGGCCGGTGGCGCCGCCATTCTGCAACCCACCATCCGCGTCGCCTTCTGGGGAGCTTTTGCGATGGGCCTGACGGCCGCGGTCGGTGCGCTTATCGGGGAGGCGATCTGAACGCCGCTCGCCAGAACCGCTTGCCCCCTTCTGAATGTCCGGTTTCTGGCGTCGAGGCGATGTCCGCAATTGGCGCAGCGCGGCCTGAATCTCTTACGCTGCCGACACGGAAGCCTGGATCGATCACGGGCACTAACCTGTAATTGATCGTCAGGTGCGTGCAACCAGCCGGCCTGAAGACAGGATTGGCTCCACATCCAGCCACGGAGCTACGCCCGGACCGTTCTTCGCATAGTGGAAAGTGGCGGCAAACGTAGCCCGTCGAGATCGAACGCGCCGGCTCGACGAGTGTTTCGCGAGCCGGCGCTTATGCCGACGCAATAGTTTTGGCGTTCTGATTCTGGCCGCAGTGGGTTTCGAAAGCATTATCGGGTGTATCCAGGCCGCCAGGTTTATTGGCGACCTAGCGAGCGCTGCTTGCAACCCTAGCTAGTTCTGGTCCGAAGCCGGTTCCGGGGCGTTTGGCTTGGCAGCGCTCTTCGAGACTGAATGCAGGGAAGCTCCCAGGAGCGCCTGCGTTGGATCTGCGCCCGTAAAGCCGGCCTGACTCAGAATTTCGTCGAGGATCGGCTTCTGGGCGGTGAACTTCAGCAGCTGCCCGGACAGGTCGTCGAGCGGATTTCCGTTGGCCTCGCCGGCGCCCCCGTTGAAACCCGGCATACCGCCCGTGCTGAAGATGCGGATGTCGGAGATCTTCTCGATCGGCTTCATCGCCTCCGCCAGTGCCTGCGGCAGAATATCGACGCGAGCCTTCCCCAGTTCGTATTCAATGATGCTCGTGGAAAGCGCGTTTCGTGCTTCGTTCTTGGCTCGCTCGGCGCGAGCCTGCGCCTCGCCGAGCTCGATGACGCCGACGGCGCGAACCTTCGCGGCCTCGGCCTCCGCCTCGGCCTGAATTTTTGTCGCGGCCGCGAGGTCTTCGGCTGCCTGACGTTCTGCCTCCGCCTTGACGGTGACAGCCGTGGCCTGCTGTTCAGCTTCCTGGCGGGCCGCAATCACGGCGATGCGCTTGGCGCGTTCGGCAATCTCGACCTCCCGAGCCGTGGTCACCTGTTCCTCCGCGGTGATGGCGTTCGCCTTGGCGGCGTCGGCTTTGGCGCGGGCCGCGGCCTCTTCCTCGGTCTTCTGAGCGACGGTGATTGCGGCTTCGATGCGGGCGGTTTCGGTGATCTTCCGCGCTTCGGCCTCTCGCTCGGCGATGCCGCGTTCGGCCGCGATGCGCGCGGACTCACGAGCCTGCCGCGCCTCGGCATCGCGTTCGGCGATGCCGCGCTCGGTCTCGAGACGAGCCGTCTCCTCGGAGAGCCGCGCGAGTTGCTCGGCCTTGGCGGCCTCGGCGCGAGTTTCCGCCGTCTTGTTGGCAATGTCCCGTTCTTGGGACAGTTCTGCATCACGCTGCTCTCGCTCGATGGTGAGGCGACGCAGCGAAGCTTCGCGATCCTTGGTTGCGATCTCGACCTCGTTGTCGCGGACGATCTGATTACGTTCGCGCTTGCGCTCCTCGGTAATCTTCGTCAGCGCTGTCAGACCCTCGGCGTCAAAGCTGTTGTTTGGATTGAAATGCTTGATGTCGGTCTGATCGAGGCGCGTGAGCGAGACCGACTCCAGCTCGAGGCCGTTCGACTGCAGATCATGCGCTACCGCCGCCTGAACCGACTTTACGAATTCGGCACGCTGCTCCTGCAGATCGCGCAGCGACATCGTCGCAGCAACTGAACGCAGGCCATCGACGAACTTCGCCTCGACCAATGCCTTGAGAGCATCGGCGTCGTTGGTTCGGTCACCGAGCGTCTGCGCTGCCAGCGCGATGTTGTCGGCATCAGGCTTCACGCGGACATAGAACTCGGCAGTGATGTCGGCCCGCATGCGGTCTTTGGTGATCAGGGACTCGTTCTCGGCACGCTTGACCTCGAGGCGCAGCGTGCTGAGCGAAACCCAAGAGTAGGAGTGAAAGATCGGAAGGATGACGGAGCCGCCGTCGAGGACGACTTTCTTTCCGCCCAAACCGGTTCGGACATAGGCCTTGTCCCGCGTCGCTCGGGTGTAGAGCGACGTCATGATGACGCCGATGACGACGATGGCCGCGACGATGACAGCCGCGATGATACCCAGTGAGAAGAAATCCATGATCAGCCCCCTGTCGGCGTTAGCCTTGCTGAAGTCCCGGTGGCGCGGGAATCGCTTGGAAGAGGCCGTCAGAGCCGTCGACAATGACGACGAGCCTGCCGGTCTCGATAACATGACCGGGGGCGGCAGTCGCCCTCAGCACATGAATGTTGTCGTGCCGGTCCTTCACGCGGACCGATCCGGGATTCCCCTGGTCGAGCGGTCCGATTGAGACCGTCCCGACAAGGCCGATGAAATCGACCTGGCTGATCGCCGCCGTCTCGTCGCGCGGGATGATCCGGGCAATTCCGCGGCTCAGCCATCGGGTCACGGGCACCGCCGCAACCAGCGCAGCGGGAACCGCAGCGGTGATCGGCAATGGCCCGGCCAGTCGGGTCGCCAGCGATTGAACAGCGAAGCCGAAAACCGCGAAGGCTGAAAGCAGGATCACCGCGAGCACCAAAATCGGCACCCCACCGGCATTCAGCCAGGACATCCAGCCGCCCAGCAGGCCCGCCTCATGACCATCCGGGCCATGGTGCCCCAGCCCGTCATCGAGAATGCCCGACGCCGAGGCTCCGAGCAGGACTGACACCAGCTCGACCAGGCCCAGCCCGACGACGATCATCAACGCCAACCAGAACGGCCCTGTGCCCGGCTGGAGAATCGAGCCCATCAGCGTTGACCCTCACGAAAGGCCTTGAGGCGCGCCTCGATTGCATCTTCGCGTTGCATCCGGCCGAGTTCCTCGACTTCGGCCCCCCCTTGAACGGGCTTCGTCGGCACACCTGTGACCCTCTCCACGGCTTCGAGAGCCGCAGCGAGACGTTGATCATTGCGCTGCGACGGTGTCGCAACAATGGGTGCTGCGCGCTCGGCGCGCTTGGCGTCCTCCAGACGCTTCATCGCATCGGTACGCGCGGAGGCGATGCTGCGTAGTGTTGCCTCGGCATCGGCAATCTCCGCGGCGTTTTCCGAGATCGCCTTGTTGAGCGCGGTGCGCTGCGCTTCCAGGTCGATCTGCAGACCTGTGGCAGCACGAGCCAGATCCTCTCGCTGCTTTTCGAGACCGGTCTTGATCTTATCGTCGAGATCGCGGATCTCGGCATCGAGATCATCGGCCTTGGCCTTCAGGCGGTGACCCGCGGCGACAGCGACGCCGAGTGCCGCACGGGCTTCCTCCGAGATTTTCCCGATCTCGCGAACGGCTTGCTCGGCAACCGCCACCGGGTTGGCTCCCTCGGCTGCATCGACCGCATTGTTGACAACGCCGGCGATCACACGCCCGAGGCGGGCCAAGATACCTTCATTGGACATGGTGGTCTCCTTTTGCGGATGGAGGCCGGCCTGTACGCCGACGAGGATGCTGATCGAAGAACCGCTGAAACAAAGACGGGCTTCTGAGAAATCGTCCCAACCGGCGCGGTAACCGTTCACGACATAGGGGATGATGATGCGCCCGCCGACCGTGGCAATGCTCAGGCTGTCGGGCCCTTTAACAGAGAACAGCTTGGAATCGAGCGGGATGTCGTTGACCTGCTCGCCGGCGTTACGGCGGCTGTGATCGCGCAAAGCCAAGGTCGCCATGCGAGAAGGCAGGCCAGTCTTCGCGCGGATCTCCTCATAGGCCTCCTCATGCAGCGCCACGAGGTTGGCGCCCGTCGTGCCTTCGAGAATTCGTAAGGCAGCCCGGTACGCTTCCAGAGTCTCCCGCAGCGCCAAAAGATCATCCCTCGACGGTAACAGGCTGAGGACCATGGTGGTCTGATGCTTTGCGAACATGGCATCAATCTAAAGCACTGCTTTGGTGCTTTCAAGGACTGAGGGCTTCCACGAGATAGAATGGTGTACGCACCATGGAAAAATGCCGATCATTTGGACCCATAAAGGCCGCCGAGGTCAGCCTCTCGCACAGAGCCGGAGACCGAGCCGCACCGGGACGTTCGACAGGTGACGCCCTCTTCCCTGCACGATAACTGCACGAAAATCCTTGGTTCCTACTGATCTGCATCGCGGGTGCTGCAAACTGCCGATGCAGTGTTCGCGCATGGCGGACGTCATCGCTCCAGCATCCTTCCCGTCGCGACTGCCACCGAGGCTGATCAAAGATGGCTGGTGGCTGGAGACAACGATGCGGCCCGCCTGTGCCGACATCCTCGCCTTTCCGGTCCGCGCCTCCATCGCGGCCGCGGGCGTTCGCAGCCGAGATCGACAGCCATGCCAGCCCAAACCCATGAGACAGCCGCGCCTGCCGAACCCGGCAAACGACCCCAAGGATGGCTGACGATCCAGTTCACGGCCGCAGCCGCTCTGGTCATGCTGGCGGACGCCCTATTCTACGGGCATCCGCTTGGGATCTCGCTGGCATTGTTTCTCTGCATCCTCGCCGCCGCGTCCGCCTGCCTCAACCCACTCCGAGCCGAGCCGAGACGACGTTGGCATGCGATCGTCCTCCTGGCGGCCGGACTGCTGCCCGCCGTCGAAGACATCAGCTGGCTCTCGGTCACGATCGCGCTCGTTGCGGCGGCCGTCGCTGCCCGGATGCTGACCGAAGCGAGGCAACTATCCTGGCAGGAGCATCTTTGGGCCGCGCTCCGCATGCCGCTTTCCGGCTTGCGATTGTTCAGCGATATCGCACGGGCGAGCCGTAGCAGCAGGCAGCGGCACAGCCCTGCGGGCATCCTGGCCGCGTTGCTGGGCTGGGCGATGCCGCTTCTTCTCTGTGCCGTCTTCGCGACATTGTTCGTCTCGGCAAACCCGCTGCTGGAGAGCTGGCTGAAGCGGATCGACCTTCAGGCCTTTCTCGGACAGATCTTCTCGGGTCGCTCGGTATTCTGGGCGGTCACGCTGTGCCTGATCTGGCCGCTCCTTCGCATCCGTTCGCTTCGCCGGCGCAAGCGTGCGATCATCAAGCCGTCAGCCGCCGTTTTGATCCTCGACCCGCTCGATCCGTTCAGCGACCGCACCATCAGACGCTCCCTGAGCCTGTTCAATGGGCTCTTCGCCATCCAGACGGCGATGGACCTCGTCTATCTCTGGGGCGGCGCCAGCCTGCCTGAAGGCCTGAGCCACGCGAGCTATGCGCATCGTGGCGCCTACCCGCTCGTCGTCACGGCGCTGCTCGCAGCGGCCTTCGTGCTGGTCGCCATGCGCCCTTCGGGGTCGAGCGAGCGTGATCCGCTGGTCCGGCCGTTGGTCCTCGCCTGGGTCGGACAGAACCTTCTGCTCGTGCTCTCCGCCCTGCGGCGCCTCGATCTCTATGTCGAAGCGTTTTATCTGACGGAGCTGCGGGTGGCGGCCTTCATCTGGATGCTGCTGGTCGCGACAGGGCTCGTCTTGATCATCATCCAGATCCTGTCACGCAGGACGGTCGGCTGGCTGGTCTCGGCGAATGCAATCGCGCTGGCGCTGACACTCTATGGCTACAGCTTCGTGGATACTGCAGTTGTCATCGCGAACTACAACATCCGGCACTCCTTCGAGATGCGGGGCCAGGGGCAGACCATCGACATCGCCTATCTGTTTGGCCTCGGTCCCAGTGTCGTTCCCGCCCTTGACCGCTATGCCCCCCGCATCCTCGCGGCCAATCACATCTCGCCCCGTTCTCCCTGGGCTCGGCCTGATCTTGCCATCGCCAGCGGTCGCCAAAGGCTCGTCTGGCGCCATCTTGGAACGCAGGCCGATTGGCTCGGATGGAGCTTCCGCGGATGGCGGCTGTCGCGATATTTGGCTAACACTCCGGAGGCTCCGTTCAGGACGATACCCATGTCGCCAGCCGGTGCCGCCGAGGGCAGATGATGACGCCGCGTATTCTCGTGGTCGACGACGACAGCCATATCCGCGACGTGATCTGCTTCGCCCTCGAAAAGGCAGGCATGGCGACGACAGTGGCGCAGGACGGCCTACAGGCGCTCGACGGGTTCAGGCAGCGTCCGGCAGATCTCATCGTGCTGGACATCGGCATGCCGGAGATGGATGGGCTCGAAGTCTGCCGGCAGATCCGGAAATCCTCGGAGGTGCCGATCCTGTTCCTGTCGGCGCGCGACGATGAGATCGATCGCATCCTCGGGCTGGAGATCGGGGGCGACGACTATGTCACCAAGCCGTTCAGCCCGCGCGAGCTGGTCGCTCGGGTCAACGTTATCCTCAAGCGGGTGCGCACGGGCCGGGCTCCGGCCCGGATGGCCGACGGCAGCTTGTCCTGGGGCGCGCTGAGTCTCGATCCCGCGGCGCATTTCGTTCACTTCAATGGTGCGGAGCTGTCCCTGACGGCGATCGAGTTCGCCATCCTGCGGATGCTGATGGCGCGGCCGCGCCAGGTGTTCAGCCGGGAGCAGATCCTCGGCGGCGCTTACGGCGGCGCAATCCATGTCTCCGACCGGACGATCGACAGCCATATCCGCAACATTCGAGGTAAATTCGCGAAGGCCGGCTGCGGGAACGCGATCGAGACCGTGCACGGCGTCGGTTTCAGGTTGGGTCAATGCGAAGCTTCGGCGTGACGGAGCAGGTTGCGGCGCCGGCCCGGGTGACGCCCAAATGGCGGCCGAGCCTTAGCCTGATCGTCATCATGATGCTGACGGCCGTTCTAACCCTGCCACTCGTCAGCCTCTTCTTCTTTCGGATCTACGAAAACCAGCTGGTTCATCAGACCGAAGCTGAGCTGATCGCGCAGAGCGCTGCGCTATCAGCCGTGATCGAAAGCGATCTGGACGGGCATCTGCCACCGGACACGGCCTTGGGAGCACGCCCTCCTGCGGTCGCGCCGGCCGAGCAGCCGGGGCCTTTCACGCCGATCCTCCCAAGTCTCGACCTTGCTCGAGGCGACCTGCTTGGGCGCAGGCCCGATGCGATGCCGGCCCTCCAGCCTGCCAATCCCGTCTTCAAGTTAGCCGGCGAGCGCTTGTTTCCTTTGCTCGAAAGAACGCAGAGCATCACGCTCACGGGCTTTCGCCTGCTTGACCCGGACGGGGTCGTGATTGCCGGGAGGGCGGAGGTCGGGCTCTCTCTTGCGCATATCGAGGAGGTTCGGGAGGCCGTTCAAGGACGCTTCAAAGCTGTCCTGCGACAGCGCGTCTCCAAGAATCCTCCGCCGCCGCTCTATTCGCTGAGTCGCGGCACCAGCATCCGCGTTTTCACGGCGATGCCGATCATCGTGCGAGGGCATGTCGCCGGCGTTCTTTACGCCTCGCGCACGCCGAGCAATGTGTTTCGCCATCTCTATGAAGAGCGCGGGAAGGTCGCTCTCGCAGGCGCCTCTGTCGCCCTGCTGACCATTCTCATCGGGCTCGCTTTCCATCGCGCCATCACGCGCCCGGTTCATGAGCTGATTGCCCGAACCACAGCGATCGGACAGGGGGACCGCAGCGCCATCGTCCCGTTAAAGCATCACGGCACGGCCGAGTTCGCACGGCTCGCGCAAAGCTTCCTCGACATGGCCAATAGCCTCAATAATCGATCCGATTTCATCGCCACCTTCGCGGCTCACGTCTCACACGAGCTCAAATCGCCGTTGACGTCGATCGAAGGGGCAGCCGAACTCCTGCGCGACGACATGACCGGCCCAGCAGTCGCGATGAGCGACGATGATCGGCGCCGCTTCCTCAGCAACATCATTTCCGACACACATCGTCTGACCGCGATTACAAACCGCCTGCGCGAACTTGCGCGGGCCGAAATTGCACCGACCGGCGGCTCAACGGAACTCTCGTCGGCCATGGCCGACATCCAGCACCGCTATCCCGCGCTCGACATCCGTGCCGACGGCGCTCTCGACCGTAAGATCCGCATCTCTGCCGAGAACATCCACATTATCCTCTCTCATCTGCTCGACAATGCGCTGCATCACGGCGCAACGCGGATCCAGGCTGCCGCGAGCACGGCTTCAGATCGGCTCGATCTGGTCATCTCGGACAATGGCGGCGGGGTTTCACCGAATAATCGCGCCCGGATCTTCGACAGCTTCTTCACCACGCGACGCGACGCCGGGGGCACAGGAATGGGCTTGTCGATCGTACGGGCCATGTTGACGGCCCACGGCGGCGAGATCACGCTTCTCGACAGCGCGGACGGTGCGGCCTTCACCCTCTCATTCCCGGTGACGGGCGAGCTCGATCTTGACTGAGGCAACGGCGCGCTCGCGCCTCGTGACAATTGCCCTGACTGCTGCGGTTATTGCCTCGGGATTGCTCCTGAGGCGCTATGGTTCAGGTCTCGGCTTGCCATTTGTGGTCGTGAAGTACGGCGGCTCGCTGCTTTGGGGCATGATGGTCTATTTGCTGTTGGCGGCCTTTGCCCCTCGGCGAACTGTCACGCAGATACTGATGGCGGCCGCGTTGGTCGCGGTCAGCGTTGAATTGTCTCGCCTCTATCACACGCCTTGGCTCGACGGGTTCAGGCTGACGACAGCAGGCGCGCTCTTGCTTGGCCGCGTATTTTCGCTCTGGAACCTGGTGGCCTACGGTCTCGGCATTCTCCTGGGCGCGTGGGCCGACCTCGTGGGCAGAAGGCGCTGATGGTCGAACCCTAAACAGCGTTCGGCGCGACCTTGAAACCAAAATTATGAGTCACCGACCTAGCTGACGCCATGTCCGCTTTCGGGCAGGGCCCTAATGTCCGGTTGTGGCGCTACCTGCGCAAGCAATAAGAGCGTTTACCCGCATCACCCCCCCAAACCGATTGACCCTTAGGTTGCGCCTGCGAGATGCTGTCGGGCCTGGTCAGCCCAGCTCACTCGGCTGACAGGAATGGGCCGGGGGCAACATGACGGGATATCCGATTTGGATTCGGGCGGGCATCACGAGACGCGTCTCGGCGTTCCTGATCGATCTCGTCCTCGTCATGCTGCTGACGCAGGCTTTGGTGGCCTGTATCTACGGGCTGTCGGGCGGCCGAGTCCAAGACAGCAGCGCATTTGTCAAAGAGTGCCTACCCGCCAAACAGCGCCCAGCCGGCATGTCATTGCCAGCCGCGTTCATCCCAACCGGCGAAGCGATCTGTACGGCCTATCTCATGACCAAGCCGGTGGCGCGATATTATGTCTTCGAGCATAGAATTCCGGGATCGCCATGGAAACAGACCATCGGGTTTCCGCTGGACAGCAATGACCAGCCAATCAAGGCCTTCGATCTCACGCTCGTTCAATGGCCGCTGCTTGCATTGCTGCGGTGGGCGTTCGAGAGCCATGGCTGGAGATCGCCTGGGAGATCGGCGGCCGGGCTTTTGGTTTCGTCGTCCCGGCATGCTGCCGGTAACATCTGGAATCGAGAGCTAGCCAAGCGATATCTCGTATTCGCAGCCGCGGCGTTGCCTGCGGTTGTCTTCGCGGCCGTCGGCGTTTGCGCCGCCTGGTCAGATCTCCCAGTCCTGAGCGCGGTTATGCTGTGGCTGACGGGCATTGCAGGCTGGCTCCCGTCTATCGCTCTCGTTGCCGCGGCGATTGCAATAAGCAAGCAGCGTGACGCATTTTATGATCAAGCCGCGGGGACGCGCATCGTCAGGGTCTTCGATCCTCAGATCGACGAGGCGCTGGCGGCGGAGGAGCCATCGGCACAGGAAGGCCGATTTCCTTCTCCAGGCACCGTAGTAGCGGGCGCGCGGGCCGGATTTGCTTTGTCGTTCGTGCTGCTACTGATTTTTGCTGCAGAACTCGCAACCTCGCATTTGGCTGGCCGGGTGACGGGCTTCATGGTCGATTGGCAGTCAGGCGTGCAGTTTGGCGGAGTCTCTTACGAGCTCGTTGCCCAAGGCGGGCAATGGTACCGGCTGGCGACGTCATCGTTCCTGCATTGGAGCCTCAGCCACCTGGCCACGAATCTCGTCGCACTCATGCTGATCGCGGTCCTGCTCGAGCCCGTCATCGGAGCTGCTTGGTTAATCGCAATCTTCATTCTCAGCGGCTTAGCGGGCGCCGTGCTTTCGATCGTGCAGAACCCGCCTAACGTGATGAGCATGGGTGCCTCTGGCGGGATCCTCGGCTTGATGACTGCGGGCTTGATCATCTCCTGGCGACTGGCGCCGGGAAGGCGTCGGCTCTGGCTTCAGGCTGTCACCATCGTCATTCTGACGGGCACTTTGACACAGGGGAACTGGTTGCCAGCCTTGGGCTCGGATCATGCTGCCCATCTTGGAGGGATGTTGGCTGGAGGCGCCACTGGCCTCGTCTGCATACTGTTTTTTGGCTCGAAGCGATTCCCATCAATCGGCAAGTACGTGGTGGGGGCCGCCGTGCTCGCCTCCAGCGTGACGGCGGCATCCATCCCGATGTCTGGCTTCGGCGACTTCCCGCTGGATCGTTTGCTCGTACCACCCCAGATCATGCCCAAAAACGATCAGGAATGGGCCTATCAGGCAGCGGAGCTCGCAAGGCGCTACCCGCGCGATCCGCGGCCTTACATCGGGCTCGCGCTCGCGGCTGGCGTAGACGTCGAAAAACGGGAGCGCGCTCTGGATCAGGTGAAACTCGTCTCGGCTGCGTTGAAGCCCAATGACCAGGATTTCGTCCTGGCGACCTATCGCAATGGATTGAAGGCCATTGTGCGCGCCCGCATCGCAGCACGCGACTTCACGGTCGCCCAAGCGAAGCTGGATGAAGCTTTAGCGCTGCAGCTTCCGCTCGACCCCGATCTGCTCTACCTGCGCGCGGAAGCCGAGCAGCATTTGGGCGACTGGGTTTCCGCCAAGGCCGATCTTCAAAAGCTCTTAGCAGCCAATCCCGCCAATGTGCCCGGCTGGATATCGCTCGCATTCGTGACGTCGGCGATGGGTGATCAAACTGCCGCTATCAATTTGAGCGGTATCGCGCTGCTCCATGACCCGAAGAGCTTCGTCGCCTATCGCCAACGCGGATGGTTCTTTTACCTAGCCGGCGATTTCAAAAAGGCGCTCGCGGATCTGGAAAAAGCGCGGGAACTCGGTCCCAAAGACCACTATGCTGCCATTTGGACCCATTTGGCATCAACGCGAGCAGGCTTAGGCTCCCGCATCGACGAGGTCTCGAAACAGATCGATCTCGCGAAATGGCCTGGCCCGGTACTCCGTTATCTCCGTGGAGATATCGATGCAGCTGGCCTCCGAGCCAATGCAGCCAACAGCAATTCGATTATCGATCAGAACCAGCGTTGCGAGGCCAGCTTCTATATCGGCGAGACCCTTCGCTTGACCGAGGCTTCCGTGGCCGCCGCGAATTTTCGAGCAGCGCGCGAAATTTGTCCGAAAAGCTACTACGAATGGATCGGGGCGAATGTGGAGCTCTCGAAAAGCAACTTGTAGCTCTCCGGACACTAACTGTTGTGGAACTTGCGGCATTGTTCCGCGCGGGTGGCATTCCGCGTTTCGGCAGGGTTTTATTTGGCTGGGTGTTATTTGGCGTAAGCCGCGTCAAATCTCTTAGCACAGCTGGGGCGACCGATTTTTGAGCTCGCTTGCTGCCCTTCAGGACCTTCCCGCACAATGTCCGCTTCAGGGCGGCTATCGAATGGCTGCTTGTGGCGCGAGGCGGCCCGAGGCCTCAACCCCAGGCTAACGGCTGAGTTAGGTCGCCGCAACGCAGCGGCGGTCGACCCCGAGCCAGCGCTTCCAAAGTGAACTGGAGTTGACCCGTTTCCGTGGACTGTTCACGGCTTGGGCGGGTCAAGTCAGCTCATGATGAAGCCTTTCGTATTCGATGGGCGAGAGGTATCCCAGCGCCGAGTGACGGCGTGAGGGATTGTAGAAGCCTTCGTGTGATCCGCCCCCGCCGGCAGGTCCAAGGTGATTGTTAGTGGACGGTTGGTCT
>NZ_MKSQ01000019.1:110710-151303 GCF_001898115.1 Allobosea sp. 67-29 | reverse complement strand
GTCAACGTGACCAATCGTTCCAATGTTGCAGTGCGGCTTCGTCCGCGAAAACTTCTCTTTGGCCATGACACCCTTGTCCTCGAAGGCGGCCCTCCGGGGCCTTGAAACCGGGTCGCATTAGGGGTTTTTGCGCGGCGATGCAAGAATGCTCGCGCCGAGCGGGCGCGAGGCGGCAACCGGAGGCGCCACCCTTCCCCATTCCGGCGTGGCCAGCCTTGCGAAAGGAGCCCGCGCGGCTAAGCTCGGGCGATCGCAGGGAGCGGCGAAATGCGTCCGGGAATCGCAACCCTGATCTGCTGCGGCCTCGTGTCGATGGCGTGGCCGGGTCTGTCGGCGCGCGCACAGGAATTGGCGCGGGCGCCCGAGCTCATCCCCGGCTGGACCCTGCTGGTCAGCCCCTATGGCTGGGCGGCCTCGCTGCGGGGCAAGGGCTCGCTCGCTGGCGTCTCGACCCATATCGACGTGCCGTTCTCGGAGATCCTGGACCATCTCGACATCGCCGTGATGGGCAATGTCGAGGCGACGAACGGGCGCTTCGGCTTCTATCTGGACGGGCAATACGTCGAGACCAGCCAGACGGAGCAGCTGTACCGGCATCGGATCGCGGTCGGCATCACGACGACGCGGCTGTCGGCCGGAGTCTTCTTCAAGCTGCACGAGATCGCGCTCGAGGGCACCACGGTGTTCGGACGGCCGCGAACGATCTCCTTCGAGCCGACGGCCGGCGTGCGCTGGACCAAGCTCGCCGGCGACATCGGCGTCCTCGGCATCGGCTTCGGCAAGAGCTCCGACTGGTATGACCCCTTCATCGGGCTGCGGATCAATGCTGATCTGACCGATCGCTGGAACCTGTTCGCCGAGGCCGATGCAGGCGGGACCGGTCCGTCGCAGTACAGCCTCCAGGGCCAGGTTTACCTGGGGTACCGGACTCTGCTGTTCGGACACGAGACGGTGCTCAGGGCGGGCTACCGGGCGATCTACCAGAACTATCAGGCCGAGGATTTCACCCGCCGGGGCCGGTTTCGCTGGGACGTGACCCAGCACGGCCCGGCCTTCGGCCTTACCATGCGCTTCTAGTCGCAGGCTTCAGGAGAACGATGAATGGTTCGCGGAAGGCATCGGACCGGGAAGCGCCTGGCAGCGCTCCTGATGGCAGCGACCCTGCTCGGCCAATCGGCCGTGGAAGCCTGTACGCGCTTCGTCTATCTCGGCGCCAACGGACAGGTCGTCACGGCGCGCTCGATGGACTGGAAGAGTGACGTCGCCACCAATCTCTGGATCATGCCGCGCGGCGTGGAGCGCAGCGGCGAGGCCGGCCCGAACTCGATCCGCTGGACGGCAAAATACGGCAGCGTCATCGCCTCAGGCTACGATATCTCGACGACCGATGGCCTCAACGAGGCCGGGCTGTCGGCAAACCTGCTGTGGCTGGTCGAATCGGAATATCCGGCATTCGACGGGCGCTCGAAGCCGGGCCTGACCATCGCCGCCTGGGCGCAATATGCGCTCGACAATTTCGCGACGGTCGCGGAAGCGGTCGAAGCGCTGCGCCAGGAGCCCTTCACCATCGTCACCGACGCCGTTCCGGGCGAGACGCGGCTGGCGACGCTGCACCTCTCCCTCTCCGATGCCACCGGCGACAGCGCCATCGTCGAGTATATCGGCGGCAAGCAGGTCATACACCACGACCGCAAGTACCAGGTGATGACCAACTCGCCGGTCTTCGATAAGCAACTCGCCCTGAACGAGTACTGGAAGCAGATCGGCGGCACGGTGATGCTGCCCGGCACCAATCGCGCCTCCGACCGCTTCGCCCGCGCTTCGTTCTACGTCAACGCGATCCCCAAGTTCGACGACCCGAACCGGGCTGTCGCCAGCGTCTTCAGCGTGATCCGCAACGTCTCCGTGCCGTTTGGCCTGAACACGCCGGAAGAGCCGAATATTTCCTCGACGCGCTGGCGCACCGTGGCCGATCACGGCCGCAAGCTCTATTTCTTCGAATCGGCGCTGACACCCAATACCTTCTGGGTCGACCTCAAGAAGATCGACTTCGCCAAGGCGGCCGGCACGCGCAAGCTCGAGCTCGGTCCCGACCAGGACCACACCTACGCCGGCGATGCGACGGAGCGCTTCGTGCCGGCGAAACCCTTCGACTTCCTCGGCCTGAAGAGCTGATCGGCCCGGCCCGCGCTACTGGAACACACGCCGGTAGCGCGCCACGGCCTCCGCTTCGCCCGAGACCTTCTCCGGATTGTCGGAGAGCTTGACCGCCGGCCGGCCGTTGGCCCTCGTCACCTTGCAGACCAGCGACATCGGGTCGAGCTCGCGCGAGCCATCGGGCGAGCAGCCGACGAGGTCGTTGGTCAGGTCGGTGCCCCAGCCGAAGGCCATGCGCACCTTGCCGTCGAAATGATGGTAGACGCGCTCGATCGCATCGACATCGAGCCCGTCCGAGAAGACGAGCAGCTTCTCGCGCGGGTCGCGTCCGCGCTCCCGCCACCACCGGATGATCGTCTCTCCGGCCGGGATCGGCGGCGCGCTGTCCGGCCTGAACCCGGTCCAGTCGGCCACCCAGTCCGGCGCATGGCGCAGGAAGCTCTGCGTCCCGAAGGCGTCGGGCAACGCGATCAGGAGGTTGCCGCCATAGACCTGGCGCCATTCGTCGAGCACCCGGTACGGCGCCCGCAGCAGCTCCTCGTCGGAATCGGCCAGCGCCGCCAGCACCATCGGCAATTCATGGGCGTTGGTACCGATCGCCTCGAGATCCGTATCCATCGCCAGCAGCACGTTCGAGGTGCCGGTGAAGGCGGGTCCCAGCCCCTCCTTCAGGGCGAGCACGCACCAGCGCTGCCAGAGATGGCCGTGGCGCCTGCGGGTGCCGAAATCGGAGAGCTTGAGGTTGGGCAGCTTCTGCAGCCGTTCGACCTTGTCCCACATCTTGGCCTTGGCGCGCGCGTAGAGCACGTCGAGCGAGAAGCGCCTCTGGCCGAGCATGACGCGGCGCGCCCTGAGCTCGTTGATGATGGCAAGCGCCGGCACCTCCCACATGGTGGTGTGGGTCCAGGGGCCGTCGAAATGCAGCTCGTATTGGCCGTCGACCTTGCGCAGATCGTAGTCGGGAAGCTGGAAATCGGCGAGCCAGGCCATGAAATCCGGCGAGAACATCTGCGTCTTGCCGTAGAAGCTGTTGCCCGAAAGCCAGATCAGCTCCTTCTTGGTGAAGCGCAGCGAGCGGGCATGGTCGAGCTGCGCGCGCAGCTCGGCTTCGTCGACGATATCGGCAAGGCGGATGTGCCTGGACCGGTTGATCAGCGAGAAGGTGACGCGGACTTCCGGGTGGAAGGCCCGGATCATCTGCAGCATCAGGAGCTTGTAGAAATCCGTGTCGAGCAGGCTGCGGATGATCGGGTCGAGCCGCCAGCCATGATTGTAGGTCCGCGTCGCGATGTCGGTGTAGATCATATCGGCATCAGATCCGGGGCTGTCCGGCAACGGGACGGCGGGTTGCGGCGCGCGGGCGCCGGGCGATGAGCCGCATCAGAACAATGCCTTGGCCCAGGGCGCAAGCGCCGGCCACGCAGCCATGCCCAGCGAGAGGACCATGAGCGCCGCCAGCAGCACCCCGAGCAGCGGCAGGACGGCACGGAAGACGGCGCTCGCCGGAACCCCCATGATGCCGCTGACCACATAGACCAGGATACCGAGCGGCGGTGTCAGCCCGTGGATCATCAGGTTGACCACCAGCACGACGCCGAACTGGATCGGATCGAGCCCTGCCGCCGCCGCGACCGGGAGCAGCAACGGCGCCAGCAGCAGGATCGCGGCGCCGATATCGAGAAAGAGCCCGGCTATGAGCAGCACCAGGTTGGCGAGCAGCGTCACCGCCAGGGGCCCCGCTCCAAAGGCCGTCACCAGCTCCGCCATCTGTGCGGAGACCTGGTCGACCGCGAGCAGGAAGGCGAAGGGTGCCGAGGCGCCGATGAGCAGGCCGATGGCCGCGGATTCGCCCGCCGCCTTGCGCAAGGCCGCCGCCACTCCGCGCACGCCGAGACTGCGCAGAGCAAGGCAGGCGGCGATGGCATAGGCAACGGCAAGGGCAGAGGCTTCGGTGACCGTGACGACCCCGAAGCGGATGCCGACCACGATCACGACGCCGAGCCCTATCGCGGGAAGAGCGCCGATCAGCGCCCTGCCCCGCTCCGCCGCGCTGGCCTTGGGCGCCGCATCGACGACGCCGCGCACGCTGAGATGGATGCCGATCGCGAGCGCCAGCGTCAGCACCGCGCCCGCCACGAAGCCGCCGACCAAGAGCGAGCCGACGGAGAGGTTGGTCGCGCTCGCCAGGATCAGGAAGGCGATCGAGGGTGGGATGATGTTGTCGAGGATCGAGACGCCGGCGACGATCGCCGCCGCGTTGGCCGGTGGGTAGCCGCGCGCCACCAGCGTCGGCGCCATGACCTTCGCTCCGAAGGCGGCGTTGGCGATGGAGGATCCAGAAGCCCCCGAGAACAGCGCACTGGAGACCAGCGCGGTCTGTGCCAGCCCGGCGCGCCAGTGGCCGACCAGCGTCGCCGCGAAGCGGATCAGGCGCTCAGCCAATCCTCCCGCGGTCAGCATTTCGCCGGCCAGCAGGAAGAAGGGGATCGCCAGCAGCAGGAACTTGCCGACGCCGCCGACGGCCGTCTGGACGATGGCCGGCTCCGGCATCAGCCCGCCGAGCGGCGCCGTGATCGAGACGCCCGCCAGCAACGCCGCCGGCAGCGGCGCGCCGAGCAGGAGCCCGGCGCCGGCGAACAGCGTCGCGACAAGGCTGGGTGTCACGGTGACGTCGCAGTGCAGCCGCGTCAGCGCGTAGAGGCCGAGCCCCAGCGCCAGGGCGCCCAGCGCATCGGCCAGCGTCCGTTCGCGCCGGATGTGCAGGAAAAGCAGCAGCGCCGTCAGCCCGCCGGCGCCGGCAAAGCCGGCGAAACGCAGCCACTCCGGCAGGCCGAGCACCGTCGAGGACCCGCCGACCAGCATCGCCACGCTCGCCCCGCCCATCGCCAGAACGAAGGCTCCCTGAAACGCGATCGCCTCCGCCAGCAGGCCGGCGACCCGCCGGCCACCGGCCGGCAGCAGCTTCACGACCACGTCCAGCCGCATCGCGAGCGGGCCCGTCACCGCCAGCGGCGCGCCGACCGCGACCAGCGCGAGGAACAGCCAGGTTGCGAGCTCGTCGGACCAGACGAAGCCGCCGCCGAGGAGGTAGCGCCGCAGGACGGCGACCATCACGACGCCGAACAGGGCTGCGAGGATCGACGCTCCGGCGATCTCGAGGGCGGCGCGCAGCCGCGCCTCGGCGCGGTCGAGAGCTCCCGTCGTCTCCACCCGCCGTCGCATGCCCTCGCTCGTCCCCGCTTCTGTCCGACGCCGTCTCTCACTGGAGAGCGGACGGCGGGTCCGTCAAGCGGATGCCGCGCCGGATCGCCCCTCGGCTTCGCACAAGCCGGAACGAGGCGGCCTGCTTCGCCATTGCGGGACAGCCCCCTCTCAAGCTATTTCGCGGGTTCGATCGGGATTTGATTGCACATGGCGTCCGAAACGACATCGCCTGCGGCCGGCTTCGGCGCCAGCCCCTCGGCCCCTTACGACCTGGCCATCATCGGCGGCGGCATCAACGGCTGCGGCATCGCCCGCGACGCGGCCGGGCGCGGCGCCTCCGTCGTGCTGTTCGAGAAGGACGACCTCGCCAGCGCCACCTCCTCGCGCTCGACGAAGCTGATCCATGGCGGCCTGCGCTACCTCGAATATTACGAGTTCCGGCTGGTGCGCGAGGCGCTGATGGAACGCGAGCGGCTCTGGGCCATCGCGCCGCACATCATCCGGCCGCTCCGCTTCGTCCTGCCGCATCACAAGGGCCTTCGCCCGGCCTGGCTGCTCCGGCTCGGCCTGTTCCTTTACGACCACATCGGCGGCCGCAAGCTCCTGCCCGCGACCCGCACGCTCGACCTCGCCCATGATCCCGCCGGCCGGCCGCTCAAGGACGATCGGGCCAAGGCCTTCGAATACTCGGACTGCTGGGTCGAGGACGCCCGTCTCGTCGTGCTCAATGCCATGGATGCCGCGGTGCGCGGCGCCGCGATCCACACCCGCACACGCGTCGCAGCTGCGACTCGCGAGAACGGTCTCTGGCACCTGACGGCCGAAGGGCCGCAGGGACGCTCCGACGTCTGGGCGAAGGCGCTCGTCAACGCCGCCGGCCCCTGGGTCGGAGAGGTGCTGAACGGCGTCGTCCACACCAACGCCAGGGCCGGCGTCCGCATGGTGCAGGGCAGCCATATCGTCGTGCCCCGGCTCTATGAGCACGATCGCTGCTATATCTTCCAGAACGCCGACGGCCGGATCATCTTCGCCATCCCCTACGAGCAGGACTTCACCCTGATCGGCACGACCGATCGCGACTATCGCGGCGATCCGGCCGATGTCGCCGCCACCCCGGAGGAGATCGCCTATCTCTGCGCTGCGGCAAGCGAGTATTTCAGCAAGCCGGTGACGCCGGATTCCGTGGTCTGGACCTATTCCGGCGTGCGCCCGCTCTACGACGACGGCGCCTCGAAGGCGCAGGAAGCGACGCGCGACTATGTGCTGACCCTCGATGCGCCGGAGGGTTCGGCGCCGTTGCTCTCGGTCTTCGGCGGCAAGATCACGACCTATCGCCGCCTCGCGGAATCGGCGCTCGAAAAGCTGGCTCCACACGCTCCCTGGGCGGCTCGTGCGGCCTGGACGACGAGCGGCGCGCTGCCCGGCGGCGATTTTCCGGTGCGCGGCTTCGATGCCCTCGTCGACGAGCTCGCAACCACCCATCCATGGCTCGAGCGCCGCACCGCAACCCGGCTCGCCCGCAGCTACGGTACCCGCGCACGCGACATCCTGGCTGGCGCGAAGAGCATCGCCGATCTCGGCCGCCATTTCGGCGCCGATCTCTACGAGCGCGAGGTCCGTTACCTGATGCGGGCGGAATGGGCGCGCCGCGCGGAGGATGTGCTCTGGCGGCGCAGCAAGCTCGGCCTGCGCTTGTCACCCCGGGAGCGGGAGACCCTCGACAGCTTCATCCTCGACCAGGCCGCGCTGGCTGCCTGAGCCTTTTCCTGCCTTGTCAAAGGGTTGCGCGGCAAAGCGGAATCAATTCCGCAAGCCGTCTTCCAAGCCGGGATCTCAGAAGCCGCAGATCTCGACCAGCTTTTCCTGGGTCCTCGGCCCTGGAATGCCGTCGACCTTGAGCGGCGGATAGCTCTTCTGGAAGAGCTTCACCGCACGGGTCGTCTTCGGTCCGTTGATGCCGTCGACGCGGCCGGCCCCGAACCCCAGCGCGTTCAACCGGAACTGCACCCCGGTGAGATAGTCGGGCCGGGGAGCGCTCTTCTCGCCGGCCTTGATGACGACCTCCGGCATGCGGATCACGGGCCTGCCGTTCCGGCGCTCCTTGAAGGCGGCGAAGCTGCCCTTGACGATCTCCGCAGGGGCCGGGTCCTGCTTCGTCGGCGCCGAGGTCGCGGCGACCACCACCGGGGCAGCCAGCTCGATGCCGTCGGCGGTCTCGATGGCGGTGACGCCTTCGATGACGACGGCGACGCCCTTCAGCAGCGATAGCCCCTGCTCCAGCACGCTGGTGAACGCCATTCCGTCCACCGCGCCGACCGCCTGACCGCGCATCAGGCTGATTCCGGCCGAATCCACCGCGCCATAACCCAAGGAGTTCACCAGGCCTTCGAGCGTCGCCTGGAAGCGCCCGCCATAATCGGCGAAGCGCATCCGGCCGAGCGCGTCGCGCGCCGCGATGACGCTGTGCTCGATCACTTCGCCGCGCGTCGTCGTGCAGCGGATCGCGAAGATCGTCACGCCGTTCTCGCCCTGGGCCAGCCGGACGACCTCGTCCACCGAGCGCGGGTTGGCGAACCGCTTGATCTTGACGCCCTGCGAAATCAGGAAGTCGAGCACCTCATGGACATGGGCTCCCAGATTGCGCAGCCCCGAGGAATCCGTGCCGATCGAGCTCAGCGGCTTGCCGACCGCCTTGGCCATGTCCTTCACGGTGATGAAGTAGTTCTTGCCGCGCAGGATCGACATCGCATTGTTGACGGCCTGGAAGGTGCAGGGGCCGTTGACGCCCTCGACCTGGACCGCAAGCCGGATCTGCCGAAGATGCGCGAAGCGGGACAGCATTCCGCCGGCCTTCCCGAGCGGGCCGAGAATGGCGAGCAGGCGCAGCGCGTCCTTGCCGAAGCCCTTGACGCCGCCCTGTGCCATGCCCTCGCCGAAGCGCAGCACGTCGACGAAGCCGGCACCTAGCTCCATCGAGGTCTGGACCCCGGTCGCGACCGTCACGGCCCACCACTGCGGATTGTCCTGCACCCATTCGGTCAGGATCTTCTCGGTCTCGCGCTTCTGCTTGTCCCACCAGTCGGCATATTCGGACAGGGCCACGGGCGTCTCCATGCAGCCGGCACCTCGGGCGCGGACGAAACTCTCCCGCGCACCGATGCCTCGGCGAAATGCGACCGGCCCGCGCCGCCCCGACGGCGGTGCGGGATGCAGCCGGCCGCTGTTGGTCGCAGCGGGGCCGCCGCAGGTTCACGCCACGCGATAGGCGAAGCTGCCGTCCTCGACGGTCACCGCAGCCTCGGTCAGCGGCTTCTTCTCGAGCTGCAGGTTCAGGATCGCGCGCGAGAGCGCCGGCAGCATCGAGTTGGTGATGATGTTGTCGATCATGCGTCCGCCCGAATCCGGGTCGTTGCACTGGCCGACGATGTGCTCGACCACCGCGTCGTCATAGACGAAGGCGGCCTTGTGGTTCTCGCTGAGCCGCTTGCCGATGCGCCCGAGCTGGAGCCTGACGATCCCGGCCAGCATGTCCGAGGACAGAGGATAATACGGAATCGTCACGAGCCGCCCGATCAGCGCCGGCGGGAAGACCTTGAGCAGCGCCGGCCTGAGCGACACCGCCATCGCCTCGGGATCGGGCTTGGCCGCGCCGTTGGCGGACATGTTCATGATCTCGTCGGTGCCGACATTCGAGGTCAGGATGATCAGCGTGTTCTTGAAGTCGATGCGCCGGCCGGTGCCGTCCTCCATCTGGCCCTTGTCGAAGACCTGGAAGAACAGCTCGTGCACGTCGGGATGCGCCTTCTCGACCTCGTCCAGCAACACCACCGAATAGGGCTTGCGCCTGACAGCCTCCGTCAGCCGCCCGCCCTCGCCATAACCGACATAGCCGGGAGGCGCGCCCTTCAGCGTCGAGACGGTATGCGCCTCCTGGAACTCGCTCATATTGATGGTGATGACGTTCTGCTCGCCGCCGTAGAGAGCTTCAGCCAGCGCCAGCGCCGTCTCGGTCTTGCCGACGCCGGAAGGGCCGCAGAGCATGAACACGCCGATCGGCTTGTTGGGGTTGTCGAGCCGGGCGCGGTTGGTCTCGATCCGCTTGGCGATCATGCCGATGCCGTGGCCCTGCCCGACGACGCGCTTGTTCAGCGTCTCCGCGAGATTGAGCACGGTCTCGATCTCGTCCTTGACCATCCGGCCGACCGGGATGCCGGTCCAGTCCGAGACGACCGAGGCGACCGACTGCTCGTCGACATGGGCATAGATCATCCGGTTGGCCGGATCGATCTCGCTGAGCGCGGCGAATTTGGCGTTGAGCGCGGCGCGCGAGTCTTCGGGATCGGCCGTGGCGAGCGGCACTTCCGCCTCCGCCGGAGCGGCTTCCTCCGCCTGGCCCTCGGCGGCCGGTTTGGCTGCCTCGGTCTTCGCCTCGCCGCCCGGCGCCTTCTCGCCGAGCTTGGCCCGCAGCGCCTTGATCTCCTCGACGATGGCGAGCTCGCTCGCCCAGGCGGCTTCGAGCGCCGTCAGCTTGTCCTGCTTCGCCGCGATCTCGCCCGCGATCTCCTCCAGCCGCTTGGCGCTGTCGGTGCCGAGATCGGCATCCGAGGTCAGGGCGGCCTTCTCCTGCTCCAGCGAGGCGATGGCGACGCGCGCATCCTCGATCGCCGCCGGCGTCGCGCTCTGGCTGATCGCCACGCGGGCGCAAGCCGTGTCGAGCAGGCTCACCGCCTTGTCGGGTAGCTGACGAGCCGGAATGTAGCGGTGGGACAGCGAGACCGCCGCGACGATCGCCGCATCGGATATGCGCACCTTGTGATGCTTCTCCATCGGGCCGATCAGCCCGCGCAGCATGGTGCAGCAGCGCGCGACGTCCGGCTCGTCGACCTGCACCGGCTGGAAGCGCCGGGTCAGCGCCGGGTCCTTCTCGAAATACTGGCGATATTCCGACCATGTCGTCGCCGCGATCGTTCGGAGTGTGCCGCGCGCCAGAGCAGGCTTCAGCAGGTTCGCGGCATCGCCCGTGCCGGCCTGCCCGCCGGCGCCGATCAGCGTATGCGCCTCGTCGATGAACAGGATCACCGGCGTCGGCGAGGACTGCACCTCGTCGATCACAGAGCGCAAGCGCTGCTCGAACTCGCCCTTCATCGAGGCGCCGGCCTGCATCAGGCCGATATCGAGCGCGCAGACCTTCACGCCCTTGAGCGGCGGCGGCACGTCGCCGGCCGCGACGCGCTGGGCGAAGCCCTCGGCGATCGCGGTCTTGCCGACGCCGGCCTCGCCGGTGAGGATCGGGTTGTTCTGGCGCCGCCGCATCAGCACATCGATGACCTGGCGGATCTCGTCGTCGCGTCCCAGGATCGGGTCCATGCCACCCTCGCGCGCCTTGGCGGTGAGGTCCTGCGAGAAGCGGTCGAGCGCGGTCGTGCCCTTCGGCCCCTCGGCGGCGTCCGCGCCCGGCGTACCGGCGGCGCGCAGCCCCGAACCGTCCATCGGCCGCAGGTTCTCCTCCTGCGAGCCCTCCCAGATCTTGCCGTAGCCGGCCGCAAGCTCCTCGACGGGGATCTTGGCGAATTCCTTTGACAGGCCCGTCAGCACCCGGCGCAGATCGTTCGACTTCAGCGCCGCCACCAGCAGGTGCCCGGTCCGGATCTGCGTCTCGCCGAAGAACAGCGTCGCGTAATGCCAGCCGCGGTCTAGGATATCGACGATACCGTTGGCGATGCCGGGCATCTCCGTCTCGTTGCGACGAAAGCCCTCGACCACGCTGCCGAGCTCCATCAGCAGCTTGGCGCGGTCGAGCTTGTAGTGATCGGCGGTCAAGGTCAGATCGTTACTGCTGCCCTGCAGGATCTGCAGCAGCCAATGCGCCAGCTCGACATTGCGATTGCCGGCGCCCTTGGCCTGCCGGAGAGCCTGCAGAAAAGTGTCGTAGCCGATGCGGTTGAGTTTGCCTGTGACGGCTTCGAGGCTGATATCGGCCATGGTCGTCCCCTTCGGTGTCAGTTTTGGCCGGCGCGGCTGCGTTTCAGGCGCATGCGCTCGGCGGGATGGAAACGGGCGTCGCGGCGCAGGGCGCCCTCCTCGATGGTCCAGTTCGGCGCCATCCAGCTGGTCCAGCCGAGCTGCCCCGACTGGCCGAGCCGCATCGGCTTGACCTCGCCAACCGGCAGCGCGAGCTCGACATCCCATTCGAACTGCTCACCGAGATGCAGGAAGACGGCATCCGCCAGAGGTTCGCAGCGGTCTCCCTCGGGCAGGAAGCGCTCGAACTCGGCAAGGTCGCGCGCCACGATCTTCACGCGGAACTTGTCCTCGACGCTGTAGACGCTGGCGCCGAGCAGCGCGTCTGCGCCGAGCGTGCAATGCCCTGCGCCGAGCTGCGTCCGGTCCGCCGGATCGAAGGTGAGGCGCATGCCGACGAACTGCTCGATCTCGACGTGAGCCTTGAACAGCCCCGCCAGGAAGCGCTGCAGCCGCGAGGCCGATTTCGCCTGGGCGCCGATCAGCCCGGCATGGGCGAGCTTCTCGGCATCGGGCACGCTGTCACGATCGAGATAGGGCTTCGAGCCCACCCCGATCATGCTGCCGATATAGGCGGCGAAGCGGTCGAGATCCGGCCGGTCGTGCTGGGCGATCGGCCGGGAATCGGCCCAGGCGCGGTAGAAGAGCTGCAGGAAGCGGTGGTTGAAGATGTCGAGGAATCGCGGGAACGCGTCGTCCCGCGCGATCTGCCATTGATAGCTCTCCTCGGTCGTCGCCAGCGGCAGCGCGCCTTGCGGGCCGAGCAGGCCGAGGAACTTCACGAAGAGCCTGAGCCGTCCCTGCGCATCGCGGTCCGCCGCGGCGATCGTCGAGGCCGGGAAGTCGAGGAAGGCCTGCTCGCCCAGCGCGACATATTCCTCCTGCCGCGACGCGACAGCGCCGATGCGCCCGCGTTCCGGGAAGCTGCGCTCCAGCCGGCGCAGCACGGCGTAGAAGTCGAAGCGCCACGGCTCGGCTTCGAGCTGCGCCTGGTAGCTCGCGGCCTTTTCCGTGGAGCGTGCGGCTTCCTCGCTCACAGGATGCGCCTCGATCCGGCTCGCGGCGGAAACCGCATGACCTCGCCGCGTTCGACCGTGCGGATCACCGTCTGGGCGAAATGGTTCATCGCCGCGTATTCGGCGAAGAAGCGGTCGAGAACCGCCCCCAGCAGGAAGACGCCCGAGCCTTCGAAGGCCTTCTCGTCGAGCAGCACGGTGATCTCCAGCCCGCGCGCCGCGCCCGTGCCGGCCCGTTGCGGGAAGCGGCGGACGACCGGGCGGCTGTCGACCTCCTTGATGCCCCGGATGCGACGCTCGGTGGCGCTGTCGGCGAGATCGGCGAAGAGCGAGAGCAATTCGCGCAGGGCCTCGCCGTTGCCTCCCGCGCCGCGCTGGACGAGGCCGAGCTGGTTCAGGCTGAGCAGGTTGATCAATCGCCACGTCACCACGCCGGTCGAGGCCGTCTCGGCACGCAGGCGCAGCTGCGAGACCACCGGCTCGCGCGGCGGCGTCGGGCCGGCAAGGCAGGAGACATCGAGCGAGACGTTGTCGATCAGCCGGAAATCGGCGCCGCCCACGCCGGTCGGCAGATGTTCGGTCAGGTGCCGGTTGGAGCAGAGCGCCCGCACGCTCAATTCGGCAACGGAGTGGTTGTCGTCGACCCCCGCCGGCTCGACCAGCGAGATGAACATCTCGGTCCCGGTATAGTCGGAGACCCGGCCCTGGCGGCGCTCCGCCGAGGACCGCCGCCGCGGCAGCCGCCGCTGCGTGTAGTGCAGCCCATGGACCGGAGAGGCCCCTTCCGGCGACGAATAGAGCGGGTGAACCGGCTGCTTGTCGCGGCCGCCGGCATAGTGGGCATGGACGGAAAGGATGCTGTGCGGCTCGTAGTCAAGCGCGCGGCTCCGGTCCGGCACGACGTGGAACTCGTGCTGGTTGCTCTTCACCGGGATGCGGTCGGCCGACTTCTCGAACAGGTTGACCGCCGGTGCGGCGTAGAGCGCGAACATCTCCTTGCGCACGGCGCCGGGCAGCCGGGTATTGATCTCGTCGAAGACGAAGATCAGCTCGACCGTCTTGGCCGTGAGCTTCGGCAGGATGTCACCGAGCCCGGCGAGCTTGAAGCCGATGAACTTGTGCGGAAACCAGAAGAGCTCGCGCAAGAGCTCGAAACCGCGGAACACCCGTGTATCCGTCGGCAACAGCGCCTCGTCCTCGTCGAAGCCGACCTGTTCCAGGCGACAGGCGTCGCCGGGGGTCACGACCGGATCGCCGAACGCGTCGAGATGCCGGAAGTGGATGCCGATGCAGTTCGCGAACAGCTGCTCGTAGAGCGCAACCGCATCCGCCTCGTTGCCGAGCAGGTGAACGGGAAGCTCCTTGGTCCGGCAGCCGGCGAACCAGCTCGCCGGATTCTTCAGCGCCTGCGCCGGTGTCGGCTCCTGCTCCGCATCCGCCATCACCCGATGGGTCAGCGTCAGTCGCAGGCCTGCGAGCGCACGCCCGCCGATCGGCAGGCCCAGCGCCTGCAAGGTCCCAGGCGTCGGAATATACTCCGCCGCCGTGATCTCGAAGGGCCACAACGTGACGGAACGTCCCAGCCGGTAGCGGCAGGCGATCCGCCGCTCGCGCTCCAGATAGCTGGCGTCGAGATAGGCGCCGCGCGGGATGCGCACGCCCTCGCGCAGGGCCGGGTCGGAATAGAGCGGCGTGATCCCGGCCAGCAGGGCGGAGGGGGTCGGCGCGAGATAGTTCGGCAGGAACTGCTCGAGCAGATTGTTGGTGAACTCGGGAAACTCGTGCTTCAGCTTGAGCTGGACGCGCGCGGCGAGGAAGGCAGCGCCTTCCAGCAGTCCGCCGACCATCGGGTCCATCCGCTCTCCGACCAGCCCGCCCAACCGCTCGGCGATGCCGGGATATTCCTCGGCGAACTCCTTGCTGTGTTCCATGAACAGCCGGAGTTCCTGATTGTAGAGGTCGAGAAACTCCTGGTTCATCGCATCAGCGTCCCTTGATCGCGATCTTGCCGGTGTCGAGTTCGAGATCGGCGACGAACTCGACCGGCACGTTCAGGGGCTCGCAGTTGAGATCGGCGCGAACGAGAAACCGCACCTTCAGCTCGGCGCGGTCGAGCGAATCGTCCCGCTCGACCGCGATCGATTTGCGGATCAGGCGCGGCTCGTAGCTCATCAGGGCCGCAGTGAGGTCTTCGCGGATCACGTCGACGCGGTGCTCGTCGATCGACAGCCGCGTCATGTCGGGAAAGCCGTGGTTCAGGATGGAGCGGCGGACATGCTCCAGGCCGGACAGGTCGACGGCCGAGGCGAAGTTGATTGTATTGACCAGCGCATCGAGGTCGAGCCCGATCTCGCGGCGCAGCTTCGGCTCGGTGATCGCGGCGCGCGGCGCCGCGCGCCGTTGCGCGATGACGCGCTCGCCGCCCTCGCCCCGCAGGTCGAGCGCGGCCTTCGCATCCTTCTCCAGATGCGCCTCGCGGAATGCGAACATCAGGGGCGGGCGCAGCCGCTTCTTCGAAACGGGATCGGCCATGGATTTCCGGTCGCCGGACAGGGCGCGCCGGCCCCGGATGTCCCGGAGCCGGCGCGGCCTGGCTTACTTCTTGTTGGCCTTGAGATCCCAGCTCATCGGAACCGGGGCATCGAGCGTGCCGTCCTTCTTCTGCGGCCGGTAGTCGAACTTGATCTTGGCGTAGTTCAGCGAGAACTGGTCGGTCGGGATGCCGTTGCCGCCGGCAGCGTCTCCCGAGGCGTAGCTCGACACGAGCAGGTCTTCGAGCGTGATCGTGTAGAACTCCTGCTGGTCCTCGCCCTGCTTGCGCACGTGCAGGGTCGCCTTGGAGATGTGCTTTCCGTTGGCGCAGAACAGCGCGATCGTCGGCGAGGCCTTGCTGGTATGCGTGGTGAAGTGCACGTCCTGGAAGCTCGACTTGCCGGCGCCGCCGCCGGCGCCCATGGCGAAGGAGCCCGCGTTGCTGATGCCCCAGGAGAAGGACTGGACCTCGATCGAGTCCTTGATCTTGCTGTCGACCGCTTCGCCTTTGACGCCGTCGATCTCGAGCAGAAAATCACTGGCCATAATTGCCTCCGAAAAATGTGAACGACTGGAATGCTCGCTCCTGCGAGCGGGTTACGGGCGCACTTCTCCTGCCGCGCCGCCTCGACCGGCAGGCACGCCGAAGACTTCTCTTGTTGCCGTCACCTATCGCTCAGGTGACGGTCATTGCTTGGGAGCTGGCAGTCGCGACACCAGGCTCAGGCCGATATCCATGCCCTCGAGCTGGAAGTGCGGCCGCAGATAGAACTTGGCCGAGTAGTAGCCAGGGTTCTCCTCGTCCTCGAAGACGTCGATGCGCGCGTCGGAAAGCGGGCGCCGGGCCTTCGTTTCTTCGCTGGAATTGACCGGATCGCCGTCGACGTACTCGGTGATCCATTCCTGCAGCCAGCGGCGCAGAGGCTCCTTTTCCTTGTAGGAGCCGATCTTGTCGCGAACCATGCACTTCAGGTAGTGCGCGAAGCGCGAGACCGCGAACATGTAGGGCAGCCGCGCGGAAAGGTTGTCGGAGGCTGTCGCCGCGACGCCGTCAGGCCCGGAGAAGGCCTTGGGCTTGTAGAGCGACTGCGCGCCGATGAACGCCGCCTTGTCGGTGTTCTTGCGGTGGATCAGCGGGATCAGGCCCGACTTCGCCAGCTCGGCCTCGCGCCGGTCGCTGATCGCGATCTCGGTCGGGCACTTCAGATCGACGCCGCCATCATCCGTGGGGAAGGTATGGGTCGGCAGGTTCAGGACCTCGCCGCCCGACTGGACGCCGCGGATGCGCGTGCACCAGCCATATTCCTTGAAGGCGCGGTTGATGTTGACGGCCATGGCATAGGCCGCGTTCATCCAGGCGTATTTGTCGCCCTTGTGGCCGTCGGTATCCTCCTCGAAGGCGAACTCCTCGACCGGCTCGGACTTCGCGCCGTAAGGCACGCGGGCGAGCACGCGCGGCAGGCAAAGGCCGACATAGCGGGAGTCGGCGGCGTCGCGCAGGCCCTTCCAGGCCGCATAGTCCGGCGTGTCGAAGACCTTGCCGAGATCACGCGGGTTGGAGAGCTCGGTCCAGGCATCCATGCCCATCAGGTTGGGATCGGCGCCGGCGAAGAAGGGTGCATGGGCCGCGGCGGCGACCTTGGAGAGATCGCGCAGGAGCTGCACATCCGTCGCCGTGTGGCTGAAGTGATAGTCGCCGACCAGACAACCGAAGGGCTGGCCACCGAGCTGGCCGAACTCCTGCTCGTAGACCTGCTTGAACAGCGGGCTCTGGTCCCAGCGCGCGCCGGGATAGGTCTTGAGGTTGCGGTAGAGCTCGTTCTTCGAGACGTTCATAACCTTGATCTTCAACTGCGAGTCCGTCTCGGAGTTGAAGACGAGGTAGTTGAGGCCGCGCCAGGCGCTCTCGAGCTTCTGGTATTCCGGCGCGTGGATTACTTCGTTGATCTGCTCGGTCAGCTTGGCGTCGAGCCGGGCGATCATCTCCTCGATCGTGTCGATGACGTCGCCCTTGATCAGGGTCGAATCCGCCAGCGCCTGGTTGACCAGGGTCGCCACGGCGTTTTCGACTTCCGTCGCCGCGCGCTCGGTCTTGGGTTTGAAACTCTGCTTCAGGATCGACGAGAAGTCGTCGATCTCGCGCGTCTCGACTGCTGCCCCGCCGGGCTGTTGGGTCTGTGCTTCCGCTGCCATTGCCGCCTCGTTCGCTTCGCCGCCTGCGGGCCCGCAACGCGGGCCCGCGCCCCGTCTCAGTTCTGCGCTTCGCCTTCGGGCTTGTCGCCCTTGCCGAGCTTGTCCTTGAGCGCCGCCATCAGTTGCGGATCCGCGAGCAGCGCCTTGATCTGGTCGCTCGCCGCCATCTTGCCGTCCATGTAGCGCAGCAGGTTGGCGAGCTGCTCGCGCGCCTCCAGCAGCTTGGCCGTCGCCGGGATCTGGCGCGCGATGGCAGCCGGGTTGAAATCCTCGAACTTGCTGAACTTCAGCGCGACCGAGAGCTTCTCGTTTTCGTCCTCGCCGAGCTTGTTGGGGACGTTGAAGTTCACCGCCGGCTCGATCGCGGCCATGCGCTGGTCGAAATTGTCCATGTCGAAGTCGAGGAACTTGCGCTGCGAGATCTCGGGCTTCTCAACCGCCGAGGCGTTGCCCGACAGATCGGCCATCACCCCCATCACGAAGGGAAGCTCGATCTTCTGCTCGGCATTGTAGGGGTCTTCGTAGGTGATGTGCACCCGAGGCGGCCTGTTGCGACGGATGAACTTCTGCCCTGAATCTCCGGCCATGATGCATGCCCCTCTGGAAATCCGACCGCGCTGACGCAGCGCGATACTCTATAGAACTTCATGCTTCTTCGATATAGTCTCGTCATCGCCACGAGAGGTTCAAATCAATCGCCACCTTCTGTCCTAACTGTCGGACTCCGGCAGTTGCGCCACCTCGGGTAGGATATTGCCGAGCAGCGACATGAAATCATGCTGCGCCAGGGCACAGGCCTTGTCCATGAGGAGCGGAGTGGGATGCGACGGCTCCACTTGCCGGTAGAAGGCGGCGACCGCCTTCATCGCGCTGACGGCCTCGGTGCGGTTACCGATCACGATCGCCGCGACCGCGGGCTCGCCGGGGGGATGAGCCTCTTCTTCCGTGACGGCCGCTTCCGCATCGTCCGCGGCCTCGCCGTCACTCTCGCTCCCGTACGCGCCGTCGCTCTCGTAGGCATCGTCCGAACCGCCGGCGTAGCCTTCCTCGCCGTCTCCCGCCTCGGACCCATCGGGCGCCGGCAGGCGCTCCAGCGGCAACCGGAACCGGCGCAGCTCGCCGATCTCCAGAACCGCCTTGTCGATATGGTCCGGGAACATGATCTGGATGACCTCGATCAACGACTTGCCGATCAGCTGCTGCGCCTGCCCGATCAGGAGGACAGCCGGGCTCGACGGCTCGGTTCTGCGAAAGTAGCCGAGGCAGGCGGCAAGCGTATCCTTCACTTGGATGATGCTCGACAGGCTGCCGGGACCGAAGCTCGGGGCGCTGGCTGCCGGGTTCTGCGCATCGTTCGCCGCCGGCGCTGCCACAGCGGCCTGATGGCCCGGCACGCGCCGCGCGGCCGCAGCGTCCAGGAAGCCGGCGATCTGGTCCAGGAGCGCCGCCAGGCGCGGAAAGCCGAGCGGATGATCGACGCCCACCTTCTCCAGCCAGGTCGAGCGCAGGCGCGCCAGCGCATCGCGGGCGGCGTTGATGCGGGCGAGGATGGCGGCCAGCTCGTCGACATCGACTTCGGCAAGCGCCGCCTGGATCGCCCCCGCATCCGGATGCTGCTCGCCTTCGACCAGCTTCGTCTCGCCGGTGGCGACGAGCTGACTGCGGAAGATGAAGGCGCCGATCCGCCGGCTGGTGAACAGCGGCGCGTGCTGCAGCGGCAGCACCACCGTCGGCAGTTCGTCGAGCCCCTGCAGGGCGACCTCGCGCATGATGACGTCGCCGTTCATGGCGCGCGGATGGACCGCATCCCAGTTCTCGCCGAGGATGTCCGCCATGGCTGAGAGGCAGTCGACGAAGCCGCCGACATCGCGATTGAGGATCGACAGCTTCGCCGCGAGCACGAACAGCCGCAGGTCCTGCGAGCGAGCCATCAGCTTGCCCAGATCGGCGAAGGCGGCGGGAAACTCGATGCTCGTGCGGTCGAAGGCGACCTGCCGCCCCTCGTCGTCACGGCGGAAATACGCGGTCGGCAGCGCGACCTCGAGCCGCGCCGTGACGTTCATGAAATCGACGTCGTCCTCCAGATCGGGCCCGCAGGGACCGTCCTCCACGAACGGCTTCGACAGCTCCACGAAATTCAGTGCGGCCATGCCTCTCCCCGCAATGCCCCTGCTCGCTAGGCGAAGCGGCGGCCGGCACCCTGCCCGGTCCGCCGCCCGCGCCTCAGTTGGTACGCAGGCGGGTCTCGACGCGGCGGTTGTCGCCGGAGAGCGGATCAGCCACCAGCGGCTGCGTCTGGCCCAAGCCCTTGGCGACCAGGTTCTCGGTGTTGACGCCCTTCTCGCCGAGATAGCGGACCACCGCCTCCGCACGCCGCTCCGACAGGTTCATGTTGTAACTGGGCGTGCCCGCCGCATCGGTATGACCCTCGACCATGAAGGTCTTGCCGGTGAGCTCCGGCGTTTTCAGGGCCTTGGCGAACTCGTCGAGATTGACCCTCGCCTCCGGCTCCAGCACGTCGGAATTGTACTTGAACTTGACCACGAGATCGAAGGCGCTCGGCGGCTTGGCGACCTCGACCGCGTGACCGGCCTTGGCGCATTCGGCCTCGGTGCCGATGCACAGCCCGCGGGTGACGCCTGCGGCCGGCTTCGGCGCGACGCCGGGCTGGAAATGCTTGATGATGTCGTCGGCCTTGTAGGTCTGCGCCACGGCGCCACCGGCCATGGAGAGAACCATCGAGCCCGTCAGAGCGACGAATGCAACGAGTGCGGTTTGCTTGCGCATGGGAGCCCTCCCGATGAGGTATGCCATTCGGCGAATGAAGACTTCAGGAGTCAACGATGACTCTGAGAGTTAGTTACGTCAAGGGCAATTCAGGTTCAATCGACGAGAGGTTTCGTTGATGCCTTCAAATCCAGGACAAGAACAGAGAATTGCATCTTTTGTGACGCCAGCCGGCAAAGATGAATTTTCTCTTATCCGCTTCGACGCGGATGAGGCTCTGAGCGAGCTGTTTACTTATAAAGTCGACGCCATCAGCAAAACTGAGAATGCCGACCTGCAAAGTATCATGAGCGAGAAATGCTCGATCAAGTTCACGCTCAAGAACAAGAACGAGCGTGTCCTGAATGGTACGCTGGTCGATGCGCAGTGGCTCGGCCAGCAGGACGATCTCCACGTCTATCGCTTCACGCTCAGGCCGTGGCTCTGGCTGCTTTCGCAGCGCTCGGACTGCCGCATCTTCAAGAACAAGACGGCCGTCGACATCATCAAGGAGATCTTCAAGAAGGAAGGCTCGGCGAGCTTCGACGATCGCACCAGCGAGACGCTGCAGCCGATCGACTACTGCGTGCAGTATCGCGAGACGGATCTGGATTTCGTGCTGCGCCTGATGGAGCAGTACGGCATCTACTACTATTTCAAGCATGGCGACGGCGACCACAAGCTGGTGCTCTGCGATTCCCGCTCGGGCCATGACGAGGTCATGCCCAGCGCCGAGTCGAGCTTCGACGGCGACAGCTCGATCTTCGCCTTCGTGCCGCCCGGCAGCCGGTTTCCGCGCGCCGATGTCGAGCATCTGACGCAATGGTCGACGATCCGGCGGCTGCGCACCGGCAAGGTCGAGCTCAAGGACTATGATTTCGAGAAATCGGAGTCCGACCTCACGGCCCGCGCCGAGGAAGGCTTCGCCAAGGCCAAGTCCTACGAGGCCTATGATTATCCGGCGAGCTACACCAAGCGCGACCAGGGCGAGCATTTCGCCCGCGTCAGGGCGCAGGCCGAGCAGGCGAAGGACGATCGCCGCTATGCGAGCGGCGAATCCCCCAGCCTCTATCCCGGCGCCCTGATGAAGCTCGGCGACCATCCCTCGGGCGGCGAGAACGCGGAATATCTCGTCGTCCGAGCGAAGCATTCGCTCGGCGGCCAGAGCTACCGCTCCGGACAGCAGGACGAGGCCTTCTACAACGGCTCCTTCGAGCTGCAGAAGAGCGACCGGCGCTTCCGCGCGCCGCTCGTCACCCCGCGCCCGAAGGTCTACGGGCCGCACACGGCCAAGGTCGTCGGCGAGAGGAACCAGGGCGAGGAAGGCGACATCGACGTCGACGAATACGGCCGCATATGGCTGCGCTTCCACTGGGACCGCGAGGATGGCTCGACCTCCTGCCGCACCCGTGTCGCGCAGATGTGGGCCGGCAAGAGCTGGGGTGGGCAGGTCATCCCGCGCATCGGCCAGGAGGTGATCGTCGAGTATATCGAAGGCAATCCCGACCTGCCGCTCGTCGTCGGCGCCGTCGTCAACGACCAGCACAAGCCGCCCTACGACCTGCCGGCGAACAAGACGCAATCCGGCCTCAAGTCGGAATCAACCGACCATGCCGGCTTCCCCGACACCTACAACGAGATCAAGTTCGAGGACCTCAAGGACAACGAGGTCCTCGAAATGCGGGCCGAGAAGGACCACAAGGTCACGGTCAACAACATCGAGACGCGCGAAATCGGCGAGCGTTTCCAGGGCGGCAGCTATTCGCGCGAGACGACGCTCAAGCTCGGCGACGACAAGCTCGACATCCAGAACGGCAAGCTCGACGTCGAGGCCCTGACCGAGATCAACCTGAAGGTCGGAGAAAGCACGATTAAGATGACGCCCGGCAGCATCGAGATCAAATCGCCGACCATCACCATCCACAGCCAGGCCATGACCGAGGTGAAGAGCGACGGCACTGTCGTCGTCAAAGCCCCGATGGTGACGATCAACTAGCCGGAGCCGTCATGTCACGCCTGCGCTTCAGCACCGCCCGCGAAGTGTTCGAGACCTACCCCGCCGCCCATCAGGCGGTCACCATGCCGCCTACGACGGAGCCCCCGCTGAGCTTTCTCGCAAGGCTGCTGAAGGGGCCGGCGCCGATGGAGGCCGCCGGCTTCTGCGCCTTTCTGCTGCCGCGCCGGGAGGCGGTATGGTGGGCGCTGCAGGCGGTGCGCTCCATGCAGCCGCCCGGCATGCAGGACCCTGGGCTCGCCGCCGCGGAAGCCTGGGTGCGGGAACCGGGCGACAGAACGCGCTTCGAGGCCCTGCGGCAGGCGCAGTCCGGCGACCGCTCGCGGCCGGGCACCTTCGTGGCCTGGGCCGCGGGCTACTCCGGCGGCAGCATGTCGGAGGGTCACCCGATCCCCACCCCGTCGGACCTGACCGCCAAGATGGCGCGCATCGCCGTGCTCAACGCGATCAACCGCCTGCCGGCGCGCGATCGCGAAGGCGCATTGCGCGCCTGCGTCGAAGCGTGCATTCGTTTGGCCGAAGACGAGGCCGGCAGGCGCTGACGCGCAAGCCGGAACGAGACCTGTGCGATGGCGTTGACACTGACGATCGAGAACGAGACCTCCCTGCCCGACGGCGGTCCGCTCAGCGTGACGACGAGCGGCGGGCGCGGTCTCGACATCGGCCGGGACCAGCATCTCGACTGGGCGCTGCCCGATCCGTCCCGCGCCGTCTCCGGCCGCCATTGCGAAGTCCGCTTCCGCGACGGCGCCTGGTGGCTGCGCGACATCTCCACCAACGGCACCTATGTCAATGGCGGCGAGCACCGCGTGCAGTCGCCCTATCGCCTCCAGCACGGGGACCGGCTGGAGATCGGCCATTACATCATCGCCGTGACCATCGACGAGGAAGCCGGCCAGGCTTCGGCGCAGGCCGCCTCGGCAGCGCCTCCTCCCTACGCCGCCAGCCCGGAATCGCTCTGGGCCCCGAGCGAGGAGGCCGCGCCGCCGATCGCCCGCCGGGACCTGATGCCGCCGAGCCATGCCAGGCCGGTCCATGCCAGCTTCATCGACTGGGCGGCCGACATCCCAACGCCGGCGGCGGAGCCGGCCCCGCCTGTGGCACCCTCGCACGGCTGGCCATCTTCGCCACCACCGGCCGCTCCTCAGGGCGACGATTTCGCCTGGGCGCCGTTGCAGCCGGCTCCGCTCCCGACGCCAGAGCCGATGGCGCCGATTCCCACGCCGCGCCGGCCCACCGCCAGCGGCCCCGTCGCGGCAAACCCCTGGGACGAGCCGCCCGCGACAGAACCGGCGCCCGAAACGGCGCCGGTCGAGCCCGTGGCCGCGCCGGCCGCAGTGCCTGTTCCCCCTTCCGGTCCTGCTTCGTCGAACGCCCCCGCCGGCATCTCGATGGGCGAGTTCATGCAGCGTTTCGCCAAGGGCGCCGGGGTCTCGCCGCAGGCGCTGGCGATGCAGGATCCCGGCGCCTTCGCCGAGCAGCTCGGCGGGTTGATGCGGCTGATTGCCGAGGAGCTGAAGGGGTTGCTCGCGGCCCGCGCCGAAAGCAAGCGCATTGCCCGCAGCACCAACCAGACGATGATCCAGGCGCAGGACAACAATCCCCTGAAGTTCTCGCCGACGGTGGACGATGCGCTGCAGCTGATCTTCGGCCAGCCGCGCAGCGGCTATCTCGATGCCAGGCGCGCTTTCGACGAGAGCTTCCGGGACCTCAAGGCCCACCAGATCAAGACCTATTCGGCCATGCAGCACGCCCTGCGCATGCTGGTGGAGGACCTTGACCCGCAGGCCGTCGCGGAGTCGACCGCGCCGGAGGGCGGCATCGGCGGGCTGATCGGCTCGCGCAAGGCGAAGATGTGGGATGCCTATGTCGCGCGCTGGGAAGCCAAGACCGCCCCCTATGAGGACGGGCTCGTCGACGCCTTCATGATCTATTTCGCCGAGTGCTACGACCGCGGCGGCAAATAACCTTGGCCTGGCCGGTGGCGGCTCAGCGCTTCGCCGCCACCGCCGTGATCTCGATGCCGTAGCCGGGCGAGGCCAGCTTCGCCTCGACGGTGGCGCGGGCGGGCGCGTGGCCTCTCGCCACCCACTTGTCCCAGACCGCGTTCATCTCGCCGATCCGGCCGATGTCGGTCAGGAATATCTGGACGCTGAGGATACGTTCCTTGCTGCTTCCGGCATCGGCGAGCGTCTCCTCGAGCAGCGCCAGCACCTCCTCGGTCTGCTCGGCGAGCGGGCGCCCTTCGGTCTTCTCCGGCACATGTCCGGCCAGGAAGACGATGCCGTTGAAGATGGCGGCGTCGCACCAGCGGGCCGTCAGCCCGATGCGTTCGATGGTCATGGCGAATCCTTCAGGGTTCGGTGGAGGCAGGTCCGGCTTGGCGCCCGGTCCCGCGCCGGTCAAGCCGCACGCATCGCCGCGGCGGATCGCCGGCACCGGCCTCGCCTTCGGCGCGTCTTCTCGACCGGGAAAAAGGATTCAGCATTAACGACTTATGCGCCCTTCCTGAATCAGTTCGTCATCATCCGCCGATGATCACGGTCGGCAGGCCCATGATGATCTTGTTGGGTGGCCCCAGCGCCTCGAGAATGGTGTCGCCCATGCGGCAGGCCGGAAGGTTGTTGATCAGCACCGTCTGCGATCCGTCGATGACCACGCCGGGTCCGTGCGGCTGCGGCGGCATCAATGTCAGGCAGTTGTGGATGTCGGCGCCTCCGGCTCCACCCGTGATCGTCGAGCTCATCGCCGAGAGCGCCGCGGTCTTGGCCGCTTCCTCCGCCGCCTTAGCAGCCGGCGCGCCAGGAGTGCCCGCGGCTGCGAGCGTCGCGGCGGCAGCGGCCTGCAGCGTCGCGTCCGAGGCAGCCTTCGCCGCCTGCATCGCGGCGGCCGCCGCGGCCGGGACCCCGCGCCAGGCCGGCAGGTTGCCGATCAGCACGTTCGGACTGCCGGGGCCCGGCTGCAGGATGCCCGGCAGCGGGTGGACGACCGGGTCGGTGACACGTGCGGCAGGACCTTTCGGCATGATCGCCTCCGGCGGTGGACAGGCTCGCTTCCCTGACGACTGCCGCGAAACTCCGCCAGCCGCATCCTTCAAGTCAATGACGGCGCCTCGCGCGCGTGACGCTAGCATTTCGGCTGGTGACGCTGGGACATGTCCCGGATAAACTCAAGATGCCTGCCTTGGAGTGAGCGAGACCGGGATGTCGTGGTACAGCAAGGTCGTCTGGTCGGAAGGGCTGTTCCTCAGGCCGCATCATTTCCAGCAGAGCGACCGCTATTTCGAGAACCTGCTGGAAAGCCGCGTCCGCAGCGTCACGCCCTATCCCTGGGGCTTCTCGGTGTTGGAGATCGACCGCGACCTGGCCCAGCAGAGCCGCATCGGCTTGCGCCGCGCGGTCGGCGTGATGCCGGACGGCACGCCCTTCGCGATGCCGGACAACTCGCCGCTGCCGGCCGCGATCGAGGTGCCGGAGAACGCCGCCGGCCAGCTCGTCTGGCTTTCGCTGCCGCTTGCCGCCGCCAATACGCGGGAGGTCGATGACGCGCTGAACGGCTCGGCCAGCCGTTATCTCCCGGCCAATGAGATGTTGATCGATTCGACCGCCTCGCTGCGCACCGAGGAGGACATCGACGTCGCCCATCCGCGCCTGGCGCTCGAACTGCGCAAGACCGCCAAGGCCGGCTATGTCGGCCTGGCGCTGGGCCGCATCCTCGAAGTGCGCGACCGCGCCGTGCTCTTCGACGAGAAATTCGCTCCGCCGGTGCTGGTCTGCTCGGCCTATCCCGTGATCGAAGGCTGGCTCGACCGCGTCATCGGCTGGATCGACAACAAGCTGGAGGAGCTCGCACGCTACGCCGCCGATCCGACGGCCGGCGGCGGCCTGCAGAGCGCCGATTATTTCGTGCTCCAGCTCCTCAACCGCAACATCCCGGTTCTGAAGCACATGCGCCGCTCGCGCTTCGTCCATCCCGAGCGGCTGTTCACCACCTTCGCGGCGCTGGCGGGCGAGCTTGCGACCTTCACCACGGCCGAGCGCCGCGCCCGCGACTATCCAGCCTACGATCACGACGATCTGGAGAACTGCTTCGCTCCGGTGGTGCGCGACATCCAGGACTTCCTTTCGGCCAATCTCGGCCGCCGGGCGATCCGGCTGGAGATCGTCGAGCGCGCGCAGAACGCCTTCATGTCGACGATCCGCGACCGCAGCCTCGTGCGCAACGCGACGCTGGTTCTCGAAGTCGCGGCGCGCCGGCCATTGACGGAGATCCAGGCGCAGTTCCCGCAGCTCTTCAAGGTCGGCCCCAACACGAAGATGAACGAGATCGTCCATGCCCATCTGCCGGGCATCAACCTCGTCCATCTGCCGACGCCGCCGCCGCAGATCCGCGCGCTCACGGATCATGTATACTTCTATCTCGACCGCACCTCGCCGCTCTGGCCGGAGTTCAGCACGGCGAGTTCGATCGGCATGCATTTTTCCGGTGACTGGCCCGATCTCGAGCTCGAGCTCTGGGCCGTTCTGGAGGGCAGGCGATGAGCGACCCGGGTTCGCCTTCCGACCCGTTCGGCCGTTCCGAGCGGACCATCATCAGGCCGAACCCCGGCGGGCGCCGCGCGCCCCTGCCGCCCGCTCCCGCCGCGCCCGCACCGGGCGCGCCGCAGGCGCCCCAGCCTTATCAGCCACCGCAAGTGCCCTCGCCCGGCGTGCCCGGCACGGGCGACGAATGGATGTCGCAACCGGCGCCGATCCCGCAGCGGCAGGCTCCGCCGCCTCCGGCCGGCGGCCAGTCCCTGCCCCGCCGCGACCAGTTGCTGACGCCGAACGCCAACCCGCTGCTGCGCGCCGCAGGTCCGCTCCTGCTGCTGCTCGGACGGATGCGCGCCAACCTCTCGAATGCGCCCTTCGCCCAGCTCCTTGGGCAGGTCGGCGATTCCATCGAAGCCTTCGAGCACGAAGTCCGCGCCGCCGGCGTCTCGCACGAAGCCGCACAGACCGCGAAATACGTCATCGCTGCCAGCGCCGACGACATCGTCCAGAACATCCCCGGCGACGACCGCCATGTCTGGACGCAGTACAGCATGCTCTCGCGCTTCTTCGGCGAGCGCATCGGCGGCGTGCGCTTCTTCGAGATGCTCGACAAGGCCAAGGCCGACCCGTCGGTCAACTACGACCTGCTGGAGCTGATGCATGCCTGCCTGGCACTGGGCTTCCAGGGCATCCACCGGACCTCGGCCGGCGGCGCCAACAACCTGCAGATGATCCAGCGCAGCCTGTTCGAGACGCTGCGCCGGGTGAAGCAGCCCGACCCCGAACTCTCGCCGCGCTGGCGCGGACAGGCGATCGCGCAGGCGCTCGCCGGCTTCAAGGTGCCCGTCTGGTCGGTGGCAGCGATCGCGGCCGTGGCCCTGCTCGGCGTCTATTTCGTCTTCCGCGCGCTGCTTGCAGGCAATGCCGAGGCGGCCTCGACCGCCCTGCTCTCGGTCCATCCCAAGGGCGAGATCGGCATCATGCGCAAGGTGTTTTCGGCTCCGCCGCCGCCTCCCCCGCCGCCACCGCAGCCGCCCAAGGTCTGCGCCGCGGTGCAGCCGCCGATCACCTGCCAGGTCACGCCCAACGTCATCATCGTTCGTTTGGCCGGCATCGCATTGTTCGAGGCGGGCCAGGCGGCGGTGCGCAGCGAATTCCAGCCGCTGATCGAGCGGATCGCCGCCGTGCTTGAACAGGAGGGCGGTGCGGTCAAGGTCGTCGGCCACACCGACAGCGTGCCGATCCGCACCGCGCGCTTCCCCTCCAACGTCGTGCTCTCGCAGGCCCGGGCCAAGGCGGTGGGCGACCTGCTGAAGGCCAAGCTCAGCAAGCCGGACCGGATCAGCACCGAAGGCAAGGGTGCCGACGTGCCGATCGCGCCGAACAGCACCGCCGCCGGCCGCGCCCAGAACCGGCGCGTCGAAATCCTGATCCAGCGGCAGAACTGAGGGGGCGCGCATGAACCTCGCCACCTGGCTCCGCATCGTCGCCATCCTGATCGGTGGGCTCGCGCTCGCCGCGCTGATCTGGTTCGGCGGTCCCTTCCTCGCTTTCGGCGAGGTCCGTCCGTTCGAGTCCTTCTGGGTCCGGCTGTCCATCGCCGTGCTGCTGATGCTCGGCGCGCTCGCCTGGATCGCGATCCTCGTCATCCGCCGCCGCAAGGCCACCGCCGCGCTGACCGAGGCACTGGAAAAGGAGGAAACCGGCGACGGCGCCGCCCTCTCCAGCGCTATGAAGGACGCGCTCGCCACGCTGAAGAGCGCGCGCGGCAAGGGCGGCGACTATCTCTACGACCTGCCCTGGTACGTCATCATCGGCCCGCCCGGCGCCGGCAAGACCACGGCACTGGTCAATTCCGGCCTGAAATTCCCGCTGGCCCGCGGCGCCACGCCCTCGGCCGTCGCCGGCTCGGGCGGCACGCGCTATTGCGACTGGTGGTTCGCCGAGGATGCGGTGCTGATCGACACCGCCGGCCGCTACACCACGCAGGACACCGACACCAAGGCGGAGAAATCGAGCTGGCTCGCCTTCCTCGACCTGCTCAAGACCAATCGCCCGCGCCAGCCGATCAACGGCGTCCTCGTCGCGATCAGCGTCGAGGACCTGCTGACCTCGAGCCCCGAGGAGATCGCCGCCCATGCCGACGCGATCCGCGCCCGCCTGCTCGAACTGCATGAGCGCCTGAAGGTCGATTTCCCGGTCTATGCCGTCTTCACCAAGGCCGACCTCATCGCCGGCTTCAACGAGTTCTTCGGCGCGCTGACCGAGCCGCAGCGCCGCATGGTCTGGGGCCATACCTTCCAGACCGCCGACAAGACCCGCAACATGATCGGCGACGTGCCTCCGGAATACGACGCGTTGATCGAGCGGCTGAACGAGCGGCTGCCGGATCGATTGCAGGACGAGCACAACCCGACCGCGCGCGCCCAGATCTTCGGCTTCCCGAGCCAGATGGCGACGCTGAAGCGCTCCATCGTCGATTTCCTGACCCGCGTCTTCGAGCCGACGCGCTACCACGCCAACGCGACGCTGCGCGGCTTCTACTTCACTTCGGGAACGCAGGAGGGCACGCCGATCGACCAGCTGATCGGCGCGCTCTCGCGCAATTTCGGTTCGGATCATGCCGGCGCGGCCTCCTACTCCGGCAAGGGCAAGAGCTATTTCCTGACCGAGCTGATCCAGAAGGTGGTCATCGGCGAGTCCGGCTGGGTCTCGACCGATCTCGGCGCCGCCCGCCGCTCCACAGCCCTGCGCATCGCCGGCTTCACGGCGGTGGCGCTGGTCTCGCTGGCGGCGCTCGGCCTGTGGTGGACGAGCTTCTCGCGCAACAGCGACCTGATCACCGCGACCAATTACGGTCTCGCCGACTACCGCAGCGCCGCCGCGCCCGTGCTGCAGGAAACCACGATCTCCGACCGCAATTTCAGCCGCGTCCTGCCGCTGCTGCACAAGCTCAGGAACATGCCGACGGGCTATGCCACGCAAGGCGAGCCGACACCGACCCTCGCCACCTTCGGACTGAGCCAGCGCGAGCGCCTCCAGAACGCGACCGAGATCACCTATCAGCAGGCGCTGGAGCGGATGCTGCGCCCGCGCATCATCTTCCGGCTCGAGGAGCAGCTCGAGCAGCAGGCCAACAATCCCGGCTTCGTCTACGAGGCGCTCAAGGTCTACATGATGATCGGCGGCCAGGCGAAGATGGACCGCGACCTCGTCACCTCCTGGATGCGGCTCGACTGGGCCGAGAACCTCTTCCCCGGCCCTGCCAACGCCAAGGGCCGCGAGGCGCTGGAGGAGCACCTCACCGCCATGCTCGACCTCGACGAGGGCGACAGCGAGCCGGTGGTCAAGCTCAACCAGTCGCTGATCGAGCAGAGCCAGCGTACTTTGCGCCGCCTCAGCATCGCCGAACGGGCCTACGAGCTCCTCCGGACACAGTCGCGCAGCGACAGCGCGAAGGACTGGGTCGCCTCGCAGCGTGGCGGCTCCGACGTGCGGCTGGTTTTCGAGGGCGTGAGCGGAGAGGATCTCGACCAGATCCGCGTGCCCTATTTCTACACCTATGACGGCTTCCAGAACGCCTTCATCGGCCGGCTCGGCGACATCGGCGACCGGATCGAGAAGGAGCGCTGGGTGCTGGGCGAGAATGCCGACCAGCAGGCGATCACCGCCCAATACGCCACGCTGTTCCAGGACCTGATGAAGCTCTACAGCCGCGACTATGTCGCGACCTGGCAGAAGACGTTGAAGCGGCTGAAGCTCAGGCCTCTCAACGCCGACAAGCCGCGCTATGTCGCGCTCAGCGCCATCTCGGCCGCGACATCGCCCTTCAAGCAAATCCTCGAATCGATCCGCGACGAGACGCAGCTCACCAAGGAGCGCCCGAACGCGAAGAAGGCCGTAACGGAGGCTGCAGCCAAGCAGGCCGCCCAGACGCTCGACCAGCGTGCCAGCCAGGCGCTCGGCCGGCTCGGCTCCAGCCTGCCGATGGCCTCGGCCGGCGTCGACCGGGTGCTTGCCGGCGGCAACGACGTCTCGCTCGGCGCCGATATCGAGGCGCAGTTCAAGCCTTTCCACGTGCTCGTCGACGGCGATCTCGGCCGCCGGCCGGTGGACCAGCTGCTGCAGACCTTCTCCGAGATCAGCCAGAACCTCGCCACCGCGGCGACCAATCCGGCCCAGTCGGCAGCTGCGAATGCCGCGCTCGTGCCGTTGATCGCGACCTTGCGCGCCAATTCCTCACGTTATCCCGCGCCCTTCGACGGCATGATCGTCCAGGCGGTCAACGACTTCGAGGGCGATGCCACCGGCGCCACGGTCGCGCTGCTCAGGCAGGCCCTGTCGGAGCAGGTCACCGGCGTCTGCAACGAGATCGTCACCAACCGCTACCCCTTCACCAAGGCGAGCGCCCGCGACGTGCCCCTCGCCGACTTCGCTCGCCTGTTCGCGCCCGGCCAGATCATGGACAAGTTCTACAAGGAGCGACTGGAGCCCTTCGTCGATACCTCCAAGCCGCAATGGAACTGGCGCGTCGACAGCCGCGTCGCCCGGGCGCTATCGCCGACGACGTTGCGGGAGTTCCAGCGCGCCAGCGAGATCAAGGAGGCCTTCTTCCCGACCGGCGGCAACCTGCCCTCCTTCCAGATGGTGGTGACACCGACCGCCCTGTCCGCAGACGCTTCGAGCGCCAAGCTGGAGATCAACGGCTTCACCGTCGCCAGCCAGCAGGGCGTCAACACGCCGACTCCGGTGATGTGGCCGGGCGGCGGCGTTGGCAAGACGGCGATCACGCTGACGCTCGGCGGCGGCAACGCTTCGGGGGGCATGTTCGGCGGCGGCTTCTTCTCGTCCGGCTCGTCCGCTCCCCAAGGCGAGGCCAAGCTCTTCGAGAAGGACGGCACCTGGTCCTTCTTCCGCCTGCTCGATGCCGGCTCGGTGCTGAAGCAGGGCGACAATGTCGGCTTCACGCTCAATGCCGGCGGCCGGCAGGTCGGCTACGCCTTCGGCGTCGGCTCGCTCAAGAACCCGCTGATCTTGCCGGCGCTGCGGGAAATCCGCTGCCCTTCCGGAATCTGACACGTGTCCTGCGGCCTTTTCGGCAAGCTTCCCGCCAAGCGCGACTTCATCGCGCTGAACGCCCCCTCCGGCTTCCTCGCCGTTTACGAGAAATGGCTGCAGGGCGGGCTGACGGCGAGCCGGCTCGAACTCGGCCAACGTTGGCAGGAGGCCTATCTCAACGCGCCGATCTGGCGCTTCTGGCTCGGGAGGGCGCATGGTGGGCAGACCGTCGCCGGCGCGTTCATGCCCTCCGTCGACGGTGTCGGCCGCTATTTCCCGCTCACCGTGTTCGCCGCCGCCGGTGCGGGCGCTGCGATCCCGCCGCCCGAGCTCGATCCGCAGGACAGGTGGTTTGAGGCGATCGAGGAGTTTCTGCTGCAGGCGCTCGAGCCGCAGGCGAGCTATGAGGCGGTCGCGCAGCGGCTGGCTTCGCTGCCCATCCCCGACGACCATCACCTTGCCGCCCCGCCGCAGGACATGGTCCGCCTCTCCGACGGCACCATCGTCAGCGCCGCGACGGGCTCCAGCTTCCCGGAGCGGCTCACCGCGCTGCGCATCGAGGATCACGCCCGCGCCTATGCCCATGCCTGCTATGTCTGGACCGTGGGCGGACCGAATTTCGAGCCGCTGGCGCTGACCGGCCAGGCCCTGCCGGACCCGCACCTTTTCTCCGGGCTGCTGACCGGCCGCTTCGACGCCCATCTCGAACCAGAACGCGCCAGCTCCTGAGGGTTGCGCCATGAACGACGTCCCCCGCGAGACTTCCGATTTCGAGACCGGCTGCATCAGCCACACCGGCAAGGTGCGCAAGGCCAACGAGGACAATTTCATCCTGCGCCCGGAGCTCGGCCTTTGGGCCGTCGCGGACGGCATGGGCGGCCATGAGAACGGTGCCCTCGCCAGCGCCACCGTGGTCGCCGCCCTGGAAGGGGTCGGTGCGGCCGCTTCGGCATCGGACCTCCTCGCCATGCTGGAGGACAGCGTGCTCAAGGCGAACGAGACGCTGCGCGAGGAGATCCGCCGGCGTGGCGCCACCATGGGCGCGACGCTGGTCGTGCTGCTCGTCCACCAGCGTCACTTCGCCTGCGTCTGGTCGGGCGACAGCCGCATCTATCTCGTCCGCGCCGGGCAGATCACCCAGATCTCGCGCGACCATACCGAGGTGCAGGACATGGTGGATCGCGGCCTGATGACGCCCGACGAGGCGAAGCGCTCGCCGCGCCGGCACGTCATTACCCATGCGATCGGCGTCCACGACATGCCCGAGCTCGACATCGAGAGCGGCGAGATCGCCGATGGCGACGTCTTCATCCTCTGCTCGGACGGGCTGACAGAGCATGTCGCCGACACCGAGATCCTGGGCGCCCTCGAGGCCGGCAGCGCGCAGGCGGCCTGCGACGCCCTGCTCGGGCTGACGCTGGAGCGCGGCGCGCGCGACAACGTCACGGTCATCATCGTCCGCTATCGACAAGGCACGGCCGAGCGCACACGCTGGATGCCGAACCGGCGCACGCCAGGGAGCACACCGTCATGAGCGACGACTCCGAGCGCACCGTCTTTGCGCCCCGCGCCAACGCCCGCATCGGCACGACTCTCAACGGCATCTACCAGATCGAGAGCCTAATCGCCGTCGGCGGCATGGGCGAAGTCTATCGCGGCCGCGCCATCCAGACCGGTGACGCGGTGGCGATCAAGATGATCCGCCCCGACATGGCGCGCGACGAGGCCGTGCTCGCCCTGTTCCGGCGAGAGGCGGCCGCCCTGCACAACCTCTATAACGAGGCCATCGTCCGCTACTACGTCTTCGCCATCGACCCGGTGAGCGAGACGCCCTATCTCGCGATGGAGTTCGTCGACGGCCAGCCGCTTTCCGAGCGCATAAAGGAGCGGCCGCTGACGGCCGAAGAGGCCAACGTGCTGCGCCAGCGCGTCGCGCCGGGCCTGCATGCCGCCCATCGGCTCGGCATCATCCATCGCGATATCTCGCCGGACAACATCATCCTGCCGGGCGGGGACCCCTCGCGCGCCAAGATCATCGATTTCGGCATCGCCCGCTCCAGCATCCTCGGCGAGGGCACGGTGATCGGCTCGGGTTTTGCGGGCAAGTACAACTATGTCTCGCCGGAGCAGCTCGGCCTCTACGGCGGCGAGGTCAGCGGCCGCTCCGATATGTACTCCTTCGCGCTGGTGCTGGCGCAGGCGCTGACCGGGCGCGCGCTCGACATGGGCGGCTCGCAGGCCGACATCCTCGACAAGCGCCGCCGCCTGCCCGATCTGTCGGCGGTCGACCCCGGCCTGCGTCCATTGCTGGCGCGGATGCTGGCGCCCGACCCTGAAAACCGCCCTGCCGACATGGCCGAGGTTGCCGCCTGGCAGCCGCAGGCCACGACCGGAAGGAAGGCAGCCGCCGCTCGCTCCCCTTCCGATCCGCCGAGGCGCTCGGCCCTGCCGCTCGTCGCCGGAATTGCCGCGCTCGCGCTGCTGGCCGGCGGCGGCTTCTATGCCTGGACCGTCTTCGGGCCGGGGAAAAGCGAGCAGGCGGCGAGGCTGTCCGCCGACAACCCGCCGGCGCTTTCCGAGCAGCCCCTTGCCGCCGGGCCGGCTGCCTCCGCAACCAGCGCCCCGGTCTTGACCGAGACGAAGCCCGAAACGCCCGCACCGGGCAACAGCACCCTGAACCCGCCGAAAGCGGCCCAGGAACCGGCAAGCCCGCCGGCATCCGCCGGGTCGACGTCGACGCCGGCGACCGCACCGCAGCAGCAGAGGCCCGCCGGCAGCCAGATCGCCGTCAACGAGAACACCGCGCAGAATCCGCCCTCCCCTCCGGTCGTGCCACCGCCCGTCACGCCACCACCCGCCCCGGAGACGACGCAGCCGGCAAAGCCGCCGACCATCGGCAGCGCCGAGAAGCCGCCGGCCGTGAAGCCTCCGTCCCCCAGCACCGAGAAGCCTGCCGCGCCGAAACCTCCCGCCCCGAAGCCTCCCGTCACCGGCACCAGCCAGCCGCCGCCGGTCGAGAACACCAGCACGCAGGAGGCTGAACCGCGTACGCCGGCGGAGCGGGTCGAGCGCTATATCCGGGACTATGACGGCGGCTCCTGCTTCTTCCTGTGGCCGCTCGAGATCGGCGACCGCAAGGCGGTGCTCGAAGGCTTCGGCAGCGGCACCGAGCCTTTCGTCGCCTTCGACGGCGCCTTCAAGGCCGCGCAGGGCTTCGAGGCACAGATCAACCTGCGTCCGCTGACTACCGCGCAATGCCCCATGGCCGAGTTTCTCAGGCAGCCCGGCGTCGCGATCGACCGCAGCGTCAAGCTGCAGATCGGCAACTTCAACATGAAGAGCGGCGAGGTTCTGAACGGCTCGGTCGAGGCGGGCGGCGGCCTCAACCTCGACATCGTGCTGATCGGCGACGATGGCCTCGTCTACAACCTCGCGAGCTTCATGAAGCGCGAGGGCGACAAGGTGACCTTCAACCTGAAGCTCGAATCGACCGGCGGCGCAGCCCGGCCGCAGACGGTGCTCGCGCTCGTCAGCCAGGCGCCCCTGCCGGCACTCTCGGGCCCCAACCCGGCGCCCGCCGCCGAGTTCTTCAGGAACCTCAAGCTCGATCTCGCCCGCCAGACCGGGAAGCTCGGCCTCGGCATCAAGTATTTCCGGATCGAGTGAGACGGGAGCCGAGGCCGGCTGCCCGCCTCGCGGACAGGCGGCCCGCTCTTCACATCTCGCGATAGAGCACGCCCCATTCGTCCTGCCAGACGCCGGCCGCATCCGCCACCACGATCGGCGCGCGAATCTCGTTCGCCAGTCGGATCGCGGTGCGGAAGGCATCCTTCGCCGCCATCTCGTCGCTGACGAAGTCGTTGACGAGCTGCCCGGCGGCGAGCTCGGCCGGGCAATGCACGCGGCCATAGGCCTCGCCGCCGCGCTCGGACAGGCTGAGCGTGATCGCATCCGCCTGCGGTTCATCGACCTGTTCGAAACGGTTGCCCGCCATGGTCACCACTCCTTCCCAAGCCCCGGCCCCGGCGGGGAATGAAACGCCACAGACGGGTTTGCCTGCGACACGAGGCAGTCCTTGAAACTCTTCACTTCTTCGGCTGCGGCCGGGCGATCCCCGGCCCCATTGTCGGCCGGACCGCGCTGTAGCGATCGAGCCTGATCCTGATCATGTCATTGAACTTCTTGTGGACCTCGGACACCGAGAGCGTCTTGGTCTCGCCGCCGGCATCGGCATAGAAGATCGGCCGGTTGGCCTGGGCCGGCTTGGGCAGCAGCTCCGCCGCCTTGACGCCGGGCTGCTCCTCCATCGTCTCGATGAAGGTCTGTGCCGCATCCGGCCCGAGGAAATGGATCAGGTAGATCTCGCCGCCGGTGAGATGCCGGCCGAGCGCCCGCTCCAACCTGAGCGTGTCGCGCTTCAGCATCTCGGCCGCCAGCAGTGCCGAAATATAGGGTTCGCGCCGCATGTCGAGGATGCGCTGGCGCTGGCTCGAATCCGTGACGACGAACTGCCGCCCGGACTTGCCGATCAGCTTGGCCTCGGCCGCGAGCCCGTGCCTGGCGCCGAACTCGTAGATCACGCCGAGCCAGGTCTGCTCGATGAACTGGTAGAGCCCGGTCGCCGAGGAGGTCTGCGCCTTCACCGCCGTCGAGAACGAGGATTCCTTGTCGGCGACCGCCATCAGCAGCGTCGGGTCGGCGCCCACGACCTTGCTGGCCCGGACGATGGTGTCGACGAGGTGGCGGCGGATCTTGATCGGGCCGAAGGTCAGCACCTGGTCGGGATCGCCGCTGGATATGACCGGAGGCGGCTGCGGGGCGCCGCTGGGAGAGACCGGTCCCGCCCCCGGCATCCCGCCGGCCTTGGGCGGCACCAGCAGGATGTTCGAGGGCAATTGCAGCTGGTTGACCGGAACCTGCTGCGTCGGCGCCTCCTCCTGCGGCTTGATGTTGGCCAGCGAGGGATCGTTGTCGAGCGCGAATTGCGCGGCCTGCCGGGCTCCCTCCAGGTCCTGCTCGACCGAGGACAGGATCAGGGACGGCCGCGCCGGCGCGTCCTTGAGCGACGGGATCATCCGGTCGGCGGCGAACTCGGCCTCGTCCCGGGCCGGCTCCTGCTGCTGCAGCCGCGCATAGGCGAGCCCGACCACCGCCGCGACGACGCAGCCGACGCCGACGGCCACGGCCACGATCGCCATCCGGCCCGAAGGCCCCTTCTTCGGTGCCGCGGGCGGATCGGAAACCGATGGGCTCGCGGCGGCGGTTCGCTGCGGCTGCGGCGACCCGGCGGGCACTACTACAGCGGGGGCCAGGGCCGACGCGGGACGTGGCGGGACATCCGCCGGAATGCCGCGCGGCGCGGCTGCTGGCGGTCCCGCCGTCGATGGAGCGGGTCGGAGAGCCGGGCGCTCCGGGGCAGGCGGCAGGGCCGGAACGGCGGCTGCGCCGGGGGATGTCGCATCGCTCTCGCCGGTGACCAGCCGCCTCAGCCCGGCAAGCCAGGCCGGCTCGCCCGCGGCACCGAGTGCAGCGAGTTCGTCGACGATCCGCTTGGCCGCAAGCTGGGGCAGCCCCGCCTCGCGCGTCAGGGCTGTCGCGGCGGCCTTGCCAGGCTGTTCCGCCGTCAGCTTCACCGCGAAGAACCAGTGCTGCAGCGCGGTGCGCCGGCTCTCCAGCGGCGTGCCGGCGGCCGGGTGAATCAGGTAATTGCAGTGGTTGCAGGCGAAGCCCCGCAATTTCGGGCGCGCCTCGAAGATCGCCGGCCTGCCGCAGGCCGGGCAGGCCATCGCGGTGCCGCCATGGCGCAGGCGCATCAGCGCGGCGAGGCAGGCCTCCTCCGGAAAGGCGATCTGAAACTGGCGGAAGCGCTCGCTCATCCCGACGAACCGCGCCCTCTCCTCATGTAACCTAAGGTTATGCTTCCCGGCTGCGGGCGACAATCGTCAGCCATGCAGCAGCCCGAGCCGGACGACGTCCTGCAGATGCATCGCGACTTCCGCCTCCGTCACCCGGTCGGGCAACCCCGACGCCGCGGGCCCGGCCGCCCGCGCCTCGTCGAGGAAGCTGTTCATCTCGTCGAGCAGCATCGCCTGGTCGCGCGAACCGTCGAGCAGGCAGACGAACTTCCGGACCAGCACGCCGTCGAGCATCACCGTGCGATGGCGCAGATCGGTGACCTCGGCGGAGGTCGAGGCCTGCCAGCGGACGACCGGGCTCGCCACGGGCCGCTCGCCGAGGCTGGCGGCGAGCGGCGGGGCCACGAGGCGGACGTCGAGCAGGCCGGTCTTGAAGATCGCGATCAGCGCCTCGTCGAGCCGCGCGGCCTCGCGCTCCCGGTCGAGACCCGCAGCGGCCTCGGCCGCGGCGGCATCGAGCGACCGCCGCATGAGATCGGGATAGGCAATGCTCGCCGGCCAGGCCTCGCCGAGAATGCCGAGCGCGGCCTTGCAGGCTGGCAGATCCACCGACAGCTTCACGCCTTCCTGGAACGCGAAGCGTTCGACGCCGGGCTTGCGTTCCTCCTCGCTCTCCCGAACCGGCCGGACATCGGCAGCGAGACAATAGGGTTCCAGCGACCCGGCGCCGATGCCGCGACGCAGCCTGATATCGCCGCGGCACAGCAACGTCTCGCGGAAGGCCCGGCCGATCAGCAGATCGAGCGCCTGCTCGCGTGCCAGCGGAGGATCGGCAGGAATCTCGGCAAGCATCCGCTGCGCCGGCCCTTTCGCCGCTCCGTACGGGTTCGGAAAGGAAGCCTCGGCGAGAAACTGCAGCCCGTGACGCTCGCCCGCCGCGAGCACCTCGTGCAGCGCAAAGGGCCGTGCGATCGGATTGAGATCGTCATGGTAGAGCACGCTGTCCGGCGTGTCCTCGATCTGCTTCTCGCGCTGGCGCAGGATGGCGCCGTGATAGCTGTCGGGGTCGCTCGCCTCGGCATAGGCCTTCAGCGCCGCCCGCGCGACGCGGACCCGCTCGCGCGGATCCGCGATGTCCCGCGTCTCGAACAGCATGACGTCCCGCGCCAGATCGCGGAAGCGGCAGCCCGGCAGGGCGTTGTAGCTGACATAGGCGACGCCCTGAGGCGCCAGCAAGGTGCCGAACAGGGCGATGATCCGCTCGCGCACGGGATCGGGCACCCAGGAATAGACACCGTGGACGATGATGTAGTCGAAGATGCCGATCTCGGGGGTGAGCGCGAGGATGTCGGCCTGCTCGAAGACGATGTTGGTGAGCGCGAGCTCCGTCACAGCCTCGTTCGCCTTTCGGATCGAATCGCCGCTCAGGTCGATGCCGAGGAAGCGGCTTTCCGGATACTGCGCCGCCATCGGGATGAGGTTGCCGCCCCGTCCGCAGCCGAGTTCGAGCACCCGCATTGCCGCGGGCGGAGCCGGGCGCATGCCGTGGAAATGCGCGATCGTGCCAAGGCGCGCCGGATGCGTCTGGGCGAAGGAGTGCCCCGGATAGGCCACCGCGTCATAGGGATTGATCGCTGGATCGCTCGTCATCGCCGCCCGCCCGACACCGGTGCCGACATTGCACCCGATGCCAGAATGCCACGCCTCATTCATTTGGAGGAGCGGCAGCGAAACGCCTGCGGAACGGCGCCGGAAACCGGCTGCAGGCGCGCCTGAAGCCACTTCTGAGCCGGCGGCAAACCGAATAGCATGGCTCGCTCAGCCATGCAGGAGGTGCCCATGCGCAGCGGCAGGATCGTTCATGTCGTCGGCTGCCACGCCGCCGGCGAGGTCGGAGACGTGATCGTCGGTGGTGTCGCTCCTCCGCCGGGCGACACGCTGTGGGAGCAGTCGCGCTTCATCGCGCGCGACGAGACTCTGCGGAACTTCGTGCTGAACGAGCCGCGCGGCGGCGTCTTCCGCCACGTCAACCTGCTGGTGCCGCCGAAGGATCCGCGCGCCCGGATGGGCTGGATCATCATGGAGCCGGCCGACACGCCACCGATGTCGGGTTCCAACGCGATCTGCGTCGCCACGGTGCTGCTGGATACCGGTATCGTGCCGATGCAGGAGCCGACGACCGAGCTCGTGCTCGAGGCGCCTGCCGGGCTCATCGCCATCAGCGCCGCCTGCCGGGACGGCAAGGCGCAGAGCATCAGCCTGCGCAACGTCCCCTCCTTCGCGACCGAGCTCGACGCCGCTCTCGAGATCGAGGGCCTCGGCACGCTCGCGGTCGACATCGCCTATGGCGGCGACAGCTTCGTGATCGTCGACGCGCCGGCCCTGGGCTTCGCCATCGCTCCCGACGAGGCGCGCGATCTCGCCGAGATCGGCATGCGGATCACCCGGGCGGCGAACGAGCAGCTGGGCTTCGCCCATCCCGGCGACACCGGTTGGAACCACATCTCCTTCTGCCAGTTCGCAGCGCCGGTCGAGCGGGTCGACGGTGTCCTGACCGGTCGCAACGCCGTCGCCATCCGGCCCGGCAAGATCGACCGTTCGCCCACGGGCACGGGATGCTCGGCGCGGATGGCCGTCCTGCACGCGCGCGGCCAGCTTGCCGTGGGCGAGCCCTTCGTCGGCCTCTCGATCATCGGCTCGCGCTTCGACTGCATGATCGAAAGTCTCACCCAGGTCGGCACGGCGGCGGCCGTTGTTCCACGCATCACCGGCAGCGCCTGGGTCACGGAGACGCGCCAGCTCATGCTCGACCCGGCCGATCCCTATCCGGCGGGTTACCGTCTGTCGGATACCTGGCCGCAATGGTGAGCCTTCGGATGGTGACGGCGGCCGAAAGATTCCGCGCCTCCATCAAATGAGGGGCGCGCCCGGGCCCGCGCGCTGCGACGATGCTCGCGCGGCATCGGAAAGCGGTCAGATGAAAGCAGGAAACAAGCTCTCGGTTGCGTTTCGCCGCGCCAGGATCAGGCGCATCGGGATCAGGTCCGGAAAGCCGCTCCAGCCGGCCCCGCAGAAGGGGCCGCGTCTGCAGCTCGTGGTCTCGAACACGCCCGCTCCGAAATCCTAGGGTCAGGCTGCTGCGGCAGGGTGCAGCAGGCCGGGACGGCGGCCCCGGATTGGCCGCGACGCCGGCTTGGCGGGCCGGGCTCGCCGCTCGCAAACGGCGACCGGCCCGCTACCTCGGC
>NZ_MKSQ01000019.1:24046-110696 GCF_001898115.1 Allobosea sp. 67-29 | reverse complement strand
GCATCGACGGATGGCGCCGCGGCGCTTGAGTTCCCCCGCCATGATGGGGAATTTGGCGCCCGCCGCGGGTGTAGCTCAATGGTAGAGCAGCAGCCTTCCAAGCTGAATACGAGGGTTCGATTCCCTTCACCCGCTCCAGCCTGCTTCGTTTGGACGTGCAGGACTTTGGCGCTCTTCCCTCAACCGTCGCCCGTCATCGCAGAGCTGCATGCGCGCAGCGCTGGCATCCCGTGCTGGGCATTGCAGCGGGCATATGATTTGCTAGCTGAATGGGACCCCAGGATTCTATTCGCGGCACTCATATGTCTCAGCCTGCCGGCAAGCTCGCCACCGCCACCGTCTGCCTCGCAGGGCAGCGCCCCGGACCCATCCCTCTGAGCCGGGCATGACTGCGGCCGGCGCCTCCGCATCGTCCGGCGCGGCGATTGCCGCTGCGGTGGCCGCCCAACGCGCCTGGGTGGAGCGTCTGTTCGACCGTTTGGCGGCCGGCAGCCCGGGCGAGCCCGGCATCACCCGCGACACCTACGGCACCGGCGAGGATTTTGGCCATCGCCTGCTCGTCGAGCACGGCAGGGAGCGTGGCCTTGCCGTGTCGCACGACATCGCGGCCAACACCTATGTCACCCTGCCCGGCCTCGACCCCGCCGCCCGGCGGATCCTGATGGGATCCCATCTCGACAGCGTGCCGCATGGCGGCAATTTCGACGGCGCGGCCGGCGTGATCGCAGGGCTCGTCGTCATTGAGACCCTTCGTGCGCTCGGCGTCCGACCGCGCTGCGACGTCACCACGATGGGCGTCCGCGCCGAGGAAAGCGTCTGGTTCCAGGTTTCCTATATCGGCAGCCGTTCCGCCCTCGGCACGTTGCCGGACGGAGCGCTCGAGGCCAGACGCATCGACGATGGCCGCGTGCTGGCCACGAGCATCGATGCCAGCGGCGGCGATTCGGGCAGGATCAGGCTCCGGGAACGTCATCTCGACCCGGCGACGATCCGGGCCTTTCTCGAAGTCCATATCGAGCAGGCGCCGAGCCTGGTCGAATCCGGCCTGCCGGTCGCGATCTGCACCGGCGTGCCGGGGAATTTCCGTTATCCGGACGCACGGATCGTCGGACGGCACGACCATGTCGGGACACCGCGCCGCTTCCGCCGCGACGCCGCCATGGCCGGCGCCGAGTTCGCCATGTTGCTGGACCGGATCTGGGAGGAGGAGGAGGCTGCGGGCTTCCCGATGGCCGTGACCCTCGGACGCTTCCACACCGATCCGGCCGTCCATGGCCTGACCACCGTGCCAGGCAGCTTTGCCTTCAGCCTCGACGTGCGCGCCTATGAACCGGCAGTGCTGGAGCGGGTCGAGGCCCGCATGCTGGCCGCCATCGCCGGGATCGAGACGCGCCGCCGCGTCGCCTTCAAGCTCGGCACCCGCGCCAGCGCTGCCGTCGGGCCGGTCGATCCCACGATCGTTGCCGGCCTCGAGGCGTCCGCCGCGCGCCAGGGCATCCCAACCATGCCGCTCGGCAGCCCGGCGTCCCATGATTCGGCGGCTTTCGCGGCTGCCGGCGTGCCCGTGGCGATGCTGTTCGTGCGCAACGAGCACGGCAGCCACAACCCGCAGGAGGCGATGGAGATCGACGATTTTCTCGCCGCCTGCACGATCTTGGCGGACTGGGTGGCACGAGACGTCGCTTGAGTCGATGGGCGCTGCACGGCGATCGATATCGTGGTGCGGCGCCGGGAAGGACGGCAGAACATGACGAGCCCTTACGATCTGGTCATTCGCGGCGGCGTGGTCGGCGCCGCGACCGGCAGCTTCCGCGCCGACGTCGCGGTCAAGGATGGCAAGATCGCCGCGCTGGGCCAGGGCCTGGCGACCGGCGCCCGTGAGATCGACGCGAGCGGCAAGCTCGTTCTTCCAGGCGGTATCGACACCCACGCCCATGTCGAGCAGGTCTCCGCCGGCGGGCTGCTCAACGCGGATACCTTCGAGAGCGCCACGACCTCCGCTGCCTTCGGCGGCAACACCACGCTGATATCCTTCGCCGCCCAGCATCGCGGCCTCGATCTGCGCAAGGTCGTCGACGACTATGCGGCGCTGGCCCGGCGCGGCGCGCTGATCGACTACGCCTTCCACCTGATCGTCGCCAATCCCGACCGCAAGACCATCGCGGAGGACCTGCCGTCGCTGATCGGCGAAGGCCACGCCTCGATCAAGGTCTTCATGACCTACGACCTGATCAAGGTCGACGACGAGCCGCTGCTCGACCTGCTGCTGACCGCCCGCCAGAATCGAGCCCTCGTCTGCGTCCATGCCGAGAACCACGGCATGATCTCCTGGATGGGCCGGAAGCTGGTCGAGAAGGGCTATGTCGCGCCGAAATATCACGCGATCAGCCATCCGCGCGGCTCGGAGGCGGAGGCCTTCAACCGGCTGATCACGGCGGCCGAACTGCTCGACCAGCCGATCATGATCTTCCATGTCTCGACGTCGGAGGGCGCGCAGGTGATCCGCGACGCGCGCGGGCGCGGCCTCAAGGTGTTCGCCGAAACCTGCCCGCAATACCTCTTCCTGACGCGGCACGACCTCGACAAGCCGGGGCTGGAAGGAGCGAAATGGATGTGCTCTCCGCCGCCGCGCGAGCAGGCCGATCAGGACGCGCTCTGGCAGGCGCTGGCGCTCGGCGACATCCAGACGGTGTCGTCCGACCATGCGCCCTATCGCTTCGACGAGACCGGCAAGCTCTCGGCCGGCCCGGGCGCGACCTTCAAGCAGATCGCCAACGGCCTGCCCGGCCTCGAGACGCGGCTTCCGCTGCTCTTCGACGCCCTGGTCTCGCGGGGGCGGCCGGAATTCGCCGGCCGCGGCCTCGACGCCTTCGTGAACCTGACCGCGACCGCCCCCGCGGCAATCTACAACCTGCCGGGCAAGGGCGCGCTGCTGCCCGGCTACGACGCCGATATCGCGATCTGGGACCCCGCCAGGACGATCACCATTGCCGACGAGGCGATGCACGACCGGACGGGCTTCACGCCCTTCGCGGGCCGCAACGTCACCGGCTGGCCGGAGCATGTGCTCGTCAGGGGCGAGGACGTCGTGACCGCAGGCAGCCTGCGGGCCCGGCCCGGTTCGGGCCGCTGGCTGCGGCGCGACGGCGGCCCTGCGGCCGAGCCGACCGGGCGCCTGACCGCCGACATGGACCCGCAGCGGAACTTCGGCGCAGCCCTCCTCACCTGAGTTGCGCCGATGCATGCCAAGTCATCCCGCGCTGCGCCGCTGCTGATCGACGGCCCGGCCGACCCGCGCTCCCTGCGCCGCCTCGAGGATGCGCGCTTCCTCACCGGAAGCGGCCGCTACCTGGACGACGAGGCCGTGCCGGGAGCGCTGCACGCCATGGTGCTGCGCTCGCCCCACGCCCATGCCACGATCCGGTCCATTGATGCCGCGGCCGCCCGCGCGCTGCCGGGCGTGCAGGCGGTCTATACCGGAGCCGACCTTGCTGGGCTCGCCCCCCTTCCCTGCTCGCTGGCGGTCGCCGGCGAAGCGCCTCTGATCGTGCCGCCCCGACTGCCCCTGGCGCGCGAACGCGTCCGCCATGTCGGCGATCCTGTCGCCTTCGTCGTCGCCGAGACCGCCGATCTGGCCCGCGAGGCCTGCGAGCGGGTGGCCGTCGACTACGACATCCTCCCTGCGGTGACGGAGCTTGCCGCTGCTGCGGCTCCTGGCGCTGCGCAGATCTGGCCGGAAGCGCCCGGCAACCTGGCGCTGCGCTATCGGCGGGGCGACGAGCAGGCCGTCGCGGCCGCCTTCGCGAGCGCGGCGCATGTCGTGAGCTGCCGTCTCGTCAACAACAGGATCGCCGCCGCTGCGCTGGAGCCGCGGGCGGCGCTGGGCGTCTTCGAGAAGGCGGGCGGCCGCTACCAGCTCTCCCTCAGCGGCGCCTCGGTTCACGACATCCGTCGCGAGCTTGCAGCCGTGCTCCGTGTCGGACCCGAGCGGATCGACGTCGCCTGCCCCGATGTCGGCGGCGGCTTCGGCATGAAGAACGTCACCTATCCGGAATATGCGCTGCTGCTGGTCGCGGCGGAACGGCTCGGACGGCCGGTCCGATGGCTGGCCGAGCGCATCGAGGACTTCGCCGGGGGCGTCCACGCCCGCGACAACCTGACCACCGGCAGTCTCGCCCTCGACGCCAAGGGCCGCTTCCTGGCCTTGCGGGCCGAGACCCTGGCCAATCTCGGAGCTTATGTTTCCTCGCTCGGGCCGGGCAGCGCCACGACCGCTCCGACCCCCGCCATGGGCGGGCTCTACGACATCCCGGCGATGACGATGGACGTCCGCTGCGTCTTCACCAACACCGTTCCGATCGATGCCTATCGCGGCGCCGGCAAGCCCGAGGCGAACTATCTGATCGAGCGGCTGGTTGACGAGGCCGCGCATCGGCTGCGGATCGACCCCGCGGTGCTGCGCAGGCGCAACCTGATCCGCCGATTTCCCTACCGGAAGCCCTTCGGCGCGGTGCTCGATGACGGCGATTTCCGCGGCAACCTCGATCGCGTCCTGGCCGCGGCAGACCGTGCCGGCTTCCGGCGGCGCCGGGCCGCGTCGCTTCGGCGCGGCAAGCTGCGCGGCTTCGGCATCGGCTGCTTTCTGGAAACCTCGCGCGGCGCACCCGACGAGGACGCATGGCTGTCCTTCCGCCCCGACGGCGGCATCGCCATGGCTGTGGGGACCCAGTCGAACGGCCAGGGCCACGAGACGAGCTTCGCCCAGCTGCTGTCACGGGAGCTCGGCCTGCCCGTGGCGCGCTTCCAGCTCGTCCAGGGCGATACGGCGCGCGTGCCCAGCGGCGGCGGGCACGGCGGCGCCCGGTCGCTGCACATGGGCGGCGGCGCGCTGGTCATCGCCGCCCGGTCCCTGGTCGCGGCCGGCAAGCCCGCCGCCGCGCAGCTCCTCCAGAGCCATCCCGATTCCGTCGCCTTCCGCGACGGCCGGTTCCACGCGCCGGGCGCCGGCGAGGTCGGTCTCGTCGCCGTCGCGCACCATGTCGCCGAGATGACGGGACGGCCGCTCTCCGGCCACGGTTCCCGCCGCGACGCGCCACTGACCTTTCCCAACGGCGCTCAGGTGGCGGAGGTGGAGGTCGATCCGGACACTGGCGAGGTGAGCCTGCTGCGCTACCTCGCCGTCGACGACTACGGCACTCTGGTCAATCCGCTGCTGGCCGAGGCGCAGGTTCATGGCGGCCTCGCCCAGGGCATCGGTCAGGCGCTGATGGAGGAGGCCCGCTACGACAGCGACGGCGGCCAGCTCCTCAGCGCGACCTTCATGGACTACGCCATGCCGCGCGCGATGGACCTGCCCGCCTTCGAGCTGGCGCTGGTCGAGCTTCCGACCAGGGCCAACCCGCTCGGCGCCAAGGGCGCCGGGCAAGCCGGCTGCATCGGCGCGCCCCAGACCGTGATCAACGCGATCCTCGATGCGCTGCGGCCTCTCGGCGTGGCGCATCTCGACATGCCCGCCACGCCCGAGCGCGTCTGGCGGGCGATCCGGGACGCGCGACGGTCTACCCGGCCATCATGCGCGGCAGGGCCGTGACGATCTGCGGAAACAGGGCGATCAGCACGAGCAGCAGCATCAGCACGCAGAAATACGGAATCGCCGCCCGGGTCACGGTCAGGATGTTCTTGCCCGTGATGCTCTGCAGTACGAAGAGGTTGAAGCCGACCGGAGGGGTGATCTGCGCCGCCTCGATCAGGATCACCACGAAGATGCCGAACCAGAGCAGGTCGATTCCGGCCGCCTGCACCATTGGCAGCACCACCGAGGAGGTCAGGACGATGATCGAGATGCCTTCGAGGAAGCAGCCCAGGATCAGGATGAAGACGGCGAGCACAGCCAGCAATGCATAGGGCGAGAGGTGCAGGGCCTCGACCCAGCCCGCCAGAGAGCGGGGAATGTCGACGAAGGCGACGGCGATGGTCAGGCAGGCGGCGCAGGCGATGATGAAGGAGATCATGCAGGAGGTGCGCATCGCCGCCATCAGCCCCTCCATGAAGCTCTCCCGGGTGAGTCCGCCGCCGATGGCCGCGAGGACCAGCGCCCCGAGCACGCCGATGGTCGCGGCCTCGGTCGGAGTCGCGATGCCGCCATAGATCGAGCCGACCACCGAGGCGATCAGCAGCGCGACCGGGATCAATCGGCGCGACCTGTAGAGCTTCTCCAGGAACGGAACCGGTGGATCGGCCGGCGGCATCTTGTCCGGGTTGAGCAGGCTCCAGACCGCCGTGTAGCCCATGAACAGCGCCATCAGCAGCAGACCGGGCAGAATGCCGGCGATGAACAGCCGCGCGATCGAGACCTCCGCCGTGACGCCGTAGACGATCATGATGATCGAGGGCGGGATCAGCAGCCCAAGCGTGCCGGAGCCGGCGAGCGTCCCGATGGTCATGTTGAGCGGGTAGCCGCGCTTCTCCAGCTCGGGCACGCTGATGCGGCCGATGGTGGCGCAGGTCACGGCCGAAGAACCGGCGACCGCGGCCATGATGCCGCAGCCGAGCACGTTGACGTGGAGCAGCCGGCCTGGCAGCCGCGACACCCAGGGCGCCAGCCCCTGGAACATGTCGGCCGACAGCTTCGAGCGGAACAGGATCTCGCCCATCCAGATGAAGAGCGGCAGCGAGGTCAGCGCCCAGCCCCAGCTCGAATCCCAGAGCGTGGAGGCGATCAGCGAGCCCATCGGCGCCGTGGTGAAGAGGCCCATCATCACCATGCCGACGGTGAGCAGCGAGAGCGCCACCCAGACCCCGCCGGCGAGCAGCAGAAGCAGGGAGCCGGCGAGCACCAGCGAGGCGAGAACGGTCGTATCCATCATCGGCCCCTATGCCACCGGCCTGTCGAGCTCGATCTCGTCGGGCGCCCCGTAGCGGGGCCTGCCGCCGCCGAGCAGCCAGACGAGCTCGTCGATGAAGGCGATCGCCAGGGCGGCGATGCCGATGGCGACGCCGCCTTGCGGTATCCAGAACGGCATGGCGAGCAGGCCCGGGCTGACGTCGTTGAAAGCGTGGGACTGCAGCGCCAGCGCCCCGACATGCCAGGCGAGGAACGAGACCACCACCGTGCCGAGCAGGCAGTTGAGGACCTCGACCTTGTGCCGCCAGCGCTCCGGCAGGCGATCGACGATCAGGTTGATCCGGACATGGCCGCCGCGCCGGAAGGTATGGGCCAGCCCGAAGAAGGTCGAGGCCGCCAGGCAGAGCCCGGCCGCCTCGGTGGCATCGACCGTGATGCCGCGCATGCGCCCGGCGATCTGGGCGATGATGGCCAGCCCGATGCCGACCATGAAGGCGGCGGCGAGGTAGCCGCACGCCTCGTAGAACCTGTCGAGAACTCCGCGTATCACCGGTCACCCCGCTGGCATGCTTCAAAAAGGGCAGCGTGCAGCGGTCCGGCTATTTGAGGCTCTTCTGATAGGTTTCGTAGACGGCCTTCTCCTCGGGCGTCGCGGCGTTCAGCCAATCGGCGACCATGCCCTTGCCGGCTGCCGCGATGGCGTCGAGCACGTCCTGCGGCGCCTGGGCGATGGTCATGCCGTGGCTCTTGAGCACGCCCTCTCGCTCCTCGCCGGCCTTCTTGGACAGTTCCCAACCGCGCTTGGTCGCGGCCTCGCCGGCCTCCAGCACCACCTTCTGCGTCGCCGGATCGAGCTGGCGGAACGCCCGTTCGTTGACCAGGATCGCATTCTTGTTGTGCATCGTGCCGGTATAGGTGAAGTGCTTCACGTAATCCCAGATCTGCACGTCGGTTCCGGTCTGGGCGCTGGTCCACAGCGACTGGATCATGCCGGTCGAGAACGCCTGGGGCACTTCGGCGAAAGGCAGGATCAGCGCTTCCATGCCGAGCTTCTCACCCATGATCTGCGTCTGCTTGGAATAGATGCGCAGCTTCTGGCCCTTGAGGTCGGCGAGCGCCTTTAGCGGTTCCTTGGTGTAGAAGCCCTGCCCCGGCCAGGCGACATAGGTGATGGCGCGCAGGCCGTTCTTCTTGAACATCGCATCGAAGAAGGGACGCTGGGCGTCCGTCAGCTTGGTCGCCTGATCGTAGGTCGTGGCGACGCCCGGGATGTTGTCGAGATTGTACATCGCCGCCTCGTTGCCGTAGACGCCGAGGCGGATCTCGCCGATCTGGATCTGGCCGGACTGGACGGCGCGCTTGACCGCGTCGAGCTTGATCAGGCTGTCGTTCGAGCGCAGGTCGATCTTGAGCTTGCCGCCGCTCTTCTCCTCGATCTCCTTGATCATCTGGCGGATGTTCTGGGTGAAGAAGCTGCTCTCCGGATAGCCGGAGGCCATGGTCCAGCTGGTCTGGGCCAGGGCGGGAGCGGCCAGTCCGACGCTCAGGGCGAGCGCGGCGGATGCAATCAAAGTCCTGCGTTTCATGATTCCCCTCGTTCTTGTCCCGCTGCGGCTGGCGCGCGGGTTTCAGAAGCCGGAACCGGGCCGAGGCGCGATCGGCGGCTAAGGGAGCACTCCACCGCGTTCCCGCGATAGCATCCAATTGAATTTTGCTGTTGTTGCGATAGATTTCATTTATCGGGCGAAAAGCGGCTCGAAAATTGCATGTTTTCTGAAGCCGCTCGGAGGCCTGATGCCGAACTGGACCTTGAAGCAGCTCGAAAGCTTCGTCTGGGTCGCCAAGCTCGGCAGCTTCCGGGCGACGGCCGAGCGTCTGAACACGACGCAGCCCAATATCTCCGTGCGCATCTCGCAGCTCGAATCGGTGCTCGATGTCCGGCTGTTCTACCGCGATTCAGGCTCGGTCGCCCTGACGCCGATCGGGCATTCGCTGCTGGGGCAGGCCGAGCGGGTTCTGCAGGCCGCGGAGGAATTCTCGCAGCAATCGATCAGCTCGGACCAGCAGATCGGCATCCTGCGGCTCGGCGTCGCCGAGCTGATCGCCCAGACCTGGCTGCGCGACTACCTGCTCGACCTCCGGCAGGTCTTTCCGAATGTCGACGTGGAGCTCAAGGTCGATCTGACGCTCAAGCTGCGGGAAGAGCTCGTCTCGCGTTCACTCGATCTGTGCCTGCTCAACGGCCCGATCTCGAACTTCAACATCAGCAATATCGACCTGGGTTCGGTGCCCTATGTCTGGACAGCCTCGCCGAAGCTCGCCCTGTCCGGCGCCGACATCGCAACGCTGGCCGGGCAGTCGATCCTGACCCATGCGCGCACCACGCGCCATTTCGTCGAGCTCTCGGCGCATTTTCGCGACCTTTGGGAAAAGCCGGTCCGGATCGTGCCGTCGAGCAGCCTCGCCGCCTGCCTGCAGATGACGCTCGACGGGCTCGGCATCGCCCCGCTGCCCCGCACGCTGGTCGAAAAGCTTCTGACGGCCGGCGAGCTGGTCGAGATACCCTACGAATGGAAGCCGAGCGCCCTGGTCTTCACAGCCTCGTTCGCCCATACGCCGGCAAGCTTCCTGCTCAAGCGCTCCGCGGAACTGGCCATGGATCGGGCTGTCCTGCACCACTGAACAGGCACCACGGCGGACCTTGCCGGAAAAGCCTCCGATAAAGATCTCCTATCGAATAGCATTGAAAATAATAATTCGACGACATCGGCGGCCCGCTCCATCTTCCGCCTCTCAGACAACGGAGGCGCGTAAGCCATGTCCATTCTCGGGGCCCGCCTGGGCGTCGATATCGGGGGAACCTTCACCGACGTCGTGCTGGAGCAGGACGGAGAGCGGTTCTCGACCAAGGTCCTGACCACCTATGCCGCGCCGGAGGATGCGATCATCGAAGGCATGCACCGTGTCTGCGAGAAGGCCGGCATCGCGGCCTCCGCCATCGGCCAGATCATCCACGGCACGACGCTGGCGACCAATGCGCTGATCGAGCGGCGCGGCGCCAAGACCGCGCTCATCACCACCGAAGGTTTTCGCGACGTCATCGAGATGCGCACGGAAAGCCGCTTCGAGCAGTACGACCTCAACCTGACGCTGCCGGCGCCGCTGCTGCCGCGCAACCGGCGCTACACCGTCAAGGAGCGCATGGATGCCCGCGGCAAGGTCCTGGCCCCGCTTGATCGCGCGGCCGTCGAAGCACTGGTCGATGAACTGCGCGAAGCCGGCTACGAGAGCGTCGCGGTCGGGCTACTGCATTCCTATGTCAACGACGCCCATGAGCGCCTGATCCAGGAGGTTCTGGCCGAGCGCCTGCCGGGTGCGATGGTCTCGCTCTCCTCGGAAGTCTCGCCGCAGATGCGGGAATACGAGCGCTTCAACACGACGATCGCCAACGCCTATATCAAGCCGCTGATGAAGAGCTATCTCGTCCGGCTGAAGGGGCGGCTGGCAGCCGAGGGCGCCTCCTGCCCGATCTTCCTGATGCATTCCGGCGGCGGCATCATCTCGCTGGAAAGCGCCTCGGAATTCCCGGTACGCCTCGTCGAATCCGGCCCGGCCGGCGGCGCGGTCTTTGCCGCCGACATTGCTGCGCGGCATGGCCTGAAGAAGGTGCTCTCCTTCGACATGGGCGGCACCACTGCCAAGATCTGCCTGATCAAGAACTACACGCCGAAGACGGCGCGCGTCTTTGAAGTCGCCCGGACCTATCGCTTCAAGAAGGGCTCCGGCATGCCGATTTCGATCCCGGTGATCGACATGGTGGAGATCGGCGCCGGCGGCGGCAGCCTCGCTCGTGTCGACTCGATGAACCAGATCCGCGTCGGGCCGGAAAGCGCGGGCTCCGAGCCCGGCCCGGCCTGCTACGGCCGCGGCGGCAAGCGCCCGGCCGTGACCGATGCCGACGTCATCCTCGGCAAGATCGACCCGGACAATTTCGCGGCCGGCACGATCCCGCTCTTTGCCGACCAGTCGGCCGCGGCGCTGGAAGCCGAGATCGGCGGCAGGCTCGGCATGGCGGCCGAGGAAAGCGCCTGGGGTGTGGCCGAGGTGGTCGACGAGAACATGGCCAACGCCGCCCGCGTCCATGCCGTCGAGAACGGCGAGGACCTGTCGGAATACACGATGATCGCCTTCGGCGGCGCCGCACCTCTCCATGCCGGCCGCCTCTGCGAAAAGCTCGGCATCGCCCGCTGCCTCGTGCCGCCCGGTGCCGGCGTCGGCTCGGCCATCGGCTTCCTGCGGGCACCGTTCAGCTTCGAGGCCAACCGCACGCTGTTCATGCGGCTCGCCCAGTTCGACACGGCGCGCGTCACAAAGCTCTTCGGCGAGATGGAGGAGGAAGCGACGCGGGTGGTGCGCTCCTGCGGCTGGTCCGGCGCGATCGAGGCCGAGTACAAGATCTATATGCGCTATGCCGGCCAGGGCTGGGAGATCCCGGTGACGCTGACGCCTGACGAGGCCCGCGCCGCCGATCCCGCGGTCATTCTGAAGCGCTTCGAGCACGAATACGCCAATCTCTTCGGACGCACCGTGAAGGGGCTCGCCGCCGAGATCACGGTCTGGTCGGTGAACGCCCATACGCCGCAGGAGGCGGTAGCCCCGGTCGCCCCGGTCTCGCAGATGCGCGACGCCCCCGCTGAAGGCCGCCGTTCCGTCTTCGATGCGGGGCTCGGCCGCCGTGTCGAAGCCGAAGCCCATCACCGCGCGAACTTGCCCGCCGGCGGCCGGATCGCCGGCCCCGGCATCGTCACCGAGGACGAGACCACCGTCATCGTTCCCTCGAGCCGCTTTGCCGTCACGCTGAACGACGGCTGCATCGATATCCGCCTCACTGAAGCCGCACCCGCCGCTGCCGTCGCCGCGCCGAAGGAGCCCGCCCATGTCTGAGATCTCCAAGGTCGCCTATCAGGTCATGTGGAACCGCCTGATCTCGGTCGTCGAGGAACAGGCGCAGGCGCTGATCCGCACCTCCTTCTCGACCTCCGTGCGCGAGGCCGGCGACCTCTCGGCCGGCGTCTACAACGAGAAAGGCGAGATGCTGGCGCAGGCGGTGACCGGCACGCCCGGCCACGTCAACGCCATGGCCGATGCCGTCGCCCATTTCATCCGCCGGATCGGGCGCGAGAACATCGCCGAGGGCGATGTCTACATCACCAACAATCCCTGGGAAGGCACCGGCCACCTGCACGACATCACCGTCGTCAGCCCCTCCTTCCACAAAGGCCGCCATGTCGGCTTCTTCGCCTGCACGGCCCATATCGTCGATATCGGCGGGCGCGGCTTCGGCGCCGACGCCAACTCGGTCTATGAGGAAGGCCTGCATATCCCGATCATGAAGTTCGTCGATCGCGGCACGGTCAACGAGACGCTGGTCACGATCATCCGCGGCAATGTCCGCGAGCCCGACCAGCTCGTCGGCGACGTCTATGCGCTCGCGACCTGCAACGAGATCGGCCATCGCCGCCTGGTCGAGATGATGGTCGAGTTCAGGCTCGCCGACCTCGCCGGCATCTCAGACTTCATCCTGACCAATTCCCGCCAGGCGACGCTCGACAAGATCGCCGCCCTGCCCCGCGGCGAGGCGGAAGGCCATATGCGGATCGACGGCTACAGCCGGCCGATCGACCTCAAGGTGAAGATCTCGATCGAGCCGGACGGCGTGCTCTGCGACTGGGCCGGCACCTCGGGCGTCGACAAGAACGGCATCAACGTGCCGCTGGTCTATACGAAGGCCTATACCTGCTATGCGCTGAAATGCGCGATCGCGCCGGAAATCCCGAACAACGCGGCCTCGCTGGAGCCCTTCCGCATCACCGCGCCGGAGCACACCATCGTCAACGCCGTCTGGCCGGCGCCGGTCGCGCTGCGTCACATCATCGGCCATATGGTGCCGGACACGATCTACGACGCGCTCGACAAGCTGCTGCCGGGCCTGGTCCCGGCCGAGGGTGCCGGCAGCCTCTGCAACTTCCAGGTTTCGCTCCGTCCGCGCAGCGACGGCCCCTGGCCGGCCGATCCCGTGCGCGCCGAAGTGCTGACCTTCAACTCCGGCGGCTCGGGCGCCAGGCCGGCGCTCGACGGCATGAACGCCACCGCCTTCCCTTCGGGCGTGATGACGATGCCGGTCGAGGCGACCGAGCAGGTCGGCCCGGTGATCGTCTGGCGCAAGGAGCTTCGCCCCGATTCCGGCGGCGCCGGCCAGCATCGCGGCGGCCTCGGCCAGCATATGGAGGTCGGCGCCTGGGAGGGCTACGAGTTCGACATCCAGGCGATGTTCGACCGCGTTCATCATCCCGCCCGCGGCCGACGCGGCGGTGGCGGCGGCGCGCCGACGACGATCGCGCTCGACGACGGCACGGCGATGAAGGGCAAGGGCAAGCAGTTCGTGCCGCATGGCCGCAAGGTGGTGATGGCCTTCCCGGGCGGCGCCGGCTACGGCGCGCCGGGCGAGCGTGAACAGGGCAGCGTCGAGCGCGATCTGGCGCTGGGTTACATCTCGGCCGAGGCCGCCCGCGCCGAGTACGGCCTCAGCGAGGGCAAGGTCGCCGATGTGCTTGCAGCCTCCCGCCGCGGCGAGCTGCCCCGCTAGCCTCGCTCCGGACCGGAAGCCGAAAGGGCCCGGAGTTCCACCCCTTCGGGAATCGTGGAATGATTCCGGGCCCTCGACGGTCGCCGAGCCGAGCCGTCTCAACCCCGTTTTCGTTGGAAGCCGAGCGATGAATCTGCCCTCGAACAAGTTCCTGGCCTCGATCCGCGCCGGCCGGCAGCAGATCGGCCTGTGGCTGAGCCTCGCCAGCGGTTATGCGACGGAGGCCGTCGCCGGAGCCGGCTTCGACTGGCTGCTGATCGACACCGAGCACTCGCCCAACGACCTGAGCTCGGTGATGATGCAGCTGCAGGTGCTCGCGGCCCATCCGGGGACACCGATCGTGCGGCCCGACTGGAACGACACCGTGCTCGTCAAGCGCCTGCTCGACATCGGCGCGCCCGGCCTGCTCTTCCCGATGGTGCAGACACCGGAGGAGGCAGCGCAGGCGGTCGCCGCGACGCGCTATCCGCCGCGCGGCGTCCGCGGCGTCAGCGGCTGCAACCGCGCCAACGGCTTTGCCCGCATGACCGATTATTTCAGCCGCATCGAGGAGGAGACCGCCGTCCTCGTCCAGGTCGAGACGCTGACGGCGATCGAGCAGGCGCTCGAGATCGGACGGGTCGACGGCGTCGACGGCGTCTTCTTCGGCCCCTCCGACATCGCCGCGGATATGGGCATGCTGGGCAAGCCGAACGACCCTGCGGTCTGGGACGTCATCCGTCCCGCGGCCCGCAAGCTGATGGAGGCCGGCATCCCCGTCGGCACGCTGGTCTTCGATCCGCGCCTCGCCAGGAACCTGCTGGCTGAGGGCTTTGCCTTCGTCGCCTGCGGGTCGGATGCGGTCATTCTGGCGCGCGGTGCCGACAGCCTGCTCGCCACCATGAAGGGCTGAGCTCCAGCCGCGCCGGCCTCCCGGAAACCGGAGACGGCGCGGCCGACGACGGCCGCGCGGCTGGCGCCCGCTTCGCTCAGTTCCAGCCCGATTCCCGCTCGCAGGCCCTGCGCGCCCCCGGATTGGCCTTTTCCCACTGCGTGATCGAGCGGGTCTCGTTGTCGCTCATCTTGTTGTTCATGCAGGTGCAATAGGCCGATACCACGGAGGCGGCGACCTTGGCGTCCTGGTTGTCGCTGAGGCACTGGTTGATCCATTTGCGGTCATCCGCCGTCTGGGCGAAGACGGACGAGGCAATGCAGGCGCTGCCGGCGATGGCCAGCGCGAAAAGCGTGTGTCTCATGATGGGTTCCCTGAGTCATGCCGCCTTCCGGGCGGCAGGCTCGACGCTTCGACACAGCGGGCAACGCGGTCAATACGTGCAGCCTCTGTTGACCCGCCAAATCAAAAATAGTCAGTCCGGCAGGTCAGCGTGGACGGGGTCGCGATTCGATTTGAACCGCGGTTCTGCGGCTGCGCGGACGACAGAGGCTTTCCGCCGCGCCCTGCATGGCTCATCCTCGCCTTTTCGCCGGCCGATGGCCGGAATGGCGCCGGCGTTGAAATGACGGATTGCGCTGCTCGGGCGGCGCGAGGCAGAACGGCTGGTCGTCGCGGGTGCCGCCAGCCGGCACCCGCCGGAGCTTGGAAGGTGAGATGGTTACGCAGGTCGAATTGGCATCGGGAGTGGAGCGTGCGTTCCTCGACCACGGATACCAGTATCTGACCATGACCGCGCTCGCCGATGCGATCGATGTCACGCGTCGCACCGTCTACAACTACTTCCGTTCCAAGGAAGAAGCCTTCCGGTTCCTGATCGAGACGGCCAACGCGCGCGCCGTCGCAGCCGGGATGGCCGCGGGTCGCGACGGCCTGGCCCAGGGTCTGGACCCGGTCGAGATCTTCGCGACCGTGCTCGACATCCGCTACGGCGAAAACCGGCGGCGGCTGGCAAGGTCGCCGCATGCGATCGAGATCAACGACCAGGCGTTCCGCCGCTGCCGCGACCTGATGATCGCCTCGGCGATAGCGTTCCAGGCCGAACTTGCCGCCCTCATCGAGGACATGCAGGGGCGAGGGCTGATCCGGCTCAGACCGGGCATCAAGGCCGATGCGCTCGCCCAGTTGCTTGCCGACGGCGCGCGCGGCACCAACCAGAGCCTCCCGCCGACCGATCCGGAGACGCTCAAGCTGCGCTATCGCGCCATGGTCGGGGCCATCATCCACGGGACCGCGATGTCCGCCTGAACGCGGATCATTGGCCAGGCTTCGGCAGACGGGCGCTTTCTGGCGGATGGCGCCACGCCAGGCCCGGCCAAGGCCGACCCGTGTGATGCCAGAGATTCACAAATTGCACTTTAATGTGCAATCTGCTTTTGATGCCGCCGAGCTGCAGGACTGCAGTGGGCGGCCGAGGGCGGAGCATGCAAGCGGTGGACAGCCGGGCTGCGGAGCTGATCGCGAGCCCGCAATTCGACCTCGTGGCCAGGCATCTGGCGGCCGGCTTCTCGGCAGTGCAGGAAAACGTGCCGCGGCTGGCCTCGCTGTTCGCCACGCAGCAGCGCTGGCTGATGTCCCATGTCGCCCTGGCGCGCCACTTCCGCGGCGTTCGGATGGGCCGGCCCGGTCTCTCGCGCCGCGACTTCCTCGATGACCTGCAGCCCTTCGCCCTGGCCAGCCGCAACACGGGCGCGTCCTTTTTCGCCGAGGCTTTGCATTACGGGATCACCCAGCCCTGCCAGGCCGACGGCCAGCGCGGCGAACTGGTCGAGCCTGCTCCGGCGACGCTCTCGGCCCTGACAGAGTGGTTCGCGCTTCATCTGGCGGCGCTCGATTCGATCGAGCCCGGCGGCCGCCTGGCGCTGCTGCGGCAGCATGGCGGCGTTCTCTTGACAGCGATCCAGCCGCTGGTCGCCGATGAGCTCATGTGCTGCACCGCGATCCGCAGGCCGCCGCCGGCCTATGGCGTCTTCGCCTCGGTGGATGACGGCGGCAGCCTGATGGACCGCCTGATCGTCGGGCTCGACCCCGGCGCCTCCCGGCACCAGGAGCGCGCTCTCACCAATGTCACCTCGGTCTCGGCACTGGCACGGCCGCTCAACCTTTCCAGGACCCATGCCGGCCGCACGCTCGCGGCCGCGGCCGCCGCCGGCGCGCTCGGCTGGAGCGGCAGGCCCGGCCGCTCGCCGATCTGGCTATCGCGCGCGTTCCGGGCGGAGTATGCGCAGATGCAGGCGTTGAAGCTCGCGATCATCGACGCCGCCCTCGCAGTCGCAACCAATGGCCTGAAGCTGGCGGCGATCGCGGCGGATTGGCGCGGCCGGAGCATCGAAGGCGCATGGGACAACCCCTCGCACTGACAGCCACCCTCGCAAGAGCGGACGGCCCGGCCGTAGCGGTCCCGTCCGGCGCAAGCACAGATATCGGCGCGCGCCTCGACGCCCTGCCCTTCTGCCGGATGCGCCTCGCGGTCCTCGCGGTGACCACGCTGGCGCTGTTTGCCGATATCGCCGAGGTCGCGCTCGGCAATGCGCTGGGCGCGATCTTCCAGGCCCCGCCTCACGTTATGACGCCGACGGAACTCTCGCTGTTTCTCGCCGCGATCTTTGCCGGCGGGGCCGCCGGGGCCCCGGCCTTCGGCGCGCTCGGGGACCGGACCGGCCGCCGCCTGGCGCTGCAGCTTGCGCTTGCGGCGGTGGCGGCCGGCTCCCTCGGAGCGGCGCTCAGCGCAACCACGCCGGCGCTGATCGGCTTCCGCTTCCTGTCGGGCCTCGGCATCGGCGCGTGCCCACCGCTCATCGCCGCCTATCTGGCCGACGTCATGCCGCCGCGTGTCCGCGGCAGGATGGTCTGCTTCTGTGCCGGCCTCGCCTTTCTCGGCGCGCCCGCGATCATCTTCCTGATGCGCGCGGCCTCGCCGGAGACGCTCGGGGTCGCGGGCTGGCGCTGGGCGCTGGGCTGCGGCGGCGTCCTTGCGGTGATCGCGGCCGCGCTGCTGCATTGGCTGCCGGAATCGCCGCGCTGGCTGGCTGCGGCCGGCCGGCTGGCGGAGGCGGAGTCCGCGCTGCGCCGCTTCGGCGGTCCGGCCGCGGAACGCGCCGCGCCTGCGGTCATCGACGACAGGCCGCCGGCCGCGCCAGAGCGGCAGCCGGGCCGCGGCGCGCACTCTCCGCTGCCGCTGCTCTGCGGCCTCTATCTGCTGTCCCCCTGGGCGACGATCGGCTTCCCGCTGATGAGCGGCGCCGTCATGGTCGCCAAACGCTTCAGTATCGGTGATTCGGTGGTGGCGGCCGGGCTCATCATGGTCGGGCCGGTGATCGGCAACCTGCTGATGGCGTCGGCGATCGACCGCATCCCGCGCAGGGCCAGTCTCGTTCTCGCCGCCGCGGTCATGGCCTGCCTCGGCCTTCTGTTCGCGGCGGCCAGCAACTTCGCCAGCCTCGTGATCCTCGGCATCGCCTTCGCATTCGCCAGCGCGATCTATGCGAGCGTGCTCGGTGTCTACGCGGCCGAGATCGTGCCGACCGGATCACGGGCTTCGCGCACGGCGTTCGCCTGGGGAATCGGCCGCCTCACCTCCATCTTCGTTCCGCTCGTCTTCGTCGCGTCGATGCACCATCTCGGCGTCTGGGCGATGTTCGTGCTGATCGCGCTGGCCCTGATCGCCAGCATCGCGCTGGTCGTCGTCGCCGGCCCGCCGGGTCGCTCCAGCCAATCCGTTGGCTGACCATTTTTGAATCCCCTATTGCACAAATTCGAGCAATTTGAGAATTGTCGGCCGTGCCCCGCGGCCTCTCCTGCCGCGGGCAGGCTATGGCGGGGGACGAAATGGTGGTGGAACGGTCGACAGCCGGTGCGGCGGCCTGCGTGCTCTGGTTTCTGGCGGCCATCTGCCCGGCCGGCGCTCAGCCGAGCGGCGGCAAACCCGGTTCAGCAGGCCCTGCGGCAGCGGCGGCACCGGCGGTATCCGCCGAGCCCAGCCTGACGACCGCGAGCTTCGGGGACTGGACCCTGCGCTGCCAGCGCGTCACGGAAACCACCGGAACGGCCCGCATCTGCGAGGTCGCTCAGATCCTGCAGGCCCAGGGCCAGCAGGCGCCGATCGCCCAGGTCGCCATCGGCCGGATCGCCAACGGCCAGCCGCTGCGCGTGACGGCCGTGATGCCGGTCAGCGTGTCGTTTCCGAGCAGCGTCCAGATCGCAATGGGAGACAAGGAGGCCAAGCCGCTCGAGCTGACCTGGCGCCGCTGCATCCCGACCGGTTGCTTCGCCGACATCGCCGCGAGCGATGAGGCGTTGAAGCCGTGGCGCAAGGCGGCCGAGGCCGGGCGGATCGTCTTCAAGGACGCCGCTGGCCGCGAGCTGGCGCTGCCGCTCTCGGCCCGGGGCCTCGATCAGGCGCTCGACGCCCTGGCGAAGGAACGGCTGTGAGATGAAGGTCGGCCGAGCCTCCCGAAGCCGCCGCACCGCGCCGAGCCCGCGTCCGGCCGGACCGGTGGCATCGCCACCCCGCCCGGCGCCGGCAGCCCGCCGCCAGCACTGGCTCGTCGGCCAGGTGATGGCCCTGGCGCTGTGGAACGCACCGGCCTTCGCCCAAAACATCATCACACCCGACGGCCGCACCCAGACCAATGTCGCCGTCAGCGGCAGCGTCACCACCATCACCACCGGCACCGTCTCTGCCGGTGCCGGCTACAACTCCTTCTCGCGCTTCGAGCAGGCGGCGGGCACGACCGTCAACATGCACCTGCCGCAGAACACCGGCGCGCTGGTCAACATCGTGCGCGACGGGCCGGTCGTCATCGACGGCATCCTGAATTCCTACCGCAACGGCCAGATCGGCGGGCACGTCTATTTTTCGGATTCGGCCGGGTTCACGGTCGGCCCGAACGGCGTGGTCAACACCGGACAGCTTACGGTCAACACGCCGACACGCGACTTCCTCGACCAGGTCGTCGGGCCCGGCGGCGTCGTCAATGAGACGCTCGCCGCGCGCCTTCGGGCCAACGACGTGCCGATCTCGCCGGATGGCCGCATCTCGATCGAGGGAGCGGTCAACGCGCGGCGCGGCGTCTCGCTCAACGGCCAGTCGGTCAGCGTGGCCGGCAGGATCACTGCCAATGCCGCGCCGGTCGACATCGCCGAGCGTCGCGAGCGGCAACGCGCCGCCTTCGCCCAGAGCGTCAACACCACGGGCCTGCGCCGGGGCGGCGCGATGGTCGCTCGCAAGGGTGGCGGCATCGAGATCCTCGCGGCCGGAACCGCCTCGATCTCCGGCCAGCTCACGGCCCAGGCGCGCGGGCGCCGCAGCGCCGGTACGATCGCGGTGCGCTCGGGCAAGGGCACGAGCATCGCCGCGACGGCCAGGATCGCCGCCACCGGCGTGGCGCCCCGGCACGGCAATCCCGCGGGTGCGGCGGAGGGCAGCGTCAACCTCGCCGACGGTGGCACGGTCTCGCTGACCTCGGACGCCGCCATCGCGATCGCGCGTGGCGCGACGATCGACGTCAGCGCCGCCCGGGAAGCGGCCGGCAAGGCAGGCTCGGTGATCGTCTTCGCCGGCACCGACCTCGACGTCGCCACCGGTGCGGTGTTCCGCGGCCTCGGCGGAACGAGCGGGGATGGCGGTTTCCTGGAGCTGAGCGCCCGGCAGACGGTGACGCTCGGCGCCGTCGATGTCGATCTCTCGGCGCGCAGCGGCAAGGCCGGCCTGCTCTACATCGACCCCTCCGACATCGTGATCGGCAGCGGCGGCAGCGCCAACATGATCACCAACGGCACCAATGTGGTGCTGGAGGCGAGCAGCAGCATCACCATCGCCGGCGACGGCATCATCGACACGCGACAGTTCAACCGCGCGGCCAATGGCGGCGTGCTCTCGGCTGCCAACCCCTCCACCGGCAATTCGGGCTCGATCTCGCTCGCCGCGCCGAACATTTCGATCGCCGGCAAGCTGCTCGCCGAGGTCAGCCCCGGCAGCGGCTACGCCGCCGGCGACATTACGCTGACGGCCTCCGCCTCCGACGCCCGAAACTCCGGCAAGGCCAGCGCATCCGCCGTCATCGAGATCGGGGGCACCGTCTCCGGCCGCGACGTCAAGTTCCTCGCCGATGCCAGCGGCGTCTCATCCTTCCTGAATCCGGATCTGGGCATCGCGCAGTTCGCGGGGCAGACCAACCTCGCCATCCTGAGCGGCCTCAACGGCGGCTATGTCGCGAGCGACATCACGGCGCGCGTCTCCATCCAGGACACCGCCTCCGTCACCGCCACGCGCGATCTGGTCATCAGCGCCACCGGCGCCCAGGAGGCGACCCTCCCGGCGATCTCGTTCACGGCGGTCTCGCCGGCGGCGGTGGCAGTCACCTATGCCGAGCTCAAGGCCCGTGTGACGGCGGAGGTGCTCTCGGGCGCGACGATCTCGGCCGGGCGCAACCTGACCGTCGCCGCCAGCAACGAGGCGACGCTCGGCGCGACGGCGCTCGCGCTTTCCGGCGGGCAGACCCTCGCCAATTTCGCCGTCGCCGTCGGCACCACCGATATCCAGACCCGCGCGATCGTGAGCTCCGGCGCGGACGTCACGGTCGGCTCCGCGGGAAATGTGCGGGTCTCGGCGATCAACAACAACGCCTTCTCGACCTCGGCCACCGCGATGTCGATCAGTGGCGGCACGGTCGGGATATCCGTCGCCTATTCCGACGCGCAATCGAGCGCCGTGGCTCGTCTCGGCGCGTCTCTGGGCTCCAGCGGCAGCCGGGTCGGCACCGTCACGGTCGAGGCACTGTCCGACAACAGCAAGAACGCGACCACCTCTGCCGTCACGCTTGGGCAGAACCTGATCATCCAGGGCATCGGCATCAGTGCGGCGGTGGAGACCGTCTTCGCCCCGCTGATCTCGAAGCTCGCGCCGATGGAAGTGGGCAAGTTCGGCAGCACGCTGACGCTGGCATCGAGCAATCTTTCGGCGAACGCGTCGATCGCGGCCGATACCGGCGGCAGCGCCCCGACCATCTACGCCGACAAGGCGGCGGTGGTCAGCGACGTCCGCGATTTCGCACTGCGCCTCTCCGCCGATTCGGGCACGAGCTCGAACTCCAAGAACCCGAGCGGCATCGACCCGGAGGCTATGACGGCCATGTCGGCCGGGGTCGTCTACGGCGCGATCAACCACGCCTCGCAGGCCTCGATCGGCGCGGGCGTCACCGTCGACGCCACCAACGCCATCGGCGTCTCGGCGACGACCGAGGTCCCGATCGCCAATACCTGGACCGACTGGGCCGGACCCGCCGAGACGATCTCGCACCTCAACGGAACCTTCGGCGTCGCCGGCAACATCCTGACGAGCTATGCCAGCGCCACCGTGGAATCGACCGTGCTCGGGCTCGCCGGTGCGGTCGACTACTACCGGATCGGCAACACGACGGAGGCCTATGTCGGGCCCGGCGCCACGCTGCGTCAGAGCAGCGGGCTCGGCACCTGGACGGCCACCCTCGGCACCGGCGACGCGGTGAGCTTCGACAAGCGCGTCGCGGTCGTCGCCACGACGACGACGGAGACGATCGACGTCGCCGGCAACTACGGCATCTTCTCGGGTACCGGTGCGAATGGCGGTTCCGGCGACGCGGTCGGCGGCTCCTTCGCCGACATCGGCCGCCAGAGCAGCACCGTCGCCGCCATCGGCGCCGGCGCGACCGTCACCGCGCTCGAACTCGAGGTCGCGGCAACCACCTCCGACAGGATCTTCGTGCTGGCGCCGACCTCCGGCAAGGCGGCCGGCGATTTCGCGGCCAACGGCATGGTCGCGCTGGTCGGCATCGACAACCGCACCCTCGCCTCGATCAGCAACCAGGCGACGATCGACGTCACCAGCGTCGCGGTGGCCGCGCATCAGTTCGTTTCGCTCTTCGCGCTGACGGGCGCCGTCACCTATGGCGGCGGAAATGCCGTCGGCATCTCGGTCGCGGCGCTGGACACCGCCGGCGTCACGCGTGCCTATGTCGGGGACAATGCGACGGATCTCTCGGACAACCGGCTCGGCGGAGGCTATGGCGCCGGCCTGATCACGACCCGCTCGCTCGACGTCGAGGCGGTAACGGACGGGCGCATGACCGTCGCCTCGATCGCCGCCGCTGTCTCCGATCCCAATGCCTCGAAGCTCAGCTTCTTCAAGGCGGCTGCCGCGGAGGGCAAGTCGCAGGCGGCCTGGACGCGCTCCGGCGCCGGCAGCGGGCTCAGCCTCACCGCGGCCGGCAGCGCGGCGGTCGCGACGACGACGCTCGGCACCTCCGCCTGGATCGACGGCGCGGTCGTCGTCGGCAAGGACAGCGGTACGGTCACGACCGATGTCGCGGCGTCGAACGCCACCATCGCGGAGCTGGGCTCCGGCTCGGCCGCGCTGAACCTCACCGGCGCGTCGAGCCCGCTGAGCGGGGCCCTCTCCGGCGCCGTCTCGATCGGCATCTTCGACAACAGCACCGATGCGCGGATCAGCGATTCGACCATCACCGGCGCAGGCGACACCACCGTCCAGGCGCTTGCGGGCGGTCGCCAGACCGTGGTCGGCGTCAGCATCGCCGCCGCCCGCGCCAACAGCGGCGCGGCTGCGATCTCGGGCGCGATCGGCCTGATCACCGACAGCGTCACTGCCCAGATCGAGCGTTCCGCCATCGCGGGCATTTCCGGCGCCTCCTCCGGCAACGACGTGCTGGTCAACGCCTACCGCACGACGGATATCGGCATCGGCGGCGGCGCAGCCTATGCCGGCGCCCAGGCCGGGCTCGGCATGGCCTTCACCTATGTCTCGATCGCCGATCCGAGCGGTCGCGACGCGGTGGCGGCCCTCGTCACCGATTCCAGCATCGGCGCGATGGATCGGTTGAGCGTGGTCGCCCGGACCTCGAGCCGGATCGCCTCGGGCGCGATCGCCGGCGGCGGCGGTCCCAATTCGAACGGACTCGCCGGCGCCTTCGTCATCAACGATGTCAGCCCGACGACCCGCGCCGCCGTGACCGACGGCGCGGGCGCTCCCGCGCGCATCGCCATGGACGGCGACGTCATCGTGCTCGCCGATAGCGGGCGCGACGCAACGCTCGACGCCGCACTGGCCAGCCGGATGGCGGCGACCGATCCCGGGCAGATCGACTTCAGCGGCAGCGCCACCAACGCGGATGGCGCCGCCAACCCGACCGGCGCCTCGATCGTCGCCGTCGCGGGTGCCATCCAGGCCGGCCAGAACAATGCCGGCATCTCCTTCCTGCTCAACACGATCGCGCAGTCGCATATCGCGACCATCGCCAATATCGACCTGACCAGCTCGACGGCGGTGAGCGTTCGCGCGCAGGACGGCTCGACGATCACCGGCGTCGCCGTCGGTCTCGGCGTGGCGACCGGGCAGTTCGCCGGCGTCGCCTCGATCGCGCTGCAATCCATCGACAATGTCGTCACGGCCGATGTCAGGGGCGGCAGCATCGCCAGCCGGGACGTCGCCGTCAGCGCCCAGGCATCGTCCGCCATTCTCGGCGCCGCCGGCTCGCTCGGCTTCAGCATCGGCGCCGTGGCGGCCGGGCTCTCGACGGTCGACGCCAGCATCGCCAACACGGTCGCCGCCACGATCGACGGCGCCACGGTCCGCGCCTCGCGCGACGTGCTCCTGGAGGGGCTGTCGACAGCGACCATCGAGACCACCGCCATCGGCATGGCGATGTCGCGCAATGTCAGCCTCGCCGGTGCCGTCGCCAACAACAGCGTCGCCACCGATGTCGGCGCGACGGTCACCGGCGCCGACATCATCGCCGGCAACAATCTCGGCCTGTTCGCGACGAATACCGATAAGATCGCGGCGGTTGCGACGGCGGTCGCCGCGACGGCCGCGGCTCCGGGCGCGGCCGGCGGCGTGTCTCTGGTCAACAACACGATCGGCGGCGCGACATCCGCCGCGATCGCCGGCAGCACCGTCGATGCGCGGGCCAGCGGCACCGGCTCGCTGAGCTACACGGCCGGCCAGCTCGCCAGCGCTCCCGACCTCTCGACCGCCAACAGCCTCACCACCTCGCAGCCCGATCTGACGATGACGGCCCGCAGCGTCCACGGCCTCGGCGTCGTCGCGACCTCGGCGCAGTCCGTCCTCGCGAACGCGATCACGGACGGCGTCGCGATCTTCCCGGTCACCGCAGCGATCGCGGTCGTGCCGATCCGCAACGTCCTGGCCGGCAGCACCAGCGCGACGATCGATTCCAGCCAGGTCGATACCCGCCTCACCGGAACGGATTCGACGGCCGTCGCCGTCGAAGCGGCAAGCCATTCCTATGCCGGGACCTTCATCGTCGTCGGCTCGGTCGGCGGTGTGGCCGCGGCCGGCGCGGACGCCAACACGGTGATGGCGCGCAGCACCCGCGCGGCGGTGACGAACTCCACCACAGGCACCACCACGCCGGGCTACACGGGCGCGGGCGTGACGGCGCTCGACATCGCCGCGAACGCCTCGCAATCGGCTGCCAGCAACGTCATCGGCTTTGCTGTCGGCATCGGCGGCGCCGCTGCGGCCGGCGCCGTCAACAGCTTCCAGGCCCTGACCAGCGCCTCGCTCGGCCAGGGCCTCGTCACGGCGGGCCGCGTCGGCGTCAGCGCCGACGGCCGCAACGGCTTCTACGCCCAGGCGGCGGTCGGCGCGGGCGGCGCGGTCGGGCTCGGCAGCGCCTTCGTCGTCGGCACCAGCCGCAATACGACCCTGGCGATGGTCGGTGGCGGCACCGGCCAGACGACGCTCAACCTGAACGGGGCGCTCGCCGTCGCCGCCAGCAGTTCGAACGCCTTCACGACGCTGGCCGCCGGCGGCGCTGCGGGCGGCTTCGCCGGCGTGGCCGGCATGGTCAGCTTCGTCGATGTCGAGAACGAGACCCGCGCCGGCCTCTACGGCGTCGCCGCCACGATCCGCCCGGGAGCGACGCAGAGCGTCAACGGCAGCAGCGTCGCCGCCGGCATCGTCGTCACCGCTTACGAGGCGACCAGCATCGACCCGACCACCGGCGCGGGAGCGACCGGCAGCCTGGGCCTCGGCGCGGCGGCCAATATCGCAAGCCTCGACAGTCGCGTCCTCGCCGACATCTCCGGTTCCGTCCTGTCCGCGCCGGGCGCCGTCTCGGCCTCCACGACCTCCGACCGCGCGGTCGATGCGCAGACCGTCACCTACGGCGTCGGCGGCTCGCTCGGCATCGGGGCGGCCGTGGCGGTGATCTCGGTCGGCACCGGCACGCCGTCCGGCGCGCAGGGCGAGGTCAATGCCGGCGGCGACGGCACGCTCTCGCGCGTGAATCAGCTCACCGCCGGCAACGCCGATCTCGTCCTGAGCACGGCCGGGCTCGCCAGCTACCGCGCCTATCGCGGCAGCGCCGCGGCTGCGATGAGCGACGCCGATCTGCGCGACGACGCACAGGCCGAATACAATCTGCTGCTGGCCAATGGCAGCGTTGCCAACGGCAGCCTGACGCTGAGCGCCTCCGGCATCGCCGCCCTGCGAAGCGCCGCAGCGAGCGCGCTCGGCGTCGTCAGCCCGACCGATGCTCAGGTCCGCGACTGGGCCGCGAGCCGCTACGGCGCGCTCAGCGGTGGCACCGTCGGCTATCTGATGAGCGATGCCGGTGTCGCTCGCTACCGGCTGACGGCAGCGTCTGCCGACGTCAGCGACGACCAGATCCGCAGCGCCGCCAATGACGCCTACCAGCGCCTGCTCGCCAACGGCTCGGCCGCCGACGGCACCCTGACGCTGACGGCCGAGGGCATCGCTGCCTATCGCAGCGCCGCCAGCGCGAACCTCGGACATGCGGCGACGGACGCAGAGGTCCAGAGCTTCGCCAATGCGCAATATGCCTTCTTCACCGCCAATCGCAGCCGCAACGCCGCGCCAGTGGCGCTGAGCGCGAGCAGCCTTCTGGACGCCGCCGGCTCCGCCACCGCCGCGACGGTCACGGGCGGCAGCATCGCCAGCGGATCGGTCGCCGTCTCGGCGCTGTCGCGCACGACCACCAGCAACCGGGCGACGGGCGAGGCGCGCGGCGCGGTCGCCGGCGTCGGCGCCGCCACGGCCTACACCGAGATCGGCGACGCGGTCTCCGCCCGGCTCGACCAGATCGCGGTGACCACCGGCTCGATCGCCGTCACCGCGACCTCGGCCGACGGCACCGGCTCCGCGGCGCGGGTCGAGGCCTTGGCCGGCGCCGGCGCGCTCGGCGCCGCAGCCGGCGCTGCGGTTGCCGACAGCTCCATCGCCAACACCGTCACCGCGACGCTGGGCGGCACCCTGACCGTCACCGGCGCGACCACGGTCACGGCTGGGAACAGCCAGACCAGCCGCTCCGACGCCTTCGGCGCCACGGTCGCGGGCGGGCTGGCGCTCGGCGTCTCGCTGGCAAGGAGCAGCGCCGACAGCACGGTCGCGGCGAACTACCTTGCAGGCTCCAGCCTGACCGGCACCGGGCTCGCCATCGGCGCCACCAGCACGGGCGCGGCCTTCGCCGCGGCGACGGCCGGCGTGGGCGGCCTGCTCCTCGCCGGCGCGGGAGCGCAGGCGGACGCCACGGACGCCACCGCCGTCTCGGCCGTGATCGGCGCCGGCGCATCGGCCAATGTCGGCACCGGCGCAATCACTGTGTCGGCAACCGCCTCGCCCGACGCGAAGGCACTCGCGAAGGGCGAGGTCGTCGCCGGCGGCCTCGCGGTCGGCGCGGCGATCGCCCATGCCACGGTCTCCCCGCTGGTGGGTGCCGCGATCGAAGGCAACGCCGCCCTGCCCGCCAGCCAGTTCACCGCAGGCAGCCTCTCCGTCCGGGCCACGGGTTCCGTCTTCGGCGACGCGGCGACCGACGTCGCGGCGCTCACGGGAGAGACCGGCGACTTTGCGCGCGGCGGCCAGTCCGCGACAGCCTCGGCCGTGTCGGGCTCGGGCGCCTACTATGTCAGTGCGGTCGGGAGCGACGCCCGCGCGAGGAATACCAGCTCCGTGACGGCGAGCGTCGGCGACCACGTCCTGATATCGGCTGGAACCGTGACGATCAGCGCCGTCAACACGACGCTCCAGGGCGCGACCGCGAGCGGCTTCACCGCGAGCATCGCGGCCGTCGGCGCCGTCAACGCCCAGGCCGACGCGCCGACCCATACGCTCGCCTCCTTCGGGGACGGCGCGACGGTGAACGGCAGCAGCACCGGCAGCTTCACGCTCTCCGCGAGCGGCAACGACACCCAGATCGTCCATGCCCAGGCCGGCAGCGGCGGCCTCTACGCCGGTTCCGGCGCAACGGGCTCCACCTCGAACGACGCGAATGTGACCGCTTCCCTCGGTGACGGCGCCGTGGTCGTCAGCGGCCTCGTCACGATCGCGGCGAGCCATGACGCGAACTACGCATCCCTGATCGACAGCCTCCAGGCCTCGGCACTGGGCGCCAGCGCCGCCCTTGCCCGCAACGGTGCGGATGTCGACGTGCTGGCGACACTCGGCGCCGGCAGCCGCATCGCTGCGGCAGGCCCCAACACGGCCGGCTGCTACCTGTCGAGCTGCCTGCAGGCGATCGCGCTCACCAGCCGCAACGCCTTCACCCAGCTCGATCTCGGCGACTCCGTGCAGGCGGCGGCCGGCGGCGGCATCAACGGTGCCGGCGCCACCTCGACGACGCGGATCGACGGAACCTCGCGCGTCGACCTGGCCGACGACGTGATGCTGACGGCGGGCACCAGCGCGACCGCCGCGCCCGGACCGATTCTGGTCCAGGCCTGGACCGAGCTGACGGGCGACGACACCGCGACGCTCACGACCGGAGGCCTGCTGCAGGGTGCCGGCGTCTCCTCGCGCTACACTGCCATCGTCGACAATGCGGTGACGCTCGGCAGCAACGATGCGCTGACCTCGTTCGGTGTCATCAACATCGGCACCTACACGCTCGCGAATGTCCGGGCCAACGCCTATGTCAGCACCTACGGTCTCGCCGGTGTCGGCGTGGCCGATGCGGATGTGACGGTCCATTCCGGCAACGACGTGGTGATCGGGACGGGCTCGTCGCTGCTCGGTCTCTATGATGTCAACGTCACCGCCGGCCGCGACGGCTCGGGGCTGCGCACCAACACCCTGAACGGCGCGGCGAACGCCCTCGGCTATGTCCGCGGCCTGGTCGCGGTACCGGACGCCGACGCCTCGACCGACCTGCAGAACCGCGCGCGCGTCGAGGTCGGCACGGGCGCCAGCATCGCCAGCGCCCAGAACGTCACCCTCGGCGCCTATGACGGGCTGCTCAGCGCCCATGCGGACGGCACCGGCCATGGCTACCAGCTCTACTTCATCCCGGTGACGGCGGGGACGAGCAGCCCGGGCTCCTCCTCCAGCTCGACGCTGGTGATGAACGGCACCGCGACGGCAGGCATCTACAACACCCAGCGTGTCGAGATCGGCTGCGGCAGCAACGCCTCCGAGCAATGCGGCCCGAACGACACGCCGACGATCCGCTTCGTCAGCGGCGCACCGGTGAGCGCCGGCTACGACCCGGCGTTCAACGCCGTTGCCTACATCAACGCCCATTACGACGCCTCGGTCGCGGGAACGCTGATCGCGGGCGTCAACGGCGCGCCCGTCAAGGCCGTGCATCTGACGCAGCTCTATGCCGCCGGCGGCAACGTCTTCGTCAACGCCGGCAGCGTCCAGGGCAGTGGCACGCTGACGGCCAATGGCGGCCCCTCGATCACGGTCATCAACCGCAGCAACGCCTATCTCGTGCTCGACGGCGGCGCCTACATTCCGGAATCGACCGGCGGCCAGATCGTCGGCAACAGCGGCTCCCTGACGCGCCATGCCAATCCCGATGCGGCGCCGATCGTCACGATCGACAACGCCTATACCGGCCAGCTCGACGCCAGCGGCATGGGCCCGGCGCTGCTGATCGCCAGCAACCTCACCAATCTGGCCGGCGTGGTCTCGCTCAACAACACCCAGGGTTCGTTCGGCTTCTCAGGGCAGCGCATCGACGCACTGCAGTTCAACGCCACCGTGCCGAACGGCGCCGTCGCGATCTCGTCGAACGGCCCGAACGGCATGTACAACGCCGGCGCATCGCCGCAGGCAGAGTATGGTTCGTACATCTACTATCCAGGCGGCGGGCCGGGCTCGACCGGCTTCAACGTCGACGAGGCGGTCTACGCTGCTGCAAACGCGCTCGCCGCCGGGCAAGGCGCGAACGATCTCAACTATTTTCTCTACGGCCGGCAGGACGAGGGCACGACGCGCAATTTCTCGATGCAGTTCTACGGCAACTGCATCGGCTATATCGGCGATGCCGGCTATGCCTGCACCGGCGGCTATGACATGGGCAACGATATCCGCTTCATGGTCATACCGACGATCCAGACCTACCGGCAGAGCAATCCGACGGCCCAGGGCGGCGGCACGCAGATCTACGGAGCCCAGGTCGCCATCAAGGCGACGACGATCAACGTCAACGCCTCGATCGAGGCCGGCCGCGTCACCGACTGGCAGGGCACGATCGGAGGCAATGTCGGAGACATCCTGCACGCCAGCCGGCAGGGCTGGCTCGACAGCGGCTACACCACGGTCAGCTTCGCCAGCATCTTCGGCGGCGGCTGGGCGGCGCCGAACGCCGTGCCGATCTCATACGACGTCGTGAACGACCGCCTCGTCATGGCCGATGTCAACGCCTCCTCGGGCGGAGGCTCGGTGCTGCTCGACGGCCAGATCATCAGCACCAACACGCTCGGCAGCATCAAGGTCAATGGCGGCTTCGGCAATGTCAGCGTGAACAACCTCTCGGGGCTCGACCTCGTCACCAACCGCATCAATACCGGCACCGCCGCCGGCGTGAATGCCAGCGTCAGCAAGATCACGATCATCGACCGGCTCATCACCTCCGGCCTGAACACGAAGATCTACGCCTATACGCCGGGCTCCGGCATCGCCGTCTACCAGACGATGAACGGCGCCCAGCCGACCTCCGGCCCCGTCGAGTTCATCTCCGGCGCCACCGCAAGCTACGATCCCGTCGCCGGTACGCGCTATGAGTGGACGCAGCAGGCCCTGCTCCAGAAGGAGGGGCTGACCCCGCAGACCACCCAGGTGCGCGATCTCGTCTCCTACTGGCGCTACGATTCCGGCACGTCGAGCAACCCCTGGGTCTATGTCGACGCCCAGTCGCCGAGCACAAATCCCGGCGCGGACTGGATGTACTGGTGGTCGCGCAATGCGCAGGCTCCCAGCGGGGGCGTTTCGGGCCGGATCACCAACAAACCCGGCTTGATCGGCGTCGGCCTGACGCAGGAGATCACCGGCGGCCAGCTGGACTTCATCAACAACGAAGCGCATTACGGCGGCTGCAACGGGCAGGCGATCAACCACTGCGACCGCGACTTCGTCGCGCAGCCCGGCGCCGGGCAAGCGATCTGGAATTACCAGATGGTGACCCGCGCTTTCGTGCAGGTCACGGCTTCGGTCAAGGCCGACAACCGCTTCGGCATCAGCTTCGCCGGCAATGCCGCCGGCACGGTCAACATCAATTCCAACAGCTCGGTCCTGCTGCAGGGCAATATCGTCAATCCCAGCGGATCGACGACGGTAACCGCCTCGGCCGGCAGCATCACCCAGGCGCCGAACGTCTCGATCCTCAGCAACGACCTCACGCTGAACGCGCGCGACTCGATCGGCACCGCTGCCCAGGCGATCCGCACCACCTTGACCTCCGGGGCACAGCTCAGCGCTGTCACCGGTGCCGGCGGGATCAACCTCGACATCACCGGCAGCGCCCGCGTCGTGGCTCTGCGCGCCGAGGGTGCCACCGGCAGCTATGGCGACATCACGGTCCACGCCACCGGCAGCCTGGACGCGGTCGCCTCGGCCACGGCCAACGTCGTCGGCCGCAACATCACGCTCGCCAGCGACACCGGTGCGATCGGCTCGGTGACGGAGCTGATGAAGCTGCGGGCCGTGGCCACGCTCCTGCCGAACGGCAGCTATGTCGACGGCGTCGTCAATCTCTCCGCCCGCGGCGATATCGGTATCGCGCAGGTCGCCGGCGACCTGCGCGTCGGCGAGATCCGAAGCGATGCCGGCGATGTCCGCATCGACGTCAGCGGCGGCCGGCTGGTCTCGGCGGCGGGCGAGACCGCCGCCCAGGCCCTGAGCGCCGACCAGCTATCACAGGTCTCGCGGGCGCTGAAGCTGACCTCGGCGGACGGGGCGGACGCTGCCGCCCAGGCCAGCATCGCCGCCTTCGAAACGCAGGTGACGCAGAGCTACCGCCTCTACGGAACGCTGATCCGCAACGGCAGCGTCGCCAACGGCGTCTTCACGCTGAATGACGACGCGATCCCGCTCTACCAGGCCTTCGCGGATGCCGCGCTCGGGCATGCCGCGTCGGCCCAGGAGGTCAGGGACTACGCGGCCGGGCGTTATGCGAGCTATGCGGGCGTCTTCGAAACCGCCTATGGCAGCAGCTGGGCGAGCCAGGCCCGCTTCGGCGCCGGTTCGCTCGAAACCGACTACAGCTTCAGCGCGACGGCGGCCGACGCCGCCGCCGGCCTCGCCACCCGGATCGCGGGCGATGCGGCCTGGACGGACCGGCAGCTCGTCTCGGCCATCAACACGTCCGCCCTCCAGCCTGCCTCCGGCGTCGTCGGCAACGGCGCGGCGCTGGTTGTCGGCCACGACGTCACCTTGAACATCGCCGGCGGCATCGGCTCCCTCGCGCCGGACATGCAGGTCGCCCTCTCCGACATCCGCAACGGCTCGCTCACGGACGCCCAGCTCGCCGCCCTCGCCGTCGCGACCACGGCCGGCAGCGTGAAGCTCATGGGGCAGGCGCAGGACGGCGGCCTGGTCGAGATCGCCGATATCAACCATGTGCCGGCCGGCGTGACGCTGACGCGGGTCGATGTCCGGCAGACGACACCGCTCTTCATCAACGCCACCGGCACCTTCTCCGGCTCGGCCCAGGGCGACATCTACGTCCAGGCGACGACGAACGTGCAGTCGTCGAGCACGCCGCGCTCGGCCGGCGGCACGCTGACGGTCGGCAGCCTCACCGCCACAGGCACCATCAACCTGCAGGCTCCGCAGGCGATCGCGGTCGCGACCGGCAACGACGGCGCGACACCGCGCAACCCGGTGCAGATCCAGACCGGTGGCGACCTGGTGCTGGTCGCAGGCGGCGGCGGCATCGGTTCGGCCGCCACCCCGCTGACCTATCAGATCGGCGGGCGGCTGGTCTCGGCGTCCGCCGCGGCCGGAGACGCCTATCTCGTCGCCAACGCCGGCACGGCCGAGATCGGCCGCATCTTCGCCTCCGGCACCGCCTCCCTCACCGCTCGTTCCGGCGGCATCCAAGGATACCTGCCCGGCGTATCGATCTCGGCCGCGGCGATCCGGCTGACGGCGACGGGTGATGTCGGCTCGCCCTCGACGGCGCTCGGCCTCCAGACCGGCACCGGTGGAGACATCTCCGGCAGCATCGGCGGTTCGGCATGGTTTTCGGGGGCCGCCGTCGGCGGCCTGCCCGCCGCCACCTTCCGGATCGGCACGCTCGCCGCCGATGACGGGCTCGTCGTCAATGCCGATGGCGACCTCCGCGTCGTCGGCACCGTCACCTCGCAGGACGGCGAGATCAGCCTTGCGGGCGCCGGCATCGCCATGGCGAGCGGCAGCCGGATCGACGCCGCCGGGGCCGTCAGGCTGTCCTCCAGCCTCGGAATCGTTGCCGGGACGATCACCAGCGGATTCGTTCCGGCGGCGGGCGAAAGCTCGATCGCTCTCGTCGCTGCCGCGGCGATCACCGGCAATGGCGACGCCGCAGCCGGTCTCGACGCGAGCCAGCCAGGAGGCCTCATCGCGCTCTCGGCAGGGACCGGGATCGGCTCGGGCAGCACCGCGCTCGCCTTCGCGGCCCCGTATATTTCGGCGCGCAGCCTCATCGGTGACATCCATCTCTCGGCAGCGGCCGGCACGCATGCGACCGCCCTCACTGCCGATGCGGGGGCGATCGGCCTGTCGGCTGCCGGCCCCCTCGCGGTCGACACCGCGGCGAGCTTCGCCGGCACCGCCTTGAGGAGCAGCAATGGCGGCTTGACGGTCGGCCTGCTGCAAGCGGGCGCCGCCAGTTCCATTACCGCGACAGGCGCGATCGTCCTCGCCAGCGTCTCGACCCGCGCCGGCGACCTGACGGTTACCTCGACCGCCGGCGGCATCGACGCGAGTTCGATCGCGGCGGCCGGCGCGGCGACTCTCACGGCAGCGACCGCCGTCTCCCTTACCGGCGCCCTGACGGCCGGCGGAGCCGCGACGGTCACCGCGCATGACGGCACGATCCGCCTCGGCAGCCTGAGCGCCGGCGCGACCTCTGCGCTCGACGCGATGGGCACGGTCACCATCGACGGCACGGCCGCGACCAGTGCCGGCGACCTCGCCGTGAGCTCGACCGCTGGCGGCATCGCCGCGGGCTCGATCACGGCGGCCGGCGCGGCGACCCTCACGGCCGGAACCGCCGTCTCCGTCACGGGCAATCTGACGGCAGGCGGAGCCGCGACCGTCATAGCCCAGAGCGGCACGCTTCGGCTCGGCAGCCTCAGCGCCGGCGCGACCTCGGCACTCGAGGCGACCGGCTCGATCACCGTTGCAGGCGCTGCTGCGACGAGCACCGGCGATCTCGCCGTGATTTCCTCGGGCGGCGACATCACCATCGCGACCGTCGCCGCAGCGGCGGGGGCGCATCTCGACGCCCGCGGCTTCCTCGACGTGGCCGTCTTCAGCGCCGGCACCTCGGCGCGGCTCGAAGCCGGCAGCACCGCGCGTCTGCAGCGGGCGGTTGCGGGCGGGTCGCTCTCGATCGCGGCCGGCGAAATCGATGCGGCCACGCTGTCGGCAGATGGCGACATGACGCTCAACGCGGGCCATGCGCTCGCCATCGCGACGCTCGACGCCGGTGGCGCCCTCTCGGCCCGTTCGGACGCTGGCGGCATCAGTCTGACATCGGCTCGATCGGCTGCGGGCGCGCGCCTCGATGCCGCTCAGATGATCTCGCTCGGGAGCCTCGACGCCGGAACCGGCGCGCTGGCCATCGCATCCCGCCAGTCCGGGATTGCGGCAGGCCGCGTCGCCACCACCGGCGATGCCCTGCTGACGGCACAAGGACCCCTTTCGGTCACCGAGCTGCGCGCCGGCAACATGAAGGCCACGTCCACGGCGGGGGCGATCTCGATGGCGGCCGCGACGCTCACCGGCGACGCATCCCTCGTGGCGGCGACACTGCTCTCCGTCGGCACGATTTCGGCCGCCGGATCGACCAGGCTGGACGCCGGCGGAGGCCTTGCCGCGGGACGTATCGACAGCGGCGGCCGGCTCGAGATCGAAGCGGGAGCCGGAATCGCTCTCGACGCAGCGACGATGCGCTCCGGCGACCTCACCCTGCTCGCCCGCACCGGCGGCATCCGGGCTGGCTTGCTGTCCGCAGCCGAAGCCGTCTCCGTCCACAGCGCGGGCGACGTGACGCTGGACGACCTGCGCAGCGGAGCCACGGCGAGCCTCGTCGCGGACACCGGTGCGCTGGCGATCGCGTCCCTGTCCGCCGCCACGGATGCGACCCTGCAGGGCCGGTCCATCGTCTTCACGCGCATCGAGGCGGGTGGCAGCGCCACGCTGCTGGCGCAGGCCGATATCGCCGGCAACCGGATCTCGGCCACGGATGCGCTGACCCTGCGGGCCGGGCGCAGCGGCCGCGGCTCGATCGCCATCGCGATCGGCGCGGCCCGCAACGTCGCGGCCAGCACCTTGGGCGACATCTCTCTCGGGCGCTTCGCCGCCGGCGACGGCATCGTCATCCTCGGCCGGCGGATTACGGCGGACATCGTCCAGCTTCCCGGAGAGGTCGGCACGCCGCTCGCGCTCGACATCGGCGGCCTGGATCGGCGCACAGCAGAAGAGGTGGCGCTATCGATCGAGGCGGACCGCGTCCGGATCGGCCGGTTCGACGCGGTCGATGGTCGCATCGCCGCCACCGCGAGCCGGCTGGAGATCGCCAGGGCCTTCGTTCCCGGCGCGCTGGAGCTGCGTGTGCCGGCGATGTCCGTGCTGGCGAGCAATCGCTCCATCGTTCCGGTCGGCGGCTACGACGTCCAGCTCTACCCCAATCATCGCGAGTTCTCCCTGGTGATCGATGGCAGGCGTCTGACCTCGAGCGCCTTCGTGACGGCGGCCGACACCGACGTGGTCGACGTCCCGGCCGGCAGCGGGCCTGTCTCGCAGGAACTCGCGCGGCTCGGCGCGGTCTTCCCGACCGGGCTCTCCTTCGCCGATATCATGCGCGGCTTCGTGCTCGGCAGCGACGGGCGCTGGCGCAGCAAGGATGGTCCGGAAACCACGGCGAGCATCGCCGGCTTGGGCGGTAGGCCTCCCGTCAACCTTGACGGCATCGGGGAGCAGCCTTGAGCAGAACGAGCCTTGCCTTCGGCCTCGCCATGGCCGCGGGAACCATAGCCTTCGCCGAGCCCGCAGCGGCGCAGTTCGTCGTCCCGCAGACGCTGGAGACGGAGGCCGGCCGCCAGCAGCGCGAAATCGAGCGGCAGACTGCACCACAGCGCCAGCGCGGCCCGGGATTGGTCGCGCCGGCACCCGAGGCGAAGCTGCAATTCCCGGCGGGCGGCGCCACCGTCGTGCTCCGCCGCATCGACTTCGACGCCTCGCATTTCCTGAGTTCGGCGGAGCTCGACGCCATCCGCTCGCGCTATCTCGGCCGGCGCGTCGACCTCGCGGAGATCGGCCTGCTGGTCCAGGCGGTCAACGACCTCTATGCCGATAAGGGACAGGTCACCGCCCGCGCGGTTCTGCCGCCGCAGAAGCTCGATGGCGGCGTGCTGAGGATCCGCCTCGTCGAGGGGCGCGTCGGCAGGATCGGCGTCTCCGGGGCGGTTCGGACCTGGCCCTGGTACGTTCGCTCGCAGGTGCCGGCCGGCGAAGGCGAGATCGTGGACGCCCCCGCGCTCAATCGCAGCATCTCGATCTTCAACCGGCTCAACGAGCTGCAGATCCGCGCCCAGCTCCAGGCCGGAGCCGGCTTCGGCCTGACCGATCTCGACCTCGCCGTAACGGAGCCGCTGCGCAACACGCTTCAGCTCTCCTATGATAACCAGGGCGTCTCCTCGACCGGCCGCTACCAGGGCATCCTGTTCTGGCGCCATCACAACCTGCTCGGCATCGACGACAAGCTCGTGCTCTACGGCTCGCGGGGGCGGGGCAGCATCCTTGGCAGTGCTAGCTATACCCTCCCGGTCTCGCCATGGGGCACGCGATTCGGTCTCAGCCTCACCCGCTCCGCCTACCGGATCGTCACTGGCGCGATCCGTGAATTGCGGCCGGAAGGCGTCTCGGAAAGCCGTTCGCTGACGCTGTCGCAACCCGTCTTCGCCACCGATGCGATCCTGCTGCAGGCGACAGGCGCGCTCGGCGCCGGCAGCGGCAGCAGCAAGCAGCTCGGCTTCACGACGGTCGAGACCGGCTACACGCGGGCCACCGCCGGCGCGGCGTTGACCGTGACCCTGCCCAACCTCTCGCACCAGTCGACGGTGAACTGGTCGCAGGTCGCGCATCGTGACAGGCTGTCGGGCGCCCGGCGCAACTATACGATCTGGACCGGCAACACGGCGTCCGTCTGGCGGCTGACCGACGACTTCTACGGGTCGCTCGTCGGCGCCTGGCAGGTTACCGGAGAATCGCAGTTGCCCGGCGACCAGATCTTCCAGATCGGCGGCCCGACCACAGTGCGCGGCTATCCGATCGGCAGCGCCTTCGGCAATTCCGGCTTCTACGGCCAGGCAGAACTGCACTACATTCTGCCCGAGCCGCTGAAGTCGCTCGAGGCGCTCGTCTTCCTCGACCACGGCCGCACCGACTACAACGCCGCGACGCATTTCCGCGCGACGTCGCTGGGCGCCGGGCTGATCTGGCGCCCCGTCGAATGGGCCTCGCTGGAAGGCGGCGTCGGGCACCCGCTCGAACGCGTCTCGGCGGCGCAGCGGGACGTCGAGCTCTATTTCCGGCTCACCCTGCGCAAGACGCTCTGAGCCGCCCGAACGGCTTCTCCCGACTTCCCTACGGACAAGGACCCGCCATGGCCTCGCTCCCGCTCTTCTATTCCAGCATCGCCGTCATCGACCGCGATACGCATCGCCAGGCTCGCATCGCCCCGGCCGAGAGGCCCTATGCCTTCGCCGCCGGCAGCCACGTGCTCCCGGCGCTGCTGGCGGAGTTCGTGCCCGGCTGCCGCGACATGCCGATCCTCTTCCTCGAGGAGAACGGCACGGTCTCGCCGCTGTTCATGGTCGGCATGCGGCCGGGCGAAAGCTGTTTCGTCGACGGCGACGGGCGCTGGCGCGGCCGTCACGCCCCGGCCTATCTGCGACGCTATCCGTTCATCGGCGGGGAAATCTCGAGCGAGCGGCAGGTCGTCTGCATCGACGGCGGCTTCGCCGGGCTCGATAAGGCCGAGGGCGAGCGCCTGTTCCAGGACGATGGCGAGCCGGCCGAGGCGCTGCAGCGAGTCATCGCCTTCGTGGCCGAGTACAGCGAGGCGGCGGAGCGCACCGCCGCCTTCGGCGCCCAGCTCAAGACCCTCGACCTGCTGCAGACCGTGACCATCGAGATCCGTTCGGCCGATGGCGGACATTCGAGCTTCAGCGGCTTTGCGGCCGTCGACGAGCAGCGGCTCAACGCGCTGCCCGACGACGCCTGGCTCGACTTGCGCCGGAAAGGCTATCTCGGGCCGATCCAGGCTCACCTCATCAGCCTCACCAACGTCTCGCTGCTGGGAGAATGGGCCACGCGCCCGGCCTGAACACCGCGCCGGCCGGCACGCGGACAGTCGTGGAGGGGATCGAGCCCATCCTCCCGACAGGCGGCGCAACGCACCGCCCGGGCTTGTGACGCCAGCCGCTGAGTCGCCGGCGGCGAACATCTGCCGCAGAATGCGGTTGCGAACGGACAGTCATCATGTTCCCTTACGTCATCATTAATAAGACGAAGCAAAAGAAATGCCGGGCGAACGACATTCCGCCGTGTGGTTGCGCGCCGCCATCGTGTTCGCCGCCGCCCTGCTGCTCGCACTCCCTCTGATGCTGCGCCGCTAGCGGCACGTGCCCTTTCGCCGCGGGGCTCCTTTTTTGCGCCAGATCAAATCGGCAGTGGCGCGTCCATGCTTTCATTCAGCGCGGTCCGAATTCGGGATCACTCTCGAGTTCTGTAGTGAGCGGAGGCCGAGATGAGGATAGAGAAGGCGAAGCGCGGAATCAGTCACTCTGACTACGATCAGTGTAATATCTTTCTATTGAGCGCATTCTTCTGCTTGATCGGCAACAATCGTAACGACGCTCACCTGCGAAAGATGATCGAAGATGCGATCGTCGCTTTGCATGAGGCCAGAAACATCACCTCCTCGGCACAGGTATTGCCGTTCGTTCCGCGAAAGCGGCGCTCCCCCCGACAGCCGGCAGGGTCGATCGATCAGGGCTCGGCGGCCATTCAGTCAGATCCGTTGCCGACCGGCGCCTAGCCTAGCCAAGCCGAGCCGATCGGCCGGCACTCCGATCCGCCCATTGCTTCGGGAGAATGCTCGTGAACGGGATCAAGGAACGTTTGCTCGTCCCGATGTTCCTGACTGCGTCTGCCGCCGCGATGCTCGGCTGGCTTTCGTTGCTCGGATGGAGCACCTGGCGCCTGCTGTTCTAACGGTGCTTGAGCGGTCACCGTCGACCGCGCACGGCCCCGCGCCAGAGCGGGCCGCATCCAGAACCGACACGTCGGAGAAAAAGTGGTGGGCCGGGCCGGACAAATCAACGAACATTTATGTAATTGAAATTGTTATATAATCCCACATACCGTCAAAAGTGACACCGCGATCGGCGCTTTGCCGCCGGATACGCAAGGCGAGCTGCACATAACTGGCGGGCGGTCAGTGGTACCGCCCATGTCCTGAAGTCTGGCAGGGCGCTGGATCGATGCGCGCCCATCTCCATTCGCCTGAGGTCGTAGCGCCTTGCCCGTGAGTTCCCGGCTATGGCGTCCCCCCGCACCCGAGCGCCCTCCAAGGAGCCGAGAGCTGTCTAGCGCCCCATTGCGTAGAACTCGTCGTTCGGGCGCATGCTGGTCACGTTGGCGAGGCGGTTCGACATGCCGAAGAAGGCCGCAATGGCGGCGATGTCCCAGGTATCGTCCTCACTGAAACCGTGCTCGTGCAGCGTGGCGATGTCGTCGTCCCGGACCTCATAGGCGCGAGCGGAGACTTTCATCGCGAAGTCAAGCATCGCGCGCTGCCGGGGCGTGATGTCGGCTTTGCGGTAGTTCACCGCCACCTGGTCCGCGATCAGCGGATTCTTCGCCCGCACCCGCAGGATCGCGCCATGAGCCACGACGCAATACTGGCACTGGTTGGCATTGCTGGTCGCGACCACGATCATCTCGCGCTCGGCCTTCGTCAGCCCGTCCGCCTTGTTCATCAGGGCGTCGTGATAGGCGAAGAAGGCGCGGAACTCGTCCGGACGATGCGCGAGCGTCAGGAAGACGTTTGGTACGAAGCCGGACTTCTCCTGCACGGCGAGGATCCGCTCGCGGATATCGTCCGGCAACGCATCGATCTCGGGGACGGGAAAACGGCTGATAGCGGGCTGCGTCATGTCATCGATTCCTTTCCTGCACGAAGGCGGGCGCTGCTGCTGCGTCCCGCTCGTCCAGTCCTCGTGAGGCGCGGCGCTATATGGCGACCAGCCGGTTCATCTGCTCGCGATAACGCTGCGCCGCATCGCCGGCCTCGCCTTCATAAGGCTCGATCCTGACGAGACAGGTATGGGCCGAGCAGCCTTGCCCGAAGCGGGATGTCCCGATATCGACCGTCAGGACGTTCGGATTGCCGGCGACGTCGAGGCCGCTATTGCCGGTGGGCGTGAACCAGGCGCCGGTCGGCAGGACGACAACCCGGCGCCGCACCCCGTCGCTGATCTGGGCCGTCGCGAGGCAGGCCCCACGCTCGTTCCAGAGCCGGACCGTCTGGCCGTCGGCAATGCCGAGGGCTGCCGCGTCCTCTGGGTGAAGCCGCGCCTGCTCGCGGCCGCCGCGCTTGCCGGCCATACTGGCAGCGCTCGTCTCGAGCTGGCTGTGCAGCCGCCCCTCGGGCTGGTGGGAGATGAGGTGGAACTGATCGGCGGCACCGGCCGCACCAAGCCATTCCACCGGCTCGATCCAGGCCGGATGGGCCGGGCAATCGTCGTAGTCGAGCGCCGCGAGAGTGCTGCTGCCGAGGACGATCCGCCCGCTTTCGGTCGCGAGAGCATTATCCTGCGGCTTATCGCGAAACGCGGACAGATAAGTGTGTTCGGCCTGCGTCGGGCAGCGAGCATAGCCCTGGGCCCAGAAAGTGTCGAAATCCGGCATCTTGAAGCCAAGACGCGCCGCGGCATCGTCGCGGGTCGTTTCGTAGAGGTGGCGCAGCCAACCCATCTCGTCGCGGCCTTCGTCGAATTCCCGCCCGATGCCGAGCTTTTCGGCGATCGCCCGGAAGATGTCGAAATCGGAGCGGGACTCCCCGACCGGCCCGATCGCCTTGTGCATGGCGATGATGCAGTCGGAGCGCTTGTTGCCCGCCATATCGTTGCGCTCGATCGACGTGTTGGCCGGCAATACGATGTCGGCGCGCTGCGCGGTCGCGGTGAACATCGGGTCCTGCACGATGATCGTTTCCGGCCGGGTCCAGGCCTCCGCGAGGCGGTTGAGGTCCTGATGGTGGTGATAGGGGTTGCCGCCGGCCCAGTAGACCAGCCGCGCATCGGGATAGGTGCGGGTCTCACCTTCATAGGTGTATGCCTCGCCCGGATGCAGCAGCATGTCGCTGATCCGGGCGACCGGAATGAAGCTTTTCAGCGCCTTCCGCAATTGCGGCATCGCCGGCGACTTCGCGAGATTGATCGGCGCACCGACGCCCCCGAGCGACGCATAGCCATAGCCGACCCCGCCGCCCGGCAGGCCGATCTGGCCCGTCATCGCCGCCAGCGCCAGCGCCGCCCAGAAGGGCTGCTCGCCGTGATGGGCGCGCTGCAGGCTCCAGCTCACCGTCAGCATCGAGCGCGTCTCGACCAGCCGCTGCGCAAGCGCGACGATCAGGCTCGCCTCCAGCCCGGTAATGCCGGCGGCCCAGCCCGCGTCCTTGGCCACGCCGTCCAGGCTGCCGTCGAGATAGGCGATCAGCCGTTCGGAGCCGCTCGTGCAGCGCTCGAGGAAGGCGCGGTCGTGCCGGTCCCGCCTCAGGATCTCGCCGGCAAACCCGAGCATCAAGGCCGCATCGGTATTCGGCCGGATCGGCCACCATTCGGCGCCCAGCCAGCCGGGCACGTCATCGCGCAGCGGTGAAACCAGGACGACCCTCACGCCCCTCTCGGCGATCTTGCGCAGATGGGTTTCCAGCGCATGGCTGGCGATCCCGCCGGCCTCGTTCTGCGCCGTCCGCGGCGAAAGCGCCCCGAAAACGACCAGCGTCTCGCTGTGCTGCGCGATGGTGTCCAGCGTATTGGCCTCGCCGCCGCAGGCGCTGTCGTCGCCCAGCGTATGGCGCAGGATCACCGGCCCGGCTGCGATCGAATATGTGTCGGCGTGGCCGGTATAGCCACCGACCAGGTTCAACATGCGCTTCAATTGCGACGGCGCGTGGTGGAACCGGCCGCAGCTGGTCCAGCCATAGGACCCCGCGAAAATCGAGGCGTTGCCGAAGCTCTCCGAGACGCGCTTGATCTCGCCCGCGACGAGCGAGGTCGCCTCCTCCCAGCTCACCGGCACGAACCTGTCGCGCCCCCGGCCGCGGCGATCGCTCCTCTCGCGGCCTTCGAGCCAGCCCGAACGGACCAGCGGGGTCAGGACACGGCGCTCCGTGCTCGCCCAATCGCGGACCGATTGGTTGATCGGCGACGGCGAAGGATCATGCTCGAAGGGCTCGATGCCGACGATCCTGCCGTTTTCGACCAGGATGGTGTAGGCGCCCCAATGGCTGCAATGCGGGTAGCGCTGGATCGAGCTCATCCGAGCACCTTCCGCGACGCGGGCATGCTTGCCTGCGTCTCATCCCCCCTGGCCCCGCCCTTCGGCGCCGGCTCGAAACCCGGCAGCACCCCGGCGAAGAGATCGCCCTGCACCCCGACCTCTTCGAGCACCTCCGCCGTATGCTCGCCGAAGCGCGGCGGCGCCAGCCGATAGGAGGCCGGGGTCCGCGACATCTTGATCGGGCTGCCCGTGCCGCGATAGGCGCCGATATCGACCACCATGCCGCGGTGATGCGTATGCGGATCCGCCATCACCTGGTCGATGGAGCGCACGGCGCCGCAAGGCACGCCGGACTTGATCAGCAGCTCGGCCAGCGGACCGCAGTCGAAGCCCGCCATCGCCGCCTCGAGATCTCGCTTGAGCGCGTCGCGGTTGATGTTGCGGTCCTTGTTGGTTGCGTAGCGCGCATCCTCGGCCAGCTCCGGCCGGCCGATCACCTTGCAAAGAGTCGCGAACTGCCGGTTGTTGCCGACGGCCAGAAAGAGCGGCGCATCGCGTGTCGTGAAGACGTCATAGGGGGTGATGTTGGGATGGGCGTTGCCAGAGCGGCCCGCAACCTGTCCCGAGAGATAGAAATTCGGCAGATGGGGGTGCAGCAGCGAGACCCCGCAATCATAGAGCGTCGTCTCGACGAACTGCCCCTTCCCACTCGATTCCCGTTCCTGCAACGCCATGAGGATGCCGATCACGGCGTTCAGCCCCGTCACCATGTCGACGACTGGCAATCCCACGCGCAGCGGCGCACCGCCGAGCTCACCGTTCACGCTCATGATGCCGGCCGAGGCCTGGATCGCCGCGTCGTAGCCCGGCAGACCGCCGAGCGGCCCGTCCCCGCCGAAGCCCGAGACGCGGCAATGGACGAGGCGCGGGAAGCGCCGCTCGAGTTCCGCACGCCCAAGGCCCCAGCGGTCGAGCGTGCCGGTCTTGAAGTTCTCGATGAAGACGTCGGCCGTCTCCAGCAGGCGCAGCAGCAGCTCGCGGCCTGCCTTCTGCGTCAGGTCGAGCGCCATGCCGCGCTTGTTGCGGTTGAGGCCCAGAAAATAGCTCGCCGCGCCTTCAAGGAAGGGCGGCCCCCAGCCGCGCGTCTCGTCGCCCGCCGGAGGTTCGATCTTGACGACGTCCGCACCATGGTCGCCGAGGATCTGGCCGGCATAGGGTCCCCCGAGAACCCGGCTGGCGTCGATGACCTTGATGCTGGCCAGGGAACCGATGCGAGAATTCATATCCTGTCCTGCCGATTGTCTCTTGCGGATCGAAGCGTCACGCATGGACCTCGCGCCGCATCTGGCTTGCGAATTCCGGATAGGTTTCCGCGAGCTCGTCCATCACTTGTCCGCGCAGCAGCGCGAGCGTCTCTCGATCCGGCGCCGGGGTCCGGCCGGTGTCCCGGGGATCCGCAAATGCGAATCCCGTCGCCTCCCGGACCTCCTCCAGCGCGTGGCCGGGATGGAGGCTCTCCAGGGTGAAGCCCGGCCGGGTCTTGTCGAAGCTGAACAGCGCCTTGCCAGTCAGCAGCGCCACCGGCCCGCCGGTCCGGTGGACGCCGGGCGCGCTGGTGCCGGGCGCACTGATGAAATCGACCTTGTCCACGAAGACGCGTGGGCTGTGTTCCTCGCGGAAGAGGATGACGCGCGGCACCACGAAATAGAGATAGGCCGAGCCGAACGAGCCCGGCCAGCGCGGCGTCGATGCCGGATAATCGCCGACGCCGACGAGATTGATGTTGGCCTGTCCGTCGATCTGGCCGCCGCCGAGGAAGAAGGCGTCGATTCGCCCCTGACCCGCACAATCGAACAATTCGGCGGAGCCGTTGGTGAAGAAATTATGCTCGACCGAGCCGAGGATCGAGATCCTGACCGGCGGCGCGCCCGCGCGCTTCTTCATGGCCCGCAGCAGCATCGCGCCTGCGGCGGGGATCGGCGAGGAGGCGCCGACCGCGACATGCCGGACACCGTCGAGGAGTCGCGTGATCGTGGCGATCAGGATTTCGCGGGGATGCACCTCGGTCACTGCGCGGGCTCCTCGGCGCGTCCCGCGGCAGGTTGGGCCATATAGGTGGCGAAGCCTTCCGCCGTGCGGGCGGCCTTGGCATAGCGCAGGATCTCGGCTGTGTCGGTGGCGTATTCTCCCCAGAGCCCGTAAGGCCAGGCACCTCTGGGAGCGACCGCGATCTCTGTCACGTAGAGCGCCGGCAAGGTTCCCGCTGCGCTCGTCTCGCTGCCGAGCAGGTTCTCGTCGATGATGCGTTCGACCGTGACCAGGGTCTGCCCTGCGGCATAAGCCATCGCAGCAAGCTCGCGGCGCCGCCCGATCCAGACATTGCCGTTCCGGTCCGCCATCGGCGCGTGGAAGATGGCGATGTCGGGACGTGCTGCCGGGATCAGGACGATCGGGTCGCGGTCCTCGGCGAAGGGGTTGTCGATCATCCGCCAGTCAGGCCGGAAGCGCAGGACATCGCTACCGACGAGGCCGCGCAGAGGCTGGAAGGGATTGCCCTTCTGCGCCGCCATGAGCGCGGCATGGATCGCCGGGCAGGTTGCGTCGCGCACTACGATCCGTCCTTCGCCGACGGCCTGGTTGAAGCGCGGAGCCCCGCCCGCCTCGCCGAGCGAGACCGCGCTCGTCTCGACCGAGCGGACGAGCCCGGCGCCGATCAGCTGGTCGACCTGCAGGCCGCCGGTCGGAACGCAGAACAGGTCGAGATCGCCGGCGCCGCGCTCGATCAGCGCCCGGGTCATCGCCATCGAGACTCCCGCATAATCGACCGGCAGCGCGAGCTGCATTCCCGCCTCGACACGGGCCGCCATGCCCCGAAGGTCCATCGCGTCCTTCTCCCTCCGAGCCGACCCCGCGATCTCTGCGGCGCCGCGGTTATTGTTCTATAATATAGAACGCAATTCTGAAATAACCCTAGCGGCACGCCGATCGCGGTGTCAACATGCCCTCCACGGCACCCGAAGCGATCGTCCGCACTCCTGTCACCGAGCTCGATGAGACAGCTTGACAGCGCGCAGAGCAAGCTGATTACTGAAAGAAAACAGAATTGCGTTCTATAATTCAGAACGACGGGAGAGACGTGATGGCGACGGAACTGGCCTCTCGTGCCATGCCGGCGGCGCAGGTGGGACAGCCGGGAGCGGCTCGTGCAGAGGGCTCGATCGGCTCGGGCATCGTCATGCGCGAGGTAGTCAAGAACTACGGCGCCTTCCGTGCGGCCGACCGTATTTCCCTCGATATCCGGCCGGGCGAGTTCATCACCCTGCTCGGCCCATCCGGAAGCGGCAAGACGACGCTGCTCAACCTGCTCGCCGGGTTCCAGAAGCTCGACGGCGGCGAGATGCATGTCGACAACGCGCCGATCGACCATGTGCCGACCCACAGGCGCGGCTTCGGCATGGTGTTCCAGAGCTACGCGCTGTTTCCCAACATGACCGTCACGCAGAACGTGGCTTTTCCGCTGCGCATGGCCGGCGTCGACCGGGAAAGTGCACAGCGCCGCGTCGGCGAAACGCTCGAGATGATGCGTCTTTCCGAACACGCCGCAAAGACGCCCTCGCAGATGTCGGGTGGCCAGCAGCAGCGCGTCGCCATCGCCCGCGCCATCGTCCGGCGCCCGAAGATCGTGCTGATGGACGAGCCGCTCAGCGCGCTCGACCGGCGGCTGCGGGAATCCATCCAGATCGAGATCCGCGCACTGCACCGCACCATAGGCAGCACCATCCTGTTCGTCACGCACGACCAGGGCGAGGCCCTGACGATGAGCGACCGCATCGCCGTGATGGACGCCGGGCGGATCGTGCAGATCGGCACTCCAACCGACATCTACCGGCACCCGCAGAACCGCTTCGTCGCGTCCTTCGTCGGCGAGAGCAACCTGATTGAGGCCGAGATCGTGCAACGCCGCGGCGCCACGATGGCGCTGCGCAACCGGGCCGGCTACGTCTTCGAGGCCGATGCCGGGCACGGCATCGAGGTGGGGCGTGCGGCGGTGCTGGTGCGGCCGGAGCGAATCGCCATCGCAGGCAGCCCCGGTCCGAACACGATGCCGGTCACGGTGACGTCGGCCCTGTTCCTCGGCGAAGTCCTGCGGATCGAGGCCCGGACCGAAAGCGGCGAGACCTTGCTGATCCGCTGCATGGACACGGCAGGGCGGTCGCTGCCGGATGTCGGCGAACGCCTCCATGTAAGCTGGGGTGCCGCCGATTGCTGGGTGCTCTCGTGACCGCCCTTGCCGCAGCCTCCCATCCTCGCCGCCCGGCGGGCTTCGCCGTCAGGCTATCCAACCCGGCATTGCTCCTGCTGCCGGCCGCGCTCTTCCTCGGCTTCATCTACCTGTTGCCGGTCGTCGATCTCTTCCGCATCAGCGTCAGCGGCCCGACATGGTCGACCTTCTTCGAACGCGTCTTCTCGGTGCCGCTCTACTGGGACGCGCTCGTCCGGACGATGCAGATATCCCTTACCGTAGCGACGCTGTGCCTGCTGCTCGGCTACCCGACGGCGCTCCTGATCCGGCGTACATCCGGCATCGCCAGAATCCTGGTCACGGCCGGAGTGCTGCTGCCCTATTTCATCGCCATCCTGATCCGCACCTATGCCTGGATGGTGCTGCTCGGCCGCAACGGCCCGGTCAATAAGCTCCTGACCGGGCTCGGACTGCTCGGCGAACCCGCCCAGTTCCTCTTCAACCGCGGCACGGTCCTGCTCGGCATGACGGCGGTGCTGCTGCCGATCATGGTGCTCAGCATCTATTCCAGCGTCTCACGTCTCGACGTGGCGCTGCCGCGGGCCGCGCAAGCCTCCGGCGCCGGACCGATCGCCACCTTCTGGCGCATTCTCCTGCCCCTCACCTTGCCCGGGATGGGCGCGGGCTTCCTGCTCGTCTTCGTGGCCGCTCTCGGCTTCTTCATCACCCCGACGCTGCTCGGCGGACCGGGCGACCAGATGTTCGCGATGCACATCGTGCAACAGGCCGATTTCATCGGCAGCGAGGGCTTCCTTCAGGCATTGGCCGTGGTGCTGCTGATCATCACGCTGCTCTTCGTCGCGCTGGCCGGCCACTTCCTCGGCTTCTCCTTCATCTGGGGCGGCGGCCAGCTCGCGGAGGGGCAACCTCGTCCGGCAACCGCGCATGAGGCGGTGCCCACTCCGCAGCGGCGGCTTCTCGCCGGAGTTGCAGACCGTGTCGGCTGGCCCGCCTTGCGGCTGCTGAGCCGGCTCAACCCAGCCTGGGGCCGCTGGACCGTGATCCTTCTCGGCGGCGCCGTCATCGCCACGCTGATCCTGCCGATCCTGGTCGTGATGGTGATCTCGTTCAGCAGCGCTTCCTACCTCACCTTCCCGCCGCCGGGGCTGTCGCTGCGCTGGTACGAGAAGTTCTTCTCCGACCCCAACTGGATGGAGGCCTTCTGGAAATCCTCGGTGATCGCCGCCACCTCGGCTATCATCTCGGTGACACTCGGCGCCTCCGCCGCGATGGGAATCGTGCGCAGCGAGATCCGCGGCAAATCGATCATCATGCTGCTGCTCGTGAGCCCGGTCATCGTGCCGCCGGTGGTGCTCGGTCTGTCGCTCTACAGCCTGTTCCTGCGCTTCGACCTCGTGGGAACGATCTGGGGGCTCGCCTCAGCCCATGCGATCGGCGGGATTCCGCTCGTCGTGATCATCGTCTCGGCCGCGCTCCAGGGCGTCGACAGGCGGCTCGAACAGGCGGCCGCCCTGCATGGCGCCCCCCCGCTCACCGTGTTTCGCACGGTGACGTTGCCGGCGATCGCACCCGGCCTCGCTGCAGCGGCCTTCTTCGCCTTCCTGCACTCCTTCGACGAACTGGTGCTGTCGTTGTTCCTGTCCAGCGCGCAGTTGAAGACGCTGCCGCTGATGCTCTGGGCCGACATCAACTACCAGCTCAACCCGGTTCTGGCGGTGGTTTCCTCGCTCGAGGTCCTGCTGGTCGTGATCGGGCTCGCGCTCGCCGGCCCGGTGCTGGCGCGGACACGCGCCGGCGCCTGACTAACAAATCAAACAAAAACGGGAGGGATGAAGCACATGACGAGACGCATGACGACCTGGCGGATGCTTGCGGTCCTGGCCACCGTGGCATTGCCTGCCGGCCTGGCGCAGAGCGCCCATGCCCAGAGCAAAGAGGTGATCGTGCAGGATCCGGGCGGCGCCTACGGCGAAGCCCTGCGCAAGATCATGTACGGGCCGTTCGAGAAGGAGACGGGCATCAAGGTCGTGACCGTCCAGGAAGCCCGCAGCGGCCCGCGGCTGAAGGCCCAGGCGGATGCCGGCAAGGCGGCCTGGGATCTCGCCTTCATCTTCGACCAGGAGACCAAGTTGCTCGGCGACTGCTGCCTCGCGGACATCGACTACAAGAAGCTCTCCGAATCCGCGCAGAAGACGCTCGCGGCGATGCCGGACAACCTCAAGCGGCCCAAGGGCGTCGCGCTGCAGGTGATCGGCGTCGGCCTCGCCTGGAACAAGGACAAGTACAAGCCCGGCAACGAACCGCAGAGCTGGGCCGATTTCTGGGACGTCAAGAAGTTCCCGGGCCGGCGCTGCATGCCCGCCTGGTCGCGCTTCACCTTCGAGGCGGCGCTGATGGCGGACGGCGTGCCCCAGGACAAGCTCTATCCGATCGACATGGAGCGGGCGCTCAAGAAGCTCGCGGAGATCAAGCCGCATATCACCAAATGGTGGACGACGGCCGCGCAGCCGCCGCAGCTGCTCCTCGACGGCGAGGCCGACATGTGCATGGCCTATACCGGCTCGATGAGCAAATTCGCCCTCGAAGGCGCCCCCGTCGCGCTGACCTGGAACCAGGGCTTCGTCTATTACGACTTCTTCTCGATCCCGAAGGGCGCGCCCAATTACGACAACGCCCTCAAGGTGCTGTCCTGGCGGCTCGACCCCAAGCGCGCCGCCGAGCTGACGTCGAATTTCCCGGTCGCGCTGCCTTCTTCGGTCGTGTTCGACGCGGCCGACCCGAAAATCAGCACCTACTGGGCCAACAACCCGAAGAACCTGGCGCAGGCCATCGAATGGAGCCCTGACTATTGGGGGGCCCCAGCACACGACGGCCGCGCGACCAACGAGGAATTCGGGCAGGAGAAGCTCAACGCGCTGTTGGCCAAATAGCCGGCCGGCGGGAAGGCGGCTGCCCCGGTTGGCGGCCGTCTTCCCGTCGCCTATGCCGGGGCATAGAGATTTCCGGCTCAGGGGAAACGGGTCACACGATGGACAAGGCTTTCACGAAGGGGCTCCGGCTCCTCGAGGTTCTGGCACGAAGCAGCAAGCCGCGCGGCATCACGGACCTCGCCGGCGAGCTCGGGTTGACCAAGAGCAATGTCCATCGGCTGCTGGCGACCCTTCAGGCCCAGGGTTTCGTCCGGCAGGCGCCTCCGCCGGTCAGCACCTACGAGCCGACGCTGAAGATCTGGGAACTCGGAAGCTGCGTCGTCAGGCGCATGGACCTCGTTTCCACCGCGCGGCCGGCCATGGAGAAGCTGGCGCAAGCGACAGGCGAGACGGTGCATCTCTCCGTACTTGACGACACCGACGTGGTCTATGTCGACAAGATCGAGAGCCAGCATCAGATCCGTGCCCATACCAGCGTCGGCATGCGCGCGCCCGCATTCGCCATGGCGACCGGCAAGGCCATGCTCGCGCATGAGCCCGACGAGGCCCTCGAACGCTTCCGGCCGCTCTTCAAGCGCTACACCGCGACGACCCGCGTGACGCTCGATGAGCTCATGGCCGATATCGCGCAGATCCGTCAGCAGGGCTACGCCGTGGTCCTGCAGGGCGAATGGCGGGACGGCATCGCGGCCTGCGCCTGCGCCATCCTCGGCCGGGCCGGCGAGGTCGTCGGCGCGATCGGCATATCGGGACCCGACTCCCGGCTGAAACGCAAGGAGTTGAAGCAGTTCTCGGAAGAGGTTCGAAAGGCCGCCCTGTCGATCAGCACGGCCCTCGGCCATTCGCCCCCGCACTGACGCCATCCCCATGCGCCGCACGACCGGACCCACACCGCCGCGAAAGGCACCGCCATGACCGACAGCTTCCGCGCCATGACAATCGTCGAGCACGACGGACGCCCGCGTGCCGAGTTCCGGGACCTGACCGTGGCGGATCTTCCCGATCATGATATGCTCGTGGCCATCGCCTTCTCGACGTTGAATTACAAGGACGGCCTCGCAATCAGCGGCAAGGGACGGATCGCGCGCCGGCTGCCCATGGTGGCGGGAATCGACCTCGCAGGGACGGTCGTCGAAAGCCGCTCGCCCGATTGGAAGGCCGGCGACAAGGTTCTGGTCAATGGCTGGGGCCTTTCAGAGACGGAATGGGGCGGCTATTCCCGCTTCCAGAGACTCAAGCCCCAATGGCTGACGCCGCTGCCCGATGCCTTCACCTTCGAGGAGGCCATGGGCATCGGCACCGCCGGTTATACCGCCGCGCTCTGCATCGATGCCCTCGAGGGTTGGGGAGCGATCGCGCCGGGCGGCCGCGAGGTGCTGGTGACGGGCGCGGCCGGCGGCGTCGGCTCGACCGCGATCAGCCTGCTCGCGCGCAAGGGCTACACCGTCACAGCCGCCACCGGCAGACCCGAGACGCACCCCTATCTTGCCGAGCTCGGCGCCACCGCCTTCGTAGAGCGGACGGCCTTGGCGGAGAAGGGAGGCGCGCTGCAGAAGGAGCGCTGGGGTGGCGCGGTCGATTCCGTGGGGTCGACGACCCTGGCCAATGTGCTGGCGCAGACAGCCTATGGTGGTGCCGTCGCGGCCTGTGGACTGGCGGGCGGCATGGACCTTCCGGCGACCGTGGCGCCGCATATCCTGCGCGGCGTGAGCCTTCTCGGCATCGACAGCGTGATGGCGCCGGCCGCGAAGCGCGACAGCGCATGGAAGACGCTGGCCAAGCATCTCGACAAGGCGCAGCTCGGCCGGATCGCTCGCATCGAGCCGATGTCCTCCCTGCCGGAGTTGGCGGAGGACATTGTCGCCGGCAGGATTCGCGGCCGCGTGGTGATCGACGTTTCGCGCTGAGCTTCGTCCGCCGTACCGCATGCAGCCATTGAAAAGTTGCATGCGCTTTCAATAAAATGAAATTGTGTTCTGAACTGCAGAACAGATCGTCGGCACCGCCCGGGGATCGCCGGAGCGGGGAGGCTCTGCGGGATGGGAGGAAACCAGGACGACCGCGATCTGCGGCAATCCATCGTCGACGCCTGCCGGGAGATGACGGCGTCGGGCATCAATCAGGGCACCTCGGGCAATATCGGCGTTCGCGTCGACGGCGGCATCCTGCTGACGCCGTCAGGACTGCCCTACGATCAGATGACCCCGGAGGACATTGTCTTCATGGACTGGGGTGGCGGCTGGAAGGCGCGAGAAGGCAATGTGCCCTCCACCGAATGGCGCTTCCACCTCGACATCCTCAAGGCCAAGCCCGAGGCGCAGGCGGTGGTCCACGCCCATCCGACCTACTGCACGATCCTCGCGATCATGCACAAGACCATCCCTGCCATCCACTACATGATCGCCGCCGCTGGCGGGAACGACATCCCTTGCGCGCCCTACGCCCAGTACGGCACGGCGGAACTGTCACGTTTGGCGCTCGAGGCGCTGACCGGACGACGTGCCTGTCTCCTGGCCCATCACGGCCTGATCGCCACCGGCGTCAGCCTGCGCAAGGCGATGTGGCTCGCCATCGAGGTCGAGACCCTGGCGAAACAGTATCATGGCTGCCTTCAGATCGGCACGCCGCCGCTCCTGCCGGACGAGGAGATCGACAGCATCCTGAAGCGCTGGGGCCAATACGGCCTGCGCGAGAGGAAGCCCTTGGCCGCAGATCCGACCGGCGCCGCCTGATCCGACGCTGCCGCCGCCATTTTCCCTCTCTTTCCGAGAAGACTTCCGATGTCGCACACCCATGATGTCAGCGTCTGCGGTTCCTACATCCTCGATATCCTGGGCGTGCCCGTCACCGAGATTCCGCCCGGCGGCACGCGCTACCTGATCGATGAGATCCGCCTCACGGTCGCCGGTACCGCGGGCGGAACCGTCGTACCCTGCGCACGGCTAGGGCTGAAGGCGCTCGCGGTCGGCGCCGTCGGCGCGGACGAGAAGGCGGACTGGGTGCTGGACGCGCTGAAGCGCGACGGCATCGACGTCTCCGTGATGGAGCGCATCGCCGACAGCCCGACCTCCGCCACTATTCTGCCGATCCGGCCCGACGGATCGCGGCCCGCCCTCCATGCTCGCGGCGCCTCGGCCCGCTGGCGCATCTCGCCTGCAGCGCAGGCGCGTGCCTGCGAGGGCCGGATCGTCCATCTCGGCGGTGTCGGCTCGCTGCTGGCGATGGATGGCGAACCATCGCGCGCACTGCTCGCCGATGCGCGCAAAGCTGGCCGCACCACCACGCTCGACCTGATCTCGGCCCGTGCCGAGACCCTCGCATTGGTGGAGCCGCTGCTGCCGGAGGTCGATTTCTTCATGCCGAGCATCGACGAGACCGCCGCGATGGTCGGAACCCACGATCCTGCCGCCTGCGCGCGCTTCTTCCTCGACAAGGGTGCCGGCGCCTGCGCGATTTCGCTCGGAGGGGACGGCTCCTTCGTCATGACTCGAGACGGCCAGGCGTTCACGATGCCGGCCTTCGAGGTCCCGGTGCGCGATACCACCGGCTGCGGCGATGCCTATTCCGGAGGCTTCATCGCCGGCCTTGCCCGCGGCTGGACACTTCCGGAATGCGCGCGCCTCGCGACTGCGACAGCTGCACTCGTCGCCACCGGCCTCGGCTCCGGCGCGAATCTGGTCTCCTTCGACGAGACCGTGAACGCGATGAACAGCCTGCCGGTGCGCAAGCCCACCTGCCCCTTATCCTGAAGCTGCTGCGAGAACAGACATGACCAGACAAGCCATCGTCACGGGCGCCAGCCGGGGCATCGGCCGCGCCATCGCCATCGGGCTCGCCGAGCGCGGCTACGACCTGGCGCTGACCGATCTTGCGACCCAGAAAGCCGCGCTGGATGAAACCGCGGCCGAGATCGGCAACCACGGCCGCCGTTGCGTCATCGCTCTGGCCGATGTCAGCGATCCCGCCGATTGCCGCCGCTCGGTGGCGGAAGCGGTGCAGGGTCTCGGCCATGTCGACGCCCTCGTCAACAATGCCGGCATCCTGAAGCTCGCCTCGATCGAGGAGCTGACGCCGGAACTCTGGGACACGACGCTCGCCGTCAATGCGCGTGGGGTCTTCCAGATGACCCAGGCGATGATCCCCCATATGCGGGAACGGCGATACGGCCGCATCGTCAACATCGCCTCACTCGCCGCGCGCACTGGCGGCCCCGGCCAGTCGCACTATGCCGCGTCGAAATCAGCGGTAGTCGGCTTCACCCGCGTCGCCTCGATGGAATTGGGGCAGTACGGCATCACCGTGAATGCAGTCTGCCCTGGCATCATCCAGACAGAGATGGGCATGAACAACCTGCGCGACCCCGAGCGGGTCGCGTATTTCGAGAAAGTCACGGATCTCCACAGGCTCGGGAATCCCGAGGATGTCGTGGGTCCCGTCGCGTTCTTCGCTTCGGACGATTCCGCCTTCGTGACCGGACAGGCCCTGAACGTGGATGGCGGCATCTTCTACAGCTAGCTGTTAAAAGCATCAGGCCGAGGTTGTCGCCAGCCTGCTCGGACGAGCCGCGGGGTTGAAGCGACCCACGGCCTTCGCAAGGCTGGCGCCACACGTGCAGCGAACCGCACTCGGCTTGCCCGAGAGGCCGCTGCGCTCCTGATTCCGGAACCGAAATCGAACGCCTTATTCCCACACCTCATCGTCAGGCGCAGGGAACGCCACTAAAAAAAGAAAAATCAAATACTTAGGAAAAAAATGGTGGGGGAAGCAGGACTCGAACCTGCGAAGGCATAGCCAGCGGATTTACAGTCCGCCCCCTTTGCCGCTCGGGACATTCCCCCGCCTGCGCCCATGACCGGCTCTTCGAGCCGCGGGCCACCGATATGTCACTGTCGTGACGACCGGCAGGCGCGGCCGGACTTATGGTGACCGGGCCGCGGCGTGTCAACGGCAAAAAGGTCGCCGGCGCAAATTCCTTCCCGTCGGAAGGCCGTTCCTGTGCAAACGCGCTCACGCCGGGGCTGCGAGATGCCTCATCATGAAGGCGACGCGCTCGGCGATGCTCGCCCGCGGCAGTTCCAGAAGCGCGTAGCCGAAGCGCGGATAGGCTTGGAGCATCGCCTCACAGGTCTGCTGCGCCTCGGCGAAGTCCTGCTTGCGCTCGGCATCCCCGGCGAAGATCTCGGGCCATGGCGGCGCGATGAACACGCTCCGGCGGTAGCGGCATTCGCGGGCGGCCCGCTCGACGGCTTGCGATACAGGCAATCCGCACAGCGAAAGATAGCCGGCGATGTCGGGAATGCCGCGATCGAAGAACACGAAGCCGGTCCTGCTCCGCGCCGCCGCATGATTGCGCAGGTCCCGGGCCAGCATCAATGCCGCGAAGCGCTCGCGATCGGCCCAGGGCAGCCCCTGCCCGCCTGCCGCGAGCTGCTCGCGGATGACCTGTCGGCCCGCTTCCGGCATCACCGCATGGCCGGAAGCCGCGAGAGCCTCGATCAGGGTAGTCTTGCCAGAGCCCGGGCCGCCGGTGATGACCACGAAGCGCTGACTGGCATCTGCCATGGTTTGAACCTTTCGAAGGGAAGGAGGGGCGCGCGGATCGTTCCGCGCTGGTCAAGAGCGCCGTGCCGTGGCACGGCAGGCGGAGAAATTCTGGAGAAAGCGATGGCGCCGCCATTCCGTCCCAAACAGGCCAGGCCGGCCGGCAACCGGCCGGGCGGTCATGCCCGCCGCGCCGGCGCCCCGCCGCCGCACCGTCCCGGCGATATCGACGAGGCCGTTCTCTATGGCGTCCACCCCGTCGTCGAGGCCCTGCGCAACCCGCACCGGCGCTTCCGGCGCCTGCTCGCCACCGAGAATGCGCTGCGCCGCCTGCGGGAGGAGATCGGTGACTTGCCGGTCGAGGCGGAACTCGTGCGCCCGTCCGAGATCGATCGGCTGCTGACGCCCGATTCGGTGCATCAGGGACTTTATCTGGTCTGTGAGCCCCTGCCCTCGCCCGATCTCGACAGCCTGCCGGACGATGCCGTCGTCCTCGCGCTCGACCAGATCACCGACCCGCACAATGTCGGCGCGATCCTGCGCTCGGCTGCCGCCTTCGGCGCGGCGGCGGTGATCGTCACCATCCGCCACTCCCCGGCCGCGACGGGCGTGCTGGCGAAATCCGCCTCCGGCGCGCTCGAACATGTCCCGCTCGTCGCCGTCCGCAATCTCGGCGACGCGCTGGAGACGCTGGGCAAACGCGGCTTCCTGCGCCTCGGCTTCGATTCGGAAGGCGATGTCGCGCTCGAAGAGGTCGCCCTGCGCCGGCCGCTCGTCATGGTGATGGGCGCCGAGGGCAAGGGTCTGCGCCAGCGGACCCGCGAACTCTGCGATCATGTCGCCCGGCTCGAAGTGCCCGGCGCGATCACCAGCCTCAACGTCTCCAACGCGACGGCGATCGCGCTTTACGCCGCGAGCCGCCGGCGCTGACCGGTACGTCGGCCGCCGGTTTCCGTCGGACCACCGGCGGCGAGGCGGCGCGCCTGGCCGCAACGCCAGGCGCTCTCCTGCGGGATCGGCCTACCGCCGCGGCACGGTCAGCAGCAAGGCTCCGGTCTCGGCATGGGCATAGCGCGTCCGCCTGCCGGCGGGCTCGGCCGCCCCGATGCGGATGACCCGCGCCGCGGGCCGCAGGCGCGGACCTTCCAGCCGGTAGATCGTCGGCTCGGGCGGCGGCCCCCGGCGGATGCCGGCGCGCGCCGTCAGGTTCTCGAAGGAATCGGCATCGACGGGCGGCGCCGGTTCGGCGGGATGCGCGATGACGGCGACCGTTGCGCTGCTCCCCGGCGGATAGAAGAGCCAGGGATCGACAAAGCCCGGGCCGCCCCAGGCCCAGCGATGGTGCCGGCCGCGACGAAAATCCGCGCGAGCAGCCCGCGGATTGCTCCGGAAGGCGCGCATCTCGGGGTGATGGATCGAGGCGGTGCTCGTCGCACGGGCCCCGGCACCGCCTCCGCGACCGCCGGCCAGAGCCGGGTCGAGCGACAGATTCGCGGCCAGCAGCAGTCCGCAGGACAGGCCGATGATACGCAACGCCATGGTGCGTCTCCTCATCCGCATCTCGTCAGGCCTCCGCAATTGGATTATAGTGAACCGGCGGCCGCTGACCAGCCTGCATCGACGGCGCTTCCCCGCCGCATCGCTCCTCCATCGATAGTCTTAAGACCAACGGTGCAAGACCAAGTGCTTGATTGCGCCCGTGTCTTTCCGCGCGCAAACCTCAGCGTCGATCCGGAACGGTGCGGGAATCCCGCCGTTCCGGCGGCGCGGAAACCGGATCGATCGAAGCCGGGCCGCGCTGCGGAAGCGCATTTCACCAGGGGAGGCAACACGCCATGAGCATGGCATCGCAGACATCGGGATCGGCCTCCGCGCCGCGGCCGATGACCAGGGAAGAACGGAAGGTCATCATCGCCTCGTCGGCCGGCACGGTCTTCGAGTGGTACGACTTCTATCTGGCCGGCTCTCTCGCCGCCAACATCGCGCAGACCTTCGTGCCCGGCGACAACGATACGGCGAAGTTCATCTTCGTGCTGTTCGGCTTCGCCGCGGGCTTCGCGGTGCGCCCCTTCGGCGCGCTGTTCTTCGGCCGCCTCGGCGACATGATCGGCCGCAAATACACCTTCCTCGTCACCATGGTGGTGATGGGCCTCTCGACCTTCCTGGTCGGCCTGCTGCCGAGCTTCCAGAGCATCGGCTACGCCGCTCCCACCATCTTCATCGCCTGCCGCCTGCTGCAGGGCCTCGCTCTCGGTGGCGAATACGGCGGCGCCGCGACCTATGTCGCCGAGCACGCCCCGATGGGTCGCCGCGGCTTCTACACCTCCTGGATCCAGACCACGGCAACGGTCGGCCTGTTCCTGTCGCTGATCGTCATCCTGATCCTGCGCCTCAGCATGGCGCCGGAGACCTTTGCCGCCTGGGGCTGGCGCGTGCCCTTCCTGCTCTCGATCATCCTGCTCGGCTTCTCGGTCTGGATCCGCCTGCAGCTCGCCGAATCGCCGGCGTTCCTGCGGATGAAGGAGGAAGGCACCCATTCGAAGGCTCCGCTCACCGAAGCCTTCGGCACCTGGGCCAACGCCAAGATCGGCATCGTCGCGCTGCTCGGCGGCACCGCCGGCCAGGCCGTGGTCTGGTACACCGGCCAGTTCTACGCGCTGTTCTTCCTGACCCAGACGCTCAAGATGGACGGCACCACCGCCAACCTGCTGATCGCGTTCTCGCTGCTGCTGGGCACGCCGTTCTTCATCTTCTTCGGCTGGCTCTCGGACAAGATCGGCCGCAAGCCGATCCTGCTGGCCGGCTGCCTGATCGCGGCGCTGACCTACTTCCCGCTGTTCACGATGCTCGCGAACACGGTGAACCCGAAGCTCACCAGCGCGACCGAGAACGTCAAGGTCGTGCTCACCTCCGATCCGGCCGCCTGCGGCACGCTCTTCGACCCCGTCGGCGTGCGCACCTTCACCAAGCCCTGCGACGTGGTCCGCCGCACGCTGGCGACCAACTCGATCCACTACGAGCTGGTCCCCGGCCCGGCAGGCTCGCCGCTCAAGGCGACGGTCAACGGCACGGACGCCCCCAGCGGAGCAGCCGAGCTCGTCGCGGCGGCCCAGGCTGCCGGCTATCCCAAGGCGGGTGACGCCAGCATCCTGAAGACGCCCTCGATCGGCCAGGTCCTGAGCGACGGCCGCGCGCTCAAGGCCGTCGGCATCCTGTTCGTGCTCGTGCTCTTCGTCACGATGGTCTACGGCCCGATCGCCGCCCTGCTGGTCGAGCTCTTCCCGACCCGCATCCGCTACTCCGGCATGTCGCTGCCCTACCACATCGGCAACGGCTGGTTCGGCGGCTTCCTGCCTCCGACGGCCTTCGCCATCGTGGCGGCGAGCGGCAACATCTTCTCGGGTCTGTGGTATCCGATCATCGTGGCGCTCGGCACCTTCGTGATCGGCCTGCTCTTCCTGCCCGAGACGAAGGATCGCGACATCCTGAAGTGATCGCCGCCCGCGGCGGCGATCACGGCCCCGCCCGCAAGGGCGGGGCCTTTTTTATGGCCAGCGTTCAGAGCAGTGCGAGCGCCACGCCGGTCGCGCTGGTCAGCACCACCACCAGCCAGGGCGGCGCCTTCCACACCGTCAGCAGGACGAAGCCGGCGAGTGCCACCGCGAAATCGGGCGGGCCGGTCACCGCGCTTGTCCAGACCGGGCTGTAGAGCGCCGCCGCGAGCACCCCGACGACGGCGGCGTTGGCGCCGCGCATCGCGGCCTGTGCGAGCGGCCGCCGGCGCAAGGCGTTCCAGAACGGCAGCGCCCCCGCCACGAGCAGCAGCCCGGGCACGAAGATGCCGACCAGGCAGATCGCGGCTCCGAGCATGCCGTTGGGCCAGGGTTCCATCGCGGCGCCGAGAAAGGCTGCGAAGCTGAACAGCGGGCCGGGAACGGCCTGAGCCGCGCCATAGCCGGCGAGGAATCCGTTCGCGTCGATCCAGCCGGGCCGCACCACCGCCGTTTCCAATAGCGGCAGAACCACATGTCCTCCACCGAACACCAGCGCGCCGGCCCGATAGAACACGTCGAACAGCGCGAGGGCGTGGCTGCCGCTCGCCGCCGCGGCCAGCGGCAGCGCCGCGAGGAGCAGACAGGCGGCCGCCAGGGCGCAGGCGCCCGCGCGGCGCGACAGCGCAAATGCGAGATGGGCCGGGCTCGCGGGCGCGCCGTCGCGGCACAACCAGACGCCGAGAAGGCTACCGGCCAGGATCGCCGCGATCTGCCCGATCGACCCTGTCGCGAAAACCACGACGAAGACCGAGAGAAGAGCGATCGCCGCGCGCGGCCTGTCCGGAGCCAGCGAGCGCGCCATTCCCCAGACGGCCTGCGCCACGACCGCCACCGCGACCAGCTTCAACCCGTGAACCAGGCCCGACCCGACCGGCCCGCCGAAGGCGCCCGCCCCCATGGCGAAGAGAACCAGCAGCGCAGCCGAGGGCAGCGTGAAGGCGCACCACGCCGCCAGCCCTCCCAACGGGCCGCCGCGAAGCAGGCCGAGCGCGAAGCCGACCTGGCTCGAGGCCGGGCCGGGCAGGAACTGGCACAGGGCGACGAGATCGGCATAGCCGGCCTCGTCGATCCATTTGCGCCGCAGCACGAGCTCGTCGCGGAAATAGCCGAGATGGGCGACGGGCCCGCCGAACGATGTCAGCCCGAGCTTGAGGAATGCGCGAAAGACCTCGCCCGGTCTCGGGGGCTCTGTCCGCCCGGCCATGTCCTGCGGCACATCCGCTTGCAAGGAGGAGTTCATGGCGCAGCGCGCTCCGCATCCGTGGCCTAGGGACAGGAGAAGCGCTTTATCGCCTGTCGCCCGGCGGCGGTAGCCGCTGCCGCGCGGTCCGCTCGCCGTGCTTGCTCTCCTGCCCGCCGGCTGGTAACCGCTAGGGGTCGCCGACGGGCTCGGGTCCGAAGGGCGGCTGCCGGCCGTTCCGGCCGGCAATCGGCGCCGGAATAGCACAGCGGTAGTGCAGCGGTTTTGTAAACCGAAGGTCGGGGGTTCGATCCCCTCTTCCGGCACCATTCGAACTTGCGACCCAGCAGTTGAGTTCTTGGCTGTTTCGGCCGGGATTCGAGCCTTCAGGCATAATTTTACGCATATTTGTCGCAGGTTTCGTTGTGATGCGGTTGCGGCCTCTGCCCGCGCCGCACCGGCCTAGGCCCGCCACTGCCCTCGCCTGCCACGGTCGCGCCTCGACAAAATCCGTACAAAACCCAGCCTCGGTGTTCACGTTTCACCCCTCGCTGGACACGTCGACCATCGGCAGCGATCGTCGCATCTCAAGAGCGGGAGGGAATCATATGGCGACGTTGTTGACCTGGCTGCCGGCAGTGGCGGCCATCGCTGCACTCGGGTCCGGCGGATTCTGGGTGGCAGCAGCGATTATCGCCACCCCAATGCCTACAGCGTGGGCTAGCGGGCCGCCGTGGTCCGTGGTGAACAAGATCGAGAAGCAGGCGCGGCGAAATGCGATCGCGGCCTGGCTCGCCGCTATTTCGGCCTTTGCGCAGGCCGGGACACTTCTGCTGCCGAGACTGATAGGCGCCTAGCCTATCACCACGCCGTCCAGCCCTTCACATAGCCGCGGCGGCGAATGTTCTCACGGATCTCGCGGCGGGCGAATTCGCGATTCCGCTCTGTCATCCGGAAATTGTCCGCCCAGAGCGGCGACGTCCCCGAAGCGATGATGGGATCGGCGCCGATCGCGACGGCGCGCAGGATGTCGGCGTGGCAGTCGACGAAAGGCGAACACCAGCAGCAGAGATCGCGGCCGTCGCCGCCGGCGTGCCAGGTCAACTCCGCGCGGATCTGATCCAGCGTCGGCGGCAGCGGGCTCCCCTGCTGCCGGAGCTCGGCCAGGGCTGCATCCTGGACCGGTTGAGTCATATCGGTGAGCCGGCCGGCGATCCAGTGGGCGAAGAGCTTCGCCGCCGCCCATTGCCGGGCCTTCCAGGTGTCGAGATGCCAGCAGCCGGCCAGCGCGATCGCAGCCGGGCCGGCGACGCGAAAGGGGTTGCCCCAGCGGCCGAGGCCTTTCCCGGAGCGGCCGACATAGACGGTATCGCTGGGAACCCGCGCCCCAGGCTTCCGGCTGCGCTGGATCCGCTGCCCATACTGCGCCATCAGCGGTGCGCCTTGCGGGCCTGGTCGCGCGCGGCGTTGAGCTCGGCCATCATCGCCTCGGATCCCCCGGGCTTGTCGGGGTGGCGTTCGGCCGCCAGGCGCCGGTAGGCGGCATCGATCGCCGCTGGCGAGGCATCGGCGGCGACGCCAAGGATCTCGTTCCAGGGCTTGCTGCCCGGCGGAGGAAGCGCCGCGGCAAAACCGGCCATCGCGGCTTTCACCATGGCGACGCCGGCATGACGCATCTCGGTGCGGCGCGCCTCGAGGACGTGATGAATGGCCTGGAGGTTCTCGGCCGGCTTCCCGTAGATGTCGACGGCGAAGCAGCGCTGCTCGCCGTCCCAGAGGAACCACACGGCGACGCCGGGATCGGACGGCTTGTCCTGGCCCAGACTGACGTTGGACGAGATGATGATCTCGCTGACCGGACGGCCGCTGTCGGCACCGAAGCGGCGCAGCGAGTCGCGGACATTCGCCAGGGCGCCTGACAGGCTGGTCCGGAACTGGGATGTCCGACGGGATTTCGCGCGCGGCATGCCGTGCGGCCAGGACAGCGGATAGGGAGTCGTCATCGTTTCACCCTGAAGTGCGAGGCCGGCCAGGCCAGCTTGAGATGCCCGATCGCCGGCTGATGCGCGGTGACCGCCACGCCGAAATCCCGTTCCACGGCGGCGCCGGCGATGATCGAGAACAGCACGGACGCTCCGCCCGGGAAGCGCTCGAGGTCCCCGGCGCGGCCGCGGAGGTGCGGGCAGTGCTTCAAGGCGAGCTCAGCGCAGCAGCGATGCACCGGCGACTCGGCCGTCATGAACCAGCCTTCATTGAATTCGCCGAGCTTGAACCACCAGCGATCGCCGGCGGGCGTCTCGTCCCCGCAGACGGTGCAGCGCATCTCCATGATAGAGCGGCGCTGCCGGACGAAATGCGGCTTCGCGAAGACCGGCTTGCCGACGCCGGGATTGTGCGGCGAGCACATCGCCCGCTTGCCCTTGGCCCAGCGGCACGGTCGGACCTCATAGCGGTCCTCGCCGGTCCAGGACGCATTCCAGGGAACGATGGCGCCGCCGTAGCTCAGGACCGGCATGACCGCTCCCTCTTCGCCCATTCCCAGCCATGGATCACGGCATCATGCGGGAGAGCGTAGTGACGCTCGCAGCGGAATCGAGCGACATACCGGGCGCCAGGCTTCGTCGGCATCAGGATCTCGACGACCTTGAAGGCGGTGCGGCCGCGCGCCGCCATGATGTAGTCGCCCAGCCGCGGCAGTTCGCCCGGCCAGTGCAGGGCCGTGAGCATGGCCGGCTTCATAGACCTTCTCCACGCAGCAAGCCGTCTTCGCATTGGCCTCCGCCGCCGTCTCCACCATCCCAATTGGTGCCGTCGAAATCTGCAACGATCAGGCGACGGCCGCGCTCGTCGGCATCGCCGCGAAGCGAACCGCTGCCGGCGCCGCCAAAAAGGATCAGCCCGAGTCTGTTCGCGTCTTTCATGGCTCTATTGATGCGGCGTGCGATCCTGTCGACGGCTTTCACGTCAAGCCCCATCGCGCGGCACTCGTCTTCGTTCGCCAGCATCACGCCCCCTCCTCATCGGCGGGCATGCTTCGGCGCCAGCGTTCGCTGCGCCATTCGGGCGCGTCATTCGGCCAGAACCGCGCCGCATCCTCGAAGAGGACCGGGACCTCGGAGGGGTTTTCGTTATACTGGCGGCCGCCGCGCGCGCCGGCGCAGATGGCGAGCGCCTGCTCGCGGTCATAACGGCCTGCTTCCTCGAGCTTGGCGCGATAGCCAGCTTCGTCAGGCCCCCACCATGCGCTATGCTCGTTGGACCAGACGACGTAATCCGCTGCGCAGACCATCTTCCCTGCCTTCGGGGTCGGGAGGGATGCCAGCGCGAAGTCGGCCAGCTTGCGGTAGCGCTGCCAGCGAGGGCTCGACTGATCGGGGAGCCAATCGAGCTCGATGCCATCGCCTCTCGCTATCGCGCGCGCAACGCTGTCTCGCGCTTCTGCTTCGGCAGGTGTCGAGAGACCCGGTAGGGGGCCGCGACCGTGGCGTGTCGCTCGCTTGGCACGGATGCGCGCGATCGTCTCCGGCCGGATGAGGTTTGCGAGATCGGCTTCGGCGCATTCCATCAGGCCGTATCCGGCCTCATTGGCCAACGATGTCAGCGAGGTCATAGCCGCGCCGATCTCCTTGCCGGGCTCGCCTACCGGGCGACCATAGGTGTAATCGACGAGAGCGTGTGCCTCCTCGCGCGTCATGCCGAAAGCCTGACAAACTTCGTTGGCCTCCTCCGCAAAGCGATCACGGCGCTCGGCAACGTCGGTGGGGTCGCCATCGAACAGAACCGCGCACGCCTGCGCCACCCGGCTAGGATAGCTCGCCACCGCATCCCCCCCGGTCGGCAAGGCTTCTGCCTCGGCACGGGGAGCCTTGAACTTCACAGAACGCGGCTCGATCCGGTCCAGCGAACCGTCCGCATTGACGCGCAAGTACCCCGCGCCGAATAGACAAGCATCTTCCCGCGCTTCTGCCTCGGCAGGGGATGGCGACGCGGGAGCGGACAGGGCGGCGTCACGCGCCTTGGGGAAAGGCTGCCACAGGGTTGGGTTCTCAAAAGACTGGTTCTCGAAATCATACCAGCCCTCGCGACGACGGCCTTCGCCATCATCCTCGACCTGCCAGCCGCACTGATAGGTGAAAGGCCCTTCGCATGCGATGAAGGTGACGCGTTCGTCTTTAGGCGCCGTGCTGATATCTCTCCATCCGTCCCCGCCGCCCGCAGGCTCCGAGGCGGACTTGGCGAGGGTGGCGGGGCCTGTCCAGCGTTCCTGCACGTCCGCGAAGGGCGGAATTTCCTGACCGAAGCGACCCTGTTCCCATGCGTCCCATGCGCCTCCCTTGACCCGACTGCGCCATTCCCACGCTCCGCTCGTCTGGGAAGGCAAGGCTTCTGCTGGGGACGTCACGCCACGATCCTCCGTTCGAGCTCGGCGATGGCTCCATCGATATCGGAGCGCTGCCGGCGCATGTGCTCGAGCTGCTGCTGGAGCCTCTCTCGGTCGAATTGCCCGGCCTGGATCTCGCGCAGGCTGAAGCCCAGACCTGTGAGCTCGACGATTCTGCGGATCCGCTCCCGATCGGCGTCGGAGTACAGGCGTTCGCGGCCCTTGCGCGTCGGCTTGATCAGGCCGCGCTGTTCGTAGAAGCGCAGGGCCCGCAGGGTCAGGCCGAATTCCGCGGCCATCTGGCCGATGCCATAGGTCGTCATCGCTGCGATTCCTTCTCAGTGCGGCGTTTGAGGGTGCTGAGCTTGTGCTGCAGCTTCGCCCTGGCCAGCAGCGTCGGCTTCAGCTCGGCAGGCGCGTCGTCGAAGGCGAGGAAGGTCTTGTGCCGACCACCGTTGAGGCGGGCGAGGACGGCGCGCGGCACCGCCTCCCAGTTCGACGGATCGGTGTTGGTCTTGTCGCCGTCGAGGCATTTCAGGACGAAGCCTTCCGGCAGCGGGCCGTTGGCCTTCTCCCAAAGCCAGCGATGCTTGTGGACCTGCCTGGTCGCGGCGCCGGTCCAGGGGTTGCGTTCCTCGACGATCAGGATGACGTAGCCGTCCTGTTCGTCGATGCGCTCATGCCCGGGCCCGCGATAGGTGTGAGGCCGCTGCCCCTTCTTGAAGTGCGTCCGGACGGCGTTCGGATGAAGCCCGCCGGTACCCGGCGCGCAGCGCTTGCCCTTGTTCCGCGGCGCCTGGCCTTTCTCGAACCGGCCCGTACGCCCGGTCTTCCAGCGCTGGCGCTTCCGCGCCGCCCTGACCTGGGCAGGAGAAACGTCCTCCCGGCCGAAAGCCGCGCGGAACCCGCGATAATACTCCTCGTGTGGCAGGGTGGCGTTGGCCCGTAGCCAGGCAACCTCCTCAGCATTGAACAGCCGCAGCCGCCCGGCATAGCGGCCTCCGGCCCGGCCGACCTTCCAGCCCTTGCGCTTCCGCAAGGCATGGAGGTGCTCCATGCGAACATCGGGCCTGTCGAAAGCGGTGACGAAACCGCTGTGATAATCGGAGATCACCATCATCCGGGTGGCCTCGAGCCAGGCCATCTCCTCGTCGCTGTAGGGGATGACCCGGCGCTTCATGGGATCGCCTTGAGGCCACGGCCTTCGATCGCCGGCATATAGGGCCCGATCTTCGAGCCGTGCTCGGCCATGAGCGATGCCGCCTTTACCTGCAGAGCGGCGTTGCTGACGATCTGACCGGAGACCTGGACGATCGCTTCCGCGCGCTTCACCTCGCTGGCGATCTGATCGGGCGTCAGCCCCTCCTCGCCGAGACGCTCGAGCTGCGCGAAGAGATGATCGTTGAGGTCTGACAGCTTGTTCTTCACAGCGGGCGCTCCCAGAGTTTCAGCGGCAGTTCGTAAGGCAGCATCAGCGGGTGCAGGGGATGGCCGTCCCCGGCCCTGCCCCAGCACTGCAGCTCGGCGCCGATCCGATCGGCGATCGCACAGGCCTCGCGCCAGCGGCCGTGCAGCCGCGCAGGTAGCTTCGCCAGCGGCCCCCAGGCGACGACCCGGATCTCCGATTCCCGCAGAGCCTGCTCGATGTAGCGGTCGTTCTCCGGACCGATCGGATCACCGACTCCGCGTAGCGCGCGGACATCGCGATCGCGCCAGGCGAACTTGTTCCAGACCAGCAGCCGGCTGGCATCCATGCGGCGGGCGAAGCCGACCATCCGGCGCATCGTGGCGTCGTTCTGCTCGCCATCGGCCGTCGACGGGTTGACCAACCCGATCGAGATCACCGGGCCGGGCCCGCCGAATTCACGAACGGCGAGGTAGCGGTACCGTCCGCAAGGCGAGGTCACAGCCGACCCGGCGGGAGGTGTGGCGGGGAACAGCGTCATGGCTCTCGCCCCTCGAAAACAGGCGGCTGGGCGATATGCGTGCAGCTATAGGCGAGGCGCTTCCGGCGGATATCGGACCACGCGATCTCGTCGACGCGGAACAGCAGCGGCAGGCCGTCACCCGGCAGCCATTCGATGATGCTGCCCGCCTCGGCATGCATGCCACCCCGAATACCCATGCGGATCGGATCGGACGTGATGAATGTCCATGGGTCGCCGGGCCTGAGGTCGCGCCAGGCCGGGCGGAAGCGCTCTCCGGCAGTCATCATAGCCTGCACTCCCATAGCCCTTGCGCGCCTTTCGCCGGGATCGGCGGCTCCAGCGGCTGGACGTCGAGCATCGGCCAGCCCCAGTTGAAGGTGCCGTCGCGGTCGGAATCGTTGCCGGCGCCGAACTCTCCCGCGATGTCGTCGCCGCGGCGCGGCCGGCCGACGACGGCAGTGCAGACGACATGAGAAAGCGGGATCGAACGCTCGCTGGCTGTGCCGAACAGGGTATCCGGCGACTTCGACAGCGAGGCCAGGATCTGCTCCAGCGCCGGGATGGCGATCTCGGCGTTGAGACAGGGATTGGTCATCCTGGCATCGCCCTTCAGCGCCAGCAGCAGGGCACGGACCTCCGAGCCCCGCACCGGCCGAGCCCCGGCGTGGATCGCGATGCGCTGACCGACGATCGCCGGCGGCGGCAGCCACCCGCGGAACTCGAAAGGCTTCGCCTTGATGGCAATCAGCGAGGCCCAGGGCTGCCACACGGTAAGGGCTTTCATGCCCGGGCTCTCCTGTTCATGATGCCGGCATGTCCAATGATTCGATGCCTGAAGGCTGGGAACAGCGAGCTGTCGAAGTATCGAGCGTCGCACTCGCCACATCGGTCGCGGCGCTTGCGATGCAGGTGTTGGGCATGGCTGACCGAGTGCCGGACAGCGACAAGGCGCTCCGCGCGCTGCTCGTTAATGTTGCTCCGGACGTCTCGGACGCGGTGATCGATGCCGCCCTGGGGCTGGTCGTTCACGCCCTCGGCCAAGTTGAGGTTCTCCGGGCGAACGGACTGCCTCGGCACTAAGAGTTGGCGCCTCATGAAAGCGCCTCCGGGAATTCGAGATGCTCGCGGCCGTCGAGAAGGCGCCCGGCTTTGGTCTTGCCGAAGCGCGCTATGATCTCGGCCCGCTCATCACTGGGATCACCCCAGACGGCGTCCTGGCCGACCAGATGACGTCCTGTGGAGGTTACGACCGAGCATTCGGCCGTGCCCGGGGGATGAAGTTCGCAGGGCCCATACTCCCCCCACTGCTTCAGCATGAAGGCGGTGCCGGTCTCAGCGCAGAGATCGCGGTCGGCGCGAGCCCAGTCCGGATGCGACGGGCGAGCGTCAGCCCCGCTCTCGCCGCCATAGATGATCCAGGACAGCCGCGGGCCATGATCGAAATCCGGGCCATCGGGATACATGGTCCCGCTCTCCCCGGTCAGCCAGTTCCACATCCGCTTGCCGTCCGACGACACCCCGCTCCAGCGGATCGCGCCGAGCGCCGGCTCGTGGCTGACGCCGAACCACTGCCGGCCTGCGATCGGAACGTTGAGCAGTTTGGGGATGTCACGATCGGCCTCGTCCTGGTCGACGACCGTGATCATCAGCCCGACATGGTCGAAAGCTCCATCGAGCCAGCCGAACGGCAGCTTGCCGGCGATGTTGCCGACTCGCTTGGTGAGCAAGATCCAGCGCAGATCCGGGGTATCGCGGATCAGCTCCCAGAGCTGGCGGCGCCAGGTCGGGTCGACGGCGCTGTCGAACACATCCGCCAGCGAGGCGCAGAACACCCGCGGCCAATGGCCATGCTTCGCTCGAAAGGCCTGCGCCTTCCGGTTCCAGATCCGCGGCTGGGCCCAGTTCGAGGCCGAGGTCCGGCGCCGCGGAGCGTGCGGCCCCCAGTTGGCAACGCCGGCGAAGCGGCGATTGCGGGTCTCGGCATAGCAGTGGTCGCAACCCGGGCCGACCTTCTGGCAGCCCTCCCAGGGGTTGAAGGTGTGGTCGCACCACTCGATCGCGGAATTCTCACCCATCGATGCGCGCCATCACGATGAAGATCAGGCCCAGGCTCAGCAGGAGTGCTGCAGCGCCCGCGGCGGATGAGGCCTGGGGGTTACGATCCCGGAACAGGGAGACTGCCCGGACGCCTTCCAGCGCTCCGAACACGCCGAAAACGGCGGCGCCGGCCTGAAAGAGCGGCATCATTGGTCCGGCCTCGCCAGGTGCGCCGGGATATCCGCCTCGCCCGCCTTCCAGCGTGCGATCATCGCCCCGAGCACGGTGATGATCTCGCCCCGCTCGGTTGCGGAGCTGATGTAGCTGCAGCGGCCCTTGGTCCAGACGAACAGCGTGAACGCGACGGGCTCGCCGGCCGCTTCGCGGATCTCCTCGTCGACGACACCGGCGATACGGCGCAGATCGCGCGATACCGCCTCCATGACGTGTTGGCTGCGATCAACCGTCGACATCGTTGTCCTCCTCGTCGTCATCGGCGAGGAAATCGTCATCCTGGTCTTCGTCGGGAGACTCGGCCGGAGCCGGCAGGGCGGTGCGCGACGGCGGCGCATAGCCGCGGTTGACGCGGATGGCGGAGGTCTCGTCCGTCGGCGTCATCGAGAAGATTGAGGCACCGCCGTAGTAGTGGCTGCTGAAACCGGTGATGGCCTGCGTCTCGTAATCAACCTTCGGGATGTCGATGCGCAGCATCTTGGTCCCGAAGCGCTCCTCCTCGCGGACGCGGCCGACATGGCGGCGATGCCCAAAGATCTCGACGACGCACCAATCCCAGCCGTCATCCTCGGTGGCCACGGCCGCCTCCTCCGTCGTCTGTGTCATGCTGCGATCCTCCTGGCCTGGTCGGGGGTGGCACCGGCGGCACGGGCTCCGGCCTCGGTGACGCGCCAGCTGTTGTCGGGGTAAAGGCCGGGGCGCGGCCCACTGTGCAGCCGGGCGAGGCCGCGACGCTGCAGCTCCTGGAAGACGAGATCGTCAGGCGAGCCGGGCTCGGCCATGAACATGTTGCGATAGGGGTTGCGAGCGCGGTTCAGCCCCAGGGCGTGCTGCAGGCAGTCACGCTCGTGATCCGAGATGCCGGACATCGTCATCGGGTGCATCACGCCCTCCCCTTCGGACGGCGCGCCCGTTCCACTTCGGCCCGGGCATTGGACATCTCGCGGCGGGCGTTGACCTGCCACGCCGCGACGGTTTCCATCAGCGCGCTGCGCATGATTAGCCGGCGACCATGCGGCGCCTTGAAGAACGGCAGCTTGTGGTCGTCGGCGAGCCGGCGGACCTGCCGCTCGGTGAACGGCTCGCCGTCGACCCGATGGATGCCGAGCGCGGCGAGCTCGCGGCTGACCGCGTCGAAGTCGAGTGCGCGGTCGCCGTCCGTCATGCCGTCTCTCCGACGGCCTGGAGGTAGAGGTCCATGATCGCCTCTTCCTCCTTGCGCTCGTCGAGATCGCGTTTCCGCATCGCGATCACCTTGCGCAGCACCTTGACGTCGTAGCCGATGCCTTTGGCCTCGGCGTAGACCTCCTTGATGTCGTCGGCGATCGTCTTCTTTTCCTCCTCGAGGCGCTCGATGCGCTCGACGATGCTCTTCAGCTGATCGCCCTGAACCGGGTCGTCCATGTCACTGCTCCTGGTGGATTGCGTAGGAATGCTGGGCGAGCTCTTCCGTCGACATCGCGTCGATGGCCGCCAGCGTTTTGTTGATGGAGATCTCGAGCAGCTCGACCAGGGAAGCCCGGACGGCCGCAACGTGCTCCAGCCCTTTAGGGCTCTCCGCCCGGAAGCTGGCGAGGGTCACACCGACGATCTCGCCGAGACGCGACACCAGCGCCGTCGAAATCTCGGCTTGGCTGCTGCCGCGCGCGATCTCATCGGCATACCAGTCGTCCAGCGCCGTTGTGGCCAAGCCAACGCGCGCCCGGAGACCGGCGGCGCCAGGGGCGCTGGCCCGCGAGGCGAGCGCCGCACGGCTTGGAGCGAGCTTGCGCTCCATGTCTTCGCGATCGACAATCACGTCGCGCCTCCCTTCAGTTCGATCTCGCAGATGTCGGCGATCGCCTTCGCCAGGTCAGGCGAGGCATTGCCGTTTTCGTAGGACCGCAAGGCATGGAGCGCGGCGCGCAACGCCTGGCGCTGATGCCAGAACCGGGCTTCCCGCAGCAGCGTGCGGGCAACGCCGTCCGAGCTGCCGTTGCCATGTGCATATCGCTGCAGGGCACCCTGGTAGGCCTCGCCGCGGACCACGGCCTCGAGCAGCGCCTGGTCGTGTTCGTCGACGGGGACGCTCATCGGCCGGACTCCATGGCGTGGATCACAGCCCAGCCCGCCGGGGTCAGCCAGACATAGCCATTGCCGGCGAGCTCGACGAAGCCGAGGCCGCGCTCGGCGCGCCCGGTGACCCGGTTATGACGGCTGACGAACAGGCGCTTGCCGACGGTCGCGGCACACCAACCACGCGACTTTCCCGCCTTGGTGGAAACGCAGCGGGATTCCGGCGATTTCGTCGCCCCGTTCGACAGGCCCTCGCGGGTCGCGGCGGCGATGATCTTCATGACCAGGATCTCGCCCGCGGTCAGGGCATAGCCGTCGATGCGGGCAAGCTTCCGGCCGACATCGGCAAGAGTATTGGCCTCGCCATGCGAGACGCCAAGCTTGCGGCCCAGCTCGTGGCCGGTGAGGCCGGTACGCTTCGCCTTCCGCGCCAGGGCGAGATCGAGCGTCATCGGCTGCCTCGCGCCGACAGCTTGACGATGCAGGCACTTACGCTCGTGCCCGACGCCTTGAAGGAATCGGCGGGCAGGTGTTCGACGAGGTCGCCGCGATCGGCGAGCCACTGCCGGAAGAAGAAGGTCTTCGAGTTGGTCCTGAAGACGATGCCCGCCGACATCACCGCGACGAGGACGCCGCCCGGCTTCATGCGACGCTCCGCCGCCATGACATGGTCGATATCGGCCTGCCGCGCGAAGGGCGGGTTCATCACCACCCGATCGAAGACGCCGATCTGGCCGGCCGCCGCGAAGGCGAGGAAGTCGCCCTCCAGGACCATGGCGTCGTGGCCGGTCAGTTCGCTCACCAGCCTGAGAGACCGCTTCGGGTCGATCTCGACCGCGAGGACCTGGGCGCCGGCGCGCAGTGCCGGCAAGGCAAGGCACCCGATGCCGGCGCTGGGTTCCAGCACCCGCATTCCGGGCTCGATCTCCGCCAGCGCGGCGACCCGCGCCGCGATTTCCGGAGGCGTGTCGAACTGCCCGAGCTCCTGCTTCCGGCCGACGCCCCCGCTCAGGATGACCTGCTCGATTGCCTCGCCGGCGTCGCCGTCGAACACATGGCAGCCCGCCTTGCGGTTCCATTTGCCGCCGGCGGCCTCGACGACCTTGTTGACGGCCCGGTAGAGCTTGGGCTCGATCCGGCCGGTCAGGGTCAGCGAATTGCCGGCGCAGACGGACTTGTCGAGCTCGGCGAGAACTTCGGCCGGGATCGCACGCATCACCGGGTCTCCCTGGACTGGACGAGGCCCCAAAGCGCCGAGGCCCGGCGCGTATCGAGGCGGAGGAAGGCGCGGAAGGGGTCGTGCTGGAACTGCGACCAGCCCAGCAGGTCCTGGGTGTCGAGCACGCCGGCTTCGACAAGCTCGTGCCGGTCGATCGAGAGCAGGATCCGCAACCGGTTGTGGAAGGCGCCGAAGCCGACATCCCCGCCGCAGCCGGCCAGCATCTGCTCGGCCCGGCGTTGGCGATCGGCTTCGACCGCGCGCTCCAGGCGTTGGGCCGCCGTCACCGTGACGATGCCGTCGAGCTCCGGCGCCGCCGCCACCAGGCGCAGACGCTGCGCGGCAACCTGCGCGGCGTCGTCGAGATCCGTCAGCGGCAGCCGGACCGATGCATCGAGCGAAGCCGTCATCGCGCCACCTCGCCGGCCAGAGCAGTGGCAAGCTGCGCCGAGTAGAGCCCGGCCGGGTCGCGGCCGAGCAAAACGGCCCGGAAGTGCCGCTCATAGGGAACCTGGTCGAGCTCGTTCCAGAGCCGCCACCAATCGCGTTGGTCGTAGATGTAGTCGTTGAGCAGCTGACGCTGGCGCCAGGTCCGGGCATGCGCCCGGTCGATCCACACGATCAGGACGAGCAGCAGCCCGACTCCGGCGCCGATGACGAACGCCGACATCATGCTGCCGCCCTCGCCCGCCGTATCGGCATCGTCGAACGCAGCGCGGGACGCTGCTGCGGCCGGAGCCAGCCTTCGTTGCCGGCATTGGCCTCATAGTCGATACGGGCGGATTGTCCGGGCGCGGCCTCGAGGTGCACCCAGAGATCGTCACCTTCCAGCGTCAGGTGATAGATCGCGCCGTTCGGCGCCGTGAGGGTGATGGAGCCGGAGCCGAGCTCGCGCGACATCGCGCCGATCTCCGCGCGGATGCCGTCCGCGATCTGGCGCAGTTTCGCCTTCGCCGCAACGGCAGCGATATCGCCGCCGACGATGAAGTCGAGCGCGGCCGAGATCCGCTCGCGCAGGTAATTCGTGAGCGGCCGATCTTCGGCCAGTTGCGCGGCGATGGAATCGACCTCGAGACAGAAATCCCGGGCCGGATCGGCGTCATGGCCGAAACGGGCGAGGCTGGCCATCGCTCACGCCCCCGCGCCGAGTGCGGCCCAGATCAGGACCGCGGCGAGGAAGACGCCGACGCAGGCGAGCTCCACCAGGGACAACAGCGCACGGCGGAGCAGCAGCTTGGCGCCATGGGCGCGGATCTCGTCAGAAGTCGGGAGGTAGCAGATCGGCTGCAGAGGCGCCGCGGGGGCGGCCGGAGGCGGCTCAAAGCGGATGATCCCGGCAAGCGGGCGGGCAGCGACAGGCGACATCGGATCAGCCCCGGATGCGTTTCGATGCCGCGATGATTACATAATGCAATCAACAGTCGTCAAGCACGAAATGTATTCACCGGCCCGTTATGCTGTCGCGCGGACTGGAGGAAGCATAAATGGGGCGGATCCGATTCGCGTCAGCAGCAGCGCTGGCGTTGCTCGCGATGCCGGCCATGGCTGAGTCGACGAGGGTGCCGGATGGTCGCGCCTTCCTGAAAGACCCGCACGCCTTCATCGGAAAGCATGTCCGCGTTACGTCGATCGGCTGCGTCGATCCCGGCGACGGTTTTCTGTGCGCCACGCGCCTCGACGGTCAGGTCCTGGTGATACAGGCTACCGCGCTCGGCCCGCTGACCGATCAATCCATCGCCGAAAGCCTGATCGGCCCCTGCAAGGGCACCGCGAATCTGGCAGCCCGCCGATGCCGGGTGAACGCGCTCGTCGAGGTCAGGGCTGTCGCGCAGGAGATGGTGGATACGGACGAAGGATCCGTGCAGCGCGTCACCCTGCAGGCCGGCGTGATCGAGATGGCGCGGCCCTAGCCGGCGAACTTCACCCACGCGATGCGCCCGGCCGAGACGATCTCGACCTCGTCGATGTCCTCGAAATTTAGGCTTGTCAGGTTGAAAAGCCCGTCGGGCCCGCGCTTGATCGTCTTGATCAGCCGGGTGCCGTCAGCCAGCACGACGAGCGCCATCCGGCCAATGAGCTGCTGCGGTGTGAGATAGCGGCGTTCGACGGCGAGCACGTCGCCGTCGTGAAACAGCGGCAGCATGCTGGAGCCTGTAATCTCATAGAGCTCGCAGGTCTCGGCGATCTCGAGCGGGATGCCGACCACCGGCCAGGCATCCGCATGATCCTCGACCATGACCCGGGCCCCGGCACCGACCCGCCCCATGATGGTCGCGACGACCTCGCCGGGTTCGGCGGTCCGCCGCGGCTCACCGGCCCCCGTCATCAGCCAGGCCAGATCGACCCGGAAGGCGCGGGCGTATTTGCGGGCATCCTCCTCGGAGAGGCCCTTCTTCAGCCGGCTGCCGTTCTCATGCGTGATGTAGGTCGAGCTCGGCCAGCCGCGATCGGCGGCCACCTGTCGCGCCGACCCCAGCCCTGAAGTCTCGCGTGCCCAGCGCAGCCGGGCGGACTGGGTCGACCAGTCCGGGTTTGTTGCCATGCACAATCTGATACGCGCGACGTGATTACATTTGGTGATTGACGAATCTGAGCGCATTTTGTAGTCACTCCTCATCGACGCAGTTTCGGATGAGCGATGACGCCGACACCGACATGCTTCCGGGAGCTGATCCTGGCTCTCGGCGGACCCGCGAAGGCGGCGGACAAAACCGGTCTGCGGCGCGAGCACCTGACGGTGATGTCGTCCCGCGACTCGATCGCTCCGGAGCACTGGCCGGCGCTGGAGACAGCCGCGGCCGATGCCGGGCTCTGCGTCGACGCTTCCGATTTCGCGCGCTGGCGGGCCGATAAGGCCGAGGCCAGGCGCGCGGCCGAAACCGCTGCTGCATGACGATCCGGGCTGACGCCGGACCGGAATTTGAGACGAGGGCTGAGACGATGGACATGAGCTTGGGGCTCCAGGGGGCGGTGGCGATCGATGACCCTTCCTGGCAGCTGCCGACCGGAGAGGTTTCCCCGAACCGCGAACCGCGGGCCCCGGAATCCGGACATCTGTCCAGCCGCCTCGGCTTCGTCGCCCCGGACTGGCTCGACCACCTCTCCGATTTCCTGCGGCGGAAGCACCCGCTGAAGACCGCCGATGCCGTAGCGGCGCGCTGCCGCGGCCAGATCTCGGCGGAGCAGGTCCGGAAATGGCTGAAGCGCCGATCGGCGCCGAGTGGCATCGCCATGCTGTGGCTGGCGACCTGCTACGGCCCCGAGCTGCTGCAGGCGCTCTATGGGCCCTCGCCCGTCGGGCTTCCGGGCTGGCTCGACAAGCTGATCGCCGTCGAGCGGGCCGACAGGCTGGGCGCCCGCCTGCAGGCGCTGCGTGCCGAGCTGGACACGGAGATCGCGCGGAGCCGGCTCTGATGCGCGGCCCGATGCGGCACTTCGCCGGCCTCTGCGGCTGGTTCTGCGCATGGCGGGCCTCGTACTGGCTCTCCGCCTGGCAAGGCAGGCAGGACGCGGCCGAGGACGCCGCCGCCCGCTACCGGCTCTGGCTCGCACGCGCCGGAGCCTTCTCCAACCGCGACAGGGGCTGACCATGGCGTTCAAGGACCAGTGGACACCGGAAGAGGACGACCTGCTACGGCGCTGCGCCGAGCAGGGGCAGAGCGCGGCCGCAGCCTCCATCCTGCTCGGCGACCTGTTCGGCGTGAACCGCTCCCGCATGGCCGTGCTCGGGCGGGCGAACCGCAAGGGCATCGCCTTCCGTGGACAGGACGAGGCGCTGGCCCGCCAGAAATCGGAAGCCGCCGAGCGCCGCAAGGCCCGCGCGGCAGAGCCGCCCAAGCCGGACGCCAGAGCAGTCGCGGCCGAACTACAGCGCCGCCGTGCCGAGATCAGGGCCGAGGCCGGGCGGAACCACGCGGCCCAAGCCATGGCGGGCTTCGCCGAGACCGCTGAAACGGCTGCCGAGCCCGCCGGCGACAATCCCGGGGTTCTCTTCCTCGAGCGCGGCTTCCTGCAATGCGCGATGCCGCTGCCGGGCTGGGATCAGGCCGGGCCCTGGGAGAAGCGGGTCTGCGGGCGGCCGGTGACCTTCCGGCCCGGCGCTTCCGGCGCTGAGCCGACATCCTGGTGCCGGAGCTGCAAGCCCCTGGTCTACTCGCCGAACCAGGCGCGGAAGCTCGATCCGAAGGCGCTGGCCAAGCTCGACAAGTCGATGAGGGCAGCATGACGGCGCTCTCCCGCGAATTCGCCGGCGCCGGCGCCATGCTCGCCCGCCTGGTCGATCTCGGCTCCCGGGCCGGGCTGTCGGCGACGCAGACACTGCTGCACGTCCTGGACGGCGCTCCTCTGCCGGGGCCGCCTGCAGCGCCGGCCTCGGTCGCCGACATCGTCGATCGGATGCGCGCCGCGGATCATGTCGTCGTCTCGACCGAGATGGCGCGTGAGGCAGAACGCCATGCGCGTATGGACATCGATATCGGCCAGCCGATCGTGCAGTTCCTCAGGAACGACGAAATCAGCCTCGGCGGTCTGCTCACGATCGAAGAAGCGCTGCAGCCGTCGGAGAAGCGGGAGAAGATCGCCAACCTCTACGGCTCGACCGCGCTCCGGAATGGCCGGCTCGCCGAATTGACGGGATCCACGCCGGGCTCGGTATCCTTCTTTCTCAATGAATTCCGCAAGGCAGGCGATCCCCGCATCATCCGGGGTGATCGGCTGCGCGGCATCAACTTGTCCGGGACTGAGACCCCGGCCGAGGCGCCCATGGCAGTAGACGGGGTCGGTGAGGACTGCGCGACGGCGCTCCCGAGCAAGTCCGACGACATTCTGCCCGCCGGGTTCAACGAGGAAGGCCGACGGGCCGACCTCGTCCCGGATGTTTTGCCCGAAGGGGCAAGAGAGTGCGCCGAACGCGACGCCGAGGCCCAATCCTCGGGTGGAGACGTCGCGGCTTTCCCGGCCCCGCCAGCCGTCCAGGAGGACGCGCAGGAAAAGGGGACAGTCCGTCAGCAGGAGACGACGCTCGAAGCGCCGGAGCCCGCCGACACCGCTGCTAGGCCGGCGGGACCCGGGCAGGATTTGCCGGATACGGCAGACGGCATGGTGGGCGGCTTTCCGGTTGCTGCAGCGCCATCTCATGCGGAGGAAACCGGCGATGAGGGGGTCGATAGCGCGAGCACCCCGACGGGCGGAGAGAGTGCCGCAGAGGAGGCCGGTTTCACCCCCCCAGCCGAGCCGGCCTCCTCGTCCTCTCCTTCTTCCGACCGACGCCCCGATCTGCATGAGCGGTTGATCGAGCTCTACGACACGACCGAGCGGACGCAACGCGATCTCGCCGCCGAGCTCGGACTGAAGGAATACAAGGCGTCGGAGATCCTGAAATCGGCGCGCAGCCTCGGCGACGCCCGCGTATCGCGGGGCGATTCCGTCCGCGCCGAGATCAAGGCGCGGAAGCTCGCCGAGGAGAAGGCGGCGCGCGACGGCCGTGCGAAGGCCGCGGCGCAGCAGCCGACGGCCACCGACGAGATCGTGCGGCTCTGGCGCGATACCCTGCTGAAGCAGAGCGAGATCGGCGAGCGGGTCGGCAAGAGCACCCCTTATGTCGGCGCGATCATCTCCCAGAAGCGGAAGGCGGCCAGCCCCGATATCCGTGTCGGTGATCAAGCCCGCCTGAAGGCCGAGGCCGAGCGCCTCAAACCGGTGGAACCAGCCGAACCGCCGCCGCAGCCCGTGCGGACCGCCGCGTCGCCCCTGGAATCGGCGCCGGCCGCGATTGCCCAGCCTTCTCAGGACGCGCCCCCCGCCTCGCGTCGAGCGCGCGACGTCGACCATCCCGGCGATCTCGTCCTGCTCAAGCAAGGCGAGGTCCTCGCCGTCGACCGCGGCTGGATCGTCGGTCCGGCCGGCGTCCTCAAGGGCTTCCCGCTGATCAATGCCGTGCTGATGACGCTCGCCGCCGGGGAGCTCTTCGACGCCACCGTCGTCGCCAAGAAATGCGCGGTCCGCAGCGGCGACGCCGTGCTCGCCCAGCTCAGCCACTGGAAGGCCGATCTCGGCACGATCGGCGTCGAAGTCGTCCGGGTCGGTAAGGCCGATGTCCGGTTGAGGAGAGCCTGATGCCTGCGCCGACCCCGATGCCGCTCGACGAGCTGATCCGCCGCCTCGGCAATGCCGCTCAGACCGAGATGTTCGCCATCAACATCATGGAATGCGCCTCCGCCCGGCTCGGTCGCGACGGCATCGACACGGATGTCGTCGCCCAGACCCGGCGGCAGGGCGAGGCTCTGGGGCTCGCCCATAAGATCGCGGTCAAGCTGCGCTCCAATCCCGAGCTCGTCATCGGTCTCGGGCTTCAGGACGTCGTCAGCCTCGGCGACCCGGCATGAAGGTGTTCTCCCGCGAATTCGTGACGGCAGCCGGATCGATGACAGCGCTTGCCGCCCGCGTCACCGGCGTCGCGGAAGACCGGTTGCGCCAGCAGGAATTCCAGTCCGACGTTCTCTGGCTGCGCCGGCTTTGCGCCTGGCTGATGCGCGATGTCGCCGGGCTGAAGTCGCTCGACATCGCGGCTTGGCTCGGCGTCACCCCGGCGTTCGTCAACGAGGCCTGCTTCACCGCACGGCGCCGGATCTCGGCGCGCGGGGTCGATCTCGGCCGCCCCGACGACGACGTCGCCCGCGATGTCGCCGCCCTGCTCTCCCCGTATCCAGTCGTGACCGCGATCTGCGCGCCGGTGCCGCTGGCAGACTGCATGATGGCGGTAGCCCTGGCCTTCGGGCTGAGCCGGCAGGAGCTCGCCGGCGCCGGCCGCAGCCTGCGAGCCGCCCGGGCCCGCCACTGCTTCTCCTGGCTCGCCGGCATTGCGGCGGCGGCGGAACCCAAGGCGATCGCGCGCCAGATCGGCCGCGGCCGTACCGCCGTTTCCCACGGCATCGCCTTCGTCAATCGGCGCCCCGGCTCCGCGTCCCTGCGTGCGGAGCTGCTCGCCGCGCTGGCCGGCCCCGATCTCCCCAGCACCGAGTCCCTGCTGCGCTTCGGCCGCGACCTCGAAACCCTCACCCGCTCCTCCACCATGGAAAGGCTGAATCCATGATCGATGCCGACTTCCAGGAAGACGTCTGGCCGAAGGCCGCCGACGACGCCCTCGAGATACCGCCGCCACTGCCCGACGACACCACCGTGCCGCTCGACCGCCTCGACGAAGGCGGTGACGACAATGTCAGGACCTCGGCCTCGAAAGTCGAGATCGAGGCACTCGCGGCTTCCATCGCGCATCGGGGCCTTCTGCAGCCGCTCGTCGTCGCGACGGCGGGAGGCCGCTACAAGGTCGGCGCCGGCAACCGCCGGCTGAAGGCGCTGAAGCTCCTGGCGAAGCGCGGTACGATACCGAAGGACCACCCCGTCCGGGTGACCTTCGCTGCCGCCCGGGATCTCCATGAGATCAGCCTGACGGAAAACGTGATGCGGGTGCAGCTGCACCCCGTCGACGAGTTCGAGGCGTTCCGGGACCTACAGGATTCCGGGCTCGCCGTCGCCGAGATCGCCGATCGCTTCGGCTTGAAGGAACGACAGGTCCGTCAGCGCCTCGCCCTCGGCGGCCTGGCTCCGGAGGTCCGCAAGGCCTGGCGCGACGGCCGGATCGGCCAGGAAAAGGCGGAAGCCTTCACGCTCTGCGACGACCACGACGTCCAGCGCGAGGCGCTTGCCGCCGGGCTGAAGAGCAAGAGCCACTGGAACGAATGGGAGGTCTCCCGGATCCTGCGGGCCGGGCGGGAGCAGGCGAATTCCTCAGCCATGAGCTTCGTCGGCAGGGAAGCCTATCTCGCCGCCGGCGGAACGCTGCGCGAGGATCTCTTCGGCGACATCGTCCTCGTCGAGGCGCCCGACATCCTGTCCCGGCTGTGGTCGGAGAAGGTCGAGGTGCTGAAGCAGGAGCTCCTCGGCAAGGGCTGGGCCTTCGCGGTCCATCGCGGCGAAGTCGAGCGCAGCTATCTCTGGGCCCGTCTCCCGCTCGATCGCTGGATGACCGACGAGGAGAAGGCCGCGGCGAAGAGGGGCGGCAATGCCGGCTGGAATGCCACTCAGGCGGCGACCAGGCGCGCCGCGGACGATGCAGCCGCCCGCGCGGCATCGGGCGTGATCATCGAGATCCAGCGGGACGGCTCCGTCGAGCTCGATGTCCTGCGGCTGCGGCCGGCCCAGGTCGACTCGGAAGACGGCGAAGAAATCGACGACGAGGACGATACCGGCAACGAGCACGGCGATGCGGATGGCAATTTCGCCGATGCGGATGACGAGGAGGCCGATTCCTCCGCCAGCACCGCGGCGGAAGATACCGGCCCGGATCTGCCGAGGGGGCTTTCCGAAAACCTCTCCGACGACCTCGGTGACGTCATCGCGGAATGCCTGGTCGCGGATCCGGTCCTGGCGCTGCGTGCCGCGATCGCCGGGCTCACCGCCTCGCGCTGGGGCTCGCCGGTCCGGCTGCAGCAGGACGGCTCGCCGCGTCGGAAGCTGCTGTATCACGATTTCAGCTTCACCGACCGGTTCGCCGAGCTTGCCGCTCTGGACCGCGAGCAGCTGCTCGTCGAATTCGCGAAGGCCGTCGCCGGCGCGCTCGAAACCCGCCGTTCGCAGGTCGATATGGATCCGAAGCTCGCCAGCGGCCGCGACGTCCTGGTCGCGGCGATCGCGCCGGACGCTTTTCGCGCGGCGGTGACGAAGGCCTTCGATCCCGGCCGGTTCTTCGCGCAGGCCCCGGGCGCGGTGGCGAAAGCCGCTGCCGAGGAGGCCGGGGCCGGTACGATCAAGGGCAAGAAGGCGGAGCTTGCGGAGCGGGCGACGGAGCTCGCCACCGCGACCGGGTGGCTGCCCGGGCCGCTGCGGACCGTGCACTATCAGCCTCAGACGATGCCGGGAGAGACGGCATGATCGTCCAGCCCGTCGCCGACAGCGTCAAGGCCGAGATCGTTCGCCGGTATCAGACCGGCGAGCCCATTGCCGCGATCGCCGCTGGCTTCGGCGTCAGCATCGGCTATCCAGCCAAGCTGGCGAAACGGCGCGGCGTGCCGTTGAGGCAGCCGGGAAAATCGAGCGCTCTGCGCGCCAAGCGGTCGCTGATGTCCTGGAAGCCGGAGGCTGACATGGCGCCGCGCCGTGCTGCCGATCCGGCCGACATCCGCGGGCGCCTGCTCGCCGGCGAACCGATGCTGCTGATCGCCGCGGATCTCGACCTCGGGCTGGATGAACTCGTCGCCGCCGCGCAGGCCGCGCCATGAAGAAGCGCCGGTATCTCTCGGAGGAACAGGCCAGCGAGATGCTGCGTCGCTACAGCGCCGGAGTGGAGCCGGTCAGGGCGATCGCCGCGGCGTTCGGCGTCGATCCCTCCTATCCCGGACTGTTGGCGCGGCGCAGCGGCATCGCCCTGCGGAAACCCAATCGATTCAGCAAGCAGCTGGCTGGGAGCGGCGAGCCTCGATGAAGCGCCGCGTCGCCAAATTCGCCAGCGAAGCCGCGATGTGCGCCCAGTTCATCGCGATCGCCACCGGCGCCGTCGCACGCCCCGGCTGGGAACGCCAAGGGCCGAAGCCGACAGGGTGGATCGCCTATCCCGAGACGGCTGGCTGGGACATCCTGCTGGTACGAGAGCGCGACGGATTCCAGATCGGTATCCAGGCCAAGCTCAGGCTCAACGACGACGTCATCCTGCAGGCGCTGGAAAGCCGCCATATGGCGTGCTTGCCCGGGCCGGATTGCCGGGCTGTGCTCGTCCCGGAAGGGACCGGGTCGGCGCTGCATCACCTTTTCTGCCAGCGCGCGGGCATCCAGGTCGTCACGCTCGATGAGGACGGCCGCGTCCGCCCAGAGGTTCCCCGCCAGGACATCGACGAGTGGGATCGCTGGACCAGCGACTGGCCTCAGATGCTGCCGGTCAGCCGGGAAGCGTTGCCTCCCGTCGTGCCGGATGTCGCCGCCGGCGTGAAATCACCGCTGCAGCTCACCGCATGGAAGGTCAAGGCGCTCAAGCTCGCCGTCGTCCTGGAGAAGCGTGGCTGGCTATGCCGCCAGGACTTCAAGCACCTCGAGATCGATCATCGCCGCTTCCTCGACAATCAATGGCTCGTCGCCATCGATGGCGCCTGGCGATCCGGGCCGCACTGGCCGGACTTCAAGCGGCAGCATCCGCGAAATTTCGACGAGATCGCTGCGCTATACGACGACTGGAAGCCGGCCGAGCCCGCAGGCGAGTTCGGGAGGCTGATGTGACCTCCAGTTCGTCAGCTTATCGCCGTTCGCTCGAAGGCCTGAATGTGCTTCAGCGTCGTGGCAATCTCGGAACGCAAGGCTCCATCCATCTGGCGGAGGAAATCGCCGGCTTCGTGAGCCCGGCGGACATTGCCGCTCCAATGTTTGTAGAGCCGATCGCGGACGGGAGAATCCTGCCAGATCCCGTTTCGCTGAATCTCGGCAATCGCCGCAAGCCCCAGCGTAAGGTTCGTCTGCATGCTGAAGAGCAGGTTGAGAACGATCTTCCGCGGCGCGGCGGCCAGCGAAGCATCACCCGCAAGATCAAAGGTCTGCATCTCGCGAAGACACTCTGCCAGTTCGTCCCAGCCCGACACCAGCCGTTCTCTGACCTGGTTGAGGGCGACCATGGGTATGGGGCCGCTGACGTCCTGCGGGGCGGGCGAGATCTGCCGGAGAAGGTCGAGGATCCTTTGGACCAAGGCGCGCTCGCAGTTCAACTCGGCAACGCGAAGCCGCAGCACCGTGGCGCCGGCGATGGCTGTCTGGCGGCGGGATGCATCGAACTGGCGGGCGACCCAAAGCAGCGTGGCGCCGGCGATCGCCGTCGTCAGAATGCTGCCGATCAGCGATTGATAGCGGTTCAGCCAGAATTCAAAGCAGCCGACGCCGCCGGCCGCTTTCATCACGATGCGGCGGCTCTCGATGCTGCAGGCCGGCTCGAGCCAGACATAGAGATGAAGCGCGGCCGCCAGGCACAGCACGATCGCGCTGGCGACGAGCATTTCCCGGGTTGGCCTCTGCATGTCCCCACCGTGCCGGTCCGGCGTGACGTGATCAATCCGCGGAGGGCGCGCGTGTGAAGATCCGCACAGGTCTTTTCCGCTACGTCCCTCACCCCAAGGTCGATGCCTATCATCGCCGCGGCTGGATGATCGTCGGCGATCTCGGTCGCGTGCACGGCTTCTGGTCGGTGTTGATGTGGCGCTGCGATTGCGGGGCGGTTTCATGAGGCCGCCCTCTGCGAACGAAAGGGCCCGCCGGTTGCACCCGGCGGGCCCCATCTTGCTCCGGTTAAAACTCCGGTATTCAAGCCGGCTCGAAGCTGACCACCAGACGACCGCCCAGAGCACGGGCTGCTTCGTCGAGTTGGTCCAGCTTGGTGCCGTGGCGCGGATTGAGAATACGGCGCACCTCGCCCTCATTGCGATGAAGCTTCTTGGCGAATTCGGTCTTCTTGAGACCGCTTGCCTTCCAGGCTTCATACACAGCCGCCTTGGCGGCCAGCGTGGCGGGCAACGCGATTGCGCGCTCGCCGGGCTGCAAGGCCGAAGGAACCGGGATCTCCATATCGTCGTCCATACGACCGACGACAGCGACCTCGATCGCATCCGCTGCAAGCGCGATCGCCTCCTCGATGGAAGAGCCGGAGGTCACAACCTCCGGAAGATCGCGCACGCTCACCACGTAATCGTCACCCTCGCGGGTGATCGCCGTGGCGAACATAAACCAAGCCATCCATTCAGTACTCCTCTGTGTTGTGGATCCGAGGGGTCGAACATTGATCATCGATTTGCTTCCCAGCCTTGTCCTCTAGAGGCCACCCGGAACTCCCGCCGACTAGAGGTCGGCGGGGTCGATCCCGAGTTGTTTCAGGAAGCGCTCGATTCTGCCGGGGTTCAGGTCCATCTGCAGGGTCGAAATTCGGTCAGCGACCGTGATCCTGTAGTGGGAGCCGTTTCCTTTCTTCTTGTCGACAGCGATGGAAATGCCTCGCTTCCGACAATAGCGCCGAAGGGCCCGGACAAGCTGATCTCTATTCACACCTCATCTCCGATTGCGATGAGGTGTGTATCGTACAAAAATGTCCGAAAGTCAAGTCGGATCGGACAAAAATGTACGACGCTTCTGAGGGCGGCATGATCATCCGCCGGCGCCGCACACGCAACTTCACGATCCTCGAAAACGAGGTGCTCGACGACGAGCGGCTCTCGCTCGCGGCGATGGGCTTGCTGGCCTGGCTGCGGTCGCGGCCCTCGGACTGGTCACTGTCGGTCGAGCATCTGCGCGGCCGCTTCAAAGTTGGCCGCGACAAGATGCATGAGCTTGTCCGCGAGCTCGTCGAGGCCGGCTGGATCACGCGCGAGCGCAAGCGTGACGAGGTGACCAAGGCCTATTGCGGGATCGAATATGTTGTGCTCGACGAAGCATCGCCGCCTAGCGCTGGTGTTTCGGAGGCTGAGCCACATCCGGAAAATCAGGACGTGGCCCAGCCCCATGAAGGCGATCTGTTCCCGGAGTGTTCCGAGCCACATCCGGCTTTGCCGCATCCGGCAAATCCGGACGCGTATATAAGAACTGAGAATAACCAAGAACTATCCCACACCCCCTTACCCCCGCTCCTGGCAGCGGCCAAAGAAGGTGTGTGTGCTCCGTCTTCGGTTCTCGATGCCTGCGGCTACGTCATCGCCGAGCCCCCGCGGCCGCCGGCGCGGTTCGACGAGATCGCCGAGGCCTGGCCATGGGAGGATGGCGAAAGCCGGATCCAGGCCGAGGCCGCGTTCCAGCGCCTTGTCGAGACGGATCGCCGCCATGCCGTCGCCGCTGCCGGCGCCTATGTCCGCAGCCGGGAGCGCGGCGGCCGCAAGCGCAGCCACCTGAAGACCTATCTCTCCGACCGGCTGTTCCTCGACTTCCCCTCCGACAGCACGACTTCGCTGCCGGCGAAGCAGGTCTTCATCGCCATCGGCACTCCCGAATTCGCGGCCTGGGACCGCGCCTATCGCGAGGCCGGCAAGCCCGGAATGCCGTCGGCGTCCCGTCATGAGGGCCGTTCCGGCTGGTGGCGGCCGACGCGCTTCCCGCCTTCGGGCTGGCGGCCGGAGACCATGCCGCGGACCCGCGACGGACCGGCCGCGGCCTGACCACGATCGGAAAGACTCGGGGCTGAGCCATTTCGACCAGATGCGGTGACGATGACGACGACGAAGAGAACGGGACGGAAACGGAAAGACCCGCTCAAGGTCAAGCGAGACAGGGCCGGGCGCATCCTCGACAGCGCCCTGATCCAGGACAGGGCCGGAACCCGGCAGGCTCAGGCTCAGCGTTTCCGGGCGCTGGGCGCGCAGGGGGTGCTGGATCCGCGGCTCGGCACCACGCTGGGCCTGATGTTCGTCCTGCATGTGCCGGTCCGAATAGGGCCTGAGGAGTACGATGCCGCCAGCTGGCTCGCCGATCGGCTGAAGGCCCATGACGAGATCGTGCTGGCGCTGCGGCGGTCGCCGCCGTCCTCGACCGGCGAACGCGGCGGCGGTGGAATGCGGCTCAACGCGCTGGAACTGCAAGCGCTGCGGGCGGCGGGAAAGTCCGACGCGCTCGTCGACGATGAGGCCCGCCGCATGATCGATCAGGCCGAAGGCATCAAGAACGAGATCAGGCGGGCCAAGGCCGCGATGGGCGGCGGCACGCTGGGCGAACGGCGCTGGAAAGCGCTGACCGCCTGCTGCCGCGACGAAGGCTTGGCGACGCCGGATCAGATCCGCTTCGCCGTCGAGGGCATGGTCGAGATGGCCTGGGCCGGTGGCTTCTACCGCACCAAGCGCCGCAAGGCCCGCAACGCCAAGGCCGCCTGGGGGCATGACGTCAACGCCGTCGAGATCGTGCGCGTCGTCACCGGCGGGCCCGAGGAGAAGCCCAAGGGCGCGAAGGCCGCCAAGGGAAGGAAGGAACCATGACCAGGCGCCAGAAGGCGGAACTTCCGCCCGAGCTCGAAAGGGGAACACGGCGCGTCCGCGAGCTCCTGCCCTATGCGCAGAATTCCCGCACCCATACCGCGCAGCAGGTCGAGAAGATCGCAGATTCGATGCGCCGCTTCGGCGTCACCTTCGGCCCCCTCGTGGACGAGAACGGCACGATCATCGCTGGCCATGCCCGCGTGATGGCGGCCGAGCTCGCCGGCTATGCCGAGATCCCGGTGACGATAGCCCGGGGCTGGAGCGAGGAGATGATCCGCGCCTACGTCATCGCCGACAACCGCCTGGCCGAGGAGGCCGGCTGGGACGATGAACTGCTCCGCGCCGAGATCGAGGCCTTGTCGGCCAGCGGGTTCGACCTTTCGGCGACGGGCTTCGAGGATGGAGAGCTCGAGGCCATTCTCGCCGGCGAAGAGGAAGCCGACGAGGAGAAGCCCGAGGATGACACACCCGATGAGGTCTGCTCCCGCTGCGGCCGCACCATCGTCCCGGACAAGGATCTGACCCGGCGGGCTCGGAAGAAGCGGAAGGCCCGCTCCACGACGATCACGGCGGGATCTGGCGCTGATTCGCACAAGACGGAGGGTGACGCATGATTGGCGGAAGAGCCGGCATCATGGCAGCAGCGGGTATGAGGCGGGCAAGTTCGGTCTCTCATCGGTGCGCGCCTCTGTCGATAGTGTCGATAGTGTCGATCCTAGCCCCCAAGGCCTTGCGCAATTCGAGGCACATGGCACACCAGAAATGCACCGTGACGAACTGTGCCTGCATGCAGGCGAGACCGTCGCACCCACGAGCTCCGCAGGTTCAGCCCCGGCGGGGCTCGTGTCGTTTCAGGCAGGGCATCCAGCCCACCCCAGCGAGAGGTCA
>NZ_MKSQ01000019.1:0-24026 GCF_001898115.1 Allobosea sp. 67-29 | reverse complement strand
GGGTCCTTCCGAGGGCGGGGGGGCCTACGGAGCGCGCCGCCCCCCGCCGTATCACTCAATGTTGCCGGCCATAGGGGGTTCCGCCGCCAATCCGGCGGTCCGATGAACCCATGGCGACGCCGCCGAAAGCGGCGCCGGGCGTCAGCGAGGAACAGCTCGCGAAGCTGCTAGGCTGCTCGGATCGGAACATCCGGGATCTCGCGAAGCGCCAGCTCGTCGTCAAAGTCGCGCCCGGCCGCTACGATCTCGGCCGGTCGGTCCAGACTTACGTCAAGCACCTCCGCGACCAGGCGGCAGGCCATCGTTCCGGCGAGGATGACCTCGTCGTCGAGCGCGCCCGGCTCACCCGGTTGCAAGCGGAGGAGATCGAAGTCCGGCTCGCCGTCCGCCGGGGCGAGCTGATCGCCATCGATGAGGTGTCGCCGGCGCTGGAGCGCATCGTTCGTGCCGTCCAGCTGTCGCTGCTGGCGGTCGCGACGAAGGCTGCCGGTCGGCTGCCGCATCTCAGCCGACACGATGTCGGTGTCGTCGATGCCCTGATCCGCGAAAGCCTCGCCGATGCCGCGGTCGAGAAGCTGCAGGGCGCAGTCGAAACCGCCCGGAAAGCCGCGAAGCGCAAGGCATGACGAAACACGTCGGGCCGCAGGATCTGCTCGTCGAGCGGGTTCTGCGGCTCTTCGCTCCCCCTCCCCGGCTGACATTGTCGGACTGGGCGGCTGAGCACTTCTATCTGCCCGAGCGGTCCTCTGCGGAGCCCGGGCGGTTCAAGCCGTGGCCGTACCAGCGCTTCATCCTCGACGCCATCGGGGATCCGGCGGTCGAGCGCGTCACGGTGCTGAAGGCCGCCCGCGTCGGCTTCACCAAGTGCCTGATGGCCGCGATCGGAGCCTCCGCAGCAACCCAGCCATCGGCCATCATCCTGCTGGTTCCCACCGACGACGACGCCAGGGGCTTCGCCGTCGACGAGGTCGAGCCGGCATTTCAGGAGTCGCCGGCGCTGGCCGGTCTGCTGCGCACCGGCCGGAACGACGGCCGGAACACCATGGTGATGAAGGCCTTCCTCGGCGGGGGCTCTCTCAAGATCCTGGCCGCGCGCAGTCCACGCAACCTCCGCAGGCATGACGCGAAGCGCCTCTTCATCGACGAGGCCGACGCGATGGAGGTCACCGTCGAGGGCGATCCGATCGCGCTCGCGGAAAAGCGCACCTTCGCCCATGCCGACCGCAAGATCGTGCTGGGCTCGACGCCGACGCTGGAGAACGTCAGCAACGTCGAGCGGGCCTGGAAGCAGTCGAACCAGACGATCTTCGAATGCGCCTGCCCGCATTGCGGGCACTGGTTCGAATTCCAGTGGGAGCAGATGCGCTGGCCGGAAGGCGAGCCGGAGAAAGCCTGGCTCTGCTGTCCGAGCGGGAAGAACTGCCGCATCGAACATCGGATGAAGGCCGAGATGATCGCTGGCATGCGGCAGCGCCCGCTGCGGCCGGAGATCAAGGATCATGTCGGTTTCCGGCTCTCGGCGCTGATCTCGCTTTTCGCCAATGCCGCCTGGGGCAAGCTGGCGGCGGAGTACGAGAAGGCCAAGAAATCCGGCCCGTCCGAGATGCAGGTGTTCACCAACACCGTGCTCGGCCGGCCGTTCCGGCTTAGCCAGGCGCAGGTTGACGAGGACACCCTGCAGGCCCGGGCGGAATCGTTCGGGTTGTCCTTCGATCCGATCGGCGGCGCCTGGGACGCCGCCCTGCCGGCCGAAGTCCTGTACATCGTCGCTGGAGTCGACGTGCAGCATGACCGCCTCGAGGTCGGTCTCTGGGGTCTGTCCGAGGACCGGATGTTCGCCCTCGGTCACGAGGTCCTCACAGGCGACACCGCCTTCCCGGAGGTCTGGGGCGATCTCGACCAGTTGCTGCAGCAGCGCTGGGCCCATCCGCTCGGTGGCCGTCTCGGCATCGAAGCCTGCTGCATCGACGCCGGCGACAGTTCCGGGCGCCAGCGCAGCGCGCGGCTGATGGCCTTCACCCTGGAGCGCCATGGTGGTTGCCGGACCTATGCGATCCGCGGCGCCTCCAACCCGCAGCCGGAGCCGGTGAAGCGGGCGCAGAAGCTGAAGATGCCGGGCCGGCTCTGGCTGGTCTCGGTCGACCAGTTCAAAGCGGACATGTGGTCGCGCCTCGAACTGCGCGATCCCAGCCCGGGCTGGGTGCACTTCGCCCGGCACCTGCCGCGCGACTGGTACGAGCAGCTGCTCTCCGAGCCGCCGCAGATCGTCTACCGCCGCGGCCGGCCGCAACGGGAATTCGTCCGGATCCCGAACCGCCGAGCCGAGGTCCTGGACTGCTTCGTCTATGCCTCGGCGGCGCGACATTTCTTCCGCCCGGACTGGGCTCGCCGTGCCGCGGATCTCGCCGTCGGCGCCGCCGATCCCCAGCCCACGGCAGCCAAAAAGGACGCGGCGAAGGATCTCGCCGCTCTGTTTCGCAAGAGGTAACCCGATGTGCAGATGTGCTGACAGGCGCGCCGCGACCGCGGCCGGCGCCCGCGCCGTGCTGCGCGGCGATCTTTCCGAGGCCGCCCGACAGGTGAAGGCCGTGACGGCTTCCGCCCGTCTCGATCTCGAAATGGCGCGCGCGGCGGCCGCCGCGCGGCTGGCCCGCCGCTGATGGCGATCTTCATGGCCCGGCCGGGCGGGCTCGTTCGCTATGAGGGCCTCCGCTCGGCCGGAGCGACGGGCAAGAGCGCCGTCGCCGGCGGGACCGGGCTGGTTATCGACGTCAACGCCGCTGGCCTGCACGGGCTGGCCGACATGTTCGCCCAGGCCGTGCATCTCGCCCCGGTCGCCGCGGCACGCGCGCTCAACGCCACGAATTCCAAGGTGATGACACAGATCTCGCGGGTTCTCCCAAAGCAGACCGGCCTCAGGGTCGCCAGGGTGAAGGCCGCGCTGAAGAAACAGAACGCCTCGGCCGGGAGCCTCGTCGCTGCGGTCCATGCCCGTGGGCCGTATCTTCCGCTGTCGCAGTTCGGGGCTCGAGAAACCCGCAGAGGCGTCTCGGCGGCGCCCTGGGGCAAGCGCCAGGTGTTCGATCACACCTTCACGAAGGGCGGCCGGTTTCCGAACCGGGTCGCACTGCAGATGGGTGGTCACGTCTTCAAGCGCCTCGGCAAGTCGCGGCTGAAGATCGCCATGACCTACGGGCCGGCGATCCCCGTCGAGATGGTCAAGGATGCCAGCCGGGAAGCCTATGAGCGCACCGTCGCACGCGAACTTCCGGGCGATCTGAACCGGGCGCTCGGCTCGGTGATGAGGGGCTTCTGATGCTGTCGCTCACGCCGGAGCAGATCGCCGAGATCCAGGCGCAGCTCGCTGAGGCAAAAGCCGCCCGTCATATCCTGCTGACGCAGGGCGGCGTCGTGAAGACGATGACGCGCGCACGGGATTCGATTCAGGAGACACAGTGGTCACCGGCGAAGCTGTCAGACCTCGAGCGCTATATCGCCGAGCTTGAGCGCCAGCTCGGCCTCTGCCCCAGTATTGTCCGCGCCCGCTCGCGGCGGGTGATGTTCTGATGCAGCCCTTGCTGGACGCCAGCGGCATCCCGCTCCGCGGTCGGCCGCCGGAATCGACGCATGTCGGCGCCTCCCGCACGCATCCGGATCTCGCTGCCTGGCGGCCGCCCCGAATCTCGGGACAGGCGGCGATCTCCGCCGACCGCATCGCGATGTCGGCGCGGGCCCATGATCTGGCCCGCAACGACGGCTGGGCCTCCGGCGGGGTCAGTCGCGTCGTCGACTGTATCATCGGTGACGGCTGGCGTTGTTCAGCAGTGCCCAACGCCAAGGCCCTCGGCATCACGGCGGATCAGGCCAGGGATGTCGGCGACCAGTTCGAGGCGGCGTGGACGATCTACGCCGAGGACCCGGACAACTGGGGTGATGCCGCGCGCCGCCTGCCCGTCGCCGGAAACCTCGCCCTAGCCTATCGGCATTTCATGTGGGATGGCGAGGCCTTCGGTGTCCTCCGCTGGCGGCGCAGCCCGGCCCCATGGCGGACCTGTCTGCAGCTGATCGACCCTGACAGGCTGGCCAATCCGCCGGGCCTGCCGGAGAGCGACGTGCTCCGCCAGGGCGTCGAGCTCGGCGGCTGGGGCGAGCCCCTCGCCTACCATGTCAGAGTCCGGCATAGCGCCGACGGCATCACCGCGCCGATGAACGACCGCTTCGAGCGGGTCGAGCGGGAAACCCGGTGGGGCCGCCGGATCGTCCTGCACCATTTCGAACCGGAGCGGGCAGGCGAGGTCCGCGGCATCTCGCGGCTGAAGACCGTGGTGAAAAAGCTGCGGATGCTCGGTCGCTATGACGAAGCTGAGCTGCAGGCCGCTGTGCTCAACGCCACGCTGGCGGCCTTCCTGAAGTCCGACTTCGATCATAAGGCCCTGATGGAATCCCTCGGCCAGATCGATGGCGAGACCATCGCCGGCGGCATCGACGCCTATAACGCCAAGCGCGTCGACTACTGGCGCGAGAACATGGTCGACCTGCCCGGCGCCAAGGTCACCGCGCTGTACACAAACGAGGACATCACGTTCCCGACGGCATCGCGGCCGTCGGCGCAGTTCGAGATGTTCGAGCGCACTTGCCTGCGCAACATCGCCACGGCGCTCGGCACCACCTACGAGCAGCTTTCCATGGACTGGGGCGAGGTCAATTATTCCTCGGCCCGGGCCGCGCTGCTCGAGGTCTGGCGCGGCTTCTACGCCCGGCAATGGTTCTTCGGACACGGCTTCCTCGCCCCCTGGTACCAGGCGGTGATGGAAGAGGCCGTCGATTCCGGCCGGGTCAAGCTGCCGGCCGGGGCGCCATCCTTTCACGAGGCCCGGGCAGCGTGGTGCGCTGCGCGCTGGGTCGGACCGGGACGCGGCTGGGTCGATCCCTACAAGGAAGCCCAGGCCGCACAGCTCCGGATGTCGATCGGCGTCTCCACACTCGAGCACGAGGCCGCCGAACAGGGCCTGGACTGGCAAGAGGTGCTGCAGCAGCGCGCCTGGGAAAACGAGTTCGCCAAGAAGCTCGGCCTGCCTCCCGTCCATGGTCTGCCGCCCGATCCCGCGACTTATCCGCCTCCTCCCGACGACGAGGAGCCGCCCGCCCGCAAAAAGAAGGAGCCGGCATGAGCGAAGGGCTCTTCCGGATCGCGGACCTCGCCTTCAACCGGCCGCTGCTGATCGAACACGAGGCCGCCGCGATCGCCGCTTCCGTCCTGCTCCCGCGTATCGGCGCCGAGACGATTGTCGACCTGCCGGCCGACCCCCAATCAGTGGAGGCCTCGGCCTTCGTCGGCACACCGGTCTATCGGGCAGATGGCAGATTCGCCGGTTACCGCATGGCCGGGGACGGTGTCGCCATCGTGCCCATGCGAGGCAAGCTGGTGAACCGCGGCGCCTACATCGGCGCATCATCGGGGCTGACCAGCTATGAAGGCATGCAGGCGGTGTTCAATGCCGTCCGCAACGACAACCAGGTCCGCGCCGTCGTCATCGATGAGGACTCTCCGGGCGGCCAGGCGTCCGGCGCCTTCGAGACCGCCGATCTCGTCCGGCAGCTCAATGCCGAAAAGCCGGTCGTCAGCTTCGTCAATTCCCTTGCCTGTTCCGCGGCCTATCTCATCGGCGCAGCGGCGGGAGAGATCGTGCTCACGCCTACGGCCTCCGTCGGCTCGATCGGCGTCATTTTCATCCACCTCGACCGCTCGGGCGAGATGGCCAAGGCCGGGGTGCGGCCGACGATCGTCCACGCCGGCGCCGGCAAACCGGACGGCAACCCGTTTGAACCGCTTCCCGAAGCCGTCCGCGCCGATGTCCAGCGCGAGGTCGACGGCCTCTATGCGGAGTTCGTCTCAGCCGTCGCCAGCTATCGCGGCTCCCGTCTGACCGAAGATCGCGTCCGCGCCCTGGGCGCACGCGTCTACCGCGGCCGCGCCGCCGTCGAAGCCGGCCTCGCCGACCGTGTCGCCACCCTGGACGACGTCGTCGCCCAGCTCAGCAGCCCGAACCGCCGTCCCGGCGGGTCACAGCAGAAAGGATCGCGCATGTCCGCGACCGAGAAGACCGAGCCGGGCGGAGATGCCGGCATTTCCCAGGCGGAGCATAACACCGCCGTCACCGCCGCCCGGCAGGAAGGCCAGCAGGCCGGCCTCGCCGAAGGGCGGGCGCAGGAGAAGACCCGCCTGAAGGCGATCATGACCTGCGATGCGGCCAAGCCGCGCCAGGCCGCGGCTCTGGCACTCGCTCTGGAGACCGACGTCTCCGCGGAACAGGCGGCCTCGGTTCTCGCCGCCACGCCGGAAGCCGGAAAGTCCGGTCTCGGCCAGTTGATGGCCGGCGTCACCGAGGCCGATCTCGGCACCGGTGCCGCTCCGCAGAAGCCCGAAACCAACGCCTTGGCCGCTCGCATGGCGAAGCGGTTCGGCAAGAACTGAGGAGGCCTGCATGACCCTGCGCGGAACTGAGCCCAAGCGGCCCTCCGACGTTCTGAAGCGTCACGAGCCCGATTTTTCGCTGGAGGAGCGCATCGCTGCCTCCGGCTCCGGTATCATCCAGATCGGTCATGTCCTCGGTGCCGTCCTTGCCGGCGCCGCGACCGCCGCGGCCAAGGCCGGTGGCAACACCGGAACCGGCACAATCTCGGCGGTGACCAAGCTCGCCGATGTGAAGACCGGCATCTATTCGGTGCGTTTCACCACGGCCACCGCCTTTACCGTTCGCGACCCGAACGGTGACGTCGTCGACACCGGTACCGCCGGTGCCGCCTTTGCCAACGATATCGGCTTCACCATCACCGCCGGCGGCACCGCCTTCGTCGCCGGTGACGGGTTCGATATCACCGTTGCGACGGGTTCCAGGGAAATGAAGCCCTACGATCCGACGGCGACCGACGGCAGCCAGATCGCGAGCGAGATTTCGATCGGCTATGCCGATGCGACCTCCGCGGCCGCGAAGATCCTGACCGTCGCCCGCCAGGCGGTCGTGGTCCGCAACGAACTGGTCTGGGGCGTCGCCGTGACCGCCGACCAGAAAGCCGCCGCCCTCCTCCAACTCGAAAAGGCCGGCATCCTCTCGGCCCAGGGAGCCTGACACATGGCCGCCACCCAGAACAGCACTGTGCTGGATCTCTTCGACGATCCGGTCTTCTCGGCCCGGGCCCTTACGGACGCCATCAACCTCGTCCCCAACAACTACGGCCGCGCCAACGAGCTCAACCTGTTCCCGATCCGCGGGGTCGCCACGACCTATGTCGAGATCGAGTACAAGAACGGCGTCCTCAACCTGCTGCGGACCGCCGAGCGCGGCGCCCGCGGCACCGCTGGCCTCCGCGGTCGCCGGAATGTCCGGATCTTCAAGATTCCGCACATCCCGCACATCGACGCGCTGCTGGCGGCCGACCTGCAGAACCGCATTCCCTTCGGCGCCACCAATGTGCTGGAGCGGATCCAGGATGCCACGAACGAGAAGCTCGAGGACATGACCTCGAAGCATCACATCACGCTCGAAGCGATGCGGATGTCCGCGCTCGACGGCGTCCTGCTCGACGCCGACGGGTCGGTCATCATCGACTACTACGCCGAGTTCGGCATCACCCGGAAAACGGTGGACTTCGAACTCGACGTCACCACCACCGAGGTGAAGAACAAGAACATGGAGGTTCTCCGGTACATGGAGGACAACCTGCTCGGCGAGACGATGACGTCGGCGCGCGCGCTGTGCTCGCCGGAGTTCTTCGACGCCTACACGACCCACCCCAACGTCAAGGCGGCCTATCAGTACTACACCTCCCAGCAGGAAGTGCTCCGCAACGACGTCCGGCGCGGCTTCAAGCACGCCAACATCTTCTGGGAGGAATATCGCGGCAACGCCAACTACGTCGCCGACGACGGGTCGGTGCTGAACCGCAAGTTCATCCCGGCCGGCGAAGCCCGGATCTATCCGGAGGGGACCCGTCAGACCTTCCAGACCTATCTGGCGCCGCCCGACGCGATGTCCGAGGTAAACTCGGCCCCTGGCCCGGATCAGCTGATCTATGTCACCCAGGAGCGTCTCGATCACGACGCCGGCATCGAGTTCAAGAGCCAGTCGAATCCTCTCCCGCTCAACAAGCGGCCGGCGCTCGTCGTCACCGCGACGATCTGAGGAGCCCAGCGATGCGGATCCTCATGTTGAAGAGCTTCTCCTACAACGTCGACGACGCCGGAACCTTCCGGCGGACGTTGCCGGAGGGCCTGACCTTCGACGAGCCGTCCGAGGTCGCCGAAGCCGCGATCGCCGCCGGTTGCGCGAGACGGATCGGAGATCGCGTGGTGATCTCCGAGGAGGTCGACGTCGCCAACTCTGCCGACACCGAACACCTCGCCGGCACGGCCGCCGCCGATCACGGAGACGATGGTCTGGCGCGCGTCGAAAGCGGTCCCGCCGCGGAGCCGGTCAGCCCGGCACCGGCGCCCAAGCGGGGCAAGAAGGCCGACGGCGACGATGTCGCCCCGGCCGAGGCTGTCGACCCGGATTGATGCCGAGTGCCTTCACTGCGCGGCACAACGCCGCGCAAGCAATCATAGACGCGCGGCACGGCGAGCCGTTCCAACTGGTGCCGCGCGCCAACAAAGCCCCAGACCCGACGAGGCCGCTTCCTCTGGGTGCGCCGGTCGTCCGCGCAGGGGTCTTCCATGAAGCTCCCGCTGAATCTCGCCATGAGATGAACGGCAAGGTCGGAGGCCTCTCCATTCCGGGGCTTCCGGCTGGCACCCGCGTCGTCGTCATCTCGTTCCAACGCACCCAGATCCCGACGACCTGGCGCTCGGCCACCGTGCCCTACGGCATTCGCCGCGGCGATCTGATCCTGCGGCAGGACGACGGAAGCGCGTGGGTGGCCGAGGACGTCGAGCCCGGCGGACCTTCGCGCGTGGAATGCCGCGTGCTGGAAGCCAAGGACCCGGGCTGATGTCGCTGACCCGCATCGCTCTCAGGCTCGCGGCACTCGCCGCCATCAAAGCCTCACCCGCGCTTGCCGGTGTTGCCGTCTTCGACTCGGCCTGGAGCCATATCGACCGGACCTCCGACGATCCTTACGTTCCTGTCGTCATCGTCAGCACCGAGGACGTCCTGGTCGACGAAAACGAGGTTCGCTTCGAGACCAACCGTCGCGTCGACATGCTCATACAGATCTCGTTGGCGACGCTTGAAGGGGCATTTGCGGAAATCGCGGCCGACGACTGGGATACCGCCGAGGTGCTGCTCGACATCCTGGAACAGGAAATCGACTGGGCGCTGGAGCGCGATCCGACCTGGTCCGGCCTCGTCCAGCACGTCGACAAGAATTCCACGACGGTGCGTGACGCCTCGGGCGCGACGAAGATGCCGCACCGGTTGCTGGTGCTGAGCGCCAGGGTGTTCGAGATCGAGCAGCAGGCGCCGGCCATCGCTCCGAACCAGCCGGCACAAGGGCTCGATCGATGGGGTGCGGTCATCGCCAGCCTCGCCGCGGCGCGGCCGGCCGAAGACAAGGTCCGACAGATCCTGGAGAACCGCGCCGCCATCACCCTGGCCGAGCAGGTCCAGCGCCTCGCCACCGTTGCCATGAAATTCCGCCCGGCGATGGAGCCGAAACCGGGCGACGATGAGACCGTCGAAACCATCGACGTCACCGTCGAGCTGCCGGCGCCTCCAACTCCCTAACCTCTCCAGCAACAGGAACCCACGATGGCCACCATCAAGGTCAGGCCGGCGGATGGCGCGCGCGTCGTCCAGCCGGGCCCCGGCGGCATGCCGATCCCCGCAGACGGCATCGAAGTGCCGGACACCGCCTATTACCGCCGCCTCATCCTCACCGGCGATCTCATCGATCTCGGCGCCGCTGGGGACGCTCCGGCGCCAGCCGCGGCCGAGGTCACCTCGCCCGCCCCGGCACCGGAAACCGGCGGCCGCCGTACCACTCGGGCCCAGCAGGAGTAAGCCATGGCGACGACGACCTTCGACCAGATCTCCTCGACGACCCGCTCCGGGCTGTTCCATGTCGAGGTCCGCAGCGGCGGTACGCCCTACCAGGACCGCCCGCGCACCCTGTACATCGCGCAGAAGCTCGCCTCCGGCAGCGCGACGCTGTCGGTTCCCGTGCTGGTCCCGTCTGAGATCGCCGCGGACGCCTATTTCGGCGCCGGCTCCGATCTTGCTAGGATGTGCCGAACCGGCATGATGAACCGGCCGACGAACGAGTTCTGGGCGCTGCCGATGCCGGATCCGACCGGTGCCGACGCCGCCACCGGCATGATCGCGATCGCGGCGATCCCGGGCGGCGGCATTTCCGGCCCGATGATCGTCGAGATCGGCGGTGTCCAGGTCGTCGCTGCCGTTACGAAGGCCGATACCCAGATCACGGCGGCCACGGCATTGGCTGCGGCGATCAACGCGGCGCTCGTCGAGGTGTCCGCGGCCACCAATGCCAATGCCGGCGAAGTCGAGTTGACCGCACGGCATCCCGGCGCGCTCGGCAACGATATCGACATCTATGTCCCGGCCAGCGGCAACGCCATCGGCGGGACGCAGTCGGTGGTGACTGCGATGTCCGGTGGTGCCGCGACGCCGGCGCTCGCGCAGTGGACCACGGCGCTGGCCGCGCTTGGTGACGACGAGTTCGACACCTGGGGCCAGCCGTGGACCGATACGGTCTCCCTGGACGCCATCAAGGCCGAGTTCGACGAGCGCTGGCACGACAACCAGCAGATCTACGGCCACATGATCACGGCGAAGAAGGCGACCGTCGGCGCGCTGTCCAGCCTCGGCAGCGCGCGCAACAACAGCCACGAATCCATCATCGGCTTCGACGGCTCGCCGACCGGGTGCCAGATCTGGGCGGCCGCCGTCGCCGCGATCGCCGGCTTCCACCTCACCGATGCCGGCAACGGCGAGATCTCGCGGCCGCTGCGGACCCTGGCGCTGAAGGGGGTGAAGCCGGCGCGCGATCGGCTGAAGCTGTTCACGAAATCGAACAAGGAGACCCTGCTCTACGACGGGATCTCCACCTATGACGTCATGCGCGACGGCACCGTCCAGATCGACCGCGTCATCACCACTTATTCCCAGGCGCCGACTGGGGCGATCGACTGGACCTGGCTCAACATCAACCAGGTCTACCAGGCGATGTACGTCGTCCGTTCGATCAGGAACGCGGTGCTGACTGCGCATGGTCGCCAGGGCCTGGCCTCGACCGACCGCTACGATCTCGAGGCGATCACGTCGCCGGCGGAGGCGAAGGCAACGCTCATCGCCGAGTACAGCCGGCTTGAGCGAGCGGGTGTCGTCGAGAATTCCGGGCTGTTCGCCCAACTCGTCCAGGTCGACCGCAACGAGACCGATGCCGACATGCTCGACGTCTATCTGCCCTTCGACGTCGTCAACCAGCTCCATGTCTTCCGGACCGCCGCGGTGCTGTTCCGGCAGTTCCCGCAGCAGGCCGCGGCCTGATCCAGCCCTGAAAGGAGCCAGCCATGGCGACCAAGCGCTTCGGCGGCAAGATGACGCTCATCTTCGCCGGCCGAAAATTCGAGATCATCGGCAATTGTGAGCTCGACACGCTCGGCAAGTCTCGCGATAGCAAGGCGACGGCGAGCGGCAAGCCCTACAGCACCGAGGAGATGCTGCCCGGCAAGCTCACCGTCGATATCCTGGAAACGATCTCTGGTCCGGATTTCCGGGATGTCTTCGATCTCGTCGATGAGAACCTGACGCTGATCGAGCAGACCGCCAAGCGCATGCATGTCATGCCGGAGACGGAGATGACCGGCACTATCAAGCGGGATCGCAAGACCGGTCAGGTCAGCGGCGTCGAATTCTCCTTCCCGGTCGACGGCTATCAGGAGACCGCGCTTTGAATCCGGTCCGGATCCCGCTCGAGAAGCCGGTCACGATCGGGACCAAGGTCTACGACCACGTCAAGGTCCGAGCCCCGACCTATTTCGACTACATGGACATCGGCGAAGCTCTGTCGACCCGACACGTCGACGGTGAGGGCTTCACCGTCGAGCATCTCGACCGGCTGAAGGCGTACGCCGAACGCTGCGTCACGACGGGCGATGATGAGGTCGCCGAACCGGCGGTGCTGATCGCCGGTGGGTTCAAGCTGGCGCGCAGGGTCCACGAGGTGCTCTGCGATTTTTTGTACCGCCTGCAGGAGGGGGTTGGGACGACTACGCCGACCACCTCCTCTTCGGACTCCGCTGGCCGCCCGGCGACGTGATGAAGCTGCCGCTGCCGCATCTCGTCGAGCTGCTGGATCGGGCTGTGGACTGGCGCGAGCGGAACAAGGGTCGATAGATGGCGCGCGATCTTCAGTCACGCGTCGTCATCACGGCGGAAGACAAGACTGCGGCCGCCTTCCAGTCCGTCGCGTCGAAGCTGAAGGCGCTGTCGTCTGCCGCCAAGCAGGTGAAGACGGTCGCCGAACAGGTCAGCGCCGTGAAGTCGGCGATGGCGGCGGCCGCTCCAGCCGAGCGGATCTCGATATACCGGCAGACTGCACAGCGGACGCTCGAGCTGGCGCGGGCGCACCAGGAAGCGCGGAAGCAGTTCCGGGCAGCCGCGCGCGAGATGAGCCAGATCGGCCCGCCGACCCAGGCGCTCGCGCAGCGCTACCAGGGTCTGCGCGAGCAACTGCAAGGCACTGGCCGGGCCCTTGCGGACCAGAAGGCCGTGCTGGCCTCTGCCCGCGGTTCGATGCGCGAGATCGGCGTCGACGTCACCAGATTGACCTCGGAACAGCGACGCCTCGAGTCGGCCACGCGAGCCGCTACCGACGCGCAGCGCCGCCAGCACGCCATTCTGGAGCGCCGGGCCCAGCGCCGGGAAGCCTGGGGGGCCGCCATGGGTATCGCCGGGGTCGGGGCCGCCCGCATGGGCAAGAGCCTGGCCTCGCAGGCGACGACGTCGATCGCCGAGTTCGATATCGCGGTGAGGAAGCAGCGGGAATTCACGGATATCCCTGCAGAGGCGCAGAAGCAGTACCTCATCCCGCAGGCGAAGCGCATCGGCCAGGAAACCCAGTTCACCAACCTCGATATCGTCAAGGCACAGACGGCATCGATGCAGGGTTTGCCGAGCTCCATCACCGGCCAGATGAAGGCCGTCGTGGCGCAAGGCATGATCGAGAACGTGAAGAACTATGCGCTCGTCATGGAAGCCGACATGCAGCGCGCGGCGGAGGCCATCCGATCCTATCTGCAGGCGACCGGCAAGGACATCTCGACTAAGGAAAAGGCGCTCGCCGAGGCACAGAAGGCCACGAATCAGCTGGTCAAGATGGCCAAACTGGGCGGCATGAACGACGACGACGTTCAACAGGCGCTGAAATTCGCCGCAGCGACCGGGACCGGAGCCGGGCTGTCGCCTGAGACCATCATGGCGGTTGCCGCCCTGGCCCGGCGCGGGGGTCTCCGCGGCGACGAAGCCGGTGTGTTCATTCGCGCGGCATCGTCGAAGCTTGTCGCCCCGACGAAGAAAGGGCTGACCGCGCTCAATGCGGCCGGCATCGACTATTCGAAATACGTCTCGATGCCCGATCGGCTGGAGACGTCGGCGCTGGAAGCCCAGTTCAAGCTGCAGTTGGGCACCGGCTTCACCGACAAAACCCGCGCCCGCCTCGCCGGTGTGCTCTCCGACAAGTCGATCCTGGGCGACCGCGGCCGTTTCATCCAGGCGGTGACCGAAGCGGTTGAACAGCAATTCCCGAAGACCAAAAAAGGCACGATGCGGCCCTCCGATCGGGTCAATGTCGCGAAGGCCGCAGGTGACTTCTACAAGGTCTCGGCCGAACGGGTCGACTCGCAGAAGCTGCTCGACGACATCATGGGGTCCAATATGACCCTGGCCCAGCTCAACGCCTTCTTCACCGACAAGCATGGTGGCAAGGCAGGCATCACGCAGCGACAGCGTGACGAGTACAACGCCGCCAGAAAGGAGCTGACCAAGGTCGGAGACGATCCGGACTTCGCGAAGCGTAAGGCGGACGAGATCATGGGCGGCATCGGCGGCTCGTTCGAGCAGGCGAAGGGCGCCGTCGAGAATTTCGTGCTGGCCGTCGGCTCCGCAAACGAGAGGATCATCAAGTTCGGCCTCGACGGCTTCAGCGAAGTGCTGGATTCATTTTCGAAGCTTTCAACCGGCGGGCAGCAGGTGGCCACAGCCTTCGGCGCCTTGGCCGCGGTCGGCGGTGGCGTCTACGGGTCAGCTAAGCTTCTGGGCCTGCTGACCGGCGCGGGCGGCCTGTCCGGTTCGGCGGTAGCGCTAAATGAGTCGGCCGCTGCCTTGACCGCCGCTGCCGCGCGCCTCGGCGGCGCCGGCGCCCTGTCCGGGGCGACCACAGCCGCGGCGGGGGGCGGTGCGGCGGCCACGGCCTCCCGGCTTCCCTTTCTCGCCCGGCTGGGGCTGGGGACGGGTGTCGGCGCCGTCGCGGCGGGTCTCGGCTACGCGATCTATGAGATCGGCCAGGCCAATGCGGAAAAATATAAGGATGTCGCCCCGGGCGAGGTCCATAACGAGGGGCGCAAGCGCATGCATCGCGCCAACGAGCTCTATCGACAGCGCATGGAAGACTTCAAGCGCGATAACAAGGTCGAGCTCGAAGGCAAGGCCGACGTGAAGGTCGACGTCAGCGTGAAGCTCGATCCGAAGCTTGAGGCCAAGCTCGACAAAGCGATCTCGGCGACCGGCCATCTTTCCGCCACGGGCAGCACCGGCGTCGGATCGACCGGCCGGACGATGCCTGAAGCCTCGGCCGACGGGATGAACTACTGATGCCGGTTGGCCGCGACTGGGCGCGGGATCTGCGCCCGGCATCTTTCCGTGGGGTGCCCTTCGAAACCGACGACGACGGCATCCGAGATCTTCTTCGCCAGGCCGTGCACGAGATCCCGAACGGATCCTGGACGGTCGAGCGCCTTGGCCCAGGCGCCGGCGAGATCACGATCCGCGGTTACGTCGCCTCATCCCGCGCCGATATCGAGGCTGCCGCGCTCAGCGCCACCTTCAAGGATGACAGGCCGGGCCTGCTGGTCCTGCCCATGGTGGGGCCGGTGCAGGTCTCTCCACTCGAGCTCAGCCGCGACCGCAGTTCCTCGAAGCACGGCTATGTTTCGCTGTCGATGCGCTTCGTCGTCAGCCCGCCGCGCCAGGCCGGGGTCAGCGTCGACTACCTCGCCAATCTGGTCTTCACCGCGAGCGCCGGCTTGCTCGGGACGGCCGTGCAGCAGATCGCTACGATGCTGCAGACCGTTTCCACCGCGGCCTATGTCGTCGATGCCGCGATCGGCAGCTTCGCCGGCGTCGTCGCAGCCGTCGACCAAGTCCGGGCGGCGTCCCGCTCGACCGCATCTGCCGACGTCGCAATGACGCTGACGCGCCTGGGCTTCCGTACCGCGGAGGTTGCCGAGGATGACCGGCGCGCCGAGTTGCTCACCGAGCTGACCACGGCAGCCGTCGACCTTGCCGATGGGATGGACCCCGCCTCGGTCGCCGGCGGCTTCCGGCCCTTGCGATCTCTCGTCGCCGCGGTTCCGGACAGCGCCGCAGCTTCGGACGTCGCCGCTGCGGCGAACGCATCCGCACTGGCCTCGCTGGCGCGGATCTCCGCGCTTTGCGTCGAGGCGGAGGCGATCGCCCGCACCAGCTACGCCGATCGCGACGGCGCCGAGGCTGCCCGCACCAACTTCGCCGCTCGCGCCGGGGCGGAATCGGAGGCCATCGTCGCTGTCGTCCAATCAGCTGGCCGACGACCGGCAGCATCCTCGGTCGTCACCGGATTGGCGGAGCTCCAGCGCGCCGTCGTCGATTATCTTGGCACCGCCGCGCTCGATCTGGCGCCGCGTGTGACCGTCGAGACCAATCAGAGCCTGCCGGCGCTGGTCTGGGCCTGGACGCTCTATGCCGACCCCGCCCGCGCAGGCGAACTCCGCCGTTTCAACCGGGTACCGCGGCCGGCCTTCATGCCGACGCGGTTCCGCGCGCTGGCACCGACTGTCACCATCGGGCGCGGCCCCTGATGCTCGAAGTTCGTGAGAACGTCAGCATCATGGTCGGCGGCGAGCCATGGCCGGACTGGGAAAGCCTGACCTGGACGGCGGCGATCAACGAAGCGGCACGATCACTGACCCTCGACGTCGCGCCTGACAACGCCAACCTGGAGAAGATCCACGCCTATTTCTCCGGGCGGGCGCCGATCGTGGTTCGGAGCTCCCACGTTGATGGCGCCGAAGGCGATCTGGTCTTCACCGGAAAGCTGGACAGCAAGATGCCCGGGATGACGTCGGGACGTCGGAGCTTCCGGATCGCTGCCCGGGGCACCGGCGCAGCGCTGGTCGACAACGCAGCAGTGCACAGCACCGGCCGCTTCCGGTCTATGACGCCGAAGCAGATCGCCGAAGCACTGGACGAGACGAACTGCCGGATCGTGGCCGATACCGGCGCCGGCATCGTGATCCCGCGTTTCCAGATCACACCTGGCGAGACCGTCTTTGCCGCCCTGGAGCGGATGACTCGCGATCGCCGGCTGACGCTTCGCGGCGAAGCCGACGGGGCCGTCGCCATCACCAAGGGTGCGACCGGGCGCCGCCATGCCGGCGGCCTCATCGAGGGACGGACGCTCGGCGATTCCTCGGCGACCCACGATTTCTCGAAGCGGCATCACAAATACATCGTGCGCGGCCAGAGCCCGGACGGCACCGGCGCCGATTCGACCGAAATCGAAGAACAAAGCGAGGATGACGGTGTCGAAGGACCGCGCACCCGCGTTCTGATCGCCGACAAGGACCTGCAGAAGAGTGATGCCAAGGAGTATGCGCAGCATCTCCGCGACCGTGCGGCCGGAAACGCCTTGAAGGCTTCGCTCGAGCAGCCGGGCTGGCGCGATGAAGCAGGGACGCTGTGGACGCCCGGAAACCTGGTCTGGGTTGAATCGCCCTGGCTCGATGTGCGCCAGGACCTGCTGATCGAGAGAGTCTCCGGCACCCAGACGAAGAGCGACGGCAACGGCGGCGGATCGAAGGCCAGCCTCAGCCTCGTCGATCCCCGCGCCTATGGGGGCAAGAAGGGCAAGGGCAACAAGTCGGGATCCTCCTGGACGATGAGCGAGGACGAATGAGCCAGGACCAGACCCGCGCGATGATCAGCCGCGGCCGGCTGATGGGCAGCGACGACAGCGGCGACTATCAGAAGATCACGGCGCGCGGCTTCGCCCGTGAGGAGCTCGAGGGTATTGTCCGCCATCAGCAGTTCGGGCTGTCGTCGAATCCGGGGCCCGGATCCGAGGGACTGCTGCTGCGTCTCGGCGGCCGCGCAGAGCGTACCATCGCCATCCTGTTCGAGCTCCTCGGCGCCCGGCCGAGGAGTCTGCCGGTCGGTGCGACGGCGCTCTACAACGCCTTCGGCCTGGTCTGGAAGCTGCTCGCCGACAAGGCCGATCTCGATCACGGCGGCAAGAACCTGCATGCCCGTGGGGCCGGCAAGGTCAAGGTCGAGGCCTCCGACTGGATCCAGCTCGACGGCTCGGCAGTCTATCTCGGGAAGCCCCCGTACTCCCCGGTGATGACGCAAGACGGACCATCGCAGCACGTCTTTGCCGGCATCGGCCCCGCGGCTCCGGACAGCCCGGCCGGCTCGATCTGAACCCATGGACATCCGCATCGTCACGGACGGCACCGCGGTGCCGCTCTCCGCCTATTGGGACACCGTCTGGAACCCGGAATTCTCCGAGGGTGACTGGGCGCTGACCGACCCTAGCGGAAGCGCGGGGACGCAGGGCGGCCTTGCTTCTCGCGCCGGTCTCGCCACTGCGATCCTGCTGGCCCTGTTCACCGACAAGCGGGCCCCGGAGCATGTCGTCCTCGACACCGCCGATCGCGGCGGCTGGTTCGGCGACCGCATCGATGTCCGCGAGGACCTCGGCGAAACCGACCTCGGCTCATGGATATGGATCTACGAGCGCTCGGCGCTGACCGCAGATCTCCCGCAGAAGATCCGTGACGCCGCGACCGATGCGCTGGAGCCGATCCGGTTGCAGGGCGCCGTCGCCCGGTTCGACGTCGCGGTCGACATGGACCGTGCGGCCGAGACGATCGACCTCTTCGTCGATGCCTTCAGTCAGGACGGCACCGTGGTGTTCTCCCAGCGCTTTTCGATCCTCTGGAACCAGGTCTGACATGCCTTGGCCGATCTCCACACCAAGCGAAATCGCGGCCAGGCTGCGCGCCGGGTTCGACGGCGCCCTAAACGGGGCGCTAGCCCGTTTATGGCCCAACAACGTCTCGGTCTCGGCGAAGGTCTTCGGCGGCGGGCTCTCCGAAGTCTACGACTACCAGGCCTGGATCAAGGACCAGATCTTCACCCGCACTTGCGCCGATGAGGTCCTAGAGGATCACGGCGCCGATCTCGACTTGCCGATCCGGGAGGCGACCGCAGCAACGGGGCTCGTCGTCGGAACAGTTTCCGCGGCAATCGCTGTCTCCGCCGGAACCATCGTCACCAGGGGCGACGGCCGCAGCTACAGCGTCGTCGCCGATATCGGTACCTCCGGCCCTGGTGATATCGCCATCCAGGTCATGGCCGTCGAGCCGGGCGCCGGCGGTGTCGCCCTGCCCGGCACGGTGATGACGATCGCCGGCGTCGACGGCGCTGTGGTCGATGGTGCCGGGCTGACCGGCGGGGCGGATCGGGAAAGCTATGACAGCTACCGGGAGCGGCTGCTGTTCTTCAAGGCCTACCGCCCCGGCCACGCCCGGCCGTCGGATTATGTGATCTGGGCCAGCGAGGTTAGCGGGGTCAGCCGCGTCTTCGTCGAGCGCCGCCCCTATGGCCCCGGCACGGTTCGGGTCTTCCCGCTCTTCGACGGGATCTACGAGGACGGGATTCCGCCCGCTGGCGAAATCGCCCGCGTGCAGAGTTACCTCGACGTCGTCGGCGCCTCCGGTGTCGCCGACATCATCGTCGCGGCCCCGGTCGCGCAGCCGATCCCGGTCGAAATCGACGAGCTGAAGCCGAATCTCATCGGTGTCCGCAACGTCATCCGTGACGAGATCCGCGCAACCGTCCGCCGCCGCGGCGTTGTCGCCGGCTCCGATACTCCGCACCCCGCCATGCCGTTTCTGGCCACGCCGCAGAGCTTCTCCCGGTCCTGGATCGGGCAGGCCATCTCCAACGCTGCGGGCGAGGACCGGCATGACCTCATTCTGCCGGCGAGCAACGTCACCGTCTCGGCGGGCAGCATCGCGACCTACAGCGACCCGGTGTTTTCGTGATCCTCGGACGTCTCTGCCCGTCGATCGAGGATGTCCGAGCCGCCGTATTCGCCTACCTGCCCCGCGGCCGGGCCTGGCAGACCAGGAGCGGCGGTCCGCATCCCGGCTCAATTCTCTACGGGTATTGGTCTGCGGTCGCCGACGAGGTGAAGCGGCTCTACGACCGGGGCTGTGCGCTTGAACTGGAATTGCTCTGCTCGACGGCCGTCGAAACCAAGCCGGAATGGGCGGCCGAGGTCGGACTGCCCGATGGCTGTGGCGTCGAGCAGGACCCCTGCCCTCGGGGTCATCCGATCTTGGGCGATCTCTGCGATCTCCTGGAAAGAACCGCCGCATCGGCGGGCTTCAGCATCGTCTGCTCCCGCGCCGCGATCTATTGCGGCGAGCGCGTTGGCCGCGCCCGCGCGGGCCGGGCCCGCGCCGGCGGCGCCGGGCGGCCTCGCTCAACACTCGTCATCCTGGTCGACATCGCTGCCATGGAGCAGTTGCCGGCCTTCCGCCCCGCCCGCTCTGGGCGATACCGGTCGGGCCTTTTGAGGCGCTGCGGTTTCGACGTTGCCAAGCTGCGCTGTGTTCTCGAGCCCTTCGTCCCGGCACATGCCGAGATCCTTATCCAGCCGACAGGAGCCTGACCGTGGTCAAGCCACTCATTCCGCCCGCCGTCGACGTCCTGGGCCCCTACCTCACGACGCCTCAGAGCGTCAGCAGCCGCCCTGGCCGTACGGGTGATGCCGCCGGCGACGGCTTCAGCTGGTTCAGGGACTGCACAGATGAGAATTCTGAGGACGGGACCCCGCTAGGAGCGGAGTTCCTCAACAATCTGAAGGCTCAGTTCATTACGCTGTTCCAGGCGGCCGGGCTTACTTTCGATGCCGACGAACTGCTGGCCCTCGCGATTCAGTCGGGCCGCGTGAATTTCGGCGGCACCTCGGCGGGGACGGCTAACGCCCCGAGCATTACGCTGGTCCCACAGCCGACCGATTGGTCGGCGCTTGTCGGAGCGGATATCAACTTCGTTGTCGGCATTACCAATACTGGTCCGGCCGCGCTGGCGGTCTCCGGGCTTGCGGGGACGAAGCCGATCGTTCGCCCCGGCGGCGCGGCGCTAAAAGCCTCCGACCTTGTCGCCGGCGCCGTGTTCCGCGGCATGTACGACGGCACCTCGATCCAGATGGCAGGCATCACGCAGAGCACGCCGGGTAGCGTCGATGTCTACGGTGTGCCCGGCACCACCAATTGGACGGTTCCGGATGGCGTCTTCAAGATTCGTGCGCGGGTCTGGGGCGCTGGCGGAGGCGGGGGCTCAATGATCAGCGCCGACGGCGCCGGCGCCGGCGGCAACGGCGGAGGGTACGCCGAAGGCGTCTATTCGGTCACGCCGGGGGACGTCATCGCTATCGTCGTCGGGGCCGGCGGCGCCAAGGGCACCGTGGCCGGGGGCGGCACCAATGGGCTTCAGGGGGGGACCTCATCCGTTGGATCTCTGCTCTCCGCAACAGGCGGTGGTGGGGGTGGTTCTGGCTACGCCGGATACGCAGCACTGGCTTCGGTGATCAAAGGGGTCGGGACTGGGGGCCAGATCAATCTCGATGGTCAAGTCGCAGCAAATGCTTACGTCATTGGGGCCGTCTACATGGCCTCGGCTGGTGCCGGCACCTACAACACTCCAGGAACGGCCGCCTCGCGCGGCAACTCGTTCAAAGGTCAGCAGCCCGGCGGAGGCTCGTCAGGCGTTGCCGGCATCGTCACGAACGCCACCGACGGCGCCGACGGCATGGTCATCATCGAGTACTGAGGAGCGATTCGATGCAGAAGTACGCTCGCGTCATCGATGACCATGTCGTCGAGACCTTTACGCCTCCGGAGGGCGGCAAAATCGGGGATTGCTTCCATCCTGACATCGCTGCCGAATTCATTCCTTGCGGTCAGGCCGTCGGTCAGGGCTGGACGGTAGCCGGAGGCAAATTCACCGCGCCGGGTCCGGTCGTTCCGGAGGAGGCGACAGATGGCCAGGACTGAGTATTTCACCCATCCCAAGATTGCCAAAGCCGAAATCCCGGCATGGGAGCAGACGCCGTTCGTGCTGAATGGCGATCTCTATCATGCCGGCTTCCGGCGGGCCTGGTCGGCGACCTGTGGCCACGGCATCATCATCGAGAAATTCGATGCGGTGCGCCGATGCTTCTACAAAGTCGGCGACCTGCCGACCGATCGCTATCTCGGCTGCGTCCTGACGCTCGACGATGGCCGCGTAATCGTCTTCACGACGACGGACGTCGCCTTCACTGAAAACAGCGTCATGGCGCGGGAAGTCGACCCTGAGACGTGGACCTGGGTCGGCGAGGAGTGGGAGGCATTCCAAGCGCCCGTCGGGTTCAGCGTCTTCAATTCCAGCGCGTGCGTTTATCCAGGCGGGTACGCGCTGGCGGTGGAGACAGATGAGGGCAACATCGGGCCAGACGGTAAGCCCATCGCTTTCAGCATGCGGATCGTCACTTCCACCGATCTGCACACCTGGGCCCCCGCGGGCGGATTGTTCTACCCGGACATCTATTTCGCCTGTCCCTCCATCCGCTGGGTTCCTGAGGCTGGGCGTTTCATGGGAACCTTCCTCTGGCAGAACAAGGACCCTGCACTTCCGGACGATCATCCGCTCAAGATCATCTTCGAGAGCGGCACCTTCTGGATCTCTGCGGACTTCGCCTCATATGACGTTTTCCACGGGAGCCCGACCGTTGATGCACATGCGCCGCTGATGTCGCCGGATGCCTGCGAAGGCGTCAACAACTCCGATGTCGATTTGGCCGAGTGGTTCGACCCGATGCCGCGCCCCGGCTTCCCGGAAGGCGGATGGGTTGTCCACTACGTCTACATGACGGGTGATCAGAAGACCTGGGCGTTCAACAACTACGCCAGGTTCGAGGGCCGGCTAATCGACTATTACCGGTCGCTCTGGCCAGCGTGAAATGAGCCGCTTGGCGAAGTTCTGCGCCGGCATCTCGACCAAACGATAGCTGCAGTAGGCAGCAGCAAGGGTTAGGCCCAGCGCGATCGCAGCCTGGATCGGCGTCAAGAAGCCGAACTCGCCGACCGCTCCCATAACGAGCGGGTGAAGCAGGTAGATCGAAAAGCTGATCTGCCCGGCAAGCGTGAGCGGCTTCCAGCGCAACCATATGACCAGCGGGCTCCCGTAATGGGCTGCGGCGATGGTGCATGCCGCGGCCAAGGAAACGGCGGATACGCTGAAGCCGTTCTCGTGCTTACTGACGGCAGCGATGCTCAATCCGATGGCGACGAGGAACAGCGCCGACCCGATCGTAGGCCTTTGCTTCTCGTCGGTGATCAGGAGCCGGTAGACCAGCATCCCGGTCAAGAACGAGTGGAAGTGCCAGAAGATCGTGAAGTTAGGCTGTTGAATGCCGAGGAACGTCGTGATGGCTTCGCAGACCGGCGGCCACATCAGTATCGCGGTTACGGCGACCATGCTCCAGGGCGCGGTGATGAGCCAGGCGAGCACGAACGGAAACATGAAGTAAAACAGGAACTCGACGAAGATCGACCACTCGACGCCTATCAGGGCATTCCTCGTCGTGGGGTCGAAGATGCTGATGAGCGTCACCTCGCGGACCAGGACTTCGGCAATGTGCTGCGCCGGCATGCCACCATGCATCTTGATCACCGCGGTCACGGCGCAGACGGCGTAGAACAGCGGCATGATCCGAAAATAGCGACGGATGAAGAAGGCGCGCCAGTCGACGGGTGTCCCCTCGAACGCCTGAGGTAGGCTCAGGCAGAGGCAGAAGGCAGAGACGACGAAGAACAGCGTCACGCCGTATTTTCCGTGGTCGACGAAGGCGTTCCCGGTTTCTCCGAAGGCGCGAAGCCCGAAGCCCCCCGAGTGGATCAGAAAGACCGCCAGCGCTGCAATCGCGCGTAGGCCGTCGAGCTCCAGAATGCGCCGCTTCATATCTGGCGCTTAGCACGTTCCCGCCCCACCAGCCACAGCCGCCTACGGGCGGCGTTTTTTCTGTCCGGAGCTACCCATGATCCGCGTCGTTCTCGCGGGCGCTTTGGCGCTCGCGCTTCTGCTTGGCTGCACGCCGCACCAGCCACCTGGTGGCGATCTCTGGCGAGTTCCGGGGCTCGGCCGATGAGCCTCGTCAGCAACTGGCGGCGGGTGCTTCGCCATGCGTGGTCGATCCGCTTCATCATCGGGGCAGGCGTCCTCGCCGGCGCCGAGGCCGCTCTCCCACTGGTGCAAGAAGTACTGCCCGTGCCGCGCGGCTGGCTCGCGGCTGGCTCGCGGCTGCATCGCTCGCCGTCACAGCCGGCGCCTTCGTTGCCCGTTTCGTCGCCCAGCAGTCGGTGTCGGGAGGCGGCGATGCCGATCAATAAGATCATCGCCACAAAGCGGGGCAAGGCCGCGATCGCTGCGGCGCTCATGGCCGCCGCCGTCGCCTCCTATCAGGCGGTCCAGATGCCGGCTGCGGTCATCCTGACGACGGCGGCCGCACCATGGACAGGACCGTGATCCTGCCTATCCGGTCGAAATAGCCGGCGCCACAGCTTCACCCACCGGAGAGATCAATGACGGCTCAGAATTTCGCGCCGGCGCTTGCGCGCGTCCTGGTGCATGAGGGCGGCTATGCCAATCACCCGCAGGACCCGGGCGGCGCGACGATGAAGGGCGTGACGCAGCGCG
>NZ_MKSQ01000018.1 GCF_001898115.1 Allobosea sp. 67-29 | reverse complement strand
ATGGCGTCGATGCCCTTGGAGGCGGCCTGGATGGTCTGGATGCCGTTCGAGATGCCGTCGAGCAGGCCCGTGAGCTGGCTCGAACGCTCGTTCAGCGAAGCGGCAGTGAAGTAGTTGACCGGGTTGTCGATGGCCGAGTTGACCTTCTTGCCGGTGGCAAGGCGGTTCTGGATGGCGGTGGCCTGCGACTGGACCGAGGAGAGCGACGAGACGGCGCTGCGGACGCCGGCGGAGAGAGTAACGGCCATAATCATGAACCCTTCTGGGATTGTTGCCTTCTGGCGTCGCGGCCGTCCTGGCCGCGACCCGCAGACCCTCGTGCCCGATCCCGTAACAACGGGTAAATTTCCGCCGCCAAATTGTCGGCGCCCCCGGGTGCTCGCGAAGGTGGTTAACAAGCTGCCAATGTGAGGACGGAGCCGCGGCGCGCGTTCGCACAGGCGCCGCGACGCCAGCGAAAGCGCTGCGCCGCGAGCGGAGCTGCGCCTCATCGCGGCGAGCGCGGCTATTTCGAATGCTGAAGGCCGGGCGCTTCTGCCCGGGGTCGCTCAGGCGGTCCGCTCGACCCGCGGTAGCGTCTCGCTGGCCTCGCGGGCGCGTTCGGTGAGCTCGCGCGAATAGGCCCGCAGCTTCAGCGTGGCCTCGTCGGGAAGCTGCATGATCGTTTCGCCGGTTTCCCGATTCTTCTTCTGCAGCACGACGGCGCGGGTCCGCGGGTCGATGACGAGCTTGCGCTCGATGGTTTCGTCGAGCGCCCTGTCTGCGGCGCGCCCGTTCTGGTCGCGCTCGAAGCTGCGGCGTTCGCCGGCGGCGCGGCTGCGGGCGTCGCGTTCCTGGGCGCGGACGTCGACGTGAACGGCCTCGCCGGCCGAAGCGGATTGCACCGTCTTCTCCGGGGGGAGGTCGACGGCCACGCTGCCCGGCTGAGCGGTCACATCGGCACGGGCCACGGCAGGCGCGCCGGTTGCGGCGGCAACCTTCGGGACATTACCAAAGTCCATATCGCACTCCTTCTGGAGCTGTACACGGCGCCGTCGCGCCGCTTCGTCGCCGCGTTGCGGACAGGGCACACCCATCCGATCCTGACGATACTGCCGGAAATGATTGAATCCGACGTTAGAAAATTAGGTAAATATTGAGAGTGTCCATGGCAGCGCCCGATCTATACCGGGCGTTAACCAAAGCCGCGTCGCGGCGGCCGGCCGGCTTCTCAGGCAGGGCGTGCGGACCGGCTGCCTCGCGCGCGAGGCTCAGAGCCGCCGGGAGACCACCAGAGGCCCGGAGTTCGGGCGGGCGAAGACGCCGGCGCCGACCGTCGCCGTGGGGCCGTAGGCATTGGCCCGCATCGGCTTGTTGGCATCGGCCGCGAGGTCGCGGATCACGGATTCCGAGACGGCTCGCGCCGTCGCCAGCACGATCTGGTTGGTCTCGATCAGCCCCTGGAAGGCGCGATGGGCCTCTTTCAGCCGCTTTACCTGCTCGGGCGCGAAACGGGCGAGCGCCACCGCATTGAGCTTCACCTGCTCGACGCCGCGCATGTAGACGCCGGCGAGCTCGGTCTTGCGCGGCTCGCGCGTCATCGCCTCAGGCAACCGGCCGGCGCGCACCAGCTCGGTCTCCTCGCCGACGAGATGCGCCAGTGCCGCGAGCGCTTCCAGCACCGTCTCCACCAGGGTTCGGGCCTCGCCCACGCCGGAAATGCGCGGCCGCTCGTCGAGGATGCGTCCTGCCGTCGTCATCCTCACGCTCCGGCCGAGGACTGGGCTTGCAGGTTGAGCATCTCGCGCAGGATCTGATCGGAGACGCCGATGCCGCCCGATTGCTGGATCTGCTTGGCGTAGGCCTGGGTAAGCTGCGAACGCCAGACATCGCCGCCCGTGCCATTGTCGCCGAGCGGGCCCTCGGCACCCATGTTGGTGAACATGTGCTGGGTCATCTGCTCGAGGAACATGGTCTCGAAGTCGTCGGCCTGCTTCTTGGCCTTCGCCTTTGCGGGGTCGAGTGCGTTGGCGATGCCGTCGACGACCTTGCCGGCGACGCCGAGTGCGAGGTTGGCGGCGGGGAGAGCGAGCGCGGCGGTCATCACATCACCTCGATTTCGGCTTGCAGTGCTCCGGCCGACTTGATGGCCTGGAGGATCGCGATAAGGTCGCGCGGGCCGATGCCCAGCGCGTTGAGCCCGTCGACCAGTTCGGCCAGGGTCACGCTTTCCTTGACGAGGGCGAGCTTGTTGCCGCCTTGCGTGTCGACCTTGACGCTGGTCCGCGGGGTGACGACCGTCTGTCCGCGGGAGAACTGCTCCGGTTGCGAGACCTGCGGCTGCTCGCTGATCGTGACTGTGAGATTGCCCTGCGCCACCGCGACGGTGGAAACGCGAACATCCTTGCCCATCACGATGATGCCCGAACGCTCGTCGATGACGACGCGGGCTCCCTGGTCGGGCTCGACGCGCAACTGCTCGATATCCGTCAGCAGCTTGATCATGTTGCCCTTGAAGCGGGGCGGGATCTGCAGGGCGACGGTCGACGGGTCGGTCGGCTCGGCGGAATCGCCGCCGATGAAATCGTTGATCGCCGCGGCGACACGGCGAGCCGTGGTGAGGTCCGGGTTGCGCAGCGACAGGCGCAGCGTCTGGAGCTTGTTGAGCGCAAAATCGATCTCGCGCTCGACGACGCCGCCATTGGCGATGCGCCCCACCGTCGGGACGCCGCGCGTGATCTTGCTGGCCTCGCCCTCGGCCGAGAAGCCCGAGATCGCGACAGGCCCCTGCGACACGGCATAGACCTCGCCATCGGCGCCGAGCAGCGGCGTCACCAGCAGGGTGCCACCCTGGAGCGACTTGGAATCGCCCATGGCCGAGACGGTGACGTCGACGCGGGTACCCTGGGTCGCGAAGGGCGGCAGGTTGGCGGTGACCATCACGGCCGCGACGTTGGCGGTGCGCATGTTGGCGCCGCGGGTGTTGACGCCGAGCCGCTCCAGCATCGCCTGCAGCGACTGCTTGGTGAAAGGCGTGTTGTTGAGGGTGTCGCCGGTGCCGTTCAGGCCCACCACGATGCCGTAGCCGAGGAGCTGGTTGGAGCGCACGCCTTCGACCGAGGCCAGATCCTTGATGCGGGAGAGTGCGAAGGCAGGCTGCGCCGGCAGGCTGAGGCCGAGCGCGAGCAGGCCGACGAGCGGCCGCATCAGCGATCTCAGGGCGGGCAGGCGAAACATGGCTTCCGATGTCCTCGAGCGAATCCGGACATCGCCTTGCGAGGGGCGTGCCAGATCGTCGGGAAAGCGAAAGCGCTTTTTCGTCAGTCTCTTGCTCGCGTGCGGCGAGTGTCGCCGTGGCGGCTGCAGGCTGCCGATCCTGCCGGGGCGGCAGATTCTGCCGGGCGATTTACCGGCTGTTAACCCTGCCGCGCCAAGCTTTCGTTAACTGTTTGAGTTCGCGCGTCGGATGGCCCGAAGATCGGCTTTCTGCCCCGATCCGACGCTCCCGAGAGGCCGCCATGATCAGGATCGACCAGCGTGCGCCTGTTTCCGGCGCCGGCAAGGCCAACTCCGCGAAGCGTACGGGGGGATCGTCCTTCGCGCTTCCGGCCGCCGGGAGCGAAGCCCCCGTGCGCAACGCCGGGGTCGCGGCGGCTGGCCCGCTCGACACGCTTCTCGCGCTTCAGGCCGATGAGGATCAGCAGGAACGCAAGCGCCGGGAAGCGCGGCGTGGCCATGACCTGCTCGACGGGCTCGACCGGCTGAAGGCGGCGCTCCTCGCCGGCCGCGTGCTGCCGTCGGAGCTGGAGCGCATCCGGCAGGCGCTGGCGCTGCGGCGCGAGACGACGGACGATCCGCGCCTCGACGATGTCCTGGCGCATATCGAACTGCGCGCTGCCGTGGAACTGGCGAAGCTCGGGCGCTGAACCGCTCCGGCGACGACGCCACCTACCGGATGAACTGGTCGACATACTCCGCGCCGAGACCATTCCGCTCGTAGTGCGCCCGGCACTTGTCGATACGGGTGAAGACGTCGTCATAGCCTAGGCACTTGCCGTCCGGATCGACATAGATCATGGCGCCGTTGACCTGGAACATGGTGATCATCTCCTCGACGTCGGGGTCGACCACCAGCGTGTGCGTCTCGCCCGGAGCCTCGTAGACATAGGAGCCTTCGGTCGCGACCCAGTCGTGCTCGAGGTAGCGCCATTTGCCCTTGAGCACGTAACCATGGACCGGCAGCGGATGGCGATGACGCGAAAGCACGCCGGCACGGCGCACCTTGAGCAGGTTCATCCAGTATCCACGGGATACGCAGAGCAGCAGCGGACGAAACCAGACGTTGTCGTCGACGGGTACCCAGACGCGCTCGTCCGTCGGGATCACGTTCGGCACCACCAGCTCCGGCGGCGATTCCTTCGGCTGGGCGTGGCGATAGGGTGTCCAGCGCTCTTCCTGCGTGGCGGCGACGGGCATCGGGTTCGTGGTGCTCATGGCGTCTCTCCCGTTGAGCTTTTGATTCAACCGGTGCGCAGATCGATTCAGGATCTGCATTCAACCTGTTGAAATATCTTCACTTCAGAGCGTCAGATAGCCGCCGTCGACCGGCAGGATCGCGCCCGTGATGAACTGCGCCTCGTCCGAGAGCAGAAAGGCGATGGCGCCGCCGACATCTCCGGGCTTGCCCCAGCGGCCCATCGGCGTGCGCGCGAGAATCGGAGCGGATCGCGCCGCGTCCTCGACGAGCGGCCGCGTCAGCTCCGTCTCGATCCATCCGGGCGCCACCGCATTGACCCGAATGCCGGCGGGGGCCCAGGCCGCCGCGAGCGACTTGGTCAGTTGCCCGACGCCGCCCTTCGAGGCGGCATAGCCCGGAGCGAAGGGCGAACCGTGAAAGGTCAGCATCGAGGCGGTGTTGACGATGGCGCCGCCGGCCTGGCCCGCTCCGCCGGCGGCGAGCTTGTCCTTCGCGGCCAGGCACATCCGCATCGTGCCGTTGAGGTTGACCTCGATCGTCAGCCGGAAGGCGTCGATCTCGAATTCCTTGCCGCCGCGCTGGATCATGCCTGCGCAGTTCACCAGCGCATCGAGCCGCGGGCAGGCAGCGACGATGGCGGCGACCTCGTCGTCGCGGGTGACGTCGAGACGCGCGTGGCGGATCGCCGGATGAGCCGGCGCCATCGCGACCTCCTCGGCGGTGAGACCGGTGGCGAGGACTTCGTAGCCGGCCTTGGCGAGGGAAAGGGCGGCTCCGGCGCCGATGCCGCGCGTGCCGCCGGTGACGAGAGCGAATTTGGAGGGAGTGGACTGCGTCATGCCCGGGAGGCTAGAGCGCCGGCCGGTGCGGGGGAAGGGCGCCTGCCGCAGGCCGCCATGAGCCTGCGGCCTGCCTCAAATCACTGCCACTTGTATTTCAACGACAGCAGCGCCGTGCCGCGGGTCTCGTAGTCGCTCGCGACCAGCGGCAGCTTGCGCGCCAGGGCGAGGTCGAACGAGGCCTGCCAGGGCAAGTCGGCCATTCTCGCCAGATCGACCGAGAGCTTGACCTCCGGTGTCAGCGCCGAGTGGAAGCCATCGCCCGCGGCGAAGACATAGTTGCCGGCCATGCCGAGCTGGGTCGTCAGCATCAGGTGCGGCAGGAGCTCCTGGCGGTAGCCGATCATTGCGTCGCCGGTCTGCTCGGGATTGCCGCCGACCGCTCCCGTGCCTCCGGTCGAGACGCCCCAGATCAGCCCGGGACCGGCCGAGGCGGGCTGCGCCCAACGCCAGTCCAGGCGGGCGTCGCGCGACGCCCCTTGCTGGGCCGGCGTGGTCAGGCTGGTCGAAAGCGAGAAGACGTCCTTGCCGAGCTTGAACCCGACCGAGCGGTCCTGCTGGGGGAGGGCCATGCTTTCGCGCGCGGCGAAGCCCTTGCGAATGATATCGACCGGAATCGGCGCGCGGGCGCGCAGATGGGCGCCGGAAGCGACATTGGCGCGGCCGATCGCCGCGAGCGCGGGGTTGAAGACGACCGCGTCGGGATCGGTGGCGGCCGGCGCACCGGCATCCATGGCATTGGCGTCCGGATCCATCAGGGCGCCGCGCGGAATGGGCAACTGGATCGCGCCGTCGGGCACCGGCGCCTGCGCGCCAGCGGGGCCGGCGGACAGCAGGCCGGCGATCACGCACGCCGCCGGAAGGGCTGCCTTGGGAAACACGAGGCGGTGGGACACGTCGTTCGTCCTGTCGCTATGACGAGCGGCATTGCAGGCTAGGCGAGGAAGGTGCCGATTTTGCGGCAGTGCAGCAAGGCTGCGCGGACAGCGGCATTGCCCGAAAGCTGCGCTTTCCCGTTTGCGGAACATGCTCTAGGAAGCCACCAGCCGCGGGCCGTGGCGACACGCCAGGGCACGGACGTTCTATCTGGAGAGCACAGGGGTCATCGCATGAGCAAGATCAAGGTCGCCAACCCGGTCGTCGACATGGACGGCGACGAGATGACCCGGATCATCTGGCAGAAGATCAAGGACACGCTGATCTTCCCCTATCTCGACCTCGAGCTCGAGTATTACGACCTCTCCGTCGAGAACCGCGACGCGACCAACGACCAGGTCACCATCGACGCCGCCAACGCTACCAAGAAGCATGGCGTCGCCGTCAAGTGCGCGACCATCACGCCGGACGAAGCCCGCGTGAAGGAGTTCAACCTCAAGGAGATGTGGAAGTCGCCGAACGGCACGATCCGCAACATCCTCGGCGGCGTCATCTTCCGCGAGCCGATCATCTGCAAGAACGTGCCGCGCCTGGTGCCGGGCTGGACCCAGCCGATCGTCATCGGCCGCCACGCCTTCGGCGACCAGTATCGCGCCACCGACTTCAAGTTCCCGGGCAAGGGCACGCTCTCGATCAAGTTCGTCGGCGAGGACGGCAATGTCATCGAGAAGGAGGTCTTCAAGGCTCCCGACGCCGGCGTCGCCATGGCGATGTACAACCTCGACGACTCGATCCGCGACTTCGCCCGCGCCTCGCTGAACTACGGCCTGATGCGCAAGTACCCGGTCTATCTCTCGACCAAGAACACGATCCTCAAGACCTATGACGGCCGCTTCAAGGACATCTTCCAGGAGATCTACGAGAAGGAGTTCAAGGCCGAATTCGACAAGCTCGGCATCACCTACGAGCACCGCCTGATCGACGACATGGTGGCCTCGGCGATGAAGTGGTCGGGCGGCTATGTCTGGGCCTGCAAGAACTACGACGGCGACGTGCAGTCGGACACCGTGGCGCAGGGCTTCGGCTCGCTCGGCCTGATGACCTCCGTGCTGATGACGCCGGACGGCAAGACCGTCGAGGCCGAGGCCGCGCACGGCACCGTCACCCGCCATTATCGCGAGCACCAGAAGGGCCGGGAAACCTCGACCAACTCGATCGCCTCGATCTTCGCCTGGACGCGTGGCCTCGCCCACCGTGCCAAGCTCGACAACAATGCGGAGCTCGCCAAGTTCGCCGCGCTGCTGGAGAAGGTCACGGTCGACACGGTCGAGGCCGGCGACATGACCAAGGATCTGGCGCTGCTCGTCGGGGCCGACCAGAAGTGGCTCTCGACCACCGGCTTCCTCGAGAAGGTCAGCGAGAACATGAAGAAGGCGATGGCCGCCTGAAGCTGCCGCCAGCGTGCTTTGAGAAAGCCCGGCCGCGAGGCCGGGCTTTTTCGTGCGCGGCTCCAGGCGGTGACGCCGAAAAGATATCGAGCAGGGCCTGCCAAGGCGGGCGGGCCGATCCGCATCGCATCGGCCATGCGGCTGGATTCCAGCCACGCCCATCCGGCTCCGGTCGGCCTACCCCGACTTTCGGCCGACTGTGACGATCCCGTCGCCGATGCTAGCGTTGCTCGAAATGGGGGATCGTCGATGACGCGCTGCGCCGCTCTGGGAGTTGTCTTGTCGCTTGCCTTGCTGGCGGGACCGGCTGCAGCCCAGCAGATCTATCGCCGGGAACCTGCCAAGGGATTGATCCTGCCGGGCCACAAGGTGCTGGTGGACAATGGCAGGTGCCCGCGCGGCCAGATTCTCGAGGTCACGGGCGGCACGAATCCGGGCCTCAGAGGCCGGCACGGCCAGTCCACGGAACGCCAGCGTCGCTGCATCCAGCGCTTCTGATACGGCTCGCTTGATCGGTCCGGCGGGGGGCTCCGCCCGGCCGTTCGCGGGGCAGCCTCAGGCCTCGGCGGTTTTGTTCGTCGCCCGGCGGTTGCGCGGGCGGAGCGAATCCCTCTCCGCCGCAGGTCGGGTTCGCCTCGCCCCCTATCAACGGCGCTTCCGGGCGACGATGTAGGGACGGCGGTCCCGGCCTTTCGTCGCATGGTTCTCGATCGCCAGAATGTCGAAGCCGGCCGCGACGATCCGGGCCCTCAGCATGTCGGCGCGGAAGACCGCGGCAAAGGGCGCGAGGCGAAGCGCCCGCATGAGCGGCAGCGCGACGCGGCCGACCAGCGGGCCCATATCCCCGACGCAGGGCGTCTTCGATATGAACAGGCCATCGTCGGAGAGCAGGGCGTGGATGTGCCGCAGCGTGCCCGGCAGATCTCGGACCAGATGCAGATAGTTGAAGCCGAGGACGGCGTCGAAGGATGCGGCATCGCGCTTCAGCGCCTCCGCCGTGGCCACGCGGAAGCGCAGGCCGGCGAGGGCGCCGGTGCCGCCGGACTGGCGTTCTTCCGCGATGGCGATCATGCCGGGCGAGAGATCGGCGGCGACGTACTCCCTGACGTCCGTTGCAAGGCGGAGGGCCGTCGTGCCGGTGCCGCAGCCCAGTTCCAGAACCCTGCTTTCCGGCTTCAGCAGGGCACGGGTGCGCGCGAGCGTGCGGTCATAGCCGGCCTGGTCTGCAATGGCAGCGCTGGCATAACGGCGCGAGGCTCGATCCCAGAAACGGGTATCCCTCTCGATGCTCATGGCCGACCTCCCAACGTTGCGGCCGGACAGCAGGGGCGATGAAGATTGCCGGAGCCTGATCGCTGGCGTGGAGCCCCGGCTTATTCGACCCTGATCGGCCGGCGCGCCAGGATGGTCAGGCCGCTGACCGGCGCGTTCATCAGATAGCGCAGTTCATAGACGCCCGGCTGTTCCGGAGCGTCCAGCGTCGCCTCGACATTCTCCGCCGGGAAGAAGCGCGGCCCCTCTGCGTCGAGCGGTGCATCGGGTTTCACCAGCATGACGCGGTCGTGCTCGCCATTCGGACCGATGCCGCGCACCGGCAGCGCCTGGCTGTGCCCGACGCGCTCGGGAGCGGCCAGCGTCGCGCTCGGCTCGGTGGTGACGAGCGGCTGGCGAGCCAGGATGTGCGGCACGCCGTCCTTCTCGACAGTCAGCCGCAATTCGTAGGAGCCGACCGCGCCCGGGGTCTGCAGGGCCGGCACGGTATTCTTCGGCTGGAAAACCACGATCGCCTTGTCGTCGGGATCGTCCGGCCGGGCGATGGCAAGGCGTGCGCCCTTCGGCGCGTTGCTCAGGAAGACGCTGAGCGGGGCACCGGCCATGATGCTACGCGCCGCCGAAAGCGAAGGCTGCGGCGGACGAGAAGCCGGCTTCTGCTGCTTCTGGGCCGAAGCGGCGACCGGCCAGAGGCCCGTCGCCATCAGCAGCGCGCGGCGGGAGAGGGCGCCCCGAGAGGTCGCGCTCTTCCCGGTTCGCATCAGCCCATCGCGGCGGCGACGGCGTCGAGCGCGGCCTGCGCCCTGCTGCCGTCGGGGCCACCGGCCTGGGCCATGTCGCGGCGGCCGCCGCCGCCCTTGCCGCCAAGCTGTTCGGAGGCCGCGCGCACGAGCGCGACCGCGTCGAAACGCTCGGTCAGATCGGGCGTGACGCCGACGACGACACCGGCCTTGCCGTCATCGGCGACGCCGACGATGGCGACGACGCCGGAGCCGACGCGCGCCTTGGCCTCGTCGGCGAGGCTCTTGAGGTCCTTCATCTCGATGCCCGAGACGGCGCGCGCCAGCAGCCTGGCACCGGCGATCTCGCGGACCGGATCCTCGGTCGCGCCGCCGCCGCCCATGGCGAGCTTCTTGCGAGCCTCGGTCAGTTCGCGATCGAGCTTGCGACGCTCCTCGATCAGGGCGGCGAGGCGGTTCCCAGCCTCGGAAGCGGGAACCTTGAGCAGGCTGGCCAGCCCTTCCAGCAGGCGCGATTCCTCGTTGAGGCGCAGGCGCGCGCCCTTGCCGGTCATGGCTTCGAGGCGGCGCACGCCGGCCGCGACGGCGCCCTCGCCGACGATACTGACAAGGCCGATATCGCCGGTGCGCGAGGCATGGGTGCCGCCGCAGAGCTCGACCGAATAGGCTTTGCCGACGGGGTTGGTGCCCATTGCGACGACGCGGACCTCGTCGCCGTATTTCTCGCCGAAGAGCGCGCGGGCGCCCGAGGCGATCGCCTCGTCGACGCTCATCAGGCGCGTCGTCACCGGCGCGTTCTGGAGGACGATCGCATTGGCGATCTCTTCGACCTCGCGCAGCTCCTCGTCGCTGATCGGCTTGGGATGCGAGAAGTCGAAGCGCAGCCGATCCGGCGAGACCAGCGAGCCCTTCTGAGCGACATGGTCGCCCAGCACGAGGCGCAGCGCCTCGTGCAGCAGGTGCGTCGCCGAATGGTTGGCCCGGATCGCGGTGCGGCGCTCATGGTCGACGACGAGCTCGACGGCCGCGCCGAGCTTCAATTCGCCTTCCTTGACCGTGACGCTATGGGCGAAGACGTCGCCGAGCTTCTTCTGGACATCCGAGACCTCGGCCACAGTACCCGGCGCCTTGACGATGCCGGCGTCACCCACCTGGCCGCCGGACTCGCCGTAGAACGGGGTCTGGTTGACGAGCATGAAGCCGCTCTCGCCCGCCTTCAGCGACTGGACCTCGGCATTGTCGCGGATCAGCGCGGTGACGACGCCCTCGGCGGTCTCGGTGTCGTAGCCGAGGAATTCGGTCGCGCCGACCTTGTCGCGCAGCGGGAACCAGAGGGTCTCGGTGGCAGCCTCGCCGGAGCCGGACCAGGCGGCGCGCGCCTTGGCCTTCTGCTGCTGCATCGCGGCATCGAAGCCCTCGACGTCGACCGTGATCTCGCGGGCGCGCAGCGCGTCCTGCGTCAGATCGAGCGGGAAGCCGTAGGTGTCGTAGAGCGTGAAGGCGACGTCGCCCTTGAGGCTCTGGCCGGCGGTCAGGTCCTTCGAGGCGTCGTCGAGCAGGGTAAGGCCGCGGGCCAGCGTGGTGCGGAAACGGGTTTCCTCCAGCTTCAGCGTCTCAGTGATCAGCGCCTCGGCGCGCAGCAGCTCGGGGTAGGCACGGCCCATCTCGCGGGTGAGCGCCGGCACGAGCTTGTAGAGCAGCGGCTCCTTGGCGCCCAGAAGCTGCGCATGGCGCATGCCGCGGCGCATGATCCGGCGCAGCACGTAGCCGCGGCCTTCGTTCGAGGGCAGCACGCCGTCGGCGATCAGGAAGGCGGAGCAGCGCAGATGGTCGGCAATGACGCGATGGCTCGCCTTCATCGGGCCGTCCGGATCGACCGAGGTCAGGTCGGCGATCGCGGTGATCAGGGCGCGGAAGAGGTCGATATTGTAGTTGTCATGCGTGCCCTGGAGCACGGCCGCGATGCGCTCCAGCCCCATGCCGGTGTCGATCGAGGGGCGGGGCAGGTCGGTGCGGATGCCGCCCGCGGCTTCCTCGTATTGCATGAAGACGAGGTTCCAGATCTCGATGAAGCGATCACCGTCCTCCTCGGGCGAGCCCGGCGGGCCGCCCCAGATGTGGTCGCCATGGTCGTAGAAGATCTCGGAGCAGGGGCCGCAGGGACCAGTATCGCCCATACGCCAGAAATTCGCCGAGGTCGGGATGCGGATGATCTTGTCGTCGGTCAGGCCGGCGATCTTCTTCCAGAGCGCATGCGCCTCGTCGTCCTCGGAATAGACGGTGACGAGGAGCTTGTCCTTGGGCAGGCCGAACTCGCGGGTGACCAGCGTCCAGGCGTGGTTGATCGCCTGTTCCTTGAAATAGTCGCCGAAGGAGAAGTTCCCCAGCATCTCGAAGAAGGTGTGGTGGCGGGCGGTGTAGCCGACATTGTCGAGGTCGTTGTGCTTGCCGCCGGCGCGGACGCATTTCTGCGCGGTGGTGGCGCGCGAATAGGGACGCTTCTCCTGGCCGGTGAAGACGTTCTTGAACTGCACCATGCCCGAATTGGCGAACATCAGCGTCGGGTCGTTGCGCGGCACGAGCGGGCTCGAAGCCACGACCTCATGGCCCTGGGACTTGAAGTAGTCGAGGAAGGTCGACCGGATATCGTTGACGCCGCTCATCGCTTCTTGCGCTTCTCATAAACGGGCAAGGCCGGGCGAGAGCCCGGCGGGAACGACCGGTTCTAGTCAGGCGGCCCGCGCCTGTCCAGAAAGCTTGACGGGGCGCATGGCCGGGAAAGCTCCCAGCGTTCAAACGAAAAGGGCGGCCCGCAGGCCGCCCCTCCATTCGCTTCGGGCCGGTTGCGTCTCAGGCCTCGCCTTCGTCGAGATCGTCGTCGGTCGGATTGGCCTCGTCGAGGATGCGGTCGGCGACCAGCCCGGAATTCTGGCGGATGGTGGCCTCGATCTTCGCAGCCATGTCGGGATTGGCCTTGAGGAAGCTCTTGGCGTTCTCGCGGCCCTGGCCGAGACGCTGGCTGTCGAAGGAGAACCAGGCGCCGGATTTCTCGACCATGCCGGCCTTGACGCCGAGGTCGATCAGTTCGCCGACCTTGGAGATGCCCTCGCCGAACATGATGTCGAACTCGACCTGCTTGAAGGGGGGCGCGACCTTGTTCTTGACGACCTTGACGCGGACCTGGTTGCCGGTGGCCTCGTCACGCTCCTTCAGCGTTGAAATGCGGCGGATGTCGAGACGGACCGAGGCGTAGAACTTGAGCGCGTTGCCGCCCGTGGTCGTCTCCGGCGAGCCGTACATCACGCCGATCTTCATGCGGATCTGGTTGATGAAGATGACCATGCAGTTCGAGCGCGAGATCGAGGCGGT
>NZ_MKSQ01000017.1 GCF_001898115.1 Allobosea sp. 67-29 | reverse complement strand
CAACGGTTAGGAGCGTGATCGAGCGTGATGGAAATAGGTTGAGTGGGATGGTTGTGGACGAGGATGATCGCCGAGGCCGAGAGCTCGAGCGCCCGGCGCATCACCTCGCGCGGATAGACCGGGGTGTGGTCGACCGTGCCGGTCTGCTGCACCTCATCCGCGATCAGGGCGTTCTTCTTGTCGAGGAAGAGGATGCGGAATTGTTCCCGCTCGGCGAAGGCCATCGCCATCCGGCAGTAATCGATGACCGAGGACCAGGAGGAGAGGACGGTGCGCTTGGCGACGGCGCCTTTCGCCATGCGCCGGAGCGCCGCCTCGACGATCTTGAGATCGAGCGCCACGCCTTCGCCGACGCCCTTGACCTCGGTCAGGCGGGCGATTGGAGCGGCCAGGACCTCGGCGAAGGAGCCGAAGCGCTGCACCAGTTCCTTGGCGAGAGGCTTGACGTCACGCTGCGGGATGGAGCGGAAGAGCAGCAGCTCCAGCAGCTCGTAGTCGGGCAGCGCATCGGCGCCGGCCTCCTGGAAACGGGCGCGCAGCCGCTCGCGATGGCCGTGATAATGGGGGGCGGCCGCAGCCATGGGGGCGGCCGACTCGGCGAAGAGACCCGCGGGCGAGGAGGCTTTGCGCGATCCCTTGCCCGGGCGCTGGCTCATCGCGCGGCGAGCGGATTGTCGAGGCCGCCCGGCGAGAGCGTGAAGATCTCGCAGCCCTGCTCGGTGACGCCGATCTGATGCTCGAACTGGGCCGAGAGCGAGCGGTCGCGGGTCACCGCCGTCCAGCCGTCGGAGAGAACCTTCACGCCCGGCTTGCCGAGATTGATCATCGGCTCGATGGTGAAGACCATGCCTGCCTTGAGCTCGACGCCCTCGCCGGGGCTGCCGTAGTGCAGGATGTTCGGCGCGTCGTGGAAGAGCTGGCCGATGCCGTGGCCGCAGAAGTCCCGGACGACGGAGCAGCGTTCGGCCTCGGCATAGCGCTGGATGGCGAAGCCGATATCGCCGGTGGTGGCGCCGGCGCGCACGGCCTTGATGCCGCGCAGCAGGCTTTCATAGGTGATCTCGATCAGCCTTTCGGCCTTCCGCGAGATCTCCCCGACGCCGTACATGCGGCTGGAATCGCCGTGCCAGCCGTCGACGATCAGCGTGTAGTCGATGTTGAGGATGTCGCCTTCGCGCAGAGGCTTGTCGTCGGGGATGCCGTGGCAGACGACATGGTTGATCGAGGTGCAGATCGACTTGGTGTAGCCGCGGTAGAACAGCGTCGCCGGGTAGGCGCCGTTGTCCATGGCGAACTGGAAGGCGAGATCGTCGAGGCGCTGGGTCGTCACCCCGGGCTTGACGTAGGCGCCGAGCATGTCGAGGCCCGCGGCCGTGAGCCGGCCGGCCTTGTGCATGGCCGCGAAGGCCTCGGCCCCGTGAATCTTGATGGCGGGCTCGCGCGGACGCGAGCGGCCGATGGTGTCTTCGAATGTCATCGCGCGCGGGGAACTCCTTGCCCCATATCTATTGCGTTTGGCGTTCGAGGCAAGCCGGAAGCGTGCAGGCGCACGCGAATGGCTGGCATTGCGCTGCCGCAGGGTGTATCAGGCTGCCGCAATGGCCATCACCACTCCATCCCCGGCGGAAGAGCAGCCCTTCGGCGCCTTCGCGCCGAAGCCCTTTCTGGCGCGCATCATCAACCGGACGCGCGCTGCGCCGGACAATTTCCTCGGCCGTAAGAGCGCCTACGCCTTGCGCCGGATCGGCCTGCGCTCGCTCGAGGGCACCCCGGTCGACATCGAGGCGCTCGGCGCCAAGATGCGGCTCTATCCGGACGGCAACGTCTGCGAGAAGCGGGTGCTGTTCACGCCGCAATATTTCGATCCGGTCGAGCGCGAGATGCTGGCCTCGCGGATGCACGAGGGCTTCACCTTCATCGATGTCGGCGCGAATATCGGCGCCTATTCGCTGTTCGTCGCGGCTCGGGCCGGGCGCAGGGCGCGCATCCTGGCGGTCGAACCCCAGCCGGACGTCTTCGCCCGGCTTGCCTACAACATCGCCCAGAACCCGTTCGGCACCGTCAAGGCGGTGGCCTGCGCCCTGGCCGACAAGCCCGGCGAGCTGACGCTGTTCATCGACCCGGCCAATCGCGGCGAATCGAGCGTGCGCATCCTCAACTCGACGACGGCGAGCCCGGTGAAAGTGCCGGCCATGACGCTGCTGGCGCTGGTGGAAGGCGAGGGCTACGAGCGCATCGACGCGATCAAGCTCGACGTGGAGGGCGCCGAGGACCTGATCCTGGAGCCCTTCCTGCGGGATGCGCCGCCTTCGCTCTGGCCCGGCTTCATCGTCATCGAGGATTCGCGCCAGCGCTGGCAGAGCGATCTCGCCGGGCTGCTGAAGCGCAGCGGTTACCGGCTGGTCCGCCAGACGCGCATGAACATGCTGTTCGAGCGCGAGGCCACCTGATCGCGCAAGACGGTCATGGCCGGCGTGCAACCGGTCATGCTTGAGCAAAGCCTCGCCGCATCATAGCTCTTGGTCCGTCAGGTCAGGAGCGCCACCATGTCCGCAAGCCAGAACAGTCAGCCCCCGGTGATCGTGACCGCGGCGATCCTCGTCATCGGCGACGAAATCCTGTCGGGGCGGACCAAGGACAAGAACATCGGCTACATCGCCGAATACCTGACCAATATCGGCATCGAGCTGCGCGAGGTCCGGGTGGTGCCGGACGTGACCGACGAAATCGTGGCGGCGCTGAACGCGCTGCGGGCCCGCTACACCTATGTCTTCACCACGGGGGGCATCGGCCCGACCCATGACGACATCACGGCCGATTCGGTGGCTGCCGCCTTCGGCGTGCCGATCGACTACGATCCGCGCGCGGTCGCCATGATGCGCGAGCGCTTTTCCGCCGAGGACCTGAACGAGGCGCGGATGCGGATGACGCGGATTCCCGCAGGCGCCGAGCTGATCGCGAACTCGATCTCGAAGGCGCCGGGCTTCAATATCGGCAACGTCTATGTCATGGCCGGCGTACCGTCGATCATGCAGGCGATGCTCGACGTCGTGGCGCCGACCTTGACGACCGGCGCCAAGATCCTCTCCGAGACGGTGCAGGCGGGGCTGCGCGAAGGCGATATCGGCGGGCCGCTCGCTGCCGTGGCGAAAGCCCATCCGGGCGTGTCGATCGGCTCCTATCCGTTCTGGTCGGAGACGGGGCCCGATACCAACATTGTGGTGAGGTCGCGGGATGCTCAGCAACTCCAGGCTGCAATGGCGGATGTGAAGAAGATGATCCGCGACCATGGCAGACCTGTTTCGTAACGAGCAGTAGGGGTTGCAACTTTTGCGCGTGTCGTCATTGCCGCTCTTCAGTGAGGCAGTGCCGTTCGTCGATTGCTGTCGTTCTTGCGATTGAATTCTGTCGATATTTTACTCGAAGACGATTTAGACTATTCTGATTGTATCATTATTGCACGACCTCTCTTGTCGTAAAGTATTCGTAAACCGTTTTCGAGGCACTTTAGATTTCCTAAAAATGAGTTCTGGCCGCTCCCGCGGCGTCGCGGGGCGGTATTCCCATCGGCTTTCATCTGACGACGGCCTGCGCGCCGATCGGCTGCGCGGCATGCCAAGGGGGTATGGATGTCGTTCTTTTCAGGTCTTTCGGCGGGCCGGCGCAATGCGGGGCAGATCGCCGCGATCAATCGCTCGCAAGCGGTGATTCACTTCGACCTCGAAGGCAGGGTGCTCGATGCCAACGAGAACTTCCTCAATGTCATGGGGTACTCCCTCGCCGAGGTGAAAGGCCAGCATCACAGCCTGTTCGTCTTGCCCGAGGAGCGCGGCAGCGAAGCCTACAAGCAGTTCTGGGCGGATCTTGGCCGAGGCGAATTCTCGCGCGGACAGTACCTGCGCGTCGGGAAGGGCGGCAAGCAGGTCTGGATCCAGGCGAGCTACAACCCGATCATCGGAGCGGGCGGCAAGCCGGTTGGCGTGGTCAAGTACGCTTTCGACATCACCGAGCAGAAGAACCGCCTCGCCGATCTGGAAGGCCAGCGCGCCGCGATCGACAAGGCGCAGGCCGTCATCGAATTCGGGCTCGACGGCAAGATCCTGCATGCCAACGAGAATTTCCTCGCCGTGCTCGGCTATTCGCTGCCGGAGATCGTTGGCCAGCATCACCGCATGTTCGTCGATCCGGCGGAACGCGAGTCGAGCGCCTACAAGGCTTTCTGGGATCGGCTCGGCCGCGGCGAATACGATGCCGGCCAGTACAGGCGCATCGGCAAGGGCGGCAGGGAGATCTGGATCCAGGCGAGCTACAACCCGATCCTGAACGCGCAGGGGCAACCCTACAAGGTCGTGAAGTTCGCCACCGACATCACCGCGACATTCAAGGGCAAGCAGCTCGAGGCGGCGGTCAAGGAAACCTCCGAGACCATCGCGCGCGCCAAGGACAAGGATCTGACGGGCCGCGTTCCGCTGGAAGGCAAGAGCGGCGAGGTCGCCACGCTCTGCGCCGGCGTCAACGACCTGCTCGACACGCTGGCCGGCGTCGTCGCTTCAGTCCGCGACATTTCGGAGCGGATCGACGGGGCGTCGCTGAAGATCACCTCGGACAGCCAGCAGCTCGCCGAGCGCACCGAGGCGAACGCCGCCAGCCTGCAGGAGACGGCGGCGACCACCGAGCAGCTCGCCGCCTCCGTCAAGCACAGCGCCGGCAATTCGCGCATGGCGGTCCAGCTCGGCAACGAGGCGAGCGAGGTCGCCGCACGCGGCGGCGCGATCGTCACCGAAGCGGTCGATGCGATGGGGCGCATCGAGAAGGCCTCCTCCGGCATCTCCGAGATCATCTCGATGATCGACGAGATCGCCTTCCAGACCAACCTCCTGGCGCTGAACGCCGCGGTCGAGGCGGCGCGCGCCGGCGACGCCGGGCGCGGCTTCGCGGTGGTGGCGACCGAGGTGCGGGCACTGGCGGCGCGCTGCAGCGAATCCGCCAACGGCGTCAAGACCTTGATCGCAAACTCTGCGCAGCAGATTCAAGCCGGTGTCGGGCTGGTCAAGGATGCCGGGACGACGCTGCGCGAGATCGTCGATGCGGCCTCGAAGGTCGCGGTGACGGTCAGCGAGATCTCGCAGGCCACGACCGAGCAGGCCAACGGCATTGACGAGATGGCCCGCACGGTCGCGCATATGGACGAGATCACGCAGCAGAACTCGTTGCTGGCCGACCAGAGTGCCAAGGTCGCGCGCGATCTCAAGCAGGAGACCGAGGCGCTGACGGCCATGGTCTCGTCCTTCACGCTCGGCGGCGAGCGCCGGCAGGCCGGTCCGCATCTCGTTCATCAGACTGCCGCTGCGGTCGGCGGCGTCGAGGCTGCGGCGCGGCCGGTGATGCGTCCGGCGCGGCGCCTCGCCGCCGGCGGCGGCGACGGCTGGGCTGAATTCTGAGGCCGGAGCGCCAGCGGAGGCGGTGTCGCTGGGGATCGCGGCGGGCGGGGTCTTGCCAGTCGCCCTGCAATAGGGTTTTCGGTCGAGAACGGGCGCCTTTGGCGCCGCGATCAGCCCGGAGCGCTCGCCATGGCCGAACCGACCTCGAACAAGGCCTTCCCGGTTTCCTGGGACCAGTTTCACCGCGATGCCCGGGCGCTGGCCTGGCGGCTGGCGGAGAAGGGGCCCTTCGAGGCGATGGTCTGCATCACGCGCGGCGGGCTGGTGCCGGCGGCGATCATCTGCCGCGAGCTCGGCCTGCGGCTGATCGAGACGGTCTGCATCGCGAGCTATCACGACTACAAGAACCAGTCCGAGCTCAAGGTACTCAAGGACGTCGCGCCGAGCATCAAGGCGGTCGGCGACGGCAAGGGGAAGGGCGTGCTGGTCGTCGACGACCTGACGGATACCGGCAAGACGGCGCGTGTGGTGCGCGAGATGCTGCCGAACGCGCATTTCGCCACGGTCTATGCCAAGCCGGCCGGCGTTCCCGTGGTCGACACTTTCGTCACCGAGGTCAGCCAGGACACCTGGATCTATTTTCCGTGGGACATGGGCCTCTCCTATGTCGAGCCGATCGCCAAGGGGCACCAGGGCTGAACGGCTGACCGAGCCGCGGCATCAGCCGGTCGAGGGCGAGCGGAACGCGACCAGCATCCCGGCGACGACGACCGCCATGCCGGCGATCTCGGCCGGCGAGGGGTATTCGCCCAGCACGAGGGCGCTGCAGCTCGCCGTGACGAGCGGCACCAGCGGCAGGAACAGGGTCGCCCGGGCCGCGCCGAGCATCGCGACGGTACGGGCATAGAGAAACAGCGCGACGACGCCGACCAGCACCCCCTGATACACCGCCTGGAGCAGCAGCTCGGCGAGCGGCGCCTGCATCATATGCACCGGCAAGGCGAGCGCCACGACGCCGAGCAGCGGCAATGCCAGCACGCAGGACGCCACCGTGACCTCGATCGAGCTCGCACCCCAGCGCCGCGCCTGCAGGCCGAAGACCGACCACATCAGGGCGATGAGAACGAAGAGCAGGTCGCCGATCCAGGCATCGGGCCGGGATGGCGTCGCCAGCAGCGCGTCGCGCGAGAAGATGGCGATGCCGATGACGATGACCCCGAGGCCGGCAAGCCGCATCCGCCCGGCGCGTTCGCCGGTGACGAGGAAGACCAGCGCGGCGGTGAAGACCGGGATCAGCCCCGGCGAGATGATCGAGGAGTGCAGGGCCGGCGCGAAGTAGGCGCCGCCAACGAGAATCAGGCTGTAGAGCGGGCCGACCAGCAGCGCCATGAACCAGGCGCGCTTCCAGCCGAGCGCGCCGACGGGGAAGGGGCGGATGCGCGTCGCCGCCCAGGGGATCAGCACGGCGGAGGCTGCGACGAAACGCAGGATCGTCACGTCGGCGGGCGACAACCCCGCCAGCATCGCGTGGCGGGAGACGACGGCCTGGACGCCCCAGATCAGCGATGTCGTCAGGCCGCACAGAATGCCGAGCCATTTCAAGCGGGTGGTCATGGGGCGGCGTCTGTCATGCGCGGAGAGGTGGTGGCGGCGCTATGCCCGGCGACCATGCCCCTGACAATGGCGCCGCACGCAGCCCGCCACGGCGTTTTCGTCTGCGAGCGGCGGGACGCTGGCCGTCAGGCGGGCAGGGGCGATTCGACGAGGGGCAGCAGCCGCGAATCCGCGACGGCGGCCGTGCGATGGCCGAGGCCGGCGAGATAGGCCGGATCGCCCGCGAAGGCGATGAAATCCTGCACCGATCTCTGCCGCACGAGCATGACGCGGTCCCAGCGCTCGGTCTGCGGGCCGATGAGGAGCGGGCCGCCCTCGGCCAGGAACAAGAGCGAGCCGCCGCTGGCCTCCAGATGCGGCCGGGTATGCGCCACATAGCGCTCGAAGGCTTCGGCGCCGCTGATCGGCCGGCCGGGCGCCAGCTCCGGCGTCGCGGCATAATCCGCCACCGGGCGCAGCCGCAGCAGGTTGAGCATCACCACCTCGCCGGGAATGCCACGGCGAACGAGGTCGCGCCCGGCTTCCCAACTAGGCTCCAGATAGGTCGGCATCGTCTCACCCGGCTGGCAGGGCATCGGCCGCGAGGGCTTCGGCATGGGCGCGGATATCCGGCGGCCAGCTGCGGCTGTGAGCGGCGAAGCCTGCCGCGTCGCCAGCGAAGAGCGCGCGGGAGGCTTCCTCGAAGCCTTCGCGGTTGCCGGCCATGGCGGAGATGAAGGCATAGGCCGTCTCCTGTGCCTGCCGGGCCCGGCTGCGGCCGCCGTCGCTGCGACGCGCTTCCTCGACGAGGCGTCGCAGGGCCTGGGATGCGCCGCCGGGCTGCGCCGCGAGCCATTCCCAATGGCGCGGCAGCAGCGTGACCTCGCGGGCGACGACGCCCAGCTTCGGACGGCCGCGGCCGCGCTCGGCGGGCGGTCCGGCGAGGGGTTCGGCAGGCGGGCGGGGCTCCTGCAGCCGCGCGACGATGTCTTGGGGGGTGCCGCGCAGGTCGAAGTCGACGGCGCGGCCGGTTCCGTCGTCGAAGACGAGGATCGTGGCCGTCGGATCGGATTCGAGCGCGGCCTTCACGGCCAGAGCGACCTCGGGACGGGGACCGTGCGCGAGGCGGGCATCGCCCCGGAAGGCCGTGCAGTTCGGGATGGGCGGATGGGGCATCGTGGTGCTTCCTGGGTTGGCGGGCCTTCTAGCGCGACGCTTTCCTCCTGGCAATATAATCCGGGTAAAAATATCGAAGCGCCGGCACGCGCCGGGCTTGCCCCGCACCGCAAGGAATGCTGCAATGCAGCAAGAAGAGCGCGGGCGGCGCGCCATGGGCCGGGATCGGGAGATATCGCCATGCCGGAAACGATCGAAAAGGCGCCTATCCCGGCTGTCGACATCGTTGCCCTGGCGGATGACCTGCAGGACAAGATCGAGCAGGCGCGGCTGGCCTCGCGCGACGATCCCTTCGGCAATCCGGTGCTGCGGGTGACGCTGTGGCTGACGCGGCTGATGGATTCGGGCGAGCTGTCGGTCGCGGCGGCCGGGGAGCTGGTGCGGCTGCTCGGGCGCCGGGCGTTGCGCGAGCGGGCTGGGCGCCTCGCGCATTATGTCGGGCTCGAGCGGGACGAGGCGGCAGCGTTCGCGGCCATCGCGCGGCGTCAGGGCGAGGAGGCCGATTCCTTCGCCGCCTTCCGCGCCGCGGTCGAGCGGCCGCGCTTCGGCGCGGTGTTCACCGCGCATCCGACCTTCGGCATGCAGCGCCGGCTCGCGCATGCGCTGGCCGATCTCGCTTCGGGCGACGAGGCTGCCGGCGCCGTCATCGACGCGCCGGCGCTGAGCTTCCGCCCCGACGGGCGCATCACCTTGCAGGACGAGTTCGAGCAGGCGCGCTTCGCCGTGCGCCATGCGCGGGACGCCATCGACCGGCTCAATGCCGCCCTGCTCGCCGAGGCGCGGCGGCGCTGGCCGGAAGAGTGGACGCACCTCGCGCCGCGCCCGGTCATCCTGGCCTCCTGGGTCGGCTGCGACACGGACGGCCGCACCGATATCGGCTGGTGGGACACGCTGCGCTACCGACTTGAATCGAAGGACGGGCAATTCGCCCGCATCCTCGAGAAGCTGCCCGAGATGTCCGCGACGGAGGCGCTGCGCAACCTCGTCGGCGCTGCACGGGACGCAGTCCAGCGACAGCTCGCTCTGGCTCCGCCGATCGGGACGCAGCCTTCGCTGGAGGCGCTGCAGGCCTTTGCCCTGGCGCTGGTGCATGAGCGCGAGACGGCGCTGCCGGATTCGTCGCGCCTGCTCGCGGTGCTGGACGAGGCCCTGGCGGCAACCGCCGACGACAAGTCCCGGTTGGTGCTGGCGCTTGTGCGGGCGGGCGTCGTCGCTCACGGCGTCTCGATCGCGCTGCCGCATTTCCGGCTCAACGCCTCGCAGCTCCACAATGCGCTGCGCGGGGTGATCCCCTCCGATGGCGAGCCGGCCGAGCCGGCTCAGCGACGCGCGTTCCTCGCCGCCGCCAATGCGGCGCTCGGCAAGGTCGAGCCGGTCGGCGTCGATTTCGGGGGGCTCGCTGCCGAGCGGGCCTCGGCGGCGCGGATGATGATGACGATCGCGCAGATCGTGAAGCATGTCGACGGCTCGCGGCCGGTGCGTTTCCTGATCGCCGAGACGGAGACCGGCTACACGCTGCTCTGCGCGCTCTGGCTGGCGAGCCGCTTCGGCATCGCCGACAAGGTCGAGATCTCGCCGCTGTTCGAGACCTCGGATGCGCTGGAGCAGGGGCCGCGCATCATCGACGAGGCGCTGCGCAGCCCGCATTTCCGCGACTATCTCAAGCAGCACGGCCGGCTCTGCATCCAGTTCGGCTACTCCGACTCGGGGCGCTATGTCGGGCAGGTCGCCTCGACCTTCTGGGTCGAGCGTCTGCGCATCCGCATTTGCGAACTGCTCGCCCGCTACGAGCTCACCGGCGTCGAACTCGTGATCTTCGACACGCATGGCGAATCGGTCGGGCGCGGCGCCCATGCCGACAGCCTGGCCGACCGGCTGGCCTATCTCGAGCCGCCCTATGCCAGGCAGGCCTTCGCGAAGGCCGGCATCGCCACGGTGCGCGAGACCAGCTTCCAGGGCAGCGACGGCTATCTGCTGTTCGGCACCTCCGCATTGGCGGGCGCAACGATCGGCCGGATCGCGGAAGCGGTGTTCGCGGCACCCGAAGCCGGCGACGATCCGATCTATGACGAGCCGGATTTCGCCAGCGAGTTCTTCCAGACCGTGCGCGAGGAAATGAACGCGCTCGTCGACGATCCCGGCTATGCTGCGCTGATCGGCACCTTCGGCCCCTCGCTGCTCGACAAGACCGGATCGCGCCCGGCAGCGCGGCAGACGGAAGGTGCGGGCCCCGCGCGCATCCGCCATCCCCGCGAACTGCGCGCCATCCCGAACAACGCCATCCTGCAGCAGCTCGGCTGGATGGCCAACAGCCTGCACGGCATCGGCCATGCGGCGGCGCGCGCGCCCGACCTCTTCGGTGCGATGCGCGAGCAGTCGGACCGCTTCGACCGGGCCTATCGTCTCGCCGCCCATGCGATGGGCCATAGCGACCTCGACGTGCTGCGCGCCTATCTCGACACGCTTGATCCGGGAAGCTGGTTCGACCGGGCGCGCCGGACGGTGAGGGAAGGGCGGCGCGACGAACTCCTCGCCGTCGCGGACGCGCTGTCGGGGCTCGAGCTCGCGCCGGCGCTCAGGCGGCTGTTCTGGCGGCTGAGCGCCGACGCGCTGAAGCTCAGGGCCACGGCCGACGACGTGCCGCGCATGCCGGTCAGGCTTGCGGCGCTGCACGCGCTGCGGCTCGCGGCGCTGCACCGGATCTGGCTCAAGGCGGTGCATGTGCCCGATTTCCGGCCGCATGCCGGCGTCACGCGCGAGGCGCTGTTCGAGCGCCTGCTGCGCCTCGACGTGCCGGCGTCGCTGGCGCTGCTCGGCGAGATCTTTCCCCGCGATCCCGACCCGACCCTGGGGCTCGACTTCGGCGAGCCGCCCGGGCCGCGCGAAGGCGGGACCTATGAGGCCCTGCACCGCGACGTGCTCGTGCCGATGGGCGAGCTGTTCGCCCTGATCCGTGAGATCTCGGGCGCGATCCAGCACGAGATCGGTGCATTCGGATAGCGGCTCCCCGGGGTGAGGGCTTCCATGGGTGAAGCCGGCCAAGCGTTGCAACCCGCGCCGATGGCACTACGTTGACCGGCCGAGGAACCGCCGACCGGAGACGAGCCAGGCATGGCCGCCACCACCTTCGACGCCGCCGCAGCCCGCGTCACCGTCTTTCGCGCCCTGCTCCAGACCATCGAACGGCACGGCAGGAGTCGCATCGCGCTGGAAGATCCGGAGCGGCAGCCGATCAGCTATGGGCGGCTGGTGCTGGGCGCGCTGGTGCTGGGGCGCAAGCTCGCGGCGCTGACGGACGAGCGCGAACATGTCGGGGTGCTGCTGCCGAACATGCAGGGCATGGCGGTGACGCTGTTCTCGCTCCTCGCCTATGGCCGGGTGCCGGCGATGCTGAACTTCACCGCCGGCGTGCGCAACCTGCGGGCGGCGGGGGAGCTGGCGCAGCTCAGGACCATCGTGACCTCCCGCCGCTTCGTCGAGAAGGGCGAACTCGACGCCGAGATCGCCGCGCTCGGCGAGGGGCGGCGCGTGATCTATCTCGAAGACGTCCGCAAGCAGGTGACCAGTCTCGACAAGGCCTGGGGCGCATTGCAGAGCCTGGCGCCCGGGCTGGCGCACAGGCGCTACGAGGCCAAGCCCGACGATCCGGCCGTGATCCTGTTCACCTCCGGCACCGAGGGCACGCCGAAGGGCGTGGTGCTCAGCCACGCCAACCTGGTCTCCAATGCAAGGCAGGTCTTCGCCCATGCCGGGGGCGCGATCTCGGAGCGGGACATCTTCATGAACCCGCTGCCGGCCTTCCACTCCTTCGGGCTGACGGCCGGGATGCTGGTGCCGCTGCTGCACGGCATGAAGGTCGTGCTCTATCCGAGCCCGCTTCACTACAAGCAGGTGCCGAAGCTGATCCGCGACATGAAGGCGACCTTCCTGCTCGCGACCGACACCTTCCTTCAGGGTTACGCCCGGGCCTCGGACAAGGACGACCTCAGCAGCGTCCGCTTCGTCGTCGCAGGGGCCGAGCGGGTCAAGGCCGAGACGAAGCGGATGTGGGAGCCCTACGGCACCACGATCCTGGAGGGTTATGGCTGCACGGAATGCTCGCCGGTGATCGCCGTCAATACGCCGCGGGCGCTGCGCGAGAGCACGGTCGGCCGCATCCTGCCGGGGCTCGAGGCGGCGCTCGACCCGGTCGAGGGCATCCATGAGGGCGGGCGGCTGCGGCTGCGCGGGCCGAACGTCATGGCGGGCTATCTCGATCCGGCGCAGCCGGGCCGGATCGTCCCGCCGGAAGGCGGCTGGCACGACACCGGCGACATCGTGGTGATCGAGGACGGCTTCGTCACGATTCGCGGGCGGGCCAAGCGCTTTGCCAAGCTCGGGGGCGAGATGGTCTCCTTGGCGGCGGTCGAGACGATGATCGCGAAACTCTGGCCCGATCAGAACCACGTCGTCGTGGGCCTGCCCGATCCGCGCAAGGGCGAGCAGCTCATCCTGGTGACCGAAAAGCCGGATGCCGACCGCGCCGCCCTGCTCGAAGGCGCGCGGGCACAGGGCTTTCCGGAGCTCTGGGTGCCGCGCGCGATCCTGGTGACGCAGGCGATCCCGGTGCTGGGCAACGGCAAGATCGACTACGGCGCCACGCGCGAGCTCGCCGCCTCGCGCCGCTCGCTGCTTTGAAAAGGGAGCCTCGGTTCGTTTAGGATGAGCCCAGGCAATGTTCGGCCACAATCGTAACTATGTTGCATCGCATGATGATCCCTGCCTCCATCCTCGCCACCCTCCGCGTCGCCACGCTCGCTCCCGTCCTGTCGCTGGCGGGACCGGGCGATCTCGCGGCGCAGCCGCCCGGCGCGCTCTATGTCCGGCGCGACGAATGCGTCGAGGCCGGCAGGCTCAGCGCGGAGCAATGCGAGTTCGCCTACCGCAATGCGCATGCCGAATTCCTGCAGAAGGCGCCGCGTTATGCCTCCCGTGCGGCCTGCGAGCGCAGCCACGGGCGCTGCGGCGCGCAGATGATCGCGTCGGGCGGGTGGGAATCCTTCGGCAAGGGCGGCGCGACCTATGTGCCGCGCTTCGTCGGGGTCCGGGTGACAGGCGAGGGCGCGTCGGCGCGCGCCCTGCCGGTCGTGGAGGGCAGGACCGCGATCGCTTTCGCCGGGCGGCCGGTTTCGGAACTGCAGGACAAGGTCACCGGCCAGCGCGGCGTGATCGGCCTGGTCAGCAATGTCGGGCGCGGCGCGCACCGGCATGCCGGCCAATCCTCCGGCGCCGCCACCCGGAGCGGGGACCGCGACGACACCGTGCGCGTGCCGATGAAGGAGGAGCCGATCGGCGCGAACGTGCCGCCCGGCCTCTACGTCAACCCCGACGGCGTCGAATGGTACAAGCCCGCGCATCCGCATTGAGGGCGCCCGGAGGGCACTGGTGCGGACGGCGGGGATCGAACCCGCATAGCCGAAGGCCGAGAGATTTTAAGTCTCTTGCGTCTACCAGTTTCGCCACGTCCGCGCGGTTCGAGCGGTAGCGGGCTGCGGCCTGCGATGCAAGCGTGGCAGGCTGCCCGCTAGCGGCGCCGGTAGACGAGGCTGAGATTGTTCGCCGGCATCTCGACGATCTCGGGGCGGGCAAAGCCGGCGGCGGTCGCGAGCGCGGTGACGGCTTCGAGGTCGCGCAGCCCCCAGGCGGGGTCGCGGCTGCGCAGGCTTTCGTCGAAGGCGGCATTGCCGGGCTCGAGGGGGCGGTCCGACCGGCGGAACGGGCCGTAGAGATACAGCATGCCCCCGCCGGCGAGGAGGCCGGCGGCATGCCGGAAAAGCCCCTCGGCCGCCGTCCAGGGCGCGATGTGGATCATGTTGATGCACAGGATCGCCGCCGGAGCCAGCGCGGGCCAGGCTTCGCCGCCTGCGTCGATCGCGATCGGCGGCAGGATGTTGGCGAGCCCGCAATCCTCGATCCAGGCGGCGATGCTCGCCCGCGCTTCCGGGCTCGGATCGCTCGGCTGGAAGGTCAGCGCGGGGAGCGCGCGGGCGAAATGCAGGGCATGCTCGCCCGAGCCGCTGGCGATCTCGAGGACGAGGCCTTCGGCCGGCAGGATCTCGCGCAGCACGGCGAGGATCGCGTCGCGGTTGCGCTCGGCGGAGGGCGCCCGCAGGCGCGCATCGCCGGCAGGGCGGGCGATCTCGGAGGGATTCCAGAAGCTCGGCTTGGCGGTCGTCATGGCTCGGTCACCGAATCTTGGGCGGGCCCCATCGCTTTGGAGGCGCAATACGCTATAAGGGGGCCGGAAGCAGGCTGCCAGATGTCGCGGCTTTGCAGTGTGCAGGCTGGTTTTGTTAACCGAAATCCTGATCGTCGTGGTGCTGACCGTCATCAACGGTCTGCTTTCCATGTCGGAACTCGCCGTCGTCTCCTCGAGGCCGGCTCGGCTCAAGGTTCTCAGCGATCAGGGCAACAGAGGCGCGGCGACAGCCATGCGCCTTGCGGAAGACCCCGGCCGCTTTCTCTCCACCGTGCAAATCGGCATCACGCTCGTCGGCGTGCTCTCGGGCGCGTTTTCGGGTGCCACGCTCGGCACGCGCCTGTCGGAATGGCTCGGCGCGCACGGCTTCTCGCAATCGGCATCGGATACGCTGGGCGTCGGCATCGTCGTCGTCGCCATCACCTACCTCTCGCTGATCCTCGGCGAGCTGGTGCCCAAGCAGATCGCGCTGCGCGATCCCGAGCGCGTCGCTGCCCGCGTCGCGCCGGCGATGTCGCTGCTCTCCAGGATCGGCGCGCCGCTGGTGTTCCTGCTCGATCTCTCGGGCAAGACCGTGCTCGCGCTGCTCGGTCAGAAGGGCGAATCGGAGGAGAGGGTCACCGAGGAGGAGGTGCGCACCATCATCGCCGAAGCGGAGACGGCCGGCGTGCTGGAGCGCGACGAGCGCGAGATGATCGCCGGCGTCATGCGCCTGGCCGATCGCTCCGCCCGCGCCCTGATGACGCCGCGGCGCGAGGTGGAGCTCATCGACCTCGCGGATGACGTCGAGGAGTTGCGCAGGCAGCTGCGCGAGACGCGCCGCTCTCGCCTGCCGGTGCAGGACGGCGAGCCCGACTCGATCGTCGGCGTCGTGCTGGTGAAGGATCTGCTCGCCTTCCTGTCGCAGGGCGGGACGATGGAGGATCTGCGCTCGCATGTGCAGGAGACACCGATCGTGATGGACACGGCGAGCTCGCTCAACGTCCTGCGCGAGATCCGCTCGAGCCGGGTGCACATGGCGCTGGTCTTCGACGAATACGGTCATTTCGAGGGCATCATCACGCCTGCCGACGTGCTCGAGGCGATCACCGGAGCCTTCCAGGAGGAAGAGGAAAGCGAGCCCGCCGTCGTGGCGCGGCCGGACGGGTCCTACCTCGTCGCCGGCTGGATGCAGGCCGACGAGTTTTCGTCCGAGTTCGGCATCCCGATGCCGCGCGACGCCGATTTCCAGACCGTCGCCGGCTTCATCCTGGCCGAGATGAACCGCCTGCCCAATGTCGGGGAGACCTTCGACAAGGACAACTGGCGCTTCGAGGTCGTCGATCTCGACGGGCGCCGGATCGACAAGATCCTGGTCAGCCCCATCGAGTGAGGCGGCCGGATCAGCGCCGCGGCGGCTCGCCGGGCTCGATGACGCGGTATTCGGCGTCGATGATCTCGATCCGGTCGGCGGCAGGCCGCTGGCCGGCGAAGGGATCTGCAGCGCGGTCGAAGCCGGCCGCCTTCAGCTTCGCCTTGAGGCGCCAGACGGCGATGGCGCCGGCGATTGCGACGACCGGAATCAGGATGAGCGCGAGGCTCGCCGCCACCAGGAACAGGGTGACGCCGATGACGAAGCTCGCCGCCATGACGAGCCAGGTCACCCAGCGCGGCGCCGCAGCGGCGCGTCCGTTCAGCCGATCGTGTAGATTGACGCGGATCATGTCGTTTTCATTCCTTCCCGCGCCAAGAGATAGGAACGAATTGCGGCGCTGACGAGATGGGACCTGCGACTCTTGCGCCGGGCCGCTTCGGTTCAGGCCGCGTCGCGCCAGTCGTAGAGCCAGCCATAGCGGCTGCTCATGCCGTCCGGGCCGAGGCGCTTGAGCACCAGGTCGCGCCCGATGCTCCAGGGCCAGCCGAGATGGAAGGTGCGGCCGTTCTCCCGGCTCGTCTCCTGCACCCGGGCGACGCGCCGGGCGCGGGTCGCGGCGTAGGCGGCCATGGCGGCCGGCACGCCGGCGGCGCCTTCCTGAGCCAGATGTCCGGCGAGCAGCCGGGCGAGCACGCCGGCATCCTCGATGGCGAGCGAGGCGCCCTGAGCAAGGAAGGGCAGGACCGGGTGGGCGGCGTCGCCGAGGAGCGCGATCCGACCCTTGGCCATCGCGGCGGGCTTGCGGTCGAACAGCGACCAGACCTGCCAGCCCGGGGCGGCGTCGGCGAGCTGGCGCAGGGCCGGTGCCGCCTCGGCGAGATGCTCACGCAGCGCGACGCGGCGGCCTTCGCGGCTCCAGCCCTCACGGGCCTCCTGGGCCTGGCGCAGGACGACGAGATTGATCTGCCGGCCGCTCGAGACCGGGTAGTGGACGGCATGGCGCCGCGGCCCGAGATGCAGGGTCACGCCGGGCTTTTCGCCGGCGAGATGCGGGGCGGAGGCCGTCGGGATCATGGTCCGCCAGGCTTCGTAGCCGGTGAACGCCGGCGCGGCTTCGTCGCCCGCCAGGCTGCGCACCCGGGACCAGAGGCCATCGGCGCCGATCAGGCCGAGGCCTTGCAGGCGTTCGCCGCCGTTCTGGCCGGTGAGCGCCACGGTGACGCCCGCCTCGTCCTGCCGGACATCCTCGACGCCGCGTCCGACGATGAAGCGGATGTTCGGCATGGCGCGGGTGGCATCGAGCAGGATGGTGTGCAGGTCGATGCGGCTGAGCAGGCGGAACGGCGTCGGTTGCCGCGCGGCATCGGCCGGCATCTCGACGATCGAACGGCCGTCGCGCCAGCGCCGGACCGTCAGGCCGTGTGATGAGACGCCGACCCGCTTCAGCGGCAGGGCGAGGTCGAGCGCATCGAGCACGCGGCCGGAATTCGGGGTGATCTGCAGGCCGGCCCCGGTCTCGCCGAAGCCGGTGCGCTTCTCGATGACGGTCGAGGCGATGCCGCGCCGCGCCAGCGACAGCGCCGCCGTCAGGCCGCCAATGCCGGCGCCGGCAATGAGGAGGTGAGGAGCAGTCACGGCGAAAGCCTTCGATCGGGCGGCGTGCGGGGAACCGTCGGGGAGCGCAGGTGCCCCTCAGAACCTGCGCGATGGGCTGGCCGGTCGGGTCGCGGAGATCAGGCCGCCTTGGCGGCGTCGTGATACTCGCATTCCGGCGGGTTCGAGGCGCCGCCCTTCAGCGAGGCGTCGTATTTGAACAGCGTCGAGCAATAGGGGCAAATGATCTCGGCGTCCGATCCCATGTCGAGGAAGACATGCGGGTGGTCGAAGGGCGGCTTGGCGCCGATGCACATGAACTCGCGCGCACCGATGTGAATCGTGGCGACGCCGGGGTCATTGTGGAAATGCGGGATGCCGGTCGCGGCCATGGCTGTTCGCTCTTCAAGGCTGGAATGCGCGCGCAACCTATCCCGACACGCAGCGAGATGCCAGAGGCTGTTGAGGGCGAGACGGGTGTGCGCCGCGCACCCCGGGCATGCCATCCGCCTCACGGGCCGCGCAGGCAGGCCTGGGCAAGCCGGGTCATGCGGGTGCCTTCCTCCGGCGAGAGCGTATCGGTGAGGGCCTTCTGCCAGAGATTTTCGCGCTTCAGGCCGTCGACCGTGCAGGCGCAGACCTCGCCGCAGGCCCGCCCGGACAGGGCGGGGCCGGTGCAACTGCGCTGGCACTCGGCCCGGAACGCCCGCTCGTCCGGCGAGAGCGGCGTGACGACATGGGTCGCCAGCATGATCAGGCCGATGAACAGCGGCTGGTGGACGAGGTAGACGAGCAGGCTGTGGCGCCCGCCCCAGCACAGGACGCGCGAGGCTTTCGTTCGCGGCCGCCAGCTCGCCGCAGCGGTTGCCTCGAGGCGCGGCAGGACAAGGCGGGCGAGCGCGATGCCGGAGAGGACGCAGCCGAACCACGGGAAGACCGGCACGAAGTCCGCCGTCTGGATCGGGGCACGGGAAAATCCGATCCAGACGGCCCAGGGCTGGTCGAGCAGCGGGCTTGCGACGAAGGCGGGCAGGGCGAAGGCGATCGCCGCCGCGATGACGACGAGGAGGACCGGCAGGCGCAGGAAGGGCAGGGCGAGCACGCTCGCCAGCGCGACGTGGTGCAGGATGCCGAAGAAGATGAAGTTGTCGCGCATCGCGAAGAAGGTGCCGAGCGTCACCGCAGCGGCAGCGGCGATGACCATGGCCAGCCGCTTCAGGAAGGCGGCGCGGTTCAGGCCGTTGCGCGTGGCCAGCACCAGGCTGATGCCGACGACGACGAGGAAGGAGCCGGCGATGCAGCGGGCGAACAGCCGCCAGCCCGGCTCGAACGCGATATCGGTCTCGATCAGCCCGAAATTCGAGAGGTCATAGGCAAAATGGAAGACGAACATCGCCAGCAGCGCGATGCCGCGGGCGAGGTCGACGAGCTGGATGCGCCTTCGCTTGGCGAGGGGAGCCGGGATCGAGCTGGAGGGGGTGGCGGCGGCAGGTTCGGTCATGGCCGTCGTTCATAAGCAAGCCGCGTGGCGCCCGCTACCCAAAGCCGGCCCGGCATGGCAGGGAAGGCGGCATCGAGAGAAGGATCGCGACGGGACCCATGCAGAGCTTTTCCTCCGACGGTGTGAACATCGCCTATATCGATCTCGCGCCCACCGGTGAGACGCCGAAACACGAAACGGTGATGCTCGTTCATGGCTTCGCCTCGACCCACGTCATCAACTGGGTCAACACCCAGTGGACGAAGTCGCTGACCCATGCCGGCTACCGCGTCGTCGCGCTCGACAATCGCGGCCATGGCGAGAGCGAAAAGCTCTACGATCCGGCCGCCTATTCCTCGCAGGTGATGGCCGAGGATGTGCGCCGCCTGATGGACCATCTCGACATCCCGCGCGCAGCGGTGATGGGCTATTCGATGGGCGCACGCATCTCGGCGCATCTGGCGCTGGCGCATCCGCAACGCCTGAATGCGCTGCTGCTCGGCGGGCTCGGCATCCATCTGGTCGAGGGCGTCGGGCTGCCGATCGGCATCGCCGATGCGATGGAGGCCCCCTCGCTCGATTCGCTGACCGACCCGATGCAGCGCATGTTCCGCGCTTTCGCCGAGCAGACGAAGAGCGACTTGCGGGCGCTCGCCGCCTGCATCCGCGGCTCGCGCCAGACCCTGACCGCCGAGCAGGTCGGCCGGATCGCCGTGCCGACCCTGATCAGCGTCGGCACGAAGGACGACGTCTCCGGCTCCGGTCCCGAACTGGCAAAGCTCATTCCCGGCGCGCAGTCCTTCGCGATCGAGGGGCGCGACCACAACCTCGCCGTCGGCGACAAGAGCCACAAGCAGGCGGTTCTCGACTTTCTCGCGCGTTTGTGAGAATTTCCGGCCGACGAGGGGCGTTCTGGAAAATGCGGGCGACGCCAATGTGTTGTCGACGGTTCCTGAAAGACTGAATCCGGCGCCTCGCTTTTCGATTCAATCCTGTTCGACGCCAGCCTTTGATGCCGTCCCCGGCGACGGCTAGGCTCTCCTTCCGACGACGACCCTTTCCGGAGAACGATCATGCCGTCAGGGCGCTCCGCCATCGAAGCCCGCGATCCCGCCACCGGCCTCGACCGGGTCGATCCCGTCTGGGCGCGCCTGCGCAGCGAGGCAGAGGCCGCGGTCGCGGCCGAGCCGGCGCTCGGCACGCTCATCGTCGCCTCGGTGCTCAACCAGCCCAGCTTCGAGGGCGCCGTGGCGCACCGCGTGGCGCTGCGGCTCGGCCACCAGGCCGTGACCTCCGATTTGATCGAGCAGGCCTTCGCCGAGGCGATGGCCGAGGATGCCGCCATCGGCTCCGGCATGCGCGCCGACGTGCTCGCCGTGCTCGACCGTGACCCGGCCTGCTACCGGGTGCTCGAGCCGGTCCTGTACTTCAAGGGTTTCCATGCGCTGCAATGCCACCGGCTGGCGCATTGGCTGTGGCAGCGGAACCGGCGCGATTTCGCGCTCTACCTGCAGTCGCGTGCCTCGGAGATCTTCCAGACCGACATCAACCCGGCCGCCCGGATCGGCAAGGGCGTGTTCCTCGACCATGCGACGGGGCTCGTCGTCGGCGAGACGGCGGTGATCGAGGACAATGTCTCGATGCTCCACGGCGTCACGCTGGGCGGCACGGGCAAGCAGGGCGGCGATCGCCATCCCAAGATCCGCAAGGGCGTGCTGATCGGTGCCGGCGCCAAGATCCTCGGCAATATCGAGGTCGGCCAGTGCAGCCGCATCGCGGCCGGCTCGGTCGTGCTCCAGCCGGTGCCGCGCAACAAGACCGTGGCGGGCGTGCCGGCCAAGGTGGTCGGCGAGGCCGGCTGCGCCGAGCCTTCGCGCTCGATGGACCAGATCCTCGCAGGCGATTGCGGCGCCTATATCTGAGCGGCTTCCGCCGAGGCGACGAGCCATTCCATCACCTCGATGCGGCGCGCATGCGCGCCGAGGTGCGTGGCCGGCGTCAAGGTCAGGCTGTCGGCCGTCGCAACCGCCTGCCGAAACGGCGCCGCCAGACGTCCGGCTGCCAGATGGGGCGCAATGAGACTCATCCGCCCCATCAGCACGCCGGCGCCCGAGAGGGCGGCGTCGAGCGCCAGGCTGTAGAGCGAGAAGGCGGGGCCGCGCGCCGGATCGACCCTCGACCCCGGAGCAGCAATGGCGAGCCAGCGCGCCCAGTCGCCGCGCCAGACGGCGTCGTGCAGCAGCGTCTGCCCCGCCAGATCGGCGGGCGAGACCAGCCTTTCGGCCAGCGGCGGCACGCAGACCGGCAGGATCGCATCGGGGCCGATCCGGAGCGCGGACGGCTCCGCCGCCGCATCCCGGTAGAACAGCGACAGGTCGTGGGAATCGCGCCGCGGGTCCGGCGGTTCCTCCATGGCCGAGACGGAGATCTGCAGCCCGGGAAAGGCCTGCTGCAGCCGGCCAAGGCGCGGCGAGAGCCAGAGCTGGGCGATGCAGGGCAAGGCGGCGATGGCGAGCGGGCGGTGTGGCTCGCTGTCGCGCAGCGCCTGCACGGCCTGGCCGAGCAGGTCGAAGCCGCGCGTCAGCTTCGGCAGCGCCTCGCGCGCCGCATCGGTGAGGGCGACGCCTTGGGGCATCCGCCGGAAGAGCGGGACGCCCAGCGTCGCCTCCAGCTGCCGGATATGCTGGGTGACGGCGCCGGCCGTCACGCCGAGTTCATCCGCCGCCTTGACGAAGCTTCCCAGCCGCGCGGCCGCCTCGAAGGCGCGCAGCGCGTTGAGCGGCGGCAGGCGTGGGCGCGGCGGCTTGACGGGCAGAGGCGGGCTCCGTGTCGAGACTGAGATTTCCTCAGGCTCCCAAGCAGCAATACTCATTTGCGCGGCGTGCGGCAAACCGCTGTTATGGCAGCATTCTTGAGAGCGCTGGTTTTTCGGAGGATGGCGATGACGGCATTGGGACGGCGCGACTGGGTGCCGCAGGCAAGCGAGGATTACATCCAGCGCATCGCCGCCGAGACGGCGGGCCAGCCGCTCGATGCCATCGCGGAGAAGATCGCGGCGCTGACCGCCGAGAATCGCATCATCCACGAGCGCGACTGCGTCAATCTCAACCCGGCGACCAATGTCATGAACCCCAGGGCCGAGGCGCTGCTCTCGGCCGGGATCGGGGCGCGCCCCTCGCTCGGCTACCCCGGCGACAAATACGAGATGGGGCTGGAGGCGATCGAGCAGATCGAGGTGATCGCAGCCGAGCTCGCGGCGGAGGTCTTCGGCGCGAAATATGCCGAGATCCGCGTGCCCTCGGGCGCCATCGCCAATCTCTATGCCTTCATGGTCGCGGCGAAGGCCGGCGACTGCATCATCGCGCCGCCGGGCGAGATCGGTGGCCATGTCACCCATCATGGCGCGGGCGCAGCCGGGCTCTACGGCATCGTCACCCATCCGGCGCCGATCGACCCGGTCGACTACACCGTCGATGTCGCGAAGCTCAGGGCCGATGCGCTGCGCCTCAAGCCGAAGCTGATCTCGATCGGCGGCAGCCTCAATCTCTTCCCGCATCCGATCCGCGCGATTCGCGCCATCGCCGACGAGGTCGGGGCGCTGGTGCTGTTCGACGCCGCGCATATGTCCGGCATGATCGCCGGCCATGGCTGGCAGCAGCCGCTGGAGGAGGGCGCCCATCTGATGACGATGAGCACCTATAAGAGCCTCGGCGGCCCGCCTTCCGGCCTGATCGTGACCAACGACGCCGAGATCGCCAGGAAGCTCGACGCCATCGCGTATCCGGGGCTGACGGCGAATTTCGACGCTGCGAAATCGGCGGCGCTCGCCGTCTCGCTGCTGGACTGGAAGGCCTATGGCCGCGCTTATGCGCAGGAGATGGCGAAGACGGCGAAGGCGCTGGCCGAGGCGCTCGGTGAGCGGCAGGTGCCGGTCTTCGCCCGCGACCGGGGCATGACGACCTCGCACCAGTTCGCCATCGAGGCGGCGCCTTATGGCGGCGGGCAGGCGGCGGCGAAGAAGCTGCGCGCCGTCAACATCCTCGCCTGCGGCATCGGCCTGCCGCTGCCGGCGGTGGAGGGCGACGTGAACGGGCTCCGGCTCGGCACGCCCGAGATCGTGCGCTTCGGCATGACGGCGGCCGACATGCCGGAACTCGCCGGCTATATCGCCGAGGGGTTGAACGGCTCGCGCCCGGCCGAGGCTGTAGCGAAGGAGGTGACCGCCTTCCGCAGCCGCTTCCGCACGTTGCATTTCATGCGCTGAGCGCCGCCGCTGCCTGCTCAGCGCGGTAGGTCTGCCGCATCGATCCAGAAGACCTCGCCCTCGCTCTCCTCGGTGTCGAGCCAGGTGAAGGGCAGGTCGGATTCGGCCTCGAGCGCCTCCCGGCCGGTGCCGACCTCGCAGATCAGCGCACCGCCGGGATTCAGGTGACGGCGCGCCTGAGCCAGGATACGGCGCGTGATGTCGAGCCCGTCAGCGCCGGCGATATGGGCCATCTGCGGCTCGCTGCCGTACTCCGGCGGGAAGGCTGCGACCTCTTCCGCCGTGACATAGGGCGGATTGGCGATGATGAGGTCGTAGCGCTGCCCTTTCAGCGGCGCGAACAGGTCGCCCTCGAAGAGATGGACGCGCTCTTCGAGATCGTAGTCCGCGACATTGAGGCGGGCGACCTCGAGCGCTGCCGGTGAGAGCTCGACCGCGTCGACGTCCGCATTGGGGAAGCGTCCGGCGGCGATGATGGCGAGGCAGGCCGAGCCGGTGCAGAGGTCGAGCACGCGGCCGATCTCCTCCGGCTCCGGCACCAGGCCGAGACCGTCCGATTCGAGCATGCCGCGCATCAGGATCTCGCCGATATAGGAGCGCGGGACGATGACGCGCTCGTCGACGCGGAAGCCGAGGCCGTGGATGTAGGCGCGGCCGACGAGATAGGCGGCGGGCTTGCGGGTGCTCACGCGCTTCTCGATGAGATCGAGCAGGTGGACGCGCTCCTCGCGGGTCAGCCGGGCCTCCAGCCAGGGATTGATGTCGTCGATCGGCAGCTTCAGCGCCTCCAGCAGCAGGAAGGCGGCTTCGTCGAGCGCATTGGTCGTGCCGTGGCCGAAACTCAGCCCCGCCGCATTGAAGCGCGAGACGGCGAAGCGCAGCAGGTCGCGCATGGTGAGGAGGTCGTCGAGGGCGGTCATGGCGTCCGGGCGGTTGCGAGCGTTCCGCCTCTTACAGGGCCGCGGGGGATCGCGCCAAGCTGCTCGTCGCAACCTGGCTCGGAGCATCTGGTGGCCCGGTCCGTGTCAGGAATCGCCCGGAGGCGCGAAGAAGCAGAGCAGGTCTCCGGCATCGTCGATGCAGAGATGCCAGTGGCCATCGGGCGATTGCTTCGCCTTGTCATAGGGGATTTCGAGAATCAGGGGCTCGCGCCGCTCCTGCGACCACATCGGGTGCTTGCCCGGCGCGATGGTGACGATGAAGCCGCCATGGCCTTCGCGCACGGCCTCGGGCGCGATCGGAGCACAGTCTGAATCGAGGCAGCAGTAGAACGGATACTCCCAGCCGCTGGGAGCCTCATGCGCGCGAACCGGCATCGCTCCCGCAGCCAGCAGCAGCACCATGGCAAGTGAAGCGATCAAGCGCATCGGTCAGCCCTCGCGGCAAGGATGGCGCGCCGAAGGCGGCGAATACGTGGCATTCCCGCGCGGCGTTCAGGCTGGGACAGAGAACTTGTCCCCGCCCTCACAAGCCGCGCCTATGATCGCTGCACCTCGTCCCCGAGGGGCAGCCATCCGGAGGTATGCCGTTGGTGGGGACGGGGGCGGCGCCTGCGGGTGGGTTTACGCCCCACTCCCGGGAGGCTTCGGGGCACCGCCCTGGGGGTACTACGGCCCCTGTGCGAGGAGCTCGCTGGACGGGCTGGCGGAAGCGGTCCTGTCCGACACCGCGGTGTGGCGCACCCTATGGGGCGTTGAGGCCGCAGGACGGCAGGGCAGGCCCGCCGCGCCCTTATAAGCGCGGCCCGGAGCCAAAAATCGCCGAAGGCGGAGCGCCACGGGGCGTGCGGAGGGTGGCTCAATCCCCCCGCGCCGCATCCTGGCTCAATGGAAGCGGCCCTATACACCTTGCGCCTCGCGGCGCTCCGCTGCCCCTCATCGCGACCGAACGCGCCCCGGCGCGGGCGGGCGAAGGCGTTCGCGCGGGCCAAGGTGCCTTCCGCGCGCGATTCCGGCGCGGTCAACCCGACGTTTTCTCCACATAGCGCGCCAGCATCTCGACCTTCATGTCCTCTTCGCCGATGAAGCGCCCGCCGCCGAGCCAGATCGATTGCACCGCGCCGCTCTCGTCGCGCACCAGCCGCGCCGGTTCGCCCGGGCTGTTGAAGCCGGAGGCGCGGGTGATGCGGCCGTGGTCGGGGCCGTCGAGCGTGATCTCGCCGGCATCGAGGAAAGGGGTGAACAGCGCGGGATTGGCGACGAGGACGTGCCCGGAGACGGGGACGAGATCGCCTGCGCCCCAGATGCACCAGCCGCGCCGGCTCCAGCTCTCGGTCCCGGCCGGCGGTGCGCCGCGCTCCGCGAAGGTCCTGAGGATATGGGCGACGCCGTCGAGCCAGGGATGGGCCAGGCCGTCGATGGCATTGGTCAGGACGGAGACGGTCAGGTCCTGTTCGGGAAAGACGCAGGTGCGGGTGATAAAGCCCTGGAAGCCGCCCGAATGACCGAACCAGCGCCAGTCGCCGTCGCCGCCGTGAATCGTGCCGTAGCCGTAATGCCGGCCGAGGCTCGCCTCGTCGTCCGGCCAGAGCCGGCGGCTCATCTCGCGCCGGCTGAGCGGCGAGAGCAGCGAGGTCTCCGCGCGCGGCGAGAGCTGCGCGAAATAGCGCGCGACATCGGCGGCGGTGGCGACGAAGCCGGCGGCGGAGACCATCGCCCGGCCGGGATTGTCGCCGGGAATGACGACGCGGTAGCCCAGTGGCTGGGTGCCGCTATGACCCTTGGCCAGCGGCCGCGGGCCCCAGAGCTCGATATCGGCCTTGGTTTCGAGCAGGCCGATTTTCGCCACGACCTCGTCGGTGATCCATTCGCTGTAGCTCAGCCCGGTCACCGCCTCGATGACGAGGCCGAGCAGGGCGAAGCCGTGATTGGAATATTTGAAGCGCTGTGCGGCCGGGAAGACGGGAGGCGCGGCGAGGTCGGCCAGCAGCTCGGCCCTGTCGCAATAGGGCTTGCGGTCGAAGAACTGCCCGTTGTCGGGCCCGTCGCGGGTGAGGCCGGCGCTGTTGGACAGGACCTGGCCGATCGTGACCGCGGCCACCTGCGGATGCAGCCCGTCGATCAGCGAGCCGACCTTGTCGTCGAGCCGCAGGCGCCCATCCTCGACGAGGCGCATGATGCCGGCGGCGGTGAAGCTCTTGGAATGCGAGGCGATGCGGAAGCCGTGGCGCGGCGTCAGCGCCTCTCCTGTCGCGAGGTCGGCGCTGCCGAACGCGGCTTCGAGCACGATCTCTCCGCCGCTCGCGATGGCCACGGCGACGCCCGGCTGGTCGTGCTGCCGGCGCTGGAAGTCGAGCCAGCCCGCGACATAGGCGAGGGCGGCGGGAAGCCAGGGAGTCATGAATGCGATCCGTCCTCAGGGTCGGGAGAGGCGCATGCTACGGATCGCGGAGCAGGGCGCAAGCCGGGTGCCGGCGCGGCGCGGGGCCCGCTTTCGCTTGCCCTGTGCGGCCCGGCATGGCATCGCTCCCGGCCGAAAGAAAGGGACACGCATCGTGGACAAGACAGAACTCGCCAAGCTGCAGGACTATCTGCGCCGGACCTTCAGCAACACCAACATCACCGTGCGGGCGCGGATGAAGAAGACCGACTCGGCCGAGGTCTACATGGGCGAGGAGTATATCGGCATCATCCACGTCGACGACGAGGACGGCGACCGCTCCTTCAATTTCACCATGGCGATCCTCGACGTCGACCTCGAGGGCTGACATTCACTGGGGAATGGCCCGAGCGCGTCGGGCCGCTCCGCTCAGCGGATCAGGCCGTCCAGCGTGCGGCGCACACCGCCGAGCATCACCGCCCAGTCGGCGATGATGGCGCGGGGGAAGCGGATGTTCACGTCCATGCCACGATGCTGGAAGGTGACGCGGCAGGGCTCCTCCAGCAGATTGCCGGTGTCGATCGGGCAGCGCGCGGCGAATCCGCGCCCATCCGGCACCGAGACGTAGAATTCGTCGCCCTCGAAGGGCGAGCCCTTGCGGAAGCCGCGGACCACCAGCCCGCCCGGATTCGACCAGACCATCGGCGTCAGGAAGCGGGCATAGGTGGCGAGCTGGCGCGAGGGTTCGTTGACCTTGTCCGGCGGGCTCAGGGTGATCAGGAGCTTGTAGCGATCCTGCGGGCCGGCCGGGCCGAGATTCGGCCAGGCGAGCCGCAGGCGCGCCATGCCGACCAGCTGGCTGCGGTCGCCATCGCCGTCGTCGACGCCCGTCAGGTTCCGCGGGATCATCAGCGCGACCTCGCCGACGCGGGCGGGCTGCAATTCGGCCGAGGGGACATCGCGGCGATGCGTCCAGTACAGCGCGGCGCCGGTGGCGAGCGCGCCGACGAGCAGGATGGCGAACGCTGCCTTCAGCACGGCGCCATCGGCGCGCGGCAGGGGCGGCGGCTGGCGGCGCAGCCGCTGGCGGACCATCGAGGTCAGGGCGGCGGCCTGATGCCCGGGCAGATGATGTTGAAGCGACGCAGCCATGTCCGGTGCCTTCGGAACGGGTTCGCGTCACTGAATCACCGCGGCCTTAACGGCGCGTAAACCATAAAGCGCCGGTTCAGCCGGCCGCCGTCCTGTCGCGGTGCTCGGCATTGCCGACGACGCGGTCGCGGCCGCGGCGCTTGGCGTCGTAGAGATGCCTGTCGGCATGGGCCAGGAGATCGCGGAGGGTCGGCGCGTCGTCGGGGAAGGTGGCGACGCCGATGCTGATGGTGGGGGCGGCGGCAAACTCCTGGGCGAGCGTGCGGTGGACCGCGACCCGCATCCGATCGGCATGGGCGAGGGCGGCGGCATGCGGCATGTTCTCGCAAAGGATGACGAACTCCTCGCCGCCATAGCGGAAGATTGCGTCCTCGCCGCGGATCTCGCCGCGCAGGCATTCGACCACGCGGCGCAGCACCTCGTCGCCGGCGATATGGCCGTAACGGTCGTTGATGCTCTTGAAGTGGTCGACATCGAGCATTGCCAGGCTGAGCGGCCTTCGCAGCGCGCCCGCTCGCGCCAGAATCGCCGGGCCGGTGGTGTCGAAGCGCTCGCGGGTCAGGGCGCCGGTCAGCGCGTCCTGCCCGCTCTTCCCGAGCAGTTCCTCATATTTGCGCCGGTAGGTCAGCTTGTAGAAGACATCGGCAAGGGGCTGAGGCGCGGCCTCCTGGACATCGCGCTCGAACAGCAGGAGGTAGAGGCCGATCAGGGCGCTGTACACGACGGCGGCGCCCATCTTGGCGATCCAGCCGCCGAACAGCGCGTCCCAGGGGGTACCGCTGATGGCGTGGAGGCCGATGAAGAAGCTCACCTGGTCGAAGCTCAGGATCAGCGCCAGGCTCAGGCAGGCACGCGGGACGGCCGCATGCGGCAGCAGCCGGTGCAGTCTCTCGTAGAGCAGGATCAGCGCGATCGAATCGACGAAGAGCAGCGTCGTGCCCCAGACCATCAGCGCACCCATCTGGTCGATGAGGGCGAGATCGGGGTTGTACCCCGGCAACGCGACCGGCGATCCGTAGAGGCGCAGCGTCATGACCAGCGCCACCATCAGGAAGTTGCCGACCAGCAGGCCGTAGATCGGCTGCCGGACGGTCTCCGCATCCTCCCGGATGTAGAAGAGCAGGATGATCGCCAGCTTGCCCGAGAAAAGCACCGTCGAGCCGGGCGACAACAGGCCGAAGGGCAGCTGGATGAAGAAGACCGCGGCCAGATAGGTCTCGAGGAAATGCATCACGCCGAGCGCACAGAGAAAGGCGCCGAGGCCCATCACATGGCGCAGGCGGAACAGAAAAGCCATGACGCCGAAATAGATCAGCGCCTGAGCCAGAAGCAGGGTGATGCCTGACATTGCCGAAGAATCGAGCCGTATTCTGTAGTCTGCGACACTCATACGACGAAACTATCGATATTTCACGCGGTTTGATGCGGATTGTGCCAGAGATCATATCGCGACATGCGCAGCCTTGCCGGTCTGGATTGACGAAACGTTAACCGTGATCATTTACTATTCGTTAAGGATTTCCTTTCCCGCCGCCGGCTCGCAGGCCAGTCTCCCGCGCGATACGCTCGATGAGGCTGCGCGCCATGACGATCCAACCTGCCGCTCTCGAGGCGCTGCAGTCCATTCTCCTCGGCTTTGCCTTCGCAGGACTTCTGGCGAGCGCGTTCGAACTGTTCACCGCCCGCCGGGCCGACTTCAAGCTGTTGCAGGCGGGAGGATTGACCGCGCTCGCGAGCGTGCCGGTGGTCGTGTTCAGCGCGCCGTTCCTGATCCTGCGCAACACGGTTCGCGGCCGGCGGATCGAGGGGCGTCCCCTTGTGTTCGCCCTGCTGGCCGGCATGATCGCGGCGCTTTGGAGCATGGCCTCGGGCCGCGTCGTCCTCGATCTGCTGCAGGCTCTCGCCGCTTGACGGCAGGGCGCCGGCGCCTGCAATCCTCGACAGCTCAGGCCAGGAGGATCCGATGCCGCTCTATTCGCTCGACGGCGACAAGCCGGAAACGCCCGCCGAAGGGCAATGGTGGCTGGCGCCCGATGCCCATGTGATCGGGCGGGTCCGGCTGGCGGCCGGCGTCGGAATCTGGTTCGGCGCCGTGCTGCGCGGCGACAATGAATGGATCGAGATCGGCGAGGACAGCAATGTCCAGGAAGGCTGCGTCTTTCATACCGACATGGGCTTCCCGCTGACCGTCGGAGCCCGCTGCACCATCGGCCACCGCGCCATCCTGCACGGGTGCACGATCGGCGAGAACAGCCTGGTCGGCATGGGGGCGACGGTGCTGAACGGCGCCAGGATCGGCCGCAACAGCCTGGTCGGCGCCAACGCCCTGGTGACGGAGGGCCGGGAATTCCCCGACAATTCGCTGATCGTCGGCGCTCCGGCCAAGGCCATCCGGACGCTCGACGACAAGGCCGCGGCCGGCATCGCGGCTTCCGCGGCGGGCTATGCAAGGCGCTGGCGGCAGTTCGCAGCCGGCCTGAAGCGGCTGGATTGAGCGCTTCCCTGAAAGAAGTGGGCCGGCTCTCCCGTCGGAAAGCCGGCCCTGGCGAAACCCGATCCTTGGGGACGGGTGGGTGGGGACGTGACCGAGCCTCGCCTTTCCCGTGAGCGACCTGACCCTTGAGCCGGTCGCCAGCCTGCCCGAGCCGCAGCGCGGCCGGGGCGCTCCTTCAGCGCTGCACCGAGGCGACCGTCGGCGTCTGCGCGCCGCCGAGCGAGGTCCAGCCCGTCTGGTACTGCGACTCCCGCTTGACGTAGACGTAACCGGTCTGGCTCCAGGGCAGGATCGCATTGCGCTTGTTGTCGAGGACGAAGTCGCCGCGGTCGGTGCGGATCATCAGCACGGCGTGGCCGGCGTTCTCCTCGTCGATGACGACCGTCGCCAGCATGGCGCGGCGCGGCAGCCCGGCTTCGGCCAGGCGCTTGCGCTTGAGCAGGACGTAGTCCTCGCAATCGCCCTTGCCGTCGGTGGGGATGTCCCAGCGGTCGACCACGCCCCAATGATCCTGATCGGTGATCGGCTCGATCTCGCGATTGATCCGGTTGTTCATCGCGACGATGGTTTTCCAGAGCTTCGGCGTCAGTTCGACGTGATCGGGCTCACGTGTGTCGACCCGGCATTCCGACGGCATGCGCTTGCAGAAGTCCGTCCAGGCATAGGGAGCGCGTGCGTCGCCGTTGGCGACGGCGGGGGCGCTCGCTACCGGAACGCCGGACGAGGGCTGCGCCAGCGCCGGCGCGCCGGCCAGGCCGATGACTGCGATAAAAGCGCTGCCGATCAAAGTACGATGAAGAGAAAACATGTCGTCCCCTTTCTGTCCCGGGGAGACGATGCTGCTCAGCCGATGGATTTCACTTGAAGTGAAAGCGTACAAATTTATGCAATTCGCCCAGCAACGGCGGCGGTGAATATCAGGGGCAATCTTGTTGAAATCGAGAAGTAACGATTTGCTTCAATGGCGGAACAAAGGATTAACCATTAATGCTTCGTTCGGCGGCAAGAGGCGGTTAACTTACCGGATCATTACCAGAAGTCGACGGCCCCCGAAGCCGCCGCCGCAGCTTTTCCCCGACATTCGATTCCGCCAGGCAGGGCGCGGCTGCTCGCCGGGCACGATGCGGGGAGAGAGGCATGGCGGTGCGAAAGGCGTTTTGGTCGCCAGCCCGACAGCGGGAGCGGCCGAGCGCTGCATTGGAAGACGGACTTGGAGGTCGGGCCGGTCGAGACGGGAGCCGCGCCGGCCCGCTTCAGAGCTCGAGATTCTCGTCGAGCAGGTCGGCCGAGAGCGGGAAGCGGAATTCGACCGCATAGCCGCCGTCGAAACGACGCACGATCCGTGCCGGCGTGCTGCCCAGCCGAACCGGCGTGTTCATCGGCAGATCGAGATCGCTGGAGACGGCGGCGCCGGAGAGCGAGATGTCGATGATGCGGACGGGATGTTCCGAACCGTCGCTCAGGCAGAGGAGGGAGCGCGGATTGCGCGGGACGATGCGCTCGTGGCGGCGATCTTCCGGCAGGCCGAGTTCCTCGCGGTTGGCGAGCCAGGTGAGCTGGGCGGTGAACTTCTCGCGCTTGCGGCTCGTCGCCGTGATCGTCATGGCGAACCCTTCCATGGTGGTCCGCACGCAGCTGCCTTCGATCCGGCCGAGATGTTCGAGATAGGCGATGACGCGCTCGCCGGGGGCCGCCTTGACCGGCGCGGCGAGATGGACCCCGCCCGGCGAGATGTCGATGCTCTGGCAGGGGTATTCCATCCGGTTGGGCAGCATGTAACGGCCCAGCAGCACCACCTTCATCCGGTGGTGCCGTCTGCGTTCGACCGGAACGGCCGCCGCCCGGGGCGTTTGGAGCGCGCTCAACATCAAAGACCAGCCTGGATTCGGGGCGATCCTAGGCAGGTGCGGTTAACGGAGGGTTAGAGGACGCGGGCTTCGCCGCTCGCCGCCGCCCCCGTAGCGAGCCGGCTCAGGCCCGGCCGCCGGGCAGGACGACGAGGCGCGGCGGGCCCGCGCGCTGGGGCTCGGGTGCCGCGGGGCGGGCGGACGCTGCCGGCCACAGCATGCGCAGCGAGATCATCCGCATGCTGGCGACGGTGTCGAGCCCGAGCCATTCCGGAGACAGGGCGGGCGACAGGGCGCCGAGGATCCGCGCATGGGTGCGGCCGCGATAGCGCAGCGGCAGCAGCAGCAATTCCAGATAGATCGGCGTGCCGGTGCTGCTTTCGCCGGAAAGCCCGGCGACCGCACCGGCCGTCTCGTCCATCACGGTCTGGACAAGGCGGCGCATGTCGCCCTGGGCTTCGACATCCGGCCAGAGGGCGGTGAAGGGGCGGCCGCGCAGCTCGTGGCCGATCAGGGCGCAGAGCCGCGTGCCGGCCAGGCGAAAGACCGGGCCGATCGGCTCGTTCTCGAGGATGAAGGTATCCGCCAGCGCATGGCGCAACGCTCCGGGCTCGATCTCGCCGCGCTCGGGCGCCGAGCGTTCGCCGCGCAAGGCGTCCCAGTAGTCGAAGACCAGTCGTGTGCTCGTGTTCTTCATCCTGCGCCCATGTAGCCGGTTGACCCAGTCGTCGATCCTGCGTCCAGCGATGGCGCAGATCCGTCCGAAAGGGAGACGAATCGTTCTCCGAGGTGATCGAAGACGCACCCGTCATGCCGTCTTGCCACTGCCGACTGAGTCGGGGGAGGCGCCGGGCCGGTTAGGGTTAATGAAGTCTTGCTTTTGTGGAAGACGCTTAAAATGCGTATCAAATGCCGTGGAATTCGGGGCGGCGGCAGGTCGCCTCGAGCGGGCTGGAGGGGGGCGTGACACGTCGTCCGGACATCCGGGCGGCGGCACAGCCGGCGGAAAGGGAGAGGGTCTCGCGCTCTCTCCCTTTTCGTGAGTGAAAGCCTGAAACGCCGCGCGCCCCGCCGATGCGCGCCCGTCCCGGAGCCGCGGTTGCGGCCAGCCACATGCCGCTCCTTGGGGGCGGTGCCTTCCGGCATCTTGCGCGCTCCCGCCGCTTCGGCAAATGTTGCGGCGCAATGGCCTCCCATGATCCTCGCCCCCCGGCGCGCGAACCCGCCTTCAACCTGCCGCCCGTGGTCGTCCAGCTCCTGGCGGTGCTGGCGCTGATCCATGCCGGGCGCAGCCTTCTCTCCGACTACAACGACTATGTCGTGATGTCGTGGTTCGCCTTCGTCCCGGCGCGCCTGACGCTGTGGCTTTCGCCGGGCCGGCTCGACGACGTGGTGGGGGCGCTGGCGCAGTCGACTGTCGGCCAGGATGTCGGCGACCGGCTTCAGCTCGTGCAATTGCTGCTCGCCGATGGCGGGGTCCGGCTCTGGACCTTGCTGAGCTACGGCTTCCTGCACGGTTCCTGGCTGCATCTGGCTTCGAACGGGCTCTGGCTCGCCGCCTTCGGCAGCCCGGTGGCGCGCCGCCTCGGCCGCGGCCGCTTCCTCAACCTCATGGCGCTGGCGACCATCGGCGGCGCGCTGCTGCACTGGTGGTCGCGCGAACTCGACGTGCTGCCGCTGGTCGGCGCCTCGGCCGGCATCTCGGGGGCGACGGCGGCGGCGATCCGCTTCGTCTTCGCGCCGGGGCTGCGCTTCGGCGATCTCGGCGACGATGCGGTCGTCCGGGCGATTCCGGTCGAGCCGCTCGGGCAGCTCTGGCGCAACTCCCGAGCCCTGCTGTTCACCGGCATCTGGTTCGTGACGAACATCCTGTTCGGCGCTGGCCTCGTGCCGATCTTCGGCGAGGAGACCAGTATCGCCTGGGAAGCGCATATCGGCGGCTTCGTCGTCGGGCTGTTGCTGTTTCCGCTGTTCGATCGCGGCCGGCAAAGCCGCTGAGCGCCGCAGAGCGCCTTGCCTGCGCCGCGGTCTTATCTCACACTCCCCTGCATTGCGAAGCACTCCTCGGGCCTGTCCGGCACTGCGTGTTCGCCGGCAGCCCTGGAGCGTCAGCGGAACCGCGCGCCGCGGGGCGGCGCGCCATGGCAGGAGGAGCGTTCGATGAATGTCGAGCAGTTGCTGAGCGACAAGGGCCGGGAGGTGATTTCGGTGCAGCCGCACCGCACCCTCGCGGAAGCGGTGCGCGTCCTGAGCGAGAAGCGGATCGGCGCCGTGGTGGTGATGGGGGCCGATGGCGCGCTGGTCGGCATCCTGTCCGAACGGGACATCATCCGGGCGCTGGGTGCAGAGGGAGCCGCTGCGCTGGATAGCGCCGTCTCGCGCGTGATGACGGCCAAGGTGGTGACGTGCCGGGCGCAGACCAGCGTCGACGAGCTGATGGAGATCATGACGACCGGCCGCTTCCGCCATGTGCCGGTGATCGAGAATGGCCGCGTCATCGGCATCGTCTCGATCGGCGACGTGGTGAAGCATCGCGTCGCGGCGATCGAGGCGGAGAGCCAGGCGATGCGCAACTACATCGCGATGGCGTGACGAGGGCGATCGCCGCGCCGCCCCTCCGGCAGCGGGCGGCGATCCGCTTTCCGATCCGCGGTCTCAGCCGACCGAAGGGATGTGGTTGGCGGCGACGACCGTCGCGATCTCGTCGAGGGCGCGGTGAGCGGCCTGGCGGCCGAGGTCGATCGTCTCCTCCGCGCGGTGGAAGTCGAACAGGCCGACTCGGCCGAGCCGCGGGCCGATCATCACGTCCGGCGGGTCACCGGCGAGGCGCGAGCGCGAGATCCGGTCCTGGGTGATGTTGAAGGCGTCGATCATGACGCCGGCAAGGCCAGGCCGGTTATCGTTCGGCCGGCCGACGAGGTTGCGGACGCGCTTGGCGGCGTCGCTGATGCCATCGAACCAGCGCGGCGACGGGCGATGCATCTCCAGATCGGTCGCGTCGCCGTTCTGCTCCGAATCCGGGTCGGGATCGGAGGCGTAGTTCTGGATGACCGTGCCGCGGCCGGCGAGGTCGTTGTTGAGATTGACGCAGATCACGACATCGGCGCCGAGCGCCCGGGCGGCCGTGACCGGCACGGGGTTGACCAGCGCCCCGTCCATCAGCCAGCGGCCGCCGAGCTTGACCGGGTCGAAGATGCCGGGAAGGGCATAGGAAGCGCGCAAGGCCTGGATCAGCGGGCCGTGCGTCAGCCAGATCTCGTGACCGGAGCCGAGCTCGGTGGCGATGGCGACGAAGCGCTGGTCGAGCTCCTCGATCCGGACGTTGTCGAGATGGTCCTCGAGCAGCCGCTTCAGCCGGCCGCCGGAGATCAGTCCGGCTCCGCCGATGTGGAAATCCATGAGCCCGACGACGCGCCGCTTGGTCAGCCCCGTCGCGAATTCCGCCAGCTGGGAAAGCTTGCCGGCGGCATAGCAGCCGCCGACGACCGCGCCGATCGAGGTGCCGGCGATGACCTCCGGCGCAAAGCCCGCCTCGATCAGGACTTCGAGCGCGCCGATATGCGCCCAGCCACGCGCCGCGCCGCCGCCCAGCGCAAGGCCGATCTTCGGCTTGCGCCGCATCGGCAGCTCAGGCGCGGACGACATCTCGTTCATGGTGCTTCCACCTCCGCCGAGACCGACGGCTCGTCGCGCGGCTTTGTCCCACAACATGGATGCGTCCCTCCGCAGAGGTCCAGAATCCCGCAATGCGATGAGCGAAACGTGAACGGCATGCCACTCTGCACTATCCGCCTCGTTTGACGGAAAGGTGAAGGCACGGCGGAGCAGGGCAGCCCTGCCGGCGGCTCACGCGAAGACAAGCGGAGCCGAGCCCTCCGCCCGCAGCGGCTGCCGGCGATAGAAGCAGGAGCGGCGGCCCGTGTGGCAGCAGCCGCCGTCGCCCGCCACCTCGACCTTCAGCCAGACCGCATCCTGATCGCAATCGATGCGCATCTCGACGATCGTCTGAATCTGGCCGGAGGTTGCCCCCTTGTGCCAGAGTTCCTGGCGGGAGCGCGACCAGTACCAGGCCTCGCCGGTCTCGATCGAGCGCCGCAGCGCCTCGGCGTTCATATGCGCGACCATGAGCAGCTCTCCGCTCGCCGCATCGGTGGTGACGCAGGTGACGAGGCCGCTCGCGTCGAAACGAGGGCTGAGCACCGTGCCCTCCTCGAGGGTGCGCTTGTCGGCCGGGGCGGGAAAGACACTCATGGCGACTCCAGGGTAATGCAGGTCCCGGACCTTCTAACGGCGAGAGACCCGCTCGGAAACGCCGGGGTTGCCGCCGGCATCGACGCGGGCTCTCACAGACCGGGCGACTTCACCATCGTGAAGAAGCGAAGCTGCTCGGCCGGGTCGTCGCGGAACAGGCCGCGGTACTGCGTCGTCATCGTCGAGGAACCCTGCTTCTGTACGCCGCGCATCGACATGCACATGTGCTCAGCCTCGACCAGGATCGCGACGCCGCGCGGCTCCAGCGCCGCCTCGATCACATCCGCGATCTGGGCGGTCATCGTCTCCTGGGTCTGCAGGCGGCGCGCGAAGACGTCGACGATACGGGCGAGCTTGGAAAGGCCAACGACGCCTTTCGACGGGTAGTAGCCGATATGCGCCTTGCCGACGAAGGGCACCATGTGATGCTCGCAATGCGAATAGAACGGGATGTCGCGCACCAGCACCATGTCCCGGTAGTCCTCGACCTCCTCGAAGACGCGGTCGAGGATATGGTGGGGATCCTCGGCATAACCCTTGTAGAATTCCTTGTAGGCCTTGGCGACGCGTCGCGGCGTCTCGGCAAGCCCCTCGCGCGACGGATCGTCCCCGGCCCAGAGAAGCAGGGTACGGACGGCGGCCTCGGCCTCCTCCTGCGTCGGCTTGCGCACCGGAAACTTGTCGGCGGAGGGGCCGACGGGCCTCTCGACGGACAAGGACTTAACCACAGGGACCATGTGGCGCCTCCCGTTGGGACGATAAAAGGCCCCGCCCTCCGGCCAGAACCGACCATTGCAGCGAGGCCGTTGCGACAAGTTCGATGCCTCGCGGCGGAAGAGGTTCCCATGCCCTCCCGTTTTGCGGCGATCAACCCTATATTGTGGCCCGAGGCCGATCATACCAGACCGGCGAGAGACTTGAGCCATGCTGGACGACGTCTACAACACGCGCATCCTGGCGCTTGCCGCAAACATCCCGCTTCTGGACCGGCTGCCTGCGCCCGACGCGACCGCCAAGGCGCATTCGAAGCTGTGCGGCTCGACCGTGACAGTCGATGTCACCATGGACGGCGATGTCGTCACCGGCTTCGGCCACGAGGTGAAGGCCTGCGCGCTCGGGCAGGCCTCGTCCTCGATCATGGCGCGGCACGTCGTCGGCTCCACGGCGCAGGAACTGCGCGACGTGCGCGAGCAGGCCCGGGCGATCCTGAAGGAGAACGCCGAACCGCCGCAAGGCAAATGGGCCGATCTCGCCGTGCTCGTGCCGGTGCGGGACTACAAGGCGCGCCACGCCTCCACCATGCTGACCTTCGATGCCGTGGTCGACGCCATCGACCAGATCGAGGCCAAGCGGAAAAGCGCGGCGGCCTGACTATTTCGCCCCGAGCGCCAGGCGGATCTCCGGGACCGTCTCGTCATAACGGGCCTTGAAGGCCTTGTCCGCGAGCAGTGCCTTGGCGACGGCGCGGCCGACCTTGTCGCCTGCTGCGAGGTCGCTGGGATAGTGGAAGCCGCAGACCAGCCTGCTCTCGTCATAGCTCTTCACCCGCTCTTCCAGCTTCTCGCCGGCCTCGGGCGCCGCCGTCTTGAGCAGTTCGGCATAGAGCGCGGCAGTCGCGGCGTGGGCGGATGGGAAGGACGTGCCCTCGGGCCTGGCGCCGGGGCACGGCTTGACGCGCACCTTGTTCCAGACGGCAAAGGGGCGCGGCCGGCTGGTCAGGCGGTGGACGCTCTTGAGCAGGATCGCCAGTTCGATCTGCGCCTCGCGAAAGAGCAGGCGGACCTCGCGATGGGTATTGTCGACATAGCGCGTGTCCATGCCATTGAGGAAATTCACCAGGCCCTGGCGCTGATCGGCGATGGCGGCCTTCTCGCGCTCGGGCGTGCGGGCTTGCGAGATGCGCAGGACCTCGTCGAATTCGGCCTTCGCCTCGGGGCTGTTCTGCGCCGGCGGCAGGCCGGTGATCTTGGCGATGTCGAGCTTGGCGCCGTCGAGCCAGAGCAGATAGGGGCGCTGCTGGGCCTCGGCGCTCGTGGCGAGGGCCAGGCCGAGGAGAAGGCCGCAACCGGCCAGGGCATGGCGAAAATGATTGGCGCGCATCATGTTATGAAATCGATCGATGAAAGCGGTTGACGTGGCGGATCGGCAAAACGAAGGAGACGCCTTATTTCAGCGTCTCTTTGTTAAACAAAGATGTTCGCGGTTGCACAAGATAGATCGCTGGCCGCGCTGGGCCGCGCATGTCGCGATCCGTGCCTATCAGCTCAGCCTGTCGATGCTGGTCGGCCGGCACTGCCGGCATTGGCCGAGCTGCTCGCGCTATACGGACGAGGCGATCCAGCGCTTCGGCCTGTGGCGCGGCGGCTGGATGGGAGCGGCGCGGATCTGCCGCTGCCACCCTTACGGCACCAGCGGCATCGATATCGTCTGCGAGGAATTGCCGGCCGATGCGCGCTGGTACAGTCCCTGGCGCTACGGTCGCTGGCGCGGAACGCTGAATCCGGAGGCGCAGGCCACCGAAACGACCAAGCCTACCGGCCCTGGCGCTGCGCCCGGGCCGTCCTGAGCGCGTCGATGCAACCGTCGGAGAAGGAGGCCTGCTTCTCGCGCATGCAGGCGACCAGGCGGCCGCCGCCGGGCTTGATGCCGGGGCAGTTCTTCGCGAAATCGGCCTGGCAGGCGGCGCGCAGCGCGCCCCGGTTCTGAGCGGCGGCCGGAAGCGCGGCGGCGAGCAGGAGCGTGGCGAGTGCGATGCGGATCACGGGCGGTTCCTTCGAAGGCGGCTGAGGGGAGCATCCAGGGTGATCGCGGCATGATTGCGGGCCGCTGACCACCGCATGACAAATCGGCAAGGTCGGCTTCTCGGCGATTGCGCAGTGCGGGATCGTCGTATAGGCGAGGGGCCTCGCGCGCGCCGAACCGGCTGCGGGCCCGCGCGCTCTTCCGACAGGCAGCCGGTCTGACTTACGGGGTCCGTATCCCCGAGTGAGCAGGAGCACGATCGATGACGATCTCCCTGACATTTCCCGATGGCGCCAAGCGCGAGTTCCCCTCCGGCATCACCGGAGTCGAGATCGCCAAGGGCATCTCTCCCTCCCTGCTGAAGCGAACCGTCGCGATGGCGCTCGACGGCACCGTCGTCGACCTCGCCGACCCGATCACTGCGGATGCCAAGATCGAGCTCCTGAACCGCGAAGACCCGCGCGCTCTGGAACTGATCCGGCACGACACCGCCCACGTCCTCGCCGAGGCCGTACAGGAACTGTTTCCCGGCACGCAGGTGACGATCGGCCCGGTGATCGAGAACGGCTTCTTCTACGATTTCGCCCGCAACGAGCCCTTCACCCCGGAGGACTTCCCGGCGATCGAGAAGAAGATGCGCGAGATCATCGCGCGCGACAAACCCTTCACCAAGGAAGTCTGGAGCCGCGACAAGGCCAAGGATTTCTTCGCCGCCAAGGGCGAGGCCTACAAGGTCGAGCTGGTCGATGCGATCCCCGCCGACCAGACGCTGAAGATGTACGCGCAGGGCGACTGGATCGACCTCTGCCGCGGCCCGCACATGACCTCGGTCGGCAAGGTCGGCAACGCCTTCAAGCTGATGAAGACGGCCGGCGCCTACTGGCGCGGCGACTCGAACAACGCGATGCTGACCCGCATCTACGGCACCGCCTTCGCCAAGCAGGAAGAGCTCGACGCCTATCTCAAGCAGATCGAGGAGGCGGAGAAGCGCGACCACCGCAAGCTCGGCCGGGAGATGGATCTGTTCCACTTCCAGGAGGAGGGGCCGGGCGTCGTGTTCTGGCACTCCAAGGGCTGGCGCCTGTTCCAGGAGATCATCGCCTATATGCGCCGGCGCCTCGCCGCCGACTATGAGGAGGTGAACGCGCCGCAGATCCTCGACAAGTCGCTCTGGGAGACCTCGGGCCACTGGGGCTGGTACCAGGACAACATGTTCGCGGTGAAATCGGCGGCGGCCTTCGAGAATCCGCAGGATGCCGAGCGCGACCATCGCGTCTTCGCGCTGAAGCCGATGAACTGCCCGGGCCATGTCCAGATCTTCAAGCACGGTCTGAAGAGCTATCGCGACCTGCCGATCAGGCTTGCCGAATTCGGCAACGTCCATCGCTACGAGCCCTCCGGCGCGCTGCACGGGCTGATGCGCGTGCGCGGCTTCACGCAGGACGACGCGCACATCTTCTGCACCGAAGAGCAGCTCGCGGCCGAATGCCTGAAGATCAATGACCTGATCCTCTCGGTCTACGAGGATTTCGGCTTCACTGACGACCTCGTCATCAAGCTCTCGACGCGGCCCGAGAAGCGTGTCGGCTCCGATGCGGTCTGGGACCATGCCGAGCAGGTCATGACTTCCGTGCTGGAGAAGATCGCGGCCCAGTCCGGCAACCGGATCAAGACTGAGATCAATCCGGGCGAGGGCGCCTTCTACGGGCCGAAATTCGAATATGTCCTGCGCGATGCGATCGGTCGCGACTGGCAGTGCGGCACGACGCAGGTCGACTTCAACCTGCCGGAGCGGTTCGGCGCCTTCTATATCGGCGCCGATGGCGAGAAGAAGCAGCCGGTCATGGTCCACCGCGCGATCTGCGGCTCGCTCGAGCGCTTTACCGGCATCCTGATCGAGCACCATGCCGGACATTTTCCGCTCTGGCTGGCGCCTGAACAGGTCATCGTCGCGCCGATCACCTCCGAGGCGGATGGCTATGCCGAAGAGGTCACGATGGCCCTGATGGGTGCCGGCCTGCGTGCCCGCGCCGACCTGCGCAACGAGAAGATCTCCTACAAGGTGCGCGAGCATTCGCTGGCGAAGGTCCCGGTCATCCTCGCCGTCGGCAAGCGCGAGGCCGAGGAGAAGACCGTGACGGTCCGCCGCCTCGGCAGCCAGGCCCAGACCGTGATGCCGCTTTCGGAGGCGCTCGCAGCGCTGACGCAGGAGGCGCAAGCGCCGGATCTGGCGCGGATCCGAAAATCGAAGGCGGCCTAGCACCATCCGCCGCCGCCCTTCTTCCCTCTCGGCGAGAAGGGCGGCTGTGATGGCTGCCTCTGGTAAAACCCGGTCGGCTCATGGCAGATACGGGCGATGCTGACCGGTTCCTATCGCAAACGGCTCGAAGCCGATCTGATCCGCTGGGTTCATGAGGGCTGGCTGACGGCCGACGGCGCCGGCGCGATCCGGCGCGATGTCGCGCGCGAGCACGCCGGCTTTCGCCTGCCGGCCCTGCTCGGGCTGTTCGGCGGACTGCTGATCGCCTCGTCAGTCGCGGCCTTTGTCGCCGCGAATTGGGAGGCGATTCCGCGGCTGGTGAAGCTCGCGATGATTCTCGCCGCGATCGCCGTGGCCTTCCTCGTCGCCTACCGGTTGCAGAAGGCGGGCTCCGAAGGCGGGGCCGACGCGGCGACGACCTGTGGCGTGCTGATCTTCGGGGCCGGGCTCGCGCTGGTCGGACAGATGTATCATCTGCCGGAGGACTGGCCGGGCGGGGCGATGCTGCTCGCGATCGGGTCGCTGGCGGCCGCATTCCTCATGCGCTCGAACGGCGCGCTGGCGATCGCCTTCGTCGCGCTCTGCGCCTGGAGCGGTGGACGGTGGGACGAGGCCGCCGGGCGGACGCATTACGGCTTCTTCGCGCTCTACCTGCCGGCACTGTGGATCGCGCTCTCGCGCGGCAACAGGCTGGTGCACCACCTCGCCGTGCTCGCGGCTGCCTTCTGGCTCGGCACGGCGCCCGGGGTCTTGCTCCAGCATTCGTTCGATTACGGCCTGCTCGCCTATGGTCTCGCCATCGCGGTCTGCTTCGTCGCGCTGGGCGCTCTGGCGCTCGCGCGCGGCGGGCCGGCCGTGCTGACCGCTTGCCTGCCCTGGGGGCTGATCGGCCTCGTGGTCGCGCTCAATGTCGAGCTGGCCCGTATCCTCGACGCGCATGAAGCGCGGGCGGGGCACGCCTTCCTCTTCGTGTTCTATGCCTATGCCGCCGCCGTTCCCCTGAGCGTGCTGCTCGGCGCGGTTGCGCGCGAGCGGCGCTTCGCCTGGCCGCTGACGGCAGGGCTGCTGCTCGCGCTGCTGGTGCCGGTTGTGTTCTGGAGCGACCGCGTCGCCGGCATGCCCGGCCGGATCGCGGTGGCGAGCCTCATTCTCCTGTCGGCCACGGCGCTCGTGGTAGCCGGGGCGGCCGGCGGGATCCGGCGCATTCTCACCGCGGGTTCGGTGCTGTTCGGCGTCGCCATCCTGATCCTGCTCTGGCAGACCATCGGCACGCTGCTCGACCAGTCGCTGTTCTTCCTTGCCGCCGGAGCGGCACTGCTCGCCACGGCCTGGGGGGCGAGGCGGCTGTTCGCGCGGCTCAATGGTCCGGCAGGGGAGGCGTCATGATGCGCAGCGTATCCGCCGACGCCGTTGCCGCGAAGGTGCCGCCGCTCTGGCGGGCCGTCGCGAGCGCGCTGCTCCTGATCGCCGGCCTGCTGGCGCTCGTGCAGCAGCGGGCGGGCATCCTGAGCCATGGCACCGAAATCCGCCTGAGGACGGTGCCCGTCGACCCGCGCGACCTGTTCCGCGGCGACTACGTCGTGTTCGGCTATCCGATCAGCGTGGTCGACACCGGAGCCGGGGCTGGCGCATTCAAGACGGGCGAGACCGTCTATGTGACGCTCGGGCGCGACGCCGAAGGCTTCGCCCGTGCAGCGAGCGTTTCGCGCGACTGGCCCGCAGTGGGGGGCGGGGCCGTCGTGATCGCCGGGCGCGTGGTCTCGACCAGCGCCTGCGCCCTCGACGATGCGGGCCGGTTCGATTGCTCGGGCGACCGCAGGCGGCTGCGCATCGCATACGGCATCGAGAGCTATTTCGTGCCGCAGGGCGAGGGCCGGGCGATCGAGACGACCGACAAGGCCCGCATCGAGGTGGTCGTCGCCGTTTCCTCCTCGGGAGAGGCCGCGATCAAGCGCCTGCTGATCGACGGCAAACCGCTCTACGCGGAGCCGCCCTACTAGGCCTGCGCGCCAGGCGGCGCCGCAACGAATTGATCACATTTCAGCCGCAGGAAAGAGGTTCCTGTGATTCGTCGCAGGCCCGCTCACACGGGCTTGTGACTTCGCGCCGCGTGACGGCGAACCGACCGAGTTATATGAACGGCAGATGAACGGTTCCTGCGGGAGACCTTCGCCGGCCGCCCCCGTCTGGAACCCGTGTCGAGGGGTGCGCGTTGCGCCTTCCGCTCGGCGAAGCCCACCAAAGGACCGTCTTTCGTGCCGTCAGACCCGTCACTGCAGCGCTTCATGCTGTTCGGCCGCCGCGCCGAAAGCGGATCAAGGCGCCGGCCGGGGCGGGACATGCGCATCGACATGGTGCGCGGGCTTGCGCTGCTGATCATCTTCATCAACCACATGCCGGGGAACGTCCTCTCCGCCTACATGCCGAACAATTTCGGCTTTTCGGACGGCGCCGACGCCTTCGTCCTGCTGGCTGGCGTGTCGGCGACGCTGGCCTATGGTGGGCTGATAGAGACGCGCGGCCTTTGGATCGCCGCCCTGAAGCTCGGCGCCAGGATCTGGACGCTGTACATCGCCCATATGGCGGTGTTCATCATCGTCTGCGGCGTGATCGCGGCGGCGGTGACGCGCACCCAGAACCCGCTCTACATCGAGGCGATCAACATCCAGCCGTTCTTCCGCGACACGGTGGACGCGCTGATCGGCGCGCTGACGCTCACCTACCAGCCGTCCTATCTCGATATCCTGCCGCTCTATATCGTGCTGCTCGCCCTGTTCCCGGCGCTGTATTACGGCGTGCGCTTCAGCCCGGCGCTGACGCTGGCGCTGTCGCTGATGGTCTGGCAGGGAGCGCTCGCGCTCGATCTCAACCTGCCGAATTCGGGCGGACACTGGTTCTTCAACCCCTTCGCATGGCAGGTGATCTTCACGCTCGGCATCATCCTGGGCCGCGCGGCGCAACTGGGACTGACGGCGCCGCGCCTGCGCTGGCTCGACCTCGCCGCCGTCACCTTCCTCGTCTTTGCCTGGCTGGTGAAGATCCCCGCCGGCAATCCGACTGGCATCGCGGCGTTCAACGACTGGTTCGATTCCGTGCAGCTCGGCTCCGACAAGACGAACCTCGCCTGGAGCCGGCTCCTGCACCTTGGAGCCCTGGCGTGGCTGGTGATCCGCTGGCTGCCGGCCGAGGGGCGGCTTGCGCGCTCGCGTGTCGGCCGGGCTCTCGCCTGCTCGGGGCGCAACTCGCTGCACGTCTTCTGCGTCGGCATCGTGCTGGCGATCATCGGGCAGATCGTGCTGGCGGAAACCTCCTTCGCCCTGGACGTCCAGTTGCTGCTTTGCGCCGGCGGCGTTACAGTGTTGACAGGGCTAGGAATTTTCCTCTCGTGGTACCGTTCGATCACGACTCGCGATCAGCGCGCGGAACCGGCCGAGGCATCCGCCGCCTCAGCGCCGCGGCCGTCCTTCTCGCCGCGCTGACCTCGGTCGCCTCGGCCAAGCCGTTCGTCGCGACTGCGCCGACCGATCAGCGTTGCCGTGCCGGCGCGCTCCAGACGTTCAGGCCCGCGCTGCCCGCGGCGCGCAAGGCGATGCAGGAGACCGGGCGGCTGACCATCGTCGCGCTGGGCTCCTCGACCACGGCGGGCTCCGGCGCCAGCGCCGAGGACAAGAGCTATCCCTTCGTCCTGCAGAGCGAGCTGCGCCGGCGTTTGCCGGGCGCCGAGGTCCGCGTCGTCAACAAGGGCGTCGGCGGCCAGTCGGCCTACGACATGCTGCTGCGCATGGATGGCGACGTCATCGACGAGAAGCCTGCGGTGGTGATCTGGCAGACCGTCGTCAACGACGCGATCCGCGATATCGGCGAGGAGAAGCTCGCCAAGATCCTGCGCAAGGGCATCGCCAAGGCCCGTGCCGCCGGGATCGACATGATCCTGATGGATCTGCCCTGGCTGCCCCGCGAGGGGCGCTATCCGCATTTCGACGATTACCGGGCCGTGCTGGCCCGGACCGCGGAGCAGCAGGGCGTCTCGCTGTTCCCGCGCTATGCGATGATGAAGGGCTGGTCGCGCTCGAAGCAGTTCACCGAGGAGGAACTCGTCGGCATGAACGGGCTGCACCTGGTCGATGCCGGCTATCGCTGCCTCGCCTCGCGGCTGGCGGACGGGATCGTTTCGGCGGTCGGCGACATCGAGATCCAGACGATTCGCGCCGAGTCTCCCCCGACCGACTGAGCGCCGCGACCGGGCAGGCTATTTCGCCAGGACCTCGATGTCGCGGTCGATGCCGGATTCGACCTTGAAGTCGCGCGAATAGACCTGCCCCTCCTGCCGGGCGATCAGGACATAGTCGCCTTCCGCCAGGATGACCTGAGGGAAGGCGCCGATCGCCTCGCGGATGACGTCGCCGCCCGGCGTCAGCACGCTGAAGGCCGTGCCGGCGAAGGCCTCGCCTCCCGCCTGCGCGACCAGCTTCAGCGTCACCTTGGCGGCGCGGTGGTGCAGGGTGGCATCGGTGATCTTGCCGGTCTCGACACGGACGTCGGCGCGTTGGATCGCGTTCGAATCGCCATAGGTCGAGACCACATGGTAGGTGCCCTCGGGCAGGCGGATGAGGTCGCCGGCCTTGGCGTCGCCGGTGACGAGGCGGCCTTCCGAGTTGCCCTGCAGCGGCACGAAGACCTGGAAGGTGAGCTGGGAGGCCGGGATGGGCGTATCGCCGATCGAGCCGGCGAGCGTGAGAGCCCCCGCACTGATCGCGACCTGGTCGTTCAGCCCCTGCGCGCCCAGGGTGATCCGCTTGGTGCCGCTGGCGAAGCCATAGGCGGCATGGACGATATAGCTGCCCGGCGGCAGCGTGAAACTCGGATTGGCGCTATCCGAGCGGGCGACGATGCGCGGCGCCGAGCCGTCGGCGGTCTCCGACAGCACGCGCCAGTTCAATCCCGAGCGGATCGGCTTGCGATCATTGGCGAACTGGGCGCCGAGGGACAGCTGAACGGGGGCCGCCGGCCAGATGGATTGCTGCGGCGCCGGCTGCAGGGCCGGCGGGTCGCCGGGCGTCTGCGCGGGTTGTGCGTCCTCGGGGCGCTGCGGCGGAATCTGGGCGGGGGAGAGAGTGGGCGCAAGCAGGGCCGCGAGCAGCGCGAGCGCACCGAGGATGCGGCGGCCGGCCTCGAAGCCATCCAGTTCAACCATGCGTCTCGTCCTCGGCGCCTCGATCGCCCGCCTCGATGGAATCACCGAAAGCCGTGCCAGCGATCCAGCTCTTACAACCGGAGCAGTCCTCGGGCAGAAGACCGGCTCCCGCCTTTCCGCAGAATGCTCTTGCGGCGATGTCTGAGCAGGTTCGCTTGTCCTGATCAAGGCAAAGCCCTAGGTCAGGCTCTGTTCTCATCGTCGCGGATGTTTCATGACCGATACGCTCTCCCTGCTCAAGCTGCGTCGCTCGGTGCCGCCGCAGTTCCTCACCGCTCCCGGCCCCGAAGGCGCGCAGCTCGACGAGCTCCTCGCGATAGCGGCGCGGGTGCCCGACCACGGCAAGCTCGCCCCATGGCGCTTCATCGTCTTCAAGGGGGAGGCTCGCAACGAGGCTGCCGAGGTGGTGGCGCGGGTGTTCCGCGAGCGCAACCCGCAGGCCAGCGAAGATCAGGTCGAGTTCGAGCGCAAGCGCCTGACCCATGCGCCGGTCATCGTCGCGGTGGTGTCGCGGGCGCGCGAACACGCCAAGATCCCGCTCTGGGAGCAAGAGCTCTCGGCCGGCGCCGTCTGCATGACGATGCTGATCGGCGCCTATGCGATGGGCTATGCGGGCTCCTGGCTGACCAACTGGTTCTCCTTCGACCGGGAGGTGCTGACCGAATTCGGCCTCGACGCCGACGAGCGCGTCGCCGGCTTCGTCCATATCGGCACGCCGACCGCGCCGATCAGCGATCGCGACCGGCCTGTGATGGCCGATATCGTCAGCTATTTCGGGAGTTGAGGAATGATCTATTCGGCGACGCGGGACGACCTCGGCTTCGCGCATGACCCGTTCAAGGCCATCGTCGCGCCCCGGCCGATCGGCTGGATCACGGCTCTGAGCGCCGAAGGGGCGGTCAACCTCTCGCCCTACAGCTTCTTCAACGCCATCTCCTCGCGGCCGAACATGGTGATGTTCTCGTCGGAGAACAAAAAGGATGCCGTCTCCTTCATCGAGGAGACCGGGGAGTTCACCTGCTCGCTCGTCTCGGGCGCGTTGATGCAGCAGATGAACCTGACCTCGGCGCCGCTGCCGCGCGGGCAGAGCGAATATCCCCATGCCGGGCTCGCCATGGCCGCGTCGCGCTTCGTCAAACCGCCGCGGGTGGCCGGCACGCCCGCTGCGCTCGAATGCAAGGCGGTCTCGATCCAGCAACTGAGGGACATCGACGGCAACGACGTCCCACGCTGGATGGTGATCGGCCAGGTCGTCGGCATCTTCATCGACGACGACTTCGTCAAGGACGGACGCTTCGATACCGCCGGCGCCAACCCGATCGCGCGTTGCGGCTATTCGGACTATGCCGAGGTCACCAGCCTGTTCTCGCTGCAGCGGCCGGCCGGAGGCTAGAGCGCCGGACCGGCAGGTGGAATCCACTTTTCGGGAAAATGCGGCGCTCCAGCAATGAGATGGATCATCGCGCGTCCGGTAGGGCGTGCGATGTCCAGGCGTCGTCAGCCGCCCTCGGCCAGCGGCCCCCTGACCCGGTAGTCACCGAGCTGCGCCAGGGCCTTGTTGATCGTCTCGGCGTCGAGCCCGGCGCCTTGCGGCAGCGTCAGGCGCGGCGGATCGAGCGTGACTGTCGCGCCCGGCGCCAGGCCTGCCGCGGCGCGCTCGACGCGGGAGGCGCAACCGCCGCAATGCATGCCGGACACTTCGAAAACCTGAGTCATCGGAATCACCTGCTGTCGATCATTCAGCCAGTTTGCGAGCGCGGGCGACGAGTCGCTCCGCCCGGATCAGATGGGGGCGGTCCAGCATCTCGCCATGGAGGCCGATCACGCCCGCGCCGGGGTTGGCGGCGAAGAGCGCAATGATCTGCTCGGCCTTGGCGAGCGCTTCCGGCGAGGGCGCGAAGACCTCGTTGATCGGCGCGACCTGCGCCGGGTGGATCGCCATCTTGCCGGTGAAGCCGTCGCGGCGGGCGGCAACGCATTCCGCCCTGAGCCCGGCCTCGTCCCGGAAGTTGGTGAAGACGCTGTCGATCGCGTCGACCTGGGCCGCGCTCGCGCCGAACAGGGTCAGGGTGCGGGCCAGGCGGTAGGGGTCGGCATAGGAGCCGTCCTCCAGCCGGTTGGTCTCGGCGCCGAGATCGGCGGAGAGGTCCTCGGCGCCCCAGGTCAGCGCCATCAGCCGGTGCGAGGCGCGGGCATAGGTTCCGAGGCCGAAGACGCCCTTGCCGTTCTCGGTCGCGATCGGGAGGATGCCGGTGGCGCCGTCGGGAAGATCGGCCTCGGCCTCGCGCACCGCGATCTTGGCGGCGAGATGGCCGACATCGATGCCGCCTTCGGATTTCGGCAGCATGATCGCGTCCGGCGCACCCGGCATCACGGCGTCGAGATCGGCCTCGCTCAGACCCGTGGTCAGGCCGTTGATCCGCACGATCAGCCGCGGGCGGCTGGGCAGGGCCCGGGCCGTGCGCAGAAAATCGAGGGTGATGGCGCGGGCCTGCGGCTTGGCATCGAGCGCGACGGAATCCTCGAGATCGAGTATCAGGGCGTCGGCGCCGCTCTCCAGGCCCTTCTGCTGCTTCTTGGGGCTGTCGCCCGGCACGAACAGGAGCGAGCGCATCGGCTTCAGACCGAAACCGTCGCGGGGGCGGGGTGCTTGCGCATGAAGGCCTGCCGGCGGCATTGCGCAACCAGCGTGCCGTCCTGCTTGTAGGCCTTGTGCAGGAACTCGACGATGCCGGCATCGGGCCGGGAGCGCGACTCGCGCTTGGCGACGATCTCGGTAGTGCAATTCACCGTGTCGCCCTCGAAGAGCGGGGCGGGAAAGGCGACGTCGGTCATGCCGAGATTGCCGATCGTGGTCCCGACCGTCGTGTCGTTGACGGAGATCCCGATCATCAGCCCCAGGGTGAAGAGCGAGTTCATCAGCGGCTTGCCCCATTCCGTCTCGGTCGCGCAGAAATGCGCATCGATGTGAAGGGGTTGCGGGTTGAGCGTCATGTTGGAGAACAACATGTTGTCCATCTGCGTGACGGTCCGCGTCAGGCCGTGCTCGATGACGGCGCCGACCTGGAAGTCCTCGAAATAGATTCCGCCGCGCTTGTGACGCACCAGTTCGGCCATCGATCCTCTCCGCATCGTCCAGTACCGGCCACTGAGCCGGCGCGGAAAGTCGTAAAGGGCGCCGTGGGCGGAGGGAAGCGGAAAGCAGTCCGGCCGGCGCGGACGGCGGCGCCTTAACGCTTCGCTTACCATAATGGAGGAAAGCTTTCGATGCGTCCCCGCAGCGTCGCGGCGCGGCGCGCCCGAGACCCCTGATGTTCCTGTTCACCACGCCGCCGAGCCGCGAGACCCAAGCCGCCGCCAACCCGGTCGTCAGCGCCATCCGCGAGGGCGCGGAGCGGACGGGGACGGGCTTCGACTACCTGCTCAAGACGGCGCAGCGCGAATCGGCGCTGGCGCCGGACGCCAAGGCGAAGTCGTCGAGCGCGACCGGCCTGTTCCAGTTCATCGAGCAGACCTGGCTGTCGATGGTGAAGCAGGAGGGGCCCAAGCAGGGACTCCAGAACTATGCCGATGCGATCAGCGAGAATGGCGGGCGGCTGACCGTCAACGATCCCGCCCTGCGCGAGAAGATTCTGCAGTTGCGCAACGATCCCCAGGTGGCCGCGGTGATGGCGGGAGCCCTGACGCAGAAGAATCGCGACCAGCTCTCCGGGGCGCTGGGGCGCCAGCCGCAGGCGGGCGAGCTCTACATGGCCCATGTGCTCGGCGCGCGCGGCGCCGCGGACCTGATCAAGGCCGCCGCCAGCGATCCGAGCCGCGTCGCCGCCCGGGACTTTCCCGATGCGGCTGCGGCCAATCGCGGCATCTTCTACGACAAGGCCGGCCGGGCGCGCAGCGTCCAGGAAGTCTATGGCGTTCTGGCCGCCAGCCATGCCAGCACCCAGATCGCGGCGACGACGGCGAGCGGCAGCGTGGCGAGCGACGATTCCATGCCGGTGACCGAGATCGCGGCAGCGCTGCAGCCGGGCCGGGCGCATGGTCTGATCGGCCTGTTCTCGACCGGGGGCTCGCGCGAGCCGGTTTCCAAGGCCGTCTCGAATCTATGGACGTCGCCGCGCGCGAACGGTACCCGCACGGCCTCGCTGGACGGGGCAGAGCGCTATTTCCCGCGGATCAAGAGCGACGCCTCGACGGCGGCCGAGGGCGCAGCCGCCCGGCCGTCGGAAGGGCAAGGCGCCGCAGTGGCCGCGCCGCTGCCGCCGCAGCGCCCGGCCGATCTCGGCCTTCCGCAGGCCGGTGCCGCCCAGGCCGGAAAGCCGCGGCGCGGACCGCTGAACCTGTCGTCCTTCATGCTCCAGGGGGGCGACGCATGATCGTTCGTCGCTTTCTGCTCTGGGCCCGCACGGCGCCCGCCGAGGCCCGCGCATCCGGCGCGGCCGCGCTCGCAGGTGCCTATCTCCGGTCCAATCTGGCGCCGGAGGATCAGCACGAGGCCGAAACCGCGCTGATCGCGCTGATCGACGACCCTTCGCCGCTGGTGCGCCGCGCCATCGCGGAGGAAATGGCGGCTTCGCCGCGCACGCCGCGCAATCTCGCGCTCGGCCTGATCGCCGAGCAGGGCGATGTCGCAGCGCTGGTGCTGGCTCATTCGCCGGTGCTGACGGAGGCCGATCTGGTCGATGCCGCAGCCGTCGGCGACGTGCTCGCCCAGCGCGCCATCGCGATGCGCCGCTGCCTTCCGTCCAGCGTCGCCGCGGCGCTGGCCGAGGTCGGGTGCGAGGAAGCCCTGCACACCCTCGCAAGCAACCGGACCGCCGATATCCCCGACTTCTCGTTCGAGCGGATGATCGAGCGCTGCGGCGACAGCGGCGTACTGCGCGAGGCCCTGCTGGAGCGGCAGGATCTGCCGCCCGGGCTGAGGCAGGTTATCGCCGCCCGGGTCTCCGACGCACTGGCGCATTTCGTCTCGGGCTGCGGCTGGCTGACGCCCGAGCGCAGCCTGCGGCTGGCCCGCGAATCGACGGAGCGCGTCGCCGTCGCCCTCGCGGCTGGCGGAGAGCCGACGGACGCTCCGGCGATCGTCGAGGTGCTGCGTGCGACCGGCCGGCTCACGCCCGGGCTGATGCTGCGCTCGCTGCTGAGCGGCGAGCCGGCGCTGGCGGAGGCGGCTTTCGTGATCCTGTCGGACCTGCCTGCCGCCCGCGTCGCGGCGCTGCTGCGCGACCGGCGCGGCGCCGGCCTGAAAGCGCTTTGCCGCAAGGCGGGGCTACCGGCGGCGCTGGAGCCGGCCTTCGTGGCCGCAATCCTCGCGCTGAACGCGCGCGGCTTCGATGCCGGCGCGGCGCGCCAGGGCATGGACCGCAGCCTGCTGCGCGAGGTGCTGCTCGCCTGCGAGGCGATGGAGGGCGGCGAGGCCGATGCGCTGATGGCGCTGCTGCGGCGCCTGGATGCCGAGGCGGCACGCGAGGAGGCCCGGCTGATGGCCGATTCGCTCGCCGACGACGCCGCCTTCGCCCTGTTGGTCGAGGCCGATCCGTCTTTCCTGATCGAGCTCGAGAACACCGACCTGCGCGACGCCGCCTGAAGGCTCAATAACCGAACTGCTCGCGCAGGATGCGCTCGTCGAGGCTGTGGCCGGGATCGTGCAGCATGACGAGGTCGACCGTGCGGTCGATCTCGATGGAGACCGAGGCGACCTCGTCGATCTGGGTATGGTCCGCCACCGCGCTGACCGGGCGCTTGTCGGCCTCCAGCACGTCGATCGTCACCTTGGCATAGTCGGGCAGCAGCGCCCCGCGCCAGCGCCGCGGCCGGAAGGCGGAGATCGGCGTCAACGCCAGCAGCGGCGCATCGAGCGGCAGGATAGGCCCGTTGGCAGAGAGGTTGTAGGCGGTCGAGCCGGCGGGGGTGGCGAGCAGAACGCCGTCCGCGATCAGCTCGGCGAGCCGGACCTGCCCGTCGACGGAGATGCGCAGCTTGGCGGCCTGATAGGAGCGTCGCAGCAGCGAGACCTCGTTGATCGCCTTGGCCTCGACCTGCGCGCCCTTGCGATCCACCGCGTGCATGGAGAGCGGATGGACGACGCTGCGCTGGGCCGCCTCCAGGCGCTTGCGCAGGCCGCGCTCCCTGAACTCGTTCATCAGGAAGCCGACGGAGCCGCGGTTCATGCCGTAGATCGGCGTGCCGGTGCCCAAGAAGCGATGCAGCGTCTGCAGCATCAGCCCGTCGCCGCCCAGCGCGACGATGACATCGGCCTCGACGGGATCGGCATTGCCATAGCGCTCCACCAGCTTCGCCAGGGCCGCCTCGGCTTCCGGGGTTTCGCTGGCGACGAAGGAGATCGCGCCAAATCGCTCGGTCATGACGGGTCCTGAAGCGGCGGGCCTTACGGCATCGCCACCGGCTTAGCATGGCCCGGGCGGAAGGCGCGAGACTCGGGGGCGATGAAAAAGGCCGGGCGAGCCCGGCCCCATCCTTCGCCTCGCCGGGCTCTCAGACCGCCGAGCTCCACTGCACCGGCACCATCTCGAAACCGTTGCCCTCCTTGGCGATGAAGCCGACGGCCGGGAAGGGCGCATGGTAGAAGGCCACCTGCATCCGGTCGGCCGCCACCATGTCGAGCAGCTTGCGGCGCGTCGCGGCGGCCTGCGGGCCGTCCATGTCGAAGACCGCCGACCAATCCGGATTGCGGACGAAGAGGGCCGGATGGTTGGTCGTATCGGACATGATCATCATCCGATCGTTGCCGGAGGCGAGCGCGAAGACGGTGTGGCCGGGCGTGTGGCCGGGCGCGGCGACCGGCGTGAGCCCGGGCAGGAGTTCCTTGCCGGGCTCGAATCGCCTCACATCCTTGGCGACCGGGCCGAAGACACGGCGAACCCCGGCGAAGGCACCCTTCATGCCGTCGGGCGCGGCATTCATCTTCGCATCGTCCATCCAGAACGCCCATTCGGCCGCCGGCACCAGAACCTCGGCATTGGGAAAGACGGCGCTGCCGTCTTTGAGGCGGAAGCCGTTGATGTGATCGCCGTGGAAGTGGCTGAAGACGACGCTCGAGACATCCTTCGGGTCGAGGCCCGCGGCCTTGAAGTTCGCCATCCAGGTGCCGGAGGTCGGTGCTCCGGAATCGCCGTTGCCCGTGTCGACCAGGGTCAGCTTGCCGCCGTGCTGGATCGCCAGCGTGGTGAAGGTGATCTGGAGCGCATCCTGCGGCAGGAAGGCTTCCGCCATCGCCCGTTTCACATCCGCCAGCTCCGCGTTGCGGACGAACCCTTCGAGCGGGCGCCGGCCGAAGCCATCATGGATCGCCGTCACGACGATGTCGCCGATCTTGTAGCGATAGAAGCCGGGGGCCTGTGCGCCCGCGGGAGCCTGGGCCTGCGCAGGCGACAGGACTGGCAGGCCGAACGCTGCCGAGGCGGCCAGCGCTCCGGCGCCGGCGAGAGTGTGGCGGCGCGACAGGCGCATGGTCTGCATCGGTTCCTCCTCGTTGCTGGCCGAGGAAGGTAACGGCGCAAGCGGCGGGTTCAACCGCCGCGGCCGCGTGCCGGGTCAAGTTTCCGTGATGAGAAACCCGCTCATTCGGATTCCGCCGGCCCCTTGCGTGCCAGCGCCCGCAGCATAGCGGCGCAGAGTGCGAGCGAGCCCATCACGCCCTGTCCGGAGCACTCCGCGACGAGCGCCTGGAAGGCCAGGGGCTCGTCCGAGGCCAGGCATTGCAGGCTCCAGCTCCAGCCCGGGGCCTTCTCGCGCAGCAGCGAGACGGCAACGTCGATATCGGCGCTGACCGCTCCGAGCGACTTCCAGAAATTGCCCTGCTGGTAGATGCCGCCCGCAGGGGTCCGCCGGGTGGAGAGGCGCGCGGGCTTGCGCCGCACGGTGAAGCCCAGCGCCTCGTAGATATCGGCGTCGAGCTCGCGGTTAGGCTTGCTCGAAGCCTCGCAACGCTGCGCCAGCGCCAGAAGTTGATTCCGGTCGTCCATTCGGTTCCGCGACACGATCAGGAGGCCGGCGGCCGCGACGCAGCTTCCGGCAGGCATTCTCCGCTTATCCTACCGCATTGCGGCAGGCGGCGGCCAGCCTCCGATGACAGCTGACCCCGCGCCCGAAATCGGGGTCCGGATCAGGGGCCGACGACCGTGCCCCGCGCCCGGCCACCCGGCACGCGGCAGGAGCAGCCGATGCCGAGTGGCGCCCGCTCGTACAGCGTGCAGACCTTGACCGGCGTGCTACAGCGGCCGCCCGAGGCGGCGGGAACGGCGCCATAGGCCGGATAGACCGGGTAAGCCGGATAATCGTAATAGTCGGGGTAGACCGGATAGGTCGCGAGCGCGCCGAGGGTCGCCGCCGTCGCAAGACCAGCGCCCCAACCCCAATAAGGATAGCCGCCCCAGCGGCGATGATACGGACGGTAATAGCTGCCACGCCAGGCGCCGAGACGCGCGACATGGCCGGCGCGGTAACCGCCACGCCAGCCGCCGCCACGCCAGGCTTGGGCGCCGCGGAAGCCGCCGTGCAAACCGCCCGGATGGAAACCGTGCCCTCCGGGGCGATGCTGGGCGATCGCCTCGGTGCCGGCGGCGAAGAACAGCGGCGCCACCGCAGCCGCGATCAGGAACAGGCGACGCATCGCGCATCTCCTTTGCTCATATCGCCCCGGATCATCAACGGCCGGACCGGCCGGCAGTTCCGTCCGGCCTCGCCTCAGTCATCCCAGAAGGTGCCGGCCTTGCAGCGATAGCCGACGAAGCAGGCCGGCATGTCCCGGCTCGGCACCCAGGCGGGCTCGATGACCTCGTCGAACTGGCAGAAGCTGCGATCCCGCACGAAGCGGTCATAGGTCTGCCCGCCGGTACCCAGGACGGCGGCTCCATGTGCGAGAACCTCCTGTCGGCTCGCGGCGCAGGGGCGCGTCACCGTCGAGGGGCGCGATTGAGCGAGGGCTGCATGCGGCCCCAGTGCCAGAAGGAGCGCGATTGCGATCGGTTTCATCGACCCCTCCCGGGGTTCGTCGAATGGAGGCATGCCGGTGCGCCGGCTTCGATACGGGAGATTATCACCACCGGCGATCCCGGTCTCGGATGACGCGCGAGATGCGGTGAAGGTTCCAGGCGGGAGCCGCGGAGATAAAGGTTTGCAGGGCGCCGGGGATCGATCCGGGACGGGAAGCGGGCGTCCGCCAGGAGAGGGATGGTGCCGGAAGAGGGGATCGAACCCCCGACCTTCGGTTTACAAATCTGTCGGCAAAATGTGAGTTTTCAATTCGCTGCGGAGCAGATCGGCCGATTTTGTACAGATTTTGTCGAGGCGCCCGGCGGGCAGGTCTAGTCGCCCGCCGGGCGGCCGCCGAACAGTTCTGCCTCCATGCGCTCGACCTGAGCCCGCCGGCGGGCTTGAGCTTCGGCGCTCTGGAACAGGTGGCCGTAGACGTCATAGGTGACCTGGATCGACGAGTGGCCCATGCGGGTCTTCACATCGAGCGGGTCTGCGCCGGTGGCGATGTACTGCGAGGCATGGAAATGCCGAAGCGAGTGGATGGTGAAGTCGCACTCGAGATCAAGCGTATCCTCGTCGCCGGCCGGGACCATGCGCGCCGACCCTATGGCCTGCATCAGCGGGAGCCAGAAGCGGCGGCGGAAGTTGGTGTAGTGCTCAACGCCTCCGGACGCGTTGGGGAAGACCAGATCGAGCTCACCCTTCGGCCGCTGCAGGATCCACTCCCGGAGTTCCTTGACGACGTCGCCGGGGATATCGAGCGTGCGATATCCGGCTCTCGACTTCGGCTTGCCGATCTTGCCCGATTGGGAGAGGCGCTGTGAGACCGTGATGGTGCCGGCGGACAGGTCGACATTGCTGCGGGGCAGTCCGAGGATCTCCGAAATTCGCATGCCGGTCGCAACGGCAACGCGGAGCAGCACGTAGAGCATGCGCCCGCGTTCCTTGGCGAAGCGGGGGTTGTTGGTGGTGCGCCCTTTGATGACGATCGCCGGCGGCGCCTGGCTCCAGAGCCGGGCCCGTGCGACGAGATCCCGGACCCGGTCGGCGTCAGGAATCTCGACACGCTCGTCATCCTCGTCGACGTCGCGGGTCCTGGTCGCGACCTTGACGCCGCGGGCGCGATTGACGGCGACCAACTCGCGGGACATCGCCTCGTCGATGATCGCTCCGAGAGTGCTCACCGCGCGCTTCGTGGTGAAGCGCGTCACGCCGTCGGCCAGCAGATCGTCGCGGAAGGCGGCGATCGCCGCTCTCGACAGCTTGCTGAGCTTCACCGAGCCGAGACGGGGCTCGATCTGATTGCGAACCGTGCTTCGGTAGGTTTTGTAGGTGTGTTCCTCGACTGGAGCTCGGCCGTCCCGGCCGTTGAGTGTCGCCTTGAGCCAGATCTTGGCCGCCTCTTTCACCGTGATGGTGTCACGGTCATGGACGTGCGTGCCGTCGGCGACCTGCGAGGTGACGGTGTCGCGGAATTGTTTGGCGTCGGCGCGCTTCTCGAACTGCTTGGTCCGGATCCGGCCGCTCTGGTCGGTATAGGTGACGCGCCAGGCCGTCGAGATCTCGCCGGTCTTGTTCGTCCAGGTCCGCTTCTGCAGCGATGCCATCAATCAGCCCTCGTTTCGCGAACTATAAGGGAATCCCATGCAATGCCGCCAGAGACCGGCAGATCGAGATGCCTGCAGCGACGATTGACGGCACGCCTGGCCTTCGTCAGAAATGGAACATAAAGAGAACACGGCATCGGGTCGTCAACGGTCAGGAGTGCAACATGCCCGCCGCAACGGAGAAATACGCTTTCGTTATCGCGATCGGCCCGTCGCATGCCGCTTCGGCGGCGACCGACCAGGACCAGGTGCTGGCAACCCTGACCCGGTGCTTCGACGATGCCAGTTTCGAGATCGTCGTCATCGATGCCGACTTAGTCGACGGCAACTACATGCTGGTCCCCCGCCGGGGCACGATCGGCGCCGGCGATGCCGCGATCAAGCCGCAGCCACCGTCAGCACTCTATCACGCCATCGATGCCAAGCTCGCCGAGATGCGCTTCCTGCAGCCAGCTACGGCGCACTGACCATGTCACGCGCCGCGCTCGTTCTCCGGCGCAGTTACACCGGCCACCCTCGTCCCGAGGACGACGACAAGTTCTGGAAGGTCATCTATCGGGGCCTCTATGTCGGCTCGATCGCCCAGCAGCAGGGTCCGAGCGGCGACGAGCCGCATTGGACTTGGACCATCAACATACACGCTGGGGAGCTCGCCAACGGCGTCCGGCAGGCGACGCCGACGGAAGGCAGAGCAGCCACGCGCGAAGGCTGCCTCCCGGCCTTCCGCAAGGCCTTCGAACGCTACCTGATCTTTATCGGCGAAGAAGGCTGGGCAGCCCACGTCGAGCACATGCGCCGGATCGGCAGCAACGCCGAGACGAAGCGGTATTGAAAAAAGAGGCCCCGCCAGCGGGAGCTGACGGGGCCGAGCTATTTACGAGATTAAGTTTCTCGCAGCGTGCTTCACCAGCTCGCTTACCAGCCCTACGAGGCCGGCGCGGACGAGCTCCAGCACAAGGGCTCTCGCCCAGTGGCCAGATCGCGCCATGTGGCGCTTCTCCATGTTTGATTGCCGAGCTTGGCGGTGGCCAAGCGCATTTGCGATGGACGCTCATCGCCGCGGGAGACCAAGCCGCATTAAAATCGTCACGGTTGCGGATTGCGAGCCCACGATACGCCGGTCTGCCTGGAAACTACCTTGGAAGCGCGAATGCCACAACAAGAAAGAGCGCCGGGCCCCTTTCGGAGCCCGGCTCACGGTCTACGGAGGAAAACGCCCAGTGAGGCGGTTGATAATGCCGGCCAGACGATCGCCGAGGCGATCGCGGCGTCAGTCAGCCGGCGTGAAGTCGAGGAAATAAGCCTTGCCGATCGCGAACTGCTCGATGGCGCCGGGATTGGTGACGGTCATCTTGAGCTCGCCGGAGGGCGTGTATTTCGACCAGGTCTCATTAACCTTGCCGTCTCCGTAGCTGCCGAACACCGGCGCCATGGCGATCTCGGCGACGGGGTCGCTCCCTGGCGTTCCCATGTGGTTGATCGACTTGACGAAGAACTTGGCACGGACCGTCATCGGTCTTCTCCTTTGGTGATGGCCGGAAGCCGCCGGCGCGGATCGGCTGATGCCGAATTCAGTTGCGCCGCCCCGGCCGGGGCTTGCGCTCGACCCGCTCGATCGTGTCGCGCAGGGAATCCATCTCCCGGGCGTGGCGATCGGTCATCTCGCCGAGGCGAGCATTGGTCTTGATCTGCTCGTCATGAAGATCATCCATCCGGGCGGACATCCGCCGGACGCCCTCCGCGACGATGCTGAGCTGTGCGAGGATGGAATTGCCGAGGACGACGAGGCCGAAGGGGTCATGCCCCTGCGGCGCGAGGTGGCCGTCCTTCTTGTTGTCCTTCGCCCCGCGCAGGGTCATGAAGATCGCCAGGATGATGACGACGACGCCGCCGGCGAGCTGCAGCAGCGGGAAGGGTTTCAGAATCTCAGCGCCTGCGAAATCCGCCATCTCTCACCGCCCGGTAAACGGAGATCAGCTCTCCGAGTGTCAGCATTCCAAGGAGCGGCACGAAGATCGACACCTTGCCGGATAGCAGGCTGTCGTAGACCAGTGGCAGCATCAGCATCATCCAGACGAAGGCGCCGACGAAAGAGCCGGCATAGCGCATCAGCGGCCCGTAGACGGGCAGCTTGCCATTGGCGAAGAGAGCGATCGACCGCATCGAGCCGATGCAGGCCAGCGTTACCGCCATGGCCTCCTCGCTGGCGCCGTTCTCCGCCAGCAGCCGCAGCGTCCCCCTGTCGAGCGAGTCACCGGGGAGCGCCAGGGTGAAGGCGATCAGCAGCAGCCCGCCCGCCATGATCCATTCGAACAGGCGGTTCGAGCTGTATGGGCCGGCCGAGGGCCGGGGCCGCGCGATCATTTCCCGGGCATCCACCCGCAGACGCGCGCGCCGACCGCGTTGTTCTGCTTGGTCTGGGCGATCGTCGCGTCGGTGTCGCTCAGCGACCAGCGCACGGGGCGGAACTGGTCGCAGAGCGCGGCCCTAGTCTCGCCGCCACCCGTCGTCGTCACGCAGCTGCTCAGGAGCAATGGCAGCGCCAGCGCGAGCGTCCGCGCCCTGCTTGCGGATGTCGTTCGCATCGCGGAGATCCTTCGTTTCGGTCTTCGATTTCTGGTCGGAGCGGCCCTTGCCATAGGCCGTCAGCACGGCGACGAGCGCGGCGCCGGCTGCGGCGAGGTAGGGCCAGAGCGCAGAGAGCAGGCCGCCGAGGAGCGCGCTCATGCCGCCACGCCCTCGGGAAGGTCGAGCGCATCGGCCCGGCGCGCTGCCCTGCGGGCGGCATACCAGCGATAGGCATAGCCGCCGGCGGTCAACAGCACGCCGGTGACGACGAGCGCGGTGACGACATAGCCGATGACGGTGGAGGAGGCCGCGAGCGGATCGAGTTGCTGGCGCGCCGCCTCAATCACGCCGCCGAGCGTGCCGGAGGTGACGCCGGCGCCAGTCGTCGCATCGGCCGGGCCCTTGGCGGGCAGCGGCTTCGCCTGGTCGATCGTC
>NZ_MKSQ01000016.1:105534-134548 GCF_001898115.1 Allobosea sp. 67-29 | reverse complement strand
CGCCGAGACCGCGCTCATCGAGCGCGCGATGTCGTCGGCCAGCGAGATCACCCGCGACGACTTCGTCCCCGGAGCAGGCTCGAGCTCGTACAAAGTCACAACAGGGCCGGGACAGGCCTGGACGATCTCGCCCCTGACGTTGAAATCCTCGAGCACGCCTTCGAGCAGCCCGGCGTTCTGCTGGAGCACCTCGACCGGCATGGTCTCGGCGCGGTCTTCCGGCGGCTCGGTCAGGAACTCGATCGGCGGGCGTTGGAAGCCCATCTGCGGTTCCGGCCGACGGGCCGGCGCCTTCCGGATGGAAGCAGGCTTGGCGACCGGCAGCGCCTCGACCGCGTCCGGCTCCTCCAGAGCGGTGGGCAGAGCAGGCGCCGCGTCCTGTTTCACGGCCAGTGTCGGCGTCAGGCCGATCTGCAACGCGGCTGGCTGCGGCGCCAGCGAGACGCGCAGGTTCACCGTGTAGCCCGCCCAGGGCGAACCGGCTGGCGGCACGGCGGGGCGCGCAGCGGTCATGGCTTGCGACGGCGGTACGGCCGCTTCCTCAACCGCGAAGGGCAGAGCATCGGCGATATCGTCGTCCGGGAAGGCGAGGTGAGGGACGGGGGCGACGGTCGACGAAGGCTGTGGGCTGCCTTCGTCACGGCCGATCTCCGGCACGAGATCCCAGAAGGCGTGATCCGAAAGGAAGGCGAAGGGTGCCGATCGCGGCGCGACATCGGCTTCCGGAACCGGCAAGGCTTCGGCGACCGTGTCGCCCTCCGGCCAAATGTCGAGCATTTCGACCTCGATCGCCGCGGCCTCCGCCACGGGAATAACGTCGGCGACGTCTGGAGTTTCGGCCTGACCGGGACGCTGCGCAGGCTCCTCGCTTCCGGGCGCGCCCCATATTTCCCGCATCAGGTGCTTCGGCGTGCGCCAGAAGCGGACGCGCGTCGAATCGGCCAGCGTCACCGCCGGAGGATGGCCTCCGCTGAACAGAAGGGGCGGGCTCTGTCGGTCGCCTTCCGGTCCCGCCTGCGCTTGGAGCCGCTTGCCCGGCGTCCGCCCGGGGCGGACATAGACCTGCGCCGGGGCCATCTCGATGGCGGCCGTCTCGGCCCTGGCGCCGCGACCCGCACCTGTGGCGGATTCGTCGGCGGGATGAGCCTCATACTCGCTCGTGGCCAAGCTGTTGGTTCGCTGGTGACGGTCGCGTTTATACATGGGAGGAAGCGAACACTACGACTGGCTAATCCGGTCTCCGTACCTAGCCGGGCAGGGTTAACGGCGCATAAACAGATCGCTCAAGTCGGCTGCCGGCGGCGCTCAGAGATAGGGCGGCGTGCACGCGCTCACCACGATGCAGCGCTCCGCGCCGATGTTGCGGAACCGGTGCGGCACGCGGCTGTCGAAGAGATAGGCCTCCCCGGGCTTCAGAACCTTGACCTGATCGCCGACCGTGATCTCGAGCTCGCCCGAAAGCACGACGCCGCCTTCATGGGAATTGTGCTTGAGCATGGTCGCGCCGGTATCGGCGCCGGGCTCATAGGATTCGTGCAGGATCTGAAGATTGTGGGCCTGGGCATCCCCGACCTGCCGGAAGGACATGTTCCCGCGGCTATCTCCGCCATTGACCTGGTGCAGGCGGGACGTCAGGTCGATCAGATCTGCCGCCTCGAAGAACACTCGGTCGCGAGGCGCCCGCGCCTCGTCGAAAAAATTGACCATGCTCATCGGAACGCCGTCGAGAATCTTGCGGAGCGAGGCAACCGACGGACTGTTCCGGTTCTGCTCGATCAACGAAATCAGGCTGTGTGTCACGCCCGAGCGTGACGCGAGCTCGCGCTGGGAAAGCCCCGCGGCCAGCCTGATTTCACGCAACCTTCCGCCGACATCGAAGCCCATTTCTGCCTTTCCTTCCTTGTGCGAGCCTTGTCTTCCGGCTCCGTCGCCATGCAGTGGATGCCTGCCGGCGCCTCTTGCGCTGCTCAATATTCTGAGCAATGCTGCCACAAAGCCAACAAGAAAATCATACTTCGGGGAACAGGCGAGGTGGAATAGTTTTCACGATCGGGGTCGGCCGTTCAGATCAGAATGCCCAGTTTTCTCGGATAGCGGTGCGCGGCGGGAGTTTTGTCCACCGTGCTCCGCTCCTCGCCTGCCGCGCCGTGTGGATCTGTTCTGCTTTCTGCAAGAGTTGACGTTGTATACAGGGGTGCATCGCGCGTTATGACACAGGCCGATACCGTATTGCTGAATGGCCGCATCTTTTGCGGCTTGGCGGAGGGCTTCGCCGAGGCGCTGGCGATCGCGGGCGGAAAGGTTCTGGCGGTCGGGTCGGTTGATGAAATCGCCGCACTGCAGGGGGCCGGCACGAAGGTGGTCGATCTCGCCGGCCGCGTCGCAATACCCGGCCTCAACGACGCGCATATGCATCTGCTGCCGCTGGGTCTGGCGATGGGCGAGGTCAACCTGCGTCCGGAGGAGGGCGTCGCCAGCATCGACGAGATCCTGCGCCGCGTCGCGATGGCCGCCAAGGCGCGCAAGCCCGGCGAATGGGTGATCGGGCGCGGCTACGACCACAACGAACTCGCCGAGCGCCGCCATCCGACGGCGGAGGAGCTGGATCGGGCCGCGCCCGACAATCCCGTCTACATCAAGCGCACCTGCGGCCATGTCGGCGTCGTCAACGGCCGGGCCTTGCAGGCAGCGGGCATCGGCCACAATACCCCGAGCCCGGCCGGCGGCCTGATCGAACGGCGCGACAACAGGTTGACCGGCCTGCTGGCGGAAAGCGCCATGAGGCTGGTCGTCGAGGCGATGCCGGCCCCGAGCCTCGCCGAGTTGAAGGCCGCGATCGTCAAGGCCGGGCACTACATGCTGTCGCAGGGCTTCACCAGCGTGATGGATGCAGCGGTCGGCATGACGGCGGGCATGGCCGAGATCGATGCCTATGAGGAAGTCGCGCGGGCCGGCACGCTTCCGGTCCGCACCTGGGTCTGCATCTACGGCAACGCGGACGGCATTGGCGACGAGGCGCATGCGGCCGGCTATCGCTTCGGGCGCGAGACCGGCCTGCTGCGCTACGGTGCGATGAAGGTCTTCGGGGACGGCAGCGCCGGCGGCCTGACGGCCGCGATGAGCGAGCCCTATCTCGTCGGCGACCCCGACAATCGCGGCATCTTCATCTATTCCGACGCGCAGATGCACGGTTATCTCGCGCATTTCCACGAGCTCGGCTACCAGCTCGCGATCCACGCCATCGGCGATGCGGCGATCGAGCAGGTGCTGGCGGGTATCGAGAAGGCCGACAGCGCGGAGCATCCGATCAAGGGTCGGCGCCACCGCATCGAGCATTGCGGCTTCCTGACCGAAGCCCAGCTCGCCCGCATGGCGGCCGCCGGCATCGATCCCGTTCCGCAGCCGGCCTTCATCTACGAATTCGGCGATCTCTACGTGACCAATCTTGGCCGGCAACGCGCCGACGCCTCCTATCCCATGCGCAAATGGCTGGACGCCGGGCTGCATGCCGCCGCGAGCTCCGATGCGCCGGTCTGCGCGACCGACCCGTTCAAGAACCTCTTCACCATGGTCACCCGCGAGACGAAGCGTCACACCGTCATCGGCGGGGGCGAGCGGTTGAGCATGGCGGAGGCGGTGCATGCCTATACGCTGCTCGGCGCCTACACGCAGTTCGCCGAGGACAAACTGGGCCGGCTCGTGCCCGGGCAACTCGCCGATATCGCCGTGCTCTCGCACGACATCTTCTCGGTCCCCGTCGAGACGGTCGAGAACGCGGTGTGTTGCGACCTGACCCTGCTCGGCGGCGAGATCGTCTTCGACCGGCACGGCCAGCTCGCCGCGGCCGCGCAATAGGCTCGGGGCGCTCTGCATGTTGCGACATACGCTGCAAAGGCTGCTGCTGGTCCTGCCGGTGCTGTTCGGCGTGCTGCTGGTCGGATTCCTGCTCATGCAGGTGGTCCCGACCGATCCGGCGCAGGTGCGTGCCGGGCCGACCGCGACGCAGGACGTGGTCGAGGCGATCCGGCAGGAGCTGGGGCTGAACGAGCCGCTCTGGAAGCAGTTTCTCATCTATATCGGCCGCCTGGCCCAAGGCGACCTCGGGGTTTCGATCATCAACAACGTGCCGGTCTCGCAGGAGCTCGGCAACACGATCGGCCCGACGCTGGAGCTGATGGTCGCCTCGCTGATCTGGGCGATCCCGCTCGGCATGCTGCTCGGCACGATCGGGGCCTATTATCGCGGCTCGCTCCTCGACCGCGCGATCATGGCGGTCTCGGTCGCAGGCGTGTCGCTGCCGGTCTTCTTCCTGGGCCTGGGCCTGATCTGGCTGTTCGGCTTCAAATATCCGATCCTGCCCTTCACCGGCCGGACCGGACCGCTCTGGACCTGGGAAGGCATCCAGGGAATCATCATGCCGGCCATCACGCTCGGCGGCGTCTTCGTCGGCCCGGTCGCGCGGATGACACGCACTTCGGTGCTCGACGAGCTCGGCGCCGACCATGTCAGGACCGCCCGCGCCAAGGGGCTGGGCGAGGTCACGGTGCTGTTGCGGCATACGCTGCGCAACGCGCTGGTGCCGGTCGTGACGCTGATCGGCCTGCAGATCGGCTTCCTGCTCGGCGGCGCGGTCGTCACGGAGACGGTGTTCTCCTGGCCGGGCATCGGGCGCCTGGCCGTCGGCGCCATCCTGTCGAGCGACCTGCCGATGGCGCAGGGCACCATCATCGTGCTGTCCCTCGGCTTCATCCTGATCAATCTCGCGGTGGACGTGCTCTATGCCGTGCTCGACCCCAGAGTGAGGGGCGCGTGATGAGCTCCGTTTCGGATCCGCTGCAGCAGAACCTGCCGCCCGTCGCGGTGGCCCGTCGCGTCTCGGTGCTGCGCATGCTGCTCTCCGACGTCGGGGCCTGTATCGCGCTGGCGCTCGTCGTCCTGGCCGTGCTCGGGGCCGCCTTCGCGCCCTGGCTGTCGCCGACCGATCCCTACGGCAACGATCTCGCCAATACGCTCAAGCCGCCCGGCGAGTTCGGCCTGCTCGGAACCGACGGGCAGGGCCGCGACATGATCACGCGGCTGCTGTTCGGCTTGCGCACCACGCTGCTGATGGGGCTGGCCTCTGTCGTCATCGGCGGGCTTATCGGCGGCGTGATCGGGTTTGCCGCGGCCTATTACCCACGGCTTTCCGGGCTTCTGATGCGGCTGATGGACGTGCTGCTGTCCTTTCCGGCGATCCTGTTCGGCCTGGCCATTGCCGCGATCTTCGGGCCGGGCCTGCCGGCCGTGATCATCGCCCTTGCCATCGCGACCATTCCGCTGATGGCGCGCGTCGTACGCGGCTCGGCCCTGGTCGTGCTGCAGCAGGGCTATATCGAGGCCGCCCGCTCGCTCGGGCTCGGCGACTTGCACATCATCCTGCGATACGTGCTGCCGAACTGCTTGTCGGCGATCTTCGTCTTCGTCACCCTCCGCTTCGGCCAGGTGATCCTGCTGGGTGCCGCCTTGTCGTTTCTCGGCCTCGGTGCTCAGCCGCCGACCGCCGAACTCGGTGCGATGGCGGCGGACGGCCGCAACTTCCTGTTCTTTGCGCCGCATGTTTCGGTCCTGCCCAGCATCGTGATCTTCGTCATCGTGTTGGCCTTCAATGTGCTTGGCGATGCCTTGCGCGACGCGCTCGATCCGAAGCTGCGCAAGTGAAGTCCTCAACCAGAACCATCAAGGGGAACTGCTCGATGACCAGATTGACTGCCTTGCTTCTCGCCGGCGCGGCCTCCGCCGCGGCGCTCGCCACGCCGGCCGCCGCCCAGCAGAAGGCGCCGCTGACCATCCTGCGCATCATCGATGCCGATCGCTACGACCCGGTCCGCTCGACGGCCACCGCGGCGGCCGAAGTCGTCTACATGCTCGCGGACACGCTGGTGACCGTCGATTTCGACATGAAGACGATCAAGCCCGGCCTGGCCGAATCCTGGACCGTCTCGCCGGACGGCAAGACCTACAGCTTCAAGCTCCGCAAGGGCGTCAAGTTCTGCGACGGGCGGCCGATGACGCCGGATGACGTCGTCTACTCGCTGAAGCGCTGGATCGACCCCGCAATCAAATCCCCGGTCGCGTTCCGCGCCGGTCCGGTCAAGGACATCCGGGCCGAGGGCGACACCGTGATCTATGAGCTGAAGGAGCCCTACAGCGACCTTCTCTTCCAGCTCGCGCTCTCCTTCGCCTCGGTCGTCGACAAGGACACCGTCGAGAAGCTCGGCCAGAACTTCGGCGTGCAGGGCTTCAACGGCACCGGCCCCTATTGCTGGGTGAAGTGGACGCCGCGCCAGGAGCTCGTGCTGAAGAAGAACCCCTATTACGACTGGGGTCCGCCGATCTACAAGAACCCCAAGCCGCAGATCGACGAGATCGTCTGGAAGGTCATTCCCGAGTCGAATACGCTGATGGCGGCAATCCAGGCCAAGCAGGCCGACGTCACCTATTACATGCCCTATATCGCGCTCGACACGATGCAGCGCATGCCGGGCATGACCGTGCAGCGGCAGGAAAACTACATCTACGACGTCTTCATGGGCTTCAAGGTCGACAAGCCCGTTTCTAAGGACAAGGCGATCCGCGAGGCGGTCAACATGGCCGTCGACAAGCAGGCGATCGCCAAGGCGATCTTCTTCGGCAAGGGCACGGCGCTGCCGTCCCTGCTCAATCCGGCTGTGCTGGATTACGACAAGGACACCGTCGCGAAGATGCCGAAGCACGACCCGGCGGCGGCTGCGAAGCTGCTCGACGAGGCGGGCTGGAAGCCCGGTGCCGACGGGATCCGCGAGAAGGACGGCCAGAAGGCGACCTTCACGGTCTATGGCATTCGCAACGACATCAACCCGCGCATCTCCGAGGCGATGCAGGCCGACCTCCGCAAGATCGGCATCGACATGAAGATCCAGCTCTGGGACGCCACCGTCGCCTGGGGCAAGCTGGCGACGCAGGAGTTCGATGCCTTCTACATGTCCTATCCCTATGTGACGGCGACCGAGGCGCTGAACCTCTATTTCGCCAGCCGCCAGGTGCCGACGCCGAACCGGATGAACTGGAAGGACCCGAAGACCGACGAACTGCTGAAGACCGCCGCGACCGCCGTCGACGCGCAGAAGCGCAAGGAGGCGATCGGTGCGGTCCAGATGCAGCTCACCGACGCCAATGTCTGGGTGCCGTTGGCCTCGCAGCCGCTCTGGGTCGTGGCCGGGGACCGGGTCGAGGGCGTGCGTGCACACGGCATCTACGGCGCCGGGCTCTACAAGGGCCTCGACATCAAGCTGAAGCGCTGAGCTTCGACAAGCGCCGCGTGGTGAGAGCCACGCGGCGCTTTTTCTATGCCTGCGGGAGGGAGGAGCCAAAATGACGATCACGGTCATCAGGAATGCCGACGTCGTTGTCGCCTGGGATGCGCAAGCCGCCCGGCACGTCTATCTCCACGGCGCCGATGTCGCCTTCGAGGATGGCACGTTGCGCCATGTCGGCTCGCGCTATGAAGGGCAGGCCGACGAGACCGTCGACGGCGCTGGTCGCATGGTCATGCCCGGCCTCGTCAACATCCACTCGCACCCGTCGAGCGAGCCGCTGAACAAGGGTTTTCTCGACGAGCTCGGCTCGCCGGCTCTCTACAATTCCTCGCTCTACGAATTCATGCCGATCCTGCGACCGGATGCCGAGGCCGTGCCGGCCTGCGTCCAGGTTGCCTATTCGGAGCTGCTGCTCTCGGGCGTCACCACGGTCGCGGATCTCTCCGTCGCCCATCCGGCTTGGCTTGACCTGGCGGCCGCAAGCGGCCTGCGCGTCTGCGTCTCGCCGATGTTCCGCTCGGCCCGCTGGTACACGAAGAACGGCCACGTCGTCGAATACGAATGGGACGAGAAGGCGGGCCGGGTAGCCATGGCCCAGGCGCTCGATCTGATCGAGAAGGCGGAAAACCACCCGTCCGGGCGGCTCTTCGGCATGGTCTGTCCCGCGCAGATCGACACCTGCAGCGAAGGGCTGATCAAGGACAGCCATGCGGAGGCGAAGCGTCGGGGGCTGCCCTGGCAGATCCATGCCGCCCAGTCGACGGTCGAGTTCCATGAGATCACGCGCCGGCACGGCGTCTCGCCGATCCAGTGGCTCGAACAGCTCGGCGTGCTCGGCGATACGAGCATCATCGGTCACGCGATCTTCCTGGACGATTATCCGCGCGTCGCCTGGCACAGCCGGCGCGACCTCGCCTTGCTCGCCGAGACCGGCACGCGCGTTGCGCATTGTCCCACCGTCTTCATGCGCCGTGGCATCGCGCTCGACGATTTCGGACGCTATCGCCGCGCCGGCGTCCGCATCGGACTCGGTACCGACACCTATCCGCACAACATGCTCGAGGAGATGCGCCATGCCGGCTACGTCGCCCGGCTGATGGCGGAGAATCCGCGCACGCTGACCACGACCGACCTGTTCGAGGCGGCCACCACGGCCGGAGCCGCGGCGCTCGGGCGCGACGACATCGGGCGGCTGGAACCGGGCACCAAGGCGGACCTCGTCCTCGTCGACCTCGATCACCCGATGATGCAGCCGCACCGCGATCCCGTCCGCAGCCTCGTCTACGCCGCGGCCGAGCGGGCGGTCGACCGCGTCTATGTCGACGGCCGCCTGGTCGTTCGGGATGGGACGGTCCTGACAATGGACTACCCCGCCGCGGCGCGCAGCCTGCACGAGGGGCAGAAGCGCACCGAGGCGGCTGCGCCGCAGAACGACTGGGCGGGGCGCCCGGTCACCGACTACTCGCCGCTGACGTTCCCTAATGGGTAGGGCGGCGGACGCTCGGGCCGTCCCGGCGCAGTCCGGGAGGCCCGGAAGATGGGGCGGCGACGCCGTCGCGGCCCGGCTGCGGTGCCCCCGCCTTCAGTAGGCTTCCGGCACATACATGTCCGGCGGGACCGGATGGCGCAGATAATCGGGATTGCGCACGCGCTCGGGTAGGACGATCTCGGGCTTCGGCACGTCCTCATAGGGGATCTGGCCGAGCAGGTGTGCGATCATGTTGAGCCGGGCGCGCTTCTTGTCGACCGCCTGCACGACCCACCAGGGCGCATGCCTGGTATGGGTCCGCTCCAGCATCTCCTCCTTGGCACGGGTGTAGTCTTCCCAATGCACGCGGCTTTCGAGGTCCATCGGCGAGAGCTTCCACTGCTTCAGCGGATCCTCGATGCGCATGCGGAAGCGGAACTCCTGCTCCTCGTCGGTGATCGAGAACCAGTATTTGATCAGGATGATGCCGGAGCGCACCAGCATGTGCTCGAAGTCGGGAACCGAACGGAAGAACTCCTCCAGCTCCGCGGGCGTGCAGAAGCCCATCACCCGCTCGACGCCGGCGCGATTGTACCAGGAGCGGTCGAACAGCACCATCTCGCCGGCCGTCGGCAGATGCGGCACGTAGCGCTGGAAATACCATTGGTTGCGCTCCCGCTCTGTCGGCGCGGGCAGCGCGACGACGCGGCAGACGCGCGGATTGAGCCGCTGCGTGACGCGCTTGATGGCGCCGCCCTTTCCGGCCGAGTCGCGCCCTTCGAACAGCACGACGACCTTGAGCTTCTTGTACTGCACCCAGTCCTGCAGCCGTACGAGCTCGTGCTGCATCCGGAAGAGCTCGCGAAAATAGGTCTTGCGGTCGAGTCCCTGGCCTTGCCCGGCCAGCCCGTCTGCAACGAGATCGTCGAGCCGCTCGTCCTCGAGCTGCAGTTCCAGCTCCTCGTCGAAGCTGTCGAGAATCTCGTCCTTGATGCGATCCATGTGATGGGGGGACATGATCTCGGCTCTGTGCGTGGCGGGTTTGAAGGCGGCTGCGGCGAGGCGACTAGCGGCAGGCCGCAGTTCGGGCCTTGTCGGAGTTGCGCCGTTCTTATCCGTAGCCGACGTGACAATCCGATGAAATCCACGGGCGGCTGGCTCCCCCGCCCGCGCGAGGCCGGTCTCGCCGCAGAGCGGCAATTGACAAGTCGAACGACGATATTTCAAACTTAAAATATCAGACCCGGAACCGGGCGCATCGAAGGGAACGGGTGCATGCGGGTTATCATCGTTGGCGGCGGTATCGGCGGTCTGACTTTGGCGCTGATGCTCCACGCCCGCGGCATTGGCGCGACGGTCTACGAACAGGCGGGCGAGATCCGGGAAGTCGGCGTCGGGATCAACACGCTGCCGCATGCCATCCGCGAACTCGCCGATCTCGGCCTGCTGCCGGCGCTCGACGAAGCCGGCATCCGCACGCGCGAACTCATCTACATGAATCGCTTCGGGCAGGCGGTCTGGCAGGAGCCGCGCGGGCTGCATGCCGGCGCGCCGGTTCCGCAATTCTCGATCCATCGCGGCCGGCTTCAGCGCGTCATCCGCGATGCCGTGGCCGAGCGCCTCGGCGCCGCGGCGATCCGGACAGGGCGCCGGCTGCAGGGCTTCATCCAAGACGAAGGTGGCGTCACCGCCCATTTCAGCGACGCCCGTTTCGGCGAAGCCGGCGAGACGGTCCGCGGCGATGTCCTGATCGGCGCCGACGGCATCCATTCCGCCGTGCGCGCCTTCTTTTTTCCCGACCAGGGCCCGCCGCGCTGGCAGGGTGTGCAGATGTGGCGCGGCGCCTGCGACTGGCCTCTGTTCCTCGACGGCGAAAGCATGATCATCGCGGGCGGCATGGCCGGCAAGCTCGTGCTCTACCCGATCGGCCAGGGCGCGACGCCGCAGACGCGCCTGACCAACTGGGTCGTGAATATCCGCACCGGTGATCCCGAGCGCCCGCCACCGAAGGAGGCCTGGTCGAAGGCCGGGCGTCTCGAGGACGTGCTGCCCTTTGCCCGCCGCTTCAGCGTGCCGGGCGTCGACATCCTCGGGCTGATCCGTGCCACCTCGACCTTCTGGGAATATCCGATGTGCGACCGCGATCCGCTGCCGCGCTGGACCCACGGCCGCGTAACCCTGCTCGGCGATGCCGCGCATCCGATGTATCCGGTCGGCTCCAACGGCGCCTCGCAGGCCGTCCTCGATGCGCGCTGCCTGGCCGACCGGCTGGCGAAGGCCGAGCATCCGCGCCAGGCGCTGGCGGCCTACGAGGCCGAGCGCCTGCCGGCGACGGCGGAGATCGTGGCGATGAACCGGGTCGGTGGGCCGGAACGGGTCATCGATGCGGTGGAAGAGCTGGCTCCGAACGGCTTCGACGATGTCGAGCGCGTGCTCGACCGCGCCAGCCGCGAGCGGATCGTGAAGGGCTATGCCGGCAAGGCAGGGTTCTCGGCGGAGCAGCTCGCTGCGCGGAAGGGATGATCAGCCGGCCTCGGTCAGCTGGCGGATGCGCGCTTTCAGCCCGGCATTGGCCGTCTCGCAAGCCTTGAGGCGGCGCATCAGGTCGAGCGGGACCGCCTCGGCCGGCTCGGTGAAGACGATGCCGACGCGCTCGCTGCTGCGCCAGACCGCTCGGGTCGCATACTGACGCTGCCGCGACGGAATTTCGAGCTCGAAGGCCTGCGGCAGCGCAACGGCGTCCGACAGCATCAGCAGCGCTCCATCATGGGAGATGTTGCGGATCGCGCAATCCAGCACCGAGCGCCGGCCATTGAACGTCACGATGCCGCCCAGCAGCGTGCGCTGACGCGGGGAGCGGCGACGCTCGCGGTCCATGATGGCGGCCTCCGGCTGTTGCGACTTCAGGTTGCAGTCGCACTCAAGCAGATGCCGTGTCCCTCCTCATCCTTAACCTCTCATTATCCTTAACGCCCCGCCGCCGCCCGGAGGTCCGGGCGGCGGCGGGGGCAGCTCACGCCGCGTCGGGCGGAGGCGGCAGGAAGTCGACCTCGTGCTTGGCCGACAGCGCGACGACATCGGCCGGCTTTTGCTCGGCCATCGAATGCAAACCCCAGAACAGATCGTAGAGTCGGGCGGTCGGCGAGACCCAGAACAGGCATTTCACCGTGGAAGCGCCCTTGTTGAATAGCCCGTGGGGGATGTTGCGCGGCAGCTTGATCAGGTCGCCGGCGGTGGCGAAGCTCTCCTTGCCGTCGAGCAGCAGGTCGAGCCGGCCCTCCAGCATGTAGATGAACTCGTCCTGCGTGGTGTGGATATGCGGCGGCACGAAGGTGCCGGGCGGCAGGGTCGCATGCCAGGAGAAGCTCTCCTCCGTCAGCGTCTTCGGCACATAGGTCTGGCCGAGGATGCTCCAGGAAATGCCCTCCAGGCCCTCATTGGCGCGCGTCACGCCGGCTGTCAGCGGGTTCATGTCTCGGCTCTCCTCATCTGCCGGCGTGCAGGCCGGCTGGCGGTGATGTGATCGGCTCAGAAATGCAGGAAGCGGTCCTTCACGGCGCTGTCGCTGCGAAGCTCCGCGCTGGAGCCGCGCCAGACGACGCGCCCCTTCTCGAGCACGACATGGCGGTCGGCGATGCGAACCAGGGCGTCGACGTTCTTGTCGATGACGAGGATGGATTCACCTTCCGCCTTCAGGGCCGTCAGGCAGTTCCAGATCTCCTCGCGGATCAGGGGGGCGAGCCCCTCCGTCGCTTCGTCGAGGATGATCAGCTTGGGATTGGTCATCAGCGCCCGGCCGATCGCCAGCATCTGCTGCTCGCCACCGGAGAGCTGGTTGCCGCGGTTCTCCCGCCGCTCCCTGAGGCGGGGGAAGAAGGCGTAGATGCGCCCGAGGTCCCAGCGCTTCTTGCCGGAGCGATCGGCGGCGGTCGCGATCAGGTTCTCCTCGACCGAGAGCGTCGGGAAGATCTGGCGGCCTTCCGGTACAAGGCCGATGCCCGCCTGGGCGATGCGGAAGGGCGCCGCGCCGGTGAGGTCGCGCCCGCCGAAGGCGATCTTGCCGGCCTTTGCCGGCAGCAGGCCCATGATCGAGCGCACCGTCGTGGTCTTGCCCATGCCGTTGCGGCCGAGCAGGGTCACGACCTCGCCTTCGCCGACGGCAAGGTCGACCCCGAACAGGATCTGCGCCTCGCCATAGCCGGCATCGAGCCCTTCGACGCTGAGCATCGCTAGCCCTCCTCGCCGAGATAGGCCTGTCGCACCGCAGGATCGGCCCGCACCGCGGCCGGCTCGCCGGAGGCGATGACGCCGCCATAGACCAGCACGGTGACGCGGTCTGCCAATGCGAAGACGGCACTCATGTCATGCTCGACCAGCAGCATGGCGAAGCGACCCTTGAGGCGGTTCAGGAGCGCGATCAGGCGCTCGCCCTCCTCATGGCCGACGCCGGCCAGGGGCTCGTCGAGCAGGATCAGTTTCGGCTGAAGGGTCAGCGCCATCGCGATCTCGAGCGCCCGCTTCTCTCCATGCGAGAGGCTGCCGGCCGGGGCATGGGCGCGCTCGGCGAGGCCGACCGCTTCCAGCGCTTCCCAGGCGGGGGCGTTCAGCGCCTCGTCGCGGGCTGCATTGCCGAAGAGCGAGAGCGGATGGGCGCTATGCGCCTGCACGCCGAGCGCGACATTCTCCAGCGCCGAGAGCGAGGCGATGGTGGAGGTGATCTGGAAGGTGCGGGCAAGACCGGCCCGTGCCCGCGCCTGCGGCGGCAGGCGGGTGATGTCCTGGCCGCCGAACAGGATCGCACCGGCATCCGGCTTCAGCGTCCCGGAAATCTGGTGGACCAGCGTCGTCTTGCCGGCGCCATTGGGGCCGATCAGCGCATGCAATTCGCCGGGCGCGATGGTGAGGTCGACCCCGTTGGTGACCTTGAGCGCGCCGAACGACTTGGCGAGTCCCTTCAAGGCGAGCGCCGGCTCAGCCATCGCGGCGCCCTCTGAGCTTGGTGGCGAGACCCGCGATCCCGCCGTGGGTGAACAGCACGAAGAGCACGATCAGGGGGCCGAAGATGACCTTCCAGTTCTGCGTCAGTGACGAGAGCACATCCTCGGTGATCAGGAAGGCGAGCGCCCCGAGGATCGCGCCATGCAGGGAGCCGACGCCGCCGAGCACGACCATGAAGATCAACTCTCCCGAGCGCGGCCAGGACATATAGGCCGGGCTGACGAAATCGGTCTGGTTGGCGAGCAGGAAGCCGGAGAGCCCAGCCATCATCCCGCTGATCACATAGGCGCCGAGCCGGACGCGGTCGACATCATAGCCCGTGACGGTGACACGCACGGCATTCTCGCGGGCCGCACGCAGCACACGGCCGAAGCGCGAGCCGACCAGCCACCGCGCCAGCCAGTAGCAGACAGCCAGCGTGCCGAGCGCGATGTAATAGAAGCCGGTGCGGTTGGCGAAGACGTCATGGCCGAGCAGCGTGCTCTTCTCGTAAAGCGTCAGGCCGTCATCGCCGCCATAGGCCGAGAGCGCCTGCGCGAAATAGAAGGCCATCTGCCCGAAGGCCAGCGTGATCATGATGAAGGCGACGCCGCGCGTGCGCAGCGAGACATAGCCGGTGATCGCGGCAAAGATGGCGCAGGCCAGCAGAATGACCGGCAGTGCCACCAGAAGTTCGGTCTGGCCCTCGGTGATCAGGATGCCCGCGCCATAGGCGCCGATCCCGATGAAGGCGGCATGGCCGAAGGAGATCAGTCCTCCGACGCCGAGGACGAGATCGAGCGACAGGGCAGCGATGGCGAAGATCATCGCCCGCGTCACCAGCGTCAGCCAGTGCGGCGGGAGGCCGAGCGTCGCGGCGAGCGGCAACAGGGCGAGCAGGATGAAGATGGCGAGCGGCGCGAGCGGGCGCGCCGCCGGGGCCCGTGGCCGCGCGTCGCTCGGGGATGCCGTGGCCACGCTCATGAGCGCCCCTTGGCCGGCAGCAGGCCTTCCGGCCGGACGAACAGCACAGCCGCCATGACGAGATAGATCAGCATCGACGACAACGCGGCGCCCGTCGCCCGTGCCGAAGCCGGGCCCATGAACAGCCTGAGCAGGTCGTTCATGAAGGAGCGGCCGAGCGTGTCGACGAGCCCGACGATCAGGGCACCGACGAAGGCGCCGCGGATTGAGCCGATGCCGCCGACGACGATGACGACGAAGGCGAGGATCAGCACGGTATCGCCCATGCCGGGCTCGACCGAGAGGATCGGCGCCGCCATCGCCCCGGCGAAGCCGGCGAGCATGGTGCCGAAGGCGAAGACCACCATGAACAGCTTGCGGATGTCGACGCCGAGCGCCGAGACCATCGGCGCGTTCGAGGCGCCGGCCCTCAGCAACATGCCGGTGCGCGTCTTCTCGACGACGAACCAGAGCAGGGCGCCCACGCCCAGGCCCGCCGCGATCAGGGCGAAGCGGTAGACCGGGTAGAGGATGCCGTCCATCAACCGGACATTGCCCGACAGGAGCTCGGGCACCGGTACCGAGAGCGGTGCCGCGCCCCAGATCATCTTCACCGCCTGGTTGAGCAGCAGGATCAGTCCGAAAGTCGCGAGCACCTGGTCCAGATGGTCGCGCTCGTAGAGATGGCGGAAGACTAGGAATTCGAAGGCGAGGCCCAGCAGCAGCGCGGCGGCGAGCGCGAGCACGAGGCCGAACAGGAAAGAGCCCGTCAGCCCGACGAAGGTGACGGCGAGATAGGCGCCGAGCATGTACTGGACGCCATGGGCGAGGTTGATGAAATCCATCACCCCGAAGACGAGCGTCAGCCCGGCCGCGACCAGGAACAGCAGCACGCCGAACTGGAGCCCGTTCAGGAGTTGGACGATCAGGAGGCCGGTGGTCATTGCGCGGTCCTATGTCAAGGGCCGGTCATGAGACGTCGTGCCCGGCCTGCAGCCGGGCATCTCGCGACGAAGGCCCGGGTCGAAGCTCGGCTCCGGCCCGGGATTGACGCTGCCCGTCACTTCAGCGGGCAATCCTTGGCATGCGGATCGGCATAGTCGGTGAAGACCTTCTCGGCGATCTCGGTCTGGAACTTGCCGTCGGGGCGCTTGGCGACCTTGACGAGGTAGAAATCCTGGATCGGGAAGCCGTTGGTGTTGAACTTGAACTTGCCGCGCAGCGAGGTGAAGTCGGCCTTCTTGATCGCGGCCCGCAGCTTGTCGGCGTCACCGGCGCCGCCGGCCGCCTTCACCGCGGAATCGATCAGCATCGCCGCGTCATAGGCCTGCTGCGCGTAGGAGCCGGGCACGATCTTGTAGGCCGCCTCATAGGCTTTGACGAAATCCTTCGTCTGCGGATTGTCCATGTTGGGCGCCCAGGTCATGCCGCCATAGAGCCCGACCGCCGCATCCTGCTGCGCCGGCAGGGTCGATTCGTCGACCGTGAAGGCGGAGAGGAACGGGATCTTGCCCTGCAGGCCGGCCTGCGACCATTGCTTGACGAAGTTGACGCCGAGCCCGCCGGGCAGGAAGGCGAACACCACGTCGGGCTTGGAGGAGGCGATCTTGGCGAGGTCGGCCGAGAAATCCATCGAGGTCAGCGGCGCATAGACCTCGTCGACGATCTCGCCTTTGAAGTAGCGCTTGAAGCCGGCGAGCGAGTCCTTGCCGGCCTGGTAGTTCGGCGCGATGATGTAGGCGGTCTTGTACTTCTGGTCCTGCGCGTATTTGCCGAGGACTTCGTGCACCTGGTCGTTCTGGTACGAGGTGACGAAGAAGTTCTTGTTGCAGGCCTTGCCCGCCATGGTCGAGGGCCCGGCATTCGGGCTGATCAGGAAGGCGCCGGAATCGAGCACGGGCTTGGCGATCGCGCCGAGGATGTTCGAGAACACCGGGCCGACGACGAAGGCTGGCTTTTCGCTCTCGACGAAGCTGCGCACCCGGTCGACCGCGACATCGGGCTTCAGCTCATCGTCGATGACGGTGATCTTGACCGGTATGCCGCCGAGCTTGCCACCGTTCTTGTCGACGGCGAGCTGGAAGCCGTCGCGGACCTGCTGGCCGAGCGAGGCGGCTGGTCCTGTCAGCACGCTGACCACGCCGATCTTCATCGGCTCCTGCGCCTGCGCGGCCGCGATGGAAAGCGCCAGCGCACCGCAACCCAGCGCCAGGCGGAATTTGAAAGCCGTCATCGATGCCCTCCCGGGACGAACGAACGAAAAGGAGGCGCAGCCGGGTTCCCTTGGACTTCTGAGGCTGGCGCCGGAGCATAATGTTTCAAGCTTAAAATATCTGCAAGGCCCGGATCACCGAAATTTTGGCGAGCTTTGCCGGCCGCTCGCGCGCAGGCAAATCCGCTTTTCGGTGCACCGGCTACCGGGGCCAGATTTCCATGTCCGGATGGGGATGTCGACCGGGCGTCGGGCAGATCGCCGGGCCCATGCAGTTGCTGCGGAAGCTGATGGGCGCCGGGCCACCCGGCGCAGGGCGCGGAATCCTCGCGCGCAGCCTTGTCGGCAGCAAGGTCCGGCCGCCCCGCGGGGCGGCCGGCGACTTGTCGATCAGTGAAGGTCGAAGCGGTCGAGGTTCATCACCTTGGTCCAGGCCGCCACGAAGTCCTTGACGAACTTCTCCTTGGCGTCGGCGCTGGCATAGACCTCGGCCAGGGCGCGCAGGATCGAGTTCGAGCCGAAGACCAGGTCGGCGCGCGTCCCGGTCCATTTCACGGCCCCGGTCTTACGGTCGGTCCCCTCGAACAGGTCCTTGGCCTCGGACGTCGCCCGCCACTGCGTGCCCATGTCGAGCAGGTTGACGAAGAAGTCGTTCGTCAGAGCGCCGGGCCGCTCGGTCAGGACGCCGTGCTTGGAGCCGTCGGCGTTGACGGATAGCGCGCGCAGGCCGCCGACCAGCACGGTCAACTCGGGCGCGGTCAGGGTCAGGAGTTGCGCCTTGTCGATCAGGGCGACTTCGGCCGCCACCCTGGCTCCGGGCTTCCGATAATTGCGGAAGCCGTCGGCGACAGGCTCCATCACCGCGAAGGCATGGACATCGGTCTGCTCCTGCGTCGCGTCGCCGCGACCGGGCGTGAACGGCACGGCGACGTCATGGCCTGCGGCCCTCGCTGCCTGCTCGACGCCGGCATTGCCGGCGAGCACGATCAGGTCGGCGAGCGAGACCCGCTTGTCCCCGTCGGCCCCCTTGTTGAACTGGCGGCGGATGCCGTCCAGGACCTCGATCACCTTGGCCAACTGCGCCGGCCGGTTGACCTCCCAGTCCTTCTGCGGTGCGAGCCGGACACGCGCCCCGTTGGCGCCGCCGCGCTTGTCGCCGCCGCGGAAGGTCGAGGCCGAGGCCCAGGCCGTGCCGACGAGTTCCGCGACGGAAAGGCCGGAGGCCAGGATTCTGGCCTTCAGCGCCGCCGTGTCGGCCGCATCGACCAGCGGGTGGCTGGTCGCCGGGATCACGTCCTGCCAGATCAGCTCTTCCTTGGGCGCCTCGGGGCCGAGATAGCGCGAGCGCGGTCCGAGATCGCGATGGGTCAGCTTGAACCAGGCGCGGGCGAACGCATCGGCGAAGGCTTGCGGGTTCTCCAGGAAACGGCGCGAGATCTTCTCGTAGACCGGGTCGAAGCGCAGCGACAGGTCGGTCGTCAGCATCGTCGGCTTGCGCTTTTTGGACGGGTCGTGGGCGTCGGGGATGACCGCTTCGGCATTCTTGGCGACCCATTGATGCGCGCCGGCCGGCGACTTCTCCAGTTCCCACTCGTATTTGAACAGGTTCTCGAAGAAGAAGTTGCTCCACTGCGCGGGCGTCTGCGTCCAGGTGACCTCGAGTCCGCTGGTGATCGTGTCGCCACCCTTGCCGGAGCCGAAGCGGTTGTGCCAGCCCAGGCCCTGCGCCTCGAGCCCGTCGGCCTCCGGATCGGGCCCGACATTGTCGGCGGGGCCAGCGCCATGGGTCTTGCCGAAGGTATGGCCGCCGGCGATCAGCGCGACCGTCTCCTCGTCGTCCATCGCCATGCGGCCGAACGTGTCGCGGATGTCCTTCGCCGCGAGAAGCGGGTCGGGGTTGCCGTCCGGACCTTCCGGGTTGACGTAGATCAGGCCCATCTGCGTCGCGGCGAGCGGGTTCTCGAGATTGCGGGAATGGACCTTGCCATCGGCATCGTCGTCGGAGACGAGCACGCCTTCGTCGGCCGGCTTCTCCACGCCCTCCGAACCGTGGGCGTAGCGGAGATCGCCGCCGAGCCATGTGTCCTCGCGGCCCCAGTAGACATCCTGGTCGGGTTCCCAGGTATCGGCGCGGCCGGCGGCGAAGCCGAAGGTGCGGAAGCCCATCGTCTCCAGAGCGACGTTGCCGGTGAGGATCAGCAGATCCGCCCAGGAGATCGCCTGGCCGTATTTCTGCTTGATCGGCCAGAGCAGGCGGCGTGCCTTGTCGAGGCTGACATTGTCCGGCCAGCTGTTGAGCGGGGCGAAGCGCTGCTGGCCGCGGCCGCCGCCGCCGCGCCCGTCGGCGAGGCGATAGGTGCCGGCGCTGTGCCAGGCCATGCGGATGAAGAGCGGGCCGTAATGGCCGAAATCGGCGGGCCACCAGTCCTGCGAATCCGTCATCAGCTTGCGCAGGTCGCTCTTGAGCGCCTGATAGTCGAGGGTCTTGAAGGCCTCGCGATAATCGAAGGACTGCCCCAGCGGGTCGGACTTGGCCGAATGCTGGTTCAGGACGTCGACGGGCAGCTGGTTCGGCCACCAGTCACGGTTCTGCCGCCGGCTGCCGCCATGGGCGACCGGGCATTTGCCCGTGCTGTCGTCAGTTTTGGCGTTCATCTCTGTCTCCGACCTGGTTGGCTTGCGGCTTGGCGCGTGACGCGAAGGGCTTGCGGCACCATCATCCTCGATAGCGGCTGGCGCCGCCTGGCGCGGGAGCGCCGGCCCCGCCGACGCTCGCAAATGATCGTAACCCCTCGGCACCTCGCCCGAGTTGCGTCTTATCAAAGCAGTTTGATTATTTTAATTCCGATTTTCTGATTGAGTCGATAAGTCTGGATTATGACAAATCTGACCTTCAGGCAGCTTCGCTATGTCGAGGCGCTGGCGCGCCATCGTCATTTCGGGCGGGCTGCCGAGGCGTGCTCGATCTCTCAGCCGGCCCTGTCGATGCAGATCAAGGCGTTCGAGGACGAACTCGGCGGCGATCTCTTCGAGAGGGGCGGGCGGCAGATCAGGCTGACGCCCTTCGGCGAGGAGGTGGTGGCGCGGGCGAAGGACATCCTGCGCGCGCTGGAGGAGCTGGAAGGCTTCGCGCGGGCGTCGCGGGGCGGGGGGGTCGCGAAGCTGCGGATCGGCGTGATCCCGACGGTCGCGCCCTATCTGCTGCCGGGCGTGGTCGGTGAGCTGACCCGCCTTCACGGCGGCATGGACCTGCATGTCAGGGAGACGCTGACGCCCAGGCTCGTCCAGGAGCTGAACGACGGGCGCCTCGACATGGCCATCGTCGCCTTGCCGGTCTCGGAGCCGTCGCTCAGCGAGGTCGCGCTGTTCACCGAGAGCTTCGTGCTGGTCCGTCCAAGCAAGGACGAGGGCAAGCCCGCTCCCAGTCTCGAAGCCCTGCGCGAGATGAGGCTCCTGCTGCTGGAGGAGGGGCACTGCTTTCGCGAGCAGGCGCTGGCCTTCTGCGACATCGGGCAGGGCAGGGCGCAGCCGCGCGACCTGCTGGATGCGAGTTCCCTGGCCACGCTGGTCCAGATGGTCGACGCCGGGCTCGGCGTGACCCTGATCCCCGAGATGGCGGTCGCGGTGGAGACGCGCTCGGCATCGGTCTCGCTCGTGCAGTTCGAGCGGCCGCGCCCGACCCGCACGATCGGCATGGTCTGGCGCAAGACCAGCCCGCTGGCCCAGCAGTTGAAGCAGATCTCCGAGGTGGTTCGCCATTCTGCCGAGGCCATGCGGCCGCAACCGGAATCCGCCAAGGTCTAGTCGGTCGGCGGCCGGGCCGCGGCGTGGCGAATTCCCTGAAGATAGCGCGCGATCGCCGGTTGGATTGCCCGCGCGAATCATCTATATTGCGGGAGGCTGTCCGGCGGGGAGGGCGCGATCTGCCCAGGCCGGTGGGGGTAACCACTCGTTAACCCGTATTAACCAATGGTCAACACATGACGATGCTGCTCCGAGATCGGCATGCGCACCGATGAGGGTCTGGCAGCCCTTTCACCCGGCGCATCGCACGCGACCTGCTGAAGGACGATCCCGGCGTTTCGCCGGCGTCCTCGCCGTCGCTTGCGCCGGGCTTGCCGCCGCCGGATGCGGAGAGCAGAAGTTGTCGGGCTCTGAACTCGTCGCGGCGTCGCGCGCGGTCTCCGTCGATGTTGGCCGCGCATTGGCGCTGCCTCCGCCGGGCAGCCTTGCCGTGACCGGCGTGACGCAGCGCAGCTACGACAACGCCGTCTCGCAGGTCATCTCGCTCGCGACGCGTGGCCGGACACCCGGAGAGAACGCGATCTACGTGGATTTCTTCACCGCGGCGGACCTTCCCGACGGTGCCGGGGTCGAAGGCAATCTGCTGAAGGAGCCCGGCCTCGATGATCTCGCCCTGGCACGCGAGATGGAGGAGCGCCTGCCCGGCGTGGCGATGTCGCCCTCCGCCCTCTTCGTCCAGAACCGATACGGCCCTTTCGGCTATGCCTTCGGCCATGGCATCGGGGGGGAGGCCTGCCTCTATGCCTGGCAGCACATCGCGAGCGGCGACAGCATCTTCCGCCCGCGGTCGGGCCTGATTTCAGTCCGCCTGCGGGCCTGCGAGCCGGGCGGCAGCGAAGTCTCGCTGCTGCGCCTGGCCTATGACTACGGCTTCAATGCCTCGCTGCGCCGCACAGGCTGGAACCCCATCGGCGATGCGCCCGCGCCGCAGCCCGGTCTCGGCAAGGCCGGCGTGCCGATCTATCCCGTTCCGCTGCCATCGGTCATGAGCGAACACGAAGCGGGGTCCGTCGCGCGGCCGCGGCCGGCGCGGGCGCCGCGCACCGAGCGCAGCCGTCCGCCTGCTGCCGAACCCCTGCCCGACAAGCCGCTGCCGGACAAGCCGCTCGAGGGATATCCGACCGTGCCGCCGCCGCCCGCCCCCTGAACCAAACCGATTGCCTTCGGAGCCGATGCGAACCGCAAGCTACGTCATCTTCTGGGCCCTGATCGCGAGCGTGGTCATCGCGCTGATCACCTTGCCGATCAGCCTGCAGGCGCATCTGATCGCGGGCACGATCGTCGTCGGAGCGATGATCGTGCTGAAGTTCCTGCGGCCGCACGGCGTATGGCGGCTGATCGCCCTCGGGCTCGGAACGGCGATCGTGCTGCGCTACATCTACTGGCGCACGACGAGCACCTTGCCGCCGGTCAACCAGATCGAGGACTTCGTTCCGGGTCTGCTGGTCTATCTCGCCGAACTCTACAATATCGGCATGCTGGGCCTCAGCCTCTTCGTGGTGGCGATGCCGCTGCCGCGCCGCGAAACGCCCCCGATCGACCTTTCGGACGCGCCGTCCGTGGATGTCTTCGTCCCGTCCTACAACGAGGAGCCGCAACTGCTGGCGACCACGCTCGCGGCAGCGCTGGCGATGGATTACCCGGCTGGCCGTCTGAAGGTCTATCTGCTGGATGATGGCGGCACCGACGAGAAATGCAATGTCGACAATTTCGTCGCGGCCAGCGCTGCGCGGGAACGCCGTGCCACGCTGCAGGCCCTGTGCGAAGGGCTCGGCGTCGTCTACCTGACGCGCGAGCGCAACATCAGCGCCAAGGCCGGCAACCTCAACAACGGCATCGCCCATTCCGAGGGCGAGCTGATCGTCGTCTTCGACGCCGACCACGCCCCGGCTCGCAGCTTCCTCACGGAGACGGTCGGATTTTTCGGCCGCGACCCGAAGCTGTTCCTGGTCCAGACCCCGCATTTCTTCATCAATCCGGACCCTCTCGAGCGCAATCTCAAGACCTTCCGGACGATGCCGTCGGAGAACGAGATGTTCTACGGCATCATCCAGCGCGGCCTGGACAAATGGGACGCCTCCTTCTTCTGCGGCTCGGCTGCCGTCCTGCGCCGCACGGCGCTGCAGGCGACCAACGGGTTCTCGGGGCGCAGCATCACGGAGGATGCCGAAACGGCGATCACGCTGCATGCGACCGGCTGGCACAGCGTCTATGTCGACAAGCCGCTGATCGCCGGGCTCCAGCCGGCGACCTTCGCCAGCTTCATCGGCCAGCGCTCGCGCTGGGCCCAGGGCATGATGCAGATCCTTCTGTACCATCGTCCGATGTTCAAGCGCGGCCTCTCGCTGCCGCAGCGGCTATGCTATTCCTCCTCGGCCCTGTTCTGGCTGTTCCCCTTCGCGCGGCTGATCTTCCTGGTCGCGCCGCTGTTCTACCTGTTCTTCGGCCTCGAGATATTCACCGCGTCTGGCCCGGAGTTCCTCGCCTATGTGCTGAGCTACATGGCGGTGAACCTGATGATGCAGAACTATCTCTACGGCCGCTATCGCTGGCCGTGGATCTCGGAGCTCTACGAGTTCATCCAGTCGGTCTACCTGCTGCCGGCGGTGGTCTCGGTCCTGCTCAATCCGGGGAAGCCCACCTTCAAGGTGACGGCGAAAAACGAATCCCTCGAGACACGGCGCGTCTCCGAACTCGGCCGGCCGTTCTTCATCATCTTCGCCATCCTTTCGCTGGGGGTCGTCGCGACCTATTGGCGTATCGTCGCCCAGCCCTACAATGCCGATACCACCCTGGTGGTCGGGCTGTGGAACATCCTCAATCTCCTGATGGCCGGCTGCGCGCTCGGCGTCGTGTCCGAGCGACCCGAGGGGCGTGCCGCGCGCCGTTTCGACGTGAAGCGGCGCGGGGAAATCACCATCGATGGGCTCAGCGCCCCGATCGTGACCGAGAATGTCTCCGTCGACGGTATCGGAATCCGGGTGATGTCCCGGGATTTCCACAAGGTGCCGGTCGGCAGCGTGGGGCAGGCCTCCTTCGAGACGACGGTCGACATGCCGCGCGGGACATTGCCGCTGCGGATCGTCCGTGTCGCGCCCGACGAGAAGGGCTTGCTTCTGGGCTGCCATTATCTGCCCGGCACGCCGCTGCACAGCCGCATCATCGCCGATCTGGCCTTCTCCGATGCCGAGAACTGGAGCCGGTTCCAGAATGCAAGACGGCATAATCCGGGCGTCATCTACGGCACGGCCCGCTTCCTGCGCCTGGCGATCTTCCAGACCAGCCGCGGCATTTCCTATCTCTTCGGCCTCTATCGCCTGTCCCGTTCGGCTTCGCGCGCCGGAGCGGCCGAATGATCCGTCCCGCGCCATCCCGGATCGCGGCCTTTGCCGTGCTGGCCATGCTGGGCAGCGTCGTGCAGGCCGGCGCCCAGGCGCCGCAGCCGCCGTCTCCGGGCCCGGCACCGTTCATGATCGCGCCGCCGGCGGCGGTGCCGGCCCCCGCGCCGGCCGAGAAGGAGCCAGTCGCCCCGCCGCCGGTACAGGCGCCGGCGGTGGCGGCCTTCAAGCCGCTGCTGCCGGCCGCGCGCGTCTCGCTGGAAGGCGAGGGCGACGCGCGGAGCTGGGCCTTTTACCTGACCCAGGACGAGGCCGCGGCCGATCTCAACCTCGACATCGCCTATCAGAATGCGCTGGTGGTGATGCCGGAGGCGTCGCGGCTGACGGCGCGCGTCAACGGCGAGCGCGTCGCCGAGCTTCCGATCGCCTCGTCCGACCGGCTGAAGCGCGTCAGTATTCCGCTCCGCAAGGGGTTGGCCAGGGCGGGACGGAACACGATCGGCTTCGACGCCGTGCAGCGGCACCGCACCGACTGCACGGTCGCCTCGACCTACGAGCTCTGGACGCGGATCGACGGCGCGGGAACGCGCCTGTCCTTCCGGAACGCGGAGATCCGGCCGGCACGCCTGCGCGGCCTCGACGATCTGCCCGCGATCGGTGCCGACGAGGCCGGGCTGACGACGATCGTGATCGCCGCGCCCGGCGCGTCCCGCGCGGTTGCCGCCGGCGGCATTTTCGCCGCGGCTCAGGCGCTCGCCTTGCGCGGGCGCTTCGGACAGGTCTCTGTCGAGGTGACTGATCGGCTGCCGGACCGGGTCCGGCCGGGTACGCTCGTCGTCGGACTGGGCACGACGGACGAGATGCGCGGTTTGCTCGGGGCGCTGCCGGCCGAGGCGACCGGGCGCGGCTTCCTCGGCTTCGTCGAAAGCCCGGGACGGGGAACGGAGCTATTGCTCGTCACCGGCGACAACTGGCCGGATATCGAAGCGCTGATCGGCAAGCAGCTGACCGCCCCGGTCTCCCGCGCCACCAATATCAACCGCACGACCATGGATACGGCGAGCTGGCATGTGCCCGACGCTCCCTATATCGCCGGCAGGCAGGCGCTGCGCTTTTCCGACCTCGGCATCGCGACGCAGGAATCGTCGGGCCGGCGCATGCGGGTGCGCGCGGTTGTCGCCATGCCCGGCGACTTCTACGCCAACGCCTACGGCGAGGCCACGCTCTATCTCGACGGCGCCTATTCCGCGGAAGTCCTTCCGGGCGACAGCCATATCGAGATCTTCGTCAACGGCAATGTCGCTGCGACCGTGCCGCTCAACGCGACCTCCGGCGGTCTTTTCCGGCAGTTCCCGATCGCGATTCCGCTGCGCCATTTCCGGCCGGGCGTCAACGAGATCTGGTTCGAGGTGGTGACGCTGGCGAAGAGCGACCTGAGCTGCGCGCCGGGGGCAACATTGCCCGGCAAGAGCCGCTTCGCCCTGTTCGACACCAGCGTGCTCGCGATCCCCGAATTCGCCAAGATCGGCGTCAGCCCCAACCTTGCCGCCATCGCCGGCACCGGCTTTCCCTATTCCGTTGCGCCGCATGTGGCGCTCGTGATGGGCCGGCAGGACAGCGCCAATCTGAGCGCCGCCGCCACGCTTCTGGCGCGGATCGCGCAGAGCGCCAGCCGGCCGCTCGGCATCGACGTGGTCGCCGGCTTCGCGGCCGTCGGAGACAGGCCGGCGCTGATCGTCGGAGCCGCCGGGCAACTGCCCGCCGGGCTGCTGCCGCGCGTCGGCATCGCCGAAAACGTCCGCTCCGCCTGGCCGCAGCGCGCCGATGCGGTCGTGGTGACGCCGGATGCCGACGGTGCCGCGGTCTTCGATGCGGTGATCGACCGCCTGCAGGGACGGCAGGCCACGCCCGAGGCGTCCGGCGGGGACGCGCCGACGACGGAGGCGATCCGGGACCGCTGGCGCGGCTCGCTCGGCGGCCCGCTGGCGCGGTATTTCATCGCCTTCGACCAGTGGCTCCAGCGCAACTTCGACCTCTCCTTCGCACAGTTGCGCAGCCCTGCGCGCACGCCGGCCCTCTACGAGCCGGCCGAGGGTACGGAGCTGATCGCCGCCCAGGCGGCGGACCCCGAGACGCGGCAGGTCTGGACCGCCTTCGTCGCGCGTCGCGACGAGACCCTTCGGAGCGCGGTCGGCCGCGTCGTCGCGCCGGGCAACTGGGCCGGCATGGCCGGAAAGATCACCGCCTTCCGCGGGGCGCAGGATGCGCATGTGATTTCGGCGGACAGCACCTCCTTCGTCATGACGCGGCCCTTCAGCCTGGCGAATATGCGGCTGATCGCGGCCAACTGGATGTCGAGCAATATCGGCATCTACGCGCTGGCGCTGCTGCTCGCCTGCATCGGTCTGGGCGTCGGAACCTTCCTGATGCTCAGACGGCTGGGGCGAAGATCATGAGGCGGGTGATCCTCATGCTGGCGGCCTTGCTCGGCCTGGCGCCGGGTGCGCAGGGCGCGGTGCCCGCGGAGGCCTGGATTCTCTACCGGCAGAAGTTCGTCACGGCCGAGGGCAGGGTCGTCGACGACGTCAACGGGGGAATCAGCCACAGCGAGAGCCAGGGCTATGGCCTGCTCCTGGCCTGTCTGGCCGGCGACCGGGCGACCTTTGCCAGCATCTTCGCCTTCGTCCGCACGGAACTTCTGATCCGCGACGATGGGCTGGCCGCCTGGCGCTGGGACCCGAAGGCGAGTCCGCACGTCACCGACATCAACAACGCCAGCGATGGAGATCTGCTGATCGCCGACGCGCTGGCCTGCGCTGGGACGCGCTGGGACATGCCGGCCTATACGGCGACCGCCCGGCAGATCGCCAAGGCGCTGGCGAAGGTCGCGCTCCTGCAGCGCGCCGGCGAGACCTGGCTCATGCCTGCAGCGACCGGTTTCTCCGAGAAGGAGCGTGCCGATGGACCGGTGATCAACCCGTCCTACTGGGTCTTCGAAGCTTTTCCCGTCCTCGCCAGCTTGACCGGCGATCAGCGCTGGATGCAGGCGCAGGCCAGCGGGTTGAGGCTGCTCGACGGCCTTGCCCGGCGCGGGATGGCGGCGCCCGACTGGCTCTCGATCCAGGCTGATCCGCGTCCGGCGGACGGGTTTGCGCCCCAGCTCGGCTACAATGCGATCCGCGTGCCCCTCTATCTGCTGCGCGCGGGGCTGGCCGACAAGGCGCGTCTGGAGCCGTTCCGGCAGGCCTGGGCGGCCGGCATGGCGGTCATCGACCTGCGCAGCGGCAAGCCGGTCGAGCAGCTTCCGGATGCGGGCTATCGCATCCTGCAGGCGGCGATGGCTTGCGCACTCGACGGCACGCCCGTTCCCGCGGAGTTGAAGACCTTCCAGCCCACCGCCTACTATCCGTCGACGCTGCAGCTCCTGTCGCTCTCGATGCTGAGCGAGAGGTATCCGGCATGCATGTGAGATCGGTCCTCATCGCCGTAGCGGTCTCCGGCGCCGCGTTTTACGCGCTCGGGCGCTATGGTCAGGTTGCCGTACCGCAAGGCTCGGCACCGCCCGTGATCGAGCCGGCGCTGGCGCAAGGCCAGAAGCCGCCCGAGGCCCCGCGCGCCGCGGCTCCGTCCGCGGGCGAGGGCGCGCCGAATCGGCCGGCCGCGCCGCAGCAAGTCGACGAGACCGCGCTGCGCTATTTCGCGGCCCAGGGTGACACCCGTCGCTACGAGGCCGAGCTCGCGCGGTTGCGTGCGCTCTATCCGGAGTGGAAGCCGCCGACCGATCTGACGTCGCAGGGCAAGGAGGGTGACCCGGAGCTCGACCGGATGTGGAAGCTCTTTGCCGAAGGCAAGTACGGCGAGGTCCGTGCGGCCATCGTGCAGCGCAGCACCGTTGATCCGGGTTGGCGTCCACCCGCCGAACTCTCGACGCAACTCGACACGGCGGAGGCTCGCCAGCGTCTCGTCAACGCCTCGAACGCCCGGCAGTGGGAGCAGGTCATCCGTCTCGGCACCGAGACGCCGGCGATGCTGACCTGCGCCAGCGTCGATGCGCTCTGGCGCGTTGCCGAGGCTTTCGTCCAGACCGGCAAGCCCGAGCGCGCCCGCGACGCCTATGCCTATGTCCTGACCAACTGCACCAACCCCGTCGAGCGCGTGGGGACGATGCAGAAGGCGCTCGCGACCTTGCCGGAAGGCCTCGTCGGCGCTCTTCTCGCCCAGGAGCGCCAGGATGAGTTCGCCAGCATCCGTGACGAGCTGGCGCGGCGTCATATCGGCAAGGCCGCCGATGATCCGAGCCAGGCCTCGCCGGCCGAGGACATCCAACGGATCGAGGCTCTGGCCAATGCCGCGACGACGCCGGACGATGCGATCCTGCTCGGCTTCTACACGCTCCATCACGACGACGCGGCCAAGGCCGCGACCTGGTTCCAGACCGCGCTGGCACGGAAGGGTGGCGCCAAGGCGGCGGAGGGAGCCGTGCTCGCGCTTGGCGCGACCAAGAGATATCAGGAGGCCGAGGCGCTCGGCGCCCAGTGGCTTGAGGCCGATGCCGCCAACCGCAAGGCCTATCTCGACGTCGTCACGGCATTGCTCACCCAGGAGCCGCCCCCTCGCCTCGACCGCGGCGTGATCGAGCGCATCGTCAAGACAGTGGGCACTGACAAATACGCCCCCGGCGCGGGCGCTCTCGGCTGGTACGCCTATAATGCCGGACAGATCGCGCCGGCAGGAACCTGGTTCGAGACGGCCCTCTCCTGGGACCGGGGCTATGAGCCGGCCGCCTATGGGCTGGCTCTCGTGCGGGAGCGGCAGCGCGATCAGTCCGGCTTGCGCAGCCTCGTCGCCGAATGGGGCAGCCGTTCGCAACGGATCGTCGAGGTCCTCGATCCCCACCGTGGGCGCCGGTCTGCGCCGG
>NZ_MKSQ01000016.1:0-105525 GCF_001898115.1 Allobosea sp. 67-29 | reverse complement strand
GCGCCCGGTGCGTCGGTCGAAGAGCCGGGCGCGCGCAAGGCCGTGCCTGCGCGCGCCAGCCGCCCCGACGGTACGCCTGATGGCGAGGTGGTCGCGGCGGCCCCTGCGCGCCAGGCCGTTCCGCGCGCGCGCGCCAGTGCATGTGCGAGCGGTGGTTCCGCCGCTGGCGCCCTGCAACGCGGCTGGTGTCTGCTCGATCTCAAGCGACCGGCCGCGGCGGCGCAGGCATTCGAGGCCGCCCGACGGAGCGGCAACGCGCAGGTCGCCGCCGACGCGGCCGCCGGCCTGGCCTACGCCAAGCTGCGGCAGGGCCTTACGGCCGAGGCCAGCGCCGCTGCCAGCAGCGCGCATCTCCCGCCAGCACAGCGCGGCGCCTTTTCGGCCCTGCTCCTGTCGGAGCGCTTCTATGCGCAATACGATGCCAAGGACTACAACGGCGCGCTGGTCACGCTTTCGGCCCGCGCGCGCTATGCTCCCGAGACGACCGATCTGATGCTGATGCGGGGATGGTCCTATTTCAACCTGGGGCGCTACGAGGATGCCAGCCAGGTTTTCGAGGCCCTCTACAAGGTCAACCGGTCGTCGGAAGCTCTGTCGGGGCTGACGGCGATCCGCGACGCCACGCAACGCAACCGCTATTAGGCAAGATTCTCGCGCAGGACGATCTCGATGTTCGGCCGCGCCGTTCCCTCGAGTGCCGGGCGGCCGGTCCGGATACTGGCGAAGATCGAGGCGCAGTCCATCAACCCGGCCTGCGGCTCCTGGTTGATCACGACATCCATCACGCCGTCGACCAGCAGGGGCCGCGTCTCCAGCGTTCGGCCGTGAACGACGAAGACGAGGTCGCCTTGGCGGCGGGCTTCCTTCAGTGCCCCCGCAGTGACCTGTGGGCCTTCGCCGATATTGTCGATCCCGGCGCGGTCAGATGCCCTCTGGTTCGCAGACCAGGATCGCGCCCCGATTATCGAGCCGGCGGCCCTTCGCCCGCGGATGCAGATGGTCGGGACGGCTGCGCGCGAGCAATCCTGCGATAGACGGGATTGGCGACAAGCATCCGCCGGCCCAGCGCGGCGAGGAAATCGACGTCATCGGCCTGCAGCGACAGGCGGTTATGCAGCGCGAGGATGCGATTGGCCGTCTCCGGGTCGTCGATATCCGCCAGGGACAGTCGGATCAGGTCGATGCCGAGTTCGTCGCAGCCGCGTTTCGGAGCGGTGGCGCAGCGCCAGCCGATCAGGCGTTGTCGCCAGGTCCTGATCTCGTATCGCAGCAGGTCGAGGCTCGCCCGGCTCGCGCCGTCGATCATGGCGTCGATCGAGGCGGTCAGCAGGGCGGGCGCTCGGGGCCCCTCGGCCGTGAGCGACATCGTGCCGCCGATCCGCATCGACGCGTCGACAACGAGCACCACGACCCGTCGGATCCGGCTTGCCGTTTCGGCGCGCAGAGGGGCCGGAGCCGGCTCGCGCATCGTTCGCATCAGATGTCGCACGGCCAGATTGTCGACGAGCCCGCCGTCGAGCAGCTTGAGATAGCGCAACTCGGGCCTGGTGTTGTAGCGCGCTCGCGAGGCCGCCTGGTGGAGTTCCGTCGCCGAAGCTGGCGTGCGAGCGCGCCGCGCCCGTGTCGCGAACGGGCAGGCGGCGGCGAAATTTTGCAGGACGACGGGTGCGAAGATCAGTGGCACGGCCGCAGAGGCTGCAACGGCGTGAGACAGGGGAAACGGCCGGTAGTCGCTGCAGATCGCGCGAAAGCCGCCGCGATCGAAGGGGAATGCCGCACGGTTGTAGAGATCCGTCGCGTGCAGCAGCAGGCGCGGGCCGCCGGCTCGCTCGACATCGCCGAGCGTGGCGTCGTGGTAGAGGTGATCGTCGAGCCAGGATGCGAGGCCGGAAAGTTCGTTGACCCCGCCGCGGTAGCCGCGCAGCAGGTTGACCGGTGTGATCGTCGAGCGCAGTGCCGCTTCCGCATCCCGGTCGAGATAATCCTGCCTGAAGGCCGCCGCGGCCGCGGGACCGTGCAGCGCGAGATAGGCAGCCAGGATGCCGCCGCCGGAAACCCCCGCCACCACCGCGATCTCGTCGGCGAGCGAGCGCCCGCCGCCGCCCGGAGCGGGCCGCTCCGCAAGCGCCGAGAGGACGCCATAGCCGAAGGCGGCCGAGCGCGCGCCACCGCCCGAAAAGGCAACGATCAAGGCGGTCGACCCCGGCTGCGCGATCGGCTGAGCCGGGCGCTCATAGGCAGCCGCAGCGCTCGTCATAGGCAGATTGGAAGGGGTATTTCCGGGGTCCAGGCAACCGGTGAGACCGCCGGTCAGCGCGATCGCGAGGGCAGCAAGCGCCCGTCTCCCGGGCATTCCGCCTGCGGTTCCGGGCGGCCCGGATGGCGGGTGATGAAACACGCGGGCGCGACCTCCGCCGCGCTGCCGCCGCCTCTGGCGACACGCGGGCGCCGCGGGATATCGTCGGCTCCGATTGTCCCAGCATTGCGCCGCGCCGCTCGATCAGATGGCGTCGCTCGCGATCGGTCGATGATCGCCGGCGTGGAATTCGCTCACCGCGGCGGCCGGCGGTCAGCTTCCGCCGTGGCGATCCGCTTCCGGAAGAAGCCATGCGTCGCCGCGGATCTCGACGCTGACAGCCGCCCCGACCGCCGGAAGACGGATGCTTTCGACCTGTGCGGTCAGAAGCAGCTCGGTTTCGCCGGCGGCGAGCCGCAGCTGGGCGAAGCATCGCGACCCGCCGAAGGAGACGGATTGGACGATGGCGTTGGGACCCTCGCTCCGGGGAGGGCCGAGGACGATCTGCTCCGGCCGCAGCAGGACCGTGCCGCATCCGCGCCGCCCGCTTGTGGGCGCGGGCAATCTGCCGAGCGGACTGGCGACGAACCCGTCGCCGATCTCGGCTTCGATCAACGTGCCTTCCCCCAGGAACAGCGCCGTTCTGGAATCGTGGGGTCGCCAGTAGAGTTCGTCGGGCCTGCCGGACTGCACCAGCCGGCCGTCGCGCATCACCGCCAGCTGATCGGCGAAGGAGAGAGCCTCGGCCTGGTCGTGGGTGACGAGGATGGAGGTGATGCCGGCGCGGGACAGCACCCGGCCCACCGCCTGCCGGACGGTCTCGCGCAGCCCGGTATCGAGGGCCGAGAAGGGCTCGTCCAGAAGCATCAGGGCCGGCTTGCGCGCCAGCGCCCGCGCCAGGGCGACGCGCTGCTGCTGGCCGCCCGAGAGCTCATCCGGGCGGCGGGTGAGCATGGCCGGGTCGAGCTCGACCATCTCCATCAGCTCGCGCAGGCGGTCGGCGCGATCCGGCGCGTTGCGGGGCAGCCCGAAGCCGAGATTGCCGGCCACGTCGAGATGAGGGAACAGCGCCCCGTCCTGCGCGACGTAGCCGACCCGCCGCCGATGCGCGGGGGCGATCGCCGGGCCATCCGCCAGGACCTGCCCGTCGAGCGTCACCCTGCCGGCATCCGGCGCCTCGAAGCCGGCGATGATGCGCAACAGCGTCGTCTTGCCCGAGCCTGAGGGGCCGACCACGGCAACGCGGCTTCCCGCCTCCACGGAGAGCGAGACGTGATCGAGCGCGACCGTTGCGCCATAGCGCTTCGAGACATCCGAGACGACGAGCTGGGTCATGCGCCGAGGGACTTGCGGGTCTGGGCGTGCAGCAGCGCGGTCATCGGCAGCGACAGGAAGATCATCAGCACCGCATAAGGCGCCGCCTTCGCATAGTCGAGTTCGCCGGTCAGGGCCCAGAATTCGGTGGCGAGCGTGCGGGTGCCGTTGGGCGCGAGCAGCAGCGTCGCGGTCAACTCCGTGGACACGCCCATCGCGACCAGCGCCATGGCAGCGGCGACGCCGGGCGCCGCCAGCGGAAGAGTGACGGCCAGAAGACTGCCGGCGGGGCTGCGTCCCAGCGCCGCTGCGGCCCGCTCGAGCTCGACCGGAACCTGCGCGATCCCGGCCCGCAGCCCGACCAGCGCACGGGGCAGGAACATCAGGACATAGGCCAGAATGACCGTGGCCGTCGTCTGGTAGAGCGGCAGGGCGATGCGGACCGTGACGGTAACGAGAGCAAGCGCCACCACCACGCCCGGAAGCGCCCCGAGATAGCTGTGGCAACCCTCCAGCACCCGGCTGGCCCTGCCGGGCGACCGCACGGAGAGCCACGCCATCGGCAGGGCGGCCGCCGCAGCGGCGAGCGCGCCGAGCGCCGCATAGCCCAGCGTTTCCGTGACGGCCTGCGCCAGGGCCGGTTGCCGCCAGGCAGCCCCTCCGGCGGCGAGCAGCCAGCGGGACAGGGTCAGCACCGGAACGCCGAGGCTCAACATGGCGAAGCCGAGCGGGAGCGCCAGGGACGGGAGCCGCCAGGCCCCGAGCCGATGGCGCGGCGCCGGACGCGGGGCGCCCGAGCCGAGCCGGGCATAGCGCGCAGTGCCGCGCAGCAGCCATTCCAGGACGATCAGTCCGAGGCAGCTCAACACCAGCACGCCCGCCAGCATGTTCGCCGCAGGGCCGTTATAGCTCGATTGGAACTGGTCGATGATCGCGGTGGTGAAGGTGTCGAAGCGGATCAGGGCAAAGAGCCCGTATTCGGCGAGCAGGTGCAGCCCGACCAGGAGGCTGCCCCCGCAGATCGCGAGCCGAAGCTGCGGCAGGACCACCTGCAGGACCACGCGCTGCGGCGAATGCCCCAGCGAGGCGGCGGCATGCTCGAGCGCGGGGTCGAGCCGGCGCATCTGGGCCGCCACCGGCAAATAGAGGAACGGCAGATAGGCGAGGACGGAGATCAGTGCGGCAGCCGGCAGCCCGTGGAAGCCGGGGAACAGGCTCACCCAGGCATAGGACTGCACGAAGGCCGGCACTGCCAGCGGCGCGACCGTGAGCCAGGCGAAGGTCTTGGCGCCGGGCAGATCGCTGCGCTCCGTCAGCCATGCCAGCGCGACCGCCAGAAGTATCGTCGGTGGTAGCGTGCACAGTTCGAGCAGCAGGGTATTGACCAGCAACTCGCCGACGCGCGGCCGCCAGATCAGTGCGAATGCGGTTTGCCAACCCGTATCGATCGCGATCCAGAGAATGAAGCCAAGCGGCAGCAGCGCGCCGAACGCCACCGCCCCGGCGAGCAGCAGCATCGCGCGGCCGGCGAGATGGCGCTGCCGCCTGAGCGGCAGGGTCGGCAGGGCCGAGGCGTCGATGGACAGCGAAACGGTCATGGAATGATGCGCGTGCGGGGTGCTCTCGCACGCGCGATGTCCTCGTGCAACGCGATTAGAGCAGGCCGGCCGCGGTCATCAGCTCGGTGACCTTCCGGCTGTCGAGCTGCGACGGCTCGACCTGCGGCGCGTCGAGCTTTGCGATCGGCTCGAGCTTTGGATTGGAAGCCTCGCCGTTGCCGATGGCGTATTCATAGGAGTCGCCCTCGCGCAGCACGGCCTGTCCATGCTTGCCGGCCATCCATTTGACGAAGGCCTCGGCTTCCTTCTTGTGCTTGCTGGAGGCGAGGACGCCGGCTCCCGAGGTGCTCAGGAACGCACCCGGGTCCTGATGGCGGAAATAGTGCAGTCCGATATTGGTGCTGTTCTCGCCGGTCTTCGCCTGGTCGCCGAAGTAGTAATAGTGGTAGATCAGCGCGCCCTCGACCTCGCCGGCATTAACCGCCTTCATCGCGGTGCTGTTGCCCCGATAGGCACTGGAATTCGTCTTCATCGCCTTGAGCCAATCCGCCGTGACCTTCTCGCCCTTGAGGACGAGCAGCGCCCCCACGATCGCCTGGAAATCGGCGCCTGACGGAGAAGCCGCCCAGCGCCCCTTCCATTTGGCGTCCGCCAGGTCGAGCATCGACTTCGGCAGGTCGGCCTCCTTCAGCTTGCGCTTGTCGTAGACGAAGACGGTGCTGCGTGCCGCGACGCCGACCCAGCGCCCGCTCTGGGGGCGGAAGCGGGCGGGAACCTGGTCGAGGACGTCCTTCTGCAGTTCGGCGAACAGCCCGGCCTTCTCGACCAGCGTCATCGCCGGCGAGTTTTCCGTGACGAAGACGTCGGCGGGGGAGGCTGCACCCTCCTGGACGATCTGGTTCGCGAGCTCGGTGTCCGATCCCTTGCGCAGCGTCACCTTGATGCCGGTTTCCTTGGTGAAGCCGTCGGCCCATGCCTGCGTCAGGCTCGCATGCTGGGCGTTGTACACCGTGATGCCGTCCTGCGCCCGGGCGAGGACAGGTAGGATGCAGGCGAGGGCCAGGCCGAGGGCAGCGGAGCGGACGTGCGAAGAAACGAATGAGGTCACGGGATAACCTTGCAGGCGGTTGAAGGGAGTTCCAGCGCCGCCGGTTCAACGCCCGAAATACATCGGCGTCAACTGTCGCAGTATTAGTTTAGATTGATTATAAACTTGCAAGACTGGAGATTCGCCGCGTCTAGACGCTGCCGGCAGCCCTTCCGGGCGCTCTTGCGCTCGCGGCGGCGACGCTATGCCGCGCGGGGTGTCAGAGGCTCGCTGCGGCGCGTGCGGCCTGGTCGTACTGGCCGGACAGGGAGCGCATCGCGGCGGCGATCTCGGACAATTGTCCGGGATCGATGCCGGTCGCGCGGACGGATCTCACCAGCAATTGCTCGCGGATCTGTGCATAGCGCCGGCAGGCCTCCTCGCCGGCGGGCGTCACCGCCACGGTCTTTTCCTTGCCCTTGCGGCCGCCCTTGAGCAGCTTCAGCCGCTCGAGCTTCTTCATCGAATAGTTCACCAGATGGGTGTCCTCGATGTTGAGGACCAGGCAGACATCGGCGAGCCGCTTCGGCTTGCCCCGATGGTTGACGTTGTGCAGCACGAGGACGTCGAGCGGTGACAGGTCGGCGACGCCGGCGGCGGCCATGCAGCGGATCATCCAGCGCTGGAAGGCGTGGACCGTCATGTTCATGGCGAACTCGAACTCGGACAGCGCGGGCAACGCGCCGGATGCGAGATGGCCGGATGAGACGATGGGGCCGAGCGTATCGGGCGGCGGTGACTGGGACATGTCCGGTGCTCGGGTCATTCCCGGGCGGCGCTTGTGCGCCCGCCCGGGAATAGCGATGGGAATCTGGTCGGCTGGCGGCCGACCGTCATGAGCGGCAATGCCGCGCGGGCTTGTCCGCCTTACATCTTCTTGTAGGCGTCGACGATCGCCTTGCCTTCGGCGCCGGCCTTCTTCAGCCAGTCCTCGGTCAGGGTCTCGCCGGCCTTCTTGAAGCCCGCTGCGAGCGCCGGCGAGGGCGCCTGGACCTTCATCCCCTTGGCCTTGAGCTGGTCGATGTACCAGCCGGCCTTCTCCTGCCACATCTTCCAGCCGCGCTCCTCGGCCGTGGCCGCAGCCTTCAGGATGGCGTCCTGCGTCGCCTTGTCGAGGGCGTTGAACGCAGCCTTGTTGACGAAGGTGGCGTCCTTCGGGATCCAGGCCTGGACGTCGTAGAAGTGGTCGAGCGACTCCCAGACCTTGGAATCGTAGCCGGTGCCGCCGGACGACATGAACGAGTTGACGACGCCGGTCGCCAGCGCCTGCGGCAGTTCAGCCGCCTGGATCGTGACCGACTGCATGCCCAGCAGTTCGCCGAGACGGGCGGTGCCGACATTGTAGGAGCGCCACTTAAGCCCCTTCATGTCCTCGATCGTGTTGAGGTCCTTCTTCGTATAGACGCCCTGCGGCGCCCAGGGGACCATGAACAGCAGCTTGATGCCTTGTGCGTCGAGCTTCTTCTCGATCGCGGGCTTGGAGGCGACGTACAGCTTCTTGGCGTCGGCGAAGCTGGTCGCCAGGAACGGCACGACGTCGATGCCGAAGATCGGGTCCTCGTTCTCATGGATCGAGAGCAGCACCTCGCCCATCTGGGCCTGGCCCGAGGCGACGGCGCGCTTGATCTCGGGCGCCTTGAACAGCGAGGCGTTGGGATGGACCGTGATGGCGAGCTTGCCGCCGGTCGCGGCCTCGACGTCCTTGGCGAAGAGGACGAGGTTCTCGCTGTGCGGGTTGTCGGCCGGGTAGGCGGCCGGCAGGTTCCACTTGGTTTGCGCCGCGGCCGGCGCGGCCATCGCGAGCGCGCTGGCGCCGAAGGCGAAGGCCGCTGCGGCCAGGGTTCTGCGGTTGATCATGATGACATTCCCTCTCTGTTTTGTGCCGCTCAGTGATCCGGGAAAGCGAGCTTGGGCAGATACAGCACGATTTCCGGGAAGGTGGTGATGATGATGACCGCGATGTTCAGCAGAATGAAGAACGGAAACGCGGCCTTCGCAACGGTCCAGGTGTCCTTCCCGCTCATGTTCTGGAGCACGAACAGGTTGAACCCGACCGGCGGCGTGATCTGGGCCATCTCGACGTGGATGACGAGGTAGACGCCGAACCAGATCAGATCGAAGCCGGCTTCCTTCACCATCGGCAGAACGATCACCGCGGTGAGCACGATCATCGAGATGCCGTCGATGAGGCAGCCCAGGATGATGTACATGCAGGTCAGCGCCAGCACGAGCATGTGCGGAGAGAGATCCTGGCCCTTGACCCACTGCGCCAGCGCCGCCGGGATGCCGGTATAGGCCATCGCCGCGGTGCAGAAGGCTGCTCCGGCGAGGATCAGCATGATCATGCAGGTGAGGCGGGTCGCGCTCATCACGCTTTCGGAGAAGGTCTGCCAGGTCAGCGTGCCGCTCCACCAGGCCAGGAAGAGCGCGCCTGTCACGCCCCATGCCGCGCATTCCGTCGCCGTCGCGAAGCCGAGGATCAGCGAGAAGAAGACCGCCGCGATCAGCAGCAGTACCGGCATCAGCTTGGCCGACTCGCGCAGCTTTTGCCGGAAGGGCAGGGAGGGATCGCGAGGCGGAGACTTGTCCGGGTTCAGCAGCGACCAGATGATGACGTAGCCCATGTAGAGCGCCATCACGAGCACGCCGGGCAGGAAGCCGCCGAGGAAGACCTGCAGCACCGACACGTTCGCCGAGACCGCATAGACGACCATCGGGATCGAGGGCGGGATCAGGAGGCCGAGCGTTCCGGAACCGGCCAGGGTGCCGAGGCTCAGGCGCTCGTCGTAGCCCCGCTTCTTTAACTCAGGCAGCGAGATCTTGCCGATCGTCGCGACGGTCGCGGCCGAGGAACCGGAGACGGCGGCGAAGATGCCGCAGCCGATGATGTTGGTGTGGATCAGGCGGCCGGGCAGCCATTGCAGCCAGGGCGAGAGGCCCTGGAACATCTGGGCCGACAGCCTGGTCCTGAACAGGATTTCGCCCATCCAGATGAAGAGCGGCAGCGCCGCCAGCGTCCACGACGCCGAAGCGCTCCAGATGCTGGTGGCCAGGACCTGGCCGATTGGAACATCGGTCACGAGGACCATGGCCAGCAGGCCGACGAGGCCGAGGCCGACGGCGATCCAGACACCGCTCGCCAGGATCACCACCAGGAAGCTCAGCAGGGCGAACGCCAGAACGGGAAGGCTCATGGTCAGACGCCTCCGCCCTGCGCGACGCGCTCGATCAGTTCTTCCGTCGTCTGCGGCGGCTCCGGCTCGTAGGTCGGCCTGCCGCCGCGCGCCACCGTGACCCATTCCTCGACGATGGCGACAAGCAGGATCACGAGGCCGACGACCATGCCCATCTGCGGGATCCACAACGGGATCGAGATAACCCCGGTGGACATGTCGAAGAACCGCCAGGAATCATAAGCGAGCTTGCCGGCCTGCCAGGCGAAATAGGCGATGAAGCCGGCCGCTATCGTCAGGGACAGCAGTTCCGCGATGCGGCGCGGGCGGCCGTGGAGACGTTCGAGCAGAAGCCCGACGCGGATCATCTCGCCCTTCCTGAAGGTGTGGGCGAGGCCGAGAAAGGCCATGGCGACCAGGGACCATGCCGTGAAATCGTCGCCGGAGGGCACGTTGAGATTGATCTCGCGGCCGACGGAGAGCAGCATCATCAGTACGAAGATGCCGATCAGAAACAGGCCTGCGACGTAGCCGGCCGCCAGGTAGAGCAGGTCGAGCGTCCGGCGCATCATCGCCTCGCCACTGCGCACGCGCCGGGGCACGCGCCCCCGATTGTCAGGACCGTTGGCATCGTCGCATCCTCCGCCTTCCGCTGGTGGGGCCCCTCAGCCTTCTTCCAGCCATAATCGCGATCGTAGCCGGCGAAACCGGCTTGTCAACACAACATCGACGATTTATCGATGAAATGTCGGCGTCGCAATCGCCGGATGAAATGGGGAAGGAGTTTTCGATGGCTGCTTGCTGGGACTTCTGGATCGACCGCGGCGGCACCTTCACCGACGTGATCGGCCGCGATCCGTCAGGCAATCTCCATGCCAGGAAGCTCCTTTCCGAGAATCCCGGCGCCTATCGCGATGCGGCGGTCCAGGGGATCCGCGACCATATCGGGCTGCGGACGGGGGAGCCGATCCCGGCGGGCGCCATCGGCGAGGTGCGCATGGGCACGACGGTCGCCACCAATGCGCTGCTCGAACGCAAGGGGGACCGCACCCTGCTGGTCACGACCAAGGGCTTCCGTGATGCGCTGCGCATCGGTTACCAGGCGCGACCGGACATCTTCGCCAAGCAGATCGTGCTACCCGAGGCGTTGTACGAAGCGGTCGAGGAGATCGAGGAGCGCGTGCTGGCCGACGGTACCGTCGAGCGCGCGCCCGACGAGGCGACGGTCCGGAACGCGCTCCAGGCGCAGTACGATGCCGGGTTCCGCGCCGTCGCGATCGTCTTCATGCACGGTTATCGCTATCCCGCCCATGAGCAGGTCACGGCCCGCATCGCTCGCGAGATCGGCTTCCCGCAGGTCTCGGTCAGCCACGAGGTTTCTCCGCTGATCAAGCTGGTCGGGCGCGGCGACACCGCCGTGGTCGATGCCTATCTCTCGCCCATCCTCAGCCGCTATGTGCAGCAGGTTTCCGAGGAGCTCGACGTCACCCGGACCGGCGCGCGGCTGATGTTCATGATGTCGTCGGGCGGTCTCACTGCCGCCGAACTGTTCCAGGGCAAGGATGCGATCCTGTCGGGTCCTGCCGGCGGCGTGGTCGGCCTTGCCGAGACCGGCCGCTCGGCCGGCTTCGACAAGGTGATCGGCTTCGACATGGGCGGCACCTCGACCGACGTTGCCCATTTCGACGGCGAGTACGAGCGCGCCTTCGAGACGGAGGTTGCGGGCGTGCGCATGCGTGCGCCGATGATGCTGATCCACACGGTCGCGGCCGGCGGCGGCTCGATCCTCCACTATGACGGCGCGCGCTTCCGGGTCGGCCCCGACTCCGCCGGCGCCAATCCCGGTCCGGCCGCCTATCGCCGCGGCGGGCCGCTCGCGGTGACCGATGCCAACGTCATGGTCGGCAAGCTGATCCCGTCCTATTTCCCCGCGATCTTCGGGCCGAAGCAGGACGAGCCGCTCGACGTCGAGATCGTCCGCAACAAATTCGCGGTGCTGGCGGCCGAAGTCGGCGACGGGCGCGCGCCCGAGGAGGTCGCCGACGGCTTCGTCCAGATCGCCGTCGCCAACATGGCCGAGGCGATCAAGAAGATCTCGGTGCAGCGCGGCTACGACATCACGCGCTATGCGCTGAACTCCTTCGGCGGGGCCGGAGGCCAGCACGCCTGCCTGGTCGCGGACGCGCTCGGCATCAAGACCGTGCTGCTGCATCCGTTCTCCGGGCTGCTCTCGGCCTATGGCATGGGGCTCGCCGAGATCCGCTCGACCCGGACCGCGGCGCTGGATGTCGCCCTCGACGGGGAGGCCAAGGCGGCGATCGAGGCGCTGGCCGGGAAGCTTGCAGCCGAGACGAAAGCCGAGGTTGCGGGCCAGGGCGTGGCCGAGGGCGATATCGCCATCCATGTGCGCGCCCATATCCGCTACGCCGGGACCGATACGGCCATCGCCGTGCCGGCCGGTGCGCGCGCGGCCATGCAGGAGGCCTTCCAGACCGCGCACAAGGCGCGCTTCGGCTTCATGGACGAGACCAAGGCTCTGGTCGTCGAGGCGGTGGAGGTCGAGGCGGTCGGCGGTGGCGCGAAGTTCGAGGAAGCCGCTGCGGCCGAGCAGGCGGGCGAGCCGGTGGCCGCGGAGCGCACGCGCTTCTTCTCGAAGGGCCAATGGCATGACGCCGCGATCGTCCGCCGCGAGGCGATGCAGCCCGGCCAGAGCGTCGCGGGACCTGCCATCATCATCGAGCCGAACCAGACCGTCGTCGTCGAGGAGGGCTGGAGCGCGAAGCTGACCGCGCGTGACCATCTCGTCCTCGTCCGCGTCAAGGCACTGGTCCAGCAGGCGGCGATCGGCACCAAGGCCGATCCCGTCATGCTCGAGATCTTCAACAACCTGTTCATGTCGATCGCCGAGCAGATGGGCGTGACGCTGCAGAACACCGCCTACTCTGTGAACATCAAGGAGCGGCTCGACTTCTCCTGCGCCGTCTTCGACCAGACCGGCGCGCTCGTCGCCAATGCCCCGCATATGCCGGTGCATCTGGGCTCGATGGATCGCTCGGTCGAGACCGTGATCGCCAACAACCCGGTGATCCGGCCGGGTGATGTCTACTGCCTCAACGCGCCCTATAACGGCGGCACGCATCTGCCGGATATCACGGTCTGCACGCCGGTCTTCGATCCCGAAGAGAAGGGCATCCTGTTCTGGGTGGCGAGCCGCGGCCATCACGCCGACGTCGGCGGCACGGCGCCGGGGTCGATGTCGCCGCTGGCGACCAATATCGAGGAAGAGGGCGTCTATATCGACAATTTCAAGATCGTCGATCAGGGCCGCTTCTGCGAGGAGGACCTCGTCAAGCTCCTGACCGGTGCACGCTATCCCGTTCGCAACGTCGTGCAGAACGTCAACGACCTGAAGGCTCAGATCGCCGCCAACGAGAAGGGCGTCGCGGAGCTGCGCAAGATGATAGGCTCCTTCGGCCTCGACGTGGTGCAGGCCTATATGGGCCATGTCCAGGACAATGCGGCGGAGAGCGTCGCGCGGCTGCTGACGAAGCTGCACGATGCCGAGTTCACCTATCCGATGGACCAGGGCTGCGCGATCAAGGTCAAGATCACGATCGACCGCGAGAAGCGCGAGGCGACGGTCGACTTCACCGGCACGTCCGAACAGCGGCCGGACAATTTCAACGCGCCGGCGCCCGTTACCCGCGCCGCCGTGCTCTATGTCTTCCGCGTGATGGTCGACGACGCGATCCCGATGAATGCGGGCTGCCTGAGGCCGATCAGAATCATCGTGCCGGAGGGTTCGATGCTGGCGCCGCGCTATCCGGCTGCGGTTGTCGCGGGCAACGTCGAGGTGTCGCAGGCGGTGACCAACACGCTGTTCGGCGCGCTCAAGGCGATGTCCTGCTCGCAGGGCACGATGAACAACCTGACCTTCGGCAACGACCAGTACCAGTATTACGAGACGATCTGCTCGGGTTCGCCAGCCGGGCCGGGATTCGACGGCACGTCGGGTGTCCATGTCCACATGACCAATTCGCGCCTGACCGATCCGGAAATCCTGGAGACGCGTTTCCCGGTCGTGCTGGAGGATTTCCACATCCGGAAAGGCTCCGGCGGCAAGGGCGAGTGGACGGCAGGTGACGGCACCAGCCGCACCATCCGCTTCCTCAAGACCATGGACTGCGCGATCCTCGCCTCGCATCGCAAGGTGCGGCCCTTCGGCGTGGATGGCGGTGAGCCGGGCGAGGTCGGCAAGACGCTGGTGCGCCGCCTCTCCGGCGCTGTCGAGGAGCTGAAGCCCTCGGATCAGACGCTGCTCCAGGCCGGAGAGGCCGTGACGGTCATCACGCCGACGGCCGGCGGCTACGGTAAGCCGAAGGGCTAAGGACAGCCCGCGTCACGGGGCGGGTCTATCCGGCCCGTGACGCCTTTGCCTGCGGAGGTCGCCGGCGCCATGCTCCTTTGCGGCCTCCGCAGCCAGGCTGCGTGTCGAGCCTCAGTTCGCCCGGGTCGAGGCCAACCAGAGACCGCCGCCGATCAGCAGGCTGCCGCTGAATTTCGAGAGCAGCCGGACCCGGCCTTCGGAGAGCAGATGGCCGGCTCGTCCGGACAGGATGGCGTAGGTGCCGTCGCTGAGCGCCGCGAATGCAAGCGCCGTTGCGCCCATGATCGCGATCTGCGTGGCGTGGTCGCGGGCGGGGTCGAGGAATTGCGGGAAGAAGGCGCCGAAGAAAAGCATCATCTTCGGATTGCTCAGCGCCACCAGCGCGCCCTGGAGGAAGAAGCCGCCGCGCGGCGGCTTCGCGGGCGCGGCTCCCTCGCCGCCGGCCCCGCTGCTGCGGAGCATCTTCCAGCCGAGCCAGATCAGATAGGCGGCGCCGGCCAGCCGCAGCCATTCGAACCAGTGGCCGAGTGCCGCGATGACGGAGCTCAATCCGATCCCCGCGACCGCGATCATGATCGCCAGGCCGGCCTGCGTGCCGGCCACGTTGAGAAGTCCGGCCCGGGTCCCGTGCTTCAGGCTGTTGGCGACGATCAGCGTCACCGTGGGACCGGGAACGATGATGATGACGATGCAGGCGACGAGATAGGCGGCATAGAGTTCGAGCGACATGGTGCAGGCCTCCGGTGGGTGCGTAGTGATCCGCCGATATCGTCCGGCTGTCCAGTCGTCTCGGCCCGCCTCGCCGAAGCCGCCTCTGCTTCGATGGCGGGTCGGGCAGGCCGCCTGCCCGCCATGTGCCGGGCACATGTGCCCCCGCGGCGAACGGGTTGGCGCGACCCCGGCTGCCGATCATAATGACGGCGCGGCGACGGACCGCGCCCTGCGATCGTGCCGGGCTGCGTCGCGATCCCGACCGAATGGAGCAGGCCGACGTGTCTCTTGACGATCATGGCGAAGGCGGGTTTCAGCCGCACACGTCGCATTGGGGCGTATTTTCGGCGCGCATGCGCGAGGGCGAGCTCGAGGTCCGCCCCCATCCCGGCGATCCCGATCCGAACGGGATCATCGAGAATTTCCCGAGTGCATTGCGGCATCGCGCGCGCATCGCGCAGCCCATGGTCCGCCGGGGCTGGCTGGAGAACGGCCCGGGCCCCGACGCGCGTCGCGGCCGCGACGAGTTCGTGCCGATGTCGTGGAGCGCGGTGCTCGATCTGCTTGGCGGGGAGCTTCGGCGCGTGCGCGACGGCTTCGGGCCGGGCGCGATCTTCGGCGGCTCCTATGGCTGGGCGAGCGCCGGGCGCTTCCATCATGCCCAGAGCCAGATCCACCGTTTCCTGAACGTCGCCTGCGGCGGCTACGTGAAGTCGGTCAACAGCTACTCCTCCGGCTCATCGCAGGTGCTGGTGCCGCACATCATCGGCGAATACGAGGACCTGACCAAGCGCAACGTGTCCTGGGAACAGATCGCCGAGCACAGCGAGATCGTGCTCGCCTTCGGCGGAATGGCGCTGAAGAACTCGATGGTTGCCGGTGGCAGCGTCAGCAAGCATGTCGAGCGCGGGGCGATGCAGCGGGCGGCCGAGCGCGGTTGCGACTTCGTGCTGGTCAGCCCCCTCAAGGCCGATCTGCCGGACGAGGCCGGGGCCGAGTGGATCTCCTGCATTCCCGCCAGCGACACCGCGCTGATGATGGCGATCGTCCACACGCTCGTCACGGAAGGGCTGCACGACAAGGCCTTCCTCGAACGCTACACGGTCGGCTGGCCGGTCTTCGAGCGCTACCTGCTGGGCGAGACCGACGCCCAGCCCAAGGACGCCGCCTGGGCTGCCCAGCTGACCGGCGTGGCGGCTGGCGAGATCGTCGCGTTGGCGCGCCGGCTCGCCGGCAAGCGCGCGGTCATCGTCGTCTCGCATTCGCTGCAGCGGGCGGAGCATGGCGAGCAGCCGGTCTGGATGGGCATGGTGCTGGCGGCGGCGCTCGGCCAGATCGGCCTGCCCGGCGGCGGCTATGCCTATGCGCTGGGCGCCATTGCCTATTACGGCCGGCGGTTCAACGCGGTGCCGGTGCCGACCTTCTCCCAGGGGCGCAATGGCGTCACCGACTTCATCCCCGTCGCGCGGATCGCCGACATGCTGCTCCATCCCGGCGAGAGCTACCGCTACAACGGCCAGACCCGCCGCTACCCTCAGATCAAGCTGGTCTACTGGGCCGGCGGCAATCCGTTCCATCACCACCAGGACCTGAATCGCCTGCGCAAGGCCTTCGCCCGGCTCGACACGCTCGTGGTTCACGAACTCGCCTGGACGGCGACGGCGCGCCACGCCGACATCGTCCTGCCCTGCACGATGACGCTGGAGCGCGAGGATATCGGCGCGAGCTCCAACGATCCGCTCCTGCTGCCGATGCGCCCGGTCGCGCCGCCCTATGGCGAGGCGCGCGACGACTACGCCATCTTCGCCGATCTCGCCGAGCGCCTCGGCGCGCGCGAAGCCTTCACGGAAGGGCGCAGCGTGCGCCAATGGCTCGAACATCTCTACGAGCCGACCCGCGCCGGCCTTGCCGCGATGGGGCTGCCCGCGCCGAGCTTCGCCGAGTTCTGGGCGAGCGAAGGCTACGAGCTGCCGCAGCAGCCGGACGACGGCGGCAATCTGCGCGCCTTCCGCGAGAATCCGGAGAAGAACCCGGTCGCCACGCCGAGCGGCAGGCTCGAGATCTTCAGCGAGACCATCGCGAGCTTTGGCGAGGCCGATTGCCCCGGCCATCCGACCTGGCTCGGTCCGGTCCATGTCCCGAGCGAGAGAGACCCCTATGTGCTCGTGGCCAATCAGCCGCGCACGCGGCTGCACAGCCAGTTCGACTTCGGCGGGCACAGCTCGGCTGCGAAGCATCGCGGCCGGGAGGTCGCGCGGATGCATCCCCAGGACGCCGCCAGATGCGGGATCGGCGATGGCGATATCATCCGGCTCTTCAACGATCGCGGTGCCTGCCTCGCCGGCGTCACGCTGACCGAGGGCATCCGCCCCGGCGTGATCCAGCTGCCGACCGGCGCCTGGTACGACCCGGCCGACCCGGAGGAGGAAAAGCCGCTCTGCGTCCACGGCAATCCCAACGTGCTCACCAGGGACGTCGGCACCTCGGCGCTGGCCCAGGGCTGCACAGGCCAGCTCACCACGGTCCGGGTCGAGCGCTTCGACGGCAATCTGCCACCGATCCAGGCCTATGAGCCGCCTTCGGGCCGGCAGGCCTGATGGCAGCGCCGGGTCTGCGGAGAATGGCGGGGCTTCGATCATGCAGGTGATCGCGGACGAACAGCACCAGGATATCCGGGATGCGATCCGTGATCTCTGCGCGCAGTTTCCCGCCGAGTATCATCGCCGGATCGACGAAGCGCGCGGCTATCCGGAGGATTTCGTCGACGCCCTGACCAGGGCCGGCTGGATGGCCGCCCTGATCCCGGAGGAATATGGCGGCTCCGGCCTCGGCCTGACCGAGGCCTCCGTCATCATGGAGGAGATCAACCGGGCAGGGGGCAATTCCGGCGCCTGCCATGGCCAGATGTACAATATGGGCACGCTGGTCCGGCACGGCTCGGAAGCGCAGCGCAGGACCTATCTGCCGAAGATCGCGAGCGGCGAACTGCGCCTGCAGTCGATGGGTGTGACCGAGCCGACCACGGGCACCGACACGACCAGGATCAAGACCACGGCAGTCAGGAAAGGCGACCGCTACGTCATCAACGGCCAGAAGGTCTGGATCAGCCGCATCCAGCATTCCGATCTGATGATCCTGCTGGCCCGCACCACGCCGCTCGACCAGGTCAGGAAGAAGTCGGAGGGGCTGTCGATCTTCATCGTGGACATCGCGGAGGCCCGGGCCAGGGGCATGGCCGTCCGGCCGATCCTCAACATGGTCAACCACGAGACCAACGAGCTGTTCTTCGACAATCTCGAGATCCCGGCCGAGAACCTGATCGGAGAAGAGGGGCAGGGCTTCAAATACATCCTCACCGGCCTCAACGCCGAGCGCACGCTGATCGCGGCCGAATGCATCGGCGACGGCTACTGGTTCATCGACAAGGTGACCCGGTACGCAGGGGAACGCGTCGTCTTCGGCCGTCCGATCGGCCAGAACCAGGGCGTGCAGTTTCCGATCGCAGAGAGCTTCATCGAGGTCGAGGCGGCGAACCTGATGCGCTACGAGGCCTGCCGGCGCTACGATGCCGGCCTGCCCTGCGGTGCCCAGGCCAACATGGCGAAATACCTCGCCGCCAAGGCGAGCTGGGAGGCGGCGAACGCCTGCATCCAGTTCCATGGCGGCTTCGGCTTCGCCTGCGAATACGACGTCGAGCGCAAGTTCCGCGAGACCCGGCTCTACCAGGTGGCGCCGATCTCGACGAACCTGATCCTTTCCTATGTCGCCGAGCATGTGCTTGGCTTGCCGAGGTCCTTCTGATGGCCAGCGCCCGGCGGCCGCTGGAGGGCCTCACCGTCGTCGCCGTCGAGCAGGCGGTCGCCGCGCCCTTCTGTACCTCGCGCCTCGCCGATGCCGGGGCGCGGGTCATCAAAATCGAACGGCCCGAAGGCGATTTCGCCCGTGGCTACGACGATGTCGCCAAGGGGCAGTCGAGCTATTTCGTCTGGCTGAACCGCGGCAAGGAATCGCTCGTGCTCGATCTCGCTTCGGCACAGGGCAAGGCGACCCTGCGCGATCTGATCGATGGCGCCGACGTGCTCGTCCAGAATCTCAAGCCCGGAGCGCTCGGGCGCCTCGGCTTCGCGCCGGAGACCCTGCGCCAGAGCCATCCGCGCCTGATCTGCTGCTCGATCAGCGGTTATGGCGACACCGGCCCACTCGCCGAGCGCAAGGCCTACGACCTCCTGATCCAGGCCGAATCCGGCCTTGCCTCGATCACCGGCGGCCCGGAGGCGCCGGCGCGCGTCGGGCTTTCGATTGTCGACATCGCGACCGGCGCGACCGCGCACGCCGCGATCCTCGAGGCGCTGATCGCACGCGGCATCACCGGCAGCGGCGCCGATATCCGCGTCTCTATGTTCGACGTGATGGCCGATTGGCTGACCGTGCCGCTGCTGCATGAGGAGGGCGGCAAGCCGCCCCGGCGCATCGGTCTGGCTCACCCCTCGATCGCTCCTTATGGCGTCTTCGCCACCCGTGACGGCAGGCAGATCCTGATCTCGATCCAGAGCGATCGCGAATGGGTAATGTTCTGCCGCGAGTTCCTGGGGCGCGCCGAGCTTGCCGCGGACGAGGGTCTGTCCCGCAACGTCGCGCGCGTGCGCAATCGCGAACGGACCGACGCCATTGTCGCCGCTGCCTTCCTGGTGGTCGATGAAGTCGAGGCGAAGGAGGCCTTGTTGCGTGCCGAGGTCGCCTTCGCGTCGGTGAACGACATGGCCGCTCTGGCCGTCCACCCGCATCTGCGCCGCATCACGGTCGAGACCGAGGCAGGCCCCGTCTCCCTGCCGGCTCCGGCGCCCGTCGTGGTCGGTGCGGCGCGTGACTATGGCCGCGTGCCGGCGATCGGCGAGCACGATGCGCCCGATGCGCCGGCGGCAGGGAGGCGGGCATCGTGACCGGCGAGACGCAGGCGAAGCTCGACATCGCGCATCTGCGCGGCTGGATCGGCCGTGAGGAGATCGGCGCCGACCTTGTCAGCGAGGATCTGGCCCGGAAATACCACGCGACATTCGACACTCCCGGGCCGGCGCCGAAGGCCGGCGAGGTCGTACCGCGGCTGATCCATTTCTGCCTGGCGCAACCGGCGGCGCCGATGGCGGCGCTCGGCCCGGACGGCCATCCGGCCCGCGGCGGTTTCCTGCCGCCGGTGCCGTTGCAGCGGCGGATGTGGGCCGGCGGCACCTTCGCTTTCCATGGCGACCTGCGCGTCGGCGATGCGGTCAGGCGCATCTCGCGGATCAGGGATGTCGTGCACAAGGAGGGGCGCACCGGCACGCTCTGCTTCGTCACCGTCGAGCATCGTATCGAGGCGAACGGGAGCCTCGTGCTGGAGGAGCGGCAGGACATTGTCTATCGCGGCGTCGAGACCGCCGCGAGCGCCGCTAAGGCGCCGCCAGCGGCGGAACCGGGCCCGCATCGGCGCCCGATGACGGCGCAGGCGCCGCTGCTCTTCCGCTATTCCGCCTTGACCTTCAACGGTCACCGCATCCACTACGACCGGCGCTACGTCACGGAGGTCGAGGGCTACCCCGGGCTGATCGTTCACGGTCCGCTTCAGGCAGCCCTGCTCTATTATTTTGCGAGTGAGCTGCGCGGCGTGCCGCCGGATCGCTTCGGCTTTCGCGGTGTCTCACCTCTTTTCGACGACGATGATTTTGCGCTGGAAGCGGCCGAAGATGGCGGTGGACTGAAGCTCTGGACAGCCAAGCGCGATCGGCAATTATGCATGACGGCAGAGGCGCAGTGGGCATGACGCAGCGCCTCTGACCGGGCTCGGGCCGTCTGCAATGTTGCGAGTGTGCGCAAGTTTGCGGCGGCACGCCCTCCGTGAAGGCGTGGATCCCGATACCGACCGGACGGATGGCGAGATGGCGATCAGGCAGTCTCCGCAGCAGGAAGGCAGGGCCGGCACGGCAGGCCGGGAGTCGGCGCCGCGTGAGAGGGGGCGCATATGACGCTCGCCTTGCTCAGACGCATGCTCGAACCCGCCAGGGTGGCGGTGGTCGCGGGGTGCCCGGAAACCGATGTGCTGGCCGAACAGATCAAGGCGGGTTCCTATCGCGGGGAGCTCGTCCTGCTGGCGGATGGCGCCGCGCTGTCCTCGACCTCGCCGGTCGATCTCCTCATCGCTCCCGTCGCACGAGCGGGCGACGTCATGGCCGTGGCGGCGGGGCGGGGCCATGCGGGGCTGCTCGTTCCCGACGGAGGCGCAGCCGATGGCGAGCGCCTGCGCATTGCGGCGCGGGCTGCCGGCCTCAGGCTGATCGGGCCGTCATCGCTCGGTCTCGCCGCCCCGCGTCTCGGTCTCAACGCGACGGCGGTCCCTGTACAGCTGCGGGCGGGCTCGCTTGCGTTGATCGCACAGTCAAATTCGGTCGCGGCAGGCATTCTCGCCTGGGCGGCCAGGCGCGGCATCGGCCTCTCCGGCGCGGTCATTCTCGGCGACGGCGCCGATGTCGACATCGCCGACAGCCTCGATCATTTCGGGGCGGACCCTTCGACGCGGACCATTCTGCTGGCGATCGACGACGTCAGCGATGCGGCGCGCTTTCTCTCTTCCGCTCGCGCAGCCGCACGGCTCAAGCCGGTTCTGGTGCTCAAGCCCCCGCGCCGCGAGGCGCCGTGGCCGGCCTTGACCCATTCCGCCCTGATCGTCACCAGCGATGCCGCGCATGATGCGGCGTTCCACCGGGCCGGCCTGCTGCGGGTCGACGATCTCGACGAGCTCTTCGCCGCCGCCGAGACGCTCGGCCGTGCCCGCGCCACTGATGCGGGCCGGCTGGCGATCGTCAGCAATGGCGAGGGGCTGGCGGCGTTGGCGGCGGCGCGGTTGCGGCGGGTCGGTGGCATCGGCCAGGCGTTGCGCGAGCCCGAAATCGTCCGCACGGCGCGGGATTACGCCGGAGCGATAACCCGCCTGCTGGCCGAGGACGATGTCGACGCGGTGCTGGCGCTGAACGCGCCGGTCGCCCCGGCCGATTCCGCCGACTGCGCCCGTGCTGCAGCCGAGGCGCGGTCGGCGGCCGGCGGGGGCAAACCCGTGCTGGCGGTCTGGGTCGGCGCCGGCGACGAGATCGGGGCCGTCTTCGCATCGGCCGGCATTCCCTCCTTCGCGACCGAGCAGGAGGCCGTCGTCGGCTTCCAGCATCTGACGCGTCACGCCCGGCTCCTCAAGGAGCTGATGGCGACTCCGGCCGCCCTCGACGACGAAGGGGGCCGGCCCGACATCGCCGCGGCGACCGAACTCGTCGACCGGGCTCTCACGGAGGGACGCAGCTGGCTGGAGCCGGACGAAGTCGCTCGGTTGCTCTCCCTGTTCGGGATTCCCGCGCTCGACCTCGTCATCGCGGCCGATGCCGATGCTGCTGCCCTCGCAGCGCGCGGACAGTTCGAGGCCGGCCGGACGGTCGCGCTCAAGATCGTTTCGCCCGATGTCGCGCACAAATCGGATGTCGGGGGCGTCGAGCTCGATCTGGCCAAGGAAAACGCTGTCCGGGAGGGCGCCCTTCGCATGGCCGAGCGCCTGCGCAAGCTGCGCCCGGAGGCGCGGCTGACCGGCTTCATGGTGCAGCCCATGGCGCATCGGACCAGGGCGCGGGAACTCATCGCCGGGTTCTCTGTCGACCCGTGCTTCGGACCGGTGATCGTCTTCGGGCGCGGCGGTACCGCTGCCGAGCTTATCGCCGATACGCATGTCGCGCTGCCGCCGCTCGACCTGGCATCGGCTGAGAATCTGATCGCGGCGACGCGCGTGTCCCGGATATTGGGGGCCTATCGCGACGTTCCCGCCGCGGATCGACGGGCGATTGCCGCGGTGCTGGTCGCGCTCGGCACGATCGCCTCCGAGCTTCCGCAGATCCGCGCCATGGATCTCAACCCCGTCCTGGCCGATGCGGACGGGGTGGTCGCGGTGGACGCGCGCGTCGTGCTGGAACCCGACCCTGCCCGCCGCCGTCGCCCGGCTATCCGCCCATATCCCGCGGCCTGGACGTCGGAGCTCGTGCTCGGCGAACGACGATTCCTGATACGCCCGATGAGGCCGGAGGACGAATTCCTCGTCGGCGCGATGCTTGCGCGGGTGACGCCGGAGGATCTGCGGCTTCGCTTCTTCGCGCCGTTGAAGTCCTTCAGCCACACCTTTCTCGCGCGATTGACCCAGCTCGATTACGCGCGGGAAATGGCCTTCATCGCCATCGACGAGGAGGGAGCGGCCGCGGGCGCGGTGCGGCTGCATGCCGATCCGGCGCATGTCGAAGCCGAATATGCGATCCTGCTGCGCTCCGACTTGAAAGGCCTCGGCCTCGGCCGCGCGTTGATGGAGTTGATCATCGACTGGGCCAGGGCCGAGAAGGTGCATCGCGTCCACAGCCAAGTCCTCGCCGAGAACGGGCCGATGCTCGCGCTCTGCCGCACTCTGGGGTTCGAGATCACGCTCGACCCGGACGACATCTCCGTCCGGCACGTGGCGCTGTCGCTGGACGCGTCGGGGGGCTCTGGGAACCGCCCGGACTGAAGCGGCGGCAAGAGCTGATGCCGCCAGGGCGCCAGGCGTCGGGCCTGGCGGCGTGTTCAGCGGCTCATGGATTGGCGCTCGTCAGGCCTCGTATCCGAACGGGTCGTCGACGCTATGGGCGGGCTGTGTGAACCAGCGCGCGCCGTCCTCGGCCATATACGCGATGTCTTCCAGCCGGACGCCGAATTCCCCGTAGATGCACATCATCGGCTCGATCGAGAAGCACATGCCCACCGCCAGCGGCGTGCGGTTGCCCTTGACCATGAAGGATTCCTCATGGACGTCGAGGCCAAGGCCGTGCCCGGTGCGATGGGGCAGGCCGGGCACCTTGTAGCCGGGACCGAAGCCGGCCGCCTCGATCACCCCGCGCGCACCCCGGTCGACGTTTTCGCAGGGCGCGCCGAGCACGGCTGCCTCGAATCCGGCAAGCTGCGCACGCTTCTCCAGGTTCCAGATCTCGCGCTGGCGCTGCGTCGGCTCGCCGAAGACATAGGTGCGGGTGATGTCCGAGCGGTAGCCGCCGACCTTGGTACCCATGTCGATCAGGACCATGTCGCCCTCAACCAGCGTTTGCGGATAGGGGACGCCGTGCGGATAGGCCGTCGCCTCGCCGAACTGGGCGGCACCGCTGGTCCAGCTCACGCCGAGCTTGCGGTGGGCGCGGTCGAGGAACTCGACGAGCTGGGGCGTCGTGATGCCGGGCTGCAGCGCCCGCGCCGCGGCGCGGTGAACCTCCATGGTGATGTCCATGGCGCGCTGGATCAGCGCGATCTCGGCCGCCGATTTGAGCTGGCGGCAGGCCGCGGTGACGGAGCTGCCGCTGACGAAGCTGTAGCGGTTGCCGGCCTTGCGCAGCCCGTCGACGATGAAGAACGGGGTATGCGGGTCGAGCGCGACCGAACCGCTCTCGTAGCCGAGGCTGCGGATCGTCTCGACGACCAGTTCGGTCGGGTCTTCATGCTCCTCCCAACAGCGTACATCGTCGCCGAACTTCATGTATTCGCGCGTCTTGGGCTCCTCGAAGGCGGGGCTGAGATAGACGATGTCGCCTTCGGCCGGGATGATCGCGCCATGCAGCCGCTCGGTCAGGTTGAGCTGGATGCCGGTGAAATAGTGCAGGCTGGTCGAGGTATCGAGATAGAGCGCCTCCAGTCCCTGCTCGCGCAGCAGGCGCTGGGCTTTCTCGATGCGCGCCTTGAACTCGCTCACCGCGACCGGCTCGATGCCGTCGGTCATCGGCTTCAGCCTGGCGAGTTCCGCCTCGAAGCTCGAGCCTCCCACCCCTATGGTCATCGTACGTCATCCTTGCTGGTTCGGTTCGCGGAACGCTGCCGGGCCGGCGGCGGCTGGCTATCGGGCCCCGACGGCCGGCTGTGATCTCACGTCACGACGAAGCCGTGGGCGAAGGGGTCGCGGTCGTCGATGAAAATGGTGTTGTAGCCCGTCATCCGGGCCCAGCCGGCGACGGATGGGATGATCGCCGGGCGGTTCGCCACGGTCGTGGCGGCTTCGACACGGCCCTTGAACAGCGAGCCGATGATCGATTCGTGCACGAACTCGTCACCGACGGCGAGCTTTCCCTTGGCCGCCAACTGCGCCATGCGGGCCGAGGTGCCGGTGCCGCAGGGCGAGCGGTCGATCGCCTTGTCCCCGTAGAACACCGCGTTGCGGGCGTGTGCTTCGGGCTTCGTCGGCCCGCCGGTCCACTGGATGTGGCTAAGCCCCGTGATCTCCGGATGCTCGGGGTGGGCGAATTCGTATTTCGCGTTGAGTGCGGCGCGCAGTTTCGGCGACCAGCCGATCAGTTCGCCGGCGCTGTGGTCGGCCATGTCGCGGAAGTTCTTCTGCGGCTCGACGATGGCGTAGAAATTGCCGCCATAGGCGACGTCGACCACGATTTCGCCCAAGCCCTCGACCTCCGCCGTCAGGCCCTCCGCGTAGAGGAAGCCCGGCACATTGGTCAGGCGGACCTCCTCGACGAAGCGTCCCTCCTGGCGGTAGCTGATGTCGACCTTGCCGGCGGGCGCGTCGATCGACAGCTTGCCAGGCTCGCGTGGCGTGATCAGCCCGTTCTCGATGCCCATGGTGATGGTGCCGATGGTGCCGTGGCCGCACATCGGCAGGCAGCCGGAGGTCTCGATGAAGAGCACGGCGACGTCGCAATCGGGCCGCGTCGGCGGATAGAGGATCGAGCCCGACATCATGTCGTGGCCCCGCGGCTCGAACATCAGGCCGGTGCGGATCCAGTCGAATTCGCGCAGGAAATGCGCGCGCTTCTCCAGCATGTTGGTGCCTTCGAGCCGCGGGCCGCCGCCGGAGACGAGCCGCACCGGATTGCCGCAGGTGTGGCCGTCGATGCAGGAGAAGGTATGGCTGGCCATGCTTGCGTCCCTCAGAAGCGCTGCGGGGAAAAGGGAGTGAGATCGATGGCGGGCCGGCGGTCCGTGAGCAGATCGGCCACCAGCCGGGCGGTGCCTGCCGATTGCGTCAGGCCGAGATGGCCGTGGCCGAAGGCGCAGACCACGCGCTGCGTGGCGCGGGCGTGGCCGAGCGCCGGCAGGCTGTCGGGAAGAGAGGGGCGAAAGCCCATCCACTGCACGCCGCCTTCGGGATTCAGCCCGGGCAGGAAGGTGCGGGCCTTGGCCAGCATCGCCGCGGAGCGGCGGAAGTTGGGTGGCAGCTCCAGCCCGCCGAGTTCGACGGCGCCGCCGATGCGGATGCCGGTGGAAAGCCGCGAGATGACGAAGCCGTGGCCGCCGAAGGTGAGCTGCGTGCGCAGGTCGAAGGCGCCCCGCGGCAAGGTCGTGTTGTAGCCGCGCTCGGTTTCGAGGGGGATGCGCTCGCCGATGCTGCGCGCGATGCGGTGAGAGAAGGCGCCCGCAGCGAGAACGACCTGCGCTGCGCGGCGCGAGCTGCCGTCGCGCCCGCGAACGGCGATGCCGTCATCCTGCGGCGACAGGCTCTCGACATCGAACTGGTCGAGCGTGCCGCCGCGGCTGCGGAAATGCGCCGCCAGCGCCAGCGTGTAGAGCTTGGGGTCGGCGATCGAATACCAACCGGGCGTGAAGGTGCCATGGGTGAAGCGCGGCGCGAGGCCGGGCTGGATCGCGGCCATGCCTGCAGCGTCGAGATGCTCGAAGGCGATTCCATGCTTTTCGCGGGCGCGCCAGCCGGGCAGGGACGCTTCCAGCTCGGCCTTGCCCTCATAGACCTGGAGATTGCCGTCCTTGCGCAGCATGGCGAAGGTGCCGGTGGCCTGCAGGAAGGGCTCGAGCTCGGCCTTGGACAGGTCCATCAGCGCGGTCTGCGCGGCCGTGGAGCGGGCGACGTTGGCGGGCGAGCAGGCCCGCCAGAAGCGCAGCATCCAGGGTGCGATCCGCAGCGCGTAGGCTGGTGGGACCGCAAGCGGTCCGAGCGGGTCGAGGAGCCATTTCGGCGCCTTGCGCAGGATGCCGGGCGAGGCTAGCGGCAGGATGTCGGTGAAGGCGAAGGCGCCGGCGTTTCCGGCCGAAGCGCCTGCCGCCGGCCCCTCGCGATCCAGAACTGTGACCGACAGGCCGCGTCCCTGCGCCGCGATCGCGACAGAAAGTCCGATCACGCCGGCGCCGATCACGATGACATCCGGATAGGGCGCCATTCAGCTCCGTCCGATCCCCGGCTTCCGGCGATGCCTGAAGCTGCGTCAGCTGCGATAGATCTGGATGGCGCCGGGAAGCTGGCTCCAGGCGGCATACCAGACCTTGAACTGCTCGAGCTGCTGCTTCGCATAGACCCGTTGGCTGGCCGACAAGGCGTCGGTCGCGTTGAAATGCAGCTCGTATTCCGGATTGCCCTCCAGAACCATCAGGTACTTGTAATACAGAACGAGGTCGGCGCCCTCGTCATAGGTGGAGAGCACTTCGAGGGCTTCGCTCAGTTCGAGGGCGCGGAGCCGGGCCTCCGCGTCGCCCGCCGCAGCGGCCTTGGTCAGGGCGACGAAGTGGAGAACCTCCTGCGGCAGGACGTTGCCGATGCCCGTGATGGCGCCGACGGCGCCACATTTGACGTAGCCGTGGAACACGCAGGTGTCGACGCCCACCATCAGGATGACGTTGTCGTCATGGCCGGTGATGTGCTCGGCCGCATAGCTCATCGCGGCCGCCCCGCCGAATTCCTTGAAGCCGATCAGATTCGGATGGGCAGAGCGCAGCTCGAAGAACAGGTCGGCGCGGGTCTCGAAGCCGTAATGGGGGCTGTTGTATATGACGGCGGGCAGCTTCGGGGCCGCCGCCAGGATAGCCTTGAAGTGGTTGCGCTGCGCCGTGACGGACGAGCCGCGCGACAGAACGCGCGGGATCACCATCAGCCCCGCCGCACCGACCTTGGCGGCATGGCTGGCAAGCGCCACCGCCGAAGCCGTGTTGACGGCCCCGGTGCCGACGATGACCGGAATGCCGGCCGCGGTCAGCCGCTCGACCCCTTCCATGCGCTGGGCATCGGTGAGGAGAGGCCAGTCGCCCATCGAACCGCAATAGACAACCGCGGTCATCCCCGCCGCCATCAGCTCCTTGCCCTTCCTGACGAGAGCCTCGAAATCGGGGCTGCGGTCGGCCTTGCAAGGGGTCATCAGCGCGGGAATCACGCCTGTGAAGATCGCGGAGGTCATGGGGGCATCTCTGAACGGGTCTGGAGCCGAACCGGCCTGATGTCCGGATGCCGATAATCGTATGCATGATGTCGACATAAATCCAGCGCGTTCTCGATCTCTCTGGAGACGTGCCGCCGCGCCGGTCTAGAGCGGGATGTCCTGGCGGTTGTCGGCCGCCACGAGGCGTTGGATCTGTCGGACGATCTGATCCGCATGGGCGCGTGCGAGCGCATCTGCACGTGCGACGTCGCCACTGGCGATGGCGTCGATCATCTCCTCGTGCTCGTGGACATATTCTTCCGGCAGGCGGTCGTCGAAGGACTGGTAGTACAGCCGCAGAAGCCGCCGCCCATCGTCGAGCAGGCGCACGAACAGGCCGCAATAATACGGGTTGCGGCCGGCTTCGGCGATGGCCGCATGGAACTGCCGGTTGGTCGCGATCATCGCCAGCGCGTCCTGGGCCCGGACCGCCGCGGCGAATTCGGCCTGCCGCGCGCGAATCACCTCCAGGTCCTCCGGTCGATGATGCTGGGCCGCAAGCCGCGTGGTGACGCGATACATCAGGGTGATCGCGTCGAAGAACGGATTGAGGTTCAGCACGTCGATATTGGCGACCAGCGTCGATCGGTTGGGCAGCGTCTCGACCAGCCCCTCGCTGGCGAGCCGCACCAGCGCCTCGCGGATCGGCGTGCGCGACATGCCGAAGCGCTCGGCGAGCTGGACCTCGTCGATCGGGCTGCCCGGCGAGAGCGCCAGCGACAGGATCTCGGCCCGCAACATCTCGTAGACGAGCTTGACGCCCGAGCCGCGCTTGCGGTCCGTCGGCAGACGGCTGGCTGTGTCGTCCATCGGCGTTGCCTCCCGGCGAGACGGGCCGGCGCGCGATGACGCTGCGCCGGCCGGAAGCGGATTGCCTAGAGCAGGTGCCGATCGGATGGCAATGCACCCTCGCTTCGGGCGTTTTCACGGGGCGGGTCCGCCGCGCCCCGCCTTGCGGTCAGCCGTTGGCGCCCGCCTGCAGCGCGGAGGCGGTCGCGGCCTGGCTTTCGGCCGCGCGATCAAGACATTCCGCCATCTGCGAGGTGCCCCATTTGAACTTCGAGCAATGGGCTATTCCCACGGTCAGATCCGCGCCGGCATGATGAGATTGCGGTGCGCTGCTGCATCCGAGAAGCAAAAGGGCTACAGCGACGGACATCCATTTCATCAGAGCACTCCAGTCGGGTCGGTTGGGCTTCGCGACGGGCGGAAGGCCGCCTCGCAGGGGGTCTCCCGCTCGCTTCGGAAGCCGGAAGTCTAGACGCGCCCGTGGCGAAGCGGCAAATGCGCCGCCGCGCGGATCGTCTGTCGCAACGCCCCTCAAAATTTACCATCCTCATGAATAGTCACGGAAATTCGGCGATTGTTCGCTTCCTGCTGGCTATAGTCCGCGCGACGTTGATGGAGTCGGAAACACCTCGGCATGTGCGGTTTTGGCGGCTATTTCGGCACAGTCCGGGATGGGAAGGGTCTTCTCGACAGGATGACCGCCGCCATTGCGCATCGCGGTCCTGACGAGCAGGGCATCTTCACGACCGATAAGGCCGGCCTCGGCCATGCGCGGCTCGCGATCGTCGGCCTCGGGGACGGGCAGCAGCCGATGTCGGACGCGACGGGCGATCTGACGGTCGCGTTCAACGGCGAGATCTTCAACTATGTCGAGCTGCGCGAGCGGCTTCGCGCGAAGGGGCGCCGTTTCCGGACCGGCAGCGACACCGAGGTGATCCTGCATCTCTATGAAGAGATGGGCGAGGACTGCGTCTCCGCGCTGAACGGCGATTTTGCCTTCGCGCTCTGGGATGGCCGGCGTCGCCGCATGGTTCTGGCGCGGGACCGCATGGGCGTCCGGCCCCTCTTCTACCTGCGGCAGGGCGAGCAGCTTTATTTCGCCTCCGAGGTCAAGGCGCTGCTGCAGGTTCCGGGCGTGGTGGCCGAGCTCGATCCGATCGCGCTCGACCAGATCTTCACGCTCTGGGCCCCGATCGCACCGCGCACGGCCTTCCGCGGCATCTGCGAACTCGAGCCGGCGAGCCTAATGATCGTCGAGGAAGGCCGCGTTTCGACCCGGCCCTACTGGAGCCTCGATTACCCCGATGCCGATGCACCGCCCCGGCATCGCGATGAGCGCGCCGTCGCCGAGGAACTGCGCGCCCTGCTGGGGGATGCGACCCGCATCCGCATGCGTGCGGACGTGCCAGTCGGCGCCTATCTTTCGGGGGGGCTCGATTCCTCGATCGCTTCGGCATTGGCGGCAGGCATGGCGCCGGGCAGGCTGAAGACCTTTTCGGTGACCTTCGACAGCGCCGAGCATGACGAGAGCGGCTACCAGCGCGAGATGGCCCAGGCGCTTGGCACGGAGCATCACGCTGTCGCCTGTGGCGAGGGCGACATCGCCGCCGTCTTTCCCGACGTTGTCCGCTTCACGGAGCAGCCGGTCCTGCGCACAGCTCCGGCGCCGCTCTACAAGCTCTCGGCCCTCGTGCGCGACGCGGGGCTGAAGGTCGTCCTGACCGGCGAAGGGGCCGACGAAGTCTTTGCCGGCTACGACATCTTCAAGGAGGCGAAGGTTCGCCGCTTCTGCGCCAGGCAGGCCGGCTCCCGCATCCGGCCGCATCTGTTCCGCCGGCTCTATCCCTATCTGCCGGGCCTGCGGCAGCAATCCGCCGAATATCTCGCTTCCTTCTTCGGGGCCGGCGGTTCCCAACTGGACGATCCGCTGTTCTCGCATCGCTCCCGCCTTGATGGCACCGCGGCGGCAAAGCTGTTCTTCTCCGGCGATTTGCGCACGACACTGTCGGGCTATGACGCGGCCGAGGAACTGATCGCGCGGCTGCCTCCAGCCTTCCGCCGCTGGCACCCCCTGCACCAGGCACAATATCTCGAGGCGCGCTTCCTGCTGCCCGGCTATATCCTGTCGAGCCAGGGCGATCGCATGGCCATGGCCCATGGCATCGAGGGGCGCTTCCCCTTCCTGGACCATCGCCTGGTCGAGTTCGCGGCCGGCATCCCTCCGGGCATGAAGCTCAAGGGCCTCGTGGAAAAGCACATTCTCCGCGAGGCTAGTAAGGACTTGCTGCCCCCCGTCATCGGCCGGCGGCCCAAGCAGCCCTATCGCGCACCGGACAGCCGGTGCTTCGTAGGGGCGGGGCGAGCGGGCTATGTCGCGGACATGCTGGACGAGGGCGAGATCGCGGCCGGAGGCCTGTTCAATCCCAAGGCGGTGGCGAAGCTGCACGAGAAGTGCCGGCGCCAGCCCGCCTCCGGCTTCCGGGACAATGCAGCCTTCGTCGGCATCCTGTCGACGCAGCTCTGGCTGGCGACCTTCACCGGTGCGGGTGCCAGTCGCGCCAGGGCGGCCTGACATCATTCGAGAGGGAGTAAGTCACATGACCGACGCGATCCAGGAGGCCGTAGAGGCCTTCATCATCGAGAATTTCCTGTTCGGCGACACCACCCAGGCGATTGCCGGGATGGATTCGCTCATCGAGAACGGCATCGTCGATTCGACCGGCGTCCTGGAACTCGTGGCCTTCATCGAGGATCGCTACGGGATCGCCGTCGCGGATGCCGACATCGTGCCGGCCAATCTCGACTCGGTCGCGCGTATCACGGCTTTCATTGCGTCGAGGTCCGCCGCTCTCGCGGCAGCCTGACGTCAGCCAGGCAGGTCACGAGAGATGCGGGTCGAGGAATTCCTGATCGCGAACGGAGCCGCGCGGCCCACGAAAACCGCGCTGGTGACCGAGCGGGTGCGGCTGCGCTACGACGAGCTGGATGATCTGGCGAGCCGGCTGGCCGCCGCTCTCGCGGCGAACGGCGTAGGGCGCGGCGACCGCGTCCTCGTCTTCATGGACAACTGCTGGGAAGCGGCGGTCTCGATCTTCGCCGTGCTCAAGGCCGGCGCCGTCTTCAGCCCGATCAATGCCTCGACCAAGGCCGACAAGCTCGCCTATCTCATCGGGGATTGCGAGCCGGCGGCGATCCTGACCCAGGCGAAGCTGATGCCCGTCGTCAGCCGGGCCAGGTCGCTGTCGAGCCGGCCTCTCTTCATCGCCTCGACACCTGCGCCATCGGGCCTCGTGCCGCAGGACGCCGCCTCCTTCGAGGATTGCCTGGCCACGGCGCCAGTGCCCGTCGGCCACGGCGGGGCTGACACCGATCTCGCCATGCTGATCTACACCTCGGGATCGACCGGGCGTCCCAAGGGCGTGATGATGACGCATCGCAATGTCGATGCCGCCGCCGAGTCCATCACAAGCTATCTGCGCAACTCCGCCGACGACGTCATCCTCAATGTCCTGCCGCTGGCCTTCGACTACGGCTTGTATCAGCTGCTCATGGCGGTCAGGCTCGGGGCGACCCTCGTCCTCGAAAAATCCTTCGCCTTTCCGCAGGCGATCTTCGAGCGCATCCGCGCCGAGCAGGTCACCGGCTTTCCGCTGGTGCCGACGATGGCGGCGCTGATCCTCCAGATGCGCGATCTCGCGCCGGGTTTCCTACCGAGCCTGCGCTATGTCTCGAACACCGCTGCGGCCCTGCCACCGGTCCACATCGCCCGCCTGCGCGAGCTCTTTCCGGGCGTCCGGCTCTATTCCATGTACGGTCTGACCGAATGCAAGCGCTGCACCTACCTGCCGCCGGAAGAGCTCGACCGCCGGCCTGGCTCCGTCGGCATCGCGATCCCGGCGACCGAGGCCCTGGTCCTCGACGACGCGGGCAACCGCGTGCCGCCCGGCGTGGCGGGAGAGCTGGTGATCCGCGGCCCTCACGTCATGCAGGGCTACTGGCGCAATGAGGCGGCGACCCGGCAGATGCTGCGCCCGGGCCCCCCTCCCTGGGGGAGGCAGCTGCACACGGGCGATCTCTTCCGCACCGATGAGGAGGGCTTTCTCTATTTCGTCGGCCGTAAGGACGACATCATCAAGACGCGCGGCGAGAAGGTCGCGCCCAAGGAGGTGGAGGCGGTGCTGCACGCCCATCCCGGCATCGCCGAGGCCGTGGTGACCGGCATGCCGGATCCGATCCTCGGCCACGCCATCGCTGCGCTGGTTGTCCGTTCGGACGAAGCCCTGAGCGAGCGGGATATCGTCCGCCACTGCGCCATGCATCTCGAGGATTTCATGGTGCCGAAGCTGATCGCCTTTCACAACGAGCTGCCGAAGACGGAGACCGGCAAGGTCAGCCGGCGTCTGGCGGCCGAGGTGCTGGGAGCGGCGCGATGACCGCCGCCTGCGCCCCGGCACGTCTCCCCTTCTCGGCCGCCGCGCTGATGCTCGACGATGCCGCGGAAGCCGGCCGCATCGTGGCCGGGCTGCGCGAGCAGCTCCGCGGCATGCGCAAGCGCGGCCTTGTGCTCGGTCTGTCCGGCGGCATCGATTCCAGCGTCTGCGCCGCGCTCGCCGTTCGCGCGGTCGGCGCGAAGAACGTCTTCTGCCTGCTCATGCCCGAAAGCGATTCCGATCCGGAGAGCCTGAGGCTCGGCCGGCTGGTGGCGGAGACCTTCAGCGTCGAGGCGATCGTCGAGGATATTGCGCCCACGCTGCATGCCATGGGCTGCTACGAGCGGCGCGACGCCTTCATCCGCGAGCTTGTGCCCGACTATGGGCCGGGCTGGGCCTCGAAGATCGTCATCGCCAATGCGCTCGTCGGGGACGGCTACAGCATCTCGTCGCTGGTGGTGCGGGACCCGCAGGGCCGGCAGACCAGGCTGCGCATGCCGCCGGCCGTCTATCTCGGCATCGTCGCGGCCACCAGCATGAAGCAGCGCACGCGCAAGCAGATCGAATACTACCACGCCGATCGGCTGAACTTCGCCGTGCTCGGCACACCGAACCGGCTCGAATACGATCAAGGCTTCTTCGTGAAGAACGGCGACGGCGCTGCCGACGTCAAGCCGATCGCGCATCTCTACAAGAGCCAGGTCTATGCGCTGGCCGCCCATCTCGGCATCCCCGAGGAGATCCGTCGCAGGCCACCCACGACCGACACCTATTCGCTCGAACAGACCCAGGAAGAGTTCTACTTCTCCCTGCCCTATCACCGCATGGATCTGTGCCTGTTCGGCCTCAACAACGGTGTCCCGGCCGCCGAGGTCGCTGCCGCCGCCGGGCTGACGGCGGTCGAGGTGGAACGGGTCTGGGCCGATATCGCCGCCAAGCGCCGCGCGACGCGCTACCTGCACCTCGGGCCGCAACTGGTCGATCCGGTCCCGGAACTCGCCTGAGCTGCGGGGAGGGGATGCGATGGGCGCCTAGTCGAACGGCCATCCGGCCAGGCGATTCCAGTGCTCGCCGGCCAATCCGTTGAAGAAGCCGGCTCCGTTCAGAAGCGCATTCATCAATGCCTCGTCGCGGGAATGCACCACCGTCGCGGCGGGTTGCGTGAAGGCGATGCGCCGGCCGAGCATCGCCGCCAGCAGGGCAGGCTGTGTCCGTCCGCGCAGGCCGGCCGCCCCGCGCTGCGTCGCGTGGCCGATAAGGGCATCGAGCACGGGTCCCGCCTGGCCGGGCAGCGCAAGGACCTGCAGGACGCGCGCGATACGGCCGGGGCGCACGTGGTAGAGGAAGGCGCCCACCGGTGCCCCGCTGGCGGCACAGGCCGAAGCGAATACGGTCTCGCCGTAATCGGGCTTCCGCGAGGCTTCTGCCAGCAGATAGGCGAGCTGCTGCCCGCTCCATTCCGGCTGCAGGGCGAACTGTCGCGTCAGCGGAGCGATGAGGGTCGCGAAAGCCGCCTGGTCGATTTCGGTGACCATGAGCCCGCCCTTGCCGGTGCTGGCCTCCGGAACACCGGTCCAGTACAGCACGTCGCTGCGCATGCGTCGGCGCAGGATGCCGTCGAGCCCGCGCGCCAGCGGGGCGAGCAGCTCGGCTGCGCCCAGGCGGCGGGAGGCCAGGTCGAGCATGAAGGCGCTGGGCCGAATCACGCGCAGCCAGTCCAGGCTGTATTGCGGGAGGGCCGCGCCGCGCAGTTTCGTCCACATCTGCGTGGAGAGCGCGTTCGCCGTTTCGCTGAACGAGATGTCCTGCGGGCCGGAGAGGAAGGTCCTGAGCAGCCGCGCTCCCGCCATCGGGTCGTTCGCGCGCGGGTCGACCATGAGCGAGCCGCAGATGGCGGCGCGCAGCTTGCGCGAGCCGTGGCTCATCGGCAGCACGTTGACGCCGACGAAGCCGGAGATGTCGCCCTCGCTCACGACATGGACGAGGGAGGCGATCTCGGGGTCGCAGACAGGCGCGTCGAGATAGAGTTCGCGCAGATAGGCTTCGAGTGTCGGCGGCGCGGGTGCGTCGCCTTTCCTGAACGTGCGTTGAAACAGTTCGGCGACGGCTGGAATATCCGCGGACCGGAGCGGGCGGACCTGGCTCATGTCCCGTTCGCTGCCGGGGGTGCCGGTGCGACCGCGCTTCCGAGCCTGCGTGCGCAGGCGACGCGCGGGATGCCGGCCCCGTCCGTGGCGAAGCTGACCGGCTCATAGGCTTTGGCACGGGCGACGAGCGCCGCCACCTGACGGTCCTGTCCCTGCCCGAACTCGAACAGCAGCCAGCCGCCGGGCCTGAGAAAATCCGCCGCGTCCCGGACGAGGCGCTGATGGATCGAGATGCCGTACGGGCCCCCGTCAAACGCCGCGCGTGGCTCCGCCGCGAGGAGATGCGCGCTCTCGCCTTCGAGGCGGGCTGAGGAGATGTAGGGTGGATTGCAGACGATCATGTCCGTCGCGCCGGCCAACCCGTCGTGCTCCAGCGCGTCGAACAGGTCTCCCTGCCGCACGCTGACGCGGTCCTGCAGGCCAAGGCGCTCGGCATTGCGGCGAGCCAGGGCCACCGTGCTGTCTGTCATGTCCGCGGCCCAGATCCGGCTCGACGGAACGGCCATCGCGATCGCCAGGGCAAGGTTGCCGCAACCGCAGCACATGTCGATCACCGTCGCGCCCGGCGGGCCGTCCCGCAGCCGGGCGATCGCGCTCAGTCCGAGCAGTTCGGTTTCCTGCCGCGGCACGAGAACATCGGGTGCGAGCTCAAGCGTTACCTGCAGGAAGCGCCGCAGGCGTGGGGCACCCGCGCCGTCGGTGGCTGCTGCTCTGGGTGCCAAGGCGCTCTCTCCAACGCGATCATGCGTGACAGATGACATATCGCGCTCGGGTAAACGCCTGCTGAAAGGCCGTCGCGACTTATGCGGCGCCGGTCCGGCGGAGCCGCTCCACTGCTCGCATCGGTTGGGCCGCGCCGGCGAGCGGGGCCCCGGGGCAGGGAAGCGGGACGGCGGCCGCGGCCGCCTGCAAACAAAAATCCCGCACAGGACTGGCCGGTGCGGGACTTGCGGCGAAAGCCTTTCGGCTCTCGACATCTTAGAAATGTTGGTGCCCAGGAGAGGACTCGAACCTCCACGCCCTTGCAGGCGCCAGCACCTGAAGCTGGTGCGTCTACCAATTCCGCCACCTGGGCAACGGCGGTTCGTTTACGGGGGGCGAGTCGTCCTGTCAACGGCCCTGTCGCGGCGAAATGAATTTGTTTCGCAGCCCTGTGGACAGCGTTTTCATGGGCCGGTGGATTTCGGGTCGTTTCGGCCCGGAGGCGGCTGATTGACGCCGAGCGGGCCGAGCGCCGCTTCGGCGATAGGGCGGAACGCCGCAGCGTCCGGATATCGGGGCGATCGGCCGCAAAAGGGATTTCCACTTTTGCCGAACATGATCTAGGAGGTCGGAAGCATTCTAAACGGAGCTTTCCCGATGGCCGTCCAAGCCCCGGCTCAGCAACTCGTCACGGTCTTCGGCGGCTCCGGCTTCCTCGGGCGCCACGTCGTGCGCGCGCTCGTCAAGCGCGGCTACAGGGTGCGTGTCGCCGTGCGGCGGCCGGACCTTGCGGGCTTCCTGCAGCCTCTCGGGACGGTCGGCCAGATTCACGCGGTGCAGGCGAATCTGCGCTATCCCGCTTCGGTCACGGCTGCAGTGATGGGCGCCGATGCGGTCGTCAACCTCGTCGGCATCATGCAGGAGAACGGCCGCCAGAGCTTCACGGCCGTCCAGGCCAATGGCGCCCGCGCCGTAGCGCAGGCCTGCGCTACGGTCGGGATCAGCCGGCTGGTCCAGATCTCGGCTCTGGGAGCCGATGCCGAATCGCGCTCGGTCTATGCGCGCACGAAGGCGGAGGGTGAGGCCGCCGTCCGCCAGATCATTCCGCAGGCGGTGATTCTGCGACCGTCGGTGCTGTTCGGTCCGGAGGATACGTTCTTCAACCGCTTCGCCTCTATGGCGCGGATGATGCCGATCCTGCCGCTGGTGGGCGACGGGCAGGCCAGGCTGCAGCCGGCCTTCGCCGGGGACGTGGCCGAGGTCGTGGCCCGTGCCGTGGACGGCAGCATCGCCGCCGGCCGGACCTATGAGCTGGGCGGTCCCGAGGTGCTGACCCTGCGCCAGCTCGTCGAGGATGTCTGCAAGGTGACCGGTCGCAAGCGGCTGATCGCCCCGCTTCCGCTGCCGGTTGCGGGTGTCCTGGCCCGCGTTCTGGAGCTCGTCGACACCTTGACGCTCGGGCTCTTGCCGAACGAACTCAAGCTGACGCGCGACCAGGTGCTGCTGCTGGGGCAGGACAATGTCGTCTCGGCGGAAGCCGTGAAGGACGGGCGGGACTTCGCCGGTCTCGGCATCGCGCCGGTCTCGGTCGAGGTCGAGGTGCCGTCCTATCTCTGGCGCTTCCGCAGGACCGGGCAGTTCGAAACCGCGCGCCCGGCCTGAGGCTCGGGTGACGGCCGGCGCCATGGCGTTCGACCTCGTCATCTACGATTGCGACGGCACGCTTCTCGACACCGAGACGCTCTATGGCTAGGTCAGCCTTGCGCTGTGCCATGAGGTCGGCCTCGCGGGCTGGACGCTGGGCGACTATCGCGACAACCTCGCCGGGATACCGCTCGCCGACGGATTCAAGATCATCGAGGCGGCGCTGGGCCGCCCGCTTCCCGCCGATTTCGAGAGCCGGATCGAGGCCGGCGTCGCCGCGCGCCTCGCGCGCGAACTGCGGGCCCTGCCGGGGGTGCGGGAAGCACTTGTGCAACTCGCCGGGCGCCGCTGCGTCGCCTCCTCGACGAGCCTGGAGCCGCTGCGGCACAATCTCGGGCTCGCCGGCCTCCTCGACCTGTTCGATCCGCATGTCTTTTCGGCTTCGCAGGTGGCGCGCGGCAAGCCGTCGCCGGATGTCTTCCTGTTCGCAGCCGACGAGATGCAGGCGCAGCCCCGGCGCTGCCTGGTGCTGGAGGATTCGGTGCCGGGCGTTCAGGCGGCCCGGGCAGCCGGCATGACGGTGGCTGGCTTCACCGGCGCGGCCCACGACAAGGCGCAGATGCGCGAGCGTCTGCTTGCCGCGGGCGCCGTGGCGGTGGTCGATCGCTATCAGGACTGGCCCGGAGAGGTGGCGCGGCTCGGCGCCGCCTGATCCCGGCGCGTCAGAGCATGCTCGGCAGCACGCGGTCCGGCGGCTTATGGCCGTCCATGAAGGTCTTGATGTTGACGATGACCTTCTCGCCCATGTCGGCGCGGCCCTCATGGGTGGCTGAGCCGAGATGGGGCAACACCACCACCTTGTGCTGGCGCGCAAGCTTGAGCAGCCGCGGGTTGATCGCCGGCTGCTGCTCGAAGACGTCGAGGCCGGCTCCGGCGAGCTCACCGGCTTCCAGCATCCGCGCCAGCGCCGTCTCGTCGACGATCTCGCCGCGCGCGGTGTTCACCAGGATCGCCTCGGGCTTCATCAGCTTCAGGCGCCGGGCGGAGAGCAGGTGGTAGGTCGCCGGCGTATGCGGGCAGTTGACCGAGACGATGTCCATCCGCGCCAGCATCTGGTCGAGCGAATCCCAGTAGGTCGCCTCGAGCTTCTCCTCGATGCGGGGATCGACCCTGCGGCGGTTGTGGTAGTGGATCGACAGGCCGAAGGCGGCGGCGCGCTTCGCCAGAGCCTGGCCGATGCGGCCCATGCCGACGATGCCGAGCCGCTTGCCGGTGATCCGGCGCCCGAGCATCCAGGTCGGCGACCAGCCGGCCCAGTCGTCGTCGGGGATGACGCGGGCGCCCTCGGCGATGCGCCGGGCCACGGCGAGGATCAGCGCGATCGTCATGTCGGCGGTGTCGTCGGTCAGCACGCCCGGCGTGTTGGTGACGGTGATGCCGCGCTGCACGGCGCTTGCGACGTCGATATTGTCGACGCCGTTGCCGAAATTCGCGATGAGGCGGAGCTGCTCGCCGGCCTGGGCGATGAGGGCGGCGTCGATCTTGTCGGTGATCGTCGGCACCAGCACGTCGGCGGTCTTCATCGCCTCGACCAGGGCTGCGTGCGACAGCGGCTTGTCGTCGATGTTCAGCTGTGCGTCGAACAGTTCGCGCATCCGGGTTTCCACCACGGCCGGCAGCTTGCGCGTCACGACGACGAGCGGCTTCTTCTTCGACATGGCGGCTCCCTTCCTCTCTCGCCGGATCGGCCGCCCGTCTCAACCCACCGTTAACCGTGGTGGCTCAGGAATGGAGCGGCGTGCTGTCCGGCTCCCTGTTGTCTAGGCGGCGCGGTGACGGATGACAACTTGACCCTTCGCCTGAGAGAGCGGTGGGGAAGCTTCCCGGAGAGCTGCCGATGCCGAACCTGCGCGTAGGATGCCTTGTCGCCGCCGGCGCCTTCCTCGCTGCGATGGCGACCGAGGCACAGGCGCAGGACATGCACGCCGGCTCGGTCACGGGCCTGCCGGTTCCCCGTTACGTCAGCCTCAAGTCGGACCGGGTCAATCTGCGCGAAGGACCGTCGAAGGAGCATCGCACGCGCTGGGTCTATCAAAAGGCGGGCTTGCCCGTCGAGGTGACGGCGGAATTCGAGACCTGGCGACGCATTCGTGATTCCGACGGAGCCGAAGGCTGGGTCCTGCACAGCCTGCTCTCCGGGCGTCGCACGGCCCTGGTCGCGCCCTGGTCGAAGAACCGGAAGGAGCTGTTCCCGCTGCGCAGCGCCGCCGACGCCAAGGCCGCGGTGGTCGCGGAACTGCAGCCCGGTGTGGTGACGAGCGTCGCGTCCTGCGCTCATGAGTGGTGCCACGTCAGCGTGCACAGCATCAGCGGCTATATGCCTCAGGAGAGGCTGTGGGGCGTGTATCCGAACGAAAACGTCGACTGAGCCGCCGGTTACTTCCTGGCGAAGGTCATTATCGTCCGGCCTCGGCCGTCGAGCAACGCGAGCAGGCCGGAATCGGGCTGCAGCTCCCAGCGGCGGACGGTTCCGAGGCCATCGAGCAGGCGGCGCTCCTGGCTCATCACCTCCGGCGTGCAGGCCATCATGGTCGATACCAGTCGCGAGAACCGGATGGCCTGGCCCCTGACGGTGATGCTCCCGCCGAAGCCGTTGCAGCCGCCGCGGCCGGACACCTTGCCGTCCGCAGAAACATCGAGAGTGGACTCCGTTCCGGCCTGGGCCGCCGTGCCGCCGAGCTGCGCAAGCCGCCAGTTCCCGAATGGCGCGGCAGGCGGCGCCTGCTCTGGCCGCCCGACCCGCTCCATTCTGAGCGTGGTGGCGTCCCTGCCTCCGGCGAGGACGCTGTGGCGCTCCGTCGTGACGAAGAGCAGCCGGTCGCCGTCGAGAATGCGGGCCTGAAGGGCATAGCTGTGCCGTGGCTCGATCTGCCGGGTGTCGTAACGCAGGACCCAGTGCGCCGGCAGCCGCCGCCCGTAAACGCGTGTCTCGGCGATGGTTCGTGCCGGCGCGTCGGCCAGCGAGACGTCGAGCAGCCTGACCTCGACCACGGCTCCCGGTGGCAGGACGACGCGCTCCCGATAGACGACGCTGCCGCGCAGGCTGCGCGCAGCGGCGAGCGCCGGCCCGGCCGGCATCGCCGAGGCTAGCAGGAGGCCTGCCAACGCACGGCGCGAGATCGGCGAATCGGTCAGCCGCATCTGTTCTCCTCGGAACGCTGCGTCCGCGTCTCAGCCGTCGATCTTGCGCAGCCGCACCACGACGTCGACGTGAGAGATTTCGTAGCCCTTCGGAGGCGTCGGCAGGGTCGCCACGTCGATTTCCGCCGCGGGGATGTCGATCACGCGGCTCTCGCCCTCGACCACGAAATGGTGGTGGTCGTGGCTGGCCGTGTCGAAATAGGTCTTGTTGCCGTCGATGGCGAGTTCGCGCAGAAGCCCGGCCTCGGTGAACTGGCGCAGGGTGTTGTAGATCGTCGCCAGCGAAACCGGGATGCGTTCCTTCACCGCCTCCTCGTGCAACATCTCGGCGCTGATGTGCCGGTCGCCCTTGGCGAACAGCACCCAGCCCAACGAGACGCGCTGCCGCGTCGGTCGCAGGCCTACGCGGCGCAGCTTCTGGCGAATATCGTGGAACGGGCAGCCCTGCCGCACGGTCGATCCATAGCCCTCGTCTTGGGAAACCAGATCGGTCATGCTTCCTGCCTTGCCCTTCTGCCGGTACGGGCGGCCTGCGCTCCGCGTGATGTCCATCTCTTTCAAAATGTAGGACTTCGAAGGAGCGGTCGCAAGCCGGCGCCTCATGTCACCCTGCTGACAGGCTCTCCGCCGGCAGTGCCATGTGATCATCGTGGCCTGTGCCCTTTCGTTTCCGGGGTTCGGCGTGTTAGGCACGCCAGATATCCGTCGGTCGCATCCGGCCGGCGCCAAGCAACGGAGCGGGAATGCAGCGTCAATCGTCTTTCAGCTACGAGGAGATCCTCGCCTGTGGTCGCGGGGAACTGTTCGGGCCGGGCAATGCGCAGTTGCCTTTGCCGCCGATGCTGATGTTCGACCGCATTACCGAGATTGCCGAAGAGGGTGGCGAGCATGGCAAGGGGCTCGTTCGCGCCGAGTTCGACATCAAGCCCGACCTCTGGTTCTTCGATTGTCATTTCAAGGGCGATCCGGTGATGCCGGGCTGTCTCGGCCTCGATGCGCTTTGGCAGCTCACCGGCTTCTTCCTCGGCTGGCTCGGCCTGCCGGGTCGCGGCCGCGCGCTCGGTGTCGGGGAGGTCAAGTTCGCGGACCAGGTGCTGCCGACAGTCAAGCGCGTCGTCTACGGCGTCGACTTCAAGCGCATCTTCAAGTCGAAGCTGGTGCTGGGCATCGCCGATGGCTGGCTGGAAGCCGACGGCAAGCGCATCTACACTGTCGCCGACATGCGCGTGGGGCTGTTCAAGCCCGAAGCAGCCTGAGGAAAAGCGCGCCGCGGCCTTGCGTGCGGCGCCCCGACGGTCCATTTGCGCCATTGAGAATCCAGAGCGGTGCGGCTTGTCCCGCCGCGGGCGGTGAGCTGGAGAAGAGCGAGCATGAGACGCGTCGTCGTCACCGGGATGGGCATCGTCTCGTCCATCGGCAACAACACGCAGGAGGTGTTGTCGTCGCTGCATGAGGCGAAATCGGGGATTTCCTTCGCGCAGGATTTTGCGGAGCACGGCTTCCGCAGCCGCGTCCACGGCGCGCCGACGCTGGACGCCGCGAGCGTGCTGGATCGCCGCGCCATGCGGTTCCACGGCGGTGGCTCGGCCTGGAACCAGGTTGCCATGGAGCAGGCGATCGTCGATGCCGGGCTGGAGCCGGGCGAGATCAGCCATGAGCGCACTGGCATCATCATGGGTTCGGGTGGCCCTTCGACCCGCGCCCTGATCGACGCCTACGACAAGGCGCGCGAGAGCGGCTCTTCCAAGAAGGTCGGGCCCTTCGCCGTTCCCAAGGGCATGTCCTCGACCGCTTCGGCTACGCTGGCGACCTGGTTCAAGATCAAGGGCGTCAACTATTCGATCTCGTCGGCCTGCGCGACCTCCAACCACTGCATCGGCAACGCCTACGAGCTGATCCAGTGGGGCAAGCAGGACATCATCTTCGCCGGCGGCTGCGAGGAACTGGACTGGACGCTGTCGGTCCTCTTCGACGCCATGGGCGCGATGTCGTCCGATTTCAACGAGACCCCGTCGCGGGCATCCCGCGCCTATGACGTCCGGCGTGACGGCTTCGTCATCGCCGGCGGCGCCGGCGTCGTGGTGCTCGAGGAGCTCGAGCACGCCAAGGCTCGCGGTGCCAAGATCTATGGCGAGGTCGTCGGCTACGGGGCGACCTCGGACGGCTATGACATGGTCGCGCCTTCGGGCGAGGGCGCGGTGCGCTGCATGCGCATGGCGCTCGAGGGCGTGAAGGCGAAGGTCGACTACATCAACCCGCACGGCACCTCGACCCCGGTCGGCGACGGCAAGGAGATCGAGGCGATCCGCGAGGTCTTCGGCTCGGGCGAGAAGAGCCCGCCGATCTCGGCGACCAAGTCGCTGACCGGCCACTCGCTGGGCGCCACCGGCGTGCAGGAGGCGATCTACTCGCTGCTGATGCTCAACAACGACTTCATCTGCGAGAGCGCCCATATCGAGGAGCTCGACCCGGCTTTCGCCGACATGCCGATCGTGCGCAAGCGCATCGACAATGCCGGTCTCGGCTGCGTCCTCTCGAATTCCTTCGGCTTCGGCGGCACCAACGCCACCATCGTCATGAAGCGCCTCGAGGCGTGATGGCGCCATGCTCTTCATGGTGATCGAGCACTTCGATCAAGCCCGCGTGAAGGATGTCTATGCCCGCTTTCGCGAACGCGGGCGCATGGCTCCTGCAGGCGTCCGCTATGTCGATAGCTGGGTTTCCGCCGATCTCGGCCGCTGCTTCCAGGTCATGGAATGCGGTGATGTCGCGCTGCTGCAGGAATGGGTCCTGCAGTGGAGCGATCTCGCCCGTTTCGAAATTGTTCCGGTCGCCTCGTCCAAGGCGACGGCCGAGGCGGTCGCGAAACAGTTCTGACATGCTCTCGGTTTCGATCGCCTCGTTCTTCCGTTCCTGCCTTAATAGACCCTGAAACGCCTTTTCAGAGTTTGCCATGCTCCCCCTGATGCACAACAAGCGCGGCCTCGTCATGGGCGTCGCCAATCAGAATTCCATCGCCTGGGGCATCGCCCGCACGCTGCAGGCCCATGGCGCCGAACTCGCCTTCACCTATCAGGGCGAGGCGCTCGGCAAGCGGGTCAAGCCGCTGGCCCAGAGCATCGGCTCCGATCTGGTCATTCCCTGCGATGTCGAGGATATCGCTTCGGTCGACGCCACCTTCGCAAAGCTGGACGAGGTCTGGGGCGGCGACCCGGAACGCAACACGCTCGATTTTCTGGTCCACGCCATCGGCTTTTCCGACAAGAACGAGTTGAAAGGGCTCTATGCTGACACCTCCCGCGAGAATTTCTCGCGGACCATGGTGATCTCCTGCTTCTCCTTCACCGAGGCGACGAAGCGGGCGGCGGCGCGCATGCCCCATGGCGGCAGCATCATCACCCTGACCTATGGCGGCTCGATGCGGCTGATGCCGAACTACAACGTCATGGGCGTCGCCAAGGCGGCGCTGGAGGCGAGCGTGCGCTATCTCGCCGGCGATTACGGCCCGCGTGGCATCCGCGTCAACGCGCTCTCGCCCGGCCCGGTCAGGACGCTGGCCGGGGCCGGCATCTCCGACGCGCGCGCGATGCTGTCCTGGCAGCGCGCCAATGCGCCGCTGCGCAAATCGGTGACGCTGGAGGAGATCGGCGGTGCGGCGCTCTATTACCTCTCCGATCTGTCGGGCGGGGTGACCGGCGATGTCCACCATGTCGATGCCGGCTATCACATCACCTCGATGCCGGTGCTCGAGAGTTTGAGGGCGGCCGACAGCGGCAACGGCGAGCCCTGACCGGCTCGCGCACGTTCGGGGGAACCTGCTAGCGTCGCGGTGGTTTTCCTCCGAACGAAAGGAGACGTCCCATGTCCATCGTCAGGTATCAGATCGTCGAGCATGATGGCGGCTGGGCCTACAAGGTGGGAGACGTGGTCTCGGAGACCTTCCCCTCGCATGCGGCGGCACTGAAGGCGGCGTCGGCCGCAGCCGCGCGGCAGACCCTGGCCGGAAGCACCGACGGCATCGTCTACCAGGACGGCGAAGGCCGCTGGCACGAGGAACTGGCCGATGGTCGCGATCGGCCGTCGACCGAAGTCGTCGACGAACCCTGAAAACCTGGCGTCCCGTCGTCAGCGCACCGTGAAGAAGGTCAGGAGCACCTTCTCCTTCTCGCCGAGGAGGCAGAGGAAGCGGCGCGGTTTGTCCGAGCGGTCGGTCCGCAGATAGGCCTCGGCCATGACGATGCGCGTGATCGGAATCGACTCGATCGTCGCCTGCGATACCGCCACGGTTGCGCCGTCCTCGTCGATATAGATGTCCTTGATCTCAGGCTCTTTCGCCGAGAGCGCCTGCAGGGCGGCCGTCTTGCACGTGGCGATTTCGGGCGTGGCCGGCTTGCTGCTCGGCGAGGGCGGCATCTGTTGCGCATCCGCCGGGAAGGCGGAAAACAGGATGACAGGCAAGGCGAGACAGACAAGGCGTTTCATGCAGCGGCACTCACGATGACGGGTGAGTGCTCAACGCATGAAGAGGCGGGTGGTTCGAGCAGCGCTGCCGGGCCGCCTTCGGGAGACCGGCAGCGCAAAGCCCCGACGGCGCCTAAAGCCCCAGCTTCTTCTTGCGCTGGCCGAGCGTACGCAGGCGCAGCGCGTTGAGCTTGATGAAGCCGGCGGCGTCGCGGTGGTCATAAGCGACAGCGCCTTCCTCGAAGGTCACGAGGTCCTGGTCGTAGAGCGAATAGGGGCTGGAGCGGCCGATGACATGGACGCCGCCCTTGTACAGCTTGAGGCGAACCTCGCCGCTGACGAATTCCTGGCTCTTGTCGATCAGCGCCTGCAGCATCTCGCGCTCGGGCGAGTACCAGAAGCCGTTATAGATCAGCTCGGCATATTTCGGCATGATCTCGTCCTTGAGATGCGCCGCGCCGCGATCCAGGGTGATCGACTCAATCGCGCGATGCGCGACATGCAGGATCGTGCCGCCGGGGGTCTCGTACATGCCGCGGCTCTTCATGCCGACGAAGCGGTTCTCGACAAGGTCGAGCCGGCCGATGCCGTTGTCGCGGCCGAGGTCGTTGAGCTTCGCCAGCAGCGTCGCCGGCGACATCTTCACGCCGTCGATCGAGGCCGCATCGCCCTTCTCGAAGCCGATGGTGATGACGGTGGGCTTGTCCGGCGCAGCCTCCGGCGAGATCGTCCGCGAATAGACGTAATCGGGCACCTCGACCGCGGGATCTTCCAGCACGAGGCCTTCCGAAGAGGAGTGCAGCAGGTTGGCGTCGACCGAGAACGGCGCCTCGCCGCGCTTGTTCTTGGCGATCGGAATCTGGTGCTGCTCGGCGAAGGCGATGAGTTGCTCGCGCGACCGCAGATCCCATTCGCGCCAGGGCGCGATCACCGCGATGTCCGGTTTCAGGGCATAGGCGGTCAGTTCGAAGCGGACCTGGTCGTTGCCCTTGCCGGTGGCGCCGTGGGAGACGGCGTCGGCGCCGGTCCGCTCCGCGATCTCGATCAGCCGCTTGGCGATCAGCGGCCGAGCGATCGAGGTACCCAGCAGATAGACGCCTTCATAGAGCGCGTTCGCCCGGAACATCGGGAAGACGAAGTCGCGCACGAACTCCTCGCGCAAATCCTCGATGAAGATGTTCTCGGGCTTGATGCCAAGCAGCAGCGCCTTGTCGCGAGCCGGGCCGAGCTCCTCGCCCTGGCCGAGATCGGCGGTGAAGGTCACGACCTCGCATCGATAGGTGGTCTGCAGCCATTTGAGGATGATCGAGGTGTCGAGACCGCCGGAATAGGCGAGAACGACCTTCTTCACGCTGCTGTCAGCCATCTGTGTCAAATTCCTGTTAGAGCATTTTCGCGCGAGATGGGTACCGGTTCGCGTGAAGAAAATGCGACAAGACAACGGCCTAGAGCATTTTCGCATTTTCGAGAAACGCGGAAACGCTCCAGCGGCCGGAGAGGCCGCGTTTCGGACGCAATGGCGCACTATCGCAGCCATGGGGACGACGCAATCGGAACCTTCTGATCGATTGCGCGTCATCCGCTGATGGGTCGGGGCCGAAGGTCCCGGCTTGCCTGCCATGCGCCCGTTCGCGGTGCTTGCGGTCGCACTCCGAAGGGCGCAGGCTCGACCGGGCGCGACACGACTGACGACCTGTTCGGAGGCTGAATGCCGAATCGTCCCGTTTTGGACTTCTGGTATGAGTTCGCGTCGCCCTATTCCTGCCTGAGCGCCCTGAGAATCGAGGAACTGGCGGATCGCGCCGGGGTCGACCTGCGCTGGCGCCCGTTCCTGCTGGGTCCGATATTTGCCGCGCAGGGCTGGAACACCTCGCCCTTTGCGCTTTTTCCGAGCAAGGGCCGCTACATGTGGCGCGACACCGCGCGCCGCGCCCGCCGGCAGGGCATCGAGATGGTCAAGCCGGAGAATTTTCCGCAGAATTCGCTCACGGCCGCCCGCCTGGCTCTGGCCGGCCGCGACGGCGGCTGGACGCCGGCATTTTCGAAGGCTTTGTTCCGTGCCCAGTTCTGCGAAGGCCGCAACATCGCGGAGGAGGCGGTGCTCGGCGCGGCATTGAAGCAAGCCGGCGGCGAGCCCGGCAGCGCGATGGCGCTCTCGCGCAGCGAGGAGGTCAAGGGCCGCCTGCGCGCCGAGATCGAATACGCCAAGTCGATCGGCATCTTCGGCGCGCCCTTCTTCGTTACCGGGGACAGCGAGCTGTTCTGGGGCGATGATCGGCTGGAGGAGGCGCTCGACTGGGCGCGTGACGGTCGCTGAGCCCATGCGCCTGACGCGCCGTGGCGCGCTGCTTTCGGCGGCGGAGCTGGCGCTCTCGCCGGCTGCCGGGTTTGCGCGGCCGCGCCTGCCCGGCGACGAGCCGCGCCATGACGGGCGAGAACTGAGCGAGGTTCCGAATGCGGCGGCGATCGGCCGCCGCTACTGGGTGCCCGGCCTCGATGATGGCTTCGTTCCGCAGGGACTGGCGATCATCCGCGACGAAATCCTCGTCGCGGCCTATCGCAGCGAGACGCATGAACAGGACAGCGGCCCGGCCCGCATCTTCCGGCTGGCCCGCTCGGATGGCCGGCTGCTCGGCAGCTTTGCGCTGCCGGCTACCTACGGTCATCCCGGCGGCCTCGCCGTGGTGGGCGACATCGTTGTCGCGGCCAATTCCGGTCGGCTCCTCGCCTTGGACTTCCCGCGCTCCTGCTCGGCCGGGGAAACTGTGCCGCTTGGCGAACGCCTGGTCGACAAGGCGATGGGGCCGTCCTTCCTCGCGGCTTCCGCGGACAAGCTGCTCTGGTTCGGATCCTATCGCCGCAAGGGCGAGCCGAGCCTTTACGGCGTGCCGCTGAAGCGCCTCCTTTCCGGCAGCGAAAGGCCGATCGGGACGGCCGATGCGGTGGCGACCCTGCCTCTGCCGCAGTTCGCGCAGGGTGCAACCTTCGACCAGCGCGGCGATCTCTGGATATCGCAGAGCGCCGGCAACAGGCCGGCATTCATCTCCCGTCTCGATCCAAAGACCGGCGCCGTGCTGGCACGCTATCCGGCTCCGGGCGGCATCGAGGATCTCGGCTGCGCGCCGGATGGCAGGCTCTGGGCGGCGAGCGAGGCGGGTTCCCGGCGCTGGAGCCGCTGGGATACCTTCTACCCGCTGGTGTTCGAGATCGATCCCGCCAAGCTCGTTGCCTGATCAGGCCGGTCCCGGTCCCTGTGGAGCGCGCGACCAGGGCCCGCGCGCGGCGCTTTCCTCGACCATCGTCGGCAGGTCCTGACGCTCGCCGATCTTCGGCGGATGCGGCGGCATCGCCGGCATCCGCCCTCCCGCGGTCTCGATCAGGGCCTGAACACGCTTCGTCACGGAAGGGTGGGTCGAGAACAGATCGGCGAAATCGTCGGGGTCGTTCTCGAAGCACATGTCCATCACGCCGGACGGCACGCCGTCGATATCGGCCCGGCCCGAGATCTTGAGCAGAGCGGAGATCATCGCGTCGGGGTTCTTGGTCAGTTCCACCGCCCCGGCATCGGCGAGATATTCGCGCGAGCGCGACAGCGACAGCCGGATCAGCACCGCGAGGAACCACGAGATCGCGATCACCGCGATGCCGACGACGATGGCCAGCGCATTGCCCTTCTTGGTATCGTCCGACGACATCCTGATCCGGCTGCGGCCGACGCCGCGGAAGACGAGCTCGCCGGCAAAGGAGATCACGCCCGCGACGACGACGGCGATGACCATCAGGCGGACGTCGCCGTTGCGGATATGCGTCAGCTCATGCGCCAGCACGGCCTCGACCTCCTGGTCGTTGAGCTGGTCGAGCAGGCCGGTGGTCACGGTCACCGTGAACTGGCTGTCGTTGACGCCGCTGGCGAAGGCGTTGAGCGCGTCGCTCTGCATGATCGCGAGCTTCGGCATCGGCAGCCCGCGCGAGATGCAGAGGTTCTCCAGCATCCGGTAGAGCTTGGGATTCTCCGCCTGCGTGATGCCCCGGGCTCCCGTCACCGCCCCAATCATCGCGACGTTCAGGCGAAAGCCGATGAACACCCACAGGATCGTCGCCAAGGTGATGAACGGAAACCACGACCGGAAGATGCGGTTCGCCTCGCCGAAGGCCGAATGCCCGCGCGGCACGCCGCCATAGCCATAGGCGATCAGCAGGAGTCCCCACGTCGTGAGATAGACCAGCAGGAAGAGACCGGCGATCAGCAGGTTGGATCTGATCCGGTTGTTCCGCTGGTGGGTGTAGAGCCCGAAGGCCTGAGCCATCGCAGCCGCTCCCCTGTGCCTCTTGGGCCTGCCTGCGATCAGAACTTCACGCTGGGCGCGGCCTCGATCTGCGTCCGGGTTTCCGGGCCGACATCGAAGAATTCGCGCTGGGCGAAGCCCATCTGCGGCGCGAACAGCACGGCCGGGAAGGCCTGGATCGCGGCGTTGAACTCGCTGACCGCGTTGTTGAAGAACCGGCGCGCCGCCGCGAGCTTGTCCTCGACATTGCCGAGGTCGACCTGAAGCTGCTGGAAGTTCGCGCTGGCCTTGAGGTCGGGATAGGCCTCGCCCAGCGCCAGTAGTCTTCCGACCGCGCCGGAGAGCTGTTGTTCCGCCGCCGCCTTGTCGTGCACGCTGCCTGCCCCCTGCGCCGCGTTGCGCGCCGCGATCACGGCGTCGAGCGTCGACTTCTCGTGGGTGGCGTAGCCTTTGACCGTCTCGACCAGGTTCGGGATCAGATCGTGCCGCTGCTTGAGCTGCACGTCGATGTCGGCGAAGGCCTGGTTGACGCGCTGCCGCATCGCGACCAGCCCGTTATAGGTCATGACCAGATAGACCGCGAGGACGACGATCAGCCCCAGAATGATCCAGCCCATGAAACGCTCTCCCCCAAGCCCGCCCAATCGCGCGCGGCAGAGTGGCATGAAACCCGGGCTGCAAGGAAGTCGCACCCTTCAGGTGGATCTTGACGCCTCGCGGCGGCCGTGAATAGCGCACCGTTGCAAAGAAAAGGCCCTCCCGGCGGTGTATCCGGCCGCCAGCCCTTGCTCTGATGCAGCGCTTGCACTAAATCCCGCCTGTCCGAATGGCCGTGATCCATCATGCGCCGGGGGCGGCTCTCGCGGCTGGCTCCCGTTTCGTGCTGGAAAACGTCTTCGGATGCGGATTTCTCCGGCGGCTCTGGTGCCTGCGGCTCTTCGATGGGCCGGAATCCTCCCGAGCGGAGGCGCCGACGGCAGCGATCCGGCCTGCAACACCAACCGAAGGCGCCATGCCGGACATCCGCGGGATACGCGGCCGGCTTCCAGGAGATTACATGTCTGCAGTTGAAAGCTACAATGCGGGCCGCGAAGATTTCGCCGCTCTGCTCGAAGAGTCCTTCACCAAGAACGAAGCCCTCGAAGGTTCGGTCATCAAGGGCAAGGTCGTTGCCATTGAGAAGGACATGGCGATCATCGACGTCGGTCTGAAGACCGAAGGTCGCGTCGCGCTCAAGGAATTCACCGGCCCCGGCCGCGAGCAGGAGCTGAACGTCGGCGATGAGGTCGAGGTCTATCTCGACCGGATCGAGAACGCCCTCGGCGAAGCCGTCATCAGCCGTGACAAGGCCCGCCGCGAAGAGAGCTGGGTCAAGCTCGAGAAGGCCTTCGAAGCCCGCGAGAAGGTCACCGGCATGATCTTCAACACCGTCAAGGGCGGCTACACCGTCGATCTCGACGGCGCCGTGGCCTTCCTGCCGCGTTCGCAGGTCGACATCCGCCCGATCCGCGACGTCGGCCCGCTGATGGGCCAGCCGCAGCCCTTCGAGATCCTCAAGATGGATCGCCGCCGCGGCAACATCGTCGTGTCGCGCCGCACCGTCCTCGAAGAGACCCGCGCCGAGGCTCGTTCCGAGCTCGTCGCCTCGCTCGAAGAGGGCCAGGTTATTGACGGCGTCGTCAAGAACATCACCGAATACGGTGCGTTCGTCGACCTCGGCGGCATCGACGGCCTGCTGCACGTCACCGACATGGCGTGGCGCCGCGTGAACCACCCGTCCGAGGTCGTGACCATCGGCCAGACGGTCAAGGTCAAGATCATCAAGATCAACCAGGACACGCACCGCATCTCGCTCGGCATCAAGCAGCTCTTGGCCGATCCGTGGGATGGCATCGCCGAGCGCTACCCGGTCGGCACCCGTCTCAAGGGCCGCGTGACCAACATCACGGACTACGGCGCGTTCGTCGAAGTGGAGCCGGGCATCGAAGGCCTGATCCACGTCTCCGAGATGTCCTGGACCAAGAAGAACGTCCACCCCGGCAAGATCGTCTCGACCTCTCAGGAAGTCGACGTCGCGATCCTCGAGGTCGATCCGGTCAAGCGCCGCATCTCGCTCGGCCTCAAGCAGACCCTGCGCAACCCGTGGGAAGTCTTCGCCGAGCAGCACCCGCAGGGCTCGGTGGTCGAGGGCGAGGTCAAGAACAAGACCGAGTTCGGTCTGTTCCTGGGCCTGGAAGGCGACATCGACGGCATGATCCACCTCTCGGACCTCGACTGGAACCGTCCGGGCGAGCAGGTCATCGAGGAGTACAAGAAGGGCGACGTCCTGCAGGCCGTCGTTCTCGATGTGGACGTCGAGAAGGAGCGCATCTCGCTCGGCCTCAAGCAGCTCGGCGGCGATCCCTTCGTGGATGCCGGCGAGTTCAAGAAGGGCCAGGTCGTCACCTGCGAGGTGGTCGAGGTCAAGGAGTCGGGTCTCGACGTCAAGATCGTCGGCACCGACATGATGACCTTCATCAAGCGCGCCGAGCTCGCCCGTGACCGCCAGGAGCAGCGCCCCGAGCGCTTCGCCGCCGGCGAGAAGGTCGATGCCCGCGTGGTGCTCTTCGACAAGAAGGCCCGCAAGATCCAGGTCTCGATCAAGGCCCTGGAAATGGCCGAGGAGAAGGAGGCGATCGCCCAGTTCGGCTCGCAGGACTCCGGCGCCTCGCTCGGCGACATCCTGGGCGCCGCCCTCAAGAAGGCTGGCGACAAGAAGTGAGGTTTCGGCCGCGAAGGCGGCCGGACATGCAAGAGGGCCCGCGCGGAGCGATCCGCGCGGGCTTTTGTTTCGGTTGTTTTGGCAGCCCTCGTTCCGAGAAGCAGGCGCAGGACCGCTTTTCGTGACGAGGGCTGGTCCGTCTTTCCGCAAAGGAGCCCGCCATGACCCCCGCCGCGATCGGCATCGACTTCGGCACCACCAACAGCGTCGTCGCGCTGGCTGGCGCCGACGGCTCGGTCGTGACACGCTCCTTCGCGACCCGGCAGGGCGCGGTCGATGCTTATCGCTCGGCGCTGATGTTCTGGCGCGAAGGACGTCCGCCGGAGACGCGGATTGCCCATGTCAGCGGCCCCGATGCGCTGGACATGGCGCTCGGCATGACCAGCGAGCACCGCTTCCTGCAATCGCTCAAGACTCATCTCTCCAGCCGGGCCTTCCAGGAAACGCGGCTCTTCGGCAAGCTCTTCCGCCTCGAGGATCTGATCGGCGTCTTCCTCGGCGATCTGACCGACGGGCTCGAGGATGCGGCGAGACTGCCGCTGATCTCGGGCCGCCCCGTCGTCTTCGCTGGCGAGCGGCCGGACGAGGAGCTGGCGCTGGACCGCCTTGGCGCCTCCTATGCCAGGGCCGGCATGGAGCAGGTCGATTTCGCCTATGAGCCGCTCGGCGCCGCCTATTGGTACGCCCGCGACCTGACGACGCCGCAGACCATGCTGGTCGCCGATTTCGGCGGCGGCACCAGCGACTTCTCGGTGATGCGCTTCGAGCCGGGCCAGCGCGGCGGGCTGGAGGCGATTCCGCTCTCCCATGCCGGCGTCGGTGTCGCCGGCGACACCTTCGACTACCGCATCATCGAGCACGCCGTCTCGCCGGCGCTGGGCAAGGGCACGGAGTATCGCTCCTTCGGCAAGCTCCTGCCGGTGCCGGCGCATTACCACGCCGCCTTCGCGCAATGGCACAAGCTCTCGCTGATGAAGAGCCGCGAGACCATGGCCGAACTCAACGCCTTGATCCGCGAAGCCGTCGAGCCGGGCAAGCTCGAGGACCTGCTGACGGTGATCGAATACGATCTCGGCTATGAGCTTTACCGGGCCGTCTCCGCCGCCAAGATCGCGCTCTCGGAGCATGATGAGACCGTGCTGCGCTTCGTCCAGATGGGCGTGACGATCGAGACGCCGATCCGGCGCAGCGATTTCGAGGACTGGATCGCCGAGGATGTCAGCGCCATCGAGACGGCTCTCGACCGCGCGCTCGCCGAGGCCGGCATCGACGGCAGCCGGATTGAAGCCGTGTTCATGACGGGCGGCACCTCGCACGTGCCGGCTGTCCGGCGCCTGTTCGACCGCCGCTTCGGCGCGGAGAAGGTCCATATCGGCGATGCCTTCCGGTCCGTGGCGAACGGACTTGCCCTCGTCGCTCTCGACCGGGCGCGCGCATCCGTTCCGGCCTGAGCTATCCCGACGCCCCGGAGCAGCAAGGTGCGGGGCGTGCGACGTTACGGCAGGGTTCCTGGCGCCTTGCCCGTCCGCCGCAGCGGGGCTACATCACGGGCCCGCAGCCGACAGGAGTTTCCGATGGCGTCCGATGCCGACCTGCTTGCCGACCGCCGCAGCCTGCGGCGCAAGCTGACGCTCTGGCGCGTCCTGGCGGTGCTCGGCGTGATCGCTGCGGCGATCGTCGGCGGCCTCGCCTGGCGGGGCGACGGGGCCGTCTCGCTGTCCAGCGCGCACATCGCCCGTGTCTCGATCTCCGGCTTCATCTCGGGCGACCGCCGCACGCTGGACCTGATCAAGTCGGTGGGAGACAGCAAGGCCGTCTCCGCGGTTGTGCTGGACGTCAACAGCCCCGGCGGCACCACCTCGGGCGCCGAGGCCCTGCACGTCGCGCTGCGCGAGCTGGCGGCCAAGAAGCCGATGGTGACGGTCGTCGGCGGGCTTGCGGCCTCCGGCGGCTATATCGCGGCGATGAGCACGGATCACATCGTCGCCCGCGAGACCTCGCTCGTCGGCTCGATCGGGGTTCTGTTCCAGTATCCCAATGTCAGCCAGCTTCTGGGCACCGTCGGCGTCAAGGTCGAGGAGATCAAGTCGAGCCCGCTGAAAGCGGCGCCGAACGGCTTCGAGCCGACCTCGCCGGAAGCGCGCGCCGCGTTGCAAAGCGTCGTCGACGACAATTATCGCTGGTTCAAGCAGATGGTACACGACCGGCGCCATCTCGATGACGCGCAGCTGGGGACGGCTTCCGACGGCCGCGTCTTCTCGGGTCGCCAGGCGCTCGCCCTCAAGCTGATCGACGAGCTCGGAGGCGAGCGCGAGGGCATTGCCTGGCTTGAGCGCGAGAAGAAGGTCGCCAAGGATCTGAAGGTCCGGGACTGGCGCCCGCGCAGCAGTTCCTCGACCTTCGGGCTGTGGAGCCTCGCCGAGGTCGGTGCGCGCCTAGCCGGTTTCGACGGGCTGGCGGCGTCGATCGCGCGCGCCGCGGCTCAGCCCGTCGGCTTGCGGCTTGACGAGCCTCTGGCGCTCTGGCAGCCTGCCGCGGCTGAAAAATGATGATGATACAAATGGTTATACTCCAGCGATGATTAAATCAGAACTTGTTCAGCGGATTGCCGAGCAGAACACCCATCTCTATCAGCGCGACATCGAGAACATCGTCTCGGCGATCCTGGACGAGATCGTGAAGGCGCTCGCGCGGGGAGACCGGGTCGAGCTGCGCGGCTTCGGCGCCTTTTCCCGCAAGGCGCGCTCGGCCCGCATCGGTCGCAACCCGCGCACCGGCGATGCGGTCGAGGTCGACGAGAAGTTCGTGCCCGTCTTCAAGACGGGCAAAGAGTTGCGCCTGCGCCTCAACGGCAAGGCCTGAGCGCTGGCAGCCGGCCGCTTGTAAAAGGGGCCGGCACGGAGATTGGGATGAAGACCTTCTTCAAGGCGCTGGTTCTGGTGCCGATCGCGTTGCTGATCGTCCTGTTCTCGGTCGCCAATCGGGCGCCTGTGCGGATTTCCCTGGATCCGTTCAGCCGTGATCTGCCGACGATGTCCTATGAGGTCCCGCTCTTCATCGTGGTTCTGGCCGCGATCTTCGTGGGTGTCCTCGTCGGCGGGCTGGCCTCCTGGCTCGCACAGGGCAAGCATCGCAAGGCGGCTCGCCGCAGCCGCCGCGAGGTCGAGACGCTCCGCTCAGAGACCCAGGCGCTGCGTTCGGCGGTGCCCGATTCCGCCCTGCCTGCTCTGACCGACGGACGGAATTGATGCGCCTCTTCGACGTGGCCGAGATCGATGCGGCCCTCGGATATCCCGCCCTAATCGACATCCTCGATGAGGCGTTCCGCGGTGAGGTCGTCGCTCCCAAGCGCGGCCAATATGCGATCGAGCGGCCGGGCGAGGACGATGCCATCCTGCTGACCATGCCGGCCTGGAGCGGGCCTTCGGCGGACAGGCCCTATATCGGTACCAAGATCGTTTCGGTCTTCTTCGGCAACGGCAAGCGCAACCTGCCGGGTGTGATGGGGGCCTATCTGCTGATGGATGGTGCGGCCGGAAAGCCGCTCGCCGTGATGGACGGCAACCGCCTGACGACCTGGCGGACGGCAGCCGCGTCCGCGCTGGCATCGCGCTACATGTCCAACCCCGAGGCCAGCCATATGCTGATGGTCGGGGCCGGGGCGCTCGCGCCCTTCATCGTCAAGGCGCATCGCTCGGTGCGCCCGCTGACCGACATCGCGATCTGGGCGCGACGGCCCGAAGCGGCCGAGGCCGTCGTCACCGAGCTGGCGAAGGAGGGCATCGTCGCCCGCGCCACGACCGATCTCGAAGGCGAGGCCCGCACCGCGGACATCATCTCCTGCGCCACCAACGCGACCGAACCGCTGATCCACGGCCATTGGCTCAAGCGCGAGGCCCATCTCGATCTGATCGGCGGTTTCACCATGCAGATGCGCGAGGCCGATGCGGACGCCCTGCATCGCGCCCGCGTGGTGGTCGATTCCGGTAAGGCGATCGACGAAGGCGGCGACGTTGCCGTCGCCATCGCCGAAGGCAGCTACAGCGCCGACAGCGTCGCCGGCACCCTGGCCGATCTTTGCCATGGCCGGATCGCCGGCCCGGTCGAGGGCGGCGGCATCACGCTGTTCAAGTCGGTCGGCGTCGCGCTGGAGGATCTCGCCGCGGCCGTCGCCGTCTGGGAGCATGCGGCGGAGCGCGCCTGACGCTGCGAGTCCGGCCTGGCGCGCGCTGGTCAGACCCTGACAGGGGCACCGCCGATGGCGCCGAGCAGCCACAGGATCAGCAGCACCACCAGCACGAGCCCGACGACGCCGCCGAGGCCCGCCGTACCATAGCTGCGATGGCCGTAATATCCGCCGCCGCCGAGCAGCAGGATCACCAGCACAACGATCAGAAGCGTAGACATCAGTGTTCCCTTCGTTTTGCGCCACTCGCCGGCGCGACACGGCAGGGAAACCACGGATGCGGCGTACCTGTTCCGAACGCGGTTGTATCGTGCCCGCGACACGCCTGTGCTTGACCGCGAGTCGAAGCGCCGCCGATGCTGGCTCGATGAAGGCTCGCAAGCGAATCATCCCCGCCCTGCTTCTCTTCGTTGGAATGGTGCCGGCTGCCGGCCTCGCCCAATCCACGGCCGAACAGGAGGCACGGACCCGCGCCGCCAATATTGCCACATGGCCCGATGCCGCGCGCTCGCTCTTCGGCCAGAAGTCCACGCCGGCGCATCTGCCGCCGCGCGCCATCGGTTCCTATGCCCGCGGCTGCCTCGCCGGTGGCGCGGCACTGCCTCTCGACGGGCCGAGCTGGCAGGTGATGCGGCTCAACCGCAATCGCAACTGGGGGCACCCGATCCTGATCGACTACCTCGAGAAGCTCGCCCGCGATGTGCCGCGCATTACAGGCTGGGCGGGTCTGCTGGTCGGCGACATGTCGCAGCCGCGCGGCGGGCCGATGCTCACCGGCCACGCCTCCCACCAGATCGGGCTCGACGCCGATATCTGGCTGACGCCGATGCCCAGGGGCAGGCTCGACCGGGAGCAGCGCGAGAATATGCCGGCGGTCAACATGGCCCGGTCGGATTGGCGTGACGTCGATCCGCGCCACTGGACGCCGGCCCATGTCCGCCTGCTTCGGGCCGTCGCCGCCGATCCCAAGGTGGAGCGCATCTTCGTCAATCCGGCGCTCAAGGTCGCGCTCTGCCGCGAGCCCGGCGACCGGAGCTGGCTCGACAAGGTCCGGCCGCTCTGGGGCCACAACTACCATTTCCATATCCGGCTGGCCTGCCCCGCCGGCATGGCCAGCTGCGTGCCGCAGGAGCCGCCGAACTTCGGCGATGGCTGCGGCGCCGAGCTCACGGGCTGGGTCGAGCGTCAGTACAAGGCGATCTTTCACCCGCCCAAGCCGAGACCGGGACCGAAGCCCAAGCCGCCGATGTCGCTCGATGCCCTGCCGCCGGAATGCCGGCAGGTCCTGGCCGCTCCCTGACCCGGCGGCGCTACCGCCGCACCGTGCGCCCCGCGCTGTAGGCGAAGGGGTCGTGGTCGGGCGTGATCGGCTGCGCCTCTTCGGAGCCCTGCTGGTCCACGACGCCCGAGCCGCCGCCGTCGCCGAGCACCGCCTCCTCTTCCGACGGCTCGACCGCGCCGGGCAGGGCGAGGGGCCCGCCCTGCTCGCTCGGCAGCGGGCGTGGCCGGAAGCCCGGCTGGCCCGTCCGATGGCGTGCGTCGTATTCCTGGAGGAAGCGCATCTGGGCGTCGAGGCTGTGGTCTTGCGCGCCGTTGTTCGCGACCGGGTATCCGCCCTGCACGGCGCCCGGCGGGCGCAGCCCGGACGCAGGCTGGCGCAGCATCGGACCGCCGGCATAGGCGGTGGCGGCGGGAGCGCGCTCGCGCGGCGTCATCGGCGGCTGAGCGTTCTGCGCCGAGGAATAGGTGCGGCCCGGATCGGCCGGCGGCAGGTTGTAGTTCGGCGTGTACTTGATGATCGGCTTGCAGATGTGGCGGCCCTTGGCATGGCGGGCGAGGTCGATATGGATGTGGTCGTAGTGCATCGGGTCGGCTCCCGGCCCGAGCACCGTGCCGAAATAGGTGCAAGCGCCGACGAAGACCTCGCGCAGGAAGTTCTGTTCCTCCGGTGAGCCGCGCCAACCCTCCTTGACCGTGACGACGCGGCTGTCGTTCAGGCGGAAGGAAAAGACGTCGACGGCGTTGCCATAGGCGTGCTCGGAGGTGCGCGTCGTATAGGTGCCGTTGTTCATCGCGCGGCAGGAGTAGGAGCCGGCGCGGATTTCGATCACCTGCGCTCCGAAGATGTTCATGGCGGCAGGCTGCACCACCTCGGCGAACCATTGATCGGTCGTCGCGACCACGGGGCAGGCGAGCAGGGCCGGGCTCTTCAGGCTCACGCTGCCGTTCTGCAGGGCCGTGACCTTGAGCGGTTGTTGCATGCCGCAGGTTCCGGGGCCGTCGATCGCCTTGCCGCGCAGGCTGACATAGCTTGAGAGCTGCACCTGACCGGAGGCCATGCACTGGGCCTCGGCCTGGTCGCGCCAGGGCGCACGCTGGGCCTTCTGGAATTTGCCGCAGCCGGCCAACCCGGCAGCGCCGGCCATTCCAACAGCGATGAGGGCGAGTTTGAGGCGTCGCATGCCTCATCAAATGCGAAGCGTCTGGTGAACGGTTTCTCAACCGACTGCGCCCCAGTCGCCACAGCCGGATTAACTTTGACGCGGTGGTGAACGCCGTCTTAATCCGGCGCTTTCCGGGTTAAGGCCCTCGTGTTCCCGCGCCGTCCGTGCTGCGATCCGTTCAATCACAGATCAAGCCCGCGCGAGTCATGAAGACTGCTGGAGCGGCCTTGAAGCCGTGCCGGGGCAGGGGCGTCCGGATCATTGGATGTGAGAAATATCCCCAAGTCTATTCAATGGTTTAATACCGATTTAAGCATAGAATAGCCTTCGCCCCGATGGTGCCACGATGCCGCCCCCTTGCGGCCGCGGCCAGTTCTGCTAGCTTCTGCGACAGGTCAATGACACAGGAGGGTGTGATGTCCGTCACGCTACGTCTCGACCGGTTGATCATGGGTGCGGCTTTCGTTTTCATGATTGCAATCGTTTTGGGAGCGTTCTGACAAGGGTCAGTCTCGAAGTCTCCAGGACCACAAGAGCCATAAGAAGCGACGCCGCCGGGATCATCCCGGCGGCGTTTCTGTTTGGTCGAGCCTTCCCGGACGGATCTTCAACTCTCGGGACAGGGGTTCTCGGTCACCTGCCACGACATGATGTTGGTCACGCGTCCGCAACTCGCGAGCCGTCTGCCCTGGGTGGTGCGGATGCAGGAAGACGCGCCTTCGGCGATCTTCCTGCCATCGTTCCAGCAGAAGCAGAGCGGCTCTGGCGCCTGAGCCAGGCGCGGACCGTCGATCGGTATGGCGGGTTCTCCGGCTGCTGCGGCCTCGGTCGCGAGGACGAGCACCGCAAGGGCCAGGAGCCAGCCCAGCAGGCGGTATCGGCGAGGCCTCGGTTCATCCGCGAACATGGCGTTCTTCCTTCGCCTTGAGGAAGGAGGACGAACCAAGTCTATCACGCGGCGCCGATCACGACGAATAATTATGTACTGAATTGGAATAGTAAGATATTTCAGCTATTTAACCCATGTTCGTCTTGCGGGCTGCCTTGTCGTCTCCCATATTGGCGCTCGTTGAGCCTATGGGGGCTCCGGGAGGAACAATGTCTCTGATCTCGCTCGCCCGTCACGGACGCGCCGTCGCCTTGGTCGTTGGAACGCTGATGCTGGTCCCGCTGGCCGCCGAGGCGCGCCCCGGCGGAGGCAAGAGTTTCGGAAGCCGCGGGACTTTTACGCGCAGCGCGCCGGCCCCGACCAATACCATTCCCGGTGGCGCGCAGCCTTTCCAGCGCAGCACGGCGCCGTCCTCGTCCTATGGCAATCAGGGCCTGGGCGCCGGAGCGGCCGCTCAGGCCGCGCGTCCCTCCTTTGCCCGCAACATGATGATGGGCATCGGTGCCGGCCTGCTCGGTGCCGGCCTGTTCGGCCTGCTCTCGGGCTCGGGCTTTTTCGGCGGCCTGGCTTCGCTGGGCGGTCTGCTCGGCTTCTTGCTGCAGATCGGCCTGATCGTCGGCGCGGTCATGCTGGCCGTACGCTTCTTCCGCCGCAGGTCCGAGCCGCAGCTTGCCGGCGCGGGGGCACCTTATGCCCGCGAGGCTTATGGCGCACGGCCTGACGCTCCCCAGCCGGCGAGCCGCATGGGCGGTTTCGGCGGCGGTGCGGCGCAGCCGGCGACCACGCCGATCCAGCTCGAGGGTGCCGATTTCAACGCCTTCGAGCGCTTGCTCGGCGAGATCAACACCGCCTATTCGAATGAGGACGAAGCCGGCCTGCGCCAGCGCACGACGCCGGAGATGTTCGGCTATTTCGACGAGGACCTGACCGAGAACGCCCGCCGCGGCGTTGCCGACCGCGTCTCGGACGTCAAGCTGCTGCAGGGCGACCTGTCGGAGGCCTGGCGCGAGGGTTCGACGGACTATGCCACGGTCTCGATGCGCTTCAGCCTGACCAATGCGCTCTACGACCGCAAGAGCGGCCGGGTTGTCGATGGCAACGCCGATGCGGCGCAGGAGGTTCGGGAGTTCTGGACCTTCCAGCGCGAGAGCGGAGGCGACTGGAAGCTGTCGGGCATCCAGCAGGCAGCCTGAAGCCTGGCGTCGACCGACGCGGATATCGAGCGGCGGCCGGGGTGACCCGGCCGTTTTTCGTGGGCGCTTCCTCTCGCACGGATTCGGGTGTCGCAGCGCGGCGAAGCGCCTTATAGCGGATCTGACTACACCACAGCTTCCGGCCGGAAGCCGTTTCGGAGCCTGCCATGAGTGACATGCGTCTCGTCGTCGTCGGTGCCGCAGGGCGCATGGGACGCATGCTGATCAAAGCGATCGATCAGGCGCCGGGCTGCCGGCTCGTCGCGGCGGTCGAGCGACCGGGCTCTCCGGCTCTGGGAGCCGATGCGGGTCCTCTGGCCGGTCTGCCGCCGTTGGGCGTGACGGTGACGGGGGACCCAGCCGCCGCTTTCGCGGGCGCCGAGGCCGTGCTCGATTTCACCTCGCCCGAGGCGACCGTCGCCTTCGCCGATCTCGCGGCCGACGCCGGCATCCTGCATGTCGTCGGCACCACCGGGCTGGAGCCGTCGCATCTGGCGGCGCTGGCCGAGACGGCAAAGCGCATCCCGATCATCCGCTCCGGCAATATGAGCCTCGGCGTCAATCTGCTCGCCGCGCTCGTCCGCAAGGTCGCAGCGACGCTCGGTACCGATTGGGACATCGAGATCGTCGAGATGCATCATCGCATGAAGGTCGACGCCCCATCCGGTACCGCCGTTCTGCTGGGCGAGGCAGCCGCGCAAGGGCGGACCATCGACCTCGCAGAGCAGCGCGTCGCCGGGCGCGACGGCATCACCGGCGCACGGGCGCCGGGCACGATCGGCTTCGCGGCCCTGCGCGGCGGCACGGTGGTCGGAGACCACAAGGTCATCTTTGCCGGCGCGGGCGAGCGATTGGAGCTCGCTCACGTCGCCGAGGATCGCAGTCTCTTCGCCCAAGGCGCCGTGAAGGCGGCGCTCTGGGGGCGGGGCAGGGCGCCCGGCCTGTATTCGATGGCCGATGTGCTCGGCCTCGACTCTCTCTGACGCGGCCGCGACGAAGCCATGACGCGCCTCACCGTCGCCCCCGGCGTATTTCACTGGCCGGGCCGGCTCACGGCTGCGGAGCAGGGCGCCTTGCTGGCGGAGCTGCGGGCGGTCGTGCGGCAGGCGCCCTTCTTCCAGCCGCGGATGCCGAAGACCGGCAAGCCCTTCTCGGTCAGGATGACGAATTGCGGGCCGCTCGGCTGGGTATCCGACGTGGACGGTTACCGCTATCAGCCGCTGCATCCGGAGACGAAGGAGCCCTGGCCGCTGCTCCCGGCGCCGTTGCTGGCCCTGTGGGGCGAGCTCTCCGGCTATGCCCATCCACCGGAAGCCTGCCTCGTCAACCACTACGCCGCAGGCGCGAAGATGGGCCTGCATCAGGACCGTGACGAGCAGGATTTCGACGCGCCGGTGCTCTCGGTCTCGCTCGGCGACGCCGCGCTCTTTCGCATCGGTGGAGCTACCCGCGGCGGCAGGACGACCTCGCTGAAGCTCTCCTCGGGCGATGTGCTGCTCTTTGGTGGCGAGGCGCGGCTGGCCTATCACGGCATCGATCGCATCCTCTCGGGTTCCTCGACGCTGCTGCCCGAGGGGGGCCGCATCAACCTGACATTGCGGCGCGTGACGAAGCCCGGCTGAACTATTCGGCGGCTTGACCCGGCAGCCGGGGAAAGGACCAGCCGAACAGCAGGGAGCCCGCCCTCAGGCCGAAGCCGATCGCGATGCCGCCGAGCACGACGGCGAGTCCGGGCAGGCCGAGGCCGGCCAGCAGCGCCGTGGTCGCCGCGCCGGCCGTCGCGGCGGTGACGTAGAACTCGCGGCTCCACAGCACCATGGGCCGGTCGCCGGCGAGGATGTCACGGAGGATGCCGCCGAAGGTCGCGGTCATCGCGCCGAGCGCGACCGCCGACAGGACCGGTGCTCCGGAATCGAGGCCCCGCAGCGTGCCGATGACGGCGAAGAGGGAAAGGCCCGCAGCGTCGGCCCAGAGCAGGAGGCGGCGCCCGCTCCAGCCCTCGAGGACGCCGGGACGGAGATAGGCCAGCGCCCAGGAGCCCAGCGCCACGATGGTGCAGATGATGACGTCCGTCGGGCTGCGCACCCACAGCGCGTCATGGCCGAGCAGCAGCTCTCGCAGCGTCCCACCGCCGACGCCGGTCACGGTCGCCAGCAGGATGAAGCCGAACGGGTCCATCCCCTTGCGGGCGGCGACGAGGGCTCCGGTCAGCGCGAAGATGGCGACGCCGGCGCCCTCGAACATCGGTCCCTGGCTTTCTCTCAGTGACTCGCAGGCTTGTCGCCGCCGGCTTCGCCGGCCGGCGGCTCGGCCGCCTTCGGCGCCCCGGCGGAGACGCCGACGAGGGCCGGGCGCAGCACGCGCTCGCCGATCTTGTAGCCGACCTGGACGACCTTCGAGACGATGCCCTTCGGCGTGGCCGGGTCGGGCGCTTCGAACATCGCCTGATGCAGGTTCGGGTCGAATTTCTCGCCCTGCGGGTCCACCCTGCGGACGCCGTGGCGCTCGAGCGTCTTCAACAGCTCGCGCTCGGTCAGCTCGACGCCGTCGTGCAAAGCCTTGAGCGTCGCGTCGGTGCCGGCCTTGGCGGCTTCCGGCACGCTCTCGAGCGCCCGGCGCAGATTGTCCGAGGAGCCGAGCATGTCGCGTGCGAAGCTGGTCACCGCATAGGCCTTCGCATCGGCGATCTCGCGCTCGGTGCGCCGGCGCAGGTTTTCCATCTCGGCGAGGGTGCGCAGCAGCTTGTCCTTGAGGTCGTCGCGCTCGGCTTGCAGCGCCGCGATCCGGGCCTCGCTGCTTCCTTCGGCGGCCTGAGCCTGCTCAGGAGCGTTGGCCGCGGCGTCGAGGTTCGGGTCTTCCGTCGCAGGGTTCTGCGTCATCGCGTCTTCCAATTCCCTTCACATGGCGCGCCGCGCCGCCCGATGCCGGGCCCGGCGGGACATTCTCCCGCAGCGCGGCAGCATTCGCAGCCGATATCGGGCTTCCGGCGCCCCAAATCAAGCACGCGCCGGGACTTTCGTCCGGCTCGAAGCGGCCCTGGCGCCCTCGAATTCGAACACTTCCAGCAGCGCCTTCCGGATCGTGAGCTGCCGCGCCGTCGAGGTTATCTTCGCATGGGTCAGGTCCGTGACGTAGAAGACGTCCACGGCCTTCTCGCCGAAGGTCGCGATATGCGCCGAGGCGATGTTGAGGTTGAGTTTCCCGATGGCGGTGGTCAGGTCGTAGAGCAGGCCCGGGCGATCGAGCCCCGAAACCTCCAGCACCGTGTGGCGGCTCGACAGCACGTTGTCGATGACGACCTCAGGGGCGAGCTGGAAAGTCTGGCCTCGCGGCGGCGGCGCACGCCGCTGCGCCACCAGATCCGCGATCCTGATCTCGCCCTTCAGCGCGCGCTCGATCGCGGCCGCTATCCGCTCGGCTCGGCGCAGTTCGTCGTCATCCCGGTCGAAGGCGCGGGAAACCGAGATCGTGTCGAGAACCAGCCCGTCGCTGGTCGTGAAGATCTGGGCGTCGACGATGTTGCCGCCCGCCGCAGCGCAGGCGCCGGTGACGATGGCGAGCAGGCGCGGATGATCGGGCGCGAGCACGGTGAGCTTGGTCACGCCGCGGAACTGGTCGGTCTCGACCATCGTCGCCGTCGTGCGGCCGGCGGTCTCGGCGTCGTGCAGGAAGCGCGCATGCCGCTCCTGATCGGCGATGTCCGCCTTGATCCAGTAGGCCGGATAGTGGCGCGCGATATAGGCCTCCCGCTCCTCTGCGGCCCAGTCGACGAGGCGCTGCCGCAGCGCCTCCTGCTTCTGGCCGACGCGGGCCTTGCGCTCCACTGCCGAATGCCCTCCGGCGAGGACAAGCTCGGTCTCGTAGTAGAGCGTGCGCAGGAGCTGGCCTTTCCAGCCGTTCCAGACTCCGGGGCCGACGGCCTTGATGTCCGCGACGGTGAGGATCAGCAGCAGCTTCAGCCGCTCCAGCGTCTGGACGGTCGCCGCGAAGCTCTCGATCGTCTTGGGGTCGCCGAGGTCTCGGCTCTGGGCGATGGTCGACATGTCGAGATGGTGCTCGACCAGCCAGGCGACCGTCTCGGTCTGGCCCGGCGTCAGCCCGAAGCGCGGCCCCAGCTTGCGGGCGATCCGCGCGCCGGCGAGCGAGTGGTCCTCCGGTCGCCCCTTGGCGATGTCGTGCAGGAAGAGCGCGACATAGAGCGCCCTTCGGTTGGCGATGCTCGGCATGATCTCGTTGGAGAGCGGATGCTCGGCCTCGAGCGAGCCGGCATCGATCTCGGCAAGCACGCCGATGGCGCGGATGAGATGCTCGTCCACCGTGTAGTGGTGGTACATGTTGAACTGCATCATTGCCACGACCCGGCCGAAATCCGGGACGAAGCGACCGAGCAGGCCCGATTCGTTCATGCGGCGCAGCACCACCTCGGGCGAGCGCCGCGCCGTCAGGATGTCGAGGAAGATCCTGTTGGCCTCCGGGTCGCTGCGCAGGCCGGGTGTGACCAGCTTCAGGGATTGCGTCACCAGCCGGCTCGTATCCGGATGGATCGCGAGATCCTCCTGGCTGGCGATCTGGTAGAGCCGGAGCAGGTTGACCGGGTCGCGCTCGAAGGCGCTGTCGTCGATCACCGCAAGACGCTGGCCCTTGAGGGTGAAGTCGGTATGGCCGAGCGCGCGGACGCGCTTGCGCTTGGCGAAGGATCCGAGCAGGCGCGACAGGGTGGCGCGCGGCTTCTGCTGGCGCGCTTCCAGCGCGGCGCAGACGATCGCGGTCAGATCTCCCACATCCTTGGCGACCAGGAAGTAGGCCTTCATGAAGCGTTCGACCGGCGCCTGCCCCTTCCGTCCGGCATAGCCGACGGCCGCCGCCACCTGCTGCTGCAGGTCGAAGGACAGGCGCTCCTCCGCCCGCCCGGTGATGAAATGCATCCAGCAGCGTACCCGCCAGAGAAAGTCTTCCGAGCGCTCGAACATCTCCAGCTCCGGCTTGTCGAACAGCCCGGCCGCGACGAGATCCCGCACGTCCTGCACGCGGTAGGCGTATTTCGAGATCCAGAACAGGGTATTGAGGTCCCGCAGCCCGCCCTTGCCGTCCTTGACGTTGGGCTCGACCAGATAGCGCGAGGCGCCGGCGCGCTGCACCCGCAGCTCGCGCTCGGCGAGCTTCGCCTCGGTGAAGGCCGCCGCCGTTCCCTCGACCACTTCGGCATCGAAGCGCCGGACCATCTCGTCGAACAAGTCCCGGTCACCGGCGAGGAAGCGGGCCTCGAGCAGTGCCGTACGGATGGTCATGTCGGCCCGCGCCTCGCGGATGCAGTCATCGACCGAGCGGACCGAATGCCCGGTCTTCAGCTTCAGGTCCCAGAGCGGGTAGAGCATCGACTCGACCACGCTTTCGCCCCAGGCCGTCTGCTTGTGCGGAAACAGGAAGAGCAGGTCGACATCCGAGCCAGGCGCCAGCGTCCCGCGTCCGTAGCCGCCGACGGCGGCGACGGCGATCCGCTCGGACTGCGACGGATTGTCGGCCGGATAGAAATAGCTTGTCGCCGCCTTGTAGAGCGCGATCATCACCGCATCCATCACGGCCGAGAGCCGGCGGGCGCAGGCAAGGCCGCTCTTTTGCCCCTCGAGAATGGCGCGCGCCGAGGCCTTGCCGTCGTCGAGCAGCCGGCGAAGCGCGGCGACCAGCTGCTGGCGCTTCTGCGCCTTGTCGCGCCGGTGGCCGGATTCCAGCAGCCGCGAGACGCCGGCCTCGGCATTCTGCAGCATCTCGGGGAGCGGGAGGGCGGGCTTGTCGGTGGTGGCTGACACGGCGGCGTGGTCTCGCAATGAAGCCCGTTCCTACCATGGCGACATGCCGCGCGGAAAAGTCAAAAATCGTCGGCCGATCCCGTGGCGCCGGTGACACGGTCGCGGGGGATCGTTTGACTTGAAGAACTAACGAACCTATAAACAGAACACGCGCCGATTTGAGCCACCAGCTTGCGGGCGCGAAATAAATGCAGCTAAAGCGTGGGGAAGGGCGGCAGAACCGCTCCGGTCCCTCGCCTCGTCGCCTGAGGGATCGACCCGATGCTGAGTTTCGCGCTGAATTCAGGATCCGAGGCCCGCGGAGCGTTCACCTTCACCGGAACCGACGTCGCGCTCCGTCGCGGCGAGATCGTCGCACTGCTGAATGGCGCGGAGCCCGGCGGGAGCGCTTTGCTGCGGCGGCTGGCCAGTCTGGACGGCCCTGGCGACGGGGCGATCTGGCCCTGCGGCGCAGCCGAGACCGGCTCTCGTGCCGATGCGGGTCTGATCTCTTCGGAGCCGAACCTCGTTGCGTGGCTCAGCGCCGCCGGCAATGTCGGTTTGGGCCTGGACCATCGCACTCCCTTCGAACGCGAGGGGCTGGTGACGAATGCGCTGGTGCGGGCCGGCCTCGCCGGATGCGGCGAGCTTTGGCCGCATGAGCTCTGCCGGGCCCGGCGGCAGCGCCTCGCGGTCGCGCGTGCCCTGGTGGCGCGGCCGAAACTTCTGCTCCTGGACGAACCCTTCGCCGCGCTCGATGCGGCGACCCGGGCCGACATGTCTCGCTTGATCGGGGCGCTTTGCGGCGAGAGCCGGACCGCCGTCTTGATTGCGACACGGGATATCGACGAGGCGGTGGCGCTGGCCGACCGTATCCTGGTGATGCAGCCGCGCTCCGGCCGCATCGGCTATGCCCTGGAGAATCTGCAGGCCCGACCCCGCGATCGGCGCTCATCCGCCTTCGCGGCGGCGCGGCGCGAGCTGCGGCATGCGCGCGAACGCTGCCGGGGGAAGGAAGCCAATGGCCGGGAGCCGGCCGCCGCGGCCGCCTGAGCGATGCGGGCTGGCTTCCGGCCCGGCTACGCCTTATCTGCCTCGCTCACGCGATGTCGCGGTTCGAACGAGGAGGTCGGCTTCATGGATGTCACCGCGCTGCGCACCCTGCAGGCTCCGCTCAAGGACGAATACCGCAGCAACCCGGATGCGGCGATCGTCACGCTCAAGGCGCATGGCGCGCTCGACGACCAGCACATCGCCTGCAAGGTCGAGACCGGCCGCGCGATCGCGCTCGCCGGCCTGCATCCGGCGACGGGTGGTTCGGGCGCCGAGCTCTGCTCCGGCGATATGCTGCTGGAGGCGCTGGTTGCCTGCGCCGGCGTCACGCTGAAGGCGGTCGCGACCGCCCTCGAGATCGAGCTGAGGAAAGGCGTCGTCCGCGCCGAGGGCGACCTCGACTTCCGCGGCACGCTCGGCGTCGCGAAGGATGCGCCCGTCGGCTTCAAGGCGATCCGCCTGTCCTTCGATGTCGAAACCGACGCGCCGCAGGAAAAGCTCGACACGCTGCTCAAGCTGACCGAGCGCTACTGCGTGGTCTTCCAGACGCTGAACGTGAAGCCGGAGCTCTCGGCCGCGCTCAACCGCGGCTGATCACTCCGCGGCACGCTTCAGCTCGAGGCCCTTGGCGAAGGGCAGCTTCGGCTCGCTCTTCTCGTCGTCGAAGTCGAGCGCGCCGATCTTCTCGGCACGGTTCGTCACCTTGCCGGCCGAAGTCTTGATCTGGCCGACATCGTCCTGCGCCTGCCGGAAATGGGTGTCGAGCTTGTCCACGCGCTCGCCCAGGCGCCGCACGTCGTCGAGCAGCTTGCCGACCTCGGTCTGGATGACCTGCGCCTCCTCGCGCATCCGGGCATCGCGCACCAGCGACTGCATCAACTGGATCGCCAGCGCCAGCAGCGAAGGCGAGACGATCATGATCCGCGCTCGGTGCGCCCGCTGCACGACATCGTCGAAATGCTCGTGCAGGTCGGCATAGATCGATTCCGACGGCACGAAGAGCAGCGCCAAGTCCTGCGTCTCGCCGGGCAGGAAATAGCGCTCGGCGATGTCCTTCACATGCACGCCGACATCGCTGCGCACGCGCTGGCCGGCGGCCTTCTTCGCCTCCTCGCCGCGCGCCTCGCGCAGCAATGTGAAGCTCTCCAGCGGGAACTTGGCGTCGATCACAAGGCCGCGCCCGTCGCCGGGCAGGGTGACGAGGCAGTCCGGCCGCTTGCCGTTGGAAAGCTGCGGCTGGAAGGCGAAGAAGGCGGCGGGCAGGCCGTCGCGGATGATCGCCTCCATCCGGCCCTGGCCATAGGCGCCGCGCGCCTGCTTGTTGGCGAGCACGTCCCGAAGCGTCACCACCTCGGAGGTGAGGTCGGTCAGGTTCTTCTGGGCGTTGTCGATCACGGCAAGCCGCTCCTGCAGCTTGCCGAGGCTTTCGGTGGTTTGCTGGACGTTGCGCTCGAGCCCGGCACCGACCTGCTGGCGCAGCCCGTCCATCCGTTCCGCAACCAGCCGCGCGAGGTCGCCCTGCCGGGTCGAGAGGATCTCCGCCATGGACTGCATCCGGCCGGCGAGCTCGGCCTGCTGGCGGTTCATCTCGGCGACCTTGTCGTCCATCTCGCGGGCGCGCTCGGCCGCCATCGCGGCGTCGATCGCGCGAGACTTGCCGCCGCGCCAGCTCGCGATTACCGCCATCAGCAGCAGAGCAAGGCTCAAGGCCCCGAAGCCGAGCGCGGCTTCGGCCCAGGTCACGGGCCGTTCCAGCAAGGTGAAGGCGATGGCGTTCATCTTTGTAGCCTAGCCGATTCGAGCGGCGATGGCGAACGAAAGCGGAACAGTTTGACCACCTGCCCACAAATGCTTATGTCCCCGGCTCACCAGATCTTTTTCCCGGAAACCCATGGCCATCCGCCCTCTCGTCATCCTGCCCGACAGCCAGCTTCGCCTCGTCTCGAAGCCGGTCGAAGCCGTCACGCCCGAGATTCGTGCGCTCGTCGACGACATGTTCGAGACGATGTACGACGCGCCCGGCATCGGCCTCGCCGCGATCCAGATCGGCGTCCCGCTGCGCGTCGTCACCATGGATCTGTCAAAGCCGGAGGCCAAGGACGGCGAGGAGCCGGAGCCGCGCAAGCCGCTGGTCTTCATCAATCCGGAAGTGACCTGGTCCTCGGACGAGTTCAGCGCCTACGAGGAGGGTTGCCTGTCCATCCCGGAATATTACGAGGAGGTCGAGCGCCCGGCGCAGGTCAAGGTCAGCTACATGGACCTTGACGGCAAGGTGCAGGAGGTCGCGGCCGACGGCCTGCTCGCGACCTGCCTGCAGCATGAGATCGACCATCTCAACGGGGTGCTCTTCATCGATTACCTGTCGCGCCTCAAGCGGGAGCGCGTCACCAAGAAATTCGCCAAGGCTGCCAAGCGCGAGCGGGCGGCCTGATCGGTCATTCGACCGCCAGCCCTCGTCCTGAGGAGGAGCGGCTCGCGGCGCCTAGAAGGATGCTAGAGGAGACGACTGGACTATCCTTCGAGACGCGGCCTTCCGCCGCTCCTCAAGATGAGGGCTGTTCAAGCCGTTCCGGCGCTCCGTCGAGTTGAGGTATTGTTCGTTATATGAGCTTGCGCGTCATCTTCATGGGCACGCCCGATTTCGCCGTGCCGGTGCTTACCGAGATCGTCGGGCAGGGGCATGAGGTCGTCTCCTGCTACACTCGCGCGCCGGCGCAGGCGGGGCGCGGCCTCGAGCTCAAGCCGTCGCCGGTGCATCGCGCTGCCGAGCGCTTCGGCATTCCGGTCTGCACGCCCTCGACCCTGAAGCCGCCCGAGCAGGTCGAGCTCATCGCTTCGCACCAGGCCGACGTCGCCGTCGTCGTCGCCTACGGCATGATCCTGCCGCAGGCGATCCTCGATCTGCCCGAACTCGGTTGCCTCAACCTGCACGCCTCGCTGCTGCCGCGCTGGCGTGGCGCGGCGCCGATCCAGCGCGCGATCATCGCCGGCGACGCCGAGACCGGCGTCTGCGTCATGAAGATGGAGGCCGGTCTCGATACCGGCCCGGTCGGCATGGTCGAGCGACTGCCCATCGGCCCCGACATGACGGCCGGCGAGCTCCACGACAGGCTCAGCATCCTGGGCGCCGATCTGATGGTGCGTGCACTCGCGGCGCTCGGCCGCGGTGGATTGCAGTTCACGCCTCAGGCGGATGAGGGCGTCACCTATGCCGCCAAGATCGCCAATGCCGAGGCCAGGCTGAGCTGGGCCCGTCCGGCGCAGCAGGTCCACGACCTCGTGCGCGGCCTGTCGCCCTTCCCGGGTGCCTTCGCCGAGATCGACCTCGGCAAGGGGCCGGAGCGGCTGAAGATCCTGCGGACGGCCCGCGCCGGTGGCGCTGCCGAGCCCGGTACGCTGCTCGACGACGAGGGCACGGTCGCCTGCGAGGTCGGAGCGGTGAAGCTGCTGCAGGTCCAGCGCGCCGGCAAGGCGCCGATGAGCGGGGCGGAATTCCTGCGCGGCGCCCGGCTCGGTGCCGGCGACAGGCTCTAGCGGAGCGGGCCGTTGTCCAGAAATCGCTTCGCCCTTCTTGATGGCCGGCACTGATGCCGCGCTACAAGCTCGTCATCGAATATGACGGCACGCGTTTTTCGGGCTGGCAGCGCCAGGCGAGCGACCCGTCGGTGCAGCAGAGCGTCGAGGAGGCGGTCGAGGCCTTTTGCGGCCATCCCGTGCGGCTGCATTGCGCCGGGCGCACCGATGCCGGCGTCCACGCCACCCATCAGGTCGCGCATGTCGATCTCGTGAAGGCATGGCGCACCGATGTGGTGCGCGACGCCAGCAACGCCCGGCTGAAGGCGCTCGTGCCGGTCAGCGTGCTGAGCGCCGAGATCGTTCCCGACGATTTCGATGCCCGCATCTCGGCGAGGCGGCGCTATTACATCTACCGCATCCTCGATCGGCGGGCGCCGCCGGCATTGGATCGCAACCGCGTCTGGCATGTCCCGGTGAAGCTCGACCCGGAGGCGATGGACCGCGCCGCCAAGGCGCTGCTGGGCCAGCATGATTTTACGACCTTCCGCGCCGCCGAGTGCCAGGCCAACAGCCCGATCCGCACGCTCGACCGGCTCGATGTCAGGCGCGAAGGCAGCGAGATCGTGGTCTATACGCACGCCCGCTCCTTTCTGCACCACCAGGTCCGCTCCATCGTCGGCTCCCTGAAGATGGTCGGCGCCGGGCGCTGGCCGGAAGATCGGATGGGGCAGGTCCTGGCCGCCCGCGACCGCTCGCAATGCGCGGCGTTGGCGCCTTCCAGCGGGCTCTATCTGGCCGGCGTCGACTACTGAGCGGCCGCGCTCAGGCCAACCCGAACAGCCGCACCACCCCGTAGTCGAGCACGATGCTGGCGCTGACCAGCAGAAGCGCCACGCCGCCGCCGCCGAAGGCGGCGCGGGCGACGCCGTAGCGCAGCCGCAGCACGACGATGCCGAAGGCGGCGAACTGGGCGATGGCGAGTTGCGGGGTTGACCAGCCCAGCGCGAAGACGGCGGCCGGCAGCGCCATCAGGCTTGCGGAGACGATGCCGGCCCAGTTCCAGGCGATGACGAAGCTGGTGAACCGGGCTTCGCGCGCGAGTTCCGGACGCAGGAGGATCAGAAAGGCCGGGACGACGAGGATCGTCAGCAGCAGGGCACCGACGACGGAGACGACGAGGCCCGGAGCGGCGAAGAGTCCGACGGTGTTGGGCAGCCCGGCGAACAGCCGCGTCGCGGCGAGCAGGGCGATGGTCGCGGGCGCCATCAGCGCGAGCGCGAGAAACGAGCGCCAGAAGCCTTCGCGGCTCAGATCGAGATCGGGCAGAGCCTCGGCGCCCTCGCTCATCAGGCGCCATGAGCCGCGCAGCGATCTCGCGATATCCTCAGCCGCCAGTCGCATGGCCGCACTCCATCTCCGATCTTAGACTTTGGTCTAAGGGATGATGGCGCGGCGGTGCTGGCTGTCAAGTCTTGTGTTGCGCTGCAAAATAGCTGGCCAGTAACCGATGCGTGATCCGCTCCAGCGCCACGAGATCCGCAATGGCGACGCATTCGTCGACCTGGTGCATCGTCTTGCCGACGACGCCGTATTCGACCACCGGGCAATAGCTCTTGATGAAGCGCGCATCGGAGGTGCCGCCCGTGGTCGACAGCGCCGGCCGCTTGCCGGTCTCCGCCTCGACCGCGTCCGCGACCATTGCGACGAAGGGGCCGGGCTCGGTCAGGAAGGCGACCGAATTGGTCGGCCGGAAGCGGAGTTCGTGGCGCACCGTATTGCCGGCTGCCTCGCGCAACCGGCGCTCGATCTCGGCGGCGAGCGTCTCCGGCGTCCATGTGTCGTTGAAGCGGATGTTGAAGACGGCCCTGGCCTGCGCCGGGATGACGTTGGTCGCCGGGTTGCCGACATCGAGCGTCGTCACCTCGAGATTGCTGGGGTCGAAATGCCGGGTGCCCAGGTCGAGCGGGGCCGCGTCGAGCGCCGCCAGCAGCCGCACCATGCCGCGGATCGGATTGTCGGCGAGATGCGGATAGCCGACATGGCCCTGGATGCCGTTGACCGTGAGTTCGCCCGTCAGCGAGCCGCGCCGGCCGATCTTGATCATGTCGCTCATCGCGGCCGGGTTGGTCGGCTCGCCGAGCAGGCAGTGGTCGAAGCGCTCGCCGCGCTCATGCGCCCATTTCAGCAGCTTGACTGTGCCATTGACCGCAGGTCCCTCCTCATCGCCGGTGACGAGAAAGGCGATCGAGCCCGGCGCCCGCGGATTCTCGCGCCGATAGCGGATCGCGGCCGAAACCATGGCGGCGAGGCCGCCTTTCATGTCGCAGGCGCCGCGCCCGTAGAGCACGCCGTTCTCGATCTGCGCTCCGAACGGCGCGCGGGTCCACGCGGCCTCGTCGCCGACCGGCACGACATCGGTATGGCCGGCGATGACGAAGACCGGCGCCTCGCTGCCGATCCGCGCATAGAAGTTCTCGATGTCCGGCATGCCGGGCTCGCCGAAGACCGGGCGGTGGATCGCATAGCCTTCCGCGGCCAGCACCCGGGCCAGCAGTGCGAGCGCGCCGCCCTCGGCCGGCGTCACGGACGGGCAGCGTACCAGCGCCTGCGCCAGCGCGACAGGATCGGTCGGGTCGAACTCGAGCGGGACGAGGGCGGCGGTCTGTTCGGCGGTCATTCCGCCGCTTTAGCACCGGCTGCGGCAGTCGCAAGCCCGGCCTCGTCCTGATCCCGGTGCGCGGACGGCATCAGGCCCAGATCGATGAAGGCGACCACCCAGGCAATCGTTCCGATCGCCTCCAGTGAGGGCCGCCAGCCGAACGGGACATGCGGCAGCATCTGTTCGGGCAGCACGATGGCGCAGACCAGCAGGATGCCGAACAGCGAGGAGCCGCCGCGGTCCCGGGCCCGCTTCGCCGCGAGGGCCGACCAGGGAAACAGGGCGAAGGTCTTCGCAAAGGCGACCGTCATCGCTGCCGTCGCTGGATCGGCCAATTGCGGCGCGATCCGCTGGACGGCGAACAGCGTCAGGGCGACTGCGGCGCTGCCGAGCCAGAAGCTCTGCAGGCCGATGCGGCCGTCGAGGTCGGTGAACAGGCGGATGATGGACATGCGTCGGGCTCCGTTGACCTCTTGTCGCATGCCGCCACGTCGAGTTGAAGCTTATGGTGAATAAAAGGTTAACGTCGCTTCAAATCCTTGCCGGGCCTCAGAAAAGGCTTGAACGAGGCGAGGCAGCCGGCTAGCTGCGGAAGCTTGTCGTGGCTGGCTCCCTGCAGGGCCGCCGGGTCCCGGCGAGCGTCGACGGGTCGTCCGGGGCGGCAGAGTGAGGTTGCGAGCATGACCATCCGTTTCCATCGCGGCGATCTGCCGGACGGCTACGATGCCGGGGCGAGCGTCGCGATCGATACCGAGACGCTCGGCCTCAATCCGCATCGCGACCGGCTTTGCGTGGTCCAGCTCTCGCGGGGCGACGGTACCGCCGACGTGGTGCAGATCGCGAAGGGCCCCGAGCGCCCGAAGAACCTGATCCGCCTGTTGGAGGATCCGGCGGTGCTGAAGCTGTTCCATTTCGCGCGTTTCGATATCGCGGTGCTGCGCCATGCCTTCGGCGTCGTCACTGCTCCGGTCTACTGCACCAAGATCGCCTCGAAGCTGGCGCGGACCTATACCGACCGCCACGGGCTGAAGGACCTGGTCCGCGAGCTGCTGGGCGTCGAGTTGTCGAAGCAGCAGCAATCCTCCGACTGGGGGGCGGACACGCTGAGCGAAGCCCAGCTCGCCTACGCGGCCTCCGACGTGTTGCATCTGCATGCGCTGCATCAGAAGCTCGAGGCGATGCTGGCGCGGGAAGGGCGCGGCCACCTTGCGAAAGCCTGCTTCGACTTCCTGCCCTACCGCGCCGAGCTCGATCTGGCCGGCTGGGAGGAGATGGATATCTTTGCCCACACTTGACAATTTCTAAGGCTTCCTGCGTCAGTCTGCGCGCGAACGGGGGGCTGGTTTTCCGTCCGCCTTCCGAGGGACGGGCAGCGCGGGGGCGCGATGCCGCTCGTCCGGCGACACGAAAAAGCCGTGAGCAACTGCCATTGCGCGGGGCATGACTGTGGCAATGACCTTCAACAACCCGACTGCCGGGCTATCGGCGCATGCCTTGCGCCGGCGCGCGGCCTTCGTCGCGGCGCAGCGCCATACGCGTCATGTCCGTTTCCTGCGCCGCGCCATTCCCGTCGTCGCGGTAACTGCGGTGCTCGGCCTGATCGTCGTGCCTTTCCTAAACCCGCTGCGCGGCAAGCTGCAGAACGTCTCGATCGGAGCGGTCGGCATCACCGGCGGCAAGGTCAGGATGGAGACCCCGAAGCTCTCCGGCTACCGCAAGGATAACCGGCCCTATCAGGTAACCGCCGAGAATGCCTATCAGGCGATTCGCAACCCGACGCAGATCGAGTTGCAGACCCTGCTCGCCCGCATCCAGATGGAGCGCGAAGGCTGGGTGACGGTCAACGCGAAGACGGGCCTCTTCGATACGCAGAAGGAGCGGCTCAGGCTGGTCGACGACGTCAAGATCCGCACCGAGAGCGGCCACGACATGACGATGCGTGCGGCGGATGTCGACTTCAAGGCCGGGACGGTGGTCTCCAAAGAGCCCGTGACCGTCCATATGGACCAGACGACGGTTGACGCGAACACGCTCGACGTGAAGAACAACGGCGAGGTGATCGCCTTCGAAGGACGTGTCAGGGTGCTGATCAAGAACGCGCCGGCCGGGACCATCGCCGGGCCGGAGCGGGAAGGCAGCACGCCGAGGCTGGACCTGCTGAAGGCGGATCCGACGCTTCCCGCGGGCGCTGCGGCCCCGCAAGGCAACGAAAAGAGGCAGTGACATGAGAGCGCCGGCTCAGACGTTCCGTTTCACGCGCGCCTGCCGGAGCGCCGCTTTGCTGGCGATGGCCGGGCTTGCGCTCCTGGCGGTCCCGGGCACCGGTTTCGCCCAGCCGAAGCCGAAGGGCTCCGCTTCCTCGCCGCTCGGCGGGCTGGGCGGCGACAGCAAGGAGCCGATCAAGATCGACGCCGACAAGCTCGACGTGCTCGACAAGGAGAACAAGGCGGTCTTCACCGGCAATGTCGTCGCGGTTCAGGGCGACACCACGGTGCGTTGCACCGTGATGACGGTGCTCTACGAAGGGCGCAATGGCGGCCAGGGTGGCCAGAAGGGCCAGGCCGCGACCCCGGCGCCGGCGGCGAAGCCGGCCGCGCCCGCCACCCCCAGCAGCAACGACTCGTCGATCAAGCGCATTCTCTGCAAGGGGCCGGTGACGGTCGTCTCCAAGACCCAGGCCGCGACCTCCGACAACGCGGAGTTCGATCGCGCCAACAACCTCGTGATCATGACCGGCAACGTCGCCCTGAACGACGGCCCGAACATCACCCGCGGTGAGAAGCTGACCTACAACACCGTCACCGGCATCGCCAATGTCGAGACCACCAAGGGCGGGCGCGTGCAGGGCTTCTTCGTGCCGAACGCGGCCGATGCGAACAAGGCGGACGCAGGCAAGCCGGGAGCCAAGCCGGCGGCCGGCGCCAAGCCGACCAACTGAGTTTTCCCGAGCGACCAGGCACGCAGTGAACGTTTCCGAAGCCCCGCCACGAATGTCTCCGAAACCCGCGCCGAAGGCCGCGCGCGGCCCGGGCGCGGTCGCCAGGCTGCGCGGGCTGTTCGGTCGCGCGCCCGAGGCGGCCCGCGCGGGCGACGCCCGGCTGACCGCGGCTGCGATCGGCGGCCCCGGCATCCTGGCTGTCGCGGGGCTGCGCAAGAGCTATGGCGGCCGCACCGTCGTCAGCGATGCTAGCCTGTATCTGCGCCAGGGCGAGGCTGTCGGGCTGCTCGGCCCCAACGGTGCCGGCAAGACCACGATCTTCTACATGATCACCGGGCTGGTCGGAGCCGATCTCGGCGTCATCTCGCTCGAGGGCAACGACATCACGGCGCTGCCGATGTATCAGCGCGCCCGGCTCGGCATCGGCTACCTGCCGCAGGAAGCCTCGATCTTCCGGGGACTTTCCGTGGAAGACAATATCCGCGCGGTGCTCGAGGTGGTCGAACCCAATCGAAAGGCACGCGAGCGCCAACTCGACCAGTTGCTGGAAGAGTTCAGCATCGCGCGCCTGCGCAAAGCCCCTTCGATCGCGCTCTCCGGCGGCGAGCGCCGCCGCTGCGAGATCGCCCGCGCGCTGGCGGGCAAGCCCTCCTTCATCCTGCTCGACGAGCCCTTCGCAGGCATCGACCCCATCGCCGTTGGCGACATCCAGGCGCTGGTCCGCCAGCTCACCGACCGCGGCATCGGCGTGCTGATCACCGATCACAATGTCCGCGAGACGCTCGGCCTCGTCGACCGCGCCTACATCATCCATTCCGGCCGCGTGCTCACGGAAGGCTCCCCGGCCGAGATCATTGCCAACCCGGATGTACGCCGGGTCTATCTCGGCGAGGATTTCCGCCTCTGATCGGTATCGTCGTTTCGCGATTGCGAAATGATGCTGCGGCGCATTAACCTGCTTGCCTGTTTAGGCGGCAGGGGCTTTGACGTCGCGGTGTTCGGGCGCTAGGGTTCTCTACGAAAGCAAGAAGCGTGCCGCTGGCGCGCCGTCGCAGAAGGGCCGTTCGCGCATGGCGATAATGCCGCGCATGGAATTGCGCCAGGGTCAGTCCCTGGTGATGACGCCGCAGCTCCTGCAGGCGATCAAGCTTCTCCAGCTCTCCCATCTCGAATTGCAGAGCTTCGTCGAGGGCGAACTGGAGCGCAATCCGTTGCTCGAGCGCGACGACGGCGCGGAGCTTCCTGTGCAGGCCAACGGGGCGGACGGCCCTCTCGCCGCCAATGCCGAGAGTTTTGAGCGGGCCGAGAGCCTGAACACGCTGGAGGGCATCGAGGGCCGCCTGGGCACCAGCCTCGACAACGTCTTCCAGGGCGAGCAGCCGAGCCCGGCCCGCAGCGAGTCGGCCGGTGCCGACAGCCTGCCGATCGTCGGAGGCAGTTACGGCTCGTCCGGGGGCTCCTTCGAGGACGGGCCGGAAGGCTTCGAGAGCAGCCTCACGGTGGAGTTGTCGCTGCACGACCATCTGCTCGCGCAGCTCGACCTTGTGGTCGCCGATCCGGCGGATCGCATCATCGGGCGGCACCTCATCGATGCGGTCGACGACAGCGGCTATCTGGCGGAACCGGTTGGGGATCTGGCCGAACGGCTCGGCATCGCGGCCACACGCGTCGAGTCGGTGCTGTCCCTCGTCCAGGGGTTCGATCCTTCAGGCGTGGCGGCGCGCGACGTGGCGGAGTGCCTTGCGATCCAGCTGCGCGATCGCAACCGCTTCGATCCGGCCATGCAGGCGCTCGTCGCCAATCTCGCCCTCGTCGCGAAGCGCGATTTCGCCGCGCTGAAGCGCGTCTGCGGCGTCGATGACGAGGATATCGCGGATATGGTCGCGGAGATCCGCCGGCTGGATCCCAAGCCAGGCCGGGCCTTCGGCGGCTCCGCGGCGGAGACCGTCGTGCCCGACGTCTTCATCCGCGCTGCACCCGACGGCTCCTGGTTGATCGATCTCAACCCCGATACGCTGCCGCGCCTGCTGGTCAATCAGACCTACCATGCCCGCGTCTCGAAATCGGCCCGCAGCGATCAGGAGCGCGCCTTCATCGCCGAATGCCTGCAAACCGCGAACTGGCTGACGCGCTCGCTGGAGCAGCGGGCGCGCACGATCCTGAAGGTCGCCAGCGAGATCGTGCGCCAGCAGGACGGCTTCTTCGCCCACGGCGTCGAGCATCTTCGCCCGCTCAACCTCAAGACGGTCGCCGACGCCATCGGCATGCACGAGTCGACGGTCTCGCGCGTGACCTCCAACAAGTACCTCACCTGTTCCCGCGGCGTCTTCGAGATGAAGTACTTCTTCTCGGCCGCGATTGCCGCGACAGGGTATGGCGAGGCTCACTCGGCCGAGGCGGTCCGCTTCCGCATCAAGCAGATGATCGACGAGGAGAGCCCGAGCGACGTGCTCTCGGACGATGCCATCGTGACGCGACTCAAGGCCAGCGGCATCGATATCGCGCGGCGCACCGTTGCAAAATATCGAGAATCGCTCAGGATTCCGTCCTCGATGGAACGCCGCCGGGAAAAGACCGCGATGGCGCTGGGCGGCCGCTGAGCGTTGCCTGGACGCGGCACGGCGGCGGGATGTCGCGCCCGGCCGCGATCGATTTTGTTCCAGAGCCCCCTCGCATGGGCGCCATGAGCCGGTCGGCTCATTGACATCCCGGACTCGCAGTTCTTAGCTCCTCCTGATGGCCGAACAACTGGCCATGGCTAACAAGGGGAAGCAGTCCATGAGCTTGCGAATCTCCGGCAAGAATCTCGATGTCGGCGAGGCCCTGCGCGGTCAGGCCGAGGAGCGGGTGGCGGCGGCCGTCAACAAATACTACGAGGGCGGCTACCAAGGACATGTCACAGTGGACAAGGATGGCTCGGCCTTCCGGACGGACACTGTCATCCATCTCTCCTCCGGGATCACGCTGGAAGCCACCGCCACCGCCCATGATGCCTATGCCAGCCTCGACAAGATGGCGGAGCGCATCGAGAAGCGGTTGCGGCGCTACAAGCGCCGGCTGAAGGACCGCACGGCGGCCAATGGCCGCGATGTCGGAATCGAAATCCCCAGCTATGTGATCGCCGCTCCGGGCGACGAGATCGAGGAAGTCGATGGCGAATCGGCCGGGGACAATCCGGTCATCGTGGCGGAATCGACGAAATCGCTCCATAGTTTGACCGTCAGCGACGCCGTGGCCGAGCTCGACCTCACCGGCGCGCCCGTCATCGTCTTCCGCCATGCTGGCAATGGACGCATGAACATCGTATATCGCCGCCGCGACGGCAATATCGGCTGGATCGACCCGCCGGCATCGTTGTCCTGAGGCCGGCGGAGTAACCGCTCAGGCCGTCGAAACTTGACCCATGCCGCCGCGTTCAGATCGGCATGGGACATGCATGGACGGGCGAATGACGCTGACCGATCTCCTGAGCCCAGCCGCGGTGATTTCGCCGCTGCGGGCCAACGGCAAGAAGCAGGCTCTTCAGGAGCTTGCCCAGCATGCCGCCTCCCTGACGGGCCTTCCCGAGCGCGAGATCTTCGAGGCGCTGCTGCAGCGCGAACGGCTCGGCTCGACCGGGATCGGCGACGGCATCGCGATTCCGCACGGGCGCATGCCGGGCATCGATCGGCTGGTCGGCCTGTTTGCCCGCGCCGAGAAGCCGATCGACTTCGATGCGCTCGACGGCCAGCCCGTCGACATCGTCTTCGTCCTGATCGCGCCCGAAGGCGCTGGTGCCGATCATCTCAAGGCCTTGGCGCGGGTCGCGCGCGTGCTGCGCAACCAGCCGGTCCTGGAACAGGTTCGCAAGATCCGCGACCCTGCGGCGATCTATGCCGTTCTCGCCGAGTCGGCCGCGCAGGCGGCTTGAGCCGTCGCCGTCATTGCTTCGCAGTGGGGGCATGGTGGCGCGCCGCCTCGCAGCCTCTGTCTGGGCCGATTAAAGACTGCTTGGACCCCGGCGCTCGACCGGCTATGACCCCGGCCATAACGGCGCTGCGTCAGCCATGAGCCCACGCGGCGCGCCCTCGCTCGGAGCCGCCGGTCATGGCCTATACGCATGTCGATCTCTTCCCGCTCGGCGAGGACACGACGCCCTATCGCAAGCTCGGCAGCGAGGGCGTCAGCGTCGAGAAAATCGGCGACCGCGAGGTCCTCAGCGTCTCGCGCGAGGCGATCCGCCAGCTTTCCGAGCAGGCCTTCATCGACATCAACCATCTGCTGCGCCCCGGCCATCTCGCCCAGCTCGGCAAGATCCTCGACGACCCCGAGGCGACCTCGAACGACAAGTTCGTCGCCTATGACCTGCTGAAGAACGCCAACATCGCCGCCGGCGGCGTGCTGCCGATGTGCCAGGACACGGGCACGGCCATCATCATGGGCAAGAAGGGCCGCAAGGTCTGGACCGATGGCGAGGACGAGGCGGCTCTGGGGGAGGGCGTCGCGGACGCCTATTTCAAGCGCAACCTGCGTTATTCGCAGCTCGCGCCGCTCTCGATGTTCGAGGAGAAGAACACCGCGACCAACCTGCCGGCGCAGATTGACATCTATGCCGAGGGCGAGGACGCTTACAAGTTCCTCTTCGTCTGCAAGGGCGGCGGCTCGGCCAACAAGACCTTCCTTTACCAGGCGACGCCTTCGCTCCTCACCAGGGATCGCATGATGGCGTTCCTGAAGGAGAAGATCCTGACGCTGGGCACTGCAGCCTGCCCGCCCTACCATCTCGCCATCGTCATCGGCGGCACCTCGGCCGAGCAGAACCTCAAGACCGTCAAGCTCGCCTCGACCAAATATCTCGACGCGCTGCCGACGAAGGGATCGCCCTCGGGCCATGCCTTCCGCGACATCGAGATGGAGGAAGAGGTCCACAAGATGACGCAGGCGCTCGGCGTCGGCGCGCAGTTCGGCGGCAAGTATTTCTGCCACGACGTCCGCGTCATCCGCCTGCCGCGCCACGGCGCCTCGCTGCCGATCGGCCTCGGCGTCTCCTGCTCGGCCGACCGCCAGGCCAAGGGTAAGATCACCAGGGACGGCATCTTCCTGGAGGCGCTGGAGACCGATCCGTCGAAGTACCTGCCGGATGTCGACGAAGCGGCGCTTGGCGGCTCCGTAGTCAAGATCGATCTCAACCAGCCGATGAGCGATATCCTCGCGACGCTGTCGCAGCACCCGGTCAAGACGCGCCTGTCGCTGACCGGCACCATCGTCGTCGCCCGCGACCTCGCCCATGCCAAGATCCGCGAGCGGCTGGAGCGCGGCGAGGGCATGCCCGATTATTTCAAGAACCACCCGGTCTATTATGCCGGCCCGGCCAAGACGCCGGAGGGCTTCGCCTCGGGCTCCTTCGGCCCGACCACGGCCGGCCGCATGGATTCTTTCGTCGACCAGTTCCAGTCCTTCGGCGGCTCGATGGTGATGCTCGCCAAGGGCAACCGCTCCGCCGCGGTGCGTGAGGCCTGTAAGGCCCATGGCGGCTTCTATCTCGGCTCGATCGGCGGTCCGGCGGCGCGCCTGGCGCAGGACTGCATCCGCAAGGTCGAGGTGCTGGAATATCCGGAGCTCGGCATGGAGGCGGTCTGGCGCATCGAGGTCGAGGATTTCCCGGCCTTCATCGTCATCGACGACAAGGGCAACGACTTCTTCAAGGAGCTGAATCTGGGATGAAGTTCGCGCTTCCCTTCGCACTGGCGCTGCTGCTGGCGGGGCCGGCTCTTGCCCAGCAGCAGCGCCCGGCGACCTGCTCGCGCGACCTCTTCCAGAACGAGGCCGGCTTTCGCCAGCAGCAGAGCCGGCTCGCCGCGGTCGCGAATGCCGACCAGGCCGCGCAATGCCGCGTCTATCGCGAGCATGTCGGCTATCTGCAGAAGTCCCGGACCATCTTTGCCACCTGTCAGAGCGGAGGCGAGCGCGCGCGCAATGTCGCCGAGATGGATTCCGAGCTCGTGAACTACCGCGCGCTCATTGCCAATCGCTGCGGCGGGCGCTGAGAAGCCCCCGCTGATTGCTCGAACCGAAGGCCGATCCGATGACCGACCAGCAACCGCCGCTCCAGATCGCCGTCGTGCCGGTGACGCCGTTCGAGCAGAACTGCTCGATCGTCTGGGAAACGAAGACGAAGCAGGCGGCGATCGTTGATCCCGGCGGCGATGTGCCGAAGCTGCTGGCTGCGGTGAAGGAACTCGGCGTCAAGCCGGTCGCGATCTGGCTGACGCATGGTCATCTCGACCATGCCGGCGGCGCGACGGAGCTCGCCGAGGCGTTGTCGATCCCGATCCTTGGGCCGCACGAGGGCGACAAGCCCCTCCTCGACGCCCTGCCGGAGCAGGGGCTGCGCTTCGATGTTCACGGCATGCGAGCGGTCGTGCCGACGCGTTGGCTGAACGACGGCGACACGGTCTCGCTGGGTGATCTGACGTTCGAGGTCGCGCACGTGCCGGGCCATGCGCCCGGCCATGTGACCTTCTTTCAGAAGGATCTGCGTTTCCTGCTAGCGGGAGACACGGTCTTCGCCGGCTCGATCGGCCGCACCGATTTCCCCTATGGCGATCATGCGGCGCTGATCACGGGAATCAAGACGAAGCTCCTGCCATTGGGCGACGACGTCCAGTTCCTGCCGGGCCACGGCCCGGCGAGTACGCTCGGCGAGGAGCGGCAGAACAACCCGTTCCTGCAAGGTTGAGAGAAAGCCACGGCGTCATGCTCGCCCTTGTGGCGAGCATCCACGTCTCGAACGCCGCCTTGCATCAACCAAACGTAAGGGTCGGGATCAATCTGGCCGATGCGGACGGTGAAACGAAAAGACCCGCAGCGGATGTCCGCTACGGGCCTCGGAATGAACCAACGGCCATGTCCTGAACGGGTGCGCGTACATCCGGCGTCAAACGTTCGGCTCATGGCCGTCTTCAACGACGCTGGAGAGCTGTGGAACGCTCTCGACATCGCCGCAACACTGAAATGGGAGCGCTCGTTCCCGTTTACAAGGTCTCTTCCGAAAACGATCGGCGCCATTCGTACAGTGCGTCGGGTTCACCTTCTTCATTGCGCTCGCCGTCGTTGAGATCGACGAGGCGGAAGCCGTGACGCTCATAGAAGGTGCGGGCTGCCGTGTTCCTCTGGAAGGTAAACAGGGTCAGCCGCTCCGGGCTGCGTTCTCTGGCCTTGGCCAGCAATAGCGAGCCGATGCCGCGCCTGACCTCGTTCGGCAGAAGATAGAGCTGGTCGATATCCTCGCCGTCGAGGCTGAGGAAGCCGAGGATGCGCCCGGCCTCCCGCGCCACCCAGGTCTCGCCGCTGGCGAGCCTGACGGTCGCGATCCAGTCCTGCACTTCGTGGTCGCTATGGACGCGGCGGAGCGAGGGCTGGGCCTCCGCGCGCGACGCCAGATAAAGCGCGGCTATCTCCCCGGCATCCCGGGGAGAAGCGCGTTCGATCGTGATGGCAGGCGTCGCGCTCATGCTGGGAAGGCTGACCTCACGCGTCGAAGACGCCCTTCAGGAAGTCCTGCTTACCGATCTGGAAGCCGTTCTCGCGCAGGATGTCGTAGGCGGTCGTGGCGTGGAAATAGAAGTTCGGGATGGCGAAACGGGTCAGATAGGCCTCGCCGGTCATCGTCACGGTGGCGGAGGGGCCGCGCGGGAAGGTGACTTCGCGGGCAAGACCCGCATCGAGCGCGGCGCTGTCGGCGGCATCGACGAAGGCGAGCGTCTTGGCGATGCGCTCCTTCAGCTCGGGGAAGCTCTTCTCCTCGTCCGGGAAGCGCGGATTCTCGCCGCCGGAGAGGCGCGCCACCGCATTTTTGGCAAAGTCGCAGCAGAGCTGGATCTGGCGGGTGAAGGCGAGCATGTCGGGCGCCAGCCGCGCGTTCAGCAGCACTTCCGGCTGGATCTTGCGGGCCTCGGCCTGTTCTACGGCCTTGTCGAGAATGGCGTCGAGCGCATGAAGTGTCTGCACGAAGCCGGAAAGGGCGGCTGCCTTGACTGTGAGCGTCATGGATATCCTCGGAAAACGACAACGGGCCCGGAAAGGGCCCGCTGCGTGAATCTATAGAGGAGAATTTTCAGCGGCGCGTGCTCTTGCAGATCAATCCTTCGCGCGCTCGACATAGGAGCCGTCGGCCGTCATCACGACGATGCGGGTGCCGACGCCGACATGCGGCGGCACGGCGCTGCGCACGCCATTGGAAAGGATCGCCGGCTTGTAGGAGGAGGAGGCCGTCTGGCCCTTGGTCACCGGCTCGGTCTCGACGACCTCGAGCGTGACGCGCTGCGGCAGCTCGATCGCGACGGCCTTGTCCTCGAACACCGAGAGCGAGACCTTCATGTTCTCCTGGAGATAGGGAGCGGCGTCGCCGACCACGTCCTTGTCGACATGGATCTGGTCGTAGGTCTCCGGGTTCATGAAGACGTACTGCTCGCCGTCCTGGTAGAGATAGGTGAAGTCGCGATCCTCGACATAGGCGCGCTCGACCTGCTCGGTTGTCTTGTAGCGCTGAGTCATCTTCACGCCGTCGGCGATGCGGCGCATGTCGATCTGCGTCGTCGGGGTGCCCTTGCCGGGGAAGAAGCTCTCGGCCGAGATGACGGTGCAGAGCTGCCCGTCGAGTTCGAGGACGTTGCCCTTGCGGACGGAAGAGGCGATGACCTTGACCACGTGAATGTCCTTCTGGTGCGCAGGCCGAGCCCGCGCCAAGCTTGAAACTCAGAGCATCGCTACCGCGAAAAACCGGTTCCCACTTTTTCGCGCGATGCTCTATGCAATTCCTGTCGCCGCGCAACTACCGCATTCGCGCGCGAAACGAAAGCTTTGCGACGCATCCGGCACGAGATTCGATGAGTTCCTCCGCGACGCCGTTCTGGCGGCCCGACATCCATGCCGACCGCCGGCCAGCCCTTCTGGCGCGAGGGCGGATCAAGGCGGCGCTGCGGCGCTGGTTCGAGGCCGGTGGCTTCACCGAGGTCGAGGCTGCGATCCTCCAGCTTTCGCCCGGCAACGAGACGCATCTGCACGGCTTCGCGACGACGCTGATCGACAACGCTGCCGCGCCGCATCCCTATTACCTGCACACCTCGCCGGAATTCGCGGCCAAGAAGCTGCTGGCGGCCGGAGAGAGGCGCATCTTCGATTTCGCCCGCGTCTTCCGCAACCGCGAGCGCACGGCCCTGCACCATCCCGAGTTCACCATGCTGGAATGGTATCGCGCCGGCGAGGATTACGATGTGCTGATGCAGGATTGCGCGGGGCTGCTGGCCGAGGCGGCTCGCGCCTCTGGCACTGCGGCGCTGCGCTGGCGGGACGGCGAGGCCGACCCCTTCGCCGAGCCCGAGCGGCTGACGCTGCACGATGCCTTCGCCCGCCACGCCGGGATCGACCTGTTAGCCACTGTGTCGCCCGACGGCACGACCGACCGCGCCGCGCTGGCGGCTCGGGCTGTCGCCGCCGGCATCCGCCTGGCCGATGACGATAGCTGGTCGGACATCTTCAGCCGCGTGCTCTCCGAGCGCATCGAACCGCATCTCGGGCGCGGCCGGGCCACCATCCTCTGCGAATACCCGATCAGCGAGGCGGCGCTCGCCCGGCCGAAGCCCGGCGATCCGCGCGTGGCCGAGCGCTTCGAGCTCTATGCCTGCGGCGTCGAGCTTGCCAACGCCTTCGGCGAGCTCACCGATCCGGAAGAGCAGCGCCGCCGTTTCGAGGCCGATATGGACGAGAAGCAGCGCATCTATCGTGAGCGTTATCCGATCGACGAGGATTTTCTCGAGGCGCTGGCGCGGATGCCGGCGGCGTCCGGCATTGCGCTCGGCTTCGACCGCCTGGTCATGCTCTGCGTCGGCGCGCGCCGGATCGAGGACGTGCTCTGGACGCCGGTCGCGGAACCGGGCAGGGGTAGGGCATGACCCTTCACCAGCCTCCCGGCGGCCAGCCCTTGCGCAGCATCGACGCGCTTGTCGATGCGGGCCTGGTCTCCCCCGCTCGCGGCGAGGCGCTGCAAAAGTTGGCCGAGCGCTATGCCGTCTCCGTGACGCCGGCCGTCGCGGATCTGATCGATGCCGCCGACCCCGCCGATCCGATCGCGCGCCAGTTCATCCCCGACGCCGCCGAGCTGACAACGTTGCCGCAGGAACTGGCCGATCCGATCGGCGACGAGGCTCATTCCCCGGTCGAGGGCGTGGTCCATCGTTATCCCGACCGCGCTTTGCTCAAGCTCGTCCATGCCTGCCCGGTTTATTGCCGCTTCTGCTTCCGCCGCGAGATGGTCGGCCCCGGCGGCGATGCGCTGACCGGCCAAAAACTCGACGCCGCGCTCGCCTATCTCGCCTCCCGGCCGCAGATCTGGGAGGTCATCATGACGGGCGGCGATCCCTTCATCCTCTCCGCCCGCCGCATTCGCGATGTGGCGAAGCGCCTCGCCGCGATCCCGCATATCAAGGTGACGCGCTGGCATACGCGCGTGCCGGTGGTCGATCCGGGCCGGATCACGCCGGATTACGCGAAGGCGCTGCGCATTCCCGGCAAGGCGAGCTATATCGCCATCCACGCCAACCATCCGCGCGAATTCACCGATGCCGCCTGCGCGGCCATCGCGACGTTGGCCGATGCCGGCCATGTGCTGCTGAGCCAGTCGGTCCTGCTCAAGGGCGTCAACGCCGATGTCGAGACGCTCGGCGCCCTGATGCGCTCCTTCGTCGAGAACCGGATCAAGCCTTATTACCTGCACCATCCCGACCTGGCGCCCGGCACCTCGCATTTCCGCCTGACGCTGGAAGAGGGGCAGACGCTGGTCAAAAGCCTGCGCGGAAACCTTTCGGGGCTGTGCCAGCCGACCTATATCCTCGACATCCCCGGCGGCGCCGGCAAGATCCCAGTGGGTCCGTCCTTCCTCTCCGGCTGCGAGACGCCGGGCGCGGAAGCGATCGCCGAAGACCGACAGGGCGGGCGGCATCGCTATCCGCCGACCTAGGGCATCGGCCCGAAGAAGTGGCAGCCGGCGTTCCGAAAAGCCGATGCCGAGACGAGCACAAGGATATCGACATGCAGGACAAGTTGCCGCTCGCAATCGTTTCCGACGTTGCCTGCCCCTGGTGCTTCATCGGCAAGGCGCGGCTGGAGACGGCGCTCTCCCGTAGGGGGCTCAACGAGCGCTTCGCCATCACCTGGCTGCCCTATGAGCTCAACCCTGAGATGCCCGAGCAGGGCATGGACCGCACGCAATATCTCGACACCAAATTCGGCCCGGGCAAGCGCAAGGAGATCGAGTTGCGCCTGTCCGAGGCGGCGCTGGAGAGCGGCGTCACCTTCAACTGGGCGAAGGTGACGAAGAGCGTCAACACGCGGATGGCGCATATGCTGATCGCCGCCGCGTCCACCGTGCAGCGCGGGACGGAGATGAAGGCGGCACTGTTCAAGGCTTATTGGCAGGACGGGCGCGACATCGGCGACGTCGAGACGCTGGTGCAGATCGCCGTCGAGCAGGGTTTCGACGAGCAGGCCGCGCGCGACGAACTCGCCAATGACGAATTGCGCGAGACCGTGATCGGGCTGGAGAACCATGCCCGAGAGGTCGGCGTCACCGGCGTGCCCTTCTTCATCATCGACGGCAAGCTCGCCGTCTCGGGCGCGCAGCCGCCGGATGTCTGGGATCAGGTCTTCCAGCAGGTCCTGACTGCGCAGCAGCCGGAGATGCCGCAGTTCTGAACGCTGGCGGCGGTTCAGCCGCGGCCGAGGTGGATCACGGCGGGCGCTGCCAGCGCCACGCCCGACAGCAGCAGAAGCACGAACACGATCTGCCGCAGGGCGCGTTGCGTCAGCGGCGGTGGGTAGCGCCGCGCAAGATGGGTCGCAGCCATCACCACCGGGACGGCCAGAAGGCCCGTCAGCGTCGAGGTGGACGGAATCTGCCCGGAACTCGCGACCAGCCCGGTCCGCAGCGTGGCATTCACCGCGAAGATCGTCACCAGCGTCTCGCGCACCATCGCGTGCGGCATGGGCTGCCGGTAGAAGTGGTAGACGACGGGCGGTCCGGAGGTGGAGAACATGCCGCCCATCAGCCCGGCGATGCCGCCGAAGAACAGGAAGCTCGGCGCCCCCGACACATGATCCAGCTGCTGTGGCTTGCGGGCGAGCTGGAAGCTGGAGACGATGATCGTGCAGCCCAGCACCAGTCGCAGGAGATCGGCGCGGCTGCCCGCCAGCCAGCCCAGCAGGGCGAAGCCGACGAGGAGGAAGGGGAGGCTGGTCAGCATCACCAGCCCGAATTGCCGCCACGCGACGTCGCGCCAGCCCTTCATCAGCATCTGCGAGGCGTTGACCAGCGTCAGCACGCTGACGAGCGCGGCCGCGTCCGGCAGCGACAGGAGGCCGGTCAGGCCGACGCCGCCCATGGTGATCAGGCCGAAGGCGAACCCCGTCAGCGTCTGGGCGTAGGCTGCGACCCCTGCCAGCAGCAGGAAGCCGGTCAGCGCGGCGATGGACATTGCAGGCTGTCTCCAGAGAACGGCGGGAGACGCCTAGATCATGGGCGCGCAAGCTGGAATCCATTTTCCGACAAAGCTGCTGTGCGCTGAGCGATCGCGGCCCGCCCTCATGGCATTGTCATGTCGTCGTCGCCTTCGAGTCATCCCGTTGACCGCTCTGCTTGCTGCCGATGCGACCGAAGGTTGACTTGGCCGGGGCGGGGCGGGCACGATCCCGCTGCTCGCGATCAGTCCACAGCAGGAGCGGCGAAGATGCTGTCGATCCCGAACCGCGCAGCTCTGTGCTTTCTCGGCGTTGCACTTGCCGGCTGCATGCAGTCGATGCCGACCGCAGAGTCGATCACGCGACCGACCATGGAGGCCTTCACGCGGCTGGCCTCGTTGACGCCCTGGCGTTCGTCTCCCGAGCAGCCTGAGCCCGTGGTGGTCGCCGCTCCTCCGGTTGTCGAAACCGTCAAGGAGCAGCGGGTGCTGCCGATTGTGCCGCCTCGGGCAACGGCCAAGCCGGTGGCCCGCTCCGCGCCTCGACTGGCCTCGTCGCGGGCGCGGTCCGTGCTTCCGGTTGCGGCGCCGGTCGCAGCGGCCGCCCCGGCGGCTGCACCGTCGCCGCTGCTGCCGGCCAAAGTCGTTTGCCGGACCGCGAGCCGGCCAGGCGAGCGTGTGCGGATGGAGTGCACGCCGGTCGAGTGACCGCCTGATCGGCAGAGCTCGCAACCGCTGGCCGCACGAAAGGCCGCGGCTCGCATGCCCTTGCATCGGGCTTCGAATCATGCGCCTTCCCTCGAAACTCAGGGAGCCGGTTGATGAGCCAGAAGATCAACGATGTCCGCGACCGCCTGATCGTCGCCCTCGACGTGCCGACCGTGTGGGACGCGTACCACCTCGTCTCGACGTTGGGCGACGGAGTCACCTTCTACAAGATCGGCTATCGCCTCGCCTTTGCCGGCGGGCTCGATCTCGCGCGCCAACTCGTGGCCGAGGGCAAGAAGGTCTTCCTGGACCTCAAGCTGCACGACATCGGCAACACCGTGACCGAAGGCGTGGAATCGCTGACCAAGCTCGGCGTCACCTTCCTTACTGTCCACGCCTATCCGCAGACTATGCGCGGCGCGGTCGAAGGGCGCGGCGATGCGGCACTCAAGCTCCTCGCGGTGACCGCGCTGACCTCTTACGATGATACCGACCTGCGCGACGCCGGCTATGGGCTCGCCGTGCGTGATCTCGTGCGTCTGCGTGCCGAGCAGGCTCGCAGCGCCGGCATCGACGGGATCGTCTGCTCGGCCGCAGAGACGGCGATCGTGCGAGACGTGATCGGCCCGGACATGGTCATCGTCACCCCCGGCATCCGACCCTCCGGCAGTGCGGCCGGCGACCAGAAGCGCACGTTGACGCCGGCCGAGGCGATCCGCATCGGCGCCGATCATCTCGTCGTCGGGCGTCCCATCATCCGCGCGGCAGACCCGCGCGCAGCGGCGGGCGCGGTCATGGACGAGATCGTCGCGGCTTCGTAAGCTCCGCGCCGAAACCGATTCAGCCAACGGATAGCACCATGCCCAAGGGATATGTCATCGGCCGCGCCAAGGTCACCGACGCCACGAAATGGGCGGGCTATGCCGCCAAGGCTTCCGAGGTGATGAAGATCTATGGCGGCACGCCGATCGTGCGCGGCGGCCAGATGACGGTCGGCGAGGGCGAGGGGCGCGCCCGCAACATCGTCATCGAGTTCAACGATTTCGCCTCGGCGCGAGCCTATCTCTTCTCGCCGGAATATGCCGAGGCCCGCAAGTTGCGCGAAGGCGCGGGCGAGATCGACCTCGTCGCCGTCGAGGGGGCCTGAGCGATGGCGAAGGGCTACTGGATCGCGCGGGTCGACGTCGAGAACGACGAGGCCTACGGCAAGTATCGCTCGCTCAACGCCGTCGCCTTCGCCAAGTACGGCGCCAAGTTCCTGGTCCGCGGCGGCGAGTACAAGCTCGCCCGCGGCGAGGGCCGCAAGCACAACGTCGTCATCGAGTTCAAGGACGAGGAGACGGCTCGGGCCTGCTACGCCTCGCCGGAATATCAGGAGGCGGTGAAGCATCTCAGCGCTGCCGGCAAGTCCGACCTCGTCATCATCGGCGGTTATGACGGCCCGCAGCCGGGCGAGTGAGTCGTTGCCGCAAGGAGCCGCGATTGGCGGATCGTCTTTCTGACCCATCCGCGATTCTGACCGCGATCGGCGTGATCAGCGGCACCTCGATGGATGCCATCGACGTGTCGCTGGTGACGAGCGACGGGCGCGACCGGCTCGCCTTCGGCGCCGGTGCCTCCTATCCCTATCGCGACCAGACACGCCGCGCCTTGCAGGCGGTCATCGCCGATGCGGAGAGGGCCGCATCCGAACCGCTCGCGGAACTCGAGGCGGCGGTCACGGCCGATCATCTCGCCGCCATCCGCAGCTATGCCGACGACCAGGGGCTTGATTTCGGCGCCGTCGATCTCGTCGGCCTGCATGGCCAGACGATCTACCACCGTCCCGAACGCCGCTTCACCCGGCAGCTCATGAACGGGCAGGCGGTGGCCGATGCGCTCGGCATCCCGACGGTCGACCGCTTCCGTGACGCCGATGTTGCGGCCGGCGGCGAGGGCGCTCCCTTCGCACCGCTGTATCATCGTGCCCTGGCGCAGGAGCTCGAGCAGCCCGTGATGGTGCTCAACCTCGGCGGCGTCGGGAATATCACCTATGTCGATGGCGACACGGTCATAGCCTTCGATACCGGTCCGGCGAGCGCCATACTCGACGATTTCATGCAGCGTCGCCTCGGCCGGCCCTACGATGCCGATGGCGCGCTCGCCACGAGCGGCCGCGTCCATGACGAACTCGTGGCGGGCTTCATGGCCAATCCGTATTTCGACAGGCCCGCGCCGAAAGCGCTGGACCGAAATGATTTCCACCGCCGCGCCCGGGTGGTCGAGCCGCTCTCGGATGCCGACGGGGCCGCGACCCTCGCCGCCTTCACCGTTGAGAGCATCGTCGCGGCGCTCCGCCATGTGCCGAAGCGGCCGCGGCGCTGGCTCGTCGGCGGCGGCGGGCGGCTGAACCGGCATTTCATGGCACGGCTCGGCGAGCGCCTCGGCGTGCCGGTCGAGCCGGTCGAGACCGTCGGCTGGAACGGCGACGCGCTGGAGGCGCAGATCTTCGCCTATTTCGCGATTCGCTCGCTCCGGAACCTGCCGCTCAGCCTGCCCTCGACGACCGGCGTTCCCCGGCCGCTGACCGGCGGCCGCCTGCACAGGCCCGGTAAGCCGGCCTGAACAACTTTAGCGTTCTCTCCGCCATTTGGATGATGGGACCGTTTGTGGGAGCGGATTAGCCTTTCCCTCGAGCAGTGCAGGAACCGGCGGCCCGGGGGGACGCCGCCGGATCGGGCTCAGCCGGCGCGGAGGGGGAGGGCCGCGCTGCGCAGGAGCGAGACGAGCTGGCTTTGCTGGCGCGTATGGGTCTTCTGGAAAATGCGCGCCAGATGGGTTCGCGCGGTGGAGATCCGGACGCCCTGGGTGTCGGCCGCCTCCGTCAGGGACAATCCGCTCGCGAGGGCGGAGGCGAATTTGGCTTCGGTTTCGGTCAGGTCGAAGAGCTGCCGTGCGCAGGCGACCATGTCGGTCGCCATGTCGAGCCGGCGCAGTGCGACCATGACCTTGCGATGTGATCCAGCGGGCACGGGGGAGGCCGCGGGCATGACGCAGGCAGAGAGTGAATGAGAGCGGTCGCCGGCGCTCAGCACCAGGCTGCTCCGCCGCGGGGTGAGCGGCGCGTGGCTGTCATGGGCCGCAGCCTCGACGAGCTGCTTGAACTGGCGCTGCTCCGCAGGCTGGCGGGCGAAGACGCGGCCCTGGCGCAGCGAGAGCGCGCCATCGGGCCCGGAGAGGATCTCGTCGGCCCCTTCGTTCGCATAGACGATGCGCAAATCCTGATCGAGGATGACGATGCCCATGGCGAGGGCGTCGAGAGCGCCGCGGGCCTCGTCGCGCTCGATCGTGACGCGGCCGAGATGGCGGCGGATATCGGCGATCCGGCGCAGGACAGGGTACAGCCTGGCGAGAAGTGCGACATCGTCGCGGTCGAAGCCTTCCTGCTGCCGTCCACGCTGGACGTCGAAGAACCAGAACGCCTCGCCGTTCTCCGCCAGGCGGCAGGCCATCCCGCCATACATGTCCTGAGGCTGCATCCATTCCTGCCATACGCGGCTGCGCTGCAGGGCCTCCCGGCCATGGACCTCATGGTCGAGATAGACCCGACCCAGCGGGATGTGGCGCAGCGCGAGACCCATCTCGATGAAGTCCTGGGCGAGGTCGCCGAAGCAGCGGGCCTGCAGGGTCTCGTCGACATTGGTCGCGTAGGAGACCCAGTCGTCCGGATGCGGTCCGAAGCCGGCGAAGCAGGCTTTCGAGCCATTGAACAGCTGCCTCAGCGTCTCGGCGGCGGCGGGCATCTGCGCCTCGTCCATCGCGCCGGCCATCAGCTGGTCCACCGCCGCCATGACGGTGTCGAAATCCTGGGCCGGCATGACGGTTCTCCGCAGGCGATGGCTGCCGCGCCCCTGCGGCAGCAACGTCAGGCTAGCAGCAGCAAAGCGTCAAGTGAAGTCCAAAAGCAATCCAAAAATCACAGGCGCGATTCCGGTGTCAATCGGCGACGCGCCAGCAGCTCGGCGATCGCCTCCGGTCCCGGCAAGGCATCGAAGACGCCTTGGCGGGTCGTCGTGAGCGCCCCGGCCGCGGCTGCATGCAGCATGGCGTTGGCCAGGCTGTGTCGTCGCGCGAGTGCGACGCCCAGCGTGGCCGCAAAGGCATCCCCGGCCCCGAGCGCGTCGACCGTGTCGACTGCGATGCCGGCCTGGGCCACGGCGACGCCGCAGCGAGGCACCGCGATGGCCCCGGCCGCCCCTCGCGTCATGACGACCAGGGCCGGGCCACGTGCAGCGATCGCCGGCGCCAGCGCCGTGGCGAAGCGGGCGGGATCGCCCGCATCGGCTGGATCGCAGCCGATGTCGGCCGCGAGGTCGGCGGCTTCGGTCTCGTTGACGACCAGGATGCCGGTCTGCCGCAGGATATCGGGCGGGATCGACCGGAAAGGCGAGGGGTTCAGCAGGGTCTCGACGCCGGCGCGCCTGGCGATGCCGAAGGCCTCCGCGATCGGGTCGTCGCCCGTCTCGAACTGGGCCATCACGAGCCCGGCGCCGGCGATGGCCCCGGCGCGGGCCTGGATGTGGCCGCGCGTGACGGCGGAATTGACTCCGCTGGCGATCGCCACGCTGGTCTCGCCCTGCCCATCGGTGAAGCCGACGCCGCTGCCGGTCGGGCCCGGGATTGCGACGAGCATGCTGCCTGGCAAGCCGGCCCGGCCCAGCGCGGGCGCGGCGAAGGCCGCGGCCATGTCGTCGCCGATGGCGAGGATACCGTCCACAACCATGCCGAGCCGGCGCGACATGATCGCCAGATTGAGGCCCTTGCCGCCGGGCTCGATCGTGACCGTCTGTGCCGCCAGCGCCTCGCCGGGTCGCGGGAAGCGCGGCACCTTCGCCGAACAGGCGACCACGAAGCTGCCCAGCACGAACACGGGCCCGTCGGCCATCGCGTTTGCCTTCCCCTCTCAACTGCTGCTACCCGGGTTGTGTCACAATCATGCCCCCACCGACAGAGCCTGAATTGCCCGCACCCAAACCGTCGTTCCAGGACCTGCTGGACCTGCGCGACGATACCGCCAAGCCGCTCTATCAGCAGCTCGAGGAGCAACTGACCAGGCTGATCGACGACGGAGCCCTGCCGCCCGGAACCACCCTTCCCGCGGAACGGCAGCTGGCCGAGCGTTTGGGCATCAGTCGCACCACGGTGCAGCGCTCCTACAACGCCCTGCGCGAGCGCAAGCTGCTGAGTGCGCAGGGCCGTCTCGGCTCGATCGTGCAGGGGCCGGGTCTGCGCCTGCATTCCGGCATGGACCGGCTGAAGGGCTTTACCGAGGAGATGCGCGAGCTCGGCCGGGTGCCGTCATCGCAAATCCTCGAGCGCCTGGTGGTCAACGACCGCTCGATTGCCTCGATCTTCGGCCGCTCGTCCCATATCGACTTCCTCAAGCTCGTGCGGGTGCGCTCCGGCGACGGCGTGCCGATGTCGCGCGAGATCGCATGGTACAACCTCGAGCGCGCCCCGGGACTCGCACAGAGCGACCTCAGCGGCTCGGTCTATGCCAAGCTCGCGGAGCTAGGCATGCCGCTCGTTCGTTGCGACCAGACGATCGAGGCGGCGGCGCCCACCGCCGAGGAATGCGCGATCTTCGGTTTCAGCAAGCCCGTCCCCTGCCTGCTGATCAAGCGCCGCAGCTACGGTGCGGACGGTGATATGCTCGAATATGTCGAGGGGCTGTTCCGGGGCGACACATACACCTACCGACTCTCGCTGCAGAGCTGAGCGGAGCTTGGTCTCGCGCATTTTAACAAGTCCAATAACAATCCAAAAACCCATCTGACGCTTTGAACCTTCCTCACCCCTGGCGCGACGAAGGCATATGGACGCGCGCTTTGCCCGCTTCGGCTGGATGATCCGGCCGGCACCAAGGCGAAGCAGCGGTCCCGGGCAAGAGGGATGGGTCGTCGATGTCGCTCCAGTTCGCGGTTCCAGTTCGGCCGGATTGCGCCCCGTTTTCCGGTCGCGGCGACATGCCCCCGGTGGCGACGCCCCATGCGTCGAAGCCGGTCTTCGTCATCGACGCCAGGCTGAACGTCCAGTTCAGCAATCGCGGCGCCCAGGCCCTGCAGAACGACGGGCTGGGCGGCGCGGATCGCTTCACCGCATCCGACAAGGAATTCATGGCGCGGCTGATGTCCTGGCTGAAGCGCTGCGGAACCGGCGGATGGCCGGGCGAGGCGCGTCTGCCGCTCTCGCTTCGCTGCGGACGCCAGGTCGCGATCGAAGCCGTTCACCTCGAGAGCATCGACCTTTTCGTGCTCTCGGTGGACGATCCGGAGATCGCGATGGGCCGCAAGCTCGGCGAGGTCGCCGAAGCCTGCGGTCTGACCCCGACAGAGGAACGCATGCTGGCCCTGATCGTCGAGGGGCTCGACACCATCATCGCAGCCAAGCGGCTTGGCATCGCCCCGACGACCGCGCGCACGCATCTACAGCGACTGTTTGCCAAGACCGGCACGGCGCGTCAGAGCGAACTGGTGCGCTTCGTCGCGACCTATGTCGAGGAGCCCCGCTGAGCGGGGGGCCGCCGCCGGCGCCCTGCCGCAGGGCAATCGCGTTCCGCTGCCCGCTGACCAGACCTATCTCCGGCTCGCCGGGTATCGCTGCCGAGCGGACCCCCAGATGCCCGTGCGGGAGAACTTAAGAGCGCGAGATCGTCGCTGTTCGACTTATCGACATTGACCCGACATCGGCGCGCCGCCGTCGACTGCGAACGCCGCCAGGTTCCGGATATCCCTTCGGATGCAGCAGGCCTGAAAACCCGCAGCCGTAGCCCGGACGCGGCTTTCCGCGCGCCCTGTGCCGAACTGGGCGCCGATAGGCCGCACGCCTGATCCTGCGCCGTCTACCTCCCAAGCTCCATCCAAAGCCTCTGTCGCTCGTCCGCGGCTGATTGACGCTGCGCCATTTCGATGCCATGTTTCTATTAATGGAACTTAAGTTCCATTTTTTGGAATATTGAGAGGCGAGCGAATGTCGATCCTGTCGGCGGCTGCGGAGGTGCTTCGTTGCTTTTCCAGCACGCGGCACGATGTCACCGTCACGGATCTGGTCACGCTTCTGGGCATGCCGAAGAGCAATGCCTCGCGCCTGCTCCGGGCGATGCGGGACGAGGGACTTCTCGAGACTGTCGGCGACAGCAAGCGCTACCGTCCTTCGCTGCTGCTCAACCAGGTCGGCCAGATCTATCGTTTCGCCGCCTCGCTGATCGACCGCGCCGACGCCGTGGTCGGGGACATCTCGGATCGGATCGGCCATACCGGCTACATCAGCGTCCGGCGGGCCGCCGACATCGTCGCCGTTACCGCCCATCCCGGCCGGCATGCGCTCAGGGTCGTCACCGCAATCGGTGACCGCATCCCGGCCTTCGCCTCCAGCACCGGACGTGCCCTGCTCGCTCGCCTGACGGACGAGGAGGTGCGCGCGCTCTATCCCGGAGGATTCGCGGCGCCCTCGGACACGGCTCCCCGGGACATGGATGAATTGCTCGCGCGTCTCGCCGTCGTCCGCAGTACCGGCTTCGCCGAATCCCATGACGAGGCGGTGCGCGGCGTGCATGCCGTCTCCGTCGCGGTGGGCGACCCCGCTACGGGCGACGAGGTCGCGCTCTGCATGTCGTTCCCGGCGGCCATCGTCGAGCCGGCCGAACGCCTCGCCATCATTCGTTCGCTGGGGCAGGGGGCCGCCGAAATCGCGGCGCTCACCCAGGACAAGCGCTTCTATCCCTTGGATCTTTCAATCGCGGAGACCGCTCCATGAGCAATCGCTGGCGCATCGGCTTCGACATCGGCGGCACCTTCACCGACTTCATCCTTTACGATTCGCAGGAACGCTCCGTCCGCCTGCACAAGCGCCTGACCACCCCGCACGATCCTTCCGAGGCGGCGCTGATCGGGCTGGGCGAACTCGTCGAGATGGCCGGGATCACGCTGGCCGATGTCGGCGACATCGTCCACGGCACGACACTGGTCACCAATGCCGTGATCGAGCGCAAGGGCTCCAAGCTCGGCCTGATCACCACCAAAGGCTTCCGCGACATCCTCGAGATGGGGACGGAGCAGCGCTACGACATCTACGACCTGTTCCTGACCTTCCCCGATCCGCTGGTCTCGCGCGAGCATCGCCTCGAAGTGGCCGAGCGCATGGATCGCGACGGTCAGGTCGTCACCGCGCTCGACGCGGACGCCGTGCGCAAGGCCGCCCGCGAGCTCGAAGCCGCCGGCTGCGAGGCAATCGCGATCTGCTTCCTCAACAGCTACCGCAACCCTGCTCATGAGCAGGAAGCCGGCCGGATCGTCCGCGAGGCCTGCCCGGAGCTGACCGTCTCGCTGTCGAGCGAGGTCGTCGCCGAGATCTGGGAGTATCAGCGCTTCGTCACCACGGCGGCCAATGCCTATGTCCAGCCGCTGATGCGCCGCTACCTCCAGCGCCTGGAGCGCGAGCTTGCGGCCCGCTCCTTCCGCGGTTCGTTGACGCTCATGCATTCGGCCGGCGGCCTCGTCTCGCCCGAGACAGCGCGCACCTTCCCGATCCGCCTGCTGGAGAGCGGCCCCGCCGGCGGCGGCCTCGCCACGGCCCTTTTCGGCGAACTCGCCGGCCACAAGGACGTGATCTCCTTCGACATGGGCGGCACCACCGCCAAGGCCTGCATGATCGAGGATGGCCGCGCCGAGATCGCGCCGATGCTCGAGGCCGGCCGCGTCAACCGATTCGCCAAGGGCTCCGGCCTGCCGATCAAGGCGCCCGTCATCGACATGATCGAGATCGGCGCCGGCGGCGGCTCGATCGCCGCGATCGACGAGGTCGGCCTGCTCAAGGTCGGCCCGCATTCGGCCGGCTCCGATCCGGGACCTGCCTGCTACGGTATGGGCGGCACCAAGCCGACCGTGACCGACGCCAATCTCGTGCTCGGCTATTACGATCCCGGCTTCTTCCTGGGCGGGCGCATGGCGCTCGACCTGGAGGCGGCGCGCAAGGCCGTCTCGACCGTCGCTGCGCCGCTCGGCCTTTCGATCGAGGAAGCTGCCTGGGGCATCCACAAGGTCGTGGTCGAGAGCATGGGCGCCGCCGCCCGCGTCCATCTCGTCGAGAAGGGCAAGGACCCCCGCCATTACGCGATGGTCGGCTTCGGCGGTGCCGGCCCGGCCCATGCCGTCGATGTCGCCCGCGTGCTTGGCGTCAAGCAGGTCATCATCCCGCCGGCCTCGGGCGCGGCCTCCGCGCTCGGTTTCCTGGCCGCGCCGCTCTCCTTCGACATGGTGCGCTCGCTGCCGGTCGAGTTCTCCGAGGGCTTCGATGCGGCTTCCGTCAATGCCGTGCTCCGCGATCTCGAGGTCGAAGGCCGCAAGCACCTGACCGAAGCCGGTGTGAAGTCCGACGACGTCACGGTCGAGCGCACGGCCGACATGCGCCTCGTCGGCCAGATGCACGACATCTCCGTGCCACTACCATCAGGCACTATCGATACGTCGAGCCTGGAGGCCATCCGCGCGGCGTTCAGCAAGGCCTATTCCGCCCGCTACACCTCGGTCTATGAGGGCGCGCGGCTGGAAGCGATCAATTTCCGCGTCCGCAGTGCCGGCCCGGTGCCGACGCTCTCGCTCTCCGGCGCGGCCGGTGGCGGCGACGCTACCAACAAGGTCAAAGGCAGCCGCAAGGCCTGGTTCGAGGGCGGCTGGAGCGAGGCTTCGGTCTATGACCGCTACGCGCTGCGTTCCGGCGACACCGTCAAGGGACCGGCGATCATCGAGGAGCGCGAATCGACCACGATCGTGCCGCCCGGCGACAGCGTCAGCATCGACGACGTCCTGAACCTCATCGTCCATGTCGCACAGCCGAACGCGGCCGAGACCACGATCACCGCCGACATGCCGCTGGCCGAGGCCGCGCGCCGGATCGAGGCCGATCCGATCTCGCTGGAGATCATGTGGAGCCGGATGATCAACGTCGTCGAGGAGATGTGGCTGACGGTCTGCCGCACCGCCTTCTCGCTGGTGATCTCGGAAGCGCAGGATTTCGCCTGCGAACTGCTCGATCCCGAAGGCGAGACGCTGGCACATTCGCCCCGCGCCATGCCGGTCTTCAACCTGACGCTGCCGCGCGCGGTCAAGGCGCTGCTGGAGCGCTATCCGGCCGACACGCTGAAGCCCGGCGACGTGCTGATCACCAACGATCCCTGGCTCTGCGCCGGCCATCTCTTCGACATCGCGGTGGTGACGCCGGTCTTCCTCGGCAGCCGCGTCGTCGGGCTGATGGGCACGGTCGGCCATGTCTCGGATATCGGGGGCACGAAGGACAGCTTGCGGGCCCGCGAGATCTACGAGGAAGGCTTCCAGATCCCGCCGATGAAGCTCTACGAAGCGGGCCGGATCAACGAGACGCTGGTGCGCCTGCTGGGCGAGAACGTGCGCAATTCCGAGCAGGTGCTCGGCGACCTGCACTCCTTCGTCGCGGCGAACGCCATCGGCGCCGAGCGGCTCCAGTCCTTCCTCACCGATTACGGCATGCAGGACCTGAGGGCGCTCGCCCATGTCGTGCAGAGTCGCTCGGAGAAGGCGATGCGCGACGCCATTCGTGCCATTCCGGACGGGGTCTATCACGGCACCGCTTCGAACAACCCGCTGGGCACGCCGATGCACTACCCGCTGGCGCTGACGGTGAAGGACGACACGATCCATCTCGACTTCGCGGGCGCCCCGCCTCAGCTGCCGCAGGGCGGGCTGAACTGCACGCTCAACTACACGATGGCGCACGCCACCTACCCGCTGAAATGCATGCTGACGCCGAATGTCCGCGGCAATGCCGGCTGCTACCGTGCCTTCACGGTCGATGCGCCGAAGGGCTCGATCCTCAACTGCGACAAGCCGCTGGCGGTGAATCTGCGCACCCGCACCGGCTGGTATCTGGCGCCGAACATCTTCCGCGCCTTGTCGGAAGCGGCGCCGAAGCAGGTGCAGGCCTTCACCGGTCTGCCGGTGGCGGCGAGCGTCTATGGCCGGGACGCGGCTGGCGACACCTATTCCGACATGCTGTTCTGCGGCGGCGGCCAGGGCGGCTCGGCCCAGGGCGACGGCAAGTCCGGCCTGCTCTACCCGACTTCCGCCGCGAACACCTCGATCGAGACCTTCGAATCGCGGGTGCCGGTGCTTGTGGTCGAGAAGACCTATCTCACCGATTCCGGCGGCGCCGGCCAGCATCGCGGCGGCCTCGGCCAGCGCGTGCGGCTGCGCAAGCTCTCGGATGACGGCCTGCCGACGCTGGTCTCGCTCTATCCGGAAGGGGTCAACAATCCGATCCCGGGCCTGTTCGGTGGCAAGGCCGGCGGCGGGGCGTCGGGCCGGGTAATCGACGAGCAGGGCCATGTGCTGAAGGACGTCGGCACCGGCGAGCTCGTCCAGGTTCGTCAGCCGCAGGAGATCGTGGAGCTCGTGCTCGCCGGCGGCGCCGGCTACGGCCCGGCCTCCGAGCGCTCGCGGGAGGCGATCGCCCGCGACATCGCGCTCGGGTTCGTCTCTCCCGATGCGGCCAAGCGCGATTACGGCGTGCAGGGAGCGCATGCCACGCAGGACGTCGGCGAAGCCAAGGCCGGCATCCTGGTTGCCTGAGGACTGGCAACGAAATCGACAACAGCCCGACAGGGGCCATGAGGGGACTGAGGCATGACACATCAGAATGACGGGGTGCCTCGGCGGCACCCCAGCCTGTTCGAGCCGGCGACGTTGCTGTTCATCGCCGTGCTCTGCGTCTTCGGCGCGATCATCGGCATGCAGCTGCTCGTGTCGCTCGGCATCACCGCGAACACCTCGCTGATCGGCGCGCTCGCGGCGATGGCGCTGGCGCGCATCCCGCTTGCCGCATTCATGCGCTACCGCTCGATCCATGTGCAGAACCTCGCCCAGAGCGCGATCTCCTCGGCCACCTTCGGTGCCGCCAACAGCCTGCTCCTGCCGGTCGGCATCCCCTGGCTGCTAAATCGGCCGGACCTGGTGCTGCCGATGCTGGCGGGTGCCTTTTTCGCCATGCTTCTCGACGGCTATCTGCTCTACCGGATGTTCGATTCCCGCGTCTTCCCGGCGCAGGGCGCCTGGCCTCCGGGCGTCGCCGCCGCCGAGGCGATCAAGGCCGGCGACGAGGGTGGGCGCAAGGCCGCGCTGATGGGGGTCGGCTTCGTCGCGAGCATGGTCGTGTCCTTCATCAAGGTCCCGCTCGCCTGGATCGGCTTCGCCGGCTCGGCGGCGGTGACCGGCATCCCGATGTCCGCCTTCGGCGTCGCCTTCATCGGCAATATCTGGGCGTTGACGATGTTCGGCATCGGCCTGCTGCTGCGCGGCTATTCCGGCCAGCTCTTCGGCGGCGAGGCCTTCGCGGGCATCATCCCCAAGGGCGACCTGATGGCCGCCTATATCCCGCACGGCTTCATGATCGGCGCGGGCCTGGTCGCTCTGTTCCAGGTCGCGGTCCTGCTGTTTCGGGGCGGTGACAAGGGCGCCTCGGGCGATGCCACGGCCGGCGTCGGCGACGCCGAGGTGCGCCGTGCGCTCGGCCTCGGCACCATCGGTTATCTCGTGATCGCGGTGTTCATCGCTGTTGTCGGCGGGCTGATGACCGACATGTCGATCGGCATGCTGATCCTGTTCGTGCTCTATGCGGCCTTTGCAGCCTATGTGCACGAATTGATCGTCGGCCTCGCCGCGATGCATTCCGGCTGGTTCCCGGCTTTCGCGGTGGCGCTGATCACCTTGATCATCGGCATGCTGATCGGCTTTCCCATGCCGGCGCTCGCCCTGCTCGTCGGCTTCTCCGCCGCGACGGGGCCTGCCTTCGCCGATATGGGCTACGACCTCAAGGCCGGCTACCTGCTGCGCGGCAACGGGGCCGATCCGGTTTTCGAGCGTGACGGCCGTCGCCAGCAGCTCTTCGCGGCGATGTTCGCCTTCATCATCGCCGGCGCCGTGGTGCTGTTCTCCTACCAGTCCTATTTCGACCGCAATCTCATCGCGCCGGTCGACAAGGTCTATGCCGCGACGATCAAGGCCGGCGTGGCACCGGGAGTCGCCTGGCACCTCTTCCTCTGGGCGATCCCCGGCGCGATCCTGCAGTTCATCGGCGGCCCGAAGCGGCAGATCGGCGTGCTCTTCGCCACCGGCCTGCTGATTGCCTTCCCGATGGCGGGCTGGGCGGTGCTGGCAGGCATCCTCTGCCGGCTGATCTGGGAGAAGCTGCGCGGCGCCAGCGGGGAGGGCGACATGGAGGTCTTCGCCGCAGGTGTAATCGCCGGCGACGCGATCTTTTCCTTCTTCGATTCGGTCATCAAGAACTTCCACAAGCCTTGACCCAACGAAGCCCCGGGACGGCTGTCCCGGGGCTTTACCGCTTTCGGAACAGGGACCATCGCGATGGGCAAGCTCGGAACGCTCACGATCGGCCAGGCGCCGCGTGCGGACATCACCCCGATCCTCGATGCGGTTCTGCCTGCCGATCTGCCGCGCATCCATGCGGGCGTCCTCGACGGCCTTGGCCGGAGCGCGATCGAGCAGGATTTCGCGCCCGTTCCAGGCCAGCCGGTCCTTATCACCAAGCTGCTGGACGGCTCGTCGGTGATCATCGACCGGGCCCGGACGGAGGCCGCCGCCCAGAGCAAGCTTCATGCGCTCGAGGCGGAGGGCTGCACCACCATCCTGATGTTGTGTACCGGCCATTTCGAGACGCTGCGGACGAGGCAGGCGCGTTTCCTCGAGCCCGACCGCATCCTGCCGCCGACGGTGGCTGCGCTGATTTCCGGCGCCCAGCTCGGCATCATCGTGCCGCTGGCCGAGCAGATCGCCAGCGAGGCGGCCAAGTGGAAGCCGTTGACCTTGCCGCCGGTCTGTGCGGCAGCCTCGCCCTACCAGGGTGATCTCGCAGCCGTCACCCACGCGGCCGAAGACCTCCGCGCTCGCGGGGCCAGGATCCTGCTGATGGACTGCATGGGCTTCGTGGAGGACCATCGCCGGGCGGCTGCGGCAGCAGGTCTGCCCATCATCCTCTCCAACAGCCTGATCTCCAAGCTCGCCTCGGAACTGGTCTGAGAAGCCGGCGGGTTCGAGCCCCTTTGCGGGCCCACGCGCTCCGCAGCGAATCGTCACGCCCGAAGGGAATGCCGATCGCCCTGCAGGGTGCACCGAGCCTCAGCACGGCGATGACACCCCCGCTGCCGCATGGGCTTTCTCCGAAAACCGCATGCGGTTTTCGGAGTGGCTGCTGTAACGTCCCGGCAACAGCCAGGAGCATGTCCCGATGACGTTGACCGCCGAAGCGATCGAAACCCTGAAGACCGTCTCGACGGCGACCTTGACCACCGTCCTGCTGAAGAAGGGGCTGCGCAACGTCTGGATTCGCGGCGCGACCCCGTTGCGACCCGGGCAGCCGCGCCTCGTCGGCCCGGCCTTCACGCTGCGCTTCGTGCCGGCCCGCGAGGATCTGGCAACGCCGGCCTCCTGGGCCTCGCCGATCTCCACCCGCGCCGCGATCGAGGCGATGCCGGAAGGCTGCATCGCGGTGGTCGATTCAATGGGCGTGACCGATGCCGGCATCTTCGGCGACATCCTCTGCGCCCGCATGCAGAAGCGCGGTGTCGCTGCGCTGATAACCGACGGCGTGGTGCGCGACGTCGCCGGCGTGCTCGATACCAACCTGCCGGTATGGTGCCGCGGCGTCGCCGCGCCGCCCTCCGTCGCGGGGCTCACCTTCGTCGCCTGGCAGGAGCCGATCGGCTGCGGTGGCGTGGCGGTCTTCCCCAACGACATCATCGTCGTCGACCAGGACGGCGCCGTCCTGATTCCAGCCGCGCTCCTCGAGGCGGTCCTGGCCGAGGCGTCCGAGCAGGAGCGCATGGAAGCCTGGATCATGACCAAGGTCGACGAGGGTGCCTCGCTGCCGGGGCTTTATCCAATGAATGCCGAGACGAAGGCGCTGTACGAGGCGTCGAAAGCGAAGTAGCCGGCGAATGCTCGTCCGCCCCGCGGAGGTCAAGGCCGCCGGGGCGGCCTGCACATGATGTGGCGCTTTCCCAGCTAACAGGGAATTTGCAGGGAAGCCTGCTGACGTCACGCCAGCGTGGCCAGGGATCTTCTGGCCTACACGCCTGAAATTGCAGAGATTCTGCGCGAAGCGTCGGGCGGCGGGCAGGGAATTTCCTTTGATCCTGGCAGGGATTTGTCAGCGCTCGGGCAGGGATCGTCGCAAGTCGGCAGCACGTTCTGAGAGACCGCAGTCCAATCTGGGCTTTGCTGCGCTCCAAGCGATCTCCCGCTGCGTCGAGAGCGCGCACGGCTGGGGTCGCTGACAAAGGGAATGTATATGATCCTAATGTAGGAATTTATGCTTGACGCGCGGTTAGGGGTCGCTTAGTCATGTGATCCACCCCCCGTTGAATTGGTCCACCCTGAAGTATGTCTTTTGGCAGACAGGAGGACCGA
>NZ_MKSQ01000015.1 GCF_001898115.1 Allobosea sp. 67-29 | reverse complement strand
GTCTGCCGCCTTCTGCTCCAGCCCGGTGATGCCGTGCTCGTCGACGATCCCTGCTATTTCAACTTCCGTGCCTTGCTGCGGGCGCATCAGCTGCGCTTGCTGAGCGTACCCTACACCCCGAACGGCCCCGATCTCGCAGCTTTCGAAAACGTCGTCGGTGCGGAACGGCCGCGCCTCTATCTCACCAACGCGGCGCTTCACAATCCGACCGGGGTGACGGTGTCGCCGCAGGTCGCCTACCGCATGCTCCGCGTCGCTGCCGCGCATGACATGATCATCGTCGAGGATGAGATCTTCGCGGATTTCGAGCCGGAGCCGTCGCCCAGGCTCGCCGTGCTCGACGGCCTGGACCGGGTCATCCGCATCGGCAGTTTCTCCAAGACGCTATCGGCCTCGGTCCGCTGCGGCTATGTCGCGGCCCGCCCGGACTGGATCGAGGGGCTCGTCGACCTGCAGATCGCCACCAGCTTCGGCGGTCCGAGCCCCATCGCGTGCGGGCTGATCGCCGACCTGCTCGCCGGCGGCGGGTATCGCAAGCATATGGAGGATGTCCGCCGCCGGCTTGCACGGGCCAGGCGCAGCGAGGCGGCGCGGCTGCAGGCGCTCGGCATCCGGCCCTGGCTGATGCCGCGGGGCGGCTTCTATCTCTGGTGCCGGCTGCCGGAGGGCGTCGATGCGGCGGAGCTGTCGCGCCTGGCGCTGTCCGAGGGCGTGGTGCTCGCGCCGGGGAACGTCTTCAGCGTGGGCCAGTCGGCCGGCGAGTTCATGCGCTTCAATGTCGCCCAGATGCAGGAGCAGCGGGTTCATGAGGTCTTGGAGCGGGCTCTTCGCAGGCTGCAGTCTTCGGAGCGCGCAGCGGAATGACGCCGGGTGGTGCTCTCGTCAGCGCCTCGGGCGGCTGATATAGCGGCGCGATACGACACCGGCCGCAGGCTTCGACGCGGCCGCGGACCAGACCGAGACGAAAGTTCAGCCGATGCATCTGAGGATTGGCACGCGCCGCAGCCCGCTGGCGATGGCTCAGACCAACCATGTCATGGGCCTGATCAAGGCGCGGTTCCCGCAGGCCGAGTTCACGCTGTGCCAGATCGCGACGATCGCCGACAAGGACCGCAAGTCGGAATTCCATCAGTTCGGCATGGTCGGCGTCTTCGCCATCGAGCACGAGCAGCAGCTCGTCAATCGCGAGGTCGACTTCGTCGTGCATTCGCTGAAGGATCTGCCGACGACCCTGCATGACGGCCTGACCCTCGCCTCGGTGCCGCCGCGCGAGGATCCGCGCGATGGCCTCTGCGGCACCACCCTGGAGGCCCTGCCGCAAGGAGCGCGTGTCGGCACCGGCTCGCTGCGGCGCAGGGCGCAGATCCTCAGCCTGAGGCCCGATGTCACCGTCGTACCGATCCGCGGCAATGTCGGACCCCGCCTGGCCAAGATCGATGGCGAGGACGGGCTCGACGCCGTGATCCTCGCCCATGCCGGGCTGAAGCGCCTGGGGCTCGACGGCGCCTCTTCGGAGGTTCTCGACCCGATGACCTTCCCTTATGCGGTGGGGCAGGGCGCGCTCGGCCTGGAAGCGCGGGCTGAAGACGATGCCGTCATCGCGGTGCTCAAGGCGATCGAGTGTCCCCAGGCGCGGGCGGAGGTCGAGGCCGAACGGGCCATGATGCATGCGCTGGGCGCGGGTTGCAGCCTGCCGGTCGGAGCTTGCGCGGAATGGCGGGAGGGAGACCTGACGCTGCATGCCCAGGTCACTTCGATCGACGGTGCCGAGCGTGTCGTCGCGGCGGAGAGCGGCGCGCCCGGTCAGGCGGCGCAGATTGGTATCGCGGCTGCCGAGGCGCTGAAGCAGCGCGGCGGCGCGACCATCCTCGAGACCAGCTTTCGCGGCTATTATCCGAGCTTCAAGAGCCTCTAGGGATTGCGGCCCTGCAGGGCCGGACACTGGAAGGCCCGGCCTCCGCAGGGAGGTCCGGGCCTTCGAATAGCCATCGCCGCATGCCTGCGGATGGCCGCCACCGAATGGTCAGAGCGTCTGCGCGATATCCCGATGACGGGCGGCGAAGCGCGCTGCCTCCTGCCGGAACAGCATCCATGCCGGTTGCGGGGTGTCATGTCCCGGCGCCTGCATCGACATGGTGAAGGGGCCCTTGTTCCCGGCCGGCTTGTCGGGGTCGATCCGGGCTGCGCGGCACATCGCCCGTGCGATCCGCTTGATCCTGTCCTCGTCCATCTCAGTCTCCGCCGCAAAACTCAGCAGCGGGGGAACGTCGAATCACGAGGGTCGGTTCCACGAGGTTGGAAAAATAAATTAGTCAATTATTACAGTCGCTTGAGAGATTATTCCGACGATACCCGGTCGGGACGCCGTCAAGTGGCTTCTGATGACGGGAGCAGTCGACGGAGCCCGCAGAGCGCCTTGCCTCGCACTCACGAACCGTGTGCACGTTTGGCGTTCGTCCCCCGGGCATCGTCGCTCTGGCGCACCTCTTCCTCATCCGGGTCGAAGGGCGGAGCCGGCCCCGTGGGGTGCTCCGATGCGGGCGATGGGCCAGGCCGCCCCTCCTCATGCGCTGATTGGCCCGGACGCTGAGGCGTGGCGATCGGCTTGGGAGAGACGGTGCGGTTGATCATGACTGAACTCCTTCCGTGATTGCCGGTCAGATCTTCGGCGGCAGAGAGCGGCGGTCGAAGACGGGCACCGTTTCGGTCGGCTCGTCGGGTGAGCCGCCGCTGGCGACGTCCTCGATCGCGTGTCTCAATGCCTCCTCGCTTTCGTTGAGGCCGTCGGCGGTCTCGTTCGCATCGCTCCCCGGGTCGTGGACGTCGGTGTGATCGCTCGCCCGGCGCCTGTCGACGGAGGGTGAGGCGGTGCCGGCTTCGGCGAGACGGGCTTCGCGCCGGTCGTCCCTGGCCGTGTTCGGATTGTCGTCGCGGTTATCGGCTTGCGTCATGGCGGCTCTCCTTGAGAGGGTTTTCGGAACCAAGCCCTGCGGGGGCGCCATTGTTCCGCCGCAGCCGTTGCGCTGGTCAGCCGGCGAGCCGGCCGAGCGCCCGCTCGATGCGCGAGCAATGGCCGCTGGCGCGCACCGTCTCATAGCTGCGTTGCAGCCGGCCGCTGGCATAGGCGTCGATGACGATGGCGTGCACATAGCTCTTGCGCACCACTGCGGGCGTGTTGACCAGCCGCTCGGAGATCGCGCGCATGATGTCTGCGAGCTGGCGTTTGCGGCCGGTTTCGCTGACCGCCTGCTCGCTGGCGAGCAGCAGTTCGGCGGCGGCGGCGTTGGCGGCGAGCATCCGCAGATCCTTGCTGCTCACCGGCTCGCCGCAGGCCGCTCGCAGGTAATTATTGATCTCCGCGGCACGGATCGGCGCGACGCTGCCGTCGTCGCGCTTGTATTGCAGCAGGCGCCGGCCTGGCAGGGCGGCGATGCGTGTCAGGGCGCGGCCCAGCGCCTTGTCCTCGATCGTACAGGCGATGTCCTTGCTGCTCTTGCCGCGGAAATGCAGCGCGATCCGCGCGCCTTTGACGTCGACGTGCCGCTTCAGCAAGGTCGAGGCGCCATGGCTGCCGTGGGCCCTGGCGTAGGTCTCGTTGCCGACGCGGATATGGCAGCGGTCGATGATGGCGGCGGCGCAGGCTAGCGCCTTGTCGCGGCTAAGCGGGCGGGCGCGCAGATCCTTCGCGATGCGGGCTCGCAGCTTCGGCAAGGCGGCGATCAGCCGGCCGAGACGCTTCAGCTTGCGGCGTTCCCGAACCCGCTCCCAGTCGGGGTGGTAACGGTGCTGGAGGCGTCCGGCTTCGTCATGGCCGACCGCCTGGAGATGCGCCATCGGATCGGAGGCGATGCGCACGTCCCGATAGGCCGGGGGGATGGCGAGCGAGCGGATTCGGGCCAGCGTCGCCTCATCCTTGACGGGCCGGTCCTCGACATCCCGATAGCTGAAAGAGCGGCCATGACGGACGCGGCGGATGGTCAGCTCGGCTGCCGAAACGCGGCGCAGGCGCTGGCGGCGGCCGGTGGTTCGGGAAGCGGTCATGGGCAGGGACTCGCGGAGCGTCGCGAGAGAATGCGCCAATGCCCAAGATGGTTCCGTCGAGTTCAGCATATTCACCGTCGCTGGACAAGCGACGGGATCTGCGAGCACGTATGCAGGGAAAATGGTGGCAATGCCGTAGGGGGCTTGCCAAAAATGTCAAAAAAATTGAGCGGGAGCGGAAAGTCGATGACGCGGCGGGTGCTGATAGCCGAATTCATGCATGAGACGAACACCTTCAGTGTTCAGCTCACGGACGAGGCTACCTTCAGGGCCCACGGCGCCTATCGCGACAACGAGATCCCCAGTGCCTTCCGCGGCACGCGGACCTCGATGGGGGCGGCCTTCGAGGCGGCCGACCAGTTCGGTTGGAGCCTCGTCCATCCGCTGGTGACCGGCGCCAACCCGTCCGGCCGCGTCACCAATGCCGCCTTCGACCTCTTCGCCGGCCAGATCGTCGATGCCGCCTCGGGCGTCGACGGCGTGCTGCTGCATCTCCACGGTGCGATGGCGACGGAAAGCTCGGATGACGGCGAGGGCGAGCTGCTGGCGCGCCTGCGCAAGCGCATCGGACCCGATGTTCCTGTCGTCGTGGTGCTCGATCTGCATGCGACGGTGACAGAGCTGATGGCCGACAACGCCAATGCGCTGATCTCCTACCGGACCTATCCCCATATCGACCAGTACGAGCGGACTTGGCAGGCGGCCGAACTGCTGCAGCGCGCGATGAAGGGCGAGATCAAGCCCAAGGTCGCGCTCGCCCGGCGCCCCATCCTCTACGCGCTCGATGGCGGCCGCACCACCTCGCCGCCCTTCCTCGAATTGCTGCGCCGTGGCGATGCGCTGGAAGCCTCCGGCGATGCGCTGGTCGTCAGCGTCCAGGCCGGATTCTCCTCGGCGGACGTCCACGATATCGGCCCCTCGATAGCGGTCACGGCCGATGATCGCAGCAAGGCTCAAGACATCGCCGAAGAGCTGATGGACTATGCCTGGGAGCAGCGCCGCTTCTCCTCGATCCATTTCACGCCGCTGGTCGAAGCGATCACCCGCGCCAAGGCCGGTGAGGTCGATTCTGGCAAGCCCGGCTACAAGCCGCTGGTAATCTCGGACTACTCGGACAATCCCGGCTCCGGCGCCTATGGTGACGCCACCAGTCTGCTGCGCGCCGTGCTGGCGGCGAAGCTGAAGAATGTCGGCTTCCATGCGATCTGTGATCCCGAGGCGGCGCTGGCCGCCCAGGCGATCGGCGTCGGCAATCGCGGCCGGATCAAGCTCGGCGGCAAGGTTGATCCAACGATGGGCGGCGGGCCGCTCGATCTCGACGCCCATGTCGTGGCGCTGACCGACGGCCATTTCATCTGCTACGGCCCGATGGCCGGCGGCACCTGGCGCAATTATGGGCTCTCCGCGCTGCTGCGGGTCGACGACGTCGAGATCATCGTCATCACCCATAACGGCCAGGCGACCGACCTCGCCCAGTTCACCTCGCTCGGCGTCGATCCGACCCGGAAATCGACGCTGATCGTCAAGTCGATGCAGCATTTCCGCGCGGCCTTCGAGCCGATCGCGCGCGAGGTGCTGGAGGTCGATACCGGCGCGCTCTCGACCCGCAATTTCAAGGAGCGGCCCTACAAGAAGGTCCGCCGCCCGATCTTCCCGCTCGACGATATCTGACCGCCGCTCTCAGGAGCCGCGACGACTGGACTTGAGGAGAACACCATGGCGATTCAGGCCGATATCGTATTGCGCAACGGGCCGATCTGGTGCGGCCGCGAGGAGGGCGTCGTCGAGGCGCTGGCGATCTTCCGGGACAAGGTCCTGGCCGCCGGCAGCGATGCCGAGATCAAGCCGCTGATCGGGCCGAAGACCCGCGTGATCGACCTCAGGGGCCGGCTGGCGACGCCAGGCCTCAACGACTCGCATCTGCACCTTGTCTCGCTCGGCATGACCATGGGCTGGGTCGATTCGAAGCCCGAGGCCGCACCGACTCTGGACGCGCTGCTCGACGCCATCGCGACCCGCGCCGCGACGCTGAGGCCCGGTGAATGGGTGCTCTCGCGCGGCTATGACCAGACGAAGCTCGATGTCGGCCGCCATCCCTATCGCGAGGAACTCGACCGCGCGGCGCCGAACAATCCGGTCATGCTGGTCCGCACCTGCGGCCATGTCGCCATCTGCAATTCGCAGGCGCTCAAGCTCGGCGGCATCGACGAAATGTCGCCGACGCCGCAGGGCGGCCTGATCGAGCAGCAGAACGGCCGTCTGACCGGCCTGCTCGCCGAGAACGCCCGCGCGCCCGTCCAGGCCGCGATCCCGCCTGCGACGGAGGAGGATATCATCGCCGGCATCGAGCGCGGCGGGCAGTATCTGCTCTCGCTCGGCATCACCAGCTGCATGGACGCCGCCGTCGGCCAGAAGGGCGGCTTCCGCGAGATCGCCGCCTATCACCGTGCCAAGCGCGACGGCCGCCTGCCGGTCCGGACCTGGCTGACCTTGCTCGGCGACGACGGCCGCTCGATCGTGCCGGAATGCCATGCGGCCGGCCTCATTTCCGGCACCGGCGACGAGATGCTGATGATCGGCGGCGTCAAGCTCTTCCTCGACGGTTCGGCCGGCGGCCGCACCGCCTGGATGACCGAGCCCTATCTCGGCGAAGACAAGACCACCGGCGTCTGGATGTGGGAGGATGCCGAGCTCGAGCGCATGGTGCTCGATGCCCACAAGAAGGGCTACCAGCTCGTCTGCCACGCCATCGGCGATGCCGCGATCGAGCAGCTCATCACGGCCTATGAGAAGGCGCTCGCCGCCTATCCCGACCCTGATCGGCGCCACCGTATCGAGCATTGCGGCTTCTCGACGCCCGCGCAACACGAGCGCATGGTCAAGGCCGGCATCTATCCTTGCCCGCAGCAGGTCTTCATCCATGATTTCGGCGACGCCTACATCAAGGTGCTCGGGCCGGAGCGGGCGCTGCCGAGCTATCCGTTCCGTACGTGGATCGATCTCGGCCTGAAGCCGGCGACGGGCAGTGACGCCCCGGTCTGCGACCCCAATCCCTTCCCGAATTTCCACACCATGCTCACCCGCAAGACCTGGAAGGGCACGGTGATGGACGCTGCGCAACGCGTCTCGATCGAGGAGGCGCTGCAGGCCTATACCGAGTTCGGCGCCTTCTCGCAGAAGCAGGAGACCGTGAAGGGCCGGCTCGTACCGGGCTTCCTCGCCGATGTCGCGGTGTTCTCGCGCGACCTGTTGACGGCCGATCCGGCCGCTATCCTGGAGGATACGCGCTGCGATCTGACGATCCTTGGCGGCGAGGTCGTCTATGAGCGCGAAAAGAGCTGACGGCGGAGCGAGGACGCCGGCCAAGGTCGACCGACTGCCAAAAAAATGAGCAGGAGGGGGAAGACAGCACCGGCAAAGCCGGTATGGTTCCACTTGGAAGTAAACCAATCCGGATCAGCCGGAGCAGAGGGAAACAGGGAGGAATAGACGTGTTGTTGAAGAAATTTGCCTTCGCCACGGCGTTGACGCTGGCGGCTTTTGCCACGCAGGCGCAAGCCCAGGAACCGCGCCATGGCGGCACCATCCGCTTCACGGCGCCCTATGGCGCGTCGTTCGTCAGCAATGACAGCCATGTCTCGAACCAGATCCAGGACGAGATCTACGGCTATGCGCTACACGGCATGCTGTATCGCTGGGACGCGAAGGCGGGCAAGCCGGAGCTGGAGCTGGCCAAGAGCGTCTCGGTCTCGCCGGACGGGCTGACCTACACCTTCAAGCTGCGCGACGACGCGCTCTTCCACAACGGCCGCAAGATGACGGCCGACGACATCATCTGGTCCTACAACCGGATCATGGACGGGTCGAAGAACTACCCCGGCGCGCGCTACGTCGCCCGCATCAAGGGTGCGACCGAGGTCCAGAAGGGCCAGGCCAAGGAAATCTCCGGGCTGAAGAAGATCGACGACTTCACCCTCGAGATGACGATGACCGACAAGGTCAATCCGGGCTTCCTGTTCTACAGCGCGACCACCGCCATCCTGCCGGCCAAGGAAGCGCAGCAGCCGGGCTTCTTCGACAAGCCGATCGGCCTTGGCCCGTTCAAGTTCGTCGAGCACGTTCCCGGCTCGCGCATGGTCTTCGAGAAATGGGAGAAGTACTACAAAGCCGGCAAGCCCTATGCGGACAAGCTCGTCATCGTCCCGATGGGCGAGGCGGCCGCGCGCGACGTCGCCTTCCGCAACAAGGAGATCGACGTCTCGATCCTCGGCTCGTCGCAATACGTCGCCTACAAGGCCGACCCGAACCTGTCGAAGGGGCTGCTCGAGGTCGCCGAGGTCTTCACCCGCAACATGGGCATGAACCCGACGTTCAAGCCCTTCTCCGACAAGCGCGTGCGCCAGGCGATCAACTATGCGATCGACAGCGATCTGATCATCAAGCGGCTCGTGCGCGACAAGGCCTATCGCGCCGTGAGCTGGCTGCCGCTCTCCGTGCCGGCCTTCGACAAGAACGCCAAGCCCTATGCCTACGACCCGGAGAAGGCGAAGAAGCTGCTGGCCGAGGCCGGCTATCCCGACGGCTTCGAGTTCGAATGGACCGCGACGCCGAACGAGAGCTGGGGCATCCCGATCGTCGAGGCGACGATCCCGATGCTCGCCAAGGTCGGCATTAAGGTGAAGGTCAAGCCGGTCGAGACTTCGGCGCTCGGCGGCGTCATCGCCAAGGGCGACTTCCAGGCCTATATCTGGTCGAATACCTCCGGCCCGGATGCGCTGACGCAGCTCAAGTGCTTCTATTCGGCGACGCCGCGTTCGTCCTGCAACTACACCACCTTCAAGAACGCGGCCTATGACAAGCTGATCGACGAGGCCTCCGCCGAGAACGACCCCGACAAGCAGCTCGCGATCCTGCGGAAGGCCAATGCCATGCTGCAGGACGAGGCGCCGGTCTGGTTCTTCAACTACAACAAGGCGGTGATGGCTTATCAGCCCTGGCTGCACGGCCTGCAGCCCAATGCGACCGAGCTCGCGTTGCAGCGTTACGAGGACCTCTGGGTCGACGCTTCCTCGCCGGCTGCGAAGTAGTCTTCCGGCCACGAAAGTGCGCGCCGTCATCCCGGACGGCGTCCGCGGGGCCGGACGGGATCCATCCGAACCATTGCGGCATGGATCCCGGATCGCCGCCCCGCCCGGGATGACAGTGAGCCAGCCATTGCGACCCCGGCATGCCGCCGAGGTCGCAATCAGGAGCGTCTCATGTTGCCTTATGTCTTCCGCCGGCTGCTGCAGGCCATACCGATCCTGCTGGCGGTCGCCGCCCTGATCTTCGTGCTGTTCAGCGTCATTCCCGGTGATTTCGCGACGAGCCAGATGGCTGACGGGCGCACCAATGTCGATGCCGAGACGATTGCGCGGATGAACGAGCAGTTTGGCCTCAACAAGCCCCTGCCGGAACGGCTCGCGAAATATATCGGCGGCCTTGCCACCTTCGACCTCGGCGATTCCTTTCGCACGCGCCAGCCCGTCACGGCGCTGATCGGCGAGCGGCTTTGGCCGAGCCTCCAGCTGGCCATCGCGGCAATGCTTTTCGCGGTCGTCGTCGGCGTGCCGCTCGGCTTTCTGGCCGCACTGCGGCCCGGAAGCTGGGTCGATATGCTGTCGATGGTCTTTGCGGTCTCCGGCCTGTCGCTGCCGATGTTCTGGCTCGGGCTGCTGCTGATGTACGCCTTCGCCTTGACGCTCGGCTGGTTCCCCAGCTTCGGCTATGGCGACGGCGACCCACGCTACATCGTGCTGCCGGCGGTCGCGCTCGGCGTCTCGCCGCTGGCGCTGCTCGCCCGCACGGCCCGTGCCGCCGTGCTGGAGGTCATGCACGCCGATTTCATCCGCACCGCGCGCGCCAAGGGCTCCGGCTCGTATCGCGTGCTCCGCTGGCACGTGCTGCGCAACGCGCTGGTCATCGTGCTGACGACGCTCGGCCTGCAGTTCGGTTCCGTGCTCGGCCAGGCGGTCGTGGTCGAGAAGCTCTTCGCCTGGCCGGGACTGGGCTCCCTGCTGGTCGACAGCGTGACCTGGCGCGACATTCCGGTCGTGCAGGGCTGCATCCTGACCATCGTCCTGTTCTTCCTCGTCGTGAACATCGCCGTCGACGTGCTCTGCGCCGTCGTCGATCCGCGCATCAAGTACAGCTAGGCTCAAGCATGAAGTTCCGTGCCAATCTCTGGATCGGCGGCGCCTGCTTCGCCGCGGTCGTCATCGGCGGCGTCCTCGCCCCCTGGCTCGCCCATTCCGACCCTGTCATGGGCGCCGACCTGATGAACGCCGAGCTGCCCCCGGGTTCCGACTTCTGGTTCGGCACCGACGCCCAGGGGCGCGACATCTACAGCCGCGTGCTTTATGGGGCCCGCATCTCGCTGACGGTCGGCATCGTCTCGCAACTGATCAACACCGTGATCGGGGTCGCCTTCGGGTTGAGCGCAGGCTACTGGGGCGGCTGGTGGGACGATTTCGTCAACGGCCTGACGAACATGATGCTCGCCATCCCGTCGCTGATCTTCGCGCTGGCGATCATGGCGATCCTCAGCCCGGGGCTGACCAGCCTGTTGATCGCGCTCGGCCTGACGAACTGGTCGTTCACCTGCCGCCTGACCCGGGCCGCGACGCTCTCGGTCAAGCAACTCGGCTATGTCGAGGCGGCGCGGTCCCTTGGTTACGGCACCTTCCGGATCATGCTGACGCAGATCCTGCCCAACGTCGCCGGGCCCATCATCGTCATCGGCACGCTCGGCATGGGCGGCGCGGTGCTGGCGGAGGCTGCGCTGTCCTTCCTGGGACTCGGCATCCGCCCGCCCTTTCCGAGCTGGGGCTCCATGCTTTCCGATGCCCGGGACCAGATCTCGACCGCGCCCTGGATCTCGGTCTTTCCCGGGCTCGCCATTTTCCTCACCGTGCTCGGCCTCAATCTGTTAGGGGACGGCCTGCGCGACGTTCTCGATCCGCATTCCCAGCTTCGCAAAGCCTGACATAGACCGATGCCGACCCAACAGACGCCCCAAGACCAGATCGACCCGCCGCTCGAGACCATCCGCTTCCACGGGCTGAAGGCGGGGCCGAAGCTCCTCGTCTTCGGCGCCGTGCATGGCAACGAGACCTGCGGGCCGAACGCGATCGCCCGCGTCGTCGACGACTGCCGCGCCGGTCGGGTCAATATCGCGCGCGGCGAGGTCACGTTCCTGCCCGTCGCCAATCCCAAGGCCTACCGCCAGAACACCCGCGAGGGTGACCGCAACCTCAACCGCGACCTGCGCGTGCGGCCGCAGCCGGTCGACAACGAGGACCGGATCGGCAACCGGCTGACGGCCCTGCTGGAGCAGCACGACATGCTGCTCGACGTTCATTCCTTCACCGGGGAGGGCGTGCCCTTCGTCTTCTTCGGCCCGGAGGACAACCGCGGCTCGCTCGAACCCTTCCGCCACGCCGCAGCCGAAATCGCCTTCGCCGGCTGCCTCGGCGTCGAGCTGATGATCCATGGCTGGCTCGACATCTATGTCCGGCTGATCGCGGCGCGCGAGCGCCTGAATCTGCCGCGGCTCGCTGTTACCGAGGGCTTCGGTACGACCGAATATATGCGTTTCGCCGGCGGCTATGGCGTCACCCTCGAATGTGGCCGCCACGACGATCCGGCCTCCGTCGAGGTCGGTTACCGGGCGATCCGCAACGTGCTTGCCCATCTGGCGCTGACCGACGAGGCGCCGCCCGCTCCGGCGAAGCGCACCGTCGTCCACATGGACGACCTCGTCATCTGCGAGGTGGAGGGCGACCGGGTCGAAGGCTCCTGGAAGACGGGCGACCGCGTCGCCAAGGGCACGCCGATCGCCCGTCGTGCCGACGGCACGATCGTGACCATGCCGCGCGACGGCTTCATCATCTTCCCCAATCCCAAGGCGAAGCCCGGCGAGGGCATCTGCTATCTGGGCGTCGAGAGCGGCCGCGCGGCCTGACGGAAACCTGACGCTACTGGACGATGCCGCGCTTGTTGCCGAAGCCGGGGATGTAGCAGCCGCAGCTCGAGCCGTAGGGTAGCGGCGGCGTCGGGCAGTCGCCGCGCCCGGTCACGCACAGATTGCCATAGGCGGGGCGGTAATGGCGCCGGCCATAGCCGTAGCCATAGGGCGGAGCCGGTCGCTCGTAGTCATCGTCATAGGATGGCGGCGGACGCCGATAAGGGTCGTAGTACTGGGCGCTTGCCGGCAAGGCGGAGAGCAGCAGCGTGCCGAGCATGGCTGGCAGGAGGAGCTTGCGAGGTGACATGGCGCTTCCTTTCCGCCGCTCCGCCGGGGAGATGCCAGCGCGAAGTCGAAGGTTATTCTGGTCGTGCGGAGGTGAACGAGGGCTGATCGGAAAGCAGGAAAAACGAGGCGGTGCCTGCCGCCGTCATGCACCTGCGCCGGTTCGCACGAGGAGGTGCCGCTACGCCTCCCGGCCCTCCGATTGCCGTTAGCCGGCCGGGGCGGCGCGGCTCAGATCGATCTGCTTCTGCAAGCCGAGCAGCAGGTTGACCGAATCGATCGGCGCCAGTCCGGTTTCCTTCGTCCTGCGCCAGCTTCCGGAAGCGGTCGCAAGAAGGCCGTTCCCCAGCGCGCGCTGGTATTCGAGGCCGATGTTTTTCTGGTCGGAGCGGGCATCGAGACCGACATAGTCGTCGGTCTTGCGCCGGGCGATCAGGCTCACGGCGTTGCGCTCGTCGATCGTCGCCGTCACCTTCGCCTCATGGCTCGTCACCAGGTCGATGGCCGTGAAGGGTAGCGTCGTGTCCTCGACGGGGCGATTCGAGGCGAGCTCGAGCGCGAAGCGACGCCAGGGCAATTTGAGCTTCACCGTGTAAAGCAGGCGTTCGACGGTCTCGAACTCCTTGTCCGGGAAGGCGGCCCGGAACGGCGAAAGCGAGCCCTCCAGCGTGGCGTTGCCAAGCATCGTCGAGAAAAACAGGTTCGGCTGGAGCCGGTAGTGGCCGCGGCGGAGGCCGATATAGTCCGCCCCGTCGACGAAGCGCACTTGCGCCGCGCTGAACGACAGGCCGATCACGGTCCGTGCGCTCTTCCAGGCGATGCCGGTCGTTCCCGAAAGCGTCGCGAAGTTCTCGTTCCACGGCAGGAAATCGCCAAGATTGAAAACGTTGCGCTCGTTCAGGGCCATGATGCGCGCGTCCGGCCGTGGCGGTTCCCTGTTGGGCGGGGTTCTGGCCCCCGTGACAGCGGCCGTCTCCGGCGTGCAAGTCACTGCGCTGAACAACGTCAGTGTCCTGAGCGGCAGCCCGATCGCCAGCGGCAACAAGCTCGGCGTCGTCGCTCCGGTCAGGGCCATCGTCGGCAGGAACGGCCTCGTCGGTGGCCTGCTGGGCGGAGTCGGACACGGCTGCGGCTGCAACTGAACCGGGGCGGGGAGGGGAATGCCGCGGGTTTCCCCTCCATCTCTATCGCAGCGGGAGTTTTCGCTAAAATGCACCGTCCGGTGCAGACGGAGTTTTAGCGGCTGCGTCGTACAGCCCGGCCCATGCATCTGCTGATGAGGCCGCGCAAACGGGCACCGCACCTCCCGGCCGAGATCGAGATCGAGATCATCTCGCGTCTCTTCGCGGCACTGCCGCAAATCCTCTGTATCGCTGCCGGGTTGATCATCGGCTCGGCCATCATGGCGGCCCAGACCGGTCGATGGGTGTTCTGGTGGATCGCGATCGCTGGTGTCGCCACCACCGCGGCGCGTGTCGTCAACATCCTCGGCTTCAAGCGACGCGAGCCGAAAGGGCGACTGACGCTCGCGGAAGCGCGGCGCTGGGAGGCGGGCTACGCCTACACGGCCTTCGCCTTCACGCTGGTCATCGCGGCGCTGACCGTTACGGCCGCCTGGCTGCATCACCCCGGCGGCTTCGTTCTGAGCCTTGGCCTGACGATGGCGCTGACGGCGGGCTCCTATCTGCGCACCCTGCGCTATTGGATCTGTGCCGGGCTCTCGACGATCGCGGTCGGGACGCAGGTCGCGGCGTTCTTGCTGAGCGGCGACGCCCTCTATCAGGCGCTCAGCATCCTGCTCGGGGTCTATCTCTATTCGATCTACGAAAGCTCGGACTACATCATCGGCCAGTTCGAGGAGCTGCTGATCATTCGTCGCGATCTCGATTTTGCCGCGAGCCATGATCCGTTGACCGGCCTGGCCAATCGTCGCGGCCTCGAGAAGGTACTGCAGCAGGCGCGCGAGGCGGACGAGCGCCTCGGGCTGCTGCTGATCGACCTCGACGGATTCAAGGAGGTCAATGACCGCCACGGCCATCACGCCGGAGACGACCTGCTGAAGCAGGTTGCTGCGCGCCTGCAGGCGATGGTGCGGCCGGGCGATCTGGTGGCGCGTCTCGGCGGCGACGAATTCGCGGTTGTCGTCAGGGGCAGCGCCGACCCGGCGGCCCTGTCCGGCATCGCGGAGCGTGCGGTCTCGCTGATCAAGGCGCCGTTCGTCATCATCGGCCAGGTCGTCACGGTGGGCGCCAGCGTCGGCATTTCCGTGCCGTCCGCCGCGGTTTCCACGAATTGGACGGTGGAGAGCCTGACACGCTCGGCCGACGAGGCGCTCTACGGCGCCAAGCGCGCCGGAAAGGGCCGCAGCATGATCGCGCAGTGGGACGACGTGGCCTGAGCCACCGCTTCCCGCTCAGGCGGGCGCAATGGCGATAAGCACATCGCCGGCCGCCGCGGTCATGCCGGGCTTCGCCGCAACGCGCGACACCGTGCCGGTCACGGGGCTCTTGAGCTCCATGAAGAGCTTCATCGATTCCAGCACGGCGACGACCTGTCCCGCCACGACGCTGTCTCCCTCCGTCACATGGATGGCGGCGACGGTGCCCGGCATCGTCGTCCGCACCGAATCGCCGGCGCCCTGGCCGGTTTCGCGCGCGGCCGCCGCGGCCACGACCGCCAGTCCGATCTCCATGCGCCCTTCGAAGGCACCCCAGCGGAGATCGACGCCAGCCTCGTCGCGTACCGCGTCGACCGCGAGCCGCCGTCCCTCGTGCATGACGGGCCAGCGGGTGGAGTCGCCTCCCGCGGCGGCGCGGATTTCCGTTTCTCCGCCGTCGTCCGTGACACGGAAGAGGTTGCCGAGGCATTCGACCTTGATGTGACGCGCCTGCTGGCCGGCATGGCAGATCGCCAGGTGGCTGGCCGCAGGCTTGCCTGCGGCTCCCAGCAGCCGGAAGTCGGTCAGGCTGCGCCATGGGTCGCCCGTCGCCGGCCTGGCGCCCGCCAGCCAGATCGCTGCCGCGACCGCCTCCCGCTGGCGCGGGTCGGAGCCGCTTGATTGCCAGCCTTCCGGCCAGGTCTCGCCGATGAACAGTGTCGTCGCCTCCCCCCGGGCAAACACCGGCTCGCGCAGCGCATCCACCAGGAAGGGCCGGATCGTCGCCGGTCCCAGCACCGTCATGCGGTCGAGCCCGTCCGCCAGTCGCCGCCGTGCCGTATCCCGGTCGGGGCCGTGGGCGATGACCTTGGCGAGCATCGAATCGTAGAATGGCGACACGATGCTGCCGGTCGCGACGCCGCTGTCGACGCGCAGGCCCTCCGGCTCGCGCCAGAGCGCGATAGTGCCGGTATCGGGCCGGAAGCCTTCGTCGGCCCGTTCTGCCGTCAGCCGCGCCTCGATCGCGTGGCCGGTGCAGGTGATCTCGTCCTGGCCGAGCGGCAGCGTCTCTCCGGCGGCGATCCTGATCTGCCATTCGACCAGATCGAGTCCGGTGATCGCCTCCGTCACGGGATGCTCGACCTGCAGCCGCGTGTTCATCTCGAGGAAGAACACCTCCTGCGTCGCGGCATCGACGAGGAACTCGACCGTGCCGAGATTGTCGTAAGAGATGGCGCGAGCCAGTTTCAGGGCGTGCTCGTGCAGCGCAGCCCGCGCCTCGGGCCTGAGATTGGGAGCAGGCGCCTCTTCCAGCAGCTTCTGGTTCGAGCGCTGTACCGAGCAGTCGCGCTCGAACAGATGGACGATGTTGCCGTGCCGGTCGCCTGCGACCTGCACCTCGACATGGCGCGGCCGCGTCACGAATTTCTCGATCAGCAGGCGTCCGTCGCCGAAGGCGGCCTCGGCTTCACGGCTCGCGGTGGCTATTGCCGCGTCGAGATCGGCCTCCACCTCGACCTTGCGGATGCCCTTGCCGCCGCCGCCCGCCGAGGCCTTGACCATGACGGGCAGGCCGATGCGCAGCGCCTCGCGCTTCAGCGTCGTGGGCGACTGGTCGGCACCGTCATAGCCGGGCACGCCCGGAACCCCGGCCTCCCTCGCGATCTGCTTGGAGCAGATCTTGTCGCCCATCGCTTCGATGGCACTGGCGGAGGGGCCGACGAAGGCGATGCCGTTCGCCTCGCACGCCGCGATCAGGTCGAGCCGTTCCGACAGGAAGCCGTAGCCCGGGTGGATCGCCTGCGCGCCACTCCTTAAGGCTGCGTCGATGATGCGGTCGGCACGCAGATAGGAGTCGCGCGCCGGGGCCGGGCCGATATGCACGGCCGTGTCGGCGAGCCGGACATGCAGCGCATCGGCGTCGGCCTCGGAATAGACCGCAACGGTGCGGATGCCGAGCTTGCGGCAGGTGCGGATGATGCGGCAGGCGATCTCGCCGCGATTGGCGATCAGAAGGGTGTCGAACATGGCGTCGCTCACATCCGGTAGACCGGCCGTGGGCCGGTGTCGCGCGGCTCGCCCGCCGAAAGGGCGAGGCAGAGGCCCAGCACGTCGCGCGTCTGCGCCGGCTCGATGATCCCGTCGTCCCAGAGCCGCGCGGTCGCATAGTACGGGTCGCTCTGCTCCTCGAACTGGGCGCGGGTGCGCCGGTCGAGCTCGGCGATGGCGGCCTCGTCGGCCGCGCCCTTGAGCGACTGCCGGCGCAGCTCCGTCACCACGGTCGCCGCGACCTCCGGGCTCATCGTCGCGATCCGGGCATTGGGCCAGGAGAACAGGAAGCGCGGCCGGAAGCCGCGCCCGCACATGCCGTAATTGCCGGCGCCATACGAACCGCCGATCAGCACGGTGTATTTCGGCACCCGCGCATTTGAGACGGCATAGACCAGCTTGGCCGAATGCTTGGCGATGCCGCCGCGCTCGGCTTCCGTGCCGACCATGAAGCCGGTGATGTTCTGCAGGAAGAGGAGCGGGATCTGGCGCTGGTCGCAAAGCTCGATGAAATGCGCGCCCTTGATCGCGCTTTCCGAGAACAGCACGCCGTTATTGGCGAGGATGCCGACCGGATAGCCGTGGATATGCGCGAAGCCGGTGACCAGCGTCGCGCCGTAATCCGGCTTGAAGGCATGGAAGGCGCTGTGGTCGACCATGCGCGCGATCACTTCGCGCACGTCATAGGGCCGGCGCAGGTCGGTCGGCACGATGTCGACCAACTCGGCCGGGTCGAGCTTCGGTGCGGCGGGAGCCTGCGGCGGCGGTGCGATCCTCCCGATCTCGCCCAGTCCGCCGACGATCTCGCGCAGCTTGGCGAGCCCTTCCATCTCGGTCAGGGCAAGATGATCGCTGACGCCCGAGACGAGCGAGTGCATCTCCGCCCCGCCCAGCGTCTCGCCATCGACGATCTCATGGACCGCCGCCTTCACGATCGGCGGGCCGCCGAGATGGATGCGGCCGGTACCCTTCACCATGATGACCTGGTCGGAGAGTGCCGGGATATAGGCGCCGCCGGCTGTCGCGCCGCCGAAGACGATCGAGATCTGCGGGATGCCAGCCGCGGACATCCGGCACTGGTTGTAGAAGGAGCCGCCGAAATGGTCGCGGTCGGGGAAGACGCGGTCCTGCTCCGGCAGGAAGGCGCCGCCGCAATCGACGAGGTAGAGGCAGGGCAGGCGGTGCTCCTCGGCGATCTCCTGGGCCCTGAGGTGCTTGCGCACCGTCTCTGCGAAGAAGGAGCCGCCTTTCACCGTCGCGTCGTTGGCGATCAGCATGCAGGCGCGGCCCTCGACGATGCCGATGCCGGTGACGATGCCCGCGCCGGGCACCTCATTGCCATAGAGCCCCCAGGCCGCCAGCGGCGACAATTCGAGGAAGGGCGTCTGCGGGTCGAGCAGGAGGTCGATGCGCTCGCGCACCATGATCTTGCCACGGGATTCGTGGCGGGCTCGCAGCTTCTCGCCGCCGCCCTGTGCGACGAGACCATGGCGCTCGCGCAGCGTCACCAGCATGGTGGAAAGCGGGGGAGGGGTGGCGCTTTTTGCTTGTTCGATCTCGATCATCGGCCAACCCCATCGTCATTGCGAGGAGGCGAAGCCGACGAAGCAATCCAGGAGTCACAGGGCGAAGCGTTTTACCCAGTCTCCCTGGATTGCTTCGCTGCGCTCGCAATGACGCTTGAATGTTGCCGGTAATTCACCTACCGTCCGGTAGGTAGTCAGATCGCGGCGCCGCGGTCAAGCAGGGAGGAAGCCATGTCGGCCGTCGAGAAGCTTGCAGGCGAGGGCGCCCGGCGCTCGCCCTATTTCACCGAGGAGCACGAGGCGCTGCGCGACCAGGTCCGCCGCTTCGTCGAGACCGAGATCAAGCCGCACGCCCTGAAATGGGAGGAGGACGGCCTCGTGCCGCGCGACGTGCTGCGCAAGATGGGCGATCTCGGCTTCTTCGGTATCCGCTACCCGGCGGAATATGGCGGCTCGGAAATGGACACGCTCGCCACCGTCGTGCTGGCGGAGGAGCTGGGTCGCTCGACCTTCTCGGGCGTCGCCATCACGGCGCTCGTCCATACCGACATGGCTTCGGTCCACATCGCCAATGCCGGCTCCAAGGCGCAGAAGGACAAGTATCTGCCCGGTATCATCGCCGGCGAGACCATCGTCGCAGTTGCCGTCACCGAGCCCGATGCCGGTTCGGACGTGAAGGGCATCCGCACCACGGCGCGACGCGAGGGCGATCATTACATCCTCAACGGCGCCAAGATGTTCATCACCAACGGCGTCCATGCCGATCTCTACTGCGTCGCCGCCAAGACCGACCCGCAGGGCAGGCCGTCGCAATCGGTCTCGATCTTCATCGTCGAGAAGGGCACGCCGGGCTTCTCGGTCTCACGCGCGCTCGACAAGCATGGCTGGCGTTCCTCGGATACCGCCGAGCTCTCCTTCGTCGATTGCAAGGTGCCGGCCGAGAACCTGCTCGGACAGGAAGGGCGCGGCTTCTACGCGATCATGAGCAACTTCCAGAACGAGCGCACCGTGATCGGCGCCATGGCGATCGGCGAGTCGCAGGCTGCGATCGACCTGACCCTGGACTACGTGAAGACGCGAAAAGCCTTCGGCGCGCCTCTCTGGGAGAAGCAGGCGATCCGCCAGCGCCTCGCGGAACTGGCGGGCAAGGTCGAGGCCGGCCGCCAGCTGGTCTACCACGCCGCCTGGCTCGATGCGCAGGGTTTCGACGCCACCCGGGAGGTCTCGATGGTCAAGGCCTATTGCGGCGAGCTGGTCAACGAAGTGATGTACGACTGCCTGCAGTTCCATGGCGGCATGGGCTATATGCGCGAGAGCGCGATCGAGCGCATGACCCGCGACGCCCGCGTGCAGTCGATCGGCGGCGGCGCCACCGAGGTGATGCTCGAAGAGGTAGCGAAGCGGCTGTGAACGCCGCGACGGACAAGGGCGCGGCTCAATCCGAGGGCGGCTCGCGTCGCCAGATCCTCGACCATGCCGCGCGTCTGCTGCGCAATGGTGGATACCACCAGACCACCTTGCGCGAGATCGCCGAGGCGGTCGGCATCCGCAAGGCGAGCCTCTACTACCACTTCGCCTCGAAGGAGGAGATCGTCGAGGCGGTGGTGAACGACGGTGTCCGCTTCGTGCATGAGGGCGTCTTTGCCGCGCTCGCCGCGACCGTGGGCGAGGCTCCCCGCGCCCGGCTGGAAGCGGCGATCCGCGGCCATCTCGCAGCGCTGCACGGTCACGGCGACTACACCACCGCCAGCATCAAGGTGTTCAATTTCGGCGCGGCTCCCGCGCCGGAGAGCGTGCGCGCCGTCCGCCGCGCCTATGAGGAGGTCTGGAGCCGCCTGATCGCCGAGTTGCAGCAGGCCGGCGCCTTGCCGGCGGCGCGCGCGCCGGAGGTGCTGCGCAATTTCCTGCTCGGTGCCCTCAACGGCTCGACCGACTGGTACCGGCCGGACCGTCACGACATCGCGACGCTCGCGCAGGAATTCACGGAGCTGGTCTCGCCGGCAGGGACCTGACCGCTGCGCCCCCGATGCAGGGGAGGACGGCGCGGAACGACTGGCGGCGGGCCTTCTGCTTGCTACGATGGCGGGGCGTCCGCCGCTGCCGAGCGGCCCAGCCTAGAGGATTCTCCTGCCGATGCGTGCCTTCTACCATCCCGACCAGGCTCTTCACGATCCGCAGCAATACATGCGCTTCGGCAAGGTCGTCGCTCCGAAGGACCTGCCCGAACGGACTGAGAAGCTGCTCGGCGCGCTGGCAAAGCACGGCATCGCGCCGGAGCGGCCGGCGGAGCATGGCGTCGAGCCGATCCTGACGATCCATGACGAGGGCTTTGTCGATTTCCTTCAAAGCGCCTGGCGGCGCTGGCAGGAGCTTCCCTCGGAGCGTGGTCCGGAAGTCTGGCCCAACACATTCCCCTATTGGAGCGGTCGCCCCGAGGAGGATGTCCGCCCGCCTTGCCGCCCGACCGGCTTCATTGGCCAGCTCGGCTGGTATCTCGGCGATCTCTCGGTGCCGATCGGCCAGCATTGCTGGCATTCGACCCTGCGCTCGGCCGAGACCGCTGTTTCCGGCGCCGACGCAATCCTCGCCGGCGAGCGTACGGTCTATTCGCTCTGCCGCCCCTCGGGTCATCATGCCCGTGCCGATCGCGCCTCAGGCTTCTGCTATGTCAACAACACGGCGGTCGCGGCGCAGCGCCTGCGCTCGCACTTCGGCAAGATCGCGATCCTCGACGTCGATGCCCATCACGGCGACGGCACGCAGCAGATCTTCTATCGTCGTGACGATGTGCTGACGATCTCGGTCCATGCCGATCCGACGAACTATTATCCGTTCTATACCGGCTATGACGACGAGCGCGGCAACGGGCCGGGCGAGGGCTTCAATCTCAACCTGCCGCTCGCTCCGGGTGCGGGCGGCGCGGAAATGCAGGCGGCCGTCGATCGTGCCGGCAAGGCGATCCGCGAATTCGGCGCCGAGGCGCTGGTCGTGGCGCTCGGCTACGACGCCCACAAGGACGATCCGATCGGCGTTCTCAAGCTGGAGGCCAGCGATTTCGGCACGATAGGCCGGCAGGTGAAGGGGCTCGGCCTGCCGACGCTGGTGGTGCAGGAGGGCGGCTATGCGATCGAGGCGATCGGCGATTGCCTCGATGCGTTCCTGGGTGGGTTCAAATAAACAAGTAATGACAGTCACCCCGCGCATTGCGGCGCGCGGGGTGATGCAACTTAGATCGCCGCCTCGATCAGGAACGGCCCCTTTTTCGCCAGCGCCGCCTTGAACAGGCTCGCGAACTCCTCGGCCGTCGTCGCCCGAGCCGCCTCCACGCCCATGCCCCTGGCCATCGAGACCCAGTCGAGGGCCGGCTCGTCGATGTTCAGCATCAGCGTGGCGTTGCGGCCGAAATCGTTGACGCCGACGGCGCGCATCTCGCCATGCAGGATCTGGTAGGTCCGGTTGGCGAAGACGACGGTGACGACGTCGAGGTTTTCGCGCGCCTGCGTCCACAGCCCCTGCACGGTGTACATGCCCGAGCCGTCGGCCTGCATGCCGATGACCTTGCGGTCCGGGCAGGCGACGGCCGCGCCGACGGCGAGCGGGATGCCTTCGCCGATCGCGCCGCCGGTGAGCTGGATGTAGTCGTGCTGCGGTGCGCTGTGGCAGTCGTAATAGAAGCTGCGGCCGGACGAGACCGACTCGTCGCAGACGATGCAGTTCTCCGGCAGCAGCGCCGAGACGATGGCGCAGGCCTTGTCTGCGTCGAGCCTGCCGGTCGGCAGGGCGGGCTGTTCCTTCCGCGGCGGGGCGATATAGGCCGGCGCCGTCCTGGTCGCGCCCATCGCTTCGGCAAGCGCGTCGATCGCCGCCGGCAGGTCGTCGCCGGGCTTGGCGAGGGCGGTGACCTCGCAGCCGTCATGGACGAGCCGGCCCGGCTTGCCCGGATAGGCGAAGAAGCCCACCGGCGTCTGGGCGCCGATCAGCACGAGATAGTCGACATCCTTGAGCTGCTCGAGTGCCTTGTCGATCGGATAGAAGATCTTCGGCATGGCGACCCGGCCGGCGCCGCGCTGGACGCGCCCGTTCGACATCTGGCTGAAGATCTTGGCCCCGGTCGCCGCGCAGATGCGGGCGGCCATCTCCATCGGCTTTTCGCGCAGGGCCAGGCCCGTCAGCATGATCGCGGCCCGGGCGCCATGCTTGCGCAAGCCTGCGGCGACCTCGCGGATCGTGGCGGAATCGACGCTCTTCAGCGCCGGCAGCGTCACCGGCTTCAGCTTGCTCGGCTCGACGCTGTTCCAGGCGCAGTCGGCCGGCAGGATCACGGTGGTGACGCCGGGCAGCGTCAGCGAGGCGACATAGGCCTCCTCGATCGCCGGGCCGACGTCGTCCGCCGAGGTGATGCGGCGCACGAAATGCGACATCGGCTGTGCCAGGCTCTCGATGTCGCTGGTCAGCGGCGCGTCGTGCTGGAGATGGTAGGTGGCGTGGTCGCCGACGACATTGATCATCGGCGTGCGGGCGCGGCGGGCATTATGCATGTTGGCCAGCGCGTTCGCCATGCCGGGCCCGCAATGCAAAAGCGTCGCCGCCGGCTTGTCGGCCATACGGGCATAGCCGTCGGCGGCCCCGGTCACCACGCCCTCGAACAGGCCGAGCACGCAGCGCATCTGCGGCTTGCGGTCGAGCGCCGCGACGAAATGCATCTCCGAGGTGCCCGGATTCGCGAAACAAACATCGACATCGTTGACCAGCAGCGTGTCGCAAAGGCGGTCGGCACCGTTCATCCGGGAAACCTCGGTAGAGACTGGAAGAGGACAGAGGCGATGCGCCTCGGGCCGAGAGGGGAAGAAATTGCGCGGCTCATGTCAAACGAGAGAATGTCATGGCTGTCCCTCGTTCCTGTGATCGGCCGCTTGACGGTTTTGCATATGCATTTAACCTGCTTTGGAACGAAGGTTGCATCGCGCTGCCGCCGGGGCCGGAGTGCCTCTTGGTGCGGTGGGTGACGCCGAACAGGGGAAAGGTTCGACCATGACGGGTTTCAGGCGCGCGTGCGCGGTGGCGGGTTTCGGTCTTGGGGCGCTTCTCGCCGCCGGGGGGGCGCAGGCGCAAACCAAGGTTTCGATCGGCATTTCCGGCTGGACCGGCTTCGCGCCGCTCGTCCTTGCCAAGGAGGCCGGCATCTTCGCGAAGAACGGCCTCGACGTGACGATCAAGAAGATCCCCCAGAAGGACCGCCATCTCGCGATCGCGTCCGGCGATGTCCAGTGCGCCGCGACGACGGTCGAGACCTGGCTGGTTTGGGATGCGGCAGGGGTTAAGACCAAGCAGATCTTCCAGCTCGACAAGAGCTATGGCGCCGACGGCATGGTCGTGCGCAAGGACATCGCTGCGATCAAGGATCTGAAGGGCAAGACCGTCGCGGCCTCGGCGCCCGGCACCTCGCCCTACTTCGCGCTGGCCTGGATGCTCAAGGAGAACGGCTTGTCGGTGAAGGACGTCAAGGTCGTCAACATGGAGCCGGGTCCGGCCGCGCAGGCCTTCATTGCCGGCCAGAACGACGCCGCGCTGACCTACGAGCCCTATCTCTCTGCGGTGCGCGAGAAGCCCGAGGCCGGCAAGATCATCGCGACGACGCTCGACTATCCGATGGTGATGGATACCTTCGGCTGCACCCCCGCCTTCCTGGCCGATGAAAAGGCCGCGGCCGCGCTGACGAAGAGCTATTTCGAGGCGCTCGACATGATCAAGAAGGATCAGGCCAAGGCCTATGAGATCATGGGCGCGGATGTGAAGCAGACCGGCGAGCAGTTCGGCAAGTCGGCGGCCTATCTGCGCTGGTCGGACGCCGAGGGGAACAGGAAGTTCTTCGCCGGCGACTGGCAGGCCTTCAACGCCAAGGCCGCGGATCTGCTCCTGGAGGTCGGTCTGATCAAGGCGAAGCCCGATTTTGCCACGCTCGTCGACACCAAGTTCGTCGCAGCGAAGTGACGCTCTTGGCGTGAGTCGGCCGATCCTGCCGGATGTGCTGAAGCCCGGCCTGCATGTCGTCTTCTGCGGCACGCAGGCCGGAGCTGTCTCGGCGATGCGCGGCGCCTATTATGCCGGTCCCGGCAACAAGTTCTGGACGATCATTCATGAGATCGGGCTGGTGCCGGAACGGTTCGCTCCGGAGCGATTCCGCGAGTTGCCGCGCTACGGCATCGGCCTCACCGATGTCGCCAAGCGCAGCTCCGGGCCCGACTCTGCCTTGCGCGGCAATCATTTCGATATCGCCGGGTTGCGGGATCGGATCGCCGCGCATCGCCCGCGCTGGCTCGCCTTCAACGGCAAGCGCGCGGCACAGGCGGCGTTGGGCGTGGCGGCTGGGTCGCTCGGCTATGGTCTGCAGACAGTCACCTTCGCTGGCGTGGGAATCTTCATCCTGCCCTCGACCTCCGGCGCGGCGGCCGGCTACTGGTCGCCCCAACCCTGGAAAGAACTCGCGCTCGCCATGACCGGACACGACAAGGCATGAAACCGCTCAGACCCGTCTCGGCTCCGGCGCGCCTCGGCTATGGCCTCGCCTTCTTCGCACTCTTCGTCGCGTTCTGGTCGGTTGCGACCTTCGGCGGCTATGTGCAGCGGCTCTTCCTGGCCGATCCGCTGACCATGGTCGGCGAGGGCTGGAGCCTGATGACGCGCTACGGCTTCAGCTTCGACATCATGATGACGATCTGGCGCGTCGTCGGCGGCTTCGTCATCGCGGCGATCGTGGCGCTGCCGCTCGGCATCCTGATGGGCGCGTACAAGCCGATCGAGGCCTTCCTCGAGCCCTTCGTCTCGTTCGCGCGCTACCTGCCGGCCTCGGCCTTCATTCCGCTGCTGATCCTCTGGGCCGGCATCGGCGAGACGCAGAAGCTACTGGTCATCTTCCTCGGCTCGGTCTTCCAGTTGATCCTGATGATCGCGGTCGCGGTCGGCTCGATTCGGCGCGACCTCGTCGACGCCGCCTATACGCTCGGTGCCGGCGATCGCTCGGTGGTGCGCCGCGTGCTGCTGCCGAATGCGGCGCCGCAGATTGCGGAGATTTTCCGCCTCGTCCTCGGCTGGGCCTGGACCTATGTCATCGTCGCCGAATTGATCGGCTCCTCCTCCGGCATCGGCCATATGATCACCGACAGCCAGGCGCTGCTGAACACCGGGCAGATCATCTTCGGCATCATCGTCATCGGGCTCATCGGCCTGATCTCGGATTTCCTGTTCAAGGCGGTCAACCAGCGCCTGTTTCCGTGGGCCAAGCTGTGAGCAAGCTCGTCATCCAGAATGTCGGCAAGCTGTTCCCCGCGCAGCACGGCAGCGAGCCCACGCGGGCGCTGATGCCCACCTCGCTCGATGTCGCCGACAACGACTTCATCACCATCCTCGGCCCCTCCGGCTGCGGCAAGTCGACCTTGCTGCGCATCATCGGCGGGCTGGAGACGGCGAGCGAGGGCAAGGTCCTGCTCGACGGAGTGCCGGTTTCAGGACCGGGCGCAGACCGCGGCTTCGTCTTCCAGAGCTACACGCTCTTCCCCTGGCTGACCGTGCAGCAGAACATCGCCTTCGGCCTGCGCGAGAAGGGCCTGGCTGAAGCCGAGCGGCTGAAGATCGCTCGCGACTGGGCCGGGCGCGTCGGGCTTGCCGGGTTCGTCGACCATTTCCCGAAGCAGCTCTCCGGCGGCATGCAGCAGCGCACCGCGATCGCACGCGCACTCGCCAACGACCCCAAGATCCTGCTGCTGGACGAGCCGTTCGGCGCGCTCGACAACCAGACCCGCGCCCTGATGCAGGAAATGCTGCTCGGCATCTGGGAGCGCGAGCAGAAGACGGTGCTCTTCGTCACCCACGATATCGAGGAGGCGATCTTCGTCGGCTCCCGCGTCGTGGTGATGAGCGCCCGCCCCGGACGCATCAAGGCCGATATCGCGGTCGATCTGCCGCATCCGCGGCCCTATACCATCAAGACCAGCTCCGCGTTTGTGGCGCTCAAGGAGAGGCTCGTCGAGGAGATCCGGGCCGAGGTCGTCGCCGCGGATCATTGATCGGCCAACGCAACTTTCCGTTGCAAGGGCCATGTTTCCCCTGCGGGCGACAAGGGGTTTCGCTGCGCTGTCATGCCGCAGGCGAAGGGCAGCCTTGCGCTCAACCGGAGTTACGGCGACAATTTCGCTTGCCATCTTTTGGCGAACAAGGGGGCGCTGCCGAAGGTGGGGCCAATGCGTTCACTGGTTGCAAGGATGTTGTCGCGGCTGGCGATCGAGCCGCGGATCGATGTGGTTTTTCCGGACGGGACGCTTCAAACGGTCGGGCATGGCAATGCCCCCCGCTTGCGGATGCGTATCGTCGATACTCCGACGGAACTGAAGCTTGCGCTCAATCCCGAGCTCGCGCTGGGCGAGGCGGTTATGGATGGGCGTGTGGTCGTCGAGCAGGGTTCGCTCTACGACCTGCTGGACGCGCTCGTCGCCGCGGTCCACAAGGCCCGGCCTCAGGGCTGGGGCCGAACTCTGGAGAGCCTGCGCACCGCGGTGCGACGCTTCCACCAGCACAACACGCCGGCCTTGGCCAAGCGCAATGTCGCGCATCACTACGACTTGAAGAGCGATTTCTTCAAGCTCTTCCTCGATCCGGACATGCAGTATTCCTGCGCCTATTTTGCGACGCCCGGGTTAACCTTGGCCGAGGCGCAACTCGCCAAGAAGCGTCACATCATGGGCAAGCTCGACCTGCAGCCGGGCCAGCGCGTGCTCGATATCGGCTGCGGCTGGGGCGGCATGGCGCTGTCCATCGCTGGCGACACCGGCGCCTCGGTGACGGGCATAACCCTGTCAGAGGAGCAACTCGCCATCGCCCAGGAGCGCGGCAAGGCGTCGGGCCTGCCGGTCGAGTTCCGGTTGCAGGACTATCGCTACCTGACGGAGAGCTTCGACCGCATCGTCTCGGTCGGGATGTTCGAGCATGTCGGCGTCGGCTATTACCGCGACTACTTCCGCAAGGTGCGGGAGCTGATGACGGATGACGGGGTGGCGCTGATCCACACCATCGGCCGCTCTTCGCCGCCGGGCGCGACAAACCCGTTCATCGCCAAGTACATCTTCCCCGGCGGCTATATCCCGGCGATGTCGGAAATGGCGGCGGCGATCGAGAAGGAGGGGCTCGTCGTCACGGATGTCGAGGTGCTCCGGATTCATTACGCCGAGACGCTGAAGCATTGGCGCGAGAACTTCCTGCAGCGGCGCAAGGAAGCGGTGGCGATGTACGACGAACGCTTCGCCCGGATGTGGGAGTTCTATCTCGCCGCTTCGGAGGCCAGCTTTCGGCACGACGATCTGGTCGTCTTCCAGTTCCAGCTCGCCAAGAAGCTCGACGGCCTGCCGATCACGCGCAGCTATATCGAGCAGCGCGAAAAGGAATTTGGCCAGAAGCCGGCGGCAGCTGCCAAGGTTGCCGCACCGGAACCGGCCTAGGCCGGTTCCGGCCCGACATAGCGGGCGCGAGGCCGGATCAGACGTCCGGTCTCGTTTTGCTCCAGCGCGTGAGCGATCCAGCCGGCGCAGCGCGCGGCGGCGAAGAGTTGAAACGGCACGTCCGGCCCGAGCCCGAGTTCGCTCGCGATCGCCGTCAGCACGAAATCGATATTCGGCTCCTCGCCGGTCAGCGCGGTGACTGCGCAGCGCGTCGCCTCATAGGCGGGCGGGAGCGTAAACGCGCTGAGAAGCGCACGGGCCCGCGCGTCGCCATCCGGATAGAGCGGATGGCCGAAACCGGGCAGGGGCATGCCGGTGGCAAGCCGCGCCGAGACCGCCATCTCGACACCCTCGCTCGCGATCTCGCGCATCAGACCGAGCACGCGCGGCGTCATCCCGCCATGCAACGGCCCGGACAGCGTGGCGAGCCCTGCCAGGATGCTGGCTGCCAACGAGGCGCGCGTCGAGGCCGCGACACGGACCGCGAAGGTCGAGGCGTTGAGCTCATGGTCGGCGAGCAATACCAGCGCGCGGCGGATCAGGTCGGCGCCGCGTTCGTCGCAGCCCCAGGCCTGCGCCAGCCGGTGATGGATCGGCCCCTGTCCCGGCCGTCCGGCGATGGCGTCGACGAGCGAGTCGATGACGGAGGCCGCTTCCAGATAGAGCGCCTTCTTCGTCCGTCCGGCCATGGCGGGGTCGCTGGCGGCGCGCGCCGCGATCACCGCGAACATGCGCTGCCGGGCCGGCGCCTCCGGAACGATCGTGAACAGCGGCGGGAATCGCTGCGAGCCGCAATCCCAAAGCAGCCGCGCGACATCCTCCAGCTTCGCCGTTTCGGCCAGCTTTTCGGCATCCTGCCCGCGATACCAGAGCTTGCCGCGCTGGATCGTGGCGATGCCCGAGGCCAGGATCGGTTCGCCGAAGGCGATTGCATCTTCGGCGATTGTCGCGGGCTTGCGCCCCCGCGCCTTGCGATGCTCTAGCCGCGCCACATCCTCGGCGCGGTAGAGCCGCCGGCGCGAGTCGCCGGCATCGCCGCGCGCCTCGATCAGCCCGCGGCTGACATAGGCATAGAGCGTCTGCGGCTTCAGCCCGAGCCGCTGCATCACCTGTTGCGCCGTCAGCCAGTCGGTCATCGGAAAATACATTGATTATATTGTTCAAGATTGATTCTATCGATGAAGCTATCAATCTTCAAGGCCTCAGATGTTGAGGAGAACCGCCATGTCCGATGGCCTTGAAGATGTCGTTGCCGCCCATACCGTGCTCTCGGAAGTCGATGGAGCGGCGGGCCGGCTGGTGATGCGTGGCCATAGTCTCGATGAGCTCGCCGGCCATACCTCCTTCGAGGAGATGGCCGCGCTGATGCTTGACGGCTTCGTGCCGGACCTGCCCGCTATGAAGGATCTGCCGGTTGCGCTGGGCGCGGCGCGGCAGGAGCTGTTCGAGACGGTCGTGCGGAAAGCTGTCGTCCCGGTGACGCTTGGCCCGGTCGAAATGATCCGCGCGATGACCGCGCTGATTCCCGATGGCGAGGATGCCGGCACGGTGCTGCGGCTGCTGGCAGCGCCGGCCGTGTTCACGGCTGCGTCCTTGCGTCTGCGGCAAGGTCTCGCGCCGGTCGCGCCTGATCCGTCGCTGTCGCAGGCCGCCGATACCCTGCGCATGCTGACCGGCAAGGCGCCGACGAAGCAGCAGGCGGCGGCGCTTGATACCTATCTGGTGACCGTCGCCGATCACGGCCTCAACGCCTCGACCTTCGCCTCCCGCGTCGTCGCCTCGACCCGCGCCGGGCTAGTCTCGGCGGTGCTCGCCGGCATCGGCGCCCTGAAAGGCCCGCTCCATGGCGGCGCGCCCGGTCCGGTCATCGAGATGCTCGATGCGATCGGCGAGCCCGGCAATGCGCGCGCCTGGCTGGAAAACGCGCTCGATCATGGTGACCGGCTGATGGGTTTCGGCCACCGCATCTATCGCGTCCGCGATCCGCGCGCCGATGCGCTGAAAGGTGCGATCCGCCGGCTCGGCGCCGATAGCGGGCGTCTTGCCTTGGCCGAGGCGGTCGAGCAGGCGGCGCTCGCCATCCTGCGCGAGCGCAAGCCGAACCGGACGCTCGAAACCAATGTCGAGTTCTACACGGCGCTCTTGCTGGAGGCGCTCGGCTTCACGCCGGATTCCTTCACGTGCGTCTTCGCACTCGGCCGCACGACGGGCTGGCTCGCCCATGCCAAGGAGCAGATCGCCGGCGGCCGCCTGATCCGCCCGCAATCGGTCTATGTCGGCCCGCAGCCGCGTCAGGCGGCGTAGGTTCAGGTAGGGCGCGGAGAACCCTTCTCCCATCCGGGAGAGGGGATCCTGCGCTTACCTATGACGCCGCCAGCCACACGGCGTAGAGTTCTGCCTCGCTGCCGCTCACCCGAAGTTCACCATGCCCCGGCGCGTCGAGGATCGCGCTGTCGCCGGCTCCTAAGCTCACGCCGTTCACCAGCCAGTCGGCCTTGCGGGCGACCAGCACCAGCAGGCCTTCGCTCGCGGGGAGCGAGCCTTCACCCGACAAGCGCTCGACCCGGTGCCGCCAGCGGCCGCGCCGGCTCATCACATTGAGATCGTCGATCGGCCCATCGACCAGCACCCCATCCACCGCCCGGTCGGCCGCGAAGAAGAACGGCGCGGTCGCGCGATCGAGCGCCACCGTCTCGCCATCGCCGAAGGCCAGCCGAATGCCGTTGCCGGTTAATACCGACAAGGTCCGGTCGATGCCGGGGAAGGACGAGAACGGCCCGTCTGCGCCCACATGCGCCATCGATATCCGCCAATCGAAATCGCCCAGCGAGGCGCTTTCCGGAGCCACAGCGATCTCGGTCGTGGTGCCGCCGCCGTTCTTCCACGGCATGACCTTGCAATCGGCGGCGCGGATGATACGCATGATGTGATCCTTGACAGGCGAGCGCGTCGCAACCGCCGTCATTGCGAGGAGCGAAGCGACGAAGCAATCCAGGGGGGACGTAGAGCGCTGCCGCCCCTGGATTGCTTCGCTGCGCTCGCAATGACGGGCGGGCTCAGCCCAAAATCCCCGGCAGGTTGAGCTGCTTCTCGCGGGCGCAGTCCAGCGCGATCTCGTAGCCGGCATCGGCATGGCGCATCACGCCGGTGGCCGGGTCGTTCCAGAGCACGCGCGACAGGCGGGCGGCCGCGTCGTCGGTGCCATCCGCGCAGATCACGACGCCCGCATGCTGCGAGAAGCCCATACCGACGCCGCCGCCATGATGCAGCGAGACCCAGGTCGCGCCGGACGCCGTGTTGAGCAGGGCGTTGAGCAGCGGCCAGTCGGAAACCGCGTCCGAGCCGTCCTTCATCGCTTCGGTCTCGCGGTTCGGCGAAGCGACCGAGCCGGAATCGAGATGGTCGCGGCCGATCACGACCGGGGCCTTGAGCTCGCCGGTCCTGACCATCTCGTTGAAGGCGAGGCCGAGCCGATGGCGATCGCCGAGGCCGACCCAGCAGATGCGCGCCGGCACGCCCTGGAACGCGATGCGCTCGCGCGCCATGTCGAGCCAGTTATGCAGGTGCGTGTTGCCGGGCGTGAGCTCCTTCACCTTGGCGTCGGTCTTGTAAATATCCTCCGGATCGCCGGACAGCGCTGCCCAGCGGAACGGGCCGATGCCGCGGCAGAACAGCGGGCGGATATAGGCCGGCACGAACCCCGGGAAGGCGAAGGCGTTCTCCAGCCCCTCGTCCTTGGCGACCTGGCGGATGTTGTTGCCGTAATCGAAGACGGGTAAGCCCATCTCCTGGAAGGCGATCATCGCCTCGACATGCTCGCGCATCGAGGCGCGGGCGGCGGTCTCGACGGATTTCGGGTTGGCCTCGCGCGCCTGCTTCCACTGGCCCATGGTCCAGCCCTTCGGCAGGTAGCCGTTGATCGGGTCATGCGCCGAGGTCTGGTCGGTGACCATGTCCGGGCGGATGCCGCGGCGGACCATCTCGGGCAGGATCTCGGCGCAGTTGCCGAGCAGGCCGACCGACTTCGCCTCGCCGTTCCTGGTCCAGCGGGCGATCATCTCCAGCGCCTCGTCGAGGCTCGAGGCCTTCTCGTCGAGATAGCGGGTGCGCAGGCGGAAATCGATCGAATCCGGATTGCACTCGACGGCGAGGCAGGAGGCGCCGGCCATCACCGCGGCGAGCGGCTGGGCGCCGCCCATACCGCCGAGGCCGCCGGTCAGGACCCATTTGCCCTTGAGGTTGCCGTTGTAATGCTGGCGCCCGGCCTCGACGAAGGTCTCGTAGGTGCCCTGCACGATGCCTTGCGTGCCGATATAAATCCAGGAGCCGGCCGTCATCTGGCCGTACATGGCGAGCCCCTTCTTATCGAGCTCGTTGAAATGGTCCCAGGTCGCCCAATGCGGCACGAGGTTCGAATTGGCAATCAGCACGCGCGGCGCATCCTTGTGGGTGCGGAACACGCCGACCGGCTTGCCGGACTGGACGAGCAGGGTCTCGTCGGCTTCGAGCTGGCGCAACGCAGCGACGATGCGGTCGAAATCCTCCCAGGAGCGGGCGGCGCGGCCGATGCCGCCATAGACCACGAGCTCCTGCGGATTCTCGGCGACATCAGGATGCAGGTTGTTCATCAGCATGCGCAGCGGCGCTTCCGTCAGCCAGCTCTTGGCGCTGAGTTCGGTGCCGGTGGCGGGGCGGATGACGCGGGTATTGTCCAGGCGGGTCATGAACGGCTCCGTTCGAGTTGCTTGGCCGCGTCGAGGGCAGCGGCGATGATGGCTGACAGGGCGGGCTGTACCGGTGCGGACGCCATCTCGGCGGCGGCCGGGCGCGTGCTTCGATCGGGCTGAGCGGCGCTCATGCGCTGCACTCGGCGAAGCTGTCGAGACCCGCCGCCTTGCCGACCGCGCCGGACAGCACGAACTCAGTCGCGGCCGCGAGGTCGGGCGCGAGATAGCGGTCCTCGGTGAGCGGCGCGATCTTGCTGCGCAGCAGGGCGAGCACCGGCTCCAGCCGCGGGCTGGTCTTGAGCGGGCGATGATGTTCGATCGCCTCCGCCGCCGCCATCAATTCGACGCCGATGACGCTGGCGGCATTCTTCGCCATGTCGATCAGGCGGAAGGCGCCATGCGTCGCCATCGAGACATGGTCTTCCTGGTTGGCCGAAGTCGGGATCGTGTCGACCGAGGCCGGATAAGCCTTCTGCTTGTTCTCGGAGGCAAGCGCGGCGGCCGTGACCTGCGCGATCATGAAGCCCGAATTCAGGCCGGCGTCGCGGGCGAGGAAGGGCGGCAGGCCGCTCATCACGGGGTCGACCAGCAGCGCCATGCGGCGCTCGGAGAGGTTGCCGATCTCGCAGACGCCGATCGCCAGCATATCGGCCGCGAACGCGACCGGCTCGGCGTGGAAATTGCCGCCCGAGACGATCTCGCCGGGGCCGAGCACCAGCGGGTTGTCGGTGACGGCATTGGCCTCGATCGAGAGCGTCGCGGCGGCATTGCCGATGAGGTCGCGCACGGCGCCCATCACCTGCGGCTGGCAGCGCAGAGAATAGGGGTCCTGCACCTTCGTATCGCCGTGACGATGGCTCTCGCGGATGGCGCTGGCGGCAATCAGGTCGAGCAGAATCCTGGCGACCTTGATCTGGCCGGGCTGGCCACGCAGGCTCTGGATACGCGGATCAAACGGGGTGTCGGAACCCTTGAGCGCATCGACCGAGAGCGCGCCGGCGACGAGCGCGGCGTCGAAGACGCGGGCGATCGCGGCAAGGCCGGTCAGCGCCAGCGTGGTCGAGACCTGCGTGCCGTTGATCAGCGCGAGGCCTTCCTTGGCGCCGAGCGCAAGCGGAGTGAGGCCGGCGCGCTTCAGCGCCTCGGCCGCCGGCAGGGTCTCGCCCTTCAGGCGAATCTCGCCGAAGCCCATCAGGGCGGCCGTCATATGGGCGAGGGGAGCAAGGTCGCCGGAGGCGCCGACCGAGCCCTTGGCGGGGATCACCGGCAAGGCGTCTGCCTTAAGCGCATTGGTCAGGGCCTCGATCACGACGGGGCGCACGCCCGAGGCGCCGCGCGCCAGGCTCGCCGCCTTCATCGCCAGCAGCAGGCGAACGACGCCGTCGGGCAGGGCAGGGCCGGTGCCGACCGCATGCGAGACGATCAGGTTGCTCTGCAGCTTGGCGAGGTCGGCATCGGCGATGCGCACGCTGGCGAGCTTGCCGAAGCCGGTATTGACGCCATAGGTCACGGTGCCGGCGGCGACGATCTCTTCGACGATCTTCTGGCCGGAGGCGATGTTCCTGGCGCTCTCGCTCCCGAGCGAGGCGACGGCACCGTCGAGGATCGCACGCCAGTCGGTGAGGCGGGCTGCGCCCGGGTTCAGCGAAACCGTGGTCATTGTCCGTTCCAGATGCGGGTGTGAAGCGGGTTGAAGCCGATGCGATAGGCGAGCTCCGCCGGGCGCTCGATCTCCCAGATCGCGAGGTCGCAGCTTTTGCCGGATTCGAGCGTGCCGATTTCGTCCTGAAGGCCGAGCGCGGTCGCGGCATTGCGGGTGAGGCCCGCCAGCGCCTCTTCCGGCGTCATGCGGAAGAGCGTGCAGGCCATGTTGAGCACCAGCAGCGGCGAGGTCAGCGGCGAAGAGCCGGGATTGGCATCCGTCGCGAGCGCGATCGCGGCACCATGCTTGCGCATCAATTCGATCGGCGGCTTCTGCGTCTCGCGCAGGAAGTAGAAGGCGCCCGGCAGCACGACCGCGACCGTGCCGGCCTTGGCCATGGCGATGACGCCGTCCTCGTCGAGATATTCGAGATGATCGGCCGACAGCGCGCCCATCTCGGCGGCGAGCTTGGCGCCGTGCAGGTTGGAGAGCTGCTCGGCATGGACCTTGATCGCCAGGCCCTTGGCCTTGGCGGCCTCGAACACGGTTTTCATCTCATCCGGCGAGAAGGCGATGCCCTCGCAGAAGACGTCGACCGCGTCCGCCAACCCCTCGGCGGCGACGGCATTGAGCAGCGGCCCGGCGACGAGCGCCGTGTAGTCGCCCGAGCGACCCTTGTATTCCGGCGGCACGGCGTGCGCCCCGAGGAAGGTGGTGCGGACCGTCACCGGCCGCTCGCGGCCGATGCGGCGCGCGACGCGCAATTGCTTCAGCTCCGCCTGCTGCTCCAGCCCGTATCCGGACTTGATCTCGACGGTGGTGACGCCTTCGGCCATCAGTGCGGCGAGGCGCCGGTCGGCCGAGGCGAAGAGCGTATCTTCGCTCGCCTCGCGCGTCGCCTTGACGGTGGAGAGGATGCCGCCGCCTGCCCGCGCGATCTCCTCATAGGTCGCGCCTTGGAGACGGAGCTCGAACTCATGCGCCCGGTCGCCGCCATAGACGAGATGGGTGTGGCAATCGATCAGCCCGGGGGTGATCCAGCGGCCTTCGCAATCAATGGTCTCAGTGGCCTGGAAGGAGGGCGCTTCGCTGCGCGGCCCGGCATAGACGATGCGTCCGTTATGGGCGGCGATGACGCCGTCCTCGATCGCGCCATAGGGCGCACCGACCGCTGCCGACATCGTCGCCAGCCGCGCATTCGTCCAGAGCTTGTCGCAGACAAGCGTCTCACCAGGCGCATTCGCCACCGTGCATCCTCCCGCTACTCTTTGAATTGGAGTCATGATATCTAATTGCATATGCAAATAGCAAGCGTACATTTGCATATGCAAATCGACGAGTAGCGAGACAGCGGAGTGACGCGGTGACCGAGACCCTGCACCTGGCCGAGGCCCTTCTACCGCAAGGCTTCGCCGGGAACGTGAAGCTGACGATCGAAGGCGGCTTCGTCACGGCCGTCGAGCCCGACGTGGCGCCGACCGGGGAGGGGCGTCGCTTCGCAGGCATCGCCTTGCCCGGCATGCCGAACCTGCACAGCCACGCCTTCCAGCGCGGTATGGCCGGCCTCTCGGAACGCCGCGGCGCGCCGGAGGATTCCTTCTGGACCTGGCGCGAGGTGATGTACCGCTTCCTCGACCGGCTCGATCCGGACGACGTGCAGGCCATCGCCGCCCAGGCCTTCGTCGAGATGCTGGAAGGCGGCTTCACCGCGCTCGCCGAATTCCACTATCTCCACCACGACAAGGACGGCCGCCCTTACGCGAATATCGCCGCCATGGGGCAAGCGATCGCCGCCGCGGCTGAGGAAACCGGGCTCGGCCTCACGCTTCTGCCGGTGCTCTATCGCTTCGGCAATTTCGGCCAGGCGCCCTCGGTCCATGGCCAGCGCCGCTTCGTCAACCAGCGCGACGCCTATCAGCGCCTGCTCGAAGACAGCGCTGCCGCGATTCGCGACCTGCCGGACGCGCGGCTCGGCGTCGCCCCCCATTCTTTGCGTGCGGTCGCGCTCGACGATCTCGGCTGGGTTTCGTCCCTGCGCCCGAACGATCCCGTCCATATCCATGTCGCCGAGCAGGTGCCGGAGGTCGAGGCCAGCCTGAAGATCACCGGCAGGCGCCCGGTCGAACTGCTGATGGACACGATCGCGCTCGACCGGCGCTGGTGCCTGATCCATGCGACGCATCTGACCGATGCCGAGCGTGGCGGCATTGCCTTGAGCGGCGCTGTCGCGGGCTTGTGCCCGATTACCGAATCCAGCCTCGGCGACGGCATCTTCGACGGCGTCCGCTATGCGCAGGCCGGCGGCGCCTATGGCGTCGGCAGCGATTCCAACATCCAGATCGATGCGGGCTCCGAACTGCGCCAGCTCGAATATTCGCAGCGCCTGCGCGACCGCCGCCGTGCGCTCTTCGCGGAGGAGACGGCTTCGACCGGTCTCGCGCTCTGGCAGGGCGCCTGCGCCGGCGGCGCGCGCGCTTGCGGCCGCGCCATCGGAGCCATCGCGCCGGGGCATCGCGCCGATTTCATAACCCTCGACACCGATCATCCCGCCCTCGTCGGTAGGGGCGGCGCCGAGGCCGTCGACAGCGCGATCTTCGCCGCGAACGCCCTGCCTTTGCGCGATGTCGTCGTCGGTGGCAGGAGTGTGGTCAGAGACGGGCGACACTCGGCCCGCGATTCGGTGCGAGGCCGCTTTGCCGCGGTGATGCGGCGGCTGCTCTCCGCCGCTTAGGCGAGGCGATTCGGGAACGACGATGATGGACACGCGGCCCGACGCGGTGAAGCTGGACGGCGCCGGACCGGTCTACGACCAGATCAGGCGTGCGATCCGCGATCTCGTCGTCAGCGGGCAGTGGCCTCCGGGCACGAGCGTGCCGCCCGAGCATGCGCTGATGGAGCAACTCGGCGCTTCGCGGATGACGGTGCACCGTGCGCTGGTTCAGCTGGCCCGCGAAGGCCTGATCATCCGCCGGCGCCGTTCAGGCACCATCGTCGCCAGCCCGCCGGCCAGCCACGCCATGCTCGACATCCTGTCGATTCCGCAGGAGGTCGAGAAGCTCGGGCAAGCCTATGCCTATGAGATTCTCTCGCGCAGCGACGGCAAGCCGGCTCCCGACATCGCCGAGCGGTTCGGGCTGAAGCGCTCCGAAAAGGTGACGCACCTCGTCGTGCTGCATCGAGCCGGGGGCAAGCCGCATGTGCTGGAGGAGAGGGTGATCCACCTCGCCGCCGTGCCTGCGGTTGCGACGGAAGATTTCGCACGGGTTCCCCCGGGCGACTGGCTGCTGCAGCACAGCCTCTGGTCGCAGGCCGAACACGCGATCAGTGCCGTTGGGGCGCAATCGGAAGAGGCGGCGTTGCTGGATATCGCCATCGGCGAGCCCTGCCTGCTCGTCGAGCGCAGGACCTGGAACCAGGATCGGCCGGTGACCGCAGTGCGCCTGCTCTACCCAGGGCCGCGCCACCGCTTCGTCGGGCGCTTCGGACCCTACGGGCAGGTCTAGCGCGGCACCCATGAAAAAGGGGCCTGCCTTTCGCGGCAGACCCCTCCTGTTGCTCAAGGCAGTTCGCCTTTGGAACCTGCTCAGCAGTCGTAGACGACGCGGCGTCCCCACTGGTCGCGGCCATAGCACCGCTGCGGCGTGGCCGCCCCGCCGATGATCGCGCCGCTCGCGCCGCCGATGGCGGCACCCGCCAAGGCGCCACCGGCCCGGCCAGTCGCCGCGCCACCGATGATCGCGCCCGCGCCGGCGCCGATCAGTGCGCCGGTCCCGGCATTCTGTTCCCGGGGCGTGCAGGCGGCAGTGCCGATGGCAGTTCCCAGTGCGGCGATCAGTAGCACCTTCTTCATGCGAGTCCCTCCTCTCGATTGCATTTCAGATGTCGCTCGCAGTCCCCAACGGACCGCATGCGGAAAGGTTCCGCACGACCGGGGCGGGAGACGGGCGGAAATGAGGCCGCGGGAGGCTCCAGGGTGGGTCTCCCGTCAGCTTCCCTGGACCTGGTGAGACCTCGCCGGAAAGCGAGCCGAAGTTCCGGAACCTTCGCCCGGAAGACGAGTTGACCCGTCGAGTTTGTCAGCTGCGGCCGTCTGGCGTCAGGCGGCGCAGGCCAATCGGATGGAGCGAACGATGACGATGACCAATGTATCTGCCAGCTCGAATCCGTTGATCGCCGGTGCGCGGGTCGCCGGCACCGACGTTTACAATACGTCGGGAGATCACCTCGGCGAGATCTACGACATCATGCTCGACAAGCAGACCGGAAAGGTCGCCTACGCCATCATGTCGTTCGGCGGCTTCCTCGGCCTCGGCGAGAAGTACCATCCCATTCCGTGGAGCGTGCTCGACTACGATCCGCAGAAGGGCGGTTACGTGGTGCCGCTGACGAAGGAGAAGCTCGAGGCGGCGCCGATGTACGACAGCGAAGGCGAGCCCGACTGGGAGGACAAGGCTTACGGCAAGCGTGTCCACGACTATTACGGCACGATGCCCTACTGGATGATGTAGAGGCAGCCAAGGCGCAGGTCGCGGCGGTTGCTATCCCCCCAGCCGAACCGCCGTGGCGGCGGGATGCGGGCCGAAAGGCCCGCATCTTCTTTTTGCGGTGCTTTTTTCTGCATTGGCCCGGGAACTTTGCCGGCCTGCCGGCGTCTCGTTCGTGGGGGAAATGCAAAGCCGCCGCGCCTTGTTCGCGAAAGGCTTCCCTACCACCAGGAAAGCGCCATGCACATCCGCTACGGCTACCGGATCGAGCTCGTTTGCGAGCACGACATGCCACTCGTGACTCTTCTCGACGTCCATCCGTCGCGCCGCCACGATCTCCTGCGGCCCGACGAGATGCGAGCGACGGCTTTGCGCGACCCCGCGATCCAGCTCGCCGTCAGCCAGCATCACGACATCTTCGGCAACATCTCGCGGCGGCTGGTAGCGCCTCCCGGCGGGGTCAGGTTGGAATCCGAAGGAACGATCTACGATACCGGCGAGCCCGATCGTGTGAGGGAGCTGGCGCAGGAGGTTCCGCCCGCGCGCCTGCCGGACGAGGCGCTCCCCTATCTCCTGGGCAGTCGCTATTGCGAGACGGACATGCTCGCCGATCAGGCCTGGCAGCTGTTCGGACAGGTGCCGGCAGGCTGGACGCGGGTCCAGGCGATTACCGATTTCGTCCATAACCATCTGAGTTTCGGCTATCACTTCGCGCGCAGCACGCGCACCGCCGCAGAGGCCTTCCATGAGCGGGTCGGGGTCTGTCGCGACTTCGCCCATCTTGCCGTCGCCTTGTGCCGCTGCATGAACATTCCGGCGCGCTACTGCAACGGCTATCTCGGCGATATCGGCGTGCCGCCGAATCCCGCGCCGATGGACTTCAACGCCTGGTTCGAGGTCTTCCTCGACGGCGGCTGGCACACCTTCGATGCCCGGCACAACGAGCCGCGCATCGGCCGGATCGTGATCGCGCGCGGGCGCGATGCGGCCGACGTGGCGATGATCAGCTCCTTCGGGAGCCACCTGGTGCAGCGCTTCGAGGTGATCACCGAGGAGGTCGAGGATCTGTCGATCCCGCTCGCACCGGCGATGCCGCCCCAGTTCGACGCACGGCCGGCGGCGGCCTGAGCCGGCTCCTGCGCGCCGGCACCCTTGCGGACGGGTCCGAGCGCCCTATCTCGACGAGGCGATGCGTCACACGGTTGTCGTCAATGCCCGCGCGGGCACCGTTCTCGAGGCCGGGGCTGACGCCTTTTCGTCGCGGCTCGCGGCGGCTTTCGCGGCGCGGGGCTCGGTGGCGGAGATCAAGCTGGTCCCGCCGCGCGAGCTGGAGGGCGCTCTCGCTCTCGCCGTCGACAGAGAGGGTTCCGTGCCGGTCATCGCCGGCGGCGACGGCACCATCAATCATGTCCTGCCGGTCCTGATGCGGGCGCCTCGCCCGGTCGGCATCCTGCCGATGGGAACGGTCAACGTGCTGGGCCGGGATCTCGGCCTCTATGGCGAACTTGAGCAGCAGGTCGCTGCCCTCTGCGCCGGCGAGCCGGTCGAGATGGATGTCGGCCGCGTCAACGATAGGTTGTTCCATTCCCTGTCGGGCCTTGGCTTCTTCAGCCTGATGGCGCGGGAGCGCGAACATGCGCGGCGGCGCTTTCCCTTCAGCCGGGCGGCGGCCTTCAGTCTCGCCGCAGTGCGCTCGATTCTCTTCACCCGCTCCATCTCGGTCGATATTCGCATCGGGCAGGAGCATCTGGTCGTCGATGCCGATGCGGTTCTCGTCACGGTCAACCGCTTCGACGGGCCCGAGTGGCGGCGTGGCCGGCTCGACGGCGGCGTCTTCGAGGTCCATGTCCTGAATGCGGGAGGGCTCTACTCCCGCAGCAAGGCGGCGCTGTCGGTCGTCTCTGGTCGCTGGCGCTCGTCGGGGCATCTGACCTCCTTCTTCGGGGACGAGGTGGTGCTGCAGCGCCGCGACAAGCGTCGCGGCCATGTTACCTTCGACGGCGAGGTCGAGCGCAAGGCGGGCGCTTTGACCTACAGCCTGCTTCCGCGGGCGTTTCGCGTTATAGCGGCCCGTTCGCCGAATCCCTGACAATGGAAGCCCGCATGCCTCGCTCCGGTCCCGGCAGGATTCCTGCCCTGCTGCATCCCCGGCTGATCGTTCCGATCCTGGCGGGGCTGGTCTTCCTGGGGCTTGCTGCCTCGATTGCCTCCGGGCACAGCTTCGCCTTCGATCGCAGCCTGATCCTGCTGCTGCGCGAGCCGGGGAATCCGGCGGTCCCGCTGGGGCCGGCCTGGTTCCAGGAAGCGGTGCGGGACATGACGGCGCTCGGCAGCTTCGTCGGGCTCTTTTTCATGACGACCGCGGCGACGCTGACGCTCTGGCTGTGCGGCTATCGCCACCTCGCCGTCGGGCTCGTCGCCAGCGTGCTGCTGGCGCTTCTTGTCAGCAGCGGGCTGAAGATCGCGATCGCCCGCGACCGGCCGGATATCGTGTCCCATGCCGCGCTGACCTTCACGGCGAGCTTTCCGAGCGGCCATGCCTTCCTGTCCGCCGCGGCGATGCTCTGCATCGCCGGCTTCGTCGGGCTGGCCTCGCGGCGCGACGACATCGCCCTGCTGTGCCTCGTGCTCGCCTGGGTGATGATCATTCTGATCGGCCTCAGCCGGATCTATCTCGGCGTGCATTGGCCGACGGACGTGCTCGGCGGCTGGTGCCTCGGCGTCGTCTGGTCGAGCGTCGCGACGGCTTGGTTCGGTCGCTGGATGCGGGCATCCGATCCGGCCTGAGGCGGCAGCCCCAGCTAGCGCATGTCGATCGTGGCATTGACCCCGAGATCGGGCGTGCGGCCGAGGATCTTGGCGGTCGCCAGCTTGAAGGCGACCAGGACGCTGCTCGACGGCCCTTCCCAGATCTCCGCGGAAATCGGCGTCAGCGCCAGCAGCGTCGCGTCGGGGTCGTCCGGCCCTTCGGGAAACCAGGCGCTCGCCATCGGCGTCCAGATGTCCCGCAGGATCTCGCGGCTCGGCACCTCCGAGGCGCTGCAGCTGATCGCCGCATAGAAGTTGCGATCCTCATGGCTGATCGCGATCGAGACCGAAGGCGAGCGCAGCGCCTCGCCGATGATGCCGGTGTGGCGGTGCGTGATGAACAACAGCCGGTGATGCTCGCGGTCGAGATGGCCGGACATCGGCCGCGTCTTCAGCCCGTCATCCGTGATCAGCGACACCATATAGACGGGGTGGGCGCCGAGCGCCGTCCAGATCCGTTCTTGCAATTCCGTGTCCGGCATCTCCCCCTCCTGACGCCGCATTGTCTCATCTCTCGCGGCCGAAGGAAACGCGCGGCTGCTCGTGGCGTTCCCTTCGTGGCGGAACTTTCGGCCGCTCGAGCGGTTGGGCTCCCGCTGCGGCTCCGGCCGCGTCTTTCGGGAAAGCCCATGCTCGCATCGCGCAATATGCTCGTCATTCTCGTCGTCGCCCTCGTCGCGGCCCTCGCCGTGACGGGCTACTCGCTCTACCAGGAGAAGAAGCGGCCCGACGGGGTCGAGATCAATCTGGGCAAGAACGGCGTTTCCATCGAGAAGAAGTAGGAGCGGGGCGGGTTGCGGCCAGCGGATGGCAGGCAGCCCGCCCGGCATTGGCGTTTCGGCAGCAAAGAGGCTAACACCGCCCGCGAGCATTCACCTTTCGCGGGAGAGAAGCAGATGAACGCGCCCTTCAAGAACCTGATCGCCGGCGAATGGGCCGGCGCGGCTCATGCGTCGCGCAACATCAACCCGTCCAACACCGGCGATGTCGTCGGCGAGTACGCCCAGGGCTCGGTCGAGGACCTGAATGCCGCCGTCGCGGCTGCCAAGGCGGCCTTTCCCGCCTGGAGCCGCACGACGCCGCAGGAGCGTTACGACATCCTGAAGAAGGCGTCCGACGAGATCCTTGCCCGCAAGGACGAACTGGGCCGGCTGCTCTCCCGCGAGGAGGGCAAGACCCTGGCCGAAGGCATCGGAGAGGCGGGGCGCGCCGGGCAGATCTTCGCCTTCTTCGCCGGCGAGTGCCTGCGCAGCGGCGGCGAGATGGTGCCCTCCGTGCGGCCGGGTGTCGGTGTCGAGATCACCCGCGAGCCGGTCGGCATCGTCGGCATGATCACGCCCTGGAACTTCCCGATCGCGATTCCGGCCTGGAAGATCGCGCCGGCGCTGGCCTGGGGCAACTGCGTCGTCATCAAGCCCGCCGACCTGGTGCCGGGCTCGGCCTGGGCGCTGGTCGACATCATCCAGCGGGCCGGCCTGCCCAAGGGCGTGCTCAACCTCGTCATGGGCCGCGGCTCCGTCGTCGGCCAGGCGCTGCTCGAGCACAAGGATGTCACCGCGATCTCCTTCACCGGCTCGGTGGCGACCGGGCGCAAGGTGGCGGCCGCCTGCATCGCGTCGAATCCGATGAAGAAGGTTCAGCTCGAGATGGGCGGCAAGAACCCGCTCGTCGTGCTCGACGATGCCGATCTCAAGACGGCCGTCGAGGTCGCGGTCAACGGCGCCTTCTTCTCCACCGGCCAGCGCTGCACCGCGTCTTCGCGCCTGATCGTCCAGGCCGGCATCCACGACCGGTTCGTCGAGGCCTGCATCGAGCGCCTGAAGGGCGTCGTCGTCGACGATGCGCTGAAGGCGGGCACTCATATCGGCCCCGTCGTCGACCAGAGCCAGCTCGATCAGGACCTGAAATACATCCAGATCGCCAAGGACGAGGGCGGCAAGTTGGTCTGGGGCGGCGAACTGCTGAATCGCGAGACGCCCGGCTTCTACCTCCAGCCCGCGCTGTTCACCGAGACCACCAACGCGATGCGCATCTCGCGCGAGGAGGTCTTCGGCCCCGTCGCCAACATCGTCCGCGTCAAGGATTACGACGAGGCGTTGGCGGTGGCGAACGACACCGAGTTCGGCCTCTCCTCCGGCATCTGCACGACCTCGCTGAAATACGCGACGCATTTCAAGCGCAACAGCGAGGCGGGCATGGTGATGGTCAACCTGCCGACGGCGGGCGTCGATTATCACGTGCCGTTCGGCGGTCGGAAGGGCTCGAGCTACGGGCCGCGCGAGCAGGGCGCCTACGCCAAGGAGTTCTACACCACGGTGAAGACGGCCTACACCTTGGCCTGAGCCTGTCGGCGTCCGGCCGGTCCGGACGCCGTTCAAACGCGAACGACCGGGCGAAGCACCGCTTCGCCGCTGCCGTCTCGGCCGCTTCAGCCGACCGGAATGACATCCACGGCGATGCCGATCTTCTGCGAACCGGGGCCGATCAGCACGCCGTCGAGTGGCGCGACGTCGGCGTAGTCGCGCCCGACCGCAGTCACGATGTGGTCGTCGGCGACGATCAGATCGTTGGTCGGGTCGAGGCCGATCCAGCCGGTTTCCGGCCCGCACCAGAGCAGCGCCCAGGCATGGCTGGCATCCGCGCCTTCGAGCCGCTTCTGGCCGGGAGGCGGAATGGTGCGGATATAGCCGCTGACATAGGCCGCGGGCAGTCCCAGGCCCCGCAACCCGGCGATCATAATATGCGCGAAGTCCTGGCAGACGCCGTGACGCTGGGCGAAGGCCTCGGCCAGCGGCGTCGAAACCTCGGTCGCCTCGGGATCATAGGTGAAATCGCGCCTGATGCGGGCCATCAGCTCGCTCGCGGCTTCCAGCACCGGTCGCGCCTTGCCGAAGCTCTCCCGCGCATAGGCGATCACGGGCGCGACTTCGGGAACGAGTCGGCTGGGGTAAAGGTGCTGGGCCGGCGAGTCGGGCGCGAGGCTGTCGGACGCCAGGGCGAGCGCTGCAACCTCCTCCCAGCCCCGTGTCAGCCCGGGATGCGGCGGGGCAGGGCGCTCGACGACGAGGCGCGCGCGCATCTCGACCTTGAGCTCCCGATGCGGCTTGGTGATCGTCACCATCGTCATCCGATTGCCGAAGAAGCAGGTGGTGTCGTTGCGTTCGGCCGGTCGCGGGGTGATCAGGAGTTCGCTCTTCTGCACGCTCTGGCCCGAGCCGTCGCGCGGCAGGAGCCGCATGATGCAGCGCGCGAAGGGCACCTGCCGGCTATAGCCGTAGGTGGTGACGTGGCGGACGTCGTAGATCACGCGAGGCCCGTCATCCGCGATCCTTCCGGGCCGCTGTTCTGGAGGAAGTAGCGGTCGGCGATGGCGCCGGAGAGCCCCATCAGCAACTGCTCGAACAGGAGGATGCTCGTGCGGTCGAGCCGGCTCGCCTCGGCGGTGCGGCAATCGGCGGCGAGCCGCAGCACCAGCCGGCGCGGCGCTTCGAGCATCCCGTCCTCGGTCAGGGACGGCAGGTCCCGGATCTCGGCATCGAGTCGTTCGATCTGGAAGGCGACCGAACGGGGATTGTACGGATCGAGCATGACGAGGTCGAGCACGGGTTGCAGACTCGCCCCCAGCAGGTAGCGCGAGCGATAGGTGATCTGCGAATCCGTCAGGTCGAGCAGGGCATCGAGGGATTCGCTCGATGCGTCAGTCTCCGCGAATTGCCGGGCGAAGCGGCAGGTACCGATGCCGCGTTCCAGCCGTCGCCCGATGTCGAGGAAGCGCCAGCCAGGGCCGCGCACCATGTTTTCCTGGCTGAGGCCGGAGAAGGCGGCGAGCGTCTTGAGGGCCCGGTCGGCGATCTCGTAGGCCTCGCCCTCCGAAGGCTTGCGTCCATGACCGGGGGTGAGCTGGTCCTGCAGATCGCCGAACAGGCGCCAGGCATCGACCGAGAGCCGCTCGCGGATGACGGAGGCTGTACGCCGGGCCTCGCGTACCGAGGCCGAGGCCGAGCCGTAGTCGTCGAGGCTGTAGAGGGCCGAATAGGCTTGTGTCGCCGGGCTCTGGCTGCGGCCGCGCTGCGCCGCGCCCCAGGCCACCAGCAGGTCCGCCAGCCGGCGGACGGTGCCGCTGCGGCCGGGGACCGGGTCGGAATCGATCAGCCGGCCGAGCAGCGCGCGCACAAGCCGCAGCGTCGCCTCGCCGCGCTCCAGATAGCGCCCGAGCCAGAACAGGTTGTCGGCCGCCCGGCTCGGCAGGGTCCCGGTGACGCGGCGGATGCTGATCCGGTCCGGCGTCGGCAGCAGGGTGACCTGCTCGACCGGCGCATCGGCCGTCACCCAGACGTCGCTGGAGCGAACGCCGTTGCGCAGGCTGACGGCGCGGGCATCGGGCTCGTCGGAGATCCGGCAGAAGCCGCCGGGCATCACCTTCCAGCCGTCCGGCGTTGCTGCGGCGAAGACCCGCAGCGTCATCGGGTGCGGCTCGAGCCGGCCGTTCTGGAAGACCGGCATCGTCGAGAGCTGGACGACTTCCTGCCCGACATAGTCCATGCCGCGCGCCGCGATGCGCTGGCGCAAGGCCTCGCGTTCGGCGGAGGGCAGCTCTCCGGCCAGCACCGGGCCGGTATCGAGGCCGCCGCCGGCGCTGCGGAAGGCGGGGGCGATGCTCATCTCGTCGAGCCGCGCCAGCACGGCGTCGCGCTCGCGCGGCTGGCCGCACCACCAGGTCGCGATGTTCGGCAGGATCAGGTCCTCGCCGGTGATCTGGCGCGCGATCGCCGGCAGGAAGCTCATCAGCGCCCGCGACTCGACGACGCCGGAGCCGAGGCCGTTGGCGACATGGACATTGCCCTCGCGCACCGCCTGGACCAGGCCGGCGACGCCGAGAGCGGATTGCGCGTTCAGTTCGAGCGGGTCGGCGAAGTCGCCGTCGATGCGCCGCCAGATCACGTCGGCGCGCTTGAGGCCGGCGATGGTGCGCACATGCACCCGGCCCTCGCGCATCAGGAGGTCGCCGCCCTCGACCAGCAGGAAGCCGAGATAGCGGGCAAGATAGGCCTGCTCGAAGTAGCTCTCGTTGAGCGGTCCCGGGGTCAGCAGGCAGATGCGCGGCTCGACCCGCTTGGAGCGCGACACCAGCCCGGCCCGGAAGCCCTGGAAGAAGGCCGCCAGCCGCTCGATGTTCATGCTGCGGAACATGTCCGGGAAGGCGCGCGTCAGCGCCAGCCGGTTCTCCAGCGCGTAGCCGGTGCCCGAGGGAGCCTGGGCACGATCCTGCAGCACCCACCACCGCCCGTCCGGCCCGCGGCCGAGATCGGCGGCGTAGAGCTGCAGCGCGCCGCCACCGGGCGCGCCGTGCAGCGGGCGCAGATAGTCGGGGCTGCCGCTGACGACCGCGGCCGGCAGCAGGTCCTTCGCCACGATCTCGCCCGCCCCGTAGATGTCGTCGAGCAAGGTCGACAGCAGCTCCGCGCGCTGGGCGACACCGGCGGCGATCGCCTGCCACTCGGCGCCGGGTATGAGCAGGGGGACGTGGCTGAGCGGCCAGGCGCGCTCGCCCGCGCTCGGGTCGCGCTCGTCGATGTCGCCGTGGACCCGGTACGACACGCCGGTGTCGTGGACATGCCGGTCGGCGAGGCCGAAGCGCTGCAGCAACTCGTCCTGCGACAGCGCGCACCATTCCTGCAGGAAGGGCTCCCAATGCGGCCGGACGGCGCCTGCTGCATCGACGCATTCGTCATAGGCGCCGGGCAGGGGTCGATAACCGGCGAGCAGCGCCTCGCGCCGCTCCGCCTTGGTGCGTCCGGACCGGATACGGCCTTGCACAGCCAAACGAGCTAGACCCCCATGGGGCGCCGCAAATCCAGCGTCAGCGGGAATTCGGCGCTGCGTTCCTCCGGCGGAATCGCCCGAGCCCCGGGACTATGACCGATCGCCTCGAAGCGCGCGAGCCGTCTGGCCTCCGCTTCATAGGAATTCACAGGCGGCGTCTCGTAATTGCGACCGCCGGGATGGGCGACATGGTAGACGCAGCCGCCGATCGAGCGCCCGACCCAGGTGTCGACGATGTCGAAGCTCAGCGGCGCATGCACCGGGATCGTCGGGTGCAGCCCGGAAGCCGGCTGCCAGGCCTTGAACCTGACCGCAGCGATAGCCTCGCCAGCAACGCCGGTCCCGGTCATGGGCATGCGCCTGCCGTTGCAGGTGATCAGGTGGCGGCCGGGCACGAAGCCCCTTGCCTTGACCTGGAGGCGCTCGACCGAGGAATCGACGTAGCGCACCGTGCCGCCGATCGCGCCTTCCTCTCCCAGCACGTGCCAGGGCTCCAGGGCTTGCCGGATCTCGATCTCGACGCCGCCATGGGAAACCTTGCCGAAGAAGGGGAAGCGGAACTCGGCCTGCGCCTCGAACCAGACCGGGTCGAAGGCATAGCCGGCGTCCCCGAGGTCGGCGAGCACATCGCGGAAATCCTGCCAGACCAGCTCCGGCAGCATGAAGCGGTCGTGCAGCGCGGTGCCCCAGCGCACCAGCTTGCCGCCTTGCGGCTCGCGCCAGAACCAGGCGATCAGCGCCCTGAGCAGCAGTTGCTGCGCCAGCGACATCCGCGAATCCGGCGGCATCTCGAAGCCGCGGAACTCCAGCAGGCCCAGCCGCCCGGTCGGTCCATCCGGCGAATAGAGCTTGTCGATGCAGATCTCGGTGCGGTGGGTGTTGCCGGAGACGTCGACCAGCAGGTTGCGGAACAGCCGGTCGACCAGCCAGAGCGGGATCGGCGTCTCGCCGGGCTTCGGCACCTGTGCCAGCGCGATCTCGAGCTCGTACAGCTGGTCCTGCCGCGCTTCGTCGATGCGCGGCGCCTGGCTGGTCGGGCCGATGAACAGGCCGGAGAACAGGTAGGACAGCGATGGGTGCCGGTTCCAGTAGAGCACGATGCTCTTCAGCAGGTCCGGCCGGCGCAGGAAGGGCGAATCCGCCGGCGTCACGCCGCCGAGCACGACATGGTTGCCACCGCCGGTGCCGGTATGCCGCCCGTCGACCATGAACTTCTCGGCGCAGAGCCTGGCCTGCCGCGCCTCTTCGTAGACGCCCTGCGTGATCGCCACCGCGTCGCGCCAGTTCGCCGCCGGGTGAATGTTGACCTCGATCACGCCGGGGTCGGGCGTGACCTTGATGACGTCGAGACGTGGATCGAACGGGGGCGCATAGCCTTCGATGTGCACGGGCAGGCCGGTCTCCTCGGCCGCCGCCTCGATCGAGGCGACGAGATCCAGGTAGTCCTCGAGCCGTTCGACCGGTGGCAGGAAGACGCAGAGCACCTTGTCGCGGATTTCCAGGCTCAGCGCCGTGCGGACGTGCTCGCCGCCGATCTCCTGCTCGGTTCTCTGCTGGGCCGAGCCCGTGGCGACCGGATTCGCTTCGATCGCCATCTGCGGCGCGGCGCGGAAGCTGGTCGGGGCGGCAGGTTCGGGCGGGCTGCCCGCGCCCGGCGCGGGCGCGGCATGCGAGCCGCCCGCCGGCGCCAATGGGCCACGCGGCTCCAGCGGGTCCTGCGGCTGAATATGCGGATAGTCGGCTTTCGGCAGATCGGGCAGGGAGCCGAGCGGCAGCCTGTAGCCGACCGGCGAGTCGCCCGGCACCAGGAAGAGCTTCCCGCGCCTCAGCCGCCATTTTTCCGAGCGCCAGCGCCGGTCGTTCGCCGCCGCCTGCCAGCGCTGCACGGGGATGACGAAGCCGCGCGGCTGTCCCAGCCCGAGCTCGAAGACCTGCGCCATCCGTGCCCGCTCCTCGGGATCGGACAGCCGGGAATCGAGCGGGTCGACATTCTCTGGAAGCTGGGCTTCCTTCAGCAGCCAATGCCCAGTGTCCTCATAGGCCGGGATGATGTAGTCGGCGCCGAGGCCGAGCTTCTCCGAAAGCCGCTGCGCCAGTGTTTCCGCCTGCCGGACCGTTGCGCCCGCCTCGAGCTCCCGGTCGGTGCCGGTCACGGCTCCCGGCTCCCGGGCGATCAGCGCGGCGTTGCGCCAGATCGGCTCGCCGTCGCGGCGCCAGTACAGCGCGAAGGCCCAACGCGGCAGGCTTTCGCCCGGATACCATTTGCCCTGGCCGTAATGCAGCATCCCGCCCGGTGCGAAGCGGTCGCGCAGGCGCCGGATCAGCGTATCGGCGCGCTCGCGCTTGGTCGGCCCGACCGCCGCGATGTTCCATTCCGCCCCGGTCTGATCGTCGATCGAGACGAAGGTCGGCTCGCCGCCCATGGTGAGCCGCACGTCCTGCGCCTTGAGATCGGCCTCGACCTGCTCACCCAGCGCGTCGAGCGCCTGCCAGGATTCCTCAGAGAAGGGCAGGGTGATGCGCGGCACCTCGTGCAGTCGAGCCACGCTCATGTGGAAGTCGAAGGTCGTCTCGGCGTAGCTCGCGACACCCGAGACCGGGGCGGCCGAACGGTAATGCGCTGTCGCTGCCAGCGGCAGATGGCCCTCGCCGGTCAGCAGGCCCGAGGTCGGATCGAGGCCGATCCAGCCCGCTCCGGGGATATAGGCCTCGGCCCAGGCATGCAGGTCGGTGAAATCCTTGTCCGTTCCGCGGGGCCCCTCGATCGGATCGATATCCGCCTTCATCTGGACGAGGTAGCCGGAGACGAAGCGTGCCGCGAGGCCCAGATGCCTGAGCGCCTGGACCAGCAGCCAGCTCGTGTCGCGGCAGGAGCCCGAGCGGACCCGCAGCGTGTGCTCCGGATCCTGCACGCCCGGCTCCATGCGGATCCCGTACGCGATCATGCGCTGCAGCCGGGCGTTGAGATCGACGATGAAGTTGACCGTATTGGCCGGTCCCTGCGGCAGTTCCGCCAGGAAGGCGGCAAGCGACGGGCCGGCAGGTTCGGTCACCAGATAGGGCGCGAGTTCGTCGCGCAAATCCTGGCCGTAGGCGAAGGGAAAGGTTTCGGCCTCGGTCTCGACGAAGAAGTCGAAGGGATTGATCACAGACAATTCGGTGACGACGTCGACCTCGATGCGGAATTCCCGGACGGGCTCGGGAAAGACGAACCGCGCCAGCCAGTTCCCGGCGGGATCCTGCTGCCAGTTCACGAAATGCTGTGCCGGCGTCACCTTCAGCGAATAGCTCTTGATCGCCGCCCGGCAATGCGGCGCCGGCCGCAGCCGGATGATCTGCGGCCCGAGCGTGACCGGGCGGTCGTATCGGTAGTGGGTGACGTGGTTCAGCGCGGCGATGATGGCCAAGACCCGGTCCCCGTTCGTCGTTCCGCGGCTGTGCCGCTGCACGGTCAGGTTAGCCGGGCCCGGGCCGTGCGCAAGCGCCGACCTGCACGGCGGCGGGGCACCTTGGCGGCATTCTGCCCAAGATCTGCGCAGGAGCGGTGCGCCCTCGCGCTGCGGCCTGCCGGCCGGGCAGCATGGCGGCCGCCCGCTGTTTCCTCTTTGCAAGCGGTCCGAACCGTCTCACTCTGGTCGCAGCGATCGGCTAACCGGGGCCGGTCAGCCGTATGGAGTGTCGAGCGTCATGGATGCCATTGCCGATCAGGAGTTGCGCCCCGAGACCATTCCCGAGCGCACGCCGGTCCCGCCTTTTGATCTGGTGATTTTCGGCGCCGGCGGCGATCTCGCCATGCGCAAGCTGTTTCCGGCGCTCGGCCAGCGCAATCGCGAGGGCGTTCTGCCGCCGGAGAGCCGAATTCTCGCAATCGTCCGCAAGACCGAGGATATCGAGGCGCTGCCGAAGGAGATCGCCAAGCGCCTGAACGAGGAGGGCATCCCCAAGGACGACGTCGCCTCCTTCCTCCGCCGCCTGACGATGGTCCTGCTCGATGCGCTGCAGCCCGAGACCTACAAGGCGCTGAAGCAGGCGCTGGGTGATTCGGACCGGGTGCGCTCGTTCTATCTCTCGACGCCGCCGGACCTCTTCATCCCGATCTGCGAGAACCTCGCCAAAGCCCATATCCTGACGCCGACCTCGCGCGTCATTCTGGAGAAGCCGTTGGGGCGCGACCTCGCCTCCGCGCGGCAGATCAACGATGCAGTGGCGCGCATCCTGCCGGAGAGCCGCACCTACCGGATCGATCACTATCTCGGCAAGGAGACGGTCCAGAACCTGCTCGTGCTGCGCTTCGCCAACACGCTGTTCGAGCGCTCCTGGTCGAGCCGCGACATCGACCATGTCCAGATCACCGTTGCCGAGACGGTGGGGCTCGAGCAGCGCGCCGGCTACTACGACAAGGCCGGGCATATGCGCGACATGGTTCAGAACCATCTGATGCAATTGCTCACGCTCTTCGCCATCGAGCCGCCGAACATGCTCGAGGCCGGGGCCGTCCGCGACGAGAAGATCAAGGTGCTGAAGGCGTTGCGCCCCATCGTCGGGCCGGACGTGCAGCGCTACACCGTGCGTGGCCAGTACGGTCCGGGCCAGATCGACGGCCAGCGCGTCAAGGGCTATGCCGAGGAGCTCGGCCACGCCTCCAACACCGAGACCTTCGTCGCCATCCGCTGCGAACTCGACAGCTGGCGCTGGGCCGGTGTCCCGATCTATCTGCGCACGGGAAAACGCATGGCGCAGCGCTATTCCGAGATCGTCGTCACCTTCAAGCCGGTGCCGCATTCGATCTTCGGCAACGGCACCTGCGACCGGCTCGACGCCAACCGCCTCTTCATCCGCCTGCAGCCGAACGACGGCGTGCAACTGCAGCTGATGATGAAGGTGCCGGGCTCGGGCCGGCTCAAGATCGTGCCGCGCCAGCTCGACCTGCGCTATTCGACCGCCTTCGACGAGCGCACGCCCGACGCCTATGAGCGCCTGCTGACCGATGTCATCCGCGGCGACCAGACGCTGTTCATGCATCGCGACGAGGTCGAGCAGGCCTGGAGCTGGGTCGATCCGATCATCGCCGGCTGGCAGGACTATACGCCGCATCCCCATCGCTATGCCGCCGGCTCCTGGGGGCCGTCGCAGGCGATCGGCCTGATCGAGCGCGAGGGCCGATCCTGGGCCGATCCGGACCTGGTCTGATGACGGCCGGAATCATGGCCTGGCATCGCTTCGCGATCCTCGCCGATGCGTCCGAGGCGCTGGCGGAAGCCGTCGCGATCCGGTTGAAGGAGGTCCTCGCAGAGCAGGGGCATGCCTCGCTGGCGGTGCCGGGGGGCACCACCCCGGCGCTTTTCCTGGCCGCGCTCGGCCGGCAGGAGCTGCCCTGGGAGAAGGTCACGCTGCTGCCGACCGACGAGCGCTTCGTGGCGGCCGACGATGCCGCGTCCAACGAGCGCATGCTGCGCGCGCAATTCGCGCCGCTGGCACAGGGCCGGGTCCGCTTCCTCTCCTTCCACGGTCATGGCAGCGATATCGAGGCCGCCGCGGCGCAGCTCTGCGCGGAGCTTGCCGAATTGCCGCCGCTCGACCTGGTCGTCAGCGGAATGGGAGCGGATGGACATGTCGCCTCGCTCTTCCCGGGAGCGGAGGCGGTCTTCAATGCCATGCCCGACAGCGGCATCGTGGTGGCGCGGCCGCCGGGCCTGCCGCCACGGCTCTCGCTCTCGCCCAAGCGCCTGGTCGCGGCCGGCTGGGTGAGCCTGCTCGTCTCCGGCGCAGCCAAGGAGGCGGTGCTGAAGGAGGCCGATGCCCGCACTGCGCCGTTGCCCGTCGACATGCTGCTCGGCCGCGAACGGGGGCTCGACGTCTATTGGGCGAAGGAGTAGAGCCCATCCGCCGCCTGCAAATCGATTGAAAGACGAGATCATGGACGAAGCTGCCGCGATTGCCCGCTTGAAGAGCTGCGGAGTCATCCCCGTCGTCGTGATCGAAGATGCCGCGCGCGCCGTCGATCTCGCCCATGCGCTCGTGGCCGGCGGCATCGATGTCGTCGAGGTGACGCTGCGCCGTCCCGCCGCGGTGGAGGCGCTTGCGGCCATCGCGAAATCGGTTCCGAAGGCGCTGCCGGTCGCCGGCACGGTCGTCACCCCGGCGCAGGTCTCGCAGGTCAAGGATGCCGGCGCCCAGGCCGTCGTCAGCCCCGGTTTCAGCGAGGCTGTCGACGAGGCCCTGCGCAAGGCCGGGCTGCCCTGGCTGCCAGGCGTCGCCACGGCTTCGGATTGCATGCGCGCCGTCGCGGCCGGCCGCGTCACCGCGAAGTTCTTCCCGGCGGAGCAGGCCGGTGGCCCGCCGGCGCTGAAGGCGCTCTCCGGCCCCTTCCCGCAGATGAGCTTCTGCCCGACCGGCGGCGTCGGCCTGAAGAACCTCGCCGACTATCTCGCCTTGCCGCAGGTGATCTGCGTCGGCGGCTCCTGGCTGGTCCCGCCCGATGCCATCGCCTCGGGCGACTGGAACCGCATCACCACGCTCGCGCGCGAGGCCAGGGAAGCGTTTGCGAAGGCGCGGAGCTGACGCCGGTCAGCCCGCCAGCTTGTCCCGCACCATCTCGGCGATCGCCAGCGAGCTGGTCAGCCCCGGGCTCTCGATGCCGAGCAGATTGACCAGCTCCGGCACGCCATGGACCTCCGGCCCGTCGATGCGGAAATCCGGCATCGGCTCGGTCGGTCCGTGCAGCTTGGGCCGGATGCCGGCATAGTCCGCGACAAGCGCCCCGTCGGGCAGCGCCGGCCAATAGGTCCGGATCGCGGCATAGAACCTGTCGCCGCGCGCCGGATCGACGATCAAATCCTGATCGCTCTCCACCCATTCGACATCCGGGCCGAACTTGACCCGCCCGCCCATGTCGATGGTCGCGTGGATGCCGAGCCCCGCCGCCTCCGGCACCGGATAGACCAGGTGCGTGAAGGGTTGCTTGCCGATCAGGGCGAAGTAGTTGCCCTTGGCATAGTGCTGCACCGGCACATGCGCCGGCGGAAAGCCGTCGAGCAGGCCGAGCAGCTTCGGCGCGCCGTGGCCCGCCGAATTGATCACCGTGCGGACCGTGTAGGTCGCAGGTTCGTCTCCGCCGAAATCGACGCTGAAGCCCTCCGCCTCGCGCCGCCAGCCGGTGATCGGCGTGTTGAGCGCCAGCGCGCCACCGGCCGCCTCGCATTCGCCGAGCAGCGAGAGCATCAGCGCATGGCTGTCGACCACGCCGGTCTCGGGCGAGAGCAGGGCGATCTCGCAGCGCACCTCCGGCTCCATCGCCCTGGCCTCGGCGCCGGAGAGCCAGCGCAAGGAGTCCACGCCGGAGGCCTTGGCCCGCGCCATGATCGTCTCCAGCGCCGGCTTCTGGGCCTCCGAGGTGGCGACGATCAGCTTGCCGCAGCCCTTGTGCGGCAGGCCGCGCTCTTCGAGATACGCGTAGAGCTTCCTGCGTCCTTCCACGCAGACGCGGGCTTTCAGCGAGCCGGGCGGATAGTAGATCCCGGCATGGATGACCTCGGAATTGCGCGCCGAGGTCTGGGTGCCGATGCCCTCGGCAGCCTCGGCGATGACGACCTCACGGCCGGCGAGCGCCAGCTCGCGGGCCACCGCGAGGCCGACGACGCCGGCCCCGATCACCAGGCAATCGATGTCGCTCATCGCCGTCGCAGGGTCAGCCGCGCTGCGGCATCGAGATTTCGATCAGGCTCGCCCAGTAGTTCACGCCGACCGGAATCGCCTTGTCGTTGAACTCGTAGGCGGGGTGGTGCAGGCCGGCCGAGTCGCCGTTGCCGATATTGATGAAGGCGCCGGGGCGCTCCTCCAGCATGAAGGAGAAATCCTCCGAGCCCATGGTCGGCGGAACATCGGTGGTGATCGCATCGGAGCCGAACACCTCCTTGGCGACGCTGGTGACGAAATCGGTCTGGCCGTGATGGTTGAAGGTCACGGGATAGCCGAGATGGTATTCCAGCTCGTACTTCATCCCGAAGGCCTTCATCACGCCGTCGACGATCTCGGTGATGCGCTTCTGCGCGAGCTCGCGCGTCTGCGGCGTCAGCGTCCGCACCGAGCCCTTGATCTCCGCCGTCTGCGGGATGACGTTGAAGGCCTCGCCGGCATTGAGCGCGGTGACCGAGACGACGATCGATTCCAGCGGGTCGGCATTGCGCGAGGCCACCGTCTGCAGGGCGCTGACCAGGGCGCAGGAGGCGACGATCGGGTCGTTGACGCGGTGCGGCGCGGCCGCGTGCCCGCCCAGGCCTTCGATCTTGATGTGGATGCGGTCGGCGGCGGCCATCGCCGGCCCCTTGGCGATCTCGAACTTGCCGACCGGCACGCCCGGCTTGTTGTGCATGCCGTAGACTTCCTGGATGCCGAAGCGCGAGATCAGCCCGTCGTCGATCATCGCCTTGGCGCCGGCGCCGCCCTCCTCGGCGGGCTGGAAGATCAGCACGGCGGTGCCGTCGAAGTCGCGGGTCTGCGTCAGGTATCGGGCGGCGCCGAGCAGCATGGCGGTGTGGCCGTCATGGCCGCAGGCGTGCATCTTGCCCGGCACGGTCGAGCGATGCTCGAGATTGGTCTCCTCATGGATCGGCAGCGCATCCATGTCGGCGCGCATCGCGATGACCTTGCCGGAGCCCTGGCCCTTGCCCTTGATCACGCCGACGACGCCGGTCTGGCCGAGGCCGGTGACAACCTCGTCGACGCCCCATTCCTTGAGCTTTTCGGCGACGAGGCCGGCGGTCCGGCGCTCTTCGTACATCAGCTCGGGGTGACGGTGGATGTCGCGGCGGATCGCGGTGATTTCGGGGGTCAGCGCCGCGATGATGTCGGTCTTGGGCATCGTGTCCTCTGAGATGGCTTTGAGCGACCGCGCAGAAAGCGGGTGCCGTGGCGCAAGCTAGCCCAGCAGCCGGCCGCCTGTCCAAGCCGGCATGCGCGCGGGGGATGGGCATTGGGGGAATGGCGGCGCTGCGAGAGGCACTGCCCCAGTCATGAACGGTCACTCACCGAATGTCCCTGGGGCAGTAAAACAACCAAAATTCGGCTTAGCCATGATTTGGCCTCTTACAGCCAATAGCGAGGCGGCCTCTCCGCTCAGATCGTTCGCCATTGCCGATCTGACCTTTCTCACTCTCCCCATCATGTTTGGTTGATTATGCGTCGATTGATGTTGCTTGCGTGCCTGTCCGCATTCTTGCCTGCTGCCGCCCTGGCAGACGAACCGATCCAGAAAATTTCCTTCCAGCCGCAGGTCAAGGGTCTCGGCTGCCTCAAGCCCGAAGCGCGCGCGATGATCACCGAGCTCGTCGCCAAGATCGGTCCCATCCAGATCACCTCGACCTGCGGAGGCCGCCATGCCCGGCATTCGCAGCACTATCTGGGACGCGCCATCGACTTCCGGCCGCTCGCGACCTCGTCGCGCAAGGCCGCTGCCGCCGCCCGCTCGCTGGCGAGCGTCGGCGGGGTCGGCACCTATTCGAACGGCCTCGTCCATGCCGATGTCGGCGCGCGCGAGGCATCCTGGCATGGCTACAAGCGCAGCCGCTACGCCGCGGCCCGCAAGCACAGCCGTTACACGAGGCTGGCCCGCAACAATCGCTGATCCGGTCTCGTCAGATCCCGAATTCGGCGCGCCAGCGCGCGATGTCCTCGAGCGCCACGTTCGATCCGCATAGCACGAGGCAGATCCGCTCGCCGGGCCGGAAGCTCTCCTTGCGTCGGAGTGCCGCGGCGACGACGCAACTGGCCGCCGGCTCCAGCAGGACCCGCCCGTTCTGGAGGACCCAGAGCAGCTCGCGCACGGCCTCGGCATCGGGCACCTGGACGATCTCCTCGAGGAACTGGCGGGCCGCGGCCATGGTCCGCTCGGTCGCGAAAGGAGCGCCTAGCGTGCGCGCGATCGAGGTCGGGCGGATCGGCACCGGCTTTCCGGCTTCCAGCGCCTGCGTCATGGTCGTCGCGCCTTCGGTCTCGACGCCATGCAGCCGGATTGCCGGGTCGAGCCCCTTCAGGGCCGCGCCGACGCCGGCGGCGAAGCCGCCGCCGCCGATCGAGATGAAGACGTGGTCGATGCGCCCGCCGGCGTCGCTCGCAATTTCGAGGCCCAGCGTGCCGTGGCCGGCGATGATCGCCGGGTCGTCGTAGGAGTGGACATGGACCATGCCCTGGGCGGCATAGTCCTCGGCCCTCGCGAAGGCCGCGATGGAATCCTCGCAGAGCTCAACCTCGCCGCCGGCCTGTCGCGTCAGTTCGATGTTGAGCGTCGGTGTCGCCTTTGCCATCAGGACGAGGGCCCGCGCGCCCATCGAACGGGCGACGAGCGACAGGGCGATCGCATGGTTCCCGCCCGAAACCGTGACGACGCCACGTTTCAGCTCGGCCTCGCTCAAGCCCATCAGCTTGTTGGTGCAGCCGCGCACCTTGAAGGAGCCACCGAGCTGCAGGCTCTCGACCTTCACCCAGGTCTCGACGCCGAGGCGGGCCGAGAGACCGGCGCTGTGGAAGGTCGGCGTGCGGCGCACCTTGCCGGCGATGCGGGTCGCGGCAGCCTGCACATCCGCGAGCGTGACGTCGAAATCCATCTTGGTGCTTGTCCTGTCTGTGGCGCGTTGGCCGATGCCGGCACGAGAACGTGCCGGGCCCCTCGGCGTCAAGCATTGTCCGCCTGCGGGGTTGTCGATGGTGAGGGTCAAGCTCTAGCTTGCCGGCACGGAACCTGCCTGTGGCGGGGCTCCGCACTGTGGACGGAACTGCCGCGAGGCCGGGCGCCGAGGCGTTCCGAGGGAGAAGAGCCGTGACGATGACGCCGAAAGAGATGCTGGCCAAGCTGGTTTCGTTCAATACGGAATCGCAACGCAGCAATCTCGAGCTGATCCATTTCTGCCGGGACCATCTCGCCTCCCTCGGCGTCGAAAGCCGGCTCGTCCCCAGCCCGGACGGCCAGAAGGCCAATCTGTTCGCGACGGTCGGTCCGCAGCGCGACGGCGGAATCGTCCTGTCCGGCCATACCGATGTCGTGCCCGTCGCCGGGCAGAACTGGACATCCGACCCCTGGACCCTGACCGAGAGGGACGGCCGGCTCTACGGGCGCGGTGCCTGCGACATGAAGGGCTTCGACGCGATCGCCCTTGCCCTGGTGCCCGAGATGCTGGCCGCGCCGCTGAAGCGGCCGATCCACCTCGCGCTGTCCTATGACGAGGAGGTCGGCTGCCGCGGCGCTCGCGTGCTGATCGCAGCGCTCCGGGACGAGGGGCTGAAGCCTTCGGCGGTGATCGTCGGCGAGCCCTCGATGATGAAGGTGGTGACCGGCCACAAGGGCGTCCTGCGCATGCGTACGACGGTGCGCGGCTACGCGGTGCATTCCAGCCGCGTCGATATCGGGGTCCCGGCTGTCATGATCGCGGGCGAGCTCGTCCACTGGCACACGGCGACGATGGCCGAGAACAAGGCGCGCGCTTCGGCCGACAACCTGTTCGAGCCGCCCTATTCGACGCTCCATGTCGGCGAGATCGAGGGCGGCTCTGCCGTCAATATCACGGCCGAACGCTGCAGCTTCGCTCACGAGGTGCGCGGCATTCCCGGTGAGCAGCTGGACGACTACCTCGCCCGCTACCGGGCCAGGGCCGCGGAGCTCGAGGCGGAGATGCAGGCGATCGCGCCCCAGAGCGGCATCACGATCGAGGTCACGTCCGAAACCGCCGCCATGGGGCCGGAAGCCGATGGGGCGGCCGAGGCGCTCTGCCGCCGGCTGACGGGAGATAATGGCCGGCACGTCGTGGCCTATGGTACGGAGGGGGGCTTGTTCCAGCAGGCCGGCTGGTCGACGGTGGTCTGCGGCCCGGGCGATATCGCCCAGGCGCATCAGCCGGACGAGTTCCTCGCCGTCGAGCAACTGGAGGCCGGCACGCGTTTTGTGCGCAGCCTGATCGCCGAGCTGTCGCGCTGAAGGCCGCGGGCGGCGGCGCGGGAGGGTCGTCGCCCGGTTACCTGGACTGCGAGGGGGGAGGACAAAGGAATGCCGCGCAGGCTGGCAGCCCTGCTGCTTGGATTGCTGCTGGTGCTCTTGCCGGCTGCGGCGGAGGCGTTTGTCTGGGCGCGCTCCAGCGACGCTTTGACGCTCGACCCGCATGTCGCCAACGAGGGGCCGACGGTCGCCCTTCTCCAGAACATCTACGAGGCACTGACCGAGCGCGACCGGGCGGGGCGGCTGCAGCCGCTGCTCGCCGTCTCCTGGCGGATGCTGCTCGAAGACCCGGCCGTCTGGGAATTCAAGCTGCGCGACGACGTCTTCTTCCAGGATGGCAGCCGGTTCTCGGCCGACGATGTCGTCTTTTCCTATCGTCGCGCGATGGCGCCGAACTCCGGCTTCCGCGACTATCTCGCCTCGGTCGTCTCGATCGAGAAGCTTGACGACCTCACGATCCGCATCAGGACGCGGGGCCCGAGCCCGGGGTTCATCGATAACACCCAGGCCATCGCCATCATGAGCAAGGCCTGGGCCGAGCGGAACGGAGCGGTGCTCATCCCCGGCGATGCGGCCTCCGAGGCCAATTTTGCCCATGAGCACGCGAACGGCACCGGGCCCTTCGCGCTGGTTTCGCGCCAGCCGCAGGTCATGACCGAGCTCAGGCGCAACGAAAACTACTGGAACCGGCGGCACGTCGCCCTCGGCATCGGGACCTTGATCTACCGGCCGATTCCGCAGCCCGGCGCCCGTGTCGCCGCGTTGCTCTCCGGTGCGATCGACTTCCTCCAGGATGTGCCGATCCAGGATCTGCCGCGCCTGCGTGCCCAGCCCGGTCTGACCGTGACGTCGGGTGTCGAGAACCGGACGATCTTTCTGGGCTTCGACATAGGCTCGTCTGCGCCGCGGGGCACGCGGGCCGGCGGGCGCAACCCCTTTGCCGATCTCCGCGTGCGGCGTGCCATGAACATCGCCATCGACCGCGACCATCTGCAGCGCGTCGTCATGCGCGGGGAGGCCCTGCCGAGCGGCATCATCATCCCGCCTTTCGTCAACGGCTGGAGCCGCGAGCTCGATACGCCGCCGCCCTTCGCGCCGGGGCAGGCGAGGCAGTTGCTCGCCGAGGCCGGTTATCCGCAGGGCTTTTCGACGACGCTCTACTGCCCGAATGACCGGTACGTCTATGGCGAGGAGACCTGTCGCGCGCTGGTCTCGATGTTCGGGCGGATCGGAATCCGCGTCACCCTCGTGTCCCAGTCCCAGGCGGCGCAGTCGAAGGCGCTCGCGCAGACGCCTGGCCCCGATCTCTTCCTCGCGGGCTGGGGCGCTCCGACCTATGACAGCGAGCATGTGTTCTCGTCGCTCTATCACAGTCGTGACGGGCGGCGTGGCGCCTATAACGCGACGGGCTACGCCGATCCCCGCACCGACGCCCTGATCGGCGAAATCTCCAGCGAGATCGATCATGGCCGGCGCGACGCCCTGATCGCCAGGCTCTGGCAGAAGCTGCGCGGCGAGCAGATCTATCTGCCGCTGTATCACCAGATGCTCAGCTACGCGATGAAGGACGCCTACGACATCCCCGTCGACGTCTCCAACATGCCGAAATTCAAGCTCGTCGCAGCGCCGGCGCGCTAGGTCCTCGTTTATCGCATCCGACAGGAGGCGCGACGATCTAGGAAGCGGCCGGCGGGCCGCCCGCCTTGGGGCGCGTATGGTTTGCCGCCCGCATCGGCAGGGGCACGGCCGGGCGGTCGGTCCGGTATTGCCCGCGCGCGATCGCGCCGAACATCAGCACCACGGCCGTCAGCGTCATCAGCCACCACGGCAGGAGGGGCGCGAAGCCGAACGTGCCGAGCGCGAAGGCGGTGGTGAAGGCGGCCACGCCGCCGGCCGAGAGGGCGCCGGGCATCCGTCCGGCGGCACGGATGGCGAAATACAGGCAGGTCGCGGCCGTCGCGGCGCCGACCAGGCCTAGCTCGTACCAGGTCTCGAACAGCAGCGTGGCCGGCGCGGGCTGCGGCAGCACCCCGGTCATCTGGCCGCGCAGCACGGTGTCCAGGCCATGGCCGGTGATGAGCTCGACCGGCGATTGCCGGATGACGTCCGCCCAGATCGACAGCATCTGCGCGAAATCGCCGCTGTTGTCGGGCAGCAGCGCGACGAGCGGCGCCAGCAGGAAGGGCAGAACCGGCGCGAACAGCATCAGCCCGGCGACGATCGTCGCGACCGCCTTGGTCGCCGCGTCCCGCCCGGCGGTGACGGCACCGAACGCAACGGCACCGAAGATCATCGCCACGGTCTCCCCGTCCTCGAAACGGGTCAGCGCGAGCAGCCCCACGATCAGGGCGAGGCCGAGCGCGGTCATTCCCCGCTCTCGCGACAGAAGCCAGGCCAGTGCCGGCCAGGCCATGATCAGGATGATCGAGACGCCGCGTTCGACGGCTCCCTGCGGCGCCTCGGCATGACGCAGCGCCGCCACGATGATGAGGCCGAGCGCGAAGATCCCGGCAATGCCGGTGCCGAGCGCAGCAAGATTGAGATTCGAGGCGCGCATCCGCTCCGGCAGCGCCGAGAGCCCGACGAAGCCGAGGGTCACGGCGAGGGCGAGATTGCCGGCCTTCTCCGCGGCAGCGCCGGGATAGGGACTCCAGACCAGCGACAGCACGGACCAGGCGATCAACGCGATCAGGATCAGCCCGGGCCGGCTGAGCAGGGCCGCCTTGAGGCCGGCAAGGAACTGACCGGGGTCTTCCACCAGCGCCGCGATGATCAGCAGCGCGATGCCGATCGGCACCAGCACCACGGCAGCGCGGCGCGAGACCAGCGCGGCCAGCGGCAGGACGAGAGCGAGCGTCGCAAAGCCGATGCGGCGCAGCAGCCGCGCGGCATCGGCCGCTGGGTCGAGCTGGGTCTGGGAAGAGGGTCGGTTCATGCGTTCCGGTCGGGTCACAGGCCTTCGGCCAGCCCGGCCGCCCGGATTGAGCCGTCACCACCCTAGCGAGAGACGCTCGGCCCGGCTGTAGGTGCGGCGCAACACTTCTCCGGCTTCTCGCCCAGACCGCATCGCCACCGGGATCTCTGGCGCGGGCGGCAACTTCGTGAGATGAAACGGCCATGACCCGTCTGGCCGCCATCCCCTACGAGAGCGACTTCGGGATCGACGCCTTCATGCAGGCCGTCGTCGCCCGGTTGCGCCGTGGTGGCCTGAGGCTCGGCGGCGTCATCCAGCACAATGACGCGGCGTGCGCCGATCGCTGCATGGCGATGTCGCTGGAGGACCTCGCCGACGGCAGGCGCTTCCCGATCAGCCAGGATCTCGGTGCCTTGGCCCAGGGCTGCCGGCTCGATCCGGCCGGGTTGGCTGCCGCAGCCGTTGCCTTCTCCGGCGCCTTGGCGGAGCGGGTCGACCTCGTCATCGTCAACAAGTTCGGCAAGCAGGAGGCCCTCGGCGAAGGGCTGCGCGACGAGATCGCGCGGGCGGTGATGGCGGGGCTGCCGGTGCTGCTCGCCGTCCGCCGCGATGTCCTGCCCGCCTGGCGTGCCTTCGCCGGCGAGGATTGGGTTGCATTGTCTGCCGATCTGCCGGCTGTCGAGCGCTGGGCCACCGATGTGGTTCGGCTCGCGGCCTGAGCCGGGCGATGATGCCGCCCCTGGCACCTGCATGAGCGGCTCTCCGTCTCGCCCGGTGACGGGGCTGATCCTCGCCGGCGGCCTTGCCCGCCGCATGGGCGGCGGCGACAAGCCCCTGCACATGCTCGCCGGCAGGCCGATCCTTGCGCATGTGGTCGAGCGGCTGCGGGGGCAGTGCGGCCGGCTTCTGCTCAATGCCAATGGCGATCCGGCCCGCTTCGCCGCGTACCGGCTGCCCGTGGTGGCGGACACCCTGGCGGGCTTCGCCGGCCCGCTTGCCGGCATTCTCGCGGGGCTGGACTGGCTTGCCGCCGAACGGCCCGGCGAGGACAGCCTCGTCAGCGTGGCCGCCGATACGCCCTTCGTTCCAGATGATCTCGTCGAGCGCCTGCATGCGGCCCGCGCTGCCGCCGGCACGCCGATCGCCTGCGCCACCTCGGGCGGACGGCGACATCACGCCATCGGCCTATGGCCGGTTGCCTTGCGGGAGGATCTGCGCGCCGCCCTGTCGGCCGGGGAACGGCGGCTCGGCCAATGGGCCGGGCGGCATGGCGTCGCCGTCGCCGAATGGCCGACGGAGCCTCTCGACCCCTTCTTCAACATCAATACCCCCGCCGATCTGGCCGAAGCCGAGCGGCTGATCCGGAGCCCGCGCTAGAGCGTCGCGCGTCTGATCGGACGCCATAACGATGATCCAGTTCAGGGCTCGAGCAGCGCTTTCTTCCGAAAGGCGGATTCGACTTTTCGGTCCGATGCTCTACGCGCGTCCGCCCTCCAGCAGGATCTTCAATGCTGCGAGGTCGCGCGCGACCATCCCCGCATCCGCCGCCATCTCGTCGCCGGACATGCCCGGCCGCTGGAACAGGGTGAAGATGACCTCGGCTCCATCGCCATTGGCGACGACACGCATCGGGTTGTGCATCGCCGGCCCGTCCTCGGGGATGACGGCATGGTCGAGCACGCCGTGACGGTTCGGCTCGCTGAACAGCACCCGCATCCGCCCCATCGGCGTCTCCGCCCGCCATGTCATGCCCTCGACATGCTCGAAGCTGTGGCCGAGCCCTGCTGCCCATTGCGGGAAATGAGCGGGGTCGGAGAGGAAGTCGTAGACCTCCTGCGCCGGGCGGGCGATGCCGACGCTGATGTGCCGGGCGGGAAACACGGCCATCGCTTGCCCTCCATCCTGAATTGATGGGAACATATAGAGAACAATACCGCGATGGCGTCAAGCCGTCGCGATAGTGTGCGGCAGGCTATTCGATGACGATGCGCGGTGCCGCCCTCACGGCGCCGCCGAGCGCCGCCTGAACCTGCCGCGCCAGGGCGACGTAGGCTTTGGCATGGGCACTTTGCGGATCGCTGGCGACGATCGGGCGCCCGCCGTCGGAGGTTTCCCGGATCGGCATGGCGAGCGGAATCTCGCCGAGGAAGGGGACGCCGAGCCGCTCCGCCTCGTGCCGAGCGCCGCCATGGGCGAAGATGTCGGAACGGTGCCCGCATTCCGGGCAGACGAAATAGCTCATGTTCTCGACCAGGCCGAGGATCGGCACCGCGACCTTCCTGAACATCGCTACGCCCCGGCGCGCGTCGAGCAGGGCGAGATCCTGTGGCGTCGAGACGATCACGGCGCCGGCGAGCGGCACCTGCTGGGCCATGGTGAGCTGCGCGTCGCCGGTCCCTGGCGGCATGTCGACGACGAGCACGTCGAGCTCACCCCAGGCGACTTCGCGCAGCATCTGGGTGATCGCCGAGATCACCATCGGCCCCCGCCAGATCATCGGCGTCTCCTCGTCGACGAGGAAGCCGATCGACATCACCTTCAGCCCATAGGCCTCCAGCGGCGCGAGCGTGCGGCCGGAAACGATCTGCGGCTTGCCGGTGATGCCGAAGATCTTGGGCATCGAGGGACCGTAGATGTCGGAATCGAGCACGCCCACCCTGAGGCCGAGCGTCGACAGGGCGACGGCGAGGTTGGCGGCGGTGGTCGACTTGCCGACGCCGCCCTTGCCGCTCGCGACCGCGATGATCTGCTTCACGCCCGGCACGCCGGCGGGCTTCGGTGGTGCGCCGCCGGGGCCGGGGCGATGCGCCTGCTGGCGGGCCTGCATCCCGGCCGAAGGCGGTGCCTTGTCGGCGGTGAGGCCCACCAGCACCTGGGTCACTCCGGGAAGACCGCCGACCGCGCTTTCCGCCGCCTTGCGCACCGGCTCCATCGCATTCGCCTCCGTCGCGTCGATGCCGATCGCGAAAATCACCTTGCCGCCGTCGATCAGGATGTCGGCGACCCGGCCCGATGCGGCGAGAGACTGCCCGCTCGCCGGCAGCTTCACCAGTTCAAGCGCCCGCAGGATGTCGGCTTGGGAAAGGCTCACCTCGATAGACTCCGTTGCTTGCGCGGCAGCCTCAGGCCGCCTTGCGGATATGGAAGACCAGCGTGCGCCCTTCGCCGGGTTGCCGCTCGATCAGGTCTCCCGTCTCGCGCACCAGGTTCGGCAGGTCGATCGCCGCCATCGGGTCGGTGCATTGCACGACGAGAACGCTGCCGGCGGTCGCCGCGCCGAGCGCCTTGCGGACGCGCAACACGGGCAGGGGGCATTTGAGGCCGCGCAGATCGAGCGCAATCGTGTCCATGGTCGCGCCCGCCGGGGTGGTTCGCATCGCCATGCTTCATATGATGGCATTTCCCGCCGGGGCAACCGGCGCGTTGCCGCGGCTTGACCATGCATCTCCGGCGGGGAACAAACGGGAGCGCCGCGGCAGCCGCCGCCAGCCCTGGGAGAGACGGTTTCCGATGACGATGGGTGGCGTAACGCAGCAGGATTCGCCGTGGTGCGCCTGAGCGGCACGGAACCCGCCGATGCCCTGATGCCGGTCGAGGAAGCCGGCGCGCGGGCGGCTGCCCTGGTCGCTCCGGTCGCCGGCACCCGCAGCTTGCCCTTGTCGCAGGCCGATGGCCGTGTCCTCGCCGAGGAGATCCGGGCGGGTCTGCCGCTGCCGCCCTTCGCCAATTCGGCGGTCGACGGCTACGCACTGCGGTTCGACGATCTCGCCACGGGAGCCGCAACCCGCCTGCCGGTTCTAGGCCGGACGGCGGCGGGCGAGGCGCCGGGAACCCTGGCCGCGCCCGGCGTCTTGCGCATCTTCACCGGTGCCGCGATGCCGCTTGGCGCCGACACGGTGGTCATGCAGGAGGATGTCGGCGACGACGGCGACGCCGTCGTGCTGCCGCCGGGCTTGCGACGGGGCGACAATCTGCGGCCGGCTGGCGAGGATGTCGCGCCGGGGGACAGCCTGTTCGCGCCCGGTCATCGTCTGCGGCCGCAGGATCTCGGCCTGCTGGCAGCGCTCGGGCGCGATCACGTGGTGGTGCGCCGGCGCCCGCGCGTGGCGCTGTTCTCGACCGGCGATGAACTGACCGAGCCGGGCGCCCCCCTGCCGCCGGCCGGGATCTACGACGCGAACAGGGCGATGCTGCGGGCGCTGCTCGCACGCTCCGGCGCCGAAACCGTCGATCTCGGTATCCTGCGGGACGACCGCGACCGCGTTGCCGCGCAGCTCGCCGAAGCGGCCGCCGACTGCGACCTGGTCATCACCTCGGGCGGGGTCTCGGTCGGCGAGGAAGATCACGTCAGGTCGGCGCTCGCCTCGCTCGATTTCTGGCGCGTGGCGATCAAGCCGGGCAAGCCGGTCGCGGTCGGCCGGGTCGGCGGCACGCCCTTCCTCGGATTGCCCGGAAATCCGGTCGCTGTCTTCGTAACCTTTGCCTTCGTGGCGCGCCCGATGCTTGCGCGGCTGGCGGGGACCGGTTGCCCGCCGCTGACGCGGCAACAGGTCCGGCTCGGCTTCGCGCATCGCGGCAGGGCCGGGCGGCGCGAGTTCCTGCGCGCTTCGCTGGAACCCGCCTCCGACGGGCTGCCTGTGGCGCGGAAGCATCCGGGCGAAGGCGCGGGCTCCCTGGTCTCGCTGGTGCAATCCGACGGGCTGGTCGAGCTGGCGCCGGACCGGGCCGGGGCCGAGCAGGGCAGCATCCAGCCGTTCCTGCCCTATGCGGCGCTCCTTGGCTGAGTGTCCGTTCCGTCAGTCGCGCCGGAAGACGACGCTGGCGCCCCAGCCGAAGACCAGCGCCAGCACGACGGTGACCAGACCGTAGAGCCAGGGCCATTCGTAGGCGCCGGAAGCCAGGCGCTGCTCGGTACCGGTCTTGATCACCTCGAAATTGGTCTGCTGGCGCGCCAGCGGCACGCCGCCGGCATAGAGCACGACATCGACGGTGTAGGAGCCCGTCGGGGCCGTGGCCGGCACGTCGATCGGCGCGCTGAACAGGGCGCTGGAGAGGAAGGTCACGCCTCGTTCCTCATAGGCGTAGAGCCCCTTGTTCTGCATGATCCTGACGAGGCTTTCCCGGAACAGGGCCGTGGTGCTGTCGTCGAACCAGGCTTGCGCGCCACGTTCGGCATTGACCAGGCCGATGCGGTCGCGCCGGGCGGTGTCTTCGCCCATCATCTCGCTGATCGGCCTGTTCGTCGCGACGAACAGGAACACCGGGTTGTCGGGGAAGCGCCGCTGCGTGCTGTTGATCCAGATCGGCCCCAGGCGCTCCTTCTGGCGCACGAGCAGCATGCGGCGCGGCCCGCGCACCGTGACGACGAGGTCGTAGGGGTCGCCGCGCGAGACGCTGCGCCCGTCGCGCTCGACGAGACCGAAGACGGTGAGCTGGCTGCCGGTGTAGTTCGAGGTGATCTGGATCTGATGGCTGGACATCGCCGCGATCAGCCCCTCGGCACGGCCGGCCGTGGCCGCAGGCAGAAGTGCGGGCAGCAGGGAAACCAGAATGGCCGCGCTGCGCAGGATCCGTTTCATCGCGCGCTCTCCGGAACGACGACCGAGAAAGGTTCGCTCGGCGCGAGAAAGAGTTCGATCGCGAAGCGCAACCCCACCGACAGGATCAGCAGGGCGAGCAGCAGCCGGAAGGATTCGACGTTGAGATTGCGGGAGGCACGGCCGCCGAATTGCGCGCCGATCACCCCGCCCAGCAGCAGCAGGATGGCGAGGATGATGTCGACGGACTGGTTGGTGACGGCGTGCAGCAGCGTGGCGCCTGTCATCGTCACCAGGATCTGGAAAAGTGAGGTGCCGACGACGACGGCTGGCGGAATGCGGAAGAAGTAGATCAGTGCCGGCACCAGGATGAAGCCGCCGCCGACGCCGAGCACCGCGCCGATGAAGCCGATGACGACGGCGAGCAGCGCGATCGGCAGGACGCTGCAATACAGGCCGGAGCGTGGAAAGCGCTGGCGGAAGGGCAGGCCCATCCACCAGGGATGCGTGCCGCCTCGCCGCTTCAGCCGGGCCGGCTTGCCGGCCCTGACCCGCAGCATCGCCCGCAACGCGTCGTAGAGCATCAGCCCGCCGATGATCGAGAACAGCGTGACATAGGAGAGGGTGATGACGAGCTCGAGCTGGCCGAGCCGGCGCATCGTGTTGAAGAACAGCACGCCCAGCACGGTGCCGATGATGCCGCCCGAGACCAGGACGCTGCCCAGCTTGAGATCGAGCGCCCTGCGCCGGAGATAGGTGAGCACGCCCGTGGTGGAGGAGCCTGCGACCTGCGCGGCGACGGTTGCGACCGCGACCGCCGGCGGAATGTCGAGGAAGATCAGGAGCGGGGTGAGCAGGAAGCCGCCTCCCACGCCGAACAGCCCTGAGATGAACCCGACGGCGCCGCTCAGCCCGAGCACCATCAGCACGCTGATCGGGAGCTCGGCGATCGGCAGGTAAATCTGCACTTCTACCCCTCATCGACGGCGTTCGAGCGAGCGCTCTCGCCGAGGTTCCCAGGCTACCCGGGTTGAAACGAACTGTCGAAAACGCAAGACGGGCCGCTTCCGGCCCGCCTCGAGAAACGATTTTTCCTCCTGCCGCGCCAACACGTCGGAAGCATGACGGTTCGGCAGGATGATCAGCTTCGCGCCGGTTTTCCGGGCTTGGCGGTCGTCGCCGTCGGACTCGCATCCCAGCCCTTGGCGGGTGGCGTCACCTCGTTGGCGGCACCGTCGAGCACCTTCGGCTTCCACCCGGCAGCACGCGCCTTGGCCGTGGCGAGCTCGTCGGGCTTCAGGCGCTGGGCGACCTCGTCGCGCTTGCGGGCGGCGTCTTCGTCGCCCTGGGCGGCTGCCACGGCGAACCAGACATAGGATTGCGCCAGGTCGGTCGGGGCGCCGAGGCCGCGGCCGAGCAGAACGGCGAGGTTGTACTGGCTGTCGCGAACGCCGAGCTCGGCCGCCTTCGCGAACCAGGTCGCCGCGGTCGCGTAGTCGGGCTTGCCGGCGGCGCCTTCGGCCGAGAGCACGGCGAGGTTATGCATCGCCTTGGCGTTGCCGCGCTCGGCGGCGCGCTGATACCAGATCCGCGCCAGCGAGAGATCCCGCGGTGCCCCGACACCCTTCTCGAACATGTTGCCGAGCCGGAACTGGGCCGGTGCGAGCCCGGCGACAGCGGCACGCTCGAACAGGCGCAGCGCAAGCTTGGCGTCGCGCGAGCCGGTGGGGCCGTCCGCGGCACGGCTGGCGAGCTCGTAGACGGCGCGTGCGTCGCCATCGAGCGCCGCCTTGCGCAGCCCGGCGCTGCCCAGGCCGGTCGGCAGGTCGCCGAGGCCGGTCACGGCCTGGATCTGTTCGCCGGCGGGCCGGGAGGCGGCCGCGTCGGGCGTCGCTTCGGGCGCCGATGCCTGGGTCCGCGCAGCTGCCGATTCGGGCGCGGCAGGGACCTCGGCCTCCTGGGCCGCGGTCGCGTTCGATGCGGGAGCCGCCGAGGACTGGTCCTTGGCCGGCGCCTTCTCGGGCGCGGCGTCAGGCTTGGCAGGCTGAGATTCCGGCGGGGCGACCGGGGGAGCGACCAGGCTCGGGCTTTCGTTGCTGACGGTCTTCGTGCCCTTGCGCAGCGTGCTGGTGACGACCTGCGCGGTTCCGAGCGCCAGGATCAGCGCGGCCAGCCCGAGAAGCAGCGGGCGCTTGCGCTTGTCCATCATCTCGCGCAGCCGGCCGGGGCCCTTCGCCGACGGTTCCGCGGCCGGGGTGGGCGCGGCGGCCGCCTCGCTTGCGGCCTTCGCCGAACGGCGTGCGGCGGCGATCAGGCTCTGGCGGACCGACTGCGCATCCTGGCCGGTCCCGGCGGAGGCATCCGGACGAGGGCGGCCCGAGCCAGGCTCGAGCGGCAAGTCGAAAGCCGAGTTCGGCATGCCGAGCGTCGGCTCGGTCCGGGCTGGCATGTCGCTTCCGGAAGTGCTCCGGTCCCGCTGCATGGCCGCTGCGCCGGCCAGCGGCTCGCGCGGCTGCGGCGGGGCGGCGCGCATCACAGGGTCCGGAGCGCGGGCGGCCGCGGCGCGTCCGGCGGGCGCCTTGCGGTCGGCCAGCAGCTCGCCCTCGAGGTTCGACAGGCGGCCCATGATCGCTTCGAGCGTCTGGTTCAGGGCGCCGAGCGCGTCCTGGGTCTGGCGTTCCGAGGACACCTGCGTGTCCCTCAGGCCCGTGACGAGGCTCGACAGCTCGGTGATGCCCTTTCCGGGCGCGGCCGAACTGGTCGCCTGTGCCAGCGCGGCCCGCTCGGCCGCGGTCTCGTCGCGCATGGAACGCAGGTGCACCACGAGGTCCTGCAGCGTCCGCTCGATGCCGCTCTCGGCGGTGCGCGTCGCCGCGGCCTCGTCGAGCCGCGCGGCGATGCCCGAGATCTGCTGCTCGAGCGCCTCGAAGGAATCCGCCTTCGCACCGGGCGTGCCGGCTTCGTCGATCTTCTCGGCGAGATGGCGCAGCATGTCCTCGATCGGGCTCAGATCGGTCTGAGCCTGACGGCTCTCGGCCATGCGGGCGAACTCGCTCGAGGCCGCGATGCTCTCGATCCGTTCCGCCAGCGCTTCGATCTGGCGCGTGACGGCGGCCGGGCTATGCTCGGCGAGCCGTTCGATATGCTGCTGGAGGGCGTCGATGCGGTGGTCGAGCTGATCGGCGGGCCGCTGCGTCGCGGCCTCGTCGACCTTCTGCGACAGCCTGTCGATCTGGCCTGCGAGCGCCGCGAGCGGCGCCGGGTCGAAGCCGCGTCCATGATCGGAGAGGACGGCGCCGCGAACATCCTCGATGGCGGCGGAGAGGTTGCGCATCTCGCGCAGGTCCGGCTGGGTCTCGCGCAGGCGCCCCAGCTCGAAGCCGAGCATGGCGATCTGCTGCGAGAGCTCCTCCAGGCGCTGATCGTTGCCGCTCTGCAGGACGAGGCCGCGCAGCTCGGCCATGTCCCGCGCGAGCGGCGCCAGATCGGCGCCGTTGCCGCCGGCGGCGAGGGCGTCGATCTTGCCCGCCAGATGCGCGATCTCGTGCTGGATGTGATGGTAGTCGTCGCCCGCACGGTCGCGCGACAGCCGCGAGACCTCCGCCTCCAGCCGGGCCAGCGGCTTCAGGACCGGTTCGAAATGGTCGCTGCCGGCGAGCTTGTCGAGGCGCTCGCCCAGTGCCGCGATCTTGCTCTCGATGGCATGGGCGAAGTCGCTGGCGAAGGGCGCGGCCGGACGCTGCTGGCCGCCCGGGCGGCGTGTGTCCGGCGACAGCCTCGCGCCGAGGCCGCGCAGATCTTCGCGCAGCGCCGAGATGCGCTCCTGCATCGGCTGCGCTGGAGCTTCCTCCTCGCGGTCGAGCAGGCGCTGGCGCGTGCGGATGTCGGTGACGGCGGCGGCGAGGCCGTCGCGGCTGAAGGCCAGCCGCGGCGCGCGCTCGCTGGCCTGCGGGCGGGCCTCGCCGGCACGGCGCTCGATCTCGACGATCCGGTCGCCCATCGTCTTGATGGCCTCGGCGATGACGTTGGTCGCCCGCTCCTGCCGCTCGGCGGCAGCGCGTTCGCCGGACGCCATCCGGTCCTCGGCCTGCTCGATCCAGCGCGCGATGGAATCGAGGGCTCCGGCCGTGCGGGTGCTCGTCTCGCGCGTAAGCTTCTCGGCCGTCGCGGCCTGGCGGATGAGCGAGTCGATCTCGGAGCGTGACGGGGCGCGGGGCTCGGCGCGGGGCGCGGTGTCGGTCTTGCCCTGCGACAGCTGCGCGAGGCGCTCCGAAAGCGCCGCGATGTCGAGCTGCTCGGGCACCGCTGCCGAAGCTCCCGCCGGCTGCTGCTCTGCACTCTCGACGCGGATCTTGTGGTCGAGCCATTCGCCCAGCGTCATGCCCGCCCTCCGCGCCGCCGCCTTCGCCGCGTCGCGCGTTCTCGGATCGACGCCCTTCACGCTCCAGGGCAAGCTGTTCGCCATGATTGTGCTCGCCTCCAGGGTCTTGCTCCTGCGTGCCGGCGCGGCTCCCTGAACACCGCTGCCTCCGCGCGATCCGGCGATCCATGAAAGGAACGTTGACGACGTCGAGAAGCCGGTCCGCGCATCCGAGATTTCGCCGACATGGTAAACAGCGGGTTAAGAATTCGGCCTCACCCGTTAATTTTTTCCAAAAGCGCCATTCCAAAAGCAGGGTTTCGTTTACATGTAACCGTAACTTACCCCGCGATAGGGATGGATTACCTGACGCTAGGAGAGGGCTTGCTGCATCCTGCTCTCTCACCCACCAGCGACGCTGCCAGTATGAGTCGGCGAAGCGGTCCCTCTTCAAGGATTGAACGCATGTCGCGCCACAGCACGGCTTTGGCGGGTTCCTCGATTCATGAGACCCGCGTGGATACTGCCTCGGACGACGGCGCCGATGCCGGAGGCTTCACGATCAGCGACCTCGCCCGTGATTTCGGGGTGACGCTGCGCACCCTGCGCTTTTACGAATCCAGGGGTCTGATCGCCCCCGCCCGTTCGGGCATGACGCGGATCTACTCGGCGCGCGACCGCGCCCGGCTGGCGCTCATCCTCAAGGGCAAGCAGCTCGGCTTCACGCTCATCGAGATCCGCGCGATGCTTGCCAACGAGGACAAGAAGGCGGGCGCCGCCGAGAAGTCGGCTGCCGTCGGCGGGCTTCACCTGTCCCGCGAGCAGATCGTCGAGCAGCTCGACCTCCTGCGCAGCCAGCGCGCCGAGATCGAGGACGCGATCAAGGAACTTGAGGGCGCGCTTGCGCGGCTCGGATCGGCCTGACCGCCGCCCCCCCAAGACAATTTCCAAACCCCGGTTCGCCGGGGTTTTTTTATGCCTCGGCCTTAGATCGGCCGTCGCGGCGGGCGAATATGCCGGTCGCCCCATTGCAAGCTGCTCAAGATTGTTTATATATGAACTATCTTGACTGGTCAGCCGGGAGGCGCGGCTGCGCGACATGAGGGAGGACGATCATGCCGGTCTATAAGGCGCCCGTCGACGATACGCTTTTCCTGCTCAAAGACGTCTTCAACATCGAGCGCTACAACAACCTTCCGGGGTTCTCGGACGCCACGCCCGACGTGATCGAGGCCGTCCTCGGCGAGGGCGCGAAGCTCTGCGAGGAAGTCCTCCAGCCGATCAACTATTCCGGCGATCAGGAAGGCTGCACCCGCCACCCAGACGGCCGCGTCACCACGCCGAAGGGCTTCAAGGAGGCTTATGAGGCCTATGCCGGCGGCGGCTGGATCGGCCTTGCGATGGATCCCGAGTATGGCGGCCAGGGCCTGCCCTACACGCTCGGCGCCGTGATGAACGAATATGCCTCGGCCGCGAACATGGCTTTCGCCATGTATCCGGGCCTGACCATGGGCGCGATCGCCGCGCTCTACGTCCACGGCTCCGACGAGATCAAGCGCACCTATCTGCCGAAGATGATCGACGGCACCTGGTCGGGCACGATGAACCTGACCGAGCCGCATTGCGGTACCGATCTCGGCCTGCTCAAGACCAAGGCCGTGCCGAACGGCGACGGCTCCTACGCCATCTCCGGCACCAAGATCTTCATCTCGGCCGGCGAGCAGGACATCACCGAGAACATCATCCATCTCGTGCTCGCCCGCATCGAGGGCGCACCGGCCGGCACGAAGGGCATCTCGCTCTTCGTCGTGCCGCGCAACAAGATAGGCGGGGATGGCTCGGTCGGCGCCAATAACGGCGTCTCCTGCGGCTCGATCGAGCACAAGATGGGCATCCACGGCAACGCCACTTGCGTCATGAACTATGAAGGCGCGCAGGGCTGGCTGGTCGGTGAGGAGAATCGCGGCCTCAACGCCATGTTCGTGATGATGAACGAGGCCCGCCTCGGCGTCGCGATCCAGGGCCTCGCCCAGTCCGAGGTCGCCTATCAGAACGCCGTCGCCTATGCCAAGGAGCGCCTGCAGGGCAGGGCGCTGACCGGCGCCAAGGAGCCCGCCAAGCCGGCCGATCCGATCATCGTCCACCCGGACGTGCGCCGCACGCTGATGTCGATCAAGGCCTTCAACGAGGCCGCGCGCGCCTTCGTGCTCTGGAACGCGCTGAAGTCGGACATCGCCCATCGCTCCGGCGATGCGGCCGAGCGCCAGGCCGCAGACGACCAGCTCGGCCTGATGACGCCGGTGCTCAAGGGCGTGCTCACCGATATCGGCTTCGACAACGCGGTGAAGGCGCAGCAGATGTTCGGCGGCCACGGCTATATCGCCGAGACCGGCGTCGAGCAGTTCGTCCGCGATGCCCGCATCGCCATGATCTACGAGGGCGCCAACGGCGTGCAGGCGATGGATCTCGTCGGCCGCAAGCTCGGCCGCGATGGTGGTCGTGGCATCATGGCCTTCTTCAACGAGGTCGGTGGCTTCCTGAAGGAGAATGCCGAGGACGAGGCGTTGAAGCCGCTGCTCGGGCCGCTCCAGATCTCGCTGGGCCATCTCCAGCAGGCGGCGATGTGGTTCATGAACAACGCCCTCGCCAAGCCCGACAATGCCGGCGCCGGCGCGACCGACTTCATGCACCTGCTCGGCCTCGTCTCGCTCGGCTACATGTGGGTCAAGATCGCCAAGGCCGCGCAGGAGAAGCTCACGGCCGGTGCCGACGAGCGGATGAGCGGCAAGCTCGTCACGGCCCGCTTCTTCATGGAGCGCACCTTGCCGGAGACCGCTGCCCATCTGGCGCGGATCACCTCCGGCGCGGACACCACCATGGCGCTCAGCGCCGAGCAGTTCTGACGACAACGCCGTCATACCCGGGCTTGCCCCGGGCATCGCTTGCAGAACCCGCTGGATGACGAGATGGTCGGGTCAAGCCCGACCATGACGTCCGGCACCAGAACGCGCCGCCCGACGGCGCTCCCGGGAGGCCACCAAATGGCAGACGCATTCATCTACGACCACGTCCGCACACCGCGCGGCAAGGGCAAGGCCGACGGCTCGCTTCACGAAGTGACCGCGATCGAGCTCGGCACCCAGGCGCTTCGCGCCATCAAGGACCGCAACGATCTCGACCCGCTCCTCGTCGAGGACGTGGTGATGGGCTGCGTCGATCCGGTCGGCGAGGCCGGCGCCGACATCGCCCGCACCGTCGCGCTCAAGGCGGGCTACGGCAAGGAGGTGCCGGGCGTGCAGATCAACCGCTTCTGCGCCTCGGGCCTCGACGCGGTGAATCTCGCCGCGGCGCAGGTCATGTCCGGCCAGAAGGAGATGGCGATCGGAGGCGGCGTCGAGTCGATGTCGCGCATCGGCATGGGCGCCTCGGGCTTCGGCATCGCGGTCGACCCCAGCGTGGCCATCGACACCTATTTCATGCCGCAGGGCGTCTCGGCCGATTTGATCGCGACCAAATATGGCTTCTCGCGTGATGATGTCGACGCCTTCGCCGTGCGCTCGCACCAGCGCGCCGCCAAGGCCTGGGAGGAGGGGCGCTTCAAGCGCTCGGTCATCCCGGTCACCGACGTCAACGGGCTCACCATCCTCGACCGCGACGAGACGATCCGGCCGGGCACCGACATGCAGGCGCTGGCCGCGCTGAAGCCCTCCTTCGTCCAGATGGGCGAGATGGGTGGCTTCGATGCGGTCGCGACCGCCGCGCATCCCGATGTCGAGTTCGTCAACCATGTCCACCATGCCGGCAACTCGTCCGGCATCGTCGACGGCGCCGCCGCCGTGCTCGTCGGTTCGAAGAAGGCTGGCAAGGCCGCGGGCCTGAAGCCGCGCGCCCGCATCAAGGCCTTCGCCACGGTCGGCTCCGATCTCGCGCTGATGCTGACCGGCCCGGTCGACGTCACCGAGCGCGTGCTGAAAAAGGCCGGCATGTCCGTCAAGGACATCGACCTCTTCGAATTGAACGAGGCCTTCTCCTCGGTTGTGCTGCGCTACCAGCAGGCGCTCGACATCGACGACGCCATCCTGAACGTCAACGGCGGCGCCATCGCCATGGGCCATCCGCTCGGCGCGACCGGCGCGATGGTGCTCGGCACCGTGCTCGACGAGCTGGAGCGGCAGGACAAGCAGACCGCGCTGGTGACGCTCTGCGTCGCCGTCGGCATGGGCGTCGCCACCATCATCGAGCGCGTCTGAGCGGAAGGGCAGGGAGAGAGATCATGAACCTCACCAATTTCCGCTTCGAGACCGACGCCGACGGCATCGCCGTCGCGACCTGGGACATGCCGGGCCGCTCGATGAACGTCATCACCCCCGAGGTGATGGAAGAGCTGAACCAGATCGTCGACAAGGTCGCGGGCGATGAAGCCATCAAGGGCTGCGTCATCACATCCGGCAAGGAGAGCTTCTCCGGCGGTGCCGATCTCACCATGCTCCAGGGCCTGCGCGATCTCTATGTGAAGCTCGCCAGGGAGAAGGGCGAGGCGGTCGCGATGCAGAGCTTCTTCGACGAGAGCCGCAAGCTCTCTCTGCTCTACCGCAAGCTCGAAACCTGCGGAAAACCCTTCGCCGCGGCGATCAACGGCGTCTGCCTCGGCGGGGCCTTCGAACTCTCGCTCGCCTGCCAGTATCGCGTCGTTTCGGACGATGCCTCGACCCGGGTCGGCCTGCCCGAGATCAAGGTCGGGCTCTTCCCCGGCGCCGGCGGCACCCAGCGCGTTTCGCGCCTGATGCAGACCGGCGACGCGCTCCAGATGATGTTCAAGGGCGAGCAGGTGAAGGCGCTGCCGGCGCGCAATTCCGGCCTCGTCCATGCGGTCGCGCCGCGCGCCGACATCGTCCAGAACGCCAAGGATTGGCTCAAGGCCAATCCGCAGGCAACGCAGCCCTGGGACCAGAAGGGCTTCAAGCTGCCCTCGAACAAGGTGCATTCGCCGGCCGGCATGCAGATCTGGCCGCCGGCCAACGCGATCTATCGCCGCGAGACCAACGACAACTACCCGGCCGCCCGCGCCATCCTCTCGGCTGTCTATGAGGGCTTGCAACTCCCGATCGATCTCGGCCTCAAGGTCGAGAGCCGCTACTTCGCCAAGATCCTCAGGACGAAGGAGGCGGCCTCGATGATCCGCTCGCTCTTCGTCTCGATGCAGGAGCTGAACAAGGGTGCCCGCCGCCCGGCCGACGTGCCGCCGTCCAAGCTCAAGAAGGTCGGCGTCATCGGCGCGGGCTTCATGGGCGCCGGCATCGCCTATGTCACGGCGAATGCCGGCCTGGAGGTCGTGCTGGTCGACAAGGACATCGAGGCGGCCGAGAAGGGCAAGGCCTATTCGCACAAGCTGGTCTCCGACCAGATCATGAAGGGCCGCGCCAAGACCGCCGACCGCGACGCGCTGCTCGGCCGCATCAAGGCCTCCGCCGATTACGCCGATCTCAAGGGCTGCGACCTGATCGTCGAGGCCGTCTTCGAAGACCCGAAGGTCAAGGCCGAGGTCATCGCCAAGGTCGAGGCCGTGGTCGGCCCGCGCACCATCTTCGGCTCCAACACCTCGACGCTGCCGATCACCGGCCTCGCCGAGACCAGCCAGCGCCCGAAGAACTTCATCGGCATCCATTTCTTCTCGCCGGTCGAGAAGATGCTGCTGGTCGAGGTCATCATGGCCAAGAAGACCGGCAAGAAGGCGCTCGCCATGGCGCTGGACTTCGTCCGCGCCATCAAGAAGACGCCGATCGTCGTCAACGACACCCGTGGCTTCTACGCCAATCGCTGCGTCGGCAACTATATCCGCGAAGGCCACCTCATGCTGATGGAAGGCGTGCCGCCGGCGATGATCGAGGCCGCCGGCAAGCAGGCCGGCATGCCGGTCGGGCCGCTCTCGCTCAATGACGAGGTCGCCGTCGATCTCGCCTACAAGGTGCTGAAGGCGACCAAGGCCCAGCTCGGCGAAGGCGCGGTCGATCCGGCGCAGGAGAAGCTGCTCGCCGACATGGTCGAGAAGCATGGCCGCCTCGGCCGCAAGAACCGCAAGGGCTTCTACGACTATCCGGAAGCCGGGCCGAAGCGGCTCTGGCCGGGCCTTGCCGATCTCGTCGGCAAGCGGCTCGATCCCGAGAGCGTCGACATGGAGGAGCTGAAGCATCGCCTCCTGGTGACGCAGGCGCTCGAAGCCGCGAAGACCTATGAGGAAGGCGTCGTCACCGATCCGCGCGAGGCGGATGTCGGCTCGATCATCGGCTTCGGCTTCGCGCCTTACTCGGGCGGCACGTTGTCCTATATCGACAACATGGGCGCGGCGGCCTTCGTGAAGCTCTGCGAGAAGCTGGCCAAGGCCCATGGCCAGCGCTTCAAGCCGAATCGGCTGCTGAAGCGCATGGCCAAGACCGGCGAGAGCTTCTACGGCACGGCCGAGAAGCAGGCGGCCTGAGCCAGAGCATTTTCGAGCGAAGTGGATACCGGTTCGCGTGAAGAAAATGCGATAAAACAAAGGTCTGGAGCACTGACGCGTTTCGGAGAAACGTGGCAGTGCCCCAGGGTTCAGTTCGCCAGCCGCGTGCGCAGCAGCGCCACGAGCCAGTCCGCGAGGACCTGCAGCCGGCGCGAGAGGTGCCGGCGGTGGGGATAGAGCAGGGTCATCGGCATCGGCGCAGCCCGGTGGCGGGGCATGACCTCGACGAGCTCGGCCGCCGCGAGATGCTCGGCGACGTCATAAGCCGGGATCTGGATCAGGCCGAGCCCGGCGAGGCAGCAGGCGATATAGGCTTCCGCACTGTTGACGGTGACGCGGCCGGGCAGGGCGCGGCCATGAAGCGTACCGTCCTCCAGCCATTCCCAGGGCTCGATCCGCCCCGTCGACGGCGAGGCGTAGTTGACAGCCCTGTGCCCATCGAGTTCGCCGGGATGCGTCGGCACGCCATGCGCCGCAAGATAGCCGGGGCTGGCGACATTGATCAGTGGCAACTCCCCGACCGAGCGCGCGATCAGCCCTGAATCGCTCAAGGGGCCGACGCGCAGCACGCAATCGATGCCGTCCTCGATCAGGTTGGCCGCCCGGTCGGTGACGCTGAGATCGATATCGATCTCGGGATAGCGGGCGAGGAAATCGGGCAGGGCCGGCGCGATGATCAGGCGCCCGATCCGGCCGGGCACGTCGATCCTGAGCCGTCCGGCCGGGCTTGCGGCGCTGTGGCGGAACAACGCCTCGGTCTCCTCGACATCGGCCACGAGTCGGGAGCAATGCTCGTAGAAGGCCGCGCCGTCCGGTGTCGCCGAGACGCGCCGCGTCGTGCGCTGGAGCAGCCGGGTGCCGATCCGTTGCTCCAGCGCGGCGACCGCCGCCGAGACCGAGGAGCGCGGCAGTCCCAGCGCTTTGGCCGCCTGGGTGAAGCTCTCGCATTCGACGACGCGGGCGTAGATGCGAAAGAGGTCGATGCGGTCCAAATCGGCACTCCAGATTGTTCGAAATATCTGACCAGTGATGTCATAATCGAAATCTTTATAGCCGATTTTGAGACGATATCTTGTCGCCATCGATTCCAGGCGAACAGGAGCATGCGATGGCCGACCACGGCATCAAGGGTAAGACGGTTCTGATCGCCGGCGGCGCCAAGAATCTCGGCGGCCTGCTGGCGAAGGACCTGGCGGCGCAGGGCGCGAAGGCCGTCGCGATCCACTACAACAGCGCTCCGGCCAAGGCCGAGGCCGAAAAGACCATGGCCGCGATCAAGGCGGCCGGCGCGGATGCCTTCGCCTTCCAGGCCGACCTGACCTCGGCTTCCGCCATGGAGAAGCTCTTCACCGAAGCCAAGGCGGCGATGGGCTCGATCGACATCGCGGTCAACACGGTCGGCAAGGTGCTGAAGAAGCCGATGGTCGAGATCAGCGAGGCCGAGTTCGACGAGATGAGCGCGGTCAACTCGAAGACGGCGTTCTTCTTCCTCAAGGAGGCCGGCAGGCAGGTCAGCGACAACGGCAAGGTCTGCACGCTGGTGACTTCGCTGCTCGGCGCCTTCACGCCGTTCTATGCGAGCTATGCCGGCACCAAGGCCCCGGTCGAGCATTATACCCGCGCCGCCTCGAAGGAATTCGGCGCGCGGGGAATCTCGGTCACCGCCATCGGCCCTGGCCCGATGGACACGCCGTTCTTCTACCCCGCGGAAGGGGCCGATGCGGTCGCCTATCACAAGAGTGCCGCCGCGCTCTCGCCCTTCTCGAAGACGGGCCTGACCGATATCCAGGACATCGTGCCCTGGATTCGCTTCCTCGTCTCGGACGGCTGGTGGATGACCGGCCAGACCATCCTCGTGAATGGCGGCTACACCACGAAGTAGGCTCGCCGTCGAATCGGCGGCAGGCTCGCGAGGCGCCTGTCGCCGTTCGATCGCATGATGCGCTTCCGGATAACATCGGGAAGCGGTTTGCCGGAGGGGCCGGTTCCGTGAAGCTCGGAATCGGGGATGCAAGCAGGAAGTCGGAACAAGCCTATGCCGTCGCGGCCGATCCTGAGCTTTCCCGATCCGCGCCTGCGCGTGGCGGCGGCACCCGTCACGCGCTTCGATGCCGATCTGCGCGAGCTTGCGGCCGATCTGCTCGACACGATGCGGGAAGCGCCCGGCATCGGCATCACCGCGCCGCATATCGGTGTTTCGCTGCGGCTGGTGGTGCTGGAGCTGGTGCCGGGCAGCGTACGGACCTACGTCAATCCCGTACTGGACTCGGTCTCGCGCGAGACTATCCGCCACGTCGAGGGCAGCGTCTCGATGCCGGGCGTGACCGATGAGATCGAACGCCATGCCCGCGTGCGGGTGCGCTACCGCGATCTCGACGGGGCAGAGCAGGTCGAGGAGGCGGAGGGCCTGCTTTCCGTCTGCCATCAGCACGAGATCGACCAGCTCGACGGCGTCTTCTGGATCGATCGCCTCTCGCGGCTCAAGCGCGATAGGTTGATCGCCCGCTACAACAAGCTGCGGCGGGTGTAGGGCGGTCGCAAGCCGCTACTTACTTGTTTCCGTATGTCCGCTGAAGGATCGCTAGCAGCTGTTGGCCAGTATCTCTGTCGAATTGGATCGTCTGACTGAGCTTTCCGGGAATTTCGCGATCCGCAGAGCCAAATGTATCGATCTGGATGATGGGGCCTTTGGTTCCATCTCCAAAAATTTTCACCCGTGCACGGACAGTGCTTGGGTGAAGGGCTCCTTCTGACGAGCCCATCTCAATGCTCTCAACACGGGCCATCGAAGCAGCGGGCCTCAGTTCGCAACCGACCGGATCACCCGGCGCAGCTTGCCGACCAGTTCCTCCACCTGCGCCTCCGTGATGATCAGCGGCGGGGAGAAGGCGATCGTGTCGGCGGCGGTGCGGATCATCAGCCCTTCCTCGTGGAAGGCGCGCTCGATCGCCTCGTAGCCGCGCTTGCCGGCTCCGTCGGCGCGCGATGCGAGGTCGACGGCGCCGACCATGCCGAGCGTGCGGATGTCGACGACGTTCGGCTCGCCCCTGAGGCTCATCACCGCGTCGGCGAAGGCGCCTTCCATGGCGCGGGCTCGCTCGAACAGCCCTTCGTCGCGGTAGATGTCGAGCGAGGCGAGCGCCGCGGCCGCCGCCAGCGGATGGCCGGAATAGGTGTAGCCGTGGAACAGCTCGATGACGTTGTCGGGGCCGCCCATGAAGGCGTCGTAGATGTGCTTGCGCACGATCACGCCGCCCATCGGCACGGTGCCGGAGGTCACGCCCTTGGCAAAGGTGATCATGTCCGGGATCACGCCGTAGCGCTCGGCGGCGAAGGCGAACCCGAGACGCCCGAAGCCGGTGATGACCTCGTCGAAGATCAGCAGGATGCCGTGCTTGTCGCAGATCTCGCGCAGCCGCTTGAGATAGCCCTTCGGGGGCGGCAGTGCGCCGGTTGAGCCCGCCATCGGTTCGACGATCACGGCGGCGATGGTCGAGGCGTCGTGCAGCGCCACCAGGCGTTCCAGCTCGTCGGCGAAATGCGCGCCGTATTCCGGCTCGCCCTTGCTGAAGGCCTGCTTCTCGCGGTCATAGGTATGGGGCAGGTGGTCGACGCCGGTGAGCAGCGAGCCGAAGAACTTGCGGTTGTTCGACATGCCGCCGACAGAGATGCCGCCGAAGCCGACGCCGTGATAGCCGCGCTCGCGGCCGATCAGCCGGGTCTTCGAAGCCTTGCCCGAGACGTTCCAGTAGGCCAGCGCGATCTTGAGCGCCGAGTCGGCCGCTTCCGAGCCGGAGCCGGCGAAGAAGACATGGTCGAGATCGCCCGGCGCCAGCGCTGCGATGCGGGCGGCGGCGGCGAAGACCTTGGGATGGCCGTACTGGAAGGAGGGAGCGTAGTCGAGGTCGCGCGCCTGCGCCTGGATCGCCTGGATGATGGGCTCGCGCGCATGGCCGGCATTGCAGCACCACAGCCCGGCCGTGCCGTCCATGACGGGCCTGTTCTCCGGCGTATAGTAGTACATGCCCTCGGCCCGGGCGATCATGCGGGGATTCTTCTTGAACGACCGGTTCGGTGTGAACGGCATCCAGAAGGCTTCGAGATCGTTCGGTGTGGCGATGGGGGCGGCGGCGGTCATCACGGCGTCCTGTGAATTAACGTTCGTTCAACCTAGCAGGTCGATGCAGCGTGTAAATCGCGCCGAACCGCGTCATGGCTGCGTCCGCTGGCGAATGTGCATGTCGGAATTGCAACGTGACGCCACGTCAGCGATGGCGTAATCTGCCCATAGGGGCGTGAACTGAATGGACCCCGATGGGCGATAGTGCCGAAGACAACGCACGGCTGGACGAAGAGGCCGCCGTGTCGCTTCGTGCCGGGCTCGCGCGTATCCTCGCATCCGATGCCTTCAGCGCCGCGCCTCAGCTTTCGGCCTTCCTGAGCTTCGTCGTCGAGCGGGCGATCGAGGGCCGCAGCGCCGAGCTGAAAGGCTACACCATTGCCGTGGAGGCGCTCGGGCGTCCGTCCGAATTCGATCCGCAGATCGATCCGATCGTGCGGGTCGAGGCCGGCCGGCTGCGTCGCGCCCTGACGCAGTATTATGCCGGCGAGGGGCGGCTCGACCCGGTGCGCGTGTCGATGCCGGTCGGCGGCTATGTTCCGGCCTTCGAATTCGGGGCGCCGGAGCCGGTGGAGCCCGTCGAAGAGGACGTCGAGCCTGACGCCGGGGAGGCGCCCGAGCCCGACCCGGCCGCCCGACGCTGGCTTCAGGCTGCTCTGGCGGCCCTGGCCCTGTCGCTCATCGCCCTGTTCGCCTGGTATCTGCAGCCGCTCGACGAGCGCTACACGACGCAGAGCAGTCCCTCGCCGGTTCCTCCGCCGACGGTGGTGCAGGAACGTCCGTCCCTCCCGACCCAGCCGGTCGTGGTAGCCATCGTGATGCCGCGGATTCCGGAGGATGCCAAGACCGCCGACGCGCTCCGCCGCATCTCGGAGGTGTTCGTCGACGTGATGGCGCGGTTCGACGACCTCTTCGTGATCAAGGCGCCCGCGCCCGGCGAACCCGCGCCGGAGGGCGCCGATTACGTCTTCGAGATCAGCGTCGTCTCGACGGACGGCGTGCTCGAGGGCTTCGGCCGCCTGCGCTCGAAGGATGGGCGCATCGTGTGGACGGCTTCCGCAAGCCGTCCGGCCGATGCCTTCCTGCAGGATCAGGACCTCGTCGATGTCGGCCGCCGGATCGGAACGCGCCTGGCGGAGCCGTTCGGCATCATCCACGCCGATTTTCGGCAGAACGCCTCGTCTTCCGCGATGCAGTGCGTCTTCCAGGCTTTCGACTACCGTCGCTTCATGACGGCGGAGCGGCGCGCGGCGGCCCGCCAGTGCCTCGAGCAGCTCGTGCAGCGCGATCCGGAATTCTATCCCGCCTGGGCCCAGCTCGCGATGCTCGGTGCCAACGAAGTCGCGTCGGGCGCGGATGTGGACCGGCGCGCGGCGCTGGACCGCGCCCTCTCTTCGGCTTTGGTCGCGATGCAGCTCGCGCCGTCGGGTGCCCGGGCGCAGCAGGCGATGATGGATGTCCTGTTCCTGCGCGGGACGGTCGGCGATGCGATCAAGGCGGGGCGCGAGGCGCTGAACCGCAACCCCTACGATCCCGACATCATGGCCGATCTCGGCTCGCTCTATGTTCGGCTCAATCGTCCGGCCGAAGGGCTGCCCTTGTTGGAGCGGGCGATCTCGATCAGCCCCGGCCGGCCCCCCTGGTATGATTTCTATACCTATGTGGCGGCCTATCTGACCGGCGCGAGGCGCCTCTCCGAAACCTATGCTGCCGTGCTCGCCGCCGACACCACCCCGCTCAGCCTGCTCGGGCAGGCGTTGCAAGCCGGCAGCAACAACGACGTCGCCAAGCGCGACGCGGCGCTGCGGGCGCTGAAGGAGCGCTCCCCGCGATTCCAGTCGGATCCGCGCGACTACCTCTCCCGGAAGGGCTTTGCCGAGGAGGTGGTGCAGCGGATGCTCGGCGATCTCGGCCTGGGCAGCCGATAGCGCCTCCTGCCCCCATGCCTCTTGCGTCCTGCTCTTGGCGCAGCGGCCCGGGCGCCTTGTTCTGACACGCAAGGAGTCGCGTGCGTGGTATCGCTCGCTTGTCGCCGCGTCGGCGCGTATTCTCACGCGCAGCGTTGTGATTCGTTCGCTTTTCCCGATTAACCCCGACGCGCGAGCGCTGCCTTGGCTCCTGTGCGCCTGAAAGCCCTGCACCCTCTCGCCGGCGCCGTGACCGGCGTCTCGGCCGGCGCCGTCGTGGCCATTCTGCTGCCCGGTGCCCTGGGTACGGCGCTGGGGCTCCTGGCCTCCGGTCTCGGAGTGGCGGCCAGCGTCTGGACGCTGGAACGCCGGAATGCCGCACATCGCGAGCTGCTGCTGGCGGGGCTGGGCGAGGTCAAGGTGCGGCTGGCGACCGGCGCGATCCGGATCGACGCGCTCTCGCAGCGGATCGAGCTCATGCCGATGCGCGACGTCGATGCCGCTCCGGCCAGGGCCGCCATCAATGAATTGACGGCCGAGGTGGGGCTGCTCGGCGATCTGATTCACCAGGTCGCGACGACGCTCGCCGACCATGACGAGAAGCTGACGCGCCTGCCGCCCGCGGTCCCCCCTGCGCCACAGACGGCGAGCATCGCTCCCGAAGTCCGGCTGGATCCCGAGGCGGCCCGCCGGGAGCATGCCGAGAAGCTCGCGGCCGAGCGGGCGGCGGCGGCCGCTGCCGCACGCGAGAAGGCGGAAGCCGAGCGCGCCCGGCTCGTCGGCGAGGCACTCGGCGAGGGGCGGGTCGAGGTGCAGCTGCAGCCGATCGTCTCGCTGCCGCAGCGCCGGACGCGCGGCTACGAGGCCTTGCCCAGCCTGCGGATCGACGAGAACACGCTGCTGATGTCGCATGAATTCCTCGACGTGGTCGAGGAGCGCGGCTTCGGGCCGACGCTCGATGCGCTCGTCCTGACCCGCGCGCTGGCGATCGCCCGCCATCTCGCCTCGAAAGAGGGCGACGTCTTCGTCTCCTGCAATTTCAGCGCCGCAACCTGGAATTCGTCGCGGGCATTGGCGGCTTTGACGCGCATTCTCGATCGCTATCGCGACCATATCGGCCGCCTCGTCATCGAGATGCCGCAGGCTGTGTTTCGCTCGCTCGATCCGACGAGCCTCGGCCTGCTCGGGGCGATGTCGGCGAATGGCGTGCGGTTCGCGCTCGATCAGGTCGTCGATCTGCGCCTCGATCCACGTTCGCTGTTCGACCGCGGCGTCCGCTTCGTCAAGATCAAGGCGGCGCTTCTCGAAGCCCATGCCGATGGGCGCGTGGCGAGCGACATTGCTGCCGGCGATCTCGCGGCGATGCTCACCCGGGCCTCGATCACGCTGGTCGCCGAGGCCGTCGAAGACAATCCGGCCGCGGCCGATATGATCGAGTTCGGTGCCGGCATGGGGCAGGGCAATGCCTTCTCGCCGCCGCGCCCGGTGAAGCCGGATGTTTTCGCCGAGCCCGCGCCGGCCGCGCCCGCCCGGCCGGAGCCTGCCGCGCCGATGCCGTCCGCGGAGGTGCTGGACTATCCGCAGCCGGCTGCCTCCGCCCCGGCGGAGCCGGCCCCGATGCCGGAAAGGCTGCCCTTCCGGGCGGTGCTGAGGCGCGCCAGCGCCTGAGCCGGCGTGCAGCGCATGGACGGACCCGACCAGGGTTCCGTGCCGGGCGAATCCCGTCTAGAGCAAGCCTCCGCCATCCGCCCTCATTCGTGGAGAAACGCCTTGCCGCTGACGGACGCCGAACCGGTCGCCGCCCTTCCGGGGTTTTCGGAGATCGCCGATCGCTTCGACCTGTGCTTCTGCGACGTCTGGGGCGTGGTCCATAACGGCGTGGCCGCCTTTCCCGACGCGGTCGATGCGCTGGTGAGGATGCGCGAGCGCGGCACCAGCGTCGTGCTGATGACGAATGCGCCGAGGCCGCGCGATCTGATCGCCCGCCAGCTCGACGGCTTCGGCGTGCCGCCCGCCGCCTGGGATGCGATCGTCACCTCCGGCGATGTCTGCCGCTCGTTGATCGAGGCGCGTGCCGGCCAGCCGATGTTCCGGCTCGGGCCCGACCGCGACCTGCCGCTCATCGCCGGGCTCGATGCGCCCGAGACGCGCGCCGATGAGGCGTCCTACGTGCTCTGCACCGGGCTGTTCGACGACGAGACCGATACCCCGGCGACCTACGCGGACCTGCTCGAGGGCTTTGCCGCACGCCGGCTGACCATGATTTGCGCGAACCCCGACCTGGTGGTCGAGCGCGGCGGTCAGATCGTGCCCTGCGCCGGATCGGTCGCGCTGGCCTATGAGGAGATCGGCGGAAGCGTGATCTATGCCGGCAAGCCGCACCGGCCGATCTACGAGATGGCACTCGCCATTGCGGAGGAGAAACGCGGTTCGGCGGTCGCACGCGACCGGATCTGCGCGATCGGCGACGCGATCCGCACCGATATCGCCGGGGCCGCCGGGTTCGGGGCCGCCGGCATCATGGTGCTGGCGGGCATCCATGCCCAGGACCTGATGCAGGCCTCCTGGGAGGAGCGGCACGGCTGGTTCGGCCGGCAGACGCATCGCCCGGACTACGCCATTCCGCATCTGGTCTGGTGAGGAGCGAGCGGTCACCGATGGGCGGGGCCGCCGCCCCGGGGAGGGCCGGGGCCCGAAGGCCCCGTCTCAGGCGGCGCAGACCGATTCGATCTTGGTCTTCAGCGTCTGTGCGTTGAACGGCTTGACGATGTAGTTGCTGACGCCGGCCTTCTTCGCGGCGATGACGTTCTCGGTCTTCGATTCGGCCGTGACGATGATGAACGGCGTTGTGGCCAGCTTGTCCTCGTCGCGGACGCGCTGCAGGAGCTCGAAGCCGCTCATCGGCTCCATGTTCCAGTCGGAAATGACCAGCCCGTACTTCTTGTCGCGCATCTTCTCGATCGCCGCCGAGCCGTCTGCGGCGTCGTCGACGTTCTCGAAGCCGAGCTGCTTCAGAAGGTTCCGGATGATCCGGATCATCGTCTGGTAATCATCGACGACGAGGATCGGCATTGACGGATCGAGAGCCATTGAGACGCTCCAGGCATGGCGGTTGCGGCGCCGGAACATACCCGCGCCACGCCGCCCGTTCAGGGCGGCCTCCACTCGTGCTCCGTGATAGCCGCGGCGTATTGCAAAGCCGTTAATTCGATCGCGAAGTGACGCAGCGGCATGTGCTGCGCCGCACCAAAGTCCAATTGCCGCCTTTGTGCGATTGCGAAATGATCGGTAAGTCGAGGCCGGGGGCGGGGACTGCCAGCGCCGCGAGAGACTCAATGACGGTTCAGCCGATGCCCGGGACGCTCTACACGGTTCATGCTTTCGAGGATCTGGCGGTCGGCCAGCGCGAAAGCCTGATGCGCACGGTGATGGAGCGAGACGTGGCACTTTTCGCCGAGCTGTCCGGCGATGCCAACCCGATCCATCTCTGCGACCAGTTCGCGGCCAATACCAAGTTCGGCCAGCGCATCGCCCATGGCATGCTGACCGCAAGCCTGGTCTCGGCGCTGCTTGGCACGCGCCTGCCCGGCCCCGGCGCCGTCTATCTCTCGCAGACGCTGACCTTTCTCGCCCCGGTGAAGATCGGAGACGTCGTCACGGCCCGCGTCGAGGTCGTCGAGCTGGTGGCGGAGCGGCGCCGGGCCCGCTTCTTCTGCGAGTGCCTGGTCGACGGCAAGGCGGTGATGGAAGGCGAGGCCTGGGTTGCGATGCCGCCGAAGGCCCGCCCCTGAGCCCCCCGACCGGCCTGCGGCCTTGACGCCCCGCCGGCCTTGGCCGCAAACACGAGCGTCGCCCGCCTGTCCGGGCAAGTGGACATTCTCGATCGATGCCATCCCAAGCCGATGCGCCGCCGCGCCCAGAGCCGGCGGCCGTGGTCCTCGACCTCGACAAGCCCATCCCCGACAGCCTGCGCGGCGCCGTGCTGGCGCTCGGCAATTTCGACGGCGTGCATCGCGGCCATGCCGAGCTGGCGCGGGTGGCCGGTGCCATGGCGCATGATCTCGGCACCAGGCCGGCCGCCTTCACCTTCGAGCCGCATCCGCGCAGCGTCTTCCGGCCGGAGGAGCCGGTCTTCCGGCTGACCTCGCCGCAGCTCAAGCTCGAAGGGCTGGCGGAGGCAGGCTTCGCCCAGGTCTTCGTGCTGCCGTTCGATCGCGATGTCGCCGCGATCCCCGCGGAACGCTTTGTCGACGATCTGCTCATCGCCCGACTGGGCGCGCGGGGGCTCGTCTGCGGCTACGATTTCCACTTCGGCAAGGGCCGCACCGGCTCGCCCGAGATGCTGCAGGCCCATGGCCTCGCGGTCCGCGTTCCCGTCGCCGTCGTCCCGCCGTTTTCCTGGCAGGGCGAGCCCGTCTCCTCGACGCTGGTCCGTACGGCTCTGGAGGAAGGGGATGTCGCCCGGGCCGCCGCCTTCCTCGGCCGGCCCTGGACCGTGCGCGGGCTCGTCACCCACGGCGACAAGCGCGGCCGCGACCTCGGCTATCCCACCGCCAATATGCAGCTTGCCCGCGATTGCCGGCTGCGCCACGGCATCTATGCCGTGCGGATGCGGATCGACGGCGCCTGGCATGATGGCGTCGCCAGCTTCGGCCGCCGTCCGACCTTCGACGACGGCGCGCCGCGGCTGGAGACCTTCGTCTTCGATTTTTCGGGCGATCTCTACGGCAAGCGTGTCGACGTCGCCTTCGTCGAGTGGCTGCGCGGCGAGGAGAAGTTCGATTCGCTCGCGGCGCTGATCGCTCAGATGGATGCCGATTCCGCCCGTGCGCGCGACATCCTGGCGAAGACGCCGCCCTTCCTTCCGTGATGCTCGCCTGCTAGAAGCCCCTCATGCCCGCCGAACGCGCTCTGCTGATCGATCTGTCCCGGCGAATTACGGGCCCGGCTGCCGCCTCGCACTAGACAGGTGCGGGCGCTTGCGCAGTCCGGGTTGAAGACCGCTTTTCCCGTTTCAAATGCGGATGCGCCGGGGCCCGACGACAGGCCCGCCGTCCCGATTGTCCGAGCCGCACCATGACCGACAGCACCAAGACCGCGAACGCCGCAGCCGCCGACGGCGTCGACTATTCACAGACGCTCTTCCTGCCACAGACCGAGTTCCCGATGCGCGCCGGCCTGCCGCAGCGTGAGCCGGAGCTGCTCGCCCGCTGGGCGAGGATCGATCTCTACCGCAAGCTGCGCGAGGCAGGCCAGGGGCGGGACCGTTTCGTCCTGCATGACGGCCCGCCCTATGCCAACGGCAACATCCATATCGGCCATGCGCTCAACAAGGTGCTGAAGGACTTGGTCACGCGCTCGCAGCAGATGCTCGGCCACGACTCGAACTACGTGCCGGGCTGGGACTGCCACGGCCTGCCGATCGAGTGGAAGATCGAGGAGCAGTACCGCGCCAAGGGGCTGAACAAGGACGACGTCCCGGTTGTCGAGTTCCGCAGGGAATGCCGCGCCTTCGCCGAACACTGGGTCGATGTCCAGCGCAAGGAGTTCAAGCGCCTCGGCGTCGAGGGCGACTGGGACGATCCCTATCTCACCATGGCCTATCCCGCCGAGGCGCAGATCGCCCGCGAGATCATGAAATTCGCCGAGACCGGCCAGCTCTATCGCGGCTCCAAGCCGGTGATGTGGTCGGTGGTCGAGAAGACGGCGCTCGCCGAGGCTGAGGTCGAATACGAAGAACATACGAGCGACACGGTCTATGTCGCGTTTCCGGTGCTGAATGCTCCGGCGCCGCTCGCGGGCGCTTCCATCGTCATCTGGACGACCACGCCCTGGACGATCCCGGGCAACCGCGCGATCTCCTTCCACAACAGGATCGCCTATGGCCTCTATCGCGTCACCGCTGCGCCCGAGAACAACTGGGCCAAGACCGGCGCGACCTATGTCCTCGCCAAAAACCTCGCCGAGAGCGTTTTCAAGGCGGCCAAGGTCGAGGCCTTTGAACTGGTCGCCGATGTCCCGGCCGAGCACCTTGCCGGCCTGACCGCCGCCCATCCGCTGCGCGGCCGCGGCTATGATTTCGACGTGCCGCTGCTCGACGGCGATCATGTCACCGACGATGCCGGCACGGGCTTCGTCCACACCGCGCCGGGCCATGGCCGCGAGGACTTCGACATCTGGATGGCCAATGGCCGCCAGCTTCACGAGCGCGAGATCGAGACCCGCATCCCCTACACCGTCGATGAGGACGGGCGCTTCACCAAGGATGCCCCGGGCTTCGAAGGCGCCCAGGTCATCACCGACAAGGGCGAGAAGGGCAACGCCAACGACGTCGTCATCAAGGCGCTGGTCGAGGCCGGCACCATCGTCGCGCGCGGCCGGCTGAAGCATCAGTACCCGCATTCCTGGCGCTCGAAGAAGCCGGTGATCTTCCGCAACACGCCGCAATGGTTCATCGCCATGGACAAGCCGATCGGCGAGGCCGGCGCGCCGGATGCGGCCGATCCCAAGCCTGTCGCCGGCGGCAATGCCGACACGCTGCGCAACCGCGCCCTGAAGGCGATCAAGGAGACCGAATGGGTCCCGGCCGTGGGCGAGAACCGCATCACCGGCATGATCGCCAACCGCCCCGACTGGGTGGTCTCGCGCCAGCGCGCCTGGGGCGTGCCGATCACCGTCTTCGTCGAGAAGGAGACGAAGGAAATCCTCCTCGACGCCAAGGTCAACGCGGCGATCGCGGCAGCCTTCGAGGCCGAGGGCGCCGATGCGTGGTTCACCGACACGGACGGCGCCCGCTTCCTCAGACCCTTCGGCTACGATCCGGCCAGGTATGAGCGCGTCACCGACGTGCTCGACGTCTGGTTCGATTCAGGCTCGACACATGCCTTCACCCTGGAGAAGCGCGCCGACCTCAAGACCCATCGCGTCGTCGATGGCGGCAAGGATCGTGTGATGTATCTCGAAGGCTCGGACCAGCATCGCGGCTGGTTCCATTCGAGCCTGCTCGAAAGCTGCGGCACGCGCGGCCGGGCCCCCTTCGACGTCGTCCTGACCCATGGCTTCTGCCTGGACGAGAAGGGCGAGAAGATGTCGAAGTCGAAGGGCAACGTCACCGCGCCCCAGACGGTCATCCAGGATTCCGGCGCCGATATCCTGCGCCTCTGGGTCGCGGCGGCTGATTATTCGGACGATCTGCGCATCGGCAAGGAGATCCTCAAGACCTTCGTCGAGACCTATCGCAAGCTGCGCAACACCCAGCGCTGGATGCTCGGCACGCTCGCGCATTTCAGCGAGGATGTCCGCGTCGCCGATCCGCAGACCATGCCGGAGCTGGAGCGGCTGATGCTGCACCGTCTCGCCGAGCTCGGTCCGCAGGTGATGGAGGCCTATCGGACCTACGACTACAAGAAGGTGGTGTTCCTGCTCTCGCAGTTCATGAACACCGAGCTGTCGGCCTTCTATTTCGACGTGCGCAAGGACGCGCTCTACTGCGATCCCCGGTCGAGCCATGTCCGCCGGAGCGCGCTCACCGTCGTCGACCATCTCTTCCGCTGCCTGACGACCTGGCTCGCGCCGATCCTGGTCTTCACCGCCGAGGAAGCCTGGCTGGAGCGCTATCCGCAGGTGAAGGCTGAAGATGGTTCGGTACATCTCGAGCTTTTCGTCGAGGCGCCGGAAACCTGGCTCGATCCCGAGCTGGCCGAGCGCTGGAGCAAGATCCGCCGCGTGCGCCGCGTCGTCACCGGTGCGCTGGAGCTGGAGCGTGCCGCCAAGCGCATCGGCTCGTCGCTCGAGGCCGCGCCGCAGGTCTTCGTCGCCGATCCGGACCTCATGGCCGCGCTGTCGGGAATCGACCTGGCCGAGGTCAGCATCACCTCCGGCATCCGCATCGAGAGCGGCGAGGGACCGGAAGAGGCCTTCCGCCTCGCGGATGTGCCCGGCGTCGCGGTGGTGCCGCATCGCGCCGACGGCATCAAATGCGCCCGGTCCTGGAAGTATTTCGATCCGAAGACGGCTGATCCCGCCTATCCGCAGGTGACGCCGCGCGACGCCAAGGCGCTCAGGGAACTCGGGGTAGGCGCCTGATGACGCCAGCCCGCCGCCTCGGCCTCGCCACGGTCCTGATCGTCTTCGTGGCCGATCAGATCCTGAAATGCTGGCTGCTCTACGGGGTCGGCCTCGCCGAGAACGGCCCGTTCGATCTCGCGCCGTTCCTGACGATCGTGCTCGCCTGGAACCGCGGCATCTCCTATGGGCTGTTCCAGCAGGGAACGGATATCGGCCGCTGGTTCCTGGTGGTCGTCTCCTTCGTCGCCGCCATCTGGCTCTGGCGCTGGATGTGGCGCAGCGAGGCGCGCTTCACCGTCTTCAGCCTGGCGCTGATCATCGGCGGCGCGCTGGGCAACGGGCTGGACCGGGCCTGGTACGGCGCCGTCGTCGATTTCGTGCATTTTCACTGGGGCAGTTTCAGCTGGTATATCTTCAACATCGCCGATGTGGCGATCGTTGTCGGCGTCCTGGGTCTCCTGTATGAGTCCTTCCGGCCGGCTGGGGACAAGACGGCTTGATGACGGTTCCGCCATCCTTTCGCCCTTCGTTCGTGCTTGAGGCGAGGCAGGATTGTCCAAAGGGAGATTTGACATGGCGCAACGCATCCGCGTGACGCATCTGCTGCTCGCCGGGGGGCTTGTGCTGGCGGCTGGGCCCGCCTTCGCTCAGGAAGGCATGCTCTTCAAGAACCTGATGGAAGGCACCTTCGGCGGTGGCGGCCCGGGCGGCGACATCGACTATCGCGAGCGCGCTCCGCTGGTCGTGCCGCCGAATTCGACCCTGCCGCCGCCGCAGCAGCCGGCGAGCGCGCGCAACGCGGCCTGGCCGCGGGACCCGGACGTCCTGCGCCGCAAGGAAGAGAAGTCGCCGCGTCCGTATGTCGAGGATGACGGCAACCGGCACAACCCGATGCTGTCGGCGCGCGAGCTCCAGCGCGGCCGCACGGCGAACGCGCCGCGGGTGGCGCCGCCCCGCTATGGCAACAACGATTCCTATACCAACCAGCTCGAGCCGATCCGCATCGGCAAGGAACTCGCCGCTAAGCGCAACCTCGAGAACGAGTCGAAGCTGACCTACGGCGAGGAGCCGGAGCGCAAGACCCTGACCGAGCCGCCGGTGGGCTACCGCCGGCCGGCCAGCACGGCGACCTTGGGTCCAGGCGCCTCCGGCCCGGTCGAGGACAAGCAGGCATCCGGCGAGCGCGAGTTCGTGACCGGGCAGCGGCCGGTGTTGCGTCCGTAGGCCGAGAGGCCGGCGCTCGCGCCGCCCCTTGCCGAAGTGCGGTTGCTTGACCAAGTTGCATATCGAGGGGCGGGCGCATCGTGCCCGCCCTTTCTTGTCTGAGCGTGGAGACGGCATCCGGTGAACAATCATGCGCGCCAGCCCGGCCTGGCCGAACCCGTCGAATCCTTCCGGCTCGGCAATGGCCTCGACGTCGTGGTGGTGAGCGACCGCCGCGCGCCGGTGGTGACTCACATGGTCTGGTATCGCAACGGCTCTGCCGACGATCCGGCCGGCAAGTCCGGCATCGCGCATTTCCTCGAGCACCTGATGTTCAAGGGCACGCAGCGCTGGCCGGCGGGCGAGTTCTCCAAGATCGTCGCAGGCTTCGGCGGCCAGGAGAACGCCTTCACCTCCTATGACTACACCGCCTATTTCCAGCGCGTGCCGAAGGAGCACCTGCGCGCGATGATGGACTACGAGGCGGACCGCATGACTGGCCTCTCCTTCGACGAGAGCGTCGTCGGGCCCGAGCGCGACGTGGTGCTGGAGGAGCGGCGCATGCGCGTCGATTCCGACCCGGCCGCCCAGCTCGGCGAGGAATTCTCGGCCTCGCTCTTCTTCCATCACCCCTACGGCACGCCGATCATCGGCTGGGAGCACGAGATCGAGCGGCTGAACCGCGACGACGCCTTCGCCTATTACCAGCGCTTCTACACGCCGGAGAACGCGATCCTGGTCGTCGCCGGCGATACGGACGCAGCCGAGGTCCGCAGCCTCGCCGAGGACACCTATGGCAGGATCGCGGCGCGCGGCGCCGCGCCCGTGCGCGAGCGGCCGATCGAGCCCGATCCGCGCGCCTCCCGCCGCGTCCAGCTCAACGACCCGCGCGTGCAGCAGCCCTCGCTGCGCCGTGGCTGGCTGACGCCGACCTATACCAGCGGCACGGCCGAAGAGGTCTTCGCGCTGGAGCTCGTTGCCGAGATCCTGGGCGGCGGCACCACCTCGCGGCTCTACCGCAGGCTTTGCGCCGAGGACGAGCTGGCGGCGGGCGCCAGCGCCTATTTCATGGGCTCGATGGTCGACCGCGCCGCCTTCCAGCTCTCGGTCAGCCCGCGTCCCGGCGTTGCGATGGCGACGCTGGAAAGCGGGCTCGACGCTGCGCTCGCCGCCTTCCTCGCGGACGGGCCGAGCGAGCTGGAGCTCGCCCGCGCCCGCACCCGGCTCGTCGCCGAGACGGTCTTCGCCCGTGACAACCAGGCCTCGCTCGCCCGCATCTTCGGCTCGGCGCTCGCCGTCGGCGAGACGGTCGCCGACGTGCTCGCCTGGCCGCAACGCATCGAGGCGGTGCCGCGCGAGGCGGTGGTCGAGGCGGCGCGCCGCTATCTCAGGCCGGACCGCAGCGTCACCGGCCTGCTGCTGCCGGCCTGACGCCGCCCCTTGAGTCGAAAAAGGCGGGCCGCGAAGCCCGGCCGACAGGAAACGCCATGAACGCGCCCCTTCCGACCCCGAAGCTCAACACCGCCGGCCCGGCCATCGACGTCCAGACGGTGCGCTCGCCGGGCGGCGTCGAGGCCTGGCTGGTCGAGGAGCACAGCCTGCCGCTGATCGCGGTCGATTTCGCCTTTGACGGTGGCTGCTCGCGTGATCCGGCCGACGCCGCCGGCAGCGCCTATCTGATCTCCGGCCTGCTCGACGAAGGCGCCGGCGATCTCGATGCCGAGGCCTTCCAGGGCCGCATGGCCGATCACGCCATCGGGCTCGGCTTCGATGCCCGCCGCGACGATTTCCACGGCTATCTGCAGACGCTCTCGACCCATCGCGACACCGCCTTCGACCTGCTCGGCCTCGCGCTCAACCAGCCGCGCTTCGACGCCGATGCGGTCGCACGCGTCAAGGCGCAGGTGGTCGCCGGGCTGCAGCGCCAGGCCAAGAACCCGGAGACGCTCTGCCGCAACGCGCTCTATGCCTCGGCCTTTCCCGGCCACGCCTATGGCCGTCCCGAGAAGGGTGACATCGACAGCGTCTCGCGGCTGGAAGCGCCGGCGCTCCGCTCCCTGACCCCGGCGCTGCTCGATCGCGCCGGCCTCAAAATCGTCGTGGTCGGTGACATCACCGCCGACGAGTTGGCCGGACGCCTCGATGCGCTGTTCGGTGCCTTGCCCGCCGGTGCGCCGCGCCAGCGACCGGCCGCGCCTCTGCCGATCCAGGGCCTGGGCGAAACCCATGTCATCGACCTCGACGTGCCGCAGACGGTGCTCCGCTTCGCCGGGCCGGGGCTGATGTGGGACGATCCCGATTTCATCCCGGCAAGCGTCCTGAACCATATCCTGGGCGGCTCGGCCTTCACCTCGCGCCTGTTCATGGAGGTGCGCGAGAAGCGCGGCCTCGCCTACGGCGTTTCCTCCAGCCTGCTGCCGCTGCGCGAGAGCGCCATGCTGGTCGGCGGCACCGCCACCCGCAACGACCGCGCGGCCGAGTCGATGAAGGTGATCCGCGAGGAGATGGCGAAGCTCGCCAGCGACGGCCCGACCGAACACGAGGTCGAGGAGGCCAAGCGCTACATCATCGGCTCCTATCCGCTGCGCTTCGACACCTCGCCGAAGATCGCCGGCGAATTGCTGTCTCTCGCCCTGCGCGGCGACACGCCCGACTTTCTCGCCAGCCGCAACCAGCGCTTCGCGGCCGTCACCCTGGCGGATGTAAGGCGGGCGGCGGCGCGCCTGTTCGGCCAGCCGGACCTGCTCGTCGAGGCTGTCGGACGGCCGGTCGGGCTCGCCTGAGCCAGCCGTCCGGGGTTAGGCTCCGGACAGGAGAATCGTCCGTTCCCATGACCGTCCGCCGCCTCGACCCCGTCCTCGTCGACCGCATCGCCGCCGGCGAGGTGATCGAGCGCCCGGCTGCGGCCGTGAAGGAGCTGGTCGAGAACGCGATCGACGCCGGTGCCCGTGCCATCGCCGTGACCATCGCCGGGGGTGGCCGCGAATTGATCCGCGTCGTCGACGACGGTGCCGGCATGACGCCGCAGGACCTCGCACTCGCCGTCGAGCGCCATGCCACCTCGAAATTGCCGGACGGCGACCTCTTCGCCATCGGGACCCTCGGCTTCCGCGGCGAGGCGCTGCCCTCGATCGGCTCGGTCGCGCGGCTCTCGATCGTGACCCGCCGCCACGATGCGCCGCAAGGCTCGGGCCTCGTCGTCGAGGCGGGCGAGAAGGGTGTCGTCCGGCCAGCCGCGGCCGCGCCCGGCACGCGCATCGAGGTCTCCGACCTCTTCGTCTTCACCCCCGCCCGCCTGAAGTTCCTGAAGAGCGACCGGGCCGAGGCGCAGGCCGTTTCGGAGATGCTACGCCGCCTCGCCATCGCCCATCCCGAGATCCGCTTCTCGCTCGAAGGCGAGCATGCCGGAAATTTCGACTGGCCGGCCGAGCCGATCGGCGAGGACGGCCTGCTGCGCCGGCTCGGCCGGGCGCTCGGCCGCGACTTCCCGGAGAACGCGCTGTGCATCGAGGCTGAGCGCGAGGGCTTCCGCATCTCCGGTTTCGCCGGGCTGCCGACCTTCCATCGCGGCACCTCGGCCGGCGTGCATCTCTCGGTCAATGGCCGCCCGGTGCGTGACAAGCTGCTGCTCTCGGCGGTGCGCGGCGCCTATGCCGACGTCCTGCCCTCTGACCGCCATCCGGTGCTTTTTCTCGACATCGGCTGCGATCCCCGCGCGGTCGACGTCAACGTCCATCCGGCCAAGAGCGAGGTGCGCTTCCGCGACCCGGCGCTGGTGCGCGGCCTCGTCGTCTCCGGGCTGAAGGCGGCGCTCGCCGCCGCCGGCCACCGCGCCACCACGACCGGCGGCGCCCGCACGCTCGACGCCTTCCGCGCCGTGCTCTCGATGGGCGGCGGCAACGCGATTCCGCGCCCCGCCTTTCCGGAAACCGCCAGATGGAGCGCGCCACCGAGCGCATACGCCGCGCCGTCGCAGGCCGGCTTCTCCGATTTCGTCGCCTCCTCGGCCGATGCCCGCGCGCATCTCGCCGAGCCCGCGCCGGAGGCGCTCGACCGGCCGCTCGGTGCCGCCCGCGCCCAGCTCCACGAGACCTATATCGTCGCTCAGACCCGCGAAGGCGTCGTCATCATCGATCAGCACGCCGCCCATGAGCGGCTGGTCTATGAGCGGCTCAAGGCCGAGCGCGCCCGCTCCGGCATCGCCCGCCAGCCGCTGCTGCTGCCGGAAGTGGTCGAGCTCGACCCGGTCGATGCCGATCGGCTCAACGCGGCGGCCGGCGAGCTGGAAAGCCTCGGTCTGGTCATCGAGGCCTTCGGCCCCGGGGCCGTGCTGGTGCGCGAGGCTCCCGCGCAGCTCGCCGGCGGCAATCTCCAGCGGCTCGTCCGCGACGTCGCCGACGCGCTCGCCGAGCATGGCCCGGTCTCTTCGGCTCCGGGCTCGCTGGAAAGGCGGCTCGACCATGTGCTGGCGACGATGGCCTGCCACAACTCCGTGCGCGCCGGCCGGCGCATGCGCCCCGAGGAGATGGACGCGCTGCTGCGCGAAATGGAGGTCACTCCCAATTCCGGCCAGTGCAACCATGGCCGCCCGACCTATGTCGAGCTGAAGCTCGCCGACATCGAGCGGCTGTTTGGCCGCCGTTGAGGCCGCGCGCCGCGGGGCCGCTCCCGCGCTCGCGCCTGAGCGATGAGAGAGATATCGGGCCGGCTCGCTGCGGCCTGCCGGATTGGGGGCGCGTCGAGCGGCGATTTGTGCTTCAATGCATTCTGCGGGAGGCGGCGGGCGCATCGGCCAGTCGGATTTCGCCAAAAAGATGCGGGCGGGAGGGAAGCATGAAGACACAGATGGTCTGCCCGGGCTGCCGGGGTCTCCGGTCGGTGGCGAACTTCGCCTATCCCGGGCATGTCGAGGCCTGCCCGCGCTGCGAGGCCAGCGGCTATGTCGCAGTCGCCGTCGCTGCGGCGGTTCCCGCGGCGCAGGCGGCCACGCCGGCCGCTGCGAACGATATCGGCAAGCTGCGGCAGTTGCTCAAGAGCAAATGGGACCTGCTGACCGTCGCGATGTTCACGCCGGCCTCGTGGAGCACGGCCTCGGAGTTTGCGCTCTGCGCCTGGATCTAGGTTCGGTGCCCCGCGTCGTGGCGCTGATTTGCCTGGGGCGGATGGAACGCAGGCAGCCGCGATGCATTTCATCGGAATGCTTCGCCAGCGACCGGGGGCGTGATCGCCTTTGCGCCTCCGGGGCGGGCGGGAGCGATCCGCGAGCCTGAAGGGAAGAGCCATGGCGATTGCCAAGAACACGATCTGCGTCTGGTACGATAGGGATGCGGAAGCCGCTGCCCGCTTCTACGCCGAGACTTTTCCCGACAGCGCGGTGCAGGCCGTCCATCGCGCGCCGACCGATTTTCCCTCCGGCAAGGCGGGCGACGCGCTGGTCGTCCATTTCACGGTGGCCGGCATCCCCTGCATCGGCCTCAATGGCGGCCCGACCTTCAAGCAGAGCGAAGCCTTCTCCTTCCAGATCGCGACCGACGATCAGGCGGAGACCGACCGCTACTGGAACGCCATCGTCGGCAATGGCGGCCAGGAAAGCGCCTGCGGCTGGTGCAAGGACAAATGGGGCGTGAACTGGCAGATCACGCCGCGTGTCTTGACCGAGGCCATGGCGGCCGGCGGCGAGGAGGCCAAGCGCGCCTTCACCGCGATGATGACCATGCGCAAGATCGACGTGGCCGCGATCGAGGCGGCAAGGCGGGGGTGACGCTCAGGTCGGGTGGTAGAAGCCGCGATCGAGATTCCAAAGCGTCATGCCCGCGTCGCCAGCTTGCGGAAACCATTGTTCATCGACGATTGCCTGGAGTTCTCGGCGCGCAGCGATGTAATCGACTGCGAGGTTGGCGCGGGCGGCCGTCAGCCGGACCTGCATGTTCGGATGCCCGAACAATGTCATTAGAATTCGTCTTTGGTCGCCGGGCCTCGATTTCAGTTCGTTTTCGATGGCGAGAATTCGGTCGAAGCGGCGATTGAAACTCGCGATCTCGTTGCCTTCCAAAGCATCATATTGCGCAATGCAAAGATTTTCGAAAAGCTGTTTGAGTTCTGCGGAGGTAAGTGACTTCAGCTTCGATGGAGTCATTTCAGCACCTTGAAACGCCGGAGGGCATCGCGGCCGACTTCCATATGTTCGCCCCAACCTCGTCCGCGGAGATAGTCGCGTGGTGAGAGATTGCCGAACTCGGCATTTCGTGTCGCGTACCATCCCGTGATTTCATGGTGCTTGTATCGCGGGATGCTGACGATATTGCCCGCGCCATCGATGTGGGCACGCGGAAAGCCCTCACGCGATTCCGCGCCTTGCTCCACGATGTGATGATCATCATAGCCCGGCCGCTTCTTGCCGGCCTGTTCCTGGAGCTCGGAGAACGACTTCGGCGCGTCCTGATAGGAGCGGATCGAAGGCCACTCCGTATAAAGCCAGTGTGCGGCCTCGATTGCCGTGACGACCGCGCCGATCGGGCCTGCGCGCCGCAGCGCCTGTCGCGCGATAGCCTTGGCTAGTGCCTTGGCCGCCTTGATCTTCGATGACCTGTCTGCCGAAGGATCCTTGGGCGGATCGAGCGTCGGCCCACCATTGTCGCCGATGCCGGGCTGGCGGCTCTGCCCGCCACCCTCGCCGTTTGTCCATTGGCCCCCCTCGGGGCTGCCCGCCGGTACGCGCGGCTGTTCGGGGTTGAAACCGCCCTTCTCGACGAGCGCCTGTAGACAGGCGAGTGCGCGCATCATGCGCTCGCCGGCAAGCTGACAGGCAAGGGCGTGGCGGCGAGCGGCCCGAGCGTGTCCGTACGGCTCTATCGGTCTTGGGAACGGCATCCGGCGCTTGATCTCCGCGGCGGATGCGGAGACTAAGCGCCGAATTGCGAGCGGGGATAAGTTCTCTACTTTTGCGGCGGATGCCGGCTATGCAGTCTTATTCCGCCCGCAGGATCACCACCTGCGTCTCGCCATAGGCCCGCCGCTCCAGCTCCTCGAAGCCTTCGGGCAGGCCGATCTCGGCATCGGACGCCTCCTCCAGCACGACGAGCGCATCCTGTTTCAGCCAGCCGCCGCCGCGGGCGGAGGCGAGCGCCTTCTCGCCCAGCCCCTTGCGATAGGGCGGGTCGCAGAAGACCAGGCCGAACGGCGCCATGCCGGTGATCGGGCCGAGCTTCGTCGCGTCGCGCCGGAAGATGCGGCTGAAGCCGGCGAGGCCCAGCGCCATCTGGTTCTCGCGGATCAGGCCGCGCGCCTCCATCCCGTCATCGACGAGAAGGGCGAAACCCGCGCCGCGCGAAAGCGCCTCGAAGCCGAGCGCGCCGGTGCCGGCGAAGAGGTCGAGCACGCGCGCGCCCTCGACCGCGTCGCCATAGGCATGGGCGAGCACGTTGAACAGGGATTCGCGCAAGCGGTCCGAGGTCGGCCGGATGCTGCCGATCCCCGGCTTCGGGCCGGTCAGAGACCGGCCGCGCAGGCGCCCGCCGACGATCCGCATCGCCTAGTCGCGCTTGCCGCGCGGGCCGCCGGGGCGAGGGCCCCTGCCGCCCGGACGGCCGCCACCGCCGCCCGGCTTGCCGCCGGAGGGGCGTCCGCCGAAAGGCTTGTCGCCGAAGCTGCGTCCGTGCGGCTTGTCGCCGGCCGGCCGCTCGCTGAAGCGGCGGGCCGGGCGCTCCGCCCCGTCGCGGGGCGCACGCTCGCCACGCTCGCCGCGTGGAGAGCGATCCTGCCAGGGGCGCTCATCGGCGCGGTCACGACCACCGGCTTCGTCGCGCGAACGCCGGGCGGGCCTTTCGCCGACGCTGCGCACCGGAGCCCGTGGCGCGCGTGCCTCGCCGCTGCCGCGTTCGTTGCGGGGCTTGCGATCCGGCCGGCGCCGGGTTTCCGGCTCGGCAGGGTCTTCGCGCGAAGGGGCGCTGATCCGCTCGACCAGCACGCGCCGGCCCTTGGGATCGGCGATGGCCTTGTCGCGCTTGCGCTCGACGGCACCCGTGGCCTCGCGAACCTCGCGCTCGACGCGCGGATCGGCGCCACGGCGCGGCGGCGCCTTGCGGGCGCGCTGCGGCTCGGTCTCGGCATCGCGCCAGACGCCGCGATTCCAGGATTTGTCGCCGCGCAGCTCGCGCACCGCCTCGCGCTTCGTCTCATGCGCTTCGTCACCGGTCTCGCGCCGCCGGCGCGGGCGATCCTCGGCGGCGGGCGCGCGGCGTGGCGCGCTCGGCAGCGCGTCGCGGCGCGGCGCCTCGAAATCGGCGCCGGCCCTGGCCGCCAGCTCGGTGCCGAGCTGGTCCTGCAGCACGCGCGAGCGGATTTCCTCGACCTCGCCTTCCTCGATCTCGCCCAGCTGGAACGGGCCGAAGGAGATGCGGATCAGCCGGTTGACCGCGAGCCCGAGATGCTCGAGCACGGTCTTGACTTCGCGATTCTTGCCCTCGCGTAGATCGACCGTCAGCCAGGTGTTGAAGCCCTGCTGGCGCTCGAAGCGGGCGATCACCGGCCCGTAATGCACGCCGTCGATCTCAACGCCGTCCTTCACGGTGTCGAGCCTGTCCTGCGTCACCTCGCCGAAGGCGCGCACGCGGTAGCGCCTGAGCCAGCCGGTCTCCGGCAATTCCAGCACCCGCGCCAGTCCGCCGTCATTGGTCAGCAGCAGCAGGCCCTCGGTGTTGATGTCGAGCCGGCCGATCGAGAGCACGCGCGGCAGGTCCTCCGGCAACGCCTCGAAAACGGTGGGGCGGCCTTCGGGGTCGAAATTGGTCGTCACCAGGCCGCGCGGCTTGTGGTAGAGCCAGAGCCGCGTGCGCTCGCGCGCCGGCAGCGGCTCGCCATCGACCAGCACGACATCGGTCGGCTTGACGTCGAAGGCCGGGCTTTCGAGCACCGTGCCATTCACGCTGACGCGGCCTTCCGCGATCATCGCCTCGCTGTCGCGGCGTGAGGCGACGCCGGCCCGCGCCATCACCTTGGCGATGCGCTCCGGCTCCTGCGCCGCGATCAGCTTGCCCTCGGTGGGAGCCTCCTCGCGGGGGCGGCGCGGCCGCTCGCCGCGGGTGGCATCGCGCTCGCCGCGTTGCGGCCGAGGGCGCTCGAAGCGCCGCTCGCCGTCGCCGGCTTCCGGGCGACGGGGAGGGCGGCCGAAGCCGCCGCGTGCCGGCCGTTCCGCACCTTCCGGACGTTCCCGGAAGACGCGCTCGCCGCCGCGATCGCTGCGGCGGGGGCGCTCCTCGCCGCTCCGCTCGCGGAAGGGGCGGCCTTCGCCTTCGGGCTTGAAACGTGCCGGCCGTTCGCCCTCCGTCCGGCGCGGACGCGGGGCGCTGCCCTCGGTCGGCTTGCCGAAGCGGCGGGCCGGGCGCTCCTCGCCCTCGGAATGGCCGCGGAAAGAGCGGCGCTCGCCGGCTTCGCGGAAGCCCTTGCGCTCGCCGCCGCGGCTTTCGCCGTCGCGCCCGCCGAAGCTGTGCCCGCCCGCGCCCCTGCTTCCCGGCCCCTTGCCGCCGAAGCCCTTGCCGCCGCCACGGCTGCCGGCGCCGCCGCCCTTGCCCGGGCCGCGACCTCTGTTGTTGTCGTCGTCTTTCATGACTGCTCCTGAGCCGGCCGAGCACATCCGCTTTGCGGGAAAGGCCTGGCTCGCTTATTCGCTATGACCGGCGCTTGTAGCAGAGGCTTTTCCTCGCTGCGAGCACCAAAGCAGGGGTTTTCGATGCCGCAGCCGCAACCATCCTCCGCCATCGACGCCATGGCGCTGGCCTTCGACGAGGCGAAGGCGGCTGCGGCGCGTGGAGAAGTGCCGGTCGGCGCGGTGGTGATGCGCGACGGTGCAGTGCTGGCCCATGCCGGCAACCGCACGCTGGAGCTGAAGGACCCGACCGCCCATGCCGAGATGCTGGCGCTGCGGCTGGCCGGTGCGGCTATCGGCAGCGAGCGCCTGATCGGCTGCGACCTCTACGTCACGCTCGAGCCCTGTCCGATGTGCGCGGCGGCGATCTCGTTTTCCCGCATCCGGCGGCTCTATTTCGGCGCAGGCGATCCGAAGGGCGGGGCGGTCGAGAACGGTGTCAGGCTGTATGACAGCCCGACCTGCCATCACGCGCCCGAGGTCTATGGCGGATTGCGCGAGAGCGAGGCGGCGGCGCTGCTGAGGGAGTTTTTCCGCGAGCGGCGCTGAGCCTCAGGTATCCGACGAGGTGACGCCGAATTTCCGGGCGAGCTGCGTGCGATCCATGCAGGAGACGTCATAGGTCACCTGCCGGCCCTTGAATTCGGGCCGTTTGCCGAAGTCCTTGGTCATCGCGCCGGTGATGGCGTCGATCTTGTCCTCGCAGGCCTGCGCGGTGGTGAAGCCGATCTCGCTGATCCGCGACGTCGTGCAGTGCGGCTCGCCCGAGACACAGGCCATGATGACCATGGTGAAGACATCCATGTGCTTGCTCCTGTCGCTCCGGGTTGAGGCTGCGCCGGTATGGTTAGCCAGCGGTTAACGGCAGGCGAAGCGACGAGCAGGGTCAAGCAAGAGAGGGGCCGTCAGGCGAAGCTGCGCCAGCAGAGATAGCTGCCGAGCGCCAGCAGGCCGGCGAAGAAGCAGATCTTGAAGGTCGCCGGCGAGATGCGGCCGCGGATGAACTGGCCGGCTCCCATCCCCGCGAGCGCCGGCACCAGGGCCAGCAGCGATTGCCAGGCCACGTCGCCGTTGAGCGCGCCCGCGCCGATCAGCCCGAAGGACAGGGCCAGCGTCGAGATGATGAAGGAAATGCCGAGCGCCTGCACGAGCTCGTCCTTGTCGAAGCCGAGCGCCTGCAGATAGGGCACCGCCGGCAGCACGAAGACGCCGGTCGCGGCGGTGACGATGCCGGTCGTGAAGCCGATGACGGGGCCGAGCCAGATCTCCCAGCCGGCGGGCACGCGCAGCTTCGCCGCCTTGAGGCCGACCAGCGCATAGAGGATCAGCGCGCCGCCGAGCCAGAGCGTCGCCGTGCCATGCTTCTGCTGCTGGAGCAGGCCGGCGCCGGCCCAGGTGCCGAGGCAGATGGCGAGCAGCATCGGCCAGAGCCGCCGCAAGGTCGCCGGCAGCTTCGGTCCCGTCGCGATCTGCCAGCCATTGGTGACGAGATTGGGTACGACCAGCAGGGCGGCCGCCTGCGCCGGGGCCATGACCACGCCGAGGATGCCGACCGCGATGGTCGGCAGCCCCAGCCCGATGACGCCCTTGACGAAGCCGGCGAGCACGAAGGTCGCGGTGACGAAGAGGAGGAGAGCCGTGTTGTCCATGCCCCGCTTCTGGCATCGTCGTGCTCATCTGTCGCCGGTCGATGCTACGGCCGTCACCGTAGCGTCCTCGCTTGCGATAGCGCGGCGATAGCGCATCATGCGGCCATGAGCACGTCGAACAGCTATTCAGGCCCTTATCTCGCCGAGATCGCCCATCTGATGGGCGATCCGGCCCGCGCCAACATGCTGCACGCGCTGATGGACGGGCGCGCGCTGACGGCGAAGGAGCTCGCCTGGATCGCGGGCGTCGCGCCGCAGACGGCGAGCGGCCATCTCGCCAAGCTGATGCAGGGTGGCCTGCTGGCGGTCGCCGTGCAGGGGCGCCATCGCTATTATCGTCTCGCCGGGCCGGAGGTCGCACAGGCCCTTGAAGGGCTGATGGTGCTGGCGAATATGGAAGGCAGCGGGCGCCGCCTGCCGTCGCGGGTCGGCGCGGAATTGAGCTTCGCCCGCACCTGCTACGACCACTTCGCCGGCAAGCTCGGCATCGGCATCCACGACGCGCTGATGGCGGGTGGCCATCTCGTCGCCAGCGAGGGCGGCTATGCCCTGACCGCCTCCGGCAAGGCGATCTTTGCCGCTCTCGGCGTCGATCCCGACCAGCCGGGCAGGAGCCGTCGCGCGGCCCTGCGACCCTGCCTCGACTGGAGCGAACGCCGGCCACATCTCGCCGGCCACCTCGCCGCCGCGCTCGCCTGCCGCTGTTTCGAGATGGGCTGGACGCGCCGCCGCAAGGACAGCCGCGCGGTCGCCCTGACCGGAGAGGGGCGATCGGTGCTGGAAGCCGCCTTGCCCGGCTTCCGTTGCGATGTGCCGGAGCCGGCCGTCAGCCCGTCGCGGCGAGAGCCCGTTCCAGCGCTCGCTTGACCTCGTCCTTGATCGGCTCGGCCGCGGCGAGGATCGCCTTCGCCTTGAAGAAGTCGAGCCCGCCGATGCCGTCGAGCCCGCTGCGGATCAGGATGTCGGGCGGCCGCCGCTCGACCATGCGCTGCACCAGCGTGCGCGTCAGGATCTGCGAGGCGCCGACGATCGCCTCCATCGCGCCGGGAACGCGGCCGTCGCTCGTCGCGACGGGCGGCGCGCTGACGTCGATCGCCAGCACGGTCCGGCCGGGCGCCAGCAATCGCTCATAGGGCAGTGGGTTGATCGCCCCGCCGTCGATCAGCACATGGCCCGCCAGCGCGACCGGCCGCACCAGCCCCGGAATCGCGAGCGAGGCGGCGACGGCCGGCGTCAGAGGGCCTTCCGACAACGTCACCTCGACATGGCGATGATAGTCCGCCGCCGTCGCGCTGAAGGGGATCGCGAGCTCGTCGAAACGGTCGGGTACCGCCTCCGGCCAGAACAGGTCGAGCAGGCGCTCGCCGTCGATCAAGACCGGGTTGCCGAGGCCGCGCACCAGATCGGCGAGCTTGCCGACGCGGGCGTCGAGCAGCTTCGCGACCACCCGCGGCGGGTCGCGGAAGCTGGCCAGCACATGCTCGCGCAGGGCGGCGCCGGAAAGCCCGGCGGCGTAGGCGGCGCCGATGATCGCGCCGACGGAGCATCCTGAAATCACCGCGGGCTTCAGGCCGAGCTCATCGAGCGCTTCGAGAACGGGAATCTGGCTCAGGCCCCGCGCGCCGCCGGCACCGAGCACCAGCGCGACGTCGCCGGAGGTTTTCTCGGGCGCGGACCGGAGGGGGGCGGGGTGGCGTGGCGACATCGTTCGAATCTGGCCCCCGCCACCTTCTCAGGCAAGCGGCTGCGCCAGGAAGGGCTTCAACGCTGCGAGCGTCGCCTGCGGGTTCTCCTCGGGCAGGAAATGCCCGCTCTCGATCGCATGGCCCTCGGCCTGCGGCGCGAAGCTCTCGCGCCAGATGGCGAGCGGGCTCGCGCCCTTGGCCGGGATGCCGGCCTCTCCCCACAGGATCAGGGTCGGGCAGAGGATGCGCTTGTGAGCGGCGAGATCGGCCTTGTCCTGTGTCACATCGGTGGTCGCGCCGGCGCGGTAATCCTCGCAGGCGGCATGGATGCGCGAGGGATCGCTGAAGGATTCGGCATAGGATTGCATCGCCAGCGGATCGAACAGGTCGAGCTTCTTGGCCCGGCTCCAGCTCGCGATGGTGTGGTCGAGCCAGCCGACGGGGTCGGCCTTGAGCAGGTTTTCGGGGATCGGCTCGGGCTGGGCGAGGAAGGTCCAGTGATAGACCTGCATGGCGCGGCTTGCGTTCATGCCCTCCCACATCGAGACGGTCGGCAGGATGTCGAGCAGGGCCAGCCGCTCGACCCGGCCGGGATGGTCGAGGGCGAGGCGATAGCCGACCCGCGCGCCGCGGTCATGGCCGATCACGCCGAAGCGGATATGGCCGAGCGCCTCCATCGCCGCGACGATGTCCTCGCCCATGCCGCGCTTGCTGTAGGTTTCCACGCCACCGTCGCCATGCGGCGCCGCCGACCAGCCATAGCCGCGCAGGTCGGGGCAGACCACGGTGTGCGTCTTCGCCAGCTCGGGCGCGATCCTGTGCCATTCGGCATGGGTCTGCGGGAAGCCGTGGATCAGCACGAGCGGCGGGCCTTCGCCGCCGACGCGCGCGAAGATCTTGCCGACCGGACCGTCGATCCAGTGTGCCTTGAACCCGGGAAAGAGGCTGTCGATGTTGGCCATGCCGGGAGCATAGACCCGGTCATGGCACCGTGTCAGCCTTGCTCGCGCTTCACCGCCTGCCAGCCGATGTCGCGGCGGCAGAAGCCTTCCGGCCAGTCGATGAGGTCGACGCCCCGATAGGCCTTGGCCTGCGCTTCGCCCGCGTTCTTGCCCAGGCCCACGACGTTGAGCACGCGGCCGCCATTGGCGACGAGTTCGCCCTCCTTGAGCTTGGTGCCGGCATGAAAGACGAGCACGTCGTCGAGCGCTTCGGCCTTCTCGATCCCGCGGATGACGCTGCCCGTCTCCGGCTTGGCGGGATAGCCCTTCGCCGCGAGCACCACGGTCAATGCCGTCTCCTCGCGCCAGCGCAGATCGAAGGAGCCCAGCACCCCGTCGCAGGCGGCGAGCAGCGCCGGCACGATGTCGCTCTGCAGCCGCGGCATCAGGACCTCGCATTCGGGATCGCCGAAGCGGACATTGTATTCGATCAGCTTCGGCCCTTGCGCCGTGATCATCAGCCCGGCGAAGAGCACGCCCTGGAACGGCATGCCGCGCTTGGCCATGCCGGCAAGTGTCGGGTGGATGATTTCGGTCATGACGCGCTGTTCCATGGCCGGCGTCATCACGGGAGCGGGCGAATAGGCGCCCATGCCGCCCGTATTGGGGCCGGTGTCGCCGTCGCCGACGCGCTTGTGGTCCTGCGCCGAAGCCAGCGCCAACGCGTTGGTGCCGTCGCAGAGCGCGAAGAAGCTCGCCTCCTCGCCGACCATCCATTCCTCGATCACGACCTCGGCCCCGGCCTGGCCGAGCCCGCCCGAAAACATCATGTCGATGGCTTCGTTGGCCTGGTCGAGCGTCTCGGCCATCACCACGCCCTTGCCGGCGGCGAGCCCGTCGGCCTTGACCACGATCGGCGCCCCCTGCCGCGCGACATAGGCCTTGGCGGTGTCGGCGCTGGTGAAGCGGCCGAAGGCTGCTGTCGGGATGTTGAACTGGGCGCAGAGCTCCTTGGTGAAGCCCTTCGAGCCCTCGAGCTGGGCGGCGGCCTTCGACGGTCCGAAGACCTTGATGCCGGCGGCCCGCAGATCGTCGGCGATGCCGGCGACCAGCGGCCCCTCCGGCCCGACGACGACGAGCCCGATCCCCTGCAGCCGGCAGAAGGCGACGACGGCGGCGTGGTCCGCGATATCGACGGCGACATTCTCGCCGCATTGCGCCGTGCCGGGATTGCCGGGCGCGATGAAGAGCTGCTCGCAGAGCGAGGAGGCCGATATCGCCCAGGCGAGCGCATGTTCGCGGCCGCCCGAGCCGATCAGAAGAATCTTCATGGCACCCTCTCTGCTCCGTCACCGGCGCAATACCTGCCCGGCGTCCCGGCGGCAACGCTTCTGCTGGCGGGGCGGTCCCGCTATGGTCCGGCCATGAACAGCGAATCGACACTGCCGGCGGGCAATGCGCCCGAATGGAGCGTCTCGGATCTTTCCGGCGCGCTGAAGCGCACCATCGAGGACGCCTTCGGCTATGTCCGCGTGCGCGGCGAGATTTCCGGCTATCGCGGCCCGGTCGCCTCGGGCCACGTCTACTTCTCGCTGAAGGACACCAACGCCAAGATCGACGCGGTGATCTGGAAGGGCGTCTTCGGCCGGCTGAAGACGCGGCCCCAGGAGGGGCTGGAGGTCATCGCCACCGGCAAGATCACCACCTTCGCCGGCAAGTCGAGCTACCAGATCGTCATCGACTCGCTGGAGCCGGCCGGCATCGGCGCGCTGATGGCGTTGCTGGAGGAGCGCCGCCGGAAGCTCGCCGCCGAAGGCCTCTTCGCCGAGGAGCGCAAGCAGCTCATCCCCTATCTGCCACGTGTGATCGGCGTCGTCACCTCGCCGACCGGCGCGGTCATCCGCGACATCCTGCATCGGCTGGAGGACCGCTTTCCGCGCCATGTTCTGGTCTGGCCGGTGCGCGTGCAGGGCGAGACCAGCGCGGCGGAGGTCGCCAACGCCATCGCCGGCTTCAACGCGCTTCCCGCGGGCGGGCGTATCCCACGGCCCGACGTCATCATCGTCGCGCGCGGCGGCGGCTCGCTCGAGGACCTGATGGGCTTCAACGAGGAGATCGTCGTCCGCGCAGCCGCGGCCTCCGCCATCCCGCTGGTCTCGGCCGTCGGCCACGAGACCGACACGACGCTGATCGACTTCGCCGCCGATCTGCGCTGCCCCACCCCGACCGGCGCAGCCGAAAAGGTCGTGCCGGTACGCTCCGAGCTGATGGCGTTGGTTGCCGATCTCGCCCGCCGCCATGGCGGCGCCATGCGCCGCCTTTCGGACCGGCGCCGCAGCGATCTGCGCGCGCTCGCCCGGGCCTTGCCGGGGCCGGAAGCCGTGCTGTCGGGCCCGCGCCAGCGGCTCGATCTTGCCGCGACGCGGCTCGCCCCGGCGCTCGCTCGCAATGCCCGCGCTCATGAGCAGGCGCTGCTGAACCTGTCGAGGCGGCTCGAGGCTCGCTCGCCGCGGGTCGCCCTGGCAGGATTGCGCGAAAAGCTGAACGGCTTTGCGCGCGGGCTGGCGGCGGCGCGCGGCAATGCGATCGCCAGCGAGCGCGCTCGCATCGCCCATGTCCGGGATCGGCTGGCGACGCTTGAGATGCGCGCGCGCAATGCCTTCGGCCAGAGCCTCGGGCGGCGTCGCGAACGCGGCATCCAGCTTGGCGACCGCGCCACGCGGGCCTTCGCCCAGGGGGTGCATCGCCGCGGCGATCGTCTCGGCTCGCTCTGGGCGCTGATCCGGTCCCTTGGCCCGGAGGCCGTGCTGGGGCGCGGCTATGCCCTGGTCCGCGACGAAGGCGGCGCGCTCCTGCGCAGCGTCGCGCAGGCGCAGCCGGGGCAGGCGCTGACCGTTCAGCTCAGCGATGGGCGCTTCGGCGCCGTGGTTTCGGGCGGCGGCGGAACGGCGCCGAAGCCCGCCCCCCGCGCTGTCCGCAAGGAGCCGTCGGGGTCGGGCCAGGGCGACCTGTTCTGAGCGGCGCCGCGCCGGCGCGCGCCGGGACGACGCGGCGTCAGGGAGCCCTGAGGAAAGCGTCGACGCGCTTCAGCGCATCGGCGCGCGCAGCCGGATTGGTGCCGACCGTCGCCTTGCCCGTCCCGCTCGCCGAATAGGCGATGTTGTCGCGTTCCTTCACATCCAGCCGCGGGTGGTCGAAATCATGGACCGCGCCCGGATAGACCACGAATTCGACCTTCTCGCCGCGCGCCTGCGCCGCCTTGGTCAGGTAGCCGCAGGGTGCCGCGGGGGTCCAGTCGTCGGCCTCGCCCATCAGGATCAGCAGCGGCATCCTGGCGGCGAAGCTCGGCGATTCCGACTGGACCCGGCAACTCGGATAGAAGGCGATCGCCCGCGCGAAGTCCGGCTGGCCATCGGCCGGGCGCCGGTCGCTGCGGATGGCGGTGAGCACGGTCGAGCCGCCGCCGGACCAGCCGATCAGTGCGATCTGGCCGGGCCGGATGTCGCTGCGCTGCTGCAGCCAGATCCGCGCCGCGGCGGCGTCGGCGACGCGTTCGCGCCCGGCTCGCACGCTCAAGTCCTTCACGCCGCATTGCGAGCCGAGGCCACGCGAGCCGTAGCTGTCGGGCATCAGCACGGCGAAGCCCGAGGCAGCGAGCCGCTCGCCCCAGTCGGCGTGGCGCAGCGAGAGCTTGCCTTGCTCGCGCCACAGGCCGCCGCAACCATGCAGAGCGACGACCGCGGGAAACGGCCCCTGGCCGGGAGGGCGGAAGAGGATGCCGTCGAGATGGCCGCCATCCATCGGAATCGAAACGCGTTCATAGCCGCCGGCATGGGCAGCCGAAGCCGTGAACAGCATAAGGCTCATCACGCAGGCCAACAGGCACTGGACACGAAACATCGTCGACCGGAAAATGACACCGCTTGTGCAGTATCCCGGCTTTCCGTTTCGCATTCAATGATTTAATGCGGTTTTGATGAACATCACCGAGCGTCTTCCCAGTCCCGCTCCCGAAGCGGTCCTCGATTACGGACACGGCGAATTCCGCGTGATCAAGCCCGGCGGCTTCGTGCGCTGCGCCGTGACCGGCGCGCCGATCCGGCTCGACGATCTGCGTTATTGGTCGGTCGAGTGGCAGGAGGCCTATGCCTCGCCGGAGGCGGCGCTGCTAAGGCTGCGGCGGGCGGGCCGCGCCTGAGGCGCTGTCGAGCAGGACTCCGATCCGCTCCGGCGTCTCGAAAGCCAGCCTGACCGGCACGACGACGAGCCGGGCTCGGTCGGCTGCCGGCCAGAGGGAAACGAGCTTGGTCATGTCCTTCTCGGTGGTGGCCACGAGCCGGTCGCGCGACCGGGCTTGCGCGAGGACGTCGCGGACATCCGCTTCCGTATAGACGTGGTGATCGCCGAAGGCGCGCTCGGCCGCGACGCTGGCGCCGAGGGCTTCGAGCGTCGCCCTGAATTTCTCGGGCCGCCCGATGCCGGACAAGGCGATGACCGTTTGACCACGCAGGGCGGAGGCAGCCTCCGCGGTGGGCTCCAGCCGCGCCCCGAGCACCGCCTTGCCGCGCCCGCGCGCCAGCCTGGCGACGTTCTCTCCGGCAGTTCCCGGGCCGATCACGATGACGGCGTCGGTCTGGTCGAGCTGCCCCGCCAGCGGAGCACGCAGCGGCCCGGCCGGCAGGCACAACCCGTTGCCGACGCCGCTTGCGCCGTCGACGACGGCCAGCCGCAATCGCTTGGAGAGCGTCGGGTTCTGCAGCCCGTCATCCATCACCACGGCGCTGGCGCCGCGCTCTCGGGCCAGCGCCGCGCCGGCGATGCGATCGCGCGCGACGATCGTGCGAACGTGGCCGGCCATCAGCATCGCCTCGTCGCCGACATCGGCCGGGCCGTGCCGCGACGGATCGACCTCGATCGGGCCTGGCAACCGCCCGCCATAGCCGCGCATGAGGACGAAGGGAGTCTCGCCGCGCTCCAGCAGCATCGCGGCGAGCGCGATGGCGGTCGGCGTCTTTCCGGCGCCGCCCGCGATGAAATTGCCGACGCAGATCACCGGCACGCCGGCACCGTGCCCCGACCGGCGCATGCGCCCGAGCGTGATGGCGCCATAGATCCAGCCGAAGGGGAAGAGGAGCCAGGCGAGCAGCCCCGGCCGGTCGCGCCACCAGAAGCGCGGCGCGCTCAACATCAGGGCGTGCCTTCGCGCTGGCCCAGCGCGACGCGCATCAGCAGCGGCTCGATGGCATGCAGCGTCCGGTTGATCGCGCCACCGAGCTCGCTGGCCGTGTGCCCGGCCGAGCGGGCGGCCTGGCGCGCGCTGGCCGGGTCGCTCAGCCAGCGATGCACGGCGCCGGCCAGAGCCTGGGCGTCCGCCACCTCGCGCGAGCCGCCGTCGCGGTCGAAGGCTGCGAAGATCTCGGCGTTGTTGTGGACATGGGGGCCGTGCAGCAGGGCGCAGCCGAGCTTGGCCGGCTCGATCGGGTTGTGCCCGCCGATGCCTTCGACCAGGGAGCCGCCGAGGAAGGCCACCTGCGACAGCCGGTAGAGCAGGCCGAGCTCGTTGAGCGTGTCGGCGACGTAGAATTCGACATCGCGCTCCGGGCTTTCGCCAGCCGCGCGGCGCGCGACGGCGACCTCGTTGGCCCGGCCGAGGGCCTCGATCTCGACGCCGCGTTGCGGATGGCGCGGCGCGACGATGGTGAGCAGCTTCGGCAGATAGGGCTTCAGCGCCAGATGGGCGGAAAGGACGAGCTCGTCCTCGCCCGGATGGGTGCTGGCCGCGATCCAGACCGGGCGGCCGGTGGTCATGCCGTCGAGGATGGCGAGGGTGTCGGCGTCGGCCGGCGGGGCCGGCACGTCGAATTTGAGATTGCCGGCGACGCTGACCCGCGGCGCGCCGAGCTGCGCCAGCCGCTCGGCATCGGCCTGCGACTGCGCCAGGCAGGCCTCGAAGCAGGACAGAAGGAAGCGCGCCGCCTGGGGCCGCTTGTACCAGCGCGCGAAGGAGCGCTCCGACATCCGGCCGTTGACCATCACCACCGGCACGCTGCGGCGCTGCGCCTCGATCAGCAGGTTGGGCCAGATCTCGGATTCGCAGATCAGGCAGAGCTCGGGGCGCCAGTAGTCGAGGAAGCGGCGCATGTAGCGCGGCACGTCGAGAGGCAGGTACTGATGGATGGCCCCGGCCGGCAGGCGCGCCGCCAGAAGCCGTGCCGAGGTGACCGTGCCGGAGGTCACCAGCACCGTGAGCCCCCGCTTCTGCAGCCTGGCGATCAGCGGCAGCAGGGTCACGGTCTCGCCCACGCTGGCGCCGTGCAGCCAGACGAGCTGGCGGTTCGGGCGCTTGACGCTGGCGTAGCCGCGCCGCTCGGCCAGCCGCTCCGCATCTTCCTTGCCGCGGCGGCGGCGCCATTGCAGCAGCCCGGCCGCAAACGGCTCCAGCAGGGCGGTGCCCAGCCGGTAGCCTCTGATGAGGGCGCCCTTGCCGCTCATGCCGGCGCCCCTGCGGCGGGCCGCCCGGCCTGCTGCTCGCGCAGGCCCGCGCCCGGATCGCGGCTGCCGACGAGTTCGTAGGCCCGCGCGTGGACGGCATCGAGGCTGGTCTGCACGGCGAGCCGCGCCGCTTCCTGCGTCGCCTCGTCGGCGTCGCGCGCGACGGTGATCGGCTCGCCGACCACGATGGCGCAGCGCCCGAAGGGCAGGCCGATCGAGGCGCGGTCCCAGCTGTTGAAATCGATGCGGCGGCTCGTCACCACGGCAACCGCGCGGATCGGCCGGCCCGAGGCGCGCGCCAGCGAGACGATGCCCGGCCCGGCGATGCGGGCCCGCTTCGGGATATCGGCGGTGAGCACCATGGAATCGCCGGCGGCGAGGCGCCGGACCATGGCGAGGAAGGCGCTGGCCCCGCCCTTTTCGCGGATCTTCTTGCCGAGCGCGCCGGAGCCGCGGATCGAGCCGATGCCGAGCTCGCGCAGCGCAACGGCGTTGAAGCCGCCGTCGCCATGGCGCGAGACCAGCGAGGCGGCCGGCATCCAGTCCGGCCGCGCGAACGGGATCATGATGTGCTGGCCGTGCCACATGGCGTAGATGACCGGCAGTTCCGGCCGGACCTGCTCGTAGATGTCGGCGGGCTCGAACACGATCCGGTTCGTCCGCCGCACCAGGCGCAGATAGCCGGCGAGCAGCCGGCCGAGCCCTTCCTGCGCGATGCGGGTCTTGAGGATCGAGAAACCCATTTGCCTCCGGTCCGGAGCAGTGCTGTGTCGAGCGAGGCGGTCGCCGTCTCGCTCGGGGAGGATGTGATCGGCGGGCCGCCACGAAGGGCTTCGCGCCTTGCCGGCAGGCGGAAAGGAGCGGTGCCTGCCTGCTGGTCGGCGCTTAGCCCTTGGCCGTTTCCGGATCGAGCAGGCGGTGCAGATGCACGATGAAGTAGCGCGTCTGCGCCTGATCGACGGTCTGCTGTGCCTTGGCCTTCCAGGCCATATGGGCGCTGGCGTAGTTCGGGAAGACGCCGACAATGTCGAGCTTCGACAGATCCTTGAAGGTGATGCCGTCGAGCGAATCGAGCTCGCCGCCGAAGACGAGGTGAAGAAGCTGCTTCTGATCCGGTTCCGCGCTCATCGTAGTCTCCAGCAGGATGCCCCGCGCCCCCATAAGCCATCCCGCGCGCGGGCGCGAGCGTGAGCCGCGGTTTCGGGTCTAAAAATTCAACGCGGCTGCTGCTGCCCGTGCAGCTGCGCAAGCGTCTCCAGCAGCGGCGTCGCCAGCGCGCCGGCGCTCGCGACCAGCATGCCGTGCACCGGCGCCGGCCGGTTATAGGTCACGGCTCCGCCATCGCCGCTGCTCAGCCGCCCGCCCGCCTCGCGCAGGACGAGGTCGGCTGCCGCGAGGTCCCAGTCGCGCGCGTCGGGCGAGATCAGCCCGGCATCGATCGTCGCATCGGCGATGCGGGTCAGCCGCAGGGCGAGCGAGGGAATCTTGCCGACCGCCTCGAAGGGCTGGACGCGCGCCAGCGCGTCGAGCATCGGCTTCGGCCCGGCGATCCTGGCGTCGGCCAGCGTCCGGACCGAGGACGTGCGGATCGGCTCGCCGTTGCGCCGCGCGCCGCTGCCGGCCACGGCGGTGTAGGTCGCGTCGCAGGCGGGTGCGTGCACGACACCCAGGATCGGCGCGCCCTCGTCGAGCAATGCGACGCAGACCGCCCAATCCGGCGATCCGCTCATATAGGCTCGCGTGCCGTCGATCGGGTCCACCACCCAGACGAAGCGGTGGGTCAGCCGCTGCGCATCGTCGACCGTCTCCTCCGAAAGCCAGGCGGCCTCCGGCAGCAGCGCCGACAGGCGCACGCGCAGGAAGGTGTCGACCCCGATATCGGCTTCCGTCACCGGGGAGCCGCCGCTCTTCGCCCAGGTCCGGGCGGCGGTCTGCGCACCCGGTCGGAACAGATCGAGGGCGAGGCGTCCGGCTTCGAGGCAGCTTTCGCTCGCCGCCCTCATCAGGTCGGCGGCAAGGGGTAGCGTGGATGCGCTCATGGCTTCCCTATCGAATGCGAATGCCACGGTTTCAAGCCGAAAATGCGCTCGCGGAGCGAAAGATTCCGTCAAGCATCATGCAGAAAAGGGGCCAGGACGAGCCCTCCGGGCCGCGAATCACGCTCCTTTAACCGAACCCTTTAAGCGCTCGGACACGCCTGCCGCCCATCTTCGCCTGGCAAGCACGAGAACCCCGCATCGACAGAGGGTTCCGTTGCAGCAGGGATTTGAGAGAGGCGTTATTACCGATGGCCAGCGTCACGCCGGCCGCCGGGGAGGGCGGTTTTGCGCCGCATCTCCCCGGCGGGCCGACCACACAAGCGACCGTCCCGCGCAACCCGATGCCGCGCCAGCCTTCGGCGCCGGGGATCGAGCGCGTCGGCTCCGTCCGGATCCTGCGCGCTTCGGCGGGATGGAGCGGGGTCGCGCTGCGGCTCGCCAACCCGACCGGCGATGACGAGCGCTTCGAGCTGGCTCTGACCGCGGGAGATGGCCGTTCGATCGTCGTCGCCAGCGCCGACCAGGCGGATGCGGTCGCCCTCTGGCGGGACTTCGGTCGCCGCAGCGGGCTGCCGCTCCTGCTCGAATCGGTCGATGGCAGGGTCACCGAGCCGTTTCCGCAGATCGGCCGGGTCGCGCTCGGCCCGGTGCGGATCCGCCGTCGCCACGCCTTCCTGAACGGGCGCCGGCCGCGCTTCCTGACCCGCCGCAAGCCGGGCCGTCTGGCCGACCTGCCGGTCGTCGTCGCCAGCGAGCGGCTGGTCGACTAGGCGAAGAGGCCGCGGGCGATCGTATCGAGCGCGAGCCCGCCTGCCAGCAGCAGCCCGGCATATTCGTTCGACCGGAACAGCCTCAGGGCCTCGGCCGCGCTCGCGCCCTCGATCCGCGAGACCTGCCAGCCGAGATGGGTTGCGAAGGCGGCGAAGCCGAGCCAGGCGAAGACGCCTCCGCCGACCAGCCAGATCGCGCTTGCGCTGAACAGCGCCGCGAGTGCGAAGCAGAGCGCCACCGCCTCGCGGGTATGGTCGCCGAAATAGCGCGCGCTCGATTTGATGCCCGCGATGACGTCGTCCTCGATGTCCTGCATCGCGTAGATCGTGTCGTAACCCACCGTCCAGGCGATCGCGGCGGCGTAAGCGAGATAGGCCGGGGCGTCGAGCCGGCCGAAGACCGCGCTCCAGCCGAGCAGCGCCCCCCAGGAGAAGGCGAGGCCGAGCACGAATTGCGGCATGTTGGTGATCCGCTTCATGAACGGATAGATCGCCACGATCCCGAGCGAGGCGATGCCGAGAAGCACCGTGAAGCGGTTGAACTGCAGCAGCACGGCGAGGCCCGCGAGCGAGAGGCCGACCATGAAAAAAGCGGCTGCCCGGGCGGTGACCTGGCCCGACGGCAAGGGACGCCCGCGCGTGCGCGCGACCTCGGCGTCGAGCTTGCGGTCGATGATGTCGTTGAAGGTGCAGCCGGCTCCCCGCATCAGCACGGCGCCGATCAGGAACAGCAGGCAGTGCCAGGGGTCGGGATAGGGCCGGCCCGCCGCGATCGCCGCGAGGCCCGCCGACCACCAGCACGGCAGCAGCAGCAGCCACCACCCGATCGGGCGCTCGATCCGTGCGAGCTTCAGGAAGGGGCGCGTCGCCTGCGGCGCCCGCCTGTCGACCCAATGGCCGCTGAGCGCGTCGGGGAGGGGGGCGTCTGCCCCTGGAGCAGGGCCGGCATGGATGGGGTCAGACATCGCCGGCGCTTCCCCGGCTTAGAGGGCGCCGCGCGGAACCTTCATCCCGCCACCGGCGCCGCCGGTGATCGAATCCGCGCCCGCGAAGGGGTTGGCGCTCTGCGCCTGCTGCTGGGCGCGGCGCTGCATCGCGGCCTGCTGCTTCACGGCGTTGCAGGCCTGGCCGCGGAAAGTCGCGATCCGCGCGTTGTCGGCCTTGAGTCCGTCGATGAACGAGACCGGGATCTGGCACCAGTCCTTGTTGGCGTTGGCGAATTTGATCGTCTCGTTGCCGTTGTTCACCAGCGTGCCGAAGGTGCTGCAGGCCTCCTGCGGCGTCATCTTGCGCTTGGCCTTCTGCGCGGCGGTGATCTTCGCCACCATCGACTGCCGCGTCGTCAGCAGCTTCTGCAGCGGCTCGCAGCCCGAGACCTGCGCGCTGGCCGGTGAGGCGATCAAGAGCGAGGCCATGGCGAAGCCGAGCGTCGCTGCCAATCCCGAAGCCGTCCTGAGCCGCATGATTCCCTTCTCCGGTTGCCGGCCGCCTCCGGCCGAGCCTTGTCCATGTCCTTAACAGCAGGCGTCGCCGACGCCAACGACTCTTGCGAGTTCGCCTGTCATCTTCAAGGAGGCCCTTGCCGTTAGGCGAGGAATGTGGCGGTTTTCGCGCCGCTCTCAACAGATTTCTTGATGAAGGAGGCGGTCGAGCCGATGTCCACCCCCGATTTCGCGCGCCATCGCCTGTTCGTCGACGCCGCCTTCGCGCAGGATGGCGGGCTGCCGCTGGAGCGCGACCAGTCGAACTATCTGCTCAACGTGCTGCGCCTGAGGCCCGGCGATGCCGTCCTCGTCTTCAACGGGCGCGACGGCGAATGGCTGGCGCGCCTGGCGCCGGAGGGTCGCAAGCAGGCGCGGCTCGATCTCGAGCGTCAGGTCAGGCCGCAGCCTTCCCCGGCCGATCTGCATTATCTCTTCGCGCCGCTGAAGCATGCGCGGCTGGACTACATGGTGCAGAAGGCCGTCGAGATGGGCGCCGGCACGCTTCAGCCCGTCCTCACCCGGCGGACCCAGGTCTCGCGGCTCAACCTCGACCGGATGCGGGCGAACGCGATCGAGGCTGCCGAGCAATGCGGCATCCTCGGCCTGCCGCAGATCGCGGCCGAGAAGCCTCTCGATGCGGCCCTCGCGGCGCTGGAGCCCGGGCGCCTCCTGATCTTCTGCGACGAGGGGCTGGAGCAGGGCAGCCCGATGACGGCGTTGCAGGCCTGCGGGCCGGCGCCGCTTGCGGTGCTGATCGGACCGGAAGGCGGCTTCGAGGAGGGCGAGCGGCGCCTGATCGCTGCCCGGCCGAACACGCTGGCGATCTCGCTGGGGCCGCGCATCCTGCGCGCCGACACGGCGGCGGTTGCCGCGCTGGCGGTCGTGCAGGCCGTGCTCGGCGATTGGGCAGGCGGCTGAGCGCATCCCGTCCGGACCTGTCGCCAGCGCTTGGCGACCTTTCAAGAATGCAAGGTCCGGGTCGTTGTCGCGGCTCGGGCTCTCGCCTATGTCTGTCGTCCCCACGCCTTGAACCCGCAGCCGATGGCCGCCGGGAGGCTAGGCCCTGTTGCCTGTTCTGCCGGAGCGCCCATGGCTCGCGATGTCACCGACTCGACCCCGATCGGCTCCAAGGAGGAGCTGGTTTCCTGGATCGCCGCCGGAGAGAAACCCGAGGCGCGCTTCAGGATCGGGACGGAGCACGAGAAGTTTCCGTTCTACCGTCAGGATCTTGCGCCGGTGCCCTACGAAGGGCGCTCCGGCGCAGGCGGAATCCGCGCTCTGCTCGAAGGCATGCAGCAGCGGCTCGGTTGGGAGCCGATCATCGATGCCGGTCACATCATCGGCCTCGCCGGACCTGATGGCGGTGGCGCGATCTCGCTGGAGCCGGGCGGTCAGTTCGAGCTGTCCGGCGCGCCGCTGGAAGACGTCCACCAGACCCAGGCCGAGCTCGCGGTGCATCTCGCCGACGTCAAGGCCGTGGCCGAGCCGCACGGCATCGGCTTCGCTGCGCTCGGCGCCTCGCCGCTCTGGACCCGCGCCGAGACGCCGGTCATGCCCAAGGGCCGCTACAGGATCATGGCGAACTACATGCCGAAGGTCGGCACGATGGGGCTCGACATGATGTTCCGGACCTGCACGGTGCAGGTCAATCTCGATTTTTCCAGCGAGGCCGACATGGTCCGCAAGCTGCGGGTCTCGCTGGCGCTGCAGCCCGTCGCCACCGCGCTCTTCGCCACCTCGCCCTTCCTGGAGCGCAAGCTCAACGGCTTCCAGTCGCTCCGCTCGGAAATCTGGCGCCATACCGACAACGACCGCTCGGGCATGCTCGCCTTCGCCTTCGACGAGGGCATGTCCTACGAGGCCTATGTCGACTGGGCGCTCGACGTGCCGATGTATTTCGTCAAGCGCGGCGAGACCTACCATGACGTCGCCGGCGCTTCCTTCCGGGACCTGCTGGCGGGCCGGCTGACGCAGTTGCCGGGCGAGCGCGCGACGATGTCGGACTGGGCCAATCACCTCTCGACCCTGTTCCCGGAGGTGCGGCTGAAGCGCTTCCTGGAGATGCGCGGCGCCGATGCCGGGCCGGCCGAGATGCTGACCGCGCTGCCGGCCTTCTGGGTCGGGCTGCTCTATGATCGCGGCGCGCTCGACGCCGCCTGGGATCTGGTCAAGGGCTGGAGCGCCGCGGAGCGGCAGGCGCTGCGCGATGCCGTGCCCAGGCAGGGCCTCCAGGCGACGGTCGCCGGTCGCAGCCTGGCCGAGATCGCGTCCGAGGTGCTGGAACTGTCCCGCGCCGGTCTCGCGCGCCGCGCCCGTCGCGATGCCGCCGGCCGGGACGAGAGTCTCCACCTTGCTCCGCTCGAGGACATCGTGGCGCGCAAGGAAACGCTGGCCCAGCGCCTGGAAGCCCGCTATCGCGGCCCCTGGGGCGGCCGGGTCGAGCCGGTTTTGGCGGAACTGGCCCTCTAGGCGGCTGCTCCCCGGAAAAACGCGACATCCGACGCATTGCAGCGGATGGATTAACGATTTGGCTGCAGCTTGACGCCTAAACTGGCGGCATGGAGCGGATCGTCATCAGCTTTGAGGCCTTTCGTCGCGACGAGCGTGGCGCGACGATGATCGAGTATGGCTTCATCGTCAGCCTGATCTCGCTGACGATCATCGCCAGCGCGACACTGATCGGCCAGTCGGTGACCCGCTTCTTCCAATCGATGGCGGCGGGCTTCGGCCCCTGAGGCACGAGCGCGGCCAGGCCCGCCATCGGCTGCCCGTTCCTCCCCCGAGAATGACGCCTCGCTACTCCGCCGCGGTCTTGAAGCTCGCCAGGTTGTCGAGGCTCTGGATGATGTGCTCGGCCAGGGCGTTGGAGAGCACCGAAGGATCGAAGCGCGTGCGCAGCAGCCCGATCTTGCAGGATGGCAAGGTCGCGAAGCCTTCCGACGGCCCCAGGATGCGCATTCCCGGCCTGACCGCGCTCTCCGGCAGCACCGAGACGGCGAGCCCCGCCACCACCGCGGCGCCCACGGCGGTCGAGTTCCAGCTCGCGTAGAGCACGCGGAAGCGGCGGCTCTTGGCCTCCAGCGCATCGACCGCGGCCTGCCGCCAGTTGCAGGTCGGCCGCCCGAGCGCCAGCGGCAGCGGGTCCTCCTCGTGGACGGCATGGCGCGCCGAGGTGACCCAGAGCAGCGGCTCGATCCGGATGATCTCGCCCTGTCCGCGGCTTTCGACATGGGTGATGATCGCCAGGTCGATGTCGCCGGTGGCGATCCGCTCGGCCAGCATCGGCGTCGGCTCGCACACCACGGTGACCTCCGCCCGCGGGTTCGAATGGGCGAAGCGGGCGAGGATCTCGGGCAGGTAGCGGTCGGCATAGTCGTCCGGCACGCCGAGCCGGATGCGCCCCTTGAGATCGGCGTCGGTGAAGCTCGCGACGCATTCGAGGTTCAGCCTGACGATGCGCCTCGCATAGTCGAGCAGCCGCTCGCCGTCCTCGGTCAGCTTGGCATGGCGGCCGTCGCGGCCGAACAGCGGGCGGCCGATGCGCTCCTCGAGCCGCTTCATCTGCATCGAGACGGCCGATTGCGTCTTGAACACGATCTCCGCGGCGCGCGTGAACGAGCCGGTATCGGCGATGGCGACGAAGGTCTTCAGCTGATCGGCGTCGAGCACATGGGCCATGGCGATCCCCGTCGGATAGTTCATCAATATCCGTGTTGTCAGGCATCATAACCATTCGTTTGGCTGATGACCAGCCTCTCGCTATGTTGGCTGCGTTCCCCGGGATTTCGGCCAATTGGTGCGTCCGGGCTGAGGGGGGCATCGATCCGTTCTCATTCCGTTTGGGAGGCCGTCATGCTGCTCATGACCATTGCCACGAAGTCGTTCTCGTCCGTTCCGGGCGGTATCGTGCGCGTCGCCACCGCCGGAATCCGACTGCCCGTGACGCTGGTGCGGGCGCTCATCCATCGCCGCGAGGTGATGCGCCTCGCCGAGCTCGACGAGCGCGGCCTCAAGGATATCGGCCTCGTCCGTTCCGATGTCGCAGGCGCCCTCGCGACCTCCTGGCTCAAGGATCCTTCGGCGGTGCTGGCCTCGCGGTCCCGCTCGCTCAACGACGTCGCCCAGGCGCGGCGCGAGCACGCTGCCCGCCATGCCGCCGCTCGGCCGGCTGCGCCGGAGCCGGTGCTGGAGCGACAGGACGATTTCATGGTTGCACGCTGCGCCTGACCCCTTGGCGCGGCGTTCCTACGGGCGGGAGCTTCGTGCTTCCGCCCTTTTTTATGGGCGCTGACGGGATTCTTGCCGCGTCTAACGCATTTTTATGCTTTTGCCTGAACTCTGCCCGCGGGGTGCGGCCGGCCGGCCGCCGCATGGACGGGCTCGGGCATGACGTTTTCTCTGCGCCTTGCGGATCTGCGGATCCGCACCAAGATCGCCATTCCGCTGATCGCGATCGGCATCATCAGCATCGGGACTGCGATCTATGCCGGGCATGAATATGCCCGGATCCAGAAGACCTATTCCGATCTGATCGACCAGCGCTCCGGCGCGATTCTGGATTCGGCCCAGGCGACGCTGGTCACGAGCTATGTGCTGCGCGATCTCTACAAGGCGATCGCCTATCCCGAATACATGAAGCAGAACGCGACGAGCATCGCGGACGCACGCAAGGGCTACGATCTCGCGCTCCAGCAGCTGGTCAACGCCAAGATCAGCTTTCCCGAGCGCCATGCCGAGTTCGACAAGCTCTCGCGGGCGATCTCGGAACTGAAGCCGAAGATCGACGACGTTCTGTCCCAGGCCTCGCGCGACGAGGATCTGCCGGCCCTCTCGGTGATGTCCGAGCTCGACCGTGCCTTTGCCGCGATCGTCGCCGACGCGGTCAAGCTCAATGGCGAGATCAAGAGCCAGACCCAGTCCGACGGGCTGGCGCTCGATGCCGAGGCCAAGCGCCTCGACCTCGTGCTGCTGGTCTTGTCCTGCGCCGGCGTGCTCCTCGGCCTGATCGGCGCGATGCTGCTCGCGCGCCGCTCGATCACCCGGCCGCTCGACATGCTGAAGGCGCGCATGGACGATCTGGCGGCCGGCGATTATGCGGTCGAGATCGAGGGGCAGGGGCGCCGCGACGAGATCGGCGCGATGGCGCGGGCTGTCCAGGTCTTCAAGGAGAACGGCCAGGCCGTGCGCCGCCTCGAGGCCGAGACCGCCGAAGGGCGCGAGGCGACCGAGGCGCAGCGCCGCCTGGCGGAGCAGGAACGCGCCGCCCGCGCCCGCGAGCAGGAGATGCTGGCGGCCGAGCAGCTCAAGGTCATGGAAGCGCTCGGCGAGGGGCTCGATCGCCTCTCGCGTGGCGACCTGACCTGCCGCATCGAGGCCGAGCTCGCCGTCGAATACGCCAAGCTGCGCGACGACTTCAACATGGCCGTGGCGCATCTCTCGGAGACGATCCGCACGATCCAGTCGACATCCGGCGACGTCGGCAACGCCGCCCATGAGATCAACACCGGTGCCGACGATCTCTCCAAGCGCACCGAGGAGCAGGCGTCCTCGCTGGAGGAGACGGCGGCGACGACGGAGCAGCTCGCGGCCTCGGTGAAGGCTTCCGCCCATGCCTCGATGCAGGCGGTCGCGCTGGCCGACGAGGCCATGGAGGTGGCGCGCAAGGGCGGGGCGATCGTCAAGGACGCCGTCGACGCCATGGCGCGGATCGAGGCTGCCTCCCAGAAGATCTCCGACATCACCACGGTGATCGACGAGATCGCCTTCCAGACCAATCTGCTGGCGCTCAACGCGGCCGTCGAAGCCGCCCGCGCCGGCGATGCCGGCCGCGGCTTTGCCGTGGTGGCCTCCGAGGTCCGCACGCTCGCCCAGCGCTCGGGCGAGGCCGCCAAGGGCATCACCGCGCTGATCACCGAATCCGGCGCCGAGGTCGCGCAGGGTGTGGGCCTCGTGCGCTCGGCCGGCTCGGCCCTGGAGCGGATCGTCGAGGCGTCCCAGAAGGTCTCCGCCACCGTCTCGGACATTTCGTCCGCCGCCGCCGAGCAGTCGAACGGCATCGACGAGATGAGCCAGGCCGTGGCCCATATGGACGAGATGACCCAACAGAATGCGGCGCTGGCCGAGCAGAGCGCGGCTTCGGCGACAGCGCTCGCCGGCCAGATCCAGCGCCTCAACGAGCTCGTCGCCAGCTTCCGCACCCGCGACGACGCGGCGGAGCTGCAGGCCATGGCCGCGACCATGGCGCTGGCGGAGCAGGACTGGTCGCAGCGCCGGCACGCCTGAGCCGGGCCGCGGGCCGCTTGCGTCCCGCGCTTCCGTTCAGCGGCGCTGGCCGCCGCCGAGCATGGCGTCGAGGATGGATTTCAGCGCGTTCTGGTGATCGTCCTGGATCTGCCGGCCGTGCTCGAACATCTGGTTCAGCGCATCGAGGCCGATCGAGCCGGGTCCGCTGGCGGAGGACGGCGGCGGCTCGTCCGGCTCCGGTGCCGGCGCGCGACGCGGCTGCGGTTGCGGAGCGGGCTCGGAGCCGGCAGCCGCGCCGCCGAACATGCCGCCGAGGATCTGCCCCAGCATCCCGCCGAAAGGGTCGGCAGCCGGGCCGGTCGAGCTGCCCGGAGGCTGCGCCTGGCCCGCGCCCTGTCCGAACATGCCGCGCAGGATCGCGTCCATCGGGTTGGCCGGCATCGGCTGAGGCTGGGGCGCGGGCTGCATGCCGGGCATCTGGCCGCGCATCATCTCGGCGAACTGGCCGAGCAGCCCGCCGAGGCCTTCGCTGCTGGTCGACTTGAACAGGCCGCCCATCAGGATCGAGGCGATCACCGGCAGCATCTGCTTGAGGATGGCCTGGTTGACGCCGCTCGTCGCCGCCGCCTGCGCCGCGATCGCCCGGCTAACCTCGTTCGAGCCGAAGATCTGGCTCAGCACGTCGTTGCCGGCCATCTGGGCACCCTGCGGGATGCCCCCGCCACTGGCCTCGAAGAAACGGGCATAGGGCGATGCCGTCATCATCTGGGCCAGCGAGCCGAAGGCGTAGGGGTTCTGCGTCTGCCGCTGCAGCCCCATCGAGAAGGCCGGCAGCAGCGCGTCGAGCGCGGCCTGGGTCTGCTGGAGGCTCAGCCCATATTGCCGGGCGAGGTTCTGCATCGCCTGGCCGTTCTGGGCCGACTGCATGATCTCGAACAGGTTCATCATCATGGGACGCCTCCCCGGCCGTCGCTCGTGGCCTGCCGACGATAGCAGCGCGCGGCGCCCCGGCAAGTCGCTTGCGCCGGCTAAGGCTCCGGGCGGGTGTCGGCGGGCGCGCTTCGGCCGCGCCGCGCCCGTCGCTCAGCGCTCCGGCTCGCCGACGCCGCCGACCGCGACTTCGGCGCCGCCGTCCTCGATGACCTCCTGGGTCTCGACCGTGAGCGCCTTGGGCTTGCCTTTCGGCTTGATCAGCGGCTCCGGCATCACGCGCGGCACCTGGTTGAGCGCCGCCGCGATGCCCTCGTGGAACTGGATCTCCATCCGCTGTGCATCGCGGTCGCGGACGTGATCGATCACCAGATCCGCCTCGTCGCGGGTGAGTCCGACCGCCTCCAGCGTGACACGGCCGAAATCGAGCGCCGATTCGAAGGTCTCGCGCATCTGGTAGTCGACATTCGCCTTCATCAGCTCGATGGCGTGGATCCGGTCGAAGGCCCGGGCATGAACGCGCACGTTCGGGAACTCGGCCTTGACCATTTCGAGGGTGCGCAGCGCGGCATCCTTGCTGTCGACGCAGATGCAGATGACGCGGGCCTTGCCCGCCCCGGCTGCGCGCAGCACGTCGAGCCGCGTCCCGTCGCCGTAATAGACCTTGAAGCCGAAGCGCGCGGCGGCGCGGATCTGCTCGACGTCGGAATCGATCACAGTGATGTTGACGTGCTGCAGCAGCAGGGCCTGGGTCACCACCTGGCCGAAGCGGCCGAAGCCGATCACCATCACCTGGCTGCCGTCGGCGCCGTCGAAATCCTCGTCCATCGTCTCCGCGCCGATCCGGGCGAGGAGGACGACGTCGATCAGCTTCGCCACGAGCGGGCCGAGCAGCATGCTGATCGCGGCCAGCGCCGTGACGATGGCCGCCTGCTGCGGGGCGAGCAGCCCGTTCGCCAGGCCGAGCGGCAGCAGCACGAAGGCGAACTCGCCGGCCGGCGAGAGCAGGGCGCCTGCCCGCACCGCCTCCAGCGTCGACGAGCAGGACACGCGCAGGATCGAGGCGACGACGGCAATCTTGAACAGGATCAGCAACGGTGCGGCGATGACGAGCAGCAGCGCGTTCTCGGCGACCAGCCTGAGGTCGAGCGACATGCCGACCGCCATGAAGAACAGGCCGAGCAGCACGCCGCGGAACGGCTCGATATCGGCCTCGAGCTCGTGGCGGAAATGCGAATCCGCCAGCATCACGCCGGCGAGGAAGGCGCCCATCGCCATCGACAGGCCGACATGCTCCATCAGCAGCGCCGCGCCGAGCACGATCAGGAGGGCGGCGGCCGTCATCACTTCCTTGGCGCCGCTGTTGGCGAGGACGCGGAAGAACGGGTTGAGCAGGTAGCGCCCGGCGAAGACGATCGCGACGATGGCGGCGATCGCGATGCCGAAGCTGGCCAGGGCCCGCATCGGGCTGCCGGATTCGGTACCGGTTACCGCCAGCAGGGGCAGCAGCGCCAGCACCGGCGCGATCGCCATGTCCTGGAACAGCAGGATCGAAAAGGTGCGCCGTCCATAGGTCTCGTTGCCGTCGCCGCGCTCCTCCAGCAGTTGCAGCGCGATCGAGGTGGCCGAGAGCGCCAGCGCCACGCCGACCGCAACGGCGCCTCCCCCCGACAGGCCGAGCCGCCAGCCGACAAGGCCGATGACGGCGGCGCTGAGCCCCATCTGCGCGAGGCCGAGGCCGAGAATGTCCCGTCGCATCGAGTAGAGGCGCGAGGGCTGCAGTTCGAGTCCGACCAGGAAGAGCAGCAGCACGACGCCGATCTCGGCCGTGCCGCGGATGGCGTCCGGGTCCTGGATCACGCCGAGCAGCGACGGGCCGATCACGATGCCGGCCGCCAGATAGCCCAGCACGGCCGATTGACCGAGCTTGCGGAACAACGGCACCGCGATCACGGCACCGGCGCAGAAGGTCAGGATCGGCGGCAGATAGCTGGCATGGGAGGCGGCATCGGCCATGGGCGGCTCACGCTGAAGGGCAGGCGGCTCGGGGCCGACCGCCCCTATCTAGGCGCTCGCTCCGCGCAGCGCGAGGGGGAAACGCCTCGCGTCATGCGCGCTGTGCATCGACGCGCAATGCTGCTTCACGCGGCCGGCGCATTCTCCCGGAAGGGCTGCATCTGCGCGTCCAGCGCCCGCCGGAAGGCCGGGCGGGCGAGGCAGCGCGCACGATAGGTCTCGAGCCGCGGATAGCGCGCCAGGATGTCGTCCGGCACCTCGCGCAGCACGCAGGCCATCAACAGGTCGCCTGCGGTGAAGCGGCCTTCGAGATACTCCTTCTCGCCGAGCCAGGCCTCCAGTTGCTGCAGACGCTTCTCGACCATGGCGACGATCTGCGGCCGGCGCTCCACGGTCCAGGCTTCGCCCTTGTGGAAGATGTCGGTGAGGGCGAGCTGGCTGACCTGCGGTTCGATCGAGTTGAGCGCGGCCAGGATCCAGCTCGCGACCCGGGCGCGGCCGGCCTCGTCGGCGGGCGCCAGCGCTTCAGACCGGCGCGAGAGATAGAGCACGATCGCCCCGGATTCGAACAGCTCGACCTCGCCGTCGCGGAAGGCCGGCACCTGCCCGAAGGGCTGCCAGGCCCGGTAGTTGTCGGAGGCCTGGTCGGCCGGGCCGATCAGGGCCGCCTCATAGGGCAGCCCGGCCTCCTCCAGTGCCCAGCGCACCCTGAGGTCGCGGACATGGCCCTGCGCGAAGGGCGGGACCCAGCGAAAGGCGGAGAGATGGATGGTCATGCGATGTCCTCCTGTTGTTCCGGTTCGGTGATCGTGCCCGGCCAGGCGGCCAGCGCTTCCAGCCCGGCGCGCAGCGTCGGCGCATCGGGAGCCTCGAGGCTTGCCTCCAGCGCGTCGTGCTGCGCGTGCCAGACGGGGAGGGCGGCCAGCAGCCGGGCGTGCCCCGCCGCGGTCAGCGAGATGCGCCGGGCGCGCTTGTCGTCCGGGTCGGGCGTCACCACGGCGAGCCCCTCGCGCACCAGCGGCTTCAGCGCCGCCGTCAGCGTGGTGCGGTCGGTGCCCAGCAGCCTGGCGACGGCTCCGATGACCGGCGGTTCGGGCCGGTTGAGCGACATCAGCAGCGAAAACTGCTCGTTGGTCAGGCCATGAGGCCGCAGCGCCTCGTCGAAGCGCCGCGCCAGCACCCGCGCCGCCCGCTGCACGTAGAGGCACAGGCAATGGTCGCGAACATGCAGCGTGGTCTGGAACGGAACCTTGGGAGCGTCGCTTCGCATCGCTCCATTGTGTTGATATCAACCTATAAGTCAATGCGTGGCGCTGCTTCCTTGACATCGCCGCGATCCCGCCGAAAGAAGGCGCTGGTCTGACCGGAGAACTCTCGAGACGTGACCAAGCCGCCGCTCGACATCCTGCTCTGTGCCCCGCGCGGCTTCTGCGCCGGGGTCGTGCGCGCCATCGACGCGGTCGAGAAGGCGCTTAGCCTGCATGGTGCGCCGGTCTATGTCCGCCACGAGATCGTGCACAACAAATACGTGGTCGAATCCCTCAGGCGGAAGGGCGCGGTCTTCGTCGCCGAGCTCGACGAGGTGCCGGACGAGACCCGGCCGGTGATCTTTTCCGCCCACGGCGTCGCCAAGGCCGTGCCGGCCGCGGCGAAGGCACGCAACCTCTTCGCCATCGACGCGACCTGCCCGCTGGTGACCAAGGTGCATCGCGAGGCCGAGGTCCATCACAAGCGCGGCCGGCACATCCTGCTCGTCGGCCATGCCGGCCACCCCGAGGTGATCGGCACGATGGGCCAGTTGCCCGAGGGCGCGATCACCCTGATCGAGACGCTCGCCGACGTCGCCGCGCTCGAGCCGCCGCCGGATGCAGCCCTCGCCTACGTCACCCAGACCACCCTGTCGGTCGACGACACCCGCGGCATCGTCGAGGCCCTGCAGGCCCGCTTCCCGGATCTCATCGCTCCGCACAAGGAAGACATCTGCTACGCCACGACCAACCGGCAGGAGGCGGTGAAGCGCGTCGCGCCGCTGGTCGACGGGCTGATCGTCGTCGGCTCGCCCAATTCCTCGAACTCGCAGCGTCTGCGCGAGGTCGCCGAGCGCGCCGGCTGCCCGGTCGCGCGCCTCGTGCTGCGCACCGACGAGATCGACTGGTCGGTCTTCGGCAACCTGCGCAGCCTCGGCATCACCGCCGGCGCCAGCGCGCCGGAGGTGCTGGTCGAGGAGATCATCGACGCCTTCGCCGAGCGCTACGAGGTCCGCGTCGAGACGGTCTCGACTGCGAGCGAGGATGTGTTCTTCCCGCTGCCGCGCGAGCTGCGCGGCGATGCGGCGCCGGCTGCGGCCGAGTAAGCCAGCAGAAAGCGACCGATCTTGGCCGTCTATACCGAAGTGCCCGATGACGAGATGGCCGCCTTCGTGGCCCGCTACGGCATTGGCGATCTCCTCTCCGCCAAGGGCATCGCCGAGGGCGTCGAGAACTCCAACTACCTGCTGCGCACCACGCGGGGCTCCTACATCCTCACCCTCTACGAGAAGCGGGTGAATCCGGACGATCTGCCGTTCTTCCTCGGACTGATGCAGCATCTCGCCGCGCGCGGACTGATCTGCCCGCAGCCGGTCGAGGACAGCCGCGGCGAGATGCTCGGCCGTCTCGCCGGGCGGCCTGCTGCCATCGTCACCTTCCTCGACGGCCTCTCGGTGCGCCGGCCGACCGCCGCGCATTGCCACGAACTCGGCAAGGGGCTGGCGCAGCTCCATGCCGCCGGCGCCGACTTCGCCATGGAGCGCGTCAATGCGCTGTCCGTGCCGGGCTGGCGCCCGCTCGCCGAGCAGGCCGGGGCCGAGGCCGACACGGTCTCGCCCGGCCTTGCCCGCCGCATCGCTTCCGAGATCGCGGTGCATGAAGCACGCTGGCCGCAGGGCCTGCCGCGCGGCGTCATCCATGCCGACCTCTTCCCCAACAACGTCTTCTTCCTGGGGGACAGGCTCTCCGGGCTGATCGATTTCTATTTCGCCTGCACCGACGCCTTCGCCTACGACCTCGCCATCTGCCTGAACTCCTGGTGCTTCGAGGCCGACAGTTCCTTCAACCTCACCAAGGGCCAGGCTCTGCTGGCGGGCTATGAGAGCGTCCGTCCTCTGGAAGCCGCCGAGGTCGAGGCGCTGCCGCAGCTCTGCCGCGGCTCGGCGCTGCGCTTCCTGCTGACCCGCCTCGTCGACTGGCTGAACGTGCCGCCCGGTGCGCTGGTCAAGCCGCACGACCCGCTCGAATACGACCGCAAGCTCGTCTTCCATCAGCGCGTTGCGGACGCCCGCGAATACGGGCTGAAGCGGTGAGCGGTACCGTCGAGGTCTGGACGGACGGCGCCTGTTCCGGCAATCCCGGCCCCGGCGGCTGGGGCGCGATCCTCTCCTATAACGGCGTGGAGAAGGAACTCTCCGGTGGCGAGGAGCTCACGACCAACAACCGCATGGAGCTGATGGCGGCGATCGCGGCGCTGGAAGCGCTGAAGCGGCCGGTCACGGTCGCGCTGCACACCGACAGCCAGTATCTGCGCCAGGGCATCACCGGCTGGATCCACGGCTGGAAGAAGAATGGCTGGAAGACGGCCGACAGGAAGCCGGTGAAGAATGCCGAGCTCTGGCAGCGTCTCGAGGCGGCTCTGGGCCGCCACAAGATCGAGTGGAAATGGGTCAAGGGCCACGCCGGCGACGCCATGAACGAGCGCGCCGACGCGCTGGCGCGCGCCGGCATGGCGCCGTTCAAGCCGGGGCGTTAGGGCGGCAAGCCGTCAGGTGTCGGGCGGCGGCACCGATCTCGTCGATGGCCGCTCGAACCGATGGTCGCGGATGTCCCGCGTGCGGCCCTCTACACGACGGCTGTGATGGCAGGTCTCCCACGACCACCGGAGGCGAGATGGTGCAGCTGAGCCGAACTCGCCGCGTTTGCGATCTCGAGGCGGGGACGCCTGGGTCTTTCGTCGCTCGTCCGGAAGGTTGCGACGAGGTCGTTGAGCTGTCCGATGCGGTCCGAGAGCGCGTTGGCGGAGGCTGCGCTCTGCTCGGCCAGGGCGGCGTTCTGCTGGGTCATCTCGTCGAGATGGGCGACGG
>NZ_MKSQ01000014.1:134108-375581 GCF_001898115.1 Allobosea sp. 67-29 | reverse complement strand
TCTTCGGCATATCGGTCCTCCTGTCTGCCAAAAGACATACTTCAGGGTGGACCAATTCAACGGGGGTGGATCATCGGCACTAGCTTGATGCCGTTTTCCTGAAGGATTTGGCAGACCGTGGCGATAATCGCCTTGCGGATCTGGAATCGCCGGCCGGCCGGCGGTCGTACCGAGAGATCAGAAGGTCCGTTCCAAAAAGATCTGTGCCGAGCTTTGGCGACCACTGAGGCCAGCCGCCCGGGCGTTACTGGCCAAATCAATTTGCTGCCACGCCAGCGAGCCTTCGAGCCCAAGCCGCAGGCCGTCAATTGGCGCCCAGACGACGTTTGCAGCGGCGCGGTCAACCCGGATCCGTCCTACCAAGCCGGCAAGTTGAGGGACTTTGAGTTCATACCGGCTAACATACGCATTGGTCGACCATTCATCCGTCCAACCGCGCCCGACCGAGACCACCCCAGACCAGCCGCGTGTTGTTGCGTCACCACCGAGTAGAGGCAAGGCAGTACGCTGATCTAGCCGCGAGCCGATGTACGGGGCAGCGTTCGTCGCTCCCGCCAGTTGAGCCGTAAGCGTAAGCGGCTGGGCCAGCAATTTTCCCTTCCAGGTCACACCGAGGACCGCTGCGCGGCCGATAAGGCTCTCATTGGCGGGACGCGGCACTTCTCGCAGGGCGAATGCGCCATGCACACTCAGCGCCCCGTTCTCGTAAAGCAGGCGCAGGATGCCGTCGGGAAGCTGGCGTCCGGCTCCCGAGGAAGCCAGATTCCGGTCGGCGAAAACCTCCTCAGCAGACAGCGATAGGCTAAGCTGCTCGGTCAACTGTGAATTATAGCCGATGAGGGCCACAGTCCTGCTGGGGATACGCCCAATGAAGGCGAAGTCATCACCAGCCCAGAAATCGAAGCGCGACCCCGCCAGCCCGAAGACGAACTCGCCGAACGTGACGCTCGCCTCGCCGATGCTGAGGTCGCTGCTGCCTCCGCTGTTGATGTCGACAGAGAACTCGAATGCGCTCGACAGATAACGTCCATCACCGACGGATTGACCGGTCTCGATCCGGAAGGTCGTGGTCAGCGGGAGGCTCGTGGTGCTCGGCGGCACCTGACCGGTCGCCCGCACCAATGCGCTCGCGTGGTAGTCGTCGCGCTGAAGCCCGGCATTCACCGTTCCGGACACGGCGATGCAGGTGCCGGAACCCGGCGAAACAAAGCCGCGCGGGATATCGTCTTCATCGTCATCAGCCTCCTCGTCATCCGCCGCGCGATCTTTGGCGGCGCGGATGGGGCCGGAGAAGAGAGGCGTAGGGCTCGGAGGCTCGATGGAGCAACTGCGAAGAAATACGGGTGGTTTGCTTGCCGCCCGGGCAGGCGCACCAAAAAAGCTGGCGAGGACCATCATCAAGATGCCGGCCAGTGCGGCATCTGCCCTCGGGCCGACATCTATGGCTTGACGTCGCATCCGCTCACAAGTGCCTCCGTGACGACCATAGCTGCCTCCCCGGCTTCAGGGAATGCCGCCACCATCTCGCAATGCGCCACGCGCCCTTCCTGCAGCACCCTGTCGGCACGTAGTATTTGTAGACGTTGGCGGCATAGTCGACCGTCTTGAGCCCCATTGCATTCGTTTTTAACCTGCGGTTCAGCCTGTGCTGACGACGGTCAGTCTTGAGCCAGTGAGCAAGCGTCGCAACGTGGTTTAGGTTTGTCTGCGCACCCGGCCCAGTGAACAGGAACCCATATTGGCCGATGGAAGAGAGCCAAACGCTCTAGTCTATGGGCGGCACCGTGCGCAGGTAGGCGATAATCGCGTTGAGATCGACAGCCGAGATGTTGGCATAGTAGCCGTAGCCCATTGGTGGGCTTAGCTTACGACCGTCCTTGCTGATGCCGCGCGTGATGGCACGCTTGATATCTTCGTCAGTCCAGCCTCCGATGCCGGAGGTCTTGCTGGACGTAATGTTTCTGGAAACCGAGACGCCCCAAGGCCCGGGAAACTCTGCGCCGCCGGCGCCTAGCTTTCCACCGAAATCGCGGCCACGCTGACCCATCGGGGTATGACACTCCATGCAGTGCGCGATCGTTGTGAGATAAAATCCCCTCTTGAGGCGGTCGCTTAGCATCGATTCTGAATAAGGGCGCTCCCCACCCGGCGGAATTGGGTGCCCCTGTTCCATCTTGTAGATCGGATCTGGCACCGCATTCTTGATTGGCTTGAGCGTGCGCAGATAGGCGATCACTGCCTCGAGATCGCGATCCGTCATAACCTCATAAAAGCCGCTCGGCATAACCATGGCGACCCGTTTGCCGTCTCGCTTGATGCCTTTGCGTAGGAGTTGCTTAAGTTCGTCGTCGGTGTATTTTCCGATGCCGCTTTCCTTGTCCGGCGTAATGTTCGGCGCAGTGACCTTGAACGGTGGCTCATCCCAGGACAGACCACCGGAGAACGCCTTGTCCATTATGTCCCCCGAAGGACCCTTCGGAGTATGACAGTTGCCGCAGGTGAGAAGACCATTGACTAGATAGTCGCCACGCTTGACCAGGTCCGATTGGGCGCGAGCGCCACTGACCCATGAAACGACGACAACGAGCGCCAGCAAACCGCGACGGATCATGAGGTCACCGCGAAAATTGAGCTTCCTGTATAACCTAACGTAATCAAAGAATTTGGTCTAGATTTCGCAGGCGCTCGCAATCGGATGATACCACCGCCGAGGAACCTACGTGGCGTCAGCGGAGCATGTCCGTATCTTCGACTCCATCGCTCGGTACGCGGCCGGAGGATACGGTCGCCTGCAAGGGCTTTCCGACGCTTCTAGATAGCCGGCCGCTTCTTGAGCTGATCGCCAACCTCGACATCAGCCGGGCAGCGAAGCGACCGCACTTCAGAGCGTGGGCCGCCTCGTCAGTGGCGATCTTGAGGGAACGGGCCACACGCGGTGCCGGCAACCCAGCCTCGTCATAAAGCCGCCCTAGCGATACCTCCCCGATCCGAAGCCGGTTCTCGGCGTTGGTGATCATAGCGATCCTCAAACGAGCAGCCCCCTCCCCGACCGTGCCGTTTGATCGAGCATTCATTCCGCGGTGAAGGCAGAACGTAATCGAACCTCCAGCCCCGGCCGCAGCAGGTAGTCCGGATTGGGGAACTCCACCGCGATGGCGATCGTCTGCGTGGCGGCGTCGAAGGCATAGCTGCCGGCGACCAATTTGCCTGGCTGAGGGTATGCCTCGCCGCCCGGCAGCAGCAGCGTGAAGGTCAGCCGGCGCGCCGCCTTGTCGGGTGTGCCCAAGACGTCTCGACGCGCGAAGTAGACCGAGAAGGGCACTCGGCCGACGACTCGGATCGGGTCGAGTTGCACTATGGTAGCCAGACGGCTCTGTTCGCGCGCTTCCTTGGTAATATAGGTCCCTTGGCTGACGAAGGGCTGGCTGATCACGCCTGTGATCGAAGCGTAGAGCTTCATCTGCTTCAAGGCGAGTTCGGCCAGGCTCACATTCGTCTTGGCCTCCTTGGCCCGCGCGGCCGCGATGTCGCGCTTCGCCTCGGCCTCCAGCAAGGTCATCTCCGACGCGACATTCTTCTTCTTCAAGGTCTGCGCATTCTTCAGTGCCACCTCGGCAAGGCGCAAGTCCGCTTCGGCCTGATCCCGCCGCGCTTCGGCCAGCGCCAGCGTCAGCTCTTTCTCCCTCGCCTCGAACTCGAACAGCAGGTCACCCTGCCGGACCACCTGCCCCGCCCTGAAGCTTATTTTGCTCAGCAGGGCATCGAGCCGGGGCGCGATGTCCGCCTGTTCAGCGGCGACCACGGTGCCATCGTACTCCTCGACATCGGACGGAGCCCCTGCCATGGCAAAGGCTGGCCTGCGCTCTTGGACGGCCTTCCACAGGTCGAGCCGGGGCCGAAGAGGGTCCGGTCCGACTATGACGCCCGCATTCGTGAAGTCGATCACTTCGTCTTTCGCCGGATCGTGCTGCGGCCAGGTTGGGCGGCCGCCACCGTTCGGATCGGACGACTTCGCGAACGCCACCCAGTAGGCACTGGCGAGATTTCCCATGGCTTTGTCCGCGTCTGTCACCTTGTCTCGCACCACCGCGGCAGGAATGTCGAACACATAGGGTATCTCGAAGCCATGCAGCGTCCCTTTCCACTTGGGATCGCCGCGCAGCGCCTCCGCCACATAGGAGAAGCGGTACCACCATGTCGGCTGTCCGGCCCGTACCATCTCGTCCGCCAAGTGCCGAGATGGTTCGACCAGCGTCTTGTCTGCAAGGATCTGCTGCTTCAGTTCGTCGAAGCTCTCGCTTCCCTGCGGGTCGTATCGCCGGCGGGCTTCCGCGGCGAGATCGCCGAAGAGCGCAAACAGGTCTTCCTTGCTGCGCACGGAGCCGATGCCGAGGTCGCGGTTGTTGGCGCCCACAATGACCGGCACCTTGGCTTGACGGCCCGCCGCAAACGCCGCCTCCGGCGTCTCGGTGAGAAAGCGCCCGTCCAGGATCGATCCGGAGACGCCGACCACCGGCAGTCCGCTCGACATGCCGGCCAGCACCAGAGGCGCCGAGGCCCCTTCAACCAGCTTGTCGGCCGGGAGCGCCCGAAGCGCGGCGAGCCCCTGCAAGCCGTCATCGTCGATGCCGACCGACCGGGCATAGGCGATGGCGCGTCCCTCAGCGTCGGCGAGCGCGGTCAGGGGGAGCACCTTTTCGCGCGCGGTCGGAACACCGGGAGACTGCAGGATCGCGGCGCGGAACAGGCCACGCGACAGGGGCGAGATCATATGCGCCATGACGGAACCGCCACCGGCGCTTTCGCCGAAGATGGTCACCTTGGCGGGATCGCCTCCAAACGCCACGATGTTCTGCTGAACCCACCGCAAGGCGGCGAGCTGATCGAGGAAGCCGTAGTTGCCTCGCGGTTCCTCGGGCGCCTCTGCCGCGAGCGCCGGGTGAGCGAAGAAGCCGAGCCGCCCCATCCGGTAGTTCATGCTCACCGCAACGACGCCTTGGGCGGCGAGGGCCTCCATCGGATATTGCGGCGTGTTGCCATGCGCGAGGGCCCCGCCGTAGATCCAGACCATGACAGGCAGTGGCGCGTCGGCCTTCGCCGGGCGCCAGACGTTGAGCGTCAGGCAGTCCTCGGACTTGATGAGGTCGTCGGTCTGCATGCAGGACGGACCGAAGGCGGTTGCGTCTCGGACCCCATCCCATCGCTTGGCCGGCCGCGGCGCGCGCCAACGCAAGGTCCCGACCGGGGGTTCCGCGAAGGGTATCCCCTTGAAGCGGACGACCCCGTCGGCCGCGGCACCGCGCAAGGTGCCGGACGCTATGGTGACCTCTTCGTCCGCCGCGGATCGAGCCGCGCAGGCTCCTGCTATGAGGAAGCCGACCGCAAGCCAAATCTTCAGTCGAGGATGTGCGGCCACGCTCACCTCCTGTGCTTTCGGCCCACTTAGCGCCGGACCGAAGCCTACCGGAAACTTGCACTTGTGTCGCTGAACGTCCCAAAGCTTTCAGACATTCACCAACCAGGAGCAGTTGGAAATCCCAAGCGAGTCAGCGGTGACGGCCGCTGGTATTACCCATAATTTGAGCGTGGCATGCCGCACGCCTTCGACGGGGCAACAGGGGAAGAAGCTGATATGTCCGAGCCGAGTGTAACACCAGAGGATTCTGCCAAGCCTCGCAAAATCGGTCTCGTCTTATTCGAGCAATTCGAGACGCTGGACGTCTTCGGCCCTGTGCAGATGCTAGGGCGCCTGGCGGATTATGGGCTCTTCGCGATCTCTGAGAACGGCTCCAGCATTCGCTCATCCCAAGGGTTGCCGGCCGGCGTTCATTACAGTTTTGCTACGGCGCCGCAAATGGATGGCATGCTCGTGCCGGGCGGACAGGGCACGCGCCGCGAGGTCGGCAAACGAGGAGTATTGCCGACGCAGTCAACGCGGCGAGATTGGGTGCAACCTCGTCCGCGAGGGGCAGCCATCCGAAGGCATGCCGATGCGCGCTATGCGTTGGCCAGCTTGTCCTGGGTCCGGGTCTCGAAATCGCCGGCGTCATGCCGCTCGTGGAGCTGCTCGGACGGATCGCCAACCACCCGGTTGACCATGCGGCCGCGCTTCACCGCTGGCCGAGAGAAGAGCTGCTCGGCCCAACGGACGACGTTCTTGTAGTCTTGAACCGCGAGGAACTCAGCGGCGCCATATTGCCAGCCCATGACCAGCCCGCCGTACCAAGGCCAGATCGCCATGTCGGCGATGGTGTAGACATCGCCGGCGATGAATTCATTGTCGGCGAGGCGCCGGTCGAGCACGTCGAGCTGGCGCTTCACCTCCATGGCGTAGCGGTTGATCGGGTATTCGAGCTTCGTCGGCGCGTAAGCATAAAAGTGGCCGAAGCCACCGCCCAGGAACGGCGCCGAGCCCATCTGCCAGAACAGCCAGGACAGGGTTTCCGCGCGTGCCGGCTGCTCCTGGGGCAGGAACGCATCAAACTTCTCGGCGAGATGCACCAGGATCGCGCCGGATTCGAAGATGCGGATCGGCATCGGTCCGCTTCGGTCCAACAGCGCCGGGATTTTCGAATTCGGATTGACTTCGACGAAGCCGGAACCGAACTGGTCGCCTTCGCTGATCCGGATCAGCCAGGCATCATATTCGGCGCCTTTGTGGCCGGCAGCCAGCAATTCCTCCAGCATCACCGTGACCTTGATGCCGTTCGGGGTTCCCAGCGAATAGAGTTGGAGGGGATGCTTGCCGACGGGCAACTCCTTCTCATGGGTCGGGCCGGCGATCGGCCGGTTGATATTGGCGAAGCGCCCGCCGCTGGCCTTGTCCCAGGTCCAGACCTTCGGCGGAATGTAGTCGGTGTCGCTCATGTGATGATCTCCAGGCTTTGGCTCAGGCCGCTGGCGGATAGTTCGAGGGGAAGAGCGCGCGCTTCGCTTCTTCGTCACGGACCTGCTTGAAGGCATGATCCTGACCTACAGCGCGAGCCCGCGCGACCGCCGGCCGCGCATCGACGGCATCGAACAGGCGCTTGAGGTTGGGGTATGGCGCGAGCGGATCCTCGGCTCCCTTGCGGACCCGCGAAGCGCGATCGAGCCAACCCCAGGCCGACATGTCGGCGATGGTATAGGTCTCGCCGACGATGTAGTTGCGCCCGGCCAGATGCTCGTCCAGCACCTGATAGTGACGCTCCGCCTCACGGCGATACCGGTTCACGGCATAATCGAGCCCTTCCGGCGCCGCGAACTGGAAATGCACCGCCTGCCCCGAAAATGGGCCAAGTCCTGAGGCGATGAACAGAAGCCAGGACAGCAGTTCAGGCCGATCCTCGGCAGCGCCAAGAAACCGTCCCGTCTTCTCGGCAAGATAAAGCAGGATCGCGGTGGAATCGAAGACGCGCGCCTCCCGGCCGCCCGGTCCTTCCGTGTCGACGATGGCCGGCACCTTGCCGTTCGGGTTGACCGCGCGGAAGCCGGGCAGATGCTGCTCGCCTTTGCTCGTATCGACGGGGATCGTCTCATAGGGCAGGCCCGCCTCCTCCAGCAGAAGCGCAACTTTGGCCGGATTGGGCGTCGGGTGGAAATAAAAGCGGATCATCGGACTTTCCTTCTCTGATCAGGCGGTTCGGACGGAACTCGACGCCGGGCGGCGAGCAAGACCCCGGCGACGATGATGGCGACCGCCACGCCCTCAGTCGGCGACGGGTGCTCGCCGAGAATCGGAATGGCGAGCAGCGAAGCGATGGCGGGGATGAGCGCGATGATTGCAGTGGCGGCGGAGGATCCGAGCAGCGAGACGGCGCGGTTGAAGGTGAAGATGGCGACCCCGCTCATCAGCACGCCCTGGTAGACCGCCTGCAGCGCAATCTCGCCCGCCCCGGCATGGCCAAGGCGGCTGAGGCCGCCCAGCCCGTACACCGGCAGGAAGAGCACCGCCGACCAGAAGCAGATCAGCGCCGCCGACTCGATCGGTGCGAGGCCGCTGCGCCGGAAGAGAAGCGTGTAGACTGCCCACATGGCCGCTGCTGCAGCTAGTGCGCCGACGCCGGCTACACTTGGCGGACCACTCACCGCCGCGCCTGCCAGCAGAAGCAGGGACAATCCAGCGAGGATGGCGGCATATCCGCTCCAGCGCTGCCAACCCTGGCGCTCACCCAGGAAGGCCCAGGCGAACAGCCCGGCGAATAGCGGCATCAGGGTCGGTGCAATCGAGGCGGCCTGCCCCGCCGAGGTGAGGCTGAGGCCGAGCGCGACGAGCAGCACGAAGGGCATGCCCCACAGCAACGCGAAGACCAAGCCCATGCCCCAGGCTGCGCGAGACAGGCGGGCGCGATTCCTGAAAAGCACCGGTGCCAGAAGCAGAGCACCGATCCCGAAGCGCAGCGCCGTGATATCCCAGATGCGCAGCTCTCGCGTCACGCTGAAGCGGGTGATGACGAACCAGCCGGAAAAGATCGACACCGTGAGCGCCGCCCAGGCGATGCCTGCGGCGCGAACGCGAACGCGAGGGCGTGGCACGGCGGTCTCGTTCGCGGGTGCTGCCGTCATCGTCCGCAAGCCGGCCATGGATCAAGACCGCGCCGTCCGCAGCGCCGCAAGAATGGCCTCGGGGTCGAGACGCGTCCTGTAATCGATGTGGAGCGAGGCAAGCATGACCCGCCCGTCCTCGCCGATGACATAGGTCGCCGGAACCGGGAGTTCCCAGCTTTCATCGCCATTGATCCGCGACAAGGCCTTGTCGTTCGACCGCAGGGCTTCGCGCAGTTCGTGCGGCAGCGCATAGACCAGTCCGTAACGCCTCGCGACGACGTTTCCGACGTCGCTCAGCACGTCGAAGGTGAGCGCGTTTTTCTCCGCAGTGCCAAGTGAATTGTCGGGAAGCTGTGGCGACACGGCGACGAGCCTGGCTCCAAGAGCCACCATCTGGGGCAGCGCCGCCTGATAGGCGCGCAGCTGGAAGTTGCAGTAAGGGCACCAGCCGCCGCGATAGAAGGTGAGCACGACCGGTCCCTGGCGAAGAAGATCTTCGAGGACGACCTGGCGCCCAGCGATCCCGGGAAGCGCAAATCCGGGCGCTCTGTCACCCACGCCGATCGCCTTGTCTTCGGCGAAGGAGGCCCGCAGCTCCTCGATCTTGGCTTCATACAAGGCGACACGCCCTTCGGGTGCGGTTCGCGCAAACTCGGCCCTGAAGGCCTCCAGTTGCTGTTTGAGAGCCATCGCTGCCAGACCTTTCCCGCCGCTGGCATCGTCCACCTCGCAGCGCGGGTTTCGTTTTTAGTACGACCGTTCTAAAATGCAAGGCGTGATCGCCCGTGGCAGTATGGTGATCGGACCGATCGGCAGGGAGCGTTATGGGCCGTCCTAGGGAGTTCGACGAACAGGCCGTGCTTGACGCCGCCGTCCAGTCCTTCTGGAAGCGCGGCTACGAGGCGACGTCGATCCGCGACTTGGTCAAGAGTACTGGCTTGACGGGTGCGAGCCTCTACAACGCCTTCGGCGACAAACAATCCATCTACCGCCGCGCGCTCGATCATTATGTCGAGGGCAGTATCGGCGAGCGAATCCGGCGCTGCGAGGCCATGGAGCCACGAGCCGCGATCGAAGCTTTCTTCCGTGACATCCTGGCCCGCTCAATCCAGGACGAGGAGTGCAAGGGCTGTATGCTCGTGAATGCCGCGCTGGACGTGGCGCCGGAGGATCCCGGCTTCCGGGCGGCTGTCGCGGCCGTGCTCCAACGGCTTGAGGACTTCTTCCTGTCCTGCGTCAGCAAGGGGCAAGAAAAGGGCACCATCACCTTAGCCTGGCCGGCCGAGGATCTGGCCCGGCATCTCCTCGGCGTGCTGATGGGTGTTCGCGTGTTGGCAAGGGTCAAGCCGGACAGAGCTCTGCTCGAGGGCATCGTCGAGACCGCCTTGGCCTTGGTCGAGCGGAACCCTATCGATTCGCGCGACCGCAGGCCGGGACCTGGAGGGCGGCCTGGCTAAGTCTCCCGCTTCACCCGACAGGAATATACCAGCCTCATGGCGGACTCTGAGTAACGTGCAAGCGCACTGCCTTTACCTCGGCGCCGGAGCTTGTTGTGAATTCAGCCCCTCGGGCCCGCGCGCATGCGTAGCCGCCGCCAGCGAAGCGTTCTGGTACGCACGAACGGGGCGTGAGGAGCAATGATACGGCCGCCAAGGTGACGCGGCCGTATGGCCAAACAGCTCAAGCGAATAAGGCAGCAATTCCGCTAGAAGAAGCGACTTGGCCGGAAATCGGCCAGTTCTGGCCGCTGCCGACCATTGATGATTTCGTCCGCAGCCATCACTCCGAGTGCCGGAGACAGCGTCGCGCCACTATGCGTGACCATCAGGTAGTAGTTCTCCAAGCCAGGCACCGGACCGATGGCGGAGAGGCCGTCCTTCGGAATCGGACGAATCGTCACGCGGGCCGCCTCAGGTTTCACCGGCGCGATCCCGGGCAGGATGCGGGTGAGCCGCTCAACCAAGTCGGCTGCCTGCTCCATGCCGGGGTTTACTCCGATTTCCGGCGTGACCGTAGCGTCGGCAGAGCCCCAGTGCAGCATCAGCCTGCCCGCGCCGTCGGGGCGGAAGTCGCATATCGGACTGGCGACGACACGTTGAATGCCGGCTGGAACAGGCGGAGTGAAGACAAGGAAACCGACCGTGGGAGCCAGTGGCACGTTCGGCGCCGCTGATCCCACCGTCTCGTTGGACCAGCGGCCCGTGCAGTTGATCACGAAATCGGCATGGAAGGTTTCGCCGCGCTCGCTGCGCACACCCTTGGCCTTGCCGCCCTCCACGATCAGGCCGGCAATCCTGGTCTGCGTACGCAGCGTCGCCCCGAGTCGCTGGGCGGCGCTCATCATCGCATGGGCATAGACGACCGGGTCGAGCCAGCCGTCGTTCGGATACCAGGCGATCGGCGCATCGCCGATCGCTTCCGGCGCGATATCGGGCTCGAGCTCCAGCAACTGCTTGCGGTCGATCCAGTCGGCCGCATAATCCCAGCTCTTCAGCCGCTCGACCTTCGCCTTTTGCCCCGCCCATTCCGGCTGATCGCGCCATTCGATGCGCCCGCCGCCATGCCACCACGGGGTCGCGCCAAACTCGTCCTTGAGCGCCGCATGCGCACGCATGCCGGCGACGTTGAGGTCGAAATAGGCCCGCGGCGTCTTGTTGTTCGCGTTCGTCCAGGCGAAGGAGATGCCGGAAGTCCCCCCCCCGACGCGCGTCGCCTCGAGGACGGTGACTTTGGCGCCGGCGCGCGCCAGCCGATAGGCGACCGACGTCCCGATGACGCCTGCGCCGACAACGATGATCTTGGTCATGATCTGTATCCGCTAGAAGGAGCTAAACCCGTGAAAACTCAGGCCGCGCGCTTGCCGGCCCAACCGTCGCGAACGAGGGACTTCAGCTCAGCGAGCGACATCGCCTCCAGGCCGATATCGCCGATGAGGTCGTTTTCCGCAGCGAAGTCGCGGCCATAGAGCGCTGAGAAGATATCGACGCCAGCCTGATGCAGCCTCGCCGGACGACCAGCCATCTTCCCGAGAAGCACGGTCGGATGCAGGCCGAAGGGGGCATCTTCCAGCACATAGCGCGTGTCGATCGTGCTCGGTCCGTTGCCACCATTGCCGCGCGCGGCGAGCTGGCGCGCCATCTCGCCGACCGGGCCCGGCTCGACATGGAACGAGAGGTTATAATGCTCGCGGATGGTGCGCACCTTGTAGCCGGCCGCTTCCGCGATCGCGAGGCGCTCGGCGTCGAGCGCTTCGAGCAGGCGGCCGACCGAATCGGTATTGTTTTCGTTCTGCCCCCAGGTCTCGCCGTGTTCCATCCGGGTGAAGTTGCACAAGGCGATGCCGAGATGGTTCTGTGGATTCAGGTTGGACAGCGAGATCGCTAACGCGTCGTCGCGCTGTACGAAGCGGTCGCCAAACAGTTCCTGACAGACCTTGAGCCCGCGCTCGGAAGCCGAGACAGGAATGGTCGCGACGTCGACCTTCGAGCGGATGGTCGAGACGTTCACGCTAGCGTCACCGGTCTTGCGTCCCGCGGTGACGGTAGTGCCCCAGACGACGACTGGCACATCAAGCCCCCGCTCCGCGATTTTGCGGGCGATATAGAGGCCGCTGAAGGAGGTGTGCGAGCTGATGATGACGACCTGCCCCGCGGTCAGATAGGGGGCAGCCGCGTCCATCGCCTTGCGGTGCCCGTTAGCTGGTAGCGCGAAGAGCACGGCGCCGGCGCCAGAGATCGCTTCAGCGGCGCTTGCCGCCATTTTGACCTTAAAGCTACCCGCCAGGCTGCCGGTGGCCGTCAGCGACGCGCCCCCGGCGATGCTCTGCCCGCTCTTGCCAGATGGGGACCACAACACCGGCTCATGGCCGAGGGAGGAAAGAAGGGCGGCATTGCCATAGGCAATCGAGCCCGCACCGAGCACAGCGACACGCATCATCCTGATCCTTGGGTGTTTTGGTGGTCTGATTGGGCCGGACGAACATCGCCCGGCCCGCCATCACGAGGCTTACGGCGTCAGTAGGTGTAGCCGGCCTTTTCCATGTACTGCTTGGCCAATTTAAAGTCGTAAGTGATCGGCTTCAACAGGTCGTGGTCGTAGTATTCCGAAGTATAGGGCATCGGTACCGTGCCGGGCTTACCGAAGCCGGCGACGACATTCTTGATGATCTGCTCTCGCGGGATCATGTGGCTCATCGCCTTGCGGACATACATCGCCGCTTCCGCGGCTCTGCTGGGGTCCTTCTTGCCCAAGGGCGTCTCGACACCGGTACCGAAGACGGGATGTTTCATGTTGAGGCAGGTCTGCATCCACTTGAACGAGTCGAAGCGGTTGACCTTGCCCCATGAGGGATCGACCGTGCTGAGCAGGCCGCCGACATCGTACATCGGGTCATGCGCGTCGATGGCGCCCGACTTGATGGCGCTGAGCAACGGATCGGCGCCTTCTATATTGACGATGTAGAAGGTCTTGACGTTGCCGTCGGTCTTTTTCCAGTAGTTTTCGTTCTTGCTGTACTTGTAGGCCTTGCGCGAGGGATCGAAGCCCTGCGGGATCCACGGTCCGGTTCCGACGCCCCCCTTGGCCTCGAAGACCTTGCCGTCGGAGGTCTTGACGGGGAAGGTGCCGAGCCAGGTCGAGATGACATGGCCGCGCAGTTCCTCCGGCTTGATGTCCTTGTAGGCGTGCTTCGGCATGATCGCGATGACCGGCAGCAGAAAGTCGTGGAACAGCATGTTCGGCTGCGGCAGCGTCACCGTGATTTCGTGCGTGCCCGTAATCTTGTAGGCATCGCGCGAGCCCATCACCGTCGACAGCGTCGCCTGGAACAGGCTGGCATAGGTCTTGTCGATGATGGTGTCCCAGGTGAACTTGACGTCCTCGGCGGTGAATTCCTCGCCGGAATGCCATTTCACGCCCTTGCGCAGGCTGATCACCCAGTTCTTGCCATCCGGAGAGCCCTTGACCGACTCAGCCAGCGCCGGAGCGAGCTTCTTGTTGGCCCAGCTGTCATATTCCAGAAGCGCGTTGTACACCGGGCCGAAGATGTTGGATTCATTGTAGCCGCTGCCATACATCGGGATAAGCTGGCTCGGCGGCTGCCATGAGGCGAAGGTCGCGGTGACGTCACCGGTCGCGCCCTCGATCGTCCAGTCTTCCGGCCGCGGATAGAACACCGGGTTGTAGGTCGTCGACTCCATCCCCTTCAGCTTCGGATTGGTGATGATCACCTCCTCCGGATAGAAGACGATGTGCAGCGGCTCGATCTCATACCAGCGCTTCACGAAGGCCGTCATCGCCGTCTTGCGATCCTGCTCCGTGATCGCGTGCGAATAGTTCTCGATCGCCGTGTCGATCTGCTTGTCGGCAATACGGTAGTAGTTCTGCCCGTTCGGCGGAACGTTCTTGCTGTGGAAGAGGGCCTCGGGGCTCGGAGCCAGACCATTATAGTAGATCCGCTCCGAATACATGTCGAACCCGCCCTCGACATGCGTCTTGCCGCTGTCATTGGCACGCCGGGCGATGACGACGGAGGGCGGCTGATAGCTCGAGTTCACGTCGATTCCGAGCCGCGCGAACTGCTTGCCAATCAGATCGGTCCAGATCATGCGCGACTGCAGGTTGTTGAAGATCATCAGATAGAGCTTGAAATGAGGCGGATTCGCCAGCGCGGGCTCGGGCAGGCCGCTGGCTGCAAGCGCGGCGGCACCCGCGCCCGTCCATTTCAGAACATCACGTCGCGTCGATTTCTCTGACATCGTTATCCCCTCTTCTGGTTGCCTGGAAATGGAAGCTAACGGGCTCGTCAGGCCTGGAAGCGCTCCGGCCGGAACTCCTCCAGCTCCGGTCTCTGGCGGCCGTGCAGCACTTCGTCGGCCACGGCCTGGCCGAGGAAGGGCGACAGCGTGACGCCGCTATGGGTGACAACGAGGTAGTAGCCCTCGACGCCGCGGGCCGGCCCGACCGTCGAGAGTCCGTCGGCCGGGATCGGACGCATGGTGGTGCGCACTGCCTCGGCCTTGACGCCCTTCAGCCCGGGCAGGATCTCAGCGGCGCTCTCGAGCGCGATACGCGCCTCCTCGCAATCCGGCGTACGGCTTTCGAGGGCCGCGAAGCGGTCATCGAGCGAATCCTTGCGCACCATCAGCCGTCCGGCGCCATCGGGGCGGACATCGACATCAGGCGCGTGGAAGGGTCGCTGCAGGGCGACGCCGACCGGCGGCGTGAAGACAAGGAAACCGATCGTCGGCGCCAGCGGGACGTTCGGGGCCGTCTTGCTCACCGTCTCGTTCGACCAGCGGCCGGTGCAGTTGATGACGAGATCGGCCTCATGCAGCGCGCCCTCGGAGTCGCGGGCGCCGACGACGCGGCCATTGCGCGTTTCAAGCCCGGTGATCCGAACGCCGGTCTTGAGCGCGGCGCCGTAGCGCTGGCGCGCGGCGCGCAGCATGGTGCCGGCATAGAGCACGGGGTCAACCCAGCCTTCCTCAGGGCAGAAGACGATCTGGGCATTGTCCGGAACCGCATCGAGGGCGATTTCGGGCTCGAGCACACCGAGGCGCTTCTTGTCGATGAACTCGGCGGCGTAGCCCCAGTCGCGCAGCCTTGCGACCTTCTCGGCCTGGGCAGCGATTTCGGCCGGGCCGACGCGCCATTCCAGGCTGCCGCTCTGGTGAAACCAGGGCGTCGCGCCGAACTCCTCCTTCAGCGCCGCATGGGCGCGCATGCCGGCGACATTGAGGTCGTGATAGGGGCGCGGCGTCTTGTTGTTCGAGTTGGTCCAGGCGAAGCTGACGCCCGAGGTGCCGCCGCCGATACGGTCGGCCTCCAGGACGGTCACTTTCGCGCCGCCCTGCGCCACCCGGTACGCGACCGAGCTGCCGACGATTCCGGCTCCGACGACGATGACGTTCATCATGGCATATCCTGTGGTCTGGCCCGCATCAGCGCGGGTTGTGGCAAGCGAAGGCGTGGCTGCCGTCCGGGGCGGCGAGCGGCGGCGCCTGTTGGGAGCAGATCGGCAGCGCCGCCGGGCAACGGGTGTGGAAGACGCAGCCCGGAGGCCGCCTGACGACGCTCGGGATCTCGCCCTTGATCGCGTCGCGCGGCTTCTGGTGGGTGGGATCGGGCACCGGAATCGCCGAGATCAGGGCGGCCGTGTAGTGGTGCCGCGGCCGGGCGAAGATCTCGTCCACCTCGCCGACCTCGACGAGATTGCCGAGATACATCACGGCGATGCGGTTGCTGAGGAAGCGCACCGAGCTGAGGTCGTGCGAGATGTAGAGATAGGAAAGCTTCAGCTCCTCCTGCAGCTCGGCCAGCAGGTTGAGGATCTGGGCGCGCACCGAGACGTCGAGCGAGGAGACCGGCTCGTCGCAGATCAGAAGCCGCGGCTCGACCGCGAGCGCGCGGGCGATGCCGATGCGCTGGCGCTGACCGCCGGAGAATTCGTGCGGATAGCGGTCGGCATGCTCGGCCGGCAAGCCGACGCGCTCCAGCAAGGCCTCGACCGCGCCGTCCCATTGCGCCGGAGGGACGAGGCCGTGGACTCGCAACGGTTCGGACAGGATCTGCCGGACGCTCCAGCGCGGATTGAGCGAAAGATAGGGATCCTGGAAGACGTATTGCATCTGCCGGCGCAGGGCGAGCACCTCCGGCCGGCGGTCGCGTTCGAAGGTGGCGCGCACATCCGTCTCGCCGAGCCGGATCGCGCCGGCGGTCGGCGTGACGAGATGCAGGATCGAGCGGGCGGCGGTGGTCTTGCCGCAGCCGCTCTCGCCGACGATGCTCAGCGTCTCGCCCTCGTCGAGGCGGAAGCTGATGTCATTGACGGCGCGGATCTCGCCCATGACCTTCTGGCGGAACAGGCCGCGCCGGTGCAGCGGATAGCTCTTCACCAGCCCGTCGACGCTCAGCAGCGGTTTACGGATAGCGCGCGGGCGGGCTTCAGGCGCGGGAGCGATCAGGTTGTCAACCATGGCCGGGCACCCCGGCGCTGCCGCGCTTCAGGCAATGAACGGAGCGGCCGGGCTCGATCGCCGCGGCCTGTGGCACAAGCCGCGTGCACTCCGGCACCGCCTCCGGGCAGCGCCCGGCGAAGCGGCAGCCGCCGCCGAGCGACTGGCCCGGCGTCGCGGCGAGCCCGACCGTCGGCAGCCGCTCGCGCCGGCCCTGCGCATCCACGGCGTAGCTCTTGTCGATGCGCGGCGTCGAGGCGAGCAGCGCCTGCGTATAGGGATGGGAGGGGCGGGCGAAGATGGCCTGCTTGTCGCCGGTCTCGCAGACCTGGCCGGCATACATCACCGTGATCCGATCGGCGATGCGCGCCACCACGCCCATATCGTGGGTGACGAATATCATCGACATTCCGAGCCGCTGCTTCAGCTCCTCGAGCAGATCGAGGATCTGGGCCTGGATGGTGACGTCGAGCGCAGTGGTCGGCTCGTCGGCCAGCACCAGCGCCGGATGGCAAAGCAGAGCCCGAGCGATGCAGACCCGCTGCTTCATGCCGCCGCTCATCTCATGCGGATATTGCGATAGGCGCGAGCCGGGATCGGTGATGCCGACCAGCCGGAACAACTCCTCGACGCGCTGAAGCGCGGCGGAGCGCGGCAGCTTCTCATGGACCTTCAGGATCTCGGCGAGTTGGGCTCCGACCGTCAGCAGCGGGTTGAGCGAGTAGCCGGGGTTCTGGAAGATCATCGCAAGGCGACGCCCGCGCAGCTTCTGCATCTGCGCTTGCGATTTTGCCGCCAGGTCCTCGCCTTCGAACAGGATGCGCCCGCCGGCGATCCGCGCCGGCGGCGGCAGCAGGTTGAGGATCGCCAGGCTCGACAGCGTCTTGCCGCTGCCGGATTCGCCGACAATGCCCATCGTCTCGCCGGTGCGCACTTGATAGCTGACATCCTCGACGACCCGGACCGGCGCGTTCCAGGGCGGGAACTGAATGCGCAGATTCTCGACCGAGACCAGCACAGGCGCCGGCGATGCTGTGGCCTCGGGCGGTCGGGGCGCGGCGGCGGCGGCCTGCGTTTCGGCTGCTAGACCCGCCATCAGTTCTTCGCCCGCGGGTTGAAGGCGTCGGTCAAGCCGTCCGCCAGCAGGTTGAAGCCGAGCACCGTGACGAAGATCGCGAGGCCCGGGCTGAGCGAGGCCCAGGGCGCGACCTTGAGTGCCTGATAATTGAAGTAGAGGAGCTGACCCCAGCTCACCGCCGCCGGATCGCCGAAGCCGAGGAAGCCGATCATCGCCTCCGCCAGAACGGCCCCGCCGATGCCGAGCGCGATGATGACGATCAGCGAGGGCAGTGCGTTGGGCAGGATGTGTCGGAACAGGATGTCGCCGGAGGTCGCGCCGATGCAACGCGCCGCCTCGACGAATTCCTGGTTCTTGAGCCGCAGGAATTCGGCCCGCGTCATCCGTGCGATCGGCGCCCAGGAGAACACACCGATCAGCAGGATGATCACGCCGAGATTGAGATAGGGCACGCTCTCGAAGGGCGTGTCGACGACGGCGACACCCAGCAGCCGCACCACGGCGAGGATGACCACGAACATCGGGATCACCAGGAAGAAATCGGTAAAGCGCATCAGCACCTCGTCCGTGGTGCCGCCGCGATAGCCGGCGACGCCGCCGACCAGGATTCCGATCGCGGCGGCGATCGACATCGCGCCGAGCCCGACAGCAAGCGCCGTCGGCGCGCCGTAGATCACGCGGCTCAGCACGTCGTAGCCCATGCGGTCGGTGCCGAGGGGGTTCGTCCAGCTCGGCGGCGCCTTGGCGCCGGGGTCGAGCATGGGGCTCTGGTCCTGGGCGTCGAAAGGCGCGACGAAGGGGCCGATCACCGCGGTGGCAACGACGATAAGGACGAGGACGAGGCCGAGCATGCCGGTGCGGCTCCTCGCGAAGCGCTGCCAGCCTTGGCGCCAGATGCCCCTGGCGGGCTTGGCGGCCGGCTTCGGCGCGGAGACGTGGCTCGCGATCGTCTGGTCGGTCACGGTCCTCACTCCAGACTGATGCGGGGATCGATGAGGACGTAGATCACGTCCGTCAGCAGGGTTGTGCAGATCAGCATGAAGGCGATCACGGCACTCGCACCCATGATGACGGGGTAGTCGAGCTGGTGGATCGCCGCGACATAGAGCGAGCCGAGCCCCGGCCAGGTGAAGACGGATTCCGTCACCGGCGCGGTGCCGAGCATCAGGCCAATCAGCAGGCCGAGATAGGTCAGCATCGGAATGAAGGCCGCCCGCAGCGCATGGACGTAGATGACGCGCCGCTCGGGGATGCCACTGGCCCGCATCGCCGCGATGAAGTCGCTCTTCAGCACGTCGACCATGTTGGAGCGCATCAGCAGCGTCAGCGTCGCGGTGTTGAAGAAGGTCAGCATCGCCACCGGCAGGATCATGTGCCAGAGCGCGTCGAGCGTCGGGCTGCCCCAGAGCGGGTTGCGGGTCGAATAGGCGCCGTAGCTGGGCAGCCAGTCGAGCGTGTAGGAGAAGACGAAGATCAGCAGGATGCCGAGGAAGAACGCCGGCAGAGACTGGCCGAGCAGTGCCGTGCCCATCACCGTGAAATCCGAACGGGAATGCTGGCGGCGGGCTGCGGTGACGCCGAAGAGGATGGCAATCGCCAGTGCGATCAGGATGGCCGGGAGCTGGATCTTGAGGGTCTGCCAGCCCCAGGTGGCGATCAGCGAGCCGACCGGCTGGTTGTAGACGATGCTGGTGCCGAAATCGAGGTGGAGCAGCCGCCCGAGCCAGAGCAGGTAGCGGGTCAGGGGTGGCTGATCGAGCCCGTAATAGCCCTTCATCCGCTCGATGACCTCGCCGGTCATGCCGGGCGTCTCGGCCATCATCAATTCGATCGGATTACCGATCGCGTTGATCAGGAAGAAGATCGCCGCGCTGACGCCGAGCATCAGGATGATCGCGAAGATCAATCTTCTCGCCAGAAAGACGAAAACCCGCATCGCGGACAGACTCTCCCACTTTGATTGGCAATAGATCCCCTATGAACTGAATCTGCTGTTCGGCAGGCTCAGAACCGGTCCCGTTTGTTTGATCTATGTCAATGACAGCGAGGGTATGGGGCGAAAATCAGGGCGTCAAAGAATATGATTTTGCCAGTTCATTCCCTCTGGTTATGACACGCGCGACGTTATCGACCCGACGGGGCACTTGCCGCTCTACGAGTCCGCGCGGTAGCCGAGGCGATCCAGTTCGTCCTCGATGTCGCCGATCAGCGCGTCCGCCAAGGAGGAGCCGATCAGCGTGTTCGGTCGTACATGCCAGACCGGCGAGAAGATTTCCGGCGCGAAAGGCTTTGCGACGAGACCGCGCCCGATGAAGCTTCGCGCGTTGAGTTCGTCAACGAGCGCGATCCCGGCGCCATTGGCGACTAGGGCGCTGGCCACATTCGCCATCGGCGCATCGATGTATATACGCGGAAGCACGCCGGCCTGCTCGAAGATCGTCTCGACGAACACGCGGCGATCAGGAGATCCGATCGAGACGAAGTTTTCGCCATCTAGATCTTCAGGCCGGATCTTCTGCAAGTTCGCCAGACGATGCCCCTCCGGCACGGCGCAGACGTTGGGGATGCGCGCCAGCATACGGCTGACGACATTCGGATGCGGCGTGGAATGCTCGGTGATGCCGAGGTCGATCTGCCCGGCGATGACCCATTCGATGATGCGATCGGAGCTACGTGAGTGCAGCTTGATGGCGGCCTTGTGGTGCTGCCGACAGAAGCGCGTCAGCAGCGGCGGGATAAGCGTTCCGGCCAGCATCGGCATGACGCCGAGATTGAGCCGGCCGAACTGGAGCTCACGGATATCCCGGGTCATACGCTCCAGTCGATCAACGCTTTCCCAGGTCCGCTGAACTTCCGCGAAATACAATTCTCCGTCCCGCGTCGGGTTCAGCCGGCCTTTCAAGCGCTGGAAAAGGATGATGCCGATGCTGCGCTCGAGCTGATTCAGCATCTTGCTGGCAGCCGGCTGCGAGACGGACATCATCTCCGCCGCCTGGGTCAATGTGCCGAGCCTCATGATGTGACGGAACAGCTCGACATGCCTTAGATTCACCGCCATCGGTTCCCTCGCAGAGTACGCCCGCCGCATCCTCGGCTCATGACCGCACAGTCCGGGGGCTGATACTCACCGAACCGCGCTCTGCAGAGAAGCAACCGTTGGTTTGGTCGGCGCATATTTCCCACCGACTCCGCCAAGTCGGCTCACCCAGACGCGCTACTGAACGCCGGGGGAGGCCTGAGGCTGGCGATGAAGGCCTCGACGAGCCCGTTCGTCGGCCGTCCGCGCCTGCGAAAGAGGAAGATCGGAACACGGATCGCCGGCCGAAAGCTGCGAAAGACCAGGCCATGGCCGCGGCGCTCCCGTGCGGCCTCGCTGTCGACGATACCGACACCGCATCCCTCACCGACCAGGCCGCAAACTGTCAGAGCGAGGCTGGCATCGATGATTGTGCGCGGCGGCTGACCAGCCGCTTCGCAGGCCTGGCTGAGCTTGCGCCGGAATTCGTCCTCGGGGCCGAGCGCAATGATCGTCTCGCCGATGAGATCGGAAGCTTCGACGAACGACTTGCGCGAGAGCCGGTGGCCCGCCGGTAAGGCGATGACACCCTCCAGGTCGAAGAGTTTCTTTCGGGAGAGATTGTTTTCCTCGCTGCGGAGTTGCGCGATGCCGAGGTCGATCTCGCCGCTGCCGACCAGCCGAGCCGCATCGACGGAATTGCTCGAATGCAGCGATATCGTCACGTCGGGATGCGCCTCCGAAAATCGCGCGACCATGGCCGGAAGCCAAGCGATGCCGAGAGCGGGAATTGTGCTGGCGACGATGCGGCCTTGCCTGCGGTCACCGAGGCTGGCCGCGAAGCGTGCCAGATTTTGCATCCCGAAATAGGTGCGCTCGACCTCAGTATAGAGCAGACGCGCCTCTTCCGTTGCAGCGATGCCTTTCGTCGTCCGGTCGAACAGCCGAAGGCCGAGCTCTGCCTCCAGAAGTTTGAGCGCCTTGCTGACCGCCGGCTGAGAGATGTGAAGAATGTTGGCCGCCTCGGTGATCGAGCCGGAATCCATGATCGCCTTGAAGATCTCGACCTGCCGGTAATGCATCCGAGGAGCATAACCTCAGTTCATGTAGATCGTAAATTTATGAATTTGAGGCAGATCAAATGCTGTGATTTGCTCAGCGTCGCCGTCGCCACCCGCATTTCGACAGGGGGCAGAACAGGCGGCCAAAAAACCAGAGACTGACTTCGCACCGTGACGGCGGTGGAGCGTTCGCGCGCTCCAGCGAGCCTGCGCGGACCGACGAAATTGCCAGCTTGGGGAACAGCAGACATGCCCAGCCTTCGTCATTCTTGCACCGCGGCGGCGCTGGCCGCGGGCATCTCGCTCTTCAGCTTTCAGGCCTTCGCTGAGCCGGCTGGGGTGTTGCGCGTCGCCGTCGGCGCCGATCCGGCGACCTTCGATCCCGCCTTCAATGACCTGCCGGTCGGTAATGCCGTCGACCTCGCCGTGCTCGAGGGGCTCTTCCGCCTCGACCCGCAAAACAACGTCCAGAAGACCCTCGCGACGGATTCGTCCTTCTCCCCGGATGGCAAGATCTTCACCGTCAAGATCAAGACCGGCAAGACCTTCAGCAACGGCGACCCGCTGAACGCGGAGGCCGTCGCCGCGAGCTTTAACCGTATGCTCGATGAGAAGACCGGCTCGATCTATCGTGGTCTCTATGCCTCCCTCGGCACGGTCAAGGCCGTCGGCGAGGATACAGTCGAGTTCCATATGGCCGAACCGAACGGCCATGTCCTGATGCTATTGGCAAGCACCGCGGCGAGCATCGTCGACGTCAAGGCGGTCCAGCGGATGGGCGCCGAATATGGCCGCAAGCCGGTCGGCTCGGGACCCTACATGGTCGAGCGCTTCGTCGGCGGCGAGGGCTTCCGGCTGGTGCCCAACCCGAGATACGCCGGCGACTATCCGGCCACGCTAAAGGCCATCGAGTTCAGTGTCGTGCCCGAGGACGGCTCGCGCATGGCGCTGATGGAGACCGGCGCGGCGGACATCGTCGAGCGCGTTCCGCCCGAATCGATCGATGCGATCAATGCCCTCCAGGACGCCAAGGTCGTCACGCCGCCCAGCATGTTCTCGATCAACATGGAGATGGTGCTGCGCGGTCCGCTCGCCGATCCCAGGGTGCGTAAGGCGCTGAATATGGCCGTCGATCGCGACGGCATCACCAAGGGCGTCCTTGGCGGGCTCGGCACGCCTTCGGTCGGCATGGTCGGCCCCGGCACGCAGGACGAATTGCGCAAGACCTTCCCGCCGATCGCCTTCGATCCGGAAGGCGCCAAGAAGCTTCTTGCCGAGGCAGGCTACAAACCGGGCCAGCTTTCGCTCAGTTTCACTTGCCCGACGGGGCGCTACATCAAGGATGTCCAGGTCTGCCAGGCGCTCGCCGGGTCCTTCGAGAACATCGGTATCAAGGCGACACCGCTGGTCGTCGACCGTGGCACCTGGAGCAATGTCATCGGCATGGAGCCTGACCAGCGCAAGGACAATATGGGCATGGTCGGCCGCGCCACCGCCGGCATGGACTACACGCTCTATCGCCTGTTCTACACTGGTGTCGGCGCCAACCGCACCGGTTACTCGAATCCGCGCGTCGATGCGCTGCTGAAGGAAGGCCGCGCCACGACCGACCCGGCGAAGCAGAAGCAGATCTACGGCGAGGTCCAGGAAATCATCTGGAAGGATCAGCCCTTCCTCTTCCTCTGGTACCAGACCCAGGCGATCGGCGTCTCCAACCGCGTCCAGGGCTTCGCCGTCCAGCCCAACGAGACGCTGGTCTTCGACAAGGTGACCGTCAAGTAGCGCCACGCGAACGGAGGGCGGAACGATGTTCGTTCTGAGACGTCTGGGCGGAGCGTTGCCGACGCTGTTTGCGGTCTCGCTGCTCGTCTTTCTCTTCGTCGACCTCATCCCCGGCGATCCGGCCCAGATCCTCGCCGGGCCGTCCGCCTCGAACGAGGAGGTCGCGAGCATCCGCAAATTCCTCGGCCTCGACGAGCCTCTGCCCACGCGCTACGGCCATTTCATCCGCGGCATCTGGGACCCGAGTGCAGCGACCTCCTTCCGCACGCACCGTCCCGTCGTCGTCGAGCTGGCGGAGCGACTACCGAACACGCTTATCGTCTCGATCGGCGGACTCCTTATCGGCGTCGCGCTCGGCACGCTCGCCGGCATCGTCAGCGCGATGCGACCGGGCGGCCTCGCCGATGCGGCGATCACCGTGCTGACGCTGGCGGGCATCTCGATGCCGATCTACTGGCTCGGCCTGCTCTGCATCTGGCTCTTCGCGGTGAACCTCGGCTGGCTGCCGGCAGCCGGCGCCTCAACCCCGGCTCATTTCGTCCTGCCGATCCTCGTCATCGCGACGCGCCCTGCCGCCATGTTCAGTCGCCTCGTCGCGGCGAGCCTGACCGAGACGATGGGCAAGGACTATCTCGATACCGCCCGCGCCAAGGGTCTGAGCGAGACCCGTGTCGTGCTGGCGCATGCGCTGCGCAATTCGCTGGTCGCGGCGGTCAGCGTCGCCGGCGTGCAGTTCGGCGGCATGCTCGGCGGCTCGGTCGTCACCGAGACGGTCTTCGGCATCCCCGGCGTCGGGCGCCTCCTCGTCGATGCGGTCTCGCGCGCCGACTATCCGATCATCCAGTACACGATCCTGATGTTCGCGGTCTTTTTCGTGGTCATCAATCTCGTCACCGACCTGCTGACGCAATGGCTCGATCCGCGCACACGCGAGCAGGAGCGGCCGGCATGAGCCTGGCGCAGGACATGGCGACTGACGCCCCCCCGCTCGCGACCAGGGTGGTGGTTGCGCCCTCGCGCCGACGCTGGACCTTGCTGCGGCGCGTCCTCGCCCAGCCCAAGGGCGCGATCGGGCTGATCCTCGTCGTGCTCTATCTGCTGCTCGCGATCTTAGGGCCGATGCTGGCGCCCCAGGATGCCTTCCGCCAGAACTTCGCGCAGACCCTGCGCCCGCCTTCCGCCGCACATTGGTTCGGCACCGACCAGCTCGGCCGCGACGTCTTCAGCCGCGTCCTGGTCGGCGCGCGCGCGACGCTCGGCATCGGCGTCGGCGGTGTCGCCGTCGCCTTCCTGATCGGCGTGCCGCTCGGGATCCTCGCGGCCTGGCGGCGTGGCTGGGTCGAGGCCTTGCTGATGCGAGCCATCGACATCATGCTGAGCTTCCCCGACATCGTCTTCGCGCTGGCGGTGGTGGCGATCCTCGGCGCCAACACCCAAAACGTCATCATCGCCGTCGGCGTGGTCGCGGTGCCGGTCTTCGCCCGCACCGCGCGCGCCGTGACGCTCAGCATCCTGGCCGAGCCCTATATCGAGGGCTCGGCCGCGCTCGGCGCCAGCCCCGCCCGCATCATCCTGCGCCATGTGCAGCCGAACATCGCCGGTACCCTGCTCACGCTCTCGACGCTCCTCTTCGCTTCGACGCTGCTCTCGGCCTCCGGGCTTGGCTTCCTTGGGCTCGGGACACAGCCGCCTTATCCGGAATGGGGCACGATGCTCGGCGAGAGCCGCTCCTATATCCGCAGTCATCCCTATCTCGCGACCTTCCCGGGCCTGTTCCTCGCCGGCTCGGCGCTCGCCTTCAACCTGCTGGGCGAGGCGCTGCGGGTGATCTACGACCCGACGAGCCGGCGCACGAGCCGACGCGCGCCGCTCTTCGCCTTCCTGCGCCGCCGTTCGGCCAAGCCGCCGGCTGGGCCTCTCGACGCGGATTCCGCCGACCGCAACGCCGTTTCGGTCAAGGCTCTGCGCATGGCGTTCCGGACCCGCGACGGTCTGCTCGACGTGGTGCGCGGCGTCGATCTGGCGATCCGTCCCGGCCGGACCCTGGCGCTGGTCGGCGAGTCGGGCTCCGGCAAATCGACCCTATTGCGGGCGATCGGCACGCTGGCCAATCCGCAGGAGGTCGCGATCACCGACGGAGCGATCGGCATCGGCGGCGAATCCGCTCTCGGACTCTCCGCCGTGGCGCTGCGCGAATTGCGTCGGCGCAAGATCGGTGTCGTCTTCCAGGATGCGGCAAGTGCGCTGAACCCGGTTCTAACGATTGGCGCCCAGCTCGCCGAGGCGGTCCGCGCCGGCTGTGGCCTCGACGATGAGGCGGTGAGGCAGCGCTGCATCGACCTACTGAAAGATGTCCGGATCGCCGATCCCGAGCGGCGCCTCGCCATGTATCCGCATCAGTTTTCCGGCGGCATGAAACAGCGCATCGTCATCGCCATCGCGCTCGCCCAGGATCCGCAGGTGCTGCTTGCCGACGAGCCCACCAGCGCGCTTGACGTCACGATCCAGCAGCAGATCCTCGTGCTCCTGCGCGAGATCCAGGAGACGCGCGGCATGGCGATGCTGCTCGTCACCCACGACCTCAGCCTCGTTTCCCGCTTCGCCGACGATGTCGCGGTGATGTACGCCGGCCGCATCGTCGAGAGCGGCGAGGTCGCAACCGTGCTGGAGCGGCCGCTGCACCCCTATGCGCTGGCACTGCGCGCCTCCGCTCCCGGCGGAGCCGAGAGCCGCGGCCAGCCTTTGCGCAGCATTCCGGGCGAGCCGCCCCTTGTCGGCGAGTTTCCGGATGGCTGTGCCTTCCGCCCGCGCTGCCCGCGCAACCAAGGCCGCCCCGAATGCGCGGAATGCGAGCCCGAGCCGCGCGCCATCGCGGGCCGGCAGGTTGCCTGCCTCTTCGCAGAGGAGGGCCTGTCATGAACGCGCCTTTCCGCACGCCGCGGCGCCGCTCGGGCGCCGGAATCGACAATCTCGTCGTCGTCGACAAGGTCTGCCGGCATTTCGGCGGCCGGAAGGCGTTGCTGACCCGCGTCGCGGCGCCGGTGGTGCGTGCCGTCGACGGCGTCTCGTTTAGCGTCCGGCGCGGCACCTGCTTCGCCATCGTCGGCGAATCCGGCTCGGGCAAGAGCTCGCTTGCCCGGCTCGTCGTCGGCCTGCTCAGGCCGACCGCAGGCGATGTCACCATCGACGGCACCTCGCTTTCGGCACTCGACCCCAAGGGGCTGCGGGCGCTCCGCCGCAAGGTCCAGCTCGTGCTGCAGGACCCGCGCGCCTCGCTCGATCCGCGCATGACGACGTTCGACACGTTGGCGGAAGCCTTGACCGTCCATGGCCTGCACCGCGAGCCTGCAGCCCGCGCCGCGCGCATCGACGCCGTGATCGGCATGGTCGGGCTAAGCGCCGCGCATCTGGCCCGCTATCCTCACGAGCTCTCCGGCGGCCAGCGCCAGCGCGTTGCCATCGCCCGCGCCATCATCTGCGAGCCGGAAATCCTCGTGCTCGACGAGCCGGTCAGTGCGCTCGACGTTTCGGTCCAGGCCCAGATCATCAATCTGCTCGCCGAGTTGCAGGCGCGCCTCGCCCTCACCTATATCGTCATCACCCACGACCTGGCATTGGTCGCCCATATGGCCGATGCGGTCGGCGTCATGTATCTTGGCCGCTTCGTCGAGCAGGGCGATGTGGAGGAGGTCTGCGGCGCGCCGCGCCACCCCTATACGCGCAGCCTGATGGCGATCGCCAAGCCCGCCGCTACGACGGGCGACGCGCGATCCGCCTTGCTCGAAGGCTCGATCCCGAGCCCGCTCGCCATCCCGAGCGGCTGCAGCTTCCACACACGCTGTCCGCTCGCCCGCGAACTCGCGGCTGAGGGATTGCCGAGCAGCGACACTCCCGACGGGCGGCTGCCGCGCCTCTGTGTCGAGGAAACACCCGTTCTCCACCCTGCGCCCGGGGGCCGCAGTGCCGCGAGCTGCCATTTCGCGGATCAACGCCTCCCTATCCAAAACAGTTGAAAGACGAAGGATTCGATCGATGTCCGATCACAGCAGCGCCTCCGAGGTCGTCATTGTCGGCGGCGGCATCTACGGGACGAGCCTGGCCTACCAGCTGGCGAAAGCGGGCCGCAGCATCACCCTGCTCGAAGCAGGGGAAATCGCCGGCGGCGCCTCGGGTGGGCCGGGCGAGCGCGGCGTGCGCGCCAGCGGCCGCGACCTACGTGAGCTGCCGGTCTGCGCACTGGCCCAGCAGCTTTGGGCCGAGTACCAGGCGAAGATCGAGGGTGGCGTCGGCTATCGCCGCGTCGGCGGCCTGAAAATCTACGACGTTTCCTACGGGCATCGCGAACATGAGGTGCGCGGGCGCATGGAAGCGACCGCCGCGGTCCAGGCGAGTCTCGGTACGCCCTCGGAAGTGCTTTCACGCGACGAGGCGCTTGCGCGCGAGCCGGAGCTCGCACCGGGCATTCTCGGCGCCATCTGGTGCCCGCACGACGGCGTCGGCGATCACAGCTTCGCCACGCGCCAGTTCGCCAAGGAGGCCGCCAGGGCCGGCGCCGTCATCCGCACCGGTGCCAAGGTCGCCGAGATCGTCCAGGCGCGCGGGGCGGTGACCGAGGTCAAGCTCGCCAGCGGCGAGACGGTCCCGGTCGGTTCGCGCCTCGTCGTCGTCGCCAATGCCGGCGCGAATGCGCTGCTCAAACCCGTGCTGAAGCCGCATGAGCTCGGCCCGGTCTGGAACCTGATGCCGCAGATGCATTTCGTGACGAACCCGCTGAACAAGCGGGTCAATCACCTGCTCTCCCACGCGCATCGCCAGCTCGCGGTGAAGCAGCTGCCGGACGGCACGATCATGCTGTCGGGCGGCGCCCATGTCGGCCATACGCCGGAGGGGCTGTGGCAGGGCTCGCTCAGCTCGATGACCCAGAACGTCACCAACGGGGTCCTGACCCTGCCCTTCATCGACAGCTCCACCCTCCTCAGCGTCGACGCCTCGCGGGTCGAGGCGGTAGCGGCTGACCAGATCCCGCTAATCGGCCAGGCCGAGGCGCTGCCGAACCTGATCTATGGCTACGGCTGGTCGGGCCACGGCTTCGCCATCTCGCTCGGCTTCACCAAGCTGTTCAGCGACTGGATCGCGACCGGCGAGAAGCCCGAGGCGCTGGAGCCGTTCTCGCCGCTGCGCTTCCACAAGCCGGCGGAGATGCTCAAGGCCGTGAGCGTCGGCCGCGCCGCGGCCTGAGCCTCCTCCCATCACCCCACGCGAACCGGCGGATGCGGCAACCCCGCATCCGCCGCAGGACAGGATTTGGATAGATGCTGACCAATTTCGACCCGGCGCGCCCCGGCAAGACCATCTACGATCTCGGCCCAATCACCGGCCCGCTGGATGGCATCAAGGGCGACATCCTCTGCTGCATCAACCATAGCGAGGGTCCCTCGGTGCTGCTGCTCGGCGGCATCCATGGCGACGAATACGAAGCGCAGATCGTGCTGCGCCGCCTGGCCGGACGGCTGACGCCGGGGGACGTCACCGGGCGCGTTGTCATCGTCCCCTCGCTCAATTTCCCGGCCGCGCAGCAGGGCCGGCGCCTCTCCGCCTTCGACGGTCAAAACATGAACCGCTGCTTCCCCGGCAAGGAGGACGGCACGACGACCGAGCGGCTCTGCGCCTTCGTGACGAAGCGGCTCTTCCCGGCGGTCGACCTGCTGATCGACGTTCATGCCGGCGGCAGCGACGTTTCGGTGGTGCCGATGGTCTTCGGCTTCGCCACGGCGCATAGCGTGGTCGACAACGCCCGCCTCAACCGGCTGATGGAGGCCTGGGGATACCGCTTCGTCCAACATGTCGACGGCATCGACGAGACGGCCTGCGGCGCAGCCAAGCTCGCCGACCTCGCCTCGATCGAGGTCGAGGGCGGCGGTGGCCGGATGAAATCCGACGAACTCGCGATCATGGAGGAAGGCCTGCTACGGGCGCTGGCCGATTTCGGCGTTATCAAGCAACAGCTGACTCCCATCCCTTTCGCCGGCGTGCATTTCTCGGCCGGGCCAGAGGGACAGTACCTCGCGCCTCACCCCGCGCTAGTGGAACACACCGTGGCGCTGGGCGGTAAGGTCAACAAGGGACAACTTGTTGCGCTTCTGCATCCGACCGAGGGCCAATTAGCCGCTCCGCTGGAGATTACCGCACCGATGGCAGGATATGTCCTCCGCCAAACCGAACACGCCTTTGTCTCGAAAGGGCAACTCGTGGGCAACATCGGAACGCCACTCGAAGACTGAGTCCGAGCGAATACGCCCTGTGGCCAATCACAAATGACGGCACTCGACCGGCCCAGCGGGCTCGCGTTGATTTCGAAGGACGCGGCCCGCTCGAATTTCTGCGAACCACTGATTCCGACGAGGCGGTTTCCGCAGGTGGCCAAGTCAACCAATGTACCTCGAGCCGGGGCTCCTGTCGGGCGTTGTCGACGGATTGGACATCGAGGAGGCGAAGGAGCGCGTGTACCTAGCCGCCTTCGAAGCCTGTGGACAGGAACCGCCACGTCCCAGACTCGTTGCCAGCGAGAATGAGGGAAGACGATGGCAGCGCACGCAGGTTCGAAGACCGTTATCTACGCGGCGCTCGCCGGCAATCTCCTGATCGCCGTTACCAAGTTCATCGCTGCAGCCTGGACCGGAAGCTCTGCGATGCTGTCCGAGGGCGTCCACTCCCTTGTTGATACCGGCAACGGCCTTCTCCTCCTCTACGGTCTGAAGCGCGCCGCACGACCGGCCGATCTGACCCACCCCTTCGGCCATGGACGCGAGCTATATTTCTGGAGCTTCATCGTCGCGCTGCTGGTGTTTGCCGTGGGTGCCGGTGTCTCGTTCTACGAAGGCGTCGCTCACATCACAGAGCCACACCCTGCGACAAACTTGACTGTCAGTTATGTCGTCTTGGGGCTATCAGTCCTTTTCGAAGGCTATTCCTGGCGAGTGGCGCTGAGAGAGTTCCGCGCCGCGAAAGGTCAACTCGGCTACTTCGCAGCCGTCCGGCAGAGCAAGGACCCGAGCGTCTTCACCGTCCTATTTGAAGACACAGCGGCCTTGCTCGGCTTGCTTGTCGCTTTCCTCGGCATCACTGCCGCAGCCTATTTCGAGCGTCCTGAGTTCGATGGCGTCGCATCGATCCTGATTGGCGTCATTCTGGCGGCGACAGCGATCTTCCTTGCGCGAGAGAGCAAAGCTTTGCTGATGGGCGAGGCAGCTCTGCCGCACGTCCAGACGGAGATCATGGCAGCGGTAAGCGGCGACCCTGACGTCGAGCGCGTCAACGGCATGACCACGGTTCATCTCGGCCCCGATCAGATCGTCGTGGCCCTGAGCCTCGAGTTCAAGGACGATCGCTCAACTGCCGATATAGAGGATTGCGTCGAGCGGATCGAAGCGAAGCTGAGAGAGCGGCGCTCGGATATCGCATCGGTATTCGTCAAGCCTCAGACTTCGGCAACATGGCGCGAGCGGCGTGCCGAACTGGCTGACTAAAGCGCATGGCACCGTAACATGGTACGGCGCCCACGGGATTTGCAGTTGTCGAACGGGTGCCATCTTGCCCGCTTCACCACCGGAGAGGGAGGAGTTCCAAGGCCCCCCCTGAAAGGCCGGCGGCATGATCCTACGGCCGTTGGCTGTTTCACCCGGCCGCCGAGCAGGGCTCACTCCGGGCCGGTGTAGCAGGACACCACGAAAGGCGCGCCGACGCCGCTCGGCTTGCGGTCCCCCTCCCCTCACGAAGCAAGGTCGATCGTCGGCCACCACGTCCTATTTGTCTTGGACAACTGCCTCATCCGCAGGATAAACGCGGAGAGCGCGAGCAGATGCTGATGGTGACGATCAGCGGCCATTCCCCAAGGCCCATGCTTTAGGCAGTCCAAAGGAGACGGTCGCGGCGAGGCTATAGGTCAACGGTGAAGTCGCCGTACCGCGCGTTCGTATGATACGCGAAGCCTGCAGCACGAAGCTGGCGGTTGAGCACAAAGCGCAAAGGTTCCAGCGACAGCGATTGCGCTCACCTGACGAAACTAGCGAGACAAGCGTCTGACATTCGCCCGTACCTTGCGCCGATAGCCTCGAACGATGCCGACCGGACCATTTCCGCTCGCAGCCTTCACACCGGCGGTCCGAGCCGCCAAAATCTTCTCCTTCACCATCAAATCGGCCTCCCGCTTTGCGCCCGGCCCGCCCATCGCGATCTTCATGGTCCTGAGCCAGATGGCCTGCTGCGCTTCGAACGCAAGCATCGACATTTCCCAGAACAGCTTAAGCATCTGGCGCCTCGCGCCCTGCGGGTTTCCGTTGGGTCCGCGCTCGGCGGCCGCGCGATGCGGCGTGCGCGGCCGAGGATTCTGCGCGACGTTTCGGCGAAACGTCATTGGCCGCCTCGAGCTTCAGGCGGTAAAGACCGTAGCCGAACGCGCCGGCGAGGATGACTGGCGTCGGGAGCCGGGTCGCGAGTAAGGTCAAAGGAACGGCGAAGCGTTCGGTTATCGCGCCCTTTTCGACATTCCTTGCGATCCAGGCGCCCGCAAGGCTCGAAAATGCAGCCCTGATCATGTCTTCTCCTCGGCTGCGCCAGGCTTGATCGGCACTTGCTCTGCCAAAGGGTCGCTGGCGGGAAAGGTATCCTTGAGCGCCTTCTCGAGCTTTTGATCGGCCGTCAGATCTCGCTCGTCTTTCCTTTGAGATTTCTGCTCCTCACGCAGACTTTCGACCGCCGGGCTTTGTTCATTCGCCATTGGTGGCGGCTCCATAATCTGCCTCGTCTACGGAGGTTGAACGCTCGCAGACGCGCTCGCGTTCCTCACGAGCGAGACTGGACGCGAGTGCGAGCCTTGCGGGAACCAAACCTGCGCTTATCTGGTTGTCCGCGCGGCGTCGCCAGATGCCTGCTGCTCTCCGGCTGGATGCGTTGCCGCGGATGTACCGGCCGCAACCGCCAGGAGAGCGAAGCGAATTCCCCGGCGATGACCGGAACCGCCTAGTCCTGACAGCCGTCAGAGGCCCGTCGCTCCCTGAGCGACGGGCTTATCATTTCGCGCGCCTGGAACGCGTGAATGGCTCGCCGGTGGAGGCCGGCGATTGTGGGTTCATCGTGCCGAGACGCGGAAGGCGATTTTGAGGTCGGGAACGAGGTTCCTGCCGCCGCGTTCAGGTAGCTTCTCCGGAGAAGGCGCAATGACCAAAATGACCGTGACCGCCCTCCACCTTGAGCCGCGCCACTTCGTGCCAAACAATGCCAGGCTACCGGCGCTCATCTATGAAGGGGCGTTCGATGCTAACGCTGCTGATCTCGCGACCCTGATGGAGAAGCGATTCCGGGAGAATGGCTGGCCGCCGCAATGGCGTGATGGCATCTACGACTTCGATCATTATCACAGCCAAGGCCATGAAGTTCTTGGCATCGCAGCAGGGTCGGCGACGATCATTCTCGGCGGGACAGGCGGCCGCGAGATCGAGGTGAGGACCGGCGACGTGCTGGTCCTTCCCGCAGGAACCGGTCACCGCCGGATCTCGCAGTCCGAGGACTTTCTCGTCGTCGGCGCCTATCCGCCCGGCCAGGCCGGGGACATTGTTCGTGAGGACGCGACGCCGGCCATGCTGCAGAAGATCGCCCTGTTGAGCTTCCCCCCGCGCGATCCGGTGGTCGGCGACGATGGACCTCTCCTCAGGCTTTGGGTCGACGTCACCGTTGCGTGACGCCTGCTCCCTCATCGGTCTCGATCACACCCAGCTACGATGTTGGAGTGGGCAGGCAAGGGGCCGAAGCTCGATCGACAAGCGTCGCGACTGGAGGCCTCGTGAAGATCGCAACCTATAACGTCAATGGCATCAACGGCCGGCTCTCGGTCCTCATGCGGTGGCTCGAGCAGGATACCCCGGATGTCGTGTGTCTACAGGAGCTCAAAACCTCCGACCATCTGTTTCCGCAACGGGCACTCCGCGACGCCGGCTACGAGGCCGTCTGGCATGGCCAGAAGAGCTGGAACGGCGTGGCGATCCTGGCGAAGGCCACGCTTCCCATCCTGACGCGGCGCGGACTGCCCGGCGATCCCGATGACAGCCACAGCCGCTATATCGAGGCAGCGGTGGATGGCATACTCATCGGCTGCCTTTATCTTCCAAACGGCAATCCCGCGCCCGGCCCGAAGTTTGACTACAAGCTTCGCTGGTTCAAGCGGCTGCAGAACTACGCGGCGGAACTGCTGGCTTTCGACATTCCCGTGGCACTGATCGGCGATTTCAATGTCATGCCGACGGATCTCGACGTCTATGCCCCGGAACGCTGGCGCGACCACGCGTTATTTCGTCCCGAGGTCAGACGAGCCTATGCCGAATTGGCCGCACAAGGATGGACCGATGCCATCCGCGAGCTGCATCCGGACGAGCGAATCTACACGTTCTGGAAATACTGGCGAAACGCCTTCGAGCGGGACGCCGGCCTGCGCATCGACCATTTCCTTCTCAGTCCGACGCTCGCACCGCGGCTCAGAGCGGCCAATGTCCGGCGCACACCGCGAAGTTGGGACCATACCAGCGACCACGCGCCGGTCATGATCGACATCGATCCGCCATCTAGCGCGGCCTAGGCAGGCGTGTCGGTCGCCGTCTGCCGTTGGCGGGAGCGTGCCGCTCGCCGTGCCTCGCGCAATTCTTCCAAGGTCGCAAGCCACCAGCCGCGCGCATGTTCGCCGTCGTCGGGATCTCTTTTGGCCAGCCAAGTCCCGACCAGCTATCCAGCGAGGCTCGCGACAGTATCGCCATACATGGTCGCCGCAGAACCAGATCGTTCGTAGAGCTATGACGCCTAGAACAATCGAAACTGGCCCGCCGCCGGTTTGGCTGACGCTCAGATTTTTCATCCAAGCGTTTTGCAGGGCCGGTTGTTCATCGCGCGGGCGACGAAAAGCCCCCTCCCCGGTTGAGTGCGGGCTGAGATCGGTCTCTTTCGAGAAGGCTGACATAGAACGCCGCGGATCGGGCGACCCGAAGCTCGAGAGGGTCGAGCGTGATGCTGAATCTCCTACCCGCGCTTCTGATTGTAGACGTCGAGGCAGACGGCTCCGAGCAACACCAGGCCCTTGATGACCTGCTGATAGTCGATGCCGATGCCCAGGATCGACATGCCGTTGTTCATCACGCCCATAATCAGCGCGCCGATCACGGCGCCCGAGACGCGGCCCACGCCGCCATAGGCCGAGGCGCCACCGATGAAGCAGGCGGCGATGACGTCGAGCTCGAAGCCGACACCGGCCTTGGGCGTCGCCGTGTTGAGGCGCGCGGCGAAGATCAGTCCCGCCAGCGCCGCCAGGACGCCCATGTTGACGAACGCGAGGAAGGTCAGCCGCTCGGTCCTGACGCCTGAGAGCTTGGCAGCGCGCGCATTGCCGCCAACGGCATAGATCTGGCGGCCGATCGTCGTGCGTGTCGTGACAAAGGCATAGAGGGCGATCAGCACCCCCATCACCACGAGAACATTGGGCAGGCCACGATAGGAGGCGAGCAGATAGGTGGCGTAGAGGATGATTCCCGCGAAGATTGCGGTCTTGGCGATGAAGAAGCTCCAGGGCTCGACGGGAATGTCGTGGTCCTGCTGGCGTCTGCGGCTCTTCAGGTTGAGGGCGACGAGCAGCACAGCCAGCGCCGCCCCCAGCAGCATCGAGGTTGGCTGCAGGCCCTGAATCTTGCCGAACAGATCGGCGATGAAGCCCGAGGATAGCTTCTGAAATTGGGCGGGGAACGGCCCCACCGACTGGCCCTGCAGGATCGCAAGCGCCAGCCCCTTGAAGACCAGCATGCCGGCCAGCGTGACGATGAAGGACGGTATCTTGAAGTAGGCGACCCAATAGCCCTGCGCGGCCCCGATCAACCCGCCCAGCGCCAGGCAGATCAGCGTCGCCAGCACGAAATGTACGCCGTAATGCACCATCAGAACGGCGGCGACGGCGCCGACCGCACCGGCGACCGATCCGACCGAAAGATCGATATGGCCGGTGACGATGACCAGCAGCATGCCCAGCGCCATGACGACGATGAAGCTGTTCTGCAGGATCAGGTTGGTCAGGTTGAGCGGCAGCAGCAATTTGCCGCCCGTCACGACCTGGAAGAACAGCATGATCGCGACCAGCGACATCAGCATGCCGTATTCGCGCAGGTTTCCGCCCTTGGGCCTGGTGGCTTCGGGCCGGGCCGTAGCGGGTTTGACGATGCCGTCGCTCTGGACGTCGGTGCTCACGCTCTTGCCTCCCGGTTGCGCATGATGGCGCGCATGATCTTTTCCTGTGTCGCCTCGGCGGCTGGAAACTCTGCGACGAAGGCGCCCTCATTCATCACACAGATGCGGTCGCAGATGCCCAGAAGCTCCGGCATCTCCGACGAAATGACCACGACGCCGCGCCCGGCATCGGCGAGCTCGTTGATGATGCAGTAGATTTCATATTTGGCGCCGACGTCGATGCCGCGCGTCGGCTCGTCAAGGAAGAGCACCTTGGGGTCGGTGAAGAGCCATTTCGACAAGACAATCTTCTGCTGGTTGCCGCCCGAGAGCTGGCCGGCCTCCTGATAGACGCTGGCGCAGCGGATCCGCATGCGGCTGCGATAGGCATTGGCGACCTTCAGCTCGGCCATGTCATCGACCACGCCGGAATGCGCGACCTCTCGCAGGTTGGTCAGTGTGATGTTCTTGCGGATGTCTTCCGCGAGGATGAGGCCGAGCTCCTTGCGATCTTCCGTCACATAGGCGAGACCGGCCGCGATCGCTCCGGGCACGTCGGAGAGCTCGATTGGCCGGCCCTCGAGCCGCGCCGTGCCGGAGGCCTTGCGGCCATAGGAGCCGCCGAAGACGCTCATCGCAAATTCGGTACGGCCGGCCCCCATCAACCCGGCGATCCCGACGATCTCGCCGCGGCGGACATGGAAGTCCACGTTCCGCACGACTTTGCGATGGGTGTCGATCGGATGGAACACAGACCAGTCCTCGATCTCCAGCACCGTCTCCCCGATTTTTGGCTCGCGCTGCGGGAAGCGATGCGCCAGGTCGCGATCGACCATCGCGCGGATGATGCGGTCCTCTTCGACCTGGCCGGCATGGCAGTCGAGCGTATCCACGCAGCGGCCGTCGCGCAGCACCGTAATCCGGTCGGCGACGCGGGAAACCTCGTTGAGCTTGTGGGAGATCAGCACGGAGGCGATGCCTTGAGCTTTGAATTCGAGCAGCAGATCGAGCAGCGCCTCGCTGTCGCGCTCATTGAGGCTCGCCGTCGGCTCATCGAGGATCAGCACGCGCAGATTCTTCGCCAGTGCCTTGGCGATCTCGACGAGCTGCTGCTTGCCGACGCCGAGGTCGGCGATGCGGGTATCGGGCGCCTCGTCGAGCCCGACCCTGGCGAGCAGCGCCTGCGTTCCGCGATAGACGGCGCTGTGGTCGATCATGCCCATCCGGGTCGGGGGATCGGCGAGATAGATGTTCTCGGCGATCGTCATCAGCGGGATCAGCGCCAATTCCTGATGGATGATGATGATGCCGAGCGCTTCCGAGTCGTTGATGTCGCGGAAGTGCCGCTCCTCGCCCCCGAACAGGATCGAGCCATCATATGAGCCGTGCGGATAGACGCCGCTCAGCACCTTCATCAGGGTCGACTTGCCCGCGCCGTTCTCGCCGACGAGGGCATGGATCTCCCCGGGCTCGACGGTGAAGGACACATCGTTCAGCGCCTTCACGCCGGTAAAGGATTTGGAGATGCCGCGCATTTCCAGCACAGGGCTCATGGTGGTTCTCCCGCCTTCGGGCCGGTGGATGAGGCCCGGCACGAGGCCGGGCCCCCGGGGCGTCACTTGATCTGGGAGGCCTTGTAGTAGCCCGAGCCGATCAGGACCGCTTCCCAGTTCGACTTGTCGACCACCACGGGCTTCAGCAGGTAGGACGGCACGACCTTGACGCCGTTGTTGTAGGTCTTGGTGTCATTGACCTTGACCTCCTTGCCCGACAGCATCGCGTCGACCATGTCGGCGGTGACGCGGGCGAGGTCGCGGGTGTCCTTGAAGATCGTCGCATATTGCTCGCCGGCGATGATCGACTTCACCGAAGGCACCTCGGCATCCTGGCCCGAGACGATCGGCATCTTCTGCCCGCCTGACCCATAGCCGACACCCTTCACCGAGGACAGGATGCCGATCGAGATGCCGTCATAAGGCGACAGCACGGCGTCGAGCTTCTTGTCCGCGTAGTAGGCGCTCAAGAGATTATCCATGCGGGCCTGGGCGGTGGCACCGTCCCAACGCAGAGTCGAGACCTTGTCCATGCCCATCTGGCCGCTGGCGACGACGAGCTTCTTCTCATCGATGAGCGGCTTCAGCACCGACATGGCGCCATCATAAAAGAAAAAGGCGTTATTGTCGTCGGGCGAGCCGCCGAAGAGCTCGATGTTGAACGGGCCCTTGGCTTCCGGCAGACCGAGCCCCTTCAGCAGGGATTGGGCTTGCAACACGCCGACCTGGAAATTGTCGAAGGTCGCATAGTAGTCGACGTTCGGCGTGTTCCTGATCAGCCGGTCATAGGCCACGACCTTGATGCCCTGGGCCTTGGCCTGGGCCAGCACGTCGGACAACGTCGAGCCGTCGATCGCCGCGATCACCAGGACCTTGGCGCCCTTCGTGATCATGTTCTCGATCTGCGAGAGCTGGTTTGGGACATCGTCCTCGGCATATTGAAGATCGGTATCGTAACCGCGCTCCTTGAGCACCTTCACAATGTTGTCGCCGTCGGCGATCCAGCGCGCGGAGGATTTCGTCGGCATCGCGATACCGACCGTCGGCTTGCTCTGCGCGACCGCGGAGGGCGATTGGCCCATGGCGAAGGCCGCGAGCGTCAGGGCGGAGAGAAGTGTCGTCAGGCGTTTCATGCTGAACTCCCAGGTTGTGAAAGGGTCGGCCGCATTCGCGGACCGGTTTCTTGGCGGCGGGTCGGCCGCTGATCGGTCGGGGGGTCTGGCCGCGTCTGGAGCGGTCAGGAACCTCCCCAGCGCAAACACGGTTCAGCACGTCCGATGGCCCCCACTTCGGCTCGGAAGGTCCGCCCGTGGTCGGGGTCGGCAGCGCGGGCATCCGCAGTCATGGCCTCATAGGCCGAGGTGACCAGCAGGTGGTCGAAGCGCCGCCCGACGAAAACCGGGCAGCTCGGCTGGCGCGCCGGCATCGCGATGCTGCGCAACCGGTCCCCGCTGGGCGAATAGACGTCGACGCAGCCGCCGCCCCAGATCGCGCACCAGATGAGGCCCTGCTCATCGGTGACGGCACCGTCAAGGCCGCCGGCAGCCTCGCGCTTGTGCAGGATTGCAGGCGGCCCGACCGGGAGGCCGGTCGCCGGGTCGATCGAGACACGATAGAGCGCGTTTTCGCTTGTATCGGCGAAATAGCCGGTGGCGCCGTCCGGAGAGAAGCAGATGGCGTTGGGAATGGCCAGGCCGCTGAAGAGCAGCGAGACCTCCCCGTCACGGAAAGCGTGGATCGCACCGGCGCCGGCTTCCGCAGCGCGGCCCATCGTGCTGACCCAGAAGGTGCCGCTTTGATGGACGCGTGCATCATTGGATCGGATCGGACCGTCCTTGCCGGCGAGCTTTGCGACGCGGGTCAGCTTTCCGCTTGCGATCTCGCGCAGATAGAGCCCGTCCTCGGCCGCCAGCATCTGGCGGTTGGCATCGATCTGCGCCAGCGCGCTGGCCATGACCGGCAGATCGTGGATCGTGATGCGGCCTGTTTCCAGACGCGCCTCGAACAGTCGGCGCTCGAGGATGTCGAACCACCAAGCGGTGTCGCTGCTGGCATCGTAGCTCGGGCCTTCGCCGAGATGGCAGCGCTCCATGCAGAGCACCGATATCGGAACCGTCTCGGGCGCGGCAATTTGCGAAAACGGTGTGTGAAGCATGGTCATGTGCGCATGCCTCCGTCGCGGGCGGTGGAGAAACGATAGATCGAGACGTGGCGATAGGTCTCACCGGGATCGAGCCGCACGGAGGGAAAATCGCGGCGGTTGGGCGCATCCGGCCAGCCCTGCGGCTCCAGGCAGAACGCGTCGGACTGGCGATGCAGGCGCCCGTATTTCCCCGCGGCCGCGCCATCGAGGAAATTGCCCGAGTAGAACTGCAGCCCCGGCTGGTTCGTGAGCAGTTCCATGACCCGCCCCGAAGACGCTGCCTCGACACGGGCGGCGAGGCGCGGCTGCGCCGAGATGCCAAGGCAGAAATTGTGGTCGTAGCCGCGCCCGGCGCGCAACTGGGCATCGTCCTCGCGGATGCGCGCGCCGATCGCCACGCCCGACCTGAAGTCGAAGGGCGTTCCCGCGACCGGACGTGGTGGGCCCGGAAGCGGAATTGCCTCGGCATTCGTCGGAAGGAAGTCGTCGGCGGCCAGCGTCAGGACATGGTCGAGGATGGTCCCGCCCATAGCGACGCCGTCGAGATTGAAGAAGCTGTGATTGGTCAGGCTGACCACGGTCGGACGGTCGGTCACGGCTTCGTAGCTGATCGTCAGCTCACGAGGGCCCGACAAGCGAAAGCTGACGAGGGCGTCGAGCGAACCGGGAAAGCCGTTCTCGCCATCGGGGCTCGCGTGGCGAAGCGTGACGGCGGGGGCCTCACCGGCTTCGATGGTCTCGACCGACCACAGCGCCCGATCGAACCCGCCAGGGCCACCATGGAGCGTGTTCGCACCATCATTGGCCGGCAGCGCGATGCGTTCGCCGTTCAACGTGAAGGCGGCACCGGCGATGCGGTTGGCGAAGCGCCCGATCGTGGCACCGTAGAAATCCCGCTGCGTCTCGTAACCGGCGGCATCGTCATGGCCGAGCACGATATCGGCGAGCGCACCCTTCGCGTCGGGCACGAAGAGCGCTTGCAGTACCGCGCCATAGGTGATGATCCGGGCCTCAAAGCCGCCGGCCCCGCGCAGGGCGACGCGCTCGACTGCGCGCCCGTCGGCAAGCGTGCCGAAGCCTTCGCGGGTTATAGTGGGTCTCGCTTTCACCATGAGAACGGTGCCGCATTGGCGCGGCGCCCCAGCATGAAGGCGTCTGCGACATGGCCGAGCGGGGCAAGATCGACGTCGCAGGCGCCGCGCCCGATCAGATCGACGAAATGCCGGTAGATGCCGGCATATTCCGCTTCTCGCTCGTCGACCAGCACCGCGCCGTCGAGCGTCAGCCGCGCACCGCCCGCGGAGAGCAACAGTCGGCCGCCCTCGCTGTCGATTGCGATGTCCCAGCTCTGCAGGCCGGTCTGGAGGAAGTCGAAGACGGCATGGATGGGCAGGCCGTTCGCGTCCGTGAGATCCAGTTCGGCGGCGATGGGAGCGGCTCGGTTCTCGGGGAAGGCCAGCGTGGCTCCCGTTAGGAACAGCGGGCGCGGAAGGATGCGCGTCAGGATCGACAAGGCGTTGATGCCGGGGTCGAAGACGCCAAGCCCACCAGGCTCGAAGATCCAGTCCTGGCCCGGATGCCAGACCCGGACATCCTCCTTCCAGGTGATCTCCACGGCACGCGGCTCATGGACGGCCAGAAAATCGCGGGCAGGTTCTACGGCCGGCGCAAAGCGCGAATGCCAGGTGGCGAACAGGGTCAGCCCGGCCTCGCGCGCAGCGGCGACCAGCGGCGCGATCTCGCTCACCGTCGCGCCCGGGGGCTTTTCCAGCAGCACGTGCTTGCCGGCCGCGAGCGCCTGCGCCGCCTGGGCACGGCGGCCCTGCGGTGGCGTGCACAGCGCCACCGCCTCGATCTCGGGAGCCTCGGCCAGGAGCGCCTCCAACGTCTCGAAATGGGCAACGCCATCGAGCGCGGCATTCCGGCTGGCTATGGCGGCGAGCGCGATGCCCGGCGTCCGTGCGATCGCCGGCAGATGCTGATCGCGGGCGATCTTGCCCAGACCGACGATGGCGAGGCGGATTGGGTTCACGCTCAACGCCCCCAACGCAGCACGATCGGATCAAGCCGCCTGGCGATCTCGATCAGCCCGGCGCGGGTGGCGGGATGCATCGCCGGCAGCGGCGCGCGTAGCGTCTCATGGGCGATGACGCCGCCCTCCCTCATCAGCGCCTTGCAGGCGGCGAGCCCGCATTGGCGGTTCTCGTAGTTGATCAGTGGCAGCCAGCGCTGATAGGCGTCGATCGCCTCGTCCCGGCGGCCCGCAAAATAGGGGTCGGTGATCTGGCGGATGCCGTCGGGATAGGCTCCGCCCGTCATAGCGCCCGTCGCGCCGGCGTCGAGATCGGCCATCAGCGTGATTGCCTCCTCGCCATCCCAGGGCCCTTCGATCGTGGCGCCGCCGGCCTCGATCAGCGCGCGCAGCTTGGCGGCAGCCTGTGGCACCTCGATTTTGAAATAGGCGAGGTTTTCGATCTCCCGGGCCATGCGGGCGAGGAACGGAACCGATAGCGGCGTGCCGGCCACCGGTGCATCCTGCACCATGATCGGGATCGAGATCGCATCCGAGACATGGCGGTAGAAATCGTAGATGGAGGCTTCGGGGACCCTGAAGGTCGCGCCGTGATAGGGCGGCATGACCATAACCATCGCCGCGCCCAGATCCTGCGCCCGGCGCGAGCGCTCGGCACAGACGAAGCTGGAAAAATGGGTGGTGGTGACGATCACCGGAACGCGGCCCGCGACGTGCACCAGAACGGCGACCATCACCCGCTCGCGCTCCTCATCGGTGAGCACGAACTGCTCGGAGAAGTTGGCGAGGATGCACAGCCCGTGCGAACCTGCGTCGATCATGAAGTCGACGGCACGCTTCTGACCTTCAAGATCGAGCCGCCCCTGCGCGTCGAACACGGTCGGAACGACCGGGAAGACGCCCTTATAGGACTGAGTGGCGGGAAGCTTCGGCATTTGTCACCTTCATGGGTTGTCGCACAGGCCGACAAAGCTGGGACGAGTTGTCTGCGGGTTCATTCGGCTGCACCGTGACGGCGCAGCCCATCGAAGATCACGCCAGTCATCGCCGCGGCCGCCGCGTCTGCATCGCGGGCGGCGATCGCCTCGACGATGCGTGCATGTGCCGTCACTGAAATCTCGTAGCCGCCCTCGTCGACCGGCGCGCTCAAAAGGAAGGACGCTCGCAAGGCAGCTTCGACGACCGCGCCGATGGAGCGCATGAACGGGTTCCCAGACGCATTGGCAACAAGCAGATGCAGGCTCAGATCCGCCTCGGCGAAGCCGGGGGCCTCCCGCGCCGACTCGATCCGCATCTTGTCAATGGCGGCGGCCATCAGCCCGAGGTCGGCCTCGGTGCGGCGCTCGGCTGCGAGCGCGGCGGCGCGCGGCTCCACTGCCAGTCGAATGTCGGCGAGGTCACGCAGGAAGCGCTTGTCGATCCCACCGTCGAGATGCCAGGCCAGCACGTCGGCGTCGAACATGTTCCAGGCCGCGCGTTCGCGCACCACGGTGCCGATCCTGGCCTTGGTGCTGAGTAGTCCCTTGGCGACCAGCGTTTTGACGCTCTCGCGCAGGACCGGGCGCGAAACACCGAAGCGCAGGATCAGTTCGGCATCGCCGGGGATCTTCGTCCCTTGGCGATAGCGTCCGGAAATGATGTCGATGCCGATGGTGCGCGCCACCTGCGCGTAGTTGGAATGCGCGCGCCTGGCAGGAATAACGAGGAGCGGGTTCATGGTGAGTTCACCCCGGTCGGGCGCGGGCGTCGGCGTCGCGCCAAGGGCGGCGTCGCCTGCTGGAACGCGATGACGGCGAACAGGAGGGCGCCGGTCGCTATCTTCGCCCACCAGCTCGCAAGCGAGCCGTCAACGGCGATGTAGGTCTGGATCAGGCCCCGGCTCGACACCCCGATGAAGGGGCCGAAGACGAAACCATAGACGCGATCAGAATGTCCTTGAGCTTCATCCGATCCTCCTGCGGTGAGCCACGCCGCTTGATGCAGCTTGTTATCCCTTCTTATGACACATGCGCGGAGGTGGAGGAATAATCATATTGTTTGACTATTGGATGAGGGTCGGGCCGGCCGGAGATCCAGCGGATCGGTCTTGCCAAGTTCATCATGGCGGCGGCGCTGGCGAGTGTGCGCGTACAGAGGGGTATCGATTATCGGGATGCTGCCATCGCGCAGTGATGGCGGCTATAAGGCGACCCCAGACACCAGCTTTACGCCACATTGCAAAGCGGTCGTAGCAGATGCGAAGCGTGACCAGCGAGAGATCTCTTCCGATCGACCCATGCTTCGCCTTCATTTTCCTTCCAGGCGCAACGCGTCGCCGTACGAAACCCACCGCGACGAAATCACGCCCGGAAGCTGGGGTGCCGCGGCGTGCAGCGGCATTCGTGCTGCGCCCGATGTATAGCTGGTATGACCCTTTCCTGGCGAGCAAGTGCGCCACTCTCGTTCAATTCGGCAGTTGGCAGAATGAGCGAGGCGGCCGACGGATATCAACTTCAGATCGCCAACCACCCGTCGGGGTGAAATGGCTAACCACGCGTGACAAGGGCCGCCCCGCGAGAAGCGACCCGCTTTTAAGGTCTGGTGCTAGTTGAGGACGATATGGAAAGCTTCGGCAAAGGTTAGGTCGACCATGTCACCCCGCCGGAATTTCTGCAACTCGGCCTTGACGACTGGGTCCCGCACGGCGAGCGAGCGCGGACCAAGTGGTCCGACATAGCTCACAACGTTGGTGCTTGCATCGAACCTCTCGAATTTTGCCGTCAGCGTGACCGCCCTCACGACATACTTGTCCGGTAGATTCTGGAAAGTCGGCTCCGTGGTCGCTTCAGTGTAGGCGATCCCCGGTCGCGAGCCGCGCCTGCTGTGGCGAACGCCGACAGCGACGCCCTCGACCCGGCTAATCTCGACCGTGTCGCCTGCGCGAAGTCTCTGGAGATCGCCGAAGACCGGCGGCACCTCCACGAGCCATTGGTTGCCATGCTGCTCGACAATCACCGAACGATTGGATCGATCTACCGACACCACCCGCACCGTCAGGTGCTCGACTTCGACCGGCCCGATCCCAGAGACGATAACCGTTCGGCTTGTGATCTCAGGATAGGTAGCACAGCCCGCCGCGCCCGCGGCAATTGCGATGGCGAGCATCACGCCAATATGTTTCGACATGGGAAACCTCCACTGAAACAGAAGCCGGATTGCAGCCGGCACTTCATACCGGATCGCAAGCCGCGGAAGGAAAAACTCTTCCGCCGCGATTTTCCGCCAACCGATTGAGGCTGACCATCTCGGCAAACCCCGAGAGGCACATCAGGAAAATCCGCTTCCTTCAGTCCGATAGTCCTGAGTTTGACCGCCATGGCTTGCAAGCCCGATCGCACAAGCTGCCGCCATCCTCCGCAAGTTGCCCATTTCACGCACCGAAGCTGTCTCCAGCAGCGCAGGCGGTCTTTCGCCCACGGCTGTAAGCCTGCCGCCGTTCGGCATTGAGTTCACCCTTGAGCTCCCGGCACTTGCAGAGGCTTCGGCACCAGCTTGATGCCGTTCTCCTGGAGGGTCAGACGCACCTTGGCGAGAATCGCCTTGCGGATCTGAAACTGCCGGCCAGCCTTTGTCTTGAACTTGCCGCGGATTACCAACGTGCCGTCCTCAAGCGCTGCAATTCCCTGGCTTTTGAACGGCTCGAGCAGATCGGGATTAAGCTCGGGATCGGCAGCAATCTCCTAGCCAACCTTCTTGAATAATTTCCGCACGGTTTCGACGTCGGTGTCGAGAGCGACGCGGAAAAGCATCTTCTCGATCACCCACTCGCGGCTGAAATTCTGGATCTTTCCGATCTGACCGTAAGGGATAGTCGCGACTGCACCGCGCGGGTGTCTCAAGGAGACCGATCGCAGTGAAATCTTCTCTACAGTACCCTTGGCGCCCGAGCTCTCGATGTATTCGCCTTGACGAAACGCATCATCGACCAGGAAGAACAAACCGGCCACAACATCCTTGACCAAAGTCTGAGATCCGAGGCCGATCGCGAGACCGAAGATCGACAGGCCAGTGATCAGGGGCCAGACATTGATACCCAGCATCACCAAGACGGTCAGCGCGCCGAGCGTCAAAAGCATGGCCTTGGCAAAACCGATGAGCAAGGGGCCGATTGTGCTGAGCCGTGTCCCGACCAAGGCCGCTTCGGCCTCCGGATCTCCGACAGATGGGTGCCGAAAGCGCCCGGCCAGAATTGCTACCCAGTTCCAGCAGAAGGCGATCACCAGCACGAGGAGGAAGAGCTCGATAGCCTTAGCAGCGACTGCGCGACGCGGAATTTCGACAACATCCAGAAGAGGTAGTCCTCCTTCCATGAGGCGATGGCGCTGCGGGCCTCGACGAGCGTCGAGAACAGCGCGTCGTTGAGGCACTCGTCCCGGAGGCGCCCGTTGAAGCTCTCGACGAAGGCATTCTGCGTCGGCTTGCCGGGGGCGATGTAATGCCACGCGACCCCGGTCTCCTGGCACCAGCGCAGGATCGCCATCGAGGTGAACTCGCTGCCGTTGTCGGACACGATCGTCCCCGGCCGGCCGCGCAGGCGAATGACGCCATCCAGTTCGCGAGCCACGCACAGGCCCGAGAGCGAGGTGTCGGCGACGAGCGCCAGGCACTCGCGCGTGTAGTCGCGACGACGGCGAGCACCCTGAAGCGGCGACCGTCCGAGATCGTGTCGGAGAGAAAATCGAGGCTCCAGCGCGCATTGGCCCGATCAGGCACGAGCATGGGCCTGCGCGTGCCCAATGCCCGTTTGCGGCCGCCACGCCGGCGCACCTGCAACTTCTCTTCGCGGTAGAGCCGCCGCAGCTTCTTCTGGTTCATCACGATGCCCTGGCGGTCCAGCATGATGTGGATCCTGCGATAGCCGAACCGCCGGCGCTCCGTCGCCGCGGCCTTCATCGCCTCGCGCAACAGGGCATCGTCCGGCCGGGTGCTCGTGTAGCGCACCGTCGAGCGATCGATCTTCAAGGCCAGGCACGCCCGACGCTGGCTCACCGCATGCACCGTGCAGGCATGAGCCACCGCCTTCCGCTTCGCATCGGGCGTCACCTTTTTTGCGGCGACATCCCTGAGGATCGCGTTGTCGAGCCTCTGCTCGGCCAGCAGTTTCTTGAGGCGGGCGTTCTCATCCTCGAGGGTCTTCAGCCGGCGCGCATCCGACACGTCCATCCCGCCATACTTCGCCTTGAACTTGTAGAAGGTCGCCGAGGAGATGCCGTGCTTGGCTAGCAGACGTCAGCCGTCGCAGCTCCAGCCTCCTGCTCCTTCAGGATCCCGATAATCTGCTCTTCCGTGAACCGTGAGGGGCGCATCGTCCGTCTCCATGAGTGACGGACTCTACTCAAATCTGGAGGAAGTTCAGGGGCTCAGGTCAAGAGGCATAGTGTTGCCGCGATTGTCGGTCGAGTTCCGCAATCTACCTCTGGACGCCCGGCCTGAGCCGGGCGTCAATTATGCTTCCAAGGCATTCCGATCGTAGCTTGCGGCCGAGTCGTCGCGTCCGTCGTCAGCCTGCTTCGCCGGCGCTGGACCGTCGGCGGTCCAATTCGTCAGCCCCCTCCCCGATTTAGATTGGGCGTGACGTTGCTTGTGAGCAGGCCGCGGCACACGGGAAGGTCCGTATCGAGCAGTCCTAACTTACCGAATTGGCCCGTTGCGGACGCTCGGAGTGTCTGCTTTTGGGCCGTTTAGATTGCCGCGAGACGGTCGGGAAGGAAACCCCGCCCCCCCTGCGGAAATATTCATTTCCGGCCCCGCGTCTTCAAGGATCGCTGAGCTTCCTCTTCTGGGGAGAAGATTATGCCAGTTCGGTAGTCCGGTGAGAGTTGATTTTCTGTAGGATAGGTCGCGAGTAGACTTGGTGCTCGACGGCAGGAGGTCCTTTACAGCATGGAGTATCCGGCTCCCGCGGCCCATGCCGTCTATGAAATCAATCCATCAGAGGCATGTGGCGAAGGGACGATGCCGAGCTGGCCGTACTACGTGGCCCGGTGGCTGTTTCGCGAGCCGATCGACATTGCGATCACCGCCGCGCTCGCCGAAATCGGCGAACTCGCCGCTGCGGATCGGGCCTGGATGTTCGAATACGACGCCGAATTGCTCCGTTTCCGGAACACGCATGAGTGGAGCAGGCAAGGCATCCGCTCGTTCGTCGAGGATCTGCAGAACACGTCCGTGACAATGATCGCCTGGCTCCACCAGTTTCTGGTGAAGGGCCAGGCGGTGATGATCAACCGCGTCGCCGACCTGCCACGCCCGGCCCGCGCGCTCCAGGTCGAGATGCTCAGGCAAAACGACAAGAGCGTCCTCAGCGTACCGGTTTTTCACGAGGGACGATTGCGCGCCTGCATTGGATTCGATGCGACCACGGCGATCCGACGCTGGCCGCCCGCCGACATCAAAGCGCTCTTCCAATGCGCCGAGCTGATCGCGCTGGCGCGCTATGGTTCCTTCCAGGACGGACGGGCCGTTGCCGGCGCCTCGAGACCGTTCGTCCCGCTGATCTATCTGCGCCGACCGGGGCAGGTCATCGGGGTCGAGCCGCAAACCATCCTCGGCGTCCGGTCTGCGCGTGATTATGTGAAGGTCTGGCTGCACGATGGTTCGGCCGTGCTGGATCTACGCCCTCTCGCGCTCTGGACCGGAATGCTGCCGTCAGCCTCGTTCCTGCGCATTCACCGCACGGCGATCGTCAACCTGCAGCATGTCAACGGCCTCGACCGACGCGCCGGCGATCGCTGGACCGTTGGACTCAACCGCGTGGCCGAGGGCTGGCCGGTCTCACGACAATATCGGCAGGAGCTGCGAAAGCGCCTCGGCGTCTGAGAACCGCGGCCGATTCGCGGGGTCTCGATCTTCGGCCGTTTAACCGATTCCTCACGATGAGTTCGGCTCGGGGCGCCGTTCGTCGAACCCGCATGTCTGTTCGTCGAACAGTGCTTGCCGCCCGGCGGGCGGGCGATCTCAATGCGGACATCGTTCGATGGACCCGCCTCCGCCTATGCCTTTTCGCCGCCCCCCGCGCCTCGACGAACTGAAACCGAGATCCTTGCCGGCCCGCAAAATCGTACGGCTCTTGCTTTGCTCCCTGTTTGCGATCGCATCGACCGCGGGCGCGCAGCGGGCGGAAGCCGAAGATCTCGCGCTGCGCGATGCGGCGTCGATGGCCGGCGTCGGAATGTTCCTCAACGCGCGCGCCCCTGGCCTGATCCTCGCCGTCGTCCGCGGCGAGGATAGCTTCATTGCGGGATATGGCGAGATCGCCCCGGGCAGCGGCAAGGAGCCGGATGGCCGTTCGATCGTCCGCGTCGGCTCGGTCTCGAAGGTTTTCGCGACCGATGTGCTCGCCGCCATGGCGGCCACCGGACAGGTTGCGCTCGATGCGCCGCTTGCCGGCTATGCTCCGCCGGGGAAGACGCCGCTGGCTTTCGAAGACAGGCCGGTCACGCTGCTCGACCTTGCAACGCATTCGGCCGGCCTGCCGCGCGAGATGCCCGATCCGGCGACGCCGCCTGACGAGAAAAACCCGTTCGCGGCCTACAAGGCCTCGTATTACTGGGACTGGATGTCGAGCCATCGGCCCGCCTATCGCCCGGGCACGACCGCAATCTACTCGAATTTCGGCTTCGGCCTGCTCGGCGAGGCGCTTGGCCAGGCCGGCGGAAAGCCGTTCGCGGAACTGGTCGGCGAGCGCATCACCAAGCCGCTCGGGATGGCAGATACGACCTTGCGCCTCTCGGAGGCACAGAAGCCTCGGCTGATGACCGGGCTCGACCCGTTCGGAAAGCCCGACCCGAACTGGGAGGCGAGCGAGGTGATGCAGGCCAGCGCCGGCATCTACACCACGGCCGACGACATGGTGAGGTGGATGCGCTGGCACCTTGCCGACGATGCGGCCGGGCGGCCGGCACGGACGCTCGCACATGCGCTCTGGCGACCGCATGACGGGCTTTCCCGCCTGGTCGGCGTCGAGGCGACGGACTCCGAGGGGATGGGGCTTGGCTGGATCGTCAGCCGGCCGAAGGACAGGGTGCCTCTCCTCCTCGGCAAAAGCGGCGGAATCGGCGGCTTCATGAGCTATGTCGTGCTCTCGCCCAATCGCAGGCTCGGCATCTTCGTCGTCGCGAGCAAGGTCGACTTCGCCATGTTCGAAGGGCTGAGGACCGCTGTCCGTGATCTGGCGGCGGAACTGACCCCGGCGAACCCGTAGACGATGGCCGCGTTCCCTCCCCTCCGCAGATCGAGCCACCTCGCCTGCTCGACCGCGATGCTGCGCGTCTGGCTCGCTCTGGCCGGATCAGCCGCTTCCTGCGCGCCACTCGTGTTGGCACTGCCCGCCTGGGGGCAAGTCAGCGGAAAGGGAGGAGCCGGCGGTGCCCACGGCGTCAGTCGCCCCACCACGGGACAAGCAGGTAGCCTCGGTGGCGAATATTCCGGCGGCGGCGGTGGCGGAGGTGGCGGGGCCAATGCCCGGCCGAGCGGCGGGTCCACAGGCGGCAAGGGCGGCAGCGGCGTGGCCGGCCATGGCGGCGGCGCTGGCGGCGACATCAGCGGCAATTCATCCGTTCTGCCGTCGATTCCACCCGGATATCTCGGCCATGTCGGGCAGTCCGGTTCGGCAGGAGGCTCGCCCTCGCATGGCGCTGCCGGCGCCCCGGGACATGATGGCGGCAGTGGCGGCGGCGGTGGCGGGGGAGCCGTCGGTCTCGATTTCTACGGGACATTGCTGACGGCAAACCAGACGATCAACCTGGTCGGCGGGGATGGCGGCAATGGCGGAACCGGAGCGAACGGCGGCAACTCCTATAGAGACCCCTTCATCGGACATGGGGGCGCTGGTGGAGGCGGTGGCGGTGGTGGCGGCGGCGGTGCCGCGGGGTTGTCTTTGCCGGGTCAAGAGCTCGTCTTCGGCCCTTCGTCGGTCGGGTTTCACTGGGTCCCACCGCCTAACCTTGTCGTGACGACCACGAATGCGACTCTGCAGGGCGGCAATGGCGGCCGAGGCGGAGACGGCGGCGACGGAGGATCGGGCTCGGGGGCCTATGTGTCGCAAACCTGCCTTCCGGGAGGTCGGGGCTGTTTGCCGATCCGCATGTATCCGGGCGATGGCGGACCCGGCGGCTCCGCTGGAGACGGCGGTGCCGGCGGCGCCGGTCTGCTGTCGCTCTACGGCCGACAGATCAGCCTTTTTGCGACGACCGCTCAGGGCGGCAACGGCGGCGACGGCGGCGGCCTCGGAGGCGGAGGCAATGGCGGCTCGAGCTACGGCTATAGCGGCATGACGGATGGCGCTCGCGGCAATTTCGGAACGAACGGAAACGGCGGCCGTGGCGGTGCCGGCATCGAGGTCGTCGCGACGAGCGGCGGCAGTACGATCATCTCCCTGTCGTCGGATAGCCATGCCCTCGGGGGCAAGGGTGGCAGGGCCGGCTATCTTGCTTCGCCCGGCTGGGGAGGCGACGGCATTCGTGTAGCCGGGCCCGCGACCATCACAGTGGGCGGGACTGCGACCGGCGGCGGCGGTGGCGATGTCAACGGTGCATTGTTCGGCGGCGGCGGCGGTGCAGGCATTTTCGTCGACGGCCGAGCCAACGTTACGGTTCAGAACGGCGCGCAAGTATCTGGCGGACGCGGCGGGCTCGGCGAGCAATCATCCGCCGGCCGCGGCGGGCTCGGCGAGCAATCATCCGCCGGCCGCGGAGGCGATGGCGGCTCGGGCATCGAGGTGCTGCGTGGCGGGACATCCCTGTTCATCGCCGGAGAGGTGCGCGGCGGCGACAGCCAGGGCTTTGTTCCCGGCTCGCAAGGCGCGGCGATTGCCCTCAACGGCAGCGGCAACTCGGTCGAGTTGCAGGCGGGATACGATCTGGTCGGCAAGGTGGTCGGCGGCAGTAATGCGACCCTCATTCTCGGCGGCGCGACGAATGCGGGCTTCGATCTCAGCGGACTAGGTTCGCAATATCTGGGCTTCTCGGATTTCAACAAGGGCGGCGCGAGCACCTGGACCCTGTCGGGTGCTGCGACGGCCTTTCGCGGCGACATGGCGATCGACGCCGGAACGCTCGCCTTCTCGGCAGGAGCGCAGCTCACGGCGATGAATGCTCAGATCGCAAACGGCGCGGGTTCGACCGCAGCCGTCTCGGTCTCGGGGGCTGGAGCGAAATGGACCGTCGACGGTCCGCTTGTCGTTGGCAATCAAGGTCAGGGCGGCCTGACGGTCTCCGATGGAGGCACCGTTCTCGCCGGCTCGATCAACGCCGGAACGGCGATCGGCGGGGCCGGCACGATCAGCATCACCGGCAACGGCTCGCATCTGGGAGCCGGCAGTCTCGTGCTTGGCGATGCCGGCACGGCATCGGCCCTGGTGTCCGGGGCCACGTCGAGCCTGACGGCAGATACGCTCACGATCGCGAACCGCGGCAGTGCCGAACTTACGGTCGCCGACGGCGGCAGGGCCGGCGCTGGCGGGGGCCGGAACATCGAGGTCGCCAAGAACCTGGGCAGCGTCGGCACCATCAATATCGGCGCGGCTGCCGGGCAAGCCGCGACCGCACCTGGGACACTCGCCAGCGACATCCAGTTCGGTGCCGGCACCGGCAGGCTGGTCTTCAACCACACCTCCAGCGGCTACACATTCACCAGAGCAGTCTCGGGCGCAGGCGCGATCGACCTCCGCGCCGGTACGACGATCCTCACGGCCGATAGCGGGGGGTTCTCAGGGCCGACAACAATCGCCGGCAGCACGCTTCGGATGGCAGATACCGCACGTCTCGGCGGCACCGTCAGCATCGATGGCGGCGGCCGGGTCGAAGGCGGCGGCAGCATCGGCGCGACGACCGTCAACAACGGCGGCACGCTCGCGCCTTCCGGCTGGAACGCGCTCACGGTCAACGGCAACGTGACCGTCAATGGCGGGGGCACCCTCCGGCCTTCGGATGCCGCCGGCCTCATCGTCGATGGCACGCTGACGCTGAATTCCGGCAGCGCTTACGACTACCGGCTGCATGGCTACGGATCGTCAGCAGCCGGCTCGGCGACGACGCGCGTCAACGGCAACCTCGCCCTCAATGGCGGGACGTTGAATCTCGCCAGCAGCTCCCAACCCGCGCTCGGCTACCACCGCGCCTTCACCTATACGGGAACCCTGTCGGGTGGTGGCCTTCCCGTCGGGACGGTGCCCAACACCGGGCCGTTCGCTTACAATTACAGCGTCGACACCTCGCAAAGCGGCAGGGTCGATGTGCTCGTCGGCGCCAATGGCGTCAACATCCTGCAGCTATGGGGCACGACATCGGCCGGTGGCGCCAGTGGTAGCTGGACTGCCACCAATCAGAACTGGCTGGACCTCGGCGGCGCAACGCCGACGCAATGGGGCAGCGGCTATGGCGTGTTCCGGGGCCCGGGGGGCACCGTCACGCTCGACAGCGTCAACGGTGCGCTGGGCGCCGTCGGGCTGCAATTTGCCGGCGGCAGCTACACACTGACCGGCGACAGCCTCGACCTGCATGGCTATAGCGGCGGCGGCATCACCATCACCACGCCGGAAATCAGGGTGCTCGATGGCGAGACGGCCGGGATCGACGCAACGCTCACCGGCACGGCCGGTTTCGAGAAGACCGGCGACGGCACGCTCATCCTCGGCGGCGCGAACAGCTACAGCGGCGGCACGGTCATCTCGGGTGGCAAGTTGCAGGTTTCGGCCGACGCCAATCTCGGCGCGGCCAGCGGCGGGCTGACATTCGACAATGGCGCGTTGCGCACGACGTCGGACATCCTCTCCACCCGCAACGTCGCGCTGCTCGGCACCGGCGCGATCGAGACGGATGCCGGCACCACATTGACTCTGTCCGGCCCGGCCGGCGGCGCCGGCGGGCTGATCAAATGGGGGGACGGCACGCTTCTCCTCACCGGCACCAACAGCTGGGCGGGCGGCACCCTGCTCACTGCCGGCACGATAAGAGCTGGAAGCGCCGGCGCCCTGCCAACCATGACCGATTGGGTGCTGACCGGCGGCAAGCTCGACCTCGCCGGGCATGATCTCTCGATGGCCTTCCTGGCGAGCACGGGCGGCGAGATCGCGTTGGGCGGCGCCGACCTCACCGTCAATCAGGTGCAGGACAGCCTCTATGCCGGAACCATCACCGGCGTGGGGCGCCTGCTGAAGGATGGCCCCGGCGCATTGCTGCTGACCGGCACGAACGGCTATTCCGGCGGCACGGTGATCCGCGACGGCACGCTCGCCATCGTCGCCGACGCCAATCTCGGCAGTGCAGCTTCCGCCATCGCCTTCGACGGCGGTGGCCGCCTGATGACGCTGGCCGACATCACCAGCGGCCGCTCGGTCACGCTTGCCGGCACCGGCACGATCGAGACCGCTGCCGGCACGCGTTTCGTCCTCGGCGGCTCGACCAGCGGTAGCGGCAACCTGGTCAAGGAGGGTTGGGGAACGCTGGCCTTGACCGGCAGCGCTGGCCATGCCGGAGGCACGACGATCGCGGCCGGCACGCTCCAGATCGGCGATGGCAGCACGACGGGCGAACTCGCCGGCGACGTCTCAAACGACGCTGTGCTGCGCTTCAACCGCTCGAATCTATACAGTTTCGGTGGCGCCATCTCCGGCGCCGGCATCGTCCTTCAGTCCGGCACCGGGATGACGAGCCTGACTGGCACGAACTCCTATTCCGGCGGCACATTGATCGAGGCCGGAACCCTGCAGGTCTCGCGCGACGCCAATCTGGGCGCTGGCGGAACGGCCGTTACCTTCCTGGGGGGAGCGCTGCGGTTCGGTGCCTCGTTCAATACCGATCGCCCCCTGCTGCTGATCGGCAATGGCACGGTGGACACCAACGGCCACGATGCAACGCTGACAGGCGGCGTCTACGGTTATGGCGATCTGATCAAGGCCGGCGCGGGCACCCTAACGCTGAGCGGAGCGAACTCTTATCGCAACACGCTTGTTACCGCCGGCACCTTGATCGGCGACGCCGCATCGATCTCCGGCGATATCACCAATAACGGCGCGGTCGTCTTCAACCAGCGAAACGATGCCAGCCTGGCGGGCGTATTGTCCGGCACCGGCAGCTTCACCAAGGCCGGCGGCGGAGCCCTTGCCTTGACCGGCGACAGCTCCGGCTTCTCCGGCTCGACCACAGTGTCCGCGGGCACGCTCATCGTCAACGGCGCGCTCGGCGGCGGGCTCGATGTCCTGTCCGGCAGCCGCCTGCAAGGCAACGGCAGCGTCGGACCGACCACGATCCATGCCGGTGCGACCATCGCTCCGGGCAATTCGATCGGCACGCTCACCGTCTCCGGCGACATCGGCTTCGAGCATGGCGCAACCTATGCGGTCGAGGTCAGCCCGGGCGGCTCGTCGAGCGACCTGATCCGTGCCAGCGGCAAGGCGCGCCTCTCCGGCGGCTCAGTGGTCCATATCGGCGAGGAAGGCACTTATTGGGCGAACCAGCGTTACACCATCCTGACGGCTGGTCAGGGCGTCGAGGGTCGCTTCGACGATGTCAGTTCCAACTTCCTCTTCCTCGATCCGAGGCTGGAATACGACACCAACAATGTCAGGCTGACCCTGCTGCGTAACGACCTGCCGTTCGCAGCGATCGCGCAAACGCGAAACCAGACCCAGACAGCCCTCGGATTGGAAAGCCTCGGTTATGCCAACCCGTTATGGCTGAGTTTCACGCAGCTGCGCGACGAGGGCGAGGCCCGGCGCGCCTATGACAGCTTGTCGGGCGAGATCCATGCGTCGGCCAAGACGGTGCTGATCGAGGGCAGCCAGGAGGTTCGCAACGCGGTGTCGGACCGGATTCGCGCCGCATTCGACGGGATTGGCGCGCCGCGGATCGCAACACTGGCCTATGCTTCCAGCCACGGGGCGGTCGCGGCGGGGGCAAGCGAGGGCTTTGCCTTGTGGGCGCGTGGCTTCGGCTCCTGGGGCCAGACACGCGGCGACGGCAACGCCGCCTCCCTCACACGCTCAAGCGGTGGCCTGCTTGCCGGTTTCGATGTTCCGGTGGCGTCGGAGGCGCGGCTGGGCGTCATGGCGGGCTACTCGCGCTCGACCTTCGAGATCGCTCGGCGTCGCTCCCGCGGCGAGGCGGACAATTACCATATCGGCCTCTATGGCGGAGCTGAACTCGACCGCTTCCGGCTGAGTGGCGGGGTCACCTATGCCTGGCATGAGCTGGACACTCGGCGCAGCGCCGTATTCTCCGGCTTCGGCGAGGAGCTGCGCTCCGATTACGGCGCCCGCAGCCTGCAGGCTTTCGGTGAGATCGCCTATCGCTTCGACCTCGGGCGGGCCACCATCGAGCCTTTCGTCAATCTCGCCTATGTCAATCTCCGTAGTGCTGGTTTTACTGAGACAGGCGGCGTTGCCGCGCTTACTGCCAGGGCGCAGACCACGGCCGTCGCCTTCGCCACGCTCGGCCTGCGCGCTCAGATGAGCTTCGATCTCGGCAGCAGCGTGGCGCGGATAAACGGTACGCTCGGCTGGCGGCACGCGGCGGGCGACGTCACCCCGGTGTCGCTCCAGGCCTTCTCCGGCGGCGCGCCTTTCTCGATCGCGGGCGCTCCGATCGCCCGCGACGCGCTGGTCGTCAGCACCGGCCTCGCGCTGAATCTCTCGCCAGAAGCCGAAATCGGGCTGTCCTATGACGGGCAACTCGCGTCGCGCGCGACCGATCATGCCTTCAATGCCCGGCTCGCAGTCAAGTTCTGACGCCACCAGCGTGTGCTGCCATCCGCCGCAATGTCTGGTTCGCGGCATCAGATGAGCTTCCGCTCCTGGCGCTGCACGGCCTCCGGCTTTGAACGGCGCCTAGAGCCGATTTGGGGCGATACGGTCAGCAGGGTCAGTCCAGCGCGAAACGGATCGCTGCGGTATCGAAGTAGAAGGGCATGCCCTCAATGAGCAGCCCGTCCTCGAAGCGCAGGACCTCTGCGAAGGGCTGCGAAAGCGTGGTGCCGCTGCGGCGCGCGGTAAGCCGCAGGCGGCAGCTCATATGGACGGTGTCGCCGCTCTGGGCAGCCTGGAGACCCTCGACTGCCAGTTCGCTCCAGGTGTCGCGCATGGTCTTGAACAGGCGCCCGACGCCGTCCAGCCCGCGCCAATCGCCGGCATAGGGCAGCGATGCGGGCTCGTGCACCATGACACCGCGATGGAAGGCGGTCGCGAGCAGGTCGAGATCGGCGTCGTCCTGCTGGAGGAAGCGCATTTCCACCGCGAACATGTGATCGAGCAGATCCGTGGCGGAAAGTCCGGTGCTTGTGTTCATGGCTGGCCTCGCAATGGGGCGGCCCAGGCGGCCGCTGCTGCCTGCGAGGAAACCTTGGTTCAGCGGGGCTCTCCACCCGCTTTCCGGGCGGCCCCAGCGCGCCGCGCATCTCGAGACAAAGACGGATGGTCCCTCCGGCCCAGGCGGGAAGCCGATGGTTTTCCGCGTCGGATCGTTGCATATGTGTCCGGTCTGAGGCATCGGCCCGAAAAGTGGAGTGCGGGCTTCGGTCCGATGATCGAACGCGACGAGCCTGCGGGGGATGAACGTGAAGACGGGCTCGAAAGCTTGCGTTCTAGTGGGCGCCGCAACCCGCCTTTTGGCGTCGCGTGCCGCCGGAGATTGCCGCAGCCAGCCTGCAGGCTGAACGGCCATGAAGGATTCCTTTTTCGCGAAGATCCGGACCTACACCGACCTGTCGCAGGCGGCCGAGAGCGCCTGGGCGACCCTTCTGCGTCCCAGGCAATACCGAAAGGACGAGGTCTTCATCAGGGCTGGAGACATTCCGGCGACCTACGCCTTCGTGGTCGAGGGGCTGTTTTACCAGCATTATGTCGGGCCCGGCGGCGATATGATCGTGAAGTATTTCTTTCCCGAGAACCGCATCGCGGCATCTGTCAGCGCCACCTTGCTGGGCGCGCCGAGCGCTTTCACCATCACGGCGATCGAGGACAGCACCGTTCTCGAATACGAATTCGCCGCCTTCAGGGCTCTCGTCGCCACCTTCCCGGACATCGCCGATTTCTACATCCGCTACATGGAGCAGCACTGGATCATCGACAAGGAACCGGACGAGATCTCGTTCCGGCACGACAGCGCCATGAAGCGCTACCGCGACTTCATTCGCCGCGAGCCCGGGCTCCACAGGCGGCTGAAGCAGCATTACATCGCAGCCTGGCTGGGGATCACGCCGGAAAGCCTCAGTCGCCTGCGGCGCACCATCGCCTACACCCGCTGATCGAGGGCCGGAGCGACTTCTTACCAAACATCAATGTTCGAGCGCCGCCCCGCTCCTATCACTCCCTGGCAAGTACCGCTGATGGTGGTCATCGCGGTGCAGCTTGGACAGAGGGGGCGAGCCCGCCTGCCTCGAAGGAGTGATGAAATGACCAGGATGATTTTCGTGAGCCTGCCCGTCACCGAGCTCGCGCGCGCCCAAGCGTTCTATGAAGCGCTGGGGTTCGTCAACAATCCCCAGTTCAGCGACGACGGTTCGGCATGCATGGTCTGGAGCGAGACCATCCATGTGATGCTGCTCACCCATGCCAAATGGCAGGGCTTCACCACCCGCCCGATTCCGCCGGCCACTGCGAGCGAGGTGATGCTCGCGCTTTCCTGCGAGAGCCGCGAAGACGTCGATCGGATGAATGGCGCGGTGGCGAGCCGTGGCGGCATCGCCGACATCAATCCGAGGCAGGATCTCGGCTTCATGTACAACCGGAGCTTCGTCGATCCTGACGGCCATCTTTGGGAAGCGGTCTGGATGGATCCTGCGGCGACGCCGCCATCGGCCTGAGACAGCCGCTATTCCCGCAAGGTCGCGACAGCGTCCCGGCATGCCGCGATCATGGCCTCCCGCATCCAGCGATGGGCCGGGTCTGCCTCCATGCGGGGGTGCCACATGGCCGAGACCGCGATCTCGGGCGTCCGCACCGGCAGATCGAAGGCCACCAGTTTCCGCCTGGCAGCCTCGTCGCGACCGACGCAAGACGCAGGAACGAGAGCGACCAGATCCGAATGGCTGGCGGCCGTGAGTGCGTCCGGGAAGCCCGGCACCACTGCGACGACATTGCGCTCAAGACCGAACTCGACCAGTGCCTCGTCGACGGGGCCGGTGAAGACGCCGCGGCGGGAGGCCACGACGTGCCGGCACGCTGCATAGCGTTGCGGCGACAGAGGCCCGTCGAACAGCGGATGTCCGGCCCGTGCCACACCGACGAAGCGGTCGCGGAAGACGAGCTGCGCGCGGATTTCGGGGGCGAAGGCTCCGAGCACGCCGAATTCGAGGTCGACCTCGCCGTCCCGCAATGGTGCGGCATCCTTCCCGGGCTTCGGAGCGAAGCGCAGTCTGACTTGCGGCGCGGCCTCCGTGATCGCCGTGATCAGGGGCGCGCAGAACAACGCGATGAAGCCCTCGCTGGCACGAATGGTGAAGATTCGTGCCAGCAATGCCACATCGAGGCCCGCAGCGCCCACAGCAACGGCGAGAAGAAGACGCGGATCGACCTGGCCTCCTTCATCGACAGCATCGCCTATGATTATCAGGATACCGGCAAGGCGGTCTCGGCTGGAGGCCGGATCGATGGGGTCGCTTCCACCAAACCGGATGCGCTGCGGCGCATCCTGTCGAATTTCATCGACAACGCCCTGAAATTCGCGGGCGCAGCAGAAATCGACGTGGAACGAAGAGAGGACGGCGCCATCGCAATCACAGTGCTGGACCGCGGCCCCGGCATTCCGGAGGAGATGCTGGCCGCCGCCATGCAGCCCTTCTTCCGTTTGGAACGGTCGCGCAACCGCGAGACCGGCGGTACCGGGCTCGGCCTCGCCATCGCCCAGCAACTGGCCGCGACCATCGGCGGGTCGGTCAGGCTCTCCAACCGCACTGGCGGTGGTTTGGTGGCGGAGGTGGTCATCCCATGAAGGGGGTGGCTTGCAGAAGTGGAGTTTACGGTTGCGTTGCCATCGGGCGCTTTGGATGTTCTTGCCGCGATCGACGGCCAGAGTGGCTTTCCCGGGTTGATTATCAAGTCTCGGGCAAGACGCTGACGTCCCCTGTGGGCGCAACATGGGACCTCGCACCAGAACCGCTCGCGTCTGCTTCTGGGCAAGTCGTCAAGGTCCGCTTGTGGCGCTAAGCCGAAGGGCGAGCAAGCCGATTGACGGCGTTCGGCTCGGTTGAAACCTACATTCCGCAGGAAGTCCTGACTAGCAGTGTGAACGGATCGATCTGGAAGTCCTCTTCAAGAGATTCCCCGAATAATCTCAGCCACTTTTCTTGCAACTCGAAGGCCTTCGCCTCGCGCGCTGCATCACACTCAAATTTGGTCGGATGCGCCTCCTGGAAGTGATGAACCAGCTCGTGAACAAGAACGGACAAATCCGCTGCCGTTGCACCGGTCCATGATTCTTCTATGTAGATAACTCTCTCACGAGCGTCGTAGATTGAGATGATGCTTGGCCGCCCCTGCTGCTGTACAAGCTCAGACGCATATTGCTTGAGACGCAAAGCAGCGACTTGATTATTCGGTCTGAACACCAGCCTAGGCAACGCAGCGGGCACCGGCTGCCCCAGCTTCGCACCGACCCAGATCGCGAGGGCCTCGAGCAGCCGTCCTCCCGGATCAGGCTGCCTGTCACCGATGACGATCTCGAAGCCTGAGCCGAGGCGCAGGCGTTCGATCGTCTCGTCGCGTGCCTGAGCTTCAAAGGTCACGGGTATCATGAGCAACGCGGCAACCGCGACCAGACGCCGTCTGATGACCTTCATGGCATTCGTCCGCAGCAAACGCCGTCAATTGCGAACTGGGCGTCGTCACCAACGCATGCCCGATTTGGGCGAAGTTAACGATTCCGTAAGGTAACATAGCTCGCAGGCGAACCCTACCGATTTGTCCACCTTAACTTCGTTACCGGAGCAAAGCGCCTTCGCCTCCTCTGCGCGAGGCAGTTGGCTGGGAAGGCGGAGTTTGGCGCCGGAAGCGCTGCTCACGGAATGTCCGTTCTCCGGCAACAAGCCAATGTCCGGAGTTGGCGCTATCGCGTAGATGGCAGCTATTGGCTGTTGCCGAGTTGCGAGGCGTGGCCGACGTCCAATTTGCGATCTCACCGGATCGCCATGGCTGAGCCGCTCTGCCGCGCGGCTGAGCCCAAGACACTTATCTACCGTTGCTAGCGCTCTTTCGACCCTCGACCAGCGGGCGCTGATAGCCGGCGAGTTCCTCCCGGACCACCGACAAGAAGCCCTCAACCAGTGGATCCTCGCGATTGCGGCTCGGGAACATCGCGTGCCCGTGGAACATCACCTGCGGTCGGAAGGGCCTGAAGACGATCTCGGCGTGCCGGTAGTCGTCCGCCGCGATGGGGTTTACGAGCCCCAGGCCGAGGCCTTGCTCCACGAGAGCGCAGATCGCCGCACTGAAGGGCGTCTCCAACGTCATCTGGCGGCGCACCCCGGCATCATCAAACGCCCGGTCGACACGCGTTCGCGCACCATCCTCTAGGGAGAGCGAGATGAATGCCTCACCATCGAGATCTCTCGCATAGATGGTATCGTGCGACGCCAGTCGATGGGACGGAGGCAATGCGCAGACACCGGGCACGGCGTAGAGAGGTTGATGCTCGACCTGCGGAATGTCGATGACGTTGGCGACGAAGCCAATGTCGCAATAGGACGAGGACATCCAGCGCGTCACCGTGCCGTCATTGCCCATCTGCAGCGAGATGATGGCGCGCGGAAAGCGCTCCTTGAACTTGCGGATGCAGCGCGGGATGAACCCAAGCGCCATCACGGGCATGGCGGCGATGCGCAGCCGCCCCGTGCCGAAGGCGCGGATATCGCGCGCCGCAGAGGTCAAGTTTTCGAGGCCAGTGAAGCTGCGCTCGACCTCCCGGTAGAAGGCGAGACCCTCCGGTGTCGGACGCAACCGGCCGGCCCGACGCTCGAACAACCTGAGATCGATCTCCGTCTCCAGTTCTCCGATCAGACGGCTGATGCTGGGCTGCGACGTCCGCAACTCCTGCGCCGCCGCCGTCATCGAGCCCCGCAACATGATGGTTCGGAAGGCATCCACGTGCCGAAGATTCATGCTGACCCCATATCACAGGTGAATAGAAGGCTAAAAAACTGAGATTTGACCAGATATCTGGCGGTCGCAATACTTTTGTCCATGTCCAGCGCGCACCCCATCGTAGCGACGACTGTTCCGAGCGGGATGATCTGCCTGCGCTGCGACGCTGCTTGGCCTGTCGAGACGTATGCCGCCGGGTGCCCCCGCTGTGCCAGCGAGGGCCACGCCTCGAACCTGAAACTCGTCTACGCCGACCGAAGCAGGGGGATCCGCCTGCCCGAGACCCTGGAGCTCGGCGAAGGTGGGACCCGCTGCGTCGAACTGCCGACCTTGGCACAGACGATGAAGGTCGGCCGGCTGACGGCGAAGCTGGAATGGTGCAACCCGACCGGCTCACACAAGGACCGGATGAGCGCTCGGCTCATCGCCCGCGCCCTATCCTGCAACGTTCCACTTGTCGTGGCCGCGTCGAGCGGCAATGGCGGCCTGTCGATTGCGGCCTATGCGGCCCGTGCCGGACTCCCCACCGAGATCGCCGTTACGGCAGCACTGGCGCCGTCCTATCGCCGCGCTATCGCAGCTCATGGCGCGCGACTGGTCGAGGCCCCCGACAGCCTGGGACGCTGGGAGCATCTGGCGCACCGCGTCACCGAAGGCGCCTTCGCCGCCACCAATTACCGTCTTCCGGCCATCGGCACCGACCCATTCGGCATCGAGGGCTACAAGACGCTCTCCGCCGAACTCTCCGGCTCCGAGCGGCCGGACATCATCGTCGTGCCGAGTTCACGCGGCGATCTTCTCTCCGGCCTCCGGCTCGGTTTCGAAGAGATCGGCGGTATCCCGCCCCGGCTGATCGCCGTCGAGCCCTTTCCCCGGCTCGCCCGCGTGATGGCTGGCGAGGACTATCGCTTACGGTACGAGGGGCACACCGCCCAGGTTTCGACCGCGGGCGAGACAGTTACCTTTCAGGCGCTCGCCGCCCTGCGAGCGACCGGCGGGCTTGCCGTTCCCGTCGACGACACGGCGGCCCGCCAGGCTCAGGCGGCGCTGGCAGCCTGCGGTCTCCACGCCGAACTCTCCGCTGCCGCAGGACTGACAGCCTTGGAGGCGATGGCCCGCGACGGATGTCTCGCCGGGCGCCACGTCACCCTGGTTCTGACCGGCTCCGGCCTCCGCGATCCCGGCGCTCACGATTTGGACCCACGGCCTCACACCGACGAGCGGCCTCAGGCCGCCGCACCGCCGGCAATGCCCGGCTTTCTGCCACCGAGAACCGAAACATCGGTCCAACAGAGGGACAACGGATGACCAAGACCATTTCCGCCGGCCGCATGGCCCTGTCGGCGCTCGCCGGCCTCGGCTTTGCCTTTCATGCCGAGGCTCAGAGCCTGCCTCCGCTTCCCGAAGCGATCAAGTCCGCTGGCCTGCTCAAAGCCGGAGTCCGCTGCGACCAGCCGCCCTATGGCTACAAGGACGAAACCGGCAAGTTCGCCGGGGTCGAGACTGACATGGCGATCCAGATCGCAACCTGGGCCTTCGGCTCGGCCGACAAGATCGAGCTGACCTGCGTCACCGCCGAAAACCGGATTCCGCAGCTCAACGGTAAGAAGGTCGATCTGCTCATCGCCACGCTGGGCGTGACGCCGGAGCGCGCCCGCGTCGTGGACTTCTCCAAGCCCTATCGCTGGGGCGGGTCGGACATGCTCGTCGCCAAGGACAGCCCGATCAAGAAGCTCGACGACGTCGCCGGCAAGACCGTGATCATGCTGAAGGGCTCGACCCAGGCGAAATGGTTCGAGGACACCATGCCGAAGGTCGAGAGCCTGCGGCTCAATACGGCCTCCGACGCGCTCCAGTCGCTCAAGCAGGGCCGCGGCGACGCCTATACCCATGACGCGGCCACGCTGATCGTCATCGCGGCCAAGGACCCCTCCCTGCGCCTCGTCGGCGAGCCCTTCGCCATCTCCGACGCGGCGGTGGGCGTCCGCAAGAACGAGGCGGCCTGGTTGGCCTATGTCGATGCCGCGCTCGACCGGATGAAGGCCGAAGGCCTCTACGCGAAATGGGTCGAGAAGTGGATCCCGGCCGAGATCCGCCCCTTCTACACCGACGCCTTCACCAAGCCGAAGCCGACGGCGCGCTGAACCGAATCCTTAGATGGCCGGAGGCGGGAAACCGCCTCCGGCTCCTCCCTCGATCTAGAGGCCGGCGCGACCATGGAATTCGACTTCGGTTATCTTGCGGCCCAGTGGCCGGCGCTGATGCGTGGCCTGTGGCTGACTATTCAGGTCAGTGCTCTGTCGATCGTGCTTTCGATCGCGGTGGGGCTCTGCGGCGCGGCTGTTCGCGTTCTGCAGGTGCCAGTGCTCGACAAGGTCGTCGTGGGTTATGTGGAGGTCATCCGCAACACCCCCCTGCTCGCTCAGCTCTTCTTCATCTTCTATGGCCTGCCGGGGCTGGGATTGAGGCTCTCGCTGTTCTGGTCGGGCGTGCTGAGCCTAACGCTCTGGGCCGGCGCCTACCAGATCGAGAACATTCGCGGTGGCCTCGAGACGGTCGGCAAGGGGTTGCGGGAGGCGGCCTTCTCACTCGGTCTCTCGCCCTGGCGCTTCTTCCGGCTGGTCGCCGCACCGATGGCGGTTCGCGTCGGGCTGCCGTCCATGCTGAACACCTCAATCTCGCTGCTCAAGAACTCCTCCTATCTGCAGGCGATCGGGCTGGCCGAGCTGACCTTCGTCGCGATCGACCGCATCTCCATGGATTTCAGGACGATCGAGATGTTCGCCGCGATCTGCGTGATCTATCTCGCGCTCGTCCTCACGCTCTCCTTCTTCGCCAGCCGGCTCGAATACCGGCTGAACACGCCGTTCCGGACCTGAGAGCGGGGCAATGGAACTCCTGATCAAGAACCTGCCCTTCATCCTTCAGGGCATCGGCATGACGCTCTCGCTGGCGCTGGCGACGCTGTTTTTCTCGACCCTGATCGCCTTCATGCTGGGAACGCTGGCGACCCTGCGCTTCGCCTGGCTGCGGATCGCCGTGAAGATCTATGTCGAGCTGTTCCGCGACATCCCGCTGATCGTGAACATCTTCTTCGTGTTCTTCGTCGCGCCGCTCTTCGGCCTTGAGCTCTCGCCCTTCGCCGCGGTCACGGTCGGCCTCTCGCTCTGGGGCAGCGCCAACGGCACGGAGATCGTCCGGGCCGGCCTCAACGCCGTGCCCAAGCACCAGTGGCAAAGCGCGGCCGCGCTCGGCCTGAAAGGGTGGGAAGTCTACCTCTTCATCGCCGGCCCGCAGGCGCTGCGCTCGATCCTGCCGCCCTTCGTCGGACTGTTGACGCTGCTCGTGCAGGCCACGTCGCTCGGCGCGCTCGTCGGGGTGACGGAGTTCTTCAAGGTCGGCCAGATCATCGTCGAGCGGACGACGATGATGGAAGGCTGGAATCCGGCCTTCACCGTCTATGGCGCGGTGCTGCTGATCTACTTCATCATCTGCTCGACGCTGAGCGGGTTCGGACGCTGGCTCGAACGGCGCCTGAAGGCCGACCGGAGCCGCGTGGCGCCGGGCACGTCGGTCGTCGAGCAGCCCGTCACACAGCTTCCCTGATCCTGATTGCTTTCCTCGCTTCCCCGAAGGACCTCGCCATGGAATCCAAAGTCAGCCGTCGCCTGACCGAAAAGGTCGCTCAGGAGGTCTGCGATCACATCTACGCGCCGCGCCTCGCCCGCGATTTCAAGAACGTCTTCGAGCATATGAGCGACCTCAACCAGGCGCATGTGCTCATGCTCGCGCGGTGCGGACTGATCTCGCCGCAGGCGGCGAAGGCGCTGGCGGGCGGGCTGCTGCGGATGGAGGCCGAGGGGCCCGACGTCGTCGAACTCGACCCGCAGCGGGAGGATTCCTATTTCAACTACGAGGCCCATCTCATCAAGCTGATCGGCACCGATGCCGGCGGCCGCATGCACATCGCCCGCAGCCGCAACGATCTCAGCGCCGGGCTCGACCGCATGCGGGCACGCGACCTGCTGCTCGACGCCAGCCAGGCGCTGCTCTCCGTCGAGGAGCATGCGCTCGACGGCGCCTTCCGCTTCCGCGAGGCGGTGATGCCGGGCTACACCCATCTGCAGCCGGCGCAGCCGGTGACCTACGGCTTCTTCCTGGCCGGTGTCGCGCAATCGCTGGAGCGCGATTTCGGCCGGCTCTCCGATGCCTGGGCCAGAACCAATATCAGCCCGCTCGGCGCCGGGGCGCTCGCCGGCACGACCTTCGCCATCGACCGCCACGCGATCGCGACATCCCTCGGCTTCGAAGGCCTTGTCGAGAACACGCTCGATGCGGTCGCGACACGCGATTTCGGCCTGGAGATCCTGAACGGTCTCTCGCAGATCGCGATCGGCTGGAGCCGCGTCGCGCAGGACTATCATGTGCTGGTCTCACACGAGTTCCAGACGGTCGAATTCCCCGACCGCGTCACCGGCACCTCCAGCATCATGCCGCAGAAGAAGAACCCCGTGGTCATCGAACATCTCAAGGGCAAGGCCGGACATTTGCTCGGCCTCTATGTCGCGGCGGCGGCGGCGGTGAAGGGCACGCATTTCACCAACACGATCGACGCCAATCGCGAGGGCATGCGCGGCGTCTGGGAGGCGGGCGAGGAGGTGCTGCGCTGCCTCTCGCTGTTCGACCTGATCATCGCGACGGGCCGGCCCAACGCCGCGCTGATGAAGCGCCGCGTGACGGAGGATTTCGCCTCGGCCACCGATCTCGCCGACATCCTGGTGCGGGATGCCGATCTCTCCTTCCGCGAGGCCCATCACATTGTCGGCGCCGTGGTGCGCGCAGCGATGGATTCCGGGCTCGCGGCCGACGGTATCACCACGCAGATGGTCGATGACGCCGCCCGCGACCAGCTCGGCCGAGCAATCGGGCTCGATGCCGATCTCGTCCGGCGCAGCCTCGATCCCACAGCTAGCGTCGCCGGCCGCACCCTGCCGGGCGGCCCTGCTCCCGAGGCTGTGGCCCGATCCGTCGAATCCGCGCAGTCGCGGCTTGAAGCGCGGCGCGCCGAATTGGCCGACAAGCGCGGCCGTCTGCACAAGGCGCGCGAGAAGCTGAAGCGCGATCTGGCCGAGCTTGCCGCATGAGTGCAGAGCCCCTGATCAGCCTGCGCGGGATCGGCAAGCGCTTCGGCAGCCACCAGGCGCTGCGTAGCATCGATCTCGACGTCGCGCCCGGCAGCGTGCTCGTGCTGATCGGCCCCAGCGGTTCGGGCAAGAGCACGTTGATCCGCTGCATCAACGGGCTCGTCCGGCCTGACGAGGGCAGCCTCACAGTGGCGGGCAAGGCGGTCGACATCCACAAGGAGAGCGCCTGGCAGGTGCTCCGGACCGAGATCGGCATGGTCTTCCAGGATTATGCGCTGTTTCCGCATCTCTCGGTGCTCCGCAACATGACCCTGACGCCGCAGCGCCGGCGCAAGCTGCCACGGGCCGAGGCTGAAGAGCGGGCACGGGCGCTGCTGGCCAAGGTCGGCCTCGCCCACAAGGCTGACGACTATCCCTCCGCGCTGTCGGGCGGGCAGCAGCAACGCGTCGCCATCGTGCGCGCCCTGGCGATGCAGCCCAAGGCGATCCTGTTCGACGAGCCGACCTCGGCGCTCGACCCGGAGACCATCACCGGCGTCCTCGACGTGATGCGCGATCTCGCCCGGGACGGCACGACCATGGTCGTCGTCACCCACGAGATGGGCTTCGCGCGAGAGGTCGCCGATCGCGTCGTCTTCATGGCGGACGGACAGATCGTCGAGCAGGGCCCGCCGGGTCCTTTCTTCTCCAACCCACAGCACGAGCGCACGCGCGCCTTCCTGTCCAATATCAGATCCTTCGGAGCGGCCGATCATGCCTGACGAAACCGCCGTTCTGGCGCCGAATTTTACGACCGATCCCTATTGGTGGGATGCCGCGCCACCGGCGACGGACCGCTCGGCATTACCCGAGACGACCGACGTGCTGGTCGTGGGCTCCGGCTATTGCGGGCTGTCGGCGGCCGCGGAACTGGCGCGCAATGGGGTCGACGTCACCGTGGTCGACGCCGAGGAGCTCGGCGCCGGCGCCTCGACCCGCTCGGGCGGCATGGTCTCCAGCGGCCAGAAGCTCGTCATCGGCGGCGCGGTCAAAGGCGTCGATGGAGCGCGGATGGAGCGCCTGCTGGCGGATTCGATCTCGTCCTATGAGCATCTGAGGACGCTGATCGCCGAGAAGCAGCTCGATGCCGATCTCGGCGTCTTCGGGCGCTATTTCGGGGCTCACGTCCCGCGCCATTATGACCGCCTGCGGCGGCATGGCGAACTCCTCGCCAAGCATACCGGCGTGACGGTTCATGAGATTCCGAAATCGCGCCAGCACGAGGTCACCCAGACCGATTTCTACCATGGCGGCATCGTCATCGACGAATATGGCGGCCTGCATCCGGCAAAGTATCACCGCGCGCTGCGGCGCCTGGCCTCCGAGAGCGGGGCGAGGCTGCGCTCGCATGCGCCGGTGCTGAAGGTCGGGCCGCTCACGAACGGTTTCCACAGCGTCGAGACCGGCCGCGGCACGATCCGGGCCCGAAACGTCTTCTTCGGCACCAACGGCTACACGGGCCAGGGCAATCCTGATCTGCGCAAGCGCATCGTCGGCGTGCGCAGCTACCAGATCGCGACCGAGCCACTGCCGCCGGAGCTGATGGCGCAGATCAACCCCGGCCGCCGCATGATCACCGATTCCAAGCGCGAGCTGGTCTACTCGCGGCCGTCCCCGGACGGGACGCGCCTGCTGTTCGGCTGTCGGCCGGGCATGCTCGATCTACCGGAGCGGGATGCTGCGCCCCGCCTGCACGCGATGATGCTCAAGGTCTGGCCGCAACTCGCCGGCTACCGGGTGACCCATTGCTGGAGCGGCAAGGTCGGCATGACCGCCGACAAGATCGCCCATATGGGCCGCCGCGACGGCATCGACTTCGCCCTCGGCTGCAACGGCAACGGCGTGGCGCTCATGACCTATCTCGGGCACCAGTCGGCTCTGAAGCTGCTCGGTCACCAGAACCAGCCGAGCGCCTTCGACAGCCCCGCGTTCCCTGAAATTCCCGTGCCCTTCTATGACGGGCGGCCCTGGTTCCTGCCGATCGTCAGCGGCTGGTATCACCTCCAGGACGCGATCGACCGCCGCATGGCCCGCCTGTGAGGATCGAGACGATGACGAAAGTCGCGATGATCTCCGGAGCCAGCCGCGGAATCGGGCGGGCGATCGCGGAAGAGCTGGGGCGCCAGGGCGTCGCGCTGAGCCTCGCCATCCGCGATCCGGCCCTGGCGCCCGGAGAAGGGTTCGCACCCGCGGGAATGATGAGCTTCGCCTATCAGGCGACCGATCCCGCGTCCGAACGAGCTTGGGTCGAGGCGACGATGGCACGCTTCGGCCGCATCGACATCCTCGTCAACGCGGCCGGCATCCTGCGCAACGTCTCGCTGGCCGATGGCACCGAAGAGGATCTCGATGAGATGCTCGCGGTCAATCTCAAGGCGCCGTTCCGGTTGATCCAGGCCGCGCTGCCGCATCTGCGGGCGGACGGACGGGGCCGGGTGGTCAATGTCGCCTCTCTCTCCGGCAAGCGCGTGCGCAACGGCAATGCCGGTTACCAGATGAGTAAATTCGCCATGGTCGCCCTGTCGCATGCAGTGCGCCAGGCGGCCTTCGCAGACGGCGTGCGTTCGGTCGCGCTGTGTCCGGGCTATGTCGCGACCGACATGACGGCGCAGGCGCCGGTGCCGCGGGAGGAGATGACGCGCCCCGAGGATCTGGCCCGACTCGTCGCCCTCATCGTCCAACTGCCGAACACGGCGTCGATCTCCGAACTGGCCGTCAACTGCGCCTACGAGGCGATGTTTTAGGTGCCGCAGCTCCGCCGTGGTGCCGGCGACATCGCGCTAGGGCGCCGGCAGCGTCTGCTCTTAGGCAAGGTATCAAGGTCGGCTTTGGCCCCATCGCGGACATTGGAAACGTCTGCTTTCGGGCCTGCCATCTCAAACCGCCGTCAGCGTTCGCCGGCCCCTCTGATCAGACCGCTGCTCGCGGTCAATGTCGTCAGACTGATCGCCGCGGCAAGCATGACGTACCACGCCGGTGCGAGGGAGCTTCCCGTCTGGACGATGAGCCATGTCGTGATGAAAGGCGCGAACCCACCAAAGATCGTGACCGCCAGGTTGTAGGCGATCGACAAGCCCGTCGAGCGCATCGCTGGCGGATAAAGTTCTGCCATCGCAGCCGGAGCCGGCCCGCTGAAGCCGGCGATCAGCACGGCGAAGACGATCTGCGCGAGGACGAGATTCACGACACTGGGCTGATGGGTCAGCCAGAACAGCAGCGGCCAGCAGGAGAGAAGAATCCCGCATGCCGCGGCGAGCATGATCGGGCGCCGCCCAACCTTATCCGACCAGGCGCCGAACACGGGCGCCAGAATGACGATCAGGACAAGGCCGACGCTGTTGGCGAGGAAGCTTGCGCTTTGCGGTACGCCGAGCTGGCGCACGGCATAAGTCGGCATCGTCACGAGAAAGAAATAGGTGCAAACCGTCCAGGCGATGGTGATGCCGAAGCCAACGAACACTGCGGATCGGTGCTTGCCAAGCGTATCGCGCAGCGGAGAGAATGAAGCTTCGGGCCGGGCCGCGCGCTCCCGCAGGATCGCTTTGAAGGAGTCCGTCTCGCTGACGCGGAAACGGATGAAGAGGCCGACCGGCGCGATCAGCAGACCGAGCAGGAACGGGACCCGCCAGCCCCAGGCCTCGATATCGGCTGCAGGCAGGAGGCCGGTCAGCAATGCGCCGGTCAGCGAACCAAGCAGCAGCGCCCCGGCCTGGCTCGCCTGCTGCCAGCTCGCATAGAGCCCCCGGCGCGCCGGCGGAGCGTGCTCGACGAGGAAGGCGGTCGCGCCGCCGATCTCGCCGCCGGCGGAGAAGCCCTGGATCAACCGGGCGAGAACGATGATCGCGGGTGCCCAGGCCCCGGCCGTCGCATAGGTCGGCGCAAGGCCGATCATCGCCGTCCCCAGCGCCATCAGGAGGATCGTCAGGGAGAGCGCCAGTTTGCGCCCGCGACGATCGGCGAGCGTCCCCAGGACGAGCGCGCCGACCGGGCGCATGATGAAGCCGACGCCGAAGGTGGCGACGGTGAGGAGCAGCGAGACGGTGGGGTCGCCAGTCGGGAAGAAGAGCTTGGCGAGCGTCAGTGCAAAGAAGCCGTAGACGGCGAAATCGTACCACTCCAGCGTGTTGCCGACGATGGCTGCGATCACCGCTCGCCGGCCCGAGAGCGTGCTGGTGGCCGATGCGGCATCAGGGTCGGAATGAGTGCCGACGAGCTGCGTCATGGTGATCCCCTCTTTAAGGAGCCTTGGCGTCGAGGCCGCGGCTTTCAGAATTGTCGGCGGCTTGCCCACTCCCCGAGGCGAGCGAGAAAGGTGTCGGCGGCATCAAGCTGCGAGCGCTCGATCCATTCGTCGGGCTGATGCGCCTGGGCGATCGATCCTGGCCCGCACACCACCGTGGAGATGCCGGCCGCCTGGAAGAAGCCGGCCTCCGTGCCGAAGGGCATCGCGAAGGGTGGGCCGATGCCGCCGAGGCCGGCGGCCAGGATCAGCGCCGGCTCGTCGCGGACAGGCGACAGCGGCGGAACGTGGACATGCCGCAGTGTCGATTGGCGGACTTCCGGCGGCATGGCGCGAGCGAGATAGGCGGCGATCAGCAGCTCGGTCTCGGCGGCATCCTGCGGCGTCACCGGCCGAAATTCCCAGAGCACCTCGCAGGCGGACGGCACGATGTTGATCGCCGAACCGCCCTCGATCCGGCCGATATTGACGGTCATTTGGTCGATCCCTGCCCCGGCGCGGTGTCCGATCGACTTCAGGAAGCCGATCAAATCGACCGCGGGGTAGATCGCGCTCGCGCCGGCGCTCGGATCGCTCGAATGCGCTGCCTTGCCTTCGAAGCGGGTGCGGAAGCCGAGAAAGCCGCGATGGCGATTGCCGAGGCGCATCTCGGTCGGCTCGCCGACGATGGCGAGGTCCGGCTTCTCCTCATGCGCCATTAGATCGTCGATCAGGCGCGGCACGCCAAGGCAGCCGACCTCCTCGTCATAGGACAGGGCGATGTGGATAGGCCGGGCCAGATCTGCAGCCGCGAAGCCGCCCGCGGCGGTGATGCAGGCAGCGACGAAGCCTTTCATGTCGGCCACGCCGCGGCCGTAGAGCTTTCCGTCGCGCTCGGTCAGACGGAACGGGTCGGACGACCAGCTCTGATCGTCGACCGGAACGACGTCGGTATGGCCCGACAGCACGATGCCACCGGGCCCCCGCGGTCCGAAGCTGGCGAGAATGTTGGCCTTGCTCCGATCCTCGTCATGGCTCAGTCGGATGCGAGCTCCTGTGCCGTCAAGCCGATCGGCGACCCGCTCGACGAGCGCCAGGTTCGACCGGCTCGATGTCGTGTCGAAACCGATTAGTTCTTCGAGAAGGGCGACGGTCGCGCTCATGATCGCTCACGCCGCCAGCGCAGCCCGCCCGCCGCGGGCCTGCGCGAGACGAGCCTGTGCCAGCCGGAGCGCAGCTGCCTGTGTCGGGATGCCATCTGCCTCGGCGCTCCGCAGGATGGCGAGCAGCGTGCGCCCGATTCCCTGGACGCCACGGTCGACGAGGTCCGGATCGTAGCCGTCCCGTTCGGAGGCGACGCGGATCATGCCCCCGGCATTGATGACGAAGTCTGGCAGGTAGAGAATTCCGCGCGAGCGCAGGACTTCGCCATGATCTTCGCTGGCGAGCTGATTGTTGGCCGCGCCGCCGACGATTCCGCAGCGGAGCCGCAAGGCCGTCTCGTCGTCGAGCACCGCTCCCATGGCGCAGGGCGCGAAGATTTCGGCGTCGACAGCATAGATCGCCTCGGGAGCGACAGTCCGCGCCGCGAAGGTCGCGACGGCTTTTGCCGCAAGACTCCCGTCGACATCGCTGACCGTCAGCGAGGCGCCGGCCTCATGCAGCAACCGGCAAAGGTGCCAGCCGACATTGCCGAGTCCCTGTACCGCGACATGAAGGCCGGAGAGGCTCTCCGCTCCCCAGCGGTGACGCGTGGCGGCGGCCAGCCCGTAGAAGACGCCTAGCGCTGTGGTCGGAGACGGGTCCCCGGTGCCGCCGAGCTCGACGGGCAGGCCGACGACATGGCGCGTCGCCTTTCTGACTTCAGCGAAATCGGCCACCGTCGTGCCGACATCCTCGGCCGTGATATAGCGCCCGGCCAGTCGCTCGACCGCCCGGCCCATCGCCCGGAGGAGTGCCGGTGTCTTCTGGTTGCGGGGATCGCCGATGATCACCGCCTTGCCGCCGCCGAGGTCGAGCCCGGAGGCCGCAGCCTTGTATGTCATGCCGCGCGAGAGACGCAGCACGTCGCGTAGCGCGGCCTCCTCATCGGCGTAAGGGTACATGCGGCAGCCGCCAAGAGCCGGGCCGAGCGCAGTGTCGTGGATCGCGATGAGGGCCTTCAAACCGGTTGCCTCGTCCGAGACGAACACCACTTGTTCGTGATCGGCAAAAGCTTCGTGCGAAAACACGGTCATGACCTGGATTCTCCGGGTAGGCGCGATGGGGCTGGATGGCCGCCCGCGGCGGCGAGGCCGAAGCCGCCGAGGATCAGCGCCGCGCCGACGAGATGAAACGGCCGCACCGGCTCGCCGAGAAGCAGAAAGGCGAGCGCGGCAGTGAACAGGGCGACGAGATGGAAGGATGCGCCCGTCACGCTGGCTCCGAGCGTGGCGACGCAGCGGTTCCAGATGATGAAAGCCAGCAGCGAAGCGAAGACGCCGATATAGAGCACCGCCGCGATCGGGCCGGGACCGGTCGGGATCGTTGCGCCGCGCGCGAGCTCCCAGAACCAGAACGGCAGCAGCACCAGCAGCCCCGCCGCCATCGTCGCGGCCAGGAAGACGAGCGGATCGAGATCCGCCGGCCGACGGCGCAGCAGCACCGAATAGACCGCATAATTGGCAACCGCGATCAGCACCAGCGGCTCCCCGCCGGCGAGGCTCAGGTCCGACAGCGTCGACGGCTCGCCGCGCGCGACGATCCAGGTCACGCCGACGAAGGAGATCGCAATGCCCAGGAGGGTGCGGCCCGTGACGCGCTCCACGCCGAGCAGGAAGGCGGCGAGCGGCACCATCAGCGGCAGCGTCGAGTTGAGGAAGGCGACGCTGGCCGCCGGCGCGCTCTGCAGGGCCAGATAGCCGAGGGCGTTATAGCCGGCGATTCCGAAGGCGCCGCATGCGAAGACGAGGCCGCGAGCGCGAAAGAGTGCCGCTCGCTGCGCGCCGCCTACCCTGAAAACAAAGGGAAGCAGGCAGGCGAGCGCGACGACCCAGCGGCCGACCGCAAGCGAAACCGGGGGAAACGAGCCGGCGAGCGCGCGGCCGAGCACGAGATTGCCGGCCCAGAACAATGGCGGCAGGGGTAGCAGCAGCAAGGGCTGCGCCCAGAGGCGCTGAAGGATCGTCATCGCGCAGCCTCACAGGATTTCGGCGAGGCCGATGCGCAGCCGGCGATTGTGCCGGCCCTTGTTGTCGATCTTCAGAATGCGGATCGGTGGCGAGGCCCCCGTCGAAGCGAGATGCGTGCCGCCACAGGCCTGCCGGTCGAGCGCGACGATCTCGACGATGCGCACCTGGCCGTCCGCGCTCGGCGGCGGGGCCACGGAACGCGATCGGATCAGGCCTGGCTCCGCAAAGGCCGCCGCCTCCGGGATGTGGGTCGCCTGCACCGCCAGGTCTTGCCGGATCAGCGCGTTGACCGTCTCCTCGATCGCGCGCAGACGCTCATTGTCGGCATCGGGCAGGTCGAAATCGATGCGCGCGGTGCCGTCCTCGTTCATCTGCACGCCGGTGACGAGCGCGCCGTCGAAATCCTGGAAAACCACGGCGTTGACGATATGCAGGTCGGTATGCAGCGCGCGCATCAAATGCCGGAACGGGCCATCGACCCGTGTCTCGACAGAGGCCGGCGGCAGTTCGATGGGCTCGGCCAGCAGGTGCCAGAGACGGCCGCCCTCGCTTTCGAAGCCCGAGATCGCGACTTCGCCACCATCCCAGGCAAGCGTACCGCGATCGGACAATTGGCCGCCGCCCCCCGGATAGAACGGGCTTTCCGCGAGCCGGACCCGCCCCGGCCGCGCATCCGTAACCTCGGTCGTCAGCGTCAGGACGTCAGGATGGTCGAGGCAGAAATAACGGGACATCCAATCTCACCTTGCCGGCAGCCCCGACGGGGCTTTTGCGTGCAGGCGAGAATGGTGCGGTGCGGTGTGCGGGTATTGGCGGAAATTGAGAGCGTGCTCAATCGGCGGCGGCGCGCACCCATTGCAGCGGCGTGATCCCATAGGCGCGCTTGAAGTGCCGCGTCAGGGCGCTCTGGTCGTAGAAGCCGGCGTCGAGCGCGGCGGCGGCGATCGTCGCGCCGCGGCCCAGCGCACCGATCGCGGTCTTGAGGCGCAATTGTGTGAGATAGGCGTGCGGGGTCAGCCCCGTGCTGCGCTTGAACAGCGCGATCAGCTGGAACGGGGTAAGCCCGACCTCCGCCCCCAGTTGCTCCAGCGTGAGCTCCTCGGCATGGCGCTCCCGCATGATCTCGCGGATGCGGGCTACCTTGGCCTGGTCGCGCGTCGGCAGGGCCAGGCGTGGCTCGCCGGCGGCGTGGCGCCGGATCAGTGCTCCGAAGCTGCGCAGCAGAAGCTCGCGCTCCTCGAGAGGGTCGTTCCCCTCATCGAGAACGCGATGCAGGCCGAGAAAGGCATTGATCAGGTCCGGATCGTGGAAGCTGTTGCGTGTGAAATAAGCCGTGGCGTCGAGGCCGAGCGCGGTCTTCAGCGTCTCGATCGCCGGCGGCGTCAGATAGAACCCGCGATAGACCCAGCGCTGGCTCCAGCCCATCCGCCCCGAATGGGGCTCGTCGGGATTGAACACCAGCAGGGTCGAAGCCTTCGCCTCGTCGGCCCGTCCCCGGCTCTTGAACTCGGCCCCGCCAGCCTCGGTAACCGCGACGACGAAAGCCTCGTGGCTGTGGGGCGCATAGTCATGGCTGGTGAAATCGGCGACGAGACAGCTCAGGCCCGGAACCCGAGGGTCGCGCCAGTAGCGGGAGGAGTTGCGGGGATCGATGCGAGCCAAGTTCCGATCCGGATGTCAGGACAGCCGCGATCGTGCGACGATCGAAGCAAGATCGCAATGGTGCGGCAGCCTGCCGAAGGAGCGGTTCGGCAGTCCCTCGAGCCGCAAGGCGACGGACGCATCCGCCGGGGCGGTGATCGAGCCACGCACGAACAGCGCCGCCTCGGTCGCCGTGGCAATCTGGGCGGGAAACTGGCGAGCACAGGGCTCCTTGTCGCACATGTCGGACAGTTCGACTTCCAGAGCGGCGATGGCGAAATCGAGCCGCCGATCGACACCGCACGCCGGGTGCGGCTCCGGCCGTAGAGCTGCGACCGTATCCGGCGGACGCTGCGGGACGCGCAGAACATCGAGGCAGATCACGTTGCCGGAGCCCTCTCAGATATCGTTGAGCGGCGCCTCGCGACAGAGACGTGGCATCGACTGCTCCTCGATGAGGCCGTGCCGCGGTGGTATTCGACGCATTGCGCCCCGAAAACCGGACGCGCGTATCGGCGATAGCCGTGTGCGCCATTTGATCAAGGATATCCGCGCCGACCCAGCCATGTGGTTTCCGCTTATGGGCGACGCTCACAGCCCTCCAGGCCCATAGTCGATCCCAAACCATGGCCGCTGCGGAAATCCTCCGGGCATGGAACAGTCGAGACCCAAGGCCGGCAATCGTGATCAGACGATGCTCACCGATCTAAGGGGACACCCGATCCCCCCGTCGCCGGCCTTCTCCAAAAGAGCCACCACGCGGCCGAAATCAGGAACAGAGCGCGTCGATGAAAACGCGCGAAAAAAGGCGACGGCTACCCGTCGCCCTTCCATTTTCACCAGCGATCATAGCGGTGGCGGCGGTAGCCATGAGCGGGCGCCCACGGCGGCGGACCGCCATAGCGGCGACCATAGCCATAACCATGACGCGGCCCATAGCCATAGCCGCGACCATAGCGCTGCTGGCGCATGGTCTCGCGCATGATCATGTGGCGCCGCTCCGCGGCAGCCGACCAGGTGAACTCGGCGGGCGCATGGTCGAGATGTTGAGCCAGAGGCTGTGGCAACGCTTCAGTCGCCTGGGCAGGAGCCGCAAATGCGGCCCCCATGGCCACGGCGCCGATCATGAGAAGCTTGCGCATAGATGTCTCCTTTCGATGGGACATCAAACTGCGGTGCGCCTCAACGGAAGATGAACGATCGCGTCAGACCCGGTTCAAGATGCCGTCCACGGCAACCGAGCTGGACCTAGGCCATGCGCGTCCGCTTCCGGGCAAATGCCCAATGTCCACACATGGCGCACAGTTATAGGCTCCGCGCCGTCAGGCAGGTCTTCGGCGGCAAGCTGTGGATGGCTTCCGCGTCGGGCCCGCTCGGAGGCGGCACGGCTGCATCAGGTCGCAGATGTGGGCAGGCTGCGTTCTCGACGATTGCGGCGTAGTCCGATTCTTGACGATTTCGCCGGGGCACATGGCGATGCGATGGTCGAGGTGGCCTGCGGACTTGACCTGAGCATCCACTCGCCGGGCTTAGCCGGTACGTTGCTGTGCGGCAGAGCCGGTTCCAACGAGCTGGAGCGTGCCCGCTTCGAGCCGATCCTTCGCGATGCCGCGGAGCTTCGGTTGCGATCTTGCTGCGTCCGTGAACGCCGCGCCAGCGGTCGCCGATCGACACCGCGTGATTTTTGGCTCGGCGCATAAGGGAGACCCACTCGGCGCTTGTTCAGCCACGACCTTCCATGGCCTTTGCGAGCGCCTCTTTCGGCGCATGGCCGAACTGTCTCGCGTAGGCGCGCGAAAACGCCTCGGGGCTTGAAAACCCGGAACGCCGTGCCGCGGACTTGACGGCTTCGCCTCGCAGCAGGGCGCGCTGCCCCGACGCGATCCGCCATGACTGCAGATACGCGGCCGGCGTGACGCCGACGACTTTCGGAAACGTGGCCATGAAGGTGCTGCGCGACATGCCGCAGATATCCGCCAGATCCTCCATCCGCCAGGGCCGTTCCGGATGGTTGTGCATCGCGACGAGTGCGCGCTGTACGCCCGGGTGAGAGAGGCCCGCGAGTAGTCCTGGCCTGGAATCGCCGCGCTCGATCGCGAGGCGCAGCACCAGCAGGAGAACGACTTCGCAGAGCCGATCGACGGCGACCTGCCGCCCGCAACGCTGCCCCTTCGCCTCGGCGAGGAAGGCCGAGGCGATCGTCCGCAGCACGGGCTGATCGTCGAGATCGACGACGAAACGCGCCGGCAGTGCGCTGAGCAGCGGATTGGCGGCTCCTCCAAAATCGATGGCCACTTCCAGCAGGAGCTCGGCGGGTCCGGCTTCCCGCCGGGTCGTGTCCAGAACGATCCCGGCGACGTCGCCATCGTGCCCGACCAGTGACAGCGTCGTTTCGCTCCCCGTCGCGCCGGAATTCCCGGGGGAAGTCGAAACACTGAAGGCCTCGAAGAACGCCTCCAGACGATCTCTATCTTGACGCGTCGGACTTTGGATCATGCTTTTTGCACTTGTCATGTTTCAAATTCTGGCAAAAGCACAAGATCGGTTCAAGCCGTGATGGAGAATTCTCATGCTGCTGCCCCGTCAACTCGCGCCCGAGCTCCGGGTACAGACCCTCGGCCACGGCCTTTTCGACCTCGCCGATCCGTCGCCCGAGCGGTTCACGCTGGTCTGCTTCTACCGGGGGCTCCACTGCCCGATCTGCGCGAATTACCTCAAGGAGTTGGAGCGGCTGACGCCCGCGTTTCGGGACAAGGGGGTGGAGACCATCGCGATCAGTTCCGATACGGCCGAGCGCGCCGGCCTGATGGCGGAGAAGATCGGCGCGGCCGATCTTCGGTTCGGTTACGGCCTGCCGCTGGCGAAGGCCAGGGAATGGGGTCTCTACATCTCCACGTCGCGCGGCAAGACCTCAATCGGCGTGGAGGAGCCCGCGCTGTTCTCGGAGCCGGGCGTCTTCCTGATCAGGCCCGATAGGACGATCTACTATCTCTCGGTGCAATCGATGCCGTTCGTCCGGCCGAACTTCGCGGAGATGCTCCAGGCGCTCGATTTCATCATCAAGCAGGACTATCCGGCGCGGGGAGAATATGCCGGGGCGGTATAGCCCCGCCATGCCGCCTGGCGACCCGTCGCATAGAGGGATCGTGTCGTTCTCCACTTTCGTCTGGTGATGGAACGAGGCAGGTCAATCCATGATCAGTACGCGCTTGCCGGCCTGGGGGCGAACGGCGGTTTGCTCCAGCGCATCGCGGAAGTCTTCCAGTACGATGCAGGCCGGCGATCGGCACGACGGCCGAAGGATCGGCCAGTTCGTCGAGGACGCCGCATAGATAGTCGATGTCGGCGGCGCGCGGCGGTTCCAGGAAATAGCGATAGACACAGGAGCGGATCTCCTGGAGCCCCATCAGCACTGTCAAAGCCGAGGCCTGGAAGGGCCGCAGATCGTAGGCGCCTACGATCACCGCCCGGCCGCGGAAGGCCATCGCCGCCAGCAACTCGGTCAGAACCTCATCGCCGACCGCATCGTGCCTGCCCATTTGCTTATCGACCGCGGCCTCGCTCGGTCGACGCAACGTATCCGATCTTGCTGCACTCGGCTTACTGGCGATTTCGGCTCTATCCCGGGCCGCGCTGAAATGGGCTCCTGCAGCCAAGATACCACTTTGCCGGATCCACGCGCCTCAGCCTCGCCCCCACGCTGCGTCTGCCGGTCTTGCTCCGCACCGCAGGCAAGCAGCGAGATTGCATGATACCAATCTGCCCGTGCAACCGCTTCTTCCGGCCGCAACTGAAGTGCGTCTGGCCGGCGTCCGCTTTCCGGCAAAGCGTCAAGGTCGGTTCTCGGCGCTATTCGACGGAACGGCTCTGATCGCGCGTCTCGCTGTCAATGGCTCAGCAGCTGCTGACAAGTTGTTCAGAAGGCCGCACCATCGTCAATGATCTGCGTAATGCGCTAGATGGCGATCGCATAAATCCAATAGCATTGCCTCGGCGTGCGACCCTCTGGCATCGCGACGCCGGACGACCGCAAGCTCCAGCTCGATCAATGGTTCGAATGTCCTGGATGCGCCGCCGAGGCGCTCGTGGTGCGCGGCGGTGATCGCGTCGACGATGGCAATACCCGTTCCTTCCAGGACCAAGAGCGCTGCCAGTGGCAGAAGCGGCGTGTCGATCGACATGGACACCTTGACGCCATGGCGGTTCAGCAGGGAGTGGACCTGCGTGTCCATCAAGGTTCGCCGCGAGGCGCTGACGAGCGTATCGCCTTCAAGATCGCTCGGGTGGACGACGTCATGGTCGCTCAGCTTGCGACCAGGCCCCGGAGGTTCCTACGAGGCTTTCGGGAGATCGGCGAAGCGGTCCGTCACCTGCGTGTAGGCTCGATAGACTTCATTCGCGCCATCCGATCCATCAACGGGCGGCCCCTGAATCTGCCGAAAGATCTCATGCTTGACGAAATAGCGCCATGTCACAGGAAGCTTGGCGAGAATACCGGTCAACGCATCGTAGCGCGCTTCGGTCCACACCGCCTCGAAGGCCAACCTGCCCGGACCGTGGCCGAATTCGGCCCCATCGGCGTCGCTGCGCAGTTGTCCGCGCAGTTGCACGGTCGCGGCCTGGTCGACCCCGCCATCGGCCGCGATGACGACGCCGTAGTCGCTCTTCGCCCGATCCGCCGAAACCAATCCTTGCCGAACGTCGGCGAGCACCTTCTCGACGGGCCGATCCAGCGGCGAGCCGTAGCCCCCTGCCCCCGGTCCCTGGATCAGTATGACGTCGCCGGGATCGCATTTCACCAGATCTTGGGATCCGAGCTCAATGGAACCGGCCGTGTCCGGATTCTTGACAAAGCGCGAGACGGCACCCGAGCGACCACCACGTAGCCCCCAGGCCGAAATGACGGAGCGGTCCCGGTTGCGGGCGGTCACCATGGACTGGGGCTGGTCGAGCTGGAGCTCCATTTCGAGGCCGGTGCCGCCACGATATTCGCCTGGACCGCCCGAATCCGGCACGAGGCCATAGCGCTTGATGCGAACGGGGATCTCGGCCTCGCTGATCTCGACCGGAGTGTTCTTCAGGAAGGAGAGATTGGCGCCGCTGCCGTCTGCGCCGTCGCCGAAGGCGCTGCCGCCGGCGCCGCCGCCGACCGGACCGACAGAGGCCATGATGGGCCGGCCCGCGCGGGTGCTGGTCTTGATGTTCATCAGCGTGACGGAGCTCGCCGGAGATGCCGGCATCCGATCCGGCAAGGCACGGCAGAAGGCGCCGAGAGTGACGGTCTGGGCAAGGGTGCAGGCGAGCGTCCGCATGCCGACGGCCACGGGCTCGACCGCGTTCATGATGGTGCCTTCCGGCAGGATCGCGCGCGTGGGCCGCATCAGACCCGCGTTCAGCATCATCGTCGGGTCGAGACAGTAGAGTGCGTAGACGGTGCCCACCGTTACCAGGGCATGGCGCTCCTTGCCGCCGGTCGGCATGTTGTGGGAGGTGGCGAGCTGCGGGTCGGAGCCGGTGAAGTCCAGCGTCAGCGTGTCACCATGCACCTTCAGGTTCACCGCAACGCGTACGGGATAGCCGCCCGTTTCATCCTCGTCGGCATAATCCGCGAAGAAATACTCGCCGTCAGGGATCTGCCGGATGACGGCGCGGGCCTGATTGTCCGCGTAATCGAGCAACTGATCGAGACCGGCCACGAAATTGTCCTTACCGAACCGGTCAAGGATTTCATGAATCTTGCGCTCGCCGACGTTGGCGCAGGCGATCTGAGCGTTGAGGTCGCCCCAGTTCTGCTCCGGCAGGCGCACATTATGGGCGATGATGTCGAGAAGGTCCTGGTTGAGCACACCGCCGCGCATCAATCGCATCGGCGGGATGCGCAGGCCTTCCTGCTGGATCTCGGTCAGCGTGCGCGAGAGCGTCGCCGGCACGGCACCGCCGACATCGGTGTTGTGGATGTGATTACCGACGAAGCAGACGATCTCGCCGTCGCGGAAGACCGGCTTCCACATGTGGATGTCCGGCGTATGCGTCGCGACATGGCCGGCATAGGGATCGCTGGTAATGCAGATGTCGCCTTCCCGATAATCGAAGCGCTTGATCACATCGCCATAGTCGAGGCCGGTATACCAAGTCGCGCCGAAGGTCTTGGGCGAGGCCACGGTCAGCCCGTCGCGCGTCAGCACCTGGCAGGAGAAGTCCTCGGTCTCCTTGACGAAGGTGGAATAGGCAGTGCGCATCAGCGTCCAGCCCATGCTCTCGGCGGCAGCCGCGCAGTAATTGGCCAGAACCTGCAGCGTGGTGTTGTCGAGTTTCACGGCAGGATCTCCGGAACGATGCGAAGGTTGGCGTATTCGTCGACGCTGACGGCCATGTTCGGCAGCACGACGGTGGTGCAGTCGTCCTGGGTGACGACGGCCGGGCCGGCAAAGCTCTGGCCGGGCTTCAGATCGCTCCGGGCAAAGACCGCGACGCTGCGCAGCGCCCCGTCGAGCCAGACCTCGGCATGGCGGTGCGGGCTTGCGGCTTCCGAAACCAGCGCGTGGCGCTTGAACTCGGGGCGAGCGGTGCGCCCGCTGATGACGAGCCTCAGCGAGATGATCTGTACGGCCGCGGTGGGATCGCTGTGGCCATAGACACGCTCGTGTTCGGCATGGAAGGCCTGCGCCATGGCGGAGATGTCGCCCGCCGCGACAGCGGCCGGATCGAGCGGGGTGTCGAGCTCGAAGGACTGGCCTCGGTAGCGCATCTCGGCCGAGTAGATCATGTGGCTTTCGCCGGAATAGCTCTGGTCCTCATGGAGCCAGGCTTGCGCCCTGGTCTCCAACCCGGCGAACTCGTCGCGAATCGTCGGCCCCATGTCGGAAGCGAGATCGGTGTAGAGCGTCTTGATGAAGTCGTTCTTGATGTCGGCGATCAGCCCGCCCAGAGCGGACAGCACGCCCGGCGTCGGCGGCACGACGGTCTCGCGCATGTTGAGCTCGCGCGCCAGGAAGCAGGCCATCATCGGGCCGGCACCGCCGAAAGCGAGACAGGAGAAGTCGCGCGGATCGATGCCGAAACGCGAGACCAGAGCGCTGACGTCGGTATACATGCCGGAGACGGCGATGCGGATGATCGCCTCGGCGGTTTCCTCGATCGTGCGGCCGAGCTTGGTCGCGAGTTCGCCGACGACCGAGCGTGCCTTGTCCCTGTCGATGGTAACGGCCGAATAGCCGATCTCGGACAGGCCGACGAGGCCCAGCGCCGCAAAGGCATCGGTGATGGTAGCGCGCTCGCCGCCACGACCGTAACAGGCCGGGCCGGGACGGGAACCGGCGCTCTCGGGGCCGACCTTGAGAACGCCCTGGGCATCGACCCAGGCGATCGATCCGCCGCCTTCGCCGATCGAGGAGACCGAAACCGAGGGGATGTAGATCTGGAACTCGCCGATCAGTTCGCCGACGCCATATTGCGGCTGGCCGTCGACGATGACCGCGACGTCGGCCGAGGTGCCGCCGATGTCCAGGCTCATGCAGTTTTTGACGCCCGAAACCTCGGCGACGTAGGCAGCGCCGATGACGCCCGAAGCCGTGCCGGACAGGATCATCTGCACGCATTCGCTCTTGCCCTGCTCGGCGGTCATGACGCCGCCATTGGACTTGGTGAGCCGCGGCTCCGGCGCGACGCCGGCCTTCTTCAGCGCCGACTGCAGAGAGCCCAGATAGTGCGAGACGCGCGGCTGCACATAGGCGCCGATGGTGGCGGTGATGGTGCGCTCATATTCACGGATGATCGGCCAGGTCTCGCTCGAAGCGAAGACCGGGATGTCAGGCGCGATGCGCTGGACCAACGCCTTGATCGCCTCCTCATGGGCGGGGTTGCGATAGGCGTGCAGAAGCGAGACAACGATGCCCTCGCAGCCCGCGGCCTTCGCCGCCTCGACTGCGCGGATCACGCTCGCCTCGTCCAGCGGGCGATCCTCCGTGCCGTCGGCCAGCAGGCGCCCGCCGATACCAAAGACGAGATCGCGCGGGATTAGCGGATCGGGCCGCCTGGAGAGCAGGTTGTACATGTCAGGGATCTTGAGACGCGCGACCTCGAGCACGTCACGGAAGCCCTCGGTCGTGAACAGCGCGAGCTTCAGCCCCTTGCGCTGGATCACGGTGTTGATGCCGACCGTGGTGCCATGGGTGAAATAAGAGACCTCGGCAGGGGTGATGCCGTAGCGCTCGCCGATCAGCCTGAGCCCTTCCATGACCTCGGCACCCGGCTGGTCGGGACGAGAGAAGGTCTTGAGCGTCTTCAGGCTCTGCGTCTCTTCGTCGAACAGCGCGAAGTCGGTGAACGAGCCGCCGATATCGACGCCCACACGGTAACCCATGGAAACCTCCGGATGATCTCGGGTGCGGGCGCGGTCTGTCAGCCGCGCTCGCGGATCACGGCGGGCAGCCTCGACCGGCCACCTGCGAGTTCTCGGACGCGGACGCTCAGCGGCCGATCTCTTTGTTCCAGGTCTCGACCCATTTCGGCATCGCCGCGAGGATCTCGGCGAAGGGCGGCCAGCGCACGTCGTCGAGCTTGGGCATGCGCGCCTTCTGCTCCGGCTTGTACTGCGCCTTGGTGCTGGCGACCGGGTATTGGATCGCGGCGGCCCAGCAGGACTGCGGCTCGGGCGAGAACAGGAAGTCGATGAACTCCCAGGCGGCCGGCGAGCCGTTCTTGACCTTCTGCACGACCGTCGGGCTGACGACGCCACCCGGCGCCGGATAGTAGAAGTTCAGCGCCTTGAAGCCGCCGTCGCGAGCGGCCCAGGCCCGCCCGTCCCAGTAGATGCCGATATCGGCTTCGCCCGACTGCATCTGCGTCAGGAACTGGTTGACGTCGTTCCAGAAGATCACGTTGCCGCTGTCGCGCAGCGCCTTCATCTTGGCGATGACGGGCGAGATGTCGCCGACCTTGCCGCCGAGCGCGTCGTTGAAGTTCCAGATCACGGCGGTCGGCGTCGTGCTGGCGACGTTGATGCCCGGCAGCGCAGCCTGCCACTCGCCCTTGAGCGTGCGGTCGATGAACTCGGCCCAGCTCTTGGGTGGATTCTTGATCTTGGCCTCGTTGTAGGCCAGCCCAGCGGCACCGAAATGCAGCACCACGGCATCGCCGCCGACGACCTGCTTGAGCGGCTCCGGAACGTCGGCAAGGTTGGGAACTTTGGCCGGGTCGATCTTTTCGACGAGGCCGCGAGCCTTGGCATCCTCGGCGCCGTCGATGAGGGTCAGGAACACGTCGATCGGCGGCTTTGCCGGGTTGGCAGCAACCTGGTTGACCCATTGCGCCGGCGTGCCGAGCACGACGTCGACGGTCTTGCCGGTCTTCTTCTGGAACGGTTCGACATAGCAGGTCCGCAGCGACTTCTCCCAGATGCCGCCGAAAGCGGTGACGGTCAGGTCGGCGGCGCGGGCAGGCATGGCAACCGTGAGAGCCAGCCCTGCAAGGGCGAGCAAAGGCCGAAAAGGCGTCAGCGTCTGCATGGTGATTTCTCCCCTTTTATGGATGTTGTGCGGCGAACCGCCTGGTCACGACGGCGAGCTCATGAATTTCAGGCCGACGGTGCGTTCGATCAGCAGCAGCACGACCAGTGCGATGACCATCTGGACGGTGCCGATGGCGGCGATGGCAGGGTCGAACTGGTTCTGCAGGTAGCTCAGCATCACCACCGGCAAGGTGTTGGTCTGGGCGCTGCCGAAGAAGAGCGAGAGCGACAGGTTGTCGAGCGAGATCAGCACCGCGAAGAGCATGCCGCTGAAGATGCCGGAGCCGATCAGCGGTAGCGTCACAAAGGTGAAGATCTGCCAGCGGGAAGCGCCGAGGATCGCGGCCGCCTCCTCGTAATTGCGGCCGATGCCGCGATAGACTGCGACCACCGTGCGCACGACATAGGGGATAGAGACCACCGTATGCGCGATCAGCAGCGAGGCGAAGGAGATGCCGAGCCCGATCGCCGAGAGCTTGTAGAGCAGCGCGATGCCCAGCAGGATCATCGGGATCGACAGCGGCGCCAGCAGGAAGGTCGAGACCAGATCGGCGAGACCAGAGCGACTGCGCGCCAGCGCGAGCGCCGCCGGAACCCCGAAGAGTGCGGCCAGCACGGCCGATGCACCCGCCAGCTTCAAGCTGAACCAGAGCGAGTCGAGCAGAGGGCGGTACTCGAGCAGCCGATGGTACCAGCGCAGGGAATAGCTCGTCACCGGGAAGGCGATGATCTCGGAATCTCCGAAGGAGACAAGGACCACGAAGACGATCGGCGCCAGCAGGAAGGCGAAGAAGATCAGCACGAATGTGAGCAGCAACAGGGTCGGCAAGCGCCGCTCCAGCCTGCGCCAGGACGCGGTCGCGCTCATGAGGCCCCCCCATCCCGCCGGATCAGTCGCAACTGGAGGAACAGCGAGATCACGGCCAGAACCAGCAGGACATTGCCCATGGCGGCGGCGAAGCCGAGATTCTGGACGAGCAGGAACTGCTGGTAGATCAGCAGCGGCAAGGTAACGACGCTTCCTCCCCCGAGCAGGAGCATCGTCAGGAAGCTGCCATTGGCCAGCATGAAGACGACGATGGCGCCGGTCGCGATGCCGTCGAGGCTCAGCGGCAAGGTGATCTCCCGGAAGGTGCGCCACCGGCTGGCACCGAGCAGTTCGGCAGCCTCCTCCAAACGCCTGTCGATGCCCTTCAGCACGGCCGCGATCGAGATCACCATGAACGGCACGAGCACATGGACGAGACCGATGATGACGGCGGAGGGGTCCTGGAGAAGCCGCAGGGGACGCCCGATCAGGCCTAGCGACATCAGGGTACTGTTGAGCACGCCATTGCGGGCGAGGATCACGTTCCAGCCGAATGTGCGCATGATGATCGAGGTCAGCAGTGGCGCGACCAGGAGGAAGATCATCACCCCGTTCCAGCGGCCGGCATGGCGGACCATGAAATAGGCCACCGGATAACCGATCAGGATGCATATGATCGTCGCGAGCAGGCTGACCCAGATCGTGCGGAAGAGCACGCCGAGATAGTAGCCGTCCGTGAACAGCCGCACGTAATAATCGAGGGAGAAGACCGGCTTTCCGGCGGCATCGGGAAGGTAGAGGCTCTGAAGCCCGTTCTCCGCCAGCGGCAGCAGGAAGAACAGCAACAGGAAGATCCCGGCCGGGAGAACCGGCCACAGGCCGGCGCCGAGGGTGCGGCGGCTGCGACGGCCGGGCATTGCCGCCACGGCGCTCACGCCGCCGCCTCCAAAATAGGCTCATCTTCAAGCAGGCGGGCCGCTCCCGGCAGCCACGACAGCGCGACCTCGGTCCCGACCGGGATCGCGGTGTCTCCGACCGGGCCGGTAATCTGACGGTAGGCCACCAGCGGGTGGTCGAGGCCGGGGCGGGCAATTTGGAAGACATGCGTAGCCCCGCGGAAGACATGGCCTGAGACCATCGCGCGGGGCGCCTCTGCCGGCGCCTGCGCGGCAGACACGATGCGCAAATGCTCCGGACGGATGGCGACGAGCGCGCTGCCGCCGGCGGAGCGGGGACGCGCATCGGCGACGACGAAGCCGGGTCCGGTCGCGTCGCCCGGCAGGCGCAGTCGCAGGCCGCCGGCCTCAGCGCCAATCACAGTGCAGGCGATGATGTTCGAGGTGCCGAGGAATTCGGAGACGAAGCGGGTGCGGGGGTTCTCGTAGACCTCGGTCGGCGAGCCGGCCTGGAGGATCCTGCCGCGATCCATCACCACGATCATATCGCTCATGGTGAGCGCCTCTTCCTGATCATGGGTCACCAGAAGCGTGGTGATGCCGATTTCCCGCTGGAGCTGGCGGATCTCGAACTGCATCTGCTCGCGCAGGTTCTTGTCGAGCGCACCGAGCGGCTCGTCGAGCAACAGCATCGAGGGTTCGGTAACCAACGAGCGCGCCAGAGCGACGCGTTGCTGCTGCCCCCCCGACAGCTGATGTGGATAGCGATCGGCATGCTGGGGCAGATGCACGATGTCGAGCATGCGCCGCGTCCGCGCTTCAGTCTCGGCCCGGGCGACCCGCGCCATCCGCAGCCCGAAAGCGACATTCTGCGCCACCGTCATATGCGGGAACAGGCTGTAGTTCTGGAACACCATGCCGAGCTTGCGCCGCTGCGGCGGGTCGTAGGTCCGGTCCTCGCCGCGGATCAAGACCTGCCCGGCATCGGGCAGCTCGAAGCCCGCTACGATGCGCAAAGTCGTCGTCTTGCCGCAGCCGGAGGGACCGAGAAGCGAGCAGAGCGTCCCGGCCGGAACATCGAAGGACGTCGGCTGCAGCGCGGCGACGCTGCCGAACGACTTGCGCACTTCGTGCAGACGCAAGCCCGCGACCTCAGATGCGACGGATGACTGCGCCTTTGGCGTCGTTTGCGTCATGGTCCCTCTCTGAGCGAGAGGCTAACCCATGTTTCTTCACTGGCAACAAAAAAATTCCGAAAAGACATTTTTTTCGGAAACGACATCGAACGCCAAGCGCAAGTTGGCGGCGACCTCAAGTTCAGGTTAAAGATCTACCAGCACCCACAGGACGACGGCGTTGGTTTCACCCTTGGAAGTCCAGGTGTGCTCGGTGGTGGCATCGTAATAGACCGAGTCGCCCTTGTTGAGTTCGAGCGGTTCATACAGGCGGCTGTGAACGACCAACGTGCCTTCCAGCACCATCACGAAGATTTCGGCCTCGGATTTCGCCCAGGCTGCATATTCATCCGGAGACCTCGCAGTAACCGTCGTCAGGATCGGGGTCGCGCGCTTGTTCTTGAGGTCGGCGCAAAGCAGCACATTGTTGCAGGTGCCCGTCGCATGCTTGCTGCCACTTCCTGCGCGGCTGATGCTTCGCCGCCCCGGAAAGCCGGCGGCACTGCCGGTCTCCTCGCTCGAGAGGAGCGTTACCAACTCAACGTCTAGGCCCTGCGCGATCCGCTGCATCGTCGAAATCGTCGGAGAAAGTTCGTTTCTCTCGATTTTCGAGAAAGCGGAGGCGGAAACGCCGGTGAGCGCGCTCATATCCTGAAGCGTAAGGCGTCGCCCCTTGCGCAGCTTCAAAAGCCGGGCGCCGACGTCGACGCCGTGATCGTCTGCGCGCTGCGCCTCCGGCGGTTCGCTGACCTCCGCCTGCTCCGCCCATGAAAGTTCCGGCATGCCGTTTCTCCGCCGCGTCTATCAGGTACCTGTCATAAGCATCCGGCGAGGACATGAAAAGGGATCGATTGTCACCGATTTCGACAAATTATCCGATACGACATTTATGTAGTTTGCTGTTGACAGCATCTCCGATGTGAAAGAGGTTTCAATCCCAACGATGTGCCGGCAATGAACCGCGCACGCTCGGCGAGGGGCCGGGCGCGGCGGCCGAACGCGGCAGGGATGGCTCACATGACGCTTACTCACGACCAGCTGAACGGCCTCTACACGGCGATCGTCACGCCGTTGACCGGCGACGGCGCCGTTGACGTGAAGGCGCTGCACCAGCTCGTCCGCTTCCAGCTCGATGCCGGAGCGGCGGGCATCGTGCCCATCGGCGGCACCGGGGAGTATCCCGCCTTTTCGCGTGACGAGCGTCGCAGGATCGTCGCGGCCTGCGTCGAGGCGGCCGATGGCAAGCCGGTCATCCCGGGCGTGCTCTCGACCGGTTTCGAGGATGCCCTTGAGGCCGGACGCGACTTTGCCGCTGCCGGTGCGGCGGCGGTCATGACGGTCACGCCGTATTATGCCCCGGGAACCCAGGATGGCATGCGCGCCTATTTCCGGCGCTATCGCGATGCGCTCGACCTGCCGGTCATGCTCTATCAGATCCCGCGCCGGACCACGGTCGCGGCCTTCGCCGATACCGTCCAGGCCATGGCCGAGGACGGCTCGATCATCGGCATGAAATATTCCTCCTACGACATGCCGGACTTCATTCGCACGGTGAAATATGCCGGCGACAAGATCGCGATCCTGTCCGGCGAGGAGCCGCTCTTCGCGACCCATGTCGCGCTCGGCGCCCGCGGCGGCGTGCTGGCTTCCGCCACGATCTATCCGAAGATCTGGATCGAGATCTTCGAGCTGGCCCGCCAGGGCAAGCTCAAGGAGGCCCTGAAGCTGCAGGACAAGGTCGATCCGGTCATCGACTCCATCTACGTGGAGACCAATCCCGGGCCGTTGAAGGAATACATGGCCCTGGCGGGCATGCCGGTCGGCGGGGTGCGCCTGCCCTTGACCGGTCCCAGCGACCAGACGATGGCCAAGCTCAGGGTCGCTGCGGCGCAGGCCAAAGCCATCAGCCTCGCCTGAGGAGGTGGCCGTGCTCGAAGCGCTTCGCGCCATCGTCGGCGACAAGGGCCTTGTCACCGATCCGGCTGAAATGGAGCCGTATCTGGTCGATTGGCGCCAGCGCAGGCGAGGCTCTGCGCTCGCCATGGTGCAGCCGTTTTCGACGACCGAGGTTTCCGCGGTGGTCGCGCTATGCGCAGCGCAAGGGCAGCCGATCTTTCCGGTCGGCGGCAATACCGGGCTTTGCTTCGGCGCGGTGCCGGAGAGCAACCGCCCCGGCAAGCCCGGCATCATGCTTTCGTTGAGACGCATGAACCGCATCCGCGGCCTCGACCGCGCCTCCGGCATCGCGACGGTGGATGCCGGCGTTGTGCTCGGTGATCTCCATAATGCCGCGGCTGAGGCAGGCCGTCAGTTCCCGCTGCATCTCGGTAGCGAGGGCAGTGCCCAGATCGGTGGGCTGATCTCGACCAATGCCGGCGGCACCGGCGTCGTCCGCTACGGCCCCATGCGGGATCTCGTCGCCGGCCTCGAAGTGGTTCTGGCCGATGGTCGCGTGCTCAGCGATCTCGCCGCGCTGCGCAAGGACAATACCGGCTACATGCTGCGCCATCTCTTCATCGGCGCGGAAGGCTCGCTCGGCATCGTCACGGGTGCGGCGTTGCGGCTGCACCCGCAGACACCGAATACGGCCCATGCCTGGGTCGCTGCCGCCGATCCGGCCGATGCGGTCGCGCTGCTGGCCACGCTGCAGAATCGAGCAGGTTCCTATATCCAGGCTTTCGAGCTGGTCTCGGCCTCGCAGTTCGAGCTGGTCCGCAAGCATGCCGAGCGTGCGCGCTTTCCCTTCGCCGAGATTCCCGCTTGGTCGATCCTGATCGAGCTCGGCAGCGAGGATGCGACGACGGCCCTGCACGACATCCTCGAAGAGGTTCTGGGCGCCGCGCTGGAGCGGGGCGAGCTGGTCGACGCCGTGATCGCCACCTCGGAGCAGCAGGCTGCGGATTTCTGGCATATCCGCCACTCGGTCTCCGAAGCGAACAAGAAGGAAGGCGCCAGCATCACGCATGACATCGCGGTGCGCTCCTCCGATGTCGCGCCTTTCATCGAGGCTGCCGACGAGGTCGCGGCGAAGCTGTTTCCGGAGGCGTATAGCGAGGTCGTCTGCCATCTCGGCGACGGCAACGTCCACTACATCCTGATGTTCACCCACGCCTTCTGGGCGGCACTGCCCGATCCGGAAGGCTTTGCGCTCGAGGTCGAGCGAGCGATCCACGATGTCGCGGCTCGCTTCGGCGGCACCTTCAGCGCCGAGCACGGCGTTGGCCGCAAGCTCACCGAAGAGCTGGAACGCCTTGCCGATCCGCTTCGCTACGAGCTGATGACCAAGGTCAAGGCGCTGTTCGATCCGCTGAACCTGATGAACCCGGGCGTTCTCCTCGCCAAGAGGGACTAGCGCTCCAAGAAATCAGCCGACGTCTTCGGTGAGGAGGGGTCGGTGACGGACATCCGCCGGGGAAGCGGGTGCCAACCTCACCAACCAAGACGGGGCATGCCTCGCACAGCCGGGAGAAGACCATGACGACACGCAGGGATCTGGCAGGCCTCATCGGCGCAGGCGCGGTGGCCGCAGGCGCGCTGACGCTCGCCTCGAGCGGAGCCAAGGCGCAGGCTGCCGGGCAGAACACCTTCGACCGCATCATCGCCAACAAGAAGATGCGCCTCGGCGCCGTGACGTCCAGCGCTCCCTGGTTCGTCAAGGATGCCGCCACCGGCAAATGGGGCGGCCATTTCTATACGATCGGCGCAGCGCTGGCGAAGGACATGGACGTCGAACTCGAGCTCGTCGAAACGACCTGGGGCAACGCCGTCCTCGATCTGCAATCCGACAAGATCGACATCATGTTCGGGCTCAACCCCACGCCGAAGCGCGCCATGGCGGTCGATTTCTCGAACCCCGCCTATGACAGCGCGCTTGTCGTCGTCGCCAAGCCGGGCTTCGAGCCCAAGAACTGGGCCGACATGAACAAGCCCGAGATCAAAATCTCGGTCGATCTCGGTTCCGCCCACGACCAGATTGCGACGCTGCTCTGCCCCAAGGCGCAGATCACGCGTTTCAAGACGATCAACGAGGCGATGCTGGCGCTGAAGACCGGCCGCGTCGATGCGCAGTGCATCTTCTGGATGGGCGGTGTGCGCGCCGTGAAGGCCGATCCCAGCCTCGGCAAGGTCATCGTGCCGCAACCCTTCTTCGGCTCGACCTCGAACGCTGCCGTGCGTCGCGAAGCCGACAAGACCTGGCTGTTCTTCGTCAACACCTGGATCGGCTACGCCCGCGGCCTCGGCCTTGTGCGGAGCGCCGTGGTCGAGAGCCTCGATCAGGTCGGCGTCAAGTCAGAAGACATTCCGCCCGGCATCACGCTCTAAAACCGAAAAGACCTGGATCCCGCGCCCTGCGCGGGGTCCTCATCGGCTTTCGCGCTTCCTCCGCAGCGCCGCATCGTCAGGCGGCAGGGTTCGGCATGTCCTACACCTGGAACTTCGACATCGTCTGGGGCTATCGCTGGATCCTCCTGAACGGGACGGCGGTGACCATCGGCCTCACCATCGCCGTCATCGTGCTGGGCCTCGTCGTCGGGCTCGTCGCCGGCATCGCCCAGCTCTCGCGCTCGCCCGTGCTGCGGTGGCTGTCCTGGGCCTATATCGAGATGTTCCGGCTGACGCCGCTGCTCGTGCTGCTGCTGTGGTTCTACTATGCGCTGCCGATCGTCACCGGCATCAAGCTCGATGCGTTGACCGCTTCGATCGTGACACTAACGCTCTATGGCGGCTCGTTTTATGCCGAGATCATCCGCGGCGGCATCGTCTCGATCGATCCCGGCCAGTCGGAAGCCGGCATGGCGCTGGGCATGACGCCAGCGCGCGTGATGCGCCGCATCGTGCTGCCGCAGGCAATCAAGCGAATGATCCCGCCGCTGATGAACCAATCGATCATCCAGTTCAAGAACACGTCGCTCGTCTCGGTCCTCGCCGTGCCGGACCTGCTCTATCAAGGTCAGGTTGCGGCGATGGACACCTATCGGGCGCTCGAGGTCTACACGGTCGTCGCAGCGATCTACGTGATCGTGCTGCTGCCGCTCACGGCCATCGTCAAGCGCGCGGAAAACCGCTTGGCGCAGAGCAACTGAGGAGGCGGCGATGAGCTACAAGATCGAGGTCTCCGGACTGCGCAAGAGCTTCGGCACGCTGACCGTGCTGCGCGACATTAACGTTGCCGTGGAGCCGGGCCAGGTGGTGGCGCTCATCGGCCCGTCGGGTTCCGGAAAATCGACGTTGCTGCGCTGCCTCAACCTGTTGGTGATGCCCGATGGCGGCAAGGTCCGCATCGGCAACGACAGCTTTTCGTTCGGTACCGGATCGAAGATGCCCGGCACGAAGGAGCAGGCCCGCTTCCGCTCCAACACCGGCATGGTCTTCCAGCATTTCAACCTGTTCCCGCATATGACGGTCGTCGAGAACGTCATGGAAGGGCCGGTCTCCGTGAAAGGCATGTCGAAGCGGCAGGCCGAGCAGCTCGCCCGCAGGCTGCTCGCCAAGGTCGGCCTGAGCGACAAGGTCGACGTCTTCCCGAACAAGCTTTCCGGGGGCCAGAAGCAGCGCGTCGCCATCGCGCGCGCGCTGGCGATGGAGCCCGAGGTGATGCTCTTCGACGAGGCGACCTCGGCGCTCGACCCCGAACTCGTGGGCGAAGTGCTCGGCGTCATGCGCGATCTCGCCGCCGAAGGCATGACGATGATCATCGTCACTCACGAGATCGGCTTTGCCCGCGAGGTCGCCGACCGCGTCGTCTTCATGCGCGATGGTGTCATCGTCGAGGAGGGGCCGGCCCGCGAGGTGATCGGCCACCCCCGACAGGAAGCGACGAAAGCCTTCCTCAGCCACTTCCACAATCGCGGCTGAGCCGCATCATTCCGTGCCTTGACCTGTGGAGCGATGACTGAGCCTTCCGCTTTCGCCCGCATCCTGAATGTCGAGGACGCCCGCCAAGCCGCGCGGCGCCGCCTGCCACGCGGCCTGTTCGAATATGTCGACCGCGGCTGCGAGGACGAGGTCTCGATTCTCGCCAATCGGCGCAGGCTCGACGCGATCGCACTTTCCCCGGCAGTGCTCGTCGATGTCACCGGGACATCGACGGAAGCGGAACTCCTCGGCAAGCGACAACCCTCGCCGATCATCATCGCGCCGACGGCGGTGGCTGGGCTGGTCTGGCATGATGGCGAGATCGCGCTCGCGAGGGCGGCCGCGCGCGCGGGCATTCCATTTTGCGTATCAACGCAGTCGATTACCTCGATCGAGCGGATCGCGACGGAATCCGGCGCTGATCTCTGGTTTCAGCTCTATGTCTGGAACGACCGCCGGCGCATGCTGAATCTGCTCGATCGCGCCTGGGCCGCCGGCGCGGAGACGCTGGTGCTGACCGCGGACACCGCGGTCGTCCCGAACCGCGAATACAACCTGCGCAACGGCTTCGGAATTCCGCTGACGGCATCGTGGCGGGCGGCATTGGATGTGGCTTTGCATCCTCGCTGGGCGGTTGCAGTCATGCTCCGCGCGCTGGCGACCTCCGGCGTTCCGACTTATGCGCATTACCCGGCGGAGTTCCGCACGCGGCTCGGACGCGAAGCGCTCTCCGACGAAGTCGGCCTGGCAAAGGACGTCACCTGGGACGATGTTCGCCTGCTGCGGGAACGCTGGCGAGGCAAGCTCGTCGTGAAAGGGGTGCTGCGCGTCGAGGACGCGCTGACGGCCTGCGCCCATGGCGTCGATGCCATCGTGGTCTCGAACCATGGCGCCCGCAATCTCGATTGCGCGCCGGGCCCGACAGAGGTTCTGCCCCGCATTGCCGAAGCGGTCGGGGAGCGAATGGAGATCTTCGCCGATAGTGGAGTACGGCGTGGCGCGGATATAGCCCGTTTTCTGGCGCTGGGAGCTCGCGGCGTCATGATTGGCCGCGCTACGCTTTACGGTGTTGCTATGGGAGGAGATGGCGGAGCCGCCCGGGTGCTCGATCTGCTGTCAGCGGAATTGCGGATGACGATGGGAATGTTGGGCGCGCAAAAACTGGCTGACATTCAGCAGATCGCGTCGTCGCGATGAAGTGGCTGATGGCGGAGCTTTCACGTCACTTTCCGTAGCCCCGGCAACCAATGCCATGCTGTCCTAGGTCTGCGCGCCACGCTCGATCCGATGGCGGCCGGCCGAACCCCGGCGTTCCCGGACCGGGTGCCGCCACCTTCCCGGGCCTGGCGCGGCGGAGTGGCGATGAACTGGCCGTGCCGGCGCGGCTCGACGCCCGGCATATTCGGTCTCTTGAGCAGGTTCTTCACGAGCGCCGACCTGTGCACCGCGGGAGGCTGGCGCATCATTCGGGTCGCGATCCGCAACATGTCAGCATCCACTATACCGAATGCCTCGGAGATGCGGGCATCGAGCCCTCCGTCGGCAGTGGGTGATAGCTATGACGACGCTCTCGCCGAGGCGATCACCGGACTCGACAAAGCCGAGGTGACGCGACCGCTCCAGACCCGACAGACCATCACATCCTGACCCGACAGGTCACCACAAAACAAACTTGACTGTTTGTAAGTGGCCAAGCATCGTTCCCCTATCGTCAGGGGAAGAAGGGTCGGCATGAGCAGCACCGGCAAGCGGCGATCGCAGAAGGAGCGCAGCGCGGAGACATCCGCGCGGCTGATGAACGCGACGATCGATCTGCTGCACGACCAGGGACTGGCCCGAACCACGACGCCGAAAATCGCCCGGCTTGCCGGTGTCTCCCGCGGTGCGCTGACCCATCATTTTGCCGGCCGCGAGGCGATCCTCAGCGCCTCCGTCGCCGACATGCTCGGCAAGGCTGCGCGCGACCTGCACCGCTTCGCCGAAGACTTCATGGCGCGCGGCGGCTCCAGCGACGAGATCGTCGACTACGCCTGGCGGATGATGGACGACCGGCTGTTCTACGTGACGATGGAATATCTGCCGGAAGCGCGTCACAACCCGGACTTCCGTGCCGACCTGATCCCGACGGTCAAGGAATTCCACGCCGGTCTCGATGCGGTCTGGACCGCGCTCGCGGCCCGCGCCGGCACCGACCCGGACCATACCCGCGTCGTCATGAATGCGACGATGTGCCTGGTCCGCGGCATGATCAGCCAGACCGTGCTGCGCCCCAACGACCCGACCTATTACGGCGATCTGCTGGATTTCTGGAAGCAGCAGGTCAGGCAGCATTTCCCGATGAAACCAGCGGCTGCTCTCGCCGGCCGGCGCAAGACGGCGACGGCATGACGGCTGCGTTGACCATCCAGGGCCTGAAGCTCGGCTTCTATGGCGTGCAGGTGCTGCGCGGCGTCGATTTCGCGGTACCGCAAGGCTCCTTCACCGGATTGATCGGGCCGAACGGCGCCGGCAAGTCGACCTTGTTCAACGCAGTCTCGGGGCTCTATCGGCCGCAAGCCGGATCGGTCAGGCTCGGCGCGACCGAGACGGCGGGGATGCCGCCGGAAAAGCTCGTCGCGGCGGGGCTGGTGCGCTCCTTCCAGCTCGCGCGCGGCTTTCCCAAGCTCAGCGTCTTCCAGCATCTCATGCTCTACGGCGCGGACCAGCCCGGCGAGGGCCTGCTGGCCGGGCTGATCGGTACCGGTGGAGCGAAGCGGCGCGAGGCCGAGTTGTCGGAGCGTGCCTTCGGAATCGCCCGCCGATTGAAGCTCGATCATGTGCTGGACAACCCCGTCACCGCGCTCTCCGGCGGCCAGAAGAAGCTGGTCGAAATCGGCCGTGCCCTGATGGCCGAGCCCAGGATCCTGCTGCTCGACGAGCCCATGGCCGGCGTCAATCCGAGCCTGACGGAGCAGATCGCCGAGCATCTCGTCGCGCTCAACCGCGACGGGCTGACGATCTGCCTGATCGAGCACGACATGGGGCTGATCCGGAAGCTCTGCACGCCGGTCATCGTCATGGCCGAGGGCCAGACGCTGACGCAAGGGACGTTCGACGAGGTCGCTGCCGATACCCGCGTGCAGGAAGCCTATCTCGGGAGGCGTCATTGAGCGCGGCACAGGGCGAACTGCTCGCCGTCGACGGCGTCGTGGCCGGCTACGGCGCGGCCGAGCAGATCCTGAAGGGCACCTCTCTCACGGTCGCGCCGGGCGAAATCGTCTCGATCATCGGGCCGAACGGCGCCGGCAAGTCGACATTGCTGAAGACCATCGCCGGCCTCGTCCAGGCGCGCGACGGCACGATCAGGCTCAAGGGCGGCGACGTCACCCGCGAGAACGCGCTCGGCCGGGCCAGGGCCGGCATCGGCTTCGTGCCGCAGGAGCGCAATATCTTCGGCGCGATGACGGTCGCGGAAAACCTCGAGATCAGCGGCTTCCAGGAGCCGGGCAAGGTCCGGGAACGCAGCGAGGCGATGTATGCGCGCTATCCGATGCTGGCCGAGAAGCGCAAGGCGCTGGCACGCACCCTCTCCGGTGGCCAGCGCCAGATCCTCGCCATGGCGATGGGCTTGATGAACGCCCCTGCCCTGCTCCTGCTCGACGAGCCGACGGCCGGGCTCTCGCCCAAGGCGGCCGACGAGTTGTTCGATGCGATCGTCGCGCTCAACAAAGGCGGGCTGCCGATCCTGATGGTCGAGCAGCACGCGCTCGAAGCGCTGCAGATCTCGACGCGCGGCTATGTGCTGGTCTCAGGCCGCAACAGCCGCGAAGGGGCCGGGCCCGCGCTCGCCAGCGACCCCGAAATCCGCCGCCTCTTCCTCGGCGGCTAGGACGACGCCGACACGACAACAAGCCAACAGGGGAACATCATGACGCAGTTCACGACCGATCGCCGCACGCTCCTGGCCGGCGCCGCCGCGCTCGCCGGCCTCTCCGCCCTGCCCGGCCGCGCGCTCGCCCAGGGCGCGCCGATCCGGATCGGCACGCTCACGCCGCTCACCGGCGCCGGCGGCCCCTATGGCCCGGTCATGGTCAAGGCGGTCAAGGCCGTAATCGACGAGGTCAATGCCGCCGGCGGCGTGCTCGGCCGCAAGGTCGAGCTGATCTCGGAAGACGACCAGACCAACCCGGAAGCCGGCGTGCGCGCCGCCCGCAAGCTGATCGATGTCGACAAGGTATCGGCGATCGTCGGTACCTGGGCCTCGTCGGTCACCACCGCCGTCGCCCCGCTCTGCTGGGAATCAAAGACCTTCCTCGCCACCGTCTCGGGCGCCGACTCGATCACGCAGCTGCCGCATCAGGGCTATCTGATCCGCACCCAGCCGAACACGACGCTGCAGGGCCGCAAGTTCGGTGAGTTCTGTATCGCCGAGAAGGCCAAGCGCGTCTTCTTCCTCTCGCCGCAGACGCCCTTCGCCAAGAGCCAGTTCGACAACATCACCGAGGCCGTGAAGAAGGCCGGCGGCGAGACCGGCACGCTGATCTACGACGACAAGAAGCCGGCCTATCGCAGCGAGATCGACGAGGTGCTGCGCTTCAAGCCCGACGCGATCGTCTTCGGTGGCTACACGCCCGACACCGCCGTGATGCTGAAGGACGCCTATCGCGCCGGCTATTCCGGCCTGAAGGTCGCCTTCGGCTACGCGGTCAACCAGAAGCTGGTCGAGAGTGTGCCGGCCGAGGTCGTCGACAAGACCTTCACCATCGCGCCCTCGCCGGCCGAGGGCTCGAAGGCCTATGCGCGGCTGGTCAAGATGATCGGCGTCGCCTCGCCCGATCCCTACACCACGCAGGTCTACGACCAGATCAACCTGATCCTGATGGCGATCGCGCTGGCCGGCGATTCCTCGGGCACCGCCATCAAGGATGCGGTCCGCAAGGTCAGCCAGGCGCCGGGTGGCGCCAAGATCGACAACGCCATCGACGGCCTCAAGGCGATCGCGGCCAAGCAGCCGGTCGACTACGACGGCGCCAGCGGCCCCTGCGACTTCACCGAGACCGGCGACATCGCCGATTGCCAGTTCCGCTACGAGCAGGTGCAGGGCGGCAAGCTGACGCTGGTGAAGATCGCGTGAGCCAGCTGCTGCAGGCGCTCGTCAACGGGGTGATGACCGGGACGCTGATCGCCGTCCCGGCCATCGGCTTCTCCGCCATCTTCGCCGTGCTGCGCTATCCGAACTTCGCCATCGCGTCCTATGCGACCATCGGCGCCTTCGCGGCCTGGTGGGCGAATGTCGCGATGGGGCTGCCGGTGCCGGCCGCGCTCGTCCTCGCCTTCGCGGTGACGGGCCTCGTCGGCGTCGTCGCGGAAGAGACCTCGCTGAAGCGCCTGCGCAACAATGGCGCGCTGATCGTCGCCATCGCCTCGATCGCGCTCAATCTTGTGCTGGAGAACATCGTCCGCTTCATCTTCGGCAACGAGATGCGCGGCTACGACCTGCCGATCGCGCGCGACATGCGCTTCGGCGACCTGCGCATCGGCCCGCAGCAGCTCCAGAGCCTGCTGCTCGCCGTCGCGATCATGGCGGCGATGTTCGTTTTCCTGCGCTACACCCGCTTCGGCAAGGCGATGCGCGCCGTGGCCGACAATCCCGACCTCGCCCGGCTCAAGGGCATCGACCCCGCAAAGATCGCGATCGTCACGATCTTCATCGGCGCCGGATTGACCGGCGTCGGTGGCGTGCTGATCGGGCTCGACACCTCGATCGATCCACTGACCGGCTACCGCGTGCTGCTCTCGGTCTTCGCCGCCGCCGTGCTCGGCGGGCTCGGCTCGATTCCCGGCGCGGTCGTCGGCGCGCTCACGCTCGGCGTCGCCGAGGAGCTGGCGCTGCTCGTCGTGCCTGCGACCTATCGCACCGGCATCGGCTTCGTCGCGATCCTGTTGATGCTGACCTTCCGCCCGCGCGGCATCCTCGGGGAAAGGGCCGCCTGATGCTGTCCTATCTGATCTTCACCCTGACGCTCTGCGCGATCTACGGCCTGCTCGCGCTCAGCCTCAACCTGATCTGGGGCAGTGCCGGCCTCGTCAATCTCGGCCTCGCCGGCTTCTTTGCGGTCGGGGCTTACGCCTCGGCTCTGGCGACCGGTGCCGGTGTGCCCGTTCTGATCGGCTGGGGGGCTGCGCTCCTCGTCGGCGCCGCGGTCGGCCTCGTCGTCACCTTCGCAACCTTGCGCCTGCGCGACGACTATCTCGCCATCGTCACGCTCGGCTTCGCCGAGGTCATCCGCCTCGTCGCACTGAACGAGCGCTGGCTGACCAACGGCTCGGACGGCATCTCCGGCATCAAGGCGCCGCTCAAGGCCGAGCTCGGCACGCAGAACTTCGCCTATTTCTATCTCGGCCTCGCCACGCTGGTGCTGGTGATCGTCTGGGCGCTGCTGCGCCGGCTGGACGCCTCGCCCTATGGCCGGGCGTTGAAGGCGATCCGCGAGGACCAGCAGCTCGCGAGTTTCGCCGGCAAGCCGGTGCTGCGCTTCAAGCTCCAGGCCTTCGCGCTCTCGGCGGCCATCGCGGCGCTGGCCGGCGCGCTCTATGCGCATTTCCAGTCCTATATCTCGCCGGACCATTTCCAGCCGCTGATCACGATCTACATCTTCCTCGCCGTCACGGCCGGCGGCGTCGGGCGCCCGAGCGGCGCCGTGCTCGGCGCCTATCTCGTCGTGATCTTCCTGGAGGCGACCCGCTTCGTCACCGAATGGGTGCCGGGCCTCCAGCCGGTCCAGCTCGCCGCCATGCGCGAGATGCTGATCGGCATCGCCCTCATCCTCGTCCTGCATCTCAAGCCGCAGGGCATCCTGCCCGAGCGCATTCCGAAGGCGCCGGTTCCCCCGACCGCCGCCTAAACCGAAGGCCTGCCCATGTCCGACGATCTCGCCACCCTCTCCGCTCTGCTCAAAGAGCCCGGCCAGCCCGACACGGTGTTCAAGGCCTTCGAGGACATCACCCGCCACCTCGTCGGCCACGAGCTGTTCACGCTGCTCTATGTCGACGGGCAGGAGGTTGCGCGCATCTATTCCAACCGGCCGGCCGAGTACCCGGTCTCCGGCCGCAAGACGATGGGCCCGACGCCCTGGGGCAAGCATGTGCTGGACGGGCGCCAGCCCTATCTCGGCAAGGACAAGGCCGGCATCCGCTGGGCCTTCTTCGACCATGAACTGATCGAGAGCATGGGGCTCGGCTCCGTGATCAACATCCCCGCCATCTATGACGGCAAGGTCGTCGGCACGATCAACCTGCTCGCGCCCGAGCATCATTACCGCGAAGAGCATGTCGCGCCGGTCGAGCGGCTGGCGCCGCTGCTGGTGCCGGCCTTCCTCGCTGCGCGCGCCGCCAACAAGGCCGCCTGATCCCGATCTTCCGTTCTGTCCGAAGGAACATGCCCGTGGCTTCCACCCTCTTCACCAATGCCCGCATCGTCGACGGCTCGGCGCCGGAGGCTGGCGCGCCCGTCAGTGTCCTCGTCGAGGGCGGCACCATCCGCGAGGTCGGCAAATCCGTGACTTCGGCCAAGGCCAAGGTCGTCGACCTCAAGGGCAAGACCTTGATGCCCGGCCTGATCGATGCCCATGTCCATGTCGTGGCCGGTGTCGCCGATCTCGGCGCGAATTCCCGGCTGCCGGATTCGCTGGTCACCGCGCGCTCCTTCGGGATCATGCGGGCGATGCTGATGCGCGGCTTCACCACGGTGCGCGATGTCGGCGGCGCCGATTTCGGCCTGAAGCAGGCGACCGAGGAAGGCGATTTCCCGACGCCACGCCTCGTCATCTCCGGAAAGGCGCTGAGCCAGACCGGCGGCCATGCCGATTTCCGCGGCCGCTACGACGACCGCCCGAGCGTGATCGAGCGTCATCGCCTCGGCGCGCTCGGCCGCATCTGCGACGGCGTCGACCAGGTTCGCCGCGCCGCGCGCGAGGAGCTAAAGGGCGGAGCCGACTTCATCAAGATCATGGCCAATGGCGGCTGCGCCTCGCCGACCGACCCGATCCATTTCCTCGGCTTCTCGGTGAGCGAGTTGGAGGCCGTGGTCGAGGAAGCCAGGATGGCCGGCACCTATGTCTCGGCCCATGTCTATACCGACGACGCGATCCGCCGCTGCGTCGAGGCCGGCGTGCATTCGCTGGAGCATTGCAACCTGATCAAGGCCGAGACGGCGAAGCTCGCCGCCTCGAAGGGCGCCGTCGCGGTGCCGACGCTCGTGACCTATGACAAGCTGGTCTCGGACGGGCCGAAGCTCGGCTTCCCGCCGGATTCGGTCGCCAAGGTCGATGTCGTGCGCTCGGCCGGCATGGAATCGCTGGCGATCATGAAGAAGGCCGGCCTGACCATGGCCTATGGCAGCGACCTGCTCGGCGAGATGCACAAATACCAGTCCGAGGAGTTCGTGATCCGCGGCCGCGCCCTGCCGGCGCACGAGGTCATCGCCTCGGCGACCCATGTGGCGGCGAAGCTCCTGAAGATGGAAGGCCTGATCGGCACGGTCGCGGCCGGCGCCCACGCCGACCTGATCGTCGTCGACGGCGACCCGCTGAAGGACCTCTCGCTGCTGACCCGCCAGGGCCGGCACATGCCGGTCATCATGAAGGGCGGCGCCTTCATGAAGCGCGCCAGCCTGAACTGAGCGTCGGCCTCGCCATCGGCGCGAGAGCTGGAGCCTTGAGCCGTCATTCACCAGGGGTCGAACCGATGCCGCCCGGCGGCTCGGCAGGAGAGGAGATCGATCATGACGATGTTGCACTTCAAGAACTTCGCCCTGCTGGAGCCCGCGTTCGGCGAACTGCGGCAAGGCTATGAGCTGCTGATCGAGGGCGACACGATCCGGGAGCTCTCGGACAAGCCGCTGAAGCCCGCCAAGGCCGACGTCATCGACTGCGGCGGCCGCACGCTTATGCCCGGGCTGATCGACAGCCATGTCCATGTCTTCCTGTCCGAGGTCTACATCCGGACGATGGAGAGCATGCCCCTGACGCTGATGACCGCCCGTGCGGTCCGGCTGATGAAGGGCATGCTCGACCGCGGCTTCACCAGTGTGCGCGACACCGGCGGCGCCGACTGGGGCATCAAGGAGGCGGTCGAGAAGGGCGATGTCGCGGGGCCCCGCCTGTTCATCGCCGGCGCCGCCATCGGCCCGACCGGCGGCCATAGCGATCCGCGCCGGCGCACCGATTTCGGCGCGCGCTGCCATTGCTGCAACGCCATGGCCTATACGATGAACGTCTCGGATGGCGTCTCCTCGGTGCGCAAGTCGGCGCGCGAGCAGATGCGGCTCGGCGCCGACCATATCAAGATCATGATGTCGGGTGGCGTCGCCAGCCCCTATGACCCCTTGGATTCGATGCAGTTCAGCGTCGAGGAGGTGAAGGCTGCCGTCGAGGAGGCCAAGGCCTTCGGTCGCTATGTCTGCGCCCACGCCTATACGCCGGAGGCGATCACGCGGGCGGCGCAATGCGGCGTGCGCGCGATCGAGCACGGCAACCTGATCGACGAGGCATCGGCCAAGCTGATGGCCGAGAACAACATGTTCCTCACCGCCAACCTCGTCGCCTATTACGCGATGAAGGAGCGGGCGGCCGAATTCGGCATGACCGGCGACATGCTGGCCAAGAACGACCTCGTCATCGATGGCGGCCTGCGCTCGCTCGAGATCTGCAAGCGTGCCGGCGTTCCCGTCGCCTATGGCTCGGATCTGCTCGGACAGCTCCAGAGCGAGCAGTCGCGCGAGTTCCTGCTGCGCCGCGAGGTGCTTTCGCCGCTGGAGATCATCCGCTCGGCGACGACAGTGGGTGCCCAGATCCTGCGCATGGAAGGCAAGCTCGGCACGGTTCAGACCGGTGCCTTCGCCGACCTGATCCTCGTCGACGGCAATCCGCTGAAGGACCTGGACCTGTTCCAGGAGCAAGGACGCCACCTGCCGATGGTGATGAAGGGCGGCGCCTTCCACAAGAACACGCTGCATTGAAACGCTGCCCGCCGACCGGGCATCGGCTGACGGAAATGCAGGCTTCACTGTTTGTAAGTGGCATCGCAAACTGCCGCGCAATAAAGGGGAACGTATTGACTTCGAGAACGGACAGCATGCGGCAGGGAGCCGAACTGGCCTGCCCGTGGGGAGCAGCCAGGTGAGCACCGGTTCGCCGCGATTGGGGCGCTACGCCCTGAACGGTGCGGCCGCGCTTTCGCTCGGCTTCATCCTGCTCCCGCTGATCTTCGTGACCTGGCTCGCCTTCTTCCGGCAGGAGATTCCCTCCTTCCCGCCGGAAGGCTATTCGCTGAAATGGTTCGCCGGGGCCGCGAGCAACAAGTCCTTCATCGACGGCTTCGAGCTGAGCCTGCAGATTGCCGTCGCAGCGACGCTGCTCGGGCTCGTGCTCGGAGTGCCGGCGAGCCTGGCCCTGGTGCGTCACCGCATTCCACTCGGGCCGGGCATCAGCACCTTCCTGCTGCTGCCCCTGGTGATGCCGGGCATCGTGCTGGGCACGGCGACCTATGTCTTCCAGATCGAGATCGAGCTTGCCACGCAGCTGCCGGTCATGGGCTCTCTCGGCGGGCTGATCGCGGCGCATACGCTCGTCGTGATTCCCTGGGTGGTGCGTCTGGTGACGGCCAGCCTCGCCGGCTTCGACCGCTCGATCGAGGAAGCGGCGCAGAACCTGGGCGCCGGGCCGGTCACGACGTTCTGGCGGGTGACGCTGCCGAGCATTCGGCCGGGCATCGTCGCGGCGGCCTTGTTCGGCTTCGTGACCTCGTTCGGCAATCTCGAAATGAGCCTCTTCCTGGTCGGGCCGGGCCGCACGACGTTGCCGATCGCGATCCTCCAGTATCTCGAGTGGAAGATCGACCCGACGGTGGCGGCAGCCTCCCTCATCCAGATCGTCCTGATCGGCGCCGCGATGATCGTGACCGATCGCTATGTCAAACTGAGCCGGGTGGTGTGAACGAATGGCGCGGCTCTCTCTTTCGCACCTGAAGAAGACCTACGGCGCCCTGACGGTCGTCGACAATGTCGACATCACCGTTGCCGATGGTGAGTTCCTCGTCCTGCTCGGCCCCTCCGGCTGCGGCAAGACCACCACCCTGCGCATGATCGCCGGCTTCATCGCGCCGACATCGGGGGCGATCACCATCGGCGAGCAGGACGTCACCAACCTGCCGCCGTGGAAGCGCCATTGCGGGCTGGTCTTCCAGAGCTATGCCCTGTTCCCGCATATGACAGTGGCGCAGAACGTCGCCTTCGGCCTGGAGATGCACAAGGTGCCGCAGGCCGAACGTGGCCCGCGCGTCGCCGAAGCGCTCCGGCTCGTGCGGCTCGGCGGGTTCGACGGGCGCTATCCGCGCCAGCTCTCCGGCGGCCAGCAGCAGCGGGTCGCGCTCGCCCGCGCGCTGGCCATGGAGCCGCAGGTTCTCCTGCTCGACGAGCCGCTGTCGAACCTCGACGCGAAGCTGCGGCTGGAAGTGCGGATCGAGATCCGCGAGCTGCAGCAGAAGCTCGGCCTCACCACGATCATGGTGACCCATGACCAGGAAGAGGCGCTGACGATGGCGGATCGTCTCGTCGTCATGGAAAAGGGCCAGGTGCGGCAGGTCGGCACGCAGCGCGAACTCTACGAAAGGCCCGCCGACCGCTTCGTCGCCGGCTTCATCGGGCGCAGCGCCTTCATCGAGGGCGCCGTCACGGCTCAGGGCCGGTTCCGCACCGGTGGCGGGCTCGACATCGCCTGCGCCGCCGCCGCCGCGCCGGGTTCGGCGACGCTGGCGCTGCGGCCGGAGCGGATCGCGATCGGCAGCGAGGCGGATGGCTTGCCCAATCGCTTCCCGGCGCGGATCGAGCATGCCTCCTATCTCGGCGCGCTTCTCGACGTCCAGGTCGCGCTCAACGAGCAGGATCGCATGCTGCTCCAGATTCCGAACCGGGTCGGCCTCGCCGAGCCGCATGTCGGGGAAACCGTCACGATAGGCTGGGCCGAAAGCGCCGGGCTCGTCTATCCGCAAGGGGCCTGAAGGCCCATCCGGCGTTCATAACGAGGGGAATATCATGGCTTCATTCGACAGGCGGGATCTTCTGAAAGGCACAGGCGCCGCGGCGCTCGCCGCGGCCACCGGCATGCCGGCCCTCGCGCAGTCCGGCGGGCGCGTCGTCGTCGGCACCTGGGGCGGCGACTATGCCAGGCTGCTGACCAAGAACATCGAGGATCCGATCCTCAAGCCCAAGGGCATCGAGGTGGTGCAGGACCAGGCGGGCGACGCACCGCGCCGCGCCAAGATGGTCGCCGAGAAGCGCCTGCCGCGCGGCACCGTCGACATCCAGGGCCTCTCGGCCGCCAACATGTACGAGATGAACGAGGCCGGCGTCCTGGAGCAGCTCGACTACTCCAAGATCCCCAATGCCAAGAACCTGCTGCCGACGATGAAGTATCCGTACGGCATCGGTCACATCTACTCGGGCAACGTCGTCATCTACAATCCCAAGATCATCTCGCCGGCACCGAAGGGCTTCAAGGATTGGCTGGACCCGAAATGGGGTTCGAAGATCGGGTTCATCGACATCCAGTACCAGTCGATCTTCATCGCGGCCTCCATGGCCGCCACCGGCGGCAAGGACATGAACGACATGGAGAAGGCCAAGGAGATCCTGCTCGCGGTCAAGAAGGCCGGGGCGCGCGTCTACCCGACCAACGAGGCCTTCGCCCAGGCGATGAAGAACGAGGAGGTCGGCATCAGCGCGATCTGGAAGGCGCGCGTCGTGCAGTGGCAGAATGCCGGCATCCCCTGCGAGGCGGTCTCGCCGGTCGAGGGCATCCCGACCTATGTCTCGGGCTTCGTGATCCAGAAGAATGCGCCGAACAAGGACAATGCCTACGCCTACATGGATGCAATGCTGGCCAAGGCGCCGCAGGAGGCCTTCGCCGTCGACATGGGCTATAACGGCACCGTCTCCGGCCTCACGATCGATCCGGCGCTGCACAAGCGCATCGGCTTCACGCCGGAAGAAGAAAAGACCCTTAAGGACCTCGACTACGCCTTCCTCGCCAAGAACGACGCCGCGATGAAGGAGTGGTGGGACAAGGTCTTCAAGGCCTGACATGGCTCGTTCGTCCGACCATCGCGGCCGCCTGACGCGGCTTTCCGCTCTTCCGGCGTCAGCGGACCGGCGTCCGCCGGGCGCCGGTTCTCGAAAGCCGTGCCATCCGGCTCGCGCTGGCGAACGGACGAACCATGCCGGATGCGTCGCCATCAGGAGCGGTTCATGAGCACCGCTCCGGAAGCCGTGGCGGGCGCCCGCACGAAGCTCGCCGGCCTGCTCGTCGTGCCGGCGACTCTCTTCGTCGCCTTCATGATGATCGGGCCGTTAGCGATCCTGTTCCGCTATTCGCTCAACAAATTCGTGCCCGGCCAGTTCATGGTCGATGCGCTGGTGATCGAGAACTACGTCAAGTTCTTCACCGACGCCTACTACCTCAACGTGCTCGCGCGAACGGTCCGCGTCGCGGTCATCTGTACGCTGGTCTGCCTGATCATGGGCTTCCCGCTCGCCTATGTGCTGGCGCGGACGCAGAGCCGCTTCAAGAACCTCATGGTCATCGCCGTCGTGCTGCCGCTCTTCGTCGGCAACGCCGTGCGCGCGGCCGGCTGGATGACGATCTTCGGCAGCAAGGGGGCATTCAACGCTTCATTGATGGCGCTGGGGCTGATCGATCAGCCGTTGGAGATCATGTATACCGAGAACGCCGTGCTGATCGGCATCATCGCGGTCAACCTGCCCTTCATGGTGCTGACGCTGCAAAGCGTGATTGAGGGCATTCCGCGCAATGTCGAGGAGGCCGCCTTCAGCCTCGGCGCAGGGCCCGCGGCCATGTTCCGCCGCGTGCTCTGGCCGCTCGCACTGCCCGGCACCCTCGCCGGCACGATCCTGACCTTCATCCTGGCGATGAACGCCTATGCCACGCCGGTGCTGCTGGGCGGGCCGAAATTCCAGATGATGGGACCGCTGGTCTACGGCCAGTTCGCGCAGCAGAACAACTGGCCCTTCGGCGGCGCGATCTCGTTCATCCTGATGACGTCCACCATCCTGCTCACGATGGGCGCACATCTCATCGTCCAGGGGCGCTACCGATCGAACGGGCCGGCCGCCTGACCGCTCGTTTCGGCCTCCGCCCCGGCTTGAGCCTTCTGTATGCGTGCCTGGCCTGCCCGACGGCCGCCCGGTTCGGCTTCAGAACTCGTGCGCCCGCAGGCGACCCGGTCCGGCCCCGCCGAGGCTTCCGCTACCGACGGCATCGTCGCCGGCGCGGAGCCGAGGCCACGTCCCGGCGAAGGCCGGCTTTCACCGTATCGTTTGGCTTAGCGCCGCCAACCGGCGGCCCGCCCCTCGCTCAGGCGGTATTCTGCCGATGCCGGTCTTCCAGATAGGCAAGCACCGTCTTCAGATCCGAGACGTCGACATAGCGCCGCCCGAGATCGCGGAGGTTGTCCCGGTGGGGTTGTTCCTCGATATCGCCCACGCAATCCTCCGGCACGATGGTCCGATACCGATAGCTGAAGCTATCGATCGAGGTCGCCCGAATGCAGCCTGAAGTGTTGCACCCGGTCACGATGACCGTGTCGACGCGCTCCTTGTTGAAATAGTCGCTGACGCCCGTATTGAAGAAGATCGACGGCGCCTTCTTGCAGATCGTCAGATCGTACTCGGGGTCATGGATGCGGGCATCGAAGGCGGCGCTCGGGTGATCGTGCCGGAAGGTTTCGCGCACCGCGGTGATCTTCCAGTACGGCATCTCGCGCTCGCTCATGTAGGCCGTATTGCAGTTGGCGACCGGCACGTTGTACCGGCGCGCGACCTCGAGCAGCTTCGCCGTGTTCTCGACGGCGCGCATGACGAGCGGCGCCCCGCCGAGCGGATACCGCGCATCGGTAAAGCCCGTCTGGAAATCGACGACGACGATGCCGGGTTTCTGACCGAAGCCGACCGGGATCTCGCCATAACTCCTGTTCTTGTAATCGTCGGTCACCGACCCCTCCTCTGCATCGCGGCGAGAGCGCCACGGGCCGGAACGGTATCTCCTTGAAAAAATCAAGCAAGATTGTTTTTATAAGTGACTGTCAAAGCGGTGTGAGCAGACGATGCGGCCACTGCGATGTTCGCAGCGTCCACGGCCCGGCCGGCACCGAACCAAGCAATCGGCGGAGGAACAATGAAGGTTTCGCGCTCCGAACGACAACAGCAGGCGCGCAGCGTGGCGACCTATGAGCGGCTGATCGCGGCGACGCTCGATGTGATCTACGACGTCGGCTACCACGCGGCGACCACACAGGAGATTGCGGCGCGTGCGAAGGTGTCTCGCGGGGCGCTGCTCTATCATTTCCCCGCCCGCGCAGACATCATCCTCGCGGCGATGGAGCGGCTTCTGGAGAACGGTACCGCCGAAATCCGGACGGTCACCCGGCATGTCCAGGACGGCTCGCTCTCTCTCGAAGGCTTCGTCGACTTCCTCTGGGCGTTGTTTTCCGGACGCTTCTTCTATCTGTCGCTGGAGATGATCACCGAGGCGCGCAACGATCCCGAACTGCGGAACCGCATGATCCCCGTCGTCAAGCGCTTCCACGAGGCACTCGATGCAAACTGGGTCGAATTCTGCGATCCGGAGAAACGCCCGGCCCGGCAGGCACGCATCATTCTCAACCTGACGGTCTGCCTTATGCGAGGCATGGGCGTCCAGACCGTGCTGCGCCAGGACCCGGCGTACTTCAAGGATATGATCGGGGCGTGGAAGGCCGTCCTCCCGCAGATCGTCAACGGGCCGATCGGCGACACGATGTTCGGGGCGCGCGCCGCGGCAGGCTGTGCGAACGACGCGACGGCCTGAGTGCATATGGCGGCCGGCGATCGGTCGCCGCGCCCGGCCACTCGTCGCGGCCGCTTCTTGCCGCCGCTCATCCGAATGGATGACGGCAGGCGTCGCCGACCCGGGACATCTTCGGCTGTCTCAAGGCAAGGGCCCGTTCCCTGTTGAGTTGGACAGGCGGCTCTGTTGGGGGAGAAATGCCGATGCTGTGGCCTGTCCCCGTTGGCGTGCGCGTACGCCCGTTCTTCAAGTTCAGCTTCCTGGCGCAACTGGCGGATTGTTCCGGCGAAGAAGCGACGATCATGGATTTTCCGGAGTTCAAGCACGAACTGAGCGCGGCGCAGAAGCTGCAGCTTCGTGCGATCGCCGAGAAGATCGTCTTCAGCCAGAAGCTCAACCCCATCGCCGCCGTCGCGGTGGTCGGCCATGCGGACAAGACGCTGCGGCTTCAAGGGGCCGCAGCCACGAACAAGGAGATGGACGTCAGCCGGAAGCGTGCCGAGACGGGCAAGCGCGAGCTGGTGGCGATGCTGCAGACCTTTCCGGACGGGAAGGACATCGCGGCGAAGATCGCCGCCAACATGGAGGTCATCGCCAAAGGCGCTTCCGAGCTCGTGGTCAAGAATGCGGCCACCGAGGCCCAGATGCGGCAGAACCGCAGGGTGGTGTTCCGCTGGGCGCGTTGCCGGCCCACACCGGTCATCCATCCGGCGATCGAGTTTCCGCCACGCTCCCTCCCCTCCGAAGAAGACGACCCCAACATCGTCTTCGCCGGCCAGCGGTTCAAGGCGAAGATCATCGAAGGCGCGAGCTTCACCGCCGGCGGCGGCTACATCACGCTGACGATGGCGATCTGGGATATCGATAACAACAGACTGGCCGGCTACGACTATGACGGCGGAACGGCCGGCGCGGGCGTCAATCCGATCCCCTTCATCAACGAGACCGACTGGCAGGATTTCGGGACGCCCGTGCCCATTCAGGTCGACCAGTTCAGCGGCCAGGGCCGGCACAATTTCACGGCCGTCATCCTCAGCGCTTTCGAGCTGCGCTCGATAAGTCCCGAAACCAATCCCCCGCAATGGCCGTCGGATGGCATTCGCCTCGGCCAGTGGACGGGCTTCTCGCCCGCGGTAGCCATGGAAGGCTCCGTCGGCCGCTTCAAACTCATTCCCAACACGGTTCGGGTCTTCAAGGGGTGAAGGCCGATCCCGCGCAAGACGCCCCGGCGGCGCCTGAGGCCGACGCGCGGTCCAGATTTCCCTTGGCGGCGACGATCGGGCCATGACCGCTGCAACGGCTCGGATGCCACGGCGCGCTGCTCGGCGGCCGGACTAGGACATACCGCCCTCGCCCCGCATGAAGCCGGCAAAAAACGACGAGAGCTCCGCGTAGCCGTCCAGCGGAAGCACGCAGGAGACGTACTGATCCGGTCGAACGACCACGATGCAGCCCTCGTCGCGATCGATGCCGCGCATGTCGAAGATGTCGCGGTCCGAACCGACATCGGCACAGAAGATCTTCTCGTAGTCGCGCAGGCCCAGGCGGCCCTTGCAGGGCAACAGAAGCTCCGGCATCGCCTCCAGCGCGAGTTCGCGATGCCCCTGCTGGGTGATCGCTCGCAGATCGATGACGGAATCGATCTCGTCGTTGGGCTGCCTAAACCGCAGAATCGGGGAAGAAGACGCATTCGCGAGATGTTCGCAGAGCGCGCGCAGGCGGGATGACGTGCCCGTCGGATCGGTTCGGTCCGCGAAGGCGTAGAGACGCCAACGGCCATCGGCCTCTGCGAGATGGCCGAGCTGCATCGGCCGCGCATCCGCCAGCCTGACCACCGGCGCGGAATGGAAGCGAGCGCCAACCGGAAACCCTCGGGCCAGACGCTCATGCGCCGTATCGCCCGTCAGCAGCGAGCGGCCATAGCGGGTGGCCGTTCCGGCAGTGTAGCGCCCGTGTTTGACGAAATAGTCCTGCACTTCCCTGGGATCGACGCCTTCGGCGTCGGATGCCGACGACTTCAAGGGCGCGCTGAGCATCTTGGCCCATTCGCGATCGAACTCGATCAGTTCATGCGCGATCGCCTGCCTTTCAGCGGAATAGCTATGCAGGAGATCGGGCCTGGCCCTCCCACGCAGGACCGCCGCCAGTTTCCATCCCAGGTTGAAGCTATCCTGCATCGAGACGTTCATGCCCTGCCCGGCCTTGGGACTGTGGGTATGGCAAGCGTCGCCCGCGATGAAGACGCAGGGCAGGCGGCGATCCAGCCGGTCGGCCGGCACGTCGTCGAACTTGTCGCAGAGGCGCTGCCCGATCTCGTAGACCGACCACCAAGCAACCTCGCGCACCTGGAAGCTGTAGGGATGCAGGATACGCCGGGTCGCGGCGATGAGATGCTCGACGCCGAAATTGCGGCTCGCTACCCGCTCGTTCTCGTTGAGCTTGTTGAGCTCGACATAGATCCGGATCAAATAGCCGCCCTCGCGGGGGATGATCAGGATCGAGCCCTCGCCAGCGGACTGGATCAGCGCCTTCAGCCGCACATCCGGAAAATCGGTGACGGCGAGCACATCCATGACGCCCCAGGCCTGATTGGCGGAATCGCCATGCAGGGCGCGGCCGATCGACTTGCGCACGGCGCTGCGGGCTCCATCGCAACCGACGACATAGCGAGCCCTCACAGTCTCGACCTCGCCCTCATGCCCGGGGTCGAGACGCTCCAGGCGCACGGCCACCGGATGCGACGGCACGCCATCGTCCGCCCCGCCCGTCGTATCGATCTGCAGATCGAGGAGGCGCCGCGAATAGCTCGGCTCCAGCCTGGTCGGCGCGTTGCGCATGACGTCCAGGAAGAAGTCGTGCACCCGTGCCTGGTTCAGGATGACATGGGGAAACTCGGACAGGCCATCCTCGACATCCTGGATCCGGCCGTGACGGGCGATATTCTCAGGCCGGGCCTGATCGGGCTTCCAGAAGGCGACCTCGTTGACCCAATAGCTCTCCTTCAGGACCCGCTCGGCAAAGCCGAAGGCCTGGAACATCTCGATCGTGCGGCAGGCGATGCCGTCGGCCTGGCCCAGCTCGAGCGGACCGGCCTTCTGGTCGACGATACGCGTGCTGATCTCCGGAAAGGCCGCAAGCTGAGCCGCCAGGGTCAGGCCGGCCGGACCGCAGCCGACGATCAGGACATCGACTTCGGCGGGCAGGACCGTGAAATCAGGAGGGACGTCGCCCGCCGGACCGGCTGCGACAGCTGGGTCCCCAGTATGAAACCCGTTGAGGTGGAATTGCATGCGGTGCTCTCGGTAAGGTCTGGCGACGGATGTCCGCAATCGAGCGTGGGCAACGGCCTGGCGTGCCCGCGCCCGGGCGGATCACTTGGGGAACGAGGAGGCGAGCGCCCAGCGATTCACGCCCGTCATCGGCGCCGGGCGCGGGCCTGCTCCAGCCACATCTCCCACGGCCGGTGAACCTGCGCCTCGATATGCGCCACGAGTTCCTCGATCATCTCGCGCGAGGGTGGCGCCGAGGGACAGGCGGTATCGTCGACGGCAACCGCTATCGGATGGTGCTGCCCGCCGTGATCTGCTGCGCACATGGTTCTGTTCCTCCCGGAATGCCCGGCCGTGCCTGTCCTCGGCGAGGATGCATACGTGCCGGCAAGCGCCGTCGCGGCGGGGCGCATCGGTCGAGAAGTCCCCGCCGAAAACGATGGCGGTTGCCATGGCGTTCGCGGAAGACTGCTCCCGTCGCGCTCCAGTCACGCGGCCCGCTATTTATTCCGTATACTGAATAACAGTATGCGATCAGATAACGACGTGTCAACGAGCAGCCGGGCGGAGGGGCGGATCGACCGAACGCCGCCCTAGGCGGCCTGACAGCCTCCATTTGCCCGTATACGGAATGACAGTATACTGACTCACGAAAGCCGATGGACGCGCCGCCACCGTCCCGAAGCGACGTTTCGGCGGCGGAACCTGGCCATCGCGACGAAGAGGCAAATCGGCGATGTCGATGGATGACGTCTATCAGATGCCCGGCCACCTCATTCGGCGGGCCCAGCAGATCGCCGTGTCGATCTTCCTCGAGGAGTGCGGGCCTGCGGATCTGACGCCGGTACAATACGCCGCGCTGGTGGCGATCCAAGGCAACCCCGGCATCGACGCGACCCGCCTGTCGGCCCTGGTCGCATTCGACAGGTCGACGCTCGGCAACGTGCTCGAGCGGATGGAAGCGAAGAACCTGATCGAGCGGATCAGCAGCCCGGCCGACAAGCGCGTCAAGGTCCTGCGCCTTTCGCCGGAAGGCGAGCGTGTCCTGGCGCAGGCCGAGCCGCTGGTTCTGCGGACTCAGGAGCGCATTCTTGCCCCGCTGGCGCCGGAGGACAGGGCGGCCTTCATGCGCATGCTGGCTCAGCTGGTGGAGCTCAACAACGATGCTTCGCGAGTGCCCTTGAGAACGGGAGCACCGCGCCCGCCCGAAGCCGCCTGAGCACCGACGATGCTGCGTCGCGCGAGCTAAAATGCCTCGCTGGAAAAGCCCTTTTGTCTTGGACCGGGTGGATGCGATGCGGCCTGAGCTTCCGGCTCAATGTCGGCCAGATGATCGCGAAGATCTATCTGCCGGCGATGCGCGCCCCGGTCGTCAACGGGCTGCGCATCGGGCTCGGCGACGCCATCATCGGCACGCTGCTCGCCGAGACCAAGCTCGCCAACCAGGGACTCGGCTATGCCGTGATCCAGACCTACGCCACCTTCGACATGCCGCGAATGTATGCTCTGCTGATCGTGATCCCGTTCGCCCTGACGGGCTGGCGGACGTCCGCCGATCGGGCTCGGAAGCGCCTCAGCTTCGGGGAAAGGCGGCAGACTCGCCGGCCGCCGCGCCGCGCGCTCCGCGCTCGTACCAACCCTTCGACCGGTTCACGATGGCGACGACGCTCAGCATCACCGGGACCTCGATCAGCACGCCGACCACCGTGGCAAGTGCCGCGCCGGAGTCGAAGCCGAACAGGCTGATCGCAGCCGCGACGGCCAGCTCGAAGAAGTTCGAGGCGCCGATCAGCGCCGAAGGCCCTGCGACGCAGTGCTGCTCGCCGGCGGCCCGGTTGAGCAGATAGGCCAAGCCGGCATTGAGGTAGACCTGGATCAGGATCGGCACCGCCAGCATCGCGATCACCATCGGCTGGGCCAGAATCTGCCTACCCTGGAAGCCGAACAGGAGCACCAGCGTGACCAGCAGGGCGATCAGCGACAGCGGACTCAACTTGCGCAGGACACGCTCGAGCGCCGGCTGCCCTCCGGCCGCCAGCAGCCGGTTGCGCGCGAGCTGCGCGACGATCACGGGAATGACGATATAGAGGGCGACGGAAAGCGCCAGCGTTCCCCACGGCACGGTGATCGCCGAAAGGCCGAGCAGCAGCCCGACGATCGGCGCGAACGCCACGATCATGATCGCGTCGTTGAGCGCGACCTGGCTCAGGGTGAAGTGCGGTTCGCCCCTCGTCAGGTTCGACCAGACGAAGACCATCGCGGTGCAGGGCGCCGCCGCCAGGATGATGAGGCCGGCGATGTAGCTGTGGATCTGTTCGGCCGGCAACCACGGCCGGAACAGCCAGGCGATGAAGAGCCAGCCAAGAGCCGCCATCGAGAAGGGCTTCACCGCCCAGTTGACGAAAAGCGTAACGCCGATCCCGCGCCAGTGCCGACCGACCTGTCCAAGCGCCGCGAAATCGATTTTTAGCAGCATGGGGATGACCATCAGCCAGATCAGGATCGCGACAGGCAGATTGACCTTGGCGATCTCGACCGAGCCGATCGCCTGGAAGGCGCCCGGCATGACATGGCCAAGTGCGATCCCGACGAGGATGCACAGTGCGACCCACACCGTCAGGTAGCGTTCGAAGGTGGACATGGTGACCTCAGGCGAGTGCGATGGGACGGCCGGAGGCATCGACGACGAGCTCGCCGTCCTCCTTGCGGAATTCGCCGCGCTGCGGCGGTAGCAAGGGCAGGACGGCCTCGGAGGGACGACACAGGCGCACGCCTTTGGGCGATACCACCAGCGGCCGGTTGATCAGGATGGGATGGGCTTCGATCGCGCCGAGCAGGGCCTCGTCGGACAGGCTGGGATCGTCGAGGCGGAGTTCGGCGAAGGGCGTGCCCTTCTCGCGCAGGATGTCCCTGACCGACAGCCCGGCCCGGTCGAGGAGCTGCTTCAAAAGCGTCCGCGAAGGCGGCGTCTTGAGATATTCGATGACATGCGGCTCGACGCCCGCGTTCCGGATCAGGCCCAGCGTGTTCCGGGACGTTCCGCAGGCAGGATTGTGGTAGATGACTACGTCCATCAGGTGCGCTCCGGGCGGCCGGCGCTCGCTCCTTCGAGTTCCCCGATCTTCCGCAACTGCCGTGCCAGCGCCATCTCATCGAGGCTGGCCACCGGCAGCGACAGGAGGACGTTGATCCGATTGCGGAGATAGCGGAGCGCCGTCACAAAGGCGCGTTCGCGCTCGATGTCGCTGCCCTGAACGTCGGACGGGTCCTCGATGCCCCAATGCGCCGTGATCGGCTGACCCGGCCAAAGCGGGCAAGCCTCGCCGGCGGCCTGGTCACAGACCGTGATCACGAGGTCCATGACCGGTGCGCCGGGCTGCGCGAACACGTCCCAGGTCTTCGATGACAACCCATCGGTCGGGATGCCTTCGGCTTGCAGCACCTTGAGCGCCATCGGTCTCGGCCCGGGCCCGCCTTCGCTGCCGGCGGAGAAGGCTTGGAAGCGCCCTGCCCCGAGATGATTGAGCAAGGCCTCGGCCATGATCGAGCGCGCGGAATTATGCGTGCAGAGGAACAGCACGTTGTAGATGCGATCAGACATCGGTCATGGCCTTCGGTGGGCAGCAGGGGCTGAGCTCGGCCAGCAGCGGCGCGCAGATTTCCGGGCGGCCGCCGCAGCAATCCTTGAGAAGGAAAGCCAGCACCGAGCGCAACGCGTCGAGATCGGCCCGATAGACGATCGAGCGGCTGAAGCGCTCCGAGCGAACGAGCCCCGCGCGGCTGAGGATACTCAGATGCGACGACATCGTGTTGTGCGGAACGGCAAGGCGACGAGCGACCTCCCCGGCCGGCAGCCCTTCCGGCTCCGCCGCAACCAGCAGGCGGAAGACCTCGAGACGGGTGCCCTGAGCCAGGGCCGCAAGGGCGAGGATGATCGATTCGATTTCCATATGTCTAGATTTATCGACATATCGAAATCGACACAAGTCCTGAATCAACGAACGCGCGGTATCGGCAAGGCACTGGATTTTACGTCGGTGCCGCCTTCCCGGCGCGCAAGTCGCAGCGCATGCCGATGGATCGTTGACAGCTCGACGATCGGCACGCGCCGATACCTTTCCCGCCTGGGCACCGCGAGCGACACGCGGCTGCCGAGCACGCCTTAGAGACGCAGGCGCTCTACCGCCCGCGCGATTGCGCCGAGCTTGTCCTCCGCGGCGCCGGTGCAGCAGATCGGGTTGTCGGCGAAGGTGGCAAAGCCGCAATCGGGGTGAAGCAGCAGGCGCTCGCGGCCAAACAGATCGATCGCCTGTTCGATCCGCGCCAGAACCGTCTCGGAGGCTTCCGTGGCAGGGTCCTTCTGGTTGACGACGCCGATCCCAATGCGGGCATCCTGCGGCAAGGCGCTCAGAATCTCGATCTCGCCGGCGCGCGGCGTGCACATTTCCAATAGATAGGCTCCGACCCTGACCCGCGACAGCGTCTCGAGCAGCGGCGCGTAACTGCCGGCGAGTGCCACGCTCTCGTCCGGCGTCCAGTTCCCGCGGCAGACGTGCAGGGCCGTGCGTTCGCGCGGGAAGCCATCGAGCACCGCGTTGAGCAATTCGCGCGCGAAGCCGAGCTCATGCGTGGGACCGAGCGACTCGGACAGCGCGCCACACATGAAGGAGCGCCGGCTCTTGGCTCCGGAGAAGACGACTTCCGACAAGACCGGCTCGTCGAGCTGCACGAGTGCCGCTCCGCCGTCCATCAGCTCGGTGATTTCCTCGCGCAGGATGCGCACGATGTCCTGCGCGATCTCCTCCCGGCTGGCATAGGCCTGATCGGAGATGCATTCCATCCACATCGTGCGCGCCAACAGATAGGGCCCCGGCAGCGCGACCTTCACCGGCTTCGCGGTCACCCTCCGCGCGAAATCGACCTCGTGGGCGACCAGAGGGCGCGAGCGGGCAAGCCGGCCGAAAACGGCCGGGTGGCGGACTTCGCCGGCCGGGATGTCTAGCGCGCGCAGTTCAGCCTCGAATTCCTCGGGATGATCAACGAGAGGCAGCAGGTCGACCAGCGGAATGAGCTGGCAATTGTCCAGGCGGCTGGCAACGAAGCTCGCATAGCTGTCTCGCCGCTGCTCTCCGTCGGTGACGACGTCGACGCCGGCCCGCTCCTGCGCGGCGATGGACAGGCGCACGGCGTCGTCAGCCGTTTCCTGGAAGGCAGCTTCGGAGAGCCTGCCCTCGACATGGGCATGCATCGCTTCGAGCATCCAGCGCGGCCTTGGCCAGGAGCCGATGCCCATCACCGCGAGCGCGGGGATCGGCGGTGCGCCGAGCGGCACGCGATGCCGCGACGGCTGGGCGCCCGGTGACGCGGGAACCGAGGGCGGCACGCCCGGCTCCCGGACACGCTCCGCCAGGCTTCCCTTGCAGATCAGGAAGGAGCGTTGCCGCTGCACCTTCGTCCAGGAGACGAGTTCGTTGCCGGTCAACCGGCACCAGGCGGGCAGATCCTCGTCGACCGAAATCTCGGTCGAGAGGATTTCGAGCAGGCCGCCGCGCGGCAGCGGATCGATATGCTTGCGGATCAGCAGCAGCAGGCCGTTGCCGCAGTCGAGATCGCCGCCATCGAAGCCGGTATCGGGGACGTGGGCATGGGTCGCGACCGGCTCCATCTCAAGTCCTCCGGCGATGCCGCGCGGCCGCGACCGCAAGGCCGACAAAACCCAGAGTCGTCACCACCGGGGGCAGCGAGAAGACCTCCTTGTCATGCCGGAAACGGATCCACCAGGCCTGACGGCACCCATAAGTGAGCTTGCCCGCTCCGACGAACTCGTCGGGCAGGAAACCGCAATCCTCGGCAGCGACCACGGTCTCGGGCATTTCGAAGGACAGGTAGCTCAGCCCGAGATAGCCGAGGCCCGCCAGAAGGGCGACGGCAAGGGCGATGCGACGCGGGCCCATGGCGGTCTCAGTAGCTGATGGAAGGGATGCCCTCGCCCATGAATTCGACGAGCTTGGCGCCTCCGACGATCTTGGCGCCGCTGACGAGGTTCTCCTCGTCGAGACCGCGCTTCTTGAAGCAGGGCGAGCAGACATAGATCGTACCGCCGGCTGCCGCGAAGTTCGTCATGAGTTCCTGCAGCGGTGCAAAACCCTCCTCGTGAACGTCGTCGGCATAGCCCCTCTGCGAGAGCCTCGTTCCCTCTATCGAAAGGAAGACCACTGTCTCCCTGTCCGATGCCACCGCCGCGTTGGCGATGACGAATCCGACGGTGGCCTTGTCGGTGTCGTTCTTGGCGACGCTGATCGAGACGACGAACTTTCCGGGCATGGCAGGCTCCTTCGCGACGTTTCCAGGTTGATCAGCTCCGGTTCGCCCGCGCGCGGATCCAGAAGCTGTAGGTTTCCGGCTCATGGCGGGCAAGCTCGTGGCCGGTCATGCGGCACCAGGCCGGGATGTCCTCGGACGCGCCGGGATCGCGCGCGACCACGCGCAGAACCTGCCCCGGCATGGCCCGAAGCTTCGTGCGCAGCACCATGACGAGCTCACCGCAGCCCATCTCGCCCGCGTCGTAGCTCTCCGATGCCGCGACAACATCCATGGCAGCCCCGCATCGCTCGCGCGGCAGCAGCCGGCGGGCACGGACACGCATCCTGTTCCGAAAAGCAGCCCGCTCCCGCCTACGCCCTGCCGAGCACGGCAGTTGGCCAGCCCCGACCGGGCATGGCGCGCAAGGAGCAGCTACCGGCCTGACCTTATCGGCAGCGCGTTTCACGTCAAGCACTGCAGGAGCGCGTTCCGGCGGCTGCCCGAACGCTGGCGAAGCTGCTATGGCGAGCCATCCGACAGCCGGCAACCGCAGGATTCCCATGCCTACTCCTCCGAACTTCTCCGAGCGCATCGACCGGCGCGGCACGCATTCCGCCAAATGGGACATGATGGAATCGATCTATGGCGTACCGTCGGAAGGCGGCATCGCCATGTGGGTGGCCGACATGGATTTCAGGCCGCCGGCCTGCGTGCAGGCCGCGCTTGAAGGCATGACCAGCCACGGCATCTACGGCTATTTCGGAGACGACCGCGCCTATGTCGACGCCATCCGCTGGTGGATGGAGAACCGCCACGGCTGGGATGTCGCGCCGGGGTCGATCTTCACGACGCATGGCCTCGTCAACGGCACCGCGCTCTGCGTCGACGCCTTCACCGCTCCGGGAGACGGCGTGGTGCTGATGACACCGGTCTATCATGCATTCGCGCGCGTCGTGGCGGCTGCGGGGCGGAAAGTCGTCGAATGCCCCCTCGCCCTCGCCGATGGCCGCTACGTCCTCGACATTCCGGGCTGGGATGCCCTGATGCGCGGCGACGAGCGCATGCTGATCCTGTGCTCGCCCCACAATCCGGGCGGGCGGGTCTGGTCGCGGGAAGAGCTGCGCGAGATCGCGGCCTTCTGCAAGCGCCACGACCTGATCCTCGTATCGGACGAGATCCACCATGATCTCGTGATGCCGGGCAACCGGCATCTGGTCATGCCGGTTGCAGCCCCCGATATCCTGGACCGGCTGGTGATGATGACGTCGACGACCAAGACCTTCAACATCGCCGGAGCGCATGTCGGCAACGTCATCATTCCCGACGAGACATTGCGGACGCGCTTTCGCCGCCGCATGGACGCGCTCGGCATCTCGCCGAATTCCTTCGGGATCGTCACCGCGACGGCGGCCTACAGCCCCGAAGGCGCAGCCTGGGTCGATGCGCTAAACGGCTATCTCGACGGCAATCGCCGGCTCTTCGACGAAGCCGTGAACGCGATCCCCGGCCTGCGCTCGATGCCGCTCGAAGCGACCTATCTCGCCTGGGTCGATTTCTCGGGAACCGGCATGGACGCGGCCGAATTCACGAGCCGGGTGGAGAAGCAGGCCAGGATCGCGGCCAATCACGGCCCGACCTTCGGCAAGGGCGGCCAAAGCTTCCTGCGGTTCAACATCGCGACGCCGCGCGACGTCGTCGCCGAGGCCGTCGACCGGTTGCGCGACGCCTTCGCAGACCTGCAATAGCCTTCATGGCGGCGCGGCGGCCCTGAGCCGGATGCCGCTGCGCGTCAGGCTCGCCGCCCTTGGCCTTGCAGCAGGATCGCCGCTGAAGCCGGCTTGGCGCCGGCAGGATCATGGCCTCAAGCCTCCGTGCGCGGCGCCGGCCTCTCGGCGCGTGGCTAGCCGCGCGCGACGCCATTCAGATCGACTCGATCAGCAACCTCCGTGCCGCATCGACCGTAAGCTCGACCGGGTTTCCGCCGGTCGAGGGGTCGGCCACGGCGGCCTCGGCCAGTTCGTCGATCCGGTCGGTGCCGACGCCGAGCGCGGCGAGCTTGTCGGGGATGCCGAGATCGGCGCGCAGCTTCAACACGAAATCGTAGAAGCCGTCGAAGCCCCCGGCGATGCCGAGATAGGCTGCCGCCGCCGCGATCTTCTCCTCGATCGCCGGGCGATTGAAGCGCAGCACCGGCGGCATCACCACCGCGTTCGTGGTGCCGTGATGCGTGTGATAGACCGCGCCGACCGGGTGGGAGAGCGAATGGATCGCGCCCAGCCCCTTCTGGAAGGCGACGGCGCCCATCGCGGCGGCAGCCATCATCTGCGTGCGCGCCTCGATATCGCAGCCGTCCGCATAGGCGCGCGGCAGATAGGTCTTCACCAGCCGCATGCCTTCGAGCGCGATGCCCTGGCTCATCGGATGGAAGAACGGCGAGGAATAGGCCTCCAGGCAATGCGCGAAGGCGTCCATGCCGGTGCCGGCGGTGATCGCCTTGGGCATGCCGACGGTGAGTTCGGGGTCGCAGATCGTCACGCCCGGCAGGAATTTCGGGTGGAAGATGATCTTCTTGGTATGGGTCTGCGAATTGGTGATGACCGAGGCGCGCCCGACCTCGGAGCCGGTTCCCGCCGTGGTCGGCACGGCGACGATCGGCGCGATGCCCTCGACGGAGGCGCGCATCCACCAGTCGCCGACATCCTCGAAATCCCAGACCGGGCGGGTCTGCCCGGCCATGAAGGCCACGCATTTGCCGAGGTCGAGGCCGGAGCCGCCGCCGAAGGCGACGACGCCGTCATGCCCGCCGGCCTTGAAGGCGCGGACGCCGTCGTCGAGATTGCGGTCGTCCGGGTTGGGGTCGACATCGGCGAAGATCGCCCGGCCGAGCCCGCCGGCCTCGAGGATGTCGAGCGCGTTGGCGGTGATCGCCATGCTTGCCAGCCCGCGATCGGTGACCAGCAGCGGCCGCTTCATGCCGAGCGCCTTGCAGTGATCGGCCAGTTCCCTGATCCGCCCGGCGCCCAGCTTGACGGCGGTCGGATAGCTCCAGTTCGCGGTGATCGGCATCAGCCAGCTCTCTTCAGATGGTAGGATTTCGGGCGGGTGAGGTTGTGGAAGCCGATGACCGAGAGCGAGCCGCCGCGGCCGGTCTCCTTAACGCCGGTCCAGCACAGGGCCGGGTCGAGATAATCGGCGCGGTTCATGAAGACGGTGCCGGTTTCGATCTGCTCGCCCAGCCGCGCGGCGCGCTCGGCATCGCCGGTCCAGAGCGAGGCGGTGAGACCGTATTTGGAATCGTTCATCAGCGCGAGAGCCTCGGCGTCATCGCGCACCTTCATGATGCCGACCGCCGGGCCGAAGGTCTCCTCGCGCATGATCGTCATGGAATGGTCGACATCGACCAGGATCTGCGGCGCGAGATATGCGCCGCCATCGTCCTGCGGGAAAAGCTTCGGATCGACCAGCGCGCGTGCGCCCTTCGCGGTGGCCTCCGCGATCTGCTCGCGCACCACCTGGGCGAAGCGCTTATGCGCCATCGGACCGAGCGAGGTTTCGGGGTCGAGCGGGTTGCCGAGCCGGTAGTTCGAGACCCAGGCGACCGATTTCTCGACGAAGGCGTCGTAGAGGCTCTCGTGGACATAGATGCGCTCGATGCCGCAGCAGCATTGGCCGGAATTGAAGGTCGCGCCGTCCATCAACGTGTCGACCGCCTTGTCGATATCGGCATCCTCCATGACATAGCCGGGGTCCTTGCCGCCGAGTTCCAGCCCGATCCCGGTGAAGGTGCCGGCCGCGGCGCGCTCGATCGCCTGCCCGCCCGCGACCGAGCCGGTGAAGTTGATGAAGTCGAACTGCTTCTCGGCGACCAGGCGCGAGGACGTCTCATGGTCGAGGAAGACATTGGCGAAGACCTCTTCCGGCACGCCGGCCTCGTGGAAGGCGCGCGCCAGCCGCTCGCCGGTCAGTAATGTCTGGCTGGCATGCTTGAGGACGACTGCATTGCCAGCGATGAGCGCTGGCGCGACCGAGTTGATCGCGGTCATATAGGGGTAGTTCCACGGCGCGATCACGAAGACGATGCCATGCGGCTCCCGCGCGATGAAGCGCTTGAACGCCGCGCTGTCCTCGATGACGACAGGCGCCAGCGCCTCGCCGGCGATCGAGGCCATGTAGTTCGAGCGCTCGTTGAAGCCCTTGAACTCGCCGCCATATTTCACCGGCCGGCCCATCTGCCAAGCGAGCTCGGTGACGACCTCGTCGCCCATCTCGTTGAGCCGCGCGACGCCCTTGAGCACCAGCGCGATGCGCTCGTCGAGCGGACGCTTCGCCCAGGCCTTTTGGGCCTTGCGGGCGCGCGCGACCACGGCCTTGGCCTCGTCGAGGCTGAGAGCCGGCCGCTCGGCATAAACCGAGCCGTCCACCGGCGACACGCATCGGATCATCGTCATCGTCACTATCCGTTTGGCTGAAATGGGCTGGGAGAGGGAGGGCCGGGTCAGGCGCGTTCAAAACCGCGCTTCACTTCCCAATCGGTGATCCGGCGATCGTACTCCTCCTGCTCCCATTCGGCGGCGCGGACATAATGGTCGATCACGTCGTCGCCGAAAGCCTTGCGCAGCATCGCCGAGCCCTTCAGCGCCACGGTCGCGTCGCGCAGGGTTTTTGGGATTTCGCGGACGTTCCGGTCGCCATAGGCATCGCCGACGAAGGCCTCTTCCAGCTCCATCCTCTTCTCGATGCCGTCGATCCCGGCCGCAAGCAGCGCCGCCATCGCGAGATAGGGGTTGAGGTCGGAGCCGCCGACCCGGCATTCGATGCGGATGCCCTTGGTGCCGGCGCCGCAGAGCCGGTAGCCGGCCGTCCGGTTGTCGGCGCTCCAGACCGCCTTGGTCGGCGCGAAGGTGCCGGCGACGAAGCGCTTGTAGGAATTGATATAGGGCGCGAGGAAACCGGTGATGTCGGAAGCGTGCGCGAGCAGCCCCGCCACATAGTTCCGCATCAACGGCGACATGCCGTGCGGCGCCTGCGCATCGAGGAAATGCGGGGTCTTGCCGTCGGCGCTCCAGAGCGACTGGTGGATATGCGAGGAGGAGCCGGCATGCGCGTTGCTCCATTTGGCGAGGAAGGTGATCGACTTGCCCTGCGCCCAGGCGATCTCCTTGCAGGCGTTTTTGATGATCGCATGCCGGTCCGCCATCGTCAGCGCGTCGGCATAGCGGACATTGATCTCCTCCTGCCCGGCCGAGGCCTCGCCCTTGGAGTTCTCGACGGGAATGCCGGCGCCCTGCAGGCCGTTGCGGATCGCGCGCATCACCGCCTCTTCCTTGGTCGTCTGGAAGATGTGGTAGTCCTCGTTGTAGCTGCTCGCGGTCTTGAGATCCCGATAGCCGCTGGCGCAGGCGTTCTCGTAGCTCTGGTCGAACAGGAAGAATTCGAGCTCGGTCGCCATATAGGCCTTGAGCCCCATGGCCTCGAGCCGCTTCACCTGCTTCTTCAGCACCGCGCGGGGCGAATGCGGGATGTCGTGGCCGTGATGGTCGAGCACGTCGCAGAGCACGAGCGCCGTGCCTTCGAGCCAGGGCACGCGGCACAGGGTCGAAAGGTCCGGCTTCATCGTGTAGTCGCCATAGCCGGCGGCCCAGCTCGTCGCCGCATAGCCGGCTACGGTTTCCATCTCCATGTCGGTGGCGAGCAGGTAGTTGCAGCTATGGGTCTCGTGATACCCGCTTTCGAGGAAGAAGGCGGCATGGAAGCGCTTGCCCATCAGGCGCCCCTGCATGTCGACCAGACAGGCGAGCACCGTATCGATGCGGCCGGCGGTGACATCGTCTCTCAGAGCGTCGAGCGTGTAGGCTTGCGTCATGCCGGTCATCCATCTCCAAGGCCTGATCTTCACACGGGAATGCTTCGGGCGAAACGGCTGGCTCGCGCTTCGCCCGGCGCGGCATGCAGAGATCAGACCAGCGCCTGCACCTGGATCTCGACCAGGATATTCTCGGCCGCGAGCCGCGATTCCACCGTCGCGCGTGCCGGCGGCCGGTCGCGATCGACCCAGGCATCCCAGGCGGCGTTCATCTCGCCGAAACTCGCGATATCCTTGAGCCATATGTTGGCGACGACAATGCGGGTCTTGTCGCTGCCGACGGCAGCGAGGTAGCCGTCGATCTGGCGCAGGATGTCCGTGGTCTGCTCGCGCACCCCGCCGCTGCGATCGGCTGCGGTCAGGCCGGACAGGAAGGCGAAGCCGTTTGCAACCAGCACCTTGCTCAGCCGTCCCGTCACTTCGTGGCGTTCGATCATGGTTTCGTCTCCGGGGAATGGACCGGCGGGCGCCGGCCGGTGGGATCTGCGGCCGCTCATGGGCCCATCATCAATGCCGCCGCGCGCTCGCCGACCATCATCGCCGGAGCGTTGATGTTGCCGGAGGGAATCGTCGGGAAGATCGACGCGTCCGCGACACGCAGCCCTTCGACCCCATGCACGCGCAGGCGCGCATCGACGACGGCTGTCCGCGGATCCGGACCCATCCTGCAGGTGCCGCAGGGATGGAAGACGGAATAGGCGTTGCGGCGGATCGCGGCGAGATGGGCATCCTCGTCGGCCGCCTCCGGGCCAGGCCGGATTTCCGCGTCGATCAGCGCGGCCAAGGTCGGCGTCGCGGCGAGGCGGCGCAGGAAGCGTGCGCCGGCCAGCAGCGTGTGGATATCCTCGGGCTCGGCGAGATAGTTCGGAGCGATTTCCGGCGCGAGCCGCGGGTCGGGGGACCGGATCGCGACATGGCCGCGGCTTGCTGGCCGGCAGGGCGAAACGCTGAGGCTGAAGCCGGGAAAGGGATCAGGCTTCATCAGGGCGCGAACGCCCGGCACGGCGCGCTCATAGCTCAGCGGTGAGAAATAGAGCTGCATGTCCGGGCGCGAAAGCTCCGGCCTGGTTCGGAAGAAACCGCCGCCCTGGTTGACGCTGAGAGAGAGCGGCCCCCGTCGCCTCAGGAGATAGTTCGCGACCATGCCGACGCGGGCAGGCCAGGAAAGAAGCGCCTCGTTCAGGCTCGGCTGCCTGGAACGATAGACGTGATCGTAGCAGAGATGGTCCTGCAGGTTGCGACCGACCGCCGGCAGATCGCGAAGCGGCGCGATGCCATGGCTTGCGAGCAGTTCCGGCGGGCCGATCCCCGAGAGTTGAAGCAGTTGCGGCGAATTGAACGCGCCGCCGGCCAGCACGACCTCCCTGCGGGCACGATAGCGCTGGATCTCACCGCCCCGGTGGACCTCCACGCCGACGGCACGCCGCTGTTCGACCAGGATGCGCGTAACCAGCGCATCTGTCTCGAGCCGGAGACGCCCCCGCCGGCGTGCCGGGTGCAGAAAGGCGCGTGCAGCGGATTCGCGCCGCCCGCCCCGGGTGGTGATCTGGTAGAAGCCGGCGCCTTCGCAGCTGGCGCCGTTGAGATCTGCGTTGAACGGCAGCCCCGCCTCCCCGGCCGCCTCGATGAAAAGCGGCGTCAGCGGATGGGCCTGGCCGGCGATCTCCTCGACATGGAGCGGACCACCGGCGCCGTGCCAGGAGGACGAGCCAAGCGCATGATCCTCCATGCGCCGGTAGGCGGCTAGCACCTCGGCCCAGCCCCAGCCTGGATTGCCGAGCCGCTCCCACTCCTCGAAATCCTCGGCCTGGCCACGCGCATAAACCATCGCATTGATCGAACTCGACCCGCCGACCACCTTGCCGCGCGGCTGGTAGATCTCGCGCCCGTCCAGCGCCGGTTGGGAAACGGTCCGGTACATCCAGTTCAGTCGGGGGTGATAGAAGGTCTTGCCGTAGCCGATCGGCAGGTGGATCCACGGGCTGCGGTCCTGGGGACCCGCTTCAACGACGAGAACCGTTCCCCAGCCGGCATCGGCAAGCCTCCCGGCGAGGACGCAGCCAGCCGAGCCCGCCCCGACGATGATCACGTCCCATTCCGTCACGATGACTGCCCCGCCAGTGCGAAACGGGAAGCCGTCAGCCTCCCGCCCTTATGCCTCTAGGGAAAATTGGGCTCCCTGCTAAGGACCATTCCCGCTGAGTCACCAGTCCAATATCCTGCCCCGGCCCCTACCTCAGCAAGTTCCCGGATGCAGTGGCGCAAGTCGAGGACGCCGGCGCGGATCTCGGCCGGGGTGAAGCCGCTGAAGCCGAGCACGAGTCCGTCGCGGGCGATCGGCTCGAGGCAGAACCGGCTGATCGGAGCGACCGTGACACCGCGCCGTGACGCCATCCGCGTCATCGCGACGGCATCGAGCCCGGGGCGCAGAAAGGCGACGGTATGCATGCCGGTCTGCGTCGGCACCACCTCCAGATCCGGAGCCAGTTGCTCGCGCACCGCTTCCTCCAGCGCCTGATAGCGCTCCTGATACAGCTTGCGCATGCGGCGCACATGCGTCGCAAAATGCCCCTCGACGATGAAATCGGCGACAATGCCCTGCAACGCGGTCGGAACGCCGGGAGAAAACGCATCGAGACAGATGCCGATCTGCTCGACCAGATGCGGCGGAGCGACGAGAAAGCCCAGGCGCAGCGAGGGAAACAGCGTCTTGGAAAACGTCCCGACATAGATCACACGGCCGCTGCGATCGATGCTCGTCAGGGTCGCCATCGGCGCGCCCTGAAAACAGAACTCGCCGTCCCAATCGTCCTCGATGATCCAGCCGCCGCTGCTCTCGGCCGCTTCCAGCAGAGCGAGCCGCCGCTCCAGGCTCATCTTTGCTCCGAGCGGCTGCTGATGCGCCGGCGTCACGAAGGCCAGCCGGAACGCAGGCGCCCGCCGCACACCCTCCTCGACCACGATCCCGGCTTCGTCGACCGGGACGGGCACGAGTTCGGCGCCCGACTGGATCAGGCTGTTGCGTGCCCCGATCGCGCCCGGATTCTCGAACCAGACCTTGTCGCCCGGGTCGAGCAGCGTGGCCGCAATGAGCTGGAAGGCCTGCTGTGCGCCCGCCACCACGAAGACCTGCTGCCATTCGCAGGCAATGCCGCGATTGAGCCGGAGATGCGCGGCAATGGCCTGACGCAGGCTGCGTTCGCCATGCGGATCTGGATAGCCGAGGACCTGATGGCGCGGCTTGCGCCAGTGCTTGCCCGAGAGCCTGGCCCATTGCGCCATCGGGAAGGCGTCGAACGCCGGCATGGCGGTGGTAAAAGCCCGAGGCTGATGCGACAGGCGGGTTCCGAACAGCTTCGACGCCGCATCCATGGCCTGCGCCAGCCGGACGCGTGCCGTCGGGGGGGCGACTGGAGCGGCCGTCGGCTCGGGACGCTCATTGGCGAGCGCCCGGCTGACATAGGTGCCCGAACCGACGCGCGTCTCGATCAACCCTTCCGCTGCAAGGCGCTCGAAGCTCTCGACGATCGTCGTGCGCGCGACCCCGAATTCCTGCGCCAGCGTACGGGTTGCCGGCAAACGTTCCCCGACCTTCAATGCGCCGCCCAAGATCAACTCGCGCAGTCCGGCGCAAATCTGGACGCTGAGTCCGTGCTGCCCCTCCCGATCGAGGACGATCGACTGGAGCAGCGCACCTTCCTCGCGCTTGACCATGTGCCCTCGCCTTTCCGAGTGGACTGAAACTTTGGCGAGAATGGACCTTGGGATCAGACCAATTCAAGCCCTTCCTGCCGGCCGAGAGCTACCTGCGCTTCCGCCGGGCGGCGACCGCAGAACGGACAGCGCCATCCCATGAAAATCACCCGGCTCGAAAGCTTCTCGACGCAGGACGTCGGCTTCGTCCGCGCCACCTGCGAGGATGGCAGCCAGGGCTGGGGCCAGTTCTCGCCCTACAATGCCGACATCACCGCGACCGTCTTCCACCGGCAGGTCGCGCGCTGGGCGATCGGCGAGAACGCCGTCGAGATCGACGAACTGATCGCGACCATCGGCGAGCGCGAGCACAAGTTCCCTGGCTCCTATCTCTGCCGCGCCATGACAGGGCTCGACACCGCCCTGTGGGATCTGCGCGGCCGGATCGAGCGGAAGAGCGTCTGCGAACTGCTCGGCGGCACGCCGCGGCCCTTCCCAGTCTATGCGTCCAGCATGAAGCGTGGCGAGATCACGCCGGAGGCCGAGGCCGAGCGTTTCCTGCGCCTGCGCGATGCCCATGGCTACGGCGCCTTCAAGTTCCGGGTCGGGCGCGAATGCGGCCGCGACATCGACGAATGGCCGGGCCGGACGGAGGCGATCGTGCCGCAGATCAGGCGGGCGCTCGGCCCTGACGCGACGCTGCTCGTCGATGGCAACAGCGCCTATTCGCCGGCCAAGGCGATCGCGGTCGGCAGGATGCTGCAGGATCACGGCATCGTTCATTTCGAGGAGCCCTGTCCCTATTGGGAGCACGCCTGGACGCGCGAGGTCCGCGAGGCGCTAGATCTCGACGTCACCGGCGGCGAGCAGGACTGCGACCTCGCGGTCTGGCGCGCCATGATCGACGGGCGCGTCGTCGACGTCGTGCAGCCGGACGTCTGCTATATCGGCGGCGTCGGGCGGATGCTGAAGGTCGCGCGCTGGGCGCAGGAGGCGGGCCTGCCGGTGACGCCGCATTCGGCCAACCAGACGCTGGTGACGGTGTTCACGCTGCACATCATGGGCGCGCTCGCCAATGCCGGCCCCTATGTCGAATTCTCGATCGAGGGGCCGGATTATTATCCGTGGGAGCAGGGCCTGCTGCGCAACCCGCCGCAGGCACGCGACGGCATGGTGGCGATTCCGGACGGACCGGGCTGGGGTGTCGAGATCGAGCCGTCCTGGCTCGACAAGGCCGCCTATCAGCTCACGGAGATCGGCGCGTGATCCTGGATCGTGCCGAGCTCGTCGCCGAGGCCGTCAGGACGGGCACGCTCGCCGGCCTGCCGGGCGGGCATTTCATCGATGGGCACTTCGTCGATTCCGCGTCCGCGCGGCGGATGGAGAGCTTCGATCCCGGCCGGGGCAAGGCCTTCGCCACGGTCGCGGCCGGCGACGACGCCGATATCGACCGGGCGGTCGCCGCCGCCCGCGCGGCGCTGTCAGGCCCATGGTCGCGTCTGAGCCCGGCTCAGCGTGGCGACATCCTGATGCGGGCAAGCCGCCTGATCGCGGAGCGCGCCGCCCGTTTCGCCGTGGTCGAGACCCTCGATTCCGGCAAGCGCCTCGCGGAAGCCGAAGGCGATGTCGGCGGTGTCGTGAAGGCCTTCGCCTATTACGCCGGGGCAGCCGACAAGCTGCATGGCGACAGCATGCCGCTGGGCCACGACCATATCGGGCTGACGATCGAGGAGCCGGTCGGTGTCGCCGCGCAGATCGTGCCCTGGAACTATCCGCTCTCGACGGCGGCGCGCGGCATCGCCCCCGCGCTCGCGGCCGGCTGCACGCTGGTCGTCAAGCCGGCCGAGCAGACGCCCTTCACCACGTTGATGCTGGCGGAATTGCTGCATGAGGCCGGGTTGCCCGCAGGCGTGCTCAATGTCGTCGCCGGCACCGGCGCCGAGGCCGGAGCGGCGCTCGTCGCCCATCCGGGCATCGACCACATCACCTTCACCGGCTCGGTCGCCACCGGGCAGCGCGTGATGCGGGCCGCGGCCGAACATGTCACCCGGCTCGTGCTGGAACTTGGCGGCAAGTCGCCCCTCGTGGTGCTGGCGGATTGCGATCTCGACGCGGCGGTGGCCGGGATCATGGAAGCGATCTTCGAGAATGCCGGGCAGATCTGCTCGGCCGGCTCACGCCTGATCGTCGAGGAGGCGATCGCCGAGCCCTTGCTTGAGCGTCTCGTCGCCGGCGCGCAGGCGCTGCGGCCGGGCCATGGCCTCGGCGATGCCGGCATCGGGCCGATCAATTCCCCCGCGCAGCTCGCGCGGGTCGCAGCTCATGTCGATCGCGCCCGTGCCGCCGGCAACCGCATCCTGACTGGTGGTGCCGTCGTGCCGCCTGAGGATTGCGGCGGCGGCTGGTTCTATCAACCGACCATCGTGCTGGCTGCCGGGCCGGACGATCCGCTGGTGCAGGAGGAGATCTTCGGCCCGGTGCTGACAGTGCAGGTCATGCCCGATTTCGAGGCGGCAGTCGTCGCCGCGAACGCCACCTCCTACGCGCTTGTTGCCGGCATCTATACGCGCGATCACGCCAAGGCCTGGCGTTTCGCCCGGGCGGTCGATGCGGGGCAGGTCTACATCAACGAGTTCTTTGCGGGCGGCATCGCGATGCCCTTCGGCGGCAACCGCAAATCCGGCTTCGGCCGCGCCAAGGGCATGGCGGGCTTGCGCTCCTACTGCAAGCTTAAGAGTGTGGTGGCGCGGATCTGATCCGGGGGGACGACCAAGACGATGCCGAGCGATCTGTTCGCCAATGATTTCAAGGCCGCGCCCTATTGGTGGGACGCGGTGCCCCGGCCGGACCTGCCGCGCAATGATCCACCTCCGCAGGCTGAGGTTGTCGTCGTCGGCTCCGGCTATACCGGCCTGCAGGCGGCGCTGCAGACGGCGCGCGGTGGGCGCCATACCGTGGTCCTCGATGCCGAGGCGGCAGGCTTCGGCTGCAGCACCCGCAATGGCGGCCAGATCTCGACCAGCGTAAAGCCGGGCTTCGATGAGCTCGCCCGCCGCCATGGCCGCGAGAGCGCCTTCGCAATCATGCAGGAAGGCCGGAACTCGCTGCGCTACATCGGCGATTTCGTCCGCGACGAGCAGATCGACTGCGATTTCGGCGTCGTCGGCCGCTTCCACGCGGCGCATGCGCCGGGCAGATACGAGGAGCTGGCCCGCAGCGTCGGAACCCAGCCGAAGGGGCTGGAAGTCGCCTGCCATGTCGTGCCGCGTTCCCAGCAGCGCAGCGAGATCGGCTCCGATCTCTACCATGGCGGCGTCGTCTACGAGAGCCATGCCTCGATCAATCCCGCCCGTTACCATCAGGGCCTGTTGCAGCGCGTCGTTGCGGCCGGTGCGGAACTCGTGCCGCATTGCCCGGCGACGGGCATCGAGCGCATCGGGCAGGACTTTCTCGTCCAGATGCCGCGCGGCACGATCCGCACCCGCGACGTCGTCATCGCTACCAATGGCTACACCGGGCCGTTGACCGGCTGGCTGAGCCGCCGTGTCATCCCGATCGGCAGCTATGTCATCGCGACCGAGGCGCTGGAGCCGGAACTGGTCGACAGGCTGATCCCGAAGAACCGCATCGTCAGCGACACCCGCAAGGTGGTCTATTACTACCGCGCCTCGCCGGACCGGCGCCGCATCCTGTTCGGTGGTCGCGTCTCGCTGAGCGAGACCGATCCGCGCCGCAGCGGGCCGCTGCTGCACGCCGCGATGAGCCGGATCTTCCCGGAACTCGCAGGCCGCAAGATCAGCCATTCCTGGTGCGGCCTCGTCGCCTACAGCTTCGACGAGCTGATGCATGTCGGCCGGCACGACGGCATGCATTACGCCATGGGCTATTGCGGCTCGGGCGTCGGCATGGCGAGCTATCTCGGCATGCGGCTCGGCCAGCAGGTGCTCGGCCTCGCGGAAGGCAAGACAGCCTTCGATGGGCTGCCCTTCCAGACGCGGCCCTTCTACAGCGGCAACCCCTGGTTCCTCGCACCGTCGGTCCTCTACTACAGCTGGCGCGACCGGCTGGCGCGCTGACCTGTCGGATTGGTCGCCTCCAATTCTCAGAGTGGACCTTATGGCCAGACCAATTTCATCAAATTCTGCTTGAGGCGGGCAGCGCGGACGCCGGCAAGACCGGCCAACCGCACGGACATCGCCAAGGGAACGCATCGTCCGAACAGGAGTACCGAGAATGCCGAGCCAGCCGACCATGCCGACGAGACCGGCCCTTGCCCTGGTCATAGGCCTAGGCCTGTTGAGCGCCGCGCCCGCCTGGGCGCAGGAACTGACCGTCGTCTCCTTCGGCGGGTCCTATCAGGAGGGGCAGAGCAAGGCGCTCTTCCAGCCGGCCGCCAAGGCGCTGGGCATCAAGATCAAGGAAGAGACCTACAGCAGCATCGCGGATTTGCGCCTGAAGGTGAAGGCCGGTGCAGTGACCTGGGATGTTGTCGCCAGCGGTTCCGGCAGCGCGGCGCGAGCCGGAGCCGAGGGTATCCTCGAGAAGCTCGACTACAAGGTCATCGACACGTCCAGCTTCCTGCCGGGAACCGCGCAGGACTACTGCGTCGGAGGCGATGTCTTCTCGACCGTGATGGCCTGGAATACCAAGACATATGGCCAGAACGGCCCCCAGAGCTGGGCCGACTTCTGGGATGTGAAGAAATTTCCGGGCAAGCGTTCCTACCGCAAGAGCGTCGCGGGCGCCCTGGAACCCGCCCTGATGGCGGATGGCGTACCGGCCGACAAGGTCTACGAGGTGCTATCCCAGCCCGGCGGCATCGAGCGTGCGATCAAGAAGATCCGCGAGTTGAAGCCGAACATCGCGGTCTGGTGGAGCTCAGGCGCGCAGCACGCGCAGCTGATGAAGGACGGCGAGGTCGATATGATCACCGGCTGGAACGGTCGCTTCGACGTCGCCGCGAAGGATGGCGCCAAGGTCGCCTATACCTTCAATCAGGGGCTGCTCGACTATGACTGTTTCGCAGTGCCCAAGGGCGCGCCCCACAAGGATCTCGCGATGAAGTTCCTGGCGGAGATCAGCAAGCCGCAATACCAGGCCGAGTTCACCAAGTACATCACCTACGGCCCGACCAACAAGAAAGCCTATGACGGCGGCGCGATCGACGCGGCTTATGCCAAGACGCTGCCGTCCCACCCCGACAATGCCCGCAAGCAGCTGCCGATCGATCTGGACTGGTACATAAAATTCGAAGCCCAGGCTTCGGCCGCCTACCAGAACATGCTGACCGAATGAACCTGGCTGCCGATCACCAGCGGCCGGCGGCGTCGACCGCCGCCGCTGCCGGGACCGAGAAGGCGCTGCCGATCGCGATCCGGCAGCTGAGCAAGGCGTACGGCGCCCTGCCGGTGCTCGACGGAATCGACCTCGATGTGCGCCCCGGGGAGTTTCTGACCCTGTTGGGCCCTTCCGGCTCGGGCAAGACCACGCTGCTCATGGCGATCGCCGGCTTCCTGCGGCCCGACAGGGGCAGCATCCGCTTCGGCGACAGCGAGGTCGTCCGGCTGGCGCCGCACAAGCGCGAGATCGGCATGGTCTTCCAGAACTACGCGCTGTTCCCGCATATGGATGTCGCGAGCAATGTCGGCTTTCCGCTCAGGCTGCGGCGGGTGCCGGCCGGCGAGATCGCACGACGGGTCGAGGCGGCACTGGAGATGTTCCAGCTCGGCGGCTTCGGGCGCCGCCGCATCGACCAGCTCTCCGGCGGGCAGCGCCAGCGCGTCGCGCTTGCCCGCGCGATCGTCTTCGAACCGCGCATCATCCTGATGGATGAGCCGCTCTCGGCCCTCGACAAGCAATTGCGGGAGCGGATGCAGATCGAACTGCGCCAGCTTCACGAGCGCCTCGGCACCACGACGGTCTATGTCACGCATGACCAGCGCGAAGCGCTGACGATGTCGGACCGCATCGCCGTCCTCGACCGGGGCCGGATCGCCCGCATCGACACGCCGCGCGCGATCTATGACGAACCCGGCAGCCGGTTCGTCGCGGAATTCATCGGCGAATCCTCCTTTCTGGACGTCGAGGTGGCGGACGGCATCTGCCGCGCGGCCGGCGCGACGGTGATCTCCCCTCGCCTGCCACCGCCTCACGGCCGCCGCTGCACCCTGGTGTTGCGGCCGGAACGGCTGCGCCTGCTGGCTACGGGCGAAGGCGCGGGCATGAACTGCTTCGAAGGCCGCGTAACCGGCGTCATCTACCAGGGCGACACCTTGCTGCTTCAGGCCGTGCTGGACGATGGCAGCCCCGTGACGGTGCGGCAGACCACGCGCAGCGGCGATGCCGGAGCCATACGGCCGGGAGAGCCCGTCCGGATCGGCATCGCGATCGCCGACACGGTGCTCCTCGCCGACGAGCCGGGGCAGGTCCAATGACAGCCGGCAGCATTCACGCTGCGGCCGGCCCGGCGGGCGATTTCCACGCAGCCGCCCTGCGGCGTGACCACTGGCGCGAGCGCCTGGGCCTCGCCGGGCTTGCCGCACCCGCGCTCCTGCTGGTCGCCGTGACCATGCTGCTGCCCGTGGGTTGGCTGTTCAGCCTGTCGTTCCTGGACGACGGCGGAGCGCTCAGCCTGGCGAATTACCGGAGGATGCTCGCCGAGCCGTCCTATACCCGCACCTTCGTCACCACGTTCGAGATCAGCCTGGCGACCACCGCGATCTGCATCCTTCTCGGCTATCCGCTGGCCTATTTCCTGTCGCAGCTGCCGCGAAGAATCGCCAATCTCTGCATGATCGCGGTGCTCCTGCCGTTCTGGACCTCGCTGCTGGTGCGCACCTATGCATGGCTGGTGCTGCTCCAACGCAGCGGGCTGGTGAACAGCTGGGGCATGAAGCTCGGCCTGTGGAGCGAGCCGCTGCAACTCGTACACAATACCGGCGGAACGCTGGTCGGCATGGTTCACATCATGCTGCCCTTCCTGGTGCTGCCGCTCTACGGGACGATGCGCGCGATCGACCGCAACCTGCTGCGCGCCGCAGCGAGCCTCGGCTCGACGCCGGCACACGGCTTCCGGACGGTGTTCTTTCCGCTCTCCCTGCCCGGACTGACGGCCGGCGCCTCGCTGGTCTTCGTGCTTTGCCTCGGCTTCTACGTCACGCCTGCGATGCTCGGCGGCGGCAAGGTGACGATGGTCTCCAACCGCATCGCCAACGACATCGAGCTGTTCTTCAACTGGGGCGCAGCCAGTGCGCTCGGTGTCGTGCTGCTGGTGATCACGCTGGTCGTGCTGGTGCTGGCGGCGCGGCTGTCGCGCGGTGCCGACCTGTTCGGGACGGGGCACTGAGATGGGCTGGCTCGACCGTCCCGCGAGCGATACGCAGATCAGCCATCGCGCGCGGCTCTGGCTGTACGCGCTCGGCGTGCTGGTGCTCGCCTTCCTGGCGCTGCCGACGCTGATCGTCATCCCGATGTCGTTCTCCCAGTCGCAGTACCTGGAGTTCCCGCCGCGGGAATGGTCGCTGCGCTGGTACGAGGCCTATTTTGCGTCTCCGAGCTGGATGGCGGCGACGGCGACGTCCTTCAAGGCCGGCTTCTGCACGGCGCTGCTGGCGACACCGCTCGGGACCCTGGCGGCCTACGGGCTGCATGCCTCGCGGCTCCGCTTCGCCGGAATCGCGATCCTGGCTCTGCTGACCCCGACGATCGTACCGGTCATTCTCGTCGGCATCGCGCTGTTCTACGCCTATGTGCAACTGAAGATGGTGAATTCGTTTCTCGGCATCGTGCTGGCCCATACAATGCTGGCGGTGCCGATCGTGATGATGATCGTCGGCTCCGCGCTGAAGAGCTTCGATCTCGACCAGGAACGGGTTGCACGCAGCCTCGGCGCCACGCGTACGCAGGCGTTCCTGCGGGTAACGGTGCCGCAGATCGGCTTCGCGATCGTTACCTCCGCGGTGCTGGCCTTCCTGACCTCCTTCGACGAGGTGGTGATCGCCCTGTTCGTCTCCGGCGGCGACAACGCGACGCTGACCCGCATGATGTTCCTGGCGCTGCGGGACCAGATCGATCCGACCATCGCGGCGATCTCGACGATCATGATCGTGATGACGTCGCTGCTGCTGGCCGTTTCGCAGCTCCTCGGAAAACGCGACGATTGATCCTCAGCAGCCACCGAATGCGGCAGGCGTCACAGGTTCTGGCCCGGCGCCCGCCGGGGTCAGGCCGCGAGGCCGCCCTGCTTCTCGATGAATGCGACAATGTCCTCCAGCCCCGTGAGGCGGTTGAGGTCGCTGAACACAAAGGGGCGCCCCGCGCGCTGCTTCTGCGTATCCGAGCGCATCACGTCGAGATCGGCCCCGACATAGGGCGCAAGGTCGATCTTGTTGATGACCAAGAGGTCCGAGCGGGTGATGCCCGGCCCGCCCTTGCGCGGGATCTTCTCACCACCGGCGACGTCGATGACATAGAGCGTGATGTCGGCGAGATCAGGCGAGAAGGTCGCGGCGAGGTTATCGCCGCCGGATTCGATGAAGACGATGTCGAGATCGGGGAAGCGGCGGCGCATCTCGGCAATGGCCGCGAGATTGATCGAGGCGTCCTCGCGGATCGCGGTATGCGGGCAGCCGCCGGTCTCGACGCCGATGATGCGCTCCTCCGGCAGGGCCTGAAGCCGGTTGAGGATCAGCTCGTCCTCCTTGGTGAAGATATCGTTGGTGACGACGGCGACCGAGTAGCGGTCCCGCATCGCCTTGCAGAGCTTCTCGGTGAGCGTGGTCTTGCCGACGCCGACCGGGCCGCCGATGCCGACCCGGAGCGGGCCATGGGAGGATTTCACGAGCGAAAGACCCTTGAGTACTGTGTTTCGTGGTTCATCGACAGGATGTCGGCGCGGATGGTGCAGGAGCCGAGATCGTCGAGCGTCGAGTCGGCGGCACGCCGGGCCGTCCGCAGGACGACCGGCTCCAGCGCCGCGAGCGTCGCGACTCCGTCGCGCTGGCCGAGCGGTACCAGCCGCACGCAGGCCTGGACGAGATTCGAGGCGAAGGCGTGGAGATAGGCGGTGAGCGCATCTTCCAGCGCGACGCCATGGCGTGCAGCGGCCGCGCCGACGGCCGCGGGATAAGCGATCGGCCGCTCCTCCCCGCTTGACGGCTCTCCGCTCCAGGCCGACATCGCCTCGACGAAGGCACCGCCTTGCAGCGTCGTTTCCATGTGGCGCTCGCGCGAACCGGACATCGCTTCGGCCAGTTCCGCGACGCCTGCAATGTCATCGCCCGCGCTGGTCTTGCGCCAGGATTCGGCCAGCAAGACGGCGTCATTCCAGGCCGAGCCCTGCTCCAGCAGCGCCTCCAGCCATTCGCGCAAGTCTGAGCGAGTCCGGATCAGCCCGTCATGGATCGCCCGCTCCAGCCCATGGCTATAGGCGAAGGCGCCAACCGGAAAGGCCGGGGAGAGCCATGTCATCAGGCGCGCGAGAGTGGCAGCCTCAGTCATGGTGGTGGTGATGGCCGTGCCCATGGCTATGATCGTGATGATGAGCATGGCCGTGCCCGTGATCGTGCCCATGTGCGTGATAGGCGCCGTGCACCGGTTGGAAGCGCGCCACGACCTCGCGCACGGAGGCGCCGAGCCCTTCGAGCATCGCCCGGATGACGTGGTCGCGCTGGATCAGGATGCGGGTTTCGTCGATCTGCGCCGGCAGATGGCGGTTGCCGAGATGCCAGGCGAGATGGCGCAACGGGCATGTACCCGGCAGCACCTCGTAGAGCTCCTCCTCGGCAGCAACGATCGCGACGGCGCGGCCATCGTCGAGCACGAGCCTGTCCCCATCGGCGAAGAGCACGGGCTCGGGCAGATCGACCATGATCTCCTCACCCTGATCGGTGGTGACGAGCTTGCGACGCAGATGCCGGGCGGCATGGTCGAGCCGGAGCGTGCCGACGGGCTTGTCGCCTCCGCCGTGGCTATGGGAAATGGCGCGGAGCATGTGAGGCCTCAGAACAGGAAATAGCGCTGCGCCATCGGCAGCACGGTCGCGGGTTCGCAGGTCAGGAGCTCGCCATCGGCCCGCACCTCATAGGTCTCGGGGTCGACCTCCATATGCGGGGTGGCGTCGTTGAGGACCATCGAGGCCTTGGAGATGCCGCCACGCGTGTTCTCGACCGCGAGCATGCCCTTGGCGACGCCGAGCTTCTCCTTGAGGCCATTGGCGATCGCCGCCTGGCTGACGAAGGTGACGGAGGACATGGCCGGTGCGCGGCCCATGGTCCCGAACATCGGTCGGTAATGCATCGGCTGCGGCGTCGGGATCGAGGCGTTGGGGTCGCCCATCGGCGCGGCCGCGATCATGCCGCCGACCAGCACCATCTCGGGCTTCACGCCGAAGAATGCCGGATTCCAGAGCACCAGATCGGCGCGCTTGCCCACCTCGACCGAGCCGACATGCTTCGAAAGACCCTGCGCGATAGCCGGATTGATCGTGTATTTCGCGATGTAGCGGCGCACGCGCAGATTATCGTTGTCGCCGGTCTCCCCGGGCAGGCGCCCACGCTGGAGCTTCATCTTGTGCGCGGTCTGCCAGGTGCGGATCGCGACCTCGCCGACGCGACCCATGGCCTGGCTGTCCGACGAGATGATCGAGAAGGCGCCGATATCGTGCAGGATGTCCTCAGCTGCGATCGTTTCCTTGCGGATGCGGCTCTCGGCGAAGGCGATGTCCTCCGGGATGGAGGGGGAGAGGTGATGGCAGACCATCAGCATGTCGAGATGTTCGGCGATGGTGTTCTGCGTGTAGGGCCGCGTCGGATTGGTCGAGGACGGGATGACGTTACTCAACCCACAGACTTTGATGATATCCGGTGCGTGGCCGCCGCCGGCACCTTCCGTGTGGAAGGCGTGGATGGTGCGGCCCTTGAAGGCCGCGACCGTGTCCTCGACGAAGCCGCTCTCGTTCAGCGTGTCGGTGTGGATCATGACCTGAATGTCGTGATCGTCGGCAACGCTGAGGCAGTTGTCGATCGCGGCCGGCGTCGTGCCCCAGTCCTCGTGGAGCTTGAGCGCGCAGGCGCCGCCCTCGATCATCTCGATCAACGCCGCCGGCTTCGAGGTATTGCCCTTGCCGGAGAGGCCGAGATTGATCGGCACGGCGTCGAAGGACTGGATCATCCGGCCGAGATGCCAGGGGCCGGGCGTGCAGGTCGTCGCCAGCGTGCCATGGGCCGGGCCGGTGCCGCCGCCGAGCATGGTGGTGACGCCGGACATCAGCGCCTCGTCGATCTGCTGCGGGCAGATGAAATGGATATGCGCGTCGACGCCGCCGGCCGTGAGGATCTTGCCCTCGCCTGCTATGGCTTCCGTACCCGGGCCGATGACGATGGTGACACCGGGCTGCGTATCCGGGTTGCCGGCCTTGCCGATGGCGACGATCCGCCCGTCCTTCAACCCGACATCCGCCTTCACGATGCCCCAGTGGTCGACGATCAGCGCATTGGTGATGACGGTGTCGACCGCGCCCTCGGCGCGGCTCGCCTGGCTCTGACCCATGCCGTCGCGGATGACCTTGCCGCCGCCGAACTTCACCTCCTCGCCATAGACGGTGAAGTCCTTCTCGACCTCGATGATCAGGTCGGTATCGGCGAGCCGGACACGATCGCCGACCGTCGGTCCGTACATCTGCGCGTAAGCGGCGTGGGAGAGCTTGGCCGGCATCAGAGTTTCCCCATCACCTTCTGCTGGAAGCCGTAGACGGCGCGTGCCCCGCCGAACGGCACGAGGCGAACCTCGCGCTGTTGGCCGGGCTCGAACCGAACGGCCGTGCCGGCAGCGATGTCGAGCCGCATGCCGCGGGCGGCAGTGCGGTCGAAATCGAGCGCGTCGTTGGTCTCGAAGAAATGGTAGTGCGAGCCGACCTGGATCGGTCGGTCGCCGGTATTGGCGACGAGCAGCGTGACCTGCTGCGCGCCCTCGTTGAGGACGATGTCGCCTTCGGCGGGAAAGACCTCTCCGGGAATCATGCGATCAGGCTCCCGCGACCAGCCAAAGCCCGCCGAGCGCGGTCAGGCCACCGGCGATGCGCGCCGCGATCCGGCCGCGATGCGAGAGCGCGTTGCCGGCAAGGCCGATGCCGATGCCGACCGCATGCAGCAAGGCCGTCGCCATCGCGAATCCGATCATGAAGGACAGGCTCGTCGCCTCGCCCATCTCGCCCCCATGCGCATAGCCGTGGAACAGCGCGAAGAAGCCGACCACGGCCATACCGACGACGACCGGAACCTGAAGCGCGACCAGCGCCAGCAGGCCGAGAACCACGATCGAGGCCGCGATGGTCGGCTCCACGAAAGGCAGGCCGATGCCGGCGAGCGCCGCGGCGAAGCCGAGCATCATCGTGACGACGAAGGCGGTTGGAATCATCCAAATGGCGCGCCCGCCAACGAGGAAGGCCCAGAGGCCGACGCCGACCATCGCAAGGATATGGTCCGCGCCGAAGAGCGGATGCGAGAAGCCGGCGGCGAACGAGCCGTGCTCGGCCGGGTTGAGATGGGCGAAGGCCGGGCTCGCGGCGCCGACGCTCAGGATCAGGGCGAGGGACAGTCTCTTCATGGCAGCCTCCGGCTTGCGCGCTCAACGGATCGGTTCGTGGACGGTGACGAGCTTGGTGCCGTCTGGGAAAGTGGCCTCGACCTGCACGTCGTGGATCATCTCGGCAACGCCTTCCATGACCTGCGCGCGGCTGACGACATGGGCGCCGGCCTCCATCAGATCGGCGACGCTGCGGCCATCGCGCGCGCCTTCGACGACGAAATCGGAGATCAGGGCGATGGCCTCGGGATGGTTGAGCTTCACGCCGCGCTCGAGCCGGCGCCGGGCCACCATGGCTGCCATGGAGATCAGGAGCTTATCCTTCTCGCGCGGTGTCAGGTTCATGCCGTCAGTCCCTAGAGTTGCCAGACCTTGGGCAGCGGCCGGCCGCCCAGGAGAAGGGTGAGCAGCGGCTCCAGCCGCCGCCGGAGCGCGAGCCCGGTCTCCTCGACCAGCCGCGCGAGAAACTTGCCGTTCCAGGCGCTGGCGCCGCCGCCCGGCCCGATGATCGACCGGGCCTGATCCAGGAAGCGCTCGGGTGCCGGACCAGCGAACAGCACCGTCGCCATCGCGCGGCAGCCGGCCATGGCGGGCTGTGGCGCGAGCCGGGCGGCGATCTGGTCCTCGGCGCGCAGATCGTCGGCGAAGATCAGGCGGCCGTCGCGCCGGATGCGCCAGCGATCGTGCAGATGGCCGCTCTGCAAGGTCTCGCCCATAGCCTGCCGGCCGAACAGCACCGCCTCGACCGCGACCAGCTCGGAATCGCCGGCGAGATCGACGTCGAGCGTGCGGGACAGGCGCCCGCCATCGAACAGGATCGTCTCCTGCGGAAGCCAGGCGAGCCGGGCGCCGGGCGAGAGCCGCAGGCGGTTGGTGACGACGGCATCCGCCCCCGTCGAGCGGTAGACGCGCTCGCAGGCCTGGGTGGTGATGCAGGTTTGCGCCTTCTCCGCCAGCTTCACCTCCGTACCGAAGCGGTCGCCGCCGGTCAGACCGCCCGCGGTGTTGATGAGGATCGCCTGCGGCGCGTCGGTTCCGAGCGGGCGCGGAAAGCGCAGTTTGGCGCAGCCTTCCTGGAAGAGCCGATCGAGATGGGTCCGGCCTTCGCGGGCATGAAACGAGACGCTTGCCTGCCCGTAGGCGCGCTGCATTCGCGCCGGTGCGAGGTTCTGGAGATCGGTTATCGCCAGCATCGTCGGCGGTGCTTCCCGTCAGGCTCGGCACGGAGGCGTGAGGCTCATCAGACCTGAATCAGTCTTTGAACCTGCGCTCCGTCAAGCTCGCTCATCGGCCCCGACAGCACAACCTCGCCGCGGTCCATCACGAACATGGTGTCGGCGAGATCGCGGGCGAAGTCGAAATACTGCTCGACCAGCACGATCGCCATGCCGCCCTTCTGTCGCAGATAGTCGATGGCGCGCCCGATATCCTTGATGATCGAGGGCTGGATGCCCTCGGTTGGCTCGTCCAGCACCAGCAGCCTGGGTCGGGTCACCAGCGCCCGCGCGATCGCGAGCTGCTGCTGCTGGCCACCCGAGAGGTCTCCGCCGCGCCGGCCCAGCATGGTCTTCAGCACGGGGAACAGGTCGAAGAGCTCATCCGGGACGTAGCGGTCCTTCCGCTTCAGCGGCGCGAAGCCGGTCTCCAGATTCTCCTTCACCGTCAGCAGAGGGAAGATCTCCCGCCCCTGCGGCACATAGGCGATGCCGGCGCGAGCACGATCCTCGCTGCGCAGGCCCGAGATATCCTCGCCGTCAAAGCGGATATGCCCGCCGGAAATCGGCTGATGGCCGACGATGGCGCGCATCAGCGAGGTCTTGCCGACGCCGTTGCGGCCCATAACGCAGGTGACCTTGCCGGTTTCGGCCGCGATCGAGACATGGCGCAGCGCCTGGGCAGCACCGTAATGCAGGTCGATGGCGTCTACGGTCAGCATGATCACCGCCCCAAATAGACTTCGACGACGCGCTCGTTGGCGCTGACCTGGTCGAGCGGGCCCTCCGCCAGCACCGAGCCCTCGTGCAGCACCGTGACCTTCACGCCGAGCTCGCGGATGAAGCCCATGTCGTGCTCGACCACGATCACCGAATGATCCCTCGCGATCTCCTTGAGCAGCACCGCCGTCTGCGCCGTCTCGCCGTCCGTCATGCCGGCGGCGGGCTCGTCCACGAGCAGGAGCTTCGGGTCCTGAGCCAGCAGCATGCCGATCTCGAGCCACTGCTTCTGGCCGTGGGACAGCGAGCCGGCGAGCCGGTCGCGCCTGTCGGCGAGCTTCACAATGCCGAGGATCTCGTCGATGCGCTTCTGCTGGTCGGGTTCAGTCTTCCAGAACAGTGTCCTGCCGACGGTGCGTCTCGACTTCAGCGCGAGCAGGATATTGTCCTCGATCGTATGGAAATCGAAGACCGTCGGCTTCTGGAATTTGCGGCCGATGCCGAGATTGGCGATGGCGGCCTCGTCGAGCCTGGTCAGGTCGACTGTGCCGGCGAACATCACGGTCCCGACATCCGGCTTGGTCTTGCCGGTTATGATGTCCATCATCGTGGTCTTGCCGGCGCCGTTGGGGCCGATGATCGCGCGCATCTCGCCGGGTTCGATGGTGAGCGACAGTCCGCGGATGGCCTTGAAGCCGTCGAAGGAGACGCTGACGCCGTCGAGATAGAGCAGCGAAGAGGTGAGAGCGCCGGGCACGGGAGCGTTCATCACCGTTACTCCGCCGGGGCCGGCTCGGCCGCCGGGGTGCTGTCCGGCTTCCGACGGCGCGCCCAGAGTGCCTCCGCCGTGCCGAGGATACCCTTCGGCAGGAAGAGCGTGACGACGACGAAGAGCCCGCCGAGCGCGAAGAGCCAATAGGGCGCCATGAAGCCGGAGGTGAAGACGGTCTTCGCCCAGTTCACCACCACGGCGCCGAGCGCAGCGCCGACCAGCGTGCCGCGTCCGCCGACCGCGACCCAGATCACCGTCTCGATCGAATTGGCCGGCGCGAATTCGCTGGGGTTGATGATGCCGACCTGCGGCACGTAGAGCGCGCCGGCGACGCCCGCCATGCAGGCCGAGACGGTGAAGACGAAGAGCTTGAAGCGGTCGACCCGGTAGCCGAGGAAGCGGGTGCGCGATTCGGCGTCGCGGATCGCGATGACGACCTTGCCGAGCTTCGAGACGACGATGCCGCGCGCGATCAGGAAGCCGGCCGCCAGCATGACGCAGGTCATGGAAAACAGAGCAGCACGAGTCGCTTGCGCCTGGATGTTGAAGCCGAGGATGTCCTTGAAATCAGTCAGCCCGTTATTGCCGCCGAAGCCCATGTCGTTGCGGAAGAAGGCGAGCAACAGCGCATAGGTCAGGGCCTGCGTGATGATCGAGAGATAGACGCCGGTGACGCGCGAGCGGAAGGCGAACCAGCCGAAGACGAAGGCGAGCAGGCCGGGCACGGCCAGCACCATCAGCATCGCGAAGGGGAAGGAGGAGAAGCCCCACCAATACCAGGGCAGCTCCTGCCAGTTCAGGAAGACCATGAAATCGGGCAGGATGGGGTTGCCATAGACGCCGCGCGAGCCGATCTGGCGCATCAGGTACATGCCCATGGCGTAGCCGCCGAGCGCGAAGAAGGCACCATGCCCGAGCGAGAGGATGCCGCAATAGCCCCAGACCAGGTCGAGCGAGACCGCCAGCAGCGCGTAGCAGAGATATTTGCCCCAGAGCGACATCGTCGAGGTCGAGACATGGATGGCCGAGGTCGGCGGCAGCAGCAGGTTCGAGAGCGGCACCAGCACTGCCAGCGCGAGAAGGACGGCGAGGAAAACGCTGCCGCGCCGGTCCATGTTCTGCAGGAGGAAGCGGGTGATCATGCTTCCACCGCCCGGCCCTTGAGCGCGAACAGGCCGCGCGGGCGCTTCTGGATGAAGAGGATGATGCAGACGAGCAGCGCGATCTTGCCGAGCACGGCACCGGCATAGGGTTCGAGCAGTTTGTTGGCGACGCCGAGCGTCATGGCGCCGACGAGCGTGCCCCACAGATTCCCGACGCCGCCGAAGACCACGACCATGAACGAGTCGATGATGTAGCTCTGGCCGAGATTGGGGCTGACATTATCGATCTGCGAGAGCGCGACGCCGGCGAGCCCCGCCACGCCCGAACCCAGCCCGAAGGTCAGCGCGTCGATGCGGCCGGTGCGGATGCCCATGGCCGAGGCCATGCGCCGGTTCTGGGTGACGGCGCGCATCTGCAGGCCCATCGGAGTCAGCTTCAGGATGGCGAGCAGCGCGGCGAAAACCAGCGCGGCAAAGACGATGATCCAGAGTCGGTTATAGGTGATTGCCAGACCACCGAGTTCAAAGGCGCCCGACATGAAGGAGGGCGCACCGACCTCGCGATTGGTCGGGCCGAAAGCGGTGCGGACCGCCTGCTGCAGGATCAGGCTGATGCCCCAGGTCGCGAGCAGCGTCTCCAGCGGACGACCGTAAAGAAAGCGGATGACGCCGCGTTCGATGGCGATGCCGACCGCGCCGGCGACGATGAAGGCGGCCGGCAGCGCGATGGCGAGCGACCAGTCGAACAGCCAGGGCGCGTGGGCGCGGATCAGCTCCTGCACCACGAAGGTGGTGTAGGCGCCGAGCATGACCATCTCGCCATGGGCCATGTTGATCACGCCCATGACGCCGAAGGTGATGGCAAGACCGATGGCGGCGAGCAGCAGCACCGAGCCGAGCGACAGCCCGTACCAGAGATTCTGCGCGACGGCCCACAGCTTCAGCCGTCCCTCGATCCCGGCAATGGCCTTGGCCTGGGCCTCCCTGAGGGCCGGCGGGGCGTCCGGCGGAAGGGCTCGCAGGGTCGCGAGCGCATCCTGGTCGCCACGGTCCCGCAGCACCTCGATCGCGGCGAGCCGGTCCAGCGGCTGGACGTCCGGCCGGGCGATCAGAATCGCGGCCTGGGCCTGACGCAATGCGGCGCGGGCACGGGCATCGGTTTCCTTGGCAATCGCGCTCTCGACGATCGGCAGGAGGCCGGCGTCGCGCGATTTGAAGACGGCTTCGGCGGCCGCGAGCCGCCTCTCGGGATCTGGATCGAGCAGACCGAGCCCGCCGAGCGCCGCCTGCACCGCGCGACGCACTGCATTGTTGAGGCGGACCGGCTTCACCTCGGCCGGCAACGCTGCCAGTGCAGCGCCGGTCGCCGCGTCGACGAAGCCGCCTTCCGGCGTCTTGACAACGACGCCGCCCGCGCCCGCGAGCAAGCGCCCGTCGTTCAGCGCCTCGACAACCAGGGCTGCGCGGGGATTGGCGCTGGCGACGAGCAGCTCGACCGCCCGCGCCGTATCGGAGTAGGTCCCGGCAGCAAAGCGCTTGAACGCCTCGTCGGCGCTCTGCGCAAAGGAGGCGACGGACGCGGCGACCAGCGCGACGAGAATCACTCCGGCATGCAGCAGGCGGTGCAGAAAGGACATCAACCCGGCTCGTCTCCCGGTTCTACTTGATTTCCAGCCCTCACTCCGAGGCGCGGCACTAACGGGTGCCCTCGCTGCTCGGGATAGGGGCCCAACGGCGAAACCGCTCTGGCCGGCGGCGAAACGAGGGGCGGCCGGGATGTTTCCCGTCCCGCCCCTCCCCCTCACGATCTCATGCGCCGCCGCACTTGTTGGTCTTGACGTTGAAGTTGCCGCACTTCTTGTCGACCCAGTCGCCGATCAGGTCCTTGGAGCCGTCGAGTTCCTTCGACCAGGCGTCGCCCGGGACCAGGCCGGCCGTCTTCCAGACCACGTCGAACTGGCCGTCCTCCTTGATCTCGCCGATGAAGACCGGCTTGGTGATGTGGTGGTTCGGCAGCATCTTCGAGACGCCGCCGGTCAGGTTGGCTTGCTCGATGCCAGGCAGCGCGTCGATGACCTTGTCCGGATCGATGCTCTTGGCCTTCTCGACCGCCTTCACCCACATGTTGAAGCCGATGTAATGGGCCTCCATCGGATCGTTGGTGACGCGCTTCGGATTCTTGGTGAAGGCCTGCCACTGCTTGATGAAGGCCTTGTTCTCCGGCGTATCGATCGACTCGAAGTAGTTCCAGGCCGCGAGGTGGCCGACCAGCGGCTTGGTGTCGATGCCGGCCAATTCCTCCTCGCCAACCGAGAAGGCGACGACCGGGATATCGGTCGCCTTGATGCCCTGGTTGCCGAGCTCCTTGTAGAACGGCACGTTGGCGTCCCCGTTGATGGTCGAGACCACCGCCGTCTTCTTGCCGGCCGAGCCGAATTTCTTGATGTCGGAGACGATCGTCTGCCAGTCGGAATGGCCGAAGGGCGTGTAGTTGATCATGATGTCCTCGGGCTTCACGCCCTTGGACTTCAGATACGCCTCGAGGATCTTGTTGGTCGTGCGCGGATAGACATAGTCGGTGCCGGCCAGCACCCAGCGCTCGACCTTCTCCTCCTTGGCGAGATAGTCGACGGCGGGGATCGCCTGCTGGTTCGGCGCGGCGCCGGTGTAGAAGACGTTGCGCTCGCTCTCCTCGCCCTCGTATTGGACGGGGTAGAACAGGATGTTGTTGAGCTCCTTGAAGACCGGCAGCACCGATTTGCGCGACACGGAGGTCCAGCAGCCGAAGCAGGCCGCGACCTTGTCCTTGGTGATCAGCTCGCGGGCCTTCTCGGCGAAGAGCGGCCAGTTCGAGGCGGGGTCGACGACAACGGCCTCCAGCTTCTTGCCGAGAACGCCGCCCTTCTTGTTCTGCTCCTCGATGAGCATCAGCATGACGTCCTTCAGCGTCGTCTCGGAGATGGCCATCGTCCCCGACAGAGAGTGAAGGATGCCGACCTTGATGGTGTCCTGCTGCGCCGCTGCCGGCAGCCGGGAGGCCCCAAGGAAGGCGGCACCGGCAAGGGCCGTGCCTAGAAATTCGCGACGGTTGCTGTTCACGGACATCTCCCGAACGAAGACGGGTTGGCGGTGTCCCCTCGACACCGACGGGCCCCCAAGGCCCATGACCCCTGTCAACGCAAGCGATGTGCCAACCCTTGCCGGTGCTTTGAGACTGCGAAAATGCGCGCGCCGGCGCTGCATCAGGCCGCCGCAGCGCCGGCAAGGCAGCGCCGGATGCGAAGGCGCCACCGGCAATCTGCCTCTTTTGTAGCCGAGTTGACCTTGCGGAACTTTCGTGCCGCAATTTTAGTCAAATGGTTCCAGGCGAGGCAGGCCGGCGGGACAAGGTCGGTCACAGAATGGCTGAGCCGGGAGCATTTTCGATCCTGGCCCGAAGTGGCTTTGCGCGACACCATGTGGTTCGGGCGGGGGGCGCGCATCCACATCCGGAACCAGTTCGGCCGCCCGCTGGTTGAGCGACAGAGCCGGGATGTCTGCGCCGAGCGCGAGCCGGTTCGACCTGAGAACGAAGAGGCTGCGTCATGGCTCCGCGTCCCGCCTGGAAGGGCTATCTCAAGCTTTCGCTGGTGTCCTGCGCGATCGAACTGACCAGCGCGACCGATCGCAGCGAGAAGGTCTCCTTCCGCATCATCAATCGCAAGACCGGGCACACGGTGCGGCGCCAATATGTCGACAGCGTCACTGGCAAGCCGGTCGATGACGCCGACGAGGTCAAGGGCTACGAGATCGGCGACGACGAATATCTCCTCGTGGAAGAGGATGAGATCGACGCCGTCCAGGTCGAATCCTCGCACACGCTGTCGGTCGAGTCCTTCGTTGACCGCGCCGACATTCCGCCGATCTACTTCGATACGCCCTATTACGTCACGCCGGCGGACGAGGTTTCGGAGGAGGCCTTCGCGGTCATCCGCGCCGCAATGGCCAAGGAGCGCAAGGCCGGCATAGCCCGGATCGTGCTGTATCGGCGGGAACGGCCGGTGATGATCGAGCCGTTCGACAAAGGGCTGCTGCTGACGACCCTGCGCTACGACAAGATGGTGCGCAAGCCCGAGGAGATCTTCGAGGGTCTGCCGTCGCGCAAGCTCGACAGCGAACTGGTCTCCCTCGCCACGCACATCATCGACAAGAAGCTCGCCCCGTTCGACCCGTCGGGTTTCGACGACCGCTACGAGGACGCGCTGCTTGCGCTCATCGAGGCGAAACGGAAGGGGCGCAAGCCGCCGGTCGTCCAGGCCCCCGAACGACCGCCCAACGTCGTCAACCTGTTCGACGCGCTCAAGAAGAGCCTGGCCGCCGATTCCAAGACTGCCCAGCCCGCTGCCCGCAAGCCGCGCAAGACCACGCCGAAGTCAGCCTCCAAAAGCAAGAAGAGCGCCTGATCAACGCCGTCGCGAAGGAAGCCGTCGATGTCGAACCTCGATCTCTACCGCGCCAAGCGTGACTTCCGCAGGACCCGCGAGCCCGAGGGCTCCAGGACCCGACGGCGCCCCGCCGACGCCGGCGGCCTCTTCGTCGTGCACAAGCATGCGGCGAGGCGGCTGCACTACGATCTCAGGCTCGAGCATGGCGGCGTGCTGTGGTCCTGGGCGGTGACGCGCGGCCCCAGCCACGACCCCGACGACAAGCGCCTGGCCGTGCATGTCGAGGATCATCCGCTGGAATACGGCTCCTTCGAAGGGACTATCCCGAAGGGACAATATGGTGCCGGCTCCGTCATCGTCTGGGACGAAGGTAAATGGCTGCCGGAAGATGACCCGGCGGCCGGCATGGAGAAGGGCCACCTGACCTTCACGCTGGAAGGGCACAAGCTCACCGGCAAATGGCATCTCGTGAGAATGAAGCCGCGACGCGGTGAGAAGCGCGACAACTGGCTGCTGATCAAGGCCGACGATGCGGCGGCCAGGCGCGACGAGGACATTCTCGAAACGGAACCGGATTCGGTGAAGTCCGGTATGAGCGTCGAGGCGATTGGCCAGGCCGCGAGCGATGACGACCCACCGGCGAAGCGGACTGCCCGCAAGCCCCAGCAACGTGCCGCCTCCTCGCCAAAGAAGCCTGCCGACGGGGCGGCCATGCCGGCTTTCGTCGAGCCCTGCCTTGCGACCCTGCAGGCCAAGCCGCCGGAGGGCGAGGCCTGGCTGCACGAGGTCAAGTTCGACGGCTATCGCCTCCAGGCCCGCATCGCAAACGGCAGGGTGAAGCTGCTGACGCGCTCGGGTCTCGACTGGACCGACCGCTTCGGCAAGCGGCTCGTCGAGCAACTTGCGCAACTGCCCTGCGAATCCGCCCTGATCGACGGCGAGATCGTCGCTCTATCCGAGACCGGCTCGTCATTCCCGGCGCTTCAGGCGGCCTTGTCGGAGGGGAAGACCGAAGAACTCGTCTTCTTCGCCTTCGACCTGCTCTTTCTCGATGGCGAGGACTTGCGCAGCGACCCGCTCCTTGCCCGCAAGGAGCGGCTGGCGGGTCTGCTCTCCGGGGCACCGGACGAAGGACCGCTGCGCCTGAGCGAACATTTCCTCGCACCGGGCGAGGCGATGCTGCGCCATGCCTGCCGCATCGGCCTCGAAGGCGTCGTCTCCAAGCGCAGCGACGCGCCCTACAGGAGCGGGCGCGGACGCGACTGGATCAAGTCGAAATGCACCTTGCGACAGGAATTCGTGATCGCCGGCTACGTTCCCTCGTCAGCCTCCGGGCGAACACTGCGCTCGATCGTCACCAGCTATTACGAGAAGGGCACGCTCAAGCCGGCCGGGCGTGTGGGCACCGGCTTCACCCAGAAATCGGCCGCCGCGCTCAAGGCGCGGCTCGACAAGCTGAAGACCAACGCCTCGCCCTTCGACGGATCGGCAGGGCGCGAGCGCGGCATCGTCTGGGTCAAGCCGGAGCTCGTCGCGGAAGTCGAGTTCCGGGCCTGGACCGCATCGAAGACCTTGCGCCATGCTTCCTTCCTCGGCCTGCGCGAGGACAAGCCCGCACGAGAGGTGCAGGCTGAACGGCCCCCCGCGGAGCAGGGCGCGGCCAAGTTGCCGAAGGCGGCGAACCGCAGGCAGGCCGTGGAGCAGACAGCCATGACGGATGTGAAGCTGAGCAGCCCCGACAAGACGCTCTGGCCCGACACCGGCCTGACCAAGCAAGGGCTGCTCGACTACTACGCCCATGTCTGGCCGCTGATGAAGCCCTTCGTGCTGAACCGACCGCTCAGCCTGGTGCGCGCGCCGGACGGGATCGCGGGGCAGCGCTTCTTCCAGAAGCACGCCTCTCCCGGCATGCACGACGCCATCCGGACCCAGCGCGACAGCGATGGCGAGGAGTTGCTCTCGATCGGCGACTTCGACGGGCTTGCCGCGTTGGTTCAGCTCGGTACCGTCGAGATCCATGTCTGGGGTGCAACCGTCGATGCGATCGAGACGCCCGACCAGGTCATTTTCGACATGGACCCGGACAAGGGGATCGATCTGGAAGAGCTGCGCAGCGCCACGCTTGCGGTGCGCGACCGTCTGGCGGAGCTCGGCTTCTCCAGCTTCCTCAAGACCTCGGGCGGCAAGGGCTTCCACGTCGTCGTCCCGCTCGAGCCTCAGGCAGACTGGGCGCAGGTCAAGGGTTTCGCGCGCGACTTCGCCAAGGCGATGGAGCAGGCCGAACCGAAACGCTTCACGGCGACGCTGTCGATGGAGGCGCGCAAGGGGCGAATCTTCATCGACTACCTGCGCAACGGCCGCGGCGCCACCGCGATCGCGCCCTATTCGACGCGCGCACGAGCCGGGGCCGCCGTCGCGATGCCGATCCGATGGGAAGCCATCGAGCGAACGCAGCCGGACGGCTTCAAGGTCGCCGGTCTCGTTGGCGCCGCGCTCGAAGATGCCTGGCCCGATTTTCGCGCTCAGGCGCGGCCGCTGAAGAAGCGCTGATGCCTTGGGGCATCGCACGGCCGCCGTCGGCGCTCGAGGCCGGTCGGCGTCGGGGTGCACGCAGGCTTTGGCCTGCCAGCGCGCAGCGACCGCAACAGGAGATGGCAAAGGGGGCGGAGAGGCGGACGCCGGATCACCGCCTCAAGGAGGCGGCAAGCGAAAAGGGAACCTAAGTTCTTGATTTAAATGGCGCGGGCGACGGGGCTCGAACCCGCGACCTCCGGCGTGACAGGCCGGCACTCTAACCAACTGAGCTACGCCCGCGCAGGGCGGCTGGGGCATTCGCCGGCAGCGGGGTGGTGAGTATTGCCCCCGGCCGGAAGTGTCAAGCGCCCGATGCCGGCAAAATCACATCGGCGGGAAATTATCCCGGACCACGCGCAGCGGCAGTTGCCGCGAGGCCGGTCGAGGGCTCATTCGCGCGAGGCGAGGCAGGGATCGAGCATCACGTGGCGGGTATTCTGGCGGCTGTAGCCACCGCGCAGCACCGCAATGTCGCCCAGCTTGAGATCGCCCGCGCCGTAGGTCACGCAGAGCACGCGCACGCCCGGATCGGCACAGACCGCGACATACCAGACAGTACCGTCGCTCTGGATCAGCGTGACCGGCCCGGCGATCGCCATGTCGACACGGGAATCGGGCGGGACCGAATCGGGAAGCTGCGCGGCGATGCTCTCGCAGCTCGCGGGGACCCCCGGCTGCTCCGGTTGCGAAAAGGCCGGCCGCCCCGCGAAGAAGGAATCGGGCACCGCTGACTGCGCCATCGCAGGCTGCACGCCGGTGAGCGCCGTGACGAGAAGCAGGCGCGCGGCACTGCGTGAATGCGATGGTCCGATGGTCATCCCGGCATGAGTGCCGAGGAAGATGGCGGAATTCCGCAAGCGGCGCTTCGGCGGCGCAACTCGTTGCGAGGCGGCTTGCGATCAGGGCGACAAGGCCTTAAACGCGAGCGCAAGGGCGGTTAGCTCAGTTGGTAGAGCGTCTCGTTTACACCGAGAATGTCGGCGGTTCGAGCCCGTCACCGCCCACCATGTTCAAACCATTGCCGAGTGATCGGTTTTTGCGCCCGCTTATACGGACGCTCCGCCAAACGTCTCTTGGCGCCCAAGATATGCCCACGACTGCCCGCGCGCCAGGTCTGGACCGAGGTCCTCGCCGGGCAAACCGCGGCTGCCTGCCCAAACGACCCGCAAAAAAGCCGCCGGCGCTTGCGCGCCGGCGGCCCGGGTCGATGTAATCGCGGTCAGTGGGCGACGACGCCCGCCGGATCCTCGTCGCCGCCCTTGGGCAGCGGAGCCTTGAGATCCTCTTCCCAGACGATCGGAACCGGCTGGCGGGTCAACGCATGCTGGAGCACCTGCTCCATGCGCGCGACCGGGATGATCTCCATGCCGTCCTTCACCGACTTCGGCAGGTCGATCAGGTCCTTGGCGTTCTCCTCGGGGATCAGCACCTTCTTGATGCCGCCGCGCAGAGCCGCCAGGAGCTTCTCCTTCAGACCGCCGATCGGCAGCACCCTGCCCCGCAGCGTGACCTCGCCGGTCATGGCGACGTCGCGATTGGTCGGGATGCCGGTCAGGATCGAGACGATGGTGGTCGCCATCGCGATGCCGGCCGACGGGCCGTCCTTCGGGGTCGCGCCCTCGGGAACGTGGACGTGGATGTCACGCCGGTCGAAGAGCGGCGGCTCGATGCCGAAATCGACGGCCCGCGAGCGGACATAGGATGCCGCCGCCGAGATCGATTCCTTCATCACGTCGCGCAGGTTGCCGGTGACGGTCATGCGGCCCTTGCCGGGCACCATGACGCCCTCGATCGTCAGCAGTTCGCCGCCGACCTCGGTCCAGGCCAGGCCGGTGACGACACCGACCTGATTCTCCGTCTCCGCCATGCCGTAGCGATAGCGCGGCGGGCCGAGATACTCCTCGAGCAGCGGCTCGTCGACGACCACCTTCGCCTTCTTGCCGAGCACGATGTCCTTCACGCCCTTGCGGACCGTGTTGGAGATCTCGCGCTCCAGGTTACGGACGCCAGCCTCGCGGGTGTAACGCCGCACCAGCGTCTGCAGGGCCTGATCGGTGATCGACCACTCCTTGCCGTCGAGCCCGTGCTTCTTGATCGCATTCGCGATCAGGTGCTTGCGGGCGATCTCGGTCTTCTCTTCCTCGGTGTAGCCGGCGATGCGGATAACCTCCATGCGGTCCAGCAGGGCCGGCGGGATGTTCAGCGTGTTCGCCGTCGTCACGAACATCACGTTCGACAGGTCGTAATCGACCTCGAGGTAATGATCGTTGAAGGTCGAGTTCTGCTCGGGATCGAGCACCTCCAGCAGGGCCGCCGAGGGGTCGCCACGGAAGTCCTGGCCCATCTTGTCGATCTCGTCGAGCAGGATGAGCGGGTTCGAGGTCTTGGCCTTCTTCATCGACTGGATGATCTTGCCGGGCATCGAGCCGATATAGGTGCGGCGGTGACCGCGGATCTCGGCCTCGTCACGCACGCCGCCGAGCGACATGCGCACGAACTCGCGGCCGGTCGCCTTGGCGATCGACTTGCCGAGCGAGGTCTTGCCGACGCCCGGAGGGCCGACGAGGCACAGGATCGGACCGGCGAGCTTGTTGGCGCGCTGCTGCACGGCGAGATATTCGACGATGCGGTCCTTGACCTTGTCGAGGCCGAAATGATCGTCATCGAGCACCAGCTGGGCGGCGTTGAGGTCCTTCTTGATCTTCGACTTCTTGCCCCACGGGATCCCGAGCATCCAGTCCAGATAGTTGCGCACCACGGTCGCTTCCGCGGACATCGGCGACATCTGGCGCAGCTTCTTCAGCTCGGCCGTCGCCTTGTCGCGGGCTTCCTTGGTCAGCTTGGTCTGGGCGATGCGCTCTTCCAGCTCGGCCAGCTCGTCACGGCCTTCCTCGCCGTCGCCCAGCTCCTTCTGGATCGCCTTCATCTGTTCGTTGAGATAGTACTCGCGCTGGGTCTTCTCCATCTGGCGCTTGACGCGCGAGCGGATGCGCTTCTCGACCTGGAGCACGGACATCTCGCTCTCCATGAGCGACAGGACCTTCTCCAGACGATGGGCGACGTTGGTGATCTCCAGCACGGCCTGCCGATCGGCGATCTTGACCGCCAGATGCGAGGCGACCGTGTCGGCGAGCTTGGTGGGCTCGTCGATCTGCGAGACGGCTGCGACGATCTCGCCAGAGATCTTCTTGTTGAGCTTCACATAGCTCTCGAACTCCGAGACGACCGAGCGGGCCAGAGCCTCGATCTCGACCTTCTTGCCCTCCTCCTCGGCGAGGCCGGTGGCTTCCGCCTCATAGAAGGAGTCGCTGGCGGAATAGGACGAGGCCTTGGCGCGGCCGACGCCCTCGACCAGCACCTTCACGGTGGAGTCGGGCAGCTTCAGCAATTGCAACACGCGGGCGAGCGTGCCGATCTCATAAATCTCGTTGGGCTGCGGGTCATCGTCGCCGGCGTTCTTCTGCGTGGCCAGCAGGATGAGCCCGTCCGTCTTCACCACTTCCTCGAGCGCGCGGATGGACTTCTCACGGCCGACGAAGAGCGGGACGATCATATGGGGAAACACGACGATATCGCGCAGAGGCAGAACCGGGTAGGTGCCGGTTTCGCCAGAGACGAAGGGAGCGCGGGGCGTCGACGTCATTGACTTGTCCTTTGCAGTTGCGCCCGGCGAACCCCCAAGATGGGCGGAACGATCGGACGTATGCGGCCAGGGCGACCATTCACCCTTCCGCCCTCGCGTGCCGCACCCTCGACAGGCATGCGACTCTCGCAAGTGGACCTAAGGTGGAGACTTCCTCGCCGGCTTTCAAGCGAGGCAACCGGTTCATGCACCGCTGCCTTGCGTGGCCGGAAACCCTCGGTAAACCCACCTTCGGTTTGGTGCCGCGTGTTTTAGTTTCGAACCGGCCTGCCGCAATGCGGCACTGCGGCGCGGGCGTGTCGATCAAAACGCAAAACGCGCGCCAAGCGGCGCGCGTTCCGTCGTCGCGATGCGGACGCCGCTCAGGAGGCGGAGGCCGTCTTGGTCTCGTCCTCGCGCTCGGCATAGATGAAGAGCGGGCGGGCCTTGTTCTCCACCGCCTCTGGGCCGATGACGACCTGCTCGACGCCTTCCAGCCCCGGCAATTCGTACATGGTCTCGAGCAGGATGCCTTCCATGATCGAACGCAGGCCGCGCGCGCCGGTCTTGCGCTCGATGGCCTTGCGGGCGATCAGGCTCACGGCCTCGTCGGTGAAGGTCAGCTGGGTGTCCTCCATCTCGAACAGGCGCTGATACTGCTTCACCAGCGCGTTCTTCGGCTCGGTCAGGATGGTCTTCAGCGCAGCCTCGTCGAGATCCTCCAGCGTCGCCAGAACCGGCAGGCGGCCGACGAATTCGGGGATCAGGCCGAACTTCAGAAGATCCTCAGGCTCGACATCGCGGAAGATCGCGCCGGTGCGGCGCTCGTCCGGCGCCTGCACGGAGGCCCCGAAGCCGATCGAGGTTCCCTTGCCGCGGCCCGAGATGATCTTGTCCAGCCCGGCGAAGGCACCGCCGCAGATGAACAGGATGTTGGTCGTGTCCACCTGCAGGAACTCCTGCTGCGGATGCTTGCGCCCGCCCTGCGGCGGCACGGAGGCGACGGTGCCCTCCATGATCTTGAGCAGCGCCTGCTGGACGCCCTCGCCCGAGACGTCCCGGGTGATCGAGGGGTTGTCCGACTTGCGGCTGATCTTGTCGATCTCGTCGATATAGACGATGCCGCGCTGTGCCCGCTCGACATTGTAGTCGGAGGCCTGGAGCAGCTTGAGGATGATGTTCTCGACATCCTCGCCGACATAGCCGGCCTCGGTCAGCGTCGTCGCGTCGGCCATGGTGAAGGGCACGTCGAGGATGCGGGCCAGCGTCTGCGCGAGCAGCGTCTTGCCCGAGCCGGTCGGCCCAATCAGCAGGATGTTCGACTTCGCCAGCTCGACGTCGTTGTGCTTGGTCGCGTGGCTGAGGCGCTTGTAGTGGTTGTGGACCGCCACCGAGAGCACCTTCTTGGCGTGCTCCTGGCCGATGACATAGTCGTCCAGAACCTTGCGGATCTCCTTCGGGGTCGGCACGCCGTCCTTCGACTTCACCAGCGCGGATTTCGATTCCTCGCGGATGATGTCCATGCAGAGCTCGACGCATTCATCGCAGATGAACACCGTCGGCCCCGCGATCAGCTTGCGGACCTCGTGTTGGCTCTTTCCGCAGAAAGAGCAGTACAGCGTGCTCTTCGAGTCGCCGCCGGGCTTGTTAGCCATTGTCCATCTCCAGTTCCGGAGGCCCGCGCCGCATAGGCCGAAGCGAATGCGTACGTCGTCCCTCCGTCATAAATAAGCGCTCAGATCACGATGATTAGGTTAACGACCCGTTCCGATACATCCGGATACGCAGGGCCGCCCCAAACCGGTTCATGACGGAGCGCCTGTCCGCTCACCCCCGGCCCCATGCAAACACGAGGCCGATAGCCTTTCAATATGGGCATTCCAAGGCCGCGAGCCAACCCACAGGATCTGGCCTGCCCGCCGCAGCCTCACGCCGGCTCGTCGGCCCGCTTTTCGAGGACCTTGTCGATCAGCCCGAACTCCTTGGCCTGATCGGCCGTCATGAAGTTGTCGCGCTCGAGAGCGTTGTGGATCTCCTCGTAGCTGCGGCCGGTGTGCTTCACGTAGATCTCGTTCAGCCGCTTCTTCAGGCTCTCGACCTCCTTGGCGTGAATCAGGATGTCGGTGACCTGGCCCTGATAGCCGCCGGAGGGCTGGTGAACCATGATGCGGGCGTTCGGCAGGGCGAAGCGCATGTCCTTGGCGCCGGCCGTCAGCAGGAGCGAGCCCATCGAGGCGGCCTGGCCGACGCAGAGCGTCGTCACCGGGCAGCGGATGAACTGCATGGTGTCGTAGATCGACAGGCCGGAGGTGACCACGCCGCCGGGCGAGTTGATGTAGAAGGAGATTTCCTTCTTCGGGTTCTCGGCTTCCAGAAAGAGAAGCTGGGCGACGACGAGCGAGGCCGAGACGTCCTCGACCGGGCCGGTCAGGAAGATGATGCGCTCGCGCAGCAGGCGCGAATAGATGTCGAAGGCGCGCTCGCCGCGGCTCGACTGCTCGACCACCATCGGGACGAGATTGTTGTAGGTCTCGATCGGATCGCGAAGCATGGGGTCAATCCTCGGGTGAGAGCGCCGCGTCGCGGCGATTTATCGAATCAGCGGCTGTCAGGAAGACAACCACATAAGCACGGCAGGCGCGGCTGAAAAGGGAAGCGCCGCCGGTCGCGAAGGCCGGCGGCGCGAATGTTGGCGTTAAGGTTGCCGAGCGGCCTCAGGCGGAGGCGTCGTCGGCCGCCTTCTCCTCAGCCTTGGCATCGGCCTTCTTGGTCTTCTTCGCGGCGCCCTTCTTCGGCTTGGCGTCGGCCGCTTCCTCGGAGTCGTCGTCGGCGAAAAGCGCCTCGCGCGAGACGGTCTCGTCGGCGACCTTCACCTGGCCGAGCAGATGGTCGACGACCTTCTCCTCGAAGATCGGAGCGCGGATCTCGGCGAGCGCCTGCGGGTTCTTGCGATAGAACTCCCAGACCTGCTTTTCCTGGCCCGGGAACTGGCGGGCGCGCTCGATCAAAGCCTGCGTGACCTCGTCATCCGAGATCTGGACCTTGGCCTGCTCGCCGATCTCGGCCAGCACGAGGCCGAGGCGCACGCGACGCTCGGCGATCTTGCGGTAGTCGGCGCGGGCGGCGTCCTCGGTGGTGTCCTCGTCGGCGAAGGTCTTGCCGGCCTGCTTCATGTCGGCCTCGACCTGGCTCCAGACGGCGGAGAACTCCTGCTCGACCAGGGTCGGCGGCAGCTCGAAGGTGTACTTGCCATCCAGCGCGTCGAGCAGGCTCTTCTTGAGCTTGCGGCGCGATTGGGCGGTGAAGTCACGGCCGATCTGCTCACGCACGGCGGTCTTCAGCGCGTCGAGCGATTCCATCCCGAAAGCCTTGGCGAGCTCGTCGTCGATCTTGACCGCATCGGGGCCCTGGACGTCCGTGACGGTGACCTCGAATTCGGCCGGCTTGCCGGCGAGGTTCTCGGCCGCGTAGTTCTCCGGGAAGGTGACCTTGACGGTGCGCGTCTCGCCGGTCTTGGCACCCTCGAGCTGCTCCTCGAAGCCGGGAATGAACTGGCCGGCACCGAGGTCGAGCGGGATGCCCTCGCCCGTGCCGCCGTCGAACTTCTCGCCGTCCAAGGTGCCGACGAAGGAGATGATCAGGCGATCGCCCTTCTCGGCCTTGGCCTTCTCGCCCTTGGAGGAATAGCTGCGGTTGCCGGCGGCCATGCGCTCCAGCGCGGCATCGACATCGGCGTCCGGCACCTCGGCGACGGGCTTGACGAGCGCGACGTCGGAGATGTCGGCGAGCTCGATCTTCGGCAGCACCTCGAGCGCGACGGTGAAGGCGAGATCGCCCTTGGCCTCCATCGCGGCCTCGATCTCATCCTTGTTCTCGGGGAACCGGATCTGCGGCTCGAAGGCGAGCTTCAGGTTGTTGTCCGCGACGATCTTCTGGTTCGCTTCGTTGACGGCGCTCTGCAGCACGTCCGACATGACCGAGCGGCCATAGAGGCGGCGCAGATGCGCGACCGGCACCTTGCCGGGACGGAAGCCGTTGATCTTGGCCTTGCCCTGGAGATCCTGGAGGCTGTCGTCGAGCCTGGTCTTCAGGTCGGCGGCGTTCAGCACCACCTGGAATTCGCGCTTGAGGCCCTGGGACAGGGTTTCGGTCACGTTCATTTTTGTACCGCCAACAGCTCGTTTACGTCATCAATGTCCAAAGCGCGACGCCGGTTCCGACCGCCGTCGCGCTCGCGAAAAACTCTCTCACACCGAACCGAAAAGTGGGCTCCACCTCTCGGAATAATCCGATGCATCAACAAACTACCGATCATCGTTTGCGCGCCCTGACGGGCACGCGATGATCTTCGGCCAGTGGTGCGGGCGGAGGGACTCGAACCCCCACGACTTTCGCCGCTGGAACCTAAATCCAGTGCGTCTACCAGTTCCGCCACGCCCGCCGGCCCGATAGCGCTGCGCGCGAGCAAACGCAGCGCGGCCATCGTCAAGCCGCAGCGCTATACGCATTTCAGGCGGCGGTTGCAGCAAAAAAATGACGGTTCTGCGAAGAAGGGCCCGCCGCCGCTTTTCAGTCGCCGCCCCACGCAAGCCTCTCGCCAGCGCGAGGCCGCCGGATTATGCGGGAGCCATGACGCGCCCGCCGCCAGACCGCCCCACCCGCCTTCGGGCGAGCCGCCGCCAGATGCTGGCCGGGCTGGGCGGTGCCGCCCTGCTCACTCCCCCATTCGCCGCGCTGCCTGGCCGCGCCCTGAGCCAGACGCCACCCGAAGCCAACACTTCGTCGGGAGACGGGCCGCCGAGGACGCTGGTCGCCGGCCCGGCCAAGATCCGCTTGCGGCCGGCGCCGGCAGTCGAAAGCGACATCTGGGCCTTCGACGGCGCGACACCGGGACCGGTCCTGCGAATCAAGCAGGGCGAGACGCTGCGTTTCAAGCTGGAGAACAGGACGACGGCACTTCTCTCACTGCACTGGCAGGGCTTGCGCGGCGAGGCGTCGCAGGACGGGGTTGGCGGTTTCAGCCGACCTCCGATCGCGCCGGGCGAGAGCTTCGAATACCGGCTGACGCCGCCGGATTCGGGCACGATCCTCTATCGCCCGCTGGTACTGGGCGGCTCCTCCGAGCCGGCTGGCAGAGGCCTGGGCGGGCTGCTGATCGTCGAAGAGCAAGAGCCGCCGGCCGTCGATCTCGACCTGCCGATGCTCGTCACGGACTGGCTGATCGGCGACGATCAGGCGATCCAGCCCTTCGAGCCACATGGCGCGAGCGCGGCGGCAGCCGGACGGCTGGGGAGCTGGCTCACCGTCAATGGCAAGCCGCCGCCGCAGCCGGTCAAGCTGCGACCGGGCTCGCGCGTCCGGCTCCGGCTCGCCAATGGCTGCAACGCGCGGATCATGCGGCTGCGCTTCGACGGCGCGAAGGCGGCCGTGATCGCCGTCGATGGGCAGCCGACGGAAACCTTCGAACCGGTTCATGCGCAGCTGCCCTTCGCTCCGGGGACGCGCTACGATGTCGTGCTGGACCTGCCGGTCGAAGCCGGCGCCTCCGTCAACGTCACGGCGCTGATCGGCCCGGGGTTACCGCTGGTTCGCATCGTCACCGAGGGCGCGGCGAAGGTGCCGCCTGCGGCGGCGCCTGCACTCAAGCTCAACCCTGCCCTGCCCGCCGCCGTCCGGATGCAGGATGCGCTGCGGCCGGACATGGTGATCGAAGGCGGCGCCAGGCTGACGCCTGACAGAACGCTCGACTTCACCGGCCTCGACCTCGCCCGGCCCTGGCTGGTCAATGGCGGCACCGGCGCCCGGGATGGCAAGCCACTGTTCAGCGTCAAGCGCGGCACTCCGATCGTGATGGCGATCGACAACCGCACCACCTTCGTCCAGCCCCTGCACGTGCATGGCCACGCCTTCCGGCTGCTGCACCCGCTCGACGACGGCTGGGAGAACTATTTTCTCGACACGGTGCAGATCCCCGAAGGAAAGAAGCGGCACATCGCCTTCATCGCCGACAATCCCGGCCGCTGGCTGATCTCGTCGACGGTGCTGGAGCGCTTCGACCTTGGGCTGTGGAGCTGGTTCGAGGTGGTGTGAACAAATCCACCGTCGTTGCGAGGAGCCCGGCGACGAAGCAATCCTGGGGAAGGTCGAGCGCTGCCGCCCCTGGATTGCTTCGCTATGCTCGCAATGACGATCGTCGGCGGTTCAAAGCCCCAGCCGCTCCACCACATCCTGCACGATCGCGTCCTTGCTGTCCTCGACCGAGACCACGAGCGGCCGCTCGTCGGGCCCGGGCTCCTGCAGCGTGGCGAACTGACTGTCGAGCAGCGCCGGCGGCATGAAATGGTGCTGCCGGGCGGCCATGCGCCGGCCGATCAATTCGCGCGACCCTCTGAGATAGACCAGCCTCACATCCGGCCGATCGCCGATGATGACATCGCGATAGGCCTTCTTCAGCGCCGAGCAGGTGACGATGCCGTGCGCGCCCTTGCCTCGCAGATCGTCGATCCAGGCGGCGATCGCCGCGAGCCAGGGCTTGCGGTCCTCGTCGGTCAGCGGCGTGCCGCCGGCCATCTTGGCGACGTTCTCTGGGGGGTGGAAGGAATCCGCATCGCGGAAGGGCCAGCCGAGGCGCGCGGCAAGCCGTTCGCCGAGCGAGGTCTTGCCCGAGCTGGCGACGCCCATGATGACGATGACGGCCGGGCGGCCGTCCTTCATTTCCGTGCTCACGCGGCTCAGCCCTGCTTCTTCGGCTCGACATGGCCGCCGAAGCCGGCGCGCATGGCGGAAAGGATCTTCTCGCCGAAGGTGTGGTCGACGCGCGAGCGAAATCGGGCGAACAGTGCCGAGGTCAGCACCTCGGCCGGCGTCGCGGTCTCGACCGCGGCATCGACCGTCCAGCGACCCTCGCCCGAATCCGAGACGTTGCCCGTATAGGCGGAGAGTTCCTCATCGGCGGCCAGCGCCTCGGCGGTCAGGTCGAGCAGCCAGGAGGTGACGACCGAACCGCGGCGCCAGACCTCGGCGATCTCGGCAACGTCGAAGTCGAAGCCATAGTCGGCCGGCAGGCCTTCCTTGGCCGAGGCATTGCGCAGCAGGTCGAAGCCCTCTGCGAAGGCCTGCATCATGCCGTATTCGATGCCGTTATGGACCATCTTGACGAAATGGCCCGAGCCGGTTGGCCCGCAATGCAGGTAACCCTGCTCGGCGGTCGGGTTGCGTCCCTCGCGATGCCTGGTCGGCTCGACCTCGCCCTTGCCGGGCGCGAGCACCTTGAAGATCGGCTCCAGCCGGTCGAAGGCCTCCTTCGCGCCACCGATCATCAGGCAGTAGCCGCGCTCCAGCCCATGGACGCCGCCGGAGGTGCCGACATCCATGTAGTGGATTCCCTTGGCCGCCAGTTCCTTGCCGCGGCGGACGTCGTCCTTCCAGAAGGCGTTGCCGCCGTCGATCAGCACGTCGCCTTCGCCGACGAGCCCGGCGAGCTCGCCGAGCGTCCCTTCCGTGATGCTGCCGGCCGGCAGCATCACCCAGATCGCCCGTGGCGCCTTCAGCTTCGCCACCATGTCCCGGAGGTCCGAAGCCAGCACCGCGCCATCGGCGGCAAGCGCGTGACCCGGCTTCGGATCGCGATCATAGACCACGCATTCATGGCCGGCGCGCATCAGGCGGCGGACAATGTTGCCCCCCATCCGGCCGAGGCCGATCACTCCGAGCTGCATCTCACCTCACTCCTGCCGGAAAGCCGGTTTTCATGCCTGCTTGAAGCATGGCGGCGGCGGGCGGAGCAAGCGGTGCACCTTCATCCCGGGGCAGCAGGCCGGTTCTGCAGCGCCCGCCAGCGGCCGGGCGTCACGCCATAGGCGCGCCGGAACTGGCGGGTCAGGTGGCTCTGATCGGCGAAGCCGCAGGCGGCCGCGATCTCCGCAAGCGGCATGCCCTGCCTCAGCAGCACCCGCGCGCGGCCGAGACGTCTCATGACGTGGTAGTGGTAGGGGCTCGTCCCGAATGCAGCCCGGAACTGCCTAGCCAGGACGAACCGGTCGAGCCCGGTCTGCCGCTCCAGCGTCTCGGAAGAAACGGGATTCGCAGCACAGTGATCAAGATGGATCCGCGCGCGCTCCAGCGCCGGGCGGTCGAGCGTCGAACCAGGGCGACGGGCGACCGATCGGTCGACTGCGGCGAGAGCGTCCACGAGCCCGACGACGATGTCGTCGCGAGCCAGCCCATCGAACGGCGCTTCGAGATCCTTCAGCGCGGCAGCGATGGCGGCGACGAGCCTGGCGTCCTGCGAGACGGCAGCGGCGACGAACGGCAGCGCGTCGCGACCGTCGCCCATCGCGTCCCGGATCAGCCGTGGCTCGACATAGATCATCCGGTAGCGAAAGCCCTCTGCGAGGCCCGAGCGGCCGTTATGGATCTCGTCGGGGTGGATCACGATCGCTTGCCCGCTCAGGCTGTCGCGCCGGGCGCCACGGTAGTCGAAGGACTGAACGCCGGACAGCGTCAGACCGAAGGCATAGGTATCGTGGCGGTGGGGATCATAGGCATAGCCGCGGAAGAACGCCTCGATGCGTTCGATCCCGGCCGCGCCGGTGCCGATCCGGACCCAGTCCGCAGCGCCGGGCGCGCACGATCGTTCAAGACTGGCCTTTCCGGCCTCGGCTAACGCTCCGTCCATGCGTTACGATACCAAGATCGCCATCGTGGTGCGCGAAAATCTCGCGACCTGGCAGAAGCTCAACGTCGCGAGTTTTCTCGCAGGCGGCCTGGTCGGCGCCGCGCCCGAGTTGGCGGGCGAGCCCTACCAGGACGGTTCGGGCCGGTTCTACGGGCCCCTCATTCGCCAGCCCGTGCTGGTCTTCGCGGCCGCGGCGGAAGAGCTGAAGCAGGTCCTGCAGCGCGCGCAGGGGGGCGGTATCCGGGCCCATCTCTATACGACCGCGCTGTTTTCCACCGGCAACGACATCGACAACCGCGCTGCCGTGTCTGCCGTCGCGACGGCAGATCTCGATCTCGTCGGGCTCGGGCTCCATGCCGAACGCAAGGAAATCGACAAGATCGTCAAGGGGCTGGCCTTGCACGGCTGACGGCGATGGCGGCGCACGGGCCGATGCCCGCCAGGCCACCGCCACCAAAGCCCGGTTCGGCCTGGGCGGCGACGAGGCAGGCCCGGCCCTTCTGCCGCCGCGTTAGGCAGCGCCTGCCTTCCGCAATGGCAGGGCGGGTTGATTTTGCCATTTACGAGCAAGAGAGAATCGCCTTAGCTTCGTCCCTGTCGGCAACAACTGAAAGGAGGTGATCCAGTGTCTCATTGTCATCAACCGCTGGTGCAAGGCGGTCGGACCTGGGCCTCTTCTTGCTGGGGTTTCTGTTCCGCGTAAGTTTTCGCACCTTTGGCCTGGTTCGCTGGGTCGCGGTTCGACAATGGAAGGGCTGCCCGCAAGGGCGGCCCTTCTTGCTGTCCGGCTCGCTCTACGGTGGCGCCCGGTTGCGAGATCAGGTCTCGGCCCGGAAGGTCCTGCCCAGCTTCTCCGCGAAACCGAAATAATGTCGGAACACGTAGAGCAGCGGGTTCCAGTGCGCCGTATCGATATGGCTGGTCCCCGGGACGACAACCCGGCGATGGGCATGCACGCGCACCACATCGAGTTCCAATATCCGCATGGTCTGCTCGTTTGCCGCCTCGGGCTGCGCTCCATGCAGGGTGACGAGCCGGGCCTCCAGCTGCAGCGGGCAATCGCCGATGCGCGGCGGCCGGACGAGTTCGGACGCGCGCGGGCTGAAACCTCCGAGCGCGAACTTGTCACCCGCATGCACGAAGCCCCTCGCCGCCTTCTCCGCAGGAACCGGGGCCCGTCCAGTCGTATGGGCGATGGCTTCGACCTTGTACCAAAGCTCGGCCGCGGCGAGATTCAAGGTGCACTCGCCTTCGCGCAGCAGGTTTGCCACGCCGTGCCCCGTGCCCGCCAGGCCAATGACGATTCGCGTGCCCAGGGCCCAGGCCGAGGACATCGGGGTGATATTGGCCGAGCCGTCGACGTTTCGCGTGACGATGAGGACAACCGGGGTCCCGAAGTACAGAACGGAGGGCGTGATCGTAACCGTGTCCGGCGTGACGCCGTAAGATGGATCGCACAGGGACTGCATCGAATTCGGCGCTCCTGGTTTTCAGGGAGGCACCGATTTATCGCGGCCCGCACCTTGGTTGTTACGGCAATGGCCGAAGCATTGCCGGGCTCGGCATGCCATGGCGCTGGCGGCGAGCGCCATGGCATGCCAAAAGACCGGCGTGACCTCTTTCGCTTCCATGCCCAACCTGTCCGTCAGCCATGTCCGTGCCTGAGCCGAGCCGCGCGGCGATCCTCGACTTCATCGAGGAGGAACGCGCCGCCGGCCGCGAGGTCGGACGGCGCGAGATCGCGCGTGCCTTCGGGCTCGACCAGGGCGGCAAGATCTGGCTGAAGCGCCTGCTCCGCGAGATGGAGCGCGAGGGCGAGATCGGCGGCGACGGCTCGGAACGGCCTGTCCATCCACGCGGTGCCCTGCCCCCGGTCCTGCTCTGCGAGATCAAGTCGCGCGACCGCGACGGCGACCTCGTGGCCCAGCCGCTGGAATGGAACGAGGAGGATCAGGGGACGCCGCCGCGGATCCTGATCGAGGGCTCGCGGGAAGGCCGGCGGAAGGCGAAGGACGCGCGCCCTGCCCCCGGCGTCGGCGACCAGGCGCTTCTCAAGCTGACGCGGCTGCGCGGCGTCGACGGCTTCGCCTATTCCGGCCGCGTGCTCAAGGTGATGGGCAAGGCCAAGGCCGCCGTGCTCGGCATCTTCCGGGCGCTTCCCGACGGTTCCGGCCGGCTCGTGCCGATCGACAAGAAGGCGCAGGGGCGCGAAGCCCTCATCCCGAAGGGCCGCACCGGCGACGCGCAGGACGGCGACCTCGTCTCGGTCAGCCTGCGCCGCGAGAGCCGCTTCGGCCCGCCCGAGGCGCAGGTGCGCGAGCGGCTGGGATCGATCAAGTCCGAGCGTGCGGTCAGCCTGATCGCGATCCATGCCCATGGCATCCCGAACGAATTCCCGCCGGCGGCGCTCAGGGAAGCGGCCGAGGCGCCGCTCGCAACACTCAAGGGCCGCGAGGACTGGCGCGAGCTGCCGCTCGTCACCATCGACCCGGCCGATGCCAAGGACCATGACGACGCCGTCCATGCCGCGCCGGACGAGAACCCCGACAATCCCGGCGGCTTCGTCGTCACCGTCGCCATCGCCGATGTCGCCGCCTATGTCCGGCCGGGCTCGGCGCTCGACCGCGCGGCGCTGGAGCGCGGCAATTCGGTCTATTTTCCCGACCGCGTCGTGCCGATGCTGCCGGAGCGGATCTCGAACGATCTGTGCTCGCTTCGCGAGCACGAGGACCGTCCGGCCATGGCCGTTCGTCTCGTCCTCAAGGCCGATGGGTCGAAGAAGAGCCATTCCTTCCATCGCGTGCTGATGCGCTCGATGGCGAAGCTTTCCTACCAGCAGGCACAGGCCGCCATCGACGGCACGCCGGACGACAAGACCGGGCCGATTCGGGAGAGCGTGCTGATGCCGCTCTGGGCTGCCTATGGCGTGGCGGCGCGCGCCCGCGACCAGCGCCAGCCGCTCGAGCTCGACCTGCCCGAGCGCAAGCTGATCCTCAAAGCCGACGGTGCTGTCGAACGCGTGATCGTGCCTGAGCGGCTGGCGGCGCACCGGCTGATCGAGGAGTTCATGATCCTCGCCAACGTCGCAGCGGCCGAGACGCTGGAAAAGGCCGGGAATCTGCTGATCTATCGCTGCCATGACGAGCCGTCGCTGGAGAAGATGCGGGCGCTCGGCGAGGTGCTGGCCTCGATCGGCATCAAGCTTCCGAAGGACGGGGTACTCAGGCCGGTGCTGTTCAACCGCATCCTGGCGATGATCAAGGGCTCGGAGAACGAGACGCTGATCAACGAGGTCGTGCTGCGCACCCAGGCCCAGGCCGAATATGTCGCGGAGAATTACGGGCATTTCGGCCTCAACCTGCGGCGCTACGCCCATTTCACCTCGCCGATCCGGCGCTATGCCGACCTGATCGTGCATCGCGCGCTGATCACCGGGCTGAAGCTCGGCGACGACGGTCTGCCGAAGAGCGCCACGCTCGCCGAGCTCCGCGAGGTCGCGACGCGCATCTCGGCGGCCGAGCGGCGCGCGATGGCGGCCGAGCGCGAGACCACCGACCGATTGATCGCGCATTTCCTCGCCGACCAGATCGGCGCGAGCTTCGACGGCCGCATCGGCGGCGTGAACAAGGCGGGCTTGTTCGTGAAGTTGGACGGGACCGGCGCCGACGGCTTCATCCCCGCCTCCACGCTCGGCGGCGACTATTATCGCTATGATGAGGCGGCACATGCGCTGACCGGCGAGCGCACCGGCGAAAGCTGGCGGCTCGGCGACCGGGTGCACGTGAAGCTGGTCGAAGCCGCGCCCGTCGCCGGTGCCTTGCGCTTCGAACTGCTCTCCGCCGGCCGGACTGTGGCGACGGGCCGCGCTGGTCAGCGGCGCCGCGGTGCGCCATATGGGGAAAGCCGGCCGGCGGCCCCCTTCGGCCGCAAAAGCAAGGCCGGCAGCGGCAAGGCCGGCCCCGGCAGGACGAAGCCGGGCAGGAGCGGGCCTGGCAAGAGGCGATGATGGGCGTCCAGCTTCATGGCTCGACCGGTGGTTGCGCGGTACGCGACTGGCGCCGGGCGGTGGCGCGCGGCCTTCACGGCCGTTGCCCGCATTGCGGCGAGGGGCGGCTCTTTCGGGCCTTTCTCAAGCCGGTCGACCGTTGCGAGGCTTGCGGCGAGGACCTCCACCACCAGCGGGCGGACGACCTGCCGCCCTATATCGTGATCACCATCGTCGGCCATGTCGTGGTCGGGGGGCTACTGCTGGCCGAGAAATATGGCGACTGGCCGATGTGGTGGCACATGGCGCTGTGGCCGGCCCTGACGATCATCCTTTCCTTCGCCCTGATGCAGCCGGTCAAGGGTGGCGTCGTCGGGCTGCAATGGGCGCTGCGGATGCACGGCTTCGGCGGCGAAGCCGACCAGCCGGAGCGCCAGCCCCTGCCTCCTCGCGGAAGACTGCCATGACCGACCATACGGTGACATTGACACAGGCCGAGCGCACGCGCGTCGCGGCCAATCAGCGGCCGAAGGACGCGGCGACGATGCTGATCATCGACCGCACGAGCGCCCGGCCGAAGGTCCTGATGGGCAAGCGCCATGCGAGCCACAAGTTCATGCCGGGCAAATACGTGTTTCCGGGCGGCCGGCTCGACGAGGGCGACCGGCGCATGGTCGCGACTGGCGCGCTGCCGCAGATCTGCGAGGACCGGCTGCTGAAGCGGGCGGTTCGCCCGAGCATCGGAAAGGCCCGCGCGCTGGCGCTGGCGGCGATTCGCGAGACCTTCGAGGAAACCGGACTGCTCTTCGGCACCGACGAATTCGGCGCTCCCGAGACAGCGCCGGAAGGAAGCTGGAGCGATTTCGCCGGCCACGGCATCTTCCCGGATCTTTCGGCCCTCACCTTCGTCGCCCGCGCGATCACGCCACCACGCCGGCCCAAGCGCTTCGACACCCGCTTCTTCACCGTCGACGCCTCGGCGCTCGCCAAGAAGATCGACGGGGTGACCGGCCCGGATTCGGAGCTGACCGATCTGGTCTGGGTCGATTTCGAGGAAGCCAAGGCGCTCGACCTGCCGACCATCACCAAGGTCATCATCCAGGAGGTCGAGGCGAGGATCGAAACCGGCTTCGCGCCCTATCTGCCGGTGCCGTTCTACTGGGAGAAGCGCGGCAGCTTCGTGCGCGAGGAGCTTTGAGCCGCGCGCAGGCCGCGCCGCTCGCCGGCGGCGCTATTCTTCCTTGACTTCGCCGGCCCTTTGCGGCATCTCCCGCGCTGACGGTTTGCCGGGCCTCCCCGGCCATTTTCTTTTCTGAGGGTCCGCCAAGGCCCCGCATGGTTCGAGGATAAGCCCATGGCCAAGGCCGTGACGATCAAGATCAAGTTGCTTTCGACCGCCGACACCGGCTTCTTCTACGTGACGAAGAAGAACTCGCGCACGATGACCGAGAAGATGTCGAAGAAGAAGTACGACCCGGTCGCGCGCAAGCACGTCGAGTTCAAGGAAACCAAGATCAAGTAAGGCTCCCGCCTTCGCGATCGCGACGCCTTTTGCAAAGCCGCCCGCCCGGGCGGCTTTTGCGTTTGCGGCCCGGCGAGCCCCTTCCGACGGCTGGGAGGCGTCGCCGCCCCGGTCGTCCGCGGCGCAGGCCTGTCGATCCGGCGCAGGACGCTGTATGTGTTGGCGGGGGCCGGCGCCGGCTGGAGCGCTTTGGCGCGGAGGGCTGCTGTTGACCAAGGACGCGGATGAGAAGGCACCGCACGCACCGAGCGGCCTGGCGCGGCGCCTGCTGAAGCTGCTCGTCGAGATCGATTCGTCCCGCTTTCTCGGCAAGAGGTTCGCGGCTGCGCTGGGGCTCGTCGGCCTGCTCGGCTGTTTCGCGGCGGCCGGCTACTGGCTGCCCGCGCTGATCCACCATTACTTCCCGGGCTAGCCGGCCGGAAAAGGTGGCCGGCCGGCGGCGGCTCTGAGGAGGCCAGAATTCCGCTACCGGCCGGCCGAGCCCTTCGGTCGCCCAGGAGATGCGGCGGACCTGAGTTTCCGAGGGGCATTGCCGTGCAGCACCGTGCTGCGTTGCGGAAACCCTGACGATTTGAGCGAAACGAATCAATCGAATACGACCGATTCACCATTCTTCATCGTTCCTTAACCTTACCGGCTAAGCTTAAGCTTGAAGCGTCCTGACCTGACTCAAAGTCATATTCAGCCAATTCAGACAGGACCTTAAGCGAACTTCTTCGTTCGCGACGCGAGAAAGCGCCGCTCAGGCGGCGTTGGCGGCGATGACGCGGTTGCGGCCACCGGCCTTGGCCCGGTAGAGCGCATCATCGGCCCGCTTCATGATATCGGCCGAAGACGCATCGCCTGCCTTGCGGCTGGCTACGCCGATCGAAACGGTGACCGTGATGTCGCGGCTGTTGGCATAGATCGCGAAGGGCGTGTTCTCGACCTTCTCGCGAATCCGCTCCGCCACCGCATAGGCCGCCTTCGGACCGGTATCGGGCAGCACCACGACGACCTCCTCGCCCCCCATGCGGGCTACGAGGTCGATGCCTCGCGTACAGGCCCGCACCCGGTCGGCGAACTCCTTCAGCACTTCGTCGCCCGCGTCGTGGCCCCAGCTGTCGTTGACCGCCTTGAAGTGATCGACGTCCAGCACCAGCACCGAGAGCGCCCGCGCCCGCAGCGCGGATTCGTCGAACATCGCGACCAGCCGCGTATCCATGAAGCGACGGTTATGCAGGCCGGTGAGCTGGTCCAGCACCGCCATCTCCATGGAGGATTGCAGGCTGTCGCGCAGGCGATCGGTGAAGCGCTTGCGGCGAATCTGGGTACGGACCCGTGCCAGGAGCTCGTTGCGGTCGATCGGGCGGATCAGGAAGTCGTGGGCGCCGATCTCGAGCCCCCGCAGGATGCGGGCCCGGTTCTCGGCCTCGCCCATCAGCAGCACCGAGACGTCTCGGGTACGGTCGAGCGAGCGCAACTGGCTGCACAGGCGCAGGCCGTCCTGCTCCTGCAGGTCGAGACTGACCAGGACGCTGTCGAACTCGTCCTCGGCCACACGCAGCATCGCCTGCTGTGCGTCGGGCTCGACCTCGACGACATGGAAGGCCGACAGCGCGCTCTGCAGCCGGTCCGCGACGGAGGGCCGATCCTCGACCAGCAGCACCCGGCCGTTGAGCCCGGTTTCGGCGGCGGCGGCGGCCAGCGGATCGGCGATGCCGAGGCGCCGCGAGGCGACGGCGCGGTTGCGCAGCTCGTCGGTCATCGACTTCAGCCGCGCCAGGCTGCGCACGCGCGCGAATAACGCCACGTCGTCGAGCGGCTTGGTCAGGAAATCGTCCGCTCCGGCATCGAGCCCCTGCAGCCGGTCGCGCGGCTGGTCGAGCGCCGTCACGATCACCACCGGAATATGAGCGGTCGCCGGCGTGTTCTTCAGCCGCCGGCAGACTTCGAATCCGTTCATGCCCGGCATCATCACGTCGAGAAGCACGATATCGGGCTCGCCGCGCTCGCAGATCGCCAGCGCATCGGGACCGTTCGTCGCCGTCAACACGTCGAAGTACTCGGCCGAAAGCTTGGCCTCCAGCAGCTTCAGATTGGCTGGAACGTCATCGACGACGAGGACGCGCGCGGACATGGGCAGGCTTTCGGGTCAGGCGGCGCCGGCATAGGCGCGGACGGTCTCCAGGAACTTTGCCACCGAGATCGGCTTCGAGAGATAGGCCTCGCAGCCGCCCTCGCGGATCCGTTCCTCGTCGCCCTTCATGGCGAAGGCCGTGACGGCGATGACGGGAATGGCCTTGAGGTCGTCATCCTCCTTGATCCACTTCGTGACCTCCAGGCCCGAGACCTCGGGAAGCTGGATGTCCATCAGGATCAGGTCCGGATGATGGGTGCGTGCGAGCTCGATCGCCTCGATTCCGTCCGAGGTCTTCAGCGTGGCATAGCCATGCGCTTCGAGCAGATCGTTGAAGAGCTTCATGTTCAGCTCGTTGTCCTCGACGATCAGAACCGTCTTCATTCGGCCGCCCTTCGTTCCTGCGCCGCCGAGATCCGGATTGCGCCGGAGCTTCGGCCTGGCGGCTTCGTTCGCGAAATGTGCTAGCATGCCAGCAGTTGACGAAACGCAAATCCAATACGCGACACGAAGGCCCCGATGGCACCGCGACAGAGCTTCCAAGACGCCGAAACGCTGGCGGTCCAGGCGCTGGGCTTCCTCGCCTCGGAGCCGGAGCGAATCGGCCCCTTTCTGGCTACAACCGGGCTCGATCCGGCCAATCTGCGCGCCGCCGCCGGCGAGCCTGGCTTCCTCGCGGCGGTGCTCGAGCATATCGGGTCAAGCGATTCGCTGCTGCTCGAATTTGCCGGAAATTTAAGGCTGAATCCGGAAATCGTCGCCGAGGCGCGCCGCAGGCTCGCCGGCGAGGAGCCCGGCCCAGGCGATTTCACCTGAGCAAGCGGAGCGTGCCCGCGTGCGCAGCCTGTGCCGCGACTGCCTGAGCGACCATGACGCGACCGGTCCCCTGCGGCGCTGCCCCGCCTGCGGCTCGCCGCGCCTGATCTGCCATGCCGAGCGCGACAGCCTAAGCCTCGCCCATATCGACTGCGACGCCTTCTACGCAACGATCGAGAAGCGCGACGATCCGAGCCTGCAGGACAAGCCGGTGATCGTCGGCGGCGGCAAGCGCGGCGTGGTCTCGACCTGCTGCTACATCGCCCGCACCTATGGCGTGCGCTCGGCCATGCCGATGTTCAAGGCGCTGAAGGCCTGTCCGGACGCCGTCGTTATCAAGCCGAACATGGCGAAATACGTCACGGTCGGCCGCGAGGTCCGGCAGATGATGCGAGAGTTGACGCCGCTGGTCGAGCCGCTGTCGATCGACGAGGCCTTCCTCGACCTGTCTGGGACGGAACGGCTGCATCACGCCAGCCCCGCCGCGACGCTGGCGCGCTTCGCCCGCCGCGTCGAGGACACGCTCGGCATCACCGTCTCGGTCGGGCTGTCCTATGCCAAGTTCCTCGCCAAGGTCGCCTCCGACCTCGACAAGCCGCGCGGCTTTTCGATCATCGGCCGAGGGGATGCCGTCGCCTTCCTCGCCGACAAGCCGGTCGGGCTCATTCCCGGCATGGGGCCGGCGAGCGCCGCCCGCCTGGCCGAGGGCGGATTCAGGCTGATCGGCGACCTGCGCGAAGCGCCGCTCGACAAGCTCTTCCGCCTCGCCGGCAAGGACGGGCCGCGGCTCAAGAACCTCGCCAACGGCATCGATCCACGCCAGGTGACGCCCGAGCGCGAGACCAAGAGCGTCTCAAGCGAGACGACGCTAGACGTCGACCTCTCGGCCTTCGACGAGCTGGAGCCGATCCTGTGGCGGCTCTGCGAGAAGACATCGAAACGCCTCAAGGCCCAGGAGCTCGCGGGCCGGACCGTCACCCTGAAGCTCAAGACCGCGGACTTCCAGACCGTCAGCCGGGCGACGCGCCTGCCGGAGCCGACGCAGCTCGCCGCGCGGCTCTTCGCCGCGGGTCGGGATCTGTTGAAGCGCGAGTGCAAGGGCCCGCGCTACCGGCTGATCGGCATCGGCGCGAGCGACTTCAGCCCGCCCGCGGAGGCCGATCACGGCGATCTCGCCGACAGGGTCACCCCGCGGCTGAAGGCGATGGAAGGAGCGCTCGATGCGCTGCGCGCCCGCTTCGGCGACGATACGATCGGGCGCGGACTCAGCCTGCGCCTGCCGCAGCGGCCTTCGGCCGCGCCCGCTACTTCGCGCAGGCCTGCTGGGGAAGAAGATCCAGACGCGTGAGCGTGCCGGTCAGCGCGAAGCTGCCGTAATCGAGATGGATCGCCCCGGTGACGCCGTTCTCGTAGAGCTCGAAGGAGATGGTGTAGGACGGCGTCGATTCACCGGAGCCGACCTTGTAGTAGGAGATCGAGACGGGCCAGCGAGCGATCTTCTCGAATTCGGGCCGCTGCAGCGGCTTCTCGGAGGGCTCGGCCTCGATGCGCTTCCCGATGATCGAGAGCGTGTCGTAGACCTCCTTGCCGCTGTTGGCGCCGTCGTAGAGCCGCACGTTGAGCGTGGTCTGGCCCGCACGCGCCGCCTGGATGACCGCTTTCATCTGCGCGTTTGGAAAGAGCGCGTCCTTCGCTTCGCGATAGATCTCAGTCTTGGGCTGGCGCAGCTTGACCTCATAGCCGCTGCCGGCCTTTTCGGCCGTGCCGTCGACCGTCTCCGGCTTGGCGTTGCCCGAGGCGCTTTCGGTCTTGAAGCGATAGCTCGCGCCGTCTCCGGCCTCGAAGCTCGTCGTGCGGGCATCGACAACGCGCGGACCGGCTTCCGTACCGAGCTGCGTGACCTGCCGGAACGACAGCGCGTATCCCTCGCAAGCGTCTCCGGTGAACTCGAAAGCGATGCGCCCCTTGGCCGTTTCGATATTGCCCGACGGCTTGCTGCCGTCGAGGACGAGATCATAGACCGCGCGGTGCGGCGCCAGCACGACCCTGTCGACCGCCTTGTCCCGCGCGGCGTTCTGGGCCTGTGCCCCGCCTGCGAATACCAGCGCCACCACGCAAACCTGCCCCGCAAGGCCGAACCGTCTTCCGATCATGTCGTCGCTTGTCCGCTTCTCATCCGGGAAATCTAGGTGCATCGCGGCAATGGCGCAAACATGGCGAAGCCTCCCGGCTTCCGCGCGGTGGCCGCCCTGCCCGGCCGGCATGGCCTGCGGCTTGCGAGCCGTCCGGCCATCGGCCATGAAGAGGCCCTGCCTTCGCTCGCAGAGCAAGATGGAGCCAAGCACCATGAACGCCGTCGACACCAAGCTCGCCGAACTCGGCATCACACTTCCGACGCCGGCGGCTCCGATCGCCAACTATGTGCCCTATGTCATCACCGGCAACCTGCTGGTGATCTCCGGCCAGATCTGCTTCGGCCTCGACGGAAAACTGTCCGACAAGCACAAGGGAAAGCTCGGCGGCGAAATCTTCAACGAGGCGGGGCTGGAAGCGGCGCGGCTCTGCGCCATCAACCTCCTCGCCCAGGCCAAGGCTGCGCTCAATGGCGATCTCGGCCGGATCGTGCGCTGCGTGCGCCTCGGCGGCTTCATCAACGCCACGCCGCACTTCGCCGCGCTGCCGGCGATCATGAACGGCGCATCGGACCTGATGGTCGAGGTTCTCGGCGACAAGGGCCGCCATGCCCGCTCGACCGTGGGCGTCGCCGAGCTGCCGGCCGATGCCGCGGTCGAGGTCGAAGCGATGTTCGAGATCGCCTGATGAGAACCGATCTCAGCTGGCTGGTGGCGAAGCCGATCGCCCATCGCGGCCTGCACGACCTCGCTGCCGGCGTGATCGAGAACAGCCCCTCGGCAGCGAAGGCCGCCATTGCCGGGGGGTTCGGCATCGAATGCGACGTGCAGCTCACCGCCGATGGGGAGGCGGTGGTCTTCCACGATTTCGTGCTCGACCGGCTGACCGCCGAGACCGGCCCGGTGGCCGCCAGGACGGCGGCTGAGCTGGGCCGGATCACGCTCAAGGGGTCGAATGATCCGATCCCGACGCTGCCGGCCTTCCTCGACCTGATCGGTGGGTGCGTGCCCATCGTCATCGAGATCAAGAGCCGCTTCGATGGCAATCTCGCTCTGACGAAGCGCACGATCGAGGTTCTTGCCGGCTATGCCGGTCAGCCGATCGTGATCAAATCCTTCGATCCCGAGATCGTGACCGCCGTCCGCAGCCTCGCGCCTCAGATCCCCCGCGGAATCGTCGCGATGAACGCCTATGACTACGGCGACTACGACAAGCTCTCGCCCGAACGGAAGCATGCGCTCGCCAACCTGCTGCACTTCACCGAAAGCCGGCCGGACTTCCTCTCCTGGAAGGTCGCCGATCTCGAAAGCGCCGCGCCCTATCTCTGCCGGAACGTCATCGGGATGCCGCTGATGAGCTGGACGGTGCGCACGCCGGAGGAGCGTCAGCGTGCCGCGCGCTTTGCCGATCAGATGGTGTTCGAGGGCTTCCGTCCTTGAGCGACGGCCCTGAGGAAGGTCTCAGCGTCCGCGTTGCGACCTCGCTCAAGGCCGTCCCGGCCGGCGCCTGGAACGCCTGCGCCAACCCGCTCGCCTTGCAGGACGCCCTCGCGGCGCCCTGCCCGCCCGCCGACGGCAGCGGGGCCGACCGCGACAATCCGTTCGTCAGCCATGAATTCCTGCTGGCGCTGGAAGAGAGCCGCTGCATCGGCGGACGCAGCGGCTGGTCGCCAGCCTATCTCCTGGTCGAGGAGGGGAATGGGCAAATCCTCGCCGCGGCGCCCAGCTTCCTCAAGAGCCACAGCCAAGGCGAGTATGTCTTCGACCATGGCTGGGCCGATGCTTATGAACGCGCCGGCGGACGCTATTATCCGAAGCTGCAGGTGGCCGCTCCGTTCACGCCTGCCACCGGCCCGCGGCTGCTCGTGGCAGACACGCCGGGCGCCGACGAGGCACGGGTAGCGCTGATCGCCGGGCTGGAGGCGTTGCGGGCGCAGACGCAGTCCTCCTCGGTCCATGTCACCTTCGCGCAGGAACCCGATGTCGCGGCGCTCAAGCGGGCCGGCTATCTCGAGCGCAACGACCTCCAGTTCCATTGGCGCAACGAAGGCTTCCGCAGCTACGATGATTTCCTCGCGACCCTGGCCTCACGCAAGCGCAAGGCCCTGAAGCGCGAGCGGCGCGAGGCGCTCTCTGCCGGCATCACGGTCGAGGCCTTGTCGGGCCGCGAGCTGACGGAAGCGGTCTGGGACGACTTCTACGGCTTCTACCAGGACACCGGCTCGCGCAAATGGGGCCGCCCCTATCTCAACCGCGAGTTCTTCTCGCGGGTCGGTGAGGCGATGGGCGAGCGCATCGTGCTGATGATGGCGCGCCGCGCCGGGCGCTACATCGCCGGGGCGATCAATTTCCGCGGCGCCAACACGCTCTATGGCCGCAACTGGGGTTGCATCGAGGACCACCCCTTCCTGCATTTCGAAGTCTGCTACCACCAGGCTATCGACTACGCGATCGCGCATGGCCTTTCGCGCGTCGAGGCCGGCGCGCAGGGAGAGCACAAGCTGGCGCGCGGCTATCGGCCCGTCATCACCCGCTCGCTGCATCACATCGCCGATCCGGGCCTCAGCCGACCGGTGGCAGCCTATCTCGCCCAGGAGCGCGCGCAGATCGCCGACGCGCGAACAGCACTGGAAGCCGAAGGCCCGTTCCGGAGCACGGATAATGACGGCTGAGACGGCGCCCGCGACCCGGCCGGCAACCCCCGCCTTCTGCACCGACGCCGAACTCGGCTACCGACGCAGCCTGACCGATTTCTCCGAGCCTCTGGCGCTCGACGAGAGCTACCGGCTGGCGCATCTGCCGCTGGTGGCGCCGGAGCATCCGCGCGTGATCCCGCGGCGCGAGGGCAAGCCCTACGAGATGGGGCGGCATCCGCGCGTCTTCTCTCTGGTGTTGCCGGTGGAGGATGCGGCCTTGCGCGCTTCCTCCGCCTTCCGCGCGCTCGAGGCCGAGCTGAAGAATGCGCCCTTCGCCGGCAAGATCGCCTGGGAAATCCTGCCCGAACGCCGCGACAAGCTGCATGCGACGGTCTGCGGCTCGCTCGGCACCGGCAACGCGCCTTTCGTTTCGCCGGAGGTGCGGCACCGGCTGGCGCGGATCGGGACCTTCACGGTCGAACTGCGCGGATTATTCTCCGGCAACGTCAACCGTGGCCGGCTCTATCTCGCCGTCTATCCGGAAAGGCGCGGCGAAGCCAATCCGCTGCAGGCCATTCAGGCCGCTTTCGATCGGCCGTCCGGCGATCTCTGGCTCGTCGGGCTCTACAACCTGATCGACGACCTCGACGCGCCCGAGACGGCGGCGCTGGCCGCCCTCGTCCGGCGCTGGTGGAACGTGCCGCTGCTGCGCGTCACCCTGCGCGAACTCTGGCTGCTCGGCGCGGATGACGACCTCGTGCTGGATTCCGAGATCACCGAGCGTCTGCCGCTCGGCGGCTGACGCAAGGCTTCGGCCCGGCCCGCCACCTTGACGCCCCGGCGCCCGGGCCACAATTTGCCCCATCGCTTTCGAACCAGCCGGACCCGCCATGAGCGCCTACGACCCGTCGAACGTCTTCGCCAAGATCCTGCGTGGCGAATTGCCTTCCCAGACCGTCTACGAGGATGCCGATACGCTCGCGATCATGGATATCATGCCGCGCGCCGACGGCCATGTGCTGGTGATCCCGAAGGCACCCTGCCGCAATATCTTCGACGCCCCGCCCGAGGCACTGAAGGCGGTCGCGCTGACGACGCAGAAGCTCTCCCGCGCCGTCAAAGCCGCCTTCGCCGCCGACGGCCTGACGATCCAGCAGTTCAACGAGCCGGCCGGCGGGCAGGTGGTGTTCCACCTGCATGTCCATGTCATGCCGCGCTTCGAGGGCGTGGCGCTGCGGCCGCATACCGGCGCGATGGAACAGCCGGAGGTCCTCGCCGCCAACGCCGAAAAAATTCGCGCCGCGCTAAAAAATCTTTGAGGGCGGCGTCACAAGAGAGCAGGCTGGCTCGTCTCGTCATCGTCAACCCACGGAGATGACCATGACCAAGCGCCTCAACTACTACGCCATCGCGCCCGAAGCGCTGAAGCCGCTGCTCGCGCTCGAGGAATCCATCAAGAAGTCCAGCCTCGAGCATAGCCTGATCGAGCTGGTGAAGATGCGGGCGTCCCAGATCAATGGCTGCGCCTATTGCCTGCACATGCATTCCGCCGATGCGCGCAAGGCCGGCGAGAGCGAGGCACGGCTCTACCTGCTGAACGCCTGGCATGAATCGGCGCTCTACACCCCGCGCGAACGAGCGGCGCTGGCCTGGACGGAAGCGCTGACTCTGCTGCCGCAGACTCATGCGCCGGATGCCGACTACGAAGAGGCCATGCGCCATTTCAGCGAGCAAGAGATGGTCATGCTGACGCTCCTGATCGGCACGATCAACACCTGGAACCGGATCGCTGTCGCGTTCCGCTCGCACCATCCCAACGACAGGGCCCCGAAGGCCGAAGCGGCCTGACGCCCTGCCGGCGCCTGCCGGAGCCGTATGACGAACACGACGACCACCGGTTTCGAGGCCAACCGGGGCTATCTCGTGCGCCTCGCCTATCGCATGCTCGGCTCGCTCAGCGACGCCGAGGATGTGGTGCAGGACGCCTGGTTGCGCTGGCACGCGGCCGGCCCGGATCTCATTGTGCAGCCGCGCGCCTGGCTGGCGCAGGTGGTGACGCGACTGTGCCTCGACCTGATGAAATCGGCTCGCCATCGGCGCGAATCCTATGTCGGCGGCTGGCTGCCCGAGCCACTGATCGAGCAGATCGGCGCCGCCGAGACGAACGACGACCGGCTCGACCTGCCATATGCGCTGATGCTCGCGCTCGAACGTCTCTCACCGCTGGAGCGGGCCGCTTTCCTGCTGTACGACATCTTCGACCGGCCCTTCGCCGAGGTGGCCGAGACACTGGAGCGCAGCGAGGCCGCCTGCCGCCAGCTTGTCTCACGCGCTCGGCGGCATGTGCAGGAGGACGGCGCCCGCCACAAGCTTCCGCCGGAAGAGGCACGGCGCTATGCCACCGCCTTCTTCGAGGCTGCGCACAGCACCGACCCGACCGCGCTCAGGCAGCTTCTGGCCCGCGATGCCATCCTGCATACCGATGGCGGCGGCAAGGTTACCGCCACGCTGAATCCGATCTTCGGCGCCGAGAAGATCGGCCGCTTCTTCGCAGGGCTGGCGCGCAAGCTCCACCAGGCCGGGCAGGAAGCCGCATTCTTTCAGCCGGTGCTGATCGACGGCCTGCCAGGCTATCTCAGCCTGGAGCGAGGCGGCACCATTCAGGCGACCGCCCTCGACATCCGCGACAGCCACATCGTGGCCGTCTATGTCATACGCAACCCGGAAAAGCTCGGACGCGCGGCGGATATTTTGACCCGGGCTGCCGGCTAGGCCGATCCGAACAGCCAGACGCCGCCGATCAGGACCGCCTCCGCCATCAGCACCGCGAGCATCATGCGCCGCCGGCTCAGCGCCATCACCGCCACGGCCGCCGCCAGCGCGCCGATCCGCACCAGGATTGGCGCCTGCGCCAGCACGCCCGGCGGCGAGACGATCAGCTTCGCCACGATTCCCGCGAGCAGTGCGGTCGCCACCGCGCGTACCCAGTCGAGCAGCGCCGAATCGGCATCGAGCCCGCGCGCGAACACCACCGCGAGCCAGCGCCAGATCTCGGTCGGCAGCACGGCGAAGAGGATGAGCGCCAGATAGGGCCAGAGCGGCCCGTCGAGCCAGGCGATGGGCTGTGTCATGCGGGCTTGCGCCTTTGGCCGACGAAGACCGCGACGGTCCCGGCGATGAGGCCCGCGACGATGAGATCGAAGCCGCCGCCGATGAAGCGCTGGCAGATCGGCGCCAGGACGAGACCGAGAACGAGGGCCGTGACGTCGCCGCGATGGCGCAGCCCGGCCGTGAGCGAGACGAGGAAGAAGATCGGCGTCAGGCAAAGCAGGCCGGCGGCGAACGGCAGTGGGAGCTGGCCCAGCAGGTAGTATCCGCTGAAGGTGCCGATGGAGCTGAGCGCCATGCAGGTGTTGGCGAAGCCGAGGAAATAGACGACGCGCTGATGCACCGGGATGGACGGCAGTCGCCGCAGCCCCTCGGTCCAGGCGGTGACGGCGACGTAATGAGCGAGGAGCAACTGCAGCCAGACGCTCTGGCCCGGCCGGCGCAGCAGCGGCAGGATGGCGACCGTCATCGGCAGGAAACGCAGCGAAGCGAAGGCGACCGCTATGGCGATGGCGCTCCAGGCAGCGCCTGCCGCGATCGAGGCGAAGAACAGAACCTGCGACGGGCCGGCCCAGACCAGAATCGTCGACAGAACCGCACTGCCAACCGGATAGCCAACGTCATGCGCCAGCGAGCCGATGCCGACGAGGCCGAAGCCGACAATCCATGCCGGCAGCGACAGCGCATCGCGCACGCCGGCGAGCGCGACGCGCTGCCAGCCCCAGTCTGCGGATACGCTCATGCGATCATCGGCGGGGTGGTCTCGGACGGGAATACAGGCGCCGGCGCATCCGGAACCCTACCCTCTATCCTCCATGCACTTGACACTCGCCAAGACGGAAAGCCGACTGCCCGCCTTGCGACGGCCGCAGGGCGCAATCCGGCAGAACGACCTTATCCCTTGCCCTTCAACACCATGCCGATCAGCTCGTTGCCGAAATCGATCAGCTCCTTGGGGATTCCGCCGACGGCCCGGATGCCCAGATAGATCAGGTAGATGAAGGCCGGGACGAGAATCCAGCCCAGCGCCTCCTCGAAGAGGATGCGCCGCCGGCGGCGGCGGCTGCGCTTCTCGAACCAGCCGAGCTTTTCCTTCTGGTCCTTCTGCTTGCGCGTCGGGACGGCGGCGGGCTCGGTGGTGAGCTCGCCGCCTTGGGCGGCGAGCGTCGCTGTCTTGCGTTTGAACAACACGGTCTCAGGCCTTCGTCAGCGGAACCTTCGGCACGGTGCGCACGGCGCGGCCGGACGCCTTCGCCGGCTTGGCCGGGCCTTCGGACCCGCCGTTCGAGCCTGCCCCGCCGGAATCCGCGCCTCCCCTGGGCGCGCGTCGCGGCGGGCTGGACTTTGCTGGAGCGGAGCCCGCCGCCTTGGCGCGCGGCTTCGGCTGGCGCTTGGCGTTGGCGGCCTCGACATCCTTCTCGGGCTTTGGCTTGGCCGGCCCGTCCGGAAATTCCAGCCCGAGCACCTTGATGCCGGTCTCGGAGTGGACGACCACTACCTTCACGGCACCGCCGTTCTTGAGGCGCCCGAACAGCACCTCGTCGGCAAGCGGCGTCTTGATCGTCTGCTGGATCAGGCGGGCCATCGGGCGGGCGCCCATCGCCTCGTCATAGCCGTTCTCGACGAGCCATTCGCGGGCCTCGTCCGACAGCTCGATGGTGACGTTGCGGTCGGCGAGCTGGGCCTCGAGCTGGAGCACGAACTTGTCGACGACGCGGGCGACCACGGCCTTCGGCAGATGGCCGAAGGAGATGGTGGCGTCGAGCCGGTTGCGGAACTCCGGCGCGAACAGCTTGTTGATCGCCTCGGTGTCGTCACCCTCCCGCTTCTGGCGCGTGAAGCCATAGGCGTTGCGGGCCATGTCGGCAGCTCCGGCGTTGGTGGTCATGATCAGGATGACGTTCCTGAAATCGACCTGCTTCCCGTTGTTGTCGGTCAGCTTGCCGTGGTCCATCACCTGCAGGAGGATGTTGAACAGGTCGGGATGAGCCTTCTCGATCTCGTCGAGCAGCAGCACGCTGTGCGGATGCTGGTCGATCTGGTCGGTCAGCAGGCCGCCCTGGTCGAAGCCGACATAGCCGGGAGGCGCACCGATCAACCGCGAAACGGTGTGGCGCTCCATGTATTCCGACATGTCGAAGCGGATCAGCTCGACGCCGAGCGAGGAGGCGAGCTGGCGCGCGACCTCGGTCTTGCCGACGCCGGTGGGGCCGGCGAAGAGATAGCAGCCGATCGGCTTCTCGCCGTCGCGCAAGCCGGCGCGGGCGAGCTTGATCGAGGAGGACAGCGCCTCGATCGCCTTCTCCTGGCCGTAGACGGTGCGCTTGAGCGTCTGTTCCAGGTTGCGCAGCACCTCGGCATCGTCCTTCGAGACGGTCTTGGCCGGGATGCGGGCCATGGTCGACACCGCGGCCTCGACCTCCTTCACGCCGATGGTCTTCTTGCGCTTGCCCTCGGGCAGCAGCATCTGCGAGGCGCCGGTCTCATCGATGACGTCGATCGCCTTGTCCGGCAGCTTGCGGTCATGGATGTAGCGGGCCGAGAGCTCCACCGCCGCCTTGATGGCGTCGTTGGTGTAGCGCAGCTTGTGGAACTCCTCGAAATAGGGCTTCAGCCCCTTGAGGATCTCGATCGTGTCCGGGACCGACGGCTCGTTGACGTCGATCTTCTGGAAGCGACGCACCAGCGCCCGGTCCTTCTCGAAATACTGGCGGTATTCCTTGTAGGTGGTCGAGCCGATGCAGCGCAGCGAGCCCGAGGCCAGCGCTGGCTTGAGCAGGTTGGACGCGTCCATCGCGCCGCCCGAGGTCGCCCCCGCGCCGATCACCGTGTGGATCTCGTCGATGAACATGATCGCCTTAGGGTGCTGCTCGATCTCCTTCATCACCTGCTTGAGGCGCTCCTCGAAGTCGCCGCGATAGCGCGTGCCGGCGAGCAGCGTGCCCATGTCGAGCGAGAAGACGGTCGCGTCCTTCAGCACCTCCGGCACCTCGCCGCGGGTGATCTTGAGGGCGAGGCCCTCGGCGATCGCCGTCTTGCCGACGCCGGGGTCGCCGACCAGCAGCGGATTGTTCTTCTGACGGCGGCAGAGGATCTGGATGGTGCGCTGCACCTCGGCCTCGCGGCCGATCAGCGGATCGATGCGTCCGTCCTTCGCCTTCCGATTCAGGTTGACGCAGTAAGCCTCGAGCGCGCTTTCCTTTTTCTTCTTGTCCTTGTCAGGCTCGCTGGCCTGCTCCGAGCGCTGCTCGCGCTGCGGTTCGGCGTCGTCGTCCGCGCCGCGCACCGGCCGGCTTTCGCTGGATCCCGGGCGCTTGGCGATGCCGTGGCTGATGTAGTTGACCGCGTCGTAACGGGTCATGTCCTGCTCCTGCAGGAAATAGGCGGCATGGCTCTCGCGCTCGGCGAACATCGCGACGAGCACGTTCGCCCCGGTCACTTCCTCGCGGCCCGAGGACTGGACATGGATCACCGCACGCTGGATGACGCGCTGGAAGCCGGCCGTCGGCTTGGAATCGTCGCGCCCGTCGGTGACTAGGTTGGTCAGTTCGGCATCGATGTAATCGACGAGATTGCGCCTGAGCAGGTCGAGATCGACGCTGCAGGCGCGCATCACCGCAGCCGCGTCCTGGTCGTCGACCAGCGCCAGCAACAGGTGTTCCAGGGTGGCGTATTCGTGACGGCGCTCGTTGGCCAAGGCCAGAGCCCGGTGAAGCGCCTGTTCGAGACTGCGCGAGAAACTCGGCAAGGGGCGCGCTCCTATCTGTTTCGGGACTGTGCGGTCCGACCCAACGCTACTTCTTCTCCATCACGCATTGCAGCGGGTGCATGTGCTTGCGCGCGAGATCCATGACGAGGGTGACCTTGGTTTCGGCGACCTCATAGGTGAAGACACCGCATTCGCCGACGCCGTTCTGATGCACATGCATCATGATCCGCGTGGCTTCGGCGCGATCCTTGTTGAAGAACCGCTCCAGCACATGAACGACAAACTCCATCGGGGTGTAGTCGTCGTTCAGCAGCAGGACCCGGTAGAGATTGGGCTTGCGGGTGCGGGTGCGGGTCAGCACCGCCGTGCCCGTGCCCTCGCGCCCGCCATCGGCCGGCGGCCCGGCCCGCTTCGGACGATCGGCCATGCCGACCGTCTTCGCGTCTGCGCCCGGGCGCGCCGGCATTCCCGGCGACATTCCACTGCGCATCGCTTTGCCCTGGCCTGCCTCGATCATATCCGCCCGCGCCGTATCCAGTCGATCCTGCCTTCCCGCCCAAGATAGTACCTCGCCATCGAATTTACAGACCTCGCCGCCGCTTCGCCAGCCCGTTGCCGCACCGCCCCGACAAGTTCTCCACCGCTCCGCCGCGACTTGACCGGGAAGCCCGCGGCGCCATATGCCCGGCTGCCGCCCCGAAGTCTTGACCGCGGGGGCTCGGCCGCGAACCCTGCCGCGAAGGACCCGCCATGACCCCGAACGCCATCGTCACCATCGGCGAGGACCTTGCCCGGCCCGTGCGCTTCGGGAACGCCCTGCCCCTCTCCGTCATCGCCGGCCCTTGCCAGATGGAAAGCCGCGACCATGCGCTGGAATGCGCGCTGGCGCTCAAGGAAATCGCGACCGCGCTGAAAATCGGGCTGGTCTTCAAGACCTCCTTCGACAAGGCGAACCGCACGAGCGTGAAGGGCGCGCGGGGCATGGGGCTCGAGGCGGCGCTGCCGGTCTTCGCCGAGATCCGTGCGCGCACCGGCATGCCGGTCCTGACCGACGTGCATGACGCCAGCCAGTGCGCGCCGGTCGCCGAGGTGGTCGACGTGCTGCAGATCCCGGCCTTCCTTTGCCGCCAGACCGATCTCCTGGTTGCGGCGGCGAAGACCGGCCGGGTCGTCAACGTCAAGAAGGGTCAGTTCCTGGCGCCCTGGGACATGGTCAACGTCGCGGCGAAGGTCACGGAGAGCGGCAACGCCAATGTCATGCTGACGGAGCGCGGCGCCTCCTTCGGCTACAATACGCTGGTGACGGACATGCGGGCCTTCCCGATCATGGCAGAGATCGGCGCGCCGGTGATCTTCGACGCCACTCATTCCGTACAGCAGCCGGGCGGCAAGGGTTCCTCCACCGGCGGCCAGCGTGAGTTCGTGCCGGTGCTGGCGCGGGCCGCCGTTGCCGTCGGCGTCGCCGGCGTCTTCATCGAGACGCATCCCGACCCGGACAAGGCTCCCTCCGACGGCCCCAACATGGTGCCGCTCACCGAATTCCAGGGTCTGATCGCGCAGTTGCAGGCCTTCGACCGCCTGGCCAAGAACAATCCGGCGCCGAACGTCGCCTATGTCTGAGCCGAAGGCCGCGGCCGACGACAGTCTCGGCGCGCTCATCCCGGTCCTCGGGCTCTGCGGTTTCGCCTCGACCTTCACGATGCGGTTGATCGATCCGCTGGTGCCGACACTCGCCGCCGAATTCGGCCAGAGCGTCCACCAGATCGCCTTCCTGGTGACGGCGTTCTCTGGGTGCTATGCGCTCGGCCAGCCCTTTCTCGGGCCGATCGCGGATTCGGTGGGCAAGCTGCGCAGCATCTCGACCTGCCTGGCCCTGTTGTGCGTCCTTTCGGCGCTCGCGGCCTTCGCTACCGAATTCTGGATGCTGCTCGTGCTGCGCGCCGCCGGCGGCGTGATGGCCGGCGGTGTCATACCCGCCGCGATGGCGGCGATCGGCGACCGGGCACCGATGTCGGAGCGGCAGATCATGCTCGGGCGCTTCCTGGTCATCATGATCATCGGCCAGATGGCGGGGGCGGCCTTCTCGGGCATCATGGCCGACCATATCGGCTGGCGCGCGGTGATGCTGACGGCCGCAATCCTGGCAGCAGGCGGCGCCTTGCTGGTGAGGATCGTGTTGAAGCCGCGCGCGAACGCCGACCGGCCGCCGCTCAGCGTCGCCGGCGCGGCGGCGAGCTATCGCGCCGTCTTCGCCAACCCGCGCAGCAAGATGCTCTACCTGCTGGTGATGCTGGAAGGCGCGCTGATTTTCGGCATTCATCCCTTCGTCGCCGCGATCCTGCACGAGCGCTCCGGCGTCGGCTCGTCGGAGGCGGGTCTCGCGATCGGCGCGATGGGCCTCGGCGGGCTGCTCTACGGCGTGTTGACCCGCATCCTCGTCCAGCGCGTCGGGCCCAGGCAGATGATGCGGCTCGGCGGCCTCGCCATGGCCGCAGGCTACATTGCCTTCGCCGCCACGGCGCCCTGGTGGAGCGCGATGGCCGTCTTCCTTGCGGTCGGCTTCGGCTTCTTCCTCCTGCACGGCACTTTCCAGGCCCAGGCCACCGAGCTCGCCCCCACCGCTCGCGGCTCCGCCATGGCACTGTTCGCCTGCTTCTTCTTCATGGGCCACGCCACCGGCCCGCTCGTCATGGGCGCGCTTCTGCACGCGCTGGGCACCCATGGCGCCCTGCTGACGGCCGGGATCGGGATCGGCGTGCTCGGCCTCCTCTCGCCGAAGCTGCTGCCGCCGCTCGGCAGCCGGACCTGAGCGACCGGCCGCCTCAGCGCCCGCGATAGGGCGCCACGCCCTGATCCGGCAGCCAGAGCCCCCTGGGCGGCTCGCCCGTCTGCCAGAACACGTCGATCGGGATGCCGCCGCGGGGATACCAGTAACCGCCGATCCGGAACCATTCCGGCTCCAGCAGCTCGACCAGCCGCTTGCCGATGCCGACGGTGCAATCCTCGTGAAAGGCGCCGTGGTTGCGGAACGAGGCGAGATAGAGCTTCAGCGACTTCGATTCCACCAACCATTGGCCCGGCAGATAGTCGATGACGAGGATGCCGAAATCGGGCTGGCCCGTCACCGGGCAGATCGAGGTGAATTCCGGGCAGGTGAAGCGGGCGAGATAGCTCGTGCCGGCGTGCGGATTGGGCACACGGTCGAGGCGCGCCTCCTCCGGCGAGGCCGGCAAGGCGCTGGGCTGCCCGAGCTGCAAGGTCGAGGCGTCGAGGGACATCGGATGCTCCTGTGGTTGGCCCGCTTCTAGAGCATCTTGCGTGCGGGAGGGAACCGCCTGCTGCGGTTCCCGTTTCGGTGGGCGCTCGGACGTTTGGCGGGGTACTGCGGCCGAAGCGATGGCAAATATCCATTCGCCACAATCATTCGATATTTATTGATCTTCCACACGCATCCTTGCGACGCAGCCTATAAGACCATAGCACTTCCTAGCGCCCGAATGGATCTCATCCCGATAAATTTATGATAATTGCAGGTATTCTGTTTCTGCTCGGGATTTTGATCGGCCTGTCCTATGGCTATCCTGCCATCATCGTCACCAGCGCCGCGTTGACGGCCTTCTTCTTTCCGTTGTGGCTCATCCGCGGCGAACTCGGCGTCTTCAGCGTCTTCGTCTGGGTCGGCTTCCTGTTCGCGCTGCAGAGCGGCTTCCTGCTCGGCAGCTATCTCGCCACCCCCGAGGACGGCGACTGATCACCAGAACCAGACCGGTCGACCGGCATAGACGCACAGCCCCGTCCACCACGCGGCGGTGAGAGCGCACCAGAACAGGACAGTGAGGAAGCTGGGGCGACGGGGAGCCGACATTTTCTGAAACATGCTTGTTTTCCGATGGGGCGAAGCGCCGAAGCTGCCCCCCATCGCCGCAACCCCCGCGCCAAGCCTGCACCCGCGCCCGGCATCCGCGGTTCCGTCGCGAACCCACGATTGAGGCTTCCCGCAGCACGGCCGGTTGGGTAGAAGCGCGCTATTCCTCCCGCCCCGCTTCTCCCGGAGCCTGCCATGACCGCGATCATCGACATCATCGGACGCCAGATCCTCGATTCCCGCGGCAACCCGACGGTCGAGGTCGATGTGGTGCTGGAAGACGGCTCGATGGGCCGCGCCGCCGTGCCCTCCGGCGCCTCGACCGGCGCGCATGAGGCGGTGGAGCTGCGCGACGGCGACAAGTCGCGCTATCTCGGCAAGGGCGTTCTGAAGGCCGTCGAGTCGGTGAATGTCGCCATCGCCGAGGCGATCGTCGCCATGGACGCCGAGGACCAGACTGCGATCGACCAGACCATGATCGAGCTGGACGGCACGCCCAACAAGTCCAAGCTCGGCGCCAACGCCATCCTCGGGGTCTCGCTCGCCGTCGCCAAGGCGGCCGCCGAGGCGGCCGGCCTGCCGCTCTACCGCTATGTCGGCGGCACCTCGGCCCGCGTCCTGCCCGTGCCGATGATGAACATCGTCAATGGCGGCGCCCATGCCGACAACCCGATCGACTTCCAGGAATTCATGATCATGCCGGTGGGCGCGGACTCCTTCGCCGAGGGGCTGCGCATGGGCTCGGAGATCTTCCACACGCTGAAGAAGAAGCTGCACGACGCCGGCCACAACACCAATGTCGGCGACGAGGGCGGTTTCGCTCCCAACATCAAGTCTGCCGAGGCCGCGCTCGACTTCGTGATGCAGGCGATCGAAACGGCCGGGTATCGCCCGGGCGAGGACATCGCGCTGGCTCTCGACTGCGCCGCCACCGAGTTCTTCAAGGAAGGCGCCTATGTCTATGCCGGCGAGCGCAAGACGCGCGATCCCAAGGCCCAGGCCAAGTACCTGGCCAAGCTCGTCGGCAACTATCCGATCGTCTCGATCGAGGACGGCATGTCCGAGGATGACTGGGAGGGCTGGAAGGCGCTGACCGATCTCGTCGGCTCGAAGTGCCAGCTCGTCGGCGACGACCTGTTCGTCACCAATGTCGAGCGGCTGTCGCGTGGCATCAAGGGCAAGACGGCAAACTCGATCCTGGTCAAGGTCAACCAGATCGGCTCGCTGACCGAGACGCTGGCCGCGGTCGAGATGGCGCAGCGCGCAGGCTATACCGCGGTGATGTCGCACCGCTCGGGCGAGACCGAGGATTCGACCATCGCCGACCTCGCCGTCGCGACCAATTGCGGGCAGATCAAGACCGGCTCGCTCGCGCGCTCGGACCGGACGGCGAAGTACAACCAGTTGCTGCGCATCGAGGAAGAGCTCGGCACGCAGGCGATCTATGCCGGCCGCGGCGCGCTCAAGGCCCTGGCCTGATCCTGCCTTCTCCTGCCGCTCTCACCAGCGCGGCAGGAGGCTCGTCGCGCGGGACAGCGTCCAGGCTCCGGCAGCCTGGGCCACCTCCGCCGTACCGGACACCACATCGGCGACCTTTATCGCCGGAGCCGCGACGATCCGGCGCCAGCCGGCATCCGCGGCCGGTATTTCGGGCCCTGCCACCTGCACAGCGGGCATGATCTGGAGCGGAGCCCTGTCCGCGCGGCCGGCATCGGCCAGGTCGATGTCGCGCCGGGGAGGCACCGGCACCATCTCCACCGCGGCGGTACGGAGCTTGACCGGCGCAGTGCTCTGAACGCCCACGGCCATCGGTTCCGCCCAGGCGACCATCATCGGCATCGCGAGAGTGGCAGGGGTGAAGGGCTGCTCGGCCGGCCTGCCCTCGCCGGCGGCCAGGCTCAGCCGGTCGACGATCTTGCCTCCGCTGATGGTCGCGAGCGTTTCCGGCGATGCGTTGGCGACCGGCTGAATGCCGGCGCCCGCGGCTCCGCCATCCAGGACCCGCGGAAGGCTCGCCGCTCCGGCGAGCGCCAGCGCGATCCCCAGCGACATCGCCAGGTGGCTGCCGAGCCGGCCCAACATGGCGGCCGGCTCAGGGGTAATCGGTTTCGTCGACGTTGCCATCGCCTCGTTCCCAACAGCTTGCGATAGCCCAATCAAACCGGCGAGCCCGGCACCAAGAGGGCAGAAAGGCGGCGGAAAATTGGTGGGCATTTATCCCACGCGCTCGCCGCCGCGTTCACGCATCGGGCTCATGCGCAATTGCCTTATCGCACCGCACAAGCCGTGAGCTATGCAGTGACGATGGATCAGCTCGTCATGACGCAGGGCAAACCCCACGAAGCCGAGCGACGCAGACGCCGGCTCGCGATCGCGGGGATGCTGCTCAGTGTCCTGATCTTCGGCTCGAATTTCGTCATCAGCCGGCACGCCGTCCTTCACGGCATCGGCGCGCACGACCTGCTGGCCCTGCGCTTCGGAACGGCGGGTCTGCTGCTGATGCCGCTCTTCCTGCGCGCCGGCGGCTTCGCCGATTGCGGCGGCGTCGGCTGGAAGCGCGGCGTCTGGCTCGCCATGACCAGCGGTTTCCCGATGACCTTCCTGATGCTGACCGGCCTGACGATGGCTCCGGCCGCCCATGGTGCCACGATCGCCCCGGGCACGGTGACGGTGATCGGCATCGTCGGCAGCGTCATCCTGTTCGGCGCAAGGCTTTCCACGGCGCTGATCCTCGGCATCCTGGGCGTGATCTGCGGATTGGCCCTACTGGCCCTGGCGGGCGCTGCCGGAAACGGGGCGGACACCTTGCGCGGCGATCTCTGCTTCCTTGGGGTCGGGCTGCTCTGGGGCTTCTACCCGTTGCTGATCCAGCTCTGGAAGATCAATGGCCTGCGCGGCGCGATCATCGTCTCGGTGCTGTCGCTCGCCTATCTGCCGGTCTATTTCCTGTTCTTCTTTCGCGGCTTCGACATCGCGCCCTGGTGGGTGCTGCTGTTCCACGCAGCCTATCAGGGCGTGATCAACGTCATCCTGGGGCTGTGGCTCTGGGGCTGGGCCGCACATGTCCTCGGCGCCGCCGTCGTCGGGCGCTTTCCGCCGCTGATCCCCGTCACCGGCACGACGCTTGCCATCCCGGCGCTTGGAGAGGTCCCGGGCCCGTTGCAACTGGCCGGATTCGGACTGATCATCGGCGGGCTCTTCGTGGCATCATGGCGCCGGCCGGCGCGCAAGGCCGAGCAGGCCGGCATTCCAGCAGACCGAAACCAGAAGTCCGAGGACCAGGGCAGGCCCTGAGCCGAGCGGCACCGCTGCGAGGTACAGCACCGCCAGCCCGAGCCCGACACCGAGCAGGCCGAGCGCTCCGTTGCCGATCAGGGCCGCCGTCGCGGCGCCGCCGATGCGCGGCTGCAGGATCATGACAAGGCTCGACAGGACGAGCGGAAGGCCCGCGAGGACGCCCGACCAGCTCGCGCCGACATGATGGCTCGCGACCGTCACCCCACCGACGAGGGCAGCGACACAGGCAGCCCGCAGCGGCACGGCGAACCACGCCCGCCGCGACGCGACCGCGGGGCGTGCGGCCAGATATGGGCGCACGACGAGATGGATGGAGCCGAAGGCGACGACGGCGAGCAACGTCAGGAACAGGGCCGACGGCGCGAGGAAGCGCACGCCCAGGAGCGTGGCGACCCAGGCCGCCAGCGCCGACAACAGGCTGGGCAGCGTGGTAAACCGTTGCGCCACCAGGACGTAGGCGAGCACGAAGCCGGCATTGGCGATATTGGCGTTCATGGTCCCGCGTGCGCTTTCGGCGAGGAAGGCGGGCTCGTGCTCCAGCGAGAGGAAGAACAGGACAGGGCCGAGCGATATCGGCAGCGTCGCGATCATCGCCGCGATCTTCGGCCCGCTCCGCTCGGCGATGAGCGAGCATGTGACCACCACCGCCGCCGCGATTGCCATCTTCAGAAGCAGCAAGCCGGGATCGGGGACGCTCACGCGGGCGCGCCTCCATCCTCTCCCCTCGCCCAGCCCGCCTTCGTCTCGGCGATGAAATCAGCCAGGCGCCCGTCCGCGATCGCGGCCCGCAGGCCCGCCATCAGATCCTGGTAATAGGCGAGATTCGCCCAGGTCAGCAGCATCTTGCCGAGCATCTCTTCGGCCTTGACCAGATGGTGCAGATAAGCCCGCGACCAGCCGTTGGCGGCTGGGCATGAGGATCGCTCGTCGATCGGCCGCGGATCCTCGGCGAACTTCGCATTCTTCAGGTTCATCCGGCCGAAGCGGGTGAAGATCTGGCCATGGCGGCCGGCGCGCGTCGGCATCACGCAATCGAACATGTCGATGCCGCGCGCGACCGCCTGCACGATGTCGTCCGGCGTGCCGACGCCCATCAGATAGCGCGGCTTCGCCTGCGGCAGATGCGGCTCGACCGCCTCGAGCATCGCCAGCATCACCTCCTGCGGCTCGCCGACCGCGAGCCCGCCGACGGCGTAACCCTTGAGGTCCATGGCCGCGAGCTCACGCGCGCTTTCGACACGCAGACGCGGCACGTCGCCGCCCTGCACGATGCCGAATAGCGCACGCCCGGGATGATGGCCGAAGGCGGCCTTGCAGCGTTCGGCCCAGCGCAGCGACAGCCGCATCGCCTTCTCCGCGACCTTCTCCTCGCAGGGCAGCGCCACGCATTCGTCGAGCTGCATGACGATGTCGGAGCCAAGCAGGTTCTGGATCTCCACCGAGCGCTCCGGGGTCAGCACATGCTTCGAGCCGTCGATATGCGAACGGAACGTCACCCCCTCCTCGGTCAGTTTCCTGAGCTGCGACAGCGACATCACCTGAAAGCCGCCGGAATCGGTCAGGATCGGATGCGGCCAGTTCATGAAGCGGTGAAGCCCGCCGAGCCTGGCGACGCGCTCTGCACCCGGGCGCAGCATCAGGTGGTAGGTGTTGCCGAGCACCACGTCGGCACCAAGCGCCCTCACCTGCTCGGGATACATGCCCTTGACGGTTGCGGCCGTGCCGACCGGCATGAAGGCCGGGGTGCGGATGACGCCGCGCGGCATGCTGATCGCGCCGGTGCGCGCGGCGCCGTCGCGAGCGGCGACGTCGAAGGTGAATTCGGGAGTGGCAGCGAGCTCGGGCTGCAGGGCTTGGGGCTGAGCGGTCATGGCCTGCGAGGTAGAACAGCGCGCGGATTTAGGGAAGAGACCCGCGCGCCGGACGGGTCATACGTCAATCACCGGCGATCCGGATTGCGCTGCCGTCGCGAGTGACCGCGGGGCGCTGAAAGCGATGCCGCGCGCGATCGACAAAGCACAAGGCACGACACTCTACCGCCGCCTCACAGCCTGACAGGGAATGAAGCCGCGCCTTGAGGCGCGCCACGCCCTTGGCGGGCGGCGTCACTAATGCCCCGCCAGCGCAGCCTCATAGATATCCGGCTTGAAGCCGATGATGGTCCTGCCCTTGCCCAGGTCGAGCACCGGGCGCTTGATCATCGAAGGCTGGGCCAGCATCAGCGCGATCGCCTTTTCTGCGTCCAGCGCCTGCTTCTCGGCATCCGGCAGAGCGCGGAAGGTGGTCCCGGCCCGGTTCAGCACGGTTTCCCAGCCATGCTCCGCGACCCACGCCTGCAGAGCCGGCCTGTCTATGCCGCTCGCCTTGTAGTCATGGAAGGCGTAGGCCACGCCGCGGCCGTCGAGCCAGGCGCGTGCCTTCTTCATCGTGTCGCAATTCTTGATGCCGTAGATCGTCGTCATGCCTTCATCCGGACCGTGTGAACCTCGCCGCATCCGCCGCCCGCCCGTGATCGGCGTTTGTCAGCGGAACCGCAAGCGGGCATGACAGGCCATCCGGACTTATCGGGATGCAGGTGGCGCGATCATGGATACCATCTCGGATTCTGTACAGGAGGCACCGGCGGCGCCGGCCTTTCCGCATCGCCGCTGGCGAGACTATCCGGTCGCCGGCGTCGATTTTCCCGACGCCACCACCGTCACGCGCGACAGCGGATGGATGCAGATGGCCTGCACGGCGCTCGCATCGCATCTCGGCAGGGAAACCGAACTGATCGCCGGCATCGATATCGGCGGCATCGGCCTTGCGGGTGCGTTGGCGTTCCGGAGCAGGCTCGGCTTCATCGATATCCGGAAAGTCGGGTCGATCCGGGCCGACGTCGTGCGAAGCCTCGCTGCCAACTATGAGCTGGGCAACGGCGTCGCACTCTCGAAAGGGCACCAGCTGGCGGGACACCATGTCGCGCTCATCGACGACTGCCTGATGAGCGGCGGCACCGCACTGGCGGCGGCGGAGCTTCTGCGCCGGCTGGGCGCGCATTGCACGCGAGCCCTCTTCGTCTTCGAGCTGGAGGGGCTGGGAGGCCGCGAGCGCCTGGCCCAGGCCGGCATCGCCATGCAGGCCCTGGAAAGGCTTCCCGCGGCAGAGCCCAGGCTCGCGCCTGCCGGATAGGCCGCGGCGCCGGCTTTTCAGGCCGGGCGCTTGGGGCTGTCGAGGCCGCGCTGGACCGCCGGCCGCGCCAGGCAGCGCTCCAGCCAGATCGGCACATGGGTCAGGCTGGCATAATCGACGAGCTCTCCGGCGCCATAGAAGCCGACCAGGTTGCGCACCCAGCCCAGAATCGCGATGTCGGCAATGGTGTATTCGTCGCCCATGATCCAGGTGCGGCTGGCGAGCCGGTCCTCCAACACGCCGAGCAGCCGTTTGCTCTCATTGGCATAGCGGTCGCGCGGTCGCTTATCCTCGTATTCCCGGCCGGCGAACTTGTGGAAGAAGCCGAGCTGGCCGAACATCGGACCGATCGCCGCCATCTGGAAGAAAACCCACTGGATGGTCTCATAGCGGGCTGCGGGGTCCTTCGGCAGCAGCCTGCCGGTCTTCTCCGCGAGGTAGAGCAGGATCGCGCCCGACTCCCACAAGCCCAGCGGCCTTCCGCCCGGCCCGTCGGGATCGATGATCGCCGGGATCTTGCCGTTCGGATTGAGCGAGAGGAACTCGGGCCCCCAGGTCTCGTTCTTGCCGATGTCGATGGCGTGCGGTTCGTAGGGCAGTTCGAGTTCTTCCAGCGCGATCGAGACCTTCACGCCGTTCGGCGTCGGCAGCGAATAGAGCTGGATGCGGTCGGGCTGGCGGGCTGGCCAGCGCGAGGTGATCGGAAAGGCGGAGAGATCGGCCATCGGGGGCTCCGGTTGAATCGAACGGGCGTCGGAGCAAGACGATAGAGCCGACCGCGCCCAAGGCAACGGGGCACCCCCCGCCCCGCTGCAAAGAGCGCTTGCAACCTTGCACGATCAGGAGCCGGCCAGCGTCCAGCGCCCGAGAACGACATAGGGCTCTCGCGGAACGCTGCGCACCAGAACGAAATCCGTGACGCGCCAGCTCAATGGCCGGACGGAGAAGGGTTCCGTCCGCCAACGATCATAGAGCAGGGTCATGTGAGGCCAGCACGACGAACGCCCGCCGCGCAGACCATGCGCCCGGATGTCCCGGTCGAGGCTCTCATGAAGCCGTGCAGCTCCAATCACGCCGTCCCCACCCGTCATCACCAGAGCGCGTCGTTCCGCACCTTGAGCAAAGGTCGCGACCTCGTCGAAGCTCACTTTGAACGGTGCCTGGCTGATCCGCTCGGCAACGCGCCGGATCAACCGAATGCCATCGGCGCCGGGCCCTTCCCTCGCCGGCCAGCCCCAAAGCGACACGTGATACTTGCCGGTGCCGCGTGGCCGACCGGAAAGGCCAAGCCAGCTGCGCAGAGCATGGGCCTTGCGGTCGGCGGCGGCGGCCGCAGCGGCATCAGGCAGAAGCGCGAAGAAGTGGCTCGCGCTCCCGGGAAATCCAAGGCTCCGCTCCATGATCGCCTCCCTCGAGAACCGGCAGGAGCGCCATCCTAGAACAAAGGAAGAACAATTCAACAATGGCCACCCGCGGACGGCCATCGCAACTTGTCATGAAAAGCGATTGCCGCTGGCGCTCAGAGCCGGCGACCGGACCAGACTGCCTGAATCACTCCCACTCGATCGTGCCGGGCGGCTTGCTCGTCACGTCGTAGACGACGCGGTTGATGCCCTTGACCTCGTTGATGATCCGGGTCGCGGCGCGGCCGAGGAAGTTCATGTCGAAGGGATAGAAATCCGCCGTCATGCCATCGACCGAGGTCACGGCGCGCAGCGCGCAGACATGGTCGTAGGTGCGATAGTCGCCCATCACGCCGACGGTGCGGACCGGCAACAGCACGGCGAAAGCCTGCCAGATCACGTCGTAGAGCCCGGCCTTGCGGATCTCATCGAGATAGATCGCATCCGCCTTGCGCAGGATGTCGAGCTTCTCCTTGGTGATCTCGCCCGGGCAGCGGATGGCAAGTCCCGGCCCCGGGAAGGGATGACGGCCGACGAAGGCCTCGGGCAAGCCGAGCTCGCGGCCGAGCACGCGGACCTCATCCTTAAACAACTCGCGCAGCGGCTCGACGAGCTTCATCTTCATGCGCTCGGGCAGGCCGCCGACGTTGTGGTGGCTCTTGATCGTGACCGAGGGGCCGCCGGAGAAGGAGACGCTCTCGATCACGTCCGGATAGAGCGTGCCCTGAGCGAGAAAATCGGCACCGCCCAGCTTGGCGGCTTCGGCATCGAAGACCTCGATAAAGAGCCGGCCGATGGTCTTGCGCTTGGCCTCGGGATCGGCGCCGCATTTTGCCAGCTCGGAGAGGAAAAGCTCCTCAGCCTCAACATGCACCAGCGGGATGTTGTAGTGATCCCTGAACAGGGTCACGACCTGCTCGGCCTCGCCCAGCCGCATCAGGCCGTGGTCGACGAAGACGCAGGTGAGCTGGTCGCCGATCGCCTCATGGATCAGCACTGCCGCCACCGCCGAGTCGACGCCGCCGGAGAGCCCGCAGATGACGCGGCCCGTGCCGACCTGCTCGCGGATCTTCTTCTGCATCTCGGCACGATAGGCCGACATGCTCCAATCCGGCGCGCAGCCGCAGATCTCGACGACGAAATTGCGCAGCAGCTTTCCACCATCTGGCGTGTGGACCACCTCCGGATGGAACATCGTGGTGAAGAAGCGCCGGGCCTCGTCGCTCGCTACAGCGAAAGGGGCGTTCTCCGAGGTCGCCTTCACCGAAAAGCCGTGCGGCAGCTCGGTGACGCGGTCGCCATGGCTCATCCATACGGGATAGCGGCCGCCCTGCTCCCAGACCCCGGTGAAGAGCGCGGAAGGCGCGAGTATCTCGACATCGGCGCGGCCGAACTCGGCGGCATGCCCGCCCTCGACCCTGCCGCCGAGCTGATGCGCCATGGTCTGCTGACCGTAGCAGATGCCCATCAGCGGAATATTGGCGGTGAAGACGGCTTCGGGCGCGCGCGGGCTGCCCTCGTCCGGCACCGAAGCAGGGCCGCCTGAGAAGATGACGCCCTTGGGCTTCAGCCGCGCGAAGGCCTCGTCCGCCGACTGGAACGGAGCGATCTCGCAATAGACGCCGATCTCGCGAATGCGCCGCGCGATCAGTTGCGTCACCTGCGAGCCGAAATCGATGATGAGGATGGAGTCGTGATGGGGCTGAGCGCTCGTCATCGCGTTCCGTTAATGGATCGCGAAAGCGCGCGCAACGCCCGCGATACTCTCAATCCCCGCGCCGGAGGCAGGCCAGATAGAACCCGTCCGTGCCGGTGCGGCGCGGCGACAGCTGCAGGCCGAATTCAGTGACAAAGCGGGCGAGCAGGGAGAAGTCGCTTTCGGCTCCGGCCAGCACGTCGATCGGCGCCACCACCGCAAAGCCGGGGTGCTTGCCGAGGAAGGAGCGGATCGCCTCGTCGTTCTCCTCCGGCAGCATCGAGCAGGTGATATAGGCGACGCGCCCGCCGGGCTTGACCAACCTGGCGGCGCGGGCCAGCACTTCCGCCTGGTCCTTGATCCGTTCGGCCAGTGCGCCCGGGCGCACGCGCCATTTCGCATCCGGATTGCGCCGCCAGGTGCCGGAGCCGGTGCAGGGCGCATCGACCAGGACGAGATCGGCCTGGCCGGCGACGTCCGCCAGCGGCTCGTGGCCGCGCGAGCGCGGGATGCGGATATCGACGATGTCCGCGCCCGAGCGCGCCAGCCGGTCATGAAGCGGCGCGAGCCGCCGGCCGTCGAGGTCGGTGGCATAGAGGTTGCCGCGATTGGCCATCAGTGCGGCGAGCGCCAGCGTCTTTCCGCCAGCGCCGGCACAGAGGTCGATCACCGTCTCGCCGGGCTTCACCCCGGCCAGCAGCGTCACGAGCTGCGAGCCCTCGTCCTGGATCTCGAAGGCGCCGGCGAAGAAAGGGGTTTCGGTCTGCAGCGAGGGACCGCGTCCATCCTGTCCGGGTTGAAAGCGCAGCGCGTCCGGCGACCAGGCCCCTTCCTCCGGCTGGAGATGAGCAAGATCCTTCGCGACGGCCTCGCGGCTCGCCCTGAGGCGGTTGACGCGCAGATCGACCGGAGCGCGAGCGGCAAGCGCCTGCCCCTCCTCGATCGCCATGGCGCCGAAGGCGCGCTCGAAGGCGGGCCAGAGCCATTCCGGCACATCGGCCCGCACCCAGCTGGGCGCATCCTCGTCCGAGAAGGCGGTGAGGAGCGCCGTTTCGTCGGCGGAGAGCGGCGTGGGGGCATGGTTCTCGCCGGAGCAGAGCGCCGCGATCTCGCCAAGCGACAGGCCACGCAGCCCCCTCAGCATGCCGAGCACCAGCGCGCGCGGCTCCTCCGACGCCATGGCGTAGCCCGAGGAGGCCTTGCGGCGCAGCGCGTCGTAGACGAGCGAGGCGATCGCCGCGCGATCCTTCGATCCGGCGAAGCGGCGCGACAACCCCCAGTCCTTGAGGGCGTCGGCCGCCGGACGGCGGCGCTCGATGATATCCTGCAGCACCTCGATGGCGGCACTGATCCGGGCGGCTGGCGTCATGGTCGTTCGATCCTGACGCAAAGCGCCGAAGGCGCCGCGCCGCGAGGCAAGAGCCGGATCCGATCAGATTGCCTTGGCAATCTGATCGGCGCGAGCTCGGGGGCTTGTGTTTCAACCAGTTCGATCATGACGCAGCGGCATGGGCTTCGTCGCGCCATGTTCTTGACGCGGTCGTTCCATAAGCGGAAAGACGATGCAACCGCATGCCGCGGCCAATGGGACACGCCACCATGAAAAACGCCGCTCGCCTTGCCGTTCTCGGCTTCTTCGCCTTCGCCCTCGCCGCTTGCGCGACCCAGCCGCAGGCCGATCTGACGCCTCCGCCCGCCAAGCGCCTCGACGCCAAGACCACGCTCGAGAATCACCGCTGAGACCGAGCCGGCGGCCGCGTACCGGCCCGCGCCGGAGACCGGCCGCCGCTCTTTCCGCCCAGACCGGCAGGGCATCCGTGCTGACCGCCCGCCCCGTGCCTGTCCCCCATCCGGTCTCTGACCGGTGAGGACGGCATCACCTTTCATGGGGGTGTCACATCCCGCGGCCTAGTTTCGCGCGCCCTTTCGCGAGCCGAGGCCACCATGAACAAGATCCTGCTTTTCTCGACATCGCTTGTTGCCGCCCTGGCCCTGCAATCGCTGGCGGCCAGCGCCGAATCTGCGACCACGCTTTCGGGCCAGCGCCCGCTCGTGATCGCCCATCGCGGCGCCAGCGGCTATCTGCCCGAGCACACGCTGGAAGGCTATCGCCGCGCCATCGCGCTCGGCGCCGATTTCATCGAGCCGGACCTGGTCTCGACCAAGGACGGCGTTCTGGTCGTGCGTCACGAGCCGATGCTGAGCGGTACGACCGATGTCGCCGACCACCCCGAATTCGCCAGCCGCAAGACCACTCGCAAGCTCGACGGCATCGAGACCACCGACTGGTTCGCCAACGACTTCACCCTGGCCGAGATCAAGACGCTGCGGGCCAAGCAGGCTTTTGCCGATCGCGACCAGTCGCATAACGGCAAATACGAGATCCCGACCTTCCAGGAGGTGATCGACCTCGCCAAGGCGGAGAGCGCCCGCAGCGGCCGGACCATCGGCATCTATCCGGAAACCAAGCACCCGACCTATCACGCCTCGCTTGGCCTCGCCTTCGAGGACAAGCTCCTCGACATGCTCAAGGCGGCCGGCTGGACCGAGAAGAACTCGCCCGTCTTCATCCAGAGCTTCGAGACGGCGAACCTGAAATACCTGCGCAAGAAGACGCAGATCCGGCTCGTGCAGCTTGTCGATGGCGACGGCGTCGACAAGGACGGCAAGGTCACGCTCGCCGCGCCCTTCGACCGCCCCTATGACTTCGCCGTGCTCGGCGACAAGCGCAGCTTCCAGGACATGCTCTCGCCCGAGGGCCTCAGGGAGATCGCGACCTATGCCGACGGCGTCGGCCCGTGGAAGGTCTATCTGATCGGCGCCAGGCAGACGATCGGGCCGGACGGCAAGCCAAAGGACCTGAACGGCGACGGCAAGATCGACGAGCGCGACCGCACCGTCATCGCGCCGACCGATGTGGTGAAGGACGCGCATGCGGCGGGGCTACTGGTGCACCCTTGGGCCTATCGCAGCGAGGCGACCCGGCTCGCCGCCGACTACAACGGCGATCCCATCGCCGAGTACAAGGCCCATCTCGCGCTCGGCGTCGACGGCGTGTTCACCGACTTCACCGACCACGCCGTGAAGGCGCGCGACGGCAAGTAGACCGCAGGCCTTGCCCGAAGAGGAGGCCTCAAGCCTCCTCTTCCATGACCATCTGAGCGATCCGCGGATCGCCGTTGAACCGGCTTGCGACGGCGTGGCCGACCGCGACCGCCGTCACGCAGAGCGCCACGGACGCAACGATATTGATCGTGGCCCGCAGCGTCTCGCCGCTGCGCAGCAGGTCGAGCGTCTGCAGGCTGAAGGACGAGAAGGTGGTAAAGCCGCCGCAGAACCCGACCATCACGAAAAGGCGCACGGGTTCGGCCAACGGAAAGCGGCCGCTCGCCAGCGTCAGCGTGCCGAAGAAGCCGATGATGAACGAGCCGGCGATGTTGATGAGGATCGTCCCCCAGGGCAGGCTTCCGCTGATCGGCAGCGCGAGCACCGACAGAAGGTAGCGCGCCAGCGTACCCAGCGCGCCCCCGATCATGATGACGACGACGGTCGAGAAGGACATGCTCGCTTCGGCTCCCTGGTCGACGGGCATGAAAAACCCGCCTTGCGGCGGGTGCTGGATACACTCCTACCGCGGTTTCGTGCGGTAGGAGTCATCAGCCGACCGGAATGGCGACCGGCGGGCGGTTTCGGGGGAACTCCATCCCCATCGCCGAAAACGATAATGCGCGCGGGGTCTGCGCGCAACCGGAGATCGGCCTTCCCACGAGCGAGAGCGGGGCCGGTGCCGCCGACCCCGCTCAGGGACTCAGTCACTCTCACGCAACTCGCTACGCACTCAATCGCAGACGCGCGTCGTCCTGCGAACCATGCCGTGCCGGGTCTCCTCGCGGGTCGTGACGGTTCGGCAGCGCTCGCCGCGATAGCGCGCGCGCTCGTAGCGGTCGCGGCGCTCCTCGCGGCGGATCTCGCGATCCACGCGGCGCTCATGGGGTGTGCGCGGGTCGACGCTCACGCCCCCTGGGCCGATATTGATCGATTGAGCATAGGCGCTGCCGCTGACGAGAAGGGCAGCGGCGATGCCAAGGGCAAATCGCTTCATCGAGTTTCCTCCGTTCCCGCCAGTAACCGTCACGATCGGAATTCGTTCCCGAGGCCGGGATCGCAGGTCAGTTCGCGGCCGGACGACGCCGTCGCCGTTGCAGCGCCCAAACGGCAAGGCGCGCCGGTTGCCCGGCGCGCCTTAAACGGTGGGCGGAATACGATCGTCTCAGTGCAGGATCTGGGAGAGGAAGAGCTTGGTGCGCTCGTGTTGCGGGTTCTTGAAGAACTCGTCGGGGGTGTTCATCTCGACGATCTGGCCGGCGTCCATGAAGATGACACGGTCGGCGACCTGGCGGGCGAAGCCCATCTCATGGGTGACGCAGAGCATGGTCATGCCCTCGTCGGCCAGCGAGACCATGGTGTCCAGCACCTCCTTGACCATTTCCGGGTCGAGCGCCGAGGTCGGCTCGTCGAACAGCATGATCTTCGGGCTCATGCACAGCGAGCGGGCGATCGCCACGCGCTGCTGCTGGCCGCCCGAGAGCTGGCCGGGATACTTCGCGGCCTGCTCGGGAATCTTGACGCGCCGGAGATAGTGCATCGCGATCTCCTCGGCATCCTTCTTGGGCATCTTCTTCACCCAGATCGGCGCGAGCGTCAGGTTCTCGAGGATCGTCAGATGCGGAAACAGGTTGAAGTGCTGGAAGACCATGCCGACATCACGGCGGATCTCGTCGATCTTCTTGAGATCGTTGGTGAGCTCCGTTCCGTCGACGATGATCTGGCCTTTCTGGTGCTCCTCCAGCCGGTTGATGCAGCGGATCATCGTCGACTTGCCCGAGCCGGACGGGCCGCAGATGACAAGCTTCTCGCCGCGCTCGACCTTCAGGTTGATGTCGCGCAGCACGTGGAACTCACCGTACCACTTGTTGACGCCGATCATCTCCACCGCCGTCGCCGTCTTCAGCGAGGTCGGCTTCAACGCCGCGGGGCGGGTGCCGGTCGTGGTTTCTGCCATTGCCATGGTGATGGTTCCTCTCAACGTTTTTGGCCGGCAGCGAGGCGCTTCTCGACGGCGATCGAGTATCGCGACATGCCCCAGCAGCACAGGAAATAGAAAAGTGCGGCGAATGCATAGCCCGTCGTGCGGGTCGTAGGCGTCGCCCAGGTCGGGTCGACCAGCGTCGCCTGGATCGTGTTCAGGAAGTCGAAGATGCCGACGATGGTCACCAGCGTCGTGTCCTTGAACAGCCCGATGAAGGTGTTGACGATGCCGGGGATCACGATGCGCATCGCCTGCGGCAGGATGATGAGGCGCATCATCTGCCAGTAGCCGAGGCCGAGCGACATCGCGCCCTCGAACTGCCCCTTGGGGATGGCCTGCAGGCCGCCGCGGATGACCTCGGCCATATAGGCCGACGCGAACAGCGCGACGCCGATGAGCGGGCGCAGCAACCGGTCCGGCGAATACTCCTGCGGCACGAAGAGCGGCAGCATGGTGTTGGCCATGAACAGCACCGTGATCAGCGGCACGCCGCGGACGAACTCGATGAAGATCACAGACAGGAGCTGGATGATCGGCAGGCGCGAACGGCGTCCCAGGGCGAGGACCACGCCGAACGGCAGCGAGAAGACGATGCCGACCGCCGAGATGAGGAAGGTGACCATCATGCCGCCCCACAGACCGGTATCGACCCGCGGAAGTCCGATCTGCTCGTTCAGGACGCCGACCAGCCCGAAGATGACCAGCGCCATCAGGATCAGGATCTTGGGGCCGGCGAAGCGGCGCCACGGCGACAGGTCCTGTTCCGCCACCCGGCGCGGCGCCGAGGTCCAGACAGCCACGGACGGTACGAAGGAGGCAACGGCATAGACGACGGCCAGCGCGGCGCTGATCAACAGCAGCACGCGCAGCAGGCTTTCCGCCGTCGCGCCGCCAAGCAGCAGGATGAAGCCGCTGAGCGGGAGCATCACGAAGAAGAAGAAGGCTCCGAGCTTCTTCTGAGGCGCCTTGTTCCAGAGCAGCCAGGCCACGCCCAGCGCGAACATCACGAAGACGATATTGACACGCCAGCGCTCCGCCACCGGATAAGAGCCGTAGACGAAGTACTGAAAGCGGTCCGTCACATAGGGCCAGCAGGCTCCGACGGGCCGGCCGACCTTGTCGGCCAGGCAGGCCTCGCGGCTGGCGCCGGTCCAGACCGCGTCGATGATGTAGAACCGCACGAGGTCCTCCACCGCGACGACGACGATGTAGAGGCTGAGCAGCGTCAGGATCGTGCCGACCGGGCCGGAGAACAGGTTGGTACGGATCCAGGCGATCGGCCCCGCCACCGAGAGCGGCGCCGGCTGCTGCTGCAGGGTTTCGCGGCGAACAAAGCGGTTCGGAGCGTTTTCGAGAGTTGCATCGGTCATCGCTGCGCCCTCACCGTTCCACCAGCGCCATGCGCTTGTTGTAGATGTTCATCGCGAAGGAGGTGACGAGCGAGATCGTCAGGTAGACGGCCATGGTGATCGAGACCATCTCCACCGCCTGCCCGGTCTGGTTCAGAACCGTACCCATGAAGACCTGAGTGAGGTCCGGATAGCCGATAGCGACGGCCAGGGACGAATTCTTGACCAGGTTGAGGTATTGCGAGGTCAGGGGCGGGATGATCACGCGCATCGCCTGGGGGATGACGACCAGCTTGAGCGTCGGTCCCGAGCGCAGCCCGAGCGCATGGGCAGCCTCGGTCTGTCCGCGCGAGACGGCGAGGATGCCGGCGCGCACGACCTCGGCAATGAAGGCGGCGGTGTAGGTGGAGAGGCCGACCAGCAGCGCGACGAACTCGGGAAAGATCTGCACGCCGCCCGTCAGGTTGAAGCGGCCCTGCTGCGGATAGTCGAAGGACAGCGGCCGGCCGGTGGCGACGAAGACGATCAGCGGCAGGCCGACGACGAGGGCAAGCGCGATCCAGCCGTTGGGATACTGCTTGCCGGTCTTGGCCTGCTGGCCCCGCGCCCAGATGACGAAGGCGACCGCCGCCGCAATCCCGACGAGCAAGGCAATCACCACCGCCTCGAAGCCTGGCGCGAATTGCGGGCTGGGCAGAATGATGCCGCGGTTGTTCAGGTAGATGCTGCCCGGCAGATGGATCGAGTTGCGGGCATCGGGCAGCGGTTTGAGCACCGCATTGTACCAGAAGAACAACTGCAGCAGCAGCGGGATGTTGCGGATCAGCTCGACGTAGATCATCGCGAGCTTGGCGATGATCCAGTTGCCCGACAGCCGCGCCACGCCGACGGTGAAGCCGATGATCGTCGCCAGGACGATACCGATCGCAGCGACCAGCAGAGTGTTGAGCAGGCCCACGAAGAAGGCCTGACCATAGGTCGAGCCCGACGCGGAGAACGGAATAAGCTTCTGGTTGACGTCGAAACCTGCCGCGTTGTTCCAGAAGCCGAAGCCCGAGGCGATCTTCTGCGCACGCAGATTCTCGATCGCGTTCGAAGCCGCCGACCAGATCAGGAAGCCGACGACGGCCAGAAGGACGATCTGATAGACATAGCCGCGGATTTTCGGGTCGTAGAACAACGACGCCTTGCCCGGTGATACCGTTTCGGTCGGAATGCTCGACACCTGTTACGCCCTTCTGGTTTCGCTTGTTGAGGCCGGCGAGCCTGGGGCGGTGCGATTCCACCGAAGGCCGTTGAGTCCGGACCGATTGTCTGTTCTTGCCGTTTGCCGTCGATCATGCCGTGCCCCGCCGCGGCCACCGCGCGGGGCGACCATCACCCGAGCGGCGCCGGCTGCAACGGCGCTCGCCTCCGAGCCGGGCGCGGCTGCAGAGAATCCGGCCGCAACCGCAGCCATTCGCACGCGTGCTTCATCGTCATTCCCCTGTTGGAGCGGGTTCGTCCCGCTCTCGCTGCCTTCGTAGCAAATCGCGGACCACCCCTTCCGCGACCTGCCCCGTCGATCCTGCCGGGAAGCCCGCGGGCTCCCGGTCTTATTCTTTCGGTCTCGGCGCGCGCAGCATGCGCTCGCGCCGATCCCTATATGTCTTATCGCATCGGTTCTTTCCGAACAGCGGAATCCGCCTTCGGCCCGATGCCACACGGGATTTCAACGCACCGGCGGCGCGTAATGCAATCCCCCCTTGGTCCAGAGCGCGTTCAGGCCGCGCTCGAGCCCCAGCGCCGAACTCTTGCCGAGATTGCTCTCGAACGATTCCCCATAATTGCCGACATGGCTGACGATACGAAAGGCCCAATCGCGCGAAAGGCCCAGTGCTCCTCCGAAATCGCCTTCCGTCCCCATCAGGCGACGGGCTTCCGGATTTTCGGATGCGCGCATCGCCAGGGCGTTGTCGCGGCCGATGCCGAGTTCCTCGGCGTCCAGCATTGCGAAAAGCGTCCACTTGACCACGCCGAACCAGCGCTCGTCACCCTGCCTGACCACCGGCCCGAGCGGCTCCTTCGAGATCGTCTCGGGCAGGATCACATGCTCCTGCGGCTTAGCCAGCTTGGTTCGCTGGATCGCGAGCCCCGCCCGGTCATAGGCGTAGGCATCGCAACGGCCGGCGCCATAGGCGTCGACGGCCTCGTCGCCGCCGCGATAGGTGACGATCTCCCCCTGCAATCCGTGACGTCGGAAGAAATCCGCGACGTTCAGCTCCGTAGTGGTCCCCTGCTCGGCGCAGACCGTGGCGCCGCCCAGTTGCAAGGCCGACCCGATGCCGAGCGCCTTGCGCACCATGAAGCCCTCGCCGCCGTAGAAGTTGATCCCGGCGAAACGAAGCCCCAGCACCGTGTCGCGCGTCATCGACCAGGTCGAACTGCGTGACAGGAGATCGACCTCGCCCGTCTGCAAGGCGGTAAAACGGTCCTGCGAGGAAAGCGGCACGAAGGTCACCCGTGCCGGATCGTCGAAGATCGCGGCAGCGAGCGCCCGGCAGAGATCGACATCGAGCCCGGTCCAGTCGCCCCGGCTGTCGGGCATCGAGAAACCGGGCAGAGACGGAGCCACGCCGCAGCGGATCGTTCCCCGCTGCCTGACCTGCGTCAGCAGGTCGCCTCTTTCACCCGTCGCCATGGCCGCCGGGGCCAGCAGGGCCGAAACGGCCAGGGCAACGAACGAGGCTATCCCAGCAGTTCGCATGGCGAGACCGGCGGTTGCGACCGGCATGCGGTCGGCGTCGTCACGCCCTGCCCGCTGCGTCAGACCAGCCGCAAGGCGGGGCTCAGATGCGAGGAGGCGCCGGCGCGGCCGGCACCTCCTCCGGACCGGTTCAGCGAACCGGCGGAGCGTATTGCAGGCCGCCCTTGGTCCAGAGCGCGTTCTGGCCACGGGCGATCTTGAGCAGCGAGCCGGAGCCGACGTTGCGCTCGAAGGACTCGCCGTAATTGCCGACGAGCTTGACGATGCGGACGACCCAGTCGCCCGTCAGGCCGATCTGCTCGCCGAACTTGCCCTCGGTGCCGAGCAGGCGCTTGATCTCCGGGTTGTCCGACTTCACCTTCTCGTCGACATTCGCCTTGGTGACGCCGAGTTCCTCGGCGTTCAGCATCGCGAAGCCGACCCACTTCACCAGATTGAACCACTGCGGATCGTTGTTGCGGACGGAGGGGCCGAGCGGCTCCTTCGAGATGATCTCCGGCAGAACGATGTGATCGTCGGGGTTGGCGAGCTTCAGGCGCTCGGCATACAGGCCCGAAGCGTCCGTGGTGAAGGCGTCGCAGCGGCCGGCGTCGTAGGCCTTGATGGTCTCGTCGGCGGTGGCGAAGGCGACGACCTCGTACTTCAGGTTGTTGGCTCGGAAGTAGTCGGCGAGGTTGAGCTCGGTGGTGGTGCCCTGCTGCGTGCAGACCGAAGCGCCGTTGAGCTGCAGCGCCGAGTTCACGCCCAGCTTCTTGCGGACCATGAAGCCCTGGCCGTCATAGTAGTTGACGCCGGTGAAGGCGATGCCGAGCGAGGCGTCGCGGGTCATCGTCCAGGTCGAGTTGCGGACCAGCAGGTCGACTTCGCCCGACTGCAGCGCAGTGAAGCGGTCCTTGGCGGAAAGCGGGATGAACTTGACCTTGCTCGGATCGTTGAAGATCGCCGCGGCGACCGCGCGGCAATAGTCGACGTCGAGGCCCGTCCAGTTACCCTGCGCGTCCGGCACGCCGAAACCGGCGAGGCCGGGGTTCGAGCCGCAGTTCAGGATGCCGCGCTGCTTGACCTGCGCGAGCGTCGCCTGCGCCGATGCACCCGTGGCGGAAATCGCAAGACCGGCCGCAGCGAAGAGGCCGGCTGCCAGAATTTTCTTCATCATTACTCTCCCATCGAAACAAGCGCTCCGGACAAGCCCGGAAAGCGCGTCAATCCGGTTCGCCGCCGGCGGCTCCCAACCGCTCCGTCGTTCCCAGCAATGAAAACGGCGTCCCCTTGGCCGAGTCGATTGCCAGAGCGACCCATGAGCGTCAAGCAACGGCCATCCGCCGAAACCGCCTCTTGTTCGCCACATTCATCACATGCGAGTTTGCCGGAGTGGTCAAGTCTGGCCGCAGCCTGTCCCGCTCCAGTCCCGCCGGTTCCATGAAAAAGCTGCCTTCTTCCGAATTCGCCCGCCTCGGAACGCGGACCCGCCTCGCCCTCGCGGGCCGCGACCCCAGCGACAGCTACGGCTTTGTCAATCCTCCTATCGTACGGGGGTCGACAGTCATCTATCCGAACACCGAGGACTTCCTCGCCCGCAAGGCGCGCTACACCTACGGCACGCACGGCAACCCGACGCTCGACGCTCTGGAGGCCGCCGCCAACACCATCGAGGGCGGCGCGGGCGTCGTGGTGACGCCGTCGGGGCTCCTCGCCTGCACCCTGCCCTTCCTCGCCTTCCTGTCGGCGGGAGATCACGTCCTGGTGACCGACAGCGTCTACCGGCCGACGCGGAACTTCTGCGATTCCATGCTGACCCGCATGGGCGTCGAGGTCAGTTATTACGACCCGCTGGTCGGAGCCGACGTCGCCGAGCTGTTCAAGCCGAACACCAAGGCGGTCTGGACGGAGGCGCCGGGTTCGCAGACCTTCGAGATGCAGGACATCCCGGCCATCGCCAAGGCTGCGGCGGCGCGCGGAATCCTGACGATGATGGACAACACCTGGGCGACGCCGCTCTATTTCGACAGCCACGCATTCGGCGTCGACATCTCGGTGCAGGCCGGCACGAAGTACTATGCCGGCCACTCCGACGTGCTGATCGGCACGGTCTCGGCCCGCACGCCGGAGCTCTACCAGACGCTGCGCAAGGGCTGGGAGCAGCTTGGCATCATCGTGGCGCCGGAGGATGCCTTCCTGACGCTGCGCGGCATGCGGACCATGGCGATCCGCCTCAAGGAGCAGATGCCGGCCGGCATCGAGATGGCGAAGTGGCTGCAGGCCCGTCCGGAGATCGCCCGCGTGCTACATCCGGCGCTGCCGGAGGATCCGGGCCATGCGATCTGGAAGCGAGACTTTACCGGAGCCTCCTCGCTCTTCGCCGTCGAGTTCAAGCCGGTCTCGATGAAGGCGGTCGCCGCCATGCTGGACGGGCTTTCGCTGTTCGGCATGGGCGCCTCCTGGGGCGGCTATGAGAGCCTCGTCCTGCCCTTCGACTGCCGCGCCTACCGCACCGCGACCACGCCCGGCTTCAACGGCCCGACGGTGCGCATCCATATCGGCCTGGAGAACCTGGACGATCTCAAAGCCGACCTGGAGGCCGGCTTCGCCCGTCTGAAGGCAGCGGGCTGAATCGCAGCGCCGACGCATGGCGCCGCAAACGGGCAGGCCTCGACCGAGCGTTTGCCCGCAGCCACGCCTGGGCCTTCGCCTGCCTATGCGCGCGCTAGCTCGTAATCGCGCCCGAGCAGCTTGGCGAGCTGCTTCAGCCGGCCCTCGACGCGCTCGCTCGCCAATGCGGCGAGGTCCTCGGGCAGGCGCAGCACCAGCCGCCGGTCGACGCATTGCGCCGGGATGCGCGGCAGGATGCCGGCCATGCCGGCGGAGAGCAGATAGGCAACGCGGAAGATCGCGGCGATCAGCACCGCGCTCTCGAACAGGGACGGCTGCAGCAGCGTCCTGAGGGCGCCGGCCGCCGGCGAGGAGGCCTTGAGCCCGGCATAGCGGTGGAAGATCGCGATGGCGAGAAAGGCCCGGCTGACATGGTCGATGCCGGTAAAATAGGCGTGGGCGATGACGTTCATGCTCTGCTCGCCGCGATAGTCGGGATGGGCGCGCCAGCCGATGTCGGAGAGCAGGCAGACGGCTTCGATCAGCCGGTCCGACGGCCGCTCGCCGGCAAGCTCTGCGGTCTCCAGAATGCTCCGGGTCCAGGCGACCAACTCGGCGGCGTGGCGTGGATCGCGGGCGCGCAGCAGGTTGTAGTCGCGGGCCGATTGCAACAGCGGATCGGCCGCCCGCTCCTCCGCCGGGAGTTGCTCGTGCAACAAGCCCTCGCGCACACCCTGCGCCGAGATGACGATGTTGCCGGGCTTGCCGCGCTTGATCAGCTCGTCCAGCACCAGCGCGCCATAGGCCAGCAGTGGACGCCGCGCCGAGGAGACGGCGTCGATGGCGTCTAGCACGGAGGCGTCGGCGCGCTCCACGAGCTTGACGAAGTCGGCCGCGTCCTTCGGCGGGATCGTGTAGCCGTGCATGACGTTGAGCGGATAGTTCGCGCGGCGCTGGTGCAGGGTCGCAAGCGCGCGCCAGGTGCCGCCCACCGCGTAGAAGTCGCGCCCTTTCATGGCAGCGAGCTGGGGCAGCTTGTCGAGCTCGTCCCTGACGATTTTCTCGGCCGCCTTGAGCGAGCCCTTCGAGCGGTCGAGCAGGGCAAGACCGCCGAGCGGGACGCTGGCCCCGGGCCCGACCTCGCCATCCTTCACGGAAATCAGCTCGAGGCTGCCGCCACCAAGGTCGCCGACCACGCCGTCGGGGGCATCGAAGCCGGAGATCACGCCAAGACCGGAAAGTACTGCCTCGCGCCGGCCCGAGATCAGCTCGATCGGCTGGCCGATCGCCTCCTCGGCCCGGGCGATGAAGTCCGGCCCGTTCTCGGCGTAGCGCGCCGCCGCGGTGGCGATGACGCGGATCTCGCCGACATGCATCGCCTCGCAGAGGATGCGGAAGCGCACCAACGCGGCGATCGCCTTCCCGATGGCGTCGTCGGCCAGGCGGCCGGTGGTCGCGACCTGCCGGCCGAGACCGGCCATCTCCTTCTCGTTGAACACCTGCGAGGGCGCGCGCACCAGCATCTCGTAGACGACGAGACGAACCGAGTTCGAGCCGATGTCGACGATGGCGATGGTGTCGCCGAGCGCCAGCCGGCCCGGCGCGTGCTGCAGTTCAGGCCTTGCGGCCTCCCTTGCGGGAAAGGGCACGGGGGCTGGAGCTGGAGAGCGATTTTCCACGTCCGGACAGACTCGGGTTGGTCATGAAATAGTTATGCGCATTGAACGGTTCCTCGTTCGGCGCCGGGACGATGCGGCGGGAGCCGCCATCGGGCAGGATCGTCCAGCTCTGTTCGTTGTCGAGCAGGTTGGCGAGCATGATCTGATCCAGCAGTTGCTGATGCACGGTCGGGTTCAGGATCGGCGTCAGCGCCTCGACGCGGCGGTCGAGGTTGCGCGGCATCAGATCGGCGGAGGAGATGTAGACCTTGGCCTTGGCCGAAGGCAAGCCGTGCCCACCGCCGAAGGCATAGATCCTGGTATGCTCCAGAAAGCGGCCGATGATCGACTTGACCCGGATGTTCTCCGAAAGGCCGGGCACACCGGGCATCAGGCAGCAGATGCCGCGCACGACGAAGTCGATCTCGACGCCCGCCTGGCTGGCGTCATAGAGGGCGTCGATGATCTCGGGGTCAACGAGCGAATTGCACTTGCCCCAGATCGCGCCCTTGCGGCCCGCCTTCACATGGGCGACCTCCTCGGCGATGTCGGCGAGCAGCCGCTGCTTCAGGCTGGTCGGCGAGACCGCCATGCGTTCCAGGCCAGCGGGCTCGGCATAGCCGGTGATGAAGTTGAAGATGCGGGCGACGTCCTGCGCGATCACCGGATCGGCCGTGAAGAAGGACACGTCGGTATAGATGCGCGCCGTGATCGGATGGTAGTTGCCGGTCGCGATATGGCAGTAGCTGACGAGTTGGCAGGCCTCGCGCCGCACCACCAGCGATAGCTTGGCGTGGGTCTTGAGCTCGATGAAGCCGTAGACGACCTGGACGCCGGCGCGCTCCATCTCCTTGGCCCAGCGGATATTCGCCTCTTCGTCGAAGCGCGCCTTGAGCTCGACCAGTGCGGTAACCGACTTTCCCGCCTCTGCAGCCTCGGTCAGCGCCTTGACGATCGGCGAATTGGCCGAGGTCCGGTAGAGCGTCTGCTTGATCGCGACCACGTTGGGGTCGCGCGCCGCCTGCTGCAGGAACTGCACGACGACGTCGAAACTCTCATAGGGATGGTGGACGAGCAGGTCCTTCTGGCGGATCGCGGGGAAGCAGTCGCCGCCGTGCTCGCGGATGCGCTCGGGGAAGCGGGCGTTGTAGGGCTTGAACTTCAAATCCGGCCGGTCGACGCCGACGAGCTGCGAAAGCTCGTTCAGGCCAATCATGCCGTTGACCTCGACGACCTCGTCGCTGTCGACCTTAAGCTCGCGCACGATCAGGCGGCGCAGATGGTCGGGCATGCCGGTCGAGAGCTCGAGCCGGATGACGACGCCGAGCCGACGCTGCTTCAGCATCGTTTCGAAGACACGGACGAGGTCCTCCGCCTCCTCCTCGATATCGAGGTCGGAGTCACGGATGATCCGGAACGAACCGGCGCCCTTCACCTCGTAACCCGGGAAGAGCTTGGCGATGAACAGCGAGACCGCGTCGTCGAGCGCGATGAAGCGGTGCAGCCCTTCGCGCGCCAGATCCGGCAACTCGATGAAGCGATCGATCTTGGTCGGCACGCGGATCAGGGCGTCGAGCTGGCGGCCGTCGCTCTTGCGCTCCAGCGCGAGAGCCACGGTAAAGCCGAGATTCGGGATGAAGGGGAAAGGATGCGCCGGGTCGATCGCCAGCGGCGTCAGCACCGGGAAGATGTAGTTGAGGAAGTAGTCCTCCAGCCAGATCCGGTCCTGCGAACCGATATCGCCGGGCCCGAGCAGATGGATCCGGTTCTCGTGCAGGTCCCGCCGCAGCTCGACCCAGCGTGCCTGCTGGTCGTCGGTCAGGGCCGAGACCGCCTGACCGATCGCGACGAGCTGCTCCGCCGGCGTCAGACCATCCTGGCTGCGGGTGACGACGCCGGCCTTGAGCTGCTCGCGCAGGCCCGAGACGCGGACCATGAAGAATTCGTCGAGGTTGTTGGCGGAAATCGAGAGGAAGCGCAGCTGCTCGAGCAGAGGGTGGCTGCGGTTCGACGCCTCCTCCATGACGCGGCGATTGAACTGCAGCCAGGACAATTCGCGGTTGACGAAGCGCCCGGGCTGGCGGCGAAGCGGCAGGGCGTCCCCATCCGCCATCGCCCTCTCCGCCATGTCGGGCGTCTCGGCCGCGATCTCCGTGGTCATGCGCTTCGCCCGTGTCCTGCTCGTCCTGGTCATGGCTGGTGTTGAATCCATCCTAGCGTGACGGTTCGATGACAGTGACAGGTTTTCGTGCGACGTTTCCATGTTCGCGCCGGCGACGCATTCAGCCGGCCTCCTGCGGAAACAGCTCGGCGAGCACCTCCTGCACCAGCAGACGGGTGACGCGCCGGCCGCGCTCCAGCGCCAGCCGGTCGAGCCGGTCGACCACCTGCCGCGCCGCGGCGAAGGAACGCTCCATCCTCAGCGCGAGCGTTTCGATCACGGCGGTATCGACCACGAGCTGGCGGTCGATGAAGAGCTTGACCAGGACTGCGCGCAGCAGGCCGTCATCCGGGGGCTCGATGGTCGCGCTTGGCGCCAGCCGCAGGCGCGAGAGCAGATCCGGCACCGTCAGGCCCCAGAGATCGGGCGCGGTGCGTGCCGTCAGCAGCAGGTGGCCGCCTCGCGCCTTGACCGCGTTCATCAGGTGGAACAGGGCCGGCTCGTCGAAGCGACCGGCATCGCAATCTTCGATGACCAGCGCCCCGCCCGAGACGAGATGCGCGACCTTATCGTCCGCGAGCTCGCGGGCGGAGATTGTCCAGGCATGGGCCATCCGGGCCCAGATCGCGGCAAGATGGGTCTTGCCGGCGCCTTCCGGACCGGTCAGGCGCAGCCATGCCTCGGGCCAGCGCGGCCAACTCTCGACCAGCCCGTAGGCCGCTTCGTTGGAGGGACCGACGAGGAAGTCCTCGATGCCGTGGCGGCTGTCGAGCGGCAGGTCGAAGGCGAGCTGGCGCGGGCGCGAAGGCGCATCGGACATGAAAGGTTCAGCGCTCGAGGTCGATCTTCACTTCAATCCCCTTCGGCCGCGGCGGCTCGATGCCGCGGTAGAGGTTGCTTGCCAGATATTGCCGCAACGCAAACCGGCAGAGCACCCCGATGACCGCCGCGAGCGGCACCGCCAGCAGCAGCCCGACGAAGCCGAAGAGCGTGCCGAAGGCGAGCAGCGCGAACATCAGCCAGACCGGATGCACGCCGATCGAGTCGCCGACGAACTTCGGCTGGAAGATGTTGCCTTCGAGGAACTGGCCCACGAGGAAGACGCCCAAGGCCGCGAGGGGCCACGTCCAATCCGGCCAGAACTGCACGATCGCGACCCCGACCGACAGCACGAGGCCGGTGAGCGAGCCGACATAGGGAATGAAGGAGAGGAAGCCCGAGATGATGCCGATCAGGGCGCCGAAATTGACACCGACGACGCTGAGGCCGATGGCGTAGAAGGTGCCGAGCAGCAGGCAGACCAGCGCCTGGCCACGCAGGAAGCCGGCGATCGCGGTGTCCATTTCGCGCACCAGGCCGCGAATCGTCTCGCGGTGATCGCGCGGCAGCCAGGTATCGACGGTCGCGACCATGCGGTCCCAGTCGACCAGCAGATAGAAGGCGATGACCGGAGTCAGCACCAGCAGCGAGAAGACGCCGACGATCGCGGTGCCGCCGGTCCAAAGCGACTGCAGCAGGCCGCCGACCCATTTCGTCGCCTGGCCCACGAGGTCGCCGAGCGAGCTCTGGGCCTGCTTGGCGAGATCCCCGCCGCCGAAGCGCTCGAGCCAGGGAGCCCCCTTCTCGAGGACGAGCGTCTGGAGCTTCGCCGCATCCTCCGGCAGTCGCGCGACCAGGCCGGCGAGCTGCTGGCCGAGCAGCGGTACGAGCAGGATCAGCACCAGCGCGAAGATCAGGATCGCGACGACGAGGATGACGATGGTGGCGGCCAGCCGGCTCAGCCCCACGCGCTCGAGCCGGTCGGCGAGCGGGTCAAGCAGATAGGCCAGCGCCAGCGCCGCGATGAAAGGCAGCAGAATGTCCCTGAGCAGCACCAGGAACAGCACGAAGACGATCAGGGAACCCAGCCAAAAGCCGATCTGGCGCTGCAACGTCATTCATCAGCCTCTTCGCGTCTCCGACTGGGGACGCTCAACTCTATAGTTGGTCCGCCGGTTCCGGGCCAGCAATGGCGGAAGCGCTCATCCGGCCATGTGTCGCAGCCAGAAGGCGAGATAGGCCGCCATCGAGCCCAGCGTCAACACGGCCACGATCAGCTCGCCGACCGCGCCGGCCTGCCCCGGATCGACCCCGAAGGCGCGCGAACCCAGCGCCAGCGCGGCGAAGGCGATCTGGGCGGCGGTGTTGAGCTTGCTGACCGCGAAAGGCGCGATCGTCAGCGGGCGCGCGAGCAGCCAGGAGAGCAGCACCGCGGCCACGATCATGATGTCGCGCGCCGCGACCAGGACGACGAGCCAGATCGGGATCGCCCCGACGATGGCGAGCGTGATGTAGATCGAGACGATCAGGGCCTTGTCGGCGAGCGGGTCGAGCCAGGCGCCGAGCTCGCTCGCCATGCCGCAGCGCCTGGCCAGGAAACCGTCGACGGCGTCCGACACCCCGGCCACGACGAAGACGATGAAGGCGGCCTCCCAACGCGCATTGACGATCATGACGATGACGAGCGGCACCAGGAAAAGCCGCGCGATCGTGATCAGGTTCGGGATCGTCATGACGGAGAGCTTCGCTCAGAGCGAGATCGAGCGCCAGCGCCCGCGACGCAAGGGGGGCATCGACGGGAAACGCCGGTCGACCGGGGCATCATTACCCTGCAAAACCGCCCAAACGCCTTGCCACGGCGGGCGCGCTTGCCTATCGCTCGCGCGAGCAGGAACAAAGGCGAGACGGCAATGAGCAAGCCCGGCGCGAACGGACTGACCTATGCGCAGGCAGGCGTCGATATCGACGCCGGCAACGCCATGGTCGACCAGATCAAGCCGCTGGTGCGGGCCACCCGCCGGCCGGGGGCCGACGCGGAGATCGGCGGCTTCGGCGGGCTGTTCGACCTCAAGGCCGCCGGTTTCAATGACCCGATCCTCGTCGCCGCCAATGACGGCGTCGGCACCAAGGTGAAGATCGCGATCGAGAGCGGGCTGCATTCGACGATCGGCATCGACCTCGTCGCGATGTGCGTCAACGACCTCGTCGTGCAGGGCGCCGAGCCCCTGCTCTTCCTCGACTATTATGCGACCGGTAAGCTCGACCCGCAGGTCGGCGTCGAGATCGTGCGCGGCATCGCCGATGGCTGCCGCCAGGCCGGCTGCGCGCTGATCGGCGGCGAGACCGCCGAGATGCCCGGCATGTATGCCGATAAGGATTACGACCTCGCCGGCTTCGCCGTCGGCGCGGCCGAGCGCGGTACGCTGCTGCCGCGCGAAGACCTCAAGCCTGGCGACGTGGTGTTCGGCCTGCCCTCGTCCGGCGTGCATTCCAACGGCTACTCGCTGGTCCGCCGCATCGTGGCGCTCAGCGGGCTGAGCTGGGAGGCCCCCGCCCCCTTCGCCCCCGGCAAGACGCTGGCCGAGGCGCTGCTGGAGCCGACCCGGATCTATGTGAAGCCGCTGCTGCAGGCGCTGAAGGCAACCGACGGCATCAAGGCGCTGGCGCATATCACCGGCGGAGGCTTCCCCGACAACATCCCGCGCGTGCTGCCCGAAGGGCTCGGCGTCGCACTCGATCTGCCGGCGATCCCGGTTCCGTCCGTGTTCGGCTGGCTCGCGCAGGTCGGCGGCGTCGCCGAGCGCGAGATGCTGCGCACCTTCAATTGCGGCATCGGCATGGTCGTCGCCGCGCAAGCCGACAAGGCGGACGAGGTGCTCGCCGCGCTGAAGGCCGCCGGCGAGGCGCCGGTGAAGCTCGGCGAGATCGTGCCGGTCGCAGCCGGCGAGGAGCAGGTCAGCTACCGCGGCAAGCTCGCGCTGTGAGCATGACCGTCGCCCGCAAGCGCGTCGGGGTGCTGATCTCCGGGCGCGGCTCCAACATGGTCTCACTGGCGGAGGCAGCACGGGCGCCGGACTATCCGGCCGAGATCGCTCTGGTCGTTTCCAACATTCCCGATGTCGCGGGGCTGGAGCGGGCGCGCGGCTTCGGCATCGCCACGGCGACCGTCGACCATCGCCCCTTCGGCAAGGACCGCGAGGCCTTCGAGCGTGCCGTCGACGAACTCCTGCGCCTCAACCAGATCGACCTCGTCGTGCTCGCCGGCTTCATGCGTATCCTGACGCCCTGGTTCGTGGCGCGCTGGGAAGGGCGGATGATCAATATCCACCCGTCGCTGCTGCCCCTGTTCAAGGGCACGCATACGCACCGGCAGGCGCTTGAGGCCGGCGTCGCGGAGCATGGCTGCTCGGTGCATTTCGTCGTGCCGGAGCTCGATGCCGGGCCGGTGATCCTGCAGGCGAAGGTGCCGGTCCTGCCCGGCGACGACGAGGACAGGCTGGCGCAGCGCGTCCTTGCCGAGGAGCACAAGCTCTATCCGGCGGCGCTGGCGGAGGTCGCCTCCGGTCGCGCCAGGCTCGAGGCCGGCGCCGTCATCCGCGGCTGAGCGGAGCCGCGCTCGCCGCAGGGCTGCATCTGCCCTCCCTCGCGCTTGCAGCGCTCCCACTCCTCCTTGGCGCGCTCCTCCTCCTTCTGCCAGCGGCGGAAGAGATCGGCGCGGCGAGCGGGATAGCGCTCTTCCAGCGCGACCAGCCCGGTCATACGGTCGGTACGGAAATGGCGGAAGGCCTGCCTGAGCTCGCACCAGGCGATGACGATGCGCACCCGCTCGTAGAAGGTCATGCCGATCGGCCAGATCATGCGCTGCGTGGCATGGCCGCTCTCGTCGCTGTATTCGATCGAAAGCTTGCGGCCGTTGCGGATCGCCGCACGCACGGCCGCGACATCGACCTGATCGGCCGGCACGTCGCCGGGATAGGACGCCGCGAACAGCGCCCCGTCGAGCAGGATCGGCCGCAGATGCGGCGGCAGCACCGCCGCGACCTTGCTGACCACATCCTCGGCTGCGCGGGCGAGCACCGGGTCGGCCCGCTCGCTGAGCCAGCGCATCCCGACCAGCACCGCCTCGATCTCGTCCGGAGAGAGCATCAGGGGCGGCAGGTCGAAACCGGCGTCGAGCACATAGCCGATGCCGGCCTCGCCGCGCACGGGCACGCCCTGGCGCACAAGCGCGCCGATGTCGCGGTAGACCGTGCGCACGGAAACGTCGAGCTCGGAGGCCAGCGTCTCGGCTGTGACGGGGCGCCTGCGGCGACGCAGGCTCTGGATCATGTCGAGCAATCGTTCGGCGCGCTGCACGGCGACGTCCCCCTACCCGGATCGAAGCGGCTGACGGAGACCACGTATCCGATCAGATCGCGTCGCAATCCAACCAGCACGTGCTCGAGTGACCGCAGGATGGCCTCATCGGGTTGACAGTTTCTGTCAGGAGCGTGTCAGCAGCAAGGCGGGACGCAGGTGACGTCGTCGACATGGACGCCAATGATCCTGGTCGGCGCCGCTTGCGCGGCTCGTCCGGGATCACTCGGGAATTCCACAGAACGCGTAAAGCTGGCGGGCCGCTCAGAACGGCCGTTTCAGCTTGCACTTATCGATGAACTGCAGCCCCTTTTCGCGGGCCGAGTCGTTGAAGTAGCCAGTATCGCGGAAGGCCTGGATCTCGTCCTTGCTCATCGCATCGACCGTGCCGGACGCGTAGCAGCTGCAGGGAGAATGCACGGCCTCGCGCGTCGTGTTCATCAGCCGGGACTGGGTGACCAGGCAGGCGTCGAAGGCGCGCAGCTTGATCATGTAGGGCGTCAGGTTCTTCGCCGTCGGATCGGGCGGCGGCAGGGCCGTCGAGCTGCTCGCGGCATGAGCCGAGACACCCAACAGCACAGAGAACCCACCGGCCAGAACGACCGCACCCAACCGCCGCATCATCATGACTTGCCCGTCCTTCGCCAAGGGGCCGCCGCATGGCTCCCGGCACTGCCCCGTTCCCGCATGACACAGATGCCTGAAAGGTCAAGGGGTTCAAAAGACACGCCTTCCCGATTTGCATCGTCCCGTTGCGCAGCGCACCATCGGCGGGGACGTCAGGTGAGCGCCGGAGTCTCGGCCGGGTCCGGGGAGCGACAGGCCGCAAGGTCTCGTCAACGCTAACCCCCCCTTAACGGTCTTGTTTCAGATTGCCCGCATTCCTTCTGCCGGTGGCGCCGTCGCGTCGGAGTGTTTGGATCATGCGTTGCGTTGCGTACCTGGCTGGCCTTGCGGCCTGCCTTGCCCTGTCGTCTCCCGAGCGCGCTTTCGCGCAGTCGAACGACTACACCCAGCTCACCTCGCCGCAATCGGCACAGAACTGGTATCTGACGGTGGGCGCGGGGCTGCGCTACCAGCCGGACTATACCGGCTCGGACGACTATATCTTCCGGGCGCGGCCGATCATCTCGCTCGGCCGGGGGTTGAAGAGCACCTGGTGGAGCGCCGAAGACGACGCCATGCTCAGCATCGGCGTCTTCTCCGGACAGGGCTGGCGCATCGGCTTCTCGGGCGACCTGCTCTGGAAGCGCAGCGCCAAGGTCAACCCGGCGCTGGTCGCAGTGCCGGCGACGAAGTTCGGCGGCGAGGCTGGCGGGTTCGTCGAGTTCTATCCGACCTCCTGGCTGCGCGCCCGCGCCGATCTGCGCCGCGGCATCGTCGCGCATGACGGCGTCGTCGCCGACCTGAAGCTCGACGCCTTCACCAATCTCGGCTCCTGGACCTTCGGCATCGGCCCGCGCATGCGCATCGCCAGCGCCGACTATATCCGGACCTATTTCGGCACCAGCGGCGCCATGCCCGGAACCGGCGGGCTGCTGCAGCGCTTCAACGCCGGCCTGCACTCCTACGGCGCGCTGGCGCAGGCGACCTATCACTGGTCTGACCGGTTCCAGACCACGACCTATCTCGAGTACAAGCGCCTGACCGGCGATGCCGCCCGCTCGCCGATCGTGCGGCCCTTCGGCTCCCGCAATTCGCTCACGATCGGCATTTCGGCGAGCTACTCCTTCGACACCGGGTCGAACTACTCGCTGGGCTTCTGAGGATCGGCGGGGGCCGTCAGGCCCCGCATGGGCGGGACTCAGGGATCAGTGCAGCGGCTTCGCGGCCTGCCCGGAAAGACCACATCTCTCGTGAAACCAAAAAGGCGGGCCGATCGGCCCGCCTTTCTGCTTTTTCAGCGTGGCTGAACTCAGCCGACGATCTCGTTGCCCGCGAAGAACTGAGCGATCTCGACGACCGCAGTCTCTGGCGCATCCGAGCCGTGGACCGTGTTCTCGCCGACCGACTGGGCGAAGAGCTTGCGGATCGTGCCCTCGGCGGCGTTGGCCGGGTTGGTGGCGCCCATGACGTCGCGATATTTGGCGATGGCGTCCTCGCCTTCGAGCACCTGCACCACGACCGGGCCGGAGGTCATGAACTCGACGAGCTCGCCGAAGAACGGACGCGCGGAGTGGACCGCATAGAAGGTCTCGGCCTGGGCCTTGGTCATCTGGATGCGCTTCTGCGCGACGATGCGCAGGCCGGCCTTCTCGATGACCGCGTTGACCGCACCGGTCAGGTTGCGCTTCGTCGCGTCGGGCTTGAGGATGGAGAAGGTACGCTGGACAGCCATCGAAAGATCCTTGGAAGGGTCGAATAAGGAAACGCGGCGCGCTTATAGCCGCCGCCTTCGCCCCCCACAAGGCTTGCTCCGCGTGGCGCATATCGGGGGCAGCGGCAACCGGAAATGCCGAGCCAGCTGATCGATTTCGTGCTAGGATCATTTCTTGACGACAAGGAGCCGATCCATGGTTGCCATCACGCTCGTCTTCGCAGGTTGCCTCGCGCTGCTCTGCCAGTTGCTTCAGGTCACACCGGAATCCATCACCAAGGACCGCAGGGGCAACATGCCGCCGCCCTCCGGCGGCGTCGCGGCCTTCTGATCGGCGCATTCGCGCCGTCCTCCGGCACTTCCCAGCGCGGCGCTCAGTGCCGCGTCAGGAAAGCGCGGGCCTCGCGCAGCGCCTTAGCGATCTCGTCGCGATTCATCTCGAGCGCCAGCTCCTGCCGATGCGCCGCCGCCCGGGCGCTGCCGCGAGCGAAGGCGATGTTGAACCAGGTCTGCGCCTTGACCAGGTCGACGGCTCCCGCCCGCCCCGAAGCATGCATCAGCCCGAGCTCGCAATAGGCCTCGGCCGATACCTCCACTGGTGCAACCAGCGAAGCGGGGATCGCGCTCATCTCCATGCGTGCCATGATTGAACCCACCCTGTTTGTCGTTGCCGGCCGGCCACCCGTCCAAGGTCCCGACCGATGAGGCCAGAGTGGCCGCGACCATTAAAGCGCGAGCTAAATTTTGCGATGAATCGAGTCTCAACGAGACGTAATCGCCAAGTTAAGGCAACGCTGCGTTTACGACAAAAATCCGGAAACCCTTTTCTTTTCAATAGCCTGCCGGCCGCCGCCGAAACGCGGCGTTGAGAATGGATTCACCCTGGTCGGCGGAAGCCGCGGCAAGCGCTGCCGTTGCGGCATCTTGGACAGCGGCACGGATGAGGCTATGGTTCATATATAAACCATAACGGCCGGACGGCCGAGAAGGAGGACGGGATGGCAAGGAGAGTGGCTTTCGGCCTGGCAGGGATCACGGCTCTGGTTCTGGTCGGCGGCATCGCCGGCGCTTCGGCGCAGGAGGTGCTCGGCGTCTGGGAACGCGACACCGGCGCCTCGCGCGTGCGCTTCAGCAAATGTGGCGACGCCCTTTGCGGCACGATCTCCTGGCTCAAGGATCCGAACGGACCGGCGAAGGTGGGGCAACGCATCTTCTTCGACATGAAATCCGGCGGCGCCAACAAGTGGAACGGCAGCGCCTTCAACCCCGAAGACGGCAAGACCTATTCGGGCACCATGACGCTCTCCGGCACTTCGCTGACAACGGCGGGCTGCGTCCTGGGCGGGCTGATCTGCCGCTCGGTGAAGTGGTCCAGGACTGACTGAGGCAGGAGCGGGCCCTCCAGGCCTCTACCGGAGCTGTCCCCACCGCCGCGCCAGGTGCCTGCCCTGCCAGCGCTCCGCCCGACCAAGCGGCTGTCGCGAGGCATCGTGCGGCCCGGCGGGATGGCTCGACATGCGACATCGGAATTCGGCACGCGGCCGGAACCGCGCGCCGCCCGCCCAGCGCATCCCCTCGGTATCGCCGGACCGAACCCCGCAGGTGGAGCCTCGACGGGGCTTTCGGTCCGGCTTCGCAGCGCCTCAGCGTGCCTTCTGGCCGAAGAGAACAGCCTTCTGCTCCGGCGGGTTGATGCCGGCGGGCGTGCGCAACTCCTCGCCGACCTTGAGGCCGCGGGCGACGGCGGGACGAGCCTGCATCGTCTCGATCCAGCGGCCGACATGGGGGAACTGCTTGATGTCCTGACCCTGCCGTTCCCAGCCCCGGGCCCAGCCGATGCAGGCCATGTCGGCGATGGAATAGTCCCCGCAGATATACTCGCGCCCCTCGAGGCGCCTGTTCAGCACGCCGTACAGGCGGTTGGCCTCGTTGGTATAACGCTCGATGGCATAGGGTACCTGTTCGGGCGCATAGAGCCGGAAATGATGGGTCTGGCCGAGCATCGGGCCGAAGCCGCCCATCTGCCAGAACAGCCATTCGTCGACTTCGACGCGGCCGCGCTCGTCCTGCGGATAGAACTTGCCGGTCTTGCGACCGAGATACTGGAGAATGGCACCGGACTCGAAGACGGAGATCGGCTTGCCGTCCGGCCCGTCGGGATCGACGATCGCCGGCATCCGGTTGTTCGGCGAGATGGCGAGGAAGTCCGGCTTGAACTGATCACCCTTGCCGATATTCACCGGGACGATGGTGTAGGGCAGCCCGCATTCCTCGAGCATGATGGTGATCTTGGTGCCGTTCGGCGTCGGCCAGAAATACAGGTCGATCGGCTTGGCGGGGGCTTGCGACATCGTTCGCTTCCTTTCAGGCGCAGCGTTTCGCCGGGAAACCTAAGCAGCAAGCAGAGCGGCAGGAAGAGGCCAGGCCCGCCCTCAGCGGAACCGCGCCATGTCCTGCCCGCGTGTAACCTTTCGCGCTTCAGAGCTGCTTCTTGAAACCCTCGTGGCTCTGGTCGAAGCCGAGATTGCGGTAAAAGCGATGCGCGTCGATGCGGGCCTTGTTCGAGCTCAGCTCGACCAGGCCGACGCCGTTCTCGCCCGCGAAGGCGAGCGCATGGCGGATCATCAGAGCGCCGATGCCGAGGCCGCGGCTTTCCGGCGCGACATGCACGCTCTCGATCTTGCCGCGTTTGCGTCCGCGCGCGACGAGACCCGGGATCAGCGTGACCTGGAAAGTGCCGACAACCTCCCCTGCCCGCTCCGCGACGAAGAGGGCATTGTCCCTGCTGGCGTCGATCTCGGCGAAGGCCTCGGCATAGCCTGGATGGCGGGCCTCGGTGGCGATTTCGTCCTGCGTCATCGTCTGCGTCGCGGCGCCGAGCATGATGAGCTCGGCGATGCGCGCGACATCGCCGGCCTGCGCACGACGGATGGTGATCTCGGTGGTAGTGACGGGCGTCCGGGTCATCGCTTCGGCTTTCGCGTGGGGCAGGAATCAGCGACGGCGGTTTACGCGACGAAGAGGCGCTTCGCCATCAGCAGCGTGTTGGGGGTGTCCTCGCGGCCGTCGAAACGGGCCTGACGCTGCAGGAAGAACCCCATGCGCTCGTAGAAGGCGATCGCCGGCTCGTTCTGGCTCTCGACCTCGAGCCGGGCGACCGGCGCCTGCGGGAAGCAGGCGAGCGCGACCTGCAGCAGGGTGCGCCCGATACCGACGCCCTGCCGGGCCGGCAGGACATAGAGCCGCGTCAGCAGGGCCGCGCCGTCGCGCTCCGGCCGCGCGGAGGCGGTCGCGACGATCTCCTCCCCTACCAGCCCGACGAGGAAGACGCCTTCCTCGCGGCCGAGCTGGCTGTGGAGGTTTTCCAGCGAATGCCAGGCATTGGTGATCTCGGCGACGCGCTGCCAGCCATAGATGCCGTCATAGGTGGCATGCCAGGTCTCGACCAAAAGCGCCCTCACCGCCGGGAGATCGGCGGCTTCGGCGTCGCGGATGACGAGATCGGCGGGCGTCACATGATCACTCGATGCCGAGCTTCTTCTTCAGGATCTCGTTGAGAGCCTGCGGGTTGGCCTTGCCGCCCGAGGCCTTCATCGCCTGGCCGACGAACCAGCCGAGCATGGTCGGCTTGGCCTTGACCTGCTCGACCTTGTCCGGGTTCGCCGCGATAATCTCGTCGACCGCCTTCTCGATGGCGCCGGTGTCCGTGACCTGCTTCATGCCGCGGGCCTCGACGATCTCGCGCGGATCGCCGCCTTCGGTCCAGAGGATCTCGAACAGGTCCTTGGCGATCTTGCCGGAGATGACGTTCTCGCCGATCAGGTCGACGAGGCCGCCGAGCTGCGTGGCCGAGACCGGCGAGGACGTCACGTCCTTGCCTTCCTTGTTGAGGCGGCCGAACAGCTCGTTGATCACCCAGTTCGCCGCGGCCTTGCCGTCCCGCCCCTTGGCTACGGCCTCGAAATAGTCGGCCTGGTCGCGCTCGGCGACGAGCACCGAGGCGTCATAGGGCGAAAGCCCGTAGGTCGCGATGAAGCGGGCCTTCTTGGCGTCCGGCAGTTCCGGCAGCGCGCCCTTCAGGCCCTCGACGAAGGCATCGTCGAATTCGAGCGGCAGCAGGTCCGGGTCTGGGAAGTAGCGGTAGTCGTGCGCCTCTTCCTTGGAGCGCATCGAGCGCGTCTCGCCCTTGCCGGGATCGTAGAGGCGGGTCTCCTGGTCGATGGTGCCGCCATCCTCGATGATGCCGATCTGGCGGCGCGCCTCGGCCTCCACGGCCTGGCCGATGAAGCGGATCGAGTTGACGTTCTTGATCTCGCAGCGCGTGCCGAGCGCATCGCCGGGCTTGCGCACGGAGACGTTCACGTCGGCGCGCAGGTTGCCCTTCTCCATGTCGCCGTCGCAGGTGCCGAGATAGCGCAGGATGGTGCGCAGCTTCGAGACATAGGCCTTCGCCTCCTCCGAGGAGCGCAGGTCCGGCTTCGAGACGATCTCCATCAGCGCCACGCCCGAGCGATTGAGGTCGACGAAGCTCATGGTGGGATGCTGATCGTGGATCGACTTGCCGGCATCCTGCTCCAGGTGCAGCCGCTCGATGCCGATGGTAATCTGCTCGGTCGGGGACAGATCGACGACGATCTCGCCCTCGCCCACGATCGGGCTCTTGTACTGGCTGATCTGGTAGCCCTGCGGCAGATCGGGGTAGAAATAGTTCTTGCGGTCGAAGACCGAACGGTTGTTGATCTGCGCATTGAGGCCCAGCCCCGTGCGCACCGCCTGGCGGATGCATTCGGCATTGATCACCGGCAGCATGCCCGGCATCGCGGCATCGACGAGACTGACATGTGCGTTCGGCTCGGCGCCGAAACCGGTCGAGGCACCGGAGAACAGCTTGGCGTTGGAGGTGACCTGGGCGTGGATCTCCATGCCGATCACGACTTCCCAATCCCCGGTCGCGCCCTTGATCAGCTTCTTGGGGTCGGCGGGGCGGACATGCGCGTTCATCTGGTCTCTTCCGGCTGAAATGGTCGTTTACGCGTTACGATGTCGGCGCGCATGCGGCAAGCATCCGTTGCTGCACGGAGGCATGTGCTACCGCTTCGATGGCGCGTGCCCCGTTGCGCTCCTGCAACCGGATGGCGGGAATGTGGCTTATCTGGCGCAATAAGACGCCAAATGACGGGTGATGGATCTTGACATTCGTCACTCCCACACCCTTCTTGCGCCCAAGGCCGCAAAACCGCCATGGTTGCGCCGGCCAGCTATTCGGAGTTTCCCCATGTCACGCAGCCGTTTCATCGGTCTGGTGCTCGCTGCCATCGCCGCCTCGGCCAGCCTTCCCGCGTTCGACGCCTCGGCCCAGGGCGCGCCCCCCGCCCCGCCGGTCCAGGTCGCGACCCCGCTTGCGAAGCGCGTCACCAACTGGGACGAGTACACCGGCCGCTTCGAGGCCAGCGAACAGGTCGAGGTCCGCGCCCGCGTCTCCGGCTTCATCGAGAGCGTTCACTTCCGTGACGGCGCCCTCGTCCAGAAGGGCGACCTTCTCTTTACCATCGATCAGCGGCCTTACAAACTGGCGGTCGACGTGGCGCAGGCCGACGTCGCCCGGGCCAAGGCCCAGGTCGAGCTGGCCCAGAACGAGGTCGAGCGCGCCGAGGGTCTGACGCAGAACCGCACGATCACCGCGCGCGACGTCGATCAGCGCCGCGCCAACCTGAACAGCGCGATCGGCACCCTGCAGGGAGCCGAGGCCACGCTGAAGAATGCGCAGCTCAACCTCGAATGGACCGAGGTGCGCGCGCCGCTCGCGGGCCGCATCTCGAACCGCCGCGTCGACCCGGGCAACCTGATCGCGGGCGGCCAGTCGGGCGCGACGCTGCTGACGACGATCGTGGCGGTCGATCCGGTCTACTTCACCTTCGACGTCTCCGAGGCCGATTTCCTGCGCTATGCGCGGATGGCCAACATGCGCGACAACGCCAGCCGCGATGCCGGCACGCTCGTCGAAGTCCGGCTGTCGGACGAGACGAAGTGGACGCGTAAAGGCAAGGTCAACTTCATCGACAACGCGGTGAACGCCCGCTCGGCCACCATTCGCGGACGCGCCGTCTTCGACAACAAGGATCAGTTCCTGACCCCCGGCGTGTTCGGGCGGCTGCGGCTCTTCGCGGGCGAGGCCGATGCGCTCCTGGTGCCGGATACGGTGATCTCCTCCGACCAGGCCCACAAGGTGGTGTTGACGATTGGCCCCGAGAACAAGGTCGTGCCGAAGATCGTCGAGCTCGGCCCGCTCAGCGAGGGCCTGCGCGTGATCCGCGCCGGGCTGACCGCACAGGACAAGGTCATCGTCGGCGGCAATGCCAACCCGATGGTCCGCCCGGGCGTCGCGGTCACGCCGCAGCCCGGCCAGATCAAGGTCGCGACCACGAACTGAACGGCCTCAGGGTCGCCCTGCCGGCCCGGCCACCGCACTTCGGGCGCCTGCGGGCGCCCGCCCGCCTTTTTCCGGACAGGAAGCTTCCATGTTCCGCTTCACCCATTTCTTCATCGACCGGCCGATCTTCGCCACCGTGCTCTCGGTGCTGCTGACGATCGCCGGCGCCATCGCGCTGCGCACGCTGCCGATCGCGGAGTATCCGGAGATCGCGCCACCCACGGTGTCGATCCGCGCCACCTATCCCGGCGCCTCGGCCGAGACGGTCGCCGCTACGGTGGCGACGCCGATCGAGCAGGAGGTGAACGGCGTCGACGACATGCTCTACATCACCTCGCAGTCGACCGGCGACGGCGTGGTGACGATCAACGTCGTGTTCAAGGCCGGCACCGACATCGACCAGGCGCAGGTGCTGGTGCAGAACCGCGTGTCGCAGGCCGAGCCGCGCCTGCCGCAGGATGTGCGTGCGCTCGGCGTCCAGGTGCGCAAGGCCTCGCCCGACTTCCTGATGGTCATCAACATGATCTCGCCGGACGGCTCGCGCGACCCGCAATACATCTCGAACTACGCCTCGCTCTATGTGAAGGACGTGCTCACCCGCGTCGACGGCGTCGGCGACGTCCAGGTCTTCGGCGCGCGCGACTTCTCGATGCGCATCTGGCTCGACCCGGCCAAGGTCGCGGCGCGCAACCTCACGGCCAGCGACGTGGTGGCCGCGCTGAGGGCAGCGAACGTGCAGGTCGCCGCCGGCGCGCTCAACCAGCCGCCGGCCAAGTCGAACGAGGCCTTCCAGCTCGCCGTCAACACGCTCGGTCGGCTCACCGACGTCTCGGAGTTCGAGAACATCGTCGTGCGCTCCGACGCCGATGGCGGCACGATCCGCGTGCGCGACATCGCGCGCGTCGAGCTCGGCTCGCAGGACTACACCACGAACGCCTATCTCGATAACAACAACACGGTCGCCATCGGCGTCTTCCAGCGCCCGGGCTCGAACGCGCTCGCGACGTCGGACGCGCTGATCTCGACCATGAACACCATGGCGAAGGATTTCCCGCCCGGGCTCGAACACCGCATCATCTACAATCCCACCGAGTTCATCGCGGAATCGGTCAATGCCGTGGTGCACACGCTGCTTGAGGCGATCATCCTCGTCGTCGTCGTGGTGATCCTGTTCCTGCAGACCTGGCGCGCCGCGCTTATCCCGATCGTCGCGATCCCGGTCTCGCTCGTCGGCACCTTCCTGATCATGAGCGGCGTCGGCATCTCGTTCAACACGATCTCGCTGCTGGCGCTGGTGCTGGCGATCGGCATCGTCGTCGACGACGCGATCGTCGTGGTCGAAAACGTCGAGCGCTACCTCGCCCAGGGCATGACGCCGGCCGAGGCCGCGCACAAGACCATGGACGAGGTCGGCGGCGCGCTTCTCGCCATCGCTCTCGTGCTCTGTGCCGTGTTCATCCCGACCGCCTTCATCAGCGGGCTTCAGGGCACGTTCTACCAGCAGTTCGCGGTCACCATCGCGGCCTCGACGGCGATCTCCTGCTTCGTCTCGCTGACGCTGTCGCCGGCGATGTCGGCGATTCTGCTGAAGCCCCACAAGCAGCATGACCCCAACGAGCGGCACGGTCTGGTCTACAGGCTCGGCGCGCCGGTCCGCTGGTTCTTCCACTATTTCAACGCCGGCTTCGACTGGCTGTCGCGGACCTATGGCCGCGTTACCTCACGGCTGATCCGGCTCGCTGTGATCCTGCTGATCGTCTATGCCGGCCTGATCGCGCTCACCGCGCAGCGCCTGATGCAGACGCCGACCGGCCTCGTGCCGCAACTCGACCGAGGCTACTTCATCGTCGCGATGCAGCTGCCGCCCGGCGCCTCCCTGCAGCGTACCGATGCGGTGCTGCGCAGGGCCAACGAGCTGCTGCAGTCGCGCCCCGGCGTGGCCCACACCGTGGCCTTCGCCGGCCTCGACGGCGCGACCTTCACCATCGCGCCGAATGCCGGCGTCGCCTTCGTCACGCTGTCGCCGTTCAAGGACCGCGAGAAGGAAGGGCTGACGACGCAGGGCATCCTGGCCGATCTGCGCCAGCAGATGTTCACGATCCCCGAGGCCTTCACCCTGGTGATCGAGCCGCCGGCGATTTCCGGCATCGGCAATGGCGGCGGCCTCAAAGGCTATGTGCAGGACCGCGGCGGGCGCGGGCTCGCCGCGCTCGAAGGCGCCGCCTGGACCGTTGCCGGCTCCGCCGCGCAGCTGCCCTTCATCGAGCAGCCCTTCACGCTGTTCTCGACGAAGACGCCGCAGATCTACGCCGATATCGACCGCACCAAGGCGGAAATGCTCGGCGTGCCGATCACCCGCATCTTCGAGACGCTGTCGATCTATATGGGCTCGGCCTACATCAACGACTTCAACCTGTTGGGCCGCACCTTCCGGGTCACGGCGCAGGCGGACAACCCCTTCCGCCTGACCACGCGCGACGTCGCCAGTCTCAAGACCCGCAACGCGGATGGCGAGATGGTGCCGATCGGTTCGGTCGCCGCCTTCCGCGACACGACCGGTGCCTATCGCGTGCCGCGCTACAACCTCTACCCGGCAGCGGAGGTGCAGCTCTCGATGAAGCACGGCTACTCGACCGGACAGGGCATCGCGGCGGTGGAGAAGATCGCGGCCGAGCGGCTGCCGGCGGGCTTCGGCTTCGAGTGGACCGAGATCGCGCTGCAGGAGAAGCTGGCGGGCAACACGGCGATCATCGCGTTCGGCCTTGCAGTGGTGTTCGTCTTCCTGCTGCTGGCAGCGCTCTACGAGAGCTGGCTGTTGCCGCTTGCGGTCATCCTGATCGTGCCGATGTGTATTCTGGCGGCGATGTTCGGGGTGAACTACGCCAATCTCGACCGCAACATCCTGGTCGATATCGGCCTGGTGGTGCTCGTGGGCCTGGCGGCGAAGAACGCGATCCTGATCGTCGAGTTCGCCAAGCAGGCGGAGGAGGAAGGCATGCACCGGCGCGATGCGGCCATCGCCGCGGCGCGGACCCGCCTGCGGCCGATTCTGATGACCTCGATGGCCTTCATTCTCGGCGTGTTGCCACTGACCATCTCGGTCGGCGCCGGCGCCGAGATGCGTCAGGCGATGGGCATCGCGGTGTTCTCGGGCATGCTCGGCGTCACCGTCTTCGGCCTGATCTTCACGCCGGTCTTCTACGTGATGGTGCGCTGGCTGGCGGAGCTGCGCGGCGGGCGTCGGAAGGCGGCCTCGGCGCCGGGCGATGCATCCGGCGCGCATGGCTGACCCGATCGCCGGGCGTCTCTCTCCATCCCGTCGGTGGGCATGGAATGGAAGGCCCCCCGACGAAGCCGAACAAGTAGAAGGGGCCGCGCAAGCGGCCCTTTTCCGTTTCGATCGTCGCTCTCAATGCCCGCTGAAGACGAGCAGCTTGATCGGCAGCACCGTCGCCTGGACCCGCAGCAGCAGCGCATGCACGAGGCCCACGGCATCGACGCCATGCAGCGCCATCTTCCGGAAGAAGCCGAGCTTTCCCGATTCGATCAGATCATGATTGTTGGAATAGGCGTTGGCGATGCAGCTGCTGCCGGGAACGACACCAACGAGGCCACCCTCGTAGAGCGGCTCCAGATAAGCGAGGATCGTTCCGGGCTGCCTCACCTGCTGGGCATCGACCAGCAATTCTCCGCCGCGGAACTGCCCGGCGGCGATGAAGTCCTGCACGTCGGTCACCACCATCGGGATGATCGTCCAGGGCTTCGACAGGCAGGTGACCTCGGCGATCATGCCGACCTTGAGCACCTGCGCCTCGACCTGGTTGAAGCCGGCCTGCAGAGCCCGGCGACCCGCATCTTCGGGGATAAGGACGCCAGCCGGGCGCATGAAGGGATTCACGACATCGCCGACGCGCAGTGCGAACTGTTCGATATGACCGGCGACGCCCGCCCTGACCAGGGTCTTGGACAGCTCGACCTCGGCCTGGGCCAGCGCCGCCTGGGCGCTCGCCTTCTCGGCGGGAAACAGCGTTGAGATCCGCGTCTGCGCCGCCTCCCGCGCCGCGGTCGCGGCACTCACCGCCGCCTGGCGGCCATCGGCCAGGTTCTGCAGGCGCTCGATCTCGCGTTCGGCGACGACACCGGCATTGCGGCTCCTCAGTTCCTGCTTGGTCCGCAACTCGTCCAGAGCCTGCTGATAGCCGCTCCTGGCTTCCGCGATCTTGGCCTCGTTGGTCTGGATGTCGACCCCCGCGACCACGACCGCCGCATCGATCTCGGCGATCTTGCGGCGCGCCGTCTCGACGGCGGCCTGCTGCTGGGAATTATCGAGCCTGAAGATCGGGGCACCCTGCGCGATCTTCTCACCCTGCCGGACATAGATCTCCGCCACCCGCCCGTTCATCTCCGGCACGATCGGCACCGTCCGGAAGAACAGCGCCGCATTGGTGGTGGAGGGGTGATTGTAGAAGATCACCGTGATCAGCCCGACCGCGAGCATCAGGCAGGTGACGAGGCCCCAGCGCAGCTCGAACCACACGGAGTAGAGCGTGATCTCATGGCCGAGGCGCTTGCCCTGGCCGTAGCGGCGATAGAGATAGTCGGGCAGGATCGTCAGCAGCGAGCATAGAAGGATCTCAAGCATGGCCGGGTTCTCCGTCCTGCTCGCCCTTCGCCTCCGCTACGTCCGGCTCCGGATCCCGCGCTCCTTCGCCAGGCGCCAGGCCGGCGAGCTTCTCCAGCGAGCCAGCCATCCGGCGCAGCGTTCCGAAGACATCCGGGACCTCGATCAGGGCGAGCAGCAAGCCCGCCACCCAGAACAGATGAATATGGGTGAAGAGCGCGAGCAGGCCGAGCACCGCGACGATCTCGAGCTGCAGCTTGTGGGCCTTGTGCGCCATCCGCTCCGGCAGCGTGTGCAGGCGCAGGAACAACAGGCCCACCGCGAGCACGGCACCAATGACGGTCGCGATCGCCACCATCAGCAGGATATCGGTCTCGCCGGGCGGCGTGATGAAGGATGGCAGATGCGGCGTGGCCGCAGGATGGATCGGACTTGTTGTCACAGGAGCCCCCAGCCTTGCGCTCGGGGCGGCTCCTTCTCCTCAGCACGCCTTTCGCGCATCAGCCCGCGCGCGAAACCATGCATCGAATGCCGGTTGCCCAAGCGTCAACCGATGTGACGCCCGCGCCGACGAAGAGTCAACAGGTCTTGCTGGCGAATGCCGAAGCGGCGCGCCCATCGTCAGCCAAGGCCTCGCGAGCCCTGGCCATCGCACAGGGCTCCCACAGAGCGCTCAGCCCCACCAGCGCTCGGCGACCGGAAAGCGACCCGCCGCCTGCTCGATCACCTCGCCGAGCGAGAACAGTGTCTCCTCGTCGAAAGGCCGGCCGATGAGCTGCAGGCCAAGCGGCAGGCCCTGACCGTCCACTCCCGCCGGCACAGCGATGCCAGGCAAGCCCGCCATGTTCACCGTCACCGTGAAGATGTCGTTCAGATACATCTCGACCGGGTCGGCCGAGCCCTTCTCGCCGATGCCGAAGGCGGCCGAGGGCGTCGCCGGCGTCAGCACGGCGTCGATGCCGTCGGCATAGACTGTCTCGAAATCGCGCTTGATCAGCGTGCGGACCTTCTGGGCACGCAGGTAGTAGGCATCGTAATAGCCGGCCGAGAGCACATAGGTGCCGATCATGATGCGACGCTTGACCTCGGGACCGAAGCCGGCGGCACGGGTCTTCTCGTACATCTCGACGATATCCCTGCCCTGCTCGCGCAGGCCGTAGCGGACGCCGTCATAGCGGGCGAGGTTCGAGGAGGCTTCGGCCGGGGCGACGATGTAATAGGCCGGCAGGGCGTATTTGGTATGCGGCAGGGAGATCTCGACGATCTCGGCGCCCGCCGCCTTCAGCCAGTCGATGCCCTTCTGCCAGAGCGCGTCGATCTCGGGGTTGAGCCCCTCCAGCCTGTACTCCCTCGGGATGCCGATCCGGCGGCCCTTCACCGAGCGGCCGACCGCGTATTCATAGTCCGGCACCGGCGCATCGACCGAGGTCGTGTCCTTCGGATCGTGCCCGGCCATGGAACGCAGCATCGCCGCGCAATCACGCACGGTCTTGCCGATCGGGCCGGCCTGATCGAGCGAGGACGCAAAGGCGACGATGCCCCAGCGCGAGCAGCGGCCATAGGTCGGTTTGATGCCCACCGTGCCGGTGAACGCGGCTGGCTGGCGGATCGAGCCGCCGGTGTCCGTCGCCGTGGCTGCAAGGCAGAGATCGGCAGCGACGGCGGCGGCCGAGCCGCCCGAGGAGCCGCCCGGCACGAGATGGTTGCCCTCGACGGCGCCCCCCTGCCCCGCGCCGACATTGGAACCTTTGCGGCGCCACGGATTGACGACACTGCCGAAAGCCGAGGTCTCGTTCGAAGAGCCCATGGCGAATTCGTCGTTGTTGAGCTTGCCGAGCATCACGGCGCCGTCGCGCCAGAGCTGGCTCGACACCGTCGATTCGTAGGGCGGCACGAAATTACCAAGGATCTTCGAGCAGGCGGTGGTGCGCACCCCCTCGGTGGCGAAGAGATCCTTGATGCCAAGCGGCAGGCCCTCCAGCGGGCGCGCCTCGCCCTTCGCCAGGTTCTCGTCGGAGGCGGCGGCCTGCTTCAGGGCGTGCTCCGGCGTCTCGAGCACATAGGCGTTGAGGGCCCGCCCCTTCTCGACGGCGGCGATATGGGCCTGGGTCAGTTCGGTGGCGGAGAAACGCTTGGCCTTGAGGCCGTCGCGGGCCTCGGTGAGCGTCAGGCGGGTGAGATCGGTCACGGGAATATTCCGGAGTTGGCTGGTCAAGGGTCCCTGGTCGGCGCTTCCCGCCTCCGGGGTGTTCGAAGGGCGCGGGCAGCGCCTACTCGATCACCTTCGGGACCATGAAGTAGTTGTCCTCGGAAGCCGGGGCATTGGCGACGATCTTGTCCGCGATCTCGCCGTCGTTGACCACGTCCTCGCGCTGCTTCATCGCCATGGGCGTCACCGAGGTCATCGGCTCGACGCCATCCACGTTCACCTCGTTGAGCTGCTCGACAAAGCCGAGGATGGCGTTGAGCTCGCCTTGCAGCTTGGGCAGATCGGCCTCCGGCACGGCGATGCGCGCGAGATGCGCGACGCGTTTGACGGTGGCGAGATCGACCGACATGGCGGGCTCCTGAATGGGGCGCGGATCGCGCCGGAAAACGGTTCGCCGCGCTATAGCAGATGGCGGCGCGTAAGTAAGGGCCAAGACGAAGCACGTCATGGTCGGGCTCGAGCCGACCATCCCCGCGTCATGCGATTCCCCGACCTTTCGCGGCGCGCCGGCCGAGGATGACCGCCGAGCTCAGATCGCGAAGGCCTCGCCCTTGCGGGGCAGGATGACCTCGATGCCGGTGCCTTGCATCCCGGCGACGAAGGCGTCGGCGTTCTGGTCGATGATCGGGAAGGTGCCGTAATGGGCGGGGATCGCGACCTTCGGCTTGACGAAGCGGCTCATCGCCAGGGCCGCGACCTTGCCGCCCATGGTGAAACGGTCGCCGATCGGGCAGATGCAGGCCTCGACGCCATGAATCTCGCTCAGCAGCGCCATGTCGGAGAAGATGTCCGTATCGCCCATGTGCCAGAGCGTCTTCTCGCCCTTCGCCTTGAGGATCGCGCCATTGGCGTTGCCGACCGGCACGCTGACACCGGCCTCGCCCATTCCCGCCGAATGATCGGCGCGGACGAGCGTAACGCTGAACGGGCCGAGATCGACAGTGCCACCGGTGTTCATCGGCTGAAACTTCTTCAACCCCTGCGAGGCGAGATGCATCGCGAGGTCGTAATTGGTGATGACCGTCGCGCCGGTCTTCCCGGCGATATCGAGGGTATCGCCGACATGGTCGCCATGGCCGTGGGTGACGACGATGTAGTTCACGCCCTTCGTGCACTCGATGGGATCGGCCTCGAAGGCTGGGTTCCCGGTGAAGAACGGGTCGATCAGGATGGCGGCGCCGTCGATATCGACGCGGAAAGCGGAATGGCCGTACCAGGTGAGCTTCATGCGCGGGTCTCCAGGCTTCCCAGGTTCGGCCTCTATCTAGGCCGATCCGCGCAAGCGACCAAGTCGACAATGCAGCCCGGGCCGTGCAGGCTTGCGCCATGACCCCAGAACGGAACCCCGCCATGACCGATGCCGCCCGAGTCGCACGCCAAGAGCTCGCCCGCCGGATCGCTCAGGGCCATGGCGACGAGCCGGCCGACCTGGTCGTCAGGGGAGCGCGGCTCTTCGATCTCGTTACCGGAGCGCTGGTCGAGACCGACATCGCCATCTGCGGCGACACCGTCGTCGGAACCTATGGCCGCTATGAGGGCAAAAACGTCATCGATGCGACCGGCCTGGTCGCCGTGCCGGGCTTCATCGACACGCATCTGCATATCGAATCCTCCCTGGTGACGCCGCTCGAGTTCGAGCGCTGCGTGCTGCCGCATGGCGTGACCACCGCAATCTGCGACCCGCACGAGATTGCCAACGTGCTGGGAACGGCGGGCATCCGCTATTTCCTCGCCTGCGCCGAGACGATGCGGATGGATCTGCGCGTCAACCTGTCGAGCTGCGTGCCCGCGACGCATCTGGAAACGGCGGGCGCCGCGCTCGAAGCGCTCGACCTGACGGCCCTGATGGACCACCCCAAGGTCATCGGCCTCGCCGAATTCATGAACTTTCCGGGCGTGATCCATCGCGATCCCGGCTGCCTCGCCAAGCTCGAAGCCTTCGCCGGCCGCCATATCGACGGCCATGCGCCGCTGGTGCGCGGCATGGACCTCAACGCCTATCTCGCCGCCGGCATCCGCACCGACCATGAGACGACGACCGCCGGCGAGGCCCGCGAAAAGCTCGCCAAGGGCATGGCGATCCTGATCCGCGAGGGCTCGGTCTCGAAGGATTTGCATCAGCTGATCCCGCTGATCTCGCGCGACGCCTCGCCCTTCCTCGCCTTCTGCACCGATGATCGCAACCCGCTCGATATCGGCGAGGAAGGCCATCTCGACTACATGATCCGCACGGCGATCGCCGAGGGCGCCGATGTGCTGGCGACCTATCGCATCGCCTCGCTCTCGGCGGCGCGGAATTTCGGACTGTTCGATCGCGGCTTCATCGGGCCGGGCAAGCGCGCCGATATCGTACTGGTCGAGGATCTCGCCGCCTGCTCGGTGAAGCAGGTTCTGACAGGAGGCCGGCTGGTCGAGGAGGCGCTGTTCGCGGACCGGGCGGTGATCGCACCGGTCGGACTCGGCAGCGTGAAGAGCCGCAAGCTCGCCCCTGCCGATTTCGCGGTGAAGGCTCGCGACGGCGAGACGCCGGTGATCGGCGTCGTGCCGGGGCGGATCATCACCGAGCGCTTGGCGATGGCCCTGCCCGCGCGCGACGGCGAGGCCCTGCCCGACCTGGCGCAGGATGCAATCAAGGTCACCGTGATCGAGCGCCACGAGAAGAATGGCGGCATCGCTGGCGGCTTCGTCCATGGCTTCGGCATGAAGCGTGGTGCCATCGCCTCCTCGGTCGGGCATGACAGCCACAATCTCTGCATCGTCGGCGTCGACGAGGCCTCGATGGCGGCAGCGGCCAACCGCCTGATCGAGATCGGCGGCGGCTTCGCCGTGGCCGATGGTGGCAAGGTCACGGCGGAGCTGGCACTGCCGGTCGCCGGGCTGATGAGCGAACAGCCCTTCGAAGCGGTGCGGCACGATCTGGAACGCTTGCGCGCCGCGGCGAAGGCGCTTGGCGTCGTGCTGGCCGAGCCCTTCCTGCAGGTCGCCTTCCTGACCCTGCCGGTGATCCCGCATCTCAAGATCACCGACAAGGGGCTGGTCGATGTCGATCGGTTTGATTTCGTGTGAGTGCCGGCGACAAACTAGCGCTTGTAAAGGGTCGAAAGCGGAAGTTGTCGACGGGCCGCTCTGATTTATTCTGCGCGTGGAATGGCTCACGCGAGGACAAACACTCAATGTCACTTCAGCGTTTCGACCATACGGAAGTACGCGAACGTCAATTTTACGTAGATTCCAGTCAACATCGATTCAGATTCAACCATCCGTCGATTAAGTTTCTCGCAACTTTGCGATAACGCACTTTGCAAAATCAGGGTGATCTGCAATAGTTTTAGAAAGTCTCTCTAACTGATTTAACTCGTTAGAATTCATCCTATCTTTAGCGTCATTAAAATATTTCATATCGATTTCCGAAGCTTTAGAAATAATCTTCTCCTTCGAAAGGTCGCCATTAAAATTAAGAAATATGATTTTATGCAGAGCGTCCGTAGCCAGTTTCTTTGCAGCGGGTATTACCGTATTCGAGTACCCGCGGAGAATTTCATGGTGCTTTAGGCATTCATCAACCATTCTGCTGACTGATTGCCGAAGAGCATTCTGATCTCCGCGCCCGAGCTGTACCAGCTTGCCGTTAGCGGGCGGCTCGGCTGATTGCGGCGGGATCAAATTCGCTATACTTATAGCAATAACAAATATAAAGAAAATAACGCTAATCGATCGATTTACCATCTCACGCCTACCTGATTCATCGCCTTTCGGATTGAGGGAACCTCAAAATGTTAATTCTCGATGAGAATAATGTAGAAAATTCCGAAAATTCAAACTGATTACCTAGAGCCTAGATCATGGGCCACCCCGTTGGGGCGGTCGCTAGATTTGGCTGCATCCGGCGCCACGGCAAACTGATCGGCATTTTCAGCGAGATCTCACCCAACATCAGAGATGGGTCGAAATCGGTCGCTCTCGATCGACCAACCTGCGCCCTAAATCCGCTCCTCCAACGCCGCCATGACCTTCTCCGCCACGAGCCCTGACACGCGCCCGTTCGACTCCACCGTGTTGCCGGCGATATGTGGCGTCAGGATCAAGTTCGGCGCGCCGGCAAAAACCTTGGCGGCGTCCTTGCCGAGCGGCTCCTGCTCGTAGACGTCGATCGCGGCGCCGCCGAGCTTGCCGGCCTTGAGCGCCTTGACCAATGCCGCTTCGTCCATGATTCCGCCGCGCGCCGTGTTGATCAGGATCGCGTCCGGCTTCATCCGGGCGATGGCCTTCGCGTCGATCATGCCGCGGGTCTCCGAGGTCAGCGGGACATGCAGGCTGATGACGTCGGCTTGCGCCAGCAATTCGTTGAACTCCAGCCGCCGCACGCCGCTCCAGGCGGGATCATCGACGGCCAAGCGCGGATGGTAGGCCGCCACCTCCATGCCGAGAGCGCGGGCATGATGGGCGACGTCGCGGGCGATCGAGCCGAAGCCGACGAGACCCATCAGCTTGCCGGCGATCTCGCGGCCGATCAGCTTGGTCTTGGGGAATTCGCCGGCGACCATCGCGGCATTGGCGAAATAGGCGCCGCGCAGCAGGGTCATCGTCGTGCCGATGACGTATTCGACGACGGAGAGGCTGTTGGCCCCGGTCGCCGGGAAGACGCGGATGCCGCGGGCAGCGCAGGCCTCCATGTCGAGATTGTCGAGGCCGACGCCGAGGCGGCCGATCACCCTGAGCCGCTTCGCCGCCGCCAGCACCTTGCCACGGACCTGCGTCTGGTTGCGCACGATCACGGCCGGCACATCGGCGAAGAGCCGCGCCATCTCGTCCGGGTTGGCATAGAGCTCGGGGTCGTAATGGACCGAAAAGCGCGCCTTGAGATTGGCAACGGCGGTGTCGTCCATGAATTCGGTGATGACGATATCGGTCATGGGGCGGTGCTGACGACGAACAGAAGGCGTTGATCGGGGCCGTAGAGCGGCGCGACGAAGGTCTCGATGAGTCGCCCGCCATTCTTCTCGATGATGCGGCGCGAGGCGTGATTGGTCGCGTCGCAGGTGATGGTGATCTCGGGCAAGCCAGCCTCGTGCGCCACGTCGAGCATCGCCGCGAGCGCGGCCGTGGCATAGCCGTGGCCGGCGAAGGCCGGCAGGATGGTGTAGCCGACATGGCCCAGCACGTGCTCCGGCAAGGCCAGCACCGGCCGGCCCGCGGCATCCTCCTGCCAGCGCAGGTTGATCGAGCCGATGAAAGGGCGTTCCGGCCGATCCTCGGCGAAGATCCAGCGTGTCGGTCCGGGCATGCGATCGACCTCACGGCCGTCCGGCAGGCGGATGCGGCCGGGGCCGCCGCGGATTTCGGCGAGGAAGGCGTCGGGATCGGCGGCGATGGCGGCGAGATGCTCGGGCGCAACGTCGCGCGTCGTATTCGGCGACCAGCCGCCGCGCAGCGCCGCTTGATAGGCACCGAGCAGGGATTTGTCGGGGGTCTGGAGCGAGATGCGCGCCGGCACGGGATATCCTTCCATGGCGGCGGCGACGATAGGGCGATCGGGCAGCCTGTGCGAGCGATCAGGCCCGATATCGGCGCGGCGACGGCCATTCCCGCCGCGCAACGCCCGCTCGCCGGGCGCGAACGCTCGCAAGCGCCGGCCGGGCGTGGTACCGCGCAGGAATGACCAGCGCCATCGTCCCGCTCGAAAGCTTCCTCGACCTGCCGGCGCATGCACGGCTGCTCGGGCTCGATCTCGGCACCAAGACGATCGGGCTCGCCCTGTCGGACGTCGAGCGCCGCATCGCGACGCCGCTCGAGACGATCCAGCGTGTCAAATTCGGGGTCGATGCTGCCGCCCTGCTCAAGATCGCGGCAAAATACAGCGTGGCAGGGCTGGTGATCGGCCTGCCGCTCAACATGGACGGCAGCGAAGGGCCGCGGGTGCAATCGACGCGGGCCTTCGTGCGCAATCTTTCGCCTCTGACCGACCAGCCGATCGTGTTCTGGGACGAGCGGATGTCGACGCTGGCGGTAACGCGCACCCTGCTCGATGCCGATGCCTCGCGCGCCAAGCGGGCGGCGGTGGTCGACAAGATGGCGGCGGCCTATATCCTGCAAGGTGCGCTGGATCGGCTCGCCCGCCTCGCCCCGGCGCCCGAAGGCGACGAAGAGTTCGAAGCGTGACGGCCGCCAACCCCGCGATCCTGCGACCGCCCCAGCGCGGCGGCTGCAGCCACCGCGTCGGCCCGGATCCCGCCGGGGAAACGGTCCTGCGAACGTCCCGGCTGATCCAAGCCTAGCGAAACGGGCCTAGCGATTGAAGAGGAGGCCCTTCTTGAAGGCCTTCTTCTGCGCCTCGCGCTGGTTCTTGATGGCGCGCTTCTGTTCCTCGATCGTCATCCCCGCCATCGGATTGGCGGGGCGCCGATCGCCATAGCTCTCACGCCGGCCATAATCGCGGCGATCATAGCCGTCCCGCCGGTAGCCGTCGCGGCGATCGAACTCGCGGCGGTCGTCGCGGCCATACCCCCTGCGCGCACCGCCGTCGTCCCAGCCGCGCTCATGACCGCCACCGTAATACTGGGCCGAGGCGGGTTGCAGTGTGGCCAAGCCGACAACGGCCAGCCCCAGCCCCGCCAGCAATACGGATCGAAACATCGTCATTTCGGTGGTGTCCCCCAACCTGCAGGAACCGCGAACGCGGTGAGAATCGGCCCGCACCATGGCGCGGGCCGATGACATATATCAGGCGCGATGACGCCGCAGCTCAGCGATAGCGGTCGTCGCGGAAGTCGTAGGGCGCAGCGTAGTAGCCATAAGGCGCGTAACGCGGCGCGACATAGACCGGCGGCGGAGCGGCATAGTAGCCGTCGTAGTAGGGATCATAGGAGCGAGCGCTCGCCGCAGCAGCGGCCGCACCCAGAATGCCCAGGCCGATGCCGGCCGCGATCGCGCCGCCGCGCGACGGCCCGCGCCATCCGCCCCGATAATGGCGGTGACGATACTGGCTGTATGCGGCCTGCGCCTTGTCGAGCCT
>NZ_MKSQ01000014.1:130549-134086 GCF_001898115.1 Allobosea sp. 67-29 | reverse complement strand
CAGTCCCCGCCGCGACACTGGCGGCAGTCAGAGCGACAATCCATTTCTTTCTCAAAGACATCATGACGATATCTCCTTTCCCGGGGCGAGCCCCGAATCTTGCGAAGATCATGGCCCCTTTCGCTTGAACGGCGCCTGAACCAATCGCGGCATCATTGAGGCGGCTCGAATACCGCCATCGCGGCCTGCTTTCGGCGCCGCCGCATGCGGGAGGCATTTGGTATCCGCAATCAAAACGGCCGGGCGGAACCGTTGTTCCTCGGCGCAGCGCTCCCGGACGACACGGCGGCGGCAGCCGTCGATACAATTATCCCAAAACTTGAAAATTTTAACTGATGCACTCTATGATTGCATCATCGGCCTGGAGCCGGCGGCTCTGGCGAACATGAGAGGGAGCCTGCCCGCGATGCCTACGGCCAAGAAGATACTCCCTTACGACGACGACGCGCGGCGAGCCGTGCTGCCGGCGCCGCCCCTCTCTCCGTTCGAAGTCGCTGCCTATATCGAGGGAATGGCCGCGGAGCTGCGGGTGATGGCCCGGTCCGCCAAGCTCGATGCCCTGTCATATTTCCTCGAGATGGCTCGGATCGAGGCGTCTGCGCAGATCGAGATCATCGCCGAGCGGGACCTCGCCAACTGATCCAGGTCGCCAGACCGGGGCGGCCTGCTCCGCCCCCTAATGCACGCGCGAGAGGCCACCGCCCGGATGGCGAAGCACTGCGCCGGCGAGCTCCAGCTCGACCAAGGCCCGGCCCACCTCTCGCGCCGAGCGACCGCTGGCCCTGACCAGATCATCCAGCGCGACGGGGGTTGGACTCAGCAGGTCGAGCAGATGCCGACCGAGATTGCCGTCTTCGACAGGCCGCGGGGGATCGAGGGGAAGCGGGCTCGGCGCAAACCGGACCGGCATCAATCCGGCCGCGCCGCTGGAGGATGGCTCGGAGGCGCTGGACCCATCCCAATCGTCCCAGAGGGGCGGGAGCGCGTCCGCGGCAGCGTGTTCGCGCAACAGGCCGGGCGCTCCGAAAAGATCACTCGGGCGCTCCAGCATGGGTTGCAGCGCTTCGACGACGTCCGCGCCGGCCGTGCAAAGCGTGGCACCGTCGCGGATCAAATGATTTCCGCCTTCGGCACGGGGATCAAGGGGCGATCCCGGCACGGCAAAGACCTGGCGTCCCTGCTCGTTGGCGAAGCGCGCCGTGATCAACGAGCCGGAGCGGCGTGCCGCCTCGACGACGACGGTGCCGAGCGCCAGCCCAGAGACGATGCGGTTGCGGCGCGGAAAGTCGCGCGCCCGCGGCTCCCAGCCGAGCGGCATCTCGCTGACGAGCGCGCCACTGCGGGCGATGCGCTCCGCAAGCCCGCTGTTCTGCGCGGGGTAGATCCGGTCGAGCCCGCCGGCCAGGACCGCCACCGTCCCGCTGGCAAGGCTCGCCTCATGCGCGGCGGTGTCGATGCCGCGGGCGAGGCCGGACACGACGATGAAGCCGGCCTCGCCGATCTCGCGCGCCAGCCGGCGGGTCAGGGCGAGCCCCGCCGCGGAGGCGTTGCGCGAGCCCACCATCGCCACGGCCGGCCTGCCGATCACGGCGGCATCGCCCAGGAGCGCCAACACGGGCGGAGCGGCGTCGATGGCCTGGAGCGGCCGCGGATAATCGGCCTCACCAAGGGCGATGAAGCGGCCGCCGAGGCGCGCGAGGCCCTCGGTCTCCCGCTCGGCTTCGGCCAGCGAACAGATGCGGACGCTTCGCCCGGCCTGCCGGGCGAGATCGGGCAAGGCCTCCAGCGCCGCACCGGCACCGCCGAACCGATTCGTAAGAGACCGGAAGCCGCGCGGGCCGATGCCCTCGCTGCGGATCAGCCTCAGCCAATCGAGGCGCTGGCTATCGGACAGGGCGATGCCAGCCACCATGCCGCTCAGCCCTTCTGGCCGATCCTGCCTTCATTTCCCGCCAGCAGACGGGAAATGTTGGTGCGATGCATGATCCACAGCAGCAGGGTGAGGACGGCCATGACCGCGGCGGCCTGATGCATCCCGACGGCGAACCAGAGCAGCAGCGGTGCTAGCACGCTCGCCGTCAGCGCCGAGAGCGAGGAATAGCGCGAGAGCCAGGCGACCGCGAGCCAGATCGCCGCGAAGGCGAGAGCGATCCAGCCGTTGAGGCCGATCAGCACGCCGAGATAGGTCGCGACGCCCTTGCCGCCCTTGAAGCCGATCCAGACCGGGAAGAGATGGCCGAGAAAGGCGCCGACCGCCGCGATCAGCGCCGCCTGCGGCCCGCCGAGCCAGTGCCAGGCGACGAGCACGGCCACGGTGCCTTTCAGCATGTCGCCGACGAGCGTGGCAGCGGCGAGCTTCTTGTTGCCGGTGCGCAGGACGTTGGTCGCGCCGATGTTGCCCGAGCCGATACTCCGCAGATCGGGCCCGCCGGCGAGCTTCGTCAGGATGATGCCGAAGGGGATGGAGCCGAAGAGATAGCCGACGACGAGCGCGATCAGCGTGGCGGAACCGGACAGGCTCCAGTTCAGAATCTCGCTCATGCCACCCCTTCCAAACCCTGCCCCCGCCGCAGGCTAGCCAAGTTCGGCTTCGTAGACCACCCGCCCGCCGACGAAGGTGGTCTGGACGATGCCCTGCAGGCGGGCTTCGTCGAAGGGCGAGTTCTTGGCGCGCGACTTCAGCTTGCGCTTGTCGACGACGAAGGGCGCCTCGGGATCGAGCAGGATCAGATCGGCCGGGGCGCCGGGCGCGAAGCGGCCGCCTGCGAGCGCGAGCAGGCCAGCCGGCTTGCTCGACAGCGCCGCCAGCAATCGCGGCAGCGTCATTTGCCCGGCCTGCACCAGCCGCAGCGCCGCCGGCAGCATGGTCTCGATGCCGAGAGCGCCGTCGGCGGCCTCGGCGAAGGGCTGTCGCTTGGTCTCGACATCCTGCGGGTCGTGGTCGGAAACGATGACGTCGATCACGCCCTCGGCCAGGGCCGCAACGATCGCGAGGCGCTCATCCTCGGTGCGTAGCGGCGGCGAGACCTTGCAGAAGGTGCGGTAATCGCCGACGTCGTTCTCGTTGAGGGTAAGGTTGTTGATCGAGACGCCGCAGGTGACCCGCGCACCATCCTGCTTGGCGCGGCGCACCAGATCGACCGATTCCGCGCAGGAGATCATGGTCGCGTGGTAGCGGGCGCCGGTCGCGCGGGCGAGCCGCAGGTCCCGTTCCAGCATCACGGTTTCAGCCTCGGGCGGGATGCCCGGCAGGCCCTTGCGGCTGGCAAACTCGCCCTCGTTCATCACGCCCGAGCCGCGCAGCTCCGGGTCCTCGACATGGTTCATGATCAGGGCGTCGAAATTGCCGGCATAGATCATGGCACGGCGCATCACCTGCGGGTTGCGCAGCGCCCTGGCGCCGTCGCCGAAGGCGACCGCACCGGCCTCCAGCAGCAGGCCGAATTCCGTGATCTCCCTGCCTTCCAGCCCCTTGGTCAGAGCCGCGGACGGCAGGACGTTGACGATCGCCTTGTCGCGCGCACGACGCTGGAGGAA
>NZ_MKSQ01000014.1:0-130533 GCF_001898115.1 Allobosea sp. 67-29 | reverse complement strand
GTATCGGGCCGGCAGACGATGGTGGTGACACCGCCGGCCGCCGCTGCATGCGAGCCGGTACCGAGCGTTTCGCGGAACTCCGCGCCGGGCTCGCCGAGGAAGGCGCGAAGGTCGATCAGGCCCGGGGCCAGGACGAGCCCCTTCGCATCGATGCGATGCACGCCTTCGCCCGTCGCCGGTGCCGCGCCCCACTCGACGTCCGCAATCGTGCCGTTGCGCAGCAGCACAGAGCCCGCGCCCTCCCGCCCCGTCGCCGGGTCGACCAGGCGGGCGTTGACGATGGCGATATCCTGCGTTTCAGCCATGACCGGATCCATTGCCGCCGTCAGAAGCCGGGCGGCGCGTGAAGACGAAGCTCCGGCGGGTGACGAACCCCCAGAACAGACAGCAGAGCAAGCCGCCGGCGACGACGATGAACCACGTCCAGCCAGCGCGCGGGTCGGCCCAGAGATAGCCGGCCGCGACGACGAGATAGAGCCCCACGATGACGAACCGCGCCCGCCGCAACGCTCCCAGCCACCAGGCGCGCGGGGCCGCCATCGACCTCAGACATTCGGCAGGTGCTGCGCAAGCGCGTCCAGCACCGCCATACGGACCGCAACCCCCATCTCGACCTGCTCGCGGATCAGCGACTGGGCCCCGTCGGCGACCTCCGAGGAAATCTCGACGCCGCGGTTCATCGGCCCGGGATGCATCACCAACGCGTCGGGCGCGGCGCGCTCCAGCTTCTCGCGGTCGAGCCCGTAATAACGGAAATACTCCTTCGAGGACGGCACGAAGGCGCCATGCATGCGTTCGAGCTGAAGGCGCAGCATCATCACGATGTCAGCGCCTTCGAGCCCTTTGTTCATGTCGGTGAAGAGCTCGACGCCCATGCGCTCGATGCCAGGCGGCATCAGCGTCGAGGGCGCGATCAGGCGCACCTTGGCGCCGAGCGCATTGAGCAGGATGATGTTGGAGCGGGCGACGCGCGAATGCAGGATGTCACCGCAGATCGCCACCGTCAGTCCCTGGATGCGGCCCTTGTTGCGGCGGATCGTCAGCGCGTCGAGAAGGGCCTGAGTCGGGTGCTCATGGGCACCGTCGCCGGCATTCACCACCGAGCAGCTCACCTTGCGGGCGAGCAGGTTGACCGCGCCGGCCGCGTGATGACGCACGACGATAATATCGGGCCGCATCGCGTTGAGGGTCGCTGCGGTGTCGATCAGCGTCTCGCCCTTCTTCACCGAGGAGGAGGCGACCGACATGTTCATGACGTCCGCGCCGAGGCGCTTGCCCGCGAGCTCGAAGGAGGCCTGCGTCCGGGTCGAAGGCTCGAAAAACAGGTTGATCTGGGTACGGCCGCGCAGCGTCGCCGCCTTCTTCTCGACCTGCCGGGAGAGCGCGACATAGTTCTCCGCCCGGTCCAACAGCGCCTCGATGTCGAGATGGGACAGCCCCTCGATGCCGAGCAGGTGACGGTGCGGATAGAGCGGCGCTGGCGATGTCATTTGAAGCCGGGTTCTTAGGCCCGAGTCGGGCGCGGCGCAAGGCTTGGAGACCATCAAAGCCTTGTTAGCCTCTCACTCTCCCGGGACGGCCGCGAGACGCTGGACGGCGGCGAGGCGGGCCGCGCGCAGGGCCAATGCAAAGCAGAGCTGGGCTCCCAGAGCCGCAGCCGTCAGCACGAGGCCGGAGGACAGCGCCGGCGTCCCGCCCAGCCCCACCAGCGAGGTCGCGAAGGCGCCGATCGCCATCTGGATGAAGCCGTAGAAGCCTGAGGCCGACCCTGCGAGGCGGGGATCGACGCTCAGCGCCTCGGCGAGGGCCGGCGCGCTGGCGACGCCAGCCCCGAAGGTGAAGAGCGAGGCACCTGCCAGGACCGAGGCAACGCCGAGATGGCCGGAGACGGCGCTCCCGGTCAGCACCAGCGCGCCCAGCAGGCTGATCGCGCTGCCACCGCTCAGAAGCCAGCCGACGCGGACGCTGCCGACGAGGCGGCTGGAACCGAGATTGCCGAGCCAGATCCCGGCGACGACGAAGGCGAGGTAGGTACCGACCTCATGCGCCGGCCGGCCCAGCTCGGTGGTGAAGATGAAGGGTGCCGCGCTGATGAAAGCGTACATCGGCGTGGTCGCGAGGCCGCCGCCGATCGCATAACCGAGATAGGCGGGCGAGCGCATGAGCTGGCGATAGCCCCTGAGCACCGAGCGGAAATCGACGCCTGCGCCCGGCCGCGCCGTCTCCGGCAGCACGCGCCAGGTGAGCAGCAGATTGGCGACGCCCATCGCGGCAAGGCCGATGAAGAGCGCACGCCAGCCAAGCGTCTCCGATACCGCGGTGCCGATCAGCGGCGCGATGCCCGGCCCGAGGACGACGATCAGGTTCATGGTGGCGAGCCGGCGGGTCGAATCGGCCATGCCTGAACCATCGCGCACGATGGCACGGCCGAGCACGAGCCCGGCGCAACCGCCGAGCGCCTGCAGCAGCCGCGTCGCGACGAGCGCCTCGGCGCTGGGCGTGAATGCCGCGGCGATGCTGGCCAGCGTATAGACGGTCAAGCCGACCATCAGGACGGGACGGCGGCCGAAGCGGTCCGAGATCGGCCCGTAGAAGAGCTGCCCGAAGGCAAGCCCGAGGATGTAGAAGCTGATCGTGAGCTGGAGCGAACCGGCGCTGGCCTCGAGATCGCGCGCGGCCAGCGGCAGCGCCGGCACGAAGACATGCATGGCAAGCGTGCCGCTGAAGGTGATCAGCGCCAGCAGCCACAGCGGCGCACGCTGCACAGACATGTCGGTGGTCTTCGTCATGCAACGTCGCTTTCGGTCAGCGTGGCGAGCGCCGAGCAGATCCGCTCGAGGACCGCAGCCGTGCGCTCGATATCCGCGTCCGGGATGTCCAGGATCGTCGCGAGCCGCACCTCGCGCGAGATCGCTTCGACCTGCGCGACCAGTTGCCCGGCCTCCGGCGTCAGGTGGATCGTCTTGGCCCGGCGGTCGGTCTCATCCTCCCGGCGCTCGATCAGCGCGGCGGCCTGGAGACCGTCGAGCAAGCGAGCGACCGTGGAACCGTCCAGATTCAGCGAAGCCGCCAGGTCCTTCTGGCGCATCGGCTCGGCGGCGCGCGACAGGTGCAGCAGCGGCAGCCACGTCGCCTCGGTGAGGCCGTAAGCCTGCAGCCGGATATCGACCGCCCGCCTCCACAAGCGGGCAGCCCGCGCGATCGTGCGGCCGATCATGTCCTTTGCGCGCTCGGAGGCCATGGCACCCTCTTAGATGCAATGACAATAGTTGCCTCTACATCTATTTTGAACAGCGATGCCGTCATATCCGTCCCGCCACCCACGCAGGAGGCTCCGCTGCTTCCTTGCGCAACCAGGCGCTTTCGGCGAAACCGGCTGCCTGCCTCGAAAGGATCACAGCGTGTCCGGCTCCTCCCAAGCTCATGTCCCCGCCCCGCATGGGAGCGCCTGGCAGACGATCGCGCCGGCCGAGGCCGGCTTCGACGCCAGCAGGCTCGCCGAGGCCGTCGTCTTCGCGCAGGCGCACGAAAGCCCCTGGCCGCGCAGCCTGTACTACCCGGGCGGCAGCTATGTCGGGAATGTCGAGTGGAACGAGACCGGGCCCTGGACCGAGATCGTCGGACCGGTGCGCGAGCGCGGGGGGCCGGCAGGACTCGTCCTGAAGGACGGGCGCATCGTCGCCGAATGGGGCGACACCACCCGCACCGACATGACCTTCTCGATCGCCAAGAGCTATCTCTCGGTGCTTGCCGGCATCGCTTTCGGCGAGAGGCTGATCCGGGATGTCGAGGAGCCCGTGGGCCAAAGCCTCGAAGATCCGGCCTTCGCCGGGCCGCATAACGGCAAGATCACCTGGCGGCACCTGCTGCAGCAATCGAGCGAGTGGCAGGGCGAATTGTTCGGCAAGTCCGACCAGGTCGACCACAACCGCCAGATCGGCCCCGGCGCCGACAACAGCCGCAAGGGCCAGCGCCGCGACCTGAAGGAGCCGGGCTCCTTCTACGAATACAACGACGTGCGCGTGAACGTCTTGTCCTATGCCCTTCTCCAGCTCTTTCGCCGGCCGCTGCCCGAGGTGCTGCGCGAGCGGATCATGGACCCGATCGGCGCCTCGCCCGACTGGCGCTGGGAAGGCTACAGCTCCTCCTTCGTCGAGATCGACGGGAAGCGCATCCAGTCCGTGCCCGGCGGCGGGCATTGGGGCGGCGGGCTCTTCATCGGTGCGCGCGACCATGCCCGCTTCGGCCTGCTGATGGCACGCCGGGGCGAATGGAACGGCCGGCAGATCGTGTCGCGCGACTGGATCGAGCGCTCGCTGACGCCCTCTCCCACGCTCGGCAACTACGGCTATCTCTGGTGGCTGGCGCGCGGGCCGGCGGCGCGACCCGGCCTGCCCGAGACCGCCTTCTCGGCACTCGGCGCCGGCAGCAACGTGATCTGGGTCGAGCCCGAACAGGACATCGTGGCAGTGCTGCGGTGGATCAACGGCGCCTCGACCGAGGGCTTCATCGACCGGCTGCTGGCGGCGCGGAGCTGAGCGGGCTCAGCTCTCCTTCACCGTGTAGACATGCTCCGGCCCCGGGAAACGCCGGGCCCGGACTTCGGCGGCGTAGCCCGCCACCGCCTTGTCGACGTCCTCGGCGAGGTTGCCGAAGAGCTTGACGAATTTCGGCACGCGCCCGGTCAGGCCCAGCATGTCGTCGAGCACCAGCACCTGGCCATCGCAGGCCGCCGAGGCGCCGATGCCGATCGTCGGGATCGCGACCTTTGCTGTGATCCCGGCGGCGAGCGGCTCGGCCACCGCCTCGAGCACCACGGCGAAGGCCCCGGCCGCGGCCACCGCCTCGGCGTCGGCGGTGATCGCGGGCCATTCGGCACGCTCACGCCCCTGTGCCTTGAAGCCGCCGAGCACATTGACGGCCTGCGGCGTCAGCCCGACATGGGCCATCACCGGGATGCCGCGCTCGACGAGAAAGCGAATGGTCGCGGCCATGCGCTGACCGCCCTCGAGCTTGACCGCGCCGCAGCCGGTCTCCTGCATGATGCGGGCGGCATTGCGGAAGGCCTGCTCCGGGCTTTCCTCATAGCTGCCGAAGGGCATGTCGATGACGACCAGCGCCCGCCGCGAGCCGCGCATCACTGCCTGGCCGTGCAGGATCATCATTTCCAGGGTCACAGGTACGGTGCTGTCGAGGCCGTGTACGACCATGCCCAGGGAATCTCCGACGAGCAGGAAATCGCAGTGCCGATCGGCCAGCGCCGCCATCGGCGCCGTATAGGCGGTCAGCGACACGATGGGCTCGGCCGCCTTGCGTCTGCGAATGTCCAGCGCGGTCAGGCGCCTGATCTGTGCTTGCGACGACACGCTCGCCTCCCCATGTCCTGGCCCGAGCCGGAGAAAGGCCCTAAACGGTCCGCTGCGCCAGGCAAAGCGCAATCGCCGTTTGACACCGCTTCTCCGCTGAACCAATTTCGCGCGCACTTCCGAACCGCAGCGGTCTTGCGGGTCGCGGAACCGTCCATCCGGCCGGTTCCGCGCTCTGATCAGGGCTGTCATCGAGACCAAGATCATGAAGCTCCTCGTCGTCGAGTCGCCGGCCAAGGCCAAGACGATCAATAAATATCTGGGCTCCGACTACGAGGTGATCGCCTCGTTCGGGCATATCCGCGACCTGCCGGCCAAGGACGGCTCGGTCGAGCCCGACAACGACTTCTCCATGAAATGGGAGATCGAGGGCCGCGGCGCCAAGCAGGTGGCCGAGATCGCGCGCGCCGTGAAGGGCGCGGAGAAGCTGATCCTCGCCACCGACCCGGATCGCGAAGGCGAGGCGATCTCCTGGCACGTGCTGGAGGCGCTGAACCAGAAGCGCGTGCTGAAGGGCATCCCCGTCGAGCGCGTCACCTTCAACGCCGTCACCAAGGACGCCGTGCAGAAGGCGCTGGCCAATCCGCGCGCCATCGACCAGGCGCTGGTCGATGCCTATCTGGCGCGGCGGGCGCTCGACTATCTCGTCGGCTTCACGCTGTCGCCGGTGCTGTGGCGCAAGCTCCCGGGTGCCCGCTCCGCTGGCCGCGTGCAATCGGTGGCGCTGCGCCTCGTCTGCGACCGCGAGCGCGAGATCGAAGCCTTCCGGGCCCGTGAATACTGGTCGCTGGTCGCGACGCTCGCGACGGAATCCGGCCAGACCTTCGAGGCGCGCCTCGTCGGCGCCGACGGCAAAAAGATCGCCCGTCTCGACATCGGCAACGAGGATGAGGCCAAGGCCTTCAAGGCGGCGCTGGAATCCGCGCTCTTCACCGTCAGCGAGGTCGAGGCCAAGCCGGTCAAGCGCCATCCGCAGCCGCCCTTCCAGACCTCGACGCTGCAGCAGGAGGCCTCGCGCAAGCTCGGCCTCGCCCCGGCGCGGACCATGCAGCTCGCCCAGCGGCTCTATGAAGGCGTCGATATCGGCGGCGAGACGGTCGGCCTGATCACCTATATGCGTACCGACGGCGTCGACATGGACGGCTCGGCCATCGCCGCGGCACGGCGCGTCATCGGCAAGGAATTCGGCGACAGATACGTCCCGAACGCCCCGCGCAAATACACGGTCAAGGCCAAGAACGCGCAGGAGGCCCACGAGGCCATCCGCCCGACCGATCTCGGCCGCCTGCCGGCCATGGTCGCGCGCCATCTCGAACCCGAGCAGGCCAAGCTCTACGAACTGATCTGGAAGCGCACCATCGCGAGCCAGATGGAATCGGCCGAGATGGAGCGCACGACGGTCGACATCGCGGCCAAGGTCGGCGCCCGGAACCTCGAACTGCGTGCCTCCGGACAGGTCGTGCTCTTCGACGGCTTCCTGACGCTCTATCAGGAAAGCCGCGACGACGAGGAAGACGAGGATTCCAAGAAGCTGCCGGCGATGAAGGCAGGCGACAAGCTGGAGAAGCGCGCGATCGCCGCCGACCAGCATTTCACCGAGCCGCCGCCGCGCTATTCCGAAGCCAGCCTGATCAAGCGCATGGAAGAGCTCGGCATCGGCCGGCCGTCGACCTATTCAGCAACGCTCTCGACCCTGCGCGACCGTGAATACGTCCGCATCGAGAAGAAGCGCCTCGTGCCCGAGGACAAGGGCATGCTGGTGACGGCGTTCCTGGAAAGCTTTTTCGGCCGCTATGTCGAATACGACTTCACGGCGAACCTCGAAGAGAACCTCGACCGCGTCTCGAATGCGGAGATCGACTGGAAAGCGCTGCTGCGGGCCTTCTGGGACGAGTTCCAGGCCTCGATCGGCGAGACCAAGGATCTGCGCGTCGGCGACGTGCTGGAGGCACTGAACGGCATCCTCGGCGACTATATCTTCCCGAAGAAGGCCGATGGTTCCGACCCGCGCGTCTGCCCGAATTGCGGCAACGGCCAGCTTTCGCTGAAGCTCGGTAAGTTCGGCGCTTTCGTCGGCTGCTCGAACTACCCGGAATGCCGTTATACACGTCCCCTCTCCGTCCCCGCCGCCGATGGCGAAGCCAGCGCCGAGGGCGGCCAGGGTACGCCGGGCGTGCGCATCCTCGGCACCGACCCGGTGACCAATCTCGAAGTCACGCTGCGCGACGGCCGCTTCGGCCCCTATATCCAGCTCGGCGAGGGCGATAAGCCCAAGCGCTCCAGCCTGCCCAAAGGCATGAGCCCGGCAAGCGTTACGCTGGAGAAGGCGCTCGCCCTGCTCTCCCTGCCGCGCGAAGTGGCCAAGCATCCGGAATCGGGGGAACCGATCCTGGTCGGCATCGGCCGCTACGGGCCCTATGTCCAGCACGGCCGGACCTACGCCAATATCGACAAGGACGACGACGTGCTCGAACTCGGCGCCAACCGCGCCATCGACCTGATCGTTGCCAAGGAGAACGGCGGCGGGCGCGGCGGCCGCGCGGCCGCGACACCGGGCCGGGCGCTCGGTGACCATCCCGACGGTGGCGCTCTGGAAGTGAAGGCCGGCAAATACGGCCCCTACGTCGCCTGGGGCAAGATCTTCGCGACCCTGCCGAAGACGCAATCGCCCGACGCGCTGACGCTCGAACAGGCGATCGAGCTGGTCAATGCCAAGGCGGCGACGAAAGGCGGTGCCAAGGGCAAGGCGAAGGCTGCCGGCGCCGCAAAGGCCAAGGCGCCGGCGAAGAAGGCTCCCGCCAAGAAGCCGGCGGCCAAGAAGTCTTCGGCCGAGAAGGCGCCGGCGAAAGGTTCCTCCGCCCCCAAGGCGGCGAACGGGTGAGGCGACGGCCGAAGGCCGCATCGATCACCGGACGGTTCCCGCGCGGGCGGCGGTGCCCGCCCCTCGCGCCTATCAGGAGCCTCCCATGACCCGCAGCGTGAAGATTCCCGGTCCCGATCATCCGATCACAATCGCGCCCAATCGCCACCGCGTCGTCGTCACCGCGGGCGGGGAAGTGATCGCGGACACGCGCGCGGCCCTGACCTTGCGCGAAGCGAGTTATCCGCCGGTGCACTATATTCCGCGCGCGGATACCAACATGGCCTTCCTCACGCGCTCGAAAACCACAACCCATTGCCCCTACAAGGGCGAGGCCGCCTATTTCTCGATCACGGCCGACGGGACCCGGTCAACTGACGCCGTCTGGACCTATGAGGAGCCGCATCCGGCCGTGGCGCAGATCGCAGGCCATCTCGCCTTCTACCCGGATCGGGTCGACGCGATCGAAGAGCGCCGTAACGACGGACAGCCGGCCTGAACATCGCCCGGGGTCCGTCGCGGCAGGCTCAGAGGCTCGCGACCACGACCAGCCGCTTGACCTCACCGCGCAGGAAGGCCTGCAGGAAGCGGTCGTAGTCCCTGAACGAGATGCAACCGTTCGAATCGCCGCGTGGGCCCAGCATGAAGGTGTGCGCGAGCAATCCGGCTCGACCATGGATCGCCCCCGAACCGCCGACCGGGTTCAATCTGATCGCTCGCACGCCGTGGAACAGCGCCTCGCGTTCGGTCAGCGTATAGGTGTGCGGCGGGGTGACGCCCTTCATCCGGACATGGGCGTAACGGGGATCGTCGAGGTAGTCGCCCAGGCCCGAATGGGCTTCCAGCCGCTCGCCATTGGGCATGTAGACCATCTTGGCGCTGATGTCGTAGATCGCCGTGCCGGCCTCCGCCGTCCGCGGCGGCGTTCCGGCCGAAGGGCTCAGGCGAGTGACGCGCCCGCGGTCGACGACATCATCCTGCGGAGCGGCATAGGCGAGAGCTGTGCCGGCCGCCGGCTTCTGCACGCCGAACAGCTTCTCGAAGAAGTTGCGGTTATCCTCGGGCGTTGGCGCGGTCGCTGCTGCCGTCCGGCTGCGGCGGGCGCCAATCGCCGGCTGCTGCGCCAGCCGCTGCGGCCGGGTCTCAGACGGCATCTCGAGCTCGGCCGGCCTCGGCACCGGCATCGGCGCCGCCCCCGGCACGGGACCTTCGACCTCGGACGAGGGTGTTTGCGGCGGCAGGGATGCGATCAGCTCGGCGGGACGCGTGGCGGGCTGCGGCCCGGCCCTCTCTGCAAGGCTCACCGGCGCTTGCGAGGGCAGCGGCAGGACCGGCTCGGAATCCGGGAGGTCGAGCGCCTCCGGCACCGAAGCCAGGCGCATCGCCGAGCCGACCGGGCGGTTTTGCGCGAGCGATGACGGGGTAGCGCCGGAAAGACCCGGATCGAGCAAGCCGCTATAGGCCCGCGGCGTCACTCCGCCGACCGGACGCGCAGGCTCGGGCACGATCGGGATAGGAGCGGGAGACCTTGCGGGACCACCCGCGAGCTGGACATCCGGATCGCGCGGCGCGACGTGGTCCAGCACCTTGAAGCCGGTCATGGCGCCCAGGCAAAGCGCCGCGGCCCAGAACAGCGTCCGGCCGAACGGCCTGCGACGACGCCGAAGACGCAGATGGGGCGCCCCGCCCCGCCGCGCATGTCTGCCATAGCTCATTCGCCGCACTCTCGACACGCCTACGCCACGCCCCGCTTCGACGGAGACGCGCCCGTTCCGCAAGGCCCCGTCGCGAGGGGACCCGCGGCCCGAGACGTTGCATCCGGCCATGCAGGGAGAACCAAAACCTGATTCTCTTTCGATAAGGCGCCGTTTTGGTTAATCGTCAGTGAACCCGGCCGAGCATTTTCGAGGGATGCGCGATGGCGCGGCAGCTTCGCCGCGGCCGGCCGAAAGGCCACGCAAAGGCGGCACCATGATGGCGCGGACCCAGGCCATGACGGAGAGGTTTTTTGCTGGCCTGCCCGCCCCGATTAGTCCATCTTTACCAGCGAAAACGGGGCGCTCTTCGCGCCCAGCTTTGCCGAATCGGATATGTCGACAGGACCGCAAACCGCAGACTCGGCCTCCCCGGAGGCCGCGCCTCCTGTGACACCGGCGGAGGCGAAGACCAGCTCGGTCGCTGCCCTCGGAGCGATCGTCGGCGGCGCGCTCGCCCTCCAGATCGCGGCGACGATCGTGAACACGGTCATCCCGCTCAAGATGGCGCTGGCGCAGAAGGCGCCGCTGCTCATCGGCGTGGTCGGCTCCGCCTACTCGGTCGGCTTCCTCGCCGGCTGCTTCGTCATTCCCGCCTTCATTCGCCGGGTCGGCCATATCCGCGCCTTCGCCGTCTTCGCCGCGCTGCAGGCGGCGTTCACCCTGAGCTTCGCCCTGACTCCGATCGACGCCTGGGGGCTGTCGCGGCTCGGAATGGGCTTCGCGGGTGCAGGCCATGCCATCTGCATCGAGAGCTGGATCAGCGGACAGGCGAAGGCGGGCCAGCGCGGCCGCATCTTCGGGATGTACCAGATCCTCAACCGACTCGCGCTGATCGGCTCGCAGATCGGCACTGGCTATGTCTCGATGCAGTCGAACGACATCTTCCTGATCGCCAGCGCCGTCTTCTCGCTGGCGCTGATCCCGGTCGGCATGACGCGCGCCAAGGGACCGGAATCCGGAGAAGTGATCTCCGTGAGGCTCAACACGATCTGGCAATACGCCCCGGCCTCGGTGATCGGCTGTCTTTATGTCGGGCTCATGGGCGGAGCGCTCACCAACGTCGCGCCGGCCTATGGCATCCTGATCGGCCTGGACCAGAAATGGGCGATCCTCCTCACCGCCGGGATCCAGATCGGCGCGCTGGTGCTGCAATGGCCGCTCGGCCTGCTGGCGGACCGCGTGGAGAGCCGCATCATCATGCTGAGCGCCACGATTTCGGTCGTGCTCTGCACGCTGGCGCTCGGCGCGGTGCTCCTGTTCGCCCTGCCCCATAGCCGGCTGTGGCTGTTCGGGCTGTTCGCGCTGATCGGCGCCGGCTCGATGCCGATCTACACGGTCGCCGTCGCCCATGCCTATTTCCGGCTCGGACGTGAGCGGGCGCTCGGCCTCTCGGCCCAGCTCCTCTTCCTCTGGGCAACCGGTTCGGCGATCGGGCCGCTGGTGTCGGCATCCTTCATGCAAGGGTTGGGGCCGCAGGGGCTGCTCATCTATCTCGGATTGCTCTCCGCCGCGGCCGCGATCTATCTCGCCTTCCGGATTCGCCTGAAGCCACCTGCCGCCAGCCCGTTCGGCGAACGCCCGGCGGCGACCATCCCCGACGTCGCGCCAGCCGGCCGGCAACCCGCCGCGGCCTGACCCGGCGGTTGGCGGCCGCCTCAGGCCGGGCGGGCGTGGCGGCTCGGCTTGGCCTTGAGCTTCAGCTCTTCGAGGTCCTGACGCTCGCGCGGGGTGTTGCGCATGAGTTGGTCCTTGCCCGGCGCATATTGCACCGGCTGGTCGGTATCGACGCCGTACCAGGCGGCGGCCCGCAGTACGAAGGACGGGTCGGCCAGATGCGGCCGCCCGAGCGCGACCAGATCGGCCCGGCCGGCGGCGATGATGGTGTTGATCTGATCGGCCGTGGTGATGTTGCCGACGCACATGGTCGCAACCTCCGCCTCGTTGCGGATGCGGTCCGAGAACGGCGTCTGGAACATGCGACCGTACATCGGGCGCGATTCCCGCGCCGTCTGACCGGTCGAGACGTCGACGAGGTCGCAGCCTTCGGCCGCGAAAGCCTCGGCGATCGCGACGGAATCCGCGGCGGAGAGGCCGCCCTCGGCCCAGTCGGTCGCGGAGATGCGCACCGACATCGGTTTCTCGCGCGGCCAGGCCTCACGCAGCGCCCGGAACACCTCCAGCGGATAGCGCAGGCGGTTCTCGACCGAGCCGCCATAGTCGTCAGTGCGCCTGTTGGTCAGCGGCGAAAGGAAGCTCGCCAGCAGATAGCCATGGGCGCAGTGCAGCTCCAGCATGTCGAAATCGGCTCGCTCGCCGCGTTCAGCCGCAGCGACGAATTCCGCCTTGACCCGGTCCATGTCGGCGCGGGTCATCTCGCGCGGCACCTGGCTTTCGGGATAGTAGGGCAGCGGCGAAGCCGAGATGATCGGCCAGGCGCCTTCCGGCAGCGGGCGATCCATGCCCTCCCACATCAGCCTGGTCGCGCCCTTGCGGCCGGCATGGCCGAGTTGGAGGCAGATCTTCGCGGCCGAGTGGCCGTGCACGAAATCGACGATCCGTTTCCAGGCCGCTTCCTGCGCGTCGTTCCACAGGCCGGTGCAGCCGGGCGTGATGCGGGCATCGGGCGCGACGCAGGTCATCTCGGTGAAGACCAATCCGGGGCCGCCGATGGCGCGCGAGCCGTAATGCATCAGGTGCCAGTCGCCCGGAAGGCCGTCCTCAGCCGAATACTGGCACATCGGCGAGAGCGTCATGCGGTTCTCGATCCGCATCTCGCGCAGCTTGAAGGGCTGGAAGGCCGGCGGCACGGGAGAGCCGTCCTTCCGGCGCTTGGCGAGATCGCCGAGGTCGTCGGCGACGAGCCTGTCGACGGCTTCGACCATCTCCGGCGCGCGCAGCGCCAGATTATCGTAGGTGATCGCCTTCGAGCGGGTCATCAGGCCGAAGGCAAAGCGCAGGGGCTCGAAATCCCAGAAGCGCTTGAGCTCCTCGAACCAGACCAGCGAGACATCCGCCGCATGCTGGGTCTTCTCGACCTCCTCGCGGCGCTGCGTTTCGAACAGCTTTAGACCGGCCGCGACATCGAGCTTCGCCTGCCCCATTGCCTTGTGCAGGGCGATGGCGTCCTCCATCGCGAGCTTGGTGCCGGAGCCGATCGAGAAATGCGCCGTCGCCTTGGCGTCGCCGATCAGCACGACATTCTCGACCACCCAGTTGCGGCAGCGGATCATCGGAAAATTGCGCCAGAGCGAGCGGTTGGTGATGAGCTTATGGCCCTCCAGCTCCTCGGCGAAGACGCCTTCTAGGAAGGCGGCCGACTGCGCCTCGTCCATCGCGCCGAGGCCCGCCTTCGCGAAGGTCTCAGGGTCGGTCTCCAGCACCCAGGTCGAGCGGCCGGCCTCGTACTGGTAGCAATGGGCGATGAAGAGCCCGTGCTCCGTCTGCTTGAAGAAGAAGGTGAAGGCATCGAAGGGACGGGTCGAGCCCATCCAGGTGAAATGGTTCGGGCGCAGGTCGGTCTGCGGCTGGAAGCGCTCGCGCCAGTTCTCGCGGACGCGGCTGTTGATGCCGTCTGCGCCGACGACGAGATCGTAGCCGCGCTTCAGCGTCTCGATATCGGCGATCTCCTCGCCGAAATGCAGGTTGACGCCGAGCTCGCGCGCCCTCGCCTGCACCAGCATCAGCAGCGAACGGCGCGAGCAGCCGCAGAAGCCGTTGCCGGGCACGCGGAAAGTGTCGCCCTTGAAGTGGATCTCGATATCGTCCCAATAGGCGAAATTGTCACGGATCGCGGCATAGCTCTGCGCATCCGCCGCCTTGAACGTGTCGAGCGTCTGGTCGGAGAAGACGACGCCGAAACCGAAGGTGTCGTCGGGCTGGTTGCGCTCGAAGACGTCGACCGACAGCGCCGGCCAGTCCCGCTTCATCAGCAGCGCGAAATAAAGCCCCGCCGGTCCTCCGCCCACAACCGCGATACGCATCGACGCCTCCATCGGGGAGCCGGGTCGATCCGGCTTGAGAAATTATTTTAAGCCTGAAATATTTTTGAACTCAAGAGGCTTTTGCGAGGTCCCCGGCGATGCCAGGGAGGATGCTCGCGCCGAAACACATTGCCAGCGTGGTATTGTGCGTTGCGGGGCGACACCATCTCCTGGCTCGGTCAACTCGCTTGCAAATTCCTTCAGACTTAAAATATATTTGTCGCCGGAGGTCGAACGGCCATGACATTGCAGGGACAGCGTGCACTGGTTACAGGCGGCGGACGCGGCCTCGGCCGGGCCATCGCCGCCGCGCTGACGCAAGCCGGCGCGACGGTCAGCATCCTCGGGCGCGACGAATTGACCTTGAAGGAGGCCGTCGCGGCCGGTCTGGCAGCCGATTGCGCTGCCTGCGACGTGCGCGACGAGGCCTCGGTCTCCGCGGCTCTGGACAAGCTCTCCCGCCAGCATGCCTTCGACATTGCCGTCGCGAATGCCGGGGCGGTCGAGACCGGTCCGTTCATGCGCAGCGACAGCGAGCGCTTCCGCCGGATGCTCGATATCAACCTGATCGGCACGGTGAACCTGTTCCACGCCGCGCTGCCGGCCATGCTGGAGCACCGCCGCGGCCGTTTGATCGCCATCGCCTCCACTGCCGGACATCGTGGCTATCCCTATGTTAGCGCCTATACGGCCGCGAAACATGCCGTGGTCGGGCTGGTGAAATCGCTGGCGCTCGAGACGGCGCGCTCCGGCGTCACCGTCAACGCCGTCTGCCCGGGCTATGCCGATACCGACATGGCGACCGCCAGCATCGACAACGTCGCAGCCAAGACCGGCAAGAGCCGCGAAGAGGCGCTCGCGGCCATGATCAAGGACAATCCGCAGGGCCGGCTGATCGCGCCGGAAGAGGTCGCGGCGGCTGTGCTCTATCTCTGTGGCGCAGGCAGCGATGCCGTCACGGGCCAGTCGCTCATGATCAATGGCGGGGAGTTCTGAGATGGAGACGCCCTCCTCCTCCCTGATCCTCGACCGCGAGACCAAGGCCAGCGAGCGCCCCGGCGACCACAAGGACGAGTTGCGCCTCTGGCTGAGGATGCTGACCTGCTCGACCCTGATCGAGACGGAGATCCGCAACCGCCTGCGTGAGGAGTTCAAGACGACGCTGCCGCGCTTCGACCTCATGGCGCAGCTCGACAAGACCGCCGTCGGCATGACGGTCGGCGAGGTCTCGCAGCGCCTGATGGTCTCGAACGGCAACGTCACCGCCGTCGTCGCCGGCCTCGTGACGGATGGGCTGGTCGACAAGCGCTCCGCCCCGCAGGACCGGCGCGTGCAGATCCTCACGTTGACCGCACAGGGCCGCAAGTTCTTCCGGGCCATGGCCGAGCGCCACGAGGAGTGGATCGCAGAGCTTTTCGTGGGGCTCGACCAGGCCGATATCGCTCAGCTCTTTCGGCTGCTCGGGCAGACCAAGAGCTCGCTGCATCGCGCCATCGCGGGGCGGACAGACCAGGCCGCCAAGGGGGATGCCTGATGACCCAGATCGCCAACGCCACCACCCTGCCGCTCGCTGGCTTCACGCCGGAGCATTTCAGCCTCTCGGTCTCCGGCAAGGTCGCGACGGTGACGCTTAACCGGCCTGAGAAAAAGAATCCGCTGACCTTCGCAAGCTACCGCGAGCTCACGGATTTCTTCCTCGCCGCGCAGAAGGAGGAGGCGGTCAAGGCGATCGTCGTCACCGGCGCCGGCGGCAATTTCTCCTCGGGCGGCGACGTCTTCGAGATCATCGGGCCGCTGGTCGCGATGGAGACCAAGGACCTCTTGAAATTCACCCGGATGACGGGCGAGCTGGTCAAGGCGATGCGAGCCTGCCCGCAGCCGATCGTCGCTGCCATCGACGGCGTCTGCGCCGGGGCTGGCGCCATTGTCGCCATGGCGTCCGACCTGCGTATCGGCACGGCCGGCAGCAAGATCGCCTTCCTGTTCAACCGCGTCGGCCTTGCCGGCTGCGACATGGGTGCCTGCGCAATGCTGCCGCGCATCATCGGCCAGGGCCGCGCCGCCGAGCTGCTCTATACCGGCCGTGTGCTCAAAGGTGAGGAGGCCGAGCGCTGGGGGTTCCTCAACCGCATCTGCCCCTCCGAGGCCGTGCTGTCCGAGGCTCAGGCGCTCGCCGCCGAGCTGGCTGATGGCCCGACCTTCGCCAATGCGATGACCAAGCGCATGCTCGAAATGGAATGGGCGATGTCGGTCGAGAGTGCGATCGAGGCGGAAGCCGTGGCGCAGGCGCTCTGCATGCAGACAGAGGATTTTGCCCGCGCCTATCACGCCTTCGCTGCGAAGCAGAAGCCGGTCTTCGAGGGCAACTGAGATGGGCAGCGTCTCTCCGCTCGGCCTCGACATTCTCGGCGACACGCTGGACTGGCCGTTCTTCGAGGAGAGCCACCGCGCCTTCGCCGCCGAGCTCTCCGGCTGGGCCGATTCCTATCTCGCCGACCTGCCTCACGACGATGTCGACGAGGCCTGCCGGGCGCGCGTCGCGGCCTTGGGAGCGGCCGGCTTCCTGAAGGCCGTCGTGCCGGTCGCCTATGGCGGGCTCGCCGACAGGCTCGACGTGCGCACGCTCTGCCTCGCCCGCGAGATCCTGGCGGCACATGACGGTCTTGCCGATTTCGCCTTCGCCATGCAGGGGCTCGGCACCGGCTCGATCAGCATCGCCGGTTCCGAGGCGATGAAGCAGCGCATCCTGCCGGATGTCGCGGCCGGCAAGCGCATCGCCGCCTTCGCCCTCTCCGAGAAGGAAGCGGGCTCCGACGTCGCCGCCATGGCGACGACGGCGACGCCGGACGGCAACGCCCATGTCCGCATCGACGGCGAGAAGAGCTGGATCTCGAATGGCGGCATTGCCGACCATTACGTCGTCTTCGCCCGCACCGGCGAGGCGCCGGGCGCGCGCGGGCTTTCCGCCTTCCTGGTCGAGGCCGATACGCCCGGCCTCACGATCCCGGAACGGATCGAGGTGATCGCGCCGCATCCGCTGGCGACGCTGCGCTTCGAGAGCTGCCGCGTGCCGCTTGAGAACCGCATTGGCGGACCGGGCGACGGCTTCAAGGTCGCGATGGCGACGCTCGACATCTTCCGCTCGACGGTCGGCGCCGCCGCGCTCGGCTTCGCAAGGCGGGCGCTGCACGAGACGCTGGCCCATGCCAATGGCCGCAAGCTCTTCGGCGGCACGCTCGGCGATCTCCAGCTCTCACAGGCGGCGATCGCCGACAGCGGCGCGCAAGTCGATGCGGCCGCCCTGCTCGTCTATCGCGCCGCATGGACCAAGGACCGCGGCGCGGCCCGCGTCACCCGAGAAGCCGCGCTGGCCAAACTCGTCGCGACCGAGAACGCCCAGAGCGTGATCGACCGGGCCGTCCAGATCCATGGCGGGCTCGGTGTCACCAAGGGCGTCAAGGTGGAGGAACTCTACAGGGAGATCAGGGCGCTGCGCATCTACGAGGGTGCGAGCGAGGTCCAGAAGGTCGTGATCGCGCGCGACCTGCTGAAAGCACATGCCGAAAAGGCAGGGGAACGACATGACAGCAACCGGATTCGCGAGATCGGGGCATAAGGACAGTTTTGCGCGGGACAACCTGCCGCCGCGCGAAAGCTGGCCCGATCTGAGACTGGAAGAGGCAGGGCTGAGCTACGCCGCGCGGCTTAACTGCGTCGCCGAGCTGCTCGACAAGCATCTCGCGGAAGGGCGCGGCGGACGCACGGCCGTGGTCGCGAGCGAGCTGCACTGGAGCTACGCCGACCTCGCCGACAAGGTGAACCGCATCGCCAATGTGCTGACCCGCGATCTCGGCATCGTCGCCGGCAACCGCGTGCTGCTGCGCGCCGGCAATACACCGATGATGGTCGCGGCCTATCTCGCCGTCATCAAGGCCGGCGGCGTCGCCGTCGCGACCATGCCGATGCTGCGGGCGGGCGAACTCGCCTATCCTTTGCGCAAGGCGAAGATCGCCCTTGCGCTCTGCGACCACCGTCTCACCGTCGAATTGGAGGGAGCGAAGGCGCAGGCGCCGGACCTCGCCCGTATCGTCGCCTTCGGCAGTTCGGACAGCGAGCTCGAAGCGCTGATGGCCCAGCCGGGTTACGAGAGTTTCGAAGCGGCCGACACCGCGCGCGACGATGTCTGCCTGATCGCCTTCACCTCCGGCACCACCGGCGAACCCAAAGGCACCATGCATTTCCACCAGGACATGCTGGCGATCTGCGACTGCTATGGCGCGCGCGTGCTGAAGGCGTCGCCGGACGACCGGTTCACCGGCTCGCCGCCGCTCGCCTTCACCTTCGGGCTCGGCGGGCTCGTGCTCTTCCCGATGCGGATCGGTGCGGCGATGGTGCTGCCCGAGAAGGCCGGCCCGGCCGATCTGATCGACGCGATCGAGCGCTACAAGGTCAGCGTCGTCTTCACCGCACCGACCGCCTATCGCGCCATGCTCGACAAGCTCGACGGACGCGACATCGCTTCGCTCAGCATCTGCGTTTCGGCCGGCGAGGCACTGCCGAAGGCCACCTTCGACGCCTGGCAGGCCCGGACCGGCCTGCCCCTCATGGACGGCATCGGCGCGACGGAGATGCTGCATATCTTCATCGGCGCACCGCGCGAGGCGATCCGGCCGGGTTCGACCGGGATTCCGGTGCCGGGCTACGAGGCCAAGATCGTCGATGCGGCAGGCCGCGACGTGCCGGACGGCACGCCGGGACGGCTTGCCGTGCGCGGCCCGACAGGCTGCCGCTATCTCGCCGACCCGCGCCAGGCAAAATACATCCTCGACGGCTGGAACATCACCGGCGACACTTACCTGCGCGATGCGGACGGCTATTTCTGGTACCAAGCCCGCTCCGACGACATGATCATCTCGGCCGGCTACAATATCGCAGGTCCCGAGGTCGAAGCCTGCCTGCTGACCCATGAGGCCGTCGCCGAATGCGGCGTGGTCGGCGCGCCCTGTCCCGAGCGTGGGCAGATCGTGAAGGCCTATGTCGTGCTGCGCGAAGGCATCCGCGGCGATGCGGCGCTGGCCAAGACCTTGCAGGAGCACGTGAAGGCCGGTATCGCGCCCTACAAATACCCGCGCGCCATCGAATTCGTCGACGCCCTGCCGAAAACCTCGACAGGCAAGCTGCAACGCTTCGCCCTTAGGCAGATCGCGCGTGGCGCGATCTGACCTCTTCTCCAGCCAGAGCCCAACGGCCGAACCGAGGCGACCACCCATGTCCGAACTCCCGCAATCCCGCGCCATCCTGCCCGAGGGCTGGCCGCAGCCGCGCGGCTATGCCAACGGAATGGTGGCGGAAGGCCGTGTGCTGGTCACCGGCGGGCTCGTCGGCTGGGATGCGCAGGGCCTATTCGCCAAGGGTTTCATCGGCCAATTGCGCCAGACCTTCCACAACATCAGGGCGGTGGTCGAGGCCGGCGGCGGGCGGGTCGAGGACATCGTGCGCCTGACCTGGTACGTCACCGACATCGCGACCTATCGCACCAGCCTCAAGGAGATGGGGCCGATCTATCGCGAGGTGTTCGGCCGGCATTTCCCGGCGATGGCGGTCGTCGCGGTGACGGCGCTGGTCGAACCCGAAGCGTTGCTGGAGATCGAGGCGACGGCTGTGGTGGCCGCCTGAGAGCCTTGCGTCAACTTGCCGCATTTATCTCGTGGGAAAAAATCTCACGCACTTCCGTTTATTAGCTCTTCACCAAGAATCCGGGCGGAGACTTGGCGTGCGTCGCAAGGTCGCGACGTACCCCGGAGTCTCTCCATGTCGAGTATCCGCAGCGTCAGCGGCGGCTTTCGGCCGCCACCTTCCAAACCTCCGAGCTTCGACCAGATCGACAGCAACAGCGACGGCGGCATCAGCCTCGACGAGTTCGAGAGCGCCGCGCCCAAGGGCGCCGACAAAACCAAGAGCGAAGAGCTCTTCAAGAAGATCGACGCTGACGGCGACGGCTCGATCAGCAAGGCCGAGTCCGATGCCTTCAAGGACAAGGCCAAGAAGGCCGACAGCCTGCTGCAGTCCTTCCTGTTCTCCCTGCAGGCAGACGGAACGCAGAACACCCAGAGCGCCTCGACCGACGACGGCGCTTCGGCCTTCGGGCAGATCGACAGCGACTCCAGTGGCAGGATCAGCCAGGACGAATTCAATTCGGCCTTCAAGGACAGCCGGTTGAACAGCGACCAGCTGAGCCAGCTCTTCAGCGCCCTGGACAAGGATGGCGACGGCTCGGTCTCGCAGGATGAGGTGAAGAGCTTCCAGTCCTCGCTGCAACAATCCGGCGGACGTCATCATCATCGTCACGGGCCGCCGCCCGAAGCCCTGCAGAATGCGTCGCAGGCCTATGGCAGCGCGTCGCAGCTCGCGGCTTCGAACAGCGCAGCCACGACCTACACCCAGGCGGCTTGAATCCTGCCATCCGGTCGCCGCGCAGACCCGTGGCAGCCGCAAGATCCCCGACGCCGACGGCAGAAGCCGCTGGCGCCGCTCCTCAGATCCCCGCCCCGTCCTGCAAGGTTCCCGCCGGCGCCTTCCGCCAGAGCCGCATATGCAGCGCACGCAGGCCCGGCCGCACCACGATATCGCCGCAGGCCAGCGCCAGAGCGACGGGTGCATTCGCCGTCAGAGCAAAGGCCGCAGCGAACAGTCCCGCCGTGCTGAGGACGCGCCAGCTCACCGCCGCCAGCCACGCGTTGCGATCAGGCGAGCCCTTCCTGCCGACGATGCGGATGACGCCACGCTTCGTCCAGGCCAGCGGCCCGCCGTCGCCGACCGCCCGCTGATCGGCCTCCTTGTCGGATTCGACGAAGCCAAAGGCAACCGTCTCGTTGCTGATGCGGTCGATCAGGATGAAGCCGCCGAGTTCGTGGCTGCGCGCATAAGGCAAGGAGACCAGCGGTCGGTCGAGCCGGAGTGTGACGAGGCCAATTCCGTTCATGCGCAAGGCTTGCGCTGGCAGTGGGCAAAACCCCTCGATATCGATGCTGTGATGCAAGCGTTCGACCGTAACGCTGGCACTCTGCGTCGCCAGCTTCACCAGGAACTGTCCCCCCTCCAGCATGGGGCGATCGCTCGTCCAGAGAAGCCGCGCCATGATCCCGCGGCTCACCGGCAGAGCGGTATCCGCGGCGACGATGACATCCCCGCGCGAGATGTCGATGTTGTCTTCCAGCGTTACCGTCGCGGCCTGTCCGGCGGAGACCTGTTTCGCATTGCCCGCGGCACCGATCAGACCGGCGATGCGACTGGTGCGGCCGGAAGGCAGGGCCACGACCGGGTCGCCGACACGGGCACGGCCCGTCACGGGCGTGCCGGCATATCCGCGAAAGTCGAGATCCGGCCGGTTGACCCATTGCACCGGCAGGACGAAGCGTTCGTCGGCGGGCGCGGTCCGGGTGATCGCCACGCTTTCGAGATAGGGCAGCAGCGCCGGGCCATCATACCAGGGCATCAGGGCGGACGGGCGCATGACGTTCTCGCCGTCGCGCGCCGAGACCGGGATGAAGCGGATCGTGTCGAAGCCCAGGTTCTGCACGGCCGCGCGATAGTCATTTGCGATCCGCGCGAAGACGGCCTCGTCATAGCCGACGAGGTCCATCTTGTTGATCGCGATCACGACATGGCGGACGCCGACCAGCGAGACGATGAAGGAGTGCCGACGCGTTTGCGGTAGCAGGCCCTTGCGCGCATCGACCAGGATGATGGCGAGGTCGGCGGTGGAGGCGCCGGTCGCCATGTTGCGGGTGTACTGCTCGTGGCCGGGCGTATCGGCGACAATGAAGCTGCGGCTCTCCGTGGCGAAATAACGATAGGCGACGTCGATGGTGATACCCTGCTCGCGCTCGGCCGACAGGCCGTCGACCAGCAAGGCGAAATCGGGCGCCGCGCCTTGCGTGCCGAACTTGCGGGAATCGTTGTCGAGCGCGTCGAGCTGGTCGTCGAAAACGGCGCCGGCCTCGTAGAGCATGCGGCCAATCAGGGTCGACTTGCCGTCATCGACCGAGCCGCAGGTGATGAAGCGCAGCAGTGAATGCTGGCCGGTTTCGGAAGCCGCCGGCGTGTCGTTGGCGGGCAGAAGAGTCTGGACTGGTCTCAGTGCCTTCGGATTCTTCCTGGCCAGGTTCCTGGCTCCGGCAAAGCCCATCAGAAATAGCCTTCCTGCTTCTTCTGCTCCATCGAGCCGGAGCCGTCATGGTCGATGACACGGCCTTGCCGCTCGGAAGATCGCGACGCACGCATCTCGGCAATGATATCGGTGAGGTTCGTCGCCTCGCTCTCGACAGCGCCGGTCAGCGGATAGCAGCCCAATGTGCGGAAGCGGACCATGCGGGTCTCGACGGCCTCGCCGGGGCGCAGTTCCATCCGGTCATCGTCGCGCATGATCCAGGCGCCGTCGCGCCGGACCACCGGGCGCGGCGCCGCAAAATAGAGTGGCACGACGGGGATATTCTCCAGCGCGATGTAGTCCCAGACGTCGCGCTCGGTCCAGTTCGAGAGCGGAAACACGCGAAAACTCTCGCCGCGATGCTTGCGGGTGTTGAAGAGCTGCCAGGGCTCCGGACGCTGGTTCTTCGGGTCCCAGCGGTGCTCGGGGCTTCGCAACGAGAAAACGCGCTCCTTGGCCCGGCTCTTCTCCTCGTCGCGGCGGGCACCGCCAAAGGCGGCATCGAACTTGTGGAGGTCGAGCGCCTGCTTCAGGCCTTGCGTCTTCATCACGTCGGTATGGACGCGTGAGCCGGAGGCGAACGGATTGATCCCGGCCTCTACGCCTTCGCGGTTGATATGGACAATCAGGTCGAGTCCGAGGCGCTTCGCCGTCTCGTCGCGGAAGGCGATCATCTCACGGAACTTCCAGGTCGTATCGACATGGAGCAGCGGGAAGGGTGGCTTCGCCGGGTAGAACGCCTTTATCGCGAGATGCAGCAGGACGGCGGAATCCTTGCCGATCGAATAGAGCAGCACCGGCTTGTCGCAAGTCGCCACCACCTCGCGGATGATGAAAATGGCTTCCGCCTCGAGCTTCTGCAGATGGCTGAGCTGGATCATGCTCGCGTCTCCGCCGGGGCGGGCTTGCTCCGCGCCAGCTTTCCGTCCGGCCCGACATGCAGGCCGCATTCTTTGGCCGCATCGTCCTCCCACCACCAGCGCCCGGCCCGCTCAGGCTCGCCGGGGCGGATGGCGCGGGTGCAAGGCTGGCAGCCGATCGAGACGAAGCCTTGCGCATGCAGCGGGTTGAGCGGCACGTCGTTCGCCTCGGCGAAAGCGAGAGCCCGCTCACGCGTCCAGTCGATCAGCGGACTGACCTTGAGCAGGCCGCGAGCTACATCCGCCTCCGCCAGCTTCACCCCGCCTCGCGCGGCCGACTGGTCGGCTCGCAGGCCGGTCAGCCAGGTATCGGCGCCGGCGAGCGCGCGGCCGAGCGGCTCGACCTTGCGGATGTCGCAGCAGGATTTGCGGGCGTCACGCGAGGCATAAAAGCCGTTGATGCCGTTCTGGCGGATGTGAAGCTCGACAGCCTCATGGCGCGGATAATAGGGGCGAACCAGGATGCCGTAGCGCTCTTCCGTCTCCTGCCAGAGCGTGTAGACCTCGGGGAAAAGCCGGCCGGTATCGAGCGTGGCGAAAATGACAGGCAGCTTCGCGGTCGCGATGGCATGGGCCAGCACCTGGTCTTCGAGGCCGAAGGATGTGGTGAAGACGACAGGGCCGGTCGCCTGCGCGACGATGCCGGCGAGGCGTTTTGACAGATCCGCCCGACCAAACGCGGTATCGAGCGCGGCCGCCCGATGCGCCAGCGCTGCGGCGGCTTGGGTGGTCGTCATGGGCTCGTCCGGGCCGGGGCTGCTCGCCATGGTTCAGGCCATCCGTTCGGTAAATCGAACGAAGCATTTATACCGGCGAGGCAAAAGGTTCAATTTACAGCAGGTAGCGGGTTTTTTCTTATTTCACTTCCATTGGAGAAGTTTGTTTTGGCGGACGATGGCAGCCATCATGGCAGCCGGGCCTCAATGGAAATCTCGCGATTTCGGCAGGATGCGGACATTGCGCGGGTGGCGGTGGCGCGGCAGCGGGGGGTTCTTCAGTTCGTCGATGGGCATCGGCACCTCGGCGCGATGCGTATCCGAGAGCGAGAGCAAGTCGAGCGAGCGATCGATGATGCGCTGGGCCATCAGGTGCACCACGCCCTCGACGCTCTTCTGCACCCGGCCTTCGACCAGCATCAGCCGCGCTCCCATGACCTCGCGGCGGAAGCGCTCGAACAGCCGCGCCCAGATCACGACATTGGTGATGCCGGTCTCGTCCTCAAGCGTAACGAAGATGGCGTTGCCGTTGCCGGGACGCTGGCGCACCAGCACGATGCCGGCCGTGCGGGCGAAGGCAGCGTCCGGCTTCGCATCGGTGTCGATGCAACTCAGGATACCTTCGCGGCGGAAACGCGGGCGTAGAAGCTGCATCGGGTGCCCCTTCAGCGAGAGGCGGACCGTCTGGTAGTCGGCGACGATATGCTCGGCGAGCGGCATGGTCGGGAGTGCCATCGCCGGCTCCTGCCCCAGTTCGCGGGCACTGGCGGCCTGGAAGAGCGGCAGCGCCGCATCGTCGGGCAGGCGGCGCACGGCCCAGAGCGCCTCGCGCCGGTCGAGCCCGAGCGAGCGGAAGGCATCGGCGTCGGCGAGCAGACGCATGGCGCGGGCGGGAAGACCAGCGCGGCGCATCAGATCCTCGACGTCGCGACAGGGGCCGCCTGCCTCTCGCGCCTTTTCGATGGCGAGGCCCCACTCATCCTTGAAGCTGTCGATCTGGCGGAAGCCGAGGCGCAGGGCGAAGGGGTTTCTCTTACGTCCCCGATGCGGGCAGCCGTGGTGAGAATTCGATTCCGAAACAGCTTCCAAGCTGTTGTCCAAAAAGCTGGAATTGACATCGACCGACCTCGGCTCAACGCCGCCGTTCTCCTCCGCCTCCCGGACGATCTGGGCGGGAGCGTAGAAGCCCATCGGTTGCGAATTCAGCAAAGCGCAGGCGAAAGCCGCCGGGTGATGCTTCTTCAGATAGGAGGAGATGTAGACCAGCTTGGCGAAGGAGGCGGCGTGGCTCTCCGGGAAGCCATAGCTGCCGAAGCCCTTGATCTGCTCGAAACAGCGCTGGGCGAAGTCGCGCTCATAGCCGCGCGCGACCATGCGCTCGACCATCATGTCCTGGAAATGATGGATGGTGCCGACATTGCGGAAGGTCGCCATCGCCCGGCGGAGGCCATTGGCCTCAGGCTCGGTGAATTTGGCGGCCTCCATGGCGAGCCGCATCGCCTGTTCCTGAAAGAGCGGGACGCCAAAGGTCTTCTTCAGCACTTCGTAAAGTTCGTCAGGTGCCCCATGCTCCGGCGAAGGCGAGGGATAGGTCACCTCCTCCAGCCCCGACCGCCGCCGCAGATAAGGATGGACCATGTTGCCTTGGATCGGGCCCGGACGGACGATCGCGACCTGGATGACGAGGTCGTAGAACTCCCGTGGCCTGAGCCGCGGCAGCATGTTCATCTGAGCGCGGCTCTCGACCTGGAAGACACCGAGCGACTTGCCCTCGCAAAGCATGTCGTAGGTGGCCTCGTCCCTGTTCGGCACATCGGCGAGCCCCCAGTCGATGCCTTCATGCTCGCGCAAGAGATCGAATGCCTTGCGGATGCAGGTCAGCATGCCCAAGGCCAGCACATCGACCTTCATCAGGCGCAATTCATCGATGTCGTCGCGGTCCCATTCGATGAAGGTACGATCGGCCATCGCGGCGTTGCCGATCGGCACGGTCTCGTCGAGGCGCCCGCGCGACAGGACGAAGCCGCCGACATGCTGCGAGAGGTGGCGCGGATAGCCCAGCAGCCGGATGGCGAAATCGACGGCACGGCGGATCGTCGGATTTGCCGGGTCGAGTCCGGCCTGGCGGATGCGGGCGTCGCCGATCTCGGTGCCCCAACTGCCCCATTGCGTGTCTGAGATGCGGGCGGTGACGTCCTCGGTCAGGCCCAGCACCTTGCCAACCTCCCGGATCGCGCTTCGCGGGCGGTAGTGGATCACGGTCGCCGCGATGCCGGCGCGCTCGCGACCATAGAACCTGTAGATCCACTGGATCACCTCCTCGCGCCGCTCATGCTCGAAATCGACGTCGATATCGGGCGGCTCCTTGCGCTCGGTCGAGATGAAGCGCTCGAACAGCACGTCGTTCTCATTGGGGTCGACGGCGGTGATTCCGAGGACGTAACAGACGGCGGAATTGGCAGCCGAACCGCGGCCCTGGCAAAGGATACCCTTGCTCTCGGCGAATTCGACGATCTGGCGGATGGTCAGGAAATAGCGGGCGTATTCGAGCTTCCCGATCAGATCGAGTTCCTTCGCCAGCAATTTCTCGACCTTCTCCGGCACGCCTTGGGGATAGCGGATCAGGCAGCAGCGACGGACCAGCTCCACCAGCCAATCCTGATCCTTCCAGCCGGGCGGGATCGGCTCGTCGGGGTATTCGTATTTCAACTGCCCGAGATCGAACTCGATGCGGGAAAAGAGATGCTGGGTCTCGGCAATCGCTTCAGGGGCGTCCCTGAAGAGGCGGGTCATTTCCTGCGGCAGCTTGAGATGACGCTCGGCGTTGGATTCAAGCAGGCGTCCGGCACGCTCGATGGTGGTGCCCTCGCGGATGCAGGTCAGCACATCCTGGAGGTCGCGTTGCGCGATGGAATCGTAGAGCGCGTCATTGGTCGCGATCAGCGGGGTTCGAGTCGCGGCAGCGATCGCCTTGAGCCGCGCGAGGCGGCGGCGGTCGTCGCCGCGCCGATGCATGCTGGCAGCGAGCCAGACCGCACCGGGCGCGGCCTCGTCGAGGCGGGCGAGCAGTTCAGGCAGGCCGTCGAGCCTGCGGCCCGGCATCAGGATCAGCAGCAGATCGCGGGCATCGTTGAGGAGATCGTCGAGGACGAGCCGGCATTCGCCCTTCTTCACGCCCTCCTTCCGGTTGCCGTGGCTGAGCAACCGGCAGAGCCTGCCCCAGCCGGTGCGATTGGCCGGATAGACGACGATGTCGGGCGTGCCGTCGGCAAAGACGAGGCGGGTGCCGGTGGCGAGCTTGAAGCGCCCCGCCATCGCCTTCATCTGCTCGCGGGTAAACGGCAAATCGGCGAATTCGGGATTCTCGACCCAGATATGCTCGCCCGGGCTGCCGCCTTCCTTGACCTTGTCGGGCGCCGGCAGACCATCCTCCCGCAACTGCCTTAGCGCCGCCCAGGCCCGCACGACGCCCGCTACCGTGTTGCGGTCGGCGATGCCAATGCCGGAATACCCGAGCAGCAGCGCCGTCAGCACCATATGCGGCCCCGGCGAGGCGCCGCGCAGGAAGGAAAAATGCGTCGCCGCAACAGGTTCGGCAAAGAAACCGACAAGCCGATTCATGCGAAGAGCCCGTGCAGGAACCAACGCGGCGGGGCGCTGTCGGCCTCGTAGAAGCCGGTGCGGTAGAGCCAGAAGCGACGCCCCTGCACATCCTCGACGCGGTAATAGTCGCGCATCGGCTCGTCGGAGCCGTCGCGCCACCATTCGGGGGCGATGCGCTCGGGACCTTCGGCGCGGGCGACGTCATGGGTCAGGCGGCGCCAGCGGAAGCGGATCGGCGGGCCGTCCGGCACTTCCGCAATGGCCTCGACCGGCTGCGGCGGCTCGAAGAGCTGGAGCGGGCGCGCCGGCGGTTCCTCCGGCTCAGGCTCCGGCCACGCCGCTTCCGGCAGCGGTGCGGCGGCCGAGAGCGCCTTGGCGGCACGGACGGGGTGATGCGTGTCCAGCGCCGTAAAGCGCAGCACCCGGTCGCGGCCGAAGCGGGTGACGAGCCGGTCGACCAGATCGGCCACCGCCTCCTCCTCGACGGCCCGCCCGTCGAGGCTATGCTGCGGCATGCCGAAGGGTTCGCAGACCGGCACGGCGAGCTTGATCGCATCGAAGCCGAAGCCGGGATCGAGCGCATCGGCCAATGTCTCGATGCGCTCGCGGTAGAGCCGAAGCAGTGCCTTGGCATCGCGCGAGGGCCGTCCGGTCTCGATGACGAGGCGGCGCACCGCGCCGTCGCTGCGGAAGAAGGCGATCTCGAAGAGGCGCCCGCCCTCGCCGCGCGCCTCCAGCACCCGTGCCGCCTCCCCGATCAGCCGGACGACCACCGCCTCGAGACTCGCGGCATCGGCGAAGGGCTCGGCGAAATGGCGCTCGACCACGCAGTCAGGTGGCGGGCGCAGAGGCGTGATGCGGCGGTCCTCATGTCCCAGGATGCGCCGGAGCTTGACCGTCAGCTTCTCACCGAAGCGGGCGGAGAGGGTTTCGGAGGGGCGTTCCACGAGATCGGCCAGCGTCTTCAGGCCGGCGCGGGAGAGCGCGATCACGGTCTCCGCGGCTGCATCCAGCGCAGCGGTCGGCAGCAGGCGCAACAACGCCTCTTCCTGGCCCGGCGGGACGATGCCGCCACGGCCATGTCGGGCATAGGCACGGGCGGCTTCGGGGGTGCCGGCGATGGCGGCCTTGAACTCAAGGCCGATGCGGCGCATCGCACGCGCAGCCAGCGCGCCGAGCCCGGCCTCGCCACCGAAGAGATGGGCGCAGCCGGTGACATCGAGCATGAGGCCATGCGGCTCGTCGAGGGCCACCAGTGGCGTGAAACGGTCGCAGAAGGCGGCAACCGCTTCGAGAAATTCGCAGTCGGCCTGCGGTTCGGCTTCCAGAGCGACGAGATGGGGGATGCGGGCGCGGGCATCGGCCAGCGTCATCCCGCGCGTCAGGCCGAGTTCGACCGCACACCGGTCGAAATCGACGAGGCGCAGGGCGCTGCCCTGCATCTCGACCAGCGCGTACGGCCTCTCACCCGGTGCGCCGGAAGCCGGAATCCTGCCCGTCCGCCGCAACCTGTCCGTCGCCAGATACGGGAACCAGAGGGCGAGATAGCGGCGCGGCATGGTCTGTCCGGGAAGATCGATCGAAAAGGCTGCGTTCCGCAAAGCGATGTCGGTCACGGTCCCACTCCACACGCCACTCACGCTCCGTCACATCTCCCCGCACGCCGCCGCGATGGCGCAGCAACCGCAAGGCGAAGGCGGGCTGGCCCGGCGCATTCGCCTCCAGCGCCCGCGAGGCGAGCGCCCTCGCCTGCCAGCGCGTGCGCGCCGCGCTCGGCGCTTCAGTGGCCGCGACGCGCAGCAGGAGGGTCGTCACGCCGGAGCCTTCGGCCGCCAGCGCGAGCCGGCGGCTGGCCGTCAGATCAAAGACCCGCGGCTCGCCCCAGGGCTCGATCAGCACGGCGCCAAGGGCCGGGCAGCGCGCCCCTTCCGCCCCGGCGCGCAACACGCCTTCGGCCTCACGCGCCCTGACCAGCAGGAGCCGGGCCGGATCGAGCCCGAGCTCGTTCAATCCCGGCGCATGCAGCCGGCCGGTCTCGGCATCGACGAAATCCTGCCGGATCCAGAGGATCGGCCGCGCCACGGCGTCTTCCGCCTTCTCTTCCGCCGCCCGCAACGCCAGCCCGAGCGCAAAGCCGGTTGCGGCGGCGAGATCGCCGGCACCGGCAGCATAGACCTCGTGCAGCGCCGCCCGATCGATCCCACCGGAAAGCGCCGCGTCGATCTCCGCCGCGCCGAGCCTCACCCGTCCCGTCGCAGCCGGCCGCATCCGCAGGGTGGCCTCGGCGAGGCTGCGGCGCAGGTCCGGCAAAGCTGACGGGGCGGCTCGATGCATGGCTACAAAGAAATTGTTCTCTCTTTGTTCTTATAAGACGCTCTGCATCCGAAGGCGAGTCGAGTCTTGCGCCGAGCGTCTCATCCCCTGCCAGCTCATGACGGGTGACTCCCTTGCTGGATCATGGGCAACGCCGGCCTTCCGGAACCGACCGATCTTGTAACAACCGGTATCGACACTCCGACCCGGCGGAGGAGACCGCGCATTCCAGGCCCCCAGCCAAGCCCGGGCATGGCGGCCGCCGCGCCCAACGACTAACCTCATGGCATGTGGGGGATTCTCTCAGCCTATTGGCCGCATATCATCGCCGTCATCTCCGTGGTGATGGCGGTGGTCGCCGCCGCCCATGCGGTGATGACGAAGGACGAGGTGCGCGGCGCCATCGGCTGGGCCGGCGTCATCATCCTGTCCCCGATCGTGGGCGCCCTGCTCTATGCGATCGCCGGGATCAACCGCATCCGCCGAACCGCCATCCTGGCGCAACGCCCCGGACATCGCGCGGGAGCCGATTCAGGCAGGCCCGTCCGTATCGGTGACGAAGAGGTCGTCCGGCTGTTCGGACAGCGCTTCGCCGCGCTGAAAACCCTGGGCGACCGGGTCGTGCGCCATCCGCTGACCACGGGCAACCGCATCGAGACGCTGCATACGGGCGACGAGGCCTATGCCGCGATGCTCGCGGCCATCGCTGCCGCGCAACGCAGCGTGATCCTCGAAACCTATATCTTCGATCGCGACCCGCTCGGCCTGCGCATCGCCGACGCGCTGATCGCGGCACAGCAGCGCGGCGTCGCCGTGCGCGTACTGATCGACGCCGTCGGCGCCCGCTATTCGGTGCCGAGCATGGCGGGCTATCTCAGCGCGGGAGGCCTCGACGTGCAGGTCTTCAACGGCAACATCATCATGGGCCTCCGGCTGCCCTACGCCAATCTGCGGACCCACCGGAAGATCATCGTCGTCGACGGAACGGTCGCCTTCATGGGCGGGATGAACATCCGGCAAGGCTTCACCGCGGAGTTCGCAGGCGAGGCCTCCGCCCACGACACGCATTTCCAGGTCACGGGCCCGGTCGTGGCCGATCTCTTCGCCGTGGCGGCGGAGGATTGGCGCTTCACGGCCGGCGAGACGCTGGAAGGCGAGGCCTGGGCGATCCGCACGCCGGTCGCCCCCGGCCCGGACGTCCTGATGCGCGTGGTGCCATCCGGTCCCGACGCCTGCCTCGAGAACAATCACAAGATCTTGACCGGAGCGCTGTCGGTCGCCCGCCGCTCGGTCAAGATCATGTCGCCCTATTTCCTGCCGGATCAGGAACTCATCAGCGCGCTGGTGACGGCGGCCCGGCGAGGCGTCGCGATCGACATCGTCGTGCCCTCGGTCAACAACCTCGTGCTGGTCGATCGGGCGATGACGGCGCAATTCGACCAGATTCTCAAGAACTATTGCCGCATCTGGCGCGCATCCGGCCCCTTCGACCACTCCAAGCTCTTCGTCGTCGACGAATGCTGGGCCTATGTCGGCTCCTCCAACCTGGATCCGCGCTCGCTCAGGCTGAATTTCGAGATCGACATCGAGGTTCTGGACCGCGATTTCGCCGGCGGCATCGACGCCCGGATCGGTACGGTGATCGCGACCGCGACGGAGGTCACGCTTGCCGGGCTGCGCGCACGGCCTTATCTCCTGCGTCTGATGGACCGGCTCATCTGGCTCGGCTCACCCTATCTCTGATGCGGCCTGGGCGGAGAGGGCGATTTCGGCGGTATAGTGCCGGTCCGCCGATTCGATTCCGAGCCGACACAGGCTGGCGCAGCGATGCACAAGAAGAGCCCGAGCCTGCCGGCGAGCATCATCTCCTCGCTTCGCCAGCGCAGAAGCAGGCCAAAGACCGCCTCCGAAAGGGCAGCGGGCTCCTCCGGCACGCTGGTGGCCTCCTACAACGTCCATAAATGCGTCGGTGTGGACGGGCGCTTCGACCCGGAGCGGATCGCCCGCGTCATCGCCGAGATCGGGGCCGATGTCGTCGCCCTGCAGGAAGCCGACAAGCGCTTCGGCGAACGCCACGGACTGCTCGACCTCGCCTGGCTGGAGCAGGAGACGGGCCTGCTTCCCGTCCCGCTCGGCAACGCCACGCGGGCTCATGGCTGGCACGGCAACGTCGTGCTGTTCCGGCGTGGAGTGGTGCGGGACGTGCATCAGGTGACCTTGCCCGGGCTGGAACCGCGGGGCGCCCTCGTCGTCGATCTCGATCTGGAAGACGGGGCGGCACTCAGGATCGTCGCCGCCCATCTCGGCCTGCTGCGTCGTTCCCGCTCGCAACAGGCGCGCCGGCTGATCGAGATCATGCAAAGCCGCGAGGAACGCCCCACCCTGCTCCTCGGCGACCTCAACGAATGGCGCCTCGGCGAACGCTCCTCGCTCAACGAACTCGTCCCGGCCTTTCACACGTTGCCGGTACCGGTGCCGAGCTTTCCCTCGGGGCTGCCGCTGCTGGCTCTCGACCGGATCATCGCCAACCGACCCGAAATCCTCTCGGACGTCGAAGTGCACGACACGCCACTGGCGCGGACCGCCTCGGACCACCTGCCGATCAAGGCCTATGTCGATCCGAGCCTGCCGGCTCTGAGCCTTCCTGCGGCCCAGGATACCGATGCCGCCATCCATCATGCCGCCGGGCAAGACGGCCTTTCCGAACGGCCGCTGCCCCTGCCGGCTGCCGGACCCGAACAGCGCAACGGCGAGCTTGTCCGACAGGCGGGCGCGCGGCTGAAGCGCGCCGTCAGCCGCACCCTCGGGCGGCGGCAATCCGGGCCGCGTTCCTGAAAGGCCCGCGCTGCGGAAACGGCCGCCATAGGCTCATGACGCGCATGCGTTGCGATGCTGGCCAACTCCGGCGAAGCCGGCATTGTGCAGAATTCCGAATCGCTTGCCGTGCGAGCTTGACATGCCGGTTTCGCCGCCAGAGCGCCCGAGCGCGCTGCAGCTCTTCCTGATCTTCGCCCGCATCGGGCTGACGAGCTTCGGCGGCGGCCTGAGCGGCTGGATGCTCCGGGAATTCGTGCAACGACGCCGGCTGATGAGCGAGGAGGATTTCCTCAACGGGCTTTCCATCGCCCAGGCACTGCCGGGGGTGAACGTCACCAACATGGCGATCTGGATCGGCTACAAGCTCAGAGGCCGCAACGGCGCCATCGCCTCCTGGCTCGGCATCGTCGTTCCCGCCGCCCTGGTGATCATGCTGATCAGCAGCGTCTTCACCTCGCTTGCAGGCTTCGAACTCACACATGTGGCGCTGGCGGGGGCGGCCTGTGCGGCGATCGGCCTGTCGCTGTCGATGGGGCTGACCGCCGCGCGGCGCGTCCCACGGCAGGTCTTCCCGCTCGCGATCATGGCGGCGACCTTCGTCGCGGTCGCCATCCTGCAATGGCCGCTGATCTGGACCGTGCTCGTCGCCGGCTCGCTCAGCGTCGCCGTCACCTACCATCGAGGTTGATCGGCATCGATGCCCGCCATAGCCCTCAGCATCCTCGCCGTGTTCCTGCCGCTCTCGCTCGTCACGATCGGCGGCGGGCAAAGCGCCGTCGCGGACATGCATCGTCAGATCGTCGACGTCCATGGCTGGATGAGCGCCACCCAATTCGTCGACGCCTTCGCCATCTCGCGGCTGGCGCCGGGCCCTGGCTCTCTGCTGGCGACATTGATCGGCTGGCGGATCGCCGGCTTCTGGGGCGCGCTGGCGGCGACGATCGGCATCTTCGGCCCGACCGCGCTCCTGATCTACGGCGTCGCTCACATCTGGTCGCGCTTCGAAGGCGCGCGGTTGCTGAAGGCCCTGGAGAAGGGTCTTCGCCCGGTCGCCGCCGGCATGATCCTCGCCGCGAGCTATGTGCTGATCAACGCGCTCGACAGCGGCTGGATCGGCCGCGGATTGGCCCTGGCCTCGACGGCCCTGCTGATGGCCACGCCGGTCAACCCGCTGCTGCTGATCGGCGGAGGCGCCAGCTGCTTCGTGCTGCTGCACATGGCCGCGCTCGTCTGATTCCTTCGAGAGCTAGCGGGGATCTGCGATGCCCGGGTCCGCCGTTGCCCGCTTGACGCCGCCCGCCGGGATCAATCCGGCGCAGAGCTGGCGGAGGGCGACGACATAGGGGTTTCTCGCGAGAAAACTGGCCTCGCCGAAATAAATCGGGATCTCCGGAAGTTCCGGCAAGTCGACGGCGGTGACCGTCGTCTCGGTGCCGTCGATGCACCAGGCGGGAATGATCGCATAGCCGAGCCCCGCCTCGACGCAGCGCTTCACGCTCGAACTTCCCGAGGTCGAGATCGCAATCTCCATCTCGTCCTCGCCCGGCCGAAGATAGTCGGTGGCCAGGTTGCGCAGGAGCTGGCCGGGCTCATAGGTCACGAAAGGCCGTCCCCGGACCCATGACCTGATGTCCCCCGGAGGCGGCGTGCCCCATTCGCGGGGGAAGACCAGAGCCGGCCGATAGGTGCAGACGAGATGCTGCGGCACGTTGGGATCGCCGAAGTAGCGCTCGGTGATGCACAGGTCGAGACTACCGTCGCGGATCATCTCCGGCAGGGCGGTGTCGCGCTCGAAGGCGATGATTTCGACCTGCGGAAAGAGTTCGCGGAAGCGGGCGAGGATCGGCGGCATCAGATAGAAGAAGATCGCCTGCGGCAACCCGACGCGCAGCACCGGCCGCTCCTTCTGGAGGGTGCGGTCGAGCCGGGTCAGCACGGTGTCCAGCTCGGGCAACAGCAGCTTGTAGAGACTGCGGCCGCGGGGCGTCAGGGACACGGTCTTGGCGCCCTGCTCCGACACCACCAGCCGCTCGGCGAGCAATTGCTCGAGCCGGCGCACATGATTGGCCGCCGATTGATAGCTCATGCCGAGCTTGCGCGCGGCAGCCGAATAGGAGCCGTCGCGCGCGACGATGAAGAACGTCTGGATGAGCGTCAGATTGGCTTCGCGCATGGTCCCTTCCGCCGGCAGGCCCGTCATTCCTACCTACAACAGCGCAGGCTCCGCCACTTGCAAACAATGTGGCAAGTCGAGGCGGATCATTTGCATCGACCCGCCCCGTGAAGCCGGGGAGGTTCTGGCCATCGCTCGCTGGGACAACCCGCCGCCGCATGGCCTCTTCCACCTCCATACATGTCGCCGTGATCGGTGCCGGGATCGTGGGCGCCTCGGCGGCCCATTTCCTGGCCGCCGCCGGTGCCCGCGTAACGCTGCTCGACGCGTCCGGGCCGGCGGGCGGCGCAACCGGTGCCTCCGACGGGGCGGTCTCGGTCGCCAGCAAGCGGCCGGGGCCGATGATGGATCTCGCCCGCCATGCGCGCGCCTTCTACGCGCGCTGTGAGCGGGAGGGGCTGTTCCGCGGCCTGTTCCATCGCCGCTCGACCTTCCTCGTCGCGCGGACGGCGGTCGAAGCCGATCTCGTCGCGCAGCACGGCGCAGATCTCGCCAGGGCGGGCGAGCGCGTCTTCGAGGTGGACCGCGCGACGCTGCTCGAACGCGTCCCCGGCCTGGGCGCCAGCGTCTGCGCAGCGCTCGAAATTCCCGATGACGGGCATGCGCTCGGCTACGAGATCACCGAACGCCTCCTGCGCGGAACCAGTGTCGATATCCGCAGGAGCGCGCCGGCATCCGAGATCGTCACGCAGGCCGGGCGCGTCGCTGGCGTCGCAGTGCGGGACGACCTGCTTGCGGCCGACGCGGTGCTGGTCGCGGCCGGCATCGGTTCCGCGCCGCTGCTCGGCCTCGGCGACATTCTGATCCCGCGCAAGGGACAGATGGTGGTGACCGACCGCGCCGGCAGCGCCGGCCCCGCGATCGACGGCCATCTGATGGCGGCGTCCTATCTGGCGGCCAAGCGTGGAATCGTTCGCGACAACGGTCATATCGGGCTGGTGATCGACCCTCTGATGACGGGCCAGTTCCTGATCGGCGGCAGTCGCGAGGACCATCGCAGCGATCACACGACCGACGCCTCGACCATCGCCGCGATCCTGCGCGAGGCGCTCGATCTCTATCCGCCGCTCGCCCAGCGCCGCGTGCTGCGCAGCTTCGCCGGAGTCAGGACCGCCTCGCGCGACGGGCTGCCGATCGTCGGGCCACATCCACGGCATGACGGGCTGGTCGTCGCGACGGGCTTCGAGGGGGATGGCATCTGCCTCGGCCCGCTGATGGGCGCCAGCGCGGCCCGCCTGCTCCTCGGCCAGAACCCCGACGTCGATCTGTCGGCTCTCGCTCCAGAGCGCTTCCTGCGTGCCGAGGTCCATGCATGAGCAGCCATTTGTTCTGGAACGGAGTACCGATCGCCTTCGAGCCCGGCGAGACGATTGCCGCGGCGTTGCTAAGGGCGGGAATCGTCGATCTCGGCCGGCCCGACGATGGACCGGGCGGGCGCGTGTTCTGCGGAATCGGCGCCTGCCAGGGCTGCGTCGTCACCGTCGCCGGCGCCGCGCCGGTCGAGGCCTGCCTGACACCCGCACGCGACGGCCTCCGGCTCGGCCCGCTGCCCTGGATCGGGGCCGACCATGGCTGAGGTGCCTATCCTCGTCGTCGGCGGCGGCCCGGCCGGAGCGAGCGCGGCCGCGACCCTGGTGGAAGCGGGCCTGCGCGTCCTCCTGATCGAGCAGCGCGATCGCCTCGGTGGCGCCATTCACCGCCAAACGGCGTCCGGTGCCGAGAGCCCCGTCTGGCGTCCCGCGCGGCATCGCCGCAACTGGGCTGCGTTGACCGCGCGGCTCGGCGCCGCGGCCGAGCGGATCGATATCCGGACGCAGACCGTGTTCCTCGGCGTCGATGGCGAAGGCCGCTTCCTGTTCGAGGATCGTCGCTCCGAGCGTGTTCTTGCGCGCCGGCCCCGGGCCGCGATCATTGCCGTCGGCGCGATCGAGACGATCCGCCCCTTCCCGGGATGGGAGCTGCCCGGTGTGATGACGGTTGGCGGCGCGCAGGTCCTGCTCAAGGAAACCGGCCGTCCGCCGGCAGGCCCGGTCCTGATCGCCGGCAGCGGCCCCTTGCTGCCGGCCTTGGCCGCCCAGCTCGCCAGGGCCGGCAATCCGCCGGTCGCCGTGCTGGAGCGCGGCAGGCCGTGGCGCGCACCGGGAGCCCTGGCGCGCCTGATCCTCTCGGGAGGGCCGACGGGCGAGGCTGCTTCCTACGCGGCGGTGCTCGCAGCCCATCGCGTGCCCTACCGCTGCGGCGCCTCTGCCCTGCGAGCCGAGCCGGATGGCGACGGGCTCAAGGTCGCGTGCCGCATCGGCACGAGCGAGCAGAGCCTGCATGTCAGGCATCTCCTGATTCACGACGGCATCGTGCCGAACCGGACGGGGATTCCTTTGCCGGCACCGGAGGCAGCGGTGCCGGTCCTGCAGGCCGGCGACGGGCGCGAAGCTCTCGGCGCCGATGCCGCGATCCTCGATGGCCGGCGGGCCGCCCTGCAGGTGCTGGCGCGCCTCGGCCACGCCAGCACGGCCGGAGCCGCTTCGCTCGAACGACCGCTGCAACGGGCCCGCGACTTCCAAGCGGCGCTTGCCGAAGCCCTCCACAGCGCGCGGGTCGCGCCAAGCCCCGAGACGCTGATCTGTCGTTGCGAGGGCCGCAGCTATGCCGATCTGGCGGCGCTCGCGGAAGACGCCTCCGCCCGCGAGATCCGGCTGATGGGTCGCTTCGGCCTCGGCGCCTGCCAGGGGCGCCTCTGCGGCCCGATGATCGAGGCTCTGAGGGCGCAACCCCTGCCGGCCACATCTTCCCCGCGCTGGCCCCTGCGACCGGTTTCGGTCGCGGCGCTCGCGCGCCTCACCGCCGATGAAACGGAGTGACGTTACCGTGACCATGTCTCTCGCCAAGCCCGCCCGGGCGACTGCCGCCTCTCTGGTCGAGGTCGTCAATCCCTTCGACGGGTCCATCGTCGGCAAGGTCCGACTGGCCGACGAGGTCGCGGTGGCCGATGCGCTGCGCCGGGCACGCAAGGCCTGGGCATCCTTCCGCTTCAGCACCCCGGCAGAGCGCAAGGACCTGCTGCACCGCCTTGCCGATCGGCTTGGCGACGAAGCCGAAGCGATGGCCCGGACGATCTGCGCCGAGGTCGGCAAGACGATCACCGAGGCGCGCAACGAGGTCCGCCGCGCCCGCAACACGCTGCGGCTGAGCGGCGACGCGGTGACCGTGCTGCACGGCGAGGTGCTGCCGACCGCCATTGTGCCGGGCGCACCGGACAAGCAGGCCATCGTCACCCATGAGCCAGCCGGCGTCGTCGGAGCGGTCACGCCGTTCAACTATCCGCTCAACCTCCTCTGCCACAAGCTCGGCCCCGCCATCGCGGCCGGCAACGCCGTCGTCGCCAAACCCTCGCCCAAGGCGCCGCTCGCCGCGCAGCGCCTCGCCGAGCTGGCGGAGGAGATCGGCTTCCCGGACGGCCTGTTCGGCATCGTCCATGGCGGCGCCGATGTCGCGGCGATGATCGCCAGCGGCGACATCGATCTGCTCAGCTTCACGGGTGGGCCCGCGGCCGGGCTGGCGCTCAAGAATGCCTCCGGCCTCGTCCGCTGCCTGATGGAGCTCGGCGGCAACGATCCGCTCATCGTGATGCCCGACGCCGATCTCGACCGCGCCGCCGAGGTTGCGATCACGCATCGCTTCGAGATCGCCGGTCAGAGCTGCGCCGCGGTGAAGCGGCTCTATCTGCACGATGCCATCCGCGAGACGATGATCGAGCGCATCGCGGCTCGGATCGCCGAGGTCACGACCGGCGACCCCGCCGACGACGCGACGATCATGGGCACCGTGATCGACGAGCCGGCGGCGGCGGAGGTCGAACGGCGGGTGAAGCTCGCCGTCTCGGACGGTGCCCGGATCGTGGCGGGCGGCGGCCGCAACGGCACCCAGTTCGCCCCGACGCTGCTCGATGCCGTTCCGGCCGGCACGGAACTCGTCCGTTCCGAGACCTTCGGGCCGGTGCTCGCGGTGCGCCGCTTCGACGACCCCGAGGCGGTGATCGCGGAGATCAATGCCGGCACCTACGGGCTGCAGGCCGGGCTCTTCACCAACGATCACGCATTGGTCAAGCGCGTCGGCCGCCGACTGCGCGTCGGCGGGGTGATGATCAACGAAGGGCCGGATTTCCGGGCGGAGAACGTGCCGTTCGGCGGCATCAAGTCGAGCGGGCTCGGCCGCGAGGGCATCCACATGACCCTGCGCGAAATGAGCGAAACCAAAGTCGTCATCGACTGACGACGCAAGGAGCCAATCCGATGACCGATCCCACATTGCGCCGGCGCCTGACGGGCGTGTTCACCGCCTTGGTCACCCCCTTCCGCGGCGGGGCTGTCGACGTCCCCGCGCTCGAGCAGCTGATCGAGGCACAGATCGCAGCCGGCATCGCCGGGCTCGTGCCGGTCGGCACCACCGGCGAGGCCGCGACGCTGAGCGACGACGAAGCCGAGGCGGTGATCCGAACCACCGTCCAGGCCGCCGCCGGGCGCGCCTTCGTCATGGCCGGCGCCGGCTCGAACGCGACGCGGCTCGCCATCGCCAAGGCCGAACGGGCCAAAGCCGCGGGTGCGGAAGGCCTCCTGCTGGTGACGCCCTACTACAACAAGCCGTCGCAGGACGGGCTGTTCGACCATTTCTCGGCCATAGCCGACTCGGTCGAGCTGCCGATCATGCTCTACAGCGTGCCGGGACGCGCCGGCGTCGAGATCGCGCCGGCCACGGCTGCCCGGCTTGCCGCCGCGCACCCCAACATCGTCGGCATCAAGGAAGCCGGCGGCAGGGTCGAGCGCGTCACCGAACTGCGGCTGGCGCTCGGCCCGGATTTCATCATCCATTCCGGCGATGACGGCCTGACCTTGCCGTTCCTCGCCATGGGAGCCGACGGCGTCACGAGCGTGGCTTCCAACCTGTTGCCGGCGGAGGTCGTCGCGCTGTGCCGGGCCTGGTTCGCGGGTGATCCGCGCGAAGCCCGCCGCATCCACGAGTCCCTGTTCGACCTTGTCGGGCACCTCTTCATCGAGAGCAACCCGGTGCCGGTCAAGACGGCCCTGGCGCGAACCGGACGCATCGGCCCGGAGCTGCGCGCGCCGCTCGCCGCCTTGCGCCCGGAGAACCGCAAGGCTCTGGAAGCCAGCCTGCAAGCCTTCGAAGGCCGGGCCCACCTACAAGAAAACCGGTAGGAAGGCGCCCTACTCTCGCATTGTCCGCGCAAGTGCGTCGCCTAGGCTCATGCCGTCTCACCACCAGCGCAAGACCGAACGACATCGGCAAGGGAACGGAGTGGAAAGCTCATGAAATCGATCATTCGCGCCATCTGCGCAGCCAGCCTGGGATTGCTGGCGCTTCAGGCCTCGGCCCGGGCCGAGGACACCATCGAGGCCATTCGCTCGCGCGGCGTGCTCCGCATTCCCGGGATCATCAACGAGGATCCGTATTTCAACAAGGATCCGCGCTCCGGCGAATGGCGCGGCTTCGCCATCGAGATGGCCCGCGACATCGCCAAGACGCTCGGCGTCAAGCTGGAGGTGGTCGAGTCGAGTTGGCCGAATTCCATCCTCGACGTGCAGAGCGGCAAGGTGGATCTCGCGCTGGGCGTGACAGCAACGCCGCAGCGCGCGCTGTCGGTGGCGTTCTCGGCGCCGACCTATTTCAACAGCTTCATCATCGTCTCGCCCAAGCCGGAGCTCTCGAAGCTGAGCTGGGCCGAGCTCAACGATCCGAAATACACCTTCGCGGTCGATCTCGGCTCCTCGCAGGACCTGATCTCCCAGCAATACCTGCCCAAGGCCAAGATGCTGCGGTTCAAGTCCCGCGACGAGGCCATCGTGGCCGTTGTCAGTGGCAAGGCCGACGGCCTCGTCAACACCATGCTGAACGGCCTCGTGATGAGCAAGAAGGCGAGCGGCATCGGCAAGGTGATGGTGCCCTCGCCGGTGCTGTCGACCCCGTCGGTCGTGGCCATGAACTGGAAGGCCGACGAGAAGTCGCGCGCCTTCATCTCGGCCTGGGCCGAATACAACCGCCGCATCGGCAACAACCAGACCTGGATCGTGAACAGCCTGGCGCCCTTCGGCATCACGCTCGACGACATGCCCGAAGGCTTCGGCTTCGGCGGTTAAGGCAAAGGCGGCCCGCAAGGGCCGCTTTCACGAAAGGCTGGAATGACATGTACACATGGAGCTTCGCCCCGATCCTCCAGGCGAGCGACCTGTTCCTCTGGGGCGCCTGGATCACCATCGTCTACACGGTGGCCTCCATCGCCGTCGGGCTGGTCCTCGGGCTGCTCCTGTGCTTCGCGCGGCTTTCCGGCATCGGGCCGCTGAACTGGCTGGCGCAGGGCTTCCAGGAGCTGTTCCGCTGCACGCCGCTGCTCGTGCAGCTGCTGTGGATCTACTACGCCCTGCCGTTGCTGCTCGGCTTCGACCTCGCCAACTGGGCCGCCGCGCTGATCACGCTTTCGCTCTATGCCGCGGCCTTCTACGCGGAAGTCTTCCGCGGCGGCATCGTCTCGATCGACAAGGGGCAATCGGAGGCGGGCTCGGCGATCGGCATGTCGAACTGGCAGGTGATGCGCCGCATCGTGCTGCCGCAGGCGATCCGCCGGATGATGCCGGCCTTCATCAACCAGTCGGTGACCCAGTTCAAGAACACCTCGCTGATCTCGGTGATCTCGGTGGCCGAACTCACCTACATGGCCAGCATCGTCAACGGGCAGACCTACCGCCCGCTTGAATCCTACACCGTGTTGGCGGTGCTCTACTTCGCCATCCTGTTCCCGATCACGAAGTTCGCCGACATCGTCGAGAGCCGCACGCGCAACGGCCATTGAGCGAGGAGCATTCCATGACCTCCGTCCCCCCACAGTCTGCGCGCGAGACAGTTCTCGAGGCCCGCGGCATCGTCAAGCGCTTCGGTGCCATGACCGTGCTGCACGGCATCGACCTCTCCCTGACGAGCGGCGAAGTGGTCGCGATCATCGGCCCCTCGGGCTCGGGCAAGTCGACCTTCATCCGCTGCATGAACATGCTGGAGGTGCCGGACGCCGGCGAGATCAGCTTCCGCGGCCGCCGCGTCGGGCCGAAGTTCCGCGGCGCGGGCGATATGCTCGGCCTTGGTGAACTGCGCCGCCATGTCGGCATGGTGTTCCAGCACTTCAACCTGTTCCCGCACATGAACGTGCTGGAGAACGTGATCGAGGGGCCGATCACCGTACAGCGCAAGCCGCGGGGCGAGGCCGTCGACATCGCGATGGACTACATCGCCAAGGTCGGGCTGGCCGAAAAGCGCGACGCGCGGCCGGACCAGCTCTCGGGCGGCCAGAAGCAGCGCGTCGCCATCGCCCGGGCGCTCGCCATGCAGCCCGACGCGCTGCTGCTCGACGAGATCACCAGCGCGCTGGACCCTGAACTCGTCGGCGAGGTGCTCGGCGTGGTGCGCGGCCTCGCCGAGCAGGGCATGACCATGGTCCTCGTCACGCACGAAATCTCCTTCGCCGCGGACGTTTCGGACCGCGTCGTGTTCATGGAGGCCGGCCGCATCGCCGAGCAAGGCAGCCCCGAGCGCATCCTGCACAACCCCGACAACGATCGCCTCAAGACCTTCCTCGCGCGCTTCCATGGCTGAACCGCGTGAGACCGCCGGCCGGCCGTTCAGGGTCGTCATCGCCGGTGCCGGCCGGATCGGCATCGCGCTGGCGTTGCTCCTGCGCGAGACCCCGGAATTCGAGATCCTGCTGGCCGATCCGACCGAGCCCGGCTGTCGCAGGGCCGGAGCACTCGGCCTGCCGTTCCTCGAGGCCGATCCCGCCGATGCCACCGCCTTCGACCGACTTCTAACGGGGGTGGACGCCGTGGTAGCGGCCCTGCCGGCCTCGGCGACGCCCATGGTGGCGGCCGCCGCCCGGCGCAACGGCTGCCACTATCTCGACCTCGGCGACGATGGCACCGCCCTGGAGGCGGTGCGCAGCGAAGCGCGGGTTGCCTCGGGATGCTTCGTCCCGCAGTGCGGCATCTCGCCGGGGCTGGTCTCCGGGCTGGTGCTGGACCTCGCGGCGCGTTGCGAGGGCAAGCCGGATATCGCGGTGCGCATCGGCGCACTGCCGCCGACGCCGTCGGGCTGCCTCGGCTACGGGCTGATCTGGGATGTCGACGCGACCTTGCGCGAATATACCCGCGCCTCGCTTGCCTTGATCGAAGGCCAGGAGGCCGAGCTCGCGCCGCTGTCGGGTGTCAGCCCCCTGGAGATCGAGGGGCGGGACTACGAGGTCTTCGTCTCCGGCGTCATCCCGGCCACGCTGCGCCGCCGCCTCGCGGGGACGGTCGGGAACCTGGTGTCGCAGACGATCCGCTATCCAGGACATGCCGCCCAGATGGTGTTCCTGCTCGACGAGCTGAAACTGCGCGACCGCGTCTATCTGCTGCGAAATCTCTTTCTCAACGCCCTGCCGGAAATCGCCGACGACCGCCTTCTCGTCTCGATCACCGCCTTGCCCGGCAAGGGTGAGGCGGCGCATTTCCTGCGCGTGGTCGAACCTCTGGCGGTCGGCGGCACCTCGATCGGCGCGATGCGGCGAACCGCCGCCTCCCACGTGGCGGCGGTGCTCGACCTGCTGCGCCTCGGCATCATCGGCAAGCCGGGCCTGCTCGCGCAGGAGGACATTCCGCCGGCGCTCCTGCAGGATAGCCGCTTCCTCGCCTGGTTCTTCGAGCCGGCGGAACCCGCAGTCTCTCCGCCCCTGCAGGAGGTGTCGCGATGACCGGCACCGAGTTTCCTTCGACAAGTGGCGTGGTCGGCGATCTCAGCATCGGGGTGCTGATGCTCGATACGCATTTCCGCCGATTGCCCGGCGATATCGGCAACGGCCGCAGCTGGCCCTTCCCCGTGCAGTTCAGGGTGGTGCGCGGTGCCGACCCCGCGGCCATCGTCCATGGAAGACCGGAGGCATTCCTCGAGCCGTTCATCGCCGCTGCGCATGATCTCATCGGCTGCGGCGTCCGGGGCATCACCACGAGCTGCGGCTTCCTGGCCCTACTCCAGAAGGAACTGGCCGCAGCCCTGCCCGTCCCGGTGGCGACCAGCAGCCTGCTGCAAGCGCCGCTGATCGAAGCGATGCTGCCGCGAGGGCAGCAGGTCGGCATCCTGACCTTCGCGGCCGAGGCGCTGACGACGCGCCATCTCGCAGCCGTCGGCGTGCGCGCCGATACGCCGGTCGAGGGGCTGCCGCCGGAGAGCCTGTTCCGCCGGGTCTACGGCAACCAGGGCGGCGACTCCGATGTCGAGGCGCTCGAGAGCGAGGTCGTGGCGGCAGCCCGCAGACTGGTCGAGCGCCATCCCGATGTCGGCGCGATCCTCTGCGAATGCACCAATCTGCCGCCGCATTCGGCGGCGATCGCGGCTGCGACCGGGCGGCCCGTCTTCGACATCATCGGTTTCATCGAATGGTTCGCGCGCGGGCTTGCACCGCGAAGCTATCGCTGAGCAGCCCGAGGCCGGGCAGCTCCTCTGATCCCGGAGGGAGCGCCGCGGCCGACGCGACAGCTCCTGCCGTCCTCAGCAACAGCAGGACGACGGCATGATCGCGGGCGGCGCTTCATAGGCGTCACGATGACGCCACCAGATGCCCTCGCTTTCGTTGCGGCCCTTCGGTGCACGGTCGAGCCAGGGATAGACGCTCCAGATCGCATCCACACCGCGCCCATAGCTCGAATATGTGTGATAGACCGCGCCGCCCTCCATGACGAAGGCGCTCATGCCTGGACGCTCGCGCATGTAGCCGGCCGGGTCCGTGCCGCTTTGCGCTGCGAGCCCGGCCACGAAGCCGTTGCCGCTCCAGTCCATCTGCGGCTCGCGGCGGAAGTTGTAGTCGATCGCTCCCTGCCTCTCCTGCTCCTCGGTGAAGGAGGTGTTGAAGTCGAAGTTGAAGCTGCTCGTCGCTGACGAGGCCCAGGGAAAACTCCAGCCCATTCTCCGCTTGAAGGCGACGAGCTTGTCGAGAGGCGCCAGGGAGACGGCGGTCAGCGCGACGTCATGGTTGGCGAGATGGACGTGGATGCCGTCGAACCCATCCGCGATCAGCGAGCAGGAGGGGCAGCCGGCACTGAAATCCGCCCCAAACATGAAGTGATAGACCAGAAGCTGGGAACGGCCGGCGAACAGGTCCTCCAGTTTCGCGGGCCCGGCCTCGGTGACGAAGCGATAGGCCTTGTCGACCTTGACCCAAGGCAAGGCCTGGCGCTGCCGGGCGACCGCGTCGCTCTGCCTCGTCAGGGCCTTCTCCGCGGCCAGGAGATCGAGGCGGGCCTTCAGCCAGTCCTCGCGGGTGCCGGTGAGATGAGCCGTCATGATGCTTGCTCCTGTCGGTTGACTTTCGCCGCCCGCCGTTTCGCGATGCGACGTCGCCGGCAGGAGTAGGTCCGGCACGGCCTGGGGCGGGAGTGACAAGTTTGGCGGGATTCGGAGCGCCGAGATGGATTCGCTGATCACTGCGGCCGGGCGCGCCCTGGCAGCCGGAGACCCGTTCGGCGCGCTCAACCGCGTCGCGCTGCGCGAGGACGCGCCTGCCCTTGCGCTACGCGGCATCGCGATGGCGCAGCTCGGCGACCTGGCCAGGGCCAAGGCACTGCTCAAGCGGGCCGGCCGGAGCTTCGGCCTGCGCGAACCGGTCGCGCGTGCCCGCTGTATCGTCGCCGAGGCGGAAATCGCCCTGGTCTCCCGCGATCTCGGCTGGCCGCCGAAGGCGCTCGATGCGGCGCGGGCGACGCTGGAAGCGCATGGCGACCGCGTCAATGCCGCCCATGCGCGCACGCTCGCGATCCGGCGCCTGCTCCTGATCGGCCGGCTCGGCGAGGCGGAGAAGCTTCTCGCCGGCTTCACCTCCGCGCCGCTGCCACCGGCGCTTGAGGCCGCGCGTGCCCTCGCCATCGGCGGCATCGCGCTCCGGCGGCTGCAACCCGAACCAGCCCGGGCGGCCTTTGCCCGCGCAGGGGAAGCGGCCCGGCGCGCCGGCATTGCCGCCCTCGCGGCGGAGGTCGAGGCAGCCGCGCAGATCCTGGAGGCTCCGGCAGCGCAGTTCATCAGCGGGGGCATCCGGCGCTCGCTCGACCTCGCCGAGGTCGCGGCGCTCCTCGCCTCGCAGGACTTCATCATCGACTCCTGCCGCAACGTCGTGCGGCAGGCGGGCACGGCCGTCCCGCTCGCCACGCGGCCGGTCCTTTTCGCCCTGGCACGGTGCCTGGCGGAAGCCTGGCCGGAGGATGCTTCGCGCCAGACGCTGCTCACGCGCGCCTTCCGCGCCAAGGAGGCCGATGAATCGCATCGTGCCCGCCTGCGCGTGGAGATCGGGCGGCTGCGCGCCGCGTTGCAGGGCCTGGCGCGGATCGACGCGACCAGGCGAGGCTTCGTCCTGAAGCCGCACCGCGCGGACGCAGTGGTGGTCCTGGCCCAGCCGCTGGAAGAGCCGCATGCGGATGTGCTCGCCCTGCTCGCCGACGGCGAGGCTTGGTCGAGCTCTGCGCTGGCGTTGGCGCTCGACACCAGCCAGCGCAACACGCAGCGCATGCTCGAAGCGCTGGCCGCCGCCGGCCGGATCCAGTCCTTCGGCAAGGCCCGGGCGCGGCGCTGGCTGACGCCGCCGGTGCCCGGTTTCCCGACAAGCTTGTTACTCCCGGCTCCGCCGTCGGATGGCTAGACCCTGTCTCGGTCCCCACGATCATAGGAGTTCATGCAATGACCAGGACAGCGACGATCCTTCGTGAATACGGCCCCTTCCCCGGCGTGGAGGCGATACACGGTGTCGGCCACGACGGCAAAAACGTCTGGTTCGCGTCCGGCGACAGGCTGAACGCGCTCGACCCGGACAGCGGCAAGACCCTGCGCAGCCTGGATGTTCCGGCCCATGCCGGAACCGCCTTCGACGGCCGGCATCTCTACCAGATCGCCGAAGATCGCATCCAGAAGATCGACCCCGAAAACGGACGTGTGCTTTCGACGATCCCCGCACCTGCCGGCGGCGCCGATTCCGGCCTCGCCTGGGCCGAGGGCTCGCTCTGGGTCGGCCACTACCGGGAACGCCAGATTCACCAGGTCGACCCGGAGACCGGCAAGGTGCTGCGCACCCTGCAGTCCAACCGCTTCGTCACCGGCGTAACCTGGGCGGATGGCGAATTGTGGCATGCGACCTGGGAGAACGACGAGAGCGAGCTCCGGCGGATCGATCCCGCGACAGGGGAAGTGCTCGAAAGCCTGCACATGCCCGAAGGCACCTTCATCTCCGGCCTGGAAGCCGACCGCGACGGACGCTTTTATTGCGGCGGAGGCAAGAGCGGCGTGGTGCGCGCCGTGAGCCGGCGCTAGCCGGCCGAGGCGGCGGTCGACGCGCTCCGACCGCCGCGACCCCGCCCGGCGCCGACCGAACGGGCCCGATGCGTCAAAGTGTCCATTGCCAGGAACTTCGCCAGAGGATCACCTGTTGAGTGTCAGAAGCCGTCGTCGCTACGACGGACCATCGCTGGATGGCTGCCATGACCGAGAGAGAGAGCGAAGTCTTCCGCCTGTTCTCCGAGGACTATCGAAGCTATTCGCAGGAGGAGATGAGCCTGCAGGAATACCTGCTGGCCTGCCGCGAGGACAAATCGATGTATGCCTCCGCCGCGGAGCGCATGGTCGAGGCCATCGGGGCACCGAAATTGCTCGACACCAGCCATGACGAACGCCTGGGCAGGATCTTCGCCAACAGGACGATCAAGATCTATCCATCCTTCGCCGATTTCTTCGGCATGGAGGATACGATCGAGCGCATCGCCGGCTATTTCCGCTACGCCTCGCAGGGGCTGGAGGAGCGCAAGCAGATCCTCTACCTGCTCGGACCGGTCGGCGGCGGCAAGTCATCGCTCGCCGAGCAGCTCAAGAAGCTGATGGAGGAGCGGCCCTTCTACACGCTCAAGGTGGGGGACCGGATCAGCCCGGTGTTCGAGTCGCCGCTCGGCCTGTTCCGGCCCGAGCGCATGGGCGGTCTCTTCGAGGAGAAATACGGCATCGCCCGACGGCGGCTGACCGGGCTGATGTCGCCCTGGGCGACGAAGCGGCTCGACGAGATGTCGGGCGACATCTCGAAGTTCAGCGTCGTCAAGCTGAAGCCGTCGCGCCTGCGCCAGATCGGCATCGCCAAGACCGAACCGGGCGACGAGAACAATCAGGACGTCTCGACGCTCGTCGGCAAGGTCGACATCCGCCAGCTCGAGAACTTCAGCCAGTCCGACCCCGACGCCTATTCCTACAGCGGCGGCCTCAACCGAACCACGCAAGGGCTTCTCGAATTCGTCGAGATGTTCAAGGCTCCGATCAAGGTGCTCCACCCGCTGCTCACGGCGACGCAAGAGGGCAGCTACAACGGCACCGAGAATTTCGGCGCCTTCCCCTACCAGGGGATCGTGCTGGCGCATTCCAACGAGTCCGAATGGCTCCAGTTCAAGAACAACAAGAACAACGAGGCCTTCCTCGACCGGATCCTGGTGGTCAAGGTTCCCTATTGCCTGCGCGTCACCGAGGAGCGGCAGATCTACGAGAAGCTGCTGCGCGAGAGCGAGCTGGCCGACAGCCCCTGCGCACCGGAGGTGCTCGACATCCTCAGCCGCTTCTCGGTCTCGACGCGGCTGGCCGAGTTCGAGACCTCCCCGCTCTATACGAAGATGCGCGTCTATGACGGCGAAAACCTGAAGGAGCTGGAGCCGAGGGCCAAGGCGATCCAGGAATATCGCGACGCGGCCGGGGTCGACGAGGGCATGACCGGGATCAGCACGCGTTTCGCGTTCAAGATCCTGTCCCAAACCTTCAACTACGACACCCAGGAGCTGGCCGCCGACCCGGTGCATCTGATGTATATCCTCGAGGGAGCAATCAAGCGCGAGCAGTTCCCCAAGGAGACGGAGGCCGCCTATCTCGACTTCATCAAGTCGGAAATCGCGACGCGCTATGCCGAGTTCATCGGCCACGAGATCCAGAAGGCGTATCTGGAATCCTATGGCGAGTACGGCCAGAACCTGTTCGACCGCTACATCGCCTATGCCGACGCCTGGGTCGAGGACCAGGACTACAAGGATCCCGACACCGGCCAGATCCTGAACAGGCAGATTCTCGACAACGAATTGTCGCAGATCGAGAAGCCGGCCGGCATCGCCAATCCCAAGGACTTCCGCAATGAGGTGGTGAAGTTCACCTTGCGGGCCCGAGCCCGCAACAACGGCCGCAACCCGTCCTGGACCAGCTACGAGAAGCTGCGCGAAGTGATCGAGAAGCGGATGTTCGGGCAGGTCGAGGACCTGCTTCCCGTCATCAGCTTCGGCTCGAAGCAGGACAGCGTGACCGAGAAGCGGCACCACGGCTTCGTCCAGCGCATGGTCGAGCGCGGCTACACCGAGCGCCAGGTACGCCGCCTGGTGGACTGGTACATGCGCGTCAACAAGGCGGGCTGAACGCGGCCGGAGCGAGCCATGCCGATCTTCATCGATCGCCGCCTCAACCCGAAGGACAAGAGCCTGGGCAACCGCCAGCGCTTCCTGCGCCGCGTACGCGCAGAGCTGAAGCGCGCCATTCAGGAGCAGATCCGCTCCGGCCGGATCGCCGATGCCGACCGCGAGCACGCCGTCTCGCTTCCGGCCAGCGGAACGAGCGAGCCGCATTTCCGCGAGGCGAAGGACAGCGGGCGCCGTGAGCATGTGCTGCCGGGCAACCGGCATTTCATCGCGGGAGACCGGGTGCCGAAGCCGGGCGAGGCGGCTGGCACGGGGACCTCGCCCGGGATGGAGGATTCGGAGGACGATTTTCGCTTCGTGCTGTCGCGCGAGGAAGTGCTCGACCTGTTCTTCGAGGATCTCGAGCTGCCGGACATGGTCAAGCTCACCCTCAAGGAGATCCTCGCCTACAAGCCGCGGCGGGCCGGCTACTCGGTCAGCGGCTCGCCAACCAACATCAGCGTGGCTCGCACGATGCGCAACAGCCATGGCCGGCGTATCGCGCTCGGACGACCGAAACGCGAGGAGATCGAAGCGATCCTGCGGGAGCTCGCGCGCCTCGAAGCGGACGAGGGGAAGGCGCCGGACAAGGCGCTGCGGATCGGCGCGCTCCGGGCGGAGCTCGACCGCCTGGAGCGCCGGCGCCGGATCATCGCCTTCGTCGACCCGGTCGACATCCGCTTCAACCGCTTCGAAACCCTGCCGCAGCCAAACGCCAACGCCGTGATGTTCTGCCTGATGGACGTTTCCGGTTCGATGGGCGAGCGCGAGAAGGATCTGGCCAAGCGCTTCTTCGTCCTGCTGCACCTGTTCCTAAAACGGCGCTACGAGCGCACGGACCTCGTCTTCATCCGCCATACCCACACGGCGCAGGAGGTGGACGAGGAGACGTTCTTTCACAGCCCCCAGAGTGGCGGCACCGTCGTCTCGACCGCGCTCGAGGAGATGAAGCGCATCGTCGCCCGGCGCTATCCCAGCCGGGAGTGGAACATCTATGCGGCCCAGGCTTCGGACGGCGACAACCTCGCCGCGGATTCCGAACACTGCCTGAAGCTGTTGCGCAGCGACATCATGCCGCTGTGCCAGTATTTCGCCTATGTCGAGATCATCGACGAGCGCGAGAGCGAAATCTTCGGCGCGACTGACAACGGCACCTCGCTCTGGCGCGCATATCGCGAGGTCAAGCAGAGCTGGCCAAACTTCGACATGACCAGGATCGCGAAGGCGGCCGACATCTACCCGGTGTTCCGCCAGCTCTTCGCCCGGCAGCCCGCACAGCGGCGTGGCTGAAGGGAGGCCTCATGTCCAGGCACGCCCCCGCCGGCCCGCTGCTCTTCTCAGGATCCGACTGGAATTTCCAGACCTTGTCGCATGCCTACGACGTCATCGAGGCGGTGGCGAAGGAGGAACTCGGCCTCGACATCTATCCCGTCCAGATGGAGGTCATCTCCTCGGAGCAGATGCTCGACGCCTATTCCTCGATCGGCATGCCGCTGATGTATCGCCACTGGTCTTTCGGCAAGCATTTCCTCCATCAGGAACTGCTCTACCGCAAAGGCGGCCGCGGCCTCGCCTACGAGCTGGTGATCAACTCCGACCCTTGCATCGTCTATCTGATGGAAGAGAACACCATGGCGCTGCAGGCCCTGGTGACGGCGCATGCGGCGCTGGGGCACAATCACTTCTTCAAGAACAACTACCTGTTCCGGCAATGGACGGACGCGGACACGATCCTCGGCTACCTCGACTTCGCCAAGGGCTTCATCGCACGGTGCGAGGAGAGGCACGGCCTGGCGGCGGTCGAGGCGATCCTCGACGCCGCACACGCGCTGATGGAACAGGGCGTGTTCCGCTACCGCCGTCCGCCAAAACTCTCTTCGGGCCGCCAGCGCGACGAGTTGCGCGAGAGGCTGGACTACGAGGAGCGCTCCTATAACGACCTCTGGCGCACCCTGCCGCGCCCGGCCGACGGCAGCAAGGCCGACGAGATCGAACAAGCCGTCGCCGAGCGGAAGAAGGCGCTCAACCTGCCCGAGGAGAACCTGCTCTACTTTCTCGAGAAGAACAGCCTGATCCTTGAGCCCTGGCAGCGCGAGATTCTGCGGATCGTGAGGGTCATCGCACAGTATTTCTATCCGCAGCGGCAGACGCAGGTGATGAACGAGGGCTGCGCGACCTTCGTGCACTACACCGTGATGAACGCGCTGTTCGACCGCGGCCGCATCGGCGAAGGCGCGATGCTGGAGATCCTGCGCAACCATTCGAACGTCGTATTCCAGCCGGGCTTCGACGACCCGCGCTATTCCGGCATCAATCCCTATGCGCTGGGCCTCGACATGATGCTCGACATCAGGAGGATCGCGACCGAGCCGACGGCGGAGGACCGCGACTGGTTTCCGGACATGGCGGGAGCCGGCGACTGGCGCGGCATCCTGCTCGACGCCTGGGCGAACCACCGCGACGAGTCCTTCATCCGCCAGTACCTCAGCCCGGCCCTGATCCGGAAATGGCGGATGTTCCTGCTCTCGGACACGGCGAACGAAAGGTCCTACGGCGTCGCCTCGATCCATAACGAGCGCGGCTATGAGCGCATCCGCTCCGGCCTCGCGCGGCGCTACGACATCGGTGCGAGCCCTGTCGATATCCAGGTGGTGGATGTCGACCTGCTCGGCCAGAGACATCTGCGCCTGCAGCACAAGGTCAATGACGGCATCCTGCTGGAAGGCGGAAGCTGCGACGCGACGCTACGCCATATCCAGATGCTGTGGGGCTACGAGGTCAGCCTGGAGGGCGTCGACGCACGCTCGGGCGCCACGCTCTACGAACGCTCCAGCCGCGACGTCGCGTGCTAGCACTGCGTCGATGTTGCTGAAGGGTGGCGCGGTCTACGGGAATCGAACCCGTCTTCCCAGCGTGAAAGGCTGGTGTCCTAACCGATAGACGAAGACCGCATGCGCTCGGCGGCCGCAGCTGCGTCACGAAGCGGGGCGAGGTATAGTGGGGCGAATGCCGCTCCGCAAGCACCCGTTCACAAGAATCGTGAGCCGGCCCTGCGGTTGCATGCCGGCGGCGTGGCGGCGCTCAGACCGGGCGGGCGAGATCGAGGATCCGCAGCTCCGCCCGCTCGTTGCCGCCCCAGCGGTTGAGGGTCAGCGTCGCGGCAAGGTGGACGGTCTCGCCGCGCGCCGCGAGCAGCGCTTGCCCGAGCGGTTCCTGCGCCGCGCGGAAGGCGACGCCGCCGATGCTGGCGCCATCGCCACTGCGCAGCTTGACGCGGACATGGCCGCCGCTGCCGATCGGCACCGCATCCGTCAGCCGATGCGCCGGAAAGACGAAGACCGGCTCGGGACTGCCCGCGCCGAAGGGGCCGGCCTTCTCTACCTCCGCGAGAAGGCGGGGGCTCGCGCCGCCGGCACTCAACGCCGAATCGACCAGCAATGCCTCGGCCTCGCTTGCGCCGGCGACCTCGCGGGCGAGACGCGTGTTCAGGAAGGCGTGGAAGTCATTCGCCTGGCCCGGCCCGAGCGTGACGCCGGCCGCCATGGCGTGGCCGCCGCCCTTCACCGCCATGCCGGCCTCCACGGCCGCGCGCACGGCCCGGCCGAGATCCACGCCCGCGACCGAACGGCCCGAACCGGTGGCACCGCCCTCCCCGTTCAAGGCCAGCGCGAAGGCCGGGCGGCGAAAGCGCTCCTTCAGGCGCGCAGCGACCAGTCCGACGATGCCGGGATGCCAATCGGCGCTGGCGGCAAGCAGCACCGGCAGATCGTTCCCCGCGCGCTCCATCTCGTGCTCGGCCTGGGAAACGGCTTCGAGAACAGCGAGACGCTCGATCTCCTGCCGCTCCTGGTTGAGGCGGTTGAGCTCGGCAGCGATGGTGCGCGCCTCGACCTCGTCCGGGGTCAGCAGCAGACGCGCCCCGAGCGCGGCATCGCCGATCCGCCCGCCAGCGTTGATGCGCGGTCCGAGCAGGAAGCCGAGATGCCAGGGCTGCACCGGTCCATCGAGACCGGCGACGTCCATCAGCGCGGTCAGGCCCGGCCGGGTCCGCGCGCGCATCATGGCGATCCCCTGCCGGACGAAGGCACGGTTGAGGCCGCGCAGCGGCACGACGTCGGCGACCGTGGCCAGCGCGACAAGATCGAGCGCCGCGAGCAGATCCGGCTCGCCGCCGGCGCGGGCCCAGACGCCCTGCCGGCGCAGTTCGCGGCTGGTCGCAACCAGAGCCAGGAAGACGACGCCGGCCGCGCAGAGATGCCCGAGACCGGAAAGGTCGTCCTGGCGGTTGGGATTGACGAGCGCCTCGACCTGCGGAAGCCGTTCGGGTGCCTGGTGATGATCGAGCACGACGACGTCAAGGCCCAGCCGCCGCGCCTCGGCCAGCGGCTCCTCGCTGGTCGTGCCGCAATCGACGGTGACGAGCAGCGTTGCCCCCTCACCCGCGAGCATCCGGATCGCCTCGCTGTTGGGGCCGTAGCCCTCGATCAGCCGGTCCGGAATATGGATGCGGGGCCGGGCGCCGGCCTGGTGCAGGAAACCCGCGAGCAGCGCCGACGAACAGGCGCCGTCAACGTCGTAATCGCCGAAGATCGCGACGTGCTCGCCCATGGCGCCGGCCCGTGCCAGCCGCGCCGCGGCGCCCGCCATGTCCGTCAGCACGACCGGATCCGGCAGGAGATCGCGCAGCTTCGGCTCAAGGAAGCGCAAGGCCTCGGCCGGCTCGACATCACGGGCCGCCAGCAGGCGCGAGAGAATATCGGAGAGGCCCTCCTGACGGCTCAGCGCCTCGGCGCGGCCGAGGCCGGCGATATCGAGCCGGTCGCGCCAGGGGCGGCCAAGCGCCGAGCGGGTCACGCCGAGAAAGGCACGGGGCAGCGTCAGACTCATCGTGCCCCCGGCGTCGCGCATGCCGGGCGCAAGGTCAACCATGCGACGCCGCGGCGTCCCGGTTGCAGGCCGGGGTGGCACTGTTGCCAGACCACATCGGCCACGCTCTTTCGCCGCGCGCCGATTGCGAACAAAACACGAAACTGGTCGAATCTGCGTCATGCTCGCAGTTGATTCGCCTTTGCCCGCCGCCTCCTATCTCGACGGGCTCAATCCGGCGCAGCGGCGCGCCGCGACGCATGGCGTCGGCACAGCCGTTCCCTCTCCCCTGCTCGTGATCGCAGGAGCCGGTTCGGGGAAGACCAATACGCTGGCGCATCGCGTCGCCCATCTGCTGGTGACCGGCGCCGATCCGCGTCGCATCCTGCTGATGACGTTCTCGCGCCGGGCCGCGGCCGAGATGACCGCTCGCGTCGGCAGGATCGCGCGCAAGGTGCTCGGCGAGAATGGCGCGCTCCTTGCCGAGGCTCTGAGCTGGGCCGGCACGTTCCATGGCATCGGAGCACGGCTGCTGCGCGAGCAGGCGGAGGCGATCGGTCTCGACCCGTCGTTCACGATCCATGATCGCGAGGACTCGGCCGATCTGATGAACCTGCTGCGGCACGAGCTCGGCTTCTCGAAGACCGAGAGCCGCTTCCCGGCAAAGGGGACCTGCCTGGCGATCTATTCGCGCTGCGTGAACGCCGAAGCCGAAATCGAGACGGTGCTGGGCCGCGGCTACCCGTGGTGCGCCCGCTGGGCCGCCGAGCTGAAAGCGCTGTTCGCGGCCTATGTCGAAGCCAAGCAGCGGCAGAACGTGCTCGATTACGACGACCTGCTGCTCTACTGGTCCCAGATGATGGAGGATGCCCAGATGGCCGAGGAGATCGGCGGGCGCTTCGATCATGTCATGGTCGACGAGTACCAGGATACAAACCGGCTGCAGGCCTCGGTGCTGCTGGGGCTGAAGCCCGACGGACACGGCCTGACCGTGGTCGGCGACGACGCCCAGTCGATCTATTCCTTCCGCGCCGCCGCGGTGCGCAACATCCTCGATTTCCCGAAAGCCTTCTCCCCGCCAGCAGAGGTCATCACGCTCGACCAGAACTACCGTTCGTCCCAGGCGATCCTCGCGGCTGCGAACGGCGTCATCGACCTCGCCGCCGAGCGGTTCACCAAGAACCTGTGGACGGAGCGCGCCGCGGGCACGCCGCCGCGGCTGGTGAATGTCCGGGACGAGGCGGAACAGGCGCGCTTCATCGCCGGGCGGGTGCTGGAGAACCGAGAAGCGGGCGCCACGCTGAAAGAGCAGGCGGTGCTGTTTCGGGCCTCCCATCACAGCGGGCCGCTGGAGATCGAACTGACGCGCCGCAACATTCCCTTCGTCAAGTTCGGCGGCCTGAAATTCCTCGACGCGGCGCATGTCAAGGACCTCCTGGCGCTGCTGCGCTTCGTCGAGAACCCGCGCGACCGCGTCGCCGGATTCCGCCTGCTGCTGCTGCTGCCCGGCATCGGTCCCGCGAGCGCCCAGCGGTTGCTGGACCATGCCGCGGCAGCCAGCGATCCGCTCGCGGCGCTGGCTTCCGCGCAGCCCCCGCAGCGGGCCGAGGCGGACTGGGGCAACTTTCTCGCCGCGGTCCAGACGCTCGCCTCGGGCCGGACGGCTTGGCCGGCAGAGATCGAGCAGGCGCGGCTCTGGTATGCAACGCATCTGGAACGCCGGCACGACGATGCGGACAGCCGGCTGGCGGATCTCGTCCAGCTCGAACAGATCGCGGCAGGCTACCCGTCGCGGGAGCGCTTCCTGACGGAGCTGACGCTCGATCCGCCGAATGCGACCAGCGACCGCGCCGGCCCGCCCCATCGCGACGAGGATTATCTCGCTCTCTCTACCATCCATTCGGCCAAGGGGCAGGAATGGTCGTCGGTCTTCGTAATGAACGTGGTCGACGGCTGCATCCCCGCCGACCTCGGCGTCGGGACCCCCGACGAGATCGAGGAGGAACGGCGCCTGCTCTATGTCGCGATGACGAGGGCCAAGGACCGGCTCGATCTGGTCGTGCCGCAACGCTTCTTCGTCCATGGTCAATCGCGCGGCGGCGACCGGCATGTCTATGCGGCGCGCAGCCGCTTCATTCCGACCTCGCTGCTCGACCGGTTCGAGCAGACGTCCTGGCCAAGAGCCGATGCGCAACCGGCCCGTCAGCCGAGCGCCGGCCCGCGACTCGACCTGCAGGCGCGGATGCGCGGCATGTGGCGCTGACACAACGGCCCCAAGGAGCACGGCCGGGACGAACCCGGCCGCTTTCCGATCCAGGCAGCCGCGGCTGCCCGCTCAGTCGAGCTGGAACTTCGAGAATTCGCGGTGCTCGCCATAAATGCGGCGGACCGTGCCGGTGATCGAGCGATAGACGATGGTCTCGGTCTCGATGACGTCCTTGCCGAACTTCACGCCCGAGAGCAGGCCGCCATCGGTGACGCCGGTGGCGCAGACGATGACATCGCCCGAGGCCATTTCCGACATGTCGTATTTCTTGTTGGGATCGGTGACGCCCATGCCGTAGGCGCGCTTGCGCTTCTCCTCGGTGTCGAGGATGAGCCGGCCCTGCATCTGGCCGCCGACGCAACGCAGCGCCGCTGCCGCGAGCACGCCTTCCGGGGCGCCGCCGATGCCGAGATAAAGGTCGATGCCGGTCTTTTCCGGCTGGGTGCAGAAGATGACGCCGGCGACGTCGCCGTCGGTGATGAGGCGGATCGAGCACCCGGTCTTGCGGACCTCCTCGATCAGCTTGGCATGGCGCGGGCGGTCCATGATCAGCGTCGAGATCTCGCTCGGCTTCACGCCCTTGGCCTTGGCGAGCGCGGCGATGTTGTCGGCCGGCGAAGCGTCGAGATCGATCACGCCCTGGGGATAGCCGGGGCCGATCGCGATCTTGTCCATGTAGACGTCGGGAGCATAGAGCAGGCTGCCAGCGCCGGCCATCGCCATCACCGCGATCGAGCCGGGCATGTCCTTGGCGCAGAGGGTCGTGCCTTCGAGCGGATCGACGGCGATATGGACCTTCGGGCCCTGCTTGTTGCCGACCTTCTCGCCGATGAAGAGCATCGGCGCCTCGTCGCGCTCGCCTTCGCCGATGACGATCTCGCCATCGATCGGCAGGCGGTTCAGTTCGCGGCGCATGGCGTCGACCGCAGCCTGGTCGGCCGCCTTCTCATTGCCGTGGCCGCGCAGGCGGGCGGCAGAGACGGCGGCACGCTCGGTGACGCGCACGAGTTCCATCGAGAGATAGCGCTCGATGATCTGGTCGGGCGAAATGCGAAGATCGACGGACATGGAAATCAGGTCCCCTTGAAAACGGACATCGGAAAGAAGGTTTTAAACCTGCTCTCGTTCAATCCTGATGACTTGCGGCGGTTCCGCGACATGGCCGTCGGCGGAGACCTTTTCGAGCGCGGCACGGATGGCGGCCTCGCTGGTGGCGTAGGTGATCAGCACCACCGGAACCGGAGCGCCGGAGCGCCCGCCGGGATCGCGGGTCACCGCTTCCGGCGAACGGCGCTGGACGATGCTCTCGAGCGAGATGTCGGCCTCGGCCATGCGCGTCGCGATCGACGCGGCAGCGCCGGGACGATCGGCGACGGCGAGGCGAACGTAATAGCCGCCCTCATGGCGCTGCATCGGCGCGCGCGTCGCCTTCTCCAGCCGTGCGATCGGCAGGCCGAAGGGCAGGCCCGCCGTGCCGCGCGCGACATCCGCGATGTCGGCGACGACAGCCGATGCCGTCGGGTCGCCGCCGGCACCGGGGCCGACCAGCGTGATTTCGCGCACGGCATCGGCATCGATGCTGACGGCATTGAGCACGCCCATCACCTGCGCGATGGCGGAGGATTTCGGCACCATGGTCGGATGCACGCGCTGCTCGATGCCGGTCTTGGTGCGCTCGGCGACGCCGAGCAGCTTGATGCGGTAGCCGAGCTCGTCGGCCATCCGCAGGTCGAGCGGCGTGATCGCGGAAATGCCTTCCACATGAATCGCTTCGGCATCGATCTTCGTACCGAAGGAAAGGCTGGTTAGGATCGCCAGCTTGTGGGCCGTGTCGAAGCCTTCGACATCGAAAGTCGGGTTGGCTTCGGCGTAGCCGAGGCGCTGGGCATCCTTCAGGCAGGCTTCGAAGGTCAGCCCCTCCTGCTCCATGCGCGAGAGGATGTAGTTGCAGGTGCCGTTGAGGATGCCGGAGATGCGGCTGACATTGTTTCCCGCCAGGGCCTCGCGCAGCGTCTTCACCACCGGGATGCCGCCGGCCGAGGAAGCCTCGAAGGCGAGCGCGGCGTTGCGGCTCTCGGCCAGTTCCGCCAGCGCGACGCCATGGGCCGCCAGCAGGGCCTTGTTGGCCGTGACGACCGGCTTGCCGGCAAAGAGCGCGGCTTCGACCGCCGCCTTGGCCGGCCCGTCCGAGCCGCCCATGAGTTCGACCAGGCAGTCGATCTCGTCGGATTTCGCCAACGCCACCGGATCGTCGAACCAGGCGAGGCCGCCGAGATCGACGCCACGGTCGCGCCTGCGGTCGCGCGCCGATACCGCCGTGACTCGGATCGTGCGTCCGCAACGCGCCGCAAGCGCGTTCTCCTGCCGCCGCAGGATCCGCAGCACCGAGGCACCCACCGTGCCGAGTCCGGCTATGCCGATACGCAGGGGCTGGGGGTGAGTGGAAAGCATCGCGCTGGTCATGGGCGCGGGGTCGCATGAGGCGCGATGCGTGTCAACGGAGACCGGTGCCGCTAGGGCCGTGAATTCGCGCCGGCCCTGCTAGCGCTGAGCCGAAACGACGAACGCGGACAAGGCGCCCTCGATTGGCCCGATGCCGAAGCGGCGCTCCACTGCCTTGGTCACGGCCGCGGTGGCGGCGGCGAGGCCCGGCGTTCCGCGCGCCTCGATCTCGCCGCGCATCGGCGTGCCCTGGCAGAGGCCCGTCGCGACGTCTGCGGCGGAATCGGCGCGGGAACGCTTCTCGACGCGCTCGATCGCCGGCCGCGCAAAGCCGCCGGCCATGATGTCGAGCTCGATCGTGCCGAGATCGTGGTAGCCATGGGGCGTGCGGGCGAGGAAACGCGGCGGATCGACCGGGAAGAGTTCGGCCAGCGTCTCCAGCATGACTGCGGTGAAATCGTTCGCCGCGACCGTATCCCAGACATTGAACAGGAAGCGCCCGCCGGGCCTCAGGACGCGACGCGCCTCGGCATAGCCCTTCGGCTTGTCGGGAAAGAACATCGCCCCGAACTGGCAGGCGACGAGGTCGAAGCTCTCATCGGCAAAAGGCAGGTCGAGCGCGTCCGCCTGGCGGCAGGCGATCCTGTCATCGTCCGAGAAGCGCTCGGCCGCGAGGTCGAGCATCGCGGGGTTGAGGTCGGTCGCGACGATGCTCGCCGCATCCAGGCGCTGGGCCATGGCCTGCGTCAACGCCCCCGTCCCGCACGCGATCTCCAGAATACGCTGCGGCCGGGCCGCAGCGACGCGAACCGCCAGATCCTCGGCATAAGGCTGGAAGATCAGAGGAACGAGCAGCCGGTCATAAATCTGCGGAACGGGACCGGCGAAGACCTTGTCCGTCGCTTCCATGGCAGCACCCGTCGAAGCCCCTCGTACAGGCTACTCCAAACGCTGACCGAGCGGTACCGAATCCCCTCAGCCGAAATGGCAGATCACCTCGGCGGCGACACGCTTCACCTTGCCCTCCTCGAAGGACAGGTAGACCCGCAGCAGATTGCTGACGAAGGCGGTCGTCTTGATCGTATGCATCGCCTCCAGCGTCTGGCCTTCCGAGACGGTGCTGTTCTCGACATCCGGCTTCCAGAACCATGGTCTCGGCGGATCGATGGTCGCGCCGGCGAGAATGCGCTCAGCCTCCGCCCGTTCCATGCCGAGCGGGATCAGCCGCGAGACGACATCCGTCACGTCGCGCGCGCATTCGCGCGCATTGCCCGAGGACGACAGCACGTCCTGCACAAGCGCGGAGCGGGTCTCCGGGATGCGCCCCTTCGAGTAGTCATAGGTCGCCACGAGGCAGACCACCGCGAAGACCGCGAAGCCGATGCCGATGAGGCGGCCTTTTCGTTGCATGGAAGCTGACCCCGGACACGGTGCGGAATCCGTTCATCCGCACCGTCCCGGTTCCCATGTTTTTCGCGGCGGGTCCAGAGCCAAGGGCTCGGCAACCGCAGGCCGCCAGGCCGGACAACCGGCGGAGGCGCATCGATACCGGCTCCCTGTTCCGCGAAAGGACCGCGCCCTACCCCGCCTTCGGCATCTGGATGACATTGTGCAGCGTCGCATCGGCGCCCTTGAGGAAGCGGCCGATATTGCGCGCGGCCTGGCGGATGCGCTGCTCATTCTCGACGATGGCGATGCGGACGAAGTCGTCGCCGTGCTCGCCGAAGCCGATGCCCGGCGCGACCGCGACCTCCGCCTTCTCGATCAGGAGCTTCGAGAACTCCAGCGAGCCGAGATGGCGGAACTTCTCCGGAATCGGCACCCAGGCGAACATCGAGGCCTCGGGCGCCGGAAACTCCCAGCCGGCCTTGCCGAAGCTCTCGACCAGCGCATCGCGGCGCTTGCGGTAGGTCTCGCGCATCTCGCGGATGCAATCCTCGGGACCGTTGAGCGCGGCCGCCGCCGCGACCTGGATCGGCGTATAGGCCCCGTAGTCGAGATAGGATTTCACCCGCGCCAGCGCGGCGAGCAGGCGCTCGTTGCCGACGGCGAAGCCCATGCGCCAGCCGGCCATGGAAAAGGTCTTCGACATGGAGGTGAACTCGACCGCGACGTCGATCGCGCCGGGCACCTGCAGCATCGAGGGCGGTGGATTCCTCTCGTCGAAATACACCTCGGCATAGGCGAGGTCCGAGAGCAGGATCAATTCATGCTTCTTCGCGAAGGCGACGAGATCCCGGTAGAAGTCGAGGCTCGCGACATAGGCGGTCGGGTTCGCAGGGTAGCAGGTGACGAGCGCGATCGGCTTCGGCACCGAATGCATCACCGCCCTCTCGAGCGCCGGAAACATTGCCGGAGTGGGCTCCGCCGGGACGGAGCGGATCACGCCGCCCGCCATCAGGAAGCCGAAGGCGTGGATCGGATAGCTCGGATTCGGCACCAGAACGACATCGCCGGGGCCGGTGATGGCCTGCGCCATATTGGCGAAGCCCTCCTTCGAGCCCAGGGTCGCGACGACCTGGGTCTCGGGGTTCAGCTTCACGCCGAAGCGGCGCTCGTAATAATTCGCCTGGGCGCGGCGCAGGCCGCCGATGCCCTTGGAGGCGGAATAGCGGTCCGTGCGCGGCTTGCCGGCGGTCTCGACCAGCTTCTCGATGACATGCTTGGGCGCCGGTAGATCCGGATTGCCCATGCCGAGGTCGATGATGTCCACGCCCTTGGCGCGCTCGGCGGCCTTGATCTTGTTGACCTGTTCGAAAACGTAGGGCGGCAGGCGCTTGATACGGTGAAAATCGGTCATCTCGAACAGGTCCCTGGCCGCCGAACGGGCGGCATGACTGGCGCATTCACATCCTTGCGCCGAAGGTGCTTAGCACCGCATCTTTGTTCAGGACAGGGCTAAAAACGCAAGAAATTGCGACATGCTGTTTATGAGGAACAGTGGCCGCCGAACGGTCCCGCTTGATCAGCGAGGTGTTTTTCAGTTTGCGGGCGGAATCTGCGCCGGCTTGGGCGGCGTGGTCGCGGCGCCCAGCGCCTTGGCCGTGTTGCCCGCAGCCTCGTTGGTCTTCTGCTTGGCCTCCAGCCGGGCCTCGATGCCCTTGAAGTCCGCACGCGGCTTGCAGGCCTCGCCCGGATCGGCGATGGGCTTGGGGGTCGCGAAATGGGCGGAGGTTCCGCTCGGCGTATAGGCCGGCGGAGGCGTCGGGCCTGGGCAGAGCTGTGCGACGGGAATCGTCGACCCGACCGGGATGAACGCCATGTCGTCCGGGCGGGTCGCACGGACGAAGGCTTTCGACTCCTGGGGCGTCGTCGCCATGCCGATCGCTTCGGCCGGGCCCTTCACCAGCCCGTCATCTCCGGCGCAGCCAGCCAGCGCGGCGCCAGCCCAAAGCAGCGTCGACAGGAGAAGCAGCTTCTTCGCGGGGAATTCGGTCGGCATGAGGGCTTCCGGCAGTTCGACGAATTTGCTTGGTAAAGCACAGCGGGTGCGTCCTTAATAGGACCAAAATGGGGAGCGATGCGCTAGCCTCGATCGACAAGGGGGATTCGTTTCATGGGCCGGCAGGGCGACGATCGACCGAAGGAGGCGGCCGGGGCGGCGAATGCCACCCCGGACTTCGATCAGTTCGCGCAGAACATGGGCCGCCTCTTCGAGGAGTACGGCAAGGTCACGGCCGCCTACCTCAAGCCGATCGAGCGCGGCGAGGCCAAGACCGGCCAGGCCGACGAGGCCAGCGACATGGTCAGGACGCTGGGGCGCGTGGCCGAGCGCTGGACCAAGGACCCGGCCAAGATCATCGAGGCGCAGGCCTCTCTGACCGGCGAATTCTTCAACCTGTGGAGCGCCTCGCTGAAGCGCGCGGCCGGCGAGGACGTCGCGCCCGTCGCCGAGCCCGACAGGCGCGATTCCCGGTTCAAGGACCCCGACTGGACCAACCACCCGACCTTCGACTTCATCAAGCAGGCCTACCTGATCGGCTCGCGCTGGGCCGAGACCATGGTCGACAAGGCCGACGACATCGATCCGCATACCCGCGAGAAGGCCCGCTTCTACATCAAGCAGATCGCCGGCGCGCTCTCACCGACCAACTTCATCGCGACGAATCCAGAACTGCTGCGCGAGACCCTGCAGCAGAACGGCGACAACCTCGTGCGCGGCATGAAGATGTTTGCCGAGGACGTCGAGGCCGGCGGCGGCGAGCTCAAGATCCGCCAATCGGACGCCGCCTCGTTCGAGGTCGGCGTCAACATCGCCACGACACCCGGCAAGGTGATCTTCCGCAACGAGATCATGGAGCTCATCCAATATGCGCCGGCGACGCCGCAGGTCCTGAAGCGACCGCTGCTGATCGTCCCGCCCTGGATCAACAAGTTCTACATCCTCGACCTCAACCCGGAAAAGAGCTTCATCCGCTGGTGCGTCGAGCAGGGCCTGACCGTGTTCTGCATCTCCTGGGTCAATCCCGATGCGCGACACGCCGCGAAGGATTTCGAGAGCTACATGCGCGAAGGCATCTTCGCGGCGCTCGACGTGATCGAGCAGTCGACGGGCGAGAAGAAGGTCTCCGCCATCGGCTATTGCGTCGGCGGCACGCTGCTGGGGGTGACGCTCGCCTATATGGCGGCGGTGCGCGACAGGCGCATCGAGAGCGCGACCTTCTTCACCACGCAGGTCGATTTCTCACAGGCCGGCGAACTGTCGGTCTTCGTCGACGAGGCGCAGATTCATGCGATCGAGGAGCAGATGGCGAGAACCGGCTATCTCGACGGCTCGCGCATGGCCGGCGCCTTCAACATGCTCCGCCCGAACGACCTGATCTGGTCCTACGCGGTCAACAACTACCTGAAGGGCAAGGCCCCGGCCCCGTTCGACCTGCTCTACTGGAATGCGGATTCGACCCGGATGCCGGCAGCGAACCACTCTTTCTACCTGCGCAACTGCTATCTGGACAACAAGCTCTCCAAGGGGGAGATGGTGATCGGCGGCAAGCACCTCGACCTGAAAGCCGTCAAGATACCGATCTACAACCTCGCGACCCGCGAGGACCACATCGCCCCCGCCCCTTCCGTCTTCATCGGCTCGCAATGCTTCGGCGGCCCGGTGGAGCATGTGGTCGCGGGCTCCGGCCACATCGCCGGCGTGGTCAATCCACCCGCCAAGGTGAAGTATCAGTACTGGACAGGCGGGCCGCCGGAAGGAGATCTCGACGCCTGGATGGCCAAGGCCGAGGAACATCCGGGCTCATGGTGGCCGCACTGGTTCGCTTGGCTCGAAGCCCAGGCCCCGAAGAAGGTCGCGGCGCGCGAGCCCGGAGGCGGCAAGCTCAAGCCGCTGGCGGATGCACCGGGAACCTATGTCAAGGTGAAGGTGTAGGGCCCTTCCAGCGTCAGGCGACCAGGATCAGCGCCAATTCCACCCGAGGTGCGTGGCATTCCGCCCGGACCAGCTTCGTCGCGCAGCACTCAGCCGGACCGGCTGCATCAAGGCGACGCGGCTCTGACCGTAATGCCACCGGACGCTCAGGCATCCCAGTACTGGGCTGCGAGCCAGGCAAAGGCGGCTATCGCCACCATGCCGGACGCTATCAGAATCGGATTATCCATGACGGATGGCTACGCCTCGTCATCCGCCGCGATGCAAAAGCCGAAAGCCGTCGCGCAAGCCAGAACGACGCCGATCTCGAACAAGCCCATGATCGCCTCCCTCTCCATTTGCGAAGCTGGAACGGCGTCGGGCCTGCCTTTGTTCCGTCACATGTCGGGCGAGCCCGAACGATCGCAATCGCGGCACGCGATACCGAGCGCACCGGCCGGCCGAAGATCGCTCCAGACCGTCGATGACGGCAGGCTTCGAGAGTCGAGGGCAGCAGTCCGGCACCGACCGGACGAGTTGCTCGGCCGTCTCCCGGACGGCGGACAAACAAAGAAAAAAGCCGGCCCGAGGGCCGGCTTTCCAATGAGGCCGGTCGAGCAGCTCAGTACTTGCGGACCACCGGGTGGACCGGAACGGTCTGGGTCGGATCGTCCCAGCGATAGGTCAGTCCGGCCGAGACGATGTGCACATAGGGCTTCGCCTCGGCGGTGTAGAACACGGCGCCCTGTTGCGGATGCGCACCGTTGTAGTTCACCCGGGCCTTCTTCACGTCGATATAGGTATAGCCGAGGTCGAGCTTGATCTTGTCGGTGAGCTGATAGCTCGCACCGGCCGAGAGCCAGAGACGGTCGTTGTCGGAGATGTAGATCGTCCGGTTGCGGTCGTTCACCGCCGAGAGTTCATAACCAACACCGGCGCGCAGGGTCAGGGCGTTGCTGTACTTGTACTCGGCGCCGAGCGAGAAATACCAGGCATCGTCATACTGGAAATTCAGGCTGCTGACCGGTGTTCCGCCGAGGCGGCTGACAATCGGAATGTTGCGGAAACGGCTCCAGTTCGTCCATTCCACCCCGGCATGGACCTGCCACTGGTCGTTGATGACCTGCGAGAGACCGAAGACGACCGAATCCGGCAGGTTGAGATTGGCCTTCACCGGGAGCGCCGGGGGCGCACCAGGAGCGCCGCGCAGCTTGCCTTCGAGCGTCTGCCGGATCGCCGAGCGGTAGGCCAGGCCGATATTGGTGCCTTGGAACGGCGTCAGCGTGAAGCCGAAGCGATAGCCGAAATCGACTGTGTCGCCCTCGAGGATGACCGGCGCCGCCGACGGGCCGATACCGTTGGCCTGCTTGAGGCTGGCATCGAGATACTGAATCTGCAGCGCGGCACCGACCGAGAGCCAGTCGTTCACCTTGTAGCCCATGGTCGGCGAGACGTTGACCGTCGTCACCTTGGCGGAGCGGCCATAGATCTGCGCGGCATGCACCTGATTGTCGGCCTTGGAGCGCAGCCCGTAGGGGGCACCCGTGGTCACGCCGATCCAGAAGCGATCCGTCAGCTGCCAGGCGGAATACGAAGCCGGGATGAAGCCGCCGTCGCCACCGAGGTTGCCGGTACCGTTCTGGATCGGGCTCGCCGGGCCAAGAGGCGAGCCCAGCCGCGTCGTTGAGGTCGGCTGGTAGTCGCCGTGAGCATAGAGATAGGTGAAGTTCCAGTTGCTGTTGCGGCCCGGGAACATGGTGATGGTGGCCGGGTTCCAGGCCATCGCCCCCATGCCGATGCCGCCCGAAGCGGCGCCGGCATAGGCCATGCCGAGACCTTCGGCGCTCTGGCCGCTGCGGATGGCAAAAGAGCTGGCCGAAGCGGAACCCGCCGCCAGCAGGGCAGCCAGAGAAACCGAAGCGGCAGCGACGCTGCGAACGAGGCCCTTCATCGAGTCCATCCCGTTTGTCGTTATCCGAGGCGTCATCGCCTCGCTCGATTCGAAGCATGACGCGAGCCGATTTCGGCCGCAATCCCGCCCTACATGCCTAAAATTGGCCCTTTCGTTTTCGTCTTCGACGCGGCGGCTGGCGAAAATCACCCAAAACGCCGCATTTTGGAGGCGGCCAAACCCATTCGATTCAAAAAAGATCGTTTACATAAGAACTATCGCCGATTTCCGGTGGTTCGCGCTTGACCTTGCGGCACTTCGAACCGCGCTGCCTTTCCATCGCTTTGCCCGGCAACGTTGCATTCCGGCAACAATTTTCCACCTCCGGCAGCGGCGCGGGCAGGTCATGCGTAGCGACAGGCTTGTCATCGCCCGGCACATCCGGTCAGATCGCGCGTCATTTATAACGTTTGAAATGAGGTAACGCCTTGAAACTTCTCCGCTACGGTGCGCCCGGCCAGGAAAAGCCCGGCCTTCTCGACGCGAAGGGCGGGTTGCGCGACCTGTCCGGCGTCATCCCGGATCTCGCCGGCAAGGCGCTGACCTCGGCCTCCATCGCCAAGATCAAGGCGCTCTCGCCGGAATCGCTGCCGCTGATCTCGGGCTCGCCACGCATCGGCGCCTGCGTCGGCGACGTGCGCAACTTCATCGCCGTCGGCCTGAATTTCGCCGACCACGCGGCAGAGACCGGGGCCGAGATCCCGAAGGAGCCGATCCTCTTCAACAAGGCCCCGAACTGCATCGTCGGCCCGAACGACGACGTCATCATCCCGAAGGGCTCGACCAAGACCGACTGGGAGGTCGAGCTCGCCATCGTGATCGGCGACGGCGGCTCCTACATTCCCGAGGACAAGGCGATGGCCGCGATCGCCGGCTTCGCCGTCTGCAACGACGTCTCCGAGCGCGCGTTCCAGATCGAGCGCGGCGGCCAGTGGGCCAAGGGCAAGGGCTGCCCGACCTTCGGTCCGCTCGGCCCCTGGCTGGTGACGACCGACGAGGTCAAGGACGTCCAGAACCTCGCCATGTGGCTCGAGGTCGATGGCGAGCGCGTCCAGAACGGCTCGTCCAAGACCATGATCTTCGGCTGCGCGTATCTGGTGCACTACATCAGCCAGTTCATGCGGCTCGATCCAGGCGACGTCATCACCACCGGCACGCCTCCGGGCGTCGGCCTCGGCTTCAAGCCGCCGCGCTTCCTGAAGGGCGGCGAAGTCGTGACCCTTGGCATCGAGGGCCTCGGCGAGCAGAAGCAGAACTTCGTCGCCTACAAGGGCTGAGTACGAATTTCTCTGTACCGAACATGGAAAGGGCCGCGATTGCGGCCCTTTTTCGTATCGGCATTCGCCGCGCCGCGAGCGGCGAACGAAGGCGCGTCTCAGCCCTCCGGCAACCCGAGCATCAGGCGGATGTTCTGCACCGCCGCCCCGGAGGCACCCTTGCCAAGATTGTCGAGCCGCGCGACCAGCACCGCCTGGCCGAGGTCGTCCTGGCCGAAGACCCTGAGCTCCAGCTTGTTGGTGTCGTTGAGTGCCTCGGGCTCGATCTTGCCGCCAGAGCCATCCTGCGAGATCACGCTGACATAGGTCGAGCCGGCATAGCGCTCGGCCAGCGTGTGATGGAGATCGGCCACCCCGGGCCGGCCGGGCAGCGTGTCGAGATGGAGCGGCACGGAAACCAGCATACCCTGCCGGAAATTCCCGACCGATGGCACGAAGATCGGCCGCCGCGTCAGCCTGGCATAGGCCTGCAGCTCCGGCAGATGCTTGTGGCGCAGGCCGAGGCCATAGAGCTCGAAGGCCGGAGCGACGCCGGTCTCGAAATCCTCGATCATCGACTTGCCGCCACCGGAATAGCCGGAAACGGCGTTCACCGTGACGGGGTAGTCATGCGGGATCATGCCGGCATCGACCAAGGGGCGCAGCAGCGCGATGGCACCGGTGGGGTAGCAGCCCGGATTGGCCACCCGGTTGGCGTTGGCGATCTTGCCTGCCTGTCCCGGCTCGAGCTCGGCGAAACCATAGACCCAGCCCGGCGCGATGCGATGCGCCGTCGCGGCATCGACGATCTTCGGCGCGTCCACGCCCAGTTCGTCGGCCAGCGCGACCGACTCCTTCGCTGCCTCGTCGGGGAGGCAGAGAACGACCAGATCGACCGCTGCCATCATCTCCTTGCGCGCGGCCGGATCCTTGCGCTTGTCCGGATCGATGCTCTTCACCGCCACTTCCGGCAGGGCGGCGAGGCGATCGCGGATGCCGAGCCCGGTCGTGCCGGCCTCGCCGTCGATGAAGATGGATTTCAGGTTCTGGCTCATCGGGACCCCGGAGGCTGGGCAGGCGAGTTGGCTAAGGGCATAAAAAAACCGCGCTCCATGGCGCGGTCGCGGGGCGTTCGGACTTCAGCCGAGCGTCATCGCGGGCGCGCCGGAGCGGCCTGATACGGGCGACGTCGGGTCACATGCGTGATCATGCCCGCGTATATGAGCCACGGCGCCCGCCCCGTCAATCGCCGAGGGATGCCAGGCAAGCCCATCGCGCTCGGCGCCGACGCATATCGGCGGTCATACAGCCCGTCAGGACGGAGACAGGCAGCGGGCGGTCGTCTTGGCCGCGGATTCGATCAGCCCGGCAGCCAGGAACCTCGCGGGGCGTTCCGCGCCGATGCGAATCTCGATCCCGTTGCTGGCCAGCAGCATCGTTCCGAAGACGCGCCTGCCCTCCTCGCCGTCCAGGACGAGGCGCTTGTCTTCACCACGCCAGCTCTGGCTGATCCACGGCCCGCCATCGATGCGATAGGCGACCGCGTCAGCTCCGTCGGCCGGCTTCGGCACGAGCACCAGCTTGAGCTGCTTCTCGGCGTTGCAAAGAATCCCGAGCGTCAGATTGCGACCGGGATCGATCTGGGTGCTCATGTCCAGCTGCTGGCCGGTCTGCGGATTCTGCATCCGTCGGTGCATCCATACGCCGTCAAGCTCGGACTGCGCCGCCGCTCCGAATCCGCAGAAGGCCAGGACGGCGACCAGGCCTGCGGCCCTGCCGCGATGGAACCTCATGAAGCATGCCTCCCCGGCCTGACCATGCCGACCGTGTCTGACGATCGCCGCAGCTGTCCAGCATCCAGCCATTCAACGGCGGGCCGTGAACCAAACATACAGGCACCATGGCAGGATCAGTGCGAGGCCGCTCAGAACCAGTCGCAGCATCGTCCAGGCATTCGGATAGCTGAGCGCCCGGCCGTCGAGCTCCGGCACGCTCTGAATAGCGCCCAATGCGATCGCCGGCGCAAGGAAGATCAGCAGGGCCCGGCCAATGCGGCTGCCACGCGGCAGATCCTCCCGCGCCAGCATCATCAGGGCGGGAATCGCGATCATCAGGAAGCCGATCAGGGTGAGAAGGACGCGCATGGGGATCCAGGCAGGACGAGGCGAACCGGCTTTAGCATGATCGGGGGCGCGCTTCAGCTTCGCGGCGCATGTCCCGGCCCGGCGAGGACGATGCGGAGCGATCACACCGACGGCCGCAGGACGATCCGGACGATCATCGCCGGGCGACGGATGGATAATCCGCGCCAGGAGGATAGCAGCATGGAAGCGGCTCCCGCGAGCCCCCCTTCCCCGCTGCCAAAGCGACCGGAAACGACCGGCCCTTCAGAGGCTGCGCATTTCCGCGGCGAAGATCAGGCGCGTGGCGCAACGCGTTCGAGCCAGATCTCATGCCAGAAGATCAGCTCGTTCTGGGGGCACAGCCCGAGATATTCCCCCGTCGCGGACACACCGGCCAGGACAATGCAGGCACTGCCCATCGTCAGCATTTTTCCGCTGGCCTCGTCGACGATGGTCCGCACGACCGACGCGACGCGAAACTCTCCGCCGCAGAACCGATGCATTTCGCGGTCGAACCACAGCCCGCGATTCTTCGACACGTGATTCAACGTTTCCTCGATCTGCCGCCGCGTCTTCACGCGCACGAGTTCGCCCGGCTGGAGATCAAGCACTTCCTTCGGACTGGTCTTGCGGTCCGTCGGCTCACGGTAAGGCGCCTCCGCACTGCGGAGCTTTCGCTGCACCGTGTTGAACAGCGCGAGCGCCACGGCGACGATGAAGGGGCCAGGCCGGACGTTGCCCGAACGCAGCTCGCGCCAGTAATGCCGCGGGTCGCGCCAGCTCAACCGCGTCGTCGCCTTCGGCAGCTCTGTCATCTGACACGCGTAGCGCTCCTCGCCATCCGCCGCGTTGATCTTCGCGCATGCGTCCAGCCTCGAGGCGTCTACCGCTTCCGGCGCTGGCCGATCCGCCTTGGCGCCGTCGCTCGGGGAAAGCCAGGCCTCCTTCCAGATCAACTGGCAGCCCGCCTGACAGCCGCCGTGCCCGGCGCCGTCGCAGCGCAATTCGTCCAGGAGGACCGCATCTCGCAAGCGCCGCAGATGAGGCGCCGTAGGGCCGTAATAGTGGTGGATTTTCTCGACACGCCGAAACACGCGATGGCGTCCTCCGCAGTAGCGGCGCATTTCGGGCATGAAAGGCAATCCGTCCAACCGGCCTTCGTCATCGAGCGTCATCGCGATTTCCGAAAAGGGCCGGACCTCGACCCATTCACCCGGCCAGAGGCGCAACCGCGCAGGCGAGCCCGGCATCAGGCGCAGCAGCTTCCGTCGCAGGTGAACGAAGGCACCGGCGCTGCATTCGCGCGGACGTGTGGAATAGTAGGGCTGACCGCGCAGCTCCATCGCGTCACGGGACAGGCCGATGAGCCCGCCAAGCACGACGAGACCGGCAATGACTGCGGCCATCAAGCAAAATGCAAAAAACAGAACTACAGCGAGCCCCGGCACGAAAAAGGCGCCGATCCCGATCAGCATAGCCAACAAGCAGAAGGCAGCGGAAGCCAAAATAGTCTTTCGATAACTCTCCCGATTTTTCGGCATGCGACCCGAGACCTTCGTCAGAAACCCATCCAAATCGCTCAACTGATTTATCTTGAATCTATACATGAAATTATCTACGATAATACAGATTCATTCATGTATTCCATATCGTCAATCTATTTCATTCCCTAACTGACTTCAAGATCGACCAATTTATGAACCGCCCAAAATCTCGCCTTAAGGCCGGCGGAAATCCTGACGCCCTAAAGTCGCCCGTGATCTCCACCCTCTCATCGGCGGTTTTCGCTGTCTTTATATTTCCCGCAACCTCTCCGGCGGGCTGAGCTGCGCCGCTCGTCGAGCCATCACAGGCTGGCCATGGCACCGGCAGTGAGCCGTGCGGTGCAGCCGCTTCAATCCGAGCGGATCACGAATCGAGGCCGCAATCTCTGGGGCACGGCAAGCCCGCTCCCAATAAAAAGAGGGCTGGCATTTCTGCCAGCCCTCCGGATTTGAAGCTCGTCTGAAGCGTGCGATCAGCGCTTCGAGAACTGGAAGCTGCGGCGGGCCTTGGCCTTGCCGAACTTCTTACGCTCGACGACGCGCGAGTCGCGGGTCAGGAAGCCTTCCTTCTTGAGCGGGCCGCGAAGCTCCGGCTCATAGTGGGTCAGCGCCTTGGAGATGCCGTGGCGCACCGCGCCGGCCTGGCCGGAGAGACCGCCGCCCTTGACCGAGACGACGACGTCATACTGCGTCACGCGGTCGACCAGCTGCAGCGGCTGCTTGAGCACGAGGCGCAGCACCGGGCGAGCAAAGTAAATCTCCTGGTCACGGCCGTTGACGATGACCTTGCCCGAGCCGGGCTTGATCCAAACGCGAGCGATCGCGTTCTTGCGCTTGCCGGTGGCATAGGCGCGACCCTGGGCGTCGACCTTCTTGACGTGGACGGGAGCAGCGGGCTGCTCAGGCTTGGCGACATCGCCGAGCTGGGCGAGAGACTGAAGAACTTCGGCCACGGTCAGACCCTCTTGTTCTTGCTGTTGAGCGCGGCGACGTCGAGCGCCTCCGGCGACTGGGCAGCGTGCGGATGCTCCGCGCCCTTGTAGACGCGCAGGTTGCCGAGGATCTGGCGGAAGAGCGGGCCGCGCGGCAGCATGCGCTCGACAGCCTTCTCGACGACGCGCTCAGGGAAGCGGCCTTCCAGGATGAACTTGGCCGAACGCTCCTTGATGCCACCCGGGAAGCCGGTGTGGTGATAGTAGTTCTTCTGCTCGCGCTTGCGGCCGGTGAAGGAGACCTTCTCGGCGTTGATCACGATGACATTGTCGCCGCAGTCGACATGCGGGGTGTAGGCGGCCTTGTGCTTGCCGCGCAGACGCATCGCCACAACGGAGGCGAGACGGCCGACGACGAGCCCGGAGGCGTCGATCACAACCCACTTCTTTTCGACATCGGCGGGCTTGAGCGAGACGGTGGTCTTCATCGCGGCACCCTTCGGTTGCGTAAAAAAGGACAAGCCGCCGGGAACCCGGCGGCGGTGTGGCGTCGGAATAGGGGCAAGAAAGCCGGCTGTCAAGCACTCAGAACGGCAGACTAACGAAGAAAGCGTCTATTTTTCAATTACCTGAGAAATACGGTAATTTGATACCGTATTTCCGTTCTTGATGATTCACGCTACCCAAGACAACGGGACAACCACCCCTGCATCATCGCTCTGACGGGATCGAATAGGTGCCGGTTGCATGGCAGACCATCTCGGCCTCGCCCTGCGAATAGAGACAGACCTCGCCGACCGCGAGCCGCTTGCCGAGTTTCATCAGCTTCGCTTCGGCGATCAGCGCCGCCTGGCCGGGCTTGCGCAGGAAGTTGAAATTGAGGCTCGTCGTGACCGCCAGGCCAACAGGGCCGATCTGGGCGAGAACGGCCGCGTAGAGCGCGAGGTCGGCCAGAGCCATCATGGTCGGCCCCGAGATCGTGCCGCCGGGACGCAGATGCCGTTCGTGATAATCACAGCGCATCCGGGCCGTCATCGGCCCAACGTCCTCGACGAAATAGGTGCGTCCGCCATAGTGCAGCTGCGGAAAGACCTCGTCGAGATAGGATTCGACCTCGGAGGCGGTCATGCGGGTCGTCATGCGGAAAACCACAGGCTGAGACGGGACTTGTCCTCTTGCAGCATGACGAACGGCCTCCGACAATAGGCGGAAATGCGGAAGGGAAGCACGATGAACGCCCACCACAAGCCGGATGCCGCGCCGGTGCTGCTGCGCGAGGATGCCGGCGGCATCGCGCTGCTGACCCTCAACCGTCCGCAGGCGCGCAATCCGCTGAGCGAAGCGATGTTGGCGGCGCTGAGCGACGCCTTCCGTGCCATCGCCGCCGACCGTTCGGTCAAGGTCGTCGTGCTCTCGGCGGCCGGGCCGGTATTCAGCGCGGGGCACGATCTCAAGGAAATGACGGCGCATCGCGCCGACCCCGATCGGGGCCGGGCCTATTTCGCGGATATTCTCGGGCGCTGCTCGGCGATGATGCAGCAGATCACCGCCCTGCCCCAGCCGGTGATCGCCGCCGTCGAGGGCACGGCGACGGCGGCCGGATGCCAGCTCGTCGCGAGTTGCGACCTCGCGGTCGCCGGCGAAGACGCGCGCTTCTGCACGCCGGGCGTCCATATCGGGCTGTTCTGCTCGACCCCGATGGTAGCGCTCTCGCGCAATCTCTCGGCGAAGCATGCGATGGAGATGCTGCTGCTCGGCGAGATGGTCCCCGCGGCGGAGGCGGCCCGCATGGGCCTCGTCAACCGTGTCGTGCCGGCCGGCGAAGCGCTGGCGGAAGCACGGCGGATCGCGGCGATGATCGCCTCGAAAGCGCCGGCGACGGTCAAGATCGGCAAGCGCGCCTTCTACGAGCAGCGCGAGATGGGGCTGAAGGCGGCCTATGACCACGCCTCGGCGGTGATGGTCGAGAACATGCTCGCCCGCGATGCCGAAGAAGGTATCGGCGCCTTCATGGAAAAGCGTGCGCCGGTATGGGAGGAGTAAATCAGCTGTCCTGCCCGGGCTCGACTCCGGCATCGCGCAAACCGGACATCCTCTCCCAAGCCACCCCCGTGCCTGCGCTTGGCCCCGCCCGCGAATGACACAGAGTATCCCGATGAACCACGACGCCTATCCCGACAGCCAGATCCGCGACATCCTGAAATCCGTGAAGCGGATCGCGCTGGTCGGCGCCTCGGCCAACGAGGCGCGGCCGAGCTGGATCGTAACGAAGTATCTGCTGGATCGCGGCTATGAGGTCGTCCCCGTCAATCCCGGCCTCGCCGGCCAGACCATCCTGGGCAAGACGGTCTATGCCACGCTCAAGGACATTCCCGGCCCGATCGACATGGTCGAAATCTTCCGCAATTCGGAAGCGGCCGGTCCAATCACCGACGAGGCGCTGGCACTCGATCCGCTGCCCAGGGTGATCTGGATGCAGCTTTCGGTGCGCAACGACGCGGCTGCGGCGCGGGCGGAGGCGAAGGGCCTCATCGTCATCATGAACCGCTGCCCGAAGATCGAATATGGCCGGCTGTCCGGCGAGATCGGCTGGCAAGGCATCAATTCGCGCATCCTGTCAGCGAAGAAGCCGGCTCTGGCTGGCAAAGGCTTCCAGAAGCTGACGATCAACCGGCCCGGGACGTAGCGGGCTTCGCATTCCCTACGGCAAAAAGGTTCCCGCTGAGCCCTCATCCCGAGCAGCAAGCCTGCCGCTTGCGTCTCGCAGGATGCTCCAGCAGACTCCCGAGCGATCTGGAGCATCCTACGGGACGCCGCCCACGCGACTCCGCAGGATGAGGGCCTAGAAACGGCCCGGTCGGAGGCTGGACCATGCGCGAAATCGGCACCACCTGCTGCATCGCCGGCGGGGGCCCGGCCGGGATGATGCTCGGCTTCTTGCTGGCGCGGGCAGGCGTCGACGTCACCGTGCTGGAAAAGCACGCGGATTTCCTGCGCGATTTCCGCGGCGACACGATCCATCCCTCGACGATGCAGCTCATGCAGGAACTCGGCCTGCTCGACGATTTCCTGAAGCTGCCGCACACCAAGGAGCGCAGCATCGTGGCCCGTTTCGGCGATCAGGACGTGCCGATCGCGGATTTCAGCCATCTGCCGGTCGAGGCGCCCTATATCGCCTTCATGCCCCAATGGGACTTCCTCGACTTCCTGGCGGACCGAGGCAAGGAGCTGCCGCATTTCAAGCTGCTGATGCAGGCGAAGGCGACCGGGCTGATCCGCTCGGGCGGCCGCGTCGCCGCCGTCACCGCCGAGACGGCCGAGGGCGAGACGACGATCTGGGCCGATCTCGTCGTCGCGGCAGACGGGCGCCATTCCGACCTGCGGCAGGCAGGCGGCTTCACCGTTCGCGAGATCGGGGCGCCGATGGACGTGCTCTGGTTCCGGCTGTCGCGGCGGCCAGGCGATACCGGGCAGACGTTCGGCCAAGTCGGCCGCGGGCGCTTTGCCGTGATGCTGAACCGCGGCGACTACTGGCAATGCGCCTATGTGATCCCGAAAGGCGCATTCGAAAAGCTGCGCGCTGCCGGGCTCGATGCGTTCAAGGCCGGGCTCGCCGCCCTGCTGCCGGTGGTTGCCGATCGCGTCGACGAAATCGGCAACTGGGACGACCTGAAGCTGCTCTCGGTCGCGGTCGATCGGCTGGAGCGCTGGTGGCAACGGGGGCTGATCTGCATCGGCGACGCAGCCCATGCCATGTCGCCGATCGGCGGCGTCGGTGTGAACCTCGCCATCCAGGATGCGGTGGCCAGCGCCAACCGGCTCGCGGCGCCGCTGCGGGAAAAGCGGGTCACGACCGAGGATCTCGCCGCCATCGAAGAGCGCCGGGCCTTCCCCACCAGGGCGACGCAGGCATTGCAGGTCGCGATCCAGAATCGCATCATCACGCCGATCCTGGCCGGCAGCGGGCCCGTGTCCCCACCTTTCCTGCTCAAGCTCCTGCGCTGGTTTCCGGTGCTGCGGCGGATTCCGGCGCGGCTCGTCGGCATGGGGTTCCGCCCGGAGCATATCGGCCCCCAGCTCAGCCCGCGCGCCTGAATTGACGCTGCGTGGATCGTTCTTTAAAACGAACGCACCGTCTCGCATTCAGAAGATTTCTCAGGGAGCACGCCATGACCGACCGGATGCCCGGCTTCAATACGCTCGCGATTCACGCCGGCGCGGCTCCGGACGCAGCGACGGGCGCGCGCGCCACCCCGATCTACCAGACGACATCCTTCGTCTTCGACGATGTTGACCATGCCGCCTCGCTGTTCGGGCTGCAGGCCTTCGGCAACATCTACACCCGCATCGGCAACCCGACGAATGCGGTGCTGGAGGAGCGCGTTGCGGCGCTGGAGGGCGGCACGGCCGCGCTTGCCGTCGCGTCGGGCCACGCGGCCGAGTTCCTGAGCTTCCACGCGCTGCTGCAGCCAGGCGACGAATTCGTCGCGGCGCGGAAGCTCTATGGCGGCTCGATCAATCAGTTCAACCATTCCTACAAAAGCTTCGGCTGGAACGTGATCTGGGCCGATTCCGACGATGTCGAGAGTTTCGCCCGGGCGGTGACGCCGAAGACCAAGGCGATCTTCATCGAGTCGATCGCCAACCCGGGCGGCGTGATCGTCGACATCGCCGCGATCAGCGCCATCGCCAAGCAGCACAACATTCCGCTGATCGTCGACAACACCATGGCGACGCCCTATCTGTTGCGCCCCTTCGAGCACGGGGCCGACATCGTCGTGCATTCGGCGACCAAGTTCCTCGGAGGCCATGGCAATTCGATCGGCGGCCTGATCGTCGATGGCGGCTCGTTCAACTGGGTCGGCGACGAACGCTACCCTATGCTCTCGAAGCCGCGGCCGGAATATAACGGCATGGTGCTGGGCGAGACCTTCGGCAACTTCGCCTTCGCCATCGCGACGCGGGTGCTCGGCCTGCGCGACCTCGGCCCCGCCCTGTCGCCCTTCAACGCCTTCATGCTGCTGACCGGGATCGAGACCCTGCCGCTGCGCATGCAGCGGCATTGCGAGAGCACGCAGAAAGTCGCCGAGCATCTGGTGAAGCACCCTGCGGTGGAATGGGTCAGCTATCCCGGCCTGCCCGGCGACAAGTATCACGATCTGGCCAAGCGCTACGTGCCGAAGGGGGCGGGATCGGTCTTCACCTTCGGGCTCAAGGGCGGCTACGACGCCGGCGTGAAGCTGGTCTCGAACCTCAAGCTGTTCTCGCATCTCGCCAATATCGGCGACACCCGCTCGCTGGTGATCCATCCGGCCTCGACCACCCATCGCCAGCTGACGGACGAGCAGAAGGCCGCCTCGGGCGCCGGCCCGCAGGTGGTGAGGCTGTCGATCGGGCTGGAAGACGTCGAGGACCTGATCGCGGATCTCGACCAGGCGCTGGCGTAAGCGCGACGGGCCTTCATCGGGGGCCGCGACGCGGTCTCCTGGTGGAGCTTCCTTTTCGACCAGGCCCCGGAGAAACGCTGTCGCGTCAGGCGCCCGCCTGCCGCGTGCGCGTCACATGCACCACCGCCATCGCAAGCACGGCGAAGGCGAGAGCCTGATGCGCCAGTCCCGCCCAAAGCGGCACGACGAGCAGCAGCGTCGCGACGCCGAGCGCGGCCTGGGTTGCGACGATGCCGGCGATAGCCGTCGCGCGTTTCGCTGCGCTGGATTGCGGGGCGGAACCCTTCAGCCGCCAGAGCTGCCAGAGCGCTGCGGCCAGCAGGACATAGGCGCCGAGCCGGTGGTTGAACTGCACCAGCGCAACGTTGTCGACGAAGTTCTCCCATAAGGGCTGCTGCGCGAAGAGCAGCGAGCCTGGCGGCAGGATCGCCCCGTCCAGGAGCGGCCAGGTGTTGAAGGCGAAGCCTGCCTTGGAGCCGGCGACCAGCCCGCCGAGCGCGATCTGGATGAAGGTCAGCAACAGCAGAAGCCAGGCCATGCTACGGCTTCCGGCAGTCTCGGGCCGGCGTAGCGGCGTCAGCGACGTGGCAAAGGCCACGACGGAGGCGAAGAACAGCCCGGCGAAGGTCAGGTGCAGGGTCAGCTTCACCGGCGCGACGGCGACCATGCCGGGCTGCAGCCCCGAGGCGACCATGATCCAACCGATCGCGCCTTGCAGGCCGAGGAGCAGCCCCATCCCGAACAGGACAGCGATCTGGCGGGCGGGCAGGAGACGGCGCAGCGCCACCACGAGAAACCCTGCGAGGAAGACGAGCCCGATGAAGCGGCCGAGCTGACGGTGACCCCATTCCCACCAGTAGATGAACTGGAATTCGCCCAGGCTCATGCCGCTGTTGAGGATCTGGTATTGCGGACTGGCCTTGTACTTGGCGAACTCCTCCGCCCAAGCTCCTGCCGAAAGCGGCGGCATCGCTCCGGTGATCGGCTTCCATTCGGTGATCGAGAGGCCGGAGCCGGTCAGCCGCGTCGCGCCGCCGACGACGACCATCAGGAAGACGAGCCCCGCCACCGTCCAGAGCCAGCGGCGGATGCCGGCATGGTTCGCGGTCAGGGCCGGCGCGCCGGCCGGCTGGTTCAGGGCAATGCTCACGCGGCGGACCTTTGGGCGCGGGGGGCGCTTCACAAGCGCGGTCGGCGGTGACATAGCGCGAGCGAAGCAAATTCTGGTCGCAAAAGTGGTCGCCACTTTTGCGGGACATGCTTTAGACCCGTCGCGGCAGCGCGACAATGATCGCATTGCCGCAGCGGCGCCAATCGGGCGCCGCCGACGGCAACAGGGAGTCCGATGAGACAACGCACCCGCAAGCTGGTCGGAACCGTGGCGATCCTGGCCTTCGTCTGCATCTACGCCCTCGTCGCGATGGCGCTCGCCCAAGGGCGGATCACCGAGGCGCCGAAGCTGGTCCAGGGGATCGCCTACGTCGCGCTCGGCCTCGCCTGGATCCTGCCGCTGCTGCCGCTGATCAGGTGGATGGAGCGCCGCGACGAAAGCTGAGCCGGCCTAGGTCGCATCCACGCGCCGTCCGCGATTGCGCAGCCAGAAAGGCAGCCCCGACAGCAGCGCCCGCAACGCTGCCTCGTTCTGGTGCAGTCCGTTGAGCGAAACGCGCGGCAGGGCATGGAGATGGCCGGCATGCTCCGGGAAGAGATGCCCCGGGCGCGTCGTGACTGCGCTGAGGAAGCCCGCCTCGCGCGCCGCGACGAACTCCCGCGGCCCGGCCGAAGCCGGATCGCCGACCGGATAGGCGAAATGCTCGACCGGCCGTCCAAGCTCCGCCTCCAGCCGCACCTTGCTCTCGGCGATCTCGCGCCGTGCCGTTTCGGCATCGTGCTTTGCCAGCATAGGGTGGGTCAGAGAATGGGCGCCGATGGCGACACCAGGTGCTCCGGAGAGCGCCCGCAGCGTCTCCCAGGGCAGGCATTCGCGCTCGACCAGCGCCACGGGGTCGATGCCGGCTTGCCGCGCCAGATCGGAAATCGCCGACAGCAGAATCGCTTCTGGCCCTTTGCGCAGACGCCAGTAGAGCTTAGCGAAGGCGCGACTCTTCTCGGCATCGGTCCTGGCGTCAGCAGTGAAGCGGCCGTCCGGCAGGGTCAGGTCGAGCCGCGGCAGGACACGGATCGCCTCCTCCAGTTCCAGCCACCACAGTCGCGCGGTACGGTCGGCGAAACCCGGCGTGACGAACAGCGTCCAGGGCGCGCCATGCTTGGCCAGGACCGGCCAGGCATGCTCAAGATTGTCGCGATAGCCATCGTCGAAGGTCAGAGCGACGAAGAAGCGGCCGCGCCGGGGGCGCTGCAATCGGACGATCGCCTCGTCGAGCGAGACGAGGTCGTGGCCTTCGGCGCGGATCAGGCCGAGCGCCCGGTCGAGGAAGGCCGGGGTGACGTCCAGCAGCGCATTGGGCGCAAAGCCGCGCGGGGCCGTCGCCGGGCGGACATGGTGCAAGGTCAGGATAACGCCTCTGCCCTGGGCAAAACCCCGGCTCCAGCGGTCCGCCCCCGTCGTCGCCATCAGCTTGAATGCGGCCGCGATGGCCCTGTGACGCCCGTTCATCGCTTGTCCATGCAACCGCCCGCTAACGCTATCGCGCGATCGCGCCGCGAGCGAGGCGATCATGACCGATCCGTTCACAATGGCGGGTTAAAGAAACCCGTCCCTGATCGCGAGACGAAGGCGCATGGCGGTCGCAGTCCAAACCCTGCTGCACGATAAGCCCCTCCGCTGGGCCTCGCTTGCGATCGAGACGGACATCGCCGCGATCGAGGCCGAATGGCGCGCCTTCGAGGCGCGGGCGCTGGTCACGCCCTATCAGGCCTATGGCTGGGTCCGCGCCTTCGTCGAGACGGTCGGCGCCGCGCATGGCATGGAGTTCCGCTACGCGCTGCTGCGTGACGGCGAAGGCGCACTCTGCGCGTTGCTGCCCCTCGTCATTACCCGGCGCAGTGGCATCCGCTTCGCCGAATTCATCGGCGGCAAGCACGCCAACTACCATATGGGCCTCTATGCGCCCGAATTTGCCGCCGGTCTCGATGCCGGATCTGCCGTAGCAATGCTCACCGAGATCGGCCGGACCGTCGGCGGCCTCGATGCGCTGATCTTCGTCAACCAGCCGGCGCAATGGCAGGGCACCGCCAACCCCGCCGCCTTGCTCGCAGCCGGTCCGAGCCCAAGCCGGGCCTACAAGCTCGCGCTGATCTCCGGCGACGGCGAGGCGACGCTGAAACGCTCGATGAGCAGCCATGCCCGCAAAAAGCTCAAGAACAAGCGCAGCCGCTTCGCCGATTTCGGCTCCTCGGCGCTAGTCAGGGCGCGCACGCGCGACGAGATCGCTCGCGCGGTCGATGCCTTCCTGAATCAGAAAGCCGAGCGGTTTCGCCGCATGGGGGTGCCAGACCCCTTCGCCGAGCCCGCCATGCGCGCCTTTCTGGCCGCTGCTGCATCCGATGGGAGCCGCGAGGCGCCTGCCGTCGAGCTCTACACGCTGGACCTGGGAGGGGTTTGCGTCGCGACTTATGTCGGTGCCGTCCAGGGGCGGCACTTCTCGGGCATGGCGACCTCCTTCGATATGGCGAGCGAGACCGTCAGGACGAGCCCGGGAGAGCTGCTTCTCGCCGATCTGATCCGGCTGAAATGCGACGAGGGCTTCGCGGTTTTCGACCTGGGCGTCGGCGAAGCGCGCTACAAGACGAGCTTCTGCGACGATCACGACGATCTCGTCGACAGCTTCCTGCCGCTGACGCTCAAGGGGCGCCTGTTCGTCAGGGTCGCGCAGGCGAAGCGCGCGCTGAAGCGACGGATCAAGAGCTCGCCTGCCGCGCTGAGACTGGCACAGCGCGCCTCGGGCTGGTTGCGGCGAGGCGCGCTCTCGGAGGAGTAGCGCTTTTCCGGCCGCTAAAGCCGCGGCTCAGACCTCCAGCGGCGCGTCCTGCGCCATGCGCGCCATCGGCGCGGCGCGCTCGGCGTCGAGAACAAGCGAGACGGGCGCCTTGACCAGCTCGCTGAGGCGGTACGCCGCTTCGAGCGCATGGCCGTTGCCCGGCTGCCCGCTCATGACGAGCCCGCCCTGGGCACGGCGCGCAACCGGCTCCAGCATGGCGCTCTCGTCGTTCGAGGCGGCCGCCACGAGAACCCAGTCATAGGTCTCGCAGAGCGCCTCCAAAGCGACATCGACGAGATCCGGGGCGGCGAACACCGCCTCGCGGCCGGCCCGGCCTGGACCGATGCCGTGCAGGCGCGAGCCGGGCTCCCGCATGATGATGTCCGAGAAGAGCGCCTCGCCCGCCAGCAGTTCGGAGAACCCGGGCTCGCCGTGGTCGTCGTCCCGAGCGAGATCGACGAGGATGCAGCGGCAGCGCTGGGCAAGCAGCTCGGCCAACTCGCGCGGCCTGGCCGCTCCTTCGCCACCGCCGTCCAGCACGAGCACCACCGGCGCCAGTCCGCGCGGCGCCTCCTCGGTCCGCTCGGCGAGCGCCGCCAACGTCTCCTCCGGCCGCTCGAGGTCGAGGCGGATCTGGCCGAGCCGGCCGGCGTGAGTCAGCAGGCCGGCGACGGAATCGCGGCGGGGCCTTTCGGGGGCCGGCTCGTCCGCCTTCGTCTCCTCCTCCTCCCCGACCGAGACCCAGCGCGGACCACGGGGCGCCTGCGGCAGCGGGCGGGCCTGGCCGTTCAGCAGCTCCCGCGTAACGATCGTCGCCAGGGCGATCAGGAAGGTCGCCAGCGTCGAAACGAGGACGATCGGCAGTTTCTTCGGGAAGGACGGGTCGATCGGCTCGACGGCGCGCGAGATGATGCGCGCATCGGCGGGCGCGCCGTTCAAGGTGTCCCGCGCCACGGTCTCGCGATAGCGCTGCATGTATTGCTCGAGCTGCTCGCGCAGGGTGCGGGCTTCGAGCTCGAGCGCGCGCAGCTGCACCTCGCTGTCATTGGCTGTGACGACGTTCTTCTTCTGGCCGTCCAGCGCGGCCTCGAAGCTCTCGACGCGCTGGCCGGCGATCTTGGCTTCGTTCTCCAGGGTGCGGACGGTGCGCTCGGCCGCGGCCCGGAGTTGACCTTCGAGATCGGCGAGCTGGGCATTGAGCTCCTTGATCCGGGGATGACCGGGCAGGAGGCTGCGCGACTCCGCCGCGATCTGCGCGCGCAGGTTGACGCGCTGCTCGATCAGCCTGCGGATCAGATCGTTGTTGGCCACGTCCGGGATCTCGAAGGTGCGCCCCTGTTTGATCGCGTCCCTGATCAACCCGGCCTTGGCCTGCGCGTCGGCCTGCTGGCTGCGCGCCGCCGAGAGCTGCGTCGACAGATCGGCGAGCTGCTGCGAGGTGATGTTGGTGTTGTTCGGGCCGGCAAATAGCCCGTGCTTCGCGCGGAATTCCTCGACCTTGGCTTCGGCATCGGTCACGCGTTTGCGCAGCGGTTCGATCGTGGTCGAGAGCCAGGCGGAGGCGCTGCGGGCGTTGTCCTGCTTCGCGGCCTCCTGGAACTCGAGATAGGTCTCCGCGATGGTATTGGCGGCCTTGGCGGCGAGCGCCCGGTCCTGCGAGGTGAACTCGATGGAGACGATGCGGGAACGCCCCACCGGATAGACGAGCAGCCGGTCGTAGTATTTCTCGAGCACACGCTCTTCCGGCGAGCGGTCGGCAGGATGGCTGCCGAGGCCGATCATCACCGCAATCTTGCGGAGGGCACCGAGCGTGCCGGCTCCGGAATCGAACTCGGGGTTGCCGACGAGGCCGATGCGCTTGATCGCCTCCCGCGCGAGATCGCGGGACATGATCACCTGCACCTGGCTCTGCACCGCCTCGGCATCGAACTGGCCGGCATTGTCGGGCGCGGATTGCCCGGGCAGGGCATAGAAGCCGCTGCGGCTCTCGAGCAGCAGGCGCGCCTCGCCGGTGTAGCGCGGTGTCACCAGGTTCACCGCGAGGAACGAGAGGCCGAGCGCCGCCACGGTCGGCACGACGATCCAGGCCTTCCGGCGCTTTATCGCCGCCCAGAGCGCCGTGAGGTCAAGCATGTCGCCGCGGCTTCCGCCGCCACCTCGCGCTTCAGTCCCAGCTTCAGCGGTCATGACCCACCTATGTGACGCAACACTCTCGCATCCCCGAGGGAATGCGGCGTCATTCAAGGCTCGGTAAGCCTAATTAACTGTTAATGATCTCAACTTCTTATGCCGCGTTACTGGCGGCAAACTGTGGCTATTCCGGTGCTTTCGGGACCGGCCGGGATCAGGGTTGCGCGAGCGGGGGCCGCAGGCGCTCGACCTTGTCGTCGAACTTGTTCACGGCCGTGGTCAGCTGGCTGAGCGTGGCATTCTGAACCTCGATCTTGCCGGCCAGCGTGGCCAGCGCCGCCGCCGTCAAGCCGCCCTGCGTCGTGAGCTGCGCCAGCTGGTTTTCGTGCCGCTCGACCTTGCCTTCGACGACGGTCATGCGCGTGTCCATCCGGCCCCAGGCCAGGGTGATGGCGATCAGCATCGCCACCAGGCTGAAGGCCTGCGTCGCCATGGAAAGCTTGTTGCCGAGCGTAACCTGGGAAGAAGCCATCTCATCTTGCCTTTGGTCGCGACCAGCAGCCGACCGCGACGCCGGCTTCGAAGACCTCGTCGACCGCCCAACGGTCGGTCGCGAGCGCCAGTTCATTGCCCAGGCTCCGGCACTGCCCGGACACATTGGCCGGTCGCACGGTCCCAAGACATCCCGCCGCGCTCGCGGCAAGCACGCACGTCAGCACGAGCTTGAAAGCCCTTGTCCGCCGCATCGCGGTTCTCCTGGTTGTAGGTTTCGGTTGCCTTGCTGACGCGGCCGGCGGCGACCAGGTCGACGAGCTTCCAGCCGGCGAAGATGACGCCGGCGGCGATGATCCCGATCAGGGCAAGGCGCAGGTTGAGGCTCATGCGGCCCCGCCCGGCGCGGCGATCGCGGCCTTGATGTCCTTCACGGCCGCGATGATGCGGGCATGGAAGACGAGGCCGAGCGTGGAGATGACGACGATGCCGCCGAAGGCCACGGCCGTGACCTTCCAGTCCCCGAACAGCAGCGTGCCCAGCCCGGTCGCGGCCGAGCCGATCGTCCCGATGCGCTCCCAGAAGCCGCCCGTCTCGGCGACGGGCTTGTCGAGCGCCGGCGGCGTCACCGCGACCGGCTTCTCCTCGACGACGGGCGCGGCCGCCGCATCGGCCGGCTGGGCCGCCTTGGCCGTCAGCCCCAGCAGCCGGGCGTGGATGGCGGCGCGCGTCTTCGGCCCGAAGATGCCGTCGATCGCCAGCCCCATGTCGCGCTGGAAGACGATGAGCTCGGAGGGGCCGTAGCCGAGCAGCACGAGCGAGCAGCGCGCCAGCCATTTCAGGCGATCGTCGAAGCCGTTGCGGCCGCCATTGATCTTGAGGGTGATGTTCTCGACATCGCCCTTGTCGGCATAGGCGTTGAGCTTGCGCGAGCTCCAGTACCAGAGCGGCACGAGGCCTTCCCAGGGATCGGTCAGCGCCGCGTCGGGATCGGCCTCGAAATCCGGCCCGGCCGGATCGACCTGCTTGCGGACCCAGGCGGTGAAGGCGCGATAGTTCGCCCGGCCGGTCAGCATGCCGCCGGTGCGGCCGTAGTAGCGCCGGCCGTCGCCGGGTTGCGTGTTGCCGAGCTGGCGCGCGAGATCCGAGCCCGAGGCTGGGTCATAGCGCAGCTGCTGCTTGGTCGGCCCCCAGATCTCGCGGTCCCATTGGAAGACGCCGCTCTCGTGCAGCGCCTGCGCGACGTATTGCGCGACGCGATGCGGCTGGAGCAGGCCGAGGCCGGGGCCGAAGCGCTCCAGCGACATCAGGAAGGAGAGCGCGTTGGCGCGCTGCTTCGGCGAGAGCGGCTTGCCGGCGATGCGGGAGAGCTGGTCGAGATCCATGGGCAGGCCTCTACAGGGTTGCGCAATGCCGCCAGAAGGCGGCGCGGGCTTCGGGGGTCCAGGGCGGGGTGGCGAGCAGGCCGAACGCCTCGGCCAGCGGATGGCCGAACTCGAACCGGGTCGCGCCGCGCAGGAGCATGCGGGCCGCGAAGCGCTCGCCTTCCGGCAGCTGGTCGACCAGGGCGACGAGGGCGGGCGGCAGCGTGCCGGCCGCCACCCACTCCTCCGCCTCGGCTTCCGAGATCAATCCGAGCTCGGCGAGCCCCTGGGCGAACTGGCGGTCGGAGATGTCGACCGGCGGAAGCGCATTCATTTCCGCTAGCGGCCCGATGTCGTTTTCTAGAAGCGTCGTCCGCTCCCCATCGACGATGAAGACCAGTCCGCTCATTGCACCACTCCTTCGACAATCAGCCGCGTGCCGGTGCCAAGACCATTCGCGACAGTGGCTAGGACCGAGAGATGCGACACCAACCCAACCGCGTCGCGCCACGTGCCGAGCATGCTGAGATCGGCATTTCCGCTGGAATTCAGGCCGAAACTGATCGAGGTGCAGTTGGCTTTTTCGCCTGCTGACCCGGCATCGAAATCGAAATAGGCACGGGTCGGAGTGCCGGGCTGGGTGCTTTCGACGGCCTGAGTAAGCGCGGCTTGAGGAGTCGCGCCGGAGCCTGCGAAAGCGCTGCCTCCTACAGATCCAAGATACTGCACGATGTAATCGGACGCGCCTGCGGCATATGACGTACCGTCGAAGCTGGTCCGATATCCGACGCTGAAATCAGCTGCCGCCGGGTTCGGAACGACGAGAAGGCGCCCCCGGAAGGCCTTGAACCCTGTCAGCGGCACAATGAAGCCCGTTGCAGCGGCCGAGAGGGTCTGATCGAATACCTTGACCGAGCTCTGGCCGAGCAAGCTCCGAAATCCGCTGATGTCGGCCGGATCGCTCGACAATTTCGCCGGCACGATAAAGCCGTCGGCCATCTTGAGGCGAGCCGCTGCACTGGCTGCGAAAAAGCCGTCTGCGAAAATGGCGAGACTATCGGCGTCAAGCCCCAAAAAGCCCGCCGCGAACTTCGCGCGGCTGGCAGCATCAGCAGCGAAGAAGCCCGTGGCCATCTTGAGCCTGGCCGCGGGACTGGCCGAGAGGAAACCATCCGCCATCTTGGCCAGGCCGGCCGCATCCGCCGAGAGGATGCCGTCGACGAGCGCGGCCTTGTCGAGCTGACCCCAGGCGAACAGCCCGCCGGCGAGCGCGACGAGCGCCTTCCCGACATCCTCCGCGAGCGGCACCGGAACGTTGCCGCTGGCGATGATCAGATCGAGCAGCTGGCCGACCGTGGCGGCATCGGTCGGCACGGTCCCCGGCGCGACGTTCGACAGGCCGGAGCCGCCGAGGTTGAAGTTGCCCGCGCCGAGCTCGGCCCCCTCCTCCAGCACGATGGCGCGGGAGAGCGTTGTCCGATCCTCGGCGGAGCGCATCGCCGCGCGATCGTGCAGCTGCTGGATGATAGCGAGCGAGAAGCCCTCGCCATCCTGGAGCACTTCGCTGACAAGCGCCGGCGTCTCGCGGGAGACGACGAGGGTGCCGGGCGCGGGCGGCAGCGCGATCGGCAGCACCGTGACGAGATTGCTCCCATCCGCCAGGGTGACGCTGTGGTTGACGCCTGCGGTCATCTCGCTGACGACGCCGGCGGCGGTGCGATAGAAGACCTTGACGTCGGCCGCCTTGTCGGCCGGCCAGGCGCAGGCGAAGGCGGTTTCCACGCCGGTCCAGGGAAAGGTCGAGCGCGAGAGCTCGGTTGTGACCGTCATGGCGTGCCTCCGAGGTTGGGAGCGGATTGCGGCGCGGCGCGGCCGGGCGACCACCAGAAGCGCTGGCCCCAGTCGCGCTGGGCCATGTCCTCCATCCGGCGGAAACGCTCCGGCGCGCGCGGGTCGATCTGGAGCGCGAGCTGGTCGAGCACCGCGCGCTGGAAGCCGAGGCGGACGTACCAGAGCGAGGAGCCGGGCAGGAAGGAGGCGGCGGTGTAGAGCGCGTCGCCGGCGAAATGCGTCGGCTCGCCCTTGCCGAGGCGCTGGAGATTGCCGAGCACGAACTTGCCGACCTTCTCGCCCGCCGCGAACTGCGAGCCGGCCAAGGTCGCGATCAGGCTGTTGCCGTTGCGCGTCATGTCCTGGCCGAGGAAGTCGCCGAAGATGCCGAGCCCGCCGCCCTGGAGGAGCGCGGCGGCGTAGGCGCGCTGGCCGCGCGTCGTCGTCGGGTCGAGGCTGTAGGGGTCCTTGCCGTTGGCCACCTGCTTGGCCTGCATCGCGACCAGGCCGAGCGCCCACATCGCCGAGAAGGAGATCGCGGCATGGCCCATGCGCGAGCCATCCCAGCCGCGCGCCATGGCGCGGGCGAAGTGCATGGTGACGAAGGTGAGCGGGAAGGTCTTGTAGAGCCCGAAGGCGCGGCGGACCTCGCCTTCATAGGTTCCCGGCCGGGCCTCGCCGTTGATCATGGCCCGCGTCATCGGATCGGCCTCGATGACGGCGTAGTCCATCTCCGTGTCGATCAGCCGCTTGAGCTTGTCCGCCGCCTTGCCGGCCTCCTCGCCGCCGAGGGAGCGCACATCCATCGGCCGCAGCAGCAGCGCGTTCGGCCGCTCCTCGTAGAGCGGGGCCTGGCGGATCACGTCCCAGTCGCCGGCGTCGATGCCGTAGCGCGACAGGCTCTCGCGGATCTTCGGGTCGAGCTCGGCGAAGCCCTTGCCGGCCTCGCGGGCATGCAGCGCCATGGTCTCCAGCGCGAAGGCGTTGCGCAGCACGGCCGACCAGCGGCGCAGGCCGGAGGCGCGCACGACGCCGCCGGCGAGCTGGCCGGCGCGGCCGGTGCGGATGGTCTCGCCAGCGAAGCGATCCGCGCCGTGAACGCCATGGGCGAGCGTATCGGCGACCAGCCCCATCTGCGCGGCGCGGATCTCGGAGCCGGGCTCCGCGAGCTCGCGGATGGCGCGGCCGACCACGCCCATGGCCGGGATGCCGTTGAAGCGCGCGGCCATGGCGAGCGTCGCCTGGTCCGAGATCGAGGAGATGATCGCCGAGCCCATCTGCGAGGCGACGAGCACGGCGCGCATGTCGCCCATCATGTTGGCCAGCCCGGTATCGACCGGCGTGTCGGCCGCGCCGGTGACATGCGCCCAGGCGGTCTCGAACGAGCGGCGCTGGCGGTTGAGCCGGTTCTCCGCCTTGCGGTTGGCCTTCACCGCCGCGAGCTTCTGCGCCTCGCTCGCGCCGGCCGGTGCGCTGACCGTGACGCTCTCCAGCTCGCGGTCGAACAGGGAGAGGATGTAGCGCTTCAGCCCCTCCGGGTTCGGGCCCAGAGTGCGCAGCATGGCGATGTCCTCGCTCATGCGGCCGATATGGTTCATCATCGCGGCGAAGGGGCTGTCGTGCTCGCCGTATTTCCCGGCGAACTCACGCCAGCTCGCGGCATCCTTCAGGACCAGGATGCGCGGATCGCGCCGGCTGTTGGCCAGCATCTCGCGACCGCGCGTCGCGGCGCTCGGCGGGCCGTCGACCCAGCCGGCGACGGCGTTGTCGTAGACCTCGCCCATCACGCGGGCGATGCCGTCCTGGTCCAGCCGGCGGCCCGTGCCGAAGTCGAGCAGCTGCTCGCGATCGTTCAGGCGCAGCATATCCGCCACGAACTCCTCGCGCGAGACGGCGGCGACCTTGCTGCGATCGAGCGTCGGGTTCGGCAGCTTCCAGCCCTGGCGCTCCGGGATCGCGCCGCCGGTGGCGTTGAACTGCTCGCGCAGGTTCTCGGCGACGCCGCTCCAGCTCTGCGCCATCAGCCGGCCGTCCTGCGTCGCGCCGGGCTCGCCGTAGAGCGCATCCAGCAGCTCGGCCTCGCGCGTGGTCTCGTGCTTGAAGCCGAAGGCCTTGGCCCGCAGCTTCTCGATGGTGTCGGCGAAGGCGGCGTGCGCCTCGCCCCGGATGGTGCGGGCGAGATAGGTGACGTTGCCCCAGGTCGCGATCTCGTGCGGGTCCCGCCAGAACAGCGAGCGCACCGCCGGCCACACCGTGGACTTGCGCTCGTCGGCGAGGAAGGCCGGGGCCTTGCTGCCGAAGCCGAAGTCGCCCGGCGTGGCGCGCAGCTCCTTCACCTTGGCGTCATAGTCGCGCACCACCTGGAGCGTGGCGAGCTGCGCCTCGACGGAGCGGATGGTCAGGTCGGCATGGCGGGCGGCCGCCCTGGTCGCATCGTCGGCGATCTCCAGGGCGATATAGGTGAGCGGCGTCTCGGCGGCGGCCCTGGCGTCGGCGAGCGCGGCGCGGCGCTCCTCGATGGCGGCGGCGAGCTTGTCGGCCGAGGCGCGCTTGACCAGCCCGGCCTCGACCTTCCCGAACAGGCAGGAGAGCACGCTCATGCGCCGCCCTCCCCGCCAGTGGGACCATTACCCTGGCCGAGGCAGGCCTTGAGCGCGTCGGCGGCCGTGGCGTCGTCGCGGATCTCCTCCAGCAGCTGGCGGGCGGAGACCGCGCCGCTGTCGAGCTCCAGGCGGATGTCGCCGCCGGCGGCGTCCAGGTTGCGCTGGAGATCCGCGAGACGCGCCTTGAACAGGGTGGGATCGTCGCTCGCCCCGGCCAGCCGGGAGAGCGCGCCGGCTAGTGCCTGGTCGCCTTCGCGTCCGCCTGGCGCTGGGCCATCCGCGCCAGCGCCTTGAACTGCGTCGCCCGCCTTTGCAGGTCGGCCTTCGCCGCCGGCTCCTGCGTCTGGGCCGCCTTGGCCTCCAGCTCGGCCGCTATCTGGCTGTGTGTCTCGGCCGAAAATCGCATCGGCAATCTCCCAATCGGGCAGGTCCTCGGCGGCAGCGAGCGCCGTGGGCGAGGCATCATGCGCCAGCTCGCGCGCCATGACAACGCGCTCCAGCGCGGTTTCCCAGCTGTCGTCGACGCCGCGCACCACCCTGTCCGCCGCGTCGGCGATGTCCTGCGGGTCCCAGTCCTCGATGCGATGCCCGGCATCGACGAGCTGCCGGCGTATGCCGTCCGCCTCCGCCTGGAGCTCGTCGCGCCAGCGCTGGTCCTGGTCGAGCGCGCGGCCGGTATCCAGCTGCTCGACGCGCGCCTGGTCCTGGAAGCGGTAGAGCGGGCGCTTGTGGGTGAACTCGGCGACCAGCGCGTCATGGACCTCCTGCGTCACGTCGCGGGACGGCATGTTGGGGTCCTGCGGGCGCAGATAGCCCTCGGCGATCAGCAGGGGCTCCAGGTCGCGATCGAGCAGCTTGCCGTTGATGCGGCCGACCATGCCCGCGCCGGGCACGAACATCTGGTTGATGCCGAGGTAACGCGCCTCGCCCTGATCGTCGATCTTGATCCCGCCGTTCTCGGCGATGAAGCGCGCGAGCGAGACCGGCTTGCGCTCGGCGGCCGGGCGTCGACGGCGGGCGGGTGGCGCGGGAGGAGAAACGCCCTCCCCGCCCGCCGTCTGCGCCTGCGTGTCCCCCCGCAGGCGCGTCTCCAGCTCGGCGATCTTGCTGTCGAGCCCGGACATGATATCCGCCCGGCTCTCCTCCATCCGGGCGATCATCGCCTCGACCGTCTCGGCATGGACGAGCTTGCCCGGCCCGCTCTGGTCGGGAGCGAGATGGTCGACCAGCTCGTCACGCTCGGCGAGCCGCGCCGCCGCGTCGAGATCCGCCGGGGCGAGCTCGCGCAGGCTCGCGGGAGCGGCGGGCTCGGCCGCCGGGGCGAGCGCCTCGGCCGGGCGTGCTGCGAGCGCGCCGGCATCGGCCGCGAGCTCCGGGCGGGCCGGCACGCTGCCTGCGTCTAGTCGGGACTCCTGCAATGCCTGGGAAACGGCATCGGCCGCGCGAACGGCCGGAGCATCCCCGGCATGGGCGGCGCGGCTCATCAGCCAGCCTGCGCCCCTGAACAGCCCGGCGAGGCCGGCATTGCCGATACCGGCCTCCGCAATGTTGGTCAGCGCCCGGCCGAGGCCGGCGTCAAGCCCGAGCTCGGCGCGACCGGCCTCGATAAACGGTTCCTGCACGGCCTGGATGCCGACGCCGAGCGCGGCCTCGCGGGCCAGCATGCGCGGCACGGAACCGGCCAGCGGGCCGCCGACGAACATGGTGCCGAGATTGATCGGATCGACGGCCGCGCGCGTGACGCCGGCGAGGAAGCCGAGCGCATGGCCGGTGAGGCCATAGGTGCGATCGGCAATATCGGCCGCCTCGCGCTCGCGATCGGCGGCGATGCGGCGGGCGCGGGCCGGCACGTCGAGGAAGGGCTTGACCTTCTCCTGCTGGTCCGGCGTCAGCCCGGCCGAAAGCTCGCCGAGCTCGCGCACCTGGTCCTGCCAGGAGGAGCCGGCCCAGTCGACGGCGCGCAGGCTCTTGCCCTGCGAGCGCGCGAGCTCGGCGGCGCTCATGCCGGCCGCGCCTTCCACGGCCTGGCGCAGCTCGCCCTGGGCCTGCGCCCAGGGATCGCCCTGGCCGAACACGGTGTCGAGCCCGGCGGCGTCCCAGCCGGCGCGCCAGATCTCGCCCAGGGTCGCAGGCGCGGCCGGGGCAGGACCGCGCGCGGCCTGTTCGCGCTCTCCGGCGAAGGCGCTCTCCCAGCTCACGGCTCGCCTCCCAGGTCCTTGAGGCGCTGGCGCGTGAGCGCGAGATCCCGCTCGATACGGGCTCGGACCTGGCGGCCGAGGATGCTGTCCGGGGCGGGGGCGCGGGCGTTGGCGTAACCGTCCCGCTCCGCTTCGAGATCCTTGAGTTGCTGGCGGGTGATCTCCAGCGAGCGGGCCTTCTCCTCGGCCGGCGTCGCATAGGGGCCGCGCGCCGGCGGGATCGAGCCCTGGAAGGTCGGATCGGCCCGGCGCATGGCGTTGCCGGACTGGGCATCCCAATAGGCCTGCGCTGCCTCGTTGCCCTGGACTTGCGGCCAGTTCTGCTCGGCACGCCTGACGGCCGGCAGCATGTCGACGACGAGCGGCTGGCCGTCCGCGCCGCGCACGGCGGCATCCTGGCCGCCGGGACCGGGCAGCATCACCATGTAGCGGCCGTCGCCGAGCCCCTGCGGGCGCAGCCGGCCATAGGAGCGGAGGAAGCCGATGTCGAGCGGCTGACCGTCCCGCCCCACCGGCGTGCCGCCGAGATCCTCGGCGCGCAGATCGGCCAGCCCGCGCGTGAACTGCGTCTCGCTGACGCCACGCGGCAAGGGCACCTTGACGCCGTTGACCTTGGCCAGCTTGCCGGTGACGCTCTCGATCGCGCCTTCGAGCGCGCGCGGGTCGGAATTGTCGAACAGCGCGCCCTTGCCGTCGCGATCGGCGACGTAGATCGCCAGCGCCGCATCGACGAGCTCGCCCTGGACTTCCGGCGGGAAGACGGACCGGCCGAGCGTGTTGCCGAGCGCCGTGCGGAGATCCGCCGCCTTGCCGTCGTCGACGCCCTTGCTCTTGAGCAGGGCCGCGCCGCGCATGATCTTCGGCCCCAGCTCGGGATCGACGGCGGAGAGCCGCGCCGCCGTGACCGTGAGCTTGTCCGCGCCGATCTGCGTCGTGGCGGCGTCGAAGGCCGGGCCGGGCATGGCCTGGTGGAAGGCCTTGACCAGGTCGAGCCGCTCGGGCGCGGTCGCATCCTGGTAGCGCTGCTTGAGCTGGGCCGCCTCCTGCGGCTTCAGCGGCTTGAGCGCGCCCTGGTAGAGATGCTGCGCCTCGACCGCGACGGCGGCGCGCTGCTGGAGCGCCTGGCCAAACTCGGGCGCGGTGGCCGGAGCCTGGACGGGCACGGTGGTGACGGGCTGGCGGCCGGAGCGCTCGATCAGGCCGACCGGGTTTTCGCCGGCCTGTTTCGTCACCTCGCTCTGCACGGCCTCGAAAACCTGCAGGCGGCGCTGGGCGGCCGGGCCGGCATTCCCATTGGCGATCTCCCGGCGCAGGACGGCGATGCCGGTTTCGAGCGACGCCGGGTTCATCTGATAGGCCTCGCGCACGAGGGGCGCGGCCTGCTCCATCTCGGTGAACTGGCGCAGCTTCTGAACCGCCGTGGCATCGCCGGCCGACGCCGCCGCGATCAACGGGGCCTTGGCGGCCGCGACCACCTGCGGGTCCGTGGCATAGCCGCTCTTGAAGGCGGTGAGCACGGCGTCGCGATCGTCCTGCGTCAGGCTGACGAGCTGGTTGATCTGCTGGCGCTGCTGGGTGACATCGGCCTTGATGCCGGTGTCGACGGCCGAGCCGATGCGATAGGCGGCATTGGTCGAGACGCCGCCCCGGCCGGGATCGGCCCCGGCGCGGGCGAGCATGCCGGCGACATAGTCACGGGTGGTCATGCCCGGCTTGCCGTTCTTGGCGTCGCTGGAGCTTTCGGGAATGACGCTGATGAACTGGGCGGCGGTATAGCCGGGACCGAACGCCGCCACGGCCTTGGCGTGCCAGGCATCGGCCGCGCCCTGCCCCGCATGGTAGCCGGCGAAGGCGGCAGCGAGCGAGCCGGTGCGCCGCCAGATGTCGCCGATCTCGCGCTCGGCCATGACGGTGGATTTCTCGGGATTGGCCTTGAGCCAGGCGCGCACGCCGGCATCGTCGAGGCCGTCGAGATCCGACCAGCCGAGGCGCTTGGCGAGCCCGCGCGCCGTATCCGGCATGATCTGGGCGATGCCGGCCGCGCCGGCATGGCTCTGCGCCCCCGCATTGCCGCCGCTCTCGCCGGGGATCAGCGCCCGGCGCACCACCTGGCCGACGATGCTCTGGTCGGGCGCGCGCGAATAGGTCGCGGCGGCGGCGGCCGGGTCGCGCTTCTGCATGTCCTGCGCTTCGAGCCCCTTGCGCTCGTCGAGCGCTGCCTGGGCCTGCGCCGTCGCCGTCTCGCGCTGGAGCGGCGTGAGCGAGCCGAACATGGCGGGGTCCTGGAGCGCCTTGAGCGTGCCCTCCGGGTTGTTCTTGATGCCCTTGTAGAGCTCGGTCTGGTCGAGCTGCTGGCGGAAGTTCTGCTTGGAGGTGAGCGCCTGCGTCGGCTCCAGGATGCCCTTCGCGACCAGGCCGTCGATCGCCGTGTCGTTCTCCTGGATGATGGCCAGGCGCTCGTCGGCCGAGGTCGCGCGCGAGGCGCGGGTGAGATAGGTCTGCGACAGCTCCGTCTGCGAGGCGACGGCCGCGTTGTTCATCTTGGTCAGCGATGTCTGGCTGACCTCGCGCTGGAGCGAGAGCGAGGAGCGCAGCACCGACTGGCGCAGCTTGGCCTGGTCAGCCGCGCCGAAGCCGGACAGGATCTCGTCCTCGTCCTTGCGCATCGCCTCCGAAAGCCGGGTCGGCGCGGTCTGCCAGTCCTGGTCGTTGCGGAACTCCTCGCGCCGGGCCTCCTGCCGCTTGAGCAGCGCGCTCTGCGCCTCCGTCAGCCGGGTCTGGGCCTGCGCCTCGACGATGGCGTTGCCGATGCCCTGCGCCGCCTGCGAGACGGCCCCGGCGAATTTCGTTTCGGCCGCGTTCTTGCCCATGGCGGCCTGGGCGATGGCGCGGCCGCCCTGGATCTCGGCCTGGCTCTGGCTCTCGATGCCGGCGATCTCGGCCGCCGCCTCGCGGCGCGTGCCGGCGAGCTGGGCGCTGAGCAGCCCCTCCCCGGTCGAAAGCTGCGGGATGGCCTGCGGGCCACCGAGGCGCTGGCGCGAGACGATGATGGGAGCCTGCGCCATCCGTCAGGCTCCCTTGATGCCGATGGCGGAGAACTTGCCACCCATCGCCATGGTGGCCCAGTTGGTCGCGGTCGACAGCAGGGCCGTCGCCGCGCCGTACTGGCCGGCGCGCAGGTTGTTCGCGGCAGTGATGCCGGCGGCGATGTTGCCCGAGGTGCCGCGCGTCTTCGCCGTGCGATAGGCGCTGTCAATCTGGGTCGAGGCCTGCTTGTAGCCGCTCTCGATCGAGAAGGCGGCCGTCTTGATGCCTTCGTCCTGCTTGTCGGCGAGCTGGTAGGCCGTCCAGTTCTGGTCCGCCGCCTCCTGCTGGCCGCCGGCCCGGACGATCAGAGCGTCGCTCTCCCCCTGCGCCGCGCCGAAGCCGGCGAGCAGCAGCGGGGAGCCATAGGTCGGGTCCATGTTGTTGGCGGCGAAATAGGTGGATTGCTGGGCCAGCGCCGCCTTGGTCTCGTCGCGGACGCGGTTCTCCTCCAGGTTCGCCTTGCCGAGCGCCAGATCGGCGTTCTTGTTGGCGATCTCGATCGCGAGCTTGTAGGCACGGGTGGCGCGCGTGGCCTGGTCGATCGTGAAGCCGGCCGTGTCGTTGGCCTGGTCGACCAGGATGCGGGAGACAGCGCCGGCCTCGTCGAAACCGGCCTGGCTCTCCTGGACGGCCTGCCAGATGCCGAGCCGCGCCTGCGAGGCGCTGTTGCGCGACTGCATGCCGGCCGAGAAGACGCCGGCCCCGGCCTGGAGCCCGATCGTCGCGGCGGTGAGGAGCGTCGGCTCGCACATCAGCCCCGGTCCTCGACGAAGTTCACATGCGGCGAGAGGCCGAGGATCGTGTCCGGGTAGACCGTGTCGTTGACGAGCTCGATCTCCATGAAATCCTCGATCGGGCTTTCGACCGTGACCGGGCGGGAGGCGGTTTCGAGCGGCTGCGCGCCGGAGGGCATGACATGGCCGGAGAGCAGCAGCGGCTCGGCGAAGCCATTGTTGGCCGAGAGCGAGCCGCCGGCCCCGAACAGGCGCTCCAGCAGGACGCTGACCGCCTTCTTCTTGGTGCCCTTCGTGCCGTTGCCGTCGATCGTCGTCTCGGCCGAGAGGGTGCGGATGCGGCCGCGGATCGGCAGGCCGACCAGGACATCGGCCGAGGCGTATTGCAGCACGATCTCGCCGGCGGCGCTGACGACGCGGCGCTCATGCTGCATGCCGCCGGTCATGATCGCGACCTCCTGCCCCTTGAGGTGGTCGAGCCCGCTGATCGTGGTGGCCGGCGCGCCCTGGTAGCGCAGGCCGCAGCGGACCATCCAGGCGCCGGAGGCATCGGCGGCCGCGAAGTTCGCCGGCTTGAAGAAGGGGGCCATGGTCTCGATGAAGCGGCGGTCCGCGCCGTCGATCGAGCGGCGCACCACCATCCAGAGCTGGGTGTAGCCGGCATCGGGCGAGGCGATGACGGCCAGGTCCTCGACCACGCCGTTGACATCCGGGTGCCGCGCCCAGCCGATGACCTCCTGGTCCGGCCGGAAGGTGACGGAGATGAGCTCGCCGGCCTCGGTCGCGATCCAGACGACGCGGTGCGGGTCCCGCTGATAGGCCAGCACCTTGGCGACGCCGCGCAGGATGTTGCGGGCGTAGAGCGTCAGCTCCGACATGTCGATGTCTTCGGAGACGCGGTCGAACTTGGCGAAATGCAGCCTGTCGCGCGAGCGGCCGATGAAGACGGCCCCGCCATCGACCGGCTGCGGGATATGCGGGGCGGAGCCCTCGTTGGTGTCCGGGACCAGGCGGATATTGGTGAGCGTCAGCGGCTCGAACGGATCGGAGCCGCCGCGCACGATCCATTCGCCCGAGCGGGTGCCGAGCACGAGAATGCCGGCATTGAGGACCCACTGGATATCGACCAGCGCGCCGTCCTGGCTGAAGATGCGCGTCGCGATCGCGCTGTCGTCGTTGGTCGAGATCTCGAAATCGTAGAGATCCGTGACCTTGCTGCGCCAGAAGCGATTGCGATCCGTCCAGACCAGGCTGTTGTCGGCGAGGCGGACCTGCTTGGGCCAGCCCTTCACGTCCGACCACGCCGCCTCGTACCAGCGATAGGTCGCGTTCGGCGCGACGACATCCCCCGGCAGCAGGCCGATGACATCCGCCGTGACATGGGTGGTGTCGGTAAAGGCCGTGATCTTCACATGGCCGTAGCCGGAATGCAGGTATTTCCAGACGACGTTGCCCGCGCCGGCCAGGACCTCGCCCTCCTCATGCGTCGGCGGGTTCGGCCCGGCGTCGTCGCCGCTGGCGATGCTCGAGACCTGGTAGACCTTGCCGCCGTTGCGGCGCAGGTTCCCGACCGCGAGCGGCTTCTCGTTGCCCTTCCAGGTCGGGATGTTGGCGAGGTTCGCCTCGTCGAGCCGCCAGATCGAGCCGACATGCCCGGCCTGGAAGATGGCGCTGCTGGCGGTGAGCGTGACGGAGCCGGTCGCGGCCGAGGCGCTGATCGTGACCGTCGCGTCCGTGTTCTGCGGCTCGACCGGGCCGCGCAGATTGCCATAGTCGGCGATCGTCCAGTCGTCGTGATCCTTGCGCGTCAGCACCTTCGGCTGCTTGTTCCAGGCGAAGAAGATGACATCGGCCGACTGCGCCCAGCGCAGGTTCGGCAGGTCCGCCTCGGCGAAGGGAACGGCTAGCTCGTAAGGGTCCGGCGGGCTGCCCGGATCGACGATGACGCCGCCATTGCGGTGGACGCGCATGACGCCGTCGTTGAAGGCGAGCATGTAGTTATCGTCCACCGAGAACTCGAAGGGCACGAGCTTGCCGCGCTGGGCCTCAGTCTTGAGCGGCGCGACATAGGCCGTGCCGGGCGTGCGGGTGAGCCCGCCCTCGACCATGACGACGTAGTTCTCGCAGGCCTTGAGCCCGGACTGGTTGCGGGCGAGATCCTTGCGGGCATGCAGGGCGGGATCGAGCTCGCCGGCGGAGAACTGCGAGCGGTCGAGATTGGCCATCACCATGGGCGGCGGCCTCCGTAGCGGGCCGCGAGCCAGCTCGTGATGCGCGGCAGCTCGGTGCGGGCCTTCTCCTGGCTGTCGCGCCGCTTGGCGGGCTTGAGCAGCGCGGCGGCCTCGCCATTCAGCCGGCCGGCGATGGCCTGGCTGCGGCCGATGCGCGGGGCGATCGCCGCGCCAAGGCGCTTCTGGAAGACCTGGAGGAAGAGCGCATCCCACAGCACCGGCTGGGCAACGATGCGGGTGTAGCAGATGTTGGGCGCGGTCGCGTTCGTGACCAGGACGCCGCCGAGGATCGGCGAGGCGGTCGGCGCGACGGAGGCGGCCTCGACCGCCCATTCATCCGTCTCCAGCCCGACGACGAAGCGGACCTTGACGCAGTCCGGCGGCAGCACATAGCGGTTCTTGAGGCGGCCGAGCGCCGGCGCCGGGTCCATGCCGGGGATGACCCAGGCGGTGGCGAAGTTCCAGTCCGCCTCGCGCAGCAGCGCGTCGCGGACATCGTGGAAGCGGGATTTGCAGACGCGGGCGGCGGCGCGCGGCTCGTCGAGCGAGGCGATCGGCGGCTCGCCGATCTCGGCGAGCGCGCCGTTGGCCGCCTCGGTCTCGGATGCCGCGCGCGCCATCCCGCTTACTTCTTGGCGTAGAGGATGAAGGCTTCGATCGTGCCGTCGGCCGTGGCGGCGGCGTTGAAGGTGCCGACCAGGTCGTATTCGCAGCCGGGATCGTTCGCCAGGCCGAGCACCTCGTAGAGGCGCTTGCCCATCGAGCCGGTCGCCAGCGCCGCGATGACGTTCTTGCTGCCGGCGGCGGCCAGCGTGAGCCCATCCGCCAGCACGTTCGCATCGACCACGGCCCCGTCCCGCGCGATGCCGATGTCGAAATCGGACAGGCCGGTGATGGCGGAGTGATAGAGCGTCGACATCGGCAGGATGATGGCCGAGCTCGGGATCTTGCCGAGATAGATCACCGAGCCGATGTCGTTGCCATTGGCGACGGCGATCGGGCCGGTGGTGATGGCGCGCACGCGACCTTCGACGAAGGCGGCGGGCGGCAGGGCGACGTTGGCAGGGTCCTTGTAGGACCGCGCATATTTGGTGACGACGGCCATGGGGGCCTCCTGGTCTCGCCGGCGGCGCGCAGCCTGGTCCGGCCTGAACGGGTGACGCCGCCGGCGACGCCGGCGGCCGTTGGCGGATCAGTACTTGTTGAGGATCTTGACGACGCGCGCGTCTTCGAGCCGGGTCGCGCCGATCCAGGTCTCCATGTACGGATGCTCGCGGTACTGCTTGTTCGGGTTCGGCTGAGAGTTGATGTCGAGGGGCATGAACTCGCCCCAGGCCATGCCCGACTTCGTCCACAGCGCGGCGCAGGACTGGTTGGCCGCCGCATCGGCGACGCGCTTCGTGGGAATGATCGGGATGCCGAGGATCTCCAGCACGCGCTTCTCTTCCAGCACGGCCTTGGCCCGGTAGTCCTTGTTGACGTAGGTGAGATCGTTATAGAGCTGCTCGATCTCGGTCGGATCGCAGGCGAGGTAGCACTCCTCCTCCTCGATATTGATCTCGGCGTCTTCCATGTAGCGGATCGCGCGCAGGATCTTCTGGACGTTCATGCCAATATCCGCCGGCGCGCCCTCGGGCGAACCGACCTGGATGCCGACCGTCTGACCGGCCCAGGGGGTCGAGACCGGGATCTCGTTGCCGATCAGGCGCGGCCCGAACAGCGCATCCGCCAGGATGATGTTCTTCTTGCGCACGACGGCGGCCGCGCCGCCCTGGACATACTGGCTCTTGAAATCGGTGAGGGCCTTGATCTGGTCTTCCTTGGTGATGACCTTGCCCCAGTCGATGCGGCGCGGCCGGACCCAGACGGGCTCGTGCGTCGCCTCGTTGTCGGGCGTGTCGCCACCTTCGGGCGCGTCGACGCGCGCTTCCATCTGGCCGACGATGTCGGTCATCATGACCTGCTTGCCCTTCAGGTCGCTGTCGAACATGAAGGCGCTGTCGAAGATCGCCTTCTTTTCCTGAAGCGCGAGCTGGACGTTTTCGCGATATTCGATGCGGTGTGCATCGGTGACGGGGCCTGCCATGGGCCATCTCCTCGTCTCGAAACAACAATGGGATTGGTTGCTTCGGCGAGGTTGCGGCCGGTAGGAGCGCACCCCATCCGGCGGGCCAGGCCTGTCGTTTAACGCCCGCGATCGGCGGCTGGTTGAGCGGGGGCTAGCTCCCCGGCGGGCCGCCCGGAGCGGGCGGTTGCGGCATTTGCGCCGGCGGCCGTGGCGGCCGGCGGGCTCCTATGGGGTCAAGCGCTGTCTGATTTGCGCCAAGCTGTCAAGCGGCCAGGCGTCAGGCGAACTCGTCGAGTGCGGCAGAGCGAGGATGATCGCTGCGCAGCGCCTCCTGAGGCAGGCCGCCTTCGACACGGATATACCAATCCGACCCGGCCGGATGCCAGCCATCGGCGAGATCGGTCGGTTGGCCGTGCCATCGGTCGCGAATGCAGAAGGCATACTCGCCGGCGGTCGCCTCGTGCGGCACGTCGGACGCGAACTCCTCCAGCAGCGGATGCTCGGCCGCCGGCTTCCCTGCCGGCGTCTTCGTCTTGCCCATTGTGACCTCCTGTCGGTTCCTGGGGCGGGGATGGAGCTAACGCGCCAGATGCAGGCCGTTGGCGACTTTCAGCCGACCTGCCTGGATCTGGCGGAGGCGGCGCTCAATTTCCCGCCTTCCGTTGCGTTGCATTGGCGACCAAGCCGTCGTCGAGCGGCTGCCTTTCCGCCGCGGCGGCCGCGAGGGAGGAGGCAGGCTCGGCGTGGCCAGACCAGCGAGGAGGCCGACGAGGCCAAAGCCGAGACTGCCCAACATCATGATTTTTCTCATCGGCGCTGCCCCGTCTCGATCCTGGCGATCTTGGCGATGATCGCCTTGCGCTGGGCGGCGACATCGCCATGGCGCGGATTCCGCTCGTCGCGGAGCGCCTTCATGAATTCGGGATCACCCTGGAGCCGGCGCAGCTCGGCGCGCAGGCCCTCAAGGCTTTCGGACATGCCGGAGCCGCCGCCGCTCGAAGAGACCAGCTTGTCCTCGCCCATCTCCATGCCGATGGCGTGGAAGAGCTTCATCATGCCCGGCGCGCCGGTGATGGCCTGGAGCTGCGCGCCATCGTCGAGCCCGACGCCGAAATGGCGGAAGGCGCGCTTGGCGAGCTCCACGTTGCGGTCATAGTCGCCGCCCCACTCCTTGCGGAGAGCGACCTCCATGTCGGCGCTTTCCTTGGCGCCGCGCGCATCCGTCGCGTCGATCTCGGAGACGCCCCAGGCGGTGAGCCCGTCGAGCATGGCCTGGGCCGCTTGCAGCGGAACCTTGTTCTCATGCGCGATCTTCTTGAGGGTGTCCTCGAAACCCTGCATGTACTGGAAATTCTGCGGGGTCTGCGGCTTCTTCAGCGCATACTCCTCGGGCTTTTCCTTCCAGCCGAGCTCGGCCCAGCCGCCCCATTCGTTCATCCGGGCCGGGTCCGGCTTCTCGAAAACCTTGCGCGAGCGGGCGACGCGATCGCTCTCGATCGCGGATTTCAGCAGGGACTGGAGCCCGTCCGGCCGATCGAACTTGCGGTCGGCGATGAACTGCTTGGCCGGCTCGTCGAGCTCGTATTTGGCGTACCAGGGCTCGGCTCCGCCGCCTTGGCCGCCGTCGCCGCCAGCCTGGGCAGCAGCCCCGGCGTCTGCGGCGGCGCCGGCAGCAGCGGCCGCACCGCCATCGCCCCCACCGCCAGCAGCGGCCGACGCCTCGGCAGCATTGTAGACGCGCATCATCGCGAGAGACCGGATCAGCATGGTTCACTCCTCCAGGTGAGACAGGCGGCCGGGTTGCCGCCGGGGATCGGGAACGGGGTCGGTGCAGGCCTTCTGCAAAAGCGCAGGATCGAGCCCGGCCGTGCGGATCAATTCGAGCGCGATCTGGCGGCGGCCCTCGGCGACGCCGGCGGCGAAGAGATCGCGATGCTGCTCGCCGGCGATGAAGATGCCGCCGCGCTTGGCGATGTCCGCCAGCAGCATGCCCATGCGGCCGAGCTGGCCATATTCGGCGACGAGCTGGCGGCGCTCGCGCAGGTCCGGCCAGAAGGCGCGCAGGGGAGCGATGAGCTTCACTGGCCGGCCTCGCGCTGGGTCGAGAGCGTCGCGGCCTGGGCCGCATGCGCGTTGGTGGCGCTGACCTCGGCGGCCTGCCCGGCCTGGGCGAGCTGCTCGCGCTGGGCGGCGAGCTGGGCGCGCTGCTCGCGCAGCTTCGCGACTGCGGCCGGATCGCGCCGGGCGGAAGGCGGCGGCCCCATCGCCTCATGCAGGATGGCGGCGACGGCATCGCCGTCGATATTGTCCATGACGCCGATATCCTGCGTCGCGGCCGCGACCTGCTGCATGCCGGTGACGTATTGCAGCGTCGCCTTGGCCTCGCCGGCCTTCTGCATCTTGGCGAGGGGCGAGGTGTACTCGATCTGGAGCGGCTGGTTTTCGAGCTCCGGCGGCGGAGGGTCGATCTGCCCGGCCTGGGCGAGGATGTCGTAGCGGCGGGCGATCAGAGGGGCGAGGCCCTGGCTCTGGATGCGGCCGAGGTTCGGCCCCATCTGGCGCAGATACTCCTCCTGGAAGCCGAGGAACTCCGTCGCCGTCATCTGCGGCCGGTTCACCAGCTGCATCACGCTGAAATAGAAGGCCTGGCGGATCGCGTCCCGCCGCTCCTTCGACATCTCCAGCGAGAGCTGGAGGTTCGCGCCGGTGTTGAGCGGCTGGGCCAGAGGCTGGCCGCGCTCGTTGACCTGGCCGTAAATGACAGCGCCTGGAAAGCGGTCTGCCGGAGAGAAGGTATCCTCGTCGTGAGCCAGGATCGTGGGATCTGCCGCGAATTGGGCTGCGACGATATGAGTGCGCTCCATCTCGTTGAGCATCGCCGCCTCGGGCCGGGCGATATGGCCGGGGCCGACCGGATAGACCCGGCCGGGGCGCCGCTTCCACATGACGACGTGGTAGGGCATCCGGTGATAACCGCCAGTGCGGATGAAGCTCTTGAGCTGGGGCGAGACGTAGACCGACAGGAAGGCCTTGCCGGCGAGCCCGATACGGCGGGCATCGTAGGCCGGGTTCGGGCAGACGGCGTGGATGAACTCGTAAGTGGTGCGGTCGTTGACCTGGCTGCCGAGGGCTTCGAGCTCCGGGAACTTCTGCTTGGCCTGGCGGCCGGTGAGCCGGAAGGCCCGGTGGAAGGTGTCGACATCGCCTTCCGCGTCCACGTCGATGAAGCTTTCGCCGAGCGGGATGGCGCGGTCCAGGAACCGCCCCGCCCCCACGATCTCCTCGGAATAGAGCGTGCCCATGCCGAAGATACCGAGATCCCCGAACCAGCCGGGCGCCTCGGAATAGAACTTGGAGCGGGCAACGGCGAAGGTGCCGTAGGCCTTGCGGCTCTGGCGCCAGAGCCAGGACTTGACCGGGTAGTAGCTGGCGAGCTCGGTATCCTCCAGCCCGAACTCGAACCAGTTGTTCGCCGGGTTGGTCATCTGGCCGTAGATGCCGCCGGAGAAGGCCTCCGCCGCCTGCATCGTCGTGGCGTCGTAGAGCTCGTCATAGGCCGGGTTCGTCCGGCTGTTGCCGGTGAACATGTCCTCCTGCTCGGGGCACATCAGCTGCGCGATCTCGCGCCACTGACGCTCGACCGGCTGGCGGATGGCCTTGAGCTCGTCGTGACGGGTGAGGATGTCGTTGAGCCCGTACATCGCCGGTCAGGCCCCGAGCAGCTGCTGGGTCGCGACCGATGGCGCGCCGAGCCCGCCGGCGCGCTGCACGATCGTCGAGGCGATGCCGCGCGCCGCCTGGAGCTTCTTGAGCTTGCGATCGGCCGCCGCCCGCGCATCCTCGCTGTCCGCCGGCGTCAGCGAGGCGCGGTAGCTCGCCTCCTCCGCCTGCTTCTGCGAGAGCCGGGCGGTCTCGGCCGCCTGGGAGAGCGCCGCCTCGCTCTGCTGGTTGAGCAGCTCGATCTGCTTCGATGCGTCGGCGCGGCTCGCCTTGAGCTCGTCGTTGAGCCGCTGCTGCTCGGCCGCCGCCTGTTCCTGCTGCTGCTGGAGTTGCTGCGCCTGCCAGATCTGGTCGAGGCGCCGCTGCTTGCTGCTGAAAAGCCCGGAAAACCAGCCCATGTCAGGCCTCCTGTCGGATTGAAGGGTTGACCCACGCGCACTGCACGAAACTCTCCCCGCGCTTGCCGAGGCCGAGCAGGACCGCCTCCTCGACGAAGCCCAGGCGCTTGAGCCAGATCCGCGCCCTGGCATTGGTGGCGAGCGCCCGGCATTCGACCCGGCGGAAGGCGCGCGGCACGGCATCGCGCATCAGCCTGTCCCGGCAGAAGCCGTGCGCAGCCCGCGCGATCGACGCGAAGGCCGGGGTGGCGAACATGCAGGCCGTGGCGACGCCCGGCGCGATCTGCCAGAAGCCGACGAAGGCGATCGGTGCCCGACGATCGTCGAGCAGGGTGAGCGCCACCACGGCCTGATCGAGCCCGGCCGCGATCGCCGCGCCGTGCTCGGCCGGATCGTCGACGAAGCTGGTCGCCAGCATCTCGGCGCGATCCGCCGGGCGCAGATCCGCGCAGATCTCCAGGATCTCGGCGGGATGGGTGCGGCGCACGTACATTACTGCACCTTCCGGGCGAGCGGCCGCCAGCGCGCCGCCTTGCCGCCCGCGCCGCTGCGCTTGGCCTCGCGCTGGCGGACACGCTCCGTCTTGCGGATGCGAGCGGCTTCCGTGCCGCACTGCATCGCGCCGTACTCCGCCGCCTCCATGATGTGGCTGTCCGGGTTCTTGACGGCGCGGCCGCGCTCGGAGGTGCCCCGCGTGCGGTGATACTGGTAGGTGCCGGCGAGCGCGCGGCGGATCGTCGGGCAGTGCGTCGCGTCGACCTGGAGCTTGCGGCGGCCGTCCTTGATCTTCTCGCGGATCGGAGCGTGGCGGCTCTCCGGGTCGTTCGTCGCGGCGAGCTTCACCGCCAGCGTCGGCAGGCCCAGCGCCTTGGCGAGGCGCGCCCGCATCGAGCCGATCGTCAGATCCTCGCCCGCCTCCATCGCCGGATCGCACTGGAAGGCGAACTCGCAGCCGAGGAAGCGCGGCGAGCCCATGACCACCTTCATGCCCTCGGCCAGGTCGAACTCATCGCCGCGCGTGACGACGACTTCGGCGAGGATGTTCAGCGTCCCGTCCGGCAGCTCCTGCATGAAGGCCGCCGCCGGGGTTAGCCCGCCGTCGATCCCGACCAGGACCGGCAGCACCGGATAGGGCTTGAGCGGGAGCATCGAGACGTGCAGATCATCGTCGAAATCGGCGTAGATCACGTCCGTCTCGCGGTTGTAGCCGGGCTTGTGGTGGACCTTGATCTTGATCCACCAGGGCCGGTGCCGGTTCGCCTCGACCATGGCGGTGTAGTACGTCCGGCCGACCGCCTTGAGGTTCTCGGCGTTCGGATCGAGCCCGCCGGGCTGGCGGAAATGCTGGTAGCCCTCCGGCTTCTCCGGCCCCCAGAAATCGCGATAGACCCAGCTGTCGGGTTCCGGCGCGTTGGCATCGCCGAAGATCGCGCCATAGGGGATGCGCGGATCGTCCGGCAGGCCGATCTCGCCCCGGTTCGGGAAGCGGCCGACCGTGCGGCCGAGGTTGACGAAGAGATCCTCGCGCAGCGTCGGCATCTCGTTGAGGTAGGCGTCCGTTGCTTCCGTGCCGCCGAGGCTGTCGGGGTCCGCATCCTCGCCCCAGGCGAGGAAGTTGACCTCCATGTGGATCGGCCCCCAGCCGTCGTCGAAATCGAGCGTGTACTGGCCGGGACGCGGCGAGGAGCCGACCAGGTTGCCGACGCCCTTCTGCGGGTCGAGGATCTTGCACCAGCTCGGGACCGTGGTCTGCCAGATGTCCTTGTAGGTAGTCCGGTAGACGTTGAGCCGGTAGAAGCGTGGCGCGCCCTGGAGCCGCTTGCCGTTGTGCAGCATCGGCGGCTGGCGCATCGCCGCCCGCAGCGCCCGCTTGACCGCCGCCGTCGTCTTGCCCGAGCCGACCGGGCCGGAGATCAGATCCCGCGTGCCGCGCGACATGATGAAGGCGTCCGAGACCGGGCCGGCGCTGTCGAGCAGCAGAGCCGTGCCGTGGCTGTAGCTGCGGAGCATCTCGTCGAGCGTGCCGTAGCGGAGAACGGTCATTTGCCCTCCTCCGGCGTCACATCGACGATGTCGGGCTGCGGCTGGCCGCCGAACCACTCGGACCAGGGCTGAGCGCCGTTCGCCTGGCCGACCTGGCCGCCGATCGAGAGCGCGACGAGCGGGACCGTGCGGCCCTGATCATCGACCGGCTGCATGCGGGCCATGAAGTAGGGCGCGAGCTCCTTCAGAATGGCCTGCTGACGATCGAAGGCGGCGGCGACTGTGCAATTCAGCCGGCGCGCCAGCTCCTCCGGTTCGAGCATTGCCCATCGCGCCATGCGCTCCTGGGGCGTGCCCCCCAGGAGCCGGACGATCCAATCCTTGAGCTCCCGAGTGGCGAGGTTCTGCGCGCCCTTCGGCCGTCCCGCCTTGGCACTGCGCTCGACCTCCTGGGCGAGCCGGCCCTCATGGAAGAAATCCTTCTTCCCGGACGGGCTGGTGACATGTAGCCGCTGGCTCGCCGGCCGCTGCGTCGTCGCCAGCATGTCGAGCTGCTCACCTTCGGACGGCATCGCGTCCTGAGCCTGCGCCAGGAGGCCTGCTACCGCCCCGGCCGTTCCGTTGCGGTCAGCCATGCCGAACCTCCCCGGAACCCGGTTTTTCCAGGACGCCTGTCTTCGCCGCAAAAAATCCCGGTGCCCCGGAGCCCCTGGCCCCACCGCCCCACCGATCCGCGTTTTCGCCTCGCCGACCAGGGAAGCCCCCGGACGGGCCGGCAGGCGCAGCCAGGCGGGCGGCGGAAAGAGGGGCGGTCGCTTCCGGGGGGTGGGGTCCGGCCGAGGTGGGGGGGGTGGGGTCCGAAGGCGAGGCCACCCCCTCAATGGATGCGGCGTTTACGAGGATCGGGCGCCTAAGCGCTTGATATCGCTCGTTTTCGCTGGCGACTGGCGGCAAGATCGGCCCGAAATGGCCCGCCTGGACGCCCTCCAGGGCAAGGCCGCAGGCCTTCGCCCTGCCCTGCCCGAGCTCCGCGCGCGGCCGCGCCGGAGCCGCCGCACTCACACCAAACACCCCATTTCCGGCTGTCGCTGCCCTGCGAGGCCTCGCGACCCGCAAGCCCTTGAATATCCGAGGATATTTAATCGCCTGCGGCGCTGCGGAGCCGATCGAGCAGGAGCGAGCCGCAACACCCTGCGCCGCCGCGATCGCGAGGCGTTGCGGAGAGCGTTGCGGGTAAACCATTGATATATATATAGATTTATCATCTGCAACACTTGCAACACTTGCAACGGACCCGAGCCCGCGCGTAGATGCGCCTGCGCTCGCCCTCGCTCGCCCTCGCATGCACATACGTGAGGCGACCGGCTGTTGCAGGCGTTGCAGGTGTTGCGAGCGCGAAAAAGACAGCGATTGCAACGCGTTACGCTGCAACACCCCGCGCAACGCCCCCGCAACACCTGTCGGCCCGCACCCCGTAAGCGCGCGCGAAACAATCGCGTCGCCAAACAGGGTTGCAGGGAGGCAGGGGCGGCCAGACACGCGAGCGCGATCCATCGGTTGTGTGAACATTCACACGCGCATCTGATTTGCGCCGGGCTGTCAATAGGCCGGCTGACGCCTGGTCGCAGCTCCATCCACAGCTTTTCCACCGCGACAGCGTCTAAACCTCTGCGATATCAGCGGATTACGATTTATGTGAATTGCGTGTGAAAATTCACTTGCACTGATTTTAGCGCATGTGTAATAACTCTCCTCACGGCGTTGGCAGACGCCGCCCCTCAACCCGGAGAGAACCCATGACAGTCGTTTGCTTCCCGAAAGAGCCGGTCGCCCCGAAGGCCGAGCCCGTCGCCTATCTGCGCCTGGCGGAGACGAACAAGATCCTGCGCCAGCATCTCGCCAAGGCGTTTCCCGGCGTGAAATTCCGGGTCCGGGGCGAGAGCTACAGCGGCGGCAGCTCGACGCGGATCGACTGGGTCGACGGCCCGACGAAGGAGCAGGTCGAGCGGATCAGCAGCGCCTACAGCTCGCGCGGCTTCGACGGCATGATCGACATGGCCTACAGCAAGACCAGCTGGCTCCTGCCCGATGGCCGGATCGTCACCGGCTGGAGCGAAGGCACGGAAGGCTCGATGGGCGCGACGCCCGGCTATGTCGTGCCGAAGCCGCACCCGCAGGCGCGCGCGGTCCATTCCGGCATCGGCTACGTCTTCGCCCAGCGCGAGATCAGCGAGGCCTTCGCCGCCGGCTGCCTCGCCGCCTACCAGCGCCAGACCGGCCGCGATCGCTGCGACATCCTGAACAAGCTGCGGCTCTGGCCGGATGAGGAGATCACCGGCGAGCGCCTGGCGCAGCTGATCCCGGCCCCGAGGGCGCGCTCATGAGCCCCGCCGTCGACGAGACCAGGACGGAGCGCCGCGACGCGCTCCCCTCCCCGAGCCTGCGACTAGACGCGGCGATCAGGAAGGCCGAGGAGCGGCGCAAGGCCAAGCGCCCGCCGCAGGACTTCGACACCTCGGCGTTGCCGCTGTTCGGCGACCAGCGCCACCAACTGGAGCTGTTCTGATGCCGGACATGGCCCGCTGGTCACTCAGTTGGAGAAACCCGCACACCGAGCCGCCGGGACCTCGCGTCCTGGCGGCTGTCCTCGTCGAGCGCGGGCAGCCCTGCCCGGCCGAGGTCATGGCGAAATGGTCGCCCGGTTGTGGCTACGCCATTGGCTGGGAATTGGTGACGCAACGGCCTATCCGCCGTTGGAGCACCGAGGCGAAGGGGAAGGCGCGCCGTCGCAACCTGCGCGCCCGCCTGGAAAAGCGCTTCCCGCTCTTCGCCGAGCAGTGGATCGCAGCTGAACTGGAACGCAGGCCGAGCTACTACGCCGGCGGCGAGGAAGACGCCCGGCCGCTGGCAGGCGGCCGGGCATGACATCGTCAGGCGAACCCGGAGAGGCGACGCCGGCGACATCGAGGAGGGTGTAGCAGATGCAGGGCATTTTTCTAGGCGACCGTCGCATCGGCACGGTCGCGAAGTTCGTCGGCAACCGGCCGGGCGAGCGCTGGGTGGCCTGGTCGATCCATCGCCCGGCCGGCGCGCCTCCGCATGCGGAAGGCGAACAGCGGCGCTTTCCGCGCCAGCGCGAGGCTATGGCCTGGTTGCGGGCGCGCGACGAGCAGGAGCAACGCTGATGGCCCGCCCGCTGAAATACGATGCCGCCATGCCGCGCGATCGCGCCACCATGGCGCGCCTGGCGCGGGCCGAGCTCAAGGCGCGCGGCGGCCGGCTGCTCTCGATCCAGCTGGAGCGCGAGGCCCTGGCGGACCTGGAGGCGATCCGCCGGCCAGGCGAGAGCGACGCGGCCGCGATCGCGCGCGCCCTGCGTCGGGTCCAGGGCTTGGACTTCTAGGGCTTCATCTCGCCCTTGCGGATCATCACGCGGCGGACCAGGACCGCCGTCGTGGCGCGCGCCAGGAAGGTGCTGCGCATGTCGAGATGCGCCTGTGTCCGCTCTTGCTCGTTGCCCGGCTTCGCATAGGCGACCAGCTTGCGCTCGGCCGTCATGCAGGAAAAGCTGACGGCCCCGGCGATCGTCTCCGCATCCGATGACATGTCGTCGAGATCGGCCGCGCTGCGTCGGTAGCACTCGTCGACAGCCGTCCAGTCCGGCGCTTGTGCCCAGGCCGCTCCGGCCGCCATCATCACCCCCGCCACGATCGCCGCTCGCATCATCGCCCTGCCCTCCCGCGCGCGAGGATGGCGCGGGCGGTGGAGCGCGTCCAGTCGGCGCTTGACCTTGCCCCCGACTCTGTTCCTATGTTCTGCCCTCGTTCCTATGGAGGTTGAGCATGGGCGTGATCCTGAAGGAGCCGCTCGACATCGTCGTCGAGGTCGAGGACATGGAATTGCCGCATCGGCACCGGCAGGCGGTCGAGGTCGCGCGCTGCGCTGCGCTGATGATCGGCTTCGCCGCCTTCGACGCGGCTGTCGAGCGTCACCCGCGCGATCGCGTGCGGCTGCGCCAGGGCATCATGACGATTCGGGACACCCATCGCGACGCGCGCGAGGATCTGGCTGGTCGCTAGGCTTCAGCCGACGCAGCGCATTCCCGCTGGTGATCATGGTGAAGCCGTCCGCGAAGACGACGCGGACGGAGTTCATCTTGCCGCGTGCCGTCACCTTGCAGGGCTGACCTTTCCGGCCGCAGCGGTCGAAGCGGTAGAGATATGGAAAGGCCTCAAGCACGCGCCACCCTGGCCAATTCGCGCAGGGTCTCGGCCAGATCATTCGGGCAATACGTGCCTTTCTCGGAGACGGTGCAGCCGGACGCGCCGGTATCCCATTCGGACCAGACGTGTTCGCAACCTGAACCGGCGCAGTCGATCTCGCCGGCGATCTCCTCCATGAAATCGGGATTGATGAAGAGGTCGCGGTGATTGAGCGCCTGCTCGATCGCAGCGAGCCGCCGCGCGTTCCGATGGCAGTTCCAGAGCCGGCCGAGCCACTGGCGCGCCGGCCGCAGGCGCAGCGAGATCTGCCAGCGCCAGTACCAGAAGCGGTATCCGATGCGGTTTCGGAGATCCCTCATGCCAGCGCCGCCTTGATCGTCTCGATCGAGACGGCGAGCTGGCGCGCGATCGCGGCCGGGCTGTTGCCGGCCGCCTTCATGGCCCGGATGGCGCGCAGCTGCGAGGCGCTCGACGGCTGCGCCCAGGCCGGCTCCTCAGCCGGCTGCGCCTCCCGCTTGAGGATCTCGCTGGCCTGGTTGACGACGACGAGCTGGCCCTTGGCCGCCTCGCGCATCTTGCGGATCTCGTCGGCCTGGTCGAGCAACATGCGGTCCTTGCCGGCGATGACGCCTTCCATGCGCTTGACCTGGTCCATCGCTTCTTTGGCCGCTGCCTTGGCCGTGTCCCGATCCTTGCCGATCTCGATGGCGAGATCCTGAGCCTTCACGAGCTGGTCGAGAGCGCGATCGCGGCCGGCGAATTGCTCCTCGTAGCGCGCTTCCATCCGCGCCAGCTGCGCCCGCGCCTCGGCGAGCTGCTGCTGGAGATCCTCCTCCAGGGCATCGGCCATCGCGCCGGCGGCCGCGACCTGCTGGGCCGCGCTCTTGCCCATGCAGCGGGCGGCGTAGGCTTCGTCAAACAGCTCCTGCGCCATGCGCTGGGGCGTCTTGCCGAGCTGCCGGCCCATCTTGATGAGCTTGGAGAACACGGCGTTGGTGAGGGAGAGCGAGACGCCCCGGCGCATCTCCTCCTCAACGGGGTGGCGGCTCATTCCCCTTCCTCCTCGCTTGGCGGGTCCGCCAGACGCTTCTCCAGATAGTCCAGGAGATCGTCCTTGCTGCCGCAGGCGAAGACAGGCACGCGCTCCATGCCGGCATGCCGACTTTCGTGCGAAGTATCGAAGACCATGTAGCCGCCATCCCGCAGGCTGACGATCTCGGCCGAGTTGATCGGGGTGCCCCTCATGTCCGGCCGTCCCGGCGGTCCAGCCGCTCGATCTCGGCGATGATCATGGCCGCGACATCGACCAGCCCATCGCGCGAATTGGGATGACGGTCAGCGACGACGGCGTGGAGGCGGATCGAAGCGCCCCAATGCGGATCGCGAAGGATCTCGCCGCGATCGTGCTTGTCGTCATGCTCGGGAGTGTAGCCGAGAGCAACCTGCTCCCGTCGCCGATCGAGCACATCCGTAACCGCCGCAGAAAGCTCCGGCTTCGCATACTCGATCGGCCCCGGCTGCATGTGATCCGCCGCCGCCTTCGCCTCGGCCGCCGTGGCAGCCACGAACAGGGTTTTCTGTTTCATGGCCTGGCCCCCGGATTGCGAACCTTCATCTGGTCGAGGTCGCCCGCCTGCGCGCGGCCGATGATGGTGCAGGCTTCTACGCCGAGCAGGCTGAGCGTGGCCTGGGCGAGCTGGGGGTGGCCGCCCTGGTTGAAGACGATGATGCCGAGCACCTGGCCGAGGCAGCGCGGAAGAACCTCCAGCAGCACCGCAGGGTCCGTTCCGCGCGCAAGCTCGTCGGCATACCAGGCGTTGAGCGGCTGAGTGACAGCTAGGCCGAAACGGGCCGCGCATCGCATCCGCGCGTCCTGCGAGCCGAGCATGCCTTCCAGCTCGGTGTTCGAGGCTGCGATCTTGTCCTGCCAATCCTGTCGCATGGCCGCCCCCTAGTGCTTGTACAGTCGGCTGCCGGCGAGCTTCTCGCTCTCGACGGCGAACTCGACGAGGTTTGCGGCGATGGCGCGCGCCACGCTGGCGTCGACCGGCAGCGCGACGAATTGCAGCCCTCTCCGGTCATGCCCGCCGATGTGTATGCGCCCGCAGCAGGGGCACATGTTGATGCTGACGGCGTTGGACATCAGCACGTCGCCGAGATCGGGCGAACGCCCGACCTGCGACAGATCCGTGGTGAAGCCGCTGTGTTCCGTGCTGACGGGTTCGGCCTTGAATGCCATCGGCTCAGCCCTCCACTACGTCATAGGTTGCGGCGAAGATCTCCGGCTTGCAGGGATAGAGCTCCCCCTTGACACCTTGAATGATCCAATCGCCGAGCGAGGCGCGATGCGTGCCTTCGAGCGTTTCGATCGTGAGGTAGGGATCGGCCCCGCCCTGGTAGAACACAGCGCCGTCGAGGAACGCCGCCTTCAGCCAATCCGGCTGGGTTGCAGCGTCTTTCATCAGCGTGAATTGCCACGCCTCGATCTCGACTGGCTTCTTGCGAAAGCGCCCCATCTCACTCCTCCTCCATGCGCAGGAAGATCTTGGCCGGCAGGGACCATCCCCGGCCGATCCCGAGCTTCCTGGTGTTGATCTTCTTGCCGAGCGGCTGGCCGTCCGGGCCGCGCGCGGTGCACAGCCGCTGCATGGCCTGCTGCCAGCCGGAGAGCGCCGCGCCGGGCTTGGTGCCCCAGGGCGAGCCGTCGAGCAGGTGCGCCAGGCCGGCGCTCTGGTTGGGCAGCGTCACCGTGGCCTCGTCGCGGAAGCCCTCGACGAAGACGCCATGGGCATGAAGCGCGGCGGCGTAACTCGCCGGCGTCGCGCCTTCGCCCTGGAGATCGACCAGCCCGGCCGCGCCGGCGACGAGCGCGCCGATCGTCATCTGGTTGCCGCCCCGGAAGGCGACGACGGTCTTGGTGATCAGCCAGTTGAGGAACTGCTGCGAGGTGGTTTCGTCCTTCGGCTGGTTGCGCTTGTCGAAGGGCGCGCAGCACAGCGCGATGTCGTCGCTCTGGATCTCGTCGAAGCGCACCATGTCGGCCATGGCCAAGAGCCCGCCGAGCTGCTCGCCGCCGCGCGCATCGTGGCCGAGCTCGCCAAGCGCGATGGCGTAGCTGTCGAGCGTGGCTTCCCAGCGCTCCCAGTTGTCGAGCAGGCGGGCGAGCAGCATCGTGCCGAAGGCGGCCCAGCGCGCCGTCTCGATCTTCGGCTTTTGCGAGCCCTTCGGCAGCGGCGCGAGCGGCAGGATGGTGATGCGCGTCAGGTCCTGGCCGAACAGCGGCGGAATGACGATCGAGGAGAGCAGGAAGGAGGAGCGGGCCGTGAAGCCGCGCCATTTCTTCGGGTCGCTCGATCCGCGCAGGATGTTGCCGCCCGAGGAGGACTGGCGCACGAGCTCGACCATGCCTTTCATCTTCTGGCTGTTGGGGTCGGCCTCGGCCTCGTCGATGCCGGCGGCGCGGCTGGAATAGCCGACGCTCTGGTAGATGCCGGCGGCCGTGGCGTCCGATGACGTGACCAGCCGCGCGCCCATGATCGCGGCGACGAGCTTCTGCAGGGTGGATTTGCCGGCCGCCGCCTCGCCCGTCAGCCAGATCATCGGCCGCCAGTCGAGCGCGCCGCCGACCAGCGCCGAGCAGATCCAGCCCAGGACCAGGATGGAGGAGAGCTTGTGCTCGGTGCCGTGGAAGTTCACCCGCTCGCCGGTCTCGGCGTTGACCTCGAACTCGGCCGCCCAGTTCCAGCTGTCCAGGATGGTGAGCAGCGCCTTGAGCTCGGCGAAGAAGCGCTTCCGTTCGGCATCGGCTTCCATATCGTCCTCCGACCAGGGGAAAGGTTTCGCCAGCGCCGCCGCGCCGGGATAGACGAAGTCGCCGACGAAGCCGGGCTTCTGCCAGCTCGCGCCGTCGAAGATCTGGTCGCCGCAATGCAGGATCAGCTGGCCGGAGGGGCTGTGCCAGGCGCCGACGCCGCGCAGCTTCTCGGCCGGGTCGAAGGGGCCGCGCCGGCCGCAGGCCTGGATCAGGCTGTCCGATGCCTTGGCCGCGTCCCAATTGGTCTGTTCGCCGGTGTTTTCCTTGAACTTCGGGAAATTGCCCCACAGCCACGGCACGTCCGGCGAGAACAGCTTGCGCAGCCCTTCGGCCGCGTGGCTTTCCAGCGGCAGGAACTGGCCGTTCGGCGTCAGGTAGAAGCAGACCTCGCCGTCGATGCCGAGCGGCGTCACCGGGCAGTCCTTCGGCAGCGCCTTGACCGGGTTCTTTTTCAGCTTCCACTTCGGCGGCTCGTCGCCTTCGTCCGGCTGCGGCCCGGCCGGCGGGCGCTGGCCGCCGTCGCCATCGCCGCCGGCGGCCGGCGGCGGCGGGGGCGGCGGATAGATCAGGTCCTCGACCTGGTCGGCGGTCCAGCTCGTCTTGCAGGATCGGCCCATGGCCAGGGCGAGCTTCATCCCGCCGCGCTTGAACGCATCCTTGATCGCCCTGGCGTCGTCTTCCAGCTCGGCCTGTTCCAGCTCCGCCTTGCGGCGGGCCTCGGCCTGGGCGGCGGCGTCTTGCTCCTGCTGGCGGGCGGCCTGCTCGGCCGCCGCGAAGGCATCGGCCATCGGCGCGAGATGCGGGGCGAGCGGCTGGAGCGGGGTCGGCTCGCTCATAGGCCGAGCCCTTCCGCCGGTTCGAGGCTGGGCTGGCAAGCCGCCAGCAGCCGCCGCAGCTCGGCGTCATATTCCCACACCGGGACGATGCCGACGCCCTCGACCATGGCGAGGATCGCATGGGCGGCCTTCTGGCATCGGCAGTCCGGCGCGAGAGCGGCCTCGCAGAAGCCGTCCGTCCATTTCACGCCGCAGAGATAGCGGGCGATCTCACGCTGTGCCCGCGCGCGATGCTTCGCCCGCATGGCGGCGGGCATCATCGTCAGCGCGGGCTGAGGCAGGCCTGTCATGCGGCAGGCCTCGGCATCTCGTCATGAGTGCGGCCATCGAGGAGCCGGCCGGCGCGCTTCTTGCCGATGCGGAACACACCGAAGTAGCCGCCTGGCCGTTCGGCCTGCCAGTTCACCCCGCCGCGAGGCGTAGTGCGGATCGAACCTTCCTCGTCTTCGAGATCTACCGTATGCGGAGCCCACTCGCCCCACTGCTTGAAGAAGAAGGCGACGCCCTGGGCCGCGCACTGGTCGCGCAGCGAGCGCACCCAGGCGGGGTGCATTGGACGAGCCTCCGGCCCGCTCTCGCCACCGACGATGACCAGGTGGATGCCGGTAAGGTCGAGCTCGCCGAGATCCTCCAGCAACGGCTCGATCGAGAGGAAGCGCACCGCCGCCGGCACGGCGCGCAGATGCTCCAGGTTGGGCAGGCGCTTGCGGTCCTCGATCGTCGTGCCGAGCCAGACATTGGGCCAGCCATCGCCCCACTCGGGCGCGCCGATCGCCGGCCCCGGCAGGAAGCGCGCATAGTTCTGCGGCCGCTTCGACAACAGCATCCAGTCGAGCCAGGGGCACATGCTGATGCAGTGCCAGGCGTCATCGCGCCAGCGGCCCGGAACCTGGTTGTCGGCGAAGTCCATCAGCGAGCCGCAGAACACCCGCCGCCGCTCGCCGGCCTCGGCCGCCTCGCGGTTCCACTTGAAGGGCTGATGCCGGGTCTGCGCCGAGGTCTGCCGGCGCTCGCCCTGCCAGAGATGCTCCTGGCCGTAGCGCTTGGCCCAATCGGCGGCATAGCAATGGTCGCAGGCCGGCGAGATCCGCGTGCAGCCGATCCACGGATTAAAGGTGTGGTGCGCCCACTCGATCTTGGTATCCGCGCCCATCTCAATAGCCTCGTGCTTGTCGCAGTGCCGCGAGACGCCCCTTGGGCGAGCGGAACACGGCGTCCTGTTCGTCCGGCGTCGTGGCGCGCCGGTAGTGCCTGGCGATGCCGTAATCGTCCGTGCGGGCCTGGTCGGCGATGCCGACGCCGGCGAGCAGCTGCTCGGCGATGCGGTCGGCGCGGGAGCGGTCCTGATCGGTCCACACGGGACACGGCTTCGGGGCGTTCGTCAGCCGCGACCAGATGGCCACGCTGACATGCCAGAGAGGCTTGCCGCCGAAGAACACCGCTCACTCCATGCCAACGTTCAGCGTCAGCCGAACCGTCACGTCCGTGTTGGGAAAGCTCTCGCGCCACCCGAAGGCGGCCGCCGTGGTCTCCTCGGCCGCGAAGCAGGGATTGCGCAGGGCGTTGCGCTGGGCCGGCGTCATGCTGCGGCCTCGTCGATCAGCGCGAGGATCTTCCGGCCCCTAGGGCTGATCTCCGCGACATCACCGCTGACATCGACCATGAGACTGCCGCGAAGAGCCTTGAGCGTCGCTGATCTGACGCGGTCCGTCCAATTGATCGGCCCCTTCGAAAGCTCGCGCAGCGCCTTCACCTGCGCATTGCTCAGACGCGGCTCGCCATAGAGGTACTGCCGTTTATCGAGACGTTCGCTCACGCCACTCTCCCTTGTTCGGCCTGGCGTTCCAGGGCGGCCAGCCAGTCGTTGAAATCCTTGATGCCCTCGGGCGGGCGGACGATCTGGAAGCGCACGCCGCGCTCCTCGAGACGCGCGCAGGCGCGCGCGAACTGCTTCTGCGGGCCGGACTTGGTGTCGTTGTCGGCGACCAGGAACAGCCCGCCGAGCTGCGGCGGCAGCCGGATCTCGGCCAGGTTGGAGAGCGAGACGGCGGCGATCGCCCGGCGCTGCGGCCGCATCAGCGCGGCCGAGAGCGCGTTCTCGATGCCCTCGGCGCAGATGACCCATTCGTCCGCCGGCATCTGCTTCAAGGGCTTGCCGGACTCCCCGCGCAGCAGCGGAATGACGCCGCCGCGATAGGCCCCCCAGCTCATCTTGGGCTCGCGCAGCGCCGCCTTGGTCACGCGCCCGTCCGCCAGCAGGTCGAGCCAGGTGCGGTGCGTCCCCAGGTGCTCGCCGCTGATGGCGTCGACGATCGGCGCCAGCATCGCCGGCAGCTCGACGCCGCCGGCCTCGCGGTTCCAGACCCGGCCGTGCCAGCGCAGGGCGCGCGGGCTGCGGTCGAAGCGTTTCAGGTCGATCCGGCGGCCGAGCAGGTAGCGCTCGACCGGGGAGCCTTCCCAGGGCTCGCCGGCGAGATAGAGCCCCTTGGCCTTGCGCCGCACCGCCTCGGCGTCCTCGGCCTGGCCCTTCTCCGCCTCGGCGCGCTGGCGCTTGGCCTTCTCCTCCTGCTCGCGGATCTCGGCCGGCGTCATCCGGCCGAGGTTGAAAAGGGCGATCGCCCAGGCGATGGCGTCTCCGATATCGCCGTCGAACTTCGCGGCGGCGACCACGTCGAGGATGTCGTAGTAGCGCCCCTCGGCGAAGTCGTAGCCCAGCCCCAGCTTCTTGCCGGAACGGTTCATCTTGAAGGACTGGCCCGGCTCGCCCCGGATCGAGCCCATCTCCCACTCGTTGCCGACCTTGACGGCGTTGGGGCAGAGCTTCGCCATGAGATCGTCGAGCCGATCGTTCAGCTTGGCCTTGACCGCGTCGATGGAGACGGGATGGCTCATGCCGCCCGCGCCTCCGCAGGAAAGACGCCGGCGGCATTGAGCGCGGCTGCGATCTGCCCGCAGAGCTCGCCGCGCCGGGCCGAGCCGCGCCAGCCATAACGCCCGGCCTCGGGCGGGCAGAACTGCCGGGCGATATCCGCCGCCGCGTTGAGGGCTTCCCAGGGCGGGAACCAGTCGCCCAACGGGCTCGGCTGCCGCTTCGAGAAGAAGCGCACGCGGCCGAACTGGTTGACCGATGCCGCGCCGAGCTCCGCCTCGTCGGCGGCAAGCAGGGCAATGGTCCAGTAGCCGAGAAGGGATTTGCGAGCGGCCCACTTCATGCCCGCCCTCCCCCGGCCGTAGAGCCGCGCAGGACGCGCCGCGCCCGGCCTTCCAGGCGGGAGCGCTGCGCGTCGGGATGTTCCGGGCCGTAAGTGCGGGCGGCCTCCTCCTGGAGGAGCTTGCACATGAGGAAGATCTCGGCCGTGCGCATCTTCTCGATGGTCGCGCCGGCGCTGCGGTAGACATCGAGGCGCTTGGCCGCCTTGCCCATATGCATGTGGAACGGCGCGAGCGCATGGACGCGGCGCAGCTCCTTCGGCATGGCGTCGAAGCGGCGGAACATCAGCACCGGATCTTCATAGACCCCGAAGGCACCGTTCCTCATGGCCGGCGCTCCAGGCGCGAGCGCTGCGCGTCGGGGTGATCCGGCCCATAGGTCTTACGGGCCTGCTTTTGCAGATGCGCGCAGATCCAGGCGACCTCGCGCGCCTTGAACTCCGCGACCGTCTTTCCGGCGCGCCGATAGTCCTTCCAGCCGCGCTCGGCCGCAGACAGTGCATAGTCGAAAGGCGCGAGGGCGTAGACGCGGCGGATCGCTGCCGGCAGCGCGTCGAAGCGCTTCCACTCCAGTTTCGGGTTGACAGCGACGCCGCCGCGCGTGTTCCCGCTCACGCCGCCGCCCCCTGCGCCACGCCGGCGGCCGGCGCTTCCATCAGCGCAATCGCGGGGCCGAACAGGTCGCGCGCCGAGCTGTCGGCGTCGTGCAGCAGCTTGAGCCATTTCGGCTTGGCGAGGTCGCGCAGCGCGTTGAGCAGCTTGACCTGGTCGCGCACCAGCGTGCGGCCCAGGCTGGCGTCGGGCTCCTCCTGGAGGATGTAGCCATGCGGCACCGCGCCGGGCTGGAAGCGCACGAGCTCGATGCGCGTCTGGCCGCCGGCGTATTTGATCAGGATTTCGAGCGTGACGCGGTTGTCCATCGCGAGGCTCCGGCAAAGGTGAGGAAAGGCCCGGCCGGCGATTGGGGCACCGGCCGGGCAGTCGAACGCGACGCAACGGGAACGAAACGGGGCTCAGGCCGCCCGAGGGGGCTGGACCGACACGGCCCGAGCACTCTCGATCGCGGCCTGCGGATGCAGCCGCGCGAGATGGGTGAGGACGGAAAGCTCCTCGGCGACGAGCGCCGACATCACATCGCGCGCGATGCGCTCGGACATGCGGCGCTGGCCCTTGACGTACATGCTGATCGTCGCCTGGTCGCAGCTGGCGCGCTTCGCCAGCGTCGCGACCGGCAATCGAAGGCGGGACAACCGCCCCTCCAGCTCTTGCGCTTCCTGTTCGGGCATGTGATTTACGATCCTCATGTGAACTTTCACACGTCGATCTGATTTGCGTGGTTGCGTCAAGTGTGATGTTTCAAATTGCTCACAGCCCTGCTGCGCCGCAGCGTCCGCCCGTCTTTCACACGGAGCGACGGGCCATGCAGACGCATGCCGAGCAAGTGAAGAAGGCGCGCAAGGAGAAGCTGCGCGCCGCGCAACTGGCCTATCTGGAGACGGTCGAGCGGGAGCGTCAGCTGACGCCGACGGAGATCGCCCGGCTATTCGAGGGCGACCCTTCCACCTTGACCAGGTTCAGGAACAAGGCGGGCTACAACGGCACGCTGTCGGCCCGCACGATCGAGATGATCGAGCAGGCGACAGGCATCCTCGCGCCGCCCGAGGCGCATGGCAGGCGCGGCCGCGCCGCCTTGGCCGAGCAGACGCCGAGCGTGCCGCCGCAAGGCTTCGCCGAGCACGAAGGCGAGCCCTATACCGCCCCGATCGGCGATCCGATGGCGAAACTGGTCACGGCGGCGGTTGCCGGGCGCGTCCATGTCGCGCCCTGGACGCTGCGCACGCGCGCCCTGGAGGACGAGGGCTACTTCCCCGGCGATGTCGTGATCGTGGACATGAACGCCCAGCCCGAGGCGGGCGATATCGTCTGCGCCCAGCTCTATGACTTCGAGCGGCCGGGACAGACCAGGACGGTGTTCCGCCTGTTCCATCCGCCCTTCCTGGTTGGGGCCAGCAAGGAGGACAACGCCCGCGTGCCGCAGCTGATCGACGGCACGGTCGGCATCAAGGGCGTGGTCGAGCTGGCGATCCGCAAGCCGCGCCGGAAGGGGGCGTGAATTATCAACCGCTTTCGCTGCGCCTGCGAAAAATATCCGGGCCACGCGATGCGATGCATCACATGAACATTCATATTTCTGTTTGAACTTTCACATTCACATGGTAGCCAATTCCCAACCGCTGATTTGCAGCGGCGTGGAGAGGGAGCATGTGAATGCAGCACGCTCGTATCGAGTTTCCGGTTGGAGGCGCCGTGGTGGCCTTTCCAGCCCCCGCGTCTAGTCGCAGCCTCGCAGCCCGCCTTGCGGTCGCCGCCCGCCCGAAGCACCAGTTCCGCTGCCTCGAATGCGACACGCCCTTCCAGAGCGTCGAGGACCGGGCGGAGTTCTGCTGCGCCGGGCATCGCAAGGCCTGGAACAACCGCCGCGCCATCCGGGGCGCGCAGCTCTACGACCTGGTCATGGCGATGCGCTTCGAGCGCGGCATGGCCGTCAAGCTGGCGATCGGCTGGGCGCTGATCTGCCGGCTGGCCTCGGCCTATCGCGATGCCGACAACGCGCTGCGCGCCGGCCGCCGCTCCTGGCGCAAGCCGCAGACGGCGATCGCCGACATTCCCCTGGCCTATGGGCGCGAGGGGGACGGGCGATGAGCCGGGGCCAGCGCCGCACGCCCGAGATGGGCCGCACCAAGACGCAGTCCTACTGCCTGCTCGCCGCGCGCAGCGGCAAGCTCTACGAGAACGACCGGCGAGAGCTGGTCATGGCGCAGGCGCATGGCAAGTTCCTGCCCGTCCGCACCTTCGGCAAGCCGATCGTCAAGGAATGCGAGAAGGCCGGATGGATCGTCCGCATTCCCAACCATGGCTGGGAGCGGATCATGACGACGCCGGCGGGCGACCGCGAGCTGGAGCGGCCCTTGCGGCTGCGCCCCTTCGCCGACGCCTGGCAGGACCAGCAGCGGGAGGCGCTGCGATGATGACCGCCTTCCATGTCGCCATGGCGATGTATCTGAGCGGCCTCGCCTTCCTGACCATGGCCGCCGGCCGCGAGCACTACCGCAGCGGGCTGCGGCTGGAGGCGGCCATCAGCAGCGGCTTCACGCTGGTCCTGGCGGCCTTCGCCGCGCTCGTGCTGGCGAGGGCGCTATGAGCAGCGCTCCCGCCCGCCGCCTGGCCGACCCGTCCGCCCCCTGGTGGACCATGGCCGACATCGCCGCCCGCGCCGGCCTGGCCGAGTACACGATCCGGCGCGAGCGCCTGCCCGAATGGGAGTGCGACCAGAAGCTGCCCTTCCCGCGGCCGCTGCCCTGGAGCAAGCGGCAGCTGCGCTGGCACACCCAGGCCGTGCTGCGCTGGTTCGAGATGCGCGAGACGGCGGCGATGGCCGCCCCCGTCCGCCTCGCCGTTGTGCAGGGCGGCCGGCCGTAGCTTGCCCTTGACGCGCCCGCGCGCTTGAGTGCGGGCGCTTCCCTCTCGGAGATCCGATCATGAAGCGGAAGGCGACGCCGCGCGGCGCGGCGCAGGATATCGCGCGCCTGCATCAGAACGAATGGGGCGTCTGGCACTGGAAGCCGGAGAAGAAGCTGCGCCCGCAGTTCAAGGGCCAGTCCCTCGGCAAGGACCCGGACGTGGCGATGCGCGAGGCCCGGCGGCTCAACCGCGAGGTCGAGGCCTGGACGAAGAAGGGCACGGCCCCGGCCGCGCCGCGCCGGCGCGCCCGCAGCGGCCCGCTCACCGTCAGCCAGCTCGCGAATATCTGGCGCAACGGCGAGGACGGGCTGGGTTCCGACCACTGGCGCGGCCTGCGCGAGCGCACCCAGCAGCAGTTCCGCTACGCGCTCAAGGTGATCGAGGCCGAGTTCGGCGACGAGGTCGCGAACGGCATCACGCCGGCGCGCGTGCGGCGCTGGCTCGATCCGGTGAAGCGCCGCGCGCCCGGCGGGGCGGCGAGCTATTGCAAGGTCGGGCGCGTGCTGTTCGCCTTCGGCATCGCCGGCGAGCATGTCGAGATCCGGGAGAACCCTTTCGCCAAGCAGAAGCTCGCCTCCGGGAAGCGCCGGCCGCGCTACTACAGCTTCGAGGATATCCGCCACCTGGTCGCGGTCGCCGATGGCCGGGTCGAGCCGCCGCCCGGTTCCTACCAGGGGCAGGAGCGGTTCCTGCGTTGCCCCTCGATCGGCACCGCTCTGCTGCTCGGCTTCGCCTGCGTCCAGCGGATCAGCGACGTGCTGGCGCTGGGCACGCATAACCTGGTCGAGAAGGCAGATCCGCTCACCAAGGAAACGGTCACGCGGCTCGTCTTCACCCAGTCCAAGAGCCAGCGGAAGGGCCGCGACTTCGAGCTGGAGGGCGGCGTCAGGATCGACGTGCGCCTGCCGCCGCTCGCCGCCCGCAGGCTGGCGGCCGCGCCGCCGCTTACCGCCCCCAAGCTCAACTGGCAGCCGCTCGTCGTCAACGAGACGACGCTGCGGACCTATAGCGACTGGCTCGCCTCGATCAAGTTCGCCCGCGTCCGCAAGCGCGCGATCGCGGTCGACCCCGAGCGCTGGGGCCATCTCGCCGGCATGCAGCTGCGCGACGGCCGCCGCTCCGGCTTCATCCATCTGCGCAAGATGGGGCTGACGGTCGAGCAGATCGTCAACCTCTCCGGCCATACGCTGGAGGCCGGCTACAAGATCGTGGAACACTACCTGCCGCGCACGGCCGAGGAGGCCGACGAGGTCGCGGCACTGATGACGGGAGAGCTGTGATGGGTCCTGCCGACTGTGTGTTGGACTACGACAGCCTGACGCTGCCTAGCGGAAAGGTGTTGTCGATTGTGGTTGGGACGATCGGCCTCGGAATGGATGGGGAAATCTCGACCGGCTGCGACATGCCCCTGCCTACGCAAGAGCTGGCACCGGAGGACCGGCGCGCATTGTGTCTGTGGATGTCGGAGCGCTGGCGTCGTGCGGCACTGATGGAGGGACAGCTGTGATGATTAATACAGACGTAGATCCGAATGCGCGGGCCGCTGCGATCAAGGCGATAGAAAACGACTGGTCGGGCGATATTCCGGGTTATGCCGAAAACCTGGTCGACGACATTCTCAATGCCTATTTTGCGGCGCTAGACCAAGCGGCCTCAGCACAGCCGCCGGTGGAGGACCAGCTTCGCCTGGCCCAAATCATCGATCCTGAGGCCTTTGGACTGCCTAACCCGTATTACGCCGACAATAGTGACCGCGACGAAGCGAAGGCCAAAGCAGCCGAATGCGCCAGCGTCCTTCGAAATCGGCACGCACGAATGGTGAGGGACCTCGCGGCCCGGATCGAATTCGACGACGGCCGGAACGAGACCGGAACATGAACAAACTGGCGGCAATCGCCAGTGCTGTCGCCAGTGCATTTCCTGCCGCCAGTTTTCCCGATCTGTTCCGCAGCCCAAACCGGCGAAAAGCGCGACGCCATCGGCAAAAACAAACGGCGGCCCCTCATCGGGCCGCCGTCTTCGCTTCGTAGCCGGTAAGGTTATTGTCCGGTAAATGCCGGGCTGCCCGACGTCGAAAACCTCATCTTTCCTGTTGCGGAGCCACGGTCCGGCCGCCCCTAAAACCGCCTTCAGCCGCCGAAATGCGCCTCTGGTGCGATTGGCCTACTGCTTGCCGGGAGCTGCCTGAGGCATCGAAATGACCTTGCCGTCAGGCATGATGACGTCGCCCGGCTTCTGGCCGGGAGCACAATCGCCGAGCCGCCTCGCCTCCACCACCAGCTTGCGCTCCACCGGAGCCGGCTGCCCCGGCATGCCGGTCAGCCTGGTGGTCCCCTCGGTGCGGACGACCGTCTCGAAATCGCCGGTGACGACGCTGCTGCCCGAGGCCTTGACCGGCCCCATGGCACATTCGGTCTCGACGGCGTAGCCGGTCGCCGTCTTCGTCACCAGCATCTTGGAGCAGGTCCCGCCAGCCATGCTGCCGACCAGGGCGCGATCGGTATCGGGGCCGACGCACTGCTTGGCCACGACTTCGCCCTGAGCGCCGGTGGACTTCGATTCCCAAAGGCCGGGCTTGCGCTGCGGCAGCTCTTCGGCCAGCGCCGTGCCCGCTGCCAGGAGCGCTATCGCGACGAGGGTTGCAGATTTCATCTCGGTTCTCCGGACGCGATTCATCGGATCGTTCGTCCGAGACAAGGCCAGTGGGGCGGCCAGAATAAGGCGCCGGGCCGGGCGGAAGCCTTTGTTAACCATATCGCCCTAATGCTCTGCGCGAGTTTTGCACGGGTAGCCAGTGATGAGTCGACGCCTCGCATCCCTCGCCTTGGCCGCCGCCATGACGGCGGGCGCCTGCGCGCCCCAGTACCAGGCGGCGGACTATGCGCTCGCCCAGCCGGAGAGCCCCTATCGGCTCGCCAGCGGCGACAAGCTGCGCATCATCGTCTTCGGCCAGGACAATCTGTCGAACATCTATGCCGTCGATGGCTCGGGCCGGATCTCGATGCCGCTGGTCAACACCGTCATGGCGCAGGGCCGCACCACGCAGCAGCTTGCGCGCGAGATCGAGGCCAAACTGCGCGCCGGCTATCTGCGCGAACCCAAGGTCTCGGTCGAGGTCGATACCTACCGGCCGTTCTTCGTCCTCGGCGAGGTGACGAATTCCGGCCAGTTCCCCTTCGTCAGCGGCATGACCGTGCAGACGGCGGTGGCGATCGCCGGCGGCTTCACGCCCCGCGGCCAGCGCAACTCGGCCGAGATCACCCGCCAGATCGACGGCCAGACGGTGACCGCCTCGGTGCCGATCACCTATCCGGTCCAGCCGGGCGACACGATCGTCATCAAGGAACGCTGGTTCTGACATCCGTGCCCGGCCCCGCGATGCCCGGTGCCTCCGGCGCGCCGCTCAAGATCCTCCATGTCTTCCGTGCCCCGCTCGGCGGGCTTTTCCGGCATGTGCTCGACATCGCGCGGGGACAGGCGGAGCGCGGACACCAGGTCGGCATCTTCTGCGACGCCACCACCGGCGGCACCCGCGCCGATGCGGTCTTCCGCGAGCTTTCGCAGACGCTTGCGCTCGGCATCACGCGGGTGCCGATGTCACGCTACCCCAGCCTGACGGATTTCCGGGCGCAGATGGCCCAGATCGCCCTGCGGCGGCGCCTCGCCCCCGACGTCGTGCACTGCCACGGCTCGAAAGGGGGTGTCTACGGCCGCATACCGGCTCTTTTCGCCGGCAACCGAAGCTATGTCGCGGCCTACACGCCGCATGGCGGCAGCTTCAACTACAAGCCCGGCAGCACCGAACACAAAATCTACATGACGGTCGAGCGCTTGCTCGAAGGCGCGACCGATATGTTCCTGTTCGAAAGCCGCTTCATCGCGAGCCGGTTCGAGGCTCATATCGGCCATCCCCCGCGGACCGACCACAGGGTCGTGTTGAATGGGATTTCGGAAGCCGAATTCGAGCCGATCGACCATCGTGACGCCGCGTTCGACCTGCTCTATCTGGGCGAACTGCGTTCAGCCAAGGGCGTCGACACGCTGATCGACGCCCTGGCGTTGCTGCGCAGACGCGACGGGCTCAGGCCACGCATCCTCATCGTCGGCTCCGGCCCCGACGAGGCCGAGCTGAAGGCCATGACCAGGGCTCGCGGCATCGCCGAGCAATGCGCGTTCGAGCCGCCCGGACCGATCCGCGGCGCCTTGGCGCAGGCGCGGACCATGGTGATCCCCTCGCGGGCGGAATCCCTGCCCTATGTCATCCTCGAGGCGGCCGCGGCCGCCCAGCCCCTGATCTCGACGGATGTCGGCGGCATCAGCGAAATTTACGGCCCGCAGCACCGGCATCGCCTGATCCCGCCGAACGACCCGGCGATCCTCGCCGAAGCGATCGCCGCGATGCTGGCGCGGCCGGAGACCGAGCGCCAGGCCGAGGCGGCCGATCTCGCCGCTTATGTCAGGCAGCATTTCCGCCTGGACGTGATGATCGACGGCGTCATCGCCGCTTATCGCGACGCGCTGCAAGCGCGCCGGAGCAGGAAAACCGGCGCTACAGCAGCTTGAGCGCGACGACGCCGGATACGACCAGGACAATGCCGGCCCAGCCGGCAGGAGCGATCCTCTGTCCGAAGGCGAGTGCGCCGATGACCGCCGTGGCGACGAGACCGGCACCACCCCAGACCGCGTAGGCGACCGAGAGTTCCATGCCCTTGATGGCCTGGGCCAATGCTCCGAAGGCGGCCATCACCAGCAGCACGCCGCCCGCTCCCGCCAAGCGCCGGGTCATGCCGTTCGACAGCTTCAGAAGGTAGGTGCCCGACAATTCGAGCACGACGGCGGCAAGCAGCCAGAGCAGCGGGACGACCTGAACGAGTGAGACATTCACACGGGCCTCCCATCGTCCAGCAGCGCATCCTCCGCGGCGTCGCGGCCCTTGCCGATGCCGGCCTCGATCAGCACGATACCGACCAGGATCGCTGCCAGCGCGGCCAGGCGACCAGCCGTCAGATGCTCGCCGAAGACGAGATGCCCCGTCGCAGCGATGCCGACGATGCCGAGCCCTTCCCAGACCGCATAGGCCACGGCCATGGGGATGACGCGCAAGGCGATGCTGAGCAGCGCAAAGGACAATCCGATCAGCAGCAGAGGCAGAATGCCGACCAGCCAGGGAGCGGAGACGACCGACTTCAGCGCGGCCGTCGCGACGATCTCGACGGCAATGGCCGCGAGCAGAACCAACCAATGAAAAGACATGTTGCACACGGGCGAAGCCGCGCTGGACGGCGCACATGCGCCGCAAGGACAGCCAAGCAATCGTTAGAGTTTAAGAGCAGAAATCTGGATGAGCCATCATATGCGGGGATATTCCCCGACAGGTAGCGTTGCATCTGGGGCAACGCCGCCACTGCCCGATGTTCCGGGCAAATATGTGCTTCTCAGACACTCATCGAGGCGAAATATGCCTGCAGCAAGGTCTTGTGTCAATCCATAAACACTTGACTCTATTCAAGATTGCCAAAATCGAGCAGGAAAAATACTGCGCGGGACATCACGCAACCCTCTGACGTGCCAGCGGTTTTTTCAATTCTTGAGAGTCGCGGAATTTCTCGCGCCGTCGCGGACCCGCTCCCGCTCCAAAATCAAGCCAAAAGCGTTGCAAACCCGTCGAAACAGCGAGAGATTCGATTAAGCGTTCCGAGAGCAATTTCGGCTAGACCAACGTCCGAGGCACGTGGCCCGATTGCGCGTGCCGGGCGAGGAATGGACGTCATGGGTGCTTTCGATGTCCGCGACATGATGAAGGCGGATGCGGCCGGTGCCGCCGCGCCGGCATCGGCGGACAAATCCGAGGACGGGCAGACCCGCCGGTTCCATCCGCTCGCCGAGCGGATCGCGGCGTTGCCGCTCAAGCCGACGCTCTCCCCGGTCATGATCGAGGGGCTGGCACGGCTGCTGGACGTCGTGATTGTGCTGGCAACGGGCGCCCTCGCCTACTGGCTCTACGCCGCCGGCAAGGTCCAGAACGCCCTCGCCTATCAGATCACGGTTTCCGCGCTCGCCGTCGGCATGCTCGTCATCTTCCAGATGCTGCAGCTCTATCCGGTGGGCGCGCTGCGCAATTTCGCCAGCTCGGCCGTGCGCCTGCTCGGCGGCTGGACGATGCTGTTCCTCGTCGCGCTCGCGACCTTCTTCTTCCTGAAAGTCGGCAACCAGGTCTCGCGCGGCTGGCTGATCGGCTTCTATGCCGCGGGCGCCTGCGCGCTGGTCGCGGGGCGGCTGCTGGCAACGGTGACGGTGCGCGCGCTCACCCGGTCCGGCCGTCTCGAGCGGCGCACCGCCATCGTCGGCGGCGGCGAAGCCGGGGCCGAGCTGATCAAGGCGCTCGAGGCGCAGAAGGACACCGGCCTGCACATCTGCGGCGTCTTCGACGACCGCAACGATTCGCGATCGCCGGACCTCGTCGCCGGCTACCCGAAGCTCGGCACGATCGACGACCTCGTCGAATTCGCCCGGCGCACACGGCTCGACCTCGTGATCTTCACCCTGCCGATCTCGGCCGAGGCCCGGCTGCTGACAATGTTGCGCAAGCTCTGGGTGCTGCCGATCGACATCCGCCTCTCGGCCCACATGTCGAAGCTGCGCTTCCGGCCGCGCTCCTATTCCTATCTCGGCGCGGTGCCGGTCCTCGATGTCTTCGACCGCCCCATCGCGGACTGGGACATCGTCGTCAAATGGCTGTTCGACAAGTTCGTCGGCGCACTCGCGCTGATCGCCCTGTCTCCCGTGATGCTGGTGACCGCGATCGCGATCAAGCTCGACTCGAAGGGGCCGGTGTTCTTCCGCCAGAAGCGCTACGGCTTCAACAACGAGACCGTCGACGTGCTGAAGTTCCGCTCGCTTCGCCACGACATGACGGATCACACCGCGGCAAAGCAGGTCACCAAGGACGATCCGCGCGTCACCCGCGTCGGCCGCTTCATCCGCAAGACATCGATCGACGAGTTGCCGCAGCTGATCAACGTGGTGTTCAACGGCAATCTGTCGCTCGTCGGGCCGCGGCCACACGCGATTCATGCCAAGGCCTCGAACCGCGCCTATGAGCAGGTCGTGGACGGCTACTTCGCCCGTCACAAGGTCAAGCCCGGCATCACCGGCTGGGCGCAGATCAACGGCTGGCGCGGCGAGACGGACACCGACGACAAAATCCAGCGCCGCGTCGAGCATGACCTCTATTATATCGAGAACTGGTCGGTGCTGCTCGACCTCTACATCCTGCTGAAGACGCCTTTTTCGCTCCTGACCAAGAACGAAAACGCCTATTGAGTCCCGCTGGCGCCGACAGGTCCGGCGTTCGTTGGGTCGATGTAAAAGGCCGTGGACCGCAGCGCTTCGCGCTGCACCGTCCTCGCTTCGCTAGAATGCGCCAGCCAGCTGTCGCTGTTGGAAACCGTTTCGACCGCGCGTGGAAGGCGGCGCTGTGCCCTCAGCCGCGCTCCTTGCGGACCAGCACATAGGCGTAAGTCGTCACGAAGTGCCAGCGGGTCTTCGCCGCCAGCGCGTTGAAGGCCTTGTCGACCTCGCGCAGCCCCGGCAGGCGCTCGAAATAGCCGTGCCCCCAGAAGGGCTGGACATGCATCTCGCTAAAGCCCGCCTGCTTCAGCATCGGCGCCAATTGCCGGGGGTTGCCGCGGCACCAGTCGTAGAGCGCCGGAAACTTCGGATCGCCCCCACCATCACGGCGCGACGGGAACAGCGCATGCACGATGGCGCGCGACGCCTTTTCCGGCAGAAGATGATTCAGCGCGAAGACGGGAGCCCACAAGGTGGGGAAGAAGGCGAGCGCCACGCCGCCCGGCGCCAGAAGCGCATGAACGTTGCGCCAGGCCTGCGCGACGCCGTCGATGTGCTCGAAAACCATGCGCGAGACCATCATGTCATAGCCGCCATGTGCGACGTCCGGCTCGGACAGGTCGCCGGCGATGTCGAAGCGGGCGGTCTTCAGGCCCGACGGCGTCAGCGCCAGTTCGCCGGCATCGATATCGTTGACGATCAGATCGATGCCACGCTGTGCGGCCTGCGCGGCCGTAAACAACGGATCGCGCCCACCGCCGATCTCGCAGACGCTGCGCAGGCCGTAATGTCGCGCGAGCGCCAGAATCGTGGCCTCGTAGTTCTCCCAGGCCCAGTCGGAATGCCAGTCCGGTGCCAGCCCGGCGAAAACGCGCGAAAGCGAAGGCTCGGCTTGCGCGGGCGTCGCCGTTTCTCCGGGCGTGATGTCGAGGCTCATGCGCGGCGTGGCGGCAGGCGCGAATGACATGGCGAGCAGAACTCCAAGGCCGGTCCCCTTCCCATTCAGGGTGCGCCGGGAACCGCAAAGCTGCAACGAGTTCGTGGAAGGAGGGTTAAACGCCCTGATTGCGCCGACCCGGCAACCTTCGATTCGCGCAACCGGCGTCACAGCATCTGTCGGGACTCTGTTGGAGCATTATGTCCCGGGCAGAGCATTTCAGCCCTGCTTCGTTCCGAAACGGTCCAGGCGCCGGCCGGACCGGCAGCTTCCAACTGTAGGATTTTCTTGAGTTTATGGTCGGAGCGAGAGGATTCGAACCTCCGACCCCTTGTCCCCCAGCGTTAGACGTGATCCACCCCCCGTTGAATTGGTCCACCCTGAAGTATGTCTTTTGGCAGACAGGAGGACCGATATGCCGAAGAAGC
>NZ_MKSQ01000013.1 GCF_001898115.1 Allobosea sp. 67-29 | reverse complement strand
CAGAAGGCGGCAAGGCGGCAGACGAGATCGATGGCCTGCGTCCCGGAACTGGTCAGCAGCAATTGCTCGGGCGTCAGCCGCAATCCCTCCTCGGCAAAGCGGCCGAGCAGGAGCCGCCGCAAGGGCAGCGAGCCGCGCGTGCTGCCGTAGTCGGTCAGAGCCACGGCATCGCCTCGCGCCAGATTCCTCAAGCCGCGCCGCAACGCCTCGTTCGGCATCCAGCTGGCCGGCAGCCAGCCGCAGCCGGGCTTGAGCGTATCCGCTTCTGCATCGAGCGACTGGCGCGAGACCCAGAAGGGATCGACGGCCCGCGCCGAGGCCGGCGGCGCGAGGCTGAGCGGCGGCAGGCCATGCCCGGTCAGGTAGAAGCCGGAGCCGGGCCGGGCGCGGACGAGCCCTTCCGCCGCAAGCCGATCATAGGCTTCGACCACGGTCGAAGGCGAAACCTTCATCGCCGCGGCGCAGCGACGAATGGACGGCAGCCGGTCGCCGGGCGCGAGCTGGCGCGCAGCCACCCTTTCGCGGATCGCACGCATCACCGCTTCGGTGCGCGTCTCGTGGCGGCTGTCCATCATTACCCCACCGTACTGGCAATGATACCAGCACAGTTCTTCCGGATTGTATCCATCCGTTCCTGTCACCATGGCGGCGATAGGTCTAGGTCCTTTTGCCGAAAGCGAGGCGGGATGACGATTGCCGGCAAGGGTTGGGGCAGCGGGCTGCTCGGCGTGATGATCTTCAGCGGCTCGCTGCCGGCGACGCGCGTGGCCGTCGCCGGCTTCTCGCCACTGTTCCTGACATCCGCCCGCGCCGTCATCGCCGCCGCTCTCGGAGGATTGTTCCTGGCGCTGCTGCGCCAGAAGATGCCCGCCCGGACCGATCTGCTCTCCCTTTTCGTCGTCGCGATCGGCGTCGTCCTGGGCTTTCCACTGTTGACCGCCCTGGCGCTGCAGCATGTCACCGCGGCGCGCTCGATCGTGTTCATCGGGCTGTTGCCACTGGCGACCGCCATCTTCGGCGTGCTGCGCGGCGGCGAAAATCCCAAGCCGGCCTTCTGGCTGTTCTCGGTCCTCGGCAGCGCCACGGTCGCGGGCTTCGCGCTGCTGCATAGCGAGGGCAGCTCTCTTGCGGGCGACCTGCTGATGGTCGCAGCCGTCCTGCTCTGCGGCCTCGGCTATGCGGAGGGCGCCACGCTGTCGCGCCGGCTCGGAGGCTGGCAGGTGATCTCCTGGGCACTGCTCTTGTCCCTGCCGGCGAGCGCATCGATCGCGCTGGCCTTCCTGCCAGCGTCCTGGAACGGCATCGGGCTGCCCGCCTGGCTCGGGCTCGGCTACGTCTCGGTGTTCAGCATGCTGGTCGGCTTCGTCTTCTGGTATCGCGGGCTGGCGCTGGGCGGCATTGCGGGCGTGGGCCAGCTTCAGCTCCTGCAACCCTTTCTCGGGCTGCTCCTGGCAGGGCTGGTACTGCACGAGCCGATCGCCTGGAGCATGATCGCAGCGACCGGCGTCGTGGTGCTCAGCGTCGCCGGCGCCAAGCGCTTCGCCTAGGGCCGCCCCCGCGCTTCGCAAGTGTAAAGGATACGATCGCGAGCGGGCCCAAAGGCGCAGCACGGGCGTGTCGTCATCAGCCTGTCGTGAACCGCGCTGCAGAACCGCCGCTCGGCCCGTCACCTCGATTTCGCATGCTCCGCTTCGTCCTTCTTCGCCTCTCTCGCGCGCTCCTGACGGTGACGATCTGCGTCTCGGCCGTGTTCGTCGCGCTGCGCCTGGCTGGCGACCCCGCCGACATCATGCTGCCGGTCGATACCCCGCCGGATGTGCGCGCCTCCTATCGCGAATTATGGGGCCTCGATCAGCCGCTGGCGGCTCAGTACCTGCGCTACGTCGCCAGTGCCGTCAGGGGGGATTTCGGCCTGTCCTTCGCCGACGACCGGCCCGCCTTCGCCGCCGTGACGGAGGCGCTGCCGAAGACCTTGCTGCTGGGTTCCTCAGCCCTGATGCTCGCGCTGCTGATCGGCCTGCCGCTCGGGATGCTCGCCGCGCTCCGTCACAACCGCACGACGGACCGGCTGGCCATGGCCGTCGCGGTCTTCGGATATGCCATCCCGGTCTTCTTCCTCGGCATCCTGCTGATCCTGCTCTTCGCCCTGAAGCTGCGCGTGCTGCCTTCGGCCGGCTCCGAGAGCGTCCGGCATCTCATCCTGCCGGTGGTCACCCTCGGCCTGCCTCTCGCCGGGCGCCTGGCCCGCTTCGCCAGGACCGCGACGCTGGAGGTGCTCGGCAAGCCCTACATCCGGGCCGCGCGCGGACGCGGCGTGATGCCGCTGGCCGTGATCATCCGGCATGCCCTGCCCAATGCGGCCGTGCCGCTGCTGATGTTCATCGGCATCGAGATCGGCCACATCCTCGCCGGCAGCGCCGTGGTGGAGACCATCTTCGCCTGGCCGGGCATCGGGCGGCTGCTGGTCGACTCGGTCTCGACCCGAGATCTGGCCGTGGTCCAGGCGGTGATCTTCACGGTCACCGTCATCATGGTCGGAGCCAACCTGCTGGTCGACATCGTGCACATCCTGATCGATCCCCGGCTCGGCGGCTTCTCGCGCGCCATCGGCAGACCGGCGTGATGACTGCCATCGATCTGCCCAACGCCTCGCCGACGCCCGGCCGCCTGCGCAGGAACGCGATGTCGCCGGTGGTGGCACTCTCGGCCGGCTTCCTTGTGCTGGTCGTGCTCGTGGCGCTGCTGGCCGACTGGCTGGCGCCGCTGCCTTATACGGCGCAGAACCTCGCCGCCCGTCTGAAGCCGCCGATGACCGAAGCTGGCGGCACCACGTACTGGCTCGGCACGGACCAACTCGGCCGCGACATCCTGAGCCGGATGATCTTCGCCGTGCGCAGCTCGATCCTGATCGCGGTGATGGGGACGCTGATCGGCGCGGTGGTCGGCACCTTTCTCGGTTTCGTGGCGGCGCGCCTGCGCGGCTTTGTCGACCAGGCGATCATGATGCTGGCCGATGCGCAGGCGGCGATCCCCGCGCTGTTCCTGGCACTGACGATGCTCGCCTTCTTCGGCAACAACATCGTGCTGTTCATCATCCTGGTGAGCATCGACGGCTGGGATCGCTATACGCGGCTGGCGCGCGGGCTCGTCGTCTCCGAGCAGGAGAGCGACTACATCAATGCCATCGAAGCCCTCGGGGCGAAGCCCGCGCGGGTCGTCCTGCGCCATCTGCTGCCGAATATCGCGGCGGCGCTCGTGGTCCAGGCGACGCTGAACTTCCCCGGCACGATCCTGCTCGAGACCTCGCTGTCCTTTCTCGGCCTCGGCGTCCAGCCACCTGGAACGTCGCTCGGCCTGATGCTGGGCGAAGGGCGGCGCTACCTGCTGAACGCCTGGTGGATCGCGGTCTTCCCGGGCCTCGCGATCTTCCTGACGACCCTGTCGATGAGCCTGTTCGGAGACTGGCTGCGCGACCGCTTCGACCCGACCAGCGAACGGCACTGACGATGCTGACCGTCGACCCCGGCGCACCCCGTCCTCTTGCCATCGCGCATCGCGGCGGCGCCCTGCTCGCGGCGGAGAACACGGCCGAAGCCTTTCGCGCAGCATCGGCGGCAGGCGCGGAGATGATCGAGACCGATCTGCGGCTGACCCGCGATGGCCATCTGGTCTGCCTGCACGATGCCGATCTGCACCGGATTGCAGGAGACTCCCGGCACGTAGCGGACAGCGATCTCGCCACCTTGGCGGCGCTGTTGCCAGGCCTGCTGACGCTGGACGAGGCGGTCGCCGCCTCTGCGCCGCTCGGCCTGCTGCTCGACGTCAAGCTGCTCGATCCGGCGATCCTGCCGCCGATCATCGCCGCCCTTGCTGCGGGGGACTCGCTGCGGCGCGGCGTGCTGGGGCTGCGCGACCCCGCTCTCCTGGCGGCGGCGCGCCAGCTCTCGCCCGATATCGCGCTGCTGGCGTTTGCGGCCGATCCGGATGCGATCGCGGAAGCGAAGGCAGCGGGCGCGAGCTGGTTCCGGCTGTGGCAGGCCGATGCGGACGAGGCACGGATCGCCGCCATCCGGGCCGCAGGCATGCGCTCGGTGATCATGACCGGCCAGCCGCGCTCGGTCGCCCTGCCCGGCTATCCGCCCTTCCCCGTCGGCCGCGTGGATGCCGAGGGCATCCGCCGGATTTTCGCGCTGCAGCCGGATGCGGTGATGCTCGACGACCCTCGCCTGCTCATCGCCGCACGGGCTGTCACGGCCCTGTCGCCAAGTTGAGGCAAGGCAGGCGGATCGGCGTTTCCGCGCGATCCGGTTCGCCGCCTCCAGCTCGACGCGAGAAGGCCCATGATGACGATTTCCCGCCGCCGTTTCCTCGAAGGTGCGGCCGTCGCCCCGGTTCTGCTCGGCACGCCGCTGGCCTTCGCCGCCGGCGAAACCCTGCCGAACTTCACCATCGCCGTCGCCGACCTGCCGGCCACGCTCGAACCGGCCCGCGAGCTCTCCAACGTCGGCACGCGCGTCACCTACTCGATCTTCGACACGCTGATCCGCCGCGACTTCCTGGGCGCGCCGGATGGCGGCGGCTCGGAGCTGAAGCCGCATCTCGCCACGAAATGGGAGCGTGTTTCCCCGCAGGAACTGGTCGTCACGCTGCGCCAGGGCGTCAAGTTCCACAATGGCGACGAGCTGACCTCGGAGGACGTGGCCTACACCTTCCGCGAGGGCCGGCTCTGGGGCGACAAGCCGCAGATTCCGGGCGGAAGGCCCTATTTCGGCATCCTCGCCGGGGTCGAGCCGATCGACCGCTACAGCGTCCGTTTCAGGACCAAGGTCGCCGATGTGCTGCTGGAGCAGCGCCTCGCCTCCTGGTGCGCCTGGATCGTCAACAAGCGCGCCTACGAAGCCATGGGTTTCGAGGCCTATTCGCGCAAGCCCGTCGCGACCGGCCCCTATCGCGTGGTCTCGCATTCGGCTGCCGACGCTACGGTGCTGGAAGGCTTCGACGACTACTTCATGGGCAGGCCCACCGCGAAGCGCGTCACCTTCAAGCGCGTGCCCGAGCTTGCCGCCCGCGTCGCCGGCCTCGTTGCCGGCGACTATGATCTCATCACCAATGTCCCGCCCGACCAGACCGGCGTGATCGCCGGCTACAAGGACATCGACGTGCGCTCGGTCGTGCTGGCCAACGTCCATGTCCTCGCCTTCAACGAGCAGGACAAGGTCCTTGCGGACAAGCGCGTCCGGCAGGCGCTCTGCTACGCGATCGACCGTCAGAAGCTCGTCGACACGCTCTGGCAGGGAACCGCCCGGGTGCCGGCAAGCCACAATTTCCCCGAATACGGCCAGATGTTCGTCGAAGGCCGCAAGCTGCCCTACGATCCCGCCAAGGCAAGGGCGCTTCTCAAGGACGCCGGCTACAAGGGCGAGCCGATCGTCTACCGGACGCAGGCCAACTACTACACCAACGCGCTGGAGGCGGGGCAGATCCTGATCGAGCAGTGGAAGGCGGTCGGCATCAACGCGTCGCTTCAGGTCGTGGAAAACTCCACGCAGTTGCGGGGGCCGGGCGTGCAGATCTTCAACTGGTCGAACTCGACGCGCCTGCCCGACCCGCTGGGTGCGATCTGGGTGGCCTGGGGGCCGGCCGGCGAGGCCCAGGTCTCGAAGTTCTGGACGTCGGCCGAAGCGTTCAACAAGGCTGGCAGGGCGATGGAGGCCGAGGTCGACCCCGCCAAGCGCAAGGCGCTGTTCACCGAGATGCTGGACATCTGGGAGGACGAGGCGCCGGCGACGATCCTGTACCAGCCGAGCGAGGCCTACGCGATCAAGAAGTCGATCGGCTGGCGGCCGACGACCTTCTATTTCATGGATTTGCGACCAGACAATCTCAGCTTCGCCAAAGCCTGAGCCTCCGGCACGGGGCGCGGACATGCAAAGGGCGGCCGGTGGCCGCCCTTTCTCGTTCTCCGGCAGCGCCGGGACTACTGCCCGCCGCCAAGAATGAACCGGCGACCCTCCTGCTCCACGACGTCCACGTGCTGGGTGAAGGCGCCCACTCCAGCCGAATGCCGCGTGACGCGCGCCTCTTCCCGTGCCGGCTGCGCGAGATTGCGGCCGACCATGCTGGCCGCCGGCGCGAGACCGAGCAGGCCGAGGACGGTCGGACCGATGTCGATGATGCCGGCGGGCTCCTGCGAAACCGTTCCGGCTTCGGCGCCACCGAGGATCAGCACGGTGTTGAGCTCGTGGGGATTGATGCCGCCATGCATGCCACCGCCGAGCGGTACGTCGCCGGGCGTCATCGCCCCGAGGCCGGGCAGGCCGTACCGATCGGCGGCAAGGCTCGACTTCAGGATGAACATCAGCTCCGGCTGGCGTTCGGCGTGGCCGGTCCCCGTCAGGGCGAGCGAGAGCGTGCCGGGGACCTCGCCCTCGATGCCGTTGCGGTCGCGCGAGAAGAGGTGACCGACCGCCGGCTGCCGCATCAGCCAGTCGGCAATGCGCGCGATCTCCGCGGGATCGCCGCCGGCCAGGCGAATCTCGCCGCTGATGCCGCCCGTCGCGACCAGGGCCGCGTCCTCGATCAGCTTCGCGGCGCTGAGGTCGAAGCCGGCCTGCCGCGCCGTCTCGAACATCGGCTCAATCGAGTCTGTCGAGATCTGGCCGTGGTCCGAGGCTGCGAGAACCGTGATGCGTTCGGAGTCCGGCTGCGCCTCGACCCAGTCGAGAATGGCTCCGAACGCCCTGTCCGCCTCGCGCAAGCCCGCCGTCGCCTCCGGCGATCCAAGCCCGCGATAGTGGAAGGTGGTATCCGGCTCGTTGAACCAGATCAGCGCGACCTCCGGCTGCAGTTCCGGCAGCACGAGCTCCGTCATCACGCGGCCGCCATAGGCGACCTCCTGCAGCCGCGGCAGCTCCCGCTCCGGCAACGGCCCCAATCGCGCGGTCGCCTGCGCGACCGCTTCCGGCGTCTGCGTGGCTCCGGCGCCGTGCATGGAAAAGGTCCAGTGGCCGTTGGCGCGAGCACGCGGATTGATGAAATGCGCCGAGCCGGCCGAGCCGGTGTGCACGACGGCCAGCCGCTTGCCGGCGCGGGCCAGCACGTCACCGAAGGTGTCAGCGGCAAGCAGGCGGCCGTCATGATGAGCCTCCGCACGGCGGATGAGCGCGGCGTCGCTGGTATCGAACATGCGATCGGCGATGGCCGCGCGATGATAGAAGGCGTTGCCGACGATGCCATGCACGATCGGCGGCGCGCCCGCCGCGATCGAACTCGTCGCCACGCGCGTCACCGAAGGGAAGACGCTGCGCGCCTGGCGGAACCAGGTCCCGCGCGCGGCGAGCCGCAGGATGTTCGGCGTCAGCTCCGGGGTGACCAGGTCCGGCCGCAGGCCGTCGAAGACCGCAATGACGACACGGTCGGCGGAGGGGTGGGGTGGTGTGCTCATCTCGTTCCCGGTCAGCAAGGCAATCGGTCAGGCGGCGGTCGTCGCCGGAGCGGCGGCGGCCAGATGGCAGGCGGCGAGACGGCCATCGCCCACCGGCTGCAGTTGCGGCACCTCTTCCCGGCAGCGCGCCACCGCCCGCGGGCAACGCGGATGGAAGGCGCAACCACGCGGCCGGTCCACCGGATTGGGCGGATCGCCCCTCAGGATGATGCGGTCCTGGGTGCCGCGCAACGGCGTCGGCACCGCCGAGACCAGCGCCTCGGTGTAGGGATGCATCGGGCTGTGGAACAGCGCGTCGGGGCGCCCCTGCTCGACGATGCGGCCGAGATACATCACCGCGACCTCGTCGGCGATCTGCCTGACGACCTTGAGATCGTGGCTGATGAACAGATAGCCCATGCCCAGACTGGCCTGTAGATCCTGCATGAGGTTGATGACCTGGGCTGCCACCGAGACATCGAGCGCCGAGATCGGTTCGTCGCAGACCAGCAGCACCGGATCGAGCACCAGGGCCCGGGCGAGCACCACGCGCTGGCGCTGCCCGCCCGAAAGCTCGTGCGGATAGCGCTCGAACAGATCCGGCCTGAGGCCGACGGCATCGAACAGTGCCAGCGCCTTCTGCCGCCGCGCCCTTTCGCCGTCCTCGAGCCGATGGATGGTCAGCGGCTCGACGACCTGCTGCCCCACGGGCAGACGGCGGTCGAGAGCGGCAAGCGGGTCCTGATGCACCATCTGCATCCGGCGGCGGAGCGCGCGCCAGCGGCTGTCGCGTCTGGCTGTCACAGCGCTGCCCTCGAAGGCGACTCTCCCCCGCGTGGCCGGCAACAGGCCGAGCGTGAGCTTCGCGGTGGTCGATTTGCCGCAGCCGGATTCGCCGACCAGTCCAAGCGTTCGGCCGCGGGCGAGCGAGAAGCTCACACCATCGACAGCGTGCAGGAGCCTGCGTGCACCTGCCTCCGTCGCAACCGGATATGCGCGAGCAAGGTCCGAGACTTCGAGAAGCGAGGTCATGCGGGCACCTGCAGCCGTCGGAGCGGCGCCGCTTCCGGCGGCGTGCGCGCCGTCGGGGGCGGCAATTCCGCGAGGCGCAGGCACGCGGCCCGCTGGTCCTGCGCCGCGATCACGAGCGCGGGCAATTCGCGGCCGCAGCGCTCGACCGCCGCCGGGCAGCGCGGCGCGAAGGCGCATCCCGGCGGGATGGCCGCAGGCGCGGGAACCGTGCCCGCGATCGGGGTCAGGCGCCGCCGCGGGCCGTCGAGCGTCGGCAGCGCCGCGAGCAGGCCCTGCGTGTAGGGGTGGCGCGGGCACGTCAGCAGGTCTTGCGTGGCCGCGGTCTCGACGATGCGCCCGGCATACATCACGGCGATGCGGTCGCAGAGATCGCCGACCACGCCGATGTCGTGGGAGATCAAGACCAGCGCCATTCCGGTTTCGCGGCGGATGTCACGGATCAGGTCGAGAACCTGGGCCTGGATCGTCGCGTCGAGTGCCGTGGTCGGCTCATCGGCGATCAGCACGTCGGGCTCGCCAGCCAGGGCGAGCGCGATCACCACACGCTGGTTCATACCGCCCGAGAACTCGTGGGGATATTGGCGCAGCCGCCGCGACGCATCGGCGATGCCGACCCGGTCGAGCAGGCGCAGCGCCTCCCGCCGTGCGGCCTCCCCCCTCAACCCGCGATGCAGGCGCAGCACCTCGGCCAGCTGCGTGCCGATGCGCTGCACCGGATTGAGCGCACTCGACGGATCCTGAACGACCAAGGCGATCCGCCCGCCCCGGACTCCGGCAAGCTCGCGCTCGGACAGGCGGGCGAGGTTGCGCCCTTCGAGCGTCGCCTCGCCACCCGTCACCACGCCCGGGCCCAGCAGACGCAGGGCGGCGAGCCAGGTCAGGCTCTTGCCGCAGCCCGATTCTCCGACGATGCCGAGCGTCTCGCCGCGCGCGAGCGAAAGGTCGACACCGCGGACGATCGCAGCACCGCCCCGCTCCGCCACCGTGAAATCGCGCAAGCGCAGCAGCGGCTCGCTGGCACTCGCGGCGAGCAGGGTGGAGGCCGCCCCCTCGGGCCGGTTCCGCATCGGATCCGATATTGGTTGCATGAGGCTGGCATAGCGCCGGCCTCATGACCGTGTTGTGACGCCACCCGCTGAAGCCGATGCGGTGCGCAATCGGCACGCTGCCGAGCCGTCAGGCCTCCGCCCCCGGCGGATGGGTTGCGCCTGCGGTTGCGGCCAACCGCGTCGGCCTTCAAACGAGAAGAGCGGCTCGACCGGTCGGTCGACCGAGCCGCCGAGCTTGCGGCGTCAGAACATGTGGAAAGGCGGCTTGGCCTCGGCGGGCAGGAGCGCCTTGTAAGGCGTCCGTGCAAGGCGCTCGTCGAAATCGGCCTTGGCCTGTTCCAGAAGCCCCGGTTCGGCGAGCACGTCGGCGGCCACGCCGGCCATCGCCTTGGCGACGTGCACCATGCCCTTGTGCGCCAGCGGCGACTGCCCGTGCGCCGTCAGCTGCCAGGAATGCCCCGGCGTCCCGATGGTGTAGGTGGCGCCCCGCGCCTGCACGGTCGGCACGGCCCAGGAGACGTCGCCGACGTCGGTCGAGCCCATCATGCGCGGCCCCGGCACTTCCTTCGGAGCGATCGCATTGCAGAGCGGGAAGTCCGAGACCGGCAGCCCCGAACGACGGAACGCGCTCTCGATATGCGCCGCGGTCACCGTCTGCTGCATACGCTTCGCAAAAGCGACGTCTTCGGCATCGAAAGGCGGCGGCCCGAGACGGTCGAGGTTGCGTTGCATGGCGTCTTCGAGGGGCGTGTTCGCCAGCAGGCTGCTCATCGCGCTGACGACTTCACTCGTGACGGTCGTCTCCGTCATCAGCGCCGCGCCATCTGCGATCTTGCGCACACGCGCCAGCAGCTCGTGGACCTGAGACACCATCGTCGCCCGCACGACGTAGCGCAGCCTGGCCTTGGCCTGAACGACATTCGGGGCAATGCCGCCGGCATCCAGATAGGCATAGTGAACGCGCGCGTCGCTCGGCATGTGCTCGCGCATGTAGTTGACGCCGATATTCATCAGCTCGGCGGCATCGAGGGCCGAACGGCCGAGATGAGGCGCGGCGGCAGCATGGCTGGCACGCCCGGAAAACTCGAAGTCGATCGTGGTGTTCGCCAGCGAGACCGGCGCCGTCACTGCCGCGAAATCCGCCGGATGCCACGAAATCGCGATGTCGACATCCTTGAAGGCGCCTTCCTTGACCATGAAGGCCTTGCCAGCCCCGCCCTCCTCTGCCGGGCAGCCATAATAGCGGACGCGGCCCTTCAGCCCCCGCTCCGCCAGAAAGTCCTTGATCGCCGCCGCAGCCAGCATCGCGCCCGCGCCGAGCAGGTTGTGCCCGCAGCCATGGCCGGCAGGCTGGCCGGGAAGCGGCTGATGCTCCGCCACGCCCGGCGACTGCGAGAGTTCGGGCAAGGCATCGTACTCGCCGAGGAACGCGATGACCGGGCCGCCCTCCCCGGCCTCCCCCATGACGGCGGTCGGCAACCCGGCGATGCCGGTCTCGACGCGAAAACCCTCGCGGCGAAGCTGCTCGGCATGGGCCGCGGCCGATTTGAACTCCCTGTAGTTGAGCTCCGGCATTCCAAACACGCGGTCACTCAACGCGATGTAGTCCGCCTGCTTCGAATCGACGATGGTCCAGATCTTGTCGGTGTTCTGCACAGCGTTCTCCCGCGATGGCCTTTGCGCCCCTGCAGGCGCCTCTTCGTCGATCGGCTGCCGAGGACAGGCGCGACCGCGCGAGGCTACTACAGGGCGAACGGCAAGACGGTTGAATTCTACGCCCGCAACAGCGGCGCTTAGTGCAGATCGATCCGCCGCGATCCGCCGAGCTGCAGCGGATGCCGCAATGAGGCAACTGCCGGAGCGCCTGCGTCCAGCCGGCCCTGCAAGCCTCAGCGAAATCGATGGAAACGGATGGTGCCGCAAGAGGGATTCGAACCCCCGACCCCCTCATTACGAATGAGGTGCTCTACCAGCTGAGCTATTGCGGCGACGGGTGGCGCTGTACCAGCAGGCGGGTTGCTTGGCAAGCCGCAAGAGGCACCACACATGCCGGGCACGAGGCGGCTCGCGACCCGTCGCTCCTCTTTCAGTCCTTGCGCAGCTTCTCCGTCTCCGGCTTCTCCTGGCCGAGCGCGACGATGCCGCGGCGGATGGCGCGGGTGCGGGTGAAGTGCTTGTGCAGGGTTTCGCCATCGCCATAGCGGATAGCGCGGGTGAGCAGTGCGAGATCCTCGTTGAAGCGTCCCAGCATCTCCAGCACCGCCTCCTTGTTGTGCAGGAAGACGTCGCGCCACATCGTCGGGTCGGAGGCCGCGATGCGGGTGAAGTCGCGGAAGCCGCCGGCCGAGAACTTGATCACCTCGGACTGCGTCACCGCCTCCAGATCCTCGGCCGTGCCGACGATGTTGTAGGCGATGAGATGCGGCAGATGGCTGGTGACGGCGAGCACGAGATCATGGTGCTGCGCGCTCATCACCTCGACCAGCGCCCCCATGCCTTCCCAGAACTGGCGGGTTTTCGCGATGGCCGCAGCGTCCGTGCCTTCCGGCGGCGTCAGGATGCACCAGCGGTTGAGGAAGAGGCTCGGGAAGCCGGCATCGGGGCCGGAATTCTCGGTGCCCGCGACAGGGTGGGCCGGCACGAAGGCGACGCCCTCCGGCAGATGCGGCAGGACGGCGTCGACGACCGAGCCCTTGACCGAGCCGACATCGGAGACGATCGCGCCTTGCTTCAACGAAGGCGCGATCTCGGCCGCGACCGGCCCGCAGGCGCCGACCGGCACGCAGAGGATGATGTGGTCGGCATCGACAGCCGCTTCCGCCGCCGTCTCCGCGACCGCATCGCCAAGGCCCAGCTCTCGCGCCCGCTTGCGGACGGCTTCGTCGCGATCCGCCAGCACGATCGTGCCGGCTAGGTTCAGCTCCTTCGCCGCCCGCGCGATCGAGGAGCCGATCAGCCCGATGCCGATGATGGCGAGGCGGGCGAAGACCGGCTCAGAGCGGCGCGGCGCGAAGCTTTCCGCCATCTCGGTCACGCCTTGAGGAAATCGGCGAGCGCGGCGACGACGAGGCGGTTCGCCTCCTCCGTCCCAATGGTCATGCGCAGCGCGTCCGGCAGGCCATAGCCGCCGACGGCACGCAGGATGAGGCCGCGCTGCGTCAGGAAGGCGTCGGCGTCCTTTGCGGTCTTGCCGGGCGTTTTGTTGAAGTGGATCAGGACGAAATTGCCGACCGAGGGCGTGACGGTCAGGCCGAGCTTCTCCAGCTCCGCCGTCGTCCAGGCAAGCCACTTTTCGTTGTGTTCGAGGGCGGCAGCGACATGGGCCTCGTCGGCGACGGCGGCGGCTCCAGCCTCGATCGCGGCGCCGTTGACGTTGAACGGGCCGCGGATGCGCTCGAGCGCATCGATGATGTGGGCCGGCGCATACATCCAGCCGATGCGCAGATTGGCGAGGCCGTAGATCTTCGAGAAGGTGCGGGTCATCACGACATTCTCGCTCTCTGCGACGAGCTCGATGCCGGAGGCGTAGTCGTTACGGCGGACATATTCGGCATACGCGGCGTCGAGCACGAGCAGGACATGCGGCGGCAGGCCTGCCTGCAGGCGCTTGACCTCGTCGAAGGGCAGATAGGTGCCGGTCGGGTTGTTGGGGTTGGCGAGGAAGACGATCTTCGTCTTCGGCGTCACCGCCGCCAGGATGCCGTCGACATCGGCCGTGTAGTTCTTCTCCGGCACGACGACCGGCTTGCCGCCCATGGCAAGGATGGCAATGCGGTAAACCAGGAAGCCGTACTGGCTGTAGATGCCCTCGTCGCCCGCGCCGAGATAGGCCTTGGTGACCAGCTCCAGCAATTCATCCGAGCCGTTGCCGCAGATGATCCTCGCGGGATCGAAGCCGTAGCGGCCGGCGATCGCCTGCTTGAGCTTGGTCGACGTGCCGTCGGGATAAAGCTCCAGCTTGGCGGCGAGGCCCTCGAAGGCTGCGATCGCCTTCGGGCTCGGGCCGAGCGGGGTTTCGTTGGAGGAGAGCTTGTGCAGCTTCACGCCGGCGGGCGCGGCGGATTTGCCGGGAACGTAAGCCTCGATGTCGAGAACGCCGGGACGCGGGGTGGGTCGAGAGGCGGTCGTCATAGGAATTGACCTTGCAGCAGGAAGCGATTCGGGCCCGCTCAACGGGCGGATTTGACGGCGAAGCGGGCGGCATGACTGCCGACCTCGGAGAAATCGCTGAGGCCGGCCGGCACGAGCGCTTCACGGATCGCGGCCTGGTCGACCTCGCCGGAGGCCGCAACCAGCAGCGACAGATGCGAGCCGTCGGCCGCCGAGGCCGAGACCTCGGCCAGATGCTCGGCGAGCCCGTGGCGCAGCGCCTCCGACCAGCGCTCGACACGAGCGGCGTACAGCACGATTTCGCGCACGGCGGCATCGGTCAGTGGCTTGGCGATGCAGTAGACCGGCGTGCCGGCCGGGTGATCCGGCCGCTCGATGAAGGGCAGGCGCGCGATGATCTTGGGCTTGTCCGGCCCGATCAGGTCGCGCCACCAGATGCCGGCACTGGCGCCCTGGTCCATGCGGAAGATGCCGAGATCGCCAGCCGACTCGGCAACGGCACGGATCACGGCGCGGGCATCCTCATGCGGGACGAACGGCACGGTGAAGCCGAAATGGAAGCGGGCGGAATCGCGCATCGCCGGATCGCCGCCGGAGACGTCGGCGTGGACCGAATAGCTCGCCTGAACATAGGTGAAGGTCGCGATGATGATGCGCCAGATGCTCTCGACCGTGTCCAGCGGCAGAAGCCCCTTATGGCGCAGCGCAAGGCGCTTCATCATGTCCGCCTCGCGGCCCGGACGGAAAGCGGAGCCGGAGGCCTGCGTCTTCTTGACCGAGATCAGCGTCTCGATGATCTGCGAGCGCTCCATCAGCAGGGCATGCATCTCGCTGTCGATGCGGTCGATCTCGGCGCGCAGATCGGCGAGGGTCGTGGGGGCGGCTTCGGTCATGGCAAGAACGCGCTTTCCGGCAAGGCCACGCTCCTTAGCGCCCCGGCGCCACCTTGGCAAAGCGTCCATGCAGTCCCGCGTTGACAGCGGCGCGCCGGCGCGGCATCGCTAGTTCGATTTTCCGAACGCCTGGACCGGCAAGACAAATCCCACTGCCGAAGCGGACGACATGCGCGATCCTTTTCCCAGCCTGGCCGATCCGCTGAAGGAGGCGAACGAGCCTTCGAGCCTCGTCGCGCGCTTCGGGCCGGAGGCGCCGCTCCTGATGGACTGCGGCGTCGTGCTCGACCATTGGCAGATCGCCTACCAGACCTATGGCGAGCTGAACGCCTCGCGATCCAACGCGATCCTCGTATGCCATGCCCTGACAGGCGACCAATATGTCGCGAGCCGTAATCCCGTCACCGGCAAGGGCGGCTGGTGGACGGCGATGATCGGGCCGGGCAAGCCGATCGATACCGAGCGCTTCTTCATCATCTGCGCCAATGTCATCGGCGGCTGCACCGGCACCACCGGCCCGGCCTCGACCAACCCTGAGACGCGCAAGCCCTGGGGCCTGTCCTTTCCGGTGGTGACGATCCGCGACATGGTGCGGGCGCAGGCCGCGCTGATCGATTCATTGGGCATCGAGACGCTGTTCTGCGTCGCGGGCGGCTCGATGGGCGGCATGCAGGTGCTGCAATGGGCGGCAAGCTATCCCAACCGGGTCTTCTCGGCACTGCCGCTGGCCACCGGAGCCAAGCATTCGGCCCAGAACATCGCCTTCCACGAGGTCGGCCGGCAGGCGGTGATGGCCGACCCCGAATGGCGGCAGGGTCGCTATCTCGAGGAGGGCACGCGGCCTTCCAAGGGGCTTTCCGTGGCGCGGATGGGCGCGCACATCACCTATCTCTCCGAGCAGGCGCTGCACCGCAAGTTCGGCCGCAAATTGCAGGACCGTGAGGCGCCGACATTCTCCTTCGACGCGGACTTTCAGGTTGAAAGCTATCTCCGCCATCAGGGCCTGAGCTTCGTCGAGCGCTTCGACGCCAATTCCTATCTCTATGTGACGCGGGCGATGGACTATTTCGACCTCGCCGCCGACCATGACGGCGTGCTGGCGTGCGCCTTCGCGGGCACCAAGACGCGCTTCTGCGTGGCCTCCTTCACCTCGGACTGGCTGTTCCCGACGGCGGATTCGCGTGCCATCGTGCATGCCCTCAACGCGGCCGGTGCCTCGGTCTCCTTCGTCGAACTGGAGAGCGACAAGGGCCACGACGCCTTTCTGCTCGACGAACCCAACCTCTTCGCCACGACGCGCGGCTTCCTGAGCGCAGCGGCGCGGGCACGGGGGCTTTGACGATGGCGCTGACCGAGCCCCAGACCAACCGCATCGACCTCAAGCTCGTCGCCGAGATGGTCCAGCCGGGCACCCGCGTGCTCGACGTCGGTTGCGGCGACGGGGCGCTCCTCGCCTTGCTGGCCGAGACCCGCAATGTCGATGCCCGGGGCATCGAGCTTTCGCGCGAAGGCGTGGCCGATTGCGTCGCGCGTGGCCTCTCGGTGATCCAGGGCGACGCCGATACCGATCTCGCCGACTATCCCGACGACTCGTTCGATTACGTCATCCTGTCCCAGACGATCCAGGCCACGCGCAATCCGCGGCTCGTGCTGGAGCAGATGCTGAGGATCGGCCGGCGCGCCATCGTCTCCTTCCCGAATTTCGGGCATTGGCGGATGCGCAGCCAAGTGTTCTTCCAGGGCCACATGCCGGTGACCGACGCGCTGCCCTATAGCTGGTGGGACACGCCCAACATCCATTTCTGCACGATCCGTGACTTCGTCGCGCTCTGCGACCTGATCGGCGCGGAGAAGGAGCGGGCCGTGGCCCTCGACGCCGCCGGCGGCAAGGTCGGCGTCAACGCGCCCTGGTGGTTCTGGAACCTCTTCGGCGCGCAGGCCGTGTTCCTGCTGAAGCGGGGATAAGCAAAGTCGCCTTGCCAGAAACGGAAAAGGGCCGCTCGCGCGGCCCTTTCCTGTTCATCTGGCGGTCACAGGTCAGTTCAGTGCGACACCAGCCGGCCGCTTCTCCTTCACGGCCGCGACATCGCCCAACATCAACGAGCCTGGACCGACCGTGATCGGCACGGTCTCGCCGTCGACGATCTCGCCGGCAAGGATCGCTTCAGCCAGCGGATCCTGCACGAACTTCTGGATCACGCGCTTCAGCGGGCGCGCGCCATAGGCCGGATCGTAACCCTTGTCCGCCAGCCACTCGCGCGCCTCCTTCGAGAGCTCGAGCGTGATCTTGCGGTCGGTCAGCAGCTTCTGAAGCCGGGCCATCTGGATATCGACGATCGCGTCCATGTCCTTCCGCCTGAGGCGATGGAACAGGATGATGTCGTCGATCCGGTTCAGGAACTCCGGCCGGAAAGCGTGGCGGACCACGCCCATGACCTCCTCGCGGACCGCGTCGCTATCCTGCCCTTCGGGCTGGTTCACCAGGAACTCCGAACCCAGGTTCGAGGTCATGATGATCAGCACGTTGCGGAAATCGACGGTGCGGCCCTGGCCATCGGTCAGGCGGCCGTCGTCGAGCACCTGCAGCAGGACGTTGAACACGTCCGGATGCGCCTTCTCGACCTCGTCGAAGAGCACGACCTGATAGGGCCGGCGACGCACGGCTTCCGTCAGCGCCCCGCCCTCCTCATAGCCGACATAGCCGGGAGGCGCGCCGATCAGCCGGGCGACCGAGTGCTTCTCCATGTACTCGGACATGTCGATGCGCACGAGCGCCGTGTCGTCGTCGAACAGGAACGACGCCAGCGCCTTGGTCAGCTCCGTCTTGCCGACGCCGGTGGGGCCGAGGAACATGAAGGAGCCGATCGGACGGTTGGGGTCCTGCAGGCCGGCCCGCGCACGACGCACCGCGGTGGAGACCGCCTCCACCGCCTCCTTCTGCCCGACGACGCGGGAGCCGAGAACCTCCTCCATGCGGAGCAGCTTCTCCTTCTCGCCCTCGAGCATGCGGTCGACCGGCACGCCGGTCCAGCGCGAGACGACGGCGGCGACGTGATCGGGCGTCACCGCCTCCTCGACCATGCCGGCGCTGTCGCCCTTCTCCTCGATCTCGGCCAGCTTCTTCTCAAGCTGCGGGATCTCGCCATAGGCGAGCTCGCCCGCCCGCTGGTACTCGCCCTTGCGCTGCGCCTGGGCGAGTTCATTGCGGGCGTTGTCGAGCTTGGTCTTGAGCTCCGCGGCCTGGCCGAGCTTGTCCTTCTCGGCCTTCCACGTCGTGGTGATGGCGTCGGAGCGCGCCTCCAGATCGGCCAGCTCGGATTCGAGCCGCTTCAGCCGCTCCTTCGAGCCGGCATCGCTCTCCTTCTTGAGCGCCTCCTGCTCGATCTTGAGACGGACGATCTCGCGATCGATCGAATCCAGCTCCTCGGGCTTGGAGTCGACCTGCATGCGCAGACGCGCCGCGGCCTCGTCGACGAGGTCGATCGCCTTGTCCGGCAGGAAGCGGTCGGTGATGTAGCGGTTCGACAGGGTTGCAGCCGAAACCAGCGCCGAATCCGCAATGCGGACGCGGTGATGCTGCTCGTATTTCTCCTTGAGACCGCGCAGGATCGAGATCGTGTCCTCGACCGTCGGCTCCTCGACGAACACGGGCTGGAAGCGCCGCGCCAGCGCCGCGTCCTTCTCGACATACTTGCGGTACTCGTCGAGCGTGGTCGCGCCAATGCAGTGCAACTCGCCGCGCGCGAGCGCCGGCTTCAGCAGGTTGGAGGCATCCATCGCGCCGTCGGTCTTGCCGGCGCCAACGAGGGTGTGCATCTCGTCGATGAACAGGATGACGCCGCCATCCGAAGCAGAGACCTCGGTCAGCACGGCCTTCAACCGTTCCTCGAACTCGCCGCGGTATTTCGCGCCCGCGATGAGCGAGCCCATGTCGAGCGCGAGCAGTTCCTTGTCCTTCAGGCTCTCGGGCACGTCGCCATTGACGATGCGCAGAGCGAGGCCCTCGGCGATGGCGGTCTTGCCGACACCGGGCTCACCGATCAGGACGGGATTGTTCTTGGTCCGGCGCGAGAGAACCTGAATCGTGCGACGGATCTCCTCGTCGCGGCCGATCACTGGGTCGAGCTTGCCATCGCGCGCCGCGGCGGTGAGGTCGCGGGCATATTTCTTCAACGCGTCATAGGCCTGCTCGGCCGAAGCGGAATCGGCGGTGCGGCCCTTGCGGATCGCCTCGATCGCGGCGTTCAGCGCCTGTGGCGTCACGCCGGCCTTGGAGAGCGCCTTGCCGGCCTCGGTGTCCTTCTCGATCGCGAGCGCGAGCAGCAGCCGCTCGACCGTGACGAAGCTGTCGCCGGCCTTCTCGGCCGCCTTCTCGGCGGTGTCGAAGACGCGGGCGAGGCCAGGCGTCAGGTTGAGCCCGCCCGAGCCGCCCGTCACTTTGGGCAGCTTCGCCAGAGCCTGATCGGTCAGTTGCAGAGCGACGCGCGACTGGCCGCCAGCCCGGTCGATCAGGCCGGCCGCCATGCCCTCGTTGTCGTCGAGCAGCGCCTTGAGCAGATGCTCCGAGGTGAACTGCTGATGTCCTTCCCGCAGGGCGATCGTCTGCGCCGCCTGGAGAAACCCCTTTGCGCGATCGGTATATTTCTCAATGTTCATTCAAATCACTCCCGCCCGCAGGCGCGCCCCGTAGCGACGCCAAGCCTGCTGCCTTTCATCGAGATAGGGCGCCGCTCGGGCCGCCCTTCGCCTCTCAAGATAGTGTGGCATTGGCGCAACGGAAGAGGGGCGGACACAATTGACCTCGCCGGTCGCGCAGGCCCAGATCGGGCATGGCCGGAACCAAGCGACAGCAGGCGATTCGTAAGGCGCTCAGGGCGCTGGCGCCCGGCATCCCGCTCTCCGACGCCGAAGCGGTGATCGCGCTGGCGGAGCGGCGACATATGAAGGACCTGCCACCCTCGACGGCACTGTGGCTCGCGCTCGGCAGCCATGTCCGCCACGTCCATACCGACTATGAGCGCCTGCTGTCCGAAGGCTACGACCGGGATGCGGCGCGCTTCTTCGTCGCCGAGGAAACCGACGCGGTCCTTGCCGGCTGGGGCTGCCAGCGCTCGGTCAGCGAGGGCGAGGATGCGGAGGAATGATCGCAATCGATACAGAATTTGATCTGTCGGGCTGCCGAAAGGCAGCTATGGTCCCGCCTGCCTTCAACCTGCCGGACCGATCATGCGCATCGAGACCCTCTACCGCTACCCCGTCAAGGGGCTTTCACCGGAGCGCTTGACCGAGGCGACGCTTGCGACGGGCGGCTTCTTTCCCGGAGACCGGCTCTTCGCCATCGAGAACGGCCCGTCCGGCTTCGACCCCGCCGAGCCGGTCCATCAGCCGAAGATCAAATACCTGATGCTGATGCGCAACGAATCGCTGGCGCGGCTGAAGACCCGCTACGTCGATGCCAGCGGCGAACTGGTCATCCATCAGGACGGCCACGAGACGCTGCGGGCCGACACGACCACTCCGGAGGGGCAGGCCGCGATCACGCGCTTCTTTCAGGACTTCATGCCGGAGGAACTGCGCGGCGCACCGAAGCTGCTGACGGCACCGGCGCCCTACCGTTTCACCGATTCGCGCTCGGGCTTCGTCTCGATCATCAACCTCGCCAGCGTCGCCGACCTGGCAGAGCGCGTCGGCCGTCCGGTCGCCCCCCTGCGCTTTCGCGGCAACCTGATGGTCAGTGGTCTGGAGCCCTGGGCCGAGAACGAACTCGTCGGCCGTGACATCGACGGCCCAGGCGGGCTGCGGCTGCAGGTCATCAAGCGGATCGAGCGCTGCGCCGCCACCAATGTCGACCCGGACAGCGGCGCCCGCGACATGCAGATTCCCAAGGCGCTGATGCAGGGCTACGGCCATGTCGACTGCGGCATCTATTGCCGGATTCTCGCAGATGGAACGTTGCGGGAGGGCGATGTCCTGAGCCCGACGGAGGCTTCGGCCGCCCTGGATACGGCCTGATCCCGTATCGAAGTACCGGAGCGAACACAAAAAAGGGCCCTCGCGGGCCCTTTCTCAACTGTCGAAAGCGTGCGGATCACTCGGCGGAGCCGTCAGCCTCGGAACCCAGCGCGTCCATCACCTCGCGCGGCGAGCGGCGGCGGCGCGTGCGCTTGGCGGGCGCCGCCTCGGCGGAAGCCTCCTCGCTTGTCTCGACCGCCGCGGGCGCAGCCGGCTCGGCGGCAGCGGGCTCGACCGGAGCAGCGGCGCGAACCGGATTTGTCAGAAAGGATGGCAGGGCTGCCGGCACATCCTCCGCCTCCGCCTCGGGCTGCCGTTCGCGGCGCGGACGACGCTCGCCGCGCTGCGGACGCTCGGCCCGATCGAAGGAACGCTCGGCCTGAGGCTGCTCGGAAGCGCCTTCGGGAGCCTCCTCGACAGCGCCGACGGGGATATCGGATCGCGGCGCGTCGGGCCGCGGGGCGTAGCCGCCCTGCCCGCCTTCGCCGTTGCGGTCGAAGCGACGCTCGCCCCGGTCCTGCCGGTCGAAGCGGCGTTCGTTGCGATCATTGTTGAAGCGGTCGCGGCGACCCTGGCGGTCGAAGCGCTGGCCGCTGCCCTGCTGCTGCCCGTCACCGGCCTCGCCATCGGCCCGCTGGCCGCCATGGCCGTTGTAGCCGTTTCCGTTCATGTGACCGCTATGGGGCCGCATTTCGGGCTGAGGCCCGGTGCCTGGCTGGAAGCCGCCCTGCCCGTCATCGTCGCCCTCCTCTTCCATATCGTCCTCGACCTCGACGAAGGCGCGATTCGGCGGGAAGGTATGCCCGAACTGCTGGGTCATCTGTTCCTGCGCCGCGAGCAGGATGCGGTAATAGTGCTCGGCATGCTGGAAATAGCTCTCGGCCGCGACCGTATCGCCGGACGACTGGGCATCCCGGGCGAGCTGCAAATACTTCTCGGCGACATGCTGCGCAGTGCCGCGGACCTTTACGTCCGGGCCGTTGGATTCGTAGCTACGCTGCAACGGGTTCGGAGATTTACGATTGCCGTTATTGTTGCCGTTATTATTGCGGCCGCGCATACGCCGGTTCTGACCTGGTCTCATTCGCGTCTGTCTCGCGCTTCTGTGTTCAAAGCAACCGTGGCATCGTCATGCGCGTTTCGACACACAGCGGGTTGCGACGCCGTGTCGGGCTGAGTGGACCTGAAGGGGCCTTGCGCCGTTTCTGGTCTTCACGCGCTCTTATTCCAAAGGGGTGCCAACCCCGAAAGCCGAGGGCTGCCGTAGCGCCTTCGGTGTTCAATCTGACTCGTCAGTCGCATCGCTTCAGGAACACGCCCGTAAACAACGCTGATCTTGAGCAAAGGCTTGCCGTTCGAGAGGCTGCCCAACGCTCCGGCTCCGACGCCGCCAGCTTCGGCTGAAAGCTGCATAACCGCTTTTGGCTGCTTCTCCAAGCGAAATCGACCAAAAGCCTGTGCATTATCAGGCAGGCGCGAAGATCAACGCCCGCTCATGGCCCCCGAGATCGTGACGCATCGCCCGCAATTCAAGACCTTCCGCCGCCATGATCGAGACGACATCAGATGTCTGGCCGGCGCCGATCTCGAAGACAATGAAGCCGCCCGGCGCGAGCAGCCGCGGCACGTCGCGCGCAAGGACGCGATAGGGGGCCAGCCCGTCCGGACCTCCGTCCAGCGCCAGGAGCGGGTCATGCTCCCGCACCTCGGCCGAAAGGCCCGCGATCTCCGAGGCCGGGATGTAAGGAGGGTTGGAGACGATGACATCGTAGATGCCCGCCAGACCGTCGACCCAGTTGCCCTGTCGGAAAGCTGCGCGTCCGGCCACGCCGTTCGACGCGGCGTTGCCCGCCGCCATGCGGCACGCTTCCTCGGACAGGTCGATCCCGAGCCCGGTCGCGAGCCGGCATTCGCTTAGGAGGGAAACGAGCAGGCACCCGGTCCCGGTCCCCAGGTCGAGGATGGAGAGCGGCTCGTCGCGACGCGGCCCCAACTGGCGCAAGGCCGCCTCGACGATGGTCTCGCTGTCCGGCCGCGGCTCGAGCGTTGCGGGCGACAGGCGGAAGGTCAGCCCCCAGAACTCCCTTTCGCCGAGAATGCGCCAGACCGGTTCGGAGGCGAGCCGCCGCTGGATGAAATCCGCGAGCTTGCCAAGGTCTGCGGAATGCAGAACACGCCCCGGATCGAGGTCCCGTTCGCCCACGCTGCCTTCGAGCAGAAGCCGGGCATCGAGGCCCGCGTTCTCGATCCCGGCGGCACGCAGTGCCCGCACGACAAGGCGCCGCGCCTCCCCGACGGTCGGCGCGGCGCCCTCCCCTATTCCCGCGACGACCCGTCCGGCCGCCGCTGCAGATGGGCTCAGCTGTTGCCCTGCATTTTCTGGTTGATGCACTGCCTCATCTTGAGGTTCAGCGACTTCTTGCTCTCGCGCGTGCCCCGCATCTCGGCCTGGCACGCCTTGCGGGCCTGGGCCTGGGTCATGGCGCCCTGCACGGCCGCCGGCTGGCCCGACGTGATCTTGCGGAGCGTCTTCTCCTGCGCCTGCGAAGCGCCCGACAGCGCCGCGGCCATCAGGCCGGCCATCGCGATCGTCGAAAACATCTTGATCATGGGTTGCTACCCCCGTTGCTGGTGTCGATGCGTCAGCAACGCCGCCAGTGCGATTTGGTTTCATCGCAGCCATCTCAGGCCATGCCCTCTTCGGACAGCAGCCTTGCCTGATGCTCGGCCGTCAGCGCGTCGATGATCTCGTCGAGCACAAGACCCTGCATCATCTCCTCGAGCTTGTAGAGCGTCAGGTTGATGCGATGATCGGTCACGCGCCCCTGCGGAAAATTATAGGTGCGGATGCGTTCGGACCTGTCGCCGGATCCAACCTGCGCACGCCTGTCGGCCGCACGCTCCGCATCGGCGCGATTGCGTTCGAGATCGTAGAGCCGGGCACGCAGCAATTCGTAGGCGCGGGCCTTGTTCTTGTGCTGGGAGCGCTCGTCCTGGACGAGCACCACCGTGCCGGTCGGCAGATGCGTCAGCCGGACGGCCGATTCCGTCTTGTTGACGTGCTGGCCACCGGCGCCGCCCGAGCGCAACGTATCGATCCGGATGTCGGCATCATTGAGTGCGATGTCGACATCGCTCGCCAGCGGCAGCATCGCGACCGTTGCCGCCGATGTGTGAATGCGCCCGCTCGCCTCCGTGTCGGGCACGCGCTGGACGCGATGGACGCCGGATTCGTATTTCAGCCTGGCATAGACGCCGCGGCCGTTGATCTCGGCGATGACCTCCTTGTAGCCGCCGACCGTGCCTTCGCTTTCGGCCAGGACATCGACGCTCCAGCCCTTCTGCGCCGCGTAGCGCTGGTACATGCGCAGCAGATCGCCAGCGAAGAGCGAGGCCTCGTCACCCCCCGTCCCGGCCCGGATCTCGAGGATGACGCCGCGCTCGTCGGCGGCATCCTTCGGCAGGAGCGCGATCAGGATCTCGCGGCCGCGGGTCTCGATCTCGGCCCGGGCCGTATCGCGTTCCTCATAGGCGAGGTCGCGAAATTCCGGGTCGGTGGCGGGGTCGGCGATCAGCGCCTCGGCCTCGTCCAGCGCCTGCTGCGCCCGCCGCCAGGAGGCGATCGCCGCGACGACCGGATCGAGCTCGGACAGCTCCTTCGCCAGCTCGACGGTGCGCGCCGGATCGCTCGCGTGGTTGATCTCCTCGGTCGCGGCGGCGTGGCGCGCCACGATGCCGTCGAGACGATCCTGCGGAAGCTGTAGGGACATGGAGCAACTCTTGAAATCGACCGATCACGGGGCGCGACGGAGCACCGCTAGACCGGAACCTTGAACTCGGAGGCGAAGGCCGCGAGCTGCGGGCGCAGATTGATCACGCCTTCAGGCGAGGCAAGCATCCAGTCGAGCCGCTCGCGGAGCTTGCCGGCGTCGAGCGCACGCAGCATCGCCTTGACCGGGCCGATCGAGGCGGCCGACATCGAGAAGGCGCGGTAACCCAACCCGATCAGCGCCATGGTCTCCAGCGGCCGGCCGCCCATCTCGCCGCAAACCGTGACCGGACAGCGGCTTTCGCGCGCGGCATCGACGATGCGCTTGAGCGCCCTCAGGGCTCCGACGCCGAGCGGATCGAAGCGATCGGCCACCCGCTTGTTCTCGCGATCAGCGGCGTACAGGAACTGCATCAGGTCGTTGGTGCCGATCGAGAGGAAATCCGCCTCATGCGCGATCTCCGGCAACTCGAACAGCAGCGACGGCACCTCGACCATCACGCCCACCCGCAGGTCGCGCGGCGGCGCCACGCCCTGCTTCTCCAGCATCGCCTGCTCGCGGTTCAGAATCATCCGGGCGCGCCGAAACTCCTCGGTCGTCGCCACCATCGGCAGCATGATCTTGAGGTCGCGCCCCGCGCCCGCCCGCAGCATCGCCCTGAGCTGCGCCCGCAGCAGGCGCGGCTTGTCGAGACCGATGCGGATCGCCCGCCAGCCCAGCGCCGGGTTCTCCTCCTCGATCCGCTCCATATAGGGCAGCACCTTGTCGCCGCCGATATCCAGCGTGCGGAAGGTGACCGGGCGGCTGCCGGCTGCGTCGAGCACAGCGGCGTAGAGCGCCTGCTGCTCGCTGGTGGTCGGCATGTGCTGCGCCACCATGAATTGCAGCTCCGTCCGAAAGAGACCGATGCCGGAGGCCGCCGTCGCCGCAATGTTCGGCATGTCGATGATCAGGCCGGCATTGATCTGCAGCGTGATCTCGGCACCGTCCCTGGTGACGGCCGGCAGCTCCTTGAGCTTCTCGTACTGCTTCTGCTTGCGCGCCCGGAGCCTGGCCTTGTCCTTGTAGGCGTTCTCGACATCGGGCTGCGGGCGAATCTGCACCTCGCCGGCCTGCCCATCGACGATGATGGCGTCACCGGCCTGAACCAGCGCGGTGGCGTTCACCACCTCACCGACCGCAGGAATGCCCAGGGCGCGCGCCACGATGGCGATGTGGCTCGCCGGCCCGCCCTCTTCGAGGAGAAGGCCGCGCAGCCGCGACCGGTCGTAGTCGAGAAGCGCCGCGGGCCCCATCGAGCGCGCCACCAGGATGGCGTTCTCCGGCAGGTCCTCGCGGGCGACGCCGTTGGCCTTGCCCGTGAGCGTTCGCAGCAGCCGGTTCGCCAGATCGTCGAGATCGTGCAGGCGCTCGCGCAGATAAGGATCGGTCTGGCGCAACATCTTGGCGCGCGTATCGGACTGGACGCGCTCGACCGCGGCCTCCGCGGTGAGACCGGTCAACACCACCTCGCGCATCCGGCGCAGCCAGCCCTGGTCATGAGCGAACATGCGGAAGGTCTCGAGCACGTCGCGATGCTCGCCGGTGTGGGCGACGTCCCCGCGCTCGATCAGTTCGTCGATCGAGGCGCGCATGTCGCCGATGGCAGCCTCCAGCCGGGTCACCTCGGCCGCCGGGTTCTCGGCGATGAGGTTGGTGATGGTGACGCGCGGCTCGTGCAGCACCGCATGGCCGAGGCCGACGCCGTCCGCCAGCGAAACGCCGACGCCGTGGATCGGCCGGTCGAGGCCGATCGAGGCGCCCGGCGCCGCCAGCGACTTCAGCCCGCCGGCCGCGATCATCTCCGCCATGATCATGGCGGTGGTCTGCAGCGTCTCGATCTCCTCCTCGGAATAGATCCGGGAGGCGCGGTTCTGAATGACGAGCACGCCCATCACAGCGCCGCCGCGCAGGATCGGCACGCCGAGGAAGGAACGGTAGATCTCCTCGCCCGTCTCGGGGCGGTAGGAGAAGGCCGGATGCGCCTGCGCATCGGACAAGGCGAGCGGCTCCGCCTCGCTGGCGATGAGACCGACCAGTCCCTCTCCGGCCCGCATGGTCGTCAGATGGACCGCCTCGCGGTTGAGGCCTTCGGTAGCGTACAATTCGAGAGAGCCGTCCTCGCGCAGGACGTAGACGGAGCAGACCTCGGCGACGAGGTTGCCGGCGATCAGGACGACAAGCCGGTCCAGCCGCTCCTGCGGGCTGACGGACGCGGCCATCACCTCGCGGAGGCGGCGCAGCAGAACGCCCGGTCCTCCGAGAGCGCCTCGCATCGATCTCAGCCCTCCGCCCGCCTCCTCAGCCATCGACGATACGATGCCTGTCCAGACCCTGAGTCGCCCACCCGGATCATTGCGCCTTCTAGCGACGAAAGCCCGCCTTCGGCAAGGGGCGCCGACAAAGCTAGCGGCATCCGATACCCTCCAGGGCCGGTGCCATCACATTCACGCTTCACCGGACGAGCGTCAGATGGGAGCCGTCGTCGGAGGCAACGCTACGCTTCCGAGCGCCTCCAGGCGCGCGGCCCGTTCCCTCGCCGCGCTCCGGTCCCGCGGGATCTGTCTTGCGGCTTCCACGCTTCGGCGGCGCCTTAGCCTTGGGCGGCAATTCGGCTGCCTCGTCCGGCGCGCGGTTACCTGTGAGCGCATCCAGATAGCGCTGCGTCCACCAGTGGATACCGCTGTTCTCGATGGCGCCATAGAGCAGCTCGAACCGGCGTATGCGCTCGCTTTTCGGCATGGCCAGCGCGGTGCGGATCGCCTCGGCGACCTCGTGGGTATCGTAGGGGTTGACGATCAGGGCCTCGGAAAGCTGCTGGGCGGCACCGGCAAAGCGCGACAGCACGAGCACACCGGGGTCGGCTGGATTCTGGGCCGCGACATACTCCTTGGCGACGAGGTTCATGCCGTCCCGCATCGGCGTGACCAGCCCGACCTGGGCGCGGCGATAGAAGCCGGCCAGCGCCGTGCGCGAATAGGCCTTCTTGACGACGCGGATCGGCGTCCAGTCGAATTCGCCGAGCTGCGCGTTGAGCCGACCGGCTACCTCGTCGGACATGCGGTCGAGCTCGGCGTATTCCGGCACGTCGCTGCGGGACGGCGGCGCGATCTGCAGCAGGCTGACCCGGCCGCGCTCGTCCGGATGACTGCGCAGGAACTGGCCGAAAGCCTCGAGGCGCTGGACGATACCCTTGGAGTAGTCCAGCCGGTCGACGCCGATCACCAGCTTGCGCTCGCCCAGCGATTCGCGCGTCGCCCGCAACGGCGTGGCCGCCTGCCTCACCGAGGCAGAGGCCAGACGACGGAAGGCCTCGACATCGATCCCGATCGGGAAGGCCTGCACCGCCGTTTCACGCACCCCGAGCCGCACGCGCCGCCCGTCCGAGACGGCGCCGCACATCGTCACGAGGCAATCGACCAGATTGCGGACATCCGGAGCCGTCTGCATTCCGACGAGATCGTAGGCGGCGAGCGTCCGCACGAGCGTGGCGCTGAACGGGAGCGCCGTCAGCGTGTCGGCCGAAGGCCAGGGGATATGATGGAAATATCCGATGCGATTGGTCACGCCCCGGCGGCGCAACTCGGCGGCCAGCGGGATGAGGTGATAGTCATGGATCCAGATCACGTCGTCGGGCCTGAGCATCGCCGACAGTTCGCGGGCGAAGCGCCGGTTGACGCCGAGATAGCCCATGTAGTCGTCGCGCTGGAACTCGGTCAGCCCGAGCCGATAGTGCATGATCGGCCAGAGCGCCCGGTTCGAGAAGCCGAGATAGTAGCTCTCGCGCTCGGCCTCGCTGAGATCCGTCACGGCATAGGTGACGTTGCCGCGTTGCATTTCGCGAACCTGGCGGGCGGCTCCTACCACTCCGCTCCAGCCGAACCAGAGGCCGCCATGCTTCTCCAGCGCCTCGCGCAGAGCCACCGCCAGGCCACCGGCCGTCGCCTTCTCATGACGATCGGGAATGGTGACGCGGTTCGAAACGACGACGAGACGCATAGGCGACGAATTCTCCGAGGGAAGGCCGCCCGATTTTCGCCACCGGCGGCAGGAACAGAACGCCGCGAAAGGCGTAATGTTTCCGTGATGCAGGGCCGGGGGCGTGGCGAAGCAGTGGCGGCCTTGCGGTGAAATCGTGTCCCGCATGTTAGGCATCCAGTAGATTCAGACAACCCCAGCGACGAAATTTCCGGGGCGACGCCCTGCAAATTGTGAGAAGAAAGGATTATCGGGCTGGGCGGCCGTTCTTCTGCCGCCTTCCTTGCCCAGATACACAGCGATGACGACCTTGATAGAGCCAGAATCTGCCTACGGCTTGCGCAATATCGTTCCAGATCAGGAGCAGATCGCTCTCTTTCTGGACTTCGACGGTACGCTTGTCGAAATCGCGCCTTCGCCGGAAGACGTGAAGCTCGACCGCCGTGTCGCGCCCGCGCTCGAGGCTTTGCGGAACAGGCTCGGCGGCGCGCTCGCGCTCGTCTCCGGCCGCCCGATCGCCTTCCTCGATACGATGCTCGCCCCGCATGTCTTCGACATCGCCGGGCTTCATGGCGCGCAGATCCGGGTCGGCGGCGAACTGCGGGCCCAATCGGAGGCCCCGGGCAGCCTGCATGAGGCCGTGCGGGATCTGGTCCGCTTTGCCAACAGCCATGTCGGCATCATCGTCGAGGACAAGCGGGTATCGGTGGCGCTGCATTGGCGCCTCGCCCCCTCGCTGCAGGACGAGGCGCTGGCGCTGATGCGCAGGACAGCGGCGGCAATGGGCCCCGGGATGCGTCTGCAGGAAGGCAAGTCGGTCGCAGAGCTGGTTCCGGCGGGGGCCAGCAAGGGCAGCGCCATCGGTTGGCTGATGGAGACACCCGCCTATGCCGGCCGCCGGCCGGTGTTCATCGGCGACGACATCACCGACGAGGACGGCTTCAAGGCCGTCAACGCGATGGGAGGACTGTCCGTGCGGATCGGACGTGACCGCGAGAGCCATGCCGCGCTGCGGCTGGCGTCGCCGACGGCGCTGCGCCACATTCTTCTCGAGGCTGCCGAAACCGGCCGTCTTTCCGCCGACAGCTTCGCCGCGACGAACCAGGACTGACCATGACCGTAACGACCACGGCCGCGGGGCACCACTCCGCCTCGCTCGACCTCGGCGTCATCGGCAATTGCTCGATCGCCGCGCTCATCGACCGCCGGGCCCGCATCGTGTGGGGCTGCTTTCCACGTTTCGACCGGGATCCGGTCTTCTGCTCGCTCATCAACAACGAGGCGGATGACGGCGACGAGGCGCTGGAAAAGGGGTTCTTCGGCATCGAGCTCGTCGGCATGACGCGCTGCGAGCAGAGCTATCTCGACAACACCGCGATCCTCTCATCGGTGCTTTCCGACGATCAGGGCAACGCCATCGAGATCCTCGACTTCGCCCCGCGCTTCGTCCGCTACGAACGCTTCTTCCGCCCGCCGCAACTCGTGCGGCGGGTGCGGCGCGTCTCCGGCCGCCCCCGCATCCGCGTACTGCTGAAGCCCTGTCTCGGCATCGGCGAGGAGCCGGATGAAATCACCCGCGGCTCCAACCATGTGCGGTTCGTCGGCGCGGACCAGACCATTCGGCTGACCACCAATGCACCGCTCTCCTATGTCGTCGAGGGCACGCCCTTCGCGGTCGACCACAACTATTCGTTCTTCATCGGCTCGGACGAAGCGCTGCGCGCCGAGATCGAGACGACCTCGCGCGAATTTCTGGACAAGACGACCGACTATTGGCGGGACTGGGTCCGCTCGCTCTCGATCCCGTTCGAGTACCAGACGGCGGTGATCCGGGCCGCGATCACGCTGAAGCTCTGCTCGTTCGAGGAGACCGGCGCGATCGTGGCCGCACTGACCACCTCGATCCCGGAAGCCCCGGGCACGCAGCGCAACTGGGACTACCGCTATTGCTGGCTGCGCGACGCCTATTTCGTCGTGCACGCGCTGAACCGGCTCGGCACGACCCGGACGATGGAAGACTATCTCGGCTTCATCACCAACATCGTCGATTCGTTCTCGGAAAGCGGCGCGGAACATCTGCCGCCGCTCTATCCGATCACCCGCGGGGGAACGCTGACGGAGTTCGAGGCGAGCCACCTGACCGGCTATCGGGGGCACCGGCCGGTGCGCTTCGGCAACGGCGCCGCGGGGCAGATCCAGAACGACGGCTATGGCGCGGTCGTGCTGGCGGCGACGCATTCCTTCTTCGACCGCCGCCTCATCCAGCCCGGCAAGGATACCTTGTTCGGCCAGCTCGAACGCATGGGCGAGCTGGCTCTCGGCGTCTTCGACAAACCCGATGCCGGGCCCTGGGAGCTCCGTGAAAAGGAGGCGGTCCATGCGTTTTCGAGCGTGATGTGCTGGGCTGCCTGCGATCGACTCGCCCGCATCGCCGGGGCGCTCGGCCGAGCCGACCGCAAGGACTATTGGAAGAGCGAGGCCAAGCGCCTGCGGGGCGTGATTTCCGAGCGCATCTGGAACGAGCACAAGGGTCATTTCGTCTCGACCTTCGACGGCGAAGACCTCGATGCGACGCTGCTGCTGCTAGCCGAGCTCGGCTTCGTCAAGGCCGACGACGCCCGTTTCGTCGCCACCGTCGAGGCGATCGGGCGCGACCTGAAGCGTGGCGACCTGCTGCTGCGCTACGCCACGCAGGACGATTTCGGCTACATGCATACCGGCTTCCTGATCTGCGCCTTCTGGTATGTCGACGCGCTGAACGCGATCGGACGCGGCGACGAAGCCAAGGAGTTGTTCGAGCGGATCCTGCAGCGGCGCAACAGCTTCGGCCTATTGTCGGAAGATGCCGATCTCAAGACCGGGGAGCTGTGGGGGAATTTTCCGCAGACCTATTCCATGGTGGGCATGATCAACTGCGCGATGCGCCTCAGCCGCGATTGGGAGGAGGCCTTCTGAAACGGCCAGGAGGCGCGCGACTCAGCGCGGCGTTCCGAAGCGGAAGGCGATCGGGATCACTCCATAGACCATGGCCAGCACCATGGGTGGCACCGCGAGAGCCGTGACGCCGAAGGTGGACCAGCCCGCCGTGAAAGGCGTCAAGGCCGCCAGCAGCAGATTGATGGCGGCATAGGCGCCGAGGATAGCGACGGCCAGAAAGCGCAGGCGCGACGCGAAGCGCGCAAAGAACAATCGGATCATCCGGGGTCTCCATATAACGAAACGTTCCGTTTCTATTGATTGAACTAAACGGGCCGTTTCGTTATGTCAAGCGCAGGATGCAGCGAATGAGGTGGACGCCCATGGAGCCCAAGCCGAGACGGCGCGCCTCGATCGGCGCCAGGCGCAGCCCGGAAACCGAGGCTGCGGTCAAGGCGGCCGCGCGGGAACTCCTGGCGGAGAAGGGCTATGCCGGCTTCTCGATCGAGGAGGTCGCGCGCCGGGCCGGTGCCGGCAAGCCGACGATCTATCGCTGGTGGCCTAACAAGGCGGAGCTCTTCATCGCGATCTATGGCGTCGAGAAGGACGCGGCGATCCCGGTCCCCGACGAAGGTTCGCTCCGCGAGGATCTGCTGCGCTACACCCGCGACCTCTGGCGCTTCTGGCGCGAGGATGCGGCGGGGCGCGTCTTCCGCGGGCTGATCGCTGAAGCGCAGAGCAGCGAGACGGCGCTCGCGGCCTTACGTTTCAAATTCATGCCGGAGCGGCTGGCGTCACCGCGCCGGATGTTCGTCCGTGCGGCGGAACGCGGCGAGATCGGGCCAGAAGAGATCGACGACCGGCTCGAACTCTGGGTCGGGTTCAACTGGCTGCATGTTCTGACCGACCGGCTCAGCGAGGACGAGCCGTCGCTGAGCCGCAAGATCGCGTTGCTCTCCCGTTAGTGCCCGGTCATTCCACCCTGGCGGCCGCGCGCATCACGGCGAGCGCCAGCGTCTGCGCGGCCGGGACGATGCTCTCGACCTCCAGGAACTCGTCCGGGGTATGGGCCATGCCCCCGATCGGGCCGACGCTGCAGAGCGTCGGGGTACCCTGCGCCGCCGTGAAGCCGGAATCGGCGCAGCCGCCGGTGAATTCCGCATTGACCCCGATGCCGAAAGCAGCAGCCGCCTCGCGATAGGTCTCGTAGAGCGCAGCCGATTCGGACGAGCGCTCCAGCGGCAGGAACTCGCCCTTGATCGAGAGCACGGCACTGGTGCCGGCCACCTCGGGCGTCTCGACGATCGCCGTGATCTTGCCGACCATCTCGTCGCGCTGGACGGCGGTGACATAGCGCAGGTCGATCTCGCACCAGGCGCTGGGCGCGATGGTGTTGACGGTCTGGCCGCCACCGATCAGGCCGACATTGACCGTGACGCCCTTCTCGAGATCGGTGAGGCCCTGGAGCTTCGGAATCTTGATGCCGAGATCGACGATGGCCGAGGCACCCTTCTCGTAATTGGCGCCGGAATGGGCCGGCTTGCCGGTGAACTCGGCCCGCATGAAGACGCCGCCCTTGCGGCCGCTCGTGACGGATTGCCGGTGATCCCTGGCGAATTCGGTGCCGGCCGGGAGGCGGCTCGGTTCCGCATTGAAGACGCAGCGCGACTCGCGCGCCGCCGCCTCGATCACCGGACGCGACGACGGCGAGCCGATTTCCTCGTCGCTCGTCGTCAGCATCAGCAGCGGCGAAGCCAGGCCGCCGCATTCGGCGAAAGCGGCGGCGACGAAAGCGGAAATAACCACCCCGCTCTTCATGTCGGCGACGCCGGGCCCATAGGCCCGCGAGCCCTTGATGGTGAAGGGCCGGCGCGTCGGCTCTCCCTGCGGGAAGACGGTGTCGCGATGACCGAGCAACAGGACGGGACGCTGGTCGTTCGCCGCCGGGTTGGGCAGGCGCGCCCTGACGGCGTCTCCGAAGCGGCTGTCCGGCACGATCTCGACATCGAGCCCGTTGGCGCGATGGAAGCGAGCGACCACCTCGCCGGCCGCATCGACGCCGGCCTTGTCGTAGGAGCCCGAATCGGTATCGACCAGTTCGCGCAGCAGAGCGACCATGCCCTCCTTGCGGTTCGCCAGCCACTCCGTGACCTTCTGTTCCTCGGGACTCAACGCGCTCATCGGCTCACTCGCCTTCGTTCCGGATGGGACAATGCCGTCAGATTAGCGGCTGGGCTGCATGCGGCAATGAGGGATGGCGGCGGCGGCGCCATTCACGCATTGCATGTCGCATCCGGGCATCAGACGAGGCCGGCGGCCCAGACGGCCGTGTACGCCAGCGTGCCGACCGCCATCGGCACCAGCGGATTGACCTTCGAGCGATAGGTGACGACGGCCGTGGCCGCCGTGATCGCAAAGCCGAAGAGGCCGGCATCGGCCGCGAGCGCCGCGACCGCGCCGCTCGCCAGCATCAGGCCGAGCGCGATCGGCACCAGCGCCAACGTCACGATCCTGACGACGCGGTTGCCGCTGAAGCGCTGCAAACCGCGGCTGCAGGCGAGCGCGAGCACCGATGACGGCAGCAGCATCGCCCCCGTCGCGACGAGCAGGCCGCTGGTTCCGGCGACATGCCAGCCGACGATGCTGGCCAGCATGACGTTCGGCCCCGGCGCGGTCTGGGCGATGGCGAAGAGCCGGGCGAAGGTCGGCGCGTCCATCCAGCCGAGGATTTCGACGATCTGCCGATGGACCTCTGGCACGACCGCGTTGGCGCCGCCGATCGCCATCAGCGAAATGGTGCCGAAGGTGAGGATGAGCTGGCCGAAGATGCCGCGTTCCATCAGACGCGCCGCGCTCCGAGCGAGGCCGCGACGAGGCCGACAGGCACGAGCACCAGCAAGCTGGGCAGCATGGGCAGCCGCAGCACCCCGACGGCGAGAAAGGCGGCTGCCGCCATGACCCAGGCCCAGCGGGCGAGGTCGGCCTTGGCGAGCAGGCGCGCCGCCGTGCCGAGGATGAGGCCGGCGGCGCTGGCCGCGGCCCCGGTCAGCGCGACCTGCGCCAGCGGATGATCGGAAACCGCCTCATAGAGGTTCGCGATCGCGACCAGCGAGAGCAGCGGCATCGCCATCAGGGCGAAGACGCAGGTCAGCGCGCCGGCCGCGCCGCGGAAGCGGTCTCCCAGCATCACCGCGGCATTGACGGTGTTGGCGCCGGGCAAGGCCTGGCAGAGCCCCATGAGCTCGGCATAGGCGCGATCGTCGAGCCAGTTTCGTTCCGCGACGATGATGTGGCGCGCCACCGGGCCGACGCCGCCGAAGCCCATCAGTCCGATCTTGAGAAATCCGGTGAAGAGGTTCGGCAGGCTCGGCCGGCTGGCGCTCGCCGCTGTTTCAAGAGCGTTCATCGGCAATCGGCAAGCGGCTAGCGCCGCGCTTCCATCGCCATGCGCAGTGCAAAGCCGGCAAGCACCGTGCCCATCAGCCAGCGCTGCACCAGCGACCAGAACGGCCGCGTCTTCAGGAACAGCGCGATGCCGCCCGCGGCCATCGCGATCAAGGCATTGACGCTGCCGCTGATGACGATCTGGGTAAATCCCAGCACGATCGACTGGCTCAGCACATGGCCGGCGGCGGGATCGATGAACTGCGGCAGGAGGGCGAGATAGAGCATCGCGATCTTCGGATTGAGCAGGCTGGTCAGCAGCCCGATGGCGAAGAGCTTGCGCGGCCCGTCATGCGGCAGGTCACGCAGATTGAAGGGCGAACGGCCGCCGGGGCGCACCGCCTGCCAGGCGAGCCAGAGCAGATAGGCGGCGCCGCCCAGCCGCAGCGCGTCATAGGCATAAGGCACCGCGAAAAGCAGTGCCGTGATGCCGAACGCGGCGCAGAACATGTAGACGAAGAAGCCGAGAATGACGCCGCAGAGCGAGATCAGCCCCGCCGCCCTGCCCTGCGCGATCGAGCGCGATATCAGGTAGATCATGTTTGGCCCCGGCGTGAGCACCATGCCGAGCGCGATCAGGGCAAAGGTCGCGAGTGTCGTCATCTCGGGCATGGGCGAGAACTCCGGCAGGGATCCGGCGCTTGGAGCATGGAACGCCATGGCGAACAATCGACGGCGGCGCCGAGGCGGCCATGCGGCGCAGGGATGCGCTCGCGAGCCGGCACCGTCGCGCTTGCGGAACCCTGCGCCCTGGCTTGCCGTTGTGCCTGAGGGCGCAGGGGGGAACGATGACGCTATTCAGCCGCTTGCTCTATACGCTGATTTCCATCGCGCTTCTCGGCGCATCGGTCATGCTGATCGGCGTGGCGGTCTGGCGCACCGCAACCGGCTACTGGACCGGCGAGAACGCGCTCGACGGGATGCTGGACGCGATCGGCCTGATCATCATCGCGGTCGCCGTAGCCGATGTCGGCAAGTTCCTGTTCGAGGAGGAGGTGGTGGCGGATCGCGAGATGCGCCGGCCGGCCGAGGCGCGCGGCTCGCTGACCAAGTTTATGTCGATCATGATCGTGGCGCTCTCGCTCGAAGCTCTGGTGCTGATCGCCAAGACCACCCGGGAGACGATCAGTGACCTGGTCTATCCCGGCCTGCTTGTCCTGCTCGCCGTCCTGGCGCTGATCGGCCTCGGCCTGTTCCAGAGACTCAGCCAGCATACGACCGCCGCCGTGCCGCCGAAGCATCGGGATGGCGCCGAGGAAGCCGAAGATGCGGAGCGAGGACCGTCGGCCTAAGGCTCCATCCGGCCATCCCGAACGGCGCATTCCGATGCCGCAGACAGCCTCACCTCGCCTCGTCGACGAGGAAGAGATCAGTATCGCCCGGCGTGGCGCCGGCCGCCGTCAGCATCGCATGGATCTGGCCGCGATGGTGGGTCTGGTGGTTGAAGAGATGCGCGATGACGAAGGCCCGCGGCTTGCCCATCTCGCGCCCGGCGGCGCCGGAGTACCAGATCAGCGTGCCGCGCAACCAGTCGGGCTGGACGCTTTCGGCCCATTCGAGGATCACCCGGTCGCGCTGGCGCCGGCGGGCGCAGAACTGGTCCCAACCTTCGAAATAGCTGGCGGAGTCGCGCCCGCCGACCGCCGGTTTTTCCGTGCCGACGAGGCGGTTCAGCCAGACCTCGTCCGCCCAGAGCACGTGATTGAAAGTGCCATGGATCGACTTGAAGAAGGCGCCGCGATCAAGCTTGCGCGCGTCGTCGGTCAATGTCTGCGCGGCCGCCATCAGGCTTTCGTTCTGCCAGGCATTGTAGCGCGCCATGGTCCGGACAAAGGCGGGATCGACCATGGCGGGCTCCTCTCAGGCAATCGCGGCGATCGCATTTTCTTCACGCATCCAGCCTGCGAGAAAATGCTTCGCTTCAGATGATGTTGGCCTCCGCAAGCGGCCTGCCCGCCACGATGCGCTCATGGCCGAGATCGGCAAGATCGAGCGAGCGATAGCGGCCATGCACGATGTGCTCGGCGATGCCGCGTCCGACCGCCGGCGATTGCTGCAGGCCATGGCCGGAGAAGCCGTTGGCGAGATAGAGGTTCGAGACGCCGACCGCCGGCCCGACTATGGCGTTGTGGTCGAGCCCGCACATGTCGTAGGGGCCCGCCCAGGCCCGGCCCGGCCTGATCTGCTCGAAGGCCGGGATGCGATGGGCGAGCGGCGCCCAGACGGCCTCCTCGAAGAAGGGCCAGTCGACATCCTCGACGGAGGGGTCGGCCTCGATCCACTCGACATCCTGCTCCGGCGTCAGCGGTGAGCAGCTGCCGATGAAGAGCTGGCCTTCCGCCGTGCGCTGACCCTCCGGACGGCACCAGGCGCCGTTCGTGTCGATCAGGAGCGGGCAGCCATCGACATCGCCCTTGCAGGTGAAGGTGAAGACGTAGCGCTTCATCGACCTCACCGGGATATCGATGCCGGCCGTAGCCGCGAGCCTCGCGCCGTGGGTCCCGCTCGCATTGACCACTGCTCCGCAGGCGATGCGGCTGCCGTCGGCAAGCTCGACGCCGGTGACCCGGCTGTTTTCGGTGAGGTAGCGGGCGACCTCGCCCTGCCGGTATTCAATACCGAGGCTGCGCGCCTTCTTGCGAAAAGCCTGCAGCAAAGCCCAGCCGTCGAACCAGCCTTCGCCGCTGACGCCGAAGGAGCCGCAGGCGAGATCCGAGGTGTTCAGCCAGGGGAATTTGCTGCGCAGCATATCTGCAGCATAAAGCGCGATATCGGCGCCCTCCTGCTGCTGAAGCTTTTGATTGGCTTCGAGAATTCCTTTGCCTGCCTCGCCGGCGAGGTAGAGATAGCCGCCCTCGTGGAGATCGATCGCCGGCACCTCGCCATCGACCGCCAGATGGGTGCCGATGCTGCGCAGGAAATCGATGCCGAAGAGCGAGATGCGGATGTTGACCGCACTGGAAAACTGTTGCCGGATCGATGCGGCAGACAGCGCCGAGGCCGAATAGCGGTAGGTCGGATCCTTCTCGATGACCACGACCTTGCCGGTGAAGCCGGGATCGGCGGCGAGATGATAGGCGACGGAGGAGCCGATCGCGGCGCCGCCGCAGATCACGACATCGGCGGTTTCGGAGACGGACATGACGAGCCTCGCGCGGCAGCCCTGCAAAGAGCCGGTTGGTGAATTCCGCGCATGAATGACGCGAGAACCCAGCCTTGTCGAGAGGCTAGGCCGACGGCCCGACCTCGGCCAGGAGCCAGTCGCGAAACGCCGTCACGGCCGGCAGGTTCGCCTTCTCCTCGGGATAGACCAGATAATATCCCTCCTGTCCGACCAGCGACCGGTCGACCGGGATGACCAGGGCCCCGGAGCGCAACTCCTCTTCGACGAGGAAGCGCGGCACGATGGCCAGGCCGAGCCCCGCCACCGCCGCCTGCGAGACCATGGCGAACTGCTCGAAGCGCGGGCCCATCAGGGCGCGCTGCGGCGGCAGGCCCTGCTCCTCCAGCCAATTGGCCCAGGCACGCGGCCGGGTCGATTGCTGCAGCAGCGGAGCCCTCAGCATGTCGGCCGGCTCGGCCAGTCCGAAGCGGGCGACGAGCGCGGGCGAGGCGACCGGCACGATCTCCTCTCCCATGAGGCGGTGCAAGCGGGCGCCGGGCCAGATCGGATCGCCGAAATGGACCGCGGCGTCGAGCGGCTCTCGGTTGAAGTCGAAGGGCACGAGCTTGGTGGCGAAGTTAATGGTGATGCCGGGATGGGCCTCGGTGAAACGCGGCAGCCGCGGGATCAGCCAGCGCGTGCCGAAGGTCGGCAGAATGGCGAGATTGAGCACGCCGGCGGCGCCGCGAAAGGCCATCGCGGAGACCGTGGCGGCGGCAAGCCGGGACAAGCCGTCGCGAACCTCCGCGGCATAGGCTGCTCCCGCAATGGTGAGGCTGACGCGCTTCTTGACGCGCTCGAACAGGCTGACACCGAGCACTTCCTCGAGATGGGCGACCTGCCGGCTGACCGCGCCTTGGGTCAGGCTCAGTTCCTCGGCGGCGCGGGTGAAGCTGCCATGCCGGGCCGCCGCCTCGAAGGCGGCGAGCGCGGAAAGCGAGGGCACCGACAAGCGGCCGGGAACGAGCGCATCATCCATGAGGAATACTCACCAAGTGGTGAGAACATATCGGTTGCCCAGGCCACAGGAAAGAGGGCATTCTGCCGGCCTCAAGCGCGGCGGCCTTCGGTTCCCGCGCCTTTATGTCATGCGCCCCAGGGCACGCGCCCTTCGGCTCCCGCTCGCGACCGCTGGAAGACAAAGATGGCCACATCCCTGCCGAAAGACACGCTCGCCCTGCTCAAGCGCCTCGGCGTCTCCGAGAGCGCCTATGCCGATGCGGGCCTGTCGGCGCGCTCGCCGATAACCGGCGAGACCGTCGTGACCCTGCGCGAGACGTCGCCGACGGAGGCCGAGGCTGCGATCGGCCGGGCCCAGTCCGCCTATCTCGCCTGGCGGAAGGTGCCGGCGCCGCGCCGCGGCGAGTTCGTGCGCCTGCTCGGCGAGGAATTGCGCGCCGCCAAGACCGATCTCGGCCTGCTGGTGACGCTCGAAGCCGGCAAGGTGACCTCCGAGGGCCTCGGCGAGGTCCAGGAGATGATCGACATCTGCGACTTCGCCGTCGGCCTGTCGCGCCAGCTCTACGGTCTCACCGTCGCGACCGAGCGCCCGAACCACCGGATGATGGAGACCTGGCACCCGATCGGCGTCTGCGGCGTGATCTCGGCCTTCAACTTCCCGGTCGCGGTCTGGTCCTGGAACGCCGCGCTCGCCTTCGTCTGCGGCGACAGCGTCGTCTGGAAGCCTTCCGAGAAGACCCCGCTGACCGCTCTCGCCGTGCAGGCCATCGTCGAGAAGACGATGAAGCGCTTCGGCCCCGAGGCCCCGATCGGCCTCTCCGAAGTCCTGATCGGCGGCCGCGAGCTCGGCGACATCCTCGTTCAGGACCATCGCGTCCCGGTCGTCTCGGCCACCGGCTCGACCCGGATGGGCAAGGAAGTCGGCCAGAAGCTCGCCGCGCGCTTCGCCCGCGCCATCCTCGAACTCGGCGGGAACAATGCCGCGATCGTCGCTCCTTCGGCCGATCTCGACATCGCGCTGCGCGGCATCGCCTTCGCAGCGATGGGCACCGCCGGCCAGCGCTGCACCACGCTGCGCCGCCTGATCGTGCATGAAAGCGTCTATGACGCGCTCGTGCCGAAGCTCGCCAAGGTCTATGCTAGCGTGAAGATCGGCGATCCCCGCGAGGCCGGCGTGCTGGTCGGCCCGCTGGTCGACGAAGCCGCCTATCAGGGCATGCAGAAGGCGCTGTCCGAGGCCAAGGCCGAAGGCGGCAAGGTCCATGGCGGCGAGAAGGTCGATGTCGGCGCTGGCGGCTTCTATGTCCGCCCGGCGCTGGTCGAGATGCCCAGCCAGTGCGGCCCGGTCGAGCGCGAGACCTTCGCGCCCATCCTCTATGTGATGAAGTACAACTCCATCGACGAGGCGATCGCGATCCAGAACGCGGTCGGCGCCGGCCTGTCCTCCTCGATCTTCACGCTGAACATGCGCGAGGCCGAGCTGTTCGTCTCCGACGAGGGCTCGGATTGCGGCATCGCCAACGTCAATATCGGCCCCTCGGGCGCCGAGATCGGCGGCGCGTTCGGCGGCGAGAAGGAGACGGGCGGCGGCCGCGAGGCCGGCTCTGACGCCTGGAAGGCCTATATGCGCCGCGCCACCAACACGCTGAACTACGGCACCACGCTGCCGCTGGCGCAGGGCGTCAGCTTCGACGTGGATGCGTGATCACTAAGACACGTCATTCTCGGGCGTAGCGAAGCGCAGACCCGAGAATCTCGCGACCAGTAGCTGGTTTCCGAGATGGTCGGGTCAAGCCCGACCATGACGCAAACGATACGGGAGAGACAGAAAATGGCCGGCAGCCACAAGCTCGCGAAGTTCACCTGGGACGATGCCTATCTGCTCGACGAGCAGCTGAACGAGGACGAGCGGCTGATCCGCGACACGGCCCGTGCCTATGCGCAGGAGAAGCTCGCGCCGCGCATCCATGACGCCTATCTCGACGAGAAGACCGATCGCTCGATCTTCAACGAAATGGGTGAGCTCGGCCTGCTCGGCGTCACCGTCCCCGAGGAATACGGCTGCGCCGGCGCCAACTACGTCTCCTACGGGCTGGTTGCCCGCGAGGTCGAGCGCATCGACTCGGGCTATCGCTCGATGATGTCGGTGCAATCCTCGCTGGTGATGTACCCGATCTATGCCTATGGCAGCGAGGAGCAGCGCAAGAAGTACCTGCCGAAGCTCGGCTCGGGCGAATGGGTCGGCTGCTTCGGCCTGACCGAGCCTGATGCCGGCTCCGATCCCGGCGGCATGAAGACCCGCGCCGAGAAGGTCGCCGACGGCTACAGGCTGACGGGATCGAAGATGTGGATCTCGAACTCGCCGATCGCCGACGTCTTCGTCGTCTGGGCGAAGTCAGCCGCGCATGACAACCAGATCCGCGGCTTCATCCTCGAAAAGGGCATGAAGGGCCTCTCCGCGCCGAAGATCGGCGGCAAGCTTTCGCTGCGCGCCTCGATCACCGGCGAGGTCGTCATGGACGGCGTCATCGTGCCGGAAGAGAACCTGCTGCCGAACGTCTCCGGCCTCTCCGGCCCGTTCGGCTGCCTCAACCGCGCCCGCTACGGCATCTCCTGGGGCGTGATGGGCGCCGCCGAGGATTGCTTCCACCGCGCCCGCCAGTACGGGCTCGACCGCAAGCAGTTCAACAAGCCGCTCGCCCAGACGCAGCTCTACCAGAAGAAGCTGGCGGACATGCTGACCGAGATCACGCTCGGCCTGCAGGGCAGCTTGCGCGTCGGGCGCCTGCTCGACGACGGCAAGATGGCCCCGGAGATGATCTCGCTGGTCAAGCGCAACAATTGCGGCAAGGCGCTCGACATCGCCCGCCAGGCCCGCGACATGCATGGCGGCAACGGCATCCAGATCGAGTATCAGGTGATGCGCCACGCCGCGAACCTCGAGACGGTGAACACCTATGAGGGCACGCATGACGTCCACGCGCTGATCCTCGGCCGCGCGATCACCGGCCTGCAGGCGTTCTTCTGAGCAACGTCAGCCGTCATGCCCGGGCCTGACCCGGGCATCTCGTCCCACGCGAACCTCCCCGGAGATGGTCGGATCAAGCCCGGCCATGACGCCCGAGTCGAACCCGCCATGACGACCTCTCCCCTCGCCGGCCTGCGCGTCCTCGAATTGGCGCGCATCCTCGCAGGTCCCTGGATCGGCCAGTTGTTGGCCGATCTCGGCGCCGATGTCGTCAAGGTCGAGGCGCCCGAGGGCGACGACACCCGCAAATGGGGGCCGCCCTTCGTCGAGGGCACCGGCGACGAGCATCTCTCCGCCGCCTATTTCCACGCCGCCAATCGCGGCAAGCGTTCGATCACCGCCGATTTCCGCACGCCGGAGGGACAGACGCTGGTCCGGCGGCTCGCCGCCCATGCCGATGTGGTCATCGAGAACTTCAAGGTCGGCGGCCTCGTCAAATACGGACTCGACGCGGCCTCGCTGCGCAAGGAGTTCCCGCGCCTCGTCTACTGCTCGGTCACCGGCTTCGGGCAGGACGGCCCCTATGCGCCGCGCGCCGGCTACGACTTCCTGATCCAGGGCATGGGCGGCGTCATGTCGCTCACGGGTGAGCCGCAAGGTGCTCCGATGAAGGCCGCCTATGCGACCGCCGACATCTATACCGGACTCTATGCTACGGTCGGCATTCTCTCGGCACTGCGCCGGCGTGACGCCACGGGTGAAGGCGCCAGCCTCGACATGGCCCTGCTCGACTCGCAGATCGCGGTGCTCGGCAACCAGGCATTGAACTACCTGGTCTCCGGCTCCCTGCCACCACGGCTCGGCAACGCCCACCCGAACATCGTGCCCTATGACGTGTTCCCGGTCGCGGACGGTCATATCATCATCGCCACTGGCAATGACGGGCAGTGGCGGAAGCTCTGCGAGGTGCTGGGCGAGCCGGCACTGGCCGACCATCCCGACTATCTCGACAACAAGTCGCGCGTGACGAACCGCGTCGCGCTGACGGCCAAACTGCACCTGCTCTGCCAGCGCTATGCCAAACTCGATCTGCTGGCAGCGCTGGAGAAGGTCGGCGTGCCCGCTGGCCCGATCAACGATATCGGCGAGGTCTTCGCCGACCCGCAGGTGATCGCGCGCGGCGTCAGGGTCGACCTGCCGAGTGACGCTGCGAAGGCCGGCCATATTCCGACTGTCGCCTCGCCGATCGTCATGAACGGCGTGCGGCAGGTGGCCGAACGCCCGAGCCCACGGCTCGGCGAACATGCCGACGACATTTTGAACGACCCGGCCTGGGGAGGGCCGCAGCATGGCTAATCGCACTGGCGGGCAGATCCTCGTCGACCAGCTTCTGATCCACGGCGCCACCGACGCCTTCTGCGTGCCTGGCGAGAGCTATCTCGCCGTGCTCGACGCACTGCACGACGCCTCGATGAAGGTCACCATCTGCAGGGCCGAGGGCGGCGCCTGCATGATGGCCGAGGCCGCCGGCAAGCTCACCGGCAAGCCCGGCATCTGCTTCGTGACGCGCGGCCCCGGCGCCACCAACGCCTCGCCCGGCATCCATATCGCCGACCAGGACTCGACCCCGCTCATCCTCTTCGTCGGCCAGATCGACGGCAGCATGCGCGAGCGCGAGGCCTTCCAGGAGCTCGACTACCGCGCCGTCTTCGGCACGATGACCAAATGGGCGACCGAGATCGACGATGCCGCACGCATCCCGGAGATCATCAGCCGCGCCTTCCATGTCGCGACCTCCGGCCGCCCCGGCCCGGTCGTGATCGCGCTGCCCGAGGACGTGCTGACCGACCTCGCCGATGTCGCCGACGCCGAGCCCTATCAGGTGACGGAGCAGCACCCCGCCCCGGCGCAGATGGCCGATCTCGCCCAGCGCTTCGCTGCGGCCAGGTCGCCGATTGCGATCCTCGGCGGCTCGCGCTGGAGCCCGGAGGCGATCGCCGATTTCCAGGCCTTCGCCGAGCGTTTCGACCTGCCCGTCGCGGTGTCGTTCCGCCGGCAGATGCTGTTCCCGGCCGACCATCCGAACTTCGCCGGCGATCTCGGCATCGGCCCGAACCCGAAGCTGCTCGCCCGGATCAAGGAGAGCGATCTCGTCCTGCTGGTCGGCGGGCGCCTCTCGGAGATGCCGAGCCAGTCCTACACCCTGTTCGGCATTCCCAATCCGGGCCGACCGCTGGTGCATGTCCATGCCGACCCGGAAGAGCTCGGCCGGGTCTATCGCCCGACACTCGCGATCAACGCCTCGCCGGCCGGCTTCTGCGCCGCGCTCAAGACGATCGAGCCGCTGAAGGCTCCGGCCTGGAAGGGCGCCGGCGCTGCCGCGCATGAAGCCTATATCGCCTGGAGCGAGCAGCCGGCGCCCGTGCCCGGCGAATTCCATCCCGGCGAGATGGTGCGCTGGCTGCGCAGCCAGCTCCCCGAGGACGCCATTATGTGCAACGGCGCGGGCAACTATGCGACCTGGGTGCACCGCTTCCACCGCTTCAACAAGTTCGCGACGCAGCTGGCCCCGACCTCGGGCTCGATGGGCTATGGCGTGCCGGCCGCGATCGGCGCCAAGCGGCTTTTCCCGGATCGCACCGTCATCGCCTTCGCCGGCGACGGCTGCTTCCTGATGAACGGCCAGGATTTCGCGACGGCCGTGCAGTACGATCTGCCTGTCATCGTCGTCGTCGTCGACAACGGCATGTACGGTACGATCCGCATGCATCAGGAGCGCGAATATCCCGGCCGCGTTTCGGCAACGACGCTGAAGAACCCGGATTTCGCGGCTTACGCCAAGGCCTTTGGCGGCCATGGCGAGCGCGTCGAGAAGACCGAAGAGTTCGCCCCCGCCTTCGAGCGCGCGGTGAAGAGCGGCAAGCCCGCTATCATCCACTGCCTGCTCGACCCCGAGGCGATCACCCCGGCGAAGTCGCTTTCGACGATCCGGGCAGAGGCCCTTGCCGCCAAGGGCAAGCACTGAGGCCACGGCATCGAGACAATTCGACCGCTGCATTGAACCCGAAGCGAACTTTTCGCGACCATTGCTCGTTATCTCCGGCGAGGGAGAGGGAGAGCGGCAATGGCGCGCAAAGATCTGGCACGGCTCGGAGTGGCGGTCGCGATTTTGCTCGGCGGTCTCTCGCAGGCGCAGGCGGCCGGGTTGTTCGAAGGGCTGGCGCGCGCCATCTTCGGCAGCCCTCGGCTCTATGCGTCGCCGATCTACGAGCGCGACGAGCCGCCACGGCCAAGGCAGCGCCATCGTGCGCCTGAGGTCGCGTCGAAGCCGACACCGCCGGTCGTCGCTCTCGATCCGCAAACCGATCCTTACTGGTACCTGAAGGACCCGACGCTGAGGCGCGGCGACATCGTCGTCACGGCAGGCGGCGTGCTGGTCTATCAGGGCCGCGACAGCGATGCATCGCGCCCAGCCGATTTCGTTGCCCTCGGCGGCAGCGACCCGAAGGGCTGGAAGCAGAAGCTGCAGACCGCAGCCGCTGGTGGCCGCACCATGTTCCACAATGAACCGGCCCGCCCGGAAACCGTCACGGCGGAGGCCGGCGAGAGCGACGAGGCAGGGTCTCTCCGCTAGAGAGCTCTACTGCCAGCGCCGGCCGAACCACATCCGGCCGAGCAGCCCGTCCCGCCAGAGCAGCATATGACAGGCGACCGCCGCGACGTGGACGCTGCCCAAAGCGATCAGGATGTTGCCCGTTTGATGGTGCAACCACAGCATCCGCCGGTAGATGGCGGGGTCCGGGCCAAGCGGATGCGGCACGCGGAACAATCCGAAATAGAGCGTTGGAATCTCGATCGGCGCCGCGGCAGCCATCAGGAGGCCGGTGACCGGCAGGGCGCAGAGGCAGAGATAGAGTGCGCCGTGAACCAGGCCGGCGGAACGGCGCAACCAGGGATCTGCACTGTCGGGACCGGGCTGGCGCACCGCAAGACGCAGGACGAGCCGCAGGATCACGAAAGCCGCGATGGTCAGCCCGACGGATTTGTGAAGCTGATAGAACTCGAAGCGCGAGAGCAAATCACGCTTCTCATCCAACATGGGGCCGGAAACCCAGAACTGGAACAGGATCAGCAGGAAGGTCAACCAGTGCAAGGCGACGCTGGCCGGGTGCCAGCGCCTCGGCTTGCTCTCGGCACCCCGTCCGGTGCCGTCCCGATGCGACTTGATATCCATCTCGTCCGACAATAGGCCCCGGCTACGCGCTCATCGCGCCAGCCGGCCCCTGATCTCGATGTCGATCTGGTCGTCCACGATGTTGACGTCGCGGCCGATGTCATAGGCGGGGCGCAGGAAGCTGCCGCTGGCGTGGAACGGCAAGGCATCGCCATGTCGGGCGCCGTCGACATCGCCGTCGATCATCACGCTCACCTGAAACGGATGCGTCATACCCTTGATCGTGAGGCGGCCCCGGATGTCGAGGCCGCGCTCGCCAGTCCGGATCACGCTGTCGGAGACGAATGTCGCTGTCGGAAACCGTGCGCTGTCGAGCATGCTCGCCCCGGTGATGAAGCCATCCACCAGCGCCGAACCTGCCTTGATGGAGGCCGTGTCCAGCGTGACCTTGATGCGGCTCTTCTCGGGATGGTCGAAATCGATCGCGAAGGTGCCGTCATAGTGCTCGAAGCGGCCGTTGGTGACGACCGCGCCGAATCGATGCCCCACGAAGGCGATCTGGGTCGCCGCGCGGTCGAAGTTCCAGTTCGACTGCGCCTGCAGCGGCAGCGTGAACAGCAGGACGGAAAGAGCGGATGCAGCAGTGCGGAGCATGATGAATACCGGGGAGCCATGCGAGGCCCGCAAGCTCGCACCGCTTCGAGGGAAAAGCATGGTGAAAAGCGCCGCTACACGCAAAGGTGAAACGGCCCGACAAACCGCCGGCGAAAGCTCTCAGTTCCGCTTCGTGATGACGCCGTCGAAGGTCGAACGGATGGCCCGCGCAAGCGCGATCGCCGCCCAGCCCTGGAAGATCAGCTCGATGGCGAGGAAGGTGCCGAGCACCCAGAGGCTCGAGCCCGGCCACTGCATCAGGATCATGCCTCCGAGCAGCAGCGACAGCACCCCCGAGAGCGCCACCCACGTCCAATAAGGCAGTTGCCGATTCTGGAAGGCGACGATCAGACGAAGCACGCCGGTCGCGACCAGGGCAGCGCCGACGAGGAGCGTCAGCGAGGCCGTCGCGAGCAGCGGATTGACGAAGGTCATCACGCCGACGGCGAGGTACAGCGCTCCGATCAGGATGTGCCAGAGGCGGCTGCGCCAGCCCTGGTGACGAAAGGCGTCGATCAGCACGACGACGCCGCCGACGAAGATCATCGCGCCGAACCAGATCGCGCTGGCGAGGCTGAGCAGCGCCACGGCGCCAAGCCCGAGGACTCCGAGGATGATCAGGACTATGCCCTCCGCCATCAGCCAGCCCCAGTTGCGCCGGAGGGGGACGAGATGGGTGCCGAGGGAAGCGGGTTGATGCGCGGAGGTTTCAGAGGGCGTGCTCATGGCGACCGGCTCCGTTGGAGGCAGCCGCCGACGATCGGGACCGCCTGTCAGACCCAGCCATGAGAAACCCGCGCCACCGCCGCGTCAATCGGCGCCGCGGCCCCTGTTTCAATAGGTCGCGCGGCCGCCGGACAGATCGAAGACCGCGCCGGTCGAGAAGCTGCAGCGTCCGCTCGCCAGCCAGGCGACGAGCTCGGCCAGCTCCTCGACGGTGCCGAGGCGCTTCAGCGGACTCTTGTCGATCATCGTCTGAACGGTCTCCCGGCTCATCTGCTGAAGCAACTCGGTCTCGATCGCGGCCGGAGCGACGGCATTGACCAGGACCCCGGTTCCGGCGAGTTCCTTGCCGTGGGCCTTGGTCAGCGCGATGACACCGGCCTTGGCGGCGCTGTAGGCCGAAAGCGTCGGCGTGCCCTCCTTGCCGGCGAGCGAGGCGATGTTGACGATACGGCCGTAGCCGCGCGGCACCATCATCGCCGCGACGGCGCGCGAGCACAGGAAGGTCCCGTCGAGATTGACGGCCTGGATCTTCCGCCACTGCGCCGCCGGCGTCTCCGCGACCGTGGTCGAGGGCCCGGTGAGCCCGGCGTTGTTGACGAGAACGCCGATCGGACCGTGCTCGCGCTCGGTGGCGGCCGTCGCGGCCGCAACCGACGCCTCGTCGGCGACATCGCAGCGAATGTGAGCCGGTCCCGCGGCGATCGGGGCCGCGAGATCCCAGACGACAGGCGTCAACCCGTCCTGCGCGAGCCTGGCGGCGACCGCCGCGCCGATGCCCTTGGCGCCGCCGGTGACGACGGCGATCCGCGCTTGCGCCATTGCTCAGGCGAGCTTTTCGGTGACGAGCTTGCGCAGGCTGCGCAGATCCTTGACGAAGCCGCGAATGCCCTCGGCCAGCTTCTCGGTCGCCATCGCGTCCTCGTTCATGGCGAAACGGAAGGCCTTCTCATCGAGCGAGAGCTTCGCGGGCGCCTTGCCGGGCGCCTCCGGGTCGAGCTGGCGCGGCAGGGTTCCGGTCGCGGCGGCGAGTTCGTCGAGGAGGCCGGGGCCGATGGTCAACCGGTCGCAGCCGGCCAGCGCCTCGATCTCGCCGGTATTGCGGAATGAGGCGCCCATCACCACCGTGTCGATCCCGTAGGTCTTGTAGTAGGCGTAGATGCTGCGTACCGAAACGACGCCGGGGTCGGTCTCCGCGGTGTAGGGCCCTCCGCCTGCCTTGACGTGCCAATCGAGGATGCGACCGACGAAGGGCGAGATCAGGAACGCCCTCGCATCGGCGGCGGCGACAGCCTGCGGCAACGCGAAAAGCAGCGTCAGGTTGCAGTCGATGCCTTCTCCCTGCAGCACCTTGGCGGCCTGCAGCCCTTCCCAGGTCGAGGCAATCTTGATCAGGATTCTCTCCTTCTCGACCCCGCGCTCCTTGTAGGCGGCGATGATGGCCCGCGCCTTGTCGATCGTCGCCTTGCCGTCGAAGGACAGGTCGGCATCGACCTCGGTCGAGACGCGACCGGGCACGATCTTGGTCAGCTCGGTTCCGAAGCTCACGGCCAGGCGATCGCAGACGGCCTGGACCGCCTTCTCGCCGCCTCCCTGCTTCCGTCCCCAGCCGATCGCCTCCTCGACGAGGTGAGCGTAGGCCGGGGTCTCGACCGCCTTGAACAGCAGCGTCGGATTGGTGGTGCAGTCCACGGGCTTGAGCCGACGCACCGCCTCGATGTCACCGGTATCGGCGACGACGGTGGTCATCTCGCGGAGCTGGTCGAGCTTGGAAGACATGATCTGTTCCCGGCTTCTTGAACGTGAACACCTGCCTGCAATGTGGCGTCTCTGACCTGCCATTGCGAGCCCGGGATGGCAATCCGGCGATGCGCACGGGTGACACGCGCTGGGCGGCCATTTACCACACGAGCTTCACGGAACTGTCACGCGCAGGGTCTACCCGCAGCGCCATCCGCAGACGCGGGCAGAGATGGAGAACAACATGCAGCGCAAGGCATTGGGCGCCCTCACGGTGGCAGCCGGCCTCCTCGTCGCGACATTCGGCGCCAGGGCGGAGGGCGTCGAGGGCAAGCTCGTGCTCTATACGAGCCAGCCCAACACCGACGCCCAGCAGACCATCGACGCCTTCAAGGCGAAGTATCCGAAGGTGGACATCTCCTTCGTGAGGGATGGAACGCCGCGCATCCTGGCCAAGCTCAGGGCCGAGTTCGAGGCCGGCGCGCCGCAGGCCGACGTGCTGCTGATCGCCGATTCCGTGACAATGGAAGGGCTGAAGAAGGAAGGCCGACTCGAAGCCTACGACAAGGCCGACGTCTCGGCCTATCCCGCCGGCATCCATGATCCGGCCAAGTTCTGGTTCGCGACCAAGCTGATCACCACCGGCATCGTCTACAATACCAAGGCGACGATGCAGCCCAAGAGCTGGCTCGATCTCACCAGGCCGGAGGCGAAGAACCAGATCGCTATGCCGAGCCCGCTGAATTCCGGCGCCGCCCTGATCCACACCATCACGCTGACCAGCAACCTCAAGGACGGCTGGAAATACTACGAGGCCCTCAAGGACAACGGCACGGTGGCCGCCGGCGCCAATGGCGACATCCTGCGTCAGGTCGCCACCGGTGAGAAGCTCTACGGCATGATCGTCGACTTCATGCCGATCCGCGAGAAGGCCAAGGGTGCGCCGGTCGCCTTCGTCTTCCCCGTAGAAGGCGTGTCCTCGGTCAGCGAGCCGGTGGCCGTGCTCAAGGGCACCAAGAACAGCGCGGCGGCTCACGCATTCATCGATTTCGTGCTCTCGAAGGAGGGACAGGAAGTCGCGCTGAAGCAGGGCTACGTCCCGGCTCGTCCCGACGTCGCGTTGCCGGCGGGATATCCGGCCCGCGACGCCATCAAGCTGATGCCGTTCGACGCGGCCAAGGCGCTCGCGGAATCGGCCGCCGCTCGCAAGCACTTCGGCTCGATCTTCGAATGAGGGCAAGCTTGCCTGCCGGGCATCGGGCGCGATGACGCTCGTCCTGCGTCAGTCGCGGAAGCCGGAGCGCGCGCCCGCGCTCCGGCTTCCGCAATTCCTGATGCCGGCCGAAGCGGGGTTGCCCGCGCTTGTCGTCGCGGCCGCCGTGCTCTTCGGCGGGCTGCCGTTCCTGCGCCTCCTCCTTGCCGCCGTCGCGCCAGGCTGGCAGCTCGCACCGGCCATCGCCGTCGAGGCCCTGACGAGCCGGGCGGCGGTCGCCGCGACGCTGCATACGCTCGACACCTCCTTCTTCTCGGCGCTGGGCGCGCTCGCGATCGGCACCGTCACGGCCTTGGCGCTGGGCGTCACCGACGTCCGCGGCAAGCGGCCGCTCGCCTTCGGCTTCGTCTTCTCGATGATGATCGCCCCGCAGGTCGCGGCACTCGCCTTCCTCAGCCTGCTCGCGCCGAATTCGCAGGTGCTGATGCTGCTGGGGCTCGCGCCTGAGCCGGGGACGACGAACCCGTTGCTCGGGCGCGGCGGCATCATCCTGGTCATGGCGCTGCACCATGCGCCACTCGTCGCGATCACGCTCTGGACGGGGCTGCGCAGCATCCCGCATTCGCTCGTCGAGGCGGCGCAGATGGAAGGCGCCGGGCCGGCGACCATCACGGCGCGCATCGTGCTGCCGGTGCTGCGGCCGCAACTCATCGCGGCGGGACTGATCGCCTTCGTGGCCGGCGTCGGCAATTTCGGCATCCCCGCCCTGCTCGGACTGCCGGTGAACTACCTCACCTTGCCGACGCTGATCTATCGCCGGCTCTCCAGCTTCGGCCCCGAAAGCCTGCCGGAGGCCGCTGCGCTGGCTCTGCTCGTCGGCATGGTGGCGGCGCTCGGCATCCTGGCGGGCATGGTGGTCTCCCGCCGCCGGGGCGGCAAGGTCGAGATCGAACGACCGCTCGAACCCTATTGGCGGCTCGGCCCGGCCCGCGGCCTCGTCACGGCCGCGCTTTGCCTGCTGCTCGCCGTCAAACTCTGCCTCCCCTTCGCCGCACTGCTGAGCGAGGCCCTCACGCCCGCGCTGGGCGTGCCGCTCACCTGGCACAGCCTGACCTTCGACAAGTTTGCCGAGGTCCTGTTCCGGCAGGCCGTCACCATCCGAGCCTTCTGGAACTCGTTCTGGTTCGCGGCCACGGCCGCGGCCCTGCTCTCGCTCGGCTCGATCGCCTTCGCCTACGGGCTCGAACGGCGGATGGGCAAGCTCAGGCGCGCGGCCGAGCTCGTCGTGGAATTGCCTTACGCCCTGCCCGGCGTGGTGCTGGCGATCGCCTGCATTCTGCTTTTCCTGCGGCCCCTGCCCGGCATCGGCATCAGCCTCTACGGCACGCCGTTCATCATCCTCTTCGCCTATCTTGCGCGCTTCCTGCCCTTGGCCCTGAAAGCCCCGCTGGCGGCCATGGCGCAGATCGAGGCGCATCATGAGGAAGCAGCCCGGCTCGACGGCGCCGGCCTCTGGCAGATGCTGCGCTTCATCGTCGCGCCGATCCTCGCGCCCGCCGCCGCGGTCTCGGCCCTGATGGTCTTCCTGATCGCGTTCAACGAACTGACCGTCTCGGCGCTCCTGTGGTCCTCCGGAACGGAGACGCTCGGGGTCGTGCTGTTCAGCCTCAAGGAAGCCGGGCTTGCCGGGGAGGCTGCCGCCATCGCAATCAGCGCCTCCGCCGTCATCCTCGCGGCGATGTTGCTGCTGGATCTTCTCGGCCGCCGCCTCCCGCCGAACGTGCTGCCGTGGCGCATCTAGAGAACCGCTCGCTCCGCGAGGCCCTCGCGCAACGATCGTGACGGAAAATTAAACTTGGCGACGCCGTAGATGGAGCATGAATGCTTTGACGACGGCGATTGTGGATCATCACCCCGAAAAGGACGGGCGCGGAATCCTCGTGATCGAGGACTCGCGCACATTCTCGATCGCCCTGCGGCAGTTCCTCGAAGCGGAAACCGGGCTTCCCGTCACCACCTGCGCCTCGCTCAAGGACCTCAGCGAGTTGATCGTCGCGGCGCCCGGAGCCTATGCGATCGCGGTGGTCGATCTCAACCTGCCGGATGCGCCCCGCGGCGAGGCTCTCGACTGGACCGTCGCCCACGGCATCCCGACCGTCGTCTTTACCGCGACCTTCGACCTCGCCACGCGCGGACGCGTCATGGAGCGCGAGATCATCGACTATGTCCTGAAGGACAATGAATTCGCGCTCGGCAACCTCGTCGCGACCGTCAAGCGCGCGCTCGACAACCGGAACACCCGCATCCTCGTCGTGGACGACACGCGCACCACCCGCAAGGTGCTCGCGCGGATGCTGTCGATCCAGCAATATGTCGTGGTCGAAGCCGGTTCCGGCGCCGAGGCGCTTTCCCTGCTCGACGCCAATCCCGATCTGGAGCTCGTCGTCAGCGACTACTACATGCCCGACATGGACGGCTTCGAACTCGCCCGCCGGATCCGGCGGCGCCATCCCAAGGTCCGCCTGATCGGCATCTCGTCCTCGACCGACAGACAGACCTCAGCCGGCTTCCTCAAGGCCGGCGCGCATGACTTCGTCTCACGTCCCTTCGTGCTCGAGGAGCTGCAGTGCCGCATCGCCTCGAATGTCGAGACGCTGATCCGGCTCAAGCGGCTGCAGGAGCTCGCGGCCCGGGACTATCTCACCAACCTGTTCAACCGCCGCCATTTCTTCGAGCATGGTCCGGCCCTGGTCGAAACCGCGCGGCAAGGCGGGTTTCCAGTCTCGATCGCCCTTCTCGACATCGACCACTTCAAGCAGATGAACGACCGTCACGGGCATGACGGCGGAGACCAGGTTCTGGACGCGGTCGCCCGCAATCTCAGCCGTCTGGCCGAGCGCGAGACCAATCTGCTGGCGAGGGTCGGCGGCGAGGAATTCGCGATCCTGTTCGCCGGCGCCGGTCTCGACGAGGCCTGCCGCCTGGCCGAGGAGATCCGCCGGGAGATCGCCCGCCAACCATTGATGCTGGCCGGCGAGGAAATGACCCTCACAGTCTCCATCGGCGTCACCGAGATCAGCGGTGCCGAGAAACTCGGCGCCAGCCTCAACCGGGCCGACCGGGCGCTCTATGCCGCCAAGCAGGAGGGACGCAACCGGGTCTGCTCCGCGGTTGCGGAAGCCTAGACCGCCAAGGTTGCTCCGACCGCGCCTCTCCGACCGGCCGGTTACTCCGCCGCCGATCGCAGCTCCGGCTTCGCCTCGCCCATCAGGAGCGATCGAGCCGCCTTGGCCTCGCGGACGACGAAATCGACGATCGCGCGCACCCGCGCCACGTCCTTGAGGTCGGCGTGGACCAGGAGCCAGAAGGACCGCGTGATCTGCACCGCCTCGGGCAGGACCGGCACGAGCCGGGGGTCATCGTGAGCCATGAAATGGTGGATGACGCCGATGCCGGCCCCCGCCACCACCGCATTCATCTGCGCAATCACACTCGAACTCTGGACATGGGCGCGCAATCCCTTGGCGACCTCGTCGAGATAATCGAGCTCCGGCGAGAAGATCAGGTCGTCGATATAGCCGATGATGCGGTGCTCGAAGAGATCGTCGGGCTTCGTCACCGGCGGCATCGCGGCAAGATAATCCCGTGAAGCGTAGAGGCCGAGGCGATAGTCGGCGAGCTTGCGCGCCACCACCTTGCCCTCCTTCGGCGGCGCGAGCGTGATCGCGACATCGGCCTCGCGCTTCGACAAGGAGAGCAGGCGCGGCATTGCGATGAGCTGGATCTCCAGCCCGGGAAAGGCCCTGGCGAAGACCGCGAGCCGCGGCGCGAGGAAGGCGGTGCCGAAGCCGTCCGGCGCGCCGATCCGGACCGTGCCGGAGAGCGCCATGTCGGCGCCGCCGATATCGCTCTGGATCGCGAGCGCCTCGGTCTCCATGCTCTCGGCCTTGGCGAGCAGACGCTCGCCATGCGCCGTCAGCGTGTAACCCTGGGGGCGGCGCTCGAACAGCTTGGCCTTCAGCGCCTCCTCCAGCGAGGTGATGCGGCGCGAGACGGTGGCATGGTCCGCACCGAGACGGCGGGCCGCCGCCGTGAGGCGCCCGGAGCGCGCCACCGCGAGAAAGAAACGCAGATCGTCCCAGTCGAAGCGCTCCAAGCCTCCCTCCTCATATTTGCGTTTTTGCACGGCTGGCGTTCCGCTCTCGCTATAGCCGTGCGCAAACGAGAATGGTAGGAAAACCATGGGATCGTCACAACAGCCATTCGTAGGGAGGGCGCCCATGCGTCAGGTCGGACATTTCATCGGCGGCAAGAACGTCGCCGGCACCTCTGGCCGCACGGCCGACATCTACCAGCCGATGGACGGCTCGGTGATCGGCAAGGTCGCTCTCGCCTCGGCAGCCGAACTCGATGCCGCCGTCCGCAACGCGGCCGAGGCGCAGCCGAAATGGGCCGCGGTCAACCCGCAGCGCCGCGCCCGCGTGCTGATGAAGTTCCTCGACCTGATCGCGCAGAACAACGACGAACTGGCGGAGCTGCTCGCCCGCGAGCACGGCAAGACCATCCCGGATGCCCGCGGCGACATCCAGCGCGGCGTCGAGGTGATCGAATATTCTCTCGGCGTGCCCGGCCTGATGAAGGGCGAGTTCACGGACGGCGCCGGCCCCGGCATCGACATCTATTCGATGCGCCAGCCGCTGGGCGTCTGCGCCGGGATCACGCCGTTCAACTTCCCGGCGATGATCCCGCTCTGGAAGCTCGGCCCTGCGATCGCCTGCGGCAACGCCTTCATCCTGAAGCCGTCGGAGCGCGATCCCGGCGTGCCGATGCGCCTCGCCGAGCTCTTCGTCGAGGCCGGCGGCCCTCCCGGCATCCTCAACGTCGTCAACGGCGACAAGGAGGCGGTCGACGCGATCCTCGACCATCCCGAGATCAAGGCGGTCGGCTTCGTCGGCTCGACCCCGATCGCGGAATACATCTACGCCCGCGGCTGCGCCAACGGTAAGCGCGTGCAATGCTTCGGCGGCGCCAAGAACCACATGATCGTGATGCCCGACGCCGACATGGACCAGGCGGTCGATGCGTTGATCGGCGCCGGCTACGGCTCGGCCGGCGAGCGCTGCATGGCGATCTCGGTAGCGGTGCCGGTCGGCAAGGCCACGGCCGACGAACTGGTCAAGCGCCTGATCCCGCGCGTGGAGAGCCTCAAGATCGGCCCCTCGACCGACCTCAACGCCGACTATGGCCCGGTCGTCTCGAAGGCGGCGATGGAGAAGATCAAGTCCTATGTCGACATTGGCGTCCAGGAAGGGGCCAAGCTCGTGGTCGACGGCCGCGAGTTCAAGATGCAGGGCTACGAGAACGGCTTCTATGTCGGCGGCTGCCTGTTCGACAACGTCACCAAGGACATGCGCATCTACAAGGAGGAGATCTTCGGGCCGGTGCTCTCGGTACTGCGCGCCGAGAGCTACGAAGAGGCGCTGAAGCTCACCAACGACCACGAATACGGCAACGGCACTGCGATCTTCACCCGCGACGGCGACGCGGCGCGCGACTTCGCCTCAAAGGTGCAGGTCGGCATGGTCGGCATCAACCTGCCGATCCCGGTGCCGCTGGCCTACTACACCTTCGGTGGCTGGAAGCGCTCCGCCTTCGGCGACCTGAACCAGCACGGCCCGGACTCGATCCGCTTCTACACCAAGACCAAGACGGTGACGGCGCGCTGGCCGAGCGGCATCAAGGACGGTGCGAGCTTCGTCATCCCGACGATGAACTGACGACAGCGAGGTGGCCATGTTCTCGTTGACCGAGGATCAACTCGCCATTCAGGAGATGGCCACCGCCTTCGCCGCCGAAACGCTCGCCCCCCATGCCATGCGTTGGGACGAGGAAAAGCACTTCCCGCTCGAGGAGATGCGTGCCGCCGCCGCGCTCGGCATGGGCGGCATCTACATCCGCGACGATGTCGGCGGCTCCGGCCTCTCGCGCCTCGACGCCGCGCTGATCTTCGAGGCGCTCTCGACCGGTTGTCCGACGGTCGCGGCCTATATCTCGATCCACAACATGTGCGCCTGGATGATCGACCGCTACGGCTCGGACGAACAGCGCCAGCGCTTCCTGCCGAAGCTCTGCACGATGGAGCATCTGGCGAGCTATTGCCTGACCGAGCCCGGCGCCGGCTCCGACGCCGCCGCTCTGAAGACCAAGGCGGTGCTCGACGGCGACCACTACATCCTCGACGGGCAGAAGCAGTTCATCTCAGGCGCCGGCGTGTCGGACATCTATGTCGTGATGGCGCGCACCGGCGAGGCCGGCCCCGGCGGCATCTCGACCATCGTCGTCGAGAAGGACACGCCCGGCCTGTCCTTCGGTGCCAACGAGAAGAAGATGGGCTGGAACGCCCAGCCAACGCGAGCCGTGATCCTCGAGAACTGCCGCGTCCCCGTCGCCAACCGTCTCGGCCCGGAGGGCATCGGCTTCAAGATCGCCATGGCCGGGCTCGACGGCGGCCGGCTCAATATCGGCGCCTGCTCGATCGGCGGCGCGCAAGGAGCGCTCGACAAGGCCATCACCTATGCCAAGGAGCGCAAGGCCTTCGGCTCGGCCATCGCCGATTTCCAGGCGCTGCAATTCAAGCTCGCGGACATGGCGACGGAGCTTGAGGCAGCGCGCACCCTGCTCTGGCGTGCCGCCGCGGCGCTCGATGCCAAGACGCCGGATGCGACGAAGCTCTGCGCCATGGCCAAGCGCATCGCCACCGACACCGGCTTCGAGGTCGCCAATGACGCGCTGCAGATCCATGGCGGCTACGGTTATCTGGCCGATTACGGCATCGAGAAGATCGTGCGCGACCTGCGCGTCCACCAGATCCTCGAGGGGACCAACGAGGTGATGCGGATGATCGTGGCGCGCGGGCTGGTGGGGCGGGCGAAGGGGAATTGACGCCGAAGACGTCATCCCGGACGCCGGACGGCGATCCGGGATCGCAAGACGGGAAAGCGCCTTTTCTGATGACGATCCCGGATCTGCTCTTCGAGCAGTCTGGGATAATACCAAGAACGACGAGAGGAGACGACCATGACCAGCATTGCCTTCATCGGCCTCGGCAATATGGGCGGCCCGATGGCCGGGAACCTCGTCAAGGCCGGGCATAGCGTCAAAGCGTTCGATCTCGTGCAGGCGTCGAAGGACGCGGCGGCAGAGATGGGCGTGGGCATCGCGAGTTCGGCCAAGGAGGCCGTCGCGGAAGCCGAGATCGTCGTCACCATGCTGCCGGCCGGCAAGCACGTGCTCTCGGTATGGGCCGATATCCTGCCGGCGGTGAAGCCCGGCACGCTGCTGATCGATTCCTCGACGATCGATGTCGAGAGCGCGCGCAGGGCCCATGCGCTGGCAGCGGAGCACGGCTGCGCCTCGCTCGACGCGCCGGTCTCGGGCGGCACCGGCGGCGCCAAGGGCGCGACCCTCACCTTCATGGTCGGCGGCACGGCGGAGGCGTTCGACCGTGGCGAGCCGATCCTGGCCAAGATGGGGCGCCGGATCGTGCATTGCGGCGGCGCCGGCAACGGACAGGCCGCGAAGATCTGCAACAACATGATCCTTGGCATCTCGATGATCGGCGTCTCGGAGGCTTTCGTGCTGGCCGAGAAGCTCGGCCTCTCGCATCAGGCCCTGTTCGACGTGGCCTCGACGTCCTCCGGGCAGTGCTGGTCTCTGACGACCTATTGCCCGGTGCCGGGGCCGGTGCCGACCTCTCCGGCCAACAACGACTACAAGCCCGGCTTCGCCTCGGCGCTGATGCTGAAGGACCTGAAGCTCTCGCAGGAGGCGGCGCAGGCTGCGGGCGCGTCCACGCCCCTCGGCGCAGCGGCCGCCCAGCTCTTCGCGCTGCACAATGCCTGGGGTCAGGGCGGCACGGATTTCTCCGGGATCATCCATCTTCTGCGCGGCCGCGACGAGGCGTGAGAGGCGCTTGCGCGGCGGGGCTTCGCGGGTCTAGACCCAAGGCATGAACGATACGCTGCCCCGCCGCGAACGCTCTTCCCTGACCGGCTTCGCGGTCAACCGGCTCGACCGGCGGGAGGATCTGCGCAACAAGCCCGATGCGGTGACGGCGCTGCGTCATCGCTCCGATACGCTGATCGCCGCGGTCGCCGGCGAGACGCCGATCCTGAACCGGATCGATGGCGAGACGCTGTCGGTGTGGTTCAGCCACGGCGAGGCGGAAATGCTCGGGCCGGCGCTGGAGGAGATTTTCCTCGGCATGGCCGAGGACGGCTCTCCGCGCTTCGGACGATTGCTCGACCGGGCCCTGGCCGAAACCCTGAAGGAACGCTCCGAACTGGTCGTCACCGATCTGCGCTCGGTGGCGCTGAAGCGGCTGGTGCCGGAAGACGAGGTCGGCCCGCTCGGCGAGGCCAAGGCCGTGCTCGACTGGCATGCCCGGCACCGCTTCTGCGCCCAGTGCGGCGGCCAGACCGTCGCCGGCACCTCCGGCTGGCGGCGTGAATGCACGGTCTGCGGCGCCCTGCATTTCCCCCGCACCGATCCGGTCGTGATCATGCTGGTGACGCGCGGCGATTCCTGCCTGCTGGCCCGCCAGGCACGCTTCGCACCGGGCATGTATTCCTGCATCGCCGGCTTCGTCGAACCGGGCGAGACGCTGGAGGATGCCGTACGTCGCGAGAGCTGGGAGGAAGCGGGCCTGAGGGTCGGCACAGTCCGCTACATCGCCTCGCAGCCCTGGCCCTTCCCGTCCTCGATCATGGTCGGCTGCATCGCCGAATCCCTCGGCGACGAGATCACGCTCGACATGACCGAGCTCGAGGCCGGCCGCTGGTTCCCGCGCGAGGAAGTGCTGCAGATGCTCGAAGGCCGGCATCCCGAGGGTTTGGTGTGCCCGCAGCATATCGCCATCGCCAATACGCTGGTGCGCGCCTGGGCGCTGGAGGGCGAGCGGATCTGACATGCGGGCGCTGCAGCCGCTGCGGCTCGGTGCTTGCATCGCCCCGGCGGCGCGCGCTGTCGAGACCTTCTCCTTGCGCCCCCCCGAACAGGAGCCGGCGGCGGCCGGCAGACCGGAGCCGATCCAACAATGACCGACGCGATCAACGCCTTCGTTCCTGGCCCGCGGGCCCATATCGCGGGCCGGCCGGGCTTGCCGCTCTCGGGCCTGACCTTCGCGGTGAAGGACCTGTTCGACGTCGCGGGTGTTGCGACCGGGGGCGGCAACCACGACTGGGCGAAAGCCAATCCGGTCCCAGCGCGCAACGCCTGGGCGGTGCAGGCGCTGCTCGACGCCGGTGCCGAGCTGGTCGGCAAGACGATCACGGACGAGGTTTCGCTTGGAATTCTCGGCGAGAGCGCCTTCGACGGCACGCCGCTCAACAGCGCCGCGCCGGAGCGCGTGCCGGGCGGCTCCTCCTCCGGCTCGGCCGCCGCCGTCGCGGCCGGACTGTGCGATACCGCGCTCGGCACCGATACGGGCGGCTCGATGCGCGTGCCGGCGAGCTTCTGCGGGATCTATGGCATCCGACCGAGCCATGGCCGGATCGACCTGGCCGGGCTGATGCCGCAGGCGCCGAGCTCGGACACCGCAGGCTGGTTCGCCCGCGACGCGCGGACCTTCGCGCGCGTCGGCACGGTGATGCTGGGCGAGAAGCCCGGCCCCCTGCCGACCAAGCTTCTGATCGCGGTCGATGCCTTCGGCTTTGCCGACCCCGAGGTCGCCGCGGCGCTGCACCCGATGGTCGAACGGCTGGCGCGAGTGGTCGGCTCTTCGCCGCGCGAGGAGCTCATGGCCCCGCAGGGCCTGTCCGTCTGGGCGCGGGCGCAGCGCAGCCTGCAGCCGGTGGAAGCCTGGCAGAGTTTTCGGCCCTGGATCGAGCAGCACAACCCGCGGATGGCCTTCAGCGTCGCCGCCGGACTCATCGCCGGCTCGCAGGTGCCGGCAAGCGATCGCAACTGGGCGGCCCTGATGCGCGAGGAGGCGCGGGCCCGGCTGCGCCATCTGCTGCCGCCGGGAACGATTCTGTGCCTGCCGACGACGCCCTTCCCGGCGCCGCTGCGAGGCCAGTCCATCCCGGCGCTGCAGCCCCTGCGCGATCGCATCACCTGCCTCTGCGCGCAAGGCGGGCTGGCGGGCCATCCGCAGGTCAGCCTGCCGGGCGCGACCGTCGAGGGTGCGCCGGTGGGCCTGTCCATCATCGGCGCCCGCGGCAGCGACGCCAGCCTGATCGCCGTCGCACAAGCCATGGAGGATGCCGCGTGACCGACCTGACCCCGAACCGGCCCGAGGTGGTCGCCGAGATCAGCACATTGTTCGAGGCTTACGAGCAGGCGCTGATCGACAAGGACGTCGACGTGCTCGACGCCAGCTTCTGGGACAGCCCGCACACCATCCGCTACGCTCTCGGCGAGAACGGCTACGGTTTTTCCGAAATCCATGCCCACCGCGTCGCGCGCCCGCCGGGGCCGGGGATCAAGGAGAAGCGCATCCGGCTGGAGATCCTGACCCTCGGCCGCGACTTCGCCACCGTGAACCTCGAGTTCAAGGTGCGCGGTCGCGACGTGATCGGGCGCCAGAGCCAGAGCTGGGTGCGCTTTCCCGATCTGGGCTGGAAGGTCGTTTCGGCCCATGTTTCGACGATGGAGGGTCCGCGCCCCTGGTGAGCGGCGTGACCTCGCCATGAAGATGGCTCGAAGCCGGCGTTGAGTGCGCCGGTCGTATACCTATGGAGGACCGCGATGTCGTTCTACCGAGGCATGACCTGCACGAATGTTGCCATTGCCGGCGACGGCGGCGATCCCATCACCGCCTATGTCGCCAAGCCCGAGGGCCCCGGCCCCTTCCCGGCCGTGGTGCTGGTCCACCACCTGCCCGGCTGGAGCGAATTCTACATCGAGACGACGCGGCGCTTCGCCCACCACGGCTATATCGCAATCTGCGCCAATCTCTATGAGCGCTCCGGCCCCGGCACGCCGGACGATGTCGCCGCCAGGGTGCGTGCCGAAGGCGGCGTGCCCGATGCGCAGGTTATCGGCGATACCGAAGCAGCGGTTAAATGGGCGCGCAGCCAGCCGGAGCACAACGGCAAGGTCGCGCTGTTCGGCTCGTGCTCGGGCGGGCGTCACGCCTTCCTCTACGCCTGCCAGAAGCACGACGTCGACGCCTGCGCCGAGCTCTGGGGCGGGCGCGTGGTGATGGCGCCGGAGGACCTCAACGCCAAGACGCCGGTCTCGCCGATCACGCTGACCACAGACCTTTCGTGCCCGCTCATCGGCATCTTCGGCAATGAGGACCGCGCGCCGAGCCCCGAACAGGTCAACCAGCACGAGGCCGAGCTGAAGAAATGCGGCAAGGCCTACGAATTCCACCGCTACGACGGTGCCGGCCACGGCTTCTTCTATTGGCATCGGCCAATGTATCGCCCCGAGCAGACCATGGACGCCTGGAGCAAGATCTTCGCGTTCTTCGGCAAGCACCTGTCGTAACCGGAGGGTCGGAAGCAATGTGCACGTCGATTGTCGAGATCGTCCCGGTCGAGGGCATGGCCAAGCGCGGCGACGCCTGGTTTGCGCTGACGCAGGCCGTCGTCGCCTATGACCATGCCCGCCACGCGCCGCTGGCGGACGTCATCACACTGGATTTCGTCAATGCCCGGCTCGATGCCGGGGCACGGGCCGGCGTCGAATTGACGCTGGAGACCGCGAAGGCGCTGCACGCGGCGCTGGGCCGGGCGATCGCGGAGGCGGAATTCGAGGAGGCCGAGGTGCGCGGCAAGGGCGCAACGCCGGGCCTCGTCAGAGCCGCCTGAAGACGGCTTTCGCTCGGGCTGGACCGTCATTGCGAGCAAAGCGAAGCAATCCAGGGGCGGCCGCGCTCCACGTCCCCCTGGATTGCTTCGTCGCTTTGCTCCTCGCAATGACGGGCATCGCTGCGATCAGAGCGGAAACCGCTACTCCGCCGGCTCCTCGATGGTCGAGCGGAAGTCGCTCGCCGGGTAGACGCCCATGATCTTCATCTCCTTGGAGAAATAGGAGAGCTCGTCGAGCGCGCGCCGCAGCGCCGGGTCGTCCGGATGGCCTTCGACATCGGCGTAGAACATGGTCGCGGAGAACAGGCCGTCGACCATGTAGCTTTCCAGCTTGGTCATGTTGATGCCGTTGGTGGCAAAGCCGCCCATCGCCTTGTAGAGCGCGGCAGGAATGTTGCGGACGCGGAACATCAGCGTGGTCACCGTCTTGCCGGCACCGTGGCGGGCATATTCCGGATATTTCGAGAGCACGACGAAGCGGGTGGTGTTGTGCTTCTCGTCCTCGATGTCCTCCATGAGAATGTTGAGGCCGTAAACGTCGGCCGCGATGCGCGGGGCGATGGCGGCGCGGGTGACGTCGCCGGCTTCCGCGACCTGCCGGGCGGAGCCTGCGGTGTCCGCCGCGACCTCGGCCTTGAGGCCGAGCTTGCGGATGATCTTGCGGCACTGACCGAGCGCGTGGATATGGCTCTGCACGACCTGGATCGTCGCCAGCGTCGCGCCCTCCACGCCCATCAGGTGGAAGCGGATCGGCAGGAAGTGCTCGCCGATGATGTGCAGCCCCGAGCGCGGCAGCAGATGATGGATATCGGCCACGCGCCCGGCGATCGAGTTGTCGATCGGGATCATGCCGTAGCGGGCCTTGCCGTCGCTGACGGCGGCGAGCGCATCCTCGAAGGTCGCGCAAGGCAGGAGCTCGCAGTCCGGAAACACCTGGAGAGCCGCCTGCGAGGAGAAGGCTCCGGGCTCACCCTGGTAGGACACGACGAAGGACATGGGGATTCTCAGGCTCCTGCGCGGGATTTCAGGATCGCGCGGGCGCGATCGAGATCATGGGGCGTATCGACGCCGAGCGGCACGTCTTCGACGACGATGATGTCGATGCGCATTCCGTCCTCGACGGCGCGTAGCTGCTCCAGCCGTTCGCGCTGCTCCAGGGGCGATGGCGGCAGAGCGACGAAGCGGTCGAGGGCGCGGCGGCGATAGGTATAGAGCCCGATATGATGATAGAGCGGCCCCTCCCCGCTCGGAGCGGTCGCGCGAGTGAAATAGAGCGCCCGCATTCGGCCGGGCCCGATCTCGCTGCCGATCGCCTTGACCACGCTGGGTTCGGTCTTCTCGTCCTCGCGGGTGATCACCGCGGCGAGGGTGACGATATCGACCGCCGGATCCTCCAGCGGCGCGACCGAGGCGATGATGACGCGCGGATCGATCGTCGGCAGGTCGCCCTGCACGTTGACGATGACGTCGTGCCGCCCTTGCGGATCGACGAGATCCGCAGCTTCCTTGATGCGGTCGGAGCCGGACGGATGGTCGGCGCGGGTCAGGACGGCGCGGCCGCCCGCCTTTTCCACAGCCGCGACGATCTCGGGCGTATCGGTGGCGACGACGACGGGCCCGAGCCCGGTCTCCATGGCGCGGCGCCAGACATGGACGATCATCGGCTCGCCATGCACGTCCGCGAGCGGCTTGCCCGGCAGCCGCGTGGACTGCATGCGGGCGGGAACGAGAATCATCGGATTCGGCATGGCAGGCGGCGGGTCCCGTGGGGCACCGCACCGGATCGGACGCGGCGTCGAAAAGTTCTCGAAAGGAAGCGCGCTTATACGAGTTGCAATCAAGCGCGCAAAGCGGTTAAGCAGCATCCGAAGCTGGAGCCGTCCAAGGCTCCGGCCCAAGCGCTATCTCGTCTCCGCGCCTTGGCTGCGGAAGGCTCCAGGGTTCGGATACGATGAATATCGAAGCCAACAAGATCGCCGGCGCGGTTCTCTCGACGCTTCTGGTCGTGATGGGTCTCCAGATGGTGGCCGGCATCGCCTTCACGCCGCACAAGCCGGCGGTTCCCGGCTACGACCTGCCGAGCGCGGAACCGGCCGCGGCCGGCGGCGCCGCCCCCGCGGTCGCGGAAGACCCGCCGATCGCGGAGCGCCTCGCCAAGGCCGACCCGGCCAAGGGTGAGAAGGCGACCGCCGCCTGCAAGGCCTGCCACAGCTTCGAGAAGGGCGGCCCGAACAAGGTCGGCCCGCATCTCTACGGCGTCTACGGCCGCAACGAGGGCTCCGTCGAGGGCTTCGGCTACTCGGCCGCGATGAAGGCCCGTACCGACAAGACCTGGGAGGCCGAAGGTCTCGACCACTTCCTGAAGAGCCCGAAGGCCTATGTTCAGGGCACCGCGATGTCCTTCGCCGGCATCAGCAACCCGAACACCCGCGCCGACGTGATCGCCTATCTGAACACGCTCTCGGACTCGCCGAAGCCGCTGCCGAAGCCCTGAGCGGCTTCCTCGACGTCTGCTGGACGCCGCGAGCCGGGCCTTGAGCCCGGCTTTTTGTTGCGACGTCCAACTCTCGCCTTCACGATGGGCAGAATGCCCGGCATTGCCGTTCCCTGCTCCGCGGGCGACAAGAGAACGGCGAATCGGAAAAGGAGACGCGAGACGATGGCGATGCGCATCACACGCCGCCGGCTGATCGAAGCCGCAGGCGTCACGGCGGCTTCCGCCGCCCTGCCGGGCTTGCCCGGGGCAGCGCTCGCTGAAGCGACCGAATCGCACGGGCTGTCGACGTTCGGCGAGCTCGCGCTGCCGCCGGACTTCCCGCATTTCAGCTACGTCAATCCGGAGGCCCCCAAGGGCGGCACGCTGACGCTGCAGATCAAGCAGGCCAGCGGCAACCAGAGCTTCGACACCTTCAACACACTCAATATCTGGGTGCTCCAGGGCGACGGAGCAGCCGGCATGGATGCCTGCTTCGACAGCCTGATGGCTGGATCGGGCGACGAGCCGGGCTCGCTTTACGGGCTCCTGGCAAAGAGCGTCGCGATTTCCTCCGACAAGCTGACCTATCGCTTCCGGATGCGACCCGAGGCGAAGTTCCACGACGGGTCCCGGGTGACGGCGAAGGACGTCGCCTTCTCGCTCAACACCCTCAAGACCAAGGGACACCCCTCCTACCGGCTGATCCTGGGCGAGCTCGTCTCGGCCACCGCCGAAGGCGACGACATCGCCGTCGTCCAGCTCTCGCCCAAGCGCAGCCGCGATCTGCATCTGATCGTGGCGAGCCTGCCTGTGTTTTCGGAGAAATACTGGTCGACGCGGGACTTCACCGCCTCGACGCTGGAGCCGCCGCTCGGCTCGGGCGCCTACAAGGTCGGCCGCTTCGAGCAGGGCCGCTTCATCGAGTTCGAGCGCGTCGCGGACTATTGGGCGAAGGACCTGCCGGTGAATGTCGGCACCAATAATTTCGACCGGGTGCGCTGGGAGTATTTCCGCGACCGTCAGGTGGCGTTCGAAGGTTTCAAGAGCGGTATCATCACCTTCCAGGAGGAGTTCACCTCGCGCATCTGGGCGACGGGCTACGACTTTCCCGCGCTCAAGGAGGGCAAGGTCAAGAAGGAAAGCCTGCCGAGAACCGAGCCTGTCGCCTCGCAGGGCTGGATCTACAATTTGCGGCGCGAGAAATTCGCCGATCCGCGCATCCGCGAGGCCTTGGGGCTGGCTTTCGACTTCGAGTGGACGCGCAAGACGATCATGTTCGGCTTCTACGAGCGGCTGACGTCCTATTTCGAGAATTCGGATTCGAAAGCTGTCGGCAAGCCCTCGCCGGAGGAGCTGGCACTGCTCGAGCCCTGGCGCGGCAAGGTGCCGGACGAAGTCTTCGGCGAGCCCTGGCTGCCGCCGGTCTCGGACGGCTCGGGCAGCGACCGCGCCCTGCTGCGCAAGGCCGACGAGATGCTGCGCGCCGCCGGCTGCAAGCGCGACGGCAACGTACTGAAGCTGCCGAACGGCCAGCCTTTCGAGATCGAGTTCCTCGACTCCAACCCGGCGCTGCAGCCGCATACGCAGCCCTTCCAGGCCAATCTCAAGCGGCTCGGCATCAGCGCCACCTCGCGCTTCGTCGATCCCGCGCAGTACCAGCGCCGCCTCGACGAGTTCGACTTCGACATCATCACGCGCGCGCTCAGCGGCAGCGCCATCCCGAGCGACACGCTGCGCGTCGTCTATGGCTCGGAAGCGGCGAAGACGCGCGGCTCGCGCAACCAGAACGGCATCAGCGAGCCAGCAATCGACGCCATGATCGAGAAGATCGGGCAGGCCCGCAGCTATGCCGAGGCCGTGACCGCAGCGAAATGCCTCGACCGGCTGCTGCGCGCCGGGCGCTACTGGATTCCGATGTGGTGGAACGACCAGGTCTGGATCGCCCACTGGGACATGTTCGATCGGCCGCAGACCAAGCCGAAATACGGCTCCGGCGCGCCAGGCACCTGGTGGTACGACGCCGAAAAGGCCAAGCGGATCGGGAAAGCGTGAAGGCCGCATGCTGAGCTATATCGCCCGGCGTCTCGCCCTGATGGTGCCGACCCTGTTCGGCATCCTGCTGGTCTCCTTCGTGATCGTGCAGTTCGCTCCGGGCGGGCCGGTCGAGCGCGTGATCTCGCAACTCCAGAACCCGAACAGCGGCGCGGCCGACCGCGTCGGCGGCGGCCAGGGTGGCGATGCCGGCGCGCAGGGCGGTGAAGCCAGTGCCTACCGTGGCGCCCAGGGCCTCGACCCCGCCTTCATCAAGGAGCTGGAGAAGCAGTTCGGCTTCGACAAGCCGGCGCCCGAGCGCTTCTGGAAGATGCTGACCGACTATGCCCGGTTCGATTTCGGCCGCTCCTATTTCCGCGGCGCGCCGGTGCTGCAGCTGATCAAGGAGAAGCTGCCGGTCTCGATCTCGCTCGGCCTGTGGATGACGCTGCTCTCCTATGCCATCTCGATCCCGCTCGGCATCCGCAAGGCTGTGAAGGAAGGCTCGCGCTTCGACACCTGGACGAGCGCCGTCGTCATCGTCGGCTACGCCATCCCAAGCTTCCTGTTCGCGATCCTGCTCATCGTGCTCTTCGCCGGCGGCTCGTTCTGGCAGATCTTCCCGCTTCGGGGGCTGACCTCCGACAATTGGAGCGATCTTTCGCTCGTCGGCAAGGTGAAGGACTATCTCTGGCATATCTGCCTGCCAGTGACGGCGATGGCGCTCGGCGCCTTCGCGACCTCGACACTCTTGACCAAGAACTCCTTCCTCGACGAGATCAGGAAGCAATACGTGCTGACTGCGCGGATGAAGGGCCTTTCCGAGCGCGGCGTGCTCTACGGCCACGTCTTCCGGAACGCGATGCTGATCGTCATCGCCGGCTTCCCCGGCGCCTTCGTCTCGGCGCTCTTCGCGGGCTCGCTGCTGATCGAGACGATCTTCTCGCTCGACGGCCTCGGCCTGCTCTCCTTCGAAGCGATCGTCAACCGCGACTACCCCATCGTCTTCGCCAATCTCTACATCTTCTCGCTGATCGGCCTCCTCGTGCATCTGATCACGGACCTGACCTATAGCTGGGTCGATCCCCGCATCGATTTCGAGACGCGGGAGAGCTGACGATGAGCGACACATTGCTCGAAGCTCCACCGCCACAGTTGCGCAGCGATGCGGCGCTCGCACCGGTCGAAGCGCAGCAGGGCTGGCTGAAGCTCACGCCGATCAACCGGCGCCGGCTCAACAACTTCAAGGCCAACCGGCGCGGCTGGTGGTCCTTCTGGCTGTTCCTCACCCTGTTCGTGCTGTCGCTCTTCGCCGAGTTCATCGCCAACGACCGCCCTCTCCTCGTGCGCTACAAGGGCGAGTGGCTCTTTCCCGTCGCAGTGAACTATCCGGAGGAGAAGTTCGGCGGCTTCCTCGCCACGACCGATTATCGCGATCCCGTCATCGCCAAGGAGATCGAGGCGAACGGCTTCACGGTCTGGCCGCCGATCCGCTACAGCTACAATACCAACAATCTCGATTTGCCCGTCCCCGCGCCGGCACCGCCGACCTGGCTGCTCAAGGACGAGCAATGCAGGCCGATCGCCGAGCGGACCGGAGGCACGGGCTGCCGCGATCTCGAATGGAACTGGCTCGGCACCGACGACCAGGGCCGCGACGTGGTAGCGCGCCTGATCTACGGCTTCCGCATCTCGGTGTTGTTCGGACTGATCCTGTGCGCCTTCTCCTCGGTCATCGGCATCGCAGCCGGCGCCGTGCAGGGCTATTTCGGCGGCTGGACCGACCTGATCTTCCAAAGGCTGATCGAGATCTGGACCTCTATTCCCGCGCTCTACCTGCTGATCATCGTCGCCGCGATCATCACGCCGAGCTTCTTCGTGCTGCTCGGCATCCTGCTGCTGTTCTCCTGGGTCTCGCTGGTCGGCGTCGTCCGGGCCGAGTTCCTACGGGCACGGAACTTCGAATATGTCCGGGCGGCGCGGGCGCTGGGCCTCTCCAACCGTACCATCATGATCCGGCATCTGCTGCCCAACGCGATGGTGGCGACGCTGACCTTCCTGCCCTTCATCCTGAACGGCTCGATCACGACGCTGACCTCGCTCGACTTCCTCGGCTTCGGCCTGCCCCCAGGCTCGCCCTCGCTGGGAGAGCTGCTGGCGCAGGGAAAGGCGAACCTGCAGGCGCCCTGGCTGGGTCTTTCCGGCTTCGCCGTCATCGCGCTGATGCTGTCGCTGCTGATCTTCATCGGCGAGGCGGTGCGCGACGCGTTCGACCCGCGGAAGACCTTCGCATGAGCGAACCGCTGCTTTCCGTCCAGGACCTCTCCGTCGCTTTCCGCCAGGGCGGCAGGGAGACGCTCGCGGTCGATCATGTCTCCTTCGCGATCGACAAGGGCGAGACCGTCGCGATCGTCGGCGAATCCGGCTCGGGCAAGTCGGTCTCGGCGCTGTCGATCCTGAAACTGCTGAATTACCCAGCGGCTTATCACCCCTCCGGCAAGGTGCTGTTCAAGGGGCAGGACCTGATCGCGGCCGACGAAGACGCGATGCGCAAGGTACGCGGCAACGACATCACCATGGTGTTCCAGGAGCCGATGACCTCGCTCAACCCGCTGCACACCATCCAGAAGCAGATCGGCGAGATCCTCGAGCTGCATAAGGGGCTGCGCGGCGAGAAGGCGCGCGCTCGCACGCTCGAGCTGCTGGGCCTCGTCGGCATCCGCGATGCCGAGAGCCGGCTCGACGCCTATCCGCACCAGCTCTCGGGTGGTCAACGCCAGCGCGTGATGATCGCGATGGCGCTCGCCAACGAGCCAGATCTGCTTATCGCCGACGAACCGACGACGGCGCTCGACGTCACCGTGCAGGCGCAGATCCTGAAGCTGCTCAAGGAACTCCAGAGCCGGCTCGGCATGGCCATGCTGTTCATCACCCATGACCTCGGCATCGTCCGGCGCATCGCCGACCGCGTCGTGGTGATGCTGAAGGGCAAGATCGTCGAGGAGGGGCCGGTCGCGGAGATCTTCGGCAACCCGCAGCACGCCTACACGAAGCGCCTGCTTGCGGCCGAACCGAAGGGGCGCCCAGAGCCTGTCGCAACCGATGCCGCCACGCTGCTCGAGGCCGGACCGATGAAGATCTGGTTCCCGATCAAGTCCGGCTTCCTGCGCCGCGTCACTGGCCATGTGAAGGCAGTCGACGGGATCTCGGTCAAGGTCCGCGAGGGCGAGACGCTCGGCGTCGTCGGCGAGTCCGGCTCGGGCAAGACGACGCTCGGCCTCGCCATCCTCCGGCTGATCTCATCCGAGGGGCCGATCGTCTTCCTCGGCGACCGCATCGACGGGCTGTCGAGCCAGCAGGTCCGGCCGAAGCGGAAGGACCTGCAGGTCGTCTTTCAGGACCCCTATGGCTCGCTCTCGCCGCGCATGTCGGTGGCCGAAATCGTCGCCGAGGGGCTCGGCGTGCAGCAGAAAAACCTGTCCTATGCACAGCGCCGCGAAATCGTGGCCCAGGCGTTGGCCGATGTCGGCCTCGACCCGGCGGCGATGGACCGCTATCCGCACGAATTCTCCGGCGGCCAGCGCCAGCGCATCGCGATCGCGCGCGCAATGGCGCTCGATCCGAAATTCGTGGTGCTCGACGAGCCGACCTCGGCGCTGGATATGTCGGTCCAGGCGCAGATTGTAGACCTCCTGAGGGGGCTGCAGGCGAAGCGCAAGCTGGGCTATCTTTTCATCAGCCATGACCTCAAGGTGGTGCGGGCACTCTCGCACCGGCTTATCGTGATGCAGAACGGCAAGGTCGTCGAGGAAGGCCCGGCCGAGGAGGTCTTCGCCCGGCCACGCGAGGCCTACACGCAGGCGCTGCTCGCCGCCGCGCTCCATATCGAGCCGGCCGCCGGCGGTGCCGTCAGGGAGTGAGCATGGCACGCGCGCTGCTCATCGTGCTGGATTCGGTCGGCTGCGGTGGCGCCGAGGATGCCGGAACCTATGGCGATGACGGCTCCGACACGCTCGGCCATATCGCGGAAGCCTGCGCCAAAGGTCGCGGCGACCGCGAGGGCTTGCGCAGCGGGCCGTTGCAGTTGCCGAATCTCGTGCGGCTCGGCCTCTCCCATGCCTGCGAGGCTTCGACCGGGCGCGCACTGGCCGGTATGCCGGAGCCCGCGCAGCCACAAGCGCGCTGGGGCTATGGCGTCGAGGTCAGCCAGGGCAAGGACACGCCTTCCGGCCATTGGGAGATCGCCGGCTGCCCAGTGAACTTCCGCTGGGGTTATTTCACCGCGCTGGAGAATTCCTTCCCGCCGGAGCTCGTCGCGGGGATCGTCAAGGAAGGCGCCCTGCCCGGAATCCTCGGCAACAGGCATGCCTCGGGCGTGGCGATCATCGAGGAGCTCGGAGCCGAGCACATCCGGAGCGGCAAGCCGATCTGCTATACCTCGGTCGATTCCGTGCTGCAGATCGCTGCGCATGAAGAACATTTCGGCCTCGACCGACTCTACGCGCTCTGCAAAACCGTGCGTGGGCTCGTCGATCCGCTCAGGATCGGCCGCGTCATCGCACGGCCCTTCATCGGCTCGCCCGAAGACGGCTTCACCCGCACCGGCAACCGCAAGGACTTCGCCATCCCTCCGCCGCGGGAGACGATCCTCGACCGGCTCGCGGCGCAGGGTCGCGCTGTCGTCACCGTCGGCAAGATCGGCGACATCTTCGCCCATCGCGCCACTGGCACCGAAATCAAGCCCTTCGGCAACCATGCGATGGTGGAGGCCGCGCTAGAAGCGTGGGACGGGTTGTCCGACGGCGGCTTCTGCTTCGTCAACCTCGTCGATTTCGACACCGAGTATGGCCATCGCCGCGACGTGCCGGGCTATGCCGCGGCGCTCGAAGCCTTCGACCGGCTGCTGCCACGCATCGAGGCGGCGTTGAAACCCGGCGATATCGCCGTCATCACCGCCGACCACGGCAACGATCCGACCTGGCGCGGCACCGACCACACCCGCGAGCACGTGCCGATCCTCGCCTTCGGCCCCGGCATCGCACCGCAACCGCTCGGCCGACGCGAAAGCTTCGCCGACATCGCCGCGAGCCTCGGCTTCTGGCTCGGCATCGGCCCGGTGGGGCCGGGCCGGCACTGGTAGCTCAGGCGGCGGCGATGTTGCCGCAGAACAGGGCGACATCCTGGCGGATGCTCTGGGCCTGCTGAGCCAGGGCAGCGGCGGTCTCCTGCAGCTTCTCGGCTGCCCCATGCGTCTCGACGGTCATCGTCTCGAAACCGCCGGCCATATCGGCGCTGCGCTGCGCCCCGTCGAAGGACAACCGGACCTGATAAGCGATCTCGGAGGTCGCCCGGCTCTGCTCGTCCACCGAGAGCGCGATCGCATTCGCGACGCGCTCCACCTCGCCGATGGCCTCGACGATCTCCCGGATCGCCCTGAGCGAGCCCTGCGTCGCCTGCTGCATGGCGCCGATATGACTCGAGACCTCGTCGGTCGCCTTGGCGGTCTGAGCCGAGAGCGTCTTGACCTCGCTCGCCACCACCGCGAAGCCGCGCCCCATCTCGCCGGCACGCGCCGCTTCGATCGTCGCGTTCAGGGCGAGCATGCTGGTCTGTGCCGCAATGCCGCGAATGATCTCGACGACCGCGCCGACATCCTGGCTGCGCTCGGTCAAGACCTCGATCTCGCGGCTCGCCTGGCGCGCCAGCTCGGCCGTCGATTTCGAGCCATGGGCGGACTGCCCGGCATTGCGGCCGATTTCCGCAATCGAGGCTGCAAGCTCGGTGCTCGCGGCCGAGAGCTGGTCGATATTGGCCATCGTCCCGGCGGCCGCCTCGGCGACCAGGGTCGTCTGTCCCCGGGCGTGGTCGGCCGTCTTCGTCAGGGTGCCGGCCTTCGTCTGCATGGCTTCGGCCGAGCGATCGAGCATGGCCATGGCGCCGTCCATCTGGTTGCGGAAGCGTGAAACGAGCTCCTGCAGGCTGGCGGCGCGGCGGCCGAGCTCCTCCGACAGGGCCCGCTCCTTTTCGCCCGCCAACCTTTCCCGCCCCGCCACTTCCTGCGCACGGGCCAGATTCTCCTCGCCTTCCCGCAAGCGCCTCTGCAGCAAAAGCGCGAAGGTCGCGAGAAACGCCGTCTCGATCAGCACGATCACGGCATGGAGCAGGACCCGCAGCAGATTGCCGCCCTGGTAGAAGACAGCCGCCGGCAAGGCATATTGCAGCACGAGATGATGGAGCGCGGTCAGCGTCGCCCCCAGCACGATCGGCCGCCAGTCGCAGAAGCCGGCGAAGAGCGCGAGGATCGCGAAATAGTACATATGCATGTCGGGTTGCCAGGGGTGCCCGGCAAAGCTGAACACCAGCGCGGAAACCTGCCCGATCAGCACGGTGACGATGGCGAGCTGCGTGACCAGCGTCGCACCGGCCACGCGATAGAGAAGCAGGAGGACGGCGACGGCGGTGGCGATGAGCGCCACGGGCAGCAGGGCCGCATGCCCGCGCATCCAGAAGCTGAGGGCCAGCAGCGGTACATGCAGCAGGGCGAGACCGATCAGGGCGAGCGCCACGCGGCGGCGAATGACCTGCAGGGACCAGTTCATCGGGGCTCATCTCCCTGCGCAGCCGCGCCGTCGAGGCAGCCGGCAAGGCCGGCGAGTGTCAAGGACAGCCATGCGCCGCGCGGCAGCGAGGCGGATTCCGGCCGCGGCGCAACGACGACGATCGACGGCAGCCGCCCGCTTCTCAGCACACGGTCGCCGGCAGCGAAGCTGCGCGCCACCGCTTCGGCACCACTCATCCAGAACGGGAATACGATCGCGACCGGCTCCCCTCCCTCCCTTCCCTGCGGGAGGCTTGCGAGCGCGGCGGCGCCGACAAGCAGCGTCAGCAGGACGACGAGCATCGCCGCAGCGGCGGCACCCGTTCGGGGTGTTGCAGCGGAAGGCTCCACGCAGGGATCGTCGGATAGCAAGCGGTTCGTCCGGAAAGGAATGCAGGACTACGAACGATACTCCCGTAAAATTTCACTTAATCCGGCAAGTCTCGCTTAAGCAACGGAACGACGCGCCCGGCGCATTAAGGGTTCCTCAACCTCCCGAATACAACCATCGGTTGTATTCTTCATTGGAACCTCCGCGATGATTGCTTCACCGAAGCGCATGCTGAGAAACGAAGCCGGGACGAGCGCCATCGAGTTCGCATTCGTCGCGCCGGTCCTGCTCCTGCTGCTGTTCGGGATCATGGGCTACGGCTACGTCTTCGGAATCTATCACAGCGTCCAGCAGATCGCCGCCGAAGCCGCACGCTCCTCCGTAGCCGGGTTGAGCGACGCCGAACGCGCGCAGATTGCCCGGGACTACGTCGCCGCCAATGCCGGTGCCTACGCCTTTATCGACCCCTCCAAGGTGCGCGTCCGCACCCAGCAGACGGGCCCGCAACAGCAGAGCTTCGAGGTCGCCGTCAGCTACGACATGACCGGCTCGCTCTATGACGAACTCAGCAGGCTCGCGGCACTGCCGCAGCCCCTGATCGAACGCCGCGCCGTCGTGCAACGCGGCGGCTACTGACCGACCGACACCAGGCTGGGGAGGCTTCACCATGCGCAAGATCAGGGATTTCCGGCGCGACGAGAGCGGTGGAGCCGCCATCCTCTTCGCCGTGGCGCTCGGCACGCTGCTCGGCTTCGGCGCCATGGCGGTCGATGTCGGCAGCTTCTTCTACGAGAAGCGCCGGCTCCAGACCGCGAACGACCTCGCTGCGCTCGCGGCCGCGGGCGACATCCCACGCGCCCAGGCCGCGGCGCAGGCCAGCGCCGGCCAGAATGGCTTCGAGGCGCGCCACATCAGCGCGGTGCAACCCGGCACCTACACGCCGGACCCGGCGAAGGCACCGGCGGATCGTTTCGTCCCAGGGACAGGCGCGAGCGCGAATGCGGTCAGGATCGACATGCGGACGATGGCGCCGCTGCTGCTCGGGCGCGCCTTCGCCGCCACCAGCCGGCCGGAACGCCCGCCCGGAACGAAGCCGTCGCCGATCCAGGCCAGCCTGGACGCAGGCGAGGTGCCGATCGCCAGCAGCGCCATCGCCTATCAGGATGCCCAGGCCTCCTTCGCCATCGGCTCACGCCTGCTCAAGCTCGACGGCGGCTTGCTCAACGGTCTGTTGGGCGGCCTGCTCGGTGGCGGAGTCTCGCTCTCGGTCATGGACTACGAGGCTCTGATCAGGGCCCGCGTCGATCTCTTCGATTTCGCCAAGCATCTGGCGACCCGACTCGATCTGACCGCCGCGACCTATGACGACGTGCTGAGAGCCCATGCGACGCTGGGCGACGTCCTCTCCGCGATCGTCGACGCCTCGCGCGACAACGATGCCCGCAGCGGCACGGCCACCGCTGCTCTGGGCCGGCTCGCCTCCGTCGCCGCCAGCGGCTTGCCCGTCGACCTCTCGAAGCTCGTCGCCTTCGGACCCGCCGGCGACAGGTCGGTCTCCGCGCCGAACCCCCTGGGGGCCTCGCTTTCCGCCCTCGATATCGTCTCGGCCGTGGCGCAGATCGCCAACGGCCAGCGGCAGATCGACGTCGGGCTCGCGCTCAACCTGCCGGGGATCGCCGCAGTCAATCTCAAGCTCGGCATCGGCGAGCGCCCGGTCGGCAGCGCCATGATCAGCGTCGGACGGACCGGCACGAGCATCCACACCGCGCAGACCCGCCTGCTCCTCACCGCCGACCTGATCGGCTCCGGTGCCGCGTCGCTCGTCAGGTTGCCGGTCTATCTGGAGCTCGCCGCCGCGACGGCGAAGCTCACCGCCGTGCAATGCTCGCCGGGCGACGTCTCGACCTCGCGCGTGACGCTCGGCGTCAGGCCGGCGCTGGTCGATGCCTGGGTCGGCCAGGTCTCGATGGCCGAATTCAACAATTTCAGCACCGCGCCCAATCCCCCCGCGGCCACCCTGCTCAACGTCGTCGGGCTCGCCAAGGTCACGGCCCGCGCCCATGTCACGATGACCAACCTCGCCGAGACGCCTGTCAGCTTCAGCTACGCCGAGATTCAGCGCGGCGACAAGAAGACGACCTCGACGCAGAACTTCGTCGCAACCTTGCTCGGGCGCCTCGTCGGCGACCTCGAGCTGCGCGTCGAGGCACTGGGGCTCGGCATCGGCCTGCCGGGACTGGACGGGCTGGTCGGCGGCATCGTCGGCAACGCGCTGACGCCGCTCGACCAACTGCTCAACGGCGTCCTCGGCACGCTCGGCATCGGGCTGGGCCAGGCAGACAGCTGGGTGACCGGCGTGCGCTGCGGCGGGGCAGTGCTGGTGCGATGAAGGATCAGTCCCGCAGCCTCTCCTTGATCCGCCGGATCAGCCCGTCGCGCACATCGCGATAGGCGTCCAGCCTCTGCTCCCGGGCGCCCTGCACGAGGGTCGGATCCATCGTCGGCCAGTACTCGACCTCCGCCGCCAGAGTCCGGGTCAGCTCCAGAGCCCGGTGATGAGCCTCCGGCGACAAGGAGATGATGAGGTCGAAATTGAGGCCTTCCCACTCCTCCAGCTCGTCCACCGTTTTCGGCGCGTGTCGGCTCAGATCGATCCCGATCTCGTCCAGAACCTCGCGGGCAAAACCATCGACCGCCCCCTTCCGGGCACCGGCCGACTGGACGTAGATCGACTTGCCGAAGAAGTGCTTGGCCAGCGCTTCGGCCATGGGCGAGCGAACGGCATTCATCGCGCACATGAAGAGCACGCTCTGGACCTTCCGCGGGATCGCCGGCTCCAAACGCGTCAGCCCTTCCAGTGCAGCGCGTAGATCAGCGTGAACAGGCGTCGCGCCGTGTCGAAATCGATCTCGACCTTGTTTGCCAGGCGGTCGACCAGGATGGCCGCCGCTTCGTCGTGCAGGCCGCGTCGCCCCATGTCGATGGCCTCGATCTGATCCGGCGTCTGCGTGCGGATCGCCGCATAGTAGCTCTCGCAGATCAGCTCGTAGTCCTTGACGATCCGGCGGAAGGGGCTGAGCGAAAGATGGTGGGTGACGACGGGTGCGCCGTCCGACTCCTTGATGTCGAACACCAGCCGGCGCTCGACCAGGGCGAGATGGGCGCGATAGGGCCCGCCGTCATGGCCAGGCACCGCGAAACGGTTGCGCTCGATCAGGTCGTAGACCGCGATCGCGCGCTCGTGCTCCTGGTCGGGCGAGCCGCGCCCCAGGGACGTTTCGTCGAGGGTCAAGCCGACGAGGGATTGCTTTTCGGAAGACGGTTCGGCCGACATCGCTCCTCCTGTCGCCGCGCCGCCCTGCAGGCGGCGCTCAGAGATTGAGTCTGATCGTCACGGAACGCCCGTGCGCCTGCAAGCCCTCTGCTTCGGCCAATTGCGTGGCGGCAGGGGCCAGCCGGCGCAGCCCCTCGGGCCGGCACTTCAGGAGCGAGGTGCGCTTCATGAAGTCGCCCACGCCGAGGCCGGAGGAGAAGCGCGCCGAGCGCGCCGTCGGCAGCACGTGGTTCGGACCGCCGACGTAATCGCCGATCGCCTCCGGCGTATGGCCGCCGAGGAAGATCGCGCCGGCATTGCGGATGAGTCCGGCGAGGCGATCGGGCTCTGCCGTCATGATCTCGAGATGTTCGGGAGCCAGCCGGTCGACCAGTGGCACAGCGGCCTCCAGATCGGCGACCAGCATGATCGCGCCGAAATCCTGCCAGCTCTTCCCGGCGATCGCCGCGCGCGGCAGGGTCGCAAGCTGGGCGGCGACCGCCTTTTCGACCTCGACCGCGAGCGCGGCATCGTCCGTCATCAGGATCGACTGGGCCGAGACATCGTGCTCGGCCTGGGCCAGGAGATCGGCGGCGATCCAGTCGGGATTGGCGGTGTTGTCGGCGATGACCAGCACCTCGGAGGGACCGGCGATCATGTCGATGCCGACCTGGCCGAAGACGCGGCGCTTGGCGGCCGCAACATAAGCATTGCCCGGGCCGACGATCTTGGCCACGGGAGCGATCGTGCCGGTGCCATAGGCCAGCGCCGCCACCGCCTGCGCGCCGCCGATACGGTAGACCTCGTCGACGCCGGCGAGCCTGGCGGCCGCGAGCACGAGCGGATTGGTCTCGCCGCGCGGCGTCGGCGCGACCATGACGATGCGCGGCACGCCGGCGACCTTGGCGGGGATCGCGTTCATCAGAACCGATGAGGGGTAGCTCGCCGTGCCGCCCGGCACATAGAGGCCGACCGCCTCGATGGCGCTCCAGCGCCAGCCGCTCTCGATCCCGGCTTCGTCCACGACCCAGGAATCCTCCGGCCTCTGGCGCCGATGATAGGTCTCGATCCGCTCGCGCGCGGTCTCCAGGGCGGCCAACAGGTCCGGCGAGCAGGCGTCGATGGCGGCGTCGATCTCCGCCTCGCCGACGCGCAGGGTTTCCGCCGTCAGGTCGAGCGCATCGAAGCGGCTGGTATAGGCGATCAGCGCCGCATCGCCCTTCCCGCGCACCTCCGCGATGATGTCCGCGGCGACGCGGTCGACCTCCTCGGAAACCTCGCGCTTGGCGGAAAGCAGCGCCGCAAAGCCTTCGGCAAAGCGTGCATCCCTGTCATCGAGCCTGATCGGCATCGCTGGTCCCCGGCAATGATCGCGAGAGGTTGCTGTCAGGCGTCGGGATGGCCGGGCGTCGCCACGGCTTCCCAGACCGGCCCAAGATCCTTCATCTGGGCCTCGACGCATTCGACGGAGAGCCGGATCGCGGCTCCTTCCGAGAAATGCAGCGTCACGTCGCCGGCCGGCTCGTCGTTCTGCTCGAAGGTGATCGCCAGCAGGTTCAACACCTTGCCGGCATCGTTCTTGTCGAGCTTGGCGCTGCGGACAGCGAGAACGCGGTCGAAATGCAGGGCCGCCAGCCGGCGGCGACGCTGGCCGTGCACGGCGCCCTCCCAATCGAAGCGGCGCAGCGCCAGGGCGAAGCGCTTCTCGCCGGGCAGATAGACGATATCCGCCGTCTTCAACACCGCATCCTGAAGATGGGCGGAGACGATGGCGAGGTCGTCGGCGTCGAGCGCGACGAGCTTCAGCGGTTCTGCGGCGTCGTCAGACATGACATCGTTCTGACGAGCCGCTTCGAGAAAATCAACCGTCGAGACTCAGCTGCTGATGCGCTCGACGACCGCCCCGCAACGCCCGAGCTTGGCCTCGAGCGCCTCGAAGCCGCGATCGAGGTGATAGACACGGTTGATCGTGGTGTCGCCCTCGGCAGCAAGCCCGCCGATCACGAGCGAGACGGAGGCGCGCAGATCGGTCGCCATCACCGGCGCGCCAGTGAGCTTCTGGACGCCATCGACATGCGCGACATCGCCGTCGAGCCGGATCTTCGCACCAAGGCGGGCAAGCTCCTGCACGTGCATGAAGCGGTTCTCGAAGATGGTCTCGCGGATGCGCGATGTGCCCTTGGCCTTGGTCATCAGCGCCATGAATTGCGCCTGCAGATCGGTCGGAAAGCCGGGGAACGGATCGGTGTCGATATCGACCGCATCGATGCCGTGGCCGTTGCGGCGCACGCGAATGCCTTCGTTGGTCGAGCTGATCTCGACTCCGGCCTTGGTCAGCACGTCGAGCGCCGATTGCAGGAGCTCCGGGCGCGCGCCCTCCAGAACGACGTCGCCGCCGGTCATGGCGACCGCCATGGCATAGGTGCCGGTCTCGATCCGGTCCGGCAGGACGGCGTGGTGGGCGCCGCCGAGCCGCGAGACGCCGGTGACGACGATGCGGGAGGTGCCGGCGCCTTCGATCCTGGCGCCCATCTTGACGAGGCAGGCGGCGAGGTCGGTGACCTCCGGCTCGCGCGCCGCGTTCTCGATCACCGTCGTGCCCTGGGCGAGAACCGCGGCCATCAGCGCGGTATGCGTGCCCCCCACGGTGACTTTCGGGAAGACGATCTCTCCGCCCTTGAGGCCTTTCGGCGCGCGGGCGAGCGCATAGCCGTTCTCGATCTCGATCTCGGCGCCGAGCTTCTCCAGCGCCATCAGCAGCAGGTCGACCGGACGCGTGCCGATGGCACAGCCGCCCGGCAGCGAGACCTTGGCCTCGCCCATGCGGGCCAGGATCGGCGCGATGACCCAGAAGCTCGCCCGCATGGTCGAGACCAGCTCGTAGGGTGCGCAGGTGTCGACGATCTGACGCGCGGTCAGCGAGATGTTCTGACCGGTCTCGGCCGACTGGCCGATGCGTTTGCCGGCGACCGTCCGGTCGACTCCGTGATTGGAGAGGATACGCGAGAGGGCTGTGACGTCCGACAGGCGCGGGACATTGGTCAGCGTCAGCGTCTCGTCGGTGAGCAGGCTCGCGATCATGAGCGGCAGGGCCGCATTCTTGGCACCGGAAATCGGAATCGCGCCATTGAGGCGCTGGCCGCCGGTGATGCGGATCTTGTCCATCGTCAGGTCCTGCTCGGCCGGCGGTCGAGCGCCGCGGCGTGAAGAAACGGGGAATCAGGTCCGGTTCGTGTCGGCCTGAGCTGGCGGCGCCGCTTCATGGTCGCGACCCTGCGCCTCGTCCGCGCGGCGAGCGCGAGCCTGGGCCTTACGGCGCTTCAGGTTCTCGCGCAGGGCGGCGGCAAGGCGCGCCTGCTTCTCGTCGTCGGCAGTCTGGCGAGTCACGTCATCAACTCGGCATCGATGTTTGAACGCGGGAACGCGGCGAATTCGCGGCGACATCGTTAGCCCTCCCGCGGCCCGGGAACAAGCGCGGCGAGGCCGCACGCCGAGACGGCCGCGTCCCGCATCAGAGCAGGACACGTCCCGTTCTGCGACAGCCGCCCCGCATCGCGAACGGCTTGCGCTGCGGGATTTTGGGAATTCGGCACGCAGATCCACTTTCCGCCCCCTGCGGTGCATTTTGCGCAATTTGATTGCGCCGAGAGGGCCGAGGCACCGGGGTCCGAATCTTGCCCGGCGTTGGCAACACGGGCCGGAGGAATGCGAGTTCATTACCATAGGTCAGGTGAAAATATTAATGAAATTAACCATTTCCGGCAGAATGCGTTTACAGTTTGTTAAGCTCGTTTAGGCTGCCGATGTTGATGTTGCAGAGGTGGCGTCATGTTCGAATCGTTCACGGTGAATGAAGACCGCGTCGCTCCGGCTCTCCTCGAGAGCTGCGACGTGATCGATGCCATCCGCTACAAGGCGGGCTTCCTGCCCGAGGTGGAGCTGGCCTACGAGGCTGCGATCAAGACGTTGTGGGTAACGATCCGCCCGGAGCTCAAGCCGGTCTTCACGCTGCAGCTGCTCGACAGCCTGGTGAAGATCCAGAGCGCGATCTTCGCGCTGTGGGGCGCGCCCGACCAGTATCACCGCGCGCCGGTTCGCTTCCTCGCCTTCCGCGGAACCGGCCCCTTCTTCACGCTGGGCGGCGATCTCGATTTCTATCTGGATTGCCTGGCGAAGAACGACCGCGCGGCGCTCTCGGAATATGCCCGGCTCTCGGCCGAGGGCGCCATCTGGAACAGCGGCGGCCTGAACGGCCTGGTGGTGACGCTCTCGACCATTCACGCCAAGGCGATCGGCGGCGGCATCGATGCGCCGCGCTCCTGCAACGTGATGATCGCCGAGGAACAGGCGTCGTTCGTCTATCCGGAAATCAAGTTCAACCATTTCCCGATCACCGCCGTCGCGATCCTGTCGCGCCGGATGGGGCCGCGCGCCGCCGAGAAGCTGCTGATGTCCGGGGAGGAGATGAGCGCGCAGGCCTTCATGGAGGCGGGAGGCCTCGAAGCCGTCGTGCCGACCGGCACCGGCGAGGCATGGATCCGCAAGTATTGCGCCGATGCACTGCCGATCCATGCGGCCAAGACCGCCCTGTTCGCGGCGTTCAACCGGCGCGCCGGAGATCTGCGCGAGGAACTGGCGCATCTCGGCCAGATCTGGGCCGACTGCATGCTGCGGCTCAGCCCGAGCGCCATCTCGAAGCTGCAGCGCATCGCCCAGACGCAGGACCGCATGCTGGCGCGGGTCTACCAGCGGCAGACGGAAACCGCCTGAAAGCAACCAGCGGCTGCAGAACTGCGGCCTATTCAATCGGGAAGATGCGCAACGCCTGCCTATTCGCAGGCTTAATCGAACATTGAATCAAAATCTCACGAAGCATTTACTTCTGCCAACCTAAAGCTTCAGATGACGTGAGACGTCCGGAAACCTCACGCATCGCGCCGTCCGAAGCGGCAAAGGCAGGAGTGAATGGCAGACGCTTTCCAGCGTTTGATGGCCTCGGGGCGGCAGGAGCGGGGCGACGAGTTCGACCTGACCGGCTACACCCTGCTGGTCAACTCACTCTTCTCCTCGCCCGCTTCGATCATCCCCGGCGGCATCGCCGGCATCCTGACTCCGTTTCTCTGCTGGGTTTCGACGGAGCGCTTCATCTTCGTCCAGCTCACCCTGCTGGTTGCGCTGGTCGTGGTCCTTCGCCTGGTCACGCTGATCGCCTACAGGCGCCGCAACCATGCGAGCGACAGCTACACCGAGACGCGACGGTGGGACCGCGACTATTTTCTCGGGGCCACCGCTTTCAGCGCGGTACTCGGCTATAGCTGCTACGTCGCACTGGTGCAGACCGACGACGCCGCCGCGCACATCACCTCCGTCTCGTCGACGATCGCGCTCGCCTCGGGCTATGTCGCGCGCAATGCTGGACGGCCGAAGTTCGTGGCGGTGCAGCTGCTGACCTTCTGCATTCCGATGGCGATCGGCCTGATCGCCGCCCAGAATCCCTATTACAAATATATCGGCTACTTCGCCTTCCTGTATGTCGCCGCGAATATCGCGATCACCAACTCGCTGCACCGGAACCTCCTCGCGCTCAGCGATGCGACCAAGCAGTCGAAAGGGCTGGCGACCGCCCTGCACTCGCAGAACCTGACGCTCGACGCCGCGCTCAACACCATGATCGACGGGCTGGCGATGTTCGACCGCAGTCTCAAGCTCGCGGTGAGCAACGCTCCGCACAGCGCGCTCTACGGCCTGCCCGAGACGCTGGCGTTGCCCGGGACGCCGCTGACTGCCATCGCCCGTTTCCTGGTCGAGCGGCAGGTCATCAGTTCCGATCAGCTGCGTGACATCCGCTCGGCCCTGGTTTCGGTCCAGTCGACTCAGCAGGCGGCGAGCCAGGAGGTCGTCACCCGTGGTGGGCTCGTGCTCGTCGTGACATTCGCGCCCGCCGCCGAGGGCGGCATCCTGATGCTGACCGAGGATGCGACGGAACGAAAGCGGACGGAGGCGCGGATCGAGCAGATGGCGCGCTTCGACGAGCTGACCGGGCTTGCGAACCGCTTCGAGTACAACCGGCATATCGACGATGCCTTCGCGCGGCTCGAGCGGACCGGCGAGGCCTTCGCGCTGCTCTATGTCGATCTCGACGGCTTCAAGCAGGTCAACGACAGCCTGGGGCACGACATCGGCGACCTCGTGCTGATGGAGACGGCCAGCCGCCTGCGCAACGCAACGCGCGGCAACGACGTGCTGGCGCGCTTCGGCGGCGACGAATTCCTGCTCATCCTGCCTTCGGCGGATCAAGGGGTAGTGACGGCGATCGCCCAACGCATGATCGACAGCATGACACGCGCCTTCGTCGTCGACGGCAAGACCGTCTATGTGACGGCGAGCATCGGGATCGCGATGGCCCCTGACGACGGCTCGTCCCCGGCCGACCTGCTCCGCCATGCCGACACCGCGCTCTACAAGGCCAAGTCCGCCGGCCGCAACACGCAGATGTTCTTCAACCCGGCCATGGCCGAGGAGATGACGGAGCGGCACGAGATCGAGGTCGACCTGCGCAAGGCCTGCAATGACGGCTCGCTGGAGCTCTTCTACCAGCCGATCGTCGACCTGAAGACGCAGGCCGTCGTGTCGCGCGAGGCCCTGATGCGCTGGCGCCATCCGACGCGCGGCATGGTGCCCGCCGGCGTTTTCATCCCGATCGCCGAACAGTCCGGGCTGATCGCGGCCATGGGCGACTGGGCCATCCGGCAGGCCTGCAAGGACGCCGCCGGCTGGGAACCGGGTATCGGCGTCTCGGTCAACGTTTCGCCGCTGCAGTTCCGCGAGCCGCGGCGCCTGGTGGATACGGTCAAAGAAGCGCTGATAGCATCCGGGCTGAGCTCGCGGCGATTGACGCTCGAGATTACCGAATCGCTGCTGATCGAGGACAACAAGCTGACATTGTCCGTTCTGGAGGAGCTGAAGGCTCTCGGCGTCAGCTTCGCCCTCGACGATTTCGGTACCGGCTACTCGGCTCTGGGCTATCTCTCCGCCTATCCGATCGCGCAGGTGAAGATCGACCAGAGCTTCGCCCGCGACGTCCACAACAGCGAAGCGCCCAAGGCCATCATCGAAGCCGTGTGCCAGCTCGCCCGGCGCCTGCAGATGAACGTGGTGGTCGAAGGCATCGAGACCGAGCAGCAGCGCCTCGCCGTGCAGTTGCTGGGCGCCCAGCGTGCCCAGGGCTACCTGTTCGGCCGGCCGGAGAGCCTCTCGACCATCAGACGCAACGGCGGTGGCCGCAACGTCGCCTGAACGATGCGGCCTGGAGGCGCTTCGGTCTTGATTCCGCCCGCAGGGCAAAGCATCTGCAACAAGGGGCGAGAGCGGGAGCGGATCAGCTGGTGAGCGATGCCAAGGCGAAGACGGCGAAGCCCGCTGCGCTCACACCCGATCTCTGCGTCGTCGGCGCGGGCGAGCGGGGCATAGCGCTGGCCACGGCGGCCGCCGCCTTCGGCGTGCCCGTGGTGCTGGTGGAGCGCCGGACCACCGGCGGGCGGCCGACGGCGCTCGCCGCCAGAGCCCTCATCGAGGCAGCAGCCCGCGCGCAGGAGCTGCGCGAGGCGGGACGGCTCGGGATCGAGCCGGCATCTCCAGCGGTCAAGGACACACAGCTCAACGACCAAATCCGGCGTGCGCTAGCCGTCTCCGCTGCCAACCATCGGCCGGAACGCCTGGCTGCGCTCGGCATCCGGCTGATCCAGGGCGAGGCTCACTTCACCAGCCGCGGCAGCCTCGCGGTCGGGGAGCTCATCGTGAAGGCCCGGCGCTTTGCGATCGCGACCGGCTCGCGGCCGGACCTTTCGGCGCTTCCAGGCATGGCAGCCCTCGCCCCGGCCCTGATCCTGAGCGAGGACGACCTGCCCGGTTTGACGCGATTGCCGGAGCGGCTTGCCGTTCTCGGCGGTAGCGCCCCCGCCGTCGCGCTCGGCCAGGCCTTCGCCCGGCTCGGAAGCAGCGTCACCATCGTTTGCCCGGGCGACATCCTCCCGGAGCATGACGGCGAAGCGGTGATGACGGTGCGGCAGCGGCTGCTGCGCGAAGGCATGACGCTGCATGAGGGCAGCGAAGTCACGCATCTCGAAAGCCGACGCGCCGGGGTGAGCCTGACGCTGAACGGGCCTGCGGGCGACGTCACGCTGGAGGCCTCGCGGCTCCTCGTGGCCGGCTACAGGCGGCCCGATATCGAAACCCTCGATCTCGACCTGGCCGGTGTGCGCAGCGATGCGGCAGGCATTGCGGTCGACAAGAGCCTGCGGACCGCCAACCGGCGAATCCATGCCTTGGGAAGCTGTGCCGGAGGCGCCGCAGCCGGATCGTCCGGGTTCGCCGGGGACGATCATGTCGGCATCGTGCTGCGCAGCGTCCTGTTCCGCCGGAGCGGAGCGCTCGATCTCGCGGCGAGCCCCCGCGTCGCGTGGTGCAGGCCGGAGATCGCATCGATCGGCGAGAGACAGCCGATCGAGCCGGCTGCGCCCGGGCAGCTTCGTGTGATGCGCTGGCCTTTCGCCGAGGTGCCCGGTGCCGTCGCGGCCGGTCGCACGGAGGGCTATGTCAAGCTCGTCACCGACCGGAAGGGCCGGCTGCGCGCCGTCACCATCGTCGGTGAGGGTGCGAGCGAGCTGATCGCGCCCTGGAGCGTGGCCTTGAAGGCCGGCCTCGGCGCCCCGGCCATGGCGGGAAGCCCATTCCCCGCCATGGCCGCCTCGGCGGCGTCCCGCAGCGCGGCGCTGACGTTCCTCGCGCCTGCGACGACTCGTCCAGGCCTGCGCCGGCTCATCGGCTTTCTGCGCCGCTTCGGCTAAGGTTCGACGGATGTACGAGTCCGGCTCGCCCAGACACGACCTGTCGATCAGCCTTCCGCGCGGTCTGACCCGGCTCGGCCTCTCGGCCAAGCTGCTGCTGGTCACCGTGCTGTTCGTCATGCTGGCGGAGGTCTTGATCTACGTCCCCTCCATCGCGAACTTCCGCCGCAACTGGCTGAACGACCGGATCGCCGCGGCGCAGGTTGCGGCTCTTGTCCTGGAGGGCGCGCCGGAGGACGGCTTGCCGGAAGGCAGCGAAAACCGGCTCCTGATGGGTGTCGGAGCGCGGGCGATCGCGGCCCGTGTCGGTGGCGCGCGACGCCTGCTCAGCCTCGATTCGATGCCGCCGCCGGAAGTCTCGCGCTTCGTGGACCTGCGCCATCTCGACTGGTGGACCTCGATCCGCGAGGCGCTGGCCGTGCTGCTCGCACCCGCGACCATGCCGATCCGCGTGGTCGGGGAGGCCGTCGGCGGGGCGGATTTCGTCGAGATCGTCATCGACGAGGCCCCGCTGCGGCGCGCGATGCTCAAGTTTTCATGGAGTCTGCTGCTGATCTCGCTGCTGCTGACCGGATTGACCGCCCTCGCCGTCTACATCGCGCTCAATGCGCTGATCGTCGGGCCGATCCGGCAGCTTGCGGCCAATGTGATGGAGTTCGAGGCGGAGCCCGAGAACCCGCAGCGGATCATCGCGCCCTCGCGCAGGGCCGACGAGATCGGCGAGGCGGAGCGGGCCCTCGCCCGCATGCAGGGAACGCTCGCCGACGAGTTGCGCACCAAGAAGCATCTTGCCGAGCTCGGCCTCGCCGTCAGCAAGATCAATCACGACCTGCGCAACATGCTGGCGGCGGCGCAGCTGATGTCCGACCAGCTCGTCGAGACGCGCGATGCCAAGATCCGGCGCTTCGCGCCGCGGCTGATCGCAACGCTGGGCCGCGCCATCGAGTTCTGCCAGGCCACCCTCGCCTATGGCCGCGCGGCCGAGGCGACGCCCGCGATCAGGCAGGTTGCGCTGCGCCAGCTCGTCGCCGAGCAGGCGGAATTGCTCGGACTGCCCGACAGCAAGCTGCTGCGCTTCGACAACCAGGTGCCGGCCGAGCTCGCCGCCGCCTGCGACCCCGACCAGATGGCACGCGTCTTGACCAACCTGATGCGCAACGCCGTCCAGGCGCTGACCCAGGCAGGGGCGGAGGCGGGCAGCCAGCCGCTGCTGACCGTCGCAGGTGCTGCGACGAACGGCTCGGTGACGCTGCGCGTGATCGACAACGGCCCGGGCGTGCCGCTACGGGCGCAGGCCAATCTGTTCCAGGCCTTCCGCGGTTCAGTCACCCCCGGCGGCACCGGCCTGGGCCTCGCGGTCGCGGCCGAGCTCGTCCGGCTGCATGGCGGCACGATCGAACTCGAGCCGTCATCGGTCGGCGCGGTCTTCCGGGTCTCCTTGCCGCTGCGGCGCAGCAACGGGCACTGACCGGCCTTATTGGCTCGCCCAGATCACGCGGGCCATGAAGGCGATCTCGGCCAGGTTCAGCACCCGGTCTGGATGCTCGGGATTGAGCGAGGCGAGCTCGACGGTCCTGGCGGTCTGGCGCTTGAGCTGCTTGGCCAGCACCTCGCCTTCCACCGTCTTGACCACGACCCGGTCTCCCCGCCGGACCGTCGCCGCCGGCGAGACGATGATCGTATCGCCGTCGCGATAGAGCGGCAGCATCGAATCGCCCGAGATCTCCAGCGCATAGGCCTTCTCGTCGGTCGACCCCGGAAAAGCGACCTCCTCCCAGCCCGCCCCGACCGGGAAGCCGCCATCGTCGAAGAAGCCACCGGAACCGGCCTGGGCGAAGCCGATCAAGGGTATCGTCCGCGGCGGCGCCGCCTCGCGCCGCATCACCGCACTCATGAACTCGTCGAGCGTGGCGCCCGTCGCCGCCAGGATCTTGGCGATCGATTCGGTCGAGGGCCAGCGCTCGCGCCCATCCGGCCCGACACGCTTCGAGCGATTGAAGGTGGTCGCATCGAGCCCCGCCTTGCGAGCCAGACCAGAAGCGGTAAAGCCATAGCGCTGGGCCAGCGTGTCGATCGCCCCCCAGATCTGGTCATGTGACAGCATCGCTCGGGCCTCGCAGGGCTGTTGCCGTGAAACGGGGATTGGTCATAGGAAATATCCCCTATCGAATAAGATTTCAATCCGATTCTTGCCTCACCACACCGCCGGCTTGCGAAAAGCTCCTGCCACTGTCTATGCCGGCTGCGACCGTTTTCGCAGGAGGCCGCCGATGCCGCTGATCTACAAGATATGCCCTGCCGCGCTGTGGCAAAATGCCGAGGCCGAAGGCTCCTTCCGCGGCGCGCCCGTCGATCTCGCCGATGGCTACATCCATTTCTCGACCGGGGCGCAACTCGCCGAGACCGCGGCCAGGCACTTCGCCGGGCAGGACGGCCTGCTCCTGATCGCGGTCGAGGATGGGCGGCTCGGAAGCGCGCTGCGCTACGAGCCGTCGCGCGGGGGCGCCCTGTTTCCGCATCTCTACGCGGCGCTCGACCCGAGAAGCGTGCGCTGGGTGGCGCCGCTGCCGCTGCAGCCCGATGGCGGCCACGCCCTTCCGGCCGATCTCTGAACCGGCCATCCCGCGCCGGCCGCGGCGAAAAATCCATATCCACCGGCGCCCGCCATGGTCTAAAGACCCCGCATGCTCGCAAGCCTCTTCCACGTCGCCCGCCCGCTGATTCATCGGATGGATGCGGAGACGGCGCATCGCATGACGATCGCCGCGCTGGCGGCGGCGCCGGCATTCAGGATCTCTCCGGACGACCCCGTGCTCTCGACCGAGGCATTCGGCCTGTCCTTCCCCAATCCCGTCGGGCTGGCTGCCGGCTTCGACAAGAATGCGGAAGCGATCGACGGCGCGCTGGGGCTGGGCTTCGGCTTCGTCGAGGCGGGCGGCGTGACGCCCCTGCCCCAACCCGGCAACCCGCGCCCGCGCGTCTTCCGGCTGCTCGAGGATACCGCCGTCATCAACCGTTACGGCCTCAACAGCGAAGGTATGGAGGCCGTCGCCCGACGGCTCGCCGCCCGGCGCGGACGCGCCGGCATCGTCGGCGTCAATCTCGGCGCCAACAAGGATTCGGTCGACCGGGAGCAGGATTACGTCATTCTGGCGCGGCGGCTTGCGCCGCTCGCGGATTTCCTGACCATCAACGTCTCCTCTCCGAATACACCAGGCCTGCGCAACTTGCAGGCAGAGAACGTGCTGGACGGCCTCGTCGCCCGGACGCTGGCCGCCTGCGACGAAGCCGCGGCCGGAGCAAAGCGTACGCCGGTCCTGCTCAAGATCGCCCCGGACCTGACGCTGCCCGAGCTGGACGGCATGGTCGCAGTCGCACGCAAGCGCGGGATCGACGGCATGATCGTCTCGAACACCACGGTGGCGCGGCCGGACACGCTTCGCAGTGCCGCGAAGGCCGAGACCGGCGGGCTCTCCGGCAAGCCGCTCTTCGCCGCCTCGACCAGGATCCTGGCCGAGACCTACCTGCGCGTGGAGGGGCAGTTCCCGCTCATCGGCGTCGGAGGCGTCGACTCGGCCGAGACCGCCTTCGCCAAGATCCGGGCGGGCGCGACGCTGGTGCAACTCTATTCGGCGCTCGTCTTCAAGGGACCGGGTCTGGTCGCCGAGATCAAGGCGGGACTCGCGTCGCAGGCCCGCCGGGCCGGGCTGCCGCGTCTCACCGCCCTGATCGGCCGCGACGCCGCCGCGATCGCCCGCGGCGAGGCGCTATAGCCGCGCCCGGCTATCTCCGCGCCGCGAAAAGCCGCATCAGCAGCCAGAGCGGCACCACGATCAAGGCACCGGCCACGAGCCAGTCGCCGACCTCGCGGACGGCCCCGAAACCGAGGCCCGTGATCGAGCGGATGAAACGGGCGGCCGCCTCGTAGAGCCCCCGCGGGGACAGGCCGAGAAAGGCCATCGCCGCGCCGACGAGCAGCGAGACGAAAATCAGCCTGACGAGGACGCTGAGCGGCGAGCCGCCGATGAACCGTTCCATGAAACCCTGGCCATCCTGTTGCGCGCTCCCGCAGCCGCGAAGCGCCCCGGGAGCCTCCTAACCTGAAATATGCGGCAGTTGAACGGCGACTGAACATCCCGCGCGGCCGGGGGGACCCGGGCCGGCGCGGAACGTGGCGCGTGCGGAAGCCGCGGACGGTCGATCCGGCTCAGGCGGACGCTCCGGCCCCGGTGTTCGCCCAGGCCGTACCGGCGATCTTCGAGGCAGCGATGACCGCCTGGGTGCGGCTGTCGACGTCGAGCTTGGTCAGGATCGCCGAGACATGCGCCTTCACCGTCGCCTCGGAGACGCCGAGCTCGTAGGCGATCTGCTTGTTGAGCAATCCTTCCGACAGCATCATCAGCACGCGCACCTGCTGCGGGGTCAGCGTCGAGAGGCGACGAACCATGTCGGCGACCTCGGCATCGACCGGAGCCGTAAGATCCACTCCGGGCGGCGTCCAGACGCCACCGTCCAGCACGGCGCGAATCGCTTCGCCCATCTGCGCGACATCAGCCGTCTTGGGCAGGAAGCCGAGCGCGCCGAACTCGATGCAGCGGCGGATCACGGCCGGGTCGTCATTGGCCGAGACGACGATGACCGGGATCTCGGGATGGTCCGCGCGCAGGAACAGCAGGCCGGAGAAGCCCTGCACGCCAGGCATGGTCAAATCGAGCAGGACGAGATCGGCATCGCCACCGCCGGCCAGCACCTCGGTCAAGGCCTCGAGAGACCCGACCTCGCTGACTTCCGCGCCCTCGATGGCGTGCGAGACCGCCTGTCGCAGCGCGCCGCGAAAGAGCGGATGATCGTCGGCGATGACGATCCGTGTCGAAGGCTGCCTGGTCATCGCGCCACTCCCCCTGTCGCGACCTCATGATCGCATCGTTCATTTTGCCCCAGGGGCGACGCGGATCACAAGCATTGCACGCGCATGAGCGCAACCGTCCGGGCCTCAGCCATTGGTCGGCAGCAGTGCCTCCAGCACCTCGATATGGTCGGCCTCGCGCGGCGGCTTATCCCAACGGATGCGGTTGATCCGCGGAAACCGCATGGCGAGCCCGGATTTGTGCCGGGTCGAGCGCTGCAGCCCCTCGAAGGCGACCTCGAAGACAAGCCCGCTGTCGACCGTGTGGCCGACCTCCCGCACCGGGCCGAAGCGGTTCAGCGTGTTCTTGCGGACATATTTGTCGATCTCGAGCAGTTCCTCGTCGGTGAAGCCGAAATAGGCCTTGCCCACCGGCACCAGTTCGAGACCGCCCTCCTCGGCGACGCGCCAGACTCCGAAGGTGTAGTCGGAATAGAAGGAAGAGCGCTTGCCGTGGCCGCGCTGCGCATACATCAGCACGCAGTCGACGAGCCGCGCATCGCGCTTCCATTTCCACCAGTAGCCCTTGGGACGGCCGGGCAGATAGGGCGAATCGCGGCGCTTGATCATGCAGCCCTCGACGGCCTCCGCATCGGCGCCCGCCCCGGCGCCGGCGGGATCGGCACGTGCGGCCGTCAAGTCCTGCCAGGAGCCGAACGCGATCGTCGGCGAGAGATCGAAGCGGGTGCTCGCCAGCCGCGACAGGAAAGCTTCGAGACGCCTGCGCCGCTGCTCGAAGGGCAGATGGCGGACGTCCTCCTCGTCATCAACGAGGAGGTCGTAGACACGGATATGGGCCGGGAATTCGCCCAGCATCTTCGCTGTGACGGTCTTGCGGTTCAGCCGCTGCTGCAGGGTGTTGAAGCTCTGGACCGCACTCTCCCGCATCACCAGCAGTTCGCCGTCGATCGCGCCATCCTGCGTCAGCTCCTCGACGAGGTCGGGGAAGGCACCGGCGATGTCCTCGCCGGTGCGCGAATAGAGACGGGTCACGCGCGTGCCGTCATCCTTGCGCCCGCTGGCGGCCTGGACGCGGATTCCGTCCCATTTCCATTCGGCCATGAACTCGGCCGGATCGAGCCTGTCGAAATCCCCATCCTCCAGCGGGTGCGAGAGCATCACCGGGCGGAACGGTGCCGGATCGCGGGCCTCGGGGCGCGGACCGTTCCCTTCGAGCCAGGCGAAAAGCTCGGCATAGGGCGGCTCCAGACCGTGCCAGACCTGCTCGACCTCGTCGGGCGGCACGCCGCCAAGGCTCGCGGCCGCCGTCTTCGCCAGCCTGGCCGAGACGCCGATGCGCAGCGAGCCGGTGATGAGCTTGAGGAGCGCCCAGCGGCCGGTCTCGTCGAGTGCATCGAGCCAGGAGGCGACGAGGCGCGGCAGGTCGGTCTTGCCCGCCTCGCGCAGACTTTCGACCACCTCGGGCAGATGCGGCACCGCATTGGCGCCGTGTCGGGCCGGCCACATCAGGGCGACCGTCTCCGAGAGGTCGCCGACATAGTCGTAGGACAGGGCGAAAAGCACCGGGTCGGTACGCTCGGCGATCAGCGCCCGGATCAGCCCGGCCTTGGCGTTGCGGAAGACCAGCCCGCCCGTCATCGCCGCCAGCGCATAGCCGCGATCGGGGTCGGCCGTGGTGCGCAGATAATCGGCGATCAGCGCGATCTTGGCGTTGCGGCGCGGCTCGTAGGCGAGGCGGTCGAGCAGCCAGGCGAAGCGGTTCATACCGTCACCTTCGCGCCACACACATCCGCTGCATGCTTCTTGCTTCGCATCGTTCAGATACCGTTCATGAAGCAAACCTTAACGGCTGCCTTATCGTCAGGAGAGACATGCCGATGCGCCCCGCGATGCGGTTCCTTGCCTCTGCCGTCATCGCTGCCACGCTTTGCGCCGGCCTTGCCGCACAGGCGGCGGGTTTTTCCTGCCGGGAAACGCCGATCGTGCAATCGCGGGCATTGCTCACGCCGCTGAGCGAGAAGGTCGCCCAGGGCCGGCCCCTCGCCATTCTCGCCATCGGCTCGTCCTCGACGGAAGGCGTCGGCGCCAGCACCAAGGACAGGACCTACCCGGCACGGCTGCAGGCCCTGCTCGCCAAGGCATGGCCGAAGTCGCGGACCGAGATCGTCAATGCCGGCATCGGCGGCGAGACCGCGCCCCAGACGCTGGTGCGGCTCGAAACCGCCCTGATCGAGCGCCGCTTCGATCTGGTGATCTGGCAGGTCGGCACCAACGACGCCGTCAAGGGCGGCGATCTCGACAGCTTCCGGGACATGCTCGGCGAGGGCATCAGGCTGGCGAAGAGGGCGAACACGCCGATCGCCATCCTCGACCCGCAATTCTTCCCCGCCGTGCGCAATCCCGAGATCTACAGGCGCTTCGTCACGGCGGTGGCCGATGTGGCCCGCCGCGAGGTCGTACCGGTCTTCACCCGCTATGCGACGATGCGGGAATGGCACGACAGCGACGCCGAGGCCTTCAAGTCGGCACTCTGGACCGACGGCTTCCATATGAGCGATGCGGGCTATGATTGCCTCGCCCGCGACATGGCGGCGGCGCTGGTCGAGATGGCCACGCCGGGCCGGCCCGTCATGGCCGAGGCACGTTGATTTTTCAGGCGGCCGGCGCATCGACTGCCCCGCCTTCGCTTTCCGCTTCCCCCTCGTCGCCATAGCCGACGAGATGCAGCGGCTTGGCCTTCAAGCCAGCCGTGCCGCACCAGTGGACCAGCGCATCGGCTTCGCCATGGGTAACCCAGATCTCCCCGGCCTGGACCTCGCGGATCGTCGCAAGCAGGTCGTCCCAATCGGCATGATCCGAGATCACGAGCGGCAATTCGACGCCCTTCTGCCGGGCCCGCGCCCTGATCCGCATCCAGCCGGAGGCGAAGACGGTGACCGGGTCGGGGAAGCGGCGCGCCCATAGATCCTGCGTCGCGCTCGGCGGGCAGATGACGATCTCGCCGCCCAGCGTCTTGCGATCGCTCTCGGAAACAAGCCGGATCTCGCCGAGCGGGATGCCCTCTGCCTGGTAGAAAGCCGTGATCTTCTCGACGGCGCCGTGGATATAGACCGGCCGCTCGTAGCCAGCCTCGCGGATCAGCGCCATGACGCGCTGCGCCTTGCCGAGCGAATAGGCACCGACGATATGCGTGCGCTCGGGGAAGAGCCTGACGGATTCGAGCAGCTTGGCGACCTCGCCCGCGGCCGGCGGATGGCGGAAGACCGGCAGGCCGAAGGTCGCCTCGGTGATGAAGATGTCGCAAGGTACGGGCTCGAAGCCGGCGCAGGTCGGATCGCGCTCGCGCTTGTAGTCGCCGGAGGCGACGATCCGCAGCCCCCGGCTCTCGACCGCGATCTGCGCGGAGCCGAGGACATGCCCCGCCGGGACGAAGGTGAAATCGACCTCGCCGATGCGAACGCTCTCGCCGGGCAGCGCAACCTGCTGCGAGCCGGTAAAGCCGTCGCCATAGCGTAGCCCCATGATCGCCAGCGTCTCCCGCGTTGCCAGCACGGCGCCGTGCCCGGCCCGCGCATGGTCGGAATGGCCATGGGTGATCAGCGCCCGCGGCACCGGCCGGACCGGGTCGATATGAATGTCGGCCGGCGGGCAATAGAGCCCGGCCGGCGTCGGCAGCAGCAATTCGGAGGGGCGCCAGCAGGCGCTTTGTCTGGCCAGCGTCACACTCCTAGGCTAGACCGATCGCTATGACCGATACAGGCTCGACCACGCATTTCGCCTCCTCAGGCGACCCCGTGCTCGACCGCCGCTATGGCTGGGCCGAGGCTGCGCTGAAGGGCGGAGACGCGCAAGCGGCCGTCGAGATTCTCGATCAGACGCTGGCGCAGGCCTACCATTTCACCGCCGCTTGGCATCTCTATGGGCTCGCGCAAGAGGCGCTCGGCCATAAGGAGGACGCCGCCACCGCCTGGCGGCAATGCCTCGATCTCGATCCCAACGACCATTTCGGCGCTCGGCTCGACCTGGCCCGCATCGGCGCCCTGCCGGCCGAGCAGGCGACCTCGGAGAACTTCTCCGGCGCGCTGTTCGACGCCTATGCCGACCGCTTCGACAGCCATCTCACGCAAACCCTGCATTATAACGCGCCCGACCTGCTGAAGGCGGCGCTCGTCCGCTGCTGCAGCAACGCCGGCCGGCCCTTCCGGTTCGACATCGTCTATGATCTTGGCTGCGGTACCGGATTGATGGGCGAGGCGATCCACGAGCAGAGCGGCTTCATCGCGGGCTGCGATCTCTCGCCGCGCATGATCGAGCGGGCGCGGGCCAAGCTCGCGCCGGACGGTACGCCGCTCTACGACAAGCTCGCCGTCGCCGGGCTGACCGCCTTCCTGACCAGCCGGCCGGATGCATCCGCCGATCTTGTCGTCGCGGCGGATGTCTTCGTCTATCTCGGCGAGCTCGCCCCCTGTTTCGCCCAGAGCGCGCGCGTGCTGGAACCGGACGGGCTCCTGGCCTTCACCGTGCAGAGCCATGACGGCGAAGGCGTCGTCGTGGGGGATGACAGGCGGTTTGCGCATGCGGAGGGCTGGCTGAGGGAGCGGCTGATCGAAGCCGGGCTTACCCCCGTACTCGTCGAGCCCGCCAGCACGCGGCAGGATCGCGGTGCGCCAGTGCCGGGACTGCTGGTCGTGGCGGAGAAGCGATGAGGACCATTTGACCGCCGCAGCCCGCAGGAGCGACCCGGCCGCAAAGGGGGGTTCGCGGCCGGGCCAGCCCCAGGGTGCGGCTTTGAGGCGGGGCCAGACCTCGACACATATACGTGGCGTCGGTGCGTTTGGATGTCTGCCGGATCGACGCCGTTGCGGCTGGGGCATATCGACGGCGGCCATGGCGCCATTCTCCTTTCGTTCTCGCTCGTCGTCGCCTATCTTCGGCCGGCATGGCCGCCCCCTCCCCGCTCCCTCCCGCCTTCGAGGCCTGGTTTTCCGGGCGCGGCTGGAGCGTGCGGCCGCACCAGCTCGCCTTGCTGGAGGAGGCCCGTGCCGGGCGCTCGACGCTGCTGGTCGCGCCGACCGGCGCCGGCAAGACGCTCGCCGGCTTCCTGCCCTCGCTGGTCGAGCTGGCCGAGCGCAAGGGCAAGCATGACGGTCTACACACGCTCTATATCTCGCCATTGAAGGCGCTCGCCGTCGATATCGCCCGGAATCTCGAAGCGCCCGTGCGCGAGATGGCGCTGCCGATCACGATCGAGACGCGTACGGGTGACACCTCCGCCGCCAAGCGCACGCGCCAGATTCAGCGCCCGCCCGATATCCTGCTGACGACCCCGGAGCAGCTCGCGCTGCTGGTCTCCCATCGCGATGCCGCGCCGTTCTTCTCATCCTTGCGCCGCATCGTACTCGACGAATTGCATGCGCTGGTCACTTCCAAGCGCGGCGATCTGCTGGCGCTCGATCTTGCGCGTCTGAAGGCGCTGGCACCTCAGGTCTCGGCCGTCGGCCTCTCGGCTACGGTGCGCGAGCCCGCCGACCTGCAGCGCTATCTCGGCGGCGCAGACACCCCGGCAGGGCTCGTCACCGTCGCGGGCGGGGCGAAGCCGCGCATCGGCATCCTCGACACGGAACGCAACCTTCCGATCGCCGGCCACACCACCCTGCATGCGATGGCCGAGGTCTATCAGGCCATCCGCACGCACAAATTGACGCTCGTCTTCGTTAACACGCGCATGCAGGCGGAATTCGCCTTCCAGGCGCTGTGGAACCTGAACGACGACAACCTGCCGATCGCGCTGCATCACGGTTCGCTCGACGCCGAGCAGCGCCGCAAGGTCGAGGCGGCCATGGCGGATGGCCGGCTCAAGGCCGTGGTCTGCACCGCGACGCTCGATCTCGGCATCGACTGGGGCGATGTCGACCTCGTCGTCAATCTCGGCGCACCCAAAGGGGCGAGCCGCCTGATCCAGCGCATCGGCCGCTCCAATCACCGCATGGACGAGCCTTCCGAGGCCCTTCTCGTGCCCTCCAATCGATTCGAATTGCTCGAATGCCGCGCGGCGCTCGAAGCCGTCCATGAGGCCGCGCAGGACACGCCGCCGCCGCGTATCGGCGCGCTCGACGTGCTCGCCCAGCATGTGCTCGGCGTCGCCTGCTCGGACGGGTTCGAAGCCGATGCGCTCTATGAGGAAGTTCGTACCGCCTCGCCTTACGCCGATCTCAACCGCGCGGATTTCGACGCCGTCGTCAATTTCGTGGCGACCGGCGGCTATGCGCTGAAGAGCTATGAGCGCTTCGCCAAGCTCCGGCAGGACAAGGCCGGGCTCTGGCGGGCCAGCCATGCCCGCGTCATCCAGCAATACCGCATGAATGTCGGCACCATCGTCGAGGCGACGATGCTGAAGGTCCGGCTCGGACGGGCGCGCGCCGGAAAGCCCGGCCAGCCGGGCATGATCAGCCGCGGCGGGCGCGTGCTCGGGGAGATCGAGGAGTATTTCGCCGAGACCATGGTGCCGGGCGACACCTTCGTCTTCGCCGGCGAGGTGCTGCGCTTCGAGGGCATCGTCGAGAACGAGGCGGTCTGCTCGCGCGCCGCCGCCGGCACCGATCCGAAGATCCCCTCCTATGACGGCGGCAAATTCCCACTCTCGACCTTCCTCGCGGCCCGCGTGCGCGCGATCCTGGCTTCGCCCAGCCTCTGGCACACGCTGCCGGAGGAGGTCTCGGCCTGGCTGCATGCGCAGAAGCGGATCTCGCGCCTGCCGAAGCCCGGCGAGCTTCTGGTCGAGACCTTCCCGCGCGGCGGGCGCTTCTATCTCGTCGCCTATCCTTTCGAGGGCCGCCTCGCCCATCAGACGTTGGGCATGCTGCTGACCCGCCGGCTGGAACGCGCCCGGATGCGCCCGCTCGGCTTCGTCTGCAACGATTACGGCATCGCCTGCTGGACGCTCGGCGACATGACGGCGGCAATCGCGCGCGGCGCGCTCGATCTCGACGAGCTCTTCGCGCAGGACATGCTCGGCGACGATCTGGAGGACTGGATGGCGGAATCGGCGCTGATGAAGCGGACCTTCCGCTCCTGCGCCATCATCGGCGGGCTGATCGAGCGGCGCTTCCCGGGCCAGGAGAAGAGCGGCCGGCAGGTGACGATCTCGACCGATCTCGTCTACGACGTGCTGCGCCGGCATGAGCCCGACCATATCCTGCTCAAGGCGGCGCGGGCCGATGCGGCGACGGGCCTGCTCGACATTCGCCGGCTTGGTGAGATGCTGACACGAATCAGCGGCCGAATCGTGCACCAGCCGCTCGATCATGTTTCGCCGCTCGGCGTCTCCGTCATGCTCGAGATCGGGCGCGAGGCTGTCTATGGCGAGGCGGCGGACGAGATCCTGGCGGAAGCAGAGGCGATGCTGACGGAAGAGGCGATGGCGTGACGGCTGCAGCGGCAGCGCTGGCGAAGACGAGCGAGGCCTTCATGCTGGGCCGGCTCGCGCTCGTGCCCGATCTGTCGGGTGCGCTCTGGCTGCCGGACGAGCGCACGCTCGTCGTCGCCGACCTGCATCTGGAAAAGGGCTCGGCTTACGCCGCACGCGGCGTGATGCTGCCGCCCTACGATTCGACCGCGACACTGGCTGCACTCGGCCAGGCGATCCTGCGCCATCGGCCGGCGCGGGTCATAGCGCTCGGCGATTCCTTCCATGATCGCGACGCCGAGAATCGCCTGGCTCCGGAAACCCGCGCCGCGCTCGGCACGATGCAGCGGGGCAGCGATTGGCTCTGGATCACCGGCAACCACGACCCGGCAATCAGCCGCGCGATGGGCGGCGAGAGCGCGGCGGAGATCGTGCTCGCCGGCGTGAGCTTGCGCCACGAACCCAGCGCCGCCGAAGACGCCTACGAGATCGCCGGGCATCTGCATCCCGCGGCGAAGGTCAGGATGCGCGGGCGGGCGATCCGGCGGCGTTGCTTCGCTCTGTCGGCAAGGCGCTGCGTGATGCCGGCGATGGGCGCCTATGCCGGCGGCCTCAACCTGCGCGACGCGGCGTTCCGGCCGCTGTTCGGCCGGGAGTTGAGTGCGCATCTGATCGGCGACGGCCGGCTCTTCCGGATCGATCCACGGTTATTGCTGCCGGATTGAACGAGCGGGTTGCGCCCGTCACGTGGTTGTGGCATCAGGGCGCCGCTTCGCAACGAAGCCGCGCCGCAAACGCCTCCGGGCAAGCGCCCGCGACTTGGCTGACGATCCTGCTGCCGTAGCTCAGTGGTAGAGCACTCCCTTGGTAAGGGAGAGGTCGAGAGTTCGATCCTCTCTGGCAGCACCAGCCGAACGAAGCGATTTGGCTGAGCGGCGCCCTCGCATGAGCGTTGTGCGCCCCGGCCTCATCGAAGTCCCGCGATGCGCACCCCTTCCATCGGCACAGCGCTCCATCGAGGGGTCGTCACGCCTTTACAACATGGTCCGCCCGCAGACCGTTCCGCTCGCAGACATTGCGGGTGTCGACGATCAGGCGAGCGCCCCGAACCAGGCCATTGTAGTCGACGTCGTCGTGATCCGTGGCGATCAGAACCGCATCGTAAGTCGCGACGCTGCCATCGCGGAGATCCACCGAACGCCGACCCGCGAGGGCAGCGTGCTCGCGGGTCCTCGGAATGACCGGCACATGCGGATCATGATAATCCACTGCGGCGCCTCGCTCCTCCATCAGCTCCATCAACCGCAGCGATGGACTCTCGCGCATGTCATCGACGTTCTTCTTGTATGCGGCACCGATCACGAGAATGCGGGCGCCGTTCAATCCACGCCCGCTGCGCTCGTCCAGTGCCTGCGCCAGCTTCTCGACCACGATGCGCGGCATCGCCGTGTTGATCTCTCCAGCGAGCTCGATGAAGCGCGCCGGAATGTCGTATTCCCGGGCTTTCCAGGACAGGTAGAAGGGATCGATCGGGATGCAGTGTCCGCCCAGCCCCGGGCCGGGATAGAACGGCATGAAGCCGAACGGCTTGGTCTTGGCCGCCTCCACCACCTCCCAGATGTCGATGCCCATCGCCGCGTAGATGAGCTTGAGCTCGTTGACGAGCGCGATATTGACCGAGCGGAAGATGTTCTCCGTCAGCTTGACCGCCTCGGCCGCCGCGGTCGAGGACACGGCCACTGTCTTCACGACGAACGCGCCGTAAAGCGCCTCGGCGATCCGCAACGCATCCGCGCCGTCTCCGCCCACCACCTTCGGGATCGATGCGGTTTCGAAGTGGGGGTTGCCCGGATCCTCGCGCTCCGGCGAGTAGGCGAGATAGAAGTCCCGGCCGCTGCTCAGACCGGAGCGTTCCAGAATCGGCTTGACCACCTCTTCCGTGGTGCCGGGATAGGTCGTGGACTCCAATATGATGATCTGCCCCGGGCGCAGACGGCGCCCGATCGCTTCCACCGTGGTCACGATGAAACTCAGATCGGGATCGCGATGGCGGGTAAGCGGCGTCGGCACACAGATGACCAGCCCGTCAGGCTCGTCGAGCCGCGCTAGGTCTTCGGTCGCCGAGAAGGTGCCTGCCGCAACCGCGGCTTCGAGTTCTGATCCGCCGATGTGCTTGAGGCCGGTCCGGCCTCGATTGAGCCCGGCGACGCGCTCGGGATTGATGTCGAAGCCGATCACCTCGAAACCGGCGCGCAACGCCGCGAGCGCGAGCGGAATCCCCACATAGCCGAGGCCGATGATCCCGACCTTGAAGCTGCGATCCCGGATGCGCCGCAAGAGTTCGCTTGCGGCTTCGGATTGAACGGTGTCCTGCATGGACTGGCTCTAGGACGCCATCCGCCCGCAGACAAGACGGGCGCTCGCGCCGCAACCCGGATTGGGCTGGAACCGCCGGCCGGCGAATGGCGCAGACCATCCGATTTCGCGGGACGATGCGGCCGGAACTCCGCCCTTGGGGTCGATTCCGGCACAGCCGGACCCAGATCAAAAAGCGGGATGACACCGGAAACCCGAACCGCTATGAACACTGCGCTGCCGGGCGACGCAATCAATCGTGGCACAGCACGCGGGCGTAGTTCAGTGGTAGAACGTCAGCTTCCCAAGCTGAATGTCGTCGGTTCGATCCCGATCGCCCGCTCCAAAATCCCCTCAATCGCAGTGACAGCAGGATGGCCGCCGCGGAGACGAATCTGCACAGAGCTCGGGCCTGCGCCGGTGTGGTTCTCTACAAGCCCGATCCGGTCTTGCTGAGGAGACAAGCCGAGGCACTGCGAGGACAGAGATTATTTGCCTTCGCCAACGGCCCCGTCGACGCGGAGGCCCTTGCGGCGCTGGCACCGGCAGATCTGCGGCTGATCGAGAGCGCCGAGAATATTGGCCTGGGCCGCGGCCTCAACGCTGTAACCGAAGCTGCGCTGGCCGAACGCTTCAGCCACATCATGCTGCTCGATCAGGACAGCGAGCCGCCGCCCGACATGCTCGATCGCCTGGCGGCACGCAGCCTCGTGCTGGAGCAGCGGGACAAGATCGCCGTCCTGACACCGCTGCTCGTCCCGCCAGCCGAAGGCTTCTACAAGCCGATCCGATACGAGCGGCGCGGGCCGGCTCGCCGCGATGGCCTCACTCCCCTCGACTTCGCACCAACCTCGGGATCGCTGATCAATCTCGAGGCCTACGCCGCCGTCGGGCCGTTCCGCGACGATTTCTTCATCGCGGGAATCGACGTCGAATGGGGTTTTCGCGCCTGGGATCGTGGTTGGGGCACCTATCTGGCGCCCGAGTTGGTGATGCCGCACCGGTGGGGCGAAGCCGTCAGCGCCGAGGAACTCGGCAAACCGCAGATCCTTCGCCATTCCAATCTTCGCAACTACTATTATGCGAGGAATGTGATCGCGACCGCGCGGTTGGCCCATGTGCCTTTTCGATGGCGAGTGAAGTCGTGTGCCGCGCTAGCCGCGCAGATCGCCATCCTCGCCACAAAAGGACGCAAGCACTCCTGGCATCCGATCCAGGCAGGGCTTCTGGACGGGCTGCGCGGCAAGTTGGGCCCTGCCCCAGACACCATGAAATAAGGCCCCTGCCTGAGGAAGCGCCTGGAGAAGCTACCAAGGAGGCTGTGCTTGACACAGACCGTCATGGCTGCTTCTTCCACGCTGCTTTACGGCCATTCTCATCGATAGCGGTCTTTTCGGAGCGGCGCAGCGTGTCATTGAAGTTCCTCGTGACCGGCGGCGCCGGCTTCATTGGTTCGGCGGTGGTGCGCAAGCTGATCGGTGAGACCGGCCATGATGTCTGCGTCGTCGACAAACTGACCTATGCAGGCAACCTGGCTTCGCTGGCGTCGGTATCGGGCAGCAACCGCTATCGCTTCGAGCAGGCCGATATCGGCGATGGCGAGAGCATGCGGGCGCTCTTCGCCGATTTCCAACCCGACATTGTGATGCATCTGGCGGCCGAGAGCCATGTCGACCGCTCGATCGACGGTCCCGGCGATTTCATCCAGACCAATATCGTCGGCACCTTCGCCCTGCTCCAGGAGGCGCTGCGACATTGGCGTGGGCTCGAAGGCGAGGCCAAGGCGCGCTTTCGCTTCCACCACATCTCGACCGACGAGGTCTTCGGCTCGCTCGGCGCCGATGGCTTCTTTCGCGAGGACACCGCCTACCAGCCGAACTCGCCCTATTCGGCCTCGAAGGCGGCCTCCGATCACCTCGTGCGCGCCTGGCACCACACCTACGGCCTGCCGGTCGTGATGACCAACTGCTCGAACAATTACGGGCCCTATCATTTCCCCGAAAAGCTGATCCCGCTGATGATCATCAACGCGCTGGAGGGCAAGCCGCTTCCGGTCTACGGAAATGGCCTGAACGTCCGCGACTGGCTCTATGTCGACGACCATGCCGATGCGCTGCTGACGGTGGCGGAGCGCGGTCTGCTCGGCGAGAGCTACAATATCGGCGGCCACAACGAGAAGGCCAATATCGAGGTCGTGAAGGGCATCTGCGCGATCCTGGACGAAATCCGGCCCGACCCGAAGGGCCCGCATGAGCGATTGATCAGCTATGTGACCGATCGCCCCGGGCATGATGCGCGTTATGCGATCGACGCCGGCAAGATCGGCCGCGAGCTCGGTTGGGCTCCGAAGGAGACCTTCGAGACCGGCCTGCGCCGCACGGTCGAATGGTATCTCGCCAATGCCGCCTGGTGGGGCGACATCCGCTCGGGCGTGTATCGCGGCGAACGGCTCGGCGCCGCCTGACCGGAACGGACGAGATCATGCTCAGCGTCGAAGAGACTGCGATCCCGGCGGTCAAGATCATCACTCCGAAAAGGCACGGCGACCACCGCGGCTTCTTCTCGGAGGTCTACAAGCAATCGGACATGGCGGAGGCGGGCATCGATCTGGTCTTCGTGCAGGACAATCACTCGCTGTCGGCCCAGGTCGGTACCTTGCGGGGCCTGCATTTCCAGTCGGCGCCCTTTGCCCAGGACAAGCTGGTGCGGGTCGCCCGTGGCCGCATTCTGGATGTCGCCGTCGATATCCGGACTTCGTCGCCGACGTTCGGCCGGCATGTCGCCGTCGAGCTCTCCGCCGAGAACTGGAAGCAATTGCTGGTGCCGATCGGCTTCGCCCACGGCTTCGTCACGCTGGAGCCGGATACCGAGGTGCTCTACAAGGTGACGGCTCCCTACGGACCGGACAACGACCATGGGCTTGCCTTCGACGATCCGGCGCTCGGCATCGACTGGGGCCTTCCAGCCGACAGGCTCGTTCTCTCCGAGAAGGACCGCAAGCATCCGCGCCTGGCCGAGATGCTGCGGTATTTCGACTGATGACCCTGAGGATCGCCGTCACCGGCTGGACCGGTCAGGTCGTGCAGGCCATGCTGGAGCGCGTGCCGGTCGGCGTCGAGGTCATCGCGCTGCGCCGCCCCGAGCTCGATCTCGCCGATCATCCGACGATCGCCCCCGCGCTACGCGCTGCCAGGCCTGATGTGATCGTCAACGCGGCCGCCTACACGGCCGTGGACCAAGCCGAGAGCGAGCCCGACCTCGCCATGCGCGTCAATGGCGGGGCTGCCGGCGAAGCGGCCCGGGCGGCGGCCCTGCTCGGCGTCCCGATCATCCAGCTCTCCACGGATTATGTCTTCGACGGAAAGCTCGACCGCCCCTACCGGGAGGATGACGCAACCGGCCCGATTTCAGCCTATGGCGCGAGCAAACTGGCCGGCGAGCGGGCCGTCGCCGCAGCAACCGCGAACCATGCGATCCTGCGCACGGCCTGGATCTACAGCCCCTTCGGCAAGAACTTCGTCAAGACCATGCTGCGTCTCGCGGAGACGCGCGACGAGATCGGCGTCGTCGCGGACCAGCGGGGATGCCCCACCAGCGCCCTCGACATCGGCGACGCAGTTTTCGCTGTAGCGCGCAACCTCGTCTCGCAGCCACAGGACGTGGCGCTGCGCGGCGTCTTCCACATGAGCGCCGCGGGCGAAGCGGTCTGGGCCGACGTCGCCGAGGCGATCTTTGCCGAGCGGGAGCGTCTCGGCCGCCCGCCAGTGCGGGTGAAGCGCATCGCGACCGCCGACTACCCGACGCCGGCGCAGAGGCCGGCGAATTCGAGACTCGACTGCAGCAAGCTCATCGCGCGGCACGGCGTGGCGCTCCCCGTGTGGCGCCCCTCGCTTGCGGCATGCGTCGAGCGCCTCCTCCGGGATCAGGTATAGATACATGAAGGGCATCATCCTGGCCGGCGGCTCGGGGACGCGGCTGCACCCGATGACGCTGGCGATGTCGAAGCAGCTTCTGCCGGTCTACGACAAGCCGATGATCTACTATCCGCTGTCCACGCTGATGCTGGCCGGCATCCGCGAGGTGCTGATCATCTCGACGCTCGTCGAGGCCCGCAGCGCCATCGCCTCATGGAAGGAGGACTACAACCGGTACCGACCCCACTCGGCCCTCGGCAACATCACGCCCGCCGAGTTCGCACTCAAATCCACGCTGGAAAAACACGCCGCCTGAGGCCAGAAATCAAACTCAGGACTCTCCCTCAGACCGGAGGAAGATCAGGGTCTCAGGTCACGTCTCGCAAGAGTGGAAACGCCTGCTTCACAGCCACTTTTGATATTTACACCCTAGACGATCATTAGAGCTTCTTTTGACGCTTCGATTCTATTTCAACAAACGACCATCAAGCCCACATACGATATAGTCGTCGGCCCAAGCTGAGATTGTGAAGCAACGCTCCAATGCGTGATGCAAAGTCTGATCTAGCTGTCGCATTTCCGGCTCAAAATTTTCTTGCGAAAGCTGGAGACGACGCAGACGGGAAAGCGCGGCAGGTCTGAACCAGAACATTGACCCTTCGAAGAAACCCAAGCGAACCGCGCCGTCCGGCACCTCCATCAATGCCGCGAGTGTCCTAACCCTTGCTTCATTGCCCATCCAATAGGGTGCGGCCTCGCGATAGCAGGCCTGCCAGCCGACGATTCCGATGCTGGGCGTCTCGAACAGGCTCAAGATTCGCGAGGTCGCGCCACGCTCACCTGCCAACACGCTGAACAACAGCTTTCGTCGAATCTCGCCATCAAGCAGATGAGGACTGCGCTTTGTATGGAGCTTGAGTACCGCATCATAGGCGTCAAACGTCCCCGCATTCAACAAACCGATAAAAGGGGCTACATCGCGACCGCGATTTTCGAATGGGTGGACTAAGACGTCTGAGACGTCACGCACCAATCGCCGAGCCTGCTCGACCTTGTCGAAAGGAACGGTAAGATGGAGAATCGACCCCGCAGGCAGAGTGGCGCGGCACTCGAGAATCTCTGGCAGGAGGTCGAGATAGTAGAGATGGGCGACAAGAGCAGCGCGAACGTTGGGGTTAGGCCGCCTCCGCTTGTATCGCGCCATCCACCGCCGGACGTATCGACCAGTCGGCGAGACGAAAACGGCTCCAAGCGTCAGCGCTGCGATCTTTTGATAAAGATGGAGCGCATAGGCACGGGAGCGAAAACCAAGACGGCCGATCGCTGTCAAGCGGGCTGGCGGGGCCATGTTGTCAGCTCAGCTCCACAATAATCGCAACTCCTTCGATAAGCGTTCCAGCCCCGCTCATTAGCCCGATTTTCCCGTAAGTCCATCGCGATCTGTCAGATTCTGAACTGTGAGATCGCCTGCAATGTTGGTCCCGTGAGGGGTGGTTATCGCTTTGAAGAGCCTTCAACGCGATAAGAGGGCTGCCCTTCAACGCGATTTGACAGCCCGGGCCAGAGCGAACTTCACAATGGATTAGGCCAGAGGGGCAACGTCACTCGGCTCTTCGATGGAATTAAAGCTGTTCGGGCTGGCCATCCTCCTTCGCATCAATTAAATGCCTCGCGTGATAGTCGGCAAGGATCACCCGCAGCGAAAGCGGTCATACGAACCGCGATGCGTTGGGATGGGACAAGTAAAATGAGCGAATCGAGCAAAGTAGCGTTGATTACCGGCATTACGGGACAGGATGGCGCTTATCTTGCCGAGCTTCTACTTGCCAAGGGGTATATTGTTCACGGAATCAAACGGCGAGCGTCCCTATTTAATACATCCCGAATCGATCACATGTTTCGTGATCCTCATGAATCCGACAGCAAATTTCATCTGCACTATGGCGATATGACCGATTCTACCAATCTCATTAGATTGATTCAACAATGTCAACCGAACGAGATATACAACCTTGCCGCACAGAGCCACGTTCACGTAAGCTTCGACACACCGGAGTATACGGCCAACGCTGACGCTATTGGCCCGCTTCGTATTCTTGAAGCTATTCGTATACTCGGCATTGAGGAAAAGTGCCGTTTTTATCAGGCCTCGACTTCTGAGCTGTACGGGAAAGTTCAGGAAATTCCGCAGCGAGAGACAACGCCGTTTTATCCTCGTTCTCCCTATGCGGCAGCCAAGTTGTATGCCTACTGGATCACGGTCAACTATCGTGAGGCATATGGAATGCATGCCTCTAACGGCATCCTGTTCAATCACGAGAGTCCAATCCGAGGCGAGACTTTCGTAACCCGTAAGATCACTCGCGCTGCGGCGGCGATCGCGCTTGGAAAGCAAGAGAGTTTGTTCCTTGGCAACCTTGATGCCAAGCGCGACTGGGGCCATGCGCGAGATTACGTCGAGGGCATGTGGCGCATCCTCCAGCAGGATGAGCCCGACGACTATGTATTGGCTACCGGCGAAATGAAGTCGGTCCGGGAATTTGTCGAGAAAGCTTTCTCGTATGTGGGCTTCACCATCGCATGGCGCGGTGAAGGCGTCGATGAAGTTGGCATTGATGAGAAGAGCGGCAAAACGCTCGTGCGAGTCGATGCCCATTATTTCAGGCCAACCGAAGTCGATCTCCTGATTGGCGATGCAACGAAGGCGAGGCAGCGGCTCGGTTGGTCGCCGACAACGACCTTCGAGCAACTCGTTGAAGAGATGACGCTTGCCGATCTAGCGTTGGCCCGGAAGGCGAAGCAACTCGGCGAGATGTTATGAGAGTCCTTCTTACGGGAGGGAACGGCCTTGTCGGAAAAGCCATTCGACGCGTCGCCGCTGAGCTGGATTGTGACTGGGAGCTAGACGCTCCGTCGCGCCTCGAACTCAACCTTAGTAGCCAGGCCGCCATCTCAGAATGGTTTGGCGGACGCCGATACGACGCTATAATTCATGCAGCGGCGCGCGTTGGCGGGATCAAGGCCAACATTACGTATCCGACGGCCTTTCTCGCGGAGAATGCGCTCATCAACACTCTCGTCATCGAAGCGGCACGCCTTCACGACGTCCGGAATCTCCTTTTCGTGGGAAGTTCCTGCATGTATCCAAAAGATCTTGAGAAGAAGCTCGAGGAAACCGACATTCTGACGGCCCCTCTGGAGCCGACCAACGAGGGTTATGCCCTGTCGAAGATTCTTGGGGCACGCCATTGCAGCGCCATCGCCAGCGAGTTCGGGCTAAACTACCGGACCGTTATTCCCTGTAACCTTTATGGGCCGGATGATCATTTCGATTTAGAGAAAGGCCATCTCGTCGCATCGGCCCTGCGCAAGGTCTCAATGGCCCACTCCCTATCGCTGCCTTCAGTGGAAATTTGGGGTGATGGAACGGCTCGACGCGAGTTCATGTATGTCGACGATCTCGCGCGCTTCGTAATCGACTGGCTGCCGCGCCTTGAGGATCTGCCTCAGTTGATCAATGTCGGCGTGGGCCATGATCATACCGTCAACGACTATTACCGAATCGCTGCGGAGGTCGTCGGCTATGCGGGCAGCTTCGAGCACGATATCTCGCGCCCCGCTGGTATGCGCCGAAAGCTTATGGACGTCGGGCGATCCAACAGTCTCGGCTGGCAGGCGAAGACGCTGCTCGACGACGGAATGCGGCAAGCTTATCTCGGCATGCTCCAGCAGGATGCGCAGGCCGCAAGGAAGGTGTGACAGATATGAGAGTTTCATTTCCTCTTGCGTCAACGACCTGGGACGATGAAGAACGTGCGGCGCTGCAACGCGTCATTGAAAGCGGCCGCTTCACCATGGGCCAGGAAGTTCGGATATTCGAGGAGCAGTTTGCAGCCTTTTTCGGCAGCAAGTATGCCGTGATGGTCAACTCGGGCTCGTCGGCCAATTTGCTGGGCCTGGCAGCCGCATTCTATCACCCTGACCTCGGGCTTCAGCCTGGCGACGAGGTCATCGTGCCCGCGGTATCTTGGAGCACAACCTATTATCCGGTTCATCAATGCCGGCTATCACTGCGTTTCGTCGACGTCGATCGCGAAACCCTCAATCTCGACCCGGACCTCGTTGAGTCGGCGATCACACCCCGGACCAAAGCCATTTTCGCGGTCAATCTCCTCGGCAACCCATGCAATTTCTCTAGACTCCGAGAAATCGCGGAGCGGCATTCGCTGCTGCTGTTCGAGGACAATTGCGAGTCGATGGGGGCTCTCTTCGATAGGCGGCAGGCCGGGACGATCGGCCTCTTCGGCACGTTCTCCACCTTCTTCTCTCATCACATCTGCACAATGGAAGGCGGCGTTGTCGTTACTGACGATCGCAAGCTCTACCACACCATGCTCAGCCTGCGTGCCCATGGGTGGGTGCGGGAGCAACCGCAGGACAGTCACCTTTCCGATGACACCGACGACTTCAAACGCCTGTTCCGCTTCGTGCTCCCCGGCTACAATCTGCGCCCACTCGAAATGGAAGGCGCGCTAGGCCAGACGCAGTTGCGCAAGCTTCCCAGCTTTGTCGCCGAGCGACGAGCCAACGCCGCGCGCTTCACGAATGCTTTCGGCAATCTCCCGGGGGTGCGCATTCAGCAGGAGACCGGCGAGAGCTCGTGGTTCGGCTTCGCTATCATTCTGGAGGGGAAGCTCGCAGGTAAACGGGCCGAACTCGTCAAGGTCCTGCAGGACGAGGGCGTGGAATGCCGCCCGATCGTGGCCGGCAACTTTACGGCCAATCCGGTGCTCGCACATCTGGACCATACTATATCCGGCCCGCTTCCGGTGGCGGAGGAGATCGACGCCAACGGCTTCTTCATCGGCAATCATCACTACGGCACTGGCGAAAAGATCGAGGCTATCGCTGATCTGGTCCGAGACTTCGCATTGAGGCATGCAGCATGACGACTGTTTCGGACAATCGCGGCCGCACTTGCTCGCTATTCGAACGGCCGGTCGCCAACTATGTCGTTCCGGACGAGGTGATAGGCGGCATCCTCGCGGATCCGGCGCAGCCTCTAGCACGAATTGCGAAGATCATACCCCCGGAAGCGCGCGTGCTCGACGTCGGTTGCGGCAACGGCAATCTGGGACGGGTCCTGAAGCGGGCGGGTCGGGCGAGCCCGATCGACGGGGTGGAGCCTAACAGCTTTGCCGCTAGGCTCGCGCGCGAACACTATCAGCACGTCTACGAGAATGGCGTGGCCGAATTGATCGCGGATGGCACGCTCGGCGATTATGACTTTCTCATTCTTGCGGACGTGATCGAGCATGTGTCGAACCCATTCGATTTTCTATGTGGTATCGACCCGTTGGTCCAGCGCGGCACCCGCGTGCTGCTGTCGGTGCCCAACGTCGCTTTTGGCGCCGTGCGGCTTTCACTGCTGAACGGATCTTTCGACTATGTTGATTCAGGTCTGCTGGAAAAAACGCATCTGCGTTTCCTCACCTTGAAAACCTTGCTGCAGCTTTTTTCCGATTTAGGATGGGGCGTCGAAAAAGTTGCGCGGCTGCAACGCAGCTTTTTCAACGTCGAATTCGATCGGAATACCATTGCTGCCGAGGAATCGGTGCTTCGCCGGCTCGCAGCCGACAGTGAAGCGCGAACCTATCAGCATCTCTTCATGGTATCGTCGCGCGGCGATACCATAACGCAGTACGAGGAATACGGCGCCAGCGAAGCTGATATCCTGGCGCAGATTCCGAATGCCGCCCTCCTTCCGGCAGGCGGCGGACGGGATGGTGCGCCAACTGGCCTCTTCAGCAGGCTGCTCGGACGTATGTGACCAGCGGCCAGTGATGCCGGGCGCACCTTTCAGGATAGCCGAGACGATGACCAAAGTTTCTATCTGCGTCCCGGCCTATAAGCAGGTCGAGTTCCTGCGAATGACTCTCGCCTCCGTCGCCGAGCAGAATTTCCAAGACTACGAGATCATTGTTTCGGACGATTCTCCCAACGACGATGTCGAGAGGCTGGTCGGTGAGTTCGACTTCGGCGACCGACTTCGCTATGTCAGAAATCCCGAGGCGCTCGGTTCCCCCCGCAATTGGAACGCTGCGCTAGCCCTTGCGCAAGGTGAATATCTCAAGATCCTGCACCACGACGATCACTTCTCGCATGCCGGCGCGCTCGGGCGGTTTGTGGCGCTTCTCGACAACAACCCAGAGGCTCTTTTTGCTTTTTCGGGAACGACCGTCCAGAACGTGGAAGACGGCTCCTCCCGCCATCATCGCATCTCCGAGGCCCAGGCGCAGTCGCTCTCGCTCATGCCCGAACAATTATTCATGGGCAACTCTATCGGTGCGCCCTCTGCGACAATCGTGAGGCGCTCGCTGAGCCTTGACTACGATCCGCGCATGAAATGGCTGGTCGACCTAGATTACTATATTCGCGCGCTTCAGGTGTGCCGCAGCTTCGCCTATACGGCCGATCCGCTGATCACGACGCCGACCAGCGCCGCCCACCAGGTTACGGAATTGGTGCGCGACAATGCCGCTGTCGACATCGGGGAGGCGCTGATTCTGTTCGAGAAATGCCTCGACCAACTCAAGACGAATCCGGACGCGCAGGAAATCTGGATCAGGCTTCTCCGGAAGTACAAGGTCCGCTCGGCTGGCCAGTTGTCCAGCTTCGGGCGCGTGTCGGTCGCGCTGCAAAGCTATTTCGACGAGCTTTACCAAACGCCGCGCCTCCGACCGTTCAGATCTGAAATGACGGATGCGGCCAGAATGCTACTGCGACCGCATATAAGCCAAAGCCTTTTTGCATCGCTCAGTCATGGCCGACATTTGGGTCGGGTGACACGGAACCATGCAATCGCGGCGCTCTCGCGTCTATATTTCGCCCTACCGCCCGGCTTTCGAGACACTTGGCGCAGCGTCAAGAGAAGCCTCAGAAACCCCGACTGACGCCGTGATCTTCTTGATCGTCTCTTTCGCTTGGTCAAAATCCTGATCCCACCAGCAAGACTGGCGGATCGCATCCTGGATTACGCCATCAAACCGAAATTTGATCACGCGAGCTGGCGTACCCGCCACAATCGCAAAATCTGGAACATCCTCATTGACAAACGAATTGGCGCCGACGACGGCACCGTTGCCGACTTTGACGCCGCGGCGAATGACCGAGTTCGCACCGATCCAAACGTCATGTCCGATCGAGCAGGGGGATGCGGTCAACGCTCGATAGGCGTCGTCCATAAAAATGGAATTCGTTGACACAGCATCCAGCGCATGCTCTCCCGGCCCAATCGAAACATTATTAGCGACGGAGCAGTATCTTCCTATTGTCGAGTTCGACACTAAGCAATTATAACCGATGTAAGTGTAATCTCCAATTGAACTATCATTTGATACAATCGAGCCCTTCATCACTTCGATATTTTTTCCGCAGAATGCATCACTCATTATTTCGTCGGACTTTATTGATCGCCCCAGAGGCATCGACTTAAGTCTAGAATTAATCATCTCTAAATACATATCTCCGAGAGACGCAGTAATCCGCAATTCCTTTGAACGGAAGCCAACCTTCAGCAAATCTACCATTTCTCCATTGTATTCGTTCGCCACCCTTAATCGCAGAAGATCTCCAGTAAGTCCTGCGCCGACAAGCTCCTTGGCGAACTCGTCCTTCAAAAGTTCGGTTCTGATCCTCGAGAGAATTGCTGACCGCTCACCCCGATCAGAAAAATGTCTTTCGAGCATGTCGGAGAAGATGGATTCGTCGATCGTTCTTACGATGAAGGCAGGACTCATCAACCTCGAAAGAATCGCGACGAGCTTAGTCTCGATTCTTTTTTTAATCGCGATTTTCAAATTCTTGATCAGAGTTGCCGCCCTTTGATTACTTCACTTGGTAATAAGACGTTTTAGACGCCGCTTGAGCGCCTGCCCGACGTGGCCCGCGAAGGTCTCTCGCGCCGCAACCCCGCCTGCGCCGGGCGGCGGCAAAGCTTTGGCGTCACCCTCCACATTCCAGGTCGTGACCGCCGAAAGCGCGTGCGCCCGATAATAGGCCTCCTCCTCGTCGACGATCGCGCTGTTAGTGTACCAGGGCAGGTGCCGCGCCTGATAACGTCCCATCGTCCGCAGCGCAGGACCATAACAATAAGGCACACCCGGCCGATACAGCGCAAAGGTGGTGTCGATGTCGGCTTCGAAAACGTCGGGTTCGACCTCACGGCCATAAAGCCCGCTTTCCCATGACACGACGCGCTCTTTGAGATGATAGTGATCGGGAAGATCGTCGATCCGCAACCCGAAGCCAGCCTTCAGAATATGCGGATAGGCTTCCATCAATTGCCTGAAGCGCGACACGGCATCCAGGGGCGTGTCTTCCGACGGGATCACGTCCGGGTCTGTATAGACAAACCATTCCGACATGATCACCGGATGAAGATCCGACAGCTTCCAGAGCGAGGTATGCCCCAGATTGTCCGGGCTGCGAATAACGCGATGCCTCGTAGTGTCGAGATAGGCAACAAGCGGCGGATAGGTCGAGGCATTGTCAATAATCGTAATATTCTCATGGCCCGCGCGTTCCAGCCAAGCTACGAGGCTGCGCAGACAGGCCACACGGTCACGTGTATTGATGAAGATGGGCACAGACTTGGTGAATTCGGGAGAAACAATTGCGGGAACCATGGCAGGCTCCGCAGCAATCCTTCCCCTGCCGCGCAGGATCGGGCGCAACGACGAGGCCGCCCTGTGCAGGGCGCGATCAATCGTTCTTCTGCCGCTCTGGAAGACCTTGCCGTATTCGGCGACATGACGACGCAGATCGGCAACCTCCTCTGCCGAGACTCCGAGGCGTGGCTCCACCATGGCGAGCAGATCCTCGAGCTTCTGCACTTGGTACCCATCTCCCGGCCTGACCGGAAGAGTGTTACCCGTAATAACGGCATGGGCGACTTGCTGGAAACGCGGCTCGAGCCACGGTCCCAGCTTTTGCGTCCCCCCGGTATAATGGGCGAGCTGACGAAGGGCGATAGAGCGTGCAATACGCTCGTGACCGGCTGCGCGAACATGACTGTCCGAAATCGGATGAACACGATAGCGCACCAACGCTTCAGGAAGATTGTCCCCCTTCGCCCCACGAACGAGCATCCTGCCCCATAAGTCGTAATCCTGCGCGGGAATGTCGTGATAGCGAAGCTGGTGAGCATTCAAGAAGTCGCGCCGCATCATCACCGCCGGATGCGCGAATGGCGTTCCGACAATCGAATGCAGAGCGACCGCCGCGGCTCCCCGCGGCTCCCGATGCAGCCCTGTGGGATTGCCTTCGGGATCTATCATCTCGATGAACGAACCAAGGATGGCACAATCCGGATGATCCGACAGCCAGCCGACCTGTCGCGCAAGCCGGTGTGGAAGAGCGATGTCATCGGCGTCGAGCCGCGCGATCAAGGCACCCCGCGCCTCGTCCAGCCCCAGATTCAGTGCGTGGGACAGGCCAGCGGCGCTCCCGTCTCGCCGTATCACTCTGAGGCGCGGATCCACCTTGGCATACCGTTCCAGGATAGCAGGCGAATTGTCTGTCGACAGATCATCGATCACCAACAGTTCGAAGTCCGCAAAGGTCTGGCCCAGAACCGATGAGATCATCCGATCCAGGTACTGCTCTCCATTATGAACGGGAACGAGCACCGATACGAGCGGTTGGCGATAATCCATATCTGCAAGTTATCCTGGAAATCCGAGATAGACGCTTCCGGCGTAATGCCGAACCCAGCTTACAGCCTGTTCCAGCGCGCTGGAACAAGGTCAGTGGCGTCCATACCTTGATCTGCGAACCAGCGAGCAGGCGCTATGACTTTCGTATCCTCGCGCGGGTCAAGCCAAGCGCCCCACCAGCTGAACGTGCTGTTGGCAATAACATGATGGCGGCAAGCGGCCATGATCCGCATGTCCTCGTAAGCCTTCTCGGCAACGTTGCCTTCAACATGAACCATTTCAATCGGCAGGCGAAGGTTCTCACGCGTCCAAGAGTGATCATCTGAAAAGACAAATGCCACAAGATCCTTCCCGCACTCCTCCATCAGGTTTTTTACAGCTTTCTCGTAATAGTCGGGAGAGCAGGTGCCGTGGACAGCAAGCGCGCTAGGGTTCGTAACGTAGTCCCCCCGACGAATATGAAGCGACACGGTGTTATCGGCTGCTGCCCGCTTGAGCAGTGCAGCATTTGCCGGAGACGGCGCATGACGGAACTGAAAATCCGTTCGTAACACGTCGGCAAAGTCGGAAAAGTACTGTTCGCTCTGCCAATACCCATCGAGATAGATGTTTCCCGATAAAGAGGCGACAGCTGGGTCGAAGCGAAGCCCAGCCTCCACGACATGCCGAACTGGCTTCCGCCAGGTTAGGAGTCGCCTCAGACCGCGAGCCGACTCCAGTTGAGCAGGCAGCCCGCCAACAGTCGCATCAGGAGCATCTAGCCGGAAAAAATCCAGCGCATATGAGTGAACACGATAGTCCGCGAACGCCCGGCGATCGATCGCCAGCCCGCTACGATTTCGAAGCGCCAGCGCTCGGCCTGCGGCGTATTGGAACATTTGGTTGCCCAAGCCGCCGATTATACGTGTGGTTATCATATTATCGTTGCTTTCCGCCGATCGATAAAGCTTCACGAAACGCAGACAGAAGATGTCGGAGTGTGCTTGGCGGCGGGCTCTCAGTTGCGGACAGTTGCGGCGCCACAGGCTCGATCTTCGGGACAAGCTCGGCTTCTGAAGGGATCCCTTCCTTAGCGCGAGCGGCATCCTCCTCAACGAACTCGCTGTTCGGCCTGATCAAAACCGTTTCGGGCTGGCTGCGACTCAATCCAACGATGACCTCCAGGGCGCTAGCGAGATTTCCAAAAAATTGCCAGCGGGTCAGATAGTCCTGCCTCGCAGCCAACAACGCCGGAAGCCGGGCAGCGTAACCTGCCTCGTCCCCAAGCAGGGCGCCAATCTGTTTGATGGCGTTGTCCGGTTCGGCGAGATCGATGCGAGTGAATGCATTCGGAGAGGCATATCGGTCGGCGTTGATGCACCCGGAATAGATCGGATGGCAAAACGCGAGCCAAGCGTCGGGCATCTTCTCGGTGACGAAATCCGGTTCGTCGCTGTTTTCCAGAACAATCGTATATCGATAGGGAACAAGCGTATCCCACTTGCTATCGAAAGGGCGAATTCCACGACCGAAGACGTCGATTGCCGGATAAATTTCCCGCAATCGATCGACGAAAGCCAAGCGGCGACGGTGCCCTTCGGTGAAAGCCTTGTCAGAGATCAGAACGCAGATATCGCGATCCTTTGCCGGGGGTGACATGATGATCAATTCATCAAGATCACGCTCGACGAACCACGGATGGGAGGGCTGCAGGCGAATCTGTCGAGGGTGAGAGAGATCATTCCGCCCGCTGATCACATAGGCGAATTGAGCGAGGAACTTTGGATGGTACCGCCCGATGTCGCTGGGCTCGCCGGTGATGAAGACTGTCCGATCCGGCTGGCAGATACATTTCGCACTCGCCTCGATCGACTCGAATACAGCCCAAGCCTCGCATTGCTCGACGTTGCGGTCGACCTGGAACTGGAAGCTTCCCCAACTGCCCGATTTGGCTGGTGTCTGGCGCAGCCAAGGCCATTTCGGCGCACAAGTGTCGAGTCGGACCAGCCTTGTCATAGACGCCGCATCTGCCAATTCGGATCGAGATGAACATACCCGAAAGGCTGCTCGCCCTTGTGCCGCCTGTTATATTCCTTAGCTTCCGCAAGCCGGAAGGAAAGTTGTCCAGCTTCGCCGAAATAGTCGCAAATACCAAATCGGCTTGCATGGACTTCGAAAATGTACTCGCCATGCACAAGTAGATTTGCGGGAACGACTCCCTCTAGAACAAAATGTCCTGCGGGGAACCGTGATTTTTCGGGATCCCAGTCATTGAACAACGCGCGTGCGATGACATGGCCGTCGATGGTCTTTATATAAAATCCAACCCTTAGATCATCCAACGGCGTCAAAACATCAATCTCTATGGAAATTTCTATTGAATCTTCTCCAAGAAATTCCATAAGATCGCGCGAACCTTGACGAATATTCATATCGACCAAGATGATGTCGTCGGTCACGATAGGAAGAGAAGCAGTCCGTCTCTTGATCGTCGTATTCAGATACTTTCTCACTGCGCTTTCGACAGCCTGTTTCGGGCCGGCACGGCCCGACTCGAGCAACAGCGCAGTATCGCAGACACCGCGGACGGCTGCCATAGAATGGCTGACAAAAAGAACTGTGCGCCCTTCATGGGCCAAGGCGTCGAGCTTCTTCTGCGATTTGGCCTGGAAGCCGGAGTCTCCCACGGCCATCACTTCGTCGAGGATGAGGATATCCGGCTCCAGATGCGCAGCGACGCCGAATGCGAGACGAACATACATGCCGCTCGAATAGCGCTTGACCGGCGTATCCAAGAATTTCTCAATCTCGGAAAAATCGACTATCTCGTCAAATCGCCGCTTCACCTCGGACTGCTTCATTCCGAGAACGGCGCCGCTGAGGAAGATGTTCTCGCGGCCCGTCAACTCCGGATGGAACCCCGTCCCGACCTCAAGCAAACTGCTAAGCCGGCCCCGCACACTGATCTTTCCAGTTGTCGGCGCCATTACACGCGAAAGCACCTTCAGCAGCGTCGACTTACCTGAGCCGTTTCGGCCAATCAGCGCCATGCGCTCACCCGGCTCAACGTCGAAACTGATATCCTTCAGCGCCCAGAAGTCCGTCGTCTCATCGTCTTCTGCTGAAGGGCGCAGTGACTGAATCATCCGACCAATTGAGCCGCGTAGGCTACCACTCTCGGTACCACTCACCCGACCTATCTGGAAGCGCTTAGATATACCTTCGGCAATGATCGCTTTTTTCATCGTTCTTACAGGTCGTCGCAGAAGCGACTTTCAGATCTGGTGAAGTATCGCACGCCCGGAATCAGACAAACGACAGTGAAACCTACTGCAACGGCAAAACTGAAGGTTGGGAACGGCGTTCCGGCATCGAGTAGCGACCAACGGAACCCATCAATGATGCCCACCATGGGATTCAGCGCGAAGATAATACCCCATTTTCCGGGCACCACACTGCTGGCATACCCAACTGGAGACATATAGGCGCCTAATTGCAGTACGACCGGCAGAAGATAACGAAAATCACGATAGCGCACGTTCAAGACCGCAACCCAAGTACCGCAAGCCATCACGAACAGGCACAACAAGATAATACACACCGGCAAGAACATTACATTCCACCCAGGCGGGTGCTTAAAATAAACCGCTAGCAAGAAATACAAGCAAAACGATATGACAAAATCGACCGTCCCCACTATTATTGAACTAAACGGCAATATTATCTTCGGAAAATAAACTTTCGATACGATAGGAGTATTTGCTATTACACTATTGGCCGCCTCAGAGAACGTCGTTGCAAAAAACATCCAAGGCAATAATCCAGTGAAGACAAGAAGAGCGTAGGGCGTATCATTCGACGGCAGTTTCGCAAAACCGCCAAACACGATCGTGAAAACGATCATCATCGTCAGCGGACGGATGACTGACCAGCTAAATCCGATGAGCGTCTGCTTGTATCGAACGACGAGGTCGCGCCAGACCAGCAACTGGAAAAGCTCCCGATGCTCCCATACATCCCGCCAGTATGCTGGATTTTGCGCGTCAGCCGTAATCTCGATCACTGTTTGCTTATCGTCCGTAGATCGCCCCTCCTCAGCAATGAGATACGCCATTAAACAGATTCCCTGCAATTTTCCCAACTCGCGCACGAAGCAGGTAGTGCAAATTCACTTCCGTTTCCACCCCCTTGGATCGCGCTGGTAGCGCGGGAAAAGGAAGAAGCCGCGTAGGGGCTATTTTTCTGGCTCCCTTCAGAACGGTCGCTGTCGAGGCAGCCGCCAACTGCTGCTGCCTGCGGAGAGCATCAAGCTTCGACAGGGCATGCGACGCGCAATCGACCTTTTCCGCTCGGGCGTAGATCGCATCAACCCCGAGGAATGTCGCCGAGGAACTGCCGCGCTCGGGCACACGATCGCCGCCTCCCCCCCTGATCCGCCCCCGCCGGCAGGTCCAAGGTGATTGTTAGTGGACCCGCCGGCAGGTCCAAGGTGATTGTTAGTGGAC
>NZ_MKSQ01000012.1:1768-13312 GCF_001898115.1 Allobosea sp. 67-29 | reverse complement strand
GCATCAGGACGCGGGCCGGGCGGAAGCCGATTTCCTTGCCGGCCTTGCCCTTGTCGTCGAGCCAGGCGACGAAATTCTCGATGTCGGCCTTGGTGACCGAGCGCCCGTCCTCGTTGCGCAGCAGGTTCTCGAGCAGCACCTTCATCGAGAAGGGCAGCTTCGAGATGCCGGCCAGGCCGTTCTTCTCGGCGTCGGGCAGGGAGTAATAGGTGTAGCTCTTGCCGCCGACGTCGAGTGTCTTGCGGGCCTTGAATGAATCGAGCGAAGCCATCGTGGCAATATCCTGATCAAGGGGTTGCGGTCGCGAGCGACATGTCTTCAAGGGTTTCTGCCCTTGCGGACCTTGCCGTTCGAAGGCCTAATGCGCGTGACGCGCGCGCCGCCCCGGGAGTGCCCGAGCCCCGCGCCGGATCGGCGTGCGGCGTAGCCGCGGGTTCTATAGAGCAATTCCAAGAAACGCGCTACATGAACGAAATGTGGTCGAATGCATCGGCGGCATCGCCGCCTTGACGCAAGTTTCCTTTCCCGATCTGCGGCTTCGCGTCGAGAATCTGTGCTGTCGCCGGGGCGGGCGGCTGATTTTCGAGGGCGTGAACCTGTCGCTCGCCAATGGCGAGGCCCTGGCGCTGACCGGCCGCAACGGCGCCGGCAAGTCGAGCCTCATCGCCATGCTGTGCGGGCGGCTGCGGCCCGATGGCGGCAGCATTGCGATCGAGGGCGCCGACGAGGCGGAGCTGATCGAGCTGAGTCATCTCGTGGGCCATCGCGACGGCCTGAAGACCGCGCTGACCGCGCGGGAAAACCTCGCCTTCGCCCAGGACGTGCTGGGCCATCCCGCCCTTTCGCCGGAAGCGGCGCTGGACGCCGTCGGGCTGGCCCATGCCGCGGCGCTGCCGGTCGGCTATCTGTCGGCGGGCCAGCGCCGGCGGGTGGCGCTGGCGCGGCTCCTCGTCTCGCAGCGCCCGTTCTGGCTGCTCGACGAGCCGATGTCGGCGCTCGACGCCGCTTCGCAGGCCATGCTCACCGGCCTCATGCGCGGTCATCTCGGGGCGGGCGGCGCGATTCTCGCCGCGACGCACGGGCCGCTCGGGCTCGACCAGGCGCGCGAAGTCAGGATCGGATCGTGAGCCGCGCCTTCCTCGCCGTCCTCAGGCGCGACCTCGCCCTGGCCGCCCGTGCCGGCGGCGGGGGTGAGCTCGCCCTCGTGTTCTTTCTGACGATCGTCGTGCTCGTGCCTTTCGCGCTCGGGCCGGACCTCAACCTGCTGTCGCGGATCGGGCCGGCGATCCTGTGGCTTGGCGCGCTGCTTGCGGTGCTGATCGGGCTCGACCGGCTGTTCCAGGCCGACGAGGAGGATGGCTCGCTCGATCTGATGCGGGCGTCGACGCTGCCGCTGGAGGCCGCGGTGCTGGCCAAGGGGCTGGCGCACTGGCTCACGACCGGGCTGCCGCTCGCGCTCGCCTCGCCGCTGCTCGGCCTGCTCGTCGCGCTGCCGGGGGAGGCCGTGCTGCCGCTCTTTGCCACGCTGCTGGTCGGCACTCCGGCACTGAGCTTCATCGGGGCCACCGGCGCGGCGCTGGCCGCAAGCCTCAGGCGTGGCGGGCTGATCGTGCCCGTGCTGGTGGCGCCGTTGACGATTCCGGTGCTGATCTTCGGGGTCTCGGCGGCGAATGCGGCGCTCGGCGGTACCGTGCCGTTCAGAACGCCCTTCTTGATTCTCGCCGGCCTGTCGCTGGCGGCCGTCGTTGTCGGAACGCTGGCTGCCGCCGCGGCGCTGCGCTCGGCCGAGTAGCGCTGCGCCTCAGTCGTGCTGGGGTGCGAGCGCGACGAATTCGACGGGATAGCCGCATTGCGCCGCAAATTTCGCGACAGACGCCGCGATATCCTCGTGAGCAACGTTCTGATCGGCGAAGATCTGCCGGATTTCCTCGGCCGTCGCATTGACGTCGAGAACCGGTGTCTCGTCGATCTTGCTGCGTACCTTTACCTCGACGACGCGTTGCATATCGTCGCTCAGCTTGATCAACATCGTCGCGTCCTCCTGTGGCGACCGTAGCGGCGGTGTTCGCTCCTGACAAGGCGCCATAAGGATAAAATCCAATATATTCAGCAGTTTATCAATCCGCTGAAGCCGCTGTGCCGCCGCCGGTTGCGTCGCTGACGCCGATGCTTGCATGGGCTGTGCTCGCGCTGATATCGTCGCTTACTCATTTTGAGGCGGCGATCGGCGATGGCGGCAGAGGGTTTCGAGCTGGCCGGCGAAGGCGTGCACTCGAAGGAGTTCGGCATCCTCGACCAGCGCGGCGCGAATGCCTCGTCGGGCGATGAGGAGCGCTGAGGGACGCGCGATTGTCGCAGCGTCGCCGCGACAGATTGCGCAGCCCCAGGGCCGTTGCTAGATCAGGACGGCGTCCGCTCGACGCGGTTTCCAGCGAGAATGACGCTTCGCGACGCCATGAAACGCCTGATCGACCTCGCCAACCCGACGCGCTTCATGCGCTTTTCTGCAGCTGTGCTGCCGTGGCTCGCGGGAGCGGCGGCGCTGCTGCTCGCCGTCGGCTTCTACCTCGCCTGGTTCGTCGCCCCGCCCGATTACCAGCAGGGCGAGACGATCCGCATCATGTTCGTGCATGTACCGGCCGCCTGGCTCGCGATGATGTTCTACTCGCTGATGGCGGTCTCGGCGCTGGGCACGCTGGTCTGGCGCCACCCGCTGGCCGATGTCGCGCAGAAGGCGGCGGCGCCGATCGGGGCCTGCTTCGCGCTGATCTGCCTGATCACCGGGGCGCTCTGGGGCAAGCCGATGTGGGGCACCTACTGGGTCTGGGATGCCCGGCTGACCTCGGTGCTGGTGCTGTTCCTGATCTATCTCGGCATCATCGCGCTCTGGCGCGTGCTCGACGAGCCGTCGCGCGCCGGGCGCGCCGTTGCGATCCTGACGCTGGTCGGATTCGTCAACGTGCCGATCATCAAGTTCTCGGTCGACTGGTGGAACACCCTGCACCAGCCGGCCTCGGTCTTCCGCATGGGCGGCTCGACGATCGACAGCTCGATGCTCTGGCCGCTGCTGGTGCTGGCGCTCGGCTTCACCCTGTTCGCCCTGATGCTGCATATGGTCGCGATGCGAGCCGAGATCATGCGCCGGCGGGTACGGACGCTGACGATCCTCGAGGCCGAGCGGCTGGACCGGCTGGCGCAGGCGCAAGGTGTCCCGGCATGAGCGCGCTGACCGCGGGCCTCGGGCCGCATGCCGGCTTCATCCTGGCCTCCTACGGGGCGGTCGCGGTCATTCTCGTGGGGCTGACGCTGTCGATCGTCCTGGACCATCGCGTGCAGAAGCGCGCGCTCGCGGGGCTGGAGCAGCGCGGCGCCGGGCGCCGCCGCCCGGGCGGAGAAACGTCATGACTTCGGCCGAGGTCGAACCGGCGAAGGTCGAGGCGCAAGGCGAGGCTGCGGCGCGCCGGCGCTCGCCCTTGCTATTCCTGCTGCCGCTGGTCCTGTTCGGCGGTCTCGCCGTCATCTTCGGCATCGGGCTGTTCTCGGGCGATGCCAGCCGCGTGCCTTCGGCGCTGATCGGCAAGGCGGCGCCGGCGATCACGCTGGCGCCGATCGAGGGGCTGCAGCGGGATGGCCAGCCGGTGCCCGCCTTCGGCAATGCCGATCTGGGCAAGGGCCGGGCAACGATCGTCAACGTCTTCGCGAGCTGGTGTGCGCCCTGCAAGGTCGAGCACCCGCTTCTGCTCGGGCTTTCGCAGACGGATGCGGCGAGGCAGGGCAAGGTCGCGCTGGTCGGGATCAACTACAAGGACGAGGCTGAGAACGCGCGGCGCTTCCTCGGTGCGCTCGGCAACCCCTTCTCCGCGGTCGGCGCCGACAAGGCAGGTCGCGCCGCGATCGAATGGGGCGTCTACGGCGTGCCCGAGACCTTCCTGATCGGGCCGGACGGGCGCATCCTCGACAAGCATGTCGGGCCGCTCGACCAGGCGGCGGCGGCGAAGCTGCTGCAGCGGGCGCTGATGGGACGCTGAAGGCGATTCAGGCGGCCTTGCTCGCTACCAGGCTCTCGAACAACCCGCGGCCGTCGGTGCCGCCGACCAGCGAATCGATCAGGTTCTCCGGGTGCGGCATCAGGCCGAGCACGTTGAAGCCCGGCGAATAGATGCCGGCGATGTTGTTGAGCGAGCCGTTCGGGTTCGCCTCGGCGGTGACCTTGCCCTGCTCGTCGGCGTAGCGGAAGGCGACGAGGCCCTCGCCTTCGAGGCGGGAGAGCGTCTCCGGGTCGGCGATGTAGTTGCCCTCGCCATGGGCGATGCAGACGTCGATTACCTGACCTTTGGCATAGGCGCGGGCGTAGGGCGTGTCGTTGCGCTCGACCGTGAGGTGCTGGCGCCTGCAGACGAACTTCAGGTTGGCGTTGCGGACGAGGATGCCCGGCAGCAAGCCGGCCTCGCAGGCGATCTGGAAGCCGTTGCAGATACCGAGCACATAGCCGCCGCGGGCGGCATGGGCCCGGGTCGCGTCCATGATATGGGCGCGGCCGGCGATGGCGCCGGTACGCAGATAGTCGCCATAGGAGAAGCCGCCCGGCAGCACGACGAGATCGGTCCCGGCCGGCAGCTCGGTATCGGCATGCCAGACATGGGTCACCGTGGCGCCGGCCTGGTTCAGCGCCTTGGCGACGTCGCCGTCACGGTTGGAGCCCGGAAAGGTGATGACGGCGGCCTTCATCGGCTCAGGCTCCGATCTCGACGTGGTAGTTCTCGATCACGGTGTTGGCGAGAAGCTTTTCGCAAGCCGCCTTGAGGGCGGCCTCGGCAGCCGCCTTGTCGGCCGTCGAGAGCTCGATGTCGAAGACCTTGCCCTGGCGCACCGACTCGACGCCGGCGATGTCGAGCGACTTCAGCGCGCCTTCGATCGCCTTGCCCTGCGGATCGAGCACGCCGTTCTTCAGGGTGACGGTGACGCGGGCTTTCATAGGTCTCTCCGGGCGAGCGCTGCTGGGCGTGCCTTAACGAGGAATCGGGGCGGGCTCAACCGTTTCCCGCCGTTTCACGTGAATCAGCGGCTGCGCCAAGCGGCTTCCGCATCGTGCTTCGCGGCCCCGGCCTCGCCGGCGACCGCCAGCGCGACGACGAGGCGGTCGCCCTCGCGCCCGTAGAGGATCGCGGTGACGCCGCTGCGGTCCGGAGCGTCCTTGGCCCGGATCGTGACCAGGATGCCCTTCGCGCCGGCCGCCTCGAAGCGCGCATAATCGGTGACGCTGCGCTCGGGGGCAGGCGCGGGCGGCTTCTTTCCGGCGCGGCGCTGCTCGCTCCTTCTCGTCGCCGCCTTCTCGGCCTCCAGCCGGGTGAAGGAGCGGGCGAGCTCGGCCGGGGCCTCGGACAGGGCCCGCTCCATGCGGCGAGCCCGCGCACCCTCGAAGGCGAGGACGGCGGCGAAGCCCTGCCGGGCGCAGGCTTGGCGCGGACAGAATGCCATGGAGCGGGCTTCGAGACCGTCGTTCAGGACCCAGGCCCCGATCGGCAGCGGCTGCCAGCCGGCCGAAGCCGGCAGGTCGGCGATCGGCGCGCCGTACTCGCTGGAACAGGAGGAGAGCATGAGCCCGGCTGCGAACAGCAGCGGGACGACATGAAAACGGGAGCGCATGCGCTCCCGATTCCGTTGCGATTGTGGCCGGGTGACGGCGCTCACTGCACGAGGCGCGGGCCGCTCTGGCCGGGGTTCTCGTTCTCGCCGAGGATGCCGAGGCGGCGGGCGACCTCGGAATAGGCCTCGATCAGCCCGCCCATGTCGCGGCGGAAGCGGTCCTTGTCCATCTTGTCCTTGGACTTGATGTCCCAGAGACGGCAGGAATCGGGGCTGATCTCGTCGGCGACGACGATGCGCATCATCTCGCCTTCCCAGAGCCGGCCCGTCTCCATCTTGAAGTCGACAAGGCGGATGCCGGCGCCGAGGAAGAGGCCGGAAAGGAAGTCGTTGACGCGGATGGCGAGCGCCATGATGTCGTCGATCTCCTGCGGCGTCGCCCAGCCGAAGGCGGTGATGTGCTCTTCCGAGACCATCGGGTCGTTGAGCGCATCGTTCTTGTAGTAGAACTCGATGATCGAGCGCGGAAGCTGCGTGCCTTCCTCGAGGCCCAGCCGGGTGGCGAGCGAGCCGGCGGCGACGTTGCGCACCACGACTTCGAGCGGAATGATCTCGACCTCGCGGATGAGCTGCTCGCGCATGTTCAGCCGGCGGATGAAATGCGTGGGAACGCCGATATCGTTGAGGTTCGAGAAGATGTGCTCGGAGATCCGGTTGTTGAGCACGCCCTTGCCGTCGATCACCTCGTGCTTCTTCGCATTGAAGGCGGTGGCGTCGTCCTTGAAATGCTGGATCAGCGTACCGGGCTCAGGTCCTTCATAGAGGACCTTCGCCTTGCCTTCGTAGATGCGACGGCGGCGATTCATGGGGATGTACCGTGGCTTGAGGAAATCCAAAGGTCGGCCCTTCACTGGACGCGAATGATGTCGCGGCGGGATCTTGGCCCCTGATCTGTCGGCCGGCACCTGTCGCGGCGATCCGACCGGACCGCGGACCGGCGCCTGAGCCAGCTTCGCGCGCCGCCCTGGAGGCGCCGCGCGCCTGCTATATGGAGCGTCTCGCCCGCAAACGCAACAAACCGCCTCCGGCAGCCCTGCTGCAGGCTTAATCGCGGCAGGCGCCCGCGCGCGAGGCTGGCTCTTGCCGCGGCGGCGCCCTATATGGAGCTGACGACGCCATCTCAAGCCCCGTACAGGAGCCCGACGCCGCATGACGACCTTCGACCAGCGCAAGGACGCCTTCGAGAACAAGTTCGCCCATGACGAGGAGCTGCGCTTCAAGGCCACCGCACGGCGCAACAAGCTGCTCGGCCTTTGGGCTGCGGAGAAGCTGGGCAAGAGCGGCGCCGAGGCGGAGGCCTATGCCAAGTCGGTCGTCGTGGCCGATTTCGAGGAAGCCGGCGACGAGGACGTTCTGCGCAAGGTCAAAAACGACTTCGCCCTCGCCGAGGTCACGCTCGCCGAAACGGAGATCCGGCGGGTGATGTCCGAGCTGCTGATCAAGGCCGCCGAGGAAATCCAGGCCGGCCGCTGACCGCGTCCCGGTCCGCGCAGGGCGAGATTGAAACGGGCGCATGGGCGCCCGTTTGCTTTTTGGAGCGCCGCCGGTCCACCTTGCATCAGCCCGCCGATCATCGGGAGCGGGCGCTGCAACGGATCGAAGCCCATGACCAAGCCCACCGTCCTGTCCTCTCTCGCCGATCGCTTCGCGAAGGGCGGGACCGTCGTCTCGGCCTGGTGCGGACTGCCCGATCCGTCGATCTCCGCCATCCTCGCGCAGGAGGATTTCGATGCGATCACGCTCGACATGCAGCACGGGCCGATCACGCTCGGCGAGGTCATCCGCGCGATCCCGCTGATCAACGCGGCGGGCAAGCCCGCGATCGCCCGCATTCCGGTCGGCGAATTCCAGAACGTCTCGAAGCTGTTCGATTCCGGCGTGTCCGGCGTGATCGCGCCGATGATCAACACGATGGAGGATGCGCGGACCTTCGCGGCCTATTCCAAGTACCCGCCGATGGGCGAGCGCAGCTGGGGCAGCTATGGCGGGCTCGGCGCGTCGGGGCTCGACCAGAACAGCTACCTCAAGGCCGCCAACGGCTTCTCGATGACGTTCGCGATGATCGAGACGCGCGAGGCGATGGCGATCGTCGACGACATCCTGGCGCTGGACGGGATCGACGCGCTGTTCGTCGGTCCGTCGGACCTGTCGATCGCGCTGTCCGGCGGGGCCCGGGTCGATGCAAGCGCGCGCGAGGTGGACGAGGCTTTGAAGCATGTCGTCGCCCGGGCCTCGGCCGTCAACAAGCCGGTGGCGCTCTACGCGGCGACTGCCGAGCGGGCCAAAGAGGGGCTCGCCATGGGCGCGCGCATGGTCACGGTCATGAGCGACGGCGGCATGCTGCGCGCTGCGGCGCAGACCGCGCTCAAAGTGGTGCGCAGCTGAGTCGCTCCCTGGCCGATGGCGCGAGGCGGGTTCGCCTGCTCTTCGCGCCGCGGCTCAGGCGTTGATGCCCTCGCGGCGCTTCAATACGGCATAATAGGCCCAGAGCAGCCGCGCTGCGACGCCGCGCCAGGGGCGCCAGGCTTCCGCCATGGCCTCGAGCTCCGCAGCCTTCGGACGCGCGCCAAGCCCGAAGGCTTGGCGGGCCGCCTCCTGGATCGCGAGGTCGCCGGCGGCGAAACCGTCGCGATGGCCAAGGCAGAAGAGCAGATAGACGTCGGCCGTCCACGGGCCGATGCCGGAGATCGCCGTCATCCGGGCATGGACGTCCTCGGGGCTCATCCCGGCGAGGGCGTCGAGGACGAGGCGCTCTTCCGCGAGAGCCGATGCGAGCGCCAGCAACGTGCGTTGCTTCGGCCGCGACAGGCCGGACAGGCGCATGTCGTCATCGGTGGCGGCCAGCAGCCGTTCCGGCGTCAGTGGCACGAAGACGCTCTCGAAGCGGGCCCACACCGCGCGGGCGCTGGCGACGGACAGCTGCTGCGCGACGATGATGCCGGCGAGTCCCGCCAGGCCGCCCTCGCGCAGCCGCAGCGGCGGCAGGCCGGTGCGGGCGATGATGGCCCGCCATCCCGCATCGCGGGCGGTGAGGGCCGCCATGCCCTCCTCGAGATCGGCGTCGCAGGTGATTCGTTCGGTCATAGCGTCAGGATGGATGGCAGGCGGGACGCGTTCCGTCAGCAGCGGCTTGGCCGAGGCGGCCTCGGCTTCTAAAACGGCATAGCTCAAGATCGAACCGATGGCCGCAGATCTACCCGTTTCCGGCAAGCCCGTCTTTCGTTTCGCGCCGAGCCCGAACGGGCGGCTGCATCTCGGCCATGCCTTCTCGGCGCTCGCCAACGAGGCGCTGGCGCAACGCGTCGATGGCCGGCTGCTGCTGCGGATCGAGGATATCGACCCCGTCCGCTGCCGGCCGGACTATATCGACGGCATCATCGAGGATCTCGACTGGCTCGGCATCCGTTTCGAGCAGCCGTTCCGGCGTCAGTCGGCGCATCTCGCGGATTATGCGGCGGCGCTCGCCGTCCTGCGCGTCCGGGGGCTGGTCTATCCCTGCTTCTGCTCGCGGCAGGACGTCCGGGCTGCCGTCGCGCGGCGCGAGAGCGAGGTGGGCCGTCCGTGGCCGGTCGATCCGGATGGGGCGCCGCTCTATCCGGGTTGCTGCCGGGGCCTCGCCGAGGCCGATGCGTCTCGCCGGATCGGCGCCGGCGAGACGCATGTGCTGCGGCTCGACATGGCGCGGGCCGCCATCCTTGCGGGAAGCGACATCGGCTATGAGGTGTTCGATGCCGACGGGCGCCGACGCTTCGTGCGCGCGCAGCCGGCCCGCTGGGGCGACGTGGTGCTGGCCCGCAAGGATGTTCCGACGAGCTATCATCTCGCCGTCGTGGTCGACGACGCCCTGCAGGGTGTGACCCATGTGGTGCGCGGCACCGATCTGGAAGCCGCCACCGACATCCACGCGACGCTGCAACACCTGCTCGGCCTGCCGACGCCGCTCTATCATTTCCACGAGCTGCTGATCGACGTGGAGGGCCGAAAGCTCGCCAAGAGCCGCTCTTCCGAGAGCCTGGCGACGTTGCGGGAACGGGGCGTGACCGCGGCCATGATCCGGCAGCGACTGGGTTTCGGCTGACAGGTTCAGCCGACGCCGAGGAAGGTCAGCCAGGCGGCCGTGGTGAACAGCGAGAGCAGCGTCGACAGCGTGATGGCGCTCGATGCATCGGCGACGCCCTGCCGGTAGCGCTCGGCGAAGAGATAGGCGTTGATGCCGCAGGGGCAGGCGGCGAAGAGCACGGCGACGCCCGACCAGTGTGCCGGCATCTCGAAGATGCGCGTCGCCAGCCAGTAGACCAGCAGCGGATGCAGGCCGAGCTTGAGGCCGCTCAGGATCGTCGGCAGCGCCAGCCCCGATTCCAGCCCGTAGCGGCGCATGGCGATGCCGAGGCTGATCAGCGCGCAGGGCACCGCCGCCCCGGCCAGCAGATCGACCAGCGTCCAGAAGGGTTGCGGCACCTGCGCCACGAAGGGGCGCACGATCGAGCCCAGAATGATACCGATGATGATGGGGTGGGTGAAGAGCCGGCGGACCAGCATAGCGATCGAAGCCGAGCGGCCCTCGGCCAGGAGGGTCGCGACCGTCATCGTCACCGGCAGGTGGACGGCGAGCAACAGGCCGAGCGGCACGGCGCCGGCATCGCCATAGGCCTTCAGGATCATCGGGACGCCAACGAAGACGGTGTTCGACTGGGCGGCGGCGAAGCCGGAGACCACGAGTTCCGGCCCCTTGCGGCCGAAGCCGCGACTGGCGACCAGCATCGCCAGCATCCAGACCACGGCGAGTCCGCCGAAATAGGCGATCCAGTAGCCCCAGGGCTGCGTCGCCGGGATGTCGGCCTTGGCGAGCGTGCGGAACAGCAGGCAGGGCACGGCCAGGACGAAGACGAAGTCGGAGAGCCCTTCGCCGGTGGTTTCGCGCAGCAGCCTCGACAAGCGGGCAAGATAGCCCAGCCCGATCAATCCGAAGACGGGGAGGACGACGAGGAGGGAGGCGAGCATGGTCGGGAGGCTCACGCCGCGTGAACGGGATATCCTGTCGCGGTGTCGTCTTTACCGGTCCATGTCAACCGCTGAAGCGGGGCCGGAGGGATTTTGCCGGCGCGTCATGCGTTCAGCGCAATTGTGCGACCGTTCCGCCCGCCTTCTCGATCAGCCCGCGGATCTCGTCGCGCTGACGCCTGAACTCGGCCAGGCTCGGCCCCTGCAGCTCGCGCCCGCGCGGCACGCGGATCTTGAGGGGGTTGACGAAATTGCCGTTGACCAGGACCTCGTAGTGCAGATGCGGGCCGGTCGAGAGGCCGGTCGAGCCGAGATAGCCGATGACCTGGCCCTGGCGGACCTTGGCCCCCGGCACGATGCCCGGCGCGAAGTTGGACTGGTGCGAATAGGTGGTGACGTAGCCGTTGGCGTGCTGGATCTCGGTGTGCTTGCCGTAGCCCGAAGACCAGCCGGCCTTGATCACCGTGCCGTTGCCGGCAGCGAGAATCGGCGTGCCGATCTTGTTGGCCCAGTCGACGCCGGTATGCATCTTCGAATAGCGCATGATCGGGTGGTAGCGCATGCCGAAGCCGGAGCGCAGCTGACCCTCGGCGATGGGCTTGCGCAGCAGGAACTTCTTCAGCGACTTGCCGTCCTCGTCGAAATACTCGATCAGCCCGTCCTCGGGCGACTGGTAGCGGAAGACCCGGCGGCTCTCGCCGTTGACGGTGAGGGTGGCGGAGAGGATCTCGGCGCGCTCGCCCTCGTCCTCCTCGGTGAAGATCACCTCGAGATTGTCGCCGGCATGGACGCGCTGCTGGAAGTCGAGGTCGTAGGAGAAGATCCGCACGAGTTCGTCGACGAGCGGCCGGGGCAGATCGTGTCGCGCGCCGGTTTCATAAAGGCTCTCGTACAGGC
>NZ_MKSQ01000012.1:0-1756 GCF_001898115.1 Allobosea sp. 67-29 | reverse complement strand
CCTCTCCCGCCTCCCGCCGCTGCTGCCGCTGGGAGGCCAGCTCCTGGTGGGGCAGGTTGACGGCGACGAAGACGCCCTTGTCGTTCATCGCGATCGTGCCGTCCGGCTGGCCGTTGCTCAGCAGCGAGACGCGCATGATCTGGCGCGGGTCGCCGGGAGCGGGGCCGGGCGCATAGAGCACCTGAAGGACCTGCCCGTCCGGCAGGGCCGATGTCTTCACCTTGCCGCCGAAGGCCGCGATCATCGCCCTGACCTGCTCGGGAGCCGCGCCGGCGCCGCGCATCGCCTGCTCGAAGTTCTCGCCGCGCTTGGCCATCACTAGCTTGTCCTCGACCTCCGGGTCGCGGGAGGCGGGGATCGGGGTCTTGGGGGCGTTGGTGACGTTCTCGGGGACGACCCGCACCTCGATGCCGGAGAAGCGCGTATCGGTCGCGGGGGCGTAGCCGAGGATGTCGCCATTGGCGGGTGCGGCCCCGGTCAGCGTGCGGCTCAGCATCAGCTGTGGCGGTATCGGCAGGGCCCGCTGACGACCGGAGTTGGCGTTGGCGCGCTCTTCCTCGACCTGCGAGATCACCTCGGCATCGGTGAGCTGCGGCTTGCCGGGCGGAATCTCGACATCGGCGAGGTCGCGCTTGACGATGGTGACGTCGGCATCGGCCGTGTCCTGCACCGGCTCGGCATAGCGTTCGTCCGGCTGGCCGCCCTCGGCGAAGAGCCGCAAGGGATTGAACGGCGGAACATTGGTCGCATAGACACCGGTGGTCAGCGACAGGTCGGTCGCGAGCCGCACGAAGGGGCGCACCCGGATCACCTCGCGCGCGCCGATGCGCTGGGACATCGGTGCGCGCATGGCGTGGCGCGCCGAGAGGACCGGCTGGTCGGCGACGAGACGGTCGGCCTTGCGGGCGCCGCCGCCGTCGCCGGCCGCCGAGGAGGCGCGCACCGTGACGGTCTCGGGCTGTTCGGGATAGCTGGTGTCGCCCCGCATCGCGACAAGGATCGCGGCACTGAGCAGGGCTGCGCCGCAGGACCCGACGAGCGCGCAGGCGAAAAGCCAGCGCAACGAGACGCCGCGCCGGTCGAGCGGCTGCTGGCGCCCGTCATCGGGCGCGATCGGCGGCTCGATCCCGAGATCGACCAGCAGGGCCGCCGCCTCGGGGGCGAGCGGCTCGACCGGCTGTGCGAACTCGGGATGGGCATTCATGGGGCGGCGGTTGCTTCTTGCAAGCTGTCTCGAAATCGCGATGGCAGCCCTCGCTGCAGCGAGGGCGCCTTGAACGCATCCTGACGAAAGCGCGCCAGGACCATGCCCGTGCCGGAGGCCGGAATCAATCCGTTCGACCGCGGACGCCTCTCCTGTGCTGAGAGATTGCGGCTGTTTTGGGAAAGGGCGCTTGCGCGTGCGCACGTACCGTATAGGCGCTGTCCCCAATATGAAGCCGGCCGTTTTTGACCTGCCGCAAGCCAGCGTCGCGGACAGCCGGGGGTGATAGCGGGACGAAGCCGGTCCCCTCCGAGAAAAATCTCCCTCCACAAAACGAATGGCTGCGGCGCTCGGTCCCCGGCGCTCAGGCGGAGGTTGCCGCGAACCCGCGAACGAGGCGAGAAAACGGGCCTTCTGCACCAGCTTTCCAGGCTTCCGAAAAAAGAGGCGCGATCCGTCAAAAAAACTTCATCGAGCGTGTTGACTTCCAATCCGGCCCTGGCCTATAAACCGCCCATCGAGACGGCGCCGCCGCTGAGCGGCGCCTCTTCT
>NZ_MKSQ01000011.1 GCF_001898115.1 Allobosea sp. 67-29 | reverse complement strand
GAGCGCATGGAGAACGAGGGCATCGTCGGACCCGCAAACCACGCCGGCAAACGCGACATCCTCGTCGATGGCGGCCGCCCGCTCCCCGACGACGAGGATTGATCGGGCGCGCACTGCCCGATCCCACAGTGACGCCATGACGAAAAAACCGGCCCAATGGGCCGGCTTTTCTCATGCTGCGTTTTCGAGGAAGTCCTCGGCGAAGTGGCAGGCAACGAGGCGCCCGTCGACCTCGCGCTTTTCCGGACGCTCGGCCCGGCAGCGATCCTTCACGAAGGGACAGCGCGTCGAGAACACGCAGCCCTTCGGAGGGTCGAGCGGAGACGGCAACTCGCCGCGCAGCACGATGCGCTCGCGCTTGCCGGCATCGACGCGCGGCGTCGAGGCGAGCAATGCCTGCGTATAGGGATGCAGCGGGCGGGCGTAGATGCGTTCCTTCGGGCCGTGCTCGATGGCATTGCCGAGATACATCACCATCACGTCATGGGCGATGTGCCGGACGACGCTGAGATCGTGCGAGATGAAGAGATAGGCGAGCTTCAGCTCTTCCTGCAGATCGGCGAGCAGGTTCAGCACCTGCGCCTGGATCGAGATGTCGAGCGCCGAGACCGGCTCATCCGCGACCAAAAGCTTGGGCGACAGGATCAGCGCACGGGCGATCGCGATGCGCTGGCGCTGGCCGCCGGAAAACATGTGCGGATAGCGGGCGTAGTGCTCGGGACGCAGGCCGACCTTGGCCATCATGGCGCGGGCCTTCTCGGTCCGCTCGGCCTTGGAGAGCGTCGTGTTGATCTTGAGCGGCTCCTCGAGAATCGTGCCGATCTTCTTGCGCGGGTTGAGCGAGCCATAGGGGTTCTGGAAGACCAGTTGCACGGTGCGGCGCAGGCGCTTGCGCTCGGCTGCCGGCGGATGCACCGCATCGAGCCCATCCAGCGCCAGAGCGCCGGAGGTCGGGGTCTCGATCAGCGTCGCCATGCGCGCCAGGGTCGATTTTCCGCAGCCGGATTCGCCGACGATGGCGAGCGTGCGCCCGGCCTCCACCGAAAAGGAGACCTTGTTCACGGCCTGCAACTGCGCCGGCGGCTGGAACAGGCCGCGCTTGACCGGATAGGTCTGAGTGAGCTCGCGCGCTTCGATGACGGGGTTGCTCATCGCGTCGCCTCCGTCGTCAGGCCGGCCCCATCGCGGGCGCGCTCGGCGTCCCGGTCGGGGTCGCCGAGCGGGTAGTGGCAGCGCACGCGCCCGTCCATCCAGGGCCGCAGCTGCGGCTGGACATTGCGCGAATGCTCGGTCGCATAGGCGCAGCGCGGGCTGAACAGGCAGCCCTTCGGACGGTCGTTCAAGCCCGGCACCATGCCGGGAATGGTGGCGAGGCGTCGCGCGTTCTCGCTGCGCTCCGGCAGCGCCGCCAGCAGCGCGGCGGAATAGGGATGCTGCGGATCGGCAAAGAGCGCGTCGACCTTGCGCTCCTCCATGATCTGCCCGGCATACATCACCATGATGCGCTGCGCCGTCTCGGCGACGACGCCCATATTGTGAGTGATCAGCACCAGCGCCATGCCGCGCTCGCGCTGCAGCGACATCAGCAATTCGAGGATCTGCGCCTGGATGGTGACATCGAGCGCGGTCGTTGGCTCGTCGGCGATCAGCAGCCGCGGATTGCAGGCGATCGCCATCGCGATCATGACGCGCTGGTTCATGCCGCCGGAGAGCTGGTGCGGGAAAGCGGTCAGGCGGCTTTCCGGCGCGGGGATCCCGACCTGCTCCAGAAGCTCGATGGCGCGGCGCTTCGCGGCCTTGCGGTCCATGCCTTCGTGCTTGCGCAGAGTCTCGGCGAGCTGGAAGCCGATGGTGAAGCAGGGGTTCAGGCTCGTGCTGGGCTCCTGGAAGATCATCGCCACGTCCTTGCCGGTGAGCTGGCGGCGCTCGCGGGCGGACATGGTCAGGAGGTCGCGGCCGTCGAAGCGCAGCTTGTCGGCGCGGACGCGGCCGGGATAGCCGACGAGACCCATCAGCGCGAGCATGGTGACGCTCTTGCCGGAGCCGGATTCGCCGACCACGCCGAGCACCTCGCCCTCGTCGAGGGTGAGGTCGATGCGGTCGACGGCGCGCAGCGTTCCCTGCGAGGTCGGGAATTCGACGCTGAGGTTTTCGATTTCGAGCAGGGGCATGGGATCAGCGCTTCAGCTTGGGGTCGAGCGCATCGCGCAGGCCGTCACCAAGAAGGTTGAAGGCGAGCACGGTGATGAGGATGGCGAGGCCGGGGAAGGTGACGACCCACCAGGCGCGCAGCACGAATTCGCGCGCATCAGCGAGCATGGTGCCCCATTCCGGTGTTGGCGGCTGGGCGCCGAGGCCGAGGAAGCCGAGCGCGGCCGCGTCGAGGATCGCGGTGGAGACGCCGAGCGTCGCCTGCACGATGAGCGGGGCGGCGCAGTTCGGCAGGATCTCGGAGAACATCAGCCTGACCGTCTCCGCCCCGCTGACCCTGGCAGCCACGACATAGTCCTTCGAGGACTCCGCGATGACGGCGGCACGGGTGATGCGCACGTAATGCGGCAGCACCACGATGGCGACGGCGAGCATCGCGTTCATCAGTCCCGGGCCGAGGATGGCGACGATGACGATGGCCAGCAGCAGGCTCGGCATCGTCATCAGGATGTCCATGAAGCGCATGATCGCGATGTCCGCGATGCCCTTGAAATAGCCGGCGATCAGGCCGAGCACGACGCCGACGACGATGGCCAGCGCCACCACGGCGATGCCGATCACAAGGGAGAGCCGGGCGCCGTAGATCAGGCGCGAGAGGATGTCGCGGCCGATCGCGTCGGTGCCGAGCGGATAGGAGAACGAGCCGCCATCCTGCCAGAAGGGCGGCTTCAGGAAGACCGCATTGTTGGTCATGTCGGGGTCATGCGGCGCGATCAGCGGCGCGAAGAGCGCGCAGAGCAACACCACGACGATGACGACGAGGCCGGCGACGGCGCCGCGATTGGCGCTGAAATAGCTCCAGAATTCGCGAAGGGGGTGCGGCGGCGCGCCGCTGGCGGCCGCTGCGGCGGGGGCTTCGAGGGTTTCGGCGCTCATGGGCGTTGGCTCCGGTGGGCGCAAGTCGTGAGGGGGCGGCGGATCATCGGGCATGCCGGATGCGCGGGTTGATCAGGCCGTAGAGCAGGTCGACCAGCAGGTTCACGCTCATCACGACCATGCCCAGCAGCAGCGTCCCGCCCTGCAGGACCGGGTAGTCGCGCCGGCTGATCGCCTCGATCAGCCATTTGCCGACGCCCGGCCAGGAGAAGATCGTCTCGGTCAGGATCGCGCCGGTGAAAAGCGTGCCGACCTGCAGGCCGATGACCGTGACGACCGGAATCAGCGCGTTGCGCAGCGCATGCAGAGCGACGACGCGGATCGGCGCCATGCCCTTGGCGCGGGCGGTGCGGATATAGTCCTCGCCGAGCACCTCCAGCATGGCGGATCGGGTCATGCGGGCGATGACCGCAAGCGGCACGGTGCCGAGCACGATCGCCGGCAGCACGAGATGCGACAGCGCCGACCAGAAGGCGTCGATGTCGCCGGCCAGCAGGCTGTCGATGGTGAGGAAGCCGGTGACCGGCTCGATGAAATACTGCACGGCGATGCGGCCCGAGACCGGCGTGATCCCGAGTTGCACCGAGAACAGCAGGATCAGCAGCAGACCCCACCAGAAGATCGGCATCGAATAGCCGGTCAGCGAGATGCCCATCACGCCGTGATCGAAGATCGAGTTGCGCTTGACCGCGGCAATGATCCCCGCCGGCAGGCCGACGAGCAGCGCGATCAGGATGGCGCAGAGCGCGAGCTCGATCGTGGCCGGGAAGAGCTGGCCGAACTCGGACAGCACGCTCTCGCGGGTCACGATCGACTTGCCGAGATCGCCATGCACGACCCGCTCGATATAGACGCCGTACTGCGTCAGCAAAGGCTTGTCGAAGCCGTATTCCTTCACGAGCTGGGCATGGCGGGCGGGATCGATCCCGCGCTCGCCGGCCATGGTCTCGATCGGATCGCCGGGAACCAGCCGCACCAGAAAGAAGGCGAGCAGGGTAATGCCGACAAAGGTCGGAATGACGAGGCTCACCCGGGTCAGGATGAAACGGAGCATGGTTCTCCCAGTCTTATCGGCCGAGACGCATGGTCGCCCGCGGCGTTTTGTCTTGTGGATTTATTCAAAAGCGAAAGCCGGCGCAGCGCAAACACCAGATCGAACGAAAGATCAAGGAGGGCTGCTTTAAGAATCCTCGCCGATATTCGTAACCGACGGTACGCTGCGGCGAGTCAGACAGAAGAGTTGCGAAGAAACGACCGCAGGCGCGCAACATTGTGACCGAGACTTGTGCCGGCGCGGCAATACATGCAACGCCGGCACAAGGCTGGAAGAGCAGCGCCGTCGCGCGGCGCCACCGGTTATTTCGCGATCGAGACGCCGTAGAACGGCTGCCCGCCGAAGAAGTGGATCTTGTAGTCCTTCACTTCCTTGCGCACCGGCGTGAACGCCTGCGCATTGGCGAAGAGCAGGCCCGCGACATCCTGGTGGAACAGCTCCTGGAAGCGCTTGTAGAGCTTGGCTCGTTCGGCCTGGTCGGTGATCGTATTCGCCTTGGCGAGCGCGTCAGAGGCCTCCTGGTTGCACCAGCCGGCGCGGTTGGCCCCGGTCTTCACGCCCTCGCAGGTCCAGCCCGAGAGCAGGATCTGGCTCGGATCGGGATAGTCCCAGGTGTAGCCGAACATGCCCACCTCATGCTCGCCGGCGCGCCCGCGCTTGAGATACTCGCCCCATTCGAAGGTCTGGATCGTCGCCTTGACGCCGATCTTGGCCCAGTCGGCCTGGATCAGCTCGGCCGCCCGCCGCCCGTTCGGCATGTAGGCGCGCACGACGGGGATCGCCCAGAGCGTCGTCTCGAAGCCGTTCGGCAAACCCGCCTCCTTGAGCAGGGCCTTGGCCTTCTCGGGGTCGTAGGGGCGCGGCTTGAGATCATCGTCATGCGACCACAGCGCCGGCGGCACCGCCGCGGCAGCGGCCTTGCCAGTGCCCTGATAGACCGCATCGATGATCGCGGGGATGTTGGTCGCATAAGCCAGCGCCTCGCGGACCCGCCGGTCGTCGAACGGCTTCTTGCGCTCGTTGAAGGCGAGGAAGCTCTGGTCGGCGATGCTGCCCTGCAGGACGTTGAGATTGGCGTCCGCCTTCATCGCCGGCAGATCGCCCGGGTTCGGATAGCGCGCGATCTGGCACTCGCCCGACTTGACCTTGGCGAAACGCACAGCGGCGTCCGGCGTGATGACGAAGATCAGGTCGTTCACCAGCGCCATCCGGTCGCGGTTCCCGACCTTCTTGCTCCAATGGTCCGGCACCGCCTTGAAGCGAACCGTCGAATCCTTCTGATAGGCGACCAGCGAGAAGGGCCCGGTGCCGATCGGCGACAGGTCCAGCTGCTCGGGCGTGCCGGCCTTGCTCATCGCCGCGGCATATTCCGCCGAAAGAATCGACATCGGCTCGACCGAGAGCGCCGACAGCAGCGGCGCGTTCGGCTTGGAGAGCGTGAGCTTCACCGTGTAGTCGTCGACCTTCTCGATCGACTTGAAGCTCGGCTTCACGATCTCGGTGAAGAACTGGTAGTTGCCGCTGCCGACCTTGTTGTAGGGGTTCTTCTCGTCGGACATCCGGGTGAAGGAGAACACGACGTCATCGGCATTGAAGTCGCGCGTCGGGGTGAAGCTCTTGTTCGAATGCCACTTCACGCCCTTGCGCAGCTTGAATGTGTAGGTCAGCCCGTCATCCGAGATCGTCCAGGATTCGGCGAGGCTGGGGATGATCTGCGAACCGCCGCGCTCCGTCGCCGTCAGCCGCTCGTAGATCTGCGCCGCGACGTCGTAGGCCGTGTTCTGGCTGCTGAACTGGGGGTTGAGGAAATCGGGGCTCGCCTCGGTGCAGACCACCAGCGCCTGGGCCTGGGCGGCGGCTGGAAGAAGGCAGGCGCTGAGGCCCAGCGCAAGGGCGGCGGACAGGACGTGGCGTGACATGGTCCATCTTTCGAAATCGTGGGGAGAGCCGGGATCGGGCGTCGGGCCTTGCGTCCCGGCGCCTCCCCGCTCCTTGTGCCGCGGCGCCCGACGGAGCCGCGGCCATCGCTTGCATTTGCCGCGCCAGCTTCGCGCCGGCACGGCAAAGAGGGGCGGCCCTCAGTTGGCGATGTCGACGCCGTAGAAGGTGTGGCGACCGAAGGGCGAGAGCTTGAAGTCCTTCACCTCCTTGCGCACCGGCTTGAGCTGGATCGCGTGGGCGATGGTGAACCAGGGCGACTGCTCCTTGAAGATCACCTGCGCCTGCCGGTAGAGCTTCTCGCGCTCGGCCTGGTCGGTGATCGACTTGGCCTTGGTCACGAGCTCCTCGAAGGGCTGGTAGCAGAACTTGGCGACGTTCGAGCCATTGGTCTTGGCGGAATCGCAGCCGAGCAGCGTGTGCAGGAAGTTGTCCGGGTCGCCGTTGTCGCCGGTCCAGCCGAGCATGCCGGTCTGATGCTCGCCCGCCTGCATGCGCTTGCGGTACTCGCCCCATTCATAGGTCTTGATCTCGGCCTTGACGCCGACCTTGGCGAGGTCCGCCTGCATCAGCTCCGCGATGCGCTTGGCGTTGGGGTTGTAGGGGCGCTGCACCGGCATGGCCCAGAGGTCGATTTCCATGCCGTTCGGATAGCCGGCCTCGGCCAGCTCCTTCTTGGCCGCCTCCGGATCGTAGGGGTCGTCCTTGATCGTCTCGTTGTAGGACCACATGGAGGGCGGGATCGGGTTGATCGCCGGGATGCCGCTGGAGAGATAGACCGCGTCGATGATCGCCTTCTTGTTGATCGCCTTGTTGATGGCGTGGCGAACGCGCACGTCGTCGAACGGCTTCTTTGTGGTGTTGTAGGCGAGATAGCCGATGTTCAAGCCCGGCTGCTCCAGGATCTGGACGTTGGCGTCCTTCTTCATCGCCTCGAGATCGGCCGGGTTCGGATAGGGCATGACATGGCATTCGCCCTTCTGGAGCTTGGCCCAGCGCACCGAGGCATCCGGCGTGATCGCGAAGACGAGGTCGTCGATCTTCGCCTTGCCGGCCCAGTAGGCGGGGAAGGCCTTGTAGCGGATGATCGCGTCCTTCTGGTACTGCACGAGGTAGAACGGCCCGGTGCCGATCGGGTCCTGATCGAGCTTCTCGGGCGTGCCGGCCTTCAGCATCGCATCGGCGTATTCCTTCGACTGCACGCCGGCATACTGCATGGCGAGGTCGGCGAGGAACGGCGCCTCGGGCCGGTTCAGCGTGATCTTGACCGTGTAGTCGTCGACCTTCTCGACCGACTTGAGCAGCTTCGGCATGCCCATGTCGTTGAAGTAGGAGTGGTTCGAGCTCGTCACCTTGAAGAAGGGGTTGTCCTCTTTCCACTGCCGCTCGATCATGAACAGCACGTCGTCGGCGTTGAAGTCGCGCGTCGGCTTGAAGCTCTTGTTGGACTGCCACTTGACGTTCTTGCGCAGGTGGAAGGTGTAGGTCAGCCCGTCCGGCGAAATCTCCCATTTCTCCGCAAGCGCCGGCTGGACCTTGGTGCCCCCGCGCTCGAACTGGACGATGGTGTCGTAGATCTGCGTGCCGGCATCGAAGGAGGTGCCGGTCGTGTTGACGCTCGGTGCGAAATTCTCCGGGCTGCCCTCCGAGCAGTAGACAAGGGTCTTGGCCGCGAGCGGCTGCGCGGCCATCAGCGCCGACGCCGACAGCGTCGCCAACAACAATCTCTTCATGGGAACTCTCCTTGACCCCTCTGCGCCGGTTTCGGCGGGTTACGGCTCCGTTGCATCGGAAGCTCCGTGGGCGGAAACCCCCGGGCCGCCTTGCCAACAAGCTTATTGAAAGAGACGGGGCGGCGATAGTCGTCCGAAAGGCGGGCCGCAGCGCATGACGGCGGACGGTAAACGGCACCATGCGCCCGCATCGGCAGGCGCCGCCCGCCATCACTCCTCGTAGGCCGCGCGGGTGATGCCGTAGCGCGCCAGCTTGTCGTAGAAGGTCTTCCGCGGAATGCGCAGCGCCTCCAGCGTGGCCTTCACGTCGCCGCGGCTGGCCTCCAGCGCCTCGCGGATCAGATTGGCCTCGATCGCGCCCAGGCGCTCGGGCAGGCTGAGTGCCGCGGCGTCCCCGCGGATCGGTTCCGCCGGCAGGTCGCCGGCCAGCCCGAGCACGACCCGTTCGGCGAAATGGACCAGTTCGCGCACATTGCCGGGCCAGTCGTTCTCGACGAGATGGCGCTCGACGGCGCGGTCGAGCCGCGGCAGCTCCCGTCCGTATTTGCGCGCGGCGCGCCCGAGGAAATGCGCGAACAGCAGCGGAATGTCGCGGCGACGCTCGCGCAGCGGCGGCAGGCGCAGCGTGACGATGTTCAGCCGATAGTAGAGATCCTCGCGAAAGTCGCCACGCCGGTTGGGGTCGCCGAGGTCGAGCTTGGTCGCGGCCACCACCCTCAGATCGACCTTGCGAATGTCGTTGGAGCCCAGCGGCGCGATCTCGCGCATCTCCAGCACGCGCAGCAGCTTCACCTGCGCGCCAACCGGCATGCTCTCCAGCTCATCGAGGAAGAGCGTGCCGCCGCTGGCGTGCTCGATGCGGCCGACGCGCTTTTTCTGCGCGCCGGTGAAGGCGCCCGGCTCATAGCCGAACAACTCACCTTCGATGACGCTGTCGGGCAGAGCGCCGCAATTCAGCGCGACGAAGGGCTTTTCGCCACGCCGGCCAAGGCGGTGAAGCAGGTTCGCGACAACCTCCTTGCCGGTGCCGGTCTCGCCGAGCACGAGCACGTCGACATCGACGTCGGCGAGATCGCGGATCGTCTGGCGCAGGCGCAGGATCGCCGGCGTCTCGCCGATCAGCCCTTCATCCTCCACGGCCGCGATGGCAAGAGCACGCAGCCTGCGGTTTTCCAGAACCAGGGCGCGCTTCTCGACGGCGCGCCGCAGGGTCTCGGCCAGGCGCTCGCCGGCATAGGGCTTGGCGATGAAGTCGTAGGCCCCCTCGTTCATCGCCCCTACGGCCATGGCGATATCGGCGTGGCCGGAGATCAGCACGACCGGAATGTCGGCATCGAGCGCCTTGAGGCGGCGAAACAGCTCGATGCCGTCCATGCCGGGCATGCGAACGTCGCTGACGACAGCCCCGGTGAAGCCCGGACCGATCTCCGCCAGCAGCGCATCGGCGGAGGCAAAGGCCTCGACCTTGAAGCCCGCGAGCTGCAGGGCCTGCGCATTGGCTTCGCGCAGATCCGCGTCGTCGTCGACGAAGGCGATATCGAGGCCGGCGAGGTCGGTGGTAGACGTCATCGGACAGGCTCCGCGTCGGCCCTGCGGAGGGTGATGATGAAGGTGCAGCCCTCTCCGGGCCGGCAGGCCGCCACAAGCGTGCCGCCGAACCCCGTGACGATGTCGTGGCAGATGACCAGGCCGAGGCCCAGGCCGCGCGGCTTCGAACTGCGAAACGGCGTGAACAGCGTCGCGACCGCTTCCTCATCCAGGCCCGGGCCGCGATCGATGATGGCGATCGAGGCGCCCTCCTGCGTTTCCGCGACGCTGAGCGAAAGCAGCGGCGGCACCGGGTGCTGCGCGACCGTCTCGATGGCCTCGACGGCATTGCGCAGCAGATTGACCAGCACCTGCTCGAGCTCCACCGGCCGTGCGAGCACCCGCAGCCCCGCGGGACCCGTCTCGACCTGGGGCACGATGCCCGCCTGGCGCAAGGGCGCATCGAGGATCATGAGTGCGCCAGCGACCGCCTCGCTGAGCAGGACCGGCACGAGGGCCCCGCTGCCGCGCCGGGCGAAGCCGCGCAGGGTTTCGGTGATCGTCCCGATCCGCTCCGTCAACCCGATGACCTTGCCGAGCGCGCCGGCCGCGCCTCCCGGATCCGCGCCGGCGACGAGGGCGCGGGCGTTCTCGGCATATGTGCGCAAGGCTGCAAGCGGCTGGTTGATCTCGTGCGCGACGCCCGCCGTGACCTGACCGAGCGTGGCCAGGCGGTTGGCCTTGGCCAGTTCCTCGCGCATGTCCAGGAGGCGCATCTGCGCGCGGGCACGCTCGGCCATCTCCTCCAGAAGCTTTCGATTGCTGCCGGCGAGCTCTGCCGTGCGCTCCTCGACGCGGCGCTCCAGCTCCGCCTTCGCCTCCGACGCAGCGAGCAGCCGCATCGTGGCCTGCTGGCGCCGCCGCAGCAGAAGCGCCGCCAGCAGCAACCCGACGAGCAGCACGAAAGCGACCAGCGTCTGCAGACGCGACTGCTCGGCGCGAATGGCCTGGTCGACCGGCAGCAGCATGTCGAGATGCCAGCTCGTGGTCGGCACGTCCCGGCGGGCCAGCACGTTGAGGGCGCGGGCAGGGGCGGTGCTCTGGACGAGATCGCCATCCTGCGTCAGCGGCAGCGGTTGAAGCGGTGCCTCGCCGAACTGCAGCGAGCGGCGGATCTCCTTCTGCGTCTCCTCGTCGAGCGGCGTCTCGACGTGAAAGCGCCAATCGGCGGTCGTCGAGAGCAGCACCACACCGCGCTGATCAGCGACGTAGATCTGCCCTCCCAGCGCGCGCCAGTCGGCCTCGACCCGGTCGAACTCGACCTTAACCACGACAACGCCGAGCAACCTCTCACCGTCCTTGATCCGGCTGGTCAGATAAAGGCCGGGGCGCTGGCTGACCGTGCCGAGCGCGAATTGTTCGGCGGATCCCTTGAGGATCGCGCCGAGGTAATAGTCCCGGAAGGCGTAGTCGTTGCCCACGAAGCTCGTCGGCTCGTCCCAGTTGCTGGCCGCGATGGTCATGCCCGCCACGTCGAGCAGATAGATCACGGCCGTGCGCGTTTCCCGGGCGATGCTCGCGAATTTGAGGTCGAGCGTGTGGCGGCTGCCGCCGGACAGCGCGCTGCGGACGTCCGGGTCGCGCGCCAGAATGACCGGTAGGGCGCGCTGCTTCTCCAGCTCGCCGCGCAGGATCGCAATCGCGAGCGTCGAGCCATCCTCCGCCCGGGCCGTCACCGCCGCGACTGCGCGGCTGCGGCCAAGATCGGCGGCTCCGATCAGACCGACGGCGAGCAGGAGCGCGGCCGCAAGCCCGAAGGCCAGCCAACTCCAGCCGAGCGGCGAAGCGGGAACGCGAGCCTGCGCGGCCATGCGGCGGACGAAACGCATGCCTCGATCATGAGCGATTTTCCACACAGGACAAGCGATGATTGCGCGGATTATCGCATACCGATTCCAGAATGAGTCCACGGATTTCTGATAAACTATTGATATTGTTGGTATTTATAACTTCATCCCGGCTGGCATGTCGCTTGCGAAAAGCCGCTCGCTTCGCCCAGAGCCAAAAACAGCCAACCGGAGGAAACCATGGCTGCCCATTTCGAACCCGCGACGGCTGCGCCGGCGCGTCCCCGCAAGTTCTACCAGCATCTCTATGTTCAGGTTCTCGTCGCGATCGCGCTCGGCATCGCGCTAGGCCATTTCTGGCCGCAGACCGGCGCCGCGATGAAGCCGCTCGGCGACGCCTTCATCAAGCTGGTGCGCATGATCATCGCGCCCGTCATCTTCCTGACGGTGACGACCGGCATTGCCGGCATGAGCGACATGAAGAAGGTCGGCCGGGTCGCCGGCAAGGCGATGATCTATTTCCTGACCTTCTCGACCTTCGCCCTGATCGTCGGGCTGATCGTCGCCAACGTCGTCCAGCCGGGCTCCGGGCTGCATATCGATCCGAACACGATCGATACCAAGGCTGTGCAGAGCTACGCGACCAAGGCGCACGATGCCAGCATCGTGGCCTTCCTGATGAACATCATCCCGGACACCATCGCGGGCGCCTTCGTCTCCGGCGACATCCTGCAGGTCCTGTTCTTCTCGGTGCTGTTCGGCCTGTCGCTGGCGCTGGTCGGCGAGCGCGGCGAGCCGGTGCTGTCCTTCCTGCAGTCGCTGACCTCGCCGATCTTCAAGCTGGTCTCGATCCTGATGAAGGCGGCGCCGATCGGCGCCTTCGGCGCCATGGCTTTCACCATCGGCCGCTATGGCATCGGTTCGGTCGCCAACCTGGCCCTGCTGGTCGGCACGTTCTACCTGACTGCGGCCCTGTTCGTGCTGGTCGTGCTCGGTGCCGTCGCCCGTTACAACGGCTTCTCGATCCTGGCGTTGATCCGCTACATCAAGGAAGAGATCCTGCTGGTCATCGGCACCTCGTCCTCGGAAGCGGCGCTGCCGGCGCTGATGGAGAAGATGGAAGCCGCCGGCTGCAAGCGCTCGGTCGTCGGCCTCGTCATCCCGACCGGCTATTCGTTCAACCTGGACGGCACCAACATCTACATGACGCTCGCCGCGCTGTTCATCGCCCAGGCGATGGACATCCACCTGCCGCTCGCGGACCAGGTTCTGCTGCTGCTCGTCGCCATGCTGAGCTCCAAGGGAGCGGCCGGCATCACGGGCGCAGGCTTCATCACGCTGGCGGCGACGCTGATGGTGGTGCCCTCGGTTCCGGTGGCCGGCATGGCGCTGATCCTCGGCATCGATCGCTTCATGTCCGAGTGCCGCGCCATCACCAACTTCATCGGCAATGCCGTCGCGACCATCGTCGTGGCACGCTGGGAGGGCGAGCTGGATCAGGCCCGCCTGCAGGCGGCGCTGAGCGGAGCGACCGTCACCAGCGAGGATGGCGAGCCGCTGCCTCTGGCGGCCTGAGCGCACCGGCAACAGAATAGCCTGACGCAGCGCCGACCGGGTTAAATCAGCCCGGCCGGCGTTTTCATGAGCGAGCTCTCGCGCCGTTCAGCCGGCGCGGACCGTCGCCAGCGCCGCCTCGATCGCAAGCCCGACCGCGAGGATGCGACGATCCTGTCCGCCGGACCCGGCCACCATCAGGCCGACAGGCGCCTCGCCCGGCCGGTGGCAGGGCAGGCTCGCAGCGCAGCCGTCGAGAAAGTTGATCAGGGTGGAGTTGCGCAGGATCAGCAGGTTCGTCGCGCCGTAGGCCGCCTCTTCGGCCAGGTCCGCGATCCGCGGTGCAACGATCGGCACCGTCGGCATCAGCAGCGCATCGAAGCCGGCGAGCCGCGCTTCGACAGCCGCGATCCAGCCCTGACGCGCCGCCAGCAGATCGAGATAATCCGCCAGCGCCATCTCGGCACCGCGCTGGATACGGACCAGCACGCGCGGATCGTAGCGGTCGGCGGCTTTCGCGATCAGCGCCCGGTGCCAGTGCCAGGCCTCGGCACCGGCAAAGCTGCCCTTGGCCTGCAGGCCCGCGAGCGCGCCGAATTCCGGGACGGCGATCTCGCTGATCCGGGCACCGGCCTTGGACAATGCATCGAGCGCACGCCGAAAGGCCGTGGCGACCGTCTCGTCCACGCCGTCGAGCGCGAGCGTCGTCGGCACGGCCAGGCGCAGACCTGCGATGTCGGCCCGCGCGGGAATGCCCTCGCCGGAGCCGGACAGCACCGCATCGAGAAGCGCGCAGCAGGAGAGGCTGGGCGCCAGCGGACCGATCGAGTCGAGGCTGGTCGAGAGCGGCAGGCAGCCCTCGCGCGGCACGCGCCGCGCCGTCGGCTTGAAGCCGGCGATACCGCACAGCGCCGAGGGAATGCGGACCGAGCCGCCGGTATCGGTGCCGATCGCGCCCGCGGCCATGCCATCCGTCACCGAGACGGCCGCGCCCGATGACGAGCCGCCGGGGATGCGGGCCGCGGCGCGATCGTACGGGTTGAGCGGTGTGCCGTAATGCGGGTTGATGCCGAGCCCGGAAAAGGCGAACTCGGTCATGTTGGTGCGGCCGACCAGCACGGCGCCGGCGGCCAGTAATCGCTCAACGACGGGCGCATTCGCCGTTGCCGCCGGCGCATCGTCGAGCGCGGTGCTGCCGGCCCTTGTCGTCTCTCCCGCGACGTCGAACAGGTCCTTGATCGAGATCGGCAGCCCTTCCAGCGGCGAACGCACGAAGCCGGCCTGGCGCATGAGGTCGGATGCACGTGCCGCGGCGAGCGCCCTGTCACCATAGAGGCGGGTGAAAACACGCGGCCCCTCGCCCGTGCCGGCGCGGGCCAAGGCGCCCTCCACCAGGGCTTCGGAGGTGGTGCGGCCCGCGCGGAGCGCATCCTGCAGCGCGGAGAGGGTCTCGGTCATCGTCTGCTCGCCATGGTCGCCGGCCGAACCGGCTGAAGACCCCGAGGCCTAACAGAGTCCCAGCGGGCGGGCGATTGATTTCCGCCCCGAACATGGTTTCCTGCGCCGCAGGACGAATGCGGGGCTTCGATGAGTCACCAGGAACGAGGCGCTGCGGCGCCGGGCCGGCCGATCGCCGGCATGAAGCCCAGCCTGATCGGTTTCGGCGGCGCACCGCTCGGCGATCTCTACCAGCGTCTCGACGAAGGACTGGCGCAGGCGACGGTCGCAGCCGCTCTGACGGCCGGGATCAACCTCGTCGACACCTCGCCGCTCTATGGCCACGGCCTCTCGGAACATCGCATCGGCGCCGCCCTGCGGCGCGTGCCGCGCGAGAGCGTCATCGTCTCGACCAAGGTCGGGCGCTGGATGAAGCCCGGCGCTCCGAAGACCGACGGCTCCGGCTATCGCGGCGGGCTGCCGCATCCTGCGGTGATCGACTACTCCTATGACGGCGCGATGCGCTCTCTGGAACAATCGCTGCTCCGGCTCGGTACCGACCACGTCGACATCCTGCTGATCCACGATGTCGATGTCTGGACCCATGGCGACCGGATGGAACAACGCTTCGCCGAGGCGATGAACGGCGCCTACCGGGCCCTGGAACGACTGCGCTCCTCCGGCGCGGTGAAAGCCATCGGCGTGGGCGTCAACGAAGCCGAAATGTGCGAGCGCTTCGCCAGAGCCGGCGATTTCGACGTGATGATGCTGGCGGGGCGTTATACACTTCTGGAGCAGGGCGCCCTCGACGGCTTCCTGCCGCTGGCGCTGGAGAAGAAGATCGCCGTCATGCTGGCCGGCGTCTTCAATTCCGGCATCCTCGCAACCGGCGCCCGCAAGGGCGCCTATTACAATTACCGGCCGGCGCCGCCCGACATCCTCGCCAGGGTCGCGCGGATCGAGGCGGTCTGCGCCGCCCATGGCGTGGCGCTGCCGCAAGCCGCACTCGCCTTCGCCGCCGCCCATCCGGCAGTCGCGACCGTCGTGCTCGGCGCGGTCGCACCGGAGGAGGTCGCGCGCAATCTCGACCTCGTCGCCCGGCCCGTGCCCGCTGCGCTCTGGCCCGCGCTCAAGGCCGAAAAGCTCATTCCCGACCACGCCCCGGTGCCGACATGCTGAAGACCATCGACCCGATCCTCGGCCCCGATTTGCTCTGGCTCCTCGCAGCGATGGGCCATGGCGACGACCTCGCCGTGGTCGATGCCAACCATCCGGCCGAGACGATCGCGCGGGCGACCACCTCCGGGCGGATCGTCCGGCTGCCGGGGCTCGCCATGGCCGAGGTGGTGCGCGCGATCCTGACCGTGTTGCCGATCGACGATTTCGAGCCCGAGCCGATCCGCCGCATGCTGGTGGTCGACGATGCCGCGGTCGTGCCCCCCGTGCAGAAGGAGGTCGAGGCCGTGGTCGAGGCGGCAGGAGCCGTGCCGACGCCGCTGCCGGGCATCGAGCGTTTCGCCTTCTACGAGGCGGCGCGCAAGGCTTTCGGCGTCGTGCAGGTCGGCGACGCCCGGCCTTACGGCTGCTTCCTGCTCAGGAAGGGTGTGATCGCCGGCTGAGCCGGCCATCCCCATTCGCCATCAAACGGCTTTGGTGACACCACCGTCGACGCGGATGTTCTGGCCGGTGATGTATCCGGCATCGGCAGAGAGCAGGAAGGCGACCGTGCCGGCAACCTCGTCGGCGCTGCCGTAGCGCTGCATCGGCACGCTGGCGCGGCGGGCGTCGGTCGCCGGCAGGCTGTCGATCCAGCCGGGCTGGACATTGTTGATGCGGATGCCCTCGGCCGCGTATTTGTCGGCATAGATCTTGGTGAAGGTCGCGAGCCCGGCGCGGGCCATCGCCGATGTCGGGAACATCTCGCTCGGCTCGAAGGCCCAGGCGGTCGAGATGTTGACGATCGCGCCGGATTTCTGCTGCTGCATCACCGGCGTGACCAGCCGGATCGGCCTGACCGCGCTGAGGAAATAGACGTCGAGGCCCTTGTGCCAATCCTCGTCGGTGAGATCGACGATCGGGGCGCGCGGCCCGTGGCCGGCGCTGTTGACCAGTGCATCGACGCGCCCCCAGCGGTCCAGCGTCGCGTCGACCAGCCGCTTCACATCGTCGTTGGACTGGTTTGAGCCGGTAATGCCGAGGCCGCCGAGTTCGGCGGCCAGGGCCTCGCCCTTGCCCGAAGAGGACAGGATCGCCACGCGATAGCCGTCCCTCGCCAGGCGGCGCGCCGTGCTCGCACCCATGCCACTGCCGCCGGCGGTGACGATCGCTACCTTTTCCATGCCCTGCTCCCACGGATGACCATTGTCAGGTCACCATAGTTGGCAAGAGCGGGCGCGCGATGCCACAGCAATGCTGCATGGGCAGGTTCGCGCGACCGCATGACGCCGGGTCGGATCAGATGTCGTCGCTGATCCGACGGATCGCGATCCGGTCGACGAAGGGCGCATCCTCGCCTTCCTGCGTGATCGCGATCTCGCCGTCGCGGACCCGGAAGCGAATGAGGGTTCCGCCGGTGCCGCGCCAGTCGGCCGTCTCGCCGTCGTCCTCGTAAAGCTCGCCGGTCGCCCCCTCGACCAGCCCGCAGACCAGCACCTCGCGCAGATCACCGATGCCAGTGGGATCGCCAAGCGGGATCAGCGCACCGGCGCGCACGAAAACCGGCAGGCGACCGAGCGGTGCCGGCACGGTCACGCTCGCGCCGCCGTCGAAGTGCTTGCCGGTATGCCAGTCGTACCAGCCGCCTGCGTGCTCCGGCAGGTAGGCGCTGCGTTCCAGGGCGCCCTCCTCCAGCACCGGCGCGACCAGCACGTCCGGTCCGAGCATGAAGGCATCGTCGGTCTTCACGGCCGTCGCGTCCTGCGGGAAGTCCCACAGCAGCGGGCGGATGGCCGGGGTGCCGTCGCGGCTGGCGCGCCACATCAGCGTGTAGAGATAAGGCATCAGCCGGTAGCGCAGCGCGATCGCTTCGCGCACCTGCGGCACCATCTCCGGGTACATCCAGGGCAGGTTGACGACGCCGTCATCGTTCCAGGAGTTCATGACCATGCGCGGCCAGAGGCTGCAGAACTCGTTGAAGCGCACGAAGAGTTCGGGACCGGGTGTCGGGCCGTGGAAGCCGCCGACATCGTGGCCGGTCGAGAACATCCCCGACAGGCTCATGTTGAGGCCTTGGGTCAGGTTGTAGCGCAGCGTCTTCCAGGCGGTCTCGTTGTCGCCGGACCAGGTCTGCGCATAGCGCGAAATGCCGGCGCAGCCGCCGCGCGTGATCGCATATTGCCGCTTGCCCGGTTCGCGCGCAGCCTGCGCTTCGTAGGAGAGCTTGGTCATCAGCAACGGCTGCGCCGGGCGCGCCAGAGCCTGGCGGAAGGGGCGCCCGTCGCCGTCGCACAGCGCGTCCTCGTCCCAGATCTCGTATTCGTTGTTGTCGTTCCAGACGGTGGTGAAGCCGTAGTCGAGCAAGGCTGTCTCGATGCCGTTTCGCCACCAGGCCCGGCCCTTGGGGTTGGTGTAGTCGAGATGGAAGCCGAGCCCGTCCCAGAACTGGGCGACGGCCGGCTTGCCGCTGTCGCCGTCGCGCACGAGGAAATCGCCGTCGAGCGCCTCTTGCAGGCGCGGGTGGTCGTCGAGCAGGCAGGGCTTGAGATTGGCGACCGTGAAGATGCCGGCATCGTTCAGGCGTTGCATCGTCGCTTTCGGATCCGGGAACTTGTCGCGGTTCCAGTTGAAGGCGTAGCGGCGATGGCCGATCTGCGTGTAGCCCGAGCCGAAATGAAAGCTGTCGCAGGGGATGCGATGGGTCTCGAGCTTGCCGATGAAATCGCTGATGCGGGCATCGGCGTCGGGCGCATCGGCGATCGCCATCGAGGTGACGCCGAAACCGAAGGACCAGAGCGGCGCGAAAGCCTGCCCGCCGGTCAGCCAGGAGAAGCGCCGCACGACATCAGGCACGGTCGGGCCGGCCACGACGTAATAGTCGAGGTCGCCGTCATCGCCTTTCCAGGAGCGGAACAGGCCGTGGTAATTGTCGAGCGTGCAGCCGAAATCGACGCTGCCCGTCGAGAGGTTGTCGTAGTAGATGCCATGCGCTCCGGCCGGCCCGTCGACGATGAAGAAGGGCAACATCTTGTAGAGCGGGTCGGAGAGTTCGGCGTCGAAGCCGCAGGGATCGACCGCGTCGATGGCGAAGCGGCGGCCGGTGCGGTCGAGGGGACCTGCCTTGTCGCCGAGGCCGTAATGGCGCTCGCTGTAGTCGCGGGTCATGAAATGCGCGAGCGCGCCGGTGCGGGGCGAGACGAGATAGGCCTGGGTGGTGCGGTCCTGCAGGAAGGGCTTGTCCTCGCCGACGCGATACCAGGCGATGCCGAAGGGCGAGAGCGTGACCTCGGCGCTCAGATGCCCTGCCGTGAGGAAGACCTTGCCTTCGTCCTGCTTCACCAGCGTCCGGGGGCATGAGAAGCCCTCCACGCTGTCGCGCGGACGGCCCTCATAGGGCGGCTCCACCCCTCCAGGCGCGATCGACCAGCCGCGATCGAGCCGGTAGCCGTCCCGCGGCTTCAACGTGACGCGGCCGATATCGCCTTCGAGGATGCGCAGCGAGAGCGTGTAGCCGAGCCCCAGGTCGAACAGGGCGGCTTCGCCATCGCGGCCGAGATAGCGGCCTTGGCTGAGGGCTTTCATGGAATCTCTCTCGGCAGTCTCTAGGGCCGGATCGCCCGGCCGGCTTCGTCGAACAGGTGAAGGCTCTGCTGCGGGAAGGCGAGCGCGACCTCGTGGCCTCGCTCATGCTCGCTCTGGCCGTCGAGCCGGAGCGTGATCTGCGGCAGGCCGGCGGCGGTTCCGTACAGGTAGCTTTCGCCGCCAAGCCGCTCGACCAGTTCGATCGAGAGCGGCAGCCCCAGCCCGCCCGGCGCCAGCGCCAGATGCTCCGGGCGGATACCGAGCGTGACCTTGCTGCCGGCGGCGAGGCTGCCGGTGGCGCAGGCGACCTCATGGGCGCCCTCGCCCAGGGCGACCTTGCCGGCTGCCGTCACGCGGCCGGGCAGCAGGTTCATGCGCGGCGAGCCGATGAAGCCGGCGACGAAGAGGTTGTCGGGGCGGTTGTAGAGATCGAGCGGCGTGCCGACCTGCTCGATCCGCCCGCCCTGCAGCACGACGATGCGATGCGCCAGCGTCATCGCCTCGACCTGATCGTGGGTCACATAGATCATCGTGCCGCCGATCTCGGCATGGAGGGCGGCAAGCTCCTTGCGGGTGGCGACGCGCAATTCCGCGTCGAGGTTCGAGAGCGGCTCGTCGAACAGGAAGATCTTCGGATCGCGCACGATGGCACGGCCGATGGCGACGCGCTGGCGCTGGCCGCCGGACAACGCCTTGGGCCTGCGCTCGAGATAATCGGTCAGCCGCAGCATCTCGGCAGCGCGCTTCACGCGCTTGTCGATCTCCGCGCGTTGCAGGCCCATGTTCTCCAGCGCGAAGGCCATGTTCGCCCGGACGGTCATATGCGGATAGAGCGCGTAGGACTGGAACACCATGGCGAGGCCGCGCTCGGATGCCGGCAGGTGGGTTGCGTCAGCGCCGTCGATCGCGATCGTTCCGCCGGTGATCTCCTCCAGCCCCGCGATCGAGCGCAGCAGGGTCGACTTGCCGCAGCCGGAGGGACCGACGAAGACGACGAACTCGCCATCGGCAACGTCGAGATCGATGCCGTGCAACACCGTGGTCGCACCATAGGCCTTGCGGACACCGGAAAGCTTCAGGCCGGCCATTATTTCATTCCCGTGTTGGCGATGCCGGTGGTGATGAAGCGCTGCAGGAAGACGAAGACCAGCGCGACCGGCAGGAGCGACACGACCGTCATCGCCAGCAGGTAGTGCCATTGCGTCTGGAGCTCGCCCTGGAAGGCGTTGAGGCCGATCTGCAGCGTGTAGGACTCCGTCTTGGTCAGCACCGCGAGCGGCCAGAGGAACTCGTTCCAGCGCCACATGATCGAGAAGATCGCGAGCACGGCCAGCGCCGGCATGGCGAGCGGCATGACGATACGCCAGTAGATCTGCCATTCCGAGGCCTTGTCCATGCGCGCGGCCTCGATCAGGTCCCGCGGGAGCGTCAGCATGTACTGACGCAGCAGGAAGACGCCGGTCGGGGTCGCCGCGCCCGGCAGGATCACCGCCCAGAGCGAATTGACGAGGCCGAGCTTGGTGACGACCAGATAGACCGGCACCAGGATGATGGTGATCGGGATCATCAGCGTGCCGATCACCATCAGCATCACCGCCGTCTTGCCCTTGAACTCGTAGATCGAGAGTGCATAGGCCGCCATCGAGTTGATGATCAGCGTGATGATCGTGGCGACCAGCGTGACGAAGACGGAATTCCACAGGAAGCGGGTGAAGGCGAAGCGCTCCAGCGGCTCGGTATAGTTCTCGGTGGCGAGCTTGAACTCGCGGACGGGCGTGCGCTTGTCGATGGGAACGCGGATCGTCTCGCCCGGCTTGGCCGGGTCGACCATCTGCGCCTGGATGCCGATGCGGCGGAGCTGCGCCAGCACGCGCTTGGAGCCGTCCGGCATCTCGACCTCGAAGAGCGGCAGCGGCTGGGATTGACCCGGGACCGTCACCTCCTTTTGCGACATCGGCAGCAGGGTCGGCGGGAATTCGAGCAGGCCGGCCTGAGTCTTGAAGGAGGACAGGCCGAGCCAGAGCACGGGCCCGAACATCAGCACGACGCCGAGCGCCAGATAGGCATAGGCCGCGACATCGGTCCAATGCCAGCGGCCGGGCTTGCGCCGGGCGGTGGCCAGTTTGGCGACGAGGCTCATGCGGCCCCCTTGCGGCGGCTGACCGCGAGCTGGAGCAGGGTGAGCGCGAACAACACGACGCCGAGCACGACGGAGGCCGCGGCCGCCAGCCCGAAATTCTGGACCTGATTGGCGAAGGCCGTCTCGTAGATGTAGTGCACGATCATCACGGTGGCGGTGCCCGGCCCGCCGCCGGTCAGCACGAAGACCTCGTCGAAGGTCTGCACGCCCTTGATCAGCGCCAGCACGATGACGACGATCATGTTGGGCCAGAGCAGCGGCAGGGTGATGCGCCAGAAGACCCGCCAGCGCGGCGTGGCGTCCATCTCGGCCGCCTCGTAGAGATCGGCCGGGATCGCCTGCAGGCCCGCGAGCAGGATCAGCGTGTAGAAGCCCATATGGGCCCAGACCGAGACGAAGACGATCCAGAACATCGCCCAGCTCGGATCGACCAGGAACAGGATGCGCTCGCCGCCGAGCGAGGTGATGGCGGCGTTGAGCAGACCGTCACGCTGCAGGATCCACTTCCAGGTCAGCGCCACGACAACGGGCGAGAGCAGCACGGGGAAGAAGTAGACCGCCCGGAAGAAGCCGCGCGCGCGAATCCGCATGTTCAGCACCACGGCGGTCAGCAGCGAGAACAGCACCATCGCCGTGACCTGGAAGACCGTGAAGCGGGCGGTGTTGGCGACGCCGCGCCAGAAATGATCCTCGCGGCAGGAGGATGGATCGAGATATGATCCGCAGTCGAAGAGATAGCCGTACTGCTCGGCTCCGACATAGGGGCGCTCGCTCGGGAACAGCCCCGCCCCGCCCGTCACCGAGAAGACGAAATTGATGACGAGCGGAAGGAAGACGAAGAGCGAGAAGAAGGCGAGGTTCGGCAGGATGAAGACGTAGGCCATGCGCCGCTCGCCGATCAGGCGCTGCAGCGCCTGCATCGGCCAGTCCACGAGCCGCATCAGGAGCGCGAGCGGCGCGGCGAAGAGGCCGGCGGCGCCCGTACCATGGCGGCGCGGCGTTGTTTCGGCGGAGGCCATGGGCCTTACTTCTTGCGCTCGGCAATCTGCTGGGCGACGTCGGATTCAATGCGCTTGTAGGCCTCGTCGAGCGTGGTCTCGCCCGAGATCGCCTGGCCGAGACGGCTGATCACGGCGTTGAAGATCACGCGGTTGTTGACGTAGCCCTGCAGCCTGTAGGCGACGGGCGAGAGCTGGGCGACCTGGTCCGAGAAGACCTTGAGCGCAGCCTTGGCCTGCGGGCTGGCGTTCTTGTAGTCGAGCCCCTTGGCCGCGATGCCGAGATGGCCCGGCACGAAGAGCGAGCGGGCGTAGAACTCGCTCAGCACGGGCTCGCTGGCGAGGTAGTCCATCACCTTGGCGACGGCCTCGGGATGCTTGGTCGTCTTGATGGCGACGAGTCCCGCCCCGCCGGGCATGCCGGAGCAGCCGCCCGGGCCGCAGGGCGAGGGCACCGCGACCCAGTCGAACGCGTCGCCCACCGTCTTGTCGAACTGGGAAATCTGCCAGGAGCCAGACTGGTACATCACGACCTGGGCGTTCTTGAACTCGTCATTGGCGCCGCGATAGGCCGTGCCCGAGACCGAGCCCCAGAGCTCCTTCTTCATCACACCGTCGTTGTGCCAGTCGTAGACGAGTTTGGCGGCGCGCTTGAAGCCGTCGTCGATCACGGCGGGCTCGCCCTTGGCGTCGAAGACCTTCGCGCCTTCGGACACGGCGACCGAGAAGAAGCGGTGGCCGGAGCGATCCATCGCCAGCGGGAACGGCACCTGAACCTTCTCCGCCACGGCCTTGACCGCCTTGCCCCACTCCTCCCAGGTCGCCTTGGCGCCGGGCATGGCGATGCCCGCCTGCTCGAACAGCGTCTTGTTGACGAAGGGGCCGGTGACGGTGAGCTGCGTCATGAAGCCTGTGATCGCGCTGGAATCGCCCTCGGGACGCATCCAGGGCAGGAACGGCCCGAAATTCTTTTCCCAGTAGGAGGCGTCCTTCAGATACGGACGCATGTCGAGCGCGTAGCGGGCGACGCCGCCGAGATCGACGACGCGGGCGATGTCCGGTCCCTGCCCCGAGGCGAGCTGAACCGGCAGATTCTCGGTGATCGCCTTGTAGGGCACCTGGTCGAGCACGACCTTGATGTCCTGGTTCTGCGCTTCGAAGCGCTTCAGGAGATCGGAGACGACCTCGCCCTCGTTGCCGTCGGAATACCAGGCGATGCGCACCGTGGTCTGGGCGAAAGCGGTCGTGGCGAGGAGGCCGATGGCGAGGCCGGCCGTCGTGGCGAACGCGGAAATCCAGTGCTTCCTCTGCATGGGCTCCATCCCTGAACGAGCACGACGCCTCATCGGGCGTCTTGACAACCAGTAAGGCAAACGTTTGCCTTGATTGTCAACCGGTCGATGAAACGGCATGGCTGGGTAAGCCGGGCCGATCCGGCAGGCGGCGGACAGGGCGCAGGAGGCGGGCCACGACATGACGCCCAGAGCGATAGGGAAGTCAGGCAGGCTGCGGCACGAATCCGTTTCGCTCGCGACGGTGGCGCAGGATACCGGCGTCTCTGTCGCGACGGTGTCCCGCATCGTCAACGGTAAGAACGGACGCGCCTCGGCCGAGACCGTCGCCCGCGTCGCCGAGGCGATCGAGCGCCTCGGCTACCGCCCCAGCCCGGTCGGCCGCGCCCTGCGCCGCCGCACGAGCCGAGTGGTCGCCATGCTCTCTCCCAATCTCGACAACCCGGCAATGGCCGCCATCGCCGTGTCGACGGAGGCGGCGCTGCGAAAAGCCGGTTACGTCATGATCCTCTGCGACACGCACGACCGCCCCGAGCTGCAGGACGACTATCTGCAGGCGATGCGGGACCAGCTCGTCGCCGGCTACGTTCTGGTGAGCGCCGTGCGCAGCAAAGGGCTGGAGCAGACGCTCGGGCGCGGCGAGCCCGTCGTCTTCGTCGCCCGGCGCAACCCGCTGGGCGGCGGCCCCTATGTCGGCATCGACAATCGCGCGGCAGGCGCCGACGCCGCCGATTTCATGCTGGCGCGCGGCATCGAGCGTCCGGCGGTGCTGCTCGCCGCCGAGAACGCGTCCAGCACCGCCGAGCGTGCCGCAGGCTTCGTCGACCGGCTCGTCGCGCAGGGCGTGCCGGCCGACGCGATCCGCCGGGCGAGCGCGCCCGGGCTCTCGCACATCGAAATCGGCTACGCCGCGGCGCGGGCTCTGGTCGCGGGCGGAGGCTGGCCGCGCGGCGTGCTCTGCGTCAGCGACATGATTGCCTACGGGGCGTATCGGCTCGCGGCCGAATCCGATCTCGCGATACCGCGCGACTGCGCGCTGGTCGGTGTCGACGGCAATGCGATCAACAACTGGATCGCACCCTGGCTGACCTCCATCCGCATCCCCTACGAGACGTTCGGCCAGCATGTTCTCGAGCAGCTGCGCTCGCAGTGGAGCGGGGCCGAGGCCTCGGAGGTCTACGTGCCGCATCAACCGCTGATCTAGCGCAGCGGGGCCAAAGGGCCCAGGCATACAGGCAGGCCATCGGGCGCGAGCCACTGGCGACCGGAGGCTTCAGCCGCCGAGGGCAGGAGCCCGGGCCGGGACCGGCGACGCCTGCCGCTCGAAGAAGTGCTCGCACGCCTCGCCGACGCGCTGCACGGCAGCATCGTCGACGTCGAGATGGGTGACCCAGCGCAGTGTCCCGTAGCGGCCGCTGACGCCGATGCCGCGGCTGCGCAGGAAGGCAGCGAAGGCGCTGGTGTCGAGTGCCTTCGGCGTCATGAAGACCATGTTCGTGCGGGCCGGCCCGGCGCCGAGTTCGGGATAGCGCATCAGCAGTTGCGACAGAGCTGCTGCGCGGCGGTGATCCTCGTCGAGGCGCGCGATATTGCGTTCGATCGCATAGATCGCGGCCGCAGCGAGAACGCCGGTCTGGCGCATGCCGCCGCCCAGCATCTTCCTGATCCGGCGCGCCGTCTCGATGAATTCCCGCGGGCCGACGAGCACCGACCCGACCGGCGCCCCCAGCCCCTTGGAGAGGCACATCGAAACGGTGTCGAACTGGGCGGCGATCCAGGCCGCGTCCCGGCCGCTCGCCACGGCGGCATTCATCAGGCGCGCGCCGTCGAGATGGGTCGCAAGACCGCGGGAGCGCGCAAGCCCGGTCGCAGCCTCGAGATAGGCATCCGGCAGCACCTGACCATTGAACGTGTTTTCCAGCGCCAGGAGACGCGTCCTCGCGAAATGGAAATCGTCCGGCTTGATTGCGCCGGCGATCGCATCGAGCGCGATCGTGCCGTCCGGCTCATTGGGGAGCGGCTGCGGCTGGATCGAGCCCAGCACGGCCGCGCCGCCGCCCTCGAGTCGATAGGTGTGGGCCATCTGCCCGACGATGTATTCATCGCCACGGCCGCAATGAGCCATCAGCCCGGCGAGGTTCGCCTGTGTGCCCGTCGGGAAGAACAGGGCGGCTTCCTTGCCCAGCCGCTCGGCGCTCATCGCTTCCAGCCGCCTGGTCGTCGGACAATCGTCGTAGACGGCATCCCCGACTTCCGCGGCCGCCATCGCGGCCCGCATCCCGGCGCCGGGGCGCGTCACCGTATCCGAACGGAAGTCATCCACGATCATCGATCCGATCCTTACTGGCAGCCTGCGTACCCTATCGGGCACGCGCCCTGCCCATCATGCAAAAAGCGGGGGGTGGCCTCAGCACTCCGGCAGGTTGACCGCGAGGCCTCCGAGGCTGGTTTCCTTGAAGCGCTCATTCATGGCCTCGCCGGTTTGCCTCATCGCCTCGATGCAATTGTCCAGCGGCATGAAATGCGAGCCGTCGCCGCGCAGCGCCAGCGACGCGGCTGCGACGGCCTTGATCGCGCCGATGCCGTTGCGCTCGATACAGGGCACCTGGACCAATCCGGCGGCCGGGTCGCAGGTCATGCCGAGATGGTGTTCCAGCGCGATCTCGGCCGCGTTCTCGATCTGGGCCGGCGAGCCGCCCAGCACCGCGCAGAGCCCGGCCGCGGCCATCGCAGCGGCCGAGCCGACCTCGCCCTGGCAACCGGCCTCGGCCCCGGAGATCGAGGCGTTGTGCTTGATCAACCCGCCGATCGCCGCGGCCGTCAGCAGGAAGTCGGCGACCTTGCCGGGCTCCGCTCCGATGCAATGGTCGAGATAGTAGCGCAGCACCGCCGGCACGACGCCGGCCGCGCCGTTGGTCGGCGAGGTCACGACCCTGCCCCCGGCGGCGTTTTCTTCGTTGACGGCCATCGCGTAGACGCTGAGCCAGTCCGCCGATGCATGCGGCTGCAAGCGGTTGGACTGTCGCTCCGCCAGCAGCTGCCGATAGATCTTCGCCGCCCGGCGGCGCACATGCAGCCCGCCCGGCAGCTCGCCCTCCCGATCCAGGCCGCGTTCGATGCAGTCGTTCATGACCGACCAGAGATCGGCGAGGCCACGCTCGACCTCCTCCCGCGATCGAAGGTGCAGCTCGTTCGCATGCTTCATCTGCGCGATCGAAAGTCCACTCTCGCGGGCCATGCCGAGCATCGCCGCCGCATTCGCGAAGGGATAGGGCCAGCCGGCATCCTCACTGGCATTGGGGCGCGCATCACGCTCCTGCGCCGTCACCACGAACCCGCCGCCGATCGAGTAATAGGTCTCGGACAGCAAGACCGCCCCATCCGCAGCCCGGGCCGAGAGCACCAGCCCGTTGGCGTGTCCGGGCAAAGGCGGGCCGTAGTCGAAGACGATATCGACGGCTGGATCGAAGGCCAGTGGCGGCAGCCCAGCGAGCCGCAGCCTGCGCTCGCGCCCCAGCTCGGCGAGCTGCCGTTCGGCAGCGTCGCCATCGAACCGGGCCGGCGTCCAGCCGAGCAGGCCGAGCGCCACGGCGCGGTCGGTGGCGTGGCCCTTTCCGGTGAAGGCGAGCGAGCCATGCAGCGTTGCCCCCAAGGCCGCTGCCTCCGCACGGGAGGGATGCTCGCGCAAGAGATCGAGGAAGCGTCCCGCGGCCGTCATCGGCCCCATCGTGTGCGACGACGAGGGCCCGATACCGATCTTGAACACGTCGAACACGCTCAGGAACATGACCACCCCCCTCGAAAACCGTCTGCTGGCACCCGAAGGGCGGCTTCGGCTGTCGGCCGCGCCCCAGGCGGAAATCGCCGCGCCCGTCGCGCTGCGGGTCGGCTCCGCCGAAACACTGACCATCGACGCTTCCGATCGCATGACGGGCGGCGAAAGGAAACGTCTGGACGGAGCGTTTGACGTCATAACCCGTCTCGACGAGCTCGGTGGCGGCGCTGCGACGGATGCGGTTGGATGTCGACGCGGCGATGGCGCCGGGGTCGCGACGGCCTCGGAGGGCGACATGCCGAAGTCGAGCATGTCCACGAGGTCTTGCGCCCCCGCCGGCGCGATGACGTTGTCGCCCGGCGCCCCGATGACGATGCGCGGGGTCTCGCCGCCGAAGTCGTTAGCCGGCGCGGCCGACGAGACGCGGCGCCTGACGGGCGGCGAACCAGATCGCTTGCGATCGATGCCACGTCCTGCCCGGCCTCGACGGGCTCGACCGGGTGTCGGGCTGTCAGCGCTGCGCGGCGGGCCAGCCGCCCGGATAGATCAGGCTCTTCACCATGCCCGCCTCGTTGGCGGCATGACGGCGGAAGGCAGCCGGCCCCTCAGAGAGCGGGAAGCGATGGCTGACCACGGCCTCGACATCGACCTTGCCCGCCTCCACCAGCGCGATGGCGCGCGGATAGACATGCCCCATCCGGCGCGAGAACTTGATGTTCAGGCCGCGGCGCCGGGCCTCCGCCGCCGGGATCACGTAGCTGTCGCCGTCCGGGATGCCGACCAGCACGACGCGACCGCCGATACGGGCGGCACGGATGGCGTCGCGAAACCCTTCGGGCGCATTGGTCGCCTCGATGACCAACGGCAATCCTTCACCACGAGTCCATTCGCCGATATCCGCGACGCTGGCGCCGACCTTGCTCGCTCCCAGCCTCAACGCCAGCTCGCGGCGATGCGGCTGCGGATCGCAGGCGAGAATCTCGCCGGCTCCGGCAGTCCGCAGGACTTGCAGGATCAGCAGGCCGATCGGTCCGCAGCCGATCAGCGCAGCCCGCTCCAGCAACCGCGGCCTGGCCAGATCCACCGCATGAATCGCGACGCCGAGCGGTTCGAGCATCACCGCATCGCTCGGCGAGAAGCTCTCCGGCACAGAGACGATCTGCGATTTCGGCACCCAGATTCGTTCCGTCATCGCCCCGTCATGCGGAGGAGCCCCGATGAAGACGACCTCGGGACACAGATTGGGATGCCCGCTCCGGCAATGCTCGCAATGCCCGCAGGCCTGATTGGGATCGACCGCGACCAGCGTTCCGCGAGCCAGACCGAGTCCCGGCAGGTCCTCCGTCAACCAGCCGCTGAATTCATGGCCCGGCACGAAGGGCGTCGAGATCACGGCAGAGCCGATGCCACCGTCCTTGTAATAATGCAGGTCGCTGCCGCAGAGCCCCACGGCCGCGACGTCGAGCAGCGTTTCGCCCGCTGCCCCCTCGCGCAGGTTGAACGGCGCGACGCGGGCATCCCCCGCGGCGTGAAGGAAAAGGGCATGTGACATCGGAGGGCGGTACCCGGTTCGCAACGCGATTCTTCAACATATGTATTTTCTATTTTACATTGGTTTGCGTCAAGCGCGAAGCGGCGCGAGCCTGCACGTTGTGGGAGAGCGCGAAAGCGATGTAAGCCAAGCTGGTAGACCATGCCGACCCCGCCGCGCCGAGCCGCAGGCGGGCCTGCCCATCGCATCAGGATGCCGCTATGCCGGAGGAGCCGCAGACCCAGGTACGAGCCGCCTGGCTTTACTATATGGAGGGGCTGACCCAGGCGGAGATCGCCGACCGGCTGAAGATGACGCGACTTCGCGTCAACCGGCTCCTGGTCGAGGCCCGCGGCAGCGGGCTGGTCAACATCACGATCAACTCCCGGCTGGAGAGCTGCGTCAGGCTGGAGCGCGAGCTGATCGCCGCGTTCGGTCTCAAGGAGGCGGTCGTCGTCCCGAGCCCGGTCGATCCCGATCAGGTGGCCGCCCAGATCGGCAAGGCCGCAGGCGACTTCGTCTCGCGGTTCGTCGAGGACAAGCCGTCCGGCATCGTCGGTGTCGGCTGGGGCGGCACCTTGCGGGAAACCATCCGCCACATCCGGGGCGGGCAGTATCGCGATCTCGCCGTCACCGCGATGATGGGAGGCCTGACCTACGGCATCGAGATCAACACCTTCGAGATCGCCAGCCGCTTCGCCAGGCTCTGGCAGGCCGAATGCCACTATCTCGCGGCTCCGATCTATGCCGGCACGCCGCAATCACGCGATACGATCGTGGCCCAGGACGTGTTCGAGGCCGCCTTCCGGCGCATCCAGGCAACCGATGTCGCGATCCTGAGCGCGGGCGACCTGAGCGAACGCTCGCTGCTGGTGCGGTACGGCCTGCCGGGCGACGTCGGTGTCGGGGAGCTGGCCCGGGCGGGCGCGGTCGGTGACATGCTGGGCCAGTTCGTCGATCGTCGCGGCCGGGCCATCGACCACCCGATCAATCACCGCGCGATCGCTCTGCCGCTAGAGGATCTGCGCCGGATTCCCACGGTGATCCTGGCGTCCGGCGGGGCCAACAAGGCCGAGATCATCGCGGCTGCGCTGCGCGGCGGGCTCGCTTCGGTGCTGATCACGGACGAGGATGCGGCAGCCGCCGTCCTGGAGAGCCCAGCGCCCGCCCTAGCCTGACGGCGAGGCTCAGGCGCCGGCGATGGCGTCCAGCAGTTCCGCGTGGATACGGCCGTTCGTCGCGACCTTCTCAAGATCCTCATCGCGCGCGTCGAGGCCGGCGACGGTCGTCACCTGCCCGCCGGCGGCGCGCACCAGCGGCATCGCGGCGGCGTGCGAGACGATATCGGCCTTGAGCCCGATGAAGGCGTCGAGCCGGCCGGCCGCCACCAGAGACATCTCCAGACCACCGGAGACGATGACCCGCACGCCCCGGCAGCGGCCGGCGAGGCGGCGGATCACCGCGCTCGTCCGGTCCGCTTCGCCGGCTGCATAGTGCGACGTCAGGCAGATCGAAACGACGGCATCGCTCAGCCGCCTCGTCTCCGACACGCGCGCCGGCCGGCCATCCACCGTCGCGATACCACCTTCCGCGAAGCGTGCGGAGAGACCGGCGAGCGGCGCATGCGTCAGGCCGAGAACGGTCCGGCCGTGTTCGCGATAGGCCAGCGTCACGGAAAACCACGGCAGGCCGGAGGCATAGTTCACCGTGCCGTCGAGCGGGTCGATGATCCAGCGCGGCGCCTGCTCCGAACCCGAGAAGCCGGCCTCCTCCGACAGGATCGCCGCTTCCGGAGTCAGGGCACGCAGGCCGTCGATGACGAGGCGCTCGGAGGCGAGGTCGGCCGCGGTGACCACGTCGTTGAGCTCCTTGCGCGCGACGGCGAGCTCGCCGCCCTGCATCCGGACCAGCGTTTCGCCAGCTCGGCGCGCCAGCGCTTCGGCTTCATCGAGCAGCTTCAGAAGACGCGGCTCGATCATTGTGCTGCGGTCGCCTCCGTTTTGCCGGGATAGGCGGGATCGAGCACGAAGTCCCGGATCGGCCCGTAGTCGCCGATCGGCTGCAGATGGCTGACGATCCCGGCTTCGGGATCCCAGGCATGCACGGCGAAGGCCGGGGGCTCCATGACCATGCGGTTCTCGGTTCCGCGCCGCAGATCGAGGGCGACCTGATGGGCCGTGCCCGGCGCGACATAGCCGACGGTGCCGGCAAAGCGGCGCTGTATCGGGCGATGATAGTGACCGCAGACGATGCGCTCGATCTCCGGGTGCTTGGCGATCAGGCCGGCGAACCCCGGCGAGACCCGGCAGAGGATGCCGTCCATGCCATCCACGGCGACGCGGAAGGGCGGGTGGTGCATGAAGACCAGCGTGGGGCGCCCTCCCCCATCCGCCAGCGTCTCCGCCAGCCACGCCTCGCTCGCCGGGCTGAGTGCGCCGCCACTCTCGCCGGGAACCAGCGTGTCCAGCCCGATCAGCCGGACGGGAAAATCCTCGATCACGTAATTCAGGGGGCCATCGCTCGGCAGGTAATCCCGCTGCGCCGACAGCGCCGCCACGAAATTCTCGCGGCGATCATGGTTTCCGGGCACCAGGTAGACCGGCATCGGCAAGCGTTCGAGCTCGTCACGCACGATCGCGTATTCCTCGGCGAGACCGCAATCCGTAAGATCGCCGGTCACCAGCACGCAGTCCGGCTGGAGCGGCATCGCGAGCACGGCGTCGATGGCCCGCCGGATCGCTGCATTGGTGTCGATGACGCCATAGGCGGGCCGGCCATGCGGCCGGGCGTGGAAATCGCTGAGCTGGGCGATGATCATCGGACATATCCAAGGTAGGGAAGAGACATGACCGCCCGGCTGTCGCGCCGGGCGGCCGCATTGACGAGCGAAGCCTCGGCCTACTTCATCAGGGCTTCTGTCTCGGACACCATGCGCTCGATGCCGGCCTTGGGCTGGATCTCGCCGCGCATCACGCCCGCGACGACCTCGCGCTGCTGGCGCCAGATGCGCACCGAGTTGCCGCCCGGATAACCCTGCCAGGGCGAAGCGCGGTTGACCTGTCCGTTGATGGTCCGGAAATTGGCGTTGTCCTTGTAGAACGAGCCGAGGAACGCGTCCTCGCCGGTCCGCAGATTGGTCGGCATGTAGCCCGAGGTCTCGACGACGATCTTCTGCGCCTCCGGCCCGGTGACGAACTTCACGAACTCCCAGGCGGCCTTCTGCTTGGCCGGGTCCTTCGCGGTGATGATCGCGGCGTTGCCCCCGGTCGGGAGCGTACCCTTGGCCTTGTCGTCGATCGGGAACAGCGCCGTCTTCAGCGTGAAGCGATCGCCGACGAGGTCGGTCACCTGGCGCAGGCGCGCAGGGGTGTCGAAGAAGATGCCGATCTTGCCGGCGATGAACTGCTGGCGCGACTGGTCCCAGTCGATCAGCGGCATGCCGGCTTCGGTGACGAAGGAGCGCAGGGTCGTCAGCGCCTTCAGGCCGACATCGCCCCCGAAGGCGACCTTCTTGCCGCTGGCATCGAGCAGGGTATGCCCGCCCTGCTGGATGATGCCGCGCCAGAGCCAGTCATCCGGCCAGTCATGGATGTTGTAGGCAAGTCCGGCCGTGTCGCCGCTATGGATCTTCTTGGCGAGCGCGACCGTATCGGCCCAGTTGTCGGGCATCTTGTCGGGGTCGCCGCCGGCCTTCTTCACCAGCTCGGCATTGACGTACATCAGCGGTGTCGAGGCGTTGAAGGCGAGCCCGACCTGCTTGCCGCCGACCTGGCCGAGCGAGAGCAGCGCATCGGAATAGTTGGCCTTGCGCCAGGCTTCCGGTTCGGCCTTGAGCAGCGGGCCGAGGTCGACGATCTGCTTGCGCTTGTCGAGCGCTTCGGTGAGCTCGGTCAAGAGGTGGAAGCCGGAGTAGTAGACGTCCGGCAACTGATTGGTGACGGACTGACGCAGCATCGTCTGATGCCCTTCGTCATAGCTCGCCGCCGGCGCCCTGAAATTGATCTTGATGTCCGGATGCTTCTTCATGAACTCTGCGGCGATGGGCTCGTGGAACTTGGCGAAGGCCGGGAAGGCATAGAGCACGTCCAGCGTGACCTGCTCCGCCCTGGCCGCCGTCGTGGCGAAGAGGGCGAATGCTGCCACGGCAAAGGCTTTGCCGAGAGGTTTCATGCGTGATCTCCTTGGCATGGACAGCACAGCCGTCCGGTTTCAGTTGCTTCAGGCCTGAATTCTGGGTGGCGTAGCGGCTGCGCCGCCTACTTCACCCCCGTCATGGTGATCCCGTCGATGAATCTGCGCCGGGCGACGAGGAAGGCGATGACGAGGGGCGCGGTCAGGATCGTCGCAGCCGCGGTCAGCGCGCCGTAGTTCGATCCGGTCTCGGCATCGGCGAAGAACATCATGCCGAGCGGCGGCGGCGCGAGCTTGGCGTCGGAGATGACGATCAGCGGCCAGTAGAGGTCGTTCCAGTGCGCCACGGCCGAGAAGATCGAGAAGGCGGCGATCGCCGGCCAGGCGCTCGGCGTGACGATGCGCCAGACGATCTCGAACTCGCTCATGCCGTCGAGCCGGGCGGCGTTGATGATGTCGTCGGGAAAGCTGCGGAAGAACTGGCGGAACAGGAAGATGGCGAAGACCGAGAGGAAGAACGGCACCATCATCGAGAAATAGGTGTTGAGCAGGCCGAGCTGGGCCAGCCCGATATAGAGCGGCATCGCCGGCACCTGGACGGGAATGCACAGGCCCAGCAGCACCAGCACGAAGAGCAGGTTGCGGCCGGGAAAGTTCAGCTTGGCCAGCGCATAGGCGCAGGGGATCGCGACGAGGAGCTGGACGATCAGGATGCCGCCGCAGAGGATGACGCCGTTCAGCGCGAAGCGCAGCAGCGGCGCCTTTTCCATGGCGAAGCCGTAGTTCTCCAGCCCGTAGAACTGCTTGGGCCAGAGCGAAATCTCGGCGCTGAAGATCTCGGCCGGCGGCTTGATCGAGGTGACCAGCATCCAGACGAAGGGCGCCAGCATGAAGATCGCGCCGGCGATCAGGACGCCGTGGACCAGCATCAGCGAGAAGAAGCGGCGCAGCATCGGTTGGACGGGCGCGGCCGGAGCGGCGGGCAGCGTGGGATCGGTCATCAGTAGTGCACCTTCCTGTCGAGGGCGAAGGTCTGCACGGCCGAGAAGACGAGAATGAAGGCGAGGAAGATGAAGGTCAGCGCCGCGGCGTAGCCCGTGTGGAAGTACTGAAACCCTTCGAGATAGATGTTGTAGAGGAGCACTTCGGTGGAGCCGATCGGCCCGCCGCGCGTCATCACCGCCACCGTGTCGAAGATCTTGAAGGCGGTGATCATGGTGGTGACCAGGACGAACATCGTCGTCGGCCCGAGCAGCGGCCAGGTGATGGTCAGGAAGCGGTCGATGCCGCTGGAGCAGCCGTCGATGTCGGCGGCCTCGTAGAGATCGCGCGGGATCGCGGTCAGTCCGGCCAGGAACAGGATCATGTTGAAGCCGAGAAGCTGCCAGATGCCGATCACCGCCAGCGTCGCCAGCGCGGTCGAAGGCTCGCTCAGGAAGGCGACCGGGCCGATGCCCAAGCCTTTCAGCAGGCCGTTGACCGGTCCCAGCGAAGGGTGGAGCAGGAACTGCCAGACCGTCGCCATCGCGATCAGGGTCGAGGTGACCGGCAGGAAGTAGACCACCTCGTAGAAGGAGCGCGTGCGCGTGCGCCGGTGCACCAGAACGGCGATCAGCAGCGCGCCGAGCACTCCGCCCGGCACGACGATGGCGACATAGAGCAGCGTGTTGACCAGCGAGCGCCGGATGATCGGATCGGCCAGTGCCTTCTGGAAATTGGCGAGGCCGACCCAATCCATGTCTACGCCGCCGAATTCGTAATTCGTGAGGCTGAGCCAGAGCAGCACCGCGAGCGGCAGCAGCATGGTCAGCAGCAGCAGAACGAAGGCCGGGAGAGCGAAGCCGAGACCGGTCAGCCGCTCGATCCTGATGCGGCGGCGTGCGGGCCGAGCAAAATCGGCGGGCGATGCTTGTGCAAGCGTCATGGTCAGGCCCTCAGGGGCACGACGGAACCCGTCATGACGCCATGCCCGCGTGGCTCGATCCGATGCCCATCGGCCGCGAAGAGATGGGCGGCCGCCTCGTCGAATCCGAGCGTGACCACGGCGGTTTCGTGCAGGCCGGCCGCGACGGCGGGGCTCGTCCGCATCGTCACGTTCACGGCATCGTGCCCGGCATGGTCGAAGTGCAGGATATACTCGGCGCCGAGGTTTTCCTTGCGCCGCAGCCGGGCGGAGAACGAGGCGCGCCCGCCCTCTCCCGGCTCGCCCTGGGCGAGCGAGAGCGCTTCGGAGCGAATGCCGAGAGCCACCGCCTGCCCCTGCGGGAGCGGCACGGCCAGAGCCAGTGGCCGGCCGAAGAGCTCCAGCCGCCCGCCGCCGATCACCGTGGCCGGCAGCAGGTTGATCGCCGGGCTGCCGATGAACTGCGCGACCTTCAGCGAGGCGGGCTTCTCGTAGAGTTCGGACGGCGTGCCCAGCTGCAACACCGCGCCCGCATCCATCATCGCGACGCGATCTGACATCGTCATCGCCTCGACCTGGTCGTGCGTGACGTAGATGAAGGTGGTACCGAGCCGCTTGTGCAGCTCGGCCAGCTCCGTGCGCATGTGGACGCGCAGCTTGGCGTCGAGATTGGACAGCGGCTCGTCCATCAGGAAGACGTCCGGATTGCGCACCATGGCGCGACCGAGCGCGACGCGCTGGCGCTGGCCGCCGGAGAGCTGGGCCGGCTTGCGATCGAGCAGATGGTCGAGCTGGAGCTGCTCGGCGACCGCCGCGACATCGGCCTCGATGCCGCGCATCACGCTGCGGCGCCGGCGGGAGAGCTGCCGCAGCAGCGGCAGCCGTTGCCAGAGCGAGAGACGGGACATGGTCAGCGGCAGGGCGATGTTCGCGCCCACGCTCATATGCGGATAGAGCGCATAGGACTGGAAGACCATGGCGACGCGCCGCTCATGCGGACGCAGCTGGTCGACGCGGCTGCCGCCGATCGCGACGCTGCCGCCGTCCTGGTGCTCGAGCCCGGCGATGATGCGGATCAGCGTCGACTTTCCGCAGCCCGAAGGGCCGACCAGCGTCAGGAACTCGCCATCGGCGATGTCGAGATCGATGCCGCCGAGCACCTTCGTCGGCCCGAAGGACTTGGCAATCGAGGAGAGTGTGACCTTGGCCATGGCGTTCGCCTTTCTGCGGCCCTGCGGGCTCTTCGTGGGGCGTGTTTCGGCCCGGCGCCCACAGGCGGCCGGGGCGGCGTGTCAGGCGGCGCGCGGCGGATAGACCTCATGGATGACGTCGTCGATCCAGAGCGTCTTGAGCGCGGGTATCTCGTGGATCTCGGCCGTGAAATCCGGCCCGTCGAAGGCATAGGAGACGGCGCCGAGCGTGGTCGTGCCGGCCATGCCGGGCTGCAGTTCGGGGCCGACGACAAAGCCGGAGGATGGACCCCAGATGTAGCGCGTGCCGGCGATGGTGAAATCATGCGCGCGGTGCAGATGGCCGCTGGCGACGAAGGCCACCTCGTTGCGACGCACAAGATCGAGCAGATGCGCGCGCGGACGGGGCGGCACGCTCCAATAGCCCATATCGCCCTCGTCGGGCTCCTGGATGAAGAGGGGGCGATGGAGGAACCAGCCGAGCCTGCGGCCCTGCGCGCCGGCGATCTGCCGGTCGAGCCAGGCGAGCTGACGCTGTTCCTCGGCCTCGTCGCTGCCGAACAGCATCGCGTTGAGGCCGATCAGTCGCCATTCTTCGAGATCGCGGACCCAGAAATCCTCGCCGAGATGCCGGCGCCAACGCGCAAGACGCGCGTCGTCCACCGGCTGGTGCGGATGATGCGCCTCGCCCACATCGTGGTTGCCGGGAATGCTGATGACGGGAGCGCCGATGGCGTCGAGCAAGGCACGGCAATGGCGCATGTCCTCATCGACGTCCGCACCATCGACGGTGACGTCACCGGTATGGATGACGAGGTCCGGCGCCTGTGCCACAAGCCACTCCGTCAGCGGCTGCCAATTGTCGGCGAAATGCCGCTTGGTCGGGCTGAGATGGGTGTCGGAAATCTGCACGATACGCTGCATGTTCCCTCCGGAGTTCGCCACGTAATCGGGCGACCGTCTGTCCCCGAAGCAAGCATCGGGCAGCGGCTTTGCCTTGAACCATACAAATGAATGTTTTGTGACACAAATGTATTTTCGAGCCTTGTCGTTCCTGGGAGCGAAGAGGATTGCCGGCTAGAGATCCGTGCTTTGCGGCAGGATGACGAGGTCTCGGATCGTGACATTGCGCGGGCGCGTCAGCATGAAATGCACCGCTTCCGCCACCTCCTCTGGCTCGATGAGTCCGCCGCGGGCGCGCTCGGCGTCGAGCTTCTCCTGCGGCCAGTCGGCGATCAGGGCCGTGACGACGGGGCCGGGCAGCACCGCCCCCACGCGTAGGCCATAGGGGATCACCTGCCGGCGCAACGTATGGACGAAGGCCTGAATCGCGTGTTTCGAGGCGGTGTAGACGGGCTCCCAGACCACTGGAACGACGCCGGCTACCGAGCTGGTGACGAGGATATCGCCGGTCTTGCGTGCGATCATGTGCGGCAGCACGGCATGGATGCTGCGGAAGACGGCGTTGATGTTGAGGTTGAGCATGCGGTCCCAGGCATCGGGATCGCCCTCGCTCACAGGCCCGCCGACATAGGAACCGGCATTGGCATGGAAGATGTCGAGCGCACCGGCCTTGTCGAGGATCGCCGGCAGCATGCTGGCGACGGAGGTGGGGGCAGTCAGGTCGACGACGAGCGGAATGGCGTCGGGGCCGAGCGGCTCACAGGCCCGCGCGAGAGCCTCGCCGTCACGATCGATGAAGACGACGCGCGCGCCGGCCGCGAGCAGCCGCTTCGCGCAGGCCAGCCCGATCCCCGAGGCCGCGCCCGTGATCGCTGCGGTTTTTCCGGTCAGTTCCTGGGTCACGTCGGGGTCTCCGATACGGCTTGAGGTCGGGCCGGATGCATCAGCCCCCTCGCCTGGCGCGCGGCCACCTGCAGCGTCTCGAAGGCGGCAAGGCGCCGGGCGTGCCGTTCGGCGATCTCGCCGCCGGCAGGGGTGAAGACGGCGGCCCCCGGCGCCATCGCAGTCATCGCTTCGCCAAGGTCGGGGTAGGCGCCGGCTGCACTCGCGGCCAGCATGGCCGAGCCGAGAAGCACGGGATCGACGTCGTCGGGGACGAGCACTGGCAGCCCGGAGCAGTCCGCGAGCAATTGTCGGATCAGGGGATGGCGCCCGGCACCTCCGCTGAGCACGACGGCCTCGATCGTGGCGCCCATGGCGCGGCTGGCCTCGATGATCTGGCGCAGGCCGTAGCCGATGCCGGTCAGGCCCGCGACATAGAGCGCGACGAGATGGTCGAGATCGCGCTCCATACCGAGCCCAGCGATCACGGCGCGCGCCTGCGGATCGGCATGGGGCGAGCGGTTGCCGAGGAAATCCGGCACGACGATGAGGTCGCCGGCGAGGCGGGCCGCTTCCGAAGGCGAGGCGGCATGCCGGGTCGCCCGCGTCGCGAGCCAGTCCGCCAGCGAGAGGCCCTCGGCTTGGGCAAGGCGCTGCGCTTCGGGCACGGCCGGATGGAAGTCGATCAATTGCTCGATGGCGGCGCCTGCACCGGATTGTCCGCCCTCGCTCAGCCAGAGGCCCGGCGCCATCGCCGAGAAATAGGGCCCCCAGATGCCGGGGATGAAGATCGGTTCGGCGCTGCTCGCCATGGTGCAGGCCGAGGTGCCGAAGACATAGGCCATGCGGGTCAACGCCGTGCCGTGCGGTGCGCGTGCGCCGATCGAGCCGACACCGCCGGCATGAGCGTCGATCAGCGCCGCGGCGACGGCGGTGCCGGGGTTCAGGCCAAGCTCGGCGGCGGCCTGTTCGGTGAGCCCGTTGCCGAGTGCGGTGCCGGCCGGAACGATCTCGGTGCCGATGCGGGAGAAGCTGTCATCGGCGAGATCGTCGAGACCAATCTCGCGGAAATAACTCGGGTCCCAGCGTCCTTCATGGGCAAGATAGGTCCATTTGCAGGTGACCGTGCAGGTCGAGCGCGCCAGCGAGCCGCTTGCGCGCCAGGTCAGGAAATCCGGCAGGTCGAAGAATTGCCAGGCGGCGTGATAGGTCTCAAGCAGGTTCTCCCGGAGCCAGAGCAGCTTCGGCGTCTCCATCTCGGGCGAGATCGTGCCGCCGACATAGGTGAGGACCGGATGCTTCGTCGCGTTGATGCGCTCGGCCTGGTCAATGGCGCGATGATCCATCCAGACGATGATGTCGCGGCTGGCGTCGTCGTGAGCACCGACCGGCAGCGGCTTGCCGCCCGGCCCGAGCACCACCAGCGAGCAGGTCGCGTCGAAGCCGATCCCTGCGATATCGTCCGGCCCGAGCCCAGACTGGGGCATCGCCTCCCGCACGCTGGCGCAGACCGCCTGCCAGATATCCGCGCTCGACTGCTCGGCTATATCCGGCCCGTCGCGATAGAGCGCGATGTCGCGCTTGGCGGTCGCGACCATGCGCCCGGTCGGGTCGAAGATGCCGGCCCGGACGCTGCCGGTGCCGACATCGATGCCGATGAAGTGCCCGGCCATCTCAGGCGGCAGCGCGGTTCGGCGGCCCGGCGCGGGTGCCGTCGGGGTTGCGCAGGTAGACGCCGCGCTCTAGCTGCTGGCGGCGCAATTCCTCAATGTCGATGTCGGCCGGGGGCCGGTTGCCGCGCACCGAGATCTTGGCGGCGCGGCCGGCGGCCTCGCCCATCGCCATGCAGGTTGCCATCACGCGGATCGCGCCCATCGCCTCATGGGTCGCCGAGATACTGCGCCCGGCGACCAGCAGGTTGCCGATCTTCTGCGGCACCAGCGAGCGATAGGGGATGTCGTAGCAGTCGCCGCACCAGATCAGCGTGCAGCCATCGTCGGATGGGCGGTGGATGTCGATCGGATAGCTCGCCACCGCGATCGCGTCGTCGAAATGGGTGCAAGCGAGCACGTCCTCCTGCGTCATCACGTATTGGCCGCGGATGCGGCGCGTCTCGCGGATGCCGAGGAAGGGCGCGGTTTTGGTGAAATAGGCCTTCTCGAAGCCCGGCACGTAATTGACCAGATAGGTGACGATGTCGTCGATCTGGGCGCGGCCCTCGATCTCGCCCTTGGTCAGGCTGCGGGCGTCCGTGCCATCGGTGCCCTTGACGCGGGTCATGTTGATCCAGACCTCGCCCTTCTTCAGGCCGGTGATGATGATGGTGCGCTCGTTCGGGATCTGCAGGCCGCGCTCGGCTTTGGCCTTGGCCATCAGTTCGCGCATGCCGACGACGATGAACTGGTGGTTCTGGCCGAAATACTCGGCGGGAATGAAGTCGGTGAGATAGGTGCGCGCCGCCGGCGGAGCGTTGGCGATGGAGAGCCTGAGTGTATCGGTGTCGACGCCGGCGAGGCAGAACATCAGCGTCGGCGGCTGCATGCCGCCATGCTCGTTGCCCTTCTCTGTGGGGACGCCGGCGCTGTAGGCGACATCGGCATCGCCGCTGCAATCGATCACAACCTTGGCGAGAATGGCGTTGCGGCCGCTCTTGCTCTCGGTGATGACGCCGCGGATCGTGTCGTTCTCGACCAGGGCGCCGGCGAAGAAGGTGTAGAACAGCACGTCGACGCCGGCTTCCGTCAGCATCTCCAGCGCCACCGTCTTCACCGCCTCGGGCTCGACCAGCGTGATCCCCATATGCAGCGGGCAGGGTCGGTGTTCGCTCGCCCCGTCGCGCTCCTTGCGCAGGCGCTCGATGAATTTCTGCGGGAGACCGTCGATGATCTGGTTGCCCTTCTGGCCGAGGAAGCCGAGCACGGGCAGGCCGATCGTCATGTTGCCGCCGACGAAGCTGCGGCTCTCGATCAGCCCGACGCGCAGGCCGTCCTCGGAGGCGGCCAGCGCAGCCGTGATGCCGGATGGCCCGCCGCCGACGATGAGCACGTCGTATTCGGCCGAGACGGGGATGGAGCGGGCCGGCTCCTCAATGAAGCGGGTCGCAGCGGTCGACATGGCTAGGTTCCTTCGGGGTGTCACGGATGGAGCAAATGCCTGCGGAGCGGCTTTGCCCCGCAGGCGGAGAGCGATCAGGCCGGCATCATCGGTTTGACGCGTTCGATGATGGCGGAGACGGCGTCCTTGACCGGCTTGCGGCCGAGTACGGCGAGCTGAACCTCCTCCAGGAAGGTCGCCTGGGCCCGGGCCGCTTCCGGGAAAGGTGGGAAGGCGCCGCGCGCCGTCGCCAGCACCTTGGCCTCGACCGCGGCGAGCGGGTTCTTCGCCTTCAGGCCTTCGTCGGCATAGGAGGAGACGCGGACCGGGCCGTTGCCGTTGATGGCCATGCCGAGCGTCACGCGCTTGCTGGAGACCTCCCTGATGAAGCTCCAGGCCAGCGCCTTGTCCCTGGCGTTCTTCGGGATGACCATGGCCCAGGCCTCGACGACGGAAGCCATCGGCATCTTGCCCTGAATCGCCGTGGAACCCGGGAAGGGCACGGCCTTGATCTTGCCGGGGAACTTGCTCTGCTCGGCATTGTTGAGCTGCGCCCCCCGGGCGAAGGGCAGGACGGTGAAGGCGGCGCGGCCCTGCTGCAGCCAAGTCACCTGATCGTCGTTCTTGGTCGTGGCGTAGCTGCGCGGCAGGCTGCCGGCCTCGAACATGCCGCGCAGGGCGTTGAGGCCCTGCTCCAGCGCCTCGCGGTTCGGCACCAGCTTGAGATCGGGGCTGATGAAGTCTCCGCCATAGGCGCGGGCGAACATCACGGGGAAGACGGCGAGGTCGCTCGCCAGCACCATGCCGGTCACTGGCGTGCCGGCCTTGGAGGTGAAGGTGGTCTTCTTCGCCTGCTCGATCAGCTCTTCCAGAGTCGTCGGCGGGGCGGAGATGCCGGCCTCCTCCAGCAGCGCCTCGTTGTAGAACAGGCCTTGCGTCGCGTGGCGGACCGGGATTCCGATCAGCTTGCCGTCGACGGTCATGCCCTGGACAAGGCCGGGCGCGATATCGCCGAAGTCCTCGATCGCGTCCTTGTCCTGATAGGGGCCGAGCGGTTCGAACAGCGCGGCGATCTGCGAGGTCGGCCGGTTGTCGATGAGATAACCGACGCCGTAGTCGGTCTCGTTCAGGCTGGCCTCACGGAAGAGCCGGTCCTGCAAAGGATTGGAATCGAAGGTGGTGAAGGCGATCTCGGCATCGTTGGCCTTGCGCCAGCCTGCCATCAGGTCGCCATCGCCGCTGCCGAGCACGGTCTGGTGGACCTTGTGGCTGAGGACGTTCAGCGTCTTGCCAGCTGCGAATGCGGGCCGGACGGCGAGCGCGGCGGCAGCGCCCGTGGCTCCGGCGACGAAAGCACGGCGGGTGAGCTTGGTTGCAGGCTTGTTCGACATGGTTTCCTCCCTCTTTTTTGGTTGGCTACCCCTTCGTCGAACCGGCGGTGAGGCCGGCCACGAGGTAGCGGTTCATGAAGACGACGAAGAGAAGGACGGGCACGAGCTGCACCGTCGCGGCGGCGAAGAGGATTCCCCAGTCGACGCCGTCGATGGAGCCGATCATCTCGGAGATCACGAGCGGGGCGGTCTTGGCCCTGGTCGCGGTGAAGATGAAGGCGAAGAGGAACTCGTTCCACGAGAAGACGATGACGAAGACCGCGACCGCCAGCACGCCTGGCATCGCCAGCGGCGCGATGACCTTGCGCAGGATGGTCAAGCGGCTGGCGCCGTCCATCGACGCCGCCTCGTCCAGCTCGCGCGGGATCTGGTCCATGAAGGTGCGCATCAGCACCGTGCCCAGCGACACGAAGAAGGTCGCGTAGAGCAGGATCAGCACCAGATGCGTGTCATTGAGCCCGAGCCAGTTCACGATTGGGAAGAGCGGCAACGTCACCACGATCGGCGGGATCAGGCGGGCGATGATGAGCCCGCCCATGCTGGCGTTCAGCCAGCGGCCAGAATGGCGCGAGTAGACGTAGCCGGCGCAGGCGCTGGCGACGATGGCGAGCAGCGTCGCGCCGACCGTGATCAGCAGGCTGTTCATCAGCCCGTCGAAGAATACGCCCCAGGAGCGCCACAGCTCGGCATAATGCCGGAACGTCGGCGTGAACAGCCATTTCGGCGGCACCGCAAAGATGTCCTGGCCGGGCTTCAGCGACGACATCGCGATGAACAGGATCGGGAACAGCGACCAGAACAGGATCGCAACGACCGCGACCGCCTTCCCCAGCCCGGCCAGAAGCCGCTCAATGCGCATGGCCGAGCCCTCCGCGCTTGAGCAGGAAGAGATAGGCGCCGGCCAGGGCTAGCGAGATCAGGACCATGATCCAGGCGGTCGCGGACGCGGTGCCGAAGGCGTTGAAGCTGAAAGCTTCCTGGTAAAGGTAGATCGCAACCACCTCGGTCGAGCGCGCCGGGCCGCCTTTGGTCAGGAGCCAGGCCTCCGAGAACAGCCGGAAGGCGAAGATGTAGCGGAAGAGCAGCGCGATCAGCATGGCCGGGCCGAGCAGCGGCAATGTCACCCGCCGAAACGCCTGCCAGCGCGTCGCGCCGTCGATCCGGGCGGCCTCGTAGAGCTCGGCGGGGATGGCGAGGCGCGCCGCATAGACGATGACGAAGGTAAAGGGCAGATGCAGCCACATCGTCAAAAGGCCGATCAGGATCATCGCGTGCGAGGGTTCGAACGACCAGTCGAGCGTCGGCAGGTGCAGCGCCCGCAAGGCCAGCGTGATCGGCCCGGCATCGGGATCGAACAGGAAGCGCCACATCACCACCGCGGTGACCTCGCTGACGGCATAGGGCGCGAGGACAGCGACGAGCAGGAAGCGGCGAAACGGCAGGCCGCTGGCGAAGAGCAATGCCATGCCGAGGCCGATCGCCAATTCCAGATGCACGGCCACGACGACGAGGACGACCGTGTTCACGAGCGCGGAATGGAAAGCCGGATCGGTGAGGACGCGCCAATAGTTCTGCAGGCCGACAAAGCTCGGCGCCTGGCCGAAGCTCGACGTGTTCAGGCTCAGCCAGACGACATAAAGCGACGGCAGCACGATGACGCTCAGGATGAGCAGATGCACCGGCGCCAGCAGCGGCAAGAGACGTGCGGTTCGTTGAAGCTGCACGCGTTTCCTCCAGAATGTCTTTCGCTCCGGGCTCTCTCGGCCCGGTGATTGCGGGCGCCATGCGCCCGTCAGTGAACGGCTTTGGGCGCGGCTGCCCTTTCCTCCATGCGCGGCGAAGCATCGAGACCATCACTCTCATCGGCAGCGCGGGGCGAGAGTTCGCGCACGGAATCGCGGACTTGCAGGCTCGCTGGCAGCACGATGGTCCGAGGCGCCGCCTCTTCGCCGGCCATGCGCGCGCGCAGGCGTTGCCAGGCCGCCGCCGCAAGCTCGGCTATCGGCTGCCGGATCGCGGTCAGCCCGGTCTTACGGGCGCTCATCCAGGGGTAGTCGTCGAAGCCGACCACCGAGACGGGATCGGGAATATCCACCCTGAGCCGCGCCAGCGCCGACAATGCGCTGAGCGTCGTGACGTTGGTCAGCGCGATCACGGCGCTGGGCTGCTCGTGCCGCTCCAGCCAATGCCGGAAGATTTCCGCCCCAGGCTCGGCTACCGAACCGAGCTCGATCACCCTCGCGTCACGGCCCGTCATGGCCCGGATCAGATCGCAGGCGCCGCGAATTCGCTCCCGGATCGGAGAGATGGCAAGGCTTGAGGCGGCGATGACGATGTCACGATGGCCGAGGCCGAGCAGATGGCGTGCCGCGATCTCGCCCGCCTCGCGATTGTCGATCGCGACCGTGTCGACGACCGAGCCTTCCGGCGGCACGCGGTCGGCAAAAACCATCGGCAGCCTGCCGATCTCTCCGGCAAGGACCTGCGGCGGCTCGCCGAGGCAGGGCACCACGATGAGGCCGGACGGGCGCCATGCGAGCAGGGTGCGCAGACGCGATTGCTCCAGGCCGGCATCGTCGCGCGAGCTGGCGACGAGGATATCGTAGCCGTCCGCCTGCGCGAGAACCTCGATCCGCGAGACGAGCGAGGTAAAGAAGACGTCGTCGAGATCGGGCACGAGCACGCCGACGACTCGCGCCTGACCGGAGCGCAGCTGCGACGCCGCCCGATCCACCTGATAGGCGAGCTCCTTCGCGGCCAGCAGCACGCGCTCCCGCAAATCCTCGTTCACCGGCTTGTTGCCGCTGAAGACGTTCGAGACCGTCGCGATGGACACACCGGCGCGACCAGCGACATCCCGGATCGTCACGCGCCTGCCGCTCATGCTGCATCCTGTTAAACGTTTAACTGTAAAACGTTTAACAGCGAGATCGGCGGTTGGCAACAGCGAAGGCTCGCTCTCTTGCAGCGTCTTCGTCGCCTCTTTCCTTCAAGTGCCCGGGGGCCAGGCTCGATCGATGCGGCGCCCTGCTGGCTCAGGCGTCACCCGGTTCGAGCCACGCCCGCTCCTGACGCTTCCTGCCCGCGGAGTCGCCGCGCCCGCGGGAGAAGCGGAAGCTAGGCCAGCATCCTGGTGTCGCCGCAGACGGAAATCTCCTGACCCGACGTCGTCCTGCCGAAGGGCGAAGCGAGGAAGACGATGTGCCGTGCGATGTCGCCGGGGTCGACAAAGCGCTTGATCGAGACGCCGCCGAACAGCCGTTCCGTCATCTCCTCATGCGAGATGTTGAAGCTGCGCGCCTTGTTGGCGATCACGCTCTGGATGCGCGGCCCTTCGACGAGGCCGGGACAGATCGCATTCGCCCGGATACCGAATTCGCCCAGCTCGGCCGCAAGCGCCTTGGTGAAGCCGATCACGCCCCACTTCGCTGCGCCATAGGGCGAGCGCAACGGAAACCCGTGCTTGCCGGCCTGGCTCGACAGGTTGACGATGCTGGCGTTTCCCGACTGCTTGAGGTGCGCGACGGCCAGACGCGTACAATTGAACTGACCGGTCAGATCGACCGCGATGCATTGGTCCCAATCGACCGGGTCGATCTCGTCGACGCGCCCGGTCGGCCCGGCCACGCCGGCATTGTTGACGAGGCAATCCAGCCCGCCGAGGACCGCCAGCGCCTCCTCGAACAACCGCGCCACCGCGGTACGGTCCGAGACGTCGCAGACCGAGCGCGTGATCGCGGGGTCGCTCTGCGCCATGGCGGCCAGAGCGTCACGGTCGACGTCACAGATATGGACGCTGGCGCCTTCGGCCGCAAAGGCACGGGCAGTCGCCCGGCCGATGCCGCTCGCCCCCGCGGTGACCAGCACCCGCAGGCCCTTGATGTCCAGATCCATCCGTTCCTCCTCGTCATCCGGCCGGAAGGGCGCGCCGGGCCCGCGTTGCTTCAGGGCGCGAGCCGCCCCGTGCTTTCGATATGGGCCGCAGCCGCCGAGATGTCGGCCACGAGCGCCGCGCGCGCTGCGGCGGCGTCGCGCCGCCGCAGCGCGTCGAGCAGAGCGGCATGGGCGACGACGGCGCTGCCTCCGTCGAGACGGCGCGGTTCGTGACGCATGTCGAGATTGAGAATGGGACCGGCCTTAAGCCAGAGCCGCTCGATCATCTCGACCAGACTGGGCATTCCCGCCGACCGATAGAGCGCGAAATGCAGCTCGCGGTTGGCGGCAACCGCCGCCGCGGCATCAGGGAGAGCAGCACGAGCCGCCCGCTGAAAGGCGGCTTCATGGCCGGCAAGCACCTCGATCCCGGCCTCATCGGCAACGCGCGCCGCCTCCTCGGCGGCAAAGCCCTCGACCAGCAGCCGCAGCCGCGTGAGCTCGCGAAACTGCGCCAGCGTGAGCACAGGCACGCGCACGGCCCGGCCCGGCCCGGCAAGACCTCGAGTGCTCCGTCGGCGGCAAGCCGGCTGACGGCTTCCCGAACCGGCATCATGGAGACGCCCAGCGCCTCGGCCACGCGCCTGAGCGAAAGCTTTTCGCCCGGCCCCAGCCGGCCGGCGATCAAGAGCATCCGCAATTCCCCGGTGACGCGGTCGCCAAGCGTCTCATGGCTCAGCGCGCCGACCGCGTCGAGACCGGAGGGATCCATTCGCGCGGGTCGGCGTCCGGCGGCAACTCCGCCTGACGTTGCGGGGGACTGGACAGGGGCAACCATGTCTGCCAACCTAACTGTGATCACAGATCACGACAAGAGGATCACGACCGCAAAACGGGAACACGCAGCTTTCGAAACAGCAGCGCTCAAGCGCGCACCGTTCTGGGAGGAACGCCATGACAGATCGACAGCACCCGACATTCCGCCTTTCGCGACGACAGACCCTGGCCGGCCTCGGCGCCGGAGCAGCGGCCGGCATCATCGCGAGCCCGTCGCTCATCCGCGCCCAGACGGCCGACGCCATCCGCTTCGGCCACCTGACGCCGCGCACCGGCTTCCTGGGCCCTCTCGGTGAATACGGCGTGATGGCCGTCGATCTGGCGGTCGAGGAGATCAACGCAGGGGGCGGCGTCAACGGACGCAAGCTCGAGGTGCTGAAGGAGGATTCGGTCAATCCCCAGACCGCCTCCACCAAGGCCGAGCGGATGTTCGAGCGTGACCAGGTCGCCTGTATCCTCGGCGAGATCTCGTCGGCCTCCTGCCTGACGATCTCCCAGGTCGCCGCGCGCAACAAGAAGCTCTTCGTCAATACCGGCGGCAACTCCGACGCGCTGCGGGGCGAAAGCTGCAACCGCTACATGTTCCATGTCGAGCACCAGAACTCGATGTATGTGAAGAGCTGCGGCCGTTCGCTGATGCAGCAGGGCCTGGTCAAGGGCAAGAAATGGTTCTCCCTGACCGCCGACTACGCCTTCGGCCATGATCTGCTCAAGGTCGCCAAGCGCTTCATGGAGAGCAATGGCGGCCAGTTCGCCGCCGACAAGCTGGTGCCGACGGACGCGACCGATTTCTCCGCCTTGCTGCTGGAGATCAGGGCCGCGAAGCCGGATATCGTGATCTCCAACCTCGCCGGCAACCAGATCACCAATTTCCTCAAGCAATATGCGGAATTCGGCCTGTCCTTCCCGGTCGCCGGCTTCGGCTTCGATACCGCGCTCGCCTGGGCTGCCGGCAAGGACAATTTCGGCGGCATCTGGCCCTGCGTCTGGCATCACCTGATCGACACGCCGGCGAGCAAGGCTTTCGTCGCCGCCTTCACCAAGAAATACGGCAAGCCGCCGGAGAACCAGGCCTGGGGCGACTACATGGCCGTGAAGATCATGGCGCAGTCGATGAACGAGCTGAAGAGCACCGACACGGCCAAGATTCTCGAGCACTGGGAGAAAGGCGCGAAATTCGACGTCATGAAATCCCGCGAGGGGTACTTCCGCGCCTCAGACCACCAGCTCATCAGCGAGATGTACACGATCACCGCCCTGCCGGCGGCCCAGGTCAAGAACCAGTGGGATCTCTTCACCTCCTCGCCGCCGGTGCCCGGCCCGAACGAGGATCTGGAAGTGATCGCGACGCAGGGCGACGAAGCCGTCTGCAAGATGAGCTGATCGCGCGCCGCCGCTTCAGGGCGGCGAGGCGCGGCCTCGCGAATCTCACGACCGGGAGGCGCCGTTCGGCGCCTCCCGTCCGCTCCGCGATGGCCGGGCCAAGCCCGGGAGTCGCCGCGGCGCCTGTCACACCGCACCATCCCGCAAAGGCCATCCCTTGCTTACCCTCTTCATCCAGCAGGTGCTGAACGGGTTGCTCGACGGGGTCTATTACCTCCTGATCGCGCTCGGACTGTCGCTGATCTTCTCGCTCGGCGGGATCGTCAACCTGGCGCACGGCGCCTTCTATGCGATCGGGGCCTATCTCACCATCGTGCTGGCGCCGCATGTCGGCTTCGGCGGGGCGATCTTCGCCTCTCCCGTGCTCGTCGCGCTCATCGGCATCGTCATCGAACGCGGATTGTTCCGCCACTTCTACAGGCGCGATCCGATCCTGTCGCTGCTCCTCACCTTCGGGCTGGCCATGGTCGCGGAACAGTCGCTGCGCATGATCTTCGGCGCGCCGCCGCTCTCCTTCTCGATCCCGCCGGCGCTGCGCGGCCAGATCTTCATCGGCGACTTCATCTATTCACGCTACCGCGCGCTGCTGATCGCCATCGCAGCCGTCTGTGTCCTCGGCCTCTGGTTCCTGCTGCAGCGGACGGCCTTCGGCCGGGTCGTGCGAGCCGGCGTGCAGAATCCGGACATGGTCGGAGCGCTCGGCATCTCGTTGCAGCCCTACATGATGGCCGTGGCCGGGATCGGCATCGGGCTCGCCGGCCTGGCCGGCGTGCTGCTGGCGCCGATCTATTCGATCCACCCGGCCATGGGGCAGGAGATCATCACGCCGGCCTTCGTCGTGGTCGTGATCGGCGGCCTCGGCTCGTTCTGGGGCGTCGTGGTCGCGGCGCTGATGGTCGGCCTCGTCAAGGGCATCACCATTGGGCTCGGCTACACGCAATGGTCGACGGCGGTGATCTATCTGATGATGCTGCTCGTCCTCCTGTTCCGCCCGCGCGGCCTGTTCGGCGAGCGCATCCAGCGCTTCGAGTGAGGTGGCGATGAACCCGGAAACCCGTGACCATCTCCCGCTCGCCATCGCCGCGGCCGGCCTTCTCGCCCTGCCGGCCCTGATGCACCTGATCGGCCTCGGCACCACCTCGGCCACGGAGATCGTCGTCTTCGCCATCGCCTGCATGGCGCTCAACGTGCTCGTCGGCATGACCGGGCTCGTCTCCTTCGGCCACGGCGCCTGGTTCGGCATCGCCGCCTATGCGGCGGGGCTGATGCAGCGCAACTGGTTTCCGGGCCAGTTCGCGCTTCCCCTCCTGCTCTCGACCGCATTCGTCGCACTCCTCGCGCTGGCCTTCGGGGCGCTGATCCTGCGCCGGCGCGGCGTCTACTTCTCGCTGCTGACGCTGGCGCTCGCGGCGATGACCTATTCCATCACCTTCCGCTGGACCTCCGTAACCGGCGGGGAGGACGGGCTCGGCGGCATCACGCGGCCGCTTTTCCTCGGCATCGACTTCGAAGCGGCGATGCCGTTCTACATGCTGGTCGCGGCAATCGCCTTCGGCGTGGTCTATGCGCTCTGGCGCTTCCAGCACTCGCCGGTCGGGACGGTCCTCGTCGCGATCCGCGAGAACGAACAGCGCGCGCGCTTCCTCGGCTACGAGACCGCGCGCTACAAGCTCGTCGCGTTTACGGTTTCGGCCGCGCTGACGGGGCTCGCCGGCAGCCTGCTGCTCTTCAACAACCGCATGACCTCGGCGGAACCGATCTCGGTCGCCTTCTCCGGCGAATTGCTCGCGATGGTGGTGATCGGCGGCATGCGCTCCTTCCTGGGTCCCGCCCTGGGGGCGCTCTTCTTCGTCGTCTTCCGCGACTACCTGTCGAGCGCGACGGAGAACTGGCTGTTCTGGTTCGGCCTCCTCTTCGTCAGCTTCATCGTGTTTTCGCCGGACGGGCTCGTCGGCGTCGGCCAGCGGCTCCTGAGGCCGTTCTCCAAGCAGCCGCCGGAGGACGCGGCGATGTCCGCCCGCAAGGCGGGCGCCATCGACCTGCCCGATTTCATGCGGCCCGACGACGCCGGCGACGGCACGATCCTCACCGCGCGCGGACTCGCGAAGAGCTTCGGCGGCATCAAGGCGGTCGAGAATGTCGATCTCGTCATGCGCGACCGGCGGCTGCACGCGCTGATCGGGCCGAACGGCGCCGGCAAGACCACGGCCTTCAACCTCATATCCGGGATGTTCGCCCCGGATCGGGGCTCCGTGCGCCTGCGCGAGCGCGAGGTCGCGGGCCTGGGTCCCGACGCGATCACGCGGGCCGGCATCGGCCGCGCCTTCCAGATCACCAATCTCTTCCCCTCCCTTTCCGTGGTCGAGAACGTCCGTCTCGCTGTGCAGGCCAGGGCGCCGGAGCGCTTCGGGTTCTGGCGAGCGGCGGCCCTGCTCGGGCAGGTCAACGACGAAACCCGCCAGGTCCTGGCGACGATGGGCCTGTCCGGAATCGAAGCCGCGCAGGCCGGTTCGCTGAGCTATGGCGGCCAGCGCCTGCTCGACATGTCGCTGGCGCTGGCGACCAGCCCGCGCGTGCTGCTGCTCGACGAACCCCTCGCCGGCCTCGCCGCGGCCGAGCGCGAGCGCGTCGGCAACCTGATCCGGTCGATCTCGCAGGAGCTGCCGGTGCTGCTGGTCGAACACGACATCGACCGCGTCTTCGCCATCGCCGACCATGTGACGGTGATGAACGAGGGCAGCGTCCTGATCGACGGCACCGTCGAGGATGCACGCTCCTCGTCGCGCGTGCAGGAGATCTATATCGGCTCCGGCGCCCACGCCCTCGCCGCCAAGCCGCGCGAAACCGCGGCAGCCGAGAGCGTCCTCCTCGGCCTGAAGGACGTCGACACCTTCTACGGCAAGAGCCACATCCTGCGCGGCGTCTCCCTCGACGTGCACGACAACGAGATCGTGGCACTGCTGGGCCGCAACGGCGCCGGCAAATCCACCCTGCTCAAGACGATCACCGGCATAGCCCCGCCGGCGGAGGGCAGCATTCGTCTGGCCGGCGCGGAGATCGCCGCGCAGGCACCGGCCGCGATCGCGCGTGCCGGCATTGCCTATGTGCCGCAAGGGCGCGGGCTTTTCGCCGGCATGAGCGTCAAGGACAACATGGAGCTGGGACGGCTGCGGCGGCTCACCGGCAACGGCACGCATTGGGACGACGAGAAGATCTTCTCGTTCTTCCCGCGCATCCGCGAGCGCTGGGCCTCGCCGGCCGACTATCTCTCCGGCGGAGAGCAGCAGATGGTCGCCGTCGCTCGCGCACTCGCCGGCGACACGCGCGTGCTGCTGCTGGACGAGCCATTCGAGGGCCTGGCGCCCGCGGTGGTCGAGGAGCTTTTCGAGGCCTTCGACAGGCTGCGCCGCGAGATCGCGATCGTGATCGTCGACCATCATCTCGACCTCGCGCTGGCCTTGTCCGATCGCACCGTCGTGCTGGAACGGGGCCAGGTCACCCATACCGGCCCCTCGCGCGCGCTCAGCCGGGACCTCGCGCTGCGGCGGCAGGTGCTGTGGCTGTGAGCATTGCGATGTTTCCCCTCCCGAGCCGCGGCAAGGACCCGTTGCCATGACCAAGATCGCCATCGTCGGTTCCGGCCTGATCGGCCGCGCCTGGGCCACCGTCTTCGCCAGCCACGGCTTCGACGTCGCGCTGCAGGACGTCGCGCCAGGTGCCGCCGAGGCGGCACGAACGCACATCGCAACCAATCTCCGGGAGCTGGCCGAGCACGGGCTGGTCGACGATCCGAAGGGCTCCCTCGCCCGCATCCGGGTGGCGTCGGGCCTCGCCGACGCCCTGGCCGGCGCCGACTTCGTGCAGGAGAACGGGCCGGAGACCGTCGAGGCGAAGCGTGCGCTCTTCGCGGAGATGGACTCGCTTGCCACTCCCGAAGCCATCCTGTCTTCATCAACCTCCTTCATCATGGCCTCGGTCGTCAGCGAGGGACTGAAGGGCCGCGCCCGCTGCCTCGTCGGACATCCCGTGAACCCTCCCCATCTCGTCCCGATCGTCGAGATCGCGCCGGCCCCCTGGACCGATCCGGCCGTCGTCGAGCGCGCCAAGGCGATCTATGAGAAAGCGGGTCAGGTACCGATCACCCTGCGCAAGGAGAAGGCCGGCTTCGTCCTCAACCGGCTGCAGGCGGTGCTGCTGGCCGAGGCCTTCCGCCTCGTCGGCGAAGGCGTCGCCAGCGCCGAGGATGTCGACAAGACGATCCGTGACGGCCTCGGACTGCGCTGGGCCTTCATGGGGCCGTTCGAAACCATCGAGCTCAATGCGCCCGGCGGCATTCCTGACTACTGTTCCCGCTACGCCGCCTCGCTCGATCGGATGGTGAAATCGTCGGAAGGCCTGGCAAACCCGTTCGAGACGACGACCGTGGCCGAGGTGATGCGCGAATGGCGCGGCGCCCAGTCCCCCGACCGCGTCAAGCGCCTGAGCGACTGGCGCGACGGCAGGCTCGCGGCGCTGCGAGCGCACAAGCGCACCGCTGCACGCAAGCCGGACTGAAACGCAGAGCCGCGCGAGAAGAGGAGCCGAAGCATGGCGAAGAACCGCAAAGTCATGATCACCTGCGCGGTCACCGGCGCGATCCACACACCCTCGATGTCGCCGCATCTGCCGGTGACGCCGGAGCAGATCATCGACGCCGCCGTGGGCGCGGCGGAAGCGGGCGCGGCGCTGGTGCATGTCCACGCCCGCAATCCGAAGACCGGCCAGCCCGACCAGTCGCCAGAAGCCTTCGAGCCGTTCCTCAAGGTGATCAAGCAGCGCTGCGACGCCGTCATCAACATCACCACCGGCGGCGCGCCGACCATGGGCGTCGAGGAGCGGCTTGGTCCTTGCGCCCATTTCAAGCCGGAGGTTGCCTCGCTCAACATGGGCTCGATGAATTTCGGCCTCTACCCGATGCTGGGACGCTTCAAGACGTTCGAGCATGAGTGGGAGCGCCCCTATCTCGAAGGCTCGAAGGACCGGATCTTCAAGAACACCTTCCAGGACATCGAGAACATCCTGACGACCTGCGCTGAAAACGGCACGCGCTTCGAGATCGAGTGCTACGACATCGGCCATCTCTACACCCTCGCCCATTTCGCCGACCGCGGGCTGGTGAAGCCGCCCTTCTTCGTGCAGTCGGTCTTCGGAATCCTCGGCGGCATCGGCCCGCATCCGGAGGATGTCGCCCATATGAAGCGCACGGCGGACCGGCTCTTCGGGGATGACTACCAGTGGTCGGTCCTCGGGGCCGGACGCCATCAGCTCGCCATCGCGGCGATGGCCGTCTCGATGGGCGGCAACCTGCGCGTCGGCCTCGAGGATTCGCTGTGGCTCGGCCCCGGCCAGCTCGCGAAATCGAACGCCGACCAGGTCCGTGCGGCCCGCCAGATCGTCGAGGGACTCGGGCTCGAGGTCGCAACGCCTGCGGATGCACGCGCCACGCTCCAGCTCAAGGGGGCAGACAAGGTCGCGTTCTGAAGTCGCCGGAGCCGGCGGCTTCCGCAACGCAGAGCCGTGCGACGCCAAGATATATAGCCGCGCCGCGCGGCCGCCGCAGTGGCCCAGACCGGCAGCCCGGCTGCCAGCGGTCGAGCGGACGGTCGGCTCGACTCCCCGAGAGAGGAAGCGCGGACGTCCTGTCTGCGCGATTGCAGCGTTGCGAGCCCCAGGGCCGAACGCGGGCCGGATAAGCACGGTCGGCATTTCCGGCGAGGTACGCCGAGTAGCGCGGCGCGGCGAAGATTCGGCTCGATTGACATTCCGAAACGTTTCGGAATAGCGTTCTGGTCGAGGTCGCTGCCCGTGTCGCTAGCCAAGATCGCCGCCAATCTCAGCCTCTCCATCACGACCGTATCGCGGGCGCTCGGCGGCTTCAGCGATGTCGCGGAGGCGACGCGCTGCCGCGTGGAGGCGGAGGCGCAACGGATCGGCTACCGCGCGAATTCCGCGGCGCGGCGCTTGCGCGGTGGCCGCAGCGACGCCGTCGGAATCGTGCTGCCGACAGCGCCCGGCCAGCTGGGCGAGCCGTTCTACCTGCGCCTGATCGCGGCGATCGGACCGCTGCTGGCCCAGGCCGGTCTCGACCTCATCGTGTCCAGCGCCCATGCCGGCGCGACCGAGCTGGCGCTCTACCGTCAACTGGTCGAGAACCGCCGTGTCGATGCGATGATCGTCGCGCGGACCCGGCTCGACGACGACCGCATCGGCTATCTGCGCGAGGCGCGCCTGCCGTTCGTTACCCATGGCCGCACGCGAGCCGGCGGCCATGCGAGCGTGGATGTCGACGGGACGGCCGCCTTCCAGATGGCGACGCGGCGCCTCCTCGCCTTCGGCCATCGCCACATCGGGTTCATCGGGGCACCGCTCGAATACGGCTTCGGCTTCTTTCGCGAAGCCGGCTGGCGCTCGGCATTGCTCGAGGCGGACCTGCCGCCCGGCCCGGCCCGCTTCGCCGAACCGAGCGAGGAGAACGGCCATCGGCTGACGCGCGAACTGCTGCAGGAGCCGGAGCGCCCGACCGCGCTGCTTTGCGCCACGGATCGCCTCGCGATCGGCGCCCTGCATGCGCTCGGCGACGCCGGCCTTCGTCCCGGCCGCGACGTCTCGGTCATCGGCTACGACAATTCCCCCGTCGCGAGCTATGCGGCAACGCCGCTGACCAGCTTCGAGCCCGATATCGAAGGCGCCGCCAAACGCATGCTCGACATGCTGCTGGCCCAGCTCGCGGGCGGCGACGGCGCCACGATGAGCGAGCTGCGCGACGCGACCCTGATACCCCGCCGGTCCGATGGACCTGTTCCGAGCGATAACGGCCGCAACAAGAGCCGCACCATCTCCAGGGAGGAGACATCCGATGACGAAAGGCCCCACGACGCGGCTTAGGCATTCCGCCGTCCTCGCCGCCCTGACGTTCGCCTGGCTCGCGACGCCAGCCGCTGCCGAGGTCGTCTTCCTGTCGACGCAGCTGCGCCCGATCGAGTCGGCCCAGAAGCTGCGCTCGGAGATCCTCAAGGACTTCCCCGGCGGCGCCGAGTTCGTCACCGAGCAGCCGCCGCAACTCGGCGTGCACATCCGGGCCGAGCAGCAGGCAGGCAAGCCGGTCTCGAGCCTCATCGGCGCCCTCCATGGCGAATTGCAGCCCCTGGCGGCGGAGTCGCTTGTACCGCTCGACGACGTGCTGGAGACGCTCAAGGACCGCGGGCTCAATCCCGGCATGGTCGAGGCCGGCAAGCTCGGCACCACCAAGCAGATGTTCATCCCCTGGATGCAGGCGACCTACATCATGGTCGCCAACAAGCAGGCGCTCCCCTTCCTGCCTGCGGGCGCCGACATCAACGCCCTCACCTACGACCAGCTGGCGCAGTGGGGCGCGAACATCCAGGCCAAGACGGGCAAACGCATGATCGGCTTCCCGGCGGGGCCGACCGGGCTGATGCACCGCTTCTTCGAGGGCTATCTCTATCCGTCCTACACCGGCGGCGTGGTCACGACCTTCAAGTCGCCGGACGCCGTGGCGATGTGGACGACGTTCCGCGATCTCTGGAAGACCGTCAATCCGAACTCGACCAATTACGGCTTCATGCAGGAGCCGCTGCTCTCCGGAGACGTCTGGATCGCATTCGACCATGTCGCGAGGCTGATCGACGCGCTCTCGCGCAAGCCCGACGATTTCGTCGCCTTCCCCGCCCCTTCGGGCCCGAAGGGACTAGGCTACATGCCGGTCGTCGCGGGGCTGGCCATCGCCAAGGGCGCGCCACAGGCGGAAGAGGCGAAGCAGTTGATCGCCTACCTCACGCGGCCCGACATGCAGGTCAAGACGGCCAAGGCCGTCGCGTTCTTCCCCGTGGTCAAGGTCGATCTTCCGGGCGACATCGACCCCGGCCTCAAGCTCGAGATCGACGCGGTGCAGAAGATGACGAGCGCCAAGAATGCGCTGGTCAGCCTGCTGCCCGTCGGCCTCGACCAGCGCGGCGGCGAGTTCGACAAGGTGTATCTCGATACCTTCCAGCGCATCGTCCTGCGCGGCGAGGATCCCAAGGCTGCGCTCGATCGGCAAGGCCAGGCGTTGAAGCGCATCATCGCCGAGACGAAGGCGCGCTGCTGGCTGCCGGACAAGCCGAGCGACGGCCCCTGCCCGGTCGAATGAGGCGGAGGCTGCAGCGATGCGCGAGCCGAAGGCACTGCCTTATCTGCTGATCGCCCCTTCGGCGCTCTTCCTGACGGGCCTGTTCCTCATCCCCCTAGCGCAGACCGCGGTGCTCGCCTTTCAGGAGAGCGGCGGCGCCTGGGGGCTCGGCAACCTGCGCCGGATGACCGACGAGCTCAACTTCCCCGACGCGCTGGCCAACACTTTCAAGGTCGTGCTGCTCGCCGTGCCGCTGCAGCTCGTGCTGGCCCTCGGCATGACGATGGCCCTGCGCAATATCCGGCGCGGCCGCGACCTGCTGGTCTGGGTGTGGTCGATTCCGCTCGGCATCTCCGATCTGGCGGCCGGCCTCGTGTGGCTCGCCATCCTCAACGACCAGGGCTGGCTCAACTCGGCCCTCTTCCGACTCGGGCTGATCGCACAGCCGCAGGCCTGGCTGACCTACGAGACGCCGGCGGCGCTTCTCGCAGCGATCGTGATCGCCGAGATCTGGCGGGCGACCGCGATCGTCTTCGTCATCCTCCTTGCCGGCGTGCAGCTCCTGCCGAAAGAGTACGAGGAAGCGGCGGATGTGTTCGGCGCCACGCCGTGGCAGCGCTTTTTCCGCATCACCGTGCCCTTGCTGAAACCATCGATCCAGACGGCGCTGATCCTGCGCACCGTGCTCGCCTTCGAAATGTTCGCCATGGCGATGGCGCTCGGCGGCCGCAACTTCCCGGTGCTCGTCAGCGAAGCCTTCAACGCACAGTATTTCAGCCAGGACTACGGGGTCGCGGCGGCCTATGCCGTTCTGGTGATGACGATCTCGGTCGCGGCGACAGTGCTCTATCTCGTTGCGTTGCGGGTTCCGGCGGAGCAGCGCTGATGAGCGAGGCCCGCCCGCCCTCTTCAAATCGCGCACTGCTCTGGGCCGGCGTCGCCGTGCTCTGCGCCTGGACCTTGCTGCCGATCTATCTGCTGGCGCTGGGGGCCCTCGGCGGCCGCGAGATCGTCTCGCAATGGCCCAAGCCCTTCGCTCCTCTCGGGCTTTCCCTCCAGACGCTCGGGACCTTCCTGGCGATCGAGGGCGTCTGGCGGGCGACATGGGTCAGCGTCAAGGCTGCCGCGCTGACCATGGCGATGGCGCTCGCGCTCGGCGTCCCCGCTGGATACGCGCTCGCGCGCTTCCGTTTCAGAGGCGCTGGTGCCTATCGCGTCCTGATCCTGATGACGCGGGCCTTCCCGGTCGCGATCCTCGCGCTGCCACTCACCGTCTCCTTCATCCGGCTCGGCGTCTATGACACGCCGCTCGGCGTCGCGCTGGTACATGCGGTGCTCGCGACACCCTTTGCGACCCTGGTCTGCGCCAGCCTGTTCATGGGCATTCCGAAGGAGCTGGAGGAGGCGGCATGGGTCTTCGGCTGCTCGCGCTTCACCGGCTTCCTGCGCGTAGTGCTGCCGCTTGCGCTGCCGGGGATCGCCGCCGCGTCGATCTTCGCCTTCGTGCTGTCCTGGAACGAGGTGTTCGCCGCCTCGGTGCTGACGGTGAGGCAGCGCACGCTGACGGCGTATCTGCTCTCGGTTCTCTCCGAATCGCCGCTGCACCTGCAGTTCGCCGGGGGCCTCGTACTGATCGTGCCTTCGGTCCTCTTCATCTTCCTCGTCCGCCGTCGCCTCTTCGCGATGTGGGGCATCGGCAATCGGTAAGGCGGCATGGCGAGCATCACCATCGAGCGCGTTGCCAAGAGCTTCGGCGAGGTCAGAGCCCTCGCCGAGGTCGACCTGACCGTCGCCGACGGCGAATTCCTGGCGCTGCTGGGTCCTTCCGGCTGCGGCAAGACCACGCTGCTGCGGATCGTGGCCGGGCTGGAGAGCCAGACGACCGGGCGCGTGCTGATCGGCGCGCGCGATGTCTCGGCGCTGCCGCCGCGCAAGCGCGGCCTCGCCATGGTGTTCCAGAACTACGCCGTCTTCCCGCATCTGACGGTCTACGAGAACGTCGCCTTCGGCCTGCGGATGGCCCGCGCCGACAAGGCCCGCATCGCCGCGCAGGTGGAGAAGGCGGCGGCGCTGCTCCATATCGAGGCCCTGCTCAGGCGGCATCCGGCACAGCTCTCGGGCGGCCAGCGCCAGCGCGTCGCCGTGGCCCGTGCGCTCGCGGTCGAGCCGGCCGTCCTGCTGATGGACGAGCCGCTTTCCAATCTCGACGCCCTCCTCAGGCTCGAGATGCGCGCCGAGCTGAAGGCGGTTCTGAGCGAGGCCGGGACGACGACGATCTACGTGACGCACGACCAGACGGAGGCGATGGGCCTGGCCGACCGCATCGCGGTGATGCAGGCCGGGCGGATCGAGCAGATCGGCTCCCCTTCCGAAATCTACGATCGCCCCGCGACGCGCTTCGTCGGCGGTTTCGTCGGCAGTCCGCCGATGAACTTCCTGGAACTGCCCGTGCAGGACGGCAAGGTCGATCTCGGCGGCCTCGCGCTCGCGGCGCCACCAGGTGCCGGAGCCCGGGTTCTCCTCGGGTTGCGTGGCGAGGACATCGCCCTGGCTCGTCCCGCGGAGGCGGGATTCGCCTTCACCCTCAAGGTCGCCGAACTGCTCGGCCCGCAGGTCCTGCTGACCGGCGTGGCTGCCGGCGGCCAGCCGCTGCGCATCGTCCTGCCTGCGGCGGGGCCGCTGCCGCCGCTGACCGCGGGCGGCGACATCCTGCTGAAGCCCGACCCGGCACGACTGCGCTGGATGAACGAGGCGGGCAAAGCGCTCGAGGGCAGTCCATGAACCGTATCGCCAGCGCCCGCGCCATCCTCGCCGCCAATGACCGCGGCGGCTACACGGTCCCGACCGACCGGCTCTATCCCTTTCAGTGGAACTGGGATTCGGCCTTCGTCGCGATGGGCTGGGCCACCTTCGACGCCGCGCGGGCCTGGCGCGAGATCGAGCGGCTGCTCGAAGGCCAATGGGAGGACGGGCTCGTTCCGCAGATCGTCTTCCACGCCCCTTCCGACGATTATTTCCCGGGCCCCGAGGTCTGGGGCGTCGAACATACCCCGCCGACCTCGGGCATCCCGCAGCCGCCGGTGCTGGCGACCGCGGTGCGCTTCGTGCTGGAGCGCCAGGGCCCGGCCGGCATCGAGCGCGCCCGGGCGACCTATCCGAAGCTCGTCCGCAATCATCTGTGGTGGGAACGGGCGCGCGATCCGGAGCGCAGCGGCCTTGTCGCGACGCTGCATCCCTGGGAGACGGGGATGGACAACAGTCCGGCCTGGGACGCCGCGCTCGACCGGGTCCCGACGGAGACGACGACGGAAATCCGCCGTCGCGACATCGGCCATGTCGACGCCGCGTTCCGGCCGCGCGGCATCGAGTACCAGCGCTTCATCCATCTCGTCGATCTGTTTCGAGAGACCGGGTGGAAGGCGCGGCGCATGCTGGAGATATCACCTTTCAAGATCGCGGATGTCGGCACCAACGCGATCCTGCTGCGGGCCGAGCGTGACCTGCTGGCATTGGCGGAGCAATTCGGAGACGGTGGGGAATGCGCGGCCATCGCGGAGCGGATCGCCCGCAAGGAGACCCTGCTCGGGGGGCTCTGGGACGAGGCGCTCGGCCATTATCTGTCGCGCGACCTGATCGGCGGCCATCTCATCCCCATCCGCACCTCGGCCGGGTTTCTGCCGATCTTCGCCGGGCTGCACGGGCGCGCGCCTGCCCTCGCCGGGCGGCTCGAAGGCTGGCGCGATCGCGGGATCGCCCTCGTGCCTTCCACCGACCCCGACGCGCCGTCGTTCGAGCCGCAGCGCTACTGGCGCGGCCCGGTTTGGGCGGTCGTCAACTGGATGATCGCCAGCGGGCTGCAGGAGGCCGGAGAAGCCGCCGCCGCCCGCTCGGTCGCCGCGGATACCCGGCGGTTGATCGGCGACGCCGGCTTCAGCGAGTATTTCAACCCACTCGACCGCGCGGGCATCGGCGGCGAGGCCTTCTCGTGGACCGCGGCGATCGATCTCCTGCTCGGCGAGGGCGAAGGCAGATGAGCGCGACGGCCACCGGCGGCATCGACTGCGACCTGCACCCGGCCGTGCCCGGGATTGCGGCGCTCGTGCCTTATCTCGAGCCGCAATGGGCCGAGGCGGTGGCGCAGCGCGGGGTGCACGATCTGGAACCCACGAGCTACCCGCTGCGCGCGCCCCTGACCTCAAGGCCCGACTGGCGCACCGCCGGAGCCAAGGCTGGCTCCAGTCCTGCGCAGCTCGGCGCCCAGGCGCTCGACGCCTTCGGCAGCCGCGCCGGCATCCTGAACTGCCTTTACGCGGTGACCACGCTGTTCAGCGAGGACATGGCTGCCGCCTTCGCCCGCGCCGTGAACGACTGGCTGGCGGCCGAATGGCTCGATGTCGACAAGCGGCTGCGCGCCTCGATCGTCGTGCCGATCCAGAGCCCGCAACTCGCGGCCGCCGAGATCGAGCGGCGCGCGGCCGACAGGCGCTTCGTCCAGGTGCTGCTGCCCTGCCTCGCGGACCAGCCGCTCGGCCGGCGCAGCCTGTGGCCGATCTACGAAGCCGCGGCGCGGCACGGCCTGCCCATCGGCATTCATGCCGGCTCGACCTATCGCCATCCGGTGACGCCGGTGGGCTGGCCGTCCTATTTCACGGAGGATTACGTCAACCAGGCGCAAGGCTTCCAGACACAGTTGACGAGCCTGGTCTGCGAGGGCGTTTTCTCGAAATTCCCGATGCTCAAGGTCGTGCTGATCGAATCCGGCTTCACCTGGCTGCCGGCCTATCTCTGGCGCCTGCACAAATACTGGCGCGGCCTGCGCATGGAGATACCCTGGGTCGACCGCCCACCGCCGGACATCATCCGCGAACAGGTGCGCTTCACGCTGCAGCCCGTCGATGCTCCGATGGAAGGGGATGCTTTGCTGCGCATCCTCGATCAGGTGGGATCGGACGATCTGCTGCTGTTCTCGACCGATTATCCGCATTGGCAGTTCGACGGGCAGGACGCGCTGCCGCCGCTTTTGGCCGATAGCCTCAAGGCCAAGATCCTGATCGACAATCCGTTCGCGACGTATCCCCGTCTGAAGGAGGATTTCGCATGAACATGGAGCTTCCGGCGCGGCCGAAGCCCGGGTCCGCCATCGTCAGGCCGACCATTGCCGATTGCGACATCCATCCCTGCCTGGCCAAGCCTTCCGACATCCTGCCCTATCTGCCGAAGCGCTGGCAGGACCACGCCATGACCTACGGCATGCTGCCGCGCCACGGCTATCAGAGCGGCCCGGCCTACCCCAAGGGCCAGCCCGATGCCGCGCGCCTCGATTCCTGGCCTCCGGACGGGCGCCCCGGCTCCGATCTCTCCTTCATGCAGGCCCAGCATCTCGACGCCAATCAGGTCGAGCTCGGCATCATGACGGTGATCGCGCCGGCCGCGGGCGCCGCCCAGAACCTCGACTATTCAGCCGCGCTCGCGCGTGCACTGAACGAGTGGCAGGTCGCCGAGTGGGCGAGCAAGGACAGCCGGCTCAAGGCGTCGATCGTGATACCCTATGAGGACGGCGCAGCCGCCGCGGCCGAGATCGATCATTGGGCCGGGCATGACGCCTTCGTGCAGGTGCTGCTGCTCAGCCGGACCGCGGAGCCGCTCGGGCAACGACGCTACTGGCCGATCTACGAAGCGGCACAGCGCGCCAGGCTGCCGGTCGGCGTCCACGCATTCGGCTATGGCGGCTATCCGGTTACCGCCGGCGGCTGGCCGTCCTACTACATCGAGGAAATGGTCGGGCATTCGCAGTGCTGCCAGGCGCTGCTGACCTCGATGGTGATCGAGGGCGTCTTCGAGCGCTATCCCGGCACCCGCATGGTGCTGATCGAGGCCGGACTCGCCTGGCTGCCTTCGCTGAGCTGGCGGCTCGACAAGCACTGGTCCCGGATGCGCGATGAGACGCCCCATCTGCGGCGCCCCCCGAGCGAGTACATCCGCGATCACGTCTGGCTGACGACGCAGCCGATGGAGGAGCCGGAGAAGCGCAAGCACTTCCACGACATCGTCGAATGGATCGGCATCGATCGGCTGCTCTTCGCCACGGATTATCCGCACTGGGACTTCGACGACCCGCTCTGGGCCGTGCCGGTCAAGCTCGACGAGGCCGCACGGCAAGCCTTGTTTCTGGACAACGCCAAGGCGCTCTACGGGCGCGCCTGAGATGGCGAGGCATGTCATCGCACCGGCCTCCGCACTCCCACCCGGAGAGCGCCTCGTCGCAGAGGTCGCCGGCCGGAAGGTCGTGATCTTCAACCTCGATGGAGCGTATTTCGGCCTGTTCGGCCGCTGCCCCCATCAGGGAGGCGATCTCTGCCTTGGCCGGACGACGGGTCTGGTCGAAGCCGGCGCCGAACCGGGTGAGTACAGCTATACACGCCGCGGCGAGATCCTGCGCTGCCCCTGGCATGGCTGGGAGTTCGACATTCGGACCGGGCGATCGCGCGCCGAGCCTGCGCGGGTACGGGCGAAGACCTACGATGTCGAGGTTAAGTCCGGCGCAGAGCTCTTCGACGGCCCGTACCAGGCAGAGACGATCGTCGTCAGCATCGAGCAGGATTATATCGTGGTGCAGGCGTGAGCCTGCCGGACCGGAGCAATCGCCCGCGGTGCTCGCTCATGCGGAGCGTGGCCGGTGACAGGAGCGCGGCGTTCGGCGCGCCCCTGCGGGCGCTGCATCGACGGCTCCTGAAGGAGCTGCACTACTCGCCGCGACGAGGGTTCAGGACAGCGCGCAGCTGGCATCGAGACGCGGCAGGGATCGATCGATGGGCGGGCTCGGCGGGGCAAATCGCCGCAGTGGCGCCGCCATCCGTTTCGTTTGAGGCAGCCGGTATCACTGCCCCGTCCAGCATCGCGAATTTCGCCCTCCGGCTTCGACTGGCGGGATTGCGCTGAGGGACTCCGGCAGCAGGCGCAGGCCCGGGTCACGCGCCCCGGAATCGAAGGATCCCCGCGGCCGCCCCGATAAATCCCGGCAAAAGCCTCCGTGATTGGCCCATGCGGCCGTCTGCGCGGGCAGGGAAACGATCCCGGAGTGCTGCGCAGTGAGCTTGCCGCAGGCCGCGCCCAGGAGGTTGGCCCAGGCGTCGAAAACACGATGCGGAAGCCGGTTCGCGGCACAGATACAGCCGCACGGTCCAGGCCTGATCGCGCTCCGGAAACGCCGAGATAATGGCCGTAAACTCGACCTTAACCCTGATCGGTCATTTCGTCGGAGCAGTAGTGGCTTCGCGCGGGCTGTACCTGTTGCGGTGCGAGGGTGGCAGACCATGCGGCTGATCGTCGGCACAATCATCGTCTTCGTCTGTGTCCTGGGCAGCTACGCGGCGATGGGTGGCCACCTCGAGGTACTTTGGCAGCCTTTCGAGTTCGTCATCATCCTCGGTGCCGCGATCGGCGCCTTTGTCATCGGCAACCCCGGCCCGGTGCTCAAGGCCGTGCCCGGCATGCTCGGCACGATCGTGAAGGGGCCCAAGTACAAGCAGGAATGCTATGTCGAACTGCTGGGCATGCAATATTCCCTGTACAAGCTGGTGAAGCAGAAGGGCATGCTGGCGGTCGAGCAGCACATTGAAAATCCGAGTGAATCGACGCTGTTCAACGCCTTCCCGACTTTTGCAGCGAACCATCACGCGGTCGAATTCGTCTGCGACTACATGCGCATGTTGACGCTGGGCGCCAACAACGTCCACGAGATCGACGCTCTCATGGACGAGGAGCTGGAGACGCACCACCAGGAGCAGGAGCGGATCGTTTCGGCGATGCAGTCGCTCGCCGACGGGACACCGGCGCTCGGCATCGTCGCCGCCGTGCTCGGCGTGATCAAGACGATGGGGGCGATCAAGGAGCCGCCGGAGGTGCTGGGGCATCTGATCGGCGGCGCACTCGTCGGCACCTTCTTCGGCGTCTTCGTCGCCTACGGTTTCTTCGCGCCCATGGCGTCCTCGCTCAAGAGCACCTTCGAGGCGGAATCGAAATATTTCCAGTCGCTCAAGGCGGGACTCCTCGCCCATATGAGCGGCCAGCCGCCGGTGATGGCGGTCGAATTTGCGCGCAAGGCCCTGATGAGCGACGTGCGCCCGACCTTCAGCGAAGTGGAAGCGGCGACCGCCGCTCTGCCCGCCAACATCTGACCCATCTCCAGCAGGACTTCGATGGCCGACCCCACCCAGCCGATCATCATCAAGAAGGTCAAGAGGGCCGCGCACGCGCACCACGGCGGGGCCTGGAAGATCGCCTATGCGGACTTCGTGACCGCCATGATGGCGTTCTTTCTGCTGATGTGGCTGATCAGCATGACGACGCAGGAGCAGAAGGAAGGCTTGGCGGAATACTTCGCGCCGGCCGCTCTCAGCCCTTCGACCAGTGGCTCTGGCGGCGTGCTGATGGGCACCGCCCTCGACAAGGCAGGCAACAAGCCGTCGGCCCCCCGCGACGCGGCAAGGGGTACGTCCGGGCAGGACGCCAAAGCGCGGCCGACCAGCTCGGGCGGCGCCAGTGACCGCGAGGTCAGCCGCCCGGCCGCCGGCACGCAGGTCAACTACAGCGCCATAGCCAGCCTGCGGCAGGCGATCCAGAACATGCCCGAGATCGCCGATCTGTCGCGCAACATCGTGATCGAGCAGACCAAGGAGGGGGTGAACGTTTCCCTCGTGGACGATAACGGCCGTTCCATGTTCCCCGAGGGCTCGGTTAAGCCCTACGAGCGCACCCGCCTCGTGCTGGAGGCGATCGCGCCCACCCTGCGCCGGCTGCCCAACCAGCTCTCCGTCAGCGGCCACACGGCCGCGGCGCGCCCGGGCTCGGTGCAGGCCGTCGATTCCTGGGGGCTCACCGCGGGCCGCGCGCTCGCCGTGCGCGAGATCCTGTCGGGCGCGGGACTTCCCAACGATCGCTTCACCTCCGTGGTGGGACGCGCCGACACCGAGCCGCTCTTCCTCGACAATCCCTATATTCCGCCGAACCGGCGGGTGACGATCACGCTGCTCAATGCGGAGCCGCCGCTGCCCCCGGGCGCCTTTCCCTGACGCGAAGGCGCCCCGGCCGCCTCGGCGCCCGTTCGAGAGCTAACGTCGCAGCTGACAGGGTAAAACAAAAGCTGGGCGCGCCTCGCTGCGTCGCTCTGGAGGCCGCTCTGCCCTTCCTCGGACTCGGCGCCCCGCCGCCGACACTCTCCTGCGGCAGGATGATCGCGGAAGGGCCGGCGCGGGTCTCCGCCGCCGCCGCGCCGGGAGCTGACGTCAAACGGCCTTCCGAAAAGAGACATTCGGCACTTCAGCCAGACACGCGCCTTCCGATAGCGGAACGAGCCCAGCTTCATCACATCTCACGCGCAGCGGATGTCGCTCGCAGCGATATCGGGAGCGCCACTCCTTGCCTGAGAACGAGCCGGGCTCGGGTAATGCCGCCTTCATGCGCTATGGAAAGTTCGCCTCCGTGTGCTGCTGCGACCTCCGATGCGATCGCGAGGCCTAGACCTGAGCCACGAGAGGCGGTGCCCTTGACGAAGGGCCGCATGAGCTCCGCTGGCGAAGCGGAAAAGCCGTCGCCGTCGTCGACCACTTCGATCCAGGCTCTGGTTTCGTCAGCGCCGACCGTAACGAGAAGGCGGCTTCGGGCGCCGTGTGTCAGAGCATTGTCGATGAGATTGCCGAGAGCTTCACGCAGGCTCACGGCATCGCCGTTCACCACCGCTGATGTCTCGGCCGGCACGAAGGCGATGTCGACCTCGCGGGGCAGCGAGAGTGGCACGGCCTTGGCCAGAACCGACTTCGCGAGCTCGTTGAGATCGACCGGCGCGGCGGCAGCCGCGTCCTTGCGGTGGATGACCATCGCATGATCCAGCAACTGGCCGGTCAGGCGTCCGAGTTCCGCCGTCCGCTCATGGATGCGCTTGACGGTGTCGGCCTTGCGCCGCGAGGCGGGCGTGCCGATCAGGATCTCGACCTGGGCATCGAGCGCGGCAAGCGGCGTGCGGATCTGATGCGCGGCATCGGCGATGAAGCGCTGCATGACCGCCATCCGCTCGGAAAGACGGCGCATGAAATCGTCGATGGCTTCGACGAGATTGCGGATTTCCAGCGGCGGCTCGACTCCGATCGGGCGCAGGTCGTCCGACCGTCGTGCGGCGATCTCGCGCTCGATGCGGGTCAACGGCTTCAGTGCCAAGGTCACGGCATAGGCCGCCGCGGCCAGAGCCAGCACGCTCATCACGGCGATGACGCCGAGCGCTTTCAGCGTCAGGTCGCGCGCCAGAGCGCGCCGCGCCTCGGTTGTCTGGGCGACGACGATCGTCGCCCAGTTGTTCGTGCCGGGAAGGTCGATCTGGCGTGCCAGCGTGGCGATGCGCACCGGCTGGCCTTGATAAACTCCGTCTTCGAGAACGACTCCCGCGCGTGTTTCCACCGGGTCGGCGTCCGACGGGACATCGTCGTAGCCGGCGACGACGATGCCGCGCGGATCGACCACCTTGTAGAAAACGAGGTCGTAATCGGCGAGCGTCGCGATCGTGGAGACCGGCGGATCGACGGTCACGACACCGCCCTGGATATAGACATTCTCGGCGATCTGCACCGCGCCGCCGCGCAGGAGCCGGTCATAGGCATGCTGGGCGGCGAGCGACGAGGAATGCCAGGCGGCGGCTCCGAGCACGACCGCCCCCGCTGCCAGCACCGCCGTGAGCACGGCGATGATGCGGAAGCGCAGCGACAGGCGCAGTTCAGACAACCGCAAGCTGGTACCCCAATCCGCGCAGGGTCCTGATCTCGACCGAGGCATCCGCGAGCTTGCGGCGCAAGCGCGCGACGAACTGCTCGACAGCGTTGGGGCTCGCCTCCTGGTCAAAATTGAAGAGCTGCTCGACCAGCTCCTCCTTCGGCACGATCCGGTCCGGGCGCGCGGCGAGGATTTCGAGGACGGTCAGTTCCCGCCTGGTGAGGTTGAGCGGCCTTTCATTGACGCTGGCGACGCGCCCTGCCCGGTCGATGACGAGCGGCCCGACGCGCAGGAGATTGTCGGACTGCCCGGCACTGCGCCGCAGCAGCGCCCGCGCACGGGCTTCAAGCTCGCCATAGTCGAAAGGCTTGACCAGGTAATCGTCGGCACCGAGATCGAGCGCGCCGATCCGCTCGTCGACCGCCGAGCGCGCCGTCAGCACCAGCACCGGCGTCTTCAGGCGCCGCGCCCGCATCTGGCGGAGCACCGCCAGACCGTCCTGACCGGGCAAGCTCAGATCGAGCACGACGAGGTCATAGGCCTGCACATGCAGGAGCTCGGAGGCCGTGATGCCGTCCTGCTCCCAATCGACGGCGTGGCCGATCTTCTCCAGCCGCATCACCACGGCCTCGGCGATATCGGCGGTGTCCTCGACAACCAGCACGCGCAAGCGGATCTCCTCCCGGCTCCGAGTCAGGCTGGAGTCAGTCTCGCAGATTATCACCCTCGGCAAGCGCCCATAAGTGCGCAGGGAAACGAAACAAGGGAGGGTACATGCTGGCCCCGTTCGACGCTGCAACCGCGACTCCGCTCCTCTCGGTGAAGGGCGTGACGCTGCAATACAAGACGCCCGACGTGGTCGTGACCGCGACGCGGCGCGTCTCGTTCGACGTCTATCCGTCCGACCGCTTCGTCCTGCTCGGCCCGTCTGGCTGCGGCAAGTCGACCCTGCTCAAGGCGATCGGCGGCTATCTCACGCCGGTCGAGGGCGAAATCAGCCTGAAGGGCCGCAAGGTCTCAGGCCCCGGCCCCGACCGGATGATGGTGTTCCAGGAATTCGACCAGCTCCTGCCCTGGAAGACGGTGCGCGAGAACGTTGTCTTCGCGCTGACCGCCTCGGGCCGCGCCACGCAGGCCGAGGCCGAGGAGCGCGCCCGCTCCTATATCGACAAGGTCGGGCTCTCCAAGTTCATCGACAGCTATCCGCATATGCTCTCGGGCGGCATGAAGCAGCGCGTTGCCATCGCGCGCGGCATGGCGATGGAGCCAGACGTCCTGCTGATGGACGAGCCCTTCGCCGCCCTCGACGCCCTCACCCGCCGCAAGATGCAGGACGAGCTGCTGCGGCTCTGGGACGACACGAAGTTCACCGTGCTCTTCGTCACCCACTCGATCGAGGAGGCGATCAAGATCGGCACCCGCATCCTGCTGCTCTCGCCGCATCCGGGCGAGGTCAAGGCCGAGCTCAACAGCGTGCCGCCCGAGGAGATGGGCTCGGGCAAGCAGGCCGCGCTCGAAACCCGCATCAACGACATGCTGTTCGCGCATCATTGAACCGGAGGAGACCGACATGACCGACCTCGTCAGCTTCCGTCCGGAAATCATCCGCGACGTCAATTCCAGCGACGCCCCCGTTGTCGCCAAGACCATCGGCTGGGCCGAGCGGGTCTATCGCCTCGGCTTCGTCCGCAAGGGCCTGATCCTCGCGGTGCTCGCCCTCGCCTGGGAGGCCTATGGCCGCTGGCTCGGCAACCCCCTGCTCTTCCCGACCTTCGGCCAGACCGTCCAGGCCTTCGTCGAGAACATCGCCAACGGCGTCATTCCGGCGCGCACGCTGGTCTCGCTGCAGACCCTTGTCATCGGCTACGGCATCGGCATCGTGCTCGCCGCCCTGCTGACGACGCTGGCGATCGGCTCGCGCATCGGCGCCGACCTCCTGGAAACCCTGACCTCGATGTTCAACCCGCTGCCGGCGATCGCGCTCCTGCCGCTGGCGCTGATCTGGTTCGGGCTCGGCACCGGCAGCGTCATCTTCGTGCTCGTCCATTCCGTGCTCTGGGCGATCGCGCTCAACACCCATGCCGGCTTCCGCTCGGTCTCGAACACGCTGCGCATGGTCGGGCAGAACTACGGGTTGCGCGGCCTGAAGCTGGTACGGCTCATCCTGATCCCGGCCGCCTTCCCGGCGATCCTGACCGGCCTCAAGGTCGGCTGGGCCTTCGCCTGGCGCACCCTGATCGCGGCCGAGCTCGTCTTCGGCGTCTCCTCGGGCTCCGGCGGCCTCGGCTGGTTCATCTTCGAGAACCGCAACCAGCTCGAGACGGCCAACGTCTTCGCCGGCCTGTTCACCGTCATCCTGATCGGCCTCTTCGTCGAGAACGTCGTCTTCGCCACGATCGAGCGCAGGACGATCCGCCGCTGGGGCATGCAGCACTGATATCGGAACTTCACAAGGCCGAACGGCCGTCACTCGGAGGAAAGCAACCCATGGCATTCAAGACATTCCTGCGCACCGCCTTCACGATCGCAGCCCTCGGCGCAGCGCTCGCCACCGCCCCGGCCCGGGCCGAAGTCTCGGAGGTCCGCATCTCCAAGGGCTTCGGCATCCTCTACCTGCCGCTCATCGTGATGCAGGACCAGCAGTTCCTGGAGAAGCGCGCCAAGGCCGCCGGCCTCGGCGACATCAAGGTCACCTGGCTGATGCTCGACGGCGGCAACGTCATCAACGACGCGATGATGGCCGGCACGCTCGACTTCGCCGGCACCGGCGCGCCGGGCTTCGTCACCCTCTGGGCCAAGGCCAAGGGTATCCCGGGCGTCGAGGTCGTCGGCGTCTCCGGGATGAGCTCGACCGCGCTGTGGATGATGTCGAACAAGCCGGAGCTGAAATCACTGAAGGACTTCACGTCGGGCGACAAGATCGCCCTGCCCGGCATCAAGACTTCGCTCGCCGCCGTCGTGCTTCAGATGATTGCCGCCAAGGAATTCGGCGACGCCAACTACGCCAAGATGGACCCCATGACCGTGAGCCTGCCGCATCCGGAGGCGCTCGCCGCGCTGGTCGGCGGCAAGACCGAGATCAAGGCGCATTTCACCTCTCCGCCCTTCCAGTACATCGAGGCCAAGAGCCCCGGCATCCACCGCGTGCTCAACTCGGTCGACTATCTCGGCAACCTCACGCTGGACGTAACCTTCGCGCCGAAGAAGTTCGTCGACGCCAACCCGAAGATGACGCAGGCCTTCATCGACGCGATGGACGACGCCAACGCCCTGATCGCCAAGGACAAGAAGCTCGCCGCCGAGATCTTCGCCAAAGGCTCCAAGGTGAAGGTCGACCCAGCCGATGTGCAGGAGATGATCGAGGACAAGGATGCTCGCTTCACCACGACTCCCGAGGGCGTGATGAAGTTCGCCGAATTCATGCACAAGGCCGGCTCGATCAAGGTGAAGCCCGCCAAGTGGAGCGACATGTTCGTACCGCAGCTCGCCGGGCGCTCGGGAAGCTAAATCTTCGCGAGCGAGGGAGACACCACGCCGCCAGACCGCCTCTGGCGGCGTGTTTCCTGCGAGCTGACTCGGATTATCTGAACAGCTTCGGCGCTGTTTGCTAAGTGGGTTTCCGTCTCGGCTATGCCGCCGCCGGATTGGCGGCAGCGCGTTGAAGGAAGCCTGGTCGGGCGTCAGCCATCCCAGGCCCCGATGAGGCCTTCGTGCGGTGGAGAACTCGAGATGCCGGCCGATCGAGGCACGGGCCTCCGACACGCTGGCATAGGCCCGCGGGACAGAGCTCCTCGCATTTGACCGATTTCCAGAGGCGCTCGACGAACACGTCGTCGCGCCAGGCGCCGTTCCCGTCCATGCTGATCCTGATGTCGACTGCGATCAGCAAGGCGGTGAACTCGCGGCTGGTGAACTGCGAGCGCTGGCGCGTATTGAAGCTCTCCGGCTCGCCGAAGCGGGCCATGGCGTCCTCGACGGCTTCGATGCGAAAGGCGGTGTCCATCGCGATCGGGAGCCGCCAGGCCTCGCCCTCCAGAGAGTAGCGGTGGCACGATTCCTGATTGAGTGATGCGGATCACGACAAGGGAACGATCGAAAGGCATGCAGCCCAACCTGCGGATCCTCATCGTGGACGCCAACCAAGTCCGGGCCGCGATCATCGAGGAAGGCCTGCGGGAAGCGGGATACGATCAGCTCGTCCGCATGACGGCGACGACGGGTCTGGTCGCCGCCATCGAAACCCATGACCCGGATGTCGTGGTGATCGATCTCGAGGATCCCAGCCGCGATGCGCTCGCCGACATGTTCCTCGTGAGCCGGCATATCCGCCGCCCCATCACCATGTTCGTCGACCAGTCGGACTCGGCCTCGATCGAGGCGGCGGTCGAGGCCGGCGTCTCCGCCTATATCGTCGACGGACTCAAGAAGGAGCGGATGCAGCCGATCCTGCAAACCTGCATCAGCCGCTTCAATGCCTTCCGCAGGCTGCGCGAGGAGTTGGACGAGGCGCGCTCGCAGCTCGAGGACCGCCGAACGATCGATCAGGCCAAGCGCATCGTCATGCGCCTGAAGGGTCTCTCCGAAGACGAGGCCTACGCCCTGATGCGCCGCACCGCGATGAACGAGAAGCGCAAGCTCGTCGACATCGCCCGCTCCCTCATCACCGCCGCGGAGATGCTGAAATGACGACGCTGCACCTGCGGGTCGGCTTCATGCCGCTGGTCGATTGCGCGCTGCTCGTGCTGGCGAAGGACGAAGGCTTCGCCGAAGCGGAAGGCCTCAATCTCGAGCTGGTGCGCGAAGTCTCCTGGTCGAACCTGCGCGACAAGCTGAACGTGCGCCTGTTCGATGCCGCCCATATGCTCGGACCGGCAGCCATCGCCGCGACGCTGGGCATCGGCGGCGTCCGGGCGCCGATGGCGGCGCCGCTGGCCCTTAATCGCGACGGGGCCGCGATCACACTGTCGCTGCCCTGCTTCGAGGAGCTGTCACGCCTGGCGGAGGGCGACTTGTCCGACACCGCCGTCTCGGCCCGCGCGCTCGCCGCGATGGTCGCCCGTCGCAGGGCCTCCGGCCTGCCGGCGCTGACCTTCGCGGCCGTGTTCGGTTTTTCGACCCACATCTACCTGCTGGGGGAATGGCTCGCAAAGAGCGGGCTGGTCCTGGGCGAAGACGTCCGCTGCGAGGTCGTTCCGCCGCCGCAGACCGCCGAGGCGCTCGCCGGCGGGCGGATCGACGGCTTCTGCGCCGGTGCGCCCTGGAACTCTGCCGCGGTCGCGGCCGGCGTCGGCGCCATGGTGCATGCGGGCGTCGATCTCAGGCGCGGCTGCCACGACAAGATTCTTGCCTGGCGTGCCGACGACGTGCTGCGCCGTCCGGCGGCGGTCACGAAACTCGGCGTCGCGATCCTCAAGGCCAGCGCCTGGGCTTGCCGACCGGAGAATTTCGCGCGCATGGCGCAGCATCTTTCGGCGCCGGACCGGCTGGCGCTGCCGACGGCGCTGATCGAGCGCATCCTGCAGGGCGATCTTATTCAAGGTGCCGGCCGGCCGGCCCGCCGGATCGCGCCCTTCGTGCGCTTCGATCGCGAGGCGCTGCGGCCCGAGCCCGACGACGCCGACTGGGTTCTGTCAGGCATGCAGCGCGCCGGGCAGATCGCAGTGACTTCGGAGATCCGCGAGATCGCGCGAGGCGTCTTCCTGCCTGCATCTTTCGAGGGCATTTCGGCCGCCGAGGGGCGCTAGCCTAAAAAGAAGGCAGATGCATCTCCATTTTGCATCGCAACAATGCGGTCGCCCAGGCCGAACCGGTGTCATCCCCAATTCAAGTTGTTGCGATTCCAAAGCAGCCGGTTGGCTCTCACGGTTGGCACGATCCTTGTAACACCTGCTGCGACGCGGCCAATGCTGCCCGCGCTCCCCAATCCGGAAGACACAGCAACGTCGCTGTCGGAATGCGCCCGCCCGGGCGTCTTTCGCGCGGCGTTTTCTGCATTTCGGCCCGATCTACGCAGGCAGCTTTCCAGCAACCGAGAGGCGATCGATGACGCATAGCTTCAAGACCGGAACCAGGGCGGCCGCATCCCGGAAGCCCGGCACCAGCCGCCGGCACTTTCTCCGGCTGTCCGGCACCGCCGCCTTGCTCGCGGCGGCGAAATCCGCCCTGCCCTCCGGCGCGTTCGCGCAGGGCTCCGGGCCGGAGGTGAAGGGCACGCGCCTCGGCTATATCGCGCTGACCGACGCCGCGCCTCTGATCATCGCCAAGGAAAAGGGCATATACGCCAAATACGGCCTGCCCGACATGGACATCGCCAAGCAGGCCTCCTGGGGTGCGACGCGGGACAACATGGCGCTCGGCTTCAAGGCCAACGGCATCGACGGCGGCCATATTCTCTCGCCAAAGCCCTATCTCTACAGCACCGGCAAGGTCATGCAGAACGGGCAGCCGCTCCCGATGTACACGCTGCTGCGGCTGAACGAGGACTGCCAGGGCCTCTCGGTCTCCAACGAATACAAGGATCTGCCGGTCGGCACCGATTGCTCGGCACTGAAAGAGGCCTTCGAGAAGAAGAAGGCAGCGGGCAAGGAGGTGAAGGCGGCGATGACCTTCCCCGGCGGCACGCACGATCTCTGGCTGCGCTACTGGCTCGCCGCCGGCGGCATCGACCCCGACAAGGACGTCTCGACCATCGTCGTGCCGCCGCCGCAGATGGTGGCGAACATGAAGGTCGGCACCATGGACTGCTTCTGCGTCGGCGAGCCGTGGAACGAGCAGCTCGTCAACCAGAACATCGGCTTCACGGCCGCGACCACCGGCGAGATCTGGTTCAAGCATCCCGAGAAGGTGCTCGGCATGCGCGCCGACTTCGTCGACCAGAATCCCAAGGCCGCGATGGCGATCATGATGGCGACGATGGAAGCCCAGATCTGGTGCGAGAAGATGGAGAACAAGCAGGAGATGGCCGAGATCATCGGCCGTCGCCAGTGGTTCAACGTTCCCGTTCCGGACATCATCGGCCGCATCAAGGGCGACATCAATTACGGGCGCGGCAAGGTCGCCAAGGGGACGAACCTGCTGATGAAGTTCTGGGGCGAAGGCGGCTCGGTCTCCTACCCCTGGAAGAGCCTCGACACCTGGTTCGTGACCGAAAACATCCGCTGGGGCAAGTTCGAGGCGAACACCAACGTCAAGGCGCTCGTCGACAAGGTCAACCGCTCCGATCTCTGGCTGGAAGCCGCGAAGACGCTCGGCATCGCGGGCACGCCGAGCTCGGATTCCCGCGGCGTCGAAACCTTCTTCGACGGTGTCAAATTCGATCCGGCGGCGCCGATGGACTACCTCAACGCGCTGAAGATCAAGCGGATCGCCTGACCATGGCCGAACCCCTGATCATCGTCGGCAACGGCATGGCCGCGACCCGGCTGGCTGAGGAGCTCAGCCAGCGCGCGCTCGGCCGCTATTCCGTCGCGGTGATCGGGGACGAACCCCGACCGGCCTATAACCGGGTGCTGCTCTCGCCTCTGCTGGCCGGGGAGATCGGCGAGAACGACATCGACCTCAAGCCCCCGGCCTGGTGGCGCGATCGCGGCATATCCACCTTCTACGGCCGCTCCGTCGAGCGCATCGACCGGGCGGCCCGGGTGGTGACGCTTCGCGGCGGGTCGAACCTGCCCTACGGCAAGCTCGTGCTCGCGACCGGCTCGACGCCGCTGCGTCCGCCCTTCCCCGGCGGCGCGCTCAGGGGTGTCGTGACGTTTCGCGATACGGCCGATGTCGGAATGATGCGGTCCTATGCGGCGCGCGGCGCCCGTGTCGCCGTCATCGGGGGCGGCCTGCTCGGGCTGGAGGCCGCCCATGGCCTTGCCCGTGCCGGGGCGGAGGTGACGCTGTTGCATCTCGTCGACCGCCTGATGGAGCGCCAGCTCGACCGCGAGGGCGCGGGCCTGCTCGCCGCGGCGATGGCGGCGCGCGGCGTCGACGTGCGCCTCCGTGCCGAGACGAAAGGCTTCCGTGGCCGGGACCATGTCGAGGCCGTCGAACTCACGGACGGCACCGAGATTCCCGCCGATCTGGTGGTCATCGCCATCGGCGTGCGCCCGAATATCGAGATCGCGCAAGCGGCCGGACTTGGCGTCGGACGCGGCATCCTGGTCGATGACGGCCTCGCCACCAGCGACCCCGCGATCTTCGCCATCGGTGAGTGCGCCGAGCATCGCGGACTGGCCTACGGGCTGGTCGAGCCGGCCTATGAGCAGGCGCGGGTGCTCGCCGCCCGCCTTGCCGGGCGCGACGGCGCCTATCTGGGGTCGCTGCTCTCGACCAATCTCAAGGTCTCCGGGGTCGGCGTGTTCTCGGCCGGCGAGTTCGAGGCGGGGGACGGCGCCGAGACGGTCGTGCTGCGCGATCCCGCCGCGGGCGTCTACCGCAAGTTCGTGCTACGCGGCGGGCGGCTCGCCGGCTGCGTGCTGGTCGGCGATACGCACGGCGCCCTGTTCTATCTGGGGTTGATCCGCTCGGGCCAGGATGTCGGCGCGATCCGCGCCGACCTGCCTTTCGGCGAAAGCCATTGCATCGAGGCGGCCGCCTGATGCGCCACGACGCTCCCCTTGCCCCGGCGGCGGTGCGTACGACCTGCCCCTATTGCGGTGTCGGCTGCGGCGTAGTGGCCACGCCCGACGCGCTGGGCGGCGCCGCGATCGCCGGCGATCCGGAGCACCCGGCCAATCGCGGACGGCTCTGCTCGAAGGGCTCGGCGCTCGGCGAGACGCTGGGGCTCGGCGGGCGGGTGCTGCATCCGCTGAAGCGCAACATCGCCGGCGGCTACGACAGGATCGGCTGGGACGAAGCTCTCGGCGCCGTCGCCACAGGTTTGCGGACCATCGCCGCCGAGCACGGCCCGGAGGCGGTCGCCTTTTATCTATCGGGCCAGCTTCTGACGGAGGACTACTACGTCGCCAACAAGCTGGCGAAGGGCTTCATCGGCACGCCGCATGTCGACACCAATTCGCGGCTCTGCATGTCCTCGACGGTCGCGGCGCAGCGGCGGGTCTTCGGCTCGGACACCGTGCCCGGCGCGTATGAGGATTTCGACAGCGCCGACCTGATCGTCCTGGTCGGCTCGAACACGGCCTGGTGCCACCCGATCCTGTTCCGGCGGATGCAGGACAACCGGCGCGAACGTGGCGCGCGCCTCGTCGTCCTCGACCCACGCCTGACCGCGACGGCGGAAGAAGCCGACATGGTGCTGACGCTGAAGCCCGGCTCCGACGCCGTGCTCTTCGCCGGACTGCTCGTTCACCTCTGCGATCGTGGCCTCGTCGACCGGGGCTATGTAACGTGTCATGTGACGGGTCTCGAGGAGGCGCTGGCCAATGCGCGCGCAATCGCGCCCGCGTTGGCCTCGGTATCCCTTGCAACCGGTGTTCCGGCCGACCGGATCGCGGCCTTCTACGAGCTCTGGGCGAGCACGCCGCGCGTGGTCACGGCCTGGAGCCAGGGCGTCAACCAGTCGGCGCAGGGCACGGACAAGGTGGCCGCGATCCTGAACTGCCACCTCGCGACGGGGCGGATCGGGCGCGCCGGCTGCGGACCGTTTTCGCTCACCGGGCAGCCGAACGCCATGGGTGGGCGCGAAGTCGGCGGGCTCGCCAATATGCTCGCCGCCCATATGGGCTATGGCGCCGAGGAGATCGACCGCGTCCGCCGCTTCTGGAACGCGCCGAACATGGCACGCGACGAAGGTCTGAAGGCCGTCCAGATGCTGGAAGCGGTCGCCCGACGCCGCATCCGCGCGATGTGGGTGATGGCGACGAATCCTGCTGTCTCCCTGCCGGATGCGGACAAGGTACGCGACACGCTCGCCGGCCTCGACCTCTTCATCGTCTCGGAGAACGTGCTCTCGAACGACACGCTCGCGGCCGGGCCTCACTACATCCTGCCGGCCGCTGCCTGGGGCGAGAAGGACGGGACCGTCACCAATTCCGAACGCCGGATCTCGCGCCAGCGCCCCTTCCTGCCCCTCCCCGGCGAAGCAAGGCCGGACTGGTGGATCATCTGCGAGGTCGCCAAGCGTCTCGGCTTCGGGAAGAGCTTCGCCCATGCCGGCCCGTACGAGATCCATGCCGAGCACGCCGCTCTCTCGGCCTTCGAGAACGAGGGAACGCGCGATTTCGACATCGGCGCCCACGCCGACCTTACAAGAGCCGCCTATGATGCGCTCAAGCCGGTGCAATGGCCCGCGCCGGCCGATCGGCCGCATGGCACCGCGCGGCTCTTCGGGGACGGCTCGTTCTTCGGTCCGGAGCGCCGCGCACGGATGAGCCTGCTCGCCGGACCCAAGCTCGCCTCGCCGGTGAGCGAGATTTTCCCGCTGCTGCTGAACACCGGGCGGGTTCGAGACCACTGGCACAGCATGACCCGGACCGGCCTCAGCCCCCGGCTCAGCGTCCATGCCGCCGAGCCCTCGGTGCACGTCCATCCGGCCGAGATCGCTCGCTTCGGGCTGGCCGAGGGTGGGTTCGCCCGGCTCGCCAGCGCTTACGGCAGCGCGGTGCTGAGGGTGGCAGCAGACACCGGCGTAACCGAGGGGACCGTATTCGCGCCGATCCACTGGTCCGGCGAGACGGCCTCCGATGCCCGTATCGGCGCCCTCGCGCAGCCGTGCTGCGACCCCTTCTCAGGGCAGCCCGAATTGAAGGCGACACCGGTCTCCATTGCAGCAGTGGCCTATCGTTTCGAAGGCTTTGTCCTGTCACGCGGCCCCTTCGACCTGCCGTCGGGAGGCTGGTGGTCGCGGCTTGCGGTGCAGGGCGGCGAAGGCCGGCTTTTCGCGACCGACGCCGCCGTCGATGCGCTCGCGGCGCTGGTGCGCGAACGCTTCGGCACGGACGAACTGACCGAGCTGGTCGACCATGAAGGCGGCCATTATCGCTGCGCCGTGTTCCGGGCGGGGCGGCTCGTCGCCACGCTCTTCCTCGCACGGGCGGGCCACGCGCCTCTCTGGGACACCGTCAAGACCGTCTTCGCCGATCCGGCGTCGATCGTGGAACGCCGGCTCTCCCTCCTCTCTGGACGTCAGCCCGGGGGACCGGCGCCCGGCCCGACCGTCTGTGCCTGCTTCGGGGTGGGGCTGAACGCGATCCGCACCGCCTTCGAGGCAGGCGCGGCGACGGCCGAGGAGATCGGCGTTCAACTCAAGGCGGGGACCAATTGCGGCTCCTGCCTCCCTGAAATCCGCCGCATCGGTGCGCAGGCGCGCGAGACGGCATGACGAACGCAACCGAACGCTCGGTCAAAGGAGAGACTGAAACATGGGTCAGCCTGTCTTGAAAGATGCGGGTGCGGGCGCCGCGGTCGTCGCGCTCCCGGGCAAACCGTCCGAGGTCGTGCCGTTGCCGGTGGGGCCTGCCAAGCCCTTCCTGGCAAAGCTCGCTCCCTTGGCAAGAGGCGCTCTCGCCAACCTGCTGCCGCCGCTGATCACGGTCGCGCTGATCCTGCTGTTCTGGCAGCTCGCCGCGCATGGACCGCAATCCTCACTGCCGCCTCCGACGAAGATTTGGGAAGAGGCGAAGGATCTGATCGTCCAACCGTTCTACTGGGCGGGCTCGCAGGATATCGGGCTGGGCTGGCGCATTCTCGTCTCGCTGCAGCGGGTCGCCATCGGCTTCAGCCTCGCGGCGGTCGTCGGCATCCTGCTCGGCGTGCTGGTCGGCCAGTCGGTCTGGGCGATGCGCGGGCTCGACCCGATTTTCCAGGTGTTGCGCACCGTGCCGCCGCTGGCCTGGCTGCCGCTCTCGCTCGCCGCCTTCCGCGACAGCCAGCCCTCGGCGATCTTCGTGATCTTCATCACCGCGATCTGGCCGGTGATCATCAATACGGCCGTCGGCATCCGCAACATCCCGCAGGACTATCGCAATGTGGCGCAGGTGCTGCGTCTGAACCAGATCGAGTTCTTCTACAGGATCATGGTGCCGGCGGCGGCGCCTTACATCTTCACGGGCCTGCGGATCGGCGTCGGGCTGTCGTGGCTCGCCATCGTCGCCGCCGAGATGCTGACCGGCGGCGTCGGCATCGGCTTCTTCATCTGGGACGCATGGAACTCGTCCCGCCTCTCCGACATCATCGTGGCGCTGGTCTATATCGGCGTGGTCGGCTTCCTGCTCGACCGCCTCGTCGCCCTCATCGGCCATGTCGTCACCCGCGGCACCGCAACCAACTGAGGGGCAAGCGATGAGCTATCTGAAGATCGACCATGTCGACAAGCGCTTCCAGCGGGGCGCCGCCACCACCGAAGTGCTCAAGGATATCAACCTCGTCATCGACAAGGGCGAGTTCGTCTCGATCATCGGGCATTCCGGCTGCGGCAAGTCGACCCTGCTCAACATCGTCGCGGGGCTGACGCCTGCGACGACCGGCGGCATCCTGCTGGAAGGCAAGGAGGTCAACGCGCCCGGGCCGGACCGCGCCGTGGTGTTCCAGAACCACTCGCTGCTGCCGTGGCTCACGGTCTACGACAATGTCGCGCTCGCCGTGAACAAGGTCTTCGGCGGCAGGAAGAGCAAGGCCGATCGGCATGACTGGATCATGCACAATCTCGACCTCGTCCAGATGGCCCATGCGAAGGACAGGCGACCCGGCGAGATTTCCGGCGGCATGAAGCAGCGCGTCGGCATCGCGCGCGGGCTCGCCATGGAGCCGAAGATCCTGCTGCTCGACGAGCCCTTCGGCGCGCTCGACGCGCTGACCCGCGCCCACCTGCAGGATTCCGTGATGCAGATCCACGCCGCACTCGGCAACACCATGATCATGATCACCCACGACGTCGATGAAGCCGTGCTGCTTTCCGACCGGATCGTGATGATGACGAACGGCCCTTCGGCCCGCATCGGCGAGGTGCTCGACGTCAAGCTCGTCCGCCCGCGGCGGCGGCTCGAACTGGTCTCGGACCGGACCTACATCGCCGCGCGCGAGGCGGTGCTGAAATTCCTCTACGAGCGCCATCGCTTCGTCGAGGCGGCGTGACGGATCCGGTCATGAGCGACGATTTCACGCCCGACCAGAAGCGCTATCTCGAAGGCTTCGTCAGCGGCATGCAGTCCACCCGCACGGCGCGCGGGCTGGCGCCGCTCGGCTCGGGCCCCGGCAGCGCGGCCTCCGTGCCGGCCGGGCCGGACAAGGAGCATCGGGAGGCGCAGGCGAGGACGATCGCAAAAGGCGGCAAGCTCGCCGAACAGGAGAAGTGGAAGGCGACCGAGCACCCCTTCGATGCCTATGCCCGCTTCAAGGCCCAGGCCGAAAGCGGCACCTATCCCAAACCGGACGATAATTTCCGCTGGCGCTATCAGGGCCTTTTCTATGTGGCGCCGGCGCAGAACAGCTACATGTGCCGGCTGCGCATTCCCAACGGCATCCTGACGCACTGGCAGTTCGCCGGCGTCGCCGATCTCGCCGAGCACCTCGGAGGTGGCTATGCGCATGTCACCACCCGGGCCAACCTGCAGGTCCGAGAAATCGAGGCGCAGAACGCTCCTGCGTTCATCGAAGCGCTGAGCGATCTCGGCCTGACGGCGAAGGGCTCCGGTGCCGACAACATCCGTAACGTCACCGGCTCGGCCACCGCCGGGATCGACCCGCGCGAACTGCTGGATACAAGGCCGCATGCCAGGGCCTGGCATCATCACATCCTGAACGACCGCTCGCTCTACGGGCTGCCGCGCAAGTTCAACGTCGCCTTCGACGGCGCCGGCTCGATCGCGACGCTCGAGGACACCAACGACATCGGCTTCCAGGCGATCGAGGTCGTCGAAGGCGCGAGCTTCGAAGGCGAGCCGGTCCGTCCCGGCGTCTGGTATCGGCTCGCGCTCGGCGGCATCACCGGCCACAGGGATCTGGCGCGCGACACCGGCGTCGTCGTGGCTCCCTCGGACGCGGTCGCGGTAGCCGATGCCGTCATCCGCGTCTTTACGGCGAACGGCAACCGCAGCGACCGCAACAAGGCCCGGCTGAAATACGTCCTGGACGATTGGGGGTTCGACAGGTTTCTAGTCGCAGTGGAGGAGAAGCTCGGCCGCAGGCTGGTCCGGGTCGGAGCAACGTTCGTCGCGCCGCGTCCGGCCTATGACCGCCTGGCCCATATCGGCGTCCACGCGCAGGCGCAGGCCGGGCTGAACTGGATCGGTGTCGCGCTGCCGGTCGGCAAGCTCACCGTGGCACAGATGCGCGTCATCGCCGCAATCGCCCGACACAGTGGCGACGGCGATATCCGCCTCACCGTCTGGCAGAACCTGCTGATCTCTGGCGTGCCGGATGCAAGCGTCGATGATGTGCTCGCCAACCTCGAGGCCATCGGGCTTTCGGCCGAAGCCTCTCTGCTGCGGGCCGGGCTGATCGCCTGCACCGGCGCCACCGGCTGCAAGTTCGCGGCCGCCCACACCAAGGAAGACGCACTCGCCATCGCCGCGCATTGCGAGCCGCAGATCGTGCTGGACCAGCCGGTCAACATCCATCTCACCGGCTGCCACAACTCCTGCGCGCAGCACTATATCGGCGATATCGGGCTGATCGGCGCCAGGGTCCCGGTGGGGGAAGAAGGCGACACGGTCGAGGGGTACGACCTCTATGTCGGCGGCGGTTACGGCGTCGATGGCGGCATCGCCCGGGCCTTTCGCGAGAAGATCAAGGCCGAGGAGGCGCCGGCCGTCGTCAAGTCGATCCTGGATGCGTGGCAGATGCACCGGGCCACCCCTGACGAGAGTTTCGTCGCCTTCGCGCGGCGCCACGACATGGAGGCGCTGACGGTTCTGGTCGCAAGGACGGAGGCTGCAGCGTGACCGTCCAGACGCCTGCCCCCATCGTCCAGGTCATCCCCGCGACTGCTCCTTTCAGCGACGAGCAGCGCTCCTGGCTCAACGGATTCTTCGCCGGCCTGCTCTCGCTCGACAACGCCGGCGTCACGGCGCTGTCGCCCACCGAGAACGCCGCGGTCATGACCGAGGCCGAGGATGGTGCGCCCTGGCACGACCCGTCGCTCGAAATGGCCGAGCGCATGACGCTGGCCGAAGGCAAGCCCCTGCCCCGCCGGCTCTATGCGGCGATGGCCCAGCAGGATTGCGGGCAATGCGGCTATGTCTGCGAGACCTATTCCGCGGCCATCGCATCAGGCGCCGAAGGGCGGCTCAATCTCTGCGCGCCGGGCGGCAAGGAAACGCTGCGCCAGATCAAGACATTGATGGAGGAGCCCGGGGCCGCCGCCCCCGCCGTTCCTGCCGGGGCCGCACCAGCTGCGGAACCGGTTCCGAAGGGCCGTTGCCGCGAGAATCCCGCGCTCGCCACCTTCCTGTCCCGCAGAAAGCTCAATGGCCCCGGCTCGGAAAAGGAGACTTGGCACGTCGAGTTCGATCTCTCGGAATGCGGCCTCGACTACATCGTCGGCGATGCGTTCGGCGTCGTCGCGCAGAACGATCCGCGCCTCGTCGACGCCGTGGTCGCGCTCCTGGGCGCGCGGCCGGATGCCGAGATCGCCGGCAAGCCGTTGCGCGAAAAACTGATGACCGACTGCGCGCTCGGCCCGGCGCCGGACGCCCTGTTTCAGCTCATGTCCTATGTCACCGGCGGCGAGGCGCGTGCAAAAGCCCGGCGCCTTGCCGCGGGCGACGACCCCGACGGCGATCTCGACCGACTCGACGTGCTCGGCGCGCTGCACAAGTTCTCGCAGGCGCGCCTCTCGGCGGAGGCCTTCGTCGAGGCGCTCGATCCGCTCCAGCCGCGGCTCTATTCGATCTCGTCCTCGCACCACGCCACACCCCGCCGCATCACCCTGACGGTCGATGCAGTGCGCTACAAGGTCGGCTCGCGCCCGCGCTGGGGCGTCGCCTCGACCTTCCTAGCAGAGCGCGTCGCTCCCGGTGACAAGGTGCCCGTTTATGTCCAGCGCGCCCATGGTTTCGCCCTGCCGCCCGACCCGGCGACTCCGATCATCATGTGCGGTCCGGGTACGGGCGTGGCGCCCTTCCGCGCCTTCCTGCACGATCGGCAGGCGACCAAGGCGCCGGGCCGCAACTGGCTGTTCTTCGGCCATCAGCGCCGGGCCTGCGATTTCTTCTACGAGGACGAGCTGCAGGCGATGAAGGATTCGGGCTTCCTCTCCAACCTGACGCTCGCCTGGTCGCGCGACGGCGAGAAGGTCTACGTCCAGGACCGCATGCGCGAACGCGGCGGCGAAATCTGGTCGTGGCTTGAAATGGGTGCGCATTTCTACGTCTGCGGCGACGCCAAGCGCATGGCGAAGGATGTCGAGCGCACTCTCATCGACGTCGTCGCGGAGCATGGCGGACGCTCTGCCGAAGACGCAATCGCCTATGTCGCGTCCCTGCGGAGGGCCGGACGCTATCAGGTGGATGTATATTAGGGTCGAGACTGTGATTTTGGGCTGCTTGGCGGCTGTCCCTTGAGGGTTTCAAGGTTCTGTCCGCGCTCGCCGATTTGGGGGCCGGTGGTGCTACATCGGGTCTCACAGGGCCGGAGGTTGCATTGTCTCGAAGCGGGCTTCGAAGCCCATCCGTCGACCCTCGCGGATCGTCCGTCCCTGCGTTCCCTCACCAGGCGCCGCCATCGGGTCGGCTTGGGAGCATCACCGCGGGCAAGAGGAAGGCCACGCTATCTCGGGCTTCGAACAAGGTGCCCCGCGCAGCATGGCGTACATGATGAGGGCGAGAGAGATGGGCCTTGCCGATCCGATTGAGGCTGCCACGCGATCGAGGCTCGGATGCCGAAGCTGCGCCGCGACCCTCATAGGCTCGTACTGACGCCCGGACCCATACGCGGCCGGTGCACGCGCTGGCCGCCACGCTGGGCACCATCCTGGACTGAACGTGGCGACGAGGCGTTGGCCATGGCCAGAACACAAGAACCCCGTCTCGTGGCGAGGCGGGGTTTTGGTTTTGGTTGGTTGCGGGGCCTGAAACACCGACAGTCGTTTGAAGGATGAAGTCTTCCGACTGCTTCTCCAGATTATGGGAACATCCGCTTCCGCGTTGCGCCACTGGCTGCCGTTCGCGCCTTGCCCGCAAGCGGACACTCCAAGCTGATGCAGCCGGCGGACTGCTGCCCCGGTAGTTGGAGCGGCATAGCTTCCGAGAAAGTAACGGCAACTGCGGATCGGCAGCGATCGGTATGGCCGGCCGTCAGAAGAATGAAACACCAATCGCGCCCAACGGCCCGTAATCGGCGTGGATCACATCACCTCTCCTGATGTCCACCGGGCGGGTGAAGGAGCCGCCGAGTACGATCTGTCCCTTCTTCAGCCCGGCCCCGACAGCGTGAAGCTTATTGACCAGCCAGGCGATGCCGGCGGCGGGGTGGCCCATGATCGCGGCCGAGACGCCGCTTTCCTCGATGATGCCGTTCTGGGCCAGCGTGGCACCGATCCAGCGAACATCGACGTCGAAAGGGCGGATCGTGCGACCGCCGAGCACAATCGCGCCAAAGGCGGCGTTGTCGGCGATCGTGTCGACGATCGCGCGCGGCACTTCCGTGCGGTAGTCGATGATTTCCAGCGCCGGCACGACGAACTCGGCGGCACGCATCACGTCATGGACGCGGCAGGACGGGCCGGAAAGGTCTTCGCCCATGATGAAGGCCAGCTCGACTTCGAGCCGCGGCTTGATGAAGGTCTCGGCCTTGATCTGGGCGCCGTCGTTGTAGAGCGCGTCGTCGAGGATGCGGCCATAATCCGGCTCGGTCATCTTCGACGCCATTTGCATCGCTCGGGAGGTCAGCCCGATCTTGTGGCCGGCCAGCCTCGCACCGGCAGCGATCCGTGCCTCGGCCCACAGATCCTGCACGCGATAGGCGTCCTCGATCTCCATCTCTGGGAAGGTCTTCGACAATTGAGGGCACGCTATGCGTTCGCGCTCCGCTCGCAGGATGGCGTCCGCAGCCTTGTGGCGGTCGTCTTCGGTCAGCACGGCAGGCATCCTTTTCGGTCAGGCCTACTTGATTGGCGGCCGGGGCAGGACAGCCTCTCCCGGCTCCATCACATAGGTGTAGTCGAGCGCGTACCAGGGCGACGCGACGGTGCCATCGGCCGGATGCGGCTCGTCATGGCGAACGAAGTCGCCCAACAGCGCCTTGGTCACGCCGAACTGCACGTCGGAATCGATGTGGGGATCATTGGCGTCGTAGACTTGGGAAACCAGCACCTTGAAGCCGGGCTTGAAGATCAGCGCATGCAGATGCGCCGGCCGCATCGGGTGGCGGCCTTGTGCCTCCAGCAGACGACCGACCACGCCATTGGTCGGGATCGGATAGCCGACCATCATCACCGAGCTGAACCAGAAGCGTCCCTCGGCATCCGTCGTGAACTTGCCGCGCAGGTTCATCTCAGCCTGCTCAGGGTCCTGGTTTTCATAAAGGCCGACAGGCGAGGCATGCCAGACATCGACCTCGGCGCCCTCGATCGGCTGGCCTGAGCCATCCACCACCCTCGCCGTGACGAAAAGCGGCTCGCCAGGCGTGTCCGACCTGACGATCGTGCCGCCATTAGCGACATGCGGCGCGTTCAGCCGCCAGAACGGGCCGAGCAAGGACTGCGAGGTTTCCGTGTTGCCGCCATCGCCATTGTTCAGAAGGCAGACGAGCGAGGAGATACCGAGCGAGCCCGCCATCAATACGAACTCGTTATGTGTGTCGGAGACGAGCGCCCCGATCTCGTTCAGCACCGCCGTCGCTTCGCGAAACTCGGCCTCGGTTAGGCGAACATCGCGGACGAAGCCGTGCAGATGCGTTACCAGCGACGTCATGATCTCACGCATCCGTAGGTCGCGCGTCCGCTGCATGACCTCCAACACGGCCGGCGTGACGTCGTGGTGCCCTCTGATCAGCATCGATCCATCTCCGTCAGCTTCACCGCTGGTGCCGATAGCGCACCCGGTTGTCCAAGTCCGGGCACCGACCTCTGTCGAAGCCTTACCTGGCTTGCCAGTTCTTCATCATCTCCTTCGGTCGCTCCTATTGGAGCATCGCCCATGACTCCCCTACCGGTCAGGCGAAGCCCGAGACCTCATGAGCGACGTAGGGCTCCTCCAAAGCGGCGATATCGGCTGGCGATAGCGTCACCGACAATGCCGAGAGCGCGTCGTCGAGCTGTGCCATCTTGGTAGCGCCCACCAGCGGCGCCGTGACGCCCTCTTTGTGAAGCAGCCAGGCGAGAGCGATCTGGGCCCGCGGCACGCCGCGTTCGTCGGCGATCACGCCGAGGCGATCGACCACCGCGCGGTCGGCGTTCTTGGACTTGTCGTAGAAGCCCTTGCCGACCTCGTCGGTGGCGGCGCGGGCCGTCGCCGGCTCGTCCTGCCAGGGCCGCGTCAGGCGCCCACGCGCCAGCGGCGACCAGGGTACCACGCCGATCCCCTCGGAGCGGCACAGCGGCAGCATCTCCCGCTCTTCTTCCCGATAGAGCAGATTGAGATGGTTCTGCATCGAGACGAACGGGGCCCAGCCGTGCTGGCGCTGCAGCCCGAGCACCTTCATGAACTGCCAGGCATGCATCGATGACCCGCCGAGATAGCGGGCCTTGCCGGCCTTCACGACGTCGCTGAGGGCCTCCAGTGTCTCCTCGATCGGCGTCTCGTAGTCCCAGCGGTGAATCTGGTAGAGATCAACATAATCGGTACCAAGGCGCTTCAGGCTGGCGTCGATCTCCGCGAAGATCGCCTTGCGCGACAGGCCCTGCCCGTTCGCATCGGGACGCATGCGGCCATAGACCTTGGTGGCGATGACCACGGCCTCGCGCGTGGTGAAGTCGCGGATGGCGCGGCCGAGCACCTCCTCGCTCGCCCCGTCCGAATAGACATTGGCCGTGTCGAAGAAGTTGATGCCGGCGTCCAGCGCCGTGCGGATGAAGGGACGGCCCTCCTCCTCGCGCATCACCCAGCTGTGATTGCCGCGCGTCGGATCGCCATAGCTCATGCAGCCCAGCGCGATGCGGGAGACTTTCAGACCGGTACGGCCGAGATTGCGGTATTCCATGATGTCCTCGGAATGGATCGAAGGCCGGTTCAGTCGGTGAAGATCGCGCTGTCCATAAGCTGCGGATCGCGCGGGATCAGCGGCATGAAGTCCATGCGCTCGAGGATATCGTGGCGAATGTCGATGCCGGGCGCGACCTCGCTCAGGACAAGCCCCTCGTTCTCGAGATGGAAGACGGCCCGCTCCGTGACAAAGACAGCCTTGTGGCCGCGCTTCAGCGCCTGCTTGCCGGAATAGGTGATCTGCTCGACCTTGCGGACAAGCTTGCGCACGCTGCCGTGCTGGGAGATGGCGAGCTTGCCGCCACCGACCTCCAGCTTGCTGCCCTTGGTGTCGAAGGTGCCGCAGAACACGACCTTCTTGGCGTTCTGGGCGATGTCCATGAAGCCGCCGGGGCCGACCGTCAGACCGCCGAGCTTCGAGACGTTGACGTCGCCCGCTTCGTCCAATTCGCCGAAGCCGAGAAAGGCGGTATCGAGCCCGCCGCCGGCATAGAAGTCGAACTGCGAGGGACCGTCGATCATGGCCGAGGCGCTCCTCGCGAAGCCGAAGAGCAGTCCCACGAGCAGCGAGCCGCCATAGGTTCCGTGCTCGATGGTCTGGTAGTAGCGCCCCACCTCGCCGCGCTCGGCGACCATCTTGGCGACGCCCTCACCGATGCCGACGCCGAAATTGATGACGTCGCCCTCGGTCAGTTCCTGATAGGCACGGCGTGCGATCAGCGAGCGGATGTTGAGCGGATCCGGCGGATTGAGCGGCGTCGGGCCGCGGCGCTCGCCGGAGATCAGCGGATCATAGGGCAGATCGTAGCTCATGCGCTGGTCGGGATCGACCACCACGGCATCGACGATGGCGCCGGGAACCCGGACCGAGCGTGCCGGAAGCGAATTCACATCCACCGCCGTGCGAACCTGCGCGATGACGATGCCGCCGGAATTATGCGCCGCAAGCGCCGCGGCGTAGACATCCACATTCGCCGCCTCCTGATCGAGGCTGATATTGCCGTCGGCATCGCCAAAGGAGCCGCGGATGATCGCGACGTTGATCGGGAAGGATTTGTACCAGAGCAACTCCTGCCCGCCGAGATTGACGACCTCGACCAGGTCCTCCTTGGCGGAGGCGTTCATCTTGCCGCCCTGGTGCCGCGGATCGACGAAGGTGCCCAGGCCGACATGGGTGAACAGCCCCGGTCGCTGCCCGCCGATCTCGCGATAAAGCTGCATCACGCAGCCGCTCGGCAGGACATAGGCCTCGATCTTCTCGTCGCGCGCCATCTCCTGCATTTTCGGCGACCAGACCCAATGGCCGCCGATGACGCGCTTGACGAGCCCCTCATGGGCGAAATGGTTCATCCCCTCGGTCTTCTTGTCGCCGATCCCGAGCGCGTGCAGCACGGTGAGGTTGCGCGGATAGCCGGTCGAGAGGAAGCGACGCGAGACAGCGCGAAAGGTGTGCGTGGCCTCCATCAGGCCACCACCACCACCGATCAGCGCAACGGTGTCGCCGTCCTTGATCATCGCGACGGCCTGATCGGCCGTCTTGAACTTGTTGCGGGCCATCAGACGGTCTCCGCCGGCGCGGCGTCTGGCTTGCGGGGAACCATCAGCTGGTGCTCACCCTCCTGCACCACCTCGCCATGCTGGTTGAGGAGCTCGATGGCGATGATCAGGATGCCCATGTCGTCTCGGCTCTTCGGAATGCGCATGTCGGCGACGCGGAACTTCACCTGCAGCGTGTCGCCGATGCGGATTGGCTTCCTGAACTTCCAGCTCCAGCCCAGCGCGATGCCATCGCGGAAGAAGCCGGACTGCACCTTCATGCCGTCGGTGAGGGAAAGGCCCATCAGCCCATGGGCGATACGCCCGCCGAAGACGGTCGACTGCGCATAGACCTCGTCCATGTGGATCGGCGAGAAATCGCCCGCGACGCCGGCATAGGCCAGGACATGGCCCTCGGTGACGGTGACGCGCGGCGTCAGGCGCTCGTCGCCGATCTCGATCTCGTCGTAAAACTTGCCCGGGAGCATGATGGGTCCTTTGGAAAACGGTCGCCCTAGCGGGCACGCAGCGCAACGCGGTCGTCAGTGCAGGAGCTGGCCAAGAAAGGCCTGTGTGCGGGGGTTTTGCGGGTTCGCGAAGAAGGGCTCCGGCTGTCCGCTCTCGATGATCTCGCCGCGATCCATGAAGATCACGCGATCGGCCACCATGCGGGCAAAGCCCATCTCATGGGTGACGCAGAGCATAGTCATGCCGTCCTCGGCGAGGCCGACCATGGTGTCGAGCACCTCCTTGACCATCTCGGGATCAAGGGCGGAGGTCGGCTCGTCGAACAGCATGATCTTAGGCGTCATGCACAAGGCGCGTGCGATCGCCACCCGCTGCTGCTGGCCGCCGGAGAGCTGCGCCGGATATTTCTGCGCCTGGTCCCCGATCCGCACCCGGGCGAGGAAGCGCAGAGCCAGTTCCAGCGCCTCCTTTTTGGAGGTGCCGCGCACCTTCATCGGCGCCAGCATGCAGTTCTCGATCACGGTCAGATGGGGGAAGAGGTTGAACTGCTGGAAGACCATGCCGACCTCGGCCCGCACGGCATCGATATTCTTCTGCCCGGCACCCAGGTCGTAGCCATCGACGACGAGCCGACCCTGCTGATAGCGCTCGAGGCTGTTGATGCAGCGGATCAGCGTCGACTTGCCCGAGCCGGACGGGCCGCAGATCACGATGCGCTCGCCGCGGGCGACCGTCAGGGAGATGTCCTTCAGGACCTGGAAGTCGCCGAACCATTTTTGAAGCGCCGCGATCTCGACGATCGGCGCCTGGGCGGACAGATCCGCGCGGCTTTTTTGATCAGACATGAGTTACTCGTTTGGAAAAAGGCGGGCGGCATGACGCCGCCCGCGCGCCGCTTACTGCACCACCGAGATCGGAAGAGCGGCCTCGCCCTCGCCAGTCGTCGGCATCTTGGCGAGCTCGCCGCCGATCCACTTCTTGTAGAGGGCAGGCAATTCACCGCTGGCGAGCTTGCGGGCGACGAAATCGCTGAGGTAATCGGCCCATTCGCGCGATCCGGGGCGCACTGCGAAGGCGTTGTAGGCTCGCGCCACGACGAACTTCTGCTCGAACTTGCCGGGTCCGACCACCTGGGCGATGTTGGGCACCTGCGTCGCCGCGCCACCGATCATGTCCACCTGCCCGGCGATCAGCGCCTGCACGGTGCTGGCGTCGTCGTCGAAGCGCTGGATCGTCGCGCCCGCCGGTGCCGCCTTGGTGATGGCGATGTCCTGCGGCGTGCCGCGCGGAACGCCGACGCGCACGCCCTTCAGGTCATCCCAGCCTTTGATGTTGGCGCCGACCTTGCCGATATAGATCGTGTCGTTGGTGGTGTAGGGCCGCGAGAACAGCACGACCTTCTGCCGATCGGCGAAGATGCCCATCACCGCCGCCAGCACGTCGACCTGGCCGGTCAGCAGCGCCGCGACGCGGTTGCTGGAGGTGACCGGCGTCACCTCTGCCTTGACGCCGAGATCCTTGGCGAGCATCTCGCCGAGCTCGATGTCGAAGCCGGTCAGCTTGCCCGAGGCGTCGCTGAAGCCCCACGGAACCTGGGAGACCTGCGAGCCGATCTTGAGTACGCCGCCCTTCTTGATGGACTCGACGGTCTGCGCGGCTGCCGCGCCCGCCAGGGCCGAAGCCGCGGCCAGCAGCATAGCCGAGGCCAGGGCGGTGCGACGGAACGATTGAACCCATGTCATTGCTGTTTCCTCCGGTTGGTCTTGTTTCGGGGTCGTCAGGTCTTCACGGCGAAGCGCTTCTCGAGGCGCATGCTCAGGCGTGAAAGCGGGAAGCAGAGAACGAAGTAGACAAGCCCTGCACAGCCATAGGCGAGCAGCGGCTTGTAGGTCGCGCTGGCGATGATCTGGGCCGAGCGGGAGAGTTCGACGAAGCCGATGATGGCGGCGAGCGAGGTGCCCTTGATCAGCTGCACCATGAAGCCGACGGTCGGAGCGACCGAGATCCGCATCGCCTGCGGCAGCACCACGTTGCGCATGCGGGAGACGTAGCTCAGGCCGAGCGCATAGGCGGCTTCGCTCTGCCCGCGCGGTACGGCCTGGATGCTGCCGCGCCAGATCTCGCCGAGGAAGGCGCTGGCGTGCAGCGTGAAGCCGATCGCGACCGCGACCCAGGGATTCACCTTGTAGCCGAGCACAGGCAGTCCGTAGAACACCAGGAAGAGCTGCATCAGCAGCGGCGTTCCCTGGAAGAAGTCGATGTAGAAGGCCGCGCAGCGCTGAAGCCACGTCTTCTCCGAGGTGCGCATCAGCGCGATGGCGAGCCCGACGATGCCACCGCCGGCGAAGGCGATGAGAGAGAGAAGGATCGTTGCCTGCACGCCGGAGAGGATGGCGAGCGCTTCCGGCAGGCCGAATTGCCTGATCATGCCGCCTCACTTCACCGGGTACGAGAAATAGAGACGGTCAACGAGCTTGAACAATGTCGCAAAGCCGAACGACATCGTCAGGTAGAGGATCGTCGCGACGATGTAGATTTCGAAGCTGCGGAAGGTCAGCGTATCGATCGACTGGGCGATGGATGTCAGTTCCTCAGCCGAGATCGACGAGACGATGCTGGTCGTCAGCAGGGTCAGGACGAACTGGCCCGACAGAGCGGGAAAGATGATCCGCAAGGCAGGCTTCAGCACGATGTAGCGGAAGACCTGCAGCGGCTTCAGGCCGAGCGCCGTGCCAGCCTCGTACTGGCCGCGCGCGATCGCATCGATGCCGCCGCGGATCACTTCCGCTGAGAACGCGCCGCAGTTGAGGCTCAACGCCAGGACGGCGGCGCTCCAGGGCTGAAAGCTGATGCCCAGCGCCGGCAGGCCGAAGAAGATGAAGAAGACCTGCACCAGGAACGGCGTGTTCCGGATGACCTCGACATAGGTGCCGGCGGCCATCCGTGCCGCCGCGAAGCGGCTCTGCTTGGCCAGCGCGGTCAGGATGCCGATCATTAGCCCCGCCGCGATCGAGATCGCCGACAGCAGGACGGTGAGCCAGCAGCCCCGCAGCAACTGCTCCCAATAGGGAAGCAGCACCGAGAAATCGAACTGATACGTCAAGGTTTCCTCCGGGCGCCCCGGTCTTTCGCCAGGGTCGCGGGTTCAAGGGATGCGGAAAAACTCCCGGTAGAGGGGAATCTGCTCGGCGAGCATCGGCAGACCGGGATGCGTGCGCATCCCGCGCCGAGCGGACTCGCGCAGCAGCCGCGTCTGCGGCGGCTTCATGATGATGTCGGCGATGACGACGTCCGGCTTCAGCCCGTCGATCGCGAATGGCAGCGGATCGGTCTCGCGCAGACCCAGAGGTGTCGCGTTCACGACGACGTCGCTGGCAGGATCGGGAGAGTCCGACGCTCGGGCCAGATCGGGCCAATGCGCACCGAGCCGAACAACGAGTGCCTGGGCGCGCGAATGCTCGACATCGACGATCGACAGCGCCGATGCACCGGCGCCCAGTATGGCGGCCGCGATCGAGACGCCGGCGCCGCCTGCACCAACGAGCGTGAAGCGCTTGCCGGCGATACTGTGGCCGGCGCTGAGCAGGCCGCGGACGAAGCCTTGCCCGTCGAAATTATCGCCCAGCCAGGCGCCGTCCGGCTCGCGCCGCATCGCATTCACGGAACCGGCCATCTTCGCGGCGCCGGTAAGGCGATCGGCCTGCCGGCCGAGGGCGAGCTTGTGCGGCACCGTGACAAGAAAGCCATCGAGATTACCCATGTGCTTCAAGCCGTCGACGACGATCTCCAGATCACCGGCCGTCGCGGAAATCGGCACAAGCACCGCATCCATACCCCGCTCGGCAAAGAGGCGGTTCATCAGCTCCGGCGCCATGACCTGCGTGACTGGGTCGCCGATCACGGCGAAGAGGCGGGTGCGCCCCGTGATCTCGCGCCCGCCATGAACGCCGTTATCCGTGCCGGAAACTCGCAACCTGGTCGCCACCGATCCGCTCACATCAGAACTGGAATTGATTCCATAAAGATCATAATTCCAGACAGGTCAAGATGAGTGACACAGCGTTCCAATTTGAATACAGTCCAATTGGAATGGAGCACCCATGGATCGGGCGATCGCGATCATTGAGCTTTTGTCGCGCCATGCCGGCGGTCTGCCGCTGATGGCGATCGCCGACTCATTGGCGATCCCACGCAGCGCGACGCACCGGCTCCTCGCCGATCTCAAGGAAGAGGGTTATGTCCGCCAGGAGTTCGACGGGGGCGCCTATCGGCTTACGGCGAAGATCGTCGCACTGGGTTTCAGCCATCTCGCGGCCACCGGCGTCACCGCGCGGATTCAGCCGATCCTCGACGGGCTCGCCGACCACACCGGCGAGCTCGTGACCATGGCCGTCATCCACGACCGCAAGCTGATCCGTGTGGCAAAGGCGCAGGGAGCAAGGCGCGGCCTGCTCTACAATCCGGACGAAGGCGCCGAGGTTTATCTCGCTGCGACGTCGAATGGTCATGCCTGGCTCTCTTGCCTCGATGAGGACGAAGCCATGCAGCTCGTTGCGAGGCAGGGTCTGAAACGGGACGGATACGGCCCACATGCCCCTCGCTCGATGCGCGAGCTGCTCGGTTTCGTCGAGACGGCGCGCGCGCTCGGCTACGCCAAGATCTTCGAGACCTATGAGCGGGGGACGTCAGCCATTGCCATTCCCGTGTTCGGCGTCGGCTCGCAGCGCCCGATCGGTACGATCAGCGTCGCCGGCCCGGTCATCCGCATGACCAGCGAGGCGATGGACCGTCTGCTGCCCCAGCTTCGCGAAGGGGCGGCGGCGATCGCCGAGGTCAGCCAGGACCTTCCGATCTTTGCCGAGGCGGTGAGCTGAGATGTCGAGCCGGATCAGAGCTCTTGGCATGCTCGAGGTGCTGTCTCAGGCGCCGGCCGGTCTGCCGCCGCGGGAGTTGGCCGCGGTGCTGAAAATTCCGCAAGCTGCCGCCGAGAGAACGGTGCAGGGGCTGATCGATGGCGGCTTCCTGTTCCGTGCGTCAGACGGTGCGGTCCGTCTCAGCGTCAAGCTCGCGGCGCTCGGACTAGCCTATCTCGGCACCAGCGGCATTACCGATCTCGTCCAGCCAATCCTCGACGATCTGGCGAAACGGACCGGTGAATTGGTGCGGCTCGCCGTCGTCGAGAGCGATCATCTCACTTGGGTCGCGAAGTCCCAGAGCGCCCAGAGCGGTTTGTTTTACGTCCCGCACACCGAGCCGGAGGTGTACCTTGCCGCCACGGCGAACGGTCAGGCCTGGCTGGCAACCCTCGATGAGGCGAAGATCCGGGCGGTGGTCGAGAAGCAAGGCCTGGATCGACCGGATCTGGGGCCGAACGCGCCGCGCACGATCGAGCAGTTGCTGGAACAGATCGCTCTGACGCACAAGCTCGGCTACGCCTGCGTCACCGAGGCCTACGAGGTGGGCACATCCGCCATGGCCACCGCCATCCGCAAGCGCGGCGTCGGCCATCCGGTCGGCACGATCAGCGTCGCCGGGCCGACGATTCGGATGACGCGCGACAGGATGGCCGAGGTCGCCCCATGGCTCCGAGCCAGCGCCAATGAACTGGGAGCCGCGGCGGCCTCATCACCACTGTTTAGCCTGAACTAGGAGGCAGGAGTTTCCGCCGAGCGACCGTGCTCCTCGTTGCTGGCTTGCGCCAGGAGTGGACCTTTAATCAGTGCCGCGTAGCGGACATGGTATCGAGGCTGACGGAGCCGGGTGCCACCGGCCTGCAATCTTCAGACCTGGAAGCTCCTGATCAGCCGCGCCAGATCGGCCCGGAACTGCTGATGAAGCTGGATGACGCCTGCCGTTGAAAGATCGGCATCCAGGATGACCGGAAGCCCGCAGGAGAGCAGCTGGTAACCTTCCCCCGTCAAAGACAGACGCCTCAATCGGGCATCTTCCGGATCGGCAAGAACGGCGACCAGTCGCCGACGGAGGAGTGGCTTGAGGCTCGCGGTGACGGTGGTCCGGTCGGCGCCTAGAGCAGCGGCGACCTCACCGATCGATGGCGGCGCATCCGCGTCGAGACAGCTCAACAGGATCAGTTGCCCGGTATTGAGGTCGAGATGTTGGAGAGCCGCGTCCGTTCTCCGAGACACAACCCTGGCGGCACGCAGGATCGAAGCCGTCATCCCTGCGGAGGCGTCGTATCCCGAGCCTGCGGCGTTTGGCCGATAGCTCACTCCGCGGCCTCCGCAAAGACGATCGGCGAAGTTGCTGCACTCGAAGGTGCTTCGACCTTGTCGGCGGCTTCCGATGCCGGCCTGATCCTGAACCAGGCCGCATAGAGCGCCGGCAGGAAGAGCAGGATGAGCACCGTGCCCACCGCCGTGCCGCCGATGAGCGTATAGGCCATCGATCCCCAGAACACCGAGTGGGTCAGCGGAATGAAGGCGAGGACGGCCGCAAGCGCCGTCAGGATGACGGGTCGCGTGCGCTGCACCGTCGCCTCGATGACCGCATGATAGTCATCCAGACCCGCGATCCGGTTCTCCTTGATCTGGTCGGTCAGGATCAGCGTGTTGCGCATCAGGATGCCAGCGAGCCCGATGAGGCCCAGGATCGCGTTGAAGCCAAAGGGCTGATTGAAAGCCAGGAGCGTCGGAACCACCCCGATCAGGCCGAGTGGTGCGGTGAACAGCACCATCGTCATCATCGAGAACGAGCGCACCTGGACCATGACGACGATCAAGGTCACGGCGATCATCAGCGGAAAGATCTTTCCGAGTGCATCGTTCGCCTTGGCCGCCTCTTCGATGGAGCCGCCCATGTCGATGCGATAGCCGGCCGGTAGCGCGGCGATCAGCGGCTGGAGAGCGGCCCGCACCTGTTTTGAGACTTCGGGAGGCTGTGTCGCTTCATTGATCTCCGAGCGAACCGTGATCGTGGGCATGCGATCGCGGCGCTTCAGGATCGGCTCCTCGAGACGGATCTCTGAGTGACCGATCTGATCGAGGGGTATCTGCCGCCCGTCCCGGCTCGTCAGGGAGAAGTCGGCGAGCCGGGTCGGGTCGAGGCGCTCGACGCCGGCGCTGCGTGCAACGACCGGCACGTTGCGGATGTCTTCCCGGACCTGCGTGACGGGAACCCCGCTCAGCAGGAACTGGAGCTGCTGACCGACCTGTGCCGGCGACAGGCCGATCAGGTTGAGGCGGTCCTGGTCCGGCACGAAGCGCAGGACCGGCGTGCGATTGCCCCAGTCGCGGTTCGCTTCCCTGACATCGGGGATACCGTGCATGATCTGCAGGGCTTGTTCGGAGATCTTATAGAGCTCCGCGGGATCGGGGCCGACGATGCGGAACTCGACCGGGAACACCGAGGGAGGCCCAAAGACGAACTGCGTGGCGCGGACATAGGCCTCGGGCGCGAGGCCGTTCGAGATCGCCGCGCGCAGGCGCTGCTTGAGCTCTTCGCGGGCATGCGCATCGGGCGTCAGCACGACGATCTTGGCGAAGGCGGGATCGGGAAGTTCCGGCGACAGCGCCAGGAAGAAGCGCGGAGCGCCCTGGCCGACATAGCTGGTGACGATCTTGGCTTCCGGCTGCCGGTTGAGCCAGTGCTCGACCTTTTGAACCGCGGCAGTGGTGGTCTCGATGCTGCTGCCTTCCGGCAGACGGATTTCGACGAGCACTTCGGGGCGGTCGGAGGTGGGGAAGAATTGCTGCTTAAGCCCGCCCATCCCGACGCCGGAGAGAGCGAAGGCGATGCCGACGATCGCGCAGGTCAGAAACTTGTGATCGACGGCGTAGGTGATCAGGCGCCGCAGGCGCCGGTAATTCGGGGTATCGTAGATGGCGTGATGGCCGCCGGAAACGGGTTTGATTTCCGGCAGCATCTTGACGCCGAGATAGGGCGTGAAGACGACCGCCACGACCCAGGACACGATCAGCGCAAAGCCGACGACCCAGAAGATGTTGCCGGCGTATTCCCCGGCCGTGGAAGAGGCGAACCCGACGGGCAGGAAGCCTGCGATCGTCACCAGCGTGCCCGAGAGCATGGGCGCCGCTGTATGGCTCCAGGCATAGGCCGCCGCCTTGAGGCGGTCCATGCCCTCTTCCATCTTCACGACCATGACCTCGATGGCGATGATGGCATCGTCGACGAGCAGGCCGAGCGCCAGGATCAGCGCGCCGAGCGTGATCCGGTCGAAGAAGCGCCCCGTTTCCAGCATGATGAAGAAGACGGCGGCCAGGGTGATGGGGATCGCCGCGGCAACCACGATACCGACGCGCCAGCCCAGGCTCAGGAGGCTGACGAGCAGCACGACGCCCAGCGCCATCGCGAACTTCATCATGAACTCGTCGATGGACGACGAGATGTTCACCGCCTGGTCCGTCACTTTTTCGAGCGACATGCCGAGCGGCAATGTCCGTCCGATCGTGGCGGTTCTGTCTTCGAGCGCCTTGCCGAGGGCGAGACCGTTCCAGCCATCCTGCATCACGGCGGCGAGCATGAGACTGGGCTCGCCCTGATGCCGGATGACGAAGCTCGGCGGGTCCTCGTAGCCGCGGCGGACATCCGCGATGTCGGACAGCTTCAGCGTCCGGCCTCCCGCGACGATGGGCGTGTCGGCGATGGCCTGGACGCCATCATAGGCGCCGTCGACCCGGATGAAGACGCGCGGCCCCTTGGTGTCGACCGAGCCCGCGGGCGTCACCGTGTTCTGCCGCTGGAGGGCGGTGACGATGTCCTGGGCGGAAATGCCGAGCGTCGCGAGCTTCGCATAGGAGAATTCGACGAAGATCTGCTGGGGACGCTCGCCGAGAATGTTGACCTTCTTCACACCTGGCACATGCAGGAGATCTTGCCGGACGGCCTCGGCCTGCCGGGCCAATTCGCGCATCGGCATGCCCTTGGCCTTCAGCGCGTAGAGCGCGAAGCTCACATCGGAATATTCGTCGTTGACGAAGGGGCCGAGCACGCCTGGCGGCAGGTTGCGCGCCTCGTCGGCGAGCTTCTTGCGCGCCTGGTAGAATTCCTCCTGGACGCGGGATGGCGGGGTGGAATCCTTCAGATTGACCGTGAGGTAGGCATAACCCGGCCGCGTCGTGGTCTCGACACGGTCGTACCAGGCGAGTTCCTGCAGCCGTTTCTCCAGCGGCTCGGCGACGAGGTCCTGCATCTCGCGGGCGGTCGCGCCGGGCCAGACCGAGGTGACGGTCAACGTCTTGATGGTGAAGCTCGGATCCTCGGCGCGCCCCAGCTTGACGAAGGCGTAGGCGCCGGCTGCAACGAGCAGAATGATCGAGAACAGGGTGACGGCCCGCTCGCGGACTGCGATCGCCGAGAGATTGAAGCTCATCGCGAGGCCGCCTTGATGTTCGAGGAGGCCCGGACCGGCTGGCCTTCGCGCAGGAGATGCGCCCCGAGGGATACGATCTGGCGCCCGGCCTGCAGCCCCGAAACCACCGCCGTCTCGCTTGTGACGCGAACGAGACGCACGGGTTGGAACGTCACGGCGGAGCCCTCATCGTTGAGAAGCCAGACGCCGGTCTTCTGTCCGTCGTCGAGAACCGCGCCGAGTGGCACCTCCGTCTCGGTGTCTGTCGCCGTATCGGCGAGGCGGATTGTCACGGTCGCGCCCAGCGGCGCCAGCGCGGCCTCGTTTTCGAGGACATAGCGTGCCTCGTAGGTCCGGGTCTGCGGATCGGCTGAATCGGACAGCTGACGCAAAGTGGCGCGGAAGCTGCGTCCCGCCATGCCGTAGAGCGTCGCCTGCGCGGCGGAGCCGATCAGAGGTCTTATCGTTTCAGGCAAGACCACCAGAGCTTCCCGCGCGCCCGTCTGCGCCAGGCGGACGACCACCTGTCCCGCGGAGACCACCTGGCCGGGCTCCGCCAGGGTCTCGACGATGATCCCGTCCGCGTCAGCGACGAGCACCGCGTAGTGGAGCTCGTTTTCCGCGACATTCGCCTCGGCTTCTGCGGCGGCGGCCTGAGCCTTGGCGGTGTCGAGTGCGGCCTTCGCCTGCTCGTAGCGCTGGGGGCTGGCGGCGAACCCGTTCTTCACGAGCACCGCGTAGCGCGCCTCGTCGGCCGTCGCCTGCGTCAGCACGGCCCGGGCGGCTATGGCCGCATTGCGCCTGGCGGTGAGCGCCAGCCGCAGGTCCGTCTCGTCGACCCGCAAGAGCGGCTGCCCCGCCTTCACCGACTGGCCGACATTGACGAGCCGCTCGACGACTTTCCCCGGGACGCGAAAGCCGAGATTGCTCTGCACGCGCGCTGCGATGATGCCCGTGAAGCGCCGGTCAGCGCCACCGACCGGACTCGCCACCGCCACGCGGACGATCGGCGGCTCCTGTCGAGGATCGATGGCCGCCGAAGGAGCGGGCTTGTGCCCTATCAACAGGACGGCGCCCCCAATTCCAGCGGCGATCACGATGCCACCGACTGCGAGCAGGGCGAGCCGGGATTTCCTTGTCATGGCGCTTACCAAATAGATTGCGTATGACATCTATGACTGCTATAGAGTTCGGACGCAATCTAATTTTTCGGAGCAGGGCATGCGCGTCTCTCGGGAGCAAGCGGCACAGAACAGGGAGCGGGTAATCGAGACGGCGAGCCGGCTCTTTCGCGAACACGGCTTCGACGGCATCGGTCTCAAGGACTTGATGGCGGGCGCCGGCCTGACGCAGGGCGGCTTCTACAAGCAGTTCGCGTCGAAGGACGAACTGGCCGCACTGGCGTCGCGGCAAGCGATCGCCAGTGCGGCCGAGCGCTGGTCGTCGGCCGTCGCTTCTCGGCCGGATGACCCGTTCTCGGCCGTGGCGGAGTTCTATCTCAGCCCGGAGCATGTCGCGGAACGCGCCGAAGGATGCCCGTTCGTCGCGCTCGCATCCGACGCGGCACGACAGGGCCCGGAGGTGAAGGCCGAGTTCGAGGCCGGCATCCGCGCGAACCTCGACATGATCGCAGGCCTGTCCGCGGAAGAAGATCGTGATGCTCTTCTGGCGAAGGTGTCGATGATGGTCGGAGCCGTCCTGCTGTCGCGCACGGTCAACGACGAGACGCTGGCACGCCAGATCCTGAACGCGGCTGGCTCACAGATCGCCGCCCATGCGAAGCCGCCCGGTGGCAAGCAGGAGGGCGTGCAGTGAGCGCCGTGGAAGCGGCGCTCGACGGACCGTCGCAGGCTTCCCAAACCGGCCTCGACCCGCTCGGCACAGCGATCGCGCTGCAACCGTTTGGCCGCCAGGCCGGTTCGGCCTCTGTGCTGCTCGGTTTCCTGCAGATGGGCAGCGTCGCCATCGGTTCGACGCTGGCGAGTGCGATGCCGTTCTCGCCGTCGGTCTCGCTCGCCGCCGTCATGACGGCTGCCTCGGTTGGAGCACTCGCGGCCTTCGCTCCCGTCTATCGCGACCGTCCGCCACGCGAAGCACAGTCTTCCGCCATCCTCGAAGCACGGATCTCGAACGATGCGTAGGGTCGTCATCACGGGAATGGGCGCCGTCACGCCACTCGGCTCCGGCGTCGGCAACTCCTGGGAGCGTCTCCTCGCTGGCCGCTCCGGCTTGCGCCGGCTCTCGGACGAGGTCGTCGGCGATCTGCCGACGAAGATCGGTGGGGTCGTGCCATCGATCGAGGAGGATCCCGAGGGCGGTTTCGATCCCGATCGTATCCTCGCGCCCAAGGACCAGCGAAAGGTCGACCGCTTCATTCTGTTCGCCATGGCTGCCGCCGACGAGGCGATCTCTCAGTCCGGCTGGGAGCCCGAGGATGAGCGGCAGAGGGCTCGCACGGCCACCATCATCGCGTCCGGCATCGGAGGGTTTCCTGCAATCACCGACGCTGTCCGAACCGTCGATACCCGCGGCGTGCGCCGTCTCTCGCCCTTCACGGTGCCATCCTTTCTCGTCAACCTTGCCGCGGGCCAGGTCTCGATCCGCCATGGCTTCAGAGGTCCGTTAGGCGCACCCGTGACGGCATGCGCGGCCGGTATCCAGGCGATCGGCGACGCGGCGCGAATGATCCGCGCTGGCGAGGCCGATATTGCGGTCTGCGGCGGCACCGAAGCCTGTATCAACATTGTCAGCCTCGGCGGTTTCGCCGCGGCGCGCTCGCTATCGACTGGATACAACGACCGGCCGGCCGAGGCCTCCCGGCCATTCGATTCCGGACGCGACGGCTTCGTCATGGGCGAAGGCGCGGGGATGTTGGTGATCGAAGCGCTCGATCACGCGCTTGAGCGGGGAGCGGCACCCATTGCCGAGTTCGTCGGCTACGGCACGACCGCCGACGCTCACCACATCACCTCGGGTCCCGAGGATGGCAGCGGCGCCCGCCGCGCGATGGAGATCGCGATCGCCCAGGCTGGAATCGCGCCGGCGGATATCCGGCATCTAAATGCCCATGCGACATCGACGCCGGTCGGTGATCTCGGCGAGATCGCTGCAATTAAGAGTCTATTCGGTGCCGCCCCCGAGTTGTCCGTGAGCGCGACCAAATCCGCGACCGGTCACCTTCTCGGCGCAGCAGGCGGATTGGGCGCCATCTTCGCCATCCTATCGCTGCGCGATCAGATCGCGCCACCCACGCTCAATCTCGAAGACCCGGATCCCGAGAGCGCTGGTGTCGACCTGGTGGCGCAACGCGCTCGGCTGATCGATGCGGAATTCGCGATGGCGAACGGGTTCGGCTTCGGCGGAGTCAATGGAAGCCTTCTGTTCAGGCGTTGGAACGGTGGCGGTTGAGGGGCCGCTCGTCTCGCTCTTCGCCGGCGGGGTGAGACTCTCACTGCGGCAGGGCTCCGGTCGCGTCGCGCGATCAACCACATTCGGGAAACGAACGAAGGCGGTCTGGCGTGATCGCGCCGAGGCGAGAGCCCTATCTGGCATCATCTATTCGAAAGGTTTTCACATGCAGAACGTGAGCGTTTCCCCTGCTGAAAGCACCTTGGGCGCGCCCTCGGGAAAATGGGCGCTCGTAACGGGCGCATCGAGCGGCCTCGGCGTCGAATTCGCCGAGCTTCTGGCGGCGCGAAAGGTCAATCTCGTCCTCACAGCGCGGCGACGAGAGCCGATGGAAAGGCTCGCCCTCGAGCTTCGCCGGAAGCACGGCGTCGAGATCCATGTCGAGCCGGTCGACCTCTCCGCTCCTGGTGCCGCCGGCCGCTTGAAAGAGAATCTGGACGCGAAGGCGCTGCGGATCGACCTTCTGGTCAACAATGCCGGCTTCGGCCTGCACGGCGACTTTCTCGACACGCCGCTCTCGCGCACCGCCGAAATGATCCAGCTCAATGTCACGGCGCTGACGGAGCTGAGCTACGTTTTCGGGCGGGACATGGCCAGCCGCGGCTCCGGCGAGATGCTTCTCGTCGCCAGCCTGTTGGCCTTCCAGCCGGTTCCCACCTATGCGGCCTATGCCGCGACGAAGTCCTATGTGCTCTCCTTCGGCGAAGCGCTCCACGATGAGTTGCGTTCACGCGGCGTCGTCGTCACCACGCTCTGCCCCGGCCATACCGAAACGGGATTCGATGCGGCTGCTGACGCGCGCGTCTCGCCGATGCTGCGCAGGCTGACCATGAAGCCTCGCCCCGTCGCCGAGGCTGGACTGAGCGCGCTGGCTGAGGCCAAGCCATCCGTCATTGCAGGTCTGCTCAACAAGATCGTCGCGCTCTCGAACCGCTTCACCACGCGATCGATGCAACGCGCTTCGATGCGAAAGGTCATGGCGCCATGAGACCGACCTCATCAGCTCGTCAAAGAGGGCAGGCGGCGTTGAGCGGACGAGTTCCGATAGTCCAGGAATGACGGTCTCAGAGTTCCTGGAATGACACAAACGGAGCCATTGATCGATGCGCCAATAGCTGAAATTGGCGCATTCCCAGAAAGCTGACCGTGACGGCTTTGGCGCAAGACGCCCGCGCCCGCCCCCCTTGCCGACATTGGGGATGTTCGCTTGTCGCCCCGATCAGGCTGCCATGGCACTTGCTCTCTGGCCTGCTTTTCTGCGGATGCTGCCAGGAAGGCTACACCCTGGTCGCGGCTGGTCGTTATGGCTGTGCTGGGCGGCGCTCCAAAGGCACCTGCACCAACGACCGCACCATTGGCCGCGTTGAGCTCGACGAGCGAATCCTCAGCGCCCTCAAACAGAGGCTGCTGACGCCTGAACTCGAGGCGGAGTTCTCGCGGACCTATCACCAAGAGTGCAATCGGGCCGCAGCCGACGCCGACGGTTTACGCTCGACCGCTTCCACCGCGATGGCCGCCGTACAGCGGAAGATCGATGGGATCATGGCCGCGATTGAGGACGGCTTGTACCGGCCGGCAACCGGCCGGCAATGAAGCAGCGACTGGCCGACGTGGAAGATGAGAAGCGTTTGCCGAGCGTCCGGCTCTCAGACACCAAAGAGCCCTCCCTCGTCCTTGTGCGTCCCAACTTGGCGGAGGCGTATTGTCGACGCGTGGCCGATCTGGAGAGCCTTCTGGACGATCCCGACTTGCGCGATGAAGAGCTGGAGGCAATTCGCTCCGTGATCGAGCGGATCGTGGTGTCGCGGCGCGATGG
>NZ_MKSQ01000010.1 GCF_001898115.1 Allobosea sp. 67-29 | reverse complement strand
AGCGCACGCCCGGAACCGGCGGCACCTTGGGCTGGCGCTTCGGCGCGAGCGGGGAAACGGGAACATCCTTGCCGGCCATTGGGGCTTCCTCCTCGGGAGCACGACTGGGAGACCGGCGAATCCTCCGTCCACCGGGCAGTGCGTCTCGTCCGAAAGCCCCTCTGCCGCAGCCCGATGACGAAAACAAGAAGGGCGGCCGCAAGGGCCGCCCGCAAATTGGACCGGATCGCGAGCGAAGCGCTCAGTTCTTCTTCGGCTCGGCCGGCTTGGCGGCGTCCGGGGCCGGGGTGGCCGGGGCGGCAGGGGCGGCAGGCTTGTCGAGGCGCTCGACCTTGGCCTTCTCGCGCAGCGCCAGCACGGCGTCCTGCTGGGCCTTGCGCTCGAGATACTGCTCGATCTGCGGCTTGACCGCGGCGTAGTCCGGCAGCGGCTTGGTGCGCTTGTCCTCAAGCTTGATGACGTGCCAGCCGAACTGGCTCTTCACCGGGGCCGAGACCTCGCCCTTCTTGAGCTTGAAGGCGGCTTCGGCGAATTCCGGCACCATGCGGTCCTTGGTGAACCAGCCGAGATCGCCGCCCTCCTTGCCCGAGCCCGGATCCTTCGAGACGTCGGCCGCGACCTTGGCGAAGTCCTCGCCCTTCTTCAGCCGATCGACCACCGCCTTGGCCTGGTCCTCGGTCTCCACGAGGATGTGGCGGGCATGCGCCTCCTCCTCGGGAGCCATCGCCTTGGTGGTGTCCTCGTACAGCTTCTTGGCGGCCTCCTCGGTCACGGCCTTCTTGCCGAGGCCGGTGAGGTACTGATCGAGCAGCACCTTCTCGCGGTAATAGGCAAGGCGCGCCGCGAAATCGGGCGTATCGGCGACCTTGGCCTCGGCCGCCGCCTTGGCGCCGAGCTTGAGGTCGACAAGATAGTTGATGACCTCGTCGCGCTTGCGGTCCTCGGGGAGCTGGGCGAGGCGTTCGCCGAGGTCCTCGGTCGCGAGCTCGACCTCCTGCTGCGTGATCGGGATGCCATCGACCTTGGCGACGACCTTGTCGGCCTGGGCGAAGGCTGGCGCCGCCATCAGGACGAAGCCGAGGGCGGCGATGAAACGGGTGGACTTCATGAAGGACGGCCTTTCGCAGGAGAGCCGAAGACACGGGGTCGGGCGCTGCACTGCCAGTTGAACGCGGCAAAGGCAAGGCGGTTCAGCCGCTTGCCGGGGCGGATCGCGCCGCTTTGCCCGATGCGGCCGGCGGCATCGCGCCGCGGCCCGGCGGCGGCCTCCCTTGGAAGCGGCGCCGCGCGACCCCACATGCTGCGCAAATCCCTTGCCGTTTTGCCCCCGCTCGGGCGAAACGCGTGCTGGACCCTGCCCGCGCACGCGTCTAAACACGCGGTCGCAAATTCGAGAATACCGCGGCCGACCGGCCCGGGCGCCTGACCCAGCGATCGCGCCTGCCGGACGGCCGAGACATCACCTGAAAGGCCCAACATGCTTGGCGCGCTCGCAAAGAAACTCTTCGGCTCGTCGAACGACCGCCGCGTCAAGGGCTACCAGCCCCGCGTCGCGGCGATCAACGCCCTGGAGAACGAGGTCGCGGCGCTCAGCGACGAGGCGCTGAAGGCGCGTACCGAGGAGTTCAAGCGCGAGCTCGCCTCCGGCAAGAAGCTCGACGACCTGCTGGTGCCCGCCTTCGCCACCGTGCGCGAGGCGGCCAAGCGCGTGCTCGGCCAGCGCCCCTACGACGTCCAGCTCGTCGGCGGCATGGTGCTGCACGAGGGCGCCATCGCCGAGATGAAGACCGGCGAGGGCAAGACCCTGGTCGCGACCCTGCCGACCTATCTCAACGCGCTCGAGGGCAAGGGCGTCCACGTCGTCACGGTCAACGACTATCTCGCCCGGCGCGACGCCGAGTGGATGGCGAAGCTCTACAACTTCCTCGGCCTCTCCGTCGGCGTCATCGTGCACGGCCTCGACGACGAGGAGCGCCAGCGCGCCTATGCCTGCGACATCACCTACGGCACCAACAACGAATTCGGCTTCGACTACCTGCGCGACAACATGAAGTACGAGGTCGCGCAGATGAGCCAGCGCGGCCACCACTTCGCCATCGTCGATGAGGTCGACTCGATCCTGATCGACGAGGCCCGCACGCCGCTGATCATCTCCGGCCCGCTCGACGACAAGTCGGAGCTCTATGTCGCGATCGACAAGGTGCTGCCGGGCCTGGTGCCCAGCGACTACGAGGTCGACGAGAAGCAGCGCACGGTGGCGCTGACCGAGGACGGCAACGAGCATATCGAGGAGCTGCTGCGCGAGGCCGGCATCCTCACCGAGGGCGAGCTCTACGACGCCCACAACATCACCATCGTCCACCACGTCAACCAGGCGCTGAGGGCCCACGCCCTCTTCACCCGCGACAAGGACTACATCGTCCGCAACGACGAGGTCGTGATCATCGACGAGTTCACCGGCCGCATGATGCCGGGCCGGCGTTATTCGGAAGGGCTGCACCAGGCGCTGGAAGCCAAGGAGCACGTCACCGTCCAGCCCGAGAACGCGACACTCGCCTCGATCACCTTCCAGAATTACTTCCGCCTCTACGACAAGCTCGCCGGCATGACCGGCACGGCCGCGACCGAGGCCGAGGAGTTCTTCCAGATCTACAAGCTCGAGGTGGTCGAGATCCCGACCAACCTGCCGATCTCGCGCAAGGACGAGGACGACGAGGTCTACCGCACCTTCGAGGAGAAGGTCCGCGCCATCATCCGCGAGATCCAGTCGGCCCAGGCCAACGGCCAGCCGATCCTGGTCGGCACCACCTCGATCGAGCGCTCCGAGCTCGTCGCCGAGATGCTGGAGAAGGCCGGCTACAAGCTGCTCGACTTCACCGATCCGAAGGCGCTGGAGCCGGTCTACGAGGCCGCCCGCCAGGGCAAGACCACCAAGGCCTTCGCCGTACTGAACGCCCGCTTCCACGAGCAGGAGGCCTATATCGTCGCCCAGGCCGGCGTGCCCGGCGCGATCACCATCGCCACCAACATGGCCGGCCGCGGCACCGACATCCAGCTCGGCGGCAATGCCGAGATGCGCATCGCCCACGACCTCGCCGGGGTGGAGGAAGGCCCGGAGCGCGACGCGAAGGCGGCCGAGATCCGCGCCGAGGTCGCCGATTTCAAGCAGCGCGTGCTCAGGGCCGGCGGGCTCTACATCGTCGGCACCGAGCGCCATGAGAGCCGGCGCATCGACAACCAGCTGCGCGGCCGCGCCGGCCGCCAGGGCGACCCGGGCCGCTCCAAGTTCTTCCTGTCGCTGCAGGACGATCTGATGCGCATCTTCGGCTCGGACCGGATGGACGGCATGCTGCAGAAGCTCGGTCTCAAGGAGGACGAGGCCATCGTCCATCCCTGGATCAACAAGGCGGTCGAGAAGGCGCAGGGCAAGGTCGAGGCCCGCAACTTCGACATCCGCAAGAACATCCTGAAATACGACGACGTCATGAACGACCAGCGCAAGGTCGTGTTCGAGCAGCGCCGCGACTTCATGAAGCAGCCGAGCGTGCGCGAGACCATCGACGACATGCGCCACGGCGTGGTCGAGGACCTCGTCGCCCGCCACATCCCGGAAGAGGCCTATCCCGAACAGTGGGACACCCCCGGCCTCAAGCAGGAGGTGGTGCAGTTCCTCAATCTCGACCTGCCGGTCGAGGACTGGGCCAAGGAAGAGGGCATCGCCGACAGTGAGCTGCGCGAACGCATCCGCAAGCTCGCCGACGAGGACTATGCCGGCCGCATCCAGCGCAACACCGAAGAGGTGATGACCTATGTCGAGAAGCAGGTTCTCCTGCAGACCCTCGACCATCTCTGGCGCGAGCACCTGGTCACGCTCGACCATCTGCGCCAGGTCATCGGCTGGCGCGGCTACGCCCAGCGCGACCCGCTGCAGGAATACAAGGCCGAGGCCTTCGAGCTCTTCGACGGGCTGATCGGCCAGCTGCGCCAGCAGGTCACCGGCCATCTCTCGCGCGTCGAGGTCCGCTTCGAGCAGCCCGAGGAGCAGCAGGCGCCGCTGCAGGTGCAGGACGGCGGCACCGCCGGCAGCTTCGGCGGCGGCGATTACGGCCAGGGCGGCGGCGTGCAGTTCGCCGCGCTCGGCGCCGAGGACACCGCCGTGCTCGACCGTAACCCGAACGATCCCGCGACCTGGGGCAAGGTCGGCCGCAACGAGCCCTGCCCCTGCGGCTCCGGCAAGAAGTTCAAGCACTGCCACGGGCAGTTCGCCTGAGGACTTTGAAGAGGCGCCTTTTCGGGACGACGGGCCGGCCCTGAAGGGGCCGCGGCGTTCGGGTCGCGCCTCGGCGTGGCGTCGGGGCAATGTCTCATTGCTGAGAGCCGGCCCGGGTCTGCATCTGCGCAGTGAGGAAAGAGCCTGCTTATGCTCCGGCTGCGGCGGCGCCGATTGCGCGCCAGTTCGGCGTAAGCCGCCCCTCGAATCCGATCGACCCTACGCCCGTGTGGTCAGTGTCGAAAGCTGGTCGGTGTCATAGCGATCTCGCAGCGCGGAGAGCGCTTTCGGGTCGGGAGCGCCTGACGCTGCGAGTTGCGCCAGCTCCTCGAAATAGTGCTCGTGCCCCGGCGGCGACACGGTCATCAGCACGCGAGCCTGGCGCTCGCTGACATTGGTGATGTTGTGGGGCACGCCTGGCGGGATGAAGAGGAAGGTCCCGGGGCGGGCGCGAACGATCTCGTCGCCGACATGCCACTCGCATTCGCCGTCGAGCACGTAGAAGGTTTCCTCCTGGACCCGATGGACATGCAGGCCGGTGGCGAAGCCGGCCGGGATCGTCCAGTCGAACATGCTCGTATGCTTGGTGTCCCCGCCGGTGACGAGGAACACCATCGGATGCCCACGCAGCATGACCCCGCTGTTCTGCTCGGGCATGCGAATGACGGGAACGGCGTTCATGCGATCCTCCATCGGCTGGGATTGCGATCGGCAGGCACCCCGCCACGTTGTCCCCGCCGTCTTGGGGAGTCGTGAAGCCCTTCCGAAATTGTTGCGAAAAATGCCGAACCGGTACCATCCTCCGGTATGGCGAAGACCCTGGCATTTGGCCCCTTCCGCCTCGATGCCGAAGCCGGAATCCTGTTCCGCGGCAGCGAGCCGGCGGCACTTGGCCGGCGTGCCGTCGCCCTGCTCGCGTTGTTGCTGGGACGACAACGCTGCCCCGTTTCCAAACAGGCTCTGATCGAGTCGGCCTGGCCGAGCCGTGCGATCGAGGACAGCAATCTGACGGTGCAGATCGCTGCGATCCGGCGCACGTTGCAAGACCACGACGGCGGCGCATGCTGGATCGAAACGCTGCCACGCCGTGGCTATCGCTATGTCGGGCCGGCCGTGACCAGCGATGGTCCCGATGTCGCGACCTTCAGCGGGCCCGTTCGAGGTCTCGCACTGCCCGACAGGCCGTCCATCGCGGTGCTGCCGTTCGTCAACATGAGCGGCGACCCGGAGCAGGATCATGTCGCCGATGGAATGGTCAGCGATATCATCACCGGCCTCTCGCGCATCAAATGGCTTTTCGTCATCGCGCAGAATTCGACCGCCATCTACAAGGCGCGGGCCGTCGACGTGAAGCAGGTCGGCCGCGAGCTAGGCGTGCGTTACGTGCTCGAGGGCAGTGTGCGGAAAGCTGGCGGCAACCTGCGCATCAGTGCCCGGATGATCGATGCCTCGACCGGCGCGCATGTCTGGGCCGAGCGCTACGATCGCAGCTCGGACGATATCTTCGCGCTTCAGGACGAAATCGCGGTTTCGGCTGTGGGGGCGATTGCGCCGAGCCTCCGGCGGGCCGAGATCGACAGGGTCAGGCGAAAGCGGCCCGACAGCCTCGATGCCTATGATCTCGTGCTCAGAGCGCAGTCCGACGTCGATTCCGGCATGCCCGAGCAGGTGACCCGAGCGCTCAGGCTGCTCGATCGCGCCATCGATCTCGACCCTGAATATGGACTGGCCTACGGCAACGCCGCGATGTGCCATCATTGCCTCTTCCTCCGCTCTGGCTTGCAGGAGGCCAACCGCGCAGCCTCGATCGACCACGCTCGCTCCGCGCTCATTCACGGCAAGGACGACGCGACTGCCCTGACTCTTGCGGGATTTTCCATGGGCATGGATGGCCACGATCGTGACGCGGCCTTTACCGCCCTGGAAGCCGCGCTCACCCTCAGTGCGTCTTCGGCACTGACCTATATTCTCGGAAGCGTCATGTTCGGATGGGCCGGGGAGGCCGAGAAGGCCATCGCATGGAGCGAGCGCGGCATGCGGCTGAGCCCCTTCGACCCATGGGCTTTTGCCGCTTTCGACGCGCAGGCGATGAGCCATCTGCTGCGCGGCCGCTATGACGAAGCCTGCCATGCGGCGCATCGATCTGTTCAAGCCAATCCCGCGCACAGCATCACCTATGTGCAGTTGGCGGCTGCGCTCGTTAAACTTGGGCGGCACGAGGAGGCCAGGCGCGCAGCGGCGCGGGTCCTCGAACTCCATCCGACATTCCGTTTTAGCCGCCAGTTCGCAGGCGTGAACTGCGCTCCTGAGCTTGCGGAGGTGCTCGGCGGCGCGCTGCGGTCGGCGGGGCTGCCGGAGTAGTTCTTCAAAGACACCCGATGTCGGCCATGGGTCGGAAGCGGGCTTCTGATGCGACATCGTTGGGGAAGAAGGTAGCAAATTATCAGGAGGGAATCTCATCCAGGATGCGCCCGATCATGTCCGCTTCGCTGGCCTCTAAAATTCTCCTACGGTCCAAGACCCAGGACCCATCAAAATCCAGGTAAGGGGGAAACGCCGGTGGGAGATAGCGCTCGACAATGCGAGTGCCGAGCAGCGTGCGCTTGCCATCGCGAACATCGTAGACGTGGAGAATAGCGGGGGAGCGGGGGCGGCCGGATTCTGCCGAGAAGCGCTTTCCGGGCTTGTGAGCCCCCAGGGTAATCTCGATGAAGTCGTCGGAGCCATTAAACCTATTGTCCGCAACCCCACGAACATAGACGCCTTGCGAATATCGGAAGCTGAAAGTGTTGGCAAAACCTCGCTGCTGCGCATGTGCCTCGATATCGGGAGTGGTGATGTCGACCATGAGGGGGCGACCTTGAATCGGAACGGTGGACCAATCGATCGGCTTTGCGTTTAGCTCTGCGACCTCAATCGCTCGCCAGTCGACGAGATGACGCTGGCCGACCCATGCCACAATCGGCAGCAGCGACGCGAAGCAGACTGAAAACGAGACTAACTTGCTGCGCTTAATGGCGGAACCTACCAAAAAGCAGAACGCGGGCACTGTATAAAGCAAGCTGTTCAATGGAACCATGACGGATAGGCGGCGCGGTGAACCCGCTCCGGTAGCTGCGTCAAACTGCATATACATTACTGTACTGGTGGCCACGCCAAATACGATCGCGGCAGTAAGCGGCCCCCCGAGTGGTATTGGCGAGAACTGATACGAGGGGACATCACGAGCCAGTTTGCGCTGCATGTAACCTAGCCCAAACAGCAAGCCCCCCGGAACAGAGCCAGGAGGCAAATCCAGGAGCTTGGGGAGGCCGGTGAGTCTGGCAGCTCGCAGCGACCAGAGAAATGTGTCGTTGGTGCCTGGCAGCAGCATCGCCCTTATCAGGCTCGCGTACTGATCGAAGCCAATCAAGGTGACAGCCCCGACAAAACACAGCGTGGTCTGGTCACGCCGCCAGTTTCCCACCGGTCTCATGATCGCAACCGCACCCAATAAGCCAGCCAGGATCAAAATATTTCCACTCAGAAGAAAATACCTGTTGAACACTAAACCCATGGCCAGATCGTTGAGGACGAGCATGAAAGCGGCCGCCGTCAAGGGCACAGGAAGCCCGAGCGTGAGGAGGCGCGAGGCAAAATTTTTCAGGATGAGGCCGACTACGCCGACAATGGGGAGCGCAGCAATTGCAGACACGAAAAGCAGCGCTGTAGTGATGGAGATGCCCGCGATAAATCTATTGTTCGCAGACAATGACCAAGGAAACGCGAATAATACTGCGAGCGCTATAAGGAAGACGACGAGCGTCTGTCTGGCGAACGCTTTGCCTTCGATCGGGCTGAGTGTGAGGGAGCGCATCATGTCTCGCAACTTGAATGGCGCTCGACACTAGAGCGATGGTGCTAGGAAATCCTTTCGGGTGATTGGGCCTTCCCTACAATGTCCGCAGCGGGCCGATAGCAGACACTGCCGCGAACTTATCCCCGCCCCCACACGCCTCGCCTATGATCGCTGCGCCTCGTCCCCGAGGGGCAGCCATCCGGAGGTATGCCGTTGGTGGGGACGGGGGCGGCGCCTGCGGGTGGGGTTACGACTCACTCCCGGGAGGCTTCGGGGCACCGCCCTGGGGATACTACGATCCCTGTGCGAGGAGCTCGCTGGACGGGCTGGCGGAAGCGGTCCTGTCCGACACCGCGGTGTGGCGCACCCCATGGGGCGTTGAGGCCGCAGGACGGCAGGGCAGGCCCGCCGCGCCCTTATAAGCGCGGCCCGAAGACTTAAGAACGCCGGCAGGCGGAGCGCCACGGGGCGTGCGGAAGGTGGCTCAATCCTTCCGCGCCGCATCCTGGCTCAATGGAAGCGGCCCTATACACCTAGCGCCTCGCGGCGCTCCGCTGCCCCTCATGACAGCCGAACGCGGCAACGCGGGCGGGCGAAGGCGCTTGCCGGCATAAACCTGTCGGCCTGGCTGCCCGCCGCGCCGAAGCCGCGATGTTTCGCGGCGCGGCTCCGCTGGCGGCTTGCATCCGCCCGCCGCAACCGCCAGTTTGGGCGGCCGCCGCGACAGCGGCCGGCGGCTAAGGGGAAAACGAGATGGATCTGTCGGGGTTCAACATCGCGGTCATCGTCGTGGTGGCGCTGGTGATCCTGACGATCGCACGCGGCGTCCGCACCGTTCCGCAGGGCTACAACTACACCGTCGAGCGCTTCGGCCGCTATTCGCGCACGCTGAGCGCCGGCCTCGGCCTGATCGTGCCCTATATCGACCGCATCGGCCACAAGGTGAATGTCATGGAGCAGGTGCTCGACATTCCCTCGCAGGAGGCGATCACCAAGGACAATGCCGGCGTGCGCATCGACGCGGCCGCCTTCTTCCAGGTGCTCGACGCCGCCAAGGCCTGCTACGAGGTCGCCTCGCTCCACGAGGCGCTGATGGTCCTCACCATGACCAATATCCGCACCGTCGTCGGCTCGATGGACCTCGACCAGCTCCTCTCCCATCGCGACGAGATCAACGAGCGGCTGCTGCGCGTGATGGACGCCGCCGCCTCGCCCTGGGGCGTCAAGGTCACCCGCATCGAGATCCGCGACATCCTGCCGCCGGCCGACATCGCCGGCGCGATGAACCGGCAGATGAAGGCCGAGCGCGAGAAGCGCGCCGCGATCCTCGAGGCGGAGGGCCTGCGCCAGGCCGAGATCCTCAAGGCCGAAGGGCAGAAGCAGTCGCAGATCCTCGCCGCCGAGGGCCGCAAGGAATCCGCGCTGCGCGACGCCGAGGCGCGCGAACGGCTCGCCCAGGCCGAGGCGACGGCGACCGCCATGGTCTCGGAGGCGATCGGCAAGGGCGACATCCAGGCCGCCAACTTCCTGATCGCCGAGCGCTACACCGACGCGCTGAAGGCCATCGCCAGCGGCCACAACAGCAAGGTCGTGATCGTGCCGATCGAGGCCGCCGCGCTCGCCGGCACCGTCGGCGGCATCGCCCAGCTCACCAAGGCGGTCTTCGGCGAGGATGCCGAGCAGGCCCGGCGCACCTCCGGCTCGGTGCCCGCGGCCGGGCGCGCGAGCGGCTGAGGCGGCCATGCCCGACTGGCTCATGGTCCACAATGGCTGGCTCTGGGCCATCCTCGGCCTCGTCCTGATCGGCGGCGAGGTGCTGGCGCCCGGCGTCTTCCTGATCTGGCTCGGGCTGGCGGCGTTGCTCACCGGGGCGGCGGTCGGCGCCTTCGGGCTCGGCTGGCAGGCCGCCTGCATCGTCTTCACGATCTTCGCCATCGCCTGCGTCGCCGCCGGCCGCATGCTGACGCGCCGCAAGAGCGAGGAGCCCGATGCCGCGACCGGGCTCAACGATCGCGGCCGCCAGCTCATCGGCAAGGTCTTCCGGCTGGAGACGACGATGACGGGCGGCGAGGGCCGCGTGCGCGTCGGCGATTCGTCCTGGCGCGTGACCGGACCCGAGCTGCTGGCCGGCACCGAGATCCGCGTCGTGCGCGTCGAGGGCTCGACCCTGGTCATCGAGAAGGCATGAGATTTTTGCATCGCTTGCGACGTTTCGCGCGTCGGCATTGCATCTAGGGCGTTGGCCTGGCGCCCGGCGAGGACTATAGCAACCGCTCCGTCACGAGCGCGACCTCCATGACCCCTGCCAGCGAACGCCTCTCCCTTCCCAAGGACCGCATCAAAGTCCTGCTGCTGGAAGGCATCAATGATTCCGCCGTCGCCCTGATGCAGCAGGCCGGCTACTCCAATCTGGAGCGTTTGCCCAAGGCGCTGGACCGCGCGGCGCTGATCGAGAAGATCCGCGGCGTGCACGTGCTCGGCATCCGCTCGCGCACCCAGCTCACGCCGGAGATCTTCGCCGCCGCCGACCGGCTCTTCGCCGTCGGCTGCTTCTCGGTCGGCACCAACCAGGTCGATCTCGAGGCCGCGCGCCAGCAGGGCGTGCCGGTCTTCAACGCGCCCTTCTCCAACACCCGCAGCGTCGCCGAATTGACCATCGGCGAGATCGTCATGCTGCTGCGCCGGATTCCGGATCGCTCGCGCTCGGCCCATGACGGCGGCTGGGACAAGTCCGCCAACGGCTCCTTCGAGGTGCGCGGCAAGACGCTCGGCATCGTCGGATACGGCAATATCGGCAGCCAGCTCTCGACGCTGGCCGAGGCGATGGGCATGCGGGTGATCTATCATGATCACACCGACCGCCTGCGCCATGGCAACACCGAGCCGGTCGACAGCCTCGACACGCTGCTGGCCACCGCCGACATCGTCTCGTTGCACGTGCCCGAGACGCCGCAGACCCATGGCATGATCGGGGCGGCGCAGATCGCCCGGATGAAGCCCGGCGGCTATCTCATCAACAATTCGCGCGGAACGGTGGTCGATCTCGGTGCGCTGGCCGCGGCCCTCAAGGAAGGCCGCCTCGCCGGGGCGGCGGTCGACGTCTTCCCGGTCGAGCCGGCCTCCAATGCCGAGCGCTTCGTCTCGCCGCTCCAGGGCTGCGCCAACGTCATCCTCACGCCGCATATCGGCGGCTCGACCGAGGAGGCGCAGGAGCGCATCGGGGCCGAGGTGGCGCGCAAGCTCGTCGACTACTCGGATGTCGGCGCCACGGTGGGCGCGGTCAACTTCCCGCAGGTGCAGATCCCGGTCCGGGCCAACGGCACCCGCTTCATCCATGTCCAGCGCAACGTGCCCGGCATGCTGCGGCGCCTCAACGACGTCTTCGCCAACCGCCAGGTCAACATCGCCGCGCAGAACTACCATACCGACGGCGAGGTCGGTTATGCGGTGATAGAGGCCGACGGCGTATCGAGCACGGAAGCGCGCGACATCCTGCGCGAGATCCGCGCGCTGGACGGCACCATCCGCGCCCGCCTGCTCTATCAGCGGGACTGAAGCCCGCCTCGGCGGGCTTGACGCGTCAGCGCTTGTCCTTGCCGCCGGGCTTGATCGGCGTCTGCGTGGCGAGGGGATCGCTGGCCGGGAAGGTCTCCTTCAGGGCCTCGTCCAGCTCGTCGTCCGTGCCGCGCCTGCGCGCGGCCTCGCGCTGTTGCTTCTGTTCCTTGCGCAAGCTTTCCTTGGCGGGATTGGCGGTTGCGTTCATGGCTTCCCCCTGGGTGGCGCCGCGTCGCGACGCGGCCGTCGCCCAAGCAACGCGGCAGCGCTGCCCGCGTTCCGCCAGAACGTCAGCGCAGCCATGCCATGACGCCGCAGGCCGGCCTCTGGATCGGGACGCCCGGCCTTCCCATCTGGTGAGGCCACGTCGTCATCGCCGGTCCGCACCGGTGCCAGCCAGCAGGGCCTGCCATGGTCGCGATCTCCGTCCTTGATCTCGTCCCCGTCGTCGAAGGCGAGGGACCGCGCGACGCGCTGCTGAAGTCGATCGACCTTGCCCGCCATGCCGAGGCGCTGGGCTTTACCCGCTACTGGGTGGCCGAGCATCACAACATGGTCGGCATTGCGAGCGCGGCGACCTCGGTCGTGATCGGCCAGCTCGCCGCCGCGACGACGACGATGCGGATCGGCGCCGGCGGCATCATGCTGCCGAACCATGCGCCGCTGGTGATCGCCGAGCAGTTCGGCACGCTGGAGGCGCTCTTCCCCGGCCGCATCGACCTCGGGCTTGGCCGCGCGCCCGGCACCGACCAGCTCACCATGCGCGCGCTGCGCCGCAGCCCGATGTCGGCCGATACCTTCCCCCAGGACGTGCTGGAGCTGCAGGCGCTCTTCGCCCCCGCCGGCCCCAGCCAGGCGATCCGCGCCGTACCGGGCGAGGGGCTGAACGTCCCGCTCTGGATCCTCGGTTCCAGCCTGTTCGGCGCGCAGCTCGCCGCCGAGCTCGGCCTGCCCTATTCCTTCGCCTCGCATTTCGCGCCCGACGCGCTGATGCAGGCGCTCGCCGTCTATCGCGAGCGCTTCAAGCCGTCCGAGCAGCTGCAATCCCCCCACGCCATGCCCGGCATCAACGTGGTCGCCGCCGAGACGGACGCGGAAGCGCGCTACCTCGCAACCTCGTTGCAGCAGCGTTTCGTCGGTATGGTCAGGGGTGCGCGCGGCAAGCTGCAGCCGCCGATCGACGATATCGAGCAGTACTGGTCGCCGGCGGAGAAGGCGCATGTCTCGCAGATGCTGCGCTACGCTTTCATCGGCTCGCCCGAGACGCTGCGGCGCGAGCTCGGCGCCTTCGTCGCCAATACCGGCGCTAACGAGATCATGGTCACGGCACCGATCTTCGACCATGAGAAGCGCAAGCGTTCCTACGAGATCGTCGCCGCACTCGCCCCCGAGCTCGGCAAGGCGCGCGTCGGCGCCTGAGGCGCAGGCCACCACGGCCATGCGCCGAGACAATAATGACGCGCATTTGCATTATTCATGCGAATGCGAATGATTTTCAGATAGCCTGCTTTTGCAAATGCCGGCGCGCGTTGCTATGGGCTGGTCATGACCGAGACCGACCGGCGCGTCGCCGTTTTCGAAAGCCAGCTGAAGGGGGCGGGGCTGCGCATGACGCAGCAGCGGCGCCTGATCCTGCGCGTGCTGGCCGAATCGGATGATCATCCCGATGCGAAGGGCATCTTCACCCGTGCCTTCGCCCTCGATCCGACCCTGTCGCTCTCGACGGTCTACCGCACGATGAAGGTGCTGGAATCGCAAGGGGCGATCGAACGTCATGCCTTCGAGGACGGCATCTCGCGCTACGAGCACGCCGACCAGGAGCATCACGACCATCTGATCGACGTCGAGACCGGCGCGGTGATCGAGTTCTCCTCCGACGCGATCGAGGAGCTGCAGCGGCGCATCGCCGCCGAACTCGGCTACGAGCTTGTCCGGCACCGGCTCGAGCTTTACGGCCGCAAGAAGCAGCCGGCGCGCAAGGGCCGCAAATAGCCGGGGACCGGCTCAGCCGTCGATGATGTCGTCGTATTCCGGGTGCCGGGCGGCCCAGGCCTTCAGGAACGGGCAACGCACCACCGCCTTGCGCCCACTCGCCCGGATCAGCTCGAACACGCCCTTCGCCAGCCGCGAGCCGACGCCCTGGCCAGCAAGAGCCTCGGGCACCTCGGTATGGATCAGCACGAGCCGGTTTCCGTCGGTGCGATAGGCGACCAGCGCGGTGCCGCCGTCGAGCGCCAGCTCGAAGCGGTTCTCCTCGGGCTTTTCGACCACATCCATCGCGTCATTCCTTGGCGGGTGCAGGGGCCGGCTGCTGGGCGGCGGCAGGCTGCGATTGCGGGACAGCGGCCGGCGGCTCCTTGGCCTCGGCGCGCCACGGATAGCTCCAGGTCTCGGTCAGCGTCTTGTTGCCGCTCTTCAGGAAGGCACGCATCTCGGCGAGCTGGCCGGGCTCGCCCGTCACGTCGATGAAGGCGCGGAACCCGTCGATCCTGGGATTCGGGACGAGGAAGGCGCGATCGATCTTGCCACGGGTGATCGACGGCACGATCGCCACCTTGTCCGGCTGCTTGAGGTGATAGTCGAGGTCGCCACCGGCGAAGTCGACGATGAAGCGGCGCGCGCCCTCGATCACGGCCTCGCTCGAGCCGAGCGCCTTCGGCACCGCCTGGAAGGTATTGACCACCCGGCCGCCGGGATGCAGGTCGTTGGAATCGAGCATGGCGGTGAGCCGGTAGCCGAAGGAAAACTCCTTTCCCGGCTCCAGCGGCGCCTTCGGAGTCCAGAGCGCGACGACATTGTCGTTGCTTTCGTCCCCGGTCGCCATCTCGATCAGCTCGATGACGCCTTCGCCCCAATCGCCTTGAGGTTCCACCCAGTAGGACGGCCGCCGCTCATAGGCGAGGTCGAGATCCTGATAGTGATCGAAGTTGCGGTCGCGCTGCATCAGGCCGAAGCCGCGCATGTTGCGCTCGCCGAAGAAGGACACGGCCTGTTGCTTCGGATTGCGCAGCGGCCGCCACAGCCATTCGCCGGAGCCCGAATGGATCATCAGCCCGTCGGAGTCGTGCAGTTCCGGGCGGTAGTCCTCGAAGAAGCGCCGGTCGTTCTCGCCGGTGAAGAACATCGAGGTCAGCGGCGCGAGCCCGAGCCTCTCGATCGGCTTGCGCGGGAACAGGCTGGCCGCGACCTCGACCACCGTATCGACGTCGGGATAGATGGTGAAGCGATAGGCCCCGGTCAGCGACGGCGAATCGAGCAGGGCGTTGACGACGATGCGCTCGGCGCCGGCACCGGGCTGCTCGACCCAGAATTCGCGGAAGGCCGGAAACTCCTCGCTTCCGGTGCCGGCGCCGATCGCAAGCCCGCGCGCCGAGAGCCCGTAGCGCTGCTCCCGGCCCAGCACGCGGAAATAGCTGGCGCCGATGAAGGCGATCAGCTCGTCGAGGACGCGCGGGTCGTTGAGCGGGTAATGCAGCCGGAAGCCGGCGAAGCCGAGATTGACCGGGAGCGGCTTGTCGAACTTGACCTTGCCGTAGTCGAACAGGTTGGCGGCGTAGGGAACCGGCGTCGGCACGCCGTCGCGCACCACGTTGACGGTGATCGGACGGTTGAACAGGAAGCCGGGATGAAACATCTGCATCCGGAAGGGAGAGCCGTTCTGGCCGAGCAGCGCCCGCTCCGGCCGGAAGCGGATGTCGCGCCAGGCGTCGTAGTCGAGCCGGGCGAGCGGCTCCGGCAACCCTGCCGGCGGCTCATAGGCGACCGCGGCGACCTCGCGAGCGCGCCGCTGCACGTCCTCGAAGCCGAAGCGCGGCTGCGGAGGCGTCTGCGGCGGCGGCGGATTTGGATTCTGGGGCTGCTGGGCGAGCAGGACCGATGGCGCAGCGGAAAGGCACAGGGCGGCAGAAAGCCCGCCCAGAACATGGCGGCGGTCCAGCATCGTCATTCTCAGTCCGTCTTCTCGTCGCCCGTCGCGACAAACATCCATTGCCGCAGCGACTTAAGGCCATGAAATGAGGCCCGTCTAGGGCAGCGCGATTGACAATGCATGAAGAGCGACATCCTGCCGCCCACGCCGCCGCGAGGCGGAGATTGCCGATCCTTCCGGCAATTGAATCCGTTTCTGCGGAAAGGGGAATAAAGCGTAGCCAGCCAAGGACTTGCGGCCGTTGGCCCGGATCCTGACCAGCGCGCCTCGGCCCTGCAAAAAAATCCGGCTCCGGGCTCAAAAAATACTTGTGATCCGGAGTCGGCATCCGTATATCGCGTTCACCCAATTCGCACGTGCCTGTGGCCGCGTGCCGGTCGGTGGGCATCCGGACAAGAGGCCGGACAGCCGCCAGGGGTTGGAAGACGGATGGAGGGGATGGACATCCCTCAAATCACGCTTCCCAGTCTCCGCGAGGAGATTGCTCCCCGACACAGACCGGCAGCCGGAGGCAAAACCGGCGAACCCCGAATCTCCACGGGGGACGCAGCTTAAAGCAACGACGGAGCGGGCTTTTTTGGTCTCGCCGGCTTTCCACAGGCCGGCACCGAAGAGGCTTGTCCTTCATTGCCGGCCGTGCGGGGTCTTCCCCAATCGAACGGTGTTTCGGGTCCGGACGTATCGTCCGTTGTCGAAGGCGTCTCCACAGCGCCTTGCGATGACAGCGATTCATTCGGCGATACATCGCATCGACGCCGCTTGCGTCGAAGGGGAGTCGCGTCTCATGACCGACCGCATCCGTGAATTCCTGCGCACCCGCCGCGACGATGGCCCGTGCGTCGTCATCGACACCGACGTGGTTCGCGAGAACTACCAGACCTTCGCCCGTGCGCTGCCCGACACCCGCGTCTTCTACGCGGTGAAGGCCAACCCGGCGCCGGAGGTGCTCGCCCTGCTGGCCAAGCTCGGCTCCTGCTTCGACTGCGCCTCGGTCGTCGAGATCGAGCTCGCGCTCGCGGCCGGCGCCACGGCCGATCGCATCTCCTTCGGCAACACCATCAAGAAGGAGCGCGACGTCGTGCGCGCCATGGAGCTCGGCGTGCGCCTGTTCGCCGTCGACTGCACGGCCGAGGTCGAGAAGGTCGCCCGTTCCGCCGAGAAGACCGCCACCAGGGACGCGCGCATCTTCTGCCGCATCCTCTGCGACGGTGCCGGCGCCGACTGGCCGCTCTCGCGCAAGTTCGGCTGCGTGCCCGAGATGGCCGCGGACGTGCTCGAGCATGGCCATCGCATGGGCCTCATGGCCTATGGCATCTCGTTCCATGTCGGCTCGCAGCAGGCGAACGTGAATGCCTGGGATTCGGCCCTGGCCTCGGCCTCGGCGATCTTCAAGGAATGCGCCACCCGTGGCATCTCGCTGTCGATGGTCAACCTCGGCGGCGGCTTCCCGGCGCGCTACCTGAAGCCGATTCCGGGCGTGCCGTCCTATGGCGACGCGATCTTCCGGGCGCTGTCGAAGCATTTCGGCAACCAGCTGCCCGAGACGATCATCGAGCCGGGCCGCGGCATGGTCGGTGAAGCCGGCCTGATCGAGGCCGAGGTCGTGCTGATCTCGAAGAAGGCCGAAACGGACGAGGTCCGCTGGGTCTATCTCGACATCGGCAAGTTCAACGGTCTCGCCGAGACCATGGACGAGGCGATCCGCTACCCCATCCGCACCGTGCGCGATGGCGATGCCACCGTCCCGTGCGTGCTCGCCGGCCCGACCTGCGACTCGGTCGACGTCATGTACGAGAAGACCCCGTACATGCTGCCCTTCTCGCTGGAGATCGGCGACAAGGTGCTGATCGAGGGCACGGGCGCCTATACGACGACCTATTCGGCCGTCGCCTTCAACGGCTTCCCGCCGCTGAAGCAGTACGTCATCTGACGTCGGAAGGAGCGCGAGCTCCTTCCTGATCCCATCGGGTCCGGCGAAGCGCCCTGTCGCAAGGCAGGCTGTCCGATGCCAAGTCGGGTGGAGCGTTCGTATCTCCAGAACGGAGGTATGGGCGTGGCTCCCGCCGGCCCCCTCTTCCCCACATCGTTCCATTGTGGCCGCGCGCGAGCGTGGCGCCGGGCAGGTCCATGAGAATGGGCGCTCCGGCCGGAGGTGCGTCATGATCACGATCCGCGACGAGATCGCCGTCGACATTCCCGCCCGCGAGGCGCTGCTCGACCGGTGCCTGGGCGAACGCCGCACCGCCAAGTCGAGCGAGCGTCTGCGCGAGGGCCGCCTGCCGGCCGAAGGCCTGGCGCTCACCGCCGAGCGCGACGGCGAAGTGCTCGCGACCGTCCGCCTCTGGCATGTGGAAGCCAATGGCGTGCCGGCGCTGCTGCTCGGCCCGCTCGCAGTGAAGCCTGAATTGCAGGGCGAGGGGCTCGGCAAGGCGATGATGCGCGAGGCGCTCTGGCGCGCGGCCTGCCGCGGGCATGGCGCCGTCATCCTCGTCGGCGATGCGCCCTATTACGGCCGCTTCGGCTTCGGCCCGGCGCTGACGCGCGAGCTCGCCATGCCCGGCCCGGTCGAGCGCGAGCGCTTCCTCGCGATCGAATTGCGCCATGGCGCCCTCGATGGCGCGCGCGGCGTGCTGGTCGCCAGCGGTGCAGCCATCCCTGAAGCCTTCGAAACGGATGAGGTCGCGCAGGCCGCCTGACGCCTTCGATCCATCGTCATCGCGCCGTCATCGCCCGGCGCTTTCCATGCGCTCACCCGCGTGGAAGGCGCCCTCGCGATTGACGGCGCGATTTTGCGCCCATACGACCCTTTCGACCATTTTTACCCCGGAACCCAGGAGTTACAGAGAATGACGAATTGGCCCGTCTACGGCGAGATCACCGGCCCGATCGTGATGATCGGCTTCGGCTCGATCGGCCGCGGTACGCTGCCGCTGCTCGAACGGCACTTCAAGTTCGACAAGAGCCGCTTCGTCGTCATTGCTCCCGATGATTCCAACCGCCACCTGCTCGACGAGCGCGGCATCCGCTTCATCCACGAAGCCGTCACCATCGAGAACTACAAGACGATGCTGGAGCCGCTGCTGACCGCCGGCGGCGGCCAGGGCTTCTGCGTCAATCTCTCCTGCGACACCGGTTCGCGCGACATCATGGAGCTCTGCTCCAGCCTCGGCGCGCTCTATATCGACACGGTCAACGAGCCCTGGCTCGGCTTCTATTTCGACGAGAGCAAGGGGCCGGGCGAGCGCTCGAACTATGCTTTGCGCGAGATGACGCTGGCCGCCAAGCGCGCCCGCGCGCCCGGCTCGACGACGGCCGTCTCCTGCTGCGGCGCCAATCCCGGCATGGCTTCCTGGCTCGCCAAGAAGGCCCTGCTGAACGTCGCCGCCGACATGCGCCTCAACGTGCCGCAGCCGAAGACCCGCGAGGAATGGGCCTCGCTGATGAAGCAGGTCGGCGTCAAGGGCATCCATATCGCCGAGCGCGACACGCAGCGCTCGAAGAACCCCAAGCCGCCGGGTGTCTTCGTCAACACCTGGTCGGTCGAGGGCTTCATCTCCGAGGGCGTGCAGCCGGCCGAGCTGGGCTGGGGCACCCATGAGAGGTGGCTGCCGGAGAATGCGCGCACCCACGAGACCGGCTCGCAGGCCGCGATCTACCTGATGCAGCCCGGCGCCGAGACCAAGGTCAGGAGCTGGTGCCCGACGCCGGGGCCGCAATACGGCTTCCTGGTGACGCATAACGAATCGATCTCGATCGCCGACTATTTCACCGTGCGCGACGAGAGCGGCAAAGCGATCTACCGGCCGACCTGCCATTACGCCTATCATCCGGCGAACGACGCGGTGCTCTCGCTGCACGAGATGTTCGGCAATGCCGGCCGTCCGCAGGAGGAGCACCACATCCTCGAGGAGAACGAGGTCGTCGACGGCATCGACGAGCTCGGCGTGCTGCTCTACGGCCACGACAAGGGCGCCTACTGGTTCGGCTCGCAGCTCTCGACCGAGGAGGCGCGCAGGCTCGCCCCCTACCAGACGGCGACCGGCCTGCAGGTCACCTCGGCCGTGCTCGCCGGCATGGTCTGGGCGCTGGAGAATCCGAAGGCCGGCATCGTCGAAGTCGAGGAGATGGATCTCGACCGCTGCTTGGAGATCCAGATGCCCTATCTCGGTCCGGTGAAGGGTTACTATACCGACTGGACGCCGCTCGACGGCCGCCCGGGCCTGTTCCCCGAGGATATCGACGTGAGCGATCCCTGGCAGTTCAGGAACATCCTGGTTCGGTGACAGCCGGAACGGGCGCTACGGCGCCCGTTCTATCCTGACGCCGGCCAACAGCCATGCTCCCGCCAGGAAGAACACGATCAGCACGGCCAGCCCCGCGCGCTGGCTGGCGAAGAGGCTCGTCGCCAGCGCGACCAGCGTCGGCCCCATGAAGGAGGTGACCTTCCCCGACAGCGCGAAGAGCCCGAAGAACTCGCCGATGCGCCCCTCGGGCGCGAGCCGCGCCATCAGGCTGCGCGAAGCCGCCTGCAGCGGCCCGGCGACGAGGCCGATCAGCAGGCCGAGCCCGAGATAGACCTTCTCCGGCAGCGAGGCGTAGAGCCCGTCGCCCGGTGCGGGCGGCGCGGCCGGAATCACGAAGAAGATGTGATCGGCACTGAGCGACAGAATGCCGAGACAGGCGAAGAGCAGGCAGGCGATCGCACCCAGGATCACCGGCTTGCCGCCGACGGCATCGTCGAGCTTGCCGCCGAGCCAGGCCCCGAGCGTGCCGGTGACGGTCAGCAGGATGCCGAAGACGCCGAGTTCGATCGTCTGCCAGCCGAACACGCCGGCCGCATAGATGCCGCCGAAGGCGAAGAGCGCGACGAGCGCATCCTGATAAATCATGTTGGCGAGCAGGAAGCGCCCGAGCGAGGGCAGGCTCGGCAGTTCCGCCACGGTCGCCCTGAGCCGCCCGACGCCGCCCTGCGCGGCTTGCGCCAGCCGCATGCCCGTCGGCGGCGAATCCGGCGTCAGCAGGAACATCGGCGCCACGAAGACGATGAACCACAGCGCCGTCAGCGGCCCCGAGAAGCGGTCGCCCTCGCGCGCGGCCGCGTCGAGCCCGAGGATCGGCGGAATGCCGGCGAGCGTCCGGCCCGTATGCGGATCGGCCGCCAGCAGGCCGAGCGTGATCGCGAGCGACAAAAGCCCGCCGAGATAGCCGACGGCCCAGCCGGTGCCCGAGAGCCAGCCAAGCCGCTCCGGCGGCACCAGCCGCGTCATCATCGCATTGTTGAAGGTGGTCGCGAACTCCGCGCCGATCGTCGCGATGACGAAGCCGGAGAGTGCGATCGTCACCGCCCAGGGCGAGCCGGGCGCCGCATACCAGAGCATGGCCGAGCCGACGACCAGCAACGCTCCGAAGGCCGCGATCCAGGGCTTGCGCGGCCCCGTCCGGTCGGCGATGCCGCCGAGGAGGGGAGAGAGCAGCGCGATGCACAGGCCCGCGAAGCCGGTCGCATAACCCCAGAGCGCCTGCCCTTCCGCCGCATCGCTGGCCAGGGCCGAGGCGAAGAACGGCGCGAAGACGAAGGTGGTGATGAGGGTGAAGAAGGGCTGCGCCGACCAGTCGAAGAAGATCCAGGCCACGACCGCGCGCCGCGGCGGCCAGGTCGCTGGCGGCGCCGTGGTCGCCGGCTCGGTCGAGGCAAGACTGGACGTCACTGCAGGGTCGTATCGGGATCGTTGCCGCCGCGGGCGAGCTCGATCTCGGTGATCGCCACCAGCACCGCGGCCCGCTCGCCCAGGCTGCGGGCCTCGAGCAGCGCCTGCTTCTCGCGCGGGCCGAAGGGACACATCATCGCCAGCGCATTGACCAGCGCCTCGTTCGGCGCCTCGCCGACGCCCTTCCAGTCGATCTTGAGGTCGTTCGCCTTGGCGAAGTCGCGCAGCGCCCTGAGCAACCCGTCGCGATCGACCTCCTCCTCGCCGGCCCGTGCGACGAAATCGACGGCGAACGGCTCGTAGTCCACCCGCGCCTGCCGATAGGGCGTCGCGACCGGCAGCTCTTCGATGACGCGGAAGCGGCTGATGCCCGTGAGGCTGATGATGTAGCGGTCATCGCCTGTCTCGGCGAACTGGGTGATGCGACCGAGGCAGCCGACCCGAAGCAGCGGCGGAACTTCGGGGCTGCGCCCGTCGTCAGGTTCCGGCTGAATGATACCGATGACGCGGTTCCCCCTGATCGCGTCGTCGATCATCGCCAGATAGCGCGGCTCGAAGATGTTGAGCGGCATCTGCCCGCGCGGCAGCAGCAAGGCGCCGGACAGGGGGAACAGCGGAATCACCTGCGGGCAATCCCCGGCCCCCTTGTAGACGGCGTTCATGCCCATCCGCTCGTCCTTCCGCCTTCAGGAAAACAACAGGGTCGAGAGCTTCCGGCGCCCGGCCACGCTCGCCTCGTCCATCGGCCCCCAGGCCTCGAAGAACTGCAGCAGCTGCTTGCGCGCGCCGTCGTCGTTCCATGTCCTGTCGGCCTTGATGATGGCGATCAGATGGTCGACCGCCTCGTCGCGCCTGTCCCGGGCGTTGAGAGCCAGCGCGAGGTCGAAGCGAGCCTGATGGTCCTTGGGATCGGCCGCAACCTTCCGCTCCAGCTCCGCCGTGTCGCCGAGCGCGGCCGCCTGCTCGGCGAGCTCGATCGCGGCGCGCACCGCGGCGATCGCCGGATCGCCCGCCTTGTCCTGCGGCGCCATGGCGAGAATGCCCTTGGCACCCTCCAGGTCGCCCGTGTCCAGATGCAGCCGCGACAGGCCGGCGATGGCGGCAAGGTTCTCGGGCTCCATCTGCAGCACATGTGCATAGAGCTCGCTCGCGCCGGCGGCGTCGCCGGCCGCGAGCGCTTCCTGCGCCGCCGCGATCAGTTCCTCGGCCTCGCCCGGCCCGACCGGTCCGACGAGCCGCTCGATGAAGGCCTTGACCTGGCTTTCCGGCTGCGCGCCCATGAAGCCGTCGATCGGCTGGCCCTGCTTGAAGGCGATGACCGCGGGAATCGACTGGATCCCGAGCTGGCCCGGAATCTGCGGGTGGTCGTCGATGTTCATCTTGACGAGCTTGACCTTGCCGCCGGCCGCCTTGACCGCCTTCTCGATCACGGGGGTGAGCTGCTTGCAGGGCCCGCACCACGGCGCCCAGAAATCGACCAGCACCGGCTGCTGCATCGATTCGGTGATGACGTCCTGCCGGAAGCCCTGGGTGGTGGTGTCCTTGATCAGGCCGGGTTGCTCGGCCGCCTCGCCATTGACCAGCATGGGTCGCCCTTCGTGATGCCGTCGCTCCGGTTCAGGGCGTCTGCCGCCGTCCGGAGAATCTGTCCGTTCGCCATTGGCCCGCCGCGGCGGAACCGTCCCATAGATGGGGAGCTTTAGCCGTTCTGTCCATCGGGCGGCACCGGCAAATCGACGATCATCGGCTCGTGCCCGGTCTCGCGCAGGAAGGCCAGGAGATCGTCGCGCGCGACGCGCAGCGTGGCGGTGTTGACGAGCGGATGGAAGTTGACCTCCTCCCCTGTCGTCAGATTGGCGTCGAGCACCATGGTCACCGCGCCCTTGCGGTCGTTGACGACCGCGAAGGCGGTGACCGATCCGGGCGTCACGCCGAGCGTCTCCAGGAGCAGTTCGGCCGAGCCGAACGAAAGCCGCCCGCTCGCTCCCAGCCGCTCGTGCAGCCGCTTCAGGTCGATGCGGGCGTCGGATCGCGCCGAGACCAGGAACAGCCGACCCTTCTTGTCCTTCAGGAACAGGTTCTTGGTCTGCAGCCCGGTCATCGCGTCGCGATGCGGCGCCGTCTCGGCCACCGTGAACACGGCCGGATGGTCGGTGCGGTGAAAGGCGATGCCGCTCGCCGTCAGCCTGGCGCACAGCTCCTCCGGGCCGAGGGGGGCGTTCTGGACAATCGCAGTCATGGCAAGGACGTGGCCAACCGTTTCGTTCCGATCCGTCCGGGCTCTAGCCGATTCCGGCCCGAAGCGGAATTCGGATTCCCGCACGCGCGCTCCGCGCCGGAAGCGGGCAGCGGACCGGCCAGCCCCGCGACGCCCGCGACCGGGCTCCGGCAGCGGGCTCTCCCGCGACCCGGACCCGATCTTATCGACAGGCCCAAAAAAACTTTGCCGAAACGCTTGCGCTCCGCAGCGCTTTGGGGCAATAACCCGGCCGCGCCGCCACGGTGCGACTGTCTCGGATGCGGGTGTAGCTCAGGGGTAGAGCACAACCTTGCCAAGGTTGGGGTCGAGGGTTCGAATCCCTTCGCCCGCTCCAGACAATCGAAAGCGCTGAGAAGCATGCAAGCGTCGGATCTTCCGGCGCTTTTTGCTTTTTGAACGCCTTCCGCGCCCCCCCCTGACGCGTCCGATCGCCAGCTCGGCGAGGCGGGCTTTCCGGCATGCCGCCGTTTCTGGTCGCATCCTTTTTCGCTCCCCCCACCCTGCTCTATCGACCGTCATCCCTGACTATCCGTTGCCAGTCGCCATGACGGCGCCGGCCCCACGGGCGCGGATCGCGGCCTTCCGCGCTTGTCCTAGATCAATGCGAGCGGACGAGGCTCCTCCTAGGACGGGCTCAAACCGGCTTTCGAAGGCGGCCCATGCAACCGAACTATCTGGACGAGCGCCTTCCGCGCTATACGAGCTATCCGACCGCTCCTCATTTCAGCACGGCCGTCGGCGCGTCGGATTATCGGCGCTGGCTGGCGGAGCTGCCGGCCGAGCTCGACGTCTCGCTCTATGTCCACGTGCCCTTCTGCCGGTCGATGTGCTGGTATTGCGGCTGCCATACGACGGTCGCCCTGCGCGACGGACCGATCGAGGCCTATCTCGCCTCGCTGCGTCGGGAAATCGAGGCGGTCGCGGCGCTGCCGGTGCGGCCGCTTCACGTCCGGCACCTGCATTTCGGCGGCGGCACGCCCACCATCCTCCGGCCCGAGGATTTCGCCGGGCTCTTGGCCCTGTTGCGGCATCGCTTCGCCTTCGCGCCGGATGCCGAGATCGCGGTCGAGATCGATCCGCGCCGCATGGCGTCGGCGATGATCGCGACACTGGCGAGCCAAGGCGTCAACCGCGCGAGCATCGGCATCCAGAGCTTCGACCCGCTGGTGCAGCGGGCGATCAACCGGATCCAGAGCCCGCAGCAGACCGCGGAAGTCGTAGCCGGGCTGCGCAAGGCCGGTGTCGCGGCGATCAGCTTCGATCTGATCTACGGGCTGCCCGGCCAGAGCGTCGACTCCTGCATCGAGACGGTCGAGCAATGCCTGGCGCTCGCGCCGGACCGGATCTCGGTCTTCGGCTATGCGCATCTTCCCGGCTTCAAGAAGCACCAGCGCCGCATCGCCGAGGCGGATCTGCCGGGCGGCGAGGCCCGGCGCGCGCAGGCCGAGGCGATCGCGCAGCGCCTCGTCGCCGGCGGCTTCGTGCGGATCGGGCTCGATCACTTCGCCCGGCCATGCGACCCGATGGCGATCGCCTGGAAGGAGGGCCGGCTGCACCGCAATTTCCAGGGCTACACCACCGACGCCTGCCAGGCCCTGCTGGGCTTCGGGCCGTCGGCGATCGGGCGCCTGCCGCAGGGCTATGTCCAGAACGAGCCGGTCATCGGCCCGTACCGGCAAAGCATCGCCGCCGGCGAGCTGCCCGTCGCCAGGGGCTACCGGCTGAGCGCCGAAGACAGGCTGCGCGGCGACGTGATCGAGCGGCTGATGTGCGACATGAAGGTCGACATCGAGGCCGTCTGCCGCCGCCACGGCCTGGATCGGACCGTCCTGGCCGATGCCGGGCCGGCGCTGCGCGCGCTCGCGTCGGAGGGGCTGATCGCGTTCGACGGCACCCATCTGCAGGTCGCGCCGCAGGCGCGCTGGATGGTCCGCAAGGTCGCTTCCGCCTTCGACGCCCATCTGCAGCAATCAGCGCGCCGCTACAGCCCCGCCGCCTGAGCCCGGCGGGCCTGCCGAAGCCATCCGCGAGATGCCGCGCCACACCTGCCCGGGAGCGCCCTACCGGGCGGCGGCGCCACGCGCGATCGGCGCGGCGGCCGGGTTGATCTGCATCAAGGCGCCCCCCCGCAACCGCGCCTAAGCGATGTGAAACGCTTGGGGCAAGGGGCACGCACAATGTCAGCGCTTGGGTATCCGGTCCGGCGACTGGAAGTCGGAGAGATGCTCGGAATCGGGTTGGCGGCAGCCGCGATTCCGATGCTCATGCTGGTTGCCGGCCTGACCGAGAGTTCGGCTTTCGCCTTCCATGCCGTCCTCGGCCTTCTCGCCGCGCTCGGCGCCGTCCTGTTCATCGGAAACCGCTGCTTCGACGGCCGGGTGCTTCCGGTGCCGCAGGAGATCGACGGCAAGCCGAACTACAACATGGGGCCGGTGAAGTTCGGCGTCGTGGCCGCCATGTTCTGGGGCATCGCCGGCTTCGCGGTCGGCCTGCTCATCGCCTCCCAGCTCGCCTTCCCGGCGCTGAACCTCGACCTGCCCTGGACGAATTTCGGGCGGATGCGGCCGCTGCACACCTCGGCCGTCATCTTCGCCTTCGGCGGCAACGTGCTGATCGCGACCTCCTTCTACGTGGTCCAGCGCACGTCGCGGGCAAGGCTCGCGGGCGATCTCGCCCCCTGGTTCGTCGTGCTCGGCTACAATCTCTTCATCGTCATCGCCGGCACCGGCTACCTGCTGGGCATCACCCAGGGCAAGGAGTACGCCGAGCCCGAATGGTACGCCGATCTGTGGCTGACCGTCGTCTGGGTCGTCTACCTGCTCGTCTTCCTAGCGACGCTCGCCAAGCGCCGCGAACCCCACATCTACGTGGCGAACTGGTTCTATCTCGGCTTCATCCTGACGATCGCCGTGCTGCATCTCGGCAACAACCTGACCGTCCCCGCCTCGGTGCTCTCGCCGAAATCCTACATCGTCTGGTCGGGCGTGCAGGATGCGATGTTCCAGTGGTGGTACGGCCACAATGCGGTGGGCTTCTTCCTGACAGCCGGCTTCCTCGCGATCATGTACTACTTCGTGCCGAAGCGGGCGAACCGGCCGATCTACAGCTACCGGCTCTCGATCATCCATTTCTGGGCGCTGATCTTCCTATACATCTGGGCGGGGCCGCATCACCTCCACTACACCGCCCTGCCCGACTGGGCGCAGACGCTCGGCATGACCTTCTCGATCATGCTGTGGATGCCGTCCTGGGGCGGGATGATCAACGGGATCATGACCCTCTCGGGCGCCTGGGACAAGCTGCGCACCGACCCGGTGCTGCGGATGATGGTGGTCTCGCTCGCCTTCTACGGCATGTCGACCTTCGAGGGCCCGCTGATGTCGATCAAGGCCGTCAACGGCCTGTCGCACTACACCGACTGGACCGTCGGCCACGTCCATTCCGGCGCGCTCGGCTGGGTCGCCTACATCTCCTTCGGCGCGATCTACTGCCTCGTGCCCTGGCTGTGGAACCGGCGCGAGCTCTATTCCCTCAAGCTCGTCAACTGGCACTTCTGGATCTCGACCCTGGGCATCGTGCTCTACATCTCGGCGATGTGGGTCGCGGGCATCATGCAGGGCCTGATGTGGCGCGCCTATACCTCGCTGGGCTTCCTCGAATACTCCTTCATCGAGACCGTCGCGGCGATGCACCCCTACTACGTCATCCGCGCGCTCGGCGGGGCGCTGTTCCTGACCGGCGCGCTGATCATGGCCTTCAATCTCTGGATGACGGTGCGCAGCGAATCCGTCGACGCCCCCGCGAGCGAGCCCGCCGATGCCGGCCGCCTCGCCCCGCAGCTCGTTCCCGCGCAGTGAGGACCCAGCCGATGTCCCTGTCCAACGCGGCCGGGCCGCGCCGCTCGCTCTGGTCCAAGCACAAGATCTTCGAGACCAACTCGATCATCCTGATCATCGGCGTGCTGCTGGTGATCTCGGTCGGCGGCCTCGTCGAGATCGCCCCGCTGTTCTACCTGAAGAACACCATCGAGACGGTGGAGGGCATGCGGCCCTACACGCCGCTCGAGCTGGCCGGGCGGGCGATCTACGTCCGCGAGGGCTGCTACAACTGCCACAGCCAGATGATCCGGCCGCTGCGCGACGAGGTCGAGCGCTACGGGCACTACTCGCTCGCCGCCGAGAGCATGTACGACAAGCCGTTCCAGTGGGGCTCGAAGCGGATCGGGCCCGATCTCGCCCGCGTCGGCGGCAAGTATTCGGACGAGTGGCATCGCCTGCATCTCGAGGACCCGCGGCTGATCGTGCCGCAATCGATCATGCCCGGCTACGGCTTCCTGTTCCGCAACGAGCTGCCATTGGGGGAGATCGGCGACGAGATGCGGGCGAACCGCGCCGGCGGCGTGCCCTATACCGACGAGATGATCGCCGCAGCCCGGACGGACCTGAAGGCCCAGGCCACGCCCGACCACCCGGGCCAGGACGATCTGGCGAAGCGCTATCCCAAGGCGCAGGCCCGCGATTTCGACGGTGACCCCGGCCGGATCACCGAGGCCGACGCGCTGATCGCCTATCTGCAGGTCCTCGGCACGTTCATCGACTTCAAGCTCTACGACGACAAAGCGAACATCCGCTGAGCGAGGCTGCCATGGAAACGACCTATCACGCACTGGCCCGCTTCGCGCAGTCTGCCGGGCTCCTCTATTTCGTCGCCGTCTTCCTCTCGGTCTGCGCCTACGCCTTCTGGCCGCGGAACCGCAGCCGCTTCGAGCGGGCCGCCCTCCAGCCTCTGCAGGAGGATTGAGACATGGATCCGCATCACGAGCCCCATTCCCACGAGATCGACGCCCATACCGGCATCGCGACGACCGGCCATGAATGGGATGGCATCCGCGAGCTCAACACCCCGCTGCCGCGCTGGTGGCTCGGCATCTTCTACGCCACGATCGTCTGGTCGATCGGCTACTGGATCGTCTACCCGTCCTGGCCGCTGATCAGCGGCGCCACCCGAGGCGTGATCGGCTACGCCACGCGCGCCGCCATCGCCGACGACATGGCCGAGCTGCAGGCCCGCCGGGCCAGCCAGGCGGCCGGCCTCACCCAGGCCTCGCTGGAGCAGATCAAGGCCGATCCCAACCTGTTCCGCATCGCGATGGCGCAGGGCAAGGCCGCCTTCGGCGACAATTGCGTCGCCTGCCACGGCGTCGGCGGCGCCGGCGGGAAAGGCTTCCCCAATCTCAACGACGACGACTGGCTCTGGGGCGGTACCCCGGACGCGATCCAGCAAACCCTGCAGCACGGCATCCGCGTCGCCACCGATTCCGACACGCGGATCAGCCAGATGCCGGCCTTCGGCAGGGACGGCATCCTCAAGCGCGACGAGATCGTCGCCGTCGCCAACCATGTGCGCGCGCTCGCCGGCCTGCCGACCGACGCCAAGGCGGATCTCGCCAGGGGGCGCCAGATCTTCGCCGACACCTGCGCCGCCTGCCACGGGCCGCAAGGCAAGGGCAACCAGGAAATGGGCGCGCCGAACCTGACGGATGCGATCACGCTCTACGGCATGGACCTGCCGACGATCACCGAGACGATCACCAACGGCCGCGGCGGCGTCATGCCGGCCTGGGGCCCGCGGCTCGATCCAACCACGATCAAGGCCCTGACCGTCTATGTCCATTCGCTCGGCGGGGGACAGTGAGATGTCGGTCAGCGAGGCTGACGACCTGCCCCTCTTCGCACCGTCGAAGAAAGTCTATCCCCAGAGCGTGTCGGGCCCGTTCCGGCGCTTGAAATGGGGATTGCTGGTCGTCTGCCTCGCGATCTACTATCTGCTGCCCTTCCTGCGCTGGGACCGCGGGCCGAACCTGCCCGACCAGGCCATCCTGCTCGACCTCGCGCATAATCGCTTCTACTTCTTCTTCATCGAGATCTGGCCGCAGGAAGTCTATTACTTCACCGGCCTGCTGGTTCTCGCGGCCTTCGTCCTGTTCCTGATGAACGCCGTCGCAGGGCGGATCTGGTGCGGCTATCTCTGCCCGCAGACGGTCTGGACCGACCTCTTCCTCGCCGTCGAGCGCGCCTTCGAGGGCGACCGGCGCGAGCGCATGCAGCGCGACGACGCGCCGTGGAGCGCGGACAAGCTCTGGCGCAAGGGCGCCAAGCATCTCGTCTGGCTCATGATCGCCTGGTGGACCGGCGGTGCCTGGGTCCTCTACTTCGCCGACGCGCCGACGCTGGTGCGCCAGCTTGCGACCCTGACGGCGCCGGGCATGGCCTATGTCTGGATCGGCATCCTGACCTTCACCACCTACGCGCTTGCCGGGCACATGCGCGAGCAGGTCTGCAAGTTCATGTGCCCATGGCCGCGCATCCAGGCGGCACTGACCGACGACGAGGCCCTCAACGTCACCTACCGCTACGATCGCGGCGAGCCGCGCGTCTCGGTCAAGCAGGCGGCGCGGCTGCGGGCGGCCGGCCAGCCGGCGGGCGACTGCGTCGACTGCCGCCAGTGCATCGCCGTCTGCCCGACCGGCATCGACATCCGCGACGGCGCCCAGCTCGACTGCATCCAGTGCGGCCTGTGCATCGACGCCTGCGACACCGTGATGGACAAGATCGGCCGCCCGGCGCGGCTGATCGGCTACGACACCGAGGCCAATCTCAAGCGCCGCCAGGACGGGCTCGCGCCCGTCTACCGGCCGCTGCGGCTGCGCACCGCGATCTATGCCGCGCTGATCCTGCTGGTGGGCGGCGCCATGCTCTATCAGCTCGCCACGCGCTCGACCGTCGGGATCTCGGTGCTGCACGAGCGTACGCCGCTTTTCGTGCGCCTGCATGACGGCTCGTTGCGGAACGCCTACACGGTACGCCTGCTCAACAAGCGGCCGGAGACGCGGCCCTTCGCCCTGAGCGTCGCCGGTCTGCCCGGCATCGGCGTCGAAGCCGTCGGGGTCAGGGCCACGGCCGATTTCCGGCCGGTGATCGACGTCGATCCGGACTCCTCGCGCGAGGTGCGCGTGCTGGTCACGGTTCCGCCCGGCACGCCGCTCGAGCAGAGCCAGGTCATCACCTTCACGGCGTCGGACCTCTTCGCGGGCGAGGTGGTGCGGACGCAGGACCATTTCATCGCCCCCTGAAGCGAGGACGCCATGTCCTGTTGCGGAGCTTTCGTCATGCCGATCGAACTGGCCGCCTCCGGCCCGGCCGAACAGCCGCCCCATCGACCCTTCAGGGTCACCGGCCGCCTCGTCCTCGCAGCGCTGATCGGCTTCTTCCTCGTCGTCGCCGGGGTCAATGCCACGATGATGACCGTCGCGATCCGGACCATGCCCGGCGTCGACGCCATGAGCGCCTACGAAACCAGCCAGCACTTCAACGCCGAGATCGGCCGGATGCGCGCGCAGGCTGCGCGGGGCTGGCGCGCGGAAGGGGCGGTGCGGCGCCAGGGCGGCGGCGCGGCGGTGAGCCTGCAGCTGCGCGACCGCCTCGGCGCCCCGGTGACGGGGCTCACGGCCGAGGCGCTGCTCGAGCATCCCGCCACCCATGCGCTCGACCGGACCGTGGCCCTGCGCGAGACGGCGCCGGGCGTCTATACCGCCGCGCTCGATGCCGTGCATGATGGCCGCTGGCTGCTCGCCATCACGGTGCGGCGCGGCGGCGAAACCGTCTTCGTCTCGCAGAACCGGATCGAGCTGAAGGGCTGAGCGATGGCGACGCCGCAGGACCTTTCGGTTTTCGTCAGGCACGCCCCCGGCGGCGTCGCCGGCATGGAGCTCGCCGTGGACGGCATCCGCTGCGCCGGCTGCATGCATGCGATCGAGGACGGGCTCGCCCGCGAGGCCGGGCTTCTGTCCGCGCGCGTCAACCTGGCGCTGAAGCGCGTCACCGTCGAATGGCGCGAGGGCGCGCTGCGGCCCGAGGCCGTGGTCGAGCGCCTCGCCGCGCTCGGCTTCAAGGCCTATCCCTTCCTGCCGGCCGACCAGGAAGGTCGCGAAGCCCGCGAGGAAGCCCGCCTGCTGCGCTGCCTCGGCGTCGCCGGCTTCGCCGCGATGAACATCATGCTGCTCTCGGTGTCCGTCTGGGCGGGCAACGCCAGCGACATCGAGCCCTCGACACGCGATCTCTTCCACTGGCTGTCGGCGTTGATCGCCCTGCCGACGGCGGCCTATGCCGGGCGCCCGTTCTTCGAGAGCGCGCTGCGCGCGTTGCGGGCCGGCAGCGTCAACATGGACGTACCGATCACGCTCGGCGTGGTGCTGGCCCTCGCCATGTCGGTGGTGGAGACCTGGCAGCACTCCCGGCACGCATATTTCGACGGCGCCGTCATGCTGCTCTTCTTCCTGCTCGTCGGGCGCTATCTCGATCAGCTGATGCGGCGGCGCACGCGCGATCTCGCCGGCAATCTGGCGGCGCTCAAGGCGGAGACGGCAACGCGTCTCGCCCCCGACGGGACGGCCGTCGCGCTGCCGATCGCGGCCATCGTGCCGGGCGACCTGGTGCTGGTGGCTCCCGGCGAGCGCGTCAGTGTCGACGGCATCGTCGAGGGGGGCCGCTCCGAGCTTGACCAGAGCCTGGTCACCGGCGAGACCGCCCCTGCAACGGTCGGGCGGGGCGAGCGCGTCTATGCCGGCACGCTCAATCTCAGCGGCGCGCTGCGCGTACGCGTCGAGGCCGCGGGCTCCGGCACCCTGCTCGACGACATCGACCGGCTGATGTCGCAGGCGGTGGAGAACCGCTCCCGCTACGTCAAGCTGTCGGACAGGGCGGCGCGGCTCTACGCTCCTCTCGTCCATGCCACTGCGCTGGCGACGTTCCTCGGCTGGCTCGCCCTGGGACTCGGCTGGCAGCAGGCGCTGCTCATCGCGGTCACGGTCCTCATCATCACCTGTCCCTGCGCGCTGGGGCTCGCGATTCCCGCCGTGCAGGTCGTCGCCGCCTCGGCGCTTTTCCGGCAGCGCGTGATGCTGAAGCACGGCGACGCGCTCGAGCGCCTGGCGGAGCTGGACACGGTCGTCTTCGACAAGACCGGGACCCTGACGCTGCCCGAGGCGGGCATCCTGAATCCGGAGGCGGTTCCCGAAGCGGAGCGCGCCGAGATCGCCGCCCTCGCCGCGGCCAGCCGGCATCCGCTGGCGCAGGCGCTCGCCCAGGCGCTCGGCGCGTCGGCTCCGGCGCAGGAGGTGCGCGAATATCCGGGTCAGGGGCTCACGAGCCGTTGCGGCGGCAGCGAGCGCCGCCTCGGCAGCGTCGATTTCTGCCAGGCGCAGGAACAGGCTGACGTGGCGATCCGCGCCCATCCCGATGCGTCGCTGATCGCCTACCGCAATGGCGACAGGCGGATTGCCATCGCCATCGGGCAGCGCCTGCGGCCGCAGGCGCGGGAGACTGTCGCCGCATTGCAGGAAGCCGGCTTCGCGGTCATGATCCTGTCGGGCGACCGGCCTCAGGCGGTCGCGCCGGTCGCCGCGGCGCTCGGCATCACCGAGGCGCGCGCCGGGCTCCTGCCGGGAGGCAAGCTCGAGCTGCTCGACGGGCTGGCACGCAAGGGCCGCAAGGTCCTGATGGTCGGCGACGGGCTGAACGACGCGCCCGCGCTGGCGGCATCGCATGTCTCGATCTCGCCCGTCAGCGCCTCGCATCTGGCCCAGTCCGCCGCCGACATCGTCTTCCTCGGGGACAGTCTCGCGCCGGTGGCGCAGGCCGTCGCGATCGGCCGCAAGGCCCGCCGGCTGATGATCCAGAATCTCTGGCTCGCGGTGCTCTACAACGCGATCGCCGTCCCCGTCGCGATCGCGGGCCTGGTGACGCCGCTGATCGCGGCTGCGGCCATGTCCGGCAGCTCGCTCGTCGTCACGCTCAACGCGTTGCGGGCGCGGAGCACGGGAGGAGGGAGCGCGCCATGAACATCATCGCCATTCTGCTGCCGCTGGCGCTGCTTCTCGGTGCCACCGGTCTCGCCGCCTTCCTGTGGTGCATGAGGAGCGGGCAGTTCGCCGATCTCGAAGGGGCGAGCTGGCGCGTGCTCAGGGATGACGACATGGTCGAACCGCGTCCCGACGGACAACCCTGAGCGCCGGCCTCGCCGCGAGCACGCGCGCGGCGCCCAGCCCGAGAAGGCCTGCCCGCGCGGTCAGGCGAGTTCGCAGGTTCCGATCTCGTTCAGCAGCGAGAGCCGCTCGGAAGGCCCAGCGGCCCCTTGCCGGACGGCTCGTTCGAGAAGTCCGATCAGCCGTTCGCGCGCGCCTGCGGCGAGCTCGGCCGAGAGCGGCTGGCCGTCATAAGCATCGGCGAAGCGTCCGGCGAGGTCTGCGAGCAGCCGCAAAAGGGCGGCATGGTCCGGTTCCGCGGCGCGCAGCGCCAGGGCCCGGTCCTGAAATGCGAGATGGGTCAGGAGGCTGCCCTTCTGCTGCTGCAGCCAATCCAGAAGCTCGTTCATCGGTTCTCTCTGCGTTGTCCTGTAGGCCGCTTCGGCGCACCGGCGGCAATCGGCATGGTGGTGCCCGGTTTCAGCCGCGCCCGGCGTGGCCGGCGCGGCCGCCATGACGGGCCGACCAGGCCACCGGATCGGCCAGGAAGCGTTCGATCTCGGCGCGGTCGTCCGGTGGAAGCCGCTCGCTGGCCGCGGCGCGCAGCACATCGTTCCAGCGCGCCAGCGCGTGCAGCGTGAGGCCTGCCTCCCGCAGGCGGGCGCCGGCCCCGGGAAAGACGTCGTGATAGAAGATCGTCAGCACGTGACGGACCTCGGCCCCCGCGGCCCGCAGGCCGCGAACGAAATTGAGCTTGCTGCCGCCATCGGTCGTCAGATCGTCCATCAGCAGCACCCGCATGCCCTCGACCGGGCCGCCTTCGACCTGGGCGTTGCGCCCGATGCCGAGCGGGCGCTTGCGGACGTAGCGCAGCTTCAGCTCCATGCCGTCCGCGAGCCAGGCGGCGAAGGCGATGCCGGCCGTCTCGGCGCCGGCGACGGCATCGAGGCTGCCGGGCGGGAAGGCCGCTTCGGCATGGCGCAGCGCCAGAGCCGTCACGGCCCGGCGCAGCCGCGGCTCGCCGATGAGGAGCCGGGCATCGACATAGACCGGGCTCGCCCAGCCGGCGGCGAGGATGAAGGGCTGCGCCCGGGCGACATGGATCGCGCCGGCCTCGAACAGGAGCCGCGCCACCGCCCCGCCGATCGCGTCCGCCGTCATGGCTTCACCTCGCCCAGCGACCAGGGCAGTTCCTCGCCGCCGCGGAAGACGACGACGTCCTCCGCGCCCACAGCGACCGCCGCCGCGATCCGGCAGGGCCGCTTCTCCAGCGTGATCGTGCCCTCGTTCAGCGGCAGCCCGTAGAAGCGCGCGCCGTTCACCGCCGCGAAGGCCTCGAAACGATCGAGCGCGCCTTCCTCCTCGAAGACCTGGACATAGGTCTGCAGGGCGGTCGCACCGGCGAAGACCCCCGCCGAGCAGCACTCCGCCTGCTTGGCGCCGCGCAGGTGCGGAGCGGTGTCGGTGCCGATGAAGAAATTGCCGTCCCCCGAGGTGGCCGCCCGGCGCAGGGCCTGGCGGTGGCGCTCGCGCTTCGCGACCGGCAGGCAGTAGAGATGCGGTCGCAGGCCGCCCTGGAAGAGCGAGGTGCGGTTGATGACCAGGTGATGCGGCGTGATCGTACCCGCCGCCCGGCCGGCATGGGCGCGGACCAGCGCGACGGTCTCGGCCGTGGTGACATGCTCGATCACGGTCTTCAGACCCTGGTGCCGCTTCAGCAGCGGGAGCATCTCCTGCTCCATGAACACGGCCTCGCGGTCGAAGATGTCGACGGCCGGATCGGTCGCCTCCCCGTGAACCAGGAGCGGCATGCCGATCCGCTCCATCCGCTCCAGCACCGGAGCCAGCTTCGCGATATCGGTGACTCCGTGATGGGCGTTCGTGGTCGCGCCGGCCGGATACAGCTTGGCCGCGGCCCAGACGCCCGTGTGGAACCCGCGCTCGATCTCGTCGGGCCGGGTCGCATCAGTCAGGTAGCAGGTCATCAGCGGCGCGAAGTCGGAACCGTCGGGGCGCGCCGCCAGGATGCGTGCGCGATAGGCCTCGGCCGCCTCGACGCCGGTGATCGGCGGCACCAGGTTCGGCATGACGATGCCCCGCCTGAACTGAGCGGCGGTGAAGGGCAGCACGGCCTTCACCATCGCGCCGTCGCGCAGATGCACATGCCAGTCGTCGGGCCGGCGGATCGTCAGCGCCGCGAAGGCCTCGCCATCCTTGCGCGGCACCGCGTCGAACAGGCTCGATATCGTCATCGCACCGCCTCCCGGACAGCCTCGCGCATCACCGCGATCCCGGCAAGGAAATCCGCCATCGCCATCGCCTCGCGCGGGTTGTGGGAGCCGTGCTCGTTGCGCACGAAGATCATCGCGCTGGGGATGCCGGCATTGGCGAAGACCGCCGCATCGTGGCCGGCCCCGCTCGGGACCTCCTCGTCCGGCAGGCCGAGGTCGCGCGCCGCCGCCTTGAGCCGTGCGATCCAGCCCGGGTCCATCACGGCCGGCGCCGATTCCAGGCGCCGGTCGACCTCGAAGGCGACGCCGCGCTCCTCGCCGACGAGCCCGCACTCCGACAGGAACAGGTCGTAGAAGGCTTCGAGGGTCTCGCGGCTCTGGCTGCGCACCTCGAAGGAGAAGTTCACCGCGCCGGGTATGCGCGCGATGGCATGCTCCTGCGGATCGGTGCCGAGGATGCCGGCGGTCACCACCACGTCGCGGCCGCGCTCCAGCAGCGTGCGCCAATGCCGGTCGAGATGGGTGATCAGCTCCGCGGTGGCGAAGACCGCGTCGCGCCGCAGCCAGCGCGGCACCGCGCCGGAATGCCCGGCCTCGCCGCGGCATGCGACGTTGCGGTGGCGGATGTTGCCGCGAATGCCCGTGACGATGCCGATCGGCAGGTCGCGCGCCGCCAGCACCGGCCCCTGCTCGATATGCAGTTCGATCCAGCCCGCGACGGCGGCGGGATCGAGCAGCGGCTCGCCCGTCTCGACCCGGGCCATGTCGACGCCGACGGCGCGCATGCATTCCGCCAGCGTCTCGCCGCTCGCGTGGTCGCGCGCCGCGAGATCGGCCGCCGAGAGCTGCCCGAAAAGGGCGCTCGAGCCCATATAGGCCTTGCCGAAGCGGGCGCTCTCCTCTCCGCGCAACCCGTAGAGCTTGATCGTCCGACGCGGGACGAAGCCCTCGTCCCTGAAGCGCGACAGGACCGCGAGCCCGGCGACCACACCAGCCGCACCGTCGAAATTGCCGCCCTGCGGAACCGAATCGAGATGCGAGCCGCAGGCGAGGAAGGGCAGTTCCGGCTCGCGGCCGGCCAATGTGACGACGAGATTGGCCCCGGCGTCGCGCTCCGTCGCGAGGCCGAGTTCGCGAGCCTTCGCCTCGACGAGGTCGAGCGCCTGCGACTCCCGCCCGCTATAGGCCTCGCGCGTGATGCCGACGCCGTCCCCCGTGGCCGCGCGCAGCCCGTCGAACAGCGCCTCCGCAAGGGCGCTGTCCCGGTCCTCACCGTCGAACGTCCTGCGCAGCGCCACGAGGCCGGCCGTCACGGGAGAGGGTCCAGCCAGGAGAGGTCGGGCTCGTCGGCCTCCTCGATCACCACGCCGCGGATCAGGTCGGTGACGCGCGGAATCTCGCGATGCAGGCAGAAGGCGGCGAGGTCGTCGATGATCGTCGTCATCGCCGCCGGCTGCAGGAAGGTCGCGGTGCCGACCTGCACCGCGCTCGCGCCGGCGAGCATGTATTCGACGGCGTCCTCGGCGGTCGCGATGCCGCCGCAGCCGATGATGGGAATCGTCACCGCCTTGGCGCATTGGAAGACCTGGCGCAGGACGATCGGCTTGATCGCCGGTCCCGAAAGGCCGCCCATGATGTTGCCGAGGCAGGGCTTGAAGGTCTTGAGGTCGATCGCCATGGACAGGATGGTATTGGCCACCACGACCGCGTCGGCACCGGCCGCCTCCGCCGCGCGCGCCACCTCGGGGACGTCGCCGGTGTTCGGCGTCAGCTTGACCCAGACCGGCAGCTCGGTCGCGGCCCGCAGCAGGCGCGTCACCCTCTCCGTCGATTCCGCCCGCATCGCGAAGGCCTTGCCATCCTCCTCGATGTTCGGACAGGAGATGTTGGCTTCGATCGCGGCGATGCCGGGAATCGAGAGTTCGGCCGCGAGGCTGGCGAAGCCCTCCGCCGTCGGCGCCGAAATCGAGACGACGAGCGGCGTGTCGAAGGCCGCATAGTGCGGCATCGTCTGCGCGATGAAATACGGCACCCCCCGCGATGGAATCCCGATCGCGTTGATCAGGCTGCTCGGCCGCTCGACCACGCGCGGCAGCGGGTTGCCCGCCCTCAGCTCCCGCGTGACCGTCTTGGTGACGAAGGCGCCGAGCCGGCTGAAATCCAGCGCCTTTCCGAGCCCCTCGCCGAAGGTGCCGGAGGCCGGCATCACCGGATTGCGCAGCCTGAGCCCGCCGATGCTGACGGACAGATCGACGGCATCCACCGAACGCGGGCCGGGCCGAACCGCTGCGTTCATGGCAGCGCCTCCATCAGGTCGAAGACCGGCCCGTCCCAGCAGACGCGCCGGCTGACGATCTCGCCGTCGCGGTTGAAATCGCGCACGCAGCAGTAACAGAGGCCGATTCCGCAAGCCATCTGCTGCTCCATGGCGACCTGGCCCGGCAGGCCGAACTCGCGCGCCAGACGCTGCTGCACGCGCATCAGGCGGCTCGACCCGCAGGTGAAGAACGCGTCGCAGCCCCGCTCGGCGATCTCCCGCCGCAGGATGCGCTCGACATTGGCCGGACCGCTGGTGGATTCCGAATCGGTGACGGCGATGACCTCGGCCCCGTGGCGCTCGAAAAGCGCGACCGAGACGAGCAGCTCCGGCCGCCGCGCGCTGAAGATCGCTGTCACCTCGGTGCCGTTCGCCTTCGCCGCCCTGGCGAGCGGGGCCAGCGTCGCCAGCCCGGCCCCGCGCCCGACGGCGATGATGCGGCGCCAGCGGGGATCCAGCCTGAAGCCGACGCCGAGCGGTCCCATGATGTCGAGCCGGTCGCCCGTCCGCAACGTGTCGAGCCCGCGCGTCCCGGCGCCGGTTACCTTGTAGAGGAAAGCGACCTGCCGCTCGGCCGGATCGGCTCCGTACAGGCTCATCGGCCGGCGCAGGAACGGCTGCTCGCCCGCCGGCTGCGGGCAGAGCAGCTGGAAGAACTGGCCGGGCTGCGCCTGGGCCGCCGCCTCGCTGCAGCTCACCACGAGATGCCGGTATTCGGCGTTCACCGGCTCGTTGCGCACCACCTCCGCCAGCTCGGCGACGACGCTGGCCTTCCACGGCGCGCAGGCCGGCGGACCGGCGACCGCCGCTGGCGGGGGGCAGGCTTGCAGCGGCTCAAGCTCGATCGGCATCGCGGCGCCCCGTCGTCAGGCGAGCTCGGCGCCGCGGCGTTCCGGGATGAGGAACCACATGGCGACGATGTCGAGGACGTAGAGCGCGGCGAGGAGGGCGATCGCCATCTGGAAGCCATGGGTGGCGGCGATGGTGCCGACGACGACCGGACCGAAGCCGCCGACGCCGCGGCCGATGTTGAACAGCACGTTCTGGGCCGTAGCCCGTGCGGCCGTCGGGAACAGCTCGCTGATCAGCGCCCCGTAGCCGCCGAGCATGCCGTTGACGAAGAAGCCCATGACCGCGCCCGCGATCAGGAGCTCGAACGGGTCGGTCAGCCGCGAATAGACCACGACCATGACGGCGGCGCCGACCATGTAGCCGAAGAAGGTGGGGCGCCGGCCGATCCTGTCCGCGATATGGCCGAAGGCGAAGATGCCGAGCGCCATGCCGGCGATGGTCACGGCGGTCCACACCGCGGACTGCGTCAGGGCGAAACCGAACCGCGTCGAGAGGTAGTTCGGCAGCCAGATCATCACGCCGTAGTAGCCGAAGTTCTGGACGGAGCAGAGGATCACCATGCCGAGGCTGAGCTTGGCGGTGTCGCGATCCTTGACCAGCAGCCGCAGCGCCGATTCGCGCGGCTTGTCCTTGGAGCGGGCCACGAAAACCTCGGGCTCGTGCAGGGAGTGCCGGATGAAATAGGCCGCCAGCGCCGGCAGGATGCCGATGGCGAACATGCCGCGCCAGCCGATCGCCGGCAGCAGCAGCGGCGTGGCGATCGCCGCCGCCAGCACGCCCGCCTGCCAGCCGAGGCCGACATAGGAGGAGGCGCGGGCGCGCTTGGAGGCCGGCCAGGCCTCGGCGACGAGCGCCATGCCGATGCCGAACTCGCCTCCCAGCCCGAGGCCGGCGATGGTCCGGTAGAGCAGCAGGTCCCAATAGCCCTGCGCCAGGGCGCACAGGCCGGTGAAGACGGCGAACAGGACGATGGTCCAGGTCAGGACCCGCACACGGCCGATGCGATCGGAGAGCATGCCGAAGCCGATGCCGCCGAGCACGGCCCCGACCAGCGTCGCGGTGACCAGCGAGGCGGCCTGGCCCGGGCTGAGATGGAGCTCCGCCGAGATCGCCTTCAGCATGAAGCCGAGGATCAGCAGGTCGAAGCCGTCCATCGCATAGCCGATCGCGGCCCCCCACACGGCCTTGCGCGCCTTGCCGTCGACGGCGGCGGGGGAGGCGATGGCGATCGGATCGAGGGTTGCTTGGTGGTCGCTCACGGTGTCGGTCCCCTGACTGCTGTTTTTTGGTCTGCCGCGGAAACGCCGAAACATCGGCGCGCCCCGGCACACCGCCCTCCGGTTTCCGCAAGGTGGTCAAAGTTTGGGTCTGGACCCGTCCTCTCCGGGCGCTTGACCGCGCCGCTTGGCGGCCGACGCGCGAGGTCCGGCCGCGAGAAGCCTGCCCGCCGACGGAGCGTCCGCAGCGGCCATCCGGCATCCTGAGCACAGCCTTGTCTCAATTGCAATATCAAATCTCAATTTTGCGACAAACTTGTCGCCGGGCCACGCGCCCATCGACCGCAAGCGCAGGGAGAGGCCACGGCAGCTTCGAGGGGTCAGGCGAGCTGGGGCACCTGCTTCCGGGGCGCGATGGCCGAGCGGTCGAGCGCCGCGCGCAGCATCGCGGCCGCCTCGCTGCCCTTCAGCGCGCGGCGCCACAGGTCGTCGGCGATCTCCTCGTAGAGCCGCACGGGCTGCTCGTCCGCCGTCAGCATGGCAATACCCGACCTGATGTTCGGCAGCTCTCCGCCGAGGCGGAAGGGGCTGAGCCCGAGCAGCGTCTTCTCCGCCATGCGGAACAGCTGGAAGGTGATGTTCGGCAGCGCTTCCTCGATCAGGCCGATCTGCACGCCCATGGGCTCGCTCTCGATCAGGCCGATCAGGTGCTCCACCTCCACGCGCGCCGCCAGACGCCGCCGGCCGAGCTCGGCCGCGGGCAGGTCGAAGCGGCCGACGACGCCGAGCTTGAGCCAGCGTTCGATCTCGAGGAGGTTGACGAAATTGACGACGCTCAGCCTGCGCCGCCTGCGGGCCATCTTGCGATCGTCGAGGATCGCGATGATCGCGTCGATTTCCTCGATCGCCTCACGGCCCTCGACATGCGGGGGAAGCGCTTCGACCAGGGTCTGCCGCAGATGGGCGGAGTAGCTGTCCGAGGTCAGCAGATAGGATAGCGGCGGAAAATGCGCGACGACCTGGTCCGCCTGCTCCTCGACCTGCCGCATCCGCTCGAAATAGCTCACCGGGCTGGAATAATATTCGACGCCGGCGCCGAGCAGCGAGGCGACGGTCGTTTCGAGCAGGACAGCCAGACGCTCCAGGGTCTCGATCTTGACGACCCCGCCACCCTCGATCCGGTAGACCGCGGCCCGGGAGATCCCGAGTCTTTCGGCGACATCCTCGGCCAGCAGGCCTCGTCCGAGGCGATAGGCCTTCAGCCGCTCACCGATTTCGTCAAATCGGATCATCAAGATTTCCCAGAGACGTGCCGAATCCCGAACCTTGCATGAGATACAGCGCTTTCGCCCCGGCGCGAACCTGTCTCGCGGAGGCTTGGTGTCCACGCCCAGACCCAGGCCTGCGCCGGCCCGCTAGCAGCGATGGAACGATGGCCGTCCGGTCACGGGGTCGCGATCCGCGCGGTGCACGCAGTCTCCCTGCCGCTCGCGCAGGATCTCAGAGGATGCGAGCAGCCCGGCGACGCCCAATGCCATGAGCAGGAGCAGCAGCTTCAGCACGGCCCGCAATACGGCGAACCAGCCGGATCGGCTCGCCTCGACGCGGGAATCGGAGCGAGCTTCACCGCTCGCCTCGAGCCGGCGCGGCGCTCTCATGTTCGCAGGGCCGGATCGAGAAGGCCCATCGCAGGGGACATCGACGGGACCATCACGCAGCGGGAAGCCGGGCGACGCATCGCGCCCCATGCAGGGCTTGCGGGACCGCGGCGGAAAGGAGCGGCTGCGGCCTGCATCGCGGTCGCTGCGGCGGAGGCGCATTCATTCCGATCCTTTATGTGGGAATAATACCCACATAAAGGATCGGCCAGATATCCGCAAGCACATCGTGGGATTGTATCCCACGCGAAATGCCGGTAGTGCATCGTCATGACGGAAGCCGCACCGGGCCCGACCGCCGAGAAGCTGTATCCGCCGCTTGCGCGCCTGCTGCGCCCGCTCGTGCGGTTGTGCATCCGCGCCGGAATGACCTTTCCGGCTCTCAGCCAGCTTCTCCGAGAGCTCTACGTCAACGTCGCCGAACATGATTTCGCCCTGCCCGGCAAGGAGCAGACGGACAGTCGCGTCAGCCTGCTGACCGGCATCCACCGCAAGGAGGTGAGCCGCCTGCGCGGAGCGGGCGCGCCCGTCAACACGGTGCCGGCCTCGGTTTCGCGCACGGGTGCGATCATCGCGCGCTGGCTGGCCGCTCCGCGCTTCTGCGACGCTCAGGGCACGCCTCTACCCTTGCCGCGCACCGCCGACGACGGGCGCCCCTCCTTCGAGGAACTCGTCGCCTCCGTCACGCGCGACCTGCGCCCGCGCGCCGTCCTCGACGAGTGGATCGACCGCGGCATCGCCTCCCTCGATGCCGAGGACCGGATCGTGCTGGCCGAGGCCGCCTTCATCCCGCAGCAGGGCGACGACGACAAGCTGTACTATTTCGGCCGCAACCTGCACGACCATCTCGCCGCCGCCGCCGCCAACGTGCTGAACGCCCCGCCACCCTTCCTGGAGCGTTCCGTCCATTACGACGGGCTTTCCGCCGAGCTGGCCCGGCATCTGGAGGCGCGCTCGCGCGAGCTGGCGCTGGACCTGCTGCAGCGGATCAATCGCGAGGCCAACGCCGCCAGCGCGGCCGATCCGGGCGGCGAGCATCGCTGGAACTGCGGCTTCTACGTCTTCCGCGAGCGGTCGGGCCAAGCCGACGACGGCGGCCCGGCGTGAGTCCGCCTCCTGCCCTGACCCGCCGGGGCGTCCTGGCCTCGCTCGGCATGGCCGCCGTGTCGCCGCGGCACGCCATCGCCGCGCCGGAACGGCCGCGCGACGTCGGCATCGGTGGTACCGGCGCCGCACCGGAGGGGCAGGACGGCACCGATCGCGGTATTGGCGGCACCGGCTTCGTCGGAACGATCCAGCGCTTCGGCAGCATCGTCGTGAACGACCGGCGCATCGCCTACGGCCCCGATGTCCCCGTCACGATCGACGGGTTGCTGCGCAGTGCGCGCGACCTGCGCGTCGGTCACGTCGTCCGCGTCGTCGCCATCCCCGCATCCACGGGGCTCGTGACGCGGGCGATCCGCGTCGACAGCGAGGTCGCAGGACCCGTCACCGCGGTCGGGCCCGGTCGGCTCGAGATCCTCGGGCAGCGCGTACTGACGGCCAGGAGCGGGCAGCGGCGCGCATGGCATCCGGGCGAGCACGTCGCCGTCAGCGGCCTGCGCCGGCTGGACGGCGCGATCGACGCCAGCCTGATCGAGCCGCGGAAACCCGGGCGGATGCACGTCTACGGCGTTCTCGAGCAGGACGAGGACGGGTTCTGGATCGGCGACCTCAAATTGCTCCGGGCAGAGCGCGCCCTCCTCGGCCGCCGCGTGCTGGCCACCGGCCTGTTGCGGCGCGGTGGATTCGATCCGGCGCAGATCGAGGACGCGCCCGCCCTGCCGCCCGCCGGCTCGGTTTCGATCGAAAGCTATGTCAGGGCCCGCGACGGGCGGCTGCTGCTCGGCTCCGGGCTCTCGCTGCGCAGCGACGCTTTCGACGGCTTGCCGGCCTGGGCCGATGTCCGGGCCGTCCTGGACGGACGCCTCGGACCCGACGGCGCGCTCCGCATCGACAGCATTCGCCTGGCGCGCGGCGATGGCGGCGGCGACGGGCCTTCTCCCGATTCTGCCGGGCCGCACGGCCCCGGCCCGCAAGGCTTTGGATCTCACGCCGGACCTGGCGGCTTCGGGCCGGGAGGCTTCGGCCATGGCCCCGCCGGCGGCTCGGGCAGCGCCACGCCGGGACCAGGCGGCGCAGCTGGCGGTGGCCCCGGCGGCGGGCCCGGCGGTGGCCCCGGGGGGCCAGGTGGCGGCCCCGGCGGCGGGCCGGGAGGAGCGGGCAGCGGCGGGCCGGGCCGCTGAAGCATCACTCAGACCCGAAGCGGAAACCGACGACCGCGCGCGCTTTGCACATCCGGTTCACCGTCCCGCCCCGGAGCCGGGTTCACGCCGATGCCCGGCTCCGCGATGCGCCGTCCGGCGCTCCCGCGACCGCCGCCGCTGCCTCGGCAATGCTGCGCACGACGAAATCCGCCTCCGGCATCGGCCCCGGCCCGGCCGCGGGTTCCGGGCTGTCAGGATCGCGCCAGATGACGAGGCCGACCCGGGCCTGCGGCCACTGCCGCTTCAGGCGCCTGATCAGGAAGCGCCCGCTGCGGATCGACGCCGCGTTCAGAAGGCAGACGGCGATGGCGTCGACATCGGAGGCACGCTCGGCTCTCGCCGCGCCAAGCGACGTTCGCGCAACCGCGGTGGCGCGATGCCCGTCCGCAGCGAGGGCATGGGCGAGCATCGTCGCGCTGACGTCGTCGATCGCACTCCGCCCCCCGACGCAGAGGAGGGATTTCGCCGACGTGGCCGGGGCCTCGTCGTCCCCGGTGTCGTCCGCGGGCTCGATATCGTCGGAGAGATTGGCGACCACGGTGCGTGCCGCCGAGGCAAGCGTGCCGAGCTGGTCGTCGGCCATGACGCCGCGCTGCCGGTCCCGCTCCGCCAGGATCAGCGCCGGGATGGCGACATCGCCATAGACCTCGGACAGGGTCCGCTCTTCCAGCAATTCCTCGAGCTGGTCCGTGGCTTCGTTCGGGTCGTTGGCGAGCAGCCTCTGGTAGAGCCGCATCTCCGGGTCGAGAACGGGCTCGCTGCCGAGCAGCACCTCGAAGAACTGGAACTGCGGCACATGCTTGCCGAGCACGACGAGGCAAACCGTGAGCGGCGTCGACATCACCAGCCCGACCGGGCCCCACAGCCAGGTCCAGAAGATCGCCGAGACGATGATGGCCAGGGGCGACAATCCGGTCCGGGAGCCGTAGAGCCAGGGCTCGACCACATTGTTGATCACCAGTTCCATGACCAGGAACAGCGCGCCGACCCACAGGAGCAGGGTCCAGCCCGGCGACACGGCCACGGCGAGGAACAGCGGCAGGACCATCGAGACGGCCGGGCCGATATAGGGCACGAAGCGCATCACGATGGCGAGCGCCCCCCACAGCGCGGCATTGGGGATGCCGATCCACCACAGGCCGAGTGCGACCGGCACGCCATAGGTCGCGTTCACCACCAGCTGCATCAGCAGGTACTGGCCGACCCGGCTTCCCGCCTCCTGCAGGGCCTCGGTCGTCCGGTGCAGGTCGCTGTAGCCGACGAGGCGGATGAAGCGGTCGCGCAGATCCTCCCGCTCCAGCAGCATGAAGATGACGACCACGATCACGAGACCGGCCGTCGCGAGCGGGCCGATCAGCGGCGAGATCATGCTGGTCAGGATCTGGATCGGCTGCTCGGGCGAATAGATCTGCACCAGCAGGGGGTGGCTGCTGCCGCCATCGGGCGCGCCGGGGACGGAGTCGCCGCTGACGCCGATCTCACGGCCGACGCGCTCGACCGCCTCGGTGATCTGGGCAATGACGCCGTGGCCGGCGCCGACGTCCTTGAGATTGCGGACCTTCTCGAGGATGTTGGACTGGTACGTCGGCAACTGTCCCGAAAGCTCGGAAAGCTGGCTGACCACGAGGAAGCTGAACGCCGCGATACCGATGAAGGCGGCCGTCACGACGGCGATCACCGCCGGCGTCCGCCAGATGCCGGCGCGCCGGATGATCGAGACCAGCGGCGCCAGTGCGAAGGTCAGCAGCACCGCGACCGCGAGCGGAATGAACACCTCCCGCGCGACGTAGAGCACCGCCACGACGCCGAGCAGGGCGACGATCTGCGGCCAATTGGCCGGCAACCCGCCATGGCCCGCCGCCGGCCCGTCAGCAGCCGAATGTCCGGGCGACTCGGCACGCATCGTCTTGTCTGGATCCATCGCAGCCCCCGCCTCGCCGCCATGCATAACGCGCCCCGCCGCGCTTTGATCCGCTGCGTCAGCGGCGCTGGAGCAGCGCGAGCGTCAGGGGATCGTCCTCGCCGCTGAAAAAACGGTCGAGCACGGCGCGATGGATGTTGTCGGCGCCGGCATCGGCGCGGTCGAACAACGTCATCGACGAGCGCAGCTTGATGTCGTCCGGCGAGCCGAAGATCGCCTGCGCGCTCCGGTCCCGATGCGCGAGAACGGCCCGCGTGCAAGCTGCGAGCCGGGCTCCGAGGAGCGGATGGGCCAGATAGGCGCGCGCTTCGTCGAGCGAGGCGAGCCCGTAGAACAGCGAGGTCTGCGACAGGCCGAGCCCGCGCAGCTGCGGGAAGACGAACCACATCCAATGGGTTCGCTTCCGCCCGGCCTCCAGCTCGGCCAGGGCGCTGTCGTAGATCCCCTCCTGCGCCGCTGTGAAGCGCTCCAGATCGAAATCGTCGGCCATCCCTGCCTCCCACCCGGCCCGCGGCCGGACATGCGAAATCGAAACCGGCGATGCGCCAGGCCGGCTCCCCCAGGCCGGCAGGATCGGCTAAGCCCGTCCCCTCGTCACCCCGGAGCGGAACCATGGCCCCACGCGCGCGCGACCTCGACCTCTCCTGCGGCATCATGCGCCCCGGCCCGCTCAATGCCGTCACCGATGTTCCCGGCGTGATGCTCGGCCACAGCAGCTTGCGCCAAGGCGATCTTCATACCGGCTTCACGGCTCTGCTGCCGCATGGCGGGAACCTGTTCCGGCGGAAGGTTCGCGCCGCGGTCGACGTCATCAACGGCTTCGGCAAGAGCGCCGGGCTGATGCAGCTCGCCGAGCTCGGCCAGATCGAGACGCCGATCCTGCTCGGCAACACGCTCGCAGTCGGCATGGGCTTCGACGCGCTGGTGACGCGCGCGCTTGCCGCCAATTCCGACATCGGTCGTGAGACCGGCACGGTCAACCCCATCGTGCTCGAATGCAATGACGGCTATCTTTCCGACATCCGCGCCCGCGCGCTGACGCAGGAGCATGCCTTCGCCGCCCTCGACGCGGCGGCCTCGGGCACCGTCGCGGAAGGCGCGGTCGGCGCCGGCACCGGCATGAGCGCCTTCGGCTTCAAGGGCGGCATCGGCACGGCCTCGCGGCGCTTCGATCTCGACCGCACCGAGCATATCCTTGGCGTACTGGCGCTAGCCAATTTCGGCAATGCCGGCGATCTCGTCCTGCCCGATGGCCGCCGCCCGGTTCCACCGGAAGCCAGGCCGCAAGCCGAGCGCGGCTCGGTGATCCTGGTCATCGCGACGGATGTGCCGCTGGAATCGCGCCAGTTGCAGCGCGTGGCGCGGCGCGGCGGCGCCGGCCTCGCCCGGCTCGGCGCCTTCTGGGGCAATGGCAGCGGCGACATCGCCGTCGCCTTCACCACGGCCGACACGATCGACCACGATCAGCCGAACGATCTGGTCCCGCTGCGCGCGCTCAACGAGAACCGCATCGACACTCTCTTCCGCGCCGCCGCCGAGGCGACGCAAGAGGCGGTGCTCAACGCGATGATCGCCGCGCCCGCCACGACCGGCCGGGACGGACATCACCGCCCGTCGCTGGGGGATTGGCTTAGGGCGAACGCGAGCTGAAGCGATGCGGGCCGCTCAGGCCCACTCGCCCTTGCGGAACACCGGTACGCGGCGGCCATCGGCGTGAACACCGTCGATGTCGACCTCGCCCGAGCCGATCATCCAGTCGATATGGATCAGGCTCTTGTTGCCGCCCTGCGCCGCGATCTGCTCCGGCGTCAGGCTCGCGCCGTCGACGAAGCATTTCGAATAGCACTGGCCGAGCGCGATGTGGCACGACGCGTTCTCGTCGAAGAGCGTGTTGTAGAACAGGATGCCGCTCTTCGAGATCGGCGAGGAGTTCGGCACCAGCGCGACCTCGCCGAGGCGGCGCGCGCCCTCGTCGGTATCGAGCACCTTGTTCAGCACGGCTTCGCCGCGCGAGGCCTTGGCCTCGACGATCCGCCCGCCCTCGAAGCGCACCTGGATCTGGTCGATCAGCGAGCCCTGGTAGGAGAGCGGCTTGGTGCTGGAAACGTGCCCCTCGACCCGGCGTGCATGCGGCGTGGTGAAAACCTCCTCGGTCGGGATATTCGGGTTGCAGACGATACCGTTCTTGGCCGGCGAGGCGCCGCCCTGCCAGTCGTGGCCGTCGGCGAGGCCCACCGTCAGGTCGGTGCCCGGCCCGGTGAAATGCAACGAGGCGAAGCGCTGGCCGTTCAGCCAGTCGCGCCGCGCCCGCAGCGCCGCATTATGCGCGGCCCAGGCCGCGACCGGATCGGCCTGATCGATGCGTGAGGCCGAGAAGATCGCCTCCGCCAGCTTGCCGACAGCGACCTCCTCGGCATCATCCGGGAAGACCTGCTTCGCCCAGGCCGCGCTCGGATAGGCCAGGATGTTCCAGTTGATGTCGAAGCCTGCGATCTTCTCAAGCGCGGGTTGATAGGCCAGCGAATTCGCCTTGCTGGCGCGGCCGACCTTGGCCGGGTCCTCGTTCGCCAGCAGCATCGGGTTGTCGCCGACGATGGCGAGACGCGCGGTATTGGCGGAGAAGGCCTCGGCCACGCCCTTGTAGAGCCAGGCCGGCGCCTTGTCGAAGCTCGCATCCGCGGCGTAGCGGTACCGCGCTAGCGTCATCTCCTCGTCGGAGAACATCGGCGTGACGATCCCGGCGCCGGCCCTGTAGGCATGCTCCGCGATGCGCCGGACCAGCGGCAGTGCCGCCAGCGGCGCGGTCAGGAACAGGTCCTGCCCCGGCTGCAGGTTCAGGCCGACGCGGATCGCGACCTCGGCCAGCCTGTCGAGCCTGGCGGGATCGATGGCAGGAGAATGCTGAACTTGCGGACGCTGGTGAACAGTCATGGCACTCGACCTGTCGGATTCGGGATTGCCGCCATTGCTGGCCCAAATCGCAGCCGGGTCAACCACCGCGACGGCAGGACGGCCATCCGATGGTGGTGAGCAAGGCGCTTCCCGTCATTGCGAGGAGCGAAGCGACGAAGCAATCCAGGCGACCGGGAGAGGCCATTCAGCCCAGTCCCCTGGATTGCTTCGCCTGCGCTCGCGATGACGGACGGGTGCTGCGCCGACCGCTTTCCTATTTCGCCTCCTCCACCTTCGGCATCCGCTTGAGCTTGCTCGCCCGCAGCAGGTGGCTGCGCATCAACGCCGAGGCGACCTCGTTCTCGCCCGCCTCCAGATGGTCGAGCATGCCGAGATGCTCGGTGCAGTTCACCCGCACGCGCTCCAGCCCCTGGTCCCAGTCATAGTTCGACAGGCGCCTGAGCTGGTTCTGGCGGCGCATCGCCGAATGAAAGAAGCGGTTTCCGGTGGCAGCGGCCAGGCCCTCGTGGAAATCGGCGTTCATCTCGTAGAAGGCGATGCTCGACGATTCCCGCCACGGCCGCTGCAGCGCCTCGAGATGCCGCGTCCGCATCTCCGCGATCCATGCGGGATCGAGCCTGAATCCCGGCTCGAGCATCGCCATCGGCTCGATCAGCAGGCGGAATCGATAGCTCTCGTCGCGCAGGCGCTGGTCGCGCGGCTCGTGCAGGAAACGCCAGCCATAGCCCGGCTTGCGTTCGACCATGTCGAGATCGGCGAGGCGGGCAAGCAGCTTCTGCGCCTCGGGCCGGCCGAGCTCGTAGCGCCGCATCACCTCGAGTTCCGAGACCTCGTCGGGCAGCAGGCCGTTCTCGCGTTCATGCGCGAGCCGGACCATGGCGAGGTCGATCTCCTCCGGCGGCAGCGCGCCGTCGCCGGCGGCCGGCAGCTTCAGGATCTCGATGCCCTTGTTGAGATGGCGCCTGACCACGCCCTGCTCGGCGAGGTGGTCGAGAGCGGCGCGCACCGGGGTCCGCGAGACGCCGAGACGCCGCGCCGTCGCATTCTCGTTCAGCCAGGCGCCGGCATCGAGCGCATCGTCCCTGACCAGTTGCAGGATGCGCCCCGCGATCTCCTGCTGCAGCCGCGTCGGAATGGACATCGGAAAGCCTTGATTGTTTTAGTTCTCGATGAAATACATTAGCGATCACCGTCACGCCAGCATACCGGAAAGATGCCCGCCATGGTCCAGCCCTGCCCCTTCGTCGATGTCTCGGGCTCGCCCTATCAACGCGGCCGCCAGCACGGCGCGGCTGTGCCGAGCCGTGTGAAGCGCTCGATCGAGCTCTATGGCGGCCAGCTCGGCGATCTCGGCTACGACGCCAAGGCCAAATCCGCCCTGATCGGCGAGTTCGCCGGCGAGATCGAAGCTTTCGGCGCGCATTACATCGAGGAGATGCGCGGCATCGCCGACGGCGCCGGGGTGGCGCTCGAAGACATCATCATGGTCAATGCCCGCACCGAGGTCATCGCCAAGGCGCGGATGATCAAGAACAGGCCGGTCGAGGCGACGGAAGAGCTCGACGACGGCTGCACCGGCGCGATCATCCTGCCCGAGCGCAGCGCCGACGGGGAAGTCATCCACGGCCAGAACTGGGACTGGCGGGCCGAATGCGCGGAGACCGCGATCGTGCTGCGCGTGCGCCGCGACGACGGCCCGGACTTTCTGACCTTCGTCGAGGCCGGCGGGCTTGCCCGCTGCGGCATGAACGCGGCGGGCGTCTCGATCACTGCCAACTATCTCGAATGCGACCGCGACTTCACCCAGAGCGGCGTGCCGCTCGCGCTGATCCGCCGCAAGGTGCTGGAGCAGGAGCATCTCGCCTTCGCGATCAAGGCCGTGGCGGCGACGCCCAAGGCCTGCTCCAACAACATGATGCTCTCGACGGTGAAGGGCTTCGGCATCGACTTCGAATGCGCCCCCGACGAGGCCTTCCCGATCTATCCGCAGGACGGGATGATCGTGCACGCCAATCACTGGGTCGGCCAGGTTGCGCTGGGAAAGGTCAAGAATACCAGCATCCCGCGCGTGCCGGAAAGCTTCTACCGCGACTGGCGCGTGAAGAAGCTGCTCGACGAGGCCGGCCGCAAGCTGACCGTCGACAACCTCAAGCAGGCGCTCTTCGACGATTTCCTGACGCCGTACTCGGTCTGCCGTCCGGCCCGCCCGAACGAGCAGGGCAACCTCTCCGCGACGGTCGCGATGGTCGTCATGCAACCCGCCAAGGGGATCATGGAGGTGGCGCCGCTGCCGGCCCAGAACCGTGTCTTCACCCGCTACAGCCTGACCGAGGATCCCGTGCTGCTCGCCGAAGCGGCTGAATAATCAGATCCGGGTCCCGCGTCACAACCGAACAAGAACAGGGGAACATGATGCGCCGAACCATGACCGCTCTCGCTGCCGCACTGCTGTGCGGCGGCCTGGTCCAAGCCGCGGAGGCGAGCACGCTGAAGATCCAGCTGCGCGCCGACATCCGCTCGATCAACCCCGGCGTCAATCGCGACGCCAATACCGACGGCGTCGTTCTACAGATGGTCGAAGGCCTGGTCGCCTATGGCGAGGACGCCCTGCCGAAGCCGCTGCTGGCCGAGACGATCGACACCTCGGCGGACGGCAAGACCTATACCTTCCACCTGCGCCAGGGCGTCAAGTTTCACAACGGCGCCCCGCTGACCTCCGCCGACGTGCTGTGGAGCTGGCAGCGCTACATGGACCCGAAGACCGACTGGCGCTGCCTTTCGGAATTCGATGGACGCGGCCAGGTCAAGGTGGAGAAGGTCTCGGCGCCCGACGACAGGACCGTGGTGTTCCAGCTCGACAAGCCGAGCGCGCTCTTCCTGTCCTCGCTCGCCCGCACCGACTGCGCCATGACCGGCATCCTGCACCGGGATTCCGTCAAGGCGGACGGCTCCTTCGACAAGCCGATCGGCACCGGTCCGTTCAAGTTCGCGGAATGGAAACGCGGCGAGTACATCCGGCTGGAGCGCTTTGCCGACTATGCCGCGCTTCCCGGCAAGATCGACGGGCTGGCCGGCGCCAAGAAGCCCCTGGTCGACGAAGTGCGTTTCGTCGTCATTCCCGACAACTCCACGGCAAAGGCCGCATTGCTCGGCGGCGATATCGACATCGTCCCCGATATCGCCAACAGCGACATCGCCGAGCTGAAGAAGAACGACAAGGTCAGGACCTCCGTCGTCAGCAGCATGGGCCTGGTCGGGCTGATCATCCAGACGCGCGATCCCCTGCTCCAGAACGTCAAGCTGCGCCGGGCGATCGCGGCCGCGATCGATTCGACCGAACTCGTCGCCGCCGTCACCGACGGCATCGGCAAGCCGAACAACTCGATCGTGCCGGCCCTTTCCGCCTATTACGGCCCCGTGCAGAAGCAAGGCTGGACATACGATCCGGCCGCCGCGAAGAAGCTCGTCGCCGAAGCCGGCTACAAGGGCGAGAAGATCGTGATGCTCGCCAACAAGCGCTATCCCGAGAGTTTCGACGCCGCCGTCGTCGCCCAGCAGATGCTGCAGGCGGTCGGTCTCAATGTCGAGATCGAGGTGCTGGAATGGGCGACGCAGCTCGACCGCTACAGCAAGGGCAACTACCAGATGCAGGCCTTCCCCTATTCGGGCCGCATGGACCCGGCGCTGAGCTATGACTCGATGACCGGCCCCAAGGACAGGCAGCCGCGCAAGCTCTGGGACAATCCGGAGGTTCAGGCCCTGCTCGACAAGGCGATGGTCGTGAACGACCGGCCCCGGCGCCAGGCGATCTTCGACGAGCTGCACAAGCGCTTCCTCGCCGAAGTGCCGATGGTGATGCTCTACAACGGCATTGTCGGCGGCGCGATGAGCACCAAGACCCAGGGCTATGTCTCGACCGTGATGTCGCTGCCGCGGGCCTGGGAAGTCTCGCTCGACAAGTGACGGCACCCGCCGGCGCGAGGCTGCTCAATCCGGCTCGACCGGGGGCGAAGCGGGGTCGCCCTTGGCGACATGCGCCGCGACCAGCGCCGCTAGCCCGGCCGCATCGCGCGCCCTGAGGGCCGCCATCATCGCGTGATGCTCGCGGTCGCTGCGCAGCAGCGCCTCGTGCGAGCTCCAGACCGTGATCCGAGACCCCCGGCCGCGATCGCGCAGGGCCCAGATCGTTTCCTGCAGCACGGCATTGCCGCAGAAGGAGTACATCAGCTGATGGAAGGCCCGGTTGATCTCGCTCTGCTCGGTGCGGCTGCCCGTCAGCACCGCGCTGGAGAAGTGGGCCGCCAGCTCGTCGAGCCGTGCGATCGCCGCCGCGTCGATGCGGGCGGCGGCCGCTTCGGCGGCGGCCGTCTCGAGCATCACGCGGACCGCGAGGATCTCGCCATAGGTCTTCAGGTCGATCTCGGCGACGCGATAGCCCCGGTTCGGAACATGCTCGATCGTCTTGCGCACCGCCAGCTCGTCGAGCGCGCTGCGCACGTCGAAGCGGGTCGCCTGGAAACGCTCCTCGAGGTCGATCTGGCGCAGCCACTCGCCCGGGCGGAACAGGCGCAGCCGGATCGCCTCGGCGATCTCGTTGGCGAGGACGGCCCTCCGCGTGCCGGTCTTACGTTTCCGCTCGGATGTCATGGAAGGCTCTCTAGCAGGAATCCGCAGCCGCGACAGAAGACGGTTGCGGCCCCAACCATAACATGCAACATAATTGGCGCCAATAATTTCGCCACAGGAGACGAGCCGTGAGCGCCGTGCCAGACCAGACCGGCAAGCCGGAAGACGAAGCGGCAGCGCGCGGCAGGGCCCTTTACGAATACGGTCCGACCTCGATCTACGCGGCCCGGCACGATCCCCGTTTCCCTTATTGCCTTTATGTGCCGCCCGGCCTGGGTAAGACCGGTGAACAGCCGGAGCTGATCGTCGCGATGCACGGTACCGGCCGCGGCTTCACCGGCTACCGCGACGCCTTCTCGGCCTTCGCCCGCTGGAACAACTGCATCATCCTGGCGCCGCTCTTCCCGATCGGCGTGATGGGCGACGGCAATCGCGACGGCTTCAAGTACATGCGCGAGGGCGACCTCCGCTACGACGAGGTGCTGCTCGCCATCGTCGAGGAGGTGTGCGAGCGCTACGGGATCGCCTTCGACCGCTTCGGCCTGTTCGGCTATTCGGGCGGCGGCCATTTCGCCCATCGCTTCCTGCTGCTCCAGCCGCATCGGCTCTGGGGCGTCTCGATCGGCGCGCCGGGCTCGGTCACGCTGCTCGACCCCAGCCGCGACTGGTGGGTCGGCACGCGCGACTTCGCCGCGCGCTTCGGCCAGGAGCTCGACATCCCGGCGATGCGCCAGGTGGCGGTGCAGATGGTCGTCGGCGCCGCCGATCTCGAGACCTGGGAAATCACCCACAAGCCCGGCGGCCGCAACTGGATGCCGGACGCCAACCATGCCGGCGCCACCCGCCCCGAGCGGCTGGCGGCGCTGCGCGATTCCTTCGAGCAGAACGGCATCTCCGTCCGTTTCGACCTTGTGCCGAACACGCCGCATGACGGCCTCAAGGTCGTGCCGACGGTGGAGGATTTCTTCGCCGCCGAGATCGCCAAGCGGCGCCTCGCCCGCAAGGCCGCCTGACCCGACAACGACAACAGGGGAACTGAACCGATGAACCGCTTGCTCGTCTCCGCCTTCGCGCTGGCCCTTTCGGCCGGCGCCCTGCACGCCCAGACGCTGACGGCCGTGCTGAATGCCGACATCCGCTCGACCAATCCGGGCGTGAACCGCGACGGCAACACCGATGCCGTGGTGCAGCACATGGTCGAGGGGCTCGTCGGCTATGCCGAGGACGGTTCCGTCGGCCCGCTGCTGGCCAAGAGCGTCGACGTCTCGCCGGACGGCAAGACCTACACCTTCCATCTGCGCAAGGGCGTGAAGTTCCACAACGGCGCCACCATGAGCTCGGCCGACGTGCTGTGGAGCTGGAACCGCTACATGGACCCGAAGACCGACTGGCGCTGCCGGTCCGACCTCGACGGGCGCAACGGCCTCAAGGTCGTCTCCGCCACCGCCCCCGACACCGGCACCTTCGTCATGGAGATCAACGAGCCGAACGGGCTCTTCCTCGACACGCTCGCCCGCAACGACTGCGGCGGCACGGCGGTGCTCCACAAGGATTCGGTGAAGGCCGACGGCAGCTGGGACAAGCCGATCGGAACCGGCCCCTTCAAGCTCGGCGAATGGAAGCGCGGCCAGTCGATCGAGCTCCTGGCCTTCGACCAGTACGTCTCCCCCAAGACCGACAAGCGCGACGGGCTGATCGGCCTCAAGCGTCCGCTGGTCAAGGAAGCGCGCTTCATGGTCATTCCGGATGCCGCGACGGTGAAGGCCGGCCTGCTGTCGGGCTCGCTCGACCTGGCGCTGGTGCCGGAATCGGACGTGCCCGACCTGAAGAACGCGCCGAACCTCGCATTGGCGATCGCGCCCAATCCCGTCCGGCACGGCCTGATCATCCAGACCCGCGATCCGGTGATGAAGAACCAGGCGCTGCGCCAGGCGATCGCCGCGGCGATCGACTTCCCCGAGCTCGTCGCCAACGTCTCGAACGGCCTCGGCAAGCCCAACAACTCGCCGATCTACATGACCTCGAAATACTTCGGCGAGGCTGAGAAGCAGGGCTTCAAATACGACCCCGCCGCGGCCAAGGCGCTGCTCCAGAAGGCGGGCTACAAGGGTGAGAAGATCACGATTCTCGCCAACAAGCGCTCCAGCGTGCCGAGCTTCAACACGGCCGTCATCGCCCAGGCGATGATGCAGGCGGTCGGGATCAACGCCGAGATCGAGGTGCTGGAATGGGCGACGCAGCTCGACCGCTACAACAAGGGCAACTACCAGATGCAGGCCTTCTCCTACTCGGCCCGCTTCGACCCCGCCCTCGGCTTCGAGCAGATCTCCGGCCCGAAGGACAAGCAGCCGCGCAAGATCTGGGAAGATCCGGAGGCGCTGGCCCTGATCCAGAAGGCGATGGTCGTCACCGACACGGCCGAGCGCCAGAAGATCTTCGACGAGCTGCACAAGCGCTTCATCGAGCAGGTGCCGACGATCTTCACCCATAACGATCTCGACATCATCGCCCACAACAAGCGCGTGACCGGCGTCAAGCCCTGGGCCTCGCAGCTGCAGCTCTGGGAAGTCAGCGTCGCCAAGTAAGGCGGCCGCCGGAAACATGGGCCGGGGAGGGCTGGAATGTTTCGCTTCGCCTTGACGCGGATCGCGATGGCGTTGCCGACGCTGCTGATCGTGGCGGTCTCGGTCTTCGTCCTGATCCGCCTCATCCCCGGCGATCCGGCCCAGCTCATGCTGGGCGACCTCGCCACCCCCGCGAGCCTGGCCGATCTCAGGACCCGGCTCGGGCTCGACCAGAGCCTGCCGGTTCAGTTCGGCATCTGGTTCGGCAACGTGCTGCACGGCGATTTCGGCCAGTCGATCTCGTCGCAGCAGGCGGTGCTGCCGCTGATCCTGCAGCGCTTCCTGGTGAGCGCGCAGATCGTGCTGGTGGCGGTCGTGCTGGCGAGCCTCTTCGCGGTCCCGGCCGGGGTCATCGCCGCCTGGCGGCAGGATTCGGCCCTGGATATCGGGCTCGTCGGCGCCGCGACCCTGCTGCTCTCGATCCCGACCTTCTGGCTCGGCCTGCTGCTGCTGCTCTTCTTCGGCCTCAAGCTCGGCTGGCTGCCGGTCGTCGGCTACGTCTCGATCGCGGACGACTGGAAGGCGGGGCTGCTCTATCTCGTCATGCCGATCATGACGCTCTTCCTGCACGAAATGGGCGTGGTGCTGCGCATGGCGCGGGCCTCGACGCTCGAGGTGCTGCGCCTCGACTACATCACCCACGCCCGGGCCAAGGGCCTGAGCGAATCCGCGGTGCTCTGGCGCCATGCCTTCAAGAACGCCTTCGGCCCGACCTGGACGCTGATCGGCTTGGTGCTCGGCAACCTGCTCGGCGGCATCGCGGTGGTCGAGACGGTCTTCACCATCCCCGGATTGGGCCGGCTGCTGGTCGATGCGATCTTCGCCCGCGACTATCCGGTCATCCAGGGCTGCATGCTCTTCGTCGCCTTCACCTACGTGCTGGTGAACCTGGTCATCGACCTTTGCTATCCGATCTTCGATCCAAGGGTCGCTGCAGAATGAACGGTCACGGCCGCATGAAGCTCCCCGCCCCCAACGCGCTCGTCGGCGGCACGCTGATCGCCATCCTGCTCGCCACCGCCGGGACCGGCGCGCTCTGGACGCCCTACGACCCGCTGAAGCTCTCCTTCCGCGAGAAGCTCGTCGCGCCCGGCGCCCTGCACTGGCTCGGCACCGACGAGTTCGGCCGCGACGTGCTCTCGCGCCTGATGGCGGGTGCGGCGACCTCGGTCTGGATCAGCATCCTCACGGTCACGCTGGCGGTGGTGATGGGCACCACGATCGGCCTGTTCTCCGGCTATATGCGCGGCTGGACCGACCGCATCATCATGGCCTTCAACGACGCGCTGCTCGCCTTTCCCGGCATCCTGCTGGCGCTCGGCCTGCTCGCCGTGCTCGGCGCCAACAAATACGGCATCATCGTCGCGCTCGGCATCGCCTATACGCCCTCGGTCGCCCGCGTCGTGCGCGGCACCGTGCTGTCGCTGCGCGAGCGCGAGTTCATCGCCGCCTCCCGCGTGATGGGCAACGGCGAGGGCTTCACCATGCTCCGCCACATCCTGCCGAACTGCATCGCGCCGCTGACCGTGCTGGCGACCTCGATGTTCGGCTATGTGCTGCTGGCGGAGAGCGCGCTCTCCTTCCTGGGACTCGGCGTTCCCCCGCCGGCCCCGACCTGGGGCAACATGCTCGCGGGCTCGCGGCCCTATATCGACCAGGCCGTCTGGCTCGGCATCTTCCCGGGCCTGTGCATCTCGCTGACCCTGCTCGGCATCAACCTGCTCGGCGACGCGCTGCGCGACAAGCTCGACCCGCGGATGAGGGGCGCTCGATGAGCACCAAAGCGTTTTCAAGCGAAGTGGGCACCGGTTCGCGTGAAGAAAACGCGTCGAACAAGGCCACCGCACCCCTCCTCGACGTCGCCGATCTCACGTTGAAGCTCGGCGCCAGCGGCCGCACCCTGGTCAACGCCGTCTCCTTCCAGGTCTTCCCCGGCGAGATCGTCGGTATCGTCGGCGAATCCGGCTCGGGCAAGACGCTGGCCGCGCGGGCGGTGATGGGCTTCATCCCGCCGGCCGTCCGGCTGACGGGCGGGACGATCCGCTTCGAGGGCCAGGACGTGATGGCGATGTCGGGCAAGGACCTGCGCGCCATGCGCGGCTCCCGCGTCGGCATGGTCTTCCAGGAGCCGATGACCTCGCTCAACCCCTCGATGCTGATCGGCCGCCAGCTCGACGAAGGGCTCGAGTTGCACCGCAAGCTCGACTCAGGCCAGCGCAAGGCGCTGGTCCTCGACATGCTCCGACGCGTCGGCATCCGCGATCCCGAGGGCGCGCTCGAATCCTATCCGCATCAGTTCTCCGGCGGCATGCGCCAGCGCATCATGCTCGCTTCCGTGATGCTGCTGAAGCCCGCTTTGCTGCTCGCCGACGAGCCGACTACCGCGCTCGACGCCGTGGTCCAGCGCGACGTCATGGAGCTGATGGTCGAACTGACCCAGGCCAACGACACCGCCGTGCTGCTGATCTCGCATGATCTCGGCATGGTCGCGCGCTACTGCAGCCGCATCGTCGTGATGTGTCAGGGCGACGTCGTCGAGCAGGGCACGGCCGAGGACATTCTCGCGCGGCCGCAGCATCCCTATACCCGCAAGCTGCTGGCGGCGATGCCGCAGCGCCTGCCGGCGCGCTTCCTGCCGGAGGGCGGCACGCCGATCGTCGCGGTGCGCGATCTCGTCGTCGACTATCCCGGCCGCCAGGGCTTCTTTCGCAAGAGCGCGCCCAAGCGGGCGCTGCACGGCGTCAGCATCGATGTGAAACCCGGGGAGGTCGTCGCGGTCGTCGGCGGCTCGGGCTCGGGCAAGACCACGCTGGGCCAGTCGATCGCGGGTCTCGTCAGGCCGGCCGGCGGCGAAATCCTGTTCAACGGCAAGCCGATCGCGAAGAGCGACACGGCCTATTGGGACTACCGCCTCAACTGCCAGATGGTCTTCCAGGACCCCTATTCCTCGCTCGATCCGCGCATGACGATTCAGCAGCTCGTCGGCGAGCCGCTGCGGCTGGTCGAGGCGATGAGCGCCGCGCAGAAGAAGGCCCGCGTCGCCGAGGTGCTGACCGAGGTGGGTTTGGGCGACGGCTTCGGCCAACGCTACCCGCACGAGCTTTCGGGCGGCCAGCGCCAGCGCGTCGCCATCGCCCGCGCCATCGTGCGGCGGCCGAGCTTCGTCATCGCCGACGAGCCGGTCTCGGCGCTCGACGTGACGGTAAGGGCGCAGGTGCTGGAACTCTTCGACGAGCTGCAGAAGAAGCACGGCTTCTCCTGCCTGTTCATCAGCCACGACCTCGGCGTGGTCGAGCAGGTCGCCGACCGCGTCATCGTCATGCATGAGGGCCGCATCGTCGAGGAAGGCCCGCGCGACGCCATCTTCGACGATCCGCAGCACGACTATACCCGGAAGCTGCTCTCCGCCGTCCCCGGCCTTGAAAGCACCGGCGACGGCGGCGTCAGGCTGTTCTGGCGCAGGGGCGAAGGCGAGGCCTCGGCCTGAGGCGTCACGCTCGGAATTGATCTGGGCGTTCGCGGCTGGCGAAGGCCCCGCGCCGTCTCATCCGGTGATTCCCGGATCGCCGCCGAAGCGACGCCCGGGAATCACGGCGCATCCGGGCAATCAGCCCTTGCGCTGCTTGACGCCGACCAGCTCGTCCCATTTGCGGAAGGCCACGACCATCTTGTCGGGCTTCAGCGGCAGCTCGATCGGGTTGTTGGCGATGAGGTCGGCATATTCCGGCCGCCCGAACTCCGCGATGACCTCCTGGCTGCGCTTCGGCGCCAGCGAGAGCGGCACGTTCTTCACCGCCGGGCCGGGGTAGAGATAGCCCTCGTCGTAGGAATAGGCCTGCATCTTGGGCTGCAGCACATGCGCCATGATGTCGAGCACGACGGCGAGCCGGTCGTTCGGCAGCCCCTTCGGCACGCACATGAAGAAGGCGTCCGAGACCCAGTGGAAGCCTTTCAGCGTCTGGATCTTGGCTTCCTTCGGCACGATGCCGAGCGCGCGCGGATTGATGTCCCAGCCCGTGGTCGAGATGATGATGTCGCGCGAACCGTCGCCGAGCTCCTTCATCGTGGCACCGGTGCCGGCTGGATAGTACTCGATGTACTGGCCGAGCTCCTGCAGATAGGCCCAGGTCTTGTCCCAGCCCCCGACCGGGTCCTGCGGATCCTTGTCGCCGAGCAGGTAGGGCAGCCCCATCATGAAGGTCCGCCCCGGCCCCGAATTGGTCGGGCGCGCATACATGAACCTGTTGGGGTGGGCCTTGGCCCAGGCCAGCAGCTCCTCCGCGCTGGTCGGCGCCTGCTTGACCCGGTCGGGCATGTATTCGAGCAGAGGGCCGGACGGATAGTAGTTCATCACCACGCCGAAGCCGGCGCCCTGGACCTTGTGCAGATTGAGCGCCGCCGGCTCGTAGTTCTCGTCGATCTTCGGGAACTTGTCGGCGAAGTCGGGCAGGATCTTGAGCCAGAGATTCTGGTCGAGGCCGGCGGCGAGGCCGTCGCTGCCGGTCAGGACGAGGTCGAGATCCGAGCGGCCGGCATCCTGCTGCGCCTTGATCTTGCCAGCCAGCTCCGGCGCCGGCGCCTTCACATAGGTGATGCGCGAGACGAGCTTGGGATTGGCGCTGCGATAATCGTCGAACGCCTGCTGCATCAGCGCCAGCGCACCGCCGACGTCGATGATGTTGATCGCGACCGGCGCGGACGGCAAAGGCGGCGAGGCGGCGAAGGCGCCGCTCGCCCCAGTGGCCAGGGCGCCGAGGCCTCCCAGCACCGCGCGGCGGTCGATGCCCTTCAAGTATTCCGTCATGGTTCTCCCCTTTCTTGCTTCGGTGGTGATGTCTTCAGGCCGCCGTCGGCGCGGCGATGTCGCAGGTGATGTCGCCGATCCGCACGCGCATGACGCGCTGCTCCGGCGACCATTCGATCTCGCTCGGCGGCAGGGTGATGCCGGCCCTGGCCAGCGCATCGGCGATGCAGGCCAGCGCATGGGCCGAGGCCATGGCGACCGCTTGCTCCGGCGTCGCGATGCCCCAGGCGACGACGTTGCGCACGGCTTCGTCGAGCTTCAGTGCGGAGCCCGCCAGCGAGACGCCGCCGGGCTGGCGCACCGAGCCGTCGGCGGCCAGATCGACCGGCATGCCGGCGAAGCTGTAGCGCCCGGGCGCCGCACCGGCCGCGACCACCGCGTCGGTCACCAGGATCGAGCGTTCGAGGCCCTTGGCGCGGATCAAGCTCTTCAGAGCCTTCGGATGGGTATGGATGCCGTCGGCGATGAAGCCCGCCATCAGCCGGTCCTCGGCGAGCTGCGCGAAAAGCGGGTTGACCAGCTTGTGCATCTGCTGCGGCAGGCCGTTGCCGAGATGGGTCGACAGCGTCGCGCCCGCATCCGCCGCGGCGGCGACGGTTTCGAAATCGGCCGCCGCATGGCCGATCGCGACGACCTTGCCCAAACGCGACAGTGCCGCGGCCAGCGCGATGCCGCCTTCCACCTCCGGCGCCAGCGTCACCATCAGGATCGGCCGCGCGAGCTTCCGCTCCAGCCCCACGACCAGATCGGGATTCGCCGCCGTCATGGCCTCGGGCGGATGGCAGCCGGCATAGCCCGGCGCCGGATTGAGGAACGGCCCTTCGAGGTGGTAGCCCGGGCACATCAGCGGGCCGAGTCGGCTGTCGCCGACGGCCCGGTCGAGCGCGGCGAACCGCGTCTCCAGCTCCTGCGGATGCGCGGTGATGAGCGTCGGCAGGCAGGTGGTGACGCCGGTCGCCAGCATCGCCTCCAGTGCCCGGTCGAGTTCGGACGCGGTGATCGTCCCGGAGTTGAAGTCGACCCCGGCGAAGCCGTTGACCTGCAGATCGACGAGGCCGGGCGTGCGCATGCTCAGCTCTTCCGGTCGAGCAGCGCCGCGGCCGCCGGATCGATGAACAGCACCGTGCGCGGATGCGTCTGAAGGATCGAGGCCGGGCTGAGATTGCTGACCGGCCCTTCGAGCGCCGCCTTCGCCGCCTCGGCCTTCCGCGAATCCGAGACCGAGAGCACGATCAGCTCACTCTTCAGGATCTGGCGGATGCTCATCGAGATCGCCTGCTGCGGCACGGCGTCGAAGCTCGGGAACCAGCCCTCGCCGAACTGCTGTTGCCGGCAGGCATCGTCGAGGGTCACGACGAGATAGGGCTCCCCGGTCTCGAAATCGGCCGGCGGATCGTTGAAGGCGAGGTGGCAGTTTTCTCCGATGCCGGCGAAGCAGACGCAGATGCGCCGGCCGGCGATCTGCCGGTTGAGCTGCTTCACCGCGGCCGCCGCATCGCCCTCGCCATCGACCGGAACGAAGGTCGGCGTGTTCTTCAGCGGCGCCAGGAAGCGCTCGCGCAGATAGCGCCTGAAGCTCGCCGGGTGGCTCTCGGGCAGGCCGACATACTCGTCGAGATGGAAGGCGGTGACTTTCGACCAGTCGATACCCTCCGCCTCGACCAGATGCGCCAGCATCTCGAACTGGCTCGCGCCGGTCGCGACGATGATCGAGGCCGCCCCGTCGCGCGCGATCGCCTCGCGGATGGCCTGCGCCCCCAGCGCCGCCGCCTGCCGGCCGAGGACGTCCTTATCGGCGGCGACATGCATCTCGATCATCGATTTTTGAACCTTTTACGCTAGGAATTTTCCGATATTCTGGGATGGAGCTTCACGAAGGTTTCGTCCAAACGCAATGATTAATTTTGAACGCAACCGTTCCAAAACAGCGCCGCGATCGGAGCGGTCGGGATGAGTCTGGTCGCGATCGACGAGACGCGTTTCGCCCTCGCTCACCAGCGCGACTGCGCCCGGGCCTATGCCCTGGTCCTTGCCGGCCAGGCCCACTCGCGCGGCGAGCTCAGCCGCCTGCTTGGCCTGCGCTCGACGAGCACGTCCCGCGTCGTGGCGGATCTGGTCGCCAGCCGCCTCGTCATCGAGTCGACGGGGGAGACCGCCGGTCGGGGCCGGCCGCCGGCCATCCTGCTGGCCCACACGCGGCGGGTCGGCTGCTCCGTCATCCATGTTTCCAGCCAGTCGCTCTCCGGCGCGCTGGTCGATCTCAGCGGGCACCTCGTCGCCGAGCGCCGCATGCCGATCCAGCCAGATGCCGGCAACGAGAAAATCGCGGAGACTATGGCCATGCTGGCGCGGTCCCTGGTCGAGGCCATGCCGGCGGGCATGAGCCATGCCGGCACCGCGGTCTCGCTCTCCGGCCTGATCGACCTGCGCCGCGGCCAGTGGCTCATGGCCTCGCGCTGGCCGCGGATGCGCGGGCTCGACGTCGAGGCGATCCTCGCCAACGTGGCCGGCCCGGTCGAGATCTGCCGCAATCTCGATGCGGAGCTGCGCGCCCGCGCCGCGCGCGAGCCCGACCAGTTCGGCGGCGGCACCTTGCTGCTGCACTGGGGCTGGGGCATCGGCCTCGCCTATGCGCAGGACGGCAAGCCCTTCGCGCCCACGGGCTCTTTCGGCGAGCTCGGCCACTGGCGGCTGGCCGCGCTGGGAGGCCGCGCCTGCGGCTGCGGCAATACCGGCTGCCTCGAGACCGGCGCCGCGCTCTGGGCCCTGCTGCCCGTCCTGCGCCAGCGCTGGCCCACGCTGGACGAGGACGAGAAGCGCCTGGCGCGCCAGCTCGCCAGCCTGGACCTGATCTCCCTGCCCGAGATCGACACGGCGTGCCGGACGCTTGCACGCGCCCTGGCCAATGCCTGCCGGTTGCTGTTTCCCTCCCGGATCGCGGTCAGCGGCCCGTTTGCCGCCAATCCGCAGCTCTGGGCGCATTTCAACACGCTGTTCCGCGCCGAAGGTACGATGGACGGCTTCGCCGTGCCCGATCTCGCCGGCGTCGACGCCAGCCAGCTCTACGAGATTCACGGCGCCGCCGCTCCGCTTCTGAGCCGCGCCGCCGAAGCCCTCCTGCTCTCTCCGGCCTGAAAGCAGGCGGGGTGCCACTAAAACGGATGCCGCCCATGCGGGGGAAGGTGCTTGGCATCGGCGAAAGTGGTGCACTAGTATTCCAGGAATGGCTCCGCAACGCCGCTCATGGCGTCAGAAGAGAGCCGCGAACCCAGGGAGAGACCATGACTCATCCGACACGACGCACCGTCATGGCCGGCGCTGCCGGCCTCGCAGCCTTCAAGGCGGGCGGAGCCCTGGCGCAGGGCGCATCGGGCCCCGTCGCGCTCAACATCATCGACGTCGCCGGCAATCTGCAGCTCACCCAGGCGGCGATCGAGCGCTTCGCCAAGGAAAACCCAAAGCTCGTCTCGCGGCTCAATTTCTCGCGCGCACCGTCACCCGAGCTGCCCGGCAAGCTCAAGGCGCAGCAGCAGGCCAACCGCGTCGACATCGACCTCGTGCTGACCGGCCCCGGCGCCATGTCCGACGGCATCCAGCAGGGACTCTGGGTCGATGTCTGGAAGTCGCATGCCAAGGACCTGCCCAAGGCCGAGGAGGTCTATCACGAACAGGCGCTGATGATGCAGCGCAACTTCGGCCAGAACGAAGGTGTCGCCGTCGTCTACTCGCCCTCGGGCCCGCTTTTCGAATATGCGCCGGACCGGCTGAAGACCGTGCCCAGGACGGCCGAGGAACTGCTCGCCTATGTCAAGCAGAACCCCAACCGCTTCACCTATGCCCGCCCGGTGAACTCCGGCCCCGGCTGGACCTGGCTGATGGGCCTGCCCTACATCCTGGGCGACGCCGACCCGAGCGACCCGATGAAGGGCTGGGACAAGAGCTGGGCCTATCTCAAGGAGCTCGGCAGCGGCATCGACTACTATCCCGGCGGCACCACCCCGACGATGAAGGAGCTCGGCGAAGGCACACGCGACGTCATCGTCTCGACCCTGGGCTGGGACATCAACCCGCGCGCCCTCGGGATCGTGCCCAAGGAGGCCAAGGTCTTCGTGCTCGACAAGACGCACTGGATTCCCGACACGCAGTTCATGTGCATCCCGAAGGGCACGGCGGCCGAGAAGATGCCGGCGCTGCTCGCTCTGATGTCGTACATGCTGAAGCCGGAGGCGCAGGCCTACACCTTCGACAAGGGCTATTTCTATCCCGGCCCGGCGGTGAAGGGCGTGACGCTGGCGATGGCGCCGCAGGAGAGCCGCGACGTGCTGAAGGAGTTCGGCCGGCCCGAATACGACAAGCTGATCGAGAGCCTGCCGACCAGGCCGCCGCTGACGCCGGAGCGCCTCGTCGCCGCCTTCCGCCGCTGGGACCAGGAGATCGGCGCCGGACACGGGGCCCCGCAATAGGATCGCCCCGGATGCGTTTCGCCGCCATCGGCCTCGACCACCGCCATGTCTATCATATGGTCGGTGGTCTCCTCGAAGCCGGCGCGACCTGCGTCGGCTTCGACCCAGCGACGAGCGACGCGCGGGTGCTCGCCGGCTTCCGCGAGCGCTTCCCGACCTTGCCGGAGAGCACGGCGGACCGGCTGATCGACGACCCCGATATCGACCTGATCGTCTGCGCCGCGATTCCCGCCCAACGCGCCGCCATCGCCGTCCGCGCCATGCGGGCGGGCAAGGACGTCATGGTCGACAAGCCCGGCGTCACCGATTTCGACCAGCTCGCGGCGGTGGAGCGGGCGGTCGCGGAAACCGGGCGCATCTTCTCCGTCTGCTTTTCCGAGCGCTTCATCGTGCCGTCCACGATCGTAGCCGGCAAATTGATCGCCGACGGTGCGATCGGCCGCGTCGTGCAGACGATCGGCCTCGGGCCGCATCGCTTCAACCGCGCCATCCGGCCGGACTGGTTCTTCGACAAGCGCCATTACGGCGGCATCCTGACCGACATCGCCTCGCACCAGATCGACCAGTTCCTGCATTTCACCGGCTCGCGGGAGGCGCAGATCGTCGCCTCCGGCGTCGGCCATTTCGGCGGACCGGAGTTTCCGGAATTCGAGGATTTCGGCGAGATCCTGCTGCGCAGCGACCGGGCCGGAGGCTATGTCCGGGTCGACTGGTTCACCGCCGACGGGTTGCCGACATGGGGCGACGGGCGCCTCACCATCCTCGGCACCGAGGGCACCATCGAACTGCGCAAATATGTCGACATCGCCGGCCGACCCGGCACCGACCACCTCTTCCTCGTCGACAAGAGCGGCACGCGCCATGTCGACGCCGCGCAGGAGCCGCTCAGCTATTTCCGCGACCTGATCGCCGATATCGGCGCCCGCACCGAGACGGCCGTCGGCCAGCGTCATACCTTCACCGTCTGCCGCCTCGCGCTGGAGGCGCAGGCGAAGGCCGCGTGGCTGCCGATGCGGCCCGACGCGCGACCTGAGGAAACGCCATGACACGCAAGCTCGGCATCGCCGTGATCGGGCTCGGCCCCGCCTCGCTGCCGCACTCGAAGAGCCTCCTCGATCTCGCCGGCCGCGCCGAGGTGCGGTGGGCGGTCAGCCGCACGCCGGATCGCGCCGCGGCCTATGCCGCGCAATTCCCTTTCCCGACCACGACCGACCTCGACGCGGTGCTGGCCGACCCCACCGTCGACGCCGCCATCGTGCTGACGCCGCCATCGAGCCATCTCGACGTCTCCGCGCTCTGTCTTGAAGCCGGCAAACATGTCCTGGTCGAGAAGCCGCTGGAGCTGACCAGCGAGCGGGGCCAGCGCCTCGTCGATACGGCGCGCCGCACCGGAAGGACCTTCGGCGTAACCCTGCAGCACCGCTTCCGGCCCGCGAGCCTGCGCCTCAAGGCGGCGCTCGAATCCGACGAGCTCGGCAGCATCGAGGCCGCCTTCCTCACCGTGCCGTGGTGGCGCCCGCAGAGCTATTACGACGAGCCCGGCCGCGGCACGCTCACCCGCGACGGCGGCGGCGTGCTGCTGACCCAGGCGATCCACTCGCTCGACCTCTTCCGCTCGCTCGTCGGCGTCTCCAGGGTCGTGGCCGCGCAGGCGCGCACCACCGCCCTCCATCGCATGGAGACGGAGGACTACGTCTCCGCCCTGCTCGAAACCGCGAGCGGCGCACCCGCGACGCTCATCACCACCACGGCGGCCTATCCCGGCTATCCCGAGCGCATCGAGATCACCGGCAGCAAGGGCTATGCTTCGCTGATCGGCGGGCGGCTCCGCCTCGCTTTCCTGGACGGGCGCGAGGAAATCGTCGAGGCCGAAGGCTCGACCGGCAGCGGCGCCAACATCATGGATTTCCCGCACGACGCCCACCGCGCCGTCATTGCCGATTTCCTCGATGCGATCGATGAGGGTCGTGATCCGGTCGTCACGGGCGAGGAGGCGCTGGCCTCGCAAAGGCTCGTCGATGCGGTCCTCGCCGCGGCCCGAAACGGCGCCTGAACCCGGAAGTCCTTGACTCTGGGGTGTTTGCCGCGCTCGAAGAGCCGATGCCCGCGCGCTCGATCACGTCCCTTCCTGTCGGAACCAGCCGATGAGCGTCGTCCTCGCCTGTGATCTCGGAGGCAGCAGCTTCCGCGCCGCGCTGATCGACCGAAGCGGCGCGACGCAAGCCGAATGCGCCATTCCCGGCCCGGTCCTCGACGACCAGCTCGACCGCTCCGAAGTTGCTGCCGAGGCCTGGTGGACGCTGTTGCTCCAGGCGGCCGGCCGGCTCGCCGATCAGGCGCCCGGGCTGTTCGCCCGGATAGAGGGCATCGCGATCTGCGGCGTGACGCGCACGCAGGTTTTTCTCGGTCATGACGGCCGCGAGCTGCGCCCCGCCCTGACCTGGAAGGATGCCCGTGCCGATGCCGCCGGCGCCCGCCTGCGCGAGACGGCGGGGCAGCATTCGGAAGCGGGCCGCATCAACGCGTTCCATCCGCTCGCACGCCTCGCCTGGCTGGCCGAGGCCGAACCGGCCGATTTCGCCGCACTCGCCCAGGTGCTGGAGCCCAAGGATTATCTGAACTTCCGGCTCACGGGACGGCAGGCGAGCGATCCGATCTCGGCGGCACGTCTGGTCGCCTCGGCCCTCCCCGCCGGTGCCGGCTCCCTGCTCGCGGCGCTCGGCCTGTCCTCCTCCGTCATCCCGACGCTGCTCGAACCCTGCGAGATCGTCGATCCCGTCCGCACCGGCTTGCCGGCCCCGTTCGACCGGCTCGCCGGCCGGCCGGTCTTCTGCGGCTGCAACGATACCTGGGCGGCGGTCGCCGGCCTCGGCGCGCTGCGGACGGGCTATGCCTACAACATCTCCGGCACCACCGAGGTCCTCGGCGTCCTCGGCCCGGCCGAGATCGAGGCCGAGGGCCTGATCACCGTCGATTGGGGCGGGCTCTGGCATCTCGGCGGGCCGAGCCAGAACGGTGCCGATACCGCGGCCTGGCTGGCAGGCCTGCTCGGCGGGCAGATCGGCGTCGGCCAGCAGATCGAGAGCTGGCTCGCCGGGCGGCGTCATCCGCAGCCGCTGCTTTTCCTGCCCTATCTCCAGGGCGAGCGCGTGCCCTATTGGGACCCGAACCTGCGCGGCGCCTTCATCGGGCTCAACCGCCATCACGGGCCGACCGACCTCGCCTATGCCGTGCTGGAGGGCGTCGCCTGCCTCAACCGGCTGGTGCTCGAACGCGCCGAGGCAGCACTCGGCCGGCCGGTCGGCGAGATCCGGTTCGGCGGCGGCGCCGCCGCCAATCCGGTCTGGGCACAGATCAAGGCCGATCTCTGTGGCCGTCCCGTCATCGTCGGCAGCGCCCGGGAGCCGGGATTGCTCGGCTCCGCGATCATCGCCTGGACAGGGCTCGGGCAATTCGCCTCGCTCGCCGCTGCCCAGGACGCGCTCGTCGGCATCGCCCGGCGCTACGAGCCCGATCCGGCGCGAAAGGCAGCCTACGACGCGCTTTACGCACTCTTCCGGCGCAGCGAACAGGCGCTCGCGCCGATCTCGACCGCGTTGGCCGCGCTTGCGCGAAATCCCGGCCCGCTGCCGGGTCTCGCCAACGCTGCGGCCGAGCCTTAGGAAGCGCCCGTCATGACCGACTCCCCAGTCTCCCGCCCACGTGCAAGCGCGCCCGTCTCACTGCTGACCGGCGCCTCCGGCGGCATCGTCGGCGCGCTCGCGGTCCTGCTCGCGCGCGCCGGCCATCGCCTCGTGCTCACCGGGCTGGACCAGCCCGGTCTCGACGCCGTGGCGGCCGATGTCGCCGCCGCCGGCGGCGAGGCCGTGACGCTGGCCGGCGATCTGCGCGCGCGCGATCTCGCCCAATCGCTGGTCGACCTCGCAGGCGAGAGCTATGGCCGGCTCGACCACCTCGTCACCGGCGCCGGCGCCTCGCGCCCGGTGCCGCTGGCCGAGATGGAGGATGACGAGTGGGACAGGCTCGTCGACATCAATCTCTCGGCTGTCTTCCGCATCTCGAAAGCAGCTGCCCGCCGGATGATCGGCCAGGGCGAGGGCGGCTCGATCGTCCACATCTCCTCGATCGCCCACAGCAATGGCGGCGCCAACCTCGCCTATGGCTCGGCCAAGGGCGGCGTCGCGACCCTCACCTACGGCATGGCCCAGCAGCTCGGTCCGCATGGAATCCGCGTGAATGCGGTTGCGCCCGGCATCATCGATACGCCAATGGTGCGCAATGGATTCGCCCGGCAGTTCAACGCGCTGGTCGAGGGCGCGGCGCAACGCACGCCGCTGGGGAGGCTGGGACGGCCCGAGGATGTCGCCAACGTGATCGCCTTCCTGCTGTCCGACGGCGCCGCCTTCGTCACCGGCGCGCTGATCCCGGTCACCGGCGGCATCGAGATCCTGTCGCCGATCTCGACCATCGCGAAGGGAGCCTGAGCCGGATGGAGGGCCTCCAGCTGCGCGAACTGATCGGCCGCTACGGCACGGCGATCGCCGGGCTGGCGCTGATCCTGTTCTTCCTGGTCTTCGCGCCGAACTTCGCGACCGCGATCAACATCGTCAATGTGCTGAAGGACACGAGCTTCCTCGCCATTCTCGCGCTCGGCTTCACCCTCGCCTTCACCGTCGCGGAGCTCGACCTCTCGGTCGCGGAGGTGGCGAGCCTGGCTGCGGTGGTCTGCGGCTGGCTGGTCCATCTGCACTACCCTCCGGCGGCGGCGGTCGCGGCCGCGCTCGCCGTCGGCCTCGTCTTCGGCACGCTCAACGGCTTCGGGGTCACGCGCCTGCGCATTCCCTCGCTGATCATGACGCTGAGCACCGGCGCGATCGCCCGCGGCTGCGCCTTCATGATCACCCAGGGCGTCGCCTTCACCGGGCGCTGGCCGGTCCAGTTCACCGGGTTGGCGCGCGGCTCCTCCTTCGGCGTCCCCAATCTCGTGCTCTGGCTGGCCGGGGCCACGCTTTTCGCCTGGGGCCTGGTCAAATGGACCCGCACCGGCGCCCATATGGTCGCGACAGGCGAGGCGGACGAGGCGGCCCGGCTCGCCGGCATCGCCACGGCACGGATGAAGCGCATCGGCCTTTTGCTCGCGAGCGTCCTCGCCAGCGTCATGGCGGTGCTGCTCGCGGCCAATCTCTCCTCCGCCGCGCCGAACATGGCGGGCGACTACCTGCTCTATGCCATCGCCGCCGTGCTGCTCGGCATGACGATGTTCGAGCCCGGCAAGCCCAACGTGCCCGGCACCGTCTTCGCGGCGCTGGTGCTGAAGGTGCTCGGCAACGGCTTGGTGCTGCTCGGCGCCGCCTATTACGTTCAGGACATCATGCTCGGCGCGATCATGATCGGCTCGGTCGCCTTCTCGGCCAGCGCGATCCGGAAGGTGGCGTTCAAGGTCTGACAGTCAGGGTCCAGGAAACAACAGAGGGGAGTTCACATGTTCGGTTTGCGCAAATTGCTGGTCGCGGCGGCGGCACTTCTGGCGCTCGGCCAATCGGCCAATGCCTTCGAGCTCGGCATCATCGGCTTCCAGTTTTCGTCGGAGACGCATGCCCGCGTCGCCAATGCGGCCGCCGCCGCGGCCAAGGCCAAGGGCTGGAACGTCACGCTGCTCAATTCGGAAGGGGCGCTGCCCAAGCATGCCGAGCAGTTCGACGCGCTGATCGCCAAGAAGGTCGATGCCATCATCATCGCCATGGGCAAGCCGGTCGAGGCCGACGCCCAGTTCAAGGCCGCCAAGGATGCCGGCATCCCGGTCATCACCGTCCAGTCGGGCGCGAGCCCGCACGCGCTCTTCGATATCCAGTCGAACGAGTACAAGATCGGCGCCGACGCGGCGCTCTATCTGCTCGGCCAGCTCGGCTACCAGGGCAACATCCTGACGGCCCGCTTCGACCTCAACGTCGCCTCGCGCATCCGCGGCAAGATCCTCGACGTGGTGCTCTCGGAGAACCAGGCGGTGAAGGACATCGGCAAGTTCTCGATGGCCCGGACCCAGAGCTGGCGCGACGACGTCCGCTCCGGCATGCAGGCGCTGCTCCTGCAGAACCAGGGCAAGGTCAACGGCATCTGGGCGTCCTTCGACGGGCAGGCTTACATCATCGACGATCTGCTCCAGGCTCAAGGGGTCAAGAAGGGTCAGATCCCCCTCGTCTCGGTCGATGGCGGCCAGGAAAGCTTCGAGCGCATCGCCGATCCGAACTCGACCTTCATGGCGACGGTGTCGATTCCCTTCGAGGAGATGGGCAGGAAGGCGGTCGACGCGATCCAGACCATCGTCGTCGACAAGAAGCCCAAGGAGACCATTACCTCGGGCCCCTATCTCTTCATGGACGCCGTGCTGGTCGACAAGAACAACGTCCAGCAGTTCCTGAAGAAGTGAGCGCGCGCCGTCGTGCTCGGGTGGCGCTCTACGCGACCCGAGCATGATGGCTGACCGTACCGACCAGTCCGATGGGCAGGCCATGACCGATCCGACCCCTCTCCTCTCGCTGCGCGGCATTGGCAAGCGCTACGGCGCCGTCGTCGCCGTGCGCGAGGTCGATCTCGACATCTTCCCCGGCGAGGTGGTCGCGCTCTGCGGCGACAACGGCGCCGGCAAGTCGAGCCTGATCAAGGTGATCTCCGGTGCCGAGGAGGCGACCAGCGGCACCATCAGCATACGGGGAAAGCCGGTTGCCTTCGCGTCGCCGCATGACGCGCTGGAGCATGGCGTCGCCACGATCTACCAGGACCTCGCGCTCGCCCCGCGCCTCTCCATCGCCCAGAACGTCTTCATGGGCTCGGAGCTGACGAAGCCGCTGCTGCTGCCTTTCCTGCGCGTGCTCGACAAGAAGCGGATGATCGCGGAATCGCGGCGCTATCTCTCCCAGCTCTCCGCCGCCGTCACCGACATGACCCGGCCGGTCGAGCGGCTCTCGGGCGGCCAGCGCCAGGCGGTGGCGATCTCGCGCGCGCTGCGCTGGAACGCCGAGATCATCATCATGGACGAGCCGACGGCGGCGCTCGGCGTCAAGGAGAGCGCGCTCGTCCTCGATCTCATCCGCAAGCTCAAGGCGGATGGCCGCACCGTCATCCTGATCAGCCACAACATGCGCGACGTCGTGGCGCTGGCCGACCGCGTCGTCATCATGGGCGCCGGCCGGAAATATGTCGACCGGCCGCTCGGCGACCTCCAGCCCGACGACATCGCCCATATGATCATGGCCGGCAACGCCAAGGCGGCCTGATGCGCGAGCCCGTCCTCATCGACACCGATCCCGGCCAGGATGACGCCGTCGCCCTGCTCCTGGCCTTCGCCAGCGCCGACCGGCTCGACCTCAGGGCGATCACCACCGTCGCCGGCAATGTCCCGGTCGCCCAGACGACGGCCAATGCGCTGCGCATCCGCGATCTCGGCCAGCGCGGCGATATCCCGGTCTATCGCGGCGCCGAGGGACCGCTGGTCGTCCCGCTCGAAACCGCCGAATTCGTCTGCGGCCCGGACGGGCTGGCGGGCGCGGACCTTCCCGCCCCTGCCAGCCAGGCCGCGCCGGGCCATGCCGTCCAAGCGATCGTCGATCTCTGCCGGTCGGCTCCCGACGACGGTATCACGCTCTGCCCGCTCGGACCGCTGACCAATCTCGCTCTGGCCTTCCGGCTGGCGCCGGACATCCTGCCGAAGCTGAGGCGCATCGTGCTGATGGGCGGCGCCATCGGCCTCGGCAACATCACCCCAGCTGCCGAATTCAACGCCTATGTCGATCCGCATGCGGCGGCCATCGTCCTCGGCTGCGGCCGGCCGATCGTGATGTTCGGCCTCGGCGTGACGCTTCAGGCCATCGCCAGCCACGACCAGATCGCCCGCATCGGCGCGCTCGGCAATGCGGCCGGGCGCGCGGTTCACGGCATGCTGACCCGCCCGCGTCCCGGCGGCCTCGGCAGCGACGGCCACCCGATGCATGACCCCTGCGTCATCGCTTACCTGCTCTGGCCGGAGCTGTTCGAGGGCCGCGACTGCTTCGTCGCGGTCGAGACCGGCGACGGGCCGCTCCGCGGCCGCACCACCATCGACTGGAACGGCCGGCTGAAGCGCGAATCAAACGCCTGTGTCGTCTCCGCAGTGAAGGCCCATGAGCTGTTCGAGCGGATGATCGAACGCCTCGCCACCCTGCCTTGAAGGACCGCTCCATGCCGCATTTCGTCGAAACGCTGCAGCGGGAGGCCGCCGACGCGATCGCGCAGATGCAGGAGGCCGCATTGCGGGCCCGGCACGCCCATGCCCGCGCCGAACTGATGCGCCACATGCTGACCACCGCCCGCAAGGTCAAGGACAAGCCGAAGGCCGAGGCAGTCGAGACCGTCGTGCGCGAATGGATGGATGCCTGGAATCTCGCCCGCACGGATTGGCCGCATATCGCCCGCGAGATGGAGGCCTTCACCGAGGCCTTCCACGACTATGCCAACGATCCGAGCGACGCCCATGACGAGCGCTTGCGCGCGGCCTGCGCCGCGCTCGACATCGTGCTGGAGAAGGAAGGCACCTCCATCTCAGACCAGATGGCCTTCCGCTCGCAATGCGCCCATGGCTGGTGGGAGCTGGTGAAGCCGGTCCCCGCCGACCTGCCTGGCCGCAAGCCGCGGCCCTCGGTGCCGGCGCTCGAACCTGGACAAACCTTCTGGGAAGCCGGTTGCGCCGGTTTCTGCCGGTAGCGCTCAGCTCTCGACGAACTGCATCCGGTGCAGCCGGGCATAGGCCCCGTTCCGCGCCAGCAACTCGTCGTGGCTGCCGGTTTCGATGATCTTGCCCTCGTCCATCACCACGATCAGGTCGGCCTCGCGGATGGTCGAGAGTCGGTGCGCGATGACGAGCGTGGTGCGTCCCTTCATCAGCGTCGCCAGCGCCTGCTGGACGAGGCGCTCGGATTCGGTGTCGAGCGCGCTCGTCGCCTCGTCGAGCAGCAGGATTGGCGCATCCTTCAGGATCGCCCGCGCGATGGCGATCCGCTGGCGCTCGCCGCCCGAGAGCTTGTGGCCGCGCTCGCCGACCGAGGCTTCGTAGCCGCCCGGCATCGCCATGATGAAGTCATGCGCCGCCGCCGCCTGGGCCGCCGCGACGATCTCGGCCTCGCTGGCACTGGGCCTCCCGAAGGCGATGTTGGCCCGCACCGTGTCGTCGAAGAGGACGACATCCTGGCTGACGACGCCGATCTGGTGGCGCAGGCTCGTCAGCGTAACGTCACGCAGGTCCTGTCCGTCGATCTCGATGCGTCCCTCGGTCGGGTCGTAGAGCCGCGGCACCAGCGCGAGCAGCGTCGATTTGCCGGAGCCGGAGCGCCCGACCAGCGCGGTGGTCCGGCCGCCCTGCGCCACCAGGTCGATGCCTTCGAGCGCACGCTGGTCCGCGCGATAGCGGAAGCGCAGATGCTTGAAAGCGATCGAGCCGGCCGCGATGGAAAGCGGCTTCGCGCCGGGCTTGTCGATGATCGCCGGCTTCTCATCCAGCAGCGCGTAATAGCGCTTCAGCGAGGCTCCGGCCTCCTGCACGATGGCGTTGAGGTTGCCGAGCGAGCGCATCGGCTGGGCGGCGAGCAGCAGCGCCGAGACATAGCCGGTGAAGTCGCCGACCGTGGACGACCCCGCCGTGATGCGCACGCCGATGGCGGCGAGGACGGCGGCGACCGCGATGCCGCCGCCGACCTCGAGCAGCGGATCGAGCCGGCCGCGCGCATTGGCCGACTTCATCTTCAGCGCCCGGATCGTCTCGAAGGCGCCGGCCGCGCGCTGCTTCAGATAGGGTTCGAGCGAATCGGTCTTGGCGACGCGCGCGCCCTGCAGGCTTTCGGTGACGAGGCTCGCCATCATGCCCGTCTGCTCCTGCTGGGAATTGGCCATGCGCCGGAGTTTCTTGCCGATCCGGCCGATCGGATGGGCGATGACCGGGGCGATCAGCAGCACGATCAGCGTCATCTGCCAGTCGATCCAGAACAGCGCGCCAATCAGCGCCACTGCCGTCACCACGTCGCGGATCGCGATGTTGACGATACGCGTCAGCGCCTCCTTGACGAAGGTGAAATCGGTGGTGAAGCGCTGGGTGAGCGAGGCCGGATTCTCGCTCTGGAGCTGGGCGAGGTCGGCATCGATCAGATGGCCGTAGAGCTCGGTCTGCATGTCGGCCTCGATCCGGCTGACGACGTTGTTTGTCATCACCGTCTGTGCCAGCAGCGAGAAGCCCTTGATCGCGGTGACGATGACCACGACGGTCGCGACCGCGTTGATCACGCCGATATCGTAGTTGATCGACTTCGAGACCAGCCGTTCCATGCGCCGGACGAAGCCGGTCGATTCGGCCGTGAGCGGGTCGGCGAAGGCGTCGAAGGCCGCCTTGATCAGCAGCGGATAGAAGCTGGTCGTCGCGGCGATGACCACGACCAGCGCCAGGATCATCGCCATCTGCGGCAGGTAGCGGCTGATCTGCTCGCGCCAGACACGGGCGAAGAGCGCGAGGGTGTCGTCGGTGACGCGGCCGATCTTCATGGGCCGCGCCCTACCATGCCGCAGGTCCGAGCGCCACAGGCGCATGGCGCCAAGGAGCGAGGGGGTCTTGCTCCCGACACGAAGCTGTCATCCCATGGGCGCAACGACTCAGGAGATTTCATGCCATCGACCCCGCCGGCACAGCCGGGCCAGAGCTTCGCCGAAATCGACACCCCGGCCCTGGTGCTGGACCTGGATGCCTTCGAGCGCAATCTCGTCGCGATGGCCGCCTTCAGCGAGGCTCACGGCATTCGCCTGCGGCCGCATGCGAAGACGCACAAGAGCCCCGAGATCGCGCTGCGGCAGATCGCCCATGGCGCCGTCGGGCAGTGCTGCCAGAAGGTCTCTGAGGCCGAAATCCTCGTCGCCGGGGGCGTCGGCGACGTGCTGGTGACCAACGAGATCGCCAGCCCCGCCAAGCTCGACCGCCTTGCCGTCCTCGCCCGCACGGCTCGGATCGGACTCTGCGTCGACCACCCCGATGGCGTGCGCGAGGCGGCCGAAGCGGCGGCGCGGCACGACGTGGTGTTCGACGTCATGGTCGAGATCGATGTCGGCGGCCGCCGCTGCGGCGTGGCGCCGGGCGAGGCGGCCGTGCGCGTCGCGGAGGCGGTGGCGCGCTCGAACACGCTGCGCTTCGCCGGCCTGCAGGCCTATCACGGCTCCGCCCAGCACATGCGCTCGATCGACGAGCGCAGCGAAGCGATCGAGCGCGCCGGCCTCGCCGCCCGCAACACCGCCGAGCGCCTCGCCCAGGCCGGCCTGGAATGCCCGATCATCAGCGGCGCCGGCACCGGCACCTTTGAGCTCGAGACGCAGTCGGGCATCTGGAACGAGCTGCAATGCGGTTCCTACATTTTCATGGACGCCGATTATGCCCGCAACCGCCAGGCCGACGGCTCGCCCTTCCGCAGCTTCGAGCATGCGCTCTTCGTCCTCGCCGGCGTGATGAGCAAGCCGGTACCTGACCGCGCCATCGTCGATGCCGGGCACAAATCCGCCTCGGTGGATTCCGGCATGCCGGTGCCGTTCCAACGCGAGGGCGCGATCTACACCAAGCCGTCCGACGAGCACGGCATCCTGACCGGCGACCCGATCGCCCTGCCGCATCGCGGCGAGCGCGTGCTGCTGGTCCCCGGCCATTGCGACCCGACCGTGAACCTGCACGACTGGTACGTCTGCGTGCGGGGCCTGCACGGCCCGGACGCCCATGTCGAGGCGCTCTGGCCGGTGGCGGCGCGCGGCGCCGTGACCTGACCGCGCGTCGCGCGCGCCTGGCGCGATTCCCGTCGAAAGCGGCGCGCCCTCAGGGCCGCCAGCCGCCTTCGACGGCCGGCGCCGCCTCGGCGGCCTCCTCGCGACGCGCCTCCTCGACCACCGCGAACAGCGCGCGCAAGGCCGCATCGACCCCTTCGCCCGACGCCGACGACAGAATGATCGGCATCCGCTTCGCCGCCCGCTTCAGCCGCGCGACCTGTTCCTTGAGCAGCTCGGGCGAGAGCGCGTCGACCTTCGACAAGGCCACGATCTCGGGCTTCTCGGCCAGCCCTTCGCCATAGGCTTCCAGCTCCTCGCGCACGATCTTGTAGGCCTTGCCGGCATGCTCGCTCGTGCCTTCGACCAGATGCAGCAGAACGCGGCAGCGTTCGATATGGCCGAGGAAGCGGTCGCCGAGACCATGGCCCTCATGCGCGCCCTCGATCAGGCCGGGGATATCGGCCAGCACCATCTCGTGCCCGTCGACACGCACCACGCCGAGGCCGGGATGCAGCGTCGTGAACGGGTAGTCCGCGATCTTCGGCTTCGCCGCCGTCACCGTCGCGAGGAAGGTCGACTTGCCCGCATTCGGCAGGCCGACGAGCCCGGCATCGGCGATCAGCTTCAGCCGGAGCCAGACCCAGCGCTCCTCGCCCGGCAGGCCCGGATTGGCATGGCGCGGCGCCTGGTTGGTCGAGGTCTTGAAATAGGCGTTGCCGAAGCCGCCATTGCCGCCCTTGCACAGCACGAAGCGCTGCCCGGGTTCGGTCAGGTCCGCGATGACGGTCTCGCCATCCTCCTCGACGACCTCGGTCCCCGGCGGCACCCGCAGCACCACGGCCGGCGAGTTGGCGCCGTGGCGGTCCTTGCCCATGCCGTGCTCGCCGGTCTTGGCCTTGAAGTGCTGCTGGTAGCGATAGTCGATCAGCGTGTTCAGCCCCTGCACGCATTCGACGACGATATCGCCGCCGCGCCCGCCATCGCCGCCATTGGGGCCGCCGAACTCGATGAATTTTTCGCGACGGAAGGAGACGCAGCCGGCGCCGCCGTCACCCGCCTTCACATAGATCTTGGCCTGGTCGAGGAATTTCATGGCTTCTCACTAGTGATCGCGGGGCGAGAGGGCAATGCACCGCATCATGCCGCGGCCCGGAAAGCGCTCATGTCCTCGCGCAACGCATCGGCAAAGCGCTGCGCCGCCAGCCCCGGCCGGGGCGCCATGATCAGCCCGACCGACAGCTCGAACAGCGGCGGCAGCCCCTCCGCCGCTCCCAGGCGGCGCAGCGATGGCGGCACGGCGCTTTCGGTGATCGCGCTCACGCAGAAGCCGCCTTCCACCGCCGACAGCACGCCCGTCGTGTGCGAGCAGGAGAAGACGAGCCGGTGTGCCTTGCCGGCGCTGTTCAACGCGGCCAGGATCCGCGGGCGCGCCCGGCAGCCCTCGGAGAACAGCGCGAGCGGCAGGGTCTCCTGCAGTTCGGGCCGATGGCCGCGCGCGGCCACCCAGACCAGCGGCTCCCGCCGCAGCACCTCGCCGAGAGGCCGGTTCGGGTCCTGCGTCACGACGCCGAGATCGAGCTCGCCGGCCCTGAGCGCGGGCTCGATGCGCTTCGAGATGTCGCAGCGAACCTCGAGCTCGACCTTGGGATGCTCCACGGCGAAACGGGCGATCAGCGGCCTGAGATAGGCGTCCATGTAGTCGTCGGGGACCCCGAGGCGCAGCCGCCCCGAGGGCGTCTCGCCGCCGAGATCGGCCAGCGCCTCGCGCTCGACGGCGAGCAGGCGTCGCGCATGGGCGATCAGCCGCTCGCCGGCATCGGTCGGCGTCACGCCGCGCCGCGAGCGTTCCAGCAGCCTGTGACCGAGCTGGTTCTCCAGATCCTGGATCCGCACCGAGATCGCCGACTGGGTGCGGCCGAGCCGCGCGCTGGCGGCGGTGAAGCCGCCGGTCTCCGCGACGGCGACCAGCATTCCCAGCGCGGCGAGATCGAAATGACCGTTCATCATGGCTCTCCGTGGCAGTCGTCGCGTAAAAGCCGGAACCGGTCCGCCGCGCCGGATGGCCATCCGCGCGCGGATTCGGCACGCCGATCAACCATCGATTTTAAGAATGGTTAAATCAGTATAATCCGTTTTTCCGATACCAGAAAGCGCTCTATAGCATGCCGGACGGCAAGCCGGCCGGCATGGGAGGGCGAAGGACGTTCTCCGGGTCAGGCTGCCTGCACAGAAGCGCCACCATGTCCGCCCCTGCCATTCCCGTTCGCGCCGCATCGCCCGCCCTGGCCATGTTCGTGGCCCTGCTCGCCGGCGCGACCTTCATCGGCTTTTCCGGGATCTTCGTGCGCCTCAGCGATGTCGGCCCTGCCGCCGCCGGCTTCTGGCGCATGCTCTTCGCCATGCCGGTTCTGGTCGCCTGGGCCGCCTTCGAGCGGCGCAAGCCTGCGGCCGCCGGCCCGGTCCGCCGCGGCGCCTATGGCGCCATCGCGCTGGCCGGGCTGACCTTCGGCGTCGACGTCGTGCTCTACAATGCCTCGCTCGGCTTCACCACGATCGCCAACGCCTCGTTGCTCGGCAATCTCGCCCCGGTCGGCGTCGTTCTCGGCGGCTGGCTGATCCTCGGCGACAGGCCCTCGCGGCGCATCCTCGGGGCGCTGATGCTGGCGATTACCGGCGCCCTGCTCCTGGTCCTGCCGAAATTCACCGGCAACCCGGCCGCTTCCGGCGACCTGTTCGGCGATACGCTCGCCTTCGGCGCGGCGATGTCCTACGCCGCCTATATCCTCGCCGTCGGCCGGGCGCGGGGCCGCGCCGATGCCGGGCTGGTCAGCCTGGTCTCCAGCCTCGTCTGCGCCGCGTTCTGCCTCGTCGCGGCCCTCACCCTGCGCGAGCAGATCGTTCCGGCAAGCCTGCAGGGCTGGCTCGCAGTCATCGGCCTCGGCCTCGTCTCGCATGCGCTCGGCCAGGGGTTGATCACGCTCTCGCTCGGCAGCTACGGCGCCAGCGCCGCCTCGCTGGTCATGGTCTGGCCGGCGCTGGTCAGCGTGCTCGCGGCCTGGGCGATCTTCGGCGAGCAGCCGACGCCGGTACAGGCCTTCGGCGGCGTCGCCATCCTCGCCGCCGTGCTGCTGGTCCGGCGCGGCTGAGCCCCGCGCCTAGGCCGCAGCCTTGACGCCATAGTGCAGGATCACGGTGCCGTTCGTCAGCGGGCGAGCCGTGATCAGCGCATATTTGCGCTTCTCCGCATTCGGCTTGAACAGGGGCGTGCCCCGGCCGATGGTCACCGGCGCGACCGCGATCATGATCTCGTCGACGAGGCCGGCCGCCAGAAGCGATTCCGTCAGCTCGGCGCTGCCGAAGACATAGATGTCCTTCCCCGGCCGGGCCTTGCGACGCCTGATCTCCCCGACGATATCGCCCGTCACCGTGGTGTTGTTCCAGTCGGAGCCGGTGTGGCTGCGTGATGCCACGAGCTTCGGCAGGGCGTTCATGAAGGTCTTGGTCTCGCCCTCCTCCTGAGTCGAGGTCCAATAGGCCTTCATTCCCTCATAGGTGACGCGACCGAAGACGAGGAGCCCGGCCTTGCGCCCGAACTCGCTGCTGAGATCGGAGAGTTCATCGCCCCAGGCATCGCCGTGGAAGTCGAGATCCCACTTCTCCCCGCCTTCGAAGAACCCTTCCAGCGTGATCAGATTCCAGACGATCACCTTGGCCATCGCATCCCCCTGATAGCTTCGTCAAACCAGTTTCGAATTGCAATCAGTTGCTGTGTAACGAAACCGATCCTATATTGCAACTGGTTTTGGAGGAGAGCATGCGCGAGACCGGCCGTTCGGGCTGCCCGATCAACCTGACATTGGAAATCCTGGGAGATCGCTGGAGCCTGATCGTCCTGCGCGACATCATGTTCGGCAACCGCCGGCATTTCCGCGAGTTGCTGGCGAAGTCCGACGAGGGCATCGCCTCGAACATCCTCGCCGACCGGCTGAAGCGGCTGGTCGAGCGGGGGCTGCTCTCGCGCCGCGACGACGCCACCCACAAGCAGAAGGCGATCTACAGCCTGACCGAGATGGGCATCGCGCTCGTTCCCGTCTTCGCCGCCATGGGCGACTGGGGCCGCCGCTTCCTCCCCGTCACCGAGGATCTGTCGATCCGCGCCGAGCTTCTCGCCGAAGGCGGCCCGGCGCTCTGGGAGCGCTTCATGCAGGAGCTGCGACACCTGCATCTCGATGCGCCGGCGCCGGAGCGATCGGTGCTCGACGAGCTGACGGCGGCCTATCGCGCCGCCGTCGCCCGCAAGCAGCTTGGGGCCGAGGCTTCCGCCTGACGGCTCATTCCGCCGCCAGCCGCGGCGGCGCCTTGCGGCCCATCGCCTCTGCCGTCGCCTCGCCCGGCGTCGCGTGCTCGGGATCGTGGATCGGCTCCCAGGCGCTCTCGTCCTCGGCCTTGCTGAAGAAGCGCCCGAACAGACGGCCCGTCAGATGCTGGAGGTCGTCCATCACCGCGTAGAAGGACGGCACGAAAACGAGCGAGAGCATCGTCGAGACGATCAGTCCGCCGATCACCGCGATCGCCATCGGCGCGCGGAACTCGCCGCCGTCGCCCACGCCATAGGCCGAAGGCATCATGCCCGCGGCCATGGCGATGGTGGTCATCAGGATCGGGCGGGCGCGCTTGCGGCCGGCCTCGAGCAGCGCCGTCATCCGATCCTTGCCGCGGCCGACCTCCTCGACCGCGAAATCGACCAGCATGATCGCGTTCTTGGTGACGATGCCCATCAGCATCAGCAGGCCGATATAGACCGGCATCGAGACGGCATTGTGCGTCGTCAGAAGCGCGATGACCACGCCGCCGAAGGAAAGCGGCAGCGAGAGCAGGATGGTGATCGGCTGGAAGACCGAGCCGAACAGCAGGATCAGCACGGCCAGCACCAGCATCAGACCGGTCGTCATCGCGGTGATGAAGCCGTCGACGACCTCGCCCTGGATCTCGGCGTCGCCGGTCGCGGCGACGCGGACGCCGGCCGGGAGGCCGACCTCCTTGACGATCTCCTGGAACCTGTCCTGCGCGGTGCCGAGCTCGAAGCCACGCCTGAGGTCGGCGCCGATCTGGGCCCGGCGCAGCCGGTCGTAGCGGTCGATCGAGCTCGGGCCCTCGCCGAAGCCGACATTGGCCACCGCCGTCAGCGGAATCGAGACGCCATTCGCGTTCGTCACGCGCAGCGCCGCGATATTGCGCATGTCGGTACGCGCCGCCTCGTCGAGCTGGACGCGGATCGGCACCTGCCGGTCGCCGGCATTGAACTTGGCGAGATTGGCGCCGACATCGCCGATGGTCGCGACGCGCACGGCCTCCGAGATCGCCTCGGGCGTGACGCCGAGCGCGGCGGCCTCCTCCAGCTTCGGCGTGACGCGCAGCTCCGGCCGGCTCAGCGAGCCCGCGGTCGCGACGTTGAGGTAGCCCGGCACCTGACGCATCCGCGCCTCGATGCGCGCCACCGCCTCATCGAGCGCGTCGCCGTCCTTCGACAAAAGCGAGAACGCCATCTCGCGCTCGCCGCGCTCGTTGACGTACCAGGCACGCACATCGGGAACGCTGGCGAGCTTCTGGGCGATGGTGACCTTCAGCTCCTTCTGCCGGATGTCGCGCTCGGCCTTCGGCTTCAGCAGGATGAAGACCGCGGCGCGGCGCACCTCGCGCTGGCCGGTGGGCGACGCCCCGCCGAGGACGAAGACGTCGCGCACCTCCGGAATCGTCTTCAGCGCATCGACCAGCTTGTCGGTGGTGACGCGGGTGTCGTCCAGCGTCGCGCCCGGCGGCAACTCCACCGAGGCGACGACGCGCGAGGTGTCCTCGTCCGGGATGAAGCCGGTCGGCAGCAGCTGCGTCGCCTGGATCGAGCCGAACAGGAAGAGGAAGCCGACGAGCAGCGTCGCATAGGCGGTGTTGAACGGCAGGGTCCGCCAGCCGCCCGAGCCGTCGAAGCGCGGGAAGAACGGGATGCGCCGCTTCTTCAGCGTGCTCCGCAGCAGCCCGACATAGGCGCCCATGATGAAGCCGTCCTTCGGATCGGCATGCTTCACCGGCCGCATCAGATAGGCCGCCATCATCGGCGTGATCAGCCGTGCCACCAGCAGCGAGAACAGCACGGCCACCGCGACGGTGAGGCCGAACTGCCGGAAATACTGCCCGGCGATGCCGCCCATGAAGGAGACCGGCGCGAAGATCGCGACGATGGTCAGCGTGATCGCGATGACCGCGAGCCCGATCTCGTCGGCCGCCTCCATCGCGGCGCGGTAGGGCGACTTGCCCATCTTCATGTGCCGGACGATGTTCTCGATCTCGACGATGGCGTCGTCGACGAGGATGCCGGTCACCAGCGTGATGCCGAGCAGGCTGACGAGGTTCAGCGAGAACCCCATCAGCTCCATCGCCCAGAAGGTCGGGATGGCCGAGAGCGGCAGGGCGATCGCGGTGATCAGGGTGGCGCGCCAGTTGCGCAGGAACAGGAACACGACGATGACGGCGAGCGCCGCGCCTTCCAGCAGCGTCTCCATCGCGGCCTTGTAGTTGCCGTGCGTGTAGGCGACGGCATCGTCGATCGGCGTGATCCTGATGTCGGGGTAGCGCTTGTTGAGCTCGTCGATGCGCTGCTGCACGACCTCCTTGACCGAGAGCTCGCTCGACCCTTTCGAGCGGAAGACCGCAAAGGTGACGACCGGCTTCTTGTCGAGCCGGCCGAAGGCGCGCGGCTCCGAGCTCGAATCCTCGACCCGTCCGAGATCCTTGAGGCGGACCTCGCGTCCGCCGCTGAGGGTGATCTTGGTATCGGCCAGTTCCGCGACGGTCTTCGCCCCGGCGAGCGTGCGGATCGCCTGCTCCTGCCCGCCGACCTCGCCGCGCCCGCCGGCCAGGTCGACATTGGTCGCCCGCACCTGGCGGTTGACCTCGCCGGCGGTGATGCCGAGCGCCAGCAGCCGGTCGGGATCCAGCGAAATCCGGATCTCGCGGTCGACGCCGCCATAGCGCTCGACGCGCCCGACGCCCTTCAACCCCTGCAACTCGCGCGCGACGATATCGTCGACATGCCAGGAGAGCTGCTCCAGGGTCATGCCGGCCGAGGCCGCGCCATAGGTCAGGATCGACTGCCCCTCGACATCGATGCGCTGGATCACCGGCTCGTCGATGGTGCGCGGCAGGTCGGCCCGGATCTTGGCGATGGCGTCCTTGACGTCGTTGACGGCGCGGTCGGTGTTGGTCTCGAGCCGGAACTCGATCAGCGTCAGCGACTGGCCGTCGGTCAGCGTCGAGGTGAGGTGCTTGACGCCGGGGACATTGGCGACCGAATCCTCGACGCGCTTGGTGACCTGGCTTTCCAGCTCCGCCGGCGCGGCGCCGGACTGCGTCACCGTGACCGAGATCAGCGGCACGTCGATGTTGGGGAAGCGCGTCACCGGCAGCTTCGAGAAGGCGAGCAGGCCGAGCACGCAGAGCACGACGAAGAGCAGGATCGCGGGAACCGGCTTCCGGATCGACCAGGCGGAGAAATTGATGCGCATCGCCCGCCCCGTCAGTTCGTCGGGACCGGGGTGATCAGGTCGCCGTCGCGCACGAAGGTGCCGGCCCGCGCCACCACCGTCTCGCCCTGCGCGAGGCCCGTGGCGATTTCGGCACGCCCGCCGCCGGTCAGGCCCAGCGTCACCTTGCGGGTCGCGATCTTGCCGTCCTGCACGGTCTGCACCGTCGCTCCGCTGCGGGTATAGGTGATGGCGGAGAGCGGCAGGGTGACCGCCCGCTTGCGCCCGGTCTCGATGATGCCGCGTGCGAAGGAGCCGATCGCCACGGACGGGTTGCCGTCGAGCGCGACGCGCACGCGGCCCAGACGCGAGGCCTTGTCGACCTCCGGTGCAATCAGCCGGATCGTGCCCCGGAGCGCCTCCTTGGCGCCGGCGGGCGTCACCGCGACCGGCTGCCCGAGTCTCAGGCTCGGAAGGTCGACCTCGGCGACCTGCGCCTCCAGCTCGACGGCGCCGTCGGCGATGATGCGGTAGAGCGGCTCCGAGGTCGGCAGCATGCTCGCCGTCGCGCCCAGCTTGGCGGTGCGGCGGCTGACGATGCCGGCCTTCGGCGCCCTGATCTCGGTCCGCTCGAGCTTGACGGCGATGTCGCGCCCCTGGGCCTTGGCCAGGGCGAGATCCGCCGCGGCGATGGCGAGGGCCTGGCGCGCGGAATTGGCGCGGGCCTGGGCCGAGCGGGCAGCGGCGGCGCGCTGGTCGAAGGTCTCGATCGACGCGTTGCCGCTGTCGCGCAGGGCCTTGGTCCGCTCGAAGGCATTGTTGGCCTGCACCAGATTGGCGTCGGCTTCGGCGATCTGCGCATTGGCCTGGGCGATCGCGGCGTCGGAGCGCGCGATCTGGGCCTCGTTCTGCGCCTTCTGCACATCGAGGGTCGTGCGGTCGAGCCGGGCCAGGACCTGCCCCTGCGCGACCTTGTCGCCCTCCTCCGCCAGAACCGCGACGATCGACAGCCCGTCGACCTGCGGCGAAACCAGCACCTCCTCGCGCGCGATGATCGAGCCGGAGACGAGCACGCTCTGCACGATCTCGGTGGTCTTGGCGTGGGTCACGGTGACCGAAGGACCGTTCGCCGGGGCGCCCGTCGCGGGCTGCGGCTGGGCCAGGGCGGGTGCGGCCAAGGCGGCGGGAACCACGATCGCCGCAAGCAGCGCGCGCAGGGTGCAGGCACGGAGAAGCATCGGCACGGACTCGATTGCAGGGGCGGGACGGCGCGGCGCCGCAGGATCGGAGGTCACGACTGCGTCTCCAGGGATTGCACCGGCGTTGCAGAGAGCGGCAGCACGCGCGCCAGGGCATGCATGCTCCGGAACAGCACGTCCGCTCCTGCCTCGGCATCGAACTGGGGTTCGATCGCACGGCGGCAGAAGAAGCCGTCGGCCATCATCGAGATCGCCATGAGGAAGCTCTGCTCGTCGAGGTCGGGCGGAAGCTCGCCGGTGCGCTTGGCCTCCCCCAGCGCGGCGAGCAAGCCGCCGATCAGGGTTTCCTCGATGCCGGCGCACATCCGGGCCATCTCCTCGTTGCGCGACGCCTCCGCCCAGATCTGCAGTGCGATCACCGCCTTCTCGCGCGGCTGCCGCACCAGATGCTTGCGGCCGATCTCCTCGAGCTGGTCCAGCAAGGGCCCCCGGCTCGGGCACAGCGCCGCGAAATCCGCAGCGATCGTGCTGCGGTCGCGCTCCGCCATCCCGGCGATGATCGCGTCCTTGGAGCTGAAATAGCGATACAGGTTGCCCGGGCTCATGCCCGCCTCCATCGCCACATCCTGCATCGTCGCGGCATGGAAGCCCGCGCGCGCAAAGACGCGCTCGGCCGCGTCGAGGATGCGGATGTGGCGCTCCGAGAGGGCGGTGTCCGGCAGGAAGGCGGTCTGATCGGTCGACATCGGCACCCGGAATGAGAATGAATGTTCATTCTCATGGCAGTCGATTGTGGCGAGGTCAAGGAGGAACTGCGCGCGGAGGTTGCGGCATGCAGGGCGAGGTCGACCGCGGCGCGCCCCCCTCGCCTTGCCGCAGCCTCAAACGGTCCGTTCCTTGCTTCTGCATCCGGGAGCGGGCGGAATGGCCGTTCCGGCACATAAACCACTTGCTTCGTTCCGTCTGGAACTTCATGCTGTCGTGGTCCGCCACGGCTTCACGCGCCCTCTTGACTCGGGCTGCGCGCAAGCGAGCCTGCCGCCGGTGATGAACGAGCACGCCTTTCCCCTCCGCCCGGCCCGCCCTCCCGCCAGCACGCGGCCGGCCTCGCCCGCCCGCAAGCCGGTCCTCATCGTGCTCCATCAGGAGCATTCGACCCCCGGCCGCGTCGGCCGCCTGCTGCAGGCCCGCGGCCACGCCCTCGACATCCGCAAGCCGCGCTTCGGCGACCCGCTGCCGCAGACGATGCGCGACCATGCCGGCGCCGTGATCTTCGGCGGCCCGATGGGCGCCAACGACCCGGACGATTTCGTCAAGGCCGAGATCGACTGGATCGGCACCTGCCTGAAGGAGGATGCGCCTTTCCTCGGCATCTGCCTCGGCGCCCAGATGCTGGCCAAGCAGATGGGCGCGCGCGTCTACACCCACGGCGAGGGCCGGGCCGAGGTCGGCTATTACCCGCTTTCGATCACCGAGGCCGGGCACGCCCATGCGCAGACCGCCGGCTTCGCCTGGCCCGGCACGGTCTATCAATGGCATCGCGACGGCTTCGACTGCCCGACAGGCGCGGAATGCCTCGCCACCGGCGGGGATTTCCCGACCCAGGCGATCCGGGCCGCCTCGCGCGTCTACGGCATCCAGTTCCATCCCGAGGTGACGCCGGCGATGATGTATCGCTGGTCGGTGCGCGGCTATGAGCGGACCTTGATGCCCGGCGCCCAGCTCGGCCACACCCATATCCCCGGCTGGTTCCAGCACGATCCGGCGATCCGGCTCTGGCTCGACGCCTTCCTCGACCATTGGCTGAAGGAGCCGGCCGAAGCCGGAACGACATCGCCTTGACCCGTACAGCCCTTGTTCTCGGCGCCGGCATGGTCGGCGTCTCCTGCGCGCTCGCGCTCCAGCAGCGCGGCATCACTGTGACGCTGATAGACCGCAGGGAGCCCGGACGCGAGACCTCCTACGGCAATGCCGGCGTGCTCGCCTCGTCCTCGATCGTGCCGCTCAACAATCCCTCGCTCTACGCCAGGATCGGGGATTATCTCGGCAATCGCCACCCGGCGCTCAACCTGAGCTGGCGGCGCGCCTTCTCCCGCCCCGGCTGGCTTCTGCGCTTCCTCTGGGAGGCCCGCCCCTCGCAGGCGGCCGCGCGCATCGCAGCACTGCAGGCGCTGACGGCGAGCAGCGTCGAGCGGCACCGCGCCCTGATGGCCGAAGCGGGCGTGTCGCATCGCCTGCGCGAGACCGGCACGTTGAAGCTCTGGCGCAGCGAGGCCGGCCACGCGGCGGCGCGGGCGGAGCACGACTTCCTGAAGCGCCACGGCATCGCCTCGCAGATCCTCGACCGGCAGGGCATCTCGGCCGTCGAGCCGAGCCTGAACCCGATCTTCCCGGCCGGGCTGCTGATCCCCTCGGTCGGATCGGTCGATTCGCCCGGCGCCGTCACCGCGGCCTACGCCGCCCTCTTCGCCGAGCGCGGCGGGCGCATCGAGCAGGCCGAGGTCGCGGGGCTGGCCCGGCAGGGCGCGCGCTGGCAGGCGCGCACGACGCAAGGCACCTTCGAGGCCGACCTCGCCGTGGTCGCGCTCGGCCCCTGGAGCGGAGACCTGCTGAAGCCGCTCGGGCTCGATCCGTGGCTCGATGTCGAGCGCGGCTATCACCGCCATCTGAAGCCGGCGGCCGGCACCGGCCTGTCACGGCCGGTCTACGATGTCGACGCAGCCTACTACATGGCACCGATGGAGCAGGGCGTCCGTATCACCAGCGGCGTCGACCTCTCCTTCCGCGACGCCCCGGACGACCACCGCCAGATCGACGGCGCCACCGCTTCGGCCCGCAAGGCCTTCCCGCTCGGCGAGGTCGTCGGCGAGACCTGGCGCGGCGCGCGGCCGACCTTGCCGGATTCGCTGCCGATGATCGGGGAGGCGCCGCGCAATCCCGGCCTCTGGCTCGCCTTCGGCAACCAGCATATCGGCTTCTCGACCGGCCCGATCACCGGAGAGATCATCGCCGCGATGGTCTGCGGCGAGAAGCCGCTGATCGACCCGAAGCCGTTCCGGCCGGGCCGCTACATCCGCTGACCAAGCGTGTCATCCCGCACGCGCTGCAGCACGCAGTGCTGCTGCGCAGATGCGGAACCGCGCGACGAGAAGGCGCCCCTTCAACAAAAAGGGGCCTTCCTGCATGAGAACGCGCCCTTATCGGAAAACGATCCCGTGTCTGCGCAGCAGTGCTGCACGCTGCAGCGCGCACGGGATGACACGCTGCTGAGCCGAGCGCGAATGCGCGGGCGTGTGTCGGCTGGCATGGCGGTCGAGAACCGGAGCGGAGCGTACATCAGTACGTGAGCACCGGAAGCGCAGGCCGTCGCGTCAGACGGCCGCGCCAGTAGCGTTCGCGCCGGCTCAGACCTGGCGCGCCACCATCATCTTCTTGACCTCGGCGATCGCCTTGGCCGGGTTCAGCCCCTTCGGGCAGGCATTCGCGCAGTTCATGATGGTGTGGCAGCGATAGAGCCGGAAGGGATCTTCCAGATTGTCGAGCCGCTCGCCGGTCGCCTCGTCGCGCGAGTCGATCAGCCAGCGATAGGCCTGCAGCAGCGCCGCCGGGCCGAGATAGCGGTCGCCGTTCCACCAGTAGCTCGGGCAGGAGGTCGAGCAGCAGGCGCAGAGGATGCACTCGTAGAGCCCGTCCAGCTTCTCGCGGTCGTCCTTCGCCTGGCGCCACTCCTTCTCGGGAGCCGGCGTCGTGGTCTGCAGCCAGGGCTCGATCGAGGCGTGCTGGGCATAGAAGCGCGTCAGGTCGGGCACGAGGTCCTTGACGACGGGCATATGCGGCAGCGGGTAGATCGCGACCTTGCCGGCGCTCTTGCCGGTGCCGCCGCACTCGTCGATGCCGGTTGTGCAGGCGAGCCCGTTCTTGCCGTCCATGTTCATGGCGCAGGAACCGCAGATGCCCTCGCGGCAGGAGCGGCGGAAGGTCAGCGTCGGATCGACCTTGTTCTTGATCCAGATCAGCGCGTCCAGAACCATCGGCCCGCAATCGTCGCGGTCGACATAATAGGTGTCGGTGCGCGGATTCGCGGTGTCGTCCGGGCTCCAGCGATAGATCTTGAACTCGGTGACGTTCTTGGCGCCGGCCGGCTTCGGCCAGGCCTTGCCTTCGACGAGGCGGGAGTTCTTCGGGAGATTGAATTCAGCCATCGGAAGAGTCCCTCAGTACACCCGTGCCTTGGGCTTGATGTACTCGATGTCGTTGGACATCGTGTAAGTGTGCACCGGCCGGTCATCGAGCGTGACCGTGCGCTTCTCGTCGTCGATCCAGGCGAGCGTATGCTTCATCCAGTCCTTGTCGTCGCGGTTCGGATAGTCCTCGCGGGCATGCGCGCCGCGGCTTTCCGGACGGTTCAGCGCCGAGTCCATGGTCACGACCGCCTGGGTGATCAGGTTGTCGAATTCCAGGGTCTCGATCAGGTCGGAGTTCCAGATCAGCGAGCGGTCCTTGGTCCCGACATCGGCGATGCCGTTCCAGACCTCATGGATGAGCTTGTGGCCCTCTTCGAGCGTGTCGCCCTCGCGATAGACGGCGCAGTTGTTCTGCATCGTCCGCTGCATCCGGTCGCGCAGCACCGCGGTCGGCGTGCCGCCCGAGGCATTGCGATACTTGTCGAGGCGGCTGAGCGCGAGGTCCGAGGAACCCTTCGGCAGTTCCGGCTGCTTCTCGCCTGCCGTCACCGTGTCGGCGCAGCGCAGGCCGGCCGCGCGGCCGAACACCACGAGGTCGATCAGCGAGTTGGAGCCGAGGCGGTTGGCACCGTGGACGGAAACGCAGGCGGCTTCGCCGATCGCCATCAAGCCCGGCACCACCGTATCCGGATCGCCGCCGACCTTGGTCAGCACCTCGCCATGATAGTTCGTGGGGATGCCGCCCATGTTGTAATGCACGGTCGGCAGCACGGGAATCGGCTCGCGGGTCACGTCGACGCCGGCGAAGATCTTGGCGCTCTCCGAGATGCCCGGCAGGCGCTCGTGCAGGATCTTCGGATCGAGATGGTCGAGATGCAGGTAGATGTGGTCCTTGTCCTTGCCGACGCCGCGGCCGGCCCGGATCTCCATCGTCATCGAGCGCGAGACGACGTCGCGCGAGGCGAGGTCCTTGGCCGAGGGGGCATAGCGCTCCATGAAGCGCTCGCCCTCGGAATTGGTGAGGTAGCCGCCTTCGCCGCGCGCGCCTTCGGTGATCAGGCAGCCCGAGCCGTAGATGCCGGTCGGGTGGAACTGCACGAACTCCATGTCCTGCATCGGCAGGCCGGCGCGCAGCACCATGCCGCCGCCGTCGCCGGTGCAGGTATGGGCCGAGGTCGCCGAGAAATAGGCACGGCCATAGCCGCCGGTCGCCAGGATGGTCTGCTGCGAACGGAAGCGGTGCAGCGTGCCGTCATCGAGCTTGAGCGCGATCACGCCACGGCAATGGCCGTCCTCGTCCATGATCAGGTCGATGGCGAAATACTCGATGAAGAACTCGGTGTTGTAGCGCAGCGCCTGGCCGTAGAGCGTGTGCAGCATGGCATGGCCGGTGCGGTCGGCCGCGGCACAGGTGCGCTGGGCCGGCGGGCCCTCGCCGAATTCGGTGGTCATCCCGCCGAAGGGGCGCTGGTAGATGCGGCCGTCCTCGGTGCGCGAGAAGGGCACGCCCCAGTGCTCGAGCTCGTAGACGGCAGCCGGAGCATTGCGCACGAGATATTCGATGGCGTCCTGGTCGCCGAGCCAGTCCGACCCCTTGACGGTGTCGTACATGTGCCACTGCCAGGTGTCCTTGCCCATGTTGCCCAGCGAGGCGGCGACGCCGCCCTGGGCCGCGACGGTGTGCGAGCGGGTCGGGAACACCTTGGTGATGCAGGCGGTGCGCAGGCCGGCCTGCGAGCAGCCGACGGTGGCGCGAAGGCCGGCACCGCCCGCGCCGACGACGACGACGTCGAAGGTATGGTCGGTGATCGGGTAGGCGGTGCCGGTATAGGCCGGAACCGGGCGGGACTTGGTGATCGCCATCGGATCAACCTCCAAAAGACAGCTTCAGCACCGCGTAGACGCTGGCGGCGCCGACGGCGATGGCGAAGAAGGTGTTGGCCATGACGGCGAGGATCTTCACCCCCTCCTCATGGACGTAGTCCTCGATGATGACCTGCATGCCGATCCGCATATGCACGCAGGCCGACAGGATGAAGAGCAGCATCAGGATCGCGACGCAGGGCTGCGTCAGCAGCGCCATCGCGGCCGGATAGGGCTTGCCGACCAGCGCGACGACCACGAACACGAAGATCACCGTCAGGATGACATTGGCGACGGCGGTGAGGCGCTGCAGCCAGAAATGGCCGGTGCCGGACTTGGCCGAGCCCAGGCCGCGGACGCGGCCGAGCGGGGTGCGCATCGAGGAATTGGATTGCATCGGGTCTCTCCTCAGCGCGTCGCCAGCACGACGATCCAGATCAGGACCGTCAGCGCTGTCGAGATGACGAGGGTGAACTTGGCCATCGCCATGCGCGTCTGCGGCTCGTAGCCCTTGCCCATGTCCCAGACGAAATGCCTGAGCCCTCCGACCATGTGGTGCATCAGCGAGAAGCTGTACAGGAACAGCACCAGCCGCCCGAGGATGGAACCGGCGATCCACTGCGCCGTGTCGAAGGCGGCAGGGCCCGAGGCGGCGGCGACGAGCCAGGCGGCGATCAGCACCGTGCCGAGATAGAGCCCCGTCCCGGTGACGCGATGGGCGACGGACATCGCCATCGTCCAGGACCAGCGATAGATCTGCAGATGCGGCGAAAGCGGGCGAGCCGCGGGCTTGACCTCGGCCAATATCATTCTCCGATCAAGCGGCCCGCTTGAGGATGGCGGACCCATTTGGGATCATTCTAGAGTGGTTGGTTCTCTAACGAAACCGGTCCGGCGCCGCAATGCGGCAGGTGCAGAACGAAGTTACAGATTCTGAAATTCGTCATTTTATTACGAAAAGCTTACCGCGGCAGCAGCGCCCAATAGTCGAAATCGAGGATGACGCCCGGCGCATATTGCTCGCCCTCCTTGAGCGGATGGGCCGTGCAGGGCAAGTTGGCGGTCGCAACGAGCCGGAGCCGGAGCGCGCCGACATCCCCGCGTCCCGGAATCTCGGCGCATGCCAGAACCTCGCTCCAGGCATACACCGTGTCGCCGGCGAAGAGCGGCGCGACATGGCGTCCGCCATTGATCGCCGCGATATGGAAGGCGTTGCCGAGGCCGTTGAAGGAGAGCGCCCGCGCCAGGCTGATGACGTGGCCACCGTAGATCAGCCGTTTGCCGAAGCGGCTGCCCTTGGCGGCGTGGCCGTCGAAATGCACCCGCGCCGTGTTCTGGTAGAGCCGGGTCGCCAGCTGGTGCTCGGCCTCCTCGACGGTCATGCCGTCGACATGGTCGATCGTCTCGCCCACTGCGTAATCGCCCCAGCGAAAGCGCGAGCCCGCCAGCGCATCGTCATAGGCGGCGAGATCGAGCACCGGGCAGCCCTCGCCCAGTTCCTCGGCGAGCACCGCCTTGGCCAGATCGGGCACCTGCTCCGCATGGGCCGGCGTGCCGGGCTGGCGCTTGCGCACCAGCACCCAGCGCGCATAGCTCAGCACGATCCCGCCGTGCTGGTTGCGGCCGATCGAGCGGACATAGACGATGCCGGCATCGCCGGCCGAGGTCTGCTTCAGCCCGATGACCTCCGAGGTCGTCGAGAGCGTGTCGCCGACGAAGACCGGCCTGAGAAAGCGCCCGTCGGCATAGCCGAGATTGGCGACGGCATTCAGCGAGATGTCCGGCACCGTCTTGCCGAAGACGATATGGAAGACGAGCAGGTCGTCGACGGGGGCGGCGGGATAGCCGACGGCACGGGCGAACACATCCGACGACTGCACCGCGAAGCGCGGGCCGTACAGCGCCGTGTAGAGCGCGACGTCGCCCGCCGTCACCGTGCGCGGCGTCGCATGGACGATGGTCTCGCCCAGCCGGAAATCCTCGAAGAACCGGCCGGAACCGGTCTTGGTCGTCGCGCCCGACATGCATCGCCTCCTGATGGCGGGCGATCTTGCACTGCAACCAAAAGCGACGTCCAGCCTCGACGAAAGCAGCAGCCTCGCCGGCGGCCGCCGTGGCGGCTCAGCCCGCGATGGTGGCGAGCTTGGCCAGGTCCACATTCGCCCCGCAGACCAGCACGCCGAGGCGCTCGCCCTCGCTCGGCTTGTAGGCGCCGCTGATCAGCGCGCCGAAGGCCGCCGCCCCGCCAGGCTCGACGGCAAGGCGGAAATCCCGCCAGAGCGAGGCCTGCGCCTGCGTGATCGCCGCATCGGGCACCAGCGCGACATGGTCGACCGCGCCATTGCAGACGTCATAGACGAGCTGGCCGACATTGCGCGCGCCAAGCGAATCGGCGGCGACCGAAGCGACCTTGACCTCGACCGGGCCCTTGGCCTCCAGCGCAGCCTGCAGGGCGCGCGAGCCCTCGGGCTCGACGCCGACGACCTTGACCTTGCTGCCGGCGAACCAGCTCGCGATGCCCGAGATCAGCCCGCCGCCGCCGACCGCGACGAGGACCGTGTCGAGATCGGGCTCCTGCAAATCCCATTCGCGGGCGAGCGTGCCCTGGCCCGCGATCGTCTCCTTGGCCGCGAAAGGATGGATCTTGAGCGCGCCAGTCTCCGCGACGAAGCGGTCGCAGGCCGCCTGCGCGTCGTCATATTGCGCGCCACCGACCACGACATCGGCGCCGAAGCGGCGGATGGCCTCGATCTTCGCAGCCGGCGAGATCTCCGGCACGAAGATCGTCGCCTTCACGCCGCGCTTCATCGCGGCGTAGGCGACGGCGGCACCATGGTTGCCGCCCGAGGCTGCGGAGACGCCGGCGGCCGGCACGGCCAGCGAGAGCAGATTGTTGAAGGCGCCGCGCGTCTTGAACGAGCCGGCATGCTGCAGGCATTCGAGCTTGAGCGAGATGTCGGCGCCGCCGTCGAACGCGCCGGTACCCAGGCGCATCACCGGCGTGACGCGGGCATGCCCGGCGATGCGGGCCGCAGCCTCCTCGATCATCGGACGGGTGACGGGGCGCTCGCTCATGGCTCGATCCTGCGATGGAGGCGTCGGGGACGTGAACGTCCAGATCGCGACGGGAAGCCCGTGGCTATCGCGTCCGGGCGGATCGGGAAAGGGTTTTCCACGCCCGGCCGCAATGTGCCGGGCGACGACCAGCCCCGCCAGCGCGTCGAGCAGGTCGTCCGCTGCGGCGCCGCGGGGAGGTCGGCCCGCGGCGGCCGCGAAGGGGATTCCCGCCTCCTGGAGCAGAGCCCGCCGCTCGGCCATCCCCAGCGGATTGACCACGCCCTTGATCTTCTTGGGATGGTCGAGCGGCACGCCCCTCATCGTCCGGAAGGCGAGTTCGGGGTGAACCTCGAAGACACGATCGCGCAGGCCGGGCTCGGCCCTCAGCAGGACGTCGATCTCGCGGATCTTCGGGAAGAGATGGAAACCCTGCCGGGAAACCTTCCGCGGCGGCTCGGAATGGGCCAGAGCGAGCGCGCAAGCCCGGGCGTAGTCGCCGGCCTCAACCGCCGGGCGCGCGGGAATCGCGAACACCGAGGACTGACGGGCGCCCAGAAGCGGGCGCACGGCCTGTTCCGGCCCACGACCGGAGCCCTTCACACGGTCCGGCAGGCCGATCGGCATGTCTACGGCAACGATGCCGGGCCTTGTTTCATGCGTCAGAATGCTCTGAAAATCGCGGAACACACTGACGATCGGAGATTCGCCGAACTGCATATCGCAAAAGGCTGCGATCCACCCCCCTTTGCAGCCATCGACGCCGGCCAGCCACGCCATTCCTGTTTCCTCCGCCTTTCGCAGCGCTGGCGTCGCATCTGCGTTGCTCTACTGTGCAGCGCAGCACCTGCCGCCTGTGTCAGGAGAGACGATGACCACGATCCGCCCCCGCCGCAGCGCCCTCTACATGCCGGGCTCGAATGCACGGGCGCTCGAAAAAGCCCGCGAGATCGCGGCCGATGTGCTGATCCTCGACCTCGAGGATGCCGTCGCGCCCGAGGCCAAGGCAACCGCCCGCGTACAGGTCTGCGCCGCGGTGCAGGCGGGCGGCTACGGCCGCCGCGAGCTCGTCATCCGCGTCAACGGCTCCGGGACGCCCTGGTTCGCTGAGGACCTCGCCGCCGCCGCCGCGGCGCGACCGTCGGCGATCCTGATCCCGAAGGTGTCCTCGCCCGAAACGCTTCACGATGTCGGCAACCGGCTGGCCGGCCTGCGGGCCGATCCGGCCACCGCAGTCTGGGCGATGATCGAGACCCCGCTCGCCATCCTCGATGTCGAACGCATCGCGCGCACCGCTGGCGAGCCCGCCACGCGCCTCGCCTGCCTGGTGATGGGCACCAACGATCTCGCCAAGGAGACCCGCGCCCGCTTCGTGCCGGGCCGCGCGACCATGCTGCCCTGGCTGACGAGCGCGCTGCTCGCGGCGCGCGCCCATGGCATCGACATCCTCGACGGCGTCTATAACGACATCAGGGACGAGGCCGGATTCCAGGCCGAATGCGAACAAGGCCGCGATCTCGGCTTCGACGGCAAGACCCTGATCCACCCCGCGCAGGTCGGGCCGGCCAACGCGATCTTCGCACCCGACGCGGCGGAACTGGCGCGGGCACGCGCCGTCATCGCCGCCTTCGACCTGCCGGAAAACGCCGGCAAGGGCGCAATTCAGCTCGACGGCCGCATGGTCGAGTTGCTCCATGCCGAGATGGCTCGCCGCACCGTGGCGCTGGCGGACGCGATCGCGGCCTGAAACGAAAGAGGGCCGCGCCAAGCGCGGCCCACCTCGATATCCGGTCCCGAAGTCCGGCTTCAGCCGGTCTTGGCCGCCTTCGCCCGCTCCATCGCCTCGACGATCAGCTTCTTGGCCGTGGCGGCGTCGCCCCAGCCCTTGAGCTTCACCCATTTGCCGGGCTCGAGATCCTTGTAGTGCTCGAAGAAGTGCTGGATCTGGTCGAGCGTGATCTTCGGCAGGTCGGTGTAGTTGTGGACGTTCTCGTAGCGCTTCGTCAGCTTCGGCACCGGCACGGCGATGATCTTCTCGTCGCCGCCGCCCTCGTCCTCCATCAGCATGACGCCGATCGGGCGCACGGCGATATAGGAGCCCGGCACCAGCGGGCGCGTATTTGCGACGAGCACGTCGCAGGGGTCGCCGTCTTCGGAGAGCGTATGCGGGATGAAGCCGTAATTCCCGGGATAGCGCATCGGCGTATAGAGGAAGCGATCGACGAAGAGCGTGCCGGCGTCCTTGTCCATCTCGTACTTGATCGGCTCGCCGCCGATCGCCACCTCGATCAGGACATTGACTTCGTCGGGCGGGTTCTTGCCGATGGAGATGGCGTCGATGCGCATGATGGAGCCTGTCGCTTGGAAATTTTGCCGGGCCTTATGCAAGTTCGTGACGAAAACGCCAAGCCCTTCCGCCGCGCTTGGTCACCAGACGATTTGCTTAGGCGCGCCCGCGCTGCTATCCGGCCCGCCATGAGCAGCCCCGAGACCAGGCCGTGTTGAGCCGCCTGCGCCCCGACGAAGAGCGCTATGCCCGCCGCATGGCCCGCATCGCCCGCTGGGACAGGCCGATCGAAGGCCGCGGCCAGCGCCTGCGCGCCTGGGCCAACATGCTGCTGGTCGACCATGGCATCTTCCGGCTCGCCTATCTCAACGCGCATCGCGTCACGCCGCGGCTCTGGCGCTCGGCCCAGCCGGCACCCGGCCAGATCGCCGCCTTTGCCCGCAAGGGCATCAAGACCATCGTCAACCTGCGCGGTGGCCGCGAGCACGGCTCCTGGCCGCTGCAGAAGGAGGCTTGCGAGCGCCACGGGATCGCACTGGTCGATTTCGTGCTGCGCTCGCGCGGCGCGCCGGACCGCGAGACCATCCTCGGCGCCAAGGCCTTCTTCGCCGGCCTTCGGGAGCCGGCCCTCGTCCATTGCAAGTCCGGCGCCGATCGCGCCGGCTTCTTCTCCGTGCTCTACCTGCTGGTCCACGAGAACCGCCCTCTCGACGAGGCGATCCGCCAGCTCTCGCTGCGCTACGGGCATTTCCGCTTCGCCAAGACCGGCATCCTCGACGCCTTCTTCGAGGCCTATCGCCGCGAGGGCGAAGCCAGGGGCATCGCCTTTCTCGACTGGGTGGCGACCGTCTACGATCCCGAGCGCCTCGAGCGCGAATTCAAGCCGGGGCTGCTCTCATCGCTGATCGCCGACCGGCTGATCCGGCGGGAGTAGCTCAGGGCCTGGCGCCCATCGCGGTGAAATCGCGGCTTGCGGCATTGCCTGCATCGCCGAGATGCAGCCAGATGAACACGACGTGCACCAGCGTCCGCGCCACCGAGACCGTACCGATCGCGACGAGCAGCGCCGGCGTCAGCGCGCCGTACCAGAGCATGACGCCGACCATGGCCAGGAGCGCCAGCGCATTGGTCAGGACCTGCCACAGCGGCTGGCGCGACAGCGTCGCGATCTCCTGCAGGGGTCCGACCAGCGCGATCCCGCAATAGAACAGGCTCATGATCGCGATCACGTCGCCGACACCTTCCCACTTCGAACCGCCGAGAAGGCCGTCGGCCAGGTAGCCGACCAGCCCCGACGCCGCGAACAGCGCGATCGACGCCGCGATCAGCCCGATCGTCAGGGCGCGGACCCAGAAGTGCCGGCGGGCGCCGGCATAGCTGCGCAGGCGGTTCAGCGCGAGCGGCGTGGAGACCGTGCCGAACATCTGCGCCGGCATGTCGAGCAGCCGCATCGCCAGCGCGACATGCGCCGCCAGCAGCGCATTGGAGGCATAGGGCAGGGCGAGGATCGGTGCGATGCTGAAGCCATAGGCCAGCAGGGCCGCAGGCAGCAGGGCCCGCGGCGCGTCCCGCCAGCGATAGGCCGCCGCAACCAGGCTTTCCACGCTCCACAGCCGCGGCTGCACCAGCGGCAGCAGGGCCGCATGGCGCCGGCGCAGGAGATAGGCGGCCGCAAGCAGGTGGCCGCAGGCATCCGCCATGAAGAGCGCCAGCGCCTTGGGGCCGAAGATCCCGATCAGCACCAGCATGATCACCGGCTGGACCACGGCCTGAACGATGTTGCTGTTGCCGATCGCGCGGAAATCGCCCTCCGCCGTGGCTTCCGACCAGATCAGCCGCAGCACCGAGCGCCCCGCCAGCGAGACGAGGAAGAAGAAGGCGACCGCGGGAGCGACCCAGCCGGTGAGCGCCAGCGCGAGCAGCACGAGCCCCGTCAAGGCCAGGAAGGCAGCTCCGACGACGCTGGCAAGACGAAAGGCGAGGCCGAGCCGAACCGGATCGTTGCTGCGGAAGAACACCGCCTCGAGCCGCAGCAGCGACGCGGTCGAGACGAAGTTCACCGCCGCGGAGAACACCGCGAAGGCCGCGAAGACCGCGGGCGGGCAGAACCAGGCCGCGACGATCAGCCCCCAGACCGAGATCAGACGCGCCTGGACGAAGCGCAGGCCGAGCAGAACCGCGGAACCGAAGCTGGAGCGCAGGATCGGAGCCCGCTCCGCCACGAACCGGCGGCCGGCCGCCAGCGCCAGCGAGGGGCGGCTCGGCGGAAAGGTCGCCCTTTCCATAACGACATGCGCAGCCATATCGACATCCAGCGTTGGAACATCGGGCAGGCCATCGTCGCGCTCGTCGGGGCCCGCCTCGCGATAGGCTTCATCGGGCATCGTCACGCGGAAACGGCTTTCGGACGGCAACGCTGCGCCGGTATGGTTAACAATTTGTAAACTGCCTTCATTGCCGGGGCGCTCCGGCCCGCCTCGCCTGCGCGGCCGGACGCATGACCCGAGCCGGGCGCAATTCAGACGAAGAGCGTCTTCAGCGCCTCGAACCGCTTTAGCTGATCCGGAAGCAGGGCGCGACTGTCATCTCGCCGCACGAAGATCTTGAACATGACCTCCCCCGACTCATTGAAGAACTGCACCGAGCAGGCCCGGCGGCCCTGGGCGGTGGTCCGGTCGACGAGGTAGATCGCCCGGCAATTCGCCACCTTGATGTGCCCGCCGATGGGGCTGTCGCCATGGATGTTGTAGTAGCCATGGCCGAAGCTGCCGACGGGCAGCGCCCCCTCGCACTCCAGCACGATGTCCGGCGTGTGCATCAGGAAGAGCACGGTGCCCCAGGTGGCCAGCTCCTTCCAGACATCCTCGAAGCGCTCTGGCGCCACGAACAGCCGCTGCTCCGGCGGCAGCAGCTCCAGCGCCGCCTGGGTCGACACGCCCGCTTCGCGCGCCACCGCCTCGATCAGGCCGTCCGGCTTGGCCGCCAGCAGCGCACGCGCCTGTTCGATGGGATCGCGGCCCGCGGCCTCGGATACCGTCATCGCCTCGCCTCTTCACTCGGCCGCTTGGCGCGGCAGATGCGGATTGACCTCGCTCAGCACGGTCTCGAAGCCTTCGAACTCGGGATGGCCGAGATAGAGCGGCTTCGGCCGCGGCTGGCCGGCATTGCGATGCGATTCGCGGAACTGCTCCGACTTCGTCCATGCGACGAAATCGTCCTTCGACGCCCAGCTCGTGTGCGAGGAATAAAGCGTGTGATCCTCCTTCTCCGGCCCCTTCAGCAGATGGAAGGACAGGAAGCCGGGCATCTCGTCGAGCCGGCTCTTGCGTGAGGACCAGACCGTCTCGAAGGCGGCCTCCTCGCCCCTGACGACCTTGAAGCGATTCATCGCGATGAACATCGGGCAATCCTGCACTGATAGAGGCCATCGCTGGCCGAATGACGGTGGGTGAGAGAGCGACTCGCCGCCGCTCGCGGAGGAAACGGCGACAACGGCCGGAGCCGGCTGCCGCCGCCCCCTTGACCGCTTCTAGTAAAACCAAATATCTGCGTCAATAATGGTCGGTCAGATGCTTGTTTTGAATAAATAAAAACTGGCTTCTACTTGACTGAAAAGCTTTCAACCAATTGCGCCGGCGATCGAAAGCGTCGGTGCAGGGTCCGCTCGGGCAGGAAGAGGTGCATCCATGTTCCCAGAACGGCTCTCGAAGCGCGCCCGCTACCGGCTGCGGCCGAGCCGCCGCTCGCTTCTGGGCGCCGGCCTCGCGGTTTTCGCCGGAGCCTCCTTTGGTGGTCCGGCGAACTGGAGCGGGCCGGCTTTCGCCCAGGCCGGAGACCGGATCGTCGTCGCCGGCGGCGTCATCACCGAGGTGCTCTATGCCCTCGGGCTGCAGGAGCGCATCGCCGGCGTCGATTCGACCAGCCAGTTTCCGCCCAAGGCGCTCCAGGACAAGCCGAATATCGGCTACGTTCGGGCGCTCTCGGCCGAAGGCGTGCTCTCGCTGAATCCCTCGCTGATCATGCTGATCGACGGGGCTGGCCCGCCCGACGCCGTCGCGCTGCTGGCCGAATCCGGCGTGGCGATCGCGCGCATCGCCGACGGCATGACGCCCGAAGGCGTCGCCGCCAAGATCGTGGCCATCGGCGCGGCGGTCGGCGCGACCGAACCGGCGGCGCGGCTGGCGGCGCAGACCACCGCCCGTTTCCGGGAGCTGGCCGCGCTGCGCGCCGGGCTCCCGCCGCAGAAGCGCGTGCTGTTCGTGCTTTCGCTGCAGAATGGACGCGCCCTCGTCGGAGGCCGCAACAGCTCGGCCGACGCCATCATCGGCCTCGCCGGCGGCATCAATGTCGCCGGCGCCATCGAAGGCTACAAGCCGATGACCGACGAGGCCATCCTCGCCGCGGCGCCGGACATGGTGCTGATGATGCGTAACAGCAGCGCCCACAACACGACCCCCGACGAACTCTTCGCGCTGCCGGCGTTTTCGCGGACTCCCGCCGCGGCGACGAAGCGGCTCGTGCACATGGATGGGCTCTACCTGCTCGGGTTCGGGCCGAGGACGCCGTTCGCGGCCCGCGATCTGATGGCCGCGATCTATCCGCAGGCCGCGATTCCGGCGCTGCCGGCGAGCGCACCGTGACGCTGGCCGCCCGCATGCCCGCCATGGCCGCATCGCCGCTCTCCGGTCTCGTCGCCGGACGCCGGCGCATCGGCCTTGTCGCGCTGGCGGGCTTGTCCATCGCCTGCCTGCTTCTCGCGGTCGTGGCCATCGGCCAGGGCGCCATCGCCATCTCGCCCGGGCGGGTCACGGCGATCCTTTGGGCGCGGCTCGCCGGCGACGCCACCGTGTTCGAGGGCCGGGACGCACTCGTCGTCCTCAACATCCGGCTGCCGCGCGTGCTGCTCGGCCTGCTGGTCGGTGCCGGCCTCGCGGTCTCCGGCGCCTTGATGCAGGGTCTCTTCCGAAATCCGCTGGCCGATCCCGGCCTCGTGGGCGTCTCGGCCGGGGCGGGGCTCGCCGCGGCCGCGACCATCGTCCTCGGCGACCGCTTCCTGGCCGGCACGCTGATGAAGCTTCCGTTCGCCGCCCTGCCCTTCGGCGCCTTCTGCGGCGGCCTGGTCTCGACGCTGGTGCTCTATCTCATCGCCACCCGGGAGGGCCGGACCTCGGTCGCCACCATGCTGCTCGCCGGCGTGGCGCTGGGAGCGCTGTCCGGAGCCCTGACGGGCCTCCTCGCCTATCTGTCGGACGACAGGCAGCTGCGCGACCTGACCTTCTGGTCGCTCGGCAGCCTCGGCGGCGCCAGCTGGTCGAAGCTTTCGGCGGTGGCGCCGATCATCCTGCCGCTGCTGCTCGCGATGCCGCTGCTGGCCCGCGGCCTCAATGGGCTGATGCTGGGCGAGGCGGAGGCGTACCATCTCGGCATCCCGGTCCAGCGCATCAAGGCGCTCGCGATCCTGCTCGTCGCGCTGGCCGTCGGCGCCAGCGTCGCCTCGGCCGGCCTGATCGGCTTCATCGGCATCGTCGTGCCTCACCTGATTCGCCTCTCGGTGGGCCCCGACCACCGCCTGCTGCTCCCGCTCTCGGCTCTGGGCGGCGCCATCCTTCTCGTGGCGGCCGACATCGTGGCGCGCCTGATCGTCGCCCCGGCGGAGCTGCCGATCGGGATCGTCACCGCTGCGATCGGCGCGCCCTTCTTCCTCTGGCTGCTGCTGCGCCGCTCGGTGTCGATCGATGTCTGAGGCGGCACCGCTCCTCTCCGGGCGGCAGCTCTGCTTTGCAGCCGGGGGACGCATGCTGGTGTCGGACGCCTCGCTCGATCTCGAGCCGGGCGCGACCACCATTCTGATCGGCCCCAACGGAGCGGGAAAATCGACGTTGCTGAAGCTCCTGACCGGGGAGCTCGCACCGGCGGCCGGCAGCGTGCATTGCGCGGACGAGGCGCTCGGCACCGTTCCGGCATGGCGGCTCGCCTGCCTGCGCGCCGTGATGGCCCAGCACAGCCGGCTCGCCTTTCCCTTCAGCGTCTACGAGGTGGCGCGGCTCGGCGTCGACGGCATCGGCCGCGCGCTGACGCGCCAACGGCGCGAGGCCATCGTGGCGGAGGCCCTCGCCGCAGCCGGGGTGCTCGATCTCGCCGGCCGGCGCTACCAGACGCTCTCCGGCGGCGAACAGCAGCGCGTCCAGTTCGCCCGCGTGCTCTGTCAGCTCGAAGCCGGGCGCAGCGTCGCAGAGCGGCAAGTCCTGTTCCTCGACGAGCCGATCGCGAGCCTCGACCTCTGCCATCAGCTCGCGCTGCTCGACATGGCCCGCAGCATCGCGGGGCGAGGCGTCGCGGTGCTGATCGTGCTGCACGATCTCAACCTCGCCGTGACCTATGCCGACCATCTCGTGGTGATGGATCGCGGCCGCATCATCGCGCAGGGCCCGCCGGCGGAGACCCTCGACGACGCCCTCCTGCAGCAGGTCTTCCGCGTCGGCCTGTCCCTCAGCCGCGCTCCGGCGCCCGGCCTGCCCTTCCTGCTGCCCCAGCAGCACCGCCGCGCGCCCTCCGCCTGAGCTCGCGGGACCGCCCGGCGATTCATCGGGGATTCATGGTGAATCGGCCGAGTCCCCGCCTTCACCATATCGCTCAACCGCCGATTCACGGCTGCGGCGCAATCGCTCTCCCCCTGTCAACGGGAGAATCGCCATGCCGAGACGGTTTGCGGCCAGGGGCCTCGCCCTCGCCGGGCTGACGCTGGCCCTCGCCTTCCTGGGCCGGCCGGCCGCCGCGCGCGACGTCGTCGGGATGCCCGATGCCCGCTATCGACCCGGCACCATCGTGATCCGCACCGGCGAGCGCAGGCTCTACTACGTCGTCGCACCCGGCGAGGCGATCCGCTACACCATCGCGGTGGGCAAGGCCGGCAAGCAGTGGCGCGGCGTCAAATATGTCGAGGAGATGCAGGTCGATCCGGCCTGGAGCCCGCCGGCCGAGGTCAAGCGCGACAACCCCCGCCTGCCGGACGTCATCCCCGGAGGCTCGCCGCGCAACCCGATGGGCGCGCGCGTCATCGGCCTCGGCCCCGGCGGAGAGTACGCGATCCACGGCACCAACATGCCGAAGACGGTCGGCACCGCCGCCTCCTATGGCTGCTTCCGCATGCACAACGGCGACGTGATCGACCTGTATGCGCGCGTGCAGATGGGGACGCCGGTCGTCGTTCTGCCCTGATCAGAGCGCCACGGCGGACAATAGCGGCCTGCCCGCGAAGAAGGCCTCCAGATTGCCCAGCATGGTGTCCTGCTGCGCCGCCTGCGCCAGCTCGGTGGCGGCAGCGATATGCGGTGCCAGCACGACGTTGTCGAGCGCCCTGAGCCGGTCGGAGACATGCGGCTCGTTCTCGTAGACATCGAGGGCGGCCCCCGCGATCGCACCGGTCTCGAGCGCCGCGCACAGCGCATCCTCGTCGACCGCGATGCCCCGCGAGATGTTGACCAGATGCCCGCCGGGGCCGAGTGCCTTCAGCACGGCGGCATCGACGGCATGGCGGTTCTCGGCGCTGGCACGGGCGGAGACGATGAGGACATCGGCCCATTCGGCCAGGCCGACCAGGCTGTCGTGATAGAGGTAGGGCGCATCGGCCCGCCGGCTGCGGTTGTGGTAGCCGATCTCCATCTCGAAGGCCTCCGCCCGGCGCGCGATGCGGCTGCCGATGGCCCCCAGCCCGTAGATCCCGAGCTTGCGCCCGGCCAGCCCCGGCACCGCCGGCATCCGCTCGACGGAATTGCCCTTCCAGCGGCCGGCCCGGACGAAGCGGTCGGCCTGGGGGATCTGCCGGGCGGTGGCGAGCAGGAGCCCCATGGCGAACTCGGCCACGCTGGCCGCATTCGCCTCCCCGGCGTTCCCGAGAGCGATGCCGCGCGCCCTGGCATGGCCGCCGTCGACGCCCTCGACACCCGTGCCGTAGCAGCAGATCAACCTGAGCCTCGGCAAGGCGTCGATGAGCGCGGCATCGGTGCGGAGACTGCCCATGGTCAGAAGCGCCTCGGCTTCCGCGGCGCCCGCCGGAAGCGCGTCCGGCGTCGAATAATCCATCGGCCCCAGCACCTCATAGCTTTCGCGCAGGCGGGTGACGAGCGCGGCAGGCATCTTCGGCACCATCAGGACGGTGGGTTTCATAGCGGGCTCCAATCGGTTTTGCATCGCAGCATCGCCGCGGCCCCGGCTCAAGCCCGTCCGCCGCAGCCCCGCCATATGCAGGATGCAGGGCTTCCCCGGAGGAAACTGGCCAAAAGGCCAAAGTCCGCCGGCGCCATTTCGCTCGCTTGTCGAAAAAAACCGCGTTAGCTTCGTCGCGCGACACGAAGCTCGCCCGCGCTGAAGCCGGGCCGGAAAAGGGGGCTAGCCCAATGGATCACCTTGCCGACGTGAAGAAGTTTGCCAAGAAGCCGCTCAACGAAGCCGCCTTCGCCGGCATGTCGAAGTCCTACGCGCTCGTGATGAGCAAGCCCGACACGCGCTATGTCGCCTGCTCCGACCCGGCCGAGCTCGATCGCGTCCGCGAGAATTTCCTGAAGAAGAAGCTCGGCCTGAAGTCCGGCGATCTCGACGGCTCGATCAAGACGGTCTGCGAGCAGATGAAGGACGACCGGACCAAATCCCGCCTGACCTTCTACTACCTGCTGGCCGAGCATCACGGAAAGCTCGACCTCTTCGTCAAGAAGTAGGGCCGGCCCCTCTTCCCGCCGGGCCCGCCCTCAGGGGCGAGACGGTCCGAACGGCGGTTTGCCGAATGTTTCAATCGCGATAGAGGTCTGCCCGCGTCAGCGGCAGGCCGGACGGCCCTTTGCGCCGTTTCGAGACCAGCGTCTGGTTGATCAGCGCGCCGCCGCGCTCGAAGGCGAGCGAGCAGCCGGCCAGATAGAGCAGCCACATCCGGGTACGCTCCGCGCCGATCTTGGCTTCCGCCTTGTCCCTGTTGGCGTTGAGCCGCTCCCACCACAGCCGCGTCGTGCGCTGATAGTGCTCGCGCCAACCCTCGACGTCGTGCACCTCGAAGCCATAGCGCTCGAGATTGGCGATCGACATGCCGAGATGGTCGAGCTCGCCGCCGGGGAAGATGTAGCGCACCAGCGCCCGGTACTCCGCCGGCATCTTGTTGAAGGCCTTCTCGGTCTTCTTGGCGCGGCGCGAGATGGTGTGGTGCAGATACAGGCCGCGCGGCCTGAGCAGCCGGTTCACCGTGGTGAAGTAGCTCGGATAGTTGCGGATGCCGACCTGCTCGAACATGCCGATCGACGAGATCTTGTCGAACTCGCCCTCCATCTGCGTGTAGTCCCGCAAATGCAGCGTGACCCTGTCCTGCAGCCCCCAGCGCTCGACCTTCTCCTGCGCGTATTTGAGCTGCTCTTCCGCCAGCGTCACGCCATGGGCCTCGACGCCATAGTAGCGGGCGGCATGGCAGACCAGCGCGCCCCAGCCGCAGCCGATGTCGAGGAAGCGGTCGCCGGGTTTCAGGCGCAGCTTCCTGCAGATCATGTCCAGCTTGTCCTGCTGGGCCCGGCCGATATCGCCGTGATCCTCGGTGAAATAGGCGCAGGTGTAGACCATCTCCTCGTCAAGGAAGAGCCGGTAGAAATCGTTGGAGACGTCGTAGTGATAGGCGACGTTCGCCTTGTTGGTGGCAGGGTCGCCGTCGCGCGCGATCTCGTCGCCACGCCGGTGACTGACCGCGTCCGGCGCCTTGCCGGGCGCGAAGAGGAAGCGGCGCACCACGTCGAAGACCGCGCTCTTGGGGATGGTGCGCGCAAGCTTGCCGACCTTGCCTTCGGGCCGCGCCGCCGCGAGATCGAAGATCGAGCCGTTGATGATCGCGATGCGATCGGCGATGTGCAGGTGGAGCAGCGTATCGAGCTTCGGCTTGCGCAGCAGCGCCGCCAGAACGCCGGCATCGGCGATGGCGATGGCGAGCCCGTCCTGCGGCCAGCCCGCCGGAACCATGCTGCCGTCCCAGAGCCGGAAGCCGAGCTTCAGGGCGAGCCTCTCATGCGCCTCCGCCAGAAGCCGGCGCAGGGCCGCAAGGCGCTTCTCGTCGTTCGTCATCGGCGGTTCCCGTTGGCTGTCTTGCTCCGACAGCCGAAAGACATTGGCGATCGCCGCCGGAGGCAAGCGCGTCGACATAAACCATAATGCCCAGAAGTCATGAGCTTTTCGCGCTGCCTTGCTAGAGGAGGTCCGACTAAGAGGAAAGCATCATGACATCCGGACGGGTTCTTTCGCTCCTCGCAGCAGCCTGCTGCCTCCTCCAGGGCGGCGCCGCCTGGGCTCAGACGACGAATCCGGCGCAGCCTCGTCCATCGGACGCGGACAGCCGACACGAATCAACGTGAACTTCCGCATCGAGATCGAGGGCGAGGCGGCCGACGCCGCAGCGGCCGAAAAGGCGAGGAAGGCTCTCTACGGCCAGGCGGCGCGGGAGTGCACGGTGCTCACCGCAAGTTTTTCCGGCACGGCCTGCACCCTGGAAAATCTGAACATCATGTTCCAGCGGGACAACCCCATGAACCGGAACTCGTCCGTCCTCAGCGGCAACGCCGTCTACCAGCTTCGCGCCGACTGACGCGGCCAGCGCCCTGCCGGCGCGCCGCCTTCAGAAATCGCTCGCGATGCCCTTCACTTCCCAATCGTCGTAGCGGACCGGCTCCAGCCCGCCACGTCCGTTCACCTCGCGCTGGCGCGCCACCTCGGCCGCATGGGCGTCGATTGCCGCACGCCGCGCCTGCGCCTCTTCCAGGGCGCGCTTCGCCGCCGGCGAAAGCACCTTCTCCGAAGCGGCTGCAGGCATGGCATCGCTGGCATTGTCGGGCATCGTGGCGCGCCTCCGTTGCGGGCCGGACTTGCAGGACCGGGCCGGTGCTCACCACATAGGACGGCAAACCGGCATCTGCGAGAGAATCTGTCCTTTTTTTCGCGGCGGCAGCGAAGGAGCCAGAATGAACTACATCAGGACCGGCATGCTGATGGCGGGTTTGACCGCGCTGTTTCTCGCCGTCGGCTACCTGCTCGGCGGCAGCGGCGGCATGCTGCTCGCGCTGGTCTTCGCCGCCGGCACCAATCTCTTCAGCTACTGGAACTCCGACCGGCTGGCACTCGCGGCCCACAATGCCCAGGAGGTCGACGAGCGCAGCGCGCCTGAGCTCTATCGCATGGTGCGCGACCTCGCGGCCCGCGCCAAGATGCCGATGCCGCGCGTCTACCTGATCCAGGAGGACCAGCCCAACGCCTTCGCCACCGGCCGCAATCCGGAGAACGCGGCCGTCGCGGCGACGACCGGCATCCTGCGGACGCTGACCTATGAGGAGTTGGCGGGCGTGATGGCGCACGAGCTGGCGCATATCAAGAACCACGACACGCTGACCATGACGATCACCGCGACCTTCGCCGGCGCGATCTCCTCGCTCGTCACCTTCGGCATGTTCTTCGGCTCGCGCGACAACCGGCCGAATTTCATCGTCCAGATCCTGCTTTCGATCCTCGCGCCGATGGCGGCGGCGCTGATCCAGATGGCGATCTCGCGCTCGCGCGAATACGAGGCCGACCGGCTCGGCGGCCAGATCGCCGGCAATCCGGTCTGGCTCGCCGACGCGCTCGCCAAGATCGCGGCCGGCGTCCAGCATAATCCCAGCGAGACAGCCGAGGCTCATCCTGCTACGGCGCACATGTTCATCATCAATCCCCTGACCGGCGGCGGCATGGATAATCTGTTCTCGACCCATCCCGACACCGGCAACCGCATCGCCGCGCTGATGGAGCAGGCCCGCGCCATGGGCGTGGGCCGCGGCCCCGCCGCGCCCAGCTTCACCGGCCAGGCGCATGGCAGCCCCTGGGGCGCGCGCAGCGCCGGCGGCGAGCCTCCGCGCCAGCCGGGCCCCTGGGGTTGAGATGGCCGATCGCATGACGTCCCGCCACAGATCGCCCGAGCAGGCAGCCGAACCGGAATCCCACGCACCCGGCCTGCCGGCGCGCCGGCTTGCCGCCCATGTCATCGACGAGGTGCTGCGCGCCCGCGTCGCGCTCGACGAGACCCTGGATCGCCTGGTTCCGGAAGCGGGCCTCGATTCTGCCGATGCCGGCCTCGTCCGCGCCATCGCGGTCACCGCGTTCCGCCGGCTCGGCACGATCCGCCAGGCGCTCGACGAGCGGCTCGACCGCGGCAGCCCGCGCCGCTCCGGCCTGTTCGAGCCGATCCTGACGGCCGCGGCCGCGCAGATCCTTTTCCTCGACGTGCCGGACCATGCCGCCGTCGATCTCGCCATCCGCCATCTGCACGAGGACCCGCGCTCGGCCCGCTATGCCGCGCTCGGCAACGCATTGTTGCGCCGCATCGCCCGCGAGCGCGACGCGATCCTCGCCGAGGCCGACGCCGACCCGTTTCGCGACACGCCTGACTGGCTGGCCGAAGGCTGGCGCGCTGCCTATGGTGAGGAGGCCGCCCTCGCCATCGCGCTGAGCCATCGCGAGGAACCGCCGCTTGACGTCACGGCCAAGGCCGATCCGGCTCTCTGGGCCGACAGGCTTGGCGGCATCCTGCTGCCGACGGGCTCGATCCGTCTGCGCGAACGCCAGGCGATCGCGAGCCTGCCCGGCTACGCGGAGGGTGCGTGGTGGGTCCAGGACGCCGCCGCCGCCCTGCCGGTGAAGCTGATCTCGCCCGCTCCGGGGCAGCGCGTCGCCGATCTCTGCGCCGCGCCCGGCGGCAAGACCGCACAGATCGCGGCGGCCGGCGCCAGTGTCACGGCACTCGACCGCTCCGCCCCGCGCCTGCGCCGTCTCAGGGCTAATCTCCAGCGCCTCGGGCTCTCCGCCGAGATCGTCACCGCCGATGCGGCGAGCTGGCGGGCCGAGCCCTTCGACGCCGTGCTGCTCGACGCGCCCTGCAGCGCGACGGGAACGATCCGCCGCCACCCCGACGTCGCCTGGACCAAGACGGCCGAGGATCGCGACCGTCTCGGCGCCCTGCAGGCGAAGCTGCTCGATGCCGCTGCGGCGCTGACCAGGCAAGGCGGCCAGCTCGTCTACTGCACCTGTTCGCTCGAGCCGCAGGAAGGCGAGATGCAGATCAACGCCTTCCTCGCCCGCCATCCCCAGTTTCGTCGCGCCGGCGCGAGCGCTGCCGAAATCGGCGGTTTGAGCGCCGCCATCGACGCGCATGGCGATATCCGCACCCTGCCGCAGCAATTGCCGGGCGAAACCCCGCGGCTGTCGGGATGGGCGGGATTTTACGCAAGCCGCCTGATCAGGCTATGACGAAAGCGGATTCGCGCGGCGCGATGGTCGCGTCTTGATGATTCGGGCGGGCTGACTCCGCGCCCGAGACGGAGCTTTCAGGGATTTGAGCGCCTGGTCTGAGCGTCGGGGATTGGCCCAGGCCGCAATCGGACGGGCGGCGCGGCGCAGCCGTGGCCATCTCGTCGGCGCGACGCGCAGGCTCTGGCCCTTCGGCCGCAAGGCGGCGTCCCGCCTGCTGTTCGCACCGCATGACCTGCGCACCGCCGACCCGACCACGGCCGGCGACTTCTATGCCGGCTACTACGCTTTCGCCGGCCGCACCGTCCGCACCCATGGCGAATCGCCTTTCGACGTCGCCGCGCCGACCGAGGCCTGGGCGGAGGCGCTTCACGGCTTCGGCTGGTTGCGCCACATGCGCGCCGCGGATACCGCGATCGCCCGCGCCAATGCACGCAGCCTCGTCGAGGAATTCATCGCCAGGCGGCACGACCGCGGCGACGTCGCCCGGCGCCCGGCCGTGGCGGCACGGCGGCTGATCTCCTTCCTGTCCCATTCTCCGCTGCTGCTGGAAGGCGCCGACCATGCCTTCTACGACCGCTTCCTGCGCCATGTCTCGCGCCTGTCGGACCGGGTGAGCCTGTCGCTGGCCGGCGCGGTCGAGGGTGCCGACCGGATCAACGGCCTGATCGCCGTCAGCCTCGCCGCCATTTGCCTGGACGGCCAGGATGCGCGCAGGCGCCGGGCCGAGGCGCTGCTGTCGGACGAGCTCGACGAACAGATCCTGCCCGATGGCGGACACCTTTCGCGCAATCCGCGGCTGCTGATCGATTTCCTGCTCGATCTGCTGCCGCTGCGCGAGACCTTCGCCACCCGCGGCCTCGAGCCGCCGCGCGGCGTGCTGACGGCGATCGAGCGGATGATGCCGCATCTGCGGCTGTTCCGGCACGGCGACGGCGCGCTCGCGCTGTTCAACGGCATGGGCACGACTCCGCCCGACTTGATGGCCACGCTCGCCGCCTATGATGACGCGCGCGGCCGTCCGACCGAGCATGCCGGCTATTCCGGCTACAGCCGTCTTGCGGCCGAGCGCAGCGTCGTGGTGATCGACGCCGGTGCGCCGCCGCGCGGCGCCTATTCGACCGAGGCCCATGCCGGTTGCCTCTCCTTCGAGTTTTCAAGCGGTACGCAACGCATCATCGTCAATTGCGGCGCGAGCCGCTTCGGCCCGCCCGAGCTGCGGCTCGCTGCCCGCAGCACCGCCGCCCATTCCGCCCTTGTGCTCGACGATCGCTCCAGCGCGAATTTCGGCAGGGTGCTGGGCGAAATGCGCCTGATCTCCGGACCCTCCGATGTCCGCGTCGCCCGGCAGGACGGCGCCGACGGACCCGAATGGGTCGGCAGCCATGACGGTTATCGCCGCCTGGGCGCGACGCATACGCGTCGGCTGCTGCTGTCCCGGGACGGCGCCGTGCTGGCGGGCGAGGACGAGGTCGCGCTGGCCGTGGCCCAGGCGGGCATGCCAGCGGCCGCCCGCTTCCACCTGCACCCGAACGTCCGCGCCAGCCTGGTGCGGGAAGGCACCGGGGCGCTGTTGGCGCTGGCCTCCGGAGAGGTCTGGAGCTTCGAGGCCGGCGGGCTGCCGCTCGCCATCGAAGAGAGCCTCTTCCTCGCCGCCGCCGACGGCCGGCGGAAGACCGAGCAGCTCGTCGTCGCCTTCGACGCCGTGGCGACGCCGCGCATCGCCTGGCGGCTCAGCCGGATCAGCGCCGCCAATCCGCGCGCGGGCCAGACGCTGGCGTCGCTGCTGGCCGAGCGGCAGGGGCCGGAGACCGAAACCGAACCCGAGGCGTGACGGTTCTGCGGCGGCTGCTTTTGCCTTTCGCGCCGCAGCATGATAGCTCGCGCGCGATTGCCTACCCCTGCAATGACAGCCGGACCTGATCCCGATGCCGAATGAGCTTCGCCGCGTCGAACGCGCTCTCCTTTCCGTTTCCGACAAGACCGGCCTGATCGATTTCGCCCGCGCCTTGCACAAGCTCGGCATCGCGCTGGTCTCGACCGGCGGCACCGCCAAAGCGATCGCTGAGGCCGGCCTGCCGGTCTCGGACGTCTCCGACCTCACCGGCTTCCCCGAGATGATGGACGGCCGGGTCAAGACGCTGCATCCGAAGGTGCATGGCGGCCTGCTCGCCATCCGCTCGCATCCTGAGCATCAGGCCTCGATGCTCGGCCACGGCATCCAGCCGATCGACCTGCTCGTGGTGAACCTCTACCCGTTCGAGGCGACGGTCGCTGCGGCTAAGCCCTATGACGACTGCATCGAGAACATCGATATCGGCGGCCCCGCGATGATCCGCGCCGCCGCCAAGAACCATCACGACGTCGCCGTCGTGGTCGAGCCGGCCGATTACCCCTCCGTTCTCGCCGATCTCGAGGCCCAGAAGGGCGCCACCACGCTGACGCTGCGCCGCAAGCTCGCCCAGAAGGCCTATGCCCGCACGGCGGCCTATGACGCGGCGATCTCGAACTGGTTCGCCAATGAGCTGGGCGATACCGCACCGGCCTTCCGCGCGCTCGGCGGTGCACTGGCCGAGACCATGCGCTATGGCGAGAACCCGCATCAGTGGGCAGCCTTCTACCGCACCCCGGAAAACCGGCCCGGCGTCTCCACCGCCCGCCAGGTCCAGGGCAAGCAGCTCTCCTACAACAACATCAACGACACCGATTCAGCCTTCGAATGCGTCGCCGAGTTCGATCCGAAGGCCTCGGCCGCCTGCGTCATCGTCAAGCACGCCAACCCCTGCGGCGTCGCGGCCGGCGGCTCGCTGCTCGAGGCCTATGAGCGCGCGCTGCGCTGCGACCCCGTCTCGGCTTTCGGCGGCATCGTCGCGCTGAACCGCACGCTCGATGCCGAGGCTGCGAAGAAGATCGTCGAGGTCTTCACCGAGGTCATCATCGCCCCCGATGCCGAGGAGGAGGCGATCGCCCTGATCGCCGCCAAGAAGAACCTGCGCCTGCTGCTGACCGGCGGCCTGCCGGATGTCCGCGCGCCGGGCCTGTCGCTGCGTACCGTTGCCGGCGGCTTCCTCGTCCAGTCGCGCGACAATGCCGTCGTCGACGACATGGAACTCAAGGTCGTGACGAAGCGCCAGCCGAGCGAGCGGGAACTGGCCGATCTGCGCTTCGCCTTCCGCGTCGCCAAGCACGTCAAGTCGAACGCCATCGTCTACGCCCGGGATCTCGCGACCGTGGGCATCGGCGCCGGCCAGATGAGCCGCGTCGATTCCTCGCGCATCGCCGCCTGGAAGGCAGCGGAGGCCGCGAAGACGGCGGGTTTGCCCAAGAGCCTCGCCAAGGGCTCGGTCGTCGCCTCCGACGCCTTCTTCCCCTTCGCCGACGGCCTGCTGGCCGCCGCGGAAGCCGGCGCGACGGCGGTGATCCAGCCCGGCGGCTCGATGCGCGACGACGAGGTGATCAAGGCCGCCGACGAGGCCGGCCTCGCCATGGTCTTCACCGGGCACCGCCACTTCCGCCATTGACGGCGGCACAGGTCGCGGAACAGGCTCGGCAACGGGCCGCGCGCTGAATCGCGCGGTCGATGGCCGGGGGTCCGCATGGCGAAAGCTCACAAACACGGCGCGCTGCTCAGAGAGCGCGTCGAGCACCAGCATGCGAGAGTCGCTTACGTCGAGCTGTTCTTCGACCTGGTCTTCGTCTTCGCCATCACCCAGATCTCGCACACGCTGCTGGAGCATTTCAGCGGGCTCGGTCTGGCGCAGGCCGCCTTTCTGCTCGGCGCCGTCTGGTGGGTCTGGATCTATACGAGCTGGGTGACGAACTGGCTCGATCCCGAGACGACGCCCGTCCGGCTGCTGCTGTTCGGGTTGATGTTTCTCGGGCTGGTCATGTCCTGCGCCTTGCCCGGCGCCTTCGGCGAAACCGGTCTGGCCTTCGCAGGCGCCTATGTCGCGACGCAGCTCGCCCGCTCGGCCTTCACGACGGTGAGCCTCAAAGGCGCTTCGCCGGCCAATTATCGCAACTTCCAGCGGATCACGCTGTGGCTCTGCTGCTCCGCGGTGTTCTGGATCGCCGGCGGCCTCAGCGAGGGCCCGCTGCGCTTCGCGCTCTGGCTGATCGCCCTCGGCATCGAATATGCCGGTCCCGCCGCCGGCTTCCGGGTTCCCGGCCTCGGCCGCTCGGTGACCGGCGATTGGGATGTCGAGGGCGGCCATCTCGCCGAGCGCTGCGCGCTCTTCATCATCATCGCCCTGGGTGAATCGATCATCATGACCGGAGCCACCGCCGCGAAGCTGCCGGTCACCGCCGTCAATCTGGCCGCCTTCGCCAACGCCTTTTTGAGCTCGGTCGCGATGTGGTGGATCTATTTCCATATCGGCGCCGAACGCGGCAGCCGGCTCATCGCCGATTCCGCCGATCCGGGGCGGATCGCGCGCATCGCCTATACCTATCTGCATATCCTGCTGGTCGCCGGCATCATCCTGGTCGCGGTCGGCGACGAGCTCGTCATCGCCCATCCGCTCGGCCACACCGAGGCGAAGATGGCGATCGCCGTCGCCGGCGGGCCCGCCTGCTATCTCCTCGGCAACCTGCTGTTCAAGCGCGTCACGGCAGGCTGGTTCCCGCTCTCGCATCTCGTCGGGCTCGGGCTGATCGCCCTATTGACGTTCTGCGCGGGACTGTTGCCGCCGCTCGGTTTCAGCCTGGGCGCGACCGCGATCCTCATCCTCGTCGCGGCCTGGGAGGCCGTCTCGCTCGGCCCCAGGCAGCAGGAGGCCTGAACCATGCATACGATCAAGGTCATCGGCATCGGCTTTGCTCTGCTCGGGGTCCTGCTCGTCCTGGCGCCGCGGCTTTCGATCTCGGCAGGGCGCCCGATAGCCTTCGCCGTGAAGCTGTTTCTGCCGCTCTGGTTTGTCGGCGCCTTGATCAATCTCTGGATCGGCGTCGCCAGCGCGGGCTACACCATCATGGAGGAAGCACCGGTCTTCCTCGTCGTCTTCGGCGTGCCGGCGATCGCCGGCCTGCTGATCCTGTTGCTAACCGCCCGCATTGCCCGATGAGCCTCGAATCCGTCCGCGCCTTCTTCGCCGAGCACGCGCCCGACATCGCCGTTGTCGTCACCGAACAGAGCAGCGCCACCGTGCCGCTTGCCGCGGCTGCGCATGGGGTGGAGCCTGGCCAGATCGCCAAGACCTTGTCGTTGCGCATCGGCGACGAGGTCGTGCTGGTCGTCGCCCGCGGCGACGCCCGCCTCGACAACAGGAAGGCCAAGGCCGCGCTCGGCGGCAAGCCGCGCATGCTTGGCCCCGAAGAGGTCGAGGCCCTGACCGGCCATCCGGTCGGCGGCGTCTGCCCCTTCGGGCTCGCCACGCCGCTCAAGGTCTATTGCGACATCTCGCTCAGGGCCTTCGATGTCGTCGTACCGGCAGCGGGCTCGACCCACAGCGCGCTGCATATCGCACCGCAGCGCATGGCCGAGCTCACGCAGGCCGAATGGGTCGATGTCTGCCAGGAAGCCGTGCAGGAGACTGCGGCGGCGGAATGAGGCTCAGCCCTTCGTCCGTGCGATCAGCTCCATCGCGGCGGCGGGATTACGGACCTTGTCGCCGCTGATGACATAGAGAAACACGTCGCGCTCCTGCCTGGCTGCGGCCGGTGCCACCGTATCGAGCCCCTCCGGCACCCCGCCTTCGGCCCAATCCCGTGCGGCCTTGGCCCAGCGCGAGAGGCCGGCTTCCGGATAGCCCTTCGGCTCGGCCTCCCTGGTCCCCATGATCCGCGCATAGACGAAGGGCGCCGTCACATCGGCGATCTGCGTGTAGTCCGCATCGGCCGAGGTGATGGCTGCAACGCCATAGGAGCGAAGCAGCGCGACGAAATCTGGCGAACGGAAGCTGTCATGCCTGACCTCGACGGCATGGCGCAGTGCGATTCCGTCGAGCTCCTTCGGCAGCAGCTTCAGGAAGGCCTCGAAATCCTCCGGGTCGAATTTCTTGGTCGGCATGAACTGCCAGTTGATCGGCCCGAGTTTGTGCCGGAGTTCGGTCAAGCCGCTGGTCAGGAACTTCTCCACGGACGGCCCGGCCTCCGCCAATACGCGGCGATTGGTGCAGAAGCGCGAACCCTTCAGCGCGAAGACGAAATCGTCCGGCGTCTCCTCGCGCCATCTGGCGAAGCTCTCGGGCTTCTGCGAGCCGTAATAGGTGCCGTTGATCTCGATCGAGGTCAGCTTGCTCGCGGCATATTCGAGCTCGCGCTTCTGGGCCAGACCGTCCGGATAGAAGGTGCCCCGCCAGGGCTCGAACACCCAGCCGCCGATACCGATGTGGATCTTGCCTGTCGTCGCCACTGCTCGCCTCCTGCGGCCTGGAATGTCTGGCCAAGCTTAGAACGGCCGCGCTCCTTGTGAACAAGCGCGGCCGCATAAACGCCGGCCATGCTGACGGCCCTCGTCAGCATCGCCATCTTCGCCGGCCTTGCCGACTGACGGCGACCCGCCCGCCGCCGACCCGCACGAATGGCGCGTACTCTTTGCAGACCACAACCCTACATATGTTGCGGCCGGCTGCGCCAGCGTCTCCCCTCCACGCGAAGAAGGAGCGCGGCGTTGGCAAGAGGATCGCGCGGCGAGCTGGACATCCTCGTCGGTGCGCATCTGCGCCGCTTGCGCGAGAATGCCGGAATGTCGGGAGAGCAAGTCGCGTCCGCGCTGGACGTGAGCCAGCAACTCGTCAGCGAACAGGAAAGCGGCCGCAAGCGGCTATCGATCGCGCAGCTCCTGAAGCTGGCCGCGCTCTACGGCAAAACGCTTGCCCAGCTGATCGCGGAGATGGAGCTGGATTGTCGGGCGCCGACGCATTTCGCGGACGGGGCACAAGCGGCTTATCGCGCCGACACGACGGAGCGGGGCTCGGCGAAGGCGGCGCGACAGCCGTTTCTGATCGACCTTAATCAGCTCGACGATCCCGCCGAACGAAAGGCGGTGCTCGATCTCTTCAACCGGTTCAAGGAAAGCGGAAACGACGGCCGCCGGAGCGGATAGATGGGGTTGCCGATCCCATTGAAGCTGCCACGCCATCGAGGCTCGGATGCCGGGGAGGGTGGAGTGATCCGCCGCTGCATTGGTCCACTGAGAAGCCTGTCCTTTCGGACGGCAGGCCGACCTGCCGAAGATGCGCCGCTACCCTGCGCAAGGTCGTACTGACGCCCGGCCCCATACGCGGCGGGTGCTGGGCTGGCCGGCACGCTGGGCACCATCCTGGATTGAACGTGGCGACGAGGCGTTGGCATGGCCATAACGCGAAAACCCCGCCGCGTGACGCGACGGG
>NZ_MKSQ01000009.1 GCF_001898115.1 Allobosea sp. 67-29 | reverse complement strand
TTATCTGAACAGTCAACCTGTCTCAGGCGGATTTTGCGGCGGCATTTGCCTGAAAACACACGCGCTTCCGCTCGACCTCGACGCATGAGACAGATTCGAGGGCCTAGAGACCCTCGAGCCTGCTCAACCGGCGCAGCAGGACAGCTTGGCGACGTCCTTGTCGAAGGCTAGCGCCGCAAGCTTCAGACCCTCGACGGTGGTGAGGTATGGAAAGATCGTGTCGGCGAGGTCGGCGACGCTGAGGCCCTGCCGGATCGCCAGCGTTGCGGTTTGAATGCTGTCGGCGCCTTCGGGCGCGAGTATATGGGCGCCGAGCAGGCGACCATTGCCGGCGTCGGCGACGAGCTTGATGAGCCCACGGGTGTCGCGGGCGGCAAGCGCACGGGGTACCTGGTCGAGGCCGATCGTCGACACTCGGACCGCATATCCAGCGGCGTGCGCGGCGGCCTCGGTCAGCCCGACGCTCGCCACCTGCGGATCGGTGAACACGATGGCCGGCATGGCACTGTTGTCGTAGCGCTGGCTGTCGCCGTTGAGGGCGTTCTTTGCCGCGAGCTTGGCGCCATAGGCGGCCATGTAGACGAACTGGTCGCGGCCCGTAACGTCGCCGGCGGCATAGACCCCGGCTCGGGTCGTCCGCATGCGGTCGTCGACGACGATGCCGCCCGTCGGCGAGACGGCGATCCCGTGCTCGGCAAGGCCGAGGCCTTCGATGTTGGGCGTGCGGCCGGTGGTAATCAGCACCTGGTCGGCGTCGATCGTGACATCCTGGTCGTCGCGCATGACAGTCAGTGAGATACCGCCCCCGGTCGTGCGGATTGCGCGGTAGGTGATGCCGGAGACGACGGTGATGCCCTCGTCCTCGAAATACCCCGTCAGCGCCGCGCCGATCTCCGGCTCGGCCTCAGGCAACAGGCGCGAGCGGCAGACGAGTGTCACCTTGACGCCGGCACGGGCGAACATCTGGGCGAGTTCCGCACCGATATAGCCGCCGCCGATGACGAGCAGCGAGTGCGGCAGTTCCTCGAGGTCGAGGGCCGACGTGCTGGTCAGATACGGCACGGCCTCGATGCCGGGAATGGCGGGGACCGCCGGCCGCGCGCCGGTGGCGATGACGATCTTTCCGGCGGGAATGCGCGTGCCGTTCACCTCGACACCGCCGTCGAACAGGCGCGCCGGCCCGTCGCGGTAGGCGATGCCATTATAGGCGGGAAGCAGGTCGACATATTTGGCCTGGCGCAGCTCGGATACGAGCGCGTCCTTCTGCCGAATGGTTCCGCGCCAGTCCGTCAGTTCGGCCTCCGCCGTGATGCCGGCAAAACGCGCCGCCACGCGCGCGTTGTGCAGCGTCTCGGCGGCGCGGATCAGGGTCTTCGATGGTACGCAGCCGACATTGACGCAGGTGCCGCCGATGGTGCCGCTGCCGATCAACGCGACTTGGGCGCCCTGATCGGCGGCCGTGATCGCGGCGGAAAAGCCGGCCGAGCCGGCGCCAATCACAACGAGGTCGTAGGCGCCGCCATTGCGGCCATTGGCGCGGAGAGGGTGCTCGGCGGCCGCCGCACTCTTGGACGCCACATCGAGACCGGCAAGGCTCGGTCCGAATAGGGCGCGGCCGGCCTGCAGTCCTTCCTCGATCGACAGCCGGAAACCCGGCTCGTCGGCGGAACGGTCGTCGCGCCAGGCGGATAGATGCTCGTCGGAGCAGAAGAAGGCGGTCGTCGCGCAGAGCGAGCTCGCCGCGCAGCCGCCTTCATAGCGGACACTCTGCCACATGACCGCCGTCGTCGGCTCGACCTCGGCCAGCGCCCGTCCTTGCTCCCGCGTCGTGATCCGGATCGGCGCGCCGCAATGGCGGCATTGCGAGGCAATAGCGATGTCACGATTGGTCATGGCGCCGATGCCGAGCGCGTCAACCGCACACATGGCGTTAAGAACGCGTCCGTCCAACGTGACCCGATGGCCCGTCTCCCGGTCGGTGAAGGGATAGGCACCGACGATGCGCTCGCCGTCGAGGACGACGAGGTCGCGCCGACGCAGTTCTTCGAGCAGAGACGGGATGGCCGTCTCGCTGAGTTCTGCACGCTCCGCGAGCGCGCCCGTGGTCGGGCCTCGTCCGTCTTCGGCATAGAGCTTAAGCAGCGCGACGCGCACGCGGTCCGTCGCGGGATCATAGCCGCTCCAGCGGTTGAGCACATGGTCGGAGCCGACCATCGCCTGCAGGGCGTCGCGGACCGCCGGCGATCTGACGACCGACCAGTCGGGAAAGGTCACCCCCGGCCGCACGGCAAAGCTCGGCGGTGTCGCAGGCGTAGAGATGCCAGCCTTGCCCGGAGAGGGGGAGGATGCGCAGCAGTCGTTCATGGCTTCATGCCTTCCTTGTGGATGTTTGTTTTGCAGGCCGCGGCTCTTGCCCGGCGATGATGAAGGCCCCACGCAAGCAGACCCAATCCCACGACCATCAGCGGAAGCACCACCAGACCCGCACCAGCCAGCCCGGCGCCAACACCAGCGAGCGGCAGACTCAAGGCGACGAGCGGCGCTGCGCAGCAGATCGCGGCGAGGACCGCGCCGATCATGCCGGCACGGGCGAGGGCGGGGTCGGTCATCTTAGCCGCCCTGCTTCGTCGGGTGGGCCGGGTAGCCGGCATTCATGCTGGCTGCCGCGATCACGTCCGGGTTTGTCTTTGCATCGTCAAAGGTCACGGTTGCCGTCTTCGCCTCAAAGGAGACCGTCACATTGGCGACGCCAGAGACAGCCGCCATCGTGGTTTTGACGATGTAGGGACACGTGGCGCAGGTCATGTTGTCGACGGCGAAGGTGACGGTGCGCTCGCCAGCCCAGGCGGCCGGGGCAAGCATCAGCGAGCCTATCAGGGTGCAAACACTCAAACTCTTCATGAGATGGGTCTCCTCTCGGTGTCAGGCGGAAAGCAGCAGCGGAGCGACGTAGTCGAAGGCGAAGGCGGCCGCGACGAGAACCGTTGCGATCCACAGTGCGATCTCGACGAGGTGACTGCGGACAGGGCGCGCGCACTCAGCGTCGTCGGCACAGGCGCGCCGCGGCTTCCAGTAGACGAGGTAGAATCCGTAGCCGAGAACACCTGTAGTCCCGGCGACGAAGAAGGGCTTGTAGGGTGCGAGCGCCGTCAGATTGCCGATCCAGGCGCCGCCGATGCCAAGGCTGAACAGGATGAGCGGAATGATGCAGCAGGAGGAGGCGGCGAGCGCTCCGAGAATGCCACCGGCGGCGACCAGGCGCTGCCGCGCTTCCTCGCCACGCTGCGACGTCGTCAGGCTGACCACAGTCGGTGTGACATCTGAAGTCCCATGTCGTGATGCATTCATGTCGGGCCACGCTTTCCTTGCCGAATTCCTATCCGAGCGCTAATGTGCAGTCTGTAGCAACTACAGGGTCAAGAGGGTTTTTGCGATGCGCGATCACGCCGGGGTGAGAGGTATGCAGCGGGCCGAGCTTGCCCGGCGCACGGGCTGCAATCTTGAGACGGTGCGCTACTACGAGAAGGTCGGCCTTCTGCCCGAGCCGCCGCGCACTACGGCGGGTTACAGAAGCTATGACGACACGCACGAGCGGCGGCTGCGCTTCGTCCTGCGGGCGCGCGAGCTCGGCTTCTCCCTGGACGAAATCCGCGAGCTCCTGCGTCTCGTCGACGAGCGCAATCGACCCTGCGCCGAGGCGAGCGCCGTTGCCGCCGCGCATCTCGACGATGTGCGGGCAAAGATCGCCGACTTGAGGCGGATGGAGCGGGTGCTCAAGGACGTCGTTGCCCAATGCGGCGACGGCACGCTCCCGGAATGTCCGCTGATCGAGACGCTGTTCCAGGAGCGAACTGTCAACTGATCGAGTTGAGGGGCGCCTATGCGGCGCCCCGGACCTCATGCTGGCGAGCGCCGGCCTGCTGCGCGTGCATCCAGTCGGCGATCTGCTGCGCCTTCGCCGCGGCGGTGAAGATGGCGCGCTTGTCGGAACGCAGCACCTCGAGCCAGGAGGAAATGTAGCGGGCATGGTCGGGGCGCGGCTCGACGCTGAGGTTGAGATCGGCGCAGATCATCGCGCTCAAGAGCTCGACTGTGCATTCCTCCATGGCGTAAGCGGCCGAACCGAATCGTCCGGAAAGGGCGCGGTCGAGGCGATGCTTTGCTCCGGAAGCGTGACCACACTCATGGAGGAGCACGGCGTAGTAGGCGACCGCGTCGCGGAAGCAGGCGAACTCCGGCATCTGCACATGGTCGGTAGACGGGCGATAGTAGGCCTGTGGTCCGCCGTGGCGGATGTCGATGCCGAGGGCGGCGCAGAACCGTTCGGCCTGTTCGATGCGCTCGGCCTCGGACAACGCCGGCATCGATGGCGGCGTGTAGCCGTCGACCTGGGTGCAATTGAAGACGGTGTAGCCGCGAGCGAACATGCGCCGGGCGGGCTCGTCTCGATCCTCGTCGCCGTGTTGGGGGTCCGCCTCGTCGTGGCGGTCGGTGGTCTTCCAGAACACCACGAGGTGGCCGTGTTCGCCCTTGCGAACCTGAGCGCCGAGCGCCTGCCATTGACGATAGGTGCCCCAGATGCCGGCGGGATAGCCTGCAGCGTGGGCCGCGGCCCAGAGCGAGAGGATGTTGACGCCGCGATAAGCCTTGCTTGAGGCGACGTTAACGGGCGTTGTGATGGCCGATCCGTCGTGATGCCAGGGCATCCGGTAGTCGCCGGCGCCGGCTTCGATGGCGGCGATGATCTGGCTGGTGACGCGCTCGTAGATATCGGTCGGTGTCTGGCGGTTGCGATCTGTGGTCATGGGTGCCTCCTTCAGCTCGCCCTCTCCGTCGAGGGCGAGGCGGCAGGGGCAGACGCGGGAAGCCGGCCCGTCACACCCTGTTCTCGGTGCTGGTGCGGAACAGGGTTGATGGGCTGGCAGCGTCTGCCACACCCGAGCCCTGCCTCGACGGGCGAGTTGAAGGAGGCGACCGTGACCGACGACCGCAGAAACCGGCCGTCGACAGGGATGTGGCGCGGCTCTCAGTCGGAGCCGTCTCGCGGCCGGTGTCGCAGCGGAACGACCTTGGCCTCGCGCGATCGGTCAAGCTCGTCCCGCAGACCAGCGATCACCGCATCCCGCTCGGCGACCTGCAGCGTCAGCACCTGGATGTGCTGGGCGAGCGTGCGGGCGATGCCGCGCAGTTCGGCGATCTCGGCGCCGCGCACGGCGCGCAGCTCGGCTTCGAGTGCACGGACGCGCTCCTTGAGGGCCCTCGGGGAGGACTGCCGGTGACGCACTTCGGCCGCCCGGAACTCGGCGAGAAGATCAGCCGCACGGTTCGCCGTCGCCCGGCTGACGCCGGCTTCGCGCGCGAGATTGGAGACCGTCAGCGCGCCGTCGGTGCGCTCGGGGCGGCCGTCGAGCAGCCGCGCCATCGCCGCCCGCAACGCCGCCTCGCTCTTTGCGCCGAGCGCGCTCATGCTTCACCGTCCACGAGCGGCGCGATGAGCCGGCGCTTGCGCTCGTTGTCGCGGGTTATGGCTTCGCGCTGCAACGGCGACAGGCGCCGGTCGGCAAGCAGCCCTTCGCCCTCGGCGATCGAAGCCAGCCACGGCTCACGATGCCGGGCGGTCAGACAAGCGTTCGGGCAGCGATCGGGACTACACCGGGAAAGCGCCGGCGCCGTTTGCTCGGAATCCGTGGAGCCGGCGAGGCATAGGGCGGTCGCCGCATCGAAGAGGCAGTCGTTGAGGAAGCCGACGTGCAGCGTCCGTCCGAGATGGGCAAGCATGGTGCGCAGCCGCTTGCGCTCCATGATCCGGCCGGGAAGATCGCCGAGCTCGTCCTGGACGCGGGCGAATTCCCGTCGCAATCGGACCGCACCCGGTCCGGCCGGACCTTCCTGGCGAAGGAACGCCTCGTAATGGGCAACGATGTCGTCGAGCTGCCCGAGCGCGCGCTCACGCTCGACGGCGAGGCGGAAATCGGCCTGACTTGATCCGGCATAACCTTCGAACATGGCGACGGAGGCGTGCTTGTACTGGATCTTGCCGGCGATGGTGCCGAACGGCCGGTTGGCGATGTACCAGGCGACCGTGCGGCGCAGCTGCCGCGTCGTGAACCTCCAGGGCTCGTCGCCGATGCGCGGGATGGCCGGTTCGCCTTCCGAACGCGCGTCGAGGCCGTCACGGAACAGATTGAGCGTTGTCGTTGCGCCCATGCCGAGGTGGTCGGCGCTCCAGGGCCAGTCCTTCAGGGTTACCCACAGGGACGAGAGCCCCTTCTCCTTGCGATTGCGCGCCGAGAGCGCCTCCATGACTTCCACAGCGCGGGCGACCGGCTCGATGGTGATCCAGTCGGCGGTGACACCGCGCGGTCCATGGCGCTTGTAGACGGTGCTGCGCACCCGATAGCGTTCGACCAGGCCGTCGGCGCTGCGCACCGGCGACACGCATCCCGGCTGCATCGCCTGAACCTCGCTGTCGCGCATGCCGGTAAGGTAGGCGCAGACGAGATAGCAGGCGCCCTGCAGCATCCGCTCCTCGCGGGCGAGACTGAGGCTGTCGAAGCGCTCGCGCCATGGCAGGCCAGTGTCCGGGTCGATGGAGATCGGAGTATCGAGACCGCCGACCTCGGTTCCGAACTCGGCAACCAGCTGTTCGATCAGTCGCGCAGTCGGCTCGGACTGACTGACGCGCCCGCTCTCCGGCGCGCCGGCATACAGACGCATCAAATGGAGATTGTACGGTGGCAGCTCTGCGCCGGTCTGCGGGTCGATCCGGCGGGCGGCGTTGGGCGCGCGCTCCCAGATTGGCACGCCTCGGCCGGCGGCCCGGCGCACGTCGAGCCACTTTGCCACGCGGGCACGATAGGTCGTGGCGACGGCCCGACCCGTGCGCGCATCGCGCGCCATCAGCCGGGCGCAGCCGGCCTCGAGAGCGTCCAGCTCAGCCCGCGCCGCGAGAATGTCGGGTACGTAGATCTCGACATATTTGAGCGCCCAGCGAAGCATGGCGCCGATGACCGGCTCGGGAATGCGCGGCGTGGCGTTCTCGGCAGGCGCCGGCGGCCGGCCGGCGACGCAGTGCGCGGCGCGCCCCCGCCACGGCAGAAAGCCGATGCCGCCGCCGGTCAGCCACGGCGCCAGGTGGTGCAGGTCGATAGGCACCTCGACGTACTTCACCGCCTCATGCGGCGTTCTCCGGCCGCCGACGCGCGCATGCACCAGATAGGCGTCGAGCTGAGCCTGGTCGACGCGGCCGAGGTCGACGGCGCCGATCTGCGTCCGAAGGAACGCGGCAAAGTGCTGGAGGTAGCGCAGAAGCCGGATTGCCGAGGTTGCCCCGCAGGGCGCACGATATCCCGGCACGTGGATGCGCAGACGAGCGATTACATACTCCTTTGCCAGACGGCGCGTGGCCGGATCGGCGATGCGGGCGAAATTGAGCCGGTAATTGCTGTAGCGGGCGTTCACCCTGAAGATGGCGGCGCTCAAATCCCAGTGATCGTCACCAAAGCGGGGAAGCTGCGCCCGGTCGGCATCGTCCCTGATCGCGACGCCAGCCAGCACAGGCTCGTCGTCACTGTAAACGGCCGAAGGCAAAGACGGTTGAGCGAGAAGTGTGATCGGTGCTGGCATCATGGCGCTCCCGCTTCAGGCGGCAGGTAGATCAGCTTCGGGTCCGTAGCCGCGGCCTGTCGTGCCTCCTCGATCTCGGCATCACTGAACCGGGGCAGGATCTGATCGGCGATCCGGTCATGAACGCGGCCGAACTTCGTCGTCCAGTCGGCTTCGGTGAGCGCTTGTCGCTGCGTTCGGATGAAGCTGAGGAACGACAGTAGGGCAGGCAGCTTGCGGGCGGTGATCACCGCGTTGCTGCATTCGAGACAGCCCCAGAAGGGCGACGGACAGGCTTCGCCCTCTGTGCCGAACGGGCTCGCATAGAACCCGCCGCAACTCGCGAGCCAAACATCCTGCTCGCCGCTGAACAATGCGGTGACGGCGGCGGCGCCGGAAACGGGAAGATCGGTTGCGTGGTCGGGATCGACCCGGACGGCCGCTTCCTCGTCCGGCGATAGCACGCAGGGACGCAAGGCAGCGTCAAGTGCATCGCTCATGGCGTCGGCGATCGCGGCTTCGTGGACATGGCGAAGTGCGGGAATGTCGGCGTAGTGATTGGCCGCAATCGCGGCGGTGTGGCCGACCGCGAAGCGATCGAGTTGGCCGCCCGTGCGCCGATACCATGCCGCCTTGTGGGTCTTGCGCAGGCGCGTCAGGTTCAGACGAAGGGGCTGGCCCTGTTCATCGCGGATGTCGTGCCGGCGGGTCCATGAAGCTACAGGCTCCTTCATGCTAAGCGTGCGTGGGATTATGCGGCCCCAGGTGTAATGTACCCAGAGCGTGTCGCTACCGAGCTTGTCTCTGGCCGGCTGGGTCCACTGCAGGACCTTGCGGATCAAGCCGCCCGGTGTTGATGAACCACCGTCGCGCACGCGCAGCCGCTTCCACTCGGCGCCGCGCGCCCGGCGCTTACAATACTCAATCTCGACATAGCCACCCGCCGGATTCTTCAGGCAATCTGCCCGCAGGTCCTTGATCGCTTCGATCTCGAGCCCGGTGTCAAGCGAAACGAGGACGATAAGCGACACGAGGTCGGCGGCGAGCAGGTGCCGGCGGCCATGCAGATCGTGGATCAGGCGATCATTCGGCAGGCCACTCTCACGGCGGAGCGTGTAGAGCCGCTTGAAGCGGGTGTGCCGGTGCCCGATGACGCCTTCCGCATCGAGCGCCGCCATGGTCGCCGCGTGTGCCGCCGCGAGAGTGCTGCTTCGATCGGCATCCTCGACCGTTGGCATCCGATCTGCGTCGGCGAAACGGCGGATGATGGCGGCGAGATCGGTGCGCGCGGCGGTCCGCAACGCCGTAGCGACATCGTCTCCATAGGCATCGCGTGGCCGGGCGCGCACCCCCGATCGGTCGCTCGTGTACATCAGCCGCCGCGACGCATCGGGCGGCAGGTGGCCGGGCTCGGCGGCCTCGGCTAGCCGCAGCAGGTTGAGCACCTTGCTCATCCTTTGCAGCCGGTGATTGGGATGCAGGCCGCTCTCCTCCATCCAGGCATCGAAGCCGTCGATGCAGGCGGCGCTCACGTCGGATAAACTGACGACGTGGGGACTGACGGCGTCGAGATACCGCCAGAACATCCGGAGCGCATTGGCATAGGCGGAGGCCGTCGAGATCGAACCGGCCGGACCCCCGACCTGGCAGGCGCGCCAGAGCGTGCCGGCAAAAGTCCGGGCCAGTGCCTTGCGACCGCTGAGCTTCGTCAGGTCGATTGTCTTGCTGCGGTCCGCCAGCATGACGGTGAAGCGCAGCGACCCGATCGCAGTGGCGGCCTCGCCCTCGGGATCGGGCAACGCCTCGGGAAACAGCGCACGGCGGCCCGGCCGCCGCACTGAGACAGTCGTCGCGGCGGTCATGCGGCATCTCCGGCCGTGTCGTCGGCCCAGCGGTCCGCGGCCGCGTCGACCAGCTCCTGCGCTTCGGCAAGACTATCGAGATAGATGTGGGTGCTGGTCACGCTCGCGTGTCCCAGGAGGTGCTGCAGCTTCTGCAGCGGATCGCCAAGGATCCGCCGATAGGCTGCGCCGTGCCGATCTTGCGGATCGAAGACCACGCCGATCTGTTCGCGGATCAGCATGGAGAGCATGTTGACGGCGAAGGTGTGCCGCAGCGTGTGCGGCGTCACGTCGATCTCGATGCCGAAGCGGCGACAGCGGGCGCAGGCCCGGCGGAAAACAGCTTCCCAGGTGGCCGAAGGTACAGGCTGGCCGCCTTCGGTCAGCCAGAGCACGGCATGCTGCGCCGACCCGGGGGCGCCGACCAGCACGCACCGGCGTTCGCGCGGCGTCAGCCGGTCGAGCCGAACACGCTTGCCTGCGGCGTCTCTTGCCTTCCTGTCCTCCGGCATCAGCCAGAGCGGATCAGACACTGCCGGTTCGGACCGGGAGGCGGAGATCGTGCGCTCAAAATCGACGTAGTCGGCGATCATCCTCAGTACCCTTCGGGGGATACGGATGCGTCGGGGCCGTCCGCCCTTCGCGATCGGACCGGGAAGATCGAACGGCACTGAGCGCGATCCAGGCTCGGCCGGGTGCGGAAGCTCCGTCAGGAGCAGGCTGCCGGCCTCGGTCAGTCGCAAACCGGTCGTGACGAGAAGCTCGGCGAACAGCGCATTCCGCTCGCCGTTGCGGCCACGCCACGCCGGATCCTCGAAGCCGTCGGGCAGACGTCCTCTCAGCCCGACGTCGCGAAAGAGCAGGTAGCGGCCAAGATCGATGTATCGGGTATCGTGCCGACGTACTGCGCGCTCGCGCGCCCGGTTCGTCGTGACGGCCACCATGGCGCGCATCCCGGCCGCCCGCCGCAGCGCGAAGCCATAGCCGAAGGGCGAGGTCGTGATGATCTCCTCTTCGACGGCCCAGCGATAAAGCTTCTCAAGCGCTGCAACGCTCCGGTTCCAGCTCGACGCCGAAATGCGGTATGGCGCGTCAGATAGGCGCCGTGCCCGATGAAACGCCAGCACATCATGGCGATCAGCCTGCCAGACCGTCTTGCCGCCACGGCGTTCGCTGAGGAACCGCGCCCACACGAGAATATCCCGTGCGTAGGAGCGCCAGGTGTTTGGCGAGCGTGCACCCATGGTGGGACAGGCGCGGAGGAAGCGGTTGAGATCGAGATCATAGCTGCCGTCATCCATCAGGATGAACGGCATGCCGTCGATCAGCCCGGCGCGCTCGGCGATGTCGAGCGCGCCGGAAGCAATGTTCGTTGCGAAACCATCAATGGAAAGCGGGCGCGAAACAGCGCCAAGATCGGTAAAATACAACTGCACGCACGATACCTGAACGGAGCGCCTTCGGCGCAACTTCTTTGTTTGGAATGCGAGGGGTTCCCCTCGCGCTCTCCCGCTCGCCGCGTGGCAGGGGTGCAGGACTTTGCCTGCACCCCATGAACAAGCTTGTGGAGTCGCCGCCGCGTCAAGCGTTGTCCTCGCTTACGCTGCGGGAACGCTTGACCCGGACGTCTGAAGAGCCTCACCGGGCCGCCGATGATGCCTCCCCATGCCTGATTCTGAGACAGGATCACAGAGTCAGGATAAGGCGACCAGTTCTTCGAACGCGTATTTCTTCGTGCCATACGAGCCGGACAGGTCGCGGCCGACTCGCGAGGCGTGACCTGTGGCATGCCCCAGTTCGTGCAGGGCCGTGCGATGCCAGTTGATGGGTTCGAAATAGGCCTGCGGCGGCGGGACCATGACGAAATCGGGCCCCGGCGCGTAGAAGGCGCGGTTGCCGCCGATACGGAAGTCGATGCCGGTTGCGCGGATGAGCGCCTCGACTCTGGGCTCGATCAATCCGGGCGGCGGAGGCGGCGCAGCAACGGCAACGTCATCGGCGAGGTTTTCGCACTGGGCGGCGTTGAACACCGTGAACCGCTTCAGGAACGGGATCGCCTGGGCTTCCTCGCCGGTTTCACGTGCGCGGCGTTTTTCATCGTCGGGCACGAAGCGGTCAGCGTAGACGACGGTCGTGCCGTGCTCGCCCTTGCGGACATTGCCGCCTAGTGCGAGCGCCTGGCGGAAGGTGAGCCAGGTCTGTGCGGCATAACCGTGTTCGATCACGGCGCCCCAAAGGATCAGCACATTGATGCCTGAGTATTGCCGGCCGGTGGCGGCATTCCTCGGCATGGCGAGCGGCGCCTTTACCGCCGCCGTCCCCCAAGGCTGCACCCATGGGACGCGGCCGGCTTCTAGCTCGGCGACGATTTTGTCGGTGATCTCGTCATAGAGGTTCGCCCGGTCTGAGCCGGCGCGAGCGCTTGCGGTCTTTCTGGACATCGCGGGTCTCCGCGACGGGCGCCGGAGGCCTCTCCTCCAGCCCTCAACCCGTCACGGCAAACCTGTCCGCACTCTTACTCTAAAGGGGGCGTTGCGGGGATCTCCCCGCAGAAGGGGGTGTGCCGGCGACCAAGGCGCCGGCCGGGGGGAAGGCATTCCCCCTCAACCCGTCTTTCCGTATTGCCGCAATTGAGACTTTCCGGCTGAGCACAGAGCCGCTGAGCTAGAATCAACCCGCGTGAGATCCGCGTGGATCAGATTTGGCGAACGGCGCGATCACTACAGGAGGGCTCGTGGCGGAGCTCGGCACTTCGTTTTTGCCACCCCTGATACTGGCGATGGCCACCACGCATCCATCGGGGATCGCGCAGCCAGATTCCCACCGAATGGGTGGAAGATCGATTTGAGCATCTTCAACAATCACCGCGCCAAGGCGCCGCGCCCAGCCGTCCGAAGCGGAGGGCGGCGAGGCGAGGCGACCTATGCCGTGGCCGCCGAATAGCGGCCCCGGACTTCCTGCATCCCGAGAATTTGGCCGCGCACAAGCGCGCGGAAATCGGACGCCGAATGAGTTTAACCGCAGGAAACGGGTGGCCGAGATATCTGGCGAATGTCTATGCTAGAATTATGGATGCACAAACACCGGCACTTCGCGCTCTGATGCGTTTCTATGAGGCGGAAGCCCGTTACTCTGCTTCGGGATTGCCAGCCGATAGAGCTGCACTGCTCGAAACGTTGCATCCCGACATCGTTCTACACCAGCCGGATTCCCTGCCCTATGGAGGCCAATGGAGAGGCCGCGAAGAGTTCGGGCGCTGGATCGACTCGTTCGTCGAGACTTGGGTCGATATCAAACCGACAGACCCCGTCTTCCACACATGCGGCGACGATATCGTCGTCTGCACCGTAACAATGCGGGCCACCGCAAGATCGACCGGAGCGCTGATTGACATGCCGATGTGTCAGGTGATCCGGATCGCGGCAGACCAACCCGTTGAGTGGCGAAACTTCGCCTGGGATACCGCAATAATGCTGAAGGCGCTGGGCGGTTCGGTGTAGGCGATCACTTCTACACGCGCGCGGCGACGCCCGACATTCCCTTGCACACCGATCGATATCGACCGGCTTGGCGAGAAGCATAATTATGCGGCTTTCTCCTGCCGGGCCCGGATATCTGCAATCCACTTCTCCAGTGCATCAATCTCAGCTTCGATGGCCGTCGGTTCGGGTAGCCGCGGATTGAGCTCTCCCGGCTGGCTGTGAAGAAGGGCGGAACAACGCCCAAACGCTAACCGCATCGCGGTGCAGTCGCCATCCGTTAGTACGGTGAGTTTGATCAGTCCCGTGGTGTCGACCTTGCGTGACAAGCGGCGGATCACCGGCCCGACGGCCTCCTCGACGGCGCGCTCCCACGTGGTTCGAAGTTGATCCTGGAACGACGTGACCTCGCGCAGCCATCTCGCCTGGTCGCCGCGTTCATGGTGGATCTTGACGTTTGCGAGGTGCGCTCTCATGCCGTCAATGACCTTGTCGAGCGGCATGACGTTGGCCGGGGGATCCTGATGGCAGTAACCAGCATTTTCGGTGCCGCGGCTGATCAGGCGATACGCCACAGGCGTCGCTTCTCGATCCTTTGTCGTCCGGCAGGCTTCGTCGAGCAAGAGCAGAAACGCCATGTCGTGGGTGAAGACGATCACCTGGCGAGTCTGGCCAGCTTCTGCCAGACGGGCGGCGACCTTGTCTCGATGCAAGTGATCGAGTGACGACACCGGATCGTCGAACACGATCGCCGATTGCGCATCGATGGTCGATAGCTCGGCGAGAAAGGCGGCGAGCGCGACGCAGCGATGCTCGCCTTCGCTGAGGACCTTTCCCACTGGTTCGTTCGGCTTGTTGATCAGCCTGACCTGGAAGAAGGGAACGCCGGCGGTGGTCTTGGCTTGCTGAAGCTCGATCGCGAGGCCGGCGACGCCGAGCTTGTCGACTTCGATTGCGAACCGTCCGCGCAGGCGGTTGGTAACGAGCGCCTGGGCAATACGGGCGCTCTGGGTGGTGATCTTGTTCGTCGCCGTGTCCTTGCTGGCCTTGTCGATCGCTTCGATGGCTTTGAGGCGATCGATTTGGGCGAGCACATCGGTCTTCACAACGCCGAGCCATTTGCGGTCGCTGAGGCCGTCACGTTCAGTGATGAGCATGGCGCGCTCCGGTGAACTGGCGTCGGATTGCAGGGCCTGAATGCGCCCGGCGATGCCGGCCAGCACTGCGCGTAGCGGATCAAGAGAGAGGGCGGCAGCAGGAGGAAGGGCCGGCGGTGTCGCGAGAACGTGGGTGCGCAGGACTGCTCGCAACCGCCATGCGAGGTGGAGCATGTCGCGGCGCAAAGCGCTTGCGAGATCCTCGCGACCGATATCGTCTCGTATCAATGAGACGATTGCAGCGAGATCTTTCATCGAGACTGCCGCGGCCGAGACGCCCTGCAGGGCGTCGTCATAGGAGTCCGCCGCCTCCTGCTCGCGACGTTTGCTTTCGTCCTGCACAAAGGCCTCGAAGCTGCTGAGCCGTCTCGAGGCCTCCTCGCTGAGCGGCTGTTGACATAGGACGCAGTGCGCTTTGCTACCGGTCACCGGGAAAGGCTGTTTGGGATAGGCCGCCGCGCGCGAATAGTCGCGGGCGGCTTCCCACAGGATCTTCCAGACATCCGAGCCGATGTCCGGCAACGGTTCCTTGGAGAACAGGTTGGCGGACGCTGCGGCGGCGGCCATGCGCGCATTCGCAAGGTTCGTGTGGGCATCGCGAAGGGCCGTGCGATTGTCATCCGTGGCGGATGCGGCCAGGCGCTCGAGCTGCGTTATGATGCCGGTGATGCGCGTCTCTTGGCCCTGAAGCTGGCGGATTGTGCGAGCCGGATCGCTCGACAAATCGGCGGTGAGCGTTTGAAGGCGCGTCTCGTCCTCGGCGGTGAGGCCGGCGAGTTTCTCGACGGTTTCTGGCTTCGTCTTGCCCGAGAGACCGGCGATCAGCTTGCCGACCGGAGTGTTCTGCTTGCAGTCCGGCGTCGTCAGGATGGTGGGCGTTTGCTCCTGGAGGGCCTTGATTTCGGCGGCCAGCTTGCTCTTCACGTCCTGGCAGACTTGCGCGAGGCCCGCGAGGATGCGTAGCGGCAGCGGCGTATACGCGAGGTCGTTGGTGTTCTCGACATGGATATTGGCCGTGCGCGAGTCGAAGACGCTGACGGCGGACAGCATGGCGTCTGGCGAGCTGCCCTGCGTCCAAGCGGCATTGCGTTTTTGGGCGCCGATGAAGAACTCGACGCTGGCGGCTGGCGCGCCGCTCGTGGCGGCGTAGATGTTTGGCAGGATCGCGTCGCCCTTTGGCGAGCGCGCCCGGCAGAGCTGCTTCAGGACGCGGGCATAGCCGGATTTGCCGGCTCCGTTGTCGCCGTAGATGATGGTGAGGCCCGCTTTGCCGAAGGACAGCCGTTCGCCGGGAGCGAGGGCGTTGACGTTGGACAGACCGTAAAGGGCGCCGAGCGTCACCACGGCATGGCTCGCGGCGGGATCGCGGATATGGCTGGCGTCGAGTGGGGTGCCCTGATCGAGGCCCTTGCAGATCGCGGCCAACTCCACGACATCCGTGGCTTCCAGTTTAGGTTGGTTACAGAGGCGGCGCAGCGTGTCGCGCTGCCAGGCTGGCAGATCCGCGGACCACTTCAGGATGTCTGCGAGCGCCGTTGCTTCATTCGAAAGATCATCTTCTTGCTTATTCATTTGTGTCCCCCACTTGCCACCCGTCCTAGCGTCATAGGATCAACGCCCGCTTGAGGTCGTCGTGCTCGAAGGCGCTGGCCATACGGGTGATCTCGGTGGCGCGGGCGCACACCGCCTTGGCGGTGTCCCGCCATGTCGCGGTCACGGTCGCAACCTCTTTGATGATCGCGCGCGCCTGCGGCAGTGTGAGCGCGAAATACTCGGAGGCGGCCTCCAGCAGTTCGAGCGAGCACGTGCCTTCGTCGAGATCGATGTTCGTCGTCAGCACCCGCGCCTTGAGATCGGTCGGGACGGGATTGAGATCGTAGGCCGGTGAGAGCGACCAGCCTGCCTTGCCCAGCCACAGGAAGCCGTGATTGCGAAGGTGATCGTCGACATTGGAGATCAGGACGTTGAAGACCACGCGCCGATAAAGGGCATGGGCATCCGTCTTGCCCTGGGCGCCATGTTCGGCAAGAGCGTCGACAATCTCCGGGTAGCTGCCGCGCTCGCCATCCTTCGCGCCCATCATCGCCATTGCCGAAAGGAACGGAATTCGGATGGCGCCCTCGCGATCAAAGCGTCGCGAAAGCATGACGGCCTTACCGGCTACGCTGATCAGCTCGTGTTGAGGAGTCGTGATGCCGGCACGGCCAGCCAGCCGCAGAGCAATCTCCTCCCAGGTCTCCATGCTATAATCGTCCGTCTCCTTCGGGAATTTGGCGATGGAGAGGTGACCGTGCTGGTCGATTACTGATGCTTTGGGGCGTGCGCCGCCGAGGGAGGAGCCGGGAGCGAAGATGAGCTGGAGATCTTCGTCCGTCTCCTCGTCGCGCAGGATGCGCTCGGTGATCTGGAGAAGTCGGCCAAGTTCGATCAAAGCTGGAACGCCGGCGCGGATTGGCGCCTGGAACGCGTCTTCGCCGACCCAGCGGAAGCGAAGCGCGCCGAGCCGGGTTTCGTCGGCGACACCGAGCAAATAATCGCTTTCGACAAGAGTGCGGACGGCACGGCCTTCGCGATCAGCAAGGCGGCGCTCAGCGCGCTGCATGAGGCGGCGTCCCCATGTGTCGGGTGCGGAATCGCCTATCGAGCCGAAGGTGGCAAGGCCGGCTGGCGGCGCGAAGGCGCCGCGGGTCAGCGCCAGAGCGGGCTCCAACGAGAAGCGCTCCGGGTCTTCCAGCCAAGCACCTTCATACTCAAAGAGGATGGTCTCGGCGCCTCGCACACGATTGCTTCTCGCCAATCCGATCAGGCGGGTGCGGCCGTTAAGGTCGATATGAACCTCGAAGTCAGCCATCGCGGGACGATCCCGCCGACCGCTTCAAGTGGATGTGCTTGGGCAGCTCGGCGCTGGCGAGCGCCTGGCCGACGCTGTCGTTGCTGATGTCGGCGATCCGGGTCAGACCGTCGAGCAGGCCGAGGGCTTGAAGCACGCCGGCATAAATGCCGACGCTAACGTTGGTGTCGCCTGCCTCGACCTTCTGCAGGGTCGAGCGCGACGTGAAAGCCCGCTCGGCCACGACCGCCATGGGCAGCTTGCGGCGACGGCGAGCGTCATGGATGTCCGCGCCGAGCTTGCGCAGGGCGCGCCGCACGGCTGCTGGAGGGTTATGGGGAGTGGGCATTTGACACCTTCACACTACATATTGAGCAGATATGTAGCAGGAAGATTACAATTTTCCTAGCTCCCAGCCGCAGGATGCGGCAGTCATCCTACCAGACCGCTTGGAGGCGGGCCGTCCGAAGCCTGAAGACCAAGGCTCCACCTGCAAATGAGTATTATAAGCGCAAGTATCTGATGGGTATCGACTTTTAGATTTTGACTTTGCCGATGTCGCTTCCTATCTCTTCCGCATCGGGGAGTAGCCACCGCTCAGACAGCGGGATCACGCCAACAGGCTCGCGCCATGCGCGTGGTGTGATCAGCCGGTTTTTCACCGGCCCGGCAAGACCGTGGTGAAACTCGCCTTTGTCGGACAGGTGAGGGCCACCCGGTTCAATGTCCGTTTGGTTATCCTGCTATGTCCCCTTTTGCAGTCGTCCTGCTTGCTTTCAGCATGTCCGTCGATGCCTTTGCGGTTTCCGTGGGTAGAGGCGCAGCCCTTGGCCGCCCGCGATATTCAGAAGCGCTACGCAGCGGTGCGGTCTTTGGTGTAGTCGAGGCGATCACGCCTGTTATCGGTTGGGTTGCCGGCGTTGCCGCGAGCAGCTTCGTCCAGGCTGTTGATCACTGGCTCGCCTTTGGCCTGCTCGCTGCGGTTGGTCTTCATATGCTCTATGCGGCCGTATGGAAGAAAGCCGACGCCAAGCCAGTGGGCCGATCGTTTACAGTCTTGATGGCAACCGCAATCGGCACGAGCCTCGATGCAATGGCCGTCGGCGTCTCTTTGGCCTTTCTGAACGTCAACATTGTTGTGGTTGCGACCGCGATTGGCCTTGCGACGTTCCTCATGTCGTCGGGGGGCATGCTTATCGGTCGGCTGATCGGCGAGCACTTCGGCCGCATTGCGGAGGCTGTCGCTGGGATCGCGCTTTTCGGTCTGGGATTGTCAATCCTTATAGAGCACCTGACGGCTTAGAGCGATTTTGCGGACGCCTCTCAGGCTGCATGTTGGGTGGCGCCTTCAACGCCCGAACGGATATTCGGTCTAGATGTCTCTCTTGCCGGCTTGGGGCGCTTCTTGGTTAGCATCGCTCGGACGAATGCATTCCACTTCTTCATGGCTGCCCGCTTCTCGGGCATGTAACTCCAACGATCGTAGCTCTTCGAACTGACATCCTGGAGCGTGTGGTTCTGTATGCGGTCGCGAATTTCTTTGGAGAGGCCGGCCTGACCTGCGAGCGTCTTCCAGGTTCTGCGCAGATCGCGGTTGGTCACGACAGGGATCACCTCGCGCTCGCGCTGACGCCACATGAAAGAGTACAGCGTGCCGTGGCTGACGGGCTTGGTTGGGTCGGTCGCGGAGGGGAAAAACCAGCCGTGTGCGTTGGGCTTGATCGATTCGATTAACTCCGCCGCCACTTCCGGGACCGGAATGGCGTGTGGCTTGCCATTCTTGGTCTTTGACCAGTCGATGATCCGCTCCTTCGCGTCCCACTGATCGACATGCAGGCGGGCGATTTCCTCCACGCGCTGCCCCGTGAGCATGAGAATGCGAACGGCCCGTGTGTAAGGCGGATGCACGGGCGCGTCCGGACATTCAAGCCAACGGTACAGGCGTAGGAATTCTTCTTCATCAAGCCAGCGAGTGCCGACTTTCTTGGGCTCTGTGGGGATGCCGGCGGCGGGATTGTAGACCAGCCGGAAACGCCGCTGCGACGCGTTGCGGTAGTCGTGTTCCGATTTCAGACCCCAGCTATATGCGGATCGGATGTAACTGCGGACGTGATCTGCCATGGAGCGCTTACCGCGGTCATAGATCGGTCGGATGAGATCGGTGATTTCGTCGGGCTCGATGTCGCGAGCGGGCCGATTGCGGCCGAGGGTGTCGGCGATCTTGTTGAGGCCTTTCTCAGCCTCTTTCCAAGATGACTTTTCGGATGCCTTCAGGTGAGCGACATAGGCTTCGAAGAGATCGGCCACGGTGCCGGGACGCGTGTCGCCGGCGATCTTGATGCTGCGGCCCTTCTGGATCATGTCGGCGAAATCGCGTGTGAAAACTTCGCGCGCTTTGCTGAGCGACATGGATGGGTATGAGCCCAGTTTCTTCTTGAAGCGCTTCTGATCGCGCCACTGCTGCGCCATCCAATCGGCGGTGACGCGCGTGGGCATGGGCTTCATGACCAGGACAAGGCGACCGGTGCCATGTCCTTCGCCATCGACCAGGCTTAGCTGTTTGCCGGTCTGCTCCACCTGCTTCAGCGCGCGGCGAATTTCTCCATCGGTAAGGCTTGGCACTGGGCTCTCCCATTGGCTTTCAAGTGGGGTCGCCAGACGGCTAGCAGGGGTCGGCGACTGGGGTCACAAGGGCGATCGATCCCCCTCAAAACCGACCCCAATATGCCACAACGTCCTGCGCTACGACAAGCCTAAAAGTTCAAGTGATTCAACGGTTAGGAGCGTGATCG
>NZ_MKSQ01000008.1:373605-596982 GCF_001898115.1 Allobosea sp. 67-29 | reverse complement strand
GCGGTGCTCTCCGGCGGCCTGCATCCGCATTACACCGCGGTCGTCGAGACGCTTTCCGAGATGGCCAGTGACGAGGTCGTGGCGCTGAAGCCCGACGTCTCGGCCCAAGAGGACATCCTCTCCCGGATCGACGACAGCACCTCCTGCGTCGTCGTCCAGTCGCCGGACGTCTTCGGCAACCTGCGCGACCTGAAGCCGATCGCGGAGAAGGCCCATGCCCATGGCGCTCTCCTGATCGCGGTCTTCACCGAGGTCGTCTCGCTCGGGGCCGTCGTGCCTCCGGGCGCGCAGGATGCCGATATCGTCGTCGGCGAGGGCCAGTCGATCGGCAACGCCCTGAATTTTGGCGGCCCCTATGTCGGCCTCTTCGCCGCCAAGTCGAAATATATCCGCCAGATGCCGGGCCGGCTCTGCGGCGAGACTGTCGATTCGACCGGCCAGCGCGGCTTCGTGCTGACGCTCTCGACCCGCGAGCAGCATATCCGCAGGGACAAGGCGACCTCGAACATCTGCACCAATTCCGGCCTCTGCGTGCTGGCCTTCACCATCCATATGACGCTGCTGGGCCAGGCCGGCCTCGCCCGTCTCGCCGAAGTGAACCACGCCAATGCCGTGAAGCTCGCCGACGCGCTCGCGGGCGTCGAAGGCGTGACCGTACTGAACGACAGCTTCTTCAACGAGTTCACCGTGAAGCTGAAGAAGCCCGCGGCCGAGGTCGTCGAGGTGCTCGCCGCCAGGGGCATCCTGGCCGGCGTCCCCGTCTCCCGCCTCTTGCCCAAGGCCGGGCTGGACGACCTGCTGATCATCGCCTCGACCGAGGTGAATACCGATGAAGACCGGGCGGCCCTCGTGGCGGCGCTCGTGGAGGTGCTGTGATGCTGAACCGTCAGGGACGTCCCACCCATGCCGGCGAGGCCTCGCATGAAGAGCACCTCACCTTCACCGGCAACAAGGCTCTCCAGCAGATCGAGCCGCTGATCTTCGAGATCGGCCATCACGAGGCGACCGGCGTCGATATCGACAAGCCCGCCCCGTTCAAGTCGCGCCTCGGCAAGCATGCCCGCCAGGGCGAGATCGGCCTGCCCGGCCTCTCCGAGCCCGAGACGATGCGCCACTATGTGCGCCTCAGCCAGAAGAACTACGGCATCGATACCGGCCTCTTCCCGCTCGGCTCCTGCACGATGAAGCACAATGCCCGCCTCAACGAGAAGATGGCGCGGCTTCCGGGCTTCTCCGACGTGCACCCGCTGCAGCCGACCTCGACCGTGCCCGGCGCGCTCGACCTGATGCTGGAGCTTTCCCGCTACCTGATGACGCTGACCGGCATGCCGGCGGTGGCCCTCTCGCCCAAGGCCGGCGCCCATGGCGAGGCCTGCGGTATGATGGCGATCAAGGCGGCTATCGCGGCAAAGGGCGAGGGCGCGACCCGCAATGTCGTGCTCGTCCCCGAATCGGCCCACGGCACCAACCCGGCGACGGCGGCCCTGATCGGCTTCTCGGTGCGCTCGGTTCCCGCCCGCCCGGACGGCACCGTCGCGGTCGAGGACGTCAAGGCCCTGCTCGGGCCGGATATCGCCGCGATCATGCTGACCAACCCCAACACCTGCGGCATCTTCGAGCCTGAAATCGTCGAGATCGCCGCGGCGATGCATGAGGCTGGCGCCTATTTCTACTGCGACGGCGCCAACTTCAACGCGATCGTCGGCAAGGCGCGTCCGGGCGATCTCGGTGTCGACGCCATGCACATCAACCTGCACAAGACCTTCTCGACGCCCCATGGCGGCGGCGGTCCCGGTGCCGGCCCGGTCGTGCTCTCGGAGCGTCTGGCGCCCTTCGCGCCGGTGCCCTTCATCCATGTCGAGAACGGCAAGCCGCATCTGATCGAGTCGCGCGATGAAGCCCCAGTGGGCAACCAGCCCTTCGGCCGCATGACCGCCTTCCACGGCCAGATGGGCATGTATGTCCGCGCGCTCGCCTACATGCTGAGCCACGGCTCGGACGGCATGCGCCAGGCGTCCGAGGATGCGGTGCTGAACGCGAACTACATCCGTGCCGGCCTCGCCGACCTGATGTCGCTGCCCTTCCCGGACCATCCGTCGATGCACGAGGTGCTGTTCGACGACGAATGGCTGAAGGGCTCGGGCGTCTCGACGCTCGATTTCGCCAAGGCGATGATCGACGAGGGCTACCATCCGATGACGGTCTATTTCCCGCTCGTCGTCCATGGTGCCATGCTGATCGAGCCGACCGAGTCGGAATCGAAGGCGGCACTCGATCTCTTCATCGCGACGCTGCGCGACCTCGCCATCGCGGCCAAGGGCAACGACAAGGAGCGCTTCACCGGCGCCCCGCATCACGCCCCGATCCGCCGCCTCGACGAAACCCGCGCCGCCCGTTCGCCGGTCCTGAAATGGGAAAGGCCGGCCCCGGCCAAGGAAGCCGCGGAATAGGACGCCCGGCCCCGGTCCTGACGAGGGCCGTCAGCATGGTGAAGGGCTTCGCGCCGCTCTTAAGCTTTCCTTGACCATGTGGATCAATGATCGCTCCCGTGCCGCTCCTTGCGGCTCGGGGGTTGCTTCATGTTCGCGCGTAACTGCATCTTCGCCACGGCGGCTGCCGGCTTCCTCGCCGCCACAGCGTTCGGTGCGCGCGCCGAGGAGCCGAACTACGGCCCCAACACCTATGACCGCACGCTTCAGGCGCTCGTGGCGCATGAGGAGATTGCCAGCCGGGGCGGCTGGCCGCAGGTCCCGGCTGCCGTCCGCAACCTGAAACCGGATTCGCAAGGACCCGACGTCGTTGCGCTGAAGCGGCGCCTCGCCGCCAGCGGCGATCTGCCGGCCGATGCGCTGCCGGGCGACGTCTACGACGCCGCCGTCGTCGAGGCGGTGAAGCATTTCCAGCGCCGTCATGGCCTGTCCGACCTCGGCACGGTCGGCCGCCTGACGCTCAAGGCCATGAACACGCCGGTCGAGACGCGCCTCAACCAGCTCACGGCGACGCTGGAGCGGCTGAAGGGCAACGGCTTCAATTTCGCCCATCGCTATGTCGTGGTGAACATTCCCGGCGCCAGCGTCGAGGCTGTCGAGGACGGGCAGGTGCGCGAGCGCCATCTCGCCATCGTCGGCCGTCCCGACCGACCCTCGCCGGTGATCCAGGCCAACATCACGTCGGTCAACCTCAATCCCTACTGGACGGTGCCGATGTCGATCGTGAAGGCCGACGTCATCCCGCATATGCGCAAGGACCCGTCCTTCATCGCCAAGTCGAACATGAAGCTGCTCGGCGCGGAGAACAAGGAGATCGACCCGGCCAGTGTCAACTGGGCGACTCTGACCAACCCCTATTTCTACGTCCGGCAGGAGCCCGGCCCGACCAATTCGCTGGGCCAGCTCAAGATCGACATGCCCAACGGCGAAGCCGTCTATATGCACGACACGCCGAAGAAGACGCTGTTCCGCAACGATGTGCGCTTCAACTCCTCCGGCTGCGCCCGCATCGAAGGTGTGCGCGACCTCGCCGCCTGGCTGCTCGAGGGCACGGAATGGACCCGGGCGGCGATCGAGGACGAGATCGCCAAGGGCGAGCGCAAGAACATCCCCCTCAAGAAGTCGGTGCCGGTGGCCTGGGTCTATCTCACCGGCTGGCAGGGCGGCGACGGCCAGGTCCAGTTCCGCGACGACATCTACGGGCTCGACACGCCGCAGGGCATCGTCACCTCGACGATCCAGCCGCGCAAGCCGAAGCCGAAGGCGCTCGCCATGCCGCGGCCGCGGCCGGCCACCGTCCCGATGACGGCGGCGGGGAATCCGCCGGTGCCGGCGGCGACCGCGAGCAACTGACCCGGTCAGGGCGTCTTCAGGATCGCCATTACGGCGGAGATCGCTTCGCTGCGCGCCTTCGCGTTCGTGCCGATGGTGACCCTGCCGTCTGGCCGCTGCGAATAGGAGGCACGCCGCTGGCGCAGCGGCAAGTCCGGATGGTCGAAATCGTGATAGGCGCCGGGAAAGCCAACGAAGCGCAGCCCGCCACGCTGCGCGAGTTCTTCGCAAGGAGCAGCCGGCGTCCAGTCATCGGCCAGCCCCTGGAAGATTGCCGTGTCGGTCTGCGCGCGCCAGTCTCGCTTCAGCAGGACGCGGCAGCCGGGATAGAAGGCGATGATATGGCGCAGGCGCCCGGCTTCGCGGTCTCCGGCTACGCGGAGCGCCGTCGAGCCGCCATTGGACCAACCGATCAGGCTGATCCGGTCGGCCATGGCGAAATCCTGCCTGCTGAGCCAATCGACCGCCGCGAAGGCGTCGCGGGCGCGGCCGGCCGGCGTCAGCGCGCGGTCGCGTACGTTGCAAAGCGCCTTGATGCCGCGTGGACCGAAGCTGTCGACCAGCAGCACGGCATGGCCGGCTTGAACGAGGCGCCGCGACCAATCGGCCTCGCGCGCGCCGATCTCGCCCGAGCGCGTATAGAGCCCGGCGCAGCCATGCAGGCCGATGACGGCTGGAAAGGGGCCGGCCCCCGGCGGGCGCGCCAGCCAACCGACGAGATCCGGGGAGTCTCGCGACGGCAAGCTCACCTTGTCGAAGGCGTGAGCCGCGCCCGACATGAACAGGAGAAGGGCGGGTACGACCCGTAAGCGGCGGAGCAGGGGGCCGATCATCGCATCAGTTCTCCGGTTCCGGAACGGGATGCCGACGGCTGGCGCCGCATCCCACATCGCGATTCCGGCGGAAGCCGGGCAAAGAAAAACGCCGCGCTCGGTTGAGCGCGGCGTCGAATGGTCGAGCGATCAGGCCGGGCTCAGTTGAGCTTGGCCTTGACCTCGCCCAGCCCGGCGGCGAAGGCGGCGTCGCCCGCCTTGCCGGCCATCTGGCCGCGCAGGATGCTCTCGGCTGCCTTGCTGGCAGCCTCGGCCGCCGCGGCACGAACCTCGGCCTCCGCCTGGCTCTCGGCCTGGGCGATCTTCTCCTCGGCCGCCTTGGTACGGCGGGCGACGAAGTCGGCGAGCTTGGCCTCGGCCTCTGCCGCGAGGCGCTTGGCCTCGTCATTGGCGGACGAGACGATCTCCGCGGCCTCGGCCTCGGCGGCCTTGCGCTTCGAGTCGTACTCGGCCAGCAGCTTCTCGGCCTCCTGGCGCAGGCGGCGAGCCTCCGCCAGCTCCTGAGCAACCCGCTCGCCGCGTGCGTCGAGCCCCTTCACGATCATGCCCGGCACGCCGAACTTGACGAGAATGGCGAGGAAGATGACGAGCGCGACGCCAACCCAGAAAGTATCCATCAGAACTCTCCTCAGCCGCGGGCCAGGGCCTGGTCGACCGCTTCCGTCGCCTCGGCGGCGCTGGGAGCCTGGCCGGTCAGCTTGGTGACGATCGCGACGGCGATGTCGCTGCCGAGACCGCGGACGTTGCTCATCGCCTCGGTCTTGGTCTTGGCGATGGTCGCTTCGGCCTGGGCGAGCTTGGCGGCGAGTTCGGCCTCGGTCGCATGGCGCTGCGCGTCGCTCGCCTTGGCGCCCGTCTCGCGCGCCGTCTGGGCGATGCCCTGGGCGTTCTTGCGGGCTTCGGCGAGGGCCTTCTCATAGGCCTGCGCCATCTCCTCGGCCTTGGCCTGCATCTCGGCCGCCTGGTCGAGGTCTCGGCCGATCGTGCCGGCGCGCTCTTCCAGGATCTCGCCGATGCGCGGCAGCGCGATCCTCGACATCAGCCAGTAGAGCACCGCGAAGGTGATCGCGAGCCAGAACAGGTTGCTGGCGAAATGCGACGGGTCGAAAGGCGGGAAGGAGGCTCCCTCGCCGCTTTCGCCGTGGGTCTGCTCGGCAGCCCGCGCCGCTCCCGCCGCCAGAGTGGCGAACGAGGCGACAGCCAGCGGCCATCCTTGTCGCACGAACCCTGAAGATCGAACCGGCATAGCGTGCCTTTCAGCGCAAAGAAAAGGAACCGTCGCGCGCCTGGCCGAGTGGCCCGAACGCGCGACGAAAAAGCGGTCGACGGAAGCGTCAGACCACGAAGAGCAGCACGAGCGCCACGACGAACGCGAAGATGCCCAGACCTTCGGCGAGCGCCGCGCCGATGAAGGCGCGCGGGAACTGGCCGTCGGCGGCCGACGGGTTGCGCAGGGCGCCCGAGAGGAAGTTGCCGAAGATGGTGCCGACGCCGATGGCGGCGAGGCCCATGCCGAGCGAGGCGAGGCCGGCGCCGATGAACTTGGCTGCAACAGGATCCATGATGTTTCTCCAGTGGGAAGGCTAAAGGGCGGGTTGAACTCGTCCGGGCGCTGGACCGGCCTCAGTGGCCGGGGTGCAGCGCGTCGTTGAGATAGACGCAGGTCAGGATCGCGAAGACATAGGCCTGCAGGACGGCAACGAGGACCTCGAGCGCCGTCAGCGCGACCGCCAGCAGCAGCGGCAGCGGCGCGATCGCATAGTTCAGCACGGCGCCCGAGCCCAGCAGCACGACGACGAAGCCGCCGAAGACCTTGAGCGCGATATGGCCGGCGAGCATGTTGCCGAAGAGACGAAGGGACAGCGAGACCGGGCGCGAGACGAAGGAGACGATCTCGATCAGCACCACGAAGGGCAGGAGCCAGCCCGGCACGCCCGACGGCACGAACAGGCCGAAGAAATGGCTGCCGTGCTTGGCGATGCCGTAGATCAGCACGACGCTCATCACCAGGACCGCGAGAGCCGCGGTGACGATGATCTGGCTGGTGACGGTGAAGGAGCCGGGCAGGAGGCCGAGCAGGTTCGAGGCCAGCACGAACATGAACAGCGAGAACACGAAGGGGAAGAACTTCATGCCTTCCTTGTTCATCACGCCGGTCAGTGTCGATGCGACGAACTCGTAGACCATCTCGGCGAGCGACTGCAGCCGGCCGGGGACGACCGCGCGCTGGCTCGAGCCATAGACCATGATCGCCGAGACGACGGCGACCACGATCACCATCCACAGCGAGGTGTTGGTGAAGGACAGGTTGAGGCCGAAAGGCTTCAGTTCCACGATCGGATTGATGTGGAATTGGTGGATCGGATCGATTCCGCCGCCAGCCGCCATGGTCTCGTCCCTCGTCGCGCGGCCTCGAGGCCGCCCCTACGGTCAATCTCTCTTCGGATCGCCCTTCGACCCGGAGGTCGGGCGCGAGCCGAGCCGATAGACGGATCTGAAGCCCGCGATGGTTCCGATCACCATGAAGGTGATCAGCAGGAACGGGGACGTTCCAAGCCATCGGTCGCCGAGATACCCGATCAGGGCACCCGCGATGACGCCGCCTGCAAGATCCGTCGCGGCGCGAAAGCCTGAGGACATCGCGCCCGCGAGGGCCTTGTCCTCTCCAGCCGGACCCGCGCCCGGCTTTTCGCTCTCCTCCGCCCGCTTGATTGCGGACTTCAGCGAGCCCAGTCTTGCGCGCAACTCCGAGTCTGAGGCGTTGGGGTCGGGTTCAGACATGGTTCTGGCTCCGTCTTGATCGCGAAAGCGCCGCGATCCGGCGAAAAACCACTATAACCTCGTCCAAACCCGCGCATCGAGCCGTCGTCAGCACGGCCTCCTTTATTGGCAGCCCCCGGCGCTGTCAAGGCAGGTGGATAATGTCTAACGCATTGGAATGTCTATAATTTCTGGCAAACTGCGACATTCTTGCCGCATTGCGGCAGCGAATGTGGCATTTTTTCAGCGGCGCGTGGCCCGTTTCCGTCGCTGCGCCGCGCCGCCCCGGGACGGCCGCAGAGGCCGGTCGCGCCGGCTATCCCGCCTCGCGGATGCGCTCGGCGGTGGCCAGGTCGACCGAGACCATCTGGCTGACGCCGCGCTCGGCCATCGTGACGCCGAACAGGCGCTCCATCCGCGCCATGGTGATCGGATTGTGGGTGATCAGGATGAAGCGCGTCTGGGTGTTGCGCGCCATCTCGACCAGCAGGTCGCAGTAACGCTCGACATTCGCGTCGTCGAGCGGGGCGTCGACCTCGTCGAGCACGCAGATCGGCGAGGGGTTGGTCAGGAAGACCGCGAAGATCAGCGCCGTCGCGGTCAGCGCCTGCTCGCCGCCGGAAAGCAGCGTCATCACCTGCGGCTTCTTGCCGGGCGGGCGGGCGAAGATCTCGAGGCCCGCCTCCAGCGGATCCTCCGAATCCACCAGCCGGAGCTCGGCCTCGCCCCCGCCGAACAGGATGCCGAAAAGCTGCTGGAAATGGCCGTTGACGATCTCGAAGGCGGCGATCAGCCGTTCGCGCCCCTCGCGGTTGAGCGCGCCGATCGCCTGCCGGAGCCGTCGGATCGCCTCCGTCAGGTCGTCGCGCTCGGATGACAGCCCCTCGCGCTTGCTCCTGACCTCGGTCAGTTCCTCCTCGGCGCGCAGGTTGACGGCGCCGAGCCGCTCGCGCTCGCCCTTGAGGTTGGCGAGGCGCCGTTCGACGGCGTCCGCATCCGGCAGCGGGTCTCCCGCCTTGTGCCCGGCAATGGCCTGCAGCCCGTCGAGCCCGGTTTCGAGCCCCTCCTCGATCTGGCGCGCGATGTCGGCGACACGCTGGCGCGCGGCATCGCGGCGCGCCTCGGCGGAAGCCCGCCGCTCGCGCGCGCCGGCCAGCCCTTCCAGCGCGATGCGCGCCTGCCGGTCGGCATCCGCCAGAGTGGACTCGCCGGAAGCCAGCCTGTCGGCCGCCTCGCGCCTTGCCGCCTCGGCCTGCTCGATCTCGGCGACCATCCGCCTGCGTTCGCTCAGGAAGATATCGGGCGCCTCCAGCAGCGCTTGTCGCTCGGCGGTGGTGGCGGCGATTCGCTGCCGGCTCTCCTCGGCGCCCTGGCTGCTGGCATCCGCACGCTTGCGCCAGGCCTGTGTTTCCTCGGCGATGGCGGCGCGCCGGCGCAGGCGCAGCTCGGACTCCCGCGCCAGGGTCTGGAGCCGGGCACGGGCGTCCGATGCCGCGGCGCGCCGCTCTCCCAGAGTGGCCCGCGCCTTCAGCAGCGCCGTTTCAAGCTCCGCCGAAACGGGCAGGTCTGCCAGGGCCTTCTCCTGTTCCGCGGCCTGCGCGCGGGCCTCGGTCACGCTCTGGCCGAGCCGGCCGATTGCCTCCGTCAAGCCGGAGAGGCGGGCAGCCGTTTCGGCCGCCTTGCGCTCGGCCGCGGCAAGCTGGTCGCGGCTCAGGTCGAATTGCCGGCGGGCCTGCCGCGCCGCCTCGATCGCCGCGGTCTCGGCCGTCGCCGCGTCACGCGTCTCCGCGGTCGCGGCCTCCAATGTCTTGCGCATCGCCTCGGCCACCTCGCGGGCGGCGAGCGCCTCGCGCTGGAGGTCGTCGAGCCGGTTCTTTTCGGCGAGCCGCCGTGCAGCGGGCGAGGGGGCCTCGGCGGCGCTGGTGAAGCCGTCCCAGCGCCAGATGTCGCCCTCTCGCGAGACCAGGATCTGCCCCGGCGCGAGCCGGGCGTACAGGTTCTCGCCCTCGGCGCGCGCGACGACGCCGATCTGCGCAAGGCGGCGCGCCAGCGCGGGCGGGCCTTTCACATGCAGGGCGAGCGACTCGGCGCCGGCCGGCAGGGCGGGATCGCGGTCCCCGACGCCGGTCTCGCGCCAATGAGCCGGTGCGGCCGTATCGGCCGATGCATCGAGATCGTCGCCGAGCGCCGCACCCAGCGCGATCTCGAATCCCTTGGCGACCCGGACCGCCTCGACGATCGCCGGCCAGCGGTCCCCCGCCGCCGGCGCCAGCAGCTTGCGCAGCGTGCCGACCTCGGTCTCGAGCCGCTGCGCCTTGCGATCGGCCTCGGCGAGCGGCCCGCGCATCCGGGCCTCGCTCTCCCGGGCGCCCGCGAGCCCTGCACGCGCCACCGCTGCCTGCGTATCGGCCGCCTGCATGGCGGCTTGCGCGACGGCGAGAGCCTGGCGCAACCCGTCCAGCGGCGCGCCGGTGCTGGCGGCTTCGATCGCGGCCTGGTCGCGCTGGAGCTTGTCGCGCTCGGCGCCGGCACGTCCCTCGCGCTCGCGTGTCTCGCGCAGGGTCCGTTCCAGCGCACCGCGCCGCGCGGCAAGGTCGGAGAGGGCGGCCTGCGCGGCTGTCTGCTCGGCCTCGGCGGCGGCGAGCGCCTGCTCGGCCTGGTCCAGGACTGCCGAAGCCGCCTCGGTGCTGCCGCCGCTGCCCGCGCTCTCGCGGGCGAGCACGGCGTCCTCCTCGGCGAGGCGCGCGAGGCTCTCGCCCGCGTCGCGGCCGATGCTTTCCTGCCGGGTCAGATCGATCTGCAGTTCGGCAAGGCGCCTGCCGAGTTCCTCGGCCCGCTGCCTGGCACGGCGGTTCTCGGCTTCGATCTCGTCGAGGCCGCGCTTCAGCCGCACCAGCGCGGCAGCCGCCGCAGCTTCGCTCTCGCGCAGCGCCGGCAGCTCATGCGCGGCAATCGCCTGACGCTTCGCGGCCTCCGCCTGGATGCCGGTCTGATCGGCGACCGCGCGCTCCGTCTCTTCCAGCACATGCTCGGCCTGGGCCTGATGGGCCCGCGCTTCATGGAGCGCGATCAGCGCCAGCATCGCCTCGGCGCGGCGGATATCGGCGGCGAGGCTGCGATAGCGCCCGGCCTGCCGGGCCTGTCGCTGCAGCGCCTCGATCTGCCCATCGATCTCGCCGAGTACATCCTCGAGCCGGGTCAGGTTCTCCTCGGCGCCCCTCAGCCGGAGCTCGGCCTCGTGGCGGCGGCTGTGCAGCCCGGCGATGCCGGCGGCGTCCTCCAGGATACGCCGGCGCGACTGCGGCTTGGCCGAGATGATCTCGCTGATCTGCCCCTGCCGGACGAGTGCCGGCGAACGTGCTCCGGTCGCCGCATCGGCGAAGAGGAGCTGCACGTCCCTGGCTCGCACCTCCTTGCCGTTGACGCGGTAGGTCGAGCCCTCTTCGCGTTCGATCCGGCGCGTGATCTCGAGTGTCTCCGCCTCGTTGAAAGCGGCGGGCGCCTTGCGATCGCTGTTGTCGAGAGTCAGCGCGACCTCGGCCATGTTGCGGGCCGGGCGCTCGTTCGAGCCGCCGAAGATGACGTCGTCCATGCCCGAGCCGCGCATGTTCTTGAACGAACTCTCGCCCATCACCCAGCGCAGCGCCTCGACCAGGTTGGACTTGCCGCAGCCATTCGGCCCGACGATGCCGGTCAACCCCGGCTCGATCGGGAATTCCGTCGGCTCGACGAAGGTCTTGAAGCCGGTGAGCTTGAGCCGCGTCAGCTGCATGGAGGCGCGCCGCGGGCTTGAAACGCGTCAGCCCCCGCCCTGCGCGGCCGCATAGCGGCGCCGCGCGGGGCGGGGGCTGGGAACGATCGGTCCTGGCGAGGGCGCGTCGACGCGCCCCGCTCACTTGGCGAGCAGCGGCTCCAGCACCTTGTCGAACTCGGCGATCGAGACTGCACCGGAGACTTTCTGGCCGTTGACGAAGAAGGTCGGCGTCGCGTCGACGCCGGCCTTGGCGCCGCCGTCCTTCACCTGGGTAATGGCGTCATAGATGTCCTGCCTTTTCAAGCAGGCCTCGAAGGATTCCTGGGTGAAACCGGCCTGCTTCACCAGCGTGGAAAGCGCATCGACCGGCTTGTCGACGAAGGCCCAGTTCTTCTGCTGCGCGAACAGCAGGTCGGTCATCGGGTAGTATTTGTCGTTGCCGTTGCAGCGCGCGAGCATGAAGCCGGCCATCGCCAGGGGGTCGAGCGGGAATTCGCGCAGCGTGAAGCGGATCTTGCCGGTGTCGATGTACTTCTTCTTCAGCTCCGGCCAGGTCGTCTCATGGAAATGGGCGCAGTGAGAGCAGGTCATCGAGGCGTATTCGATCACGGTCACCTTGGCGTCGGCGGGGCCGAGCCAGACATCGCCGAGCGGGCCCGCGTCGGGAAGCTTGGTCTGGGCGCGGGCGGCGGATGTGCCGATCAGCGCGGCGGCGGCGATCCCGGCTGCGCCGGTCAGGAGCTGTCGCCTGTTCGTCATCGTGATGGGTCCTCGAAGGTCAAAGGTCGCAAGCGGGAGCTATAGAGGCCGGCGCATTGTGGCAAGAGCGCATCGGCGCCTGCGGCGTTTGCTCACGAAGCCGTGTCAATCGCGGCCTTCGCCGCTCTGACGACGCCCCTGCTGCGCCACCGCGCGGCCGAGCCGGGCCAGCGCCTGCCGCAATCCCTCGTCCGCGATCGCCGAGACCTGGCCGTCGATCCGTGCCTGCGCCGCCGGGTCGAGCGCCGGCGCCGGTCCTGCTGCGGCGGGGGGAGGCGCAACGGGCCCCTGCTTCAGCACCAGCTTGCCGACGGCCCGCCAGCCGAGATGGGTGTTGACGCGCTCGACCACGAGCGGGCCGAGCTGCTGCATCTCCAGCGCGAAGGCGCCTTCGACCCGGACCACCATCGTCGCCGGCTCCGCCACCTCGCCGGGCGCCGGGCGCCGCTTGGGCCACTCGATCTTGAGCGGGCGGGAGCGCTGGCCCAGCCTCTCGCCGACGATCTCCGGCCACAGCGTCACGATGGCCCGCGTCGCAAAACCCTGTGCCGCGAGCACGGGGGCGATACAATCCTCGATCAGCTCTGCGAGTGGCTTGGCGGACATGGCCTATTGTGCGCGAGGCGACGGCGGCGTGGCAAGCGCGGCGGCGGGGAGGCCGTTGCCGCTCCGACGCCTTTTCAGACGCAGAGGCTCTCGATAGGGTTCGACCGGCTCCGACCGTCGGAAGGCCAGGTCGGGCCGATGGCCTGCCAAGGGATTGCTGCGAGGGAAATCACCGATGGCGAGGTCGTCTCTCTTTGGCCTGGCGCTGGCCGTTCTGCTCGCGCTCCTTGCGGCTCCGGCCCTCGCATGTGCCGGCGCCGACGATTGCGTCGAGGGTCTCGTCTTCAAGCACTACGCGTCGGAAGGGCGTGCGAAAGGCGTCATGGCGGTCTTCCTGCACGGCGACGTATCGAACGGCCGCAATGGCGACTACATGCTCAGCTCGGCGCAGAGGTTCGTGAAAGACGTGCCTGGCGCCGATGCGGTGGTGCTGCTCAGGCCGGGGTATTTCGATCGCGACAATCGCAGGAGCGCGGGGACGGATTGCGGACGCCGCGATTGCTATACCAGCGAGGTCGTCGCGACCGTCGCGGACGCCATCGCGCAGCTGAAGGAGCGCTTCCGTGCGACGACGGTGCTGGGGTTCGGGCACTCGGGGGGATCGGCCATCCTCGCCAATGTCATGGGCCGGCGCCCGGGCCTGCTGCACGGTTCGGTGCTGACCTCCTGCCCGTGCGACATTCGGAGCTGGAAGCCGAATTGGAGGCACAGCCTCTCGCCCCTCGATGCCGTCGCGGGCGTGGCGAAGACGGCAAAGGTGGTCGCCGTTACCGGTCGAGACGACGACAATACGGCGCCACCGATTGCTGAGCGCTATGTCGACGCGCTCAAGGCCGCGGGCAAAGATGCAAGACTTGTCGTCGTCGACGGAACGCATGACTACCGAACCGTCCGCGGCGCAGGGCTTGATGCCCTCGAGACAATGGCGGGCCAGCCACGCTGAGCAGGGCTGCTCGTTCGCGAGATCTGGTTGTCCACAAGCGGCCTGTGCGGCGATTGAAGGCGCCGTCGTTCAGCTTGAGCGCTTGCTCCGCCGGTCGAATGCTCGAGCCGACGTCGCGGAATCCCTTGCGAGAAATTCTAGAAGAGTTCCCTGATCCCGCGCTCCGGCGTCGCGATTCGAGCCAGATAGCGCAGCTCGCCGCCTCGTGTGACAGCTGGTGGCCGGTCGACGGCGAGCTCCCGCAACAGCGCCGCGATCCTCTCGGGCTCGGGATGCTCCAGAGAAAAATCGCACAGCCGCGCGCCCATATCCGGGATCGAGGCCATCGCGCGCGGCTTGCCGCGCCGGTCGATGATCGACGGGGCGGCGCCGTCGAGCGGTAGCGAGCCGTCATCGGGAATGGCAAAGTCGAAGCTCGGCGCCTCCATCGGCAGGACCACCTTCCGTCCGAAAATCGTTTCGCGGCTCTCGATCACGCCGTCGATGTCGTCGGTTCTGGCGACCCAGCCGCGGAGCCGTCGGCCGGCATCCCAGTCGCGCCTGACCTGGCGCTGGTCGTCGAGGCCGAACCAGCGTGCCCGGCCGGGGCTGCGGCCGTCCGGGTCGAGGGCGACGATCTCCAGATAGACCGTGCCTCCGAGCTGGAGCAGGTGGTTGTAAGTGCCCATATAGCCGTGCCGCTGCCCGAACGGGACGTCGAGGTCGAGGCAGGCCCGGACATGGTCGACCCCCTCCGCCAGGGTGGGGGCGATGACGCTGAGGTGGTCGAGCGCGAGCATGGCCCATCAGTGAAGCCGACCGCGGGCGCTGTCCATCGAAAGGCGTGCCTGGCGGGATCGATTGCCGTCCGGGCCTTTCGCAGCCACGCTCCGTCGCGCTACATCGGCGGCATGGACGCTCCCGTTCCGGCTCCACGCGCCGCCGACCTCCTCGCCTGGTACGACCGGCATCGCCGCGCCTTGCCGTGGCGGGCGGGAGCGGGCGAGCGCCCCGATCCCTACCGCGTCTGGGCATCCGAGATCATGCTGCAGCAGACCACGGTCGCGGCGGTGAAGCCCTATTACGAGCGCTTCATGGCCCGCTTCCCGACCGTGCGGGCGCTGGCCGAAGCCCCGTCCGAGGAGGTCATGCAGGCCTGGGCCGGACTCGGCTATTACTCCCGCGCCCGCAACCTCCATGCCTGCGCGCAGGCGGTGGTGGCGGAGCATGCCGGCCGCTTCCCCGATACCGAAGAAGCCCTGCGCGCCTTGCCCGGCATCGGCGCCTATACGGCCGGCGCCGTCGCAGCGATAGCCTTCGACCGGCCGGCGGCCGCGGTGGACGGCAATGTCGAGCGTGTGATGACCCGGCTTTTCGCCATCGAGGACGCCTTGCCCGGTGCGCGGCCGCAGGTCCGGGACAAGGTGCTGGCGCTGCTGCCGCATGACCGGCCTGGCGATTTCGCTCAGGGCCTGATGGATCTCGGCGCCACCATCTGCACCCCGCGCAATCCGGCCTGCGGGCTCTGCCCATGGCGCGAGCCCTGCCGGGCACGGATCGAGGGCACGCAGGAGAGCTTTCCGCGCAAGGCGCCGAAGAAGGCCGGAATCACGCGCTACGGCGCAGCCTTCGTGCTGATCCGCGCCGACCGCGCGATCCTGCTGCGCACGCGCCCGGCGAAGGGCCTGCTCGGCGGCATGGCGGAGGTGCCGACCAGCGAATGGCGGGCCGATTACGAGCTCGACGGCGCGGCGCAGGATGCGCCGCTGCCGCTGCGCTGGCACAGGCTCGCGGAGCCGGTGCGCCACGTCTTCACCCATTTTCCGCTGGAGCTGACCGTGTTTACGGCCGAGGTGCTGCCACGGACCGCGCCGCCTGCCGGTATGCGTTTCACGCCCCTGGCGGCGCTCGCCGGCGAGCCCCTGCCCAGCCTGATGCTCAAGGTGGTGGAACGCGCCGGGCTTGCCGGCCGAAAGGCGAGCTGAAGCCTCGCCTGCCAACGGAAACCGACAAGCGCTCAGCCCGCCTTGGCGAGCTCGCTGCGGGCGGCGCTGCGGAAAACGTCGATCGAGACGAGCTTGTCCGCGCGCTCGACATGCCAGAAAGTCCAGCCGTTGCAGGCGGGCAGGCCCTGCGCCAGCGCGCCGACCTTGTGGATCGAGCCGATCGCCGGGCCCAGCATCAGGGTGCCGTCGGCGCGCACCACCGCCTTGTGGCGGCGCTTCTCGTCGATCACCGTCTCGCCGGCCTTCACCAGCCCAGCCTCGACGATGCTCAGGAAGGGGATGCGCGGCTCGGAGCGTTTCGAAGGCGCTGCCGCGAAGGCTTCCGGCGCCAGCGGCTGCACCGCGGCGATGCGCTCGCGCGCCGCCTTGGCATAGACCTCTTCGCGCTCCAGGCCGATGAAACGGCGGCCGAGCGCCTTGGCGACTGCGCCGGTCGTGCCGGTGCCGAAGAACGGATCGAGGATCACGTCGCCGGGGTTCGAGGCCGAGAGCAGCACGCGTGCCAAGAGCGCTTCCGGCTTCTGCGTCGGATGGACCTTGGCCCCTGCGGCGTCCTTCAGGCGCTCATCGCCGGTGCAGAGCGGCAGATACCAGTCGGAGCGCATCTGCAGGTCGTCGTTGCCGCCCTTCAGCGCCTCGTAATGGAAGGTGTATTTCGAGCTTTCGCCGCGCGCCGCCCAGATCAGCGTCTCATGCGCGTTGGTGAAGCGCCGCCCGCGGAAGTTCGGCATCGGATTGGCCTTGCGCCAGACGATGTCGTTCAGCATCCAGTAGCCGAGATCCTGCAGGATCGCGCCGACGCGGAAGATGTTGTGGTAGCTGCCGATCACCCACAGCGCGCCGTCCGGCTTCAGCACCCGGCGCGCGGCGGCGAGCCAGGCCCGCGTGAAGGCGTCGTATTCGGCGAAGGAGGCGAACTTGTCCCAGTCGTCGTCGACCGCGTCGACGAGGCTGTCGTCGGGCCGGCGCAGGTCGCCGCCGAGCTGGAGATTGTAGGGAGGATCGGCAAAGATCAGATCGACGCTCGCCGACGGCAGCGCGTTCATCGCCGCGACGCAGTCGCCGACGATAATCTGATCGAGCGGCAGCTCCTGAGGAACGCCGTTCTGTTCGGGAAGGCCCTTGGCCTTCATCCGAGCCCCCAGCGCGGGCCGTCCGGTACGCGAAACCTGAATCCGGACGGGAGCGCTGGCGGTCCCGGTACGCGAGATACCCATGACGCCAAGACCGTTACGCAACTTCAACGAGCGCGATACTGGCGAGTCAGGGTAAAGGCGGGGTTTCCGGTTTGAAAAAAATGCGTGCCATTCTGGGGCTGCAGTTTTTGCCTAGCCCTTTGGCAGAAAAAGGAAATTCGTAAACGGGCGTTAACCGGCGAACGTGCCCTTGGGGCAGCCCGGGCCGCGTCCTACCGGAACCAGACGCCCTTCACCGGTGCGAAGGAATAGCGGTGCTCGGGGCAGGGGCCGTGGTCCGCGATGGCGCGGCGGTGGCGCGGCGTCGCATAGCCGGCATGGTCGGAGAAACCATAGGCCGGGTAGTGTCGGCAGAGCCGCGCCATCATCCGGTCCCGCGTCACCTTGGCGACGATCGAGGCGGCGGCGATCGAGGCTATCGCGCCGTCGCCCTCGATGATCGCCTCGCAGCCGCAAGCCAGCGACGGCGGATCGTTGCCGTCGACCAGAACATGCAGCGGCGCGAGCGGCAGGCCGGCGACGGCGCGGCGCATCGCCAGCAGTGTCGCCTGCCGGATATTGACGCTGTCGATCTCGATCGCGGTGGCACTGGCGACGGAGACGGCGAGCGCCCGCTCCATGATCTCGCCGAACAGCTCCTCGCGGATCGGCGCCGCCAGCTTCTTCGAATCGTCGAGCCCGTCCGGCACGCGTGCGGGATCGAGAATCACCGCGGCGACGACGACTGGGCCGGCCAGCGGCCCGCGCCCGACTTCGTCGACGCCGGCGAGCGGCCAGCGGCCTTCGGTGATGGCGAGCGTCTCGCGGCTGAAATCGGCGGGCATGGCGGGGTTATGCAACGGATAGGCTGCCGGTGCCAGAGGGCCGGCGAGTGCTCCGGCATAGAACGAAAACGGAGATGGCGCTGCGTGAAGCCTGTCTCCCGATAGGAGAGGGGTTCCCGCGCTGCCTTCGCCAGCGCGCAATCTGCCCGCGACGACTGCCGACTCAAAACAGGCTGAGCTGCGCTTTCTCCTTCTCCAGCTTGACGAACAGGTCGGTGCGCAGCCGCCGGCGCGCCGTATCGAAGCCGATGCGCTCGGCCGCCATCTCGAAGCGCCGGCCGACCATCCAGGCATAGGGCCCCGAGCCCACCATGCGCTGGCCCCATTGCGAATCGTAGTCCTTGCCGCCGCGGGTGGAGCGGATCAGCGACATCACATGCCGCAGCTTGTCGGGGTGATGCGTCAGCAGCCATTCCTGCACGATGTCGCGCACTTCGAGCGGCAGCCTGAGCAGCACATAGCCGGCTTCGCGCGCGCCGGCCGCCTTGGCCGCATCCAGGATGCGTTCGATCTCATGCTCGTTGATCGCCGGGATGATCGGCGCCACCAGGACCGTCACCGGGATGCCGGCTTCCGACAGCTTCCGGATCGTCTCCAGCCGTTTCGGCGGCGAGGCGGCGCGCGGCTCCATGCCGCGCGCGACCTTCGGGTCGAGCGTCGTCACCGAGAGCGCGACCTTGACCAGTCCTTTCGCCGCCATCGGCGCGAGGATGTCGATGTCGCGCTGAACCAGCGCCGATTTGGTGACGATGCCGACCGGATGGTTGAACTTCGCCAGCACCTCCAGCACCTGCCGCATGATCCTGAGCTTCTTCTCGATCGGCTGGTAGGGATCAGTATTGGTGCCGATCGCGATGGTGCGCGGCTGGTAGGACGGCGAGGACAGCTCCTTCTCCAGCAGAGCGGCCGCATCGGGCTTGGCCGTCAGCTTGCTTTCGAAGTCGAGCCCCGGCGAGAGCCCGAGATAGGCGTGGGTCGGCCGCGCGAAGCAGTAGACACAGCCATGCTCGCAGCCGCGATAGGGATTGATCGAGCGGTCGAAGGAGATGTCCGGCGAGTCGTTGCGCGTGATGATGCTGCGCGCCTTCTCATAGGCGACCTCGGTCCGGAAAGGCGGCAACTCGCCGAGCGAGCCCCAGCCGTCATCCTCGGCGACGCGTTGCTCGGCCTCGTAGCGGCCGCCGGGATTGATCGTGGCGCCCCGGCCCCGCCGCCGCTCGGGATCGATGCGGTGTCCGGCATGGGCGAGCGGATCGGCCGGTGCCACGCGCGCCGAGATCGACATCGACTCGCTGTCCTGGCGCCGGAGCGGCTGGGCCGTCGGCATCGGCCGGGAGGTCGGTCTGGCCTGGCGCATGGCTGTTCGATCCCGTCGGACGCCGGGAATCGGCGCCCGTCTCTTGCTGGAATGTGAACATAAGGAGAACAAAAGGCAAGTGGCAGGATTGCGGCATGCTGCGCTGCGCCATAGACATTGCGTATGCTCACTGCCGTGATCCGCGCGCCCGGCTCGGCGCACGCTTTGGCCGCCACCTTCTCCGTGCTGATTCCCGCGGTGGCGGACGGCTTCCTCGGGCATGCGGTCGTTGTTGACACCCGGGGCGAGAACGATCTGGAGCGCATCGCCGATGCGACGGGGGCAAGCTACCTGCGCGCCGGCGCGGCGGAAGCCTGGCAGGGCGGTGCTGCGGCGGCGCGCGGCGACAGGCTGCTGCTGCTCGATTCCGGCGATGTGCCGCAGCTCCATTGGGTCGAGGCGGTCGAGCGTCATCTGCTGACCGCGCCCGGCATTCCCGCATTGCTGCCTCTGCGGGGCCTTGGCCGTTCGCTGCGGGAACGCGCCGCCATCATCTGCGAGCCCCGCGCGCTGAGGCCTGGCCTTGTCGTGCCGAAGGGTGCTGCGATCCTGGGCCGACTCGCGGCGTCGCCGCAACGCTTGCCCGTCGGCCGAGAGCGCGCCGACGGTTAGCGCAGGCCCGCATGTCTGCCCGTCGCGGCGTCGCCGTGACGGGTCGGTGCTGGCTCTGCCGGAAGACGCTCGGCAGCCCGGAAAAGAAGCGCCCCGCCAGCAGGGCTGGCGGGGCGAGAAGGGGCTCGAAACAGGAGAAGTGCCCTCATTCGTCGCGGCCGCAGGCGGGGCGGTTCAACGCGTCGCAAAAAAAATCGTCGGGTCGCGCCGATGAGGCGCGCCGTCAGACCTGATTGCGGAACGTATCGCAGCTCTGCATGGAGCCCGACTGGAAGCCGGTGTTGAACCACTTGGTCCGTTGCGCCGACGAGCCATGGGTGAAGGAGTCCGGCACGACGACGCCTTGCGCAGCCTTCTGCAGCTTGTCGTCTCCGATGGCCGAGGCGGTCCGGATCGCCTCCTCGATATCGCCCTGGTCGAGACGGCCCATCGCCTCGATGTTGTGCGCCCAGACGCCGGCGAAGCAATCGGCCTGCAGCTCGATCCGCACCGAGATCGCGTTCGAATCGCGCTCGGAGGAGCGTTCCCGCAACTGATTGGCGCGCGGCAGGATGCCGATCAGGTTCTGGATGTGATGGCCGACCTCATGGGCGATGACATAGGCATAGGCGAAGTCGCCGCCACCGCCGAGCTTGCGCTGCATCTCCTGGAAGAAGGAGGTGTCGAGATAGACCTTGCGGTCGTTCGGGCAGTAGAACGGCCCCATCGCCGCCTGCGCCACGCCGCAGCCGGAGCGGTTGATCCCCGAATAGAGCACGAGCTGAGGCGCCTGGTAGCGGGTGTTGGCCTGCTGCGGCAGCACCTTGGTCCAGACGTCCTCGTTCTGCGCCAGCACGGCCGAGACGAAGCGTCCCATCTGGTCCTGCGGCGGACCCGACGACTGGCGCGTCTGCGGCGTCTGCTCGCGCCCGCCGATGCCGCCGATCATCTCGGCGCCGCCGATCAGGATCCGCGGATCGATGCCGAGCGCCCAGCCGAGCAGGCCGAGCACCACCATGGTGCCGATGCCGATGCCGCCGCGGCCGCCGGGCATGCCCGCGAAGCCGCCGCCGCCGCCGCTTCCGCGCCGGTCCTCGACATTGTCGGACTGGCGATAGTCTTCCCACTGCATGTCAGGGCCCCCGACGAAACTCTTCGCAATTTCGCCAAGAGAGACGACGAACTCAAGAGGCGACGAATTCCGGCATCCTCACCGGCGACGGCTGAACGCGGGCTGACTGCGCCGGTTCCGTATCCGCTGCTGCGGCGCCACCGCTCGAGCCCCGGCGCCGCGCGGGCAGGTCGCTCCCGGTTCCCCGTGCTATTGTCCTTCGGTGTCGAGCGCGGCCTTCAAGGCGCGCAGGTCGCGCCAGCTCAGGCGCTTGTCGAGCGGCCGGCGCAGCAGATAGGCCGGGTGCAGCGTCGCGATCGCGCGGATGCGCCGGGCGCCCGTGTCGTATTCCACCCATTTGCCGCGCGAGGCCATGATGCCCTTGAAGCCGAGCAGGCCCTGGGCCGACGGGGCGCCGACGCAGACCAGGATGTCCGGGTCCGCAAGTTCTATCTGGCGCTGGATGAAGGGCAGGCAGATCGCCACTTCCTGCGGCGTCGGAGTCCGATTGCCAGGCGGGCGCCAGGGCAGCAGGTTGGCGATGTAGACATCGTCCTTCCGGCTGAGCCCGATTGCCGCCAGCATTCGGTCGAGCAACTGGCCCGAGCGGCCGACGAAGGGCAGGCCGATGCGATCCTCGTCGGCGCCGGGCGCCTCGCCGACCATCATCACCCGCCCGGCCGGATTGCCGTCGGAAAAGACGAGGTTCTTGGCAGTGGCCTTGAGCGCGCAGCCCTCGAACCTGGCCAGCGCCTCCCTGAGCTCGTCGAGCGTGCGCGCCTCGCGCGCCAGGGCGCGCGCGGTCAGCGCGGCGTCGTCGGGGGCAGTGGCGGCGGCCGCGATCGGGCGGCTCGCGGCCAGCCGCACCGGGCTCCCCGGCGTCCGGACAGGGGAGAGCGGCGTGCGCTGGGCCGGCGGTGATGCGGGTTCGGCAAATTGATCGTGCGGCTCGTCGTCCAGCGCTTCCGTCACGCCCATCTCGGCGTACCAGCTCAGGAGCTCATAGGGGCTCGGCTCGTCTGGAGGGGCTGCGTCGGACAGGCTCATCGCGGCATCCTATACGCTGCAAAGCCGGTTCGCGAGCCTTCGCGGTTGCAAAGCGGCCCATAGGCTTGGATAGAGGTTTTCCAGACTGGATAGCGCCCGGCGTTGAGCGGGCGGGCAAGATGGTTTATATATAAACTAATTGAGTGATGCGTTTTCGCATGCGGAGGACGGGATGGATCTGAAGGAAGCGCAGAGCGAACCGCGCGAGAGCATGGACTACGATGTCGTCATCGTCGGTGCCGGCCCGGCAGGGCTCGCCGCCGCCATCCGTCTGAAGCAGCTCGACGAGACGATATCCGTCGTCGTGGTCGAGAAGGGTGCGGAGGTCGGCGCCCACATCCTCTCCGGCGCGGTCATCGACCCGATCGGCCTCGACCGGCTGGTGCCGGACTGGCGCGACGATCCCGAGCGGCCCCTGACCACCGAGGTCAAGGAGGACGTCTTCTATTTCCTGACCGAGCCGAACGGCATCCGCCTACCGAATTTCGGCATGCCGTCGCTGATGAACAATCACGGCAATTTCGTCGGCTCGCTCGGGCTGGTGGCGAAGTTTCTGGCGGCGCGGGCCGAGGCGCTGGGCGTCGAGATCTATCCGGGATTCGCCGCCGCCGAACTACTCTACAACGAGGATGGCTCGGTCGCCGGCATCGCCACCGGCGACATGGGCATCGCCAAGGACGGCACCGTTTCCGACCGCTTCACCCGCGGCATGGAACTGCGCGGGCGCTATACCCTGCTGGGCGAGGGCGCGCGCGGCTCACTCTCGAAGATCGCGATCCGGAAGTTCGGCCTCGACGAAGGCCGCGAGCCGCAGAAATACGGCATCGGCCTGAAGGAACTCTGGCAGGTCAAGCCGGAGAAGTTCCACAAGGGCCGCGTCCAGCACTCCTTCGGCTGGCCGCTCGACAACACCACCGGCGGCGGCTCCTTCCTCTATCATTTCGACGACAATCTGGTCTCGGTCGGCTTCGTCGTGCATCTGAACTACCAGAACCCGACGCTTTCGCCCTTCGACGAGTTCCAGCGCTTTAAGACCCATCCGCTGATCCGCGACACCTTCGAGGGCGGAAAGCGCATCGCCTATGGCTCGCGCGCCATCACCGAGGGCGGCTTCCAGTCGGTGCCGAAGCTGACCTTCCCGGGCGGAGCGCTGATCGGCTGCGCGGCCGGCTTCGTCAACGTGCCGCGCATCAAGGGCAGCCACAACGCCATCCTCTCCGGCATGCTCGCCGCCGACAAGCTGGTGCCGGCGCTGCAGGCGGGCCGAAGCCATGACGAGGTCGTCGAAATCGAGACGAGCTGGCGCGACAGCGCCATCGGCAAGGATCTGAAACCGGTCCGCAACGTCAAGCCGCTCTGGTCGAAGTTCGGCACCCTCGTCGGCATCGGGCTCGGCGGCATCGACATGTGGCTGAACCAGCTCTTCGGCTGGTCGCCCTTCGGCACGCTGAAGCACGGCAAGCCGGACTACGCGACGCTGAAGCCGCTCGCCGAGGTCACGCCGATCAGCTATCCCAAGCCGGACGGCAAGATCTCCTTCGACAAGCTTTCATCGGTGTTCCTCTCCTCGACCAATCACGAGGAAGACCAGCCGGCGCATCTGAAGCTGGCCGACCCGACGATCCCGATCGCCAAGAACCTCCCGCTCTATGGCGAGCCGGCGCGGCTCTACTGCCCGGCCGGCGTCTACGAGGTCGTCTACGAGAATGCGGAGGCGAAGACCAATCCGCGCTTCGTGATCAACGCGCAGAACTGCGTCCACTGCAAGACCTGCGACATCAAGGATCCAGCCCAGAACATCACCTGGACGGTGCCGGAAGGCGGCGGCGGCCCCGGCTACGCGAATATGTGATCGGTGTGGCCGCCGGCTGCGGCGGAGCCTCGTCAGCACAATGGGCGCGCCAGCCGGAGCGCCCATTGTCGTTTCGTCGCGATGATCAGCCCTTGCGGACGATCGGAGCCGTCGGCTTCGGCTCTTCCTTGGCGCAGCCGGCCACGAATCCGGCAAGAAGCGCCACTGCTGCAATGCTCAGGACGATCTTTTTCATTTGAAAGCCCTCAATAGAACGCCCGCATGATCTACGGGCAGCAAGAATATAGACTTGCCGCTGAGCGGAGGGTGACCGGTTTCAGTTGCATGTTCCTCTCCGTCGTGCGGTTTTGGACGACTGTTGCGCCGCCGCTACGAAATTGTCGCATCTGCGAGGAAACTGCCGCCATTTCGGGCTGTGCAGGCTCGCCGCGTGGCAGGAACATGCGAGAAAACAAGGCATTGCGCAGTTTGCGCCTGAGGGCGTGGTCGGGAAAAGCTGCGGCTTGCCGGTTCGCCCGGAAACGGCCATCTTGACCGCCTACGCGAGCGATCACGGTCCGCTGGAAGGGCGCCCCGGAACAGTGAGGCGTCGGGCCGAGGGAGAATGGCAGTCGTGACATTTATGAAGAAGGTGCGTGCCTCCGGTACGGCTGCCGCATTGTCTCTGGTTCTGGCGCTGCCGGTGGCCGCCGCCGCGCAAGGTGCGACACCGCGCGCCGCCGAATCGCTCGAGCCCGCCGATACGCTCGAGGGCAACTATCTCGCCGCCATCGTCGCCGGCGCCTCGCGCGATCTCGGCGCGGCATCGGTCTATCTGCGCGAGGCGATCAAGGAAGATCCGCAGAACAACGATCTGCTGGAGCGCGCCTTCGTCGCCTTCCTGGCCGATGGTTCGATGCCCGATGCCTTCCGCGCCGCCGACCGGCTGATCCGCATCGATCCCGGCAATGGTCTCGCGCAGCTCGTCATCGGCGTGCGCGCCATCAAGCAGAAGAGCTACCAGACCGCGCGCAACCACCTGCAGCGCGGCGGGCGGGGGCGTGCGGCCGACATCACCGCGACGCTGCTTTCGGCCTGGTCGTATCTCGGTTCCCACAACACCCGCCGCGCCATCGACACGCTCGAGCGCCTCAAGGGCGAACCTTCCTATAATCTGTTCCGGGACTATCACGCCGGTCTCATCCTCGACGCGGCCGGCCGGCGCAGCGACGCCGAAAAGCGCCTGAAGAGCGCCTACGATGCCGAGAAGACGACGCTGCGCCTCGTCGACCTCTGGGCCCGCTTCCAGGCCCGCAGCGGCGATTTCGACGGCGCCGCCGCGACCTATGCCGAATTCGACCGTTTGCTGCCGAACCATCCGATCATCCGGGAGGGCATGGCTTTGGTCGCGAAGAAGGAGGCGCCGCCGCGCCAGATCGCGACGCCCCAGCAGGGTGCGGCCGAAGTCCTCTACGGGCTCGCCAGCGCCGGCAATCGTCAGGGCGACGAGGCGGCAGCGCTGCTCTACCTGCGCATGGCGATCTATCTCGACCCGAGCCACGACCTTGCCGTCCTGACGCTGGGCGACATCCTGGAGCGTTCGCGCCAGCCCGAGGACGCGGTCGCAGTCTACGAGAAGATGCCGGCCACCTCGCCGCTGCGTCCCAATGCCGAGATCCAGGCCGGGCTTGCTCTCGAGAACCTCGGCAAGCACGACGAGGCCGTGAAGCACCTCGACAAGGTCATCGCCGAGCGACCGGACGATGTCGACGCGCTCGCCGCGCTCGGCAATATCTATCGCTCCCGCAAGCAGTTCCAGGAGGCCGCCGACACCTACGACAAGGCGATCGAGAAGCTCGCCTCGCCGGGCCGGGCCAACTGGGACCTGTTCTATTTCCGCGGCATCGCGCGCGAGCGGATCAACCGCTGGCCCGAGGCCGAGGCCGATCTGCGCAAGGCGCTCGAACTCCTGCCCGACCCCCTCGGCCGCGAGCGTGCGCTGGTGCTGAACTATCTCGGCTACTCGCTGGTCGACAAGCACATGAAGCTCGACGAGGGGCTGGACATGCTGCGCCGGGCGGTCGAGCTCAGGCCGCGCGACGGCTACATCATCGATTCGCTGGGCTGGGCCTATTACCGCCTCGGCCGCTATGAAGACGCCTCGCGCGAGATCGAGCGGGCGGCGGAACTGCGCCCCTCCGACCCGGTGATCAACGACCATCTCGGCGACGTCTACTGGAAGACGGGCCGCAAGCTCGAGGCGAAGTTCCAGTGGAACCACGCTCGCGACCTCAAGCCGGAGCCCGAGGACCTGCCGAACATCCTGCGCAAGATCGAGCGCGGGCTGGACGAGCCGCCCTCCGCCAATGCCGGAGACCAGAACACGCCTGCCGAGCAGACCAAGAAGGATGGCGGCTGACGCCGCCGTTCCGATGGCGCCTGAAACCGAGGGCGAACCCCGCGCCGGTTCCGCTTCGCGGGATGGCGCGCCGCTCCTGCGGACGCGCGCCCGCGCCAAGGTCAATCTCGACCTGCGTCTGCGCGGCCGGCGTGCCGATGGCTATCACGAGCTGGAAAGCCTGGTCGCCTTCGCCGGCGTCGCGGACGAGCTGAGCCTAGACCCGCTCCGCCCCCTCGCGCTGACGCTTTCCGGCCCGCGCGCCGCCGGGCTGGACGCCGAGGACGGCAATCTCGTGCTGCGGGCGGCAGGCGCTTTCGAGGATGCATTTCCAGGCGCGCGGACGGGCGCTTTTCACCTGGTCAAGCGGCTGCCGGTCGCCTCCGGCATCGGTGGCGGTTCGGCCGATGCGGCGGCGGCCTTGCGCCTGCTCGCGCGGCTCAATCGAATTCCGCTCGCCGATCCACGATTGCGGGCTTCGGCCGCGAGTGTCGGCGCCGATGTGCCGGTCTGCCTCGAATCGCGGGCGCGGCTGATGTCCGGCATCGGCGACAGGCTGGGGCCGGCCTTGCGACTCCCTTCGCTGTTCGCCGTGCTGGTCAATCCGGGCGTGCCGGTCGAGACTGCCGGCGTTTTCCGCGCTCTGGGCTTGGCGGCGGGCGGCCCCTTGCGGATCGCGCGGGAGGATTGGGCGGCGCCACCCGCCGAAGCTGAGGCATTTCACGCCTTGCTGGCAAGCTCCGGCAACGATCTCGCCGCGCCGGCTGGGCGCCTGGCACCGGAAATCGGCGAGGTCATCGAGCGGCTGGCCGCGCTGCCCGGAGCACGGCTCGCCCGCATGTCGGGCTCGGGCGCAACCTGCTTTGGCCTGTTCGGCGATCGCCAAGCCAGCGCCGCCGCGGCCGCCGCGCTGGCGAGCGAGCGACCCGGCTGGTGGGTGAGGGCGACGCTGTTGCGGTGAGGCTTCCGCCGGCTCGGGTCATCCGATCGGACGCGATAATGATGATGTGTCGTGTTGGCACCGCACCGGACCGTTCTGAAAAGCGGAGTCCGCTTTTCGCTCCGATGCTTCAGTGGGCCCGCGCCACGCAGAAATCGACGGCGTCGTTGAGCGCCTGCTTCATCGGCGAGGCGGGGAACAGGCCGAGCGCATCCTTCGCCATCTTGGCGTAGTGGCGCGCGCGCTCGATCGTATCCTCCAGCGCCTTGTGCCTGCGCATCAGCGCCTGCGCCTGTTCGAGATCGCCGTCGCGGACATCGCCGTCCTGCAAGGTGCGCTTCCAGAAGGCGCGCTCCTCATCGCTGCCGCGGCGGAAGGAGAGCACGACCGGCAAGGTGATCTTGCCTTCGCGGAAATCGTCGCCGGTGTTCTTGCCGAGCTTGGCGGCGACGCCGCCATAGTCCAACGCATCGTCGATGAGCTGGAAGGCAATGCCGAGATTGAGGCCGTAGCTGCGGCACGCGGCATCGTTCGCCTTCGACGAACCTGCGATCACCGGCCCGACCTCGCAGGCGGCGGCGAAGAGCTCGGCCGTCTTGCCGCGGATGACGGAGAGGTACTCGTCCTCGGTCGTCTCGGTGTTCTTCGCGACGGAGAGCTGCAACACCTCGCCCTCCGCAATCACGGCGGCCGCGGTCGACAGGATGTCGAGCGCGCGCAGCGAGCCGACCTCGACCATCATCTTGAAGGCCTGGCCGAGCAGGAAATCGCCGACCAGCACGCTCGCCTCGTTGCCCCAGAGCATGCGGGCGGCGAGCTTGCCGCGGCGCATGTCGCTCTCGTCGACGACATCGTCGTGGAGCAGCGTGGCGGTGTGCATGAACTCGACGGAAGCGGCGAGCTTCACATGGCCTTCGCCCCGGTAGCCGCAGAGGTCTGCCATCGCCAGCGTCAGCATCGGCCGCAGCCGCTTGCCGCCCGACGAGATCAGGTGATTGGCGACTTCCGGAATCATCGTCACGTCCGAGCCGGTGCGCGACAGAATCATCGCATTGACGCGCTCCATGTCATCGCGCGTCAGTGCCACGAGCGGCTCGATGCCTCGCTGGCCCGATTCCCGTTCCTCAAAGGAGACGACGACACCCAATGGACAAACTCCCGCCGGACTCGCACGCCGCGCGGCGCGCCAGAAGCCATTGCCACAACCGTCGCATGGGACGCCAGCCCCCGCAATCGCACCGCAACGCCGCAGGCTCGCCAGATCGCCCTTGCGCCCGGCGCCGCGCTTCGGCTCCATGGCGGCATGCATGAACTCGTCCGCACCAACGATCTGGTCCTGCTCGGCGCGCTCGAGGCGCTTCTGAGCGCGGCCGATCTCGACTGCCTGATTGCCGACCAGCACATCAGCGCGCTCGAAGGCATGATCGGTGCGTTCCCGCGCCGGCTGCTGGTGCGCGAGCAGGATGCGCGGCGCGCTCGCGCCCTGTTGATCCAGGCAGGCTACGGCGCCGAGCTGCGCGATGATTGACGCGGAAGCGACGGGCGGCCTCGGCGAGATCGTCGAGGACCGGCTGCTCGATGGCCGGCTGCGGCTGCGCCAGCCCCGCAAGGGCCATCGCGCCGGCAGCGATGCGGTGCTGCTCGCGGCTGCCTTGCCGGAACGGGATGGCGGGCATCTTCTCGACATCGGCACCGGCGTCGGCACGGTCGGGCTCGCGGCGGCGCTGAACGCGCCACGGCTGCGCGCCACCTTGCTGGAGCGCGATCCCGACCTCGCTGCTCTCGCGGCCGAGAATGCGGTCTTGAACGGCGTGGCCGACAGAACGCGGGTCGTCCTCGCCGATGTGGCGGCGAAGGCGAAGGAGCTTGCGGCGCTCGGCCTGCTGCCGGCCAGCTTCGACGTGGTGACGATGAACCCGCCCTTCTATCCGCCGGGCGGGACGCGCGCCTCGCCGGTGCCGAACCGGCGCGCTGCGCACGTCGCGGAGACCGATCTGGCGCTGTGGCTGCGGGCAGCCCGGCGCCTGTTGAGATCCGGGGGATCGATCGCGGTGATCCACCGCGCCGAGGCCCTGCCCGAGCTGCTGTCCGGCCTCGAAACCGGCTTCGGCGCTCTTGTCATCCGGCCCGTCCATGCCTTGGCCGAGCGCCCGGCGATCCGGGTGATCGTCACGGCGGTTCTCAACAGCAGAAAGCCGGCAGAGCTGCTGCCGGCTTTCGTGATCAACGGACCTGACGGGCGCCTGACGGCCGCGAGCGAGGCTGTTCATCGCGGCCGCTCGAGGCTCGGCTGAGCCTTACCAGTAGCGCGGGCCGTAGAAGTAGCGCGGCCCATAGACCGGCGGTGGGACGTAGACGGGCGGCGCGTAGTAGCGCGGGCCGTAGTACCGGCGCGGGCCATAATAGCGCGGCCCGTAATAGCGCGGGCGGTAGTAGCGCCGCGGGCCGTAATAGTACTGGGCCTGCTGGACCAGCTCGCCGGGGGCGGCGACCGCGCTGGCCGCCGCCGGCGCCAGCGGCATGGCGGAGACGGGGGAGGCGACGAGGGCGGCTCCTCCCAGCGAGGCTGCGGCCACGAGGCCCGTAATCAGAGTCCGGAACATGAGATCCTCCAGGGAGTGCCGCGGCTGAGGGTAGCCGTCGGACCGAAAGTCGCCATGACGGGCAGGCTAGGCCCGGAAACCTGAACGGCGCGAAACCGCGCCGTTCAGCCTCTCTTCAGGGAGCGGCCCGATCATGGCCGCATTGCGACGTCGCCTGCGATCAGCGGCAGACGCGCACCGGGCGGACGACCCAGCGCCAGCCGTTCCAGACCCGCCGGTTCGACCAGAAGCAGCGCGGGCGATAATAGGGGCGGCCATAGTAGCGGCGCGGGCCGCGGTAGTATTGCGCCTCCTGCAGCAGGTCCCCGGCAGGTGCGGCCTGCACCGGCTGGGCCAGCGCCGCGGCGGCGGGGGCGGCGATCGCCGGAGCGGTGGTCAGCGCCGCGCCGCCGACGACACCGGCGAGGGTCAATCCGAGAAGCATCGTCCGGATCATGAGAACTTCCTCCAATGAAAGCGCCGGCCCGATGCCGGCGGATCTGAAAAACGCGCCCTGGGAAGACCCTATTACTCTTGGCATGAACGGCGCGAAACCGCGCCGTTCATCTTGCCTTCATCCAGGCGTGGCTCAGCGGCAGACGCGTACCGAGCGCACCACCCAGCGCCAGCCGTTCCAGACGCGGCGCGGCGCGTACCAGCAGCGGCGACGGTGCCAGTGGCGGCGATAATGGTGGCGGGGCCGGTAATGCGGCCTGCCATGGTGCCAGACCTGCTGCACCAGGCCGGAATCGGCCTGGGCTGCCAACGGCGTTCCGGCCGAAACCGGCGCGGCGTCGGCAGGCGCTGCGCTCATGGCGGCACCGAGAAGGGTCGCGCCGAAGGCGGCGGCGATCATACGGGTTGTCATCATGGGCTTTACTCCTTGTGATTGCGGGCCGAGCCGCAGCGGCTTCAGACCCGACGATCCAAGTGACGGCTGCAGCCCTATCAGACAGTCCATGAACGAATGCTGTCCGAGCCCGGTTCCCCGGTCCGGCTTGACCGCGCCCCGCGCAAACCCCTAATCACGCCGCACTCATCCGCGTTTTCGGAAGGCTTTTCGCCCTTGTCCGCCCTCGCCCAGCATTCGCCCGCCACGCCGTCCCCGGCGCTGGACCCGACCCGCTCCTTTCAGGGGCTGCTGCTGACCCTGCAGCGCTTCTGGGCCGAGCGAGGTTGCGTGGTGCTGCAGCCCTACGACATGGAGGTCGGTGCCGGTACCTTCCATCCGGCGACGACTTTGCGCGCGCTCGGGCCCAAGCCGTGGAAGGCGGCCTATGTCCAGCCTTCGCGCCGCCCCAAGGACGGCCGCTATGGCGAGAACCCCAACCGCCTGCAGCACTATTATCAGTTCCAGGTCATCCTGAAGCCGTCGCCGCCGAACCTGCAGGAGCTCTATCTCGACTCCCTGCGCGCCATCGGCGTCGATCTCGGCCTGCACGACGTCCGCTTCGTCGAGGACGACTGGGAAAGCCCGACCTTGGGCGCCTGGGGTCTCGGCTGGGAATGCTGGTGCGACGGCATGGAAGTCAGCCAGTTCACCTATTTCCAGCAGGTCGCGGGCGTCGAATGCGCGCCGGTCGCGGGTGAACTGACTTATGGCCTCGAGCGTCTGGCGATGTATGTCCAGGGTGTCGAGAACGTCTACGACCTCAATTTCAACGGCCTCGATGGCGAGGACCGCATCTCGTATGGCGATGTCTTCCTGCAGGCCGAGCAGGAATATTCGCGGCACAATTTCGAGCATGCCAATACCGAGATGCTGTTCCGGCACTTCTCGGATGCGGAAGCCGAGTGCAAGGCCCTGCTCGCTGCCGGCGAACCGGCGGCCGGCGCCAACCAGCCCCGCCACGAACTCGCCTTGCCGGCCTATGACCAGTGCATCAAGGCCAGCCACATCTTCAACCTGCTCGATGCGCGCGGCGTGATCTCGGTCACCGAGCGGCAGAGCTACATCCTGCGCGTGCGCGAGCTCGCCAAGGCCTGCGGCGCAGCCTGGCTGAAGACCGCCGGCGGGGGAGCCATCTGATGCCCGATCTTCTGCTCGAACTCTTCTCCGAGGAAATCCCGGCGCGCATGCAGCGCAAGGCCGGCGAGGACCTGAAGAAGCTCGTCACCGACGCGCTGGTCGAGCGCGGCCTGGTCTATGAGGGCGCCAAGGCCTTCGTCACGCCGCGCCGGCTGGCTCTGCATGTCGCCGGCCTGCCGGTTCGCGGCCGCGACGTGCGCGAGGAGCGCAAAGGTCCGCGCGTCGGCGCGCCCGAGGCCGCCGTTCAGGGCTTCCTCAAGGCGGCGGGGCTGAGCTCGCTCGACCAGGCCACCATCGTCAGCGACCCGAAGAAGGGCGATTCCTACGTCGCCATCATCGAGAAGCCCGGCCAGGAGACGATCCAGGCCATCGCCGAGATCGTCCCGGCGGTGATCCGCTCCTTCCCCTGGCCCAAATCGATGCGCTGGGGCAAGGCGTCCGCCGCGGGCGCCAGCCTGCGCTGGGTCCGCCCGCTGCATTCGATCCTCTGCACCTTCGGCGCCGAGACCGAAGACACCGAGATCGTGCCCTTCGAGGTCGACGGCATCGTCTCCGGCAACGTCACCTATGGCCATCGCTTCCACGCGCCCGGCCCGATCACGGTGAAGCGTCTCGACGACTACGTGACCTCGCTGGAGAAGGCGAAGGTCGTGCTCGATGCCGACCGGCGCAAGGAGACCATCCTCACCGACGCCCGCAACCTCGCCTTCGCGCAGGGGCTCGACCTCGTCGAGGACGAGGGGTTGCTGGAGGAGGTCGCCGGCCTCGTCGAATGGCCGGTCGTGCTGATGGGCTCCTTCGAGGAGCGCTTCCTCGACATCCCCGGCGAGGCGATCCGCGCCACCATCCGCGCCAACCAGAAATGCTTCGTGCTGCGCGATCCCGCGACCGGCAACCTCACCAATCGCTTCATCCTGGTCTCGAACCTCGTCGCCAGTGATGGCGGCGTGGCGATCACCGCCGGCAACGGCCGCGTCGTGCGCGCCCGCCTCTCGGACGCCGCCTATTTCTGGCAGACCGATCGCGGCTCGCTGCCGGACCTCGATACGCTCAAGGACAGCGCCGGGAAGCTCGGGCTCGATCTCGCCAAGCCGCTGGACCAGCGCATGGCCAAGCTCGACAAGCTCGGCGTCGTCTTCCACGCCAAGCTCGGTACGCAGGGCGAGCGCGTGCAGCGCATCGCCGCGCTGGCGAAGGAACTGGCGCCGATCGTCGGTGCCGACCCGGACAAGGCCGAGCGCGCCGCCAAGCTCGCCAAGGCCGACCTGCCGACCGAGATGGTCGGCGAGTTCCCCGAGTTGCAGGGGCTGATGGGCCGGAAATATGCCGAGCTGCAGGGCGAGGACGCCTCTGTCGCCGCGGCGGTCGAGGAGCATTACAAGCCACTCGGGCCCTCGGACCGCGTGCCGACCGATCCGGTCTCGGTGGCGGTGGCGCTGGCCGACAAGCTCGACACCCTTGTCGGCTTCTGGGCCATCGACGAGAAGCCGACCGGCAGCAAGGACCCCTACGCGCTGCGCAGGGCGGCGCTGGGCGTGATCCGGCTGGTGGTCGAGAACGAAATTCGTATTGGGTTAGCCAAATTCATTGAGTTAGCTGCTGTGCCAATCCTCAGCGCCGAAGCTGAGAAGTTCTTCGCGCCCAGCCGTGAGCAGGTGGCAGAGGTCTCAAGCATGCTTGATCAGCCAGAGATGGTTGAGGCATTCGAGAATTCGTCGCCGATGGTCGAAGGTTGGTCTGACCACGTCTTTCACGGCGTCCTGCGTATTCAGATGCAATTGCTCGAGTTTATGCATGAGCGCATCGAAACGCAGTTGAAAGCTCAGAACCACCGCTACGATTTGGTGAGGGCGGTTGTGTCGACTTCGGCCGTCAATGAGGCGTTGTTAGATGAGTTTGGTGGGTTAGCCGAAGACGTAGCTGGTAAACTTAGTGGTCAGGATAATCCTTACCTCATCACCCGCCGCGTTGCCGCGCTCGGCCGCTTCCTCGATACCGAGGACGGCAAAAACCTGCTCGCGGGCTACAAGCGCGCCGCCAATATCCTCAAGGCCGAGGAGAAGAAGGACGGGGAGGGCGCCTTCGCCGGCAGCCCGGACCTGCACCTCATCGCCGATGCCGGCCTGATCGAGGAGAAGGCGCTGGCCGTCGCTCTCGCGCAGGCGACGCCGAAGGCGGAGGCTGCCGTCGCCGCCGAGGATTACGAGGGCGCCATGGCCGCGCTCGCCGAAATCCGCCCGGCGGTCGATGCCTTCTTCGACAAGGTCACGGTCAACGATCCCGATCCGGCCCAGCGCGCCAATCGCCTGAAGCTGCTCAACCAGCTCCGGCAGGCAACGCGCGCGGTCGCGGATTTCGATCGCATCGCCGGATAAGGCGGGGGCAGCGCGGGGAACCCTCTCCCGGAGGGAGAGGGCAGGGTGAGGGGTAGGCCGTTGGTCGCCCTTGTCGTGCCCTGACCGCGGCCGCGGTTGGTTTCGCGCCAGACTGGTCCAAGGGTCTACACCTCACCCCTACCCCTCTCCTTGCAGGAGAGGGGTTTTCTGTTTGCGGCTCCCGCGCTGTTCCTGCAAACAGCCGCCTTTCGCCGGCAAACCCACCTCCGGAACCTATTCCCGCCCCGCGACGTTCTGTTCGCGGGGCCGACATGCCGCGAGAGCGTCGCGGCGGGGCTCCGGGGGGCCGGCTCTCCGGCCGAGATACGGAGTTTTCGATGAACATCCTGATTTCGCTGCTGATCACCATCCTCGTCATCGGCCTGGTGCTCTATCTGGTGCGGATGCTCCCGCTCGACGGGCAGATCAAGAACATCGTCCAGATCATCGTCATCGTGATCGGCATCATCTCGCTCTTGCGCTATCTCGCTGTTTTCTAAGGCGATTGACGGCGCCTTCGCGCTGGTTCAGATTCACCGAAATCCAGAGGGCCCCGGACATGCCGTCGCGGGGCCCTTATCCGTTTCAGGGCGAAACCCGATGAACGCGCCGAACCGCAACGGCCATATCAGGCTGACCTCCCATCCCGAGCCGGGCAGCGCCGCCGCGCGCTTCCCCATCCGATGGGGCGCACCCACCGCCGCCGAGCGCGGCCCGATCATCGCCTCGACCACAAACCCCGCCGATCGCAACGTCATTGGCGCCCATGGCGGCTCCTATTCGGTCTATCGGGCGCTGGCGATCTCGGCCCGCGCGATGAACCCGCAGCAGCGCCCGGACCTGACCAACACCCATCCGACGGCGGAAATCCTGCCGCAGCGGCAATGGGCCGACCCGAAGAAGATCGTCTCGCTCGATCCGTTCGGCCACACGGTCGCGCAGGATTTCGGCAAGCTGATCGGCGAGGGCATCGATATCCGCCCCTCGATCGCGATCACAAAGGCCAGGCTCAACCTGCCCGAGATCCTCGCCGCGATGGGCGCCCATCGCCTCGCCGCCGACGGCCATATCCTGCACGCGTCGGGCGATATCAGCGTCACCAAGATCGCGGTCGATCCGGTCTGGTACCTGCCGGGCATCGCCGAGCGCTTCGGCACGACCGAGAGCGATTTGCGCCGCACCCTCTTCGAGCAGACCGGCGGCATGTATCCCGAACTCGTCACGCGGCCGGACCTCAAGGTCTTCCTGCCGCCGATCGGCTCGATCACGGCCTATGTCATGGGCGAGGCCTCGCGGCTCGCCGATCCGAAGACGCGCATCGCCTGCCGCGTCCATGACGAATGCAACGGCTCGGACGTCTTCGGCTCCGATATCTGCACCTGCCGGCCCTATCTCACGCATGGCATCGAGGAGTGCGTGAAGGAGGCCCAGAGCGGCGGCGTCGGCCTGATCGTCTACAACCGCAAGGAGGGCCGGGCGCTCGGCGAGGTCACGAAATTCCTCGTCTACAACGCCCGCAAGCGCCAGGAGGGCGGCGATTCCGCCGCGACCTATTTCGAGCGCACCGAATGCGTCGCCGGCGTGCAGGATGCCCGCTTCCAGCAGCTCATGCCGGACGTGCTGCACTGGCTCGGCGTTACCCATATCGACCGGCTGATGTCGATGTCGAACATGAAATACGACGCCATGGTCGAGAGCGGCATTACCATCGGCGAGCGCGTCGCGATCCCGCCCGAGCGGATCCCGCCCGACGCCTCCGTCGAGATCGAGGCCAAGAAGGCGGCGGGCTATTATTCGCCCGACGGCGCGCCCGGCGACAACGCCCTGAAATCGACGGTCGGGCGCGACCTCGACAAGTTCTGATTCCGCACGCCTGCCGAGTTGACGATGCCCGACCGCGATCCCGAGACGTTCCGCGCCCTGTTGAAACCCGCTGCGGTGCGCGCGCGCGCGCAGGAGATGCTGGAGCTCGGGCTCGCCGGCAGGCTCCTGCATTTCAGCGTTCATCCGGAACGGCTCGAAGCCTGCGCCGACTACGTGCTGGAGACGATCCGTGCGAACTATCCGACGCTCGACATCCCCTTCCACGCCCGCTGGCGCCATTTCGTCGTCGCTGGCGATGATCGCTGGCAGAAGCTCGACAAGGCCGCCGCTTTCGCGAACCCCGCTGCGCGCGGCCGCGCCGCCTATGATCTTGCCGTCGTCAGCGTCCTGCTCGATGCCGGTGCGGGGCCGGACTGGCGCTATCGCGATGCCGCGAGCGGCCGTGAAATCGGGCGATCGGAGGGGCTGGCGCTCGCCTCGCTCGATATGTTCGCCGCCGGCCTGTTCTCCAGCGATCCCGCCAGGCCCCTGCAGGCCGACGCGAACGGCCTGAAGCGCCTCGACGCGGCGGCGCTGGCGCACGGCTTCCAGGCCGGGCCGGACAATCCGCTGCTCGCGCTCGAAGGCCGCGCGGCGCTGCTCAACCGCCTCGGCGAGGAGCTGGAGCGGCAGGGCCTGTCGCGGCCCGGCGCCCTGTTCGACCGCTTCGCCGGCGAGGCCGACACCGGGACGCTCCGCGCCGGGCACATGCTCGGCGAAGTGCTCGGCACCTTCGGCGGCATCTGGCCGTCTCGGCTGACGCTCGCCGGGGTCGCGCTCGGCGATACCTGGCGCCATCCGCTGATCGCGCCGGGCGAGCCGACCGAGGGGCTCGTGCCCTTCCACAAGCTCTCGCAATGGCTGACCTATTCGCTGATCGAGCCGCTGCAATGGGCCGGCATCGCCGTCGTCGATGTCGATGACCTCACCGGCTTGCCGGAATACCGCAATGGCGGGCTCTTCCTCGATAGCGGCGTCATCGCGCTCAAGGACGAGTCGGATCGGACGAAGGCGCATGAGGTCTCGTCGCCGCTCGTGGTCGAATGGCGGGCGCTGACCGTCGCGCTGCTCGACGAGGTTGGCGCGCTCATCCGCCAGCGGCTCGGCCGCTCGCGCGAGGAATTGCCGCTCGCAAAGGTGCTGGAAGGGGGCACCTGGGCCGCCGGGCGCCGGATCGCGCGCGAAAAGCGTGTGGATGGCGGCCCACCCTTGACCATCGTCAGCGATGGTACGGTATTTTGAGGGTAAGCCAAGGTTCAAGAGCAAGGTCCGAGATAGAGGGGTAACCGGCGTATGACTTCGAGCCAGGACGGCGTCACCGTCGTCGATCACCCGCTGGTCCGGCACAAGCTGACGCTGATGCGCGAGAAGGACCGCTCCACCAAGAGCTTCCGCCAGCTCCTCAACGAGATCGGCATGCTGCTCTGCTACGAGGTGACGCGCGATCTGCCGACCGAATTGATCGAGATCGAGACGCCGCTGCAGAAATCGATGCAGCCGGTCATTTCCGGAAAGAAGCTGGTCTTCGCGCCGATCCTGCGCGCCGGCGTCGGCTTTCTCGACGGCATGCTGGAGCTGGTGCCGGCCGCCCGCGTCGCCCATATCGGGCTCTATCGCGATCCGGATACGCTGCAGGCGGTCGAATACTATTTCAAGGCACCCTCCGACATCACCGAGCGCATGATTGTGGTGATGGACCCGATGTTGGCGACGGCGAACTCGGCTGTCGCCGCTGTCGAGCGCCTGAAGGAGCGCGGAGCGAAGGACCTTCGCTTCGTCTGTCTGCTAGCGGCGCCGGAGGGCATCGCCCGCTTGCGTGCGGCTCATCCGGATGTCCGCATCTGGACGGCTGCGATCGACGAGCGCCTCAACGATCACGGCTACATCGTGCCGGGGCTGGGCGATGCGGGCGACCGGATGTTCGGCACGCGCTGATGACATGGCGAGGCCCGCCCCGGAGAACGGAGCGGGCCTCGGCCGAAGGCAGGCGGGATGGGCAGGGCCTTCGGCGCGCTTTCGGTCTTACTGGATGACCTGCACGACGCGGCGCGTACGCGGCTCGACGATCACCGTGCGGTCGTTCACCACCGTGTAATTGTAGCGGGTCGCCTGCGGGCCGTACTCAGCCGGCAGGCGATGGTAGACCACGCCCTCCTCGGGCAGGACCGTGCCGACCGCAACCGGCTCGGCATAGGTGTAGGACGGCACCTGCTGCTCGACGACATAGGTGCGGAAGCGGGGCTGGGCCGCATCGCCGACGATCGCGCCGACAACGGCGCCGCCGACACCGCCCACCACCGCACCGACCGGGCCGCCGACCACGGCGCCACCAACGGCGCCAGCCGCGGCACCGCTGGTCGCGCCGCCGACGGCGCCGCCCGAAGGCTGGCTCTGGGCGAAGGCGACAGCCGGCGCAAGGGTAAGCGCGGCAACGATGGCAATCTTCTTGAACATGATTGTCTCTCCTCTCGAAGTTGACTTCGGCGAGGACAACCGGAGGAACGGGGAAGGGTTCCTCCTGTGACGGTCACGAGATGTTAACGCGCCGTAAGGCTTTCGAAAAACGTTCATCGGAACAAGGGCCTGCTGGTTCATGCGCTGCTGCGCCGTCCAGGGAGCATAACCACGAACGCAAACGGCGGCCCCGGAGGGCCGCCGTCCGTTTGGTGTCCGAGTGCCGGGCGGATTACTGCTTCACCGCCGCGGAAAGAGCCGGCGAAAGCTTGTCGGCATCGCGCTTGATGATCGCGGCGAAGCCGGCCGGGGTGCGGGCCTCGGCGTCCGGCAGGACCGTGCCGAGATCGAGCAGGCGCTTCTTGGTCGCGTCGTCGTTGAGCGCCTTGTTGAGCGCGTCGACCAGCTTGTCCACCGCCTCCTTCGGCATGCCCTTCGGGCCGGCGATGCCGTTCCAGGCCTCGATCTGGAAGTCCGGCAGGCCGGCTTCCTTGGTGGTGGGCACGTCCGGCAGGGCCGGCGAGCGCTCGGCCGAGGTGACGGCATAGGCCTTGATCGTATTGGCGCGGACCTGTTCGGCGACGGAGACGATCTGGTCGCACATGAAGTCGACCTGGCCGGAGACGAGATCGTTCAGCGCCGGGCCGGTGCCGCGATAGGCGACGGAGTTGATCTTGGGAGTGCCCAGAACGCCCTTCAGCAGGGTGCAGGTCGTCCAGGAGACCGAGCCGACGCCGGCATGCGCCTCGTTCACCTTGTCGGTGTTCGCTTTCACATAGGATACGAACTCCTTCAGGTCCTTCGGCTCGAAGGTCTTGCGTGCCACGATCAGGATCGGCGTGCCGCCGGCCAGCCCGATCGGCTGCATGCCGTTGATCGGGTCGTATTTCAGGCCGGGATAGGTCGCAGGCGCCGCCGAGAAGGTGCCGAGATGCCCCATGGCGATGGTGTAGCCGTCGGGCGCGGCGGTGACCGCGCGGGTGATGCCGGTGGTGCCGCCGGCGCCGGCGACGTTCTCGACCACGATCTGCTGGCCGAGCGTCTTGGACATGTGGTCGGCGACGATGCGCGCGATGATGTCGGTCGGGCCGCCGGCCGCGAAGGGCACGATCATGGTGACCGGCTTCGTCGGATAGCCCTGCGCCTGCGCGCCGCCGGCCAAGGCCAGCGTCGCCGCGGCGGCGAGCCCGAGAACGAGTTTCTTCATGCGTATTCCTCCCTGGAGATTGTCGGACGTAAGACTAGGGGGGGATGCCGGGGCGGCAACCCCGTCATTCGGTGAAGACCTCCTCGCGCTTCTTCGAGATCGACGGCAGCAATGCGATCGCCAGAACCAGCACGGCGACGACGAGAAGGCCGGCGGAGATGGGGCGTTCGACGAAGGTCATGAACGAGCCGCGCGAGATGATCAGCGCCTGCCGGAGCTTCTCCTCCATCAGCTTGCCGAGCACGAAGCCGAGCAGCATCGGCGCGGGCTCGAAGCCGAGCTTGATCAGGAGGTAGCCGAACAGGCCGAACAGCGCCGTGAAGGCGACGTCGAGCGGCTGGTTGTTCACCGAGTAGATGCCGATGCAGCAGAAGATCAGGATCGCCGGGAACATCAGGCGGTAGGGCACCTGCAGGAGCTTCACCCACAGCCCGACCAGCGGCAGGTTGATGATCAGCAGCATCAGGTTGCCGATCCACATCGAGGCGACCATGCCCCAGAACAGTTCCGGGTTGCGGGTCATGACCTGCGGTCCGGGGATGATGCCGTGGATCGTCATCGCGCCGACCATCAGCGCCATCACCGCGTTCGGCGGAATGCCCAGCGTGAGCAGCGGGATGAAGGCGGTCTGCGCGCCGGCGTTGTTGGCCGATTCCGGGCCGGCCACGCCTTCGATCGCGCCCTTGCCGAAGCGTGACGGGTCCTTCGCGATCTTCTTCTCCATGGTGTAGCTGGCGAAGGGGCCGAGCACCGCCCCGTTGCCCGGCAGAATGCCGAGGATGCCACCGATCGCCGTGCCGCGCAGCACGGGCGCGATCGACTGCTTGATGTCGTCCCAGCCCGGCAGGAGCCGGCCGATCTTGCCCTTGACGACGTCGCGCGCCTCGGGGCTCTCGAGATTGCGCAGCACCTCGGCGAAGCCGAACACGCCCATCGCCAGCACCGAGAAGTCGATGCCGTCGGAGAGCGAGGCGACGCCGAAGGTGAGGCGCTCCTGCCCGGTCTCGAGATCGGTGCCGACTGTCGAGAACAGCAGGCCGAGCATGATCATGCAGAAGGCCTTGAGGATCGAGCCGCGCGCGAGCACCACCGCGAAGCACAGCCCCATCACCATCAGGGAGAAATACTCGGCCGGGCCGAACAGCAGGGCCATCTTGGTCAGCGGCGCGCCGAGCGCGGCAATGATCACGGTGGCGACGCAGCCGGCGAAGAAGGAGCCGATCGCGGCGGTGCCGAGCGCGACGCCGGCACGCCCCTGCTTGGCCATCTGGTGGCCGTCGAGCGTGGTGACGACCGAGGTGGCTTCACCGGGGATGTTGACCAGGATCGCCGTGGTCGACCCGCCATACTGCGCGCCGTAATAGATGCCGGCGAGCATGATCAGCGCCCCCGTCGGGTCGAGCCCGAAGGTGATCGGCAGCAGGATCGAGATCGTGGCGATGGGGCCGACGCCCGGCAGCACGCCGATCAGCGTGCCGACCAGGCAGCCGGCGAAACAGAGCGCGATGTTCTTCAGCGTCAGCGCGACGCCGAAGCCGAGCGAGAGGTGGGAAAGCGTCTCCATCATCGCTCAGATACCCAGAAGCCAGGGCGCGAGCGGGATCGGCAGGCTCAGCGCGTATTTGAACAGGAGGATGCAGCCCGCCGACATGGCGAGCGCGAAGATCACGAGCTCCTTGAGCTTGCGGTCGTCGGCGGCGAGGCCGGAGAAGAAGATCAGGAGCGGACCGGCGACCAGCAGGCCGAGCGCCGGGACCTGAACCGGGCCGATCTCGAAGCCGCGGATCGTCAGTGCGAACAGGCAGGCGCCGCCGAGGGCGAAGAACACGCCTTTCCAGGACCAGCCCGAGAGCTTCTCGCCATGGTAGCGCAGCGAGGTCAGGGTCAGGATCGCTCCCAGGACGCCGCAGATCACGGCGAAGGCCTTGGGCAGCATGCCGGGGCCGAGCTGGCGCAGCGAGCCGGCCGGGAGGTCCCAGGAGAAGGCATAGGCGCCGAGCGCCAGCAGGATCATGAAGAGCCCGCCCGCGAAGTCCTGCGTCGAGCGTATGCGCAGCCCCTGCGCCCGTTCTATCTGGTTCAAGCTCATCGGGTTCCTCCGGCGGGGGATAGCGGGCGTGCCGACTGCCTTTGCGGCTTGGGCGGGTTGGCGAGCGGCAGAACGTGCCGCTCCTCGAGCAGGGTCACGCTTTCGCGCAGGATGGCGAGGAAGTCGTCGCGGGCCGGCAGCTTCTGCTGCGGCCGCCAGGCGACGCCCACGAGCGCGCCGGGCGGCGGCGGATCGAGCATCGCGCCGCGCAGCCGCCGCATGGTGACGCCCGGGAAGGACAGTCGCGACACCCAGTCGGGCGCCAGCGCCATGCCGAGCCCCGCCGCCACGGCCGACATCATCGCCGGCTTCTCGGTGGCCTCGATCACGACGTTCGGCACGGCGCCGACGCTCTCGAAATACGCCATGACGAGATCGTAGGCATAGGGACGGATCCGCTTCGAGGGAACCACGAAGGGCTCGCCGACCAGGTCGTTCATGCTCAGATGCTCGCGCGCGGCGAGCGGGTGGTCCTCGCGCAGCACCACGATCGGGCGCTCGACGCGCAGGATCTCGAAGGCGCAGTCGGTGGGTTTACGTGGAGGGCGGACCAGCGCGAGGTCGAGCTTGCCGGCCTCCAGCATCTGTACCAGCGCGACCGTCATCGCCTCCGCGAACTTGATCTCGATGCCGGGAAAGCGCTTGCGGAAGGTCATCAGAGCTTCCGGGACGAAGCTCGACGAGGCGGCGTCGATGGCGCCGACGCGCAGCACCTTGCCGGAGGCGAGCGAGGCCTCCCGCACGGCGCGCGAAGCCTGCTCCATCTTGACCAGGATGCCCTTGGATTCCTCCAGCATGATCAGGCCCGCCCGCGTCAGCGCGACCTGCCGCGTGGTGCGGGTCAGGAGATTGACGCCGAGCTCGTCCTCGAGCGCGCTGATCTGGCGGGAAAGTGCCGGGGGAGCCACGCCGAGCCGCTCGGCCGCTCGGCCGAAATGCAGCTCTTCTGCCACCGCGATGAAGCATCGCAGTTGCCGCACATCCATGGTCGTCCCCTGTTCCCCGTATCGCTTGCCGCGATATCTCAGTCAGTGGGGCGTGGCCAATAAAGCGTCCAGCCGCCAAGTCGACCCTAGAACAATTCATAATCTTTCGGCAATAAAGTCTTTGGGCCTAGGCCGGTCTCGTCCGTGCCGTGCCGAACAGCCGGCCGTCGATCAGGGCGAGACCGACGAAGATCGCCGCCATGCCGGCGAAATGGCGCGGCCGCAGCGCCTCGCCCAGCAGGCCGGAGCCCAGCAAGATCGCGCTGACCGGGATCAGGAAGGTGACGAGCATCACGTTGCTGGGTCCGGCCGCCCGCATGATCCGGAAGAACAGGAGATAGGCCAGGGCCGTCGAGATCAGCGCGAGGCCGACAAGGGCCAGAATGGCCTGGTGCGACGGCACCGGCAGCGTCCAGGGCGGATGCAGCACGAAGACGATCGGGATCATCATCACCGTTGAGGCCGAGAGCTGGCCGGTCGCGGCGACCAGCGGCGAGACCCCGCGGAAGCGTCGGCCGAGCAGGCCGGAGAAGGCATAGGAGACGGCGGCGAGGACGCAGGCGAGCTGCGCGGCGAGATTGGAGCCGAGGCCGCCGATCGCGTCCGGTCCCATCAGGATGGCGACGCCGACAAGGCCCGCCAGCACGCCGCCGAGCTTCAGCCCGGTCGCCTTCTCGTTGCCGAAGCAGTGCATCACCAGCACTGCGAAGATCGGCGTGGTGGCGTTCAGGATCGAGGCGAGGCCGCTCGCGATCTGCTGCTGGCCCCAGAGAAACAGGCTGAACGGGATCAGGTTGTTGAGGATGCCCATTCCGAAGAAGGCCAGCCACAGCTCGCGCCCGACCGCCATCGATTGCCCGGCGATCCGGACCACAAGGAGCAAGGCCAGCGCGGCGAGGCCGACGCGCACCTGCACCACGGCGAAGGGCGGCCATTCCGCCACGGTCAGCTTGTTGAAGAAGAACGAGCCGCCCCACAGGATCGACAGGATGATCAGCAGGAGCCATTCGAGCGGGCCCATGCGCGGCGCGGGAGCGGAAATCGGCTGTGTCATGGCGGAAGCTCTGCTCTCGGGCCGGGTCATTCCGCGTCAGTAGGTGGCCGGACGAGGTCCGGCCACCCGGATTCTGTGCGGTCCTGCTGTTCAGGCCGCTTCGGCGTCGCGCGCCTGCCACATCGCCTGGAAGGCCGGACGGGACTGGCAGGCCTCGAGCCAGGCCTTGACGTTCGGATTGGCGTCGAAAAGCTGCGTCGCCGGCTTGGCGTAGCGAATGACCTCGGCGACGTTGATGTCGGCCACGGTGAAGCGTCCGCCCATGACGTTGCCGTTGCCGTCGGCCAGCACCTTGTCGAGCACGGCGAAGGGCGCCTTGAGCGCGGCCAGCGCGGCCTCGACCAGCTCCGGCCGGCGCTTCTCGGGCGGGAAGGCCACGAGATGCTGTTGCAGGTTGAGCGCATGCGTCTCGCATTCCGTCGCGGCCCAGAGCGCCCACATGATCGCGAGCCCTTCCTCCTGCGCATCCTTCGGGGCGAGCGGGCCGCCATGCTTGCGCGCGAGGTAGAGGTTGATCGCCAGCGATTCGTGCAGCTTGAAGCCGTCGTCGTCGATGCTGGGGATGTGGCCGTTGGGGTTGACCTTCATGAATTCGGGACTGCGCGTGTGCAGCGGCGCGCCGGGAGCGCCGGGGTCCGGCAGGCGGTAGGCCTGGATGACCGGCACGTGGTTGAACGGCAGGCCGAGCTCGTTGGCCAGCCAGATGACGCGCGTCGCGCGCGAGCGGTAGCAGCCGTAGATCGTCAGGGTCATCGCATGGAATCCGGTATCGGAAGGGGGGTGGCCGAGGCGGCGGCTGCGCCGCTGCCCCGGGTGTGCCCACCATAGGCGGAGGCCGGCTTTCGACAAGAGCCCGCGATCGATGCTGCATCGCCAAAAAAGGTTTGACGGCGATGCGTTGCGGGTGCATGTGGCCAGCCGTCGCCGGCTCCCGCAGCCGGCACTCACAGGACAACCAGACCCGATGCCAGCCGACAGTCCCAGTCGACAGTCGAAGCCGTCTGCCGCCGCCTCGCGCGGCTGATCCGGGTCCCCGGCTCAGCCTTGCGATCGGTGCCGACGGCCGATCGCCAGGAATTAAGAGCCATGAACGAGATCGAACTCGCCCCCGACCTCCTCTCGGTCGTCGTCGCCAAGACGCTGGCCGAGGAACATGTCGCGGACATCGTCGAGATGCTGGACGAGCAGGACAGCGCCACGATCGCGCATATCCTGCAGGAGATGCCCTTCGAGCGCGCCGTCGAGGTGCTCGACCAGCCCGAGCTCGCCGATGCCGCCGAGGCGCTGGCGCTGCTGCCGGACAAGCGCGCGGGCGCGCTGCTGTCGGCGATGTCGGCCGACCGCGCCGCCGACGTCTTCCAGGAATTCGACGAGCCCACCCGCCAGCGCCTCGGCGCGCGCATGGATCGCCAGACGCGCTCGGACCTGCGCCGGCTCCTGGCCTATCCCGAGCACAGCGCCGGCTCGATCATGACGACCGAGTTCGTGAGCGTGCCGTCGAACTGGACCGTGCAGCAGACGCTCGATCATATCCGGCGCGTCGAGCGCTCGCGCGAGACGGTTTACGCGACCTATGTGCTCGACCCCGCGACGAAGAAGCTCGTCCGTGCCGTCTCGCTGCGCCGCCTGATCAGCGGCGACCCGGATGCGCCGGTCGAATCGGTGGTGCCGGCCCATAAGCCGATCACGGTCACCCCCGAGACCGACCGCGAGGATGTCGCGCGGCTGATCACGAAATACGACCTGCTCTCGGTCCCGGTCGTGGATCCGGACGACCATGTCATCGGTATCGTCACCTTCGATGACGTCATCGACGCGATGATCGCCGAAACGACCGAGGACGTGCAGAAGCTCGGTGGCATGGAGGCGCTCGACGAGCCCTACAACGAGATCGGCTTCGTCGCGATGATCCGCAAGCGCGCCGGCTGGCTCTCGATCCTGCTGCTCGGCGAGATGCTGACCGCCTCGGCCATGCAGTTCTTCGAGGCCGAGCTGGAGAAGGCGATCGTCCTGACCCTGTTCATCCCGCTGATCATGAGCTCGGGCGGCAATTCCGGCTCGCAGGCGACCTCGCTGATCATCCGGGCTCTCGCGCTGCGCGAGATCACGTTGAAGGACTGGTGGCGGGTCGCGCTGCGGGAACTCCCCTCCGGCCTCGTGCTCGGCGCGATCCTCGGCGCGATCGGGATCGCGCGGATCGCGCTCTGGCAATGGCTCGGCTTCTACGATTACGGCCCGCACTGGATGCTGATCGCCGCCACGGTCGGCGGCGCGTTGCTCGGCATCGTCACCTTCGGCTCTCTGATGGGCTCGATGCTGCCTTTCGCCCTCAAGCGCTTCGGATTCGACCCGGCAAGCGCCTCGGCGCCGCTGGTGGCGACGCTGGTCGACGTCACCGGCCTCGTCATCTATTTCGGAGTGGCGGCGCTGATCCTGACCGGAACGCTGCTGTGATCGGCCGCCCTGCCGTCCATCCCCCCGTCGCGCGCTAGCCGGCGGCCGCACCGGCGACTACGCGATTGCGGCCGCGTTCCTTGGCCTCGTAGAGCGCGGCGTCCGCAATCTGCAGCAATTGCGCCCAGACATCCGGCGCAGCCTTTGCTCTGGCAACGCCGAGGCTCGCCGTGATGGAGGTTTCGCTGCCGTCGGGCAGCCGGAAGGGCTTCGCCTCGATCACCTGCCTCAGGCGCTCGGCGATGTCGGCGAGGACGCCCTCCAGCGGGTCGAAGGTCAGGATCGCGAACTCCTCGCCGCCGAAGCGCGCGACGACGTCGCCTTGACGCAACGCGTTCCGCAGCCGGGCGGCGGCGAGGCGCAGGACCTCGTCGCCGGCGGCATGGCCGTGTCGGTCGTTGACCGCCTTGAAGTGATCGAGATCGAGCAGGATGAGCCCGATCACGCCGGTATCGGTCCTCGCCAGCCGCGGGACCATCCGTTCCAGCGCACCGCGGTTGAGCACGCCGGTCAAGCCGTCCGTGTCGGCAAGCTGCTTCAGCTGCGCCTCCAGCCTGTTGCGCTCGGCGTCGATCTCGTCGCGCTCGATCAGCCGCGCGCGCAGCGTCTCCAGCGCCTGGAAGAGCTCCCGCATCTCGCCGCGCAGCCCGGCAGGGGCGACGGCCGGATCCAGGCGGTTGTCCGCGAGGCGCACGATGTGCCGGCGAGCCGACAGCAAGGGACGGAACAGCAGCTGGCGCCCTGCCAGCAGAAGCAGGAGCTCGACGGCGAGGGCGAGCAGAGTGGCGAGCGAAGCCAGTACGAGGGCGCGCTGCGCTCCTTGCCGGCCGGCGTCGAGCTGCCTGATCGTGCTGTCGACGAAGGCGTCGCGCAGGCGCTCGATCGCCACGAAATGCGGAACGATGTCGCGGGTGAAGCTTTCGGGCGTGAGATCGAAGTCGCCGTTCCGCAGGCGGGCCAGCGTGGCGTCGATCAGGGCCATGCCGCCTTGGATGAAGTCCCGTTCGACGGCCCGGCCGGCTTCGACGATGGCCGGCTCGCGGCTGGACGAGGCCTGCTGGCCGATCAGGGGCCATAGCTGCAGCACCCGGCCGCGCGTCTGTTCGAACGCGGCCTGCTGCGCGGGCCGGGGAGGCTGCATCTGCGCGATCGCGATGACCAGGTGGGAGCCGAGCCGCCCGGCATAGTCGCGCATCTCGCCGAGCATCCGCGCGACCATCGCATGCCCGACCAATTGAGGGTCGTCCGCCAGCAGCGCGGTCATTGCGGTGTCGAGCAGGGGCTGCGCCGCATCATAGGCGGAGAACATGGCTTCGATCGCCCGCTCGACCGCTTCCGGCTCGCGTTCGGCCCGCGGACGGTCCAGCAGGCGGTCGACCTCCCTGCGCGCCGCTGCGAGGCGCTCTTCCAGAGCCGCCAGCGATGTGCCGAACGGACCGATGCGACGAACCGCGTCGAGCGCGTCGTCGCTCGCGCGGCGAAAGCTGCGGAACCGGTCGTCCCTCGCTGCGGCGCCGCTCGCGTTCCGCCCGAGGGCGGCATTCGTCGGTCCGCGCTCCGCGGAGACCCTGTTCGCGGCGTCGAGCACTGCACGAAACGCCATCAGCCGCGCCAATCCGTGCCGGCTGTCGGCAAGAGCCGTATAGTAATTATGCAGAAGGCTCGTTCCGAGCCCCAGCGAGCAGGCCAGTATCAGGGCGACGGCGCCGAGGAAATACTGGTTGAGCGTCAGGCTTCCGAAGAATCTGGTTCGACCGCTAGAAATCGTCGCCTCTGGGACAGCGTTGTCTTTGCGCAGCTGGAGCGGTTGCCCCAGAGGAAGCGGTTAAGACGGAAATGTCTTAACAATTGCCAATTGCGGCAGCAGCCGCATCTCGCGGCTACGCAGGTCTTCCAGCCACGCCGACGCGCTGCGGCGCGCCGTCAGCTGGCGAGGACGCGCTGCGGCGGGAAGGTGATCTCGACCAGCGTGCCTTCCTTCTTGACGCTGGTGATCGCCATCGCGGCACGGTTGGCCTCGACCAGTGCCTTGGTCAGCGGCAGGCCCAGGCCGGTGCCGCCTGAGCGACGGGTCGTCGGCACCTGCCGGAAGGGTTCGAGCGCGAGCTTCAGCTCGTCGTCGTCCATGCCGATGCCGGTATCGCGCACCCGCAGGATCGCCTCGCCCTGGTCGCCGAGCGCCGTGGAGATGATCACCTGCCCGCCGGCATCGGTGAACTTCACGGCGTTGGAGAGAAGGTTGATCGCGATCTGGCGGATCGAGCGCTCGTCGGCGACGACCGGCGGCAGCTTGGGCGAGAGCCCGGAGCGTAGCACCACGCGGCCGCGCTGGGCCTCCGGCTGCAGCAGCGCCACGGTCGAGAGCGCGATCTCGTTCAGGTTGACGCTGGCGAAATCGAGCTCGAGCTTGCCGGCCTCGATCTTGGCGAGGTCGAGCAGGTCGTTGACCAGGCTGATGACGTAGCCGCCCGACTGGTGGATGTCGCGCAGATACTCCTTGTAGCGCTCGTTCTCGATCGGCCCGAAGCGCTCCTCCGCCATCACCTCGGCGAAGCCGATGATGGCGTTGAGCGGCGTGCGGATCTCGTGGCTGATCTTGGCGAGCACATCCGACTTCTGGGCGCTCGCCATCTCGGCCGCCTTGCGCGCGTCGACCAGCTCGCCCTCGGTCTTTTTCCAGGCGGTGATGTCGCGCAGCACGGCGCAGAAGCGCGGATCGGCCCCGTGCGCGATCTGGCCCATGGTCATGAACAGCGGGATCTTGCCGCCCTGGCGCACGCGGCCGACGACCTCGCGCCCGTCATTCAGCACCGAGGCGACGCCGCCGCCCTTCAGCCCCTCGAGATAGTCGAGCGCCGGGGCATGGCTCTCCGCCGAGAACAGCAGCGTGAACAGCTCGCCGGTGACCTCGCGCTGGTCGTAGCCGAACAGCGCTTCGGCCGCCTTGTTGAGCGACAGGATGCGGCCGCGCTCGTCGACGGTGACGACTCCGTCGGTCGCCGTATCGAGCATCGCGGTCAGTTCGGCGATGCGGCCGTCGCGCACCTCGGCGTCGAGCCTGAGGGCCTCGACGCGGGCCGCCGACTCGGCCTCCTCGGCCTCGAACTCCGCCGCGAGCTCCGCTTCTTCCGCCTCTTCGGCGGTCATCACCGGCACTTCGCCGCCGCCAGCGGCAGGATGGCGGAAGGCCATCAGCGTCGCCGCCTCGCCAAGCCAGTCGACGCTCGACAGAACGGCGTCGACGCCGACCAGATGCCCGACCCTGTCGATCAGGGTCATCGCCCCGCCGCCGCTGCGCGAGGCCTCCTTGATCAGCCGGCTGACGCCACCGGCCTTCAGGTCGTCCAGGTCGGCATAATCCAGCAGATCGAGCAGGGTGCGGTTGGCGTAGAGCGCCTCGTCGCCACGGTTGACGAGAACCGCCGTCGGCAGCCGGTCCAGCACATCGGCGTGGGAATTGCGCTGACGCGTTGGCGCGGACACCGGCTGGGCCGGCGCATCGACGACGGAGGCCGTCTCCGCCTCGGCTTCCCTCACGCGCAGTTGCGCCGCCGGCGGCAGGCGCGGCGCGTCGCTCGGTTCCTCGTCCGCAAGCCGCGCGCCCAGCGCCTTGGCGATCTCGCGGAAGGCATTGCGCTCGGCCGAGCTGAGGTTCGCCTTGGACGGTTCCAGGACCGGGCGGATCGCCGTCTGCTGGCCGTTGCGCAACGGCACGATATTGGCGGCTGGCAGTTCGTCCGGGCGGGTCGGTGTCGGAGCCGGCTCGGGCACGGCCGCCGGTGCGGCGGCCTTCGGCTCCGGCTCGTCGCCCTCCGGCTTCCGCTCGGCCGGGGGAGGGACCGATGCCTCGCGCGACGCATCGGTGGGCGCGTCGTCGCACTGCCCGGAGATGACCTGCCAGTCACGGGCAGTCTCGTTTTCCGCCGGCTGCCCAGCCTCGGCACTGCCGGGGGCTTCGGTGGCCTTTGCGTCCGATGCCGCGTCGATGCCGGAGCCGGCGGTCTCCTGCGTGTCCGGTCCCGCGATCGCTTCTTGCGCCTCGGATGCAGCGCGGTCCGACGCGGCGGCCCGCTCGGCGGTATCAGGCGCTGAGGCAGCCTCGGCCTCGGAAGAATCCGTCTGCCCGGCAGGTTCATCCGCCTGCGGGAAGGGCTGGCGCGCATTCAGTCGCGCGATCCCGAAGCCGCGGAAGCCGGCGAGCTGCCGGTCGGCGCCGAAGACGGGCACGCCCGAAAGCTCGACGGGGGCGGCCTCGCCCGGCGTCTCCGTGCGCCACAGCACGGTGTGGCCGCTCCAGGTGGCCGGCGTCGCGAGCCGTGCGAGCAGGGTGCCGTCGGTATCGCTGAACCGGCTCGCCGCCAGATCGTCCCAGCGCTCGCCGACGAGCTGCGAGGCGGCGGCGCCGGTCAGGACGGCGACGTTCTCCGACACTTGCGTCAGGCGGCGATTCGCATCGCTCTGCCAGAGAAAGCGAATCGTCGACGCTTGCGCCGGGGCTGGGCCATCGGGGATGACGGCGGATGCCGCCGCCGGAGCGGCGGAAGGGGCCGGTGGCGGGCTCGCCTCCGGCGGAACCGTCACGCCCAGCCGGCGCAGTTCGGAAGCCGGCACGGCGATGGCGAGCACGGTGCGGCCGTCGTCTCGCGTCAACAGCTTGACGCCGCAGGTCACGGGGGCGGCCGTGAAGCCAGTCGTCAGCCTCAAACGTTCCAGGCGGAGGCCGGAAGCGGAGGCCAGCCCCCCCGCGAGCAGGGACAAGCGCTGGCGCGTCGGGGCAGGCAGCGCCGCGGCGGCAGGCTCGGCACCGAGCAGGGCCCGGCCGGCCGGGTTCATGAAGCCGGGGCGGCCGGAGGCCGCGTCCCACAGGACCAGGGCGCCGCCGGCGGCAAAGGCCGTCACGGCCGGGTCTTCACCCGCCGCTGCACCCCATTGCATCCAGTCCTGTCCGGCTTCGCTCATGCTGGCCCGCTCGTCCGATCCGCCTCATTATAGCTAACAAATCTTTAATAGCTTCCAAACGCGGCCGAATCCATGGAACCAAAGATCGCTCTCCCGCTTCTCCTCGAAACAGCGTTAACGTAGCCGCGCGCCGGTTCCGTCGCAGCGTTGTCATCGCACTGCAGTAATGATATTGCAGTGCACAATGAGTTTGAGGCGCCTTTCGCAACAGGAGGAACGACCATGGACGGTAAGCATCCCTATGAGGTGCCGGCAGAGATGCGCGAATTCGCCGAGCGCAGCGTAGAGCAGGCGCGCAAGGCTTTCGACGGCTTCATCGGCGCGGCCCAGAAGGCTGTGGATAGCGCGCATGGCTCGGCCGAGAGCGCGCGCGTCAACACCCAGGAGGCGACCCGCAAGGCGATGGCCTATGCCGAGAACAACGTCGCCGCCGCTTTCGATTTCGCCCAGAAGCTGGTGAAGTCGAAGGATCTGACCGAGGTGATGCAGCACCAGTCGGATTTCGTGAAGGCCCAGATGGCGACCTTCCAGAACCAGCTCAAGGATCTCGGCGCCGCCGCCCAGGATGCCGCGTCCAAGGCCGCCGAGACCGTCAGCAAGGCCACGAAGGGCCGCTGAACATTGCCTCGGGGCGGCCGCGCCTGCCGCCGCCCCGCCAGACCGACGCCGAATCAGGGATCATTCCCCGTCCGTCCATTGCCAGCCGTTGAAGGAGAGCCGTGATGGTCAAGCCGCCTCCGACCCGTACGCGAGCCAAGGCCCCGGTCAGCCTGCCTTCCGTCAAGGCGTTGTCGACGCCGCCTGCCGAGGTGAAGGCCGCTCCGGCGCAACCTGCCATCAAGCCTCCGCCCGCTCCCGCCGCGGCGGCCACAACCTCGCCGCCGGCGCGGCCGGCGCCGGTCGTGATCAAGGCTGCGGTGCCTGCCCCCTCCGGGAATTCCGGCAAGGTTGGTGCTCCCGCCGTCACCGCGGCGGCACAGCCCCCGGCGAAAGCCGCGGCCAAGCCGCCCCGCAAGGCCGTTTCCACCAAGCTGAAGGTCGAGAAGCCGGTCGCGAAGGTCGCTGCGGCGCGGAAGCCGGCGCCATCCGCTCCGGCCGAGAAGGCCGCCGAGGCCAGGCCGGAGCCGGTCTTGGTCAAGCTGCCGCCGAAGCCTGCGGCCGAGGTGGTGCCGCCCCCCAGGCCGGAGCCGGCAGCCGCTCCTCCCGCCACGGCCGTGGCTGGGCCCGCGCAGGCCGCGCCCGCTGCGGCGAAGGAGCCGGTGAAGCCTTCTGCGATCGATTCGCTGTCTCTGCCGCGCCCGCCCGCATTCGCGGCGATCGCGAGCGAGACGGTGATGAGCCAGGCGCTCACCATGGCGCGCGCCTTCGGCGCCCTGCAGGCGCGGATGCTCGAGCATGCCTGCGCCGAGTTCAAGGCGACGCTCGGCGACGCCGAAACGCTGGCGCGGACGGAGAGCGCCTCGGAGGCGATCGCGTTGCAGGCGAAGGCCGTGCGCCGGAGCTACGAATCCTATGCGGAGCATTTGAAGGAGCTCGCGCGCATCGCCAACACCGCGCTTCGCAAGGATTGAGCGGCCCCGGCGGCGCCGAAACCGGCCGGCCATCGCCGCGGCCGCGTTCGGTGCCGGTTTTTCGGTGGCAAAGATGAATTACGCGGTTGCAAAAGCGCGGCGCCGGTTCTAGTTTCCGCGCCGCTGGAGACCCCGCCGGAAGTGCCGGGGCCGCACAGCCTGTCATGGGCAGCCATAGCTCAGTTGGTTAGAGCGCTAGATTGTGGATCTAGAGGTCCCCCGTTCAAGCCGGGGTGGCTGTACCATTCCCCTTCGGAAAATCGATGGTTGAGCTGAGCACGCGAGGCGCTGAGCTGCGGTGCGAAGCCGGCCTGCCTTGCAAGGCAGATGAACGAAGATGAACAATCCTGTTCAGGCAGCGTTCTGTTGGCGAATGCTTCAATGCCGTCAGCAGAAAGGAAGACCCTCATGCGTCGGTTCGCTATCGCAGCCTTGATCTCCCTGGGCGCCATGGCGGCGGTTCCCGCCGCTCGCGCCAACGAAGCCCTCGACCCGTCCGTGGCACATCGTCTCGACGGCCAGTCGGCCGCCTACAGCATGACCGCCGCGAAGCGCGAGCGGCTGATGATCATTCAGGAAAACCTCGCTCGCCAACGCCACTACGAGCACCGCTACGGGCCGCGCGGCCCCTATGGCGGCTACGGCTACGGGCGTCCTTATGGCCCGCCGCCCTATGCTCCCGCCTATGGCTATCGGCGGCCCTATTACGATCGCTGGTAGTCGGCGAGGGTGAAGTCGGCGGCCGATAGGCAACCGCGCCGGCCGATCGGCGAGGACCGGCCGGGCCGGCTTCTCATCGCCAGCGGAGTGCCAGCGGATCGAGCTCACGCGCGAGCTCGATCAACCCGTCGCGGGTCTTCGGATGCAGCGGCGCCAAGGGGTGGCGGACGGCCTCCGATTTGATGACGCCGCCCTCTCTCAGAACGGCCTTGGCGGCGCGCAGCCCACACTGGCGGTTCTCGTAATTGATGATCGGCAGGACCCTGGCATAGAGCGCCGCCGCCTGCTTGCGGTCGCCCGCGGCGTGGGCTGCGAGAATCGGCTTGATCAGGTCCGGGATCATGGCGCTCGTCATCGTCCCGGTCGCGCCGGCATCGAGATCGGCCATCAGCGTGATCGCTTCCTCGCCGTCGAAGGGCCCGACCACGGCGTCGCCGCCGGCCTCGATCAGGGCGCGCAGCTTGGCCGCCGTGCCCGGCATCTCGATCTTGAAATAGCGCACCAGCGGCACTTCCCTGGCCAGGCGCACCATGAAGGGCACGGTCATGGTCACGCCTGAGAGCGGCGCATCCTGCAGGATGATCGGGATGCCGCAGGCATCGGCGACCATCTTGAAGTGCTCGATCATGCCCTGTTCGTCCGCCTTCAGCAGGGCGCCGTGATAGGGCGGCATCATCATCAGCATCTTCGCCCCGGCCTCCGCCGCAGCCTTGCCGCGTTGTGCGGCGATGCGCGTCGAGAAATGCGAGGTGGTGACGATCACCGGCACGCGTCCGGCGACCTGCTCGATCGAGAGCCGCATGACTTGCTCACGTTCCTCGTCGGTGAGCAGGAACTGCTCGGAGAAATTGGCGAGGATGCAGATGCCGTCGACACCCTGGTCGACCATCAGGTCCATGACCCGCCTGTTGCCGGCGAGGTCGAGGTCGCCGTTCTCGTGGAAGACGGTGGGGGCGATCGGCAGGATGCCGCTATAGGGTTCGTTCATGGGAAGCACCTTCGGTGGGGCTGACGGTCAGACGGTGCGTGCTTGGCCCAGGCCGCGCAAGCGCCGGATGCCCGCGCCGATAACCGGCATGAACAGCAGGACGAGCCCGATCGCCATCAGCGTGCCGACGAGGGCGTTCGACCAGAAGATCGAGAGCGAGCCCTGGCTGAAGATCATCGACTGGCGGAAGGCGTCCTCGGCCTTGTCGCCGATCACCATGGCGAGCACGAGCGGCGCGATCGGATAGTCCAGCTTCTTGAAGACATAGCCGACGAGCCCGAAGATCAGCGCGAGCCAGATGTCGAATTCACGGTTCGCCGCGGTGAAGGCGCCGATGAAGCAGATCACGACGATCAGCGGCCCGATGATCGAGAACGGGATGCGCAGGATCGAGGCGAAGAGCGGCACCGTCGCGAGGACGATGACGACCGCGACGATGTTGCCGAGATACATCGAGGCGATCAGGCCCCAGACGAAATCCGGCCGGTCCGTGAACAGGGTCGGGCCGGGGTTGAGACCCCAGATCATCAGCCCGCCCATCATCACCGCGGCGGTCGCGGAACCGGGGATGCCGAGCGCCAGCATCGGCAGCATGGCGGAGGAGCCTGCGGCATGGTCCGCGGTCTCCGGCGCGATGACGCCCTCCGGCTCGCCCTTGCCGAACTTGGCGGGATTGCGCGAGGAGCGCTTGGCCATCGCGTAGCTCATGAAGGAGGCCGCGGTCGGCCCGCCCGGCGTGATGCCCATCCAGATGCCGATCAGCGAGGAGCGCAGCAGGGCCAACCAGTAGCGCGGCATCTTCGCCGCCGTGCGCAGCACGTCGCCGATCCGCACCTTGGCGGCCACGCCCTCGAACTTCAGGCCTTCCTCCATGGTCAGCAGCAATTCGCCGATGCCGAACAGGCCGATCACCGCGATCAGGAAGCTGACCCCGGCCAGCAGCACGTCGAACTCGAAGGTGAGCCGCACATTGCCGGAGACCGAATCCATGCCGACCGTCGCCAGCGCGAAACCGATGCCCATCGAGACGATGGTCTTCAGCGGCGAGGCGCCGCCGAGGCCGATGAAGCTCGCGAAGGTCATGAAGTAGACCGCGAAATATTCCGGCGAGGAGAAGCGCAGCGCGAAGCTGGCGACCCACCCCGACAACAGCGTGATCAGGATGACGCCGCAGAGCGCGCCGAAGCCGGCCGAGAGGAAGGCGAAGGACAGGGCCTCGGTCGCCCGTCCCTGCTTCGCCATCGGGTGACCGTCGAAGGTCGTCGCGACCGAGGAGGGCTCGCCGGGGATGTTGAACAGGATGGAGGTGGTCGAGCCGCCGAACAGCGCGCCCCAGTAGAGCGAGGCGAGCAGGATGATCGCCGAGACCGGGTCCATGCTGAAGGTGAGCGGCAGCAGCAGCGAGACGCCGTTGGGGGCGCCCAGGCCGGGAAGCACGCCGACGAGCACGCCGAGCAGCACGCCGGCGATCATCAGCATGATGTGGTGGGCCGTAAGCGCGACCTCGAAGCCGTGCATCAGGTTGGCGATATTGTCCATGCTCTCTTGCCTGCCTGTCAGAGGCCGAGGAGGGGTTCGAGCGGGCCCTTGAGCAGGCCGATCTGGAAGAATTTTTCCAGAGAGAGATAGAGGAACGCGACGGTCAGGAAGGCCGTTGCCAGGCTGGCGAGCCAGCCATATCCGCCCTGGAAGCGCATCGCGAAGACGAGGTAGAGGATCGTCGCGACATACATGCCGAGCGTGACGCTCAGCACCACGAAGGCGGCGAGCGGGAGCAGGAAGGCGAGGACGCGCCTGCCGCGCTCGGCATCGATGAAGGATTCGGCGAGCACGGGGCTGCCTGCGAGCTGCTTGCCCAGCGTCAGCGCCAGCGTGCCGAGGCTCGCGGCCGCGACGAGCGCGCCGACATAGAACGGGAAGGCTCCCGGCTGGGGCCCGGACGAGTCCCAGCCGATGCCGAATTCGAGCGAGCCCTTCACGATGACGAGCCCGAAGACGAGGGTCAGGATCGCGGTGCCGATCTCGGCCCAGAAACGGGTGATCATGAGGAGATTTCCTCCGCCTTGGCAGCCGGGAGCTCGCTGCGTCTGGATGGAAGGCTCGCCATCCCGGGAGTGCCCCGGGATGACGGCGGTTTCAGAGCCGGATCAGCGCGCGCCGATCACGAACCTCACTTCACCACCCAGCCTTCCTCCTCGAAGACCTTCTTGTTGGCGGCGTCGTCCTTGGCCACGAAGTCGGTGAATTCCTTGCCCTTCATGAACTTCCCCGTCTGGGCGGTCCGCTTGATGAATTCCTTCCACTCCGGCGTCTGGCTGACCTTCTCGAGCACGTTGGCGTAGTAGGTCACGGCATCGGCCGGCACGTCGGCCGGCATCCAGACGGTGCGCGGCATGCGGAAGGATTCGATCGGGATGCCGGCCGATTTGCAGGTCGGGATATCGCCCCAGCCCTTGCCGTCATGGATCGGGTCGCCCTTGGCGAGATGCTCCGGCGCGAAGACGCAGAGCGGCTTCACCTGGCCGGCCTTCCACTGGCCGATGTTCTCGTTCGGGTTGTTGGTGTTGGAATCGATGTGACCGCCGGCGAGCTGCACGGCCGCGGCGCTGCCGCCCTGGAACGGGACGTAGATCCATTTGGCGCCGGTGGCGTCCTGGATCATCGAGGTCAGGGTCTGGTCGGTGTCCTTGGACTGGCTGCCGCCCATCTTGAAGCCCATCGGCTTCGCCTTGACCGCCTCGATATAGGCCTTGGCGTCGGCATAAGGCGCATCGCCCTTCACCCAGAGCAGGAATTCGTCGAGCGCCATCGCCGCGACGGGCGTGAGGTCGGTGAACTTGTAGCCGAGCTTGGCGACGTAGGGCAGCAGATAGGCGTTGTTCGTGCCGAAGATCAGGTGGGTAGGATCGCCCTTCGCACCCTTGCCGTAGACATAGCCCTCGGCGCCCGAGCCGCCGCCCTTGTTCACCACCACGATCGGCTGCTCCATCAGCTTGTGCTTGGTGATGATCGACTGGACGAGACGGGCGAAATTGTCGGTGCCGCCGCCGGCGCCGGACGTCACGACGAACTCGACGGGCTTGGTCGGCTCCCATGCCTGAGCGGCGCTGAAGCCGCCGAGCGTGAGCGCGCCTGCGAGCGCGGCGGAAATCGCGATGGTCTTCATGTGTTTCTCCCTGGGTGTCGATTGAATGATGCCGCTCTTGGATGGCGGCTTGCGGTGAGCGGATCCGGCTCAGGCGGCCGTCCGGGCTGCCTCCTTGCCGTCACGTGCCATCTTGATCGCCAGCGCGAGGGCGGCACGGCTCGCGCCGAGATTGGCGATGCCCTTTCCGGCGATCTCATAGGCCGTGCCGTGGGCCGGCGTGCAGATCGGGAAGGGGAAGCCGCCGATCAGCGTGACGCCGCGGTCGAAGCCCATCAGCTTCATCGCGATCTGGCCCTGGTCGTGATACATCGTCAGCACGGCGTCGAAATCGCCGTTCTTCGCCCGCAGGAACACGGTGTCGGACGGGAACGGGCCCTCCACCGTGAAGCCCTTGGCCTTGGCCGCCTTCACGGCCGGTTCGATCGTCTCGATCTCGTCGCGGCCGAAATTACCGCCGTCGCCGGCGTGGGGATTGATGCCCGCGACCGCGATGCGCGGCGGGTTGAAGCCGGCGGCGCGCAGATTGGCGTCGGCCAGCGTCAGCGCCCGCAGGATCCGCTCCTGGGTGATGTTGCGCGCCACTTCGGACAGCGGAATGTGCGAGGTGACGCGGGCGTTCCACAGCTTGTCGAGGATGTTGAACTCGCTCGCCGCACCGTCGAAGCCGATGGCGTCCCGCACGAAGCGGATCTCGTCGTCATAGGCCGGATAGGCGAAGCGCATCGCCGCCTTGTTGAAGGGCGTGAAGAACACCGCATCGGCCTTGCCGGCGGCGGCGAACTGCAAGGCGCGGCGGAAGTTCCCGGTTGCCGCCTCGCCGCCGGCGAGCGTCGCCTTGCCGCGCTGGAGATCGGCGGGGTTGTGGTTGGCGAGATCGATGAAGAGTGGCTTGTCGGAATTCGCCGGCAGCGCCTCCTCGGAGGCGACGAGCTGAACGTCGGGGTCGACCTTGCCGTCGGCGGCGCCGAGGTCGAGCAGGCGCTTGTCGCCGAAGATGACGTAGCGTGCCGCGTCGCGCAGGTCCGGCTCGCAGAGCAGCCGTGCCAGAAGCTCGGGACTGATGCCCGAGGGGTCGCCCATCGCAATCGCGATGACCGGCTTTGCGCCGTTATCGGAGCTCTGCACCGCCATCCTCCCTCGTCGAAGACTCTGGCCGGATTGCCGCGGAAAAAGGGGCCCGGCATTTCCGTTGGTTTCATTCGTTCCAATCTCGCTAACACAGCTCGAAGGCTCGCCGCAAGTATGCTGTATGCAGCATAATGAAAGCTCGCTAAAGTGACCAGAAGGACGGGCGGGCTCGCGAGCGCGCCCGCGGCAGGAGAGAGAAACGATGAATTTCCACGCGCATTATGCCGCCATCCGCGAGCCGATCGGCACCTGCCTGGTGGGCAGCGGCGGCTTCGGGCGCAGCTATCTGGCACAGGCGCGGCGCGCGCGCCTGATCGAGGCACGTATCGCGGTGGACATGACGGCCGAGGCGGCGGGGCGGGCCTTTGCGGCGGCCGGCTATGACGCCTCCGAGGTCGCATTGTGCGAGACGGCGGCGGAGGCGCGGGTGGCGTGGGAGGCGGGGCGCTGCGTGGCGGCCGGAAAGCTCGAGACGGTGATCGACCTGCCCTTCGCCCTGCTGGTGGAGGCCACGGGCTCGCCCGAAGGCGCGACGCGCCATGCGCTGATGGCGATCGAGGCCGGGCGCCATGTCGCGCTGGTTTCGAAGGAGGCCGACAGCGTCGTCGGTCCCGGCCTTGCGCGTCTGGCAAGGGACAAGGGAGTCCTCGTCACCCCGGTCGATGGCGACCAGCCGAGCCTGTTGATCGCGCTCGTCTCCTGGGCGGAAGTGCTGGGCCTGGAGATCGTCGCTGCCGGCAAGTCGAGCGAGTATGATTTCGTCCTCGATCCTGCGACCGGAAACGTCACCTGCAACGGCGTGACGAGGCATTTGCCGGAGTTGTCGGCGCATTGGCTGCCGGGCGAGCGCCCGGTCGCCGCGGTCGCCGCCGAGCGGGCTCGCATTCTCGGTGCGGCCTTTCCGCTGCGCGCCGTGCCCGACCTCTGCGAGATGACGCTCGTCGCCAATGCGACCAATCTCGCCGCAGACCGCGCGGACTTTCACGCGCCGCCGGCACGCATTCCCGAGATCGCGGACCTGCTCGCGGCACGGGCGCAGGGCGGCCTGCTGTCCGGGAACCGACGCCTCGACGTCTTCCACCACCTGCGCCTGGCCGAGGAGGCGAGCTTCGCCGGCGGCGTCTTCGTCGTCGTGCGCTGCGAGAATGCCGAGACCTGGGAGATGCTGGCCGGCAAGGGCCACGTCCTCTCGCGGGACCGCGAGGCGGCGATGCTCTATCTGCCGCGCCATCTGCTGGGCGTCGAAGTGGCGACGAGCATCCTCGATACGGCGGGGCTGGGCCGCTCCGGCTACGGCGACGACTACCGCCCGCGGCAGGACCTCGTCGCCGTCGCCATGCGGGATCTGGCCGCCGGCACCGTCCTCGCCATGGGCGGCCACCACCACAGCATCGCCGATGTCGCCGCCGAGGTCAGGCCCGCCGTGGCGCTGGCAGAGGATCGCCCGGCCCCGTTCTACCTCGTCGCCGACCGGAAGCTGAAGCGGGATGTGAGGGCGGGGGAGGCGATTCGGCTCGGCGATGTCGAGATGCCCGCCGATTCGCTCCTGTTGGCGACGCGCCGGCGCCAGGACGCGCTCTTCGCCGCCGATCGGTCCGGGCGTGGTTTGACAGAGCAGGGCACCCATGGCGTAAACGAGCGCACTCCGGAACCGATGGCGGCACGATGAGCGAGGCAGCGACCGACTTCCCCCGCATCACCCGCCGCACCTTGCATGACGAGGTGCTGGAGCGCGTCCGCGACATGATCATCGAGGGCAGGCTCGAGCCGGGGCAGCGTATCAACGAGGGACTGATCGGCGCGCAGCTCGGCGTCTCGCGCACTCCCATGCGCGAGGCGATCAAGACGCTCGCGAGCGAGGGGCTCGTCGAGATCCTGCCAGCCAAGGGCGCGGTCGTCCGCAAGTTCTCGGCGCGCGATCTCTATCAGGTGCTGGAAGTGCTGAAGGCGCTCGAGCAGCTGGGTGGCCAGATCGCCTGCGCCGAGGCCTCCGACGAGACGATCGCGGCGATCCACGCGTTGCACCGCCGCATGCTGGAGCTCTACGCGACGCGCGAGCGGCTCGAATATTTCAAGCTCAACCAGGCGATCCACAGCGCCATGGTGGCGGCCTCCGGCAACCAGGTTCTGCTCGAAATGCACGGCACCTTGCAGTCGCGGATCAAGCGACTGCGCTTCATCGGCAATGAAGGGCCGGAAAAATGGGCCGGTGCGGTGGCCGAGCACGAGGAGATGATGGCGGCGCTGCTGAAGCGCGATGCGCCGGCTCTGTCGGCCGCGATCGGCAAGCACATGGAATCGACATTGACGCGCGTGCGCGGCGTGCTCTGAGCCGCCGGGCGGCGCGAGCTTCCGGCGGGGAAGCCCCGGCAGAAGCAGGACGAATGCCGGGGCATCCGCCCTGCTGCCGTGCGGCCCGCCTCAACCCTTCGCGAAGGCGAGCAGGTCGGCGTTGAGCGTCTCGGCGTTGGTGGTCAGCATGCCGTGCGGATAGCCCGGATAGACCTTGAGCGTGCCGTTCTTCAGATGCTTGATCGATTCATGCGCGGAGGCGCCGATCGGCACGATCTGGTCGTCGTCGCCATGCAGGACGAGCGTCGGCACGGTGATGGCCTTGAGGTCGCCGGTCTGGTCGGTTTCCGAGAACGCCTTGATGCCGTCGTAATGGGCCTTGGCGCTGCCCATCATGCCCTGGCGCCACCAGTTCCAGATCACGCCCTGGTCGACCTTGGCGCCCGGCCGGTTGAAGCCGTAGAACGGGCCCGTCGGGACATCGAGGAAGAACTGGGCCCGGTTGTCGGCCAGTGCCTTGCGGAAACCGTCGAAGACCTCGATCGGCAGCCCGCCGGGGTTGGTCTCGGTCTTGACCATCAGCGGCGGCACGGCCGAGACCAGCACCGCCTTGGCGACACGGCCCTGGGGCTCGCCGAATTTCGCGACATAGCGGGCGACCTGGCCGCCGCCGGTCGAATGGCCGATATGGACGGAATTCCTGAGGTCGAGATGCTCGACCACGGCCGAGGCATCGGCGGCATAATGGTCCATGTCATGGCCGTCCCAGACCTGGGCCGAGCGGCCATGGCCACGCCGGTCGCTGGCGACGACGCGATACCCCTGGGCCAGGAAGAACAGCATCTGGGCGTCCCAGTCGTCGCTGCTCAGCGGCCAGCCGTGATGGAACATGATCGGCTGGGCGTCCTTCGGTCCCCAGTCCTTGTAGAAGATCTCGACGCCGTCCTTGGTGGTGACGAATGGCATGGCAATGGTCCTCCTGTGCAAGCGCGCCCAAGCGAAAATGATGCCGTCGGCGAGCAGGGCCGACATTGCAGAGTTTTGTGTCAGCTCGCTGGTCGTATCGAGCGAGACCCTAGCAGATCTTGGCCGGCGGTCACCGGCGTTCCGGAGGCCGCGTATCGTGGCGCCGGTCGGATGCGAATGGGGGCCGACCGGTGCGGCCGCCACGCTTCGCCGGCTCCTCTTGAAGCCGGGCGCGCGCTTCGCCATATGTCGGTCAAGCGGAAGGGTTCGCCTTCCGCCCGCGGGATGCTGCCAGCGGCGGGTCCCGATGGTTCGTGAGGCGCCTTTCGGGGGCTTCGGTTGATGACGCGTACGCCTAGCCTGTCCCATCCGTTCCTGCTCGGCTTCGACGATATCGAGCGCGCGCTGGATCGCGTCGCGAAAGGCGCGAGCGAGGGATATCCGCCCTACAATATCGAGCGGCTGCCCCGGACGGACGATGAGCCCGACCGCCTGCGCATCACCTTGGCGGTTGCGGGTTTCGCGCGCGAGCAGCTTGAGATCACGCTGGAAGAGAACCAGCTCACGATCCGTGGCCGCCAGAGCGACGACAAGAGCCGGCAGTTCCTGCATCGCGGCATCGCCGCGCGCCAGTTCCAGCGCAGTTTCCTGCTCGCCGACGGCATGCAGGTACTGGGAGCGGATCTGTCGAACGGCCTGCTCGCAATCGATCTGGTCCGACCGGAACCGGAGAGGCTCGTCAGGCGTATCGATATCATGAGCCGCGACTAGAGTGAGTAGAGGACGAGGGGTTCGTCCGGCTTTGAAGGATGCGTTCGCGGTTTACGCATCTGTTCATATTTGAAGGCGCAGTATCGAACCGCATTCGCACTGCTCTGAAGGAGGGCGCGATGAAACAGGACATGATTCTAACGCAGGACAGCCCGCTGACCCCCGCCGAATTCGCGGCGCTCGGTACCGGCGAGGTGGCCTATGTCAAGCCGATGACTTCGGACGAGCTGATGCGGATCTTCCCTCAGGCCCCGAAGATCGAATCCGGCCTCAACCTCTACACCCTGCTCTCGGCCGACGGCGCGCCGATCCTTGTGACCGACACCCGCGAGGCGGCCACGGCCAATGCCTGGGAGCACGACCTGAAAATGGTCAGCGTCCACTGACGCGGTCCGGAATTCAGGCGGCGGTCGCCACTGCGGCGACCGCCGCCTGCAATCGGGCGATGTCGGCAGGCGTCGACAGGCGATGATCGCCGTCCTTGACCAGTGTCAGGACCACCGGGTCGCCGCTGAGATGCTCCACCAGCTTGACCGCCTGCCGCCACGGCACGTCCGGGTCGCGCATCCCTTGCAGGATGTGCACGGGGCAGCCCGCCTTGATCTCGCTGCCGAACATCAGATGCCGGCGGCCGTCCTCGATCAGGGCGCGGGTGATCGGCGTCGGATCCGGCGAATACTCGGACGGGCGCAGCCACACGCCTTCTTGCTGGATCGTCCGGCGGATCGCGTCGGGCATCTGCGCCCACATCAGTTCTTCGGAGAAGTCGACGGCCGGTGCGATCAGGACGAGCCCTGCCGGCTGCAGCGGCGAGCCAAGAAGCTTGCGCGCGGCCAGCAAGGCGATCCAGCCCCCCATCGAGGAGCCAACCAGGATCGGCCGCCGCCTGCACTGGCTTTCGATCACGGCTAGCGCGTCGCCGAGCCAGTCGGAGAGGGTGAAATCGCCGAAATTGCCCTCGCTCTCGCCGTGGCCGCCATAGTCGAAGCGCAGATAGGGGCGGCCGTGGTCCCGGGCCCAGTCCGCCAGCGCCTCGGCCTTGGTCGCGCGCATGTCGGAACGGAAACCGCCTAGCCAGACCACCGGCGCGCCATCGCCCTCCTGCGTCAGGAAGGCGAGGCGGCGGCCCTGGCCGATCTCGAGCCATTGCGGGGGCTGGCGCTCCAAGGCAAATCTCCTGTGACGAATCCGGGGAGCCGCGGCGAATAGGGGCTGCGGCAACGATCCGATAGGGGCATATTCGCCCGGCCGAACGAAAGTCCAGACCAAGAGCGCATGTCCTTCAAGCCGGGTGCCCATCTTTCACTGCCTTCGACCGAAACCCACCCGCTCGCCGGGCGCACGATCCTGCAGATCATTCCGGAGCTGGAAGCGGGCGGGGCGGAGCGCACGGCGGTCGACATCGCCAGGGGCCTGACCGATGCCGGCGCGCGGGCGCTGGTCGCCACCGAGGGCGGACGCCTCGTCGCCGAGCTGCAGGCCAAGGGCGGGGTCTGGCTGCCGTTCCCTGCCGCTTCGAAGAATCCGGTCGCGATGGCGCTCAACGTGCGCAAGCTCGTCATGCTCTGCCGCGAGGAGGAGGTCGAGCTGATCCATGCCCGTTCGCGCGCGCCGGCCTGGGTGGCGCTCGCCGCCGCGAAGATCCTCAAGCTGCCTTTCGTCACCACCTATCACGGCTCCTACAACAGCCGTTCGGCGGTGAAGACGCTGTACAACTCCGTGATGGCGCGCGGCGACATCGTCATCGCCAACTCGGCCTATACGGCCGGGCTCATCCTCGCGAAGCACCCGATGGCGCGCGACAAGGTGCGGGTGGTCAACCGCGGCACCAATTTCTCGGCCTTCGCCCCGGCTGCGGTGGGCGCCGAGCGGGTTCAGGCGCTGCGCAAGGCCTGGGGCGTCGAGCCGCACCAGCGCATCGTGCTGCTGCCCGGCCGGCTGACTGGCTGGAAGGGCCAGCGCGTGCTGATCGAGGCGGCCCGCATCATGCGGGATGCCGGCGACACGGATACCGCCTTCATCCTCGCCGGCGACGCACAGGGACGCGACGGCTATGTCAAGGAGCTCGACGCGCTGATCGCCAAGGCAGGGCTGGAAGGCCGCGTCAAGCGCGTCGGCCATTGCAGCGACATGCCGGCGGCGATGCTCTCCGCTGCGGTCGTGGCGGTACCCTCGACCGATCCGGAGGCCTTCGGCCGCGTCGCGGTCGAGGCGCAGGCGATGGGCACGCCGGTTGTGGTGTCGGATCTCGGCGCCGTGCCCGAAACCGTGCTCGCCCCGCCGCAGGTGCCGGCCGGCGAACGCACCGGCTGGCGCATCCCGCCTGCCGATCCGGCGGCTTTGGCGGCCGGCCTGCGCGAGGCGCTGGAGCTGCGCCCATCGGCCCGCGAGGCCCTGGCGCGCCGGGCGCGTGTGCATGTCGAGAGGCATTTCTCGCTGGAGGCGATGGTCGCCGAAACTCTCGACGTCTATTGCGCGTTGCTCGAAGGCTGACCCGTCTCCGCCGTCGCGGATGGCTGCCGCAGCGGCGTCATGCATTGACAACGCGCATCATTGTGCAATGTGTCTGAATCGACGGCGCGAGCCGCGCCAAATACAGGAGAATACCCCATTCGTCGTCCGTACCGTGCCGCCCCCACCCCGACCAAGGAAGGTCCTCGCTCGAACCGCGACATCCGCGGCGTTCGCGAGGTGCAGCTGATTGATGATACCGGCGCCAACCGTGGCGTGGTGTCCTTCTTCGACGCGCTGAAGATCGCCGAGGACGCCGGCCTCGACCTTGTCGAGATCGCGCCGAACTCCGTTCCGCCCGTCTGCAAGATCCTTGATTACGGCCGCTTCCGCTTCCTTGAGCAGAAGAAGGCTGCCGAGGCGCGCAAGAAGCAGCGCACCATCGAGATCAAGGAGATCAAGCTCCGCCCCGGCATCGACAAGCACGATTACGACGTGAAGATGAAGGCCATGTGAGGCTTCTTCGAGGAAGGCGACAAGGTGAAGGTCACCCTGCGCTTCCGCGGCCGCGAGATGGCGCATCAGGATCTCGGCGTGAAGGTGCTGGAGCGCGTCAAGGCCGATCTCGTCGAGATCGCCAAGGTCGAGAGCGACTGGCAGCTCGAAGGCCGCCAGATGGTCATGGTGCTCGCGCCGCGCTGAGGCGCGAGCTGTCCTCGCGATCGCGTTGCGATCGAGAAAAAGGGCGCCGCTGGCGCCCTTTTTCGTGTCGGAGATGCTTTGCGACCGGCCGCCCTCGGTAGCCGGTCGCGCCGCGCTCAGCGGATCGGCGGGCCGTATTGCAGGCCACCCTGCGTCCACAGCTTGTTGACGCCGCGCGGCAGCGGGTTGCTGCTCTTCGCGCCGAAATGACGCTCGAAGCTCTCGCCGTAATTGCCGACCGCCTTGATGATGCGCACGACCCAGTCGTTGGTCAGCCCGAGCGACTCGCCGAACTTGCCCTCGGCGCCGAGCATGCGCCGGACTTCCGGGTTCTGCGAGGTCTTGGCCAGCTCCTCGACATTGGCCTGGGTCACGCCGAGCTCCTCGGCATTGATCGTGGCGATCACCGTCCAGCGCACCAGGTCGAACCAGGCGTCGTCACCCTTGCGGACCCAGGGGCCGAGCGGCTCCTTGGAGATGACCTCTTGCAGCAGCACATGCTCGCTCGGGTCCTTCAGCTTGCCGCGCGTGCCGGCGAGCGAGGACAGGTCGGTGGTATAGGCGTCGCAGCGTCCCGCCTCATAGGCCTGCACCGTGTCCTCCAGCGTCCCGAAGGCGACCGTCTCGAACTTGATGCCGTGGGTGCGGCCGTAATCGGCGAGGTTGAGCTCGGTCGTGGTCCCCTGCGCGACGCAGATCGAGGCGCCGTTGAGGTCCTTGACCGTGTTCACGCCGAGCTTCTTGCGGACCATGAAGCCCTGGCCGTCGTAGTAGTTGACGAAGGTGAAGCTGACGCCCTGCCCGATGTCGCGGCCGAGCGACCAGGTCGTGGTGCGCGACAGCACGTCGATCTCGCCGGCCTGCAGGGCGACGAGGCGGTTCTTGCTCGACAGGGGCAGGTAGGTGGCCTTGTCCGGGTCGTTGAAGATCGCGGCTGACAGCGCACGGCAGACATCGGTGTCGAAGCCGTGCCAGACGCCGTTCTTGTCCTGCAGCGAGAAACCGGGCACGCCCTCGCTGGTGCCGCAGATGATGTGGCCGCGGGCCTTGATCTTGTCGAGCGTCGACTGGGCGAGCGAGGGGGTGGCGGCGGCGGCCGTCAGGGCCAGGCCGGCGGCCAGGCTGATGAGGAGGCGTTTCATGATCGATCTCCGGATGGCGGGACAGCGGCAGATGGTCCGGCTCTGTGAAGGGCGTATGAAGGTGTTATAGTAAGCCGACGAAATATCGGCTCCTACGCTCAACCGCTCGCCCGCCCTTGCGTCAAGCCCTGACCTTGGCCTGTGTGGTGTCCGGAGGTTCCGCTTGCCAAGCGGACGCATTTCTGCGATAGGCGCGGCCTTCGATCGCCCGGCTGATAAGGGCTGCCGTGGCGATCGTGCTTTGCTTCCTGAAAGCAAGACATTGGCTTCAGCCGCCGCGAGGCGCGCTGGCCTTATGACCGATAGGAGCTGAAATGCCCAAGATGAAGACCAAATCGGCCGCCAAGAAGCGGTTCAAGATCACCGGTACCGGCAAGGTGCTCTACGCCCAGGCCGGCAAGCGTCACGGGATGATCAAGCGGACCAACAAGCAGATCCGCAATCACCGCGGCACCACCACCCTCTTCGAGGGCGATGCGGCCAACGTGAAGAAGTACTTCCTCCCCAACGGCTGACGCCACCTGACACACCGGAGATCATGACATGGCTCGCGTGAAACGGGGCGTGACGTCCCACGCCAAGCACAAGAAGACGTTCAAGGCCGCCAAGGGCTTCTACGGCCGCCGCAAGAATACGATCCGCGCCGCCAAGGCGGCCGTCGATCGCTCGATGCAGTTCGCCTATCGCGACCGCAAGAACAAGAAGCGCTCGTTCCGCGCTCTGTGGATCCAGCGCCTCAACGCCGCGGTGCGCGAGCACGGCCTGACCTATTCGGTCTTCATCGGCGGCCTGATCAAGTCGGGCATCGAGCTCGACCGCAAGACCCTGTCGGCCATGGCCATCGACGATGCGGCCTCGTTCGCCGCGGTCGTCGAGACGGTCAAGGGCGTGCTGGGCGCCGAGGCCAAGGCCGCCTGAGCGGTTCTGCGGCATGGAATTTGGAAAAGGCCGGCAGCGATGCCGGCCTTTTTCGTTTCGACGCAGCCTCAGCCCTGATATCGGGCCAGGCAGGCGCCCCAGAACAGGCTCGAGAAAAACCAGGTCGGCGGCCCGAAGCCGGCGCGATCCAGGAGCGCGGCGACTTCGCTTTCCGACGCCGGCGGATCGGCACCCTGCAGGATCTTGCCGCGCTTGGCTTCGACCTCGGCGGGGCTTGCTCCCTGCATGCGCCAGCGCTCGGCCCAGGCCGCCATCAGCAGCGGCTGCGCATCATAGGCGAAGCGGTTCCCCGCGACGATCAGCGGCGCGCCACGCTTGAGCCTGGCGGCGATGGCGGCGAGCATGGCGCTCTTGGCTTCGGCGCCGGGCAGATGGTGCAGGACGCCGATCAGGGTCGCGGCATCGAACGCCCGATCCGCGGGCAGATCCTCGACATAGCCGATATGGAGTTCGGCTCGCCCGATCAATCCGAGCTCGTTCAGGCGCCCGGCCGTAACGTCCATCATCTGGGGCGACGGGTCTACGGCGACGAAGGTCCAGCCCGGTTCGAGGGACGCTGCGCTGACGATCTCCTGGCCGCCGCCGCCGGCCCCTACGGCCAGCATGCGGGCCGCCTGGCCCGTGCCCAGCGCGGCAGCGAGCATGCAGGCCGAAAGCTCATGGCAGGCGTCGTAACCCGCCAGCGCGATCCGGCTCTGGACGAGGTACTCGCCGGCACGCCCGGCGTCGAATTTGGCGACCGAAGGTGGCGTTGAGCCCGTCGACATCATGCTGGCAGCTCGGCAATGCGGAAAGCACATCAAGGTTCTGTCGATCTTCTGTCGCTGCCGGCATGCCGGCAAGCCCGCCGGCACGATGGCGCGACCGCGCGCGGCTCATGGGGCTGAAACATCCCTTATGTTTGCACGCTTCCGTTCCCTGGTGGGTTCCAGCCTTCGCCCGCGCCGTGGACGATGCAGTCATAGGCCTGTTCCGGCGTGTCGGCATAGGAAAACAGCTTCAGGTCCTCCGGGCGGATGAAGCCCGCCTCCGTCATCGTGTCGAGGTGGAGCAGCCCCTTCCAATAGGACGAGTCGAACAGCACGATCGGCACCGGCCGCATCTTGCCCGTCTGAACCAGCGTCATGATCTCGAACAGCTCGTCCAGCGTGCCGAACCCGCCGGGGAAGACCACCAGCGCGGCTGCCCGCATCGCCAGGTGCATCTTGCGCATCGCGAAATAGTGGAAGCGGAAGGTCAGGTCCGGGGTCGACCAGGCATTGGGCTCCTGCTCGTGCGGCAGGGTGATGTTGAAGCCGATCGAGAGCGCGCCGGCCTCGATGGCGCCGCGGTTGGCCGCTTCCATGATGCCGGGACCGCCGCCGGTCGCGATGACGTGATGGCGTCCGGCCTCGCCGTCACGCAGCGCCCCGCCGCGCTCCGAGGCGATGCGGGCGAACTGCCGCGCCGCCTCGTACCAGCGATTGCCTTCGCGCACCCTGGCCGAGCCGAAGACGACGATGGTCGAGACGACGCCGCGCGCCCTGAGGTGATCCTCGGCCTTCTGGTACTCCAGCATAAAGCGGGCGCCGCGCGTCGAATCGCCGAGGATGAAGTCGGGGTCGAGGGCGGCGAGGCGATAGGAGGGGGATTCCTTCTGGGCGGTATTGTCTGGCATGAAGCTGCATCCTGCTGCGGCATGGGCGGGCGCCGCCCGAATGCGACGCGCTGCTTCGCTCTGGCATATGCCGGCCGTTCCCGCTAGAACGCGCCCGATCCCACGCCTTCAAACGCTTGCGACCTGTTCATGACCGATATCGCCGCCCTGGAACGCGACACCCTTGCCGCGATCGCCGCCGCTGCCGACGAGGCCGCCGTCGAGGATGTGCGCATCGCTGCGCTCGGCAAGTCGGGCTCGGTCTCGGCGCTGCTGAAGACGCTCGGCGGCATGACACCGGATGAGCGCAAGGAGAAGGGGCCGCAGATCAACGGCCTGCGTGATCGCGTGCAAACTGCGATCGCAGCCCGCAAGGAGGCGCTGGGCGAGGCGGCGCTCGAGGCGCGGCTCGCTTCCGAGCGTCTCGACGTCTCGCTGCCGGTGCAGGACGGCCCGGAGGCGCGCGGCCGCATCCACCCGATCAGCCAGGTCATCGACGAGATCACCGCGATCTTCGGCGACATGGGTTTCGCCATCGCCGAAGGGCCGGATGTCGAGACCGACGACCTCAACTTCACCAAGCTGAACTTCCCCGTAGGCCATCCCGCCCGCGAGATGCACGACACCTTCTTCTTCGCGCCGGACGAGAACGGCGAGCGCAAGCTGCTGCGCACCCACACCTCGCCGGTGCAGGTCCGCACCATGCTGGCGCAGCAGCCGCCGATCCGCGTGATCTGCCCGGGCCGGACCTATCGCAACGATTCCGACCAGACCCACACCCCGATGTTCCATCAGGTCGAGGGGCTGGTCATCGACAAGTCCGCCAATCTCGGTCACCTGAAGTGGATCCTCGAGGAGTTCTGCAAGTCCTTCTTCGAGATCGACGACGTGAAGATGCGCTTCCGCCCGTCCTTCTTCCCCTTCACCGAGCCGTCGATGGAGGTCGACATCCAGTGCTCGCGCAAGGGCGGCGAGATCCGCTTCGGCGAGGGCGACGACTGGCTCGAAATCCTCGGCTGCGGCATGGTGCATCCGAACGTGCTGCGCAATTGCGGGCTCGACCCGGATGTCTACCAGGGCTTCGCCTGGGGTATGGGCATCGACCGCATCGCCATGCTGAAATACGGCATGCCGGATCTGCGTCCCTTCTTCGAGGCCGATGTGCGCTGGCTCAGCCATTACGGCTTCCGCCCACTCGATCTCCCGACCCTGACGGGTGGCCTTTCCTCATGACGGCGTCGGCCGGGCGGGGGAGGGCGCGATGACGCCTGCGGGCTGGGCGGCGGCGATTGCCGTGCTGCTGGTCGTGATGAACCTGGCGAGCCAGGCCATCGCGCTCTGGCGGCTGCGCCGGCCCCTGCAGCGCTCGGCCCTGCTCGCGGAACTGCCGCCCGTGACCATCGTCCGGCCGGTGCGCGGCATCGAGGCCTTCAGCCGCGAGACAGCGGTTTCGGGCCTGGAGCTCGACTATCCCCGCTACACCACGATTTTCTGCGTCGCCGACGGCGAGGACCCGATCGTGCCGCTGATCGAGGAGTTGATCGGGCTGTATGGCGCCGACAAGGTCAGCCTGCTGATCGGCGACGTCTCCGTCAGCGCGAATCCGAAGCTCAACAATTGCGTGCGCGGCTGGGAGGCGGCGGCGACCGACTGGGTCATTCTCGCCGATTCCAACGTGCTGATGCCGAAGGACTATATCCAGCGCATGCTCGCGGCCTGGCGGCCGGGAAGCGGGCTCGTCTGCTCGACGCCCGCGGGCTCGCGGCCGCAGACTTTCGGCGCCGAGGTCGAATGCGCCTTCCTGAATCCCTTCCAGGCGCGCTGGCAATATGCCGGAGAGGCGCTGGGGTTCGGCTTCGCGCAGGGCAAGTCGATGCTCTGGAACAAGCCGTTCCTCGATGCCAATGGCGGCATCGCGGCACTCGGCGCCGAGATCGCCGAGGATGCGGCCGCGACGAAGCTCGTGCGCGGCGCCGGCAGGCATGTCCATCTCGTGGGCCAGCCCTTCGAGCAACCGCTGGGCGCGCGCCGTCTGGCCGACGCGGTGCAGCGCCAGTTCCGCTGGGCGAGGCTGAGGCGCGTCACCTTCCTGCCCTTCTTTGCGCTGGAGATCCTGGCCGCGCCGCTGCTGCCGGCCGTGCTGGCCATAGGGGGAGCCGCTTCGCTCGGCCTGCCGGTCTGGCTGGCGCCGCTGCTCGTCCTGGCGATCTGGTATGCCGGCGACATCGTGCTCTCCGCGGCTGCCGGCTGGTTCGTCAACTGGCGCTCGCCGCTCGCCATGCTGATCCGCGACGTCGCCTTCCCCGGCATCTGGGCCTATGCCTTCATCGGCGGCGAGGTGAGCTGGCGCGGCAACGCCATGACGATCCGCACCGACGGGACCAACGAACTCAACCAGGCGGCGCCGGCGCTTTCGGCGGCGCGCGCCAAGATTTCCGACTGATCCGGCAAAGCTGATCCGATACGACGATGAAATTCACGACATCCTGGCTCAAAGAGCACCTCGATACCGACGCTTCCGTTGCCGAGATCGCCGAGACCCTGACCCGCATCGGCCTCGAGGTCGAGGCGATCGAGGACCGTGCGGCTGCGCTCGCCGCCTTCACCATCGCCTATGTCATCGAGGCGAAGCAGCACCCCAACGCCGACCGCCTGCGCGTCTGCATGGTCGATACCGGCGCCGGCGAGCCGGTGCAGGTCGTCTGCGGCGCGCCGAATGCGCGCACCGGCATGAAGGGCGTGTTCTCGCCGCCGGGCAGCTACATCCCCGGCAAGAAGATCACGCTCGGCAAGGGCGTGATCCGCGGTGTCGAATCCAACGGCATGCTGGTCTCGGAAGCCGAGCTCGAGCTCTCCGAGGATCATGACGGCATCATCGAGCTGCCGGCCGATGCGCCGGTCGGCCAGCCCTATGCGACCTATGCCGGGCTCGATGACGCTGTGATCGAGATCGCCGTGACGCCGAACCGGGCCGATGCGCTCGGCGTCGCCGGCATCGCCCGCGACCTCGCCGCCGCCGGCCTCGGCAAGCTGAAGAATGCGCCGATCCAGCCGATCAGCGGCTCCTTCCCGTGCCCGGTGAAGGTCACGTTCGATCTCGCTGGTGACGACAAGAAGCTCTGCCCGGCCTTCGCGTTGCGCCTCGTGCGCGGCGTCAAGAACGGTCCCTCGCCGGACTGGCTGCAAGCGCGCCTGCGCGCCGTCGGCCTGCGCCCGATCAACGCGCTGGTCGACATCACCAATTTCATGACGCTCGACCGCAACCGGCCGCTGCATGTCTTCGACGCGGCCAAGGTCCAGGGCAACCTCACGGTGCGCCGCGCGAAGGAAGGTGAGACCATCCTCGCGCTCGACGGCAAGACCTATGCGCTGACCGATGAGCAGGTCGTGATCGCCGACGAGCACGGCGTCGAGTCGCTCGCCGGCATCATGGGCGGCGAGGCCTCCGGCAGCAGCGAGACCACCACCGACGTGCTGATCGAGAGCGCGCTCTGGGACCCGCTGAACATTGCCCGTTCGGGCCGCGCTCTCGGCATCAATTCGGATGCGCGCTATCGCTTCGAGCGCGGCGTCGATCCCGATTTCGCGCGCCCCGGCCTGGACCTGGCCACCGCGATGGTCATCGAGCTCTGCGGCGGCGAAGCCTCCGAGATGGAATTCGTCGGCGACCTGCCGGAGAGCCCGGCCGCGATCGATTTCCCCTGGTCCGAGGTCGAGCGCCTGACCGGGCTGGATCTGCCGCAGGCCGAGATGAAGCAGGCGCTCACCTCGCTCGGCTTCGACGTCTCGGGCGAGGGCGAGCGGGTCACGGTCGCGCCGCCGTCCTGGCGTGCCGATGTCGGAGGCAAGGCCGACCTCGTCGAGGAGATCGTCCGCATCGCCGGGCTCGACCGTGTCGCTTCGACGCCGCTGCCGCGCATCAAGGGCGAGGTCGTCAAGCCGGTGCTGACCGTGCTGCAGAAGCGCACCCGCACCGCCAAGCGCACGCTCGCGGCGCGCGGGCTCGTCGAGGCCGTGACATGGTCCTTCATCTCGCATGATCAGGCGAAGCTCTTCGGCGGCGGCTCGCCCAAGCTCGCGCTGGCCAACCCCATCGCGGCCGACCTGTCCGACATGCGCCCTTCGCTGCTGCCGGGGCTGATCCGCGCCGCGCAGGGCAATGCCGATCGCGGCTTCCCGGATGTGGCGCTGTTCGAGGTCGGCCAGATCTTCCTCAGCGACGAGCCGGAAGGCCAGCTCGTCGCCGCGACCGGCCTGCGCCGCGGCACCGCTCGTCTCGAGGGCACCGGCCGTCACTGGGACGGCGGGGCTAACAATGTCGATATCTTCGATGCCAAGGCCGATGTGCTCGGCCTGCTCTCCGCTCTCGGCGTTCCGACGGGCGGCCTGCAGGTCGTCGCGGGCGGCCCAGCCTGGGCCCATCCCGGCCGCTCGGCGACGCTGCAATTCGGCCCCAAGGGCGTGATCGGCGCCTTCGGCGAGGTCCACCCCAAGATCCTCAAGGCTCTGGACGCGAAGGGACCGCTGGTCGCCTTCGAGATCCATCTCGATGCGCTGCCGTTGCCCAAGGCCAAGCCGACCAAGGTCAAGGCCAAGCTTGTGCTGTCCGACTTCCAGCCTGTCACGCGCGATTTCGCCTTCATCGTCGACAAGGCGGTGGCAGCCGGCGACATGATGAAGACGGCGCAGGGCACCGACCGCGCGCTCATCGCCAACGTCGGCGTCTTCGATCTCTATGAGGGCGCGGGCGTCGAGGCCGGCAAGAAGTCGGTCGCGCTCGCCGTGACCCTACAGCCGGTCGAGAAGACCCTGACCGAGGCGGAAATCGAGGCTGTCGGAGCCAAGATCGTCGCCGAGATGGCCAAGCGCTACGGCGCGACGCTCCGGGGCTGACGGCATCACCGGAATTCCGCAGCCGGTGCTGGGTGCCGGCTGCGGAACGATGCTGTCCTCGGCCGCCTCACCATTGATCAGGATTATGTAATAATCCGCGGCAGAAATCCCGGCGCGTTCGGGGTATCGGCTCCCGCATTGTTGCAGAATTCTGGCCTGATGAGTCTGACCGAACTCCCCGTCACCGACAATCTGTTCCCCGGGTTTCGTCTGCTCGACGTGGCGACGCCGGGCGCGCGCATCCGCGTGCGCGTCGGCGGCGAGGGGCCGCCGCTCCTGCTGCTGCACGGCTATCCGCAGACCCATGTGCTCTGGCACAAGGTCGCGGCACGGCTGAAGGACCGCTTCACGCTCGTCTGCGCCGATCTGCGTGGCTATGGCGACAGCGACAAGCCGAAGGGTGAGGCGGATCACGCCAACTACGCCAAGCGCGCCATGGCTCTGGACATGGCCGAGGTGATGACGGCGCTCGGCCATGAGCGCTTCTGTGTCGGCGCGCATGACCGCGGCGCCCGTGTCGCGCATCGCCTCGCGCTCGACCATCCCGGCCGCGTCATCCGCCTTGCGACGCTCGACATCGCGCCGACCCGTGAGATGTATGCCAACACCACCGACGCCTTCGCCCGCGCCTACTGGCACTGGTTCTTCCTGATCCAGCCCTCGCCCTTCCCGGAGCGGATGATCGGCGCGGATCCGGCGGCCTTCTGGCGCAAGAAATGCGGCTCCGGCTCGGCCGGGATGACGCCTTTCGTTCCCGAGGCGCTCATCCACTACCTGCGCTGCTTCGCCGATCCCGCGACGATCCATGGCAGCTGCGAGGATTATCGCGCCGCCGCGACCATCGATATCCGCCACGATGACGAGGATGGCGGCCGCAAGCTGACTCAGCCGCTGCTGGCGCTCTGGGGCGCCAACGGCATCATCGGCAAGTGCTTCGACCCTCTGGCCTTGTGGCGCGAGCGTGCGCAGGATGTGCGCGGCCATGCCCTGCCGGGCGGCCATTATCTCGCGGAAGAGGTCCCCGACCTCGTTGCCGCGGAATTCGGATCTTTCTTCGGAGAAGCCGCATGAGCGGGACCAATCGCGTCTATCGGATCGCCGTCATACCGGGTGACGGCATCGGCAAGGAAGTCATGCCCGAGGGGCTGCGCGTGCTCGAGGCCGCCTCGAAGAAATACGGCTTCGAACTGCGCCTCGACGCGTTCGACTTCTCCTCCTGTGACTACTACGCCAAGCACGGCAAGATGCTGCCGGACGACTGGAAGGAGACCATCGGCGGCCATGACGCGATCTATTTCGGCGCCGTCGGCATGCCCCAGCAGGTGCCGGACCATATCTCGCTCTGGGGCTCGCTGCTGCTGTTCCGGCGCGAGTTCGATCAATATGTCAACCTGCGCCCCGTGCGCCTGATGCCGGGCGTGCCCGGCCCGCTCGCCAATCGCAAGCCCGGCGATATCGACTTCTTCGTCGTCCGCGAGAACACCGAGGGCGAATATTCCTCGGTCGGCGGGCGCATGTATGCCGGCACCGAGCGCGAGATCGTCATCCAGGAGACGGTCATGAGCCGCGTCGGTGTCGACCGCGTGCTGAAATACGCCTTCGAACTGGCGCAGCGCCGCCCGCGCAAGAAGCTGACCTCCGCAACCAAGTCCAACGGCATCTCGATCACCATGCCGTACTGGGACGAGCGGGTGAAGGAGATGGCCAGGCACTACCCGGACGTCGCCGTCGACCAGTACCATATCGACATCCTGACCGCGCATTTCGTGCTGAACCCTGACCGCTTCGACGTGGTCGTGGCTTCCAATCTCTTCGGCGACATCCTCTCCGATCTCGGTCCGGCCTGTACCGGCACCATCGGCATCGCGCCGTCGGGCAACATCAACCCGACCGGCGACCATCCCTCGCTGTTCGAGCCGGTCCATGGCTCGGCGCCGGACATCGCGGGCCAGGGCATCGCCAACCCGGTCGGAATGATCTGGTCCGGCGCGATGATGCTGGATCATCTCGGGGAGCACGAGGCCGCCAAGGGCATCGAGGCGGCGATCGAGCGAGCGCTGGGCGATGCCCGCACCCGCACGCGCGATCTCGGTGGCACGCTCGGCACCGAAGCCGCGGGCAAGGCCGTCGCGCAGGCGCTGGATTGAACAGGCGCGGTACCGGTGCGGCCTCGGCCGCGCCGATCGTTGAATGGCCGCAGGCGGCCGGGGGCTGACGAGGAAAGTCGCGCAATATGGATCTGACAACGTTTTCGCTGAGCGACCCGCTGATCTGGGGCAAACTCTTCGAAATCATCCTGCTGAACGTCATCCTCTCGGGCGACAACGCGGTGGTGATCGCGCTGGCCTGCCGGGCGCTCGCGCCGGAGCAGCGCACCAAGGGGATCGCGCTCGGCGCTGCCGTGGCCGTAGTGCTGCGGATCGCCTTCACGGTGGTGATCGCGTCGCTGCTGAGCATGCCGTTTCTGCGCGTTGTCGGCGCCGGCCTGCTGGTCTGGATCGCGGTGAAGCTGCTGGTGGAGGAAGAGGGGCAGGACGAGGATTCGATCGCTGCGAGCAGCAAGCTCTGGAAGGCGGTGCAGACGGTCGCGATCGCGGACATCGTGATGAGCCTCGACAATGTGCTCGCCATCGCCGGCGTGGCGCGCGATTCGATGGCGCTCCTGATTGCGGGCCTCGTCATCTCGATTCCGCTGATCGTGGTCGGCGCCTCGCTGATCACCAACCTTCTCACCCGCTTCCCGATTCTGGTCTGGGCGGGCGCGGGCCTGCTCGGCTGGGTCGCTGGGGAGATGCTCGACAGCGATCCCTGGCTGATCGGCCGCTTCGGAGCCGAACTGCTGCACCGGCTCGAATATCCCGCCGCCATCCTGGGCGCGTTGCTGGTGCTCGGGCTGGGCTACCTCATCAAGTCACGCCGGCCGGACCCGGCCCTCTGAAAAGGGACTGACCGACACATGGATTTCTCGTCCTCGACCTTCTGGATCTCGCTGCTGCAGATCATCTGGATCGACCTGCTGCTCTCCGGCGACAACGCCGTCGTCATCGCGCTGGCGTGCCGGTCGCTGCCCGAGAACCGCAAGAAGCTGGGCATCTGGCTGGGCGCGGGTGCTGCGGTGGGGTTGCGCATCATCTTCGCGCTCGTCGTCACCTACCTGCTCGGCGTGCCCTATCTGAAGGTGATCGGCGGCGTCCTGCTGTTCTGGATCGCGATCAAGCTCGCGGTGGGCGAGGAGGAAACGCACGGCAACATCGAGGCCAGCACCAGCCTGTGGAAGGCGGTTCGCACCATCGCCATCGCCGATGCGGTGATGAGCCTCGACAACGTCATCGCGATCGCGGCCGCAGCCCGCGGCCATGCCGAGCTGTTCATCTTCGGCCTGCTGCTGTCGATTCCGCTCATCATCATGGGCGCGCAGCTTCTCACCTCGATCATCGAGCGCTTCCCGCTGCTGGTCTGGATCGGCGCGGCGCTGCTCGGCTGGATCGCGGCGGAGATGATGCTGGGCGACGTTGCGGTGCTGCAATGGCTGCAGGCCAACTGGCCGAGCTGGGTCAAGGCGGTGCCGGTCGAGACCAATCCGATCGGTCTTGGCCCTGCCGACCTGCCGCACTATGCGGCGGCGGCGATCGGCGCGGCCTTCGTCTGTGTCGCCGGCTATGTCCTCAAGCGCAGGCCCGCCGACCAGCCGGGCTGAAGCTCAGGTGTCATCGAGAACGATCGCGGCGGCGGCCAGGGTTTCCCGGCCGCCGTTTTCGATGGTGCGCAGCCATCCTTGCACGGCGGTGGAGCGCGACGGATCCGCGACGCGAAAGGCCGCCCCCGAGAGGAGCGTGACCGCGAAGCTCTCCGGCGGCCGGGCAAAGCCCGTTCCCAGTGCCTTCACATAGGCCTCCTTCGCCGCCCACAACCGTGCGAAGGCGAGCGGCCTGTGCTCCGGGGCGATCGCCTGCAGCGCCCGCCATTCGTCGCCATGCAGCATCGCTCGCGGGATGGCCCCGTCCGGCTCGGCGCGCTCGATATCGATGCCCACCGGGCGCTCCGCCAGTGCGACGGCGACGGCTCCCGCGCGCGTCGCGAGCGAGAGGTGCAGGCCGCTTGTGCCGGGCCCGGTCGGCCATGGCCGTCCCGCCTCGTCGTGGGCGACGGCGATCTCGGCCTCCGAGCAGCCGAGTTGACGCGCCAGGATGGTGCAGGCGGTCCGGCGCCGCATCTGCGAGCGCTCCGGAAGGCTGCGTGGTTGCTGCGGGGTCTGCACCAGCCAGGCGGCAGGAAGGCCGGGCGCGATCGCCGCGATGGACTGGAGCCAGTGCATGCTTCCAGATGACCGCATCCGGTCGAAAAGCAAAGAGAGCTTGCCGGAAAAGCCGGTGCCGTCGAGAGCCACCGTACCGACCGCTGGAATCCGCCTTGCATGAAACACATGCGTGGGCGCGGCCGGCATGCGTTGACCGCGTCGCGTCTTCGGCCTTTGGAAGGACCATGCCGTTGCCCCAGGACGCCGAAACGCCAACCGCCGCCAGCGCCGCGCCGCTGACGCTGCAGGGCATGCTGCTCGGCGTGCGCAAGGTTTCGGTGCTGATGCCGGGCATCGTCGTCTTCGCCGTCGCCTTCGGTGCTGCCGCGGCGGCGAAGGGAATGAGCCTCGCCCAGACGCTGATGATGAGCGCCTTCGTCTATGGCGGCGTCTCGCAACTCGTGGCCATGGAGCTGTGGCGCCCGGAATGGAGTTGGGGTGCCATCGCTGGCCTGGCCGTGGTCACGGCGACGGTCAACGCCCGGATGATCCTGCAGGGCGCCTCGCTCCAGCCCTGGTTCGCGCGCTATCCCAAGGCGATCAACGCCTTCCACCTCTTCTTCTTCACCGACGCCAACTGGCTGATCGGGACGCGCTATCGCTCCGAAGGCGGGCGCGATCTCGGCGTCCTGGTCGGGGCGGGGTTGGCCTTGTGGATCGTCTGGATCGTCGCCACTGTGCCCGGCCACATGCTGGGGGCGCTGGTCGCCGATCCACGCCGCTACGGCATCGACCTCGTCATGCCGATCTTCTTCGCCGCCATGATCGTGCCGCTCTGGCGCGGCTCGCGCGGGCTCGTCCCCTGGGTGGTGGCCGGTTGCGTCGCGCTCCTGACCGCGAAGCTCGTCGATGGATACGCCTTCATCATCACCGGCTCGCTTGCCGGCGCCGTCACGGGAGCCTTCCGCGATGACGCTGCCTGATCCCGGCGCCTGGGGCGCCGTTCTTGCAATCGGCGCCATGGCGGTCGCAACCTATCTCTGCCGCCTCGCCGGCGTCGTGCTGATGAGCTTCGTGCCGCTGACGCCGCATGTCCGGCGCGGCCTTGCCGCGCTGCCCGGCTCGATTGTGGTGGCGACGGTTCTCCCCCTGATCGAGCGGCTCGGCCTGGCGGCCGCCGTGGCGCTGCTCGCCGCCGTGGGCGCGATGTTCGTCACCCGCAGCGAGCTCGTCGCGCTGCTGACCGGCATGGCGATGATCTCGGCGGCGCGGCTCCTCGGATTCTGATCCATCAGCCTGTCCGATGGCTTCCATCACATCCCGTCATCGCGCCATGCGCCGCTTGCTGTTGACGGCGCCTGGCGGCGGGAGGACGGTGCAAATCAGCAAAATCGACTGAAGCGGAGCGCCTCCATGGCATGGTATTCTCAAACCTGGACCTGGTTCGATGGAGCCTGGCACGAGGGCAATCCCGGGCTTGTCGGCCCCCGCAGCCACGCGCTTTGGCAGGCTTCCTCGGTCTTCGACGGTGGCCGCTACTTCGATGGTGTCGCCCCCGACATCGACCTGCACGCCGCCCGCGTGAACCGCTCGGCCGCCGCGCTCGGCCTCAAGGCCACGGTCACGCCGGAATTCATCGTCGAGAAGATGTATGAGGGCGTGAAGAAGTTCGCGCCAGGCACCGCGATCTACGTCAAACCGATGTATTGGGGCGAGGCCGACGGCCCGTCCACGATCATGCCCGATCCGGACTCCACGCAGTTCGCCCTGTGCCTCTTCGAGGCGGCGATGCCGCAGCCCTCGAACGGCTTCTCGGTGACCAAGGGTCTCTATCGCCGTCCGACCTACGAGACAGCTCCGACCGATTCCAAGGCCGGCTGCCTCTATCCGAACAATGCCCGCATCCTGAAGGCCGCCAAGGCCGCCGGCTTCGACAACGCGTTGGTGCTCGACATGCTCGGCCATGTCGCCGAGACGGGGACCTCCAACGTCTTCCTCGCCAAGGACGGCGTGGTGAAGACGCCTGTGCCGAACGGCACCTTCCTGAACGGCATCACGCGCCAGCGTGTCATCAAGCTGCTGCGCGACAGCGGCGTCACCGTCGAGGAATGCAGCCTGCGCTACGAGGAGTTCGAGAAGGCCGATGAGATCTTCATCTCCGGCAACTATTCGAAGTGCATGCCGGTGACCCGCATCGACGACCGCACGCTGCAGCCCGGCCCGCTCTTCCGCAAGGCCCGCGAGCTCTACATGGACTTCGCCCACACCAAGGCCAAGGCCGCCTGAGGCCGGGGAAGCGGCCATGGCGCGCCTCGCCACGCGGCTGACAGAGCGGCTCGGCATCACCCATCCGATCCTGTCGGCGCCGATGGCGCTGGCGGGCGGCGGGGCGCTGGCGGCCGCCGTGACGCGGGCGGGCGGCCTGGGGCTGATCGGCGGCGGCTATGGCGACGCCGATTGGCTGGAGCAGCAATTCACCGCTGCCGGCAACACGCAGGTCGGCTGCGGCTTCATCACCTGGTCGATGGCGAGGAAGCCCGAGCTCCTGACGCAGGCGCTGGCGCATGAGCCCTCAGCGCTGATGCTGTCCTTCGCCGACCCGCGGCCCTTCGCCGCCGAGATCGCGGCTGCCGGCGTGCCGTTGATCTGCCAGTGCCAGACGCTTGACCATGTCCGCCAGGCGTTCGAGGCCGGCGCCGCGATCATCGTCGCGCAGGGCACGGAGGCCGGCGGCCACGGCGCCAGCCGCGCGACATTGCCCTTCGTGCCGGAAGCAGCCGACCTCATCGCCCGAGAAAGCCCCGCTACGCTGTTGCTCGCCGCTGGTGGCATCGCCGACGGGCGCGGGCTCGCTGCCGCCCTGATGCTCGGCGCCGATGGCGTGCTCATCGGCACCCGGTTCTGGGCGAGCCGGGAGGCGCTGGTGCATGAGCGCCACCATGCTGCCGCAGTCGCCGCGACCGGCGACGGGACGGTGCGTTCCTCGCTGCCCGACATCGCCCGCCAGCTCGACTGGCCGAAGCCTTTCGACATCCGCGTCGCGAACAACGCCTTCATCGCCGCATGGGCCGGGCGGGAGCAGGATCTCAAGGCTGCCATCGCCGCCGAGGCACCGGCCTATCGCGAGGCCTTCACGGCCGGAGATCCCGAAAAGGCAGCCGTGATCTTCGGCGAGGCGGCGGGGCTGATCGCCGATATCCCGTCCGCCGGCGAGATCGTCGAGCGTATGGTGAGCGAGGCCGTGGCGCAGCTCGACGGGGCCAGGCGCTTCCTCGCCTGAGGCTTCAGCGCAACAGCCGGAACAAGCCCGTCGCCTTGAGGCCGATGCCGGCCAATCCCGCATAGATCACGCCGGCCGCCGTCGAAATCGCAAGCACGCCCATGAGCAGCGGCTGGAAGGACAGGCCGGCTGTCAGACGCAGGGCGAGCGGCGCGAACCACCAGGCGAACAGCCCGGCAGCGAGGGCTGCCATGCCGACCAGGGCAAAGAAGCCCGGCAGTCGCGGATCAGGCGTGGTCCAGCCGCGCTTCAGGCCGAGAACGAAGAGTGTCGCCAGGTTGATCCAGGCGCCTGCTGCGGTCGCCAGTGCCAGGCCGGGCGCGCCCCAGTCGCGCCAGAGCAGGAGCTTGAGCGCCAGGTTGCAGGCGATGGCGCCGAGCGAGACCAGCATCGGCGTCGTCGTGTCGCCGCGCGCCTGGAAGGCGGAGATCTGCGAGCGCATCATCACGATGGCGGGCAAGCCGAGCGCATAGGCGAAGAGCACGGTGCCGGAGGCGAGGCTGGCCTCGGCATCGAACGCGCCGCGCTGGAACAGCCCAGCGACGATCAGCTCCGGCATCGCGATGAAGGCGGCGACGAAGGGAGCGCTGGCGACGAAGGCGATGGCGAGAGCCCGGTTCTGGGCTCGGTTGGCGGCGCCTTCATCGCCGCGCGCGATCGCGCGGCTCATGGCCGACAGCGCGACCGTGCCGACCGCGATGCCGATCAGCCCGATCGGGAGCTGGTAGAGCCGCTCGGCATAGTACAGTGCGGAATACGCGCCGCGCGGCAGGAGCGAGGCGATGATCGTGTCGGCGAAGATCGCGATCTGAACGCCGGCCGAGCCGATCACCGCCGGCCCGAAAGCCTTGAGGAAACGGCGCACGCCCGCGTCCATATGCGGCCGCACCAGCCTGCTGGAGACCCGCGCGCGCCGCGCGGCTGCGTAGAGCAGGAGCCATTGCGCCAGCCCCGAAAGCGCGACGCCCCAGGCGGCCGCGTAGGCCGCGCTCGGGAACAGGAAGGAGACGGAGAGCGCCGCCATCATGCCGACATTCAGCAGGATGGGCGCGGCCGCGAAGGCCGCGAAACGATCGACGGCGTTCAGCGTCGCCCCGAGGAAGGTGACCATCGTGACGAAGAGGAGGTAGGGAAAGGTGATCCGCGTCAGGTTGACCGCGAGCGCGAAGACCGCCGGGTCCTCCCTGAAGCCGGGAGCGAGCAGCGTCACCAGCCAGGGCATCAGCGGAAGCGCCAATGCCAGCAGGACGAGCTGGATGGCGAACAGCACGGTAAACAGCCGGTCGGCGAAGAGATTGGCCGCCTGCTGGCCCTCCTTCTCGGCGATATGGGCATAGGCCGGCACATAGGCCTGGTTGAAGGCGCCCTCGCCGAAGATCGCGCGGAAATGATTCGGCAGGCGCAGGGCCACCGAGAAGGCGTCCATCGTCGCGCCCGCACCGAGCACGGCAGCGAGCATGATATCGCGCGCGAAGCCGGTGAGGCGCGAGATCAGCGTATAACCGCCGACCGACAGGATGTTTCTGAGCATGAAGGCCTAGCGGATGAGCGGCGGCAGGGCGTCGCCGCGCGGATGGTCGACAGTGCGCGCCTCGAAGCCGACGCGCTCGCCGATGAGATAGAGCGGCCGGCGCTTCACCTCGGCGAAGATGCGCCCGACATATTCGCCGATCATGCCGAGCGAGACGAGCTGGATGCCGGAGAAGAACATGATCGACACGATCAGCGAGGGGAAGCCGGGCAGGTCGGTGCCGTAGAACAGCGTGCGGATCAGGAAGTAGAAGGCCGTCAGCGTCGCGACGAAGGCGATGATCGCTCCCGACCAGGTCGCGATCTTCAACGGGACCGTCGAGAACGAGGACAGCCCGTCGAAGGCGAAGGAAAACAGCTTGCGATAGCGGAATTTCGACTGCCCGTGCTCGCGCTCCGCCACCTCGAACGGGACGCCGATCGAGCGGAACCCGACCCAGGCGTAGAGCCCCTTCGAGAAGCGGGCCCGCTCGGGCAGGGCGCGCAGCGCGTCGACGGCCTTGCGGTCGAGCAGGCGGAAATCGCCCGCTCCCTCCGGCAGGTCGGTTTCGCCGAACTGCGAGAAGATGCGGTAGAAGGCCTTGGCGAAGTTGCGCTTCAGCCGCGTCTCGCCGGTGCGGTCGGTGCGCTGGCCGTAGACGTTGAGAAAGCCCTCGTGCCATTTCTCGAGGAAGGCGGGGATCACCTCGGGCGGGTGCTGCAGATCGGCATCCATGATCACCACCGCGTCGCCGAAGGCATGGTCGAGCCCGGCGGCGATCGCGATCTCCTTGCCGAAGTTGCGGCTGAACGAGACGGCGCTGATTCGCGGGTCGGCGGCGTTGAGCTCGCGGATGGTCTGAAGGGTGGCGTCGCGGCTGCCGTCGTCGACGAAGACGATTTCCCAGGAGGAGACGGCCCGGGCCAGCACGGACCGCAGCCGCTCGACGAGCGGCCGCAGGTTCTCGGCCTCGTTATGCACGGGCACGACGACGGAAAGCTCCGGCCAGCGGGAGGCCCGGGGCGCGCGCTGAGCCGGTTGGGACGCGATGTCCGACACGAAGGACCTCTCGAAAGGCGTCCGCCGACAGGGTGACGCGCGACGCACAGAACCGTAAAGCTTGCCGGCCGACAAGCCCGCCGCGTCACGATGTCCGCGGCCAAACGAGGGACAGCGACGAGCATGCCGACCGGCTTCGTCCTTTGCGCCGACGATTTCGCCATCACGGCGGGGGTCAGCCGCTCGATCCTCGAGCTTCTCGGGCGTGGAAAGCTCAGCGCGACCGGGGCGATGACCAGCCGGCCGCATTGGCGCGGCCTGGCCCGGGAACTCGGCGCCTTCGCGGAGACCGCCGATCTCGGGCTGCATTTCAACCTGACCTGCGCCGCCCCGCTCGGTGCCATGCCGCGCCTGGCGCCGGGCGGCGAGCTTCCGGCGCTTGGCATCGTCGCGCGCGCTGCCGTGCTCGCGCCGGCGGTGCGCCGCGAGATCGCCGCCGAGTTTCGCCGCCAGCTCGACGCGTTCGAGGAGGCGCTGGGCCGGCCTCCGGATTTCGTCGACGGACACCAGCACGTGCATGTGCTGCCGGGGGTGAGGCGCGCGGTGCTCGACGGCCTGGCGCGGCGCTACCCGGCCGGCTCGGTCTATGTCCGCGATCCCGCCGACCGGGTGTCCGCGATCCGCGCACGCGGCGTCGCTGTCGGCAAGGCCTTGGTCATTGCCGGCCTTGCAAGCGGCTTCCGGACGGCTGCCCTGCGCCGGGAGCTGCGCGTCAATCGCGGCTTCGCCGGGGTGGCCCCGTTCGATCCGGCGCGCGATTTCGCGGCCGACCTCGCGCGCTTCCTGGTGTGTCCCGGGCCGGCGCATCTGGTGATGTGCCATCCGGGTTTCGTCGATGACGAACTGGAGCGCCTCGACCCGGTTGTCGCCACCCGGCCCGTCGAGCATGCGGCGATCGCAGCCTTCGTGCCGCCGTCCGATCTGCCCTTGCGTCGCCTGAGCCAGCTCGGGGTCTAGAAGCGCCGCCACTGCAAGCGATTTGTTTACCCGGCTCGGGCAATGCTTTCCCGGTGGTGGGGCGTCGTTCTTCGGGATTGCGCCGAGTACGAGGGGCAGTCGCTCGATGGCATGGTTGATGCGGGCGGCCGAGGCGGCTGACGACAAGCAGACGACAAGCCGGATGAAGGGCCCCAGCTCGCTCAGCCGGCAGATCGCCTTGGCGGCCGTGATCATCGTCGCCGCCGCGATCATCTTCGTCGTGATGGCCGTGGCGCGCTACAACGACACGCGCACCCGCGCTGATCTCGACCAGAAGGCGACGGCGCTGACCCTGATGGTGGCGAATGCCGCCCCGTCGCCGATCCTTTCGCGCGACAACCTGATCCTGGGCAACATTCTCGAATCGCTGCGTCGCGACCCGGATTTCGACGCCGCCATCGTCGCCGACGACCTCGTCTCCCTCGCCTCGGCGGGGCGGACGGAAGAGGCGCGGCTGGCGCTGACGCCGCGCGGCCTGACTGCGGCCATCGGCGAGGAGCCCTGGACCAGGCTGCAGACCGGCGGTCCGATCGAGATCGAGGATGCGACGAGCATCACCAAGATCCAGCCGGTGCGCGTCTCCAGCAAGCAGATCGGCTATGTCGCGGCCCGCTTCGACAAGACCCGGCTGATCGCGCGCGCAGCCTGGGAGCAATTCGTCATCATCGGCCTCGGCCTGGCGGTTCTCGTCGTGCTCGGGCCGCTGCTCTGGATATCGCTGTCGCGCACGATGCGGCCGCTGCGGGGCATGACCAACGCCATCGTCAGCATTTCGGACGGCAATCTCGAGACCCCGATCGACGCGCTCGAGCGCCGCGACGAGATCGGCGCCATCGCGCGCGCGCTCGGTGTCCTGAAGATCAGGCTTGCCGAGCGCGCGGCTCTCGAAGAGAAGCAGAACCTGTCCGAAAGCGAGCGCCGGATCCGCCAGCAGAACGTCGACGGCGCCATCGCGATGTTCCGCACCGAGGTCGGCCTGGCGCTCGAAGCCTTCAAGAACAATGCCGACCAGATGCAGGAGGCCTCGGGCGGCCTCGCTCGCGTGGCGGCGGAATCCTCCGAGCGTGCCGCGCGCGCCGCCCACAACGCCCATGACGCGTCCGGCAACGTCGAGAGCGCAGCGCAGGCGGCGGAGGAGATGGGCGCGGCGATCCGCGAGGTCGAGTTCCAGGTCCGGCGCGTCCGCACCGAAATCGTCGAGGCCGCCTCGGCCTCGCGCGATACGGCGGGGTCGGTCCGCGAACTGGACGACACGGCCCGCGCCATCGGGGAAGTGGTCAACCTCATCCGCGACATCGCCGCGCAGACCAATCTTCTGGCTCTGAACGCCACCATCGAGGCGGCGCGCGCCGGCGAGGCCGGCCGCGGCTTTGCCGTCGTCGCCTCCGAGGTCAAGTCGCTGGCGGCGCAGACGGCGGATGCGACGGACCGCATCGTCTCGCAGGTCGCCGCCATCCAGGGCGCGACGGGGCAGGTTGTCGGCGCGATCCAGAACATCGCGGAACGGATGAACGCGATCGAAACCTTCGCCAATTCGGTCGCGGTGTCGATCGAGCAGCAGGCTCTCGCGACGGGCGAGATCGCCAGCGGCGTCGCCATGGCGAGCTCATCGGCGCTGTCGGTCTCGAGCGATCTCAGTGTCCTGGCTGACAGCGTCGAGGAGACCGGCCGCTCGGCGGAGCAGGTTCGCAGCGCCGCAGGCGAGGTGGCCGCGCAGGCGCAAAGGCTGGATTCGACCGTGGACCAGTTCCTGCGCAGCGTCGCGGCCTGAAGCGGCACGCATCAGCACAAAAAACGGGGCCGCGAGGCCCCGTTTCCGTTAGGCGCGACGAGATCAGCCCTTGGCGGCCTTCTCGTACAGCTCCGCCACGTATTCCCAGTTCACCAGGCTCTCGAGGAAGGCCTTGAGATAGTCGGGGCGGCGGTTGCGGTAGTCGATGTAGTAGGAGTGCTCCCAGACGTCGACGCCGAGGACCGGCGTGCCGCCATGGACCAGCGGGTTCTCGCCGTTCGGCGTCTTGCTGACGGCGAGCTTGCCACCCTTGACCTCGAGCCAGGCCCAGCCGGAGCCGAACTGCCCCACGCCGGCGGCGGTGAAGTCTTCCTTGAACTTGTCGACCGAGCCGAAGGCGTCGACGATCGCCTTTTCGAGCGAGCCGGGAATCTTGCCCCCGCCATTCGGCTTCATCCACTTCCAGAAATGGAGGTGATTGTAGTGCTGGCCGGCATTGTTGAAGACCGCGGCGTTCTTGCCATAGGAGCCCTTGACGATCTCTTCGAGCGACTTGCCCTCGAATTCCGTGCCCTTGATGGCGTTGTTGCCGTTGTTGACATAAGCGAGATGGTGCTTGTCGTGGTGGTACTCCAGCGTCTCCTTCGACATGAAGGGCTGGAGCGCGTCATGAGCATAGGGAAGATCAGGAAGAGTAAAGGACATCAGGCCTCTCCTTGGGCTGTGAAATGGCTTGAATCAGAATGGCTTGCCATTCGGAGGCGGGGCCATGACAACCCGGCCGCTCCGCCTGGATAGTTAAGCGCCCCGGCCCCGCTCGACAACCGCCAAACGCGCCGAAAGCTGATCTCCGGCGGGGAAACCTCCGGCGCCCTCGACAGCTGGCCATAATCGAGCCAGATTCGCCCCGTTTAGGCGGGGCGATTGGAAACTCTCTCTTATTCAATATGTTAGAAAGATGCGCGCTTGCGCTCGCCTGCCGGGCCGGCGCAGGCACTGCTTCAGGGATGCCCAATTGATCGCGATTTTCTCTCTCCTCGGCCTCGGGCTCTTCGGTGGCGGTCTCTATGCCATCTATGACGGCTGGCCGTATCTGGTCCTGGAGCGTGGCTTCACCGAGGTCATCATCGGTTCGATCGCGGCGACGGGCGGCCTGATCATGCTGTCGCTGGCCTGGGTGCTGAAGCAGGTCGGGGCGCTCCGGGCTGAGCTCGCCGAAGCGGCCGAGGCGCGGACGCTTGCGCCGGCACCTGCGGACGCCGCCATGCCGGCCGCGCCGCCCGTAGCGCGCGGTCTCGTTCCGGCGGACGAAGCCACCGCCGCCCTGCCTGCCCTGCCCGTTACCCTCGGTGTCGGCGCGACCGGAGCGGCCGTTGCCGTCGCGGCTGCGGTTGCGGAACCGAGCGAGGCGGCACCACCTGGCCCGGAAGCGCCGGCGCGCGACCTGTTCGGCGCCCTGGTCACCGACCATTTCGCAGAGCCTGCCGCTGCCGAGGAGGCGCTGGACGAAGAGCCGGAGCCCGCACGCGACGAAGCCGTGCCGGACATGTTCGAGCCAGAGGCGGATGCAGCGGAACGCGACGCTCTCGACCATCCGGCGATCCCAGCCGAACCTGACGAACTCGCCGGGGCAGCCGTTGAGGCTTTCGAGCTGCCGAGCGAGGACGCGAGAGGCTTCGCGGATCATTTCGCACTCGACGAAGCCGCCGAAGCGACGATCGAGGTCGAGGGTGGCGAGCGGCCGCCGGAGCCGCCTGGTGCGGAGTCCGAGCCGCCCCGCGCCGAGACGGAAGACGACGAGACGCTCGCAGGGCAAGCCGAGCGCGACGAGTTCGCGGCACTGCGCGAGAGCCTGACCAACCAGCTGGGCGGCTTGTATCAGCCGACGAGCCGGATCGAGCCCTCCCTTGCCCCGGAGGATACCTTCTTCGCCCGGGAGGAAGCCTGGACGGGCGGGCATGGCGGACGGCGCGAGCCTTCTTTTGACACGTCCTCCTCCGACTCCTCCGAGGTTGGAGTGGATATCGAGCCGCCCGTTCGGAGCGAGCCTGCCGTGCCGGCCTGGCCGCCGCGCACCGAGCCGCATGCCGCCGACGTCCCGTCCGTTCAGGAAACTGGTGTGGAAGCCGCGCCCTTCGAAGAAGCTGGTGGCGAGCCAGCGCCGGCCGAGCCCGTTCTTGCGGCGGAGACCGAGCCGCACGAGGTGCAACCGGAAGCCGACGGAGCCCGGGATGAGGCCGCCCGGCCGGACGCCGAGCCTGCGGTCGCGGAACCGGCCGCGTCGGAGGAAGGCATCGTCGGCGCCTATCAGGTTGGCGAGACCCACTTCACCATCTACGCCGACGGCTCGATCCGGGCGCGCACGCCCGACGGCGAATACAGCTTCGCATCGATGGACGAGCTCAAGGTCTATCTGGCGAGCGAGAAGAGCAGGCTCGGCGTCTGAGCCTGCGCCGCTCTTCGCATTGCGCAGCGGCGTCGTTCAGCTTTCAGCCGCCACGGCCGGCCAGCCGTCGCCCGCCGCCTTGATCGCGAAGGCATAGGCGAGTGCCGTCTCTTTCAGCGAATCGAAGCGCCCGGCGGCTCCGCCATGGCCGGCTTCCATATTGGTGTGGAGCAGGATCGGTCCGCCCCCGGTCATGGTCGCGCGCAGCCGCGCCACCCATTTCGCCGGTTCCCAATAGGTCACGCGCGGGTCGGTCAGGCCGCCCATCGCCAGGATTGGTGGATAGGCCTGCGCCGCGATATTGTCGTAGGGCGAGTAGCTGCGGATCGTCTCGAACGCCTTCGCGTCGCGGATCGGGTCGCCCCATTCCGGCCATTCCGGCGGGGTCAGCGGCAAGGTGTCGTCGAGAATGGTGTTGAGGACGTCGACGAAGGGCACTTCCGCGACGATGCCCGCGAATAGCTCGGGTGCCATGTTGGCGACGGCGCCCATCAGCATGCCGCCGGCGCTGCCGCCCTCGGCGACGATGCGTCCGCGCGCGGTGAAGCCGGCGTCGGCCAGTGCTTCCGCCGCGGCGATGAAATCGGTGAAGCTGTTGCGCTTCTTCTCGCGCTTGCCGTCGAGGTACCAGCGCCAGCCCTTGTCGGTGCCGCCGCGGATATGGGCGATGGCGTAGACGAAGCCGCGATCGACCAGGCTCAGCGGCCGGGTCCTGAAGGCGGCCGACATCGCCGAGCCGTAGGACCCGTAGCCATAGAGCAGGCAGGGCGCACGCCCGTCGAGCTTCATGTCGGCCCGGTGCAGAACCGAGACCGGCACGCGCTCGCCATCCTGCGCCGTGGCGAAGATGCGCCGGACCTTGTAGGCGGACGGGTCGTGGCCCGACGGCACCTCCTGGCGCTTCAGCAATATCCGCTCCCCGGTGGCGAGGTCGTAGTCATAGGTTTCGGTCGGCCGCGCCATCGAGGCGTAGAGGAAGCGCAGCGTATCCGTGTCGAACTCGTAGCCCGCATCCATGCCGAGGCCATAGGCTTCCTCGTCGAAGGCGATGCTGCTTTCCGCCCCGGTCCGGAGATCGCGGATCGTGATGCGTGGCAGGCCGTCTTCGCGCTCCAGCCTGATCAGGCGGCCCCTCAGGCAAACATGGTCGAGGATCAGCCGTCCTTGCCTGTGCGGCACGAGATCGCGCCACTGCGCCGGTGCCGGATCGCCGAGCGGGGCCGTTACGATCTTGAAGTCTTCCGCGCCGTCGGCATTGGTCAGGATCAGGAAGTCCTCGCCATGATGTTCGAGGCTGTATTGCCGGCCGGGCTGGCGCGCGGCGACCAGGGTCACCGCCGCTCCGGCCACGTCGAGATCGAGCAGACGGACTTCCGAGGTCTCGTGGTCGCTGATCGAGATCGTCAGGAAGCGGCCGGACTGGCTCCTGTCGATATCGACGAACATGCCGGCATCGGCCTCGTCATGCAGCAGTTCATCCGTCGCGGCAGCCGTGCCGAGGCGGTGGCGCAGCACGCGGGAGGGCCGGTGGTCGGCATCGAGCGCAACATAGAAGAAGGAGCGCGCGTCCCGCGCCCAGACGATCTCGCCGGTCGTGTCCTCGACGGCGTCGGCAAGGTCCTCGCCCGTTTCGAGGTCCCGCACGCGTATCCTGTGCAGTTCCGAGCCGGCCTCGTCCGCGCTCCAGGCGAGCAGGCGATGGTCGGGGCTGTGGGCGGTGTCGGCCAGATCGAAGAAGTCCTTGCCTTCGGCCAGCGCATCGGCGTCGAGCATGATCTGCTCCCGGCTCTTAGTCTTGTTCTTGCCCTGACCGTCGCGCGGCCGCCGGCAGATCAGCGGGTGCTCGGCGCCCTTGCGATAGCGCGAATAATAGAGCCACTCGCCATCCGGCTGCGGGACGCTGGAATCGTCTTCCTTGATCCGCCCGCGCATCTCCCCGAGGAGCTCGCGCTGCAACCCGCGCGTCGTGCTCATCATCGCCTTGCAATAGGCGTTTTCCGCTTCGAGATAGGTGCTGATATCGGCGGGAAGCGCTTCTGGATGGCGCAGCACCTCCTTCCAGTTGGGGGCGCGGAGCCAGTCGTAGTCGTCGCGCAGCGTGACACCGTGCACCACGCTCTCCTTCGGGCGGACCGCGGCCACGGGCGGGGCCGGCGGGCGGCCGGATCGGCGCGGATGGCGAGGGTCGGGGGCAGGGCGCATCGGGATATCTCCAGGGCGGGGGGCCGAGACGTAGAGCCCGGTCGCCGGCCTGACAAGACGCGCTGGGCGAGGGGGCATTCAACTTGATTGAAATGGGAAAACGCAGTCATATTCATTTTCGAATATTGAGGTGAAATATTCTTGTTCGGACGAATTGTTCACTTGCATGACTAGGCAGTATCCATTACAGGCGGAATGCGATCGATCGGGTCGATGATTCTGTTGCCGGTAGTGGCTGTCACTATTGGCGAGGCTGGCCGGGAAAGCCGGGCTTCCGTAGACGTGCGGTCGGGTAGTGCATAGCAAGAACGATAAGGAGCGACAGAACTATGGCCGATAACGAGGGTGCAGATTTCATCGAATTGACGGCGGACATCGTCTCTGCCTATGTCTCCAATAATTCTGTCCCTGCGTCCGACTTGCCGGCGTTGATCAGCGAAGTCCACTCGGCGCTGAGCCGCGTCATCGGTGGTGCTGCCCCAGTGATCCCGGTCGAGGCGCCCAAGCCCGCCATTCCGGTCAAGAAGTCGATTACTGCGGATTATCTGGTCTGCCTCGAGGACGGCAAGAAGTTCAAGTCGCTGAAGCGCCATCTGCGCACGCAGTACAACATGTCCCCGGAGCAGTATCGCGAGAAGTGGGGCCTGCCGCCCGATTACCCGATGGTCGCGCCGAATTACGCCGAGGCCCGCTCGCAGCTCGCAAAGAAGATGGGCCTGGGCCAGCAGCGCCGCAAGCGCCGCTGATACCACGCGGCACCGCAAGAATTCGAAAAGGAGAAGCCGCCGGGCACCCGGCGGCTTTTTTCATGCCGGTCTTCCGCCGCAGGCGGTGCGGGGATAACTGCGACCGGGGCTTGCCATTCCGAGAATAGGAATATAATCATATCTCCCATGCTCCCCGTCGGAGCGACGCCTCGGAGGGGTATGGAACATATGGTGAACATCATTTCGACAGGCCCTGACATCGTCTTGCAGGAGACGGCAGGGGCGCGGCTGGCGGAAAGCGCTGTGGCCGCCGCCGCCGGTGTCGCCTCACCGGCGATCCGGGCCCGCAGCCGCGGCCGGAAGCCCGTCGCCAATGCACGTCAGAGGGCGATGTATCTCGCTCATGTCACCTTCGGATTGAGCCTGACGCGGGTCGGCGCCTGCTTCGGAAGGGATCGCACGACGGTCCGTCACGCCTGTGCGCTGGTCGAGGACAGCCGGGACGATCCCCGCTGCGAACTGGGCCTGGACATGTTGGAGGAGGCGCTGCTCGCGATCGAGTCCAGCCTGGCGCTGCGTTCCAGGGAGGTGCTGTGATGGTGCAGGACATCGAGATCCGCGACCGTGCCCGGCTGTTGAAGCATCTCGGTTCGCCTACCTCCTACGGCATTTCCTCGCCGCTGGGCTGCGGCCGCATCGCCTTGTATCGGATGGAGAACGGCGCGAGCCTCGGGGCCGGCTATGTCGTGCCGGCCGCCGCCGCGGCGCTCGTTTCCGAAGGGGTCGCCGTCTGGCGGACCGAAGGGCGGCGGGCCCGTCTCGTTTTGAAGGAGGATGCGGTGCCGCGGGCTTCTCCCGCGGTGGCCGCCGCCTCCACGGCGCCGCCGCAGCCTGCCGTGCCGCGACGCGACGAGCGCGAAAGTCCGTTGCTCTGGCTGCATCGCCGTCCCGGCAAGGACGGCAAGCCGCAGATCGGCGATCAGGAGTTTGCGGCCGGCGAGCGTTTCAGAGCGGATCTGACGCGCGCCCGGATGCTGCCGCGCACGACGATGAACTGGGACGCGGCGCTCACGCCGGATGAACGGGGCCCCGGTGCGCGCGATCCTGCCGGAGCCTCCGACGCCGCGGTCGCCGCCCGCCAGCGCGTTCGGCGCGCCTGCGAGCGGCTGGGGCCCGAGCTTTCCGGCGTCGCCATCGACGTTTGCGGCTTCCTGAAGGGGCTCGATCTGGTCGAGCGCGAGCGGCAGTGGCCGGCCCGTTCAGCCAAGGTGGTGCTGCGCCTGGCGCTGGCGACCTTGGCGTCGCATTACGGGATCGACCGCGTTCGCGAGCGGGCCGACATCGCCGGCTGGCAGGCCCCCGGCGCTCGCCCCGGCATTCGGCCGTCGCCGGAGCGCTGAGTGACCTGTCAGGGCAGGGGGCTTTGCCCCGCGGAGGCGCTCAGCCTGCCGTCGCGCGGGCGTCGTTCTTGATGCGCTCGATCATGGCGCGCACGCCGTTGGAGCGCTGCGGCGTGAGATGGGCGGCAAGGCCGAGCTTCTCATAGATGGCGAAGGCGTCGGTCGCGAGAATCTCCTCGGCCGTGCGGCCTGAGAAGATCGAGAGCGCGAGCGCGACCAGGCCCCGCACGATATGAGCATCGCTGTCGCCGCGGAAATGCAGCCGGGTCCGGGGGCCGGGACCGTCTTCGCGATGCATGTCCAGCCAGACCTGGCTCGCACAGCCGCGCACCTTGTTGGCCTCGCTATGGGCCTCTTCCGGCAGCGGCTCGAGGCCCTTGCCGAGTTCGATCAGGTAGCGATAGCGATCGTCCCATTCCTCGAGCAGTTCGAAATTGGCAACGATCTCGTCGAGGGTGGTGGTCATGTCCTGCCTTGCCGCCCGCGCCTTGTCCCGGGCCGGCGGGTTGTCTTCCCGCGGCTGGCTCGCGTCAAGTATTCAACGCGTCGTCGGCCGAGTTGTTGCCGCCGACGCGACGGCGCTCAGGATGCGCCCGCGTGTTTCCGGATCGAGCCCGGCCAGGATCTGGGCCGCCTCCCGCGCGGCGGCGAGACTGCCGGCCGCGGCGCGTGTCTCCGCCTGCACCGCGTTCACGACCTGCCCCGCGGCCTGCGGCGGCCCGGCCTCGGCCGATTTGCCGCCATGCACCGGCGAGTTCATGGCGATCAGGCCGATGATCGCGACCTTGCGCAGGAAATAAGCCATCTCGATCTCCAATGCGGCTGGGAGCCGCGATACGGACCTTAGCCCCCGATCCGGAAAAATCGCGTCATTTGGAATGCTCAAATACGAGTCGAATGCGCGCAGCCCTCTTCAGCTTCCGTTCACCTTGCTTTGAACTGGCCGGAAGCTGCGGCAATCCGCCGAAATGCGCGTAAGATAATGATGTATTTATATAAAATGAGAACGGACGCGGGCTCGCCGTCGCCGCCGCTGTCGCGCTTTAAGCCCCGCTTAAACCCCCCATGGCGAGATAGCGCGCAGCGGACGAACCGGTTCGCGAGAGTTAGGCGTTGCGTTGTTGATGATGGCAGCATTGAGGATACAGGCGGCGGCGCTGGTGCATGCATCGGTGCGCTCCGACAGCCGCGAAAGGATGCGCCACGAGCGCTTCATCCTGTCGCGCCTGCTCGTCGGTGCCGTATCGTTGGGGCTCGCCCCGGCCTACCTCGCCTGGCGTGGCGCACTCGGCACCTTCGAGGCTGCTCTGGTCGTTGCGGCGGCCTTGCCCTTGCTGGCGGTCTTCATCCTGTCGCGCACCGGCCGGCTCGACATCGCGCACGCGGTCTCGGCTGCTGCGCTCTCGCTCTTCGTCGTGTCCCTGGCGGGGGCGACGGGCGGCGCGAATTCGCCTCTGCTGGCCGGGCTGGTCGTCGTGCCGGTCGAGGCCGCCAGCTTCGGCGGCCGGAAATTCGTGTTCCGGGCGGGTGTGGTCGCGGTCGCGGCGCTCCTGGCCGTTGTCGTCGGCGGCGAGATCGGTGCTTTCTCCGCGCCCGCCGAGTGGTCGCGGCAGGCGATGCCGCTTTTCGTCGTCGGAGCGCTGGTACAGGCACTGATGGTCACGGCACTGATGCTGCGCCGGCGCGATGCGGAACTCGGCGAATATCGCGCATCGGACGAGCGGGCCCGGGCGCTGCTCGACCACGTCGGTGATCTGGTGACCTGGCACGACGGCGACGGGGCGGTCGTCTTCGCGAACGCGGCGGCGCGCGCGCTTGCGGGCGCCGAACCGCGGGAATTGATGGGGCGCGGCCTGTTCGAGCGCGTTCACATCGCCGATCGGCCGCTCTTCCTGAAGGCCCTGAGCGACGCTGCCCATGGCGATGCCGGCGTCAGCGCCTGCTTCCGCACCCTGTTCGTGCCGCTCGATGGGCACGGTCCGGGGCGGGTTCCGGTTTCGCGCTGGCTCGAGATGCAGGCCCACCGGGTCGAAGGTTCCAAGTCGCCCAAGGGCGCTACGGTGGTCTGCGTGATGCGCGATGTCACGGCGCGCCGGGCTCAGGACGAGGAGCGCGATCGCGACCATGCCGAGGCCCTCAAGGCCAACGACGTCAAGGGGCGCTTCCTCGCGACCGTCAGCCATGAGCTGCGCACGCCGCTCAATGCGATCATCGGATTCTCCGAAATGCTCAGCATGGACGATGCGGGCCGGCTGGATGCAAAGAAGCGCGCCGAGTACGCCGAGATCATCCATGCCTCCGGCCACCATCTGCTCGACGTGGTCAATACCCTCCTCGACATCTCGAAGATCGAGAGCGGCGCCATGTCGATCGAGCATGATCCGCTCGATATCGCCGCCCTCGCCAAGGATTGCTGCGCTCTGATGGCGCTGCGTGCGGAAACCGGCGGCATCGCGCTCGAGCATGTGCTCGGCCCGGCGCTGCCGCAGGTGGAGGGGGACCGGCGCGCCCTCAAGCAGGTCGTGCTCAACCTGTTGTCGAACGCGATCAAGTTCACGCCTGCCGGCGGACGCGTCACCCTCGCCGTCGTCCGCGACGGGGATGTGATCGACCTCTCCGTTTCCGATACGGGGATCGGCATCGCCGCCGCCGATCTGCCGCGGTTGGGTGATCCCTTCTTCCAGGCCAAGGGATCCTATGACCGCTCCCATGAGGGCACCGGCCTCGGCCTTTCGGTCGTGCGCGGTCTCGTCGGCCTCCATGGCGGGCGCCTGAGCGTGGAAAGCGCGCCGGGCGTCGGCACCCGCGTTTCGGTCCGCCTGCCGATCGGCGCCGCCGCCATGGTCGAGCAGCCGGGCAAGATCATCACTTTCGCCAGAGCGCCTCGCCGGGGCCTCGACACCAAAGAACCGCTTCGTCTGACCGCCTGAGAGCCGCACGATGTCCGCTACAATGGCCGCCCGCGCCCGCACCGGCGCTTCCTTGTCCGCCCCGGTCCGGCGGGCTCAGCCGGCGCGTCGGAAGTCGCCGTCCTGGTTCGCGCAGACGATCCGCGCTGCGATCCGGCGCCCGGGGCGGTCCATGCTCTTCCTGATGTTCGGCATGCTTTCCCTCGCCATCGTCGCGAACGCCCTGATGTTCCAGAAGGCCCGCCATCCCCGCCCGATGCTGGCCGCACCCGTCGAGGAGGCCCGCCCCGCGGCCTCCGCCCGGCGTGGGGAGCCGCCGGCTGCCCCGGTCATGGCGCCCCCTGCCGATATTCCGGCGCTGCTCGGGCCGGCCCTGCCGCCGTCGCGGCCGAGCGACCTGTCGCAGGCGCAGCCGACGGCGCGCGAGACCGCACCCCGTCCGCCGGCTACGGTCGCCGCCGCGCCGCGCACGGCCGCTCCGGCGCGCAATGCGGTCGTGCATGACCCGATCGCGGATCTGATCAACGGCACGGGCATTCGCCCGCCCGCGGATATCCGGGGCGCGAACGCCCGCTCGGGCGGCGCTCCCCGCCACACGGCTTCGAACTGAATCGGGAGCGCCGCCGATGGCGCGCCTCACCAGCGAGTTCTGGGTGTCGGCATGGCTCCGCCAGGCGGGGCTCGACGGGCTGGTCGCGGTGCTGCGCCGCCGCGGCGCCGCCGAAGCCGGCGCCATTTTCGTCAAGCTCGACCGCCTGGACGGGACCGCCGCCCTTTACGGCCCGGCCCCGCAGGCGCTTGCGGCGGATGACGGGGTGCGCCGCTTCCAGCTCCTGCTCGATTCCGATCCGCTCGCGGTGGAGGACCGAGTCACGCGCGAATTGCGCTTCGACGGCGACCTGTGGCTCGTCGAAATCGAGAACCGCGAGGGCGATCCGCGACTGGAGCTGGCGCCGGACTAGCCGCGTTCGCGTTGCAGGCCGACCCGGCCGAGCACGTCCGACATCGCCGGCTGGCTATCCGGCCTGGCGGCGCCGGTTCCGGCCCGCGACGGCGTGCCGCTGGGATCCATGACCGGCTGGTGCTGGCCGCGCCGCTGGGCCGCAGCAGGCGTGAGCCCGGCGATGTGCTGGATCAGGCGTCGGGCGATGACCGGCCTCGTCGCGCGCATTAGCGCCACGAGCGCGAAGATGCGCTCTACCGAGCGGGCCGTCTCGTCGCCGAGGCGGATGAGGAAGCGGGTCGCTTCCTCGACCGTCGTACCGCTCGCGACGAGGGAGAGCGCGGCAAGCTCGCGGCCGGCATCGTCTTCCATTGCCCGGGCGAAGGCTTCGTCGCCGCCGTGGAAGCGGGCGATCGCCTCGAACGCCCGGGACCGGTCCTCGCTGGCGAGATCGAGCCATTCGACAAGGGCTGTCGTTGCGAGCGGGAGAGTACGTTCCCCCGGATGCAGCGCCTCATAGGCGGAAAGCGAATCGATGATCGTCAGCCGCCGTTCCGGGCCGGCGCGCAGAAACAGTGGCGCCAATTCGAGATTGGACAGGTCGGGGCGGCCGAGGAGCCCGGGTTGATAGGCGGCGCGGCTGCGGGCGCGGGCGATCAGGATCGCGGCCGCAGGTCGAGGCAGGGGCGCCTCGATATTGGCGATCAATGCAAGGTCGAGGCTCTCCAGGTCGCGGTCGACCAGCATGAGCGTCGCGACGCTGGTCAGGTCCGGGCGCGAGGCCAGAGCGGCGAGCAGCATGTCGTCGCCCGTCTCCGCGAGCTCCTCGATTTCGCCGGTGCCGAGCGGCAGGCCGTGCCGCACCATCTCGGCGAACACGGCGCCGCCGCGGTCCCGCAGGGCCAGCAGGACCGGCGGCGGCGTGTGGCGCCAGCCGGCGAGCTTGCGCGCCAGGATCAGCGCGGTCGCCTCGTCGATGGTCGGCACGAGCGCCGTCGCCATCTCCGCAAAGGCCCTCAGGTCGTCGATCGGGGGCTGCTGCGCGGAGAGCAGGAGGTCCGCCTTGACGCGCAGCGACACCTGGCTGAGGTCGAGGCCGCCGTCGCGGGCGAGCCTGGCGAGATGGGCGAGTTCGGTGGTGTCGGGTTTGGTCATCGAGGCAGCAGATCCGGTGTCGAGGCGCAGATTATCCCCGAGGCCTTAAGACCGCGTTAACCATGTACGGGCCTGATGATCTTGAGAGCTGCGACTCGGGGTGCGGCTTCCGCAACCTCCGTGGCTCCCGCGATCGCAACCGCGCTGAGCAAGGAGGCGCACATGGCCGACGTCATCCCTCTCGCGCTGCGGCGGCGCTGGCAGCCTCGCTTCTGCGCCTATCCGCAGCAAACCGCCGCGATCCTGTTCTTCACCGGCGTCCGCTACGAGCGGCCGACGGAACCGGCCGCGAAGCGCACCTCCGCGCAGCGCGACGGACGCGCGGCGCCGGCCAAGCCGGTCGGCCGCAGGAAGGCAAGGCGGCCGGCGTGATCGATGCCGCGGGTGCAGAGATGGGTGGGGCGCGCAGGCTCCGCACGCTCGGTGCCGTCCTCGCGACGGCGCTGCTCGCGGCGGGCTGTACGGCGACCACCGGCGATCTCGGCCGCCCGCGGCCAACCATCTGGTCCCAGCTTCTGGCGCCCGAGGCCGGTTTCCTCGCGGCATCGGCCCGTGGCGAAGCCGCTTCGCCCTTCCGCCTGACCGATGACGAAGAGCAGATGCGCGATCGCGCCTGGCGCTTCATCATGCCCGCGAGCCCGCATAGCGTCTTCCAGGGCGAGGTCTCGAACCTTGCCCATACGCGCATTCTGCCCGTCGCGGCCCAGTCCGTGGACGTCTCCGACTACTTCCGGGGCCTGACCGCGACCTCCTTCGCCTCGCAGGCTTCGCGCTACAACCGCCTGGCCGAGGATGCCAATGCGGACCGCCTGCTCATCGGCCCGTTTCGCGCCAATGCCGGGCGGGTGGTGAGCATGGACCGGGTGCGGATGCGCACCGTTGCGGCTTCCCCCGACGTCGCGCCGGAAAAGGGCGAGCCGGCGCTGGCGCGCGTCGTCGAGAACGAAGGCCTCGTCTTCTGGGTCTGCGAGCGTCTCGATTTCCGCATCCGCAGCTATCGTCACGCGCTCGCCAACCTCGTGGTCGAGATGCCCTCGCGCGAGGCGATCAAGGCCGAGCGTGCGGTGATGGCGCTCGAGGCCGAAGCGGGGCCGCTCTGCACGATGCCGCTCAACGATGCCTTTGGCGGCGGCACGAAGCGGCCGGTGGTCTACAAGGGCTGAGTCGGGCAGGGCCTCATTCGACGGGGCCGCACCGCACGCTCGCGGCGAGCGCTTCGGCGTCGCCCCGGTCCGAGGGGCGCTTCGCCAGAACGCGCGCGACGATCAGACCGCGCGCGCTGTCGGACACCACGCGCAATTCGCGGCTGGTCTCGCCTTCCTCGTCATTGGCGACGCGCTCGTCGTACTGGGCCTCCGTCAGGATCAGGAATTCCAGCACGCCGCGGATCGCGGCCCGGTCGGTGATCGCATAGATCACGCCGCCGCCTTGCCGGTGCAGCGTGAGCCCGAGCGGCAGGGTCCCGGTTCGGGCGACCACCCGCACCGGCCCTGCCGAAAGATCGTAGCCGCAGACCGCCGTCACCTCGTTGGGGTCGGCCTCCTGCAGGACGGGCATTCCCCCGGGACTGGCGGCGAGCGGAACGAGTTCGGCATGTCCTTCTGCCCCGAGCAGGCGATAGGCATGGGCGGCATCGCGTTGCGACAGGGCCGGGATCAGCAGGATCGTGACGATATGCACGATGGCCGCGAGCATCAGCCCGGCGAGGGTCGTCATGGCAAGACGGGTCGCAGCCGCGCGCAGCCGCTGCGGCAGGCGCCGCCGCGCTGGTAAGGGCGGGCGAGCGGCCGGCGGCGGAGATTCCTCCGCGGGGAGCAGCGCTGAACCATGGTCGACCGCGCTCATCGGCAGTCGACGCGCGTGATCTGGGGCAGGTTCGTCGCCCGGGTCTCGCCGGTCTGGCCGGAGACAGGGGTGTCGTAAAGCCGCAGCCGGAACTGGAAGCGGCCCTCCGGCGGCAGCGGCAGCCAGTTGCCGGCCTGGGGCGGCGCGGCCGCCATGATCGCGAGCGCGCCGTCCTCGCTGCGCACCACTTCGGCATCGGTGAAGCTCGCCCGCTCGAGCGGCAGGCGGAAGGGCCGGCCGGCGGCGTCGGTGACCTCGAGCGTCCAGCCCCGCGTCGTCGGCACGCTGCCGCTGATTCGATAGCGGCAGCGCCCGTCGAGCGGTGCGCCGTCGTCGCTGCGCGCGGCGATCAGCTGCAGACCCTCGCCGGCGCCGAGCGGCAGGTGCACGCCGCGCGCCAGATAGGCCCGCATATAGGGGTCGACGTCGCGGCTGCCGCTGCCGGGCCAGGCCATCCAGGAGCCGACCTCGACCTTGCCGACCGCCGGGCGGCCGGCGACGGCCCAATGCGCCGAGACCAGCCCGAGGCCGGCACCGAGGCCCAGGATATAGGCGAGATCGAGAATCCGCACGCTTGCCTTCCGCGCCTGCCCTGCGTCGCAGGCCGGCGGAGTTGAACCTCGCCGCCTCGCATCGTCAACCACCGGCGATGTCCCGGTTTTGAATTTCGGAGTTCGGCCCTTGCGGAGTTTGGCTTGAAGCTTCGGAAGCCAAATGGACCTACGCTCCTGTGACTTCGAGGCATATGCACTGTCACGGAAAAACGGATTGGGCTGATGGGTCTGTTCTGGCGCTTATTGAACCCACTTCTCCCCTGGGGCTTACAGCGCCAGTCCGACGATAGAAAGCATCGACCCGAAGAGCCCCAACTATATACTGTGAAAGAAGGACGGCATTTGAGCGGCGCGGAGCTTTTTGAGAAAGTTCGTCTCGACAACGATGCTGAGTCTGCGAGGGAGTTGACGGAGTTCCGCCGTCGCATCGGTGAGAACGCGTTGGGATAAGAAGTCCAAGTTCTGCTTCCGACCCATCTCAGAACTTCGCCGCGGCTCGATCATTTATCGTCGCCAGGTGCTCGCCCTAACCACCAAACGAACGTTAAGCCGCATGCCAGGAAAACCAGGAGTGCAATCGCAATAACGGCGGTGTGCCTGCCGGCAGCTTCATACACGAAGACGAGGGTGCAGAGCCCTCCGAGTATGATCAGGTTCGGTCTGGTCTGAACCCTCCATACCCAACCGATTATCGACTTCAGCATGTCCATAGTGGCTCTTGGTAGCGGAGGCGAATTAACTTCCGCTTCCGACCCACTGCCGACCTCAAGCCGACCCGCCGCCATCGCTCAGCGCAGTCGCGTCTCCGGCCCCGAGACCTCCCGGATGCCGACCTGCACCGGCCGGGGTGCGCTGCGCGAGGGTTCGATCGTCTTGAACATCGAGCCGACGGCCGACAGCACCTCGAAGGACTGGCGCGGCATATGGCCGGCGCCCGGCGTGCCGGCGCCGAGCGGGTCGCGCGTAGCGCCGCCCGCCTTGGCGACCGCGGCCGCCTTCGGATCGGCGGGCACGCCCGGGATCGGCTTCAGCTCCAGCCCCTGATGGGCGAACTGCATGACCTCCTTGAACGTCATCGCCGGCAGCGAGCCGCCGGTGAGGTTCGCGGTCTCGGAGGAATCGTCGTTGCCGAACCAGATCGCCTCGACGAGGTTGCCGGTGTAGCCGACATACCAGGCGTCCTTGTAGCCATTGGTCGTGCCGCTCTTGCCGGCCGCGACGATCCCGTCCAGGGCGGCGCGCCGACCGGTTCCTTCCGTGGGCACCTTGGACAGCATGAAGTTCATGTCCTGCACGACCTGCGTGCTGAGCACCTGCTGCGGCTCCGGCTCGTCCCGGGCGTGGCTGTAGATCAGCTCTCCCTGCGAATTGGTGATGTCGATCGCGGCGTAGGGTTTTGCGCGCTTGCCGCCATTGGCGAAGACGGCGTAGCCGGCGGCCTGATCGATCACCGTCACCTCCGCCGCGCCGATCGGCAGCGAGACCGTGTCGGTCAACGGCGTGGTCAGGCCCATCGCGCGCGCCGTCGCCACGATCTTCTTGCGGCCGATCGCGGCGGCGCGTGCCTCGTGCGTCTCGCCGGTCGCGCGGCCGATGGCGATCGACATCTGCACCGGGATCGTGTTGATCGACTTCGCCAGCGCCACGTAGAGCGGTACCGAGCCCGCATAGGAGTGGCCGTAGTTGCTCGGGCACCAGTTGCCGATGCAGACCGGCCGGTCGGTGACGATCGTATTGGGCCTGTAGAGCCCGGCCGAAAGCGCCGTCGCGTAGACATAGGGCTTGAACGACGAGCCGGGCTGGCGCTGGCCCGCCGTCGCGCGGTTGAACTGGCTCGCGCCGTAGTCGCGCCCGCCGACGATGGCGCGCACGGCGCCGTCGGGATCCATCACCACCGTCGCCGCCTGCTTCACGCGGTAGGCCGGGCCGTGCTGGCGCAGGATCGTCTCGATCGCCTCGTCGGCCCGCTCCTGGATCGCTGCGTCATGCGGGGTCTTGACCGTCAGCACGCGGTCGGAGCCGAGCTTGCCCTCGTCGGCCAGCTCCTTCACCTGGTCGAAGGCCCAGTCGAGATAGTAGTCGGGGCTGGAATCGCGCTTGCGGTCGACCGGCGTCGCCGGGTTGCGCTTGGCGCTGTCGACCTGGCCGGCGGTCATGAAGCCGGCATCGACCATGGCGTTGAGCACGTCGTTGGCGCGGGCCCGGGCGGCCGGCAGGTTGACGTGCGGGGCGTATTTCGTCGGCGCCTTGAACAGGCCGGCCAGCATCGCCGCCTCCGCCAGCGAGACGTCCTTCACCGACTTGCCGAAATAGTATTCGGCCGCCGCCGCGACCCCGAAGGTGCCGCCGCCCATATAGGCGCGGTCGAGATAGAGCTTGAGGATCTCGTTCTTGCTCAGTCGCGCTTCCAGCCAGAGCGCTAGGAAGGCTTCCTTGATCTTGCGGTCGAGCGAGCGCTCGTTGGAGAGGAACAGGTTCTTGGCGAGCTGCTGCGTCAACGATGAACCGCCCTGGACGACGCCGGAGGCGCGGGCGTTGACGGTCAGCGCCCGGAAGGTGCCGATCACGTCGATACCGAAATGGTCGTAGAAGCGCCGGTCCTCGGTCGCGATCACGGCCTTGAGGAGGTGGTCCGGCATCTCCTCCAGCTTCAGCGAATCGTCGTGCCGGGCACCGCGATGGCCGATCGGGTTGCCGTAGCGGTCGAGGAAGCTGACGGCGAGAACCTGGCTCTTCAGGGCATCTTCGTTGCCGATCCGGAAGGCGGGCAGGGCCAGCATCAGCATGAACAGCGCGCCGACGATGCCGATGTTCAGCCCCTCGCTGGCGAACTCGGCCGCCAGGCGCCTGCCGCCGGTGACCGTAAGGCGATCGGCGTAGCTGCGGATGCGCTCGTAGATCTCGCCGGCATGCCGGCCCGCGCCCCACAGCCCGGCATCCAGCCATGAATCGGCGGCGAGCGCATGGCGCTTCAGCCGCGTCCTCCAGCCTGCCTTCCTGAACTCCATGGCCGTTCCAGGCTTCCCGAATGGCCCCCGACACAGTCCTGCCGCGCGAGCGCCGCGTTGGCAACAGGAGAGCGCCCGGGAATGGACACATAATCACGACCCGCACAGGCGATAAGCCCAGCATGCGCGGAATTCCTTCCGAACAGCAGGATCCGAGCCAGCCTCGCTGTCCCGGAGTGGGACAGCAGGGCCGGCAACGGCGCGGCCCTTCCATCTTCCCGCGCATCGGCGCATAAGCCTGCCATGAAGCCGGAAAGCGCCCTGGACGAGCCGTTCTGGCGGACCACGCCCCTGGAGGCGATGGACCGCACGCAATGGGAGTCGCTCTGCGACGGCTGCGGGCGCTGCTGCCTCGTCAAGCTCGAGGATGAGGATACCGGGCGTCTCTTCGCCACCGATATCGGCTGCCGCCTGTTCGATGCCGGCACCTGCCGCTGCCGCGACTATGCGAACCGGTCCCGCGCGGTGCCGGATTGCGTCACGCTGACCCCGGAGGACGTCCGCACGCTGCCCTGGCTGCCGCCGACCTGCGCCTACCGCCTCGTCGCCGAGGGCCGGGACCTGCCCTGGTGGCATCCGCTCGTCTCGGGCGATCCGGAGACGGTCGTGGCGGCCGGTATTTCGGTGCGGGGCCGCGTCTTCGCGAACGAGGACGAGGTGCCGGAGGACGACGTCGCCGAGCGCATCGTGGCCTGGCCGCTGCGCTGGCCGCGCGGCGCGCGCGATCGCCAGACGAAATGATGCGTCGTCGCTTGTGCGCCTGCGGAAAGTTTGTTGCACCTGCTCATTGATTGTTCAGGTGCTTTTGGGCATGACCGCCGCGTCCCGCTGCGGGTGCCGGTACGGCATCGGTGGCTCGCACACGAAACTTTCGCATCGCCGCGGCGTTGCTGCGTCCGGCTGCAAACGAAGAGGTTGAAGTGATGGCAGGTGGGAAGTGGGTCTACACCTTCGGCGACGGCAAGGCCGAAGGTGAGGCGGGGATGAAGAACCTGCTCGGCGGCAAGGGCGCGAACCTGGCCGAGATGAGCAATCTCGGCCTGCCTGTCCCGCCCGGCTTCACCATCACCACCGAGGTCTGCACCTACTATTACGACCACGGCAAGCAGTTCCCCGCCGATCTGGATGCGCAGGTCAAGGCCGCGCTCGCCGGCATGGCGGAGCTCACCGGCAAGACCTTCGGCGACCCGGCCAACCCGCTGCTCGTCTCGGTTCGCTCCGGCGCGCGCGCCTCGATGCCGGGCATGATGGATACCGTCCTCAACCTCGGACTCAACGACGAGACGGTCGAGGCGGTGGCCAAGGCTTCGGGCGACGCCCGCTTCGCCTGGGACAGCTACCGCCGCTTCATCACGATGTATTCCAACGTCGTGCTCGACATCGACCACGGCCTCTTCGAGGAGGCGCTGGAGGATTACAAGGAGCGCAAGGGCCTCCATCTCGACACCGACCTCTCGGCCGAGGACTGGAAGGTGCTGGTCGGCCGGTACAAGGACATCGTGAAGAAGGCGCTCGGCTCCGACTTCCCGCAGGAGCCCGAGAAGCAGCTCTGGGGCGCAGTCGGCGCCGTTTTCTCGTCCTGGATGAACGCCCGCGCCATCAAGTATCGCGAGCTCAACAGCATCCCTGCGAGCTGGGGCACGGCGGTCAACGTCCAGTCGATGGTGTTCGGCAACATGGGCGACACCTCCGCGACCGGCGTCGCCTTCACGCGCAATCCCTCGACCGGCGAGAACGCGCTCTATGGCGAATTCCTGATCAACGCGCAGGGCGAGGACGTCGTCGCCGGCATCCGCACGCCGCAGGACATCACCGAGAAGGCCAAGAAGGAGGCCGGTTCCGACAAGCCGTCGATGGAGATGGCGATGCCGGAGGCCTATGCGGAGCTTGTCCGCATCTACGGCATCCTCGAGAAGCATTACCGCGACATGCAGGACATGGAGTTCACCATCCAGGAGGGCAAGCTCTGGATGCTGCAGACCCGGTCCGGCAAGCGCACCGCCAAGGCGGCGCTGAGGATTGCGGTCGATCTCGCCAGCGAAGGGCTGATCTCCGAGGAAGAGGCCGTCGGCCGTGTCGAGCCCTCGGCCCTCGACCAGCTCCTGCACCCCACCATCGATCCCAAGGCCGAGCGCCGCGTGCTGACCACCGGCCTGCCGGCTTCGCCCGGAGCCGCCGCCGGCGAAATCGTGTTCAATTCGGACGATGCCGAAGCTGCCAAGAAGGCCGGCAAGAAGGTCATTCTCGTGCGCGTCGAGACCTCGCCTGAGGACATCCACGGCATGCACGCGGCCGAAGGCATCCTCACCACCCGCGGCGGCATGACCTCGCATGCGGCGGTCGTCGCGCGCGGCATGGGCAAGCCTTGCGTCTCCGGTGCCGGACAGATCCGCGTCGACTACGCCAAGGGCACGCTTTCGGTCGGCCCGACGACGCTGAAGGCCGGCGATTTCGTCACCATCGACGGCGGCAACGGCCAGGTTCTGCTCGGCGAGATCAAGATGCAGAAGCCGGAACTCTCCGGCGAGTTCGCGACGCTGATGGGCTGGGCCGACAAGGTCCGCCGCCTCAAGGTCCGCGCCAATGCCGAGACGCTGGAGGATGCCAAGACCGCCCGCGAATTCGGCGCCGAGGGCATCGGCCTTTGCCGCACCGAGCACATGTTCTTCGACGAGAACCGCATCCAGGCGGTCCGCGAGATGATCCTCGCCCAGGACGACAAGGGCAGGCGCGCCGCGCTCGCCAAGCTGCTGCCGGTGCAGCGCCAGGACTTCGTCCAGCTCTTCAGCATCATGAGCGGCCTGCCGGTGACGATCCGCCTGCTCGATCCGCCGCTGCACGAGTTCCTGCCGAACGGCGACAAGGAGATCGCGGAGGTCGCCGGCGCGCTCGGCGTCACGCCGGATGCACTGCGCCAGCGCGCCGCCGAGTTGCACGAGTTCAACCCGATGCTCGGCTTCCGCGGCTGCCGCCTCGCCGTCGCCTTCCCCGAGATCGCCGAGATGCAGGCCCGCGCAATCTTCGAGGCCGCCGTCATCGCAGCCAGGGAAACCGGCAAGCCGGTGATCCCCGAGGTGATGGTGCCGCTCGTGATGGGCAAGCCGGAGCTCGATCTGGTCAAGTCCCGCATCGACGCGATGGCCAAGGCGGTGATGCAGGAGAGCGGCACGACGATCGACTATCAGGTCGGCACCATGATCGAACTGCCGCGCGCCGCCTTGCGCGCCGCCGAGATCGCCGAAAGCGCCGAGTTCTTCTCCTTCGGCACCAACGACCTGACCCAGACAACGCTCGGCATCAGCCGCGACGACGCCTCGTCCTTTCTCGGTTCCTACACCGCCAAGGGCCTGCTGGAGGCCGATCCCTTCGTCACCATCGATCAGGACGGCGTTGGCGAATTGGTCAAGCTCGCCGCCGAGCGCGGCCGCAAGACCCGCTCCGGCATCAAGCTCGGCATCTGCGGCGAGCATGGCGGCGACCCGGCCTCGATCGGCTTCTGCGAGAGCGTGGGCCTCGACTACGTCTCCTGCTCGCCCTTCCGCGTGCCGATCGCCCGGCTTGCCGCCGCGCAGGCGGCCCTGGGCGCGATCAGGCCCAAGGATGGCTGAGCCGTGACGGGCGGGCGGCTCACCAGCTTCGGCGGGTTGCTGCTAGCCTTGGGCTGCGGTTTTGCTGCCCCATCGGTGGCGCAGACGCCCGATCTTTGCAGTGGGCAGCCTGCCGCGATGCAGAAGCCTTGCCGCGAGGCGCTGGAGTTGCTCGTGCAGAGCCATCCGCAAGAGCAGGAGCCTGCTCGCCGCATCCTCGCGACCGGCACATCGCAAGGTTGGCGTTACGATTATCTCCAGCCGGGCGGAGCGGGCTCCGACGACGACTGCATCGTAAATGGAACTCTCGTGCTTCCGGCCGATACGCCCGTGCGTCTGCTGGTGACGGCGAGCGATACGATCCGCCCGTGGCGGCTGCCGCAATTCGGTCTGGATTTGAGCGGGATTCCCGGGCGGATCGAGGAAGCCACCATCAAGTTGCCACCTGGAGAGGTCGGCGATCGGGATGCCTCGCCCGGCGCCGACGAAAAGCCGGTGGCGGTCCGGGTGTTGGCACCCGACGCCTATGCCGATTGGGAGGGGCAAACGCTACCCCCTTCCTGCTTCGCGTCCGGCTGAGGACCTTGCGAGCTATGTCAAGCCTGACCACCATCGGCTTCGATGCCGACGACACGCTCTGGCAGAATGAGCAGTTCTTCCGAATGACGGAGGACCGTTTCGTCGCGCTGCTCGGCGCCCATGGCGAGGCGGCCGAGATCTCCGGGCGCCTCCTGGAAGCGGAGAAGCGCAATCTCGGCTTCTACGGCTTCGGCATCAAGGGCTTCGTGCTCTCGATGATCGAGACGGCGATCGAGGTCACCAAAGGCCAGGTTTCCGCGGCCGTCATCGGCGAGATCCTTGCCGCCGGCCGCGAGATGGCGGCGCACCCCGTCGAGACGCTGCCGCACGCCCGCGAGACGTTGGCGGCGTTGGCCGGCGACTACCGGCTGGTCCTGATCACCAAGGGCGATCTCTTCGACCAGGAGCGCAAGCTCGCCCAGTCCGGTCTCGGCGATTTCTTCGATGCGGTCGAGATCGTCAGCGACAAGAAGCCCGCCACCTACGACCGGGTCTTTGCGCGTCACGGCGACGGGGCAGGGCGGGCAATGATGGTCGGCAATTCGCTGAAATCGGACATCCTGCCGGCCCTGGAAGCGGGATCCTGGGCGGTCCATGTGCCGCATGAATTGACCTGGGCGCTGGAGCACGCCGAGGAGCCGGTCGGGCATGGCCGCTATCGCGTCATCCCGGATCTGGGGCCGTTGCGGGGCTTGATCGAGCAACTCGCTCGATAGCCGATTGAGCGCTGGGCGTGGCCGCTGCCGGCGGGTCAGTCGACCCAGAGGCCGCGCTTGCGGTGCCAATCCTCGATCGATTCCTCGGGGTAGTCGTCGAAGCTCTGGTCGCGCGGACCGATCGCCGGCTCGACCCAGCTCGCCTTGAAGCGCAGCATCATATGGGTCTTTTCCGGCGCCCGCGGCAGATGGCTGTCGATCGCCGAGGCGAAGGGGTGCAGCAGTTCCGGCCAGCGCGGGTCGAACAGCCAAAGCGCGGTGCCGCAGCCCGTGCAGAAGCGGCGTTGCGCCTGGGAGTGCTCGCAGGCACCGTCATCGCCTCGGATCTCGGCGCTGAAACTGCCGACCTTGTCCTCGCCCTCCACCTTCAGCGTCGCGGCTCCGGCCGAGAGGTTGATGGCGAAGCCGCCGCCGCCGGCCGTCTTGCGGCAGATCGAGCAGTAGCAGAGCTGGTAGGGGACGGGAGCATGGCTTTCGACCGAGAAATGCACCGCCCCGCAGCGGCACGAACCCTTCAGCGTGATCGGCATGGTGCGGCCCTCCATCTGACGATCGAACCCGGGCTGGCCCGGCTTGTTCCGCAGTTTCGCCCGCCTTACTGGACCCTTCTTGCATTTCATGCTACCGGTACCGATGTAAGACGAGATGCGGCCGGGTTCTGGCCACTCCTCCGCTTGGCGGCTTGTCCGGTGGCGGTTACGAATCAGATCCACCACACATCGCTACAAGGCCATGGCGAGGCGTCCGCGCGTCCGTCGTGTCATACCGATAGACGCGGATCTGAACGTAAGGACTAACACCATGAACAAGGGCACCGTGAAGTGGTTCAACGCCACCAAGGGCTACGGCTTCATCACCCCTGAGAACGGCGGCCAGGACGTTTTCGTCCACATCTCCGCCGTCGAGCGGGCCGGCCTGCGCGAGCTGCGCGACGGCCAGGTCGTCTCCTATGAACTCGTTGCCGATCGCAAGACCGGCAAGACCTCGGCCGGCAACCTCGTCGCCGAGTGATATGACCGATTGACCGGGCGTGCCTGTGGCCGCCCGGTCCTACGACAAGCCTGCCGGCGCTGTGGCTAGCGGTTCGCCGGCAGGACCGATTCTCTGATATCCAGGCCGGGTACGGGCCGTCGGCGCAGCCGAGACCACATGCGCCCCCCGTCATCACGGCGTCCAGAAAGCTTCTTCTTGACCAAGTTTACCGATCTCGGACTCGCCGAGCCGCTCCTCAAGGCGCTCGCGACCGAGGGCTATGAAACGCCGACGCCGATCCAGGCGCAGGCCATCCCCCATATTCTGCAGGGCCGCGACCTGCTCGGCGCCGCCCAGACCGGCACCGGCAAGACGGCCGCCTTCGCGCTGCCGATGCTGCACCGGCTGCTGGCAAATCCGCGGCGCCTGTCGCCACGCGCCGTGCGCGTCCTGATCCTGTCTCCCACGCGCGAGCTTGCGGCCCAGATCGAGACCTCGATCCGTGCCTACGCCCAGTTCACCACGCTGCGTTCGACCGTGATCTTCGGCGGCGTTCCCGTCGGCAAGCAGATCCGTGCGCTCGGTGACAAGATCGATATCCTCGTCGCCACGCCCGGCCGTCTGCTCGATCTCGTCGACCAGCGCGCCGTCTCGCTGCGCGAGATCGAGTTCCTCGTCCTCGACGAGGCCGACCAGATGCTCGATCTCGGCTTCATCCATGCGCTGCGCCGCATCGCGACGCTGATCCCGAAGGAGCGCCAGACGCTGCTCTTCTCGGCGACCATGCCGAAGCCGATCCGCGACATCGCCTCCGCCTACCTCACTGACCCGGTCGAGGTCGCGGTGACGCCGGTCGCCACTACGGCGGAGAAGATCGACCAGCGCGTCATCTTTACCGAGCCCGGCGACAAGCCTGCGCTGCTGGCGAAGACGCTCTCCGTGCCGGAGATGGAGCGCGCCATCGTCTTCACCCGCACGAAGCATGGCGCGGACAAGGTCGTGCGCCAGCTCGAGCAGTCAGGCATCGAGGCGGCGGCGATCCACGGCAACAAGAGCCAGGGCCAACGCGAGCGAGCCCTCGGCGCCTTTCGTGATGGGCGTCTGCGCATCCTCGTCGCGACGGACATCGCCGCGCGCGGCATCGATGTCGACGGCATCAGCCATGTCGTGAATTTCGACCTGCCGAACGTTCCCGAGACCTATGTTCATCGTATCGGCCGCACTGCGCGCGCCGGCGCGGCCGGCGTCGCCATCGCCTTCTGCACGCCGGAAGAGCGCGGCGACCTCGCCGCCATCGAGAAGCTGACGGGCGTCAAGCCGGCCCCGGTCGGCGAGGTGCCCTATTGGGATGGCCGCACGCCGAAGAAGCCGCAGCAGAATCGCGGCGGCCGCGGCCAGCAGCAGGGCCGGCCGCAAGGGCAGGGCAGGCCGCAGGGACAGGCCAAGCGGGCGGACGGCAAGCGCTCCGACCAGGGCGGCCATCGCAACCATGCCGGCGGGGCGCCGCGGCAGGAGCGCCAGGATCGTCAGGAGCAGCGGCAGGAGCATCGCCCTCGCACGGGCGAGCGGCAGCAGCGTCCTGAGCAGAGGCAGCAACGAAAAGAAGCGGTTTCCGCGAAAGAAGGGCTTGGCGGCGTCGCATTCTTGCAGCAAAGAACACAACAACCACGCACCGACGGCGCCCGGCGGCGCGCGCGCTGACGCGCAATCGGCCAGAACAGGGCGGGCTCATTCGTTATCCTGACGGGACGATGGCCCGCCTTTGCGCACAAGGGCTCACGAAGGACGACAGATGGCGAAAGAAGAACTGCTTGAATTCGACGGCACGGTGGTCGAGGTGCTCCCGGACGGCAACTATCGGGTCAAGCTCGACAATGACCACGTGATCCTGGCCTATGCAGCCGGCAAGATGAAGAAGAACCGCATCCGTACGATCGCCGGTGACCGCGTCATCGTCGAGATGTCGCCCTACGATCTCGACCGTGGCCGCATCAACTTCCGCCAGAAGACGGCGGGTCCGGCGCCGGGCGGCCCGCCGCGCCAGAATTTCCGCCGCCGCTGACGGCTGTGATGCGCCTGTCGCGGAACGAGCTTCTCTTCGTCGCGCTTGGTGCCGTCCTGGGTGCCGCCGTCGCCTATGCCGTGAAGGCCGGTGTGGTCGCGCGGGACGGGGCCCTTCCGCCTTTCGCGATCGTGCTGCTCGGCCTCGGCCTCGTGGAACTGCTGGCAGGCTATGCGGCCGGGCGCTCGCCCGGCACGCTGGTCGGCATGCCGGCTCGCTTCCTGGCCTTCGTCATCGGCGTCTGCGTGCTGCTGCTCGGCGAGCGCTACGTCTGAGCGGCTGCCGCCGTGCGGACCCCGAAGCCGCAAGAAAAAACCCCGGCGCGAAGCCGGGGCTGAAAGTGGTCGTTCCGTGGATAAAGGGTCTGCGTGAAACTCTGCGGGACCGCGCTCAGTAGCGGGCGCGGGACCAGTACTGCGAGCCGGGGCTGACCAGAACCTGGCGCTGCCGTGTCGCATAGGCGGCGGGAATCTCCTCCCGCACGACCTGGGTGGGGCGCACCATCACCTTGCGCTGACGCTGCGTGTAGACGGCAGGAACCGTCTCATATTCGACGGAGGCCGGCGAAACCTCGACCCGGCGACTCTGGTAACCGTACTGCGCGGGCACATCGACCCAGCATCCGACCGTGTTGCCCCACGCGTCGCGGGTCACCTCCCAGCGCCGCGTCGCGGGCGCGATCAGCACTTTTTCGGTGACGGTGTCGTAGACGGCGGCCCGGTAGTGCGGGATCTGCCGCGCCGGAGCAATCATCACGGTGTCGGTCACGGTCTCGTATTCAGCCGGGACGACATGGCGCTGAACCTGTGCGGGCCGAACCTGATAGGTCTCGTCGATCGTGCCGTAGACCGGCGGGGTGTCGACGAGGTTGTAGCAGGCCGAGCCATGGCAGCCGCCCGCCTGCGCTGCGCCGGCGCCGAGCAGAACTGCGGTCGTGAATGCCGAGGCGGCGACGAGGCGCCGCGAAGAAAGCGTTCGCACCATGTTGGACCTTGACCTGTCGGTTCCGGCGGCTGTCGCGCCGTTCGTCGTGGTCAGGAAGCCCGCTCGGGGTGATGAACGCAAGGTAAACGCTAAAACAAGGTAAAATTAACCACGCCCACGAGCGCGGCGTCCTTCATCCAGATTGCCGGCAGATGAAGGAAATCATTGGCATTTTACCGATCAGGTCTGCCCGGGCCGAAGCTGGTAGAAGACGTGCTGGCCGATGGTGTCCATCTTCTTCAGCCGCTTCGCCCAGTAGGGCCTGACGTAGCGGGCGTGATAATGGGTCGAGGCGCCGACCTCGGCCAGATAGGTCTGGCCTTCGTAGACCTCGCGGGCGATCCGCACCGCATCGCGCCAGGGGCCCGGCTCCGTGATGCGCAGGGACTTGCCCTCGCAGGCGAAGGTGAACTGGCAGGACAGGTAGCGGTTGGCGTTCTGATAGACCGTGCCGCAGACGCTCGCGGGGTACAGCCCGCTCTTGACCCGGTTGAGCACGACCTGCGCGACGGCGGCCTGGCCCTCGGCCGATTCCGAGCGCGCCTCGAAATAGACCGCCTCGGCCAGGCAGCGCTGCTCGCGTGCCATGTTCTCGGGCGCGATCAGCCCGGCATAGCTCTGTCGTTCGCCCGGCGCCGCAAGCCGCAGGTCGCGGGTCGCCGGCGCGGAGGCCAAGGTGATGCGCGCCGCCGGCTGCGCGCCATGCGCGGGCAGGGCGGGCGGCGTCAGTTCGGCCATGGCGATGGCCGAGTGCGGCGTCGCGGAATCGCGTTGCCGCGCGGCCGGAACCGAAGGCGAGGACCCGTCGATGCTGTCGAGATAGAGCTCGGCCTGCCGGGCGGAGGTGATCTTCGGCTTCAGCGAGACCGGCGAGGAATCGGACAGCGCCGGGTCGGTCAGTCCTTCGTCGATCGGGTAGGGCTCGAAACCGCTCGGCGGTCCCTCGACGGCCTCGGCGGCGCGCATCGCGTCGATCGAGAAGCCGCCCGAGATCAGCCGGGGCTGTGTCTCGCCGAAGACGACGGCCTCCAGCTCGACCGATGGATGCCCGGACAGGCCCGGCCGCAGGCTCGGCAGCATGTCGCCCTTGGCGGTGCGGTCGACCTCCGGGAAGTTCGTCACCGAGCGCTTCATATCCTCGCGGGGCTGGCGCGGGTCGACCACGATACGCCGTTCGGGATCCTCGAACGACAGGCTCGTCCGCACGATGGCGGAAGTCAGCGCGAGGCCGGGCAGGCGGAACGCGCTTGCCGCCACCAGCATGGAGGGTCCTTCGGCCAGGGCCGATGCCGGGCCGGGAGCGACGCGCGGGATCGCGCTGGAGGGCAGGCCGTTCGGCCCGAAATTCTGACCGGCCGACGCGGTGAAGGACACCAGCAGCCCGACCGAGAGCGCCCAGGGCGCTGCCGTTGCCGCGGCCCAGCGCAGTCCCGGCGCCCGACCTCCACGTTTCCGTCTGTGAAGACGCAAATGACTCAAAGCGACGCACCCGTCCCGGCGACACGGAACCGAAGACGGCCGGCGATTCCCGGGGCCTTCGTTGGAATCCGTTATCGCCTCGGTAAGGTTGAGCGCCGGTTAACGCCGCTGCGTCGGCGCCGGTCCATATCGGTCTGTGATGCCGGATTTCACGAAAACGCGCTGGTTGCGGCAAGGGCGAGTCGCTAACGTGTAACCACACATTCCAGCCTTCGGAGAGATCCATGAGCTCCAATCCGGCCCGCAGCTACGCACCGGAGATCGTCGTCGCGGCAGGCTGCCTGATCGCGCTCATCACCTTCGGTCCGCGCGCCAGCGCCGGCCTGTTCCAGATTCCGATGACGGTCCAGTTCCACTGGGGCCGTGATACCTTCAGCCTGGCGCTGGCGATCCAGAACCTGCTCTGGGGGCTCGGCGCGCCCTTCGCTGGTGCGATCGCCGACCGCTACGGCACGGTCCGCGTGCTCTGCGTCGGCGCGCTGCTCTATGCAGCTGGCCTCGTGACGATGGCCTATGCCACGTCGCCGCTGCAGCTCCATCTCGGCGCAGGCGTGCTGATCGGCTTCGGTCTCTCGGCCTGCTCGTTCAACCTCGTGCTCGCCGCCTTCGGCAAGCTGCTGCCGGAGCAGTGGCGTCCGATGGCCTTCGGCGCCGGCACGGCCGCCGGCTCCTTCGGCCAGTTCCTGTTCCCGCCGATCGGCAACATCCTGATCGATACGCTGGGCTGGCAGCAGGCGCTGGTCGTCTTCGCCTTCACGCTGCTGCCGATCCTGCCGATCTCGATCGTCATGGCGACGCGCAAGACCGGCGCTGCGGCCGGTGCCGCCGCACCCAATCTGCCGAACCAGACCATCGTGCAGGCGCTGGGCGAGGCCTTCAAGCACCGCAGCTACGTCCTGCTCGTGCTCGGCTTCTTCACCTGCGGCTTCCAGCTCGCCTTCATCACGGTGCATATGCCGGCCTATCTGAAGGATGCCGGCCTGCCGGCCTGGGTCGGCGGCTGGACGCTCGCGGTGATCGGCCTCGCCAATGCGGTCGGCTCGCTCTCGTCGGGCTGGCTCTCGACGCGGATGCCGAAGCGCCATCTGCTCGCCTGGATCTATCTGGGGCGCGCGGTGGCGATCGCCGCCTTCATCCTGATCCCGGCGAGCCCGCTGACGGCGCTGACCTTCGGTGTGGTCATCGGGCTGTTCTGGCTCTCCACAGTGCCGCCGACCTCCTCGCTGGTGATGCTGATGTTCGGCACCAAATACATGGCGATGCTCTATGGCTTCGCCTTCTTCTCGCATCAGGTCGGCGGCTTCCTCGGTGTCTGGCTCGGCGGCGTGCTCTACGAGTCGATGGGCAACTATCAGTTCGTCTGGTGGCTTTCGGTCGCGCTCGGCGTCGCCTCGGCGCTGATCAACCTGCCGATCGTCGAGCGGCCGGTCGAGCGCTCCGCCGCACAGCCCGCCTGAGGCGCTGCGCATCCGCGTCGGCTGAGCCGGCCGGCAGGTCCGGCTCAGCCCCTTGCCTCATAGCCTGCGACATGGCCGTGGGCGGTGTTCGATACCGCGCGCGCCACGTAGACGGTCGGGCAGCCGGCGAAGCCGCCGCTCGGCTTGTCGATGGTGAAGAGTGTGCCGCGGTCCTTGACCGATCCCTTGGTGATCTTGTGGCTGCTGTACATGATCTTGCCGCCACTCTGCGCGATATCGACCTGGTTGTAGTGGCCGGGCGAATCGACGACGCCGATATGCGCGAAGTTGGAGGCGATCACGACATCGCCGACTTCGAACTCCGCGACGTTCTTCCTGAAGTTTGCGGCCGGCAGCGACTTGTACCACTGGCTCGGGGCATGTTGCTCTGTCAGCCCGGCGAGCGACGGGAATTGCCGGAGGTAGTTGCCGACGAAGCCGTTGCAGTCGAGCCCGATGAAGGCGTAGGCGAAGCGCGCGAGCACGTCCGTCGAAGGCGTGGCGAGAATCTCCGCGGCCTTGCGCCGGTTCGGGTCCGGCGACTTGATGTATTTCTCGACGAAGGGACGCCGGTACTCGAAGACGGCGCCGAGCCCCCTGGCGATGGTCGCCACGCTGGCCTTGCCGGTGAAGATGTCGACGATGTTCTGACCGCCGCCGAAGGCCTTGAGAACCTCCTTGTGGGTCTGGAGCAGCGCGTCCTTGACCGACAGCGCATCGTCGCAGCCGCGGGCGCCGTGAGCGAATTTCTTGAGACAGCGATATTCCGTGACCGCGGCCGTCAGGGTGCCGGCGGTGGTCGTGACCGCAATGTTGGCGTAGTCGTCGATCTGCTGCCAGGGTGGGTAGCTGTCGAAGGTGACGGCAACCATGCATGCGGCCTTTCAGTGCAGCCGGGAATGCCGGCATGCTAGGGCGGCCACCGATCGGCGGACGTCCGTCAAACGGAGGAGAACCGGCTTGCGTCGGCGTCCGGGCCGCTGTTCTCTGACGCGGACGATCCAGGGAGACGGCGATGACGACATTCAGGGCCCTTGTGGCGACGAAGGGCGAGACGGGGCCGAGCCTCGCCTTCGCCGATTTCGCCGAGAGCGATCTGATGGAAGGCGACGTCACCGTCCGCGTCACGCATTCGACGGTGAACTACAAGGACGGGCTCGCGATCAGCGGCAAGGCGCCGGTGGTGCGCCGCTGGCCGATGATCCCGGGCATCGATTTCGCCGGCCGCGTCGAGACCTCCGAGCATCCCGATTTCAAGCCGGGCGATCTCGTCGTGCTGAACGGCTGGGGTACGGGTGAGACGCATCTCGGCGCCTATGCCCAGAAGAGCCGCGTCAAGGGCGATTGGCTGGTGCCGCTGCCGGCGGGACTCACGCCTGCCGAGGCGATGGCGATCGGCACGGCCGGCTATACTGCGATGCTCTGCGTGCTGGCGCTGGAGCGATACGGCCTCAAGCCCGCGGATGGTCCCGTCGTGGTCACCGGCGCGGCCGGCGGCGTCGGCTCGGTCGCGATCGCACTGCTCGCCAAGGCCGGCTGGCATGTCATCGCCTCGACCGGACGTGCGGAGGAGGCGGACTATCTCAAGGGGTTGGGCGCATCCGAGATCATCGACCGCAACGAATTGTCCCAGCCTGGCCGCCCGCTCGGCAAGGAGCGTTGGATTGCAGGTGTCGACGCCGTCGGCTCGCACACGCTGGCCAACCTGCTCTCGATGACGAAGTACGGCGGTGCCATCGCGGCATGCGGCCTGGCGCAGGGCATGGACCTGCCGGCCTCGGTCGCACCCTTCATCCTGCGTGGCGTTGCGCTTCTCGGGGTCGATTCGGTGATGTGTCCCAAGCCCCGCCGTCTCGAGGCCTGGCAGCGTCTCGCGGCCGATCTCGACCGTGACAAGCTCGCCGCCATGACCACGACGATCCCGCTGGAGGACGTCATCGAGACCGGCAAGGCGATCGTCGAAGGCAAGGTCAAGGGCCGCGTCGTCGTCGAGATCGGCTAGAGATCGGGCGGCAAGTCCACGACTCGGAACACATCCAACGCACGAACAATAAGACAGCTCGTCGTGATCGCGTCGGAACACTCGCGCGATCGTCTAGGCGCCACCCTCGATCAAGGGCCGGTGCCGCATCAGCTCGTTGCTGCAGTAGTCCATGAACGCCCGCACGCGCGGGACGTGGCGGATGTCGGGATGGGTCAGCACCCAGAGCCCGGTTGCGAAATCGGGGTTGGGCGGCATCAGGCGCATGAGCCCCGGCCGCCGGTCGGCGATGAAGCAGGGCAGGGGGCCGATGCCCAGCCCGAGCTCGACCGCCTCGGTGATGCCGAGCACCGCCGAGCTCTTCAGCGCGATCTGCTCGGGCGCGACGTGCTCGCGCACGAAGCGCGCCGCCTTGACATGCGAGAGCTGGTCGCCGAGCGCCACCCAGTCGCGTCTGTAGAGTGCCGCCGGGTCGGCGGTCTCGGCCGCCATCTCTTCGTCCGCGCGGCCGTAGATCGCCCAGGCCAGCGTCGCCACGCGCCGGCCGACCAGCGTCTCGCCCGGCGTATCGCTCGCACGGATGGCGACGTCGGCATCGCGCTTGGACAGGTTGAGCGCCTGATTCCCGATCACCACATCGAGCCGGATCGCCGGATGCTCCCGCCGGAAACCGGCGAAGATCGGCAGGAGCAGATGGAGATGGAGCGTGTCGGTCGTCGTCACCCTGATCTCGCCCGAGGGAGCGACGTCCCGGCCGGCGAGGCGGCGTGAGAAGGCGGTGACGTCCTCCTCCATGCGCCCGGCCAGCGAGGCCATCTCGGCACCGGCCACGGTCGCGACATAACCGGTCTTGCGGCGCTCGAAGAGGGGCATGCCGACCAGCTCCTCGATCTGCCCGAGGCGTCGGAACACGGTGGAATGATTGACCGAAAGCGCCGCGGCCGCCCCCGTCAACCCGCCATGGTCAGTGATGGCCTTGACCAGACGGAAATCGTCCCAGGCGAGCTTGGAAGACATCGGCGCATTTTCTCCTGCCGGCACGCAAGCCGATATCTTGCATTCATGCAAGCTGCTGGTGTTCAGATCCGGGCGAGGCGCCGAACAATATGGCCCGAACGGACGCGACCGGTCAGCGCGGCGCGGCGGCCCGGCGCAGCCGGTCGTTGATCGCCTCGCCCAGCCCCTGCTCGGGGATGCGCGCGACCGCGATGGCGCTCGGCCCGAGCGTATCGAGCCGCCGCAAATATCCGAAGAGATGGCTCGCCGCCTCGCGCAGGTCGCCGCTCGGGCTCAGATTGAGGGCCTGCGGATGATCGTCGTTCCCGTCGGGTCCGAAGCCGAGCCAGGCCTCCCCCGGCTGCGGTGCCTCGGCGTCGAGCCTGACCCGCGCCGCCGGGGCATAGTGGGAAGCGAGCATCCCGGGCGAGATCGGCGCATGCCCGGCATCGCCCGCGATGACGAGCGGGCGGCCGATGACATGCTCGATCGCCTCGCGCGGCACGCCGCCTGGGCGCAGCAGGCGTGGCGCGCCGTCAAGGCAGGAGACGACGGTCGATTCGACGCCGACCTCGGTCGGGCCGGCATCGAGCACGGCGTCGATGCGTCCGCCGAGATCGGCAAGCGCATCTTCGGCGCTCGTCGCACTGATCCGGCCGGAGCGATTGGCCGAGGGCGCCGCGATCGGCCGCCCCGCCGCCGCGAGAACCGCATGCGCGACGGGATGTGCCGGCACGCGCAGCGCTACCGTTGCGAGGCCGGCCCGCGCCAGCTCGCTCACCGTGCAGCCGGGAGAGGCCGGCACCACCAGCGTCAGCGGCCCCGGCCAGAAGTTCTGCGCCAGCGCCAGTGCGTTGGCGTCGAACAGCCCCTGACGACGGGCGCTTGCCAGATCGGGGAGATGCGAGATCAGCGGGTTGAAGCTCGGCCGTTCTTTCGCGGCGTAGATGCCGGCGACGGCGGTTCCGGAGGTCGCATCCGCCGCAAGCCCGTACACCGTCTCGGTCGGCAGGGCGACGAGCCCGCCGGCCCGCAGCAGCTCGGCCGCCTCCGCGATGCCGACGGCATCCGCTGCAAGGAGCTTCGTCTGGCGGGGAGCGGAAGGAGACTGGTTCAAGGCGCGATTGACCGGGTATGGTTTATATATAAACTAACTGACGGCCGCGACACGGAACGAAGGTCGGGCTTGGCTTGCGTGGCATAGGCGATAGTTCCTCGCTACCATCGCGGCAACGGTAAAAGCGGGCGGCCGCCGCTCTCAGCTCGCGCCGCTCCCAGGGAGACTGATCGATGAGCTATCGCGCCCCGGTTTCGGACATGCTCTCCACCATGCGCCATGTCGCGGGTCTCGACCGGCTGATCGCCGATGGTCTCGCGCCGGAGCTCGAGGGCGGCATCGCGGAAGCCGTGCTCGATGAGGCCGCGAAATTCGCTGCCGACGTCATCGCGCCGCTGAATCGCGTCGGCGATCTCAACGGCTCGAAGCTGAAGGACGGCGCCGTCACCACCCCGCCGGGCTGGAAGGAGGCCTACAAGGCCTGGTCCGAGGCCGGCTGGAACGCGCTGCCGGCGCCCGAAGCCTATGGCGGGCAAGGCCTGCCGACGCTGCTGCAATCGGCTTGCATCGAGATGTGGAACTCGGCCGCCTTCGCCTTCGCGCTCGGTCCGCTGCTGACGGTCGGCGCGATCGAGGCGCTTTATGCGCATGGCTCCGAGCACCTCAAGGAGACCTATCTCGCCAAGCTCGTCTCGGGCGAATGGATGGGCACGATGAACCTGACCGAGCCGCAGGCGGGCTCTGACCTCAACGCGCTGCGCAGCAAGGCCGAGCGCGCGGGGGACGGCACCTATCGCATCACCGGCCAGAAGATCTTCATCACCTATGGCGAGCACGACCTCACCGAGAATATCGTCCATCTCGTGCTGGCGCGCCTGCCCGACGCCCCTCCCGGGACGCGTGGCATCTCGCTCTTCCTCGTGCCGAAATATCTGGTGAACGCCGACGGCTCGCTCGGCGCTCACAACGACCTGCGCTGCTCCGGGATCGAGCACAAGCTCGGCATCCATGCCTCGCCGACCTGCTCCATGGCCTTCGGCGACAAGGGCGGCGCGATCGGCTGGCTGATCGGCGAGGAGAATCGCGGCCTCGCCTGCATGTTCACGATGATGAACAATGCCCGGCTCAACGTCGCCTTGCAGGGCGTCGCCATCGCCGAGCGCGCCTATCAGCAGGCGCTGGCCTTCGCCCATGAGCGCAAGCAGGGCACCGCGCTCGACGCGCCGAAGGGTGCCCCGATGAGCCCGATCATCGTCCATCCTGACGTGCGCCGCATGCTGATGGACATGCGCGCCAAGACCCAAGCCGCGCGCGCGATTTCCTATCAGGTCGCGGAGGCGCTCGACCGCTCGCATCGCGAGACCGACGAGGCCAGGCGCAAGGCCGCCTCCGAGCGCGCCGCCATGCTGACGCCGATCGCCAAGGCCTATGCCACCGATATCGGCATCGACGTCGCCTCGACCGGTGTGCAGGTCCATGGCGGCATGGGCTTCATCGAGGAGACCGGCGCGGCGCAGCATCTGCGCGATGCCCGCATCGCCGCAATCTACGAGGGCACCAACGGCATCCAGGCGATCGACCTCGTGACCCGCAAGTTGCCCCTGTCCGGCGGCGACGCGGTCCAGGCACTGATCGCCGAGATGCGCGATATCGTCGCCGAGGTCGAGCGCGCCAACACGCCGGGTTTCGGCCATGCGGCGGCCCGGCTGCGTGCGGCCGTCGATTCCCTGGAGCGTGCGACGGAATGGATGCTGGCTGCGCTCGGCAGCAGGACGGCGGACGTGCTGGCCGGCGCCACGCCCTATCTCAAGCTCTTTGCGCTGGCGCAGGGCGGTACCGGGCTGGCGAAGAAGGCACTCGCCACGCGCTCCGAGGCGGAAGGCACGGGCGATCTCGCGACGGCGCGGTTTTACGCCGAGTGCATCGTGACCGAGGCGCCCGCACTCGAGCTGGCGGTGACGGAAGGTGCCGGCGCCATCGCCGATGCGGCTGTGGTCTTCGCGGCGTGAGGGCAGCCGCGCCCCGTTCAGGCCGTCGCGCCCTTGCGGGCACGGATATGCAGGAACAGCGGCGCGACATGGGTATCGGCCAGATAGGGCGTCGTCCGCGCGGTCTCGGCATCGACGCGCGGCTCGCCCATATGCTCGATCGCCAGCCCGGCGGCGACGATCATCGCAACCCATTCGCCCAGCGTGCGATGGAAACGCGGCACGCGGAAGGGCTCGACGCTGGCCCTGACCTCGGCCGGGGCAGCGCCGAAGCGCCAGGTCTCCATCTCGCCGTCGACGCCGTCGAAATAGCGGCCGACCTCGATGGCGCGGACGCGGCCATCCGCCTCACGCAGCACCTTGCGATAAGGCGGGGCGAAGCAGGGATGCAGGATCGAGAACTGCACGAAGCCGCCGGGCTTGAGCACCCGCTGCGCCTCCGCCAGGGCATGGTCCTGCCGCGGCATGTCCATCAGCGACATGAAGGCGGTGGCGAAGTCGAAGCTCTCGCCAGCGAAGGGCAGGGCGGTGCCGTCGCCCTCCAGATAGGTGATGCCAAGGGGTGCCGCCGCCTCCGCCACTCGCGCGTGGCGGATGAAGGTCGGCGCGATGTCGACTGCCGTCATCCGCGCGCCGCGCTCGGCGAGCTTGCGCGTGTTCGAGCCTTCGCCGCAGCCGATGTCGAGGCCTTTCAGGCCCTCGATGAGTGGCAGGTTCGCCAGGAACATCGGCGTGTTCAACGCGTCGCGATAGAGGTCGTAGCCGGCGCGCGCATGGCGCGTCCAGGTTTCGGCGTTGGCCTCCCAGCAGGCGGCGACATCGGTGCTGTCCATGATGCTGCTCCGTTGCGGGGGGAGCGGGGCTATAGGGCAGCGGCTGCTTCCTGGCCAGCGATGATTCGCAGGGGCCGCGCATGAGTGCCATGCAACCTTCCCTCTCCGGCCGCATCTGCCTCGTCGCGGGCGCCTCGCGCGGGCTCGGGCGCGGCGTCGCGCGGGCGCTGGGCGAGGCGGGTGCCACCGTCATCGTCACCGGCCGTTCCAGCGAGGCCGGCTCTCACACCGACCAGCGTCCCGAGACCTTCGAGGACACCGCGCGCGAGGTCGAGGCCGCCGGCGGCAGAGGCCATCCCTATCGCTGCGACCACACCAGCGAGCGCGATGTCGACGGGCTCGTTGCCTGGGCCCTGCGCCGCTTCGGCAGGCTCGACTGCGTCGTCGACGCCGTCTGGGGCGGCAATGAAGGCTATGACGGCGACCGCTACCCCGATGGCTCCGGCTACGGCACGCCGTTCTGGCGCCGTCCCGCGGCGCGGCTGGGCGAGAGTTTCGAGAGCGGTGTCTATGCGCAGCTCCTGCTGGCGCGCGCCGTGGCGCCGGCGATGGTGCAGGCGCGTTCCGGCCTCATCGTCACGGTGAGCTTCGGCACCGATGGCGGTTATCTCGGCGACGTCTTCTACGACCTCGCCAAGGCTGCGACGAACCGCCTGACCTTCGCGATGGCGCAGGAGTTGAAGCCCTTCGGTGTCACCGCGCTGGGGATTTCGCCGGGTCATGTCCTGACCGAGCGCGTCCGCGACGCCGGGCTCGGGCCGCATACCACCGAGACGCCGCTCTATGCCGGCCGGGCCGTCGCGAGGCTCGCGGCCGACCCGGAGGTCGCGCGCCATACCGGGCAGGTGCTGCATGTCGCGGATCTGGCGCGTTCCTATGGCTTCACCGACCGCGACGGCTCGCAGCCGGGCCGTTTCACCATCACGAACGCAGAGGGAGGCGGCGATGTCGCTCGAGGGTAAGACGCTCTTCATCACCGGCGGGTCGCGCGGCATCGGCCTCGCCATCGCGATCCGCGCGGCGAAGGACGGCGCGAACGTCACCATCGCCGCCAAGACGGCCGAGCCGCATCCGAAGCTGCCCGGCACGATCCACACGGCCGCCGCCGAGATCGAGGCGGCCGGCGGCAAATGCCTGCCGCTGATGGTCGATGTCCGGGACGAGCAGAGCGTGGCGGACGCGATCGCGAAGACGGCGGAGACCTTCGGCGGCATCGACATCGTCGTGAACAACGCCAGCGCTATCCAGCTAACCAATACCGCGATGACCGATATGAAGCGCTTCGATCTGATGCATCAGATCAACACGCGCGGCACCTTCATGGTCTCGAAATACGCGATTCCGCATTTGGAGAAGGCCGAGAACCCGCACATCCTGATGTTGTCGCCGCCGCTCGACATGAAGACGCAGTGGTTCGCGCCGCATCTGGCCTATTCCATCGCCAAATACGGAATGAGCCTGTGCGTGCTGGGCCTGGCCGGCGAGCTGGCGCCGAAGGGCATCGCGGTCAATGCGCTCTGGCCGCGCACGACGATCGCGACCGCGGCCGTCCAGAACCTGCTCGGCGGCGACAAGATGGTGCAGGCGAGCCGCACGCCCGAGATCCTGGCCGACGCGGCCCACATGATCTTCTCGAAACCGTCGCGCGAATTCTCCGGAAACTTCCTGATCGACGATAGCTTCATGGCAGCCGAAGGCGTAACCGACTTCACGCCCTATCGTGTCGATCCGTCCGTGCCGCTGATGCCGGATTTCTTCGTGCCGGCCGACTCGAAGCCGCCGCAAGGCGTGAAGGGTGGCGTCTGAGCCGTCATCGGTTTGACATGCGCTCCGGTTCGGAGTTCCTGCAGGTCCTTCCTCCCGACCGTGCAGCGAGATTCGCCCCATGCTGACGATCCACGGCATCTGCCCGGATTCGCGCGACAAGCTGCGTCCTGCTGTCGCGGGGGCCGGGGAGATCCTGCCCGCCGATGCCATCTGGATCGACCTGCTCAACCCGACGCCGGAAGAGGACAAGCGCGTCGAGGGCCTTCTCGGCATCTCCATCCCGACGCGCGAGGAGATGCATGATCTCGAGCCCTCCGAAATCATCTATACGGAGAACGGCGCGCACTACATGACGTCGCGCGTCATCTGCCAGTCGGACAGCATCGTCCCCAAGCTCGCCGACGTCACCTTCATCCTCACCGAGAAGGCGCTCGTGACGGTTCGCTACGATGAGCCGGGCGCCTTCAACATCTTCCTCAACCGTGCGACCAAGCCGGGCGGCTGCGGCCAGCAGCCGGAGGCGGTGCTCGACGGCTTGATCGAGGCGATCGTCGACCGTGCCGCCGAGGTGCTGCGCGGCGTCGGCGACAAGGTCGACATGGCCTCGCGGCGGATCTTTGCCGGCCGGGCCCAGGACGTCGAGCAGGGCGGCGTCTACCAGGTCGTGATCCAGCATATCGGCCAGCACGAGCACATCATCTCGAACGTCCGCGAGAGCATGATGTCGATCGAGCGGGTGCTGCTCTTCCTCTCGGCCAACTACAACCGGCCGAAGAAGGCGCAGACCGGCTTCTCGGCCGAGTGGCGTTCGGCGGTCCGCGACGTGCAGGCGATCGAGGAGCACGCCACCTTCCTCTCCAACAAGCTGCAATTCATGCTGGACGCCACGCTCGGCCTCGTCTCGATCGAGCAGAACAAGATCATCAAGCTGTTCTCGGTGGTCTCGGTGGCGCTGATGCCGCCGACGCTCATCGCCTCGATTTATGGCATGAACTTCAAGACCATGCCGGAGTTGGAGTGGCAGTGGGGCTATCCGCTCGCGCTGATGTCGATGGTGCTTTTCGCGGTGCTGCCCTATCTGTTCTTCCGCTGGAAGAAGTGGCTGTGAGGCGACTGTCCGGCAAACGCTCGTGATGACCGGATGACCCAGCAGCAGATTCTCTCTGTCCTTCTCGTCGCGGGCATGATGGGGGCCTTCCTGTGGGGCCGCCTGCGCTACGACGTCGTGGCCATGCTGGCGCTGCTCGCCGCGGTCGCGCTCGGGCTCGTCCCTGCGGCCGAGGCCTTCAAGGGCTTCTCCGACGACATCGTTATCATCGTCGGCAGCGCGCTGGTGCTGAGCGCCGCTGTGGCGCGCTCGCGCATCATCGAGCGGGTCTTCTCGAAGCTGAGCTCCGGCACGGCCTCGACGCAGCTGCAGGTGCCGCTGCTGGTCTTCACCGTCGCCATCATGTCGGCGATCATCAAGAACATCGGCGCGCTCGCCATGATGTTGCCGATCGCCTATCAGCTCGCCCGCAAGGACGGCAAATCGCCCTCGGTCTTCCTGATGCCGATGGCCTTCGCCTCGCTGCTCGGCGGCATCGTCACCCTCGTCGGCACCTCGCCGAACGTCATCGTCGCCCGCGTGCGCGAGGAGCTCGGCGGCAAGCCCTTCCACATGTTCGACTTCGCCCCCGTCGGCATCGTCGTGGCGCTCGCCGGCTGTGCGTTCCTCAGCGTCGGCTACCGCCTGCTGCCGCGCGACCGGCGCGGCGCCGTTTCCCTCGACCAGGCGATCGAGATCAAGGACTACCTGACCGAAGCCAAGGTCGGCCCCAAATCGGCCCTGGCGGGCAAGACGGTCGATGCGCTGAAGGCGATCGGCGGCGGCAATGTCGAGATCGTCCAGATCCTGCGCGACGAGCGGCGGGTCAAGGCGCCGCTGCCGGATGCCGGCCTGCGCGCCGGCGACATCCTGCTGCTGCGCGGCGATGCCGCGGTGCTGGAGCGGGTCGTGGCCGAGGGCGGTCTCGACCTGATCGGCAAGGACAGGCCGACGCAGAAGGACGATGCGCTCGATCCCGATCGCATCGCCGAAGCGATCGTTGGGCCCGATTCCGTCGTGATCGGCCAATCCGCCGGCGATATGGCCCTCCACGCCCGCTTCGGCGTCAACATGCTGGCTATCAGCCGCGCTGGCGAGCGCTTCAGCCAGCGCCTGCGCGATATCCGGCTGCGCGCGGGCGACATCGTGGTGATCCAGGGCGACGAGAAGCTTCTGCCGGAGAAGCTCTCCGAAATGGGCCTTCTGCCGCTGGCCGACCGTCTCGTGCCCCTGGGCTCGACCCGGCGCGTGGTGCTGACGGTGGCGATCACGCTCGCGACCGTCGCCACGCTCGCTGCCGGGCTGGCACCGGTGCCGCTCGTCTTTTTCGCGGCGGCGGTCCTGCTGATCACGTTCCGATGCGTGCCGTTGCGCGAGGCCTACCGCAACATCGACGCGCCGATCCTGCTGATGCTGGCCGCCCTGATTCCCGTCAGCGATTCGTTGCGGACGACCGGCACGACCGAACTCTTCGCCTCTTGGCTTGCGACCATCGGTGCTGGTTTGCCGGGCTGGGCCGCGGTCGCCCTGATCCTGGTCGCGGCGATGGCGGTGACGCCCTTCCTCAACAATGCCGCCACCGTGCTGGTGATGGCGCCGATCGGCGCCGGCTTCGCCCGCAACCTCGGCTACAACCCGGACGCGTTCCTGATGGCGGTGGCGATCGGCGCGGCCTGCGACTTCCTCACGCCGATCGGGCACCAGTGCAACACGCTGGTGATGGGCCCGGGCGGCTACCGCTTCAGCGATTACGCCCGGCTCGGGGCGCCCTTGTCCCTGATCGTCATCCTGCTCGCGGTGCCGATGATCCTGCTTGTCTGGCCGTTGCGCTAGCTACAGCCAGCCATTGCGCTTGAAGCGCCAGTACAAGACGGCGCAGGACGCGACGATGAAGGCCAGCACGCCATAATAGCCGTAATGCAGGTCGAGCTCCGGCATGTTCCTGAAGTTCATGCCGTAGATGCCCGCGACCGCGGTCGGCACCGCCAGGATCGCCGCCCAGGAGGCGAGCCGCTTGGTGATGGCGTTCTCCTGGCTCTGGCCGACGAGCAGACTGGCCTCGAAGGCGAACGCCAGCACCTCGCGCAGGCTGTCGATCTTTTCCTGCACGGTGCGAAGGTGGTCGGTGACGTCGCGGAACATCGGCGCGAGCGTCGGCCGCACCTGCGGGACGTTGCCGTTGGTCAGCCGCTGGCAGACATCGACGAGCGGCATGATCGCGTTGCGCAGGCGCAGCAGATCCCGCCGCAGCATGTAGAGGCGCTCGATCTCGGTCCGCGCCATCGGCCGGGCGAGCACCATGTCCTCGATCTCCTCGACCTCGTCATGGATCGCCTCGAGCACGGGCATGTAGTTGTCGACGATGAAGTCGAGGATCGCATAGAGGATGAAGTCCTCGCCCTTGGCCAGGGATGTCGGGCAGGTCTCCCAATGCTGCCGGACCGATCTGTACGAGGTCGAGGCGCCGTGCCGCACGCTGACGATGTAGCCGCGGCCGAGGAAGATGTGCGTCTCGCCGAAAGCGATGCGCCCGTCGATCAACTGCGCGGTGCGTGCGACGACGAACAGCGCGTCGCCATATTGCTCGAGCTTCGGGCGTTGGTGCGCGTTCGTGGCGTCCTCGACCGCGAGGGGATGCAGGCCGAACTGCTGCTGGACGCAGCGGAGCAGGGTGGCGTCCGGCTCGAACAGCCCGATCCAGACGACATGGTCGCCCTTGCGCGCCCATTCGCCCGCTTCCTCGACGGGGATGTCGGCGACGCGCACGCCATGGGCATAGACGCTCGAGGCGATCACGCCGGCCGCGTGCAACTGGCCCTGATCCATTCCGGGATCGCCGGGGCCATGCTCGGGCGGTTCGACCGTGGCGAGCCTGATATGCGAGACCGGCATGCCTCCACCCCCTCGCTCGCGGGACAGGGAAGGCAGGCTAGAACTGTTCCGGCTTCGTGGAAATCACTTTTGCGGCAAAGGATCGCGCCGGTGCCGGCCTCTAGGCGAGCACGCCCGCGACCATCTGCTTCAGCGCCCGCTCGTCGCGCTCGAGCCAGGCCGGCACCGGTAGGTTCTTGGCGCGCAGGAAATCGGGGTTGAACAGCTTGGATTGATAGCGCGTGCCATAGTCGCACAGCACCGTCACGATGGTATGGCCGGGACCCAGCTCGCGTGCCAGCCGGATCGCCCCCGCAACATTGATTCCGGACGAGCCGCCGAGGCAGAGCCCTTCATGCTCCAGCAGTTCGAAGACCACCTGCACCGCTTCGGCATCCGGAACCTGGAAGGCGATGTCGACCGGCGCGTCCTGCAGATTGGCGGTGATCCGCCCCTGGCCGATGCCCTCGGTGATCGAGGAGCCTTCGGACTTGAGGACACCGGTCGTGTAATAGGAGTAGAGAGCCGCGCCCATCGGGTCGGCGAGGCCGATCGTCACCTTGGGGTTGCGCGCCTTCAGCGCCATGCCGACGCCGGCGAGCGTGCCGCCTGAGCCGACCGCGCAGATGAAGCCGTCGACCTTGCCGGCGGTCTGCTCCCAGATCTCGGGGCCGGTGGTCTCGAAATGGCCCTGGCGGTTGGCGGTGTTGTCGAACTGGTTCGCCCAGATCGCGCCGTTCGGCTCGGTCCTGGCCAGTTCGTCGGCAAGGCGGCCGGAGACCTTCACATAATTGTTAGGGTTGGCGTAGGGCGCGGCCGGGACCTCGACCAAGGTCGCGCCGGCGAGCCGCAGCATGTCCTTCTTTTCCTGGCTCTGCGTCTCCGGGATGACGATGACGGAGCGATAGCCCAGCGCGTTGCCGACCAGCGCGATGCCGATGCCGGTATTGCCCGCGGTGCCCTCGACGATGACGCCGCCAGGCTTCAACTGCCCCTTCGCCTCCGCATCGCGGATGATGGCGAGCGCGGCGCGATCCTTGACCGACTGGCCGGGATTCATGAACTCGGCCTTGCCGAGGATGGCGCAGCCGGTTTCGGCCGAGGCGCGCTGGAGCTTGATGAGCGGGGTATTGCCGATGGCTTCGATGACGCCGTCGCGGATGGTCATGGCCGGATTTCCCAATTCGTCCCCGACCTGATAGGCGAAAGCCTCACCGAGGTCACCAGCGAGCGGGCGACCAGCCCCGAGTTCGGAACAATGCCAGTCGCCAAGCCGCAGGCCGGAGAAAATCCTTCTCCGAAGCTCGCCATGAACGAAATCCTGACCGTCGACCATCTGGGCCAGCGCGGCGATGGAATCGCACGGATGGCGTCCGGCAGCGTCTTCGTTCCCTATGCACTGCCGGGCGAGACCGTGCGCGCCGTCGTCGACGGCGAGCGGGGGCAGCTCGTCGAGATCCTGGCGCCCTCCGGGTCCCGCATCGCTGCGATCTGCCCTCTCTTCACCCGCTGCGGCGGTTGCGCCGCCCAGCACATGGCGCCCGACCTCTACCGCGAATGGAAGCGCCGGCAGGTCGTGACGGCGCTGGAGCGTGCGGGTGTCGCGGCGCCGGTCGGCGCGTTGATCGACGCCCACGGCGCCGGACGTCGCCGTGTCACCTTCCATGCCCGCCGCCAGGGCGAGGCGATGGTCGTCGGCTTCATGGCGGCGCGCAGCCACGAGCTGATCGAGGTCGAGGCCTGCCCGGTGCTGGTGCCCGGCCTCGACCGCGCGCCGGCCGTCGCGCAGATGCTGGCGAACCGCATGGGCGGCGCCGGCAAGCCGCTCGACATCCAACTCACCGCTTCGGAGGCCGGGCTCGATGTCGACCTGCGTGGCCATGGCCCGCTTGGCGACAAGCTCAGGCTCGCCCTGACGCAGCTCGCCGAGCGGCTCGACCTCGCCCGGCTCTCCAACCATGGCGAGATCGTCGTGGAGCGCCGTCCACCCCTGCAGCAGATGGGCAAGGCGCTGGTCGCGCCGCCGCCGGGCGGCTTCCTGCAGGCGACGGCGCTTGGCGAGGAGACCCTGGCGGGGCTCGTCATGGCGGCGTTGCCGAAGGGCAAGCGCGCCGCCGATCTCTTTGCCGGTTGTGGTCCCTTCAGCGTCCGCCTGGCGGAGCGGATGCAGGTGCTGGCGGTCGAAAGCGACAAGGCGGCGATGCTGGCGCTGGCGAAGGGTTTCGGCGCGACGCCCGGGCTGAAGCCGATCGCCACCGAGGCGCGCGATCTGTTCCGCCGCCCGCTGCTGGAGCATGAACTCAACGGCTTCGACGTCGTCGTGCTCGATCCGCCGCGGGCCGGGGCGGAGGCGCAGGTCAGGCGGCTGGCGGCCTCGAAGGTGAGGGACGTGATCTACGTCTCCTGCGACGCCGGCAGCTTCGCGCGCGACGCCGCGACGCTGGCTGCGGGCGGATATGCGCTGGAGGCCGTGACGCCGGTCGACCAGTTCCGCTATTCCGCTCATGTCGAGCTCGTCGGCGTGTTCCGGCGCGGCAGGAAGGGCTGAGGGCAGGGCTTCAGGATGAGCACAATTCTCGATCGCATGGCCGGGATCGTCGGCGCGAAGAACATCGTCACCGATGCCGACGCGATGGTGCCCTATCTCAAGGAGTGGCGGGATCTCTTCCGCGGCAAGGCGCAGGGCATCGTTCGCCCCGGCTCGACCGCCGAGGTCGCCGAGCTGGTCAAGCTCGCGGCCGAGACCGGCACGACCCTGGTGCCGCAAGGCGGCAATACCGGCCTGGTCGGCGGCCAGATCCCGATCGCCGACGGCAGGGAGGTCATCCTGTCCCTGCAGCGCCTCGACCGGGTCCGGGCGGTCGATGCGGACGGCGACACCATGATCGTCGAGGCCGGCGTCACGCTGAAGCGGGCGCAGGATGCCGCGGAAGCGGCGGGACGCCTCTTCCCGCTTTCGCTCGCCTCCGAGGGGTCCTGCACCATCGGCGGCAACCTCTCGACCAATGCGGGCGGAACCGCCGTGCTGGCCTATGGCAATGCCCGCGAGCTCTGCCTGGGTCTGGAGGTCGTGCTGCCGGACGGGCGCATCTGGAACGGGCTGCGCCAGCTCCGCAAGGACAACACCGGCTACGACCTGAAGGATCTCTTCATCGGCGCCGAAGGCACGCTCGGCATCATCACGGCAGCGGTGCTGAAGCTCTTTCCGCTGCCGGCCGCGCGCGCCACCGCCTTCCTCGCCGTGCCGAGCCCCGAGGCGGCGCTCGCATTGCTGAACGCCGCCAAGGCCGGGGCCGGCGGCACGCTCACCACCTTCGAGCTGATGCCGCGCATCGGCCTTGATTTCGTCCTGCGGCACGCCTCCGGCGCCCGCGATCCGCTCTCAGAAGCGTCGCCCTGGTACGTGCTGATGGAGGTTTCGGCCCAGTCCGCCGCCGGGCTCGACGAGCATGTCGAGGCCTTTCTCGGTGAGGCGCTGGAGAAGGGCATCGTCACCGACGCCGCGCTGGCGGGGTCGCTGACCCAGCGCGCCGATTTCTGGAAGCTGCGCGAGATGATGTCCGAGGTGCAGACCTATGAGGGCGGCTCGATCAAGCACGATGTCTCGGTGCCGGTCCATGCCACGCCGGAGTTCCTGAAGCGGGCGATCGCGGTCGTCGAGGCGATGGTGCCCGGCTGCCGGCCGGTGCCCTTCGGCCATCTCGGCGACGGCAACATCCATTTCAACATCAGCCAGCCGGTCGGAGCCGACAAGCAGGCCTTCCTCGCGCGCTGGAGCGAGATGAACGAGGCGGTGCACGCGATTGTGGCGGAGCTGCACGGCTCGATCTCGGCCGAGCACGGCATCGGCCGTCTCAAGCGAGACCTGCTGCCCGGCGTCAAGGATCCGGTCGAGCTCGACCTGATGCGCGCCATCAAGAAGACGCTCGACCCGAAGGGCCTGCTGAATCCCAATGCGGTGCTGGCGCAGGGCTGAGAGGCCCCGCAGGAGGCCTGCCCGCGCCATCGGCACGCTGCATGGTCAAGCATCGCTGTCGGAACCTGCTGCCCAAAAATCTGGCAGGATCGCCCGCGCGCTCGATTGACCGCTTTTCGCCTCCTCTCTAGCCTTCGGCCGCATAACGAGAAGGCGAAGGGTGGCGGACATGATCGGCGTGGCGCGGATGCTGGCGGATGGCGCGGAGACGCGGAGCCGGGGAGCGACCCGGCGGATGCTCGGTGGTCTGGCCCTGGCTGCGGCGGCGGCGCTCGCGGGCGTGGTGCCCGCCGCCGCCCAGACCTCGCTGAAGTTCACGCTCGACTGGGTTTTCCAGGGCCCGACCTCGCCGTTCCTCGTCGCGCTCGACAAGGGATATTACAAGGCCGAGGGGCTGGACGTGACGATGGATCCGGGCCAGGGCTCGGCCGGGGCGGTGCAGCGCGTCGCGACGGGTGCCTACGACATCGGTTTCGCCGACGTGAACTCGTTGATCGAGTACAACGCCAAGAATGCGGGCAAGGAAGTGCTGTGCGTGTTCATGGCTTATGACTTCCCGCCCTTCGGCGTCCACACGCTGAAGAAGACGGGCATCGCCAAGCCTGCCGATCTGGCGGGCAAGAAGCTCGGCGCCCCGGTTTTCGACGCTTCCTACCGGCTGTTCCCCGCCTTTGCCAAGAAGGTCGGGCTCGACGCCTCGACAGTCCAGTTCGTCAACCTGACGCCGCAGCTGCGTGAGCAGTCGCTGGTGCAGGGCAGCGTCGACTTCATCACCGGGCACTACTTCTCCTCGGTGCTCGATCTGGAGGCGCGCGGGGTGAAGCCCGAGGACATCGTCTCCTTCAACTATTCCGACTACAAGATGGACGTCTATGGCAACGGCATCATCATTTCCCCCGCTCTGGCGGCCAAGCCCGATGTCGTGAAGGGGTTTCTGCGCGCCACGGCAAAGGCCTGGAAGGAGGTCGCCGCCAATCCCGCGATCGGCATCGCGGCGGCGGCCAAGCGCGACCCGTTGCTCGACCAGAAGCTCGAGGCCCGGCGGCTGGACCTGTCGCTGAAGATGAACGTGCTGACCCCCTATGTGAAGGAAAACGGCATGGGTGATGTCGACCCGGCCCGCTTCGCCCGGTCGGTCAAGGACGTGGCTGAGGCCTTCGGGCTTCCGACGGCGCCTGATCCGGACAAGGTCTTCTCCGGCAAATACCTGCCGCCGAAGGCCGAGCGGATGGTGGCACCCTGACGCTTCTGCAGGATCGCAGCCCTGATCCGGGGGGACCGCTCCGCCCGGACCGGCTCCTCGACGGATGCCCCAGGAGGCTCCCGTGACATCTGGTCCATCCTCCGAGACGCAGACCGTGCGGCCTGCTCCCCAGGATGACGGCGCGCGCGAGCGGGCCGAGACGCCTCTCGTCGAGCTGCGCCAGGTCAGCCTCGCCTATGGCGGCGGCGCCGGCCGCATGCTGGCGCTCGAGGACGCGACCCTTTCCATCGCCAAGGGCGAGTTCATCGCGGTGGTCGGCCCGTCGGGCTGCGGCAAGTCGACCCTGATGAAGCTGGTCACCGGGCTGCTGCCCCCGACCGGCGGCGAGGTCCGGGTGCATGGGCAGGTGGTGAAGGGGCCGATCCGCGGCGTCGGCATGGCCTTCCAGGCGCCGACGCTGATGCCGTGGCGCACGACCCTCGACAACATCCTGTTGCCGCTCGAGGTCGTCGAGCCGCACAAGCGCCGCTTCCGCTCGAACAAGGCGGAGTACATCGCGCGTGGCGAGGCGCTGCTGTCCTCGGTCGGCCTGGGCGGTTTCGGCCAGAAATTCCCCTGGCAGCTCTCGGGAGGCATGCAGCAACGCTCGAGCCTGTGCCGCGCGCTCGTCCACGAACCCGAGATCCTGATGCTCGACGAGCCTTTCGGCGCGCTCGACGCCTTCACGCGCGAGGAACTCTGGAGCGTGATGCAGAAGCTCTGGCTGGAGCGCCGCTTCACAGCGGTGCTGGTGACGCACGATCTGCGCGAGGCGGTCTATCTCGCCGACACAGTCTATGTGATGAGCCGGCGCCCCGGCCGGATCGTCAAGATCCGCAAAATCGAGCTGCCGCGCCCGCGCACGCTGGAGACGACCTTCACGGCCGAGTTCGTCGACATCGTCCACGAACTGCGAGAGCGCATCCACATGGAGCACGCATGATGCGGCCGCCGGCGGAGCAAAGATCGTGACGGAGAGGCAGAAGCGCCTGTTGCTCCTCGCCATGCCATGGCTCGCCATGGCCGGCCTGCTGCTGCTGTGGGAACTCGCCTGCATCGTCTTCGATGTTCCGGAGATCCTGGCGCCGCGCCCCAGCCGCATCATCGAGACGATGATCCAGCGCTGGGACATCCTGCTGCGCTTCTGCCTGGAGACGCTCTGGACCACGATCATCGGATTCGGGCTGGCGATCGGCTTCGGCCTGCTGCTTGGCCTCGCCATCGGTGCCTCGCCTTTCGTCTATTCGGGTCTCTATCCGCTGCTGATCGCCTTCAACGCGATTCCCAAGGTCGCGATCGTCCCGATCCTGATGATCTGGGTCGGCGTCGGCGCCCTGCCGGCCGTCATTACCGCGTTCGTCATCTCCTTCTTCCCGATCGTCGTAAACGTCGCGACCGGGCTCGCCACGATCGAACCCGAGATGCGCGACGTCATGCGCTCGCTGGGGGCCAGCCAATTCGAGATCCTGACCAAGGTCGGCGTGCCCCGCGCCATGCCCTATCTCTTCGCCAGCCTGAAGGTGGCGGTGACGCTCGCCTTCGTCGGCTCGGTGCTGTCCGAGACGGTGGGGGGCAATCGCGGCATCGGCTTCCTGATGCTCTCGGCCGGCGCGCGCAACGACGCGCCCACGACCTTCGCCGGCCTGTTCTCCATCGCCATCATGGGCATGGCGCTCTATGCGCTCTGCGCCCTGGTCGAGCGGCGGATGACCCGCTGGGCCTTCCGCGGCGAGATCGTCTCCTGATTTACGGCGTCGCGACGTAACCGTCGCGGCGCGGGTCGGCCGCACCGGTGAAAATCCCGGTCGCCGGGTCGACCGCGATGGCCTGCATGCCGCCGCAGCGCATCGTCCAGCCGATATCGAAGGCCTGCGCATCGTGCCCGCGCCGGACGAGCTCGGCGATGGTCTCGGGGGCGATCCGGTTTTCGATCTCGACGAGGCGCCCATCCCAGAGCCGGGCACGCGGCGCCTCGATCGCCTCCTGCAGGGGCAGACCGAAATCGACATACTGCACCATGGCCTGCGCCTGCGTCTGCATGATGCCGTAGCTGCCGGGCGTGCCGAGCGCGAGCACGGGCTGGCCGTCGCGGGTGGAGATCGAGGGCGACATGCACATCGCCAGTGCGTCGCCGGGCCGGGCCCGGTTCGGGCTGCCGGTCTGGACGTCCGCCCAGTACAGGAAGTTGTTGAGGCACAGGCCCGTGCCCGGCACCACGACGCCGCTGCCGAAGGGGCTGCCGAGGCTCTGCGTGATGCAGATGAGGTTGCCGTCGCTGTCAGCGACCGAAAGCGATGTCGTGTGCGCCGGGTCTTCCTGCTCCTGCGGCGTCCACTGCTCGGTCGGCCCGGTCACGGGCCTGCCGTCGGTGAGGCGCCGGCGCAGCCGTTCGACGGCGGCATCCGACAGGATCTCGGCCAGCTGCTCCGCGCTCGGGTTGTTGTGGGCGATGCGCTCGCCGGCCGCCAGGCGGATGGCGCGATAGACGAGGTCGAGATGCTCCGGGCCGTCCTTGGGCAGGGCACCGATGTCCAGCCCCTCCAGCAGGCGCAGCGTCAGCAGGAACTGGAAGCCCTCGCAATGCGGGGGCGGCACATGCACGTTCAATCCGCGATAGCTGACCGCGAGCGGCTCGCGCCAGACGGTCTTCACGGCGGCGAGGTCGGCCATGGTGAGCGAGCCGCCCAGGGCCTGGAGGTGCTTCACGACAGCCTCTCCGAGTGCACCCCGATAGAAGTGGTCCGGCCCCTTGGCGGCGATGTCGCTTAGCGATCGGGCAAGGTCGGGCTGGATCAGCAGGGAGCCGAGCTTCAGGGTCCTGCCGCCGGGTTGATAGTTTGCGGACCAGGCGGGGTAGAGTTCCGCATGGGCCTTGAGCAGCGGATCGTTCTCCTCGAACTCGGCCGCACCGAATTCGGCGAGCGCGAAACCGTCCCGGGCGAGTGCGATGGCGGGCGCGAGGACGTCCGCCAGCGGCTTGCGTCCGTAGGTCTTCACCAGCTCGCACCAGCCGGCGAGATTGCCGGGAGACGCGACCGACAGGGCCCCGCGCGCCAGGTCGGTGCGCTGGCTGAAGCGATCGGTTGGGAAGCTCGCCGGGATCGGTGGGACGAAGTCGAGAACGCGCACGCGCTGCTCGGCACCGACCCACATCGTCGCGAAACCCATCCCGGCCAGGCCGGACATGAAAGGCTCGACCACATTCAGGGCGGCCGCGGTGGCGGCGGCGGCGTCGAAGGCGTTGCCGCCTTGCCCGAGGAGGCGCGCTCCGGCCTGGGCTGCGAGGGGATGGGCGGCGGCGACCATGCCGTGGCGGGAGGTCATGGTGGGGCGTCGGCCAAGCATCGGTGCATCCTTATCGAGCGTTGCCCGATCAGAGCATGATTCCGCCGTCAGAAAAGGCTGCCTTGCCCATCGTCGGCGGGACGCCGGGTCGCTCTGCGCGCATGGCGCTGCGGCTCGTGAGCAGGAGTATCCTCCGGGGAGGTCACCGGCATCTGCACATCGGGTGCGTCGTTCACGACCTTGTTGACAGCCGGGCCGATGGCCACGGCCTCCAGCAGGTCGTCCGGCGGCGGCTTCAGCAGATGCTGCACCTGCTGGGAGGTCGCTTCGGGGTCGAGCCAGGCGCCGTGGTCGCCGGTATCGAGGATGATCGGGCAGCGATGATGGATCGCCGCCATGGTGCCGTTGGCCGGGCCTGTCATCATCGCGACCGTGTCGAGCTCGGAGCCATCCGGCGAATGCCAGGTCTCCCACAGCGCCGCGAAGGCGAAGAAGCCGCGATCCGGCCGGCGGAACAGGAAGGCGTCCGCGCGGGCCTGCCGGCCGGTGCCGTTGCGCCGCCACTCGTAGAACCCGTCCGCCGGCAGCAGGCAGCGGCGCCGGGTCAGCGCGTGGCGGAAGGACGGCTTCTCGGCCGCGCTCTCGGCGCGGATATTGATGACCAGCGGGAAATCCCTGAGATCCTTCACCCAGCCGGGGACGAAGCCCCAGCGCATCAGCACAAACTGCCGCGACCCGTCCTGCGGTCGGATGACCGGTACCGGCTGCGTCGGCGCGATGTTGTAGCGCGGCGGAAAATTCGGCTGCTCGCGATAGCCGAAGGCGGCGCGCATCGCCTCGGGCGGCAGGGTGATGGCATAGCGTCCGCACATGGCGCCTGTTTAGCGCGATAGCGAGTGCGCGAAGCAACACTTTCTTCGGGGTTGGGCCACCATAGTCGCGCCCGCCGGTTTGGGGCTCGGGATGATCGCCTCCGCGACGAAGATGCAGATGGAGAAGATGGCCGACGGGATGGACGGGGTGCTCGCGCCCCGGCTCTCGACGGATTTTCTCAATCGTTTCAGCGAGGCTCTGATGCTGATCGAGCTCGCCGAGAGCGACGACAGCATCATCGAGGACCTGCAGGCCTGGCGCAGCGTCGGCTATCGCGAGCATTTCGAGGCCTCCTCCCTGCGCTGCGCCGCAACCGCGCTGGCGGCCTATGACGGCGTCGATCCCGGCCGACGCAGGGCCTTCGAGGATGTCTGCAGGTCGATGACGCGGCTGGTGGCGACCGTGAATGCCCTGCTCGCCGAAACGCCGCGCCCGGCCGAGCTGCCGATGATCATCGAGGTCGCAGGCGAAGCGCTCCGCAAGCTCATCTCCCGGTCGACGCAATTCATCAACGCGAACGGCACGGTGGATATCGCGGCCTTCGACGATGCGGCCCTGCAAAAGGAGATCGACCGGCTGCTGGCCGGCTGATCAGCCGCCGCGACGCGCGCCTGCGAGAAACTCGCGGTTGCCGTCGCCGCCCTCGATCGGGGAGGGGATCGGCCCGGCGACGCGGAAGCCCAGTTCGCCCAGCAGCAGGACGATCTCGTCGCAGACCTGCTTTTGCACCGCTTCGTCCCGCACGATGCCCTTCTTCAACGCTGCGCGGCCCGCCTCGAACTGCGGCTTGATCAGCGCGGCGATACCGGCCTGCGGAGCAAGCAGCGCGGCGACGGCCGGCAGTACGAGCTTGAGCGAGATGAAGCTGACGTCGATCGCGGCGAGGACCGGCCGCTCCGGCAGGGCTTCGGCTGCGAGCAGGCGGATATCCTGTCCTTCGAAGCTGCTCACGCGCGGATCGCCGCGGAGCGAGGCGTGGAGCTGGTCGCGCCCGACATCGACCGCGATCACATGCCGTGCTCCGCGCTGCAGCAGGAGATCGGTGAAGCCGCCGGTCGAGGACCCCACGTCGAGGCAGACGCAGCCCTTCGGATCAAAGCCGAAGACGTCGAGCGCAGCTTCGAGCTTGAGGCCGCCGCGCGAGACGTATGGGTGCGGGGCCTCGGCGGTCAGGGCGGCACTCCGCGCCACCATCTCCGAAGCCTTGCGCACGGCGACGCCGTCTGCGGTGACGAGCCCGGCCGCGATCGCGGCCTGCGCCCGCGCCCGGCTCTCGAAGAAGCCGCGCTCGACGAGCAACTGGTCCGCCCGGCTCTTCATGGCGAGGAGCTCAGGCGCGCTTGATCGAGCTCGGGTTGCCGAGTGCGCCTTCGACAGCCTTCACGATCCCGGCCGCGTCGAGCCCCGCAGCGGCATACATGGCGTCGGGCTTGTCCTGATCCTGGAAGACGTCCGGCAGCGTCAGCGAGCGAACCTTCAGGCCTGAATCGAGCAAGCCGCTCTGCGCCAGCAGGTGCAGCACATGGCTGCCGAAGCCCCCGACCGAGCCTTCCTCGATCGTGATCAGGATGTCGTGCTCGCGGGCGAGCTTGAGGATCAGCCCTTCGTCGAGCGGCTTGGCGAAGCGCGCATCGGCCACGGTGGCTGAGAGGCCGCGCTGCGCCAGCAGCTCTGCGGCCTTGAGGCTTTCGCCGAGCCGGGTGCCGAGCGAGAGCAAGGCGATCTGCGTGCCCTCGCGGACGATGCGGCCTTTGCCGATCTCGAGCGGCACGCCGACATCGGGGATCTCCACGCCGACGCCCTCGCCGCGCGGGTAGCGGAAAGCGATCGGACCGGCGTCGTAGGCGGCCGCGGTCGCGACCATATGGGTCAGCTCGGCCTCGTCGGCCGCCGCCATCACCACCATGTCGGGCAGGCAGGCGAGATAGGCAATGTCGAAGGAGCCGGCATGCGTCGCGCCGTCGGCGCCGACGAGCCCGGCCCGGTCGAGCGCGAAGCGGACGGGCAGCTTCTGGATCGCCACGTCATGCACGATCTGGTCGTAGGCGCGCTGCATGAAGGTCGAGTAGATAGCGACGAAGGGCTTGTAGCCCTCGGTGGCGAGCCCGGCGGCGAAGGTCACCGCATGCTGCTCGGCGATGCCGACGTCGAAAGTGCGGCCCGGGAACTCCTTGCCGAAGGCGTCGAGACCGGTTCCCGACGGCATGGCGGCGGTCACCGCGACGATCTTGTCGTCCTCCCGCGCCTGCTTGATCAGCGCTTGGGCGAAGACGGCGGTGTAGCTCGGCGCATTGGCGGGCGCCTTGGCCTGCAGGCCGGTGACCGGGTCGAACTTGACCACGGCATGGTACTTGTCAGGCGTCGCCTCGGCCGGGGCGTAGCCCTTGCCCTTCTGCGTGACGACATGGACCAGGATCGGCCCGTTGCCGGCGTCGCGGACATTGCGCAGCACCGGCAGCAGATGGTCGAGATTGTGCCCGTCGATCGGCCCGACATAGTAGAAGCCGAGCTCCTCGAACATGGTCCCGCCGGTCCAGAAGCCGCGGGCATATTCCTCGGTCCGCCTCGCCTTGTCGTGGAAGAAGCGCGGCAGCTTCTCGGCGAGCTGCTTGGCGACCTCGCGCAGCGAGCGATAGGTCCGGCCCGAGACGAGCCGCGCCAGATAGGCCGACATCGCGCCGACGGGCGGAGCGATCGACATGTCGTTGTCGTTGAGGATGACGATCAGCCGCGAATCGAGCGCCCCGGCATTGTTCATCGCCTCATAGGCCATGCCGGCCGACATGGCGCCGTCGCCGATCACGGCGATGACGTTGTTCTTGCGGCCTGCGAGGTCGCGCGCCACCGCCATGCCGAGCCCGGCCGAGATCGAGGTCGAGGAATGCGCCGCGCCGAACGGGTCGTAGGGACTCTCGGCGCGCTTGGTGAAGCCGGAGAGGCCGCCGCCCTGGCGCAGCGTGCGGATCCGGTCGCGGCGGCCGGTGAGAATCTTGTGCGGATAGGCCTGGTGGCCGACATCCCAGATCAGCCGGTCGCGCGGCGTGTCGAAGACATGATGCAGGGCGACCGTGAGCTCGACTACGCCTAAGCCCGCGCCGAGATGGCCGCCGGTGACCGAGACGGCATCGATGGTCTCCTGCCGCAGTTCTTCGGCGAGCTGGCGCAGCTGCGTGTCGTCGAGCCTGCGGAGATCGGCCGGGTCGTGAATGGTGTCGAGGAGCGGCGTGACGGGGCGGGGCACGAGGCAATCTGATCCTTCGGTGATGTCGTCTGGAATAAAGCTTACGCGGCGCGCTGGCAAACCGGAGCTGAAACGGCCGTCGACCCTGGTGCCGGCTGTGGCTGCCGTGGCCGCTTTCCACGAAACGGGTGGTTCCGGCGCCGAAGACGCACTTCAGTGCGCCGACGATCTTTCCAAGGACCTCGGCGATGAATCCCACTGACAATGCCCCGCTTCCGGCAGCCTTCCGGCGCATCGGCTGGTCCAATCTCTGCGCCCAGTTCTCCGAGCAGGTCGCACTGGCGGCCGCGCCCCTGGCCGCAGTTCTGCTGCTATCCGCCGGGCCCGCCGAGACCGGTTGGCTGCAGACGGCGCAGACCCTGCCGTTCCTCCTGCTCTCGATCCCGGCCGGACTGATCGTCGACCGCGCCTCGCGGCGCCGGCTGATGGTCGGCACGGAAGCGTTGCGCGCGCTGTCGCTGCTCGCCATTCCGCTGTTGCTGGCCGCGGGAGGGCTCAACCTGCCCTGGCTCGCCATGCTCGGTGCGCTCGGAGCGGTCGGCACGGTCTGCTACAGCGTGGCGGCCCCGGCCTTCGTGCCGTCCGTGGTGCCACGCCAGCGCCTGGCGGATGCCAATCGCTGGCTCGAGCTGGCTCGCAGCGTCGCCTATGCCGGCGGGCCGGCGCTCGGCGGGGCGCTCGTGGGCTGGATCGGTGTCTCCTCGGCGTACGGTTTGGCGGCGGCGCTCTCCATCCTCGCCGTGGTCCTGCTGGCGGGACTGCCCAAGGACGAGCCGCGCTCCGGGCCGCAACGGGACCTGCTGCATGATCTGGGGGAGGGCGCCCGCTTCGCTGCCGGTCACGACCTGCTCCGGCCGATCCTGCTGACGGCCGTCTTCTTCAACCTCTCCTGGTTTATCCTGCAGGCGGTCTATGTCGCCTACGCGGTGCAAACCCTCGGCCTGAGCGCGACGGAGGTCGGCGCGACGCTCGGCATCTATGGCGCGGGCATGATCGTCGGAGCAGCGCTTGCGCCCGCCATCGCCCGGCGGCTCTCCTTCGGCGCACTTGTCCTGCTCGGCCCGCTCTGTGGCCTCTGCGCCGCGAGCGTGATGCTCGCCACGCTGTGGCTTCCATCCGTCGTTCTCGTGGGGACGAGCTTCTTCCTGTTCGGCGTCGGGCCGATCATCTGGACGATCTCGACGATGACATTGCGTCAGGCGGTGACGCCCAATGCCATGCTCGGCCGCGTCTCGGCCCTGATCATGACGGCGACCTTCGGCGCACGGCCGCTGGGCGCTGCGATCGGCGCCGCGGTCGCGGCGCAGGCCGGCACCGCCGCCTGCCTGGCGCTGGCGACGGTGGGCTTCCTGATCCAGCTCCTCGTCATCGGCTTTTCGCGGGTGCCGAGGCTGCGGGATATCGCCGAGCTCGCTTGAGCAGAATGTCGGCTGCCGGCGAGCTCGATCAGCCTTCCGGCAGCGGGATGAACTCCTTGTCGTCGCCGGGCACGGTATCGAAGCGGCCGGTCTTCCACTCTTCCTTGGCCTGGTCGATGCGCTCCTTCGACGACGAGACGAAGTTCCACCAGATGTGGCGCTGTCCGTCCATCGGCTCGCCGCCGACGATCATCACGCGGGCCTGGTCGATGGCGAGGATCGAGATGCGGTCGCCCGGCTTGAAGACGAGGAGCTGGCCGGCGCCGAACTCGTCGCCGGCGATGTCGACCTTGCCGGAGACGATGTAGATCGCGCGCTCGTCATAGTCGGGGTCGAGCGGCAGGATCGCGCCCGGCGAGAGCACGGCCTCCGCATAGAGTGCGTCCCAGGGAAACTTGACCGGCGAGGTCTGGCCATAGGCCGAGCCCATGATCAGGCTGATCCGCTTGCCGCCCTCGACGATGCGGGGCAGGTCCTGCGCGCCGTGATGCTTGAACTCGGGCGCGACCTCCTCATGCGTCTTCGGCAGGGCGAGCCAGGCCTGGATGCCGTAGAGCTTGGGGCCGGTGGCGCGGGCTTCCATGCCGGTGCGCTCGGAATGGACGATGCCGCGCCCGGCGGTCATCAGGTTCCGGTCGCCCGGCTTGAAGACGAGGAGCTGGCCGGCGCCGAACTCGTCGCCGGCGATGTCGACCTTGCCGGAGACGATGTAGATCGCGCGCTCGTCATAGTCGGGGTCGAGCGGCAGGATCGCGCCCGGCGAGAGCACGGCCTCCGCATAGAGTGCGTCCCAGGGAAACTTGACCGGCGAGGTCTGGCCATAGGCCGAGCCCATGATCAGGCTGATCCGCTTGCCGCCCTCGACGATGCGGGGCAGGTCCTGCGCGCCGTGATGCTTGAACTCGGGCGCGACCTCCTCATGCGTCTTCGGCAGGGCGAGCCAGGCCTGGATGCCGTAGAGCTTGGGGCCGGTGGCGCGGGCTTCCATGCCGGTGCGCTCGGAATGGACGATGCCGCGCCCGGCGGTCATCAGGTTCACCGCGCCCGGCTTGATCGCGAGCGCGGTGCCCAGCGAGTCGCGATGCATGATCTCGCCGTCGAAGAGATAGGTCACGGTCGAGAGCCCGATATGCGGATGCGGCCGCACGTCGAGCCCTTCGCCGAGATGGAACTCGGCCGGGCCCATCTGGTCGAAGAAGATGAAGGGGCCGACCATGCGCTGGCCGATCGCCGGCAGCGCCCGGCGGACCTGGAAGCCGCCGAGGTCATGGGAGCGCGGCACGATCACCTTCTCGATCGCCTCGCAGGAGCGGGCATCGCCCAGGATCGGATCGTCGGCGGGGAGTTGCGACATGAGGGCCTCCTTGGTTGAGGCCGAATCTGACCCCGTGGAGGCGCTCAGGCAAGCGCCCGGTCGCAACCGGGCGCTGGCAGAAATGCAATGCCGCGGCACCCGGGGCGCCGCGGCATTGCAAAATTGGTTCGTTTTGTTTGTCCCGGTGCGGAGGCGCTGCCGGGGGCTCAGTTCTCGACGTCGAGCAGGGTCGCGCCCGTCGGCTTGCCGTCGGCGCCGAGCGTGATGCGCTCGATCCGGGCTTCCGCCTGCTTCAGCAGCGCGTCGCAGCGCGCCTTCAAAGCCTCGCCGCGCGTGTAGATCGCGATCGATTCCTCGAGCGGGACGTCGCCGCGCTCCAGCCGCGCGACGATGCCTTCGAGCTCCTTCATTGCCGCCTCGAAGGGCAGGGCGGCGACATCGGCGTTGGTCTTCTCTTCGCTCACGGCCTGATTCCTCTTTGCGGGAGAGTTTATCGGCCGGAGCGCGGCTGGCCGCAACCCGCTTCGCGCCGCTCCTGACTCAGACCGGCAGCGCCGAGGTCTTCTTGATCGTGCGCAAGGTCAGCGTCGACTGCACGCGGGTGACGCCGGGCAATTGCGTGATGATGTCGGTGTGGATGCGCTCGAAATCGGCGCTGTCGCGATAGATCACCCGCATCAGATAATCGTGGGCGCCGGCCAGCAGATGGCATTCGAGGATCTCGGGCAGGTTCTGCACGGCCTGCTCGAAACTCTCCAGCGAGGCGCGGCCCTGCTGGTCGAGCGTGACGAAGACGAAGGCCGTACCGGGGAAGCCCGCGATCTTGTCGTCGAGCATCATCGCATAGCCGCGGATAAGGCCGCTGTCCTCGAGCTGGCGCACGCGCCGGAGGCAGGCGGAGGGCGACAGGTGCACCTTCTCGGCCAGGTCCGAATTGGTGATGCGCCCGTCCTGCTGGAGGATCCGCAGAATCGAGCGGTCGCGTGAATCCAGTTCGATCGTCATGATGCCGGTATTGCCTCCCGCGCGATCAATCGTCGCAAAATTGATGGAAAGCAAGCAATCTTCTGTATCGTTGCGCGGCTGATGCCGCATCATTCACGGCAAGGAGTGCTTCACCCGCATGAAATTGCTGCGCCGGTCCGCGCTCAGTCCAGACCGAGGACGAAGGGCGTGCCTTCGAAGGCGTCGGCGCCGCGGCCGATGCGCCGGATGGCCCGCACCATTCGCCCGCCACGGCCGAGGAGCTCATCGGCGAGGGCGACGAGCCGGGCATTGGGCGTGGCCGAGGGCGAGGCCAGGCGCAGCGCATCGGCCGCTGCGTCCTCGTCGCGTGCCGGCGCCAGGGCGCAGGCCGTGATATAGGCCGCGGCGGTGGAGCGGCTGATGCCGGCCCAGCAATGGATGACGAGCGGCGCGGCGCGGTCCCAGCCGCGCACGAAGGCGACCAGGCGTTCGACATGCTCCCGTCCGGCCAGTACATGGCCTTCCGTCGGCTGGCTGATGTCGGACATCCCGAGGAAGAGATGCCGGCCTTCGGCAATACCGGGTGGGCGCTCGACCGGGGTGGCGAGATTGATCAACGAGACGAGGTGGCTCGCGCCGCAGGCGGCGACGGTCGCGTCGAGCTTCGACAGTGGCGAGACGTGCAGGGTCGGCAAGACCGAGGCTCCGTTGCTGCGTTGTGGCGGCATCGGACGATAGCATGATCGACAGCGGTGCCGCTTGCGTGACATGGCATCGAAGTCTTGCCTCTCCACAACCGCGACGGTGGTCATGAACCTCTGGCTTCGCCTCCTCTGGCTGCTGGCCACTTTCCGGATGCGTCCGCGCCTGGCCCTGCCGGGCGGGGCTTCGCTGCTGCCCTTCCGGGTCTGGTTCCACGATCTCGACACCAGCCTGCATCTGAACAATGGCCGCTACTGGACGCTGATGGATCTGGGCCGCACCGATCTGGTGCTGCGCAGCGGCCTGTGGCGGGCGATCCTGCGGCATCGCTGGGTGCCCGTGGTCAATGCCGGCACCATCCGCTTCCGGCGGGAGATGCGGCTCTTCCGCACTTTCGACTTGGAAACCCGCATCCTGTGCTGGCGCGAGAACTGGTTGGTGATGCAGCATCGCATGCTGATGCGCGGGCGCGACGGTACCGAGATCGTTGCCGCCGTCGCGCTCGTGCGGGCAGCCATCTACGATCGCGATGCGAAGGCCTACGTGCCGGTCTCGCGACTGCTGCGCGAGATCGGCGTCGCGGCGGAAAGCCCGCCGCCCAGCCCCGAGGTCGAGGCCTTTCTGGCATCGGAGGAGGTCCTGCGCAGCGCCGCCGCCAGCGAACGCTGACGCCTATTCGGCGGCCAGCCTCGTCGCGCGCCACTGCGCCAGCAGGGCCCGCAGCGCGGCCGGCTTCAGCGGCTTGTTCAGCATGTGCACGTCAAGCGCGGCAGCGGCCTCGCGGACATGCGGCGTGCGGTCCGCCGTCAGCAGGATCGCTGGCATCGGCGCGCGGGCGCGGGCCCTCAGCGAGCTGATCGCGGTCAGGCCGTTGCCGTGGTCGAGATGATAGTCGGCGATCACGACGTCCGGCTCGGCCTTGCCGCCGACATGGGGCAGTGCCTCGTCGAGGCCAGCCGCGATCGTGACCCGGCAGCCCCAGCCTTCGAGCAGGCGCTTCATCCCGTCGAGGATCGCCGGCTCGTTGTCGATGACGAGCAGCCGCATTCCGGCGAGCTGCCCGGCCGGAGACTGGCGGGTGGCGGTGGCGGTGGCCATTGCCGGGAGCGGGGCGGCACGCGGCACGGTGAGCGAGAAGCGCGTGCCGCGGCCCGGGGCGGAATCCAGCGTCAGCGCGTGGTCGAGCGCGCGTGCGATGCGCTGCACGATGGAGAGGCCCAGGCCGAGGCCGCGCGCGACACGCGCCCCTTGGTCGAGCCTCTGGAACTCGCGGAACACGGTCTTCTGCTTGCTCTGCGGGATGCCGAGGCCGGTGTCGATGACCTCGACGGCGACCTGCCCCTCGCGCCGCCGGCAGCCGACCAGGACCTTGCCGTTCGGCGTATATTTGATGGCGTTCGAGATCAGGTTCTGCAGCAGCCGCCTGAGCAGGCGCCGGTCCGAGCGCACTGCGAGGCCGGTCGGCACGAAGACGAGCTTCAATCCCCGTTCCTGCGCGCTCGGCTCGAACTCGCGCTGAAGCTGGCGCATCAGCTCGTCGAGGCGGAACGAGGTCAGCTCCGGCCGCAGCGCGCCCCCGTCCAGCCGCGAGATTTCCAGCAGTGCGGTCAGGATCTCCTCCACCGCGTCGAGCGAGGCGTCGATGTTCTCGGCGAGGTCGGGCTGGCCGGCGGACCGGTCCCGCTCCACCAGCGAGGTCGCGTAGAGGCGGGCGGCGTTGAGCGGCTGCAGGATGTCGTGGCTCGCGGCCGCGAGGAAGCGGGTCTTGGAGAGATTTGCGGCCTCGGCCTCGGCCTTGGCCCGCTGGAGCTCGGCGTTGACGTGCAGCAGTTCCTCGGTGCGCTCGGCGACGCGCTTCTCGAGGCTCTCGTTGGCCCGCTCCAGCTTCTCCTCGCCCGCCACGGTCTCGGTGATGTCCGTGTAGGTGGTGACGAAGCCGCCGTCCGGCAGCGGATTGGTCCGCACCTCGATCACGGTCTTCGACGGAAAGAGCTTGAGGCGGACCGGCTCGCGATCCCTGACGAAGCTTTCGAGCCGCGCCGCCATCAGTTCGTCCTGAGCCCCGTCGCCATAGGCTCCGCGCGCGGCGTTGTAGCGCACGATCTCGTCGAGTCCGGTGCCGAACCGCACCAGCGACGGCGGCAGGTCGTAGAGCCGCAGGAAGGCCTGGTTCCAGGCGAGCAGCCGGAGGTCGCGGTCAAGGACCGTGATGCCCTGGCCGGCATGGTCGAGGCCGTGCTGGAGGATGTCGCGGTTGTATTGCAGCGCGGCCGAGGCATCGTCCAGCAGCTTGAAGGCGGCCTCGGTCGAGAGATTGCGCTTCTTCAGCAGCAGCGACAGCACCAGCCGGGAGGAGGCCGCCCCGATCGCCGAGGACAGGAGATGCTCGCCGAAGCGCAGCAGATGGATGTCGGCGTCGCGTCCGGCCTCCGGCTTTTCGCCGCGGCTGAGGTTGAAGCTCTCGAAGGCGCGCTCCGTGCGCTCCTGGCCGAGATAGCGGGCGATGGTCGCCTGCAGCTCGCCTTCGGTGACGCTGGTGCGCCAGAGCGAGAAGGTCTGCGCCATGGTCGCCCGGTCGGATTCCACGAAGGCGTTGGCCTGCAGCCGTTCCATCGCATTCGCCGGCCGCAGCAGGGAGAAGCCGACATAGGCGAGGATGTTGAGGCCCAGGCTCCAGACCACGCCATGCGTCAGCGGCGGCATGCCGAGCCCGAAGAGCGCTTCCGGCCGCAGCATGTCGGTGCCGAACGGGCCATGGGCGACCACGTCGCTCCACCAGCTTCCGGGAATGGCAAGGCTCGGCATCAGCAGCGTATAGGCCCAGACCAGCGTGCCGATGGCGAGGCCCGCCACGGCGCCCAGCGCGGTGCCGCGTCGCCAGACCAGCCCTCCGAGGAAGGCCGGGGCGATCTGCGCTGTCGCCGCGAAGGACAGCAGGCCGATCGAGACCAGGGCGGCCTCGCCGGCCGCGCGGTAGTAGGCATAGCCCAGCAGGATGACGAGGAAGATGCTCACGCGGCGGATGATGACCACCTGCGAGCCGAGGTCGCCGCCGAGATTGGTGTTGGCCGAGGTCCAGGCGCTGGTCTGGGCCGTCCCGCCCTTCGGCTCGCTGAGCGCCCTGCGGCCGCGCAGCAGCAGTGGCATCACCAGATGGTTCGAGATCATGATCGCCAGGGCGACCGAGGCGACGATGACCATCGCCGTCGCCGCCGACAGGCCGCCGACGAAGACGAACAGCGCGGCCATTCCCGCGCCGTGCTGAAGCGGCAGGAGCAGCACCGTCATGTCGCGATCGACGCCGGTGCCCGGCATCAGGATTTCTCCTGCCGCTGCCAGCGGCAGGACGAAGAGATTGATCAGCAGGAGATAGAGCGGGAACATCCAGGCCGCACGGCGCACGTCGCGGCGGTCGCGGTTCTCGACGATCGCCATGTGGAACTGTCGCGCCAGCAGCAGCGCTGCGCAGCCCGACAGCAGCGTCAGCGTCAGGAAGCCCGGCAGGCTCGAGGTTCGCTCCCAGATCGGCGGCAGCCCCGCCGGGGGCGCTGCGGCCGCACGGCCCAGGAGATCGCCCATGCCGTCGAACAGCCCGTAGACGATGTAGAGGCCGAGGACGAGGAAGGCGACGAGCTTGACGAGGGACTCCGCGGCGATGGCCAGAACGAGCCCGTCCTGATGTTCGGTGGCGTCGATATGGCGGGTGCCGAAGGCGCAGGCGAAGCCGGCGAGCACCATGGCGACCAGGAAGGCCAGATCGCTCAGCACCGGCACGTTCGCGACGGGGGAATGGCCGCCGGTGGCGGCGAGGAACACGGAGAGCGAGTTGGCGACCGCCTTGAGTTGCAGCGCGATGTAGGGCAGGGCGCCGATGACGGCGACGATGCAGACCAGCGCCGCCACCCGCTCGCTCTTGCCATAGCGCGCGCCGACGAAGTCGGCGACCGAGGTGATGTTCTGCGACTTGGCTATTCCGACGATCCGTTCGACGAAGCGGTGACCCAGGCCGATCACCAGGATCGGCCCGACATAGATGCCGAGAAAGTCGAAGCCGGCCAGGTTGGCGAAGCCGACGGAGCCGTAGAAAGTCCAGGAGGTGCAGTAGACGCCGAGCGCCAGCGCATAGATCGTCGGGCGCGCGCGCCCGGTCATCAGGCGGCGGCCCGACGTATCGGCCGTATGTGCGACCGCGAAGAGACCGCACAGATAGGCGAGCGCGACCAGGACGACGGACCAGGCCGGAATCACTGTGCGATCTCCCGCCAGACTGCCTGCAATCGACGACGCAAAGCTGACCGCATGACCTTCCGTTTCAGGTTTTCGGGCAGTCTAGCGGCCGGCCAATCGCTCCGCCACAGGTCATTCGTCTTGGTCGTCCCCAGATTATTTCGCGCAGACCGCGCCTGATGCTGCTCTGGCTCCCCGGCGGGCTTTTCCTGGCACCTCTGCGTCGTCTACGCTGCCCGTGCCGATGGGCAGGTCCTGGCGATTTTGAGGAAAGGTGCAGCATGCTCGAGGAATTCAAGAAATTCGCGCTGCGGGGCAACGTCATCGATCTCGCGATCGGTGTGGTCATCGGCGCCGCTTTCGGCAAGATCGTCGACTCCCTGGTCAACGACATCATCATGCCCTTTATCGGTGCCCTCGGCGGCGTCGACTTCTCGAATTACTTCGTCGGACTGAACAGCGGCGTCACCGCGACGACGCTGGCGGAGGCCAAGAAGCAGGGCGCGGTCCTCGCCTACGGCAACTTCATCACGGTCGCGGTCAACTTCATCATCATCGCCTTCGTGTTGTTCCTCGTCGTCAAGGGCATCAACATGCTTCAGGCCAAGAAGGCGGAGGCACCGGCCGCGCCGGCCGCGAAGCCGGACGATGTCGTGCTGCTCGGCGAGATCCGCGATCTCCTCAAGCAGAAGACGGTCTGACGGCGCATCGCATCGGTCGCGATTCATCACCGCGACCGATCGACCCGATCTCGCGATTTCATGCCGGGCGGCGCCGTCATCGGCTAAAGCTGTGCCATGGCAATCGCGAGGTTGAACCCGATGAATTTCGTCGCTCCCACGGGCAGCACCTTGATCCCCGATCTGCGGCCGGAGGCGCGGGAGGCGCCTGAAAGCGGCATCGTCGAGGTGATGAATTACGGCCGGCTGCGGGAGGGCTTGATCCCGCTTTGGGTCGGCGAGGGTGACCTGCCGACCCCCGCCTTCATCCGTGAGGCCGCAGCCCGCTCTCTGGCCGCCGGCGAGACGTTCTACACCTGGCAGCGCGGTATTCCGGAGCTGCGCGAGGCGCTGGCGCGCTATCACGAGCGTCTCTACGGCCAGCCCTTCTCGCCGGAGCGCTTTTATGTCACCGGCTCGGGCATGCAGTCGCTCCAGATCGCGGTGCGGATGATCGCGGGCACCGGCGACGAGCTCATCATTCCGACGCCGGCCTGGCCGAATTTCGTCGCTGCGGCGAGCGTCGGCGGCGCGAGGCCGGTCTGCGTCCCGATGGACTACGAGCAGGGGCGCTTCACGCTCGATCTCGGCAAGCTCGAGGCCGCGATCACGCCGAGGACGCGCGGCATGCTGATCAACTCGCCCGCCAATCCGACGGGCTGGACCGCGACGCGGGAGGAGCAGGAGGCGCTGCTGGCGCTCTCGCGCAAGCACGGCATCTGGATCGTCGCGGACGAAATCTACGGCCGCTTCGTCTATGACGGCTCGGCGCGGGCCCCGTCCTTCCACGACATCATCGCTGAAGAGGATCGGGTCCTTTTCGTCCAGACCTTCTCGAAGAACTGGGCGATGACCGGCTGGCGCATCGGCTGGATCGAGGCGCCGACCGCGCTGGGCCAGGTCATCGAGAACCTCGTACAGTACTCGACCTCGGGCTCGCCGGTCTTCGTGCAGCGCGCTGCCGTTGCGGCGCTTGACGAAGGCGAGAGCTTCATCGCCGAGCAGATCGCGCGCGCCGCCGAGGGCCGCCGGATCGTCTACGAAGGGCTGAAGGCGACCAACCGCGTCTCGCTCTCGGCCCCGGTCGGTGCCTTCTATCAGTTCTTCTCCGTCGACGGCCGTGAGGATTCCCGGGCGCTCGCGCTCGATCTGATCGACAAGGCCAATGTCGGGCTGGCGCCGGGCCTCGCTTTCGGCCCGGGCGGGGAGAAGGGCCTGCGGCTCTGCTTCGCCCGCAAGTCATCCGACCTGACGGAAGCCGTGGCCCGGCTGCAGAAGGCGCTGATGGCGGCCTGACCGCCCGCCGCGCAAGGCGGCCCTGCGTGGGCCGTCGGGCGGCGCGGTTGACCGCCGCCTCGGCCGTGGCCATGAACGCCCGGCGCCGTCGACGCGGCGCTTCGGGGCAGAATGAGAGTTTTCGGCTACCCTTCCTCGCGATCGGCGATCCTGGGGCGCGAAGCGGTCGTGATCGCGATCGCGGCGACCGGCGGCGCCCTGTTCGCGACGCTCGGCATGCCGGCGGCCTGGTTGTCGGGCTCGATGCTGCTCAGCACCGTCGTGGCGCTGATCCGGCCGCTGCCGGCACTGCGGCGCCCCTGGTTCGATTCGACGATGCTGCTGTCGGGCACGATCCTCGGCTCGGCCGCGACGCCGGAGGCCCTGGCCGCGCTCGGCCGCTACCCCGCCTCGCTGGCCATGCTGCTCGTCGGCGTCGCCGCGATCATGCTCTCGACCGGGGCCTATCTGCGCCATGTCGCGCGCTGGCCCTGGATCGATGCCTTGCTCGCGGCTGCCCCGGGCGCGCTCTCGACCGTGCTGGCGATCGCCCAGGCGAAGGGCGCCAATATCGGCCGCATCTCCGTCGTTCAGCTCTTCCGGCTTCTGGTGCTCGTCGCCTTCCTGCCGAGCCTGATGCAGGCGACCGGCACGTCGGCGGGCGCGCCGGCGCCTGTGCTGAGCCCGGTCGGTCCGGCCGTCATGCTCGGGCTGACCATGGCAGGGCTTGTGCTCGGGTTGGGCTTCGAGCGCGTCGGTCTCGCGGCGCCGTTGATGTTCGGCGCGACGTTCTCCAGCGCGATCTTCCACGGTACCGGGCTGGTGGAAGGCAGCCTGCCCATGCCGATTCAGATCGCCGTGCAGATCCTGCTGGGCTCGACGATCGGCGGCCGCATCGCCCATATTCCGCGCAGGGAGCTTCGCGGCCTGTTTCCGCTGGCGGTCGGAGGCTTTGCGGTCTCGATGGGCGTCGCCTTCCTCTTCGCCTGGCCGGCGGCTCTCCTGGCCGGCGTGCCCTACGCCAGCGGCATGGCCGCCTTCGCACCGGGCGGGCTCGAGGCCATGGCCATGCTCGCCTTCGCCATGGGGCTGGATACGCTCTATGTCGGGGCTCACCACCTCGTGCGTTTCGTGGTCATCGGCCTGGCGATGCCGCTGGTGCTGACCCGCATCCGGGACGAGCCGCGAGGCTCCGGTCAGCCGCCGCGCGATTAGCCTTAACGATTCATGACGATTGCTTTCCTCGATTGCGAGGTCGGTTCAAGCCGGGATTCATCCGCTCCTGCTAGGGCAATTGCTGCCGGACCTTGCCGGCATGTCCGGAGGAGCGGCCATGAACATCGCTGTCAAGGCGCCGGCGGTCTGGCGCCGCCTGGCGCGGCCTGTGGCCGTCATCGGGGCCGGCATCGCCGGCCTGACGGCCGCCGCGGAGCTGGAGCGGCGGGGGCTTCAGGCTGCTGTGTTCGAGACCGGCCGCGCGGTCGGCGGAATGGCCGCTTCGTTCAAGGACGCTGACGGCTACAGCTATGATTTCGGGGCGCATTTCGTCAGCAACCGGCTGGCGCGTGCGCTGGGAGCCGAGGACATCTCGCATACGGTCGGCCATTACGGCGAGGCCGTGGCGCTGCGGGGACGCAGCTACGCCTATCCGTTCGGCCTCGCCGCTTCGCCGCGCTATGCCGCCAGCGCCCTCGCGGCCCGGCTGAAGCCCGGCAGTGTCGAGAGCGCCGCCGACTGGTTCCGCAATGCCTACGGGGCGGCGCTGGCCGAGGACGTCGCGATCCCGCTGGCGGAGGCCTGGTCCGGCGCTCCGGCCTCGGAACTCTCGCCGGCCGTCGGCCAGAAGCTTTCGGCCGGGGTTCTGAAGACGCTCTATCTCAAGGCCGCCTCGCGTCTGACCGGGCGTGCGGTCTGCAACGGATACTCGCATGAGATGCCGGAAAGCGCGGCCGTCTATCACGTCTATCCGGAGGGCGGCGTCTCGCGGCTGCTGGAGCCGACGCTGAAGCGGGTCGGCCACCGCGTCGCGCTGGAATCGCGGGTCGAGCGCATCTTCGTCGAGGGCGGCCGTGTCGTCGCCGTCAGGGTGAACGGCCGCGAGGTCGGCGTCTCGGCCGCGGTCAGCACCGCGCCCGTACACGTTCTGCCGCGCCTCGTGGAGGGGACTGACAAGCTCGACGAGCTCGCCCGGTTCCGCTACCGGCCGATGATCTTCGTCAACCTGCGCTTCGAAGGGCGAAATCTCCTGCCGGATACCATGTTGTGGGTGCCGGACCGGTCGCAGCCGTTCTTCCGGGTCACCGAGGCGCCGTTCTCTATGCCCTGGCTTGCTCCGGAGGGGCGCACGCAACTGACCTTCGACATCGGTTGTGAGGTCGGCGATGCCCATTGGTCGATGTCGGACGAGGACCTCGCCCGGATCTGCCTCGACGGGCTGTGTCGGATCTATCCGCATCTGCGTGCGCGCTACATCGGCGCCGGCGGCATGCTGAAGACGCCCTTTGCCTATCCGGTCTATCTGTCGCGCTACGAGCGGCGGCGGCAGGAGTTCGCTCGCGAAACCGGCGTCGCGGGCCTCTACAGCATCGGCCGCAACGGCGAGTTCGCCCATCTGCTGATGGAGGACATCTACTGGCGCACGCTGAAGCGCATGCAGCAGGTCGCCGACTATGTCGGGCAGGACGTGTAGCCGGCGGTGGCCGGCTCAGGGCCGGCCCGCGCCGTTCGTATGGGTCATCACGGCGTAGAGCGAGGTCGTCCCGCAGATGAACAGGCGGTTGAGCTTCGGCCCGCCCCAGCAGACATTCGCGACAATCTCGGGAATCGCCACCTTGCCGACGAGGGTGCCGTCCGGGTGGTAGATGTGGACGCCATCGGCGGCGCTCGACCAGATCCGCCCTTCGATGTCCAAGCGGAAGCCGTCGAAGAGCCCGCTCGTGCAGGTGGCGAAGACCTTCGAGGCGCCCAGCGTCTTGCCGTCAGCGCCGAGCTTGAAGGCACGGATATGGCGCGGGCCGTTCTCGGGGTCGTGGCTGGCGCCGGTATCGGCGATGTAGAGGATGCTCTCGTCCGGCGAGAAGGCGAGGCCGTTGGGCTTGACGAAGTCATCGGCGACGATGGCGATCTCGCCGCTCTGCCCGTCGATCCGGTAGACATGGCAGGCGCCGATCTCGCCCGGGGATTTGTCGCCTTCGTAATCGCTCAGGATGCCGTAGTCGGGATCGGTGAACCAGATCGAGCCATCCGACTTGACCACGACGTCGTTGGGCGAGTTCAGCTGCTTGCCGCCATAGTGGCTCGCAAGCACCGTGATCGAGCCGTCATGCTCGGTGCGCGTCACTTGCCGCCCGCCATGCTCGCAGGTCACAAGGCGGCCCTGCGCGTCGACCGTGTTGCCGTTGGAATTGCGCGCCGGCTGGCGGAAGACGCCGACCTGACCGGTCAATGCGTCGTAGCGCAGCATGCGGTCGTTCGGGATATCCGACCAGACCAAGGTGTTGTGGGCGGGGAACCAGGCCGGCCCCTCCGACCAGCGCGCACCCGTCCACAGCCGCTCGACCCGCGCCGAACCCGGCACGACGCGATGAAAGCGCGGATCCAGAACCGAAACCCCAGTGCCGTCGAGCACGCCGAACATGCCTGTCCTCCCTCGGATATCATCCCGACCATCCCCGCAGGCGCGACGCAGGGCAATGGCCTATAGCGCAAGCCCCGCATCCCAATAGGGCGTGGCGCCGTAGAGCTCCGCCAGATAGTCGACGAAGGCGCGCAGCTTCTGCTCCATGTGTCTGCGGCTGGGATAGACCGCATAGACCGCAACGCGCGAGCCGACGGCGTAGGCGGGCAGCACTCTTTGCAGCGCCCCGGACTTCAGTTCGGGCCCGACATCCCAGGTCGAGCGCAGGGCGATGCCGACGCCGGCCAGGAGCGCCTCGCGCACCACCTCGCTCGAATTGGTCCGCAGCGGGCCGTTGACCCGCACGGAGACGGGCCCCTCCGGCCCGTCGAGCCGCCAGTGATCGGCGTTGTGGGCGATCAAGGTGTGCCGTGACAGCGCCGCGATGCCGGTCGGCGTGCCATGGGCGGCAAGGTAGCCCGGCGTCGCGCAGAGCACCCGGTGATTCGGGGCGAGCCGCTTTGCCACCAGGCTCGAATCCTGCAGGTCGGCGATGCGGACCGCGAGGTCGAAGCCTTCCCCGACCACGTCGACGAAGGCGTCGCTCAGCACGAGTTCGACCGTCACCAGGGGATTCGCGTCGAGAAAGCGCTTGAGATGCGGCGCGATATGCAGGCGCCCGAAGGAGGTGGGCGCCGAGACGCGGAGCGTGCCGCGGACCTGCCCGGCACCGCTGGAAACCCAGGCCTCCGCCTCCTCGATCGAGGACAGGATGGAGACGACGCGCTCGTAGAAGCCTTGTCCGGCCTCGGTCAGGGCGAGCTGGCGCGTCGTGCGCTGCAGCAGGCGCACGCCAAGACGTTCTTCCAGGCGCCGGATGCGCTTCGAGATCACGGCCGGCGACAGGTTGAGCTGCCGGCCGGCGGCCGACATGCTTTTGGTCGTGACCACATGTGCAAACACGTCGAGATCGCCGAACCGGTCCATGATCGGGCCACCTTTTCCATTTTGGAAATAATTGCTGGCTTTCCACACACGCTGCAAGGGGCCTTGAATTGGTCTAGTCTGCAGCGCAATCAGTGATCGGAGCGATGTGGCTCGCGAGGGGGAGGGAGATGAGCGCGATTGCTTTTCCGGCGCCGGATGCCGGCATTCTCGCCCGCCGCGATGCGATCATCGCCGGATTGGCGCGACTCGTCCCGCCGCAGGCGCTGATCACCAGCGACGACGAGCGGCGACCCTACGAGACCGACGCACTCACCGCCTATCGCCGCATGCCCCTGGCCGTCGTGCTGCCCGAGACGACCCGGGAGGTCGCGGCGGTGCTGCGCTATTGCCTGGAGCAGGGCGTGCCTGTGATTCCGCGCGGCTCGGGCACCTCGCTCGCGGGCGGAGCGATCCCTCAGGAGGATGCCGTCGTCATCGGCGTCTCGAAGATGAACCGCATCCTCGAGATCGACTATGCCAATCGCGTCGCCAGGGTCGAGGCGGGCGTCACCAACCTCGCCGTGACGGGTGCCGTTTCGGCCGAGGGCTTCTTCTATGCGCCCGACCCGTCCTCCCAGCTCGCCTGCTCGATCGGCGGCAATATCGGCATGAACTCGGGCGGCGCCCATTGCCTCAAATACGGCGTCACCACCAACAATGTGCTGGGCGTCACGATGGTGATGCTCGATGGCGAGGTTGTCGAGATCGGCGGCGCCCATCTCGATGCCCCCGGCTACGATCTGCTCGGCCTGATCAACGGCTCGGAGGGGCAGCTCGGCATCGTCACCGAGGCAACGGTCCGCATCCTGCGGGCGGCCGAAGGCGCGCGGCCCGTGCTCTTCGGCTTCCCGACCAGCGAGCAGGCGGGCGCGGCCGTGGCTGCGATCATCGGCGCGGGCATCATCCCGGTCGCGATGGAGTTCATGGACAAGCCGGCGATCGAGATCTGCGAGGCCTTCGCCAAGGCCGGCTATCCGATGGATGTCGAGGCGCTCCTGATCATCGAGGTCGAGGGCTCGGATGCCGAGATGGACGCGCAGCTTGCCCGCATCGTCGCCATCGCCCGGGAACACGGCGTCACCACCGTCAAGGAATCCAAATCGGCGATGGAGGCGGCGGCGATCTGGAAGGGGCGCAAATCGGCCTTCGGCGCGACCGGCCGCATCGCCGACTACATCTGCATGGACGGCACGATCCCGACCGGTCAGCTCCCCTACGTGCTCAAGCGCATGGACGAGATCGTGAAGGGTTATGGCCTGCGCGTCGCCAACGTCTTCCACGCCGGCGACGGCAATCTCCATCCGCTGATCCTCTACAACTGCAACGACCCGGTCGAGGCGCAGAAGGCGGAGGATGCCGGCATGGACATCCTCAAGCTCTGCGTCGAGGTGGGCGGCTGCCTCACCGGCGAGCACGGCGTCGGCATCGAGAAGCGCGACCTGATGACGGTCCAGTTCAACGAGGCCGATCTCGCCCAGCAGATGCGGGTGAGGGCGGTCTTCGACGCGCGCTGGCTGCTCAACCCGGCCAAGGTTTTCCCGCTGGAAGGGCGGATCGCCGCGTGATCATCCACACGCCCACAACCGAGGCGCAGGCCTGCGCCGTCGTGAAATCCGTCGTCGAGAACGCCGTGCCGCTGACCTTGCGCGGCGGCGGCACGCGCGCCGGTCTCGGCCGCCCGCCCCAGGTGGCGAGCACCCTGTCCAGCGCCGGCCTCACCGGCATCACGCTCTATGAGCCGGCCGAGATGGTCATCGCCGCCCGCGCCGGAACGCCGCTGGAAACCGTACAGGAGACGCTGGCCGAGCGCGGCCAGATGCTGCCCTTCGAGCCCATGGACCACCGGCCGCTCTTCGGCTCCGACGGCACGCCGACCATCGGTGCGGTCGCCGCCTGCAACGTCTCTGGCCCCCGCCGCATCAACGCCGGCGCCGCGCGCGATTCCTTGATCGGCGTGCGGCTCGTCAATGGCCGCGGTGAGATGGTGAAATCCGGCGGGCGGGTGATGAAGAACGTCACCGGCCTCGATCTCGTGAAGCTCGTCTGCGGCAGCTACGGCACGCTCGGCTTCCTCACCGAGGTCACCTTCCGCGTGCTGCCGAAGCCCGCCGAGACCGCCACGCTGCAATGGCGCGGCCTCTCGGATGCTCAGGGCGTCGCGCTCTTGTCCAAGGCGCTGGGCTCGCCCTTCGAGCCGATGGCGGCGGCGCATCTGCCCGCCGGCCTCGGCGGCGAGGAGGCGCTGACGCTCCTGCGGCTGGAGAATTTTCCGGACTCGCTTCGATACCGCTCCGGCGAGCTCGCGCTGCTGCTCGGCGAATATGGCGTGCCCGACAATCTGGAAGGCGAGCCCATGGCGGCGCTCTGGCGTCATATCCGCGACGCGGCCTTCTTCGCCGGGACGCAGGAGGCGGTCTGGCGCCTGTCGGTCAAGCCGACCGACAGCCCGAGAGCCGCAAGCGCCATCGCGCAGATGTTGCCCGGCGCCCGCTGGTTCTACGATTGGGGCGGTGGCCTGGTCTGGCTTGCAGCGCCGGCCGGAAGCGACGCCGGCTCAGCGGCCATCCGCGCAGCACTGAAGCCGCTCGGCGGCCATGCGACGCTGGTTCGCGCGCCCGATGCGATCCGCGCCGCCGTCGCGGTCTTCCAGCCTCTGTCCGAGCCGCTGATACGTGTGACAGTCGGCATCAAGAAGAGTTTCGATCCGGCCGGCATCTTCGAGCCCGGCCGGATGTATGCGGGGATCTGATGGCGCTCACCGAATCGATCTCCACCGACCTGGCCGAGCCACGGACGCGCTGGGCCTCCGGGCGATTGAACCGGCTCGCCGTTGCAGGGGCGGCTCTGCTGCTCGTGGCCGCCGCCGCGGCGATCCTGCTGGCGATGGGCCGCGAGCCGATGTGCAAATGCGGCTATGTGAAGCTCTGGCAGGGACAGGTGTTCTCCTCCGAGAACTCCCAGCACATCGCCGACTGGTACACCTTCTCGCACATCATTCATGGCTTCCTGTTTTACGGGTTGTTCTGGCTGATCCGCCGCGTCACCGGCCTGCCGATCTCCTTCGGCGCCGCGCTGCTGCTCGCCATCGTCATCGAGAGCGCCTGGGAGATCACCGAGAATTCGCCGGCCGTGATCGAGCATTATCGCTCGGCCACGATCTCGCTCGACTACTACGGCGACAGCGTCCTGAATTCGGTCTGCGACATCCTCGCGATGGTGCTCGGCTTCCTGATCGCCCGGCTGGCGCCGGTCTGGCTGACGGTTTCGAGCGCGCTGGCGATGGAGCTGATCGTCGGCTGGCTGATCCGCGACAACCTGACCCTCAACGTCATCATGCTGCTCTGGCCGATGGACTGGATCAAGGCCTGGCAGGGTGGAGCCTGACGCGCCATGCAGACCAACTTCACCCCCGAGCGCCTCGCCTCCGACCCGCGCATGCCGGCTTCGGAGAAGATCCTGCGCACTTGCGTGCATTGCGGCTTCTGCACCGCGACCTGCCCGACCTATCTGCTGCTCGGCGACGAGCTCGATTCCCCGCGCGGGCGCATCTACCTGATCAAGGACATGCTGGAGAACGGCAAGCCCGCCACCGAAGAGGTGGTGAAGCATGTCGACCGCTGCCTATCCTGCCTCTCCTGCATGTCGACCTGCCCCTCGGGCGTGCACTACATGCACCTCGTCGACCATGCCCGCGCCCATATCGAGGAGACCTATACGCGCTCCTGGCATGATCGTTTGCTGCGCAAGGTGCTGGCGGCGATCCTGCCCTATCCCGGCCGCTTCCGCGCGGCGATGCTGGCGGCGCTGCCGGCGAAGCCCCTCGCTCCTGTTCTCGGCCTGCTGCCCGTCTTCGGTCCGCGTCTGAAGGCGATGCTGGCCCTGGCGCCCGCACGCCTGCCGACACGCTCGGCGATGGAGGGACCGCGCAGCTTCCCGCCGTCGGCCGGGCGCAAGAGGCGCGTCGCGCTGCTCTCGGGCTGCGCCCAGCCGGTGCTCGATCCCGCGATCAACGAGGCGACGATCCGCCTGCTCAACCGCCATGGCGTCGAGGTCGTGCTGCCGAAAGGCGAGGGCTGTTGCGGCGCGCTCGTCCATCATATGGGGCAGGAGCACGATGCGCTCGCCTTCGCCCGGAAGAACATCGACGCGTGGACCGCGGAGATCGACGGCCAAGGGCTCGACGCCATCCTGATCACGGCCTCCGGCTGCGGCACGACGATCAAGGATTACGGCTTCATGTTCCGCAACGAGCCGGATTATGCCGAGAAGGCGGCGAAGGTCGCCGCGTTGGCCAAGGACGTCACCGAGTTCCTGGAGACGCTGGAACTTGCGCCTGTCCGCGACGTCGCGATGCCGATCGCCTATCACTCGGCCTGCTCGATGCAGCACGGCCAGCAGCTCAAGGACGGGCCGAAGCGCTTGCTCTCGGGTGCAGGCTTCAAGGTCAAGGACGTGCCGGAGGGCCATATCTGCTGTGGCTCGGCCGGCGTCTACAACATCCTGCAGCCCGAGATCGCAGGGAAGCTGCGCGAGCGCAAGGTCGGCAATATCGAGCGCACCAGGCCGATGCTGGTCGCGACCGGCAATATCGGCTGCATGACCCAGCTCGCGAAGGGTTTTGCCGACAAGGGAGCCACCACGCCGGTTGTGCATACGGCCGAATTGCTGGACTGGGCGACCGGTGGCCCGCTGCCGGAGAAGCTGGCGCGGGCGGGGATCGAGGACCGGCCGTTGCGGCCTGCGCAACTGGTGGCTGAGTAGCGAGAAGGACGCGCTTGCCCCTGGCGCTCGTACGGTCTAACCCGCAATCGACTTTTTGTTGATTGTCCGAGTTTCGCACGCCATGTCCGCCGACAAGACCGCCCCTGCCAAGCTGAAGGCCCGCCAGCCGCGCGGCTTCGTCGATCGCGGCCCCGCCGATGTTGCTGCCACCGAGCGCATGCTCGCAGTCATCCGCGAGAGCTTCTCGCGTTATGGCTTCGATCCGGTCGAGACGCCCTTTGTCGAATACACCGATGCGCTCGGTAAATTCCTGCCGGATCAGGACCGGCCGAACGAGGGCGTCTTTTCCTTCCAGGACGATGACGAGCAGTGGCTCTCGCTGCGTTACGACCTGACGGCGCCGCTCGCCCGCCATGTCGCGGAAAATTTCGACGCGCTGCCGAAACCCTATCGCGGCTATCAGGTCGGCTATGTCTTCCGTAACGAGAAGCCCGGGCCGGGCCGCTTCCGCCAGTTCATGCAGTTCGATGCGGACATTGTCGGCAGCGGCTCGGTCACGGCCGATGCCGAGATCTGCATGCTGGCCGCCGACACGATGGAAGCGCTCGGCATCCGGCGCGGCGACTATGTCGTGAAGGTCAACAACCGTAAGGTGCTCGACGGCGTGATGGACGCGGCGGGCATCGATGCTGCTGCGCGCCTCACCGTGCTGCGCGCGATCGACAAGGCCGACAAATTCCCGCTGGAGGAGGTCCGCAAGCTCCTCGGCGAAGGCCGCAAGGACGAGAGCGGCGACTTCACCAAGGGCGCAGGCCTCTCCAGCGCGCAGTCCGACCGCATCCTGCGCTATCTTGAACTCGGCCAGAAGCTTGCCGAGCTGGGCAAGACGAACGCCAGGGACAGCGAAGGCTCCGCCAAGCTTTCAGCCGCGGCGCTTACCGATTTGCGTGGCCTCGTCGAAGGTGCCGAGAACGGCCAGGCCGGCATCGCCGAACTGGAGCAGATCCGCGAACTGATCACGGCGGCCGGGTATCTCGGCCGCATCATCATCGACCCTTCCGTCGTCCGCGGCCTCGAATACTATACCGGCTCTGTTTACGAGGTGGAGCTGACCTTTCCGGTCACCAACGAGGACGGGCAGGTCGTGCGCTTCGGCTCGGTTGCCGGCGGCGGGCGCTATGACGGCCTCGTCGGCCGCTTCCGGCCCGAACCGGTGCCGGCGGTCGGCTTCTCGATCGGTGTCTCCCGGCTCTATTCGGCGCTGAAGGCGGTGAAGTCGCCCATCGTCGACAGCAAGAGCGAGCTGCCGCTCGTCGTCGTCACCGCCATGGACAACAAAAGCCCCGAATTCATGCCGGGCTATCAGGCGATGGTGTCTTCGCTCCGGCAGGCGAGGGACGAGGACGGCAGGTCGCTCTGCCGCGCCGATCTCTATCTGGGTAGCTCCGGCTTCAACGCCCAGATGAAATATGCCGACCGGCGCGGCGCGGTCTGCGCCGTGATTCAGGGCTCGTCGGAGCGCGAGGCCGGCACGGTCGTCGTCAAGGACCTGATCCTCGGCGCCGAGCTCGCCGCCGCCAGCCGCGACGTCAAGGATTCGGCCGAGCACAAGGCCAAGCAGGCCGAGGCGCAGTTTGCGGTGCCGGTGGCCGAGCTGGTCGAGGGCGTGAAGAAGGTTCTCGCGCGACACGCGTGAGCCCTCTCCCTTGCCGGAGAGGAAAGACCGTTCACCCAATTCGCTCAAATCTGTCGAAAACGCCGGGTATCGCTGCTAGGACGACGCTCGCAACAGGACAGGACGACCCGTGCCCGCAAGCCGTGCCCGCATCGATGACGTGATCGCCCTTCTCGCCGGCGAGGGCTACGCCTGCGCCGAACCCGCCATCCTCCAGCCTGCCGACGTCTTCCTCGATCTTTCGGGCGAGGATATCCGCCGGCGAATCTTCATGACGCAGGATGCCGACGGCCGCGACTGGTGCCTGAGACCCGAATACACCATTCCCGTCGCGCTCGATCACATCGCCTCCGGCTCGACCGAGCCGGCGGCTTATGCCTATGCCGGCCCGGTCTTCCGCATGCGCTCCGGCGAGCCCGGCGAATTCCAGCAGGCGGGGCTCGAATCCTTCGGGCGCGAGGATTTCACCGCGACCGATGCCGAGATCATGGCGCTGGCGGTCGAGGCTGCCGTTACGCTCGGGCTGAAGGCGCCGCGGATCGTCATGGGCGATGTCGCGCTGCTTGGAGCGCTGCTCGACCGCCTGGCGGTGTCGCAGGGTGCGCGTCGGCGGCTGGTGCGCGCGATCGTGCAAGGCAAGGGCACTGACGCCGTCGCCGCGCTCGATCCTCCGGCACCGGATGGCGAGGCCGCCCATGCCGGCCTGCTCAAGGCGCTCGAAGGGCAGGACCCGAAGGCCGCCCGCGCCTTCGTCGAGGACGTGCTCTCGATTGCCGGCATCTCGACGGTCGGCGGACGCAGCGCCGCCGATATCGCCGAACGCTTCCTCGCCCGCGCGGCCGAGCGCGAGAACCCGGTCAATGGCGACGTCAAGGCGCTGCTGGGCCAGGTGCTGGCCATCGTCGGCGATCCCGATGCCGCTTCCGCCTCGCTCCGGGCGCTGGCCGACCAGGCCGCGCTCGACCTCAATCGCGAGCTCGATGCCTTCGACGAGCGCACCGGCTTCCTCGCCGCACGCGGGGTCGATGTCGGTGCCATCCAGTTTTCGGCCGGTTTCGCCCGCAATCTCGACTACTACACCGGCTTCATCTTCGAATTGCACGACCCCGCCCGTGGCGACGCCAAGCCGGTGGCCGGCGGCGGACGCTACGACAATCTGCTCGGCCGCCTGGGGGCGAAGCGCGCGGTTCCCGCGGTCGGCGCCTCGCTCTGGCTCGACCGTCTGGCGGGAGAAGCCGCATGACCGACGCCCCTCTCGTCCTCGCTGTCCCCTCGAAGGGCCGGCTGCAGGAGAACGCCACCGCCTTCTTCGGCCGCGCCGGGCTGAAATTCGTCAAGGCCAGCGGCGAGCGCGGCTATCGTGGCACGATCGCGGGCGTGGAGGGCGCGGAGGTCGCTTTCCTGTCGGCCTCGGAGATCGTCGCGCAGCTCGCCTCCGGCGCTGCCCATCTCGGCGTCACCGGAGAAGACCTGGTGCGCGAGCAGTTGTCCGATGCCGATGCGGCGGTGGAGATGCTGACCCCGCTCGGATTCGGCCACGCCAATGTCGTCGTCGCCGTGCCGCAGGCCTGGATCGACGTGCGCAGCATGACCGATCTCGAGGATGTCGCCTCGACCATGCGCGCCCGCCATGGCCGCAAGCTGCGCGTCGCCACCAAATATGTGAACCTGACACGCCGCTTCTTCGCCGAGCACGGCTTGGCGGATTACCGGATCGTCGAGAGCCTGGGCGCTACCGAAGGCGCGCCCGCCGCCGGCACGGCCGAGATCGTCGTCGACATCACCACCACCGGCGCGACGCTCGCCGCCAACGCGCTGAAGGTGCTCGACGACGGCGTGATGCTCGCCTCCGAAGCCAATCTCGTCGCGTCGACGCGCGCGCCCTGGAGCGCTCGGGCCCGGGCCGCGGTCCGCACCATTCTCTCCCGCATCGCCGCCGAGGAAGAGGGCCGCACCATCCGCGAGATCCGCGCCAGGCTCGATCTCGACGCCGCGGCGCTGTCGGCCCTGACGGAGAGTTTCGGGGCGCGGTTGCCCTTCGGAGCGCCGCTGGCCGGCGCGCCGCTGACGCTGCACTGCCCGGGCAAGGCGGTTTTCGCGCTGGTCGAGGAGCTCGACCGCAAGGGCGCCGACGACATCACGGTCACGGCCCCGGCCTATGTCTTCCGCCGCGCGAACCGGTTGCTGGAGCGGCTCGACGCCCGTATCTGACCGGCCGCTTGTGGCAAGGGCTGTGCGCTTTCGCGCGCGGCAGCCTTGATCCCGAACGAATTGGCCTCTAGGCGTTTAACCATGAAGGGGCCCGTGCCGCTTTCGCGCGCGTGAACGCAGGTAAGATGACGATGACTCCACGCCTTGGCCTTGCGGCCGTCCTCGCCGCGTTGGTCGTGCCGATGCTGGTTCCCGGAGAAGCCGCCGCACAGCGTCAGAGGATGCCGTCCCGTCAGGAGCTCGGCGGCGGCAATACGCCGATTCCGACACCGCAGCAGGAGAAGACCTTCCCGCTCGGCGCCAGCTGGAGCCTCGTTCAGCTCAACGGCAAGCCGGTTCATGATCGCCGGGTCACGCTGCTGATCGACCAGAATCTGCGCGGTACGGGCTTCGCCGGCTGCAACACCTTCTCGGCTGCCGCCTATCCGCTGCGCCAGCAGGGTTTCGCGGTGGGGCCGATCGCCATCACCAAGCGGAGCTGCGACAAGGGCACGCTCGATTTCGAGCGCACCTTCCTCATCGCCCTGCGCGCCACCCAGAAATGGGACCTGGTGAACGGCCGGCTCGTCCTCAAGGGCGGTGCGGGCGAACTGGTGCTCAGCCGCTCGCTCTGAGCAGTCCCGCGGAAGGGGCCGCGCCGGGGCATCCGGCGCCTCCGTCGAAACCGCTCGATCGGGCGCCGGCTGCCTTCAGGCGACCGGCGCTTTTGCCGTCGGGATCGGCGTGAAGGTGCCGTCCTCGTTCGGTTCCATCGTGACGATGGCATCATGCATCTCGCGCAGCGTGGCGCGGTGACCGATCGAGACGATGTGCGCTTGCGGCAGTTCCCGATCGATCGTCGCGTAGATCTCGCCTTCGAGCTTCTCGTCGAGCGAGGCAGTGGCTTCGTCGAGGAAGAGCCAGTCCGGCTTGCTCAGCAGGGCGCGCGCCACGGCCAGCCGTTGCTGCTCGCCGCCCGACAGGCGCTGGCCCCAGAGATCGACCTCGTCGAGCCTGTCCGCCAGATGCCCGAGTCTGACCTTGGCCATCGCCTCGCGGATCGCGTCGTCGCCATAGGCCTCCTCGCGCTCCGGATAGGCGAGGGCGGCGCGCAGCGTGCCCTGCGGCAGATAGGGGCGTTGCGGCAGCAGCATGATCCGCGCCTGCGCCGGGATTCCGACCTTGCCGTCGCCGAACGGCCAGATGCCGGCAATGGCGCGGAACAGCGTCGACTTGCCCGAGCCGGAGGGGCCGATCACCAGGGTCGAGCGCGTCTTGCCGAAGTCCAGCCGGTCCAGCCGGACGATTGGCTGGCCGTTGGGCAGCGCCAGCACCGCCTTGCCGACATGCAGGCCGCCGTCTCGCGAGGTCTCGCGGCTTAGTGCATCCTCGCTGATCGGGCCGTGCTGAGCCTCTGCGATCGCCTTCTCGAAGGTCGTCAGGCGGCTGATGGCGGCGAGGTACTGCGCGATCGAGGAATAGCTGTTGATGATGAAGGACAGCGCCGTCTGCACCCGGTCGAAGGCGCCCGCGACCTGCATCATCACGCCGAGCGTGATCGTGCCGGCGAAGTAGTAGGGCGCAAGGATGATCGTGGGAACCACGACACTGGCTTGATTGTAGGAGAAGGTGAAGGCGCTCAGCTTCAGCCGCCGCCAGACCAGCCGGTAGAAGTTCTCGACGATGGCGCGGAAGCGCCCGGCCAGATGCGCACGCTCGGTCGGCTCGCCGACCATGAGCGCGATCTGCTCCGAATATTCGCGCAGGCGCGCCAGCGAGAAGCGGAAGTTCGCCTCGCGCTTTTCCTGCTCGAATTCGAGGTTGATCAGCGGCCGGCCGATCAAATGCGTCAGCCAGGTCGCGACCGCGGCATAGAAGAAGGCGACCCAGAAGATGTAGCCGGGGATTTCGATCGCGGTGCCCGGCAGGGTGAACTTCGCGTCGATATTCCAGAGGATGATCGAGAAAGAGACCAGCGTGGAGACCTGCGAGAGCAGCGGCAGCGCGAAGTTGTAGGTCTGGTTGACGAAAGAGCGCGTATCTTCGGCGATGCGCTGGTCCGGGTTGTCGACGCTGCCTGCGAGCGCGATCCGGTAGTGGGTGGCATGGCTCAGCCAGCGCTCGGTGTATTCATGCGCCATGAACTGCCGCCAGCGGATCAGCAGGGTGTAGTTGGCGAAGATCTCGACCAGGCCGGAAACCACCCAGATCGTCGCCCATGGAATGAAGACCCAGAGCTGCTGATACCAGAAGGCGGCCGCGTCCTTGTTCTGCAGCGCGTTGTACATGTCGCGGCTGAAGAACGAGATCCTGAGGGTGATGCCGACCTGCGCCTGGTTCAGCACGATGAGGAAAACGAACAGGGCCACGGCCAGTCGTCCCAGCCGGATCTGGTAGGGGCCGATCGGCCAGAGATTGGCCGTGGTGATCTCGTCCGATTCGAAGAAGGGCGAGGCGATGCGTGAAATGCGGGCGATCACCGGCACGAAGGAGATCGCGTAGATCATGATGCCGAAGACGCCGACCGTGGTCGGCAGGCTGGTCGGCACCGGCGGGATGCCGAGGGACGCCGGCCACAGCCCTGCCTGGGCCAGCAGAGCCGTCGCCGCGAACAGCACATATTCGATCGCGAAGATGCCGGAGAAGATGCGCAGGAAGAAGGTCAGCGTCGGCGAGCGGAAGGTGACGACCGCCAGAAGCAGGCCGACGATGCCCATCCCGATGATGCCGGCCGAACCGGCCGGGACGCCGACCGCCAGCGCGGCAGCCGCCATCAGGGCGACGAGGATACTCAACGGGCGCATGGGCTGAAATCCTGGCGGGAAGGGGTCGATGCCATGATTCGGACCATGTCCCAGCGCCGATGGCCTTTCAATGGCGCTGCGCCGAGATGAGCAAATTGTCATCTGCCGGAGAGGCGAATGGTAGGTGGCCGGGGCGCGGCGACTGGCTGCGCGGCACCCCGGCCGGGAGGATCACTCCGCCGCGACGATCTTGCCGGCTTCCCACTTGTACATCGAGAAGCTCGGCGAGGTCAGATCGCCGGTCTTGCCATAAGTCAGGGTGCCGATGGCGGTCTTGATCGCCATGCCGGCATGCAGCGCCTTGGCGGTGGCCGAGGGATCGGCCTTGCCGGCCTTCTCGATGCCGGCCTTGATGACCTCGACGGCGGCATAGGCGTTCAGCGTGAACGCCTCCGGCGGAAGGCCCTTTTCCTTCAGAGCGGCCACGGCCGCTGCCGAATCCGGGTTCTTCAGCGCGTCGCTGGCATTGGTGAACAGCGTGCCGGTGGCGTTGTTGCCGCCGATCGCCGCGAATTCGGTATTGGAGAGGCCGTCGCCGCCGATGATCGTCGCCTTGACGCCGGCATCGGCGAGCTGGCGGGCGAGCAGGCCGCCCTCGGGGTGGTAGCCGCCGAAATAGATGACGTCGGCTCCGGCGGACTTCAGCCGCGTGATGACGGCCGAAAGATCCTTCTCGCCCGGCGTCAGCGCCAGATAGGCCACTTCCTTGAGACCGCCGGCGTGAATGCCCTTCTGGAAGTTGTCGGCGAGGCCCTTGCCGTAGGTGCCCTTGTCGTGGACGATCGCGATCTTCTTGTCCTTCAGGTTCTTCACCGCATAGGCGGCGGCGACCTCGGCCTGCTGATCATCGCGGCCGCAGGTGCGGAAGACGTTGGTGAGGCCACGCGTGGTCAGCGCCGGCGAGGTCGCGGTCGGCGTCACCATCAGCACGCCGCTCTCCGCGAGCGCGTCGGAGGTCGCCATCGCGACGCCGGAGGTCACTGGTCCGACGACGAACTTCACCTTGTCGCCGACGAGCAGATTGGCGGAGGAGACGCCCTGCTTCGGGTCGCCGGCATCGTCCGCCAGCTTGAGCACGAGCTTCTCGCCCAGCACCCCGCCATCCTTGTTGATCACGTCGACGGCCGTCTGGGCGCCGTTCTTGACCTGCTCGCCATAGGCGGCGACCGGGCCGGTCAGCGGCGCGATCAGGCCGATGGTGATATCGGCGCGCGCGGCCTGCGCCGCGAGGAGCGTGGCGGCGAAAGCGACGCCGGTGAGGAGTTTCGAGGTTTTCATGGGCCTCTCCCGATCGGTTGGCATGATCGCGCGTCCAAATTGGAGGCGCTTGCCGCTTTTATAGGCGAGGAGCGGTGACGATGACATCGCATCGGCTCCCGAGCGGGCCGCTTCGGATGCATGGCGTGGGCGGAGGCGCGCCGTGAACGGACAGAGCACTTGGAAGCGCTGGGAACCCTCTTCCGGAGGGAGAGGGCGGGTTAAGGGGTGTCGCGGTTGGACGCTGTAGCGGGCGCCCGAGCGTTGCTGCAACGGGGTGAGGGCGAACGGTCCCGCGGCCGACATCTCACGCCTACCCCTTTCCTTTCCTTTCCTGGACGCGTCCGCGCTCAAGAAAAAAGGCCCGGCTTGCGCCGGGCCTTCCTTGTAGCTGTGAGAAGCTGGACGTCCTCAGAAGTCCATGCCGCCCATGCCGCCGCCGCCCATCGGGGGCATCGGGGCGTCCTTCTTCGGCTGGTCGGCGACCATCGCCTCGGTGGTGATCAGCAGGCCCGCGATCGAAGCCGCGTCCTGGATCGCCGTGCGGACGACCTTGGTCGGGTCGATGATGCCGGCCTTGACCAGATCGCCGTACTCGCCGGTCTGGGCGTTGTAGCCGTAGGAGTAGTCCTTCGACTCGAGCAGCTTGCCGACCACGACCGCGCCGTCATCGCCGGCGTTGTCGACGATCTGGCGGGCCGGAGCGGCGATCGCCTTGCGGACGATCTCGACGCCGGTCTTCTGGTCGTCGTTCTGGGTCTTGATGCCCTTGACCGAGTTGAGGGCGCGCAGCAAAGCGACGCCGCCGCCCGGCAGGATGCCTTCCTCGACCGCAGCGCGGGTCGCGTTCAGGGCATCGTCGACGCGGTCCTTCTTCTCCTTGACCTCGACCTCGGTCGCGCCGCCGACGCGGATCACCGCGACGCCGCCAGCGAGCTTGGCCAGGCGCTCCTGGAGCTTCTCACGGTCGTAGTCCGAGGTGGTCTCCTCGATCTGGGCCTTGATCTGGCCGACGCGCGCCTCGATGTCCTTCTTCTTGCCGGCGCCGTCGATGATCGTGGTGTTCTCCTTCTCGATGCGCACGCGCTTGGCGCGGCCGAGCATGTTGAGCGTCACGGTCTCGAGCTTGATGCCGAGGTCTTCCGAGATCATCTGACCGGCGGTCAGGATCGAGATGTCCTCGAGCATGGCCTTGCGGCGGTCACCGAAGCCCGGAGCCTTGACGGCCGCGACCTTCAGGCCGCCACGGAGCTTGTTGACGACGAGCGTGGCCAGGGCCTCGCCCTCGACGTCCTCGGCGATGATGAGGAGCGGCTTGCCGGTCTGCACGACGGCCTCGAGGATCGGCAGCATCGCCTGCAGCGAGGAGAGCTTCTTTTCGAAGACGAGGATGTAGGGGTCGTCCAGCTCCGCGATCATCTTCTCGGAGTTGGTGATGAAGTACGGCGAGAGATAGCCGCGGTCGAACTGCATGCCCTCGACGACGTCGAGCTCGGTCTCGGCGGTCTTGGCTTCCTCGACGGTGATGACACCCTCGTTGCCGACCTTCTGCATGGCCTTCGAGATCATCTCGCCGACCGACGAGTCGCCGTTGGCCGAGATGGTGCCGACCTGCGCGACTTCCGCGTTGGAGGTGACCTTCTTCGAGTTCTTCTTGAGGTCGGCGACGATGGCCTCGACAGCGAGGTCGATGCCGCGCTTCAGGTCCATCGGGTTCATGCCGGCCGCAACCGACTTGGCGCCCTCGCGGACGATCGCCTGAGCCAGGACCGTGGCGGTGGTGGTGCCGTCGCCGGCATGGTCGTTCTGGCGCGAAGCGACTTCGCGGACCATCTGGGCGCCCATGTTCTCGAACTTGTCGGAAAGCTCGATTTCCTTGGCGACGGTGACGCCGTCCTTGGTGATGCGGGGAGCGCCGAACGACTTCTCGATCACGACGTTGCGGCCCTTCGGACCGAGCGTGACCTTCACGGCGTTGGCGAGGACATCCACGCCGCGCAGCATCTTGTCGCGGGCGTCGGTGCCGAACTTGACGTCTTTGGCAGCCATGAGAGCTACTCCTTGGACTGGAACTGGAAAGGTGAGGAGGCGGTCAGGCGGCTATCAGCCGACGACGCCCATGATGTCGGATTCCTTCATGATCAGGAGGTCCTGACCATCGATCTTGACCTCGGTGCCCGACCACTTGCCGAACAGGACGCGGTCGCCCTTCTTGACGTCGAGGGCGACGAGCTTGCCGGCCTCGTCACGCGCGCCGGGGCCGACGGCGACGATTTCGCCCTCCTGGGGCTTTTCCTTGGCGGTCTCGGGGATGATGATGCCACCCTTGGTCTTTTCCTCGCTGTCGAGGCGGCGGACCACGACGCGGTCATGCAAAGGACGGAACTTCATGGTTCTGTCTTCCTCTTGTCATATTCGGTTCGGGCGCCGCTGAAGGGCCCCGGGGTGAGGCTGTTAGCAGTCCTCCCAGGAGAGTGCTAACAGATGCCAGCGCAGATAGGCGTGGGGCTCAGGAGAGTCAAGGAAGCGACGAGCGATAAAGTGAACGCGTGTGCACGCGACGTCGCAGCCCTTCGCCTGCCGGCTGCGGCCAAGCCCAGAACACGCTAAGATGGCTATATGACGACATCAGCGACGATCCTTGCGCCCGACGCCCGTCTCGACGACATCGCCCGCTCCTGCGTGGCGCTGCACGTGCGCATGACGGCCCGCGCCGTCACGCGTGCCTATGACGAGGCGATGCGCCCCAGCGGGCTGAAGATCACCCAGTTCGTGCTGCTGTCGGCCCTGAGCACGGGGCAGTGGAAGTCGATCACCGAGCTGGCCGAGCGCTTCGCGCTGGAGCGCACGTCGCTGACGCGCAACCTCCAGCTTCTGGCGGCGGAGGGCATGGTCGAGCCCGTCGAGTGCCGCGGCCGGGCCGCCGTCTACGCGGTGACGGAGAAGGGCAGGGCCGCGATCGAGGCCGCCATTCCCTATTGGCGCGCGGCACAGGACAAGATCGAGGGCGGCTTCGGCGAGGAGCGCTGGCGCGAGACGCGCGACGGACTGAAGGCGCTGCGCCGCGCCGCACGGGGCGAGCGCTGAGGCCGCGCTTATCGGTTGACCACCGCCAGCTCGCAACTCTATCGTGCAGATACACGAATGGAGATCGACAGGATGCGCGCGGTTGGGGTGGTGTCTCGCGAGGAGCTTGTCGCGGGTGACGGGCTGAGCTTCCTGCGCGGGATCATTGCCGGCGGCAATCCGGCGCCGCCTTTTGCGGATACCATGGATTTCGAGCTTGCCGAGGCGGATGAGGGCCGGGTGGTCTTCACAGGCCGGCCGTCGCCGCGCTTCTTCAATCCGCTCGGCACGATTCATGGCGGCTGGACCGCGACGATCCTCGATTCCGCCATGGCCTGCGCGGCGCATTCCACGCTGAAGCCCGGCGAAGGCTACACGACGCTGGAGATGAAGCTGAACTATGTCCGCCCGGTCATGCCGGATTCCGGCACGGTGCGTTGCGAAGGCCGGCTGATCCACCGGGGCGGATCGGTCATCACCACTGAAGGCAGTCTCGTCGACGCGCGCGGCAAGCTGCTGGCGCATGGCACCGAGACCTGTCTCGTCCTCGCGGCAAGGAAGACGGGCGGCTGAGGGCGGGAGTGGCGGCTACCTCCGGCTGACGGCGACCGCGCCCGCGACGATCAGGAGCGCGCCGGCATAGGTCGTGTAGAGCGGTACCTCGCCGAAGAAGTGGAAGCCGAGCAGGCTCGCCCAGATCAGCGCGGTATATTCGATTGCCGCCAGCTTCGACGCTGCCGCCCGGGCATAGGCTGAAGTCAGGGTCAGGTGGCCGGCGACGCCCAGCGCTCCCGCGCCGAGATAGATTGCCAGATCGGTCAGGCTGATCGGCACGAGGACGCTCATCGCCGGCACTGCGAGGCACAGCGCCGGTCCGACATTCTGGAAGGCGACGATGACGGCCGGATGCTCGCGCATCGCGATGCGCCGGAGCAGGACGAGGTTGAAGGCGTAGCTCACGGCAGAGAACAGAGCCGCTGCCACGCCGAGCCCCGCGCCGCTGACATGGCCCTGCAGCCGCGGCCAGACCATGATCAGCATGCCTGCGAGGCCGAAGGCGAGCGCCTGCAGCACGCGTCTGTCGATCCTTTCCCGGAGCAGCAGCCCGCCCAGCAGCGCGACGAAGACCGGCGCGAGGAAGGACAGCGTCAGGGCCTCCGCCATCGGCAGCACCGAGAGCGAGTAGAAGAAGCTGCCGGCGGTCAGCACGACGAGCGGAATGCGGGCCAGGTTGCCTATCAGGCTTTCGCGCGTCGGCCTTGCAGGCCGGACGACGAGAAGGACGGCGAGCGCGCAGAGCCCGCCCATGGCGAAGCGCATGAACAGCGCCAGCGCGAAGGGATGCTTCTGCATCTGGCCCTTCAGGACGGCGTCCATGCCGGTGAGGAGCGCGATGCCGAGCGCGGCGCGCAGCGCTGTCGACCAGGTCATGCAGGGCTGCGCAGCGGCTTGCGGAAATGATATTCCCAGGTGGCGGAGACGTCGGCGAGATAGCGCTCGCCGGGCCAGCGCCGGAATCCGAGCTTCTCGTAGAAGCGATGGCCGCGGGCGAAGCGCGTATCCGACCAGAGCATCATCTCGGCGAAGCCGCCGGCTTCGGCGAAGGAGAGCGCCTCCGCGAACAGCGCCTGCGCCAGCCCGGTCCCGCGAAAGGCAGGATTGGCATAGACCTTGGTGAGCTCGACCGCATTCTGTTCCGCCACCGGCGTGACGCCCAGCGAGCCGGCGATGCCGCCACCCGGTGCATCGACGATCCAGAGCTTGCCGCCCTTGGTGGCGAAAGCGGTTGCCGGCTGCCTCAACTCCGGGAATTCCTCCCAGGCGAAATGACAGTTCGGATATTCGGCGAAGCTCGCCGCGATCAGGGTGGCGAGCGGTTCGGAATCGGCGTCGCGGGCGGGGCGGATCGGCGGGAGGACGGTCATGACAGCGCCTCTAGGCACAAATTTTATGCGCGCCTAGTGGGTCTGCGGCATTCCGTCATGCCGCTATCGCATCAGGGCGAGGGCGGCATCGACCGTCAGCTTCAGCGCCGCGACCGCGAGCAGGACATAGCACCAGAAGAACAAGGCTTTCTGCTCAAGCCGATCATGCAGTACGCGGCCGAGCCAGATTCCGATCGGGACGGCGGGAGCCAGGGCCAGCGCGCCCCAGAGCGCTTCGGTGTGCCTCAGGCCGAGGCTGAAATAAGGCGGTAGCTTCAGCCAGTTGCCGAGCGTGAAGATCGCCACCGTGGTGCCGACGAAGAGCGTCTTCGGCAGGCCGCGTGCGAGCAGATACATCGCGACGGGCGGCCCGCCGGCATGGGCGACGAAGGTGGTGAAGCCCGAGGCCGCGCCCGCGGTCAGCGCCAGCGCTGGCGAGACCGGCCTGTTACCCGGCGGAGCGAGGCGCCCCTTCAGGAACCAGTGCGCCGTGAAGAGCAGCGTCACGACGCCGATCATCAGGTTGACGATACGCGGGTCGACGCGGACGAAGACGAGGTAGCCGAGCCCGATGCCGAAGACCAGCCCCGGCAGCAGCCAGACCAGATCGGGCTTCGACCAAGTGTCGCGGCCGAAGCGCTGGAGCGCCATCAGATCCATCAGCGAGACCAGCATCGAGACCATGATCGCGGCGTTCTGCGGCGTGGTGACCATCGCCAGCAGCGGAATGCCGAGAATGGCGAGGCCACCGCCGAAGGCGCTCTTGCCGATCGCGATGATCAGCGTCGTCACCCAGCCGACGAGATAGAAGGAGAGCGGCTCGGACATCAGAGTGCCTGATCACGGACCGGCCGCTGCGGCTGCGAGGCTCCGGCACCTTCCGCTTGGAAATCCATTTGCGCCCCGCTACGCCATGTTTCACCGAGTTTCGCGACTTGCCTGCGAGTCGCAAGGTTGCCGGCCGCATGGGTGTCGTGACGGAAAACAAGGGGATGAGCCAGGCGAGATGACCGTCCTCCTGCCCTTCCTCGTCAATGCGGCGTTGAATTTCGTCCTGGGGCTGCTGATCGCGCTGTTCCTCGGCCCCGAGGCGTTCGGCCTCTACGCGATCGGCGCGGCGCTGGTCGTCCTGGTCAATACGGCGGCTCTCGACTGGCTGAAGCTTTCGGCGGTGCGCTTCTATACGGCGCAGACGCGCGAGAGCGACCCCAGCATCCGCGCGACGCTGGACCTGCTCTTTGCAGCGGTCGCGCTGGTGCTCTGTCTGCTGCTCGTCCTGGCCTTGCTCGCCGGGTTCGATGGCGGCCTGCCGCGGGCCCTGCTCGCCGCCGCCGTCCTGGCCGCGATCGGCGCCGGCTGGTTCGACTATCACGGCGCCATCGCGCGGGCTCGCTTCCTCGACGCCGCCTATGCCCGGCTGATCTTCGTCAGGGCCGTGATCGTCCTCGTCCTGATGGTGGGTGGCGCCTGGCTGACGCGCGATCCGGCGACCGTGCTGCTGGCCGGCCTTGTCGGCACCATCGCCTCGGTCCTGAGCGTGCGCACCCGACTTTCCGACGGGCCGGTTTCATTCGCCGGTGCGCGCAAGGAACTGGCGCGCGACTTTCTCCGCTACGCCTTGCCGCTCGTCGCCGGAAACGCCGTCTATTCGTTGATTCCGCTGCTCAATCGCAGCCTGCTCGCCGAGGCGCATGGCTTCGCCGAATCCGGCTATTTCTCGCTCGCCTCCGATATCGGGCTGCGACTCTTCCCGATGCTGGCGACGATGCTCGAGATCGTGCTGTTGCGCGAGGTCATCCGCCTCGACGAGACGCGCGGCCGCAACGCCGCTCGCAGGCGCATCGCCGGCAACCTGGTGCTGGTCCTCGCCGTGGTCCTGCCCGCTGCGCTCGGCTTCTGGCTGGTCCTGCCGGCTTTCGAGGCACTCTTCGTACCGGCGGCGTTCCGCGGCCATTTCGCTCACTTCATGGCGCCGCTGCTCCCGGGTTTCGCCGCCATCGCGCTCTTCCAGGCGGCGATCTACCCGGTCTTCCTGCTCGAGAAGCGGACCCTGATCGCGGCGGTCGTCGCGGTCGCCGGCCTGGGCGTGAACCTCGCCTGGCTGTGGGCGCCAGGCGCGGCTACGTCGCTGCGCTTCGCGGCCGCCCAGAGCGCGGGCTTCGTCGCCGTGCTGCTGATCACCGGATTCGTCGCCCTGCGCTCCCTGCCGAAGGGACTGCCGCTGCGCGACATGGCCTGCGTCCTGCTGGCGGGCCTCGCCATGGCGCTGGCGATCTGGCCGCTGCGGGGCAGCCTGCCGCCGCTGCCGGAGTTCGTGCTGCAGATTGGCCTGGGCGGTCTGATCTACGGCGCCGTGATCCTCGCTTGCGATGTCGCGCACTGGCGAACCGGGCTGAGGCTGCGGTGGCTCGCGCGAAAGGCTTCGCTCTCCCGAAAGCCCCGGTGAGGCAGGCATCGAAAGCTTTCCTTCACCCTGTCCCTTGCCGGGATGCTAAGGTTAATTTGGCGAATTGACGCTTCCTGCGCGGATTGCGCGGCGGAAGAGTCAATGATTCACCATTCCTTTGATGCCGACCCGCAGGCTTTCCCGCAGTCTTTCCGGCGAGAGAGTTGCGTCATGCGTCGAGCGTCCACCCTTTCCTTGCTGGCTGTCGCGGGCGGTCTCGCTGCGATCGGCCCGGCCGCCGCGCAGGGCTACGGCGGCGACCCGATGCTGCAGGCGCGCCGCGGGGGCGCGAACTATGGCGGCGGTCTCATCGAGATGCTGATGACCGGGCGCGATCCGACGCCCTACGGCCGCGGCGGCGCCGTCTACAACCGTCCGGGTGGCTACGCCTACGGACAGGCGGTGCGCGGGCCCTCCAGCTACGGCGCCGACCCTTTCGCGGAGGAGCGCCGCCTGCAAGGCGCATCGCGGCCGGAGGGCCGGGTTGCGGCGCTCGGCCGTCCCGCCGAGCCTCAGGCCGGTATCCCGTATGTCATCGAGCCGCGCTTCCGTAAGCAGGAGGTCGCCTATGACGGCCCGCAGAAGCCGGGCACCGTCATCGTCGACACACCGAACCGCTTCCTCTTCCTGGTGCAGCCCGGCGGCCGGGCGCTGCGCTACGGCATCGGCGTCGGCCGTCCTGGCTTCTCCTGGGCCGGCACCAAGACGGTCACGCGCAAGGCCGAGTGGCCGAGCTGGACGCCGCCGGCCGAGATGCTGAAGCGCCGGCCCGATCTGCCCCGCTTCATGGCGGGCGGCCCCGAGAATCCGCTCGGCGCGCGCGCGCTCTATCTCGGCTCCACGCTCTACCGCATCCACGGCACGAACGAGCCGAACACCATCGGCCGCGAGGTCTCTTCAGGCTGCATCCGCATGACCAACGACGACGTGATCGACCTGTACGGCCGCGTCGGTGTCGGCGCCAAGGTCGTCGTCATCTGACGACGCTTCGCGTCAGGAACTGCCGATCAGGATGCCGACCGCCAGCACGGCGAGGCCGCCCAGGATGATCTGCACGATCGCCGAGGTGAACGGCGTTTCCATGTAGCGGAAGCGCACCCAGGCGATGATGACGAGCTCGCAGGCGACGATGACGCCGGCGATCGCCGTCGCCAGCCAGAAATCCGGGATGAGATAGGGCAGGGTGTGGCCGAGGCCGCCGATGGCGGTGGCGATGCCGCAGGCGGCGCCGCGCACCCAGGGGTGGCCGCGTCCGGTCACCACGCCGTCGTCCGAGAGCGCTTCGGTCAACCCCATGCTGATGCCGGCGCCGATCGAGGCGGCGAGGCCGACGACGAAGGCGTTCCAGGAATCATGCGTGGCGAAGGCGGCGGCGAAGATCGGGGCCAGCGTCGAGACCGAACCGTCGATCAGCCCGGCCAGCGCCGGCTGCACGATCTGGAGCACGAAGAGGCGCTTGCGCGTCTCTTCCTCCTCGTCGGCCGCGCCCGAGCTCTTGAGTTCGTCGTCGAGCTGCTCCGCCAGCTTCTCGTGGCCACGCTCCGCTTCGGCCAGGTCGGCGAGGAGCTTGCGCGTCGCGGTATCGTGGGCGCGCTCGGCCGCCCGAGCATAGAACTGGCTGGATTCCAGTTCCATCACCGCCGCGTGGCGGCGCGCCGCCTCGAGCTGCAGATCCTCGTGCAGCCAGACCGGGTTGCGCTTAAGGAAGCCCTTGACGTCCTGTCTGGTAATGAGCGGCAGGTCGGTGCCGAAGCGCCGCTCGTACTGGGCAAGCAACTGGTGTCGGTGGCCGCTCTCCTCGGCCGCCATCTCCTCGAACATCTTGGCGGAGTGGGGATAATTCGAGCGCAGCTTCTGCGCGAAGGTCAGGTAGATCCGGGCATCTTCCTCCTCGCTGGCGATGGCGAGAGCGAGCAGTTCGGCTTCGCCGAGGTCGTCGAGGCGCTTCATGGCTGGTCCATAGATTGGAATAATTCTAACCTATATCGCGACTGCCTGCTTGTGAAGGCCCCGGAGGCGGCAAGATCGGATTTTTGCCAATGCCGAATTGCTCCGCGCTGTGAGGACCTGTGAGGCGCTGAGCCGTCCGAGCCGCGCGTCACGGCGAAGGCGCGGAACGGGTGCTTGACTTAGAGTGCGCTCGAAGAAGTAGTTCCCTTGCATCGTGATGAGAAGCGAGCGTTATGAGGATTGGTGAACTGGCACGGCGTTCGGGGCTCTCGGCCCATACGATCCGCTACTACGAGCGGATCGGGCTGCTCCCCTATGCCGACCGCAACCAATCCCGCCACCGCGACTACGATGCCTCGATCCTGGTCTGGATCGAGTTTCTCGACCGGCTGAAGACGACCGGGATGCCGATCCGCGACATGCTGCGCTACGCGGCGCTGCGCGAGGAAGGCTCCGGGACCGAAGCGGCGCGCCGGGAATTGTTGCAAAGGCACCGCGAGCAGGTTCGTGCGCACCTGGCCGAACTCAACGCCTGCCTTCTCGTCCTCGATGCCAAGATCGACGGCTATGTCGAAACCGAGAAGAGGATCGAGAACCATGGCTTCATCAGAGCTGAACGCAAGCGAAAGCCGGCTGGAGCGCGGAAGGCGCGTGCTGGCTGAAGTCGACGGCCAGGCGGGGCAGAACGTGATTGCCGCGCTGGCCGACATCGCGCCCGACTTCGCGACCTACGTGTTCGAATTCCCCTTCGGCGACATCTACTCGCGCGGCGGCCTCGGCCTGCGCGAGCGCGAGATCGCCACGATCGCCGCATTGGCGGCGATGGGGAATGCGGCGCCGCAGCTGAAGGTCCATATCGCGGCGGGTCTGAACGTCGGTCTCAGCGAAACCGAGATCGTCGAGGTTCTCGTGCAGATGTCGGTCTATGCGGGGTTCCCCGCGGCGCTCAACGGCCTGTTCGCGGCGAAGGAGGTGTTTCAGGCCCACCGGTCCTAGGCCACAACGGGCGGTTGCGGCCCCAAAGAAAGGCCCGCCTGGCGAAGGCGGGCCCGGGGTCGGTGAAACCAGTGCTCAGACCCAGCTGTCGTCGTCCGTGCCGCCGTCGTCGTAGTCGGCGCTGTCGTAGCTGGCCTGGTCGTAGTCGTTCTGGCTGTCGTCCTGGGTGTCGGCGGCCTTGTCGACGCGGGCCTGGTCGTCTGCTCCACGGTCGAAGGCCGCCTGGTCGGACGCGCCGCGATCATAGGCCGCCTGCTGTGCGTTTCCGCCGGCTCCGAAACTGTCGACCGAACTCGCAAGGCTGTTGGTGCTTGCGCTCGACCCGCTGCTGCCCCCGCCGAAGGCGTGCGACAGGACATTCCCGAGCATCATGCCGCCGGCGACGCCGGCCGCCGTGGTGAGCGCACTCGCCATGAAGCCGCCGCCGGCGCTTTGCTGCGGCTGGCTGCTCCAGGGGCCGGGCTGCGGCTGCGGCGGGGCGGCCTGCATGGATTGGCCACCCTGCGTGTTGACCCAGGCGGATGATGGCGTCGCGTCCCCGCGCGGCGGGATCGGCGGGACGGAACCCGCGCGAGGCTGGGCGGGGGCGCCTCCGAAAATGCCGGACAGGAAGCCGCCCGACGGAGCCGGCGCGTCGCTGGCCCGGCTCTGCAGATCGCGAAGCTGCGCCTGCAGACTCTCGACCTGTTGATGCAGGTTGGTCAGCGCCTGCTCCTGCACATACACGGCCTGCGCCATCGCATACGGCGCATAGGGCTGTTCGCGCAGCCGTTCGGCAATGAAGGCTTCGGCCTCCGGGTCGCGGGGCTGATTGGCAGCTTGCCTGAGCCGATCAAAAATCCCGGCGATCACGTCGCGTTCCTGCGGCGTCATCGTCATCTCCTCTGGTTGGACGGCGCATCTGCGCCGCCCTCAAGAGGTGGGACCGGGCTGTGACGGTATCAAGGCGAATGAAGCGCGTCCGCGTGCCGCTTCTCAGAAGTCGCCTTCGGCCGGCAGGAAGGCGTCGTCCGGCGGGGGCGCCTCGTCGCTCGTCTCGGGCGCGGCGAGCTTGCCGCGATTGAGGACGAGCACGTTGGTGCCGGCAGGGACGCGGCTGTAGAGGTCGATGATATCCTGGTTGAACAGCCGGATGCAGCCCGATGACATCGACTTGCCGATCGACCAGGGCTCGGAGGTGCCGTGGATGCGGTACAGCGTGTCGCGGTCGCCCTGGTAGAGATACAGCGCGCGGGCGCCGAGCGGATTGTCGAGGCCGCCCTTCATTCCGCCGGCCCAGGGACCGTTCTTCTTCGGCTCGCGACGGATCATGTCGGGCGTCGGGGTCCAGCGCGGCCACTCGGCCTTGCGGGCCACGCGGGCGCGGCCGCGCCACGACATGCCCTGCTTGCCGACGCCGATGCCGTAGCGGACGGCCTTGCCACCTGCCTGGACGAGGTAGAGGAAATGATTGTCGGTATCGACGACGATCGTGCCGGGATGCTCGGCGGTCGGATAGGAGACGATCTGGCGCAGGAAGCGCGGATCGACCTCCGAGATGTCGGTGGCCGGCAGCGGATACTTCTCGTTCGGCTTGTCCCCGTACATCTCGAGATATTCGGGGCTGACATAGTGCACGTTCGGGTTGGGCACCTCGAAGGGCTGCTGGCGCTGGCTGACGCAGGCCGCCAGGAACAGCGGCGTCATGGCCGCGAAGACGCGGCGGGTCGGCCGGGCGAGGGGAGAAGCATCGAGGCGGGAAGACATGGACGGCGAACTCTGTCTGGGCGGCGGGCGAAGGCGGCGGCGCGACCACACAATTCCCTGCGCCGTCGCTTGTTCCGGTTGAAGGTGCCGGAGATGGCTGTGGGGTGAATACCGTGTGGCCAAATTGTGGCAGGCAATGAATGTTGCGCAAGGGCAACATCATGCGGTGCTGCGGCAATCGGCCTGGCTGAGCTCCCTGGATCTTGCGCCTAGGCGCGGCTTTTGCCTGCAAAGCAACGATTCTCGTCGTGATCAGGAGAGCCGCGCAAGGTTAATAAATTGTGACGTTTGGCGTGCCGGCTTGCTGCCGCAGCGTAGCAGTGGATCACAGCTTGGAGAGCCATGCGCTCCGGGTATGGACGTGAGGCGCCGTTGCGCCGTGCCGTCCCGGTTCAGAATGTTGCCGCGCGGGCGGTGGTGACGAGCCCGAGCTTCTCGCGTGCAAACCATCGGCCGAGCATCATCGCGGCGACGACGGTCAGGCCGATCGCCAGGCCGATCCAGATGCCGCGTCCTGCGAGCGGGGTCAGAAAGCCCAGCGCAGCCGACAGCGGCAGTCCGATGCCCCAATAGCCGAGCCCCGCGAAGATCATCGGCAGCCGCGTGTCGCCGAGCCCCCGCAGGATCGCGGAGCCGACCACCTGCGCCCCGTCGGCGAGCTGGAAGATCGCCGCATAGGAAAGGAACGCCATCGCCAGCACCGCAACCTCGTCGGCGCCCGGCCTCGAGCGGTCGAGAAAGGGCGCCACGAGCCATTGCGGCGCAAGCGCCATCAGCAGGGCGGTCAGCGCCATGAAGCCGAGGGCCAGCGTCAGCGCCACGGCGCCGGCGCGGCCGACGGCGTCGTGCGAGCCTGCCCCGAAGGCGCGTCCCACCCTGACGGTGCCGGCCTGCCCGATGCCGAGCGGTACCATGAAGGTCAGCGAGGCGATCTGGATCGCGATGGCGTGCGCCGCCAGCGACGCCTCGCCGATCAGCCCCATCATGAAAGCGGCACCGTTGAAGATCACCACCTCGAAGGCGACCGTCAGCCCGATCGGAAAGCCCAGCCGCCAATAGGTGCGGTAGCGCTGCCAGTCCGGAACCCAGAAGCGCCCGAGAAGATGATAGCGGCGGAAGCGCCGGTCGAGCGAGACCACCAGGGCGAGGCCGGCGAACATCAAAGCCGAGGACAGCGCGGTCGCGAATCCCGAGCCCGGCAGTCCGAGTGCCGGGAAGCCGAGATTGCCGAACATCAGGCACCAGTTGGCGAAGGCGTTGAAGGGAACGGCGAAGAGCACGACGACGAACGCCCAGCGCGGCCGCTGCAGCGCTGCCACGAAGCCTCGCAGGCACAGATAGAGGAAGAAGGGCAGCAGCCCCCATTGCAGCGTGTGGACGTAGGAAGCGGCGGCCTTCGCCAGGACCGGGTCCTGCCCCATGGCGTTCAGGATGCTTTCGGCCTGCCACAGGATCAGCCACATCGGCCCGGCCATGGTGGCGGCCGCCCAGAAGCCCTGACGCACCGTCCGGCGCAGGTCGCGCACCGCGTGGCGGTTGCGGCCGAGCTCGATCGCGATCATCGGCGAGACGGCGCTCATGACGCCGATGCCGAAGATCAGGAAGGCGGTATAGAGATTGCCGCCGAGCGCGCCCGCTGCCAGCGCCCGCGGGCCGAGATGGCCCATCATCACCACATCCGTCGCGGTCATCGCCGTCTGCGCGACATTGGTCAGCACCATCGGCCAGCTCAGGGCAAGCATGGCCCGGGCTTCCGTGAGCCAGCTCTGTGGCGAGGTGGGATTGGCGGCGATCGTCGACATGGGGAGCCGCTTCTACCCGCGATTGCATCGCGCCGACAGCCACGCGCCGGAGGGGGCATGATGCATGCCGGGCGGGTCGACAAGCCGCCCGGCGGCCTGCATCTTGCCTGCGCCGAAGCGAGGAGGACGGGGGGGCCATGAGCACCAATCTGCGGATCGATGGCGCGCGATTGACCTCGCGGCTGGCTGAGCTCGCGCGCATCGGCGCGACGCCGGAAGGCGGCTGCCGGCGGCTCGCCTTGACCGACGAGGACAAGCAGGGGCGCGACTGGCTGGTCGGCCAGCTTCAGGCGCTCGGCCTCGCTGTCCGCATCGATGCGATCGGCAACATCGTCGGCATCCTCAAGGGGCTGGAGGACGGGCCGGCCGTCGTCATGGGCTCGCATATCGACACGGTCGGCACGGGCGGGCGTTTCGACGGCGCGCTCGGCGTGATCGCCGGCGTCGAGGTACTGGCCGCGCTACGTGACGCGGGGCTGACGCCGAAGCGCGACATGGCCGTCATCGCCTTCACCAACGAGGAGGGCGCACGCTTCCATCCCGACATGCTGGGCTCCTATGTCTGGGCCGGCGGCATGAGCGTCGAGGCGGCCCATGCTGAAGTGGATTCCGAAGGCGCCGGCCTCGGCGCCGAGCTGAGGCGCATCGGCTATGAAGGTGCGGAAAGGCCGGGCTTCCTGCCGGCCCATGCCTATCTCGAGATGCATATCGAGCAGGGGCCGGTGCTGGAGAACGAGGGCGGCGGCCTCGGCGCCGTCACCGGCATCCAGGCGATCACCTGGCTGGAGCTGACGCTGAAGGGCCGCCCGAGCCATGCCGGCACCACCCCGATGGCCTATCGCAAGGACCCGGGGCTCGCCGCGGCACGGATCAACATCTTCGCCAACGAGCTCACCAAGACGATTCCGCACCAGCTCGCCAATTCCGGCGTCATCCGCGTGCAGCCCGGCAACGTCAACGTGGTGCCCGAGACCGTCGTCATGACGCTCGACCTGCGCAACCCGCAGGACGCGCCGCTCGCCCAGGCCGAGGAGGCCGTCAGGCGCTTCTGCGCCGAACTGTCCGAGCGCGACGGCATCCAGATCTCCTTCCGGGACCTCGCTCGCTTTCCCGCCACGCCTTTCGCCGAGGAACTGATCGCCGAGGTCGAGCGCAGCGCGCGCGAGTTCGACCTGCCGATCCGGCGCATGATCTCGGGCGCGGGCCATGACGCGCAGATGATGGCGCGGCTCTGCCCGACGGCCATGGTCTTCATCCCTTCCATCGGCGGGTTGTCCCACAACCCGGCCGAGTTCAGCACCGACGAGGACATGGTGGCGGGTGCCAACGTGCTGCTCGCCACCGCCTGGCGCGTCGCGAACGCCTGAGGACAAGCCATGACGACGATCGCCTCGCTCTCGGCCGCCGAGCTCGGCCCCCTCTATGCCAGCAAGGAGCTGTCGCCGGTCGAGGTGGCCAAAGACGCGCTCGCCCGGATCGAGCGCTTCGAGCCGGAGATCAACGCCTTCGTTCACCGCGACGAGGCGACGACCCTGGCCATGGCCGAGGCCTCGCAGGCGCGTTGGCTGAAGGGAGAGGCGATCGGCCCGCTCGACGGCGTTCCGGTCACGATCAAGGACAACATCGCCGTCGCCGGCTGGCCGATGCGGCGCGGAACCTCGCTTGCGTCCGACGAGCCGTTTCCCGACGACGCGCCGGCGACGGCGCGGCTGCGCGAGGCGGGCACGGTCTTCCTCGGCAAGACGACCATGCCGGAATATGGCTGGAAGGGCGTCGGCGACTCGCCGCTGACGGGCATCACCCGCAATCCCTGGAATACCGCAACGGGTCCGGGCGGCTCGTCCTCCGGCGCGGCGGCCTGCGCGGCGCTCAATCTCGGTTGCATCCATGTCGGAACGGACGGAGCCGGCTCCGTCCGCATCCCGGCCGCATTCACCGGCGTGGTCGGCCTGAAGCCGAGCTACGGCCGCGTCCCGGCCTGGCCGAGCTCGACCATGGGCTTCCTCGCCCATCTCGGCCCGCTGACCCGGACCGTGACGGATACGGCGCTGGCGATGAAGGTGATCGGACAGCCCGACGAACGCGACATGACGGCGATGACGAGCCGCCCGCCCGACTATGTCGACGGCCTCCAGGGTGGCTTGCGGGGCCTGCGCATCGCCTGGTCGCCGACGCTCGGCCTCGATGTCCCGGTGGATCCCGAGATCGCCGCCTTGACGCATGCGGCGGCGCAAGCCTTCACCGAGCTCGGCGCGACCGTCGAGGAGGCCGAGCCCGGTTTCGCCGACCCGCTGGAGACGTTGACGACGCTTTGGTCGGCAGGAGCCGCGCTGGCTCTGCGCGGCGTCGATGCGGCCGGTCGCGCCCGCATGGATCCGGGCCTGGTTGCCGTGGCCGAGCTGGGCGAGCGCATTCCGGCGTCAAGCTACGTCGAGGCGCTGCTCTATCGCCGCAACGAGCTCGCGTTGCTGATGGCGCGCTTCCACGCCAGCTATGATCTCCTGTTGACGCCGGCCCTGCCGCTGCCGGCCTTTGCGGTCGGGCGCAATACGCCGGAGCACGGCGCCTATGGCGAGGACTGGACGCGCTGGACGCCCTTCACCTACCCTTTCAACATCACCCAGCAGCCTGCGATCTCCGTGCCCTGCGGCCTGACCCGCGCCGGCCTGCCCGCGGGGCTGCAGATCGTGGGCGCCTTCGGACGCGACGCGCTGGTCCTGCGGGCCGCCGCCGCCTTCGAGCAGGCAAAACCGTTCGCTCGGGTCGAACAGCCGATCAAACCGATTTAACGGCGATTTTTTTGTACTTCCGCCATTGCTGGCGCCAAGGGCCGGAAAATCCGGCCCTTTTTCGTTTCGAGCCGATCTGGCACGAACCCTGCAGGTCTCGTCATTGCCTCGGATCGTTGCCTTGGGCGTGTTGTCAGGGACGTTTTTTCTGCCCAAACTTGCGCCAAGGCCGCCCGTCAGAGGCTGTCGCTTCAGGGGAGTGAATGATGGATCGCAGGACGTTTCTCAAATCCGCGACCGGTGCCGGCGTCGTCGCCGCCGCCGGGGGGCTGGCGATGCCGGCCATAGCGCAGGGCTCTGCCAAGACGCTGCGCTTCGTGCCGCAGGCCAATCTCGCCAATTTCGACCCGATCTGGGGGACGCAATACGTCGTCCGCAATGCCGCGGCGCTGGTCTGGGACACGCTTTACGGCGTCGATTCGAAGTTCCAGCCGCAGCGCCAGATGGTCGAAGCGGAGGAGATGTCGTCCGACGGGCTGACATGGACGTTCAAGCTGCGCTCGGGGCTGAAGTTCCATGACGGCACGCCGGTGACCGCGAAGGATGTGGTCGCCAGCCTCAACCGCTGGGCCGCGCGCGACCCGATGGGCCTGATGATCAAGGCCATTCAGGTCGAGCTCGCCCCGGTCGACGAATTGACCTGGAAATGGGTGCTCAAGGAGCCCTATCCGAAGATGCTGCTGGCGCTGGCGAAGAACAATTCGCCCTGCACCTTCATCATGCCCGAGCGCATTGCCAAGACCGATCCGTTCACCCAGATCACGGAATATGTCGGCTCCGGGCCGATGAAGTTCCTGAAGAGCGATTGGGTGCCGGGCGCCAAGGCCGTCTTCGAGAAGTTCGCTGACTACAAGCCCAGGAGCGAAAAGGCGGACTGGCTCGCCGGCGGCAAGAACATGCTCGTCGACCGCATCGAATGGGTGATCATTCCCGATCCGGCCACGGCCGCAGCGGCGCTGCAGAACGGCGAGGTGGACTGGTGGGAGACGCCGCTCGCCGACCTCGTCCCGGTGCTCCGGAGCAACAAGGACATCAACGTCGATATCGGCGATCCGCTGGGCAATATCGGCGCCTTCCGGATGAATCATCTCTTCCCGCCCTTCAATAACGTGAAGGTGCGCCAGGCGGTGCTGACGGCGCTCAACCAGGAAGATTACATGCGCGCCATCGTGGGCGACGACGACAAGCTGTGGAAGCCGCTGCCGGGCTTCTTCACTCCGGGCACTCCGCTCTACACCGAAGAGGGCGGCGACATGCTCAAGCAGCGTAACGTGGCCGCGGCGAAGAAGCTGCTCGCCGAATCCGGCTACAAGGGCGAGCCGGTGATCTGCATCGTCGCGCAGGACATGGTGCCGACCAAGGCGATGGGCGACGTCACGGCCGAACTGCTCAAGAGCATCGGCATGAAGGTCGATTTCGTCGCGACGGACTGGGGAACGGTCGGCGCCCGCCGTGCCCAGAAGACCCCGCCCGATCAGGGCGGCTGGAGCATGTTCCATACCTGGCACGCCGGCGCCGACTGCGTGAACCCGGCCTCCTATACCGCGATCCGCGCCAATGGCGACAAGGCCTGGTTCGGCTGGCCGAACGTCCCGGCCGTCGAGACCGAGGTCACGAACTGGTTCAAAGCCAAGGATCTGGCCGAAGAAAAGGCCGCAATCGGCCGGCTCAACAAGGCCGCCGTCGAAAACGTCGTCTACGCGCCGACCGGCTTTTACCTGAGCTACCAGGCCTGGCGGAAGAACGTCTCGGGCGTGACCTCAGGCCCGCTGCCGTTCTTCTGGGGCGTGTCGAAGGCTTGATCGACGATGGCGGGGAGGCGCCGCCTCCCCGCTGCCTGGGGGCCGCCGGTCCCGAAACTTCACCTTGCTGCGACCGGGACATCTTTTCCGGCCGCCGCATCCGGTCAGATGTGAACGAGGTTCGGACGGTTCCATGCTTGCATTCATCGTCAGACGCATCCTGGCGACCATCCCGGTGATGGCCTTCGTTGCGCTGTTCGTGTTCTCGCTGCTTTACATCGCGCCCGGCGACCCGGCGGCGATCATCGCCGGCGACCAGGCTTCGCCCGCCGACGTTGTGCGCATCCGCGAGAGCCTGGGGCTGGATCGTCCCTATCTCATCCGCTTCGGCGAATGGTCGTGGCGGATCGTGCAGGGTGATCTCGGCACCTCGATCTTCACGAACCTGCCGGTGACCCAGCTCATCGCGCAGCGCATCGAGCCGACGGTGTCGCTGATGGTGCTGACGCTGATCTTCGCGGTGGTCATCGCCGTTCCGATGGGCGTCATAGCAGCCTGGAAGGCGGGCAGCTGGGTCGACAAGGCGGCGATGGGCTTCGCCGTTTTCGGCTTTTCGGTGCCCGTCTTCGTCGTCGGCTACCTGCTGGCCTGGATCTTCGCGCTGAAGCTCGATTGGCTGCCGGTGCAGGGCTACACGCCGCTGTCGGAGGGCCTCTGGCCCTGGCTCCGCAACCTCATCCTGCCGACTGTGACGCTCGGGCTGGTCTATGTCGCGCTGATCGCGCGCATAACCCGGGCGACCATGCTCGAGGTGCTCCAGCAGGACTATGTCCGCACTGCCAATGCCAAGGGCGTGGCCCAGAAGGATGTGCTCTTCCTGCATTCGCTGAAGAACGCGGCGGTTCCGATCGTCACCATCATCGGCATCGGCATCGCGCTGCTGATCGGCGGCGCCGTCGTCACCGAGAGCGTCTTCGCCATTCCCGGCCTCGGCCGCCTGACGGTCGATGCCATCCTGCGGCGCGACTACCCGGTCATCCAGGGCGTCGTGCTGATGTTCAGCCTGGTCTACGTGCTGGTGAACCTGCTGATCGACCTGACCTACACGCTCGTCGACCCGAGGATCCGCTATTGACTGTTCCTTCCGCCATTCCGGCCCCGCCCGTCGCCGCCACCCCGGTCGTTCCGGCCAAGGCCGCCGAGCCCGGCCGGCTCGCGCGCTTCGGCCGCTATCTGCGCCGCCATCCCTCCGTCGCGATCGGCGGCGGCCTGCTCGTGCTGATGGCGCTGATCGGCATCCTCGCGCCGCTGCTCGGCACCGTCGACCCGACGGCGATCTCGCCGGTCCGGCGCACGCGCGTCCCCTCCGAACTCTATTGGTTCGGCACCGACATGCTCGGCCGCGATGTCTATTCGCGTGTCATCTACGGGGCGCGGGTCTCGCTGCTCGTCGGCTTCAGCGTGGCCGTGCTGGCCTCGCTGGCGGGGCTCGCCATCGGCCTCTTCGCCGGCTTCATGCGCTGGGCTGACGGCATCATCATGCGCATCATCGACGGCTGGATGTCGATCCCGCCGATCCTGCTCGCCATTGCCCTGATGGCGCTGACCCGCGGTTCGATCGGCAACGTCATCGTCGCGATCACCGTCGCCGAGATTCCGCGCGTGGCGCGCCTCGTTCGCGGCGTCGTGCTGTCCCTGCGCGAGCAGCCCTATGTCGAGGCGGCGGTGGCCAACGGCGCCAAGGCGCCGCGCATCATCTGGCGCCACATCCTGCCCAATACCTTCGCACCCATGAGCGTGCAGGCGACCTATATCTGCGCCTCGGCCATGATCGTCGAGGCGATCCTCTCCTTCATCGGGGCGGGCGTGCCGCCGGCGACGCCGTCCTGGGGCAATATCATGGCCGAAGGCCGGGCACTCTGGCAGGTCAAGCCGCACATCATCGTGTTCCCGGCCGTCTTCCTCTCGATCACCGTGCTCGCGGTCAACCTGCTCGGCGACGGGCTGCGCGACTCGCTCGATCCGCGCATCGCCAAGCGGCTCTGAGCGAGCACCTGCCTGGGCAGGACGGTTCCACCAATCGGATCGGCGCGCGGAGCGCCGGCCCGCCCCATCGCTTCTTGCCTCGCATGTTCCAGGAGCTCCCGCCGTGAGCCGCATCCTCACCGTCGCCGCCGCCCAGCTCGGCCCGATCCAGCGCAGCGACAACCGGGCTTCGGCCGTGGCGCGGATGATCGCCCTGATGCGGCAGGCGAAGGAGCACGGCGTCGATCTCGTCGTCTACCCTGAAGCGGCGCTGACCGCCTTCTTCCCGCATTGGTGGATCGACGACGAAGCCGAGATCGACAGCCATTTCGAAACGGCTATGCCCTCCAACGAGACCGCGCCGCTGTTCGAGGAGAGCAGGCGGCTGGGGGTCGGCTTCCATCTCGGCTATTGCGAGCTCGCCCATGAGGAAGGACGCAGGCGCCGCTTCAACACCGCGATCCTCGTCGACAAGACCGGCACCATCGTCGGCAAGTACCGCAAGATCCATCTGCCCGGCCATCGCGAGCACCGCCCCGACGCTCCGTTCCAGAATCTCGAGAAGCGCTATTTCGAGACCGGCAATCTCGGCTGGCCGGTCTGGCGCACGATGGACGCCAACATCGGCATGATGATCTGCAACGACCGGCGCTGGCCCGAAAGCTACCGCGTCATGGGTTTGCAGGACGTGGAGCTGATCGTGCTCGGCTACAACACGCCCAAGCACAACCCGCCCGCGCCCGACCATGACCGCCTCGGAAACTTCCACAATCAGCTCGTGATGCAGGCCGGCGCCTATCAGAACGCCACCTGGGTCGTCGGCGCCGCCAAGGCGGGGCCGGAGGCGGGTGTCGACCAGATCGGCGGCTCCTGCATCATCGCCCCGACCGGCGAGGTCGTGGCGCAGGCTGTGACGGAAGGCGATGAACTCGTCATCGCCCGCTGCGACATGGATCTCGGCAAGAGCTACAAGGCCTCGACCTTCAACTTCGCGAAGCATCGCGAGCCGCAGGCCTATGGGCTGATCGTCGAGCGCAAGGGAGCCGGGCCTTCGCTGAAAGGATAGAGGCCGTGTCGCCCGACCCGCTGAACAGGAATTGCTTCTTCCCGCCGAAGCTGGCCGCCTCCGAGCAGGCCGCACGCGGCTTCTCCCCCCAGGGGCAGAACGGCGGCATGTCCCATATCCAGCGCGTCCATCTGAGCGTCGGCCAGAACTATTATCGCTTTTGCGATTCGGCCCGCTTCGCCGCGGATCCGCTGCGCGCGACCACCGGCGGCTGGTGGGCCGATCACGAGGTCTTCACCAAGGTCAGGACGGTTGCTGCCGCTTCCGCGACGATGGCGCGCTATGCCCGCAGCATCGGCGAGGCGACGCTGAGCTACGCCGCCAAGCTCCATTTCGCGATTCCCTATGAATGGGGCGATTGCGGCGTGGTTGTCATCGCCCGTCTCACGGACCGGCTTGATGCCTTTCGGGGGCGCGGCCTGACCGCCTATGTCGCGAGTGCCGGCGCCGCAAACGCGGATGCGCGCGACGGTGCCGCGAAATACACGCCCCTTCAGGACCCGACGATTTCGCAACTCTTCATTCCCGAATTGCATCTGTATTTCGGGCGCGCCTTCTCTATCGTGCGGCAGGGGCCTGCTTCTTCCTTCTGAGCGGCGCCGTCGTCTTCTCGCCTGCTGGCCTGCGGAGTAGTTCTCGATGACTCACGACATCATCCTCAAGGGCGGACGCGTCATCGACCCGTCCCAGAAGCACGACGGCGTCATCGATGTCGCCTTCACCGACGGCAAGGTCTCCGGCTTCGGCAAGGACCTGAAGGGGGCAAAGGAAATCCGCGACGTCTCCGGCTACATCGTCACACCGGGCCTGATCGATCTGCACACCCATGTCTACTGGGGCGGCACCTCGCTCGGCATCGATGCGGACGAGTTCTGCCGGCTCTCCGGCGTCACCACCTCGGTCGACACCGGCTCGGCCGGCCCCGGCAACTGGGCTGGCTTCCGCAAGCACGTCATCGAGCCGAGCCAGGCCCGCATCCTCGCCTATCTGCACGTCTCGCATGCCGGCATCTACGGCTTCGACCATCGCGTCATGGTCGGCGAGAGCGGCGATATGCGGATGATGAACCCGATCGACTGCGCCGAGGTCGCCGACAAGAACCGCGACTACATCGTCGGTATCAAGGTTCGCGTCGGCCTGCACGCCTCGGGCGATCAGGGCACCAAGCCGCTCAACATCGCGCTGCAGGTCGCCGACGAGGTCGGCATGCCCCTGATGTGCCATATCGACCACCCGCCGCCGTCTTACGAGGAAGTCATCGGCATGCTCAGGCCGGGTGACGTGCTGACCCACGCCTTCCGCCCCTTCCCGAACGCGCCCTGCACCGCGCAGGGCACGGTGAAGCCCGAGGTGATCGCCGCCCGCAAGCGCGGCGTCATCTTCGACATCGGCCACGGCAAGGGCTCGTTCTCGTTCAAGACCACGCGCGCCATGCTCGCCAACGGCTTCGAGCCGGACGTGATCTCGTCGGATGTCCACAAGCTCTGCATCGACGGCCCGGCCTTCGACCAGGTCACCACCATGTCGAAGTTCCTCTGCATGGGCATGAGCCTGAACAACGTCGTCGCCGCCTCGACGGTGAACGCCGCCATGGCGCTGAAGCGTCCGGAATACGGCTCGCTCAAGGTCGGCTCGCTCGGCGATGCCACGATCTTGACGGTCAAGGAAGGCAGGTTCGACTATGTCGACGTCGTCGGCGAACATCTGATCGGCGACAGGAAGTTCGTCTCCGAGGGCGTCGTGCTCAAGGGCAAGTGGTGGCACCCGAAGCGGACCAGCAAGTTCCCCAAGGTCGCGGCTTGAGACCTTCGTGACGCGTGAAATGGCCTGGCGCCGGATGGCGCCGGCCGATCTGCCGGCCGTGATGGAGATTGCGGCCGTCTTGCATCCCGACTACCCGGAAGACGAGGCAGTCTTCGCCGAGCGGCTGCGGCTGGCGCCGAGCGGCTGCCATGTGCTGGCAGATCTGGCGGGCGCGCTGCTCGGCTATCTCGTCAGCCATCCCTGGCCGGCGGGTGCGGTCCCGGCCCTGAATTCGCTGCTCGGCGCCATCCCGGTCGGAACCGCGAACTGGTACATCCATGACCTCGCGCTCCTGCCGGCGGGCAGGGGTACGGGTGCGGCCGGGCAGATCATTGCGTGGATTGCCGGCGAGGCCGTGCGAACAGGTTGTCCGGGCCTGGCGCTGGTTGCGGTCAACGATTCGACCGGCTTCTGGGAACGGCAGGGTTTTCGCGTGGTGCATGACCCCGCGCTTGATCGCAAGCTCGCAAGCTACGACGATGCCGCCCGCTACATGCGCCGTGATTTGCAGGGTCGAGACGACCTTGCGTCGAGAGCGTTCGAGGAGAAGAGCATGAGTGCCGACGACAAGCTGAAGGAACTGGGGCTGACCTTGCCGGAGGTGCCGAGCCCCGTCGCGACCTATGTCAGCTTCAAGCAGGTCGGCGACATGGTCTATCTCTCGGGCCAGGGCCCCAAGCGTGCCGATGGCAGCTATCCGACCGGCAAGGTCGGCGCCGACGTCACGATCGAGCAGGCCTATGAGCATGCCAAGCAGACCGGCCTCGGCCTGCTCGCCGCGATGAAGAAGGCGGCCGGCTCGCTCGACAAGGTCGAGGTCGTCAAGCTGCTCGGCATGGTCAATGCCGCGCCGGACTTCTCGGACCATCCCAAGGTCATCAACGGTTGCTCGGACCTGTTCGTCGCCGTGCTCGGCGACCGCGGCCGCCATGCCCGCTCGGCCGTCGGCCTGGGCTCGCTGCCGAACCGCATGACTGTCGAGATCGAAGTCATCGTCAAGGTGCACCCATGAGCGTGACCGCGACCACCTCCAGGGCCGTCGACCAGCCGGCCGCGACCCCGCTCGCCGCCGAGATCGCGCGTGTCTACGGCACGCCCGCCGTTGTCATCGATCTCGACAAGGTCGATGCCAATATCGCCCGCCTGCAGGCCACCTGCGACGCCGCCGGCCTTGCCAACCGCCCGCATATCAAGACGCATAAGTCGCCAGAGCTTGCGCGGCTCCAGATCGAGGCCGGCGCGCGCGGCATCACCTGCCAGAAGCTCGGCGAGGCCGAGATCATGGCCGATGGCGGCATCGACGACATCCTGATCAGCTACAACATCCTCGGCGAGGAGAAGCTGGGCCGGCTCGGCGCGCTCCAGCGCCGCGTCCGGATGATCGTCGCCGCCGACAACCCCGTCACCATCTCCGGCCTGCCGCGCGCCGGCGAGATCGCCGGCCGTGACCTCGAAGTGGTCATCGAATGCGACACCGGGCGCAAGCGCGCCGGCGTCGAGACGCCTGGCGAGGCGGTCGAACTCGCGAAGATGGTCGCGGCCTCGCCCGGCCTGCGCTTCGCCGGTTTCCTCATGTACCCGCCGGAGGATGGCTGGGACCGTACGCAGGTCTTCCTGGACACGGCCAATGCCGGCCTGCGCGAAGCCGGCCTCAAGGCCGATATCGTCTCGACCGGCGGCTCGCCCAATCTGCCGCATATCGGCAAGCTCAAGGGCTCGACCGAGCACCGCTCGGGCACTTCGATCTTCAACGACCGCATGCAGATCGCCGCCGGCGTGGCGACGCTCGAGGACTGCGCGTTGACGGTCTACGCTTCGGTGGTGAGCCGGGCGGCGCCCGAGCGAGGCATCCTCGACTCCGGCTCGAAGACGCTGACGAGCGACAAGGGCAACCTCGACGGACACGGCTACATCCTCGAATATCCGCGGGCGCGGATCGCGCAGTTCGCCGAGGAGCACGGCTTCCTCGACCTCTCGGGCACGAATGAGCGCCCTGTTGTCGGCGAGGTGGTGCGCATCGTGCCGAACCATGTCTGCGTCGTCGTCAACATGGTGGATCGGCTGGTGACCGTGCGCGGTGACAAGCTGATCGGGGAGCTGCCGGTCGCGGCGCGGGGCAAGCTGACCTGACCGCGGTCAGTTCTGCAGGATCTTGGACCCTTTGATCGTGACGTTGCCGGACGCCTTCGCTTCGAGGCGTCCGGAGGCGACCAGTGCGATGTCGCGCCCGTGCAGCTCGACGCTGCCATCCTTCTTCATGCTCAGCCGGGCGTCGCCGCTCTTCGACGTCGTCGCGTCGGCGCTCGTGATGGCCAGCGTCTTGCCGGCTGTGACGGTCATCTCCTTGCCCGAGCTCACGGCCAGGGTCTGGCCGCTGTCGATCGCGCATCCGACGGCTGCAGCGACATTGAAGCTGCGTGCCTCGAAGGCGATCTCCTGGCCGCTGCTGATCCGCATGCGGTTGCCGATTGCGAAGCTGGCATTCGCACCGGCCGTCACCGCCATGCTGGCGCCGGCGGTCAGCGTCATGGCGCTGCCGGCGCTGAGCGCGATGCCGAGCCCGCAATTGACGGTCAGCGAGCCCGGTGCGTTGATGACGACGTTGCCGCCCCGATCTGCCGAGATTGCCTGCAGCAGGGCTGCGACCTGAGCCTCCAGGGTGGCGATGCGCCTCTGGAGGGCTTCGTTGTCCCGATCGGCCATCGCATTCCCCGCTTGTCGGCATGGCAGGATGACGAAACGTCACCCTATCACGCGACAGGCCCGTCGAGAATGGGGTTTCCGGTCAGGCGCCAGGGTGCCGGGCGTTCCACGCTGCGGCGTATTCCGCGCATAGCCGGTCGAGCTCGGCGCGGTCGGTGACGCCGGCCGGGCGGCTGCGTGAAGGCGAGGCCTGCTGGAAGGGGACCGCGCGCTGATGCGCGACCCGCCAGAGGCGGCGCAGCTCGGCGAGCGGGTCGGTATGGTCGTCGACGCGGATGTCGAGGCCTGGCACCGGCTCGCCGTTCCAGATTCGGATGGCGGCCGATTGCCTGCCGCGCTTGTCGCCGCCGGCCTTCTCGCCGGCTTCGAGCGCGACGAGCAGGCGCTCGTCGAAATCGAGCGCCGAGGCGGCGATATAGGCCTTGAGCGTCTGCTGGATGACGTCGGGGCCAGCCAGCATGTTGCCGGCGACCGAGACCTGCGGCCCGTCCACGGCGCCGCACCAGTCGATGCAGGCAGCGCCGGTATGGGCGGCGATCCTGCCGTCGCGGTCGATGACATGCAGCTGGCGATGCGCCCGGCCTTCATCCGCGGCCGTCAGGGTTGCGACGATCTCGACCGCCGAGCGACCCTCCTGGAGCAGCCGCAAGCCGTCGATGCCGTAGAGCGGATTGACGAAGGCCTGGGTCGCGATGGCTCCGACGCGTCCACCGCCATAGGGCACGCGGGCGCCGACGGCGAAGGCGCAGGTCGACACGGCGACGCCATAGGCGCCGGTCGCGGCGTCGCGGGCGACGATGGACCAGGTCATCGGCTCGGTTCCTCAGCGGCCAGCGGCATAGGCCTGCATCAGACGCGGCGTCGCCGCGGCGCGCAAGAGGCCATCGCTGTCGCGTTCCGCCGCGGTGAGGCGGCCGACCGTCCAGGCCGGTGCCTTCTCGATCGCATGGCCGCGTCGCGCGAGCTCGGACAGGGCGGCCGTGCCGATGCTCTCCTCGATCATCAGGTGGCCCGGCCGCGAGGCGCGGGGATAGAAGGAGGAGGGGAAGTGCTGCGTGTGGAACAGCGGCAGGTCGATCGCCTCCTGCAAATTCAGGCCGTGATGGACGCGGCGCAGGAACAGGCCGAGCTGCCACTGCTCCTGCTGGTCGCCGCCCGGGGTGCCGAAGGCGAGGCGCGGCTCACCTCTTTCGAAAGCGATCGAGGGGGTCAGCGTCGTGCGCGGCCGCTTTCCAGGCGCAAGCGAGGCCGGCAGGCCCTCTTCGAGCCAGAACATCTGCGCCCGCGAGTTGAGCGGGAATCCGAGTTCCGGGATGACCGGCGAGGATTGCAGCCAGCCGCCGGACGGCGTCGCCGCGATCATGTTGCCCCATTTGTCGATGACGTCGATATGGACGGTGTCGCCCTTGCGCCCGGCCGCGACCATCGAGGCCATGGTCGGCTCCCCGACGGCGGCGCTGGTCTGGCCCGGCTGGGCGATGGCGCCGAGCGCCTTCAGCGCATGCGCCACCTGCGCCTCGAATCCGGGGACGATGCCGGGACGCAGCTCAAGTGAGGCCCGCTCGCCGATCAGGCTGCGGCGGCCGGCGGCATAGTCCTCGGAGAGCAGGGTGGCGAGCGGCACCTTCACGAAATCCGGGTCGCCGTAATAGGCCTCGCGATCGGCGAAGGCGAGCTTCATCGCTTCGACGACGTGGTGGACGAAGTCGGGGCTGTCGGGCCCCATGCCGGCAAGGTCGATGCCCTCCAGGATCTTCAGCGTCTGCAGGAAGGCTGGACCCTGGCCCCACGGACCGATCTTGAAGACCTCCCAGTCGTGATAGGTCGCCGAAGCGGGCGTCTCGTAGGTGGGCTGCCAGCGCGCCATGTCGTCGGCGGTGAGCAGGCCCTTGTTGCGCCGGCCCGAGGAATCCATTGCCTCGGTGCTGCGGCAGAAGCGATCCATCGCCTCGGCGACGAAGCCCTTGTACCAGGCGTCATAGGCGGCCTGGATCTGCTTCTGCCGGTCTGAGCCGGCGGCTTCCGCCTCGGAGAGGATGCGCCGATAGGTGGCCGCAGCCGCCTTGTTCGCGAAGAGCTTGCGCGCTTCCGGCACGTTGCCGCCCGGCAGGTAGACCGCGCCCGAGGTCGGCCATTCGTTGCTGAAGAGGTCGGTGAGCTCGCGGATCGAATCCGAGACGCGCGGCAGCATCGGGTGGCCGTGCTCGAAATAGCCGATTGCCGGCTCCAGCACCTCGCGCAGCGCCAGCCGGCCATGGTCGCGCAGCAGCGTCATCCATCCGCCGAAGGCGCCGGGCACGACGGTCGCGAGCAGGCCCGAACCGGGGATCATGTCGAGCCCGAGCGCCTTGTAGGCGGCGATCGTCGCCGCCTGCGGCGCCGGCCCCTGCGCGCAGAGCACTTCGACCTTCTTCGTGTCGGCCGCATAGAACACGGCCGGCATGTCGCCCGCCGGTCCGACCAGATGCGGCTCGACCACCTGCAGCACGAAGGCCGCGGCGGCGCAGGCGTCGAAGGCGTTGCCGCCCTTTTCGAGCATTGCCATGCCGGAGGCGGTGGCCAGCCAGTGCGTCGAGGTGACGACGCCGAAGGTGCCCAGGATTTCGGGGCGTGTGGTGAACATGGGGCGATCCTTGAAGTTGGGTCTTCGGCCGGTCAGTTCTCCCTCGGATCGAGCGCGTCGCGCAAGCCGTCGCCGAGGAGGTTGAAGCCGAGGACGGCCAGGAAGATGCAGACGCCCGGCGCCACCGACATCCATGGCGCCTGCTCCATGAAGTTCTTGGCGACGTTCAGCATCTGCCCCCAGGACGGCGCCGGCGGCTGCTGCCCGAGACCGAGGAAGGAGAGGGCGGCTTCGAGAATGATCGCCCGCGCCATGAACAGGGTCGATTGCACGATGATCGGGGAAAGCGTGTTGGGCAGGACATGCCGGAACATCAAACGCAGGTCGCGCGCGCCGACGGCCCGGGCGCCCTCGACGAAATCCTCGACCTTCACGCTCATCACCTGCCCGCGCACCAGCCGGATGAAGATCGGCACGGCCGACAGGCCGATCGCGATCATCGCGTTGGTCAGCGACGGGCCGAGCACCGCGGCAAAGGCGATGGCGAGGATCAGGAAGGGGCAGGCCAGCAGCGCCTCGGTGACGCGCGAGATCACGATGTCGATCCAGCCGCCGTACCAGCCGGCCAGAAGCCCGAAGGGCAGCCCGACCGCGACGGCGATCAGCACCGAGACGATGCCGGCAAGCAGCGAGGCCTGTGCGCCGAAGAACAGTCTCGCAACCTGGTCCCGGCCTAGTTCGTCCGTGCCGAACCAGTAGATGGAAGAGGGCGGCTTCCGGATGGCGAGGAAATTGGATTTGAACGGGTCAGCCAGCGGCAGCGCTGGGGCCAGGACCGCCATCAGCACGAATAGCAGCACGAGCCCGCCGCCGATCAGCGCCGCGGGGTTGCGCGACAGCCGGGCAAGCACGCCCGGCCGCGCCGTCGCTCCGCCCGTCGCTCCGGAGGAGATCGAATCCACCGATGCCATCAGGCCGCCCTCAGCCGTGGATTGACGAGTATGTACAGGACGTCCGCGAGAAGATTCATCAGGATGAAGCCGATGGCGGTGCACAGCACCACGCCCTGCACCACCCCGTAGTCGCGGTTGAACACGGCATCGACGATGAGCTTGCCGAAGCCGGGAATGGTGAAGACCTGCTCGGTCAGCACCGCACCGGCCAGCAATTCGCCGAACAGCAGCGTCGTCAGCGTGATGATCGGCACCAGCGCGTTGCGCAGGGCGTGGCGATGCACGACGGTATCCTCATCCAGTCCCTTGGCGCGGGCGGTGCGAACATAATCGGAACGCAAGACCTCGAGCATGGCGGAGCGGGTGTGGCGCATCAGGAAGGCCGCCAGGCCGCTGCCGAGCACGAAAGCCGGCATGATCAGGCGTTCGATCGCCGCCCAGGGATGCACGAAGATCGACTCGTAGCCTGAGGCCGGCAGCCATTTCAGGTGCACCGAGACGAGCAGGATGAGCATGATCCCGAGCCAGAAGTTCGGGATCGACAGCCCGGAAAGCGCAAGCGCGCTCGTCGAATAGTCGACCACCGTGCCCTTGCGCCGCGCCGCCAGGATCCCGGCGGGAACGCCGATGGCGATCGCGACGAGGATCGCCGCGGTCGCCAGTTGCAAGGTTACCGGCAACTTCTGCAGGATCAGGCCCAGCACCGGCTCGCCGGTGCGCAGTGAACGGCCGAAATCGCCCTGCACGACCTGCCCAAGCCAGGCGAAGAACTGCACGAAGAGCGGATCGTTCATGCGATAGAGCTCGCGCAGCCGGGCCAGCACCTCCGGATCGCGCTCTTCGCCGGCCATCACCAGGACCGGGTCGCCCGGCAGCGCGCGCTGCAGGGCGAAGACGAAGAGGGAGACCAGGAACAGCGTCGGAATCGCGATCAGGATCCGCCGGAGGATGAGCGTGATCATCGGCTGTCGCGCCGAGCCGCCTAGGAGCGCTTCAACCCCGCCAGACGGATCATGCCGTCCGGATTGATGACGAAGCCGTCGAGGTTCTTGCGCAAGGCGAAGAACACCGTCTGATTGTAGAGATACACGATCGGCAACTCGTCCTGCAGGATCTTCTGCGCGGCGTCGTAGAGCTTCTTGCGTTCGGCCGGGTCGTAGACCGTGCGCGCCTGGTTGAGCAGGCGGTCGACCTCCGGGTTCGAATACTTGCCGTCGTTCTGCCCGCCTCCGGTCGTGACGAAGGGGTGGATGTTGCCGTCCGGGTCGATACGGCCCGACCAGCCGATGCGGCTCATCTGGAACTTGCCCTGCTGCTGGTCGCGCAACTGGCTGGCGAATTCGGTCGAGCGGATCTGGATGTCGATCCCGGCCTCCTGCGCCATCGCCTGGAGGACCTGGCCGAGTTGGTTGTCGACGGGATTGTTGGTGACGAAGAGCTCGACCGAGACCTTCTCGTGGCCGGCGGCCTTCAGAAGGGCCTTGGCCTTGGCGACGTCGCGCTCCGGCACCGGAAAATCGCTGCTGAGGTAGAAGTTTCCGGGGTTGAAGGGTTGGTTCATCGGCTCGTACAGCCCTTCGAACACCACCTGGCTCAGGACTTTCCGGTCGATGGCGAGGGAGAGCGCCTGGCGCACGCGCTTGTCCTGGCCCATCGGCTGCTTGGCAGCGTCGCCGTTGCGGGTGTTGATGGTGATGCCCTGATAGCCGAGATTGGCGATGCTCTCGACTTTCAGCGAGCTGTCCGCCTTCGCCGATTTCACGTCGGTCGGGGCCAGCCGTTCGAGCATGTCGAGTTCGCCCGAGCGCAGGTTGGCGAGCCGCACTGTCGTGTCGGGAATCGCGCGATAGATGATGCGGTCGAAGTTGTATTTGTCGGCTTCCCAGTGTTCCTTGAACTTCTCCAGCACGATCCGGTCGTTCTGAACGCGCTCGACGAACTTGTATGGGCCGGAGCAGATCGGCTTGGCGCTGACGTCGCCGGAGAAGGACTTCGGCGACAGCATCATGCCGGCACGGTCCGTGAGCGCGGCGAGCAGGGTCGCGTCGGGACGCTTCAGCTTCATGACCAGCGTCGCCGGATCCGGTGCCTCGACCGTGTCGACCGAAGACAGTTCCGACTTCCGCAGCGATTCCGGCAGCGTCTTGGCCCGCTCGATATTGGCCTTGGCCGCCGCCGCGTCGAAGCGCTCGCCGTCGTGGAACTTCGCATCGGTGCGCAGCTTCATCGTCAGCGTCAATCCGTCGGCGGAGAACGCCCAGGAGGTCGCCAGGCGAGGCACCAGCTTGAGCTCCGGCGTGATGTCGACCAGCCGGTCGCACAGCCCCATGAAGACGATGCGCCCGACGAAGGTGCGCGCCTTGTGCGGGTCGAGCATGTCCGGATCTTCCTGGAGCCCGATCCGCAATGTCGAGGGCGTCTGGGCCTTTGCCGGCGAGAAGCTGTGCAGCGCCGCCAGCGCCAGGACGGAGGCGGTCGCCAGAGTTCTGAGAAGCGTCATGGTTGTCCCCTCTTCGAACGCGATTTGCGACGCACGTCCGGCAGCAGGAGAGAGCGCCCCGATCCGGCCTCGTATCCGCGAACTTGTTCCTTCCGGGACCAAGTTGACTCAGAACGGCGGCGCCGTCGACGCTGCGCTGCATCAATTCGAGGGCAGGGATGCCCGGTTTTTGGGCGAGGCTCGACGACATGCCGGATGGGCAGGCAGGCGATGCGGCGAGGGCCCTCGCTTCGCCCGCAGCCGGCGGCTAGAACAGCCCCAGAAAGCGGGAGAGGAGAACGCCGTGCTTCTGGGAGTGATCGCCGACGACATGACCGGGGCGACCGATGTCGCGTTGATGCTGAACCGGGCCGGGATGCGCACGGTGCAGGTCATCGGCGTGCCGGCGCCCGGAGTGTCCTTGCCGGAAGCCGATGCCGTGGTGGTGGCGCTGAAGTCGCGGACCAACCCGGTGGCGGAGGCGGTGGACGATTCGCTCGCCGCCTGCGAGGCGCTGCTGGCAGCCGGCGCCCGGCAGATCCTGTTCAAATACTGCTCGACCTTCGATTCCACCGCGGAAGGCAATATCGGCCCGGTCGCGAACGCGCTGATGCAACGGCTCGACGCCAAGCTCTCCATCGTCTGCCCGGCATTTCCGGCGAATGGTCGCTCGATCTATCAGGGCTATCTCTTCGTCGGCGCGGTGCCGCTGCATGAGAGCTCGATGAAGGATCATCCGCTGACACCGATGCGGGATTCGAACCTGATGCGGCTGATGGCGGCTCAGGCGAAGATGGATGTCGGCCTCGTCGACTATGCGACGGTTCTCGCCGGCCCCAGCGCGGTGAAGGCCCGCCTTGCCAAGCTCGAGGTCGAAGGCGTGCGCTATGCGGTGACGGACGCGCTCACCAACGAGGACCTGATGACGCTCGGCCATGCTGTGTCCGAGCAGGTCCTGCTGACCGGCGGGTCGGGCATCGCGATGGGCTTGCCGCAGAATTTCCGGCGGGCCGGCTTGCTGCCGGAGCGCCCGGGGCCGCAGGACATCAAGGCTCCTCCCGGCCGCGCGGGCATCATCTCCGGCAGTTGCTCGACCGCGACACGCGGGCAGATCAAGGCGGCGCTGGAAGCAGGCTATCCGGCGCTCAAGGTCGATCCCTTCGCGCTGATCGAGGGGCGGCAGGACGCGCCCGGCCTCGCCCGCTGGGCGCTGGCCCAGCCCGAGGACAGGCCGTTCCTGCTCTATTCGAGCGACGATCCGGCCGAGGTCGCAGCCGTGCAGGACAAGCTGGGCCGCGAGAAGGCCGGCAGCACCGTCGAGCAGGCCTTCGCCGAGGTAGCGCGGCTTCTCTCCGAAGGTGGTGTCACGCGACTGCTGGTCGCCGGGGGCGAGACCTCCGGCGCCACCGTGCTCGGTCTCGGCATCCGCACGCTCGAGGTCGGCCCGGAAATCGACCCCGGCGTGCCCTGGACACGCGTCGTCGACGGCCCCGACATGGTGGTCGCGCTCAAGTCCGGCAATTTCGGCGCTCCCGATTTTTTCCTCAAGGCGTGGAACCTGTTGCGCTGAGACCCGGTTTTCCGAGGGCCGATCTCGTATATGATTGCGGTGCAACATAGGGAGCCCGCATCGACATGGCGTTTCTCGGCGAACTGCTGATCAATGTCGCCGACCGCGGCCGTGCCCTGATCGGCTTCGAGCGCTTCCTCGGCAAGGGAGCCCGCTCGATCGACCGGCTCTGCGAGGACCTGCTCTCCGGCCGGGGCGAGGCTTCCGGCATGGCGCTGGCCCAGGCGGTGCTCGAAGCCTGGCAGCGCCTCGACAAGCCGGGGCGGCTCGCCTTCTTCAACCTGCTGAAGGAGCGCTTCGGACCGGATCCGGAGGCGCTCGACAAGGCGATCGAGCGCTATCGCGAGGCACCGGACGCGGCTGCCATTGCGGCGCTGCATCTCGCCTCCGAGCCGCGCCGGCAGGAATTGCTGCGTCGTCTCAACCTCGCGCCCGAGGGTACGCATGTGCTGGTCCAGATGCGCGAGGCCCTGTTCGAGGCGATCGAGGTCGAACCCGATCTCAAGGCTGTCGATACCGATTTCCGGCATCTCTTCGGTTCCTGGTTCAACCGCGGCTTCCTCGTGCTGCGGCGGATTGACTGGCGCACACCGGCCAACGTGCTGGAGAAGATCATCCGCTACGAGGCGGTTCACGAGATCCAGGGATGGGACGATCTGCGCCGCCGGCTCGAGCCGGCGGACCGGCGCTGCTTCGCTTTCTTCCACCCGCAGCTCGTCGACGATCCCCTGATCTTCGTCGAGGTCGCGCTGACGACTGCGATCCCGCACTCCATCGGCGAATTACTCGAGCCGGAGCGCGATGTGATTCCGGCGCAGCAGGCGACGACGGCGGTGTTCTATTCGATCTCGAATTGTCAGGAAGGGTTGCGCGGCATCTCCTTCGGTAATTTCCTGATCAAGCAGGTCGCCGAGGATCTCAAGCGCGAATTGCCCGGGCTCGATACCTTCGTCACGCTCTCGCCGGTACCGGGCTTCGCTCGCTGGCTCGCCGGCATCGCGGCAGAGCCGGGGGACTTCCGCCTCAGCAGCGAAGAGCGCTCCGAACTCGCGCGGCCGGCAGGCGAGACGATTTCGCTCGACGAGTTGACGAAGGCGCGCCGCGACAAGCTGCTCGGACAGATGGCGGCTCAGTATCTGCTGCGCGCACGCACGAGCTCGGGACGCGTCATCGATCCCGTGGCGCGTTTCCATCTCGGCAATGGCGCGCGGCTCGAGCGCATCAATGTCGGTGGCAACCTGTCGGCGCGCGGGTTGCGGGAGTCCCACGGCGTAATGGTCAACTACCGCTACGATCTCGCTGAGATCGAGACCAACCATGAGGCTTTCGCCACGCGTGACACGGTGGTCGCGTCCTCGTCGGTGCGCAAGCTGCTTCGCCCGGCCAATCCCTGAGCGCGCGAAGACGCCCTGCTCATCCGGGCCGGCGCCTGCCGATGCTCGCCGTTACACCATCGCAGGAGCCGATATCGCGAGCGTTTCTCCATCCGCCGGTATCCGCAGGCGCTCGCTGTCGATGCCGCGTTCCTTTGCCGCCTTGCGCAAGGCGGCGCGGGTCACCGTGCAGTGGTCGAGCGCCTCCATATGGGTCGCGATCACCATGGCGCGTGGGAAGGACTCGGCGAGGGCCAGCGTCTGCGCGGCGTCCATGATGATCGGCGTCCCGTCCCACATCGCCCCGCCGGAGTGGCTGACGATGACATCCGGACCGGTTGCGGTGATGGCATCGCGCAGCGGTGGGTAGAGCACGCTATCGCCGCACCAGTAGAGCGTCGGCTCGCCCGGCGCCTCGAAGCTCAGCCCCATCACCGGCCCCATCGTCTCGGCCACGGCGCCGGTGCCGTGCTGGGCCGGATGGCGCTTCAGCACGATCGGCCCGAGCCTGACATAGCAGTCGACCGCCGTGACGGCGGCGAAGCCGGCTTCGGCGATCGCCTGCTCCTGGCCGGGCTGGCAGATCACCGGCAGGGTCTTCGGCACGCGGGCCTTGGCGATGTCGTCGAAATGGTCGGCATGGAGATGGGAGACGATCACCGTGTCCACGCCGGCGACGATGTCCTCGATCGGCTCGGGCAGCGGCACCATCGGGTTCTGCGAGCGGCCGGTGAAGGAGCGGCGGCTAAGGGGCACGCCGAAATCCGGGTCGATCAGGAAGGTCCTGCCGCCATATTCGAGCTTCAACGTCGCGTTGCGGAGAAGTTTGAGCTTCATATCCGTCCCGGCTCCCTTGCTTGCAGGGCTATTGTTCAACCCCGCGGGCACGGACGCCAGTTCGGATTTGTGAAGCACTCCCCCACGCTCGCGTGACGTATCAGGCAGGTGCGAACTGGCCATAGGGCACGGTTTGCCGGGCGGTCCGCAATGCGCTCGCCCACCAGTGGAGCTGCGCCAGCATCGTCGCCATCGCCTGTTCGGCCCGGTCGGCATCCAGCAGCCGCCCCTCGGAATCGAAGCGGCTCCAGGCATCGGAGAAGGCGACGCCGTCACGGATCGGTGCTGCATGCAGCTCGCCGAAAACGAGCCGAAGCTGCTCGACCGCGCGCAGGCCTCCCGAGATCCCGCCATAGGACACGAAGCCGACCGGCTTGCCGCGCCATTCCGGGCCGATCGAGTCGATCAGGAACTTCAGGATCGCCGGATAGGCGCGGTTGTATTCCGGCGTGACGACGATGAAGCCGTCGGCCCAGTCGACGGCCTGCCGCACCTGCTCGAGCGCCGGGTGGCCGCTGCCGACATGGCGTGGCGGCAGTTCCAGCGAGACGGGATCGATGATCGCCAGTTCAAACGGGCCGTCGCCTTCGATCTGCGAGATCGCCCAGCCGGCGACCTTGTCGCAGAGACGGCCTTCACGGCCGCTGCCGTAGATCAGCGCCAGCCTGATCCTCGAGTCGAGCTTCTTGAGCATGGATGCGCTCCGGTTTGCGTCACGGGAGCGGGGCTTATAGAACCTCAAGTAAGGTTAAGGTCAATACCCGAAAAGCGGAGGGGTCCCGCATGGCCGTCGCGCGGCACCTGCCCATGGAACTGAGCGTCGGTGACGTGGCCCGCCGCAGCGGGCTCGCCGTCTCGGCCCTGCACTTCTATGAGGCGGAAGGGCTGATCCGGAGCCATCGCACGGCGGGAAACCAGCGCCGCTATGCCCGCGAGGTGCTGCGGCGCGTCGCGATCATCAAGGTCGCGCAGCGCGCCGGCATCCCGCTGAAGACGATCCGCGAGGCGTTCAAGGCGTTGCCGCGGGAGCGCACGCCGACGGCGGCCGACTGGACGCGCCTGTCCTCGGCCTGGAAGCTGGAGCTCGACCGGCGCATCGAGAGGCTGACGCATCTGCGCGACCACCTCACCGGCTGCATCGGTTGCGGTTGCCTGTCGGTGAAGGACTGCCCGCTGCGCAATCCCTGGGACCGGCTGGCGGAGGAGGGAACCGGCGCGCGCCTGCTCGATCCCGACTGAATCAGTCGGCCTTGTGCAGCTTCGCCAGCGGGAAGCGGGCTACATCGGCCATCAGCTCGGCAAAGCCCTGCGCCTGCAGCGCGGCGGTGGCCTTGCCCTTCTCGGCCGTTGCGAGGCTGGCGTCCCCGGCGACGCCCGCCGGGTGCACATCCTGCGCCATCCAGGCGAAGGCGTGCGGCCCGGTCGGCCGCAGCCAACGATAGCCTTCCCCGGCCATCGGCAGCATCAGCGGCTCGAAGCGCTCGGTCCGGCTCATGTCCACGAGATCGGGCCGGAAATGCAGCATCAGCGCCGTCTCGACATCGCCGCCATGGATGCCGTGGCGGACGTCGAGATCGGCAAAGAGCCCATCCGGCAGGCCGAAGGACATCCAGGCCGTGGTCACCGCCAGCATACCGTGGCTGACGCGCAGTTCGCGCGCGGCGATCTTCATCGGGTCGACATTGCCGCCATGCGAGGTCAGCAGCACGAGCTTGCGGAAGCCGGCGCGCTTCACGCTTTCGCCGATCTCGATCCAGGAGCGGATCGCGCTCTCCCAGCCGATAGTGAGCGTGCCAGGCGAATGCAGGTGCTCGTTCGATTTGCAGACGGCTTGCGTCGGCAGCACCAGCACGTCGAGATCGGGGCCGACCAGCGGCATCGCCTGCGCCAGCATCCCGTTCATGATGGTGGTATCGGTCGAAACCGGCAGATGCGGGCCGTGCTGCTCGATCGCCGCCAGAGGCAGCACGGCGACGGTGCTCTCGCGCGGAAGAGCCGCGAAATCGGAGCTCTTCAGGTCGCCCCAGAAGCGTGCGGTCATGATCGGGCCTGTCGATGGCGGCCTAGGTTGCCGCGGCTGTGCATGCGGCAGGTCGGCGTTGCGATTTATGCCACGCTATCGCATGGCATAAGGCTATAACGCCAGAGGTCGCCGGTCCCGACGCGGGGAGAGTCTTGCAGATGACGATGATGAAATATCGCCTGAACCGGCGCGCTGCCCTCGGCCTGCTCGGCGGCTCCGCGGCTGCCGCGCTGGTGCCGGTGCCGGGCGCGCGGGTCAGCGCGCAGAGCCTCGAGAAGCTCAGCTTCCAGACCAACTGGCGCGCCCAGGCCGAGCATGGCGGCTTCTATCTCGCCCTGGCCAATGGCATCTACAAGAAATACGGCATCGACGTCGAGATCCGGCCGGGCGGCCCGCAGCAGAACCCGTCGCAACTGCTGCTCGGCGGGCGTGTCGACATGACCATGTCGACGAGCTTCGAGGCGATCCGTTTCGCGCAGGAGAACATCCCCTTCCTGGCGATCGCCTCGATTTTCCAGAAGGACCCACAGGTCATCATCTCGCATCCCGACCAGGGTAATGATTCGCTGGCCGCGCTGAAGGGCAAGCCGATCCTGATCGGCGCCGAGGCGCGCACGGCGTTCTGGCCGTTCCTGCGCGCCAAGTTCGGCTACACCGACGAGCAGATCCGCCCCTACACCTACAACATGGCGCCGTTCCTCGCAGACAAGAAGCTCTCCCAGCAGGGCTTCCTCTCCTCCGAGCCCTTCGCCATCCGGAAGGCCGGCGTGAACCCGGTCGTCCATCTCCTGGCCGATAACGGTTTCGACGCCTACAACACGACGATCAACGTCTCGCGCAAGCTGATGGACGCCAAGAAGGACCTCGTGCAGCGCTTCGTCACCGCGACGCTCGAAGGCTGGGACCAGTACATGAAGGCCGGCCCCGAAGCCGCTGCCGCCAACGCCCTGATCCTGAAGGACAATCCGGACATGGATCAGGAGAAGATCGACTACGCCGTCAAGGTGATGAACGAGAACGGCATCGTCCGCTCGGGCGACGCGGTGACGCTCGGCATCGGTGCCATGACCGATCTGCGCTGGGCCAATTTCTACAAGACGATGAGCGACGTCGGGGTTTTCCCGGCGGGCGTCGACGTGAAGAAGGCTTATAGCCTCGATTTCATCAACCAGGGCGTCGGCAAGGGCTGAGAGCAGCGGATCGGTCGGTTTTGGATACGGTCATTGCATCATCGGGCGCGAGCGGACCGGCGCCGGCCGAGGCCGCGCCGCTCGTGGCCCTGCGCAGCGTCTCCAAGCGCTTCGGCAACGGCACGCTCGCGGTCCGCGACGTCGATCTCGACCTCGCGGCGGGGGAGTTCGTCAGCCTGCTTGGCCCCTCCGGTTGCGGCAAGTCGACCCTGCTGCGCATGATCGCGGGGCTGGGAGCACCTTCAGCAGGCACGATCGACTGGCCCGGCCGCGACGAGGCAGGGACGGGGCAGAGGCGCGAGCTCGGCTTCGTCTTCCAGGACTCGACGCTGATGCCCTGGGCGAACGCGCTCGCCAACGTCATGCTGCCGCTGACTCTGAAGAAGGTCGCCCGAAGCGAGGCGCAGGCGCGGGCGGCCGAGATGCTGGCGCTGGTCGGTCTGGCCGGCTTCGAGAAATCGTATCCCCGCGAGCTCTCCGGCGGCATGAAGATGCGTGTCTCCATCGCCCGGGCCCTGGTGATGCGGCCGCGCATCCTGCTGATGGACGAGCCCTTCGCCGCGCTCGACGAGATCACCCGCCACCGCCTGAACAACGACCTGCTCGCGCTTTGGCAGCGCGAACGCTTCACCGCGGTCTTCGTCACCCATTCGGTCTTCGAGTCGGTCTATCTCTCGCAGCGCATCGTGGTGATGGCGGCGCGGCCCGGCCGCGTCATGGCCGATCTGCCGGTCGATGCGCCCTATCCGCGCAACGAGCTCTTCCGCACCTCCGGCGAATACGCCCATCTCTGCCGGATCGCTTCCGGCAAGCTCGAGGAAGCGATCGGCGCATGAGCCCGCCCGACGACACCATGGCGCGAACCTCCGCTGCGGCCGAAGCCTTGCCCGTTCCGGTCGAGACTCGCCTCTTCGGTCTGCCGACCGGCATCTGGCCGCGCATCCTCGCGCCGCTCGTCATCGGCGCGCTGGTCCTGGGCCTCTGGGAATTCGCGGTTCGCTGGAACGACGTGCCGCCTTATGTACTGCCCGGCCCGCTTCTCGTCGGCCGGACCTTGGTCGCCGACTGGGCGTCTCTGTCCGCCTCGCTCTGGGTGACGCTGCGCATCACCTTCCTTGCGCTGGCCGCCGCGGTCGTCATCGGCGTTGCGCTGGCCGTGCTGTTCAGCCAGTCGAAATGGCTGGAGATGGCGCTCCTGCCCTATGCGATCGTGCTGCAGGTGACGCCGATCGTCGCCATCGCGCCGCTGATCATCATCTGGGCCAACGATATCGACCTGTCGCTCCTGATCTGTGCCTGGATCGTCGCTTTCTTCCCGATCCTGTCGAACACGATCCTCGGCTTGAGCGCGGCCGACCACAACCTCGTCAACCTGTTCGAGCTCTATGGCGCCAGCCGTTGGCAGACCCTGCGTTATCTCAGGCTGCCGGCGGCGCTGCCCTATTTCCTGGCGGGGCTGAAAGTGTCGGGCGGGCTGGCCCTGATCGGCGCCGTCGTTGCCGAATTCGTCGCCGGAACCGGCGGCAGCGCCTCGGGGCTGGCCTATCGCATCCTGGAAGCTGGTTACCAGCTCAAGATTCCACGTGTCTTCGCAGCGCTGGCGATGATCTCGCTCTCAGGCGTCGCGATCTTCCTGGCAACCAGCCTCGTCTCGCATCTCCTGCTGCGCCGCTGGCACGAAAGCGCGATCCGGCGAGAGAACTGATCCCGCCGGGAGAGCAAAGGGAGGTTCAGGCGAAGAAGGCGAGCTTCCGTTCGGCCGGCAGCGCGTCGATGTCGCGCAATCCGGTCTCCGACGAGCCCGAGAGCACCGCCGCCGGCGGTTCGCTGAAGACGATGTCGTCGTCGAGCAGTTCGATCGTTCCGATCCGCGGCTCGGTGTCCGCCGGATCGTCGAGCGGTTGCGCCTGTTCCGGTTCGCTGCTGGCCAGGGTTGCGGGCTGCTCGAATTCCTCCGCCCGGAAGCCGTTGCCGGTCGAGGGGGCAGGCCGCGGAGCAAGCCCCGCCAGTTCGGTCGCGGTCAGATAGTGCGGGCTCGGGTCGCGCGCGATCTCGCCGAAGGCGCGCAGGCTCGAATCGAGCATGGCGATGGTATCCGCGATCTTGTCGATGCGCTGGACGACGCTGTCGACGAGGCCGACCGCCTGGGAAGCCTCGGCCGCGTGCCGGTCGAGGCGGTCGCACAATGCCGTCTCGGCGCCGCCTTCCCTGAGATTCCAGGCGACCTCCTGGATGCTTTCCGTCGCCCCGAGGATGGACCCGGCCGCACGTTCGATCTGGGCGGCAAGTCCTGACGAACGCTCCTGCGCCCGGCCGCTGATCCGCTCGAGGTCGACGCGCAGGTCGCTGATCAGGGCGGCCGCCTCGATCAGGCTGGCGTCGCGGCTGGTCTCCTGGACGCCGAGCCCAACGACCCGCTCGATCCGTCCGATGGCGCCCAGAAGCTGCAGCGTGTCGGCCTGCCGGTTGCGTTTGGCGTATTCGGCCATGAACCAGCGGCCACGGGCGGTTTCCATCACGGCCGCTTCGATGGCGTCGTAATCGCTCTGGCTCAGCGGTGTCAGGGAGCGGGCGTCGCTCATGACCGGTCTGCCTTCGATCGAATGGCCGAATCAAGGGGGCCGAAGATGACGGTTCGGAAACCCTGCGCGACGAATGCTTAAGGAATTCCTGCCTGCTTCCGCAGGGAAAACGGCCGCCGCGCCGGCGTCGGCTATGGCGTTTCGGCAACGGTGCCTGCGCGTGAGGCGGGGCGAGGAGCTCCCCGGCTTGCCACGCGGCACCGTGGCGGCAATACAGGGTGCAGGGGTGGATTTCGGTGCCGGATGGTGCGGAGACGGCCGCAGGTGTTCGTCGGCCGGGTGAGGGACATCAGGGGCAGATGCCGAGCGTTGACACCGCCGAGCCTCAGGCGATCTTCCGGGACGATGCCGGCACGCTGGCCGTTGCGCTGGCCGGCTCCTGGAGCGCGGACCGGGCCCCGCGACTGGAGAAGCTCGTCGGCGAGATTTCGGGCCGCTTGCAGCATGGCGCCCGCGCGCGCCTCGATCTTTCGGACGTCAGCCGGCTCGATACGCTCGGCGCCTATGTGCTGAACCGCCTGAAGGCCCGGCAGGAGCGCGACGGCGCCTCGGTCGAGATCGTCAGCAGCAGGCCGGAGCATGGCATCCTGCTCGCCGAGGTCCAGATCCACGACGAGGACAAGCCCCGTTCCCCCGACCATTTCAGCGTGGTCAGCGTGCTCGCGAATATCGGCGAGGCCGTGGTGCGTTTCGGCCGCGACATGGTGGGCGGAGCCATGTTCCTCGGCGAGGTGGTGGTCGGCTCCGCTGCGGTCGTGCTCGGTCCGCGCAAGTTCCGCGGCCCATCGCTCGTCAACCAGGTCGAGCTGATCGCCTTCAACGGCGCGCCGATCATCATGCTGATCTCGTTCCTGGTCGGCTGCATCGTCGCGCAGCAGGGCATCTTCCAGCTTCAGCAGTTCGGCGCGACGGCCTTCGTCGTGAACCTGGTCGGCATCCTCGTGCTGCGCGAGCTTTCCGTGCTGCTGACCTCGATCATGATCGCCGGCCGCTCGGGCTCGGCGTTCACGGCCGAGATCGGCTCGATGAAGATGCGCGAGGAGATCGACGCGCTCCGGGTCATGGGCCTCGATCCGATCGAGGTGCTGGTCGTGCCGCGCATTCTCGCGCTCATCATCTCCTTGCCGATCCTGACCTTCATCTCCTCGATGGCCGGGTTGACCGGCGCCGGCCTCGTTGCCTGGCTCTATGGCGGCATCGGCGTCGACACCTTCCTGGCCCGGCTGCAGTCGGTCATCACCTGGAAGCATTTCGCCGTGGGCCTGATCAAGGCGCCCTTCATGGCCTTCGTCATCGGGCTGATCGCCTCGATCGAGGGCCTCGCCGTGAAGGGTTCGGCCGAATCGCTCGGCCGCCAGGTCACCGCCTCGGTGGTGAAGGCGATCTTCATGGTCATCGTCGTCGACGGCCTGTTCGCGATCTTCTTCGCCTCGATCGAGTTTTGAGCATGGGCGAGCGCGACATCGGCCTGGAGGCGGCGCAGCGACGCGACGGCGGCGGAGAGCCTGCGGGGCAGGGCGGGTCCGGCGCCATCATCCGCGTCCGCAATCTCAAGGTCGCCTTCGGCGAGAAGGTCATCATGGACGGCCTCGATCTCGACGTCATGCGCGGCGAGATTCTCGGATTCGTCGGAGGCTCCGGCCAGGGCAAATCGGTTTTGACCCGGACGATCCTCGGTCTCGTGCGCAAGCAGCGCGGGATGATCGAGATCTTCGGGGAAGACGTCGACCGGCTTTCGCCGCCGCAGCGACGCCGGCTCGAACGGCGCATCGGCGTGATGTTTCAGCAGGGCGCCTTGTTCTCCGCGCTCACCGTGAAGCAGAACATCCAGGTGCCGATGCGGGAATATCTCGATCTGCCGCCGGACCTGCTCGACGAACTGGCGATGGTGAAGCTCGATCTCGTCGGCCTGCCGCAGGATGCGGCCGACAAGGCGCCTTCCGAGCTCTCGGGCGGCATGATCAAGCGCGCGGCGCTGGCGCGCGCCCTCGCGCTCGATCCCGAGATCGTCTTCCTCGACGAGCCGACCTCGGGGCTCGACCCGATCGGCGCTGCCGAGTTCGACGATCTCATCGTGACGCTGAAGGAGACGCTGGGCCTCACGGTGTTCATGGTGACCCACGATCTCGACAGCCTGTATGATGCCTGCGACCGAATCGCTGCGTTGGCGGACAGGAAAGTCATCGCCGTCGGCCCGCTGGCGACGATGCTGGCATCCGACCATCCGTGGCTGAAAGCCTATTTCGGCGGAGAGCGCGCCATGGCCCGGCAGCCGGCCGGGAAGCGGGAGCAAAGCGGCTAACCATGGAATCGCGTGCCAACTACGCTCTCGTCGGTCTTTTCACCTTGGCGGTCCTCGCGGCGGCGTTCGGCTTCGTCTACTGGTTCAACAGTGGCGGCGCCGGCCGCAAGGAAAACATCCGCGTGATCTTCACCGGGTCGGTGACGGGGCTCGGCCGCGGCTCGAGCGTACTCTTCAACGGGTTGCGCGTCGGCGAGGTCACCAATATCGAGCTGCAGCCGGACGATCCCAGGCGGATTTACGCCGTCATCCAGGTGTCCTCGACCACGCCGATCCGCGAGGACACCCGCGCGCGCATCGAGGCGCAGGGCCTCGCCGGCGTCGTCGCCCTCCAACTCATCGGCGGCGCACCAGACGCGCCGGTGCTGACGGCCAAGCCCGGCGAGCCCATGCCGACCATCATCGCCGAGCGCTCCGAACTGCAGGACATCATCGAGACTGTCCGCAACGTAGCGCAGAAGGCCGACGGCATGCTCACCTCGCTCGACGGGCTGATCAAGCAGAACCGCGAGCCGATCAACAACACGGTGCGGAACGTAGAGAAATTCTCCGAGGCGCTCGGCAAGAACTCCGACGGGCTCGACAAGCTGATGGCCGGCTTCGGCAACATCGCCGACACGATCCAGCCGCTGTCGCAGAAGCTGCAAAGCCTCAGCGAGGAGTTGACGGAGGTGGTCAAGTCGGTGGACCGGCAGAAGGTGGCCAATATCGTCGACAATGTCGACAAGTTCACCGGGGCGCTCGGCGGATCAAGCCAGGAGGTCAGCAAGGCGGTCAAGGATATCGCCTCGATCACCGACAAGCTCAATCACGCCGCCGATCAGGTCGAGGGTGTTCTGAAGGGCGCGCAGGCCTTCCTCAACACCGCCTCGGGTCCCGATGGCCGCAGCGCCCTGACCGAGGTCTCGGATGCTGCCAAGTCGATCCGCGTCCTCGCCGACAACCTCGACAAGCGCACCGCCGAGATCACCCTCGGCATTAACCGCTTCACCGGGTCGGGGCTGCGCAATGTCGATTCGACGGTGTCGGAGGCGAAGCGCGTGCTGACGGAACTCAATCGCACGCTCCGGAATTTCGAACGCAACCCGCAGCAATTCATCTTCGGCGGCAAGCCGCCGCTCCCGCAATACAACGGATCCCGCTAGCCGATGACGACCGAGGCATTCCAGACCGTCATGGCCCGTCGCAGCTTGCGCGCGCTGGTCCTCTCCGCCGGATTGGCCCTGGCCGGATGCGGCGGCGGGCCGACGCCGACCACTTTCGACCTCACGGCCCCCAGCGGTTTCGGACGTGTTGGCGGCTCGCACGCCACGATGGTCGTTGCCCGGCCGACCGCCGTGCAGACGCTCGATTCCGACAGGGTCATCGTCAAGGATTCGAGTGGCGCGCTCTCCTTCCTGGGCGGCGCGCAATGGGCCGACCAGGTGCCGGCGCTGGTGCAGACGCGGCTCATCCAGACCTTCGAGAACGCCAGCCGCATCGGTTCGGTCTCGGCGCCGGGGCAGGGCATCACGCCGAGTCTCCAGCTCGTCACCGATATCCGCAGTTTCAACATCGACGCCGCTTCCGGCACGGCCGTGGTCGAGATCACCGCCAAGATCGTCGGCGATGCCAGCGGCAGGATCCAGCGTGCCAAGCTGTTTTCGGCCCGGGTGCCGGTGGCTGCGGTGGATGGCCCTGGCGCGGCTCAGGCGCTCGACCGCGCGCTGTCGCAGGTGCTGATCGACATCGTCCGCTGGGCGCGCTGATCGGCTGTCCGCTGGCTAGGTCCGCGATGTTCCGGCGCGGCGAATCGACCTAGGCTGCGACGCCGGTTTGGCCCGAGCCGCCCCCCTCCAGCGGGAAGCATCAGCATGCGGGGCTTTCGCGACGTTCCGACCGACTGTTCGGGCACACGCATGAGGAGGGATTGCGCCGTCTGCCTGCGATAGGAGGTCTCCGCATGAAGCTCTCGGTGCCGATCCATCATCTCAAGCGCAGGGCCAAGCTCCTGCATCGCCGCGAACAGATTCCACTTCATGCGGCGCTCGACCGCATCGCCGCGGCCGAAGGCTATCGGAGCTGGAGCCTGCTCGCTGCCAGGCAGCCCGTTGCCAGCGCGGCGACGGCGCTCAATCGCCGGCTCGAACCGGGCGACCTGGTGCTCGTCGCGGGCCGCCCCGGCCAGGGCAAGACGCTGGTCGGCCTCGCCCTCGCCGCCGAGGCGGCCAGGGCAGGGCGTCGCAGCGCGTTCTTCTCGTTGGAATATACGCCGGCCGACGTGGTCGAGCGCCTGCGCGTGCTCGGCTTCGAGAGCACTGAGCTCGAAGTCTTCTTCGATCTCGACTGCTCGGATGCGATCAGCGCCGGCTATGTCGGAACGGCGCTGGCGTCGGCTCCGTTCGGCACGCTCGCTGTGATCGACTATCTGCAACTGCTCGACTATCTGCAACTGCTCGACCAGCGCCGCGACACGCCCGAATTGTCGCGACAGATGCGCGACCTCAAGGCGCTGGCCCGCGAACGTGGACTGATCATCGTCCTGCTCTCGCAGGTCGACCGGTCCTACGATCCCGCCGCCAAGCCGTTTCCGGACATCACCGATATCCGCCTTCCCAACCCGGTCGACCTGCGGCTTTTCGACAAGAGATGCTTTCTGAACGGCGGCGACATCCGCGTCGAGACCGCGGCCTGAAGCCGCCCCGAGGGGACGGCGACACAGGCCGGAAAAGAGAAGGCCGCCCGGAGGGGCGGCCTTCGCCGTTTTTCGCGATGCGAGATGCGCAGGCTTACTCGAAGCGCCCGCTGGCATGGGCCAGCATGGTGTAGACCTTGCCGGTCTCCGAAGTCAGGTAGGTCTTCGCCACCATCGAGTCGCGATCGTCCTTCGACGCCTCGCCGAGCAGCCGCTCGAACTCGTCGATATAGCGGTCGACCGTGTCCTTGAACTCCGAGTCGCGCCGGTACTTGCGGCGGATCTCGTCGAAGGTCTGCTGGCCCTGCAGGGTGTAGAGCCGGCGGGTGAAGACATTGCGCTCGCCGCGCTTGTAGCGATCCCACAGCTCGACGGCGGCGTCGTGGTCGATCATCCGCGCGATGTCGACCGAGAGCGAGTCGAGCTTCTCGATCGAATGCGTCGTCGGCTTGCTTGCTTCCGGCGCCTTGTCGTCGCGCGAGGCGCGCACCAGCAGGTCCGAAAGCCAGCCGGACTTCGCGGGCTGCTGCGGCTCGGGCACCCGGCGTGAAGCCTCCTGGGCCGGAGCGGGGCGCTGGGCGGGCTTGGCCTCGGGCTGGGCCGATCCGCTGCGGGCCCCCGGCTCGCTGCGGGGCGCTTGAGGCGCGGCGTCGAGCGAAGGACGCAGGGCAGGGCCTTCGGCCACGGCAGGCTTGGGCGCCGGCGGCGCATAGGCCGGAGCCGGCGCGGCCGCGACGCTCATCCGGCGCGGAGTGCCCTGGTCGATCGGCAGCGAGACGTCGCCACGGCGACCGGCCCGGGTCACGATATCGGTGAGATCGTTCAGGGCCTTGATCTGCTCGGCAACCACGCGGCGCATGGCCGAGGCCGATTCCTGCGTCTCCTGGGGCAGCTCGAGCACGCCGCGCTTCAGCTCGGCGCGCGTCGCTTCCAGCTCGCGCTGGATTTCGCCGGTGACGCCGCGCATCTCCTGCGCCGCCTTCTGGAAGCGCTCGGTGACCTTCGACAGCTCGCCGCCGATCTCGCTCGTGACCTCGGCATAGGCTGCCCGCAGGGCTTCCGCCGTGCGCTCGCGCTCCTTGCCGGTCGTGGCGCGGATCGTCTCGAACTGCTGGGCGATGGCGCTGGTGGTCGCCTCGGCCGAGTCGGAGAGCACGGCGCCGATCTGCCGGGCGCGCGCCTCCGCGGTGCCGAGCGACTCGTCGATCAACGAGGAGAAGGAGCGGGTGATCGCCTCGACATCGTCGGTGCGGCTGCTGATCAGGCCGTGCAGCTCCTCCAGCGAGTCGCGCCGCTCGGCCAGAGCCTTGCCGACACGGGCCTCGACCTGTTCCAGCCGGCCGACCACGGCGCTGAGCGCCGCGCTGCTGGCTTGCGAGACCTCGCTGAGCGAGGTGCCCTTGTCGTCAAGCTGGGCGATGAGGGCGGTGGCGTCGCGCAGCGTGCCTTCCGAGAAGCCCTTGAGATCAGCGATCTGCGTCGTGACCTGTTGCGAGGCGCGGTTGGCCTCCTCCATCACCGTGCCGATCACCGTCTGCAACTCGCCGACCCGGGTCGACAGCCCGTTCTCGACGGCGGCGAGGTTCTTGTTCGCGCCGTTGACGATCTGCTGCATCAGCTTGTTGGCCTCGCCGAGGCGGCCGAGCATGCCGCCCAGCTCCTCGCGCAGTTGCTCGTTGGTGCCGACAAGCGCCTCGATCGACTGGCGCGAGCCGGTTTCCAGCGTCTCCCGTAGCGCATTGGAGGATGTCTCCACGGCATCGGCGATCGCGGCTCCGCGATCGCGCAGTCCGGCGACGACGGCATTGCCGCGCGCCTCGAGGGCGCGCACCACGGTCTCGCCCGCCGCGGAAAAGGCTGCGGCAAGCGCTTCGCCCCGTTCGCCGAGCGCGTCGATCATGCCGCTGCCCCGGGCGTCGAACAGGCTCCGGAGCGCCTCCGTGCGCTCGTCCAGCGAGGCCGAGACCGTCTCGCTGTGGCGCTCGAGCGCGTCGACGATGATGGCCCCCTTGCGGTCGAAGATCGCCTGCAATGCACCGGTCTGCTCGTCCAGCGCATGCGAGATGGCGCTGCCCTGCTGGCCGAGGGCCGCGACGATGTCGCCGCCCTTGTCCTCGAACAGGCTGCGCAGCTGCTCGGTGCGCGCGTCAAGCGCGGTCGAGATCGCATCGCCCCGGCGTCCAAGCGCGGCCACGATGCCGAGCCCGCGGTCGTCGAACAGGGTCCGGAGCTGCTCGGCGCGCTCGTTGAGCGCAGCCGCGATCGCCTCGCTCTGCTGGGCGAGGGCCGAGACCATGCCGGTGCCATTGTGCTCGAAGAGGCTGCGCAGTTCCTGCGCACGCTCGGCGAGCGCCGCGGCGATGGCTTCGGAACGCCCCTGCAGCGTGCTTGCGATCTCTTCCCCGCGCGTATCCAGCGTCTGCGAGACGGTGTCGAGCCTGCCGACCACGCGCTCCTCGAAGCGCGCCACACTCTGGTCGAGCGTGTCGGCGATCTGCAGGGCGCGGCCGCCCAGCGTCGCGTTGATCGTATCGGCCTTGTCGCTGAGCGTGCGCGTGAGCGATTCGCTCTTCGACGTGACGACCTCCCCGATCTCGTCGGCCTTGAGCGCAAGGGCGCGCGTGACCTCGCGCCCGCCTTCCGCCAGTACGCGGGCGATATCGACCGTGCGTTCCACCAGCGCCTCGTTGAGGGCGGTGGCGCGGGAGCCGAGGCTGCCGTCGATGCGGGCGATCAGGCTGTCGAGAGCACCGGCGATCTCGGCGCTCTTGGCGCCGGAACGCTCCTCGAACAGCTTGATCTGTCCTTCCATCGCATCCGCGGCCTCGCGGGTGCGGTTGGCGAGCAGCTCGGCCGCTTCCAGCGCGCGGGTCCCGACCTTGTCGGCCAGCGAGACGCCGTCCTGCGAGATCAGCTTCTCGACTTGGGCGATGCCGCTGTTGAGCGCTTCCGTCAGCTCGCGCGCGTCGCCGGAAATCTTCGCGGTCAGCGTGCCGCCCTGATGGACGATGATATCCTCGAAAGCGGCCAGGCGCGTCGCGAGGCTCTCCTCGACCTGCCGGCCCTGGCTGTCGAACAGCTGCGACAATGCGCCGAGACGTGACCCGATGGCCGTCTCGATCTCGTTGCCGCGCTCGTCGAAGAGACGGCTGAGAGCATCGTGGCGGCTGGCGAGCGCGTCGGACAGTGCCTGGGCGCGCTCCTCGACCGAGCGCAGCATCGTGTCCGCATTGGCGGCCAGCGTCGCGCCGACGCGTCCGCTCTGGTCGTCGAGTGCCAGGACGAGGGCGTTGCCGCGCTCGTCGAAGAGCTTGGTCAGCGCGTCGTGGCGAATGGCCAGTGCCTCGGTCAGCGCCTGGGCACGGTCCTCGACCGAGCGCAGCATCGACTGCGCGTTGGCGGTGAGCGCCTCGTTGACGCGGCCGCCTTGCTGGGTCAGCGCCATCACGATCTCGCGGCCGGTGCCGGCGAGCATGGTGCGCGCATCCTCGGCATGGACGGTGAAGGTCTCGCGCAGCCCCTGCGTCGCCTCCGTGACCCGGTCGGCGACATGGCGGCCGTCGACATTGATCGTCTCGGTGAGAGTGCGGGTCGCCTCCGTCATGCGGCGCGCCAGCTCCTCGCTTTGCTCGCCGAGCAAAGTGTGGACTTCCCGGCCGGTGCTGACGAGATCGCGGACCATGGTCTCGCGATGTTCGCCGAGCAGTTGGCCGACCTTGTCGCCGGCTTCGCCGACGCTGGCGAGGAAGCCGGTTTGCTGCTGCTCCAGCGCGGCGCGGGCGCCTTCCACCGCGTCGGTCACGCGAGCCGCCAGGGCAAGGCCGCGCTCGTCGAGCTTCTGGTCGATGCTTTCGCCGGTTTCGGCAAGACGGCTGACAAGAGCGCCCGAGCGCTCCGACAGGATGGCGTGCACCGAGCGGCCGACATCGGCGATCCGGCTGGCCACCGCCTGGCTCTCGTTGCCGAGCAGGTCCTTGAGCTCGAGCCCGGCCTGGGAAACCTTCACGGTCATGGCGCCGGCCTGCTCATCGAGCAGGGCACTGACGCGCTCGCCAGTCTCGGACAGGCCCGAGATCATGCGCTCGCTCTCCTGACCGACGACACGGCTGACCTCGTGGCCCGCCTGGGTCAAGCGGCTGACAAGGACTTCGCTCTCGTCGCGCAGGCGTGTCTCGACCGCATTGACGGCGCCCGACACGCTGGAAACCAGCGCCTCGCTGCGGTCCTCGAGGAGCTTGGCGACTTCGGCGCCGGCGCCCGAAACGCGGGCGACGACGCTGTCGCTCTGCTCGCCGACGAGCTGGGCGAGATCGCGCCCGGCGCCGGACACGCGCCCGACGAGCGCGTTGGCCTGTTCGTCGAGCAGGGCGTGAACGGTTTCGCCGGTTTCGTTGAGGCGCGTGACGAGCCTGCCGCCATGTTCGTCGAAGAGGCCGTTGACCCGGTCGGCGACCTCGGTGATGCGATGGGTCAGCGTCTCGCCGTGCTTGTCGACCGCCGAGCCGAGCGACTGGCCGGCATCGCCGACGCGCAGGACGATCGATTCGCCGCGCTCGCGCAGCAGGTCGTCGACGGTCTTGACCGTTTCGTTGAGGCGGTTGACCAGCGTGTCGCCATGCGTGCCGATCAGCCCGTGGACATTCTCGCCGACCTCGGTGAGGCGCGCGGCGATAGCCTCGTTCTGACGGGTGAGCAGGTTGTTGACGCCGCGCCCGACCTCGGTGAGGCGCACGGTGACGCTCTCGCCCTCGCTGGAGAGCGCGTTGCGCAGCGCCTCGCCCGATTCCGCCAGGCGCTGCTGCAGGGCTTCGCTCTGGCTCTCGATCAGCGAGACCATGCTGCGGCTCGAGACCTCGAAGCGTTCCGCCGCCTCGACGCCGCGGGCGGAGATGTCCTTGGCCAGCGTCTCGCCGGTCGCCTTCAGCGTATTGTTGACGGTCTCGACCCGGGTGGTCAGCGTCTCGGCGACCTGCATGCCGGTCTCGCTGATGGCGCGGGTGACGTTCTGGGCTTCGCTGGTGAGGCCTTCGGTCAGCGCGATGCCGGTCTTCTCCAGCGAGCCGGCGATCTCCTTTGCGCGGCCGTCGAGCATCGTCGAGAGGTTGTCGCTGGCGCCGGCCAGCCGCTCGGACACCTCGCCCGAGGTGACCTGGAGCCGCTCGACGAGATCATGGCTGCGGCCGCTGATCTCCTCGATCATGCGTTCGCCGGCCCGGCCGAGCGCCTGGGTGATCTGGTCACCCTTGGCGCCGAGCGAGCCGGTGACGCGGTCGCCGGCCTGCGCGATCGCCTCGGCGATGCTGCGGCTGGCGCCGTCGAGATCCTTGGCGATGCCTTCATGGGCTCCGCTGATGGCGAGCTTGACGCGCTCGGCATTGCCAACCACCGCCTCGCGCTGGGTGACCAGTTCGTCGATCAGCGAGCGCAGACGGATTTCATTGTCCGCATAGGCGCGCTCCAGCGTCGAGATCTCGCCGCGGACGATGGTTTCGAGTTCGCCGGCGCGCGCCACGGCGCGCTCGATGCCGTCGCCCATGGCGGCGACCTCGCGGCGGATGGTCTGGCTGAGGGAGAGCACGGAATCGGCGCCTGCCACCTCCGGCTCGGCCAGGCGCAGCGCGACCTCGGTCATCGCCCGCGAGATGAGGCGCATTTCCTGCGTGCGGCGGTAGAGCGCCGCGAGCACGAAGAAAAACACGACCGGCGCGCCGATCGAGAGCGCGAGCAGCGTCCACTCGCCGATGCCGAAGGAGGCGACGGGCTCCGGCAGGCCGTTGCTGAAGGAGCCGAAGCGATGGAACAGCACGAAGGCGGCACCGCCCAGCCAGGCAAGCGATGCCAGCGCTGCGAACCAGTAGGGCTTGCGCGACGGGCGCACCGCGAAGGCCTGAACGAGCGAGCTGGAATCGCGACGGTCGTCATTGGCGACGCGGCTGGTATCTGGCGCGATCGCGGGACGCTGAGGCTGCGCCGCCTGTTGCGCTTCCTGGGGCGGGGCGGCCGGCGCGGCTGCGGGCTCGACGCGCGGCAGCTCGAGCTTCAGGTCGTTCTCGCTGGTGGCGGGCAGGCGCGGCTCGGCCGAGACCGGCGTCTCCGTCTCGCCCTGCGGCTGCTCGAGGCGAAGAGCCTCCTCGATCGCCGACATCGCAGCTTCAGTGGGGTCCTGGAGCTTCTTGGGTCGATTCATGGTTGCCGCCTCGCCACGCTACTGAAGATGGGTACGAACCCATGCGCCGCTGCCCGGCCGCCTCTGGCCGGGTGGACGGCGACACTGCGCCCATCATTTACCAATTGGAAGGGTACTGAAGCCCCGGACCCTTGGAAACCCATTTGAGTGCCTGATTCACAAACGTCGTTAACGCCTCGTTCACCATCAAGGCGCTTCTTGGAATGGGTTGGACCGCCCGCCGGCCGGCTCCAGATTCATGCGTTCAAGCGGTTCCCGAGTTCCTGCAATGTCCCAGACGGCCATCGACACCGCGCATCTCTCCCGCCAGAGCGGCGGAGACCATGCGCTGGAGCGTGAGTTGCTCACGCTTTTCGCCCAGCAATGCGCCAAGCACCTGCGCACCATCCATGGCAGCGCCGATCTGCAGGCGCGGCTCGACGCTGCCCACAGCCTGAAGGGCGCCGCCCGCGCCATCGGCGCGTGGCAGGTGGCCGAGGCCGCCGATGCGGTCGAGCTGCGCCTCGCAGAGGCGGATCAGCGCCGGACCGAAGCGGCGATGGACGCGCTGACGCTTGCCGCCGCCGAGGCCCGTGCCGCAATCTGCCGTTCGGACTGCGCAGCCTGAGCAATGCGTCGCAGCGCCGCAAACATTTCGCCTTGCCTGGAAATGCTCTAAGCGAGGCCGGTCATCCCCGCTCGCGCGCTGGCTGCGTCCGGGCGCGCCGCCGGAGTGCGTCATGCCGAATATCACCTATATCGATGCCCATGGAGAGAGCCGCACCGTCGAGGCGGAAACCGGCTCGACCGTGATGGAGGCGGCGATCCGCAACGCGATTCCCGGCATCGAGGCCGAATGCGGCGGCGCCTGCGCCTGCGCAACCTGCCATGTCTATGTCGACGAAGCCTGGATGGAGAAGGTCGGCCAGGCCGAGCCGATGGAGGAGGACATGCTGGATTTCGCCTTCGACGTCCGGCCGAACTCGCGCCTGTCCTGCCAGATCAGGGTCCGGCCCGATCTCGACGGCCTGGTGGTCCGCACGCCGGCGCGGCAGGGCTGATACAAGGACGCGACCATGCCTCGGTGCCCCCTGTCGGCGCCGGGGCATACGTGATTTGCGTTGGATCAATGCGTCTTGTCGGGCAGACTTCAGGATGGTGATGCCGCCAGCCTTGAGGAGGTCGCGATGTTCAAGTCGATCATGGTTCCCGTCGATCTGGCCGAGGCGGAGCTCGCCCAGCCGGCGATCGACAATGCGGTGGCCTTCGCCAAGGCTTCTGGCGGCACGGTGCGGCTGGTCTATGTCCGCTCGCTGGTCCCCGTCACCTACATGGAGTTCGTGCCGGCCGATTTCGATGCCGAGCAGCAGGACGACGCCGAGGCCAAGCTAGCCGAGATCGCGGCCAAGATCGATCTTCCGCCGGAGCAGGTTTCCGCGAAGGTGCTGATCGGGTCCGTGCATGGCGAGGTGCTGGCCGAGGCCGATGCCAGCGGAGCTGACCTCATCGTCATCGGCTCGCACGAGCCCGGCATGCTGGCCTACGTCATCGGCTCCAACGCATCGGCGATTGTGCGTCGTGCGAAATGTTCCGTGATGGTGCTGCGCCACGCCTGAGG
>NZ_MKSQ01000008.1:99389-373596 GCF_001898115.1 Allobosea sp. 67-29 | reverse complement strand
GTCGTCCGGTACCTCGCCGGGCATGAGTTGGCGTGGCCGGTTGAGCCGGATCAGCGGCCAGACCTGCCAGTAGGAGGCGGCGAGCAGGAGCAAGGCAAGAAGCCCGGCATTGGTCTGTCCCTGCTCGAAGGCGCGCAGCGCGAAGAACGCGATCATCGCCAGCGAGAGGAGTCCCACCAGCGTCATCGCGAGCCAGAGGGGACGCGGGCGCCCGCCGATGAAGCGGGCTCGTGGATTCGCGCGCATGATCGCTTGGGCCAGCGCCGAGACGAAGCGGTGGTAGCGGGCGTCGTCGCGCTCGAGATCGGTCAGAGAGCGCCAGGAGAGATTGCCGAAGGTGATGGTCCTGCCGTCACTGAGGCGCAACTGCGTCCGGTAGCCCTTCGCCGAGATGTTGCCCGGCGCGAACAGGAAGCGGACCTGCTCGACAGCACTCAGCCGGACGCGGTCGACAGCCCGGGTGCGGTCGATCTCGAGCGCCTCGCCGTCGAGCTTGTAGGTGATCTCGAAGCCGACGGGCTTCGGGCGCTGGCGCCAGCTCGGGGGAGGGACGTCGTCAGGGTCGTCGATCATGGCCGGCAGTTAGAGCAATCCGGTCATCGAAGGGAAGCGGGCCGATGGTCTTGCCTCGTCAGCGGGCGAGGATTTTCATCGCGCCGTCGAGGCCATCGAGCGTCAGCGGGAACATCCGCCCGCCCATCAGTGCGCCGATCTGCCGGATCGACTGCGTATAATTCCACAGATGCTGCTGGACGGGGTTGAGCCAGATCGATTTCGTGAACTTGCCGACCAGCCGCTCCAGCCAGACTTCGCCCGCCTCGTCGTTCCAGTGCTCGACCGAACCACCGGGCATCGCGATCTCGTAAGGGCTCATCGAGGCGTCGCCGACGAAGACGAGGCGGTAATCGGCGGGGTAGGTCCGCAGCACCTCCCAGGTCGGGATCTGCTGTTCGTGGCGACGGCGATTCTCCTTCCAGACGCGCTCATAGGGGCAGTTGTGGAAGTAGAAATGCTCGAAATGCTTGAACTCGGCCCGCGCCGCCGAGAACAGCTCCTCGGCGAGCTCGACATGCCAGTCCATCGAGCCGCCGACATCGAGGAAGAGCAGCACCTTGACCGCGTTGTGCCGTTCGGGACGAAGCTTGACGTCGAGATAGCCGTGCTTGGCGGTTTCCGAGATGGTGTTGTCGAGGTCGAGCTCATCGGCGGCGCCGGTGCGGGCGAAGCGGCGCAGGCGCCGAAGCGCGATCCGCAGATTGCGCACGCCGAGCTCGCGCGTGTCGTCGAAATCCTTGAACTCGCGCTTGTCCCAGACCTTCACCGCACGGAAGTTGCGATTCTTGTCCTGGCCGATGCGCACGCCTTCGGGATTGTAGCCATAGGCGCCGTAGGGCGAGGTGCCGGCGGTGCCGATCCATTTGCTGCCGCCCTGATGGCGGCCCTTCTGCTCGTCGAGCCGCTGCTTCAGCGTCTCCCAGAGCTTGTCCCAGCCGAGCGCCTCGATCTGGGCCTTCTCTTCGTCGGTGAGGAATTTCTCGGCGAGCTTGCGCAGCCATTCCTCGGGAATGCCGGCTTCCTCGATCGCCTGCTGCAGCGTCTCCAGACCCTTGAACACCTGGGCGAAGACCTGGTCGAACCTGTCGAGATGGCGCTCGTCCTTCACCAGCGTGGCGCGGGCGAGATAGTAGAACTCGTCGACCCGGTATTCGGCGAGATCGGCCTCCACACCTTCGAGCAGCGTCAGGTATTCGCGCAGGGTCACCGGGACCTTGGCGGCGCGCAGATCGGTGAAGAGGCGAAGAAACATGCCGCTACTGTGCGGGCATGGGGCGGGAGGTCAAGCGGCGTCCGCGAAGCTGCGCGAACGCCGCTCGGTCCCGAGGGTCGGCCTTACGCCACCGCGTCGGCGAGGTCCTTGGTGACCTTGAACTTCACGACGGTCTTGGCGGGCACCTTGATGGTGGCGCCGGTCGAGGGGTTGCGGGCCTCGCGGGCCTCGCGCTTGGCGGCGGAGAGCTTGCCGATACCGCCGAGCGTGACGTCGTCGCCAGCCTTCAGAGTCTTGGCGACGGTCGCACCGAGTGACGCCAGGATGGCCGAAACATCGGCCTTCGTCTTCCCGGTCTCGTCCGCGATCGCGGCGATCAGTTCGTTCTTGGTCATGAAATCCTCCTTGAGAAGGTGTGGTAGGCGTCGCGTACCGGACGGTCGTTCATGTCCGTTGCCGTCACGAGCGACCGCGGAAAACAGCTATTCGCGGCGCGCAACTCTGGCAGTTGCCATGGATATTGCGGAAAGACGATGCCCGTGGCGCTAGATACGCACAGGAAACGGCTTCGTTCCGTCGAGAAAAGCAGGAATTTTCGGGTTTTTCGCAGTTGCGGGAGCCGGGAAGCGGGTTCCGGCCCATGAAACTTCGCCGCGATTCGCCCGGGCGGCGGAGCCGGGAGCCAGCCGCCGCCCGGGAGGTTCTCAGGCTTGGATGCCGTCGACGTACCAGTCCATCTTCGAGAGCATCTCGTCGCTGGCGTGCTCGCCCGCCTTGACGCGCACCTCACCCTTCTGGTCCTTGAGCTCGCCGGTGAAGGGGTGGAGCTTGCCCGAGGCGATGCCCTCCTTGACGGCGTCCGCTGCCTTGCGGGCCTCCGGCGTCACCGCGTCGTTATAGGGGGCGAGCTTGACGAAGCCGTCCTTGATGCCGCCCCAGACCGCGCCGCTCTTCCAGGTGCCGTCCATCACGTCCTTGACGCGCTTGATGTAGTACCCCGACCAGTCGTCGACGATCGCGGTGAGATGGGCCTTCGGTGCGAAGGCCTTCATGTCGGAGGCCTGGCCGAAGGCGAAGACGCCGCGCTGCTCGGCCGCCTGCAGGGGAGCGGCGGAATCGGTATGCTGGGTGATCATGTCGGCGCCCTGGTCGATCAGCGCCTTGGCGGCATCGGCCTCCTTGGCGGGATCGTACCAGGTCGAGCACCAGATGACCTTGGTCTTGAAGTTCGGGTTCACCTTGCGGGCGGCGAGGTGGAAGGCGTTGATGCCCATCACCACCTCCGGGATCGGGAAGGAGGCGACATAGCCGGCCTGCCCTGTCTTCGACATGTGGCCGGCGATGGTGCCGATCACGGCGCGGCCCTCGTAAAAGCGCGCATCGTAGGTGGCGACGTTCTCGGCGCGCATGTAGCCGGTGGCGTGCTCGAACTTGATCTTCGGGAACTGCTTGGCGACCTGGATCGTCGGGTTCATGAAGCCGAAGGAGGTCGCGAAGATCAGCTGGTTGCCGGCCTGGGCGAGCTGACGCAGCGCGCGCGCCGTGTCCGGACCCTCGGCGACGTTCTCGATGAAGCTGGTCTTGACCTTGGCACCGTATTCCTTCTCCAGCGCGAGCCGGCCCTGGTCGTGCGTCCAGCTATAGCCATGGTCGCCGATCGGCCCGACATAGATGAAGCCGACGCCCAGCGGCGACTGCGCCGAAGCGCCGCGACCGAGGATCGGCAGCGTCGAGGCGGCGGCGGCGCCGAAGGTCAGCCTGCGGCGGGTGATGATGCTGGTCATGTCCGAAAACTCCCCGTTATGGGTTGCGGCGTCAGGGCGCCGAGAAGGGTTTGCCGAGGCAGGCAGGCGCGTCGAGCCGGCCGGTCCTCCGTCCTAGCGACATCATGGTCAGAACCGCAATGGTCGCAAGGTAGGGGGCCATCGCCAGCACCTCGGGCGCAAGCCAGTTCACGCCGGCCGCCTTGGCCTGCAGCTCCAGCGTCATCACCGCGCCGAAGAGATAGGCGCCAAGCAGCAGGCGTCCGGGCTTCCAGGCGGAGAAGACGACGAGCGCGAGCGCGATCCAGCCGCGCCCGGCGGTGAGCCGGTCGGCCCACATCGGCGTCAGCGCCAGCGAAAAATAGGCGCCGCCAAGTCCCGCCAGCGCTCCGCCGAAGGCCACGGCGGCATAGCGGATCGCGATCACCGGATAGCCGATCGCATGCGCCGAGGCGTCGTTCTCGCCGACGGCGCGCAGGATCAGACCGGCCCGCGTCCGGCGCAGGAAATAGGCCACGCACGCCACCAGCGCGAGCGAAAGATAGACCAGGATGTCCTGTCCGAAGACGAGGCGCAGGACGGGATGCTCTGACAGCGCGGCCGGGAAGATCGGCCCGAGCCGCTCTACGGTGCGGCCCACGAAACCCGCGCCGATCAGCGACGAGGCACCGGTGCCGAAGATGGTCAGCGCCAATCCGGTCGCGACCTGGTTGGCGCCGAGCGAGAGCGCCAGAACCCCGAAGATCATCGCGGCCGCCATGCCGGCGAGTGCGGCAGCGGCCAGCCCCAGCACGATGCTGCCGCTGGAAAAGGCGACGGCGAAGCCCGCGACCGCCCCGCACAGCATCATGCCCTCGACGCCGAGATTGAGCACGCCGGCCTTTTCCGCGACGAGTTCGCCGAGCGCCGCGAGGAGCAGCGGTGTCGAGGCGGCGATCAGCGTCATCAGGACGGAGACCGTGATTGCGCTGGTCATGCCGCCCTCCGCTTCCGGACGAGGCGCCATTTCACCAGCACATCGGTCGCCAGTAGAATGAACAGCAGCATGGCCTGGAACAGGCCGGTGGCCGCTTGCGGTAGCCGGACCGTCGACTGCGCGATCTCGCCGCCGACATAGGTCCCCGCCAGCACGATCCCGCCGAAGACGATGCCGAGCGGGTTGAGCCGCCCCAGGAAGGCGACGATAATCGCGGTGAAGCCGTAGCCGACCGGGAATTGCGGCGTGAGCTGGCCGAAGGGGCCGGCGGCCTCGAACAGCCCGGCGAGTCCCGCGAGCCCGCCGCCGAGCAGCATAGTCGCCCAAGTCGTGCGCGCCGCGCTGAAGCCGCCATGGCGCGCGGCGGCGGGCGCCAGACCCACCACTTTCACGGCATAGCCCGCCGTGGTCTTCTCCATCAGCAGCCAGGCGACGACGGCGATGACGAGCGCGGCGGGGATGCCGATATGGACGAGCGAGCCCTCCATCACGGCGGGCAGCGTCTGGTCGGCGGTGAACATCCGCGTCTGCGGGAAGTTGAAGCCGCCGGGGTCCTTCCACGGACCGCGCACGAGATAATAGAGCAGTTGCACCGCGACATAGGTCAGCATCAGGCTGGTCAGGATTTCGCTGACCTGCAGCTTCACCCGGAGCAGGGCGGGGATCGCCGCCCAGGCCATGCCGCCGAGGATGCCGGCCAGCGCCATGGCGGGCAGGATCCACCATCCTGTCATGTCGTAGGTCAGAAGCGCGACACCGGTGCCCGCGACGGCGCCCATGACGTATTGCCCCTCGGCGCCGATGTTCCAGACATTGGCGCGGAAGCCGATGGCGAGCCCGAGCGCGATCATCACCAGCGGCGCCGCCTTCACCCCGATATCGGCCCAGCGCTGCGACTCGACGAAGGGCGTGACGAAGATGCTGCCGACGGCATGGAAGCCGTCATAGCCCATCGCCGTGAAGACGAGCATGCCGGCGAGCATCGTCAGCCCGATCGCGATCAGCGGGCTCAGCCACAGCATCGCCATGCTCGGCTCGCGGCGGCGACGCCATTCAAGCATGGGCCGCCTCCGCGCCGTGCACCCCGCCCATCATCAGGCCGATCTCGTCGATGCCGAGGCTCGCGACCGGGCGTGGAGCGGACAGCCGGCCCTCGTTGATGACGCAGAGCCGATCGGCGAGCTCAAGCAATTCGTCGAGATCCTGCGAGATCACCACCACGGCCGAGCCCTTGGCGGCGAGGTCGACGAGCTCCTGCCGGATCGCGGCGGCAGCACCCGCATCGACGCCCCAGGTCGGTTGCGAGACGACGAGAACGGCCGGCTGCTGCCCGATCTCGCGACCCATGATGAATTTCTGCAGGTTGCCGCCGGAAAGCGAGCGGGCGAGCGCGGCATTGCCGGTGGTCCGGACGTCGAAGAGCTTGATGACACTGTCGGCGAAGCGCGTGACGCTGCTGCGGCTGATGATGCCGTGCGGCGCCAGCGGCAGGCGGTGGCGCGCGGTCAGGATGCCGTTCTCGGCCAGCGAGAAATCCGGTACGGCGGCATGGCCGTTGCGTTCTTCCGGCACGCAGGCGAGGCCGAACGCCCGGCGCGCGCCGGCGCCTTCGAGCCCGACCGCCTTGCCGTCGAGCCGAATCGCCTCGGCTTCGTTTGCGAGCTGCTCGCCCGAGAGAGCGGTCAGGAGCTCGGCTTGTCCGTTGCCCGCGACACCGGCGATGCCGAGGATCTCGCCCGCCCGCGCCTCGAACGAAACGCTCTCCAAATCGGTGCCGAAGGGTGGCTCGCCGGGCAGCGACAGACTTTTGACCTCCAGCCGGACGGCTCCTCCACCGGCCGCCTTGCCGTGCTCGATCTTGCGCAATTCCGCGCCGATCATCAGCTCGGCCATGCGCTTGGTCGTCTCGACCCTGGGATCGCAGGTCGCGACGACGCGCCCGCCGCGCAGGATGGTGGCGTTGTCGCAGAGCGCTTTGATCTCGTGCAACTTGTGCGAGATGTAGAGGATCGAGCAACCTTCGGCGGCAATCTGTCTGAGTGTCGCGAACAGGCGCTCGACCTCCTGCGGCGTCAGCACCGAAGTCGGCTCGTCCATGATCAGGAGCTTCGGCTTCTGGAGCAGGCAGCGGACGATCTCGATGCGCTGGCGCTCGCCGACCGAGAGCGTATGCACTTCGCGCTCCGGATCGAGCGGCAGCGAATAGGATTGCAGGATGGCGGCGACGCGCTGCTTCAGCTCCTCGCGATCGACAGCCTCATCGAGCCCGAGCGCGATGTTCTCGATCACCGTCATCGCGTCGAACAGCGAGAAATGCTGGAAGACCATGCCGATGCCGAGCTTGCGCGCCGCCTTGGGCGAGGGGACCGCAACCGGCGAGCCGTTCCAGGAGATGGTGCCCTCGTCGGCTTGCTGGACGCCGTAGATGATCTTCACCAGCGTCGACTTGCCGGCGCCGTTTTCGCCGAGGAGGGCGTGGATCTCGCCGGGGGCGACGCTCAGGCTGATGTCGTCATTGGCCTTCACGCCCGGAAAGCTCTTGGAGATATGGGCGAGCGCCAGCCGCGGCGGCACCTCCTGCTCACGCGGCTGATTCATGTCTCGCTTTTCTCCGTCGCGCCGGTTCCCGGCAGCCAAGCAAGCAACGCACCAGCTCGGCCGCCGTCAAGGCCGCGATCACCTCGGGGCGCTTGTCGTCCACATCCGAACCGCCGATCGGGCAGGTCAGGCGCGCAAGCGCCTCGCGTCGCCCGCCGCTGCGCAGGAAGCTCGCTTCGAAGCGGGCACGCTTGGTCGCCGAGCCGATCATGCCGACATAAGCCGCATCGCCCCGCGCCAATGTAGCCTCCGCCAAACGATAGTCGAGCGCATGGCTGTGCGAGAGCACGACGAAGGCGGCTTTCGCCGGCGCGTTCGCGACCGCATCGACGGGATCGGCCATGCGGATGCAGGTGACTGCCGCCGGCAGCCCGCTCATGACGTCGTCGCGGTCGTCGATCAGCGACACGGTGAACGGCAGGGGAGCCAATGCCTTCGCCAGCGCCCGGCCCGTATGGCCGGCGCCGAAGATCAGGACCGGTGGTCTCGTCGCGGCTTCCGCCTTCTCGCGGGCACTGAACACGGCGATCTCGCGCGCGCCGGCATGGCGCAGCGAGACGCGCACCCGCCCGCCGCAGCACTGTCCCATCTGCGGTCCGAGCGGGATGTCGAGCAATTGGTCTTCAGCGCCTTCGTTGAGCATGTGCCGGGCGAGGTCGATGCAATGGAATTCGAGCTGCCCACCGCCGATGGTTCCCGCGATGGCGTTTGGGCTGACCGCCATGCAGGCGCCGGCTTCGCGCGGGGTCGAGCCTTCTGCGGCTTCAATGCGGACGAGGACGATGCCGTCGCGCTGATGGACTGCGAGGAACGCGGCGAGGGTCATCGCGCGGCCTCCGCCCTGACGCGCTCGATCGCATCCAACACGCGCTCCGGCGTCGCGGGCGCGTCCAAACGCGGGCAGATGCGATGGTCGCCTACGCTCGCCACCGCATCCGACAGCGCATGCAGCACCGAGATCGCGAGCATTAGCGGCGGCTCGCCCACCGCCTTGGAGCGATGGATCGTCGGCTCGCGGTTCGGCGCGTTGTCCAGCAGATGCACGTTGAAGATGCGCGGGCGGTCGGAGGCGACGGGGATCTTGTAGGTCGAGGGGGCATGGGTCCAGAGCCGGCCCTTCCTGTCCCAGACCAGTTCCTCGGTTGTCAGCCAGCCCATGCCCTGCACGAAGCCGCCCTCGATCTGGCCCTTGTCGATCGCGGGGTTCAACGACTGCCCGCAATCATGCAGGATATCGACGCGCTCGACCTTGTACTCCCCGGTCAGCGTATCGATCGCGACCTCGGCCGCGGCGGCGCCATAAGCGAAATAGTAGAACGGGTGGCCGCGCCCGGCCTTGCGGTCCCAGTGGATTTTGGGCGTTGCGTAGAAGCCTGTCGCCGAGAGCTGGACGCGGGCCATATAGGCGGCCGCGACCAGGTCCCTGAAGGCGATCTCGCGGGCGCCGATCTTCACGCGGCCCGGCAGGAAGGCGATGTCCTCCGCCTCGACCTGCCAGTGTTTCGCGGCAAACTCCGCCAATCGCTTCTTGATCGTCTCGCAGGCATCGAGGGCGGCCATCCCATTGAGATCGGAGCCGGAGGATGCGGCGGTGGCGGAGGTATTCGGCACCTTGCCGGTGGTTGTCGCGGTGATCTTCACCTGATCGAGCCCGATGCCGAAGGCCTGCGCGACCACCTGCGCCACCTTGACGTAGAGCCCTTGCCCCATCTCGGTGCCACCATGGTTCAGCGCGACCGTGCCGTCGGTATAGACATGCACCAGCGCGCCGGCCTGGTTGAACCAGGTCGCGGTGAAGGAGATGCCGAACTTCACCGGCGTCAGCGCGATGCCGCGCTTGATGATGGGGCTCCTCCTGTTGGCCTCTCGGATCGCCGCCTTGCGCGCCTGATAGTCGCAGCGTCGCTCCAGCTCCGCGATGACTTCGCCCGCGATATTGTCCTCGACCGTCTGGTGATAGGGCGTCACGTCGCGGCCGGCGCCGCCATAGAGATTACGCCGGCGCACCTCCAGCGGATCGAGCCCGGTCGCGTAGGCGACTTCCTCGATGAAGCGCTCGGCGCCCACCATGCCTTGCGGGCCGCCGAAGCCGCGGAAAGCGGTGTTCGAGCAGGTGTTGGTAAAGAGCGGTTCCGAGCGGGCGCGCACCGCCGGGTAGAAATAGCAATTGTCCATGTGGAACAGGGCGCGGTCGGTCACCGGCCCCGACAGATCGGCGTTCCAGCCGCAGCGCGCCGCATAAACCGCGTCGAGCGCATGGATATGGCCGTCATCGTCGAAGCCGATCTCGTAATCGCAGACGAAGTCGTGGCGCTTGCCGGTGATCGCCATGTCGTCGTCGCGGTCGGGACGCAGCTTGACCGGTCGCCTGAGCTTGCGGGCGCAGAGCGCCGCGACGCAGGCAAAGAGATTGGCCTGCGTCTCTTTGCCGCCGAAGCCGCCGCCCATGCGCCGGACCTCGACGGTGACCGCATGCGAGCCGACGCCGAGCACGGCGGCGACCATGTGCTGGACTTCGCTGGGATGCTGGGTCGAGACCAGCACGGCCATATCCTCGTCCTCGCCGGGGATGGCGAGCGCGATCTGGCTTTCGAGGTAGAAATGCTCCTGCCCGCCGATCGCCATCGTGCCTTTGAGCCTGCGCGGGCTTGACGCCAGCGCTGCGGCGACATCGCCGCGTTCGAGCTTGAGCGGGGCGGTGACCAGCTTCCCACCGGCCTGGCGGGCGGTGGCGACATCGATCAGCGGCGCCTCCTCGGCGTAGCCGGCTTTCGCCAGCGTCGCGGCATGGCGCGCCTGCTCGCGGGTTCCGGCGACCACCGCAAAAATCGGCTGGCCGTGGAACAGGATGACATCGGTCGCGAAGACCGGCTCGTCATGCAGATGCGTCGAGGAGATGTCGTTGGCGCCCGGAATATCCGCCGCTGTCAGCACGGTGACGACGCCCGGCGCGGCGCGGACCGCATCAAGATCGAGCGAGAGCAGCCGGCCATGGGCGATGCTGCTTGTGCCGAGATAGGCGTGCAGCAGCCCTTCGGGCGCGGCGATGTCGTCGATATAGAGCGCTTCGCCCGCGACATGCTTGGGCGCGGAATCATGGATGCGGGAGCTGCCGACCGGGCCGCTCTCCAGTCCGATATCGAGCTTGCGGCGTGCGTCAGCCATGGGCGGCCTCCGCCAGCAGGCCGGCGACCCGCGTCTGTGTTTCAGCTTGCGTCGTCTCGATCAGGAAGCGGCGCAGCAGGTTGCCGGCGATCTTGAGCCGATACTGCGCCGAGGCGCGCATGTCGTCGAGCGGCGTGAAATCCTGCGGCAGGGCCGTGATTGCTGCTGTGACCGCAGCTTCGTTCCAGTGTTGACCAACCAGGGCCGCTTCGGCTGCCGCCGCGCGCTTCGGGATGCCGGCCATGCCGCCATAAGCGAGGCGGGCGTCGCTGATCCGCCCATCGCTGCCGAGCGTCAGTCGGAAAGCGCCGCAGACGGCTGAGATATCCTCGTCGAAGCGCTTCGAGACCTTGGAGGCGTGGAACAGCGCGCCGTCCGCCAGCTTCGGCACCAGCACGGCCTCGACGAATTCGCCGGGCCGCCGGTCCTGCTTGCGGTACGCGATGAAGAAGCTTTCGAGCGGGATGCTGCGGCGCTCCATTCCTGTCTCGGAACGCCTTGCCAGCACCAGCGTCGCATCGAGTGCGATCAGGGCCGGCGGCAGGTCGCCGATCGGCGAGCCGTTGGCGATATTGCCGCCGATCGTGCCGGCATTGCGCACCTGCTCGCCGCCGAAGCGCCGCATCAGCTCGTCGAGCTGCGGGGAGAGGTTGGCCAGCGCCGTGCGGACCTCGATATGACCAGCCATCGCGCCCAAGCGCAGATGGTCGCCCTCGTCGGTGATGGCGCGCAAAGCCTCGATCCGCCCGAGATAGATCACCGGGTCGAGCCGCTTCATCGCCTTGGTGACCCAAAGCCCGACATCGGTCGCGCCGGCGACCAGCGTCGCCTGCGGATGCGCCGCAACGAGTTCAGCCAGTGCTTCGACAGTCGCGGGCGCATAGAAGCTCCCGCCACCCCCTTGCAGGGCGAGCGTCTCGGCATCGCCCAGCGCTGCGAGCCGCGCGGCGACGGCTTCGCGCTCCGACAGGAAGCGATCCGCCTCGCGCGGCGCGATCTCGTCCATGCGGAGGCCGGCGGCGATGATCGGCTCGTAGCCGGTGCAGCGGCAGAGATTGCCGGCCAGCGCGTCCTCGATCCGTCCGACGCCCGGCTTCTCCTCGTTGAGCCTCAGCGCCAGCAGCGACATGACGAAGCCCGGCGTGCAGAAGCCGCATTGCGAGCCGTGGCATTCCACCATCGCCTGCTGCACCGGATGCAGGCTGCCATCAGCGGCCTTCAGATGCTCGACGGTGAGCAACTGGCAGCCGTCCAGCGTCGGCAGGAAGCGGATGCAGGCATTGGTCGCCTCGTAGCGCAGCCGGCCGCGATCCAGCCGCCCGACGACGACGGTGCAGGCACCGCAATCGCCCTCGGCGCAGCCTTCCTTGCTGCCGGTCATGCGCCGGTCGAGGCGCAGCCAGTCGAGCACGGTGAAGGTGGGGTCGCAGTGGTCGATCTCGACCAGCCTGTCGCCGAGCAGGAAGCGCAATGTCTCACGCATCGTGCCTGCTCCGCTCGCTTCGCCGTTTCATGCCGCCAGATTAGGCATGATCCGCGCTTGGCCGGAAGCTTCGATTTGGTGCAGATGTGATGTGGAATTGTGCCGGAGCCGCCGACCGTGACTGAATCCACCGCCCCGCGTGCCCTGCGCGGCCGTCTGCTCTGGTTTGTCGACGATCCGCAGATTGCCGGCGAAGCCGCGCATCGCTTCGTCGAGGACGGTTTGCTCATCATCGAGAACGGGCTGGTCAAGGCGGCCGGGGAGGCGCGCGAACTGCTGCGGACACTGCCGGCAAGCGCCGAGATCATTGACCATCGCCCGCATCTGATCATGCCGGGCTTCATCGACGCCCATATCCACATGCCGCAGACGCAGGTCGTCGCCTCCTATGGCGCCCAGCTCATGGAGTGGCTGAACAAATACACCTTCGTCGAGGAGCAAAAGCTCGCCCAGCAAGGCCATGCCGAGAAACTCTCACGCTTTTTCCTCGATGAGTTGCTGGCCAACGGCACGACCACGGCTGCGGTCTATTGTTCGGTCCACCCGCAATCGGCGGAAGCCTTCTTCGCGGAGTCGCAGCGCCGCAACACGCGCATGATCGCCGGCAAGGTGATGATGGACCGCAACGCGCCGGAAGCGCTGACCGACACGGCCGAGAGCAGCTATCGCGATTCGAAGGCGCTGATCGCCCGCTGGCACGGCAAGGGTCGGCAGCTCTATGCGATCACGCCGCGCTTCGCGATCACCTCGACGCCGGAGCAATTGGCGGCAGCCGGGAAGCTGGCAGCCGAGCATCCCGATTGCCACGTCCAAACGCATATCGACGAGAACCGGGCCGAGATCGCCTTCGCCCGCGAGCTTTACCCGGAAGCTGCTGACTACGCCGACATCTATCGCGGTTACGGTCTGCTCGGGCCGAGGAGCCTGATGGGTCATTGCATCCACATGACGCATAACGAGTGGCAGGCCTTCGCCGAGACCGGCGCGGTCGCGGTGTTCTGCCCGACCTCCAACCTGTTCCTGGGTTCAGGACTGTTCGACTGGGCCCATGCGCGGCAGCGCGGCGTGAAGGTCGCGGTCGCCACCGATATCGGCGGCGGCACCTCCTATTCGATGCTCCGGACGATGGCCGAGGCCTACAAGGTGCTGCAGCTTCAAGGGCAAAGCCTGCCGGCTTTCGAAGCCCTGCATGCGATCACGCGCGGCAATGCCGTGGCGCTCGGCCTCGATCATTGGATCGGCAGTTTCGAGCCCGGCCGCGAGGCGGATGTCGTCGTGCTCGATACGGGCGCGACGCGGGCGATGGCGCATCGCCTGGAAACGGTGCGCGACCTCGCAGAGGAACTCTTCGTGCTCGTCACGCTCGGCGACGAGCGGAATGTCGTCGCGACCTATGTGATGGGGGAGCGGGTGGGACTCCCGGAAGGAGCCATCTGACGCAACCCGTCATGGTCGGGCTTGTCCCGACCATCCACGTCTTTGCTTGGTTGATCGCGCGTGGTGTTCAAGACGTGGATGCTCGCCGCGAAGGCGAGCATGACGCCAAGGTCACAGCGGCCTATCTCAGCCCAGGACGCCGCCCTTGCGGGCGTAGTCGATATAGATCTCGCGCAGGCGTTGCGCGGTCGGGCCGGGCGCGCCGTTATGGATCGTGTGGCCGTCGATCGTCGTCACCGGCATGACGAGGCTCGTCGCGGAGGTGATGAAGGCCTCCTCGGCGTCGAGCGCTTCTTCCAGCGTGAATTCGCGCTCCTCGAAGCTGAAACCGGATTCCGCGAGATAGGCCAGCACGGCCTTGCGGGTGATGCCCGGCAGCACCTTGTTGGAGAGCGGGCGCGAGATCAGCGTCTTGCCCTTGACGATCCAGGCGGTGGAGGAGGCACCCTCGGTCACCACGCCGTCCTCGGTGAGCCAGGCCTCCTGCGCACCGCTTTCCAGCGCGAACTGCTTGGCGAGCACGGGAGCGAGCAGGTTGACGCTCTTGATGTCGCGGCGGGCCCAGCGCAGGTCCGGAGTCGAGACGACCTTGATGCCGGTCTTCGCCGCCGGCGCGTTCACGAAATTGCGGGCCTGGGTGAACATCACCAGCGTGGGCGCGACATCCTTCGGGAAGGGGAAGTCGCGATCGGCCGCGCCGCGCGAGACCTGCAGGTAGATGCCGCCCTCGTCGAGGTTGTTGCGCTTGATCAGCTCCTCATGAACAGCGACGAGCTCGGCCTTCGACCAGGGCAGGGCAAGGCGGATTTCGCCGCATGACCGCTCGAGGCGGGCCAGGTGCGCCTCGCAATCGACCAGCTTGCCGCCGATGACAGCCGAAACCTCATAGATGCCGTCGCCGAAGATGAAGCCGCGGTCGAAAACGGAAATCTTGGCCTCTTCCTCCGGGAGGTAGGCGCCGTTGACGTAGACGATGCGACTCATGGATGCGGACTCTGCTGTGGGAGGTAAGACCGGCTTCTTCCTAGCGAAGCTTGGCAATGCTTGCGAGCGCGAAGCCGGGAAATCGGCCCGGCGTCTGGCGCAGGGCGACCGGGTTCGCCGCGGAGCCGCGGCCTTCGCGCCGCCAGCACCCGATCAGGTTGCAAGGCTGAGGAAACGTGTCGGAACCACTCCGCGCAGGTTCTGCTCGAAGCCCGATAGCCTCGGCGAAACCAGGTTCTTGGTCGAATAGTGAAGCACCGGAATCCAGGGCTGCTCGGTGGTGACGATGCTGTCGGCCTCGCGCAGGATCGCGGCGCGCTTCGCGATGTCGAGTTCGTCGGCGGCGAGCTTCATCAGCGCATCGAAACGGGGATTGGCGTATTTGCCGATGTTGAAGCCGGGATTGTCGCTCTGGAACAGGAATAGAAAATTCTGCGGGTCGGAATAGTCGCCGATCCAGCCGTAGCGCGCGACGTCGAAATCCCCGCCGCTGCGCAGATAGGCGAAGTGCGCGCGGTAGTCCGTCTCGACGAAGCGCGTCTCGACGCCGATCGCGCGCCACTGCTCGGCGATGGCGGCGGCGGTGCGGCGATTGTTGTCGGTGGTGTTGAAGCGGAACTCGATGTCGAGCGGCATGCCGCTGCCGAAGCCGGCTGCGCCGAGGAGCTGCCTGGCCTCGTCCTCGCGTTCGAGCCCGGATTCATAGCGGAAATCCATTTCCGCCCGTTCGCCATAGTTGCCGATATGCGGCGGGATCACGCCATAGGCCGGCAACATCGTGCCGCCCCATATCGCATCGGCGATGAAATCCCGGTCGATCTGGAGCGACAGCGCGCGGCGCACCCGCGGGTCGTCGAAGGGTTGCTTCGAGGTGTTGAGGATCAGGAAATACGTGGCCAGATAAGGCCCGATCTGGACCTGGTCGCCGAGCTTGCGCCTGAGCTCCTTGACCTGATCGGCGGGAATATCGGTGGTCAATTGCAACTCGCCGGCCAGGAAGCGCTGCGCCGCGGCGGCGAGGTCGGGCGCGGGATAGAAGATGACGGTGTCGATCTTCACCTGGCTTGCGTCGTGAAAGTGCGGGTTGCGGTCCAGCCGGATATGCGAATTCGGCACGAACTCGCTGAGGCTGTAGGCGCCGTTGGTGATCCAGCTGCCTGTGCTGGTCGGGGCGAGGCTGGCTTTCGCGGCGCTGGCCGGATGAACCGGCAGGGCGCTCTGATGCGTCAGAAGTTCGAGCAGATAGGGCGTGGGGCGCTCCAGTTCGATCTCGAGCGTCCGATCGTCAGGCGCACGCACGCCGAGATCCTCCAGCGCGGAGCCCGTCGCGGCCTTGTGGATCGCCTCGGCATTGCGGATCGGGAACAGCAGGTTGGCGTATTTGGCGCCGGTCTCTGGATTGATGATCCGCCGGAAGGAGTGGACGAAGTCGCTCGCCCTCAACGGCTCTCCGTTCGACCATTTGGCATCGGAGCGCAAACTGAAGCGCCAGAGCCTGCCGTCGTCGCTGGTCGTCCAGCTTTCGGCGACGCCGGCAACGACCTCGCCCTTCACGTTGTTGATGACCAGCCCTTCGCGGAGGTCCCGCAGCAGATGCGCTTCGGCCACGGTAGAGGTCCGGTGCGGGTCGAGCGTCTCCGGATCGCCGTCGTTGCCGCGGTGGAAGATCGTCGCTCCGTTCGCCGCGGCACCGCGCAATGTCGCCAGCAGGGCGGCGAACGCCAGAGGGGCGCGGCGGCGCGTGACGTCGAGCATGGCAACCACTCCTTGCGCCGGGCACCGGCGCGAGCGTGGCCCGACTCGCAGAAGTAGAGACCGGCCAGGCCATTCTGCCAAGCCGGAAAAAGCGTGTGCCGACTAAGGTTTCGCGGGTGGCGCTGTCAGGAGCTGGCGGCAGGCTATCTGCCCGCCGCCGCAGCAGCGCTCTCCTGCGCCTCGACCACCGCGACCGCCGTCATGTTGACGACGCCGCGTGCTGTCACGGAGCCGGTGAGGATATGGGCGGGCTTGGCCGTGCCGATCAGGATCGGGCCGACGGGCAGGGCATCGGCCAGCACCTTGGCGAACTGGTAGGAGATGTTGGCCGCGTCGAGATTGGGAAAGATCAGGACGTTCGCCATGTCCTTCAGCGTCGAGGAGGGCAGGACGCGCTCGCGGATCAGCGGCACCAGCGCGGTGTCGGCTTCCATCTCGCCATCGCATTCCAGATTAGGCGCGCGTTCGCGGATCAGCTTCAGGGCATTGCGCATCTTGAGCGAGCTCGGCGTGTCGGCGGCGCCGAAATCCGAATGCGAGAGCAGCGCGATCTTCGGTTCCAGGCCGAAACGCTGGACATGGCTTGCCGCCAGCACGGTCATGTCGGCGATCTCCTCGGCGGTGGGATCGGGCTTCACATGAGTGTCGCCGAGGAAGAAGGCGCCCTTGTTGGTAATGATCAGCGTCATCGCCGCGATGTCGCAGACGCCCGGCGCCAGGCCGATGATGTCCTTGATGTGTCGCAGCCGCGACATGAAGCGGCCTTCCAGGCCGGTGATCATCGCGTCGGCTTCGCCTCGCGCCACCGCGAGCGCCGCGATCACGGTGTTGTTGGTGCGCACCAGCGAGCGGGCGGCTTCGGGCGTGATGCCGCGCCGGCCGGCGATGTCGAGATAGGTCTGGACGTAATCGCGGTAGCGCGGGTCGTCCTCGGGATTCACCACCTCGAAATCGACGCCGGGCTTGAGCGTCAGGCCGAAGCGCTGGATGCGGGTCTCGATCACGCTGGGGCGGCCGATCAGGATCGGAACGGCGAGCCCTTCCTCCAGCGCGACCTGGGCGGCGCGCAGCACCCGCTCATCCTCGCCTTCGGCATAGATCACCCGCTTGGGATCGGCCTTGGCCTGCTGGAACAGCGGCTTCATCAGGAAGCCGGAGCGGAAGACGAAGCGGGAAAGCTGTTCGCGATAGGCCTCGACATCGACCAGCGGCTTGCGGGCGACGCCCGTGGCCATGGCGGCTTCCGCCACCGCCGGCGCGATGCGCATGATCAGCCGCGGATCGAACGGATTCGGGATCAGCGAGGTCTTGCCGAAGGTCGAGGCCTCGCCGCCATAGGCGCGCGCCGCCACATCCGACGTCGCTTCGCGGGCGAGCGACGCGATGGCGCGCACGGCGGCGAGCTTCATCGCCTCGTTGATCGTCGTCGCCTGCACGTCGAGCGCGCCCCGGAAGATGTAGGGGAAGCACAGGACATTGTTGACCTGGTTCGGGTAGTCCGAGCGGCCGGTGCAGATCATCGCGTCGGGGCGGACGGCCAGCGCATCCTCCGGCGTGATCTCGGGGCTGGGGTTGGCGAGCGCCAGAATCAGGGGCTTCGGCGCCATGCGCCCGGCCATTTCCGGCTTCAGCACGCCAGCCGCGGAGAGGCCGAGGAAGATGTCGGCATCGCCGATCACGTCGTTCAGCGTGCGGGCCTCGGTCTGCTGCGCATAGACCTCCTTCCAGCGATCCATCAGGGCGGTGCGGCCCTTGTAGACCACGCCTTCGAGGTCGGTGATCCAGATGTTCCGGCGCTGCGCGCCGAGCTCGACCAGCAGGTTGGTGCAGGCCAGCGCCGCGGCGCCGGCGCCGGAGACGACGATCTTGACGTCGGCGATCTTCTTGCCGGCGAGGTCGAGCCCGTTCAGGACGGCGGCGCCGACGATGATCGCGGTGCCGTGCTGGTCATCATGGAAGACCGGGATCTTCATCCGGGCCTTGAGCTGCTCCTCGATCTCGAAGCACTCCGGGCCCTTGATGTCCTCGAGATTGATGCCGCCGAAGGTCGGCTCCAGCGCCGCGACGACCTCCACGAATTTGGCGATGTCCTTCTGCTCGACCTCGATGTCGAAGCAGTCGATACCGGCGAATTTCTTGAACAGGACCGCCTTGCCTTCCATCACCGGCTTCGAGGCCAGCGGGCCGATGTCGCCGAGGCCGAGCACGGCGGTGCCGTTGGTGACGACGGCGACGAGGTTCTGGCGGGAGGTGAGTTCGGCCGCTTCCGCCGGATCGTCGACGATCGCCTCGCAGGCGGCGGCGACGCCGGGCGAGTAGGCGAGAGCCAGGTCGCGCTGGTTGCCGAGCGGCTTCGTCGCCTGGATCTCGAGCTTACCGGGGCGCGGCTGCCGGTGATAGACGAGGGCGCCCGAGCGCAGATCGGTGGAGAGCGTGCTTTTCATGGCGCGAGGGTCCCTGCAGTCCGAAGGATGCTGGTCGCGCGAAAGGCCCCATGCCGTCAAGCCGTCGCAAGGCGGCCGGGTGCCTTGCTGACGCGCAAAGACATGCTGCCTGGGACGCGGTTCTCCCGGGCTTTCGACCTCCAGCGCAGCTCCGCTCGCGGCGCGGGACCGTCAGGACTTGAATCACTTTGGCAAGTCATTGAATCGGCATGAGAGGCCTCGCAGCCAAGTCACGGAAATGACTCGGGAAAGCGACGAAAGCCCGGAAAGGGCGGGACCGCGCTTTCGAAAAGCCGCCTTACGAGGAGGCGGCTCGCGACTGGGCTCGGAGACGCGAAGGGCTGCTCAGAACGCCTTGAAGGTGATGATGGTGTGCGTGTCGGCGATCTCGGGGATCGACTGCACCTTCTGGGCGACGAAATGGCCGATATCCACATCCGCCGCGACATGGAACTTCGCCAGGATGTCGTAGTTGCCGGCCGTCGAGTAGATCTCGGAAGCGATCTCGCGGTCGGCCAGTTCGCTGGCGACCTCGTAGGTCTTGCCGAGCTTGCATTTGATCTCGACGAAGAAGGTCTGCATCGCGCGCTCCGAAACTCTGATGGGTCTGGATAGAACCCCCGGCGCCCGAAGATCAAGCGCCTGCGAGAGCCGCAATCCGCCGCGTCATCGGATTCTCCGGGTCGGCCAGGCCGGCGATCACCGTGAAATGGTTCGCGCCCTCGATTTCCTCGTAGCGCGTCTGCACGCCCTCCAGCCCCCAGACATCGACGAGGCGGCGGCTCTGCTTGTGATACTCGTCGCTCTCGGCGCCGCCTACGACGGCGTCCATCGTCAGGCGCGAGGGCGCAGGCCAGAACAGCGGGCTCTCCCGTTCCGCCGCCGCCATGTCGAGGCCCAGCGCCGTGTTGATGCTCGTCTCGGTCAGAGGCTTGAGGTTGTAGAGCCCCGAGATGCCATAGGCCGCCGGGACGAGCCGGTCGGGCAGGTCGGGGTCGACATTGTGCCAGTTGGTCGCCAGCGTGCAGGCGGACAGATGGCCGCCGGCCGAATGCCCGCTCGCGACCACCGGCAGACCATAGCGGCGCCACAGCGCAGCGGCGGCCTGCTGGAGTTCCCATACGATATGGCCGAGATGGACCTGGGGGCAGAGGTCGTAGCCGACGACCGCGACGGGCAGCCCCAGCCGGTTCAGCCCGCGGGCCATGTGCGAGAAGAAGCTGCGGTCTAGCGCCTGCCAGTAGCCGCCATGGATGAACATGACCAGGGCGTTGCCGCGCGCCGCCTCGGGCTTGAACAGGTCGTAGCTCTGGCGCTCGCCCTCGCCATAGGGAATGCCGAGCTCGCACGGCGCCGTGGCGCGATAGGCTGCGGCGTCGGCCTGCCAGCCAGCGATGATTCCCGGGTGCTCCGGCACGCGGGCCCGATTGTTGTACTCGGCCTCGTAATCGGGGGCGGTCGTCGTCTGATCCATGGGCGGCACCGTGGCAGCAGTTGCGGCTTTCCGCCACCGCTTTTGACAGCTTGCGTCGCCGGCGGCAAAAGCGGCGCATCTGCCGGTCGGGCAGCGGAGGTCGCCATGGAAAACCCAGTCCTCGCCGAAGTCACGCGCGGCAATGCCGTCGAATCGCGCCATCGCGGCGCGGCGGTCGTCATCGACGCCGATGGCGGCGTGGTGTTCTCCGCAGGCGACGTCGCGCGCCCCGTCTTTCCGCGTTCCGCCGTCAAGGCGATCCAGGGGCTGCCGCTGATCGAGAGCGGCGCCGCCGACCGTTACGGGCTGACCGATGCGGAGATCGCGCTCGCCGTTTCCTCGCATTCGGGCGAGCCGCGCCATGCCGAGACGTCGCTCGCCATGCTGAAGAAGGCCGGGCGCGATATCGGCTGTCTCGAATGCGGCGCGCACTGGCCGATGAACGAGGTGGCGGCGCGCGCTCTCGCGCGGTCCGGCGCCGAGCCCAGCGCGCTGAACAACAACTGCTCGGGCAAGCATGCCGGCTTCGTCTGCCTGTCTTGCGCGCTCGACGAGGATCCCGCCGGCTATGTCAGGCAGGGCCACGCCGTCCAGCAGGCGGTGCGGGGCGCGCTGGAGGAGGTCACCGGCGCGGAGCATTCCAGCGAGCGCATGGGCATCGACGGCTGCTCGATTCCCTCCTATGCTGTGCCGCTGACGGCGCTAGCGCTCGGTTTCGCCCGGTTCGGCACGGGCCATGGCTTCGGACCGGAGCGCGCCAGGGCGGCCGCCCGCATCCGGGCCGCCGCCGCGGCGCATCCCTTCATGGTCGCCGGCACCGATCGTTTCGACACGAAGCTGATGGGCCTGCTCGGCGCCCGTGCCTTCACCAAGACCGGCGCGGAGGGCGTCTACTGCGCCGCTCTGCCTGAATTGGGCTATGGCATCGCGCTCAAATGCGATGACGGCGCCGGTCGTGCCGCCGAGGTTGCGCTGGCGGCCCTGATCGGCCGCTTCCTGCCCATGGACGAGCCGACGCAGGCCGCCTTCGCTCCGCTGCGCGAGGCGGTGCTGAAGAACTGGAACGGCATCGAGGTCGGGCGCGTGAGAGCACCGGCTGACGGCTGACGGGTGACGGCCGGCGCTGTCTGTTGCCTTGCCGCACGACCGGGCCGCGTCAGCGGCCTCTGATCGCCAGTTCGCGTCCGATGGCCGCCAGCGCCCTCGCGAGCTGGCCGATTCCGGGCCGGAAACCGGCGACGCGCGCGGCGGGACGCGCGCCGGCTGCCGGTCGCGGCCACGGCACATGCACGAAGAGCACCGGCCGTCCTGCCGTGGCGGGGTGGCGGAGCGCCGCCGCATAGCTAGCGTCGCAGAGGTAGCGCCCCGCCGAAGGCGAAAGACGGCTGACGACCGCGTGGCGGCGCAGCTGCGCCAGAGCGACCGGCGCACGGCCTCTCGTGCGGCTGGGCAGGCCGGCGCTCCCTCTCGCACCGATCTTCGCAGGGGTCCGCCCGCTCGCATCCGGATGCAGGATGCTGGAGCGGCCCCGCGCGAAGAGTTCGACCCGGACGTGACGGGCACGGGCGGCGATGCCGAGCATCAAAAGCGCGCGCGGCCTGCTTGTTTCGATGTCTCGGATCAGCTGGGGCAGTCCGGTGCCGTAGCTGGTTTCCAGAACGAGGCTGCGCACGCTGAGGCCGGACCGGCGCAGCCGTTGGGCCACCGCATGCGCAAGCACGGTGGTCGGATTGACCCTCACTCGCGGAAACGGGCCGAAGCCGGTGACGAGCAGATCGGTATGCATCACGTCCTCACAGGCCCAGCGCCCGGGCGATCTCGTCGGCGGCGAGCGTCGGCGCCAGGGTGCCGGCAGCGACCGCCGCCTCCAGCGCGGGTGTCCGCGCCTTCAGCTCCGGGTCGCTTCGGAGCCTGGCCTGCAGCCGGTCCTGCACCATCGCCCACATCCATTTCACGTCCTGCCGGCGCCGCTTCTGCGTGATGAGGCCCTTCGCCTCGAAGCGGTGGCGGTGCGCCTCGATCTTCGACCAGAGCGCCTCGAGCCCTTCTCCCGTCAGGCCGGAAATCGTGACGACGGGCGTCGACCACAGCGGTGAGGCCGGGGCCAGGATATGCAGCGCCGCCTTGTATTGCGCTGCGGCGGCGCGCGCCGCGGTCGCTCCGGCCCCGTCGGCCTTGTTGACCGCGATCATGTCGGCCAGCTCGATGATGCCCTTCTTGATGCCCTGCAGTTCGTCGCCGGCATTCGGCAGCATCAACACGAGGAAGAAGTCGGTCAGGTCGGCGACCGCGGTCTCCGACTGGCCGACGCCGACCGTCTCGACCAAGATGACGTCGAACCCTGCGGCCTCGCACAGCAGCATGGTCTCGCGTGTCTTGGCGGCGACGCCGCCCAGCGTCCCGGACGAAGGCGAGGGCCGGATATAGGCGTGCGGATCGACGGCGAGCCGCGCCATCCGCGTCTTGTCGCCGAGGATGGAGCCGCCGGTCCGGGTCGAGGAGGGGTCGACCGCGAGAACCGCAACCTTATGCCCTTTTGCGGTCAGGTGGCTGCCGAGCGCGTCGATCGTGGTCGACTTGCCGACACCCGGAACGCCGGTGATCCCGACTCGGATCGCGCCGCCGGTATGGGGCAGCAGCTGCTGGACCAGCGACCGCGCCTGCTCGCGATGGTCGGCGCGGCGCGACTCCGCAAGTGTGATCGCGCGCGCCAGCGCCGCGCGATCACCCGCCAGGATGGCACGAGCCAGCGATTCTGTGCGGGAGATGGCTTCGACCATGGCGGTCAGTTAGCAAGCCGATGGAGCCGGCGGCAAGGCGCGGCGACCGCGCCTCCGTCGCGCGCCTGTCGTAATGTCATCTTGAACATTGGCCGCTTCGGTGAGACGAGAGCATCATGATCGGCGTGGCGGTGCGGTTCCGGGTCCTCCTTCTGGCGTTGGTCGCGCCTCTGCTGCTGGCCGCCTGCGGAACCCCGCGCGTCCTCGATATCAGCGAGGCGTCCAGGCAGGAAATCGCCGGCAAGGTCGAGATTTATGTCGCGACGACGCGCGAGACCTCGCCGCCGCCGGTCTACTTCGATGGCGAGCGCGCCTCGAAGCTGGCCTTCGCCAAGCTCGAGATCACGGTGCCGCGGATCCACAAGCCGGGGCAGCTCGAATTGCCCGCATCGGGCCCCGGCGACCCCGCGAAGCATTTCGCTGCGATCAACATCCAGCGGCTCGACCTTGCCCCGGTCGTTGCCGACGTCCGGCGGGAGATCCTGCGCCGCCCGGCAGGCGAGCGGGACGTGCTGGTCTTCGTCCATGGCTACAACACGAATTTCGCCGACGCGGTGTATCGCTTTGCCCAGATCGTCTACGATTCCGGCTTCAAGGGCGTGCCGGTGCTGTTTTCCTGGCCTTCCCGCGGCCAGTTGCTCGCCTACCCCTACGACCGCGAAAGCGCCTACTACTCGCGCGATTTCCTCGAGGCCAACCTGCGGGGCATCGCGCGCGACATCGGACCCGGCCGCATGGACATCCTCGCCCATTCCATGGGCACGATCCTGACGCTGGAAACCTTGCGCCAGGCGGCAATTCGCGGAGACGGCACCTTCGGCGGCAAGCTGCGCGACGTGATGCTCGCCGCACCCGACGTCGACCTCGACGTCTTCAAGACACTGATGCACGTCATCCGGCGGCCGGTGACCGTCTTCGTCTCGGCGGACGACCGCGCACTCGACTTCTCGCGCCGCTTCGCCGGCGACAAGACCCGTCTTGGAGCCGTCTCGGCCAAGGACACCGAGACGATCGCCGAGCTCGAGAAGCTCGGGGCGCATATCATCGACCTCTCGGAGGTCTCGTCGGGCGATGGCCTGAATCACGCCAAATTCGCCTCGTCGCCAAAGGTGGTGCAGCTCATCGGTAACAGGCTGAGGCAGGACCGGGGCATCGGCTTCGCCGGTCCGCAGCTGGGCGACCGGCTGGGCGACATTGCCGGCGGCGTCGTCGGTACGGTCGGTTCTACGGTCGGGCTGGTGGTCTCGCCGGTCACGATCATCTCGGGCGCGCAATGATGTGATCCCGGCGGCACGGCTCGGCTGCTTTTGATCAAGGCGCGGGCTTTGCCGCATTCTGGCCGCCTTGGCCTGCCCTTAAGGCCGGATCGCCCCGAACCGTTCTCTCGCCTGATCCGGATGTCTGCTCCCATGCCTGTCACAAGGCGCGACTTTTCACGGGCCTCGCTGGCTCTCGCCTCGTTGTTGCCGCTGGGGCTTTCGGCCTGTGCTCAGAGCGAGGCGACCGTCTCGCCCTTTTCCGAGCCCGAGCGGTCGGACCTTTCGGCGCTCGGCAAGGACCCGCGCCTGCTGGTGATGACGACGCGCCGATCGGTCGGCAACGCCGCCCCCTTTTTCGGGAGCGATCGCGGACCTTTGACCTTTGCCGAGGTCAGGCTGTCGCCTCCCGGCCGCGGCATTGCCGGGCGGGTCTCCTCGGCGGTGGCAGGCGACTGGGCGATCCTCGGCATCGAGCGCGAGACCGCGACGGACGCCCCACGGGTGTTCTCGAACGCCGCCAACGGCCGTGACGTGCTGCTTTATGTCCATGGCTACAATGAAAGCTTCGAGTCCGCCGTCCGCAGTGCGGGCCAATTGTCGCATTCGCTGCGCTTCCAGGGGCGCACGGCGCTGTTCACCTGGCCCTCGGGTGGCAAGCTGCTCGACTATGCCTATGATCGCGAGAGCGCGCTGTGGTCCCGCGATGGTTTCGTCGAAAGCCTGCGAGCTCTCGTCGCCAACCCCACCATCGGACGCATCCATATCGTCGCCCATTCGATGGGGACCTTCCTGACGCTGGAGGGGCTGCGCGAACTGCGCGATTCGCCGGACGTCTATGCGCGTATCGGTTCCGTCGTCCTGGCCTCGCCCGATGTCGATATCGACGCCTTCGAGCAGACCGTGAAGAAGATCGCGCCGCTGGCGCGGCGCATCACGGTCATCATCGATCCGGACGACCGCGCCCTGGCCGTTTCGGCCCGTATCGCCGGGGGCGTGGCGAGGGCGGGAGCGGCCGACCGGGCCCGCCTCGACGCGCTCGGTATCCGTGTCGCCGATACGGCCGGCCGCGGCTGGAGCCTGTTGCGGCATGATCTCTTCCTCTCGGACAGCGAAGTGACGCAGGTCGTGCGCCGCGCCATGGATCGCGGAGAGAATTGAGGACGGTCCGGCATCGCGGACAGGTCAGATCGGTGGCAGGCCCGAGCGCTTCTTGATCGTCGCGAGCGCGAAGTTGGATTCGACCGACTGGATGCATTTCAGCCGCGTCACCTTCTGCTTCAGGAAGCGCTCATAGCCCTCGATGCCGTCGGTAACGATGCGCAGCAGGTAGTCCTGCGAGCCGGTCATCAGGTAGCACTCCGCCACCTCGCTCCAGCTCTCGATCGCCTTCTCGAATTCGGCGATATGTTCCTGATTTTGCTGGATCAGCCGCACCGAGACGAAGACGCTGAAGGGCAGGCCATAGGCCTTCGGGTCGACGACGGCCGTATAGCCCTGGATGACGCCGGTCTCTTCCAGCCGCTTCAGGCGGCGCAGGCACGGCGTCGGCGAAAGGCCGACCTTCTGCGAGAGTTCCTGGTTGGTGATGCGCCCGTCCTCGCGCAGCAGGGCGAGAATGCGGCGGTCGATCGTATCGAGCATCATATGCTCCATTTTGGCTCAGTGTGAGCAGAAACATGCAGATGAAGCCATAACGCGAGTGTGATCGACCAAGCAATCGCGTCCATGCAGGATTATCCTGACCGCAGGACAAAGATGCGCCGGACCGCGGGAGGACAACCATGAGCAACGACGGCTATCACAAGGACCGGATCGCCAACCGCAAGCTGCACCCCGAGACGCTGATGATGGGCTTCGGCTATTCGCCGGCCATGTCGGAAGGCTCGCTCAAGCCGCCGGTCTTCCTCACATCGACCTTCGTCTTCGAGAACGCCCAGCAGGGCAAGGATTTCTTCGATCTCACGGCCGGACGCCGCCAGCTCAAGCCCGGCGAGAAATCCGGCCTGGTCTATTCGCGCTTCAACCATCCCAACATGGAAATCCTCGAGGATCGCCTGGCGATCTGGGACGAGGCCGAGAAATGCGCCGTCTTCGCCTCGGGCATGGCCGCGATCGCGACGACCTGCTTCGCTTTCCTGCGCCCGGGCGACACGATCATCCATTCGCGCCCGCTCTATGGCGGCACCGAGACCCTGCTGAAGAACCAGATGGGGGCTTTCGGCGTCACGCCGTTCGGCTTCACCGATGGGCTCGATGTCGCTCAGATGCGCCAGGTCGCGAAGGAAGCGGCTGCCAAAGGCCGCGTCGCGATGATCCTGGTGGAGACACCGGCCAACCCGACCAACGGCCTCGTCGATCTCGCCGCCTGCAAGATGATCGCCGACGAGCTGGAGACCTCGCAGGGACACCGCCCGCCCGTCGTCGTCGACAACACCATGCTCGGCCCGAAATACCAGAAGCCGCTGAAGCAGGGCGCCGATCTCTCGCTGCTCTCGCTGACCAAATATGTCGGTGGCCATTCCGACCTCGTCGGTGGCTCGATCAGCGGCTCCGAGGCTTTGGTCCGGCAGGTGAAGAGCTGGCGCGGCTCGCTCGGCACGCAGCTCGATCCCAATTCCTGCTGGATGCTGATGCGCTCGCTCGAGACGCTCGATATCCGCATGAGCCGCGCCAACGAGAACGCCAAGCTCGTCGCCGAATATCTGGAGAGCCATCCGAAGGTGGCGAAGGTCCATTATCTCGGCAATCTCAAGGACGGCGATCCGCGCAAGGCGGTCTTCGACCGGCAGTGCACGGCGGCGGGCTCGACCTTCGCCTTCGACGTCAAGGGCGGCGAGAAGGAAGCTTTCGCCGTGCTCGACAATCTCCAGATCATGAAGCTCGCGGTCAGCCTTGGCGGCACCGAGACGCTGGTCTCGCATCCGGCGGCGATGACCCATTCCGGCGTCGCCCGCGAATTGCGCGAGGAGATCGGCCTGACCGACGCGCTGATCCGCATCTCGGTCGGCATCGAGAACATTGAGGACCTGATCTCGGATCTGGCGCAGGCCTTCGAAGCGGTTTGAGGAGGCTCAGACCCCGACCCGCCCCCAGCCCGGCAGCTTCAGCGCCGGGCTGCGCAGATCGAGCCCGGCCACCAGCCCGAGGATGTTGACCTCGATGCCCTCGACCCAGCCGACCGTGACGCCGGCCAGCCCGTAGAGCGAAGCCTGAAATCCGGTGCGGCTCGGCGTGAACCCGGCGAACAGGCCGCTCTCGCGCCAGTCTTTACCGATGGCGGTTGGCGGCAGGGCCTGACGCAGTTCCGGTACTTCGGTCAGCACATGCTGGACGAAGCTGTTGGAGTTCGGACCCGGCCATGCAAGGTAGCTGCCGGGTTGCGAATAGGCATAGCTGGCCACCGCGGCGCGGATGCGCGGGATCAGGCGCTCCGCCTCTTCGCCTCGAATCTCGGCCACGAGTTCCGGTGTATTGCCGAACCAGCGTCCGTCTGCCTCGCGATGGTTGACGCGCACCGGCATGCCCCAGCCGACGACGTCGAAGCGCGTATAGCCGGAGGCATTGGCCTCCTTCACCACGACCCAGGAATGATGCGCGAAGATGCCGCGCCAGCGGCCGACGCGGGCCGCGAAGATGTGCACGCTCGCGTCGGGTTCGATCGCGGCGGCTGGCAGGAGCCTGACGCTGGTCCAATCGGCCTGACGCCAGTCCGGCGCGTGGGTCTGCCAGAGCCACCAGCCGGCATGGCTCGCGACCGGCAGCAGGAAGACGAGGGCGAAGACCAGCAGGAAACGGCGGAGAAAGCGCATCGGGCACGGTATGTGCAAGGTCATGCAGGCCGGCAAGCACGGGGCCGATCACGCTTGCGTCAGTCTCCGGAGGCTTTCCCTGGCCGCTTGTCTGTGTGCAGGCGAGCGGTCGTCCCCGCTGGCGGTTGATGGCCGGGGGAAAGCTGGTAGCGTGCGCCGGAATGCGATGGAGGGGCAGATTGAGCAGGACGAAGAAACGTTTGGCCGGGATTATCGCGGCCTGTGCGATCGGACTGGGACTTCTCTCGGCGCCGGCCGCGGCGCAGGACAAGCAACTCCGGATCTTCAACTGGTCCGACTATGTCGATCCCGAGGTGCTCGACGCCTTCAAGAAGGAAACCGGGATCACGGTCGTCTACGATACCTTTGACCAGATGGAGACGGTCGAGACCAAGCTGCTGGCCGGCAAGACCGGTTATGACCTGATCGTCGTCACGGCCTCCTTCCTGCCGCGCCACATCCCGCTCGGCCTCTACCAGCCGGTCGACAAGGCCAAGATACCGAACCTCAAGAACATCTGGCCCGAGATCCAGACGCGGCTGGCCAAATACGACCCCGGCAACACCTACGCCGTGAACTACATGTGGGGCACCACGGGGATCGGCTACAACCTCGCGAAGATCAAGGAACGCCTCGGCCCCGATGCGGTGGTCGACAGCTGGAAGATCGTCTTCGAGCCGGAACAGCTCAAGAAGCTCTCCAATTGCGGCGTCCATGTGCTGGATGCAACCGAGGAGATGTTTCCCGCGGCGCTGCGCTATCTCGGGCTCGACCCGGATTCGAAGAAGGAAGCCGATCTCAACAAGGCCGGCGAATTGCTGCGCAAGATCCGGCCCTATATCCAGAAATTCCACTCGTCGGAGTACATCAACGCGCTGGCCAACGGCGATATCTGCCTGGCGGTCGGCTATTCCGGCGACATCCTGCAGGCCAAGAAGCGGGCCGAGGAGGCCAAGAACGGCGTCCAGATCGGCTATTCCATCCCGAAGGAAGGCGCGCTGATGTGGTTCGATTCCTTCGTGGTCCCGAAGGATGCGGCCAATGTCGATGCCGCGCTGAAGTTCATCGACTTCGTCAACAAGCCCGAGATGGCGGCGAAGAACTCGGACTTCATCCAGTACGCCAACGGCAACATCGCCTCGAAGCCGCTCCTCTCGGCGGCCCTGCGCGACAACCCCGGCGTCTATCCGCCGGACGAGGTGATGGGGCGGCTCTACACCATCACGCCCTATGACCAGAAGTCGCAGCGGCTGGTCAACCGGCTCTGGACGCGCATCAAGACCGGCAAGTGATCGCTTCCGGACAGGGCGCGGCCGTCATGAAGAAGACCTCGCCCGGCAGCGTGCGCCGGGCCTTCCAGCCCTGGAACGACCCGGCCGCAAAGCCGCTGGTCGAATTCCGGGGAGTGACCCGGCGCTTCGGCAACGTCACCGCCGTCGGCGATCTCTCGCTCTCGCTCTACCCGCGCGAGTTCTTCGCGCTGCTGGGCCCGTCCGGCTGCGGCAAGACCACGCTGATGCGCATGCTCGCCGGCTTCGAGAGGCCGGACGAGGGTGCGATCCTGCTCGATGGGCAGGACGTCACCGCCGTGCCGCCGCATCTGCGGCCGGTCAACATGATGTTCCAGTCCTATGCGCTGTTCCCGCATCTCAGTGTCGCCGGCAACATCGCCTACGGCTTGAAGCGCGAGGGCTTGCCGCGCGCCGAAATCGCCCGCCGCGTCGAGGAGATGCTGGGGCTGGTGAAGCTCTCCGGCCTTGGAGGGCGCAAGCCGCATCAGCTCTCCGGCGGCCAGCGCCAGCGCGTCGCGCTCGCCCGCTCGCTCGCCAAGCGGCCGAAGCTCCTGCTGCTCGACGAGCCGATGGCGGCGCTCGACCGCAAGCTGCGCGAGCAGACCCAGTTCGAGCTGATGGACCTGCAGAGCGAGCTCGGTCTGACCTTCATGGTCGTCACCCACGACCAGGACGAGGCGATGACCATGGCCGACCGCATGGCGGTGATGGACCATGGCAAGCTCGTCCAGATCGGCCCGCCCGACGTGATCTACGAGGCGCCGGCCAATCGCCATGTCGCGGAGTTCGTCGGTGACATCAATATCTTCGAGGGTAAGATCGCGGCCGTCGAGGGCGAGCTGGTCCGGGCCGAGGTTCCGCATGTCGGCACCGTCGAACTCGACGAGGAGGCGCGGGCGCTGAAGCCGGGCGAGGTGCTCGTCATCGGCATCCGGCCCGAGAAGATCGAGATCGCTCATGACGAGCCGGGCCAGGGCGTCAACAAGGTCGCGGGCGAGATCTGGGATATCGGCTATCTCGGCGACTTCACCATGATCCAGGTGATGCTGGGTGGGCAGGATGAACAGGGAAAAGGTGGCCAGCTCGTCAAGGTTGCGCTCGCCAACCGCACGCGCCGGATGGCTAGGCCCTTCGCCTGGGACGACAAGGTCTGGCTCTCCTGGGATGTTGAGGCCGGCGTGGTTCTGCCGCCATGAGCGCGGTCGCCTCGCTGCAGCGGCTGCGCCGGCTGGTCGTGGCCGTGCCGTATCTCTGGCTCGCGCTGTTCTTCCTCGCGCCCTTCGCCATCGTGCTGCGCATGGCCTTCTCGCAGGCCGCGACGGCGCTGCCGCCCTATGCGCCGCATTGGGAGGGTTTGGCCCAACTCGGCGATTTCCTGTCGCAGCTCGGCCTCGACAATTTTCAGTTGCTGACCGACGATCCGCTCTACTGGCAGAGCTATCTCTATTCGCTGCGGCTGGCGGCGATGACGACGCTCGTCGCGCTCGCGATCGGCTATCCGCTGGCCTATGCCATGGCCTCCGCACCGCCTCGCTGGCGCGGCGCGCTGCTTGTCCTCGTCATCCTGCCGTTCTGGACCTCCTTCCTGATCCGCGTCTATGCCTGGATCGGCATCCTGAGGCCCGAAGGGCTGCTCGATGCGGCGCTTGGGCTGCTCGGTCTGGAAGGGGAGCCGCTGCGCCTGCTCAACACCGAGACGGCCGTGCTGATCGGCATGGTCTATTCCTATCTGCCCTTCATGGTGCTGCCGCTCTTCGCCACGCTGGAGAAGCTCGATCGCGGCCTGCTCGAAGCGGCGGCCGATCTCGGCGCGACGCCGCTGACGGCCTTTTTCACCGTGACGCTGCCGTTGTCGCTGCCCGGCATTCTCGCCGGATCGGCGCTCGTCTTCGTCCCTGCCGTGGGCGAATTCGTCATCCCCGACCTGCTCGGCGGCCCCGATACGGTGATGATCGGCAAGGTGCTCTGGAGCGAGTTCTTCTCGAATCGTGACTGGCCTTTGGCCTCGGCGGTGGCGGTGGTGCTGCTCGTCGTGTTGGTCCTGCCGCTGGTGCTGCTGCAGCGCGCCCGGTTGAAGCGGGAGTTGGCGGCATGAAGCGCCTCGGCCCCGGCCTCATCCTGGCGCTGATCCTCGGCTTCGCCTTCCTCTACCTCCCGATCGTCACGCTGATCGCCTATTCCTTCAACGCCTCGCGCCTCGTCACGGTCTGGGGCGGCTTCTCGACGCATTGGTACGGCGCCCTGATGGCAAACGAGCCGCTGCTCGACGCTGCTTGGCTCTCGATCCGCCTCGGCATCGTCTCGGCGACGCTGGCGACGGCGCTCGGCACGCTGGCGGCGCTGGCGTTGACGCGTCATGGGCGCTTCCTCGGGCGGACGCTGTTTTCCGGCATGGTGCTGGCGCCGCTGGTCATGCCCGAGGTGGTGACGGGTCTTTCGCTGCTGCTGCTTTTCGTGGCTGTCGATGTCGAGCGCGGCTTCTGGACCGTGACCGTCGCGCACGCCACTTTCAGCCTGGGCTTTGCCTGCATCGTCGTGCAATCGCGACTGGCCGGCTTCGATCGTTCGCTCGAGGAGGCCGCGCAGGATCTCGGCGCCACGCCTTTCGTCACCTTCTGGACCGTGACCCTGCCGCTGATCTGGCCGGCGGTGGCGGCGGCATGGATGCTCTCCTTCACGCTCTCGCTCGACGATCTCGTCGTGGCGAGCTTCACCACCGGCCCCGGCGCGACCACGCTGCCGATGCGGCTCTATTCGGCGGTGAAGCTCGGCGTCTCGCCCGAGATCAATGCCGCCTGCACGATCATGATCGCCGCCGTGGCGGTCGTCGTGGTTGCCGCTTCGGTCCTGCTCAAGCGCGAACAGCTCTCCGCCAGTTAAACACGGGCTGAACGGCGCCCTCAAAACCCGTTCAGCGATGACCTGCGAATGTCCGATCCGTGGCGGGGATTTGCCCCGCCGGAACAGGACATCGACCATGCTTGGCCATCGCGCCCGGATCGGCTTTACCGCCCTTGCTCTCGGCGGCGTCGCGCTCGCCTTCTCTGCTTTCGTTGGAGCGGGCACCGCCCAGGCCTTCGGCGGCCGCTACGAGCGCGGCTATGAGCGCCCGGCTTACGACTACGGCTGGCGCCCGACGCCGCCCGCTGTCCATGGCTTCTGGGGCCAGCGCCGCTGGCATCGCTATTCTGACGGTTTCGACATGCGGCCGCCTCCGCCGCGCTACGGCTATGGTTACGGCTGGCGGTAAGTGTCGCCACGCCGGTCGTAATCATGGGGCGGGCGCGGCCTTCGGGCAGCGCCCGCCTTTCTTTTCATGCTATTCCGCCGCCGTCCGCTGCACATAGCCCAGCCGCTCGTTGAGCTCCTGCAGCAGCTTTTCGGCGGCGTCAGCTATGACGGTGCCGGGCGGGAAGATCGCCGAGGCGCCGGCCGCGATCAGCGCATCGAAATCCTGCGGCGGGACGACGCCGCCGACGACGATCATGATGTCGGGCCGGCCGGCCTTGGCGAGCGCGGCCTTCAATTCCGGCACCAGCGTCAGATGCCCTGCCGCGAGCGAGGAGACGCCGACGATATGGACGTCGTTCTCGACTGCCTGGCGCGCCGCCTCTTCGGGAGTGGCGAAGAGGGGGCCGATATCGACGTCGAAGCCGAGATCGGCGAAGGCCGAGGCGATAACCTTCTGGCCGCGATCGTGCCCGTCCTGCCCCATCTTGGCGACGAGGATGCGCGGGCGGCGCCCATCGGCCTCCTCGAACGCCTCGCACATCAACTGGACGCGCGTGACGGCTGGGTTCATCTCGCCGACCTCCCGCTTGTAGACCCCCGATATCGCCTTGATCTCGGCCCGGTGGCGCCCGAACACCTTCTCCATCGCCAGTGAGATCTCGCCGACGGTGGCCTTGGCCCGCGCCGCCTTGACCGCGAGTTCGAGCAGGTTGCCGTTGCCGGCCGCGCCATTGGTCAGCGCCGTCAGGGCGGCCTCGACCTCGGTCTCGTTGCGCTCGGCCTTGAGACGTTTGAGCTTGTCGAGCTGCTGGGCGCGCACCGAGGCATTGTCGACCTTCAGCACTTCGATGGCAGCTTCATTGTCCGGCTTGTAGCAGTTGACGCCGATGATCGCCTGCTGGCCGGCATCGATGCGAGCCTGCGTCTTGGCGGCGGCCTCCTCGATGCGCAGCTTCGGGATGCCGGCCTCGATCGCCTTGGCCATGCCCCCGAGCTTCTCGACCTCCTGGATATGGCCCCAGGCCTTCTCGGCCAGTTCGGCAGTGAGCCGCTCGACATAATAGGAGCCGCCCCAGGGATCGATGATCCGGGTCGTGCCGCTCTCCTGCTGCAGCAGGATCTGGGTGTTACGGGCGATGCGGGCCGAGAAGTCGGTCGGCAGGGCCAAGGCCTCGTCGAGCGCGTTGGTGTGCAGCGACTGGGTGTGACCCTGCGTCGCCGCCATCGCCTCGATCATCGTGCGCGGCACGTTGTTGAACACGTCCTGCGCCGTCAGCGACCAGCCCGAGGTCTGGCTATGCGTGCGCAGCGGCAGGGACTTCTCGTTGGTAGGGCCGAAATCCTTGACGAGCTTGGCCCAGAGCAACCGGGCGGCGCGCATCTTGGCGACTTCCATGAAGAAGTTCATCCCGATGGCCCAGAAGAAGGACAGGCGCGGCGCGAAGGCATCCACGGAGAGGCCTGCCCGTTGCCCGGCGCGGATATATTCGACGCCGTCGGCGAGCGTGTAGCCGAGCTCGAGGTCCTGCGTCGCCCCCGCTTCCTGCATGTGGTAGCCGGAGATCGAGATCGAGTTGAACTTCGGCATGTTCGCCGAGGTGAAGGCGAAGATGTCACCGATGATCCGCATCGAGGGCGAGGGCGGGTAGATATAGGTATTCCGGACCATGAACTCCTTGAGGATGTCGTTCTGGATCGTCCCCGAGAGCCTGGCCTGCGGCACGCCCTGTTCTTCCGCCGCGACGATGTAGAGCGCCAGAACCGGCAGCACGGCGCCGTTCATCGTCATCGACACGCTCATCTGGTCGAGCGGGATGCCGGAGAACAGCGTGCGCATGTCGTAGATCGAATCGATCGCGACGCCAGCCATGCCGACATCGCCGGCGACGCGCGGGTGGTCGGAATCGTAGCCGCGATGGGTGGCGAGGTCGAAGGCGACCGAAAGCCCCTTCTGCCCTGCCGCGAGGTTGCGCCGGTAGAAGGCGTTGGAATCCTCGGCCGTGGAGAAGCCGGCATATTGCCGGATCGTCCAGGGCTGGTTGACATACATGGTCGGGTAGGGGCCCCGCAGATAGGGCGGCAGGCCTGGCAGGCTGTCGACAAAGGGCAGGCCGGCGCGGTCCTCCGGCCCGTAGGCCGGCTTCACCGGAATCTCCTCCGGCGTCAGCCAGGCTTCGCCGGTGGGCACCGGGGCCGATACGGGCGCCTTGCCGCTGGCGAAGGCGAGCTTCGTGAAGTCCGGGATCGCGGTCATGGCTTGCTCCCGCTCTTGCCCCACCAATGGTGGAAATGATGCACCGGTCCGTGGCCATGGCCAACCGCAACCTGATCGGCGGCGGCAATGGCGGCCGAAATATAGCTCTTGGCGTTGCCGACCGCCTCCGGCAGCGTCTGCCCCTTGGCGAGGTTCGCGGCGATCGCCGATGAGAGGGTGCAGCCGGTGCCATGCGTGTTGCGGGTTTCGACGCGCGGCGCATTGAAGCGCTGGCGCGATCCGCCCGCCAGCCGCAGCAGGTCGCTGCTGACGTCGCCGCCACCATGGCCGCCCTTGATCAGCACATTGGCGGCGCCGAGCGCCGCCAGCCGATCCGCCTGATCCTCGACGGCCTCGTCGGTCGCGGCGGCGCTGGAACCGAGCAGGGCGGCAGCTTCCGGCAGGTTCGGCGTGATGAGCGTGGCGAGCGGGAACAGATGCTTGCGGATCGCCTCGACCGCGGAGGCTTCGAGAAGCCGCGCGCCCGAGGCGGCGATCATCACCGGGTCGAGCACGACATTCCTCGCGCCATGGCGCTGCAGCCCCGCCGCGACGGTCTCGATCAGTTCGGCCGTCGCCAGCATGCCGATCTTGACCGCGCCGACGTCGAGATCCTCGAACACGGCCTGCATCTGCTTCGCGACGAAATCGCGCGGCACAGCATGGATGGCGCTGACACCCTTCGTATTTTGCGCCGTCAGCGCGACGATGACGCTGGCGCCATAGACCTGATGCGCCGCAAAGGTCTTGAGGTCGGCCTGGATGCCGGCGCCGCCGCTGGAATCAGAGCCGGCGATGGTCAGGGCGATGGCGGTCACTGCATCTCTCCGGTCAGGCGCTGGCGAGAGCCTGCGCGCGTTCGAGCGTTTCGACCACGTCGCAGCCCGTGAAGATGAACGAGGACACGCCGGCCTTGTTCAATGTCGCTTCGCTATCGCCCGGTCGGCCGGCGAGCCAGACGGTCGCGCCGGCCTCGGTGAGGAGCTCGGCCGCGGCGGCACCTTCCTCGGCATAGGCGGCATCGGAGCCGCAAAGGCAGGCAAGCTTCGCTCCCGAGCCGCGGAAAGCCCCGACCAGCGCGTCGAGATCCGTCGCGCCTCGTTGTGCGAAGCCGTCGCCGCTCGGGGCAGCGAGGCCGCCGGCTTCGAACAGGTTGCGAGCGAAGCCGGCGCGTGCGGTGAAATCCGCAATCTCGCCCAGCGTTGCCAGGAAGACGACAGGGCGGGTCGGCTGGGCATCGGCCCTGTCGCGCAGCGCCTCGAACGGTTCCGCGAGACGATGCGAGGGCAGCGCCTCGATGGCGAGCGCCTGATGTGGCGCAATCAGAGCTTCTGCACGTTGCGCCCCGTCGAGGAGCGATTTGATGATCTCGCCCGGATTGCGTTCGGCCGTGCTGCCGGACGGGCGCGACGTGGTTTTTCCCACTGGGGCGATATCCAGGACCGAGACGGCGCTCTCGCGGATATTCGGATATTCGCTCGTCCCGGTGAGCGGGGTGCGCCGGGTCGTTACGCCCTTTGCCGCAGCGTCTCGCTCGCGGGCGAGCCCTTGCTGAACATGGCCGTTGGCGAGTGCGGCGAGCATGCCCTGCAAATCCCCGGCGCGCTGGTGCTCGAGATCCTGGAAGCGACTCCATCCCTGCTCGCAGAGCGCCTGGGTCAGCGCCTCGAAACCGCCCGCGCCGGCGGCCGGATCGGCAACGCGCCAGAGGTTGGATTCCTCGAGCAGGATCAGCTGCGTATTGCGGGCGACACGACGGGCGAAGGCGTCGGGCAGGCCGAGCGCCGCGGTGAAGGGCAGCACGGTCAACGAGTCGGCACCGCCGACGCCCGCCGAGAAGGCGGCCACCGTGCCACGCAGCAGATTGACCCATGGGTCCCGCCGGGTCAGCGAACGCCAGGCGGTTTCCGCATGAATGGTCGCCGGCTTGGGGCTCAGCCCGCAGGCTTCCTGCACGCGGCTCCAGAGGAGGCGGGCCGCACGGAACTTGGCGACCGTCATGAACTCGTCGGTATCGGCGACCAGCGTGAAGGCGATGGCGTCGCGAGCCTCCGCGAGCGGCAGGCCTTGCGCCTCCAGCGCGCGCAGATACGCGACGGCCGTCGCCAGCGCAGCGCCGAGCTCCTGCGCTTCGCTGGCGCCGGCCTCGTGATAGGGGCGGGTATCGGCAGTGATGAAGGGGCCCGGGAAGCCGCGCTGCTTCAGCGCCGCGATGACGGTTGCGATCCGACGCCCCACCTCCGGCCAAGGTGCCGCGAGCGAGCCCTGGCCGGCGAGGACGCCGATCGGGTCGAGGCCGAACTCGATCGACAGATCCGCCGGCGCATGGCCACGCTTCTCGATGAGGGCGGCGAGCATCAGCGCGTTGACCCGGCCCTGCGGCGCCGGATCCAGCCGCAGCCGGATCAGATCGAGCATCACTCCGCCGAGCGTCCGGTCGAGCGTGGCGACGTCGTCGGCCACCAGGCCGTAGCCGCGAGCCGCGCTCGCGCCGGCCGGCGTGAGCGTCAGCGTATCGGCGCCGCCTTCGAGATCGGCGATGGCGAGAGCCTGCGCTGCCTGCTCTTGCGGATGGTCCAGCCGTGCCGCGACATGCCAGCGCCCAGTCTGTGAGCGGAAGGCGCGTGCGCCCGATGCTGCGGCGTAGAGCGGCTCGATGCGAATCCCGTCGGCGGTGCGGGCGACCAGCTTCTTCTCGAAATCGGCGCCCTTCAGCACCTTGTCGACGGCAGCGCGCCACGCTTCACGCGAGGGCCCTGGAAACGCATCGAGATAGGGCAGGTCGGATGAGGCGGCCGTGTTCATGCGCACCGAGGCTCCTTTCCGCACAATGTGCCGTGGCGACAAGCTCATTGCCATGAGCGGCCGCGCACGACCATCCCTACTTCGTCGGAGCTTCGGTGCGCAAACGCGGGGCCGGTCTGGCGGAAACAAGAACACCGCCCGAAGGCGGTGTCTCGGATGCGGCGGCCTGCCGGTCGTCGATCAGACGAACTGGCCGAGCCCCGGAATCGCACCGACGATGGCGCCCATCGCATCTTCGCCGGCCCTTTCACGGCCGACCGCGAACATCTCCTTGGAGACGGCCTGGATCTGCGGCATCGACAGGCCAGCGCCCATCAGCTGGCCGCCGAGCGCCATCACGCCGCCGCCGCCGCCCATCAATCCGCCGATCGCGCCGAGCATGCCGCCCTTTGCGCCGCCTTCCGCATTCGCGAGATCCTGTGCGCCCGGCAGTGCAGCCATCAGCTGGCCAATCTCGGCCGGCGGCCCCTCCTTCTGCAGGAAGGCGAGGATGATCCCGACCGCCTTGCGGGCGAGCCCTTCGTCGATTCCGGCCGCCGCAGCGACGCGCGTAAGCAATTCTTCCATGGTGCAGAACCCCTCGCCAGCGGCTTCGTCGCGAAGCCCTTCGAAAAATAGTTTACATATTTACGATCTCTTTCCAACCGTCCCGGGCTTCCGCCTTCCGCGGCGTTTGGTTACATCCTAGCTCTGACAATTCCGAACCCGATAGGCGGATGCGATGGCGGATGACGGTACGATTCTGATCGGCAAGAGCGGCAAGCCGGAGAATCTCCTGCTGAAACTGGCCAACCGTCACGGGCTCGTCACGGGCGCGACCGGCACCGGCAAGACGGTGACGCTGCAGGTCATGGCGGAAGGCTTCGCCCGCAACGGCGTGCCGGTCTTCGCCGCGGACATCAAGGGCGACCTCTCCGGCATCGTCGCCCCGGGCGACGGCAAGCCGGCCTTCGTCAATCGGGCCAAGGAACTCGGGCTCAAATACGAGCCCGACCAGTTCACGACGGTATTCTGGGACGTGTTCGGCGAGCAGGGCCACCCGGTGCGCGCCACGATTTCCGAGATGGGGCCGCTCCTGCTGTCCCGCCTGCTCGATCTGAACGATACCGCGGAGGGCGTGCTCAACATCGCCTTCCGTATCGCCGACGAGCAGAAGCTGCTCCTGCTCGATCTCAAGGATCTGCGCGCGATCCTGACCTTCATCGCCGAGAACGCCTCCGACCTCACCACGAAATACGGCAATGTCAGCACTGCGACGGTCGGCACCATCCAACGCGCGCTGCTGGTGCTGGAGAACCAGAAGGGCGACCTGTTCTTCGGCGAGCCGGCGCTCGACATCAACGACCTGATGAAGACGGATCGGGACGGCCGGGGCATCGTCAACATCCTCGCCGCCGACAAGCTGATGAACAACCCGCGGCTCTACGCTACATTCCTGCTCTGGCTGCTCTCCGAGCTCTTCGAGCAGCTCCCGGAGGTCGGCGACCTCGACAAGCCGAAGCTCGTCTTCTTCTTCGACGAGGCGCATCTGCTGTTCAACGGTGCACCCAAGGCGCTGCTGACGGCGGTGGAGCAGGTCGTCCGTCTGATCCGCTCCAAGGGCGTCGGAGTCTATTTCGTTACGCAGAATCCGCTCGACGTGCCCGATACGGTACTGGCCCAGCTCGGCAACCGGGTTCAGCACGCGCTGCGCGCCTTCACCCCGCGGGACCAGAAGGCCGTGCGCGCCGCCGCCGAGACCTTCCGCCAGAACCCGAAGATCAACACCGAGCAGGCGATCATGCAGCTCGGCGTTGGCGAGGCCCTGGTCTCGATGCTGGAAGGCAAGGGGTCGCCGGAGATGGTCGAGCGGGCGCTGATCGCGCCTCCCATGGCTCAGGTCGGCCCCTGCACGCCGCAGGAGCGCCAGCAGGCGATCGACAGCTCTCCGGAGAAGGGCAAATACGACACGATGGTCGACCGCGAGTCCGCCTACGAGGTGCTGATGAAGCGCAAGGGGCTGAACGCGGATGGCTCGGCGGTCGAAGCCTCGGCCGATGGCGGCGGCGGCATCCTCGACACCATCGGCGGCTGGCTCGGCGGCGGCGCTCCGCAGCAGCGTCCGAAGACGGGTCCGGGTTCGCGCGGCGGTCCGCTGCCGCAGAGCATGGCCGAGAAGATCATCACCTCGGCAGCCCGTTCGGCCGCGACCTCGATCGGCCGGCAGGTGGGGACTGCGATCCTGCGCGGCATTCTGGGTTCGATGTCGGGACGGCGGTAGCTTCGGCTCGCTGGGGGACACGCTCCGACGCGCATGTCGCCGACGGCGACGAAGCCGTGACGGGGGCTCACGCCCCTGTCGCGACGTCGAAGATGAGCTTCAGGTTCAGGACGATGATGATGGCGGCGATGACGGCGGCGACCAGCGTCAGCCAGCGCGGCGCCACAAGCTCGCCCATCCTGGCCTTCGAGGCGGTGAGCATGACCAGCGGCACCACCGCGAAGGGGAGTTGCAGGCTGAGCACCACCTGGCTGAGGATCAGCAGCTTGGCCGTCTGCCCCTCGCCGTAGATCAGCGTCACGGCGATTGCCGGCACGATCGCGACGAGGCGGGTCACGAGCCGGCGCAGCCATGCCGCCAGCCTCAGGCGCAGGAAGCCTTCCATCACGATCTGGCCGGCCATCGTCGCCGTCACCGTCGAGTTCAGGCCGCAGCAGAGCAGGGCGATCGCGAAGAGCGAGGGGGCGATCGAGGCGCCCAGCAGCGGCTGAAGCAGTTCCTGGGCCTTGCCGAGCTCCGCGACATCGGTGTGGCCGGCCTTGTGGAAGGTTGCGGCGGCCAGGATGAGGATCGCGGCGTTGATCATCAGGGCAAAGGTCAGGGCGACGGTGGAATCGAGCGTCGCGTATTTCAGCGCTTCGCGCTTTTCCGGTAGCGTATGGCCGTAGGCGCGGGTCTGCACGATGCCCGAGTGCAGATAGAGGTTATGCGGCATCACCGTCGCGCCGATGATGCCGAGCGCGATGTAGAGCATGTTGGGATTGGTCACGACCTGCGTCGTCGGAGCGAAGCCGCGGATGACCTCGCCCCAGTCCGGGTCGGCCATCGCGATCTGGATCGCGAAGCAGAGCGCGATCACGCCGAGCAGGGTGATGATGAAGGCTTCGACCCAGCGGAAGCCCTTGGTCTGCAGCCAGAGGATGATGAAGACGTCGAGCCCGGTGATCAGCACGCCGATCTCGAGCGGGATGCCGAAAAGCAGGTTGAGGCCGATCGCCGTGCCGATCACCTCGGCCAGGTCCGTGGCGCAGATCGCGAGCTCCGCCAGGAGCCAGAGCGGCCAGGCCATATAGGGCGGATAGGCGTCGCGGCAGGCCTGGGCAAGGTCGCGCCCGGTCGCGACCGCCAGCCGTGCGCAGAGCGACTGCAGGACCACCGCCATGATGTTGGAGACGAGCGCGACGACGAGCAGCGTGTAGCCGAACTGCGCACCGCCGGCGAGCGAGGTCGCCCAGTTGCCCGGGTCCATATAGCCGACGGCGACGAGATAGCCCGGGCCGAGGAAGGTCAGGAATTTCCGCCACGTCGAGGAGGAGGGCGCTACCGAAACCGAACGAAAGACATCGGCGAGCGAGGGCTCGCCGCGCGATCTGAGCCAGATCGAGGGGGACTCCTGAGAACCTTGGGACATGTCCGACCTTGCTGCAACTTGTTTGCAATAGGAGGTATAGCGCGTCTCGATCTCTGTCAATGCAGTTGCGAAGCGTTTTCAAATAATGCGAAGCTCGGCGGGCTGCGATGTGCGATTGTGGGCTGACGCCCGGATCGAGCCTTGCCATGATGCCGTCATCTGAATCGCATCCGATGGCCGCCATGTCTCAACTTCCCGCAATCCTTGCCCGTCTCGACAGCGGGCTCGACGCCTCGCTCGAGCGCCTGTCCTCCTGGCTCGAGATCCCGTCGATCGGCACCGATCCCGCCTTCAACGCCCAAACGCGCGAGGCCGCGGAATGGCTCCGCGCCGATCTCGAAGGGCTCGGATTCAAGGCCGAACTGCGCGAGACCGGCGGACATCCGGTGGTGCTGGCGCACCGGCCGAAGCCCGGAGCATCCCATGCGCTGTTCTACGGCCACTACGACGTGCAGCCGGTCGATCCGCTCAGCCTCTGGGACACCGATCCGTTCAAGCCGGTCGTCCGCGAGATCGAGCCTGGCCGCCAGGTCATCTCGGCGCGCGGCGCCTGCGACGACAAGGGCCAGGTGATGACCTTCATCGAGGCCGTGCGCGCGACGCTGGCCGAGACCGGCGACCTGCCGATCGGGCTGACCATCCTGGTCGAAGGTGAGGAGGAATCCGGCTCGGTCAACCTGCCGGGCTACATCAAGGCGAACGCTGCCGAGCTCAAGGCCGACTACGCCTTGATCTGCGACACGGGCATGTGGGATCGCGAGACGCCGCTGATCACCTCGACGCTGCGCGGCATGGTCTATCAGGAGGTGACGCTGACGGCCGCCGACCGCGACCTGCATTCGGGCCTGTTCGGCGGCGCCGCCGCCAACCCGATCCATATCCTCGCGAAGATCCTCGGCGAGCTCCACGACGAGAACGGTCGCATCACCGTTCCCGGCTTCTATGACGGCGTGCACGAGCCGACCAACGCCCAGAAGGCGGAATGGGCCGATCTCGACCTGAAGGAGCAGGATTTCCTCGGCCAGGTCGGGCTGAAGCATTCCATCGGCGAGAAGGGGCGTATGCTGATCGAACAGATTCAGTCGCGCCCGACCTGCGACGTCAACGGGATCTGGGGCGGCTATACAGGCGAGGGCAGCAAGACCGTCATTCCCGGCAAGGCCTCGGCCAAGGTCTCCTTCCGGCTCGTCGGCGACCAGGATCCGGCGAAGATCGCCGCCGCCTTCCAGCAATTCATCCGCGATCGCCTGCCGGAGGACGTCACGGCCGAGTTCATCAGCCATTCCGGCTCGCCAGCGCTGGCGGTGCCGCCGGATTCGCCGGTGCTCCAGAAGGCGCGCCAGGCGCTCGCCGACGAATGGGGCGGGCGTGTCGTCTCGATCGGCAGCGGCGGCTCGATCCCCGTCGGCGGCGACTTCAAGCGCACGCTCGGCATCGACACGCTCTTCGTCGGCTTCGGCCTCGACGACGATCGCGTCCATTCGCCGAACGAGAAATACGACCTGTCTTCCTTCCATAAGGGCCAGCGTTCCTGGGCCCGCATCTTGCAAGCGCTCGGTTCATGAAATCGGTCTGTGTCTTCTGCGGCTCCAATCCCGGCAATGATCCGGTCTATGCGGCGGGCGCCCGCGCCATGGGCGCCGAGATCGCCCGGCGCGGCCTGACCCTTGTCTATGGCGGCGGTGCCGTTGGGCTGATGGGTGTCGTCGCCAATGCCGCGATGGAAGCCGGCGGCGAAGTCCATGGAGTCATCCCCAAGGCGTTGCGCGACCGCGAGGTCGGCCATGTCGGCCTGACCCGCCTCGAGGTCGTCGACACCATGCACACGCGCAAGGCGCGCATGGCCGAGCTGTCGAACGGCTTCATCGCCATGCCCGGCGGCATCGGCACCTTCGAGGAGCTGTTCGAGATCTGGACCTGGGGCCAACTCGGCATTCACGCCAAGCCGCTCGGCCTGCTGAACATCGCCGGCTTCTATGATCCGCTCGCGATATTCCTCGACCAGACCGTCGAGGCGGGATTCCTGAAGCAGAGCCATCGCGCCATGGCGATGACGGATACGGAGCCGGCGACGCTGCTGGACCGGATGGAGGCTTATGTCCCGGCCGCGACCTATAAATGGGTTGAGAAGGAAGACGTCTGACTTGTCCCCGCCGATCGCCCTCTGGTTGTAGGAATATTATCTTGACATCGTGACGCTGATCCGGTAGAGATCAGAAACGCTCACGAACTATGCCTTGAACGAAGCCGCCGCGCTCTCCAGCCGGCGGCTTTTTCGTGGCTCCCATCCGGAGATGGAAACCATGGCCGAAGACGACAGTAAGGCATCGCCGCCGACGACCTCCGCGACCAGGCCGAAACAGCCGGTGCTGTCGCGCAAGCGGTTGGTCGGCCAGCTCTGGCGTGCAGCCAAGCGCCAGCTCGACTCCCACGAGCAGCATCTTGCCGATCTGCCGAAAGGTGCCGCGGCAAGCGAAGCCGACGCCAAGGCGCTGGCGACGCTGGCGCGGACCGTGCGGGAGCTGGTCGCGATCGAGGAGCCCCAGAGCGGGAAGAGGGACAAGCAGACGGATGAACTTTCTGCCGCCGACAGTCTGCGACATGTCGCACAGCTCCGTCAGGAGCTTGCTCGACGTCTTGAAGCGTTGGCCGCTCGGGATGCGGGTGAGGGTGCTCCGGGAGCTGATACCGACAGCGAGCCCGGATGATGTCGAGCTCATTCGGAATACCTGGGAAATCTGGGCGCGCCCCGATCAATTGCCGCCGGAGCCGCTGAAGCCGATCTGGCTGGTGCTGGGCGGGCGCGGCGCGGGTAAGACCCGCACTGGCGCCGAATGGGTCAAGGGCATGGCGCTGGGCCATCCGCCCTTTGCGGATATGCGGACAGAACGGATCGCCCTCGTCGGCGAGACGCAGGCTCAGGTTCGCGACGTGATGATCGAGGGCGTCTCCGGACTGCTCTCGATCCACACCCGCTGGGAGCGCCCGACCTGGCACCCTTCGCTGCGCCGCCTGCAATGGACGAACGGTGCGATCGCACAGGTCTTCACCGCCGAGGATCCCGAGGCGCTGCGCGGCCCGCAATTCGGCGCCGCCTGGTCCGACGAACTCGCGAAATGGCCGAACCTTCAGGAGTGCTGGGACATGCTGCAATTCGGCCTGCGCCTCGGCGATCATCCCCGCCAGGTGGTGACGACGACGCCGCGCCCGCTGCCCTTGGTCAAGCGCCTGCTGATCGAGCCGCATGTCGCGGTGAGCCGGGCGCGGACGCAGGACAACCATTACAATCTCGCCGCCGAGTTCGTCCGCACGGTCACGCAGACCTATGGCGGCACCCGGCTCGGCCGCCAGGAACTCGACGGCGAGATCGTCGAGGAGAGCCCGGATGCGCTCTGGACGCGGGCGATGATCGAGACGGCCCGCGAGCGCGAGAAGCCCGCGCTGGCCCGCATCGCGGTGGCGGTCGACCCGCCCGCCACCTCCTCGCAGCGGGCCGACCGCTGCGGGCTCGTCGTCGCCGGTGTTGACCATAACGGTATCGGCCATGTGCTGGAAGACGCGACATTGGCCGGCGCGAGACCTCACGAATGGGCGGAGAGGGCGGTCGCGCTCTATCGCCGCCATGAGGCGGATGCGCTGGTCGTCGAGGTCAACCAGGGCGGCGAGATGGTCGAAAGCATCATCCGCGAGGTCGATGCCGGTGTGCCCGTGATTTCCGTGCGGGCGACGCGCGGCAAGTATCTCCGCGCCGAGCCGGTTGCCGCGCTCTATGCGCAGGGTCGCGTCCGCCATGCAGGGGCCTTTCCGGAGCTGGAGGACGAGATGTGCGCCTTCGGGCCGCGCGGCCTCGAAACCGGCCGCTCGCCGGACCGGCTCGACGCGCTGGTCTGGGCGCTGACCCATCTGATGCTGGCACCGAAAGCCCGGCCGCGGGTGAGGGGCATCTAGCCCTTCGTTCCCTTACGCTCCAACAGCGAGACATCCATGTTCGATTTTCTTCGTAGCCTGCGCGGCCGAGCCGCGCCGGGCCAGAAGCGCTCGCGCGTCGGGCCGCTGATCGCACTGCACGAGGCAGGGCGCGCGGTCTGGACGCCGCGCGACTATGTCGCGCTCTCGCGAGAGGGCTATGAGCGCAATCCGGTCGTGCACCGCTGCATCCGCCTGATCGCGGAAGCGGCGGCGCAGACGCCGCTCGTCGCCAAGGTCGGCGCGCGCGAGATGCCGGAGCATCCGGCGCTTGCCCTGATCGAGCGCCCCAATCCGCGCCAGGGCGGCATCGCCTTCCGCGAGATGCTGGTCGGGCACCTGCTCGTCGCCGGAAACGCCTATGTCGAGGCGGTGAGTACCGGCCGCGAGCCGCGCGAACTCTATGCGCTGCGGCCCGACCGGATGCGCGTGGTGCCCGGCCGCGACGGCTGGCCCGAGGCCTATGACTATACGGTCGGCGGCGACACGGTGCGTTTCCGGCTGGGCGAGGGCGGGTTGCCGCCGATCCTGCATCTGACGCTGTTCCACCCCGTCGACGATCATTACGGGCTGTCGCCGATCGAGCCGGCGGCGGTCTCGCTCGACATCCACAACGCCGCCGGCAGCTGGCACAAGGCCTTGCTCGACAACGCCGCGCGCCCCTCCGGCGCCCTGGTCTATGACGGGCCGGAAGGCGCGACGCTGACCGAGGCGCAATTCGAGCGCCTCAAGCAGGAGCTGGAGGACTCGTTCCAGGGTGCCCGCAATGCCGGCCGCCCGCTGCTGCTCGAGGGCGGTCTCGACTGGAAGCCGCTCTCGCTGACCCCGGCCGAGCTCGATTTCGTCGCCGCCAAGGGCGTCGCTGCCCGCGAGATCGCGCTCGCCTTCGGCGTGCCGCCGCTGCTGCTCGGCCTGCCCGGCGACAACACCCACGCCAATTTCGCCGAGGCCAATCGCGCTCTCTGGCGCCAGACGGTCATTCCGCTGGTGCGCCGGACGGCGCAATCGCTGGCGCAGTGGCTTGGGCCCGCCTTTGGCGACGAACTCACGCTGGAGCCTGATCTCGACGCGATCGAGGCGCTGGCCGACGAGCGGGAATCGCTCTGGCGCCGGCTCGGCGCCGCGACCTTCCTCGACGAGGACGAGAAGCGCGAGGCGGTCGGCTATGGCCGGCGCGCCTCCAGAAAGGAGACCCCATGAACATGCTCGAACAGGTCGTCGCGGCCTTCGTCGGCCGTGCCGATGTCGGCCATCTCGGCCTGCTGCTCTGGGCGGCGAGCGCATCTGGGCTGGCCTGGCTCGTCCTGCGCGAGCTCACCGCCGCCAATCGCCGCTTCGACGATTTCGTCCGCGAACTCAACCGCTTCAACGCACGCCACGAGGGGGACCCGTCATGAAAGGCAGAAACGGCGCGGCCAAGCCGCCGCCCAAGGCGCCCGCCCCAGCCCGTGCGGGGAGGGTGTCGCGCAGCGGCGCGCCGGTCGAGACCTTCAGCCGCTTCGTCAGCCAGCTCGCGAAGCTCGAGACCGGGCGGACGAAGGGTGGCCGAGACGGCACGGAGGGCGAGCGATGAGGCGACCGAACCCGGCCCGAGCCTCGTTCGAATCCAAGCTGCTGCCGGTTCAGCCGGCACGGATCGGGCTGGACGGTCTGTTCGAAGGCTATGCCAGCCTCTTCCGCATTCCCGATCTCGGCAAGGACATCGTCGAGCCCGGAGCCTTCCGCGAGAGCCTGCAAAGGCGTGGGCCGGGCGGCGTGAGGATGCTCTGGCAGCATGATCCGGCCGAGCCGATCGGCCGCTGGTCGAGCCTGACCGAGGATAGCCGCGGGCTGTTCGTGCGCGGCCGGCTGTCGCTCGCCGTCGCCCGGGCCCGCGAAATCCATGCGCTGATGCTGGACGGTGCGATCGACGGGCTCTCGATCGGCTTTCGCCACGAGAAGGCCCGCACCGAGCCGCGGAGCGGCCTGCGCCGGCTCGAGCGCATCGATCTCTGGGAGGTGTCGGTCGTGACCTTCCCGATGTTGCCCCAGGCCCGGATCGCCGCCGTCAAGGCGACGCGGCCTTCAGCCTTCGTCTGACCCATCACCCCCGAGGAGAGACCATGAGCCATCTCAACACCGCGCCCGAGACCAAGGCTGCCGGCGGCGATCTCGCGCTGGCTTTCGAGGACCTGCGCTACACGCTCGAAAACTACCGTGACACCAACGAGGAACGCCTCGCGGGGCTCGAGGCGCGCCAGGGCGTCGATCCGCTGACCGAGGAAAAGCTGGTCCGCATGGACGCGGCGCTCGACGACACCATGCGCCGGATCGACCGGCTGACGCTGGAGCGCGCCCGCCCGGCGCTCGGCCAGGACGGTCCTCGCGATCCGCTGACCGCCGAGCACAAGGCCGCCTTCGGAGCTTACGTCCGCACCGGCGAGGCCGGCGGTCTGAAGCGGCTGGAAGCCAAGGCGCTCTCCGCCGGTTCCGGCCCGGATGGCGGCTATCTCGCTCCGGCGACCGTCGAGGGCGAGATCCTGCGCCGCCTGGCCAATGTCTCGCCGATCCGCTCGCTGGCCACGGTCCGCACGATCTCGTCCGGCACCTACAAGAAGGCCTTCTCGACCACCGGCCCGGCTTCCGGCTGGGTGGCCGAGACGGCGGCCCGGCCGCAAGGGGCTTCGCCGACGCTGGCCGAGCTCTCGTTCCCGGCCATGGAGCTCTACGCCATGCCAGCGGCGACCCAGACCCTGCTCGACGACGCCATCGTCGATATCGACCAGTGGATCGCGGAGGAGGTCGAGAGCGCCTTCGCAGAGCAGGAGGGTGCCGCCTTCGTCACCGGAGATGGTGTCGACAAGCCCAAGGGCTTCCTGGCCTATCCGACGGTCGCAGATGCCAGTTGGAGCTGGGGCAATATCGGCGTGCTCGATACCGGCGCCGCCGGGGCCTTCCCGGCCTCGAACCCTTCCGACGTGCTGGTCGATCTCGTCTATGCGCTGAAGGCCGGCTATCGCCAGAACGCTTCCTTCGTCATGAACCGGAAGACGCAAGGCGCGATCCGGAAGTTCAAGGACGCCAACGGCAACTATCTCTGGCAGCCGCCGGCCGCTGCGGGCGCGCCGGCGACCTTGCTCGGTTTCCCGCTGGTCGAGGCGGAGGACATGCCGGACATCGCCAACAACGCGGTCTCGATCGCCTTCGGCGATTTCCGGCGCGGGTATCTCGTGGTCGACAGGGCGGGCGTGCGCATCCTGCGCGATCCGTATTCCGCCAAGCCCTATGTGCTCTTCTACACCACCAAGCGCGTGGGCGGCGGCGTCCAGGACTTCGCCGCGATCAAGGGCCTCGCCTTCGCCGCCTGACAGGCATGGCCGCTGCATCCCGCCGGGATGGGGCGGCCATCCCGGCGGTCAGCGCGTGAACCACCAGCTCCAGCTGGCATTCGCCTGAGGCTGTACCGCTTCCTCGGAGCGATGTTCGGAACCCAACGCCAGCAACCGCGCGCTGCCGGCCGCGATCCAGTTGCGATATTCGCTGACCGGCGTGATCGCGGTGAACCCGCCGCAGATGCTGCGCGCGCGCGTTCTCAGCGGCCCGCTCGACCAGCTCACGATCCCGACGAGATCGCGGGAACGGGCCGAACCGCGCAGGACCGGTCCGCCGGAATCGCCGCGGCAGGCGCCGGCTCCCGGCGTTTCGCCGCGGGAATCGACATCGACGGCGACCTTCACCGTATTCTGGGTGGTGTAGTTGCCGGCGTTGACAAGCTGCGTTTCGCGCAGCCGCCGAGCCGTGCGGTTGTTGTTCTCGGCGGACAGGCCGTAGCCGGCCATGGTCACCGTCTCGCCCTGCGAGAGATGGCCGCCGAGGGCGAGGGGCTCGATATCACGCGGGAGCGGCTTTCCCAGTCGCAGCAACGCGAGATCGGTGCCCGGCTGCGTCCGCGGGGTGGTGCCTGGAACGAAACTCGGGTGAGGCAACACCGCGACGACGACCTGGCGGCGCGCCCGGAAGCGCGAATCGAGGCTGACGACGCTGATGGCGCCGCCATCGGCCAGGCAGTGCGCGGCAGTCAGGACGATCTCCGGAGCGATGACGGCGCCGGAGCAGAGTTCGCCGCGGCTGGTCTCGACTCTCACGGTGGACGCGCGAACGCCGCGCGAATCGCGCGAGTTCACGCCGCCGACAACGGCGAAGGCGGGGCCCGCGAGCGCTGCGAGGCCACAGGACAGGGACAGGATGGCGAAGCTGCGCGCGAACATTGACCACATCGAAGAAGATCGCAGGATAATCTAGGGTTTGCTGCGCCGCAGTCCAGCGATTCCGTCAGCGTCCGCCGGTCCACCGGGCAGTCTCGCCCCATTGTGCCAATGTTGCATCGATCCAGCCGCGCTGGGGTGCGACGAGGATGCCCTGGCTGAGAAGCCCGCAATTCCGCTTCGCCGGGCCGGTGGACCAGCTGCTTACGGCGACGACCGACGAGCCGCTGAAGATCGGGCCCCCGGAATCGCCCTGGCAGGCTCCTGCGCCTGGCCGTTTGCCGGCGCCGGTGGGATCGGCCGCCCAGAGCAGGACATGGCCCGGGCCGTACGGCTCGACGACGGACAGGGGGGCGGAACGGTAGCTGCCGGTCGTTCGAGCCTCGCCCTCTTGCGAGACGCCATAGCCGGCGAGCGTGACCGGGCTGCCTGCACGCGGCTGTGCGCCGTCATCGAGCGTTGCCGCGGCGAAGCGGGCCGGGAGCGGCTCCGCCATCCGGATCAAGGCGAGATCGATCGAGCGCCTGCGGTTGCTGACGGCCTTCGCGTTGAATTCGGGATGCAGGGTGACGGATGCCGGTGGCACCAGCATGGGCTCGCTTCCGGCGCGCCAGTGAATGCGGAGCTCCGTCCCGCCGGCCGCGCAGTGGGCGGCCGTGAGGACGGCACGAGGCGATAACACGATCCCGGTGCAGACGCCGCCCCGGGCGTTCAGGACCATCAGCGTCGCGGCTGCGGCAGGGCCGCCCTCATGTCCGCCGACCACCGCACGCGCCGGGCCGGGTGCGATCCCGCAGGCCAGGCCGAGGCCGAGAATCCAGTGTGCGATCCGCATCGGGCGCTCCTCTTCGGAGGCGCTGATAGCGCGTCGCTTTCCGCAATTGAACCCTTGAACGGAGCGATCATGACGCCCATCGCCCTGGAGCCGCCAGCCAGCGAGCCGGTCTCGCTCGCCGAGGCCCGACTGTTCCTGCGCCTCGACCAGAACGACGAGGATGATTTGCTGGCCACGCTGGTCACCGCGGCGCGCCTGATGATCGAGGCGGCGGCAGGCCGTTGCCTCGTCGATCAGCAGTGGCGGATCGTGCTCGATCGCTGGCCACCGTCCGGCGAGATCCGTCTGCCGCTCTCGCCCGTCAGCCAGATCCTCGCGGCCCGCGTCTACGACCTGCTCGGCCAGGCGCAGCCCGTCGCGGCGACGGCGCTGGCGCTCGATGGACAGGCCCATCCGCCCTCGATCCGCCTGGAAGGCGAGGTGCCGGAGGCAGGCCGCCCTCGCGGCGCCATCGAGATCGACGTCGTCGCTGGCTATGGCGCCACGCCGGATGCCGTGCCGGCGCCGCTGCGTCAGGCAGTTCTGCGCCTCGCTGCTCGCTGGTTCGAGCAGCGAGGCGACGTCGCCAGCCGCGATGCGCAGGCGCTGCCGGTCGAGATCATGGCGCTGACAGCGCCCTATCGCCGCGTGAGGCTTTGATCATGGCGGAGGAGAGGAACCCGGCTATCGGGCGGATGCGGCGCCGGCTCGCATTGGAAGCGCCAGTGGCGACGCCGGACGGCCTCGGCGGCGTGACACGGAGCTTCGTCACGGTTGGCGCGCTTTGGGCTGAGGTCGAATGGCTTTCGGGACTCGAGGAGTGGCGCGAGGGAAGGCCCGAGCAGATCGGGCGCTATCGCGTCACCATGCGCTGGCGCGGCGACGTCGATGCGGGAAAGCGCCTGCGCGACGGCGCGCGCCTCTTCGACATCCGCACCGCGGCGGATCCCGATGGATCGCGCCGCCGGCTGATCTGCATTGTCGAGGAGATCAGCCCATGAGCGATGCCGTTCTGGCCCTGCGCGCCGCGGTCCAGGCGCGGCTTGCTTCCGACGGTCCGCTGACCGGGCTGATCGGGGCGGAGCGCATCTTTGACGAGGCGCCCCGCGCCATGCGCGGCCTCTATGTCGTCCATGGCGAGGTGGAGGCGCGTGACTGGTCGGCGGGGGACGAGCGTGGTTGCGAGCAGGAGTTCGCGCTGGTCGTCTGGGCTGCGCAGAGCGGCTCTGGCCGGCAGGCTCTCGAGGCGGCCGGGCTGATCGTGACGGCGCTCGACGAAGCGGTTCTGGCGCTCGAAGGCCATCGGCTCGTCAATCTGCGCTGGCTGTCGAGCCGACTTGGCCGCGAGCCGCGCGCCGGACTGCCCAGCGTGACGGTCCGCTTTCGAGCGGCAACCGAAACGCTCTGACCAGTCGAACTCAGATTCACGAGCGAAGGAGGGCCGCATGTCGGCACAGAAGGGCAAGGATCTGCTGCTCAAGGCGGCGGATGGTGAGGGCGGCTTCACCACGGTTGCGGGCCTGCGCGCCCGTCAGATCGCGTTCAATGCGGAGACCGTGGATGTCACCCACGCCGAGTCCGCCGGGCGTTGGCGCGAATTGCTGGAGGGTGCAGGTGTTCGCCGCTCCAGCATCAGCGGTTCCGGTATCTTCAAGGATGTCGCTTCGGACATGCTGGTGCGCCAGCTGTTCTTCGACGGCGTCATCCGCGACTGGCAGGTCGTCGTGCCGGATTTCGGGACTGTCTCGGGGCCGTTCCAGATCACCAGCCTCGAATATCGCGGCGACCATGCGGCGGAGGTGACTTTCGACCTCTCACTGGAATCGGCTGGCGCGCTCGCCTTCGCCGCGCTCTGAGGAGGTCGCCATGGTCAATCGTCATCGCGGAGAAACCGCGCTCATGGTCGAAGGCGAGGCGCTGCCGATGCGCCTGACCCTCGGAGCGCTCGCGGAGCTCGAACATGCCTTCGCGGTCGACAGCCTGCCGGCGCTCGGCCAGCGTTTCGTCGCCGGTCATCTGTCGGCCCGCGACATCATCCGCATCATCGCTGCCGGCTTGCGCGGCGCGGGCAAGGCGATCCGCGACGAAGAGGTTGCGGGACTGCCATTCGATGGTGGCCTTGCCGGCGCGATCAGGGCCGCGATCTCCCTGCTCGAAGCCACCTTCGGCGACGGCGATCCCGCCCGCCCTCCGCAGCCGCCGGCAGGCTGACCCCGCCGGCGGCCTTTCCCTGGGACGAGGTCATGGCCTTCGGGCTCGGCCGCCTTCGCTGGGAGCCGGAAAGCTTCTGGGCGGCGACCCCGCGGGAGCTTGCCGCGGCCATGCGCGCCTGGCGGCCCGGCGAACCGCAAGCCGCGACGCAGCGCACGGCGCTCTTGGCCCTGATGACCGCTTTTCCCGACACCTGAGGTCGGAACTTGAATCACTTTGTGAAGAGGACGGCCATGACCGATGAAGACGCTCTCGAATCCGTCCGCCTGTCCGATCTGCGGGCGATGGATTCCTTGACTCAATCTCTCAGCCGCTCCTCGGAAAGCTTTGGCAGATCGATTGTCAGTGCGTTCTCGCGGGGTGTCGTCGAAGGCAAGCGTTTCGAGGATGTTCTGCGCAGCGTCGGCCGCTCGATGACCGACAGCCTGCTGAAAACGGCGCTGAAGCCGCTGCAGTCCGGCCTTTCGAGCCTGCTCGGAACCGGTGTCAAAAGCCTGAGCGGTCTCCTGGCGGGCGGGTTCGGCTCGCTTGGTGGCGCCGTGTCCGTTCCTGTCGCGCCCTTCGCCGACGGCGGCATCGTCGCCTCGCCTTCCTATTTTCCGACGGGTCGCGGTCTCGGCCTGATGGGCGAGAGCGGAGCCGAGGCCATCATGCCGCTCTCGCGCGGGCCGGACGGGCGCCTGGGCGTGCGGGCCGGGGGCAATGCCGGGCGTCCGGTCAACGTCACCGTTCAGGTCTCGACGCCCGATGCCGACAGCTTCCGCCGTTCCGAGGCCCAGGTCTCGGCAGCGATCGCGCGGGCCGTCGCGCGCGGCCGCCGCGCGCTCTGAGGGCCGGACATGACCGATTTCCACGACGTTCGCTTTCCGACGGATGTCGCGCGCGGCGCGCGTGGCGGGCCGGAGCACCAGACGCAGGTCGTGACCCTCGCGTCGGGCCGCGAGGTTCGCAACAGCCGCTGGGCCCATTCGCGGAGGCGCTACGATGCGGGGCTCGGCGTGCGCTCGCTCGATGCGCTGGCGCTGGTCGTCAGCTTCTTTGAGGAGCGGCGCGGCAGGCTTTACGGCTTTCGCTGGCGGGATCAGCTCGACTGGAAAAGCACGATGCCTTCCCAGGTGCCGGCAGCAACCGACCAGCTCATCGGCACGGGCGACGGCGTCAGGCTCGAATTCCAGCTCTCGAAGCACTACGGCGCGGGCGCTACGGCCTATCTGCGGACGATCGCCAAGCCGCAGGCCGGCAGCGTGCTGGTCGCGGTGGATGGCGTCCAGCAGCCATCCGATGCGTTCTCCTGTGATGCCGCGACAGGGCTCGTGAGCTTCGCGGCCGGACATGTCCCGCCGCCTGGCGCCGCGATCACCGCCGGCTTCGTCTTCGACGTGCCGGTCCGTTTCGACACCGACGCGATCGAGGTCGATCTCTCCGCCTTCGAGGCCGGCGAGATTCCGCGCATTCCCGTCGTCGAGATCCTGCCCTGAGGCTGCCATGCGCAAGATTGCACCCGACCTTGCCGCTCATCTCGACAGCGGCGCCACCACCCTGTGCCGTTGCTGGAGCCTGACGCGGCGAGACGGTCTCGTCCTCGGCTTCACCGATCATGACCGGCCTCTGTCCTTCGAAGACATCGTCTTCGCCGCGGCGACGGCGCTCGAGGGAGCCGAGGCGACGGCGGAGCTCGGCTTCGCCATCGGCGGTGGCGATGTCGCCGGAGCACTGGCGGCGACCGGGCTGAACGAGAGCGATCTTTCCCGCGGCCTCTATGACGATGCCCGTCTGCGCATCTGGCTCGTCAACTGGATTGAGCCCAGTCAGCGCGTCCTGCTCGATGAAGGCTTCGTCGGCGAGGTCCGGCGTGGCGAGAGCGGCTTCACGGCCGAGATGCGAAGCTTCGCCAAGGCGTTCGACGAGGAGCGTGGCCGGCTCTATCTGCGCTCCTGCTCCGCCGACCTTGGCGACGCGCGCTGCGGCATCGTGCTCAACACGAGTGCGGGCGTCGTGGCTGAAAGCGACGGCCGCCTCGCCCTCTCGACCGTGGAGCTCGGCGGTCATGGCGACGGTCATTTCACCGGGGGCAGGCTCGTTTTCACGTCCGGGGCCAATGCCGGCTTCGTCAGCGAGGTAAAGCGGCACGCCCTCGAAGGCGCAGTAGCCGTGTTCCAGCTCTGGCAGGCCGCTCCGGCGCCGATTCAAGCCGGCGATGGCTTCGGCGTGACGCCGGGCTGCGACAAGAGCTTCGCGACTTGCCGGGCGCGATTTGGCAATGCCGTCAACTTTCGCGGCTTCCCGCACATGCCGACCTCCGATTTCATTATCGGCGGCGTCAGGCCGGGTGATGGCGGGCTCGATGGCGGGAGTCTGTTCCGTTGAGGCGCACCGAGATCGTCGCGGCCGCGCGCGAATGGCTCGGCACGCCCTATCATCACCAGGCCTCGCTGCGCGGGGTAGGCTGCGACTGCCTTGGGTTGGTCCGCGGGCTCTGGCGGAACTTCTACGGCCCGGAGCCGGAGCCGCCACCGCCCTATTCGCCCAATTGGGCCGAGAGCCTCGGGCAGGAGACGCTCGCGATGGCGGCCCTGCGCCACCTGACGCCCGTCGCACCGGCCGAGCGGAGGCCGGGTGACGTGTTGCTGTTCCGCTGGCGAGAGCACCTGCCGGCCAAGCATTGCGCTGTGCTCAGCGCGCCCGATCGCATCATTCATGCCCATGACGGGGCCGCCGTCGCCGAAGTCGCCTTCACCGGCTGGTGGCGACGCCATCTCAGCCACGCCTTTTCCTTTCCCGGAGCAACGGACTGATGGCGACGCTTCTTCTCCAGGTCGCGGGCGCGGCCCTCGGTACGGCTTTGGGCGGCCCGGTCGGCGGCGCGGTCGGCCAGGCGCTCGGCGGCCTCGCCGGCGCAACCATCGATCAGAGCTGGCTCGGCGGGGCGGGCGGAAACAAGGTCGTCGAGGGACCCCGGCTGAAGGAGGTCAACGGCCTCGCGGCCACGGAGGGCGCCGCGATCCCGCGCCTCTACGGCCGCGCGCGCCTTGGTGGGCAACTGATCTGGGCGACACGTTTCGAGGAGGAGATCAAGCTTTCGATCAGCCGCACCAAGAGCGGCGGCAAGGGCGGGCGCTCGCAGAAGACCTACGAGACGACCTACAGCTATTCCGCGAACCTGGCGATCGGGCTCTGCGAGGGGCCGATCGCTTTCGTCCGCCGCATCTGGGCCGACGGCCGCGAACTCGACGTGAACACAGTCGTAGTGCGCGTCCATCAAGGTCACGAAACCCAGGAGCCCGATCCGCTGATCCTGGCCAAGGAAGCGGGCGAGGCGCCGGCCTATCGCGGGCTCGCCTATGTCGTGTTCGAGCGCTTTCCGCTGGCCGATTACGGCAACCGCGTCCCGCAGTTCGATTTCGAGGTCGTGCGCGCGGTGGACGGTCTCGGAGAGATGATCCGGGGCGTGGCACTGACGCCCGGGGCGGGTGAGTTCGTCTACGATATCCGGCCGGTCAGCCACGAGCCCGAAGCCGGCGTGACCGAGAGCCTGACCCGCCACCAGCTCTATGGCGGCGCGGATGCGGACACCGCGCTCGGGCATCTCGTCGCGCTCTGTCCGAACCTGAGGCGCGTCTCTCTGGTGGTGACCTGGTTCGGTGACGATCTGCGCGCGGGCTCATGCAGCGTGGCGCCGCGAGTGGAGGTCGCCCACAAGCCGACGATCGGGACGGAATGGTCGGTCGCGGGCCTCGGCCGGGCGGGCGCCCGGCCGGTCAGCCAGATCGATGGCCGGCCTGCCTTCGGCGGCACTCCCTCGGACGAGAGCGTCGTCGCGCTGATCCGGCGGCTACGCTTCGACTACGGGCTCGAGGTGGTGCTTTATCCCTTCCTCATGATGGATATTCCGGCGGGCAACGGGCTGGCCGATCCCTATTCGGGCGACCCGGGCCAACCCCGCTATCCCTGGCGCGGCCGCATCACCTGCGACCCGGCTCCCGGCCGGCCGGGAAGTCCTGAAGGCACCGCCGCGGCAGCGCCGCAGGTCGATGCCTTCATCGGTACGGTCTCTCCCTCCGACATGGGCATGGCCGGCGGCGGCATCTCGTGCGCCAAACCGGACGAGTGGTCGTATCGCCGGCTGGTGATGCATTGCGCCATGCTGGCGCAAGCTGCCGGCGGCGTCGAAGGTTTCGTCGTCGGCTCGGAGATGCGTGGATTGACGCATCTGCGCGGCGCGACCGGGTATCCGATGGTGGATCATCTCGTGGCGATCGCCGACGACGTTCGCGCGATCCTGCCGACGGCGACGCTCACTTATGCCGCCGACTGGACCGAGTACGGCGCCGATGTCCGCGAGGGCGGCGACGATATCGATTTTCCGCTCGATCAGCTCTGGGCTTCGCCGGCCATCGGGGCCATCGGCATCGACTATTATCCGCCGCTCTCGGATTGGCGCGATGCCGCCGCGCATGCCGATGCCGCGATCGCGCGCGGTCCGGCCGATCTCTCCTACCTGCGCGATCGCCTGGCATCGGGCGAGGGCTATGACTGGTACTATGCCGATGACGCCGGCCGGAAGGCGCAGACGCGCCTGCCGATCGCGGATGGCGGCTATGGCAAGCCCTGGTTGTTCCGGCCCAAGGATCTGGCCGGCTGGTGGGGCAATCCGCATCTTCGCCGTGTCGGCGGCAGTGAAACGACGGCCACCGTCTTCGTGCCCGGCGCGAAACCGATCTGGCTGACCGAGATCGGTGTTCCGGCGGTCGACAAGGGGGCCAATGCCCCGAACGTCTTCCCGGATGCGAAGTCGGACGAAGGCCGCTTGCCGCCATTTTCCAGCGGCGCGCGCGACGACCTCGTGCAGGCGCGCGGGCTGGAGGCCGTCATTTCCGGATATGATCCGGCCCGCAGCGGCTTCGATGCTGCGCGCAATCCGGTCCACCCCGTCAGCGGGATTCGCATGGTCGACCCGGCCCATATCTTCGTCTGGAACTGGGATCTGCGTCCCTTTCCAGCCTTTCCCGACCTCGGCGGCATCTGGGCCGATGGCGGCAACTTCGAGACTGGCCATTGGCTCAACGGCCGCCTCGAGGGCACGCCTGTCGATCGGCTCGTCGCGAAAGTGCTGGCGGATTTCGGCCTGCCGCCGGCCGACGGCATTGCGGTGGACGGCTTTCTCGACGGCTATGTTCTCGACCGGCCGCTGTCAGCCCGGCAGGCGCTGGAGCCACTCGCCCAGACCTTCGGTTTCGACGCGGTGATGAGTTCCGGAACGCTGCACTTCGAGGGCAGGGGCGGGGTAGTGTCCCGCCGCCTCGGCGCCGACGATCTGATCCTCGACAGGGACGGCGAGCCCTTTAGCCTTCGGCGCATGCAGGAGAGCGAGCTGGCGCTCGAATTGCGGCTGGGTTTCAGCGATGCCGAGAACGACTATCGCAACGCCGCTGCCCGCTCACGCCGCTTGGCGGGCGCGGCGCGGCGGGAGGTTGCGGTCGAGACGGCGGTCGTGACCCGCATGGCCGAAGCCCGGCGCCTTGCCGACCAGCGTCTGCAGGAGACCTGGGCTGCGCGCGAGCTGCTCGAATGCGAGCTTTCCCCGCACTGCGTGGACCTGGAGCCGGGCGATGTGGTCGCCCTGACGGTCCAGGGCGCCGACAGGCTGTTCCGGATCACGCGGATTGCCGATGGTCCGACGCGCAGACTGTCCGCACGGTCGGTCGAGCCGGCGATCTACCGAACGACCGGCGTCAGGGGAGGCGACCGGCCGCCGCGATTGCCGCCGCCCTTGCCCGGCCGGCCGCTCGCAATACCGCTCGCCCTGCCCATCGCGACGGCGCAGCCGCCGGTCCTGTTGTCTCTGGCCGCTTTCGCCGCACCCTGGCCCGGCTCGCTGGCGATCTGGCGGGCGGAGGAAAGCGGGCTCTTCGATATCGCCGGCTTCGTCGAGGCCCCGTCGATCGTTGGGGAAACGCTGACGGAGCTGGCGCCCGGGCCGATCTGGCGCAGCGACCGCCGCTCGGCCCTGGAGGTCAGGCTTCGCGGCGGAGTCCTTTCCTCCGTCCCCAACGAAACCGCGCTCGCGGGTGCGAACGCTCTGGCTCTGATCGACGAGGCAGGAGAGATCGAACTGGTGACGGCAGCGGAGGTCGAACTGATCGGGCCGCAGCACTTCCGGCTGTCGGGCTTCACGCGCGGCCTCGGCGGGTCGGAGGCGGCGGCGCAGCGCTCTCTGCCGGCCGGCGCGCGGGTGGTGGTGCTCGACGGCTCCGCCGTTTCGCTGACGGGCGACCTGGCCGATCTCGGCCGGTCGCTGCGCTATCGGGTCGGTCCCGCGCGGCATGATGTCGGTGACCCGACGATGGTCGAGCTTGTTGCGGAGGTTTCGGGACCGGCGCTGCGGCCCCTCTCGCCGGTCCATCCCAAGGCGAGGCGCACCGAGGCGGGCGTCGCATTGAGCTGGCTTCGCCGCACACGTGTCGACGGCGATTCCTGGGACCTGGCCGAAGTCCCGCTCGGCGAAAATGTGGAGCGCTACGAGGTCGTCGTGCTCGATGGCGAGGCGGCGGCGTATGCCGCAGTCGTGAACGAGCCGAACTGGCTTTATCCGGCGGATCAGGAGATCCTTGCGTTCGGTAGCGTCCAGTCGGAGATCGCGGTTGCGATACGCCAGCTCAGCGCGGTGGTCGGTGCCGGGCAGGAATGGCGCGGACGTATCGTCGTCGGCTGATCGGCTCCCGGTTGCGGACGGGGAGAGATGTTCATGGCGCATTCACGCGTGCGGGGCTAATCCGTGACGATGATGCCGGTCGAACCCATTCTCGCCTTCGCGCTCCTGGCGTCGTCGCCGGCGCCGATCGTGCGCGTAGACGATCCGGCGCCGATGTCGTGTCTTTCGTCGGACGAGACACGCACTGCCGTTGCCGAGGGGCTGGTGATCCAGCCGGTCGAGGCCTCGCGCCATGCCCGCCATGCCGCGCCCGGGGAGGTCGTCCGCATCCGGCTCTGCCGGCAAGGCGCCGAGTTCGTCTATGTGGTGACCACTTTGAAGCGCGACGGCAAGGTCGCACGCGTGACACTGGAAGGGCAATCCGGCAAGGTCGCTGCCATCCGGTGATGCCGGATTCGATGCGTTTCCATCCCAGATCCGGAGCGAACATACCGTGAGACTGCTCGTCGTCGAGGACGACAAGGACCTCAACCGCCAGATCGTGACGGCACTCGAGAACGCGGGCTATGCCGTCGACAAGGCGTTTGACGGCGAGGAAGGGCTCTATCTCGGTGAGACCGAGCCATATGACGCTGTGATCCTCGACCTCGGTCTGCCGAAGGTGGATGGCGTCGCCGTGCTGCAAGGCTGGCGCCGGGCCGGCAAGACGATGCCGGTGCTGATCCTCACGGCCCGCGACCGCTGGAGCGACAAGGTGGGGGGCTTCGATGCCGGCGCGGACGATTATGTCGTGAAGCCCTTCCACGTCGAGGAATTGCTGGCGCGCGTCCGCGCCCTGCTTCGCCGCGCCGCCGGCCATGCGACCTCGGAACTAGTCTGCGGTCCGGTTCGTCTCGATACGCGGGCCAGCCGCGTCGTGGTCGACGGCAACCCGGTCAAGCTGACCTCGCACGAATATCGGTTGCTCTCCTATCTGATGCATCATCAGGGCAGGGTGGTGTCGCGCACCGAGCTGGTCGAGCATCTCTACGATCAGGATTTCGACCGCGATTCCAACACGATCGAGGTTTTCGTCGGCCGGCTGCGCAAGAAGCTCGGCGTGGAAATCATCGAGACCGTGCGGGGACTCGGCTACATCGCTGCCGCTCCCGAAAAGGTCTGATCGCAGGACATGCCGTTCCGATCCCACCGTTTTTCGCTGGGTGCGCGGCTGTTCCTTTCGGCGGCGTTCTGCTGCATCCTGATCCTCGTGCTGGCGGGGCTCGGTCTCACCACCTTCTACCGTCGCTCCGCAGAGCGCGGCTTCGACGAGCGGCTTTCCGTCTACATCAAGCAGCTCGTGGCCGATCTGGCGGCGCCGCCGGAGACCGAGCGGCAGACGATCGGCGATCTCGGCGAGCCGCGCTTCGACCTGCCGCTGACCGGCTGGTATTGGCAGATCACCCGGCTCGACGGAGATCGGCCGAGCGTGCGCGCGTCCCGCTCGCTCGTCGGCGGGCAATTGCCCAGGCTTCTCGACCAGGCGATCGCGCCCAACAGTCGCGGCTTGCGCGAGAGCTATGTTTCGGGGCCTGACGATCGCCTGCTGCGGATTCTCGAGCGCGAGATCGATGTCGGGGAAGATGGCCGCTTCGCAGTGGCGGTCGCCGCGCCTGCCGACGAGATCGAGGGCGACATCCAGGATTTCCGCTTCGCCCTGACGATGACCTTCCTCTTGCTCGGACTCGTCCTCGTCGCGTCGACCCTGGTTCAGGTCCGCTTCGGCCTGCGGCCGCTCGTCCGGCTGAGGGCTGCCGTCGGGACGGTTCGAACGGGCGAATCGCAACGTATCGCCGGTCGCTATCCACCGGACCTTGAACCCCTCGCCGACGAACTCAACCAGCTCATCGACGCGAACCGGGAAATTCTGGAACGTGCCCGCACGCAGGTCGGCAACCTCGCCCATGCGCTCAAGACCCCGCTCAGCGTCATGATGAACGAGGCGGAGGGCGGAGGCGACGAGGCGCATTTGTCGCAGACGGTCAAAGAGCAGAGCGCCGTGATGCGCGATCAGGTCCAGTACTATCTGGACAGGGCTCGCGCGGCCGCGCTCTCGGGAGCGCTCGGCGGGGTGACCGAGGCTGCGCCCTCGCTCGACGCGCTGCTGCGCACCTTCATGAAGATATCGCAGGATCGGGGCATCCGAGGCAGCCACACCGTGCCGAAGCGCCTGCGCTTCCGCGGTGAGCGGCAGGATCTCGAGGAGATGCTGGGCAATCTGCTCGACAACGCCTTCAAATGGGCCGATTCCATCGTCGAGGTGTCGCTTGAGCCGGGGACGGGCAATCCCGGACAGCAACTGGCCCTTCTCATCGACGACGACGGCCCCGGCCTGCCCGAGGAAGCGATGGCCGAGGTGCTGAAACGCGGGCGCAGGCTCGACGAAACGACGCCGGGCTCCGGTCTCGGCTTGTCGATCGTGGTCGATCTCGCGAAGCTTTATGGCGGCGAGCTGACGTTGTATCGCTCGCCGCTGGGTGGCTTGCGGGCTCGGCTCGCCCTTCCCTCGGTCTAGACGGGCGAGCAGCCGCGTGACCCTTTGTCACCATGAAGCGGCGCGGCCGATTGATTAAGAACATGCGATGATGATTTGGGCGGTCTTTGCGGTGATGACGGGGGCGGCGATTTTCGCCTTGCTCTGGCCGTTGAGCCGCGTCTCGGCTCCGGGTTTCGCGGATACGGCCGATGCCAGGAGCCTCTACCGTTCGCAACTTGGCGAGATCGACCGGGATATGGCGCGCGGTCTGCTCGCCACCGAGGAGGCCGATGCGGCGCGCGCCGAGGCGGGCCGTCGTCTGTTGCGCGCCGCGGGGGACGAGGTCTCGCCGCCGGGCGAGACCGAGCCCTCCCTGCGCCGCCGCCGCGCCAGCTCGGCCCTGATGCTGTCGCTGGTGCCGATTCTGGCGCTGTTGGTCTACGGCACCTACGGCTCTCCGGATACGCCGGACCAGCCGCTGGCGGCGCGTCTGGCCAAGGCAGGCCCCCAGCAGGATTTCGCCGTCGTCTTCGCGCGCATGGAAGCTCATCTCGCGGCGCACCCGACCGATACGAAGGGATGGTCGCTGATCGCGCCGATCTACCTGAGGCAAGGCCGTTACGACGACGCCGCCAACGCGTTCGCCTCTGCGCTGCGATACGGCAAGCCTGATCCGGAACTGCTTGCGGGCCTCGGCGAGGCGCGCACGCTCGCGGCCGATGGCGTGGTAACGGCTTCCGCGCGCGAGGCCTTTTCCGAGGCGACGAAACTCGACCCGGGCAACCCGCGAGCCCGCTATTATCTGGCCTTGGCGCAGGAGCAGGATGGCGATGAGCCGGGCGCGGTGGCGTCTCTGAAGAACCTGCTGGCCGGCTCGCCGCCGGACGCAGCCTGGACCGCGGCGGTGCGGGACCGGCTCGCACGCATGGAATCGGCAGCCGGCCGGGACGCCATCGCAGCGCTGCCCGACGGCGCGCGTGAGGAGGCGATCCGCGGCATGGTGGACGGCCTCGCGGAACGGCTCGACGCCGGCGGGGGAACGCTGGCCGAATGGTCGCGCCTGATCCGTGCCCGCTCGGTGCTCGGCCAGAAGGCGCAAGCCCTGCAGGCGGTGAAGACCGCACGCGAGCGATTGGCGCAGGACGCTGCCGCAGTTGCGGCGATCGGCGCCCTGGCCCAAGAACTGGGCCTGAAGGAGGCCACGCCATGACGGCTGCCCAGACCACCCCGCTGCAGCCTGCCAAGCGCCGCGTCTCGCGCAAGCAGCGCAGGCTTGCGATCATCGCGGCGGCCGGGACCGTTCTCGCTCTCGCGGCCGGGCTCGTGCTCTTCGCCATGCGCGATACGATCGTGTTCTTCTACGGGCCGACGGAAATCGCCGAGAAGGGCGTGGCCCCAGGCACGCGCATGCGTCTCGGCGGCTTGGTCGAGGCAGGGTCGGTGCAGCGTGGCCCCGGTCACCGCGTCGCCTTCGCGGTGACCGACGGCAAGACAGCCGTGAAGGTCAGCTATGACGGGTTGCTTCCCGACCTGTTCAGGGAAGGGCAGGGCGTGGTGACGGAAGGCGTGTTCGAGGGCGCGGGGCGCTTCAGGGCCGATTCCGTGCTCGCCAAGCATGACGAGACCTACATGCCGCGCGAAGTTGCCGACACGCTGAAGAAGCAGGGGCACTGGCAGGGCGAAACCGGCGCGGCTGCGCCGGCCAGGCCGTGAGCGCGGCATGATCGTCGAGATCGGACATTATGCGCTGGCGCTGGCGCTCGGCGTTTCGGTCATCCAGGCGCTGGTGCCCCTGTGGGGGCTGTCACGACAGGACCGGGCGCTGGCTTCGGTCGGTGCCAGCGCGGCGCTGATCAGCTTCGCGCTGGTCGCGCTCGCCTTCGCCTGCCTCGTCGCCTCGTATGTCCGTTCCGATTTCTCGGTCGCCAACGTCTTCGAGAATTCGCATTCGGCCCAACCGCTGATCTACAAATTCACCTCGGTTTGGGGCAATCACGAAGGCTCGCTGCTGCTCTGGGTGTTCATCCTGACCCTGTTCGGCGCGCTCGTGGCGCTATCGCGCCGTTCGCTGCCGCCGCGCCTGCGGGCGGGAGCGCTGGCGACCCAGGGGCTCGTCGCCGTCGCCTTCCTCGCCTTCACCCTGCTGACCTCGAATCCCTTCCGGCGGCTCTCGCCGGCGCCGGCCGAAGGGCAGGACCTCAACCCGATCCTGCAGGATCTCGGGCTCGCGATCCATCCGCCGCTGCTCTATGTCGGCTATGTCGGCTTCTCGATGACCTATGCCTTCGCGGTCGCGGCCCTGATCGACGGCCGCATCGACGCGATGTGGGCCCGCGCCGTCAGGCCGTGGACATTGCTGGCCTGGACCTTCCTGACGCTCGGCATCGCGATGGGCTCCTACTGGGCCTATTACGAGCTCGGCTGGGGCGGCTGGTGGTTCTGGGATCCGGTGGAGAATGCCTCGTTCATGCCCTGGCTCGCCGGCACGGCCCTGATCCATTCGCTGGTGGTGATGGAGAAGCGCGACGCGTTGAAGGTCTGGACCATCCTGCTTGCGATCCTGACATTTTCGCTGTCGCTGCTCGGCACCTTCGTCGTCCGCTCGGGCGTACTGACCTCGGTCCACTCCTTCGCCAGCGATCCGGCGCGCGGCCTCTTCATTCTGCTGATCCTGGTCTTCTTCGTCGGCGGGTCGCTCGCACTCTTCGCCTGGCGTGCGCCGCTGCTGCGCCAGGGCGGGCTCTTCGCCCCGATCTCGCGCGAGAGCGCGCTCGTCGTGAACAATATCTTCCTGGCCACGGCCTGTGCCACGGTCTTCGTCGGCACGCTCTACCCGCTGGCGCTGGAGATGCTGACGGGCGACAAGATCTCGGTCGGGGCTCCTTTCTTCAACGCCACCTTCGTGCCCGTCGTGGTCCCGTTGCTGCTGTTCCTGCCGATCGGCCAGTCGCTGGCCTGGAAACGGGGCGATCTGCTCGGCGCAGCCCAGCGGAACCTGGCCGCCTGCGGGCTCGCCGTTCTTGCCGCTCTGGCCTTGATCGCCTTCACGCGCGGCGGCCCGGTACTGGCCCCGCTCGGCGTCGGGCTCGGGCTGTTCCTGGTGCTTGGAGCCGGCTTCGATCTGGGAGAGCGCATCGTCGCCCGTGCCAGCGGCTGGCCTGCGATGCTGTCGCGTGCGCGGGGCCTGCCCCGCTCGGCCTGGGGTACGGCGCTGGCGCATGCGGGCATCGGGCTCAGCATCATTGGCATCGCAGCCGCTGCCTGGAGCAGCGAGGCCATTGCGGTGCTGAAGCCGGGAGAGCGCCTGACCGCCGGGCGCTACACCGTGGTGCTCGAATCCGTCGTCCCGCGGACCGGCCCGAACTTCCGGGCCGAAGTCGCGCGCTTCCAGCTCTTCGCCGGTGATCGGGAGCTCGCGCCGGTCGAGGCTTCGAAGCGCGTCTATACTGCCCGCTCCATGCCGACGACCGAGGCCGGCATCCGCACCGACTGGCTCAGCCAGGCCTACGTCAGCCTCGGCGAGGCTCAAGGCGACGGCCTCGCGGTCCGGCTCTACGACAAGCCGCTGATCCTGCTCATCTGGATTGGCGCCCTGGTGATGGCCATCGGGGGAACGCTGTCGCTGACCGACCGGCGCTTCCGGCTGGCCGCGCCGCGCCGCGCCGCGCCGTTGGCGGCGCCGCAGCCTGCGGAATGAGACCCATGCGGCGCCTGCTCTTCGCTCTCGTCGCTCTCATGCTCGCGCTGCCGGCTGCGCATGCGGTCCAGCCCGACGAGATCCTCAAGGATCCTGCCCTCGAGCATCGCGCCCGCGCGATCTCGGGCGGGCTGCGCTGTCTGGTCTGCCAGAACCAGTCGATCGACGATTCCAACGCGCCGCTGGCCCGCGATCTGCGGATTCTGGTGCGCGAGCGCCTGCAGGCGGGAGACAGCGACCAGGCGGTGGTTGATTTCGTCGTGGCCCGCTACGGCGACTTCGTCCTGTTGCGGCCGCCCTTCAATGCCCACACGGCCATCCTCTGGGCGGCGCCTTTCGTGATCCTCCTGGGCGGCGCGATCTTCGTCTGGAGCCGGCGCCGGAGCCTGCCGGCTCCCGGGGCGGTTTCGCGCCTGACCGAGGAGGAACGACGGCGGCTCGACCAGCTTCTCGGCGAGGAGCGCGACTGAGCCCGCCCCCTCCGCCAACCTTACGAAATCGTCATCTTCAGGCCAAAGCCGCGTAAGGCGCCCGGCCTCATGGTCATCCTCACGAGCAGGGAAGAACCCTGTCGCTCCGAGAGGTTCCAACCATGACGACACAATCCACCCAGAGGAAGACCTTCCTGCGCCGCGGCGCCCTTCTGGCCGGCACCGCCATCCTCGGCATCGGCCTCGTCGCCGGCGTCGCAGATCGCGCACTCCTGCAGACCGACCAGGCCTTCGCCCAGCCGATCCAGCTCTCCGGCACCCAGACCCAGCTGCCCTCCTTTGCCGATCTCGTCGACAAGGTGAAGCCGGCGGTCGTCTCGGTCCGCGTCAAGACGGAGGTCGCAGCGGCCTCCGACCAGCAGAATCTCGACGATCTCCCGCCGCAGCTGCGCCGCTTCTTCCGCGATTTCGGCGGCGAGGACGGCGGCCGCATGGGCAAGCCGAAGCCGCAGATCGGCATGGCCCAGGGTTCGGGCTTCTTCATCAGCCAGGACGGCTATGTGGTGACGAACAACCACGTCGTCGAGCATGCGGTCGACGTTCAGCTCGTCACCGATTCCGGCAAGACCCTCGAGGCCAAGGTCGTCGGAACCGATCCGCGCTCCGACCTCGCCCTGCTGAAGGTCAAGGATGGCGGCGACTTCCCCTATGTGAAGCTCTCCGACGCCAAGCCTCGCATCGGTGACTGGGTGCTGGCGATCGGCAACCCCTTCGGCCTCGGCGGTACGGTCACGGCCGGCATCGTCTCGGCCCAGGGCCGCGACATCGGTTCCGGGCCCTATGACGACTTCCTGCAGATCGACGCGCCGATCAACCGCGGCAATTCGGGCGGCCCGACCTTCAACGGCAATGGCGAGGTCGTCGGCGTCAACACCGCGATCTACTCGCCCTCGGGCGGCAATGTCGGTATCGCCTTCGCGATTCCCGCCTCCACGGTCAAGCAGGTCGTCGACCAGCTCAAGAAGGACGGCAAGGTGGCGCGCGGCTTCATCGGCGTGCAGATCCAGCCCGTCACCAGCGAGATGGCCGATGCGATCGGCCTGAAGGATGCCCATGGCGCGCTCGTCGCCGAGGCGCAGAACGACGGCCCGGCCGCCAAGGCCGGCATCAAGCGCGGTGACACCATCACCGCCGTCAACGGCCAGGAGGTCAAGGATGCCCGCGACCTGTCGCGCAAGATCGCGAACATCGCGCCGGGCTCCAAGGTCTCCGTCACCCTCTACCGCGAAGGTCATTCCCGCGACGTGACCTTCGAGGTGGGTCGCCAGCCCGCGGCCTGAACGAAGCAGGCAGGCCCCTTGGATTCCTGTCGCCCCAACCAAGGGACCCGCCGTCGCGGCGGCAGGCCGGACGCGTACGCTCCGGCCTGCCGTTTTCATGTGTCTTGGGCTAGTCTCCCGCCATGCGACTCCTGATCGTCGAAGATGATGCCGAGGCTGCGGCCTATCTGACCAAGGCCCTACGCGAGGTCGGCCATGTCGCGGACCATGCCGCGGATGGGCTCGAGGGCTATGCCATGGCCGAGGGCGGCGGCTACGACGTGCTGGTCATCGACCGCATGCTGCCGCGGCTGGACGGCCTGTCCCTCATCCGTTCGCTGCGCGAACAGAAGGACGAGACGCCGGCGCTGATCCTCTCGGCGCTCGCTCAGGTCGATGACCGCGTCAAGGGCCTGCGCGCCGGTGGCGACGACTACCTGCCGAAGCCCTATGCCTTTTCCGAGCTGCTCGCCCGCGTCGAGGTGCTGGCGCGTCGCCGCGGCGCGCCGAGCGCCGAACCGACGGTCTATCGCATCGGCGGGTTGCTGCTGGACCGGCTGGCCCATCGCGTCACCCGGGACGGGCAGGAGATCGTGCTTCAGCCGCGCGAGTTCCGCCTGCTCGAATACCTCATGAAGCATGCCGGGCAGGTCGTGACCCGCACCATGCTGCTGGAGAACGTCTGGGACTACCATTTCGACCCCCAGACCAATGTCATCGACGTGCATGTCAGCCGCCTGCGCTCCAAGGTCGACAAGGGCTTCGAGCATCCGATGATCCATACCATCCGCGGCGCGGGATACATGGTCCGTGACGGCGCGCACTGAGGTCCCCCGGCGCAGGCGTTCGAAATTCCTGCCGACGCTGTTCCGCACGACCGCGTTCAAGCTCACCGCGGCCTATCTCGTCATTTTCGGGCTCTTTGCCGCCTTCGTGCTCGGTTACGTCGCCTGGAACGCCCAGCGCCTGCTCAGCGATCAGATCCGCTCGACCATCGATGCCGAGATCCAGGGGCTTGCGGAGCAGGCGCGGCAGGGCGGCATCCGCCGGCTCGTCAGCATCGTCGAGCGCCGCTCGCGCGCGCCCGGTGCCTCGCTCTATCTGGTGACGACACCCGTCGGCGAGCGGATTGCGGGCAATGTCGAGGCGATCCCGCCCGGGACGCTCGACAAGACCGGCGAGAGCGAGATCGAATATGCCCGCACCAGCGAGACGATCGACACGCCGAGCCATGCGATCGTTCGCGTCTTCGTGCTGCCCGCCGGCTTCCGCCTGCTGGTCGGCCGCGATGTCGAGGAACGCGAGCGGCTCGGCAAGGTCATCCGCCGGGCGATCGGCTGGTCGCTTGCCCTGATTTTCGTGCTGGGCTGCTTCGCGAGCTGGTTCGTGGCGCGCCGCGTGCTGCGTCGCATCGACGGGATGACCGAGACGGCGCACGGCATCATGGAAGGCGATCTCAAGGGTCGGCTGGCCATTGCCGGCACCGGTGACGAGCTCGACCGTCTCGCCCTCAACCTCAATGCCATGCTCGACCGCATCGGCGAGTTGATGGCGGGCATGCAGCAGGTCACCGACAACATCGCCCACGATCTGAAGACGCCGCTGACGCGCCTGCGCAACAAGGCGGAGGAAGCGCTGCGCAGCGCAACCTCCCAGGATGAATTGCGCGGTGCCCTCGACGGCGCGATCGAGGAGGCGGACAACCTCATCCGCGTCTTCAACGCGCTCCTGATGATCGCGCGGCTCGAGGCCGGCAGGATCAGCGAGAACATGGAGGATCTCGACCTGTCGGAGATCGTCTCGGGCGTCGCCGAGCTCTACGAACCGCTCGCGGAGGAAGTGGGACTGAGGCTGGTCGGCGATGTCGCGCCCGATCTTCACGTCGTCGGCAACCGCGAGCTCGTCGGCCAGGCGCTGGCCAATCTCGTCGACAACGCCCTGAAATACGGCCAGCCCGCAGACGGCGGCGAGGCGACGGTGACGGTCGCTGCCCGGCGCCGCGACGGCGAGATCGAGCTTTCGGTCGCCGACCATGGCGACGGCATACCCGAGGCCGATCGCGGCCGCGTGCTCGACCGGTTCATCAGGCTCGACGCCAGCCGCAGCAAGCCCGGCTTCGGGCTGGGGCTCTCGATGGTGGCGGGAGTCGTGCGCCTCCATGGCGGTCAGCTGCGGCTCGAGGACAATGCGCCGGGGCTGCGTGCCGTCATCTCGCTGCCCGCGGTCGAACCCAAGCCTGTGGAAACGCCGCCTTCCCCGGACACTGAAGCCTCGACAGCGAAGCCAAACCCTGTTGGCGTTCCCTCGATCTGAGGGAGTGGGCAGCAATGACGGGGCAGCTCTGTGACAGGCTGGAGGCGGCGCCGGTCCTGCCGGCGAAAGCCAGCGCCGCGGCGCTGCTGAAGCGCGAACTGATCGAGCGCCTGCATGACGAGGTCGCCGCCCACGCCCTGCAGGCGCATCTTGCCACGCATCCGCGCTCGGCTGCGCTGGTGGCGGGGGTCCTGGCCCATTCGCCGTTCCTGACGCAGGTGATGCGGTTCGACCCCGCGGGACTGCTCGCAAGCCTGACGGAGGCGCCGGAAATGCGGCGCGATGCGCTGCTGGCCGCCATCGCCGCTTTCGGCGCCGGCGATTGCGAGACCTCCGACCTGATGCGTGAGCTGCGCCGCTTCCGCCGTGCCATGGCGCTGCTGATCGCGCTCGCCGATATCGGCGGAGTCTGGGATGTCGAAGCCGTGACGGCGGCACTGACGGCGACTGCGGACATGGCGACGAAGCTCGCCACCGACCATGCGCTGCGGCAGGCTGCCGATCTCGGCCGGATCAATCTCGCCGATGCCGCGGATCCCGGGCCAGGCTCGGGCCTCGTCGTGCTGGCGCTAGGCAAGCACGGCGCCGGCGAGCTGAACTACTCCTCCGATATCGACATCGTGGTCTTCTTCGATCCCGAGGCGGCGGAGGCGGCCGGCGTCCGGGAGCCGTCGAGCTTCTTCGTCAGGCTGACGCAGCAGATCGCCCGCATCATCCAGGAGCGCACGCCGGACGGCTACGTCTTCCGCGTCGACCTGCGCCTGCGGCCCGACCCGGCCTCGACCCATGTCGCGATCGCACTGCCCAGTGCCTATTCCTATTACGAGACGGTCGGGCAGAACTGGGAACGCGCCGCCATGATCAAGGCGCGCCCCATCGCCGGCGATGCCGAGCTGGGCAGGCGCTTCCTGCGCGACCTCTCGCCCTTCATCTGGCGGAAATATTTCGATTTCGCCACCATAGCCGACATTCACGCGATGAAGCGCCAGATCCAGACGGTGAAGGGCCACGAGACCATCGCGGTGGCCGGACACAACGTGAAGCTCGGCCGCGGCGGCATCCGCGAGATCGAGTTCTTCGTCCAGACCCAGCAGCTCGTCTTCGGCGGCCGGCGCCCGGCTCTGCGCGGCCCGCGCACGCTCGACATGCTGAAGGAGTTGACCAACGAAGGCTGGATCACACCGCAGGCGCGCGACGAGCTCTCCGAATCCTACCGCTGGCTGCGCACCATCGAGCATCGCCTGCAGATGCGCGACGACGAGCAGACCCAGACCCTGCCCAAGGCGGCGGGCGAGCTCGAAGCCTTCGCCCGCTTCTGCGGCTATGCCAACGGCGCGGCCTTCGGCAAGGCGTTGACCGCCCATGCGAAACGCATCGAGGGCCACTACGCCCTGCTTTTCGAGGAAGGCCCGAGCCTCGCCTCGGAAGCCGGCACGTTGAGCTTTACCGGCTCGGAGGCCGATCCCGAGACCGTCGAGACGCTCGGCAAGCTTGGCTTCCGCGACGGCACGACCGTGGCGGAGACGGTGCGCGGCTGGCACTTCGGCCGCCGGCCGGCGGTCACCAGCGCCCGGGCTCGCGAGGTCCTGACCGAACTGACCCCGGCCCTGCTGGTCGCACTCGGCCGCACCGCCGATCCCGACGGCGCGCTCGCCCATCTCGACAACGCCTTCGTGCGGATGCCGGCGGCGATCGAATTGCTGACGCTGCTGCGTTCCCACGATTCCCTGCTGACGCTCTTCGCCGAGATCCTCGGCAGCGCGCCGCGCCTCGCAAGGGTCGCGGCTCTGCATCCGCACGTGCTCGACGGGGTGATCGACCCGGCCTTCGGGCAGGCGGTCCTCGATGTCGAGGCGCTCGAGCGCCGCATCCGCAACTATGTCGGTTCGCCGCCGCCCAGCGTCGAGGACGGTCTGGACCGTTTGCGCGATGCGGCCCGGCAGGAGAATTTCCTGGTCGGAGCGCGGCTGCTTTCGGGTGTCTATCCCGCTCAGGGGGCAGGACAAGCTTACTGCGCCGTGGCGGAAGCCTGCCTGCGCGTCGCCTTCGCCGATACGCGCAGGTCTTTCGCCGAGGATCACGGCGTCGTCGCGGGAGCCGAAACCGTGGTGCTCGGCCTCGGCCGGCTCGGCGCCGGCGAACTCACGCCCTCATCCGATCTCGACCTGATCCTGCTCTACGACCGGCCGGAGGATGCCGGGCCGAGCGTCGGGGCGCGCAGCCTCGATCCCGTGACCTGGCATGTCCGCTTCACCCAGCGCCTCGTCGCGGCGCTGACGGTGCCGACGCGGCGCGGCACGCTCTATCAGGTCGACATGCGTCTGCGTCCGACGGGCAACAAGAGCCCGGCGGCGACGCAGTTCGCCGGCTTCGAGGCGTATCACCAGGGCGATGCCGAGATCTGGGAAGAGATGGCGCTGACCCGCGCCCGCGTGGTCGCGGGCGACGCCGGGCTGGCACGGCGGGCGGAATCCGCTATCCGCGCGATCCTGTCGCGCAAGCGCGAGCCGGCGAGGGTCGCCGCCGCCGTCGCCGAGATGCGCGCGCTGATCGCCAGGGAAAAGGGCGAAAAGGATCCCTGGGACCTGAAGCTCGCCGCCGGCGGCCTTACCGACCTGGATTTCCTGGCCCAGTTCCTGCTGCTGGCTCATGCCAGCGCGCACCCCTCGCTCATCGTCAACGACACTGCCTCGGTCTTCGCCGCTGCGCGGGCCGCCGGGCTGCTTTCGGAGGCCGATGCCTCGGCGCTTCTCGAGGCCCATCGGCTGATCGGCGACGTTCAGCTCTGGCAGCGCTTCACGGTCGAAGAGGCTTTCGATCCCAAGGCCGTGCCGGCGCGGGTGCTGCAGCGGATTGCGACGGCGGTCGGCCGCCCGGATGTGAAGGTGTTGAAGGCGGAGCTCGACGAGGTCCGCGCCGGTGTCCGCGCGATCTTCACCCGCGTGATCGGACAGGCGCGGGCGGGCTGAGGGTCACGCCGCCTCGGCGGTGACCCGCCCGGCGCCGCCGTCGAGCGGCAGATGCACCATGACGACCGTGCCGGCGCCCATGGCGGAGCGCAGCCGCAGGGAACCGCCATGCAGCTCCGCCAGCGAGCGGGCGATGGCAAGGCCCAGCCCCGAGCCCTTGTAGCTGCGCACCAGATCGCCCTCGACCTGCTCGAACGGACGCCCGACCCGGTCGATCTTGTCCTTCGGGATGCCGATGCCGGTATCCTCGATGAAGACGTTGATGGCACCCGGCACATGGCGCGTGCGCACCGCGATGCGCCCGCCTTCCGGCGTGAACTTGACGGCGTTGTCGAGCAGGTTGCCGAGGATCTGATAGAGGGCGTGCGGGTCGGCCTCGATATGGGTGTCGGTCGGACCTTCGATGGTGAAGGCGAGCTGCTTGCGCTCCATCTCGGCTTCCACCTTGCGGACGGCCTCGTCCAGCACGGGCTTGATCGCGATCTCGCTGCGCTCCAGCCGCATCTTGCCGGATTCGATGCGCGACATGTCGAGGATGTCGTCGATGATGCCGAGCAGATAGCCGCCGCTGGAGCGGATGTCGCGAACATAGTCGGTGTATTTGTCGCCGAGCGGGCCGAACATCCCGCCTTCCATGATCTCGGAAAAGCCGATGATGGCATTGAGCGGCGTGCGCAGCTCGTGGCTCATATTGGCGAGGAATTCGGACTTGGCGCGGTTGGCGCTCTCGGCCGCGGCCTTCTGTTCGAGGTAGCGCTCGGCGAGGTCGGCGAGCTGCTGGGCCTGTGCCTCGAGCTTCTGCCGCGAGGCCTTGAGATCGGTGACATGCATCAGGAGCTGGTGCTCGGACTGCGTTAGCCGCTCCTCCTGCTGCTTCAGCTTGGTGATATCCGTGCCGACCGAGACCGAGCCGCCATCCTTGGTGCGCCGACCGTTGACCTGCAGCCAGCGGCCATCCGAGAGGCGCGCTTCGTAGGAGGCGGCGCCGCGCAGGGTGCGCACGGGCTCGCGGTCGATATGAGGCTGGGCGCTGAGCGCCATGATCTCGTCATGGCTCGTGCCGGTCAGCAGCATCTCGGGAGCGATCTGGTGGAGCTGCTGGTACTTGGCGTTGCAGAGCACCAGCCGGTTCTCCGAATCCCAGAGCACGAAGGCTTCCGAGATCGCCTCGACGGCGTCACGCAGGCGGGCGTCGGCAGTGGCAGTGCGCTCGGCCATGCGGCGCTGCTCGGAAATGTCGACCACGATGCCGACCAGATGGTGCGACTGGGTGCGGCGATCGACGACGAGCTCGGCGCGCGCCTTCAGCCAGATCCAGTCGCCATCGGCGTTGCGGACGCGGAAGTCCTGGTCGATATGGCTGGTCTCGCCGCGGCTGATCGCGTCGGCCAGGGCGTAGAGGTCGACGTCCTCGTGGTGGATGAAGCTCATCACCTCGCCGAAGGACATGTACTCGCCGCGGCGGTCGTAGCCGAGCAGGGCGTACATCGAATCCGACCAGTAGATCCGTCCGCGGGCGAGATCCCAGTCCCAGAGGCCGCAATGGCCGCGGTTGAGCGCGGTATCGATGCGCTCGCGCACGCAGTCGCAGTCCTGGTCGGCGGCACTGGCGCGCTTGGACTGGAGCATGAAAGCGAGCGTCGTCATGGCCAGCACCGCTCCGGCCGCCCCGAACAGGATGCCGAGGCTGGTGCGCCGGTCCTGCCACAGGGACAGGGCGCGGGAGACCGGCTGCAGCACGGCGACTTGCCCGAGCGGGCTCGCCAGGTTGCGGACGACGGCCAAGACCTCCGGGCCGCCGGGAAGGGTGATGCGCATCACTCCGGCGCGGTCGCCGAAGACGGTGAGCGGCTGGGTCTGGCCGAGGAAGTCGACCAGCGTGCGCGATGTCTGGCCGATGGTGGGTTCACTGGCGATGACGCGTCCGTCGGCGCCGCTGACATGCACGATGCGTCCGCGCGAGGAGAGGTGCTTCGCGGCCATGCCGGCGAGGACCGCGCCGGGCTCCTTCCCTGTCTGGCTGCCGTTGTCGAGCTCTCGGGCGATCAGGGCGGAGATCACCTCCATGTCGCCGGTCGCGTCGATCAGGGCGTCCTCGCGCAGCGCCGCCGTCTGGATCGCGACGCCGGCGCTCAGGATCACGATGAAGATGCCGACGAGCAGCGGGATAGCCGTACGGAAGGTGGGCTCGAAGCTCTCGAAGCGCTGATACAACGGATGGGTCAGCGAGCGCGCTACACCCAGAATCGTATCGGCGCGCACGGATGCGCACTGCGCGTTGGCACGCGACATGCCCGGTCCCCCTTCGGAACTTTACCGTCAGTAAGATCGGGAGACGTGCCGCATCCCCGCGAATCACAGTCAGTTGAATCCGCGCGACTCGGTTTGTCTAGCCTTGAGTTGAGTCAACCATGCAGAATGCGCCCTATGGTTGTGTCGATCGCTCGAATGAATCCTGTGCGCGTAATGGATCGTTAACCTTTTTCGAGCGGTCCCGTTAACCTCTCAGGCCAGCGCCCGTTCGGCGATGTCGGAGACGTCGCGCGAGAGGTTCGGCGTGCGCGCCACCAGCGCCAGCGCCTCCTGCGCCAAACGCCGGCGGCCGGGCTCGAGCATGCGCCAGCTCTTGAACGAGCCGAGCAGGCGCGAGGCGACCTGCGGGTTCGTTCGATCGAGCGCGGTCACCATGTCGGCGACGAAGCCATAGCCCTCGCCATCGGCCCGGTTGAACTGGGTGAGGTTGGCCGCGAAGCCGCCGATCAACGCCCGCACCCGGTTCGGGTTGCCGAGGGAAAAGGCGGGGTGCTGCATCAATCGCTTGACCCGATCCAGAGTCTCCGGCTCGGCGATGAGCGCCTGCGCCATCAGCCATTTGTCGAGCACCAGCGGCTCGCCCGCATAGGCCTCGGAAAAGCGGGCGATCAGCGCTTCGCGGCGTCGGCCCGGGACCAGCGTCATAGCTGCCAGTGCCGCCAGCCGGTCGGTGAGATTGTCGGCCGTCTCGAACTGCTCCTCGCACAGCCTCGCCCCGTCCTCCGGCGCGGCCAGCGCGGTGAGGCCGAGCAACTCGTTGCGCAGCGCGCGTCGCCCGGCCGAGGCGGCATCGGCCTTGTACGGCCCCTTCGTCTCCAGCGCCTGGCGCAGACCGGACAGTCGCGGCAGAAGCGCCGTGCCAATGGCGCTCGACAGGGCGCGATGGGCAGCGAAGATCGCATCCGGATCGATCTCCTTGCCGATCTCGCGGGCGATGTCGGCCGGCGCGGGCAAGCGCAGCACCTGCGCCGCGAAGGCGGGGTCGGCTAGCGCATCCGTCTGCAGGAAGCCGTCCAGCGCATTCCCGAGCTTGGCGGTGGTCGCGGCGAATGCTCCGCGCTCGGCTCCGGCCTTGCCGGCAGCCACCAGAGCGCGCGTCGCGATGCTCTGCAAGGCCTGCCAGCGATTGAAGGAATCGCTGTCGGTGGAGAACTGCCGTACGAGATCGGCATCGGACAGGTCGAGTTCCAGCCGTGCCGGCGCCGAGAAGCCGCGCAGCAGCGACGGGATCGGCGCTTCCGTCACGCCCTCGAAGGTGATGGAGAGCGAAGGGCTGTCGAGCACGACGAGCCCGTCGCCGGCATAGGCGTTGGACTGCGTCTTCAGCGGCAGGTCGCCATGGGCGCCGACCAGGCCGAGCTTGATCGGCAGCACCATCGGCTTCTTGTCGCTTTGCCCCGGCGTGGGTGGCGTGCTCTGCGCCAGGTCGAGCGTATAGCGCTGCGTCGCCGCATCGTAGCGTCCCGAGGCCACGATGGTCGGCGTGCCGGCCTGCTCGTACCAGCGCGCGAAATCGGAGAGGTCCTTGGCCGAGGCTTCCGCGAAGCAGGCGAGGAATTCCTCGATCGTCGCCGCCGTGCCGTCGCAGCGCTCGAAATAGAGGTCCATGCCGCGCCGGAAGGCGTCGTCGCCGATCAGGACCTTGAGCATGCGGATGACCTCCGCGCCCTTCTCATAGACCGTCGGCGTGTAGAAGTTGTTGATTTCCTTATAGGCACGCGGTCGCACGGGATGGGCGAGGGGGCCGGCATCCTCCGAGAACTGGGTCGAGCGCAGGGTGCGGACATCGGCGATGCGTTTCACCGGGCGGGAGCGCTCGTCGGCGGAGAACTCCTGGTCGCGGAAGACGGTGAGGCCTTCCTTCAGGCAGAGCTGGAACCAGTCGCGGCAGGTGATGCGGTTGCCGGTCCAGTTGTGGAAATACTCATGCGCGATGATCGCCTCGATCGAGGCGTAGTCGCCATCGGTCGCGGTTTGCGGATCGGCCAGCACGTATTTGTCGTTGAAGATGTTGAGGCCCTTGTTCTCCATCGCCCCCATGTTGAAATCCGACACGGCGACGACGCTGAACACGTCGAGATCGTAGTTGCGGCCGAAGACCTGCTCGTCCCAGCGCATGCAGCGGACCAGCGAATCCAGCGCCCAGCCGGCGCGCTCGGCCTTGCCGGGCTCGACATAGATGGCGAGTTCGACCTTGTGGCCGTCGGCGGTGACGTAGTCCTGCCGGACATGGTCGAGCGCGCCGCCGACCAATGCGAAGAGATAGGCGGGCTTGGGATGCGGATCGTGCCAGACGGCGAAGTGCCGCTCGCCGCCCGGCAGCTCGGCCGCCGCGACGAGATTGCCGTTGGAGAGCAGCACCGGCGCCTCGGCTTTCGCCGCTTCGAGCCTGACCGTGTAGACGCTCATCACGTCCGGCCGGTCGAGGAAATAGGTGATGCGGCGGAAGCCGTCTGCCTCGCATTGCGTGCAATAGACCTTCGACGAGCGATAGAGCCCCATCAGCTTGGTGTTCGCGGAAGGGTCGATTTCGGTCTCGATCGTCAAGGTGAAGCCGCGCCGCGGGGGAGCGTGGATCGTCAGCGCCTGCGGGCTCGCCGCATAGGCGGAGGCGTCGAGCGGCTTGCCGTCGAGGCTGATCGTCTTGAGGGAGAGTTCGTCGCCGTCGAGGGTCAGCGGCGCACCGGGCTGCCCGGCCGGGTTGGGGCGCAGGCTCAGCAGGGAGCGCACACGCGTCTTCGTCGGGTGCAGGCTGACGTCGAGATCGACGGTATCGATCAGCCAGTCGGACGGGCGGTAATCCTCGAGGCGGATCAGCGGGGCATCTTCGGTACGCATGGCAACCCTGATGGCAAAGGTCAGGGTTCCGTATGTAGCCTCTGCCGGACGGGCTCGAAACCCCGCTAGCCGCTGACGGCCGGCTCGGCGTGGCTGACCAGCCGGCAGACTTGCGGCCTTGCGATGCGCACCGCGCGCTCGATCGCGTCCACCGCGGCATGGACGGCCGCGACATCGAGCGCCGGATCGACCCGGCAATGATAGTTCACCACCAGCCCCTTGGCGGTCTGGCGCACGCGCACGCTGTGGATGTCGTGGATCGGCCCGGCGAGCCTGGCGGTTTCGCCGGCGAGGGCCTTGCCGATATCCTCGACCGTCTCCCAGGCGGCATTGTGACCGGCGGGCTGGCCGGTTTCCATCGGCTCGATATGAGTCTCGACCTCGGTCTCGCCACCGAATTCGGCTCGGATGGCATTCTCCAGCCGCGTCGCGATCTCGTGCGCCTCGCCAAGGGGCAGCGTCTGGTCGACCTCCATGTCGAGGCTGACGGAAAGCTTGTCGCCGATCGAGTGCACGGTGACGTGATGGACCGGGATCTTCAGCTTGAGCGCGATCAGGAGCACGCGTTCCAGCGCGGTCTCGTCGTCGACCTGCACGGGATCGGCGGTGATGGTGATCTCGGCGCTCGGCTCCGTCAGCATCAGTGCCGCGGCGAGCTCGGCCTTGATCGCGGTGACCCGTTCCAGCGGCAGAGTCCGCGAAACGCTGATGCCGATCTCGCCGTGGACGCGTCCGCCGGCGGGCCGGACGCGCAGCCAGTTGATGCCGACGACGCCGGGCACCATGCGGGCGGCCTCGTGCAGCCTTTCGCTGACGCCTTCGGGCGCAGCGTCCATCAGCGTGTCGAGGGTTCGCCGGGCCAGCCTGTAGGCCGAAAAGGCGGTATAGGCGGCGATGGCGAAGGCGGCGAGGGTGTCGGCCCGCTCGACGCCGTACCAGACGCCGATCAGCCCGAGCAGAACGAGGGCCGAGCCGATGAAGTCGGCCGAGAAATGCGTCGCCTCGCCGGCCAGTGCCTCGCTGCCCGTCTCCTGGGCGACCTTGGTCAGAGAGCGCCAGCGAATGGCGTCGACGGTCATCGACAGCAGCATCACGCCGATGACGATCGGCGTCACCGCGACGTGCTCGATGATGTTGTTCCACAGCCGGTTGCCGGCTTCCCAGAGGATCGCTCCGGCGAGGGTGAAGAGGATGGCGGTCTCGACCAGCGCTGCGAGCGCCTCGACCTTGCCGTGGCCGTAGTGATGCTCGTCGTCGGCCGGCTTGTCGGAGGCGCGGACCGCGAACCAGGTGAACAGCGTCGAGCCGACATCGACCAGTCCCTGGAGCGCATCGGTGAGCAGGGCGAGCGAGCCGGAGAGCAGCGCGCCGACGATCTTCGCGGCCGTCAGCAGGATGGTCGCCATCACGGAAAGGATCGCCGCCCGCTGCTTGATATGCGCGATCTGGGCGGGCGTGGCGCGCTCAGGCGGGGCCGTCGCCGGTCCGTCTTGCGTTGTCGTCATGGCTCGTCCTGTATGGCGTCGCTTGGAACGGCGAAGCTCTTGCCTGATTTAAGAGCCGGATCAACCCTGTTCCCGATCAGCGAGGAAGACCGATGCGATATCTCCACACCATGGTCCGCGTGACCGACCTCGATCAGGCGCTGGACTTCTACGTCAACAAGTTCGGCTTGGTCGAAACCCGCCGGATCGAGAACGAGAAGGGCCGCTTCACGCTGGTCTTCCTCGCCGCCTCGGACGATCTGGCGGAGGCGAAGGCCGGCGCCTCGCGCGGCCGCCCGACGCTGGAGCTGACCTTTAACTGGGATCCGGAAAGCTACACCGGCGGCCGCAATTTCGGTCATCTCGCCTATGAGGTCGACGATATCTACGCGACCTGCGACAAGCTGATGAAGGCCGGCGTCACCATCAACCGCCCGCCGCGCGACGGCAACATGGCCTTCATCCGCTCCCCCGACAACATCTCGATCGAGTTGCTCCAGAAGGGCGATCCGAAGCCGCCGGCGGAACCGTGGGCGAGCATGCCGAACACCGGGAGCTGGTAACGACTTGGCCGGCGTCTTCTGCCTCGGCATCGCAACGCTCGACTATGTCTACAGCGTCGAGACCATGCCGACCCGCGGCGAGAAGTACCGCTCGCGCGGCCTTGCCGTCGTCGGCGGCGGCTGCGCCGGCAATGCCTCGGTCGCCATCGCCCGCCTCGGCGGTGCCTGCTGGCTGGCGACGCGCCTCGCCGACGACTTCACCGGGGACAGGATCGTCGCCGACCTGAACGCGGAGGGAGTCGATACCCGCTTCGCCCGCCGCGTCGCCGGTCTGACCTCGCCGGTCTCGGCCATCCTGGTCGATGCGCAGGGTGAGCGCATGGTGATCTCGCATTCCGACCCGGCGATGCCTGAAGATGCCGGCTGGTTGCCGCGCGCGTTGCCCGAGGGGGCGGGTGCCGTTCTGGCGGACACGCGCTGGGGCGAGGGCGCTCTTGCGGCGCTGCGGCTCGCGCGCGGGGCCGGCAGGCCGGGGGTGCTCGACGGCGATCGCAAGCCGCCCCATCCCGACCTCGTCGCGGCGGCGAGCCATGTCGTCTTCAGCCAGCAGGCGCTGCGCGAGGTCTCCGGCGAGGAGGATCCGCGCCTGGGCCTTGCCAGGATCGCCCGCGACGCCTCGACCTGGATCGCGGTCACGCTCGGCAAGGAGGGCGTCCTGCACTGGGACGGCGAGGTTCGCCACAGCCCCGCCTTCGTGGTCGAGACCGTCGACACGTTGGGCGCGGGCGATGTCTGGCACGGCGCCTTCGCCCTCGCTCTCGCGGAGCGGCGCGGCGAGGTCGAGGCGATCCGCTTCGCATCCGCCGCGGCCGCGCTGAAATGCACGCGCTTCGGCGGCCGGGGCGGCGCGCCGGGGCGGGAGGAGGTGGAACGCTTCCTCGCCGAGCAGCGCTGATCCGGTCTGCGCTTCGGGCGCGGCGATCCCGCCGGAAGGCGGTGGCGTCGCGTGGTCGTCACGCGGCTGGGGCATCAGACCGGTCATGCGCCGTTGCGCATCTGGTCAACCTAAGGAGAGCCGCATGCTGCCGATCCAGGGTTTGAAGTGCATCTACGACACCACCGGCCGGGGCTGGTCGATCGAGCTCGTGCTCAAGGCCGAGGGCGAGGCCGCGGTCCGTCGTTTCGATGTCGACGGGCCGGACGATGCGGAAATGCTGATCGAGGCCTTCGAGGATTCCTCCGTCAGCGCCTTCGATCCCGAAACCGGCGAGATCGTCTTCGGCTACGAATATCTCGATCTGGACGACGAGGACGACCTGGCGGAGGACGACGACGAGGCCGATGAGGATTCCGAGGAGGAGCCGGAGGACGACGACGATCAGGGCAAGGCGACGTCCTGAATTCTTCGCCGATTCGGTCAAGCCGGATGCCTAGGCGCCCGGCTGAAACGGAAAAGCCACTTTTCCGCAGAAAATCGATGGCATAACACAATGCAAGGTCGCCCCGTCGCCGGAACGGCGGGGCGACCTTGCCGTCGCTGCGATCGGAAGGGGTCCGGCGTCGGCTGGGCGAGTTCGGCAGGAACCCGATAGGTCACGCGTGAGCGAAAGATCCGACGACAAGCACGAGATGTCGGGGCTCGATATTCCGCCGGTCGCGGAACCCTTCGAGCTTCCCGCGGCGCGCGCCGGTGCCGGCCGCAAGCGCGGCGTCTGCGCGATCAGCGGGCAGGAGACCGCCCGGAAGAACCTCATCGAGATCGGAACGCTGCGTCCGGCATTGGCCGAGCACATCCGCAACGACTTTCCCGAACTTCCCGACCATGCCCTGATCAGCCTCAAGGAGCTTGCGCGCTACCGCACGCGCTACGTCGAGGAGATCCTGCGCGAGGAGCACGGCGAGTATTCCGACCTCGACCGCGAGGTCGCCGAGAGCATCGCCCGTCAGGAAACCATCGCCGAGAACGTCGAGGACGATTTCGAGGAACACCGCACGCTCGGCGAGCGCCTGTCCGACAATCTCGCCAGTTTCGGCGGCTCCTGGGCCTTCCTGATCAGCTTCGCCGTGGTGCTCTTCGTCTGGATGGCGGTGAATGTGGCGATGGGGGCGGCCAATGCCTTCGATCCCTACCCCTTCATCCTGCTCAATCTGGTGCTGTCCTGCATCGCCGCGATCCAGGCTCCGATCATCATGATGAGCCAGAAGCGCCAGGAGGCGAAGGACAGGCTGCGCTCGGCCAACGACTATCAGGTCAATCTCAAGGCCGAGCTCGAGATCCGCCATCTGCACGAGAAGATGGACCATCTGATCACCCGCCAATGGCAGCGCCTCGCCGAGATCCAGCAGGTCCAGCTCGAGATGCTGCAGGACCAGCAGGCCCGCCCGGCACGTCCGAAGGTCGTGGTCAAGAAGGTCAAGAAGAAGCCGAAGGCCAAGCCCAAGCGAGCCCCATCCGCCGAAGAGGCGGCTCCGCCGACGGTGGAACCTCCTGCTTCCGGCGAGAGCTGAACCCCGCCGGTGCGGCACCTCGGCGCGACGCCGAAAGCGCGGTAGCGCGGCCGTCCGTTTGTGCTACTGAGGTGCGATCCGGGCCGCGAGCCGACGATGGCTCCGGCCCCAGCCAAGGGATCATCGCAGATGCTTCGCGCCAACTCCCTCGTTCGCAAGGCCGCCGTCCGCCCCGAGCGCGTCGCGGACACGCTCGGTCTCGCGCACCGCGACCGCAATCGCGGCGGCGTGACCGCGACGACGGCGGGCGGGCTCGAGATCGAGATCGCGCTCGACAAGCCGGCAGTGCTGAACGACGGCGATGCCCTCAAGCTGGAGGATGGCCGTCTCGTGCAGGTCAGGGCCGTGCCCGAAAGCCTGCTGGCGGTTCGTGCCGAGAACCCGCTGCGGCTGACGCGCCTCGCCTGGCATCTCGGCGGCCATCACGTCCCGGCCGAAATGACGGCCGATGCGCTCTACGTCCCCAACGATCCGGCGCTGGCTGAGCTGGTGCGCGGGCAGGGCTGCGCGATGACGCCGGTCGAGCGGCCTTTCCAGCCGGAGCCGGAGGTGCATCACCACGCCCATGGCGACGATTGCGGCTGCGGCCACGACCATCATCACCATGGCCATCACGATCATGACCATGGCCCCGACCACCACGGTCATGCGCATGAGCACAAGCATGAGCACGGCCACAAGCACGAGCATGCCCATGGTGAAGGTTGCGGCTGCGGTCATGATCACGACCATCATGGGCACGGCCACCACGATCATGGTCACGGTCATGGCGCCGCGCATGGCCACAAGGGCCATTCCCACGACCACTGAGGCGGATGCAGCGCGTCATGCTCGGGCTCGGCCCGAGCATCGCGGGCCGTGAGCGCACTTTTGCCGGAGATTTTCGGGTCCGCGCTTCGCTTCGCCCGAGAACCACGGCTGACGGTCTTTGCAGAAAGGCGGGCGCTTAGCCCGCCTTTCGAGTTTCAGGCGTCGTAGCCCTTGACCTGCGCCAGCGCCGTCATCACGCCGCGCAGCTCCGCGAGCCCACGCAGGCGGCCAACGGCCGGGTAGCCCGGAAAAGAGCCCTTGCCGAGGTCGTCGAGCAGTTCGTGGCCGTGGTCGGGCCGCATCGGAATTTGCCAGGCGGTGAGGCCCGCGGCCTTGCGGCGCTGTTCCTCGGCCATCAGCGCGTCGACCAGCGCGACCATGTCGGTGTCGCCGCCGAGATGCTCGGCCTCCATGAAGGAGCCGTCGGGGTCCTTGGCGACGTTGCGCAGATGCGCGAACCAGATCCTGTCGGCGAAGCGACGCGCGATGCCCGGAACGTCGTTCTTCGGATTGGCGCCGAGCGAGCCGGAACAGAGCGTCAGTCCGTTCGCGGGAGAATCGACGGCGTCGAGGATATAGGCGATGTCATCCTCGTCCGAGCAGATGCGCGGCAGGCCGAAGAGCGGCCGCGGCGGATCGTCCGGGTGGATGCACATCCGGATGCCGACCTCCTCGGCCGTCGGGATGATCGCTTCGAGGAAGCGCTTCAGGTTCTCGCGCAGCTTCTCATGGGTGATGCCGGCATAGCGTTCGAGAATGCGTGCGAGGCCGGGCAGGTCGTAGCGGTCGAAGGCGCCGGGCAGACCGGCCATGACGCTGGAGAGCAGCCGGTCGCGATCGGCCTGTGTCGACCTCTCGAACCAGGCCTTGGCCTTGTCCATCACGTCGGCCGAATGGCCCTCGTCGGCGCCCTTGCGCTTCAGCATGAAGTGGTCGAGCGCGACATATTCGTGCAGGTTGAAGCGCAGGGCCGTGCCGCCGCCGGGCAGCTTGTGGGCGAGCTCGGTGCGGGTCCAGTCCAGCACCGGCATGAAATTGTAGCAGATCACCTCGAGCCCGCAGGCGGCGAGGTTGCGCATCGACTGGCGGTAGTTCTCGAAGATGGTTTCGAGGTCGCCTTCGCCGATCTTGACGCTCTCATGGATCGGCAGGCTCTCGACCACCTTCCATTCCAGGCCGAGGCTCCTGTCCGAACGGACAATGGCCTGGCGCTTCTCGATCTCCTCGACGCTCCAGACTACGCCATAGGGAATCTGGTGCAGCGAATTGACAATGCCGCTCGCGCCGGCCTGCCGGGCCTGTGCCAGAGTCACGACATCGTCCGGCCCGAACCAGCGCCAGCATTGTTCCATGGTCTTGTATCCTCGTGAGAAATGTCGCTGTGCGGAGGGCGGCGTCAGGGGCCTTCGTGGGCGAGCCTGGAATCGTCGAAGGCGTCGGCATGATCCTTCGCGATGGTGTCGATCGTCGCGAAGACGGTCCGCAGATGCGCGCGCATAGCGGCCTCCGCTCCCTTCGCGTCATGCTTGATGACGCAGGCTGCAATGATCCTGTGCTCGTTCAGGATCACTTCAGACCAGGAGGGCGTTTCCAGGGAGAGGCAGCGCACCCGGTCCATCTGCGCTTTCACGCCCTCGATCATGCTCCAGACGGCGCGATGGCCGGCGATGCGCGAGATCTCCGCGTGGAAAACCTCGTCCAGACGGAAGATCTCCGCCCGGTCCTGCCGCAGTACGGCCTGCGCCTGTGCGTCGATCTGCGCTTCGAGCCGGCGGCAATCGGCCTCGCCGATGCGCTGCGCGGCCAGCACGACCGTGCGGCACTCCAGCGTCTCGCGGACGAACTGGCTGTCGTGCACGGCCGCCAGATCGATCGGTGCGACGAAGGTGCCGACCTGAGGCACCGCGACGAGGAAACCTTCATCGACGAGCCGCTTGAACGCCTCGCGCACGGGCGTGCGGCTGACGCCGAAGCGCAGCGCCATCCGCGCCTCCGACATCGACTCGCGCGGCTTCAGCGCGCCGCTGATGATGTCGGTGCGCAGCATGCTGTAGATCTGATCCGTGCTATGACGGCTTGCCGGATGGGCCATTGCCAAGCTCTTGACGACTAGTATACTAGGATACCGATTAACCGGGGCTTGCGTCAACTTGGCAGGGCCGGGCGGTTGATAGGCGGGTGTCGGATGGCGGCGGCCGGACCTGCGCAAGACAAGAAGCAAAGAAGCGGAACCCCGCATCTGGAGGAGATAACATGGCTCAGGACAGCATCAATCGTCGTCACTTCCTCGGCGGCGTCGCCGGCCTCGGCGCAGCCGTACATGCGCCGGGAGTCTTCGCGCAGCAGCCGAAAGTCCCGGCTTCGCCGGTCACGATCAGCGTCGTCGACGTCGGCGGCGCCCTGGCGCTGGTGCAGACGCCGCTCGAGAACTATCCCAAGATGAAGCCGAAGATGGCTTCACGCATGGTCTTCACCAAGGCGCCGGCTCCCGAGCTGCCCTCGAAGATCAAGGCCCAGCAGAGCGCCGGCCGCCTCGACATCGATCTGGTCATCGGCGGGCTCGACGTGCTGTCGGCAGGCATCGACCAGAAGCTCTGGGTCGAACTGCTGCCCCAATTCGCTTCGGAGTTGCCGAAGCCTGAGGACATCTACCTGAAGCCTGCGCTGGCCATGCACAATCTCGGTTCGGGCCAGGGCATGGCGATGGTGTACTATCCGTCCGGCCCGCTGCTCGAGTACATGCCCGATCGGGTCAAGCAGGTTCCGACCTCGGCCGAGGAGCTGCTGGCCTGGACCAAGCAGAACAAGAACCGCTTCTTCTATGGGCGCCCGGCCAATTCCGGCCCCGGTCGCACCTGGATCATGGGGCTGCCCTATCTCCTCGGCGACAAGGACCCCAAGGACCCGGAGAAGGGCTGGGACAAGACCTGGGCCTACCTCAAGGAGCTCGGCGAGAACATCGACTACTACCCCGGCGGCACCGGGCAGACGATGAAGGAGCTGGGTGACGGCACGCGCGACATCATCGTCAGCACCACGGGCTGGGACATCAACCCGCGCGTCCTGGGCATCGTGCCGAAGGAAGCCAAGGTCCAGACCCTGAAGGGCTTCCACTGGGTCACGGACGCCCAGTACATGATGATCCCGAAGGGTGTTTCCGACGAGAAGCTCGCGGTGCTGCTCGATCTGATCCGCCACATGCTGACGCCGCAGCAGCAGGCCTACACCTATGACGAGGGCTATTTCTATCCCGGTCCGGCGGTGAAGGATGTCCCGCTCTCGATGGCTCCGGAATCCAGCCAGAAGGCCATCGCCGAGTTCGGTCGCCCCGAATACGAGAAGATGATCGCCGACAACCCCATGGAAACACCGCTGACTCCCGAGAAGATGGTTGCGGCTTTCCGCATCTGGGACGAGCAGGTCGGCGGCGCCAAGAAGAAGTAACGACCGGCCGGGTGGCGGGCTTCGCGATCGGGGAGCCCGCCACCCGTCACCATTCGATCCAGCTCTCCAGATTCCGGACGCCATGACCATCAACGCAGCCTCTTTCCGCGAGCTCAGGCTCGATCGCCTGAGCCGCGACTTCGGCAGCCACAACGCCCTCAAGGACGTATCGCTGACGATCGGCAAGGGCGAATTCATCGCCCTTCTCGGCCCTTCAGGTTGCGGCAAGTCGACGACGCTGAACCTGATCGCGGGCCTGCTGCCGGCGACCGGCGGCGGCATCTGGCTCGACGACAAGCGCATCGACCCGCTGCGGCCGGAGGAGCGCGGTTTCGGCATGGTGTTCCAGAACTATGCGCTCTTCCCGCATATGAGCGTGAACAGGAATATCGGCTTCGGCCTGAAGATGCGCGGCGTTCCCAAGGCCGAGATCGATCGGCGCGTGGCTGAAGCGGCAGCGCTGGTGCGCCTGCAGGGCCAGACCGAGAAACTGCCCGGCCAGCTTTCCGGCGGCCAACAGCAGCGCGTCGCCATCGCCCGTGCCATCGTGGTGGAGCCGCCGCTGGTGCTGATGGACGAGCCGCTCTCGAATCTCGACGCCAAGCTGCGCCTCGAGATGCGCGCCGAAATCCGCCGCATCCACAACACGCTCGGCGCGACCACGATCTACGTCACCCACGATCAGGAAGAGGCGCTTTCGCTCGCCGACCGCATCGTCGTGCTGCGCGACGGCGTCGTGCGCCAGGTCGGCACGCCGGAGGACCTGTTCTCGCGCCCGGACCATCTCGACGTCGCGGAGTTCATGGGCTTCCGCAACAAGGTGAAGGGCAAGGTCGCGAACGCCGCCGATGGCCGCGCCACGGTCGCCGTCGGCGATGCGCAGATCGCGGGCCGCACCCGAACCGAGGTGACGGCCGGCGCGGGGGCCTGGCTCGCCATCCGGCCCGAGGACCTGCAGCCCGTCGCCGCCGGCCAGCCGGGCCTTGACGCCCAGGTGGTCTCGACCGAGTTCCGCGGCCGCGAATTCGTCGGCTTCGCCCGCATGGCCGACGGTACGGACCTCTCCTTCCTCGCCCATGACAAGCTGTCGCCGGGCGAGGCGGTGACGCTCGCGGCCGATCCGGACCGGGTTCTGGTCTACGGAGCCGCGGCATGACCACCGTTGCTCCTTCCATCCCGCTGAAGCAGCGGCTGGCGGCGCGCGGGCTCGACGGTCTCACGCTGCTGGTCGTGCCGGCCATCCTGTTCGTGCTGCTGCTGTTCATCTACCCGTTCCTTTACGGGCTCTTCCTGTCCTTCGAGCCGAAGGCGGGCGGCGTCTTCGCCAACTACCAGCGCTTCTTCTCCGATTCCTTCCTGTACGGCACCATCGCGACGACGCTCTGGCTGGCGCTGCCGGTGACGATCGTGACCCTGGCTCTGGCGATCCCGATCGCCTTCCGTGTCCGGCTGATGCGCAACCAGCGCCTGCTGACCACGATCCTCGTGATCCCGATCACGCTCGGCACGGTTCTCGTGGCCGAGGGCCTGCTGAACTATCTCGGTCCGCAGGGCTGGTTCAACCGCACGCTCATGACGCTCGGCATCATCTCCTCGCCGGTGAAGTTGCTCCACAACTACTGGGGCGTGATGCTCTCGCTGGTCATCACCGGCTTCCCCTTCACCTTCCTGCTGACGCTCTCCTATCTCTCGGGCATCGATCCGGCCCTGGAGAATGCGGGCGCGACGCTGGGCGCGGGACCGTGGGAGCGCTTCAAGCACATCCTTTTCCCATTGCTGTTGCCGGGGCTGGCGATCACCTTCTGCCTCAGTTTCGTGCAAGCCTTCTCGGTCTTTCCGTCGGCGGTGCTGCTCGGGGCCCCGGCGGGGCCGACGCGCGTCATCTCGATCGCAGCCTATCAGGCGGCCTTCGAGGAATACGATTACTCCATGGCCTCGGCGGTCGCGATGATCATGGCGGTGGTGCAGCTCGCCATCGTCGTCGCGGTGCTGGCGGCGCGCGGCCTGCTCTATCGCGGCCCGGCTGGCGGCGGAAAGGGCTGATCCCATGGTGAAAGACACCCGTCTCTCGACGAAGCTCTGGGCGGCCGCGAACTGGACGCTGATCGGCTTCTTCATCGTCAACCTCTTCGCGATGATCGCGACGGTGGTGACCTCTTCCTTCGCCACGCGCTGGCTCGGCACCTGGCTGCCGGCCGGCTGGACGACGCGGTGGTATTCCGCCGCCTGGTCGGAGTTCCAGCTTCATGACGTGCTGTTCGTCACCTTCCAGATCGTCTTCCTGGTGGTGGCGCTGTCGGGCCTGATCGGCGTGCCGGCGGCCTATGCGCTGGCGCGGCGGGACTTCCCCGGCAAGAAGCTCGTCATGCTGCTCTTCCTGCTGCCGCTGCTGGTGCCGCCGATCACCTTCGGCATCCCGCTGGCGACGGTGCTCTACCAGACCGGCTTCGCCGGCCAGATGTCCGGCGTCGTGCTGGCGAACCTCGTGCCGACGGTCCCCTTCGTCATCCTGGTGATGATCCCCTTCATCGAGCAGATCGACACCAAGATCGAGCAGGCGGCGCGCGTGTTCGGCGCCAACACCTTCAAGCTCTTCGTGCATGTGCTGCTGCCGCTGCTGATGCCCGGCATCCTGGCGGCGCTGCTGCTGGTGCTGGTCAGGACGCTCGCCATGTTCGAATTGACCTTCCTGACCGCTGGCCCGACCAGCCAGACGCTGGTCGTCGCGCTCTACTACGCGGTCTTTGCCTCGGGCGTGCGCGCCGTGCAGTCGATCGACGCCATGGCCGTGATCTACATGGTCACCACGCTGATCTGGCTGATCATCGCGCTGCGCTTCGTCAACCCGACGCAGATCGTCGCCCGCGCCAAGAGGTGAGGGCGGCGGCCCGGGCGTGCAAAACCCGGCCGAATGCTATAGGGGAGCGGCCATGACCGCGCCGCTCCCGACCATGCGCTTCTCCGTCGCGCCGATGATGGATTGGACCGACCGGCATTGCCGGACGATCCATCGCCTGATGTCGCGCCATGCGCTGCTCTACACCGAGATGGTGACGGCGCTCGCGGTCATCCATGGCGACCGGGAGCGCCTGATCGGCCTCGACGCGATGGAGCATCCCGTCGCGCTGCAGCTCGGCGGCAACGATCCGCAACTGCTTGCCGAAGCCGCGCGGATCGGCGCCGATTTCGGTTACGGCGAGATCAATCTGAATTGCGGCTGCCCGTCCGATCGTGTCCAGGGCGGCGCCTTCGGCGCCTGCCTGATGCGCGAGCCGGCGCTGGTCGGCGAATGCGTCGCCGCGATGAAGGCGGCGGTTTCGGTTCCCGTGACGGTGAAATGCCGCATCGGCGTCGACGATCAGGACCCGGAAATCGCGCTCGACGCCCTGACCGCGGCGGTTCGCACGGCGGGCGTCGATGGGTTGATCGTCCATGCTCGCAAGGCCTGGCTGCAGGGACTTTCGCCGAAAGAAAACCGCGAAATCCCGCCACTCGATTATGAGCGGGCCTATCGCCTCAAGGCAGCCAATCCCGACCTGCCGGTCGCGATCAACGGCGGCATCAGGGCTCCGTCCGAGTGGCTGCCGCATTTGGAACGGCTCGACGGCGTCATGGTCGGCCGCGAGGCCTATCAGAATCCGGAGATCCTGCTCGCGGTCGATCCGCTGCTGTTCGGCCGCGAGGCGCCGGTCTCCGACGCCTTCGCGATGCTCGATGCACTGGAGCCGCATATTGCGGCCCATCTGCAGCGGGGTGGCCGGCTGCACGCCTTCACGCGGCATCTCGTCGGCCTGTTTCCGGGCCGTCCGGGCGCCCGGCTGTTCCGCAGGCACCTCGCCGAGCATTGCGTCCAGGTCGGTGCGGGCCTGGCGGATCTGCGCGCGGCGGTCGGCCATGTCGCGCGGCGCGGGTGGGGTGCGGCCGACGCCGCCTGACCCATCCTGTTTCGGGCGGAGCGCGCCCGGGCTTGAACCCGACTTATTCGATCGGATCATCGTCGAAAGCCGTTCCCGGAAGGCGAACGGCGCTGACCGGCCGCGCGCTGGTCGGCGAATGCTGCGACGGATTGACACGGCGCGAAGAGGCTAGTTAATTCACTCAAGGTATCAACTTTGCAGGTTGATGCACAAAGGGGATTATCATGGCGGAAGCTGCCGGCTCGGATTCGTCGCTCTGGCAAGGTGCGTTGGCGGGGATCGCGGCGCGGACGCGCGGCAACATCGTCGCCATGAGCCGAAAGGCGGAGGAGGCGGTCACGGCGCCACATGATCCGGGCGCCTTCCCGGCGCGGTGGCGCCTCGCCGTGGCGGCGCGCATCGCCAATCTCAATGGTCTCGCCGACATCGCCGGGCACTATCTGGCAGGGGTCTCGGATCCGGCTTTGCGGGCGCTCGCCGAGCCTTCGGCGGCCGGGCGGGACGATCGCGAAAGGGCCGTGCTTGCCTTCATGGACAAGGTCGCCGCCGAGACGCGCGCTGTAGCCGCAGAGGACATCGAGGGGCTGAAGGCGGCCGGCGTCGCCGACGCCGATATCGTCCGCTTGTGCGAGCTGAACGCCTTCATGAGCTACCAGGCGCGCGTTTTCGCCGGGCTCGCGATCCTGCAGGGAGAATCCGCATGAGCCGGGTCGTGCATCGCTTCACCCGTACCGTGCCCGAGTGGCGCCCGCGGGTCACGCCGGTCGATCTCGCCGAGGCTACGCCCGAGCAGCGCGAGGCGCTCAAGATCACGCCGTCGAACACCAAGGTGTCGGACTACGTGCTGGTGCTGGCGCATGATCCCGAGACGCTGTCGGTGCGCTCGCCGCTGTTCAACGCGATCATGTACGATTCCGGCGGTATGAGCCGGGCGGAGCGCGAGATCGGCGCGATCGGCGCTTCGATCGTCAACCGCTGCATCTACTGCGCCGCGGTGCATGCATCCCGCCACGCCCAGCTCGCCAAGGACACCGCCGTTACGGACGAGCTGTTCGCTCGCGGCGAGAAGGCGGCGCTGCCGCCGCGCGAGCAGGCGATCTTCGACTTCTCGGTCAAGCTGTCGCAGACGCCGCCGGCCGTGACCGAAGCCGATGCTGCCTGTCTGCGCGAGGCCGGCCTGAGCGAGGCGGAGATCGTCGATCTCATCCTCTCCACGGCGCTGTTCGGCTGGGCCAACCGCCTGATGCACGTCTTGGGCGACCCCGTCCGCAACGACGATTAGAGCTTTCTCGAGCGAAGCTGGGTACCGGCTGGCATGAAGAACATGCGCCAAAGCGGGAGGCTGGGGCAGTTCCACGGCTCGAAGAAGCGTGGGAGCGTCCCCGGATGAGCCGCCTCAAGATCCTGGAGGCCTATCTGCAGGTCGCCTCGCTCGGCAGCGTCACTGCGGCGGCGAAGCATCTCGGCGTGTCCCAGCCTTCGGTCAGCCGCATGATCCAGGAATTGGAGCGCGATCTGGGCCAGCCCTTGTTCGAGCGGGCCGGCCAGCGCCTGGTGCTGACGCCGAAGGGCATGGTTCTGCGCGATGACGTCGAGCGGGCGCTCGCCGGCTTCGTCAACCTCTGGGAGCGCGCCCGCGAGATCGTCGGCGAGGCCGAGCCACCGATCCGCATCTCGGCGGTGTCCGCGCTTGCCTTCGGTCTGCTGACGGACGCCTGGCAGGCGGCCGGCGAGGGAGCCGACGCGCCGCGTCTCATGGTCGAAGTGGAAAACCCGGACCGCGTGCAGAATGCCGTGATCTCCGGCAATGCCCAGATCGGCGCGACCAGCGCGCCGCTGCTGCATCGGGACCTAGTTCTGGAATGGCTGGGGACGGCGCCCTGCGTGCTGGCGGTGCGGGAGGACGATCCGCTCGCGCGTGCCGATGGCCCGGTGGAGCTGCGCGCGCTCGCGGGGCGCAATCTCGTCGGGATGTCGCTGCGCCGGGGCGTTCCGGCCCGCATCCGTGCCACTCTCGATGCCGCGGGCGTCGATGTTCGCGTCAAGGTTCGCACGACCTCGACGATGAACGCGCTCTCCTTCATCCGGGCGGGGGCGGGCATCGCCATCGTCGAGCCGTTGACGCTGACAGCCGACACGCTGCCCGGCATTCGAATCCTGCCGCTGGCCGAAGCGATCCCCTATTGCTTCGGTGCGGTGACCGCGCGCGGCGTCGCGGTGCCGGACAAGGCGCGCGAACTGATCGCGGCCATGCAGAACGCGGCCGAGCGCCGGCTCGACGATTTCACCTTGATCCCGCCGGAGGAGCATCAGGCGCTCCTCGCATCGCTGACCAAACAGGAGGCGCGGCTGTGATGGCCGATCCGAATATCGAAGGGCTGGAGGTGCTGAACCGCCGCGTCGCCCGCGAGCTAGAGCTGCTCACCTTGCCGGCAGCGCCCTGGGTGCCCGAGCGTGAGGTGGGGGGCGAGCGGCTGCTCGACGTCGCCATCATCGGCGCCGGCATGGCCGGGCTCGCGGCGGCGGCCGCCATGCGCAATCTCGGCCTGAACGTGGTGAATTACGACCGCCGGCCGCGCGGCTTCGAAGGTCCATGGGCGACGACGGCGCGCATGGAGACGCTGCGCTCGCCCAAGACGCTCACCGGCCCGGCGCTCGGCATCCCCTCGCTGACCTTCCGCGCCTGGTTCGAGGCCCAGTTCGGCGCCGCGGACTGGGAGGCGCTCGACAAGATTCCCCGGCTGATGTGGATGGATTACCTGCGCTGGTTCCGCGCGGTGCTGAATCTCGACATCCGCAACCGGCACGACATCGCCGCTATCCATCTCGGCGCCGACTACGCCACGCTCGAGATGGATGGCCCGGCTGGCCGGCAGCGCGTGCTGGCGCGGCATGTCGTGCTGGCGACCGGCCGCGACGGGCTTGGCGGCCCCTATGTGCCGGCGATCGCCGAGAGCCTGCCGCGCGAGCGCTGGGCGCATTCCTCCGACGAGAACGATTATGCCTCGCTGCGCGGCAAGCGCGTCGCGGTGGTTGGTGCGGGCGCCTCGGCCATGGATAGCGCCGGCACCGCCCTGGAGGCCGGCGCGGCCCGTGTCGACCTCCTGATCCGACGCCGCGACATCCCGCGCATCAACCGCGGCAAGGGCATGGGCCATCCCGGCTCCGTGGCCGGCTACCGCTATCTGCCCGATGACTGGAAATGGCGGATCAACGGCTATGTCGCCCGCGAGCAGGTGCCGCCGCCGCGCGCCAGCGTGCTGCGTGTCTCGCGCCATCCCAATGCCTTCTTCCGGCAGGGAACGGCGCTGCTGTCGGCGCGAATGGAGGGCGAAGACATCGTGGTCGAGACCAGCGCCGGGACGATGCGCTTCGACTTCATGATCTTCTCGACCGGCTTCAAGGTCGACTGGGACAATCGTCCTTTCCTTGCCGAGATCGCTGCGCAGGCCCGTTTCTGGAGCGACCGCGACATGCCCGGCGACGCCGAGCCGAGCCTTGGCGCCATGCCCGATCTCGGCCCCGCCTTCGAGTTTCAGCCGAAGGTGCCGGGCGCCAGCCCGGGCCTCGAGCGGGTGCACTGCTTCTGCTACCCGGCGATGATGTCCCACGGCACGGTCTCGGGCGACATTCCGGCGATCAGCGACGGGGCCGAGCGTCTCTCGCAGGCGATCGCCGCGCGGCTGTTCGTCGAGGATGTCGAGACGCATTTCGCCCGCGGCCAGGCCTATGCGGAGCCGGAAATCTTCGGCGACGAATGGGTACCGATCCTGCCGGAAGAGACAGCGGTGCCGGTCTGATGCTGGGTTGGCTGCTCCAGCGCGTCGCGCAGGCGCTCCTCGTCATCGTGGCGATGTCGCTCGTCGTGTTCCTGGGCATGCATGCCATCGGCAACCCGGCCGACATCCTGCTGGCGCCTGACGCGACGCAGGCCGACAGAGCCGAACTCATCGCCCAGCTTGGGCTCGACCGCCCGCTCTGGCAGCAATATCTCAGCTTCGCCGGCAGCGCCCTGCAAGGCGATCTCGGCCGCAGCTTCGTCTACAACGTCCCGGCGGTCACGCTGATCCTGCAGCGCCTGCCGGCGACGCTGGAGCTCGCCATCGCCGCCACCGCCTTTTCCGTCATCTTCGGCGTGCCGCTCGGCCTCTATGCGGGTCTCTACCCGGAACGGCGCCTCTCGAAGCTGATCACCACCGGCAGCATCCTCGGCTTCTCCCTGCCGACCTTCTGGGTCGGTCTCCTGCTGATCATGACCTTCAGCGTCTATTTCGGCTGGCTGCCAGCGAGCGGGCGCGGCGAGACGGTCCATCTTCTCGGCGCAGACTGGTCGTTCCTGACCTTGAACGGCTGGCGGCACATGCTGCTGCCGGCAATCAACCTGTCGCTTTTCAAGGTCTCGCTGGTGATCCGGCTGACGCGGGCCGGCGTCCGCGAGGTGCTGCCGCTCGACTATGTCCGCTTCGCGCGGGCCAAGGGCCTGCGTCGCGGCCGGATCGTGATGATGCACGTCCTGCGCAACATCATGATCCCGCTTGTCACGGTGCTCGGCCTCGAGCTCGGCTCGACCATCGCCTTCGCGGTCGTGACCGAGAGCATCTTCGCCTGGCCGGGCTCGGGCAAGCTCATCCTGGACAGCATCAACGCGCTCGACCGGCCGGTGGTCATGGCCTACCTGCTCGTGGTGGTGACGCTCTTCGTCGTCATCAACCTCGTCGTCGACATCCTCTATCGCATCCTTGATCCGCGTGTCCGCGAGGAGGCCTCGGCATGACGAGCGCTCCCGTCGCCTCCGGCCGCCGTCCGGCAGTCACCGCGCTGCGCCGCTTCCTGCGCGCGCCGACCGCCGTGATCGGGCTCGCCCTGATGGCGCTGCTGATTCTCGGCGCGGTCTTCGCCCGCGAAATCGCGCCGCAGAACCCCTTCGATCTGGCCGCGATCGACGTGCTCGACGCCAGGCTGCCCCCCGGCTCGGCGTCGATGAGCGGAGATATCACCTATTGGCTCGGTACGGACGGGCAGGGCCGCGACCTGTTCTCCGCCATCCTCTACGGCCTGCGCACCAGCCTGACCGTCGGCGTCGGCTCGGCGCTGCTGGCCGGCATCCTCGGTATCCTGCTCGGGCTGATCGCAGCCTGGAGCGGCGGCATCGTCGATGCGCTGATCATGCGGCTCGTCGACCTGATCATGTCGCTGCCCTCGATCCTCGTCGCCCTGCTGATGCTCGCGCTGCTCGGCCGCGGCATCGGCAATGTCGTGCTGACGCTGGTGCTGCTGGAATGGGCCTATTACGCCCGCACCGCCCGCGCCCAGGCGCTGGTCGAACGCAAGCGCGACTATTTCGAGGCGGCTCGCGGGCTCGGCCTCCCGACCTACCGCATCCTGCTGCGCCATGTCCTGCCCAACTGCCTGCCGCCGCTGCTCGTCATCGCGGCGCTGCAGGTGGCGCGCGCCATCACCCTGGAGGCGACGCTCTCCTTCCTCGGGCTGGGGGCGCCGGTGACGCAGCCCTCGCTTGGCCTGCTGATCGCCAACGGCTTCCAGTTCATGCTTTCCGGAGAGTACTGGATCAGCTTCTTCCCGGGCCTGACGCTGCTGCTGGCGATCGTCGCGATCAATCTCGTCGGCGACCGGTTGCGGGAAGTGCTCGACCCGAGGGCGCTGCGATGACCGCGCCGCTGCTCGAACTCCGCCATCTGCGCACCCGCTTCCGCACCGACCGCGGCGATCTCGACGCGGTGCGCGACGTCTCCTTCACGCTGCGGGCCGGCGAGACGCTCGGCCTCGTCGGCGAGAGCGGTTCCGGCAAGTCGGTCACCGGCTTCTCGATCATGGGGTTGATCGATCCGCCCGGCCGGATCGTCGGCGGTGAGATCCTGTTCCGTGGCCACGACCTGACCAAGCTCGACGAGGAGAGCCTGCGCCGCCTGCGCGGCAATCGCATCGCCATGGTCTTCCAGGACCCGATGATGACGCTGAATCCCGTGCTGCGGATCAGCACGCAGATGATCGAGACCATTCGCGCGCACGAGTCGATCGACGAGGCCTCGGCGCGGGTGCGCGCCCGCGACGCGCTCGGCGCGATGGGTATCCCAAGCCCAGAGGCGCGGCTCGACGCCTACCCGCACCAGCTCTCGGGCGGCATGCGCCAGCGCGTCGCCATTGCCATCGCCCTGATCAACAAACCAGACCTCGTCATCGCCGACGAGCCGACGACGGCGCTGGACGTCTCGATCCAGGCGCAGATCCTGGCCGAGGTGCAGCAACTCACCCGTGAAGCCGGTACGGCGCTGCTCTGGATCACGCACGACCTCTCGGTGATCGCCGGCATCGCCGACGAGATCGCGGTGATGTATGCCGGCCGCATCGTCGAGCAGGGAGGGGTCGATGCGGTGCTCGACCGGCCGAGCCATCCCTACACCGCCGGCCTTATCGGCAGCCTGCCGGGGGCGAGCGCCCCGGGCTCGATGCTCGTCCAGATCCCCGGCACCACACCGGACATGGTCGATCCGCCACAGGGCTGCGCCTTCGGCCCGCGCTGCGCGCGCCGCGCCGAGGACTGCGCCCGGCAGCCCGGCTTCACGGAAGGGGCGCACAGGCTGCGCTGCTTCCATCCCCTGTCCGGTCCCGCTTCGCCGGCCGAGGTGGCGGCATGACGACGAAGCCTACCACCACCGCTCCGGCGCTGGAGACGCGCAATGTGAGTCGCCGCTTCGGCCGCGCAGAGGGGCTTGCGGTCAGACTGCATCTCGCCAGGCGGCGGCCCGTCATCCACGCGCTCGACGGTATCGATCTCACGATCCCGACGGGCGAGTTCGTCGGCCTGGTCGGCGAGTCCGGATCGGGCAAGTCGACGCTCGGGCGCATCGCCGCCGGGCTGCTGTCGCCGAGCGATGGTGCCGTCAGCGTGTTCGGGCGCGACCCGCAGGGCGACCGCTCTGTCCATCGCGACGTGCAGCTCATCTTCCAGGATCCGCAGGCGAGCCTCAATCCGCGCATGCGCGTCGCTTCGGCGATCGGCGAGGCGCCCCTCGTCCATGGCATTGTCGGCCGCGCCGAACTCGATGACTATGTCTGCGCCCAGATGCGCCGTGCCGGCCTCGACCCGGCCTATCGCCAGCGCTTCCCGCATCAGTTTTCCGGCGGCCAGCGTCAGCGCATCTCGATCGCGCGTGCACTGGCTATGCAGCCGCGCTTTCTCGTTTGCGACGAGTCGGTCGCATCGCTCGACGTTTCGATCCAGGCGCAGATCCTCAACCTGTTCATGCAACTGCGGCGCGATCTCGACCTGACCTATCTGTTCATCAGCCACGATCTGCGCGTGGTGCAGCATGTCGCCGACCGCGTCGTCATCATGTATCTCGGGCGCATCGTCGAGGACGCGCCGGCGCGTCAGTTCTTCGCCCATCCCAATCACCCCTATACGCAGGGGCTGCTGGCCGAGATTCCCGACCTCAAGCAGCGGCGCCGGGTCTATGCTCCCGTCAAGGGCGAGATCCCGAGCCCGGCCGCGCCGCCGCCCGGCTGCCATTTCCACCCGCGTTGTCCGGTCGCCTTCGACCGCTGCCGCATCGAGCGGCCTGCCCTGCGCGAGATCGCGCCGGGCCATCGTTCCGCCTGCCACCTCAACGACGCGCCCGAAGGGGAACGCCGCGCGCCAACAGGAGAGATCGCATGACGACAAGACTGAGCACGCTTGCCCTTTCCGCGGCACTGATCGTCGCGGGAGGGACCGCCTGGGCCGAGGATCTGCGCATCGGCTTCGCCGATCCGGTCTCCGCGATCGACCCCGAGCTCAACAATTATGCCGGCGACCATTCGGTGGCGCAGCACTTCTTTCCGGCGATCGTCGCGCAGAAGACGATCGGCGGCATGGTTCCGGGCCTTGCCGAGTCCTGGAAGAACACCTCGCCCACCACCTGGGAATTCAAGATCCGCGACAAGGCGGTCTGGACCGACGGCCAGCCGGTGACGGCAGACGATATCGCGTTCTCCTATCAGCGCGCGCAGAGCGTTCCGGGATCGGTGGCGAGCTTCAAGAGTTTCCTGCGCAGCGTCGCCAAGGTCGAGGTCAAGGATCCGCACACGCTGGTCATCACCACCAAGGCGCCCGATCCGCTGCTGCCGATCAACCTCTCCAGCATCTATGTCGTCAGCAGGCATGTCGGCCAGACCGCGACGACCGACGACTACAACAGCGGCAAGGCGATGGTCACCGACGGCCCCTACGCCTTCGTCAGCTACACCCCCGGCGACCGTATCGAGATGAAGCGCAACGACACCTACTGGGGGCCGAAGGCCCAGTGGGACAAGGTGAGCTATCGCTACATCGCCAATCCCGCGGCGCGCACCGCGGCGCTGCTCTCCGGCGATGTCGACATGATCGACAAGGTCTCCTTCTCCGACATCGAGAAGCTCGAGAAGAACCCCAGGGTGAAGGTCTGGTCCTATCCCGGCCTGCGCGTGCTGATCCTGCAGCCGAGCTTCAACCCGGCTCCCTCGAAGTTCATCACCGACAAGGCCGGCAAGCCGCTCGACAAGAATCCGCTGCTCGACGTGCGCGTCCGCAAGGCGCTCAACATGGCGATCAACCGCGACGCCATCGCCGACCGTGTCGCCCGCGGCGGCGTCACCGTCGCGACGCAATGGATGCCGGCCGACACCTTCGGCTACAACCCCGACTACGCCAAGATCGCCGTCGATCCGAGCAAGGCCAAGGCGCTTCTCGCCGAAGCCGGTTATCCGGACGGCTTCAAGCTGACCATCCATGTGCCGGGCGAGCGCTATCCGCTGGCGCCGGAGACGGCTCAGGCGGTCGCCCAGTTCTGGACCCGCATCGGCGTCGAGACCCAGGTCGAGGTGGTGCCCTTCTCGGTCTATGTCTCCGGCGCCAACAAGAACGAATATGCGATGAGCATGATCGGCTGGGGCAACGGCACCGGCGAGGGCACCTATGCGATGACCTCGATCCTCGCCACCAACGACCCCGCCAAGGGACTCGGCGCCTCGAACTGGGGCCGCTACGGCAACCCGAAGCTGGACGATGCCCTCGCCAGGGCCGGGGCTGAATTCGACGATGCCAAGCGTGAGGCGATCATCAAGGACGCCGTCAAGGTCGTGATGGACGATGTCGGCGTCATCCCGCTCTACCACTACAAGAACATCTGGGCGAGCCGGCCTGACCTCAAGGTCGTGCCCTGGAACAGCGATCGCACCGTCGCCATGCAGGTCAGCAAGGCGAAGTGACGGGGCTGGAAACCCGGACGTAAGGGAGACGGAAACCGCCATGGCCGCGAGCTTCACGGTCAGTCCCTCGGTCGATCTGATCGACGTGCCGCGCCGGATCGTGCTGGCCGGCTTGCCGACGGGCGCGGAGGTGACCATCGCTGCGGAGACCCCGCGCGATGGTCGGCTCTGGCGGGCGGAAGCGGTCTTCGTTGCGGACGGCGGTGGCGCCGTCGACCTGACGCGGGACGCTCCGGTGCGGGGAGCCTACCAAGGCGTCGCCGCCATGGGCCTGATCTGGGCACAGGAAGGCGAGGGCGAGTTCTTCCACGCCGACATGGCGCGGCCGCTCGAGACCACGCTCACAGCCTCCATCGGCGGCGCGACCGTGGCTTCCGGCAGCTTCACCCAGATTCTGATGGCCGACGGCGTCACCCGCCGGCCCTTGATCGAGGACGGCCTCGTCGGCACGCTGTTCCTGCCGGCTGGCGAGGGCCCGCATCCTGCCATCATGATCCTCAACGGCTCGGGTGGCGGCATCAACGAGCCGCGCGCGGCGCTCTGGGCCTCGCGCGGCGTTGCGGCGCTGGCACTCGGCTATTTCGGCGCGCCGGGCCTGCCGAGATACATCTCGAACACACCGCTCGAATATTTCGCCCGCGCTCTCGACTGGCTGCATGCGACGGTGCGCCCGCTGAATGATTTTGTCGCCGTTGCCGGGCAGTCGCGCGGCGGCGAGCTCGCGCTCTTGCTCGGCGCGACCTTCCCCGACAGGGTCTCGGCGGTGCTGGGCTATGTGCCGAGCGCCTTCGTGCATGGCGGGCAGGCAGCGGCGGATCCCGCTCCCGGGCTCGGTCGCGACGGTCCGTGCTGGACGCTCGATGGAAAGCCGCTCGTCCATCAATGGCAGGACAATCTCACCGCGAGCTGGAAGCCTTACGACGAAGCGAAGGAGTTTCGTCGCAACGCCGACGCCATGCGCACGGCTCTGGGTGATCCCGCCGCCATGGCCCGCGCCCGCATCCCGGTCGAGCGGATCGCCGGCCCTGTCCTGCTGATTTCCGGCGGCGACGATGGCGCCTGGCCTTCGGACCTCTACTCGCTCATCGTGCAGTCGAGCCTGCTCGCCGCCGGTCATCCGCATGAGGTCGTGTGGAAGAACTGGCCGGCTGCCGGCCACTCCATCCTTTTCCCTCATGTGCCTTCGACCCGCATCGCCCATCGCCATCCGGTCTCGGGCATCGCGACGACGATGGGCGGCACGCCCGCTGCCAATGCCGAGGCCAATGACGGCGCCTGGGCTGCCGCCCTCGCGTTCGTTGGGCGGCACGGCGGACGCTAGGCGGCCGGACGGTGTGGGGAAGCCGAAGTTTGCCGCGCCAGCCTTCAATTAGCTTCATAACCCATTGAAATATTTCAGTGCGGCTGTGTTAGCGTTTAGGTTGAGAGTGCCGCAGTTAAGGCAAAGTGCTTCCGCAGCCAGGGCGCCGTGCCGTGGGCAGGCGAGCCCACCGGCTGAGCCTTGGCCTATGCCAGTGAAGTTGCGTGCGAGGAGAAGCGCTGTGCGATAGCTCCCAAGCCATGCCCTCAGCTCTCAGCCAGCCGCCCATCGATCAGCCAGCCGCCCATCGACGAGATTGATGCGTCTGCTCGCCCTCGCCGCAATCTCAGTGTCGTGGGTCACCGCGATCACCGTCTTGCCGCGCTCGCGCACCAGCGCATCCAGAATGACGAAGACCTGCTCGGAATTCTTGCTGTCGAGGCTGCCGGTCGGTTCATCCGCGAGGATCAATGGCGGATCGTTGGCAAGCGCGCGGGCGACGGCGACACGCTGGCGTTGGCCGCCCGAGAGCTGGTCGGGCCGTTTGTCGAGATGGTCGGCGAGGCCGAGCGTGCTCAGCAACTCTGTCGAACGCTCGCGCATGGCGGTCGCACCGAGCCGGCCGAGCCGGCGCATCGGGATCTCGACATTCTCCCGCACCGTGAACTCCGGCAGCAGGAAGTGGAACTGGAAGACGAAGCCGAGCGTCTCCAGCCGGATTCCGGCCCGTTCGCGCTCGCTCAGCCCGGCCGTGTCCCTCCCCTCGATCGTGAGCGTGCCGGCGCTTGGTTTGTCGAGCAAACCGAGCAGGTAGAGCAGCGAGGACTTTCCCGAGCCGGACGGGCCGGTGATGGCGACGAACTCGCTCGCCCCGATCGTCAGCGTGATGTCCTGGACCAGCGTCACCGGCACAGCGGCGGGTAGCACGCGGGTGAGCCCGACCGTCTCGATCAGCGGGTTCATGTCGCGCCCCGGATGATGTCGACCGGGTTGAGCCGGGCCGCCTGCCTTGCCGGCAGGTAGCCGGCGACGCCGGCCGAGACCAAAGCGAAGCCAGCGGCGATCAGATAGTGCCAGATGCTCCAGGCCAGTGGCAGGCGGGTGATCTCCTGCGCCACGCTGGCGCCCGACAATTCGAAGCGGACCAGGGAGAGCGCAAGGCAGAGCAGGAAGCCGAACGCCCAGCCGATCAGCGAGCCGCCGGCGCCGAGCGCCATTCCTTCGAGCAGGAAGAGGCGGCGCATATCGGTCTCGGTGAAGCCGAGCGACTTCAGGATGGCGATGTCGCGTGCCTTCTCGTGCGTGATCGTCGAGATGATGTTGAAGATGCCGAAGCCGGCCACCAGCAGGATCGCGCCGACGACCGTGTACATGATGACATTGCGGATCACGAGCGCCTGCAGCAGCGACTCGTTCGCCTCCTGCCAGGCCATCGCCTTGTAGCCGAGCTGCGCCTCGGCCCGACGCGCCACCTGCGGGGCGGCGGCGGGATCGTCGAGCTTAAGCCTGATCTCGTTGATTGCGTTCGGGCGCTCGCTCAGGATCTGAGCGTTCTTGAGCAGGACATAGCCCTCGCCCTCGTCGCGGGCGGTGGTGCCGGTGTGGAACAGACCGACGATCTTGAAGGCACGGCTCTGGCCGGTCGAGGAGACGACGGTCACCGTGGCGCCAAGCTCCGCGCCAAGGCGCTGCGCCAGCCGATCGCCGACGATGATGTTGTTGCCGCCGGCGATCAGCGAGGTGAAGCTGCCCTGGCGAAAATCCTTCGCGAGCGATGAGACCTTCATCTCGCCCCGCGGCTCGATGCCGATGATGCCGATGCCGACGTCGCGCCCGGAATAGCGCACCACCCCTTGCGTCTTCAGGCTGAGCGCCAGCCGCCCGGGCACCCAGGCCCTCAGCATCGCGACCGCCTCGGTCGGGTTGAGAATGCCGCGCCGATCGTCCTTCGGCCGCAGGCCGGCAATGTGGACCACGGCAAAGGCGTCCTGCGCCGGCTGGCGGCGGGCATTGCGGTATTCGTCGGTGATGTCGACATGCGGCATGGTATCGACCAGGCGCGCGACGAAATCATCCTCGCCACCCTGCATCAGCGCGGCCATGGCGATCGAGAAGCCGACGCCGAGCGCGACGCCGATGACCGCGACCAGGGTCTGCCGGCCGCGGCCGCGGATATGCGTCAGCGCCAGAGCGAGGATCAATCGCACGGCTCAGCCGCCTTGCGGCGCGACGTGAGCGCCATCGCGAAGCTTGTCCGGAAAGGGCGTGATGACGCGGGCCTGGTCGGGCAGGCCCGAGAGCACCTCGACATCGCCGGTGCCGCGAATTCCGATCGATAGCTCGCGGCGGCGGGCGCGGTCGCCCTCAATGACGAAGACAGCATTGCCCTGCACGGCGGCGACCGGCAGCAGCAGCGCCTCTTTCGCCACGCGCGTGATGATGTTGAGTTCGACCGTCATGCCGATCAGCAGCGGCGTGTCATCCGGCAGAGCGAGATAGACACGGTAGGTCTTGGCGACGGGATCGCCCTTGGGCGTGATGCTGTCGACGGTTCCCTCCAGCGTCCGCCCCGGGAAGGCGTCGGCCCGGATCAGGGCGCGCTGGCCGGCCTTGACCTGTGGGATGTCCTCCTCGTTGACCTCGGCGACGACGCGCAGCGGCTTGGCCTCGCCGATCCAGAACAGCACGGTGCCGGGCTCGGCGATCTCGCCGACTTCGCCGTCGCGGCGCAGTACGGTGCCGCGCATCGGGGCGCGCAGGACATAGTTCTCCAGGCGCGCGGTCTGCCCGGCGATCAGGGCCGAGGCCTGACCCATCTCGCTGCGGGCGCGGTCGAGCGCCTGCTGGCTCATCACATTGCGCTCAACCAGCACGGTGAGCCGGTCATGCTCGGCTGTGGCGAGCTTCTGGCGGGCCTTGAGCTCGGCCAGGGTGGCTTCGGCCTGGACGCTGTCGAGCCGGGCGAGGACGTGCCCCTGCTCGACGCGCTGGCCTTCGCAGTCACAGCGCTCGACGATGCGCTCGCGCACCAGCGCCGCGACCTTGGCCCAGTTGCGTGGCTCGACCGTGCCGGTAGCGTAGACGATCTCAGCCGCGTCGCCGCGCTTGGGCACGACCGTCGCGACTGCCACAGGCTTCGTCAGGAACCAGTATCCGCCCCCGGCGGCGGCGAGCGCCGCGACGATGAGAGAACTGCGAGCGAACTTCACGGTATCCTCCGCAGGAGGCATCACATCGGCGGCTTCAACCCGAGGTGATCACAGGCCAAAACGCATTGCACCGACAGCGTCTTGCGCGCACAATCGCGAAAGACCGACCGTCGGTCATTATACAGACCGACGGTCGGTCGTCAAACAAGAGCGAGTTGTATGCCCCGCATCGTGAAGTCCGCGGATGATCGCAGGAACGAAATCCTCGACGGCGCGCAGGCGCTGTTCTTCGAGCGCGGCTACGAGCGCACGACGGTCAACGACGTGATCGCCAGGGTCGGTATCTCGAAAGGCGGCTTCTACCACCACTTCACGGCGAAGGAGGATCTGCTGGAAGGCATCACCGCCCGGCTGGCGCAGGACGCCGTCGCGCGCGTCCGCGATATCCTCGACGATCCCGGCCTCAGCGCCCTGGAACGACTGAACGGCTTCATGGCGCGCTCACGCAGCATGAAGCTGGCGGACGCACCGAAGTTCAGGGCGGCCTTCGACGTGGTGTTCCGGCCGGAGAACCTCCTGCTCTACCACCGGATCAATGCCGCCTCGATCGCGGTGATGCGGCCCGTCCTCACCAGGATCATTGCGCAGGGCAAGGCCGAAGGCGCCTTCACCGTGCCCGATCCCGAGGCTGCGGCGGAGATTCTGCTGCATCTCAACGCCAGCACGCACGACGCCGTCGCGCGCACGATCGACGCGATGGGAACCGCGGGGGAAGACGCCGCGATCGCGGCGCTGGATCAGCGCTTCCAGTTCCAGGGCATCGCGATGGATCGCATCCTGGGCCTGCCGGACGGGAGCCTGACCATCGTCGAGCCCGGCTTTACGCGTGCGGTGATGACGGCACGCCAGGCCGGCTAGCCAACCCGTCGTGACGGCAACCGATTTTCCCGGATTGAGGCCGGCCTCCAAGCGTAGTTGGCAGTGAGCTATTTTCGTCCATGCTGCCGTCCCGCGCTGAATGTCCGCTGTGGGCTGGGCAGCCAGAGTCCGCTTATGGCGCAATCCACGCTTGCCCCGATTATCAATGCCCGATGCCATTTCCCTCAATGTGCATAGGGCTCGGCAAATTCCTGCCCGTCATCGCCAGCTTCACGCGCATCGAACGCAGCCAGCCACGCTTTCAATAGCGTGCCGTGACCTCCCGCCGCGGTCTGCTGTCGCAGAGCGACCTTTACCGAATGCCGAGCGAAGCGATTTCCTGGGTCCGGACGTGCCTCGGGCCCGTGTCCCGCAGAAAGATCAGCGATCACCGCCTGCTTGATGGCGATCCGAGCAGGGTCGCCGAATGCGTGAAGCAGGTTTTCGAACCGTTGGAAAGCTGCCGCATCGAACGCACGCGGCCGCCCCATGGCGTCTTTCGTCGGGTGGGCCGGCACGAGATGCGCGCATGGCACAAATCCGTCAGGAACCGGCTCGGTCGCGGCATGGGTGCGGCCCGAACGCAGGAGCTTCGGCAGCACATGGGTATGCGGTCCCTCGGGGCTCCTGCCATCTGCCGGCGGGATCGGCTGGTAGACCTCGCAACGGCCGAGGCGGGCGACGAAGACGCGATGAGGTCCTGCGGCCAGGATCGCGCCCATGGCGCCGCTGCCAGGTGCGAAGAGCGGCCGGCCGGCCTCCGCTCTGAGGATGGCAATCAAGGCAGGATCGGCGGTGCGGATGCAGATATCGGCTTGAAGCGTGCCGAGGCCCATGTCGAAGAGGATCGAGGCGCGATCCTCAGCGCGCAACGCATCCTCGTCCGGGCCGAGTTCGGTCAGCACCGTGCGGCCTGACATGGCGCAGGCAGTTTCGGGCAGGCAGAGGGCGACGCGGTGGTTCCAGCTCGCGCCAGTGGCGGATTCGGATGCGAAGAGGCGAATGCCACCGAGCGGTCCGAAACCGATGCCGCCGCGTGCGGTCGTCACGGAGAGCAGGCCCGGCCGGTCGACGACCTCGCAGGCCTCGTCGGGATCGCGCATGAACTCGGCGATGGCGCCGAATGTGCCGAGGTTCCACTGCGTCTCGACTGTAGGGATGTGCTCGCGCAGCAGTGCGCGGACGGTTTCAGTGTCGGTCATGGGTCGCTCCTCGATGGTGTCGTCGTCCGCCAGGGCAGGATGAAGCGGACGCTCTCGTGGCTGCCGCGCAGAGCCGTCACGCCGAAGGCCTCGGCCAGTCGATCGTCGTCCAGGACGATCGCCGGTTCTCCTTCGGCCGCCCGTGTACCCCTGTGGATCAGGAGAAGGCGGTCGCAGAAGCGCGCGGCGAGCGTGAGATCGTGCAGCACGACGGCGATGGCTGTCCCACCGGCAGCGACGGTGCGCAGCAGTTGCAGGGTGTCGAGCTGATGACCGGGGTCGAGCCCGGCGAGAGGTTCATCGGCGAGGAGATAGTCGGCCTCGACCGCGAGCGCGCGCGCCAGCATGACGCGTCGGCGCTCGCCACCGGACAAGGTGCCGAGCGTGCGCCCGGCAAATGTTGCAACATGGCAGAGCGCCATGGCCTTCGCGACGGTGGCATGATCCGCCTCGCTTGCGCCGCCGAAGGGCTTTCGATGCGGCAGCCGGCCGAGCCCGACCAGGGCCTCGACCGACAGCGACCAGGCGGCGGCCCCATCCTGGGCGAGAAAGGCGATCCGACGTGCCAAGGCGTGTCGCCCGAGCTGGCGGGCCGTCACGCCGTCGTAGAGCACATGCCCATCGTCAGGCGTCAGCAGCCCAGCGATCACGCGCAGCAGAGTGGTCTTGCCGGCGCCGTTGGGGCCGATGATGCCGAGCACCTCGCCCCGACGAAGTTCAGCATCGACACCAGTCAGCGCGGGATGGCCTCCAAGCGCAATGGAGATACCCTGCCCGACGATCGCCATCACAGCGCCTCCCGCCGCAGACGCTGGACCAGCGCGAAAAGGAAGGGAGCGCCAATCAGCGCGGTGACGACGCCGAGCTTGAGCTCGGGGCGTATCGGCGCAAGGCGCACGCCGAGATCGGCAACCAGCACCAGGATCGCGCCGCCAAGACCGCTCGCGACCAGAAGCCGCCCGGGGCGGTGCCCGACCAGCGGGCGCAGCAGATGCGGCACCACCAGGCCGACGAAGCCGATCGCGCCGGTGACGGCAACCGCGCTGCCGACCGCGAGTACCGCTCCGCCGATCAGCCGCGCGCGCAGCCAGGTGAGATCGAAGCCGAGACTCGCGGCCGTCTCCTCGCCGAGACTCAGCGCATCGAGCGCCGGAGCCGTCGAGGCCATCAGCAGCCAGCCGGAAAGCATCAGCGGCAGCACCAGCCAGACATGGCTCATGCTGCGGTCCGCCAAAGACCCCATCAGCCAGAACACGATCTCCAGCGCGGCGTAAGGATTGGGCGCAAGGTTGAGCGCGAGCGCCGTCGCCGCGCCGGCGAAGCTGTTGAGCGCGACGCCGGCGAGGATGAGCGTCGTCGTGCTCGCGCCGCGCCCAAGCAAGATGAAGAGAACGAGCGTCGCGAGCAGCGCTCCTGCAATGCCACCGAGCGGCAGGGCCAGCGCGACCGTGGCCGAAAGGCCGCTATAGAAGGCAGCGACCGCGCCCAGCGCCGCGGCGCTCGAAATGCCGACGACGCCGGGCTCGGCCAGCGGGTTGCGCATCAGCCCCTGCATCGCCGCTCCTGCCATGCCGAGGCTGAAACCGACGAGTGCTCCGAGCATTGCGCGCGGCAGGCGCAGTTCCAGCAGCACGAGCGCCGGCAGGCTAACCTGTCCGGAAACGGCATCGGCGAGCGCCCGGCCGAGTGGCAGCTGCGCATAGCCGACAGCGAGCGATGCGCCCGACATCGCCAGCATGGCGAGGCCCAGGACCGGCAGCAGGAGGGCGGGACGGATTTCGACTCCAGTCCGAGACCTCATCGGGGCTGCTCCCTCGCGGCAACCAAAAGCTCGATCGCATCGACCACGCTCGGTCCGGCGCAGGTCCATAGGCGCGACGGCAGCGGGACCAGTCTGAGCCTGTCGGAAAGTCGTGCGATCACCGGGTGATGCAGCACCTCATGGGCGAGCGAGGGCGGACTGTCGGGGGTGTCATTGAGCACGAGTATCTCGGCACCAGCGAGCGCGACCGTTTCTAGCGGAATCTGGCCGTAACTTTCGATGCCGAGTTCGGCCGCGATGTTGACGAGGCCGGCGCGAGTCAGGATCTCGTCGACGAGCGAGCCGCGTCCGACGGTGAAGCCGTTCGGACGCAGCACGATCGCGCGCAGCGGCTTCGGCCGACGGCGCTTGGCGAGCGCGGTGAGACGCGTGTCGATGTCCGCGACCAGGGCCTCGCCACGAGCCTCCTCGCCGAGCAGCGCCGCCATCTCGCGGATCTGGGCGCGCATCTCGGCGAGGTTGCGCGGCACGCCGAATTCACGCGGGCGCGCGCCGACGCGCTTCAGCAGCCCGACCGTCGCCCGTGTCGTGTAGGCACCGGCGATCACGAGATCGGGCTTCATGGCCAGCACCTGCTCGACGACCCCGTGATTGGCCGGGATCCGCCGTGCGACTTCCGCCATATTGGCGTTGCGCGGGTCCTGCGAGAGCCAGGTCACCGAGGCGATGCGCTCAGGATCGGCGAGACGCAACACCAGCTCGTCCGTGCACATATTGAGCGAAACGATGCGCTGCGGCCGCGCGACCGCAACCGAAGTCGCCGCGAGCGCGAGGCCCGCAGTGACCAGAACTGCACATTTCGCTCCGCGGAGAAGACCGATCCTCATCCGCCGAAGGCGACCTTGACGCCACCGAATGCGCCGAAGCCGGGCACGAGGAAGCCGACCGGGTTCTCCCAACGCTTGTCAAACAGGTTGTCGATGCGCCCGAAGACCGTGACCTTGTCGGTGGCCTTGTATTCGGCAGCGAGATTGACGATCGCTGCGCCCTTGGCCTTGAGGCGCGAGACGGAGAAGTCGCGGTTTCCGTCGATCCAGGGGCCGACATAGATCAGTGTCGCCGACAGGCTGAGCTGTTCCATCGGCGTCCAGGTCGCCGTGCCGCTGGCCTTGTGGCGCGGCCGGCGCAGCAGCTCCTGCCGCGCGACCTCGTCCTGCGCGAGGGTGAAGGTGTAATCGGCCCTGACCTTGAACTGCTCCGAGATCTGCAGCGCAGCAAAGGCCTCGACGCCCTTGGTTTGCGCCTTGCCGACATTGGCGTAGGAGGTGCCCGCCCGGTTGGTGACGATCAGGTTCTCGATGTCATTCTGGAACCAGGTCGCACCGAATTGCAGGCGCTTGTCGAAGAGCGGCTGCTCGAAGCCAATGTCCCAGCCACGGCTCTCTTCGGGCTTGAGGTTCGGGTTGCCGAAGAAATTGGAGCCCGGCCGGTAGTCGATGAAGAGTTCCGCTAGCGTCGGCGCCTTGAAACCGGTCCCATAGCTCGCCTTCAGCTTGGTCTCGGTGCCCGGTATGATATAGGCCGGCGCGATGCGGTAGGTCGTGTGGCCGCCATAGCTGTCGTCATGGTCGTGGCGGATGTTCGCGGCCAGGAAGAAGCGGTCGGCAACGTTGCCTTGGTATTCGAGATAGGCCGCCCTGTTGCCGTTCGAAGCCGTCAGGCTCGTCGTCTCCAGCCGCTCACGCTCCCAGGACAGGCCGCCGATCAGCAGATGGCCCTTGGCGATCTCGAAATCGCCGCGCCAGTCGAGCTTGACACGCTCGCCGAGGTTCTCGGTCGGGCGCCCGAGGATGCCGACTGCGTTTGGCGAGCGGTTCGAGCGATCCTGGTTGGTGTAGGAGACACCGAAGCGGTTGACGAACCGCCCGCCGAGTGGATCCCAGACCACCTCGCCGCGCGTGAAGGCCTGGGCGTAGTTCGAGAGGGCACGATAGGGTGTCGGGCGGCTCGGGAAGCCGCTGTCATAGGCCGAGCGGAACTGCCCGTCGGTATAGCGGCCGACCCAGTTGACGGTGAGCGTGTCGGTCAGCGCGAAGCCGAGGCGGCCGGAATAGCTGTAGGCGTCGTAGGCATTGGGGCGCACCCGGACACCCGGCGGAATCAGATCCGGTGGCACGGAATCGGTTGAGTCTGACCGCATATGCGAGACATTGAAGGCGTAGTTGAAGCGGTCGTCGCCGCCGCTGAACCCGGCCGCCTGGTTGAAGGTGCCGTGCGAGCCGGCCTCGACGCGGGCCGTCATCCTGGACGGTCCCTCGCCGCGTTTCGTCGTGATCGAGATCACGCCGCCTATTGCGTTGGCTCCGTAGAGACCGCTTTGCGGCCCGCGCAGCACTTCGATGCGCTCGATATCGTCGGTCAGCATCGAGCCGAAATCGAAGGAGCGGTTCGGCGTCGAGGGGTCATTGGCCTCGATGCCGTCGATCAGGACCTTGACGTGGTTCGAGTTGGTGCCGCGCATGAAGACCGAGGTCTGGCCGCCCGGCCCACCGATCTGGACGATGTTCAGGCCCGGCACGGCCGCGAGCGCCTGTGGCAGGGTGCGGCGCTGCTGCTGCTCGATCTCCTGCGCGGTGACGACGGTCACGGAGCTCGCGACTTCGCGCGCCGGCGTCGGCGTGCCGGTGGCGCTGACGACGATCGGGTCGAGCTCGACGACGCTGCCCGGCGCCTGCGCACGGGCGGGCGGGGCCAGCAACACGGCAGCGGCGGCGAGAGCCAATGCAATGATGGAAGACGAGCCGCGCTGCGCGGCTTTGGAGAGGGCGATCACGATGAGACCTCGGGCGTTGACGTCTGTGGCACGTCACCGCGAACGCGATCTCCCGTTCGCCCCGATGCACGGGGCAGACAGTCGAGCAGCGATCGAAACACCCCGTCCGAACGTGTTCGCGTGTGACCACGACTGACGGCAGGTCTCCTGGCTCGCGGGTCGTGGCCTCGTCGCCGCCTTCCCAGGTCCGAGGGCCCAGTGGCGTGTGGCGATGAGGCTCGCCGCTTACAGTTGCGGGGGCAGCCGCAGCATAGAATGGCCAGGCCATCCGCACTGCGTTCCCTTTTGATCCCGTGAGGGAACCGTCGCGTTCACGAGTAAGGCGGAAAAGTGGCAGGGTCAATCGCATGGGGTTAGCCAAAACGCGGCAGGTAATCGCGATCCAGCGGAATGTCCGCTAGCGGTCGCCTCGCCAACGACCGCTCTTGGCGCGTTCCGTCAGGATTGATCGCTACTTGAAGCGCGAAGAGTCGCCAGAGAGCCAAATGACGTCTTGGACAGAAATGAGTCATGCCTGACTGGGCGATTGGCTGAGTGATCGGTCGATACCCCACCGAATCTCGCAGCAAAGGCTTCGCCGCCATCAGGGCGACCGAGCAAAAAGCCTTGGCCGATTGGACAGCCCATGCCCTCCAACAGCGCTCGCTGAGCTTGCGTCTCTACCCCCTCCGCTACGACGGTGAGTCCAAGGGCGCGCCCCAGGTCAATGATCGCACGAACGATGACGGTCTTCGAAGGGCTGGCGGTCAGGCCTCCGACGAAGTTCCGGTCGATCTTGATCTCCGTGAGGGGAAAGGCTTCAAGCGAACGGAGGTTCGAATAGCCGGTCCCGAAATCATCTACGGAGAGGCCGACGCCGAGATTCCGCAGCCGGCGGAACGCCTCCAGCACGCCGGGCGTGTCATTGAGAAACATGCTTTCGGTGATTTCGAGTGTCAGCAAGCCCGGTCGGACGCCGGACTGTTGTAAGATGCGGTCGACAACTTCCGCCATGTCGCGATGCAAAAACTCGGTCGCGGACACATTCACGGAAAAGCGCAGCGGTTTACCCCGGTGTTCGTTGATCCTGCGCGCAAAGGCGGCGACGGCGGCAAGACCACGTTCGCCGAGATCGAGCAACACGCCGCTGCGCTCCGCCGCTTCGATGAAACGGCCCGGCGGGACGATGCCAAACAAGGGGTGATTCCACCTTATCAAGGCTTCCGCGCCTACGCATTCGCCCGTCGCGAGATCGATCTGGGGCTGAAAGTGATGGATGAACTCATCCTTTGCGAGAGAGGCTCTCAACTCGCGGGTCATCTGGACCCGATTGCGCGCTTCCTCTGCATCGGCACGCTGAAACCGGCGAGGTCCGCTCAGCGGAGCTGACTTCGCCGCATGCAGTGCAGCACCGGCATTGCGGATCAAGGAGACCAGGTTGCCGCGAGGGTCGCCAAGCGCATAGCCGATGGCGAAGCGCAGACAGACATTCGCTCCCGGGATGACGAAATCGGGAGCGAGAGCGGCGCAAACCTCGGCCACGATCGGTGGCCCGCTTGCCTCCTCCGTCAGTTCGAAGGCCAGGGCAAACTCGTTTGCTCCGATCCGGGCGATCAGAACAGCCCCGGTCCCGCGCAGTCGGCGGCCGGTTTCCATCAGCAATGCGTCCCCGACGTCATAGCCGTACCCGGCGTTGATATCGTGGAAGCCGATGATGTCGCATTTCACGAACAGTACGGGGCCGGCACAGGTAGCGAAGTGCCTTTCCACACTGACGATGAAGGACTGACGGTTGAGGCAGCCGGTTGCAACGTCGAGGTTTGCAGCGCGATCGAGGGCGATCTCGGTCTGTCGCGTCGCCGAAACGTCGCGAAGAATACCAAGGTAGAGGAGTTCGCCGCCGACCGTGAAAGGTCTTAGGCTCAGATGGTTCCAGAAGACCGACCCGTCTTTCCGATGATTGCGAAGCGTGACGTCGACCGGTTCAGCGGCCCTGATGGCCTCCCCGATGCGGGCGACTTCCGGTTGATGGCGTTCATTGCCCTGTAGGTAGCGACAATCCTTCCCGAGCACTTCGTGCCGTGCGTATCCGGTCAGCCGTTCGAAGGCCCTGTTGACGTAGACAAGCGGCCCACTTCTGCCGGAAATCCGGCCGATCGCCACACCGTCGGAAAATTCCTCGACAAGCGGGGGAAGAATTGAGCGGAGCAGCGCGTCGGAGCTGAGTTCTCCATCGCCGGCGCAGGGCCGCGGCGCGAATTTCATGAATTCTAACGGCTTCAGTTCCTTGAAGTCTTTCATGCCCAAGCAATGGCGCGGCTGCTCGTTGCCGGGCAACCGGCTGGCCTGGCCGTTTCCAGACAATCGTCAGCCGATTTCGGACATAGTGGGCCTCGACCCGTCTCCAGATGTCCGGAACCGATCGCGGTAATCCGAGGGCAACGCTCCGAGATGCGCAAGAAAGGCGCGGCGCATTGCCCGCGCCGAGCCGAAGCCGCTTTTCGCGGCGATCGAATCGATCGACAGCCGGCTACCTTCGAGCAGAAAGCGCGCGACATCGATCCGTGTGAGATCGACATATTCGGCCGGCGATGTTCCCACCTCTTGGGTGAAGACCCGCGTGAAGTTGCGCGGGCTCATCGCCGCGATGTTCGCCAGGGCGTTGACGGACAGATCGGCATTCGGGTGGCTCAGGATGTACTGCTGGACCTTGTAGAGGCGGCTGCGGTCGACGCCTTGCGCCGCCAGATGCATGCTGAATTGAGACTGGTCCCCCGGCCTCTTCAAAAACACGACCAGGCGGCGGGCGACATAAAGCGCAACGTCCCGGCCGAGATCCTCTTCGACCAGCGAAAGGCCGAGATCGATCGCCGCGCTCGATCCGGCTGAGGTGACCATGGGGCCATCCCGAATGAAGACCCGGTCTCCGTCCACCTTCGCTTCTGGAAAGCGCTGGGCGAGGAGAGGCGCATACTGCCAGTGCGTCGCCACATGGCGTGCGCTGAGAAGTCCGGCTTCACCAAGCAGGAAAGCTCCGGTGCAAACCGAGCCGTAACGTCGCGTCTGCGGGGCTGCGCGTGAGAGCCAGTCGATCATGCCCTTGCCGGGCGCATTGGGTATGCCCACGCTTCCAGCCACAAGAAGGGTGTCGGGATCCTTCGGACAGTTGAGGTAGTCAAAGTCCGGCAGAACTCTCAGTCCCGACCCGCAGCGAAGCGGGCGGTTTTCTTCCGCGACGATACCGACCTCGTAGAAACCTTCGGCAACCCGCGCGTTCGCTTCCGCGAACACGTCCATCAGGCCGGCGAGTTCCAGCGAGTGAACGTCGGAAGGCGCGAAGATGATGACCAGCACGCGGATGGTCCTCGTGAAGCGCTAAGCCGAATATGCCGGTATGCCAGCACGTAGCAGGCAGTCGGTCGATAGGGGCTTCGGACGGATCCCGGCATGGCGCCGGCCGTCTTCGGCTAAGCGCGGCTGCTCGAGAAAATCAGAGGGAGACCCCGCGATCGCCCCTCGCGTGCGAAGTTGATCGTCCTCTTGCCGTCACGCTGCCATCCTCTCAGGAATTGGCGCTTTCGGCAAACTTGGAGTGGCTAAAGCCGAACATCCAGTGCCCGGTTGCAGGCGCAGTCCCAAGGTCAGTCGTCGGAGCGAGGAGCGGTTGGCTCAGCCCCGCATCTGCATGTTCGGCCGAGCCGTCGCCACTTCTGCTATAGAGCGCCGGAATGCGGGTAACGTTCCGACAGAGCAGGAGCAGATTGTGACCGACCGATTTGAACGCCATCGCCAACCCTGGACATCTGAGGAACTTCAGAAGCTGAAGCTGCTCGCTGGGAAGGGCATGGCACTCAAAGCGATTTCAAAAGCGATGACGCGCAGCGAGGAATCCATCAAAGACCGCGCCAAACTCGATGGCATCAGGATTGCCAAGCTCCGTTAGTCCGGGCTCGCGGCGCGACCTTGCAATGCAAAGCCGACGCCCACTGTTGACCAAGGGTACAACGTCTGCTCTTGGCGCGTCGCGCCCGGATTTGCGTTTGTGGAAGATAGGTGTTGCCGTTCCGCTGTTTTTCGCTGGGCCCTCTTCAAGGCGTTTAGTTGGCGCTGAGATCGGCGCAGAACATGTCGGCGGGCCGTCAGCGTACGCTTGAATCCCGACGTCGGTCCTCGGTAATTCCGAGCATTCCTTACCGACAGCGCTCATGGTTGTGGTGATCAGATAGCCGGCCAGTGCGCGCTTGCTCGCCGATGCAGCTGGCAATGCCTCCTCCATGAACCTCTTGAAACAGGCGCGCGCCAGCGGTGTGTGCCTCCTTCGCCTCGGGCGCGTCGCGATAAAGCGGGCTGTATCATTGAGCGCTCCTCGCACGGCGGCCTCTTCGCATTCGGAGCGGATAAAGGCGTGCACGATCGCGCGCAGCCGGGTCGGTGGTGGGTTCGCGGCATCTCCGAGGATGTCGGTGAGCATCGCGTGCGTCTGTCGCCGCTCGTCGTAAAAAGCTAGAGGCTTCTCGCGGTAAGCCCCTTTGCGATGATTGGTCCGGTCGGCCTGCCGGTAGGCGAGCCCGATGCCGGCTCCAGCGTGATCTCGAAGAGCTGGTTGGGGCCCAGAGGCAGATCGGTGAGCTGCAGAGGCGCGGCTTTGGCCTGGTCAATCAGGCCGACAGAGCGCGGCCCGGTTTGTCGATCCCACAGCGTCCAGATCTGGAGGGCACGCCCTTTCGGCACGGCGATGTCCTGAAGAGGCAACAGTTCGGTCCGCCCATCGGCGAAGGTGTTGACCACGGCCGCCGCAACATTGGCGTCCGTCAGCAGAACCGCCACAAGAACCGGCTGTCGATCAGCGCGGGTCGATGCGAGGAAGAGGGTTCCGCCCAAAATGGCTGTAAGTGCCAGTCCGGCGAACGCGGCCCCGCGCCAGAGCCAAAGGCTGTCCCACCACTGTTGGAGCATCGAAGCCCGGTCAGGTTCATGTGATGCTGCCTGCTTCACAATCCGGCTTTTGCTCAAGCCGGCTTCGATCCGCGGCCAAACCTCCGGTGATGGCGAGATCTCAAGAGCCGATTGATCGATCACAGCAAATCGCGCCCGCCAGCGCTCCACCGCTGTGTCGAGTTCGCGATCATGGTCGATGTCCCGCTCGAACGCTTCTCGTTGAGCACCGTCGAGGAGGCCCAGCACATATTCCCCGGCCAAGGCTTCGCGATCCTGTTCCGATGTCATCCGAGGCACTCCTTGAGCGCAATCAGCGACCGCCTGATCCATGACTTCACAGTGCCGAGCGGCATACCGAGCTTGCCGGCGATCTCGCCATGGCTGAGGCCTTGAACGAATGCCAGCAGGATCATGTCGCGCCGCTGCGCCGGCAGCGCCTGAAGGCAACCTCGCAGCGCGTCCGCGTCGGAGAGCTTTGACATGGCCGCCTCTGGATCGTCCTCCTCGCTGACAGCTTCTATGGCGCCCGCATCCGCGTCGGTGTCGAGACGCCTCTCGTCCCGCAGGATGGACAGGGAGCGGTTGCGAAGGATGGCGTAGATCCAGGTCAAACCTGCGCCGCGCTCGGGATCGAAGCGAGCCGCGTGTTTCCAGATGAGGATGAAGGTGTCTTGCACCGCTTCTTCCGCCAATGCCCGGCGTCTCAGCATCCGCTGCGCCACCCCGATCATACGCGGGCACTCCTGGTCGTAGATGCGGCGGAGCGCGTTTTTATCGCCGCCTGCACACGCTCGCAGTTCCTGTTCGAGGTTGATCGCGTGCCGCTGCCTGGCATCGCCGGCCATGCATCCCCCTTCCAAGGCGCCGCGCTCCAAGCGGGCGACATCAAGCTACGCCATCGGCAGCCCGATGGATGCAGGCGCGGAACTATATTTTTGCGGCTGCATCCATCCGCCGCGTCGACCGGTATCGGCCACGGACGCCCTGGCCCATCCGATGCCCGAGGCGTTGCCGAAACCGGAGGACATCATGACCAAGACGATCCGCTTCGCACTGGCCTTTTCCACCATGCTGGCCAGCGGCATGGCCGCACAGGCCGCTACGCTTGCAGCTCTCACGGGCGACAATACGCTGACGATGATCGACACCGGAATGCTCAAGGCCGGCAAGTCGATGAAGGTCACCGGCATCTCCGGCAAGATCGCCGGCATCGATGTCAGGCCAGCGGACGGGATGCTGTACGCTTTGGGAGTCGACGGCACGATTTACACGGTCGATCAGACCGGCAAAGCGACGATGAAGTCCAAGATGGACACGGTGCTGCCAGCCAGCGCGATGGCCACGGTCGATTTCAACCCCGCCGCGGATCGGCTGCGCGTGATCGGCTCCGATGGCACCAATCTCCGGGTCAATGTCGACGACGGCAAGACGACGGTCGACGGCAAGCTCAAATTCGCCGAGACCGACATGCACAAGGGCGAGGCGCCGATGATCGTCGCCGGGGCCTATACCAATTCGGTCAAGGGGACGAAGGAGACGACGCTCTACGACATCGACGGCAAGATCGGCGGGTTGATCAAGCAGGCGCCGCCCAACGACGGCGTACTCGGCGCGGTCGGCAAGCTCGGGGTGATGCCGAAATCGGTGGCATTCGACATCGAGACCGCATCCGACGGGTCGAACACCGGCTGGTTGCTCGCGGACGGCGCGCTCCACAAGGTAGATCTTGCGACTGGCAAGGCGAGCTCCATGGGCAAGGTCCAGGGCATGTCTGGCACCGTGCGCGACATCGCGGTCCTGCCGGGTATGTGATTGGCGAACGGGCGGGCGAGCTGATGGCATGGCTCGCCCCTTTTGGCCTGCTGCCGGTTTCGTGGACACCGAGATTAGGTGCTTCATGAAGCCGGAGGTGACGTATGAGGCGAAGACAGCTTGGGCGTGAGTTCAAGATCGAGGCGGTTCGCCTGATCAAGGACCGCGGGGCGAGTGTGGCGCAGGCGTCTCGGGATATGGATGTTCATGAGAACCAGTTGCGCAAATGGGTGAAGCTGTTTTCGGCCGATCCTGCGCAGGCCTTTCCCGGCCACGGTCATATGAAGCCGGAGCAACGTGAGATCGAGAAGTTGCGGCGAGAGGTGGCGAAGCTCAAGGCGGAGCCCGACATTCTAAAAGGCCGCGGCCTACTTCGCGAAGGACCTGACAGGAGGTTCACCGGTGTTCTTCGCCATTCTGGCCTCCTGATGGGGGCCCGTTCTGGACCGATGGGCGTCCTGTGGCTGTGTGTGACCGGTATTCTCGGGCCCCGTCTCAGCTTGGTTTGCACCTTGCCGAGACGGGGATTTTGCGGAAGTCGAAGCTCAAAAACGGGGAACTTCGCCTCTAATTTCAATTCACTCGGCCTCGTCATGCGGCCCACGCGGCGTGGATCCACAGGGGCTTCGAATGGGACAGATGCCGGCACGCAGCAAAGGGTCGCGGTCGTTTTCATAAACTGCGGCAAACTTCGCCTTCCCCACAGGACGGCAACTCCCAGGAGGCTGCAGGCCCTTGACGGCTGGACGCGAGCAAGTCTAAACTTAACTCAATGGTTAAGTTTCAGGACGCGCCGCTCGACCGCACCTTCTCCGCTCTGGCGGACCCGACACGCCGGGCCCTGCTGGCGCGGCTGGAGCAGGAGGACGGGCTGTCCGTCAGCGAGCTGGCGAAGCCGTTCCCGGTCTCGCTGCCGGCGGTGATGAAGCATCTCGACGTCCTCGCGGACGCCGGGCTGCTGACACGAACCAAGGTGGGACGCACCGTATCCTGCCACCTGAATGCCGGGCCGATGGAGGAGGCGATGGGTTGGCTCGCGCGCTATCAGCGATTCTGGACACAGCGGCTCGACGCGCTGGCGGCGCTGCTCGATGCGCGTCGCCAGGGCCGCGAGTGACGAGGGCGGGGAGGGACCACGATGCATCAGCCGGTGACGCCGAGCCTCACGATGAAGCGCCGGCTGAACGCCAGCCCGGCCGAGGTCTACCAGGCCTGGACCGATCCCGAATTGCTGGTCCGATGGTTCGGGCCGGAGAATGTGGTGGCGCAGGAGGCCGAGCTCGATCCCCGCGTCGGCGGCGCCTATCGCGTCGTGATGCTGGAGGACAATGGCGAGCGCCATGAGGTGTCCGGGCGCTATCTCGAAGTGGTGGAGAACGAGCGGCTGGTCTTCTCATGGTCCTGGGTGACGACGCCCGAGCGGGTTTCGCGGGTGACGGTGGCCCTGAAGCCGGATGGCGACGGCACGATCCTGACCCTGCTGCACGAGAAGCTGTTCGACGATGCCGCCGTCCGCGGCCACACCCATGGCTGGACCGGCACCATGGCGAAGCTCGAGGCCTATTTCGCCTGAGGCGAAGCGAGGCGCAGCCCGTCGGGCAGCGCCGGGATGAGCTGCCGGCACGGGCCGGCGGAAGCACAGGAGAGGAGACGATGGAACACAGGATCGTATCCCGTGAGGAGTGGCTTGCGGCCCGCAAGACCCACCTCGCCGACGAGAAGGCGCTCACCCGCCGGCGCGACGCGCTTTCGGCCGAGCGACGCGCGCTGCCCTGGGTCAGGATCGAGAAGGACTATGTTTTCGAGGGCTGGGACGGCGGCTTGTCGTTGGCCGATCTGTTCGCCGGCCGGAGCCAGCTGATCGTCTATCACTTCATGTTCGGACCCGGCGCCAGGGAAGGCTGCCCGAGCTGCTCCTTCCTCGCCGACCATTTCGACGGCGCCAACCTCCATCTGAAGCATCACGATGTCAGCCTGGTCGTGGTCTCTCGCGCGCCCTATGCCGAATTCCAGACCTTCCGACACCGCATGGGCTGGGACTTCCCCTGGGTCTCCTCCGCCGGCAGCGACTTCAACTACGATTTCCACGTCTCGCCCAGCCCGGCGGAGAAGGCGGCCGGCCGCTACGAATACAATTACGAGCTTCATGACGGCGAGGGTGGTGAGATGCCCGGCTTCAGCGTCTTCTACCGCAACGACGCCGGCGAGATCTTCCACACCTATTCGACTTATGCCCGTGGTGGGGACCTGCTCATCGGAGCGCACAACTTCCTCGACATGACTCCGAAGGGGCGCAACGAGGGCAGGGCCATGGATTGGGTCCGGCACCATGACCGCTACGAGGATGAGCTGAAGGAGGCCGCGAGCTTCCAGCCGTTGCTGGCCACCGGCTCCTGCTGCGGCTGACGCGAGCCATTGTCACGCAATGGCCGAAGATATGCGTTGATATCAACTTGATGGGCGCGGGCCCGTGCCGCGCCGCCAGAACGGGAGACGATGGAAATGGCTTATGTCGAAGGTTTCGTGGTCGCGGTTCCCGCTGCCAACAAGGAGATCTACCGCAAACATGCCAGCGAGGCCTTGCCGATCTTCAAGGAGTTCGGCGTTACCCGGATGGTCGAGACCTGGGGCGACGAGGTCCCGGACGGCAAGGTCACGGACTTCAAGGGCGCCGTGAAGGCGAAGCCCGACGAGGTCGTGGTCTTTTCCTGGTTCGAGTATCCCGACCGCAAGACCCGCGACGCGGCCAATGCGAAGATGATGAGCGATCCGCGGATGAAGGCGATGGGCGAATCCATGCCCTTCGACGGCCGGCGCATGATCTATGGCGGTTTCGACGCGCTGGTCGACAAGGGCGAAGGTGGAGCGGCAGGTTATGTCGACGGCGTGCTGATTGCCGTGCCGCAGGATCGCAAGGCGGATTTCCGCAACCATGCGGCGGAGCTTGCCGCGCTGTTCACCGATCACGGCGCGCGCCGCGTCGTCGACGCCTGGGGTGACGACGTGCCCGATGGCAAGGTCACGGATTTCAAGGGCGCGGTGAAGGCGAAGGATGGCGAAACGGTGGTGTTCGGCTGGGTCGAATGGGCCTCAAAGGCCGCGCGCGACGAGGCTTGGGGCAAGATTCGTCAGGATGCGCGGATGAATAATGGCGCACCCATGCCGTTCGACGGCCAGCGCATGATCTATGGTGGTTTCGCGACGCTGCTCGATGCGTGAGGCGAGCCGGCGTGCGCGCCGGGGCAGGGCAGGTCTCCGGCCAAACATGACGGGGCTGCCCGGCAGCCCTTGCTCCGGCTGACAAAATCGCCGACAGGGATAGGGGCTGGCCCACCGGAACCCTTTCCATGCTCGCAGGCATTCCTATCGGCGATCTCGCCTTTCTCGCCGTGTCTCTCGTGCTGGCGGGAGCCGTGACGGGCCTGCTCGCCGGTGTCTTCGGCGTCGGCGGCGGTGCGGTCATCGTGCCGGTGCTTTACGAGGTCTTCCGTGTCATCGGCGTGCCGGAGGAGGTCAGGATGCCGCTCAGCGTCGGCACCTCGCTCGCCGTCATCATCCCGACCTCGATCCGTTCTTTCAATGCCCATCGCGCCAAGGGTCTCGTCGATCTTTCGATCCTCAAGGTCTGGGCCGTGCCGGTCGTGCTCGGCGTCATGGTCGGCAGCTATATCGCGCGTTACGCGCCGGCCGATCTCTTCAAGATCGTTTTCGTCGTGGTGGCGACGATCTCGGCCATCCGCCTGCTCTTCGCCGCCGATCGCTGGAAATTCGGCGAGGACATGCCGGGCAAGCCGCTGATGGTAGCTTACGGCAGCGTCATCGGCGTGCTCTCGGCCCTGATGGGCATCGGCGGCGGCCAGTTGTCCAGCCTGTTCATGACCTTTTACGGCCGGCCGATCCACCAGGCCGTCGCGACCTCCTCGGGGCTGGGCGTGCTGATCTCGATCCCGGGGGCGCTCGGCTTCATCTATGCCGGCTGGCCGAAGATGGACATCCTGCCGCCGCTCTCCCTGGGCTATGTCTCGCTGATCGGCATGATCCTGTTCATTCCGACCTCGATCTGGACGGCGCCGATCGGCGCGAGCCTGGCCCACAAGCTGTCGAAGCGCCGTCTGGAAGTGGCTTTCGGCCTGTTCCTGCTCTTCGTCGCCGCCCGCTTCATCTGGTCCCTGCTGCACTGAAGGCTGCGGAACCCCGGCAATGAACGAGGTCGCGATCCGCCTGTTGCAGCCGGCCGATCACGCCGCGCTCGCCGCGCTGATGGTCGAGATGCAGGGGCACTACGCCGTGCCGCGCCCGCCGCTCGCGGAAATCCGCGCCGGGCTCGCCGATCTTCCGGCCGGGGTCGAAATCCTCGTCGCGGTCGAGGGCAAGGCGCTTCTGGGCTTCGCCTCGGCCTGCAATCTCTACCCGGGACCGGGGCTGAAGACCGGCTTTTTCCTGAAGGAGATCTACGTCGCAGACGCCGCGCGCGGTAAAGGGCTCGGCCGTGCGCTGATGACCGCGCTGGCCAGACTGGCGGTGGAGCGCGGCCACAGGCGCCTCGACTGGACGGCTGACGCCGACGATCCGGCCCTGCTGCGCTTCTATGAAAGCCTCGGCGCCGTCGCTCAGACGAAGAAGGTGTTCTACCGGCTCACGGGCCCAGCGCTGGAAGCGGCTGCCGAGGGCAAATAGGGCCGAAGCCGCCGCAGACATTCTAGGGTTTCGGCTGGCGCAACCGCTCCGGTAATCGGGCCATGATCGTCAGCCGCTCGGTCTCGCTCAGTCGAGCCCATTGCGCGATTTCGGCGAGCGTGCGGCCGCAGCCTTCGCACAGCTTGGTCTGCGGGTCGATGATGCAAACCTTGATGCAGGGGGAGGAGGCGGCGCTCACCGCCCCACCCATCCCAAGGAGAGGGCTAAGCCGAGATAGATCGCGATTTCGCCGAGTTGCTGCGCCGCGCCGAGGATGTCGCCGGTTTGCCCGCCGATCAGCCGCTGTGCCAGCCGCGCCAGCACCGCGGCGGCCGCGTGGGCCAGAGCGAAGCCGAGCAGCAGGCCGGGCAGGGGTAGATGAGCGGCAAGGCAGAGCCCGGCCGCGAGGATCAGGCTGAGGCCCAGCGCGATCCGGGCCGTTGCGAGGCTGGGCCGGCCGACGGCGGCAGCGGCGCCGACGCTGCGGGCCGGCGGTTGCGTCGCGAGCAGGAACAGGCCTTCGGCGCGCGACCAAGGCGCGGCGGCGAGCACCGCGCCTGCCGCTCCCAAAGGGCCAGCCCGATCGAGGATCATCGCGATCAGGCCGGCGCGCAGCAGCAGCGAGAGCCCCAGCGCCATCGCGCCATAGGAGCCGATGCGGCTGTCCTTCATGATCTCCAGCCGCCGCTCGGGCGAAGGCCCGCCGAAGAGCCCGTCGGCGGTGTCGGCAAGCCCGTCCTCGTGGAAGGCCCCGGTGCTCAGAGCAAGCGCCGTCAGCACGAGGGTGCCGGTGACCAGTCCGCTCAAGCCCGCCAGGCCGGCCGCGAGCGCGACGGCCGCGGCAGGCAGCGCGATGACCAGCCCCGCGAACGGCAGGGCGCGCGGCACGAGCCTGAAGTCGGGGACGCCGTGCAGATCGCCTTCGCCGCGCAGCGGGGGCACAGGCAGGCGCGAATAGAAGCGGATGCAGATCGCGGTCGCGATCGCCCAGCCCGGCCAGGCGGAGCCTTCGTCAGCCGTCGGTTCCGTACTGGTGTCGGCTTCCGCCATGCCGGCTTCGCGCTCCCGTCGATTGTCTTCTGCCGGCCGAGCCTATAGCAGCAACGCCAACCTTGCCGCCATGGCGCCGCGCCTGGCGCCGCTCTTGTGGACGGACTTGACCATGGCCGCTTCCGGTTTGCCCTTCGACGATATCCGCGAGCTCATCGCCGCGATGCCCGGCCCCGACATGGCGGCCGCGAACGCTGTGCGCGCCCGGGATGCCAATCTCACCAAGCCGGCCGGCAGCCTCGGCCGGATGGAAGAGATCGCCGAATGGCTTGCGGCCTGGCAGGGCAAGGCGCCGCCGGCGGTGAACCGTCCGCTGGTCTGCGTCTTCGCCGGCAATCATGGCGTGGTGGCGCAAGGCGTCTCGGCCTATCCCCAGACCGTGACCCGCCAGATGCTCGAGAATTTCGCGGCTGGCGGTGCAGCCATCAACCAGATCTGCGCTGCCTTCGACCTCGGCTTCAAGGTTTTCGACCTGGCGCTCGACTTGCCGACCGGCGACTTCACGCAAGGCGATGCGCTCGACGAGCGCGCCTGCGTCGCGACCATGGCCTTCGGCATGGAGGCGCTGGCTGGCGGCGCCGACCTGCTCTGCCTCGGAGAGATGGGCATCGGCAATACCACGTCGGCCGCAGCGATCTACGCCGCGCTCTATGGCGGTGACGCGGCCCGCTGGTGCGGGCGCGGTACTGGCATCGACGATGAGGGACTGAAACGCAAGGTCGCGGCCGTGGAGAAGGGCCTGGCCCTGCACCGCGCCCATCTCAAGGACCCGCTCGAAGTGCTGCGCCGCCTCGGCGGGCGCGAGATCGCGGCGATCTGCGGGGCGATCATCGCCGCGCGTTCTCAGCGTATCCCGGTGATCCTCGACGGCTATGTCGTCACCGCTGCCGCCGCGATCCTGCACGCCATCGAGCCTTCCGCGATCGATCACTGCCTGGCTGGCCACCTCTCGGCCGAGGGCGCCCATGCCGAAGTGCTGGCCCGGCTCGGCAAGGTGCCGCTGCTGGCGCTTGACATGCGCCTCGGCGAGGGTTCGGGCGCCGCGCTGGCAGCAGGCCTCGTCAAGGCCGCGGCCGCCATCCATTCCGGCATGGCGACTTTTGAGCAGGCGCAGGTGGCCCGAAAGGATTAGAGCGTCGGCCCGAAAAGTGGAACGCGGCTTTCGAAAAAAGCCGACGCAAAATCAAAGAGCTAGAGTATCGGGCCGAATAAGATATTCAGTCCGATACTCTAGCTGGCACTCCCGGATTTCGGGCGTGCGAAAAGCCAGCGCTCAAGCTCGGGAACGTAACGCTCCTGCGTGAAGCCGGCCTTCTCGAGCACGCGCCGGGACGCAGCGTTGTCCGGCCGTGCGAACGCCCGCAACTGCGGCAGCCCAAGCTGCTCGTCCGCGAAGGTGACGGCCGCGGCGGCCAGCTCGGAGGCATAGCCCTGGCCCCAGCTCGCTCGGTCGAACCAGTAGCCGAGCTCGATGCCCCAGCCTGGGTCGAAGGGGTCGTCGAACAGGCCGCCCCAGCCGATGATCCGGTGCTCCGCTTTGGTACGGATGACCCAGGGCGCGCAGCCGTCCCGGCGGCGGCACCATTCATGGACCGCGACGCGGCGGCGGCAATCCTTCAGCGAGCGCACGACGTGCGTGTGGCGCATCGCGTCCGCGTCGCCGAGGAACGCGAACAGGCGCGGGACGTCCGCCAGCTTCGCGTGGTCCAGCAGAAGGCGCCGGGTTGCGATCGTCATGGGCTGGCCGCTGCGCTGGGCCGCATCGGGTCAGCCGTCGTAGTCGGTCTTCAGCGCCGCGCGCTCGGCATGGCGCTCGAGCGCAAGCTCGACCAGCCGGGTGATCAGGTCGCGATAGGCCATGCCCGAAGCCTCCATCATCTTCGGGTACATGCTGATGGCGGTGAAGCCGGGTAGGGTGTTGATCTCGTTGAAGTAGAACTCGCCGCTCTTCCGGTCGAGGAAGAAGTCGACGCGGGCAAGCCCGCTGCATTCCAGCGCGAGAAAGGCCGTCTTCGCCAGCTCGCGGACCCGCTCCATCTGCCCCGGTTCCAGCTTCGCCGGCAGGTCGACTGTCGCGCCGTCCTGGTCGATGTATTTCGCCTCGTAGGAGTAGAATTCATGCTTGGGATCGGCGTTGAGCTCGCTCGCCAGGCTGACGAAGGGCGGGTCGCCGTCGAGCACCGCGACCTCGATCTCGCGGGCGTCGATGCCCTGCTCGATCAGCACGCGCGTATCATAGCGGAAGGCATCGGCGAGGGCGGCGTCGAGATCCTCCCAGCGCTTGACCTTATGGACGCCGACGCTGGAGCCCATGTTGCAGGGCTTGATGAAGACGGGCAGCGTCAGCTTCGCTTGCGCCGCCGCAGCCACGGCCACAGGATCGCGGGCGAATTCGCGCTTGCTCGCCATCACATAGGGCGCGACCGGCAGGCCCGCGAGCGCGGCGAGGCGCTTGGCGATGTCCTTGTGCATGCCGACGGCGGAGGCGAGCACGCCCGAGCCGACATAGGCCGCCCCGCTCAGCTCCAGCAGACCCTGGACGGCGCCATCCTCGCAGAGCGGGCCATGGATCACCGGAAACACCACGTCGATGCCGTGACCGGCCGAGCTGCCGTCTAGCCCGATGGCCTCGAGCCGACCGGCATCGTCGGCGGCGAGGCGGATGGCCGGGGCGTCGGCATGGATCGGCAGGCTCTCGGCGTTCCATTCTGCGAGGCGCTTCGGGTCCTGCTGCTGCCAGCGGCCCTGCTTGTCGATGCTGATCGGGATCAGCTCGAAGCGCTCTCGGTCGAGATGGCGCACGACCGAGGCGCCCGACTTGAGCGAGACTTCATGCTCGCCGGACTTGCCGCCATAGAGCACCGCGACGCGGGTTTTTCCGTTCATGATCCGATGCTTCCAGTGTTCGGCGGGGGCAGAAGGAGGCGGGAGCGCATTGCGGCGCGCCGGGACGATCTGTGCTGGCCGATGGCGGCGTAATGATGGTGTTCAGGCGGCCCGCACGCGCGGCTCCGGCAGGGCCGGGAGGGCATCCATCACCCGCTCGGCCGGCAGGGTGATCGTGACTTCCGTGCCGGCGCGCGGCTTCGACTTGAGATGGAAGCCGCCGCCATGCAGCTCGACCAGCCCCTTGACGATCGGTAGGCCGAGGCCCGAGCCCTGCTCGGCCGTCTTGATCGCCAGCGAGCCGCGCCCGAAGCTCTGCATCACGATCGGGATCTCGTTCTCGGGGATGCCGGGGCCGGTGTCGGTGACCGTGACATACTGGCCGCCGGCCGCCGTCCAGCCGACCTTGATCGTGATCTCGCCGCCCTGCGGCGTGAACTTGATCGCGTTCGACAGCACGTTGAGCACGACCTGGCGGATGGCGCGCTCATCGGCCCAGACGCGTGGCAGCTCCGGCTCCGCCAATTCGCGGATCGTCTGGCCCTTCGCCTTGGCGCGCATCGCCAGCATGTGCCGGCAATCGTCGACCACGGCCGTCAGCGAGATCGCCTCCTCGTTCAGCTCGTATTTGCCGGCCTCGATGCGCGAGAGGTCGAGAATCTCGTTGATCAGGTTGAGCAGATGCTGGCCCGAGCCGTGGATGTCGGCCGAATATTCCTTGTAGGCGGCATTGGCATGCGCACCGAAGATCTCGTTCTTCATCACCTCCGAGAAGCCGAGAATGGCGTTGAGCGGGGTGCGCAGCTCGTGGCTCATCGTTGCCAGGAAGCGGGACTTGGCGAGGTTCGCCTCCTCGGCCTTGCGCCGCGCCTCGTCGGAATTGGCATTGGCGGTTTCGAGCTCGGCGATCAGCGCGTCCTTCTCGGCCCTGAAGCCGATCGTCGCGACCGAGCTGGCATAGAGCCGGTTGGCCAGAAAAATGAAGAAGAGCTGTGCCGAGGCCGCCATCAGCGCCATGGTGACGCTGTCGATGTCGCGCTTGTCCCAGAAGAACAGCATGATGCCGAGGATGATCGGGCTCAGGCCGGCATAGACCGCGATCGGGATCGAGGCGGACAGCATCACCGTCAGGGCGCTGACGATCAGCAATGCGGTCGTGACGAAGACCTTGGCGCCCGGCGCATCGACATGCGCAAAGAGGAACAGGATCGAAGCCCAGCACAGGCCGTGCAGTCCTTCCCCGAGCGTGAACAGGCGCCGCCATTGCATCGGCCGGATATCCTCCGGTCGCTTGTGGAGGTAGCGGCGCGACAGGGCGACGATGACGAGGGAGCTCGCCAGGACCGAGCCGCTCCAGACGGCGGCGAGATAGACCGGCAGCCAAAGGCAGGCTGCTGCCGCGATGCCGAGCGCGAGCACCATGGTGCCGACGGAGCCGGAGACCCGGTATTGGGCGAAGCTGCGCAACAGCTCGTTGTCGAAGGCGCGTTCGAGGCCGGTGGAGGAGGTGAGCCGCTCGCGCACCGTCTTCACCTCGCGGGTGAGCAGCTTGCGGCGCGCGACGGCGGCCGGGTCCGGCCCGCGCCCGCGCTGCACCTGTTCGGCCGTCACTTCCGCCATGATAGAGCGTACGCATCCTCGTTCGGCCGCACAGGCTGCGCGGCCGGCTCGCCATCATGGACACCAAATCGTTAAGCTCTTCCTGATGACGCGTCTCGGATTCGGTCGGTCTCCCTTTGGTCCCTTCGGTTGGCGCCGCGTCGGCCGCTTCACCGACCTCGTCGTTGCGCTCGGAATCCTCGGTTTCCTCGCGCTGGCTGGAGCGATCCTGCAATATCGCCTCGGCCCCGCCCGGGAGCTGATCGGCCCGGCCAGGGCGATCGACGGCGATTCCATCCGCCTGCTCGGCGAGGAGTTGCGGCTCGAAGGACTGGATGCCCCGGAATACCGCCAGTCTTGCATGGATGCGGCCGGCCGGAGCGTCGCCTGCGGCCGGGAGGCGCGGCGGGCGCTGCAGGCGCTGCTGGCACGGGGGCTCACGACCTGCGAAATCGGCAAGGCCGACCGCTACGGGCGCGGCCTTGCCCGGTGCCGGCAGGGCGACGAGGATATCAATGCGACGATGGTGCGGACCGGGCAGGCCGTGTCCTACGGTGCGTATCGCCGCGAGGAGGCTGAAGCGCGCGCGGCGGGCAGAGGGCTCTGGGCCCTGCGCTTCGAGCGGCCGGAGGCCTGGCGCCGTGGCCATCCGCGCTGAGGCGGCGCCCCGGGTCGGAGCGCGGCCATCCTGGCGTCAAGAACCACGAGGATACGGTTGACCGTCCGGTGCCGGCCGTGATCCGGTGCGGCCGGAGACGGAGAGGGTCGGATGAAGCTCTATGATGGCGGGCGCGCGCCGAATCCGCGCCGGGTCCGCATCTTTTTTGCGGAGAAGGGCGTGCCGCTGCCCGAGCTCGTCCCGGTCGACATCGCGAAGAAGGAGCACAAGAGCGCCGCCTTCACCCGGCTCAACCCGTTGCAGCGGTTGCCGGTGCTCCAGCTCGACGACGGGACTGCCCTGGCCGAGACCATCGCGATCTGCCGTTATGTCGAGGGCCTGCACCCGCATCCGCCGCTTTTCGGCCGGGAGGCTCGCGAGCAGGCGCTGATCGAGATGTGGAACCGCCGGATCGAGCTGGGCCTGTTCGGCAGCGTCGCGTCCGTCTTCCGCCACAGCCACCCCTCGATGGCGGAGCTCGAGGCCCAGGTGCCGGAATGGGCCGAGGCCAACCGCGAGCAGATCGACGATCATCTCTGGGTTCTGGAACTGCAACTGGCCGCCAATGCCTTCGTCTGCGGCGACAGCCTGACCGTGGCCGATATTACCGCCGGCATCGCAATCGACTTCATGAAGCCGTCGCGCATCCCGCTGCCGGAGGATTTCGTGCACATCCGCCGTTGGCATGGCGAAATCTCGGCCCGCCCGAGCTGGAAGGCGTGATGCGCGGCCTCGCACTCCTCCTGTCGATGCTGTGCGGGCTGGCGCTTCAGGCCCAGGCCGCGGAACGCCTCAATGGCGAGCAGATCCAGCGGGCCTTCGAGGGCAATACCGTGACCGGCCGCTACACCAATGGCGGCTTCTTCACCGAATACCATGCCGCCGACGGGCGCGCGCTCGGCCACAATGGCTGGCAGCCCAACACCGATGCCTGTTGGATCACCAAGCGCGACCAGGTCTGCTATTATTATGGCCCGCCGGAGAACCGCACGGTCCATTGCTTCACCGTCGAGGTCAGCGGCGATCTCTACGTGCTGCGCAACAGCGGCAACGGCATGGTCAACGCGCTTGCCAAGGTCGAGATCGGCAATCCGCGCAACCACACGGACAACGGCAAGCCCTGGTATTGCGACGGCCTGATCTCGCAGGTGCCGGCCGCGCCGATGAGCCGGCGGCTGGCGCGGCGATGAAGCCGTCCGCCGCCCGATGCATCCTCGCCGGTCTTGCCCTGCTCGCCGCCGGCGCGGCCGGGGCGGCAGAGCGCCTGACGGGCGCGCAGATCAGGCAAGCCTTCGAGGGGAACACCGTCACGGGGCGCTACACAGGCTCCAACCTGCCGTTCAGCGAATATCATCATCCCGACGGTCGGGCCCTCGGCCACAACCGCAACCTCCCGAACACGGATGCCTGCTGGACCACGACAGAGGACGCCGTCTGCTATTATTACGGCCCGCCCGACAAGCGCCGCACCTATTGCTTCACCATCGAGACCAGTGGAGCGCTCTACGTGATCCGCAGCCGCCCCAGCGGCCGGATCAACGGGCTGGCCCGTGTCGAGCCCGGCGACCCGCATGATTTCAGCCGCAAGTCCGGGAACTGGTTCTGCGACGGGCTGATTTCGCGGGCCCTTCCGCGCGCGCGGTTGGCGAAGGTGGCGCTGGATGGCGCCCGCGCCCGCCGGAGCGATGGCGCGCTGGGCCGAGATGGCGGGCGATGACCGCTGACGAAGGCCTGGAGGCCATGCTGCACGCGGTGCGGGCCTGCCGGATCTGCCGCGATGCGCCGCGCCGCCTGCCGCCGCTGCCGCACCAGCCCCGCCCCGTCATCCAGGCCTCGGCGACGGCGCGGCTGTGCGTCGCCGGCCAGGCGCCGGGCACCCGTGTCCATGCCAGCGGTCGGCCGTTCACCGATCCGTCGGGCGTCCGGCTGCGGCGCTGGCTCGGCATCGACGAGACGGTGTTCTACGATCCCGCGCGTGTCGCGGTGGTGCCGATGGGCTTCTGCTTTCCCGGCCAGGACGCCAAGGGCGGCGACCTGCCGCCGCGGCGCGAATGCGCGCCGACCTGGCACGCACGCGTCTTCGCGGCCATGCCGCAGATCGAGCTCGTCCTGGCGATCGGGCGCTATGCCCAGGACTGGCATCTCGGTGACCAGAAGGGCCGCGATCTCACCGCAATCGTCGCCGACTGGCGCGCTTTGCTCGATCGCCCCGCCATGCCTCGCGTGTTGCCGCTGCCGCACCCGTCATGGCGCAACAATGCCTGGCTGCGCCGCAATCCCTGGTTCGAGTCCGAGCTCGTGCCGGTTCTGCAGCGGGAGGTCGCGCGGCTGATCGCCTGAACGGAGGAGGCCTCAGCGAAACGGGGCCGCGTCGAGGTTGCGGTCGATTCCGCGCCGGACGCTGATCACCGAGCGGACCGGCCCCAGCTCCGTCTGTCCGCGGCTTTCCAGATAGAGCATGCCGTCTGCCCGGCTGCCGTAGCCGTTCCGCGAGCTCTTCCCGATTTCCGCCCGGACGGCTCCGCCGGCGCGCACGCAGAAGCTCGAGCCTTCCAGCCGCACGAAGCCGGCACCGTATTCGGGGCAGGGGCGCGCGCCCTTTGGGGCAGCCGGCGCAGGCCTGTTGTAGGACTCGCGCGGCTGCGCGCGGCCGGGCAGCGCCTGCCCGATCGACTGGGCGAGGGCGGCGCCTGGCAGCGCGGCGAGAAGCAGGGGGGCGATGAGACGGAGCATGGTCGATTCCCGTGGCGACGACGCAGTCTGGCGGTGCCGCAAGGCGCAGTTATGGCATTCGCGCCTATGGCATGTGCGCAGCTTGCCGTCACGATATCGTGCGGCCCCGACCGCGCGTGTCGGCAGCCGGCGCGAGAGGCGGCGGCGGGAGGTCATCGAAAAACCCCGGCTTGCGCCGGGGTTTTCAAGGTGGGCCGTTGCCGGCAGGTCGCTCTCTGTCAGAGCTGATTCGAGACGCGCGAGCGGATCAGGAAGTTGTCGTAGGTGTATTCGGCGACCTGGAACCAGAGGTATTCGTCGCCGCGGAACGCCGACATCGCCTCGTAGATCTTCTTGAAGTCGGGGTTCTTCGCGCTGGTTTCGGCATAGACCTCCTTCGAGGCCTTGAGACAGGCTTCGAGGATGTCCTGCGAGAACGGGCGAAGCTGCGCGCCGCCACCGACCAGCCGCTTGAGGGCGGCCGGGTTCCGGGCGTCGTACTTCGCCTGCATGTCGACATTGGCGAGCCCGGCGGCCGTGGTCAGCAGTGACTTGTAGGTCTTCGGCAGTTCTTCCCACTTGGCGGTGTTGATGAAGAAGTGCAGCGCCGCGCCGCCCTCCCACCAGCCGGGATAGTAGTAATAGGGCGCGACCTTGTTGAAGCCGAGCTTCTCGTCATCGGCGGGGCCGACCCATTCGGCTGCATCGATGGTGCCCTTCTCCAGCGCGGGGTAGATGTCGCCGCCGGCGATCTGCTGTGGAACGACGCCGAGCTTGCTAAGCACCTGTCCTGCGAAGCCGCCGATGCGCATCTTGACGCCCTGCAGATCCGCTGCCGTCTTGAGTTCCTTGCGGAACCAACCGCCCATCTGGCAGCCGGTGTTGCCGCCCGGCAAGGCGTAGATGTTCGATTTCTTGTAGAATTCGTTCATCAGCTCCATGCCGCCGCCATGGTAGAACCAGGCGTTCTGCTGGCGGGCATTGAGCCCGAAGGGAACCGCCGTGCCGAAGGCGAAGGTCGGATCCTTGCCGACGTAGTAATAGGAAGCGGTGTGGCACATCTCGACGGTGCCGTTCGTGACCGCATCGGCGGCCTGCAGGCCGGGAACGACCTCGCCGGCGGCGAAGACCTGGATCTGGAACTTGCCGTCGGTCGCCTCCGACACCGCCTTCGCGAGGACCTCGGAAGCGCCATAGATCGTGTCGAGCGATTTCGGGAAGGAGGAGGTGACCCTCCATTTGACCTCCGGCATCGACTGGGCGATGGCCGGGCTGGCGATGATGCCGGCGGCGGCGCCGGCTCCTGCTGCGGTCAGAAAGTGACGACGCTTCATCAGTAATGTTTCCCCCTGAGTTTGCGCGCCGGTTGATCCGATCGTCGCGTCGCGCCAGCAAATCAGGTCTGTCGCTTCATGCAAGTCAAAAATGCATGGGGTGCATGTATTTTTTTCATGAATTGCGGCAACTCGTCGCAATGGGGTGGTCGGCAGGCTCCTTGGCGTGCGGACAGTTTGCGTCTTTCCGATCCACGCCGCGTCGCTGTCGAATGTCTCATGACCCAAGTATGCCGACGCGTGGTCACTCGCGAGCGAGGCGCGCGAGTGACTCTGAATATTTGATCTGTACATGTTTTTCTGAAGATAACGGCCTGAATCACGCGGGATTTGACATTGAAGTCCGAAAGTTGCATCTTAGAAAAATCGATGTAGGCCGAACGAATTGGCCCCGCGTCATAGGACGCATTGCTGACGAACTTCCTGCTCAAATCGAAACGCGCGTCACATACGTGGCGCGTGACCGGTCGCTTTTACAGGAGGTCGTCATGGCCAGCGGCACAGTTAAATGGTTCAACACCGATAAGGGCTTCGGCTTCATTCAGCCGGAAGATGGAGGCCAGGATGCCTTCGTTCACATCAGCGCCGTCGAACGGGCGGGGCTTCGCACGCTCACCGAGGGCCAGAAGGTCTCCTACGAGCTGGTGCAGGACAAGCGCTCCGGGAAGGTCTCTGCGGATAATCTGCAGGCCGAGTAAGCGGAATCGCTATCCCTTGCGACACTCGATCAAGGTGGCGACCGCGGATGTGTCGGCGCCGGATCCTATCGCGATGGATGGCTGCGAGGGTCGGGGGTTCGCCCGGCCCTTTTTCATGTCGTCGAAAGGAATTTCGCATGCAGGTTTTGGTGCGCGACAACAATGTCGATCAGGCACTGCGCGTCCTCAAGAAGAAGATGCAGCGTGAAGGCGTGTTCCGCGAAATGAAGGCGCGCCGCGCCTACGAGAAGCCGTCGGAACGACGGACCCGCGAGAAGGCGGAAGCCATCCGCCGTGCGCGCAAGGCTGCACGGAAGCAGGCGCAGCGGGAAGGTTTGCTCCCGGCACCGAAGCGGGTCGAGCGTCCGGTTCGTTCTGCCCAGCAGCCGCGATAGGCGAGGGTTCAGATTGAGTTTCAGTCCCCATAGCTTTGCGGATCGTCAGGCCAGTTCGACCGCTGCCAAAAAGGCATTGCTGGAGCGATTCAAGGCTCGTCCCAGGGCGGATGATCCGGTCATGATCCAGCGCCGGGCCGAGCGGGAAGCTGTCGCGACCGCCCGGTCCGCGCGCGAAGCGGTCAAAGCCGCGGAGCGTGCCGCCGAGGCGCGTCTCGCGGCCGCTGAGCGCGAGCGCATCGCCGAACTGGCGCATCTGGAAGAACTGACCCGCCAGGCTGCAGCTCAGGCCGAGCTGGCCAGGATCGAAGCGGAGCGGCCCCGCAAGGTTCTGCTCGAGGCCGTTCAATACATGCAGGCTCGCACCGCAGGGAAGCGTCGTTGACGCGTTGCCGGGCTGGGTGCCTGGAAGGAGTTGTCGATGTCAGGCAGCAGGATTTCGCCGGAGGAGGCGCAGTTGCGGGCGCAGAGCAAGGCGACGCTCGCGGCGCAGCGTCGCGCCGAGGCCGAAACCGCATTGGAGGCGCTGCGAGCCGAGCAGCTTGCGGTCCGGGAGCGCACTGCAAGGTTGCGCGCCCTTAGGCTTGCCAAGGAGGCAGCCGATGCCGAAGCCGCGTCCGCTCTTCAAAGCGCGCTGCCGCGCCGCGGCTCCGCCAAGAGCGGGGCTCGATCACGACGCGTTTCATCCTGATCTTCCGCGAGGAGAGGCGGCAATGGATACGACCGTACGGCCCAACCTCTCCAATCGCTGGGGCGTTACCGACCTGCTGGAGCGCTCGATCTGCTCGATCGTTCGAGACCCCAACGACCAGTTCTGGATCGTGATGACCGCGGACGAACTGCCTCAGATGAACGATGTCCGGCGGGGTCCATTCAAGACCGTCGAAGGCGCAATGACTGCCATCGAGAAAAACCTGAACGGATCGTGCCGGCATGGGACGGCGATCAGACTGATCGACGCCTTTCCCTGACCGCGAAACCATCGCGGAACGGACATAATGGGCCGGTAACGAGTGGAGCGCCTGCGATAGGCTGGCCCTCGGCAGATATGCTTGGGCCGATTTCTCCTCTTTACCGACAATTGAAATGCCGTTTGGCGGTATTTCTGCCGCTTGGGCTTTGCCAGGCGGCCTGACCGGCAGCGCATCGAACGCGCGCCAATGAATCTCTATGAAGAACAAAACGCGATACGAATATAAGAAGACTCGAACTCATGGGGCAGCGGCATCGCAACCCCTGCCGTCCAAATCCTTGCCGGATTGGAGGCCCGAAACCTCTCCTCTTTCGCGCGAGGAGCTGCGCGAGATCGTCGTCCAGATCATGGGTTGAAAGACCATCGCCGGGCGCCGCAAGATATGGGTTCGGCAGGCACGCAGGCCATCTTGCACAAGGTCAGGAAGCGGCGGTTCGACAAGCGGTCGAGCGCCTTGGAGCGCGCTCAACGATTGCAGCCTTCGGGTCGAGCGTCCCGGCCGAGGAGGAGAAGACGTCATGTCGGATCAGAAGACCGTCGATGCCGCTCTTATCGAAAATGTGGAATGGATCACGCCTGCGGGCCAGCATCACGTTGCCTTCAAGTTCACGGCGCCGGGGCACAGTCAGGTCTTTCTGCTCGATCAGCTTCAGGCTGAGAAGCTGGCTGCCGGTCTGATCGCCTACATGCCCGCTCCAATGAGCGATGAGGTCCAGATCGACATCCCGGCCGGCCTTGCGGGAGAACAGGAGGCGACCGCCACGTCCGTCGATGCAGTCGGCCCAACAACCGGCGATGAGCTGACCGGCGAGTTCCATCTACGTCTCACCGTCGGCGATCGCGACGTGACGGTCACGATGCCCCATAGCGAATTGCTGAGGCTCGTCGGTCAGATGCAGATGAGGCTTCAGGAACATCGGGCGCGCACCGCCAACTGAAACTGCGCGCCTCCGCCGCCATCGGCCACGGGTGGCGCTGCGGGCGGGATGTTAGCGGAGAGGTCTGCTGTCTCGTTCTGCCTGCATGAAACGGGCGGGGTCGCGTGACCTGGTCCGTTCCGTCCGAAAAAAAGCCCGGCCGAGGCCGGGCTTTGGGGTTTCCCGCCGGTAGGACCCGGCTGTCGAGCGCGTCAGCGCGCGCGGGTGCGCACCTGGAAGACGTCGAAGGTCAGCTCGGCGATCTGCCACCACAGATATTCGTCGGAGCGGAAGGCGGCCATCGCGTCGATGGCCTTCTTGAAATCGGCGTTCTTGGCCGAGATTTCGGAGTAGAGCTCGTTCGAGGCCTTGAGGCTCGCTTCCAGCACGTCCTGCGGGAAGGGGCGCAGCTGCGTGCCGGCCGCGACGAGGCGCTTCAGCGCGCCCGGGTTCACCACGTCGTACTTCGCCGCCATCTGCGTGTTGGCGTAGGTGCAGGCGGCGGTCAGCGCGGCCTGGTAGGCCTTCGGCAGCGCGTTCCACTTTTCCAGATTGACGAAGGCGTGCACCGTCGGGCCGCCTTCCCAGAAGCCCGGGTAGTAGTAGTACGGCGCGACCTTGGCGAAGCCGAGCTTCTCGTCGTCATAGGGGCCGACCCACTCGGCGCCGTCGATGGTGCCCTTTTCCAGCGCCGGGTAGATGTCGCCGCCGCCGAGCTGCTGCGGCACGACGCCGAGCTTCTGCAGCACCGAGCCGGCGATGCCGCCGATGCGCATCTTCAGGCCCTGCAGGTCGGCCGTGGACTTGATTTCCTTGCGGAACCAGCCGCCCATCTGAGCGCCGGTGTTGCCGCAGGGCAGGCCGTAGGCGTTGAACTTCTTGTAGAACTCGTTGAACAGCTCGTTGCCGCCGTTCTGGAACAGCCAGGCGTTCTGCTGGCGCGCGTTGAGGCCGAACGGCACCGAGGCGGCGATGGCGAAGGTCGGATCCTTGCCGACGTAGTAGTACGAGACGGTGTGGCACATCTCGACGGTGTTGTTGCTCACGGCGTCGAGCGCCTGCAGCGCCGGGACGATCTCGCCCGCCGCGAAGACCTGGATCTGGAACTTGCCGTCGGTCAGCTCGGAGACCATCTTGGCCATGACCTCGGCGCCGCCGTAGATCGTGTCGAGCGACTTCGGGAAGGAGGAGGCGAGGCGCCACTTCACTTCAGGATTCGACTGCGCGACCGCCGGCATGGCGACTGCACTGGCGGCCGCGCCGGCCGCCGCGGTCTGGATGAACTGACGACGCTTCATGGGGGGACATCTCCTCGGAAGTCACTCGATTTTTCGAGCTTGTACGGGCGCGACGCGGCACATGCCGAGCATGCGCCGGGGTTCTAGCCGAAGGCTGCATGAATCGCGAGGGGATTCAACCGCCTGGACTGAGACTTTCGGCTAAACCGCCGTAGCGGAAGCGGTTCTCATGCCGGTCGTCGCGGCCTTGGCTCGCGGCGGCCGTGCTGGTTTAAGGACGGCATGATCGAGACAGAGCGACTCCTCCTGCGCCGCCCCTCCCGCGAGGATCTCGATGCGATCCACCGGATGCGTTCCGACCCGGCGGTGGTGCGCTTCATCGGCGGCAAGCCGCTGTCGCGCGAGGAGGCCTGGCAAAGGCTGACGCGCAGCGCGGGCAACTGGGCCCTTCTCGGCTACGGCTTCTTCGCGGTGATCGAGCGGGCGAGCGGGCGCCTGGTCGGGGAGGCCGGGTTGATGCAGGCCCATCGCGGGCTGGGCACCTCGTTCGACCCGTTTCCCGAGGCCGGCTGGGTCTTGTCGCGCGACGTGCAGGGCAGGGGCTATGCGACCGAGGCGGGCCTGGTGGCGCATGACTGGTTCGAGCGATCCTTCGGGCACCAGCGCACGGTTTGCATCATCGCGCCGGAAAACGCCGCTTCGCTGCGCGTCGCCGCCAAACTGGGGTACACACCCTTCGGGTCTGCCTGCTATCACGATTCGCCGGTGACCATGCTCGAGCGTCGGGCCGGCTGACGCCTCGGTTGCGGGCGTGCCGCGAGGGAGACACTAATGGATCAGGACAAGCTCGGGAAGCTTCGGGCGCGCTACGCCGGGGCGAGCGGCGGCGACATTCACGATCCTCGCTTCGCCAAGGTCGCGGCCGACCAGTTCCAGGGCGACAGGCGCAAATGGCCCTTCGCCGACGTCGCGACCTTCATCGGTGCTCCCTACCGGCCCGATGCGCTGTCCAAGGCGGACCTCGGCGGGCTCGACGTCGCCATCATCGGCCTGCCGATGGATCTGGGCGTGACCAATCGCGCCGGCACGCGGCTCGGGCCTCGCGCGGTGCGCGCCATCGAGCGCATCGGGCCCATGGACCATGTCCTCGGCACGGCGCCGTTCGGCATGGTCAAGGCGGCCGACATCGGCGACGTGCCCTTCCGCTCCCGCTACTCGCTGGAAAGCTGCCACGAGGATATCGAGGCGACCTTCCGCACGATCGTCGAGGCCGGCGTCTCGCCGCTGGCGGTCGGCGGGGATCATTCGATCACCTATTCGATCCTCAGGGCGGTCGGCGCCAGGCGCCCGGTCGGCATGGTCCACATCGACGCCCATTGTGACACGTCCGGCCCCTACGAGGGCTCGAAATTCCATCACGGCGGGCCCTTCCGGCAGGCGGTGCTCGACGGCGTGCTCGACCCCGAGCGCGTCATTCAGATCGGCATCCGGGGCGGGGCGGAGTACCTCTGGGAGTTCTCCTATGAGTCCGGCATGACGGTGATCCATGCCAATGAGGTCGACGATCTCGGCCTCGAAGCCGTGATCGCGAAGGCGCTGGCGGTCATCGGCGACGGCCCGACCTATGTCTCTTTCGATGTCGATTCGCTCGACCCGGCCTTTGCGCCGGGCACCGGCACGCCGGAGGTCGGCGGGCTGACGCCGCGCGAGGCGCTGGCGATCCTGCGCGGCTTGAAGGGACGAGACATCGTCGCCGCCGACGTCGTCGAGGTCGCGCCGCAATACGATTCCACGAGCAATACGGCGCAATGCGCGGCGCAGGTGCTCTTCACCGAACTCTGCCTGCTGGCCGAGGCGCGCGCTGCAGGAAAAGGAAGACCATGATGATGCGACGTTCGATAGCCCGGATCGCCGCCATCGGCGGCGTGTGCCTGCTCGGCTTCGCGGCGCGCGCCGAGGTGCCGCCCAACGGCTCGGCCTATATCGACGCTTCGGTCGACGCCCTCGACAGCATGATCAAGGTCGAGCGGGGCAAGGGCGGTTTGCCGCGCCTGGCCGATCCGGTCGACGGCAAGGTGCTGGAGGATGTCTGGAACGAAGCCGCGATCCTGGGCAAGGGGCCGTATACGGCTGCCGACGTCCCGGGGCTCCTCAATATCGTGCAGAAGCAGACGCGCGTTCTGCAGGCTTACGAGCTCTATTCGCCCGATCCGGGCAAGGCGCCGGATTCTGCCCGCAACACGGTAGAGTACCAGGACGAGATTGTCCGCTCGCGTGCCTTCCTGCTGAAGGCGATCGCCGCCTCCGTGGAGGCCGTCAACGATTTCGACGCCCATCTGAAGAAGGAGGAGCGGACGGAGGAGCGCATCCAGGGGCTGCGCAAGATGCGGCTCGGCCTGCTGGAGATCGTTTCCGGCGCCGTTCTGCTGCTGCGCAATCCCGCGCTGCGCGAGCCCAACCAGACGCTGCTGGCGAATGCACTCGCGGAGAGCGCGGCGTCCGTCGTGGCCGGCATCGCCCCGCCGGACCGCAAGGCGCTGGTCACGGCGCTGCACGCGGCCAAGCCGGTCCTGAAGCCTGCCGCGGAAAAAGCGGTGTCGACCTTCGTGGCGGCCGCGGGCAAGCCCGGCTGCGAAGGGCTCTGCCGGTTGCCGTAGCGCGCTCGGGAGAGGTCTCGCAGCCCGCCCTCCGATCTCCGTTCAGCGGCGGGTCGCGAGCCAGATCACATGGCGCGCGCCCCGGCGCGAGCGGCTCGCGCGCACTGAGATCTCGTCTGCGGCGAAGCCGGCATCCCGCAGCCGGCGGGTGAAGCCGTGATCCGGGCCCGAGGACCAGACCGCCAGCACGCCGCCCGGGCGCAGCGCCGCCTTGGCTGCGCCGAGGCCCGCAAGGCCGTAGAGCCGGTCGTTGGCTGCGACGGTCAAGCCTTCCGGACCGTTGTCGACGTCGAGCAGGATGCCGTCATAGCGAGCCCGGCCGGCTGCGATCACCGCGGCCACATCGCCGATCGTCAATGTCACCCGCGGATCGTCGAGGCAGCCCGCGAAGACCGGTGCCATCCGCCCGCGCGCCCAGCCGGCCACGGCCGGGATCAGCTCGGCCACCTCGATCGTCGCCGCGTCCGGCAGCGCGGCGAGCGCCGCGCGCAGCGTGAAGCCCATGCCGAGCCCGCCGATGAGCAGGGAAGGGGGGCGCTGCCGCAGGCGCTCGCAGGCCAGCCGCGCCAGCGCTTCCTCCGACCCGCTCAGCCTGCTGTTCATCAACTCGTTGCTGCCGAGCATGATCGAGAACTCGCCGCCGCGCTGCTTCAGCCGCAGCGTGCCGCTGCCATCGGGCAGATCGGCGGTGTCGAGCACGGTCCAGGGCAGCATGCGCTTCTCGCGAGCGGAGTGGGAACGCCGATCCTATAGCCTGCTGCGGCACAGCGGGAGACCGCGAGCTTGCTGCAGTGCGGTATGCGTGCGGGACATGCGTGGAGAGGGATTCGACGGTTGTCATGACGTCCCTGTCGCGCCTATTTGATGTTGCGGCGCAGCATCGCGCCCGAGCCCTTTCCGAAAGCCCCCGACGATGACCCTTGCCGCGCATGATCGCAGCCTGACCGCTTCCGCGCCCGCGACGGTTCCGGTTGGCCTGGTGATCTTTGCGCTCGCAATGGGCGGGTTCGCGATCGGCACCACCGAATTCGCCTCGATGAGCCTGTTGCCCTTTTTCTCCGCCGGGCTCGGCGTCGACGAGCCGACGGGCGGGCACGTCATCAGCATCTATGCGCTTGGGGTTGTGGTGGGCGCGCCGTTGATTGCGGTGCTGGCGGCGCGGGTGCCGCGCCGGACGCTGCTGATCGCTCTGATGGGGGTCTTCGCCCTCGGCAATCTTTTGAGCGCGCTCGCGCCGAGCTATCACTGGATGCTGGCCTTCCGCTTCCTGAGCGGTCTGCCGCACGGCGCCTATTTCGGCGTCGCGGCCTTGGTCGCCGCCTCGCTCTCGCCTCCGAACCGGCGCGCCCAGTCGGTCGCACGGGTCATGCTGGGCCTGACGGTCGCCACGATCCTCGGCGTACCGGTGGCGAGCTGGATGGGGCAGGCGCTCGGCTGGCGCGCGGGCTTCGCGGTCGTGGCGGCGCTTGCGATGTTGACCGTGCTGCTGGTCGCATTGTTCGCGCCGCGCGATGCGGTGGCGCCCGGCGCGAGCCCGCTGCGCGAACTGGGAGCGCTGAGGCGCCGGCAGGTCTGGCTGACGCTCGCCACCGGTGCGATCGGCTTCGGAGGGCTGTTCGCGGTCTACACCTACGTCGCCTCGACGTTGATGGAGGTGACGGGAGTGGCGCCGGCCGTCGTGCCGGTGGTGCTCGTCGCCTTCGGGCTCGGCCTCACCGCCGGCACGCTCTTTGCCGGCTGGGCCGCCGATCGGGCGCTGGTTCCTGCGACGGCGGGGCTGCTGCTCTGGAGCGCGCTGTGGCTCGCAGCCTTTCCCTTCGCGGCGGGCAATATCTGGGCGGTCTCCCTGGTCGTCTTCATGATCGGCAGCGGCGGCGGGCTGGGGGCGATGCTGCAGACGCGGCTGATGGACGTCGCCGACGACGCGCAGACGCTGGCGGCCGCGCTCAACCACAGCGCCTTCAACACCGCCAATGCGCTCGGCCCGTGGCTCGGCGGCCTCGCGATCGCGGCGGGCTTCGGCTGGACCTCGACCGGCTGGGTCGGTGCCGGCCTGGCTCTGGGCGGCCTCGCGATCTGGATTCTCGCGGTCCTCGACGAGCGCCGGCACCGCGGCTGACCTCGACTTTCGCCGCATGGACAATGGCCCGGCAGCCTTTTGGGCAGCCGGAACAGCGGCTTACCCTGCGCCATATTTCAGCGGCTTCGCCTTCAAAAGCCGCGCCTGCCCTCTTGCGGGCACCATCGAACTGCGCCCAATCTGTGCGCACGGGGCGCCGCTGGGGAAGATCACAACAGTGCGGCGGCGCCTTCGACCTTGCGGGAGGCACCATGAAGAGTTTCGTTCGTTTGATCGCCGCTGCTGCGCTGACGGTTGCAGGCGCGACCGGCGCCCTGGCCCAGGCCAAGGAGTGGAAGGAGATCCGCATCGGCACGGAGGGCGCCTATCCGCCCTACAACAACCTGAACGCCAAGAAGGAGCTCGAGGGCTTCGAGATCGACTACGGCAACCTGCTTTGCGAGAAGATGAAGGTGAAGTGCACCTGGGTGGTGCAGGACTGGGACGGCATCATCCCGGCGCTGCTCGCCAACAAGTACGACGTCATCTTCGCCGGCATGAACGCGACCGACGAGCGCAAGAAGCAGGTCGACTTCACATCGGTCTACAGCAAGACGCCGATCTGGATGATTGGACCCAAGAGCACCAAGTCGGACGATATTTCGCCCGCCGCGCTCAAGGGCAAGGCGGTCGGCGCGCAGGGCTCGACCATCCACGCCAACTATCTCGAGAAATTCTACAAGGATTCCGATATCCGGCTGTATCCGACTCAGGAGGAAGCCAATCTGGACCTGCTGAACGGCCGCCTCGACTATATCGTCGCGGATGCGCTCGCCCTGGCCGATTTCCTCAAGGGGAAGGGCAAGGATTGCTGCCGCAAGATCGCCGAGGTGAAGCGGGATGACGCCATTCACGGCCCCGGCGTGGCCGGCGCCGTCCGCAAGTCGGACACTGCCCTCAAGGAGATGATCAGCAAGGCGATTGCCGAGACGATGGCCGACGGCTCGCACAAGAAGCTCGAGGACAAGTGGTTCAAATACGACTGAGCCGGCAGTCCTGATCCGTTCCCGTCGGCCCGGAGAGGCCGGCGGGCTCCAGCCTCTCCTGTTCCGGCAACTGCATGCTCGACAAATTCGCCCTGCTCGGTTTCGGGCCCGAGGGCTGGGGTTGGGCCCTGCTGCAGGGCGCCGGCGTCACCATCTCGATTGCGCTTGCGACGCTGCCCTTCGGCCTTGCGCTCGGCCTCCTCGTCGCGCTCGGCAAGCGCTCCGACAGCGCCGTGCTGCGTGCCGTCGCGACGCTCTACACCACGATCTTCCGCGGCGTTCCCGAGCTGCTGACCCTCTACATCATCTATTTCGGCGTGCAGTTGCTGCTCCAGCATCTGTGGCAGAAGCTCGGCCTGCCGGGCTCCTTCAGCATGCCGCCCTTCGTGGCCGGCATGGTCGCTCTCGGCGTCGTCCTGTCGGCCTTTTCCAGCGAGGTCTGGGTCGGTGCGCTGAACGCGATCCAGAAAGGCCAGCGCGAGGCCGCGGCGGCGCTGGGATTGAGCAAGGCGCAGGCATTCCGCCTCGTCGTGCTGCCGCAGCTGATCCGTGTCGCCTTGCCCGGCCTCGGCAACAACTGGATGGTGCTGCTGAAGGAAACCTCGCTGGTCTCGGTCATCACCTTGCCCGACATCATGTTCATCACCACCCGTGCCAATGTGGTGACGAAGGAGCCCTTCCTGTTCTTCGGCGCGGCGATGCTGATTTATCTGGTGTTCTCGCTGATCTCGGCCAGGGCGCTCGGGCGGATGGAGCGGCGCGCCAATCGCGGCTTCGCCGCCTTCGGGGGCGCGATGCGATGAGCTGGTGCGAGTATCCCGGCTGGCTGGCCGGCAGCGAAGTCCTCCAGAACTACGGTTGCCGCATGGCGTCGGGCTTCTGGATCACGATCGAGCTCGTGCTGATCTCGGTGCTGATCGGCTTTGCCATGGCGCTCGCGCTTGCCATCGCCCGGCTCTACGGCCCGCGCTGGGCGAGCCTCGCCGTCGGCGGCTACACCACCTTCTTCCGGGGCACGCCGCTGCTCTGCCAGCTCTATCTCGTCTATTACGGCCTCGGCCAGTTTCGCGTCTTCTGGCAGGATATCGGCCTCTGGTGGTTCTTTCGCGATCCATTCTACTGCGCAGCGTTGACCTTCACGCTCAACACCGCGGCCTACCAGGCCGAGATCCTGCGCGGCGCCATTCAGGCCATCCCGCGCGGCCAGTTCGAGGGCGCCGCCTCGCTCGGCCTGCACCGCTGGGCCACGCTGCGCCTCGTCGCGCTGCCGCAAGCGATGATCCTGGCGCTGCGCCCACTCGGCAACGAACTGATCGTGATGATCAAGGCGAGCGCGATCGCTTCGCTGGTGACGCTGTTCGACCTGATGGGCGCGACGCGGCTCGCCTTCGCGCGGTCCTTCGATCTCTCGATCTATCTCTACGCGGCGCTGATCTATCTCGTGCTGGTCGAGATCATCCGGCGCATCTGGGACCGGGCCGAACTCCGGCTCAGCCGGCATCTGGCGCTGCGCTGAAGCGCTCTCAGCCCGGCAGCGTCAGCACGACGGCGCCGCGCGGGGTCGCGACAACGGTATGCTCGTACTGGACCGTTGGTGCGCAAGGCTCGCTGTAGAGCGTCCAGCGATCCCTGTCGCCCTGCTCGGCCCAGTCGGCGCCGAGCGACAGGAACGGTTCGACCGTGAAGACGAGCCCGTCCGTCATGGTCCGGCGCTCGCGCCGGTCCGGCCAGGTCGCGATCTCGGTCGGCTCCTCGTGCAGCGAGCGGCCGACGCCATGGCTCGCGAGATTGCGCACCAGCGTATAGCCGTTCTTGTCGGCGAAGCGTCCGACCGCCTGGCCGATGCCGGCGAGTGGCTTCCCGGTGCCGACCTGCCCGATCCCGGCCCAGAGCGCCCGCCGGCCGTCGCGGCACAGGCGCTCGAGCCTCGGCCTGACCGGCGGCACCGGGAAGGATGCGCCAGTATCGCCGAAGAACCCGTCCTTCTCCGCCGAGACGTCGATATTGACGAGGTCACCCACCTGAATGCGCCGCTCGCCGGGAATGCCGTGCGCGATCTCCTCGTTGATGCTGATGCAGGTCGCGCCGGGGAAGCCGTAGGCGAGCTCCGGGGCGGGGCGGGCGCCGTGCCGCTCGAGCAACCGGCGTCCGATTGCATCGAGCTCCGCCGTGGTCATCCCCGGCTCGAGCGCCTTGCCCATGGCGGCAAGCGCGCGGGCCACGATGGCGCCGATCTGCCTGAGCGCCTGCAATTCGCCGTCGTTCGAAATGGTCATGAGATGGAGCTAAGCCGCGCGGCCTCCAGCCGCAACCCGGCAAGCTGCATGTGAGGCTGGCGCGCATCCGCCTTTCCTGCCCGCCTGCCACGCGTTAAAGCGGGACGGTCTTCGGAGAAGGAAAGCGGGAGTTCGGCATGGCCAAAGTCGCATTCATCGGTCTCGGCGTGATGGGGTACCCCATGGCGGGCCATCTCAGGGCCAAGGGGCACGAGGTCACGGTCTACAACCGCAACCCGAAGAAGGCGCAGGACTGGGTGGCCCAGCATGGCGGACTTTCGGCGCCGACCCCGGCGGATGCCGCGAAGGGGCAGGAGATCGTCTTCGCCTGCGTCGGCAACGATGACGATCTGCGCTCTGTCACCATCGGAGAGAACGGCGCCTTCGCCGGCATGGAGAAGGGCGCGGTCTTCGTCGATCACACCACGGCCTCCGCCAATGTCGCGCGCGAGCTCGCCGAGGCGGCCAAGCAGGGCGGTTTCGGCTTCGTCGATGCGCCGGTCTCCGGCGGGCAGGCCGGCGCCGAGAACGGCGTGCTGACCGTGATGTGCGGCGGGGCGCCCGAGACCTACGCCCGCGTCGAGCCCGTCATCGCGGCTTACGCGCGGATGTGCAAGCTGATGGGGCCGGCCGGCTCCGGCCAGCTCACCAAGATGGTCAATCAGATTTGCATTGCCGGCCTCGTCCAGGCGCTGTCCGAAGGTATCCACTTCGCCAAGCGCGCCGGGCTCGATGTCGAGACCATGCTGGAGGTGATCTCCAAGGGGGCCGCCGGTTCCTGGCAGATGGAGAACCGCGGCAAGACGATGAACCAGGACAAGTTCGACTTCGGCTTCGCCGTCGACTGGATGCGCAAGGACCTCGGCATCGTCCTCGACGAGGGGCGCCGCAACGGCGCGCAGCTGCCGGTGACGGCGCTCGTCGACCAGTTCTATGCCGATGTACAGAAGATGGGCGGCAATCGCTGGGATACCTCCAGCCTGATCGCCCGTCTGCAGCGCTGAGCCGCGGCCATCTCCATCGCAGAGTCGCAGCGGGCCCTTGCGGGCCCGTTCGCGTTCCGGCCGCGGCAACGACCGTTCAGGGATGCTTCTCGAGCTTGAGCCGGGAATCGGGCCGCTTGCGCTGGCGGTGCATGGTGTAGAGGCCGCTGCCGACGATGAGCGCGATACCCGCGAAGGCGAGGCCGTCGGGAACGTCTCCCCAGACGAGATAGCCGATCAGCGCCGCGATCACGATCACCGCATAGCGGTACTGCGAGACGACGCTGACGTCGGAGCGGCGGAAGGCGCTGATGATGCAGAAGGTGCCGGCTGTGACGAGCAGCGACGCCAGCAGCACATAGAGCGTCTCGTGGCGCCAGACGGGCAGCCAGGATTCCGTGATGCCGAATCCTGCCCCGAGAAGCCCGACGAGAACGGTCGTCGTCAGTGAAACCACGGTCGATGGCACTTCCGGTCCGATCATGCGCGTGGAGAGGTCGCGGCCGGCGGTGAAGATCGTGCTGATCAGGGCCACGATCGCCGCGATGCCGAAGCTGTCGGCTCCCGGTCGCACCACGATCAGCACGCCGACGAAGCCGACGATCAGCGCCAGCGTCCGCCGCCAGCCGACGCTCTCGATCCGCAGCGCGACGGCGAGCACCACGATCAGCAGGGGCGAGGCCATGTTGATCGCAGTGATCGTCGCGAGCGGCAGCAATCCGAGCGACCAGCCGAAGGCGAGCGCGCTGGCCGCTTCCAGGAGGCCGCGCAGGACGACGCGCGGCTTGAACATCATCGCGAGGCGGTCGTTTTCCCGGACGGCGAAGACGAGGGCGAGGCCGATCACGACCGCGAATGCGGCGCGCAGCGTCAGGGCTTGCCCGGCGGGGTAGATTTCCCGCGCGAGCTTCATCAGCGTATCGTTGCAGACGAAGAGCGTCATGGCCGCGAGCATGAAGAGAATGCCGCGGCGATTGTCGGCTGCGCTGGCCAAGGCGCTGTCCTGTCGGAAAGTCGCTTACGCGTCGAAGCGGGAGAGCGAGAAGGGGGCGAGGTCGAAGGGTGATTGGCCGACCGTCGAGAGATCGGCCAGGATTTCGCCGATGGCGCTGGCGAATTTGAAGCCGTGACCGGAGCAGGCCGAGGCGAAGACCGCCTGCGGAACGCCCGGCACCGCATCGACGATGAAATGCTCGTCCGGCGAGACGGTGTAGACACAGCCCTTGAGCGTCAGCGGCTCGCCGGCCGCGTCGGGGATATAGCGCGCCAGGCATTCGCGGATCATCGCGACCTGGGTCGGGCTCGGCGTCCGGTCCGGCTCGCGCGGATCCATCGGCTCGCGGCCGAAATGCGGCCCGCCGAGCTTGAAGCCAGGATGTTCGTAGAGCGGGAAGCCGTAGAAGTTGCCCTCGTCGACGTGAAGGATGAACACGGGGAAGGCGCCCTCCCGGAACAGCTCGGGCCGCCGCGTCGTGAACCAGCCGATCGCCTGCTTCACCGTGGCGACGCGCTGGCCGAGTGCCGGCACGGCGTCGGCGATCCAGCCGCCGGAGGTGATGACGAGCCGCCCGGCGGAATAGCTGCCACGCTCGGTCCGGACCATGACGCCGCCCTGTGCCGTCGGGGTCCAGTCGAGCAGCGGCTCGTTGGTCCGGATGTCGGCGCCATGGGCCTGCGCCAGTCCGACATGGGCGTAGATCGCCTTCTCGGACGCGACGAAGCCGCCATCCGGTTGCCACAGGCCGAGATGCCCGGCCGGGAGCTGGAAGCCGGGGAAGCGGCGCATCACCTCCGCGGCGTCGATCACCTCGTGGGTCAGCCCGTGGTCGAGGCAGGATTGCAGCGAGGATTCGACGGGGCCGCCGCCCTCCGGCGCGAGATCGAGCGAGCCTGTGACGTGCAGCAGCTTCAGCCCGGCCTGTTCGCCGGTCTCGCGCCAGAGCTCATGCGCCCGGCGGACGATCGGCACATAGTGCGAGCCCTCGAAATAGGCGAGGCGGATGATGCGGGAGAGGCCGTGCGAAGAGCCCATCGTATGGCCGAGGTCGAAGCGCTCCAGCCCGAGCACCTTGAGCCCTCGGCGTGCGAGGTGCCAGCAGGCGGCCGATCCCATGGCGCCGACGCCGGCGACGATGACGTCATAGCTGTGCTGGCTCATGCCCTTTGCCCCGAAACCCGGAAAGCCAAGCCATACAGGGCGTTGCGAAGCCGGTCCATCGTGCTGGAAGCCGGGCCGATGCGCGGTCGGTGGAAGCCTTTGTTAACGGAGCGCCGCAATAAGGATGGGCGTGACGCTGGGTGAGATCGAGGGGCGCATGACGGGCAGGATTCGGCGCTGGTTCGGTGCCGGCAAAAACGTCGAGAGCAACGTGCCCGCCATCACGCAGCCGGTCGAGGTTGCCGGCAGCGCGCCCGCGGTCTTCGTCCCCGACAGCGCAACCGTTTCCGCCGCCGTCGACGACATCGAGGCCGAGATCCTCGCTGCGATGCATAAGCTGACATGCGAACTCGGTGAGGCGGGCAAGCTGTCCGCCGGCTTCGAGCACGGTTCGCGCAACATCCTCGAAAGTGCCGGCGGCATGCGCGTGGCTGTGGTGTCGGCCAACGAGAACGCCTCCGCGCTGGCGGCTGCGAGCCAGCAGGTCTCGGATGTCGCCGAGAAGGTCGACCTGTCGCTGGCGAGCCTGCGCAACAGGCTCGACGCCGCGGTGTCGCGCGCTGGCGAGGCGACGGTGATGCTCGACGGTCTTGCGGCGGCGACCGGAGAAATCCGCGGCATCGTCGATTCGATCGCCGACATTGCCCGCCAGACCAATCTGCTGGCACTGAACGCGGCCATCGAAGCTGCGCGCGCCGGTGAGGCCGGGCGCGGTTTCGGGATCGTCGCCCATGAGGTCAAGTCGCTGTCGGTCGAGGTCAGCGAAGCGGCCGAGTTGATCCGCGCCCGCGTCGACCGGCTCACCGAGGCGGCGCAGGGCTCGACCGAGATCGTCAACGACGCGCTCCAGATCGTGCGCGAGGTCAACCCGATCATGGGGCTGATCGGCACCGCCTCCCAGGAGCAGGCGACGACGACGGCGGAACTCTCCCGCAATGCGCGCGAGACGGCCGACTTCGTCAACGGCGTCGCCCGGCGAGCTGACGAGATCGACCGCATCGCGCAGGCGACCATGCTGGAGAGCGAGCAGGTCCGCCGCGCGACCGAGCGTGGTGGACGGGTCGTCGGCAACATGCTGCGGCGTTTCAAGCCGACGCTCCGGCATTCGCCCTTTGCCGACAGGCGCCGCTACGACCGTTTCCCGGCAGCGCGCCGGGCGCGCCTCTCGCTCGGCGACATGGACATTGCCGGGGAGGTCATCGATCTCGGCCGCGGCGGCGCCCTGCTCGCCGACGCTCCGGAGGCGCGGCGCTGGTCCGGGGCCTCCGGGAATGTGACGATCGACGGCCTGCCGACGCTGCCGTGCCGCATGACGGCGGTCAGCGACCGGGGGCTGCACATTGCCTTTACTCCGGATGCAGTGGCGGGCAGCGATGCATTGGCGCTCGCGATGGAGGAGATCGAGCGTGCCTACCGGCCCTTGATCGAGCATGCTCAGGATTTCGCGCGCAGGATCGGCAGCGCCATGGAAACGGCCCTCGACCAGGGGCTGACCAGCGAGAGCGAGCTGTTCCTGACCCGCTACATTGCCGTCGAGGACAGCGAGCCGCGCCAGTATCTGAGCCCGAGTCTGCCGGCGCTGGAAGCGGTCCTTCCGCCGGTCCTTGCCGGCACGCTCGCGAGCGACCCGCGCCTGGCCTTCGCCGTGGTCGGGGACAGGAACGGCTACGTCCCGGTCCACAATGCCGCATTTTCGCTGCCACCGCGGCGCGGTGAGGCGGCGTGGAACGAGACCTATGTCCGCAACCGGCGCATCTTCGACGATCGCGTCGGCATCGGTTTCGGCCGCTCGGTCCGCCCCTTCCTCGCGCAGCGCTCGCTGCAGGATGTCGGTCGCGGTCCGGAGGTCTTCAGCGAGATCGGTGCTCCCGTCAGGGTGCGCGGCCGCCATTGGGGCGGGGTGAGGATGGCCTACCGGCTCTGAAGGGTCCTCACAGCCTGTCCCAGTTCACGCTGACGTCCATCTTGCGGAGCGCTTGCTGCCAGAGGCCGGCGGCCTGCTCGAGGCGCTGGGGCTCGTAGAGCCCCTGGACCTGGTGCACGCTCAGCGTCCAGCTCGCGGCGCCGGAGTGCTGCCAGACCTTTGCCAGCAATTGCCTGAGCTTCTCCGGGTCGCGCGCTCCGGCGCCGTTGCCGAACATCGTGTACTGGCTCGAGTTCTGCAGCATGTCGGAGACGATCAGCAGCTTGCGATCGCCGGCCTCGACCCGGTTCTCGCGGCGCGCCACGACGTCGCCGATCGCCTCGACGATCGGCGACTGGTTGCCCTTGCCCGGCTGGGTCAGGACCTTCAGGGCGTCGTCGAGCGGGCGGCCGAACTTCTCGACCCATTTGACGTATTCGCGCCGCGGGTTGCCAATGAACTCGCTCGCGGTCTTGCCGGGGTTGCAGAGCGAGATCAGCGCGGGGAAGCCGGGCTCGAAGACGTCGTTGAAGACATAGATCGAGAGCATCCGGTCGGCCGGCAATTCGTCGCCGACCTGCTTGACCAGCGCCTTGAGGCGCCCGGCCTGGACCTCGCTCCAGGGGTCGCTCTTGTCGACGAGGATCAGCGTCTGCCCGACCGGGCCGGTCTTCGGGCAGAGCGTCTCCTGGTCGCGCGGCGGCCCGCGCAACAGGGAAGGGGCGGCGAAGAAGCCGACGAGGGCGACGCCGGCGAGCAGTGAGGCGACGATCGCCCAGTTCTCGGTCTTCATGAGTTGAGCCTAGCGCGGCATGGCGGCGAATTCCTCGGCCGCCTGCTTCTGCGCTGCCTCGTCGCGCTCGAAGGCCTCGCGCCCGGCCTGCGCCGCACGCAGCTTGACCTGCTCGACCTCGCCGGCGAGGTCGATGCCGCGCAGCAGCACGAGCCGGTCCTTCAGCGTCGCCTCGATCAGCGCCGGCATCGTGCCGAGCTGCTGCTCGAAATCCTCGATCTGGCGCCGGGCCGCCACATATTCCGGCAGTTCGCCGGGCTGGTCGATCTCGGCCAGGTTGAGGGCTTGCGCAAAATAGGCCGGCGGCAGGTCCGTTCGCACACGCAGGTTCGCCTCGCGATACTGCATCATCGCCGCATCCTTCGCGGCGCGTAGCTGGCCGAGGCGGGAGACGTAGATGTCGCGCGTCTTTTCGGCCTTGGCCTTCAGGCCCTGGAGCTTGCCGAGCTCGTCGCGGCAGTCCTCACGGAAGCCGTCGATCTGCGTCCTCAGCGCCTCCAGCTCCGGCAGCAATTCGCCGTCGAGCCGACGGCGTTCCTCCTCGACCGCGCCCCAGCGCTGCCGCCAGCGCTTGTAGGCCGCGGCGTGGCCCGGATAGCTGCCGAAGGCCGAATAGCCCTTGGTCGCCGAGACGAAGGCGACGATGCAGCCGATGATGACCAGCGCCACCGATTTCAGATCGTAGATCGCGAAGGGGTTCTCCAGCATCCGCGGCATTACCTGGAAGGAGCGCGCATCCGGATTGGCGATCAGCATCTCGCGGTAATGGCCGACGGCCAGATTGAACAGCACGATCAGCGCGATCATCCCCGCATAGGCCGGCAGCGCCCAGAACAGGTGCGAGCTCTTCACATGCTGGCAGTAGCGCGCAGGCCCGACCCCCATGAAGAAGCCGAGCGAAATGTTCAGCGCCGAGATGATGACGGCCGTCGCCGCGCCGCCGACAAGGCCGAAATCGCTGGCCTCGGCGAAGAAATTGCCGTTGAGCAGGCTCTCGATCACCAGCGGCACGACGAGGAAGAACAGGATGAACTGCCATTTGTCGAGCTTGGGATCGGCGCGGCGCTTGTTCTCGTAGTTGAAGAAGGCGTATTCGCGCTTGGCCCGCAGCGCATCGTAGACGCGCTGCTCAAGCTCGCTGCCATGCTTGTTGAGGGCGGCGCGCATGGTCGCCTCGACGCCGCGCACGCGGCCTTCGAAGCGCTGCTGCGTGAAAAGCTCGCGACGGCCCGCTACCTCGGCCTGGAGCGCATTCAGACTCGCCGCGGCCTCCTGGCGGATCGTGGTGAAATGCTCGCGGGCGCGGGCGATCAGCGTCTGTTCGGTCTGCGACAGCATCGTCGCATGGGCTGGCGGCTGGTTTTCGATCGCATCGCTGGCGCCGTGATGCCCGGCCTTGACCGACTCGGCGAGGTGATGCGCCGTCATCGGGGCGATGCTGCTGCGCCGTTGCGGCTCGGCGCTGCCGTTCTCATTCGCCATGGGCAGACCGCATCAGGAAATGGCGGGCATCGACGACATCGACCCAGAAGTCGCGAAAGCCGGGATAGGCCGGCCGCAGATAGGCGCGCTCGAACCAGATCGTCAGCACGAGGAGCCCGGCCGTGCCGAGCACGGGCAGGATCGTGCCGGCGAGAGCGGCGGTATCGAGCTCCCAGAGCCGCCAGGTCAGCCCGGCAAGCGCGAAGGCGCTGGTGATCGCGAGCAGGGCGAGCACGCAATGCCGGCCGGTGTCGTAGGCGAGCTGCAGCCCGGCCGTCATCAGGGTCACGGCGAAGGCTGCAGCGAGTTCCAGCACCGCAAGTCCCGCGACGAGGCCGGCGATCGTCGCGCCGATCCCCGTCGGCGAGGCGGGCAGGAGCACCGCATGGACATTGCGGCCGGTCGACCAGCCGAGATGGAGGCAGAAGAGCAGGGTCGCCGCGACCAGGATGGCGACCAGCGGTGTTTCCCGCCGGAGCCGTGCGGCCATGATGAGCAGCCGGGCAGCGTGTGTCTGCCGCGCAGCCTCATGGAGCGCGCGGCCAGCTGCCCCCAGCCGGCGCACCGCTACCTGAACCATTGAACGCAACCGCCCCGCCATGGTCCCGACGGTTACCGCATTCGCCCGGCCGGTCAAGGGAAGGGCGCCTGCCGTGCTCAGCCGCCGGTCACACTCATATGTCGGCCGACGGCGGGGCGCGCATGGCGGCGGTCGATGACGAAGTCATGGCCCTTGGGCTTGCGGGCGATCGCCTCGTCCATGGTGCGGAAGAGCAGGGCGTCGTCCTTCGAGGAGCGCACGGCGGCCCGCAGATCGGCGGCGTCCTCCTGGCCCAGGCACATATAGAGCGTGCCGGTGCAGGTCAGGCGCACGCGGTTGCAGCTCTCGCAGAAATTATGGGTCAGCGGGGTGATGAAGCCGACGAGTCCGCCGGTCTCTTTGACGCGGACATAGCGCGCCGGCCCGCCGGTCCGGTAGGGGTCGTCGACCAGCGAATATTTCTCGGCGAGGTTGCCGCGCACCACCGAGAGCGGCAGGTACTGGTCGATGCGCCCGACCTCGATCTCGCCCATCGGCATGACCTCGATCAGCGTCAGGTCCATGCCGAGCCCATGCGACCAGAGCATCAACTGCTCGATCTCGTCGTCGTTGACGCCCTTCAGCGCCACGGCGTTGATCTTGACCCGGATGCCGGCCTTGCGCGCCGCCTCGATGCCGCCGAGCACGACGTTGAGATCCCCGCGGCGGGTGATCTCGCGGAACTTGTCAGGGTCGAGCGTGTCGAGCGAGACGTTGACGCGGCGCACGCCGTAGCCGGCGAGCTCGTCGGCATATTTATGCAGCAGCGAGCCGTTCGTGGTCAGCGTCAACTCGTCGAGCGCGCCGGAGGTGAGATGGCGCGAGAGCGAGCGGAACAGGCTAATGATGTCGCGCCGCACCAGCGGCTCGCCGCCGGTGAGCCTGAGCTTGCGCGTGCCGCGCGCGACGAAGGCGCTGGCGATCCGGTCGAGCTCCTCCAGCGTCAGCAGCTCCTTGCGCGGCAGGAACTGCATGTTCTCGGCCATGCAGTAGACGCAGCGGAAATCGCAGCGATCCGTCACCGAGATGCGCAGATAGGAAATCGTGCGGCCGAACGGGTCGACCAACGGCGCCCGCGTCAGCGGCTTCATGTCGTCGAGCAGCACGTCTGCCTCAACTCCGGCTGCGGCGCCCGCTCCGCATGGGATGCAGGCGCTTCTTCACATTGCTATAGCGAGACATTGGCACCGATGCGTCTGAGGTCAAGCGCATGGCTGCCATCCGCGACGAAAGAAGGCGCACGATCATGTCATCCTGGCCGACCGAGATCCGTCTCGCCAAGGACCGCCGCACGCTCCACGTCAGCTTCGACGACGGCGCAAGCTTCGCGCTGCCGGCCGAGCTGCTGCGGGTCGAAAGCCCTTCCGCGGAGGTGCAGGGCCACCATCCGAGCCAGAAGACGATCGTTGCCGGCAAGGCCGCGGTCGAGATCCTGAAAGTCGAGCCGGTCGGGCACTACGCGGTCAGGCTCGGCTTCGACGACATGCATGATACGGGTATCTACGCCTGGGACTATCTGCGCGAGCTCGGCGAGCAGATGGACGAGAAGATGCGCGCCTATGAGGCGGCTCTGGCGGCGAAAGGGCTGTCGCGGCAGAGGCGATAGCGACGGACAAGGACGGGGTTCAAGCTGACGTTAGGTCCTGCGCTTCGTGCAACCCTGGGATGCGGGTTCCGCCACAGGACTTAACATGTCCTTAACGCGCCGACCCTAGCCATAATCACACGCTGCTCGAATCGTCGACGGCGCTGGCTACGGGGGACTTGATGCGCGCAGGCTCGAAGGGTTTCGGAGCCGGAAGGCTTCTTCTGACTGTCAGCGTTGCCGCATTGGCTTCGTCCTCAGTTCTCGCGGGTGATTTCACGGCTGGCACCGATGCCGAGCTTCGCGCGGCGATCAACGCCGCCAACGCCAGCCCGGACGCCAGTTCGACGATTACGCTGACCGGTGATTTCGCCATCAGCACGGTGGCGCTGCCGATCCCGGCCAAGGCGATCACGATCGATACTGCGGGCTTTACGCTGGGCGGCCCTCCGGGGGTGAACAACAGCGGCGCTCTCCAGTTCAGGAACCTGAACGGCGGAAGCATCACCCTGCTGGGCAGCTATCTGGGCGGCACCGGCACGGCAGGTGCCAATGCCACCGGAGGCTATGGGCTTTTCGCTATCGGAACCGGCGCCGGTCCGCAGATCGTAAACAATGGGACGCTGACGGGCGGCGACGGCTACGCGGTGAGTGGACGAGGTGGAGCCGGTGCCCGTGTCCAGAATGGTACGTTCGTCAACAATGGCACCGTGCAGGCTGGCGACGGACGCGGCCCGCAGCAGGGAGGCGTCGGGCTTGAACTCGCCAGTGTCTCGCTGACCAACACCGGGCTCATCCAGGGAGGGTCGTCGGCGACGGCAGCCGGAGGCGCCGGCCTTCAGGTGATCGGCGGCGCGGGCAACACGCTGGTCAATACCGGTACGATCCGCGGAGGCACCGGTGCAACCGCCTCGGTTCTCACCTCCGGCGTGCTTTGGGGTAGCTCCGGCTTCGATAGCTTCGACAACAGGGGCGTCATCGAAGGCGGAAACGGCGGATACGGCATCTGGAGCAGCGGCACGTCAACTGGCGTCGGTATCATCAACAGCGGCACGATCAGGGCTGGAACGGGCCAGGATAGCGCTATCCTCGTCGGAAGCGGTGCAACGAGCTTCCTCAGCCTCGAGCTTCGGGCCGGTTCGCTGATCGTGGGCAACGTCGTCGCCAGCGCGGCTGGGTCCAACGACGTGTTGCGGCTCGGCGGCGTCGCCGATGCCAGCTTCGACGTTTCTGCCATCGGTCCGGCCGCGCAGTACCGCAACTTCGAGACGCTGGAGAAAGCGGGCAGCAGTACCTGGACGGTGACTGGCAGCGGCGACTTCGCAGGGTCGACCAACGTGTTGGCCGGCAAGCTCGTGGTGAACGGCTCGCTTGCCACTTCGGCCGTGACGGTTGCATCGGGAGCCACGCTCGGCGGCTCGGGCACGGTTGGCGCCACGACGATCCAGTCCGGTGCCACCGTCGCGCCAGGCAACTCGATCGGCACGCTGACGATCAACGGTGCATTCGCACAAGCGGCCGGCTCGACCTATCAGGTCGAGGTCGACCCCGGCAGCGTCACCTCGGACCTGATCCGGGTCAATGGCAGCGCGACGTTGGCGAGTGGCGCGGGACTATCGGTCATCAACTATACTGGCATTCCCTATGTCGGAGGGCAGCGCTACACGATCCTGTCCTCGGCCGGCGGGCTGACGGGTACTTATGGCTTTCCGGAGCAGGTGCTGACGCCCTTCCTGAGCCTGCGCGACAGCTATGACGCCAACAACGCCTATTTGACGGTGGTCCAGACCGCCACAGCCGGAGGCATTGGCTCGACGCCGAACGAGGTCGAGGTCGGCAACAGCGTCGATAGCCTGCCGGGTGGAGATCCCGTGCAGAGCGGGATCTACAATCAGGCGACCATCGGCGCGGCCCGCGCCGCCCTGAATCAGATCTCCGGGGAAATCCATGCCTCTGCCAGGACGGCGCTGATCGATGAGAGCTGGCTGCTGCGTGCGGCGGTCAACGACCGGCTTCGTGCGGCCTTCGGAGGGGTCGGCGCCCCGGTCATGCCGACGCTGAGCTATGGCTACACGGCTGACCGCTCTCCCGCCGTTCGTGGGCCGATGCCGGCGCTCGGCGCGGATCGGTTCGCCGTCTGGGGCCAGGGCTACGGCGCATGGGGCCGGACAGGCGGCGACGGCAACGCGTCGAAGCTGACGCACGCGACCGGCGGCGTCTTGGCGGGCGCCGATGTGGCCGCGTTCGATCATTTCCGTTTCGGCGTGCTCGCGGGCTACAGCCGCAGCACATTCGATGCGAAGGCGCGGATGTCGTCGGGCGAGAGCGACAACTATCACCTCGGCCTCTATGGCGGCGGCCGCTGGGGGGCGCTCAGTCTGCGGACGGGCGCGAGCTATACCTGGCACGATATCTCGACCAGCCGGGTCGTCTCCTCCGCCTTCCTGAGCGGCAATCCGCGCGCCGACTATAACGCCGGCACCGCGCAGCTCTTCGGCGAGCTCGGCTACAGAATGGATGCCGGCGGCATCGCCCTCGAGCCGTTTGCCGGGCTCGCCTATGTCAACCTGCATACCGGGCGCTTCGCCGAGCGCGGCGCTGCGACCGCGCTGACCGCGCAGGCCGAGGATGCGGGCCTGGGCTATTCGACGCTCGGATTGCGGGCCTCGACGAGCCTCAGCATCCAGGGCATGGATCTGACTGTGCGCGGCGGCCTGGCATGGCGCCACGCCTTCGGTGACGTCGATCCCTCGGTGACGATGGCCTTCGCCGGCTCGACGGCCTTCACCGTCGCAGGCCTGCCCATCGCGCGCGACGCGGCCATGGTCGAGGCCGGGTTGGATCTCGCGATCGGCCGCAGCACGAAGCTGGGCGTCGCCTATACCGGCCAACTGGCGGAAGATTCCCAGGACCACTCGTTCAGGGGTGTCCTGGCCGTGACGTTCTGACGGCGGCGGGTATTGTGCGAGGCGGCGGCGCAATCACCTGCGCCGCATCGCAGGACCGCGGGAAGTCCAGTCGGTGCCGGGATTTGTTCGGGCGCCGGCCTCCCGCGCTTGTCCTCAAGGCACCCTGTTCCCGCGCGGCAGCCATGCAGAGATGCTTGGCAGCGGGTTGGCCGCCCGGGGCTGCACCAAGGCTCCTACGAGGGCACGATCTTTCTTCTGTCGCAAGGGCCGGCAACCGCGTGCGTGACGCGCAGTTTGCCTGAACGCAAAAAGCCGGCGTAGCCGCCGGCCTTCGAAACAATCGCCTCGGCGTCGCTCAGCGGGCGACGACGACGCGGGTGCCGACCTTGGCGCGGTCGTAGAGGTCGATCACGTCCTCGTTCAGCATGCGGATGCAGCCCGAGGAAACGGCCTGACCGATGGTCTCCGGCTCGTTCGAGCCGTGGATGCGGTAGAGCGTCGAGCCGAGGTAGAGCGCGCGCGCGCCGAGCGGGTTGTCGGGGCCGCCGGCCATGTGGCGGGGCAGGTCGGGACGGCGCTTCAGCATCTGCGACGGCGGCGTCCAGCTCGGCCACTCCGCCTTGCGCGTGATGGCATGGGCACCGGCCCAGTCGAAGCCGGGGCGGCCGACGCCGACGCCGTAGCGCATCGCCTTGCCGTCCGGCAGCACGAAATAGAGGCGCCGCTCCGTGGTGTTGACCACGATCGTGCCCGGGCGCTGCCTCGTCGGATAGTCGACGATCTCGCGCGGGATGGCGGTCGCCTGCGCCTTGGCAGGGTCGACATACGTGACCAGCGGCTGGCGTGTCAGCGGGTCGATCTCGGCACGGGCGGCGCTGCCAAGAGCGAGCAGTCCAAGGCCGACGAGCACGGCCAGGCGGGTGGAGCGAAGCATCGAAGGAACCTCGGGCGGTCGGTGGCGCAGGGCACGAAGTTGACACGGAAAAGTCAACGTCTCCTCAATCTCCTGTCAGACTCAACAGGAGCGTGCAATTGCGCCGCCATCACATCGGTGAGAGCGGCCGAGCTTTGCCCTGCCGCGTTGCGCGCCTGCAACATTGCCTCCCGGCGAAGGCTGCCGGGCTCAGCTTCTCAGGACGACGCAGGCGCCCCTGTCGGCCTTGATGCGTCGGCACAGCGCGGCGGCTTCGGCGCGTGTCGCCGCCGGAAGGCGGACGCGATAGAATGCCCGCGTGCCCCGGCTGCGCAGCCGGGTGCCGATGACCATGGGCTGCAATTCGCCGATGATGCTGCGGTGCTGTGCGCCGGCGCGTCGGAACGAGGCAAGCGCGCGGGCCTTCGAGAAATTGCCGGCGAGCTGCACGCCCCAGGGAGCGAAGGGCGCCTCGGCGATGGCGGGCAGGGCCGGGCGCGCCCGGCGGAGGGCGACGAGGGTCGGCCCGCAGCTCGCCTCCGGGCCGCGCGTGGCAGGCAGCCGCGGCGGCGAGCGGGTGTCGCCGTCGGCGGAGCCGGCGGCATCCTCCGCCCAGTCCTCGGCCGGGCTCCCGGTGATCGAGAGAACGTAGTTTTCCGTCTCGAAGGGCAGGAATCGGCTTTGCCCGGCTTTGCGCGCTGCGAGCCAGCCGGCGACTCGGTTCGGGCCGCCATTGTAGGCTGCTGCGGCGAGCCCCCAATTGCCGAAGCGGTCGCGCAGCTCCGCCAGGAAATGCGCGGCCTTGGGCACGGCCTGCTCGGGGTCGAAAGGGTCGGCGAGCCCGCGCTCGCGCGCCGTGCCGGGCATGAACTGTGCCACGCCCTGCGCACCGGCCGGGCTGGTGACGCCGGGCCGGAAGCTCGACTCCTGGAAGATCAGCCGCGTCAGGAACGCCGCCGGCACCGAATGCGCCCGCGCCGCATCGTCGATCAGCCGGCACAGCGCATCCTCGATGCCGGAGGAGGGCGGTGCGATCTCCTCGGCCGCCGCCGGCCCGATGGCGGCGAGCGCCGCCGCGAGCATGATCGTGCGCAGGCATCTCGCCGGGCGGGGCAGGAGACGGTGGAGGTCCGAGGGCATCGGCCGTCTTCTTCGCATGTCGGGCGCGCCACAGCCAGCCGCGACACGGTTCCCGATTGTTCTGGGGTGCCCGCCTGTGCGAAGAGGCGCGGCGATCGGCGGCGCGGTCGCGGCAGGGAGCTGAATGCTGAGATGGCGAAAGCCTGGAAAGCCTGGTCGCGGTGGTTCCTGCTGGCAGCGGCATCCTTCGCCTTGCTGACATTCGGCTTCGTCGTCGCGCTCGACCCCTTCGGCATGCGGGTCCATGCCGGGCAGGCGGCCCGGCCGATCATGGACATCAACCAGCGCTACATGTATCCGCAGCTCGTCCGGTCGGGGGCCTTCGACGCTGCCGTCGTGGGCACCTCGACCATGCGGCTGATCGATCCGCGCGCGCTTTCGCGCGATCTCGGCGGGCATTTCGCCAATCTCGCGATGAACGCGGCCACGCCCTGGGAGCAGACCCAGACCGCGCGCCTCTTCCGCAAACATACACCCGCGCCGCGCTGGCTGATCTGGGGGCTGGACGCCAATTGGTGCGAGCCCGACGCCACCGATCCGGCAAAGCGGCTGACGCCGCGGCCGGTGCCGGCCTGGTTCTCCCGCGAAGTCCGCTGGTTCGATTGGCTCAAGCTGATGAACCTGACCAATCTCGAGATCGCCGGCCGATTGTTCGCACATCGCATCGGCTTCGAGCCGGAGCGCATCCGGGGCGACGGGTACGAGGTCTTCACCCCGCCTGAATGGAGCTACGACCTCGCCCGCGCCCGCGGTCATATCTACATGGGCAATGGTGGCGATCCGCTGGATCTCAGCCCCTTGCCGACGGTGCCCGTGCCTGCGGCCGAGAGCGCGGCCTGGCGCTTCCCCGCCCTGGAATGGCTCGATGGAGCGCTGGGCGCCTACCCGCCGCCGACGCGCCTGATCCTGGTGATGCCGCCGTCCCATGTCGCTGCCTTTCCACGGGAGGGCAGCGTCGCCGGCCAGCGCTATGGGGCCTGCAAGGCCGCGATCGCCGCCCTGGCGAAGCGTCGTGGCGCGACAATGGTGGACTATGCGCATCATTCTCCGGTGACGACGCAGGACGCCAACTACTGGGACGCGCTGCATTTCCGCCTGCCGATCGCGCAGCGGGTCGAGGCGGAACTGGTGGAGATCGCCAAGGGCGGCGCGCCGCGTCCGGACGGGGCCGCGCGGGTCCTGCGCTAGAGCAGCGGACCGAAAAGTGGAATCCACTTTTCGCGGAAATGCGATGCTCCGGCAATGAGATAGATTGTCGTTACCGCCTCCGACAGGACGCGCGATGATCCAGGCGTTCGGCGCAGGCCGGGTTTTCTAGAGCTGCTCGATCGAAGACAGTGAGAAATCCTCGCCGGCCGGGTTCTCGCCGACCACCAGCATCGTGTCGCCGGTGTAGTGATGGGGCGGAACGGGCAGGTTGTAGGGGGCGGGAACACCACGGAAGACGCGTCCGGCCAAGTCGTATTTCGATCCGTGGCAGGGGCAGAAATACCCGCCGGGCCAGGAGGTGTCGATGCTGGAATCGCCGGGATCGGGCCGGATGGCGGGAATGCAGCCGAGATGCGTGCAGATGGCGATGAGAACCATGAATTCCGGCTTCGTCGACCGACACCAGTTCCGGGCATAGTCCGGTTGCTGGACCATCGCCGAATCGGGATCGCCGAGCCTTGCGAGCAGCTTTGGGTCGCGCAGTTCGGCCAGAGCCTGCCCGGTGCGGTGCAGGATGAAGACCGGCTTCCCCTGCCAGAACACTGAAATCTGCTGGCCAGGCTGGAGATGGGAAAGGTCGACGGTGATGGGCCCGCCTGCCGCCTTCACCTCGGCGGAGGGCTTCATCGAGGCGAGCAAGGGCCAGACGGCCGCTCCGGCACCGACGGCGCCGAAGGCTCCTGTTGCTAGGAAGAGAAAGTCACGCCGGGAGGGCGACTGCGCAGGCAGTCGTAGTTGGGCTTGCGTGGACATCTTTCACGTCCCACTGTGCTGTGCCGCGTCGCCCAACGGCTGAATGGCGGCGATATGCCACCCTTCTCAAGAAGTGGTGCCGAACCCGCTGGAAACAAGAGCCGCGAAGCCGCTCAGGCCGAGCTTCCCTGCGGCGCGAAAGCCGCCAACGGCATGCCACACAGCGCCAACCAAGCCTGCAAGCAATATCGGAATGCCGGGAAGGAATGGTGGGCGATACAGGGATCGAACCTGTGACCCCTCCCGTGTGAAGGGAGTGCTCTACCGCTGAGCTAATCGCCCGGACGGGCCTCTCCTAGTCGGCGGGCCCGATGCCGTCAAGGACGGTTGTGTGCTCAGGAGGCGATGGCCACCGGATCGAGGGCGCGGGCGACCGCTGCCGGAAGCTCGTCGAAATGCTGGATGATGAAATCCGGCTCCAATGTCTCGATCGGGACGTCGGTATAGCCGAATGGCACGCAGATCGACGGAATGCCGGCCGCTCTGGCGGTGGCGATGTCGGTGCGCGAATCGCCGATCATCACCGCCCGCTGGGGATCGCCCTTGGCCATCTCGATCGTCATGGTGAGATGGCGCGGATCGGGCTTGAAATAGGGAAAGGTGTCGCGCCCCGCCACCGCGGCAAAGCGGCCGGCGATGCCGAAATGATCGAGGATCAGCCTGGTATGCAGGATCGGCTTGTTGGTGCAGACCGCGAGCGCATAGCCCTGGCCGGCCAGGCGGTCCATCGCGCCGAGGATGCCGTCGAAGAGGTAGCTGTGGGAGGCGACGTCCCGCGCGTAGATCGCGAGGAACTCCTGGAACAGCCGTTCCAGCGTGTCCGGTTCGAGCGGGCGCCCCGAGACCGTGAAGCCACGCTCGATCAGGGCCCTGGCTCCGGCACCGACCAACTCGCGCGCCCGTTCCAGCGGCAGGGCGGCCAGTCCTTCCTGCGTCAGGATGACGTTCAGCGTGCGCATGATGTCCGGCGCGGTCTCGGCCAGGGTGCCGTCGAGGTCGAAGACGACGATGGGGGAGAGGCTCATGATCGCGAGGGTCCCTCGGCTGCGGAGATTGGAGTGCGACCGCTTAAAGGTGCTTCGGCGGCGCTTGGCAAGCACGGCTGGCGCATGGCGGTAAGGCTGGCCTCAAATCCGCGCTGCTTGGTGCTACTCTGCCGTCGATTCGCCGCTGCTCGGGCGGCTGGGAACCTTGTGATGCTGAAGATGCCCGATCGACTGTGGCGCGGTTCGCGCGCTTTGCGCTGGTGCTTCATGCCGCTGCTCGTGGCAGGCCCGGCCTTCGCCGGCAATTTCGAGTTCGCGCCGGCGCCGCAGAACGACCTCAACCGCGTCTATCGCGTCGACAGGGCGACCGGGGAGGTCGGGGCCTGCCAGTTCCAGCTCAAGGAAGGCGGAGTCGGCGTCACCATCTGCTTTCCGGCCGGTGAAGGAGCCGGTCCGCAGACGCCGGGCGAATATGGCCTGATGCCGTCCCGGCACGAGAAGGAGGGCGGCATCTTCCGCGTCAACCTGCGGACGGGCGAGATGAGCATCTGCTACGTCTTCGACGACAAGACGGTGTGCACGCCGCAGGGGAAATAGGTCCGACCGGCGCAATTTCCGAGATGGGGGCTGGACTCGGCTCTGCCGGCACGGCAGGAGGGCGCGCCAGCCGCTTCGGCGGCGACCGACCTCCAGAAGGCCCTCCGGATACGACGATGAACGCCGACGAACTGAAGAGGCAGGCCGCGGCCCGCGCACTCGAACTCGTCCGCCCCGGCATGCGGCTGGGGCTTGGAACCGGCTCGACCGCGAAGCATTTCGTCGATCTGCTCGGCAGGCGGGTCGCGGAGGGGCTGGACGTCCTCTGCGTCGCGACGTCCGAGGCGACGCAGGCCCAGGCCCTGTCCCTGAACATACCGATGTCGACCCTCGACGAGACGCCGGCGCTCGACCTGACGGTCGACGGTGCCGACGAGGTCGACCCTCAGCTCCGCCTGATCAAGGGCGGCGGCGCCGCGCTGCTGCGCGAGAAGATCGTGGCGGCGGCCTCCGCGCGCATGATCGTGATCGCCGATGACGGCAAGCTCGTACAGATGCTGGGCCGCTTCCCGCTGCCGATCGAAGTGGTGCCCTTCGGTCTGGAGGCGACGCGGCGCGCGGTTGCGGTCGCGATCGAGGCGTCGGGCGCCGCCGGCCGGTTGACGCTTCGCGCCGGGGCGGATGACGGCCCGCTCGTGACTGACGGCGGACATTTCATTCTCGACGCCCATCTCGGCGCCATAGAGCGGCCGGAATTGTTGGCTCAGGCTCTCAACGCTGTTCCGGGTGTAGTCGAGCACGGCCTGTTCATCGGCCTCGCCACCGGAGCGATCCTGGCCGGGGCGGATGGGCTCCGGCTGCTCGGTCGGGTCGAATGATTCCATTCGGGCGCGATCCACGCTAAGGAACGCGGCAATGGGCCCGCGGGGCCGGAGGCGTCGCCGGGCTTTCCGGATGCGGCGTTACAGATGAAGGGGTTTTGAATCGATGGTCCGCCATTCTCTCGCCAGCGCGCTTCTCGGCCTGGTGCTGGTCTGCGCCGCTCCTGTCTTCGCGCAGGCTCCGGTCCTGACTCCGAGCCATATCCAGGTGGCTCGCGAGGTCATGGACCTGACCGGCGTCACGCAGACCATCACCGGCATCTACAAGGAGTTCGAGGAGAACGCGCCGCAGCTGATCGCGACGCGGCCGGAACTGAAGAAGGATGTCGACGCCATCGTCGCCGAGCTGAAGCCGGAGGCCGACAAGCGGGCCGAGGAGATGGCGAAGCTCGTGGCTGAGGCCTTCGCCCGGAAGATGTCCGAGGCCGATCTGAAGGGCGTTGCGGATTTCTTCAAGTCGCCGCTCGGGCAGACCTATTCGAAGATGCGGGGCGAGGCCATGAACGACGTGCTGCCGGTGCTGCAGCCCTGGAGCGTTCAGACGAGCAACTACCTGTTCGACCGGCTCTCGCAGGAGATGCGCAAGCGCGGCCACACGCTCTGACGCGCTTGCGGGCGTCGCCGGTGCATGGATGCGCGTCGCTGCGTTGACGGTCTGTGCCGAAGCTGGCGCGTCCAGGCACGATGATCGACCTTGCGAACGGCCGGTGGCAACCCCACCGGCCGTTCGCGCGACGGAGGAGAGGCGGCCTCCGGTATTTTCGCAGCTCGGGTCCCCGGCGCTGCCGACGCGATGGAGACCCAGGTCATGGCCCGCGAAACCGTCCTCGTGACCGGGGGCTCCGGCTTCGTTGCCGGCCACTGCATCCTCGCGCTGCTCGAAGCGGGTCACGATGTCCGCACGACCTTGCGCTCGGCGGAGCGGGAGGGCGCTCTGCGGGCGTCCCTGGCGGGCGCCGGCGCCTCGCTCGACGGCCGTCTCGCGATCGCGATCGCCGACCTGGCAGCTGACGATGGCTGGGATGCCGCGGTGGCCGGCTGCACATATGTTCTGCACGTCGCTTCCCCGCTGCCGGCGGCAACGCCCCGCGACGAGGGCGAGCTGATCGGTCCGGCCCGTGACGGGAGCCTGCGCGTGCTCCGGGCCGCAAAGCGGGCCGGGGTTCGGCGGGTGGTCCTGACGTCGTCCTTCGCCGCGATCGGCTATGGCGGCTCTCCCGGCCGGCCCTATGACGAGCGCGACTGGACGGATCCGGTCGCATCGGGGCTGGCCGCCTATCCGCGATCGAAGACCTTGGCCGAGAAGGCGGCCTGGGACTTCATGGACGGAGAGGGGCAGGGCATGGAACTGGCCGTCGTCAATCCCGTCGGCATCTTCGGTCCGGTGCTCGGGGCCGATCTTTCGGCCTCGATCGTGCTGGTCAGGAGCATGCTGGAGGGCCGGTTGCGCGCCTTGCCGCAGCTCATGTTCGGCGTCGTCGATGTGCGCGACGTGGCCGATCTGCACCTGCGCGCGATGACCGATCCGGCCGCCGCGGGAGAGCGCTTCCTCGCCACGGCCGGCGACTTCCTCAGCATGCAGGCCATCGCGCGGGCTCTGAAGGACGGGCTCGGGGCACGGGCCGGGCGCGTCTCGACGCTGGTGCTGCCGAACTGGCTGGTACGGCTCGTCGCCCGCTTCAGCGCCACGGCGCGGCAGGCAGCCACGCCCGAACTCGGGCGCGAGAAGAACGCGACGAGCGCCAAGGCGCAGGCGATGCTCGGCTGGCAGCCGCGGCCGGCAGCCGAGGCGCTGGTCGCGACCGGAGAGAGCCTCTTCCGGCTCGGCCTCGTCAGTCCTCCGACGCCTTGAACCGGTTGAGACCCTTCATCACGAATGGCGCGACCAGTGCGAGGAAGGCGATGCCCAGCAGCGTCGCCGAGATCGGGTTCTGCAGCAGGATCATCGGGTCGCCGAGGCTGATCTGCAGGGCGCGCCTGAGCTGGGCCTCCGCCATCGGGCCGAGGATGAGCCCGACCACCATCGGTGCCACGGGATAGTCGTAGCGGCGCATCAGGTAGCCGATGAAGCCGAAGGCGAAGAGCATCGTCAGCTCGACCGGCGAGCCGTTGACGGCGAGCGTCCCCATCGTCGCGAAGACGAGGATGCCGGCATAGAGCCAGGGCTGCGGGATCGCCAGCAGCCGGACCCAAAGCCCGATCAGCGGCAGGTTGAGGATCACCAGCATGACGTTGGCGATGAACAGCGAGGCGATCAGGCCCCAGACCAGGTCGGGCTTCTCCGCGAAGAGCAGCGGGCCGGGATTGAGGCCATATTGCTGGAAGCCGGCGAGCATGATCGCCGCCGTCGCCGAGGTCGGCAGGCCGAGCGTCAGCAGCGGCACCAGCGTGCCGGCGGCCGAGGCGTTGTTGGCCGCCTCCGGCCCGGCGACGCCCTCGATTGCGCCCTTGCCGAACTCATCGGGATACTTGCAGAGCTTCTTTTCGGTCGAATAGCTCAGGAAGGTCGGCACCTCGGCGCCCCCGGCCGGCAGCGCGCCGATCGGGAAGCCGAAGGCGGTGCCGCGCAGCCACGGAGCCCAGGAGCGCTTCCAGTCCTCCTTGGTCATCCACAGCGAGCCCTTGATCGGGATGATCTCCTCCGGGTCGCGGAAGCGCTTGGAGGCAACGTAGAAGGCTTCGCCCACCGCGAAGAGGCCGACAGCGAGCGTCGTGACCTCGACGCCATTGAGCAATTCCGGCACGCCGAAGGTCAGGCGCGCCTGTCCGGTCAGCTTGTCGATGCCGATCAGCCCGAGCGCGATGCCGAGGAACAGGCTGGTGAGGCCGCGCAGCGGGGAGTCGCCAAAGGTCGCCGAGACGGTGACGAAGGCGACGATCATCAGGGCGAAATAGTCCCAGGGGCCGAACTTCACCGCGACCTCGACCAGCCAGGGAGCGAGGAAGGCGAGGCCGATCGTCGCGATCAGCCCGGCGACGAAGGAGCCGATGGCCGATGTCGCGAGCGCCGGGCCGCCGCGACCGGCCTTGGCCATCTTCGAGCCTTCGAGCGCGGTCGCGAGCGAGGCGCTTTCTCCGGGGGCGTTCAGCAGGATCGCGGTCGTCGAGCCGCCATACATGCCGCCGTAGTAGATGCCGGCGAACATGATGAGCGAGCCGCCGGGGTCGAGCTTGAAGGTGACCGGCAGCAGCAGCGCGACCGTCAGGGCCGGGCCGATGCCGGGCAGCACGCCCACGGCAGTGCCGAGGAAGACGCCGATCAGGCAGAACAGCAGCTTCGATGGCTCGAGGGCGACGGTGAAGCCATGGAGCAGGGAGAGCAGGGTATCCATCGTGCCGCTCTCCTCAGAGGAACAGGCGCTCGAGCGGTCCCGACGGCAGGATCAGCGTCAGGAGCTTGGCGAAGGTGAGATAGATTGCGAGGCCGAGCACGAAGCCGATCGCAAGGTCGACCGCGAGGGCTTGCCGGCCCATGCCGCGCGACGTGCAGGCGAAGAGCAGGGCGATGGCGATGACGAATCCGCCTCCGAGCCCGATGCAGCCGATCAGGCAGACGAGGCCGCCCGCGATCCAGAGCAGTGCCTGGCTGTCGGCGGCGTCGGGCTTGGGGAGCCCGCCGCGAAAGGCGGTGACGAAATGGGCGAGGCCGAGAACGACGAGCCCGCAAGCCACGACGTAGGGCATGGCGGTGGGGCCGATTCCATAGGTCGAGGTGATGGTCTGCTGCGAGGCGTCGTAGCCGACGAGGAAGGCGACGGCCAGCAACAGGACGCCGACGATCAGGGCCGGCTTGTCGGCGCCTTGCGCGCGAGTCTCGTTCGTCATGGCGGTTCCGGGCGGTAGGCGGCGCCGGAGCGACGCACGGGCGATAAAAAAGGGAGAGGCCGGGAGTCTCCGGCCTCTCCGATGGAACAGGCCGTGGCCCTACTTCACCAGGCCGACCTCGTGCATCACCTTGCCGACGCGCTCGATCTCGTTCTTCAGGAAGCTGTCGAACGCCGGGCCGGCCAGGAAGGCGTCGTCCCAGCCGCGCGCCTTCAGGATTTCCTGCCACTCCTTCGACTTCGCCATCTTCTCGACCGTGTCGGTCAGAGCCTTGGTCTGCTCGGCCGAGAGGCCGGGAGGGGCGACGACGGAGCGCCAGTTCAGGAGCTCGAGATCGATGCCCTGCTCCTTCAGAGTCGGCGCGTCCGGCGCATTCTCGAGCCGCTTCGGCGAGGAGACCGCGAGCACGCGCAGCTTGCCGGCCTTGATCTGGCCCTCGAACTCGCCATAGCCGGAAACGCCGGCCGTGACGCGTCCGCCGAGCATGGCCGCGAGCGCCTCGCCGCCACCCGAGAACGGGATGTAGTTGATCTTCTTGGCATCGGCGCCGACGGCCTGCGCGAACAGGGCGGCGAGGATGTGGTCGGTGCCGCCGGCGGAGCCGCCTGCCCAGGTCACCTTGGCGGGATCGGCCTTGAGCTTCTCGGCGAGATCCTTGGCGGTCTTCAGCGGCGACTCGGCCGGCACGACGATGACCTCGGCCTCGGCCGTCAGGCGCGCGATCGGAGTGATCTGGGTCAGGTTGACCGGCGACTTGTTGAGCAGGATCGCGCCGACCATCACGAAGCCGTTGACCATGAGCTGGTCGCCCTGGCCCTTAGCGCCGATGAGCTGGGAGAGGCCGATCGTGCCGCCCGCGCCGGTGACGTTGTTGACCTGCACGCTCTTGACGATGCCCGCGCCGGTAAGAGCCTGCTGCATGGAGCGGGCAGTGCCATCCCAGCCGCCGCCGGGAGCCGCGGGTGCCATGATCTTCAGTTCGTTGAGCTGGGCGAACGCGGCCGTCGAGAGCGCGGCAAGGGCCACCGCCGTGATCGCGCCGCGCTTCAGGATCGATGTCAGCATGGATTCCTCCGGTTACGGCGTTTGCCGTCGTTTCTTGGGGCAGCAGGGCTGTGACATCCTGCCGCGCCGGGCGTCAATTGCGCCCGATTGAATAATGTCCTGTCAATAATTTTCGGGGTCGGCGGCCCATTTCTGCAGGATCTACGCCTTTGTTCCTACGACTCTGCGATGGGCTCGCGACAACGTGCTGGCGAGGTTTCGCCTGATCACGTAAGCGCAGCGCATGAGTGAGACACCTCCCGCGCGTCGCCATCTATCTGCGCCGAAATCGGCGCTGCCCCGGCGCCTGGCCTCGACCGGCGCCACGCTGCTGGCGGTGATGCCGCTGGCGATGTGGCTTGCCAATCGCTCGGCTCCGCTGATGCTCGGTCTGGCGGTCGTCCCGTTCCTCGCCGCGGCCGTGGCAGCCGGGCGAGGACAGGACCTCGCAGCGTCGCTGCGCCGTCTGCTCGCGACGCCGCCCGCGCTGGCGCTCGCCGGCTTCCTCGCCTGGGCGCTCGTCACCATTCTCTGGAGCCATGAGCCGGCAGCGTCCCTGCGCGCCTGGGCCGAGCTCGTGCTGCCGGTCGCGTTCGCTCTCGCCATCGCGTGTTCCGGCCGGTTCAGGCCGCGGCCGGGCTGGCTGCGGACGCTCGCGCTCGCGCTCGTCCTCGCCTGTCTGCTGGCGATCGTCGAGCTGGCCTCCGGGCTGTCCCAGCGTGCGGCGCTTGGCGTCGGAAAGCTGATGGGCTTCGTCTTCAATCGTCCTGCGATCACCACGCTCGTGCTCGCGGTGCCCACGATCCATGGCCTCTGGAACCTGCCCGGTGCGCGGCGCGCCGACAGGGTTCTCGCCGTGCTCGTCGGGCTCGCCGTGGCTGCCCTGGCGCTCCGCTCCGAAAGCGCCTCCGCGCGGCTCGGCTTCGCCGTCTGTGCGATCTGCTGGCTGCTGTCGGCGCTTCGGCCGCGCCTGACGCTGGCGGCCATTGGCTGCGCCTTCGTCCTCACCATGGCGATGGCGCCGGTCCTCGGGGTCGCCGCACATAACTGGCTGCCTTCGATCATCCTGAACCGCTTCGCCGTGATGACCGGCCAGGCCCGGATCGACATCTGGCTCAGCTTCGGCGAGGTGGCGCGGGCGCGGCCGATCGCCGGGGCGGGCTTTGGCACCTCCGCGACGATGGAGCGGAATCCGGTGGCGGCCGAGGTGGCACCGGAACACCGGGCCTTGCTGGCAGTGGGGCACCCTCACGACATGCCGCTGCAGGCCTGGGCCGAGACCGGCGCCGTCGGGGCCGGGCTGCTTACGCTGGCGGGCCTGTTCCTGCTGCTGCGGCTGCGGCGGCTGACGCCGTCGGAGATGGCGCCGCGGCTGGCGCTGTTTGCGGCAGCCTTCGCGATTTCCGTTGTCGGGCACGGCGCCTGGCAGGGATGGTGGATTGCCGTTCTGGGTGCTGCGATCCTGTGGTTCGGCCCCGGCACGAGCCTGCGACAAGGAGAAGACAATGGCTGAATTCGACGTCGATCTCTTCGTCATCGGGGCCGGTTCCGGCGGTACTCGCGCGGCGCGCATCGCCGCAGGCCACGGCGCGCGGGTCATGATCGCCGAGGAAGATCGCATCGGCGGCACCTGCGTCATTCGCGGCTGCGTCCCGAAAAAGCTCTTCGTCTATGCCAGCCGCTTCGCCGACGATTTCGAGGATGCCGCCGGCTTCGGCTGGACACTGCCCGGCACGCCGTCCTTCGACTGGCCGACGCTGCGCGACGCGGTGGCGAACGAGGTCACCCGCCTCTCAGGCCTCTATCGCAAGGGTCTCGAAGGCGCGAAGGTCGAGATCCGCGAGGAGCGGGCGGTGATCGAGGGACCGCATGCGGTCCGTCTGCAGCGAAGCGGCGAGGTCGTCACCGCACGCCACATCCTGGTCGCGACCGGCGGCTGGCCTTCTTTCGATCCGCCGATCCCTGGCGGCGAGCTTGGCATTTCCTCGAATGAGGTCTTCCATCTGCCGACGCTGCCGAAGCGGCTGCTCGTCGTCGGCGGCGGCTATATCGCGCTGGAGTTCGCGAGCCTCTTCGCGCGGCTGGGCGTCGCCGTCACCGTCCTGCATCGCGGCGACAACATCCTGCGCGGATTCGACGAGGACATCCGCAACCGCCTGCGCGATGCGCTGAAGGAGGCCGGCATCGCCTTCCGTCTCGGCTGCACCATCGAGCGCATCGAGGAGTTGCCGGACGGTGCCCGCCGCGCGCATTGCGCGACGGGAGCGCCCATCGAGGCCGATGTCGTGCTGGTCGCGACGGGGCGGCGGCCGAATACCAGGGGGCTCGGGCTGGAGAAAGCCGGGGTCAGGCTCGGGGCGCTCGGCGAGATCGCGGTCGACGCCGCATCGGCCAGCAGCGTTGCCTCGATCCACGCAGTCGGCGACGTCACCAACCGGGTGAACCTCACGCCCGTCGCGATCCGCGAGGGGCACGCCTTCGCCGACTCCGTCTTCGGCGGCAAGACGTGGACGGTCGATCACGGCACCATCGCTTCGGCCGTCTTCACCACGCCGGAGGTCGGCACGGTCGGGCTGACCGAGGCCCAGGCCGTGGCCGCGGGGCATGAGCTGCGCGTCTTCGAGTCCGGCTTCCGTCCCATGAAGGCGACGATCTCGGGCAGGCACGAGCGCATCTACATGAAGCTCGTCATCGATGCGAAGACCGACAAGGTGCTGGGCGTCCATATCCTCGGCCACGATGCCGGCGAGATCGTCCAGGCGGCGGCGATCGCGGTCACGATGGGCGCGACCAAGGCGGATTTCGACCGCACCGTGGCGCTGCATCCGAGCGCGGCCGAGGAACTGGTGACGATGCGGACGCCGCGGGCAAGCTGAGACCAGTCGCCGGACGCAGCCCCACGTCGAGCTGCCGACACGGTGAATCCGGCTCTCAGCCCCGCCGGTCGAACGCGATGATGCGATCCGTGCAATCGCACCCTTGCGCCGGGCCGCCGGCGCGCCTCGTTGGCAGCGGTGGCCATCCCTGCCGTCAGGGTGTATAGCCGCCCCTTCGCGCGACCCAAGGTTAACGACGCGCGATCTTCGAGAGGTCAGGAGCACGTAGTCCCATGTCCGAGCGGTGGACGCCAGAGAGCTGGAGGGCCAGGCCCGCCCAGCAGATTCCGGATTATCCGGACCAGGCAGCCTTGAAGGCGGTCGAGCAGCAGCTCGCCGGCTTTCCGCCGCTCGTTTTTGCAGGGGAGGCGCGCAAGCTCAAACGGGCGTTGGGCAAGGTCGCGGCCGGCGAGGCCTTCCTCCTGCAGGGCGGTGATTGTGCGGAGAGCTTCGCGGAGCACTCCGCCGACAACATCCGGGATTTCTTCCGGCTGTTCCTGCAGATGGCGGTCGTGCTGACCTTCGCCGGCGGCTCGCCCGTCGTGAAGGTCGGGCGCATCGCCGGGCAGTTCGCCAAGCCGCGCTCGGCGCCGAACGAGAAGATCGGCGACGTCGAGCTGCCGAGCTACAAGGGCGACATCGTCAACGACATCGCCTTCACGGCCGAGGCCCGCGTACCCGATCCGCGCCGGCAGCTCGAGGCCTACAGACAGTCGGCCGCGACGCTGAACCTGCTGCGCGCCTTCGCCTCGGGCGGCTACGCCAACCTCGACAACGCGCATCGCTGGATGCTCGGCTTCGTCAAGGACAGCCCGCAGTCGCATCGCTATCAGGAGGTCACCGAGCGCATCACCGAGGCGCTGGAGTTCATGCGCGCCATCGGCATCGATCCGGAGACCCATCCGGAGATGCGCACGACCGATTTCTACACCAGCCACGAGGCGCTGTTGCTCGGCTATGAGCAGGCGATGACGCGCGTCGATTCCACCACCGGCGAGTGGTACGACACCTCCGGCCACATGGTCTGGATCGGCGACCGCACGCGCCAGCTCGATCATGCCCATGTCGAGTTCTTCCGCGGCATCAGGAACCCGATCGGCCTGAAATGCGGTCCCTCGACCACGGTCGACGGCCTGCTCAAGCTGATCGAGGTGCTCGATCCGCAGAACCAGGCAGGCCGGCTGACCCTGATCGCCCGCTTCGGCGCCGACAAGGTCTTCGACAACCTCCCGGCGCTGGTGCGCGCCACCAAGCGGGAAGGGCGCAACGTGGTCTGGTCCTGCGACCCGATGCACGGCAACACGGTCAAGGCCGCGAGCGGCTACAAGACCCGGCCGTTCGATCTGATCATGACCGAGGTGAAGAACTTCTTTGCCGTCCACCAGGCCGAAGGCACCCATGCCGGCGGCCTGCACCTCGAGATGACCGGCAAGAACGTCACCGAATGCACCGGCGGGGCGCGCGGCATGACCGACGCCGATCTCAACGACCGCTACCACACGGTCTGCGACCCCCGCCTCAACGCCGAGCAGGCGCTCGAGCTCGCCTTCCTCGTCGCCGAGCTGGTCAAGCGCGAGCGGGCCGGGCGGGTGCGCCCGCAGGTCGAGGCGGCCGAGTAGCCCGTGCTCTCGACGATCGAAACAGGAAAGGCCGGAGCTCGTGCTCCGGCCTTTTTCGTTGCGGCAGGTCTGTCTGGTCAGAACTTGACGGCGACCGCAGCACGCGCCGTGTTGACTGTGGTGGTCGTACCTTCGACATCCGCGAAGCGGATCAGCTGGTATTCGCCGCGCAGGAAGATGTTCTCGCCGAGCGCCCAATCCACGCCGCCGCCGACCGCCAAGCCGAAGCCGTAGACGTTCTTTTTGGTCGCGCCGACGGTGAGGGGATATCCGGCAGCGGTGCCCTGATAGACTGCGCCGGTCACGGGATTGGTCTGCGTCAGATAGTTGGTGGCCGTCACCGTCGAACTGGTGTTGAACCGGCCGACAGCGCCGCCGATCGTGGCGAAAGGCATGAAGTTGCCGAAAGCCCAGCCCATGCGCAGGCGAGCCGTACCATAATCGTTGAGCTTGGCGCTCTGGTTCGTCGTCAGGGAGAAGTCGTTGACCGTCCCGTCAGGCGTCACGACGCGGCGGGCGATATAGTCGTCGATCTGATAGGCGTGGCCCGATCGGGTATAATCTGCTTCCAGGCCCAGCACCGCGTCGCCAAACGCCCAATTGTAGCCGAGGAAGCCGAAGTAGGTGACGCCGCTGTCGCTCTTTTCGGGAAGGTTGTTGACCAGCGAACCCATGTTGACCTGCTGGCCGAGCGTGGTGTTTCGGAAGGCAAAATTCGCCAGGTCCTGCAGGCCGGTGCCGGGTTTGAACTTGGTGTCGGACGCTCCCGCGCCGCCACCGAAATAGAAGCCCGACCAATTGGTCGAGCCACCCAGCAATGCCGGCGCCGGCGGGGCGTCGTCGATCTGTGAGCCGCGCAGCACCGGATAATCGGCCGCGACGGCCGGCGAGCCGAGCATCGCCGCAACAACAGCGGCGCCGGCCACGCATGTCATGGAACGGATACGCATCCTGATCTCCCCGGCAGTATTCGGCTGGTCCCGTCTCGCCTGCCCGGGTCAATTCATGCCTTGGTAACCCTAATGCGCGGTTAACGATGGGGAATTTCGGTTACCGGCACGATTGTCGCCCGCCGGCAAACGCGCGATAAGCCGCGGCATGACATCGTCGACCTCGCATTCTCCGCTGGTGCGCTTCGCGCCGTCCCCCACCGGCTATCTGCATATCGGCAACGCTCGGCCGGCGCTGTTCAACTGGCTCTTTGCCCGGCGCCACCACGGCCGTTTCCTGCTGCGCTACGACGACACCGACATCGCGCGCTCGAAGGCGGAATACGCCGACGCCATCGCCGAGGATCTCGGCTGGCTCGGCATCCGGCCCGACGCGGTCATCCGGCAGTCCGAGCGGCTCGCGATCTACGACGCGGCTGCCGGCCGGCTGCGCGCCGCCGGCCGGCTCTATGCCTGCTACGAGACCCCCGACGAGCTCGACCGCCGTCGCAAGCGCCAGCTCGCGCGCGGCCTGCCTCCGATCTACGACCGAGCCGCGCTGAAGCTCACGGCGGAGCAGAAGGCTGCCTTCGCGGCCGAGGGCCGCAAGCCGCACTGGCGCTTCCTGCTCGAGGCGCGGGACGTCGCCTGGGACGATCTGGTGCGCGGCCCCTCCCATGTCGATTGCGCCTCGCTCTCCGATCCGGTGCTGGTCCGCGAGGACGGCAGCTATCTCTACACGCTGCCCTCGGTGGTCGACGACGTCGAGACCGGCGTGAGCCACGTCATCCGAGGCGAGGACCATGTCACCAACACCGCGGTCCAGGCACAGATATTCGAGGCGCTTGGTGCCGCCCTTCCGGTCTTCGGCCATCACAACCTGCTGACTACCGCGAGCGGAGAAGGGCTCTCGAAGCGCCTTGGGCATCTTTCGTTGCGCGGCCTGCGCGAATCCGGCGTCGAGCCTCTGGCCGTGGCGGCGCTGGCGGTGCTCGTCGGCACGTCCGATGCGGTGCGTCCGGTCGCGAGCCTCGACGAACTCGCGTCGCTCGTCGAGCTCGCGCACGTGTCGCGGGCGCCGGCGAAGTTCGACGAGCACGAGCTGGAGACGCTCAGCGCGCGAACCTTGCACCAGATGCCGTTCATGGCGGTCGCGGACCGGCTCGCGGCGGCCGGCATCGGCGGTGGCGAGGCCTTCTGGCTGGCCGTCCGCGGCAATCTCGGCAAATTCGAGGAGGCGAAGCTCTGGTGGAGGGTCGTCGAGGGGCCGGTCGTGCCCGTCATCACCGAGCCGGACTTCGCGGCGAAGGCGGCCGCAGCGCTGCCGCCGGAGCCTTACGACGCCGCGAGCTGGAAGAACTGGACGCAGGCCGTCTCCGCCGCCACCGGCGCCAGGGGCAAGGCGCTGTTCATGCCGCTGCGCCAAGCCCTGACCGGGCTCGACCACGGCCCGGAGCTGGCGGCGCTTTTGCCGCTGATCGGGCGGGAGAAGGCGCTGAAGCGGCTGGCCGGCGAAAGCGCCTGAGCCCTTCGCGCCTCACTCGTGCCGCTGCATCGCGGAGGCGTGCTTGGTGTCGCGCATCAGGGCATACACCAGGAACGAGATGAAGATCATACCGGCGAGGTAATAGAAGAACCACTGCTCGTGGCCCTGCTGCTTGAAGAACAGGGCGATCGCGGGCGCCGTGCCGCCGAAGATCGAGACCGTCACGGCATAGGGCACGGCTACGCCGGTCGCGCGGACGGCCGTCGGAAACAGCTCCGCCTTCACCACGGCATTGATCGAGGTGTAGCCCGCGGTGAAAATCCAGGCGCCGCAGATCAGCAGGAACGCCGTCCAGGCGGATTTGGTGCCGGCGAGCGTCGTCAGGATCGGCACGGTCAGCAGGGTGCCGGCTATGCCGAAGAACATCAGCACCGGCTTGCGGCCGATCCTGTCGGAGATCAGCCCGTAGACCGGCTGCAGGATCGAGGCGAAGATGAGCGAGCCGGCGATGACGTAGGTCGTCACGATATCGGAAAGGCCCACCGTCTGCTTGACGAAGGTCTGCATGTAGGTGGTGAAGGTGTAGAAGGCGGCGGTGCCGCCGGCCGTGAGGCCGACCACGATCGCGACCTCGCGCGGATATTTCATCAGGCCGCGCAGCGAGCTTTCTCGCGTCATGGTGCCCTTCGCGGCCTCGAACGCCTCAGTCTCCTGCATGTGCCGGCGCATGACCATGGCGGTGATGGCGAGTGCCGCGCCGATGACGAAGGGAATGCGCCAGCCCCAGGCCACGAGTTGCTCGTGCGTGAGGAAGACGTTCTGCAGCAGGAGCAGCACGAGGATGGCGGTGAGCTGCCCGCCGATCAGCGTCACATACTGGAAGCTCGAATAGAAGCCGCGATGCTCGGGATCGGCGATCTCGGTCAGATAGGTCGCGCTCGCTCCGTACTCGCCGCCGAGGCTCAGGCCCTCGATGATGCGCGCCAGCGCCAGCAGCGCGGGGGCGGCGAAGCCGATCGTCTCGTAGGTCGGGGTGAAGGCGATGATCAGCGAGCCGAAGCACATCATCAGCACCGACACCATCAGCGACAGGCGTCTGCCGTAGCGGTCCGCCAGATGGCCGAACAGCCAGCCCCCGACCGGGCGCACGATGAACCCGGCGGCGAACAGCGTGGCGGCGTTGAGCTGCTGCACGACGGGGTCGTGCGAGGGGAAGAAATGCGGCGCGAAATAGAGTGCGAAGGCCGTGTAGGCGTAGAAGTCGTACCATTCGACCAGATTGCCGACGGAGCCGATGAAGATCGCCTTGATCCGGCGCCTGGCGTCGGCGAGCTCGATGGGGTGCGGATGGTGCGGCTGCTGCGCGCTGACGTCCGACATGGCGGCCTCTGCATGGGACGGGGGAACGTCAGAGGCAAGCGCCGCGATGCGGGCAGGATGCGGTCTGGTCGCCTCCCGGCGGGGAAGAGACGCTTGTTATGCGATGCTCCCGGCCATGCGTCCAGAGAGGCGCCCGGCGCTCGCTGGCGGTAAGCCCCGTGCTCTGCGCATGGAACTTTTCGATCAGGGCCTGACCAGCTGCGGGCTGAGATTGGGCGCGAGGTTCGGCGCGACGATCCGCACGGCACGACGCTCGCCCGTGACGCTGCGCGATTCGCTCTTCAGCCCGTCGCCCTTGTCCAGAACCTTTTCTCCGACCGTATCCGGCCCGACGCCCGCCGATTCCGTCCCGGATGTCGGGGAGTTCTCGGAGGGCAGTGGCTTCTCGTCGGCCGCTTCGGCAGCCGGGGCCGGCGTGACGGCGGCTTCCGCCGCGGCGCCTCGGCGCTTCGGGTCCGGCTTCGGCCGCGAGAGCTCGGCCGCACGCTGCTCGGTGACGATGACGTCCCCCTTGCGCTTGTCGAGCAGATATTCGGCGTTCTTCAACGTCTGCGACCAGCTCTGGCCCTGGGCGCGGCAGGTGCAGGTCGAATCGACGCTGTGCTGGTACTTTCCCGCGTTCGGCAGCGACGAATAGGGCTGCCCGGTCGAGCGCGAGGCCGCGTTCTGGATGTCACCGCCGGCGCTCATGCCGAAGGCCGTGGTCTCGGCGTTCGGGCAGAGCGCCTGGCACATCTCGTCAGCGTTGCCGGTATTGTTGGCGAGCGGGAAGAAATAGCCGTCGCAACTGCGCACGCAGACGGTCTGCGGTCCGCCCAGACGCGGCTTTTCCGGCTCGATCACCGATTGCTCGGGGTCGAGCTCGGGCAGCGTCGAATCGACCCCGCCCAGCCCGGGATCGCGCCCGAAGATGGTGTCGAAGAAGCCGCGTTGGCGTGGCCCGCAATTGTTGCTGATCGCGGCTGCGAGCTGGGCACGCCGCTGCTCGAGGCCGCCGCCCTGGGCCTGCCGCTGCAGGGCGCCGTATTGGGCCTGGAGCTGGCCCAGCTGGGCGCGGATGCTGCCGCATTGCGGCGGTACCTGCTCGCCGAAGAAGAGGAAGCCGCCGCGTTCGCAGCCCATCGCGCGATACTGGCCGCTCAGCCTGGCGAGTTGCGCGCCGACGCGCTGGGCTGCCTGTGCGGCCCGCGCATCGCCACCGCTTCGTCCTTGCAGGCTCTGAAGCTCCGCCCGCCACGCCTCGCAGGATGCGGACTGGGCAGCGGCCGCTCCGCTCATGGCCGTCAGCGCCAGCAGAGCCACGCCGAAGCGTCTGGAAATTCGCAGCATCATCGCAAGTCGGGTCACGTCATCCACTTGTCGGAGCAGGCCATCCGGCCTTGAAACTCCCGCCAACAACACCCGCCAAACGCGACGGAACTATGGAACCCGCCCTCAGGCCCGACGCTGACTCGGCCAAGCCGGCACGGCCCGGCATGCCACATCCAGGCCTGCGCGACAATCCGCGCCGGCGCACGCCACGCCGCCGGTGGACAAGTTCCAATCTTGCGAACGACCGTCCTTTTCTTCGCGCGAGGCTGTGTCCACACCCCCCGAAAATGCTCTAGAAGCACCGCGACGATCCTGCGATTTTTACCCCGCCAGCTCCATCCGCCGCGAGGCCGCGCCGCCCATGTCCGCTTTCCTGCCGCTTCACGAAGCCGTCATCCCGGAATTGCCGAACTATTATCGCGGCAAGGTCCGGGAGAATTACGATCTGCCCGACGGCAGGCGCATCCTGATCTCGACGGACCGGCTTTCGGCCTTCGACCGCGCCATCGCCTCGATTCCCCTCAAGGGGCAGGTGTTGACCCAGACGGCGCGGTACTGGTTCGAGCGCACGGCCGACATCTGCCCGAACCACGTGCTCGAATACCCCGATCCCAACGTGGTCGTCGGCAAGCGCCTCGACATCCTGCCGGTCGAGATGGTCGTCCGCGGCTATCTCGCCGGCACGACCGGCACCTCGATCCTGACCCTCTACAAGCAGGGGCAGCGCGAGATGTACGGCATCCGCCTGCCGGACGGCCTGCGCGACAACCAGGAGCTGCCGCAGGCGATCATCACCCCGACCAGCAAGGCCTTCGACGGCGGCCATGACGAGCCGCTCTCGGCGGCGCAGATCGTCGGCGGCGGCCTGCTGACGCAGACGCAGTGGGACACGGTGTCGGCCCATGCGCTGGCACTCTTCGCCCGCGGGCAGAAGCTCGCCGGCGAACGCGGGCTCATCCTCGCCGATACGAAATACGAGTTTGGAACCGACGCTGAAGGCAACATCCTGCTGGCCGACGAGATTCACACTCCCGATTCGAGCCGCTACTGGTTCGCCGAAAGCTACGCCGAGCGGTTTGAGTCCGGCGGCAAGCCGGAATCCTTCGACAAGGATTTCGTGCGCAATTGGGTGGTCGCACGCTGCGATCCCTACAAGGAGGAGTTGCCGCCGATCCCGCAGGAGCTGATCGACCAGACATCGGCCGTCTACGTCCGTGCCTACGAGACGATCACGGGCGAGGCCTTCGCCTATCCGCCGGAGGGTGAGGACCCGCTGGAACGGATCCGGCGCAATCTGGCGAAGTATTTCTGAAAGCGCGGCGGGAGCGCATTTCGCCCCTTGATCCGATCTCGAGGGGCCAGGCGGCGAAGGATGCCGTTCGGAGATCTGGATCGGGCGCCTAGGACCCGTCCTCCTCGCGGTAGTTGCCCGCGAGCAGCCGGCCGCGCTCGGTCAGGGTCGAAAGCACGCGCTCGAACACCTTGATCTCGTCGGCTGCGATGCCCTCGATCCAGCGCGCCTCGAAGCCCAGCGCCAGCGGCACGATCTGGTCGTAGACCCGCTTGCCGGCAGGCGTCAGCGTCACGAAGGATTCGCGGCGGTCCTGCCGGTTCTCGGCGCGCGAGACCATGCCGCGCTTTTCGAGCTCCGTGACGGCGCGCGAGACCTTGGTCTTGTGCATCTGGGCAAGCTCGCCGATATCGCGCGAGGTCAGCTTCCCGAACTCGCCGAGCTGCGCGACCACGCGCCATTCCGGAATGCCGATGCCGAAATGCTCCGCATAGATTCGGCCGAGCGCCCGTCCGCCCAGCGTGCCCACTACATTGAGGCGGTAGGGCAGGAAGCGTTCCAGCCGGAGAAGCTGATCCTGCGGGGAGGGCGTCGGTTTCGCTGACATGGGCTGGGTCTGAGGGTTCCGGAAAGCCTGGCGGGCCGGCGCGGCTAGCATCCGCAGCCATGGATCGCAAGCATAGAGGGCGACTGCGGCATTGTCTTCCCGCTCGCCGCGCGTGCGACGGCACTGGTCGCGGAGCGGCCCCGGCCCTTCGGGCTACGCCGAATGCTCGCTGGAACTCCTCCTGCCCGAGCGGCTAAGCTCCGCCGACCAGATGTCGTGGAAGGCTCGATGGCAGGACGGCCGCAGGTTGAAGCGAGGGCGGCGCTGGCGCGACAGTGGTCGCGCCATTGGCTGCGCGCCTGCCGCGATATCCCGGAGCGCGCGCTCGGCGTGCTCGATCGGCCGGACGAGCCGGGGCGGCGGATCCACGATTTCCGCCGTCTGATGAAGGCCTGGCGCGCCCTGCTGAGGCTCGCCCCGGCGGCCTTGGCCGAGGAGGCGCGGGCCGTTCGGCGTGAGGCCGGCCGCCTGCGGCGTCGCTTCGGCGTGGCGCGCGATGCAGACGTCGTCGCCAGGATCCTGAGGAAGCTTTGCCCGGCCCGTGGCAAGCAGCCGCAGGGGCAGGATGCGGCCGGCGAGTTGTTGCGCGGCCAGCGCGATTCCGCGCGGCGGGCGCTGCGGCGGCTTTCGGAGCGAGTGGCAGGCTGGTCCTTGCCGGATCACGCCGACGACTTCCTGACGCCGGCCTTCAGGCGCAGTTATCGCAAGGCGCGGCGCCAGGCGGGCGGTGATCCCCGTCAGATGGATGTGGAGAGCCTGCACGGCTGGAGAACCCGGATCGTCGATCTGGGCTACCAGCTGAGCTTCCTTTCTCCGGCCGATCCCGGGCGCCTGACACGGCTGGCGCGGCGGGCGGAGCGTCTGCGGGGGCGTCTCGGTGAGGTGATCGACCTGAACCTGGTCAGTCGCCATCTCGCCGAACAGCCGCCGCGGGAATCCGGATCATGGCTGGAGCACGAGATCGAGCGCCGAACGGTCAGGCAGCGCCGCCGTGCCGCGAAGCTGGCCGCCCGGCTGTTTGCCCGGCGCCCCAGGCGCGTCGGCGCCGAGCTGCAGGAGGCGATCAGCCGCCGCCCGCCGCGTCGGATCAAGTTGACCTGACGTCGCCGCGGCGATCGGCGGGGAGGCGTGCCGCGCTCAGCGCGCCTTCAGACGGTTCATAAACGAGTCATACGAAAGCTCTGCAACCTGCCACCAGAGCAGGTTCTCACCGCGGAACGCGACCATCGATTCGTAACCCTTCTTGAAGTCGGGGCTCTTCGCGCTGGTCTCCGCATAGTACTCGTCGGCGGCCTTCAGCGCCGCCTCCATCACCGGCAGCGGGAAGGCGCGCAGCTGGGCGCCTTGTGCGACGAGGCGGCGCAGGCCGCCCGGATTCACGAAGTCGTACTTCGCGAGCATCCAGTTGTTCGCCGCCTCGCAGGCGTGCTGGACGATCGCCTGATAATGCTTCGGCAGCTTGGCCCAGGCTTCCTTGCCGATGATGAGGTGCAGCATGGCGCCGCCCTCCCAGAAGCCGGGGTAGTAGTAATACTTCGCGACGCGGATGAAGCCGAGCTTCTCGTCGTCATAGGGGCCCACGAATTCGGCCGCGTCGATCGAGCCGCGCTCGAGCGCCGGGTAGACATCGCCCGGCGCGATCTGCGTCGGCACCACGCCGAGCTTGGCCAGCACCGAGCCGCCCATCCCGCCGATGCGGAACTTCAGCCCCTTGAGGTCATCGACGCTCTTGAGTTCGTTGCGGAAGAAGCCGCCCATCTGGCAGCCGGAATTGCCGCAGGGAATCGAATAGGCGTTGAAGCGGTCCAGCACGCCGTTCACGATCTGCTCGCCGCCGCCGAAATACCACCAGCTATGCTGCTGGCGCGCGTTGAGGCCGAAGGGGATGCCGGTGCCAAGGCCCAGCGTCGGGTCCTTGCCGATGTAGAAATAGGTCGGCGAGTGCGCGCATTCGACCGTGCCGGAGGAGACCGCATCGAGCGCCTGCAGGCCGGGAACGATCTCGCCCGGCGCGAAGACCTGGATCTCGAACTTCCCGTCCGTGGCGTCGGAGACATATTTCGAGAACTGCTGCGCCGTGCCGAAGATGGTGTCGAGCGACTTCGGGAAGCTCGACGTCAGCCGCCATTTCACCTCGGGTTGCGACTGCGCGACCGCGGGCGCCGCGACGGCGGTCGCGGCTGCGGCGAGAGCCCCCGTTTTCAAAAACGAGCGACGTTCCATATGGTCTCCTCCCAAGGCCTGTTCAGAGCAGGTGCCGAGCGGATTGCGATGCAACGCGGTCGGTCCGGCTCAAAAGCTTGTTGCGTCCTTATTGGCGCGTCCGGGAAGGAATGAAAAGGGATGAAGCTCGCCTCTCTCTCGCATGGCCGCGATGGCCGCCTGGTCGTGGTTTCCAGGGATCTGACGCGCGCGACCGACGCCTTCCCGGTCGTCGCCACGCTTCAGGCGGCGCTCGACGACTGGGAGCGGTTCGCACCGCGCCTCGCCGACCTCGCTGAAGGGCTGGAGCACGGCTCGGTGCCGTCCTTCCGCTTCCACGAGCATGACTGCGCTTCGCCGTTGCCCCGCGCGTTGCAGTGGCTGGATGGTTCCGCCTATGTGAACCACGTCGAGCTCGCCCGGAGGGCGCGCGGCGCGACAACGCCGGAAAACTTCTGGACCGATCCGCTGATGTACCAGGGCGGCAGCGACGCCCTGCTTGCGCCGCGCGGGCCGATCCATGCCCGCAGCGAGGAGGACGGCATCGATTTCGAAGGCGAGGTCGCGGTCGTGACGGGCGACGTGCCGATGGGCGCGAGCCGCGATCAGGGTCTAGCCGCTATCCGTCTCGTCATGCTCGCAAATGACGTGAGCTTGCGGAATCGAATTCCGAGCGAACTGGCAAAAGGCTTTGGATTCGTTCAATCAAAGCCGTCTTCGGCCTTCTCGCCGGTCGCCGTTACGCCCGATGAGCTGGGTTCCGCCTGGCGCGATGGCAGGCTGCATCATCCGCTCCTGGCTCAGCTCAACGGCGCGCCCTTCGGCCGGCCCGAGGCCGGCGCCGACATGACCTTCGACTTCGGCACGCTGATCGCCCATGCCGCGGCGACGCGCAGGCTCTCGGCCGGCACGATCATCGGCTCCGGCACCGTCTCGAATCGCGATGCTGATGGCGGCCCCGGCAAGCCGGTCGCCGAAGGCGGGCTGGGCTATGTCTGCATCGCCGAGCAGCGCATGGTCGAGACGCTGCGCCACGGCGAGCCGAAGACGCCCTTCCTGCGTTTCGGCGACACGGTGCGCATCGAGATGAAGGATGCGGCCGGGCATTCGATCTTCGGTGCCATCGAGCAGGAGGTGCTGCCGCATGGCTGACGCGGGCTACGGCCGACGCGGGGCGTTGGCCGCCCACTTCCGCAAGATGGCCCACAACAACGCCTGGGCGAACTGGCGGCTGCTCAGCGCCTGCGCCCAGTTGAGCGACGCCGATTTCAAGGCGGAGCGGACCAGCTTCTTCCCCTCCCTGCACGGGACGCTGAATCACAATCTGATGGTCGATCTGTACTACATCGACGCGCTCGAACGGGGCGGCCTCGGCCGGCAGGTCTTCGCGCGCTTCCAGCCTCTGGACATCGCACAGCTTCTGCCGGCCCAGGCGGCGACGGACCGGCGCCTGATTGGCTTCTGCGATGGAGCAACCGATGATCTGCTGGCGACCACGGTGACGACCGACCGCGGCGAGAGCGGCCGGATCGAGGAGCGCGTCGACGACATGCTGGCGCATCTTTTCCAGCACCAGATCCATCACCGGGGCCAGGCCCATGCCATGCTCGCCGGCACATCCATCGCGCCGCCGCAGCTCGACGAATATTTCCTGCTGCACGATTCGCAGCAGACCCGCGTCGAGCTGCGCCGTCTCGACCTCGCCCCGCCTGAAGACCTGCTCTGATCGCCGCCGGCGGCGTCCTGCTTGGCGGCGGCGGGGTCGCCGGATAACCTGCGCCCCAAGAACCGCCTGCCGCGAGAGCCGAGAACCATGATCGACCCCGTGCCGCTCTATTCGACGAGCATCCCGCTCGCCTTCTTCATCTGGGGCCCGGTCTTCGTCGTGGTACTCTACTGGCTCGTCGGCTTCTGGTCGAACCGGCAGGGCGTGCCGCGCATGCTGGAAAGCGATTGGGACGGCTATTCGGTCGCGGATGTCGAAAAGCTGTTCGGACTTTACGGCGAGGCCACGCGGGCGCGCTACCGCAACCGGGTGCTCCCGGCCGACGTCGCCTGTGCCTTCGCCTATGCCATCGTCGGCGCCATGCTGGTCGCCGGGCTGGCGATGCGCGGCCAGCCCTGGTGGGTCGCGGCGCTCTGCGGCGGGGGCTGGCTGGTCGGCGGGCTCTGCGACGTGGCGGAGAACCTCGCGGTCGCCCGCCTGCTCGACCGCTATCCCCGCGTCGAGGCCGGCGATGTCGCGTTCGCGAGCGGCATGACGCGGCTGAAGCTGGTCTTCTTCGCGCTCGGCGTGGTCGGCGCGCTCGCCGCCGCCTATCTCGTTTTCAAGCCCCTGGCGGCCTAGGTCCGGCGTGCCCATATCCGCTCGGCATCGTCGCCAGGGAGTTGACCAAGCCATGCGCCGTTCCATCGTTCTCTCGGCCTTCGCCGCCATGGTGTTCGGCCTGGCGTCGGCCGCGCCCGCGATGGCGCAGGAGGACCTGATCTTCAAGAAGTCGACCGTCTGGAAGGCGCTGACGCCGGACGACAAGCTCGCCGTCTACGGTGTCGACGACCCGCTGGTCGAGGGGGTCGCCTGCCACTACACGGTGCCTGAAAAGGGCGGCGTGAAGGGTATGTTCGGCGTGGCCGAGGAGGTCTCGGAGGTTTCGCTGGCGTGCCGCCAGATCGGGCCGATCAGGTTCAAGGACAAGGCTGAGCAGGGCGACGTCGTCTTTCGCGAGCGACGCTCGCTGATCTGGAAGAAGATGCAGATCGTGCGCGGCTGCGACGCCAAGCGCAACGTGCTGGTCTATCTCGTCTATTCGGACAAGCTGATCGATGGCTCGCCGCAGAATTCGACCTCGACCGTGCCGATCATGCCCTGGGGCAGCGCTGGCGAGGCTCCCAAATGCAGCGACTGGATCAGGTAGGCGAGGGGATCAGCCGCCACAGGTGATGCTGAGCGGCTGCTCGGCGGGTGCGGTCGCGCTCGGCTTGGTCACGGTGCCGGTGAAATCCGCGCGGTCGGCCGTGCCGAAGGCGACGGCCTTGCCGAAGCCCTGCGATTCGCACCAGGCATTGGCGACGATCTTGCCGCACTCCGCCTTGGTCGAGATGCAGTCGGCGATGCCGTAGCCGTCGCTGGCGGGGATCAGGAAGGTCCGTTCCTCATTGGGAGCGGCGGCGGGGCGGCTCATCGGCATGATCGAGAGCGAGATGCCGGCGACGGCGATCCCGAGCAGTCCGGCAAAAGCCACGGCGCGGCGCATGGGGCGAGATTCCTGAGGGCGTCGGGCGAGGAACCCGAGAATCGGGAGCATGGTTCCCGCCGGTTAAATTTGGATGAAGCCGCGCAATGCCGGGGCAATGCTGCGATGCAACATCGAGGCGCCCCCTTGACGGAAAGCCCGCGGGAAGGCAATCAGTTTTGTCATGACGCGAGCCGCCATCAACAGCCGGATTTGCATTATTTGCCGCTAGCCTTCGCTGGCCGGCTGCTCACGTCCTCGTCCTGAAAAACGAACCGACAAAAGCGCCCCGGCCAGCGGCCAGGCCGTTTTTCGCCGTTTGCCGTTTCGTTGCAGGACTTTTGCCCCGATGTCGCCGACCCTGAGGCTCTACAACACGCTGACGCGGACGAAGCAGGACTTCGCGCCGATCGATGCGTCGAATGTCCGGATGTATGTCTGCGGCCCGACGGTCTACGACTACGCCCATATCGGCAACGCCCGCCCGGTCATCGTCTTCGACGTGCTCTACCGGCTGCTGCGGCACATCTATGGGGCGGAGCACGTCACCTATGCCCGCAACCTCACCGACGTCGACGACAAGATCAACGCCCGCGCGGCGCGCGACTATCCCGGCCTGCCGCTGAACGAGGCGATCGCGAAGGTCACGCAGACCACGACGGCGCAGTTCCATCGCGACATCGACGCGCTCGGCACTTTGCGGCCCACCACCGAGCCGCGGGCCACCGAGCATATCGAGGAGATGAAGGCGATCATCGAGCGCCTGATCGCACGCGGCGTCGCCTATGTCGCCGAGGAGCATGTCCTCTTCCATGTTCCGGCCGTCGCCCATCTCGTCAAGGCGCCGAAATACGGCACGCTCGCGCGCCGCTCGCTCGACGAGATGCTGGCCGGCGCCCGCGTCGATGTCGCGCCCTATAAGCGGGACGCGATGGATTTCGTGCTGTGGAAGCCGAGCCGCGATGGCATCGACCCCGGCTGGCCGTCGCCGGCTGGCATCGCCACGCCCGGCCGCCCCGGCTGGCATATCGAATGCTCGGCCATGTCGATGGCCAAGCTGCTGACCCCCTTCGGCGGCGGGCTCGCCTGCGACGACCCGATGAGGAACGTCTTCGACATCCATGGCGGCGGCATCGATCTCGTCTTCCCGCACCATGAGAACGAGATCGCCCAGTCCTGCTGCGCCTTCGGCGCGGCGGAAGGGCAGCCGCTCATGGCCAATATCTGGATGCATAACGGCTTCCTGCAGGTCGAAGGCGAGAAGATGTCGAAGAGCCTCGGCAACTTCGTCACCATCAATGAGCTGCTGGAGACGGATGTGTTCGGCGGCCGCAAATGGCGTGGCGATGTTCTACGCTTTGCAATGCTGAGGACCCACTACCGCCAGCCAATCGACTGGACGGAACGCAGCCTGTTGGAAGCAGAGCGGACGCTAAACAGCTGGGGGCGGGTGTGGGTGCCGGATCAGATGGCCGCTATCGTCATTGATGAGGTCGAAGCTGCACTCTGCGATGATCTTAACACGGCGGCGGCAATCGCTGCTTTGCACAAGGTCTACAATGAAGCCGAACGCGGTGACGCTGCTGCTGGTAGGCGGTTGACGAAAACTCTGATGGCATTGGGTTTTGGCGACCTTTTCCGGGGAAGTGCAGGCAGTTTTGGCCTCACGGATGCGGAGAAGGCCGATATCGAGCGCCTCATCGCCGCCCGTCTCGATGCCCGCCGCGCGAAGAACTTCGCCGAATCCGATCGCATCCGCGACGAGCTCGCCGCCATGGGCATCGCCCTCAAGGACGGCAAGGACCCCGCCACCGGCGAACCGACGACCACCTGGGAGGTGAAGCGATGAGCCCGAAGATCCGCCCCGCCGGCTCGCTCTCCCTCGCCATCAAGCTCGTCATGCTGGCGATGGTCATGCCCCGCGTCGTCCGCTTCAAACTGAGGCGCGAGCGATGAGAACCGCCCGCATCCATCTCTTCGACACCACGCTGCGCGACGGCGCGCAGACGACGGGTGTCGATTTCTCGCTCGACGACAAACGCGCGGTCGCGGCACTGCTGGACCGTCTCGGCGTCGATTATGTCGAAGGTGGCTATCCCGGCGCCAACCCGCTCGACACCGCCTTCTTCGCGGAGAAGCCGACCCGGCAGGCGAAGTTCGCCGCCTTCGGCATGACCAAGCGGGCAGGGCGCTCGGCCGCGAACGATCCAGGCATCGCCGCGCTGCTGGAGGCGAAGGCCGACGCCATCGTCTTCGTCGCCAAGAGCTGGGATTACCACGTCCATGTGGCACTCGAGATTTCGCTGGAGGACAACCTCGCCGGCATCCGCGAGAGCGTCGAGGCGGCGAAGGCGGCCGGGCGCGAGGTGATGCTCGATTGCGAGCATTTCTTCGATGGCTACAAGGCCAATCCCGATTATGCGCTCGCCTGCGCCCGCACGGCCTATGAGGCCGGCGCCCGCTGGGTGGTGCTCTGCGACACCAATGGCGGCACGCTGCCGGACGAGGTCGGCGCAATCGTGCGCGAGGTCGCCAAGGTCGTGCCCGGCGACAATCTCGGCATCCACGCCCATGACGATTGTGGTTGTGCCGTCGCCAATTCGCTGGCGGCGGTCGAGGCCGGCGCGCGGCAGATCCAGGGCACGCTCAACGGCCTCGGCGAGCGCTGCGGCAACGCCAATCTCGTGACGCTGATCGGCGCGCTCAAGCTCAAGGAGCGCTATCGCGACCGCTTCGAACTCGGCGTCAGCGAGGACCAGCTCGGTGAGCTGACCCATGTCTCGCGCGCGCTGGACGAGATGCTGAACCGCGCTCCGAACCGGCATGCGCCCTTCGTCGGCGCCTCTGCCTTCGCCACCAAGGCCGGCATCCACGCCTCGGCCGTGCTGAAGGACCCGCGCACCTACGAGCATGTCATGCCCGAGGCGACCGGCAACACCCGCAAGGTGCTGATCTCCGATCAGGGCGGCAAGTCGAACCTCGTCGCCGAGCTCGAGCGCATCGGCGTAACGCTCGGCCGCGACGACCCGCGCCTCAACCGCGTGCTGCAGGAGGTCAAGGACAAGGAGGCGCAGGGCTATGCCTTCGAGGGCGCCGATGCCTCGTTCTTCCTGCTGGTGAAGCGCATCCTCGGCGAAGTCCCGGATTATTTCACGGTCGAGCGTTTCGCCGTGAATGTCGAGCGTCGCTACAATGCGTTGGGCGAGCTCGTCACCTTCTCCGAGGCGATCGTGAAGGTGAAGGTCGGCGAGGAGGTACTGATCTCCGCCGCCGAAGGCGAATCCGGGCCGGTTCACGCGCTCGACATCGCCTTGCGCAAGGACCTCGGTCGCTATCAGTCGCTGATCGAGGGGTTGCGCCTCGTCGACTACAAGGTTCGCATCTTCCAAGGCGGTTCGGATGCCGTCACCCGCGTCCTGATAGATTCGCGCGACGAGCGCGGCGAAAGCTGGACCACGGTCGGAGTCAGCGCCAACATCATTGACGCCTCCTTCCAGGCGATGGTGGATTCCATCACCTACAAGCTGGTGAAGGCCGGCGCGACGGCCTGAGGCCCGGCGCCGTCCTGCCCATTCGCGTGGTCCCCGATGTCATGCGGCGTCCGGGGTGCGGATGCTCGCCCCAGCGGCGAGCCTGACGAGGCCGCGTCCGATCCGCCGTCACTCCGTCAGGCGGATGACGCGGTCCTTGCAAAGATCCATGTCGGCATCGCTTGTGGCGTCGTCGTCGAAGGCCGCCTGGACGGTGTAGCTGCAGCCCTGCGGCTTGTTGAGCTTGAGCACGACGCTCTTGCCGGGCGCGAGTGGCTTCGCCAGCTTGGCGACGAGCCGTGGCTGATCCCCCGCTGTCATGATCGCGAACTGGCTCAACGGCACGGTACGCTGGTTGGAGATGGTGATCTGCGGATGCGGCCGGGCCGCCTGCGCCGCGGCCGGCAGGGCAAGGCCGAGAGTGGCGCCGATGCCGAGGCCCAACGCCGCGAGTGTGCGGAATGCCATGGTCGTGTCTCCCCGTTTGCGAGCGTCGAGCGCTCCCGGGCAATGAGGCGCGCCGGTTTCGACCGGAGCAAGGCGGCTTTTGGACGAAGCCGGGCGAGTGGCTCCAGGCGCAGGGCATATCTCGCAAGAAGCTGCATGCACCGGCGTGGATTTGCGCCTATATGGACCGCACAAACTGGAATCGCTCGAAAATGACCCTGCCCGCCGCGCCCTCGCAGGCGCCGAGCCTGCCTCGTTCCGTCGGCCTCAAGCCGAATTCAGGCTTCATCGCGACCTTCCGCGCGCTCTGGCCCTATCTCTGGCCGGCGGAAAGGGCGGACCTGAAAGGCCGCGTCGTTGGCGCCTTTGCGCTGATGCTGGCCGGTCGCCTGGTGCTGATGGGCGTGCCCTTTACCTTCAAATGGATCACCGACGCGCTGGCGGGGGCGCATTCCAGCGTCGAGAACTGGCTGCCCTGGCTCGTCGGCGCGCCGCTGGCGCTGACGCTGCTCTACGGCCTGGCGCGGGTCGGTTCCTCGGCCTTCGTCCAGATGCGCGACGCCATTTTCGCGCCGGTCTTCATGCATGCGGTCCGCACGCTGGCGCTGCAGACCTTCGGCCATCTCCATTATCTGTCCCTGCGCTTCCACCTCGAGCGCAAGACCGGCGGGCTCACGCGGGTTCTGGAGCGCGGCCGCAACGGTATCGAGGAGATGGTGCGCCTCGGGCTCAACCAGCTGGTGCCGGTCATCATCGAGGTCGCGCTGATCATTGCCGTGCTGCTCGGCCTGTTCGACTGGCGCTACGTCGTGGTGCTGGTGGCGATGGTGGTGATCTACATGACCTACACCATCAAGGCGACGGAGTGGCGCATCGCCATCCGTTCGGCGATGAACGAGTCAGACACCGACGCCAACTCCAAGGCGATCGACTCGCTGCTGAACTACGAGACGGTGAAGTATTTCGGGGCGGAAGCGCGCGAGACCGCGCGCTACGATACCGCGATGGCGCTCTACGAGCGGAACTCGATCAAATCCTACACCTCGCTCGCCTGGCTTAATTTCGGTCAGGCTGCGATCTTCGCCGTCGGGTTGACGCTCTCGATGCTGATGGCGGTCCGCGGCTTCCAGGCCGGGACCAACACGGTCGGTGATCTCATCCTGATCAACTCCATGCTGATCCAGCTCTATCTGCCGCTGAATTTCATGGGGACCGTCTATCGCGAGATCAAGCAGGCGACGCTGGACATCGCCCAGATGTTCTCGCTGATCGGCCGCGACCCCGAGATCCAGGACAAGCCCGGCGCCGAGCCGCTGCGGGTTCCCGCCGGCCGCGTCGTCTTCGAGGACGTGCATTTCGCCTATGTGCCGGAGCGGCCGATCCTGCGCGGCGTCTCCTTCGCGGTCGAGCCGGGACGGACCGTCGCCATCGTCGGCCCGTCCGGCGCCGGCAAGTCCACGATCTCGCGGCTGCTGTTCCGCTTCTACGAACCGCAGAAGGGCCGCATCCTGATCGACGGGCAGCCGATCGCCGACATCCAGCAGGTCTCGCTGCGGGCTGCCATCGGCATGGTCCCGCAGGACACAGTGCTGTTCAACGACACCATCGAGTACAACATCCGCTACGGCCGGCCGGAGGCGACCATGGAAGAGGTCGAGGAGGCCGCGCGCCTTGCCCAGATCGACCGCTTCATCCGCACCTTGCCGGAAGGCTATGCTACCTCGGTCGGCGAGCGCGGCCTCAAGCTTTCGGGGGGCGAGAAGCAGCGTGTCGCCATCGCCCGCACCATCCTGAAGGGGCCGCCGATCCTGGTGCTCGACGAAGCGACCTCGGCCCTCGATTCCTTCACCGAGAAGGAGATCCAGGATGCGCTCGACCGCGTCAGCGAGGGGCGCACCACCCTGGTCATCGCGCACCGGCTCTCGACCGTCGTCAACGCCGACGAGATCATCGTGCTCGACAAGGGCGTCATCGTCGAGCGCGGACATCATCGCGACCTGCTGGCTGCCGACGGCGTCTACGCCGCGATGTGGAACCGTCAGCGCGAGGTCGACGAGGCGAAGGCCACCCTGCAGCGTGCGACGGAAGCCGAAGGCGAGAGCGTGCGGGTCAAGCTGGCGACCTGACGGCACCGCTTTGCTGTCGCCGACGCTCCGTTCGTTGGCCGAACGAGGTCTGCGGATACTGGCGCGCCGCGCCCGTATCCGTCATGCTCTTGTCGGCGGTGGACCGCCGAGCGGCGAGGGGGGCTGCCATGTTCGATCCTACGACTTTGGTTGGTTTTCATACCTGGCTCAGCCTCGTCGCCATCGTCGCCGGGTTCCCGGTGACGGCCGGCCTGCTCAAGGGCCACACCAGGCCTGGCTGGACCGGCATATTTCTCTCGACCGCCTTCGCGACCAGCGCAACCGGCTATGCCTTGCCGGCGCCGGGCCTGCTGCCCTCCCATATCGTCGGTGCGATTTCACTGGCGCTGATCGTCGCCGCGGGTTTCGCGCTCTATGCGAAGATGCTGGAAGGGCCCTGGCGCCGCATCTATGCGATCGCCGCCGTGCTGGCCTTCTATCTGCTTCTCTTCGTGCTGGTGGCGCAGCTCTTCCTCAAGGTTCCCGCTCTCCACGCATTGGCACCAACCGGTTCGGAGCCGCCTTTCGCCATCGCGCAGGGCATCCTGCTCGTCGTCTTCGCCTGGCTGACCTGGCGGGCCGCGCGGCGGTTCACACAGGTCTGGCATCCGGTGGTAGAGTGAACGCCGGATACGCGCCCTTCACCCGCCGTTATAGCCGCCGATGATCGGCAGGATTTCGCCGGTGATGTAGCTGGAGCATTGCGCCGAGGCGAGGAAGACATAGGCCGGGGCGATCTCCTCCGGCTGTGCCGGACGCTTCATCGGCGTTCCCTCGCCGAAATGCGCGACATCCTCGGCGGTCTTGTCGGAAGGGTTGAGTGGCGTCCACACGGGCCCCGGCGCGACGGCGTTGACGCGAATGCCGCGCCCCACGAGCTGCCCGGCCAGCGACCGGGTGAAGGCGTGGATTCCGCCCTTCGTCGTCGAATAGTCGAGCAGGTCCTTGTTGCCCAGCAGGCCGGTGACAGAGCCGGTGTTCACGATCGCGGCGCCTGTCGGCAGATGCGGCACGGCGGCCTTGGCCATATGGAAGTAACCGTAGAGATTGGTCTTCAGCGTCGTGTCGAAATGCTCTTCCGTGAGGTCGTCGAAATCGGCGGCATGCACCTGGAAGGCGGCATTGTTGACGAGGATGTCGAGCTTTCCGAAATGCTCGATCACCTCCGCGACGGCCTTGCGGCAGAATGCGGCGTCGCGCACGTCGCCGGCGATTGCAAGGGCCTTGCGGCCCTCCGCCTCGATCGCCTGGACGGTGGTTCGGGCATCGCCGGCCTCGTCGAGATGCAGGATCGCGACATCGGCGCCTTCGCGGGCGAACAGCACAGCGACCGCACGCCCGATGCCGGAGTCGCCGCCCGTCACGATGGCCACCTTGCCGTCGAGCTTGCCCGATCCCTTGTAGAACGGGGCATCGTACATCGGAGCCGGTTCGAGGCTGGCTTCGGAACCCGGCTTCGGCTGATGCTGCTGCTTGAAGGGAGGCGCCGGATAAAGCCGTGCCCCCGCTTGCATCGCGCCGGTCTTGGCCTTCGGGCCCCGGTCGGCGCGGGCAACCTGCCGTTGGATCTCGCGTTGCTGCTCGCTTGCGGCCTTTGCCGCCGCTGATGTCGAGGGTGTCCGTGCCGCGGCCTTCGCCATTGCGACCTCCTGCCTGAATGGATCGTTCGGCAGTGAACCGGTGCGAGCGCGCAGGGTTCCGAGATCGCCGGATGGGGCGCATTTCAGAACACTCGGCGAGCGGCGGCGGATCGCCGCCACCCTCCGCTCTTCCCCTTGCGCCTCGAACCTCCTAAATCAGCGCTGCGCCAGCGGTCGTTCCCGACTCTGCGGCAACCCATTCCAGCGTGCCTCCGGGGCCGCGCAGAACAGCGGAACATCCTATGTCCCTCGTCGATTCCGTCCGCAAGGTGATCGTGCCCATCCACAAGGAGGGCTATGTCTTCATCGCGATCGGGCTGGTGGCGACCATCATCCTGGCCAATCTCTGGTCGCCCTTCGGCTGGATCGGCGCGATCATCACGGTCTGGATCTGCTATTTCTTCCGTGATCCCGTGCGCATCACGCCGCAGCGGGAAGGGCTGGTCATCTCTCCGGCCGACGGTCGCGTCAGCCAGATCGCCGCGGCGCTGCCGCCGCCGGAGCTCGACCTGCCGGCCGAGCCGATGACCCGCGTCTCGATCTTCATGAACGTCTTCGACTGCCATGTGAATCGCAGCCCGGTGCCCGGCCGCATCCTGAAGATGGCCTACACGCCTGGCCTCTTCCTCAACGCCGAGCTCGACAAGGCCAGCGACGACAACGAGCGCAACGCGCTCGCGATCGAGACGCCGGCCGGCCCCATCGGCGTCGTCCAGATCGCCGGATTGATCGCGCGGCGCATCGTTCCTTTCGTCAAGGAGGGCGACACGCTCGGCACGGGCGAACGCTTCGGCCTGATCCGCTTCGGTTCGCGCGTCGATGTCTATCTCCCGGCCCATGTCGTGCCGCTGGTCGGCGAGGGGCAGACCGCGATCGCGGGCGAGACCGTGCTGGCCGATCTCTCGGCCAACGAACCCGTCCTGCGCAGCTATCGCGGAATCTGAGCGGGACGGCGGGTCCGCCCGCTGGCGTCGCGCCGCGAAACCGCGTATTTCCGCTCGCATGAGCGACCTCTTTCCTCCTTTCGAACCGGAGCGCGTCGAACCCAAGCGCGCCCGTTTCAAGTCGATCCCGTTCCGGCTGATCGCGCCCAATCTCGTTACGCTGCTGGCGCTCTGCCTCGGCCTGACGGCGATGCGTCTCGTGGTCGAGGGCAAGCTCGAGACCGCCACGATCTGCATCCTGATCGCGGCGGCGCTCGATGGCGTGGACGGCCGTCTCGCGCGCATGCTCAAGGGCACGTCGCGCTTCGGCGCCGAGCTTGATTCGCTTTCGGATTTCGTGAATTTCGGCGTCGCCACCGGCTATGTGCTGTGGATTTTCGTCCTGCACGACCTGAAGTCCTTCGGCTGGATCATCGTGCTGACGCTGGCCTGCGCCATGGCGCTCAGGCTCGCGCGCTTCAACGTCATGATCGACGATCCGGACCGGCCCGACTGGCAGAAGAACTTCTTCGTCGGCATGCCGGCACCGGCCGGCGCCATCACCGCGATGCTGCCGCTCTATCTCCACGCGATCGGCTTGCCGGTGCAGGAGTACGGTGCCCCCTTCGTCGGCCTCTACATCCTGTTCATCGCCTTCCTGACGATCTCGCGCATCCCGTGCTATGCCGGCAAGACGCTGGGCGCGCGCATTCCCCGCGACATGGTGCTGCCGATCTTCGTGGCCGTGGTGGTGATTGCCGGTCTGCTCTTCGCCTACACCTTCGAGATGCTGACGCTGGTGGTCGTCGCCTATCTCGCGTTGATCCCGCTCAGCGTCGCCCGCTATCGCAAGCTGGAGCGCGAGCACGCTGCGCTGTCGCCGGAGGTGCCGGAAAGCGCGGCGTGAAAAGCCCGCGCCGCGACAGCGAACCGGTCAGCGCCGCCGGCTGCTGAGCCGGGCCGCATTGGCGCGCGTGCGGCGGGCGAAGGGCTCGAGCGTGCTGTTCGCGACCTTGGCCGCGGCTTCCGTCAGGTCGAGCTGTGCCAGCGGGTTGAGCGCCAGGCCCCACCAGAACGCCGTGGTCGCGTAGGTCGCCGCGACGCTGCTTTCGACGACGGCCGAAACCTTCTCGACGACCGCCTTCGTCGCCTCGCGCTGGCCCGAGTAATCGCCCAGCGCGCCCTTCAGCAGCAGCGGCATGCGCATCGCGATGGTCAGCCCGGCATCCGCTTGCATAGCCAGCACCCGCGTCGCGAGCGACTGCGCTTCCGCTCCCGTCGCGACGGGGCGCGATGATTTGCGCGATCTCGGCATGGGGCGAACTCCGCGGAATCGAACGGCGACGGCGTGACGTCGAAAAAGGGCGCGGAGTGTGGCGCGGCCGGCAGAGCTTGGCAATCTCTGGTATACCAGTTCTCCAGCCTGTCTTTTGTGCAGGCTCTTCGGCAGCCGGACGGGCCAGGGCATTCGTGCGGCGGCTTGCGGATTTATCCCTCCGCCGAAATGCTCTAAAGCCTGAGACCCGCCATTCCCCAAGCCAGCACCTCGCCGAGCCGCCCTTGAGTCTGTTTTCGTCTCCCAAGCCATCCGGCTGGCGTCCGATGCTGGTCCTCGCCTCCGCCTCTCCGCGCCGCCTCGCATTGCTCGAGCAGGCAGGGCTCAAGCCTGACGCGCTCATGCCCGCCGATCTCGATGAGACGCCGCGCAAGGCCGAGCGTCCGCGCGATCTCGCCCGCCGCCTTGCCCGCGAGAAAGCGGAAGCGGCCCGTCAAGGCGCTAAGGCCCGCTCCGACCTCGAAGGCTGCTATATCGTCGCGGCTGACACCGTCGTCGCCGTCGGCCGCCGGATCCTCCCCAAGGCGGAGATCGTCGACGAGGCCGCGGCCTGCCTGCGCCTGCTTTCCGGCCGTGCCCACCGCGTTTACACCGGCGTGGCTCTGGTCACGCCCTCGGGCGCGATCCGGGATCGGATCGTCGAGACGCGGCTGCGCTTCAAGCGTCTCTCGACCGAGGACATCGAGCACTACCTCGCCTCCGGCGAATGGCGCGGCAAGGCCGGCGGCTATGCGATCCAGGGCATCGCCGGCTCCTTCGTGATCAAGCTCGTCGGCTCCTATACCGGCGTGGTCGGCCTCCCGCTTTACGAGACGGTGAACCTCTTGGGCGGCGAAGGCTTCCCGGTCCGCTTCGGCTGGATGAACGCCGCCTGATCCGCGCCGACGCGGGGTTGCCTCCGCGCGCCAATGCCCCGATCCTCCGCGCGGCGTGCCGGCTACGGCGCGCATGGCGATGCATCGGCCGTTCCGGACCGGTGCCCGTGGGAGGGCGGGAATGACAGGGCGCTTGAGAGGCAAGGTCGCGATCGTGGCCGGGGCCGGGTCGATCGGACCAGGCTGGGGCAACGGCAAGGCGACGGCGGCACTATTCGCGCGCGAGGGCGCCAGGGTCGTTTGCGCCGACATCAACCGCAACGCAGCGGAGGAGACCGCCTCCATCATCCAGAACGAAGGCGGCCAGGCCTTCGCCGTCGAGGCCGATGTCACCAAGGCGGATCAGGTCGCCGATCTCGTCGCCCGCGCGCTCGGCCGCTACGGCCGGATCGACATTCTCGACAACAATGTCGGCATTGCCGAGGTCGGCAGCGTTGTCGACCTGCCGGAGGAAACCTGGGAAAGGGTCTTCAGGGTCAATCTCACCGGCGCCTTCCTGGCGATGAAGCATGTCATTCCGGTGATGCAGCGCCAGTTCGACGAGACGGGGGAGGGTGGTTCGATCGTCAACATCTCCTCCATCGCCTCGATCCGCCACACCGGGGTGCCCTATGCGAGCTATTCGGCGACCAAGGCGGGGCTGAACCATCTGACCCGCACGACCGCGGCCCAGTTCGCCCCGCAGAAGATCCGTGTAAATGCCGTCCTGCCGGGGCTGATGAAGACCCCGATGGTCGAGCATTCGGCCGGCTTGGCGAGGGCCTATGGCGGCGGCGACGTCGAGGCGATGTGGGCGGCCCGCGCTGCGCAGGTGCCGATGGGGCATATGGGCGAGGCCTGGGACGTGGCGAACGCGGCGCTCTTCCTCGCCAGCGACGAGGCGCGCTATGTCACCGGCATCGAACTGGTTGTCGACGGAGGCATCACGCTGAAATATGGCTGAAAGCAAGAACAACCCGTCGGCCGCCCGGCCGTGCCCGATCTGCGGCAAGCCGGCGGCCGAGCGTTACCGCCCCTTCTGCTCGCCGCGTTGCGCCGATATCGATCTCGGCCGCTGGCTGAAGGGTGGCTACGTGATTCCGGGCGAGCCGCTCGAAGAGGCGGAGGACGCTCCCCGCTCGCGCGACAAGGAGCATTGAGGGGCCTGCGTCCGGCAGGGCGCGACGCCTTAGCCAAGCGCTTCCCGCTGCTTCAGCAGCTCGTTCAGAAGATCCTGCTGCTCGGCGATGCGGTTGGCGATGGTTTCCTCCACCGCCGCGCCTGCCGCCCCCGTGGCCTGTTCGGTGAGCTCGGCGATGTTGCGCCGGGCGATGGCGATCCGGGCGTCCAGATCCTGCAGCGTCGCGTTCTCGGGCATGGCGGCCTCCGCTTGTCGCCCGCAAACACCGCGTTCCGGGCTGTCACATGATGAAGCGCCGCAGGAGCCGGCGCCCGGTCATTTCACCGATCCTGCATTCTTCCGCGGCTTTCCCGCTCCCGTCCAGCACGAAGCGCTCGCCGCCGTCCGGTTCGGCGCCTTCGGGCAAGGCAAGGGGGTGCCAACAACGCCCGCGATGCGCTAGTTTGGTGGCATGGAAGAGTTTCCCGGGATCATCCGCTCGCCCCTGTCGCAGAGCATTACCCATGACGGCATCACCGTGCGGGTCGAGATCTATCGGCTCGATGGGACCGAAGGCTGGACGCTCGAGCTCATCGACGAGGAAGGCGGCTCGACGGTCTGGCAGGAGAGCTTCGCCACGGACGCCGAGGCCTTCGCCGAGTTCATGGACGGCGTGCGCCAGCTCGGCCTCGCCGAGTTGATCGACCCCGACGACGACGACATCGCCACGGTGCATTGAGGCCCGGCGTGCCGCGCTATTCGGACGAGCTCGACGCCGTCGCTGGCTATGAGCAGGCCTTGCGGCTGCGAATCGCGGAACGCCTTGCCCTGGAAAACGGCCATCCGGCCGGCGCCGGCCTGTCCGCCGGGCAGATCGCCGAAGCCGACGCCGCCATCGCGGCCTGGCAGGACACGGGCGAGGAGGAGCACGACCTGAACGCCTTCAGGAGAATCGGGCCCCTGCAGGAGTTGCTGGCGGAGCATCGCGCGGTCCTGGACCGGATCGACGACATGCGCGACCGCCGGCTGTCCTAGGCGCGCAGGCAGCGAGCCTGCCGAAACGCCGCTCAGTCCGGCAGGCGCGAAATGACGCCGACGATCGGGCGCAGGTGCTGCTCCAGAATGGCGAGTGCCTTTTCCTCGTCCCATTCGGCCAACGCCGCGATCAGGGCGTGATGCTCCTTGCTGATCCGCGCGATTCGCGTCGGGTCGGTGTGGATCGCCGTCATCGCGACGCGCTGCTGGCGTGCGCCGAGCGATTGGTAGAGCTCGGACAGCACCACGTTGCCGACGGCAGCGACCATGACGAAATGGAACTGGCGGTTCAGCTCGACTCTATTGAAATAGTCGTCCTGCGGCAGCTGCTCGAGCGCTTCGAGAACCGTCTGCATTGCTGCCGGAACCGGAATCTCGTCGCGGCAGATGCGGCTGATCGCATGTCCTTCGATCATCCTCCGGGCTTCGTAGAGATCGAGCAGTTCCTTGGCGTTGACCTGCCTGACGAGGGCGCCGCGGCGCGGCAGGAGGTCGATGAAGCGTTCCGCCTCGAGGCGGTGGAAGGCCTCGCGAACCGGGGTCCGCGAAACGCCCAATGCCGAGGAAATCTCTTCCTCCTCGATGAAGGAGCCTCCGGGGAAGCGCCCGCGCAGAATCTGCTCGCGCACATAGAGATAGACCCGCTCGCGGGTCGGCTTGTTGCGCGCGGCAGCGATTTCGTCCCGTTCGACAATCGTCATCGACGACGCCCCTTATCTGTTTCGCAGGGCAGGTCGATAGTAGACAGCAAAAAATCCGCCACGTATACATGGTGCATCAAGAGTGAGGCTCGCCCGCGACCGATCGCCGAAGCCTCGCCGGGGAACAGCATGACCGCGCCGCTTCGATCGATGTCGCAGAGCCGGAGACACCTCCGGATCGCCAGGGCCATTCGCTGCCGCGGATGCGCTGGCACGAGGTTTGCCCGGACCAGCCTGACCCCGCCGCTCCCGCCGATCTCGGGAAACGACCTGGGATAGCCGGGCACGCGACCGAGCCAAAGCAACAGAGGATCAGCCGATGACCGTTTCTCGCCGTTCGCTCCTTGGTGCAGGCCTCGCAGCTCCGCTCCTCGCTTCTCCCTTCCTGATCCGTCCCGCCCGCGCGCAGCGGTCCGCCGGCATTATCCGCTATGGGCTCTCGGCCTTTCCGCCCAACCTGCAGCCCTGGGTCTCCACCGGCGCGTCCGCCGGCACGGTGAAGATGCTGATCCACCGCAGCCTCGTCGCCTACGATCCCAAGGGTGAGCTGCGCGGGGAGCTGGCCGAATCCTGGTCGCGGGATGCCGAGGGCGCCTGGGTCTTCAAGCTGCGGAAAGGCTGCGTCTTCCACAATGGCGACCCCGTCACCGCCGATGACGTGAAGTGGTCGATCGAGCAGATCGCGGGCGAGAAGTCGACCGCCTACATGCGCGCGCAGTTCCAGCTCATCGAGCGGGTCGAACTACCCGATCCGCAGACGGTCCGCCTCGTCACCAAGGCGCCGCAGGCGACGCTGCCGAACTGGTTCGCCAACTACAACACCTTCGTCATCTCGCGGAAGTCGAGCCCGACCGAACCGATCGGGGCCGGGCCGTTCCGGCTCGTCGGGCAGGAGCGCGGGACTTCGCTCGAGCTGGCCGCCTTCGACAAGTTCTACAAGCCCGGCATCCCGAAGGTGAAGGGCATCAAATTCGTCGTCTATGCCGACGAGAATCTGCGCAATGCCGCCCTGATGTCCGGCGACGTCGACATGATCGAATACGTCCCCTGGCAGTCGATGGCCGCCGTCGAGGCCGATCCGCGCTTGCGGCTCGATGCGCAAATGGGGCCTTTCATGGACGTGCTGTTCAACGGCACGAAGCCGCCCTTCAACGATGCACGGGTGCGCCGCGCCGTCGCTCATGCGGTCAAGAGGGAGGATATCGTCAAGGTCGCCTTCTTCGGCCGGGGCAAGCCGCTGGAAGGCGTGCCGATCGTCGAGGGCACGCCCTGGTACGACAAGGACCTGGCGCATGGCTGGAACTACGATCCGGCCAAGGCCAAGGCGCTGCTGGCGGAAGCCGGCTTCGCCAATGGTTTCCAGACCACGCTGCTGGCCACCGCCCAGTTCGGTATGCACAAGGATACCGCCGAGATCGTCCAGCAATACCTCGCGGCGATCGGTATTCAGGCGGAGCTCCAGCTTCCCGACTGGTCGACCCGGGTCAGCCGCGGCACACGGGGACAGTACGACATGGCGATCCACGGCGTGGCCGCGGACAACAATGATCCCGACGGGCTGACGGTGGTCCTCGATACCACCCTGTCGCCGTCGCACGGTCGCTCCTTCAAGGTCGAGGCGCCGCGCACCGTCGCGGCGCTCGCCGCAGGGCGGGCGGAGTTCGACCAGGCGAAGCGGGTCGCGATCTACAAGGATATGCAGCGCGCTGCGCTGGAGGAGGTGCCGCTGGTCGGCCTTGCCTGGCGCGAGCAGGGCTATGGCATGGACAGGAGCGTCAAGGGCTTCACGAACCTGCCCGGCGCCCTCTCCACCTCCTCCGGCAACCAGCTCGAGGAGACGTATTTCGGATGAGTGCGGGTTGGCTCGGCCGGCGGCTGCTTCTGACCCTGGCGATGGCCTGGGTCGTCGCGACGATCGTGTTCCTGGCGCTGCACATGGTGCCGGGCGATCCGGCGGAACTGCTGCTGTCGACGGCCGGCACGGTTCCCGATCCGGCCTCTGTTGCTGAGCTGCGCGAGAGGCTCGGGCTCGACCAGCCGCTACTGGCCCAATACGGCCATTTCCTCGCGGGGCTGGCGCGGGGTGACCTCGGCAGCTCTCTGGTCGATGACTATCCGGTCGCCAAGGAGATCGCGCTGCGCCTGCCGCGGACCCTCGAATTGATCCTCGCGGGGACGTTGATCGCGGTCGTGGTCGGCGTGCCCGCCGGCGTCTATGCCGCGGTCCATCGCGGCGGCGCCTTCGACCGGGTCGCCTCCTGGATCACGGCGCTCCTGCTCGCCGTGCCGGTCTTCGTGGTCGGGACGCTGCTGGTGCTGCTGCTGGCGCAGACGCTGCGCCTGATGCCGGCCGGCGGCTATGTCCCCTTCGCGCAGAACCCGGGGCAACACCTCAAGCTCCTCGCCCTGCCGGCCGTCGCCATCGCCAAGGGGCTGGCGGCCGTGATGTTCCGCATGACCCGGGCCGCGACCCTCGACGCGCTGGCGCACGACTATGTCCGCACGGCCCGCGCCAAGGGCCTGTCGTCGCGGCGGACGCTCGTCGTGCATGTGCTCCGAAACGCCCTGAATCCGGTGGTCACCCTGCTCGGGCTGCAGATGGGCACGCTGCTCGGCGGCACCGTGCTCGTCGAATACGTCTTCAACTGGCCGGGCCTGTCGACGCCGCTGTTGCGCGCCGTCGAGGGACGCGACTACCCGATGGTCGTCGGCATCATCCTGACGATCTCGGTGCTGTTCCTGCTGATCAACCTCTGTGTCGAATTGCTGCATGCGGCGATCGATCCGCGGGTCCAGCACGCATGAGGCGGCAGGGTCTGCACAAGCTCGTGCTGCCGGGCGCCGGCGTCGCGCTGATCGTCCTTGTCGCGCTTGCCGCGCCGCTGCTGCCGTTGCCGGACCCGGTTCGCCAGGACGTGGCGCACCGCCTTGCCGGGCCGATGGCGGGCTCCTGGCTCGGGCGCGACGAGTTCGGCCGCGACGTGCTGTCCAGGCTGGTCTGGGGCGCGCGCACGAGCCTGTCCGTCGCCTTCGTCTCGGCGCTGTTCGCCGGCCTCGTCGGCATCACCCTCGGGCTGATCGGCGGCTGGGCGCGCAGCTGGGGGGCGTTCCTCACCGTGCGCAGCGTCGAGATCATCATGTGCTTTCCGCCCGTGCTGCTGGCGCTGCTGGTCGTGACGCTGCTCGGGCCCGGCGCTGCGACGCTGATCCTCGTCCTGTCGGTGCTCTACCTGCCGGGCTTCGCCCGGGTGACCTATGCCGAGGTGCTCGCGGTCAAGGGGCGCGACTATGTCGAGGCGACGCGCGCGCTCGGCGCCACGCAGTCGCATCTGCTCTTCCGCACCGTGCTGCCCAATATCGCTGGCCCGCTGCTCGTCCAGTTCTCGCTCGCCGTCGCAGCCGCGGTCGTGATCGAGAGCGGGCTGTCCTTCCTCGGCCTCGGCGTCGTGCCGCCCGCCCCCTCCTGGGGGCTGATGATCCGCGGCGCCCGCTCGACCATGGAACAGGCGCCGCTCCTTCTGCTCTGGCCCTGCGCCGTTCTCACCCTCACCATCCTCGCCATGAACCTGCTCTGCGACGCGCTTCGGGACGTTCTCGACCCGCGCACCGCCGAACGGTGACGCTACCGGACTCGCTCGAAAGGAAACGACCATGGCCGCCAAGACCGAACCCCTCGTCCATATGGGCACGATGACCGGCGGGGAGGCGCGCGAACTGCTCGAGACCAACCCGGTGATCCTGCTGCCGATGGGCAGTCACGAGGACCAGGGCCCGCATGCGCCGATGGGCGACTACCTGCTCGCCGAGAAGATCGCCGAGCTTGCCGCGATCCGCGCCAGCAAGGCCGGGGTTCGCACACTGGTCGCGCCGGTTCTCCCCTTTGGCGGCGCCGACTGGTTCGGGCCGATGGTCGGCGGCATCGCCATCTCGCAGGCGACGCTGACCCAGGTCATCGCCGAGATGGTCGAATCGCTGCATCGCAACGGGCTGACGCGGCTCATCGTCATCAATGGCCATGGCGGCAATGTCGGCCCCATCGCCGAGGTCGCGCGCGATCTCTATCTGCGCGAGAGCATGGTGCTGCCGAGCCTCTATCTCTGGCGCATCGCCTACGGGCTCCTGCCGGGCATCGTCGGGGCGGAAACCTCGGCCAAGGTATCCGGCCACGGCGCCGATCCCCTGACCAGCCTCGGTCTGCACCTCTTCCCCGAGCTGATGCGGACAGACCTCGTGCCGGCCGGCAAGCCGCTGAAGCGCGATCCGCTGCTCGACCTGCCCTTCACCGGGCTCGGCACGGCGAGCTTCGAGGGCGCCGAGGTCGGGATGCCCAACGAATATGACGAGGTCTATCATCAGGGCGTCGGCAAGGGCGACCCGAAGCTGTGCTCGCCCGAGACCGGGGCCAAGCTGGCGGAGAAGCTGAGCGACATCGTCTCCCGCTTCGTCGCCCATTTCGCCGCCAAGGTCCCGGCCTGAGCCGGGACGTTCTCACCGTCCCGAACCCGCGCCGCGCGAGCGGCACCACAGCAGGAGGTCGTCCGATGCTCACCCGCCGTCTCGTCATCCAGTCAGGCCTGGCCACGATCGCGGCGCCCGCCGTCCTGCGGGCGCAGACCCTCTCGGGCACGGTCACGTTGATGACCTATACCGGCATCTTCCAGGACAACTACACCAAGGCGGTGGTCGAGCCGTTCCAGCAGGCTCATCCGGGCGTGAAGGTGAACTTCGTCTCGGCCGGCACCTCGGCACAGATGGTCGGCGCCGTGCGGGCGCAGAAGGCCGATCCGCAGACCGACGTGGTGATCATGGACGTAACCACCTCCAGCATCGGCAACGCGGAAGGGCTGTTCGAAAAGCTGACCCCGGCCGAGTTTCCGGTGCTGGGCGAGTTGCTGCCGGAGGCACGCGCCGCCGGCGGCGAGTTCGGCCCGGCCGTCACCTTCGATCACCTCGTGATCGTGCAGGACGCTGCCCTGAAGCCCCAGCTCGCCAAGCTCGCCGATCTCTGGCGGCCGGACCTCAAGGGGCATATCGCGCTGTCCGCGCCGCCGAACATCCAGGGCCTGGCCCTGACCGCCATGACCGAGAAGATGGAAGGCGGCGACTATCGCAAGTCGATCGACGCGGCGATCAAGAAGCTCAAGGAGTTGGCGCCGGGCGTCACCACCTTCGAGCCCAACCCCGATGGCTATTCCCTGATCCTCAACGGCGTCGCCAAGGTGGCGACCGGCTGGAATGCCCGCGCCCAGCTCTATTCCGACCAGACGGGGGGCAAGATCAATGCGCTGCTTCCGCCGGAAGGCTCGGTCTTCCAGGTCAACACGATCAACCTGACCGCCGGCTCGAAGAACCGCGCCGCCGCCGCGGCCTTCATCGCGCATGCACTGTCGCAGGGCGCGCAGAAGGCCTTCACGGAGCGGATGTTCTATGCGCCGACCAACGGCAAGGCCGAGATCGATCCCAAGGCGCTGGCGCGCACGGCCGCTTCGCCCGACAACCGGGCCCGGATGATCGGCGTCGACTGGACGGAAATCCTGAAGCTGCGCGACCAGTGGAACAACCGCTGGCGGCGCGAGGTCATCGCGGCGGCACGCTGAGCGGCGCGATGAGCTATCTCGAGCTGGCCGGGCTGCAGAAGCGATACGGCAACGCCGTTGCGGTCGATGACGTGTCGCTCTCGGTGGAGCAGGGCGAATCGGTTGCGCTGCTCGGCCCCTCCGGCTGCGGCAAGACGACGACCCTGCGCATGCTCGCCGGGCTCGTTGCGCCGGATCGCGGCGCGATCTCGCTCGATGGCGGCGACATCACCCGCCTGCCGCCGCATCGGCGCAATATGGGCTACGTCTTCCAGTCCTACGCGCTGTTTCCTCACCTTACCGTCGCGCGGAACATTGCCTTCGGTCTGGAGGAACGCGGCGTGCCGCGTCAGGAGATCGCGCGGCGGGTCGACGAGGCGCTCGCTCTGGTGAGGCTGGCGGGATTGGGGCAGCGGCGTCCGAAGGAACTCTCCGGCGGCCAGCAGCAGCGCGTCGCGCTCGCGCGGGCGCTGGTGATCCGGCCCTCGGTGCTTCTGCTCGACGAATCCCTCTCCAATCTCGACGCCAAGCTTCGCGACGCGATGCGCCACGAGATCCGCTCGATCCAGCGTTCGCTCGGCATCACCACGCTCTTCGTCACCCATGATCAGGTCGAGGCCCTGACGATGTGCGATCGCATCGCGGTGATGCATCGCGGTCGCATCGCCCAGATCGGCAATGCCGAGGATATCTACGACCGGCCGGCGACTCGCTTCGTCGCGGAATTCGTCGGACGGGCGAATGTGCTGCCGATCCAGCGCGACGCGCATGGCAGGACCAGCGTCTGGGGGCAGCCGCTGCCCCTCGAGGCACCGGAGGATGGCGATCTCTTCGTCCGGCCGCAGCGCATGCGGATCGCGCCGGTCTCCGAGCCGGCAGGGGAAAGTGCGGCGCGCCTGACCGGGCGCGTGCTGCGCAGCGTCTTCGTCGGGGATCATGTCGAGGTGCTGGTCGAAGGCGGAGGTGGTCAGCTCACCGTCGAAACGCCCTCCGGCACCGCGATCCCGATGGAAGGTGCCGAGGTGGCGGTCGTCTGGCCGCGTGCCGAGAGCCGCGTCTTCGCGCGCGAGGCACCATGACCGCTTCGCGCCGCCTGTCGTTGCTGCTCGTTCCGGCAGCGCTGTTCCTGCTGGCGATCTATGTCTGGCCCTCGCTTGGCCTGTTCCGCAATGCCTTCAACGAGGTCGGCCCGACGGGTGCGATGATTCCGGCCTGGTCACTGCAGACCTGGCGAGCAACCCTGCACGACTCGTTCACGATCGAGCTCACGCTCAACTCACTCTGGCTCTCGACGGTCGCGACGCTGATCGCGCTCTGCCTGGCCTATCCGGTCTCGCTCTTCCTGTTCCGCACCGAATCGCGCTTTCGCGGCCTGCTCGCGGTCGTGGCGATCCTGCCGATGCTGGTGTCAGGCGTAGTGCGCGTCTTCGGGTGGCTAGCGATCCTCGGCGATCGCGGGCTGGTCAACACCACGCTGCAGGCGCTCGGCCTGATCTCGGCCCCGTTGAAGCTCGTCTTCAACTGGACGGGCGTCACCATCGGCCTGGCCGAGAGCATCATGCCCTATATGATCCTGGCGCTGCTCGCCGGCTTCGGCCGCCTCGACCGTACGCTGGAGGAGGCGGCGCGCTCGCTCGGCGCCTCGCCGTTCCGCACCTTCTGGCGCGTCACCCTGCCGCTCAGCCTGCCGGCGATCGCGCTCGCGGCGGGGCTCGGCTTCGTGCTCTCGATGTCGGCCTATATCACGCCGAAGCTGCTCGGCGGCGGGCGCGTCTTCGTGCTGGCGACCGAGATCTTCGAACAGGCGACGACAAACACCAACTGGCCGGTCGCCTCGGTGCTGGCGATCTATACGCTCCTGCTGCTGCTCGTCCTGCTGGCGGCCTCCAACCTGGTGGCGCGGAGGCTGCAGCGATGACGGGTGCGGGGCGCATGCTCTCCGGTTTCGCGGCGCTGGTCTATGTATTGATCCTGGCGCCGATCGTCGTCGTGGTGATGCTGGCCTTCTCGGCCGACAACTTCATCCTGTTTCCGCCCTCCGGCTATTCGCTTCGCTGGTTTCGCCAGCTAGCCGGCAACGGCCCGCTGCTCGCGGCGCTCTGGCTCAGCGTGCAGATCGCGGCGGTGGTGACGCTGTGTTCGCTGGCGATCGGCGTGCCGGCGGCGCTGGCGCTGGCGAAGGGGCGATTTCGTGGGAAGGGCGCCCTGACCAGCTTCTTCCTGGCGCCGCTGCTTCTGCCCACCCTGATCACCGGCCTGGCGCTGCTGCTGTTCTTCTCGCCGCTGAAGCTGGCGGCGACGCTGCCCGGCCTTGTGCTGGGCCATATGACGGTGACCGTGCCTTTCGTCATCCGGATGATGACGACGGCGCTCGCCAACCTGCCTGATGATATCGAGGCGGCGGCGGCGACGCTCGGCGCGCCGCCCTGGCGCGTTGTCAGGCGGGTAACGCTGCCCCTGGCGACGCCGGGTCTGATCGCCTGCGCCTGCCTCTCGTTCCTGCTCTCCTTCGACGAGACCGTGATCTCGCTGTTCATCGCCGGTCCGCGCGCATCCACCCTGCCGGTCGAGATGGTGCGCTATGTCGAGGGCCGCACCGATCCTCTCGTCGCGGCGCTGTCGGTCGTCCTGATCGTTGCGACTCTCGCTGTCGTCCTCGTGGTCGAGCGCCTCGTCGGCGTCGCCCGCGCCGTCGGGCGATAGATCATGCCGCTCCTCTTCCAGTCGCGAACATCCTCCGTTCCTTCGCGGCAATGCAATTCCGGACGCAGGACCGTTCCGGACTTTCGCTGAAATCGCTCCAGGAGAAGACCCATGCCCGATTACCGCATCGAAGCCATGCCCGAGCAGCTGCCGGCGGCGCTGGTCGAGAAGCTGCAGAAGGTCGAGACCGCGACGATCGGCCATTCCCAGCACTGGGGCTTCATGGATCGCGGCATCCAGCCGTTGCTGCGCGGCAAGCGCATCGCCGCCGCAGCGGTGACGCTGGCTATCCCCGGCCAGGATTCCACGCTGCTGCATCATGCGCTCGGCCTGCTGCGTCCGGGCGACATCCTTGTCGTCGACCGGCTGGGCGACGACAAGCATGCCTGCTGGGGCGGCGGCGTCACCGTCGCGGCGAAGGCGGCCGGCGCGGTCGGCGGCATCGTCGACGGTCCCTGCACCGATCTTGCCGAGATCGAGGATTCCGACTTCCCGATGTGGTGCCGCGGCATGTCGCCGATCACCACGCGGCTCTACAATCTCGGCGGCACGCTCAACCTTCCGATCTCCTGCGGCAACGTGCCGGTCAAGGCCGGCGACGTCATCCTTGCCGACGAATCCGGCGTGCTGGTGCTGCCGCGCGCCGAGGCCGAGGCGATCGCCGATGCCGCCATCGCCCGGCAGGAGCGTGGCGAGAAGACGCAAGCCCGCGTCAAGGCCGGCGAAAAGCTCGGCGACATCTCCGGCGCGACCAAAATGGTCCTCGACGCCTTGGCGCAGCAGGGCTGACCTGCCGGCGCGAGGGCGCCGATGCCCTCGCGCCAACGCCTGCTTCCTGATCCGACCCGAGCTTTCGACTGGACCAACCCATGCCTGAGACCATCGTCCTCCTCGACATGACGACGCCTGAGCGCGCCGACCGTCTGCGCGCCCTGCTGCCGCCCGGCTTCGTCCTGACCCATGGGACGGCGCGCGGCGACGACCACATGAAGCAGATCATCGCCGAGGCCGATTATGCGATCTCGGGGCAGGTGGGCGTTTCCGCCGAGGTGCTGCGCGCCGCAAAGAAGCTGAAACTGCTCCACAAATGGGGTGTCGGCTACGACAACATCGATGTTGCCGCCGCGAAGGAGCTCGGCATCAAGGTCGCGCGGACGACAGGCTCCAATGCCTTGCCGGTCGCGGAATTCGCGCTTGGGTTGATGCTGTCGTCGCTGCGCTTCATCGCCTATGGGCATGAGGAATTGAGGCAGGGCCGCTGGGCGACGGGCAAGCTGCCCGGCGATACCTACATGCTCTCGGGCAAGACGGTCGGCATCGTCGGTTTCGGCGCCATCGGCCAGAATGTCGCGAAGCTGCTCAAGGGTTTCGGCTGCCGCATCCTCTACAGCAAGCGCAACCCGCTTCCGCAGGCAGAGGAGGAGACTCTCGGCGTCCGTCACGCGTCGATGGCGCAGATCCTGGCCGAGGCGGATGTGGTCTCGCTGCATTGCCCGCTGACGCCGGAGACCACCAACCTGATCGACGCCGCCGCCCTAAGGGCGATGAAGAAGACGGCGGTCCTGATCAACGTTGCCCGCGGCGGCGTCGTCAATGAGGCCGATCTGGTCGAGGCGCTGAAGGCGCACGAGATCGCCGGAGCGGCCATGGACGTCTATTCGGTCGAGCCCCTTCCGCCGGAGAGCCCGTTGCTGACGCTCGACAATATCGTGGTCACGCCGCATCTCGCCGCCATGGCGGCCGACAACTTCGCGCCGACCGTCACACGCATGTTCGCCAACATTCAGCACGTGTCGCGCGGCGAGCCGGTGCCGGAGCGCGATCGCGTGGTTTGACCGATCGACCGCTGTCGCCCGCGCGACGGGTGTGGGCTTTCGAGCGTCGGCGCTAGACGTGGAGCGCGCGCCCTGCGAACCAGCCGTTGACCGCCGCTCCCGCGCCCAGAAGCACGAAGAGAACCGCGCTCCACGCGAAGCCGCCGGTCCAGCCATGGATCAGGCCGACAAGCAGCGGGCCGGCGGCGGCGAGCAGGTAGCCGACGCATTGCGCCATGCCCGACAGTTGCGCGGCGACATGCGAATCGCGGGCGCGCAGCACGATCACCGTCAGAGCGACCGCGATCAGCCCGCCTTGCCCGACGCCCTGCAGAGCCGCCCAGAACCAGACCGACCACAGCGGCGCGAACAGCAGGCCGAGCAGCGCCACGACCGCGAGCACGCTCAAGCCGACATTGATCGCACGCTGGTCCCGGCCGCGAACCGCGAGATGAGGGGCGAGGAGACAGGCACCCGCCTGCATCATCACCGACATCGAGACGACGGCGCCCGCAGTGACGCCGTCGAGCCCGCGCTCGCGCAGGATCGGCACCAGCCAGCCGAAGACGCAATAGGCCAGCGCCGATTGCAGCCCCATGAACAGGGTGATGTGCCAGGCAAGCCGGCTCCGCCACAGGCTTTGGACTGGGGGGCGTAGCTGCCCGGCCTGAGAGCCACGCGAGAGGATCTGCGGCAGCCAGAGCAGTCCCGCCAGCAGGGCGGGAAGTGCCCAGATCGCGAGCGCCCCGCCGAGCGAAAGGCCCAGCGAGTGCTTGAGCGGCAGCGTCAGGCCGGCCGCGCCGGCTGCACCCGCGCAGAGCGCCATCGTGTACCACCCGGTCATCAGCGCTGGCCGGTCGGGAAAGTCGCGTTTCACGAGCCCGGGCAGGAGCACGTTCCCGACGGCGATGCAGGCACCGGCAACTGCAGTCCCCAGCAAGAGAAGCGGAATCGACGGCAGCCCGCGCAGGGCCGTGCCGCAGGCGAGCAGCAGCACGGCGCCGAGCAGCGTTCGCTCGGTGCCGATCCATCGCGACAGGCGCGGGGCCAATGGCGAGAAAAGTCCGAGGCAGATGACGGGAAGCGTGGTCAGGATGCTGGCGCCCAGCCCCGAGAGGCCGAGCGTCTCCCGGATCTCGGGGAGCAGGGTCGAAGCGCTGGAGAAGACCGGGCGCAGGTTGAAGGCGACCAGCACCAGGCTGGTGCCGAGGATAAGCCGCGATGCAGGGGCGCTGCGCGCCTCCGCGCCCGCGTTGGCCAGGTGACTCATGACGTCAGAGCCTTGTCGAGTGCCGCGAGAACGGGCGCCATGAAGCACCGCACTGCCGCATCGGCCCTGTCCGAGACTCCGGATTCGATCGCGTCGATGATGGCGCTGTGGGCCGCCATGTCCGGCTCCGGAAGATCGTCGTCCAGTGTCGCTGCGATCGTCTGGGCGATCAGTTCGGAAGAGAATTCGTAGAGGCCGATCAGGACATGGTTGCGCGACGTCTCGATCACCGCCCGGTGGAAGGCGAAGTCGCGCGCCACGAACGCCGCCTTGTCGCCGCCGCCGTGATCTCCACGTTCCGCAAGAAGCCGTCGGAGGCGGTCTATATCGGCCGGGCTGCAGCGCAACGCCGCCAGCCGCGCTGCCTCGACATCGAGCGCCAGCCGCGCCTCGAACTGTTCGCGCAGCCCCGCCCGCCTTGCCGTCGCAAGGGGGAGAGCCGTGCCGCTCGTGGAGCGCAGATAGGTGCCCGAGCCCTGGCGCGTCTCCAGAATGCCCTGCGAGACGAGCACGCGCACCGCCTCGCGCACGGTTCCCCGACTAACGGAAAGGGCTGCCGAGAGCGCGGCTTCGTTCGGCAGCTTTTCGCCTACGGTCCATCGCCGCGCGAGAATCTCGCCACGAATGGCTTCGGCCGCCGTGTCGGCCAGGCTGGATCTGCTCAAGGTTCGCACAATATCACCAAGTCATCCGATGACTTGGTGATATTGTGCGGCGACGCCCGAGTCAAAGGCTTTGCTCGTTCGGCCCGGCACGGCGACGTCTGGCCGGCACCGCCCGGCCGCAGAATTGGGGACAGGCCGGTGCGACCGCGCAGCTGCGCAGGCGGTTGGCTCTGTGAAAACGCTCGCGGGCGGCTCGGCGGCCGGCTGATACCACTGTTCCGCGGCGGGCCGGGGTCAGGTCGCGGTGGTGCCGGGCATCGGGCCGGGTGCCGGTCTTGGCGCCGCCGAAAACCGGAACCAGGTGCTCATCGGCTGCTCGACCAGGCGATAGAGCAGCACCGAGGACAGCGCCGCCACCGCAAAGGCGACGAGCACGTAGATCTCCAGCGGCAGGCTTGCCCCGGCGAAGCGAATCCAGATGTCGCGGAGCGGCCGCAGCGCGAAGGGATGAAACAGATAGAGACTGTAGGAAGCATTGCCGAGCGCGACCAGGGGCCAGGCATGACGAGGAACGTCGCCCCGATTGAGCGCGGCGCCCGCGACGATTACCGTCGCCGGAATGCCCAGCCGCAGGAACTGCGGCAGCCAGGCCGGATCATCGATGCCGGGCAGTCTCAGCATCGCGACGAGGCCCAGCGCCACGCATGCGGCGGCGACCGCCGGCGGGAGCCTGATGCCGTGCCGATAGGCCAGCGCCAGCAGGCATCCGAACAGGAACTCGATGATGATCGGCTGAGTCCAGAACGCGACCTGGACCTGGTTGGTCGGGCAGGCCATGCCGATCAGCGCCAGCCCGAGCAGCGTGACCGCGAGGGCCGCCATGCCGCGTCTCAGGGGCAGAAACATCGCTCCGGCGAAGAGCAGATAAAAGAACATCTCGAAATTGAGCGTCCAGCCCAGCGCCATCACCGGACGGATCTCGCTCCCGCCCCGCAGGCTCGGGATGAAGAGATAGGAGGCGAGGATGTGCTGCCAGTCGCCGATCGGGACATTGAGAAGCTGAGGGACGAACAGCGAGCCGATGAGAAGCAGGCTGGTCAGAAGCCAGTAGAGCGGCACGATCCGCGCGATGCGTCGGCCCAGGAATATGCGCCAGGCGCCCGGCCGTCCGAACAGCTCGGCCGAGGTGTGAACCATGATGAAGCCGGAAATGACGAAAAAGATGTCGACGCCGCTGCCCCAGTACAGGAACGACGGATCGATCGCCGGAACCCCGACCCGCGCGGCGATCGCCTCCGCCTCATGCGCGGCGTGGCCGAAGACGACGAGCAGGGCCGCGATCGCGCGCAGGGCCTGGATTCCCTGCAGCTGCGCCGGTCCCCGCGGCCGGCTTGTGCGGGCGGTGCCAGCGGTCACGAGGCGGCATCCGGTTCATCGGAGGCACGTCCCAGCGCGACCAGCCCCCAGACCAGGCCGAGCATCAGATAGAAATGCCGCCAATGGTCGCTGTCGATCTGGAAACCCTGCAAAATCGTCACGAACAGGACCGACCAGATCGCGATGGCATGCAGCTGTGTGGGGCCTCGCCAGAACACCAGCCGCCAGCCGACATAGCAGGTCGCGGCCGTCAGCCCGAGCCAGGAGAGGCCGCCGAGCCAGCCATAGGAAGCGAAGCTGTTGATATAAACGTTGTGCGGGTCGGTCTGATTGAAGAGCCAGCGAAATCGCAGCGGCCCGAAACCGTTCGGCGCATCCAGGAGCATCGGAATTGCGCGCAGCTGGTTGCCGAAACGGCCCGTGACGCCTTCGTCGTAATCCTGGTCGAGGCTGGCCCGGACCTCGAAGACGCTGCGGATGTCCTCGAAGGAGAGCGCGACCAGCAGGGCGACCACCATCACGGCCAATGCGATCAGGGCCATCGTGGCGATACGAAGCCGGCTTCTCGCGTCGGGAGCTGCCAGGAAGGTCAGCGCGATCATGATCATCGCCGATGCGACAAGCACGCCCCAGGCGCCGCGCGAAAAGGTCAGGAACAGGCCGGCCAGCGGCACGCTGATCAAAGCCAGCCCGCGCAGGAAGCCGGTCTGCCCGGTCAGCATCCGTTGCAGGCCGTAGACCACGGGCAGGACCAGAAAGGATCCGAGCACGTTGGGGTCCTTGAACGTGCCCGAGGCGCGGCCGTAGAGCGTGAAGGTGGCGCCGAGATTGGCGATATCGAAATAGCCGAGGATGGCTGCAAACCCCGCGCACCAGGCTGCGAACAGATAGCCGCGTCTCAGCGTCTCCAGTCGGCCAACGGCATCCTGCGAGATGATTCCCGCGACGAAGATCGCCGTGATCATCAGGTAGACCGAAACGGCCATGAAGCGGACCGCGTCGCCATCGTCCATCCACGGGATCAGCGACACGATGCCGCCGAGATTGAAGGCCAGCAGCAGGAGTGCGAGCGGCAGCAGCTTCTGGGAGAAGCGGATGCCGGTCAGCGCGAAGACGAAGAGCGTGATCAGAAAGATGAGTTCGTAGGGCGAAGGCTCGATCAGCACGAAGCCGCTGGATGCGCCGAGCAGCCAAAGGGTTGCACGCTTGATTCCGGCATAGGACACCGCCAGCCTTCGCCGCGGCATCATCTGCAGAGGTTCGGAAGCCGCGGGGTTCAACGCTGGATCTCGCGGGCCGGATGTCGCCGAGATGCGCCCGATTGCCCGGTCGGCGGCCGGCAGTACGCGGAGCGTATCAAGGTGGCAATCCACCGTGCTGGGCCTGTCGGCATGGCTTTTCCTTGGTCACCGACAAGGTGGCCCTGCATGTCCTTCAAGCGGAATTTAGATCATGCGGATGTTAAGGATTTGACAATCGAATCGTTCGGCAAATATTCTTGGTCATCATAGATAAATACGGATTCCAAGCGATTAAAGGGAATCAGGTCGAGAGTATTATCTTTTGTGACTAAATAGTATCTGATATTAATTAAGATCTGATACCAGAAAATATTCTGGTATTTAATTTTGAATGCTGTCTGGATGTGATGTCCAGCTTTTGCTGCTCGGTTCGCCTTTGGGGGTGGGGTGTTGGGGCTGGGTCGAACCCATATCCCCCGTCGGCCGGAGATCCGCTGCCTGTCCGGCCAGCGACCAAACACGATCATACCCATCTGCGGCCGGGAGAGCCCGAAGCAGGCGGCGCTCTGTACGAAAAGGCCCGCCGCAAGAAGCTTGCGCTGGCCGGCATGTGGTACGCGATCTGGGTGACCTCGACGCGACCGAAGGTCTCGACATCGGGGCGGTCGGGGGCGCCCCACGAGAACGAGGCCTGAACCGATGTTTCCCACGTTTCCGGGCCGGTTGTGCCCGGTGGGACGATCGCGCGAGAAAGATAAGTCTTTCGATGCTTGGGAAAACGAATGGTGCCCAGGGGCGGAATCGAACCACCGACACTGCGATTTTCAGTCGCATGCTCTACCAACTGAGCTACCTGGGCGCCCCGGGGCGCGGTGCGCCGTCCGTGTTGGTGGGGGCGATATAGAGGCTGTCGCCGAGCCTGTCCAGTCACTTCAGCCGGCTTTCTACAGCTCGCTGCCGATCGGTCCGGCAGGCTCCGCCTGCGTCGACAGGGGCGAGGCTCCGGCCGCGCGGGAGCCGCCCGCTTCTGTCCGGCCGATCACGTCGCTCAGCCGGTCGATTCTTGCCAGGACGCCCCGGCGGGCCGCTTCCGATTCCGCCACCCTTGCCTGGCTGTAGAGCAGGCGGGCGAAGGTGCCTACGCTCGCGGCGATCTGGAACAGGGCGTCGTCCAGCTCAGGCGAGGGTGGCAGAGCGAGGCCGAAATTCGTCAGATGGATCTCGGCGCTTTCCTGAAGCGCCTTCGCGTTCAGGACACCCGCTTTCAGAATGTCATTCCGTAGCGTTTCGAGGTCGTCCGAAAGCAATTTGTCGAGAAACGCAGCCATATATCTCTCCGAAAAGAGTCGCTGTCGCCGTTATGAGTGAGAGTAATACCGTGAGAATGCGCGCGCAGCGTAAATCGAGGCGATTGGTTACCGCTATCTCTACGGCACCCGGATGCGCATCCCATCGGAAGGCGAGCTGCAGTCGTCGCTGTCTCACCCGCGCTGCCAGGACGATCACGAGCGGCAAGGCCATGACGGCATTGCCTCCGGCGCCAGCCCGGTCGCCAGGACGCAGCAGGCGGTGAACCTGAGGATGAGCAGCCTCTTCATCGGCCCGCGCTGACTGTCGATCGCCGCTTGCGCCAGGACTGCCGGCGATGCGGCTCCTCATTGCTAAGGTAGCCGACTGCCGGATTGACCTTGTGATCCCGACGGGAAAGGATGCTGTGTGCCTGTTCATGATGCTCCCGGGTTCCGGGGCACTTCCGGATCGGTCCTGACTCTGCGGCGCGGCCCCGCTGCGCGCGTTCGAGCCTGTTCCGGGCTGCGTCATGCGGAAGGCCCGGCGCTCCAGCGCCGCCTGCCGGACGCGCTTGTCGCAAAGGCACTTTTGGGAGATCGACGATGAGCGAAACGATCGAGCGCGAGCTTGAGACGCCTCTGCACGCACCCCGCCTGACGAGTCTCGCGCATGGCGGGGGCTGCGGCTGCAAGCTCGCCCCGTCGGTGCTGCAGCAATTGCTGGCGGACCAGCCGGCGGCGGGGCCGTACAGGCAACTGCTCGTTGGTACCGAGACGGGGGACGATGCCGCGGTCTGGCAGATCGACGACGAGACCTGCGTCGTGGCGACCACGGATTTCTTCATGCCGATGGTCGATGATCCGCGTGATTTCGGCCGCATCGCCGCGACCAACGCGATCTCCGACGTCTACGCCATGGGCGGCAGGCCGATCATGGCGCTCGCCATCCTCGGCATGCCGCTCGACAAGCTGCCCGTCGAGACGGCCCGCGAAATCCTCAGGGGCGGTGCCTCGATCTGTGCCGAGGCCGGCATCCCGGTCGCCGGCGGCCACTCCATCGACGCGCCCGAGCCGATCTACGGGCTGGCCGTCATCGGTCTGCTGAATCCGCAGAACCTGCGGCGCAACAGCGGGGCGAGGCCGGGGGATGCGCTGATCCTGACCAAGGCGCTCGGCGTCGGCATCTATTCCGCGGCCTTCAAGAAAGGCGATCTCTCGCCGCAGGCCTATGACGAGATGCTCGCCTCGGTGACGCTGCTCAACCGCATCGGCGCCGAGCTGGCGCGCGACTCCGCTGTTCATGCCGTGACCGACGTCACCGGCTTCGGCATCCTCGGCCATGGCCTGGAGATGGCGCGCGGCTCGGGCGCGACCGTGAGGCTGCGCCTTGCCGATCTGCCTTTCCTGTCGCAGGCGGAGCGGCTCGCCGGGGCGGGCCGGGTCACCGGCGCCTCGCATCGCAACTGGGCGAGCTATGGCGAGGGGGTCGTCCTGCCGGCCGGATTGCCGGATTGGCGCCGCCATCTGCTGACCGACCCGCAAACCTCGGGCGGCTTGCTGGTGTCCTGCAAGGCGGATCGCGCCGCGGAACTGCTGGCGCAGATCGGAGCGGCCGGCTATCCGGCCGCCCGGATCATCGGCTCGGTCGAGGCGGGGCCGGGTCGGGTCGTGGTGAGCTAGTCGGCCTCCTCGACCTTCAGATTTCGGCCCCAGACGTCGAAAAAGGCGCCTTCGTTCAGCACGAGCCGGCTCTGGTGAAGCGCTCCTTCGAGCTCGCGCAGCCGGGCGCGGGCGACGTCGTCCGGCACGAGCCCGCCGTCGTCGCCGCGCGTCGGAAAGAAGGCGGCGCCGTCCCAGTTGACGCCAGCGCCTCGCAGCATCAGCACGATGTCGCCCCAGTCGAGCTCGTCGCCGACGACATGGACGAAGCTCGATCGCAGCGGTTCGATCCTTGGCTGCGCGATCTTCACCAGCACGATCAGCGCCGTGAACGGCCCCTTGCGAAAGAGCTGGCCGAGCCAGCGGTCGAAATCGGTGCCGAGCCCGCGCTCCTTGCCTCTAGAAGTCGACACGCGGCGTCTCGGGGATGTAGCGCTCGAACAGCGCATAGAAATCGCTGCCGGTCTCGGCACGGTACCAGTCTTCGAAGCAGCGCAGCGCCTTCTCCGCGGGCTCGGTCGCGGGGCTTGCCGTGCGGGACGCCTCTGCCGCGAGGGCTGTGAGAAAAGGCGTCAGCCGGTCGAGGACGTCCTCCTGCCGGGCGCTGGCTTCCTCCCAGCCGAGCATTTGCGCGATGACGAAGCGGGCGAGAAGAACGGCGCTCTCCGGCTCTTCGGCCTCGGCGATGGCTTTTGCGGCGCTGCGCACCAGATTGAGCCGCCGGAAGGCGGTCGACCGCACCTCCGCGAGCGCGGCGATCCGCATGGCCGCTTCCCTGCGGCAGATCTCCTCGGCCTCACGCGCGGCCTCGGCGGCCTCCTCGAAGTCGGCGATCAGAGCGAGGGAGGGCGAGATGCCGTCGGTCATTGCGCCTCAGGAAATTGGCGGAAGAGAATGGGAGTCGAACCCACCAGAGACCGTCTGACGGCCCCTCCCGGATTTGAAGTCCGGACGCCCCACCGGGGACGCTTCTCCTCCATTGGGCATCGCCGGGAGTGGGCCGAATAGCTCGAGCCGCTGCCGATTGACGCGCCGGAGATCGCCGCGGCGCATGGTGACGCCGTGGCGGTCGAAGAATTCGAGAATCTGGATAGCGACCTTTCGGCCATTGTCGAGCTTGTCACGGAATTGCGCCGCATTGAAGCCCGCCGGATGCGCCGCCGCGAGCGCGACTGCAATGCCGACCATCTCGACGAGCGTGGCGCGTCGGAAGAAGTGGTCGAGCGCGACTTCGAGCACCTCGCCGCTGCGCCCCACCAGCCGGAAGAGGCGGCGAATCTCCTCCTCGCGGCGGCCGAGAATCTGGCCGATATCGCGCACGCGCGGTGGCCGGAAGCGTTCGTTGCCATCGATCAGCGGCTGGACTCGCTGCCACAGCGCTTCGTCCTCCGCCGACAGCCGCACCTCGTGCCCCGGCCGCCTGATCCAGGACCCGGAAGCGGCGACCACGCCGTCGGCGCTGAGCTGCGCCAGCGCCTGGCGGAACAATGGGGCCGGCTGGCGCGGCGCGACGGCGAGCCGCAGTCGTTCCAGCCCCATGCCAGGGAGATCGGGATGCGCGGCGTGATAGGCGTCGAGCGTATCGGCCACGGTCCGGCCGAGTGCCTGCCAGCGCTCCGGCAGCATCGCAAGCGAGCCGATGCGGACGATGCCGAGACTGCCGGCCAATATCTCCGCTGCGCCGCTGCCCAGGGCACGGTCACGCGCGAAATCGTCGATCTCGGCATGATAGGGCGGCACGGCGAGCAGCGCGAGCAGAGCTTCGGCCGCATCGGCATGGCCGAGCGCGGAAAGCTGCGCCAGACGCTCCGGGCTGCGCCGCCGCCGCTCCGGCGCGCGCAGATCGAGGAAGCGACCGCCTCCGATCGTGCGTGTGGCCGAAACATCGCGCAGCACGAAGCGGTCGAGCGCTGCGGCGGCGAGCGGGCCGTCGAGGACGAGCTGGACCGGCGCGGTCGTGCCGGGCGCGATCGGCTCTCCGAGCAGCACGATGCGCGCCCCCACTTCCGCCGAGGCGTGATGCAGCCTCGCTGGTTGCCACATGGCGAGCGGCTTGGTTTCCGAGGCGAGCAGCGTGATTTCGGCGTCGATCCGGGTCGTTGGAGTGTGCAGGGCTGGCGCCAGCACCATGTCGCCATGCCGGATCGCTTCCTTCGTGATGCCCGGCCCCGCGAGGTTCAGCGCGCAGCGCTCGCCGGCGCGGCCAGTCTCGGCCGGGCGGTTCTGGGCGTGGATCGAACGGATGCGCGCCGGCAGGCCGGAGGGTGAGACGACGACGTGGTCACCGATGGCCGCGGCGCCGGACAGCACCGTGCCGGTGATCACGGTGCCGGTTCCCTGCAGGGTGAAGCTGCGATCGACCGCCATGCGGAAGGCGCCGTCCGCCCGCCGTCCGAGCGTCTGCCGGGCCTCTGCCGCAAGCACGGCGCCGAGCTCCGCAAGCCCTTGGCCCGTCAGGGTCGAGACCGGCAGCATCGGCGCATCGCCAAAGCGGGTGTCGGCGAGCAGGGCAGCGACCTCGTTCCGCGTTGCTGCGATGCGGTCCGCATCGACAAGATCGAGCTTGGTCAGGGCGACGACCGCCCGTTCGATGCCGAGCAGGCGGGCGATGGCGACATGTTCGCGCGTCTGCGGCATCACCCCGTCATCGGCGGCGACCACAAGCAGCATCAGGTCGATGCCGGAGGCGCCGGCCAGCATCGTGTGGACGAGCTTCTCATGGCCGGGCACGTCGATGAAGCCGATCACCGAGCCGTCGGCCTGCGGCCAATAGGCGAAGCCGAGCGCGATCGAGATGCCGCGCGCCTTCTCCTCCTTCAGCCGGTCGGTATCGACACCGGTCAGCCGCCTCACCAGCGAGGTCTTGCCGTGGTCGATATGGCCTGCCGTGCCGATGATCATGGCTCAGGCCTCCGCGGGCGAGACGGCGGCACGCGCAGCCTTGATGAAGGGGGCGGCGAGCTGGCTGCCCCGGCTCTCGGCGCCGAGCAGCAGCGCCAGCGCGCGTTCCGCGTCCGGCGGAACGCCCTGGCCGAGCAAGGTCGCGGCACCGAGCATCGCTTCCGAATCCGGGTCGCCGGCCGCCATGCCTTGCTGCCACCACCGCGCGGCGGCACCGGCGTCGCGATCCACGCCGAGCGCATCGTGATGCATCATGCCGAGCCGGGTCATGCTGGTGGCGATGCCGGCCTCCGCCGCGGCTTGCGCCCAGCGCAGGGCCTCGGCCCGGTCCGCAGGGTCGCCGCCTTCGAGCAGCATCCAGGACAGCATGTCTTGCGCCGGCGCGTCGCTCTGCTCGGCAGCGAGCCGATAGAGCCGCATCGCTTCGGCGTCGCTCTGCGCGACGCCTTCCCCCTTGAAATGCTGGGCCGCGAGGTTGCGCTGGCCGACAGGATCGCCGCTTTCGGCTGCCAGCGTCAGCCAGCGCAGCGCCAGTGCCGGATCGCGCTCGACGCCGAGCCCCTCGGCGAAGCAGGCGCCGATATTGTTCTGCGCCCGCCCGACGCCGGCATGGGCGAGCGGCCCCCAAAGCGCGAGCGCGGCCGCGTGATCGCCACGTGCGACCGCCGTCGCGGCCCGGGCCATCGTTGCCGCGACATCGCCGTCGGCTGTTTGGCTTCGTCCGAGAAGGCGCTCAAGCCAGCGCATTGGGCGCCTCGGGCTTCAACGCCTGGAGCTGTGCCGCGAACAGCGCCTCGTCCTCCAGGCAGCGCAGGTCGAAGATGAGCGCTCCCTGCGCGATCCGCCCGATCATCGGCACCGGCACGGCGCGGAAGGCCGCCGCCAGCTTCTCGACCGCTGAACCCGCCACTTTGCCGGCCGGTCGCAGCGCAAGCCCGGCGCTCGGCAAGGTCTCCAAGGGCAGCGCGCCCGAGCCGATCTGGCTCGCGCAATCGACGGCTTCCACCGCCCAGGCGGTGCCGACTGCCGCCGCCACCCTGGGCCGAAGACGCCCGGCCATGGCGCGCAGCTCTTCTGCCGTCCGCGTGAACAGCCTGAGAGTCGGCAGGCGCTCAGCCAATCGGTCGGGATCGCGATAGAGCCGGAGCGTCGCCTCCAGCGCCGCGAGCCGGAGCTTGTCGAGACGCAGCGCCCGCTTCAACGGGTTCCGGGCGAGTTTCGCGATCAGGTCCTGGCGCCCGGCGACGATGCCGGCCTGCGGCCCGCCGAGCAGCTTGTCGCCGGAGAAGGTCACGAGATCGGCGCCACCCTTGAGCGCATCCTGAACCGTCTTTTCATGGCGCAGACCCCAGCGGGCGAGGTCGATCAGCGTACCGGAACCGAGGTCGTCGACGAAGGGCAGGCCATGAGCTTGGGCGAGCTTTGCCAATTCTTCTGGCGCGACTTCGGCCGTGAAGCCTTGCACCACATAGTTCGAGGTATGCACCTTCAGCAGCAACCCGGTCTGCGGGCCGATGGCCTCGGCATAGTCCTTCAGATGCGTCCGGTTGGTGGTGCCGATCTCGCGCAGGATCGCACCGGCGCGCGCCATGATGTCGGGCATGCGAAAGGCCCCGCCGATCTCGATCAGCTCTCCGCGTGAGACGACCGCCTCGCGGTCCTTGGCGAAGGTGTTGAGTACCAGTAACACCGCCGAGGCATTGTTGTTGACCAGCAGAGCATCTTCGGCGCCGGTGAGCTCGCGGATCAGGCAGCGGACATGGGCGTCGCGCTCGCCGCGGCTTCCGGCCTCGATCTCGTATTCGAGGTTGGTCGGTGCGCGCATGGCGGTGACGACCGCCTCGATCGCCTCTTCCGCCAGCAGCGCCCGGCCGAGATTGGTGTGCAGCACCGTGCCGGTGAGATTGATGACGGGGCGCTGGGACGGCCGTGCGCGCTCTTCAAGCCGATCCAGCATGGCACGGCCGAGTTCTTCGATCGAGGCCGTGAAAGGCCGTCCGCCGTCGCGCAGCTGTTCGAGCAGATGCCGGATGGCCGCGGTGGTCGCCTGCCGGCCATGACGTTCGATCGCGACCATCGCGCCCGCACTGTGCAGGATTGCATCGACCGATGGCGGGCGGAAGCGTTCGGGTCTGTTCATCAGGCTCCCTCCGGGAGACGCGTGATCGTCAATAGCCGAGCAGGTACGGATTCACCCCGGCCCGCTTCCAGCCAGCCTCCGTCACCAGCAGATCGAGTCCCAGGCTGGCGACGTCGTCCGCCACCGGCTCAAGCTCCGGATCCTTGCGGCGGTTCAGGATCTTCACATAAGTGCGGCACTCGTCGCAGGTCTCGGCCTTGATCGTATCCGCAATGCCCTCGATCGCCTGATAGGCAATGCCCTTGGTCGAGCCGCAGGAGACGCATTTCACCCGCACGTGATTCCACTGCGCCGCGCAGAGCGAGCACTGGACATAGCGCACGCCCTCGACATTGACGTCCGCGACGACCGCGCTCGCCACCGGCGGCCCCCCGCAGCACGGGCAGACGCCATCCGCGACCGGCTGCGGCAGCAGCGGATCGAGACGGGCTGTGCGATGGGCCGCGATCACCTGCACCGCGGCTGCCGCGAATATGTGCTCGGCGATGGACTCGACCGGGATCGCATCGGCCAGAACGGCGCCGAGCATCGCGCGCTGCGTCGCCTCGTCCGCCGCTTTCACGCGCCCGAGCGCGCCGCGGGCGAGATCGGGCATGGCGACGTCGTCCAGCAATGTCGCGAGCCTGGTGATGGCCGCGCGCGAGGCCGGATCTGCCGCGAGTTCTTCGCGTGGCAACAGCGGCATGGCGTTTGCCGCGCGGGTCCTGAGCTCCGTGAGGGCAGGCAGGGCAGGGGGCGGCAATTCACGCGCGATCGCGTCCTGTGCCCGCGACAACGCGGCGAGGAAGCTCAGATACGCCTCGAGCTGGTGGCCGGGCGCCAGCGACGCAAAGCGCATGGCGCGCAGGCCGAACAGCGTCTCCGGCGAGGGCAGGCGCATGAAGGGCGGTTTGTCGCGCTCGGCGATGCCGACATCCTCGAAGGGCGCGAAACCTGGTGCGTCACTCATTCCAATCCTCTCGAACCGCACGGGTCACGGGAGGCGAGGCGTTGCATCCGCCTCGCGAGAGCCATCTATTCCGCCGGTCCTGGGTGGACGCGCCGCGGCGGTGTCTGCCTGTCGTCGATGACGCCCTCGCGGGCCTCGTGACGCAGCCAGAGCCGGTGGTGGCGGAAGGCCCAGCCCCCGGTAACCTTGCCTTCCGTCATCGCGCTGATCGTACCGCGCACGTAGAAGCCGGCATAGATATGGACGATGACCACCAGCAGCATGGCGACGGCGGCGAGCGCGTGGATGATGTGGGCGAAGCGCTGCTGCTCGATAGTGAAGCTCGCGCCGAAATATTCGTACCAGATCATGATGCCCGTCGCGAACAGGACGAGGATCAGCAGCGTCATCAGCCAGAAGACGATCTTCTGCGCGCCGTTGTATTTGCCGATTTCCGGCAGGTTTTCCTCATGGCCGGACATCACGTCGCCGATATGGCGCATCCAGACCGTGTCGACCTTTGCCCAGAAATTGTAGCGGACCATCTGGACGAAGAGAATGGCGAAGCTCGCCAGCAGCACGACGCCGATCCAGGGATGAATGGCACGCGTATTGGCGCCGCCGCCGAACAGCCCGGACAGGAAGAACAGCGCCGGGTGGAACAGCGCCGCCCCGCTCAGCGCGAGCAGGATCAGCGAGATCGCGGTGATCCAGTGGTTGACGCGCACGCGGCCGGGATAGCGGTCGACGGTCGTGCGCTCCTCCTCACGTCTGACGGCCACGAGCAGCCTCCTCGTCGATCAGATGCTCCGCCTCGCGGTCTTCTGCGCGGCTGACATCGTTGCGTCGGGCGATCGTCGCATGGACGAAGGCGAAGGCGGCGGCGAAGCCGACTGCCGCCATGCCGGCATATTTGGTCAATCCCTTCCACAGCTCGACGACCTGGCTGATCCGCGGATTGTTCGGCAGCCCGGCATAGAGCTGCGGCTGGTCCGCATGGTGCAGCACATACATCACATGCGTGCCGCCGACGCCGGGCGGGTCGTAGATGCCGGCATTCTGGAAGCCGCGTGACTTCAGGTCGGTGATGCGCGTCTGCGCATAGGTCAGCATCGCCTGCTTGGTGCCGAACACGATCGCGCCCGTCGGGCAGGCCTTGGCGCAGGCCGGAGCCTGGCCGACCGAGACCCGGTCCGAGCAGAGCGTGCACTTATAAGCCTTGTGGTCGGCCTGGCTGATGCGCGGGATGTTGAAGGGGCAGCCCTTCACGCAATAGCCGCAGCCGATGCAGTTTTCGGAGACGAAATCGACGATCCCGTTGTTGTACTGCACGATGGCGCCGGGGGAGGGGCAGGCCTTCAGGCAGCCCGGATCGGCGCAATGCATGCAGCCGTCCTTGCGGATCAGCCATTCGAGATTGCCGCTCTGCGGATTCTCCCATTCGGTGAACCGCATCAGCGTCCAGCTGTTCGGCGTCAGGTCGTGCGGGTTGGTATAGGACCCGGTATTGAAGCCGATCTCCTCGCGCAGGTTGTTCCATTCCAGGCAGGCCGACTGGCAGGCCTTGCAGCCGATACATTTCGAGACGTCGATGAGCTTCGCCACCTCGAAATCATGGCGGACATCCGGCGGCCGCATATTGGTCGCCGAGATGCGGGCGAAGTCCTGACTCTGCAGTCCCATGGTCGCCCCTCCCTAGCTCGCCGCCGGCCCGTTGGACGGCTCGACATTCACCAGCCACGCCTTGGTCTCGGGCGTCTGGATGTTGGCGTCGCCGACGAAGGGGGTGAGGCTGTTGGGGCCGAAACCCTTCCTTGCCGCACCGGTGAAGCCCCAGTGGAGCGGGATGCCGACGACATGGACGGTCTTGCCGTCACAGATCAGCGGCTTGATGCGCTTGGTCACCATCGCCTTGGCATGGACCGTGCCGCGATTCGACGAGACCTTCACCCAACCACCGTTCTGGATCGCCTTCTCCGCGGCGAGCTGCTCGCTGATCTCGACGAAGAACTCCGGCTGCAGCACCGAGTTCACCCAGACATGCTTTGTCCAGAAGTGGAAATGCTCGGTGAGGCGGTAGGAGGTCGCCGCATAGGGGAACTTGTCCGAGGTCCCGAGCGCGGCGAGGTCGTCCTTGAAGATACGCGCGGCAGGGTTGCCCCGGATCTTCGGGGCGAGCACGTTGGCGACCGGGCTCTCGAACGGCTCGTAATGGGCCGGGAACGGGCCATCGACCATCATGCCCCTCGTGAACAGCCGAGCCGTTCCTTCCGGATTCATGATGTAGGGGCCGACATCGCGCGGTTTCGCCGTCGGTGCGATGTCGGGCACGTCGTAGCCGGTCCACATCGCGCCGTTCCACTCGATCAGCTTGCGCTTCGGATCCCAGGCCTTGCCGTCGATGTCCGCCGAGGCGCGGTTGTAGAGGATGCGCCGGTTGGCCGGCCAGGAGAACGCCCAGCCGAGATAAGCGCCGGTATTGCCCGGGTCGCTGGTGTCGCGCCGGGCCATCATATTGCCCTTCTCGGTCCAGCAGCCGGAATAGATCCAGCAGCCGCAGGCGGTCGAGCCGTCGTCGCGCAACTGCCCGAACCCGTCGAGCTGCTTGCCCTTCTCGAGCACCACCTTGGACGGATCGACCGCGTCGGTGACGGTGGAGACGACATAGCCGTTCATCTCCCGCGCCATCTCGTCGGGCTGCGGGTCGTCCACGTCGCGGTAGGGCCAGTGGAGATTGACGATCGGATCGGGGAAGGTGCCGCCCTCCTTCTCGTAGAGAGCGCGCAGGCGCCGATGGAGCTGCGCCATGATCCAGGCGTCGGACTTCGCTTCGCCGGGAGGTTCGGCGCCCGGCCAGTGCCATTGCAGCCAGCGGCCGGAATTGACCAGCGAGCCCTCGTCCTCCGCGAAGCAGCTGGTCGGAAGCTCGAAGACCTCGGTCTTGATGTCGGCCGGCTTGACGTCATTGTAGACGCCCTCGTCCTTCCAGAACCGCGCCGTCTCCGTCTGGAGCGGGTCCATCACCACGAGGAACTTCAGCTTCGCCAGCGATTCGGCGACCTTGCCGCGATTGGCGAGCGATAGCAGCGGGTTGAAGCCTTGGCAGAAATAGCCGTTGACCTTGCCCTGATGCATCAGGTCGAAGATCTTCAGCATGTCGTAGCTCGGGATGTCGAGCTTCGGCAGCCACTGATAGGCGAAGTCGTTTTCCGCCGTCGCCGCCGGGCCCCACATCGACTTCAGGAAGCTCACCATGAACTTCCTGTAGTTCTGCCAGTAGCTCATCTGGTTCGGCCGGAGCGGCTTGAAGCCGCGCGTCGACATGTAGCTCGCGAAATCGACCTCCTTGTCGTTCGCCAGCGTCAGATAGCCCGGGATCAGGTTCGACATCAGGCCGATATCGGTGAGCCCCTGGATGTTGGAGTGGCCGCGCAACGCGTTCATGCCGCCGCCGCGCAGGCCGATATTGCCGAGCAGCAACTGCAGCATCGCCATCGAGCGGATGTTCTGCGAGCCCTTGGAATGCTGCGTCCAGCCGAGCGCGTACATCGAGGTCATGACCTTGTCGCGCGCCGAGGTCTCCGCGATCATCTTGCAGACCGTCAGATACTTGTCCTTCGGCGTACCGCAGATGCGCTCGACCATCTCCGGCGTGTAGACCGCGATGTGCTTCTTCAGCAGCTGGTAGACGCAGCGCGGATGCTGCAGCGTGTCATCGACCTGGACGTAGCCGTCAGGCCCGAGCTCATATTCCCAGCTCGACTTGTCATAGGCGCGCTTGGCCTCGTCGTAGCCGGTGAACAGGCCGTCCTGATAGCCGAAGCCCTCCTTCACGATATAGGGCGCATTGGTGAAGGCGCGCACATAGTCGTGCTGGATCTTGTCGTTGTCGATGCAGTACTTCATCACGCCGAGCAGGAAGGCGATGTCGGTGCCCTGCCGGATCGGCGCATAGTAGTCGGCGACCGAGGCCGAGCGCGTGAAGCGCGGATCGACGACGATCAGCTTGGCGCCGCGCTGGGCCTTGGCCTCAGTGACCCATTTGAAGCCGCACGGATGCGCCTCGGCGGCGTTGCCGCCCATGATGATGACGAGGTCGGTGTTCTTGATGTCCGTCCAGGAGTTGGTCATCGCACCGCGACCGAATGTTGGGGCCAGACTGGCCACCGTCGGTCCGTGTCAAACACGCGCCTGGTTGTCGAACGCCAATATCCCGGTGCTTCGGACCACCTTGTAGGTCAGAAAGGCGGTCTCGTTCGTCGTCGCCGAGGCGGCCAGGAAGCCCGTCGTCAGCCAGCGGTTGACCGTAACGCCGTCCTGGTTCGTCCTGACGAAGTTCTTGTCGCGATCGTCCTTCATCAGCCGGGCGATCCGGTCGAGCGCCTCGTTCCAGCTGATCTGCCGGAATTCCGTCTCGCCCGGCCCGCGATATTGCGGCACCTTGGTCCGTGTCTCGGAGTGGACGAAGTCGAGCAGGGCGGAACCCTTCGGGCAGAGCGTGCCGCGATTGGTCGGATGGTCCGGGTCGCCCTCGATATGGATGATCGCCGGATGGGCGTTCTTCGACTTGTCGCCGAGGCTGTACATGATCACGCCGCAGGCGACGGAGCAGTACGGACAGGTGTTTCGGGTTTCCGTCGTGCCCGTCAGCTTGAACGGCCGCACGGCCTGGGCGAGGGCTTCCTCCGCCCCACCGAACCCGAGCGCGGCGGCGGCAGATCCGCCTAGCCCCGCTCCTGCGGCTTTCATGAACTGGCGGCGCGAGAGCTCTTGCAGCATCTCAACCTCCCAGGCGAACAATCACGTATCGTTCAATTTGGAATAGTGAAACTCTGCAGGAGGCGCGTCAAGCTGGCTGCCCGCGAGGCAACTCGCCGCATTCCTAGACTTTTGTCGTAGTTCGCGCGGCGGTCGCGGCATTGGTCCAGAGTTCATCCGGTCGCCGCGACGGATTGCGCGGCGGTGCAGAGGGCGACGGCTGGGCTCCATAGGCTTCACGTCGTCGTCGCGAAGCGCGGCGGAGGCGATCAGGCTGTGGCTTCGGCCTGCGGCTTCGGCCCGCGCAGCCGGCGCACGAGGCGCACGACCGCGACATAGAGCAGCGGCACGAAGAACACGCCGACGGCCGTGGCGGCGATCATGCCGCCCATCACGCCGATGCCGATCGAGTTCTGGCTCCCCGATCCAGCGCCCGTGGCAACGGCCAAAGGCAGCACGCCGAGCACGAAGGCGAGCGAGGTCATCAGAATCGGCCGCAGGCGCTGGCGCGCCGCCTCCAGCGTCGCCTCGACGAGACCCTTGCCCTGCGCCTCCTGCTCGATCGCGAACTCCACGATCAGGATCGCGTTCTTGGCCGCGAGCCCGATCGTCGTCAGCAGGCCGACCTTGAAGTAGACGTCGTTGGTCTGGCCGAACAGCGTCGCCGCCAGCAGGGCGCCGAAGATGCCGATCGGCACGCAGAGCATCACCGCGAAGGGGATCGACCAGCTTTCGTAGAGCGCCGCCAGGCAGAGGAACACGACCAGCATCGAGATGGCGTAGAGCGCCACCGCCTGGCTGCCCGAGAGCTTTTCCTGGAAGGACAGCCCGGTCCATTCATGCCCGAAGCCGGCCGGCAGCTGCGACATCAGCCGGTCGACCTCGTCCATCGCCGCGCCGGAGCTGACGCCCTGCGCCGCACCGCCCTGGATCTCCACGGCCGCCGCTCCGTTGAAGCGCTCCAGCCGGGGCGAGCCATACGTCCAGCGCCCCGACGAGAAGGCCGAGAACGGAACCATCGCCCCGCCCTGATTGCGGACGAACCAGCGCCCGACGTCTTCCGGCTGCATGCGAGACGCGGCATCGGCCTGGACATAGACCGATTTCACCCGGCCGCGGTCGATGAAGTCGTTGACATAGGCCGAGCCCCAGGCGGTCGAGAGCGTGGCGTTGACGTCGGCGAGCGAGAGCGTCAGTGCGCTCGCCTTCTCCTGGTCGATCTCGACGGCGTATTGCGGCGTGTCCTCCTGCCCGTTCGGCCGGGTGCCGGCCAGAAGCTTGCTTTGGCCCGCGAGGCCGAGGAACTGGTTCCGGACCTGCATCAACCGCTCATGACCAGCCCCGGTGATGTCCTGCAGGAAGAAATCGAACCCTGCGGTATTGCCGAAGCCCTGGATCGCCGGCGGCGCGAGCGCATAGACCGTGCCGTCCTTGATCGCACGGAAGGCGCCCATGGCGCGGCGCGCTATGGCCTGCGCGGTCGCGTCCTTGCCGACACGCTGGTCGAAGGGCTTCAACCGCACGAAGGCGAGGCCGACATTCTGCCCCTGTCCGCCGAAGCCGAAGCCGGCGACGGTGAGCACGCCCTCGACGAGGTCTTTTTCCTTCTCGAGATAGTGCTTCTGCACCTGGTCGAGCACGCGCAGCGTCCGGTCCTGCGTCGCACCGACGGGCATCTGAACGCTGGTCAGCAGGATGCCCTGGTCCTCGTCGGGCAGGAAGGAGCTCGGCAGCCGGGCAAAGAGCCAGGCCATGCCACAGCCGATCAGCAGGAAGACCAGCATGAAGCGCAGCGGCCGCGCGATCATGCCGGCGACGCCGGAACGATAGCCGTTCGTCGTGCGCTCGAAATTGCGGTTGAACCAGCCGAAGAAGCCCTTGCGCTCGCCATGCTCCCCGACCGGCTTCAGGATGGTCGCGCACAGCGCCGGCGTCAGCACCATCGCGACGACGACCGAGAGGATCATCGCCGTGACGATGGTCACGGAGAACTGCCGGTAGATCACGCCGACGGAGCCGCCGAAGAAGGCCATCGGGACGAACACCGCCGACAGAACGGTCGCGATGCCGACGAGCGCTCCGGTGATCTCGCCCATCGACTTGATGGTCGCTTCCTTGGGGCCGAGCTTCTCCTCCTGCATCACGCGCTCGACGTTCTCGACCACCACGATGGCGTCGTCGACCAGCAGGCCGATGGCGAGGACCATCGCGAACATCGTCAGCGTGTTGATCGAATAGCCGGCGAGCGCCAGCACGCCGAAAGTGCCGAGCAGCACCACGGGCACCGCCAGCATCGGGATAAAGGTCGCACGGATGTTCTGCAGGAACACGAACATCACCACGAAGACGAGCAGGATCGCCTCGAACAGCGTGTGGACCACCTTCTCGATCGAGAGCGTCACGAAGGGAGTGGTGTCGTAGGGATAGGTGACCTCGACGCCTTCCGGCAGCGTCTGCTTGAAGCGATCGATCGTCGCTTGCACCGCCTTGGCGGTGTTGATCGCGTTGGCCCCCGTCGCCAGGCTGATGGCAAGGCCGGTGGTTGGCTTGCCGTTGTAGCGCGAGGAGGTGTCGTAGCTCTTGGCGCCGAGCTCGACGCGCGCGACGTCGTTTAGCCGGACGATCGAGCCGGATGAGCCGCTCTTCAGGATGATGTTCTCGAACTGGGCCGGCGTCTGCAGCCGGGAGGCGGCCGTCACGGTTGCGTTGAGCTGCTGGCCCTTGACCTGCGGCAGGCCGCCGAGCTGGCCCGCCGAGACCTGCGTGTTCTGCGCCTGGATGGCGTTGATCACGTCGCTCGGCATCAGCGCGTATTTGCGCAGGGAATCGGGGTTCAGCCAGATGCGCATGGCGTAGCCGGAGCCGAAGAGCTGGGTCGAGCCGACGCCTTCGACGCGCTTCAGCGTGTCGTTGAGGGTGGAATCGACATAGTCGGCGAGGTCCGTCGTGGTCATCCGCCCGTCGGTCGAGACGAAGGCGACGACCATCAGGAAGCCGGTCGAGGCCTTGGCGACCGTGATGCCGGTGCTCTGCACCACGCTGGGGAGCTGACGCGTGACCAGCTGCAGCTTGTTCTGCACCTGCATCTGGGCGACGTCGGCATTGGCCTGGCTGTTGAAGGTCAGCGTGATCTGGGCGTTGCCGGTCGCCGTCGAGGTCGCCGTCATGTACTGCAGGTTGTCGACGCCGGTCATGCCCTGCTCGATGACCTTGGTCACCGAGTTCTCGACCGTCTGCGCGTCGGCGCCTGGATAATTGGCGCTGATCTGCACGGTCGTCGGCGCGATCTGCGGATATTGCGAGATCGGCAGCGTCCACAGTGCGAGCAGGCCCGCCAGCATGATGACGATGGCGACGACCCAGGCGAAGATGGGCCGTTCGATGAAGAAGCGCGACAGCATGGGTCAGTTCTTCGCGCGGTTGCCGGGCTCGAGCTCGGCCCGCCGGTTGGCGGATTTGAGCTCGCCGGTCGCCTCGTCGACGCTGACCTCGGTCGGCGTCACGACCTGGCCCGGCCGGACGAGCTGGCCGCCCTCGACGATCAGGCGCTCGCCGTCCTTGACGCCGCCGTCCACCAGCCAGTTGTTGCCGATGTTGCGGCGCGTGGTCAGCACGCGCTCCTCGACCTTGCCGTCCGGACCGACGAACTTGGCCGTCGCCTCGCCCTTGGTGTTGCGGCCGACGCCACGCTGCGGCAGCAGGAAGCTGTTCTCGGCGATACCCTCCTGGATCAGGGCGCGCACGAACATCCCGGGCAGCAGGAGCTTGTCCGGATTGGGGAATTCGGCGCGGACGCGGAAGGTGCCGGTCGTCTCGTCGATATTGGCTTCGGCGAATTCGAGCTTGCCCGACTGGTTGTATTGCTGCCCGGTATCGAGCTTCAGCTTGACCGCGACGCCGAGGCCGGTGAAGCGCAGCCGGCCCGAAGCGATGTCGTCGCGGAAGCGGAGCAGGTTGGTGCTGGACTGGGTGACGTCGACATTGATCGGGTCGAGCTTGCGGATCGTCGTCAGCGCGGTGGCCTGGTTGGCGGTGACGAGCGCGCCCGGCGTCAGCGCCGATTTGTCGATGCGTCCGTCGATCGGCGCCGTGACCTTGGTATAGGCCAGGTTGATCCGTGCCGTCTCGACATTGGCCTTGGCGGCGGCGACATCCGCCTGCGCCTGAGCGAGGGTGGCGTTGGCGTCGTCCATGTCCTGCCGGCTGCCGGCATTGCGCTGGAACAGCTCCTGATAGCGGCTGGCCCTGACTTGAGCGTTGGTGACGGCGGCTTCGGCCTTGCGCTGCGCCGCGATCGCGCTGTCGAGCGCCGCCTGGTAGGGCGCCGGGTCGATCTCGTAGAGCACATCGCCGGCCTTGACGTCGCCGCCTTCCTCATAGAGCCGCGACTTGATGATGCCGTTCACCTGCGGCCGGACCTCCGCGACGAGATTGGCCGAGACGCGTCCCGGCAATTCGGCGGTGATCGCGACAGGCTGCGGATGCAGCACGACCACGCTGACCTGCGCCTGCGGCTGGACCGGCGGCTGCGCTGACCTGTCCTCGTTGCAGCCTGTCAGCACGGCCGTGCAGAGCAGCAGGACGGGGAGGGCCGCTCGCGACGACGACAGGGCACGCTCGGCCGACATGGAATGTCCTTCTAGCAGGCGGGCGGAACCCGCGTTCAATCTCTGATCGCGGCTATCGCGTCAATAAGGCGGAAAGCCGGTGATTGGCGCACCATCCCCAATCCGCCCTGAAACGGCAACGGTCGGGAAACCACTTGTCGCTAACGATTCCTTTCGGGGGAAGATCTCCCGCGGAGCCTGCAAGGGCTGCGCCATGCGTGGTGAAGCTTCGAGATGGATCGAAACATGATGAGCCTGACGATACGCCGCCGTATCCTGCTCAGCTTCGCCGTGGTGCTGGCGGTGATGTCCGGCATGGCGGCGCTGTCCTACGCCTGGTTCACCCAGGCGGAGCGTGAGGCGATCCGCGTCGAGACCGACACCGTGCCGGGCCTCTATCTCAGCGCCCAGCTCATGACGACCTGGGGCGAGGGCCGTGGTCTGGCGCGCGAATTCCTGCTGTCGGACACCTCGGCCGAGAAGGGAGACGCCGCAGCGGCGATCGCGGCCAATCGCGACCGCATGCACGAGATCCTGAAGTCCTATGATGCGACGATCATGAGCGAGGAGGACCGGCGCAACTACGCCCAGGCCGTTCGGCTCTTCGACGAGTTCGTTGCCGCTCAGCAGCCCATCTTGGCCGCGGGACGGGCGGGCGCGGAAGGCTGGACCCCGGAGCGGATCGCCGCGGCTCGCACCGAGCTGGCGCAGATCGCGACACGCGTCGACGCCGCGATCGCGACCATGCTGGAACTCAACAAGACCCGTGCCGACCAGTCCACCCGTACCATCGTGTCGATCGTGCGCGCGGCCGAGCTCGGGCTGCTGGTCAGCTTCGGCCTGGCGCTCGGCCTGGCCGTCCTGTTCGGCTACCTGCTGTTCAGGGCGGTGACGGTGCCGCTCGGCAAGCTGCTCGGCATCGTCGAGGTGATGCGCAGGGGCGATTTCAGCGAGCGGCTCTCGCTTGCGCGTCGCGACGAGTTCAGCACAGTCGCGGATGGCATCAACGCCATGGCGGACGATCTCGCCGGGTTGATCGGCCAGATCCAGAAATCGGGCATCCAGGTCAACACCTCGATCACCGAGGTCGCAGCGACCTCCAAGGAGCAGCAGGCGACCGCCAGCGAGATCGCCGCCACGACAACCGAGATCGGCGCGACCGCCAAGGAGATTTCCGCGACGTCCAACGAACTCGTGCGCACCATGGACGAGGTTTCCGAGGTCGCGGAGCAGACGGCGAAGCTCGCCGGCGGCGGCCAGGCCGGGCTTTCGCGGATGGAGAGCACCATGCAGCAGGTCATGGAGGCGGCAGGCGCCATCAATGCCAAGCTGGCAATCCTCAGCGAGAAGGCGGGCAACATCAATCAGGTCGTCACCACCATCACCAAGGTCGCCGACCAGACCAACCTGCTCTCGCTCAATGCTGCCATCGAGGCCGAGAAGGCCGGGCAGTACGGCCGCGGCTTCGCCGTGGTGGCGACCGAGATCCGCCGCCTCGCGGACCAGACGGCAGTCTCGACCTATGACATCGAGCAGATGGTCAAGGATATCCAGTCCGCCGTCGCGGCCGGGGTGATGGGCATGGACAAGTTCTCCGAGGAGGTCCGTCGCGGCATGCAGGACGTCCAGCAGGTCGGCGGCCAGCTCTCCGACATCATTGAGCAGGTCCAGGGGCTGGTGCCGCGCTTCGAGGTCGCGAACGAGGGCATGCAGGCCCAGGCTGCCGGTGCGGGCCAGATCAGCGAGGCTCTGGTCCAGCTCGGCGAGGCCGCTCAGCAGACGGTCGAGTCGCTGCAGCAGTCGACGCTCGCCATTGACGAGCTCAACCAGGTTTCGACCGGGCTGCGCAGCAGTATCGCGCGCTTCAAGCTGCGCGCCTGATCGGGGCGCCCGGAGCCGATGCTGTTCCTGACGTTCAGGCTGGGGCGAGACCGCTACGCCCTCGACGCGGGGCAGATCGAGGAAATTCTGCCGCTGCTCGCCGTCAAGCAATTGCCCGGCGCACCGGCTGGCGTGGCGGGCGCCATCGCCTATCGAGGCCGGCCCGTGCCGCTGATCGACCTCAGCCTGCTCGCGCTTGGCCGCTCGGCCGAGCCCCTGCTCAGCACGCGGATCGTCCTGTTGCGCTATCCCGTGGCTGCGGGGGAGCACCGTCTCCTCGGTCTTATGGCCGAGAAGGCCGTCGAAGCTGTCGAGCGGGATCCCGCCGACTTCGTGGCCTCCGGTGTCGAGGCCGGCAGCCCGCCTTATCTCGGCCCGGTCGCGCCCGATGACGACGGGCTGATCCAGTGGATCCGGGGCGAGGCACTGCTGCCGCCGGCGATTCGCGATATCCTGTTCGCGCGGCTGGCGGGTCTGCCATGACGGGCGGAACCGGATCGGCCCGTGATTTCGAAGGATTGCTGCAGGAGATGATCGGCCTGAGCAGCGCCAGCGTCGGAGCCTCGGTCATCCGTCACGCCCTGGCGAGGCGGATGGCTGCGTGCGCCTTGCCCGATCTCCATGCCTACTGGGCCCATCTGACCGAGCATCGGGACGAGCGGCAGGAGCTGATCGACTGCGTCGTCGTGCCGGAGACCTGGTTCTTCCGTGATCCCGAGGCGTTCGGTGCCGTGACGGAGCATCTGCGGATGCGCGGCCGCAGCCGGCCGTTCCGGCTCCTGAGCCTGCCCTGCTCGACGGGCGAGGAACCCTATTCGGTGGCCATGGCGCTGCTCGATGCCGGCTTCGCGAAGGAGGATTTCATCGTCGAGGCGGTCGACGTCAGCATCCGCAATCTCGCCTATGCGCAGCGGGCGATCTACGGCCGCAACTCGTTCCGAGGCGCGGACCTTGCCTTTCGCGATCGCCATTTCGAGGCATGCGACGGCGGGTTCAGGCCGCATGACCGGGTCCGGCATCAGGTTCGCTTCACCCACGGCAACCTGCTCGAACCGATCGGTTTTGCCGAGCGGCAACCCTTCGACGTCGTCTTCTGCCGCAATCTCCTGATCTATTTCGATCGCGAGACACAGGGGCGGGCCATGGAGCGTCTCGGCGCCTTGCTGGCACCCGACGGTCTTCTGCTGGTCGGCCCCGGCGAGTCCGGCCTGCCCTCGCTGCACGGCTATGCCTCGAGCCGGCGGCCGCGGGCATTTGCCTTCACCCGCGCCGCGGCTCCTGCCGCGGCGGCCGAGGCGAAACCGGGGACCGTGCGGGCCCGGCGCAGGCCGAGCGTTGTTCCGGCGCCAGGGCTGACGGCCACTCGCCCGCCGGCACCGCTCAAGCCCTTCGCGCGGCGCATGCCTCTTGGCGGGATCGCGGCGTCCGTGCCCGACGCTGCGGGTGATGATCTCGCCGCGGCACGGGATGCGGCCGATGCAGGCCGGTTCGGCGAGGCACGCCGGGCCGCCGAGCGGCACGCAACCCGGCATGGGCCTTCGCCGGAATCCTTTTACGTCATCGGGCTGACCCATGATGCCGAGGGCGATGCGACGCAGGCCGCCGGCTTCTACCGCAAGGCCCTTTATCTCGCGCCAGAGCATCGCGAGGCTCTCGCCCATCTGCGGCTGCTGCTCCAGCGGCAGGGCGACCATGGGGGTGCCAGTGCGCTGGCGCGGCGGCTGGCCCGCCTGGGCGGAAAGGGTGACGCCTGATGACCCGGGCCGAAGCGGCAGCGGAGCAGATGCAAACGGGCATCGACGAGTGCTGGCGGCAGATCGGCGTCCGCGGCGACACGTCCTGTCCTGCCTTGGCGGAGCACCTACATTGCCGCAACTGTCCGACCTTCGCGCGGACAGGGCGGCAACTGCTCGATCGCCCGCTGCCGCCCGGCTATCGTGAGGAGTGGACCAGATTCTTCGCCGCCGAAGCCGATGGGAGGGAAGGGCAGGGCGAGCGCGATACAATCCTGGTCTTTCGGATCGGCGACGAATGGCTCTCTCTTCCGGTCGCGGTCTGCGAGGAGATCGTCGAGCCGCGGCCCGTGCGAGCGTTGCCTCACCGCCGCAGCGCCGCGATGCGCGGCGTCGTCAACGTCCGCGGCGAATTGCTGGTCTGCCTGTCATTGGCCGAGTTGCTCGGCGTCGGCGCAGGGGGAGGGCCTGTCCGCAATGAAGGGCGTCTCGCCGCCTTTCGACGTCTCGTGGTGATCGGCGGGCCGAGCGGGCGCGCCGCCTTCGAGGCGGACGAAGTGCACGGGCTGCACAGCTATCTGCGCAGCGAGCTCGGACCCGTGCCCGCCACGGTCGCCAGGTCCGCGACCGCCGCGGTCATGTCCATGCTGCCCTGGGGCGAACGTTCCGTCGGTTGCCTGGATGCCGCGATCCTGCTCGATCTCGTCGACCGGAGCATCGCATGAGCGGCGACGATCTCGGTGAATTCTCGATGCTCGAGCTGTTCCGGGCAGAGCTGGCCTCGCAGTCGCAGGCGCTGACGGCGGGCCTCCTCGCGCTGGAGCGCGATCCGGTCGCGCCGGCGCATCTGGAAGCCTGCATGCGCGCCGCCCATTCCCTGAAGGGGGCCGCGCGGATCATCGAGCTGGCGCCCGCCGTGCGGGTGGCGCACGAGATGGAGGAATGTCTCGTCGCCGCACAGCACGGCAGGCTGCGGCTGACCCGGGCCCACGTCGACACGTTGCTGTCAGGGGTCGATCTCTTGGCCGGGATCGCCTCGGTCGAAGGCGAGGGCGACGAAGCGCTGCGCCTTCGTGTCGATGCCTTCATCGAGGCCGTGCGACAGTCATCGCGGTCGTCGTCCAGCGTTCCCGAAGAGCGGACGGCGCCGGCGCCTGCGACCGAGGGGCAGGGCGCGCCCGTCGAGCCCGGCGCGCCGCAGGCTGCGGATCTTCCTGCCGAAGCTCAGGGCGAGCGGATGGTCCGGGTCAATGCCGAAAGCCTGAACCGCCTGCTCGGTCTCGCCGGTGAATCGCTGATGGCGGCGCGGCGGCTGCGGCCCTTCAATGACGGTCTGCTGCGGCTGCACCGCCTTCAGGGTGAAATATCCAGACATCTCGACAGCCTTCGCGCCGCACTGCCTGCCGATGCCGGGGAGCGGGCGCAACAGGCCGTTTCTGCCCTCCAGATTCGGCTGACGGAGGGGCAGGCGATCCTGGCGGAACGCCTCGACGAGCTCGACATCGTCGATCGTGGGGCGAGCGATCTCGCCCATCGGCTTTATGAAGAGACGCTGGCGAGCCGCATGCGGCCCTTCGAGGATGGCGTGCGGCACTTCGCGCGCACGGTACGCGATCTCGGCCGCGCGCTCGGAAAGCCGGTACGGCTCGACATCGTCGGCGGTTCGACCAGCATCGACCGGGACATCCTGGACCAGCTCGACACCGCTCTCGGCCATCTGCTGCGCAACGCCGTCGATCACGGAATCGAGGCGCCGGAGCAGCGCCGCGCTGCCGGAAAGCCGGAGGAAGGCGTCGTGCGGATCGAGGCGCGGCACAGCGCCGGCCTGCTCCAGATCATCGTTTCCGACGACGGTTGCGGCATCGATCTCGAGGCCTTGCGCAGCGGCACTGTCGCCCGCGGCCTCGTCTCGGCCGAGAATGCCCAGCGCCTCAGCGAAGCCGAGCTGCTCGAATTCCTGTTCCTGCCCGGCTTCTCGATGAAGGCGGCGGTAACCGACATCTCTGGACGCGGGGTCGGGCTCGATGCCGTGCAGAACATGGTGCGGCAGGTGCGCGGGCAGGTCGGCATCGTCTCCGAGCCCGGCCGCGGCACCCGCTTCCAGCTGCAATTGCCGTTGACCTTGTCGGTGATCCGGGCGCTCCTCGTCGACATCGCGGGTGAGCCCTATGCGATTCCGCTCACGGCCATCACGCGTACCCTGCGCCTGCCGCGTGCGGAGATCGCCATGCTGGAGGGCCGTCCGCATTTCCGCTTCGAGGGCCGGCAGGTAGGCCTCGTCGCGGCGCACGAGATTCTCGGGCACGGTCAGCCGGCCCTCGAGCGCGGCGAACTGGCAGCGGTCGTCGTCGGCGCAGGCGACGCCACCTATGCGTTGGTCGTCGATGGCTTCCTCGGCGAGCGCGAGCTGGTCGTGCGTCCGCTCGACGCGCGCCTGTCCAAGGTGAAGGACGTCAGCGCGGCCGCGCTGCTCGAGGATGGCAGCCCCACTCTGATCCTCGACATAGCGGACCTGATCCGCTCGATGGAAAAGCTTGCCGGCGCCGGCAAGCTCAGGTCTCTGGAGCCCGCCGTCGCGCAGGCGGGCCGCGCGCGGCGCAAGCGCGTACTGGTGGTCGACGATTCGTTGACCGTCCGGGAGCTGGAGCGCAAGCTCCTCGACCATCGCGGCTTCGAGGTCGAGGTCGCGGTGGACGGCATGGACGGCTGGAACGCCGTCCGCTCAGGCAGCTTCGATCTCGTCGTCACGGATGTCGACATGCCGCGCATGGACGGGATCGAGCTCGTCACGCTGATCCGTCGCGACGGCAACCTGCGCAATCTGCCGGTGATGATCGTCTCCTACAAGGACCGGGAGGAAGACCGGCGCCGGGGGCTCGATGCCGGAGCAGACTACTATTTGACCAAGAGCAGCTTTCACGACGAGACTTTGCTGAATGCCGTCGAAGATCTCATCGGCGAGCCATGAGAGTAGCCTGCGCGGCCGGGGACGTGTCATGAGGGTCGGGATCGTCAACGATCTGCCGCTCGCTGTCGAGCTGCTGCGGCGGCTCGTCTCCTCCTCCGCCGAGCATAAGGTCGCTTGGATCGCGATGAACGGTCGCGAGGCGGTGGACGCCTGCCGGCGCGATCGACCGGACCTGGTGCTCATGGATCTCAACATGCCGGTGATGGACGGCGTCGAGGCCACGCGCCTGATCATGGCCGAGGCACCCTGTCCCATCCTGCTGGTGACCGCGAGCGTGGATGCCAACGTCTCCGGCGTCTACGATGCGATGGGCTATGGCGCGCTCGACGCAGTCGACATCCCGGCGGCTGGTCTCAACGGCGAGGCTTCCGTCCAGGGCCGGGCGTTGCTGGCGCGGATGGCCGCCATCGAGCGCCTGTCGCGGGACGAGACGCGCGGCGGGCAGCGCCCTGCGCCGCCGCCGGCGAAGTCGTCGGCCAGGCATCCGCTGATCGCGATCGGTGCCTCCGCCGGGGGCCCTGCCGCCGTGGCGGCACTGCTGGGAGCGCTACCGCCGGACTTCGGGGCGGCGATCGTGCTGGTGCAGCATCTCGACGCGCAATTCGTGCCGGGTTTCGCAACCTGGCTCGGGCAGCAATGCAGCCTGCCGGTTCGCCCGGCCGAGGCTGGCGACAGGCCGGTCGCCGGGGCGGTTCTGATCGCGGCGAGCGGTGATCATCTGGTGCTCGGCCCCAACGGCGAGCTCGGCTACAATGCCGATCCGCGAGACTACCCCTACCGTCCCTCCGTCGACGTCTTCTTCGAGAGCGCGGCGACGAACTGGCGCGGCGAGCTTGTCGGCGTCCTGTTGACCGGAATGGGGCGCGACGGCGCCCGCGGCCTGAAGCTCTTGCGCGAGCGCCACCATTTGACCATAGCACAGGACAAGGCGACGAGCGCGGTCTACGGCATGCCGAAGGCTGCCGCCGCCATCGGGGCCGCCGTCGAAATTCTGCCGCTGACCGCGATCGCTCCCCGTTTGGCCGGTGCGTGCGGCCGGCCGTTGCAATAAGGGTATGCCATGGCAGGCGAAGCGACCCGTCCCCTTCCCAACGTGCCCGCCCCGGCGGACAGCTATCTCTCGATGGTGTTGCTCGTCGACGACCAGGTGATGGTGTGCGAGGCGGTTCGTCGCGCGCTCGCGCACCATCCGGATCTCGACTTTCATTATTGCACCGACCCGCACGAGGCGATGGAAGTCGCCTTGCGGGTGAAGCCGACCGTGATCCTGCAGGATCTGGTGATGCCGGGCGTCGACGGGCTCGACCTCGTCCGGGCGTATCGCCGGGACCCCGCCCTGCACGCCGTTCCGGTCATCGTGCTCTCCACCAAGGAGGATCCGGCGACCAAGAGCGATGCCTTCCAGACCGGCGCCAATGACTATCTGGTGAAGCTTCCGGACAAGGTCGAGCTGATCGCGCGCATCCGTTATCACACGCGCGCCTATCTCGATCATCAGCAGCGCGACGAAGCCTATCGCGCCCTGCGCGAGAGCCAGCGCGAGCTCATGCGCGCCAATCTCGAGCTCGAACGCCTGACGCGTATCGATGGGCTGACCGGGCTGGGCAACCGGCGCTACTTCGACGAATATCTCGCGGCGGAGTGGCGGCGAAGCCTGCGCACCGGAGCGCCGCTTTCCGTGCTGATGATCGATGTCGATCACTTCAAGCAATACAACGACGCCTATGGCCACCTCGCTGGGGACGACGTGCTGAAACAGGTCGCCGGCGTCATTCAGGAGGGGGCCGCGCGCGCGACCGACCTCGCGGCACGTTTCGGCGGCGAGGAATTCGTGGTCGTCCTCACCGACGTGTCGCAGGCCGGCGCTGCCCATGTCGCCGAGCGTCTGGTGCAGAGCGTGCGCGAGCTGGACATCGCACATGGCAACGACAAGGTGACGATCAGCGTCGGCGCGGCCACGGCCTTTGCCCAGGCGGAGGGCGAGCCGGGGCTTCTGCTCAACGCTGCCGATACCGCGCTGTTCGAGGCCAAGAACACGGGGCGCAACCGCGCCGTTGCCGCCGCGGTGCCGATCGGCCATCCCGTATCGGGCCGGGCGGGCGGCGCCGGCTGAATCGTAGCGGAGGCCCGGCCCGCCGGCATGCCGGATGCCTGATCCGGCGGCCCTTAACCATAAATCACGAGCCTTCATCACCCTGTCGAATATTTAAAGTCTTGAGGTGTAAGGCTGGAGCACCGGTCGTCGAGGGCCCTGCCTCTCGGCAATCCGAGGTTTTGACGAAGCCCCGAACGGCATGCCCGCTTTCGGGGCGAGACTTGGTTCGTCGCTCGTTTGCGGATGGCTCGAGAGAATGATCGAATTCGTTGGCAAGGTCCTCGACAAGGTTTCGGCGGCGAGCCTGCTGACGACGGGCTTGCTGCTGCTGACGGCGCTGGTCAGCGCTCTCGTCGCCTATTGGCGCACCGCCGAGCAGAAGAGCTTCCGCGAATTCTTCGACTTCGTCTTCCCCAACGAAATCATCACCCACCCCTCGGCCAAGGCCGACCTGCTGTTCTGGGTGACGCGCAAGGCGATCATGCCGTTCCTGATGCTGCCGGCCGGGATCACTTTCGTCGTCGCAGTGGGCTACGCGACCAACAAGCTCCTGGCGACGATCTTCCAGATCGATCCGCCGCTGATTCCTGGTCCCGCCGGCCCGATCACCACCGTGATCTTCACCGTCACGATGCTGCTGGCCTACGACATCTCCTACTATCTCTACCACGTCGCGCAGCATCGCTATCCGATCCTGTGGGAGCTGCATAAGGTCCATCATTCCGCCGAGGTGATGGTGGGCATCACCAAGGATCGCGTGCATCCGCTGGACGAGCTGATGAACCGTGCCTGGGACGGCGTCATTCCCGGGATCTGCTTCGGCGTCTGGTCGCTGGTCTCGCTCAACCTGGTTGAGCTCACCGTCTTCGGCGTCAACGTCTACGTCATGCGCAACATCCTGATGATGGATTTTGTCAGGCATACGCATTTCAAGATCTCGTTCGGGCCGCTCAACAACCTGATCCTGTGCCCGCACTGGCATCAGCTGCACCACAGCGTCGATCCGCGCCACTACGACAAGAATTTCGGCCTGCTGTTCTCGTTCTGGGACCGCTTCTTCGGCACGCTTTGCGTGCCCAAGCCCGACGAGGACTTCAAGTTCGGCCTGATGGAGCGCGGCGTCCGGGACTACCAGTCGCTCTCGGGCCTCTATGTGATGCCGCTGAAGCGCATGTGGCGCCAGATCCGCCGCCGGATTGGCCTCACCCCGGCGCCGGCCAAGCGCGCGGAAGCCGAGGATGTGCCGCGATGAGCGTCGCGGCGCGACTCGCCACGGCTGACGGGCGGAGGCTCGAGATCGTCACCTCCGAGGAGAGGCTGGCCGCGATTGCGCCCGCCTGGAACGCCCTGTGGCGGGAGGCGGATGGCCTGGTCTTCCAGAGTCATGGCTGGATTTCGGCCTGGTGGCGGACCACCTCGGGCCGGGAGCGGCGCAACCTTCTGATCGGCCTGGTCTGGAATGGCGAGGTGCTCGAAACCGTCATGCCGTTTGCGGTCAACCGGCGCCGGGGGGTCCGCATTCTCGAATGGGCCGCCAAGGATCATAGCGACTATGGCGACCTGCTCGCCTTGCCCGGCTGGAAACGCGATGCTGCCGCAGCACTCTGGCGCGAGATCGCTCGCCAGGGCAGCTTCGACATGGCCTATCTGAACCGCCTTCTGCCGGACGCCGCGGCGCGCGAGCTTCTTGCGACGCCGGGCGCGGCGATCGGCTTGCGCCCCAACCATCGCAGCGAAATCAACTATCGCGTCGCCGGCCCCTGGAGCAGCGGTTCGCAATGGTTCGAGCAGCAGTCCAAGAAGACGCGGCAGAACTACCGGCGCGGCCGCAAGTTCATGGAGGAAACCGGGGAGCTTCGGTTTCGCCTGATGGAGCCGGACGAGCCGCTGCAGCCGGTCCTGGCGCGCGTTGCCGCACTCAAGCGCAAATGGCTGGAGCGCCATGGCCACGCCTCCGACCTCTTCGATGAGGGCTCGCATGCGCTGCCGGCGTTGGTGGAGGAGATGGCGCGCCTCGGCATTCTCCACGTCTTCGTGCTCGAATGTGCCGGTGACGTCGTGGCCGTCTCGATCAACCTCGTTCAGCGCGACAGGATGATGGCCTTCGTCACGACCTATGATCCGGAGTTCGAGCGTGGCTCCCCGGGCATGGTGCTGATGATGGACTATATCCAGTGGTCGATCGACCATGGGCTGCGAATGGTCGACTTCCTCTGTGGCGGCGAGGACTTCAAGCGGCGTTTCGCGACGCGCTCAGAGACGCTGGGATCCTTTGTCGGTGCGCGGACGCTGCTGGGTCGCCTGGCGCTGCTGGCTGACGGCGCCGGCCACGCGCTCAGGTCGCGGAACGCGCCTTCGCAGCCTCCGGCCGAGGAACTCGCAGAGGCCGTAGCGCCAGCGCGGAGCCATCGATGAATTCGAGCCCGCCGGCACTGTTGAGGCTATGCAGCCGGCGCCCGGGCCAGAGTTGCCCAGGCCCGAGGATCGTCTCGATCTCCTGAGAGAATCCCTCGTTGTCGAGACGGGTGACCCGCGCGATCCCGAGCGCCTTTCCATAACCGTTGCGACAGTCCTGAACCGGGCGCAGGAGCGAGCCCCCGCGCAGGACCATCCGCCCGGCGGGGCGGGCCGAAGCGATATCGATCAGGACCGGATTGGCGCGATGTGGCGTCCAGGGGCCGCGAAAATCCGGCGCCGACCAGAGATGCAGCGTGTCCGAATAGGAGCCGCCACGGTCCTGCACCGTCGCGAACAGCCACCAGAGACCGTCGTGCTCGATCAGCGTCGCGTCGCTGGCGACGATGTCGTCGACCAGCGTCGCCTCCCGAACCCATCCGCTCGGAAACGCGGTCGCCCGGAACAGGTCGATGCGACCGGCGCTGCAGCTCTCGGGAATCATCCAGACCTCGCCGTCCCGCTCGAAGACGAACGGGTAGGAGAGATGCCCCGGTTGTTCGAGCACGGGTTCGGGCGTCCCCAACGGACCGTCCGGTCCGAATTCCACTGCCGAGATGATGCCCTTGCCGGCGGCATGGACGAAGTCCTCGACGAAGAGGGTGACCCGGCCTCGACGCTCGACCGGGAAGGGATCGGCATAGAAGCGGCTGCCATCGTCGGGGAGGACGCGCCATCCCGAAGCGGGATGGCGCTGAAGTTCGAAAAGATCCGGTCCGTCGAGCCTGCGCCATCCGACCCGCCAGTGCGGAGCGTGGAACCAGCGGCGATAGAATCTGTCGGCCGCCGTCGACACCGCGGCCTTCAGCATCGACCGTGCCAGGCCTGCGGGCGGGGCAGGGGGCGGCGCTGCGGCAGGAGGCAGGGCCGGCACGCGCAGGCTGCTTCCCTGCACCGCCGCGACGATCAGGGTGATCATGCGGCTCAGGAGGTCGTCGAGCATCGCTTGTGGCGCGCGGTTGTTTTCGCTGCCCGGGCGCCCGGCGGCGACGAGGACGTCGCCGGCCATGATCTCGACCAGCGGCATCCTGCCCGCGGCGGCAGCCGCGAGGAGGGCGGCCTCGCCCGGCTGGCCGTCGAAGAGCAGGCGCCAGTTCCGCGAGGCTGTGCCCGATGGCGCGTCGTCGAGAGCCAGAACCAGGTCGGCGGGAGCGGACGACGCCTCGAGTTGCCGAACGCCGTTCGACACGGCGACGGTGGTGAACAAGTGGCTCTGAGCCGGATGGGAGCGCGCTTGGTCCGCGCCCGGCATATCGGAAAGGCGCTGCGGCTGTGTGCCCTGCCGGCCCGCTCCATCGATCGAAGGATCGAGCCCCGGTATCTTCCGGAGTCGGTCGATCAGGTCGAGATGCCATCGCCGAAGCGGGGAGGCACCGATAGTCAGCGTCAATTTCATGCCTGAAGCCCGGTCACGGTTCCAGCGCCGCGCGCAGGAGCTGTCGTTGTGATGTCATGCTCGCATTGCGATTTGGTTAGCCCGTCGGCGGAGCCGAACGCGGTGGGCCGCGAGTGCCTGAGCACTTGTTAAGAACTCCGTGGCATTGTGGCGTCGGTTTTGGCGGCTGACGAGCCCCGTATTTCAGTTGCGTCGTGTCGAGTAGGGGAATGGCGAGCCTGGCTGCGATCGCTCAAGGACCGGAGGAAACGGTACAGCCGCCTCCGCCGGAGACTTATCGCCGCCGCCCCGACGGCGCGGTCGAGATCTCCGAGCTATGGCGGATCCTCTGGCATCGGCGCGCCATGATCCTGGCGGTTGCCGGCCTGCTGACCGGGCTTGCGCTGGCCTACGGGCTGGCGACCTCGCCGCTGTACACTGCGTCCACCCAGATTCTGATCGACCCGCGTGATCGCAACGTCGTCAACAACGACGTCAATCCCAGCACCGTCTCGCCCGATGGCGGGCTGGCGCAGATCGAGAGCCAGACCAGCGTCATCCAGTCCGGCGGCGTCCTGATCCGCGCAATCCGCGCGACGAGGCTGGCGGAGGATTCCGAATTCAACGGCGCGGGACTGTTGTCGCGTCTGCTCGGCAGGGTCGTGGCCGATCCGCCGACGACGGACGGCTCGCTGACGCCGGCCGAGGCGCGGACCCTGGCCAATCTTCGTCGCAGGGTCTCGGTCAAGCGCGCCGACAAGGTCTTCGTGGTCGATGTTGCCGTGACGACGAAGGAGGCCGGAAAATCGGCGAAGCTCGCCAATGCGATCGCCGAGGCCTACCTGGCCGACCAGGCCGATTCGCGCAGCCGTGCCGCGACGGAGGCCTCCGAGGCTCTGACGGCCCGTCTCGACGAGCAGCGCAAGCGCGTCGAAGCGGCAGAGAACGCGGTCGAGCGCTACCGCGCCGAGCACAACCTCGTCGCCGCATCCGGTCGCTTGATCAGCGATCAGCAGCTCAGCGAGATCAGCAACCAGCTGTCCATCGCCCAGGCGCGCACCGCCGCGCTGAAATCGCAGGTCGAGCAGCTCGCGCAGCAGCGGGCTCGCGGCGGCCTCGCCGGCACCTCGTCGGAGGCCGTGCAATCCTCCGTCATCGGCCGGTTGCGCGAGCAGGAGGCGACGCTCATTCAGCGCGAGGCCGACCTGCAGAGCCAGTTCGGCCCGCGGCATCCTGCCATCGGCGCGGTCCAGAACCAGGTCGCCCATCTGCGCCGCATGATTGCGGTCGAGATCGAACGCGTCGCCCAGTCCGTCAGGACCGACTACGAGCGCGCGCTGGGCAACGAGAAGCTGCTCTCCGACAAGCTCGAGGCGCTGACGCGGCAGACGCAGGGTGCCGACAAGGCGTCCGTGCGCCTGCGCGAACTCCAGCGCGATCTCGACGCGGTCAAGGCCGTCTACGCGAACTTCCTGCTCCGCGCCCAGGAAACGCGCGAGCAGGCCAGTCTCGACACCACCAACGCCCGCATCATCAGCCTGGCGCAGCCGCCGCTGCAGCCGAGCTGGCCGCCGACCGGGCTGCTCGCTGCTGCTGCGGCGGCGCTCGGGCTCGGGCTCGGCATGGGGCTGGCGCTGCTGCGGGAATACGCAGTGCCTCGTCTTCTGTCGCCGGCACAAGCCGAGGCGATGATCGGCGCGCCGGTCATCGCCGTGCTGCCGTCGGGCAAGCCGACGCCGGCGCGCAGGCGCTGGAACCTCGGCGGATCCGGGGCCAGCGCCGGCAACGCCGAAGCCGACGCCGGCCTCGCGCTGCTCAGGCTCTTCAACAGCGGCCCGGCCTCGGCGACCGCCGCGCGCAGCCTGCTGGTCACCTCCGCCTCTTCGGGCGACAGCGAGCGCGAGCGCGTCACCGACCTGCTCGCCGCTGCGGCGATCCGGCAGGGCGAGCGCGTGCTGCTGATCGACGCCAATGTCGAACGGGGGCAACAGGACGCCGGGAGGGGACTGATGGACATCCTGCGCGGCGAAAGCAGCCTGGACGAAGCGATCCAGTTCGAGGGCGGGAAGGACGTCGCGCTGATGTCGGGAGGCCGCCGCAAGGCGCCGCCCCAGAAGGCGCTCGGGCGCTCCTTCGCCATGCGGATGCTGGCCGATGCCAGCCGGCATTTCGATGTCGTCATCGCCGATGCCGGAGCCCTGACGACGAACGTCACCATCGCACCGCTGGTCGGCATGGCCGAGGAGATCGTCCTGGTCGCGCAGCTTCACGAGACGCGCCTCGCGGATGTCGCCAAGGCGGTCGAGGCAGCCCGCATCATGGGACGGGCGGTTACGGCCACGATTCTCGTCGAGCCCGGCGGGCGCGGCTGATGCACGCCGCCGGCCTCGGCGACCGGACGCTGCGGCCGCGCCCGGCGCCGGCCTGGGCCCGTCTCGACGGCATCACGCGCTTCGGCCTCTTCGCCTGCATCCTCGTGCTGTTCTGCGTGTCGGGCGGCATGCTTTGGCTGGTCGGCTACAATTACGACGGGCTGGCGGGATCGGCCGCGACCAAGATCCATCCATCGACCTACATGCTGGTCCTGCTCTTCGGCTGGAGCCTGGTCGCCGGCGGTGACCCGGTCAGCCGCGGCATCCATCTCGCCAGCGCAAGGCCGGCGACGCTGCTGATGCTGGTGGTCACCATAGGCGTGATCCTGGTGACGATCCTGCGGGATGGCCCCGGCATCGGTGGCATGGTGGACACCTATGTCGCGGCGGGGCTGCTGATGCTGCTCATGGTCGATGCCGACGACGAGGCCATGGCGACGTTGACCCGCATCCTGCACGCCACCATGACGCTCAACGCCCTGCTGGCGCTTTTCGAATTCGTGACGCAGGTCAGGGTCTTTCCCTACCGCTTCGACGGCGTCGCCTTCGAGACCGATACGCGCTCCACGGCGCTCCACGGGCACCCGCTGGCCAATGCGATGATCACCGCCTGCTATCTGATGGCGCTGATCAGCGGCGCCCGCTCGATGGCGCCCGCGACAAGGGGCTGTCTCATCGCCCTGCAGGGCGCGGCGCTGGTGGTGTTCGGTGGACGCACCGCGCTGCTGACCTCCTTGCTTTTCGGTCTCGTCTATGGCGCCGGGGCCCTCCTCGGGCTGCTGCGCAGGAACCGGATATCGCTCATCGCCGCCGCGATCGGCTGCCTCATGATCGCCGCCGTGCCGGTGGCCATCGGCGGGCTGGCGGAGCTCGGCTTCTTCAACGACGTGATCGGCCGGTTCGTCTCGGACGGCGGCAGCGCCAATGCGCGCAAGGAGATGTTCGATCTTCTGGCGATGTTCTCGCTCGGCGATCTCGTCATTGGCCCCGACACCGAGCTCGTCGATACGCTGCGTCGCATCAACGGCCTGGAATGGGGCATCGAGAATCCCTTCATCCGCATGACCCTGTACCAGGGCGCGATCGTCACGGCGCTTGTCACGCTGGCCTTCGGCCTCTTCATGTATGAACTGGGCCGCGGGCGCCGCGGCGTGTGGTTGCCGATGCTCGTCTGGGTCATCCTCCTCAACGGCTCGGAAAGCATCGCGACCAAGACGACGCTGGTCGCCAAGTTCATCATGGTGGTGCTGTGTCTCTACCCGCTCGGGAGCCGGGCCGGTCGCGTCACGCGGGCATCTTCAACCCCAGCGCGGCGACCATGGCCGGGTCGAGCCGCCGGCTGAGATCGTCCATCAGGCCCATGCTGTCGAACAGGTTCCAGAAGGCCCATGAAAAGCCGAGCGCTTCGGCGCTCTCGCGGACGTCGCGGACATAGCGCGCGCGATCGGCCGCGCCGGCCGCGGCGACGCCCGCACCGGACCGCAAGGCGCCGAACTCGCCCATCAGGATGCGCCCCGGCGCGATGTCTTCCCGCCGCGCCCACTCCGCGACCTGCCGCAGATAGCCTTCGATGAACGGGCGCGCGGGCTGCGCCTCGAAATATTGCTTCAGGACGCGCTCCGCTTCCCGGTAGGTCGCGGCTCCGCTGCCTTGCGGCGGCTGGCCGAGCGCGCTCATCCGGGCGCGGACCGATGCCAGCGTCGTGGCGAGGTCGCCCTGCGCAGCCGGCCAGGGGACCGCGTTCAGCACCGGATAGAACGGCTCGCTCATCCAGCGCGCGCCCTGATGCGAGAAGACGTAGGGTTCGTAGAAGTGGAAGGTGAAGAGCAACGGTTCGAAGGCGGCAAGCGGGCGGGTCCGCAAGGACGGGAGACCGGCGATCATGCTGCCGCAGGCTCCGGTCGCCAGCAGCGTCAGCCCCGGTGCCACGCCGCGGGCCGCCGCCAGCAACTGCCGCTGGACGTCGGCCCATTCGGCGGCGCCGCAGGATTGCGGCGGTTCGTTGACCGGCTCGAAGGCGAGGTCTTGCGGTCCGAGCCGGTTGAGACGGCCGGAGACCTCCTCGACCAGGTCGCGATAGGCGGGAAAACCCGGCGCGCCCGTACCCCGGAACAGGCGTTCCGGGGTCCAGTGATGCGTGGCGGCGTTGGCGTGCAGGTTCACGACGACCGCGAGTCCCTGCCTCCGAGCGAGCGTCACTGCGGCGGTGAGCTGGTCGAGCAGCGCCGCCCGCAGCGACAAGGGCGCTGCCAGGAACGGGCCGGGATCGACCGGAAGCCGCACGAAATCGAAGCCTGCCCGGCGCAGCAGCGCCAGGTCGCGCGCCGAGGGAACCGGCCGGTCGAGCTGAAAGGGGGGCCAGTCGTAGTCAGTCCGCGGAGCCGGATGCTCTCGCGTCAACGAGAACCAGGGCCACAGGTTGATGCCGCGCCGCAGCAGGAGTGGCTGTGCCGCCATCGCCGCCGTCCCATGGCCGAGTGCGGCGCCGGTTGCGGCGATGAAGGCGCGGCGGCTGAGCCTCATCGCGGCTTGTTGCTGACCACCCCGGTGGGCTGCATGGCCGGCCTCGGAACGCGGTCCATCAGGGCGAGTGCCTCGCGCTCATAGGCCTCGAGCACCGTTTGCCAGGTGAAGGCCTTCTGCGCCCGGGCGAGGGCAGCCGCCTTCAGCCTGGCCGCGAGACCGTCGTCGCCGAGCAGGCTTTCGATCGCGGCCTCGCAGCTTGAATCGTCATTGAAGAACAGTCCGGCCGCGCCGGCGGTCCAGCGGTTGTAGGGGTTGTCATGGGCGATGACGGGATTGCCCGCCCAAAGTGCCTCGACGAGCGACGGGTTGGTGCCGCCCACGGTGTGGCCGTGCATGTATCCACGCGCGTGGAAGCGCAGCGCCTGGACGATCTCGGCGTCGTAGATGGCGCCGGGCATGATCACCTCGGGGCCGGCCGCGGACTTGACCTGGCGATGATAGGCGTTCGCCTCCGAGAACGTGCCGAGCACCACCAGCTTGCGGCCGCGAGGCTTGCGCGAAAACGATTCGACGAGGCTCAGGATCGAGTTGTCGGGCTCGATCCTGGCGATCGAGACCAGATAACGGCCGCTGTCCAGGCCGAGTGCCGCCAGCGGTGCCTCCGGCGCAGACTCGACCGGCTCGCCGCCATACGGAATTACAGCCGTAGCGCTGCGTGGGCGGCGCGTCGCCAGATGGTCGCCGATCACAGGATGATCCGCCACGAGGCGGTTCGAGGACCAGGCGGCGATCCACTCATTGGCCCAGAACCAGCCGCGGACCGGCAGCGACCATTTCGGCCTGCGCCACTCGATGCCGTCCATGTTGGTCAGGATCTTGCGGCCGGCCAGCCGGAGATAGGGCAGGAAGACGGCGCCGTTATAGCCGAGGACGAGGCTCACGGCCTGCCTGCGGGCCGCGTCGCGCACGCAGTGCCAGTCGAATTCGAGCGTCGCGCGCGGACCGGACGAGGCGACCTGGGTGTGGATGAGCTCGATTCCGCGCCACGTCTCGCTGCGGAAGCGCCGCGTGACGGCGGGCACCTCCTCCTGGCAATACACGCCGACCCGCCAGCCGCGTCCCGCCAGGAACAGGGCGAGCTTCTCGGCAAAGGTCTCGAATCCGCCATGCGCGGCTGGAATCCCTCGCGTTCCGAGAATCAGCAGCGACGGGGAGGAATGAGGCATGATCTTGTCCGGTCGAGGCGCGAATGCATGCTAGCTAGCGCCGATGCCTTTAATCTTGCCTTGAATTCCAGCGTTTTATTCTTCTTTTAGCGGGAATGGTTAGGGCGCTCTTTCCAGCATTGCAGACTCGGTCCGAGCTGCAGGGCGGCGCTTCCAGACGGGACCGATCGTGACGCCTCGCATCGCCTGCATCCACCAAGGATACGAACTCTACGGTTCGGATCGCAGTTTTGCTGAAAGCGTCGCGGCCCTGCGGCAGGCCTTTCCGGATGCCGAGATCGAGGTCGTTCTGCCGCGGCGAGGTCCGATTCTCAGCCTGCTGCAGGGCACGGCCAGCCGCGTCGTCATCGAGCCTCTCTGGGTGCTGCGCCGCAGGAATCTGCCGAAGCTGCTGGCGGCCGCACCGGTCGCGCTGCCTCTCGCCGTGCTGCGCGCGGCGCGGCGCCTGCGGCGTTCCGACCTCGTCTACATCAACACATCGGTGATCGTGGACCACACGCTGGCCGCCCGGTTCTTCCCCGGCAAGGCGATTCACCACATCCACGAGATCCCGGAAGGAGCGACCCGCGCCCTGCTGCGCCGCCTCGTCCTCTGGGGGCGCACGCGGCTGATCTTCAACTCCCAGGCGACGAAGCAGGCTTTCCCGCTGCCGCCCGGCTACGAATCCTCGGTCATCTACAACGGCGTCGCGGGTCCGTCGGACTGGTCGCCCGCGGATTATGACGGCAGCCGGCCGTTGCGGGTGCTAATGCTCGGCCGCATCAACCGCATCAAGGGGCAGGAGGTCCTGCTTGCGGCCGTCGCCGCGCTCGCCCCCGAGCTGCGCGAGCGCGTCGAGGTGCGGATCGTCGGCAGCGCCTTCGAAGATCCCGATCTCGAGCGCGCCCTGCACGATGCAGTCACCACCGCCGGCCTCGGCGACCGGGTCCGGGTCGAGCCCTTCGTCGACGACCCGTCGCCGCTCTACCGCTGGGCGGACATCGTCGTCGTGCCGTCGCGCCGGCCGGAATCGCTGGGACGTGTCGCGATTGAGGCGATGGCGTTCGGGCGACCGCCGCTGGCCTCGGCCATCGGCGGGTTGCAGGAGGTCGTGGAGGACGGGGTGACCGGCCGGCTTCTGCCACCAGGCGATGCCGAAGCCCTGTCCCGCGCGCTTTCCCGCGCCATCCTCGCGCCGGAGGAACTTCCCGCCATGGCGGCCGCCGGGCGGAAGCGCTTCGCGGCGCTGTTCAGCGGCGACGCCGTGGCGCGCGCCATCGGCAGCCTGGCCGGCGAGCAGCTTGCCCGCAATCGAGCCGCGCGCCGATGAACTTCTACGCCCTGCGGCGGCTGATCCTGCGCCTCACCGTGATGGTCGGTGGCGAGGCGATGCAGAGCGCCTTCCATCTCGCGCTCAACCTCGTCCTGCTTCACTCCGTTTCGGCCCGGGACTACGGCATCTTCGCGCTGGCCATGGTGGCCGGCGGCATCGGCCTGACCTATATCCGTGCGCTGACGGCCCTGCCCGCCAGCATCTGTATCGCGGGCAGCCGCAGGACCGGGGCGGCCAACGCCTACGAAGTGTCCTTCGGGACGGCGGCCGCACTGCTTTCGGCGCTCTTCGGCGTGGTTGTGGCGATCGTGCTCGAAGGCTGGCTCGACGAGGGCGCCGTGAGCGGGGGGGCGTTCGTCGCGCTCTGGGCCCTGCGTGCCCATATCCGGATGGTCTTCTTCGCCCGCAACCGGCAGATGCTGGTCAGCGCCAGCGATCTGCTCTTCACCTTGAGCGGCGCGGCCGGAACCGCCTGGGTCGTCTGGGACGATACCCACATCCTGCAGCACACCTTTCTCATCATGACGCTCGCCAACGCGCTCGGCATCGCGGCGATGCTGGTGCTCGGGCGCCGCCCCGTCCGGCTCGGTGCGGGGGCTCATCTCTGGCGCCGCTACAGGCGGCTCTGGCGCGATCTCAAATGGTCGCTGCTCAGCGTCACCATCACCAATCTGCAGGGCCAGGGCATGGCGCTGCTCGTCGCAGCGATCGCCGGCCCGGCGGCCTATGCCCCGATCGCCGCCGCGCTCGTGAACTTCGTTCCGCTGCGGATCGTTTCGACCGCCTTCGCCAACATGATGCACCCCGAAATGACGGCGCTGATGGCGCGGCGACAATTTGCCAGGATCGGGCGGCTGCTGCGCCACTGGCCGCCGCTTCTGGCGGTTCTCGGCGTCCTCTACGGTCTGGCGGTGATGATCGCACTTCCCTTCATCCGGCCGGACAGCCTCGGCGACACCGGCTTCTTCCATGTCTCGCTGATGGCCTGGGTGGTGGGGGGCCTGCCGATGCTTTACGTCATGCCACGCGTCTGGCTCGAGATCGCCCAGGATTATCGCTCGATCGCGATCCTGTCGGCCATTGCTGCCGTCCTCGGCATGCTGATGGTGCTCGCGCTGCTGCTGACCGTACCATCCTCATGGGCGCTGCTGGGCGGCGCGCTGTCGGAAGTCGTCGTGCTGATCGGCTCGTGGGCGATCGTCAGGCCGCGGCAGAAGGCCGCCGAGCGGGAGGAGCGCGGCGGCTGAACGGCAAGCTCGGCAGGAGCGTGCGATAAGGGAATGCGAACTCGACATCTCCCAACTCGCGACGCCAGGGACGCTGTCGGGCATGTCCTTCCGACAGGGCCAAGTTGAGCGGGGCGAGAAGGCCGCAGTCGCAGACGAAATCAGGCGACGACCTGCCGGTACTCCCTGTCCCCTTCAAGGCCTTGGCCCCGTAGCGCGACGATCGTCAGGCGAAGGCGAACCCAATGCACGCCCGAGATAGGGGCGTGAGCGACCTTGCTTCCCGACTGCGCGGAATGTCTGCTTCTTGGCGATGATCGAGCTTCCGCTCATTGCGCATCGAGGCGATGAGTGCTCCTCCGTCGTCGAGGCGCCTCGGACCGAACAAGCCGATCGTCTATTCGCTACCAGCTGACCCGGAGGCCGGCTCGCCCGGTGATGCTGTGGCTGTCGGCGAAATGGACCAGGCTGGTCTGGGCCTCGACCTCGCCATAGAGCGCATAGCGACCCGTTTCGAATTTCGCCCCGAGGCCGAGCCCGCCCCAGAGCCGCTCGCCGCGGCTGGTCAAAGGCGTGCCGGCGACCGTCGCCGTCGTCCCGTCGAGGAATTCATAGTACAGGTTGGCGATGCCGTAGAGAGAGGCATTGACCTGTCGTCCGGCATTGTCGCGCCAGCTCTGCCGGTAGTCCGCGGAGACGCCGAGCCGCCCGCGCAGGCTGTCGCCGTCGGTCAGCGCAACGCGGGCGCCGAAGGGATCGACGAAGCCCCCGGCGTCGACACGCGAGTAGGTCAGCTGGGCCTGCGGCGTCAGCGACCAGTCGCCGGAAAGCGCGATGCGCTGACCCAATTCGAGCCCCAACGCATAGCCGAAACCGCCCTTTCCCTTGGCGAGCTGGCGCCCGGCTGTCGTGGAGGACAGGTCGCTGTCGAACCAGCTCAGCCTGGTCTGCGCATCGGCGTAGAAGCCTGACGCGCCATACCATGTCAGGGCACCGCCGAACCCGCTGCCGGATGCCTTGATCCTTCCGCGTCCGAAGACTGAAGCGATATCGGCCAGCGCTTCGCCGTGATGCAGCATCAGACCTCCGACGAGGCTGCCGGCCTCGTTGGCGAAAACCTGCCCATCGGCTCCGGCTTGCAGACGCCAGCTATCGATCATGTAGGCCGTGCCTGTCGTCGAGAAGCCCGGTGAGACGCGGCGGTGGACGGCGTCGATGCGCGCCCAGGTCGCGCGGCCTGCCGCGTTGGCCCCCTCGTTGGCTGGGCCCTCGAAGCGTTCGCCGACCCGCTGACGCAGGGTCTGCAGCTCGTTCAGGCTCTGCAGCACCTGGCCATAGGCTTCATAGATGGGCGCTCCTGGCTGGTAGATCGGGCCCAGAACGATCGGCGGCGAGGCAGGGGAGCTTGGCGAGGCAGGGGAGGCCGGTACCATATAGGCAGAGCGCAGGTACCAGTCGCCATCGTTCGGCGTGCCGATACCGTTCTTCTGCAGGGTGTAGGCATAGGCACCGGCGACGACGGCGGGCTGCCCCTGAAAGACGGTTGTGCCCTGGAGCGTGAAGACGCCGTTCGAGGCTCCGCCGACATCGACGACCTTGATGCCCTCGATGGTCTGTGCTCCGGCGCCGCCCTGGTTCAACACCGTGACAAGGGTCGTGCCTGCCGTGCTGCCGGTGATGACGAGCCGGTCGGACGGCGAGGCGTCGCCGCCGAGCACGGTTTCGATCTCGAGTTGGCCGCCATTGCCGAGATAATTGCCATTGATCGTCAGCGTGCCGATCGAATTGCCCGGCGCGATGGTACCGCCCGGCTGGTTGATCGTAGCGCCCACCGCGCCGGTGCCTTGCAGGCGGCCGCCGATGACCTCCATCGTCCCGCCGAGGACGCCGTTCACAGCGAGCGTGCCGGCCAAGACGCTGCCGGCGCCGCTGTAGGTCGCGCCGCTGTTGCCGGTCAACTCCAGCTTGCCCAGACCATCTTTGATCAACGCGCCCGCGCCGGTGAAGGTGGGGGAGATGCCGATATCATGGCCGTCCGTGTCGATGACCAGGCCGTTCGCGCCGATGTTGATGGTGCGGCTGTCGAAATTGTTGAAGAAGGTGGAATTGCTTCGTGTCGCGCGTAGGAGGCCGCCATCGAAGGTGGCGCTTGCGGTGCCCGCGCCGCCCCGAATGCCGCCGGTTTCCAGGACGCCGCGATTGTTCATCGGGCCCTGCACGAGCAGCGTCCCGCTGACTCCCGCGTTAACGCCGAGCAGAACACCGCCTTCGGCGCGAACCAGCCCGCCGTTCTCGACCGTCAGCGAACCGGCTCCGAAATTGCCGATGGTGAGGTTGAATGGCGACATCACCCATTTCGAGCCCGCGCCGGTCACGGTAACGGTGCCGGTGCTGTTGGCGCCGACATAGCCCTGATTGCTGGTGACGGTTGCGCCGGCTTCGATGCGCAAGGTGCCCGTGTCGAAGCTGCCGACGGTGAACTGCCCGGCATTGGTCCAGGTCGTGCCCGCGCCGGTCAGCACGACATCGCCCTCAGCGCTGCTGCCGACGACGCCGTCCGCACTCGAAACCGTCGCGCCGTCCTCGACACGCAGGGTTCCGGCGCCGAACAGGCCGACGGTCAGACGTCCGCTGCTCTGCCAGGACGAGCCCTGTCCGCTGATCAGCGCATTGCCGCCGCCGCTGATGTTGCCGGAGACATTCGAGACCCGGCCGCCGGCGAGAACCTGCAATGTTCCGGCCCCGTCGTATCCGACGTAGAGATCGCCGGCATTGGTCCATGTCGAGGCGCTGCCGTTGCTGTTGACCCCAGAGACCGTGACCGTACCCTGACTGCCCACGTCGGCCGCGATGTAGCCGGTCTGGCTGCTCACCTTGCCGCCATCGAGAACGCTCAGCGAACCGGCACCGGACTGGCCGACAACCAGGTCACCCGCATTGGTCCATGTCGAGGCAATGCCGCCGCCAACGCCCGAAACGGTGACCGTGCCATTGCCGGCTGCACCGTTACCGATCGTGCCGAGATCATTGGTCACCGTTCCACCAGCGGTGATGTTGAGCTGACCAGTACCGACATCGCCGATGCGGAGATCGCTACCAACGGCCCAGTTCGGCGACTGAACCGGGCCTGGGTTCAGGTCACCGCTGCCTGTGACCACCTGGGCATTTGCTTGCGAGCCAGTGGCGCAGACCACCGCGACAAGCGCCGTCGATAGCGACAGGTTTCGGCGATAGCAGCGAGCCGCTGAGCCGCCCTTCACCATTCGTTTCGTCAATTGCCAGCCCCCCGGCCAACTGCGCCGCTGCCTCGAGCGGCACAATATCAACGATAGCGCGCCGATTCGCACCTTCGCCACGGCACGAATCGGCAGTGTCGTCAGATTTATGTCGCCATCAATCAATTAATTGAAAGTTAATCTGGAATATAAGTCAAAATAGTATCGTTTTATACATGTATACAGTCTCGCCAAGGCGAAGGGTATCATAGAGAATGGCACCAGCACTGCAGCACAAGGCGGCCGCGCGCCCCACTCGGCTACCTAACGTCAGCGCCAGTAATTGTTGTGCCGCCAAACATGGCTGTGAAATCGGCCAATCGGTCGCCGAGCCGGCGTGCACGCGGCGATGAGGAGATCGGCGACAGGGTCCGGGCAAGCTTCCTTGGTTCGGATCGGATCTATGGTGCCAGGCGTGTCTGGCGGGACGTGCTGGCGGAAGCCATCGATTGCGGCCTGCATCGCATCGAGCGGTCGATGCGCGCCCAGGCTTTGCGTAGCCTGACCGACCGTCCACGAGACCGGCGGCAGGCCACATCAACCTTTCGAGAGACATTAGGTTTGCGTCGGAAACCGCTTTCCAATTGGCCAACTTATGAAGGCCCGGTGTTGGGGAGCCGCCCCGTTCATCGGTCGACAGGCAATTGGCCGCGGCGACGGCCGACATTCGCCCGCCGCCTACGCAATATGCACAATGAGGCACGCTAGGGTTGCGTCATTAATGTCTCGTTAACCAAGCAGGCGTAGGTTTTCTTATCCAGAGAAAGACCTGAGACGTCACTCTCGGAGAAATATCTGATGGCAAGAAAATGGATCTTGTCTTGGCTTTTGCTCTGCATTTTCGTCTCTGACGAAGCGAAATCTGCGACAGCCGTCGGAAATTTCCAGGTTCAGATCAATATACAGGCCAACTGCCTCGTCGTTAGCGCTTCGGATCTGAACTTCGGCAACGCCGGCGTCCTGTCTGCCAACATTGATTCGACGAGTACTATCAGCGTGCAATGCACGACGTCGACTCCCTATACGATCGGCCTCAACCAGGGCGTGAATGGAGGTTCGGTCACGACCCGTCAGATGGCGGGCTCTGGCGGGCTGATCAATTACTCGCTTTTCCGCGACAGCGGTCGCACGCAGAACTGGGGCTCGACGGCAGGAACCGATACCGTCGCGGGCGTCGGGGACGGGGCGGCCCAGAACTACACCGTCTACGGCCGGGTCCCGGCCCAGACCACTCCGGCTCCGGCGCTGTACACCGACACCATCACGGTGACGGTCACCTACTGACGAACGACGGGCAGCGTCACTAGCCCGCCGATGATCGACTCAGATGCAACGGGGAGGCTCGACGGCGCTGCTTACACGGCGCCGACCGCTCCCGCTTTGTCGACAACGGGAGGAACGTGGCATGAGAAGCGCGGCAATCGGCATGGCCTTCCTGGGCTTGCTCGCGGGAACGGCGAATGCGGCGTCCCTGCAGGTGGCCCCCGTGTTGCTGGACCTTCCGGCGCCGGGAAACACGGCGACGATCACCTTGCGCAACACCGATGTCGAGCCGATCACGGCTCAGGTCCGTGTCTTTCGCTGGAGCCAGCGCGATGGAGCGGAGCGGCTGGAGCCGACGGACGAGGTCGTGGCCAGCCCGCCCGTCGTCCAGTTGCGTTCCCGCCAGGACTACACGGTGCGCGTGGTCCGGGTGGCCGGCGGCCCTGCCGGCGGAGAGACGGCCTACCGGCTGGTCGTCGACGAGTTGCCCAGGCCGAACCGAACGCAGGGAACGGTAGCGCTGGTCATGCGCCATGTCGTTCCCGTCTTTTTCACGGATCGTTCCGCATCGCCGGCAGCGGTGACGTGGTCGGCAAGCCGGCACGGAAAGAGCCTGGCAATCGGCGCGGCGAACAGCGGCGACCGCCGGGCCCGGTTTGCGGCCGTGACGGTTCGCGATGGTGCCGGAAAGGTCGTTGCCACCAACAAGGGCCTGCTCGGCTATTCCCTCGGACGCTCCGCGATGCAGTGGGTTCTCCCTGCACGGTGGGCATCGAAATCGGGAGCTCGCTTCACGATCTCCGGGATGACGGAGGCGGGTCCGTTCAATGCAACGCTGCCAATGTCGGCGGGCCGGTAGGCTCATGGCGCTGGCGCTGGCGCTCGGGTCGCCATGCTGGGCGGCTGCGCCTGCCCGGAGCGAAGATATTCCGGGGCGCAACTTGCATCTGGACGTTCTCCTCGACGGTCAGGCGATTGGCCTGATCGGCGCGTTCCGGCAGAACCAGCGTGGTGAGATCCTGGCGGTTCGCAAGGAGCTCGAGGAACTCGGAGTCAGGGTTCCCGCTCGCTTCGAGGTCGAGGACGAGGTCGCGCTCGGCGCAATCCCGGGCCTGAGCTTCAGCTACGACGAAGCCGCGCAACGGATCGACATCAAGCTGCCGCCGGGTGGCCGCCTGCCCAAGACCTACGATGCGCAGCCAGCCAGCGCACCTGCGCCGAGCCCGGACCGCAGCAGCACTGGCGCCGTGCTCAACTACACGCTCTTCGGGACGTCGGAGGACAAGCACCTGCGCAATTTCTGGCGCTACCCGACGCTTTCTGCAGCTGTCGACGCAAGACTGTTCAGCCCGGTCGGCGTGTTCTCGCAGACCGGCATCCTCAGCGATCAGTCGCTCGTTGGCGGTGGCACGGAGGCGCTGCGCCTCGAAACGACATGGACCTATTCGGACCCCGGCAGTCTGGTGACTTATCGTGCGGGGGATCTGATCTCGAGTGGTCTGGCCTGGACGCGGCCCGTTCGCCTGGGTGGCCTGCAATTCCAGCGCAACTTCGGATTGCGCCCCGACCTGATCACGCTGCCGCTTCCCAGCGTCACCGGCTCGGCAGCCGTTCCCTCGACGGTCGACGTCTTCGTCAATGGAACGAAGACGATCTCGCAGGACGTCGGCAGCGGACCGTTCCGCATCACCAACATCCCGGTCCTCTCCGGCAACGGCAATGCCAGTGTCGTCGTGCGCGACGCGTCGGGCCGCCGGAGCGAGACGAGTCTTCCCTTCGTGGTCTCCAGCAATCTGCTGCGGCCCGGCCTCTTCGACTTTTCGGCGGAGCTCGGCATGCCGCGCCTGCAATACGGACTGCGCTCCAGCATCTATGACGAGGGCCTCGCCGGGTCGGCGAGCGGGCGCTACGGCCTGACCGACACGATGACGGTCGTCGCCCATGCCGAGGGCGCACAACGGCTCGGCATGGGTAGCCTCGGCGGCATTTTCGGGCTCGGCCAATATGGCGTGCTCACCGCGGCCGGGGCGGGGAGCTGGCGGGATGGCCTGCTCGGCGGCCAGTCCTACGTCTCGTTCGAGACCCAGCTCTGGGGCGTCTCGTTCATGGCCGCATCCCAGCGCACGTTCGGATCGTACCGGGACCTCGCCTCCGTCTCGGGAGCCCCCTTCGCCGGCTTGGCCGGCGTCTCCGGCGGTTACGTCGCCTCGGTGGCTTCCGCAGCGCTGACCGGCAACGACTGGGAGCGGCTGCTCCTGCCCCCGCGTGCGCTCGACAGGGTTTCCGTCAGCCTGCCGATCCCCGCGCTCGGCGGGGCCGTCAGCCTCGGCTTCGCGCATGTGAAGCCGGTCCTCGGCCGCACAAACCGGATCGTCAATGCGAGCTATACGCGCCCGCTTTGGGGTGGAGGCTCCTTCTATGCGACCTTCTACACGGATCTGGCCGATCGCGGCTCCGCAGGCGTCTTCGCCGGCCTGTCGTTCCCGTTCGGGAGCAACATCACCTCGTCGGCAGGTGCCAATCGGACCGGATCGAGCTGGTCCCTCGCTGCCGACCTCAACAAGCCCGTCGATCAGGAGGTCGGCAGCGTGGGCTGGCGCATCCGCGATGTGGAGGGGCAGGCCGGGCAGAAGCGGCGCTCGGCTTCGATCGCTTATCGCGGGAGCGCCGGGCTGGTCGAGGCAGGTATCGCGCAAACCGAGTCGGGCTTCTCGGGTACGGTGCAACTCGACGGTTCGGTCGCCGTGGCCGGCGGCAGCGTCTTTGCCGCCAATCGGATCGACGATGCCTTCGCCGTGGCGAAAGTCGGCGCGCCCGACGTGGATGTGCTCTTCGAGAACCGGGTGGTCGCCCGCACGAACGCGTCCGGCAACGCCCTCATCCCGACGCTGCGGTCCTATCAACCGAACAAGATCTCGATCGACCCGCGCGGTCTCCCGGTCGACGCCATCTCGGAAACCACGGTCGAGGTGCGGGCGCCATCCGATCGTGCCGGCGTGGTCGTCGATTTCGGCGTCAGATCGACCGGCAACGCGGCGATCGTCATCCTTCACGACAAGGTTGGCCGGCCAATTCGCGTCGGGGCGACCGGGGCCCTTCAGGCAGGCCTAAGAGGTGCCAACGCGTCGGCACCGGAATTCATCGTCGGCTATGATGGCCGTTCGTTCATCGAGAACCTCGCCGCCGACAATGAGGTCGTCGTCAAGCTGGAGACAGGGAACTGCACGGCGCGTTTCCCATTCGCGCCGCAGGCCAATACGCAAGTCTCGATCGGGCCGGTGACATGCCGGTAGGTTTCCGCATTCTGGCGCTTTGTCTATGGGCCGTCCTGGCCGTCGCGGGAAGCCTGCTGGCAAGCGCACCGGCGACCGCTCAATCCTGCTCGCTGAGCATCACCCCGCTGGTTTTCGGCGATGTCGATGTCACCGCCAACGCCCAGGTGAATGGAGCGGCCACTGCGACAGTCTCCTGCTCGGGCCTGGCGCTCCTGCCGGTCGGAGTCTGCATCGAGCTCGGGCCCGGGGCCGGAGGTGGGACCAGTGCGGCGAACCGGACTTTGACGAACGGCACCAACCAGTTGCGCTATGGCCTGTTCTCCGACGCCGCGGCGAGCGTACCCTGGGGATCGGGAGCCTGGCCTGCGGGCGGGGCCTCGGCGGTCGGTTTCAACCTGACCTTGTCCGCATCCGGCACCGGCAGCCGGAGCGTCACGATCTATGGCCGCGTCTATGGCGGCCAGGCCACCGCCGCGCCCGTTCCCTACGCCAGCAGTTTCTCCGGCGCCGATGCCCGGATCCGCTACGGACTCCTGTCCTTTCTTCTCGGATGCGATCTCCTCACCGTGGTCCAGTCGACGAGCTTCACGGTCAGCGCGAATGTGCCGGCGACCTGCCGGGTCACCACGAGCGATCTCAATTTCGGGTCCGTCGGCGTGCTGAACGCGCCGCAGGATGCCTTCACGACCCTGGCGCCGACCTGCACCAACGGAACCGCCTACCAGATCGGTCTGAACGGCGGTTTGTCCGGCGCGACGAATCCGACGCTGAGGCGCATGACGAAGGGGGCGGAGGCGATCACCTACGGGCTCTACCGGGATAACGCGCGAAGCCAGCCCTTCGGCAGCACGCTGGGGCTCGATACGGTGACGGGCATAGGCTCCGGTCTGGCACAGACGAGCTATGTCTACGGGCGCGTCCCGGCCCAGGCCACGCCGTCGCCGGGGCCATATGCCGACACCATTCAGGCGACGGTTACGTACTGAAGATTGCCCCCTTGCGTTGCTGCCGAGGCTGCCGCAGGAAAACATTTGCAGCAATCCGCAGCGCATATCCATCGAGATGGGCCACCTGCGTCGCGGATTTTCGTTCCAGCCGGTGGGCGAACAATGTTGCTTGTTTCAGCTTGCAACCTCGTACCCTGCTCTTCAACCAGTTCGATTGGCCCCCACTCAATGGCGCCCTTGTCGTCGTCGATCGCAGCCAGCTGCGCTGAAATGACTTATGTCCTCTCGACGAGAGCAAAATAGGAAAATAGGGCGCGCGCGAGCCAAGGTCGCGAATCCGTTGCATGCACAGCGGCGGGAGAGGGGTGTGCGGAGCTACACAAAAACGCTCACGTTTTTGCGACACAGTCGCCTGCAACTTCAAAGTCAAGTTATTGGAGAATAACAGGAAAAATAGTGGCGGAGACGGAGGGATTCGAACCCTCGATACCCTTGTGGGGTATGCTCATTTAGCAAACGAGTGCCTTCAGCCTCTCGGCCACGTCTCCGGCGAAAGGCTCTATGCCCGATCGTGAAGCCGTTTGACAAGCCTCGCCGGACACTTTGCCTGACGATAATTCCGCCGGATGCCGGACTGGGTGGACGCTCGAGTGGCAAGGCGCCGCGACCGGCTTAGCCGAGCCACCCGGTCGTCTTTTCTGCAGGGCCGCGCGCACAAGGGTTCGTTCGGGACGGACGGCAGGCCCCGCTCGCCTTGCCCTGCGGCGCGCGGGCCACTAGATTGGCGGGGTCCGTTGGGGTGCCGTAAGGCTGAGAGGCGAAGTTTGCGCCAACCCATCGTACCTGATCCGGGTAATGCCGGCGAAGGGAACGGTCCTTGGCTCGCAGCTTTCTGCCTGGCGCCTCCGGCCGCAGCCTTCCCGGCGATGTGGGAAACGCATGGCGCAGCCATCGCCTCGGCGACATGAATCCGTCGCGATCGTCGGCGCCGGCGTCGCGGGCCTCGCCTGCGCCGTCGAACTGCTCGATCGCGGCGTCGCGATTGCGCTCTACGAGCGCGGTACGCATGTCGGAGCGGAAGCCTGCTCCTGGTATGCCGGAGGCATGCTGGCGCCGTGGTGCGAAGGCGAGAGCGCCGAGGAGCCGGTCGTGCGGCTCGGGCAGGCGGCTGCCGACTGGTGGGAGCGTCACACCCGCGCGGTCGTGCGGCAGGGCACGCTGGTCGTCGCGCCGAGCCGGGACCGGGCGGAACTGCGCCGTTTCGGCCAACGCACCAGCCAGTACCGGGAGATCGATGGCGAGGCCATCGCACGTCTCGAGCCCGATCTGGCGGGGCGCTTCTCGCGCGGGCTCTTCTTCGACGGCGAAGCGCATATCGACCCGCGCAAGGCCATCGCGGCGCTGGCCGACGAGGTGGCCGCCAAGGGCGGAACGATCCGGTTCGGCAGTGACGTCGAGCCGGCGGATCTCGATGCCGGCCTCGTGCTCGACTGCCGCGGCCTGGCGGCGCGGGACGTTCTGCCCGAGCTGCGCGGCGTCAAGGGCGAGATGCTGATCCTGAGGAGTGACGAGATCGCGCTGGCGCGGCCGGTCCGGCTGCTGCATCCGCGCATCCCGCTCTACATCGTGCCGCGCGCCGACGGGCACTTCATGGTCGGCGCGACGATGATCGAGAGCAGCGCGCGCCGGCGCGTCTCGGCGCGCTCCGTGCTCGAGCTGCTCGGAGCGGCCTATGCGCTGCATCCGGCCTTCGCCGAGGCCGAGATCGTCGAGATCGGCACCGACGCCCGCCCGGCCTTTCCCGACAACCTGCCGCGGCTGGTGCGACGCGGCCGGGTGATGCACGTCAACGGCCTCTACCGGCATGGCTTCCTGCTCGGCCCCGCCCTCGCGCGGATGGCGGCGGATGCCGTGCTCCATCCTGAAACCAGACCGGAGTTGCTGCATGACCTTGCTGCTTAACGGCGCATCCCGGGACGTTGCCGCCAGGACCCTGGCCGAGGCGCTGGACGAACTGGGCTATGCCGGAAAGATCGTCGCGACGGCCGTCAACGGCGCGTTCGTGCCGGCGCGCCGGCGCGCCGAATGCAATCTGAGCGACGGCGACCGCATCGAGGTGGTCGCACCGATGCAGGGAGGCTGAGATGGCATCCTTCTACGGCTTCGAGCCGCAAAATCCGCTTTTCCTCGGCACGGCGCAATATCCCTCGCCGGCGATCCTGGGCGAGGCGGTGAAGCGTTCCGGGGCGGAGGTTGTCACCGTCTCCCTGCGCCGCGAGGCGGCCGCGGGCGGGGCGGGCCAGGCCTTCTGGAGCTTGATTCGTGAACTCGGCGTCAGGGTGCTGCCGAACACCGCCGGTTGCCACACCGTCAAGGAAGCCGTCACCACCGCCCAGATGGCGCGTGAGGTCTTCGGCACCGACTGGGTCAAGCTCGAGGTCATCGGCGAGGACGACACGCTCCAGCCTGACGTGGTCGCCCTGATCGAGGCTGCGCGCCTCCTCTGCGACGACGGGTTCAAGGTCTTTCCGTACACGACCGAGGATATCGTCGTGGGCGGACGCCTTCTCGACGCGGGCTGCGAGGTACTGATGCCCTGGGGAGCGCCGATCGGGTCGGGCAGGGGGCTGAACAATCCTTATGGCCTGCGCACCATGCGCCAGCATTTCCCGGACATCCCGCTCGTGGTCGATGCCGGGATTGGCCTGCCGTCGCATGCCGCGCAGGCGATGGAGCTGGGCTATGACGGCATCCTGCTCAACACCGCTGTCGCCAAGGCCGGCGATCCGGCTGCGATGGCGGAGGCCTTCGCGCTCGCCATCCGCGCCGGCCGTATCGCCTTCGAAGCGCAGCCGATCGAGGCGCGCGACATGGCTGCTCCCTCCACCCCCGTCATGGGCAAGGCGTTCCTGGCATGAAGCTCGATCCATTCTATCCGATCTTCGACAGTGCCGATTGGATCGCGCGCATGCTGCCGCTCGGCATCAAGCTGGTGCAATTGCGGATGAAGGATCAGCCGGAGACCGAGATTGCCGGCGAGATCGTGCGCGCGAAAAGGCTTTGCGCCGAGGCCGGCTGCGTGCTCGTCGTCAACGACTATTGGAAGCTCGCGATCGAAGAGGGCTGCGACTGGCTGCATCTCGGTCAGGAGGATCTGGATACCGCCGATCTCGGCGCGATCCGCAAGGCGGGCCTGAAGCTCGGCGTCAGCAGCCATGACGAGGCCGAGCTGGAGCGCGCTTTGGCGACGCAGCCGGACTATGTCGCGCTCGGGCCTGTCTATCCGACCATCCTGAAACAGATGCGCTTCGGCCCGCAAGGTCTGGAGCGGTTGACGGACTGGAAGCGCCGCATCGGCGCCCTGCCGCTGGTCGGCATCGGCGGGATTTCGCTGGAGCGGGCCGAAGGCGTCTTCGAGTCCGGCGCGGATATCGTCGCCGCGGTCACCGACATCACGCTGAACGCCGACCCCGAGGGCAGGCTGAAGGCCTGGGTCGCGGCGACACGCAAGCACGCTGCCTGACCGGCTTCGTTCTCGGGCGACGCCTTGCGTCGATCCGGGGCCCTCCTGGCGAGAAGCCACGGTGTCCGGGATGTCGGTTCGAGCCCGACGCTGACGGCAGGTCTCTCCCTCAGCTCTCGGCCTCCGCCGACATCGCATGCCCGTCGACATGGCCGAGGCTGCGCTCGGGGTCGAGCCGGTCGCGCACGCGCTGCTTCAGCACCTTGGAATCCGGGAAGCCGCCGTCGGCCTTGCGGTCCCAGATCAGCTCGCCGTCGTAATGGATCTGGAAGATGCCTCCGGTGCGCGGGATCAGGGCGATCTCGCCGAGATCCTGCCCGAAGGTCGAGAGCAGTTCCTGCCCGAGCCAGGCGGAGCGCAGCATCCAGTTGCACATCGCGCAATAGGTGATGGCGATGCGGGGGGCAGGCTTGGTCTCGGTCATGGTCATGGTCGGTCACCTTGGCTGGAATGTCGATCCCGACATCAGGCCATCCGCGCCAGGATGCAAGCTGGAAAGCGACATGGCTGCCCGGCACGAAGCGACAATCTAAGTCTTTGTTTTGAATAAGTTTAAACGTGTCCGGTCAAGCCTCTTCCAGATAGCGGCGGCGCAGATGGGCCTTGAACACCGCGGCGTCGAGCGGGCGGCCGGTCGCCTCCGTCAGCAGGTCGTCTGTCGAGAGCAGCGAGCCCTTGCCGTGGATGTTGGCGCGCAGCCAGCCGACCAGCGGAGCGAAATCGCCCCGGCCGATACCTGGCAGGATGCCGGGTTCGGCCCGGCACGCCGCGTCGAAGATCTGCGCCGCGGTCATCGCGCCCAGCGTGTAGGTCGGAAAATAGCCCCAGCCGCCCGAGGACCAGTGGATGTCCTGCAGGCAGCCGCGCCGGTCGTCGGGAACGGCGACGCCGAGCAGCGCCTTCATGCCGTCGTTCCATGCGGAAGGCAGATCGGCGAGCGTCATCTCCCCTGCGATCAGCGCTTTCTCGAGGCGGTATCGCAGGATGACATGGGCCGGATAGGTGACCTCGTCCGCATCGACGCGAATGAAGCCGGGCTCGACGCGGGTATAGCGCCGCCACATGGCTTCGGCCTCCCAGGCCGGGCCGGAACCGCCGAAGGCCTCGCGCATCAAGGGCGCGGCATAGGCGAGGAACTGCCGCGAGCGGCAGGCCTGCATCTCCATCAGCAGCGACTGGCTTTCATGCACGCTCATGCCGCGCGCCGCGCCCACCGGCTGGTTGAGGTAGCCCTGCGGCCGGCCCTGCTCGTAGAGCGCATGGCCGGTCTCGTGGAGCACGCCCATCAGCGCCTTGGTGAAGTCGGCCTCGTCGTAGCGTGTGGTGATGCGCACGTCGTTGTCGGCGCCGCCACAGAACGGATGCGTCGAGATATCGAGCCGTCCGCGTTCGAAATCATAGCCCAGCGCCGCCATCAGCCTGAGGCCGAGCGCCCGCTGCGCCTCCGTGGCGAAGGGCCCCTCCAAGGGCTCCAGGGCCGGCCGGTGCGCCTGCACCGCCATCGCCTCCTGGGTGAAGCCGGGCAGGAAGGCGGCGAGATCGTCGAACAGCGCGTCGATCCGGGCCGAGTGGCCGCCCGGCTCGTAGTCGTTGAGCAGGGCGTCATAGGGCGAGAGCCCGAGCTTCTCGCCCTTCGCCCGGCCGATCTGGCGCTGCAGGTTCAGAACCTCGGTGAGATAGGGCAGCAGCCCGGCGAAGTCGGCATCCGCGCGCGCTTGCCGCCAACGCATCTCGCAAGCCGAAATGGCCTTGCTCGACGCCTCGACGAGATCGGCAGGGAGCGCCGTCTCGACCGTCCACACACGCCGGATCTCGCGCAGATTGGCCTGTTCCCAGGTGCCCAGCGACGCATCGCCCTCTGCTCCGGCGAGCCAGTCGCCGATGCGCGGGTCGGTCACCAGGCCATGGCGCAGCACATGCAGCAGCGCCATGCTGTCGGCCCGGGTTTCCGCAGCGCCTTTCGGCATCATCACGTCGGAATCCCATTGCAGGATGCCGACGGCATTGGACAGGGCGGCGATGCGGCCGAAATGGCCCGAAAGCTCGGAGTAGGCTGTCATGATGGATCTCGGGGGCGGGACGGCGGGCTCAGGCGAACAGCTTGGAATATTGCCGCGGCTGCGAGCGCAGATATTGGTTCGGGGCCTTGACGCTGGCGCCCAGCGCCGCCGCGGCATGCCACGGCCAGCGCGGGTCGTAGAGGATGCCCCGCGCCAGCCCGACGAGATCGGCCTCGCCGGTACCGATGATCGCTTCTGCTTGCTCGGGCTCGGTGATCAGGCCGACCGCGATGGTGGGGACGCCCGTCGCCTGCTTGATCGCCCGCGCGAGCGGCACCTGGTAGCTCGGCCCCAGCGGGATCTTCTGCGCGGTCGAGAGGCCTCCGCTCGAGACGTGGATGAAGTCGGCCCCGCGTGCCTGCGCCGCCCTGGTGAAAGCGATGCTCTGCTCGACGTCCCAGCCGCCTTCGATCCAGTCCGTTCCGGAAATGCGGAAGCCGACGGGATAGCCGGCCGGCACGACGGTGCGCACGGCGTCGAAGGCTTCGAGCGGAAAGCGCATCCGGTTCTCGAGGGAGCCGCCATAGTCGTCCTCGCGCTTGTTGGAGAGCGGCGAGAGGAACTGGTGCATCAGATAGCCATGGGCGCCGTGGAGCTCGATCATGGCGAGGCCGAGCCGTACGGAGCGTCGCGCTGCGGCGGCGAAAGCCTCGACCAGGCGGGCGATGTCGTCGCGGGTCAGCGCGCGTGGCGGCCGCGGGTAGGTCTCGAAGCCGATCGCGGAGGGGGCATGAACCGTCCAGCCGCCTTCGTCGAGGCCAAGCTGGCCGCCTCCCTTCCACGGCTGGGCGACCGAGGCCTTGCGGCCGGCATGGGCGAGCTGGATGCCGATCGGCATGTCGGACCAGCGCCGAGCGGCTTCCAGGGAGCGCGACAGGGCGGCTTCGTTCTCGTCCGACCAGAGGCCGACATCGAAGGGGCTGATGCGCCCGTCCGGTTCGACCGCCGTCGCCTCGATGATCAGCAACGCCGCCCCCGAGAGGGCCAACTGGCCGAGGTGGATCGTGTGCCAGTCGCTGGCATTGCCGTTCTCGGCTGAATACTGGCACATCGGCGCGATCACGATGCGATTGGCAAGCGTGAGGTTGCCGAGCTGATAGGGGCTGAAAAGCTGGCTCATCGGGAGGGAGGCTCTGGGTGGGGCGGCGTTGCCGGCACTTTAGGGGCGCGGCCACGCCGGGTGCTAGAGCCATTCACGCAAACGCGCTTCCCGGACGGCGCAGGAACGCCCCCTCGCCATCACGCGGCCAGATGATAGCCTGTGATCCGCCCCCCCTTGTCGTCACGGAGCCCATTCATCATGTCGGAGCGCACTGAATCGGTTCTGCTCGAACAGGTCGGAAGCGTCGCCGTTCTGACGCTGAACCGGCCCGCCGTCCTGAACGCATTCGACGCGCCGATGGCGGATCTCTTTCTGTCACGCGTCAAGGCGGTTGCGGAGCGGGACGGTATCCGCGCGATCTTGCTCCGGGGGGCCGGCAAGGGCTTCTGCGCGGGCGGCGACGTTTCGCAGTTTCTTGCCGGCGCAGACATCGCCGCGACGATCACGGCCATCATGGACCCCTTGCACGAGGCCTTGCGCATCCTCGACGGCCTGCCGCAGCCGACGGTCGCCTGCCTTCACGGCGCCGTTGCGGGCGGCGGCTTCAGTCTCGCGCTCGGCTGCGACCTGGCGGTGGCCGCGGAGAACACCCGCTTCTCGATGGCCTATGCGCGCATCGGTGCGACTCCCGACCTTGCCGGCTCCTTTCACCTGCCGCGCCTGGTCGGGCTGCGCAAGGCGAAGGAGATAGCCATGCTCGGCGAGACTTTCGACGCGGCTGAGGCGCTTCGGCTCGGCCTGGTCAACCGCGTCTTGGCCAACGAGCAGGTCGAAATCGAAGCGCTGGCCCTGGCGCAGCGCCTCTCCGAAGGGCCGACGCAGGCATATGGCCGCATCCGCCGGCTCCTGACCGGCGCGATCGATCACGACCTCGCAACCCATCTCGATGAGGAGGGCAGGAGCTTCGGCGAATCCACCCGCTCCGCCGATTTCCGCGAGGGCGTGACGGCCTTTCTGGAAAAGCGGCCGCCTCGCTTTGCCGGGAGGTGAGCCTGAACAAGGAGGCTTCGATGCAGGACAGCCACCGCGCGCTTTTCCTCAGCCCGGCCGAATTCGTCGACAGCGATGACGAGGTCGTCATCGCCCAGGCGCGACGGCTGACGGCGGGCTGCACCGATCCGGCGCATCGGGCTCGCATCCTCTACGAACGTGTGCGCGACGATATTCGCTATGATCCCTATCGTGATTTCCACGACGCCGATACCTATCGGGCCAGCGCGGTGCTCCGGGCCGGGATCGGCTATTGCGTCGGCAAGGCGGCGCTCTACGCGGCGCTGTGCCGGGCCGCGGGCATCCCGGCGCGCATCGGTCTCGCCGATGTCCGCAATCATCTGGCGACGCCGCGCCTGCTCGAGGCCGTGGGAACCGACGTCTTCGCCTATCACGGCTATGCCGAGATCCATCTCGGCGGCGGCTGGCTGAAGGCGTCGCCGACCTTCAATGCCACGCTCTGCGACCGGCTCGGCGTCGCCGTGCTGCCCTTCGACGCGGAAAGCGATGCGCTGCTGCAGCCCTATGACCAGCAGGGGCGCAGCTTCATGAGCTATATCGTCGATCACGGCAGCTTCTTCGATGTCCCGGCGAAATTCCTGATGCGCGAGATGTCGCGGCTCTATCCGCGCCTTTGCGTGCCGGGCGGGCTGCGCGGGAGCAGCATGGAGCAGGAGGCGCGAGCCTAGCGGCGGGAGCGCCTCACGGTTGCGCCTCGTCCCCGCATGCACGCTCGAAAATAGCTTTCGCAGTCGCGAAATGGCCACTGTAAAAGCGCCGCAATCTGACTTACTATAAGCAGGCTTACGATTGGAGATTTGTGGATGAAGCGCCCCCTGCGGCGGGAGCTGATGTTTCAGCTCGTCGAAACCTCGCGCCTGATGCGGACCTATGTCGATCAGCGTGCCCGCGAGCACGGCACCACGCGTGCTCAATGGGGCGTGCTTTCGCGGCTGCGCCGCCAGGAAGGGCTGAACCAGGCGGCGCTGGCCGAGCAGATGGACCTGCAGCCGATTTCGCTCGCGCGCCTTCTCGATCGACTGCAGAGCCAGGACCTGATCGAGCGGCGCGAGAACCCGGCCGATCGGCGCGCCTATCTGCTTTATCTGACGACGGGCGGCCGGCGACTGGTCGATGATCTCGACGATGTCCGTGGCGCTATCGCCGGCGAGCTTCTCGGCGACGTCGGGGACGACGCCGTTCTGTCGGCGCTGGAGACGCTCGGCATGATCCGGGAACGGGTCCGGTCCCGGCGCGCCGACGACAGGAACCAGCAGCCGCTTTCGGCTGATCGCATGGCTTGAGCAGGTGGGCCCACTATGAAGCGTTCGGGATTGCTTGTCGGCGTTGTGATCGTCGCTGCGGCGGCGGGTATCTGGTACTGGCGTTCGCACGGCGCGGGCGAGCCGCAGGCGGCGCGTGCGGCACGGGCCAGCGGAGCGGTCTCCGTCGTCTCGGCGGCGGCGGTGCAGGCGGACTTCCCGGTCCGCAAACATGCGATCGGTTTCGTCGAGACGCCGGCGAGCGTGATCATCAAGTCGCGGATCGACAGCCAGATCGTGGCGCAGCACGTCAGCGATGGCCAGTTCGTCAAGGCCGGCGATCCGCTCTTCAGCCTCGATGATCGCGACATCAAGGCCCAGATCGCCAAGGACCAGGCGATGCTGGCCAAGGACGAGGCGACGCATACGCGCAATCTCGCCGATCTGGATCGCTACAGGCAGCTCTTTTCGCGGAATGCCGGGACGCAGGCGCAGGTCGATCAGGCGACCGCCGACGAGAAGAGCTCCGCCGCCAGCATTCAGGCCGATCACGCCACGCTCGACGCCGACAGGCTGAAGCTGAGCTACACCCGCATCCTGGCGCCGATCGACGGGCGTGTCGGAGCAGTGACGGTCACTCCCGGCAACCTCGTCAGCTCCAACAGCAACAACAGCAGCACCGGCCTTCTGACGATCACGCAGATGAAGCCGCTGCGCGTGACATTCGCCATGCCGGAGAGCGACCTGCCGACGCTGCAGGCGGCGCTCGCCGCCGCGACACCGGTCCCGGTCTCGGCCCATGTGGCGGGCAGCGATCGCGGCCCTGCCACAGGCAAGCTCAACTTCGTCGATTCCGCGGTCGACATCGCCTCGGGCACGATCACGGCCAAGGCGGCTTTCGCCAATGACGATCTGAGCCTCTGGCCCGGCCAGTACGTCGATGTCGAGATCGTCCCGCATGTGCTGCAGGGCGTGACGGTGATCCCGACCGTCGCGGTGCAGACGGGGCAGAAGGGTCCTTATGTCTTTGTCGTCAAGAAGGACTCGAGCGTCGATCTGCGCCAGATCAAGCTCGCTCTGACCGATGGCGAGAAGACGGCGGTCACGGAGGGCGTGGCGCCGGGCGAGCGCGTCGTGATCGACGGCCAGATGCGGCTGAAGCAGGGGACGCGGGTGCGCGAGCGCGCGGCGACGACCGAGAAGCCGCCCGAGAGCACCCCCGTCGCGCAGGAGGGCCGCTCGTGAACGTCTCCTCCTTCTGCATCAAGCACCCGGTCGCCACCATCCTGATGTCGGTCTCGCTGGTGCTGGCGGGGATGTTCGCCTATCGCTTCCTGCCGGTGGCGGCGCTGCCGCGCGCCGAATTTCCCGTCGTGAACGTTTCGGCGCAGCTGCCGGGCGCCTCGCCCGACACGATGGCGACCTCCGTCGCCACGCCGCTGATCAAGCAGTTCGCCACCATCGCCGGCATCGACTCGATCTCGACCTCGAACGCGCTCGGAACCACCTCGATCGCGATCCAGTTCGTGCTGAACCGCGATATCGATGCCGCGGCCGCCGACGTGCAGGCGGCGATCACGCGCACCCAGCGCCAGCTCCCGCTGGAGATGACGACCCCGCCGAGCTATCGCAAGGTCAATCCGGCCGATGCGCCGATCATCCTGATGGCGCTGAAGAGCGACGTCGTACCGCTTTCGCAGCTCGACGCCTTCGCCCAGCAGGTCATCTCGCCGGCTCTCTCGACGGTTGACGGTGTCGCGCAGGTGCTGATCTGGGGCAGCCAGAAATATGCCGTGCGCATCCAGATCGACCCGACCGCGCTGGCCGCACGCGGCATCGGCGTCGACGAATTGCAGGCCGCCATCACGGCGACCAATGCCAACACCCCGGTCGGCACCATCCAGAACAACGCCCAGCAGCTCACCATCCAGGCCAAGACACAGCTCGCCAACGCCGCGCAGTTCGCCAACACCATCGTCACCACCCGCTCCGGCAAGCCGGTGCGCCTTGGCGACGTCGCGAAAGTGATCGATTCGGTCGAGAACACGCAGACGCGCAGCCAGTACGACGGCATCCCGGCGATCGTGCTCGCGGTACAGCGCCAGCCCGACGCCAACACCGTCGAGGTGGTCGACAAGGTCAAGGCGATGATCCCGGCCTTCGAGGAGCAACTGCCGGCCGCCGCCTCGCTGTCGCTGCTGAACGACCGCTCGACCTCGATCCGCCAGGCCGTCGAGGACGTGCAGTTCACCCTGCTGCTGACGATCGCGCTCGTCGTGATGGTGATCTTCGTCTTCCTGCGCCGCGTTGCGGCGACCTTCATCCCCGCCGTGGCCGTCCCGATCTCGATCATCGCCACGCTGGCGGTGATGTATCTGCTCAGCTTCTCGATCGACAACATCTCGCTGCTCGGCCTGACCCTCTCCGTTGGCCTCGTCGTCGACGATGCCATCGTCATGCTCGAGAACATCGTCCGGCATATGGAGGAGGACGGGCTCTCGGCCTATGACGCCGCGCTGAAGGGCGCCGGCGAGATCGGCTTCACCATCATCTCGATCTCGCTCTCGCTGGTCGCCGTCTTCATCCCGGTTCTGCTGATGGGCGGCGTGATCGGCCGCATCTTCAACGAGTTCGCCGTGGTGGTGACGGTCTCGATCCTCGCCTCCGCCTTCGTCTCGCTGACGCTGACGCCGATGCTGTGCTCGCGCCTGCTCTCGGGTTATGGTGAGCATCATCAGGAGAATCTGTTCGGGCGGGTGCTGGAACGCGGCTTCGATGCCATCCTGCGCGGCTACGACCGCGGTCTCGCTTTCTGCCTGCGCTTTCAGCCGCTGATGCTGATCGCCTTCTTCGCCACGATGGCCGGCACCGTCTGGCTGATGCAGACGACGCCCAAGGGCTTCTTCCCGCAGGAGGATATCGGCCAGCTCCAGGTCTCGACCGAGGCGCGGCAGGACATTTCGTTCCCGGCCATGCTCAAGCTGCAGAACGAGGTCGCAGACGTCTTCCGCAAGTCGCCCTATGTTGCCCACGTCGCGTCTTCCGTCGGCGGCAACGGCAATTCCGGCGCGCTCAACGCCGGCCGGCTCTTCGTCGAGCTGAAGCCGCTCGACCGGCGTCCGAAGCTGCAGGTCGTGCTCGCCTCGCTCCGCCGCGACCTGGCGGAGGTCGCCGGCATCACCACCTACATGACGCCCGTCCAGAACCTGCGCATCGGCGCGCGCTCCTCGAAGAGCGAATACCAGCTCGTCGTCCAGGGACTCGACCAGGAACAGATGAACGACTGGGCGACGCGTCTCGCGGACGCGATGCGGCAGGACCGGGCTGCGTTCCTCGATGTCAACACCGACCTGCAGAACAACGCCCTGCAGGCGACGGTGGTCATCGACAAGGACAAGGCCGATCAGCTCGGCATCGGCTCCGACGTGCTGCGTTCGACGCTGTATTCAGGCTTCGGCGTGCGGCAGGTCTCGACCATCTATTCGACGGGTGACAGCTACCAGGTCGTCGTCGAGTTCAATCCCCGGGAGCAGTGGACGCCGGAGCGCCTGAACGCCATCCGCATCCGCACCCGCAGCGGCACACTCGTCCCGCTGGGGGCGGTTGCGCGCATCCAGCGCACCGCGGGGCAGCTCACGGTCAACCAGCTCGGCCAGCTCCCCGCCGTGACGATCTCCTACAACCTGCCGCCCGGCGTGGCGCTCGGCGACAGCGTCAACCATATCGAGGCGATCAAGGAGCGGATCGGCCTGCCGAAATCGGTGACCACCACGCTCGCCGGCACGGCCAAGACCTTCCAGGATTCGCTGGCCAACCAGGGTCTGCTGATCGCGGGCGCGATCCTGACGATCTACATCGTGCTCGGCATTCTCTACGAGAGCTTCATCCACCCGCTGACGATCCTCACCGGCCTGCCGTCGGCGGCGATCGGCGCGCTCGGGGCGCTGCGCCTGTTCAACCTCGAGCTGTCTGTCATCGCGATCATCGGGCTGTTGTG
>NZ_MKSQ01000008.1:19249-99378 GCF_001898115.1 Allobosea sp. 67-29 | reverse complement strand
CGCGCTGGTGCTGCGGCGCGAGGGCATGTCGGCCAAGGAAGCGATCCACAAGGCCTGTATCATGCGGTTCCGGCCGATCATCATGACGACGCTTGCCGCCTTGATGGGAACCCTGCCGATCGCCCTCGGCGCTGGCGCCAGCGCCGAGCTGCGTCAGCCGCTCGGCATCGCAGTCGTCGGCGGCCTGATGATCTCCCAGGTCCTGACGCTGTTCATCACGCCCGTCTTGTTCCTCTACATGGACAGGCTCTCGGAAGGGCTGGTGAGGCTCGGCGGGCTATTCCGCGGCAGCAGCCATGCGTCGCCGCCCGCGACGCACCCGGCGGAGTGAGCCGGCCGGCGGCGCCTCAGCCGGCGTCCAGCCCGTAGAGCGAGTGAAGCGTGCGCACGGCGAGTTCGGTATAGGCGGCGTCGATCAGCACCGAGAACTTGATCTCGGAGGTGGTGATCGCGCGGATGTTGATGCCCTTCTCGGCGAGCGCCCGGAAGGCGCGGGCCGCCACGCCCGCATGCGAGCGCATGCCGACGCCGATCGCCGAGATCTTCACCACGTCGGTCGCGCCCTGGATCTCCTGGTAGGAGATCGTGTCGTGCTTGCTCTCGAGCAGCGTGCGGGCGCGCTCGTAATCGGCCGTCGGCACGGTGAAGGTGATGTCGGTCGTCGCCTGATCGTCCGAGACGACCTGAATGATCATGTCGACATTGATATTGGCATCGGCGAGCGGGCCGAAGATCGCCGCGGCGACGCCGGGCTTGTCGGCCACGCGGCGGAGGGTGATCTGGGCTTCGTCCCGGGAGAAGGCGATGCCGGTGACGATCTGCTGTTCCACGATGTCGTCCTCGTCGCAGATGAGGGTGCCAGGATTGGGGTTTTCGGGGTCGTCGAAGGAGGAGCGCACATAGGTCGGCACGCGCTGCGTCATGGCGATCTCGACCGAGCGCACCTGCAGGACCTTCGAGCCGAGCGAGGCCATTTCGAGCATCTCCTCGAAGGAGACCTTGTCCATGCGCTTCGCCTTCGGGACGATGCGCGGATCGGTGGTGTAGACGCCGTCGACATCGGTGTAGATGTCGCAGCGATCGGCCTTGAGGCCGGCTGCGAGCGCCACCGCGCTCGTGTCGGAGCCGCCGCGGCCGAGCGTGACGATGCGGCGGCTTTCGGCATGCACGCCCTGGAAGCCGGAGCAGACGGCGACCTCGCGGTTGCGGTCGAAGCCGGCGATGATGCCGGCGCCGTCAACGTCGACGATGCGGGCCGAGCCATGGGCGTCCGAGCCGTAGATCGGGATTTGCCAACCCTGCCAGGAGCGGGCCGGGATGCCCATCTCGCGAAGCACGATCGCCATCAGCCCCGAGGTGACCTGCTCGCCCGAGGCGACGACGGTATCGTACTCCGCCTGGTCGTAGAGCGGCGCCGCTTCCTTGCACCAGGCGACGAGCTCGTTGGTCTTGCCCGACATCGCCGAGACCACGACCGCCACCTCGTTGCCGGCTTCGACCTCGCGTTTGACGTGCCGCGCCGCGTTCTTGATGCGCTCGACAGTGGCGACTGAGGTGCCGCCGAATTTCATCACCAGACGGGCCATGATGGTCTTTTCGATAGCTGTCCCGGCTTGCGGCCGGGTCGAAACGTCGCCCTCGCGCTCTCGGCGGGGCGGGTGTAGATGACGGGCGTCAGGCGCGGTGTCAATGCGGCATCGCATCAGCGAAGGACCCGTTCATGGCGGCTGCGACCGAACGTTCAGGCTCGACGATCGACCCGGCGGAGGTCGCCCGCTTCGACGCGATCGCGCGCGACTGGTGGGATCAGAAGGGCCCGATGGCCGTCCTGCACAAGTTCAACCCCGTGCGGCTGGCCTTCGTCCGCGATGAGGCCTGCGCCCGGTTCGGCCGCGACCCGAAGCAGATGCGGACCCTCGAAGGGCTGAGCCTGGTCGATATCGGCTGCGGGGGAGGGGTATTGTCCGAGCCGCTCGCAAGGCTCGGCGCAGAGGTCACAGGCCTCGACCCCGCCCCCACCAACATCGCCGTCGCCAGGGCCCATGCCGAAAGGAGCGGGCTTTCGATCGACTACCGCGAGGAGACGATCGAGGCCGTCGTCGCTTCCGGCCGGCGCTTCGATATCGTGCTGGCCATGGAGGTCGTCGAGCATGTCGCCGATGTCGAGGCCTTTGTCGCCGCCTGCTGTGCGGCGGTGAAGCCTGATGGCCTGCTGGTGATGGCGACCTTGAACCGCACGCTGAAATCCTATGCGCTGGCGATCGTCGGCGCGGAATATGTTCTGCGCTGGTTGCCGAAGGGCACCCATGACTGGGAGAAGTTCGTAACCCCGGCAGAGCTCGGCGGCGCCATCGAGGGCAATGGCTTCACGGTCGGGACGCAGGCCGGCGTGGTTTTCAATCCGCTGACCGGCCGCTGGAGCGCGTCGCGCGACATGGACGTCAACTACATGCTCGCCGCCTGCCGCGGCGGAGCCGCCTGACCTTCAATCCTTATATGCGGCGAGCTTCTCGCTCGCCTTGGCGATCTCTTGCAGGAATTCGGCCTGTAGGAGGTCTGCGATCCTGGCCTGAGCCTGCCTCCAGCCCGGCAGTGCCGCCTGCAGGCGCCTGACCCCGCTTTCCGTCAGCCAGACCGCTCGCCGCCGCAGGTCCTTCTCGACCGTCGCGATCTCGATCAGCCCCTCGCGCTCCAACCCGCGCAGGTTGCGCGAGAGCGTGGAGGGATCGAGCCCGGCGCGTGCCGCCAGCGCTGCCATCCGGTCGTCCGCATGGGTCGCGATCAGTGCCATCAGCCCGATCTGGGCGAGCCCGACACCATTCTCCTTCAGCGCTTCGTCGACGATCCTGGTCAATCGCCGTGCGAGCGCGCGGCTATTCAGCCCGGCGCAGCCCGCCACCTGCTCTTCGAGCTCCGCACGAAATCCCCGGTGTTCCGGCATTGCTCAGACCATCTATTTGCAGATACAAGGATTGTATATACAAGAAAATTCAAAGGAAGGGAATCCCGCCATGACGGCCATGCCCGACACCGTCCTCAGCCGCATCGGACGTACGACGCTGCTGCCTCTGCGCTGCATCGGTCCGCGGAATGGCGCGCGAATCCTCCTGAAGCTCGAGAGCGAAAACCCGACCGGGTCGATGAAGGATCGCATGGCGCTCGCCATGATCGAGGCGGCCGAAGCCGACGGACGGCTGAAGCCGGGTGGCAGCGTCGTCGAGTATACCGGCGGCAGCACCGGTGTCTCACTGGCTCAGGTCTGCGCGGTGAAGGGCTATCGGCTGCATATCGTGACCTCGGATGCGTTTGCCCGCGAGAAGCTCGTCCATATGCAGCTGCTGGGTGCCGAGCTGACGATCATCCGGAGCGAATCCGGTCGCATGACCGAGACGCTGACGAAGGACATGATCGCGGCTGCGGGCGTCATTGCCGCCGAGACCGGCGCGTTCTGGACCGACCAGATGCGCAATACCGATCAACTCGCCGCCTACGACAGGTTGGCGGACGAAATCTGGACTCAGACAGGCGGCCAGATCGACGGCTTCGTGCAGAGCGTCGGAACCGCCGCCTCCTTGCGCGGGACCGGTGAAGCGCTGCACCGCCGCGGCCGGCCGCTGGCGATCGTGGCGGTGGAGCCGGCCGAGTCCGCGGTGCTCTCGGGCGGTCCGACCGGAGCCCACAAGATCGACGGCGTCGGGGCAGGCTATGTGGTGCCGCTGTGGCGGGCCGAGCTCGTCGACGCGATCGAGCCCGTCTCGACCGAGGAGGCGCGGGCTATGGCGCTGCGGCTCGCCCGGGAGGAGGGGCTTTTCGCCGGGACCTCGACCGGCGGCAATGTCGTTGCCGCACTGCGCCTCGCCGGACGATTGGGAAGCGCCGCGACTATCGTCACGATGATGTGCGACACCGGCATGAAGTACCTGAACAGTTTCGCGGCGACGCTGCCCGGGAAGGCCTGAGCGCTTCTAAGGTCGCAGCACGGCGGCGACGAGGAGCAGGGCCAGGCCCGACGCGGCCGCGATCCCCGCCCGCAGGGCGTTGGCGTCGAAGCGTGTGGGGAAACCGAAGCGGTGCCAGAGCCATGTGCCGACGAAGGCCCCGACGAGCGCGAGCCCGGCGTTGAAGGTTACCCCGAAGCCGCCATCGCCGAGCAGCAGGTCCGAAATCCAGCCGAACAGGAGCGCGGCGAGGACGATCATCGTGACGACCAGCATGACGGAAAGCAGCGGCAGGTCCGGCAGGCCCACCATCATCAGCAGACTGCGCATGCCATCTATCCTCCAGCGCGCCTGCCCGCAGGATCGCGGCGAAGAGTGAAGAAAACGGAAGTGCCGGCGCCATCGTGATTTTGCGCTGCGGCGTGATTCCTTAGGTTAATGGCGCAGCGCAGCATATGGTGCATGATCGGCGTCCCAATCCGCCGACGAGCGCCGGGCTGGGCAACGACGGAAGAGAGCAGGGAGACGACCATGTCGAAGTCGCAGGCCGCCGTGAAGCCGCTCAAGGATCTCTACGAACTCGACGAACTGCCCCCGCTCGGCCATGTCCCGGAGAAGATGTATGCCTGGGCGATCCGGCGCGAGCGTCACGGGGCGCCGCAGGACTCGTTCCAGGTCGAGGTCGTGCCGACATGGCCTATCGGCGAGGAGGAGGTCTTGCTCCTCGTGATGGCCGGCGGCGTCAACTACAACGGCATCTGGGCCGGCCTCGGCCAGCCGATCTCGCCATTCGACGTCCACAAGGCGCCGTTCCATGTCGCCGGCTCCGATGCCGCGGGCATCGTCTGGGCAGTCGGCTCCAAGGTGAAGCGCTGGAAGGTCGGCGACGAGGTCATCGTCCACTGCAACCAGGACGACGGCGACGACGAGGAGTGCAATGGCGGCGACCCGATGTTCTCGTCGACCCAGCGCATCTGGGGATACGAGACGCCGGACGGCTCCTTCGCCCAGTTCTGCCGGGTGCAGTCGCGCCAGCTCATGCACAAGCCGAAGCATCTCGCCTGGGAGGAGGCTGCCTGCTACACGCTGACGCTGGCCACCGCCTACCGCATGCTCTTCGGCCATGCCCCGCACACCATCAAGCCCGGCGACAACGTGCTTGTCTGGGGCGCTTCCGGCGGCCTCGGCGTCTTCGGCGTCCAGCTCTGCGCGGCTTCGGGCGCCAACGCGATCGGCGTCATCTCGGACGAGACCAAGCGCGACTACGTGCTGGGCCTCGGCGCCAAGGGCGTGATCAACCGCAAGGATTTCAACTGCTGGGGCCAGATGCCCAAGGTCAATTCGCCCGAATACAACGAGTGGACCAAGGAGGCCCGCAAGTTCGGCAAGGCGATCTGGGACATCACCGGCAAGAAGGATGTCGACATCGTCTTCGAGCACCCGGGCGAGGCGACCTTCCCGGTCTCCTGCCTCGTCGCCAAGCGCGGCGGCATGGTGGTGTTCTGCGCGGGCACCTCGGGCTTCAACATCACCTTCGACGCCCGTTATGTCTGGATGCGCCAGAAGCGCGTCCAGGGCTCGCATTTCGCCCATCTCAAGCAGGCGAGCGCGGCCAACCAGTTCGTCATCGACCGGCGCATCGATCCCTGCATGTCCGAGGTCTTCCCCTGGGACAAGATCCCGCTCGCCCACCACAAGATGTGGAAGAACGAGCACGCACCGGGCAACATGTCGGTTCTGGTCTACGCGCCCCGCACGGGCTTGCGGACCTATGAGGACGTCGCGGAAGCTCTGGGGACATGAGCCGGTAAAAATCCGGTTGCAAAACAGAATCGGTTTCCTTAAATTCCGATTGCGAAATGCAATTGGTTTGGAGGATGCCATGGCTCTGACGCTCTATGCTCACCCGTTCTCGTCCTACTGCCAGAAGGTGCTGATCGCGCTCTACGAGAACGGGACGCCCTTCACCTATCGCAATCTCGAGGACGAAGGCGCGGGCGAAGAGTTGGAGGCGCTCTGGCTGCTGAAGCGTTTCCCGGTTCTCGTCGATGATGGCCGGACGGTGCTCGAATCCAGCGTCGTCATCGAGCATCTCGGATTGTATCACCCCGGTCCCGTGCGCCTCGTGCCGGAAGACGCCAAGGCCGCGCTCGAGGTCCGGACGATGGACCGCTTCTTCGACAACTATGTCATGACGCCGATGCAGCGCATCGTCGCCGATTTCATGCGCCCGCCCGAGGATCGTGACCGCGTCGGCGTTGCTCAGGCGCGCGCCATGCTCGATTCCGCTTATGGCTGGCTCGACGGGGCGATGGCCTCGCGGCAATGGGCTTGCGGGGATGGCTTCACCCTGGCCGATTGCAGTGCGGCACCGTCACTGTTTTACGCCGATTGGGTCCATGAGATCGACAGCACCTTTTCGAACGTGCGAGCCTACCGCGCCCGGTTGCTGAAGCGGCCATCCTTCGCGCGCGCGGTCGACGAGGCGCGGCCCTATCGTCACTACTTCCCGCCCGGCGCGCCGGATCGCGACTGAAATGCCACTCTCGGCATGGCCGCGTCACGGGCATGGCCCTGGGCGCCTGTGCGCTCTTTTGCCTCCGGCCGATCGGGAGTAGAGACGGCGGCCCTCGTCAGCGTCCGGTCCGATGTCGCCTCTCCTTATGCGAGCAATGCCGCTGCTCTTCACCTTCCTGTGGTCGACGGGATGGATCGTGGCCGGCTATTCGGCGCGCTACGCCGATGCGCTGACCTTTCTCTCCCTGCGCTTCGCCTCCGCAGCGGTTCTCGTCGGGCTGATGGCGCTCGCAGCCGGTGCGCCGTGGCCGCGCAGCCGCCGGGCCGTGATCGACATCGCGATCACGGGCGTCCTCCTTCACGGCATCTATCTCGCCGGCGTCTGGTGGGCGGTGCGTCATGGCTTGCCCGCCGGCATTTCCGGCCTGATCGCCGGCCTGCAGCCGATCCTGACCGCTCTCTTCGCCCCGGTCCTCGTCGGGGAGCGCATCTCGGGTGTCCGCTGGCTCGGTATCGCCTGCGGCTTCGTCGGAATCGCGCTCGTGCTTGAGCCCCAATTGGCCGGCGTCGATCCCGCGGTCTTGTGGGCTGTGCTTCTGCCGGTCCTGATCAACATCGTCGGCATGATCGCCGTCACCCTCGGCTCCTTCTACCAGAAGGCGCGGGTGGTTTCGGGCGATCTCAGGACGGTGACGGCGATCCAGTATACCGCCGCCTTTCTCGTCACCATTCCCGTCGCCTGGGCGCTGGAGCCGATGCGGATCGAGTGGAACGTGACGATGCTGCTCGTCCTGTTCTGGTCGGTGGTCGTCCTCTCGCTCGGCGGCATCGGGCTGTACCTGTTCATGCTTCGGCGCGGCGAAGTCTCGCGCATCGTGACCTTTCTCTATCTCGTACCGGCGCTGGTCGCGGTCGAGGCCTGGCTGCTGTTCGGGGAGACGCTTTCCGCGCTTCAGGTCGCCGGCATGGCCGTCAGCATCCTCGGTGTCGTCCTCGCCAGCCGGAAATAGCCGACCGCTGCCGGCATCCTCGCCGAAAGGCGGATTTTGGTTTCCCTGCGCTTCCGCCTATGCTGCGACGCAACAAAGGGAGGCTGAATCATGAGCGCCAACGCTGCGTTGCAAACCGAAAGCCGCGGGGGCGCGGTCGCTCTCGTCGCGGCGGCGCTGCCGGGCTTCGAGACGCTGCTCGAGGCTGCGGTCGCGGCCGTCCGGCGCAGGGTCGAAGTCGAGGGCCGGGTCTCCTCGGCCCGGCTCGAAGCCGAGCAGCATGCCGCGCATGGCCTGTCCTGGCTCGCCACCTACGTCACGGCGCTGCGCGAGCTGAAAGCCTATGGCGAGCGGCTGCAGGAGGAAGGACGCTACGGCGCGGTCGAGGACTGTGCGATCCGTATCGGCGCGGGTGAATACGCCGCCCAGATCTTCGGTGGCATTCCGATGAGCCAGGGAGAGATCGTCCGGCTGCCGGCGCTCGGCCTGTCGCAGGAGGCGGTGGCGGCCGCTTGCTCGGAGGCGGCCGAGAGGCTCATCGCCGAGGGCAACACGCCGGAAAACCGGGCCCGCTTCGTCGCCCTGTTCAGCCAGAGCGATGGTGCGAGCAGCGTGGGCGATCCCGGCCTTGACGAGACGCTGGAAGCGATCCGCTCGGAGATGCGCCGGTTCTGTGCCGCGGAGGTCACGCCGCACGCCCATGAATGGCATCTCGAGAACGACTACATCCCGATGCCGGTCGTCGAGAAGATGGCCGAAATCGGCGTCTTCGGCCTGACCATCCCCGAGGCGTTCGGCGGCATGGGCCTGTCAAAGGTCTCGATGTGCGTCGTCTCCGAGGAATTGTCGCGCGGCTATATCGGCGTTGGCTCGCTCGGGACCCGGTCCGAGATCGCGGCCGAGCTCATTCTCTGCGGCGGCACCGACGAGCAGAAGGCGAAGTGGCTGCCGAAGATCGCCTCCGGCGAGATCCTGCCGACCGCCGTCTTCACCGAGCCGAACACCGGCTCCGACCTCGCCAGCCTGCGCACCAAGGCGGTCAAGGAAGGGGACGGCGACGGCGCCGTCTGGAAGGTCTACGGCAACAAGACCTGGATCACCCATCCCGTCCGCGCCGACATCATGACACTGCTGGTGCGGACCGATCCCGATGCGCCGGGCTATCGCGGCCTGTCGATGCTGATCGCCGAGAAGCCGCGCGGAAGCGACGCCGATCCGTTCCCGGTCGAGGGCCTGACCGGCGGCGAGATCGAAGTGCTCGGCTATCGCGGCATGAAGGAATACGAGCTCGCCTTCGACGGTTTCATCGTGAAGGGCGAAAACCTGCTCGGCGGTGTCGAGGGGCAGGGCTTCAAGCAACTCATGCAGACCTTCGAGGCCGCGCGTATCCAGACGGCGGCCCGCGCCATCGGCGTCGCGCAATCGGCCTTCGATCTCGGCTTGCGTTACGCTCAGGAGCGCATCCAGTTCGGCAAGCCGCTGATCGCCTTCCCGCGCGTCGCCGACAAGCTCGCCATGATGGCGGCGGAGATCCTGATCGCCCGCCAGCTCACCTATTTCGCTGCCCGCGAGAAGGATGCTGACCGGCGTTGCGACCTCGAGGCCGGCATGGCCAAGCTGCTCGGCGCCCGCGTCGCCTGGGCGGCGGCCGACAACGCCCTGCAGATCCACGGTGGCAACGGCTTCGCGCTGGAATATCCGGTGAGCCGTGTGCTCTGCGATGCCCGCATCCTCAACATCTTCGAGGGCGCAGCCGAAATCCAGGCGCAGGTGATCGCCCGGCGCCTGGTCGAAGGGTAGGGGTAATACCTAGAGCGAGCGTCGCGGCGCATCCGGCAGCATGCGCCGGAGCGTGTCGTCCTTGCGCACGAAATGATGCCAGAAGGCCGCGAGCGCGTGCAGGCAGGCGAGGGCGATCAACGCATAGGCGGCCCATTCGTGCCATTCCCGGATGGGGCGCGTGGCGGCACGCGGCTCGGCCGCCTGGAAGGCCGGCACGGCGAACAGGCCGAAGTCGAACCCCTGCCCGCGCCGGACCGCGTAGACGAGGCCGATGATCGGGACGATCAGCATCACGAGATAGAGGGCGACATGGCCAATCCGTGCGGCCAGGGCCAGGATCGCTGGGCCGTCGGGCATTTTCGGCGGACGATGGGTCAGGCGCCAGCCCAGCCGGGCGAGGACAAGCACGAGGATCGCGATCCCCACGACCTTGTGGGTCTCGACCACCGCATATTCCCAGCTATGCGGAAAAACGTCGACCGTCAGCCCGAGCCCGAAGGCCACCAGGATCAGCGCAGCGATGCTCCAGTGGAGCTTGCGCGCGACGGCATCATAGGCGGTCGCGGCGGTGGTGGTAGCGGAAAGGTCGGCCACGGTCGGTTTTCCCAGATTAGAGGAATTCCAATCTAAATGGCGGCCTTTCGCTGGGGAAGTTAAATCTTGTTCATGATCGCTGCCGGATATGGTGCGGGCGGCGGGAGCGAAGGAACGCCGTGATAATTTCGACACCATCGCGGGCTTGGCATAAGGCGGCCGCCGATGGCGGCCGGATTAGCCGACAGGAGAGATGATGCTGAACCTTTTTGCCCCCGCCCTTGCCGGAGCCGCGCTTGTCGCCACCGCCATGTTGCCTGCCGCGCCTGCGGCTGCGCAGGATTCGGCTGCCGCTCGCCTGCCGCCGCGCATCAGCGTGATGGGTGAGGGGGAGGCCTCGGTCGCGCCCGACATGGCGGTCGTGACGCTGAGCGTCCTGCGCGAGGCCGGGACGGCGCGCGAGGCGCTCAACGCCAACAGCGCCGCGATGAAGGAGGTGTTGGACGCGCTCAAGGCGGCGGGCATCGCGGAGCGCGACATCCAGACCTCGCGCCTCGACATTCAGCCGCGTTATTCCCAGCCCTCGCGCGACAAGCCGCAGGAGCCGAAGATCGTCGGCTATGCGGTCAGCAACGAGGTCACCGTCCGCATTCGCAAGCTCGCCGAGGCCGGGGCGATCATCGACAAGGTCGTCGGTCTCGGCGTCAACCAGGGTGGCGGCATCAGCTTCGTCAAGGAGGACCTGAAGGCCACCATGACCGAGGCGCGCAAGCGCGCCGTGGCGGACGCGCTCGACAAGGCGCGTACCTTGGCCGAGGCTGCGGGCGTGAAGCTCGGCCCGATCCTGTCGATCGAGGAAAATGCCGCGCCGCCGCGGCCGATCGCCTACGCCGCGCCGATGCGCAAGGCGGCCGCCGACATGGCCGTGCCGCTGGCCAGCGGCGAGAACAGCTACCAGACCCAGGTCAGCGTGGTCTTCGAGATCGCCCGCTGACCGGGCCGACTGCTGCAGGGAGGGCGGCGGCTCAGTTCGCCGCCTGTCCGGTCCAGGGAACGCCCGAGAGCATCCGCTCCAGGACCGCCATCCGCATCGGCACCGACAGCTGGACCTGCCGGAAGTAGCCGGCATTGGGCAGGCTGTCGCAGGAGGTGTCCAGCTCCGAGAAGCGCGGCAGCGGATTGAGAATCAGCGTATCGGAACGCGCGTCGAGAATCTTCCGTGCCGTGATCGTGAAGGGCTCGCTTTCCTTCTCCTTGTCGACCGCTTCGTTGCCGAGCGAGGCATGGGCGAAGCGACTCATGTCTTGCATCTGGATGCTGAGCACGTCGTGGTCGAGGGTCTGGCGCACGTCGTGGACGATCCTGACCTCGGTTCCCAGCCCGGCGAGCACGGTCATCGCCTCCCGCATCACCGGGTTGATCGGGACGTCGGGCAGGCAGCACAGCGTGAAGCGCTTCGGCGGCGCCAGCCTTAGCATCTTGACGAAGGACACCGCGAAGCGGGCGCGCGTGTCGCTCGACAGCGCGATCGCGAGCTTTTCGATGTCGCCACGCATCTGGCGGATGGCGAAGAGATCGATCAGCGCCTGGCTCGGATGCTCGTCCGCGCCATTGCCCGCGTTGATTACCGGCAGGTAGCTCAGCCGCGAGACGCGGTAGGGCATATCCTCAAGATGCGAGCGCACCACCAGCAGATCGCTGTAGAGCTCGACGGTGCGGATATGGTCCTCGACCGATTCGCCCGTGCTGGTCCCCATCCGGCTGCGGTCGGTGTCATAGGCATCGATGGACTGGTGGCCGAGCCGGGCCGCCGCAGCCTGGAAGCCGAGGCGCGTGCGCGTGCTGCGCTGGTCGAACAACGTGGCGATCACTCGCGGCCTGCGGCGATGGGTCGGCTGCTCCGGCAGAATCCCGGCTTTTTCCTGCTCCTCTTCCTGGAGATGGCGTTCGGCACGTTCGAAGATGTCGTCGAGATCGAAGCGCGAAACCGCGTCGGCACTCAGCAGGTCCTTGCCGCTCGGGTAGTTCGGGCGCTGCATCAAGGCCTCCGGCTCGCGCGGATGCGTCCGGGGCGCATGAAGCCTGCGCCGGTCCGATCGCAATGCGATCTGACCGGATCACGCATTCGCTATCAATAGTTCGGCAGAGGATTCCGCGAGTGGCTCGGTCATGCCGTTTCGAAGCCCGGCCTAGGCGACTTCGCTGAACCGGTCCCCCTTGCGGGAACCGCTGGTGGGGCGGGGCGGCTTGGCGCGCCCCGTCGCCACCCGGTTACCGATCATCGGCAGCAATGCCTCGGCGGCCATCGGCCGAGCGAAGACGAAGCCCTGGATGCCGTGCACAGCGTGCTTCTCGATGATCGCGAGCTGCTCCGGCGTCTCCACACCCTCGACGATCAGTCGCAGCTTCAGATCATGGGCGAGCTGCGTGATCGCGTTCATCAGGTATTCGGCCTTGCGCGATGTGCCGAGCTCTTGCGTGAAGGCCTGGTCGATCTTGATCGTGTCGATCGGCAGATGGGCGAGGTAGCTGAGCGAGGAATACCCCGTGCCGAAATCGTCGAGCGCGATGCGGACCCCGAGCGTCCGGAGCGCAATAAGACGGGCGGTGACGTGCTCGGCGTCCTCGATCAGCGAGCTTTCGGTGATTTCGATGGTGAGCCGCTGCGGATCGAGCCGATGGCGTCGCAGCAGCGCGGCAACGAGCCCGACCAGATCGTGCCCGTGATCGAACTGCCGGGCCGAAACGTTGACGCTGACGCCGATGTTTCGCGGCCATGTCAGCGCCGTCCGGATGGCCTCGTCGAGCGCCCAGGCGCCGAGCACGGTGATGAGGCCGGTGCGCTCCGCCAGCGGTATGAAGCGCTCGGGGCTGACAAGCCCACGTTCCGGGTGGTTCCAGCGCAGCAGCGCCTCGGCCATCGTCGCCGTCCCCGAGCGCGGATTGTAGATCGGCTGGAACTGGAGCTCGAATTGGCCGCGCCGGATTCCGTCGCGCAGTTCGGCTTCGATCGCGCGGCTGTCCTCGTGCTCGTCATGGACCGTTTCGTTGTAGACGACGAAGCGGTTCCGGCCCTCGAGCTTGGCGCGGTAGAGCGCAATGTCGACGCATTTCAGCGCTTCGTCGATCGTATTGGCGCATCCCGCCGGCGCGATGCCGATGCTCGCCGTCGCGGTGACGTGGCGCCCCGCCACCACGCGCTGGCTGCCGAGCAGCATGACCAGGCGCCGGGCGAATGCAGTCGATTCGCCGGCATCGCGCGCCGTTGCCACCATGAACTCGTCGCCGCCGGTGCGGGCGGCGATGTCACCGGGCTGGAGCTCCCCGCTCAGCAGATCGCCGAAGGCCTGCAGCAGCGCGTCGCCGACATCGTGGCCGAAGCTGTCGTTGATGCCCTTGAAGCGGTCGATGTCGATCGAGATCAGCGTGATCGGATGGCCCGCGTTGGTCTCGGCACGGATCTCGCGCATGAAACCGCGGCGGTTGTAGAGGCTGGTGATCGTGTCGCTGACCGCGAGATTCTCCAGCTCCCGCATCGTGCGCAGCCGGGCCACGAAGACGCGGTGGATGACCTGCGCGCTCGAGAAGGTCAGCACTGTCGTCAGCGCAACCGTGAGCCCGATCATCAGATAGGCCAGGTCCCGGGTCCAGATCAGGGCGAGCATGAACGGAAAGGCCGCTATCAGGATCTGCACGCGCGTCACCAGGGGCCGCGACGTGTTGCGGCCCGAGATTCCGGCGAGGTAGCCGATGGTCTGCGCGATCGCGAGCACCGCGACCGGCTGATAGGTGTAGTTGAGCACCGCATGAGAGCCGAACGCGGCAATGAGCGCGGCCGTCGACCAGGCGCCGACCATCGCCAGCCTTTCGAGACGGGTGATCTCGGCTTCGCTGGCCCTGGCGAGGTCGACGCGCAGGAAGCGCCGATGCGCGAGCTGGCGGACCAGCCCGATGGCCAGCATGGCCACGGTCATCGATGCGAAGGAAGCGTCGCCGCCCGTCAGCGCCGTGGCCGCCGCCATGACGGTCGCCACCATGGCGGCTCCGATCAGGATCGTGCCGGGCGTCGCGTACAAGGCCGCGACCAGCTCCGATTTCATAGCGCGCTCGTTCTCGCGAACCTCGGCCATCTCATCCGCCCTACCGGTCGATCTTGCCCCCGACGCAGCGTAATGGGCATCTTCGGAAAAGGGTTCTTAATGAACGGTGTGACGTATGAAGGTTTTCTTTCGGATCGACGAAATTTCGCCGCGTCTGGCCGGGTGAGCCGATCGGCGCGCGGTCGTCTCATTGCTGCTGAGCCGCGGGCATTGCGCAGCCGGTGCTGTCGAGCATCCGTGTTGCACCGGCAACCCTGCACGATCCGCGCGGCGACCCGGCACGGCCGACACTTGTGGATCGATGCACGACAGTCCAGCGTGCCGCGCGATTCCCCCGGGTCATGCCCGGCCTGAGCGATCGGAAAGAACATGAATCGACATTTCATCAATGGCCGCTATGTCGCTGGCCAGACGGGAGAAACCCTCGCCAAGCTCGATCCCGCAACGGGCGAGGAGTTTGCCCGGATCGCTTGCGGCAACGCGGCCGACATCGATGCTGCGGTCATGGCCGCCCGCTCCGCCTTCGACGGTGCCTGGGGCAGGCTGACGGCCGCAGAGCGCGGCCGCCTGATCGCGAAGCTGTCCGTCAAGGTGCACGATCATTTCGACGAACTGGCCAAGCTCGAGGCCCGCGATACCGGCAAGCCGATGAGCCAGGCCCGCGCCGACATCGACGCCACCATCCGCTATTTCGAGTTCTATGGCGGCGCGGCCGACAAGGTCCACGGCCATGTCATCCCCTTCCTGAACGGCTACAGCGTCAGCGTCATTCACGAGCCGCACGGCGTCACCGGCCATATCCTGCCCTGGAACTATCCGGCGCAGATGATCGGCCGCTCGCTCACCGCCTCGCTCGCCATGGGCAATGCCGTGGTGCTCAAGCCTGCCGAGGACGCCTGCTCGACGGCCTTCCGCCTCGCCGAGCTCGCCAGCGAGGTCGGCTTCCCCGACGGCGCGATCAACATCGTCGCGGGCAGGGGGCACGAGGCGGGTGCGGCGCTCTCCGCCCATCCCGGCATCGGCTTCATGTCCTTCACCGGCTCGCCCGAGGTCGGCAAGATGGTGCAGCACGCCTGTGCCGAGCACCTCATCCCCTGCACGCTCGAACTCGGCGGCAAGTCGCCTCAGATCGTTTTCGAGGATGCCGATATCGAGGCGTTCGTGCCGATCGCCTGCAAGGCCATCGTCCAGAACACCGGGCAGACCTGCTCGGCCGGCAGCCGCCTGCTGGTGCAGAAGTCGATCTATGACGACGTCCTTGCCGAGGTGGCGAAAGCCTTCTCGAAGCTGCAGGCGGGCACGCCTGAGATGGATCTCGATTGCGGCCCGGTCATTAACGCCAGGCAGCGCGGGCGCGTCCAGAGCTTCATCGACCAGACCAGAGAAGCCGGCATCCCGGTGATCGCCGAGGGCAGGGTCGCTCAAGGCGTGCCGAATGGCGGTTTCTACGTCACGCCGACGCTGTTCGGCCCGGTGCCGCGCGGCAACCGCCTCGAGCAGGAGGAGGTCTTCGGCCCGGTCCTTGCGGCCTTCCCCTTCGAGGACGAGGAGGATGCGATCACGGCCGCCAACGGGACCGACTACGGCCTCGTCACGGCGGTCTGGACCAAGGATGGCGGGCGTCAGCAGCGCGTCGCCAAGCGTGTCCGCGCCGGGCAGGTCTTCATCAACGGCTACGGCGCCGGCGGCGGAATCGAACTGCCTTTCGGCGGGACCGGCAAGAGCGGTCATGGCCGCGAGAAGGGCTTCATCGCGCTGGAGGAGTTCGCCACCACCAAGACGATCGTGCACAGGCACGGCTGACGCGGCGCCTCATTCTCCGGCCAAAGCATCGCTTTGCCGGAGAATGAGGAGGGCATCACATCGTGACGATGTGGCGGATCGTCCGCCCTTCGTTCAGCGCGTCGAAGCCCTCGTTGATCTCGTCGAGGGTGCCGGAGCTGGTCCAGAGCCGGTCGACCGGCAATTTGCCGCGCTGGTACAGCTCGATGAAGCGCGGAATGTCGCGCGAGGGCACGCAGGAGCCGACATAGGACCCCTTGAGCGTCCTCTCTTCTGCGACCAGCCGCACCGGCGAGAGCGCAAGCGTATGCGCGGGGTTGGCGAGGCCGGCCGTGGTGGTCGTGCCGCCGCGCCGGGTGATCTGGTAGGCGAGGTCGAGGGCTTTCACCGAGCCGGCCATCTCCAGCCCGTGGTCGACGCCGCCCCGCGTCGCCTGCCTGATCGTCTCGACCGCATTCGGTTCGTCTGCCTTGAAGACGTCGCTCGCCCCGAGCGCCAGAGCGAGATCGAGCTTGTCCTGGGCGAGATCGACGGCGACCACCCGCGAGGCGCCGCAGGCGATCGCCCCGAGCAGGGCCGAAAGCCCGACGCCGCCGAGGCCGACGACCGCCACGGTCTCGCCGGCCTTGATCCGGGCCGTGTTCACGGCAGCGCCGACGCCGGTGAGAACGGCGCAGCCGAACAGCGCCGCGATCTCGTGCGGGATCTCGGCCTCGACCTTGACCAGCGAGCGGCGCGAGACGACTGCGTGCTCGGCGAAGGCGGACACGCCGATATGGTGATGCACCGGCTGGCCATGAGCCGAGAGCCGGCGCCCGCCGCCGAGCATCTCGCCGCGCCCATTGGCGGCGTTGCCGGGTTCGCACAGGGCGGGGCGCCCCTCGGCGCAGGGTGCGCAATGCCCGCAGGAGGGCACGAACACCATCACGACACGGTCACCGGGCTTCAGGTCATCGACGCCGGGACCGGTCTCGACGACCTCCCCGGCCGCCTCGTGGCCGAGCACCATCGGCACCGGCCGCGGGCGGTTTCCGTCGATGACGGAGAGATCGGAATGGCAAAGCCCCGCGGCGCGCACCCGGACGAGAACTTCTTCGCGCCCGGGTGGAGCGAGCTCCAGCTCCTCGATCCGGAGCGGGCGGCTCAGCATGTAAGGCGCCGCAACCGGGCTCTCGTTCAGGACGGCGGCGCGAATCTTCATGGGCGCAAGCTCCGGTCTCGTGATCGCGCGATATCCCGACAGGAGACGGGGCTGCTGTCAAAGGCTGCGCGGTATGTCACAGGGCAGGGGGAGACCGCGTTTCGCGGCGACAGGTTGCGGCACAGATGGGTCTCGTCCGGTCGGGAAGAGGCCGGCGCCCTCTCTCAGGGCGCGAGCTGCCGGGCCTTGCGGTCAAGGCTCTGGAAGAGCGGCAGGGTTTCGGCTGCGAAGCTTTTCAATTCCGGATCGTCACCGGTCCTGGCATAGCTGTCGAGCAACTGCGCGAGCTCCCGATGCGTGCTGCGCTGGGCGTCCGTATAGGCCTTGTCGAAATCCGTACCGTCCAGACTTCCGAGATCCCGCAGCAGGTCGAGGCGGCGGCTGTCCGGCCGGTCGGGCAGGGCGATGTCGGATCGGCGTGCGATGATCCGCCTCAGGCTGCTCGCCGCCTTGGCATGATCCTCAGCGAGGCGCAGGGCATACTCCTTGATGGCCGACGAGCTGCTCTTTTGGCGTGCCAGCGTCGCCGATTCGATGCCGAACATGTTGGCGATGGCGACCTGCCTGACGAACTCCGGTGCCGGCAACGACGCCTGCGCATGGGCCGGGCGAAAGCGCAGCAGAGCCATGCCTGCGAGCGCGTGCGGGATCGCTGCGAGGAGGGCTCGGCGTGTTCGGGTCATGGCACGGCAACCGCGCAGGCATGGGCTTGGTTCCACAGCGCGGAAGCGGCCGCGCGCTTGTCCCTCCGCCTGGCCTGGGATAGCAGGACTTGCGTCCGCGGCTTCGGGCCGGCGCGACAGGGAAGGGACATCATGCCGACCACCGCTGAAACCGTTCGCGATGCGCTTCTCGCGGCCCGCCGCGAAGGATCCCTGATCGAGACGGCGAGCCTGCCGGTGCCGCCGTCGCTGGCGGACGGACTTGCCATCGCGCGCGCGGTCAACCGCGGCGCCGGCTTCGAGGATCGCGGCTGGAAGGTCGGTATCGCCGAGGACGGCACGCCGATCGCGGGGCTGATGCCGGGCCCCTGGCTGGCGCCGGGGGACGTCTACGAGGGGGCGACGGGCGCGGAGATCCGCTTCGAGATCGAACTGGGCCTGCGCCTCGCGCGCGAAGTGCCGTTGCGGCCAGGTCAGCCGTGGTCGCGGGCAGAGCTGCTCGCCTGCTGCGACAGGGCGTTCCTCGGGATCGAGATCGTCGAGAGCCGCCTCGCCAACTGGGCCGGCGCCGTTGCCATGCCGCTCTGGCTCGCCGATGCGATGGGCCACGGCGGCTATTTCGTCGGTCCCGATCTCGACATCGGCGTGCTCGACGATGTGACAGGGCTCGGCTGCTTCATCTCGCTCAATGGTGTGGCGATCTACGATCAGCCGGCGGTGCATGGCAATGGCGACCCGATGACCCCGTTCCTGGCCTGGGCGAACCGGCAGGAGGAGGGTCTGGGGCCGCTGCGCGCCGGCCAGCTCGTCACCACCGGCAGCCTTTGCGGCGGGGTTCTCTCGCCTGGCAAGGGCGATGTCGTCGCCAAGCTGAACCCGCTCGCCAGCGTAGCGTTTACGCTTCGTTAGAGGAAACCATCGAGTCCTTCGGCATTGCGTGCGGCGGCCTCCACTCTATGATGGCCGCTCGCAGCGAGTAGAGTTCGGTGTTGCGGCTGGGGGTTGCTTGGAGGACGGATGCGGTTCTGGCGAAGGGCGAGCCAGACGGTCGCGCTGAGCGGCGGCTATGCGGTGGCGGCGCTCGTCGGCTTGCAGGCTGATCCTGCCAAAGCTTTCGATCTGTCTTCCCTGGATGTCTTCGGGCTTTTCACCAAGAAGGACGCGCCGCCCGCTCCCAGCGTTTCGACGCTGCCCTACAAGCTCGACTTCGATCTGGGTGAGGCTGGCGATGCCAAGGCCCTGACACGGACGCTCCAGGACGCGTCCCTGCTCTACCGCCTGCGGCAGGACGCCCCGCCCGATGGCGAGACGCTGTCGCGCCGCATGGCGGCCGATCTCAACCCGCTGGTCGATGCGCTGTGGTCGCAAGGCTATTTCAATGCCGATGTCTCGCTCGTCGTCGACGGCGTGCCGCTGGCGGTCGGGTCCGAGCCCGGCGCGCCCCTGGTCCGTGCGCTGGAAGCGCATCGCAACCGTGACGCCGTGCCGATCATCGTGCGCATCCGCCCCGGCAAGGTCTTCGGCTTCCGCAACATCGACATCGTCGAACGCGACAAGGCCGACGGGGTCGCCATCGCCGATCCGCAGAAGGTCTCCAGGTTGACGGCCGGAGAGCCGGCGACGGCTGCCTCCCTGCGGGCCGCGCAGGCGGCCCTGGTCGACTACATGCGCGCACAATCCCGTCCGCTCGCCAAGGTGGTGGAGCTGAGGCCCGTGGTCGACCATGCGGCCGGCATCATGGACGTGACCTATGTACTCGATGCCGGCCCGCTCGCGGGCTTCGGCGACATCTCGCTGGGCCAGACCGACGAGATCCCGCCGGAGGTCGTGCGCTCTTTCATCTACATCGAGCCCGGCGACCCATATTCTCCGAAGGCTCTGTCCGACACGCGCAAGGCGATCGCGAAGATCCCGGCGGTCGGCTCGGTGCGCATTCGGGAGAGCGACAAGCTCGACGGCGCGGGCAATTTGCCGATCTTCGTCGAGGTGACGGAGCGTCCGAAACGGCTTCTCGGCTTCTCGGCCCGCTATTCCACCATCGATGGCCCGGCGGTGAAGGTCTATTGGGAACATCGCAACCTGTTCGGCGGGGCCGAGCGGCTACGGCTGGAATCCAGCGTCTTCCTGGCGCCGCGCATCAACGGCACGAAGATCCAGAACTTCGGCGACTTCGAGCAGTCGGACCTCGGCGGCCGCTTCGGCTTCAGCTTCATGAAGCCGGCGCTGAATGGCAGCCGCTACGACTGGCTGCTCGACGGCGTCGCGACCCGCGAGCGCGTCGGCACCAACCGCTATGGCGGCTATACGGCCCGCTACGCCAATGTGACCACCGCGATCCGCCGCCGCTTCAGCGACACGTTCTCGGTCCAGGCGGGTGTCGAAGTCGAGCGCGGCCAGACCAGCGACGTTCTGGGCCAGGTCGATTATACTCTGGTCGGCATTCCGCTTTCGGTGAACTACGATTCAACCGACAGCCTGCTGGATCCGACGAAAGGCATCCGGGCGGTCGCATCCTTCACGCCCTATCCGGCCTTCCTCGGCTCCACCGTCGGCATCTATCAGACCAAGGCGGCAGTCTCCGCCTATTACGCGCTCGACGAGGATGCCCGCTATGTTCTGGCCGGCCGGGTCGGCTTCGGCTCGATCGCGGGCGCGAGTCTGAACGAGATTCCGGCGACGCGGCGCTTCTATGCCGGCGGCGGCGGCTCGGTCCGCGGCTATGCCTACCGCTCGCTCTCGCCGCTCGGGCCCTACTGGCAATTGACCGGCGGCCGCAGCCTGCTCGAGCTCTCGGCGGAGGCGCGCATCAAGATCACCGACACCATCGGCATCGTGCCGTTCTTCGATGCCGGGACGGCCTTTGCGTCGAGCCTGCCCGATGGCAAGCAGAAGCTGCAGATGGCCGCCGGCCTGGGCTTGCGCTACTATACCTCCATCGGGCCGATCCGCGTGGACGTCGCCGCGCCGCTCAATCCCCGCAAGGGCGACAAGCCGGTCGCGCTCTACGTCAGCATCGGACAGGCCTTCTGATGCGCCGGCTCCTGACCCTTCCGCGACTCGCCCTCTTCGCCGTCCTGCTGGCGGGGGGGATTCTCGCCCTCGGCCATCTCGCCGGCTTCGCCCAGAATGCCCAGACCGATCGCGGCATCGTCGCCGACCTGATCTCGAAGGCGCTCTCGAGCGACACCAGCCAGGTCTCGATCGGCGAGGTCAACGGAGCGCTCTCCTCCGATGTCGAGATTCGCGACATCGTGCTGTCGGACCGCGACGGCGCCTGGCTCCGCCTGGACCGCCTCCGCCTTGTCTGGACCCGCAGTGCGCTCCTGCTGCGCCGGCTCGATGTCGACCGGCTTGAGATCGGCAAGCTGGAAATCCTGCGCAGGCCGGCGCGACAGCCCACCGGGACGGCTCCGCCGAGCGATGGGCCGATCCTGCCGGAATTGCCGCTCAAGGTGATTCTGCGGGCCTTTCAACTCAACGAGCTGGTGCTTGGCGAGCCGGTCATCGGCGTGGCTGCGCGCCTCGGCGCGACGGGTGCGGCGCGGCTGGGCCCGCCGAACGAGGGGCTCGATCTCAAGTTCGAGGCACGTCGCCTCGACATGGGGGGCACGTTCAATGTCGACCTCTCCTTCGTTCCCGAGAGCACGCGCCTCAGGCTCGCCGCCAAGCTCGACGAGCCGGCCGGTGGCCTGATCTCGAAAGCGGCCGGGCTGCCCGGCGAGCCGCCGGTCAAGCTCGACCTCAACGGCGACGGCCCGCTCGATTCCTTCCGTTCGAACCTGACCTTCACCGCCGGGCCGACCATCGGGGCCGAGGGCTCGGCGACTGTCGACCGGACCGGCTCGGAGCGGCAGCTCGCCCTGGCGCTGGACGCACGGATCGAAGGGTTGATGCCGGCGCCGGCGGCGCCGGTCTTCGCGGGTTCGACGAAGCTGGACGGCACAGTCGGCTTTGCCGACGACGGCGGCATCGACATCCGCAATCTCGCGCTGGTTTCGGCTCTGGCGCGCCTCGACGTCCTCGGGCGCTACAACCCGGACAAGACGCTCGATCTGCACGTGACCGCTGCGTCGCGCCCCAATGCTGGCGGCCGCACCGTCGCCTCGGGCACCGAGATCGGCAAGCTCGCCTTCGATGCGACGATCCGGGGGCCGGTCGCGGGTCCAACCGTCGCTGCCAGGCTCGACGCGCAGGATGCCAGGCTGCCGATCGGGCAATTCGGCAAGGTCGGGCTGACCTTCAACGCCACCCCTAGCGGCAGCATCGGCGATGCCGGGACCCGCATCGTGCTCACCAGCGACGGTGAGGCGACGGGCATCGCGCTGGCGGACAAGGCGCTCGCAAGGGCCGTCGGCGACAAGGTCACCTTCACCCTGCGCGGCACCGGCAATGACGATGCGACCGCAGACTTCGAGACTCTGCGCCTCGCGCTTGCCGGCATGGAGCTGGACTACAAGGGCAAGCTCGGCCAGGCCCGTGTCCTCGGTCAGCTCAAGGCGGTGCTGCCCGACCTGTCCCGGCTGAGCGGCCTCGCCCGGCGCCCGCTCGGTGGCAGAGCGCAGATAGTTGCCGATCTGGACGCCACGCCCAAGGCCGACAAATACGCCGCCACGCTCGACGGCAAGGCCGAGCGTGTTGCGACCGGCGACGCAGTGGTCGACCGATTGCTCGCCGGCAGCCTGACGCTCGGCGGCAAGGTCGGGGCGCTCGCCGGCGACTACACCTTTTCCGGTCTTAAGGTCGCGGGCCAGCACGCCACCTTCACGGCCGATGGTCCGCTCGGCCAGAACGCGTCGAATCTCAAGCTCGCGCTCGCCTTGCCGGATCTGAAGCGCGCCGATCCGCGCCTCTCCGGCCGCGCCGACGTCGATGCCGAGATCACCGGCCCGCTGAAGCAGCTCGACGCTAAGGCCCGCATCGCGCTCGCCAATGCGACCGCGCTGGCGAGGCCCATCCCGCGCCTCGCCATCGACGCCGTGGTCAAGGATCTGCAGGGTGCGCTCGATTCCCACATCACCCTCTCCGGCGAGGTCGACGCCAAGCCGGCGGCGGGGACGATCGCGCTGAACCGCCAGCCCGATGACGGCTGGAACCTGTCGCAGCTCGCTCTCGCCATCGGCTCGGTGCGTGTCGACGGCGCCGTGACGCTCGATCCGTCGAGCCGTGCGGCGGGCCGGCTGACGCTGGCCGCGCGCAATCTCGACGATCTCTCGGCGCTGGCGCTGACGAAGCTCGGCGGCCAGCTCGACGCCGACATCACCCTCACGACGCCCGAGGGGCGCCAGAACATCGACCTGACCGCGCGAGGCAGCCGGCTGGCCGGGCCGTCGGTCTCGATCGACAAGCTCGATGCGACCATCGGGGCGAAGGACATCTACGGCCATCCGATGCTGGACGCCGCGATCGCCATCGACCGCGCCGTCGCGGCCGGGGAGACGATCAGCACGATTCGCTTCGACTCGAAGGGCGCGCCGGATGCCAGCGCCTTCACGCTCAGCGCCAATGCCCGCGGCTTCGCCCTGAAAGGCGCGGGCAAGCTCGTGCCGGGCGAGCCGCTGAAGCTTGAGATCGCCTCATTCGATGCGCGCCGCGACGGTCGCGCCATCACCCTCGCAAATCCCGCGACCTTCAGCTTTCCGGCCTCGGGCGTCGAGATCGCCGGTCTGGCGCTGGCGATCGATCATGGCCGCGTAACGCTCGACGGCAAGGCCGGGGACACGCTGGACCTGCGCTTTGCCGCGCGCGACGTGCCGCTCTCGGCGGCGCGGATCGCTGCGCCGGGTCTCGACCTTTCCGGCACCCTGAATGCGCAGGCGCAGATTCAGGGCAGGCCGGATGCGCTCTCCGGCCCCTGGAGCGTGAAGATCGCCCGGCTGGCGACGGCCGAGACGCGGCAGGCCGGGTTGCCTCCGGTCGAGATCGCCGGGCAGGGCGCCTTCAAGGGCGACGCGACCAGCGTCGAGGCCACAATAAACGCCGGCCGCGGCGCCAGCCTCAGTCTGCGCGGCACGGCCCCGCTCAACGCCACGGGTGCCCTGTCGCTGGCAGCGCAGGGCCGCGTCGACGCGGCGCTTGCCAACACCATGCTCGCGGTCAACGGCCAGCGCCTGACGGGCGCCTTCGCGATCGATATGCGCGCCGAAGGCACGCCGTCGGCGCCGCGCCTCAGCGGCAACGCGACCCTCTCGAACGGCAGCTTCACCGACGCGCTGCAGGGCATTCGCCTGGCCGATATGCGGGCGCGGATCGCGGCCAGTGGCGACAACCTGACGATCGAGAGCGCCTCGGCACGCACGCCCAATGGCGGCACCATCTCGGCCAGCGGCCAGGTCAAGGTCGATCCGACCGCGGGTTTCCCGGGGACGATCCGCATCCAGGGCAACCGCGCCCAGCTCCTCTCCAGCGGCCTCGTCACCGCCGTCGCGGGGCTCGATCTCGACATCTCGGGGCCGCTCGCCCAGCGCCCGCGCATCGGCGGACGCATCGACGTCGATTCGCTGGAGGTTTCGGTGCCGGACCGCCTGCCCGCCTCGCTGCGGCCTGTCGACGGCATCAAGCATGTTCACGCCAAGGGGACTGCCGCGGCGCGCCTCGCGGCGGCGCGCAAGGCCCGGCAGGCTCGCGCCCGAAAGGGTCGGGCCGGACCGGCTTTCGATGCGGCGCTCGCCTTGACGGTCTCCGCGCCGAATCGGGTCTTCATCCGCGGACGGGGAATCGACGCCGAGCTGGGCGGCGAGATCCGCGTCGGCGGGACGCTGGCGGCGCCGGCGCTCGACGGAGGCTTCGAATTGCGCCGAGGCCGCCTCAACGTGTTGACCCAGCGCCTCGATTTCAGCCGCGGCCGCCTGACCTTCGCTGGCGGCCTGATTCCCCAGCTCGATTTCGTCGCCGAGACGCGCGCCGCGGACGTGACCGCGAAGATCATCGTCAGCGGCCCGGCCGACCAGCCGGCCTTCGCCTTCACCTCCGAGCCGCAGCTGCCGCAGGACGAGGTGCTGTCGCGCCTGCTCTTCGCCAGGGCTTCCGGTTCGCTCTCGCCCTTCCAGGCCGTGCAGCTTGCACAGGCTGCGGCCCAGTTCGCCGGCGGCGGCGGCGACGACACCTTCGAGCGCCTGCGCAAATCGCTGGGCGTCGACAATCTGGATATCCAGATGGGCGAGGGCGGGCCGACCGTCGGTGCCTCCCGCTACATCAGCGACAACGTCTCCGTCGGCGTGAAGGTGGGGACCAAGCCGGAGGACAGCGGCGTCTCGGTCGGCATCGACCTGACCAAGCGCCTCAAGCTGCAGGCCGAGACCGGCGCGGACGGAAGCGCCGCGGTCGGCCTTGGAGCCGAGTGGGAATACTGACTCGCGGCGGCTGCCTCGGATTCGTGGATTCGGCTGGGAGATTCGCCGTTCACGCCGCTTTCGCTGGGCCAGATCCGCGCCAAACCGGCCTATGCGGTTAACGCCGTGTAAATTTCGGCAGTTAAAGCGTGGCTCGCCTGCAACACCGGTTTCCAAAGCACCCTGTGCACAGCCCTCGCGGGCGGATCGTGGTTGATCGGCAGGGCGGCATTCGTATGGTGGGAATGCGTCGGGACGTTCCCGGTCGCTGTTTTTCGTCTTCGCCTCTGAATTGGGTCAGGGACGCGGGCGAAAGACCGGGAAGAGGCAGGTTCTGCGATCAGGCAAAAGCCTGGGGCGGGGGGCAGGCCGAAGCCCGAGGGTCTCGAAACTCTTTTGGAGGTTTACCAAATGAAGCTCGTCAAGAGCCTCCTCCTCGGTACCGCCGCCGGCATCGCCGCGGTCGCCGGGGCTCAGGCCGCCGACCTTCCCTCGCGGAAGGCCGCTCCGGTCGAGTACGTTCGCGTCTGCACCGCCTACGGTGCCGGCTTCTTCTACATCCCGGGCACCGACACCTGCCTCCGCGTTGGCGGTCGTGTCCGCGCCGAGATGGGCTTCGCTGAGCGTTGGAGCCGCGGCGCTGACGGCTACGGCACCCGTTCCTACGGCCGTGTCCAGTTGGATGCCCGCACGCAGACCGCCTTCGGCACCCTGCGCGCCTTCATCCGCCAGGACATCTACAGCCGCTCGGGCTTCATCCGTTACGGCCAGTACTACGGCACCACCCTCGGCGCGGCGACCAACGAGCCGACGATGGACAAGGCCTTCATCCAGTTCGGCCCGATCACCGCTGGTAAGGCGCAGTCGTTCTTCGACTTCTACGCTTCGGACCTCGGCTTCGCTGGCGTCATCAACTCCGACCACAGCCCGAACCTGTTCGCTTACACCGCGACCTTCGGCGGCGGCTTCTCGGCGACCCTGTCGCTCGAAGACCCGACCACCGGCGTGAGCCGTGGCGCGATCGGCGGCCTGACCCGTGAAGGCAACTCCTGGCCGGACGTCGTCGCCAGCCTGCGTGTTGACCAGGGCTGGGGCTCGGCTCAGCTGGCCGGCGTCATCGCCAACCGTGGCACCTACACCCCGGGCGCCGCTCGCGTGAGCAGCGACGACGTGGGCTACGCCATCGAAGGCGGCGTCAAGCTGAACCTGCCGATGCTCGCCGCTGGCGACTATCTCTGGCTGCAGGGCACCTATGCTGACGGCGCGCTGGGCTATCTCGGCGTTAGCACGATGAACCTCGGCCGCTTGGTCCTGGGCGCCGTCCCGGACTACGTGACGGACCCGGTCTCGGGTAGCCTGAAGTCGTCGAAGGGCTACAGCATCCTGGCCGCGCTGCGCCACTACTGGACCCCCACGATCCGTCAGGAAGTCTACGCTTCGTACACCGATCTTGACGTCCATTCGGCGGTCCTCGGTCAGCGCAAGATCGACCCGCGCCTGTTCCAGGTCGGCACCGCCGTCATCTGGTCGCCGGTTGCTGGCCTCGACCTCGGCGTCGAGGTTCTCTACCAGCGCCTCGAGACCGGCCGCCGCGTCGCCGACGCCAAGCTGACGGCTCTGGGTGTTCCGCAGCTCGCGGGCATCAAGTCGGAAGACGCCTTCCAGGGCCGTCTCCGCATCCAGCGCGACTTCTGATCGGTTCTCCGATCTCAGTCGGAAGCCCCGGGGAAACCCGGGGCTTTTTTCGTTGGCTGTGGGTGGTTGAATCTTCCCGGTTGACGACCTTGGGACGATCCGCGCTCATTGATCCCAGAAGCCCGAAATCGGTTCCTCGCGCCCGGCTTTGCCATGGGTGTGTTGAATCGCGAGATCGGGACATGGCTCCAAGCCCTTGACGAGACTATGATTGGGCAAAGGAGAGCGGCTTCGCCGTGCTGGCGGCGAGGAATGAGGGGCGAACGATGTCGCAGCCGACGCGCTGGCTCTGGGGCGTGATTCCCTTGGCGCTGCTATGGGGCGCCGGCAATCTTTTCCTCGACCCTGCGATCCAGCGGGACGTAGCGGCGCGGGCCGAACGGGCCGTGCATGCGGGGGCCGGTACCGCGCCGGGAGCGAGGCCCGTGACGGCCCTGGTCGAGGGGCGTGACGTCACCATCGCCGGTGAAGTTCTGTCCGCGGACGGTGCGGGCAAGGCGATGGCGCAGCTGCGCAGCGAATTCGGCGTGCGTCGCGCGCTTGGGGGACTGTCCCAGGTCGTAGCCCAGAAGCCCTATTCCTGGTTCGTCAGCAGATTGCCCGGTGTGGTGACGATCGGGGGCTTCGTCCCGGATCTCGCGGTCGCCGATGCGAATACCGCCGCCGCGGCGGCAGCCCTGCCGGGTCTGCGGATCGACGACCGCCAGACCGTCGCCTTCGGCGCGCCCGAAGGTTTTGCGGCGATGACCGCGGCGATGATGGCCGCCGTGCCGCAACTCGCATCGGGGCGGATCGCGCTGGACGATGGCCGCTTCTGCATCGAAGGCAAGGCCGCCAGCCCCGAGGCTTTTCAGGCCCTGGAGGCGATTGGCGCGAAGCCGCCGGTCGCCGGCTTCGCCGCGGTTCCCTGCGGTCTGGAGCCGCCGACGATCGCGCCCTATCGCTGGAGTGCGGCGCATCTGACGCCCGATACGCTCGAAGTCGAAGGCTTCTTTCCCGACCAGGCTGCCCGGCAGCAGATCCTCTCGGCCTTGAAGGCCAGCTTTCCGTCTCCCGTTGCGATCACGGACGCCATGAAGCCCGGCGCGGGAGCGCCCGCCGCCTTCATCGACAAGGTTCGGCGTGCCGCAGCCGATCTCGCCCGGCTGAGAAGCGGCAAGGCCGAGATTGTGGGGGATGCCTACAAGCTCTCCGGGCTGGGTCCGGCGACCTACGCCGCTTGCCAGGCTTTGCGTCTGCAGATCGCGCAGCTCGACGGCCCCGACTCGGTCGCCCAGGCGACGATCGAATGCCCGCCTGCTCCGCCGCCTGAGCTGGCCATGCCGCCTTTGCCCGAAATTCCCGGCCTCAATCTCGAAGGCGTGACGCCTGCGCCATCGACATCTCCCGCGGCCGTGCCCGAACAGGCTCCTGTGCCGGAGCCCAGCCGCGCTGCCGCTCCTTCGCCGGCCGCCGCGACGCCCGCCGTGCAGGCTCCGCCGGTCGCCAAGCCAGCTCCTGCGCCGATTGTGCCGTGGACGGCGCGGCGCGAAGGGCAACGCCTTGTCATGGCAGGATCGGTGCCCGATCTGGCCGCGAAGGCCGATATCCTGGCACGGGCCGGGCAGCTCTTCGGCGGCTTCGGCGTCGATGATCGCATGGAGCCCGTCGCTGGAATGCAACCTGCCGGAGATTTCGCCGCCTCCGCAGGCTATGCATTGGAGGCTCTGTCGAAGCTCAAGGCGGGCAGCGTCTCGATTCGCGAGGGCGGTCTTTCGATCGCGGGCGAAGCTGCCGATGCCGCCGGTTGGCAAGCCCTGCAGGGCCTGCTGGCAGGCGCTCACCCTCCGGGCTTGTCCGTGCCGACAGTGGCTGGGGCGGTGAAGGTGCGCCCCTACGGCCTCTCGCTATCGGCTGATCGCAGCGGCGCAAGCTTCTCCGGTTATCTCCCCGATGAGGCGACCCGCGCCGCGCTCCGGGCCCTGGTAGCGGAAACGCCGCTGGGCAGCAGGCTCGACGATACCACGGTGATCTTGCCGGGTGCGCCGGACGGCTTCGCCCAGGCAGCCAGGACGGCCCTCGCCGATCTTCTGCGCCTGGATATCGGCTCGGCGACCATCACCGACCAGTCCGTCACCTTACGTGGTCTGACCTGTCGGGACCTGATCCGGAGCGAGGTCGAGACCAGCGCGTCGACCGGCTTGCCGTCCGGCTTCACGGCAGACGTGGTCGTCGGCCAGCGCCAGACGGGCTGCGTCGTCGATCCGCCGGCGAGCTGCCAGAACGACCTCGACGGCTTGACCAGGCATAACCCGGTGCTGTTCGCACAGGGCACATCCGTGGTCGAGCTCGACGCGGTGACCGAGCGCGTCATCGGCGAGGCGGCGACGATCCTGAAGAAGTGCCCCGGCTCGCGCGTGACGATCGAGGGACATGCCAATCGCGACGGCGACTGGCGCGGCTTCGACAATCTCGATCTGTCCCAGAGGCGGGCGCTGCGAGTACGCGACGAACTGGTCCGACGCGGCATCGACCCCGCCCAGCTCGACGTGAGGGGATACGGATCGACCCGGCCGCTCGTGCCGTATGGGGCCCCGCGGGCCCGCGAGATGAACCGCCGGGTCCAGTTCACGGTGGCGAAGTAGGGGGACGGACATGCTCTATCTCGCCAGCCGGTTCGCCTGGTTTCTCCTCGCCGCGCTCGTCCTCGGCTTCGCCATGGGCTGGATCAGCCATAGCGGGCGCTCGCGCCGCCTCTGGAGCGGCGGCTGGAGCTTCATCGCGCTGCTTTGGGCCGGCGGCGCGGCCTTGACCTGGTTCCAGCTCGTCAACGGCGTGCCCGCGATGTGGCTCGAAACGGCGCTGCTGTTCGCCGCGGTCTACTGGCTGGGCTGCGTGGCCGGCACGATCCTTCGTCCGTCCGAGGCCGCTGCCGGCGTATCGGCCCCGCTTTCGGGGCCGGCAGCGCAGCCGGAGAAGCCGGCAGCGGACGTTCCCGCCTCCACAGCGGTCCTAGCAGCCGTCGTGGCGGTTCCGGACCATATCGAGCCTGCGCTTACGCCCGTCGCGAACGAGTCTGCTTTGCCCGGCGAGCGCCCTGCCGCTCTGAAAGAGGCGCGCGGCGGCAAGCCCGACGATCTCAAATTGATCAAGGGAATCGGCCGGCAGAACGAAGGCCGCCTGCATGGGCTCGGGGTCTGGCATTTCGAGCAGGTCGCGGCCTGGACATCCGCGAATGTCGAATGGGTCGGCAGCTATCTCGCCTTTCCCGGTCGCATCGAGCGGGAGGACTGGGTCGGTCAGGCAAAGCTTTTGGCCGCCGGAGGCTCGACGGAATTTGCCGACCGGGCACGTTCGGGGCTGGTGGAGACGTCGCGCGACGATGGTCCCGCCGGAGAAGGCAACGTCGCGGCGCCGGAGGTCGGCGAATTCGAGGGCCGGCGGCCGGCGAACCTGATCGCTTCGGCGCGCGCCGGCAACGCCGACGACCTGACGCTGGTCAAGGGAATCGGACCGGCCATCGCGAACGATCTCAACCGGCTGGGCATCTGGCATTTCGATCAGCTCGCCGCGCTCGCAGACGACGAGATGCGCTACGTTTCGGCCTTTGCCGGGGTGCCCGGGCGCGGGCTGGCGGAGAACTGGCGCGAGGATGCCGGCATTCTCGCCCATGGCGGCGAGACCCAGCACTCGCGCGCGCTGAAGGCGGAGCGAGGAGCCGGCTGAGCCAGCGATCACCGCTCGAGCAGCGGCCCGAGAAAAGCGGAATCCGCTTCTCGGAAAAATGCGACGCTCCCGCGCCGAGCGGGATCATCGTTATCGCTTCCGACGGGGAGGCGCGATCATCTAGGCGCCGTGCCGTTCCGCCTTGGCGACGAGCTTGCCGATGCGGCGGATCATGTCCCTGCTGCCGAGCAGCGGCGCGTGGCCCTGGCCGGGCGCGACATGGATTTCGCAGTCGGGATGGCGCGCCGCCATCTCTTCCAGCGTCTTCTCGGCGAGCAGGTCGGAATTCGCTCCGCGGATCGCCAGCATCGGCACGCCCTGCAGCGCGTCGAAATACGGCCAGAGGACAGGCAGCGGCGCTTCGAGGTCCAGTTCCTCCAGCACCTTCATCAGGTTGGTATCGTAGTCGGGACGCAAGGGACCGTCGCGGTCGGTCCAGCTCCGTCTCGCCATCAGCTCCCATTCGGCATCGCTCAGCAGCGGAAACTGCTGGTCGGAAAGCCGCTTCAGGATCTCGGCACCCTCAGAGAAGCTGCGCGGCTTCGGCAGCTTGCCGACATAACCTCGGATGCGCAGCAGGCCGCGCGCATCGATGACCGGGCCCACATCGTTGAGCACCACGCCCTTGATGACGGCGGGCCGTGCCGCCGCGAGCGCCATCGTCAGGAGGCCGCCGCGCGAGGTCCCGATGAACGCGGCCCGATCGATGCCCGCGACCACCAGGACCTGCATGAGGTCGTCGAGTTCGATGCGGACATCGTAGTTCTTCCAGTTGCTGTCATAGGCCGAGAGGCCGCGTCCGCGATAATCCAGCGCAAGCACGCGCCTGGGCCTCGCGTCGTCCTGTGACAGGGCCAGCGCGATCTCGTGGAAATCCGCGGCGGTTCGCGCGAAGCCCGGCAGGCAGATGACCGGGAGCGCGGGCGAGGCGAGGGGGCCGTAGTCGCGCGCGTGCAGCTTGAGCCCATCGGACGCCGTGAAGAAGCGGGAGGCGAAATCGGTCTCGGCAGTCATGGGGATCTCGGTCGGGGCGATCCCGGCACCTAACCATGCCCGCAGCGGACGCGAAAGCTCGCTGCAGCGGCTGCGTCGGGCGCGGCGCGCGTTCAGTCCCGTGGGCCGCCGCGTTTCAGGTCGTGGTCGATCAGATAGGCGGTGCGCTGGTTGAGGCGCTGGCGGTAGACCTGCAGGTTTTCCATCACGCGCTGCACGTAGTTGCGCGTTTCGGAGAAGGGAATCCGCTCGACCCAGTCGACGGCGTCGACATCCGGATCGCGCGGGTCGCCATAGGCCGCGATCCATTTCTTCACGTTCGGCGAGCCGGCATTATAGGCGGCGAAGGTCAGGATGTAGGAGCCGCGCCATTCCCGGAGCAGGTCGTTGAGATGGGCCGCGCCCATCCGTGCCGCGTAGAGCGGGTCCCGGCCGAGCTTTTGCCAGTCGAAGGGCAGCCCGGCGCGTCGCGCCGTCTCGCGGGCGGTCGCCGGCATCATCTGCATCAGCCCGCGCGCGCCCGCATGCGACATCGCGGTCGGATCGAAGGCGCTCTCCTGACGGGCGATGGCGTGGACGATGGCGCGTTCCATCGGGTCGCCCAGGACGTCGAAGTCCGGCACCCCATGCGTCGGATAAGCTGCCTGGTCGAGCGGGAAACCGCGCTGCAGCGCGGCCTTGCCGATGGCAACCAGGGTGCGCGCGTCCGACTCCCGCCGCGCGATCGCCGCGATCGCTTCGAGAGCCGGCGCCGTATGCAGGCGTCGGGCGAGATCGACGAGCATCAGATTGGCGAGACCGCGTTCGCCGATCCGGTAGAGCAGGCGCACGCCGCGATGTCCCGGCAAGGCATCGAGGCCCGAGGCGGCCGTGAGGCGCAGCGGCAGGTCGTTGAGCCCGAGCCTGGCCCGGGCGAGCTGCCCGTAATAGGCGACGGGCTGTTCCGCGGCCCTGCCGAATGCGGCCTTGGCGTGTTCCGGCCTGTCGAGCGCCTCATAGGCGCGGCCCTGCCAGTAGGCTGCGCGGGCGACCGAAATGGGCGTTTCGGCGATAGCAGCCGCTGCGTCGAAATGCCTGAGCGCCGCCTCTGCGTTCTTCAGGAAGCGCAGCGCGATGAAACCCGCCTGCCATTCGGCCTCGATCCGTTCGGCTGGGTCCTCCGCGCCGTGGCCTGCGGCGATCTCGTAGGCCTTCTGCGCGTTTCCCGCATCGAGCAGCTTGCGCGAGAGGATGCGACGCTCCTCCCACCAGCCGTCGCCATCGCCGAGCAGGGCGGGATCGCGCGGGATGGCGGTCATCGCCTTGGCGGCCTCGTCGAGCTTGTCGGCCCGGCGTGCCTGCTGCGCCTGCAGGAAGGCGAAGGAGATGTCTCCCCGCAGCGAGGCCGGCACGGCCGAGATCAGCTTGTCCGAGATCGGTCGCCTGGCCCTGGCGCTGGCCAGGCGGGCCTTGGCCAGCGCGACATAGTCGGGCGAGACGCGTGCAGCGCTCCGCAGTGCCGCCGCCGCGTCGGGCCGGAACAGGTAGCGTTCGGCACGCAGGCGGTGATCCTCCTGCGTCAACGCCTCGCCGAACCGGCCGAGCACGATCTTCTCCAGCCCCTGCCCGAAAAGATCCGTTCGCCAGCTTTGCCGGATCAGCGAGAGAGCCTCGTCGGTCTTGCCTTGGTCGTCGAGCGCCAGTGCCAACGCGATCCGTCCGGCCGGCGAAACCGGCTGCCGGCCGTGAAAAAAGGCGCGAACGATCGCCGGACTCTTCCTCTCGGTGATCAGCGCTTCCTCGGCGCGGCGTCGAAACCGGGTTGTGGCCGGATAGTCCGGATGATCGCGCAGGAAGGCGTCGATGCGTGTAAAGGAGACGCCACGGGCATTGGCATGGATCGCGACCCATTCCAGCAGTGCCCGGATGGCCGGTTCGTCGATCCGTGCGGAGAGGGCATCACCCTCCGATAACGCGCCCTTGCGATAGGCCGTGACGGCTGCACGGACCACCGCGAGGTTGATCGCGTCGTCCTCGCGCAGGGCGCCGGAAGGATAGGGCGGCAGCGAACCGGTGGACTCGACATCGGGTATCATCGCCAGCGTTCGCTGGCTGGCGAGTGCGCCGTCGTCGCCCGCCTGGGTCGCGGAGGCGGAGAGCAGCAGCGGTAGCAGTATGCCCGGCAGTCGTCGCCGGACGGCAGGCGGGGCCATGGCGTGACTCCATCCTCGTGCTGGCATCGGATGATGGTCGGGGAAGCAGGTTTAGGAAAGCTTAACCATGAGGCCACGCATTTTCATGGGTTGTTGGCTTTGCCTTGGCGAGGCGACGGTTTATGTGTGACGGCCCGCAACCCCGTGTTTTCGCCGCAGGACCGTCCCCCATGACCAAGCACCCCGCCTTCACCGGCTCGATGCCCGCTCTGGTCACGCCGTTCAAAGACGGCAAGGTCGACGAAGCTGCGCTCAGGGCGCTGGTCGATTGGCAGATCGAGAGCGGCTCGACTGGGCTCGTGCCCGTCGGCACCACCGGCGAGAGCCCGACGCTCTCCCATGACGAGCACAAGCAGGTCGTCGAGATCGTCGTCGCGCAGGCCAAGGGCCGCGTGCCGGTCATCGCCGGAGCCGGCTCGAACAACACCACGGAGGCGATCGACCTCGCCGTCCATGCCGAGAAGGCGGGGGCTGACGCTGTCCTCGTCGTCACGCCCTATTACAACAAGCCGACCCAGGAGGGCATGTATCAGCACTTCAAGGCGGTGAACGATGCGATCGGGCTTCCCATCATCATCTATAATATCCCGCCGCGTTCGGTGGTCGACATGTCGGTCGAGACGATGACCCGCCTCTACGAGCTGAAGAACATCGCAGGCGTGAAGGATGCCACCGCCAATCTCGCCCGGGTCTCGCAGCAACGCCATGCCATGGGGCCGGACTTCATCCAGCTCTCGGGCGAGGACATGACGGCGCTCGCCTATATGGCGGCCGGCGGCCATGGCTGCATCTCGGTCGTCGCCAATGTCGCGCCGCGTCTTTGCGCCGACCTGATGGAGGCGGCCCTCAAGGGCGACTACGCCAAGGCGCTCAAGGTGCAGGACCGTCTGGTGCCGCTGCATGATGCGACCTTCAAGGAGCCGGGCCTCGCCGGTGCCAAGCACGGGCTCAAGCTGCTCGGCCGCATCGAGGAGGAGATCCGCCTGCCGCTGATGCCGGTGACGCCGGCGACGGGCAAGACCATCCGCGAGGCCATGGTTTTCGCCGGGCTGCTGAATGCCTAAATAGGGTTTGCGCTCGACCGGTCGCCCCGGCCGAAGCCAGGGATACCGGAACGATGTACGAGCCCAGTCACTTCAAGGTCGAGGACCGCGCGCAGTTGCATGCGGTCATCCGACAGCACCCGCTGGCGACGCTGGTCACGGCCGGCGAGGGCGGTTTGATGGCCAATCCGGTGCCTTTCGTCCTGCATGCCGACGAGGGCGAGCAGGGCCTGCTGCGGGCTCATCTCGCTCGCCCCAACGCGCAGTGGAAGGCGATCGCTGCCGGAGCCGAGACGCTGGTGATCTTCACCGGTGTCGAGCGCTACGTCACGCCCGCCTGGTATGCGACCAAGCGGGAGAGCGGCAAGGTCGTGCCGACCTGGAACTACGTTACGGTGCAGGTCCGCGGCCCGGCCCGTACGATCGAGGATCAGACCTGGCTCAGGGCGCAGTTGGAATCATTGACTCGGCAGCAGGAGGCGCCGCGCGCCGAGCCTTGGGCCGTGGCCGATGCGCCGGAGCCGTTCATCGCCGCGCAGGCGCGCGGCATCGTCGGCATCGAGATCGCGATCGCCTCGATTGTCGGAAAGTTCAAGCTCAGCCAGAACCGGCGGGAAGACGACAAGCTCGGCGTTCTCAACGGCTTGAGCGCCGATCCTGAATCGGGATCGCAGGCCATGGCGGCGTTGGTCAAGGAACACGGATTCGGTGGTTCGGTATGAAGAAGCCTGATCCTGCCCGCTATCGGCTCGCCGCCGACAACCGCAAGGCGCGCTTCAACTACGAGATCAAGGAGACGCTCGAGGCGGGCATCGCCCTGCAGGGCACCGAGATCAAGGCGCTGCGCGGCGGCAAGGCGACAATCGGGGAGAGCTATGCCGGCCCGATGGGCGAGGAGCTCTTCCTGTTCAACGCCTATATTCCGGAGTATCTTGAGGCGAACCGCTTCAACCACGAGGTCCGCCGGCCGCGCAAGCTCCTGCTGCATCGGCGCGAGATCAACAAGCTGATGGGCGCCGTGCAGCGCGAGGGCATGGCCCTGATCCCGCTCAAGGTCTATTTCAACGACCGGGGACGGGCCAAGGTCGAGATCGGCCTCGGCAAGGGCAAGAAGCTTCACGACAAGCGCGAGACCGAGAAGACCCGCGACTGGAACCGCGACAAGCAGCGGATTTTGAAGACTGGCGGGTGAGCTTCCCGCGCTCCCCTTCCGCTTTGTTGCCTCACCCCTCGACCGGCTCGTCGCCCTGGCGGATGCCGTAGCGGCGCTCCAGCGACGGGTTGGCCGGGGCGCCCGGTCCGCCGGGAGTTCCGCCGCTCCGGCTCGCGCGTTCGGCCGGGTCGCGTCCGATCTTCGGCATGAGCTGGGCCAGATCGACGAACTCGTCGCATTGCCGGCGCAACTCGTCCGAAACCATCGGCGGGTTGGTCGAGATCGTCGAGACCACCCAGACCTTCACGCCCTTGCGCTGCACCGCCTCGACCAGCGGGCGGAAGTCGCCGTCGCCGGAAAACAGGTAGATCTGATCGAGATGCGGCGCCAGTTCGAGCATCTCGATCGCCAGCTCGATGTCCATGTTGCCCTTGACACGCCGCCGGCCGGTGGCGTCGGTGAATTCCTTCGCGGCCTTGGTGATGACGCGATAGCCGTTGTAGTCGAGCCAATCGACGAGCGGGCGGATCGAGGAATACTCTTCGCTCTCCACCAACGTGGTGAAATAGAAGGCGCGGATGAGGTTGCCGCGCCCCTGAAACTCCCTCAGAAGCCTGCGGTAATCCATATCGAAGCCGAGCTGCTTCGAGGTTGCGTAAAGATTGGCGCCGTCGATGAACAGCGCAATGCGCGGCGAGGCGGCCATGGCAATCACTCCTGCTGAAATCACTTGAAGTAATCAGATTGGAAGCAAAACGCGTTTTAACAATGTCGTTTCATGAACGAAATTTGACAAGTTTCAAGGAGCAGCCGTGGCCTGTTGCCGCAGGCGGAGCATGCCGTTGCGGCGCCGCAGCGGCTATGGCCGCGAAGACATGACGCAGGCCCGCATCGCGGCGGCATTCCGCTGGGCGGCAAATCGGGAGACGACGGGCGTCCCGTCGCTCACCCCTTCGGAAAGTCGAGCCCCATCTCGCGATAGCGTTCGGGGTCGTCGCTCCAGTTCTCGCGGACCTTCACGAACAGGAACAGATGCACCTTCGCCTCGGCCGCTTCCGCGATCTCGGCACGGGCCTTCTGGCCGATCGCCTTGATCGTCTGGCCGCCTTCGCCGAGCACGATCTTCCGCTGGCCCTCGCGTTCGACATAGATCGTCTGCTCGATCCGCACCGAGCCGTCCGGCTTCTGCTGCCAGCTCTCCGTCTCGACGGTGGAGCGGTAGGGCAATTCGTCGTGCAGCCGCTCGAAGATCTTCTCGCGGGTGATTTCGGCGGCCAGGAAGCGCAGCGGCGCGTCCGAAATCTGGTCTTCCGGATAGAGCCACGGGCCGGGGGGAAGCCGCTTCTCCAGCCAGGCGAGGATATCCTTGACGCCGTAGCCGGTCAGCGCGGCGACCATGAAGGTCGCCTCGAACTGGCCCCTCTCGTTCACCTTGGCGGTGATCTCGAGCAGCTTCTCCTTCGGCACCGTGTCGATCTTGTTGAGGATCAGGAATTTCGGCTGCTTCAGCTCAGCGAGCTTCTCCAGCAGGACCGTGTTCTCTTCATGCTCGAAGCGGGCGACGTCGATCAGCACGCCGATCAGATCGGCATCGGTGGCGCCGCCCCAGGCGCTCGTCACCATGGCGCGGTCGAGCCGGCGCTTGGGCGCGAAGATTCCGGGCGTGTCGACGAAGATGATCTGCGCAGTCCCGGAAAGCGCGATGCCGCGCACCTGCGTGCGCGTGGTCTGCACCTTGCGCGAGACGATCGAGATCTTGGCGCCGACGAGCTGGTTGAGCAGTGTCGACTTGCCCGCGTTGGGGGCACCGATCAGCGCGACGAAGCCGCAGCGCGTGGGTTGATCCGCCTCAGACATCGTCGCCCTCCGGCTTGTCGTTCCACAAACCCTCGCGTTTCAGAAAAGCTTCCGCCGCGGCCTGCTCGGCCAGCCGCTTCGACGGCCCGCGCGCCTCGCTGTCCGCGAGCCCGGTGATCCTGGCCGCCACGACGAACACCGGCGCATGGTCGGGGCCGGAACGGCCGCGCTCGCTATAGGTCGGCGTCGGATAGCCCTTGCCTTGCGCCCATTCCTGCAGCGCCGTCTTGGCATCGCGCAACGGACGCACCGGCTTCATCAGCCGCTCGCCGAAAGCGCGCTCGACCAGCGCGCGCGCCGCCTCGTAGCCGCCGTCGATGAAGACGGCGCCGATGATCGCCTCGCAGGCATCGGCCAGGATCGCCTTGTTCTTGCGTGCCCCGCCCAGGATCTCGCCATCGCCCAGGCGCATGAACTGCCCGAGGTTCCAGGCCATCGCTACTTCGGCGCAGGTCTCCTTGCGCACGAGATCAGCGAGGCGGCGCGAGAGATTGCCTTCCTCGGATTGCGGATAGCGTCGGAACAGCATGTCTGCGATCGACAGGCCGAGCACTCTGTCTCCGAGGAATTCCAGGCGCTGATAGCTTGCCAGCCGCGACTCCTCGGCGCTCATATGGGTGAGCGCAGTCTCCAGCAGCGACCTGTCGGCAAAGCGATGACCGAGCGCAGCCTCGAGCCGCGCCGTGTCCGGGGCCTTGCGCCCGCCTTCGCCCGCTTTGCTCACTTGATGGTGCTGAAGATCCGGTTCCAGCGAACCGTATAGGGCCATTCCCAGATCTTCCAGGCCGAAGCGCCTTCGTCGATCGAGAAGAAGATGATCTCGGCCCGCCCAACGAAATTCTCGAACGGCACATAGCCGACGCTGCGGTCGCGCGAGTCGAGCGAATTGTCGCGGTTGTCGCCCATCATGAAGAAATGGCCGGGCGGCACGGTGAAGACCTGGGTGTTGTCGAATGTGCCGGTGTCGCCTTCGCGCTCGATGATCTGATGCGTCACCCCGTTCGGCAGCGTCTCGTTGTAGCGGATCACCGGAACATTGCGGCCCCAGTTGTCGGAGGTGACATAATCGGCGATGCGCTCGCGCTTCACCGGCTGGCCGTTGATGTTGAGGATGCCGTCGATCATCTGAATGTGGTCGCCGGGCAGGCCGATCACGCGCTTGATGTAGTCGGTCGAATTGTCGCTCGGCAGCTTGAACACCGCGATGTCGCCACGCTTCGGCTCGGCTGCCCAGACACGGCCGGACATGACAGGCGGGCCGAACGGGATCGAATAACGCGAATAGCCGTAGGTGTATTTCGAGACGAACAGGTAGTCGCCGATCAGCAGGGTCGGGATCAGCGAGCCCGAGGGGATGTTGAAGGGCTGGAACAGCAACGTGCGGATGACCAGCGCGATGAGCAGGGCCTGGACGACGACCTTGATCGTCTCGAAGATGCCGCCTTCTTCCTTGGCCGCCTTGGATTTGCTGTCGACGTCGTTGGCCACGCGGGCGCTCCCTGCAGCACCAGGCCGAAACGTGGAGGGCACATCCCGGACAATCCCGATGCGATAACAAACATGCGGACCGCCGCTGTCGCGCCCGACGGGGCGTGCGGCGATCCGGACTGCGATCCAGCGCGCGGTCTACAGCATCGGGCCGGAAAGTGGAAACCACTTTTCAGCGCTATCCCGAACCCTGGCAAGGGGATAAGGCAAGCTGACGCCAACCTCCGCGCCGCCTGGCGCCATCCGGTCATCCTTCGGGGCTTAAGGCGCCCCGACTATGGCTATTCCGCGGCGGCGCGGACTGCTGCCAGCGCTTGGCTATCGGCGCGCTCACCGGGCTGCATGCGCAGCCGCGGCAGAGCATAGGGATGCTCCTCCTGCAGGAAGGCGATAAGTTTTTCGCGGACTTCACAGCGCAAGTCGAAAGCACGCGGGGAGGTGCGGGCGCTGACCAGGATGCGCACTTCCATCACATGCTCGCGGAAGTCGGTGACCTGGACGGCCATGACCTGCCTGTCCCACAGCTTCGAACCTTCGGCGATCTCCTGCACCTTGGCGCGGATGGTCTGGATCGGCGCACGGTGATCGAGATAGATCATCACGGTGCCGATCAGAGCCGCGCTCTCGCGCGTCCAGTTCTGGAACGGCTTCTCGATGAAGTAGCTGAGCGGCAGGATCAGCCGCCGCCAGTCCCACAGCCGCATCACCACATAGGTTGAGGTGATCTCCTCGACATTGCCCCATTCGCCCTCGACCAGCAGGGCGTCGTCGATGCGGATGGGCTGCGTCACGGCGAGCTGGATGCCGGCGAAAATGTTCTTCAGCACCGGCTGGAGCGCGAGCGCGGCGATCAGTCCGGCAGCGCCGGCCGAGGCGAGCAGGCTGACCCCATACTGCCTCACGCCGTCGAAGGTCATCAGCAGCGTCGATAGCCCGATGACCAGGATCATGAATTCGCCGACGCGCTGGAGGATGCGCGTCTGGGTGACGTGCTTGCGGGCCAGCAGATTGTCTTCGGCGTCGAGCTTGAAGCGCCGCAGATAGACGGTCGTCCAGACGTGCAGCGCCGTCTTCGCCATCCAGCCGACGAGAACGATGAAGCACAGCAGCAGGCCGTGGCGGATGATCTCGGCCTGATGGTCGCTGAGCGGGGCGACACCGGCGCCCAGCGCCAGCGCGATCGTCAGCGTCGCGAAGCGGGTCGGCCCCTTGGTACGCGCGACGAGCGAACGCCAGAACAGATCCATGCGGCTGACCAGCCGGGTCAGCAGGGCGAACAGGTTGCGATGGATCAGCAAGGCTCCCGCCGCGGCGACCGCGAGGATCGACAGGCTGATCAGCCAGGCGGGCAGAAAGCCGAAATGCTGGTCGAGCCAGAGATTGATGTGGGCGGCTGCGCTCAAATCGCTCTCCTTCCGGGTGACAACGATGTTGCAACGCAGCAGGCGCGTCAAGGTTCGGCCGGGGAAGCGCGTCACGGGGTGGAGGGCGGATGTTGACGAATCCTGCGGCGAGGATCAGTGTCCGCGAGTATTCAATTGGGGGTTATTTTAATGAATGCAAAGAAATATGTCGCCGAAGCTATCGGTACGTTCTGGCTTACTTTTGCTGGCTGCGGCAGCGCAGTCATCGCCGCCGGTTTTCCGAATGTCGGTATAGGGCTGCTCGGCGTTTCGCTCGCCTTCGGCCTCACCGTCGTCACGATGGCCTATGCCATCGGCCATATTTCGGGCTGTCATCTCAACCCGGCCGTGACCGTCGGCCTCGCCGCCGGGGGGCGTTTTCCCGGAGGGCAGGTCGTGCCCTACATCGTGGCGCAGGTCGTGGGCGGCATCGTCGCGGCGGCCGTTCTGTATCAGATCGCGCGTGGGGCGCCCGGCTTCGACTTGACGGGCGGCTTCGCCTCGAACGGCTATGGCGATCACTCGCCCGGCAAGTACAATCTCGTTTCGGCCTTTCTCATGGAAGTCGTGATGACGATGATGTTCCTGTTCATCATCATGGGCTCGACCCACGGCAAGGCGCCGGTCGGCTTTGCGCCGCTCGCCATCGGCCTCGGCCTTTGCCTGATCCATCTGGTCAGCATTCCGGTGACGAACACCTCGGTGAACCCGGCCCGCAGCACCGGTCCGGCGCTGTTCGTCGGCGGCTGGGCGCTGCAGCAGCTTTGGCTGTTCTGGGTCGCACCGTTGCTCGGAGGCATCCTCGGCGGCGTAATCTACCGCTGGCTGAGCGACGAACCTCAGGCCGCGATCACGGGTACGCAGCCGGCGGAGTGATCCCGAGGCGCTGCCTTCGGGCAGGGGAAGAGGCCGGCGCTGCCAGCGCCGGCCTTTTTTCTGCGGCGCTGAAGCCTGCGGCGTATTCAGCCGGCGAGCGGTCGGGCCTCGATCACCACGAAGGCCTGCGCCAGCGGCGGATCATCGGTCAGCGAGACATGGACGACGGCGGCGAACCCGGCCGGCGTCATCGTCTTCAGCTTTTCCGCCGCGCCGCCGGTGAGGCGCATCGTCGGACGGCCTCCGGGCAGGTTGACCACTTCCATGTCGCGCCAGAACACGCCCGCGCGCATGCCGGTGCCGAGAGCCTTCGAGCAGGCTTCCTTGGCTGCGAAGCGCCGAGCATAGGAGGCCGCGCGCGTTGCGCGCCTGTCGGATTTTACCCGCTCGCCCTCGGTGAAGACGCGGTGCGTGAAGCGCTCGCCGAAACGGTCGAGCGACTTCTGGATGCGCGTGATGTCGCAGAGGTCGGAGCCGATGCCCAGGATCATGGAGGGGAGTTAAGCGCTTGCCCGGCCTTCGTCCATGGCTTTCCGCATCTGGCGGATGGCGGCTTCGAGCCCGACGAAGATCGCTTCGCCGATCAGGAAGTGGCCGATATTGAACTCGGCGAAGTCCGGCACGCCTGCCAGCTTGCGGGCTGTGTCGAAATCCAGCCCGTGCCCGGCATGGACTTCCAGGCCGAGCTCCGCGGCCCGTTCGGCGCCGTGCTTCAGCCTCCGGAATTCCGCTTCGGCCTTGGCTCCGTCGCCGTCGGCGACCGCGTGGCACCAGCTCCCCGTATGCAGCTCGACGACGGGCGCTCCGAGCTTCGCAGCCATGGCGATCGGAGCGGCGTCGGGCTCGATGAACAGGGAGACACGGCAGCCGGCAGCCTGCAGCCGGGCGATCCGCGGGCCGAGCGCAGCTTGTTGGCCGACGACGTCCAGCCCGCCTTCGGTGGTCCGCTCCTCGCGCTTCTCCGGTACGAGGCAGGCTGCGTGCGGCCGGAAGCGCTCGGCGAGGGCGATCATCTCGTCGGTGGCGGCCATTTCGAAGTTGAGCGGCTTCGTCAATTCGCCCGACAGCCGCGCCATGTCGGTGTCGCGGATATGGCGCCGGTCCTCGCGCAGGTGAGCGGTGATGCCGTCGGCGCCGGCGGCGATGGCGAGAAGCGCGGCGCGGACCGGGTCGGGCAAGGCACCGCCGCGGGCATTCCGCACCGTCGCGACATGGTCGATGTTCACACCCAGGCGCAACCGCTCGGCCATCATCCGTTCCCTTCGAGTTTCCGTGCCGTCCATAGACGAAACCGGGCATCGGGCTCAATGCAGAGGATGTGATGGCGAGGCCACCGATTCTGATCGATCGGCGTGGCGCCACTTCTAGGCACAAATCGCCGGCAGATCTTTCCGGTTCGCTAACCGCAAATCCAACTGTCACGCGGCATGAAAGCAATCGTAACCGGCGCCCGCTTACGCATGGTCGGGGACGAGGTGTCGAAGCCATGCAACTTGCCGTGAAATCGGGCCATTTCCAGGAAGACGTGATGCCGGACCGCCGTGGGACCGGCCAGCCGCCTGAGCGCGTGCTGGGCCGGGTCATCGCATGCGACGGCTCGCGCGCCACGATCCTCAGCGCGGTCTCGACCGGCAACTGGCTGGCGGCCGATGCCTGGGCGATCGGGCGCATGGTCTCGATCAATCTCGGCCGCAGCCGCATCGTGGCGCTCGTCTACCGCGTGCACGCGGTCGAGGCGGCCTGGACCGATACCGCCGAGAACCCGATCCAGGTCGAGGTCGAATTCCTCGGCGAGGTGCTGGAAAGCCCGGATGGCGCGACCCGGTTCCAGAGCGGCATCACCGGCTATCCTCCGATCGGCGCCGTCGCGCACCGCATCCGCGCCGGCGATCTCGCGCTCGTCCATGATCTCGGCGAGCGCGGCGGTGTCGTGATCGGCCAGGTCACGCAGGATGCGAGCATTCCTGCGACCGTCAACATCCAGGACATGCTCTCGCGTCACTTCGCCCTGCTCGGCACGACCGGCGTCGGCAAGTCGAGCGCCGTGGCGCTGCTGCTGCGCAAGGCGGTTTCGGTTCGGCCGCGCCTGCGCGTACTCATCCTCGATCCGCACAACGAGTATTCCAGCGCCTTCCCGGACCTGGCCCTGACCATCGACGGCGAGGCGCTCGACCTGCCGTTCTGGATGTTCAAGCAGGAGGAACTGGCCGACATCGTCTTCCGTGGCCGCCCGGCGCTGGACGACGAGCCCGACATCCTGCGGGAGGCGGTCGCCGCGGCGCGGGAGCGCTATCGCATGCCGGCCACCCCGGACGCGGCTCGCGACCTCGGCGCCTCGCTGCTGCTGAAGCGCCCGCTCGATCTCGGTGCCGGTCGCTCCGCCGCGCCCGACGCGGCTGCGGAAGGGGCCGACGCTCCGACGCCCTACCGGCTGAAGGATGTCTTCAAGGTCATCGACGAGATGATCGGCCTGCACGAGCAGCGCTGGCCGCGAGCGGCGCTTCGCTCGCTCAAGGTCCGGCTCGAATCGCTCCATGCCGACCCGCGTTATCGCTTCATGTTCGGCCGCGCCAACATGTACGAGACGATGGCGCCGATCCTTGGCCAGATCTTCCGCATTCCCCTGCACGGCCGCCCGATCACCGCCTTCCAGCTCGGCGGCCTGCCGGGCGAGGTGGTCAACGCCGTTGCCTCCGTGCTCTCGCGCCTTGCCTTCGAACTCGTCATGGCGAGCGAGGGTGCGCTCGAGGTGCTCGTGCTGTGCGAGGAGGCGCATCGCTATGTCCCCGCCGATCCGCAGCTCGGCTTCGCGCCGACGCGCCAGGCCATCGCCCGCATCGCCAAGGAGGGCCGCAAATACGGCGCCTATCTCGGCGTCGTGACGCAGCGCCCCGGTGAGCTCGACCCGACGATCCTCTCGCAATGCTCGACGATCTTTGCGATGCGGCTCGCCAACGAGCGCGACCAGCAGATCATCCGGTCCGCCATCTCGGACGCCTCCGCGAGCACGATCGCCTTCCTGTCCTCGATCGGCAACCGGGAGGCCATCGCCTTCGGAGAAGGTGTCGCGACGACGATGCGGATGCGCTTCGCGGCGCTGGCGCCGCATGAGCTGCCGGCGATGGGCGGCAGGGGCACGGCGGAGGAGAAGCAGCGCTTCGACCCGACGCTGGACGATCTGCTGCGGCGGATGCGCGCCTGACGTCGGTCCGGTCGACCAGCGAAATTCTTGCATCGCGGCGGCTTTGGCTGTATGGCCGAGGCCAAATCCATTTCCCTGCATCGCCGAGATCGGAAGGAGCCGCCATGGCTCGCGTCACCGTTGAAGACTGCATCGACAAGGTCGACAACCGCTTCGAGCTGGTCCTGCTCGCGGCCCACCGCGCCCGCACCATCGCGTCCGGCGCGGCGATCCTCGTCCCGCGCGACAACGACAAGAACCCGGTCGTGGCGCTGCGCGAGATCGCCGACGAGAAGCTGACGCCTGAAGACCTGAAGGAAGAGCTGATCCACTCGCTGCAGAAGCATGTCGAGGTCGACGAGCCGGAGCCCGAGACGGTGCCGCTGCTCGCCAACCCCGCGGCCGCTGCCGGCGGTGGCTCGGACACCGAGGTGCAGTTCGATCGCATGAGCGAAGAGGATCTGCTGCGCGGTCTCGACGGCCTCGTGCCGCCGACCGAGAGCGCTGACGACGAGGATTGATTTCCGCCTCGGAAATTCTTCACGCTTTTTCGCTAAAGCCCGGCAGTGCCGGGCTTTTTCATGCCGGGCTTCCGAAAAAGCGCCTTGCTGCCGCCCCGAGCTGTGCAAATAATGATGCGTTGCAATGATTGCAGGATGAGGCTGGGGCCCGCATGGGCATGATGCGGCAGTATGAGCTCGTTGACCGGGTCAAGAGCTACAATCCGAACACCGATGAGGATCTGCTCAACCGAGCCTATGTCTACGCCATGCGGGCGCATGGCACGCAGAAGCGTGCCTCGGGGGACCCCTTCTTCGCTCACCCGCTCGAAGTCGCCGCGATCCTGACCGATCTCAAGCTCGACGACGCGACCATCGTCGCCGCGGTGCTGCACGACACGGTCGAGGACACGGCGGCGACGCTGGAGGAGATCGAGAACCTTTTCGGGCCGGATATCCGCCGGCTGGTCGACGGGCTCACCAAGATCAAGAAGCTCGATCTCGTCTCGAAGAAGGCGGCGCAGGGCGAGAATTTCCGCAAGCTACTTCTCGCCATCGTCGATGACATCCGCGTGCTGTTGGTCAAGCTTGCCGACCGGCTGCACAACATGCGGACCCTGCACTTCGTGCCGCCGGAGAAGCGCCTGCGCATCGCCGAGGAGACGATCGAGATCTATGCCCCGCTGGCCGGCCGCATGGGCATGCAGGAGCTGCGGGAAGAGCTCGAGGAACTCGCCTTCCGTCACATCAAGCCCGAGGCTCACGCCACCGTCACCAAGCGCCTGGAGGAGGTGACCGAGCGCGAGGGCAAGGTCATCGGCGAGATCGAGCACGACCTGAAGGAGAAGCTCGCGGCGAGCGGCATCCAGGCCGAGGTCCACGGCCGGCGCAAGCGACCATATTCGATCTGGAAGAAGATGGAGCGCAAGTCCGTCTCCTTCGAGCAGCTTTCGGATATCTTCGGCTTCCGCGTCATCGTCGACAGGCCGGAGGACTGCTATCGCGTGCTGGGCCTGGTCCATATGACCTGGCCGATGGTGCCGGGCCGCTACAAGGACTACATCTCGACGCCCAAGCAGAACGACTATCGCTCGATCCACACGACCGTGGTGGGCCCGGGCCACAGCCGCGTCGAATTGCAGATCCGCACCGATAATATGGACCGCATCGCCGAATACGGCATCGCCGCCCACGCGCACTACAAGGATGGCCGCCCGGGCGAGCCGATCCAGCTCGCCGACGAGAGCCGGGCCTATCAATGGCTGCGCCGGACCGTCGACCTGCTGGCGGAAGGCGACAGCCCCGAGGAATTCCTCGAGCATACCAAGCTGGAGCTCTTCCACGACCAGGTCTTCTGCTTCACGCCGAAGGGCCGGCTCATCGCCCTGCCGCGTGGCGCGACGCCGATCGACTTCGCCTATGCCGTTCACACCGATGTCGGCAACAGCGCGGTCGGCGCCAAGATCAACGGCCGCATCGCTCCGCTGCTGACCGAACTGCAGAACGGCGACGAGGTCGAGATCACCCGCGCTGAAGGACAGGCTCCGCCTGCCGCCTGGGAATCGCTCGTCGTCACCGGCAAGGCCCGTGCCGCGATCCGCCGCGCCACCCGCGCCGCCGTGCGCCGGCAATATGCCGGCCTCGGCCGCCAGATCCTCGAGCGGGCCTTCACCCGTGCCGAAAAGGCCTTCTCCGACGACAAGCTCAAGGCCGCTCTGAAGCGCCTCGCTCGCAATACGGTGGACGACGTTCTCGCCGCCGTCGGCCGCGGCGAGATGTATTCCGGCGATGTGGTCAAGGCGGTCTACCCGGATCTGGAGCCTGAAAAGCGCGCGACGAGCGAGGGGCGGCCGGCTGCCGCGGCCAACAGCAAGGACTGGTTCGAGCTCGGCCAGGGCGACAACCTGAAGTTCAAGCTGCCGGGCGAGCCGGGTGCCGACGCGATTCCGATCCGCGGCCTGGGCCGCGATCTGCCCGTACGCTTCTCGCCGCAGGGCGGCGCCGTACCGGGCGATCGCATCGTCGGGATCCTGTCGCCGGGTGAGGGGGTGACGATCTATCCGATCCAGTCGCCGGCGCTGGCCGCCTTCGACAACGAGCCGGACCGCTGGCTCGATGTTCGCTGGGATCTCGACGACAAGGCGCCGCAGCGCTTCCCGGCGCGGATCGCGCTGAAGTCGATCAACGAGCCCGGCTCGCTCGCTCAGATCACCACGATCATCGCCGAGCATGACGGCAACATCGACGCCGTGCAGATGAACCGCCCGAATCCGGACTTCACCGACGTCACCATCGACCTGACCGTCTGGGACCTGAAGCACCTCTCGGCAATCATCAGCGAGTTGCGCGAGAAGCGGCAGATCAGCCGCGTCGAGCGCGTCCTGGGCTGAGCCGGGCACAGGCGCGGCCCTGCTTGGGGGACCGGCGCGCGGCGAGCGGGATCAACCCCGGAAGGCTGCCGCCAGCTCGCGCACGAAGCCGCGCCCGCGGGCACTCGCGACCTGGCTGCGCAGAACGACCTGGGAGCGGCCGAGCGGCGGCAGTCCCCAGGCCGCGCCGACGTCCACGGCGTCCCGCGGGGCGATTCGAGCTGCCAGCGGGGCGACCCCGAGGCCGCCCGAGACGGCCGCCACGACAGCCGCCATCCCGCCACCGATGAAGGCCTCGCGCCAGGGCCGCCCGCAGCCGGTCAGCGCCTCTATGGCGTGGCGCCTCAGGCGGCATTCGCTGACGAGGCTGATCATCGGCAGGGTCGCATCCGGCTGCGCTGCCAGGGCAGGCGAGGCGAACCAGCCGAAGACATCCTCTCGCAAGACCTCGCCGGTCTTGCCCGCGCCGATCCGGCGTACGACCACGGCATCGAGCTCTCCGGCCTCGAAGGCAGCTTCCAGCAAGCTCGAGGGCTCGATGCGGAGATTGACCACGAGGGACGGATCATGGGCGGTCAATCGCGCCAGCAGCGCAGGCACATCCGGCCCCACCGCCTGTTCGCTGAGCCCGATCGCGATGCCCTCTGGCTGCGTCTCGAGGGCCGCCAGGGCGCGCCCATGCGCCGACAGGAACTCCCGCGCCGCCGGCAGGAAACGTTCGCCCTCCGGCGTCAGGCGTACCAGACGCGGATGACGTTGCAGCAGCGGCTTGCCGAGCGTGGTTTCGAGCCGCTTGATCCGCGTGCTGACCAGAGATTGGGTCGAGCCGAGCGCTTCCGCCGCACGGGTGAAGCTGGAGAGTTCGGCCGCCCGGAGGAACGCGGAGACGGCTTCCACATCAAGAGCAGGTGAGGCCATAAATCAAGATTCCGTATCATTGATATATCGATAGATACGGTTTCACGTTTTTACCGCGATTGCTAGCTTGTCCATGTCGACGGCGGCCGCTCCCGCCGCCGCAGATGGAGAAGAACCATGCCCCTGATCAGGATTTCCATGCGCCGCGGCCGTCCGGCTTCCGAGCCGGCCGCGATCATCGACGGCGTCTACAAGGCCCTGCGCGAGACCTTCGAGGTGCCGGAAAAGGACCTGTTCGCCGTCGTCCACCAGCACGATGCCGACGAGTTCGTTTTCGATGCCAACTATTTCGGCTTCAATCGCAGCGACAGGCTGGTGATCATCCAGCTCACCGTCGCCAATACACGCGGCGTCACGCAGAAGAAGAAGCTCTACGCCGCGATTGCAGAGAACCTCGGCCGGGAGCCCGGCCTGAAGCCGGACGACATCTTTATCAGCCTCGTCGAGGTCAAGCGCGAGGACTGGTCGTTCGGCGCCGGCATCGCGCAATACGTCGCGTGAGGCGCGCGGTGCGCCACTAGCCCGGTTCCCTCTCAGGCGCTCCTGCCCTACATCCTGTCGTCATGGAGTGGACCGACGAGGGCACGATCATCGGCCTCAAGGCTCATGGCGAAAGCGCCGTGATCCTGGAGGCGATGACGCGCGAGCACGGCCGCCACCTTGGCCTCGTCAGGGGCGGGCGCTCCGCGAAAAGCCAGTCTCAGTTGCAACCGGGCAACCACGTCTCGCTGACCTGGCGCGCGCGACTCGACGAGCACCTCGGCGAGTACAAGGTTGAACTGCTCACTTCCCATGCCGCGCGCCTGATCGCGGCACCGGTCGCACTCTACGGGCTCGGCACGATCGCCGGCCTGCTGCGCCTCCTGCCGGAGCGCGATCCGCATCCCGGCCTCTACGAAGGGCTGTCCGTCCTCGTCGCGCATCTCGACGAAGCGGAGATGGCGCCGGCGCTGATCATCCGCTTCGAATTGGCGATGCTGGCGGAGCTTGGCTTCGGGCTCGATCTTGCGCGCTGCGCCGTCACCGGCTCGCCCGACGATCTCAGCCATGTCTCGCCGAAATCCGGCAAGGCGGTCAGCCGGGGGGCGGCGCAACCCTATCTCGACCGCCTGCTGAAGCTTCCTTCGTTCCTCGTCGAGGGGCAGGGCGGACGACGCCCGTCGCCGGCCGATATCCTCTCGGGCTTCGCCCTGACGGGCTTCTTCCTGCGCCGCCATATCCTTGATCCGCGTGGCCTGCGCGAGCCGCCAGAGCGGGCGCGGCTCGTCGAGATGGCGACCCGCGCGTCGACAGACACGCCGCTTGGCGAATCATCCACCGCCTAAGCGCGAAATGGCCGTCCCGCGTTTGCGCAGGGGGCTTCGTACCTGCATTGTTCTGGCGGGCCGATTCGCGACGTGCCATAGAGCAGGCGCGAATTGAGACGAGACGAGGGCTGACGCAGCATGGGCAAACCGGTCGATCCGCCGCCGGAAGACGAGTCCGAGCGCATCGATCTGAAATCGGCGCTCGAAGAGCGCTATCTCGCCTATGCGCTCTCCACGATCATGCACCGCGCCCTGCCGGATGCGCGCGACGGCCTGAAGCCGGTCCACCGCCGCATCCTGCATGCCATGCGGCTGCTCAGGCTCGACCCCGGCCAGGTCCACAAGAAATGCGCCCGCATCGTCGGCGACGTCATCGGCAAGTTCCACCCGCATGGCGACCAGTCGGTCTATGACGCGCTGGTGCGCCTCGCGCAGGATTTCGCCCAGCGCTACCCGCTCGTCGACGGGCAGGGCAATTTCGGCAATATCGATGGCGATAACGCCGCCGCCTACCGCTACACCGAAGCGCGCATGACCGAGGTCGCGCGCCTGCTCCTCGACGGAATCGACGAGGACGCGGTCGATTTCCGCGAGACCTATAACGGCGAGGACGAGGAGCCGGTCGTGCTCCCGGCCGCCTTCCCGAACCTGCTCGCCAACGGCTCGCAGGGAATCGCGGTCGGCATGGCGACCTCGATCCCGCCGCACAACGCGGCGGAGCTGTGCGACGCGGCGCTCTACCTGATCCAGCACCCGGAGACCTCCTCCGAGCAACTCATGACCTTCGTGCCCGGCCCGGATTTCCCGACCGGCGGCATCATCGTCGAGAGCCGGTCTTCGATGGCGGAGACCTATCGCACCGGGCGCGGCGCCTTCCGCACCCGCGCGCGCTGGCATGTCGAGGATCAGGGCCGCGGCACCTGGCTCGCGGTGGTCACCGAGATCCCCTACATGGTCTCGAAGGGCCGCCTGATCGAGAAGATCGCCGAGCTACTCAACGACAAGAAGCTGCCGCTGGTCGCGGACCTGCGCGATGAATCGGCGGAGGACATCCGTATCGTCATCGAGCCGCGCGCCCGCAATGTCGATCCCAACCTGATGATGGAATCGCTGTTCCGGCTCTCCGAGCTGGAAGCGCGTATCTCCATGAACATGAACGTGCTGACCGGCGGGCTGGTGCCGCGCGTGCTCGGGCTTGCCGAGGCTCTGCGGGCCTGGCTCGACCATCGCCGCGAGGTGCTGCAGCGGCGCTCGCGCTTCCGGCTCGGCCAGATCGACAAGCGCCTCGAAATCCTGCGTGGCCTGCTCATCGTCTATCTGGATCTCGACCGGGTGATCAAGATCATCCGCGAGGAGGACGAGCCGAAGATCGAGCTGATGAAGGTCTTCGACCTCACCGAGATCCAGGCCAACGCGATCCTCGACACGCGTCTGAGGGCGCTCCGCAAGCTCGAGGAGATGCAGCTCAAGACCGAGCTCGACGAACTCACCAAGGAGAAGTCGCAGATCGAGGATCTGCTCGCCTCCGAGGCGACGCAGTGGAAGACCATCGCCTGGGACATCCGCCAGGTGAAGAAGACCTTCGGCCCGGAAACCGCGATCGGCAAGCGCCGCACCGATTTCGCGGACATGCCGGAGACCGCCGATATCGACCTGACCCAGGCCATGGTCGAGCGCGAGCCGATCACGGTCGTGATCTCGAAGAAGGGCTGGATCAGGGCCTTGAAGGGCCATGTCCAGGACAAGTCGAGCTTCTCCTTCAAGGGCGACGATGCACTCCAGACGGCCTTCTTCACCGAGACCACGGCGAAGGTGCTGGTGCTGGCCTCGAACGGCAAGGTCTTCACGCTCGACGCCTCGAAGCTGCCCGGCGGCCGCGGTTTCGGCGATCCGATCCGCCTGATGATCGAGCTGGAGGAGACGGCCGAGATCGTCTCCGCCTTCCCCTATAAGCCGGGCTCGAAGCTGCTGATGGTGTCGAGCGAGGGCAGGGGTTTCGTCGCACCGGCCGACGATGTCGTCGCCAACACGCGCAAGGGCCGGCAAGTGCTCAATGTCGACGGCGCGCATGTCGCGATGCTGGCGGTGCCGGCCGATGGCGACCACGTCGCGATCATCGGCCAGAACCGCAAGCTGCTCTGCTTCCCGATCTCGGAAGTGGCGGAGATGGGCCGCGGCAAGGGCGTGCGCCTGCAGCGCTACAAGGATGGCGGCCTCTCCGACGCCAAGACCTTCAACCTGGCCGACGGCCTGACCTGGCGCGACACCTCCGGCCGGACCTGGACGGTGGCGCAGGCCGACCTGCTCGAATGGCTCGGCCACCGCGCCGAGGCCGGCCGCCTGCCGCCCAAGGGCTTCCCGAAGAGCAACACCTTCGGAGGGTGAGGTGGCCTGCGAATCTTCGCGTCCCGCTCTCGAATGGTGCGGGAAATCAGAGCCTTGCGAGCGGTTGCGGAATCAAGCGCGCAACCGCTTGAATCGGGGTCTCAGCGAATCCGCTGGCCGACAACGCCGACTTCGAGGCCGAGCGTCAGCTTGTCGGTGACGGCCCACTCCACGCCCGCGCGCGCCTCCGGCCGAAGGGCGATGTCGCTGCGCGTGAAGGGAGTGGAGAACGGCGTCGCACCATAGCGCCAGGTCTCGTTCGCCGCCGACATGCCGACCTTTGTGTAGAGCAGGACATCCGGCGTCACGAGCACGCCGGTCTTGATCTGGAACGCGCCGGCGAAGTCGCGCGTATAGGCGATGCTGCCGAAGCTCGGCACGCCGTATCCGCCGATGGAGGGAGCGTAGTCGACCGCGCCGACGATGCCGTAGACGAAATTGCCCTCTCGCCGCATCGTCCCCATCTCGAGGCCGAAGGTCGGTCCAGCGCTGGTCGCCATGTGCTTGCCGCTCGTCACCTGGAAGCCGGAGGAGATGCGGGCATAGGAGCCCTCCCACTTCGGCGAAAGGGTCGGGCCGTCCCAGGCGAAGGAAGGCAGGCTGCCGAAGCCGGTCAGGGGCAGCGCCGTCTGAGCGCGGGCTGCTCCCGCTCCGGTCGCGATCATCAGCGCTGCGGCCGCCATCGTGGCAGAAACAACCGAAAATCTCACGTTCAAGGCTTCCTTGCGCCGGACATTCCGCGAAACGCTAGCATGTGGCCGGCCGAATGTCGCGGTTTTGTGGCGCAGGCGCCGATACGGCCCCGGCGTTCAGGCGATCTTTGTCCGCAGCTTGAGGAAGCGCAGGGTCCGCTCGGCGGTGGCAAGGTCGAGTTTCGCATAGGCTTCGACGTCGTCGTCGATATCGCGCAGGGAGAAATACAGCCGCCGCGCGCGCAACTGCAGGATGGCGCGGAATGCGGTCGCGCCGACGCCGAGCGAGCGACAGGTCACCGCGATGCCGCTCGCGTCGCGCTGCATCAGCACGCGCAGCGCCTGCTCCGGCGTGATGTCGGCGACCTGGGACAGGACCTGCGCGAGATGGTAGGCCCGGTCTTCGTCGGCCAGCATGATCAGCACGTCGTCGACCTCGCGCACCTTGGCGGCGAGGTCGGAGAGTAGCAGCTTCACCTCGAGCCGCTGCTGGCGCGCCTGGCGGGCGAGCGATTGCGGGTCCGAGTTGGCGCCAGCCGCGGTTTCGGCGAGTTGCCCGACGATACGCAGCACGCGCTCGGCGCGTTTCGGCTCGAGGTCGGAACGGCGGGCCAGATTACCGGCGATCGCGGCGTCGCCGTTGCCACGCTCCAGCAAGCGGTCGAAGCCGCGATCCGAGAAGGCGGCGCCCTCATTGGCGCTGACCGTGGTGAGCACGGTCCGGTCGCCCCGCTCGACGAGGATGTCGGTGACGCGTTCGGACAGGCGCGCGCGCTCGGCGATGGCTGCCAGATGCTGCTGGGTCTGGCTGACGGCGATGGCGGCGAGGTCGCTGTCGGTCAGCACCGGCGACAAGGTCAGGACCAGCCGCGCCACCTCGGCATTGCCATCGCCGCCGAGCGTCACGGCGACGTTGCGTGGCAGGGTCGGCATGGCAGCGACGCGGTCGGCATAGCCCCTGCGCTCCTCGTCTCCGAGATGGGAGAGCGAGGTCACGGCGATCTGGCCGTAATGCTCCTTGCTGGCCTCGGTCGGCTCCTGGTCCAGCAGGAACAGGTCGGTGACGGCATTCAGCAGCTGACGGCGCGAATCCGACGACAGGTCGGTCGGCATCCGGGTCAGGTTGCGCAGCATGAAGGCCCCCAGGCAGTAACGTAGCCGGGACATTGCAAGGCGCGAACTTGATTTACTCTTAAGCCGATAGGGCTTTTTCCAAAGGAACGGGCGCGGATACGCCCGCTCCTCGACTTTTTTCTTCGACAGCTTATGCAGTGGCGATTGTCGTTAGGTTAATGCACGTTCTGGTTGCGCATTCCTGTGGGCCAGCCAGTCGATGAGCGCCATCGCGATCAGCGAGGCGCCGACGAGCGGGAAGACCACGCCGCCGACGGCCAGAATTGCGAAGACGATGACGAGGCTCCTCCGGTCCGCAGGCAAGGGTGGAGTGCCGAGAGAGCCGGCCGGCCGACGCTTCCACCACATCACCACCGCGGAGACGCAGAGCAGGACGGTGCCACAGCAGGCGGCGAGCATGACGAGCTGGTTCGCAAGGCCGAATTCCTGGCCCATATGGACGTTGATGCCCCATTCCAGTGCCTTGCCCAGCGGTCCGTAGTCGGCATAGCTCATGTCGAGGAGCGGCTTGCCGCTGTACTGGTCGAGATGAATGACGCGCTGGAGCGCGAGGTCCTTCGGATAGACCGAGCCGGTATAGACGCCACGGGGGCCGCTTGGCAGGTTCACGGCATAGCCCCGCGTCAGCCCGAGGCGGTCGAGCGTCGCCACCGCCGCATCGAGGCCGATGGGGCCCGTGCCTGCGCTCATCGACCGTGGCAGGCGAGCCTGTTCGAGCGACCATGTCGTCGGGCCGCCATGGGCGAGGTGCTCGTCCGACATGGGCACTGCCACGCGTACGCCTGCCGGATAACCGAAATTATGGCCGTTCGCCCACTGATTGACCTTGGCGCCCCACAGCACCGACCAAGGCATCCCGGTGACGGCGAGGAACAGGATGAACCCGCCTGCGAGCAGGCCCGTGACCGCGTGCAGGTCGCGCCAGAACACGCGCTGCCGCGGCTTGCCGCGCACCGTGACGATGCCGCCGCCCTGCCGACGCGGCCACCACAGATAGAGCCCGCTAAGCACGAGCAGGATCGCCCAGCCGCCGACGATCTCGATGACGCCTTTCGCGACCGGCCCGAAATAGCCGAGGCTGTGCAATTGCCGGACGATCCACATCGCGGTCCCGCGGTCCGCGATCTGCCCGAGGACGCGCGCGTCGTAGGGATCGACATAGACCACGGTCTTTGCGCCGTCGGTACCTAGGATCGTGACCTCCGCCGAATTCGTGGCCGTTTCGGGCGGCATGTATTTCACGGCCTTGCCCGGGAGCGCCTGGAGCGCCCTTGCGACGAGCTCGCTCGGAGGGCGGGGGGCGGCCGCGCGTGCCTCGACGCGCTTGACGTCCCGGTGAATCAGGCCGTCGAGCTCGCCCCTGAACAGGTAGAGTCCGCCCGTCACGGCGAGCAGGATGAGGAACGGCAGGGTGAGGAGACCGGCATAGAAATGCCAGCGCCAAACGGCGCGATAGAACGAGGTGGCGCGCTTGCCGGCGCGCTCGGGCGCGGCAGCCGCCGTCAGGGTGACGGTAGTCATGGCAGGAATCCTGATCTGAAGGGAAGGGGTTGCTTCAGACAGGAAGGGGCGGGGCCCGGGCGCCGAGCGGATAGACGCCGGTCGTAGCGGGGTTGGCCGTGTCGCTGCGAACCGGGGGGCGCGCGATGAAACGCCAAGCCGGGAAATTCGCCGTCACCGTCGCTGCGGCTGGCGGCACGGCCGTGGCCAGCGCGAGGCAGAACGTCGCGCAGCAGGCCGGCAGGCTGGTCTTGCCGCTTTGCCGGGCCGGGTCGAGCGGGGCGCTCTGGCCGGGGCTGCAGAGTGGGGTGGTGAGGAACGGGTCGGGCTGGGCGGCAAGCCCGGAGGCCAGTGCCGTCAGGGTGGTCTGCAGGACGAGGGCATAGGCGACGAACAGCGCGGTCGCGCTGCGCCGCCACCCCGTCCGTTGTGTCGCCCTCGCCATGTGGCCACGCTTAGCCGGTCGCGCGGCGGCGCGGAAGAGGCCTTATGCCGTCCGGGTTGCGACGGCCGCTCGGCTTGCCGAGCTGCGCCGTCAGAACTTGCCGTACTGCAGATAGGCCTGCTGCGGGTCCGTGCCGGAGAGGATCGCGGTGCGGACCTTGTTCTCCGTCGAGATGCCGGCTTCGGCCTTGTCGAGGACCTCCTCGAGGATCTCGACCGGGATGCGTACGACGCCGTCGCGATCGGCGAGGATATAGTCGCCCGGCCGAATCCAGACCGCGCCGATCTTGATCGGCTCGTCGACGGCCTTCGGCAGCCAGGCTCCGACGATGTCGCGCGGCGTGTAGGCCTTGAAATAGGCCTGGAAGCCCATCTCGATCATGAACTCGGTGTCGCGAGACAGCCCGTCGATGACGCAGCCGCGCACGCCCTTGTTCTTCAGCGTCTCGGCCGAGAGCTCGCCCATCAGCGCGATCTCCTCGGTGTTGGGCTGGCAGACCCAGACATGGCCGGGCTTGGCGGCCGAGAGCAGGCCGGTCCAGCCGAGGAGCGTCTCATGGGCATCGAAGGTTCCGGTCCTGCCTTCCACGGTGAACGCGGGTCCGGCGAGCTTCTGGCCCGGGAGCAGCGGTCGCAGTTCCGGCGGCAAGGTGAAGTCGCTCAGCCCCATCCCGCGCATCACGTCGTGGACGACACCGGTGTAGCAGCGCTCGAGGCGCTGGGTCAGCTCTTCGCTCATCGTTCCTCCGCGGGGCGCGACTCGGTGCTGCGCCGCCTGATTATGGAAGGAGCAGGGTGGCTGGACCGCTCCGAGGCGGCAACCTCCGCGGACGCGCGGCGCCGTTGCGTATCAATCGGTTGAAGCGGCGCGCTCGACCCGTTCCCAGCCTTGCGGCGTCAGGCGCTCCTGCGGCAGGAAGCGGGCCTTGTAGGCCATTTTGGGAGAGCCTTCGACCCAGTAGCCGAGATAGACATAAGGCAGCCCGAGACGCCTGGCACGGGCGATGTGGTCCAGCACCATGAATGTACCGAGCGAGCGGGGCTCGAGCGCCGGGTCGTAGACCGAATAGACCATCGACAGGCCGTCGTTCAGCGTGTCCGTGAGCGCCATGGCGAAGAGGTCGCCCTGGCCCCGGCCGGTAAAGCCGGAATCGGGGCCGCGGCGCCGGTACTCGATCAGGCTGGTCTCGACATGGGTGTCTTCGACCATCATCGCGAAGTCGAGGGCCGACATCGTCGCCATGCCGCCGTCCGGATGCCGCGCGTCGAGATAGCTGCGAAAGAGCGAGTAATGCTCGGAGCGTGGCTGTGGCGGCCGTGCTTCCCCGATGAGGTCGTCGTTGCGCGCCAGCACCTTGCGGAAGCCGCGCGACCAGAGAAAATCGTCGACGCAGACCCGCACCGAGACGCAGGCCCGGCAGACTTCGCAGGCCGGCCGGTAGGCGATGCTCTGGGAGCGGCGGAACCCGCCTTGCGACAGCACGTTGTTGAGGTCGCGGGCACGCGGTCCGACGAGATGCGTGAACACCTTCCGCTCCTCGCGACCCGGCAAATAGGGGCACGTGGTCGGCGAAGTGAGATAGAATTGCGGGGCATCCCGCAACGGGCGGGTCACGTCGGCTGGCTCCCCGGAAGCTTGCGCTCCTCAATGTAGCATCGGCGGCGGCGGCAACAAGCGCGATGGGGGGAGGCTGCCATGACTGGCGAAAAGGTGAAGCTCCACGGAGCGCAGGAAACGCTTCTCGTCACGCTCTGTGCCAAGGCCGGCGAGAGCGAGTTGTCCGATTCGTTGTTGAAGGATCGTTTCGCGGCTCGGGCGCTCGCGCGGATCGACTACGATTTCGGCAGGCTGAAGATCGACCGCGACATGATGATCGGCATCGCGCTGAGGGCGCATGTCATCGACGGCTGGACGCGCGATTTCTTGAACCGGGTTCCCGAGGCGACGGTGCTTCATCTCGGCTGCGGGCTGGATAGCCGCGTCTTCAGGGTTGCGCCGCAGCCGGGTGTCCGGTGGTTCGACGTCGACTATCCCGATGTGATCGCGTTGCGGCAGCACCTCTATCCGTCGCGCGACGGCTGCGTGTTGGTGCCGTCCTCGGTAACCGAGCCGCGCTGGCTCGACGCGGTGCCGCAGGACAGGCCGGCTTTCGTGATCGCGGAAGGGCTTTTGCCCTATTTGCCCGCGGAGGAGGTGGTGCTCCTGTTGGAGCGGCTAATGGGCCATCTGCCGGGTGGCGAACTCGCCTTCGATGCCTATAGCCGCCTCGGGCTGATGCTGATTGCCTGGCAGCCTTCCATCCGCGCCACGGACGCCACGCTGCATTGGTCTCTCGACGATCCGGAAGATCTGCTCCGGCAGTTGCCCCGTCTCGAACTCGTCGAGGAGCTGGCGGGGTACGGACCAGGCGGCTACGACCCGGCGCAGGTCGCGCGCATGTCCCTCGTCGCCCGAATGGCCATTCCCGTGATGGGGGCGATCCCGGCGCTCTCGCGCATCGGCCGGCTGCTGCGCTTTCGCTTCTGACGTTGCCGCGCAGCAGCCCGCTGCTCAGGCCCGCACCACGACGAGGCCCGTCAGCAGGTCATGGCCGAGACGTCGGTCCGAGCGGAACAGGCCGCATGCGATGTCGAGCAGCCACAGCGCCACCGTGCCGGCAGCCACGTAGAAAAACAGCGCGTGCACCGCCGCTACGATCCCGTCCGGCCGGCCGCCGTTTACCGTCTCGACCCTGAGGCCCGCGACTCGCATGCCCCAGGTCGACTGGCGCGGGCCGCCGACGGTCAGGGCCGCGTAGCCTAGCGCTGTGACGAAGGTTGCGGCGGGGATCAGGAACCAGGTCGCGCCGAAGGTGACGATGCCGAGCACAACCAGCAGCAGAAAGACCAGCCAGCCGAGAAAGAACAGCGCGATGATGTCGATGATCCAGGCGAACAGCCGCGATCCGAGGACGCCGCTGACGTTCTGGTAGGGGCGCTGCTCCAGGGCCGTGATCGGCGGCTGGCCGTAGCGGGTGTCGCTCATCGAGGTATCGTCCTCCAAGGGCGCGCGGGAATGCGGCCTTCAGGCCTCAATGTTTGGTCAGCGTGCCGGTTCCGCAAGACCGCGCGGCAGGATGCGCCGCGGTGCGAAGCCATTTTTTGCGAGCATTTCCTCGATCGCGCGAGAATGCGCTTCCCCGCGCGTCTCCACGGTGACGTCGAGCGTGACGCCCTTCGCCGGAACGTCGAGGAAGAGCCGGCCATGGCTGACCTCCAGGATATTGGCGCCTTCCTCGCCCAGCAGGCTCGCGATCCTGCCGAGAAGGCCGGGTCGGTCGCTGGTCGTGAGCCGGAAGGCGACGATGCGGTCCTCCCGCTCCAGCTCGCGCACCATGATCGCGGCCAGCAGGCGCGTGTCGATATTGCCGCCGCTGAGGACCAGCCCGACCTTGCGCCCGGCATAGCGCTGCGGATCCTTCAGCATGGCGGCAAGCCCGGCCGCGCCGGCGCCTTCCGTCAGAGAGTGCTGCAGGCAGGCATAGGCGTTGACGGCGCGCTCGATCAGGTCCTCGCCGACGAGTACCAACTCCGAGACCAGGCTGGCGACGATCGGCAAGGTCAGCCGCCCGACCGTCTTCACCGCGATCCCCTCGGCCAGCGTCGCGCCACCGATGGGCCGATCCTGTGCATGGATCGCATTGAAGAAGGAGGGATAGAGCCCGGCCTCGACGCCGATGAGCTCGATGCCGGGCTTGATCGCCTTGGCGGCGACGGCATTGCCGGCCATCAGGCCGCCGCCGCCGAGCGGGATGACGAGCACGTCGAGATCGGGCTCGTCGGCCAGCATCTCGCGCACGACGGTGCCCTGGCCCGCCATCACCGCGGCATCGTCGTAGGGATGGACGAAGACGAGTTGCTCGGCGCCGGCCAGCTCCTGCGCCCGGTCGGCCGACTCGGACAGGGTCTCACCGTGCAGCACGACCCGCGCGCCATGCGCGCGCGTGTTCTCGACCTTCACCAGCGGCGTGGCCTCCGGCATCACGATGGTCGCCGGAATGCCGAAGCGTTTGGCGTGGTAGGCGACCGCCTGCGCATGATTGCCGGCCGACATCGCGATGACGCCTCGCCGGCATTCGGCTTCGCTCAGCGAGAGGAGCTTGTTGACGGCGCCGCGCTCCTTGAACGAGGCGGTAGCCTGCATGTTCTCGTGCTTCACCAGGACCTGCGCGCCGGTCAGTTCGGACAGCCGCGGGGCCGGTACGAGGGGCGTGCGCAGCACATGGCGCCCGATCCGCCGCGCGGCAGCGTCGATATCCTCGGGCGTGATGGCGAAGGCTTCCGTCATGATGCGTCCATGCGTTTCGAAAGGCGTCCGACGGGGCGATGCGGTGCCGGAAAACAGGCCGAGGCGGGGCAGGCTGTCGTCAAACCTGCCGCGGCGTCAATTCGCCGTCGCCGAAGAAGCCGCCGGGACGCCAGATCAGCACGATCGCGAGCAGCAGATAGACGGCGAGGTCGCGCTGCTCGATCGGCAGGGTGGCCGACCAGATCGCCTCGAAGCCGGCGATGAACAGCCCGCCCAGCGCGGCGCCCGGCACCGAGCCGATGCCGCCGAGGATGGCGGCGACCAACGCCTTGAGCCCGAGCGTGAACCCGCCGGCGAACCCCATGCCGCCATAGATCACGGTGACGATGACGCCCGCCATGCCGCAGAGCGCGCAGGCGATGATGACGGCGATGTCGCGTACCGCGCGTGGATCGACCCCGAAGAGCGCCGCCGTGCGTTCGTCTTCGGAGACCGCCCGCCAGGCCCGGCCGTAGGCGGTGCGGCGGATGAGCTGCACGAGACCGAGCGTCGCCCCGAGCCCCACCAGCGTCAGGAACGTGGCGAGCGGGTTCAGCGTCACGATGAACGTTCCGGCATGGGCAAGCGGGAAGGGGGTGTTGAAGACCGGCGGCAGCCAGCGCAACTGCGGCCCTTGTGCGAGGCGCAGATATTCGGACAGGGCGATCGCGAGCCCAATCGTTGCGATCAGAACCTGCTGGCCGCTGGCACGCTCGAGATGGCGCAGCACGAAGCGCCCCATCGCGAAGCCATGGAGCGCCGAGACCAGGATCGCGACCGCGAAGGCGACCGCAAGGCCCGTGACCGGAGTCGAGATCGACAGCGACAGCAGCAGTGCGACGCCGACAACCGAGGCCAGTGCGCCAAGTGCCGCGAACTCCCCGAAGCAGAGGATGATCCGTCCGGTCAGCCCGTAGACGAGCGCATAGGCCGCCGCGAGCAGGCTGTAGATTGCCGCCGAGGGCAGGCTGCTGAGGCCCTGCTGCAGGCCGTAGGCGAAGCCGGCCGGAAGCGCCGGGAGGTCCTCGGCCGCCGCGGCTCCGGGATCGGGCGGGGGTTCGTTGCGGTCCTCGAGGTAGAAGCGGCGCAGGAAATAGAAGCTGGCCCGTGCCATCGGGCGCCCGTCCGAGGCGATGCCGATCAGTGTCGGCCGCCCGAGCCCGTTGCCTTCCGTTCCGAACAGGCAGTCGATGCTGCGCTGCCGTGCGATGCCGTCTCCGAGCTGCACGCGGTAGAGCAGGCGCAGCGCCCGCGGCACCGGTCCGGTCGTCACGCGCTCGATCTCGACATGGGCGCCCGGCGGATTGAGCGGCGGGATCGCCTGCCGGCACAGCCGCGTCTGGTCTGTGTCGAAACCCTCGCCGCAGCCGGCGAGGCTGACGAGCACAAGAGCCAGAATCGGCAGAAGGAGCGGGCGCATGCGAACCAGACGGTAGCGCTTGCCCGTGCCGTTTGAAACATCGCCTGGGAGCGGGCGATCCGCCGTCAGCTCAGACCAGACCGTCGAGATAGCGACACAGGATCCGGGCTCCGCGAGACAGCTCCTCGGCCTCGTCATCGCGCCCGACGCGGCGATAGGCGTCAGCCGCATCGTTCCGCGCTCCGATTTCCGTTTCGACCACGCGCCGCAGCTCGGCCCTGCCCAGCATCCGGCGGGGCACTTCGACCGCGCTGTCGCCGAATGCGTGAAAGACGTAGGTATCGTGCCTGCCATCGGCGGCAACGGCTTGCGCATTGTCCACGGCGGCGAGCAACTCGCGCAACACGCCGATTTCGGCGGATTTGCGCTCCCGCATGGCCGCCCGCAGATCGGTTCTCAGCAGCGCCCGAAAGCTCTGGCTCTCATCCATCGACATGCCGGAACTGCGATCGCTCAGCCTGCCTTCAGCTTCCGCGCCACGCGTGGTGCGAAATAGGTGAGCACGCCGTCGGCGCCCGCGCGCTTGAACGCGGTGAGGCTCTCCAGCATGGCCTTGTCGCCATCGAGCCAGCCGTTCTGCACTGCGGCCATCAACATCGCGTACTCCCCGGAGACCTGATAGGCGAAGGTCGGGACGCGGAACTGGTCCTTCACCCGCGCGATCACGTCGAGATAGGGCAGGCCGGGCTTGACCATCACCATGTCGGCGCCTTCATCGAGGTCGAGCGCGACCTCGGCGATCGCCTCGTCGGAATTGGCCGGGTCCATCTGGTAGGTGCGCTTGTCGCCGATCAAGGTGGCGTTGGTGCCGATCGCGTCGCGGAACGGGCCGTAGAAGGCCGAAGCATACTTGGCCGCATAGGCCATGATCTGCACGTCCTCATGGCCGCTTTCGTCGAGCGCGGCGCGGATCGCGCCGACGCGTCCGTCCATCATGTCGGAGGGAGCGATCACGTCGGCGCCGGCATCGGCCAGCGCCAGTGCCTGCCGGACGAGAATCGCGACGCTCGCATCGTTCAGGATGCGCTCGCCGTCCATCACGCCGTCATGGCCATGCGAGGTGTAGGGGTCGAGTGCGGCGTCGCAGATGATGCCGATCTGAGGGACCTCCTGCTTGATCGCCCGCACCGCCCGGCACATCAGATTCTCGGCGTTGAGCGCCTCCGAGCCGGTCGGGTCGCGCAGGGCTTTTTCGACGAAGGGGAAGGGCGCGATAGCGGGGATGCCGAGCTCGGCCGCCTCCGCTGCCTGCCGCACCGCCTCGTCGACATTGAGCCGGTCGACGCCGGGCATCCAGGCGACGGGCGTGCTGGCCTCGCTGGAATCCATCAGAAAGATCGGCCAGATCAGGTCGTCGGTCGTCAGCAGGTTTTCCCGCACCAGCCGGCGCGACCAGTCGGCCTTGCGGTTGCGGCGCATGCGGCGCGTGAGCCCGAGCGACGGCGCGTGAGCCTCGTTCTGGCGCGACTCGGGGGAGGGGAACGGCCTGACGACCCGGGATTCCATGGCAATGCCTCAACTGACGACGTCGCAGCGCGCCCGAGGCTCAAGCGGGGACGGCAGCGGCATGCCGGCTTCATATCACATCGGAACAATTCCAAAACAGGGCGCATGGTCGCAAGCCGGATCATGTTTGCCCTGTTGCCCGGAGGGCGCTGCGTCTGTCCCGCGGGAGCGTCGCGCGGTTCCGGTCATCCGGCTCAGTCTTGAGATGCCGATCGGCGCCGGCTTTTCCGGGCGGCGTGGAGGACAGCGCCGCGAGGTTGCCCGCGATCGAGCCGCTCAATACTGGCGCATGACTTCACGCAGAGCCATCAGCATCATCCAGACGAGGGCGGCGACCGTAATCCCCGCGGCCATGTTGGTCAGCAGTCCGGCGACCACGCCCATCGCAAGTGCAAAGCCTGTATTCATGGCGCGTACGCTGGCGGCGGCCTGTGGGCCTTTTGGGGTGCCGTTCCGGCTTTTTCGAGGTCTTTTGATTTCGGAATATTGTCGCCTGCAAGCACGCGGGCGATCGTCCGCAAGGAGCGGCCGGAAGCCGGCCGCCTGCGAAGCGCCGTGACCTGCGCGCGCCTCAGCTCCAGCGCACGATGATGATCGCGACGATCCAGGCCGCCGCCAGCAGGACCGTGCGCCAATGCTCGTCGAGCAGCCTTTGCCAATGCGGCAATGCAGCCGGGGAGGCATGCTCCTCAACTGCTCGCGAGGTCCCGTTGTCTCGATGGCTCATGACAGCCTCGGGTGGTTGGTGAAGCTTGCCTCGCGGCCGCATCGGGCAGCCGAGGCCGACGGCATTGTGCCTGTGAAGATTAGCGTGGGAAAGATATCCACGAAGTTTTCCTGGGGATAGTTCGCTTCGCTGCGGTGGCGTCACCAGTCGGCTCGCCCGCTTGCTCGAGCCGCTTGCTCCGAAAGGATGCCGACGATGAAAGCAGCAGCGGCGGTCGGCGCCTGGCATCTGCGAGCCCGGCTCCTGAAAGCCGTCACCGTTCCGCGTTGACAAGGCCGGCCCCGCCTTCCAGAACCGCAGCCCATCGCAACCGGAGCGGGCCATGGCGCAGGATCAGGACATCATCTGCGAGATCCGCGGCGCGGCCGGCGTCGTCATTCTCAACCGGCCGAAGGCGCTGAATGCGCTGAGCCTCGGCATGGTGCGCGAACTCGCCCGTGCGCTCGACGCCTGGGAGGACGATCCTCAGGTGACGCGTGTCGTCGTCCTCAGTACGAGCGAGAAGGCGTTCTCGGCCGGAGGCGACATCCGTTGGCTGCATGATTGCGGCAAGGCGGGACGCCATGACGAGATGCTGGCGTTCTGGGGCGAGGAGTACGTCCTCAACCACCGCATCAAGACCTATCCAAAACCCTATGTCGCGCTGATCGACGGCATCGTGATGGGTGGCGGCGTCGGCATCTCCTTGCATGGCAGCCATCGCATCGCCGGAGACCGCTATCTCTTCGCCATGCCGGAAGTCGGCATCGGGTTCTTCCCGGATGTCGGCGCGACCTATGCGCTGCCGCGCTTGCCCGACGCTTTCGGCGTCTTCCTTGCCCTGACCGGGGAGCGGATCGGTGCCGCCGACGCGCTTTCGGCGGGACTTGCTACGCATGCGGTCCCGAGCGACCGCATGGCCGAGCTCGCCGATGCGCTGACCAGCCGCACGGCGATCGACGATATCCTCGTCGGCTTCACGATCGCCCCGCCGCCCGGCCCGCTGCAGGCCGAAGCCGCGACGATCGCCGATGCTTTCGCTGCCGCCTCTCCCCAGGCTGTCGTCGGAAGGCTGAACGCCCTCGCCGGTCGCGGCAGCGCCTTCGCCGGCAAGCTCGCCCAAACCCTCGCCACCAAATCGCCGACCAGCGTCGCCATCGCTCACGAGCAGATGCGCCGCGGCCGGGAGCTGGACTTCGCCGAGGCGATGCGCACCGAGTTCCGGATCGTCTCGCGCATTGCCCGCGGCCACGATTTCTACGAGGGCGTGCGCGCCGTCGTCGTCGACAAGGACCAGTCTCCGCGCTGGCTACCGGACAGGCTCGACGCGGTCGACCCGGCGGCGATCGCAGCCTATTTCGCGCCGCTCGGCCCGGCCGAGCTGAAGCTGGGGAAGTGAGTTTGGGTCTGGGCGGCGACGGCGAAGCCCTCCGCGGCGAGCAGGCGGGCGAAGGCAGCCAGAAGGGATCGGCGCGCTGGCGGCTGGTCCTGGTCTGGTTCCTGCGGCTGCTCTCGGTTTTCTGGCTGGCGAAGGGCTTGCTCGCCTGGACGGTGATTTTCGGCGTGTCGGCGGATGCGCAGCCCGCCTTCGAGAACCGTCTCCTCAGCTTCCAGGCCATCATCGTCTATTTCGCGGTGATCGACCTTGTCGCGGCGGTCGGGCTCTGGCTGACCTCGACCTGGGGGGGCGTGCTCTGGCTGCTCGCCAGTTTGAGCCAGCTTCTGCTGAGCTTCTTCTTCCCCCGTTTCGTGCCTCTGACAGGCTGGATGGTCGGCATCTATGTGGCGCTGATGGCGGCCTACTTCCTCGTGACCTGGGCGGCCGAGAACGAGGCGGAATAGCCCGGGAGGCGTCGCGCGTCCGGCCCGCAGGCCCGTCGATTGCGGCGAGTCATGGTAAGAATCGCTTTAGCTTAAGCCTTTCTGGCTTCACCTACGATTCACCCAAAGGGGTAAATCCCTGATTCATCCTGATATTTAAACTCGTTTTCATCCGGTCAGGCTTATGGTGTTTTTCAGAAGCGGACCGGGAAGCAAATCCCGGCTGACACACAACAGGCGGGATATACCATGAAAGCGAGCGTCAAGACTTCCGAGGTTGCCAAGACTAACGAGGCTGAACTGAGCGTGAAGCCCCTTTATCTTGAGTCGCTGACCCTGGTGGAGCGGCTGCATCGCCGGCTTCTCGATGTCATCAAGGATGAATTCGAGCGTCGCGGCCGGGACGACGTCAACAGCGTGCAGGCGCTGCTGCTGTACAATATCGGCGACGCCGAGCTTTCTGCCAGCGAACTGCGGACCCGCGGCTACTATCTCGGCTCGAACGTCTCCTACAACGTCAAGAAGTTGGTCGAGCTCGGCTATCTTCATCACGCCCGGTCGCGGATCGACCGCCGTTCGGTCCGCATCAGCCTCACCCAGAAAGGCTCGGAGGTACACGACATCGTGAAGGGCGTTTACGACAAGCATGTCCGCACGGTCGAGCAGATCGGCGGGATCGCCGCGGATGACTTCGAGCGTATGAACAACGCCCTGCTGCGGCTGGAGCGCTTCTGGACCGACCAGATCCGCTACAAGCTCTGACGCCTCATGCCCACCTGCGGGGCGGCCGGGTCGCGCCGGCCGTCCGGGCCCCTTCCTCGGCGAGCGGCCGCGGCAGCCGGGTGTGACTTTACTGCCATGCATGCCGCAAAACGTAGGCATGCCCTAAATTCGCCGCTCTCATCACACCTCTTTAACTGTGATACGACACCGTCGCCGGCATGGGAGCCGATCTGGTGCGCTGCCGCTCCCCCGGCGGCGTTTTTGTGCCGGTCGCCCGTATTCGGATGAAGTGAAGAGGGAAGAGATGTCGCAACTGAGCCTGACTCGCCGCGAGACCGTGCTGGCGTTGCTTTCGGGCGCTGCCACGGCCGCCGCAGCCCCGGCGTTCGCGCAGCAGGCCGAATGGCTTCAGAATTACGATGCCGGCCCGCGCAACTCGGTGTTGCGCTCGTCGACGCCGATGCTCTCGCCCGAGACGCTGCAGGCGACCGAGCAGGCCATCGTCGCCTATCGTGACCTCGCTGCACGTGGCGGCTGGCAGCCGGTTCAACTGCCTGATCGTCTTGGCCTCGGAGCGCGGGGCCCTGCCGTCGCGGCCTTGCGCCAGCGCCTCGCAATTACCGGCGATCTCGTGCAGAAGGCGGGCGAGAGCAACGTTTACGACTCCTATGTCGAGGCGGCGGTGCGCCAGTTCCAGGCCCGTGTCGGCCTGTCGACCACCGGCGCGATCAACCGGGCGACGATCATCGCGCTCAACGTGCCGATCGAGCGGCGCATCCGTCAGCTTGAGACGAATGTCGTGCGCCTGCGCACCTGGTCCGGCAATCTCGGCAATCGCTACGTCGTCGCGAACATTCCGGCCGCGATGGTCGAAACGGTCGAGAACGGCCATGTCGCGACGCGTCATGCCGCGGGCGTGGGCAAGATCGACCGCCAGTCGCCGCTGCTGCAGACCAAGATTCCGGAAGTGAATTTCAACCCGACCTGGACGGTTCCTGCCTCGATCATCAAGAAGGACCTCATCCCGAAGATGAGGAAGGAGCCGAACTACCTCACAGAGAACAAGATCCGCATCATCTCGCAGAGCGGCGCCGAGATTTCGCCCTCGCAGGTGAACTGGAATTCGGACGAGGCGACGCGTTACACCTTCCGCCAGGACCCGGGCGGCGATTTCAATTCGCTCGGCTTCGTGCGTATCAACATTCCGAGCCCCTACGGTGTCTATATGCATGACACCCCGGCCAAGGGCATCTTCGGCGACGACTACCGCTTCGTCTCCTCGGGCTGCATGCGCGTCCAGAACGTGCGCGACTATGTCGCCTGGCTGCTCAAGAACACGCCCGGCTGGGACCGCGCCAAGATCGACGAGGTCATCGCCTCGGGGCAGCGCGTCAACGCGCGCATCGCCGATCCGGTGCCGTGCTACTGGGTCTATGTCACCGCCTGGGCGACGCCGGATGGCGGTGTTCAGTTCCGCGACGACATCTACAACAAGGACGGACTCGGGCCGGCGCCGGTCGCGGCGCTGCAGGGCGAGAACGACATCTGATCCTTCGACAGGGCGTCGATCACAGGCCCGCCGGTCGCTCGGCGGGTCTTTTCGTATGAATTGTCGGTATTTGCGGGGATCGGTCGCCGATCCGTCGGAACCGTTCGATCGGGTGATGTCGGCGAAGGTTCCCCGAACCTGATGCGGAGGGCTGCACGAGCCCTCCGCCGTGACCTGAAGGAGCGCTTAGCTCCAGAAGCCTTGCTGATAGTCGCGAGGTGAGAACGATTCCGTTTCGTCCTGCTGGATCTCGCATTCGTCCTCGCGACCGTACTCGGCCTCCGAGGCACAATCGCAATCGTGCCGTTCGAGCATGTATCTCTCCTTTCGTTGATGAGGGAGGTGCTTCGGCAATGCCTAGATATGGCCTCATGTTGCGATGCACAAGCTGACCTAGCTGGAGGCCTCAGGCGCAGGGAGATCGCGCGGGTTCCGCGCCGGTGCGCCGCCGCAGCCAGGCGGCGGCACTCGCCAGCGCGGCTATGGCGGCCATCGATGCAAGCAACCCCGCGGTGCCCTGGAACAGGCCGGGATAGCCGTGAGCCGCGATCAGAGGCGTGCTGATCAGTGGCGAGCAGAACTGGCCGATGAAGATCGACGAGGTCAGGATGCCGCCGGCCAGCCCGCGCGCGGCCCGCGGCGCGAGGTTCAGCGCCAGCGCCACGAAGCTCGGCGAGACGAGCGCGTAGCCGGCACCGATCGCGGCCGCAGCCAGGAAGAGCAGCCACGTCGCTCCGGCGAGCGGCAGGAGCAGGAAGCCGAGCGCCATCGCGCCATAGCCGAGCAGGAAGACGCCGCCATAGCCGCTGCCACGCTGGATGCGCGGATAGAGCAGCGCCAGGCAGCCCCCCGAAACCATCAGCACGCCGAGGATGGCCCCGGTCATCACAGGGCTGGCATGGCCTCGGGATGCCAGGAAGAACGAAATCTGCGTCGGCATGACAAAGAAGATCATGTTGGTTGCCGCCTGCAGCAGAGCCAGCAGGGCGAGCGAGACGCGCCATGGACCTGCTCCGTCGCTGCTGTCGTCGGGTTTGGCGCCGACAGTACGAGGAGCGCGTTCGGGATCGGCGATGACCCGCCACATCAACGGCAGGAACAGGATGGCGAGCCCATAGATCGCGAAGGGCAGGCGCGGGGAAAGGACGGCGATCCACCCGGCGAGCGAGATGAACACCAGCCCGCCGAAGTTGCGCGCCGAGATCTGCAGGCCGGTCAGCGCATTGCGCGCATGGCCGCTGAAGTAATCGCCGATCAGCGCGGTCTGTGCCGTCATGATCAGCGCGACGGCGATGCCCAGGACGAGACGGCTGGCGAAGATCGTCGGCAGGTCCGGCAGGACCAGCCCGGCGCAGCCGGCGATCACGAAGAGGACCGTTCCGGCCAGAAGCAGCGCCCGGCGCCCGAACCGGTCGGCGAGCAGCCCCGCCAGCGGGGCGCAGATGGCGACGCTGAGGGAAGGGGCGGGCACCAGCAGCCGCGTCAGCATCGCCGCGTTCGGATCGGCGCTGAACAGCCGCTCCAGCCCGGGCAGCGCCGGGCTGATCGTCGCGTTCGCCATTGTGGTGAGCGATGCCGCCATCAGCAGCGCGATGGCGCGCGGGTCGCGCCACAGTGCGTTTTTGCTTTCTAAATCAAGCTCTTTCATTATTTTTCCTCTTGTCGGGATCGCAGGTTCGGAGGACTCTACGAATTCAAGTCAACTTGAGGTCAAGCATGTCGCTACTGGATATCGGAGAGATCGCGCGGCGCACTGGTGTGCCGCCTTCGACGCTGCGCTATTACGAGGAGGTCGAGCTGATCCGGTCGGAAGGCCGGCGGGGCCTGCGCCGGCAATATGACGGCGACGTCCTGCTCAGGCTGTCGCTGATCGGCTTGGGCAAGGCGGCAGGCTTCTCGCTCGGCGAGATCGCCGGCATGTTCGGCAGCGACGGGCGGCCCGATATTCCGCGCGAGCAGTTGCACGCAAAGGCGGATGAGCTGCAGCGGCAGATCCTCGGATTGAGGACGTTGCGTGACGCATTGCGGCATGTCGCCGATTGCCGGGCTCCGAGCCATCTCGAATGCCCGAGTTTTCGCGCGCTGCTGAAGTCCTCGGCTCGCCGGCCTTTGATCTATCGTCCGTCCAGCGGGCAATCAGACAGACAGTTGGCCCCTGGACGGCGCGGGCGTGCAGGCTGACCGCTCCCGTGGCGTCGCAGGTGACCATCTATCGCTTGGACAGCCCCCCGCCGCATGATAGGGACGCCGCGACAGGCCCGGCCCCTTGGCCGGCCGCCGAATCTCAGGAGCCGGACATGAGCGAAGCCGCGCTGAACAAGCACCTTTCGAATTCCTTCTTCGGCGCCTCGCTGCATGATGCCGATCCAGAGATCGCCCGCGCCATCGATCTGGAGCTCGGTCGCCAGCGCGACGAGATCGAGCTGATCGCCTCCGAGAACATCGTTTCCCGCGCCGTGCTCGAGGCGCAGGGCTCGGTGATGACCAATAAATACGCCGAGGGTTATCCGGGCCGGCGCTATTATGGCGGCTGCCAGTTCGTCGACATCGCCGAGAAGCTCGCCATCGAGCGCGCCTGCCGGCTGTTCGACTGCAAGTTCGCCAACGTCCAGCCGAATTCCGGCTCGCAGGCCAACCAGGGCGTCTTCATGGCGCTGATGCAGCCGGGCGATACCTTCATGGGCCTGGACCTCGCCGCCGGCGGGCACCTGACCCATGGCGCGCCGGTCAACCAGTCCGGCAAGTGGTTCAACGTCGTCTCCTATGGCGTCTGCGTCGTCGACCAACTGATCGACTACGATGCGATGGAGCGCCTCGCCGTCGAGCATAAGCCGAAGGTCATCGTCGCCGGCGGCTCGGCCTATGCCCGCCACTGGGACTTCGCCCGCTTCCGTGAGATCGCTGACAAGGTCGGCGCCTATTTCATGGTCGATATCGCCCATTTCGCCGGGCTCGTCGCCGGCGGCGCTCATCCTTCGCCGTTCCCGCATGCCCATGTCGTCACCACGACGACGCACAAAACCCTGCGCGGCCCGCGCGGCGGCATGATCCTGACCAATGACGAGGCGATCGCCAAGAAGGTCAATTCGGCGATCTTCCCTGGCATTCAGGGCGGCCCGCTTATGCATGTCATCGCCGCCAAGGCGGTCTCGTTCCACGAGGCGCTGCAGCCAGAGTTCAAGACCTATGCCCACGCCGTCGTCGCCAACGCCAAGGCGCTGGCCGAGACGCTGAAGGCGAAGGGCTTCGACCTCGTCACCGGCGGCACCGACAACCATCTGATGCTGGTCGACCTGCGCTCGAAAAAGCTGACCGGCAAGGCAGCGGAGGCCGCGCTCGGCCGCGCCCACATCACCTGCAACAAGAACGGCATCCCCTTCGACCCCGAGAAGCCGATGACCACTTCGGGCATCCGCCTCGGCACCCCGGCGGCGACCTCGCGCGGCTTCGGCATCGCCGAGTTCAAGCAGGTCGGCGAACTGATCGCCGAGGTGCTGGACGGTCTTGCCACGAACGGGGAAGAGGGCAACGTAGCCGTCGAGGACGTGGTGAAGGCCAAGGTGACGGCGCTGACGGCGCGCTTCCCGATCTATTGAAGCATCTCGAAGGGGCACTGAGAAAGGCTGGCGAGTAAAAATGCGCTGTCCCTATTGCGGCTCCCTCGACACGCAGGTGAAGGACTCCCGTCCCACCGACGATCACGCCTCGATCCGCCGCCGCCGCGTCTGCCCGGATTGCGGTGGCCGCTTCACCACCTTCGAGCGCGTGCAATTGCGCGAGCTTACGGTCGTGAAGCGCTCGGGCCGCCGCGCGCCGTTCGATCGCGACAAGCTGGAGACCTCGATCGCGCATGCGCTGCGCAAGCGCGCCGTCACCCCCGAGCGCATCGAGCGCATGGTCAACGGCATCGTGCGTCAGCTCGAAAGCTCCGGCGAGGCCGAGATTCCGAGCTCGACCATCGGCGAGTTGGTGATGGAGGGCCTCAAGGGGCTCGACGACGTGGCCTATGTCCGCTTCGCCTCGGTCTACAAGAACTTCCGCGAGGCCAAGGATTTCGAGGAACTGCTCGGCCAGCTCGGTACCATCGAAGAGGAGGAGGGCGCTTCCGCCCCGCTGCCCCGCGCTGATGACTGACCGGGATGCGGTCGACCGCGCCTTCATGGCACAGGCGCTTGACCTCGGCGCGCGCAATCTCGGCCGAACCTGGCCCAACCCCTCGGTCGGCGCCATCGTCACCCAGGACTCGCCCGATGGGCCGGTCGTGGTGGCCCGCGGCCTGACCCAGGCCGGGGGACGCCCGCATGGCGAGGCGCTCGCCTTCGCCCGCGCCGGCGCCGGCGCCGCGGCAATGGGCGGTACGCTCTATGTCACGCTCGAACCCTGCTCGCATCGTTCCTTGCGGGGAGGCATCCCCTGCGTCGAGCACACCATTCTGTCCGGCGTGAAGCGCGTGGTTTCGGCGATGGCGGATCCCAACCCCTTCATCGCCGGGCTCGGCCATGCGCTGCTGCGCACCGCGGGCATCGAGGTCGTCACCGGCGTGTTGGAGGATCAGGCGCAACGCGCCCATTGCGGCCATGTCCTGCGGGTGACGCAGGGGCGGCCGATGGTGACCTTCAAGATCGCTCGGACGGCCGATGGCTACGCCGGCGGAGCGGGGGCCACGCCCATCGCCGTCTCGTCTCCGGCAGCGAGCGCCTGGGTGCATCTCCAGCGGGCGCATCACGACGCGATCATGCTCGGTGTCGGTTCCGTGCTCTCGGACGACCCGCAGCTGACGGTGCGTCTGCCGGGCATGGCCGATCGCTCGCCGGTACGGGTCATTCTCGACTCGTATCTCAAATTGCCGCTGGCCTCGAAGCTGGCTCGCACCGCGCGTGAAGTGCCTGTCTGGGTCATCGCCGCCGAGACGGCGCCGGTCGAGCCCGAGGCGGCGCTGGTCGCGGCCGGCGTCGAGGTCATGCGTGTCGGGGCCGCGCCGGACGGCCATCTCGACCTGCACGAGGCGCTCACCCTGCTTGGCGCGCGCGGTATCACGCGCGTCTTCTCGGAAGGCGGTCCGCGCATCGGCGAGAAGCTCGCTTTGGCCGGGCTTGCCGACGAGGTCGTCGTCTCGACCTCGCCAAAGGCGCTGGGCGAACCCGGCATCGTCGCCCTGCGCCCCGGCCTTGCGGGATTGCTGGCCGACCCCGATCTTTACCGCCTCGCCGGGACCGAGCTGATCGGCGGCGACCGTTTCGAGCATTTCGTGAGGAGAGGCTGATGTTCACCGGGATCGTCACCGCCATCGGCGAGGTCGTCGAGTCCGAGCGCAAGGGGCCGAACCTGAAGCGCCTCGCCATCGCCTGCCCCTATGAGGCGGAAGGCATCGCCATCGGAGCCTCCATCGCCTGCGCCGGCGTCTGTCTCACGGTGACCGCCCTGCGCCCGCGCGCGGATGGCGAATCCGGCTGCGTCTTCCAGGTCGAGGCTGCCGCCGAGACGCTGGCCAAGACGCTGGTCGGCGAATGGGAGCCCGGCACCAGGATCAATCTGGAACGCTCGCTCAAGGTCGGCGAGGAACTCGGCGGGCATCTCGTCACCGGCCATGTCGACGGCGTCGGGCGCATCCTCAAGATCGAGGCGATCGAGCCCGATCCGGACGAGCCCTGGGGTGCGACCGCCCGCTTCCACATCCGCGCCCCGCAGGGGCTTGCCCGCTTCATCGCCGCGAAGGGCTCGATCAGCCTCGACGGTACCTCGCTCACGGTCAACACGGTCGAGGACGATGTCTTCACGGTGCTGCTGATCCCGCATTCCTTCGCGGTCACCACCTGGGGTCAGCGCAGGGAGGGCGACCCCGTTCATGTCGAGGTCGATCTGATGGCACGGTATGCCGCGCGGCTTGCGGAGGCGCGCCCGCAGGGGTAACGAGCCTGCTCACATTCCAAGAAGGACAGAAGAAATGGCCGGACCCCGGCAGACCTCGGTCGACAAGGCCGCAACTCCTGCCGTCGAGATCGACGGCGCCCGCGTTCTCGTGGTCGAGGCGCGCTTCTACGACAAGCTTGCCGACGAGCTCCTCGCGGGCGCGACCGCCGTGCTCGAAAAGGCCGGCTGCCGTGTTGATGTCGTCACCGTTCCCGGTGCGCTGGAGATTCCCTCCGCCATCGTCATCGGTCTGCGCGCCGCCGACGAGTCGGTCGATCCTTACGAGGCCGTCGTCGCGCTCGGCACCGTCATCCGCGGCGAGACTGGACATTACGACATCGTCGCCGGCGAGAGCTCGCGCGCGCTGATGGACCTGTCGGTCGCCTTCGCCCTGCCGCTCGGCAACGGCATTCTGACCGTCGAGAACGAGGCTCAGGCCTGGGCCCGCGCCAACCGCTCCGAAATGGACAAGGGCGGCGGCGCCGCCGAGGCCGCTCTGGCTGTGTTGCGCTACAAGCGCTCGCTGGTCGAGACGGAGCAACCGGAATGAGCCGGGCCGAAATGCGGCGCGGCGCTCGCCTTTCGGTGGTTCAGGCGCTCTACGAGATGGAGATCGGCGGCCGTGGCGTGATCGAGGCCATGGCCGAGTTCGAGGCCTTCTGGATCGGCAAGGAAGTCGAGGAGATCGAATTGCCGAAGGCGGAGATCGCCTTCTTCCGCGATCTGCTCGGCGGTGTCGTGCGCGAGCAGCGGCTGGTCGACCGCACTGTCGACGATCTGCTCGCCAAGGGCTGGCCGCTGAAGCGTGTCGAGGCGGTGGTGCGCGCGATCCTGCGTGCCGGCGCCTACGAACTCGCCTTCCGCAAGGACGTGCCGGCCCGCGCCGTGATTTCCGAGTATGTTGCCGTCGCCCGCGCCTTCTACGATGGCGAGGAGATCGGCATGGTCAACGCTGTTCTCGACCGCATGGCCCGCGAGTTCCGCGCCGACGAGTTCGACGCCCCGGCCGCGTAGCCCGACATGATGAAAGGCTCGGACATTCGAGCCCTCATCCTGAGGAGCAGTCAAAGGCTGCATCTTGAAGGGTGTTCCAGATTGCTCCGGATTTGCGTTCTGGAGCATCCTTCGAGACGCCGCTGCGCGGCTCCCCTGGATCAGGGCCGCGCAGAAAAGGCTAGCGGCTTGGGGGGATCATGAACAGCCAGAACTCCCGCCCCGGCGAATTCGAGCTGATCGAGCGCTATTTCGCGCCGCTCGCCGGTCCCGGCGGCCTCGGCCTTCTCGACGATGCCGGCCTGCTGCGGCCGGGGCGCGGCTACGAGGTCGTCGTGACCGCCGATGCGCTGGTCGCCGGCGTGCATTTCTTCCCCGACGATCCGCCGGCCGCGATCGGCTGGAAGGCGCTCGCCGTCAATCTCTCGGACCTCGCCGCCAAAGGGGCAAAGCCGGAGGGCTTCGTCCTGACCCTCGCGCTGCCGCGCGACTGGACCGAGGACTGGCTGAAGGATTTCGCCGCGGGCCTCGGCAAGCTGGCCGGACAGGCCGGCTGCCCGCTGATCGGTGGTGACACCGTCTCGACCGCTGGCCCGCTCACTCTTTCGATCACGGCCCTCGGCACCGTTCCGGCCGGTCGCATGGTCCGTCGCTCCGGCGCGAAGCCGGGCGATGTCGTTCTCGTCTCCGGCGCCATCGGCGATGGCGCGCTCGGTCTGAAGGTTCACGGCCCGGGCAAGCCCGGCTGGGTCGCCGTGCTCGACGAGGAGCAGCGCGGTTTCCTGGCCGGTCGCTACCTGCATCCGCAGCCCCGGACGGCGCTCGCGGACATTCTCCAGCGTCACGCCAGCGCCGCCATGGACATCTCCGACGGCTTGATCGGCGATCTGGCCAAGCTTGTGAAGGCATCCGGCGTCGGTGCCGAGATCGACCTCGATGTCGTCCCGCTTTCCGCCCCGGCCCGCGCCGCGCTCATGGCCGATCCTGCGCTGGCGGAACTGGCCTGGACCGGGGGAGACGACTACGAAATTCTCTGCACGGCGCCGGAAGGAGAACATCTTGCTCTGGTTTCCGCGGCTGCGGAGCGGGGTGTTCCGCTGACGCCCATCGGTCGGATTCTCCCGGAGGCGGGCGCTGTGCATTACATCGGGGAGGGCGGTGCGCAGGTCTTCGCGCACGGCTCCTTTTCTCATTTCTGAAAGCGGGCCCTTGCGGCGCCGCAGAACGGCGTGGCGATGAACCAGCATGTCCCGGTCGCCGAGGGCGACAGGCTCGCGAAGCGCAATGCGCTCATCTTGTCCGGTGCGCAGGCGCTCGGCGGCGCCAACCCGGCGATCGTCGTCTCACTCGGTGGCCTAGTCGGCGCGCAGCTCGCCTCCGACAAGACGTTCGCGACCGTGCCGGTCAGCCTGCTGCAGCTCGGTATCGCGGCCGGCGTCATCCCGGCCGCCATGCTGATGCGCCGTCTGGGCCGGCGTGGCGGCTATCTCATCGGCGCCCTGGTCGGTGCGACGGGGGCGAGCCTCGCGGCGGGCGGCGTCGTTTCCCGGCACTTCTGGCTGTTCTGCCTCGGGACCTTCGTCTGCGGGCTCTACGGCTCGTTCGTCCAGAGCTATCGCTTTGCCGCTGCCGACACGGCGAGCCCGGGCTTCCGGCCGCGCGCGATCTCCTGGGTCATGCTCGGCGGGCTGGCGGCGGGCGTGATCGGCCCCCAGTCGGTGTACTGGACCCGGGATTTGACGCCCGCTGCGCCTTTCGCCGCGAGCTTCCTGGCTCAGGGCGCGCTCGCCCTGCTGGCGATCTGCATCGTGTCGCAGCTCCATGCGCCGCCGGTGAAGGCCGTGCGCAACGATCTCGGCCGCCCGCTCGGCCAGATCGTGCGCCAGCCGAAGTTCATCGCCTCGGTGATCGCCGCGCTCGTCGCCTATGGGCTGATGAGCTTCGTGATGACGGCTGCGCCGATGGCCATGGTCGCCTGCGGCCATTCGGTCGGCGATGCCGCCCTCGGCATCCAGTGGCATGTGCTGGCGATGTACGGGCCGAGTTTCTTCACCGGCAAGCTGATCGAGCGCTTCGGCAAGGAGACGATCACGATCACAGGGCTGGCGCTGACGGCGCTGGCAGCGATCACCGGCCTGACAGGGTTGAGCGTCGGGCATTTCTGGCTCGCGCTCGTGCTGCTCGGCCTGGGCTGGAATCTCGGCTTCATCGGAGCGACCGCTCTGGTGACGGATTGCTACCGGCCGGAGGAACGGGTGAAGGTGCAGGCTGCCAACGACTTCCTGGTCTTCGGCTCGGTTGCCATCGCCTCGTTCTCGTCGGGGGGGCTGCTGAGCCATGGTGGCTGGGAGACCGTCAACTGGCTGGTGTTTCCGCCGGTGGCGGTCGCGTTGTTGCTCGTCCTCTGGCAGCGCACGCAGAGGCGTGCCGCCGCTTGAGCGGCCTGGTCGATATCGGCGAGACGGAGACGGGGTGAAGCGATGAGCCAACGCATGTTTCCAGCTGCGACGGGCCGCGTTCCGCCCGGGGCGATCGGCCACAATCGCGGCATCGTGCGCCCGAACTACGCCTTCATGCCGCCGGAGGGCGTGCTCGTCAGCCGTCTTCCGCAGTATCAGGCGACGGTCGCGCGTATTCTCGCTGCGCCGGTGCTCGGCGCGAGCTTCGCCCAATATGTGCTCGAGATTGCGCCCGGCGGCGGCACCGCGGCCCCGTTCGCGGAGGAGGGCATCCAGCACTTCTTTTATGGGCTGGCGGGCGAGGCGTCATTCGGCCTCGCAGGCGATGCGCCGAAGCCGCTCGCCGCCGGTGGCTTCGCCTATCTCCCGCCCGGCACGCCGTTCAGCCTGCGCAACGAGACGGCGGAGACGGTCCGGGTGCTGGCCCTGCGCAAGCGCTACGAGACGGCTCCCGTGTTGGCCGTGCCCGAGCCGATCCTGTCGCACCAGGATGCCGTGCCGATGACGAATCACACCGGGATGGAGGGGCGCGGCTTCCAGTTCCTGCTGCCCTATGGCGACATGCGGTTCGACTTCGAGATGAACCTGATGTGGTTCAAGCCTGGCGTCTGCTTTCCGGCGGTCGAGACCCATGTGATGGAGCACGGGCTCTACATGCTCGAAGGGCAGGGGCTCTACCTCCTCGGAGAGGATTGGCACGAGATCTGGGCGCGGGATTTCATCTGGATGGGCGGCTATTGCCCGCAGCAGTTCTATCCGACCGGGCAGGAGGATGCGTGCTACCTGCTGTACAAGAACGTCAATCGCGACATCGCGCTCTGACGCTTCCTGCCGCCGCAGCTGACATTCGACGAAATTTGTAAGCGCAGCCGTTTGCGCTCCTCGTCGAAACTTGCCACAAATTCGCCTGACACTGGCGACGCAGAGCGGGCCTTTCAGTCTTCGGGGCCCGTTTTTTCGCTGCCTGACGTCCAACGCTGCAAAGAGGAGCGATCACGCTCCCACGGCTGGAAGCTCAAGGTCAGGAAATCGAATGTCAGCTCTGCTTCTCATCATCATATTGAGTGCGCTTTCCATAGCCTACGGCGTCTGGGCCTATGGCGATGTGATGAAGCGCGATGCCGGCAACCAGCGCATGCAGGAGATTTCCGGTGCGGTCGCCGAAGGCGCGCAGGCCTATCTCAAGCGTCAGTACATCACCATTTCCATGGTCGGCGTCGTGCTTTTCGTCGCGCTCGCCTGGCTGCTCGGCAAATGGGTGGCGATCGGCTTCCTGATCGGTGCGGTCCTCTCGGGCACGGCCGGTTTCATCGGCATGAACGTCTCGGTGCGCGCCAACGTCCGCACGGCGCAAGCCGCGATGCAGTCGCTGGGCGAGGGCCTCGACGTCGCGTTCAAAGCCGGCGCGGTCACCGGCCTGCTCGTTGCCGGCCTCGCTTTGCTCGGCGTCGCGGTCTACTACGGCGTCCTGACCTCGGCTCTCGGCTTCGAATCCTCCAGTCGCACCGTCATCGATTCGCTCGTGGCGCTGGGCTTCGGCGCCTCGCTGATCTCGATCTTCGCCCGTCTTGGCGGCGGCATCTTCACCAAGGGCGCTGACGTGGGCGCCGACCTTGTCGGCAAGGTCGAGGCCGGGATCCCGGAGGACGATCCGCGCAACCCCGCGACCATCGCCGACAATGTCGGCGACAATGTCGGCGACTGCGCCGGCATGGCGGCCGACCTGTTCGAGACCTATGCGGTGACGCTGGTCGCGACGATGGTGCTGGCGGCGATCTTCTTCGCCGGTCAGCCGGTGCTCGGCACGATGATGCTTTATCCGATGGCGATCGGCGCGGCCTGTATCGTCACCTCGATCATCGGCACCTTCTTCGTGAAGCTCGGCGCCAACCAGTCGATCATGGGGGCGCTCTACAAGGGCTTCATCGCGGCCGGCGTGCTCTCGGTCGGCGCGATCGCCGCCGTGAACTATGCGATGTTCGGCGGCTTCTCCGCTGCCTTCAAGACCGTGCAGGGCGTCGGCTTCACCTCGGGCGGCCTCTTTGCCTGCGCGCTGGTCGGTCTCGCGGTGACGCTGCTCATCGTCGTCATCACCGAGTACTACACCGGCACCGGCAAGCGTCCGGTGGTCTCGATCGCCCAGGCCTCGGTGACCGGCCACGGCACCAACGTCATCCAGGGCCTCGCGGTGTCCCTGGAATCGACCGCGATGCCCACCATCGTCATCATCGCCGGCATCATCGTGTCCTACAGCCTTGCCGGCCTCTTCGGCATCGCCATCGCCACCACGGCCATGCTGGCGCTGGCTGGCGTCGTCGTCGCGCTCGACGCCTTCGGCCCGGTGACGGACAATGCCGGCGGCATCGCCGAGATGGCGGGCCTGCCCAAGGAAGTCCGCCACTCCACCGATGCGCTCGACGCCGTCGGCAACACCACCAAGGCGATCACCAAGGGCTACGCGATCGGCTCGGCCGGCCTCGGCGCTCTCGTGCTCTTCGCGGCCTATACCTCGGACCTGAACTTCTTCATCGGCGAAGCCAACAAGGCGGGGTCGACCACCTTCCAGTACTTCAAGGGGGTGACGGTCGATTTCACGCTGTCCAACCCCTACGTCGTCGTCGGGCTGCTGCTCGGCGGCCTGATCCCCTTCCTCTTCGGCGGCATGGCCATGACGGCGGTGGGCCGCGCGGCGGGCTCCGTCGTCGAGGAAGTGCGCCGGCAGTTCAAGGAGAAGCCCGGCATCATGGAGGGCACGGAACGGCCTGATTACGCCCGCGCCGTCGACCTGCTGACGAAGGCCGCGATCAAGGAAATGGTGGTGCCCTCGCTCCTGCCGGTGCTGGCGCCGATCGTGACCTATTTCGTGATCTACTGGATCGCCGGCAAGAACAACGCCTTCGCGGCCGTCGGCGCCATGCTGATGGGCGTGATCGTCACCGGCATCTTCGTGGCGATCTCGATGACCTCGGGCGGCGGAGCCTGGGACAACGCCAAGAAGAGCTTCGAGGACGGCTTCGTCGACAAGGACGGCGTGCGCCACATGAAGG
>NZ_MKSQ01000008.1:10897-19221 GCF_001898115.1 Allobosea sp. 67-29 | reverse complement strand
CCCCGCCGTGAACCCTGCGATCAAGATCACCAACATCATCGCCCTGCTGCTGCTGGCGATCCTGGCGCATTCCTGATCGCAGGCCACGCCGAAGTTGTTCGACCCGCGGCGCAAGCCGCGGGTTTTTCTTTTGCTGACAAAAACTTGCGTCATCAGATTGAATCGAGCCGGCAAGCGCTTGAATCAAGCGCGCAAGCTACGGCGGGGAGCGTAGTGTTGCCGCATGTCGTCAGACGGCGGTGATGGCATGGTTCGGCCGACCCAGGAGGAACCATGTCGACGCAAGCGTTCGAAACACCCGCCGCTGCTCCCAGGCGCACCGCCGAATTCGCGCTCCTGCTGCTGCTGGCGACGCTTTGGGGCGGCTCCTACACCTTCATCAAAATCGGCGTGGAGACGATCCCGCCGCTGACCCTGATCGCCGCCCGCACCCTGGTCGCAGGGCTGATCCTGCTCGCGGTGATCCACTGGCGCGGCCTGCGGATGCCGCGCGACCTGACTGCCTGGCGACGCTTCCTTGCTCAGGCCCTGCTCAACAGCGTCGTGCCCTTCACGTTGATCGCCTGGGCCGAGCGCAGCGTCGATGCCGGCCTCGCCTCGATTCTGAACGGCACGACGCCGGTCTTCGTCTTCCTGATCTCGCTTGTGTTGTCGCCGGGGCGGTCTCCCGACTGGCGCAAGGGGCTCGGTGTTGCAGCCGGCGTCGCCGGCATCAGCCTGATCGTCGGATTCGATGCCTTCTCGGGCCTGGGCTCGCAGGCGATCCCGCAGCTCGCCATCGTTGCGGCCACCATTGCCTATGCCTGTGCGGCGCTGTTCGGCCGGCATTTCAACGGCATGGACCCGCTGCTACCGGCGGCCGGCTCGATGCTGGCCGGCACGGCGCTGCTGATTCCGGCGGCGCTCCTCGTCGACAGGCCCTGGACGCTGGCGCCCTCGCGGGAATCGCTGATGGCTCTGCTGGCTCTCTCGGCGTTCTCGACGGCGCTCGCCTTCGCCATCTATTTCCGGCTGATCCGCTCCCTGGGCTCGGTCGGCACGACGGCGGTGTCTTATCTGCGCGTGCCAATCGGTGTAGTCATCGGCCTGGTCTTCCTGGGCGAGCGCCTGCAGCCGACCGCCTGGATCGGGCTCGGCCTTGTGATCGTCGGCGTCATCGCGATGACGCTGCCGTCGCGCGGCCGACCGGCGGCGGCCTGAGGGCGAGGCACGATCGGAAAAGAAAAAGCCCGCGGCTCGCACCGCGGGCTTTTGCGATCGCTCGAATGGGCTGCGTTCAGCCGCCGAGCGGGTTGAACTTGGTGACGCCGCGGAACAGGTTGCGCAGGAAGCTCTGCTCCTCGCCTCCGGCCGGCGTGGTGCGGCTGATGAAATCGAAGATCACGCCGTCCTGCAGGCCGTAATTGGCGATGCGTTCGACCTTGAAGCCCTTGTTGAAGTAGATCACCAGCACCTGCTGATCGACGACCTGCGGGTTCTGGAACTGGAAAAGCCGGTGCACCTTCTGGCTGATGTAGTAGAAGGTCCTGTTGCCCACGGTCGAGGTCGTCGACGGCGTGCCGAGGATCTGCAGGACGGACTGCACGTCCATGCCCGGCTTGACCTGGGCGATCAGCGCGTCGTCCATCACGAAGCCCCGGGTGAACTCCTCGTTCATCCCGGTCGAAGTCGGCAGCACGAACCCGCTGGCGTCGGGGCCGCAGCCGGCCAGCGCCAGAGACGAGGTCGCGATGGCTCCGAGCAGGGCAGCGCGGCGGGTAATACGGGTCATGCGGGCACGATCCAAAGGCGGGGCGGCCGGCGACGGTCGGATGACCGGTCCAAGCCGCTTGTCAAAAGGGTCACGGTTGGCGTAACGCCCGAGGATGGCTTTGGCAAGGCAAGGACGCCCGCAACGCAGCCGGGCGAAGGCGAAGGTGTGATTTTCGGCTGGTTCGGCAAGCGTGCGCAGCGGCGCGCACCGGTGGACGCATTGTTCGGGCGCGTCGCGGAAGCCTCGCGACGGCCCGCGCTCTACACGGCGGGTGGCATTCCCGACACCTTCGAGGGGCGTTTCGAATCGCTGGCCTTGCACATGTTCCTGGTGCTGAGGCGGCTGCGCGAGCTGCCGCCGCCTGCCGGCGATCTGTCGCAGGAACTGATCGATGCCTGCTTCGCCTATCTGGAGCTGGGCTTCCGCAACGGCGGCGTCAGCGACATCGCCGTACCGAAACGGATGAAGAAGATCGGCCAGATGTTCTATGGCCGCGTTCAGGCCTACGAGGCGGCCTTCGCCGCGCCCGAAGCCGAAATGCTGGTCGAGAGCTTGCGCCGAAACGCCTCTCACGAAGGCGCCGTGGTCCTTGCGGCCTACCTTCGCGGAGCCCAGATCGAGTTGGGCGGCCTCGATGTCGAGGCGCTCCTGCGCAAAGAGGCGCTGTTTCCCGTCTTCGAAACTCAGGAGGCCGTGCATGACGCCTGATCATGGGCACGCCGGGCCTTTCCGCCACCCCGTTCGCGTCGAGACGATCCGCCCGCGCGGCACGGAGATCGTGCTGGAGGCCGATGCGGCGCAGTGTGTCGCCATTGCCGCCGCACTCGAATTGCCCTCCGTGGAGAACCTCGGCGCACGCTATCTGCTGATGCGCAACGGCGAGCGGGTCAAGCTCGAAGGCCGTATCGAAGCGCGGCTTCAGCAGACCTGCGTCGTTACGCTCGATGCGTTTCCGGTCGTGCTCGACGTGCCGGTGAAGCTCGATTTCGTGCCACCGGACGACCCGCTTCTCGCGGTACGCGGCGGCGAATCGGATGATGGCGACATCGACATCGAGGTCATGCTCAACGAGCAGGACCCTCCCGAACCGATCGATAACGGGGTCATCGATCTCGGGGCGGTCACGGTCGAGTTCCTGGCCCTCTCGCTCGATTCCTATCCGCGCAAGCCCGGTGTCAGCTTCGAGGCGCCGGCGGCGCAGGATGAGGAGCCCTCGCCCTTCGCGGCGCTTGCGAAGCTGAAGCGGGACGCCACGTGATGCAACCGAGTTCGATGTCGCGCCCTGTCGCGCAAGGGCCAGGAGCTGCCACGGCCGAGACGGGGCGGGCCGCCCTGGCGGCTTGCGACTTGAACGCAAACCGCTATTGTCCGGCCGGCAATGAGCCGCCCCGGATCGAAGGTCGGCCGCTCCCGGGACAAACCAGAAATCCATGACAAGACCGGTTACAATCGCGCTCGATGCGATGGGCGGAGATCACGGCCCTTCCGTCGTCGTTCCCGGCGCCGCCCTGATGCTGGAACGGCGCCCGGATGCGCGCTTCGTCATCTTCGGTGACGATAAGCAGGTGCTGCCGCTGCTCGACGAGCATCCGAAGCTCAAGGCAGTGACGACGTTCCATCACACCGAGATCTCGGTGAAGATGGACGACAAGCCGAGCCAGGCCCTGCGCTATGGCCGCTACAAGTCGTCGATGTGGCGCGCCATCGACGCGACCAAGACCGGCGAGGCGGACGTCACCGTTTCCGCCGGCAATACCGGCGCGCTGATGGCGATGTCGAAATTCTGTCTGAAGTCGATGGCGCAGGTCGACCGGCCGGCGATCGCCTGCCTGTGGCCGACGGCGCGCGGGGAGAGCATCGTGCTCGATGTCGGCGCCACGATCGGTGCCGATGCCCGCCATCTCGTCGATCTGGCGGTGATGGGCGCGGCGATGGCGCGGGTGGTCTTCGATCTCGACCGGCCGACGGTTGGCCTGCTCAATGTCGGTGTCGAGGAGATCAAGGGTGTCGAGGCGGTGAAGGAGGCGGGCCGCATCCTGCGCGAAGGCAACCTGCCGCATCTCGCCTATCACGGCTTCGTCGAGGGCGACGATCTCGGCAAGGGCACGGTCGATGTGGTCGTGACGGAGGGCTTCACCGGCAACATCGCGCTGAAGACGGCCGAGGGGACCGCGCGTCAGGTCACCTCCTATCTGCGTGCGGCGATGGCGCGTTCCCTCATGGCGCGGATCGGCTATCTCTTCGCTCGCGGCGCCTTTGCTGCCCTGCGCGAAAAGCTGGACCCTCGCAAATCGAACGGCGGCGTCTTCCTGGGGCTTGAGGGCATCGTCATTAAGAGCCATGGCGGCACGGACGCCGTCGGTTTCGCCAGCGCCGTCGAACTCGGCTATGAGATGGCGCGCGAGGACCTGATGGCGAAGCTGCGCGAGATGGTCGCAGCGAGCACGGAACCGGCCCCGTCGACCGCGCAGCCGGTCGAGGCCGAATAGGGAAATCCTTTCTTGTCCACCTTGCGTTCCCAGGTCATCGGTTGCGGCTCCTATCTCCCCGCCCGCATCCTCACCAATGCCGAGCTCGCCACCCGTGTCGACACAAGCGACGAGTGGATCGTCCAGCGCACCGGCATCCGTCAGCGCCATATCGCCGCCGATGACGAGCCGACCTCCGTCGTCGGGCTCAGGGCAGCGCAGGATGCGATCGCAGATGCCGGCATCGACCCCTCCGAGATCGATCTGATCATCGTTGCGACCGCGACGCCCGACCACACCTTTCCCGCGACCGCGACGCAGATCCAGGCGGCGCTCGGCATCACCGGCGGCGCCGCCTTCGACGTCCAGGCCGTCTGCTCGGGCTTCGTCTTCGCGCTGGCGACGGCCGACAAGTTCCTCACCACCGGCGGCGCCAACACGGCGCTCGTGATCGGCGCGGAGACCTTCTCGCGCATCCTCGATTGGGAGGACCGGGCCACCTGCGTGCTGTTCGGCGACGGCGCCGGCGCGCTGGTGCTGCGGGCGGTTGCCGGGGAGGGGACGCTGGCCGATCGCGGCGTGCTGACGACCCATATCCGCTCGGACGGGCGCTACAAGGACAAGCTCTATGTCGACGGCGGTGCCGGCTCGACGAAGACCGTCGGCTTCCTGCGGATGGAAGGCAAGGAGGTCTTCCGCCATGCCGTCAACAATCTCGCCGAGACGGTGCGCCATACCTTCGAGCAGACCGGGTTGTCGGGTGCCGACATCGACTGGTTCGTGCCGCACCAGGCCAACCGCCGCATCATCGATGCGACGGCCGACAAGCTCGGCATCAGCCATGATCGTGTGGTGCTGACCGTCGACCGGCACGGCAACACCTCCGCTGCCTCGATTCCGCTGGCCTTGGCCGAGGCGTATAAGGATGGGCGCATCAAGCCGGGCCAGCTCGTGCTGATCGAGGCCATGGGCGGCGGGTTCACCTGGGGATCGGCCTTGATCCGGTGGTGAGCCGACTTCCGAAAACTGCACAATTTATGATGTTTTGAAGCCGATACGGGCTCGTTTCGGGCGCAAATCTGGTAAATCCAGTGTTCGAGGATTGACCGGGGCTGCACGGGCGCCTAGCGTCCGCCGTCCGTATTTGGCGAAAGGTGGTGGCCCGAAAAGGCCGCTGCCGACAATCCGCCTTTGGAGGATATGAATGTCGGGGCAAACGGTGACTCGCGCGGATTTGTGCGAGGCTGTCTACCAGAAGATCGGGCTGTCGCGGACTGAGGCGTCGAAACTGGTCGAGACCGTGCTCGACGAGATCTGCGATGCGGTCGCCCGTGGGGAAAACGTCAAGTTGTCCTCCTTCGGTTCGTTCGTCGTGCGAGACAAGGGCGAGCGAATCGGGCGTAATCCCAAGACGGGTGTCGAGGTCCCCATCGAGCCGCGGCGTGTGATGGTGTTCAAGCCCTCGAACGTGATGAAGGCCCGCATCAACGGGCAGTTGGGTGAGGGTGAGGCTGAGTGAATCTGGAGTTCCACGCCGCCGAAGCGGACGCGGAGGCCGAGATGGACACCAAGAGCCCGGATGCTTTCCGAACCATCAGCGAGGTCGCGGAAGACCTCGATGTTCCGCAGCATGTGCTGCGTTTCTGGGAAACCCGCTTCTCGCAGATCAAGCCGCTGAAGCGCGGCGGCGGCCGCCGCTACTATCGTCCCGACGATGTCGCCCTGCTCAAGGGCATCCGTCGCCTGCTGTATGGCGAGGGCTATACGATCAAGGGGCTGCAGCGCATCCTCAAGGAGCAGGGGCCACGCCATGTCCAGGCGATCGGACGCGGCGCGCCGGTCGGCCCGGCTCAGGATGCCAGCCGACCTGACTCGGAGGGGCTCGCCGGCTCGGCACAGTCCGCACATGACAGGCCATCGACCAGGCCGGCGGTTCCGGAAGGTCTCGACGACATCACGGTCCTGACCGCGGTGATGGCCGAGCTCGGCGAGTGCCGCCGCATTCTCGAGAATGCGCTGAAACCGGCGGAGGAGCCGGCTTGAGCGGCGGCGGTGGCTGGTCGTCGCTCCCGGATTGACATATCGTCTGATCCGCAAGCGCGATCCGGCGCTTGATCGGCGCAGCCCGCGCATTAACTTGGTGCCCGAGGACGCCCCCGGGCGGGCGGCACCTCTTTTCCCACAGGCGTGGACGACCTCGCCGGATTTCCGAGGAGGCTCGTCATGGCCTGGCTCTATCTTTTCGTTGCGGGACTGTTCGAGGTCGGTTGGGCGATCGGCCTTAAATACACGCACGGCTTCTCGCGCCTTTTGCCGACCGTCTTCACGCTCGCCAGCATGGCGATCAGCCTCGGCCTGCTCGGGCTCGCCCTCAAGAGCCTGCCGGTCGGCACCGCCTATGCGGTCTGGACGGGCATCGGCACGATCGGCACCGCGATCCTCGGCATAGCCCTGCTCGGCGAGCCCGCGGGCGCGCTCAGGCTGGCCTGCATCGGCCTCATCGTGGCCGGCATCGTCGGGCTCAAGCTGGTCTCGCCCTGACGAGGCCGGCTAGCGGCGGTGAAAGGCCTCGGGCCAGTAGCCACCGCGTTCGAGGGCAACGATCAGGACAATGATCGCGAGCGTGACCACGAGGGTCATCAGCTTGGCGTTCCAGGGCGCGCCGCGCCCGATCAGCCAGATCAGCGCGAGGCCGGCGATGAGGGGGATCAGGATCTCCATGGCGTCACTGTAGCGGCGCCGGCGCCGCGCGAAAACCGCCCCTCCGCGACACCGGCCGGTGCGATCTCCGCAGCTCTCGGAACAGTCCCTCCCGGCTGGCGTTCTCCGCGTGGGGAAGCGCATGCCCGCGCGGCATGCCGGCCTGTCTCTCGAACCCATCAGCGACAGGAGGACGGAATGGGACTTTTCTCGAAGGATATCAAGACGATGGACGATCTCTTCGTGCATCGGCTCCAGGACATCTATTACGCGGAGAACCAGATCTACAAGTCACTGCCGAAAATGATCGACCAGGCCAGCGAACCCGAGCTTCGCCAAGGGCTGGAGCAGCACCGGGCCCAGACCGCGAACCACATCAAGCGGCTTGAGCAGGTCTTCAAGCAGCATGGGGCGGAGGCGAAGGCGGTCGACTGCCCGGCGATCGACGGGATCCTCGAGGAGGCCGACGAGGTCGCCGGCGAAGTCGCCGACAAGCCGGTCATGGACGCGGCGATCATCGCTGCGGCCCAGGCGGTCGAGCATTACGAGATCACCCGCTACGGCACGCTGGTCGCCTGGGCGAAGCAACTGGGCCGGGAGGATTGCGCGGCCTTGCTGAAGCAGAATCTCGATGAGGAATATGCCGCCGACGACAAGCTTTCGCTTCTCGCCAAGTCCGGCATCAACAGCCGGGCCGCCGCCTGACAGCCAGCCTCAGGCGGATGACGCGGCGTCGGTGGTTCCTGCCGCCGGCGCCGCTCCCTTTCCGGGCAGTCTGTCGCCCTCGACGAGCGGCTTCAGGCGCGCGAGTTCGGCCCCGGCGAAGTCGAGGAACAGCCTCACGCGTGGCGTGTGCCTGAGATCCGGATGGGTCAGCAGCCACAGATCGGCGGAGAGGTCGGGATCCGGCTGGTCGAGGCGAGTCAGTCCCGGTCGGGTGTCGCCGATGAAGCAGGGCAGGAATCCAATGCCGACGCCCGCCTCCACGGCTTCGGCGAGGCCCAGCACCGTGTTGAGCTTGTAGACGATCCGTTCGGGGGAGACATGACGCGCGAGGTAGCGGACCGCGCTCATCATCGTGAATTGTTCGCCCAGCGACACCCAGCTGCGATCCCATAAGGCTTCGGCGAGAGGCGGGTTCGGCCCGGGAAAATCGGTGGCGCGGCCGTAGAGCGCCCAGGCGATGCGGGCCGGCTTGCGCCCGATCAACGTCTCCGGCGGATTGTCTGTGGCGCGGATGGCGATGTCGGCGTCGCGCTTGGACAGATTCGCGGCCTGGTTGCCGATCAGGACATCGAGCCGGATATCCGGGCATTGCGCCAGGAACTTCGCGAAAATCGGCGTCAGCAGGTCGACCAGGAGCGTGTCGTTGGTCGCGATGCGCAGCTCGCCGGCGGGTTTGA
>NZ_MKSQ01000008.1:0-10879 GCF_001898115.1 Allobosea sp. 67-29 | reverse complement strand
ATGTCGTCGTCGACACGGCCGGCAAGCTGGACCATCTCCTCGCCCGCCGGTGTCGGCACATAGCCGCTGCGGTGGCGCTCGAACAGCCGGACGCCAAGCGCATCCTCGATCTGTCCGAGCCGGCGGAACACCGTGGAATGATTGATGCCGAGAGCGGCAGCCGCCGCCGGCAGCGCGCGCCTGTCGGCTATGGCCTTGATCAGGCGGAAATCGTCCCAGGAGAGCGATTTTGCCGATGGATGCGGGGCGCGGGTCATGATCTCAGTTTCCGGCGCGGCAGAGCCGCGTCAAGACCGGCACCGGCGATTGGCCGGTGCCGGGCGTAGTCCGGCTTCGATTGCCGCACGGCGCCTGTCAAGCGAGAGCGGCCTGCGGCGCGAGGGCCGGGCGGGCCGGGCGGATGGCGAGGGCGCCGTCGCCGATCAGGGCCTGTGCGAAAGCCGCCAGGGCGAGAAAGGCGGGATATTCCCAACCGCCGTTCGGAGCATTGAAGACCCAGCCGTTCGGGGCATGGACCGACAATGCGCCGAGCAGCAGCGGGACCAGCAACAGCGAGACATAGCGGCTGTAGAAGCCGAGCAGGATCGCGAGCCCGCCGAACAGCTCGGCCAGCATGATCGGCCAGGCGAGGAAGCCGGGAAGCCCGACCTGCCCGAGATAGCCGGTGAAGCCGGCCGGAGTGAAGATGACGAGCTTGAGATAGGCGTGGGCGATGAACATGACGCCGAGCGCGATGCGCAGGGCAAGGGCGCCGTAAGGGGCGAGGCGGGTATCGATCATGGCGGGTTCTCCGATGAAGCGGGTTGCTGTCGGAGATCAGGATCGGCACGGATCTTCTGCAATTCAAATTGTGATTTTCCTATAATATCATTGCGCGTGTGCAATGTTCTGACTCTGGCTTTTGGCGCCGGCATCGCCAATCTCTTGGCCAGCAAGGGACGCCGCCCTGCCGGTCATCGACCGGGGGCGTCCTCCTGAATCATCTCTTACGCGGAGGATCGTCGTCATGCAGATCAACGGACTTCACCACGTCACTGCCATTTCCGGGCCTGCCCGCCGCAATCTCGACTTCTATGGTCGCGTGCTCGGCCTGCGGCTGGTCAAGAAGACCGTCAATTTCGACGATCCCGGCACCTATCACCTGTATTACGGCGACGCCGATGCCGCGCCTGGCTCGATCCTGACCTTTTTTCCGTGGGACCATGCTGCGCCGGGGCGGCTCGGCGTCGGCGAAACGCAGGAGACCGTGTTTCGTGTTCCGGAAGGGGCGATCGGGTTCTGGACGCATCGGCTCGTCGAGCAGGGCGTGCCGCATGAGGCGCCGGTGAAGCGCTTCGGTGAGACCGTGCTGAGCTTCCGCGATCCCGATGGCATGCGTCTCGCTCTCGTCGGGCTGCCCGGCGTCGAGGCCGAGCCGTACTGGACCGATGGAGGCATTGGATCGGAGAACGCGATCCGCGGCTTTCACAGCGTCAGCCTGCTCCTGGCCGATGCCGCGCCGACGGCGGCGATCCTGACGGACGTGTTCGGCTTCGCCGAAGCCGCCCGCGAAGGGACATTGATCCGCTATGCGGCCGAAGGCACCAAGGTGGGCGGCGTCGTCGACTTGCGGGTTGCGGGCGGCTTCCTGCCGGCCAGGCAGGGCGCAGGCTCGGTGCACCACATCGCCTTCCGGGCCGCCGATGATGCGGCCCAGGACGGGATGGTGCGTCGCCTTGCGGAGAACCACGGCATCCGGACCACGGAGCAGCGCGACCGGAATTACTTCCGCTCGGTCTACTTCCGGGAACCCGGCCACGTTCTGTTCGAGATCGCGACCGACATACCCGGCTTCGCCGTCGACGAGCCGGCGGCCGAGCTCGGCCGCGCGCTCAAGCTGCCGCCCGGGCTCGAGGCGCATCGCGCCCAGATCGAGGCCGTTCTGCCAGCGCTCGACTGAGCCGGGCGCAACCGGGGCCGCTCTGCCTGCCGCCAGCGGGGGCAGGGCGGCCTCTCCGCTTTTCGAAGGGAAACGATCCATGACGCAAACCCATGCCGATACCGGCTTCATTCATGTCTTCGAGCCGGGCGCCGACCCGGCCCGCAAGCCGCTTCTGCTCCTGCACGGGACCGGGGGTGACGAGCGCGATCTGCTTGCGCTCGGCCGTGCGGTCGCGCCGGGCGCGAGCCTGCTCTCGCCGCGCGGCAAGGTGCTGGAAGGAACGGCTCCGCGTTTCTTCCGGCGGCTGGCGGAAGGTGTCTTCGACGAGCAGGATCTGATCCGCCGGACGCATGAGCTTGGCGACTTCATCGAGCAGGCGCGGGCCCGTTACGGCTTGCCGGCGCCGATCGCCGTCGGCTTCTCGAACGGCGCCAATATCGCAGCGAGCCTGCTGCTCCTGCGGCCGCAGGCCCTGGCCGGCGCGGCGCTGCTGCGCGCGATGACCCCCTTCCGCCATCCCGCGTCAGCGGATCTGGCCGGCAAGCCCGTACTCCTGCTCTCCGGCCTGCTCGATCCGATCGTCCCTGCGGCCGATTCGGCCGGGCTGGCGGCGCTACTCGCGAAGAACGGTGCTGCGGTGGAGCAGCGCAGCCTCCCCGCAGGGCACGGCCTGAGCCAGGCGGATATCGGCTTGCTGACGGACTGGCTGGCTCGCCACTGAACCGCTCGAGCGAGGCAAGGGGGATGGCTCCTGTGCCTCGCGTTCCATCCGCAGCGCCCTTACGTGCTGCCGCGCACGATGAGATGCAGTGCGAGATTCTGGAGCGGCTGCCGCGGTTCACGTCCGCCGAGGCGGTCGCGCAGCAAGGCGCCGGCCCTACGGCCGAGCTCATGGGCATCCATGCTGATCGTGGTCAGCCCGGGGGCGATCTCGCCGGCGGTGTCGTTGTCGCCGAATCCGAGGATGGCGAGATCCGAGGGGATCGCAAGGCCGCGGGCCCGGGCCTCGATCAGGGCCCCGGTCGCCAGGAGATCGTTCGCGCAAAAGGCAGCGTCGACCTTGTTTCCCCCGGCGAGCAGCCGTGTCAGGGCGGCTCGTCCGTCGGCGATGTTGCGGACGTCCTCCACGGTTTCGACCCGCGCGAGCGTCTGCCCGTTGCGCTCCGCTTCTGCGCGGAACCCCTGCAGGCGCAGCGCGCCGCGGCCGCCACTGCGGCCGATGAAGGCGAGCCGCCGATAGCCTTGCGCCGCGAGATGCCGGGCAGCCATGGCGCCCGCATCGACGTTCGAGAAGCCGACCAGCATGTCGATCGGATCGCGGGGAAAGGCCCAGGTTTCAACGATCGGGATGCCGAGCTCGCGCAATGCCTGTCGGTTCTCCTCAAGCTCGATGACGCCTGTGAACATCACTGCGGCCGGCCGCAGGCTGCGCAGCGACCGGATCATCGCGACCTCCTTCGCATAGGAATACGAGGTCTGCCCGATCATCAGCTCGTAGCCGTCTGCCTCGATTTCCTCCGCCAGGCCCTGGATCGCCAATCCGAACTGCTGGCTGAGGATGTTGGAGACGAAGGCCGCGACCAGCGTCGAGCGGCCCGAGCGCAGCGCCCGCGCATGCGGATTGGATTCGTAGCCGGTCTGGGCGACCGCTGCGAGCACCTTGCGGCGGGTGTTTTCGCTCAGCTTCTCCGGCTGGCGCAGTGCGCGCGACACCGTGATCGGAGAGACGCCGGCGATCTGCGCCACTTCCTCGATGCGGAGGGCCTTTGCCGCGGGGCGGGGCGCAGCCGCATGTCCGCTGACGCGCAAGACGTCGTCATAGGTCGCCGACATTCGCCCTCCCGTCAGACACGCCGTCTCAGCTCAATCCAAAGGCGGCGCGATCCAGACGGCGACCGACCTGGATCAGGCAGTCGCCGGATTCGCTGTCGCTGTGCAACCGGCGCGAGATCACCACGCCGGGCACCGCGAAGCGCAACTCGTCCTCGTTCAGCTCGAGGCGACCGAAGTCATGATACCAGCCCGCCAGCGTTCCGGCCGCGACCTCCGCTCCGCAATCCACCGCCGGCTCGAACCAGCCCCGCCGTGTCGCGTAGATCGCCTGTTCATGGCTCTGCAGCGCGAGCAGCGTCATGGGCCGCTCGATCGGTTCATGTGCGCCGAGGATCGGTTCCGCGATGCTGCCGAGCGTCATGAGCAACCGGTCGACGGCGCGCTGCGTGAGCGCCATGCTCTCCGGCGTGACGGTGCCGCCGCCGCCGAACTCGCCGGAAATGCCGATCGCACCGGCACGGGCCGCCGCCGCCATCGATGTCGGCGCCGCCGCGCCGTTTTCTGCCACGAAGCCATAGGGCATGCCGAGCGAGTCCATCAGCGCGAGCGCGCGCGCGAATATCTCCGGGCTGCCCTGCCGTTCGATCAGCGCGCAAGGCAGATGCGCCATCGAGGTGCCGCCCGAATGCAGGTCGAAGACGACATCGTGCCGAGGGAACAGCTCGGTTTCCAGGAAATGCGCGATGCGCTGAGTCGGCGTGCCTCCGGCATCGCCGGGGAAGGCACGGTTGAGGTTGCCCTCGTCGAGCGGGGAGCGGCGCCTGGCCGCGAAGACCGCCGGTGCGTTGGTGAAGGGCAGGATGGTGATCTCGCCACGGACCTGGCGGGGATCGAGCCGGCGGATCAGGCGCGTCAACGCGATCTCGCCTTCATATTCGTCGCCATGGTTGCCGGCCATCAGCAGGACGCGCGGCCCGTCGCCGTTCTTGATTCGGCAGACCGGCACCTTGACCTGGAAATAGGGCGAGCGGTCGACCGAGAAGGGGATGCCGAGATGGCTGATCGCCTTGCCGTTCGCGGCGAAGTCGAGCGCGTGGAAGAGACCGGTATGCATGGGAGCCTCGGGGCGCGCGCCGGCCTGCGAGGGGCCGACGGAGACCACCGGGCGAGAAGCGCCCGGTGGTCGGCAGGAGTAAGGGTTTTATCGGCGCGTCAGAGCGTCGGCAGGGTCTGCTCTTCCTTGAACCACTTGAGCTGGAGCGCGCCGAGCTTGCCATTCAGCTTGTTCGAGAAGATCGAGGTGTTGAGCCAGTTCAGCAGATTCTGCTCGCCCTGGCGGACGCCGATATGAGCCGGCGACTGGCGGATGACGAATTTCATCTCGACTTCCTTGCCGGGGTTCTGCTCCATCACCTTGACCGCGATGGCGCTGTTCTCTGCGAAGGTATCGGCCTGGCCGGCGAGATAGGCGGCGATGGCCGCCGGGGTGTCCTCGAAGCGCACGACCTTCACGCCCGGCGCGTTGTCGGTCAGCCAGAGGTCGAGCGTCGTGCCCTTGGCGACGGCGACGGTCTTGCCATTGAGGTTGTCGGGTTTCTTGCCGGTGGCGGCGGGGATCGACTTCGGTCCGTAGACGCCGAGGTTCACCACCGCGTAGGGCTGCGAGAACATGATCTGCTGGGCGCGCTCGGGCGTGGCACCGAGGCCGGCGACGAGCACGTCGATCTTGTCGGCGAGCAGGCTCGGGATGCGGGCGGCGCCGGTGACAGGCACGAGTTCGAGCTTCACGCCGAGATCGTCCGAGAGCAGCTTGGCGATGTCGGCGTCGAGGCCGGCGATCTCGCCCTTGGCGTCCTTGAAGCCCCAGGGGGCGGCATCGGTCAGGATGCCGACGCGCAGCTTCCCGGCCTTGAGGACATCCTGGAGCTTGTCGGCCTTGGCCGCGACGGGGGCGGCGAGCGCTGCGGCGGCAACGAGCCCCGCCATCATGGTCTTGAACAGGGACATGGGTCTTCTCCTCTGAGGTCTCGTGCAGCCTTGGACGTCGGCTACTTCACCGAGTTGATGAAACTGCGCAGCTCGGGCGTCCTGGGATTGGCGAAGAGCTCGGCCGGCGGCCCCTCTTCCCAGACCTTGCCCTGGTGCATGAAGACGATCTTGTTCGCGACGTTGCGGGCGAAACCCATCTCGTGGGTGACGAGGACCATGGTCATGCCCTGCCGGGCCATGTCCTCCATCACCTTGAGCACCTCGCCGACGAGCTCGGGGTCGAGCGCCGAGGTGACCTCGTCGAACAGCATCAGATGCGGCGCCATGGCGAGGCAGCGGGCGATGGCGACGCGCTGCTGCTGGCCGCCCGAGAGCCGTTCCGGCCAAGCGTCGATCTTGTCGGCGAGGCCGACGCGGCCGAGCACGTCGAGCGCCAGCGGGCGCGCCTGCGCCTTGCCGATCTTCTTCGTCAGCAACGGCGCCAGCGTGATGTTCTTCTCGACGGTGAGATGCGGAAACAGGTTGAAAGCCTGGAAGACGATGCCGACGCGCTGGCGGAACTGGCGCAGATTGGCCATGCCGGCGCTGACCGCCTGTCCCTCGACGGTGATCGAGCCGGAATCAATTGTCTCCAGCGCGTTGATGCAGCGCAGCAGCGTTGACTTGCCCGAGCCCGAACGGCCGATGATCGTGACGATCTCGCCCTCCTTGACGTCGAGCGAAACGCCTTTCAGCACCTCGACCTGGCCGAAGCTCTTGCGGACATCGCGGATTTCAACGAGCGCCATTGAGACGGGCCTCCAGGGTGCGCGACCAGAGAGTCAGGGGCAGGCACAGCGCGAAATAGATCGCGGCGACGATGCCGTAGGCGAGAAGGGGCTGGAACGTCGCGGCGCTGACCACCTGGCCGGCGCGGGCGAGCTCGACGAAGCCGACGATCGAGGCGAGCGAGGTGCCCTTGATGAGCTGGACTAGGAAGCCGACGGTCGGCGGCAGCGACATCCGCAGGGCCTGCGGCCCGATGATGTGGCGGAACTGCTGCCAGGTGGTGAGGCCGAGGCAGGCGCCGGCCTCCCATTGCGCCGGCTTCACCGCCTCGATGCCGCCCCGCCAGATGTCGCCGAGGAAGCCCGCCGTATAGAGCGTGTAGGCCATGCCGACCGCGACCAGCGCCGGCACCTCGATGCCGAGGAAGACCGGCATGCCGAAGTAGAAGAAGAACAGGAGTCCGAGCAGCGGCACGCCCTGGATGAGCTGGATCAGCCCGGCAGCGAGCCAGCGCAGCGGCGCGAAGCGGCTGGTGCGGGTCGTCGCCAGCAGCAGCGCGAGCGGGCCGCCGAAGGCGAGCGCGACCAGCACCAGGACGACCGTCCATTGCAGTGCGTGGACGAAGGAAAGAAGATCGATGAAGCCGAAGGAACGCATGGTGCCTGCTCTCCCTCAGCGCCTGATCGGCCAGCGGAAGGCGGCCAGCCCGATGACGGCGAAGAGCGCCTTGAACGCGATCACCATCGCGAAATAGATCGCGCAGACCACCGCATAGACCTCGAAGCTGCGATAGGTCCGGCTCTCGATGAAGCTCGCCGCATGGAACAACTCGCCGGCTGCGACCTGCGAGGCGAGCGAGGTGCCGAGCAGCAGCAGAACGAACTGAGCGGTGAAGGCCGGGTAGACGTTGCGCAGCGCCGGCGGCAGCACGATGTGGCGGAAGACCTCCCAGCGCGTCAGCCCGAGGCATTGCCCCGCCTCGACCTGGCTCTTCGGGATCGAATCCAGCCCGGCGCGGACGATCTCGATGGCATAGGCGCCGAAATAGAAGCTCAGCGCCACCGCGGCCGCCTCGAAGGCCGGCAGCTTCAGCCCGGCCGCCGGCAGCACGAAGAAGATCAGGAAGATCTGGATCAACGACGGCGTGTTGCGGAAGATCTCGATATAGGAGCGGACCGCCAGCCTGACCGGTTTCGCGCCGCCGCGCAGCAGGGCTGCACCGGCGACGCCGATCGCCAGCCCGACCACGGCCGCAATCAATGTCAGCGCCAGCGTGATCAGCGCCCCTTCGACGAACTGGTCCTGATAGCGCCAGAGCTGCTGAAAATTCATGCCCGCCTCAGCCGAAATGGGTACGCAGGACGCGCGTCACGCTACCGTCCTCGCCGAGGCCGAAGACGAGACGCCAGCGATCCAGGCAGGTGCAGGGATGGGAGATGCCGAGGCAAAGCACGTCCCCGACCTCGAGCCCGCTCTCCGGCGGCAGGCGCAGGAACGCATGCTGGTCGTTGAGCTTCTCGACCACGATACCGTCGGCTGCACCGGCGAGCTCCTGTCCGTCACGGTAGATGGAGAGCAACACCGGCAGGCCCTGATCGAAGGAGACGTCGCGCATGCCGAAGCCGGCGATGGCGAGCCCTGGCTCCGGCCGCGACAGCACCTCGGCCCAGAGCCGCAGCGCCGGGCGGAAGGCTTCGGCGGCCTTGAGCTTTTCCGCTCCGATGACGAGGCCGCCACGCTCGTCGAGCGCGGCGAAAGCCTTCGCGTAGACGCCGTGATCGGCGAAGAAGATCGCACCGCTGCGAAGGAGCAGCGTCGTCCGGCCATCTGCGGCGACGATTGGAGACAGGGCCGCGATCACGAGATCGAAAAAGGCCGAGCCGCCGGCGCTCAGGATGAGCTCCGTGTCCGGTTCCGCAGCCCGGACGGCGGCAAAGGAGGCGGCCGTGCGCGCCATCAACCGGGTGATGGCGGCTCGCGTCTTGGCTTGGTCGGGGCCCGCCACGGCCCCCTCATAGGTCGCGACGCCCGCTAGGCGCAGGCGCGGGGCGGCTGCGCGCACGGCGGCGATGACGGCAGCGACGGCGGCATCGTTGCGCGCGCCGGCGCGCCCGTCTCCGATCTCGACGAGGATTGGCAGGCCTGTCCGGCCGCCGGTTTCGGCGGCGATGGCGAGCGTCGCGACCGCTTCCGGGCTGTCGGCGAAGGCCGAGAGCTCAACATCCGGATAGGCGGCAAGCAGCGCTCCCAGGCGGCGCCCGGCGGTCCCGCCGCCGATTTGGTTGGCGAGCAGGAGCCGCCGCTCACCAGACTGCATCAGCACGGCTGCCTGCTGGATATTGGCGACCGAGGCGCCCCAGGCTCCGGCATCGCGCAACTCGGCGACGATCTCGGGGGACATCGGCGTTTTGGCATGGGGGGCGACTTCGGCGCCATGGGCGGCGAGATAGCGGAAGAACAGCGCGCGGTTGGCGCGCAGTGCGGCCTCGCCGAGCGTCAGGGCCGGCAGCGCCAGATCGCCGTGGCTCGGCCGGAGTCCCGCCTGCGGGAAGCGCGATGCCGGCGTCGGGGCCGCGAAGGGCACCCCGCGAAACGTGGCGTCCAGGACGGCTTCACCCTTCGCATCACTCATCTGCATGCGGCACGATCCCTGCGATTTAAGGCGGCTTAGCATCGAATAATTGTCATGACAACGTTGTCATTTGCCTGGTCCACATCTTCGAGCTGTTGCCGCGACGGTCATGCCTCCGGCGAGAGCTGCTGCCTGGGACGGTCGGGAGCAGGGCCAGATCGTGATGACGCCTTCGGCCGGCCTTCGAGCGGGCGATGAACAGAAAGTTCTCGCGCGAGCCTTCCGAAGCTGATTGCATCCGAGGCGACCCGCCACTATAAGCCGATCCGTCGGAGCGTAGCGCAGCCCGGTTAGCGCACTTGTCTGGGGGACAAGGGGTCGGAGGTTCGAATCCTCTCGCTCCGACCATAAAGCCCTTTAAAATCAAATAGTTGGAGGCTGGCGGTATCGCCGGCCTCTGGAATATTTGGGAACGAAACGGGGCTGAAATGCACCGTTCGGGACACAGAGTCCCGACAAATGTTCAGGGGACGTTCTCCGAATCGCGCGTCGCGTCAGGCGCACGAAGGCCTTGCCGAACTGCTCCTGGCTAGGAAAGGTTAAGCGCACCCCTCCAAGGCAGGATCGCTCCTTGACCGACAACAAGCTTCCTCCGGACCCCATGTATCAAGCCCAGAGCGAAGAGGAGTTTTTCGCCATTAGGGCGGAGTTGCGCGAGCAAGGCCGAAAGCTACGAGCGACCGACTATGCGAACGGCAAAGAGGGGCAGAAGCTCTTCGCCCAGCACCACCACGCGATGCGCCTCGCGGCGCTCAACGTTGCCGCTGATCACGGCAAAGCCTTTATTCGCAATGCAGTCTTGTTGAATGGCGGAGCAATCGTAGCTCTGCTGACGCTGCTCGGCGGGCTCTATTCCAAGACAGACGCCATCCCCAGGATGTTCCTTCCGGCCTTTACCGCCAAGCTGCAGCTTGGCATGAACTTTTTTCTAGCTGGCCTGATCTTCGCGGTCGCACTGGCAGGGATGGCTTATCTTCAGTGGTTCGCTTTCAAAGCGACGCATTTCAATGAAGGTTAGACCTCCAATAATGTATTGGGCAACAACCTTTTTGGCCCGGAAGATCCCGACACTGTGAACAAGGCATTCGAGCGTTGGGATACGGCTTCGGTGGCATTGGTCGCCCTCTGCACGTTGGTCGGAATCGCATCGCTGTCTTGCTTCGGGGCGGGCGCGCTGAAAGTTGCCAAGGCGTTTGCGTTCGTGGGACTGTTGCGCCTGCCATGATGCGCGGTTTCGGGGGTGTGTAGCGGGAGAGGGACACATACCCGCCCCCCCCCGCGCAGAACAAATCGGGTTCAGTTATCGCGCGACCGCACGAAAGGCCGCGGTATGATTCAGTGGCGGGGCACGGTGGGCTACGATTTTGCCTATAATTCTGATGGAAATCGCGTGACCGACGCCATGAAGATGACTAACTGGGCCCAGTCGATACCGGCGGTTATTTTCCGTTCGTTTCGAGCGGCCGCTTCGAAGCCGAAATCGCGTCTCGTACCGCCCGCACGACGTAGTCTGAGCCCTCATCAGACATCCGGCCTTATTCAACTAGGACCGCCCGCATTTCATTGCTCATTGCCATAATGTTCGTGGCCGACGTGGCTTGAGCAATCGCTGTCTCCGAGCCAACAAGATGTCCGCCATTCTGCAAAAGCCAATTTTGAAACCGATAAACCTGCGCGACAACATCGCCAGCGTTGCCGTTACTCACGGCATCGACTGCTTCGAAGTCTAGCGGGGCATCGTCGCATCGGCCGGGCCCTTGGCGGGCAGCGGCTTCGCCTGGTCGATCGTCGCCTTG
>NZ_MKSQ01000007.1:528578-593949 GCF_001898115.1 Allobosea sp. 67-29 | reverse complement strand
AACATCGTCGAGGTGCGCAAGCCCGAGATCGACGCGACGCTCGTCGCCGACTCGATCGCCCAGCAGCTCGAGCGCCGCGTCGCCTTCCGTCGCGCCATGAAGCGCGCCGTGCAGTCGGCGATGCGTCTCGGCGCCGAGGGCATCCGCATCAACTGCTCGGGCCGCCTCGGCGGCGCCGAGATCGCCCGCCTCGAATGGTATCGCGAGGGCCGTGTGCCGCTGCACACGCTGCGCGCCGACGTCGATTACGGCGTGGCGACCGCCTTCACGACCTACGGGACGTGCGGCATCAAGGTCTGGATCTTCAAGGGCGAGATCCTGGAACACGACCCGATGGCCCAGGACAAGCGCCTCTCCGACGAGGGCGGCCGTTCCGGCGGCCGTGATCGCGATCACCGCGATCGCGATCGTCGCGAGCAGGCTGCGTAAGGCTGATCGAGAAGAGCCATGCTGCAACCAAAACGCACCAAGTTCCGCAAGCAGTTCAAGGGACGCATCCACGGCGTCGCCAAGGGCGGCACGGACCTCAACTTCGGCCAGTTCGGCCTGAAGGCCCAGGAGCCGGAGCGGGTCACCGCCCGGCAGATCGAGGCCGCCCGCCGTGCCATCACCCGCGCGATGAAGCGTGTTGGCCGCGTCTGGATCCGCGTGTTCCCCGACGTGCCGGTCTCGGCCAAGCCGACCGAAGTCCGCATGGGTAAGGGCAAGGGTTCGCCCGAATTCTGGGCTGCCAAGGTCAAGCCGGGGCGGATCATGTTCGAGCTCGACGGCGTGTCCGAGGAGATCGCCCGCGAGGCGCTCCGCCTCGGCGCGGCCAAGCTGCCGATCAAGACCCGCTTCATCCAGCGCATCGCCGAGTAAGGGAGGGCGAGATGAAAACCACCAAGCGTCTGTCCGACCTCACCGCGATGAGCACGGACCAGCTCCAGGACGAACTGCTCAAGCTGAAGAAGGAGCAGTTCAACCTGCGCTTCCAGAAGGCGACGGGCCAGCTCGAGAATACCGCGCGCGTCACCGAGGTGCGCAAGGACATCGCCCGTATCAAGACGCTGCAGCGGTCGAAGACCGTCGCGGCGAGCGCGTGAGGAGAGAATAATGCCTAAGCGCGTACTGCAGGGCGTCGTCGTCAGCGACAAGCAGAACAAAACTGTTGTGGTCAAGGTCGAGCGGCGTTATACGCACCCGCTCCTCAAGAAGACGGTTCGCCGCACGAAGAACTATCACGCCCACAACGAGGCGGGTTCGTTCAAGGTCGGCGACACGGTGTGGATCGAGGAGTCCAAGCCGATTTCCAAGCTGAAAAGCTGGGTTGTACTCGACGACGCCCCCAAGGCGTAAGTCGGGAACGGCTTCGCCCGGCCCCGAATCACGGGGCAGGGCGGGGCGGAAAGAAGCCGGACATGTTTCTCCGCAAAGGTGGAAGCCACCGTTGCGGATCGTGTTTTGTTTTGAGGCCAGGGGGCGATCGACCCCCGTCAGTCGTAGTCCCGGCCAGCGCTGAGGCCGTCCGGGAAACCGCCTGATACCACTAGGAAGGATCAAGGCCATGATCCAGGTGCAGACGAATCTCGACGTCGCCGACAACTCCGGCGCGCGTCGTGTGATGTGCATCAAGGTTCTCGGCGGGTCGAAGCGCAAGTACGCCGGTGTCGGCGACATCATCGTCGTTTCGATCAAGGAAGCTATCCCGCGCGGCCGCGTGAAGAAAGGCGACGTCATGAAGGCGGTCGTCGTGCGCACCGCCAAGGACGTCAAGCGCCCCGACGGCTCGGTGATCCGTTTCGACCGCAATGCGGCCGTGCTGATCAACAACCAGAAGGAGCCGGTCGGCACCCGTATCTTCGGACCGGTTCCGCGCGAGCTGCGCGCCAAGAACCACATGAAGATCATCTCGCTGGCGCCGGAGGTGCTGTGATGGCTGCGAAGATCAAGAAGGGCGACAAGGTCGTCGTGCTCGCCGGCCGCGACAAGGGCAAGACCGGCGAAGTGCTGCAGGTGCTCCCGAAGGATGCCCGCGCCGTCGTGCGTGGCGTCAATCTGGTGAAGCGCCACACCAAGCAGTCCCCGCAGTCCGAGGGCGGCATCATCAGCAAGGAAGCGACGATCGACCTGTCGAACATTGCCGTCGCCGATCCCAAGGACGGCAAGGCGACCCGCGTCGGTTTCAAGGTGCTCGATGACGGCCGCAAGGTTCGTTTCGCCAAGCGTTCGGGGGATCTGATCGATGGCTGAAGCTCAGCAGGCGGCTCTCTCGCCGCGCATGAAGAAGCATTACGAGGACGTCGTCCGTCCCGCGATGATCAAGGAATTCGGCTACAAGAACGCCATGGAAGTGCCGACGATCGAGAAGATCGTCATCAACATGGGTGTTGGCGAGGCGACGGCGGACCGCAAGAAGGTCGACAACGCCGCGGGCGATCTCGCCCTCATCGCCGGCCAGAAGCCGATCATCACCAAGTCCCGCCTGGCCATCGCCGGCTTCAAGCTGCGCGAGAACATGCCGGTGGGCTGCAAGGTCACGCTGCGCAAGACGCGGATGTACGAGTTCGTCGACCGGCTCGTCACCATCGCGCTTCCGCGGGTGCGCGACTTCCGGGGCCTGAACCCGAAGTCGTTCGACGGGCGCGGCAATTTCGCGCTCGGGATCAAGGAGCACATCGTGTTCCCCGAGATCAACTACGACAAGGTCGACCAGGTCCTGGGCATGGACGTGATCGTCTGCACGACTGCGAAGTCGGACGACGAGGCGCGCGCCCTGCTCAAGCACTTCAACTTCCCGTTCCGGCAGTGAACTGACCGTTCAAACGCGGAAACCAGGAGAGATCGATGGCTAAGAAAAGCTCCGTCGAGAACAACGAGCGCCGCAGGAAGCTGGTGAAGAAATTCGCCGGCCGCCGGGCTCGTCTGCTCGCAATCGCCAATGACGACAACCAGCCGATGGACGAGCGCTTCCTCGCTCGCCTGAAGCTCGCCGAGCTGCCGCGCAACTCGGCCAAGAACCGCATCCGCAACCGTTGCGAGGTGACCGGCCGTCCGCGTGCGTTCTACCGCAAGCTGAAGATGTCGCGTGTCGCGCTGCGTGAGCTCGGCAACAAGGGGCTGGTTCCCGGCCTCGTGAAGTCGAGCTGGTAAGGAGGACAGGAACAATGGCAGTCATTGATCCGCTCGGCGATCTGCTGACCCGCATCCGCAATGCGCAGATGCGCCGCAAGTCGCGCGTGTCCACCCCCGGCTCGAAGCTGCGGGCCCGCGTGCTCGACGTGCTTCAGACCGAGGGCTACATCCGCGGCTACTCGACGACCGAGTTCGGCAACGGCCGGACCGAGTTCGACATCGAGCTGAAGTATCACGAGGGTCAGCCGGTCATCCGGTCGATCTCCCGTGTCTCGAAGCCCGGCCGCCGCGTCTATTCGTCGGTCGAGACCATGCCGCGCGTGGCCGACGGCCTCGGCGTGACCATCGTCTCGACGCCGAAGGGCGTGATGGCCGACCATGTGGCCCGCGAGCAGAACGTGGGCGGCGAAGTGCTCTGCCGGGTCTTCTGACCCGTCAGGCGCCGCTCATCTTCAGGAGAGATCCAATGTCTCGTATCGGTAAGAAGCCGGTTCCGGTTCCCGCGGGCGTCACCGCCTCGGTCACCGGCCAGCTCGTCAAGGTCAAGGGCTCGAAGGGCGAGCTTTCCTTCGAGGTGCCCGAGGACGTCTCGGTCGCCATGGAGGACGGCGCGATCGCGGTGCAGCCGCGTTCGCAGTCGAAGCGCGCCCGCGCGCTCTGGGGCACCTCGCGTGCCCGCATCAACAACCTCGTGATCGGCACCACCGCCGGTTTCGAGAAGCGCCTCGAGATCAACGGCGTCGGCTATCGCGCCGCCGTGAACGGCAAGGTGCTGAAGCTGTCGCTCGGCTACAGCCACGACATCGACTACGACATCCCGGCCGGCATCGCGATCACGACGCCGAAGCCGACGGAGATCGTCGTCGCCGGCATCGACAAGCAGGTCGTCGGGCAGATCGCCGCGGAGATCCGCGAGTATCGCGGCCCCGAGCCCTACAAGGGCAAGGGCGTCAAGTACGCCGGCGAATTCATCTTCCGCAAGGAAGGCAAGAAGAAGTAAGCGCCATGAGCAAGCAGAACGACAACACTGCGCGCCGCAAGGCCCGCGTTCGCCGCGCGATCAAGGCGGTTGCCAATGGTCGCCCGCGCCTGTCGGTGCACCGCACCGGCAAGCAGATCTACGCCCAGGTCATCGACGACGTGAAGGGGGTCACCCTCGCTTCGGCCTCGACGCTGGACAAGGACCTGCGCAAGGACATCAAGTCCGGCGCGAATGTCGAGTCCGCCGCCCAGATCGGCAAGATCGTCGCCGAGCGCGCGGTCAAGGCCGGCGTGACGGAGGTGGTCTTCGACCGCGGTCCCTATATGTACCATGGCCGCGTCAAGGCGCTGGCCGATGCGGCCCGCGAGGGCGGCCTCAGCTTCTGAGGTTTTCGGATTTCGCCCGTCCGGTGCGCGAGCGCCAGGCGGGCGAAACCCGTTTCCAAGCTTCCCCGGGCAATGACGCACGGGGTTAGGCTCGAGCGAGCGGCGGGGCTTCGATCCTCGTCCGCGCAAGTAAGAGGACTCAACACATGGCTAGAGAGCCGCGTGAGCGTCGGGATAGCGAAGAGCGCGATTCCGAATTCGTGGACAAGCTCGTCCACATCAACCGCGTCGCCAAGGTGGTGAAGGGCGGACGTCGCTTCGGCTTCGCCGCGCTCGTCGTCGTCGGCGACCAGAAGGGCCGCGTCGGCTTCGGCCACGGCAAGGCCCGTGAAGTTCCCGAGGCGATCCGCAAGGCGACGGAAGCCGCCAAGCGCGGCCTCGTCCGCATCCCGCTGCGCGAGGGCCGTACCCTCCATCACGACGTGCAGGGCCGCCATGGCGCCGGCAAGGTCGTGCTGCGCGCCGCTCCGGCCGGTACCGGCATCATCGCCGGCGGCCCGATGCGCGCCGTCTTCGAGGCGGTCGGCATGCAGGACGTCGTGTCCAAGTCGCTCGGCTCCTCCAACCCGTACAACCTCGTGCGCGCCACCTTCGACGCGCTGAAGAACGAGGACAGCCCGCGCTCGGTCGCGGCCCGTCGCTCGCTCAAGGTTTCGGCCCTGCAGACCCGCCGCCGCGACGCCGGCGCGGATGCGGCCGCGGAAGCGTGAGGAGGCATCGATGGCAAAGTCTGAGAAGACCGTCACCGTCGAGCAGATCGGCTCCCCGATCCGCCGCGACGCCACCCAGCGCCAGACCCTGATCGGTCTCGGCCTGAACAAGATTCGCCGCCGCTCGACCCTCCAGGACACCCCCGCGGTGCGTGGCATGGTCGAGAAGGTCAAGCACCTCGTGCGCGTCGTCGACGCGAAGTGAGGAGGCAGACACATGAAACTCAACGAGATTCGTGACAACGAAGGCGCGGCCAAGTCGCGCATCCGCGTCGGCCGCGGCATCGGCTCCGGCAAGGGCAAGACCGGCGGACGTGGCGTCAAGGGCCAGAAGGCCCGCGCCGGCGTGGCGGTCAAGGGCTTCGAAGGCGGCCAGATGCCGCTCTATCGGCGCCTGCCGAAGCGCGGCTTCGTCAACCTCTTCGCCAAGGAGCTGAACGAGGTGAACCTCGGCCGCATCCAGGAGGCCGTCGAGGCGGGCAAGCTCGATGCCAAGGGCGCCGTCACCGTCGAGGCGCTCGTCGCCGCCGGCGTGATCACGCGCCAGGCCAAGGACGGCGTCAAGATCCTCGGCAATGGCGAGCTCAAGACCAAGCTCGCCTTCGAGGTCGCCGGCGCTTCCAAGTCGGCCGTCGCGGCGATCGAGAAGGCCGGCGGTTCGGTCAAGATCCTGGCCGCCGCTTCACAGGCGTGACCAGAACGCCTACATGACGTTCGCGAACGGCGGCCGGGCCATGCGCCTTGGCCGCCGTTCGACTGTTTGACGCACAGTACGCCCCTGAAAATCGCACCGCGACTTCGGCAGACGGCGTGCTTCAATATCGACTGAGACCCAGGGATCCGACGCATGGCATCGGCGGCTGAACAGCTAGCGGCAAACCTCAATTTCGGGGCGCTCGCCAAGGCGGACGAACTCAAGAAGCGCATCTGGTTCACGCTCGGTGCGCTGCTGGTCTATCGGTTGGGGACCTATATCCCGCTGCCGGGGATCAATCCCGATGCGGTGACCGACCTGTTCCGCCAGCAGGGCCAGGCCGGCGTGCTGGGCCTGTTCAACATGTTTTCAGGCGGCGCCGTCGGCCGGCTGGCGATCTTCGCGCTGGCGATCATGCCTTACATTTCGGCCTCGATCATCGTGCAGCTGCTTTCCAGCGTCATTCCGAGCTTCGAGGCGCTGAAGAAGGAAGGCGAGCAGGGCCGCAAGATCCTCAACCAGTACACCCGCTACCTCACGCTGGTTCTGGCGGTGTTCCAGGCCTATGCGATCGGCGTGGGTCTGCAAGGTTCGGGCAATCTCGTGCTGGAGCCGGGGCCGTTCTTCCTGCTCTCGACCACGATCACGCTGGTTGGCGGCACGATGTTCCTGCTCTGGCTCGGCGAGCAGATCACCAGCCGTGGCATCGGCAACGGCACCTCGATGATCATCTTTGCGGGCATCATCGCCGAATTTCCGGCGCAGCTCGCCCAGACCCTCGAGCTCGGCCGGCAAGGTGCGATCTCGACCGGGCTTCTGCTCGGCATCCTTGTGATGGCGATCTGCGTCATCGCCTTCTGCGTGTTCATGGAGCGCGCCCAGCGGCGCCTGCTGATCAACTACCCGAAGCGCCAGGTCGGCAACCGCATGTATGAGGGCCAGACCTCGTTCCTGCCGCTGAAGCTCAACACCTCGGGCGTCATCCCGCCGATCTTCGCCTCTTCGCTGCTGCTGCTGCCGACCACGATCGCCAGCTTCTCGCAGGCGCAGGGCGGCACCGGCATCCTCTCGACGATCGCGACCTATCTCGCCCATGGCCGGCCGCTGTTCATGGTGCTCTATGCGGCGCTGATCATCTTCTTCTGCTTCTTCTACACGGCGATCGTGTTCAACCCGGTCGAGACGGCGGACAACCTCAAGAAGCATGGCGGCTTCATGCCGGGCATCCGTCCCGGCGAGCGGACGGCCGAGCATATCGACCGCATCCTGACCCGGATCACCGTGCTCGGCGCAGGCTATCTGACCATCGTCTGCCTTATCCCCGAGTTCATGATCACCTATGCTCAGATTCCGATCATCCTCCTGGGCGGCACCTCGCTGCTCATCGTGGTGACGACGACGATGGATACCGTGGCCCAGGTCCACGGGCACCTGCTGGCCCATCAGTACGAGGGGCTGGTCAAGAAGGCCAAATTGCGAGGAGCGCGGAGATAAGATGCGGTTGATTTTCCTGGGGCCGCCGGGGGCGGGCAAAGGCACTCAGGCGGCGCGCATCGTCGCGAAGCATGGCATTCCGCAACTCTCCACCGGCGACATGCTGCGCGCAGCCGTCGCCGCCGGTACGCCGGTCGGCCAGCAGGCCAAGGCCGTGATGGACGCAGGCGGACTGGTCTCGGACGAGATCGTCATCGGCATCGTCGCCGACCGGATCGAGGAGCCGGACGCCAAGAAGGGCTTCATCCTCGACGGCTTCCCGCGGACGCTGGCGCAGGCCGAAGCCCTGGACAAGATGCTGGAAGGCAAGGGCCTGAAGCTCGACGCGGTGCTCGAGCTCAAGGTCGACCAGTCGAAGCTTGTCGATCGCATCGTCCGCCGCGCCGAGGAGGCGAGGGCGGCCGGCCAGCCGGTACGCAAGGATGACGATCCGGAGGTCTTCAAGACCCGGCTGGAGGCGTATAATCGCGATACCGCGATCGTGGCGCCCTATTACGCCAAGCGCGGCCAGCTGACTGAGATCGACGGCATGCATCCGATCGATGCGGTCTCGGCGGCGATCGAGAGTGCACTGTCAGAAACAGTGCGCGGCTAGAGCGAAGCTCTTCGCCAGCTCGTTGGCATGAATCTTGGGTTGCATGGGTTGACTCCTGCAGCCCGAGTCGCTAACGAGCCGCTATCCGGTTTCATGGGAGCGATGCCGTTACCTTCGCAAGAAGGGGCGACGTCGCGTTCTCGCGTGGAATCGTTCGACATCCTGCATGAGCCGGCCTCCACCGGACGCGGGATTTTTCCCACCGCCGGGGTGCCATCGGGCGCTTCGGCCGACATGGAGATGAGGTCATGGCTCGTATCGCGGGCGTCAACATTCCCACCGGCAAGCGCGTCGTCATCGGCCTGCAGTACATCCACGGCATTGGCGCGGCCAAGGCCCAGGAGATCGTCGAGAAGGTCGGCATCGCGCCGGAGCGCCGCGTCAACCAGCTGACCGACGCCGAGGTCCTCCAGATCCGCGAGGCGATCGACCGGGACTACCTCGTCGAGGGCGATCTGCGCCGCGAGGTCTCGATGAACATCAAGCGCTTGATGGATCTCGGCTGCTATCGCGGCCTGCGCCATCGCCGCTCGCTGCCGGTCCGCGGCCAGCGCACGCACACCAACGCCCGCACCCGCAAGGGCAAGGCGAAGCCGATCGCCGGCAAGAAGAAGTGATTTCGGCGGGCCGGTTCTCCGGCCCGCTGCTTTGCGCCGCCTGACCCGAAGGGGTGGGCGGCTTCCCCAGCGCCTGGAATGACGGGCGCGCCTGAAGGACAAGAGAAAAGACCATGGCTAAAGAAGCCCAGCGCGTTCGCCGTAGGGAACGCAAGAACATCGTTTCCGGCGTCGCCCATGTGAACGCCTCGTTCAACAACACCATGATCACCATCACCGACGCGCAGGGCAACACGATCTCGTGGTCCTCGGCCGGTACGATGGGCTTCAAGGGCTCGCGCAAGTCGACCCCCTACGCCGCGCAGGTCGCCGCCGAGGACGCCGCCCGCAAGGCTGCCGAGCACGGCATGCGCACCCTCGAGGTCGAGGTGACCGGTCCGGGTTCGGGCCGCGAGTCGGCTCTTCGCGCTCTCCAGGCCGCGGGCTTCACCGTGACCTCGATCCGCGACGTCACGCCGATCCCGCACAATGGCTGCCGGCCGCGCAAGCGCCGTCGCGTCTGACGCCTGACTTGTAGCCTTGAAGGCGCCCGCAGGGGCGGGCGCCTGTCCGGGGCGGCTTTCGGCCGCCAGATGAATTCAGCACCAGGAGTGCGGTCGTGATCAGCAAGAACTGGCAGGATCTTTCCAAGCCGAACAAGCTCGAAGTCAAGGTCGGAGACGACCCGAAGCGTCTGGCCACCGTGATCGCGCGTCCGCTTGAGCGCGGCTTCGGCATGACGCTCGGCAATGCTCTGCGCCGCGTGCTCCTGTCGTCGCTCCAGGGCGCGGCCGTCACCGCCGTCCAGATCGACGGCGTACTGCACGAGTTCTCCTCGATTCCGGGCGTCCGTGAGGACGTCACCGACATCGTCCTCAACATCAAGGCGATCGCCATCAAGATGCAGGGCGAGGGACCGAAGCGCATGACCCTGCGCAAGTCGGGCCCGGGCACCGTCACCGCCGGTGACATCAACACCATCGGCGACGTCTCGATCCTGAACCCCGAGCTGGTGCTCTGCACCCTCGACGACGGGGCCGAGATCCGCATGGAGTTCACGGTCAACACCGGCAAGGGCTACATCCCGGCCGAGCAGAACCGCCCCGAGGATGCGCCGATCGGCCTGATCCCGGTCGACAGCCTGTACTCGCCGGTCAAGAAGGTGTCCTACCGGGTCGAGAACACCCGCGAAGGCCAGAACCTCGACAAGGATTCGCTGACGCTGGCGATCGAGACCAACGGCTCGGTCACCCCCGAGGACGCGCTGGCGCTCGCCGCCCGCATCCTGCAGGACCAGCTCGCCGTCTTCATCACCTTCGAGGAGCCGCGCAAGGAAGAGGCCGTCTCGGCCGCGCCGCAGCTGCCCTTCAACCCGGCGCTGCTCAAGAAGGTCGACGAGCTCGAGCTTTCGGTCCGCTCGGCCAACTGCCTCAAGAACGACAACATCGTCTATATCGGCGACCTCATCCAGAAGTCCGAGGGCGAGATGCTGCGCACCCCGAACTTCGGCCGCAAGTCGCTGAACGAGATCAAGGAAGTGCTCGCCACCATGGGCCTTCACCTGGGCATGGACGTCCAGGGCTGGCCGCCGGAGAACATCGAAGAGCTCGCGAAGCGCTTCGAAGAGCACTACTGAGCTTCAACCGGCGCGGGAGGCATCCCGCGCCAACCCCGCCCGGTTCATCCCGAGCCGGAGCATAAGGAACGGCCGTACCGTGGCACGGCGGCCGTAAGCAACGAAGGAGCCAAACAATGCGTCACGGTTTCCGCGGTCGTCGTTTCAACCGCTCGGCCGAGCATCGCCAGGCGATGTTCGCCAACATGGCTCAGGCCCTGATCAAGCACGAGCAGATCACCACCACCCTGCCGAAGGCCAAGGACCTGCGTCCGGTCGTCGAGAAGCTGGTCACGCTCGGCAAGCGCGGCGACCTGCACGCCCGCCGCCAGGCGATCGCGCAGATCAAGGATGTCGAGCTCGTCGGCAAGCTCTTCGCGGTCCTCGGCCCGCGCTACAAGGAGCGCAACGGCGGCTATCTCCGCATCATGAAGGCGGGCTTCCGCTTCGGCGACAACGCGCCGATGGCGATCATCGAGTTCGTCGACCGCGACGTCGAGGCCAAGGGCAAGGATTCCGGCCCGGTCTTCACGGCGGAAGACGAAGCCGCCTGAGCGGCTGCATCGTCGGCAGTTTTCCGGAAAGGCGGCCTTCGGGCCGCCTTTTTCTTTTGGTTGTCCGCAGCTGCGAGGCATCGGCGTGGGCGGATTGCCGCTTCGGCTCTTGCCGAGGAGGCGCGCTTGCACGACATGTCGATGAGAAGCCGGCGCCGATCGAGCCCGGCAGAGTGCGGAATGCCGATCGACCGCTCGGTTGCGAGCTTCAGCGACAGGCTCTTGTTTCGAGACGAGGACAGCATGACCGAAGGCTTTGCAGGATATCGCAACAGGCTGGCCGCCGCCGCGTTCGCATGCGCGCTCGGCGCCGCCCTCGCGCCCTGGCCGGCCTTCGGCCAGGCGCGCCAGGTGCCGGAGACGCGCGAGCAGATCACGCTGTCCTTTGCGCCGCTGGTGAAGCGGACAGCGCCGTCGGTGGTCAATGTCTACGGGGCGCGCGTCGAAAAGCGGCCGCAGAACCCGTTCATGGACGATCCGTTCTTCCGCCGGTTCTTCGGTGACGGCGGCTTCGGCGTCCCGCGTGAGCGCGTGCAGCGGTCGCTCGGCTCAGGCGTCGTCGTCGATGCGCAGGCCGGTCTCGTGGTGACGAACAACCACGTGATCGAGAATATGAGCGAGGTGAAGGTTGCCTTCGCCGACAAGCGCGAGGTCGAGGCCAAGATCCTGCTGCGCGACCCGCGTACCGACCTCGCCGTGCTCAAGGTCGCCGACGTGAAGAACCTCACCGCGATCGAACTGGCCGATACGGACGAGTTGCAGGTCGGCGACATCGTGCTTGCCATGGGCAATCCCTTCGGCGTCGGCCAGACGGTGACGCAGGGCATCGTCTCGGCGCTGGCGCGCACGCAGATCGGCGTCGGCGACGCACAGTCCTTCATCCAGACGGATGCGGCCATCAACCCCGGCAATTCCGGCGGCGCGCTGATCGACATGAAGGGCCGCGTCGTCGGCATCAACACGGCGATCTATTCGCGCTCGGGCGGCAGCGTCGGAATCGGCTTCGCGATCCCCTCCGCCATGGTCCGCCTGGTCGTCGACAGCGCCAAGGCGGGCGCCACGACCGTGAAGCGCCCGTGGTTCGGCGCGCGGCTTCAGGCGCTGACGGCCGATGTCGCCGATGGGCTCGGCCTCGACCGGCCGGCGGGCTCGGTCGTCGCCAGCGTGGTCGAGAAGGGGCCTGCCGATATGGCGGGCCTGCGCCGTTCCGATGTGATCCTCGCCGTCGACGGTGTCGCCGTCGACGATCCGGAGGCTTTCGGCTATCGCTTCGCGACGCGGCCGATCGGCGGCACCACCATGCTGACCGTGCTGCGCAACGGCAACCGCATCTCGGTCCCGGTCAAGCTGATCGCGGCACCCGAAAGCCGCCCGCGCGACCCCGTGAAGCTGACGAGCCGTTCGCCGCTGGCAGGGCTGACCGTGGCCAACCTCTCGCCGGCCCTGGCCGAGGAACTCTCGATGGAGACGGCCAATGAGGGCGTGGTCGTCAGCGATGTCGAGGAGGGCAGCAGCGCGGCCAATATCGGCTTTCAGAAGGGTGACATCATCATGGCACTCAACGGCGAGCGGATGGCGACATCGCGCGACGTCGAGGCGATCCTGCGGGAGCGGCGCCGCGCCTGGGAGGTGACGATCTCGCGCAAGGGCCAGACGATCACCTCGGTCTTCCCGGGGTGAGCGACCTCTTCTCCGCCTCCGGCCTCGACAAGGCGGGGCCTCGCCCGCTCGCCGACAGGCTGCGGCCGACGACGCTTGCCGAGGTGGCGGGGCAGGAGCACCTGACCGGGCCGGACGGCGCGCTGACGCGGCTGGTAGCCTCCGGCACGCTCGGCAGCCTGATCTTCTGGGGCCCGCCCGGCACGGGCAAGACGACGGTGGCGCGGCTGCTCGCCGGGCTCGTCGACCTCGGCTTCGAGCAGATCAGCGCGATCTTCTCGGGTGTGGCCGACCTGAAACGGGTCTTCGAGGCGGCGCGCGGGCGCAGACTCGGCGGCAAGGGCACGCTGCTCTTCGTCGACGAGATCCATCGCTTCAACCGGGCCCAGCTCGACGCCTTTCTGCCCGTGATGGAGGACGGCACGATCACGCTGATCGGCGCCACCACCGAGAACCCGTCCTTCGCGCTGAATGCGGCCCTGCTGTCGCGGGCACGCGTCCTGACCTTCAAGGCGCTAGACGAGGGCTCGCTGCTCTTCCTGCTCGGCCGGGCCGAGGTGCTGGAAGGTCGGGAACTGCCGCTGACGCCGGAGGCGCGGCTCGCGCTCGCCCGCTTCGCCGATGGCGACGGGCGCGCCGTGCTGACGCTGGCCGAGGAAATCTGGCGGGCGGCCAAGCCCGGCGAAATTCTCGACGAGCACGGGCTGTCGGAGGTGATCCAGCGCCGCGCGCCGATCTACGACAAGGCGCAGGACGGCCACTACAATCTGATCTCCGCCCTGCACAAGACGATCCGCGGTTCCGATCCCGATGCGGCACTCTATTATTTCGCGCGCATGCTCGACGCCGGCGAGGACCCGCGTTTCCTGGCGCGGCGGCTGGTCAGGATGGCGGTGGAAGACATCGGGCTCGCCGATCCGCAGGCGCTCGTCCATGCCCGCGCGGCGGCGCAGACCTATGAGCAGCTGGGCACGCCGGAAGGCGAACTCGCTCTGGCCAATTGCGTGATCTACCTGGCGACGGCGCCGAAATCGAACGCCGCCTACAACGCCTACAAGGCCGCCATGCGGGTGGCGAAGGAGCGCGGCTCGCTGACGCCGCCCAAGACCATCCTCAACGCCCCGACCAAGCTGATGCGCGAGGAGGGCTACGGCGCCGACTACGCCTATGACCACGATCAGCCGGATGCGTTCTCCGGCCAGAACTACTGGCCGGACGCGCTCGGCCGCCAGCACTTCTACGACCCGCCGGAGCGCGGCTTCGAGCGCGAGCTACGCAAGCGGCTGGAGTATTGGGAGAAGCTCCGGCAGGAGCGCGGGCGCTAGCCGCAGGACCATTCGCGGATGCGGCTTGTCTTTTGCGGGCGGCTGGCCCCAGATGAAGGCTCACCGGCCGCCCCGCGGACATGTCTCATGAGTTCCGACGATGGTTCTGATCGCGCGCCTGCTGCTCTTCGTCCCCTCCGTGATCGCCGGCTGGTTCGTCTCGCAGGAGGACGTGTCCTACTGGGTGATCGCCTTCGCGATCGCGCTGGTGTTCATCGTTCTGACGATCGCCTTCGAGCTCTATGTGCACCCGCGCCTGCGGGCGCGCCGCAAGGGATGAGGGCGCCCAGCCCGTCAGCTGCGGCAATAGAACGGCAGGAAGGTGCCTGACATGCCGCGATTCATCGCCATCAGCGTCAGCTTGTTGGCGAGATCGATCTCCTCGGGGCTGCGCGCGCACACTTCGGCGCGAGCCTGGCAATTGGAAGCCAGAAAGGCATCGTGGCTGGCGAGGAATTCCGGGCCGAGGCCGGCCTTGCCCTGGCGCTTCAGGATCAGCTCGTAAGCTGCCTTGTAGCGGTTGCATTTCTCGGTCGGCCAGTCGGGGGGCGCCGGCTGCTGCGCGATGGCGGGAGCGCTCGCGGCCAGCCAGCCGGCCCCGAGGCAGAGCGCTCCGAAGATGGCCTGCCACGCCAGCGCCGTCGTCATGTCCACCCGTCTCATCGCCGCCTGCCTTGTCCTTTCGTGTACCGGGCAAGAGAGCGATCGATTGCGGCGGATTTTGTTTGTGCGCCGTCGGCTTGCACATTATTCCACGACGATGATCTCGACCTCACAACTCCGCCGCGACGCTGCTCCGGGCCGCGTCGATGCGCTTCCGACGGGTGCGGCATGAAGGCCGGCGGCAAGGGCCCGGGCAAGGGCGCGGACAAGGGCGCCGGCGGCCGCGCCGCGGGCGCTCCCGGCCGGGGCGGACGGCCGCGCGCAGCCGATGGGGGCCGCGGCAAGCGGCCGAGCCATGACGAGCGGCGGCGCCTTGCGGCACGGCCGAAGGCGGGGGCTGAGCAGCGCCCGGCCGGCCCTGCGCGGCAGGGGCAAGCGGCTGAGGCGCCGAGGCGGACGCGGGCCGAGGTCAAGGCCGAGACGGCGCAGGTGCTGTCGACCGGCGTGCAGCAGCTCGTTGTGACGCAGGACGAGAACGAGATGCGGATCGACCGTTTCCTCGAAGCGCGCTTTCCCCAGCTCTCCTTCAGCCATATCCAGCGCATCGTCCGGAAGGGCGAGCTGCGCGTCGACGGCAAGCGCGCCGACAGCAAGGACCGGCTCGCGGCGGGCCAGACCGTGCGCATACCGCCGCTGAAGCTCGAGCAGCAGGCCGAGCGGCCGCGCTCGGCCAAGGCCGATGCCGACACGATCGGCTTCCTGCACTCGATCACGCTCTACGAGGACGACGACGTCATGGTCCTCAACAAGCCGGCAGGGCTCGCCGTGCAGGGCGGCTCGGGCACGACCCGGCATGTCGACGGCATGCTCGCCGCCCTGACCGACAAGGATGGCCAGAAGCCGCGCCTCGTGCACAGGCTCGACAAGGACACCGCCGGTTGCCTCGTCATCGCCAAGTCGCGCTTCGTTGCCGCGACGCTGGCCAAGACCTTCCGCTCGCGTGCGGCCCGCAAGGTCTACTGGGCTCTCGTCGCGGGTGTGCCGCGCGTGAAGCAGGGGCGCATCTCGACCTATCTCGCCCGCGAGGAAGCCTATGACGGCGACCAGCGCATGGCGGTCGCCCAGCACGGCGAGGACGGCGCGATGCACGCCGTGACCTATTACGCGGTCGTGGAAACGGCGGCGCAGAAGCTGGCCTGGCTCTCGCTCAAGCCGGTGACGGGGCGCACGCACCAATTGCGCGCCCATACCACCCATATCGGCCACCCGATCGTCGGTGATCCCAAGTATTTCAACATCCTGAACTGGGAGCTGCCCGGCGGCATCCAGAACAGGCTGCACCTGCTGGCGCGGCGGATCGTGCTGCCCCATCCGCGCGGCAAGGGAACGATCGACGTCAGCGCGCCGCTGCCTCCCCATATGCGCCAGAGCTGGAACCTGCTCGGCTTCGACGACGCACCTTACGATCCGATCGTCGAGGCGCCCGACGAATAGCCGCTCCGGCCCTGCGAGGCCTTCCCTAGCGAAAGCGACAAAGAGAACGGTTGCGGAACAAAGAAATCTATGTTCCAATTTTGTTCTCACGGGGAGGGGTTCTCATGCACAGGATCGCACTGGCTTCACTGATCGCTTGTGGAATTTCCGCCGGCGCCGCGGCCCAGACGGCTGCGCCGGCGCCCGCAAGAACACCGGTTGCTTCGGCCGGTGCCGCCACCGACGAGCCGGTTCCGCGGGCCGAGCGCGCCAAGGCGAGGCAGGATTGTCTGTCGGAGAATGTCGCCCTGTCGGGGGAGGATCTGCGCGCCGCGATGCGGCTATGCATGCAAGCGAAGTTTCCCGGCGTCCAGCTCTATGCCCATGACGGCGTGACGCGCGACGGCAAGCCGACGGCGGCCGCCGCGCGCGCCTCCTGCAAGGAGGAGGCAGATGGTCGCAAGCTGCAGGGCGCCGAGCGCCTCGCGGCACTGACCGCCTGCTTCAACGCCAAGCGGCCGGACCTCGCCCAGCGCGCCGTCTGCCGCAAGGAGGCGAGGGCCAAGGGCCTGGACGGGGCCGAGTTGCGCAAGGCGATCGACGGCTGCGCGCGGGAGGCGAGGGGCTGAGCCGCGCACCCGCGCGACGGGGGCATGAGCCGGCGGCGATGGCCTGCCGTGCCGATCCGCGCTAAAGCGCCGCCATGGATCTCATCATCTTCGATCTCGACGGCACCCTGATCAATTCCGAGGCGATCATCCTCGGTGCGCAGTATGAGGCCTTCCGGCGTTGCGGCCGTGTCCATCCGGGCCGCAACGCCGGGCTCGGTATCGTCGGGCTGACGCTTGACATCGCGCTGGCGCAGCTCGCCGGGCTCGATCAGCCCGACGACGTGCTGACGCAGACCTATCGCGAGGTCTTCGGCGCGATGCGGTTGCAGGCCCATCTGGATCCGTCGCTCGACGAGCCGCTGTTTCCCGGCGTTGCGGAGACACTGATGCGACTGAAGGGCGTGCCGGGGCTGAAGCTCGGCATCGCGACCGGCAAGTCGCGCAAGGGGGCCGATTTCATCGTCGAGCGCCATGGCTGGCAGGGGTTGTTCGACACGGTCCAGTCTGCCGACGATGCGCCGTCGAAGCCGCACCCGGGCATGATCCTGAACGCGATGGCCGAAACGGGGGCAACGCCCGGGCGGACGGCCATGGTTGGCGACAGCTCCTTCGATATCGAGATGGCGGTCGCGGCGGGCGCCATTCCGGTCGCAGTCTCCTGGGGCTTCCAGCCGGTCGAGAACCTGGTCGCGCTGGGCGCGCGGCACCGGCTGACCTCGATCACCGAGCTGCCGGGGACGCTCGGGCTGGCAGAGCCGGCCGCGGCGTGAAGCGCGCCAGGCGAAGCGGATCGGGCGCCCGGCCAAGATCGCGGGCCTGGGCCGCGTGCCGGGCGAAGTCGAGTAACATCCTCGCAACCAAAACGACTCAGCCTCGTTTAACCTGAATAACCGTTCAGATTTTCGCGTTAACTACCTGATGCCGACCCCGGGTTCATGGTGGTCCCACAACAGGGACATACCGGCATAAAACAACGCCGGACAGGGGTTCAGAGATGATTGGACATGAGCTTCATGAATTCGTCGATCGCGTGATGGATCATCACGCGATCGACGAAGCCGACGTCAAGGTTCTTCAGCGCGAGATCTTGAACGATATCGTCATCACCCGCGATATCGTCGATGTCCTCATCGCGCTCGACCGCGCGGTTCCGAAAAGCTGCGAGGCCTTCGCGGATTGCCTGGTCGCTCTGGTCGTCGACTTCGCCGTCTGGGCGAACCGCCCGACCGGCGTCATCGACCGCGACAAAGCGCACTGGCTGGTGACGACGCTCTCGGCCGGCGAGGGGCCCAGCCCGACGGCTCAGCGCATCGCCTTCGAGATCGTTCGCGAGGCCGAGCATTGCGACGAACTGCTGCTCTCCTTCGCCTTCGCCAAGGGGGCTGCGAAGAGCGCCCGGGCAGCTCATCGCGTCCTGCTGGCGAGCTGAGGCTGCGCATTCCCGCACATCCATGTGCCGATGGATCGCGTCGACCGCGTGCTGGACAAGGGCTCTGGCCGGCCTATCGCTGAAGCACCGGGTCGGATCGAAGGCTGTGCCGTCCGTCCCGATGCCGTGGCCGACTTTCGCATCGGTGGACGCCGGTTGCGGCGTCCCATACACCCCGGCTATTGCAGTTGGACCTGAAGCCGGGAGTGGCCGCGCATGTTCACGAAGATTCTGATCGCGAACCGCGGCGAGATCGCCTGCCGTGTCATCAAGACGGCGCGGCGGATGGGCATCAGGACGGTCGCCGTCTATTCCGATGCGGATCGCGATGCGCTGCATGTCGAGATGGCCGACGAGGCCGTGCATATCGGCGCCGCTCCCGCCGCCCAGTCCTATCTGCTGATCGACAAGATCATCGAGGCCTGCAAAGCGACCGGGGCGCAGGCCGTGCATCCCGGCTACGGCTTCCTGTCCGAGCGCGAGGCCTTCGCCCAGGCATTGAAGGATAACGGCATCGTCTTCATCGGCCCCAATCCCGGCGCCATCGCCGCGATGGGCGACAAGATCGAGTCGAAGAAGGCGGCGGCCGCCGCCAAGGTCTCCACGGTCCCCGGCTTCCTCGGCATCATCGAGAGCCCCGAGCACGCGGTGGAGATCGCCGACGAGATCGGCTATCCCGTGATGATCAAGGCCTCGGCCGGCGGCGGCGGCAAGGGCATGCGCATCGCCCATTCTTCGGGCGAGGTGGCTGAAGGTTTCGCCCGCGCCAAGTCGGAAGCCGCGTCCTCCTTCGGCGATGACCGGGTCTTCGTCGAGAAGTTCATCGTCGATCCCCGGCATATCGAGATCCAGGTTCTCGGCGACAAGCACGGCAACGTCATCTATCTCGGCGAGCGCGAATGCTCGATCCAGCGCCGCAACCAGAAGGTTCTGGAGGAGGCGCCGTCGCCGCTGCTCGACGAGGCCACCCGCAAGAAGATGGGCGAGCAGGCCGTCGCGCTGGCCAAGGCCGTGAACTACGACTCGGCCGGCACGGTCGAGTTCGTCGCCGGGCAGGACAAGTCCTTCTACTTCCTGGAGATGAACACGCGGCTCCAGGTCGAGCACCCGGTGACCGAGATGATAACCGGCATCGACCTCGTCGAGCAGATGATCCGCGTCGCCTATGGCGAGACGCTCGCGATCACGCAGGCGGATGTGAAGCTCGACGGCTGGGCGGTCGAATCCAGAGTCTATGCCGAGGACCCGACCCGCAACTTCCTGCCCTCGACCGGGCGGCTCGTGACCTATCGTCCGCCGAGCGAAGGGCCGGATGGCGAGGCCATGGTGCGCAACGATACCGGCGTGTTCGAGGGCGGCGAGATCTCGATCTATTACGATCCGATGATCGCGAAGCTCGTGACCCATGCGCCGACGCGCGAGGCCGCGATCAAGGCACAGGCGCGCGCGCTCGATGCCTTCGCCATCGACGGCATCCGCCACAACATCCCCTTCGTCGCGGCGGTGATGCAGCATCCGCGCTGGATCGCCGGCAACCTCTCGACCGGCTTCATTGCCGAGGAGTTCCCGGAGGGTTTCTCGCTGCCGGTGCCGCAGGGGGAGACGGCGCGGCGCATGGCGGCGATCGCGATCGCCTGCGACCACCGCATGAACCAGCGCAAGCGCCACGTCTCGGCGCAGATGGAGGGTTGGCGCAAGGTTTCCTTCGACCGGCAGCGCGTCGTCCAGCTCGGCCCCGAACGCTTCGAGGGCGAGGTGACGGAGCAGGGCGGGGCGGTCGTCATCGCCTTCCCGGGCCACAGCGTCAGCGTCGTCAGCGACTGGGTGCCGGGCGAACCGGTCTGGCACGGCACGCTCGATGGGGTGAAGGTTGCGGCGCAGGTCCGCCCGATCCTGAACGGCGTCGCGCTGGGCCATGCCGGCGCCTATGCCAATGCCCATGTCTATACGCAGCGCGAGGCGGAGCTCGCCGCGCTGATGCCGGAGAAGGTCGCCGCCGATACCGGCAAGTTCCTGCTCTGCCCGATGCCGGGCCTGGTCAAGTCGATCGCGGTTGCGGTCGGGCAGGAGGTCAAGGCCGGCGAGCCGCTCGCCATGGTCGAGGCGATGAAGATGGAGAACGTGCTGCGCGCCGAGAAGGACGTCACCGTCGCCAAGATCCTGGCGAAGGAGGGCGATTCCCTCGCCGTCGATGCCGTGATCATGGAATTCGCGTGAGGCAGGTGCGGCCGGGCGCGGCCACCCGTCACGAAGCGGTGAACGGGTGCCCCGAGCGTTGCTTCAATCGTTTCAGCCGCTAAACCCTCGGTCTGCCGGGACGGCCTGCCCGGCAGCAGGTGGGGCGCCGAGCCGTCGCAGGAGCGACCCGGCCCCTGTGCCTGTCATCATCGGCCGCAGGGAGGTGTTTCGTCGTGCTGAAGATTCTCGGACGCTTGAGCTCCGTCAATGTCCAGAAGGTGGTGTGGGCTGCGGGCGAAGCCGGACAGGCCTTCGAACGCGTGGATATCGGCGGGCCCTTCGGCGGCAACAAGGAGCCGTGCTACCTCGCCAAGAACCCGAACGGTCAGGTTCCCGTGCTCGAGGACGGCGATGTCTGCATCTGGGAATCGAACAGCATCGTCCGCTACATCGCGGCGCGCTATGGAGCCGGCCTGATCTGGGACGAGAATCCGGCGCGGCGCAGTGAGGCCGACCGCTGGATGGATTGGGCCATCTGCGAACTGCAGCCGGCGATGACGCCGGCCTTCTGGGGCCTGATGCGCGAGCCGGCGACCGCCGATCCCGCCAGGATCGCCGAGTCGATCGCCCGCACCGAGCAGCGCCTCGACATGCTGGAAGCGCATCTGGCGAAGGGACGCAGCTATCTCGGTGGCGAGCGCTTCGGCATGGCCGAGATCGCGGTGGGGCCGAGCGTGCATCGCTGGCTCAACATGCCCGTCGAGCGCGCGCCGCGACCGCACCTCCAGCGTTGGTACGAGACCATCGCGGGCCGCGAGGCTGCGGGGCCGGCCTTGCCGCTGCCGATCAAGTGAGCGTCGGCTGCGGTCCGTGCCGCGCCGTGACGATCCGGCGGATTGAGCCCGGGCCGGTTCAGAAACTCTTCGGCATTCCGGTTTAGAAGACCATCGTCTTTTCCCGGAGCCGGCGATGTTCTTCATCCTGTCCAAGATCGTCTGGTTCGTCTTCTCGCCGGTGAACCTCGTGATTCTGCTGGCGGGGCTGGCGGCGCTGCTGGCCTTCACGCGCTTCGCGCGGCCAGCGCGCTGGCTCGGCCTGTTCGCGGTCGTGATGCTGGGGTTGATGGCGTTCAGCCCGTTGCCGCGAGCCGTGATCCGGCCTCTGGAGGATCGGTTCCCCCAGCAGGATGCGGTCAAGGGGCCTGTCGCCGGAATCGTCGTGCTCGGCGGCGCGATCGGGCTCGCGCGCGGCGACGTCGTGTTGAATGCCTCGGCCTCGCGGATGACCAAGGCCGTGGAACTCGCGCGGCTGCATCCCGAAGCCAGGATCGTGTTCGCCGGGGGCGCGGCCAACCTGATCTCGCAGGTCACAGTGACCGAGGCGGACGGAGCCCGCCGCCTGATGGAGGGCCTCGGCCTTGCGCCGGGGCGGCTGATCCTGGAGGACAAGTCGCGCAACACGCGCGAGAACGCGGTCTTCACCCGCAACCTCGTCGATCCCAAGCCCGGCGAGCGCTGGCTGCTCGTGACGTCCGCCTGGCATATGCCGCGAGCGATGGGCGTGTTCCGCAAGGCCGGCTTCCCGATCGAGGCCTTTCCCGTCGACTACTGGTCAGCCGGCAAGCCGGCGGACTTCATCCGGCCCTACAGCCGCGCGCCGCGCGCGCTCGAGATCGCGGACAACGGCTTCAAGGAATGGATCGGCCTCGTCGCCTATCGCCTTGCCGGCTACACGGACGCCCTCTTTCCCGGCCCTTGATCTCGCACGGCCGGCGCCGGCTCAGCCGGGCAGGGACAGCCGGTAGACGCCCCGGAAATCGTCAGGGTCGACCGGGCGCCCCTTGCGGGTGATCACGAGCCGGCCCTCCTTCATCAGCTTGACCGCAGCGCGGCGCAGCGGCTGCATCAGCGGGCGCCAGCCGTCGGGATGGTCGCCGCCGAGCACACGGGCGACATCCATGGGCGAGATCGTGCGACCGCGCTCCTGCCCGGCGAGCAGATCGAGGATCGCCGTCTCGAGCTCTGCCGGCCCGGTCGTCATGCTCCCTCCGGATAGCGGAAGACGCGTGCGGCATCGGAGGCGAACTGCCGCCGGTACATGGCGACAAGCACCGCTGCGGTGAAAAAGATGAAGCTCAGCGGGCCGAGGAACCAGCCCATATACGCCAGCGCGAAAAAGAAGGCGCGCTGGCCGCGGTTGAAGTGACGCCCGGCCGCGACGTTCATCTCCACCGTCTCGTGGATGGCCCGTTCCGCCTCCCGTTCGTCATGGCCGCGCGCCGGCGGCAGGGCACCGATCAGGATGACGCAGTAGTTGAACAGCCGGTAGGCCCAGGCGAACTTGAAGAAGGCGTAGCCGAAGATCATCGCCAGCCCGATGACCTTGATCTCCCAGACCGTGCGGGTCGGGGCGCTGTTGAGCGGCAGGTCGGCGAAGATCGCCACCACCCGCTCGGCCGATTGCAGCAGGGCGAGGGTACCGCCGATGGCGATCATCGAGGTGGAGGCGAAGAAGGCGGTTCCGTTCTGGAGGCCGTTCATCACCTGCGTGTCGACGATGCGGTTCTCGCGCAGCAAGGATTCGCGGATCCAGCGGGCGCGGCGCAGGTTCATCCGCATGTTCAGGCTCTTGCCGGCGTGCGGGCCGAGCTCGACGGCATAGTGATAGCCGACCCAGGAGGCTGCGAAGAACGCCAGTGCCACCAGGTCCAGGTTGCTGAATCCGATCATCGTGCCGCTTTGCCACCCGATCCGGTGCAGGGGCAAGCAGCTTGCGACGGAGCGGGCATCTCGGCAAGGCGCGGCCGGCGTTGACGTGTGCCCGGCAAGCAGCCACGGTGCCGCCGAAACGCCGGAGGACGACGCCATGCCGCAGACCATCACGAGGGGCTACAAGGCTCTCGTCGCGGAGGCCGAGAGCCAGATCGAGACGCTGTCCGTGGAGCAGGCGCAGGCCCTGCACGGCCGGGACGATGTCGTCTTCGTGGATCTGCGCGACCCGCGCGAGCTGGAGCGGGAAGGGCGCATGCCCGGCGCCTTCCATTGCCCGCGCGGCATGCTGGAATTCTGGATCGACCCGGAGAGTCCCTATGCCAAGCCGATCTTCCAGCACGATCGACGCTTCGTCTTCTTCTGCGGTGGCGGCTGGCGTTCCGCGCTCGCCGCGCTGGCGGCGCAGGAGATGGGGCTGAAGCCGGTCGCGCATATGGCGGGGGGCTTCGGCGCGTGGAAGAAGGCGGGCGCGCCGGTCGCGCCTGCGGTCGAGAAGCAGGGCTGAGCCCCAACTTGTCTCATATCGTCATCGTCCTGCTGGTCGCCGCCTTCATCTTCCGCAAGCCGCTTGGCCGCATCCTCGTCCGCCAGTTTCCGAATCGGGCCAAGCGTCAGCAGGTGCTCGGCACGATCATCGCCGCATTCCTGATCGTCATCGCCCTGCGACTTGTCGCGCTCTTGTGGTGAGGAGGGGCCCCGGGTCCTGAGCTCCGCGAAGGGGCGCCTTGCGGCGGCCGCATGAGAGGCGGGGTTGCCGCCTGCCTGAACTTCAGGCATTTTCGTTGCCTTGGCTCCAACTCGAGAAAGGGAGGGCTGAATGGGATTCACCATCTTCGTCGCTCCCATGCGAGCATCCCGGCACTAGGTCGGCCTCGCGCGAGGTCCGCCTGACGGCCGCCTCCTGAGCCATTTTTCCAAATCCATCTGTTCATTGCCGGAGCCGACGCGTGCCGTCGTCTCCTCCAGATTCGGAGTCGGCTGCCGTCTCGGCGCCGAATGACGCTATGTCTCTCGATACTCAAACCGGGCGGCGGGAGCCGTTCCGAGCCGTTCTCGGCTTCACCTTCAGCCATTGGGCGCGCCGGCCGGGGCAGGTCGGCTGGGTGGCCGGCGTCACCATTGCCGCCACGCTCGCCGAGCTGTTCACGCCCATCTATGCCGGGCGCCTCGTCGATGCCGTGGCGGGCGGCGTCGACCGTGCCGATGCCGCCTTCCGTGCGCTCGGCGGGATGCTCGCGCTCGCCGCCGTCAGCGTCGCCGGGCGGCATTTTGCCTTCGTCGGCCTCACCACGATGACGCTGCGGACGATGAGCGACGTCGCGCAGGAGGCATTCGCGCGCCTGCAGCGGTTCTCGACCGACTGGCATGCGAACAACTTCGCCGGTTCGACGGTGCGCAAGATCACGCGCGGCATGTGGGCGCTGGACCTCCTGACCGACACGATCCTGATCGCGCTGCTGCCGTCGCTGGTCATCCTGCTCGGCATGACGGCGCTGCTGGCCTGGCATTGGCCTTCGATGGGGCTCGTGGTGGCGGTCGGCGCGCTAGCCTATATCGGGCTGACGCTCGCGCTCTCGCTGAACTTCGTCGCGCCGGCGGCGCGGCTGGGCAATGCCTGGGACACGCGCCTCGGCGGCTCGCTCGCGGACGCCATAACCTGCAATCCCGTGGTGAAGGCCTATGGCGCCGAGACGCGCGAGGATCTGCGTCTCGCGACCGTGGTGGCGAAGTGGAGCGTCAGGACGCGGCGCGCCTGGCTGCGCGGCACCTGGTCGGGCACCGGCCAGCTGGTCGTGCTGCTGTTCCTGCGCGCGGCGGTCATCGGGCTGGTCATCTGGCTGTGGCTGAAGGGGCAGGCGAGCGCAGGCGATGTCGCCTTCGTGCTGACAGCCTATGCCGTGGTGCACGGCTATCTGCGCGATGTCGGCCAGCACGTCCATAACCTGCAGCGCTCGGTCAACGACATGGAGGAACTCGTCTGGATGCACGATCTTCCCTATGGCGTGCCGGACCGAAAGGGCGCCGTGGCGATAGTCGTGGCCGGAGGCGAGATCGCCTTCGAGGGCGTGACCTTCCACTACGGGGGGCATCACGATCCGCTCTACCGCGATTTCTCGCTGACGATCAGGGGCGGCGAGAAGGTCGGCCTCGTCGGCCGTTCGGGTTCCGGCAAGACGACCTTCGTCAAGCTGGTGCAGCGCCTCTACGACGTCACCGGCGGCCGCATCGCGATCGACGGGCAGGACATCGCGGGCGTGACGCAGGAGAGCCTGCGCCGGCAGATCGCCATCGTGCAGCAGGAGCCGGTGCTGTTCCACCGCTCGCTGGCCGAGAACATCGCCTATGGCCGGCCGGGCGCCTCGCACGCGCAGATCGAGCAGGCGGCGAAGCTCGCCAACGCGCATGATTTCATCATGCGCCTGCCCAAGGGCTACGCCACGCTGGTCGGCGAACGTGGCGAGCGCCAGCGTGTCGCGCTGGCCCGCGCCTTCCTGGCCGATGCGCCGATCCTGATCCTGGACGAGGCGACCTCGAGCCTGGATTCGGAATCGGAAGCGCTGATCCAGGAAGCGATCGAGCGGCTGATGGAAGGCCGGACCACGATCGTGATCGCGCATCGCCTCTCGACGGTGCGCGCCATGGACCGCATCCTGGTCTTCGATCGCGGCCGGGTGATCGAGGAAGGCCCGCACGAGGCTCTGCTCGCGCGTCCGGAGGGTGCCTACCGCGCGCTGTTCGAGAAGCAGGTCAGCGAGTTGGCCAAGGGGCTGGCGGCATGATCGCCGCCGGTGTTCTCCAACAAGGAAAGGGCCGCGAGAGCGGCCCTTTTCGTTCTCCGAGCTACTTTGGAGCGAGGCTACTTCGGAGCGAGCGCCCTCGGCCGCACGCCCTTGACCGGGCCGGGCGGCAGCGGGGCGTTCGCATCCTGATTCAAGCTCTTGAGATCGAGAGTCGGCTTGGTCAGAAAACGATTCAAGCCGGTGACGTAAGCCTCTGGCAGGCCGAAATGTTTCGCTCCGGCGATGACTGTTTCCATATAGCCCGGCTTGGATCGTCCCGGATCGCCGGAGCGGCCGATATAGATCAGCGCGCGCTTGGCGCCGCCGGGCACGATCACCGGCTGGCTGATCTTCACATAGAGCCCGCTGGCCAGCTCCTCGAACTTGTCGAGGACGCGCATGTCGCCGAGCGAGCAGTCCCAGAGCACGCCATGGACCTCCTCGCGCGGATCGCGGATCACCGAGGCGTAGCCGTCGCGCGTGATGATGAAGCGGTGCCGCGGCAGGCGGGCCGTGCCAAGCGGCCGCGCGTTCGGGCAGCGTCCGGCCATCCCGTCCGGGTCCATGTTGAGGCCATAGGCGAAATAGAGCGGCATGAGGCCCTCTAGCCTCACTTCGTCTTGTTGAACAGCTCCCGGCCGATCAGCATGCGGCGGATCTCGCTGGTGCCGGCGCCGATCTCGTAGAGCTTGGCGTCGCGCAGCAGGCGGCCTGTCGGATAGTCGTTGATGTACCCGTTGCCGCCGAGGAGCTGGATCGCGTCGAGCGCGACCTGCGTCGCCTTCTCGGCCGCGATCAGGATCGCGCCGGCGGCGTCCTCGCGGGTGGTCTCGCCGCGGTCGCAGGCCTTGGCGACGGCATAGACATAGGCGCGGCAGGAATTCATCGCGACATACATGTCGGCGACCTTGCCCTGGACGAGCTGGAACTCGCCGATCGGCTGGCCGAACTGCTTGCGCTCGTGGACATAGGGCATGACCACATCGAGCGCCGCCTGCATGATGCCGAGGGGGCCGGCCGCCAGCACGACGCGCTCGTAGTCGAGGCCCGACATCAGCACGTTGACGCCGCGCCCGACGGTGCCCAGCACGTTCTCCTCCGGCACCTCGCAATCCTGGAAGACGAGCTCGCAGGTGTCCGAGCCGCGCATGCCGAGCTTGTCGAGCTTCTGGTGGGTCGAAAAACCCTTCATGCCCTTCTCGATCAGAAAGGCGGTGATGCCGCGCGAGCCGGCTTCCGGATCGGTCTTGGCGTAGACGACCAGCGTCTCGGCGATCGGGCCGTTGGTGATCCACATCTTGTTGCCGTTGAGGACGTAGCGATCGCCCTTCTTGTCGGCGCGGGTGCGCATCGAGACGACGTCGGAACCGGAGCCGGGCTCGGACATGGCGAGGGCGCCGACATGCTCGCCGGAGATCAGCCCCGGCAGGTATTTCCGCTTCTGCGCCTCGTTGCCGTTGCGGCGGATCTGGTTGACGCAGAGATTGGAGTGGGCGCCGTAGGAAAGGCCGACCGAGGCCGAGGCCCGGCTGACCTCCTCGACCGCGATGCAGTGCTCGAGATAGCCGAGGCCGGTGCCGCCATACTCTTCCTCGACCGTCATGCCGTGCAGGCCGAGTGCGCCCATCTCCGGCCAGAGATCGCGCGGGAACTGGTTGGTCTTGTCGATCTCCGCGGCGCGCGGGGCGATCTTCTCCTGCGCGAAGGCATGAACGGTGTCGCGGATGGCGTCTGCGGTTTCGCCGAGATCGAAATTGAAGGGGCGCGGCGCGTTGGCGAGCATGAGGGCCTCCCGGCTCGGATGGAGCATTTGCCCGGTTATAGCGCGGTTGGCCGCCAAGTCAGCGGGCGGGAGGTGGCAGATGGCTCTGCGCCGATGCGCAGGCTTGCGCCGATAGGCGGTGGAACGATCGGACAGGCAGGCTCGCGCGCGCCTCCACCGGCTTCGGGGCTTCCGGCGAAGTCGCGATGGCATTCCGGGGTGATACGGCTCGCGCGAGCCGCCCCGCATGGTCGGCCATATTTTGCGCCGGCTCGTCTTCCGATCGTTGCGGGGCACAGCGAAACGCGGCGCGACGTTGCGTCGGGACCTGCGCCGAGGCCGGCAAAAAGGACCCGATCGGCGCGTGCCTGCTTTCGATCGGATATCTGTCTCGATCCCCGAGTGAAATTCGCCTCGACAGTTACGTTCGGTAATACATTCTATAATACCTGAATATGACATTCATTACTCAAGTTGTCATACTCGATTTCTGGCATATACCCAACTATGTACGCCAAGTAATCAAGATGATTAATTTTTCATCATACAAATAATTGTAGAATTATACGTAAATTTTTTCTCGAATCGGGTATATCGCGTTTTTGCAATCTATCCGAGTCAAGTCTTTTATTGCGAAACGCCATGCGCTGGACGCGGGTTCTCTGCCTGCAACCGTGGGTATGCATGGCCTCCTGCCTCGCTCAGAATTCCCCGCTGATGTTCAAAATGGGGGAGAGAATCTGTGGCTCGGAGATGCGGACCCGCTGAGAATTTCGATTCACCTGGAAGGTCGCTGCGACTTTCCCTGCTGACGGCGACGGCGTTGACGCTGTTGCTGGCTCCGTCCGCGGGACAGGCGCAGCAGATCACCACGACCGGCGACGTGACGCCCGCCTACCCGGTGGGTACCAATCCGTGGAACGTGGTTGGCAACCTGACCGTCGGAAACGTGGCCAATGGCTCGTTGGGCATACAGAACGGCGCTGCGGTGTCGGCCAGCAACTGGCTCGTCCTCGGCAATTCCACCGGCACTTCGGGGCAGATCACCGTCGATAACAGTTCGCTGACCAGTTTCGTGTTGTTCATGGCCAATGCAGCCGGGTCGCAGAGCAATATCCTCATAACGAACGGCAGCACCGTCAACACGACAGCGGCCATCCCGGCCGCCGGCGTCATCGCCCAGGGCACTGGCTCCTCCGCCACGATGACCCTGAGCAACAACTCGGTCTGGAATTCGGTCGGCTCGATCGGCGTCGGCCAGAACGACAACTCGACCGGCACCCTGAACGTGCTGAGCGGCAGTCAGGTCAACATCACCAACCCCGTCGGTGGTGGACTGTACGTCGGTCACATCGGCAGCGGGGCTCGCGGCTTCTTGTTGATCGATGGCGCTGGCTCGGCCGTGAACAGCGTCGCCAATGTCTATATTGGCGGCATGGGCGGAACCGGCTCGGCAACCGTTCAAAACGGTGGCCTGCTTCACGCTGATGGCTTCATCAATGCTGGTGGCTATGCGGGCGGCCCCACCACTGCAACTGGGATGATAACAGTTACGGGTCCCGGTTCGGCCATGACCGCCGGCCAGAACATCAATATCGGCTTCATTGGCCAGGGCACGCTGAGCCTCCTTGCCGGCGCGACGGCGACGGCCGGCGGCGCCTTCACGATCGGTACCCTGGCAACGGGCACCGGAACCGCCCTGATCGACGGCGCCGGCACGTCCATAACCGCAGCCTCGCTCGCCGTGGGTGATGCCGGCGCGGGTGCGCTGACGATCGCCAACCAGGCCGTCGTCAACGCCGCCGGCGGCACCACCATCGCGGCGCAGGCGGGCTCGACCGGCACGCTCAACATCGGCGCGGCGGCCGGGGCGGCGGCCACGGCTGCGGGCGTGCTGAACACGCCCACGGTCGCCTTCGGCGCCGGCGCCGGCAGGCTGGTGTTCAACCATAGCGACACGAGCGGCGGCTACAGCTTTGCGGCCGCGATGAGCGGCACGGGCGCTGTCGACTTCTATAACGGCTACACCCGCCTGACCGGCGTGAGCACCTATTCCGGTCCGACGACGCTGTACGGCGGCACGGTCGCTGCGGGCGCTGCCAACGTCCTCAGCCCGAATTCGGACTACACGGTGCAGGCGGCCAGCACGCTCGACCTGCTGGGGAACAACCAGACCGCCGCCTCGCTGACCAATGCCGGAACGGTCATCCTCGGACTGCCCGGCGGCACGGCCGGCACGACGCTCACGACCGGCAGTTATGTCGGCCAGGGCGGCACGATCGCGCTCAACACCGTTCTCGGCGGCGATAATTCGCCGAGCGACCAGCTCGTCATCGACGGCGGCAGCGCGACCGGCACGTCGGCCTTGCGCATCAGCAATGCCGGCGGCGGCGGGGCCCTGACGACGGGCGACGGTATCCGTGTCGTCGATGCGATCAATGGCGGCACCACCGCTTCGGGCGCCTTCTCGCTCGCCGGGCGTGTGGCTGCCGGCGCCTATGAATACAGCCTGTTCCGCGGCGGCGCCTCCGATACGCAGGACTATTTCCTGCGCTCGATCTATACCGGGCCCGTGACCGTGCCCGGAGCGGCTCAGGAAACCCCGCAGGGAAGTGCGCCGCCCGCGACGGCGCCGGCAGCGGCCAGTCTTCCCAACTACCGCGTCGAGGTGCCCGTCAACATGGCGGTGCCGGCGATGGCCAGCCGCTTCGGCCTCGTCATGCTGGGGACCTACCACGACCGCAACGGCGAGGACTATGCCGACACCCGTTCGTCGTCGGGCGAAAGACGCTACGCTGCCTGGGGCCGTGTCTTCGGCGAGACCGGGGCTGTGAAGCAGGGTGGGGCCGGCGCCTTCGGCCGCCTGAACGACTTCTCCAAGAACGGCCCGAACTACGACTTCGATGTCGCAGGCATTCAGACCGGGCTCGACCTGTTCCGCCGGCAGGGCGCCGACGGCACCCGCGACATTGCCGGCCTCTATGTCGGCGCCGGCCGCATCGCCGGCGACGTCGACGCCGTCTACGGCGGCAGGGCCGGCTCGGCCTCGATGTACGGCTACTCGCTGGGCGGCTATTGGACCCGCAAGGGAGCGGGCGGCTGGTATGTCGATGCCGTCGCGCAAGGCACCTGGTACGATCAGGCCGAGGCGACCTCGATGTTCGGCCAGCGTCTGAAGCCGGACGGATGGGGTTTCGCGGCCTCGCTCGAGGGCGGTTACCCGATTGCCCTGGGCGCCGGCTGGACCATCGAACCGCAGGCCCAGCTCATCTATCAGCACGTCTCGCTGGACGGCGGCGCCGACAGCTTCGGCTGGACCAAATATGACGATGCCGACGCGCTCTACGGTCGCATCGGCGCGCGCCTGACCAAGGACTGGTCGCTCGGCGGGCGCCTGGTGACGACCTGGGCACGGGCCAATCTCTGGCACGGCTTCGGCGCCGATGCGAAGACCACCTTCACCAATCTGGCCGGCAACTTCCCGGTCACGCTGAAGACCGGGCTCGGCGGCAGCTGGGCACAGCTGGGGCTCGGCGTTTCCGGCCGTGTCGCGGACAACGTCAACCTGTTCGCGGCGGCGGACTACAGTGTCGCGGTGGGCGAGGGGGAAGGCCACAGTCTCGGCGGCCGTGTCGGCCTTCGGATGACCTGGTAGGCCGCGACGATCGCAGCGAGGTGCCTGCGGCCCGGAGCATCGGATCGAAAAGTGGAATCCACTTTTCGGAAAAATTCGATGCTCTGGCAATGAGATAGATCATCGCTATCCCGTCCGACAGGACGCGCGATGATCCGGCGGCCGCCGGCGCCTCCGAATGTCGCTCCGTACCCTCGGGCGAGCAAACGCTGGCCGGGGGGCGGGTCCTACTGGCCGATGACCCCGCGCCTCCTGAGCAGGAACAGCGCCATGAGCGAGGCCAGGACGCAGGCGAGCGTGACATAGGCTGCGCCGGCCTCGCTTTCGACCCAGGGCAGGCCTTTCACGTTGATGCCGAACAGGCCTGTGATGAAGGTCGCAGGCAGGAAGAGCGCCGTCAGGATCGAGAGCACGTAGAGCTGCCGGTTGGTGCGGTTGGCCGAGCGAGCGGCGATCTCGTCCTGGAGCAGGCGGGCACGATCCTGCACGGACTGCACGTCGTGGTGGAGCGTGTCGATCCGTTGCAGCAGGCGCGCCGCCGTGGCCTTGACCGCGTCGGGCGCGCTGCGGCCGGACTGGGTCTCGGCGAAGCGGCGGAACAAGACATGCAGGCCGCTGAGCTGGCGATGCTGCCGGACGGCGATGCGGCGGATCGCGCCGACGCGCTGCGGACCGTCGTGCAGGCGGTCGAGCAGGATGTGGTCCTCGACGCTGTCGGTTTCGTCGATCAGGCGCACGACGCTGTCGGTGAGATCGTCGATGATGTACTCGATGATCTGCTCGAAGAGTGCGCTCGGGCTTTCGGCCGGCTCGCCACGGTTCAGCGCATCGGCCGTCATCCGGATCGAGTGCAGGGCCTCGCGCCGGCCGGTCAGCAGAAAGCTGTCGCCGATGATCCAGCGCAGCGCCCCGACATTGTCGGATTTCTCGCCGATGCCGCGGATCAGGTCGTGCGACACGCCCCAGGCGAGCTGCGCCGAATGGTCGAGGCGCTGATGGCTTTCCTGCGACAGGAAGACCTCCTGCGCCGCGTCCGGGAGAGGCTGCTCCGCGATCCAGCTCTGAGCGCGCGTATGCACGAGGTCGAGATGCAGCCAGACGAAGCCCGCGTCCGGCGCCAGATCCGGCAGCACGTCTCGCGGCACGATGGCGGGATTGCCGTCCGCATCGAAGCGATAGGCCCAGATGACGCCGGATTGGGACTGCAGGTCGGTCGGCATCGGTGTGGTCTCGATCGCGTGCTGCGGTGGCGGGGCCGGCACAGGGCTCCGCCGACATGACAGCACCATGACGGTCCGTCGGGCTGGCCTCAGTCGCGCCGGAGCGAGCCGGTGGTGCCGATGTCGCGATTGTCCGCGGTGCGGGACGGGATCCGGCCGGGCGGAACGAAGTGCAGCCGTGTTCCGCCGGCCGCCTTGGGCGCCCTCAGCCCCGCCGGCGTCGGCGGCGGGGTGCGGATCGCGACCCGCGGGCCGCCATGCCAGGTGCGCGAACCGATGTCGAAACGCCCCTGGCGCCAGGCGTCGAACTCCCGCTCGCTGCCGAAAAAGGCGTTGCGATCGACATGGCCGGTGATACCGGGCACGCGGCCCGTGGTGGTGAACTGCCAGAATTCCCAGCGGTCGCGGGCATAGCGTTTCGCCAGCGGGGCAGCGGTGGAGCGCAGCCAGTAGGGATGGTCGTTGAACGCGCCTTCCAGCACGTCCTCGTGGAAATTGATGTCGGTGTAGATGATCGGCTTCTTGCCGGTGTGCTCGCGCAGCCCCTTCAGCATGATCTGGATCTTCTCGAGGGCATCCTCGCGCGAGACCCGGCGGGCGCATTGCGAATCGTTCTGCCATTCGACGTCGAGTACCGGCGGCAGGGCGTCGGGGTCGCGCGGAATGTGCTTCTTGATCCAGCGGACCTGATCCTTGGCGGGGCGGCACCACCAGACGAAATGGTAGGCGCCGCGCGGCACGCCGTGCTTCTTCGCCTCGATCCAGTTGCGCTTGAAATTGGGGTCGACGTGATCGCCGCCCTCCGTCGCCTTGATGAAGGCGAAGCGGGTGCCGGCGTCCTTGACCTTCGCCCAGTCGATGTCGCCTTGCCAGCGCGAGACGTCGATGCCCTGGATGACCTTGCGGCGGGCGTCGCGCACGCCGTGATGCGGCGCGCTGTCGCCCTTCTTCGGATAGAAGGCCAGTGCGGGCTCGACCGCGCAGGCGAGCGAGGCCAGGAAGGCGAGGGCTCCCAGATATCGTCTGCCGCTGATCAGCTCGCGCGCCGGCATGTGTTTCTCCCGCATCACAGGTCCAGATGCGGAGAGCGTGGTTAAGCGCCGGTTAGAATTGGGTCGTCGTCGACGGATGTTTTTCAGCCTTGGTTAACCGGCCGAATGCGAGCTCGGCCCCAGACCTCCGCGCCGTGATGCATCCGTCAGTCGGAGATGGTCTGATCGCCGAGCGGCTGGAAGGCCGATGCCACCGGCGGCACGCTGCCGGGAACGCGTGCGACCGGCAGGTCTTCCATATCCTGCTCCGGAGCGGGGGCAGGCGAGCCGGGCACGGGTTCGGAAGGCAGCGGAACGGGAGATGCCGGCTGGTCCGCGGCGGGAGCGGGCTGCGGCGCCGCCGGGCGGCGTCGCTCCCAGCTGCGGCTGGCGATGTCGAACTCGCCCTGCCGCCAGCCCGCGAACTGCTTCTCGCTGCCGAAGAAGGCATTGCGGTCGACATCCCCGCGGATGCCGGGAACCCGGGCGGTGGTGGTGAACTGCCAGAACGCCCAGGGGCGGTTGGCATAGCGGGTCTCGGGCTTCGCCGCCGTGGAGCGGATCCAGTAGGCGTAGTCGTTGAACTGGCCCTCCAGCACCTCCCGGTGGAAGGTGATGTCGGTATAGATCACCGGCTTCTTGCCGGTGAGCTGCTCTAGCTCGGTGAGCATGAGCTGGATTTTTTCCAACGCCAGCTCGCGGCTGACTTTCTGTGGACAGGTCTTGGAATGACCGTTCCATTCGACGTCGAGCACCGGCGGCAAGGCGTCGGGATCGTTCGGGATCTGCTGCTTGAACCACAGCGCCTGCTCATGCGCGGGACGGCACCAATAGACGAAATGGTAGGCGCCGCGCGCGATGCCGGCGCGGCGCGCGCCTTCCCAGTTGCGCTGGAAGGCGGGGTCGACATGGTCGCCGCCTTCGGTCGCCTTCATGTAGACGAAGCGGATGCCGGAGGCTTTCACCGCGGCCCAGTCGATGTCGCCCTGCCAGCGCGAGACGTCGATGCCGTGGATGCCGTAGCTATGGGCTTCGGCGACGCCGGGATGGGGGCGCCGGTCGCCGGCCGTATCGAGGGCCACGCAGCCGCCGAGCACCGCGAGCGCGGCGGCGGCCAGGACGGGCAGAATGCGGAGGCGTGGCATGCGAGGGGACGTTCTCGAGGATCGGACGAGACATGGTGATCGCCGATTTACGTTACCAAAGTTCTGACGCCTGTCAGCCCGGCAACGCGCGAAGCGGCGAATCGCATGGCAGGCCGCAAACGACAACGGCGACCCTCGCGGGTCGCCGTTGTCGGGACTTGCATCCGAATTTGGTGCGGTCGAGAGGACTCGAACCTCCACGGGTCTCCCCGCTACCACCTCAAGGTAGTGCGTCTACCAGTTCCGCCACGACCGCAGCTCGGTTCCGGTTGCAGGCGGTGCATCCGGTGAGCGGCGCCGATCTAGCAAATCGAATCCGCCGCCACAAGAGTGTCATTGTGGAAAAGCGAAGCCTTTCGTCTTTTCCCTGAAAACTGCGCGTCAGGCGGCCTCCGCGACGGTCTCGAGGGTGTAGACGGTCGGGCGCTTCAGCATCTGGGTGATCTCGACCGAAATCTTCGCGCCGCTGACCACCACGATGCCCTTGGCGAAGGGGTGGTTGTTCGCGAGAATCTGGACTTCGTCCGTCTCGCTGGCATTGAGCTCGATGATGGCGCCGCGGCCGAGGCGCAGCAGCTTGTAGATCGGCATCTGGGTCTGCCCCAGCACGACAGTGAGCTCGACAGGAACGAGATCGAGATCGGCCTTCAAGTCCTGCCTCCGGAACCCTACTTCAGAATTGGACCAGCGAAACTTGCCTGCCGGCTGCTTTTGGGCGCAAGAGGCTCGGTGATGGTCGCGCCGGATGTCGCCGGCAGGGAAAGCTTGAACGAAACATGGTTAAGCCATGGTGAAGATGCGTGAGGAACTGGCCGTCTCATTCCTGCCGGAGGGAGTGTCGGAGCCGGTCGAATGGGTCGTGACCGAGGGGCTCACCGGCTATGACGAGGCCGTCGCCGAAATGGAGGCGCGCGCCGCGCTGATCGCGGACGGCGAGGCGCGCGAGCGGGTCTGGCTGGTCGAGCATCCGCCTCTCTATACCGCCGGCACTTCGGCGAAGGACGAGGATCTGATCGCGCCGGAGCGCTTCCCGGTGTTTCGCTCGGGCAGGGGCGGGCAGTTCACCTATCACGGTCCCGGCCAGCGCGTGGCCTATGTCATGCTCGACCTGAAGCGGCGCCAGCCCGACCTGCGCCGCTTCGTGGCGGCGCTCGAGGGCTGGCTGATCGGTGCGCTCGACGATTTCAACATCCGGGGCGAGCGGCGCGAGGACCGCGTCGGCGTCTGGGTGCGCCGGCCCGACCGCGGCGCGGATGTCGAGGACAAGATCGCGGCGATCGGGATTCGCGTGCGGCGCTGGGTCTCGTTCCACGGCATCTCGTTCAACGTCGATCCGGAGCTTTCCCATTTCGACGGCATCGTCCCCTGCGGCGTCAGCCGGCACGGCGTGACCTCGCTGGTGGATCTCGGATTGCCGGTATCGATGGCCGAGGCCGATTCGGTGCTGCGGGAAGCTTTCGAGCGGGTGTTCGGCCCCACCGTTTCGGTCTGATTTACCTCTCGTTAGCCATGCCGAACCCATTCTCGACCGGGGACTGGGCAAACGCATGGGGACGACGATGCGTGCTTTTCTTCTGGCGGGTGGCCTCACGGTCTTGCTCGCCGCCTGCAACACGACCGAGCAACGCATCGCCGGTGCTGCAGCCGGGGCGGGCGCCGGAGCGCTCGTCGGTGGCCCGATCGGCGCCGTAGCCGGCGGGGCGATCGGTGCCGTGGCGGCGCCATCCGTGACCGGCTCGATCAACAAGGCCAGCGACTGAGCTGCGCTTTCGGCGCGGAATTGCCCGGTCGCGTCCGGGCGTCCGCGCCGGTTGGCGTTTTCCGCAGGGCGCGCCATAACCTCGGCGGAGACCGTCGTCGAGGGAACGCGCCGTGCCAGTCATCGAGAGCAAGGTCGACCTGCATTCGGCCGAGACGCGAGCGAATTCGCAAGCCTGGGCCGCGCTGCGGGACGAGTTGCAGGAACGCCGCGCCACCGCCGCGCAAGGCGGGAACGCCCGCTCGCGCGAACGCCATACGGCGCGCGGCAAGCTTCTGCCCCGGGAGCGGGTGCTGCGCCTGACCGATCCGGGTTCGCCCTTCCTCGAGATCGGCTCGCTCGCCGCCTTCGGCATGTATGAGGGCGATGTCCATGCCGCAGGCATGATCGCCGGCATCGGCCGCGTCGCTGGGCGCGAATGCATGATCGTCTGCAACGATGCGACGATCAAAGGCGGCACCTATTACCCGATGACGGTGAAGAAGCATCTGCGCGCCCAGGAGATCGCGCGCGAGAATCGCTTGCCGTGCATCTATCTCGTCGATTCCGGCGGCGCGAACCTGCCGCACCAGACCGAGGTCTTCCCCGATCGCGAGCATTTCGGCCGCATCTTCTATAATCAGGCAACGCTTTCGGCCGAGGGCATCCCGCAGGTCGCGGTGGTGATGGGCTCCTGCACCGCCGGCGGCGCCTATGTGCCGGCGATGTCGGACGAGACGGTGATCGTCAGGAAGCAGGGCACGATCTTCCTCGGCGGCCCGCCGCTGGTGAAGGCCGCGACCGGCGAGGTCGTCTCGGCCGAGGATCTCGGCGGCGCCGATGTCCACGCCCGCCTCTCGGGCGTCGCGGACCATTATGCCGGCGACGATACCCATGCGCTCGCCATCGCCCGGCGCATCGCCGGCAACCTCAACAGCGTCAAGCGGCCCGATATCGACATCGCCGAGCCGGTCGAGCCTCTCTACGACCCGGCCGAGCTCGAGGCCGTCGTCCCGACCGACCTCAAGAAGCAGTACGATATCCGCGAGGTGATCGCGCGGCTCGTCGACGGCTCGGAGTTCGATGAGTTCAAGAAGCTCTACGGCACGACGCTGGTGACGGGCTTTGCCCGCATCCACGGCATCCCGGTCGGTATCATCGCCAATAACGGCATCCTGTTTTCCGAGAGCGCGCTCAAGGGCGCGCATTTCATCGAGCTTTGCTGCCAGCGGCGCATTCCGCTGCTCTTCCTGCAGAACATCACCGGCTTCATGGTCGGGCGCGATGTCGAGACCCGCGGCATCGCCAAGGACGGGGCCAAGCTCGTCACGGCGGTGGCCTCGGCGCGCGTGCCGAAGATCACCGTGCTGGTCGGCGGCTCGTTCGGTGCCGGCAATTACGGCATGTGCGGCCGGGCCTACAGCCCGCGCTTCCTGTTCACCTGGCCGAATTCGCGGATTTCGGTGATGGGCGGCGAGCAGGCGGCGAGCGTGCTCGCCACCGTGCGCCGCGACAATATCGAGGCAGAGGGCAAGAGCTGGCCTGCCGCGGAGGAAGAGGCCTTCAAGGCGCCGATCCGCGAGAAATACGAGGAGGAGGGCTCGCCGTATTTCGCCACCGCGCGGCTCTGGGACGACGGCATCATCCTGCCGTCCGAGACGCGCCGGGTGCTGGCGCTCGCCTTCTCGGCGACGCTCAATGCCGAAATCCCCGAGACGAGATTCGGCGTGTTCCGGATGTAACGGCACGAGCCGCAGCCGGCCTGCCGGTCATGCCGATTCCGGGTTTTGCTTCGGCCGGAAATTCGGACGAGCTGCTGCCGGGGCCGGTCGTCAGCGCTTGCGGGAGGCGTTCAGAGCGGATGCGGCGCGAATGAGCGCTACGAACGCCGTCTCCTCGATCGCCGCGCCTTCCCGGATGTCGATGGCTCGCCGGGTATTGCCCTCCAGGCTGGCGTTGAACAGCTTCGCCGGGTCGTCCAGCGCGGCGCCCTTGGCGAAGGTCAGCTTCACGACGGCCTTGTAGGTCTCGCCGGTGCAGATGATGCCGTGATGCGACCAGACCGGCACGCCACGCCATTTCCATTCCTCGACGATCTCGGGAACCGCCTGCCGGATCAGGTCGCGCATTCGCGCCAGCGTCGCCCCGCGCCAGTCGCCGAGTTCGGCGATCCGTGCGTCGATCAACTCTGCGGCGTTCGTCCCGGGGTGCTGCATCCGTCGTCTCCTGCTGGCCGGCCGCAACCTGCCGCTTGCCGACGCGCCGGGCAAGTGATCACGCCACTGTGACCTCCGCCGTAGGGCGGCGCTGCTTGGCAGATGGGCTCCGGCCCCGCAGTCTCCGCGCTTCCAGCCAGGGAGCGCCGTGATGCCCGCATCGACCAGGACCGCCGCAAGGGAAGCACTCGAGGGACTCGACGGATTGGTCAGCGAGCCTTTCTCACGGCGAGGCTTCGTGATGACTGGTCTGATCAGCGGTTTCACGCTGGCCACCACCGTCGTCCACGGCCAGACGATCAAGACCGACGTCAACGGCCTCGTCGCCGGCGAAGTGAAGATCCCGACTGCCGATGGTGAGCTGCCGGGCTATCGCGCCATGCCGGAAGGCGCGGGTCCTTTCCCGGTCATCCTCGTCGTCGAGGAGATCTTCGGCGTTCACGAATACATCAAGGACATCTGCCGGCGCCTCGCCAAGCTCGGCTACTGCGCCGTGGCGCCGGAACTCTATGCCCGGCTCGGCGACCTCTCGAAGATGACGGATGCGCAGGTCATCGTGCGCGATGTCATCTCGAAGGCTCCGGATGCGACGCTCTTGTCCGATCTCGATTCGACGGCGAGATGGGCTGCGGCCTCCTCGAAGGGCGATGCCGCCCGGCTTGGCATCACCGGCTTCTGCCGGGGCGGGCGAGCGGTCTGGCTCTATGCCGCGCACAACCCGCAGGTGAAGGCCGCCGTCGCCTGGTACGGGCCGCTCGGCGGCAACCGCAGCGACATTCAGCCGAAGACGGCCGCCGATGTCGTCGGGGATCTCAAGGCGCCGGTGCTCGGGCTCTATGGCGGGGCCGATAACGGCATCCCTGTCGCCAGCGTCGAGGCCCAGCGCGAGGCGGCGAAGACGGCGGGAAAGACGGTCGAGATCGTGATCTTCCCCGACACGCCGCATGGTTTTCACGCCGATTATCGGCCGAGCTACCGCAAGGCGCAGGCCGAGGATGGCTGGGCCCGGATGCTGGCCTGGTTCAAGCGCTACGGCGTCGCCTGACGCGACCGCCGATATCCGCAGCCGACGCCGGCACGGCCTGCGCCGGCCGCTCTTCCTTGTCGCGGGCCTGCGCTTATGCTTTGGGTCGAAACGATTGAATCCCAAGAAGCACGAGGAAACGCATGGCCACTCACGACAAGGTCGCGATCATCACGGGTGCCGGCTCGGGCGTCGGCCGGGCGGTCGCCATCGCCTTCCTGAAGGACGGGTACCGCACGGTTCTGGCGGGGCGCCGGGCGGATGCGCTGGAGGAGACGATCGCGCTTTCCGGCGTCGAGAAGGGTCGTGCGCTCGCCGTCCCCACCGACGTGACCGACAAGGCTTCGGTCGAGAACCTGTTCGCGAAGACCCGGGACGCTTTCGGCCGGGTCGACGTGCTGTTCAACAATGCCGGGGTCAACGCTCCGGGCGGCGTGCTGCTGGAAGACCTTTCCCTCGACGATTGGCAGAAGGTCGTCGACACCAACCTGACCGGCCCGTTCCTGTGCACGCAGGCGGCCTTCCGGGCGATGAAGGACCAGGAGCCGCGCGGCGGGCGCATCATCAACAACGGCTCGATTTCGGCGCAGGTGCCGCGGCCGAACTCCGTCGCCTATACGGCGACCAAGCATGCGATCTCGGGCCTGACCAAGACCGCTTCGCTCGACGGGCGCAAATACGACATCGCGGTCGGCCAGGTCGACATCGGCAACGCGCTGACCGACATGGCGCGGCGGATGACCACCGGCGTGCCGCAGGCGGACGGCTCGACCAAGGTCGAGCCGGTGATGGATGTCGAGCATGTCGCGACCACGGTGCTGCATATGGCGGGGCTGCCGCTCGACGCCAACATCCTCTTCGTCACGGTGATGGCGACGAAGGCCCCGCTCGTCGGCCGCGGCTGAGGACAGGACGCTTTCGTCAGGCCGGGCTTGACCCGGGTGTCTCGTCCGGCTGGATGATGGGATCCCCGGGGCAAGCCCGAGCATGACGGGAGCCGGGATGACAACGATCGAGAAGGCGCCCGTCGTTGCCGCAGCACCCGGAACGGAGCGTCGTGTCGCCCGCGCCTATACGCTGACGATCTGGGGTATCGCGCTCGGCATCCTGATCCAGGCGGTGGCGACCGTCGCCTGGGCGCTCGCCGTCGGCAACGCCCAGCTCTTCAAGGACGGCGTGGACTGGGTCTACGACGTCGCGCTCTACGGCATCGCCGCGGTCGTGTTCGGCCGCGATGCGCGGATCGAGCGCCTTGCGGCGATCGCGATCGGCGCCGTCATGGCGGTGGCCGGGCTGCATACGCTCTACGACCTCTGGGACAAGATCGTCCGGCCAAGGCCGATCGAGATCTGGACGCTCGGCTTCGCGGCGGCGAGCGCGATCATTATCGCCTTCCTCGTTGTCGTCGCGCTCTGGCGCTTCCGGCGCGAGGACAATCCGGTCATCAAGGCAACCTGGCTGTCGAGCCGCAACGACACCATCTCGACGACCGGCTTCGCGCTGGTCGGGCTTGCCGCCCGTGTCGCGCCGATGCGCTGGCCGGAATATCTGTTCGACCTCGTCGTCACCGGCATCTGCTTCCAGGCGACCTGGGCGATCTGGCGCTCGCTGCGGCGGAGCGAGGAGGCAGAAGCGTCCCAATCCGGTTTGCGCAACAAGGCGCAGACAGACGCAACGGGCGGGCTATAAAGGCGGCACGTCTTCCGAGGATGCCGCCGCCATGACGATCGCCGCCAAGCTGCCTTCCATCCTGATCGCCAATCGCGGCGAGATCGCCTGCCGCGTGATCCGCACGGCAAGGCGGCTCGGCCTGCGCACCATCGCCGTCTATTCCGATGCCGATGCCGAGGCACTGTTCGTGCAGATGGCGGACGAGGCCTATCATATCGGCCCGGCGCCTGCCCGGGAGAGCTATCTCGATGCGAACAAGATCCTCGCGGTCGCGAAACAGGCCGGCGCCGCCTGCATCCATCCGGGCTACGGCTTCCTCTCCGAGAATGCCGAATTCGCCGATGCCTGCGCGGCGGCGGGCATCGTCTTCGTCGGCCCACCGGCCTCCGCGATCCGGGCCATGGGCCTGAAGGACGCCGCCAAGGCGCTGGTCGAGAAGGCGAGCGTGCCGGTGGTGCCGGGCTATCACGGCGCCGAGCAGGGCGCCGATTTCCTCCGCTCGGAAGCGCGGCGCATCGGTTACCCCGTGCTGATCAAGGCGGTCGCCGGCGGCGGCGGCAAGGGCATGAAGAAGGTCGACCGGCCCGAGGATTTCGACGATGCGCTGACCAGCGCCCAGCGCGAGGGGCAAAACGCCTTCGGTGATGCGCGCGTGCTGGTCGAGAAATACGTGCTCTCGCCGCGCCATGTCGAAATCCAGGTCTTCGGCGACGGCCACGGCAATGTCGTGCATCTCTACGAGCGTGATTGCTCGCTGCAGCGGCGCCACCAGAAGGTGATCGAGGAGGCGCCCGCGCCGGGCATGAGCGCGGAGGTCCGCGCCGCGATGGGCAAGGCCGCGACCGAGGCCGCCAAGGCTGTCGGCTATGTTGGAGCCGGCACGGTGGAATTCATCGCCGACGGGCGCGACGGACTGAAGGCCGATGGCTTCTGGTTCATGGAGATGAACACACGTCTTCAGGTCGAGCATCCCGTGACCGAGGCGATCACCGGGCTTGACCTCGTCGAATTGCAGCTGAAGGTCGCGGCCGGCGAGCCGCTCGGCTTCACGCAGGCCGATGTGACGGCGTCCGGCCATGCCGTCGAGGCGCGGCTCTATGCGGAGGATCCGGAGAAGGGGTTCCTGCCCTCGACGGGCAAGCTCTGGGCCTTGAGTTTCCCGCATGGCGAGGGCATCCGCATCGATACCGGCGTCGAGGCCGGCGATACGGTGACACCGTTCTACGACCCGATGATCGCCAAGGTGATCGCCCATGGCGCGACGCGCGACGAGGCGCTCGACCGGCTCGGCGCGGCTCTGAGCGAGACGGTGGTCGCCGGCCCGCGCACCAATCTCGCCTTCCTGAAGAAGCTGACCGAGGCGGAGGGCTTCCGGAAGGGGCCGTTCGATACCGGCTTCATCGACCGCAATATCAGCGCGCTCGGCGCCGAACCGCAGCCGCTCGATGCAGCGGCAGTGGCGGCCGCCGCCTTGCAATTGGAAGAAGAGCGGCAGGAGGTCGGGATCGTCGAGGCGGCCGGGCGCGCGGAGGGCGAGGCGCGCTCGCCCTGGCTCGACCCGGATGCCTTCTCGCTGATGCCGCGACAGCCGCTGGGGCTGCCGCTGCTGGTGGATGGCGAGCGGGTCGAGGCCCGGATCGAATGGCATGGCGAGGACGCGCGCGTCAGCCTGCCGGGCCACGAGATCGGCGAGGGCGAGCATGAGGTTTCCCTGGCCGAGGGCGAGGGCGGCACCTGGTACGCGCTGCATCGCGGCCGGCAGACGGCCGTGTCGCTGTTCGATCCCTTCAGCGTCGATCTCGATGCCGCGGCGGGCTCCGGCGGCGTGGTCAAGGCGCCGATGCATGGCAAGCTCGTCGCGCTGTTCGTCGCGCCGGGCGAAGCGGTGACCAAGGGCCAGCGCCTCGCCATCGTCGAGGCGATGAAGATGGAGCATGTGCTGACCGCCCCGCGCGACGGCACGGTCAGCGAGGTCGCCGGCGAACCCGGGATGCAGGTCGCCGAGGGTGCGAAGGTGGTCGTGCTCGGAGAATAGGCGAGCCGGCGGAATCGGTTGCGGCCGACCGTTTCGTTTTTGATTCAACCGCTGTTCGTCGTGCGCCGGCTTGTCCCGACCAGCCACCTGCTCGTCCATCGGAGGCGGAGCTGGAGAAGGGCTGCTCGCCACGCGGGCGAGCGCGACGATATGCTACGCGTCCAGCGCAGCAGCGGCCTGTGCCAGGATCGTCAGGTTGATTTCCGCCAGCGGGTCTTCGTCTTCGAGGAACCAGCTGGCCGACAGACCGCACCAGGCGATGATCCAGCGCAGCAATCGCCGACGCTCCAGCCCGGATTTCGCCAGCACGATCTCCAGCCTGCGCTCGAAGGCGCCCGGCGCGACGGCGACCGGCGGCTCGGGATCGGCGAGGTCCGGGTCGCAGAACAGGATCGTGTATTCGAAGGCGCGGTCGCCGATCACCGCTTTCGGATCGATGGCGAGCCAGCCACGCTCCCCGAAATCGAGGACGTTGTCGTGATGCAGATCGGCATGGAGCGGCGTGATCTCCTGCTGAGCCGCCAGCAGCTCGCTCGCCTCGGCCGCGGCCCGGCCGAGCAGACCGCCACGCTTCGCCGCTGCGGGAGCGAGGTCCTTGAACCAGACGTCCAGCGGGATCAGCCCCGTGGGAACCGGGTCTCGCGGCTTCTGCAGGGATGCGATGGCATCGCAGAGGATGGCGGTGGCTTCATCGTCACCCATGGCTCCGCTGCGGGCCATGGCCGCAAGCGATCGCCGGCCGGTGGCACGCTCGATCAGCATGGCCTCGCCATCCTCGCCGCGGGCAAGCAGGCGGGCGGCGCCGTCGCCGTTCCAGTACTCCAGGGGCAGGTAGCCGCGCCGCTCGTCCTCGACATCCGGGAGTTTCAGCATCGCCGGCAGGCCGCCGCGTTTCACGGGCAGCAGGTGGCTGGCATGGGTCCTGATCGGCTCGCCAGCCGGGACAAGGCCCCAGCATGCGAGCCAGTGTTCGAAGACCTTCGTGGATACCCGGCTCATCCCCGTCCGATCACCGGGAACTGCTCGGCTTCGTAGATCTGGCCGGAGACCGGTGCGCTCTCGTCGGACAGCCAGAATGCGGTATGGGCGGCGATTTCCTCCGGCTGCATGATGCGGCCGGTCGGGGCATCGCGCAGCGGAAGATGGTTCTGCCAGCCGGCTTCACGGCCCTCGCGCCGCTGGGTCGCGTCCTCGTTGGCGGTCCAGGTCCAGCCGACATTGAGCTGGTTGGCGCGGATGCGCTCGGGGCCGAGCGTGTTGGCGAGGTTGCGCGTCATCGTCATCAGCGCGCCCTTCGACATCGAATAGACGGTGAGGTTCGACAGGCCGCAATAGGCGTTGATCGAACCGACCGTGACGATGGCGCCCGGCGATTTCTGCCGGCGGAAGGCGCGGATCGCCGCCTCCGCGCAGAGCAGCGGAGCGCGGGTGTTGATCGCGAAGATGTGGTCGAAGAACGCCGCGGTGGTCTCGCCGAGGATGCCGCGCGGATAGATGCCGGCATTGTTGACCAGCCCGTCGAGGCGGCCGAAGGCGTCGATGGCGGCGTCGATGATGGCCTGTGCCGTGTCGGGCTCGGCGAGGTCGCCCGTCGTCCCTTTGGTGGCGGAGCCGAGTCGGGCGACGGCGGCATCGACCTCGGCTTTGTCGCGGCCATGGATGACGACCTTCGCGCCTTCGGCGACCAGCCGTTCCGCCATCGCATAGCCGATGCCGGTCGAGGAGCCGGTGACGAGGATGACCTTGTCTGCAAGTCCGCGCATGATGACGTGTCCGTGGCCTGTCCGGGAGGAGTGAATGACGGTGAAGCGTATCGTGGCGAACATGCTAACCGCCGAACCGGGCCGCGCGAAGTCTTTCTACGGCGGCATTTTCGACATGCACCCCGTCATGGACCATGGCTGGATCCAGACCTACGCGGCCGGCGGCGACCCGGCCGGTGCCCAACTCAGCTTTGCGGGCGAGGGCGGCTCGGGCGCGCCGGTGCCGGATCTGTCGATCGAAGTGGAGGACCTAGACTCGGTTCTGGCAAAGGTCGAGGCGGCCGGGTTCCCGATCGAATATGGCCCGGCGGAGGAGCCGTGGGGCGTGCGGCGCTTCTTTCTGCGCGATCCCTTCGGGCGGCTCGTCAACGTGCTGGCCCACCGTGCCTGAAGCCGGGCTGTGGAGAAGCGCGGCGGCCGCTGGCCGGGCGCTCCGCCGGGGATTATTTTGTGGCGATGGCCCTTCACCTGCTCAAGCTCTGCGTTGGCGCGGAATCGATCACCGATCTCGAGGAGTGGATCGAGGAACGGATGGACCAGCGCCGGGCGCGCGGAGAGCCGATCGAACAACTGCACACGACGCGCATGGTGCCGAAGAAGATCGAGGACATCCTCGACGGCGGCTCGCTCTACTGGGTGATCAAGGGCCAGATCGGGGCCCGCCAGCGCCTGATCGACATCAGGCCCTTCACCGACCCGGAGGGGATCGGCCGCTGCCATCTGGTGATGGAGCCGGTGGTCGTGCCGGTGGAGCCGCGCCCCTTCCGGCCGTTCCAGGGCTGGCGCTATCTGCAGGCCAAGGACGCGCCGCGCGATCTCGCCGAGCATGGCGGCGATCTCGGCGAGATGCCGGAGGCGATGCGGCGCGAGCTGGCGGTGCTGGGGCTGCTGTAATCGCCGCCCTCGGGGTCTGCGTCGCGCTAGCTCGGCGCCGCCCTCCCGCGGACCCTTGCGCTGTCGGCTGCCACGATCTCCTCGGTCGATCGCACGAGCAGATCGGTGCTGCGCGTCAGGAAATCGGTGACCAGGCGGAGCGTCTCGTGGTCGAAGCTCGACCAAAGTGCCTGCATGGCGATGCGGCGCGGTTCGTAGGCGGCCTCGATCGGCGCCGTCGCAGCCCGTTCCACGCTGATCAGCACCCGTCTGCGATCGGCCTCGTCGCGGCGGCGGGCGACGTAGCCGCGCGCCACCAGCCTGTCGACCAGTGCCGTCACCGAGCCCGACGTCAGGCCGGTGGCGGCTGCGAGCGCGCCGGCCGTGACGGTCTCGCGCAGGAAAATGAGGTCGAGCACTTCCAGATCGGTCGGATGCAGGCCGAAATGCTTGGCCATTGCGGCGCTGCTGAGCACGCTCTGCGCTCCCATCCGCCTCATGGCGTCGCCGAGCAGGCGCAGCAGCTCATCCTTGTCGCGATCGGGCATCGCGATCAGATCCCGGCCTTCTGTATCGCTGTCCAGAAGGCCGCGAGCAGCGCGGCCAAGGTCGCGAGATCGAGCGGCATCCTGAAGCGGCTGCGGCGGGTCCAGCGCAGCGCTGCTTCCCGAGAGAAGGTTGCCGCTTCGGCCCGCTCGAAGGCGAGGGCTTTCGGAATGAAGTCGAAGGCCGACCAGAGGCGCATCGCCGCATGGGCGGCGAGCGCGAGCAGCAGCAAACGCCGGACATCCCCGTCTCCCCAGGCGACCGTCAGCGCCGCGAGGAGCAGAATCTCGAAGACCATATGCGCCGGGATCCAGAAGCGCTTGCGCGATACTCCGCCATGCATCGGCTGAACCAGCGTGGGACGGCGCGGCCAGGCCGGGTCGATCACGATGAACTCATAGAGCCCGCCGCCGATTTCGATCGCGGCGGCCAGGATCGCCAGTCCAATGACAATCTCCGCAGCTGTTGGCGCCATCCCGACTCCTCCTTGCAACAATGCGCGAGCGGAGCATGACCCGATTTATCTTGATGATCAAGATAATTGACCGCGATGCGGCCATGGGCACTCGCTCTGTCCGGCGCGCGGCAGCGCAGGGCGTTGGGAAGGCGCTGGACCGGGCGGGTCTGCAAAGCCGTGGCGCCGCTTCGGCGCACTGCCGCGGCCGCCGCTCAGACGGCGATGTTGTCGATCAATCGCGTGCTGCCGATGCGCGCAGCGAGCAGCAACCGGATCGGCCCGTCGGTCAAGGCGGTGACCGGGGCCAGCGTCTCGGCGTGGCGGGCTTCGAGATAGTCGAGCTCGAAGCCGGCGGTGATGATCTCATTCTGGGCGTCGGCGACCGCCTGGAAGAGCGGATCCTCGTTGCGGATGCGGGCCGCGAGGTCCTGCATCACGCGATGGAGGGCCGGCGCCAGGGCGCGATGCTCGGCCGAGAGATAGCGGTTGCGCGAGGACATGGCGAGCCCGTCCGCCTCGCGGATCGTCGCGAGCGGGACGACGCGGATGCCGAGATCGAGATCTTCAGCCATGCGGGTGACGACCTTGAGCTGCTGGTAGTCCTTCTCGCCGAAGATCGCATAATCGGCGCGCGATTGGGTGAAGAGCTTGCAGCAAATCGTTGCGACGCCTTCGAAATGGGTCGGTCGGAAGCGATCTTCCAACCCGACCGCGGCCGGGCCCAGCAGCAGCACGCGGGTCGCGAAGCCGGCCGGATACATCTCCTCGACCGAGGGAAAGAAGACCGCGTCCGCGCCCGCGGCGACGAGCTTGGCGCAATCCTCGTCGAAGGTGCGCGGATACTTCTTGAAGTCCTCATGCGGCGCGAATTGCGTCGGGTTGACGAAAATCGAGACGATGATGCGTCGCGCATGGCGCCGACCTTCCGTCACGAGCGCGATATGGCCTTCATGCAAGGCGCCCATGGTCGGAACCAGCGCGACCTCTTCGCCGGCCGCATGCCAGCCGCCGACCGCTTCACGCATGGCCGCGACCGTCTCGAAAATCGTGATCCCAGCCACAATCGTCTCCTCCATCCGACGGACGGGTAGCAAATGCGGCCGCGCTGGCCAATATCAGGATCCGGAGACGACGCGATTCAGGAAGGCCGCCGGCAGATCATGGGCGAACGGAACGACCGGGCCGTAGGGAAGGCCACCGGCAGCACGCCGGCGGAGACATCGAAGCCGGGCGACATCGACCGCTTTCTCGGCGCGGCCAAACGGCTGGCGCCGCTGGCTGCCGGGACGGCCGGGCGGCTCGTCTTCGCGCTGGATGCGACGATGAGCCGGCAGCCGACATGGGATCTCGCCTGCACGTTGCAGGGGAGAATGTTCGAGGTGGCGGCGGAGAGCGGCGGCCTTGCGGTGCAGCTCGTCTATTTCCGCGGCATTGGCGAGTGCCGCGCCTCCGGCTGGGTCGGCGAGCCCGAGCGCCTCAAGGGCCTGATGGGGCGGATCGCCTGCGAGGGCGGCCAGACCCAGATCGCCAGGGTACTGCGGCATGTCAGGGACGAGGCGCGCAGCGTGCCGATCCGCGCCTTCGTGCTCGTCGGCGATGCGATGGAGGAGGACGCCGACGCGCTTGCTGCGCTGGCGGGCGAACTCGGTTTGCGCGGCATTCGCGGCTTTGCCTTCCAGGAAGGGCATGATCCGGCGGCGAGCACGGCCTTTGCCATGATCGCCCGGCTGACGGGCGGCGCGCATGCGCGCTTCGATGTCGGCGCGCCGGCCTCCCTTCTCGAATTGCTGCGCGGCGCGGCCGCCTATGCCGCCGGCGGGCGCGAGGCGATGCTGCGGCTGGCTGCGGCGAGCCCGGCCGTCAAAGGGCTGCTGGCGTCGATGGAAGGGCCGCGCCGGTGAGCCTGCTCTACGGTGTCGCCGTCCTGATCCTGGTCTGGTGGCTGGCGAAGCTCTTCGCCGGGGCCAATCCGAAGGTCCTCGCCAAGCTCGGCAAGACGGCGGGGGGCGTCGCATCGCTGGGCGTCGCCGCCCTGCTGATGGCGCGCGGCCGCATGGACATGGCCGTTTTCCTCGGCGGCATCGGCGCCTGGCTGCTCGGCTGGAGTGCGACGGGCCCGGGCGGCATCCGCTTTCCCTGGGCCGACCGCGGCGGGCCGACGCCGGGCGCCACCTCCAAGGTCGGGTCGATCCTGCTGGAGATGGAGCTCGACCATGACAGCGGCGCGATGCGCGGCAAGGTCCGGAGCGGCGCCTATGCGGGGCGCGACCTGGACAGCCTCGAACCGGCCGAGCTCAGCGCGCTGATGCGGGATTGTCTGGCGCGGGACCCGGATGGGGCCCGGCTGCTAGAGGCATATCTCGACCGCCGGTCGCCCGGCTGGCGTGAAGACGCTCAGGGTGACCGTGACCCTGGGCAGCGCGGCGCGCCGGGCGCGGGCGCGATGACGCAGCAGGAGGCCTACGAGATCCTGGGGCTTCAGGCGGGGGCGGGCGAGGAGGCGATCCGCGAAGCCCACCGGGCTCTGATGAAGCGCATTCACCCGGATGCCGGCGGCACGAGCGGCCTTGCCGCTCGCGTCAATCAGGCCAAGGACGTCCTTCTGAAGCGGGGGTAGCGCCGGGTTCTGGGAGTAGGTCGGCGACATGGCATGAACTCCTTTCCCGGACCGGTCAGCTCTTCGTGGCGAAGCAGGAGAAGCCGCCGCGCTTCAGCTTGGCGCAGGCGCTCTGCGCCTCCTTCGAGTCGTCGAAGCCGGCGAAGCGGGCGCGGAAGAGCGTGGAGCCGCCCTTCTCGACCTTCTCGGTGAAAGGCGAGGCGCTGGCGAGGGAGCTCGCGGCCTTGGCCCGGGCGCGGGCCAGGATTTCCTTGGCCTTGGACTCGTCATCGGTGGCGCCGAGCTGGATGACCCATTTGCCGGAGGCGACGACGGCGGCCTGGTGCGACATGGCCGGAGCGGGCTCGGGCGCCTGGACCCGGACGGGTGCGGGCTCGGCCTTGCGGGCGACGCTGGTGGCGGCCGGCTCGGCCTTGGCCTCGGCGACCTTCACCGGTGCCGCGACCGGTTCCGGCAGCTTGGCGATCGAGGAGGTCGTGTCGACATTCGCCGGCGGCCGCAGGACCTTGGCATCGGCCGGCTGGGCGCCGATCGACCAGCGCATCGCCGACGGCGTCGTGGTCGCGGTGACCGGGCGCATGTTGGAGATCTGCAGCGGCTGGCCGGCGGGAACCGGGCGCGGCGGCGCGATCGGGGTCTGGGTCGGCATCGGGGCATAGGCCCGGGCGACGGCCGGCAGCGGCGCCGCGACCGTCTCGGGCCGGGGAACGGGGACGGGAACCGGTTCGGCGGCGGCGACGCGCGGGCGCTCCTCCGGACGGACGCGCTCCTCGGGGCGCGGACGCTCCTCGCGCTCGGGCGCCTCGGCGACCATCACCGACGAATGGCCGCCGGTCGCGGCCCGGGGCAGGTTGGCGAGCACGAGATCGGTCATGATCTTGTCGCGGGAGGCGCCGGAACGGCCGCCGAGCACGACGGAGACGATCTGGTGGCCGTCCGACTTGGCGGAGGTCATCAGGTTGAAGCCGGAGGCGCGGGTATAGCCCGTCTTGATGCCGTCGACGCCCTCGACCTTGCCGAGCAGGCGGTTATGGCCGCGGATCGTGCGGCTGCCGTACTGGAAGGCGCGCGTCTGGAAGAGCGGGAAATAGCGCGGGAAACGCTCCTGGATGGCACGGGCGAGGATGGTCAGATCGCGCGCCGTCGTCAGGTTCGGCGGCGAATGCGGCAGGCCATGCGGGTTGTAGAACCGCGTCGAGCTCATGCCGAGCGACCGCGCCTTCCGCGTCATCATCTCCGCGAAGGCGTCCTCGGAGCCGGCGATGTTCTCTGCCACCACGACGGAGGCGTCGTTGGCGGAGAGCGTGATCATGCTTCGGATCGCGTCGCCGACCGACAGCGTCGTGCCGGCGCGAAGGCCGAGCTTGGTCGGAGGTTGGGAGGCGGCGTAGGACGAGACCTTGAGCTCGGAATCCATGTCGAGCCGGCCGCGCTCCATCTGCTCGAACAGCAGGTAGAGCGTCATGACCTTGGTCAGCGATGCCGGGATACGCGGCGCGTCGGCGTTCACCGCATGTAGCGTGCGGCCGCTCTTCACATCGACGACCATCGCGGCATAGGGCGGCGTGTAACCGCCGCCGGAGGCGTGATGGCGGCGCTTGCGCGCCTCTGCGGGGGAGGCGGCCATCGTAGCTGCGACGGCGACCACCCCGATCAGTCCGGCGACGACCCGCAGACGCGGCCGCCGCAACCCAACGCAACCAAAAACCATGAAACGCCCCGAACTCAGAACTCACAAGTCCGACCCGCGCGCCATGACGTGGCGCGAAGGACACAGCAGGAGAGGTTAGGGGGATGCGGTTACGGAGCCGTTAAAAGTTGAACGGTTGCGGTCGGAACGATCTGCGTTTGGTGCATTGCAGCGTTCTCTTGACATTCATGTTGCGCTGCACAATATAGCGGCAGTCCCCGGTGGTGATCTCTTCATACGACCTTGGGGCGACACGACCGAGCCGCGCGGCTCGCCACCAGAGTCGGCACCCCAGAGTGCCAGGAGAAAACCATGATGCAGCAGTTCGAGACCTTCCAGAAAGCCTCCAAGGACAACGTCGACGCCGCCCTGAAGGCTTTCGGCGCCACCTCCAAGGGTGTCCAGACCATCGCCGTCGAGGCCACCGACTATGCCAAGAAGTCCTTCGAGGCCGGCACCGCCACGCTCGAGAAGCTCGCTGGCGTGAAGACCTTCGACAAGGCGCTCGAGATCCAGGCCGACTACGTCAAGACCGCTTTCGAGGGCGCCGTCGCCCAGATGACCAAGATGGGCGAGCTCTACACCGCCCTCGCCAAGGACGCCTACAAGCCGTTCGAAGGCATCGTCGCCAAGGCCGTCCCGGCTGCTGCCGGCAAGTGATCTGCGGCGACTGATCCAGTGGCGCGGCTCTTCCGCGCCGCCGGTGCTCCCTAGAGTTCAGTTGCGTTTTAGAGCCCCGGCCCGCAAGGCCGGGGTTTTTGTTTGTGCGGTAGGGCCTTGTCGCAAAGGCCGCGGGCGTTTCCGATGCGCCGCTGCTCAAGCCCGGCCGCTCAGCAGCTTCAAGCCCGCCAGCCCAAAGAACACTCCGAGCGCGGCATCGATCCAACGGCGCGCGCGGCCATAAGCCGCGACGACCACGTTGTTCGAAAAGGCCACGGCGTAAGCGACATGGCCGACCACCGAGAGGACGGTGGTGCCGGCGACGATGACGACGGCGGCGTATGCGGGGGCCGATTGGGGCAGGCCGATCGACATGATCGCGAGCCATGTCAGGGCGGCCTTCGGGTTCGTCATCTGGACGACGAGGCCTCGCAGGAACAGCGCCGGATGGTCGGCTTCGTCCGCCCCGGCCCGGCGCATCGGCTGGCTCGAAGCAGCCGATCGAAAGGCCTTCAGCGACAGCCACAGCAGATAGAGGCCGCCCACGATCTTGATGATCGTCAGGGCGGCGGCATAGGCGGCGATCAGGGCGGTGAGCCCGATCGCAGTCATCGACGCCCAGAGCAGCGAACCCGCCGATATCCCCATCGCCAGCGCGATGCCGGCCTTTCTGCCCTGCGCCATCGACGCTCCGATCACGGACAGGATGTTCGGGCCGGGACTGAGCATGCCGAGCGCAAAGGCGCCGAACGCCAGGCCGATCTGTGCAAGAGAATCCATGATCTCACCTTTCGACGGCTGCGACGCTGGCGGGGCGATATAGCGCGTTCCCGTGTCGGTTGACGTCAGCTACGGAGCGCGGATACGCGCCCAGGCGGGCGACCCTTCCTGCCGGCGCATGGCCGCGGCGTCTTTTGAACCGATTGAAAACAGGTGCGATTGAGCGCATCTCTAGGCGGAACGCCGTATGCTGCGGTGAGAGGGATCTTCGGTTCGCCATGCTCGACAAATCCGCGCCGCCTCGAACGCTCAAGCTCAACGCCGCCGACAATGTCGTCGTCGCCGTCGATCCGGTGGACGTTGGCGTGACCGCCGCCGGCGTCGAGGCGCTGAAGCGCATCCCGCGTGGGCACAAGATGGCGATCGCCCCGATCGCGAAGGATCAACCGATCCGCAAGTTCGGCCAGATCATCGGCTTCGCCACGGCCGACATCGTGCCGGGCGACTGGGTGCACGAACACAATACCGGCTTCCACGCCTTCGAGCGCGACTATGCCTATGCCGCCGAGGCCAAGCCGGAATTCGTGCTGCCCGTGGAGCAGCAGGCGACCTTCGAGGGCTTCCGCCGCGCCAATGGCAAGGCCGGCACGCGCAACTATGTCGGCATCCTGACCTCGGTGAACTGCTCGGCCTCGGCCGCGCGCTTCATGGCCGAGGAGGTCAAGCGCTCCGGCTTGCTCGCCGACTATCCCAATGTCGACGGGGTGATCGCGCTGACCCACGGCACGGGCTGCGGCATCGACTACAACGGCGAGAGCTTCGAGGTGCTGAAGCGCACCACCTGGGGCTATGCCTGCAATCCGAACATGGCGGCGGTTCTGGTCGTCGGACTCGGCTGCGAAGGCTTCCAGATCAGTCGCATGAAGGAGGCCTACGGCGTCACCGAGAGTGACGTCTTCCGGACGCTCACGATCCAGGAGACGGGCGGCACCAAGAAGGCGGTCGCCGCCGGCATCGAGGCGCTGAAGGTGATGCTGCCGATCGCCAACCGGGCGAAGCGCGAGACGGTGCCGGCCTCCGAGCTGATGCTGGCTTTGCAGTGCGGCGGCTCGGACGGCTATTCGGGCATCACCGCCAACCCGGCGCTGGGCGCCGCCGTCGATGTCCTCGTCGAGCATGGCGGCACGGCGATCCTCTCCGAGACGCCGGAGATCTACGGCGCCGAGCATCTGCTGACGCGCCGGGCCGCGACGCGCGAGGTCGGCGAGAAGCTCGTCGACATCATCAAATGGTGGGAGGACTATACCGAGCGCGCCCGGATGAGCATGAACAACAACCCCTCGCCGGGGAACAAGGCGGGCGGGCTCACCACCATCCTGGAGAAGTCGCTCGGCGCGGCGGCCAAGGGCGGCACCAAGACGCTTTCGGCGGTTTATCACTATGCCGAACCGGTGAAGGCGAAGGGTTTCGTCTACATGGATACGCCCGGCTACGATCCTGTCGCGGCGACGGGGCAGGTCGCAGGCGGTGCCAACATCCTGGCCTTCACCACCGGCCGTGGCTCGGCCTATGGCTGCAAGCCGACGCCTTCGATGAAGCTCGCGACCAATACGCCGATCTACGAGAAGATGATCGACGACATGGACATCAATTGCGGCGACGTGCTCGACGGCGTCTCGCTGGAGCAGAAGGGCCGCGAGATCTTCGACAAGCTGCTCAAGGTCGCCTCGGGCGAGCGGACGAAGTCCGAGGAGCTCGGCTATGGCGACGCCGAATACGTGCCCTGGCAGATCGGCGCGACGATGTAGATCTCAGCCGGCCGGTTGAACCGGATGCACGGCTGACGCGACCAAGATCCGGGCCGGCGCCGCAGTCCTGCGGGCCGGCCGTCTTTCTGTCGGCTGGGGGCATCCATGCAGCGCATTCTTCTCGTTACCGTCCCGCGCGTCCTGCTCGGGCTCATCTTCCTCGTCAGCGCCGTCGACGGCTTCTGGTGGCTGGCGACCGGGACGACGCTCATCCACCCGCCGACCAGCGAGCGTGGTGTCGTCTTCGAGACGGCGCTGCAGAATTCCGGCTTCCTCTGGCCCTTCGTCAAGGTCGTCAACCTGGCCGGCGGGCTGAGCCTGCTGCTCAACGTCGCGCCGGCCTTCGGCCTTGCGCTGATCGCGCCGGTCATGGCGGTGATCGTTCTGTTCCACGCCACCATCAACCCGCAGGGCCTGCCTGTCGCGGCGATCCTCGTGGTGCTGGGCCTGCTGCTGGTCTGGGCCTATCGCGATCGCTACGCGGCGATGTTCCGCTGACGCGGCTGCTTCAAGCCGACAATCCGGCCAGGCGCTCGCCGAGCAGGCCGATCCGGTCGGCCGCGACATTGGCGATGGCGATCCGCAGGTGATCCTCCTGCCCGGGGCCGAAATAGGGGCCGGGCAGGGCGAGCACGCCGCGCTCCTCCGCCAGCCGCCTGGCGACGGCGGCTGCCCGCGCGCCGGCGAAGGGATGGGCGACATAGGCGAAGTAGGCACCGGCCGAGAGCACGCGCCAGCCGTTCAGCGGCGCCATCGCCTCGCGGAACAGGCTGGCGCGGGCGTTGATCTCGGCGCGGTTGCGCTCGCGCCAGGCGCGGATACCGTCGATGCCCCAGGTCACGGCGGCCTGGCCGGCTCTGACCGGGCTGATCTGCACGCAGTCGAGCACCTTGCCGATCTGGGCGATGACCCGTTCCCCGGCCGTGATCGCGCCGAGCCTCCAGCCCGGGACGGCGTAGGCCTTCGAGAAGCTGTAGAGACCGATCACGGAATCCTGCCAGCCGCTTGCGGCAAACATTTCATGCGGTCTGGCAACGCCTTCGGGCAGGAAGTCGCGATAGGTCTCGTCGAGCACCAGCCACAGGCCGCGTCTTGCGCAGAGCGCCGCGAAGGCGGCGATCGTCTCCGGCGGATAGACGGCGCCGGTCGGATTGTTCGGCGTGACCAGAACGATGGCGCGCGTGCGCTCGTCGATCAGTGCCTCGGCCGTTTCGACATCGGGTACGAAGCCGGATCCGGGCGTGCAGGGCAGCGGGCGCGGCTCGACGCCGAGCATGGTCAGCGTCATCTCGTGATTGAAGTACCAGGGCGTCGGCAGCAACACGTTGTCGCCTGCACGGGCCAGCGCCATCATCGTCACCACATAGGCCTGGTTGCAGCCGGAGGTGATCGCGATTTCCGCCGGGGCGAAGGCGGTGCCGTAGATCCGGGAGATCTCGGCGGCATAGCGTTCGCGCAGCGAGGCGTCGCCGGTGATGCCACCATAGCGGGCGCTGCCCGGCTCTGCCGCCGCGTCCGCCAGCTTGCGCAGCAGGGCATCGGGCGGGGGCGAGCCCGGCACGGCCTGCGAAAGGTCCACGAGCGGTCCGCGGCTGCCGTCATAGGCACGCGCCCAGCCCTGCGCCTCCGGGATGGGCGGGGTGCCGGTGTCGAGAAGGTCGGGGTTCAGCGCGGCGGGCGAGGACATCGGCATGGTCTGTCTGCTTTGCGGCGGCGCGGGCCTTGCGTCAATCGCCTTGGAACCGTCGCAACGCCTCGCCATATCGGGCGAGGCTGCCATCTCCAGCGACCGGGTGAAACGAATGCATGACGAGACCGAGGATGCGATCGCCGAACTCCACGCCATGCTCGACAGGGCGGACAGGATCGTCAGCTTCACCGGCGCCGGCATCTCGACGGAATCAGGCGTGCCGGATTTCCGTTCGCCCGGCTCGCCCTGGATGGTGAACAAGCCGATCCCGTTCGAGGCCTTCGTGCAAAGCCGCGAGGCGCGCATCGAAGCCTGGCGGCGCAAATTCGCGATGGACGACCATTATCGTGACGCACAGCCCAATATCGGCCATATCGCGCTGGCCGCGCTGGTTGCCGACGGGCGCTCGCCGGCGATCGTCACGCAGAACATCGACGGCCTTCACCAGGCCTCTGGCGTCGCGGGCGAGAAGGTCGTCGAGCTTCACGGCAACGGGACGTATGCGACCTGTCTGGACTGCGGCTGGCGCCACGAGCTCGCGGCGATCCGCCCGGTCTTCGAGGCGACGGGGGAGCCGCCGGTCTGCCTGATGTGCGCGGGACTGGTGAAGTCGGCGACCATCTCCTTCGGCCAGGCGATGCCGCAGGAGCAGATGATGCGGGCCCAGGCGCTGGCGCTGGAATGCGACCTGTTCCTGGTCGTCGGATCGTCGCTGGTGGTGTTTCCGGCGGCGACGCTGCCGGTGATCGCGAAGCGCCAGGGCGCGCGGCTGGTGATCCTCAACCGCGAGCCGACCGAACTCGACCCGATCGCGGATCTGGTGATCCGGGCGGATAGCGGCAGAGCGCTGGCGCCTCTGGCGTCCGGCCCGGGAGGCCCGGCAAGACAGGGCTGACGCTCCGCCGCGTCATGGGCGGCAGAGGCCGGACCGGCGCAAATATCAGGGTCTCACGGACATTTCCCGGCCACAGATCATGTGGACGAAAAGATGGGGGCTGTTTCCCGAATCCGCAGCGGTGCTATCGTCGTGCAACGAATCAAGATGTTGTGCGTGGGGTGAGCGGCACATGACCGACGAATTCGGTGAGAGCGGGCGGCCACCGATGGGTCCGATTCAATCACTCAACCGCATCGTGCGGCTCGACGGCTCCGGTCAGGGGACGGCCGAGGTCGCCATCGAGATCGCCGGATACGTCAAGTGGTTCGACGTCTCGAAAGGCTACGGCTTCGTGGTTCCCGAGACCGGCGGGGCGGATATCCTGCTCCATGTCACCATCCTGAAACGTGACGGATTCAACGCGATAGCCGAAGGTGCTCGCATCGTGCTCGAAGCGGTGGAGAAGGCGCGCGGGCGCCAGGCCGTTCGCGTTCTCTCGATCGACACCACGGTTGCCCGGCATCCTTCCGAAATGCCGCTCGCCCGCACCAACGTCTCCGTCGCCGCGACCAGCGGGCTGGAACGCATGGTGGTGAAGTGGTTCAACCGGCTGCGCGGTTTCGGCTTCGTTTCGAAGGGCGAGGGCGCGCCCGATGTCTTCGTGCACATGGAAACGCTGCGCCGCTACGGGCTCGTCGAGCTGATCCCCGGCCAGACCGTTCTGGTGCGCTACGGGCCGGGACCGAAGGGGCTGATGGCAGCCGAGATTCGCCTGGAGTCGGGCGGGGTCGCCGCCGCGCACTGAGCGGATTGAGAATTCGGTAAGCACGCCGGCAAAGAGATCGCATCTTGCCGGCGTTTTCATGGGTCTGCGCGGCATTTGGGCAGATTCCGGCCGCGATTTTTACACTTCGTCAATCGGCTGCGCTAGGATTGGCTGGTCAGCCGGAGACCATGCGTCATCGTCCTTCTGTTCAGCGATCGTGATCAGCAGCGCCAGCCGCTGCAGCGCATGCTCTCTGTCTGGGGGGCGTGCAGAGCCTTCAGCCCCGCCGAAATCGAGCAGATGCGCGCGGCGGCCGGGCGCTTGCTCGTCGTCGATCTCGACCTCTCGCAGCCCAAGCTGATCGGCTCGGCGCGCGGTGCGCTGGCGGCGCATCGGCAGGCCGGCACACCGGCTCTCTTTCTCTTGCGGGACATGTCGCCGCGCAGCCAGATGCAGGCGAACGCGCTCGGAGCGCAAGCCATCCTGCCGGCGGAGGCACAGGCGCCAATTCTGCTCGACAAGGTCGGCGCCATGCTCGGTCTGCTGCGTGAGGACACGCCGAACGCGGTTCTGCAGAAGCGATTCGTCAGGGCATCCGCCGCTCTCGCAGGACTGCTCGATGCCGCCGGCTCCGGCGGGCCGCTGCCGGTCGAGACGATCGACGACAGTGTCGAGGCGATCAATCGGGCGGCCGATGGCGGGGATCTCGACGTCTGGCTGGATCTGGTCTGGAAGCACGACGATGCGACCTACCAGCATTGCCTGCTGGTCTCGGGCCTGGTCGCCGCCTTCGCGCGCAAGCTCGGCTTCGGCGAAAGCGACCGGCGGCTGATGACGACGGCAGCCGTGCTGCACGATGTCGGGAAGGCGCGAATCCCACTCGGGATCCTGCGCAAAGAGGGCCCGTTGACGGCGGAGGAGCGCGGCGTGATGCGCCAGCACCCGCAAATCGGCCACGACATGCTGGTGGCCCAGGGCGGCTTTTCACCGGCCGTGCTAGCGGCCGTGCTCTCCCATCACGAACTGCTCGATGGCTCTGGCTACCCGCAGGGGCTCGGCGCCGACAGGATATCCGATCCGGTCCGGATCATGACGATCTGCGACATCTATGCGGCACTGATCGAGCGGCGCTCCTACAAGCCGCCGATGGCACCCGCGGACGCCTTCGCGACGCTGGTCGGAATGGGCGGCAAGCTCGACGTCGACCTCGTGCGCGCCTTTGGCGACGTCGTTCTGGGCGCCTCGGTCAAGCGACTGGACAGGCTGGCCACGCCGCCCGGCGCCGGCGGGGCCGAAGAGGCGGCCTGAAAGGCTAGATCGCGAAGGATGTGCCGCAGCCGCAGGAACTCGTCGCGTTCGGATTGGTGATCCGGAAGGACTGGCCGACGAGATCGTCGACGAAGTCGATCGTGCAGCCTTCGAGCAGGTCGAGCGAGGTTTCGTCGATGAGGACGGTGGCGCCGTCGCGCTCGATGACGAGATCGTCCGGCGCCTTTTCCCGCTCGACGTCGAAGACATATTGAAAGCCGGAACAGCCGCCGCCGGAGACGCTCACGCGCAGCATCGATCCCGGAGGTTCCTGCGCCATCACGGACAGGATTCGCCTGGCGGCGCTTTCGGTCACTTCGATTCCGCGCGGCTTGACCGCGAGATCGGTCGACATATTCGGGGCTCCCTGGGCAGATGCGCCTTGCACCCTTGCTGCCCGGAAAGGTAATGGCCCGGCAGCGCCTCCACAAGCAGGCGGGCGCGACGAGGCCGCCATGCCGCAATCACAAGGCTCGTTCCCGCCAGCCGGCCACGAACCCGGAGAGCGCTGGCGCGCGCCCTATGCCTGCCGCTCCAGCCGGAGCCGCGGGCGCCTGATCGGCGAGCCTGCCTCGGCCACGCGCGGGGAGTTCCAGCGCGATCGCGACCGCATCATCCATTCGACCGCCTTCCGTCGGCTCAAGCACAAGACGCAGGTCTTCGTCTCGCATGAAGGCGACCATTACCGCACGCGCCTGACCCATACGATCGAGGTGGCCCAGATCGCGCGTGCGCTGGCGCGTGCGCTCGGCCTCGATGAGGATCTCGCCGAGGCGCTGGCGCTGGCCCACGACCTCGGGCACACGCCCTTTGGCCATACCGGCGAGGATGCGCTGGAAGAATGCATGGCCGGGTTCGGCGGCTTCGACCACAATGCGCAGACCCTGCGGATCGTGACCCGGCTCGAACGGCGCTATGCTGATTTCGACGGGCTGAACCTGAGTTGGGAGACGCTGGAGGGGCTGGTCAAGCACAACGGGCCGCTGCTCGACGGCGAAGGCCGGCCGACGGCGCGCTATGCGAAGACCGGCATCCCGGCGGCGATCTTCGAATACCAGCATCGCCAGGACCTTTGGCTCGACAGCTACGCCTCGGCCGAGGCGCAGGCTGCCGCGCTTGCGGACGACATCGCCTACAACGCCCATGACATCGACGACGGGTTGCGCGCCGGATTGTTCGGCCATGCCGAACTGCGCTCGGTGCCGTTCCTGGCGGAACTGCTCGACGAGATCGCGCGGCTGCACCCGGGGCTGGAAGCGCCGCGGCTGACCAACGAACTGGTGCGCCGCATCATTACCCGCTTCGTCGAGGACGTGATCGGCGAAGCGCAGGCGCGCCTCGCGCGGCTCGCTCCGGTGGATGCCGACGCGATCCGCCGGGCGGCGGCGCCGGTCGTCGCCTTCTCCTCCGCGATCGAGACGGCGGACCGGGACATCAAGGGTTTCCTCTATCCCAACATGTATCGGCATCCGCGGATCGCGCCGATCCGGGCCCAGGCCGCGCAGGTGGTGCGAGAGCTCTTCGCCCGCTTCCGCGCCGAGCCCGGGGCGATGCCGCAGGAGTGGGCGGCCGGATGCGACGGGCTCGACGAGGCGCGCCGCATGCGCCGCATCGCCGACTACATCGCCGGCATGACCGACTGGTACGCGCTCGACGAGCATCGCCGGCTGTTTGACGTCACCCCCTCGCTGCGATAGGGCCGGGCGGCTTCTCCCTCACGATCAAGACCGCGATGAATCTGTTCGAGACCTATTCCGCCCGCCTCCACGCCGCCCTTTCGGTCCTCGCCGAGCGCGGCGCTCTTCCGGCCGGGCTCAATCTCGGGCGCGTCGTGGTCGAGCCGACCAAGGATCCGGCGCATGGCGACGTCGCCACCAATGCCGCGATGGTGCTCGCCAAGGAGGCCGGCAGCAATCCGCGCGCGCTTGCGGCGCTGCTGGTCGAGGAGCTGTCGAAGGACGCCGAGATCGCGAAGGCGGAGATCGCCGGACCCGGCTTCATCAACCTGACCCTGCAGCCTGCCGTGTTCACCGCGGTGCTGAGATCGGCGATCGCGGCGGGCCTCGACTACGGGCGCGGCGCGCCGAAGCCGGATCCGAAGATCAACGTCGAATACGTCTCGGCGAACCCGACAGGGCCGATGCATGTCGGCCACGGCCGCGGCGCGGTGTTCGGCGACGCACTGGCAAGCCTGCTTGCCTTCGCCGGCCACGACGTGACGCGGGAATACTACATCAACGATGCCGGCGCGCAGGTCGATGTGCTCGCGCGCTCGGCCTTCCTGCGCTACCGCGAGGCGTTGGGCGAGGATATCGGCGCGATCCCCGAGGGTCTCTATCCCGGCGACTACCTGGTATCGGTCGGCAAGACACTGGCCGAGCAGTATGGCGACGCGTTGCGCGACAAGGCCGAGTGGGACTGGCTCCCGCTCGTCCGGCAGGTGGCCATCGACGGCATGATGGCGATGATCCGCGACGATCTCGCCGCGCTCGGCGTCGTCCATGACGTGTTCTTCTCGGAGCGCTCGCTGCAGGGGCGGGACGGAAATACCAACGCCGTGCATCAGACGATCGAGGATCTGCGTTCGCGCGATCTCGTCTACGAAGGTCGCCTGCCGCCTCCCAAGGGCCAGAAGGACGAGGACTGGGAAGATCGCGAGCAGACCTTGTTCCGCGCCACCCGGTTCGGTGATGACGTCGACCGCCCCCTGCTGAAGTCCGACGGCAGCTACACTTATTTCGCCAACGACATCGCGTATCACCGCTCGAAATTCACGCGCGGCTTTGCCGAGATGATCGATGTCTGGGGCGCCGACCATGGCGGCTATGTCAAGCGCATGCAGGCGGCGGTGAAGGCGGTGACGAACGGGCAGGGCTCGCTCGACGTCAAGCTCTGCCAGCTCGTCCGGCTGCTGCGCAACGGCGAGCAGGTGCGCATGTCCAAGCGCTCGGGCGATTTCGTCACGCTGCGCGAGGTGATCGACGAGGTCGGCCGCGACGCGGTGCGCTTCATGATGATCTTCCGCAAGAACGACGCCACGCTGGATTTCGATCTCGCCAAGGTGGTCGAGCAGTCGAAGGACAACCCGGTCTTCTACGTGCAGTACGCGCATGCGCGCTGCGCCTCGATCTTCAGGCAGGCGCGCGAGGCCTTCCCGGATCTCGATCTCTCGCCGGCCGCATTGTCGCAGGCCGACCTTTCCATCCTGACGGACGAGGCGGAGGTTGGTATCGTCAAGTCGATCGCCGCTTATCCGCGGTTGATCGAGGCGGCGGCAGCGGCGCACGAGCCGCATCGCGTCGCATTTTTCGTGCATGAACTGGCGAGCGCCTTCCACTCGCTCTGGAACAAGGGCAAGGACTCGCCGCAATTACGGTTCGTTAATCAAACTGATCGAAAGTCGACCTTGGCAAGATTGGCGTTCGTGCACGCGGTGCGCAGCGTCCTTGCTTCCGGTCTGGCTGTCGCCGGAGTTGCGGCGCCGGAAGAGATGCGCTGACGGTCGCTTTTCCGCTGGCGCGCACAAGGTCAGGTTGACCGCACAGAGTTCCCGGTTCTTCCATAGGAGGAAACGGCTTGTGCTGGAATGGATCATGCCATGAGTGAGCCAGCTAGGAATCGTTTCGCGCTCGATCTCGAAGATCTCGAGCGCCAGCTCCGGAGCGCCGGGCAGGGGCAGCGCCCCGCGCAGTCGCCCGATCCGCTGGCGGAGCTGACCCGCATCGTCAGCCAGGACGACCCGCTCAGGGACATCTTCGCCGAGCGGCGGCCACAGGCCGCGCAGCCGGCGATGCGGCAGGAACCCGGCCTCTCCGTGGTGCTGCCGCGCCCGGCCGCCGCGCCGCCGGCCGTTTCCGAACCGCCGGCCGAGATGCGCGGCGCGCTCGATGAGTTCGAGGCCCTGCTGCGCCGGACCGAGCCGGAGCGGCGGATCGCGCCTGCGCCGGCAGATCCGTCTTGGCCGCAGCAGCAGTATCAGCCGCAGCCACAATATCAGCCGGGGCCCGCCGCGCCGGCCGAGGATTACGTCCAGCCAGCGCCGGCGGCCTATGCGCGGCCGATGCCGGTGCAGGGCGCCCCGGAGCCGCGCGATCTCGACGAGGCGCAGGGCTTCTACCAGGAGCCGGTCTATGAGGCCGACATGCCGGCCCACGGCTATGCCGCCGGACAGGCGACCTACCAGCCGGAATATGCCGAGGACGACCTGCCTGACCTCGAGCCGCGCCGTTCGCGCAAGGGGCTGTGGGCCGCCGCCGCGGTGATCGCTGTGGGCGTCGTCGGCGTCGGCGGCGCGATGCTGCTGCGCGGCGGCTCGTCCGCGACCTCCGGCCAGCCGCCGGTGATCGCGGCCGATAGCGGCCCGGTCAAGGTCGAGCCGACGAATCCCGGGGGCACCGAAGTCCCGAATCAGAACAAGCAGATCTACGAGCGCTCGGCAGAGGCGCCGCAGGGTCAGACCAAGCTGGTCGACAACCAGGAGCAGCCGGTCGATATCCAGCAGGCCGCCCGCTCGATGCCGGCGCGGGTCGTGCTGCCCGGGCCAGGCTCCGCCGCGGGCGAGGCGAGTGCGGCCCCGGCGCTGAACGCAGGCGCGGCGCAGCCGAGCATCGTGATGCCCGAGCCTGCCCTGACGCCGATGCCGGCCGTGCCGGGCCTCGGCGAGCCGCGCAAGGTTCGTACGGTCTCGATCCGCCCCGACGGCACTCCCGCGCAGAATGCGGCCGCTGCCGATGCCAATGGCAGCCGTCCGCTCGCCACCGGGTCCGCACCGAGCCGTTCGATCGCGGCGGCTCCTGCGGGAACGAGCCAGCCGGCCGCCGCGCCGCCGGCTCCGAAAGCCCAGGAGCGCGCCGCGACGCCGTCGGCGACCACGCCCGTCCCGCCGATGCGCCTCGCCAGTGCGCCGCTTGCGGCTGCGGCGCCTCCGCCGGCTCCCGCGAATGCCGCTATCCGCGCCGGCACGGGCGACTTTGTGGTTCAGCTCGGTGCGCCTGGCAGCGAGGCGGAAGCCAAGGCGACCTTCACAGCGCTGCAGCGCAAATACCCGCAGCAGCTCAACGGCCAGTCGCCGATCATCCGTCGGACGGAGCTCGCTGGCGGCAAGATCGTCTACCGGCTGCGCGTCGGCCCCTATTCCCGCGATGGAGCGACCTCGATGTGCTCGCAGCTCCAGGCCGCGGGCGGGCAGTGCTTCATCGCGAAGAACTGAGACCGCGATCTCCGATCCTCGACAAGGCAGCGCCCTCCTGGGCGCTGCTTTTTTCGTCGGCATCGCCTTGACCTGCTGCTCCTCCAACGGGGCCGCGGATCGCTCCGAATCGCCGCACAGCGCATCGCGACGGCGCGTCGGGCGCTCTTGCCGCGTCCCGACCTGCATGCGAGTTAGGCGCCAACGATGCTCCCGCGGCGCTCGCCGTCCTCGCAAGGGAGCATCGATCGGAGGACTGCCCATGGATCGTCGTCAATTCGTCAAGGTCACCGGAGCGGGAGCCGCGGGCAGTGCCGCCATTGCCGCGCCCGCGCTCGCACAGTCGCAGCCCAAGATCAGCTGGCGCCTGACCTCGAGCTATCCGAAGAGCCTCGACACGCTCTACGGCATCTCGACCCATGTCGCGAAGCGCGTCGCCGAGGCGACCGACAACAACTTCCAGATCCAGGTCTTCGCGCCGGGCGAGATCGTGCCGGCGCTGCAGGCGCTCGATGCCGTGCAGAACGGCACCGTCGAATGCAGCCACACCCTGTCGAGCTTCTATATCGGCAAGGACCCCGCCTTCGCCTTCGAGACCTCGCTGCCTTTCGGCTTCAACACGCGCCAGCAGAATGCCTGGCTCTATCAGGGTGGTGGGCTCGAGCTCTGCCGCGCCTTCATGAAGACCTACAACATCCACACCATTCCGTCGGGTAACACGGGCGCGCAGATGGGCGGCTGGTTCCGCAAGGAGATCAAGTCGCTGGAGGACTTGAAGGGCCTGAAGTTCCGCATCGCCGGCCTCGGTGGGCGGATCATGGCGCGTCTCGGCGTCGTGCCGCAGACCATCGGCGGCGCCGACATCTACCCGGCGCTGGAGCGCGGCACGCTCGACGCCGTCGAGTTCTCCGGCCCCTACGACGACGAGAAGCTCGGCTTCGTGAAGGTTGCCAAGTACTATTACTATCCCGGCTTCTGGGAGGGGAACGCCAATGTCAGCTTCCTCGCCAACCAGGACAAGTGGAACGAGCTGCCGGCCTCCTACAAGGCGATCGTGGAAGCGGCCTGCGCCGAGGCCAATGCGCTCTGCGTCGCCAAGTACGACCACAACAATCCCGACGCGCTGATTCGCCTTGCCGGCACCGGCGCGGAGCTGCGGCCGTTCCCGCAGGAGGTGATGGCGGCGGCGTTCAAGGAGGCTTTCGCGATGTATGGCGAGCTGGCCGCCAGCAACGCCAATTTCAAGACCTTCTATGATTCCTTCCTGCCGTACTGGAAGAAGGAGCAGCTCTGGTTCCGCATCGCCGAATTGCCCTTCGACGCCTTCAACGCGCAGAACTACCAGCAGGTGAAGTGACAGGCG
>NZ_MKSQ01000007.1:223323-528561 GCF_001898115.1 Allobosea sp. 67-29 | reverse complement strand
CACCGCCAGTTCCTAACCCGGTGCCATGACCTCGCGTGCCTTCATCGCCGGTTGCCTCGGCACCAGCCTCACCGCCGACGAGCGCGCGTTCTTCCGTGATGCGCGGCCATGGGGCTTCATCCTGTTCCGGCGCAACACGCAATCGCCTGGTCAGGTCGCGGCATTGACGGCCGAAATGCGCGAGACGGTGGGCTGGCACGCGCCGATCCTGATCGACCAGGAAGGCGGGCGGGTGCAGCGCATGGGTCCGCCGAACTGGCCGAAATACCCCGCCGCACGCAGCTTCCTCGGGATCAACGACCCGGTGCGCCAGCGCGAGATCGTCCGGCTCGGGGCCCGGCTGATGGCGCATGACCTGAAGGCAGTCGGCATCGACGTCGATTGCCTGCCCGTGCTCGACGTGCCCGTCGCGGGCAGCCACGACGTGATCGGGGACCGGGCCTATGCGCATGACCCGGACCAGGTCGCGCGTCTCGGCCGGGCCGCTGCAGAAGGGCTGATCGCGGGGGGCGTGCTGCCGGTGATCAAGCACATGCCGGGGCATGGCCGCGCGCGGGCCGACAGCCACCACGACCTGCCTGTCGTCGACGCCGCGCTCGACGAACTCCGGGCGCATGATTTCCGGCCCTTCCGCCACCTCGCCGACATGCCCTTGGCGATGACGGCGCATGTCGTCTTCACCGCGCTCGACCCGAAGAACCCCGCTACCATCTCCCGCAGGATCGTGCGCGAGATCATGCGCGGCGAGATCGGCTTTGACGGGCTGATCATGACCGACGACATCTCGATGAAGGCGCTGTCGGGCTCGTTCCACGACAAGGCGCGGGCGGCCATACGGGCGGGGGTCGACATCGTCCTGCATTGCCACGGCATCATGGACGAGATGGTCGCGATCGCCGGTGCCGTGCCGGAGATGACCGGGGCGCGGGCGCGCAGGGCGGCTGCCGCGCTCGGGCGCATCCGGCACGAGCCCGAGCCGGTCGATCTCGAAGCCGCGCGCGCCGAGCTCGCCGGTGCCCTTGCGCTGCCGGGCTGAAAGGTCGAATCTTACCGCCGCGGGGCTGAGCGCGCGGGTCGGCGGGGCAGCGGGTGCTCGACGGGCCGAGGCGACTGCACAGGCGTGACGGGGACGGGGCCAGGATGACGGCCGAGCTGCCATTCGAGGAGGATCGCGCCGAGCGGGAGGGCGAGCCGGCGCTCGTCGTCGACGTCGACGGCTATGAGGGGCCGCTCGACCTGCTGCTCGACCTCGCGCGCCGCCAGAAGGTCGACCTGCATCGCATCTCGATCCTGGCGCTGGCGGAGCAGTATCTCGCCTTCGTCGAGGAGGCGCGGGCGCTCAGGCTCGAGCTTGCGGCCGATTACCTCGTGATGGCGGCCTGGCTCGCCTATCTGAAATCGCGGCTGCTGCTGCCCGAGCCACCGAAGGGCGAGGAGCCGAGCGCGGCCGATCTTGCCACCGCGCTGGCGCTGCGGCTGCGCCGGCTGGAGGCGATCCGTGCCGCGGCGAGCAAGCTGGCCGCCCGCGACCGCCTTGGGCAGGATGTCTTCGCGCGCGGCGCGCCGGAAGAGATCGTCGCCGGGAACCGGCCGGTCTGGGAGGTGGAGCTCTACGACCTGCTGGCCGCCTACGCACGGCAGCGCCAGAAGCGCGTCCAGGGCCATATCTCGGTCGGGCATCGTGCCGTCTGGTCGCTCGTCGAAGCCCGCGAAGCATTGCAGCGGCTGGTGGGCGAAGCCGGCGACTGGACGGAGATCGATCCCTATCTCACCGCCTATATGCGTTCGCACGGGCTGCCGGCCGGTGAGATGAAGGCGACGGTGCGCGCCTCGGCGCTGTCCGCCATGCTGGAAATGGTGCGGGAAGGCCTGCTCGATATCCGGCAGGACGAGCCCTTTGCGCCGATCTCGATTCGCCGCCGCTCGGCCCGGCCGCCGGGGCTGCCGTTTGCCGGACTGGACGCGTCATGACGATGGCGGCCGCCGAGGCGATGAGTGACGAGGACGGCGGCGGAGCGGCGGCCTTCGCGCAGGCGTTGCGCATCGTCGAGGCGCTGCTCTTCGCCTCCGCAGTGCCGCTCTCGGCCGACGAGCTCGGCCACTCGGTGCCCGCGGGCATCGCGGTCGAGCCGGTCCTGGCCAGGCTTTCCGAGCTTTATGCTGCGCGCGGCGTCAATCTGACGCAGGTTGCCGGCGGCTGGGCCTTCAGGACGGCGCCGGATCTCGGCTATCTGCTCGCGGCCGAAGCCGAGCCGCCGCGCCGGCTCTCTCGCGCCGCGCTCGAAATCCTGGCGATCATCGCCTACCACCAGCCGGTGACACGGGCCGAGATCGAGGACATCCGCGGCGTCGCCACAGCGAAAGGGACGCTCGACATCCTGCTGGAGGCGGGATGGGTGCGCCTGCGCGGTCGCCGGCGCTCGCCGGGGCGCCCGGTGACCTACGGCACGACGCCGGGCTTCCTCGATCATTTCGGGCTCGACCGCATCGACGATCTGCCCGGGCTCGAGGAGCTGAAGGGAGCCGGCTTCATCGAGGGGCGGCTGACGCGGGACCTCGCCGTGCCGGTGCCGGACGACGATCCGGGGCTGCGCGACGACGAAGACCCGTTGGGGGACCTGTTCTCGCCGCTGGACGAGGGCGATGCCTAGCCCACCGCCGCCTTCCAGGCGGCGGTGTTCATTTCCCGCCAGCGCCCCCATATCAAGGCAATGGGGTTGGCACATGACGTTCGGTCGCCGCCTTGTCTTCGATCCCACTGTGGGTCTGGAAGCGACGGCCACGATTCTGCTGGACGAAGTCCTTGTGTTTCCGGCGGCAGGCCAATAGGTTGCGCCGCCGAGTGATCGACCGGGCAAGGTCATGGACACAACGGCCCCCCGGTCAGAACCATTTCGGAGGAGTTTCGCCATGGGTGGCGTGAGCATTTGGCACTGGATCGTCGTCGGCGTCATCGTGATGCTGCTGTTCGGACGCGGCAAGGTTTCCGAGTTGATGGGCGACGTCGCCAAGGGCATCAAATCGTTCAAGAAGGGCATGGCGGAGGACGACGAGCCGACGCCGAGCGCAAGCAATGTCGACCCGAAGGTGATCGACCAGACGCAGGCCAGCAACGCCGCGGCACAGGCCAAGGCCGAGCACAAGGCCTGACGCCGGCAGCGCTGCAGCGGGGCGGCTTGGCCGTATCCGAGGCCGCTTCCGACTGGCCGGACCGGCGGGAATGCGCCGGAACCGGCCGCGTCGATGTGAGCCCGGTCGCTGCAGTCCGTCTTTCGAGTTGTTAGGGAACGCGTCTTCGGGTCCGGTTGCGTGGCAACCTGTCGCGAGGCGTGCTCCGAGAGGACGAGCCCTCGATGTTCGACATCGCCTGGAGCGAAATGGTGCTGATCGGAGCGGTGGCGCTCGTGGTGATCGGCCCCAAGGATCTGCCGAAAGTCCTGCGCACGGTCGGCCAGACGGTCGGCAAGGTGCGGCGCATGGCTGCCGAGTTCCAGGGCCAGTTCAACGAGGCGATGCGCGAGGCCGAGCTCGCCGACCTGAAGAAGCAGGTCGAGGATGTCGGCGGGAGCGTGTCGAGCGCGCTCAACAGCGACTACAAGCCGATCGAGGAGCCGAAGGATTTCGCGGCCCCTGCGACCGAAGACGCGGCGAAGCCGGTCGACGAAGCTGCGCTGAAGGAGGCGGAGGCGAAGCTTGCCGCGCTGCCGGCGCCCGAGATGCCGCCGCCGGTCGATATCGCCGCCGAGGCGCCGGCCGCGAAGCCCAGGCGGGCCCGCAAGCCGAAGGCCGAGACGGTTGCCGCAGCCGAGGCCGCTCCCGCGGACGCTGCCGCCGCGGTGGATGAGGCGCCGGCCAAGCCGGCGCGAGCGCGCCGCGTCAAGACGGCCGAACTGGCAGCACCCGTAGACGTAGGCGCTGCTCCTTCGGTTCCGGAGGAAACGGCGCCCGAGACCACCAGGCCCGCCCGCAAGCGCAAGCCGAAAGCCGCCGCGAAGGGCGAGGGGAGTTCCGCATGAGCGTCGCCAATCCTCGCGATGGCGAGGACGAGATCGAGGCTTCGCGCGCGCCGCTGCTCGACCATCTGATCGAGCTGCGCTCGCGGCTCATCAAGTCGCTGATCGCCTTCCTGATCATGTTCTTCATCTGCTTCGGCTTCTCGACGCGGATCTACAACATCCTCGTAATGCCCTATGTCTGGGCGGCGGGAAGCGCGGCCAACGCGCAGCTGATCTATACCGGCCCGCTGGAGCTGTTCTTCACCCATATCAAGGTGGCCGCCTTCGGCGCCGGCTTCTTCGCCTTTCCGGTGATCGCGACGCAGTTCTACAAGTTTGTCGCGCCGGGGCTCTACAAGAACGAGAAGCAGGCCTTCGCGCCCTATCTGGTCGCGACGCCGGTCTTCTTCACGCTCGGCGCGCTGCTGGTCTTCTTCTTCGCCATGCCGGTGCTGATGAAGTTCTCGCTCGGCATGCAGCAGGCGGCGACGGAGACGCAGGCCGGCATCTCGCTGCTGCCCAAGGTCAGCGAATATCTCTCGCTGATCATGACGCTGATCTTCGCCTTCGGCGTCGCCTTCCAGCTGCCGGTGATCCTGACCCTGCTCGGCCAGGCCGGGATCATTGATTCGCAGTTCCTGAAGGACAAGCGCCGCTACGCCATCGTCTTCGTCTTTATCGCCGCGGCGGTGCTGACGCCGCCCGACATCCTCTCTCAGCTGATGCTGGCCGTGCCGATGCTGCTGCTCTACGAGCTCTCGGTCTTCTCGGTGCGGCGCGTCGAGAAGAAGAAGGATGCCGCCAGGGCGGCGGAAGGCGCGGAATAGGGCGTTCCTGTCATGCTCGCCCGTGCGGCGAGCACCGGTGTCCGATCCCGGCGCCGGACGACGCGGCAAGCGGATGGGCGCTTTGCGCCCGTCCATGATGCGGCGGAGGCGAGGAATGCGGCCTCCGGTGGTTCCCTCGCGCGCGATCCCGGTCTAGAGCATGCGTCGCTGCATTCCGCAGCCACGCATGGCCTGAAAGACGATGTACGACATCAGATGGATTCGCGAGAACGCCGCGGCGTTCGACAAGGGGCTTGAACGCAGGGGCCTGGCGCCGCTGTCGTCCTCGCTGCTCGAACTCGACGATGTCCGCCGCTCGTCGATTGCCAAGGCGCAGGCCACGCAGGAGCGCCGCAATGCGCTCTCCAAGGAGATCGGCAAGGCGATGGGCGCGAAGGACGTCGCGCTCGCCGATAAGCTGAAGGCCGAGGTCGCGGCGCTCAAGGAGCAGCAGCCGGCGCTGGAGGCCGAGGAGAAGGCCGCCAAGGATGCGCTCGACGAGAAGCTCGCCGCTATCCCGAACCTGCCCTTCGACGACGTGCCCGATGGCGCCGACGAGCACGGCAACGTCGTGCTGCACGTCCATGGCGTGAAGCCGGAGGAGCGAGGGCTGCTCAAGGGCGTCAACGATCCCAAGCAGCATTTCGAGCTGGGCGAGGCGCTCGGCCAGATGGATTTCGAGAAGGCGGCCAAGCTTTCCGGCTCGCGCTTCGTCGTGCTGCAAAGCCAGATTGCACGGCTGAGTCGGGCGATCGGGCAGTTCATGCTCGACACGCACACCGAGGAGCACGGCTATACCGAGGTCAATCCGCCGCTGCTGGTGCGCGATGATGCGATGTTCGGCACGGCGCAGTTGCCGAAGTTCCGTGAGGACCAGTTCCGGGCGGGCGAAGAGCATTGGCTGATCCCGACCGCCGAAGTCCCGCTGACCAATCTGGCAAGGGAATCAATCCTCTCCGAGGAAGAGCTTCCGCTTCGATTCACCGCGCTCACCCCCTGCTTCCGCTCGGAGGCCGGCTCCGCCGGGCGCGACACGCGCGGCATGCTGCGCCAGCACCAGTTCGAGAAGGTCGAGCTCGTCTCGATCACCGCGCCGGAGAAATCGCGCGAAGAGCATGAGCGCATGCTCGCCTGCGCGGAAGCCGTGCTGAAGAAACTCGACCTGCATTATCGCGTGATGACGCTGTGCACCGGCGACATGGGCTTCGCCTCGCAGAAGACCTGGGACATCGAGGCCTGGCTGCCGGGGCAGCAGACCTATCGCGAGATCTCGTCCTGCTCGGTCTGCGGCGATTTCCAGGCGCGGCGCATGAACGCCCGCTACAAGACCAGGGACGGCAAGGGCCCGTTCTTCGTGCACACGCTCAACGGCTCGGGCACGGCGGTCGGCCGGGCGCTGATCGCGGTGATGGAGACCTACCAGAACGCCGACGGCTCGATCACCGTGCCGGAGGTGCTGGTGCCCTATATGCGCGGCGTGACGCGGATCGAGAAGGCGGCCTGAGATGCGGATCCTGGTGACCAACGACGACGGCATCCATGCCGAAGGGCTGGAGGTGCTGGAGCGCATCGCAAGCCAGCTCTCCGACGACGTCTGGGTGGTGGCGCCGGAAAGCGACCAGTCGGGCGTCGCGCATTCGCTGTCGCTGTCCAACCCGCTCAGGCTGCGCCAGATCAGCGAGAAGCGCTTCGCCGTGGCGGGCACGCCGACCGACTGCGTCATCATGGCGGTGCGCTCGATTCTCGCCGAGGCCAAGCCGGACCTGGTGCTCTCCGGCGTCAACCGGGGCTCGAACGTCGCCGAGGACGTGACCTATTCCGGCACGATCGCCGCGGCGATGGAAGGCACGCTTCTCGGCATTCCCTCGATCGCCATCAGCCAGGCGTATACGCCGGGCGACCGCAATGCGATCCGCTGGGACTGCGCCGAGCATCATGCGCCGGGGATCATCCGCCGGCTGCTGGAGGAAGGCGTGCCGGAGGGCGTTCTGTTCAATCTGAACTTCCCCAATGCGGGGCCGGACGAGGTCGGGGGCGTCTCGGTCACCGTGCAAGGCCGGCGCGACCAGGAACTGGTCAAGCTCGAGCCGCGCAAGGACGGACGCGGCAATCCCTATTACTGGATCGCCTTCCAGCGCAGCCGCAAGGAGCCGGCCAACGGGACGGATCTGCGCGCGATGGCCGAAAGCCGCATCTCGGTGACGCCGCTGGAGCTCGACCTGACGCATGAGCCGACGCTGACGCGCTTCGCGCGGGTCTTCGCCTGAGGCGCTGCGGGGAGGGGGCATGAGCGAAGAGGTGCCGGCCAGCGAGGGCGAGCGCACCGTCGCTTTCCTGCTTTCCCTGCGCGCGCGGGGCGTGCGCGACCTCGCGCTGCTGCGGGCCATGGAGCGCGTGCCGCGCGACCGGTTCGCGCCGGCGCGCTTCGCCGACCTCGCGCGGCAGGACGTCTCGGTCCCGCTCCCCTGCGGACAGACGATGACCGCGCCCTACACGGTGGCGAGCCTGCTCGGCGCGCTCGACATGCAGCCGGATGCCCGCGTCCTCGAGGTCGGCACCGGCTCCGGCTATGTCTCCGCCCTGCTGGCGGCCCTGGGCGGGGAGGTGGTTTCGCTCGAGCGCTATCGCTCGCTCGCACTGGCTGCGCATGAACGGGTCTCCGGCAGCGGCTTCGGGGCTGCGGTGGATCTGCGGCACGCCGACGGCTTCCAGCCCGATCGCACGCTCGGCCGCTTCGATCGCATCCTCGTCAACGGTGTGACCAGCGCGGTGCCCGAGGCGCTGCTGGCCCGCCTCTCCCCGGGAGGGCGGCTCGTCGGAGCCCTGCGGATCGAAGGCGTGGCCCGACGCGTGGTGGTGACAAGGCTCGACGAAAGCGAGTTCGACCATGCGACCGGCCCGGTGGTCCGGCTGCCGCCCCTGGTTCCGGGCCGTTCGCAGGCGCTCTAGCCTGTCCGGAATCCGGATCCGGCGGGTGCCGGCAAAAAATCGAAAAAGGTGAATCGAATCGCGACCGGGAAACACTTTCGTAACCTGAACGGGACTTTAATGACCGTCATCGAGTTGCGTCGTTCGCGAGTACTCTGTCCATGCGTAATCAAGCCGGAACGGTCACGCCCCGTCTCCTCCACCGTCTCTCGACGGTCTGCCTGCTTGCCCTGGGTGTCAGCGCCTGCTCGTCCGATGCGATGCGCTTCACCGAGACGCCCTTCGACAATCCGTTCAGGACCGCGCAGGCCGCGCCGATGCGCGACCCCGTGACCACGGGCTCGATCGGGTCCAGCGCCAGTGCGCCCTTGCAGCCGGTGCCGTCCGCCCCGGTCGTGCGTTCGCAGGCTTTGCCTCCGCCGCCTTCCGGCGTGGCCATGCGCCCGGCGGCGCCGGCAATCGCCGCTGCTCCCGTGGCGGCTCCCTCGGTGCAGCCCGTCGGCGGCAGCGCGGCGGGGTGGAGCGCGCAGGGCGGCACGCCGATCGTGCTCGCCCAGGGCGAGACGCTGGACATGATCTCCTCGCGCTACGGCGTGCCGCGCGCCGCCCTGATGTCGGCGAACGGGCTGAGCAACGCCAATGTCGAGCCCGGCACCCGCCTGACCATTCCGGTCTACAACGCGGGCGGGGCGGCCGTCGCCGCTGCCGTGCCCGCCCGGCGTACCGCGCCTGCGGCGCCCGAGCCGCGCGGCTTCGTGCCCGGCCCGGTTCCGGCGCGCCAGGCGGCCGCCGAGACGCATGCGCAGGCCCGCAGCGCGGCCGAGGCGAAAGCCGCTGCCGCCGCAGAAGCCAAAGCCAAGGCGGAAGCCGATGCCCGTGCGATGCGGGAATCGCGCGCCCGCTTTGCGGCGGAGGCCAAGGCTAAGGCCGAGGCGCGCAAGATCGCCGCCACGCCCGCCGCCCGCCCCGTGACGGAGGCCAGGCCGGCATCGGCTGCGAAGGCGACGGCTCATGCGGAGCTCGCGCGTCCCGTCGCGGTCGCCAGCGCGCCAGCCACAGAATCGAGACCGGCCGCAACGGCAAGGCCCGAGCCTGCGCCGGAGCCGAAGACCACCGCCAGCCTGCCGAAGCAGCCGGAGGCGGGCTCGTCGAGTGCCGACAAGGCCGATTTCCGCTGGCCCGTTCGCGGCCGCGTCATCGCCGGGTTCAACGGCAAGGGCGGCAACGAGGGCATCAACATCGCCGTGCCCGACGGCACGCCGGTCAAGGCGACGGAGGACGGCACGGTCGCCTATGCCGGGAGCGAGCTGAAGGGGTACGGCAACCTCGTCCTGATTCGCCATCCGAACGGCTATGTCTCGGCCTATGCCCATAACGGCGAGCTCAAGGTGAAGCGCGGCGACGTGGTGAAGCGCGGCCAGGTGGTGGCCAGCTCCGGCCAGAGCGGCAACGTCGCCTCGCCGCAGCTCCACTTCGAGCTGCGCAAGGGCTCCACGCCCGTCGACCCGACGCCTTATCTGAACAACTGATCGAAGCCGCCCAATCCGGTTTCAACCTTCGATCGGTACCCGCGAGACCCCGCCGATCGAACTAGAAACGGGACGGACCAGAAGGTCCGTCCCGTTTTGCGTGTTTCCGCGCAGCGGTCACGGCGTCGTCGCAACGGCCGGGCATGCGGTTCAGCCTCTCCGTTGCGCCTGATCAGCTTTCCAGCGTCCTGCCGAGCCGGCCGGCCAGGTCCTGGATGTACTGCCAGGCGGTGCGGCCCGAGCGGGAGCCGCGGGTCGTCGACCATTCCAGTGCATCGCGGCGCAATTCCTCCGGCGGAATCGTCAGTCCGAAATGGGTGGCGTAGCCGTTGATCATCTCCAGATATTCGTCCTGGCTGCATTTGTGGAAGCCGAGCCAGAGGCCGAAGCGGTCCGAGAGCGAGACCTTTTCCTCGATCGCCTCGCCCGGGTTGATCGAGGTCGCGCGCTCATTGTCCATCATGTCGCGCGGCAGCAGATGGCGGCGATTCGAGGTGGCGTAGAAAACGACGTTCTCGGGCCGGCCCTCGACGCCGCCGTCCAGCACCGCCTTCAGCGACTTGTAGGAGGTGTCGTCGCTGTCGAAGGACAGATCGTCGCAGAAGACGATGGCCCGATGCGGATCATTGCGAAGCTGGCCCATCAGCGCGGGCAGGCTCTCGATGTCCTCGCGATGGATCTCGATCAGCTTCAGCGGGAGCCCGCCCTTGGCGCGGTTCTGGTTGGTGTCGGCGTGCACGGCCTTGACCAGCGATGACTTGCCCATGCCGCGCGCGCCCCAGAGCAGGACGTTGTTGGCCGGCAGGCCCTTGGCGAAGCGCTCGGTATTCTCGGCCAGCGTGTCACGGACGCGGTCGACGCCGCGCAGCAGCGACAGCGCGACGCGGTTGACCTTCGGCACCGGCACGAGTTCCGCGCCCGCGGCCTGCCAGACGAAGGCGTCGGCCGCTGCCAGGTCGATCGGCTTGCGCGGGGGAGGGGCGATGCGCTCGAGTGCGGAGGCGATGCGCAGCAGGGTCGCCAGCGTCTCGGCGGCGGTCTGGTCGATGGTGTTCTCGGTCATCTGGCATGCGCCTTCATGGTTTGGCTGGCGACCGTACCGTACCGTCCGGTACGGTCACGGCCCTAGCTAAACCGCGTTGCGCGATGTTGTGCAAGGGCATTGCGCGAATGGGGCTAAGCCCATAGGTGAGGAGCGCGTCCGGGCAACCGGGCGTGTCCGATTGATTTCATGGCATTGCTGGCTATAGTCCGCGCGATTTTCCGGCCGGGCGGATGCTTTTGCCGTGTCTTTCCGTGATGTGTCTCGCGGCCCGACGGGGCGTGGCCATCGCATCAAAGGAGTGTTTTCGTGATCACCCCCGCTTTCGCCCAGTCGTTGGGAGCCGGTGGCGGCGCCGACATGCTGATCCAGCTGGTGCCGTTCCTCCTGATCTTCGTCATCATGTGGTTCCTGATCATCCGGCCGCAGCAGCGCCGGGCCAAGACGCATCAGGAGATGATCAAGAATGTGCGCCGCGGCGACACGATCGTGACGTCGGGCGGCCTGGTCGCCAAGGTCTCCAAGGTCGTGGACGATGGCGAGGTCGAAGCCGAGATCGCCGAAGGCGTGCGCGTGCGCATCGTGCGCGGCATGATCCAGGACGTGCGCTCGAAGACCGAGCCGGTCAAGAACTGAGGCGACGACCCGGCCTCCAGGCGAGGCCGGGCCCCCCAACAAGGCTGTTCCCGCAGATGCTTCGTCTCCAGGCCCGCAAGGTCATTCTCGTCCTGCTCGTGCTGCTCTTCGGCTGCGGGCTTGCCGTGCCGAACCTGTTTTCGCCGGAGACGCGCAAGGCCATCGAGGACAACGCTCCCTCCTGGATTCCGCGCTTCCTGCTGCCGGTCCATGCCGTGGTCCTCGGCCTCGACCTGCAGGGCGGCTCGCATGTTCTGCTCGAGATCGACCGGGCCGACCTGATCCGCAGCCAGGTGACGCAGCTGCGGGACGATTCCCGCCGCATCCTGCGCGAGGAGCGCATCAGCCTGCAGGGCGGCATCCAGACCACCCAGCGCGGCGTCCAGTTCCGCGTGGCCGACGCGGCGGAGCGCGAGCGCGTCCTGCCCAAGCTGCGCGAACTGTCGCAGCCGGTCGGTACGCTTGGCGCCTTCGGCCCCTCGGGCAACCAGTCGATCGCGATCACCGAGCAGCCCGACGGGCTGATTCAGCTCACCGTGACCGAGGCCGGCTCGAACGAGCGCATCCGCCGGGCCGTCGAGCAGGCGATGGAGGTTCTGCGCCGGCGCGTCGACGCGCTCGGCACCACCGAGCCGAACATCCAGCGTCAGGGCCTCGACCGCATTCTGGTCCAGGTCCCGGGCCTGCAGGATTCCCAGCGGCTCAAGGAAATTCTCGGCGACACCGCCAAGCTGGAGTTCCGCCTCGTCGGCGACGCCAACAGCACCGACGTCGACATGCTGCCTTCGCAGGACGCCGCGGGGCAGCTCGTGCCCGTGCTGCGCCAGCCGGTCGTCGACGGCGCCGATCTCGTCGACGCGCAGCCCTCATTCGATTCGCGCACCGGCCAGCCGATCGTGAACTTCCGCTTCAACATTCGCGGCGCCCAGCGCTTCGGCCAGATCACCACGGAAAACCTCGGGCGGCCGCTGGCCATCGTGCTCGACAACAAGGTGATCTCATCGCCGGTCATCCAGTCTCCGATCACTGGCGGTTCGGGCCAGATCTCCGGCAGCTTCACCGTCCAGCAGGTCAACAACCTGGCGATCCTGCTGCGCGCCGGCGCCCTGCCGGCCAAGATGACCATCGTCGAGGAGCGCACGGTCGGCCCCGGCCTCGGCGCCGACTCGATCCACGCCGGCAAGCTCGCGACGCTGATCGCTGGCGTGCTGGTGGTGATCTACATGCTCGCGACCTACGGCATCTTCGGCATGATCGCGAGCATCGCGCTGTTCGTCCATGTCTGCCTGATCTTCGGCCTGATGTCGCTGATCGGCGCCACGATGACGCTGCCCGGCATCGCCGGAATCGTGCTGACCATCGGCACGGCGGTCGACTCGAACGTGCTGATCTACGAGCGCATGCGCGAGGAGGAGCACCAGGGCCGCAGCCTGGTCTCGGCGCTCGAGGCCGGCTTCCAGCGCGCCTTCGCGACCATCATCGACTCCAACGTCACCATGCTGATCGCAGCGGTGGCGCTGTTCGCGCTGGGCTCGGGGCCCGTGCGCGGCTTTGCGGTCGTCTTCATCCTCGGCATTCTCACCACCGTCATCACGGCGGTGACGCTGACGCGGATGCTGATCGCCGTCTGGTATCGCTGGGCCAAGCCCAAGCACCTCCCGTTCTGACGCTGCCAGCTCTAGAGGAGATTGGCCATGCGCCTGCTTCGCATCGTTCCCGACAACACCCGCTTCAAATTCGTCTGGTTCCGCCGCTTCAGCTACCCGCTCTCGGCCGCCTACTCGATCCTGGTGCTCGTGCTCTTCCTGACGGTCGGGCTCAACTTCGGCATCGACTTCAAGGGCGGCACCCTGATCGAGATGCAGGCGAAGAGCGGCAAGATCGAGATCGCCCAGGTCCGCCAGACGGCCAACGCCCTGGGCTTCGGCGACGCCGAGGTCCAGGAATTCGGCGACGGTACCGAGCTCTCGATGCGCTTTCCTCTGCAGGCGGGCGGCGAGAGCGCCCAGCAGAACGTGGTCGCGAAAGCGCGAGAGGCCTTTGCCGCGACCTATGAGTTCCGGCGCATCGAGACGGTCGGCCCGCGTGTCTCGGGCGAACTCGTGCAGGCCGGCGCGCTGGGTGTCGTGCTCGCGATCACCGGCGTGCTGATCTATCTCTGGTTCCGCTTCGAGATGCCGCTCGCCATCGGCGCGATTCTCGGCACGCTGCACGACATCGTGCTGACCATGGGCTTCTTCCTGATCTCGCGGCTCGAGTTCAACCTGACCTCGATCGCGGCGATCCTGACCATCGTCGGCTATTCGCTGAACGAGACGGTGGTGGTGTTCGACCGCACGCGTGAATTGCTGCGGCGCTACAAGACCATGCCGATACCGGAGCTCCTTGACCTTTCGGTCAACTCGACCCTGTCGCGCACCGCGATGACGGCGACGACGACCTTCCTGTCGCTGCTGGCGCTCGTCATCTTCGGCGGCTCGGCGATCGAGGGCTTCGCGCTCGTCATGCTGTTCGGCGTGGTGGTCTGCACCTATTCGGCGATGTTCATCTCGACGCCGGTGCTGCTCTACATGGACGTCCGCGGCCAGGGCGCGCGGGACGAGGCGCGAGAACGCTCCCTGTCCGGCGCCAAGCCCAAGGCCGGCTGAGGCCGACGCCGATGGCGCGCTTTGACGGCTTCGTGCCGGGGCGCTGGCCGCTCGACGCGATCGGCGCCGGCGGTTTTCGGTTCGCCGAGATGAGCCACAAGGGCTCGATCATCGCGACGCCGGCAGGCATCCGGATCTGGCCAGTGATGCAGTTTTCCGAGGTGACCCCGGCGAGCCTGCAGCCGATCCTCGACGAGGCAGAGACGATCGACTTCCTGATCATCGGCACGGGACTGGACATCGCCTTCATCCCGCCCTGGCTGCGTGATCCGCTGAAGCAGGCCGGGATCACGGTGGAGGGCATGGCGACGGGCGCGGCCGCGCGCACCTACAACGTGCTGGTCGGCGAGGATCGGCGCGTGGCGGCAGCGCTGATCGCCATTGCCTGACCCGTCTGGCTGCGACATTCGGACAGCCATGTCCCGCGGGCGTAGCCGTGGCGCAGCCATTGGCCTAGAGTGGACCCGAAAGCGAGGCCGGAGATGACGGGCCGGAGCGGTACGACACCTCAGATTCAGAGCGAGCGGCGCGACGACCCGGTGTCGGCGCCCCTACCGGATGCCTACGCCCATTGCGCCGCGCTCGTCAGGGAACAGGATCAGGATCGCTACATCGCGACGCTCTATGCGCCGGAGGCTCGCCGCCACGGGCTTTTCGCGCTCTATGCCTTCAGCCTGGAGATCGCGCGGGTGAGGGCGCTGGTCAGCGAGCCGCTTCCGGGCGAGGTCAGGCTGCAATGGTGGCGCGACCTGCTCGAAGGCCAGCCGAACGGCGAGGTGCAGGGCCATCCCGTCGCCGCCGCGCTGCTCGACACGATGAAGCGCTACCGGCTGCCGATCGCGCCGCTGACGGGGTTGATCGATGCCCGCACCTTCGATCTCTATGACGATCCGATGCCGTCGCTGCGGGATCTCGAAGGTTATGCTGGCGAAACCTCGAGCGCGTTGATCCGGCTCGCCTGTATCGTGCTGGCCGGCGGACGCGATCCGGGCGGGGCCACGGCCTGCGGCCATGCAGGCGTCGCGTATGCGCTGACGGGGCTGATGCGGGCGTTTCCCTGGCATGCGGCGGAAGGGCAGGTCTATCTGCCGGCCGACATCCTCTCCCGCAACGGCGTCACGCGGGACGACATCGTGCGGGGACGCGGCGGGCCGGGGGTGCTCTATACGCTCAAGGAATTGCGCGAGATCGCGCGCAACCACCTCAAGCGGCTCGCCAGCCTCGGCGACACGATCCCGCCTGCGATCAAGCCGGCCTTCCTGCCGGTCGCGCTGGTCGAGCCCTATCTCAAGCAGATGGAACGCAAGGGCTACGACCCCTATCGCTCGATCATCGCGCTGTCGGCCTGGCGCCGGCAATGGATCCTGTGGAAGGCCGCGCGACAGGGTTAGGGCTCATTCCGCCGCCCTCGACTGCGCGCTCCCGGCCCATTCCGCCATCACCCGCTTCGCCCGTGCGGTCAGGGCCTGCTTGCGGGCGAGGCTCTTGGCAGGGCCCTTCAGGCGCTTGCCGTCGGGGCCGGTGGTCGCGACGCCCTCGATCGGCGGGAACAGGCCGAAATTGATGTTCATCGGCTGGAAGGAGCGCGGTCCTTCGTCGATGGTCTCGATATGCCCGCCGGTGATGTGGTTGACCAGCGCGCCCAGCGCCGTCGTCGCCGGCGGCAGGGGCAGATCGCGGCCGAGCCTCTCGGCCGCCGCCATGCGGCCGGCAAGGAGCCCGATCGCGGCGCTCTCGACATAGCCTTCGCAGCCGGTGATCTGGCCGGCGAAGCGCAGCCGGGGATCCGCCTTCAGCCGCAGCGCCTCGTCGAGCAGCTTCGGCGAGTTGAGATAGGTGTTGCGGTGAATGCCGCCGAGGCGGGCGAATTCGGCGTTCTGGAGCCCGGGGATCATCCGGAAGATCGCGGCCTGCTCGCCATATTTCAGCTTGGTCTGGAAGCCGGTCATGTTGAACAGCGTGCCGAGCGCGTTGTCCTGGCGCAGCTGGACGACCGCATAGGCCTTCACCGTCGGGTTGTGCTTGTTGGTCAGGCCGACGGGCTTCATCGGCCCCCAGCGCAGGGTCTCACGGCCGCGTTCGGCCATGACCTCGATCGGCAGGCAGCCATCGAAATAGGGCGTGCCCTCCCATTCCTTGAATTCGGTCTTCTCGGCCGCGAGCAGCGCATCGACGAAGGCCTCGTACTGGTCGCGGTCGAGCGGGCAGTTGATGTAGTCCGCCCCGGTGCCGCCGGGGCCGGCCTTGTCGTAGCGCGACTGGAACCAGGCGGTGTCCATGTCGATCGAATCGAAATGCACGATCGGCGCGATGGCGTCGAAGAAGGCGAGCGAGGTCTCGCCGGTCAGGGACAGGATGCCCTGCGCCAGCGCCGAGGAGGTGAGCGGGCCGGTGGCGATGACGACCTTGTCCCAGTCTGCGGGAGGCAGGCCGGCGATCTCGCCGCGCTCGATCGTCACCAGCGGATGGGCTTCGAGTGCCGCGGTGACGGCCTGCGAGAAGCCGTCGCGGTCGACCGCAAGGGCGCCGCCGGCCGGGACCTGATGGGCGTCGCCCTTGGCCATGATCAGCGAGCCGAGGTGGCGCATCTCCCAATGCAACTGGCCGACGGCATTGCTTTCGGCGTCGTCGGAACGGAAGGAGTTGGAGCAGACGAGCTCGGCCAGCCCTTCGGTCTTGTGGGCGTCGGTGCCGCGGACCGGCCGCATCTCGTGGATGACGACGGGCACGCCGGCCTGGGCGATCTGCCAGGCGGCTTCCGAGCCTGCGAGGCCGCCGCCGATGACGTGAACGGGTTTCTGGTTTTCGGCTGTCATGGCCGGGATGTGTCCGCAGCCGGCGTCAAGGTCAAGCGAAAGCAGGACCTGAAATGCAAAATGCCCGCCGTGAGGCGGGCATTCGCTCTTCGACCAAGGCTCGAGGGGAGGGGAAAACGCGAGCCCTAGGAGAAACTACTTAGAAGGCGCCGCGCCCGATGCGCGGCGGTTCTCGTTCGGTGACTTCAGGCCGCGGCGTGCGAGCGGGCGATGAAGTTGATCTCCGAGCGCGACAGGCCGAGATCGTCGAGCTCGCGGTCGGTCAGACGGGAGAGCTCGCGAACGGTCTCGCGATAACGGAGGTAGGCGCGGATCTTAGCAGCGATCATGGTGACGAACATGGCGGTTTTCCTTGGCGAATATTCCGGACCGGGGCGGTGCCCACAGCGACAATCTCGTTGTGCGCTGCATATAAGTCGATCACCGTGCCGCAAACAGAGGCTTTGATTCAGCTCCGTTATGCATTGGGAGCATGAACCATTCACTCATCGGTTACTTTTGCTCTTCCGTCCTGCGTTGGGTGCGGCTCTCGTTTCAAATGAAACCAATTTTCTGCCTGATATTTGGATTCGCTTCGGCGCCGCATTTCATTTCGCCTCAAAATTAGGCATGCTGCGAGTGCTAAGCGAGGCGGATCGGCATCGCCTGTCATTTTGCGCTGCAAAATGAGCGCGGCGTCTTGTTTCCGTCGCAATCGCGGCCGTTCCGAATTGCGCCGCTCCGCCCGATTCCGCTCGAGCCGCGGTTGCTGCCGGCGGGTCATTCTTGCCGGGCATTTTATGCCGCCATCCTTCCGCCAAGGTAGCCCGGTCGCAGGCCAAGCCCCTGCAGCACGGGAGATTTTCCTGATGCCTTCGGTCGGCGCGCGGATTGCAGCGGGGCCCGACCAGGCAAAAGGAGAACGCCATGTCGATCGCCATCGCCGGCCGGTCCGCCTCGCCGGTCGTAACCTCCCCCTACGCGGCGGGGACGGCCAGCACAGCCACTTCGGCGGCCAGCAGCAGCGGGTCCGCTACCTCGTCCTCCTCTTCCGTCGAGGCGGACTTCCTGAAATTCGCGCAGATGAGCCCGGAGGAACGGGTTCAGCAGGCGATTCTGTCGAAGCTCGGCATGACGGAAGAGGAATTCAACAAGCTCGATGCCAAGGCCAAGGGCGACGTGCTGGCCAAGGTCCGCGACGAGATCCTGCGTCAGGCGGACGCAAAGACCGAGCGCGGCACCGGAGCGCTCGCCGACATCACGGTATAAGAACCCGCGGGCTGGGCGACGCGCCTCGCGAGCGCCGCCCGACCGATCAGCATGGCCTCAGGCCGTCCTGCCGGCGTCGAAACGCAGGAGACGCAGCGCGTTGGCGGTGACCAGCACGGTTGCGCCGGTATCGGCGAGGATCGCGACCCAGAGCCCGGTGTAGCCGAGCACGCTCGTCACCAGGAACACGGCCTTGAGGCCGAGCGCGATGCTGATGTTCGCCCGGATGTTCCCCATCGCAGCCCGGGCCAGGCGGATCAGTGCCGGAACGTCGCGAACCCGGCTCTTCAGGACCGCGCCATCGGCCGTTTCGAGCGCGACATCGGTGCCCGAGCCCATCGCGATGCCGATATGCGCGGCGGCCAGCGCCGGGGCATCGTTGATGCCGTCGCCGACCATCATCACCGCCGTGCCGGCGGCCAGCCGCTTCAGCGCATCGACCTTGCCGTCCGGCATCAGCTCCGCCTGGTGCTCCATGCCGAGCGTGCCGGCGATGGCGGCGCCCGTGCGGGCATTGTCGCCGGTCAGCATGGTCGCGCGGATACCCATCGCCTTCAGTTCGGCGACGGCCGCAGCGGCGTCCGCGCGGGGCTCGTCGCGCAATGCGAGGAGTCCGGCCAGCGTGCCGTCGACGGTTACCGCGGCGACGGTCTTCCCTGCGCTCTCGAGGGTCTCGACGGCTGCCCGGGTGCTGCGGTCGAAGGGTGCGCGGGCGGCGGCGTGGCGCGGCGCGCCCACGAAGACGGCGCGGCCATCGACCGTGCCGGTCACGCCCTGGCCCGGGAGCGCTGCCGCTTCCGTCGCAGGAGCAAAGCCGATGGCGTCGGTGCGCGCGCGCTCGAGCACCGCTTCGGCCAGTGGATGGGCTGAGCCTGATTCGACGGAGGCAGCGAGCGCGAGCACCTCGCGCTCGTCCCGCCCGAAGGCGACGATGTCGGTGACGCGCGGCTGCCCCCGGGTGAGGGTGCCGGTCTTGTCGAAGGCGACGTGACCGGTGCGGGCCGCCGTCTCGATGACGACGCCGCCCTTCATCAGGAGGCCCTGGCGCGCCCCGGCCGACAGGGCCGCGGCGATGGCGGCCGGAACCGAGATGACCAGCGCGCAGGGGCAGCCGATCAGCAGCAGGGCGAGCGCGCGGTAAACCCACACCGCCCATTCGCCGGCGAAGAAGAGGGGCGGCACCAGGGCAACCAGCAGGGCGAGCCCGACGATCGCCGGCATGTACCAGCGCGAGAAGCGGTCGATGAAGCGCTCTGTCGGCGCGCGCGCCTCCTGTGCCTCCTCGACCAGACGGATGATGCGGGCGATCGTGTTGTCCTGAGCCGCCTTCGCCACCCGGATGCGCAGCGCAGCCTCGCGGTTCACCGATCCGGCATAGACGGGCTCGCCGATGCCCTTGGTCTTGGGCACCGATTCGCCGGTCACCGGGCTTTCGTCGATGCCGGACACGCCATCCAGGATCTCGCCATCGGCGGGGATGCGGTCGCCGGGACGGACGAGCACGACCTGGCCGATCGCGAGGCTTGCGGCGTCGACCTGCCGGGTGGCGCCGTTCTCTTCGATCAGGGCGGTCTTCGGCACGAGGTCGCCGAGCGCGCGGATCGAGGCGCGGGCGCGATCGGCGGCCACGCCTTCCAGCACCTCGCCGACGGCAAAGAGGAAGACGACGAGAGCCGCTTCCTCCGCCGCGCCGATGAAGAGCGCGCCGACGGCGGCAATCGTCATCAGCATCTCGATGGTGAAGGGGATGCCGGCGCGGGCCGCAGCCAGCGCCCGCCGTGCCACCGGCGCGACGCCGACCAGGCAGGCGACGAGGAAGGCCCAGTAGGCGATGTCGTGCCGGACGCTGCCGATGATCCAGGCAGCGGCGAGCAAAGCGCCTGTCACCAGCACGAGCCGACCCTTGCCTGTCTGATACCAGCTGGCGCCTTCCGGGATGACCTCGTGGACATGGCCCGGCAAGCCGTGGCCGTGATCGGCCTGAGCGCGTTCGGGCGCCTTGTCGCTCTTCCGGTGCGCGGCGTGGTCATGCCCGGCATGATCATGTCCGGAATGGTCGTGGCCGTGGCCGGAATCATCTGCCGAGCAGCAGGCATCGCCGTGCTGCTGCGGGCCGTGATCGTGGCTGGAAACGTCACGAGCGTGGTCATGCCCGCCGCCGCGGGCCTCCGGGTGGGTCGTCGAGTCCCTGGAGTCTGTCGCCAGGGCGGCAGCGGTGTAGCCAAGGCCGTGGACGCGCTTCTCCACGGCCGCGGCGCTCGTCTGCGCCTCGTCGAGCACGAGCGTCAGCGTCTCGGACATCACGGAAAGCCTGACCTCGTCGACGCCCGGCAGGCGCTCCACCGCGCCGCGAATCTTCGCCGCGCAGCTCGCGCAATCCATGCCGCCGACCTTCCAGGAGAGGGTCTTGAGGCCGGATTCGGTGCTGGTCGCCATGGCATGTCTCCGTCTGCGCTTGCTACGGGACATTGCTTCTACAAGCTGTAGCCACTTCAGGTTCAAGGGGGAAAATGAGCCTGGCGGAATGGCGGCCCCGCATCACCGTCAGTCTTGTTCCTGCATGCAGCATGCAGTTAGAAATCGATAAACCGCCGCGATGGGCCGATGAGTCCAGCCGGATCCGGAGAATGGACCCGGCCAATGGCGGTCGAACGTCTTCGGCCGCCAAGGGTTCCGAGGGGCGGTGGTCAGACAGGGAGGAAGAACGGCCATGGCGCAAGCTGGACCATCGACGGCCCTGAAGGGGTTGCGGGTGCTCGACCTGACTCGGGTACGGGCGGGGCCGACCTGCGTGCGGATCTTCGCGGATTTCGGCGCGGATGTGATCAAGGTCGAGAGCCCGGCGGGATTCGATCCGAACGAGAACATGAGCGGGCCGCGCCTCGGCTACGACATGCAGAACCTGCATCGCAACAAGCGGTCGCTGGCCATCAACCTGAAGACGGCCGAGGGCAAAGCGATCCTGATGCGGCTGGTCGAAGGGGCGGATCTGCTCGTCGAGAACTTCAGGCCGGACGTGAAGGACCGGCTCGGGCTCGACTTCGAAACGCTCCATCGCGTCAATCCGCGGCTGATCCTCGTCTCGATCTCCGGCTTCGGGCAATCCGGTCCGTACCGGACGCGCGCCGGTTTCGACCAGATCGCGCAGGGCATGGGCGGGATGATGGCGGTGACGGGCCTGCCGGGGCAGGGACCGGTACGTGCCGGCATCGCACTGGCCGATTCCTCGGCCGGGCTCTACGGCGCCGTCGGCGCGCTGGTGGCGCTGCAGGAGCGGGCCGTTTCGGGGAAGGGGCAGTGGGTGCAGACCTCGCTGCTCGAGGCGCAGATCGCGATGATGGATTTCCAGGCTGCGCGCTATCTCGTCGAGGGCTCGGTGCCGCCGCAGGCCGGCAACGACCATCCCTACCAGACACCGATGGGCGTCTATCGGACGCGCGACGGAGCGATCAATCTCGGCGTCGGCGGCGAGGAGCAGTGGCGCTCCTTCTGCCGCGCCGTGGGGCGGGCCGAATGGGGCACGGACAGTCGCTACGACAGTACGGAAAAGCGCTTCGAGCGCCGGCCGGAACTGCGGGAGATGATCGAGGAGCGGCTGTCCCAGGCCGACAGCGCCGATTGGCTCGCGGTGATGGAGCAGCACAGCGTCCCGGCCGGGCCGATCTACGGCGTCGACGAAATGTTCGACGATCCGCAGGTGCGCCATCTCGGCATCGCCCGGCCGCTGGCCCATCCCGAGCTCGGTGCGATCCGGGTGGTCGGCCAGCCCGTGACGCTGTCGCGGACGCCATGCGCGGTAACCGAGCCGACCCCCGCGGCGGGGCAGCACAACGAGGCCATTCTCGCGGAACTCGGCTATGACGAAGCTGGGCTCGCACGGCTGCGGGCGAATGGCGTGATCTGATGGAGGTCTGTGTGAGCGACGATATTCTCTATGCGGTCGAGAGCGGGATCGGGACGATCACGCTCAACCGCCCGCAGGCACGCAACGCGATGACCTTCGCCATGTATGAGAGGCTCGCGGAGATCTGCCGTGACCCGGCCGCGCATGGCGATCCGCGCGTGATCATCGTCACCGGCGCGGGCGACAAGGCCTTCGCCTCCGGCACCGACATCGCGCAGTTCCGCGCGTTTTCGGGAGCCGGAGACGCGCTGGCCTATGAGGAGCGGGTCGAGGGCGTGATCGGCGCGATCGAGCGTTGCTCGGTGCCGACGCTGGCCGCGATCTCCGGCGCCGTCACCGGCGGCGGGGCGGCGATCGCGCTCGCCTGCGATCTCAGGATCGCGACGGTGACCGCCCGCTTCGGCTTTCCGATCGCGCGCACGCTCGGCAACTGTCTCTCGATGGCGAATTACGCCCGGCTCTACGCCTTGCTCGGGCCGGCACTGGTGAAGGACATCGTCTTCACGGCCCGGCTGGTCGAGGCGGAGGAGGGGCGGCAGGCCGGGCTCTACAGCGAGTTGCTGCCTGATCATGCGGCGCTGATGGCGCGGGCGGCGGAGCTCGCCGGGACGATCGCCGGCCATGCGCCGCTGACCATGCGTGCGACCAAGGAAGCGATGCGGCGGCTGACGGAAGCGGCCGCGCAGGGCGTCGCTGGCGACGACCTCGTCACGCTCTGCTATACGAGCGCGGACTTCCGGGAAGGCATGGAGGCCTTCCTCGCCAAGCGGGCGCCGGTCTGGCGCGGCCGCTGAGGCGGCCTGCCGGAGCCGGCTCAGCCGTAGCGGGCCTCGAGCCGGCGGTCGAACCAGAGGGCGACCAGCGTGCAGATCGCACCCGAGAGCAGATAGAGGCCGACCCAGGCGAGGCCGAGCCGGCTGGACAGCGTCAGGGCCACCAGCGGAGCAAACCCGGCGCCGATCAGCCATGCCAGGTCGGAGGTCAGGGCCGCGCCGGTATAGCGGTATTCTCGGCCGAAGCTCGAGGCGACGGCGCCCGCCGTCTGGCCGTAGGACAGGCCGAGCAGGCCGAAGCCGATGATGACGTAGACGGTCTGCCCGGCAAGGCTGTCGCCGAAGAGCAGCGGCGCGATGATGCTGCTCATGCTGAACAGCCCGATCATCAGGCCCGACAGGATCAGCGTCCGGCGGCGGCCGATCTGGTCGGCGATCAGGCCGGAGGTCATGATCGCTCCGGCGCAGACCACGGCGCCGGCGCCCTGAACGATCAGGAACTCCGCGACCGAGCGATTGGTGAACAGGTTGATCCAGCTCACCGGGAAGATCGTCACCAGGTGAAACAGCGCGAAGCTCGCCAGCGGCACGAAGGCGCCGAGGACGAGCGTGCTGCTGCGCTTGCGGATGAGCTGCGTGATCGGAATGGGCATCAGCTCGCGGGTTTGCATGAGCTGCGCGAATTCCTGCGTCGCGACCATGCGCAGGCGGGCGAACAGGGCGACGACGTTGATCGTCAGCGCGACGAAGAAGGGATAGCGCCAGCCCCATCCGAGGAAGTCCTGGGTGGACAACGCGCCCTCGAAGAAGGCGAACAGGCCGGCTGCGAGGATGAAGCCGATCGGAGCGCCGAGCTGCGGCAGCATCGCATACCAGCCGCGCCGGTTCGGCGGGGCGTTCAGCGCCAGCAGCGAGGACAGGCCGTCCCAGGCGCCTCCCAGCGCGATGCCCTGCAGCAGCCGGAAGGCCGCCAGGATGATGCCGGACCAGATGCCGATCGTCTCGTAGCCGGGCAGGAAGGCGATCGCTGCGGTGGAGCCGCCCAGCATGAAGAGCGCCACGGTGAGCTTCGTGGCGCGGCCGTAGATGCGGTCGATCGTCATGAACAGGACGGAGCCGATCGGGCGCGTCAGGAATGCGAGGGCGAAGATGCCGAACGAATAGATCGTCCCCGTCAGCGGATCGGCGAAGGGAAAGACCAGCTGCGGGAAGACCAGCACGCAGCCGAGGCCGAAGACGAAGAAGTCGAAATACTCCGACGTGCGCCCGATGATGACGCCGATGGCGATCTCGCCGGGCGAGACGTGATCCCTGCCGTGCTCGTCCGTCAGATGGGTCGATGCCGGGCTTGCCGCATGGGCGCTCATTCGGGGGCTTCCTCGTTCGCGCGGAAAAGGGATAACATTCCCTGGCTCCGGACGCCATGGATGCGCCGGATAAAAGCGAACTGGCCGCCATCTGCCAATGGGACATTCTGTCCTCTGTGCAGTGCGAAAGAATACGATAGACAGAGCGGCAACTTTCCGGTCACGGAGGGCTTGGTCTCTTGAAAAACCGTCGTTTTCTGGCGCTGTTGCCGCTTCTCTCCCTGCTGGGAGGCTGCCAGGCGGTGCTTTTGTCCCCGTCAGGCGATGTTGCGCTGCAGCAGCGCAATCTCATGCTGATCTCGACGGCACTGATGCTGACCATCATCATCCCGGTGATGGCGCTGACGGTGTTCTTCGCCTGGCGCTACCGGGCCTCGGCAAAGGCCGACTACGATCCGGACTGGAACCATTCGCTGCCGCTCGAGGTGGTGATCTGGGCGGTGCCGCTGCTGATCATCGTCATCCTCGGCGCCCTGACCTGGATGGGTACGCATCTGCTCGATCCCTACCGGCCGCTCAACCGGATCAGCGCCGCGACGCCGATCACGACCGCGCAGGCGGGGAGCACCCAGGCGCGCAAGGAGCCGCTGGTCATCCAGGTCGTGGCGCTCGACTGGAAATGGCTGTTCCTCTACCCGCAGCAGGGCATCGCCTCGGTCAACGAGGTCGTGGCGCCGGTCAACCAGCCGATCGAGTTCCGGATCACGGCCTCTTCGGTGATGAACTCGCTGTTCATCCCTGCGCTCGCCGGCCAGATCTATGCGATGCCGGGCATGCAGACCAAGCTCAACGCGGTCATCAACCATCCCGGTGATTTCGAGGGCTTCTCGGCGAATTACAGCGGCGAGGGCTTCTCGGGCATGCGCTTCCGCTTCCGCGGCCTCGAAGGCAACGGCTTCGAGGACTGGGTGAAGGCGGCGCGCGACAAGGGCGACAAGCTCGGCCGCGAGGAGTATCTGGTGCTCGAGCGGCCGAGCGAGCGCGAGCCCGCCCGCCAGTTCGGCAATGTCGCGCCGAATCTCTTCGACCTCATTCTCAACATGTGCGTCGACCGCGCGAAGATGTGCATGCGCGACATGATGGCGATGGACGCCAAGGGCGGCGGCGGCAAGGAGGGCATCTCCACCGTGATGGCTCTCGAATACGACAAATCGGTGCGCCGCGGCGGCGCGCCCATGCCGCCGCGTCCGTTCGTGACCGCGATCTGCACGCCGGCCGATGTCTACGGCAAGGGCGAGATCGCCCGCGCCTCCAATTGAACGGCCGCCTGGCCAAGCCTAGCGATCCGAGGAAGCCATGAATTCCTATCCCGACTGGTGGAAGCTCGTATTCGGACGCTTCACCCTCGAAGCGATCCCGTATCACGAGCCCATCCTGCTCGCGACTTTCGCTGCGGTGGCGATCGGCGGCCTGGCGCTCATCGCCGTGATCACGCGAATGAAGGCCTGGGGCTATCTCTGGAACGAGTGGTTCACCAGCGTCGACCACAAGAAGATCGGCATCATGTACATGGTGCTGGGCGTGGTCATGCTGCTGCGCGGCTTCGCCGATGCGCTGATGATGCGCGGGCAACAGGCCATCGCCTTTGGCGCCAACGAAGGTTATCTGCCGCCGCACCATTACGACCAGATCTTCACGGCGCATGGCGTGATCATGATCTTCTTCGTGGCCATGCCGCTCGTCACGGGGCTGATGAACTATGTCGTGCCGCTGCAGATCGGGGCGCGCGACGTCGCCTTTCCTTTCCTCAACAACTTCAGCTTCTGGATGACCGTCGGCGGCGTCGTGCTGGTCATGGCCTCGCTCTTCGTCGGCGAGTTCGCCAAGGTCGGCTGGCTTGCCTATCCGCCGCTGTCGGGGGCCGCCTATTCGCCCGGGGTGGGCATGGACTACTACCTCTGGGCGCTGCAGATCGCCGGTGTCGGCACGACGCTCTCGGGCATCAACCTGATCGCGACCATCGTGAAGATGCGCGCGCCCGGCATGGACATGATGAAGATGCCGGTCTTCACCTGGACGGCGCTGTGCACCAACGTGCTGATCGTCGCCAGCTTCCCGGTCCTGGCCGGCACGCTCGCGCTGCTGACGCTCGACCGCTATGTCGGCACCAACTTCTTCACGAACGATCTCGGCGGCAACCCGATGATGTACGTGAACCTGATCTGGATCTGGGGCCACCCCGAGGTCTACATCCTGATCCTGCCCTGTTTCGGGATCTATTCGGAGATCGCCTCGACCTTCGCGGGCAAGCGGCTCTTCGGCTACACCTCGATGGTCTATGCGACGGTGGTCATCACCATCCTGTCCTACCTCGTCTGGCTGCACCACTTCTTCACGATGGGCTCGGGCGCCAGCGTGAATTCGTTCTTCGGCATCACGACGATGATCATCTCGATCCCGACGGGCGCGAAGATCTTCAACTGGCTGTTCACGATGTATCGTGGGCGGATCCGCTTCGAACTGCCGATGATGTGGCTCATCGCCTTCATGCTGACCTTCGTCATCGGCGGCATGACCGGCGTGATGCTCGCGGTGCCGCCGGCCGACTTCATCCTGCACAACAGCCTGTTCCTGATCGCGCATTTCCATAACGTGATCATCGGCGGCGTGGTCTTCGGTGCCTTCGCCGGCATCACCTACTGGTTCCCCAAGGCCTTCGGCTTCAAGCTCGACCCGTTCTGGGGCAAGCTCTCCTTCTGGTTCTGGGTGATCGGCTTCTACGTCGCCTTCATGCCGCTCTACGTGCTCGGCCTGATGGGCGTGACCCGGCGCCTCAACCATTTCGAGGATCCGTCGCTGCAGATCTGGTTCGTCATCGCGGCTTTCGGCGCCGTGCTGATCGCGCTCGGCATCCTGTGTTTCCTGATCCAGATCGCCGTGAGCATCCAGCATCGCGACCGGTTGCGCGACGTCACCGGCGATCCGTGGGACGGGCGCACGCTGGAATGGTCGACCTCCTCGCCGCCTCCGGCCTACAACTTCGCCTTCACGCCGGTGATCCACGACCACGATACCTGGGCCGACATGAAGAAGCGCGGCTACCAGCGTCCGCTCGACGGGTTCAGGCCGATCCACATGCCCAAGAACACCGGCGCCGGCCTGATCATCTCCGCCTTCGCGACGATCTGCGGCTTTGCGCTGGTCTGGTATGTCTGGTGGCTGGCGGCGCTGAGCTTCGCGGCGGTGATCGTCATGGCGATCGCGCACACCTTCAACTACGATCGGGACTTTCATATCCCGGCCGAGACGGTCCTGCGCGAGGAAGACCTGCGCACCGAACAGCTCGCGCGGGCCTGAGGGATGGCGATGACGACGGCGACAGCCCAGCAAGACAAGGCCGACGTTCCGGTCTTCCATCTCACGGAGGACGAGCACGAGCATTCCGGCGGCTCGACCATGCTCGGCTTCTGGATGTACCTGATGAGCGACTGCCTGGTTTTCGCAGTCCTCTTCGCGACCTACGGAGTACTCGGGCGCAGCTATGCGGCCGGGCCATCGGGCGCCGATCTGTTCGACCTGAAGCTGGTGGCGGTCAACACCACCATGCTGCTGTTCTCCTCGATCACCTATGGCTTTGCCATGCTGGCGATGGACAAGGGGCGGCAGGCGGCGGTGCAGGGCTGGCTGCTCGTGACCGGCCTGTTCGGCCTCGCGTTCATTGGAATCGAGCTCTACGAGTTCCACCATATGATCCTGGAAGGTGCGACGCCGATGCGCAGCGCCTTCCTGTCGTCCTTCTTCACGCTGGTCGGCACGCACGGGCTGCACGTCACCTTCGGCCTGATCTGGCTGACCGTGCTGATGGTGCAGGTGTCGCAACGCGGGCTGATCGAGGCCAATCGCCGACGACTGATGTGCCTTTCCATGTTCTGGCACTTCCTCGACGTCGTCTGGATCGGCGTCTTCACCTTCGTCTACCTGATGGGCGTGCTGAAATGAGCGGACCGCAGAACCATTCGGATGCCCATGGCGCCGATCACGGCGAGCACGGCGCCTCCCATGCGACGCTGCGCGGCTATCTCACCGGCTTCGTGCTGGCCGCCATCCTGACGGCCATCCCGTTCTGGCTCGTCATGGCCGACGTGCTCGGCAACGCGACCACGACGGCGATCGTCATCATGGCTTTCGCGGCGGTGCAGATCGTCGTCCACATGATCTACTTCCTCCACATGAATTCGCGCTCGGAGGGCGGCTGGACCATGATGGCGCTGATCTTCACCATCGTCATCGTGGCGATCGCGCTCTCGGGTTCGCTCTGGGTGATGTACCACCTCAACAGCAACATGATGCCGATGGCGCCGGGCGATCACCCGATGTGAGGGCGCGGCCATGGCGGCGCCGGCAGGGCGGGTCGAGGGTGGCCCGCCGTCGCGGATGAGCCGCTTTCGCATCCTCGCGCTGGCCGGCCTGCTGACGGGCGTGTTCGTCGGCCTTGGGCTCTGGCAGATCGAGCGGCGGAGCTGGAAGCTCGATCTGATCGCGCGCGTCGATGCCCGCATCCATGCGCAGGCGGTGCCGGCGCCGGGACCGGGGGACTGGCCCGGCCTCGAGCCCGCCGACGCCGAGTACCGCAAGGTCGCGCTGGACGGGGTCTATCTGCCTGGTCCGGAAACGCTGGTGAAAGCCGTCACGGTTAAGGGCCCCGGCTTCTGGGTGCTGGCGCCGTTCCGCAGCGAGCGCGGGTTCACCGTCCTGGTCAATCGCGGCTTCGTGCCGGAAGGACGGAGCGACCCGTCGGCGCGCAGCGGCGCGGTCTCGCGCGGCCGGACGCACCTCGCCGGGCTCTTGCGGTTGAGCGAACCCGGCGGCGGCTTCCTGCGCAGCAATGACCCGGCCGGCGGGCGCTGGTATTCGCGTGACGTCGCCGCGATCGCGCAGGCGAGGGGGCTCGGCACCGTCGCGCCCTATTTCGTCGATGCCGATGCCGAATCCGAGCCCGGCCCGCGGCCGCTGGGCGGGCTGACCGTCGTCAGCTTCCGCAACACCCACCTCATCTATGCGCTGACCTGGTTCTGCCTGGCCGGAATGAGCGCCTGGGCCGGCTTCCAGCTCCTGCGCAGGCGCCCGGAGGGGGAGAAGGAGGGCTGAGGCCGGTCAGGCCGGCGCCTTCATCTGCCCCAGTTCATGCAGCAGCGCCGCACCCGTCCGGACGCCGCTGTGGAAGCAGTCCAGCGTCATGTTCTCGTTCGGGGCGTGGTTCGCCTCGTCATGGTTGGCGTAGGGCGTGACGAAGGCCGGGATGCCGAGGATCTTGGTGAAGACGTAGTTCGGCAGGCTGCCGAAGCCGGCCGGGATCAGCAGCGGCTCCTCGCCATGGGCGGCGACGAAGGCGCGGCGCAGCGGTGCGGTGTAGGGCGAGGCGATCTGCGTCTTGGACGGCTGCATGCCCATTTCCTCGACGATGAACTCGACCTCGGGCGCATGCTTCTCGACATGCGCCCTGACCTTTCGCAGCACGTCCTGCGGGTCCTGCGCCTCGACGAGCCGGATGTCGCATTTCACCAGCGCCTCGTTCGGCAGGACGGTCTTGGTGCCGGGCCCGCCATAGCCGCCGTGGAAGCCGTTGATCGTCAGCGTCGGCTGGAAGCAGAGGCGGTCATAGAAGGGGCGCTCGAGCGGCGCGTCGAGGCGGGAAAGGCCAAGGCCCTGCTTGAAGGCGTCGAGGTCGAGCGGCAGGCGCGCGATCGCCTCGATGTCCTCGGCCGTGGGCGGCAGGACATCGTCGTGCAGCCCCTCGATGGTGATCTCGCCATCGGCGTTCTTCATCGTCGCCAGCAGATGGACCAGCGTCCAGATCGGGTTCGGCACGACGCCGCCGAAGTTGCCGGAGTGGACGTCTCGGCTCGCGTGGCGGCAGCGCAGATCGAAGGAGACGACGCCGCGCGAGCCGAACTTGATGGTCGGGGCTCCGCTGGCATGGCGGGGGCCGTCGGCGGTGACGGCGAGATCGGCCTTCAGCAGGTGCGAATGGGCGCGCACGAAGCCGGCGATGCGGGGACTGCCGATTTCCTCCTCGCCCTCGAGCAGCAGGATGACGTTGCAGGGCAGCTCGCCATGGACCTTGAGATGCGATTCGATCGCGAGGATCTGGGCGAAGTGCTGCCCCTTGTTGTCACCGACGCCGCGGGCGTAGAGGCGCCCGTCGCGAATCGTCGGCTCGAAGGGCGGGGAGAGCCACTTGTCGAGCGGATCGGCGGGCTGCACGTCGTAATGGCCGTAGAGCAGGACGGTCGGCTTGCCCGGCGCCTTCTCCCAGCGCCCGATCACCATCGGGTGACCTTCGGTCGGGATCAGGCTGGCCTCGAGGCCGATGTCGCCGAGCATCCGGAGCAGCAGATTGCCGACCTCGGCGATGCCGATGTTCTCCGCGCTGATGCTGGGATGGCGCAGATAGTCGATCAGGCGATCGAGAAAAGCCGGCCGGTTCGCTTCGATATGCTCGAAAACCGGGGCCAGAGCGGCGGAGGAAGCCATGGAATCCTGCCTGGAAAGCTGGAGGGATTTTCGCCGGAGACGGGCGGGCGTCTCATCCTAAAGGATGAGACGTTGCGGTGTTTTGCCGCCAGCCGACAGGATACACAATAGTCGAAGCCGGGCTGCAAGACCCGATCTAATCCATTAAAACGGGAGGTAACGATGAATTTGACCCGTCGCAGGTTTACGACCGGTCTTGCCGGCACCATTGCGGCTCCGGCCGTCCTTCGCACAGCCTATGCCCAGGGCGCCACGGTCAAGATCGGCATGGTCGTGCCGATGACCGGGGCAGCGGCCGAATCCGGCTCCTTCGCCCAGACCGGCGCCAAGATCGCGCTCGAGCAGGTCAACAAGGCCGGCGGCGTGCTCGGCAAGCCGCTCGAGCTCGTGTTCGAGGACGACCAGACCACCAATCCCGGCGCGGTGCTCGCCTTCTCGAAGCTCGCCAGCCAGTCCGACATCGTCGCCTTCCTGGGCTCGATCCGCTCCACGCAGATGCACGCGATGGCGCCCGACATGCTCAAGGCGGGCAAGCCTGTCGGCTTCGGCGGCACCGATCCGAACCTGACCAAGCTCGGCAATCCCTGGCTGTTCCGCTTCCGCCCGAACGATTCCTATTCGGGCAAGGTGATCGCCCAATACGGCACCAAGGAACTCGGCAAGAAGAAGTGGGCGATCGTGCACTCGACCGACGCCTTCGGCACGGCCGGCGCGAAGGCGCTCGAGGATGCGCTGCCCGGCAACGGCGCGACCATGGCCCTCAAGCAGGGCTATGCCAACCAGAGCCAGGACTTCACTCCCGTGGTGCTGGCGGTGCGCCAGTCGGGCGCCGAGATCCTCGGCACCTACTTCACCTTCGAGACCGATCTCGGCATCTTCGCCCGGCAGCTGCGCCAGCTCGGCGTCAACATTCCCTGGGTCGGCTCTCCCTCGATCGTCAACATCTCGGCTCTCAAGCTCGCCGGGCCGGCGCTCTACAACACCTACGGCGTCGCCGACTATGCCGAGGATTCGAGCGAGGCCTCGAAGGCCTTCGGCAAGGCCTATCGTGATGTCCGCAAGGTCGCGCCGGACAACCAGTCCTCCTGGACCTACGATGCCGTCACCTGCCTGGCGATGGCGATGAACAAGGCGGGTTCGACCGAGCCGGAAAAGGTCCGCCAGGCCATGCTGGCGATCCGTGGCCACAAGGGGGCCGAGGGCGAATACAACTTCGACAAGAACGGCGACGGCCTGCACGGCTACAACATCGTCAAGAACGAGAAGGGCGACATCAAGTTCGACAAGCGGATCGATTTCCCGCCGAACCTGGGCTGAGCCCGCCAGGGCGCCCGATCTCGCCCGGGAAACCGGCCGCCGATCGGCTTGGCCGACGGAAGCCGCGGGCCCCGGAAGGGCACGTCCTGCATCTCGCAACACGCTTCCGCTGCGGACGGCTTCCCGCTGTCCGCCGCGACGAAGCGGCCGGCCTCACGCTAGCGCGGTAGACAGATGGATCTCGTTCTTCAGCTTCTCTTCACCGGCATCGGCATCGGCTCGGTCTACGCGCTGGTCGCGCTGGGCTTCGTGCTGATCTTCCGGGCCACCAACGTCGTGAACTTCGCCCAGGGCGAGTTCTCGATGGTGGCGGCCTTCCTGATGGTGGTGTTCTCGGTCAAGATCGGACTGCCCTACTGGATGGCGTTCGTCGTCGCGCTGATCGGCATGGCGGGGCTCGGCGCCGTCTTCAATCTGGCGGTCTACTACCCGCTGCGTCACCGGACCTATCTGCCGGTCATCATCTCGACCATCGGCGCCTCGATCTTCATGGCCAACACGACGCTGGCGATCCACGGGCCCGAACCGGAGGTGCTGTCCGGCTGGTTCGACACGCCCGGCTTCATGCTGGGGCCGGTCTACTTCGACAACCAGTACGTCCTGATCATCGTCGTCACTGCCCTGCTGGTGGCGCTGCAATACTGGTTCTTCGAGCACACCCTGCTCGGCAAGAAGCTGCAGGCGACCTCGCAGGACAAGGAGATGGCCTCGCTGCTCGGCATTCCCGTGGCCGTCATGATCATGATCACCTTCATCTACTCGGCCGTGATCGGCGGCATCGCCGGCATCCTCGTGGCGCCCGTCCTGTTCGTCTCGATCGGCATGGGTGCGACGATCGCGCTCAAGGCCTTCGCCGCGACGATCATCGGCGGCTTCGGCGACGTGACGGGGGCGATCATCGGGGGCCTGGCTCTGGGCGTGATCGAGACCTTCGGTGCCGCCTATATCTCGGTGCCCTACAAGGACGGCTTCGCCTTCCTGGTGCTGATCGCCTTCCTGATCTTCCGGCCGCAGGGCATCTTCGGCGAGCGGGTGGCGGAAAAAGCATGAGCACGAGCGAGACCACCACCGCTCCCGGCGACATCCGGCCGCGCCTGCGCTGGGGCGTCCCGGCCTATGTGCTGCTCGTCCTCGCGGCCATGGCGATCGCCATCGTCGTCCCCAAAACCGGCTATGTGCTGAACATCTCCCTGCAGGCGACGACCTATGCCATCGCCGTGCTCGGGCTGACGATCGTGCTCGGACTGTGCGGCCAGATCAACTTGGCTCAGGCGGCCTTCTTCGGCCTCGGCGCCTATGCGGTCGGGCTCGGCCAGACGCATTACGGCGTCAACTTCTGGGTCTGCCTCCTGATCGGCACCTGCGTCGCGGCCGGCTTCGGGGCGCTGCTCGGTGCCTCGACCCTGAGGCTCGGCGGGCACTACCTCGCGATGGTCACGATCTCCTTCCAGCAGATCGTGACCCTGGTGCTGATCAACTGGATTCCCGTCACGAACGGCCCCGATGGCGTGCGCGCCATTCCGCGTCCGGGCTTCCTCTCCGACGGCTCGATCTATCTCGCCTTCTGCATAGCGGCGCTCGGCACCCTTGGCTTCCTGGTCTGGCACCTGCGCGACACGCGGCTCGGCCGGGCGATGCGGGCGGTGCGCGACAACGAGCTCGCGGCCGGGGTCGCGGGCATCGACGTCTATCGGACGAAGGTCACGGCCTTCGCGCTCTCGGCGATTCTGGGCGGTATCGGCGGCGGCCTCTTCGCCGGTGGCTTTTCCTATGTCAGCCCGGATCAGTTCTCCTTTGCGGAATCCGTGGTGTTCCTGACCATGGTGCTGCTCGGCGGCGTCGCCTCGCCGATCGGCGCGGTGATCGGCACCGGGCTGCTCATCCTGATCCCGGAATGGCTACGTTTCCTCAAGAGCATCCCCGGCCTCTACCTCGCCATCTACGGCGCGGCGGTGATCCTGATCGTCGTCTTCATGCCGGACGGCATCTGGGGCTATCTGCGCGGCCTGCTCGACCGCTTCAAGCGTGCGGTGCTGCCGACGAGGACAAGCGCCGCGCTGCAGCTCTCCGGTGGCGGCCAGGGCAGCGAGACCGTCCTGGAGGTGCGCGGACTGTCGAAGCATTTCGGCGGGCTCAAGGCGGTCGACGAGGTGGATCTCACCATCAGGCGCGGCGGGGTGCATGCGCTGATCGGCCCCAACGGTTCGGGCAAGACGACGACGCTGAACGTGCTCTCCGGCCTCTACAAGGCCACTGCCGGCAGCATCGTGCTTAACGGGCAGGACATCACCGGGCTGCCGCCGCATGCGCGCACCAGGGCCGGGCTTGGCCGGACCTTCCAGAACATCCGGCTCTGGCGCTCGATGACGGCGCTGGAGAACGTGATGGTCGGCGCCGAGCGCCCCGGCAGCCCCGCGGGCAACGACCCGGCCGCATTGGCGGAGCGGGCGCGGGCGGCGCTCGCCTTCGTCGAGCTCGAGGACCGTGCCGACGAGGTGGTGTCGAGCTTCTCCTACGGGCACCAGCGGGCGGTCGAGATTGCCCGTGCGCTCGCCGGAGATCCGGTCCTGCTGCTGCTCGACGAGCCCGGCGCCGGCCTCAACTCCTCGGAGAAGGTCGAGCTGCGTGACCTGCTGAAGCGCATCTCGGCGCGCGGACTGACCATCCTCATCATCGACCACGACATGACGCTGGTCAGCGAGGTCGCCCAGCACATCACCGTGCTCAACTTCGGGCGCCGCATCGCCGACGGTTATTCGGCCGATGTGCTGAAACATCCCGACGTGATCGCCGCCTATCTGGGGACGGGTCCCGATGCCGCTGCTTGAACTGAAGTCCGTCGTCGTTCGCTATGGCGAGGTCGAGGCCGTCGACGGCATCTCGCTCGTCGTCGAGGCCGGAGAGGTCGTCACGCTGCTGGGGTCGAACGGCGCCGGCAAGTCGACGACGCTGCGCGCCATCTCCGGGCTGGCGAAGCCGGCGGCCGGCGACATTCTCTTCGAGGGCCAGTCCATCGCCGGCCTGCGACCCGAGGAGATCGTCCGCCGCGGCATCGCCCATGTGCCCGAGGGGCGGCACGTCTTCCCCGGCCTCAGCGTGCGTGAGAACATCATGCTCGGCGCCTCCAACCGCAGCGGGCTGAAGACCTCGCAGATCAAGAAGGAGGCGGACGAGATGTTCGACCTCTTCCCCGACATCCGCCGCTTTGCCAACGCCCTCGGCTGGACGCTTTCGGGCGGACAGCAGCAGATGGTGGCGGTGGCGCGCGGGCTGATGGCGAAACCGCGCATCCTGCTGCTCGACGAACCCTCGCTCGGGCTGGCGCCGGTCATCGTGCAGGCGGTGTTCGCGATCATTGCCGAGATCAGGCGGCGCGGGACGACCGTGCTGCTCGTCGAGCAGAACGCCAGGATGGGTCTCTCCGTCGCCGATCGCGGCTATGTGCTCGAAACCGGCAAACTGGTTCTGTCGGGCACGCCGGACCAGCTCTGGTCGAACGAGGAAATCCGCGCGGCCTATCTCGGCGGCAGGACCGCCGCCGCCTGAGGCGCGCTACGGAAGGCCGGGAGGCGAGGGGGGGAGCCGCGCGTCTCTTCGCCCGGCGGCTGGTCAAATCCGATCGCCCGGTCCACGGTCGGCACGCGCCGAAGGCGGCGTCATTCTTGGAGGCAGCGTTGAGCAAACGCATTTTCGTCCTGAACGGTCCCAACCTGAACCTTCTCGGTCAGCGCGAGCCGGCGATCTACGGGACCACGACACTCGCCGAGATCGAGATGCGCTGCGAGACCAAGGCGCGCGGGCTCGGATACGCGATCGATTTCCGCCAGACGAATTTCGAGGGCGAACTGGTCGAGAGCGTGCATCAGGCACGGCAGGAGGCCTGCGGGATCATCATCAACCCGGCCGGCTACAGCTTCACCTCGGTCGCGCTGCTGGATTCGCTGAAGATGTTCGACGGGCCCAAGATCGAGCTGCACATCTCGAACATCCACACGCGCGAGGCGATCTACCACAACTCGCTGGTCTCCCGTACCGCGACGGCGGTCATCGCCGGGCTGGGCGCTGCCGGCTACGAGCTCGCCATCGAGGCGATGGCCGGCCTCGTCGAGCGCGGTTGAGCCGCAGCGGTAACAGCCGGCCGCTCAGCCTCGCAACATGCCCAGCACGGCGGCCACGGTCATGCTGCGGCGGCGCGCGAGCGCTTCCGGCGTGCACATGTCGTAGCCGAAGACCTGCCCCACGGTGGCGCGGTGCGACACGTTGTAGATGCTCAGCGCGCTGATCGTCAGCGAGATGTCGAGCGGCTCCAGCCCGGGCCGGAACAGCCCGGCCGCGATCCCTCGCTCGTAGATGCGGCGCGTGACGTCCACAACGGAGCTGTTGAGGTCGGCAATGGTACGTGACGCCCGCAGATGCCGGGCATGATGCACGTTCTCGACCATCACCATCCGCACGAAGTCGGGATTGTCGATGTGATAGTCGAAGGTGGCCTCGGTCAGCCGCCTGATCGCCTCCTCGGGCGCAAGGGTATCGAGGTCGAGGCTGCGCTCGAAACTGCGGATGCGATCGTACATCCCTTCCAGGACGGCGCGGTAGAGCCCCTCTTTGTCGCCGAAATAGTAGTAGATCATCCGCTTGCTGGTCGCGGTCTTGGCGGCGATGTCGTCGACGCGCGCCCCGCTCAGCCCGTTCTCGACGAACTCGGCCCGCGCGACCTCCAGGATATCGCGACGCACGCCCTCGGGATCCTGAGTCCAGGATGCCTGGCGGCGCTTGCCTGAGCGGGAATCGACCGGGTTCGTCACAAGGCCTCGCTTACGGGATTCGGCGGCCGGAAGGCAGTCGCGCCGTCAAATGGACAGGTCGGTACATTGCGCTTGACCAATTGAACCGGTTAGTACATTTATCATCCCGTCACGCTGGCGCAAGCCATGCGGAAGACGGAAGCCCGCCAAGAGGCTTCAGCGAGGAACGTCCCGGACCGACCCGGCAGAAGGTCGACCGTCTCAGGGAGAGCGAATGAACTACAAGCTCGATTTCACGCCCGTGATCGAGGGGATGCCGCAGCTTCTGCTGGCCTGCCTCGGCACCTTCGGCCTGGCGCTCGGCGGCATGGCGCTCGCCATCGTCATCGGCATCGGCGGCGTCATCCTGCGCGACTCGCGCGTCGCTGCGCTGCGCTGGCTGGTGAAGGGTTTCGTCGAGCTGGTGCGCAACACACCCTTCCTGGTGCAGATCTTCTTCATCTATTTCGCCTTGCCGCTGGCCGGCGTCCGGCTCGACCCGACGCCGACGGCCATCATCGCGCTCGGCATCAACGGCGGCGCCTATGCCATCGAGATCATCCGCGGCGGCGTCCAGTCGATCGGCAAGGGGCAGATCGAGGCGGGGCTCGCGCTCGGGCTGCACAAGGCGCAGGTCTTCCGGCTGATCGTGCTCAAGCCGGCGCTGCGCGCGATCTTTCCGTCGCTGACGAGCCAGTTCGTGCTGCTGACACTGACGACCAGCGTCTGCTCGGCGATCTCGGCCTATGAGCTGACCTCGGTGGCGCAGCGGATCGAATCCGACAGTTTCCGCTCCTTCGAGGTCTACGGCACGATCACGCTGTTCTACCTCATCATCTCCTGGGTGATGATGCGTTTCTTCGCAGCGATTTCGCAGCGCTACTTCAGCTATCCGGTGAAGTGAGGAGGGGGCGATGGGCGAGGCCGAATTCCTCTTTCTGCTGACCGGCCTGAAATGGACGGTGCTGCTGTCGCTTGTCGGCTTCATCGGCGGCGGCGTGTTCGGGCTCGCGGTCGCGCTGCTGCGTACCTCGGGCATCGCGCCGCTGGAGCGCGGCACGGCCAGCTATATCGCGCTGTTCCAGGGTACGCCGCTGCTGATGCAGCTCTTCGTGGTCTACTACGGGCTTGCCCTGATCGGGCTGAAACTCGACGCATGGGTCGCGGTGGCGATCGGCTTCACGCTGCATGCCAGCGCCTATCTGGGCGAGATCTGGCGCGGCTCGATCGAGGCCGTGCCGAAAGGGCAGACCGAGGCCGCCAAGGCGCTGAGCCTGCATTATCTCTCGCGGATGAAGGACGTCATCCTGCCCCAGGCGATCCGCATCTCACTGCCGGCGACGGTCGGCTTCCTGGTCCAGCTGATCAAGGGAACCTCGCTTGCCGCGATCGTCGGATTCACCGAGTTGACGCGCGCCGGAAACATCATCTCGAACCAGACCTTCAAGCCGTTGCTGGTCTTCGGGATCGTCGGCATCCTCTATTTCCTGATCTGCTGGCCGCTCTCGCTCTACGGGGCGCATCTGGAGCGCCGCATGGCGACCGCCTCGCGCTGAGGCCCACCACAAGTTCACCGCAGAAGACCAACGCAAAAGCTCGAAGAGGGAGAGAAACATGAACAAGACGACACGCAGAAGCCTCCTCGCCGCCGGCGCCGCGGCGCTCGCGCTGCCGGCCTTGCTCGGCAGCCCCGCCCAGGCGATCACGCCGGCCGAGATCAAGGCCAGAGGCAAGATCATCGTCGGCATCCAGGGCGACAATCCGCCATGGGGCTTCGTCACCAGCGCCGGCAAGCAGGACGGGCTCGATGCCGACATCGCCACGCTCTTCGCCAAGGAGCTCGGGGTCCAGGTCGAATTCGTGCCGCTCGAGGTCAACAACCGCATTCCGGCCCTGACCACCGGCCGGGTCGACGTCCTGTTCGCCACCATGGCGATGCTGCCCGAGCGCGCCAAGGCGGTGCAGTATTCCAAGCCCTATGTCGCCAACACCATCGTGCTGATCGGGCCCAAGAAGGACAAGATCACCAAGAACGAGGATATGGGGCGCTATACGATCGGCGTCGCCAAGGGCGCGGCTCAGGATACGCAGGTGACGAAGAACGCGCCGGCCGGCACGGTCATCCGCCGCTATGACGGCGACGCGCCGTCGATCCAGGCGCTGGTCTCCGGCCAGGTTCAGGCTCTGGGCGGCAACATCTTCTACATGCAGCGCATCGAGCAGGGGCGGCCGGGCGAATTCGAGAACAAGCTCGAATTCCAGAACCTCTACAACGGCGCCTGCACCCGTCTCGGGGAGAAGGAGATCAACGCGGCGATCAACAGCTTCATCGACAAGATCAAGGCCAATGGCGAGCTGCAGAAGGTCTACGACAAGTGGATGAAGGTGCCGGTGCACAAGTTCCCGGACAGCGTCGAAGGCGTGCCCTTCACCGCGAGCTGAGAATCGCGGAGCCGGAGACAGGGCCATGAACGAAGCCGCCACCAGCGCCGCCGCGCCAGCGAACGCCATGATCGACATGTTCCATGTCGAGAAGTGGTATGGCGACTTCCAGGCCCTGACCGACATCAACCTGTCCGTCCGCAAGGGCGAGAAGATCGTGCTTTGCGGGCCGTCCGGCTCCGGCAAGTCTACTCTGATCCGCTGCATCAACCATCTGGAGGGCTACCAGAAGGGCGAGATCCGGGTCGGCGGCACCAGGCTGGGAGACGATGCCAGGACGATCGACGCGGTGCGTCGCGAAGTCGGCATGGTCTTCCAGCACTTCAACCTGTTCCCGCATATGACCGTGCTGCAGAACTGCATGCTGGCGCCGATGCGCTCGCTCGGCGTCGGCAAGGCGCAGGCCGAGGCGACGGCCCGCGAACTGCTGCAGCGGGTCAGGATCGCGGAGCAGGCTGAAAAATACCCCGCCCAGCTCTCGGGCGGGCAGCAGCAGCGCGTCGCGATCGCCCGTGCGCTGTGCATGAAGCCGAAGGTGATGCTCTTCGACGAGCCCACCTCGGCGCTCGACCCCGAGATGGTCAAGGAAGTGCTCGACACGATGATCGCGCTGGCGGAAGAGGGCATGACCATGATCTGCGTCACCCACGAGATGGGCTTCGCCCGCCAGGTCGCCGACCGCGTCATCTTCATGGCGGGTGGGGCGATCGTCGAAGAGGCGCCGCCCGAGGCGTTCTTCAGCGCGCCGCGCCACGAGCGGACGCGCAAGTTCCTCGGCGAGATCCTGCAGAAGCACTGAAGATCGTCACATCAGCCACGGATCGCGTTCCATGTCCCGCCTCGTCTATGTCCTCAATGGACCGAACCTCAACCTGCTCGGCAAGCGCCAGCCGCACATCTACGGGCACGAGACCCTGGCCGATGTCGAGCGCGACTGCCGCAAGCTCGCCGAGGAACTGAAGCTGGAGCTGCGCTTCCACCAGTCCAACCGCGAATACGAGCTGATCGACTGGATCCACGAGGCCCGGGAGGACGGCGCCGGCATCGTCATCAATCCGGCCGCCTTCACCCATACCTCGGTCGCGCTGCTGGACGCGCTCAACACCTTCGAAGGGCCGGTCATCGAGTGCCATATCTCGCAGGTGCACAAGCGCGAGGCCTTCCGGCACCATTCCTATGTCTCGCTGCGCTCCGACGGCGTGATCGCCGGCTTCGGCACGCAAGGCTATCAGCTCGGGCTCCGGCGCATCGCGACGCTGATCGACGAGGCGAAGTGATGCCGCGCTCGGGTGCAATTCAACGGAGCTGACCATGGCACCGGTCAAACTCGCGATCGTCGGCGCCGGGCTGATCGGCAAGCGCCACGCCGAGCATGTCGCGCGCGAGCCGGGTGCGCTTCTTTCGGCGATCGTCGATCCGTCCGACGGCGGGCGCGAGCTGGCGCAGCGGCTGGGCACGCGCTGGTATCGCAGCTTCGCCGAGCTCGTCGCAGCCGACCGGCCCGAGGGCGTCATCATCGCGACGCCGAACCAGCTCCATGTCGCGAACGGTCTCGAGGCGATCGAGGCCGGTATTCCCGCCATCGTCGAGAAACCCCTGGCCGACGATCTCGCCGGCGCCCGACGTCTCGTCGAAGCGGCCGAGAGGGCAGGGGTCGCGCTGCTCACCGGGCATCACCGGCGCTACAATCCGATGATCGCGAAGGCCAAGGAGATCGTCGACAGCGGCCGGCTCGGCCGCGTGCTGGCCATTCACGGCCATTTCTGGCTGATGAAGCCGGACGACTATTTCGACACCGCCTGGCGGCGGGAGGACGGCGCAGGGCCGATCCTGCTCAACCTGATCCACGACGTCGACCTGTTCCGCTATCTCTGCGGCGAGGTCGTCTCGGTCCAGGCGCTGAGCGCGAATGCCGTCAGGGGCCATGCGGCGGAGGAGACGGCGGCGATTCTGCTGCGCTTCGCCAGCGGCGTGCTCGCAACCATCTCCGTCTCCGACACGATCGTCGCGCCGTGGAGCTGGGAGCTGACAACGGGCGAGAACCCCGCCTATCCGCAGCAGGACCAGTCCTGCTACCAGATCGGCGGCACTCATGGCGCGCTGACCATCCCGCAGCTCGAAGTCTGGTCGAACCGCGACAAGCGCAGCTGGTGGGAGCCGCTGGTGCGCGAGCGCGTGCCTTTCGTTCCGGAAGATCCTCTCGCGCGTCAGGTCCAGCACTTCTGCGACGTGATCCGCAATGGCGCGGTTCCGATCGCGTCGGGCCGCGAGGGCCTCGCGACGCTGGCGGTGATCGATGCGGTGAAGCGCGCCGCCCGTTCCGGCGAGACCGTCGCCCTGTCCGCACCTGCCGCGAGCGCGGCATGATAACCGGCACGACAAGGCTGATCGCCCATCTCGGCTATCCGACCGAGAGCTTCAAGGCGCCAATGATCTACAATCCCTATTTCGAGCGGGAGGGCATCGACGCCGTCGTCGTTCCGATGGGGTGCCGGTCCGAGGATTATCCGGCGTTTCTCAAGCTGGTCTTCCGGCTCTCCAATATCCAGGGAGCGCTTGTGACGATGCCGCACAAGGTCACGACGACCGGCCTGGTCGACGAGGTGCTGCCGACGGCGGCCATCGCGGGGGCGTGCAACGCCGTGCGCCGGGAGGCGGACGGCCGGCTGACCGGCGAGATGTTCGATGGCGAGGGTTTCGTGCGCGGCATGCTCCGCAAGGGCCGCGTCATCGCCGGGGCGCGGGCGCTGGTGCTGGGTTCAGGGGGGGTCGGATCCGCCATCGCCGCCTCGCTGGCCAAGGCTGGCGTCAGCGCGCTCGGGCTCTACGACCTCAACAGCGCCGCCGCCGAGGCACTGGCAGCGAGGCTCCTGCGCCACTACCCGGCGCTCGCTCTCTCGCTCGGCTCGAACGATCCTGCCGGCTTCGACATCGTCGTCAACGCCACGCCGCTCGGCATGAAGCCCGGCGACCCGCTGCCGCTCGACATCGCACGTCTCGATGCAGCGACCTTTGTCGGCGAGGTGGTGATGGCGGAGGAGATCACGCCCTTCCTGGCCGCGGCGGGCGCGCGGGGATGTGCGGTCCAGGTCGGCAAGGACATGCTTTTCGAGCAGATTCCCGCCTATCTCGAGTTCTTCGGCCTGCCCTCGACGACGGCCGAGGACCTGCGGAACGTCGCCCGTCTGGGGTGAAGGAGCGCTCGGCGACGGTGCCTTGCTTGACATGGCGCGGCGTAAGCGAAGCCCGGCGAGCGAGACCCGATGACACGTCACTCGGCTGCTACAGCTATCCAGATTTTGTCTTGAGAATGGGCCACTTAGGGAAGTGGCTGGGGGACTAGGATTCGAACCTAGACAACCAGAGTCAGAGTCTGGGGTCCTACCGTTAGACGATCCCCCAACGATCGGGCGCTTGCGATGCCGCGCCGCGTTGGTGAGCCGGGGTCTAATCAATGCGTCTCGCCTTGGCAAGAGTAGAAATGCGGATCGACGGTGGAAGGCTGCACGAAACGCCGACCTCGTTGTGCCGCGCCGTCGGAAAGGCTGCAGGAGACGCTTCCGGAGGCTGGCCACTTCCCGCAGCGTCGGCATCTCTGCGCCGCCGCTGCACCGGCTTGCCTGGTGGCGCGGGGCGGCTTTCCGGCGATGCCGGCTTTGCAGAACGGCGTAAGGCGGCCGGCGGGGCAATCGCGATCAGGTTGGTCGCCATGGCCGCCGGGACCCGGGGCGCCATGCGTCCGCGGCGCGCCTGCGCCCTCCTGGGGGCACTTGTTCCGCGGCGGCATCTTCGTGATAGATCGAGCCATGACACAAGCCGATGCCGCCGCCGCGCTCTCCATCTGGGTTGCGCTCGAGAGTCCCACAAATCATCCGGCCGGGGTCAACGGCATGATGGACCTGGTCGCGCGGGAGGTCGCGGGCCTGCCGATCGCGGTCGAACGGATCGCCGGCCGGAACGGGCTCGGTGACATGGTGGCGCTGCGGGCCGGCGCCGACAACGGCAAGCCGACCGTGGCGCTGATGTCGCATCTCGACACCGTCCACCCGGTCGGCACGAGCGCGAAGGACCTGCCGGTGCGCATCGAAGGCGACAGGCTTTACGGGCCGGGCGTCTACGACATGAAGGGCGGGGCCTGGCTCGCGCTGCAGGCGTTCAAGCAGGTGGCGACGGCCGGCACGGCCAAGCGGCCGATGGTGTTCCTGTTCACGCCGGACGAGGAAATCGGCTCGCCGACCAGCCGCGGCATGATCGAGGAGATCGGGCGGGGCGCGGCCGCCGTCCTGGTCACCGAGCCGGCCCGGCTCGGCGGCAAGATCGTGACCGCCCGCAAGGGCGTCGGCCGCTTCGAGGTCAAGCTGGAAGGACGTCCTGCCCATGCCGGCTCGCGCCATGCCGACGGTCGCAGCGCCATCCGCGAGGCGGCGCACCAGATCCTGGCGGTCGAGGCGATGACCGACTATGCCCGCGGCATCACCACCAGCGTCGCGCTGATGGGCGGCGGCACGGCTGCGAACGTCATTCCGCAGCATGCCTGGTTCAGCGTCGATTGCCGCGTCACGAGCCTTGCCGACGGCGCGATGATGGAGAATCGCATTCTCAGCCTGAAGCCGCATGATCCGGACGTGACGATCCGGATCACCGGCGGCATGAACCGGCCGCCCTATGAGAAGTCGACGGCGGTCGCGGCTCTGTTCGAGGTCGCGCGCGAGGTTGCCGCCGGGATCGGTCTCGATCTGCAGGATTGCCCGATGACGGGCGGCGGCTCCGACGGAAACTTCACCGCGGCGCTCGGCGTGCCGACGCTCGACGGGCTGGGCATCGACGGCGATGGCGCGCATACGCTGCAGGAATATGCGTCGATCGCGTCGATCGCGCCGCGCCAGGCCCTGATCAAGGGGCTGCTCGAGACGATCTGATCCGGCGAAGGCCGGATCGCTTCAACAAAAAAGCCCCTCGCGATGCGGGGGGCTTTCTCGATTCCGACGGGCGTTCGCTCAGGCCTGCGGCTCGTCCATGCCGCCGGCCGCAAGGAATTTCTCGAGCCAGTGGATGTTGTAGTCGCCGTTGAGGATGTCCGGGTTGCGCACCAGGGTCCGGAACAGCGGCAGCGTGGTATCGACGCCGTCGACGACGAATTCGTCGAGCGAGCGGCGCAGGCGCATCAGGCACTCGTCGCGGTTGCGGCCGTGGACGATCAGCTTGCCGACCAGCGAATCGTAGTTCGGCGGGATCATGTAGCCCTGATAGGCCGCAGAATCGACGCGGACGCCGAGGCCGCCCGGCGTGTGGAAGGACTGGATCCGGCCGGGGGAGGGACGGAAGGTCGCCGGGTGCTCGGCATTGACCCGGCATTCGATGGCGTGGCCCTCGATGACGATGTCCGCCTGCCTGAGCGAGAGCGGCGCGCCGGCCGCGATCCGGATCTGCTCGTTGACGAGGTCGATGCCGGTGATCATCTCGGTCACGGGATGCTCGACCTGGATGCGGGTGTTCATCTCGATGAAATAGAACTCGCCGTCCTCATAGAGGAATTCGATCGTGCCGGCGCCGAGATAGCCGAGTTCGGACATCGCCTTGGCGCAGATCTCGCCGATGCGGTCGCGCTCGCCGGCATTGAGGGCAGGCGAGGGGCCTTCCTCCCAGACCTTCTGGTGGCGGCGCTGCAACGAGCAGTCGCGCTCGCCGAGATGGATGGCGTTGCCACGGCCGTCGCCGAGCACCTGAATCTCGATATGACGCGGCTTCTCGAGATATTTCTCGATATAGACAGCGTCATCGCCGAAATTGGCCTTGGCCTCGCTGCGGGCAGTGGCGAGCAGGACCGAAAGCTCCTCCTCGTTGCGCACCACCTTCATGCCCTTGCCGCCGCCGCCGGACGCCGCCTTGATGATGACGGGGAAGCCGATCTCGCGGACGATCTTCAGCGCTTCGGCGTCGTCGGAGATGCCGCCCTCGGAGCCTGGCACGCAGGGGATGCCGAGGCGCTTGGCCGTGCGCTTGGCCTCGATCTTGTCGCCCATGCTACGGATGTGCTCCGCCTTGGGACCGATGAAGGTGATGTCGTGCTGCTCCAGGATCTCGGCGAAGCGGGCATTCTCCGACAGGAAGCCGTAGCCGGGATGGACCGCATCGGCGCCGGTGATCTCGCAGGCGGCGATCAGCGCGGGGATGTTGAGATAGCTTTCGCGCGCGCTCGGCGGGCCGATGCAGACGCTCTCGTCGGCGAGGCGCACATGCATGGCGTTGGCGTCGGCGGTGGAATGGACCGCGACGGTGGCGATGCCGAGCTCCTTGGCGGCGCGCAGCACCCGCAGCGCGATCTCTCCGCGGTTGGCGATCAGGATCTTGTCGAACATCTTGATCTCGCCGTCGTTGCGTGCCGCCCTCACTCGATCACCAGCAGCGGCTCGCCGTACTCCACCGGCTGGCCGTCCTCGACCAGTATGGCGGTGACCTTGCCGGCGCGGGGCGCGACGATGTCGTTGAAGGTCTTCATCGCCTCGACGAGCAGGATGCGCTCGCCCTGCTTCACCATGGTGCCGATCTCGACGAAGGGCTTCGCCTCGGGCGAGGGGCGGCGATAGGCGGTGCCGACCATGGGGGAGGTGACGGCTCCGGGATGGGCGGCGCCCGGCTTAGGCTCGGCCGTCGGGGCAGCAGCCGGAGCGGCGACCGCCACCGGCAGCGGCGCGGCAGCCGGCACGTGAACGGTCGTCGCGAGGCTGCGGGCGACGCGCACGCGCAGATCGCCCTTCTCCACCTCGATCTCGGTGAGATCGGTCTGGTTCAGCAGCTCGGCGAGCTCGCGGACGAGGTCTGGATCGATCGGGCTCTTGGTCGCCATGGCGGATGTCACCGTCTTCTTCGGATGAGTGCTCGGGGCGACGGTCGCGCCGTCATCCCGGTCGTTTCGGTTCAGGCGGCGAATGCCGCGGGGTTCGTCCCCGGGGTCGCACCGGTCCTCGGCTCCGGACGACAGGATGAAGCAGCGGGGTGTCCGCGGCTGGATCGCGTCGTTAGGACGAGGGGAGAGCCATGCGGCACAGGCTGGGCGACCATGAAGGACGTGGATTCCAGGGACCGCGCGAGGCGGCGGACGCCGTCCTCATAAACGCTGCGAGCCGGCAGGGGAAGCCTGAAGGCTTCCTCGCCGGCTCGTGCAGGGGCGGGGCGCGCCGAAACGGTTCAGCCCGCACACTCGGTCTTGCCGCAGCGCCGCACGGAATCGAGCTTCTGCTTGAGCGCCTCCTGGCCGACGGCGCCGAAGACCACCTCGTTGCCGATGACGAAGGCCGGCGTGCCGGTCAGGCCCAGCCGGTCGCCCAGCGCCACCGTGTCCTCGATCGAAGCCTTGGTGGCGGGAGCGTCCATGTCCTTGCGGGCGCGCTCGACATCGACGCCGAGTTCCTTGGCGATCTCGAGCGCCTTTGCGCCGTTGACCCGTCCCTTGACGCCCATCAGCCGGTTGTGGAAATCGAAGTATTTCGGCCCCTGCAGCTGGTTCTTGACCGCGATGGCGACGCGGCTCGCCTCGACCGAATCGGGGCCGAGGATCGGAAAGTCCTTGAGCACCACTTTCAGCTTCGGGTCCGCCTTGGACAGGGCGGTCACGTCCTGCATCGCCCTTTTGCAGAAGCCGCAATTGTAGTCCATGAACTCGACGAGGGTCAGATCGCCCTCCGGGTTGCCGATGATCACCGAGGTAGCCGGATCGGTGAGCCTGGCCTTCTCCGCCGAGACGGCGCTGCGCTGGGCCTCCGCTTGCGCCACGGTGTTGCGGCGCTCGAGCTCGACCAGCGCGTCCTGGATGATCTCAGGGTTCTTGACGATGGTTTCGCGGACGAGGTCGACGATCGCCTTGCGCTGCTCGGTGGTCAGGGGAGGCTGGCCCTGCGCCATCGCGGGGACGGCGACCGACGCGAGCCAGAGGCCGAGCGCGAGCCCGGCGGGGCGCAGGCAGGCGCGCGTCAGGCTGGTGAAGGTCGGGAAAGCCATCTCGTCATCCTTTCGCTTGCGGCATCCCGAAAGGGACGCCCGCACAGAAGCGGTTCAGCCCGTGCTTGTGGTGGTTCGGCGGGCTAGCGTCAAATCACAGCTTTGCCAGCGGTTGCAGGCGAGGGCGGCCTCGGCTACGCCCGCCGGCGGACCGCCCGAACCGGACATGACGATGCAGAAGCCAGCCCTTCCGCCCGAAGCAATGCCGCCGGCCGGCCTGCCGGCTCTCGCCGAGCGGGCCGCCCGTGTCGCGCCCTTCATCGTCATGGACGTGATGAGCCAGGCCGCGGCGATCGAACGCCGGGGCGGCTCGGTCGTGCACATGGAGGTCGGGCAGCCCTCGGCGCCGACGCCGCGCTCGATCCGAACGGTGGTTTCGCACGCGCTGGAGGACGGACGGATCGGCTATACCCAGGCGCTGGGGACGGATTCGCTGAGGGCTCGCATCGCCCGTCACTATCGCGAGAGCTATGGCGTCGAGGTGGCGGCGGAGTGCGTCGTGGTGACGACAGGGTCGTCGGGCGGCTTCATCCTCGCCTTTCTCGCCTGCTTCCAGCCCGGCGCGCGTGTCGCGATCACCGCGCCGGGCTATCCGGCCTATCGCAACATCCTGATCGCGCTCGGCCTGGAGCCCGTCGCGATCGAGGTCGGACCGGAGACCCGCTTCGCGCTGACGCCGGAGCTGATCGAGCGGGCGCATCGCGAGAAGCCGCTGGCCGGCGTACTGACCATGAGCCCCGCCAACCCGACCGGGGTGGTGATGTCGCCCGAGGCGATCGCCGATGTGGCCGCCTGCTGCCGCCAGCTCGGGCTGTGGTACATCTCGGACGAGATCTATCACGGCCTGACCTACGAGGCGCCGGCGACCACGGCGCTCGCCGCCGATCCCGACGCGATCATCGTCAACTCCTTCTCCAAGTACTACTGCATGACTGGCTGGCGCGTCGGCTGGCTCATCGTGCCGCAGCGGCTGGTGCGGACGATCGAGCGCCTGCAGCAGAATTTCTCGATCTCCGTGCCCTATCTCAGCCAGGTGGCCGGCGAGGCGGCTTTCGACGCGACGGAGGAATGCGAAGCGATCAAGGCCGGCTATGCCGCCAACCGCGCCTTCCTGCTGGAGGCCCTGCCGCAGATCGGCCTGGGCGATTTCCTGCCCGTCGACGGTGCCTTTTACATCTATCTCGACATCGGCCGGCATTCGAACGATTCGATGAGCTTCTGCCGCGACGCTCTCGAAAAGGCCGGTGTCGCGATCACGCCCGGCCTCGACTTCGACGAGGGGCGCGGGGCGCGGACGGTCCGGCTTTCCTTCGCCGGTTCGCTCGCCGAATGCGAGGAGGCTGTTGCGCGCCTCGGAGGCTGGCTCGGGGCCCGCTGAAGCCCAGGCCGCAACTGGCTCTTGCCATAATTCCCGGAAGGTCAGCATTCTCTCACCGGGCGGGCCGCGGGGGCGGTGGCCGCCGATCGGAGACGTCCATGAAACATGGCATGGCTGGCCTGACGGTCCTGAAGCGGGTGGCCGTGCTGCTCGTGGCCTGTTTCGCCCTGCTCGCGGCGCCCACGGCGCGGGCCGAGGCGCCGATCGTCCTGACCCTGCGCGGCGACGAGACGGCGGACACCATCGCCAGGATGGTCAACGCCTTGTCGGCCGGGGGACGGCAGGTCGAGATCCGGCTGTCGGGAACCGCGCCGCAGGCCGCGCCCGAGACTCCGGTTCCCGCCGAGCAGCCCGCGAAAGGTGCCAAGCCGGCAAAGCCCGCCAAACCCGCGCCGGTGGCGATGCCGGCGACCGGCGACGACATGCTGTCCGGACAGATCGACGCGCTGCTCGACCAGGTCGTGGAAGGCGTCAGCTACGGCAACAAGGCCATCCCCAGCATCGCCGAGCTGCCTGGGGACTGGCAGTCCGCCTGGGCGAGGAACGTCAACGGGCGAACCGGGCTTTCGGCCGGCTGGCGGATCCTGCTGATCGTGGCGCTGGCGCTGGCGCTGACCTTGGCCGTCCGGATCGCTCTGGCCGGCTGGTTCGCGCGCAAGCGCGTGCCCGCCGGCCCGGCCTTCACGCCGCGCTTCGTCGCTTCGGCCTATGGTCTCGCCCAGGACGTCTTGACGATCATACTGGCGTTGCTGGTCGTGCGGATCGCGCGCAATACCTGGCTGCCTGAAAACGACCTCGCCTCGATCAGCCTGACGACGGCCGCCAACGGCGCCGCGATCGGGGCTTTCTACATCGCCATCGGCCGTTTCCTGCTGTCGCCTGGCGTGCCGGAACGGCGCATCATGCCGCTGCCGAGGACCGAGCGCCACTTCCGGTTGCTGACCCTCTATGCCATCTTTACGCCGATCGTCGTCGTCGCCATCCTGCTGACCCACCACATCAGCCACGATCCCTTGCCGGCGGCCGGTCTGATCACGCTCACGGGTTTCGCCACGACGGCGTTCAAGCTGTGGTGGTTTCACGACATGCGCCACGACCTCGCGGCCCTCGTGCTCTCCGGCTCCGAGACGCCCGGCCCGGTACGGCGCATCTTCGCCTCCGGGATAGCCTGGTTCTACATCGCCACGACGGCGCTGCTCTGGGCGGTCGAGGCCGGGGCGGCGATGATGTCGAATGGCGGGCGCTGGGCCGAGGCCGCGGCCCTGACCGAGGCCGCTCTGGTGATCCTGCCGATCCTGGTCGTCGGCATCTCCAGCCTGCTGCATTGCCGCGCCATGCATCGCCAGATGTCCGGCAGCGCGACGCCGCTGACGCAGGCTGGCGGGGCCGCGGTGGGAGCCGCGGCAGTCGGAGTGATCTGGGCGGCTGGCTTCTTCATCATTGCCCGGCTCTGGGCCGGGTTGCTGCTGGGGGTCAGCTCGGACCAGTTCACCGCCTTCACGCGTCAGGCGGCGGGCGTGGCCTTCCTCGGCTTCGCGGGCTGGGTGGCCCTGGTCTTCCTGCGCTCCTTTTTCGATGCCTATGCGCCGAAGCGCCACGTCGTCGGTCCCATGGGGGATGATGAAGAGATTCATGGCGATGCGGTACCGAGCCGCCTCGCCACGGTGCTGCCGGTGCTGCGCGGCGTCGTCCTCGGCGCCGTGATCGGCCTCACCGTGCTCGTCGTGCTCGCCCGGCTCGGCGTCGATATCGGCCCCTTGCTCGCCGGCTTCGGCATTCTCGGCCTCGCCTTCTCCTTCGGCTCGCAGACGCTGGTGCGCGACATCGTCTCGGGCGTGTTCTTCATGCTGGAGGACGCCTTCCGCGTCGGCGAATACGTCGATACGGGCAGGCTCAAGGGCACGGTCGAGAAGATCTCGCTGCGCTCAATCCAGCTCCGCCACCAGAGCGGCCAGATCCACACCGTGCCGTTCGGCCAGATTTCCTCGCTGACCAATGCCAGCCGCGACTGGGCGACGGTGAAGTTCAACGTCCGCCTCGACCATTCGGCCGATCTCGAACAGGCGCGCAAGGCGATCAAGAAGACCGGCATCGCCCTGATGGAGGACCCGGAATACGGGCCGCATTTCATCGCGCCGTTGAAGATGCAGGGCGTGGCCGACATCACCGACACCGCCATCGTCATCCGGCTCAAATTCACCGGCAAGCCGAACCAGGCCTCGATGCTGCAGCGCGAGGCGCTGAAGCGGGTCTACCGGGCGCTGAACGATGCCCGCATCCCCTTCGCCTCGAATGCCGTCACGGTGCGCGGCGGCGACCAGGACAACAAGTCCGGGGCCAGTGCCGCAGCGGCGATCTCGGCCGTGCCGCCGCCGACACCGCTTGCACCCGCGGCTGGCTGAGCGCTCAGAGCAGCAGGAACAGACCGAAACCGGCGATCTCCAGAGCGGCCCCGAACAAGCGTGCCTGGCGCGCCGCCGAAATCATTGCGCGCCGCTCGGTGCGGCGGCCTGCGCTCGTGCTCCGGTCCGCTTCCGTCTCCACGCGAAACTGTTCGGCGTAGAGGCCGGGCGTGATCTGCGAGCCGACGGCGCGGTCGCCGTCCAGCTCGGCCCGCACCGAAAGGAACAGGACGAGAAGACCCAGGACGCCGACGCCGAACCAGCCGGCGGCACGCCAGGCGAGGACGGCAAGCGCAAGGAGCGCCGCCACCGCAAGGGCTGTCAGAGCGAGACGTTCCGGGCGGCGTGGCGGGGGCATGCGAACTCCGTCAAGGCACCATCACGCGACCTGAGGACGATGCCGGGTTTCGCGGTCGCCGCCAACGGAGCTTTCCAAGAAAAAGGCCCGCTGCAGGACAGCGGGCCTTCTTCATTCGTAGGATGTCGCCTCGGCTCAGGAACGGCCGGCGAGGCGGTTCCACCAACCACCACGCTTCGGGCGCGTCGGATCCGGTTCTGTCAGGACAACCGCAACGGGCTCCTCCGCCGGGGCGCGCGGGGCGGGCGCCTCCGGCTCAGGTGCAGGCGCCGGCTCGCCGGCCATCGGCTCGGTGGCCGCTTCGACAGGCGTTTCGGCGACAGTTTCGGACGCCGCAGGCGCGGCGGCCGGTGCGCCGTCTTCCGTGATCGGTACGACCTTCTTGCGCGACCGGCTGCGCTTCGGCTTCTCGGCCGGGGCGGCTTCTGCCGCGACCGGCTCGGCAGCCTCGGGGGCCTTGGCAGCCTCGGCGGTCTCCGTTTCCTTGGCCGCCTTGGGCTTGCGGGCGCGGCTGCGCTTCGGCTTGGCCTCCTCGGCGGGAGGTGCGGCCGCCTCGGCGGCAACCGGCTCAGTCACCTCGGAGACCGGCGCCTCGGCAGCAACCTCGACCACGACGGCTTCGGCGGCGGCATCCTCGCCGTCATCGTCCGCCTCGTCGTCGCTCTCGCCATCCTCGCCAGCGGAACCCTCGCCCTGAAGGCCCTGCGAGTCACGCTCGCCACCCCGCCGCCGGCGGCGGCGACGGCGGCGGCGGCGGCCATCGCGGCCTTCGGCATCGCCGCGCTCGCCCTGGGCGTCGCCGGCCGCGGTCTCGCTGTCGCCTGCCTCGGCATCGAGGGCTGCCGCCTCGGCGGCGGCATCGAGCGCCTCATCGTCGACATCGGCGGCGATCGCTTCCGCCTTGAACGGAGACGGCACCACGCGAGCCTCGTTGCCGACGAACTCGCCACGCTCGACCTCGAAATAGCGGGTGCCGAGCAGATTCGGGTCGGTCGAGATCGTGATCGCAATCGCGAAGCGGTTTTCGAGATCAGCCAGATGCGCGCGCTTCTGGTTGAGGACGTAGAGCGCGACCTCCGGCCGGGTTCGGACGGTGAGGTTGTGCGAGGCGCTCTTGATCAGCGTCTCCTCCAGCGCGCGCAGGATCTGCAGCGCGACCGACGGGGTCGAGCGGATCATGCCGGCGCCGGCGCAGTGCGGGCAGGGCACCGAGGAGGATTCGAGCACGCCGGTGCGGATGCGCTGGCGCGACATCTCCAGCAGGCCGAAGGCCGAGATGCGGCCGACCTGGATGCGGGCGCGGTCGTCCTTCAGGCACTCCTTCAGCTTCTTCTCGACGGCGCGGTTGTTCCGGTTTTCCTCCATGTCGATGAAATCGATCACGATGAGGCCGGCGAGGTCGCGCAGGCGCAGCTGGCGGGAGATCTCCTCCGCCGCTTCGAGATTGGTCTTGAGGGCGGTGTCCTCGATATTGTGCTCGCGGGTCGAGCGACCCGAGTTGATGTCGATCGCGACCAGCGCTTCCGTCTGGTTGATGACGAGGTAGCCGCCGGACTTCAGCGTCACCGTGTTGGAGAACATCGCGTCGAGCTGGCTCTCGACGCCGAAGCTCGCGAAGAGCGGGGTCTGCTCGCGATAGGGCTTCACGCTCTTGGCATGGCTCGGCATGAGCATGCGCATGAAATCCTTGGCCTCGCGATAGGCCTCATCGCCGGCGACGTGAACCTCGTCGATGTCCTTGTTGTAGAGGTCGCGGATCGAGCGCTTGACGAGGTTGCCCTCCTCGTAGACCAGCGCGGGCGCCACGGAGGCGAGCGTCAGCTCGCGCACGCTCTCCCACATCCGCATGAGATATTCGTAGTCGCGCCGGATCTCGACCTTGGTGCGCGAGGCGCCGGCCGTGCGCAGGATCAGGCCCATCCCCTCCGGGACCTCCAGTTCCTGGGCGATCTCCTTCAGGCGCTTGCGGTCCTCGGCATTGGTGATCTTGCGCGAGATGCCGCCGCCCTTGCCGGTGTTGGGCATGAGCACCGAATAACGGCCGGCGAGCGAGAGATAGGTGGTGAGCGCCGCGCCCTTGTTGCCGCGCTCTTCCTTGACGACCTGGACGAGGATGATCTGGCGGCGCTTGATCACCTCCTGGATCTTGTACTGGCGGCGGGAATGACGCTGCGGGCGCTCGGGCATGTCGTCGAGGGCGTCGCCGCCGCCGAGCTGCTCGGGCTGCTCCTCATGCTCGTCGCCCTCATCCTCGCCGTTCTCGTCCTCGCCCGGCTTGCGGGCTTCGGCCTGAGCTTCCTCGGAGCGGCTCTCTTCGCCGGCGTCGAGCTGCGGCGCGGCCACGGTCTCGAAGGTCAGGGGCGCTGCGTTCTCAGCGGCGTCCTCGGTCGCCGACTCGGCGACGTCCGGGGCGAAGGATTCGCCGAAGGCGGGCGCGCCTTCGTTGACCATGGCGGCTTCCTTGCCGTCGGTCTCGACGCGCTCGTCGCCGTTGGCTTCGGCCTCGACCTCTGCCGTCACCGTCTCGTCGGCCGCCGCCTTCTTGGCACGGTTGTCGCGGTCGCCACGGCCGCGCCGGCGGCCGCGCTTCTCGCGCCGCTCCTCGTCGCGCTCCTCGTCGCGTTCGGCGCGGGCCTCGTCATCGAGGAGCGCCTGCCGGTCGGCGACCGGGATCTGGTAGTAGTCCGGATGAATCTCGGAGAAGGCGAGGAAGCCGTGGCGGTTGCCGCCATACTCGACGAAGGCCGCCTGGAGCGAGGGCTCCACCCGGGTCACCTTGGCGAGATAGATGTTGCCGCGGAGAGGCTTGCGGCTGGCGGACTCGAAATCAAATTCCTCGACGCGTGATCCACGCACCACCACGACCCGGGTCTCTTCCGGGTGGGTGGCATCGATGAGCATTTTGTTGGCCATCAGAAATTTCCATAGGCGCGGCCGCCGCCAAGGCCCGCGAGGCAGCGGAAGCAAATCCGCTGCCGCGAGCGTGGGCGCCGCTGAAGCGCCGGCCGGAGCCGGCATGTTGCAGGAGGGGGAGGTCGGTCTGGACAGGAACGCGGTTCGGAGCGGCCCAGCGGACGAAACGCCCGGCGCCATTCCGCAGGATTGAACGCTTCACCGATGATACGTGCGGCGTCGCTTGCCCCGTCATCTGCCCTGACCTGCGGCACGCCCCTCTCACGATGGGCAGACCGCGTTTGCACGCTCGCGAGACAGGGCCGGGCGCAGAACTCGCAACCCCGGCCCGTCCTCTGCGGACGATCCGTTATGGTCGACCTGCTGCCTTGAACCCCGAACGGGTCAAGGCCCAGTCTGCACCGGACGCCGACGGATGGTTCGATCCGGATGTGTCCCGCGGGCAGGCTGGAGGGCAACCTTGTCCCATTACAGATAGGTTACAGTGATTTGCAAGTCACATCGCAACCGGATCGCGTCCCGCGCATGGCGAGGCGGTTCATCGCGCCCCCGTGGCGTGGTAACGCCCTGTTAGGGATTCGGGTCGCCTATGGTTAAGCATTGGTGACGGCAGGCGGGATTTTTAAGCTGTTTTCACGCATTTGTCAGAGCGAGTACGGCAAATTCGCCGCAGCCGGGCGCCGGAGGGCGGTTTCCGTCCGGTTGCGTTCGCTGGCTGCCATGGCGGGGCTGTGCGCCGTTCTCGGCATCCTGCCGGCCCGCGGCGAACCCGCCCGGCAGCAGAGCGAGTTTCCGGTCGCGACGGACATGCGGATCGAGCAGCACGGCGAGACCGTCAGGCTGTCGCTGGCGCTCTCGGAGGTCGTGCCCGTGGAGGCCTGGGTGCAGGCCGCTCCCGACCGCGTCATCGTCGAGCTCCCGTCGACGAACTTCCAGATCCAGCCGAGCGCCCGCAAGAATGCCGGCTTCGTCAGCGGGTATCGCTACGGGCTGTTCACGACGGACAAGGCGCGAATCATCATCGACCTGTCCCAGCCTGCGACGATCGTGAAGGCCGAGGCCCGCACCGCGCGGGGCGGCCTCGGCGAACTCACGATCGAACTCAGAAAGGTCGGCCGCGCCGAGTTTCTCGCCGAGGCCGCCAAGGCCAGGCCGGCGAGCCGGGCGATGGTGGCACCGGCGCCGCCTAGGTCGGCCGGCGAGACGCGGCGCACGATCGTCATCGATCCCGGGCATGGCGGCATCGATCCCGGCACGGTCGTCGCGTCGATCGCCGAAAAATCGGTCGTCCTGAATTTCGGGCTGGCCCTGAAGGAGCAGCTCGAGTCCTCGGGCCGGTACCGCGTGGTGATGACCCGGGACGACGACAGCTTCGTGCCGCTCGCCGACCGCGTGAGGATCGGACAGGACGAGAAGGCTGACCTGTTCATTTCGATCCATGCCGATTCGCTGACGCAGGCGCAGGAGGTGCGGGGCGCGACCGTCTATACCCGCTCGGAGCGGGCGACCGACGCCGAGGCCGCAAAGCTCGCGGCCAAGGAGAACGAGGCGGATGCCGCCGGGGGACTCGAGACCAGCGAGGAGGTCCAGGACGTCGCCGGCATCCTGATCGACCTGGCGCGGCGGGAGACACGGACCTTCTCGGGCGTTTTCGCCCGCAACCTCGTCGACAAGCTCGGTGCCTCGGTCCGGATGCACAAGATTCCGCTGCGCTCCGCGCGCTTCTGGGTTCTGAGCGCGCCGGACGTGCCGTCGGTCCTGATCGAGCTGGGCTACATGTCGAGCCCGAAGGACGCCGCGCTGTTGACTTCGGCCGAATGGCGCGGAAAAGCCGTCGGTGCCGTCGGGGCAGCGGTCGACGAATACTTCGCCCGCGAACGCGCCTCGGTCGGGCAGGCGGCCGAGAACCGGCACGCGCCTTAGTTCGCGAAACGTTCGAGTTGAACCGAATTGTGGTCGTGAGGCCACGGTTCCGCCATCTCGATCATGCTATAGCTTCGCGTTGCGAAGCGCCTCGACCGGGCGTCCGCCGGGTGGAAAGATGGGGTCCGGGACCTGAAATGCGGTTTATCCTGCGAATCTTCGGGTGGTTGTTCGCCGCGGGTGCGATCGCTTTCGTGGTCGGCGCCGCCGTGGCCGGCGGTGTGATCTGGCACTATTCGCAGGACCTGCCCGACTATGCCCAGCTGCGGAACTACGAACCGCCGGTGATGACCCGCGTCCATGCGGGCGACGGCAGCCTGATCGCCGAATACGCGCGCGAGCGGCGGCTCTACATCCCGATCCAGGCCGTGCCGAAGCTGGTCGTCGACGCCTATATCTCCGCCGAGGACAAGAATTTCTACAAGCATATCGGCGTCGATCCCGAGGGCCTCGTTCGCGCTGCGATCTCGAATTTCCGCAACAAGGGCACCAATCGCCGCCAGCAGGGCGCCTCGACCATCACCCAGCAGGTGGCGAAGAACTTCTTCCTGAGCCCCGAGCAATCCTACGAGCGCAAGATCCGCGAGGCGCTCGTCGCGCTGAAGCTGGAATCGACCTATTCGAAGGACAAGATCCTTGAGCTCTACCTCAACGAGATCTATCTCGGTGCGCCGGCTCCCGGCCTCGGAAGCTACGGCATCGCCGCGGCGGCGCTGAATTATTTCGGCAAGTCGGTGCACGAGCTGAACCTGCAGGAAGCCGCCTATCTCGCCGCGCTTCCGAAGGCGCCGAGCGACCTGCAGCCCTTCCGCAATACCGACCGCGCGATCGAGCGCCGCAACTACGTGATCGATCGCATGGTCGAGAACGGCTACGTCAAGCGCGACGTGGCAGAGGCGGCGAAGAAGCAGCCGCTCGGCGTCAATCCGCGCCAGGTCTCGCCCAACAACATCGCCGCCGGCTATTTCGCCGAGGAAATCCGCCGCGAGCTGCAGGATCGCTACGGCGAGAAGAAGCTGCTCGAGGGCGGGCTCTCGGTGCGCGCCACGGTCGATCCCAAGATCCAGCTGATGGCCCGCAAGGCGCTGGTCGACGGGCTCGTGCGCTTCGACGAGGCGCGCGGCTGGCGCGGCGCGATCCAGAAGCTCGACATCGCCGGGCAGGATTGGGGCAAGGCCCTCGGCGAATTGCCGGTGCTCGGCGACGTCGCGCCCTGGCGGCTCGCCGTGGTGCTCGACGTCAACGGCGACAGCGCCAAGCTCGGCCTCCACCCGCTGCGCGACAATGCCGGCAACCTCAACCCGAAGCGCGAGACCGTCACGCTGGCCGGAGACGGCATCAAGTGGACCCGGCGCGCGCGCGTTTCGCAGGCGGTCTCGGTCGGCGACGTGGTCTATGTCGAGCCGATGACGAGCCGTCCGGGCTATGCCCGCCTGCGCCAGCTTCCGGAGATCAACGGCGCGATCGTCGTGATGGACCCGTTCTCCGGCCGCGTCCTCGCCATGGTCGGTGGCTTCTCGCACGACCAGTCGGAGTTCAACCGCGCGACGCAGGCAATGCGCCAGCCGGGCTCGTCCTTCAAGCCCTTCGTCTATTCGACGGCGCTCGACAACGGCTACACCCCGTCCAGCATCATCCTGGACGCGCCGATCGAGATCGACCAGGGCGGCGGTCTCGGCATGTGGCGGCCGGAGAACTACGGCGGCAAGTTCAGCGGCCCGCATACGCTACGCTACGGCATCCAGTACTCGAAGAACCTGATGACGGTGCGTCTCGCCAAGGATGTCGGCATGCCGCTGATCGCGGAATATGCCCGCCGCTTCGGCATCTACGACGATCTCCAGCCGGTGCTGTCGATGTCGCTCGGCGCGGGCGAGACCACCGTGATGCGGATGACCGCGGCCTATTCGATGCTGGTCAATGGCGGCAAGCGCATCCGGCCGACGCTGATCGACCGCATCCAGGATCGCACGGGCACGACCATCTTCCGGCACGACCAGCGCACCTGCGAGGGCTGCAACGCCGACAAATGGGCGAACCAGCCCGAACCGCGCCTGATCGACAATCGCGAGCAGGTGATCGACCCGCTGACGGCCTACCAGATGGTCTCGATCCTGGAAGGCGTGGTGAACGCCGGCACGGCGACCGTGGTGAAGTCGGTCGGCAAGCCTCTGGCGGGCAAGACCGGCACGACCAACGACGCCAAGGACGTGTGGTTCTGCGGCTTCTCGCCGGACCTCGCCGTCGGCGTCTATATGGGCTTCGACAAGCCCAAGTCGCTCGGCTCGTCTGCGACGGCCGGCCAGTACGCCGCGCCGATCTTCCGCGACTTCATGATGGCGGCGTTGAAGGACAAGCCGGCGACGCCGTTCCGCGTGCCGGCCGGCATCAAGCTGATCCGCGTCGATCCGAAGACCGGCATGCGCACCAGCGGGGAAGGCGGCATCCTCGAAGCCTTCAAGCCCGGCACCGCACCGCCCGACAGCTATTCGGTGATCGGGGCAGCGGGCGATGGCGGCGGCCTGCCCGGCGCCCCGTCCGGCGGCGGCCGCGCTATCGGCTCGGGCACCGGCGGTCTCTACTGAGATCTGCCCCGGCCCGACAGGGTCGGGCCGGCAGCGTCGCCAGCAAGGTCGGCAAGAACCCGAAAGATGCGGGCGCAGCAGCGGCCGGCCGGTCGCGCATGCGGCATGGCCGGCGCGAGCGCGACAATCCGCTGACAGCATGGACGCGGAAACCGGCCCGGGGCCGGGCCGATCGTCGCCGGCTCGATGCGGCGACGCGACGTGTCACGCGCCGACACCTCCGGCAGGCGCACCATTCGCCTGGTGCGGACCAGCGTCCCGTCGCGCAGCGAAGCCTTGACACGACACGCGGTTTGAAACACTCGTGCGGCTCGCAAGTCGCTGATAATGCGTGCTTTTTTTATTTGTTCCAATGTGAGATCCGCCGCTGTGCGCGCCATGCCGCCGGTTCGTTCGCGAAGGTCGGAGCCGGCCGCTTTGCTCCGAGGTCGGGCAGGGATGACGACGATCATGCGGTGGATGCAGGACTGGTCATGACAAAGCTGTTTCGTTCGGCACTCGTCGCGCTGAATCTGCTGTTGCCGGCTTCGGGCACCCTGGCTCAAGCCCCCGCGTCGCCAGGACAGTCGATGTCCTCCGAGCCTTCGGCTCCCGCCACGGGGCCGATGAACCCGCTGCCGCCGGCTGCACCACAGATGGGAATCGCACCGCCGAGCGCTGCCCATCCACCACTCCCGGCGACCGAGGCCGCGGCCGCCAATACGCCCGCTATGGCCATGCTGCCGCACGACCTGTCGCCTTGGGGCATGTTCATGGCCGCCGACATCGTCGTGAAGGCGGTGATGATCGGCCTCGCCTTCGCGTCGCTGGTGACCTGGACGATCTGGCTCGCCAAGGTGATGGAGCTTGCGGCCGCCAAGGCGGGAGCTCGGCGCGCCCTCCGGCGGATCGAGGCCGCCGACGACCTCGGCGACGCGACCCGCACCGTCTCCGGCAAGGATGGCAGGCTGCGCGGGGCCGTGGGTGCCTTGCTGGCCGCTGCCGGGGACGAGACGCGCCGCTCCGCCGATCTCGGCGAGGACGGCATCAAGGAGCGAGCCGCGATCGCGCTCTCCCGGGTCGAGGCACGCGCCGGCAGGGCGATGGCGCGTGGCACGGGACTGCTGGCGACGATCGGCTCCACCGCGCCCTTCGTCGGCCTGTTCGGCACGGTCTGGGGCATTATGAATTCGTTCATCGGCATCAGCCAGTCGAAGACGACCAATCTAGCCGTCGTCGCGCCAGGTATCGCCGAGGCCCTGCTGGCGACGGCGATCGGCCTGGTCGCAGCCATTCCCGCCGTCATTATCTACAACGTCTTCGCCCGCGCCATCACCGGCTACCGGGCGACGTTGTCGGATGCTTCCGGAGAGATCCTGCGCCACCTCTCGCGGGACCTGGAGCGGCGCCAACGCGCCGCTGTCGCCGCTCCGCCGCGGTCGCCGCTGCAGGCGGTGGCGCCGGCGGCCCTCCCGCGCGTTCCGGCGGAGTAAGCAGATGGCCGTCTCACTCAAGGACCCGCAGGACGGCGATCTCGGCGAGGTCGCCGACATCAACGTCACGCCCTTCATCGACGTCATCCTGGTGCTGCTGATCATCTTCATGGTGGCGGCGCCGCTCTCGACGGTCGATGTCGCGGTCGACCTGCCGGTTTCGAACGCCCAGCCGCAGCCGCGGCCCGAGACGCCGGTGTTCCTGACGGTGAAGGGCGACCTGTCGCTCACGCTCGGCAACGACGCCGTGCCGCGGGAGGCCCTGCAGGCGACGCTCGACCAGCGCACCGGCCAGGACCGCGAGCAGCGCATCTTCCTGCGGGCGGACGGCGCAGTCGCCTACCGCGAATTGATGGACGTGATGAACCTGCTGCGGAATGCCGGCTACCTCAAGATCGCGCTGGTCGGTCTCGAGGATACCGGGCAGGGCGCTACGGCGGCGAAGCCATGAGCCTGCGACGTCCGTCCCCGGCGCGCATTTGGCCTGCTGCGCTGCGCTGGGGCGCCGCGGCGTTCCTGGTGGCCGGAGTTCATGGCGCCGCCGGCTGGCTGGTCGCGAGCTGGGAGCCCGCCGAGGCCGCGGCCGGGGCACCGCCCGCGGCGGTGATGATCGAGCTCGCCCCGCTCGCGGTGGCGCCGGAAACGCCGCAGCAGGATATCGCGCCCGGCCCGCAGATGACGGAGGCGGAACCCGAGCCGCTGCCCGATCCCGTCGAGCCACCCAAGGATGTGGAGCCACTGCCGCAGGACGAGCCGGAACCGGTGGCGCTGCCGGAGCCGGAGATCAAGGTCCCGGAGCTTCCGCCATTGCCTGATCCGCTGGCGCTGCTGTCGCCCCCGCCGAAGCAGGAGCCGCCGCCGGCCAAGGAGGTCAAGCGCAAGCCGCCGCCGCGGCCGAAGGTCGTGCATCGGAAAAAACCGGTGAACCCCGACAAGCCCCGGGCGGAGCGGACATCCGCGCCGACCGCGCAGGCGCAGGCGGCCGCGCGCGCTGCGGCTCCGGCGGCCGGTGCAGCCACGGCCTCGCCGGCGGCGGCGGCGAGCTGGCGCGGGAGCCTCATCGCGCACCTCAATCGCTTCAAGCGCTTTCCGAGCGGGGCCAGTCCCGGCACTGTGCAGGTCGCCTTCAGCATCGACAGGCGCGGACGCGTGCTGTCGGCGCGGCTGGTACGCGGCTCGGGCGATGCGGCGCTGGACGAGGAGGCGGTGGCCATGATCCGCCGGGCGAGTCCGGTTCCGGCACCGCCGGACGGCCTTGGAGGCAGTTCGATCGCGCTCGCCGTGCCGATCAGATTCTCGCGATAGGACAGTGGCTGGGGTTGAACCGTGGCGCCGTCCGGCGGTTAATCCCCGAAAGCGCGGAGAGGAGACTGGGATGATCGGACCGAAACTCGCCGCCGGCCTCCTGCTGGCGCTCCTCTGCAGCGGCTGCGTCACGCTTGAGGAGCGGCGCGCGGCCGACGAGGCGCGCTGCCGTTCCTATGGGTTCCGGCCGGGCACGGAGGGGTTCGCCAATTGCCTGCTGCAGGTCGACCTCGACCGTTCGGCCGAGCGGCGTTACCAGTTCGAGCGCTTCGATGCCGATTTCGGCGGGGGGCCGTGGTATCACTGGCGGCGCTGGTAGCGGCCTGCAGTCCTTTACCGCCTTAGCCGAGCAGAACGGAGCGTATGGCTCGCCAGCTCTCGGCATCGGGCGCGCAGAGCAGGCCGGCCGGGCGCCCGGCCGGCGAATAAGTCCGGCCGTCGAGCAGGCGTGCATGGCCGCCGGCCTCGCTGTAGAGCAGCACGCCCGGCGCATGGTCCCAGGGATTGAGCACGCCATAGAGCAGGAATTGCAAGCGTCCGGCAGCCGCCAGCCGGTATTCCTGCCCGCAGCAGCGCAGCGAGCCGACTTCGAGGAAGGCCGGGAAACGGCCGGGAAGCGTGCTGCGCAGCGGCTCCGGAAAATATTGCCAGCTCGCCATGCCGTTCATCTGCCGCGTCGCGATGGCAGCTGCGACGCGCAGGTCGCGGCTCGCGCCGTCCGCGGAGGCCATCCATGCTCCTTCGCCGCGCAGGGCCATGGCGCTGTCGTCGGCTGTTGGATCGTGGATCACGGCGGCGACGGTCTCTCCCCGGACGACGACAGCGGCCATTACGGCGAAGAGCGAGAGGTCGCTGGCATAGTTCAGCGTGCCGTCGATCGGGTCGATGACGATGGCGAGGTCGGCTTGTCCCAGGTTGGCGAGGAGGGAGGGATCTTCCGTCACGGCCTCTTCGCCGATGAGCGCCGCGCCCGGGAAAGCCTTGGCCAGCTCGGCGCAGATGAAGCGCTCGGCGGCCTCGTCGGCCTCGGTGACGACGTCGACCGGGTTCTGCTTGGCGCGAATATCGCCCGCTGCCAGCCGCCGGAAGCGCGGCATCACCTCGCGCCGTGCCGCCTCGCGCAGGATGGCGTCGAGCCGCTCATGGTCCTGCCGGGTGAAGATCATCCGAGATCGAACTCGACCAGGATCGGCTGGTGGTCCGAGGCGCGGGTCTCGATGTCGTAGGTGATCGAGCGCGCCCGCTCGGCGAGGTCCGGCGTTGCCAGCACATAGTCGAGGCAGCCGGGCGGGCCATAGGTCTGGTCGCAGATGAAGGCGGAGGGCGGATGCGGCTCATCGCCCCGCAGCACAGGCCACAGATCGAGCAGCGGCGGGACATCGCCCGCGAACGGAACGAGCAACTCGGCCAGCCCGGCATCGTCGGGCCGCATGTTGAAGTCACCGGTGAGGATGGCGTTCGCCGCGTTCGGTGTCGGCGCATAGGTGTGCGGGCCCGGCGCACGCGGAGTCGCCTGTCTCGCTGCGGCCATGCGGTGGATTTGCCTGATGCCCTCGATCTGGGCCGAACGTAGCACGGGCGAGGAATACTCAAGATGGGTCGTCATCACCCGGAGCGGCCCGAAGGGCGTCTCGACCATCGCCTCCACGAGCACGCGCGGCATGTTGCGCGTTGCGGCCGCCTCCCAGGGCAGGACGTGGCGCAGTGCCTGCGCCACCGGCAATCGCGACAAGATGAGATTGCCGAAGCGCTTGCGGCCACCCGCCCCATCCGGGACATCGACGCCAACAGCCTCGATCGCGGTGAAGCCCGGCAGGAGTTCGCCGAACAGCGCGAACTGGTCGGTGCGGTCATTGCCGTCGAGATCGGGGAAGTTGGCCGCGACCTCCTGCAGGCAGAGCACGTCGAAATCCGCCATCTGCCGGGCATGGTTGATGATGCGATGCGGATCGACCTTCTCGTCGACGCCACGGGCCCACTGGATGTTCCAGGTGATCAGCTTCATCGGATCAGCCTCGGCGTCACTTGATGCCGGCGCGCATGAAGCTCTGCACGAACTGGCGCTGGAACAGCAGGAATCCGACGAGCAATGGTGCCGAGGTCATGAGGGTCGCCGCGCAGATCACCGCCCAGTCGATGCCTTGGTCGGCCGAGGAGAAGACCTGCAAGCCGACCGTCAGCGGCCGCGACTCGACGGAATTGGTCACCAGCAGCGGCCAGAGGAAGTTGTTCCAGTGATAGCTGACCGAGACGAGGCCGTAGGCGATATAGGTCGGCTTCGCCAGCGGCACATAGACCCGCATCAGCACCTGCAAAGGGCTCGCGCCTTCGACGCGCGCGGCGTCGTCGAGTTCCTTCGGCACGGTCTTGAAGGTCTGCCGCAGCAGGAAGATGCCGAAGGCCGAGGCGATATAGGGCAGGGCGATCGCGGGGATCGTGTCGATCAGGTTGACCTTGGCGAGCGTGCGGTAGTTCTCGACGATCAGCGCGTCCGGCATGATCATGAGCTGCGCCAGGATCAGCACGAAGGCGATGTCGCGACCCCAGAAATCCTGCCGCGCCAAGGCATAGGCCGCGAGCGTGCCCAGCACGATCTGGAAGGCCAGGATCATCGTGACCAGGATGAAGGTATTGAGGAAATAGCGGGCGAAGGGCGCGGCCGCCCAGGCGCGGGTGAAGTTGTCGAGCGTGAGCGGCGCGGTCAGCACGAAGCGCGTGGTGTATTCGGCCGGGTGGAACGCCGCCCAGACGGCATAGGCCAGCGGCAGCACCCAGAGCAAAGCGAGCAGGATCGCTCCCGCCGATTCCAGCGTGAGCGCGAGGCCCTTCGGCGCGTAGGGGTCGGCGCGCGTCGCGGCCGGGGCGGGACGTTGCGCGGCGCTCATTGATAGTGCGTCCTGCGTTCGAGCCAGCCGTACTGGACGAAGGCGACCAGCGCGAGCAGCGCCAAGAGCACGCAGGTCAGCGTCGCCGCATAGGCGGTGTCCCAGAAGCCGAAGCCGACCTGATAGATGTAGTAGAGCAGCAGCGTCGTCGCATTGTCCGGGCCGCCGCGCGTCATCACCACGATATGGTCGACCATGCGGAAGGCGTTGATCACGGCATTGATCAGCACGAACAGCGTGGTCGGCATCAGGAGCGGGAACTGGATGCGCCGGAAGAAGGTCCAGCGCGAGGCACCTTCGATCGCCGCCGCCTCGCCGAGGCTCGGCGGGATCGCCTGCAGCGCCGCGAGGTAGAAGATCATGAAGAAGCCGGCTTCCTTCCAGATCGCGACGATGGTGATGGCGTAGAGGGCGGTATCCGGCGAGCCCAGCCAGTTGGTCGAGCGCGCGCCGAACAGGCCCGTGACCTGCTCGAGTAAGCCGTATTGGGGGGTGTAGAAGAACAGCCAGATGTTCGCGACCGCAATCATCGGCAGGATCGTCGGCGTGAAATAGGCCATGCGCACGAGCGTGCGGCCGGCGATCCTGTCGTTGACCCAGACCGCCATCAACAACGCCAGCGCAATCGAGGTCGGGATGGTGCCGAGCGCGAACCAGAGGTTGTTGCTCAGTGCCTTCCAGAAGATCGGGTCGGCCAGCATCTGCTGATAGTTGTCGAGCCCGACGAAGCGCGCCGGGCGGCGCGCCTTCGGGGTCGAGTAGAAGCTCTCGATGAAGCTCGCGACCGCGGGCCAGTGGGTGAACAGGGCCAGGCACGCCATGGCCGGCAGCAGGAGCAGCCAGCCATGGATCGTCGCGGTCGCGCGGTTCGTCATCGGCTTCCGGATCAGCGATAGGCCTTGAGGATGCGCTCGGCCTCGGCCTGCGCGTCCTCCATCGCCTTCTGCGGCGTCTTGGTGCCGGTCAGCGCGGCCTGCAACCCGTCGTTCAGCGCCTTGGTGACGCGCTGGTTCTCATGGGTCGAGAGCTCGGCGACGGCGAATTCCAGCTGGTCGCGCGCGACGGCGGCCGGCGGGAACTCCGCGACGTATTTCTTCATCGCCTCGGTTTCGTAGGCCGCCTTGCTGACCCCGACGTAGCCGGTGTCGATCGACCATTGCGCCGCCCTCTCGGGCTGGGTGATCCACTTGATGAACTTGAAGGCGGCCTGCTGCTGGGCCGGCGTGGCCTTCTTCGAGATATAGAAGTTGCCACCGCCGGTCGGCGAGCCACGGCGCTTGTGGGCCGGCAGCATCGCGACGCCGAAGGGGAATTTCGCGTTGGTGCGGACGTTGGTGAGGTTGCCCGTGGTCGTCCAGATCATCGCGACCTTCTTCTCGAAGAAGTCCTTCGGCGTGGTGCCCCATTCGACGATGCCGGGCGGATGCACCTTGTACTTCTGCGCAAGGTCGACCCAGTACTGCAGCGCTTCGACGACACCCGGCTTGTCATAATAGGTGGTGTCGCCGGTGGGGTTCATCAGGATGGCATCGGCCTCCGTCGTCAGCGCCTGGAACAGCCAGTAGGGGAAGCCCGAGGACGGGATCTGCGTGCCCCACTGCGTGACGTTGCCGGACGCGTCGCGCTTCGTCAGCTTCCGCGCGAAGGCGAGATGCTCGGCCCAGGTCTGCGGCGGCTTCTCGGGGTCGAGCCCGGCCTCCTTGAACAGCTCCTTGTTCCAGTAGAGCACGATGGTCGAGCGCTGGAACGGAATGCCCCAGGTCTTCCCGCCGGTCTGGCTGTTCTCCATGAAGCCGGGATAGAAGCCGGCAAGCCACTTCTTGTCGTCCTCGGTCTTGATGAAGTCGTCGAAGGGCACGATCGCCTCTTCGTCGATCAGCGTGAACATGTCGGTGGAGAGCAACACCGAGGTGACCGGAGGCGTGCCGCTCTTATGCGCGGTCAGCGCCTTGACGATCGTCTCCTGATAGGTGCCGGCATAGATCGGCTTCAGCTTGATCGAGGGATTTTCCTTCTCGAAGCCGGCGGCATAGGCGTCGATCAGCTTGGTGATCGGACCGCCGACCGCGACCGGATAGAAGAAGGAGAGCTCCGCGTCCTGCGCCCGCGCGATTGCGGGAAAGGCCGTTGCGCCGGCAAGAGCGGCACTGCCGCCGAGAAATTCACGCCTGTCCATTATACCCTCTCTCCCTTGTTGGGATGGTTCGAGCGTCCGACTCGCGCGGCCGGTTCAGTTTCGAACCACCTTCCGTTCCGACGCCTGGTCGAACCAATGCAGCGCCGCTTGTGACAATCTGATGTAGATGGTCTCGCCGGCCGTCGCGCGGATCTTGCCCGGGCGCTTGACGATGAAGGAATGGCCGTCGATGCGCGTCTCGATCAGCGTGTCGGCGCCGAGATATTCAGCCGTCACCACCTCGGCTGCGATGCCGCTTTCGCCGATCTCCGTCATTTCGGGGCGAATGCCGACGGACAGCGCAGCCGGATCCAGGGCGGGGGGTGGGGTGATTGTCCCGCCGTGTGCCTGCACGGACGTCAGCGGCAGCACGTTCATCGGCGGCGTGCCGACGAAGCGGGCGGCGAAGATCGTCTGCGGGTTCTCGTAGAGGGCGTCCGGTGCGGCATCCTGCTCGATGCGGCCGTTGCGCATCAGCACGACCTGGTCGGCCATGGTCATGGCCTCGACCTGGTCGTGCGTGACGTAGACCATGGTCATGCCCAACCGCTGCTGCAGCTCGCGAATCTCGCGCCGCATCTCGACGCGCAGCTGCGCGTCGAGATTGGAGAGCGGCTCGTCCATCAGGCACACCGGTGCCTCGGCGACGATCGCGCGGCCGAGCGCGACACGCTGCTGCTGGCCGCCCGAGAGCTGGGAAGGCTTGCGGTCGAGCAGGTTCGCGAGCCCGAGGATGGCGGCCGCGCGGGCGAGGCGGGCGTCCCGTTCCGCACGGGAGACCTTTCGCACCTTCAGGCCGAACAGGATGTTCTCGGCGACCGAGAGATGCGGGAACAAGGCATAGTTCTGGAAGACCATCGCGATGCCGCGGCGCGAGGGGGCGGCATGTGTCACGTCGCGCCCGCCGATGGCGATGGTGCCGCCGCTCGAGTCCTCCAGCCCGGCAATCAGCCTGAGCGTGGTCGACTTGCCGCAGCCGGAGGGGCCGAGCAGGGCGACGAGCTTGCCTCCCTCGACCGTGAAGCTGATGCCGTCCACGGCGGCCGCGCCGCCCCAGCTTTTCGACACGGCCTTGAGTTCTACCGAAACCATTCGCGACCCGGCCGTTCCTGCAATCCATGGTAAGCCGGCGCAAGAGATCGCTGCCGGCGGCTCCGTGAGCGGGCGAGCTTGATGCCAAAATTCGCGTCGAGACAAGAGCGGCTCGCTCCCGGCGCGCATGGTTGCTGTGAGAGAACGCGCCTTTCACGACTTTGCTGGTGCTTGGCGTCAGGCCGAGGCGGCGGCGGAAGAGGTGGCGGAATGGGCCGCAACCCACCTCACGCGAGGCAGCCTCGGCAACGTCCGCCTCGCAAGGGCGATGGATCGGCCGCCGGCTGTCCGGCCCGACCGATCGTATTGGGCGTCAGGCGCCGTTCTTCACCAGCTCGCGCGCGATGATGGTGCGCTGGATCTGGTTGGTGCCTTCGTAGATCTGCGTGATCTTGGCGTCGCGATAGAGGCGCTCAACCTCGAAGCCGCGGATATAGCCGGAGCCGCCGAAGACCTGCACCGCATTGGCCGTCTGCGCCACCGCCATATCGCTGGCGAAACACTTCGCCATCGAGGAGGCGGAGGTCGCGGGCTTCTCGTGATCGATCAGCAAGGCGGCGCGCTCGACCAGTGCCCGGGCGGCAGCGATATCCTTGGCCATGTCGGCCAGGAGCCATTGCAGGCCCTGGTTGTCGAGGATCGGCTTGCCGAACTGGCGCCGGTCGCGGGCATAGCCAAGCGCCGCCTCCAGCCCCGCCTGCGCGATGCCGACCGCCAGCGAGGCGATGCCGACGCGACCCTTCTCCAGCACGCTCATCATGATGTGGAAGCCGCGCCCCTTGGGGCCGAGCAGCGCTTCGCGCGGCACAGTGACGCCATCAAACGTCAGCGCGCCGACCTGGCTCGCGCGCTGCCCCATCTTGTGCTCCTTCGGCCCGCGCGAGACACCGGGGGCATGCAGATCGGCCAGGAAGATGCTCATGCCGCGATGGCCGGCGGCGAGGTCGGTCGAGGCCAGCACGAAGCCGAGATCGGCAACGGGAGCGTTGTGAATCCAGAGCTTGCCGCCGTCGATGACGTAGCCTTCAGCCGTCTCGCGCGCGGTGGTGCGGACATTGGAAAGGTCGGAGCCCGCCTCGGCCTCGGTCAGGCAATAGGCGACGCGCGTCTTGCCCGCGAGGATGTCGGGCAGGCGCTTGAGCTGGTCGGGCGTGCCGTAGCGGGTCAGCAGCGTGCCGATCAGTTCGACGAGGCCGCACTGATCGGCAACCGAGGAATAGCCGCGCGAGAGTTCCTCCATGACGATGGAATACGCATAGGTATCGAGACCGGCGCCGCCATGCTCCTCCGGCACGGTGATCCCGAACAGGCCGAGCGCGCCCATCTGGCGGTAGATATCGGCCGGGAAGGCCTCGTCGCGGTCGAGATCGGCGGCGGCGGGCTTGACGACATCCGCGGCGAAGCGCCGGGCGGTCTCGCGGATCTGGTCGTAGATTTCGCTGTCGAGCAGGGGGGCATACATGGCTTGCCCTCCCTCAGGCGACGCCGTTGAGGGCGCAGAGATGCGTCATCCGCCGCGCCGCCAATTCGGGATCGATCAGCAGCCCCGACTGGTCGGCGAGGCGGAAGAGATCGGCATAATGCAGGATGCCGCGCGCGGATTCTGCGCCGCCGACCATCCGGAAATGGTTCTGGAAGCCGTTGAGCCAGGCGAGGAAGACGACGCCGCACTTGTAATGCTGCGTCGGCGCCTCGAAGAGCCGGCGCGAAAGCGCGACGGTCGGATCGAGGATGGCGTGGAAGCCGGCGCGGTCGCCCGCCTCCAGCTTGGCGAAGGCCGCAGCCGCTGCCGGCGCGATCGGGTCGAAGATGCCGAGCAGGCCGTGCGAAAAGCCCCGATCGTCGCCGCCGATCAGCTCGGCATAGTTGAAGTCGTCGCCGGTATACATCGCGACGCCTTCAGGCAGGCACCGCCGCATGGTGATCTCCTTGCCGGCGTCGAGCAGCGAGATCTTGATGCCGTCGATCTTGTCGGCGTGCTCGCGGATCAGGGTGAGCACCGTCTCCATGGCCGGCTCGAAATCGCGGCTGCCCCAATAACCGGCGAGCGCCGGATCGAACATCTCGCCGAGCCAGTGCAGGATCACCTTGCCCCGGCACTGCCGGATCAGGGGGCCGTACACGGCGAGATAATCGTCGGGGCTCTTGGCGACCCGGCAGAGCGCGCGGCTCGCCATCAGGATGATCTTGCCGCCATGCTCTTCAATATGGCCGATCTGCTCCTCATAGGCGCGGATCACGTCATCGAGGCTGTGCGCCTCCTGCGGAGCAAGCTGGTCGGTGCCGGCGCCGCAGGCGAGGTCGGCGCCGGGTGTGGCCTTGGCCTCGGCGAGCACGCGGGTGATCAGCTCGGCTGCGTTCTGCCAGTCCAGCCCCATGCCGCGCTGGGAGGTATCCATCGCTTCGGCGATCTTGAAGCCGAGGCCCCAGAGATGGCGCCGGAAGGCTAGCGTCGCATCCCAGTCGACGGCCGGCTCGCGCCAGGGATCGACCAGCTTCAGCGGGTCGGCGACGACATGGGCGGCGGCATAGACGGTGCGGATGCCGTTGGGCGTGGCCGTCTGCGGAAAAGGCGAAGGCGGCGCCAGCCTGTAGCGCGCGCTGCTGCCGTCGGGGCAGGGCAGGCTGATCTCGACCATCGCTTCCTCCATCGAATTTATTGGAACGTTCCAACAAAGAAACGTATTTCCAGTCTTATACAGCCGCATAAAATCGTTTGAAAGAGCGATATTGCACGCGGTGCCATTCGCTGATAATGGAACGTTCCAAGATAAGAACAGCGCGACGCGCATCAGGGACGAAACCATGTCGCAGCCGAAAGGCAGCAAGGGGAAGGTGACGATCATCGAGATCGCAGACGCTGCCGGCGTCTCGAAATCGACGGTCTCGCTCGTCCTCACCGGCCGCGGCGCAGTGAAGCCCGAAACCCGCCAGCATGTCCTGCAGACGATGGACCGGCTCGGCTATGTCTACAACCGCGGCGCCGCCAACCTGCGCAATGCGCAGTCCCGCATCGTCGGCCTCGTGCTCAACGACCTCTCCAACCCGTTCTTCGCGGAATTCGCGATCGGCGTGGAGAAGGTGCTGCAGATGGCCGGCTATGTCGCCTTCATGGCCAACACCGCCGAGAGCGTGGTGCGGCAGGAGCAGGTGATGCGGATGATGCGCGAGCACGGCGCCGGCGGCATCATCCTGTGCCCGGCGCTGGATACGCGGCCCGAGCATCTCGACTGGGTGAGGGCGGCCGGTACAGCATTGCTGGTGGCAATCCGCCGCTTGCCCGGCGCCGATACCAGCGTCGTGGTGCCGGAGAACCTCGCCGGTGCCAGTCGCGTTACTCGCCACCTGATCAATCTCGGCCATGAGCGCATCGCCTTTCTCGGCGGCATGCATTCCATGGTCGTCCGGCAGGAGCGGCATGGCGGCTTCCTCTCTGCGATGGAGGAGGCTGGCTGCAGGGTCGATCCGGCGCTGAACCTCGAGAGCATGCCAACGCGCGACGGCGGCTTCGGCGCGATGAGCGCCGTGCTCTCGCTCGCCGACCGGCCCACCGCGGTCGTCTGCTACAACGATGTCACCGCCATCGGCGCGATGCTGGCGGCGGCGCGGCATGGCCTCGTCGTGGGGCGCGACATCGCCATCGTCGGCTTCGACGACACCAGCGAGGCGCGCCATGTCTCACCCGCGCTCACCACCGTCGCGGTCGATCCCGTCGGCCTGGGCGAGCGCGCCGCAGCGCTGCTGCTCAAGCAGATTGCCGACCCCGCCGCCGAGCCGGAAAGCTTCATCGGCCCCGCCCATCTCGTCATCCGCGAATCCTGCGGCGCCTATCAGCGCGCGCTCGCCGCAGCCGGTTGAGTTCCATCAGAGACAAGATCCATGGCCTTTCCCCGCATCCTTTCAGCCGACGAAGCTGCTGCCCTGATCCCGGACGACGCGATCGTCACGGTCTCCTCCTCTTCCGGCCTCGGCTGTCCCGATGCCGTGCTGGCTGCCATCGGCCGGCGCTTCGACGCCTCCGGCCATCCCCGCAACCTGACGACGCTGCACCCGATCGCGGCCGGCGACATGTGGGGCGTCAAGGGCGTCGACCATATCGCCAAGCCCGGCCTGCTCGCGCGGATCATGGGCGGTTCCTACCCCTCCGGCCCGTCCTCGGCCGAGCCGCCCGCGATCTGGAAGATGGTCACTGGCAACGAGATCCCGGCCTACAATATCCCGAGCGGCATCCTGTTCGACATGCATCGCGAGGCCGCGGCCAAGCGCCCGGGCGTGCTGACCAAGATCGGCATGGACACCTTCGTCGATCCCAAGCACCAGGGCTGCGCCATGAATGCGCGCGCCATGGCCGAACCGATCGTGTCCCGCGTCGAATTCGACGGCGAGGACTGGCTCTATTTCCGCAGCATCGTGCCGAAGGTCGCGATCATCCGCGCCACCACGGCCGACGAGCGCGGCAATCTCTCCTACGAACATGAGGGCGGCCTGCTCGGCCCGCTCGATCAGGCACTGGCGGTCCGTAACAATGGTGGCATCGTCATCGCGCAGGTGAAGCGCGTGGTCGAGGCCGGCAGCCTCAACACGCAGGCCGTCTTCGTTCCCGGCATTCTCGTCGATGCGATCGTGGTCGCGCCCGACCAGATGCAGACGACGCAGACTGTCTACGATCCCGCCATTTCCGGCGAGGTCCGCCGCCCGTTGTCGAGCTTCGAGACGCCGGCCTTCGACGTCGCCAAGGTGATCGCGCGCCGGGTTGCGCAAGAGCTGCGCTACGGCGATGCCGTCAATATCGGCTTCGGAATTTCGGCCAATGTCCCGCGCATCCTGATCGAGGAAGGCCGTCACGGCGCCGTCACCTGGGTGATCGAGCAGGGTGCCGTCGGCGGCGTGCCGCTGCTCGAATTCCAGTTCGGCTGCGCCTCCAATGCCGAGGCGATCGTGCCCTCGCCCTATCAGTTCACCTACTTCCAGGGGGCTGGCTTCGACATGTCGCTGCTCTCTTTCCTGCAGATCGACCGCCAGGGCTGCGTCAACGTCTCGAAGCTCGGCGTGCGTCCACACGTCACCGCCGGCGCCGGCGGCTTCATCGACATCACCGCGCGGGCCAAGCGCATCGTCTTCTCCGGCTATTTCAGCGCCGCCGCCAAGCTCGCGATCGCGGACGGCAAGCTCGTCATCGAGAAGGAGGGCAAGGTGAAGAAGCTGGTCGAGGCTGTCGAGCATATCTCCTTCTCCGGCCCGCGCGCGATCGCACAGGGCCAGGACATCACCTATGTCACCGAGCGCTGCGTGATGAAGCTGACGAAGGACGGCATCGTCGTCACCGAGATCGCCCCCGGCGTCGATCTGGAGCGCGATATCCTCAGCCAGAGCGAGTTCCCGCTGCTGGTGCCGAAGCCGCCGAAGCTGATGGACGCCGCGCTGTTCGATGAGGCGCTGATCGGCCTCGAACTCCCCGCGAGGGCGGCATGAGCGACCCTGTCCGCCTCGACATCGCCTCGGGCATCGCGACGATCACGCTCGCCCGACCGGAAAAACTCAATGCGCTCGACGACGTCATGGTCGGGCTGCTCGGCCGCTTCGCCGACGCGATCGACGCCGACCGCTCGGTGCGTGCCGTCATCCTGACGGGCGAGGGCAAGGCCTTCTGCGCCGGCGGCGACATCGTCGTCTGGGGCGGGCTTTCGCCGCTGGAGATGGGCCAGGGCTGGGTCCGCTCCGGCCATCGCGTCTTCGACAAGCTGGCGCGGATGAAGCCGCCGGTCATCGCCGCGATGAACGGCCATGCGCTCGGCGGCGGGCTCGAACTCGCGGTCACCGCCGATATCCGCATCTGCGAGGCGCAGGCCAAGATCGGCCTGCCCGAGACCGGGCTCGGCATGATCCCCGGCTGGTCGGGCACGCAGCGTCTGGTCCGCCGTCTCGGCGGGCAGGTAGCGCGGCGCCTGGCGCTGACCGGCGAGATCGTCACGGCCGAGCAGGCCCTGACGCTCGGCATCATCGATCAGGTCGTCGAGAAGGGCGGGGCGCTCGCCGCCGCGCAGGCCATGGCCGAGCGCATCTGCCAGCGCGGGCCGGTCGCGAACCTCGTCGTCAAGCAGCTCATCAATGCGGCGGAGGACGAGGATAGCGGCGCGATCATGGAGACGCTGGCAAGCTCGCTCGTCTCCTATACGGACGACGTGAAGGAAGGTGTCACGGCGTTCCAGCAAAAGCGTACGCCGACCTATCGGGGGGAATGAGATGACGCGCCCCGTTGCTCTCGTTACTGGCGCAAGGCGTGGCATCGGCCGCGCCATCGGCGTAGCCCTCGCGAAGGCCGGGCACGACATCGCCTTCACCGACATCGCCGAGGACGAAGCGGTTGCCGAAGCCGCGAATCTGTTCGAAGCCGCAGGCGCGAAGGCGCGGTTCTTCAGGCACGATGTCGCGGCGGTTCCGAGCCATCCCGGCTTGGTCGCGAATGTCAAAACGGCCTTCGGCCGGCTTGACCTCTTCGTCTCCAACGCCGGCATCGGCGCGCCGATGCGCGGCGACATGCTGGAGATCACCGAGGAGAGCTTCGACCTCGTGATGGACATCAACCTGCGCGGCGCCGCCTTCCTGAGCCAGGAGGTCGCGAAGGCGATGCTCGCGGACAGGCCGGAGCGTCCCGCCATCATCTTCATCACCTCGGCTTCGACGGAACTGGTCTCGATCGACCGGGCGCAATACTGCGTCTCCAAGCTCGGCCTCTCGATGTGGGCCAGGGGGCTGGCCGTGAGACTGGCGCCGGAGGGAATTCCCGTTTTCGAGGTCAGGCCAGGCGTCATCCGGACCGACATGACGGCGAAGGTGGCCGCCCGATACGATGCCCGAATCGCGGAGGGGTTGATCCCGGCCGGACGTTGGGGCGAGGGTGACGACGTCGCCGCTGCGGTCGCCGGCCTGACGTCAGGGCAATTCGCCTATGCGACGGGAACGGTGATCAACGTCGATGGCGGGTTGCTCATTCCCCGATTGTAGGGTTTCTGCGGCGGCAAGAAGAGACCGGCGCGGAAGCCGGCCCGGATGGACTTGTAGAGGAAGGCGCATGAAGGCAATCCCGCTTTCGCCGCCCGGAGCGGGCGGCCAGCATGAGCTATGAATTCGACTTCGCCGACGTCTTCGCGGCTTGGCCGGAGCTGTTGCAGGGACTGGTCAACTCGCTGGTGCTGTCGGCCCTGGCGATGGCGATCGGCATGGTGCTCTCGGTTGCCGGCGCGCTGGGCAAGACATCAGGTCCGCCCTGGCTGCGCCGGATCATCGACGAATATATCGAGCTGATCCGCAACACGCCGTTCCTGATCCAGATTTTCGTGATCTATTTCGGCCTGCCGACCTTCGGCCTGAAGTTCTCGTCGAACGGCGCGGCGCTGCTCGCGCTCGTCGTCAATGTCGGCGCCTACGGCATCGAGATCATCCGCGCCGGGATCGAGAGCATCCAGAAGGGCCAGGTCGAGGCGGGCAAGTCCCTGGGCATGCGCCCGCTCCAGATCTTCCGCTACATCATCCTGAAACCGGCGATTCAGGCGATCTATCCGTCGCTGACCAGCCAGTTCATCCTGCTGATGCTGAACACCAGCGTCTGCTCGGCGATCGCGGCGAGCGAGCTGACGGCGGTGGCGGGCGACATCCAGTCGCGCACCTTCCGCAGCTTCGAGGTCTATTTCGTCGCCACATGCCTGTATCTCGCGCTGTCCGTCTTCTTCTGGACGGTCTTCGCCGGGATCGAACGCGCCTTCCTGCGCAAGCCGACACGGTAGGTGACCCATGCGCACGCTCGGATCAGGCGACATCATCTACATCATCATGGCGGTCCGCTGGACGCTGCTGCTCTCGCTCGTCGCCTTCCTCGGCGGGGCGCTCGGCGGTGCGCTGGTCGCGCTCGCCCGTACCAGCGATTTCAAATGGCTGAGGATCGTCTCGACCGGCTACATCAAGCTCTTCCAGGGTACGCCGCTGCTGATGCAGCTCTTCCTCGCCTTCTTCGTGCCGGGGCTGTTCGGCTGGTCGGTCGATCCCTGGACGGCGGCGGCGCTCGGCCTGTCGCTGCATGCCAGCGCCTTCCTCGGCGAGATCTGGCGCGGTGCGATCGAGGTGGTACCGCGCGGACAATGGGAGGCGGCGACCTCGCTCGGCCTGCGCTACTGGCCGAAGATGGTGCTGGTCATCGCACCGCAGGCGATCCGCATTGCGATTCCGCCGACGATCGGCTTCCTGGTGCAACTCATCAAGGGCACGTCGCTCGCCTCGATCATCGGCTTCGTCGAGCTGACCCGGGCGGCACAGATCATCAACAACGCCACCTTCCGCCCGTTCACGATCTTCGCGCTCGTCGCGCTGGTCTACTACGTCATCTGCCGGCCGCTCTCGGCCTACAGCAAGAGGATGGAGCAAAAGCTCCTCGTCGCCGCGCGCTGAACACGTCGACGCAACACCAGCCTACCTAGAGGAGAACGACCCATGTCCCTGTTTAAATCGATTTGCCGGCGTGGCTTCGGCGCGCTGGTCCTCGCCGGCCTAGCCGCCTCGGCGCTCAATACGGCGCCGGCCAAGGCGGCGACGCCCGACGAGATCAAGGCCCGCGGCAAGCTGATGGTCGGCGTGCTGACCGACTATCCGCCCTTCGGCGGCACCGATGCCAACCAGCAGCCGGCAGGCTACGATGCCGACGTCGCGGCGCTGATGGCCAAGGACCTCGGCGTCAAGCTCGAGCTCGTCCCGGTCACCGGACCGAACCGCATCCCGTATCTGCTGACCAACAAGGTCGACGTGCTGATCGCGACCTTCGGCATCACGCCGGAGCGCCAGAAGCAGGTGCTGTTCTCCAACCCCTACAGCACGCTGACGATCTACGTCCTCGCGCCCAAGAGCCTGAAGATCGAGAAGCCGGAAGACCTGAAGTCGGTGACGATCAGCGTCGCCCGCGCCTCGACGCAGGACATCGCGATCAGCGCGATCGCGCCTCAGGGCACGCCGCTGAAGCGTTATGACGACGACGCCACCGCCCTGCAGGCCCTGATCTCCGGCCAGGTCCAGGCGATGGGCGCGAGCAACACCATCCTGGCCCAGCTCAACAAGGACTATCCGCAGCTCGGCATCGAGCCGAAGATCACGCTGAAGGAGCAGGCCAACGGCATGGCCTTCCGCAAGGCCGACACGGCGCTGGCCGAGTATGCCAACACCTTCATCGCCAAGATCGAGGGCGATGGCGAGCTCTCGAAGATCAACCAGAAGTGGTTCGGCATCCCGCTCAAGAAGCTGCCGCCGATGCCGAAGTTCTCCGGCGACAAGTGGTGATGTCCGGCGGAGCGGCGGCCTCGCCTCGGGCCTGACCGAGGAAGATCGGCTGCTCTGCAGGATCGCTGCGACATCGCAAAGACGGATGCGCCCGGCTGCGGCCGGGCGCATCTTCCATCACCCCGTACCGAACGGTTTTCCAGATGACCGCCAGCGCCCCCGCCGATCATGCAATCGGCGACGTGATCATCGAGATGCGCCATGTCGACAAGTTCTATGGCGACTTCCATGTTCTCCGCGACATCGACCTGACGGTCTCGCGCGGCGAGCGCATCGTCATCTGCGGGCCGTCGGGTTCCGGCAAGTCGACGCTGATCCGCTGCCTCAACCAGCTCGAAGAACACCAGAATGGCGAGATCGTCATTGACGGCACCGCTGTCCACGCGAAGCTCAAAGGTATCGAGGACATTCGCCGCGAGATCGGCATGGTCTTCCAGAGCTTCAACCTTTTTCCGCATCTGACGGCCCTGGAGAATTGCACGCTCGCGCCGATGCGGGTGCGTGGCATTGCGAAGGCGGAAGCCGAGGCGAACGCCCGCAAGATCCTCGAGCGCGTCCATATCCCGGAACAGGCAAACAAATACCCGGTCCAGCTTTCGGGCGGGCAGCAGCAACGCGTGGCCATCGCCCGTTCGCTGTGCATGAATCCGAAGATCATGCTGTTCGACGAGCCGACATCGGCGCTCGACCCCGAGATGGTCTCCGAGGTGCTCGACGTCATGGTCGAGCTGGCCGAGAGCGGCATGACCATGCTCTGCGTCACCCATGAGATGGGTTTTGCCCGCAAGGTCGCCGACCGGGTGATCTTCATGGACGCCGGCGAAATCGTCGAGGTCGCCCCGCCTGAACGCTTCTTCTCGGCACCGGAGAACGAGCGGACGCGCAAGTTCCTCGGCCAGATCCTGCACGCGCAGACCCAGGCCCATTGAGCCGGTCGATGCTCGATCTTTCGCCTGACGGTCTGGAGCGCTGGACCTATGGGACGCTGATTCCGGCCTGGATCGCGCGCGCGGTCGATCGTGCCGACGGCGGATTCGTCGAGGAGTTCGCGGCGGATGGGCGACCGGTTGCAGCGCCGGATCGCGGCGCGCTGACGACGGCACGCCTGACCTACACCTTCAGCCACGCCGGCCGGCTGCGCGGCGATGCGGGCGCGCTGGAGGCGGCCCGCCACGGTTTCGCGCTACTGCTGAAAGCGCAGACTGCGAACGGCTATGTTCCGAAGCGCTTTCGACCGGACGGGAGCGCGAGCGTGCCGCGCCGCGACCTCTACGATCTCGCCTTCGTGCTCTTCGCTTGCGCCCACTATCACCGGGCGACCGGCGAGGCCGCGGCCATCCGCCTGGCGGAGGCGACGATGGACGGGATCGAGAGCGAGCTCACCGCCCCGCATGGCGGCTATGCGGAGGACGATCTGGGGACGCTGCCGCGGCGCCAGAACCCGCATATGCACCTCCTCGAAGCGTTCCACGCCCTGGCGGAGGCGACCGGCAATCAGCGTTGGCTTGACGCCGCCGGTCGCATCGTCCGGCTCGCGGCGGAACGCTTCATCGACGCGAACGGTACGCTGGGAGAGTATTTCGATACGATCTGGCAGCCTGTCGCCGGGGCTCCCGGCCGGTTGCGCGAACCCGGCCACCAGTTCGAGTGGGTCTGGCTGCTGTATCACCACCATCGCCTGACCGGCTGCGAAACGGCACGAGCGCTGGCCGAGGGGCTCCATCGCTTCGGCCTTGCACACGGCATCGACCGCGCGCCCGGCTGCGCGCCGCTCGTGCTCGACGGTATCGAGCCCGACGGCGCCGTGGTCGCAGCGACGAAGCTGCTCTGGCCGCAGACCGAGTTCGTCAAGGCGCTCGCCGCACGCATCGAATTTGCCGGCGACGAGGCGGCGACGAGCAGGCTGCCCGGTCATCTCGCCCTGATCTTCCGGTACTTCGTCGACGCGTCGACGGGGCTTTGGCACAACCAGCTCGATCGTGCGGGAACGCCGTTGCCGGTCGTGTTGCCGAGCCGGGTCCTCTACCATCTCTTCCTGTGTCTGGCCGAGGCCCTGCGTGTCCTGCCTCCGGCGCCGGTCAGGGCGGCGTCCTAGGCTGCCCCGGCGGCTGGCCTCGCGCTGGCCGCGGCCCTAGATTGCGCCGGCTCCGACGCGCTGGGCGCGGACCGCTCGAACTCCGGATGGGAATGCGCCATGAGCGCCAAGGTCGATTGGGATGCCGATCAGTATCTGCGCTTCGAGGACGAGCGGACGCGGCCCTCGCTGGATCTGCTCCAGGGCGTCAGGCTGACAGCGCCGGCGCGCTGCATCGACCTCGGCTGCGGTCCGGGCAACAGCACGGAACTGGTGGCGGCGCGGTTTCCGCAGGCCGCGGTCACGGGTCTCGATTCCTCGCCCGACATGATCGAAAAGGCGCGCAAGCGACTGCCACGGCTGTCTTTCGTCCAGGCCGATCTTGCCGGCTGGGCGCCGGAGGAGCGCTACGACCTGATCTTCGCCAATGCGGTGCTGCAATGGCTGCCGGATCACGAAGCCCTGTTCGCACGGCTGGCAGCGGCGCTGAAGCCGGGCGGCGTTCTGGCCGTGCAGATGCCGAACAATCTGGCCGAACCATCGCATGTCGCGATGGCGGAGACCGCGGCGGAGGGGCCCTGGGCGGTTCGCTTCGCGCATGCCACGGAAGCACGGGAGCCGCTCGGCAGCTTCTCCGACTATCGCCGCTGGCTCATGGAGGCGGGCTGCACCGTCCATCTCTGGCAGACGACCTATGTCCACGCTCTCGCCGATTGCACGGCGATCATCGAATGGTTCAAGAGCACGGCCCTGAAGCGCTATCTCGATCTGCTGCCGGCCGGCGAGCGCGAAGGCTTTCTGGCGAGCTACCGGGAACGCATCGCGCGCGCCTATCCGGCCGAGCCCGACGGCAAGGTACTGCTGCGGTTCCCGCGGTTGTTCATCGTTGCGACGCGGCGCGCGGCCTGACGGTCGCGCAGGCCCGCATCGGCTTACCAGGGCCGGCGCGGGCCGGTGTCGATATGGATCAAACCGTTCCAGTAGACGTGGTGGCCGCCGACCTCCGGCAACGATCGCGCCCATTCCAGGACGAGTCGCGGCCTGACGCCGGGAACGCGGAAATCCACTGCCTCGCAGCGCCTGTGATAAGAGCCGCGGCGCGCGCGCCAGGGCGGGCGCCAGGTCGAGGTCACCTTCACCGCTCCGTATTTCCCCGCGATCCTGCCGAGGATCGTCTTCAACCGTTCCGGCAGGCAGGCGATCGAGGTTCCCGGATCGGTCGAAATGCCCGGCCGGTCCGGCTTCTCGTTCGGATCGAACTGGGGCTCGGCTCCGGCCTTCTGGCCGGGCGTCAGCTTCGGCCATTCCGGGCCCTCGTCGTCGTCCGGCGGCTCGATCGCCGGCAAGGTTCCTTCGGCCTGTGGCGTTTCCGGGAGCGGGACGTCGGACCCGGGCGTTTCGGGTGAGGGAGCGGCCGGCGGCGTCCCTTCGTCGGCGGCGCTTGCCGGCGTCTCCCGCGGGGAGCGCTGGTGCGGCGGCACGACGATGGTGGGCAGCCTGGGGGTGCCCTCGAGATCGAGGTCGAAAGGACGCTGCGGCGGGAGGGGTGCACGCACGCTCTCGCCGGTCTGGGCGCGAACGGCGCCCGACAGCACGAGAAGCATGGCGAGGGTCAGGCTCGCCGGCAGGCAGGCGGGCGTCACGCCGGGCGCGGCGCGATGGCGGCCGCGCCGGATCGGATCGGGATCCGGAAATGCATGGGATGCCTTTCAAAAAAAGCAAGCCGTCCACCGGCGATTCGGCGAGGGCAGAGCCTGCCCATGCGCGGATAGCAAAAAAACCGGCGTTTACGATGGAATTTCGCCGCATGTTCGGGGAAGGCTCCGGAAGCGGGCCGCTTTTGCCTCATCCTGCGCCGCATTCAACCCGCCTGCGCGATTGTGCGGCGCGGCGGAGTCTTGCTTCATTCTAATCGACGGTCTAAGCGAACGGGGCGGCAGGCCTGCGTGGCCGCGCGCGAAGCGAGTTCGATGATGCAAGCTCTCCCGGTGCACTCCCTTCTGACCGACTATCTGCCGCTGGTGTTGTTCATCGGCGTCTCGGCGGTCATCGGCCTGGCGCTGCTGATCGCGCCCTTCGCCATCGCCTATTCGAAGCCGGACGCCGAAAAGCTCTCCGCCTACGAATGCGGCTTCAACGCCTTCGACGATGCCCGCATGAAGTTCGACGTCCGGTTCTATCTGGTCGCGATTCTCTTCATCATCTTCGATCTCGAGGTCGCGTTCCTGTTCCCCTGGGCCGTCGCCTTCGGCAGCCTTGGCTGGTATGGTTTCTGGTCGATGATGATCTTTCTCGGCGTGCTCACCGTGGGCTTCGTCTACGAGTGGCGCAAGGGCGCGCTGGAGTGGGACTGACTGTCCGATCGCGACGCGGCGCGCCGCTTCCTATCTGGCAGTTTTGACGTTCACGAGGATTAGGACATGGCAGTCACAGCGATCGATCGTGGTGATCCGCTCGTCGCGCCGGCCCCGAAAGGGTTGCTCGGCCCGGACGGCAAGCCCGTGGGAACGCGTGATCCGTTCTTCGTCGAGATCAACAACGAACTGGCGGACAAGGGCTTTCTCGTCACCGCCACCGACGATCTGATCAACTGGGCCCGCACGGGCTCGCTGATGTGGATGACGTTCGGTCTCGCCTGCTGCGCCGTCGAGATGATGCAGCTCTCGATGCCGCGCTACGATGTCGAGCGCTTCGGCTTCGCGCCGCGTGCCTCTCCGCGCCAGTCGGACGTGATGATCGTGGCGGGCACGCTGACCAACAAGATGGCCCCGGCGCTGCGCAAGGTCTACGACCAGATGCCGGAGCCGCGCTATGTCATCTCGATGGGCTCCTGCGCCAACGGCGGCGGCTACTACCACTACAGCTACTCAGTGGTGCGCGGCTGCGACCGCATCGTCCCGATCGACATCTATGTCCCGGGCTGCCCGCCGACGGCCGAGGCGCTGCTTTACGGCGTCCTGCTGCTGCAGAAGAAGATCCGCCGCACCGGCACGATCGAGCGCTGAGCGCTCTGTCGGTCGATGCTGCAGGCGATGAAGGTGAGACGATGAGCGAAGCGCTCGTACAACTCGGCGAAGAGATCAAGGCCGCGCTGCCCGGCGCGGTCACCGAGGCGGTCGTCGCCTTCGAGGAACTGACTGTTCATGCCGAGACGGCGTCGATCGTCGCGGTGCTGCGCACGCTCTACAGCGATCCGCGCTTCCGCTTCGTCAACTTCACCGACATCGCCGGCGCCGACTATCCCGGCCGCGAGAAGCGCTTCGACGTCGTCTACCATCTGCTGGCGCCGCACCATAACCGCCGCATCCGCGTGAAGGTGCAGACCGACGAGGCGACGCCCGTTCCCTCCGTCGTCGAGGTCTTCCCGGCGGCGAACTGGTTCGAGCGCGAGGCCTACGATTTCTACGGCATCCTGTTCTCCGGCCACCCGGACCTGCGTCGCATCCTCACCGATTACGGCTTCGAGGGTTATCCGCTGCGCAAGGACTTCCCGCTGACCGGCTTCGTCGAGGTTCGTTATGACGACGAGCAGAAGCGCGTCGTCTACGAGCCGGTGAAGCTCAACCAGGAATTCCGCAACTTCGATTTCCTCTCGCCCTGGGAAGGCACGGATTACGTGCTGCCGGGCGACGAGAAGGCGAAGGGGGCGTGATGGCGTCCAGCCACCAACCCCTGTCCGGCGGCTGTCTCTGCGGCGCGGTGCGCTTCACCGCGGCGCCCGAGAAGCAGGAGATGGATGTCTGCCATTGCGGCATGTGCCGGAAATGGAGCGGCGGCGTCTTCATGGCGGTGTCGTGCTCCGGCGTGTCCGTTGCGGACGAGCAGGCGCTCGGCGTCTATCCATCGTCCGACTGGGGTGAGCGGGTTTTCTGCAAGACCTGCGGGACGAGCCTGTTCTGGCGCCTGCGCGAAGGTGCGAACGGTCATGTCGCGGTGGCCTTCCAGGCCTTCGACGACCAATCGCCCTTCGACTTCGTCGCGGAGATCTTCATCGATGAAAAGCCGGCGCTCTATGCGTTTGCCGGCGATCGGCCACGGCTGACCGGGGACGAGTTCCTGGCCCGCGTCGCGGCAAAGCAGGGCGGCACGGCATGACCGAGCACAATATCCGCAACTTCTCGATCAATTTCGGCCCACAGCACCCGGCGGCGCACGGCGTGCTGCGCCTCGTGCTGGAGCTCGACGGCGAGATCGTCGAGCGTGTCGATCCGCATATCGGCCTGCTGCATCGCGGCACCGAGAAGCTGATCGAGGCCAAGACCTATCTCCAGGCGGTGCCCTATTTCGACCGGCTCGACTATGTCGCGCCGATGAACCAGGAGCACGCTTATGCGCTCGCGGTCGAGCGCCTCGCCGGCGTGACCGTGCCGCGCCGCGGCCAGCTCATCCGCGTGCTCTATTCCGAGATCGGCCGCATCCTCTCGCATCTGCTGAACGTCACCACGCAGGCGATGGACGTCGGCGCGCTCACGCCTCCGCTCTGGGGCTTCGAGGAGCGCGAGAAGCTGATGATCTTCTACGAGCGGGCCTGCGGCGCGCGCATGCACGCAGCCTATGTCCGGCCGGGCGGCGTGCACCAGGATATTCCGGTCTCGCTGATCCACGACATCGCCGAATGGTGCGACCCGTTCCTCAAGGTCTGCGACGACCTCGAAGGCCTGCTCAGCGACAACCGCATCTTCAAGCAGCGCAACGTCGATATCGGCGTGGTCGATCTCGAGACCTGCTGGAAATGGGGTTTCTCGGGCGTGATGGTGCGCGGCTCCGGCGCACCCTGGGATCTGCGCAAGTCGCAGCCCTACGAGTGCTACGAGGAGATGGAATTCGACATCCCCGTCGGCAAGAACGGCGACTGTTTCGACCGCTACCACATCCGCATGGAAGAGATGCGCCAGTCGGTCCGCATCATGAAGCAGTGCTGCGACAAGCTGCTGGCGCCCGATGGCGGCGGCCCGGTCTCCTCGCTCGACGGCAAGATGGTGCCGCCCAAGCGCGGTGAGATGAAGCGCTCGATGGAAGCGCTGATCCACCACTTCAAGCTGTATACCGAAGGCTACAAGGTGCCGGCCGGCGAGGTCTATGCCGCCGTCGAGGCTCCGAAGGGCGAGTTCGGCGTCTATCTGGTCTCGGATGGCACCAACAAGCCCTATCGCTGCAAGATCAAGGCCCCGGGCTTCGCCCATCTCCAGGCCATGGATTTCATGTGCCGCAAGCACATGCTCGCCGACGTCTCCGCAATCCTCGGCTCCCTCGATATCGTCTTTGGTGAAGTTGACCGCTGATGTCCGTCCGTCGTCTCGCACCTGATCCCGTCCAGCCCGCCTCCTTCGCCTTCACTGCGGCGAACGAGAACTGGATCGACCAGCAGATCGCCAAATATCCCGAAGGCCGGCAGGCGTCCGCCGTCATCCCGCTGTTGTGGAAGGCGCAGGAGCAGGAGGGCTGGGTCTCGCGCGCCGTGATCGAGACCGTCGCGAAGCGCTTAGGCATGGCTCCGATGCGGGTGCTGGAGGTCGCGACCTTCTACACCATGTTCAATCTGCAGCCGGTCGGCGAATATTTCGTCCAGCTCTGCGGCACCACGCCCTGCGCGCTACGCGGTGCGGAAGCGCTGAAGAAGGTCTGCGAGGAGGTCATCGGCCCGCAATCGACCGTCACCGCCGACGGCAAGCTGTCCTGGCTCGAGGTCGAGTGCCTCGGCGCCTGCTGCAACGCCCCGATGGCGCAGATCAATGTCGACTATTACGAGGACCTGACGCCGGCTTCCTTCCGCCAGCTTCTCGACGACATGCGCAACGGCCGGCCGACCAAGCCCGGCCCGCAGAACGGCCGCATCGGCTCCGAGCCCGAAGGCGGCCCGCAGACCCTGACCGACAAGACGCTCTACGACGGCTCTATGATCGGCGCCGGCGACTGGCGGAAGCGCATCGGCGAGCAGCGCAAGGCCGCTGCCGAGGCCGCCGCCGCCAAGGCCGCCGCCGAGGCGGAAGCCAAGAAGGCCGAGGCAACCCCGTCGGCCGTCGCCGCCAAGCCGGCGAGCGAGACAGCCGCTGCCGGTCGCCCGAAGCCCTCCGAGCCCGTCCAGCCTTCGGGCGCTGCGAACGACACGCCGGCCGCCAAGGGCAAGATGGACAAGAAGGATGTTGCCGAGGCGGCCAAGCCGGCGGCTGACGAGAGCAAACCCGAACTGCTGACCGCCGCGCGTGGCGGCAAGGGCGACGATCTCGAACTGATCTGGGGCGTCGGGCCGAAGCTGGCCAGGATGCTCAACGAGATGGGGGTCTGGCACTATGACCAGATCGCCAAATGGACACCGGCGGAGCTCGCCTGGGTCGATGCGCGACTGACCGGCTTCAAGGGCCGGGCGCTGCGCGACGACTGGATCGCTCAGTCGAAGAAGCTCGCGACGGGCTGGCGCCCGGAGTCGAAGCTTGGCGACAAGCCGGCAGAGTGAGGCACCAGGACATGCTCGCAGATCGCGATCGCATCTTCACCAATCTCTACGGCCTGCATGACCGTACCCTGAAGGGTGCGATCCAGCGCGGTGCCTGGGACGGCACCAAGTTCCTGCTCGAGCAGGGCCGGGACTGGATCATCGACGAGATGAAGAAGTCCGGCCTGCGCGGCCGCGGCGGCGCCGGCTTCCCGACCGGGCTGAAATGGTCCTTCATGCCCAAGGTCAGCGACGGGCGCCCGCATTATCTCGTCGTCAACGCCGACGAGTCGGAGCCGGGCACCTGCAAGGACCGCGAGATCATGCGCAACGACCCGCATACGCTGGTAGAGGGCTGCTTGATCGCCTCCTTCGCAATGGGCGCGCATGCGGCCTATATCTACATCCGCGGCGAATACATCCGCGAGCGCGAGGCGCTGCAGCGCGCCGTCGACGAGGCCTATGAAGCGAAGCTCATCGGCAAGGACAACGTCCATGGCTATCCCTTTGATCTCTATGTGCATCACGGCGCCGGCGCTTATATCTGCGGCGAGGAGACGGCGCTGCTGGAGAGCCTCGAGGGCAAGAAGGGCATGCCGCGGCTGAAGCCGCCATTCCCGGCCAATATGGGCCTCTATGGCTGCCCGACCACGGTGAACAACGTCGAGTCTATCGCGGTCGCGCCGACCATCCTGCGCCGCGGCGCTGCCTGGTTCTCCTCGATCGGCACGCCGAACAATGTCGGCACCAAGCTCTTCTGCGTCTCGGGCCATGTGAACAAGCCCTGCAACGTCGAAGAGGCGATGGGCATTCCCTTCCGCGAACTGATCGACAAGCATTGCGGCGGCATCCGCGGCGGCTGGGACAATCTCAAGGCGGTCATCCCCGGCGGTTCGTCGGTGCGCATGGTCCCGGCCGAGCAGATCATCGACACGCCGATGGATTTCGACTCGCTCTCGAAGCTGCGCTCAGGCCTCGGCACGGCGGCGGTGATCGTGATGGACAAGTCGACCGACATCGTCCGCGCCATCGCCCGCATCAGCCATTTCTACAAGCATGAGAGCTGCGGCCAGTGCACGCCCTGCCGCGAGGGCACGGGCTGGATGTGGCGCGTCATGGAGCGCATGGCCGAGGGCCGCGCCCAGAAGCGCGAGATCGACATGCTGCTCGACGTCACCAAGCAGATCGAGGGCCATACGATCTGTGCGCTCGGCGACGCCGCGGCCTGGCCGATCCAGGGCCTGATCGCGCATTTCCGTCACGAGATCGAGCAGCGCATCGACGACTATGCCGCCAACCCGCACAGCGAGCCTGTGCGACTGATGGCGGCGGAGTGAGACCATGACCAAACTCGTCATCGACGGCATCGAGGTCGACGTCCCGGCCGATTACACGGTGCTCCAGGCCTGCGAGGCCGCCGGGGCCGAGATCCCGCGCTTCTGCTTCCATGAGCGGCTCTCGATCGCCGGCAATTGCCGCATGTGCCTCGTCGAGGTGAAGGGCGGCCCGCCGAAGCCGCAGGCCTCCTGCGCCATCGGCGTGCGCGACCTGCGCCCCGGCCCGAACGGCGAGCCGCCGGTGGTCTCCACCCGGTCGCCGATGGTCAAGAAGGCGCGCGAGGGGGTGATGGAGTTCCTGCTCATCAACCACCCGCTCGACTGCCCGATCTGCGACCAGGGCGGCGAATGCGACCTGCAGGACCAGGCGATGGCCTTCGGTACCGATTCCTCGCGCTTCGCGGAGAACAAGCGCGCCGTCGAGGACAAGTATATCGGCCCGCTGGTCAAGACGACGATGACGCGCTGCATCCAGTGCACGCGCTGCGTCCGCTTCACCACCGAGGTCGCCGGCGCCTCCGACCTCGGCGCCATCGGCCGCGGCGAGGACATGGAGATCACCACCTATCTCGAGCAGGCGATGTCGTCGGAGCTGCAGAGCAACGTCGTCGACCTCTGCCCGGTCGGCGCGCTGACCTCGAAGCCCTACCAGAACAAGGCGCGGCCCTGGGAGCTCACCAAGACCGAGAGCATCGACGTCATGGACGCGGTCGGCTCGGCGATCCGCGTCGACTCGCGCGGCAAGGAAGTGATGCGCATCCTGCCCCGTCTCAACGAGGCGGTGAACGAGGAGTGGATCTCCGACAAGACCCGCCACATCGTCGACGGCCTCAAGACCCAGCGCCTCGACCGGCCCTATATCCGCGAGCATGGCCGCCTGCGCCCGGCGAGCTGGAACGAGGCTTTCGCCGCGGTTGCTGCCAAGGTGAAGGCGACCGCGCCTGAGAAGATCGGCGCGATTGCCGGCGATCTCGCCGCGGTCGAGGAGATGTTCGCGCTGAAGAGCCTGATCGCCTCGCTCGGTTCGGCCAATCTCGATGCCCGCCAGGACGGCACGAAGCTGCATCCGAAGTTCGGCCGCGCATCTTACCTCCTCAATGCCGGCATCGCCGGGATCGAGGATGCGACCTCGCTGCTGATCGTCGGCTCGAACCCGCGCCGCGAGGCGCCGATCCTGAACGCCCGCATCCGCAAGCGCTGGCTGCGCGGCGACTTCAAGGTCAGCCTGATCGGCGAGAAGGCCGATTTGACCTACCCCTACGACTATCTCGGCGCCGGCCCGGAGACGCTGGCCGAGGTCGTCAAGTCCGCCCAGGCCGGTGGCGGCAAGCCGATGGTGCTGGTCGGGCAGGGGGCTCTCGCCCGCGCCGACGGCGAGGCGGTGCTTTCGCTCGCCGCCAAGGCAGCGCAGGCGCTGGGCGCCGTCACCGAAGGCTGGAACGGCTTCGGCGTGATCCACACGGCCGCCGCCCGCGTCGGGGCGCTCGATCTCGGCTTCGTGCCGGGCGAGGGCGGTCTGGACGCTGCCGCGATGGTCAAGCCGGGCGCGCTCGATCTGCTCTTCCTGCTCGGTGCCGATGAGATCGAGGTGCCGGAAGGCGCCTTCGTGATCTACCAGGGCACCCATGGCGACAAGGGCGCGCACCGCGCCGACGTCATCCTGCCGGGGGCGGCCTATACCGAGAAGTCCGGCACCTATGTGAACACCGAAGGCCGCGTCCAGATGGGCGACCGGGCCGCCTTCCCGCCGGGCGACGCCCGCGAGGACTGGGCGATCCTGCGCGCGCTCTCGGGCCATCTCGGCAAGACGCTGCCCTTCGACTCGTTGGCGGGCCTGCGCAGGGCGCTCTACGAGGCCTATCCGCAATTCGCCGCCATCGACGGGCTGCCCGCAGGCGATGCGGGCGCGATCGGCGGTCTCGCCGGCCTCGGCGGCAAGACCGACAAGGCGGGATTCGTCTCGCCCGTCGGCGATTTCTATCAGACCAACCCGATCGCGCGCGCTTCCGCCGTGATGGCGGAATGCTCGGCGCTGGCCTCCGGCCGGCACCGGCAGGCGGCGGAGTAAGCGGCCATGAACTGGGACCTCGTCCTCGATATCGCGATCGTTCTGGGCAAGAGCCTGCTGCTGCTGGTCTGCCTCCTGGTCTTCATCGCCTACATCCTGTTGGCCGACCGCAAGGTCTGGGCGGCGGTGCAACTCCGCCGCGGCCCGAACGTCGTCGGCCCCTTCGGGCTGTTCCAGAGCTTCGCGGACCTGATCAAGTTCGCGCTCAAGGAGCCGATCATCCCGGCCGGCGCCAACAAGGGCATCTTCCTGCTGGCGCCCTTCATCTCCTGCCTCTTGGCGCTCGGCGCCTGGGCGGTGATCCCGGTGGCGGAAGGCTGGGCGATCGCCGACATCAATGTCGGCATCCTCTATGTCCTCGCGATCTCCTCGCTCGGCGTCTACGGCATCATCATGGCCGGCTGGGCCTCGAACTCGAAATACCCGTTCATGAGCGCGCTGCGCTCGGCGGCGCAGATGGTGTCCTACGAGGTCTCGATCGGCTTCGTGATCATCACCGTGCTGCTCTGCGTCGGTTCGCTCAACCTCTCGGCCGTGGTCGAGGCGCAGCAGAACCGCGGCCTTGCCCATGCCCTGGGCGTTCCGTGGCTCTCGATCCTGAACTGGTACTTCATCCCGCTCTTCCCGATGTTCGTGGTCTTCTTCATCTCGGCGCTGGCCGAGACGAACCGGCCGCCCTTCGATCTGGCTGAAGCCGAGTCGGAGCTCGTTGCGGGCTTCATGGTCGAGTATTCCTCGACGCCGTACCTGCTGTTCATGCTCGGCGAATACGTGGCGATCATGACCATGTGCTCGCTGACCACGATCCTGTTCCTGGGCGGCTGGGCGCCGCCGGTAGCGCTGCCGCCCTTCACCTGGCTGCCTGGCGTGTTCTGGTTCGCGCTCAAGGTTTGCCTGGTGTTCTTCATGTTCGCGCTGGTGAAGGCCTTCGTGCCGCGCTACCGCTACGATCAGCTGATGCGCCTGGGCTGGAAGGTCTTCCTGCCGTTGTCGATCGCGAGCGTGGTGATCGTGGCGCTGGTGCTGCAGCTGACGGGCTGGGGCCCGGTCGGCGGATGATCAACCCGGCGATCGTGGGCCCGGCAGCGGGCATGGTCGTCGGCGGAATATGTTACGTGGTTTGTGTCGGCTTCGCGTCTTGGCGATGGGGCTACACTCCCACGGATGGGTTTGGTGAACTCGCCGTCGCGGCTTTCGTCGGCGGGCTCGTTGGATACAAAAGCGTTGCTTGGCTCGGGCTGGTGGCGCCATGAGCAGTGCCGGCCCGCTCGGCGCCCTGATCGGCTTCGGGCTGGGCCTGCTGGAATACCGGCTGATGTCGGCGGTGGTGATCGGGGCGCTCAGGCGCACGGATCGCTCGACGACGGAGGCCGAAAAGGCTGATTACGAGCGCCGCATCCGCATCCTGCGGGCGGTGCTGGTCGTGATGACGATCGGCGTCATGCCGATCCTGGGTTTCGTGATCGGCCGGACGCTGTCCGGCTGAGGATGCAAAGGACGAAGGCGATGTCACTCGCGCAAGCCGCAAGGGGCCTGCTGCTGAAGGAGTTCGTCGGGGCGATCGGCCTGTCGATGCGCTATTTCTTCAAGCCGAAGGCGACGCTGAACTACCCGTTCGAGAAGGGCCAGCTCTCGCCGCGCTTCCGGGGCGAGCATGCGCTGCGCCGCTATCCGAACGGTGAAGAGCGCTGCATCGCCTGCAAGCTCTGCGAGGCGATCTGCCCGGCGCAGGCCATCACCATCGAGGCCGGTCCGCGCCGCAACGACGGCACGCGCCGCACCACCCGTTACGACATCGACATGACCAAGTGCATCTACTGCGGCTTCTGCCAGGAGGCCTGCCCGGTCGATGCCATCGTCGAGGGGCCCAATTTCGAGTTCGCGACCGAGACCCGCGAGGAGCTGTTCTACGACAAGGACAAGCTGCTTGCGAACGGCGCGCGCTGGGAACGCGAGATCGCGCGCAACATCGCGATGGACGCGCCGTATCGGTGATTGACCGACCTCCGGCGTCGTCCCGCGACGATGCCGCAGGATGCGATTGAATTCATAGACCCGCCGTGCGGTTGTCCCTCCCGGCGGGCCTGATTATAGACGCTCCAAATTGCACCGGGCTCTTGAGTCCCGGCGCACGAACCAAACGAGGACCGCGCCGAGAAGGGGCGGGAAGGGCTGGCCGAGATGAATGCCGCAGCGGCTTTCTTCTATCTCTTCGCAGGGGTGACCGTGGCATCTGCCTTCATGGTGGTGACCTCGCGCAATCCCGTGCATTCGGTGCTCTATCTGATCCTGGCCTTCGTCAACGCGGCCGGGCTGTTCGTGCTGCTCGGGGCCGAGTTCCTCGCGATGCTGCTGGTCGTCGTCTATGTCGGTGCGGTCGCAGTGCTCTTCCTCTTCGTCGTGATGATGCTCGACGTCGATTTCGCCGAATTCCGCCAGGGCTTCCTCAACTACCTGCCGATCGGCGCGCTGATCGGCTTCATCTTCGCCGTCGAGCTTTTGATGGTGGTTGGCGCCTGGGCGATCGACCCGCAGCTCGTCAAGGCGCCGGTCGCCGCGATCCCGGCGGGCATGACCAATACCGAGGCGCTCGGCCGCGTGCTCTACACGCAATACGTCTACTACTTCCAGGCGGCGGGCCTCGTGCTGCTCGTCGCGATGATCGGCGCGATCGTGCTGACGCTGCGCGAGCGGAAAGGCATCAAGCGCCAGGACGTTCCCACCCAGAACGCCCGCACCAAGGAGACCGCCATGGCGGTCAAGCAGGTGCCCTCGCGCGCCGGCGTTCCCGAGGAGATGGCATGATGATCGGACTGGGCCACTATCTCGCCGTCGCGGCCATCCTGTTCACGCTCGGCGTGCTCGGCATCTTCATCAACCGCAAGAACGTCATCGTCATCCTGATGTCGCTGGAGCTGATCCTGCTCTCGGCGAACATCAACTTCGTCGCCTTCTCGAGCTATCTCGGCGACATCCTCGGCCAGGTCTTCGCCCTGTTCGTGCTGACGGTGGCGGCGGCCGAGGCCGCGATCGGCCTCGCCATCCTCGTCGTCTACTTCCGCAACCGCGGCTCGATCGCGGTGGAAGACATCAACATGATGAAAGGCTGAGCGCTTTAGGGCGCCTGGACCTCACGGCCATGTATCACGCGATCGTCTTCCTCCCTCTCATCGGCTTCCTGATCGCCGGCCTGTTCGGCCGGCTGATCGGCCCCCGCGGCTCCGAGATCGTCACCACGGCCCTGCTGGTCGTCTCGGCGGTGCTGTCCTGGGTCGCCTTCGCCCAGGTCGGCTTCGGCGGCGGCACGACGCGCGTCCAGGTGGCGAGCTGGATCTCCTCCGGCGAGCTGCAGGTCGACTGGGCCTTCCGCGTCGACACGCTGACGGCGGTGATGCTGGTCGTGGTCAACACCGTGTCGTCGCTCGTGCACCTCTACTCGATCGGCTACATGCACGAGGACCCGCACCGGCCGCGCTTCTTCGCCTATCTCTCGCTCTTCACCTTCGCCATGCTGATGCTGGTGACGTCGGACAACCTCGTCCAGATGTTCTTCGGCTGGGAAGGGGTGGGCCTCGCCTCCTATCTGCTGATCGGCTTCTGGTACCAGAAGCCTTCTGCCTGCGCCGCGGCGATGAAGGCCTTCATCGTCAACCGCGTCGGCGATTTCGGGTTCTCGCTCGGCATCTTCCTGGTCTTCGTGCTGTTCGGCTCGGTCGCCTTCGACTCGATCTTCCCGCATGTCGGCGAGCTCGTCGGCAAGCCCTTCCACTTCCTCGGCTATGACTGGAACGCGCTGACGATCGCGAGCCTGCTGCTGTTCATGGGCGCGATGGGCAAGTCGGCGCAGTTCCTGCTGCACACCTGGCTGCCGGACGCGATGGAAGGCCCGACCCCGGTCTCGGCGCTGATCCATGCCGCGACCATGGTCACCGCCGGCGTCTTCATGGTGGCGCGCCTGTCGCCGATCTTCGAATATGCGCCGGTCGCGCTCACGGTCGTCACCGTCATCGGCGCCACCACGGCCTTCTTCGCCGCGACCGTCGGCCTGGTGCAGAACGACATCAAGCGCGTCATCGCCTATTCGACCTGCTCCCAGCTCGGCTACATGTTCGTCGCGCTCGGCGTCGGCAATTACGGCGCCGGCATCTTCCACCTCTTCACCCACGCCTTCTTCAAGGCGCTGCTGTTCCTCGGCGCCGGCTCGGTCATCCACGCGATGCATCACGAGCAGGACATGCGGAACATGGGCGGCCTGCGGAAATACATCCCCTTCACGGCCGCGGCGATGACGATCGGCACGCTGGCGCTGACCGGCTTTCCCGGCTTCGCCGGCTATTTCTCGAAGGATGCGATCATCGAGAGCGCCTATGCCTCGGTCGAGCATGGCGGCTTCGCCTCCTCCTATGCCTTCGTGCTGCTGGTGGTCGCGGCGGCGATGACGTCGTTCTATTCCTGGCGCCTCTATTTCATGACCTTCGAGGGCGCGCCGCGCTGGGGCCATGCCGCGCATGGCCACGACGACCACGCTCATGCCGCGCACGGTCATGACGAGCAGGCGCATGACGATCACGGCCATGGCGGCCACGGCCATGACCACACTCCCCATGAGAGCCCGTGGGTGATGCTGCTGCCGCTCGCCATGCTCTCGGCCGGGGCGATCTTCGCCGGCTACGCCTTCAAGGAGTATTTCGTCGGCCACGACTTCGAGCATTTCTGGAAGTCGGCGCTGTTCATGGGCAAGGACAACCACATCCTGCACGCGATGCACGAGGTGCCGAAATGGGTGGTCTGGTCGCCGTTCGCGGCGATGGTGATCGGCTTCGCGCTGGCCTACTGGATGTATGTCAGCCGGCCGGACATCCCGGGCAGGCTCGCTGCGGCGAACCCGGCGCTGTACCAGTTCCTGCTCAACAAGTGGTATTTCGACGAGATCTACGACTTCCTGTTCGTGCGTCCGGCGAAGTGGCTCGGCCGCTTCCTGTGGAAGAAGGGCGACGGCTTCGTCATCGACGGCTTCGGCCCGGACGGCGTCTCGGCCCGCGTCGTCGACGTGACCAACCGCGTCGTCAGGCTGCAGACCGGTTATCTCTATCACTATGCCTTCGCCATGCTGATCGGTGTCGCCGGGCTGGTGACCTGGTATCTCCTGACCCGCGGGTGAGATGATGTTCGGTTTCGGTATCCTCACCGGTCTCCTGATCCTGCCGCTGGTCGGCGCGGCGCTGATCCTCGTGCTGCGCGGCGACGAGGCCTCGGTCGGCTCGAACGCGCGCTGGATCGCGCTGTTCACGACGGTCCTGACCTTCATCCTCGCCTGGATCGCCTGGAGCCGCTTCAACCCGGCCGATCCTGGCTTCCAGCTCGTCGAGAGCCATGCCTGGATCTCGGAGGCGATCCGCTTCAAGCTCGGCGTCGACGGCTTCTCCTTCCCGTTCATCGTGCTGACGGCCTTCCTGATGCCGTTCTGCATCGGCGCATCCTGGACCTCGGTCGAGAAGCGGGTGGCCGAGTACATGGTCGCCTTCCTGGTGCTGGAGGCGCTGATGATCGGCGTCTTCGCGGCGCTCGACCTCGTGCTGTTCTACCTGTTCTTCGAGGCGGGCCTGATCCCGATGTTCCTGATCATCGGCATCTGGGGCGGCAAGCGGCGCGTCTACGCCTCCTACAAGTTCTTCCTCTACACGCTCCTCGGCTCGGTGCTGATGCTGCTGGCCGTGATGGCGATGTACTGGAACGCGGGCACCACCGACATTCCCTCGCTGCTCGCGCACAAGTTTCCGGCCGGCATGCAGACCTGGCTCTGGCTCGCCTTCTTCGCATCCTTCGCGGTGAAGATGCCGATGTGGCCGGTCCATACCTGGCTGCCCGACGCCCACGTCGAGGCGCCGACCGCGGGCTCCGTCGTGCTGGCGGCCATCCTGCTGAAGATGGGCGGCTACGGCTTCATCCGCTTCTCGATTCCGATGTTCCCCGAGGCGTCGCATTATTTCGCGCCGCTGGTCTTCGCTTTGTCGGTCATCGCCATCGTCTACACCTCGCTGGTGGCGATGATGCAGGAGGACATCAAGAAGCTGATCGCCTATTCCTCGGTGGCGCATATGGGCTTCGTCACCATGGGTCTGTTCACGCTGACCCCGCAGGGCATCCAGGGCGCGATGTACCAGATGGTCAGCCACGGGCTGGTCTCGGGCGCGCTCTTCCTCTGCGTCGGCGTGATCTACGACCGCATGCATACCCGCGAGATCGCCGCCTATGGTGGGCTGGTGAACCGGATGCCGCTCTATGCGGTCGTCTTCATGGTCTTCACCATGGCCAATGTCGGCCTGCCGGGTACCTCGGGCTTCGTCGGCGAATTCCTGACGCTCCTCGGCTCGTTCCGGGCCAATCCCTGGGTCGCCTTCTTCGCCACCTCGGGCGTGATCCTCTCGGCCTGCTATGCGCTGTGGCTCTATCGCCGCGTCGTGTTCGGCGAACTGGTGAAGCCCGAGCTCAAGGACATCCAGGACCTGAACGGCCGCGAGGTCGCAATCCTGGTCCCGCTCGTCCTGCTGACGATCTGGTACGGCATCCAGCCGCACACCATCCTCGACGCCTTCGCGGCGCCGACCGAAATGCTGATCAAGAACTATCAGGCCGCGCTCACCGTCGCGAAGACGGCGCTCGCGGCCGCGCAGTAAGGTCTCGGACATGGCTCTGCCCGCTCTCGGCCCGGCCCTGCCGGAAATCATTCTGGCGCTTGGCGCCATCGCCATGGTGCTGGTCGGCGCCATCCAGCGCGAGCGCTCCGCCCGTCTCCTGGAAGGGGCGGCGCTGGTCCTGCTGGCCGTGGCGCTGGTGCTCGTCCTGTCGGGAACGGGCAAGCTCCTGACCTTCAACGGCGGCTTCATCGTCGATGGCTTCGCGCGCTTCATGAAGGTGCTGACGCTGATCGGCGCCGGCGCGGCGATCCTGCTCGCCTCCAGCCCGCTGCGCCGTGACGGCGTGATGCGCTTCGAGTTCCCGGTCCTCGTCGTGCTGGCCACCATCGGCATGATGATGATGATCTCGGCCAACGACCTGATCGGGCTCTATATCGGCATCGAGCTGCAGTCGCTGGCGCTCTACGTCGTCGCGGCCTTCGACCGCGACAATGCGAAATCGACGGAAGCCGGCCTGAAGTACTTCATCCTCGGCACGCTTTCCTCCGGCATGCTGCTCTATGGCGGCTCGCTGGTCTATGGCTTCACCGGAACGGTCAGCTTCACCGGGATCGCCGCGGCGACGCAGGGCGGCCACGCCGGGCTCGGCCTGATCTTCGGCATCGTCTTCATCGCGGCCGGCGTCGTCTTCAAGATCTCGGCCGTGCCGTTCCACATGTGGACGCCGGACGTCTATGAGGGCGCTCCGACCCCGATCGCGGCCTTCTTCGCCTCGGCTCCGAAGATGGCCGCCATGGCGATGGTGATCCGGATCTTCATCGGCGCCTTCCCGGGCGCGATCCACGACTGGCGCCAGATCATCATCTTCATCGCGATCGCCTCGATGGCGCTCGGCGCGTTCGCCGCGATCGGCCAGCGCAACATCAAGCGCCTGCTGGCCTATTCCTCGATCGCCAACATGGGCTATGCGCTGGTCGGTCTCGCCGCCGGCACGCCCGAAGGCGTGCAGGGCGTGATGACCTACATGGCGATCTACCTCGCCACGACGCTCGCCGCCTTCGCCTGCGTGCTGATGATGCGCCGCGACGGCAAGCTGGTCGAGGACATCTCCGAGCTCGCCGGCCTGTCGCGGACCAATGGCTGGATGGCGTTTGCGCTGTCGATGATGATGTTCTCGCTCGCCGGCATCCCGCCGCTCGCCGGCTTCTGGGCGAAGTGGTACGTCTTCCTCGCCGCGATCAACGCCAAGCTCTACGTGCTGGCCGTGGTCGGCGTGCTGACCAGCGTGGTCGGCGCCTACTACTATCTGCGCCTGGTCAAGGTGATGTATTTCGACGATCCGAAACCGGCCTTCGAGGAGGCCGATCTCGGGGTGCGCACGGTGTTGCTGATCTCGGCGCTGTTCGTGCTGGTGCTGTCCTTCGTTCCGGCGCCCCTGTTCGACTCGGCTGCCGCGGCGGCGAAGTCGCTGTTCTGAGCTCGCAGCGCGTGCTCGGCGAAGCGGCTCGTGCTGCGAGCTACCGGCTGGTCGTCCGGGACGAGGTGGCCTCGACGATGGACGAGGCCCGCCGGGCTCTCGAGCAGGGCGAGCCCGGCAAGCTCTGGATCGTCGCCCGCAGCCAGCATGCCGGGCGCGGGCGCCACGGCCGGCAGTGGGGCTCGCCGCCCGGCAATCTCTACGCCAGCCTGCTCCTGACCGACCCCTGCGAGCCGGCGCTCGCGCCGCAGCTCGGCTTCGTCGCCGGCCTCGCGCTGCACGATGCCGCAGCCGGGCTGCTCGGACCTGCGGCCTCCGGCCTAAGGCTGAAATGGCCCAACGACCTGCTGCTCGGCGGCGCCAAGACCTCCGGCCTGCTGCTCGAAGGCGAGAGCCGCGGCGGGCGGCTCAACGTCATTCTCGGCTGTGGAGTCAATATCGCCTCCTGCCCGTCCGATACGCCCTATCCCGCGACCTATCTCAAGGCGGTTGCGCCGGAGGCGAGCGTCGAGGCGCTGCTCGGCGCCCTCAGCGACGCCTGGGCCAGGCGCTTCGCCGTCTGGTCGCAGCCCGGCGGCTTCGGCCCGACGCGTGCCGCCTGGCTCGAGCGGGCCGCCTTCCTGGGCGAGACCATCACGATCCGACTGCCGGAAGGGCCACTCGCCGGCATCTTCATCGGCCTCGATCCGATCGGGCGCCTGGAACTCGAAACCGAGGCCGGACGGCGCCTGATCGACGCTGGCGACCTGTTCTTCGGACGTCCCGCCTGATCGTTGGCCCCGGCTCGACCTGCTTCGATCTGGAGACGAAGCCGCCGGCGTGCTAGATCATCGGGCGCTCGACCGGACGCGGTTGTGATGCTCTATCGGATTGTTATCGCATCGGAATCCGCGGAAATGTGAATTCCGCCTTCCGATGCTATACCGCTCGTTGCCATCACGCGGCATCGATCAAGCCATTGCCAGAATCAGGATTGCCAGTGACCCGTTCCAGCGACCAGCTCGTTTTCGTTCCCCTCGGCGGCCTCGGCGAGATCGGCATGAACGCCGCTCTCTACGGCTTCGGGCCCGAGGGCCGGCGAAAATGGATCCTGGTCGATTGCGGGCTGTCCTTCGCCGGGCCGGAGGCGCCGGGCGTCGATATCGTCCTGCCCGACCTGCGCTACATCATCGAGGAGCGGGCGAACCTTCTCGGGATCGTCATCACCCACGCCCATGAGGACCATATCGGCGCGCTTGCGGCGCTCTGGCCCTCGTTGCGCGCGCCGGTCTACTGCACGCCGTTCGCCGCCGGCCTGCTCGGCACGCGCCGCCTGTCGGAGCCGGGCGCGCCCAAGGTCGAGATCAACGTCGTGCCGCAGGGCGGGCGGATCACGCTCGGCCCCTTCGATATCGAGTTCGTGCCCGTCGCGCACTCCATCCCCGAGTCGAACGCGCTGGCCATCCGGACCCCGGCCGGGCTGCTCGTCCATACCGGCGACTGGAAGATCGACCCGACCCCGCGCGTCGGCCTGCCGACCGACGAGAAGCGCCTGCGCGAGCTCGGCGAGGAGGGCGTCCTCGCGCTGATCTGCGACTCGACCAACGTCATGCGCGAAGGCATCAGCCCGAGCGAGGCCGATGTCGCGGCCAAGCTCAAGGAGCTGGTGCAGTCGGCGCCGGGCCGGGTCGCCGTCACCACCTTCGCCTCGAACGTCGCACGCCTGCGCGCGGTGGCCGAGGCGGCGATGGCGAACGAGCGGGAGGTCGTTGTCGTCGGCCGCGCCATGGAGCGGGTGATCGACGTGGCGCGCGAATGCGGCTATCTCGACGGCATACCGGGTTTTCGCCCGGTCGACGCCTATGGCTACCTGCCGCGCGACAAGGTGGTGGCGCTGCTCACCGGCAGCCAGGGCGAGCCGCGTGCGGCGCTTTCGCGCATCGCTGCCGACGACCATCCCGAGATCGCGCTTTCGCCGGGCGACCGGGTCATTTTCTCCTCGCGCACCATCCCCGGCAACGAGAAATCGGTCGGCAACATCCTGAACGCGCTGGCCCGCGACAATATCGAGATCATCACCGACCGCACCCATCTGGTCCATGTCTCCGGCCATCCGCGCCGCGAGGAGCTGGCCCGGCTCTATGGCTGGCTGAAGCCGCAGATCGCGATCCCCGCCCATGGCGAGGATCTGCATCTGGCCGAGCATGAGAGCTTCGCCCGCAGTCTCGGCGTCAGGCACGTGCTGCGCGCCGGCAATGGCGACGTGGTCGCGATCTCGGGCGACGGCGCCCGCAAGGCCGACGAGGCGCCGCATGGCCGGCTCTATCAGGATGGCAGCCTGCTGGTGAACGCGCTGGAGAAGACCATCCAGGAGCGCCGCCGATTGTCTTTCGCCGGCATGGTTTCGGTGGCGGTCGCCGTCGACGAGAAGGGCGGCATCGCCGGCGAGCCGGAGATCGCGATCCTCGGCTTGCCGCCGCGGACCCAGGACGGCACGGATTTCGACGAATATGTCGCCGACACCGTCGCCGAACTCCTCGACGGCATCCCCGAGGCCCGCCGACGCGACCCTGAAGCCCTGCGCAACGCGCTGGAGCGCGGCGTGCGCAGTGCCGTCAACGAGGAATGGGGCAAGAAGCCGCTGGTGCATGCGCTGGTGATTGAGGTGTAGGACGGTCGGGAGTAGGCAGTAGGCAGTCGGGACGCGAACGCCACTGCGGCTACCGACTGCCCATTGCCGACTGCCTGAGCGGAGCTGCCATGATCGGACGCCTCAACCATGTCGCCATCGCCGTGAAGGATCTCGCGGCCTCGACGGCGCTCTATCGCGACACGCTCGGCGCGCGCGTCTCGCAGCCGCAGCCCGAGCCGGATCACGGCGTCACCGTGGTCTTCGTCGAACTGCCCAACACCAAGGTCGAGTTGCTGGAACCGCTGGGGGCTGACTCTCCCGTCGCCAAGTTCCTCGAGCGCAATCCCGATGGCGGCATCCATCACATCTGCTACGAAGTCGACGATATCCTCGCCGCCCGCGACCGGCTGAAGGAGCAGGGCGCGCGCGTGCTGGGCTCCGGCGAGCCGCGCATCGGCGCTCACGGCAAGCCGGTGCTTTTCCTGCACCCGAAGGATTTCCTCGGCACGCTGGTCGAGCTGGAACAGGCCTGAGCCCATGTCCGACATCGTCTTCTTCGGTCAGCCGGAGGCCGGTTCGCCGCGCCCGTTCAGTGCCGCGACCGTTGCCGGAGGCCTCGTCTTCGTTTCCGGGCACTCCGCACCGCATGATCCGGCCCGCGGCATCCACCGCGGCGCGACCCCGGCCGAGGAGGTGCGCAATGCATTGGGCCGCGTTGCGGAAATCCTGGCGGAGGCGGGAAGCTCGCTGGATCGCGTCGTGCAGATGACGATGCTGATCACGGATCCGGCCGACTATGCCGCCTGCAACGCCGCGTATGTGACGCACTTCCCCGGCGGCCTGCCGGCGCGCCATACCGCCCGCTTCGGCGTCCCGACCGAGGCGCGGGTCGCCTTTTCCTGCATCGCCCTGGCGGGAGCCGCATCATGACAATCGCCAGCGCGCTCGCGGTCTATTTCATCATCTGGTGGACGGTGCTGTTCGCCGTGCTGCCCTTCGGCATTCGGAGCCAGCAGGAGAGCGGCGATGTCGTCGATGGCACCGAGCCCGGTGCCCCGGTGCTGCCGGGCCTGCTGAAGAAGGCAGCGATCACCTCGGTCATCGCCGCCGTCATCTTCGTCTTCGTCTGGTATATCTGGTCGGCCTACGATTTCTGAGGGCATGCGCCCCGTCAGCGGCGTCTTCGCTCGGCAATGTGCCGAAAGCCTCCCGCGAGAAGCTGTTTCGTCCGAATCGGAGCAAAAGCACGCGCATCGAGCGCAACTGCAGCATCGCTTCAGTGCGGGGATGCCGCAGGGTGACGCCTCAGGGGAAGCGGCCAAAGAAAAAGGCAAGGCCGATGCCTTGCCTTGGTAAGTACGCTTTTTTCCGCAGTATCGGCGCACGTCTCAAAAGCGTACGACTTGTATACTAGCGGGCGTTCGTTCCTCCCGAGACCTGGTCCGCGGCGCTCTGCCTAACAAAGCGTGCCCAGCCCGGGAAGGATTAGCCGATTGTGACGGAGCTGTCATCAGTTTAGGCACGTCGCGCCTCAACTTTTTGCAAATTCAATCTCGATTGCACTTGTGCAGTGCAACAAAGGCGGAATCAGAGGCGCGGTCGCGCCTTGTTCCGGCCAAAGGATGCGGCTACTCACCGGGGCAGCGCCGCCGGGATCTGGCGGCCATGGAGATGTTCATGCTGCGCAGCCCGCTTGCCGCCCTAGCCCTCGTCGCCTCGCTCGGCCTTGCCCAGGCGCAGACCGCCGCCCCGGCCCCGAAGCTCGACCCGGAGAACACGGTGGTGCTGACCACCAAGGATGGCCCGGTGACGATCCGGCTTCGGCCCGATCTCGCGCCGAAGCACGTCGCGCAGATCAAGACCCTGGTGAAGCGCCACTTCTACGACGGCATCGTCTTTCACCGTGTCATCGACGGCTTCATGGCCCAGACCGGCGACCCGACGGGCACCGGCACCGGCGGCTCGGACCTGCCGAACATTCCGGCCGAGTTCAGCCAGACGCCCTATAAGGTCGGGTCGGTCGGCATGGCGCGCTCGCAGTCGCCGAACTCGGCCAATTCGCAGTTCTTCATCTGCTACGAGGGCTGCGGCTCGCTGACCGGCAGCTATACGCTGTTCGGCGAGGTGGTTTCCGGGATGGATGCGGTCCGCAAGATCAAGAAGGGGGCGTCCGGCAGCGGCCAGGTGACGAATCCCGACAAGATCATCTCGATGCGGATGCTGTCGGACGCCAAGTAAGCCGCTGCGAACATCGGAAGAGGCAGGGCGTTCTGGTGCAAAGGAGTGAAGCATGCGCCATCTCGCCCTGACCGCCATCGTCCTCGCCGCGGCGCTTTCGCCGGCTGAGGCGCAGGAGACGCTCGATCTCGGACGGCCGCCGGCTTCCGGTTCGCAAAACCCCGTTCTGCCGCCGCCCTCCGGCTCGCAGAATCCGATCCTGCCGCCGCCGAGCGGGCAGCGCTATGCTCCCGGCGTCGGTGGCCCGTTCAGCGGCAGCGACATTCCCGGCCTGGATCAGCGCCGCATCGGCCCACCGCGCCTCAGGAGCGGCAGCGGCGATATCGGGCTCGTCGGGGACGTCTCGCCCCAGACGCCGGCCGAGCAGGGCGGCACCGTCGACAAGCTCGTCGATATCGGCCCGGCGCTGCGCCGTTGCTGGCAGCCGCCGGCCTTGCCGGGGGACCTGACCGGCGCGATGGTCTCGCTGCGCTTCAGCCTGCGCCGCGACGGGACTCTCTTCGGCCAGCCCCGCGTCACCTGGGAAACCCGCCGGGGCGATGCCGCTTTCCAGCGGCGCTTCAGCGAGTCCGCCGTCGCCGCGGTGGACGCCTGCACGCCGATGAGGTTGTCGAAGGGCCTCGGAGCGAGTATCGCGGGGCGACCCTTCACCATACGCTTCCACGGCCATGTGCCGCTCAACGAAAGGCAGAGCTGATGTCGCTCGATCCGGAAAACACCATCGTCATGGAGACGACCAAGGGCCGCGTGGTGATCAAGCTGCGCCCCGATCTCGCGCCCGGCCATGTCGAGCGCATCAAGCTGCTTGCCCGTGAGGGCTTCTACGACGGCATCGTCTTCCATCGTGTCATCGACGGCTTCATGGCCCAGGTCGGCTGCCCGCATGGCACCGGCACCGGCGGCTCGAGCTACCCGGACCTGAAGCAGGAGTTCAACGCCGAGCCGCATGTCCGCGGCATCTGCTCGATGGCTCGCGCCCAGAACCCGAACTCGGCCAACAGCCAGTTCTTCATCGTGTTCGACGATGCCCGCTTCCTCGACAAGCAGTACACCGTCTGGGGCGAGGTCGTCGAAGGCATGGAGAACGTCGACAAGATCAAGCGCGGCGAGCCGGTGCGCGATCCCGACTCCATCGTCTCGATGAAGGTGATGGCCGACGCGGCCTGATGAAGACGGCTCAGGGATCTGTCCCTGTCATGCGGGTGGCGCGAGCGACGAACGATCTCGCGCCGCTGCGCCGCTTCTATTCTGATGGGCTGGGCTTCGAGGAAATCTCGGGCTTCGAGAACCATGACGGCTTCGACGGCGCGATGATGGGCCATCCCGCATGGCCCTATCATCTCGAATTCACCGTTCGGCACGGGCATTATGTCTCCGGCGCGTCGACGCCTGAGAACCTGCTCGTGTTCTATCTCCCCGATGCTGCGGACTGGACCCGTGCGGTCGTCCGCATGGAGGCGGCCGGTTTCGACCCCGTCGAACCTGCCAACCCCTGGTGGTCGACGCATGGGCGGACCTTCGAGGATGCCGACGGCTATCGGGTCGTGCTCGAGAACCGGGCCTGGGTCCGGTAAACACCGATGAATGTCGATCTTTTCGATTTCGATCTGCCGGAAGACCGTATCGCGCTGAGGCCCGCAAGCCCTCGCGATGCGGCGCGGCTGCTCGTCGTGCGGCCGGATACGCCCGAGCCTTTCGCGGATATGGGAATCCGCGACCTGCCCGCGCTGCTTCAGCCGGGGGACGCGCTGGTGCTCAACGATACGCGCGTCATTCCCTCGCGGCTGCGCGGCCGACGCTATCGCGGCGAGGATTCTGCCCGCGTCGAGATCATGCTGCACAAGCGTGAGAGCGAGGATCGCTGGCTGGCCTTCGCCCGCCCGGCCAAGAAGCTCGCGCCGGGTGAGACGGTGGTCTTCGATTCCGAAGGCGCCAGCAATGCCTGCGAGCTCGGCCGCCTCCAGGCCGAAGTCGTCGCCAGGGGCGAGGGCGGGGAGGTCGAGCTGCGCTTCAGCCTGACCGGCGCCTGGCTCGACGAGGCGATCGCGCGGCTGGGCGAGTTGCCGCTGCCGCCCTATATCGCCGGCAAGCGCCCGGCCGACAGCGCCGATGCCTCCGACTATCAGACGGCCTATGCCCGGCACGAGGGCGCCGTCGCGGCGCCGACGGCCGGATTGCACTTCACGCCGGAGCTGTTCGCGGCGCTGGATGCGCGCGGCGTATCGCGCCATTTCGTGACGCTGCACGTCGGCGCGGGCACCTTCCTGCCGGTCAAGGCCGAGGACACCAAAGAGCACCGCATGCATGCGGAGTGGGGCACCGTTTCCGCCGAGACCGCGGCCGCGCTCAATGCCGTGAGGGCGCGAGGCGGGCGCATCGTCGCCGCCGGCACGACCTCGCTGCGGCTGCTCGAAAGCGCGACGGGCGAGGACGGCGTCGTCGGACCGTTCTCCGGCGACACGGCGATCTTCATCACGCCGGGCTATCGCTTCCGCGCCGTCGACGTGCTGATGACCAATTTCCATCTGCCGCGGTCGACCTTGTTCATGCTCGTCTCCGCGTTCTGCGGCCTCGACGTGATGAAACGGGCCTATGCCCATGCGATCGCCGAGCAATATCGCTTCTACAGCTATGGCGACGGCAGCCTGCTGTTCAGGGCAAGCCGGCCGCAAGCCTGAAGAGCCGTTCCCGCTCGCATTCCCCGCACGAAAATGCTACCGGGCTCCCAACAGGGATTTTGACAGTCAGATGGCCGATATTTTTCGCGAGATCGATGAGGAGGTTCGCCGGGACAAGGCGGCGGAGCTCTGGAAGAAATATGGCTGGGTCGTCACCGCGCTGGCGGTGCTTGTCGTCGTCGGCGTCGCCGGCTGGCAGTTCTGGCAGCATCAACGCAACCAGGCCGCCGCCGCCGTCGGCGCGCGCCTCGAGGCTGCGTTGAAATCCTCGCGCGACGGCGACAGCGGCCAGGCTGAGTCGATCCTGAAGGAACTCGCCGCCAATGCGCCGGCCGGCTATCGCGAGATCGCCCGCTTCCGCCTCGCCGCCGAGACCGCCAAGGGCGATCCGGCGGCCGGCGCGACCGCCTTCGACGCGCTCGCCAACGACGCCTCGCTCGACGCGACCTATCGCGATCTCGCCCGTCTGCGGGCCGGCATCCTGCGTGTCGACCTCGTGCCCTATGCCGAGATCAAGCAGGCGCTTGAGCCGCTGGCGACGCCGACGGGAGTCTGGCGCCATTCGGCCCGCGAATTTCTCGGCATCTCGGCCTTGAAGCACAACCTGTTCGACGATGCCGGGCGCTGGTTCGACGCGATCGTCACCGACCCGGCGACGCCGCAGGCCGAGCGCCAGCGCGCCGACCTCTATCTGGCGCTGGTCCGCGGCGGCCCCGTGACGGTACAGAACTGATCTGACGCGCTCTCCGGTCGGCGCTTCCTCGGCCGACGCATTGATTGACTGAAATGACAGCCATCGTCGCCCTCATCGGCCGGCCCAATGTCGGCAAGTCGACGCTGTTCAACCGGCTGGTCGGCAAGAAGCTGGCCTTGGTCGACGACCGGCCAGGCGTCACGCGCGACCGCCGCGAGGGCGACGCGACGCTGGGTCATCTGCGCTTCAAGGTGATCGACACCGCCGGGCTGGAAGAGGCGGACAAGGATTCGCTCGCCGGCCGCATGCGCGCCCAGACCGAGACGGCCATCGCCCAGGCCGATGTCGTGGTGTTCATGATCGACGCCCGGCTCGGCCTCACCCCGATGGACCAGCCCTTCGCCGATCTCGTCCGCCGGTCCGGCAAGCCGGTGATCCTGCTGGCCAACAAGGCCGAGGGCAAGAAGGGCGCGGACGGCATCATCGACGCCTATTCGCTCGGCCTCGGCGATCCCGTCCCGTTCTCGGCGGAGCATGGCGAGGGCACGGCCGACCTGCTGGAGGCGCTCGCGCCCTTCGTCGCGGATGAGCCCGAAGACGAGGACGGAGACGAGCAGGCGGCCTGGGACGATACCGCGGGCGATGATTCCGAGGATAATCTCGACCCGAACCGGCCCTTGCGCGTCACCATCATCGGCCGCCCGAATGCGGGCAAGTCGACGCTGGTCAACCGCATGATCGGCGAGGATCGCCTGCTTGTGGGTCCCGAAGCCGGCATCACGCGCGACACCATATCCGTCGACTGGGAATGGCGCGGCCACAAGGTCAAGCTGTTCGACACCGCCGGCATGCGCAAGCGTGCGCGCATCGAGGAGAAGCTGGAGAAGCTCTCGGTTGCTGATTCGCTGCGCGCTATCCGCTTTGCAGAAGTGGTCGTGGTGCTGCTCGACGCGACCATCCCTTTCGAGAAGCAGGACCTGACGCTTGTCGACCTGACCGAGCGCGAGGGCAGGGCCGTCGTGATCGGCCTCAACAAATGGGACCTGGTCGCCGACAAGCAGGGCCTGCTCGCCGAGCTCAAGGAAAAGGCCAACCATCTGCTGGCGCAGGTGCGAGGTGTCCCGATCGTGCCGTTGTCCGGCCTCGCGGGCGAGGGCATCGACCGGCTGATGCAGGCGGTATTTTCGGCCTACGGGGTCTGGAACCGCCGCGTCTCGACCGCGCGGATCAACCGCTGGCTCGAAGGCGTGCTTTCGGCACATCCGCCGCCGGCCGTCGCAGGTCGACGCATCAAGATCCGCTACATGACGCAGGCCAAGGCGCGCCCGCCGACCTTCGCGCTGTTCGGCAACCAGCTCGAGCATCTGCCGGTGTCCTATACGCGCTATCTCGTCAACAACCTGCGAGAGGCCTTCGAGCTGCCGGGCACGCCGATCCGCCTGCACCGGCGCGGCGGGCACAATCCCTACGACAAGGGCAAGGGTTAGCGCGGGGGCTTTCCGTCTCTCCTCGGGCGAGAAGGCGGTAGCGCGCTGCGCCCACGGATCAGGGCTGACCCTCGATCCGAAACAAGAAAGGGCCGCATGCGCGACCCTTCCCTAACCGTCTGCTCCGTAGAGGCCTTATTCCCCAGGGGGAAGGGAAACCGCTCAGGCCGGCATCTGCGGCGTCAGCACCTTGCCTTGCGGGAAGTCGAAGATCTTGCCGCTCTCCATCCAGTCGGGCGAGGCTAGCCGCACCAGATGCGGCGCCAGTTCTTCCGGCGTCTTCAGCGTCTTCGGATCCTCGCCAGGCATCGCCTCGGCGCGCATCCGGGTCCGCAGGGGGCCGGGATTGACCAGCATGACCTTGACGGGCGTCGTCGCCGTCTCGGCCGCATAGGTGCGCCCCAGCGCTTCCACCGCCGCCTTCGAGATCGAATACGGCCCCCAATAGGCCGTGCATTTATGGGCCGCGCCCGACGACATCAGGATGACTCTCCCGGCTTCGGATGCGCGCAGTGCCGGGTCGAGCGACTTGATCAGCCGCCAGTTCGCGGTGACGTTGATCTCGAAGGTCTTCGCCCACTCCTTCTCGGTGGCGTGGCCGAGCGGCGTCAGGGGGCCGAGCATGCCGGCATTGGCGAGAAGAATATCGAGCTTGCCCCAGCGCTCCAGCAGGGCCGGGCCGAGCTTCTCCAGACCGCCGGCGTCGGAAAGGTCGAGCGGCACCAAGGTGGTGCTGCCGCCGATGGCGCGGATCTCGTCGTCCAATTCCTCCAGGGCGCCCGTCGTGCGGGCGAGCGCGACGATATGGGCTCCGGCTTCGGCGAAGGCGAGCGCGGCCGCCCGGCCGATGCCGCGTGAAGCGCCGGTGACGAGCGCGATGCGCCCCTGAAGCGTCTTGGACATCGAGAGGGCCGCCGGTTCAGCCGGCTTCGGCCAGCAGGGAAATCTGCTGCTTGGCGCTTTCGCCGATCACGTCGGTCAGCGAGGTCGGATAGTCGCCAGTGAAGCAGTGATCGGTGAACTGCGGCCGTAACGGATCGCGCCGCTCATGGCCCATCGCTCGGTAGAGCCCGTCGACCGAGATGAAGGCGAGGGAGTCGGCGCCGACGAACTGACGCATCTCCTCGAGCGAGTGCGTCGCGGCGAGCAGCTTCTCGCGGTCGGGCGTGTCGATGCCGTAATAGTCGGGGTGGGTGATCGGCGGCGAGGAGATGCGGAAATGCACCTCGCGGGCGCCGGCCTCCCGCATCATCTTCACGATCTTGAAGGAGGTCGTGCCGCGCACGATCGAATCATCGACCAGGACGATGCTCTTGCCCTCGACCACCGAGCGGTTGGCCGAATGCTTCAGCTTGACGCCGAGCTCGCGGACCTTCTGCGTCGGCTCGATGAAGGTGCGGCCAACATAGTGGTTGCGGATGATGCCCAGCTCGAACGGGATGCCGCTGGCCTGGGCGTAGCCGAGCGCGGCCGGAACGCCGGAATCCGGGACGGGGACGATGACGTCGGCATTGGCCGGCGCTTCCTGGGCCAGAACGGCGCCCATGGCCTTGCGGCGCTCGTAGATGCTGCGGCCCTTCACGATGGAATCCGGCCGGGCGAAATAGATGTACTCGAAGATGCAGGGCCGTTCCGCCACGGGCGGGAAGGGCTTGTGGCTCTCGATGCCGTTTTCCGAGACGATCACGACCTCGCCGTTCTCGACCTCGCGGATGAACTTGGCACCGATGATGTCGAGCGCGCAGGTTTCGGAGGTCAGGATCGGGCAACCGTCGAGCTCACCGAGCACCAGCGGGCGAATGCCGAGCGGGTCGCGGGCGCCGATCAGCTTCTTGTTGGTGATGCCGACGAAGGCGTAGGCCCCCTCGATCTGGCGGATCGCCTCGATGAAGCGGTCGACGAAATTCTGCTTGCGGCTGCGGGCGACGAGATGCAGCAGCACCTCGGTGTCGGAGGTCGACTGGTAGATGGCCCCGTCGCGAACCAGGTTGCGCCGCAGCGTCAGACCGTTGGTCAGGTTGCCGTTATGCGCCACGGCGAAGCCGCCGCCATGCAATTCGGCGAAGAGCGGCTGGACGTTGCGCAGGATCGTCTCGCCGGTGGTCGAATAACGGACATGCCCGATCGCCTGCCTGCCCTGGAGCTTGTCGATGACGCTCGCTTCCGAGAAGGCATCGCCGACAAGGCCGAGGCGGCGCTCGGAATGGAAGCGCTTGCCGTCGAAGGAGACGATGCCCGCCGCCTCCTGGCCGCGATGCTGCAGGGCGTGCAGCCCGAGCGCCGTCAGCGCCGCCGCATCGGCGTGGCCATAGATGCCGAAGACGCCGCATTCCTCCCGCAGCCTGTCGGCGTTGGGGTCGAAGGCGGCATCCGTCTCGGTCTGCGGGATCATGGCGAGCTCCACGAGGGCTGCGGGCGAACTCTCTTACGCGCTAATTAGGGACGGGATGGGGCAGGTGCAACCGGGGCCGGCGTCGCCGGCGTACGCGGTTCCTCCGCAGGGGCCTCGGTGGCGGGCTCCGCCGCCTGCTTCTTGAGCAGGTTCTTGATGAAGTCGGCGTTCACATCCTGCGGCAGCATGGCGATCAGCGAGCGGCCGGTTTCCTCCAGCATCGGCTTGGCCTTGGCCTCCTTGGCCCAGACCGGCATCTTCTCGTTGCCGACCAGCGCCGCGAAGAAGAGATAGCCGATCACGGCGAGCAGCAGGCCGCGCGCCGCGCCGAAGACGAAGCCGAGCGTGCGGTCGAGAGCGCCGATGCGCGAGTCGAGCACGAAGTCGGAGATGCGCGCCGTGACCAGCGAGACGACGATCAGCGTGCCCAGGAACAGCGCTGCGATCGAGGCGACGAGGGCAATGGTCGGCTGAGCCGAGCTCGCCGGAATATATTGCTGGATGAAGGGCACGAGCTGCGGGTGGAACATCCAGGCCACGGCCGCCGCGGCGATCCACGAGACGATCGCGAGCACTTCCCGGGTGAAACCCCGGACTGCCGCCAGCAAAGCCGAGATCAGAACCACGCCGATGACGACGAGATCGAGAATGGTGACAGGCATGGGAGGGCCGCTTTGCTGATGACTCAAGGCGCAGCGGCCCGCAGGCGGGCCACCGTTTCGGCTTTGCTATACGCGTTCCGGGCTTCTGCGTCACCCATCCGCAAAGGTCATTTCACACTCTTGCGCGGCGCGCGTGCGGCGATATCGGCAACGAGTTCCGTGACATGGCCGAAACGCCGCAAAGACAGGCCGTTGCCGTCGCCATGGTCGGCGCCGCCGGCCGGCATCAGCGCCGACTCGAAGCCGAGCTTCGCCGCTTCCCTCAGCCGTGCCGCCGAGACCGAGACCGGCCTGATCGAACCCGACAGGGCGATCTCGCCAAAATAGACCGCCTCCTGCGGCAGGACTGCCCCCGTCAGCGAGGAGACCAGCGCCGCCGCCACCGCGATATCTGCCGCGGGCTCGTTGACGCGAAGCCCGCCGGCGACGTTGAGATAGACGTCGTGCTGGCCGAGCCTCAGGCCGCCATGGGTTTCCAGAACCGCGAGGACCATGGCGAGCCGGCTGTTCTCCCAGCCGACGACGGCGCGCCGCGGCGTGCCCAGCGCGGTCGGCGCGACCAGCGCCTGGATCTCGACCAGCACGGGGCGGGTACCCTCGACTCCGGCGAAGACGGCCGCGCCCGGCGCCGGCTGGTCGCGGCCCGCGAGGAAGAGCGCCGAGGGGTTGGTGACTTCCGAGAGACCCTTGCCGGTCATCTCGAAGACGCCGATCTCGTCGGTCGCGCCGAAGCGGTTCTTCTGGCCGCGCAGGATGCGGAAGGAATGGGCGCCTTCGCCCTCGAAGGAGAGGACCGCATCGACCATGTGCTCGACCACGCGCGGGCCTGCGATCTGGCCGTCCTTGGTGACATGGCCGACCAGGATCAGGCAGACGCCGCTGGTCTTGGCATAGCGGATCAGCGCCTGGGCCGAGCCGCGCACCTGCGTCACCGTACCGGGCGCGCTCTCGACCTCGCCGGACCACATGGTCTGGATCGAATCGATCACCACCAGGGCAGGGCGCTGGCCCTGGCCCAGTGTCGCGACGATATCCTCGACATTGGTCTCGGCGGCGAGCTCGACCGGTGCTTCGGCCAACCCCATGCGCTCGGCCCGGAGCCGGACTTGGCCCGTCGATTCCTCGCCCGAGACGTAGACGACGCGCCGGCCGGCCTTGGCGAGCGCGGCGCAGGCCTGCATCAGCAGCGTCGACTTGCCGATGCCTGGATCGCCGCCGATCAGCAGTACCGAGCCCGGCACGAAGCCGCCGCCGGTGACACGGTCGAGCTCGCCGATGCCGGAAACGATGCGCGGCGCGTCCTGCGTCTCGCCCTTCAGCGATTCGAGTGCGAAGACGCGGCCGCGCGCCCGGCCGCCGGAAGAGGGCCTGCCGCCGCCGGGGACGGGCGCGGCCTGCGCATCCTCCACCAGCGACGACCAGGTGCCGCAAGCGTCGCACTTGCCTTGCCAGCGATGGTAGACCGCGCCGCAGGCCTGGCAGTGATAGGTCGGTCCGCGCTTGGCCATCAGCCGCCGATATAGTGCCGGCGATAGCGGCGGCCGAGGCTGGTCAGGATCTCGTAGCCGATCGTCTTCGCGCCGGCGCCGACCGTTTCCAGATCGAGCGGGCCGCCGATCAGCGTCACCGTCGCGCCGCGGACGGCCGAGCCTTCCGGTGCATCGGTGACGTCGACGATGATCAGGTCCATCGAGACCGAACCGACGAAGGAACAGGTCACGCCCCCGACCAGCGCCGAGCCGCCGGTCACCGTATCGGTCCAGCTGCCATTGCGCGGATAGCCGTCGGCATAGCCGAGGCAGATCGTGGCGAGCCTGCGCCGGCCCTTGGCCGTCCAGCGGCCGTTGTAGCCGACCTGCGTGCCGGCCTCGACCTCGCGGGTCTGGATGATCGTGGCTTCGAGTCCGACGACCGGCTGCATCGGGTTCGGCTTGCCCGGCGTCGGATTGCCGCCATAGAGGGCGTAACCAGGCCGAGTGAGCTGATAGGACGGGCAATCCTTCAGGAAATGGCCGGACGAGTTCTTGAGCGAGGCCGGCAGATCCGGGAAGGCGGCAGCGATCTCGGCGAAGGCGGCGATCTGGCGGGCATTGGCCGGATCGGCCTCATCCTCCGAGGAGGCGAAATGGCTCATCACCAGCCCGATATCGGCGGCCGCGATCGCGCCCGACTTCTCGCGGGCGAGGTTCAGGCCTTCGCCCGGCCAGAGGCCGAGCCGGTTCATCGCCGTATCGACATGCAGCGCCGCCGAGCGCACCTGCGCGCCGGTCTGCCGGAAGGAAGCCCATTCCAGCAGCTCCTCGTGCGAGCCGAGCACCGGCGAGAGGCCATGCTCGGCGTAGATGCCGCTGCTGCCGGGCAGGAGGCCATTGAGGATGTAGACCGTCGCCTCGGGCGCGGCCTTGCGGGCACGAATGCCCTCGGAGAGATGCGCGACGAAGAAGTTTCGGCAGCCCGCCCGGTTCAGCGCCGTCACGGCCGGCTCGATGCCGATGCCGTAGGCGTCCGCCTTCACGACCGCGCCGGCTTCCGTGCCGGCGCGCCGGCCGAGGAAGCGCCAGTTCGAGACCAGCGCGTCGAGGTCGATGGTCAGCGTCGCGCCATAAGCGGCATCGGTGGTGTCGGCGGTCATCATTCACGGTCCGGAAGGCGCAATTCGTCGGCGCGGTCGGAGAAGCGTGTCACATCGGCGTCGAACTGCAAGGCAACCGTGCCGGTGGGGCCGTGGCGCTGCTTGCCGATGATCAGCTCGGCGAGGCCGTGGGCCGCCTCCATCTCGATCTGCCACTTGTTGTGCTCTTCCGTGCCGGGACGCGGCTCCTTGCCCTTGAGGTAGTATTCCTCGCGGTAAACGAACATCACCACGTCGGCGTCCTGCTCGATCGAGCCGGATTCGCGCAGGTCCGAGAGCTGCGGGCGCTTGTCGTCGCGGTTCTCGACCTGGCGCGAGAGCTGGGAGAGCGCGACGATCGGGACGTTCAGCTCCTTGGCCAGCGCCTTCAGGCTGGTTGTGATCTCGGTCAGCTCCTGCACGCGGTTCTGGCTGTTCTTGGACGAGCCGGAGAGCAGTTGCAGGTAGTCGATGAACAGGACGTCGAGCCCCTTCTGGCGCTTCAGCCGCCGGGCGCGCGCCATGAGCTGCGCGATCGAGATGCCGCCGGTCTGGTCGATGTAGAGCGGCAGCTTCTCGATCTGCGCGGCGACGTCCGTCAATCGGGCGAAGTCGCCCTCGGTGATGCGGCCCTGCCTGATCTTGTAGGAGGAGATGCCGGATTGTTCGGCGACGACGCGGGTGGCGAGCTGGTCGGCCGACATTTCGAGCGAGAAGAAACCGACGATCCCGCCGTCGACCGACTTGATCGAGCCGTCCTCCTGGCGCTCGCCGCGCCAGGCTTTTGCGATGTTGAAGGCGATGTTGGTGGCGAGCGAGGTCTTGCCCATGGCCGGGCGGCCGGCGAGCACGAGCAGGTCCGAGCGCTGCAGACCGCCCATGCGCTGGTCGACGTCGCGCAGGCCGGTCGAAATGCCCGAGAGGCCGCCGGCGCGCTGATAGGCACTCGCGGCCATGTCGATGGCGAGGCGCAGGGCCCCGTCGAATTTCTGGAAACCACCTTCATAGCGGCCCTTTTCCGCCAGCTCGTAAAGCTTGCGCTCGGCGTCCTCGATCTGTTCGCGCGGCGCCATCTCGACCGGGGCGTCGTAGGCGACGTTCACCAGATCCTCGCCGACGCCGATGAGCTGCCGGCGCACGGCGAGATCGTAGATCGTGCGGCCATAGTCGCCGGCGTTGATGACGGTCGTCGCCTCGGCAGCGAGCCGCGCCAGGTACTGGCTCGGCGTGATCTCGCCGAGATCGAGGTCGTTGACGAAGGTCTTGAGCGTGATCGGCGTCGCGATCTTGCCGGCCCGGATCAGGCTCGCCGTCAGTTCGAAGACGCGCTGGTGGATGGGCTCGAAGAAATGGTCGGGCAGCAGGAAGTCGGAGACGCGGTAGAAGGCGTCGTTATTGACCAGGATCGCGCCCAGCAGCGCCTGCTCTGCCTCGATATTGTGAGGCTGGACGCGGTACTCGGCCTCACGGTTGTCGAGGCGGGCAACGAGGGCGGTAGCGGTGGCCATGGCCATCCCGATAAAGCAGGGCTGATCGATACTTCAAGCCGACAATTGGCCGCTCGCGCACGGTGTCACAGCGACTCTGTCGGGAATGGCCTAGCTTAGCACTTTGTCAGCCCGCGCCAGCAGCGGAATGCGGTTACCCCCGTTCTCCAGAGGCCAAGGACGAAAAAGGCGCCGTGTTGCCACGGCGCCCTTGACTCGTCGGCCGAGCAATAGGGCTCAGCGCTCGTCGTCGCCGGCCTCGGCCAGCGCCGCACCGACCTCGAGGCCGAGATCGTCGAGGTCGAACTCCTCGCGGGCCGTGACGTTCTCGCCGGCGGCCTGACGGTCGGCCTCTTCGGCCGAACGGGCGACGTTGACGGTGACGGTGACCGCGACTTCCGGATGCAGCACGACCGGGACGGTGTGCAGGCCGAGCGTCTTGATCGGGGTGTTCAGCGTCACCTGGTTGCGGGCGACTTTGAAGCCCTCGGCCGACAGCGCCTCGGCGATGTCGCGGGTCGAGACCGAACCGTAGAGGACGCCGGACTCGCCCGACTGGCGCAGGATCATGACGCTCTGGCCGTTCAGGCGCTCGGCGACGGCATCGGCTTCCGACTTCAGCTCGAGGTTGCGGGTCTCGAGCTCGAGCTTCTGGCTCTCGAAGCGCTTCTTGTTCTCCTCGGTGGCGCGCAGCGCCTTGCCGCGGGCGAGGAGGAAGTTGCGGCCGAAGCCGTCGCGGACGCGGACGATGTCGCCCATCTGGCCGAGCTTGGCGACGCGTTCGAGCAGGATCACTTCCATTTTGTCTTCTCCTTGAGTTGGTCTTCGGATTTCAGGCTTGGGTCGGCGGAGGCGGCAGCGCCGCGCGCTTGCGCAGGCCGAACAGCGAATCGGCGAGCCCGATGAGCGCGAGCAGCGGTGTCAGCACGGCCTGCATCACGACGAGCGCGACATAGACCGAGATCAGCAGCGGCCCCCGCCAGGGGCGGCCGCGCGAGATGTCGTGCAGCAGGGCGAGCCCGCTGAACATGAAAGCGGCGAGCAGTGCGCCGGCGAAGGCCGTGGCCGCGACGCCGAGGAAGCCGCCGAGCGGTGCCAGAAAGATGCAGAGCAGCAAGAGCAGCAGCGCCTTTCGCGGCAAGGTCGTCGCCGGGATGAAGGGCCAGGGCCGCGGCAGCCGGCCGGAGACCTTCACGGCCCGGGCGGCGAGCCAGAGATTGGCCGTGATGGTGGTGACGAAGGAGGCGCCGATGCCGAGCGGCACGGCGGGGGCCAGGCTGTGCGCCAGTTCGCCGACCTCGATCCCGGCCGGCAGCGAGACCAGGCGGCTGCGTACCATCTCGTTGAGCAGGCCTTCGATCATCCGCGCGATCACGGAGCGATAGGTCTCGTAGTCGGTCGTCATCACCAGCGCGCTGCCGACGGTGGCGAGTGCGGCGGTCGCGGCGATCCAGACCATGAGATTGCCGAGCGGATACCATTCGACGGCGCCCTGGGCATCGGAGCGGGCCAGCAGCGCGAGATAGGCGATCCACCAAGCCGGCAGGCCGATGATCAGCGCGAAGGCGATGCCGCCGGTCGGGGCCAGCGCCACCGCGACAGCCAGCGCGCCGGCCGCCGTAGCGAACAGCCCGGAGCGATGGTTCCAGCCGAGGGAGGCGATGAAGATCGGGAGGGGAGCGGCGGAATATAGCAGCGCGGCCAGCGGCGATCCGGTGATCACCACTGAGAAGAGCAGGGCCGCAACGAGGCCCGCGCCGATGCCGACAATCGGAATCATGGTCCGTCCTGCTGTCCCGCTGCTCGCAAGCCTTTCGGCTCGGCAGGGTGAGAGGCTGCTGGCCTCAACGAACCCGATGGAGTTTCACCGCCGGGCGACTGGTTGATCTTGAAAGCGAGAACCGGAGGCGCGAGATGCGCCTCCGGGAATTAGCGGTATCCAGATCCGAATGAACGGATCAGCGGATGACGTAGGGCAGCAGGCCGAGGAAGCGGGCGCGCTTGATCGCCTGGGCGAGCTCGCGCTGCTTCTTGGCGGAGACCGCCGTGATGCGGGACGGAACGATCTTGCCGCGCTCGGAGATGTAGCGCGAGAGCAGGCGCACGTCCTTGTAGTCGATCTTCGGGGCGCCTTCGCCCGAGAACGGGCAGGATTTGCGGCGGCGGAAGAAGGGGCGGCGGGCGCCGGCGGATGCAGTCGACATTCTCAGGCCTCCGCTTCGGCGGTTTCGGTGGTCGCTTCGTCTTCACGACGCGGGCGGTCGCGGCGCGGGCCGCGCTCGAAACGGTCGCCGCCACGCTCCGGACGGTCGTCGCGGTCGCGCTTCTGCAGCATGGCCGAGGGACCTTCCTCCAGCTCGTCGACCTTGACGGTCATGAAGCGCAGGATGTCCTCGTTGATGCGCATCTGGCGCTCCATCTCCAGCACGGCGGCGGAGGGGCCCTCGATGTTCAGCAGCGTGTAGTGCGCCTTGCGGTTCTTCTTGATGCGGTAGCCGAGGGACTTGACGCCCCAGTACTCGACCTTGCGGATGGCGCCGCCATTCGCTTCGATCACGCCCTTGAACTGCTCGACGAGGGCTTCGACCTGCTGCGCGCTGACATCCTGCCGCGCGAGCAGCACATGCTCGTACAATGCCATATGTGGCCTTCCTTGTTTCACCCTGCTTCGTCCGGCGCGGAGCCCTTCGAGCCCTGGATAAGGCCCGACAGGATTTCATCGAAGGCGGAGACACGGGATGCCGGTTCCGAAGAACCTGCGCTTGATCCTTACGGGCAAGCGCCATCCGTTCAGCCTCCGGCCGAACAAGCAGGAGGCGGTCGTTACAGTGTCCGCGCCGCCATGGCAACCGGAATCTGGCGGCAAAACCTGCAGGAGGAGCGGAAAATCCGGGCTCCATGCTTGACTCGACAGCGAAACCGTTGTGACAGCCGCGTCATAAATACATAGATCGTTAAGGACGAGGCGCCTCCAGCATGACCACAGCGTTCATCTTTCCCGGCCAGGGCTCGCAGGCCGTCGGCATGGGCAAGAGCCTGGCCGTAGCCTTCCCGCAGGCGAAGGCGGTGTTCGACGAGGTCGATGCGGCACTGTCGCAGAAGCTATCGGCCGTGATGTGGGACGGCCCGGCCGAAGAACTGACGCTGACCGCGAATGCGCAGCCGGCCCTGATGGCGGTCAGCCTCGCGGTCGTGCGCGTCCTCGAAGCGGAGGCGGGACTCGAGCTGAAGCGCGACGCCGCCTTCGTGGCGGGGCATTCGCTCGGCGAATATTCGGCGCTGGCCGCGGCCGGAACGTTCTCGATCGGCGATGCCGCCCGGCTGCTGCGCATCCGCGGCGACGCCATGCAGAAAGCCGTGCCGGCCGGCTTGGGCGCCATGGCGGCCCTGCTCGGCGCCGAGCTCGATCTCGCTCGCGAGATCGCGGCGGCGGCAGCCCAGGGCGAGGTCTGCGAGGCGGCCAACGACAATGGCGGCGGACAGGTCGTGCTCTCCGGCGCGAAGGCGGCGATCGAGCGCGCCATCGCGCTGGCGACCGAGCGCGGCGTCAAGCGCGCCATGCTTCTGCCGGTTTCCGCGCCCTTCCATTGCGCGCTGATGCAGCCGGCCGCCGAGGCGATGCAGGAGGCTCTGGCGAAGGTCGCGATGCAGCCGCCGGTCGTGCCGGTCATGGCCAATGTCGGCGCAGCCCCATTGAGCGATCCGGATGCGATCCGCGCCTCGCTGGTGGCACAGGTCACCGGTACCGTGCGCTGGCGCGAATGCGTTCAGGCGATGGCGGCGGCGGGCGTGACCGATTTCGTCGAGCTCGGCAGCGGCAAGGTTCTCGCCGGTCTGGTTAAGCGCATCGCCGCCGGGACCACGACGGCCTCGATCGGCACGGCCGACGACATCGCAGCCTACAAGACCCGTCAGGGCTGACGGGATCGCGCCGGCCAAGAAGCGGACGTACAAGCACGGCAGAAGGCCGCAGAAGGGGAAACGACATGTTTGATCTGACCGGCCGCAAGGCCCTGGTCACCGGCGCGACCGGGGGGCTGGGCGGAGCCATCGCGCGAACCCTTCATGCCCAGGGCGCGAGCGTCGCGCTCTCCGGCACCCGTGCCGAGGCGCTGGAAGCTCTCGCCGCGGAGCTCGGCGAGCGGGTCGTGGTCACGCCCTGCAATCTTGCCGACAAGGATTCGGTCGAGGCGCTGGTGCCGGCGGCCGAGGAAAAGCTCGGCGGGCTCGACATCCTCGTCAACAATGCTGGGATCACCCGCGACAACCTGTTCCTGCGCCTCAAGGACGAGGATTGGGACAGCGTGCTCGCGGTCAACCTCACCGCGGCCTTCCGGCTCTCGCGCGCGGCCGTCAAGTCGATGATGCGCCGCCGCTATGGCCGAATCGTCGCGATCGGCTCGGTCGTCGGCACGACGGGCAACCCCGGCCAGGGCAACTACGCCGCCGCCAAGGCCGGGCTGATCGGCATGTCGAAGGCGCTCGCGGCGGAGGTCGCGAGCCGCAACATCACCGTCAATGTCGTCTCGCCGGGCTTCATCGAGTCCCCGATGACCCAGGCCTTGAACGAGAAGCAGCGCGACGGCATCCTGGCCGACGTGCCGATGGGCCGGCTCGGCGCCGGGGCCGACATCGCGGCCGCCGTCGCCTACCTCGCCAGCGACGAAGCCGGCTACGTGACCGGCCAGACCCTGCACGTCAACGGCGGAATGGCCATGATCTGAAGGCGTTACGACGCATTCTGGAAGCGTTCCAGAAGCTGTTGGCCGCTCTCGCCTCTGTGGACAGTGTATGTTAACTAGCGCCGTCGCGCTGCCTTTCGAACGCTCGGGGACTTGACGAAAACCCGGTTGTTGCGTTTGTGCAGGCTTCTAGCTTTCCGGATCGCGTGCATCACCCCGATGGCGCGGCGGGTCGGAATGAAGATCCATATGCGTGTCGCGGATCCGCGGTGCGTTTCCAGTTTCTAAGGAAGAGACTCATGAGCGATGTCGCCGAGCGCGTGAAGAAGATCGTGGTCGAGCACCTCGGCGTCGAGCCCGAGAAGGTCATCGATAGCGCCAACTTCATCGAGGACCTGGGTGCGGACAGCCTCGACACCGTCGAGCTCGTCATGGCCTTCGAGGAAGAGTTCGGCGTCGAGATCCCGGACGATGCGGCCGAGACGATCGTGACGGTGGGCGACGCGGTCAAGTTCCTGTCCGCCAAGAGCGCCTGATCGGGCGCCCGATCGACCCTTCCGGGTCGTTTCCTGCAGAAGGCATCATGGCTCCTCGTACTGTTTCGATGCGGCGCGTCGTCGTGACCGGCCTCGGCATGGTGACGCCGCTTGGTTGCGGCGTCGAGCCGACCTGGACGCGAATCCTCGCCGGCGCCAGCGGCGCCGGCCCCATCACCAGCTTCGACGCCAGCGACCTGCCGGCGCAGATCGCCTGCAATATCCCGCGGGGTGACGGCAGCGACGGGACCTTCAATCCCGACGACTGGATGGAGCCCAAGGAGCAGCGCAAGGTCGACGATTTCATCGTTTTCGCCATGGCGGCTGCCAAGCAGGCCCTGACGGATGCCGGGTGGAAGCCGGAAACCTACGAGGACCAGATCCGCACCGGCGTCGCCATCGGCTCCGGCATCGGCGGGCTTGGCGGCATCTACGAGGCCTCGCTGCTGCTGAAGGAGCGGGGCCCCCGCCGGCTTTCTCCGTTCTTCATCCCGGGCCGCCTCATCAACCTTGCCGCGGGCTACGTCTCGATCGAGCACGGGCTCAAGGGCCCCAACCATTCGGCCGTCACCGCCTGCTCGACCGGCGCGCATGCCATCGGCGACGCGTCCCGCATGATCGCGCTCGGCGATGCCGACGTCATGGTTGCGGGCGGGGCCGAATCGGCGATCAACCGCATCGGCATCGCCGGCTTCTGCGCCTGCCGGGCGCTCTCCACCGGATTCAACGACACGCCGGAGAAGGCCTCGCGCCCCTACGACAAGGACCGCGACGGTTTCGTCATGGGCGAGGGCGCCGGCGTCGTCGTGCTCGAGGAGCTGGAGCATGCTCTGGCTCGCGGAGCGCGCATCTATGCCGAGGTCATCGGCTACGGGCTGTCGGGCGACGCCTATCACATCACCTCGCCGGCCGAGGACGGAGACGGCGCCTATCGCTGCATGAGCATGGCGCTCGATCGCGCGGGCATCGCCGCCTCCGACCTGGATTACGTCAACGCCCACGGCACCTCGACGCCGCTCGGCGACGAGATCGAATTGCGCGCCGTCGAGCGCCTGCTGGCGAACGCGCCGAAGCGCCCGTCCATGTCCTCGACGAAGTCGGCGACCGGCCATCTGCTCGGGGCGGCGGGCGCGATCGAGGCGATCTTCACCGTGCTCGCGATCCGCGATCAGGTCGCGCCGCCGACGATCAATCTCGACAACCCTTCCGTAGAGACCGAGATCGACCTCGTGCCGCATGTCGCGCGCAAGCGCGAGATCGAGTACGCGCTATCGAACTCCTTCGGCTTCGGCGGCACCAACGCCTCGCTGGTGTTGCGGCGCTACGCGGCCGCGAACTGATCGCCCGGCCCGTTGGGGGCGGCATCGTTTCGTCGCGCTCCGGGCCGCGCCGTGCCCGTCCGGCAACCGGGCCGTCCGTTGCGCTGCGACTGGGCGCTTGCATGGCCTGCCGGCGGTGAAGCGCGGTTTCGCCATAATGTTGGGTAGAGTTCGCCGCCGGTGCTGATGGATGCGCGATTCCGCGTTCACAGCCGTGACGAAACGGGCTCTAATGCGACGGCCCGAAGCCGGGGACGTCCCGATGCTTCAGGTGTGATGGATCGTCAGGCGCACCTGTGGGGCGCGCCACGATCCGGGGCCCGATATGCCCGGTTCTCCATCCGGCGCGATGTGCTCGAGCGCATCGTGCCGAGGTTGTCTACCTTGTGCTGCGAGCGCTGAAACTGTGAACGATACGCCCCGCGTCGCCCCGAAGAGCCCGAGCGAGGCCCTCAAGCCGGTCGCGCCACCGGCGCCGCCTCCCAAACTTCGTCGCCGCCGGCGCAGCCCCTTCCTGGCCATGCTGAGCGGCCTGTTCACGCTGCTCCTGGTCGCAGCCGGCGTCGTCGGCGCCGGTATCGCGATTGTCTCGAACCAGAGCAAGGCGCCCGGCCCGCTGGCCAGCGACCGCGCCGTGATCATTCCGAAGGACAGCGGCCTGACCGAGATCGCCGAACTGCTGCAGCGCGAAGGGCTGATCGAGCACCCGCTCTCCTTCCGGATCGCCGCGGTCATCGGCGGCGACTGGCACAAGCTCAAGGCGGGCGAGTATCTGTTCAAGGCGCGCGTCAGCCCGCAGGAGATCCTGGACGTGATCTCGAGCGGCAAGGTGGTCGAGCATTCCATCACCATTCCGGAAGGCCTGACCAGCGAGCAGATCGTCGAGAGGCTGCGCGAGAACGATCTGCTGACCGGCGAGATCGCCCAGATTCCGAAGGAGGGATCCATCCTTCCCGACACCTACCGCTTCCCGCGCGGCTTCTCGCGAAAGGGCATCCTGGATCGCATGGCCAGGGACCAGAACGTGGTCCTGGAGAAAATCTGGGCCAAGCGGCCGGCCGACCTGCCGATCAAGACGCCACAAGAGCTGGTCGTCCTCGCTTCCATCGTGGAGAAGGAGACCGGGCGCGCCGACGAGCGCCCGCGCGTGGCCGGGGTCTTCATCAACCGGCTGAACCAGAAGATGAAGCTGCAGTCCGATCCGACGATCGTCTACGGCCTCGTCGGCGGCAAGGGCACGCTCGGCCGTCCGATCCAGCGCAGCGAGATCACCCAGCCGACGCCCTACAACACCTATGTCATTTCCGGTCTCCCGCCCGGACCGATCGCCAATCCCGGCCGCGCCGCGATGGAGGCCGTGGTCAATCATTCCCGGACCAAGGACCTCTACTTCGTGGCCGACGGCACCGGCGGGCACGTCTTCTCGGAGACGCTCGACCAGCACAATCGCAACGTCTCGCGCTGGCGCCAGATCGAGACGACGCGAACCCAGCAGGGCAAGCCGCCGGCCGATGCGATCGACAAGGTCGAGCCGCCCGCGGGTCCGGACAACCGGACCGAGGCGCCGGCGACGACGCAGCCGGCCTCCGATATCGGATCCGGCGGCGCGCCGATCGCGCAGCCTGCCGGCGTGGCCGGGACCCGTGCCCGCGCCTTCGACGCTTCGGAAGGCACGGCGCGCGACCCGCTGCTGAACAAGACCTTCGATCTCAACTCTCCCAAGCAGGTCCCGCAGCTCAAGGGGCCTTGATCGGCAAGACGGCGCGTCGGCTGTTCCAGTGACAGTTCGCCCGGCCGCGGGACGGCCGGGCCTTCCAACATGTTGATAGCAAGCGCCTGGCCGGCCGTGGCAGCGTTGCAATCTGATCGGCCCGTGCTCTAGGGTCCCGCCGCGCCGGCCGTGTCGACCGGCTTGCGGAGTGGGGAGCTTGATGGGCATCGAGAGCATGACGGGCTTCGCCCGCGCGGCAGGAACCACCGGCGTCCATGGCTGGGCCTGGGAGATTCGCAGCGTCAACGGCCGCGGGCTCGATGTGCGCGTTCGCGTCCCGCCGGGCCTTGAAATCCTCGCCGAAGCCGCCCGCAAGCGCCTGTCCGGGGCCTTCGCCCGCGGCACGCTGCACGTCAATCTCGCCGTGACCAGCGATGCCGGGCCGCCGCGCCCGCGCGTCAACGAAACCGTGCTCGCCGCATTGTTGGCGGCGATCGAGGCGTTGCCGGCCAGCGGCATCGATCGGCCGACCTTCGACGGGCTCCTCGCCGTCCGCGGCGTGGTCGAATACGCCGACGAGGCGCAGGATGTGCTCGGAGCCGTCGAGAAGCCGGCGCTCGCCGGGCTCGAGGCTGCAGTCGAGGCGCTGCAGGAAGCCCGCGCCGACGAGGGCCGGGCGCTCGAAGCGATCGTGCTGGGTCATGTCGAGACGATCTCGCGCCTGGCCAGCGAGGCCGAGCACCATCCCGCCCGCCGGTCCGAGGCGATCCGCGCCCGTATCGCCGCCCAGGTGGAGGCACTGCTCGGTTCCGCGAACGGGCTCGATCCGCAGCGCCTTCACCAGGAGGCGGCGCTGATCGCCGTGCGCGCCGATATCCGCGAGGAGATCGACCGGCTCCATGCCCATGTCGCAGCGCTGCGCGAGCTGCTGGCGAAGGGCGGGCCGATCGGCCGCAAGCTCGATTTCCTGGCCCAGGAGTTCGGCCGCGAGGCTTCGACGCTCTGCGCCAAGGCGAACGACCCCGACCTGTCGCGGATCGGCCTCGACCTGCGCACGGTCGTCGACCAGATGCGCGAGCAGGTTCAGAATGTGGAGTGAGACATGACGGCCGAGAGCCATCGTCCGGCCCGCCGCGGCCTCATGCTGATCCTGTCGTCGCCCTCCGGGGCCGGCAAGACGACGCTCACCCGCAACCTCAAGAGCGAGAACAACCTCGACCTGTCGATTTCCGTGACGACGCGGACGCGGCGCCCTTCGGAGATCGACGGCGTCCACTACCGCTTCATCGATCGCGGCACCTTCGACGCCATGCGCCAGCACAATGACCTGTTGGAATGGGCGGAGGTCCACGGCAACGGCTATGGCACGCCCCGCAAGGAGGTCGAGGCCTCGCTGGCGGCCGGGCGCGATGTGCTGTTCGACATCGACTGGCAGGGCACGCAGCAGATCGTCAAGAAGGCGCGGGCGGATGTCGTGACCATCTTCATCCTGCCGCCGTCGATGGCCGAGCTGCGCTCGCGCCTCGTGCGCCGCGCCGAGGACGCGCCGGATGTGATCGCCAAGCGGTTGGCCAATGCCCGCGACGAGATCGCCCGCTGGAGCCAGTACGACTACGTCATCATCAACGACGATCTCGATGCCGCCTATGACGCGATCAAGGCGATCCTCACGGCCGAGCGCCTGAAGCGCAGCCGCGCCGTCGGCCTCGGCGATTTCGTCGATCAGCTCCTGGCGGAGGAATTGGCCTGAAGCGTTGCGGCGAGCGCGTTGGCGAGCCGCACGAAGCCCGAGACCGGCACCTCCTCGGCGCGGGCCGTCTCGGAGAGGCCGGCCGCCGCGATGATCGGCGCAGGGTCCGGCAGCACCGCCTTCAGGCTCTGGCGCAGCATCTTGCGGCGCTGGCCGAAGGCGGCGAGCGTGACCCGTTCCAGCAGGCGCCGGTCGCAGGGCTCGGGCTCCGGCCGCGGCACGAGCTGAACCACCGACGAGGTGATCTTCGGCGGCGGCACGAAGGCGCCACGCGGCACGTCGAACAGGATTCTGGTCCGGCAGCGCCAGTTCGCCAGCACGGCAAGCCGGCCATAGTCGGCCCGCTCTTCCGGGGAGGCGACGATGCGCTCGGCCACCTCGCGCTGGAACATCAAGGTCAGGGACGTCCACCAGGACGGCCAGGGCTCCAGGCTCAGCCAGCCGACCAGCAGCGGCGTGCCGATATTGTAGGGCAGGTTGGCGACGATGCGGGCCGGCTCGCCCTTGAGATAGGGTGCAAGGTCGGTCGCGAGCGCATCGCCGTCGACGACCTCCAGCCGCCCCGGATAGCGTGCCGCGATCTCAGCCAGCGCCGGCAGGCAGCGCCGGTCGCGCTCGATCGCGATGACGCGGCCGGCGCCGTTGGCGAGCAGCGCGCGCGTCAGCCCGCCGGGGCCGGGGCCGATCTCGACGACGGTCTCGCCGTCGAGCGGGCCGGCCGCGCGCGCGATCCGGCTCGTCAGGTTGAGGTCGAACAGGAAGTTCTGGCCGAGCGCCTTCTGGGCCATCAAGCCATGGCGCTCGACGACCTCGCGCAGCGGCGGCAGATCATCGATCTGGCTCATCGCGCGGCTTCCTGACGTTCGGCCATGCGAGCCGCGAGTCTCAGGGCCGCGCAGAGGCTGTCCGGCCGGGCGATGCCCTGCCCGGCGATGTCGAAGGCGGTGCCGTGGTCGGGCGAGGTGCGGATGAAGGGCAGTCCCAATGTGACGTTGACGCCCTCGTCGAAGGCGATGGTCTTGATCGGGATCAGCGCCTGGTCGTGATACATTGCCAACGCCGCGTCATAGCCGGCCCGCGCCCTGGCATGGAACATCGTATCGGCCGGATAGGGTCCGCGCGCATCGATGCCCTCGGCCTGGAGCTCGGCGATCGCCGGCTTGACGATCTCCTCGTCCTCGCGGCCCATCGTCCCGTTCTCACCGGCATGGGGATTGAGCCCGCTGATGGCGAGCCGGGGGCTTTTGATGCCGAACTGCCGGCGCAGGCCCACCGCGACGATCCGGGCCGTATCGACGATGAGCTTCCGGGTCAGCAGCTCCGGCACGCGCCGCAGCGGGACATGGATGGTGACCGGAACCACCGCGAGTTCCTCGCACCACAGCATCATCACCGGCAGAGGTTCGGTGCCGGCTTCCGCCGCGAGATGCGCGAGGTATTCGGTATGGCCGGGATGCTTGAACCCGGCCGCATAAAGGACCGACTTGGCGATGGGGTTGGTCACGACGGCACCGGCCCTGCCGGTTCGCACGGCCGCGACGGCCCGGTCGATGGAGTCGATCGTCGCTGCGGCGGAAGAAGGGTCCGGCTCGCCCGGCGTGGCCGCGACGCTCTGCGCGAGAGGGATGACCGGCAGCGCCTGCGCGAACAATGCCGTTGCCTCTTCCCAGCTGGACGCCCTGATCGGAACCTGCCAGCCCAGCCGCCCGGCGGCCCGAGCGAGCTCGGCGGGGGCGGCGACGCAGGCGAAGGCAGGCAGCGCCCGCTCCCGCCGCTCCAGCCAGGCGCGCAGGCTGAGCTCCGGCCCGATGCCGGCCGGGTCGCCCTGGGTCAGCGCTAGCGGCAGGCGCGGCAAGGAATGCTCCGGTCTGGCGATTGCACGGGGCGCCCCGCGGCGCCTCAATTGCTGCTGCTGATGCCGTCGCTCGACGCGGAGCTGTTGCCGAGATTCTGCGAGTAGTTGATCTCGCCGAGGGTCCGCAGCTCGAGCCGGAACATGATGGTGCGCGTGTCCTTGGTCGCGCCCGCCTGCCGGTCGGCATAGCTCTGCGTGTAGGAGACGTCGAAGACCGTGCACTCGTCGGTGTAGTTGATGCCGAACGAGGTCGAGGCGGTCTGGAACGGCCCGGTGTTGGGATAGGCCGGCACCGCCGTCGAGGCTGCCTGGGCGGCGGCATAGGCCGTCCGCCAGAGCTCGCGGTCGTATTTGTACTTGTCGAGGTCGAACAGCACGCCGGCCCTGACGCGCCAGTTCTGGGCGACGAGCAGCGAGCCGTTGAGCGAAAGACCTTCGCGGCGGCGGAAGATGCCGAGATTGGGCTGCGGCTCGTAGCGGCCGTAGCCGACCGAGGCCGAAATCACGCTGTTCGAATAGGTCGCGGCGGCGTCGATGCGCTGCGCCTCGAAAGTCGTGGCGTTGAGCCGGGTGGCGCCGGTCAGGAAGAAGCCCTTCGCCGGCGAGAACTGGGCCCGGGCGACGTAATCCGAGCTGTCCGTGTTGAGGCCCGAGTCGAGGCCGGTGTTCAGCAGGTCGCCCGTCGCATAGGAATTGCGGCCGGCGAGCTGGAAGGACTGGCCGATCAGGACGTTGGCATAGGCCTCCTTGCCGAAGCGCCCGGTATAGAGGGCGCCGACATTGGCGCGCGTTCCGCCCTCGAGCCGGTCATAGCCCGAGAACTTGCCGCTCCACTCGAACAGATTGTTGGCGTCGAAGACCAGGCTCTGGGCGTCCTCGTTGGCGACGCGCAGGCTATTGGTCTCGTTCGGGCGGGCGACGATCTGCGCCACCGGCTCGATGATATGGGTGCCCCAATCCGTCTTGGCGACGAAGGGATAGCGGTACATCAGCCCGATCGCCGGCATCACCCGCCCGAAGACCTCGTCCGAGGTGTCGGCGATGGTCGCGACGTGGGAATTGATGATGCCGCTGGTATCGGGATTGACCGCGAAGACGTCGGCCCGCAGCGAGGCGTAGGGCGTCCAGATCTGTCCGAGTGGGTCGATGATGTTGCGCCGCCACGAGACCTGCGCCGTCGCGCGCGAGACGTTGCCGGCCAGGCCGCGCACGAGGCAGTGATTCTTGTCGTAGACGGCGCAGCCGTCATAGAGCGAGTAGCCGGTTCCGCTGCTCGTCGTGCCGTTGACGAGATAGGCCTTCTGCTGCGGCAGCTCCGCGAAGGCGGCGGTGTCGCGGTGCAGGCTGGTGACGTTGACGTTGAATTCGAGCTCGCCGCCGAGGAAGGACGGCTTGTGGACGCGCTTGTCGTAGTCCAGCACCGGCATGACGACCGGCTGCTGCTTCTGCCAGTCCTGATAGTTCAGCGGCTGGAAGTAGTAGCCGCGCAGATCGAACCAGGCGGTCGGGCTCTGGCCGTTCAGATAGGCCGTCGAGATCGATTCCTGCAGATAGGTCGTGTTGCTGAGGCTCGCGTTCAGGATGCGGTAGTTCTTGTAGAACCAGCGATCCGTCGACATGGCGACGTTCCAGCCGATCGTCCAGCGCGGATTGATGAAGAACTTGCCGGTGCTTTCGAGCGCGCCACGGAATTCCTTGTCGCGCGGCCCGAGCGGAGCTGCGAGGAAGGCGTCCTTGTCCTGCTGGAAGATGCCGGAGGCCCGGATCGTGTACGATCCGTTGAGCAGGCGGTGGCGCCACTCGACCTGGCCGAGCAGGCCCTGGCGCGTCAGGTAGGTCGGCGTCAGCGTCAGATCGTAGTTCGGCGCCAGATTGATGAAGTAGGGCAGCCCGACGCCGTAGCCGAGCGCCGAGGTGTTGATGAATTTCGGCGCCAGGAAGCCGGTCTTGCGCTTCACCGTCGAATCCGGGCCCGACATGTAGGGGATGTAGGCCATCGGAATGCCGGCGAATTCGAGCCTGGCATCCTCGTAGTAGATCGTCTGCTCGGACTTCTTGTGGATGATGCGGGCCGAGCGCACCTGCCAGAGCGGCGGCCGCTCGGGATGCTCCTTGCAGGGCTCGCAGGCGGTGTAGATGCCCTTGTCGAAGACGAAGGTCTCGCCGTCGGTCCGCTCGGCGCGCGGCGCCGAGAAACGGGTCTTGTCGGGATTCACCACCCGCAGCGAGTCGATGAAGCCGTCGCGGAAGTCGTCGGTCAGGTTGAAGCGGTCGCCGGTGATGACCGACCCGTTGGTTTCGGTGATGCGCGCGTTGCCGACCGCGATGACGCGCTTGTTGGCCTGGTCGTAGACGACGCGGTCGGCCTCGATCGTACGGCCCTGGTAGAGGATCTGCACGTTGCCGACGGCAGCGACCGTCTTCTTGTCGTTGTCATAGACGAGTTCGCGGGCGTCGACGACCATCCGGTCCTGCGGCTTGGCCGCAGCCGCAGCCGCAGGCTTGCCGCCGGCCGCAGGCTTGCCCTGGGCGAAGCCCGGACCCGCCAGCAGAAAGGCAAGGCTGGAGGCGAGGGCAGTCGCCGCAGCGAATCGCGCCACGCTCGTCACGCTCCGACCTGTCCGTTCAACACAAAATTAACCATAGGCACAGTACGTTCTACCCGTCTTCCTGATGGAGGAGGGCCAGCGCCCCCAGCATCGTTCCCAATGCTGCGGGCAGCCACGCCGCGACGACCGGATTGACGATTCCCGACGATCCGAGTTCCTCCGACAGTTGCGTCGCCACATAGAGCACGAACCCCGCCGTGACGCCAGCCACCACCAGTTTGGTCACTCCACCAAACCGGAAAAATCTTAAAGAAACGGATGCGGCGACCAGCACCATGGCGACCAGCAGCAGCGGGCGCGCCATAAGTGATTGATAACGAAGCTCATAGGGCGTGATGTCGAGGCCGGCGCGACGCGTCCGCTCGATCGCCGACGGCATCGCCCAGAAGCCGACCGCCTCGGGGGGCGTGAAACTCTGCCGCATCTGGTCGGGCTCCAGCGTCGTCGCCAGCGTGTAATTCTTGTAGCTCTGTGGCTCTTCCGTGGCGGAGGTCAGCCGCGCGTCGCTGAGCTCCCAATGTCCCGGGCGAAGCACGGCCTGGCGAGCGTCGATTCGATCCCGGAACGAGCCGTCGTGGTTGAAATTGAAGACGGTCACGCCCGAGAGCCCGTCTTCATCCGGCCGTGCTCCGGCGGCGCGGATGATGGCCTGCCCGTCGACGCTGGTCTGGCGCAGCCAGATCTCCGGCAGGCTTGCGGCGGACTGTCCGCCCGCGCGCACGAAGAGCCTCGTCTCCAGCGCGGTGGCGCGCCGCTTCATCTCGGCGGCGAGCGGGTTGTAGGCCATCACCGAAACGAGTCCGATCACGCCGGCCACGACGACCGCCGGCTGCAGGAACTGCCAGGCCGAGACGCCGGCGGAGCGCGCCACGACCAGCTCGAGCTTCCGGCTCAGCGTCAGCAGGGCGAACATGCCGCCGAACAGCGCCGCGAAGGGAAAGATCTGCTCGGCGACGCTCGGCACGCGATAGAGCGCGAGCATGATGATCTTCGGCGTGGTGGCGATCGGCGAGTCGCCGGCGCGGCGCATCAGCTCCACGAAGTCGAGCGTGCCGATCAGGAAGAAGAAGGTGCTGAACACGCTGAGGATGGCGCGCGTGAACCGCAGCGTCAGGTAGCGGCCGAGGGTGGTGAAGAGCAGCATCAGGCGCGCCGGAAACGAGATGCGAGATGGGCGAGGGGCAGGGTCAGCGGGGTCATCACCCGTGACAGCACCGGCCGCAGCCGCTCGCCGTAGAAGATGAAGGCGATCGCGAGGAGGATGGCGGCGATCGGCAGGATGTAGAGCAGCGCGGCGGCGAAAGGCGAGCGGACGCTCGCCGTCCAGGCCGCATAGGCTGCGAGGCGGGTCGCGCCGACGATCATGATCGCGGCCTGGATCGCGAGGGCCCGGCCCTGGCGCGTCGTGCGCGCCTCTCCGATCGCGGCAAAGGCGATCAGCATGAAGGCGAAGGGGTAGAGCGGAGCCGAGAGGCGGTTATGCAGCTCGGCCCGGAAGCGGCCTTCCTGGATCTTGTAATAGGGTTCGTTCGGGTTCTGGTTGAGCAGTTCCCAGGTCGAGCGCTCGCGCGGCTTGTAGACCACCTTGTCGCCGTCGCCCTCGCCGGGGCCGCCGCTGCTGTCGCCGGTCAGGGCCGACAGGTTGAGCGCGTAGCGCTCGAAGGAAATGATCGAGGTGGTGTTGGTGTTCTTGGCCTCGCGCTGGATGGTGCCCTTCTCCAGCATCAGGAAGCTTTGGCCTTCGGCCTCGACGGTACGGCCGCGCTCGGCGAGATAGATCGAGGGCTGCGTCGGGTCGCGGCGGTCCTGCATGAAGATGCCGACCAGCGCGTCGCCGACCTTCTCCCGATAGTGGAAGGTCACGCCGGAATCGAGCGAGACGAACTGGCCCTCCTTGACGACGTTGGCGACGAAATCGGCTCGGATCAGGGTGATCAGGTCGCGCAGCGTGCGAAAGCTTGCGGGCATGACCGAGATGGTCATCCAGGCGACGATGACCGCCGTCGCCATCGTCAGGACGAGGAAGGGCCGGGTGACCCGATGCGGGGCGACGCCGGCGGCGTTCATGACGATCAGCTCGGAATCGCCGTTGAGCTTGTTCAATGTGTAGAGGGTCGACATGAACAGCGCGACGGGGGCGATGCCGGCGAGCAGCGCCGGGAGCGAGAGCAGCGTGACGGTCAAGAAGATCAGGACGGTCTGGCCCTTGCCGGTGATCAGGTCGACCTCGCGCAGGGCCTGCGTCACCCAGATCACGCCCGTCAGGCCAAGCAGCAGCACGATCGCCGCGACCGCCGCGATCTTCAGGATGTATCGGTCGAGACGGTTGAGGAGCACGCGTCGCTTTCCGGGAGGCGGGGAGAGGAACTCCCCAAGGTGGTTCGTCGAACACACCCTATGGTATAGGCGGATTTGCGGCGCAAACGGGAATCGCCCGCGCCGTGCCTTTCAACTGTCTCTTCCCGACGACTTTCGCAAGATTGTGAGCGGACCATGTCGCAGCGCCTGAAGCTCGAGATCAAAGCCCTGGACGCCGTCGAGGGGCGCGATCTCGTCGTCCTCGTCGGCGAAGACCTCGTGCTGTCGGGGCCGGCGGAGGCGCTGGCCGGCCGCGATGCGGCTTCGCTGCTGGCGCGCATGGCGGCGGCCTCGCATTTCAAGGGCAAGGCGTTCTCCGGTCTGACGCTGCCCTCGCCGGAGGGAGCGGCCTATGAACGGCTGATCGTCGTGGGCCTGGGGCCTTCGAGCGAGCGCGGCGAGCTCGATTTCGTGAAGCTCGGCGGTGCGATCGCCGGCCGGCTCGGCGGCGGCCGCGATGCCGATGTGGTGGCGGCCATGCCCGGCGCCGAGATCGAGGCGAAGCAGGCGGCCGAGCTCGCGCTGGGGCTGAGGCTGCGCAGCTACAGGTTCGATCGCTACAAGACGAAGAGCAAGGACAAGGACGAGGCCGGCACGCTTTCGGTCACGCTTCGGGTCACCGATCCGGCGGCGACGCGGAAGGCGCTCAAGGTGGCCGAGGCGATCGCCGCGGGCGTCTTGCTGGCGCGAGACCTGGTCAACGAGCCGCCGAATGTCCTCTATCCCGAAGAGTTCGCCGATCGCGCGAAGAAGCTCGAGAAGCTCGGCGTCGAGGTCGAGGTGCTCGACGAGAAGGACCTGAAGAAGATCGGCATGCGGGCGCTGCTCGGTGTCGGGCAGGGCTCCCGCCGCGAGAGCCGCGTCGTCGTGATGCGCTGGAACGGTGCGGGCAAGAGCGACGAGCCGGTCGCCTTCATCGGCAAGGGCGTCACCTTCGATACCGGCGGCATCTCGCTGAAGCCCGGTGCCGGCATGGAGGACATGAAGGGCGACATGGCGGGCGCCGCCTGCGTCGTCGGGCTCCTGCACGCGCTCGCCGCCCGAAAGGCCAAGGTCAACGCGATCGGTGTCATCGGCCTCGTCGAGAACATGCCCGACGGCAATGCCCAGCGGCCCGGCGACATCGTCGCCTCGCTCTCCGGCCAGACCATCGAGATCATCAATACCGATGCGGAGGGGCGCCTCGTCCTGGCCGATGTGCTCTGGTACACGCAGGACCGCTTCAAGCCGCGCTTCATGATCAACCTGGCGACGCTGACCGGCGCCATCCTCGTGGCGCTGGCGCAGGAGAATGCCGGCCTGTTCACCAACAGCGACGAGCTGGCGCAGCGGCTGACGGCGGCGGGGCTGGCCACCGGCGAGACGGTCTGGCGCATGCCGCTCGGCAAGGCCTACGACAAGATGATCGATTCGAAATTCGCGGATATGAAGAACTCCGCCGGGCGCTATGCCGGCTCGATCACGGCGGCGCAGTTCCTGCAGCGCCATGTCAACGACGTGCCCTGGGCGCATCTCGACATCGCCGGGACCGGCATGGCAGCCAAGGACAGCGAGATCAACCGCTCCTGGGGGCCCGGTTGGGGCGTGCGTCTGCTCGACCGGCTGGTGAGGGATCATTACGAGAGCTGAAGGCGGCTGGGTGATGCTCTCGTCGCGGACATGGAGAGGCTGGGGTCGGCGGTCGGCAATGGGCCGTCGGTGGCCGGGATTCCGGCGCCGGCAGATCCGGACTGCCGATGGCCCACCGCCGACTGTCGCACATGGCTGAGATCCTGTTCTTTCATCTGCAGTCGCGCCCGCTCGAGCAGGTCCTGCCGACCATTCTCGAGCGGGCGTTGGCGCGCGAGCAGAAGGTCGTGGTGGAAGTCTCCAGCCAGGAGCGCCTGAGCGCCGTCGACGATCATCTCTGGACCTATGCCGACGAGAGCTTCCTGCCGCATGTCACGGCGCTGGAGGCGGATGCGCCGCAGAACCCGGTCGTGCTGACGACGCAGGCACACAATCCCAATGCGGCGCACGTCCGGGTCTGCGCGGACGGAGTCCGCATTCCCGACGCATTGCAGGACTACGAGCGCGTCGTTCTGATATTCGATGGCGACGATCCCGAGGCGCTCGATGCCGCCCGTGCGGATTGGAAGAAGGCGCGGGCCTCCGGACATGCGGCCAGCTACTGGCAGCAGGACGAAGCGGGGCGCTGGGAGAAAAAAGCGTGAGACTGCCCGTTCTATTTCTTTGCGCCGCGGCGCTCGGCGGCTGCTCGGTCGACATGGGGGGTTTCGCCTTTCAATCGGAGACGAAGGGCGGCGTCACCACGACGACGACGAGCACGGCCAGTGCCGGCATTTCGACGCGCGAGCCCGTGCTGACGCCGGAGGGGGAATGCAGCGTCGGCGTCTCGCTCGACCCCTCGACCCGGCCGCTGCCGCAAGAGATCGCGCCGGGGATCACCGAATGCGAGCTGGTCAAGCTCAAGGGCAAGCCGCCGACCGACGTGCTGATCGGCGAGAGCGGCAAGGGCCAGCGCGAGGTGCAGGTGCTCTATGCCGAGCCCGGCGGCCGCGAGCTTTATCTGTTTACCGACAACCGCTTGGGGCGGATCGTGAAGCCGGGCGGAGAAGGCTGAGCCGCCCCTCCCATCAGGCGCGAGCCTCAACCTCGGCGCCCGGATCGCTGCCCTGCCTTGCTTCCGGCAGCCATGTCGACAAGGCGCTCCGGCCCGTTTCCGTCAGCGCATAGACACCGCGCGCCGACCGCTCGAACCAGCCGTAGACATTGCGCCGCAGAATCTTCTGGGCATCCGGGAAGGCCGGCTTGAGATCGCGCGGCCGTTGCGGGCCCTCCGACATTGCGGCCGCGCAGGCGAGCGCCTGCTGGCGATAGGCCGTCATGATCGGCTTGCGCGTGCCTCCGCCTGCGACGGGGTCGCCCTGCCGCCGCCTGTGCTCCTCGACCAGCCTCGATCGCCGGCGATGGTTCCTGCGCGGTTCGGGTGCGCTCGGGGACACCAGGACGTCGACGCGGCCGGACGGGGACACGCCCAATAGTCCGAGACCGAGACGGCGGCAGAGATTGCGGTATCGCGGATCGCTTTCGCGCCCCTTGCCCTTGGCAGAAAGCCGGGCGGCCAGCCAGATTTCGTCGCCGAGGCTCAGGCGATCCACGCCCTGGAGAATCAACTCGAGATTGAATGTCAGCTTGAGCTCGCCGATCACCACCACGGCCGGGTCGCCATCCCGGAGCCCGACGAGATCGCAATGCCCGATCTCGCCCTTGACGGCGTAGCCCAGGCCCTCGAGGAAGCTTTTGACGGGCAGATAAAGGGACGTTTCCACATCGGCTCTCCGGGCGACCCGTCAAACATGGCCCGACAGTCGTTTCAGAGAGGCAAACGCCGCGGCCCGCTTGCGGCCGGGCGGACGCCTCAGGCGCTCTCCAGCTCCTCACCCAACAGCAGCCATTCCTCTTCCGCCGCCGTCAGCGCCTCGGCCAGCTCAGCCCGCTGCCGCGAAATTTGCAGCGCCTTGTCGGGATCGCGCGCGAAAGCGCCGTTGGCGAGTGCCTCGTCGACTTTTTCGATCAAGCCGGTCAGCTTGGCGATGCGCGCCTCCGCGAGGTTGAGCTTCTGCCGCAGCGGACCCTGCGCGACGCGCTTCGTCGCCGCTTCCTTGCGCTCGTCGGCTTTCGGCCTGGCTGCCGCCTCCGGGGCCGGCTTGCCGCGCTTCTCGGCCTTGGCGGCGCCCAGCACATAGGCGCGGTAGTCGTCCATGTCGCCGTCGAAGTTTTTAACCGAGCCATTTCCGACGAGCCAGAGCCGGTCGGCGCAAGCCTCGATCAGGAAGCGGTCGTGGCTGACGAGGATGACCGCGCCCGGATAGTCGTTGATCGCGCTGACCAGCGCGGTCCGGCTGTCGATGTCGAGATGGTTGGTCGGCTCGTCGAGAATGAGCAGATGCGGGCCGTGGAAGGTTGCGAGTCCGAGCATCAGCCGCGCCTTCTCGCCGCCCGAAAGCAGCTTCACTGGCGTATCGGCCTTCGAGGCCGGAAAGCCGATCTGCGCCGCCTTGGCGCGCACCTTGGCCTCGGGCGCGTCCGGCATCAGGTCGCGCAGATGGCCGACCGGCGTGTCCTCGATGCGCAACTCGTCGAGTTGGTGCTGGGCGAAATAGGCCGTCTCCAGCTTGCTCGACTTCTTCATCTCGCCGGACATGGCGTCGAGCCGCCCGCCGATCAGCTTGCAGAAGGTCGACTTGCCGTTGCCGTTCGAGCCGAGCAGGGCGATGCGATCGTCAGGCGCCAGCGAGAGATTGAGCTTCGATAGAACCTTGCGTTCGCCATAGCCGGCGGCGGCATCCTCCAGCACGATCATCGGCGGCGAGAGCGGCTTCTCCGGGCCGGGGAACATGAAAGGCTGCACGTCGCGATCGACGATCGCGGCGATGGTCTGCATCTTCTCCAGCCGCTTGACGCGCGATTGAGCCTGCCGGGCCTTGGTCGCCTTGGCCTTGAAGCGGTCGACGAAGGACTGGAGATGCTTGCGCTCGGCCTCCTGCTTCTCCCGTGCACGGGCAAGCTGCATCTGCTTCTCGGCGCGCTGCTTCTCGAATGACGAGTAGCCGCCGCGATAGAGCGTCAGCTTGCCCTGGTCGAGATGCATGATGTGGTCGACCGAGGTGTCCAGCAATTCGCGATCGTGGCTGATGACGATCACGGTGTGCGGATAGCGCTCCAGGTAGTCGTAGAGCCAGAGCGTGCCTTCGAGGTCGAGATAGTTGGTCGGCTCGTCGAGCAGCAGCAGGTCGGGCTCGGAGAACAGCACGGCGGCGAGCGCGACGCGCATGCGCCACCCGCCGGAGAAATCCGCGCAGGGGCGCTGCTGGGCCGCCTCGTCGAAGCCAAGGCCGTGCAGCACCATCGCGGCCCGCGCCGGGGCCGAATGCGCGCCGATGTCGGCGAGCCGCGTCTCGATCTCGGCGATGCGGTGCGGGTCGGTCGCGGTTTCGGATTCCGTGATCAAGGCGGTGCGCTCGGTATCGGCTGCGAGCACGACTTCGATCAGGGTCTCCGGGCCGCCGGGCGCCTCCTGTGCCACGCCGCCGATGCGACGGCCCCTCGGCAGGCTGACATTGCCGCTCTCGGTGCCGAGCTCGCCGGTGATGATCCTGAACAGCGTCGTCTTGCCGGTGCCGTTGCGGCCGACGAAGCCGACCCGGGCGCCGTCGGGAATCGCGACGCCGGTATGGTCGAGCAACAGGCGTTCCCCGAGTCGATAGGTGATGTCGTTGAGCGTGAGCATGGCGGGCGATTTAGGGTGCCCGGCGCGAAAAGCCAATCGAAAGCCGCCGAAACGCCGGCGATGTCACCGTTTCGTCACGTTGTTGCCTTGGCGCGGCCCGCCCGGATCCTCACCTAGCGGAACGGAAGTAATTCGTGATTCGTCGAGATCATGCCCATGTTCGCCGGTCAGCCTTATGCCTATCCGCGTCGTGTCTCGGTCTGCGCGTCGCTGCTCGTTTTCGCGTCGATCGTCGCCGCCAGCCTGGCCGCGCTCGCAACCTTCGTTCCGCTTTCCTGAACCGCCTGGCCGGCTTTTCGACGGGCTGGTGCCGAAGGAGGGCTTCGGTGCCGACGAGACCGGCCGCCCGGCACGGGCTGGCAGCGACCGGTCGGCTTGCTTGGCCGGCCGCTGTTTCAGCGAAATTTAACATGGCTCTGCTTCGATGACGCAGCGTTTCTGCAAGGTCGAGGGCGGGGAGCTTGTTCAGTCTCAGGGTTAGGCTTCCCCTCGCCATGCTGGCGCTCGCCTGCCTGTCGGCATTTTCGGTGGGGTGGGCCGCCTACCGGACGGTATCATCATGGGCGGAGACGGCGGCCGGCGAGCATCTGAGCCTCCTCGCCGACAGCCACGCTCAGGTGATCGAGCAGCGCTGGCAGCGGCTTCATGCCGAAGTCGCCGTGCAGGCGCGCAGCGCCTATGCGGTCAGCATGATCGACGCGCTGGCGCAATGGATGGAGATCAACCCGCAGAGCCTGCGCGACATCACCGACTATTTCCGCGACGACCCCGCCGTCGCACCGGCGGACAGGCGCAGGAGGAGCGGCGTCGACCACAGGACCGCCTATTCCTGGCGGCACGTGCCGATCCACGAAACCTATCTCTCCGTGCTCCAGCAATTCGGCTACGCCGACATCTACCTCGTCGCCCCGAACGGGCGCGTCGTCTACAGCGTGACCAAGGGCCCGGAATTCGGCCGGCTGCTGAGCGCCCCCGAGTTGGCCGGAACCGGGCTCGCCCAGGCCGTGACGGCCGCCGCAAGGCTGCCGGCCAACCAGCAGGCGACCGTGGATTTCGCGCCCTACGACCTGATCGGCGGGCCGCCCCGCGCGTTCATCGCGCAGCAATTCCGCAATGCCGACGGCGGCGGCGAGGTGATGGGGACCTTCGTGGTCTCGGTGGGGCCGCGCTTCATCGACGAGAGCCTGTCGGCGCTCTCCGCCAGCTCTCCGCAGATCCGCAGCTATGTGCTCGGCCGGGACGGCTTCATGCGCTCCGACCCCGCGGCGCGGCGTGACGCGCGGGCGCCTGAGGGCACGCTCGACCAGCGCCGGCTCGATGCCGCCGAAGGCGGCCTCCTCAAGCTGCGCAGCCGTGCCGGCGAAGCGCTGGTCGCCAAGGGGCGCGAGATCCAGCTGGGCGACCTGCACTGGCTTCTCTGGCTGACCGAGCCGGAAAAGAACGTCTTCGCGGTGGTCGACCAGATCGACAATGCGATCATCGTCGCGGGCCTCGGCGCGCTGGTGCCGATCGCGGCGGTCGCTCTGCTGCTCGGCATCTCGGTCGCACGGCCGATCGGCGGTCTGGCGCTGGCGCTGGCGGAAGCAGCCGCCGGCCGCACGGCGATGCCGATACCGGGCGCGCATCGGCGCGACGAAATCGGCGCCATCGCCGCTTCCGTCCAGCACATCCGCCAGCGCGTGCGCGAGGAGGAAAGCCTGCGCCTGCGGGAACGCGAGGAGCGCGATCTGGAGAGCCGGCGCCAGCGCGAGCTGCTGCTGTCGGATCTCGCGGAGGATCTCGAACGCTCCGTGCTCAGCGCCACCACGGCCGTCTCGGCTGCGGCGGAGGGGCTCAAGGTCACGGCGGCGGAACTGAACAGCGGGGTGAACGAAACCCGGCAAAGCGCCGGGACCGTTCACGATTCCGCGGCGCGGGCGGTCTCTAGCATCCGCTCCATCGGCTCGGCGGCCGAAGGCCTGTGCGTGGTCATCGATCGGCTGGACGGCGACATGCAGTCTTCCGACCGCTCGGCCCGGACCGCCCGGGACTATGCCGATCACATGGGCGCCGTGGTCGACTCGCTCGCGGTCGGCGCGGCGCGGGTGTCGGACGTCGTCGGCCTGATTTCCGAGATCGCGGCGCAGACCAACCTGCTGGCGCTCAACGCCACCATCGAGGCCGCCCGTGCCGGAGAGGCGGGCCGCGGCTTCGCCGTCGTCGCCTCCGAGGTGAAGGGGCTGTCGGGCCAGACGGCGCGCGCGACCGACGATATCGCCCGTCAGATCGCGGCGATGAATCAGGCGACCACCGCGACCGTCGATGCCATTGCCGGGATCAGGGAGATGATCGCCAGTCTCAGCGAGGTCGTCTGCCGGTCCGCCGAGACGATGCGTCATCAGCATGGCGTGACCCATGAGATCGTCCTCGACGTGGGAACCGCGACCGACGAATTCGTCCGCATCGGTGAGGCGACCAGCCTGGTTTCGGCCGCCTCGGCCCAGACGGCGGAAGCGGCTGCGGCGGTCGAGCGGGCCTCCGCCGATCTCTCGGAGCTGGCCAACCGGCTGAACGCCCGGGTCGGCGAGTTCATCGTCCAGGTTCGGGCGGCATGACCTGGCACGGCGTCGAAATGCGGATTCCCCTTTTCGATCCGATGCTCTAACGCTGCAGCATGACCCGCATCGCCTTCTATACCGGCTCCTTCGATCCCGTGACCAACGGTCATGCCGACGTGATCGCCGCCGCCGCCAGCCTCTGCGACCGGCTGGTGCTGGCGATCGGCGTTCATCCCGGCAAGACGCCGCTGTTTTCCGCCGAGGAGCGCGCCGGTCTGCTGAAGGAGGTGGCCATGCCGCTGCTGGCCCGGCATGGCACGGCGCTGGAGGTCGTGACCTTCGACGACCTCGCGGTCGATGCGGCGAAGCGGGCAGGGGCGGGCATCATTCTGCGCGGCCTGCGCGACGGCAGCGATTTCGATTACGAGATGCAGATGGCCGGCATGAACGCGACCATGGCGCCGCAACTGCAGACTGTGTTCCTCCCCGCTTCCCCGGCCGCGAGGCACATCACCGCGACGCTCGTCCGGCAGATCGCGGCGATGGGCGGGGACGTCTCGGCCTTCGTGCCGCGCCCGGTGCTGGCCGCGCTCAAGGCGCGTTTCGCCCGGCGCTGACCGGGCCGCGGCGAAAGGCACATAACTTCGCCATCTTCCGCCGCTTCCTGCTCATTTTGGTTTGCAATTTGCCGAGAGCGATGGTGTCTCTCAGGTCAAGCGACTCGTTGCGTAGTTTCCGGCGCGGTTGTTCGCGCACTGCCCTCCGACAGGTTTCCCGATGCGTCTCTCCCGCTACTTCCTGCCCCTTCTGCGCGATACGCCCAAGGAGGCGGAGATCGTCTCGCACCGGCTGATGCTCCGCGCCGGCATGATCCGCCAGGAATCGGCCGGCATCTATGCTTGGCTGCCGCTGGGCCTGCGCGTGCTGAACAAGATCAGCAACGTCATCCGCGAGGAGCAGAACCGCTCGGGCGCCATCGAGATCCTGATGCCGACGATCCAGTCGGCCGATCTCTGGCGCGAGAGCGGGCGCTACGATGCCTATGGCAAGGAGATGCTGCGCATCAAGGACCGGCACGACCGCGAGATGCTCTACGGGCCGACCAACGAAGAGATGGTCACCGAGATCGTCCGCGCCTACGTCAAGTCCTACAAGGATCTGCCGCTCAACCTCTACCATATCCAGTGGAAGTTCCGGGACGAGGTCCGCCCGCGCTTCGGCGTGATGCGCGGCCGCGAGTTCCTGATGAAGGACGCCTATTCCTTCGATCTGGACAAGGACGCGGCGCGCCACGCCTATAACCGCATGTTCGCGGCCTATCTGCGCACCTTCGCGCGGCTCGGCCTCAAGGCGATTCCGATGAAGGCCGATACCGGCCCGATCGGCGGCGACCTTTCGCATGAATTCATCGTGCTCGCCTCGACCGGCGAGAGCGAGGTCTTCTGCCACAGCGACTACCTGAATTTCGAGACGCCGGCGGCGGACACCGATTTCGACAGCGTCGCCGGACTGCAGGGCATCTTCGACAAGTGGACGAGCCTCTACGCCGCGACCGAGGAGATGCACGACAAGGCCGCCTTCGAGGCGGTTCCGGAAGACAAGCGCGTCTCGGCGCGCGGCATCGAGGTCGGGCATATCTTCTATTTCGGCACGAAATATTCCGAGCCGATGGGCGCGACCGTGGCCGGGCCTGACGGCCAACCGGTGCTGCTGCATGGCGGCTCCTACGGCATCGGCCCGAGCCGCCTCGTCGCGGCGCTGATCGAGGCCGGCCATGACGACGCCGGCATCGTCTGGCCGGAGGAGATCGCGCCCTTCGACGTCGCGGTCATCAACCTCAAGGCCGGCGATGCGGCGACCGACGGCGCCTCCGAGCGCATCTACAAGGACCTGCTCGCCAAGGGCTACGATGCCTTGCTCGACGACACCGACGATCGCCCCGGCGCGAAATTCGCCACCGCCGATCTGATCGGCGTGCCCTGGCAGATCATCATCGGCCCGAAGGGGCTGGCCGAGGGCAAGGTCGAGATCAAGCGCCGTGCCGGCGGCGAGCGCGAGACCGTCTCGCTCGAGGCCGCGCTCGACCGCTTCAAGGGCCGGGCGGCGTGAGGAAACCCGCCGTCATGACGTCTCGCAGGGCCGGAGCGCGGATGTGAGCGCCGTCGCCGACAACGCCGATATCCCGACCGGAACGAAGCCCTTCGCCAGCTTCGAATGGACGCTCGCCGGGCGCTATCTCCGGACCCGCCGGCGCGAGGGCTTCGTCTCGGTCATCGCCGGCTTCTCCTTCCTCGGCATCATGCTCGGCGTCGCGACGCTGATCATCGTGATGTCGGTGATGAACGGCTTCCGGATCGAACTCCTGAGCAAGATCGTCGGCGTGAACGGCCACATCTTCGCCACGCCGATCGACCGCCCGCTCGACGATTACGACAGCGTCGCCGAGAAGCTGCGCAAGGTGCAGGGCATCAAGCTCGCCATTCCGCTGGTCGAGGGGCAGGCGCTCGCCTCCTCGCAGACCGGGAACAGCGGCGTGCTCGTGCGTGGCGTGCGCGAGGCCGACATCAAGGCGATCCCCTTCATCGGTGGCAACATCAAGTCCGGCACGCTCGAAGGCTTCGACGCCGCGCCGCCCGGCGTCGCGATCGGCATCCGGCTGGCCAATGCGCTCGGCGTCCAGGTCGGCGACACCATCACCCTGGTAACACCGCAGGGGGCCTCCACCCCGTTCGGGACCGCGCCGCGCATCAAGGCCTATCCGATCAAGGCGATCTTCTCGATCGGCATGACCGAGTTCGACGGCACCTTCGTCTACATGCCGCTCTCGGAGGCCCAGGCCTATTTCAACCGGGACGGTGACGTGAACGTCATCGAGATCTTCGTCGATAATCCCGACAACACGCAGAAGGTTCGCGACGCGATCGAGGCCGATGCCCCGCGCCCGCTCGTGCTCTCGGACTGGCGGCAGCGCAACCGCAGCTTCTTCAATGCGTTGGAAGTCGAGCGCAACGTGATGTTCATCATCCTGACGCTGATCGTTCTGGTGGCGGCGCTGAACATCGTGTCCGGCCTGATCATGCTGGTGAAGGACAAGACCGAGGACATCGCGATCATGCGCACCATGGGTGCGACCGCCGGCACGGTGCTGCGCGTCTTCCTGATCACAGGCGCCACGATCGGCGTCGTCGGCACGCTCGCCGGCTTCATCCTCGGCGTTCTCTTCTCGCATTACATCAAGTCGATCATGGCCGCGCTGAACTGGATCACCGGCGCCAATCTCTGGGACCCGACGGTGCGCTTCCTCAGCGACATCCCGTCCGTGCTCGACTGGCGCGACGTGTCGAGCGTGGTGCTGATGGCGCTGGTGCTGTCGCTGCTGGCGACGCTCTACCCGGCCTGGAAGGCCGCCCGCCTCGACCCGGTCAAAGCGTTGAGGATGGGCTGAGCATGGCACAGGAGACGCCGACGCTCTTCCTCTCGCAGGTCGAGCGCTTCTATCCACAGGCCGACGCGCCGCTCGAGGTGCTGCGCAAGGCCGATTTCGCGCTCTGGCCAGGCGAGGTCGTCGCGCTGGTCGCGCCGAGCGGCACCGGCAAGTCGACCCTGCTGCACGTCGCCGGGCTGCTCGAGAAGCCGGATGCCGGCGAAGTTTTCGTCGGCGGGCTCGCGACGACCAAGCTCGACGACAAGGGGCGCACGCGGCTGCGCCGCACCGAGATCGGCTTCGTCTACCAGTTCCACCATCTGCTGCCGGAGTTCACGGCGCTGGAGAACGTGGTGCTGCCGCAGCGCATCCGCGGCCTCGACCGGGGCGAGGCCGAAGAGCGTGCGACCGAGCTCCTGAGCTTCCTCGGCCTCGGCCAGCGGCTCGACCATCTGCCCGGAGAGCTTTCCGGCGGCGAGCAGCAGCGCGTCGCCATCGGCCGGGCCGTCGCCAACGGCCCGCGCCTGCTGCTGGCCGACGAGCCGACGGGCAATCTCGATCCGCACACCTCGCAGCATGTCTTCGGCACGCTGATCGCGCTCGCCCGCGCCTCCGGGCTGGCGGCCCTGATCGCGACGCACAACCTTGAACTCGCGCGTCAGATGGATCGCCAGGTGACGATCCGCGACGGGCTGGTCGTTCCGCTGCGCTGAGCGGCTGCAGTCTGGGATCGCCCGCAGCGGCGGCCCGGGAATCCGAAAGGACGACACGCACGGCAGCCCTCATCCTGAGGCGCGCGGTCAAGCGCGTCTCGAAGGATGCGTCCGATGGTTCCGGAGCCTTCCAGAACGTCCTTCCAGACGCCATTGCCGATGAAATGGCTCCCCGGAATGAGGGCGCGATGAATTTTCAGGCTGGGCGGTCGCTGGCGAAACCACGCTGAATATCCGAGTCGTTAAGCGATCATTGACTCTTTCGAGCCGGGCGGCCGCGCGTTTCAACGAGTGCGATTGACCAGAACAAAACATGAACTAAAATGAACCTATCGAGAACGACGGAGGTTCGTCATGACTGCAGCGCGAAAATTCGCCGCCGGGCTGGCCGAGATCACTTCGCTGGCGGTGTTCCTGGGCATGATCTGGCTCTGGGCCGCACTTCTCTCCGGCCCGCATGTCTGATCGCGGCAGGAGTCATCCACAGCCGGCCCGTGCCGGCGGGATCGGCCTCGACGCCGGCAGGGCCGCGGCGGCATAAGCGATAGAGGCGGCTGGACGAGTCGCGGCGCCGCGGCAGGAGAGGGACATGGGACGGGAAGCAGGCGAGGCGCGCATCCTGTCGGAGATCGGCTTCGTGCATCTCCATGTCCATTCGAGCTACTCCCTGCTCGAAGGCGCGATGACGGTCGCGACCATCGCCAAGCTCGCCGCGGCCGATGGCCAGCCGGCGCTGGCGCTGACGGATACCGATAATCTGTTCGGGGCGCTGGAGTTTTCCGAAAAGCTCTCGGGCTCCGGCCTGCAGCCCATCGCCGGCGTCCAGCTCTCGGTCGATTTCGCCGACGAGGGCGAAGGGGGCCGCAAGCCGGTCCAGCCGCAGCGCCTGCCGCATATCGTCCTGCTCGCCATGGACGAGGCCGGCTACGGCAACCTGATGAAGCTCGTCAGCGACGCGGCGCTGGCGACGGGTGGCGCCGGCCAGCCGGTGACGACGGTCGAACGCCTCGCGGCCTATCACGACAATCTCATCGCCTTGACTGGCGGCAGCGACGGGCCGATCGACACGGCTTTGCGCAATGGCCAGCTTCCGGTGGCGGCGACCCGCCTCGCCACGCTCGCCGGCATCTATGGCGACCGGCTCTATGTCGAGATCCAGCGCCATGGCCGCGAGAACGAAGCGGCGCTGGAGGCGCATCTCCTGCGCCTCGCCTATGATGCCGATCTGCCGATCGTCGCGACCAACGAACCCTTCTTCGCTAAGCCCGCGGATTTCGACGCGCATGACGCGCTGCTCGCGGTGGCGGAGGGGCGGCTCGTCTCGGATGGCACGCGCCGTCGTGTCACGCCCGAGCACTATTTCGCCTCGCGCGCCGAGATGCAGAAGCGCTTCGCCGACCTGCCCGAGGCGCTGGCCAACACGGTCGAGATCGCGATGCGCTGCCATTGGCGCGTGACCACCCGCAAGCCGATCCTGCCGCGCTTCGGCGAGGAGGGGCGCGACGAGGCCGAGGAGCTGGAGGCGCAGGCCCGCGCCGGCCTCGCGGCGCGGCTCGCCAAGCACGGCCCGGCGGAGGGTTTTTCCGTCGAGGATTACGAGAAGCGGCTCGATTTCGAGCTCTCGATCATCACGCGGATGAAGTTCCCGGGCTATTTCCTGATCGTCTCGGACTTCATCAAATGGGCGAAAGCCCATGATATTCCGGTCGGGCCGGGCCGCGGCTCGGGCGCGGGCTCGCTCGTCGCCTATGCCTTGACCATCACCGACGTCGACCCGCTGCGCTTCGGCCTGCTGTTCGAGCGCTTCCTCAACCCCGACCGCGTCTCGATGCCGGACTTCGACATCGACTTCTGCCAGAACCGGCGCGAAGAGGTGATCGACTACGTCAAGCATCATTACGGGCAGGAGCGCGTCGCGCAGATCATCACCTTCGGCACGCTGCTCGCGCGTGGCGTGCTGCGCGACGTCGGCCGCGTATTGGAAATGCCCTATGGCCAGGTCGACAAGCTGACCAAGCTCGTACCGCAGAACCCGGCCAAGCCGATCTCGCTGAAGGACGCGATCGAGGGCGAGCCCAAGCTCCAGCAGGCGGCGCAGGACGAGCCGATCGTCGCGCGCCTGCTCGAAATCGGCCAGAAGCTGGAGGGGCTTCACCGCCATGCTTCGACTCACGCCGCAGGCGTGGTGATCGGCGACAGGCCGCTCGAACAGCTCGTCGCGCTCTCGGTCGATCCGCGCACCGGCATGCGCGTGACCCAGTTCAACATGAAATGGGTCGAGCAGGCCGGGTTGGTGAAGTTCGACTTCCTCGGCCTCAAGACGCTGACGACGCTGACGACCGCGGTGAAGCTCATCGCCCAGCGCGGCATCCATATCGATCTGGCGCAGCTCCCCTTCGACGACCCTGCGACCTACGCCATGCTGGCGCGGGGCGAGACGGTCGGCGTGTTCCAGGTGGAATCGGTCGGCATGCGCAAGGCGCTGGTCGAGATGAAGGCCGACCGCATCGAGGACCTGATCGCGCTGGTGGCGCTGTACCGGCCGGGCCCGATGGACAACATCCCGACCTATTGCCGCCGCAAGCTCGGTCTGGAGGATCCGACCTATCTCCATCCCGGCATGGAGCCCTATCTGCGCGAGACCCACGGCATCATCGTCTATCAGGAACAGGTGATGCAGGTGGCGCAGGCGCTCTCGGGCTATTCGCTCGGCGAGGCGGACCTTCTGCGCCGCGCCATGGGCAAGAAGATCAAGGCGGAGATGGACGCCCAGCGCGATCGCTTCGTCAAGGGCGCGATCGAGAACAAGATCAAGAAGGAAACCGCCTCCGAGATCTTCGATCTGCTGGCCAAGTTCGCCGATTACGGCTTCAACAAGAGCCATGCGGCGGCCTATGCCGTCGTCGCCTTCCAGACCGCCTATCTGAAGGCGAATTTCCCGGTCGAGTTCCTGGCCGCGTCGATGACGCTCGACATGGGCAATACCGACAAGCTCTCGGAATTCCGCCGCGATGCCGAGCGTCTCGGGATCAAGGTCGAGCGGCCGGCGATCAACCAGTCCGGCGTCGAGTTCGATGTCGCCGACGGCAAGATCTTCTACGCGCTCGGCGCCATCAAGGGCGTCGGCCGGGCAGCGGTGGAATCGCTGGTCGCGGCGCGACAGGCCGCCGGCCCGTTCCGCGATCTCGCCGATCTGGCCCGTCGCATCGACACCAGGCTGGTCAACCGCCGCACGCTGGAAGCGCTGATCGCGGCTGGAGCGCTCGATGAACTGGAGGCGGATCGTGCCCGGGCCGTCGCGGCGCTGGACGGCATGCTGGCGCTCTCCAACCGCACGCGTGACGAGGCGGCAGCGGGCCAGTTCGACCTGCTCGGCGGCGGCGTGGTGCAGGAGGCCTTCCGCATCCCGCAGGTCGAGCCCTGGGCGCCGGCCGAGAAGCTGAAGCGCGAGCACGAGGCTGTCGGCTTCTTCCTCTCGGGCCATCCGCTGGACGATTACGAGCATGTGCTCAAGCGCCTGCGCGTCCAACGCTATGCCGATTTCTCCCAGACCGTGCGCGTCAACGGCACCGGCGTCGGTAAGGTCGCGGTCTCCGTCATCGATAAATCGGAGCGGCGCACCAAGTCCGGCTCCAAGATGGGCATCGTCAACCTGTCCGATCCGAGCGGCCAGTTCGAGGCGGTGCTGTTCTCTGAAGGGCTGATGCGCTACCGCGATTTGCTGGAGCCGGGCAGGGCGCTGGTGCTGCGCTTGTCGGCGGTGCTCGACGGCGAAGAGGTTCGGCCACGGATCGAGGATGTCGAGGTGCTCGACGACCTCGCCTCGCGCCAGAAGCAGGATCTGCTGATCTATCTGCGCGACGACAAGGCGGTGTCTTCGATCGCCGAGCGCATCCGGCCGCGCGGCGAGGCCTCGCGCTCCGACGGCAAGGTCTCGATCGTGATGATCCTCGACGACGGCGCGCAGGAGGTCGAGATCGAGTTGCCGGGCAAGTATCCGGTCAGCCAGCAGGTCGCCAATGCGGTGCGTGCCGCGCCCGGCGTGGTTTCGGTCGAGCTGCGCTGACAGGCGGTTCTGCGCTCTCGCACAGTTGAGCGTCGTGCCGCAGCCCGCCTCTTGCCGTCTCTTCCGGGCTGACGCAGGCTGGACCGGCGTCGCATCGGCTCCACGGGGTGGCAAGGCATCCCGGCCGGTGTCGCGGGAGGCGGCCATGGCGGAAGCTTTCGGGATCGACCGGCGCAGTTTGATGGCGGGAGCGGTGGCAGTCGGCGCCGCGGCAGCCGCGCGCGGCGCCAGGGCACAGGAGATACCGGTGATCGATGCGCGGACCGCTCTGATCGTCGTCGACGTCCAGAACGATTTCTGTCCCGGCGGCAAGCTGGCGGTTCCCGGCGGCGACGAGGTCGTGCCGGTCATCAACGCGCTGGCGAAGCGCTTCTCCCATGTGGTGATGACGCAGGACTGGCACCCGGCGGGGCATTCCTCCTTCGCCTCGAGCCATACCGGCAAGCGGCCTTTCGAAGTGATCGCGATGCCGTATGGCCAGCAGGTGCTCTGGCCGGAGCATTGCGTCCAGGGCAGCAAGGGAGCGGAGTTCCATGCCGGTCTCGACATGACGCCGGCGCAGGCGGTGATCCGCAAGGGCTATCGCCGGGAGGTCGACAGCTATTCCGGCTTCGTCGAGGCGGATCGCACGACGCCGACCGGCCTCACCGGCTATCTGCGCGAGCGAGGCATCCTGCGCACGGTCATCGTCGGGCTTGCCACCGATTTCTGCGTCAACTGGACGGCGCAGGATGCGGCGCGGGCGGGTTTCGACGCCTATGTCGTCGAGGACGCCTGCCGCGCCATCGATCTCGAAGGCTCGCTGGCCCGTGCCTGGGCCGAGATGGCGGAGAACGATGTGAGCCGGATCAAGACGGCCGATCTGCCGGGCTGAAGGAGCCGCCTTGTCGCGCACCGAGCGGCTGCTCGATCTTGTCCAGCTCCTGCGCCGCCACCGGCGGCCGGTGTCGGGCCGCAAGCTTGCAGATGAGCTCGGCGTCAGCATCCGCACGCTCTATCGCGACATCGTCACGCTGCAGGGGCAGGGCGCACCGATCGAGGGCGAGCCGGGGCTCGGCTACGTGCTCAAGCCCGGATTCATGCTGCCGCCGCTGATGTTCGGAGAGGATGAGATCGAGGCGTTGCTGCTGGGCTCGCGCTGGGTTGCCGACCGGGCCGATGGACCGCTCGCGCTCGCGGCGCGGGATGCCATGGCCAAGATCGTCGCGGTGCTGCCGCCGGATCTCGCCGGCCGAGTCGACGATGCGGTGCTGATGCTCGGGCCGGGTTCCGCCATCGCCGCCGGCGATACCGTCGATCTTTCGGCCGTCCGCCGCGCCATCCGCTCCGGACGCCGGGCGCGGATCACCTATGGTGACGGCGAGGGGCGGGCGAGCGAGCGCGTCGTCTGGCCGCTGGCGCTCTCCTTCTTCGACCATGTCCGCGTCCTCGTCGCCTGGTGCGAGCTCAGGCGGGATTTCCGGCATTTCCGCACCGACAGGATCGCCGCCTTCGTTCCGTTGGAAGAGCGTTACCCGCAGCGGCGCGCGGCGCTGCTCAAGGCCTGGCGCGAGAAGGAAGGCATTCCGTCGCCCCGGTGAGGGACGCTGCCGGAAATTGGCAGCATCTGATTCTAGCGTTCCGTCCTGTCCACTCCGGACGGATCGCGGGAGCCCACCATGTTCGATGCCCATTTCATCCTGCTGCATGTCGAAAGCCCGGCGGCCAGCGCGCGCTTCTATGCGGATCTCATCGGCCAGCCGCCGCTGGAGCAGTCGCCGACCTTTGCGATGTTCGCGCTGCCGTCGGGGGCTCGCCTCGGCCTATGGTCGCGGCATACGGTCGAGCCCGCCGCCGCAGCGCAGGGCGGAGCTGCAGAGATCGCCATGGTCGCGCCCTCGGCGCAGGCGGTCGATGCGACCTGCGCCGCGTGGAGCGGGCGCGGCATCACGATCCTGCAGCAGCCGACCGATCTCGATTTCGGCCGGACCTTCACCGCGGCGGACCCCGACGGACACCGCCTGCGCGTATTCTGGCCGTCCGAATCCTGAGGCGATGTCGTGACGGGGCATTGGATCGCGGTCGCCTGCGCCACACATGTCCGGCGCGGCGTTGCCGGCGGCTTCATGCAGGTCAATCACGGCAAGGCCGGTCCGCTGCGGAGGATGGAGCCCGGTGACGGCATCGTCTATTATTCGCCGAGCGAGAAGATGGGCCAGCCCGACGGGCTGCAATCCTTCACCGCGATCGGCCGTATCGGGGCAGGCGAGCCGTATCGGGGCGTGATGGCCGCAGGTTTCGAGCCGTTCCGGCGGGACGTGAACTGGTCTTCAGCGCGGCCGGCCCCGATACGACCGCTGCTTCCGGTCCTGCGTTTCAGCGAGGGCGCGCCGAATTGGGGTTACCGGCTGCGCTTCGGCGTGCTTGCGGTGGAGGAGGGCGACTTCGCCACGATCGCGCAGGCCATGGCGGCGCAGCCGGTTGCCGCCGGGCGAGAGTAGGGCGTGCCGCTCCCGGCGGGTTGCAATCCGGCGGGATCGCGTGTATGGCGCACCGCATTCCACATGGGGAGCATCACCTCGACACCGAGGCGTTCCGGTGATCGGCCAGCCTATGGCCGTTTCATTCGCTCCCCAGAGGCTCAACCGGAAGGACACGAACACCATGGCTCTGCCCGATCTCTCCATGCGCCAGCTCCTCGAAGCCGGTGCCCATTTCGGCCACCAGGCTCACCGCTGGAACCCGAAGATGTCGCCCTACATCTTCGGCACCCGCAACAACATCCACATCCTCGACCTGTCGCAGTCGGTGCCCATGCTGCACCGCGCCCTGCAGGCGGTCTCGGACACCGTCGCCCGTGGCGGCCGCGTCCTCTTCGTCGGCACCAAGCGCCAGGCGCAGGATGCCATCGCCGATGCGGCCAAGCGTTCGGCGCAGTACTACGTCAACTCCCGCTGGCTCGGCGGCATGCTGACCAACTGGAAGACCATCTCGGCTTCGATCCAGCGCCTGCGCAAGGTCGAGGAGCTGCTCAACGGCGGCGGCACCGGCCTGACCAAGAAGGAGCGCCTGATGCTGTCGCGCGAGCGCGACAAGCTCGAGAAGGCGCTCGGCGGCATCAAGGACATGGGCGGCACGCCGGACATGATCTTCGTGATCGACACCAACAAGGAGCAGCTGGCGATCAAGGAGGCCCAGCGCCTCGGCATCCCGGTCGCCGCCATCGTCGATTCGAACTCGGATCCGGACGGCATCACCTTCCCGGTCCCGGCCAATGACGACGCCGGCCGCGCGATCCAGCTCTATTGCGACCTGATCGCCCGCTCGGCGATCGACGGCATCGGCCGCGCCTCGGGCGACCAGGGCATCGACGTCGGTGCCGCCGAGGCGCCGGTCGTCGAGGAGGCTCTCGAGCCGGTCGCGGCCGACGGCCAGGTTTTCGAGACGCTGACCGCCCCGCGCGGCGCGCCGGACGATCTGACCAAGCTCTCGGGCATGGGCCCGGACGCGGTGCAGAAGCTCAACGACGGCGGCATCTACCACTTCTGGCAGATCGCGGCGATGTCGCCGGCCGACGTGACCAAGGTCGATCACGACCTGAAGCTCGGCGGCAAGATCGAGCGCGAGGGCTGGGTCGCCCAGGCGCGCGAGCTCGCCGACGCGTAATTAGGCCTCACGATTGCGACGCGTCATCGGCGCGTCGCAATCGGGCTTCTGATGTGATGCCGACCAGCGCCGACGGCCGGAAACGGAGCGTCGGCGTTTCACCATCAGCGGCCTCGCAATGAGATGATCCGCGGCCGGTCACCGGACCTGCGCCGCAACGACAGCAAGGATTTGAGACCATGGCAGCGATCACCGCCGCACTCGTGAAGGAACTCCGCGACAAGACCGGCGCGGGCATGATGGATTGCAAGGCCGCGCTGTCGGCGACCGACGGCAACATGGAAGCCGCCATCGACTGGCTGCGCGCCAAGGGCCTGTCCAAGGCTGCCAAGAAGGCTGACCGCGTCGCCGCCGAAGGCCTCGTCGCCGTCGCGGTGCAGGGCCATGAGGGCGTCGTCGTCGAGGTCAACTCCGAGACCGACTTCGTCGCGCGCAACCCCGAGTTCCAGGCGCTGGCCAAGACCATCGCCGATGTCGCGCTCGAGCGTGGCGGCGATGTCGAGGCGCTGCTCGGCCATCACTATCCGGGTGGCGGCACCGTGCAGGACGCGATCGCCAACGCCATCGCCACCATCGGCGAGAACATGACGCTGCGCCGTGTCGCTTCGCTCAAGGTGTCGTCGGGCGTGATCGGCTCCTACGTCCATGGCGCGATCGCCGACGGGCTCGGCAAGATCGGCGTCATCGTCGCGCTCGAGTCGACCGGCAAGGGCGACGAGCTCGCCATGCTCGGTCGCCAGCTCGCCATGCATGTCGCAGCGACCAACCCGGTCGCGCTCGATCTCGCCTCGGTCGCTCCGGAGGTCCTGGAGCGCGAGAAGGCGATCCTGGCCGAGAAGAACGCCGGCAAGCCCGAGCATGTCCTCGCCAAGATCACCGAGAGCGGCCTGAAGAGCTACGCCAAGGAATATTGCCTGCTGGAGCAGGCCTATATCCATGACGGCTCGAAGTCGGTCTCGCAGGTCCTGAAGGAGATCGAGGGCAAGGTCGGCGCTCCGGTGAAGCTCACCGGCTTCGCCCGTTTCGCGCTCGGCGAGGGCATCGAGAAGGAAGAGCAGGACTTCGCCGCCGAGGTCGCCGCCGCCGGCGGCACCACGGGCTGAGCGACCCGCCCGGACAAAGACGGGCTGACAAGCCCCTGACGAGGTGACAGAAAGGCCGCGCATCGCGCGGCCTTTCTTGTAGGAGGACGAGCCGCCGATCCCCGCGGCCGCCACAATCACGGAGAGACCATCGATGAGACCCAAACGCGTTCTCGTGAAGCTCTCCGGCGAGGCCCTGGCCGGGCCGCAGGGTTCCGGCCTCGATGGCGGCACGCTGGTCGCGCTGGCCGCCGACATCGCCCATGCTTCGCGCGAGGGCGTCGAGGTCGGTATCGTCGTCGGCGGCGGCAATTTCTTCCGCGGCGTGCAGGGCCTCAACAAGGGGCTCGACCGCACGACCGCCGATTCGATCGGGATGCTCGGCACGGTGATGAATGCGCTCGCGCTGGAGCATGCCATCGAGGCGGCCGGTGCGCCGGCCCGCGCCATGTCCGCGGTGCCGATGCCCTCGCTCTGCGAGAGCTATGCCCGCAAGCGTGCGCTCGACCATCTCAGCAACGGCAAGGTGGTCATCCTCGGCGGCGGCACCGGCAATCCGTACTTCACCACCGATACGGGCGCGGCGCTGCGCGCCGCCGAGCTGGACTGCAGCCATCTGCTCAAGGCGACGCAGGTCGACGGCGTCTATACCGCCGATCCGAAGAAGGATCCGAGCGCAACCCGCTACGACACGCTCACCCATGAGGAAGCGATCCGGCGCGACCTCAAGGTGATGGACACGGCCGCCTTCGCGCTGGCCCGCGATGCGCTGCTCACCATCGTCGTGTTCTCGATCGCCGAGAAGGGCGCGCTCGCCGCGGTGCTGCGCGGTGAAGGCCGGGCGACCTATGTGACGCCCTGAGCCGGCGGCATTTCTAGGTTCTGCCCGAGACTTCCGAAGCCCTCGACCCGAGATGCCGCTCCGCGAGGAACGGCATCTCGAAGAATGGGGAGCGCTGAAGACCCGGCGAACTCTCAGTAGGTGCGCCAGATTCCCGGCGTCATCAGCTCGAGCAGATGACCGTCGGGATCGCGGAAATAGAGGCTCCTGCCGCCCCGGTCCCAGTCCATCCGGCCCTCGACGGCGATTTCGAGCTGCTGCAGCTTCTCGTCCCAGGCGGCGAGTTCGCTCTCCTCCACGGCGAAGGCGATATGAAGCGGCCCATGCCCGTCATGCGGCGGAATGCTGCCGCCGGCAGAGGACTGGGTATGCAGCGACTGACCGCGCTGGAACAGCAGCAGGACGCTCTGGCCACCGACATCATAGGCGAACAGCGTCGCGGTCTTGAGCAGCGGCTCGAGACCGAGCTTGGTTTCGTAGAAGGTGCGGGCGCGTTCGAGGTCGTCGACATAGAGCGCGGTCTCGATGATGCGGTTCAGCCGGGGCACGCCGTTTCTCCAAGGCTTTATGCGAACGGGAACTGGCTCGCAGCGGGGCGAGACGGTAATGTGGAGATGGGTGTGCGGGAGGCGGCTGCCAAGCTTGGTTCCAGCCACCCGCCGCGGTTTCCCCGCTTCGGGCGGCTTTCTCCTTGCTCCCGTGCAAGGAAAATGCTGTTCGGACAGGTAAATCTTGACCCTGTGCGGCCTCGCCGCCATGGTCGCGCCGATTTTCGATTATCTGCAAGGTCCTGATTGAAATGGCCCAGACGACGTTCGACCTCGCCGACCTCAAGCGCCGCATGGCTGGTGCCGTGCAGTCCTTCAAGGGCGATCTCGCCTCGCTGCGTTCCGGCCGCGCCTCCGCCAACATGCTCGATCCGATCACGGTCGAGGCCTATGGCGCACGCACGCCGCTGAGCCAGCTCGCCACGGTCTCCGTGCCCGAGCCGCGCCTGCTCAGCGTCCAGGTCTGGGACCGCTCGATGGTCCAGGCCGTCGACAAGGCGGTCCGCGAATCCGACCTCGGCCTCAATCCCCAGACCGAAGGGCAGGTGCTGCGCATCCGCATCCCCGAGCTCAACGAGCAGCGCCGCAAGGAGATGGTCAAGGTCGCCCATAAATACGCCGAGGAGTCCAAGGTCGCGGTGCGCCATGTCCGCCGCGACGGCATCGACATCCTCAAGAAGCTCGAGAAGGACGGCGACATGACCAAGGACGACGCCCAGCGCCAGTCCGACCAGGTCCAGAAGGCGACCGACCAGCACATCGCCGAGATCGACCAGGCGCTGGCGGCCAAGGAAAAGGAAATCCTGCACGTCTGATCCGGCTCCGTCCGTGGACGGGGTGATGTCCCAGTTCGGCCCAGCGAGGCTCATCCGAATGTCATCTGGCCAGCGCGATGCGGGGCGATCGACCCCCAACCATGTCGCCATCATCATGGATGGAAACGGCCGCTGGGCGCAGATGCGCGGTCTGCCGCGGCAGGAAGGCCACCGGCGCGGGCTGGAAGCGTTGCGGCGTACGGTGCGCAATGCCAGTGATCTCGGCATCGCGGTGCTGACGCTCTACAGCTTCTCGACCGAGAACTGGCGTCGGCCCCATGCCGAAGTCAGCTTCCTGATGGGGCTGCTCAAGCATTTCGTCGAGAAGGATCTGGCCGAGCTCGCCGGCGCCAACGTGCAGGTGCGCATCATCGGCAGCCGGCAGGACCTGGCGCCGGAGCTGCGCCGCCTCGTCGAGCATGCCGAGGCGCGCACCCGCGGCAATACCGGCCTCATCCTGGCGATCGCCTTCAACTACGGCTCGCGCGACGAGATCGTGCGGGCCGCTCGCGAGCTCGCCGCTGATGTCGCGGCCGGGCGCATCGATCCATCGGCCATCGACGAGGCCGCGCTCGCCGCGCGGCTCGACACGCGGGACCTGCCGGATCCGGAGCTCGTGATCCGCACTTCCGGCGAGACGCGCATCTCCAACTTCCTGCTGTGGCAGGCGGCCTATGCCGAATTCGTCTTCACCCCGGTGATGTGGCCGGATTTCGACCGCGCCGCCTTCGAGGATGCGCTGGCACAGTACCGGCAGCGCGAGCGTCGTTTCGGCGGGCTCGCGGCTCCGGCAGACCGCAGCGTGGACGTCGCGTGAATGAACCTGCCTCCGCAGCGCCCGGGCCGGGCGCCAGCGAGCTGAAGCGGCGGGTCGTCTCGGCGCTGGTGCTGGCGGCCGCTGTGCTCGCCGTCACGCTGTGGGGCGGCTGGCCGTTCCGTCTGGTCTGGGTGCTGGTCGCCGGCATCGTCGCCTATGAATGGCTCTCGATCGTCAGCCGTGCCAACGCCGTCGCGGCCGGAGCGGGCGTCGCCGTGGCAGGCCTCGCCCTGGCGCTCCTGCCGTTGTCCTCCGCGGCCGTCGTAGGGGTGACGGCCGCGGCCGCGCTCCTCGGTGCCCTGTCGGCTCCCTTCGTCCGGGGACGCCTGCCGCTCGAGCTCTGCGGCGTCGCCTATGCGCTGGCCTTCGCGATTATCACGCCGGCCCTGCGCGACTGGCCGGTGGCCGGCCTCGCGCTGATCCTGTGGAGCTTCGCCGTCGTCTGGCTGACCGACATCGCCGCCTATTTCACCGGCCGGACGCTCGGCGGCCCCAAACTGATGCCGCGCGTCAGCCCCAAGAAGACCTGGTCCGGCGCGATCGGCGGCACGCTGGCGGGAACGGTCGCGGGCGCGCTGATCTGGAGCTGGGCGGCGACCGGCGGGTTCGGCGTGAACGGCCGCGTCCTGGCGGCCTCGCTCGCCGCCTCCGTCGCGAGCCAGGCGGGCGATCTCTACGAATCCGCGCTGAAGCGGCGTTTCGGCACCAAGGATTCGAGCGGACTCATCCCGGGCCATGGCGGCTTCCTCGACCGGCTGGACGGCTACTGGGCCGTGCTGGTCCTCGCGGGGCTCGCTCTTTTCGCCTTCCATATCGAACTCTGAGCCGATGCCGCTTCGCACCGTCACGCTTCTGGGGGCTACCGGCTCCGTCGGCCGCTCCGTCCGGGACGTGGTGGCCGAGAATCCGGAACGGCTGGCGATCGATACCGTCGTGGGCGGCCGGGATGCCGAGGGGCTCGCGCGTGTCGCGATCGATGTCGGCGCGCGATACGCCGCGCTCGCCGACGCCTCTGCCGGCGCGGTGTTGAAGCAGGCGCTGGCCGGGACCGGGATCGCGAGCGGGGCAGGGCGCGCGGCCGTGCTGGAGGCCGTGGCCCGACCGGCCGACATCGTCGTCAGCGCGATTGCGGGGGCGGCGGGGCTGGAGGCGACCTTCGCGGCCCTGACGCCGGGCCGGACGATCGCGCTCGCCAACAAGGAAAGCCTGGTCTGCGCCGGCGAGGCGGTGATGGCGCGCGCGGCCGCCGCCGGCGCGCGGATGCTGCCGCTCGATTCCGAGCACAACGCGCTGTTCCAGGTGCTCGGCCAGGAGCCGCTCGATTCGATCCGGAGCATGACGCTCACCGCCTCGGGTGGGCCGTTCCGGACCTGGAGCGCCGAGAGGATCGCGGCCGCCGGCCCCGAGCAGGCGCTCAAGCACCCGAACTACGCCATGGGTGCCAAGATCACGATCGATTCCGCCGGCCTGATGAACAAAGGGCTGGAGGTGATCGAGGCCCGCTTCCTCTTCGATCTCTTGCCGGACCAGCTGGACGTTCTGGTCCATCCGCAACAGGTCGTGCACGGGCTCGTCACCTTCCGCGACGGCTCGGTCAGCGCCGGCATGGCGGTGCCCGACATGCGGGTCGCGGCGGCACACTGCCTGGGCATCGACGGCCGGCTCGACGCACCGCCGGCGCGCTTCCTCGATCTCGCTGCCGGCGAGCCGCTGAGCTTCGAACGGCCGGACCTGCAGCGCTTTCCGGCGCTCGGGCTCGCCCTGTCGGCGCTCGCCGAAGGCGGCGCCAAGCCCGCCATTCTCAACGCCGCGAACGAGGTCGCGGTCGCGGCCTTCCTTGCCGGACGGATCCGCTTTCCCGGGATCGCGGCGCTGGTCGCCGAGGTCTGCGCGCAGGATGCCGGAGGGGCGAAAGCCCCGCGCGACGTCGCCGAGGCGCTCGCCATTGACCATGATGCGCGACGACGGGCCGCCTCGCTCTTGTCGCAAGCCTCGTTCACTGTCACCTAACAAGAAAGGATCGGGAGAGTTCGATGGAAATCCTGGGGTCGATCGGCAGCGCCGGGCATTCCGTGCTCGTCTATCTGGTGCCTTTCCTGTTTGTGTTGACCCTGGTCGTCTTCATCCACGAGCTCGGCCACTTCCTGGTCGGACGCTGGTGCGGCGTCGATGTGAAGACCTTCTCCATCGGTTTCGGGCGCGAGATTTTCGGCTTCAACGACCGGCACGGCACGCGCTGGCGCTTCGCGCTGATCCCGCTCGGCGGCTACGTCAAGTTCTCCGGTGACGCCGACGTCTCCAGCGCCCCGGACGACGAGGCCGTCAGCCGCATGACGGCGCAGGAACGGGCGCGCTCCTTCCCGGCCCAGTCGATCGGCGAGCGGGCGGCCATCGTGGCTGCCGGGCCGATCGCCAATTTCCTGCTGGCGATCCTGATCTTCGCCGGCTCGGCCTTCATCTTCGGCAAGCCGATGCTGACCCCGCGCGTCGACGAGATCGTGGCCGGCAGCGCGGCCGAGCGCGCCGGCCTGCGGCCTGGCGACCTGGTCATCACGATCGACGGGCAGCCGATCCACAGCTTCTCCGACATGCAGCGCATCGTGCAGACGCGCCCCGACGAGACGTTGTCCGTCACGGTCGAGCGAGGCGGAAGCACGGTGACCCTGCCGGTGACGCCGGCCCTCGTCGAGATGGATTCGCCGCTCGGCAAGCAGCGCATCGGCGTGATCGGCGTGAAGGCCTCGCCGCGGCCGGAAGACTGGACGACGCAGCGGTTCGGGCTGGTCGATTCCGTCAAGCAGGGCGTCACCGAAAGCTGGTTCATCGTCACCCAGACCTATGACTACATCGCCAAGCTGGTGCGCGGCCGCGCCTCGACCGACCAGCTATCGGGCCCGATTCGGATTGCGCAGGTATCGGGCGCCGTGGCGCAGAACGCCGGCCTGTTCGGGCTGATGAATCTCGCCGCGATCCTGTCGGTCTCGATCGGGCTGATGAACCTGTTGCCGGTGCCGATGCTCGATGGCGGGCACCTGCTGTTCTATCTCTACGAAGCGGTTCGCGGCCGCCCGCTGAGCCCGCGCGCCCAGGAGATCGGATTCCGGCTCGGGCTGGCGCTCGTTCTCATGCTGATGCTGTTCGTGACGTGGAACGACCTCGTCCACGTCAAGGGGCTGCTCTGAGCGGCCCCGCCTGCCGCGTTTGCGGCGGAATCGCGGCGGCTCGCGTGGCACCCCGGCAACGAGGTCTTTAAAAATACTTTATTAACGATGATGGCGGTTTGCACCCTGCGGGAAACTTTGTAGAAGCGATTGCACTGCAAATCTCGCCCTGCCGCGATCCCCCAGATTGCGGACCCCTGTTGGGGTGGTGACCAGAGAAATGGAATAGGCGACCCGATGACGTCGACCCAAAAGAGCCGGACGACCAAGGCGCGGCTCTCTCGATCGATCGGACTTTCGGCCCTGATCTTGGCCGTGAGTGGTGGTGTTGCGTTCGCCCAGGCCGTGGTTGTCCACGGCAATCAGCGAGTCGATGCCGAAACGATCCGCTCCTACGCCGTCGGCCGCGAGAATCCGCAGGAGATTCGCGAGAGCCTGCTGGCGACGGGCATGTTCAGCAGCGTCCAGGTCAGCCGACGCGGCGCCCAGACCGTGATCTCCGTCAAGGAGCAGGGCGGCGTCGTCAATCGCGTGGCCTTCGAGGGCAATCGCCGCCTGAAGAGCGAGCAGCTGTCGCAGGTGGTGCAGTCGCGCGCCGGCGGGCCGCTGAGCCAGGCTCTGATCGATTCCGACGTCGAGCGCCTGCGCGAGGCCTATCGCCGCGCCGGCTACGGCCTGTCCTCCGTCAGCGGCCGCATCGCGCCGCTGCCGAACGGCCGCCAGGACGTCGTCTACACCATCAACGAGAGCGGGAAGACCGGCATCAAGTCGATCAACTTCTCGGGCAACAACGCTTATTCGTCGGGCCGCCTGCGCGGGCTGATGTCCTCGAGCGAGATGAATTTCCTGAGCTGGATCAAGACCTCGGACGTCTATGATCCGGACCGCATCAATTCGGATCTCGAACTGATCCGGCGCTTCTACCTGAAGAACGGCTATGCCGACTTCCAGATCGTCAACAACACCGCGCGCTTCGACGAGCAGGCCGGCGGCTGGGTGGTCGACATCCAGGTCGAGGAAGGTCCGCAGTACAAGGTCGGCAATGTCGGCGTCGACTCGTCGGTCCCCGGCGTCGATGCGGGGCGGCTGCAGCGCTATCTCGCCACCTCGACGGGCGACACCTACAACGCCGAGGCGGTCGAGAAGTCGCTCGTCGCGCTGACCACCGAGGTCAATCGCGAGGGCCATCCGTTCGCGCAGGTTCGCCCGCGCGGCGATCGCGATGCGTCGGGCCGCGTGATCGGCATCACCTATGTCGTCGACGAGGGGCCGCGGGTCTATGTCGAGCGCATCAACGTGCGCGGCAACACCCGCACCCGCGACTACGTCATCCGCCGCGAGCTCGATCTCGGCGAGGGCGACGCCTACAACAAGGTCATGGTCGACCGCGCCGAACGGCGCCTGACCAATCTCGGCTTCTTCAACAAGGTCCGCATCACCAACGAGCCCGGCTCGGCACCGGATCGTGTCGTGGTCAACATCGACGTCGAGGACAAGGCGACCGGCTCGTTCTCGATCGCCGGCGGCTATTCGACCTCGGACGGTGCCATCGGCGAGATCTCGCTGTCGGAATCGAACTTCCTCGGCAAGGGCCAGTTCGTCCGCATCGCCGGCACGCTCGGCCAGCGGACGCAGGGCGTCGACTTCTCCTTCACCGAGCCGTATTTCCTTGGCTACCGGGTGGCGGCAGGCTTCGACCTGTTCTCGAAGTACAACGACAACTACAATGTCGGCCGCTTCGAGAGCCGCGTCACCGGCGGTCAGGTGCGGTTCACCTTCCCGATCACGGAAGAATTCTCGGTCACGCCGCGCTATTCGCTCTACGTGACGAACATCAAGATCCCGAACGAGGCCTCGCGTCCCTATAACGACTGTACCTATCCGATCCCGGGCATCACCCCCGGCTATACGTCGGGCCTGCCGGCCGACGCGGTCTACAACTGCGTGACCAACGGCGAAGCCAGCGTCGCGGTCAAGGAAGCCCAGGGCTCGACGCTGACCTCGCTCGTCGGCCTGAACTTCAACTACAACTCGCTCGACAACGTGCAGAACCCCCGCAACGGCTTCGTCGCGGAGCTGAAGCCGGAGTTCGCGGGCGTGGGCGGCGACTCGAAGTTCCTGCGCATCGCGGCCGATGCCCGGTATTATCGCGAGATCTTCGACGACGTCGTCGGCTTCATCCGCGTCCAGGGCGGCCACGTCCAGGCGACCAGCGGCAACCTCCGTATGGCCGATCACTACTTCCTCGGACCGACACTGGTTCGCGGTTTCGCTCCGTCCGGCATCGGCCCGCGCGACGTGCTGAACGATCCCACGGCCAACGCGCTCGGCGGCACGACCTATTTCGGCGGCACGGTCGAGGTGCAGTTCCCGATCTGGGGCCTGCCGCGCGATATCGGCCTGCGCGGCGCGGTCTTCGCCGACGCCGGTACGCTGTTCAACTACGACGGCGGCACCAAGACGGCGCTGGGCAGCTGCCCCGCGGGTTCCGAGGCGAGGGCGTTCAACGTCACGACTGGCGGTGGGCCCTATGGCCAGTCAAACATCGCCTGCGTGCGCGACAAGAACGTGCTGCGCTCGTCTGTCGGCGTGAGCCTGCTGTGGCAGTCGCCGCTGGGGCCGATCCGCTTCGACTACGCCTATGCGCTGAGCAAGGACGACGGCCAGTGGGGCAACGGCCCGTTCGGCTTCGCCAAGTATGGTGGCGACCGCACCCAGGCCTTCCGCTTCTCCGGCGGCACGCGGTTCTGACGGGGCGGGGCTCCGGCCCCGCTTCGGATATTGCGATGGCAGATCCCGTTTTCTTTCCCTTCGCGACCTCGCTCGATTTCGGCGAGGTCGCAAGCATTTCAGGCGCCTCCCTGCCGGAGGGGGCGGATGCGGCTCGCCGCGTCGAGGGTGCCGCGGCGCTCGAGATGGCCGGCCCGGCCGATCTCGCCTATATGGACAACCCGAAATACGTCGAGGCGCTGGCTGCCACCAAGGCCGGCCTGTGCCTGGTCTCGCCGCGCTTCGCCGACCGCGTACCGGCGGGGACCGTGGCCCTGGTTTCGCCTGCGCCCTACCATGCCTTCGCCCGCGTTCTGGCGCGCTTCTTCCCGGCGGCGCTGCGGCCTGAATCGGTCTTCGCCTCGCAGGGTGTGGCGCCCGGCGCCATCGTGCATGCCACGGCGGTGCTGGAGCCGGGCGTGACGGTCGACCCCGGAGCCGTGATCGGCCCCGGCGCCGAGATCGGAGCAGGCACGGTCGTGGCCTCGCACGCGGTGATCGGCCCGCAGGTCCGTATCGGGCGCAACTGCTCGATCGGCGCCGGCAGCACGATTCAGGCCTCGCTGATCGGCAACCGCGTGATCGTCCATCCCGGGGCCCGCATCGGGCAGGACGGCTTCGGCTTCGCCATGAGCCCGAAGGGCCATATGAAGGTGCCGCAGATCGGGCGGGTGATCGTCCAGGACGATGTCGAGATCGGCGCCAACAGCTGCATCGACCGCGGCGCCAGCCGCGACACGGTGATCGGCGAGGGAACCAAGATCGATAACCTCGTCCAGATCGGCCATAACTGCGTCATCGGCCGCCATTGCGTCATCTGCGCCCAGACCGGGCTGGCGGGCTCCTCGACGCTGGAGGATTTCGTCGTGCTGGGTGGGCAGGTCGGCCTGGCCGGTCATCTGACCGTGGGCGCTGGGGCCCAGGTCGCCGCACAGAGCGGCGTCGCCGGCGATATTCCGCGCGGCGCCCGCTTCGGCGGCTACCCGGCCCAGCCGGCGCTGAGCTGGGCGCGCGAGAGCGCCTGGCTCAAGGCGGCGGTCGCACGACGCGGCCGCAAGGGGGACGCTCCGCAGGAGTGACGAGACCGGACAGGCGGGGCGGCACGGACCTTATCCCCGGAGCGGCCGAGATTTCTGTTGCCGAACCGGCCTCGTTTCCGGCAAAGGGGCGGTCATTGCAAGAAACCAGCCCGGCGCGAAGGATCGGCGGCGCGGCGACAGATCAAACGGCGCGCGGATTGGGCAGGCGCGCCGCAGTTGTGGAGAACAGGGGCGATGAGCGAGCCGACGACGACGCTGGATGTGATCGACATCCAGAAGATCATGGCGTGCATCCCGCATCGCTACCCGTTTCTGCTGGTGGATCGCGTCGTCGAGATCAAGGGCGACGAATCCGGCATCGGCATCAAGAACGTCACCGCCAACGAGCCGCAGTTCACCGGTCATTTTCCCGAGCGGCCGGTCTTTCCGGGGGTGCTGATGATCGAGGGCATGGCGCAGACGGCCGGTGTCCTCGTCGTGAACGCGCGCGGCATCGGCGAGCAGCACGTCAACTCGGTGCTCTTCACCACGATCGACAAGGCGAAGTTCCGCAAGCCGGTGACTCCGGGCGACCAGCTCCGCTTCCATCTCACCAAGCTCGCCCGCCGGCGCAACATCTGGTTCTACCGCGGCGAAGCGAAAGTCGATGGCGTCCTCGTCGCCGAGGCCGAGATTTCGGCCATGGTGTCCTGAGCAGTCCGCGCGCGAGCTAGGTCAAAGAGTTTTCGATGAGTAGCACCATCCACCCCACCGCGATCGTGGACCCCAAGGCGCAGGTCGGGGAGGGGGTCAAGATCGGCCCCTTCTGCCTGGTCGGCCCGGATGTCGTCCTCGGCGCCGGTGTCGAGCTCGTCAGCCATGTCGTGGTCGCCGGGCGCACCACGATCGGCGCACGCGGGCGGATCTTCCCGTTCGCTTCGATCGGTCATCCGCCGCAGGACCTGAAGTACCGGGGCGAGCCCTCGACGCTCACGGTCGGCGATGATTGCATCATCCGCGAGGGCGTGACGATGAATCCCGGAACCGAAGGCGGCGGCATGGCCACCGTCATCGGGAACAGCTGCGCCTTCCTCGCCAATTCGCATGTCGGGCATGATGCGCAGATCGGCAATGGCGTGGTGTTCTCGAACAACGCGATGTGCGCCGGCCATGTCAAGATCGGTAATTTCGTCATCATCGGCGGCGGCGCCGGCCTGCTGCAATTCATCCGGATCGGCGATCACTCCTTCATCGGGGGCGGCGCAGGCGTGACGAGCGATGTCATTCCGTTCGGCCTGGTGCGTGACAACCCGGCGCATCTGGCCGGTCTCAATCTCGTCGGGCTGAAGCGGCGCGGGTTCACCCGCGAGCAGATCCACGAGCTGCGCCGCGCCTACCGGCTGCTTTTCGCCGATGAAGGGACGCTGGCCGAGCGCGTCGAGGATGTCGGGGCGGAGTTTTCGGAGCATCCCCTGATCGACGAGATCCTGAATTTCATCAGGGAAGGCGGCGACAAGCCGCTCTGCACGCCGCGGGATGCCACCGCAGCGGAGCGGTGAGCGCCGATATGCAAGGAGCGGCCCCGATGCGCGGGCCGCTGGCGATGATCGCGGGAAGCGGCGACTACCCGCTTCAGCTCGCCCGCATCGTGACGGGGCATGGCGAGCGCCCCTATATCGTGGCGCTGGACGGCGCGGCCGACCCCGAAGCCTTCGGCGAAGGCGCCGATGTCCGGCGCTATCGCCTCGGCCAGCTCGGCAGTCTGCTCAAGGAACTGCGCCGGCGCGAGATTGCCGATATCGTCATGCTCGGGGCCTTGCCACGGCCGAGCTTCGGCTCGCTGCGGCCCGAGGTCTCGACACTGAAGCACCTGCCGCATTTCGCGAAGGCGTTTCAGGGCGGCGACGACCATCTGCTGCGAGGCGTCGTCCGCTTCTTCGAGATGCAGGGCTTTCGCGTTCACGGGCCGGCGGAGATCGCTCCCGAGATGACGGCGCCGCTTGGGCCGCTGGGCCGCCGGCAGGTGTCGCCGGAGCAGCGCACCGAGCTCGAGCGCGGCTTCGCGTTGCTGGCCGCCCTGTCGCCCTTCGATGTCGGGCAGGCGGCGATCCTGGCCGATCATCGGGTCGTCGCGATCGAAGCTGCCGAAGGCACGGATGCGATGATCCGCCGGGTCGCCGATCTGGTGGCACGCGGGCGCCTCAAGATCGGCAAGGGCGACGGCTTCCTCGTCAAGGTTCCGAAGACGGGCCAGGACCTGCGGGTCGACATGCCGGCCATCGGGCCGGATACGCTGAGGAACATCGCTGAAGCCGGGCTCTCCGGGGTCGGGGTTCGGGCCGGCGAGGTGCTGGTCGGCGACCGGGCCGCGCTCGGCCGCCAGGCGGATGAGCTCGGTCTCTTCGTCGAAGGCTTCGCCTGATGCGCCCCTTCCGCCTGGCCATCATCGCCGGCGAGGCGTCGGGTGACGCCTTGGCCCTGCGCTTCCTGGCCGCGCTGCGGGAGCGACTGGGCGAGCGCCCGCTGGAGCTGCGCGGCGTCGGCGATCATGGCTTGCCGGAGGCGGGGCTGCGGCCGTTCTTTCCCCAAGCCGACATCGCGGTGATGGGCTTCGGCCCGGTGATCGCAAGGCTGCCGCTGCTGCTGCGGCGAATCGAGGATGCGGCGCGCGGCGTCGCCGCCTTCCAGCCGGACCTGCTCCTGACCATCGACAGCCCGGATTTCTGCCTGCGCGTGGCCAAGAAGGTGCGCGCGCGGGCTCCGGGCATTCCGATCGTGCACTGGGTCTGCCCGAGCGTCTGGGCCTGGCGGTCCGGCCGTGCACGCCGGATGGCACCGCATGTCGACCGCATTCTGGCGCTGTTGCCGTTCGAGCCGGCCGCGCTCGCCCGTCTCCATGGACCTGAAACGATCTATGTGGGCCATCCGCTCATGGAGCGGCTCGGCGAATTGCGCCCCGATGAGCTGGAGCAGCAGGCGCGGGATCGGAGCGAGCGGCCGCAGGTCCTGGTTCTGCCGGGCAGCAGGCGGTCGGAAATCCATCACCTGATGCCGGTTTTCGGCGAGGCGGTGGCGCGGGCCGCCGCTGCGCGTCCCGAGGCCCGCTTCATCCTGCCGGCGGTCGAGCGGCTGCAGCCGATCATCGCCGAGGCGGCAGCCCGCTGGCCGGTTGCGCCCGAGCTCGTGGTCGGGGAGGCGGGCAAGCTCGCCGCTTTCCGCTCGGCCCGGGGCGCGCTGGCGGCATCCGGCACGGTGACGCTGGAGCTGGCCCTTTCGGGCGTGCCGACGGTCGCGGCCTATCGGGGAGCGAGCTGGGAGGCGGCCCTGGCCCGGCGGCTCGTCAAGCTCCCGAGCGTCATTTTGCCGAACCTCATCCTCGGGCGGAACATCGTCCCCGAATTCATTCAGGAGCAGGCCACCGCCGACGCCCTGAGCCGGCACATGCTGGAGATATTGGCGCAAGGCCCGGCCCGGCAGGCACAATGCGACGGCTTCGCGGAAGTCGAGACGATCATGCGCTCGGCGGGGCCGAGCCCGGCCGTCAACGCCGTCGAGGCCGCGCTCGCGCTCCTGCCGGCCGGCGAAAGGCCTTAGACCGTCGCGCGTGGCGCCGGGCCAGGTGTCCCGCCCCTGCCGGCCGTCGACGCGTTCCTGCAGCGTGTCCCCGAAAACAGAAAGAGCGCGGGTCATGCCCCGCGCCCTCTTAGCAGCAGTCTCGGCCCTTCGGCTCAGCGGCGGCCGATCGGCGTGTAGTCGCGCTTCGGCGAGCCGGTGTAGAGCTGGCGCGGGCGGCCGATCTTCTGGGACGGATCCTCGATCATCTCCTTCCACTGCGCGATCCAGCCGACGGTGCGCGCGACGGCGAAGAGCACGGTGAACATCGAGGTCGGGAAGCCCATCGCCTTCAGCGTGATGCCCGAATAGAAATCGATGTTCGGATAGAGCTTCTTCTCGATGAAGTACTCGTCCGAGAGCGCGATGCGCTCCAGCTCGACCGCGACGTCGAGGAGCGGGTCGTCCTTGATGCCGAGCTCGTTGAGCACCTCATGCGTGGTCTTCTGCATGATCTTGGCGCGCGGATCGTAGTTCTTGTAGACCCGGTGACCGAAGCCCATCAGGCGGAAGGGGTCATTCTTGTCCTTCGCCTTGGCGATGTACTTCGGGATGTTCTCGACCGTCCCGATCTCCTCGAGCATCTTCAGCGCCGCCTCGTTGGCGCCGCCATGGGCGGGGCCCCAGAGGCAGGCGGTGCCGGCCGCGATGCAGGCGAAGGGGTTGGCGCCCGACGAGCCGGCGAGGCGCACCGTCGAGGTCGAGGCGTTCTGCTCGTGGTCGGCATGCAGGATGAAGATGCGGTCGAGCGCGCGCGACAGCACCGGATTGACCTTGTACTCCTCGGCCGGCACGGCGAAGCACATGCGCAGGAAGTTCGAGGTGTAGTCCAGCGAGTTCAGCGGGTACACGAAGGGCTGGCCGACCGTGTACTTGTAGGCCATCGCGGCCAGCGTCGGCACCTTCGCGATCATCCGCATCGAGGCGATCATGCGCTGCTGCGGGTCGGAGATGTCGGTCGAGTCGTGGTAGAAGGCCGACATCGCGCCGATCGAGCCGACCATCACGGCCATCGGGTGCGCGTCGCGGCGGAAGCCCTGGAAGAAGCGGGCCATCTGCTCGTGCACCATGGTGTGGCGCGTGATCCGGTAGTCGAAATCGGCCTTCTGCGCGGCCGTCGGCAGCTCGCCGTAGAGCAGCAGATAGCAGGTCTCGAGGAAGTCGCCATGCTCGGCGAGCTGCTCGATCGGATAGCCGCGATAGAGCAGGACGCCCGCATCGCCGTCGATATAGGTGATCTGCGACTCGCAGCTCGCCGTCGAGGTGAAGCCGGGGTCGTAGGTGAACATGCCCGTCTGGGCGTAAAGCTTGGCGATGTCGATGACGGCCGGGCCGACCGACCCTTCCTTGATCGCCATGTCGACGGTCTTGTCGCCGACGTGGAGCTGGCTGGTATTTCCGCTCATCGATACCGATCCTTTCAAGGCTCGCTGCTGTTCAGCCGGCGTTTCCGTGCCCCGTCCGCGGCGCTCTGCGGAAGGTGCGTCATCCGAGTGGCCTGACGTGACGAGAGCATGTCAGCGGAAGAGGCAACGGCAATCCATGCGGCTGATGTACAAGCAATATTCGCACGTCGCGTCGTGTTGCGGCGCAATGCACTTGCGCGTCACTAGACCATTTGCCCAGCGCATTCAACCGAGCCGAAAGGCGGCTTGTGCCGCCTCCGGAGCATGGCCTGCCCAAGCGGCAGCAGCCCCCGCCGGGCAGGCGCCGGATCAGGCCTGATCGGCCAGCCGCGCCAGCGTTTCCTCGCGCCCGAGAACCGCCATGACGTCGAACAGCCCAGGCGACATCGCCCGGCCCGTGAGGGCCGCGCGCAGCGGCTGCGCGGCCTGGCCGAGCTTGATGCCGGCTTCCTCGATATAGGCACGGACGGCGGCCTCGAGCGGTGCGGCCGACCAGTCCGCGACGGCGGCGAGCTTTGCGGCGATCGCCGGCAGACGGGCGCGCGCGGCATCGTCGAGCAGACCCTTGGCCTTCTCGTCGAGCTGCAGCGGGCGCGCGGCGTAGAGATAGAAGGCGCTGTCGAGCAACTCGACCAGCGTCTTGGCGCGGTCCTTCAGCCCCGGCATGGCCGCGAGGAACTTCGCCTCCAGCTCGGGCGAAAGCGCGGGGCCGATGCCGCGCGCCGGGCCGATCTCGGGCAGGATCACCTTCAGCGCCTCGAGCAGATCACGATCGCTCGATTGGCGCATGTAGAGCCCGTTGAGGTTCTCCAGCTTGGCGTAGTCGAAGCGGGCCGGCGAGCGGCCGATCGACGAGAGATTGAACAGCTCGATCATCTCCTGCGTCGAGAAGATCTCCTGATCGCCATGGCTCCAGCCGAGGCGCAGCAGGTAGTTGCGCAGCGCCACCGGCAGATAGCCCATCGAGCGATAGGCATCGACGCCGAGCGCGCCGTGGCGTTTCGAGAGCTTGGCGCCGTCGGGGCCGTGGATCAGCGGGATATGCGACATGCTCGGCACGTCCCAGCCGAGCGCGTCGTAGATCTGCGTCTGGCGGGCGGCGTTGGTGAGATGGTCGTCGCCGCGGATGATGTGGGTGACGCCCATGTCGTGATCGTCGACGACGACGGCCAGCATATAGGTCGGCGTTCCGTCCGAGCGCAGCAGCACGAGGTCGTCGAGGTTCTCGTTTTGCCAGACGACGCGGCCCTGGACCTCGTCGTTCACGACCGTCTCGCCGGTCTGCGGGGCCTTCAGCCGGATGACCGGCTTGACGCCGTCCGGCGCCGTGGCCGGATCGCGATCGCGCCAGCGCCCGTCATAGCGCAGCGGCTTGCCCTCGGCGCGCGCCTTCTCGCGCATCTCCTCGAGCTCGGCCGGCGTCGCATAGCAGTAATAGGCCCTGCCGGCCGCGAGCATCTGCTCGGCCACCTCGCGGTGCCTGGCGGCGCGCTGGAACTGATAGACCGTCTGGCCGTCCCAATCGAGGCCGAGCCATTCCAGTCCGTCGAGGATGGCGGCGATGGCGGCGTCGGTCGAGCGTTCCCGATCGGTATCCTCGATGCGCAGCAGCATCTTGCCGCCATGGCGGCGGGCATAGAGCCAGTTGAACAGCGCGGTGCGGGCGCCGCCGATATGGAGGAATCCGGTGGGGGACGGCGCAAAGCGCGTGACGACGGCATTGCTCATGGAAGGCAACTCCAGCCGGGCGGAATTCCGCCCGGGGCGAGACGTGGGAAAGGGCAATGCCATACACCGCGAAGCAGGCATGACAATCGGCGCGCGCCCTGTAACATGGCTTCGCCGGGCGGTTAAGCGCTCAATGCGCAGCCGGCAGGTTTCGAGGGCGGCGCGGCACGGGGCTCGCCGCCAGGGGGCGGTCGCGGGAGGATGGCGAGGCAACCGGCAGCGCCGGGGCGCCGTAGCGCGCTGAGGGCCGTGGCCGGCATCCTGCCGGCGCGCCTGCCTTCCGCCGCGCTCGCAGGCCTGCCCGCCGCCGGCTGGCTCGACTGGCTCCGCGGCCAGCTCGGCGCCGCCTTCCTGACGGAGGCCGAGCGACGCCGGCCGTTCCTCTGGCTGCCGGTGGCGATGGGCTGCGGCATCCTGTTGTATTTTGCGGCGGACCGGGAGCCCGTGCTCTGGGCACCGCTCGGAGGCTTCGCGATCATCGCGGGGCTGGCCGTGGCGTTGCGCGGGCGGCCGGTTGCCGCTGCGCTCTGCATCGCCTTCGCGGCGGCGTTCGCCGGCTTCGCCGCGGGCATCTGGCGCACAGCCGACATCGCGGCGCCGATGCTGGAGCGGCCGCGCATCGGCAGGATCAGCGGCTTCGTCGAAAGCGTCGAGGCTCGCGACGCCGGCGCGCGCCTCGTCCTGCTGGTGACGGACATTGCCGGTCTGCCGGCTGAGAAGCGGCCGAAACGGGTGCGCGTCAACATCCGCAGCGGCACGGTCGCGGCCGGAGACCACATCACCGCGACCGCGCGGCTCCTGCCGCCGCCCGGGCCGGCGCGCGCCGGAGGCTATGATTTCGGGCGCGACGCCTTCTTCCGCGGCCTGGGTGCCGTGGGCAGCATCGCCGGCAAGATCGTGCTCAGCCCGGCACCTGCCGAAAGACCGTGGCGACTTATCCTCGACGTCGCGATCGACAAGGCGCGCAACGGCCTGACCCAGCGCATCGCCGATGTCGGCGGAGGGCAGGGAGGGGCCGTGGCGGCAGCGCTCGTCACCGGCAAGCGCGGCCTCATCACCGAGGCGACCAACAACGACCTGCGCGCTGCCGGGATCTATCACATCGTCTCGATCTCCGGGCTGCACATGGTGCTGGCCGCCGGAACGATCTTCTGGCTGGTGCGGGCCCTGCTGGCCCTGTCGCAGACGCTGGCGCTCGGCTGGCCGGTGAAAAAGACAGCGGCGGTTGCCGCCATGCTCGGGGCCACCGCCTATTGCGTCTTCTCCGGCGGGGACGTCGCCACCGAGCGCTCGCTGATCATGACGCTGGTCATGCTGGGTGCGATCCTCGTCGACCGGGCGGCGCTCAGCATGCGCAACCTCGCGCTCGCGGCGATCATCGTCCTGCTGCGCGAGCCCGATGCCCTGCTCGGCCCGAGCTTCCAGATGTCCTTCGGCGCCGTCGCGGCACTGATCGCCTTCGCCGAGCGCTGGGACAGGCGCGACCGATCGCAGCCGCCCTCGGCCTTGCCCTGGCCGCTGCACACGCTCTGGACCGCCACGCTCGGCATTCTGGTGACGACGATCCTCGCCACGGCCGCCACGGCGCCCTTCGGCGCCTACCATTTCCAGACGTTCAACCCCTTCGGCCTGCTCGGCAATGCCATGGCGCTGCCCTTCGTCTCGCTCTGCGTGATGCCGGCGGCCGTCTTCGGCGTGCTCGCCTATCCGTTCGGGCTGGACTGGCCGGCCTGGGCGCTGATGGGGCTGGCGTCAGAGATCGTGCTGAAGGTGGCGCATTGGGTCGCGGGCATCGAGCATTCGACCGTCTCGGTCGTCGCCTTCGGCCCGGCCGTCCTGCTCTGCTTTGCCCTGTCGCTGCTTTGGCTGACGCTCTGGACGACGTGGCTGCGCTGGCTCGCGGCCGTTCCGCTCGTCCTCGGCGTCGCCTCCGCCGCCAAGCCGGAACGACCTGACATCCTGATCGAGCGCGACGGCGCCGGCCTCGCCATCCGCGGCGGCGACGGCCGCCTCGCCATCGCCGGCCGGCCGAGCCGCTTCGTTATCCAGCAATGGCTCGTGGCCGACGGCGACGGCCGTCCGCCGGAGGACCCGAGTCTGCGCAAGGGCATCGAATGCGACAGCCGCGCCTGCGTCGTCCACGACGCCCGCGGACGCAGCATATCCTATGCCCGCGACCGGGTGGCGATCATCGAGGATTGCCGCCGCGCCGATCTCGTCGTCACCAACATTCCATGGAGCGCGCCCTGCGAGGCCAGACTCGTCGATCGCATGGCCCTGACGCGCGACGGCGCTACCTCCTTCTACTCCACGGTCGGCGGCTGGAGCAGCCGCTCCTCAGAGACCGGCAGCGGCGAGCGGCCATGGAGCCGCCCCAGACCGCCGCCGCCCGAACGGACTCGTCCGAATCGACCGCAAGAGCCCGAGGCCGATAGCAGCGATTCCGAGCGTCTCTAAAGGCCCTCCATGAGCACACGGAAACCGGAGATGCCTCCCGACGCCGCCAGGCGTTCCGCACTCATCCGGCCGCAACGCGCCGTCTCGCCCGGATAAGACGAAAGGCCTCGCGTCCTGGCAAGAATCGCCGCAGACACCCCGGCCCGGCGGCACAACCGCTCAGTAGCGGCGCAGCAGATTGACCAGGCGACCCTGGATCTTGACCCTGTCCGGGCCGAGCACGCGGGTTTCATAGGCGGGATTCGCCGCTTCGAGCGCAATCGAGGAACCGCGCCGCCGCAACCGCTTCAGCGTCGCTTCCTCGTCGTCGATCAGGGCCACGATGATGTCCCCGGTATTGGCGGTGTCCTGCCGCCGGATGATGACGGTATCCCCGTCGAGAATGCCGGCCTCGACCATCGAATCGCCGCGCACCTCGAGCGCGTAATGCTCGCCGGCGCCCAGCATGTCCGGCGGCAGCGACACCGTGTGGCTGCGGCTCTGGATCGCCGAAATCGGCGTACCGGCGGCAATCCGGCCCATCACCGGGATCGCGACCGGGGAGCGGCCGTCGTCCTCGACCGCGGCCGGGCGCGGCTTGGCGAGGCTGGGGTGCGTACCGAGACCGCCCTGCACCACCGCAGGGTTGAAGCGGCGCGGCTGCGGGCCGGCAAGCCCGTCCGGCATCTTGATGACCTCGAGCGCCCGTGCCCGATTCGGCAAGCGGCGGATGAAGCCGCGCTCCTCGAGCGCCATGATCAGCCGATGGATGCCGGATTTCGAGCGCAGGTCGAGCGCGTCCTTCATTTCGTCGAAGGACGGGGGCACGCCGCTTTCGCGCAAGCGTTCCTGGATGAAGCGCAGGAGTTCGTGTTGCTTGCGTGTGAGCATGATCCTCGCCGGCGCCTCGCAGATTCGAAACAAAGCCAGAACACTATAGCTGTTCGCCTTGTGTTCCGCAAGCGGCAGCTAGCGCAATGGCAGGATCCGGCAGGCATCGCCCTGCTTAGCCGGCTTTGCATGTGCCGGCCGGATCGTCAGCGCGCCGGCGCGTGCCAATGTGCCGAGCATCGAAGAGTCCTGCTTGTCGAAGGGCGTCGTCACCCATCCGGCGGGAGTCAGTGCGAGATCGGAGCGGACATAATCCTCGCGCTCATCATTAGCCGGCATATCTTTTCCGAGGATCGCCGGGATCGAGCGATCGCGACCCGGGTCGTGCGTGCCGAGCAGGGCCTCGACCAGCGGCAGCAGGAAGAGGTGGCCGCAGACGATCGAGGAGACGGGATTGCCGGGCAGGCCGAGCACCACCATGCGGTCGAGCCGGCCGGTCATCATCGGCTTGCCGGGCCGCATCGCGATCTTCCAGAAGCCGAGATTCATGCCGGCCCGCTTCAGCGCCTCCTGCACGAGGTCGTGGTCGCCGACCGACGCCCCGCCGAGCGTGATCAGCACGTCGGCATCGGCGGCCCGAGCGGCGCCGATCCGAGCGGCGAGATCGTCGTGGTCGTCGCGCGCGATGCCGAGGTCGAGCGCTTCGCCGCCGGCCTTTTCGACCAGCGCCATCAAGGCGAAGGAATTGGATGCGACGATCTGGTCGGGACCGGCCGGTTCCCCCGGCGCGACCAGTTCGTCGCCGGTGGCGAGGATGGCGACGCGCGGCTTGCGCCGGACCGGCAATCGCGGATGTCCCATCGCGGCGGCGAGGCCGAGTGCGGCGCTGTCGAGCACGCGCCCGGCCATCAGCGGAACGTCGCCTTCGCGAAAATCGAGCCCGGCCGCGCGCACATGCCGGCCCCTGGCGACGGGCTCGCGCACCGTGATGACCGGCCCGCCGACGCCTTCGGCATTCTCCTGCATCAGGACGCTGTCGGCTCCTTCCGGCATCGGTGCGCCGGTGAAGATGCGCACGGCCTCGCCTGAGCCCAGGCTGCCGTCGAAGCGCCGGCCGGCCGCCGATTCGCCGATGACGCGGAGCTGCTGGCCGGCCGCCATGTCGTCGGCACGGACGGCATAGCCATCCATGGCGGCATTGGCGAAGGGCGGCTGGGTGCGCAGCGCCTTCACATCGGCGGCGAGCACGCGCCAGGCGCAGCGCGCCAGTGGCAGGGTTTCGCTGCCGGTCGGCCCCGGGACGCTGTCGAGCAGGGCCTTGAGCGCGACCGGGACCGGAGTGAGAGCCATGTCAGGATGCCTTTTGGGATCGCATCGGGTGCATTCGAAAACGGAAACCCGCTTGTCGGTCCTAGCCCACGGCGTCGTAATCGCCGGATTGCCCGCCGGACTTGTGAATCAGGTGGATATTCTCGATCCGCATGGCCCGGTCCACCGCCTTGACCATGTCGTAGACGGTGAGGCAGGCGACGGAGACGGCGGTCAGCGCCTCCATCTCGACGCCGGTCTGGCCCTTCATCTTCACCTCCGCGCGCACGCGCACGCCCGGCAGGGCCTCGTCGATCTCCAGATCGACCGCGATCTTGCTCAACAGCAGCGGGTGGCAGAGCGGGATCAACTCATGGGTGCGCTTCGCCGCCATGATGCCGGCAAGACGGGCGGTGCCGAGCACGTCGCCCTTCTTGGCGTTGCCGTCGCGCACGATCGCGATGGTCTCGGGCGCCATCACCACCTGGCCTTCGGCGACCGCCATGCGGCTGGTCTCGGCCTTGCCGCCGACATCGACCATATGCGCAGCGCCTTGCGCGTCGAGATGGCTGAGCCGGCTCACGCTGCGGTCTCGCGGACCTTGCCGGTCAGCAGCAGCGAGGTTGCGGCTGCAACATCGGCCTGCCGCATCAGGCTTTCGCCGACGAGGAAGCCGTTGACGCCGACCTTGTTCAGCCGCTGCACGTCGGCATGGGTGAAGATGCCGCTTTCGCCGATGACGATGCGGTCGGCCGGGACACGCGGCGCCAGCCGCTCGGTCACGGCAAGATCGACGTGGAAGCTGCGCAGGTCGCGGTTGTTGATGCCGAGCAGCCGGCTTTCGAGTTCGAGCGCCCGGTCGAGCTCGGCATCGTCATGGACCTCGACGAGCACGTCCATGCCGAGTTCGCGCGCGGTCTCGTTGAGTGCCCGGGCGGTGGCGTCGTCGACGCCGGCCATGATGATCAGGATGCAGTCGGCGCCCCAGGCGCGGGCCTCGTAGACCTGATAGGGATCGTAGAGGAAATCCTTGCGCAGCGCCGGCAGGCCGGAGGCCGCGCGCGCCGCGGTCAGGAATTCGGGGCGGCCCTGGAAGGAGGGTTCGTCGGTCAGGACCGAGAGACAGGCCGCGCCGCCCGCCGCATAGGCGCGTGCAAGCGAGGGCGGGTCGAAATCGGCGCGGATCAGGCCCTTGGACGGGCTCGCCTTCTTGATCTCGGCAATCAGCGCCGGCGTCCCGGCGGCGATCCTGGTTGCGAGCGCAGCGGCAAAGCCGCGCGGCCGGTCCGCCGCGCGAGCGCGCCTCTCGATCTCGGCCGGCGGTACAGCCGCCTTTGCGGCGGCGATCTCCTGCCGCTTATAGGCTTCGATCTTCGCGAGGATATCGGTCATTCGACCAGCTCCCTCAGGCGTTGGAGACGGCGACGAGCTTCGCCAGCACCGCCTTGGCCTTGCCGGAATCGAGCGCGGCCGTCGCCTGGGCGAAGCCGTCCCGGAGGTCCTTCGCCTTGCCTGCAACGAGCAGGCCTGCCGCGGCGTTGAAGGCGGCGATGTCGCGGAAGGCGGTCTTCCCGCCGTCGAGCGCGGCGCGCAGGGCCGCGGCGTTCTCTTCCGGCGTGCCGCCGCGCAGATCTTCGGGTTTCGCGAGGCTCAAGCCCACATCGGCAGGGTTGATGGAGAAGCTCTCGATCTTGCCGTTCTCCAGCGAGACGACGCGGGTCGGCCCGGTGGTGGTGATCTCGTCGAGACCGTCGGAGCCGTGCACCGCCCAGACGCGGGTCGAGCCGAAGGAGGCGAGCACCTTGACCATCGGCTCCAGCCAGGTCTCGGAGAAGGCGCCGATGAGCTGGCGCTTGACGCCTGCCGGGTTGGAGAGCGGGCCGAGCAGGTTGAAGATCGTGCGCGTGCCGAGCTCGGTGCGCACCGGCGCGACATGGCGCATCGAGGCGTGATGCGTCGGCGCGAACATGAAGCCGACGCCGGCCTCGCGGATGCAGCGTTCGGTCGCGGCCGGGTCGAGCCCCACCTTGACGCCCAGCGCGGTCAGCACATCGGCGGCGCCGGAGCGCGAGGACGCCGCGCGGTTGCCGTGCTTGGCGACCGGCACGCCGCAGGCGGCAGTGATGATCGAGGCCAGCGTCGAGACATTGTAGGAGCCGGAGGAATCGCCGCCGGTGCCGACGATGTCGATCGCGTCCGGCGGCGCCTTGACTGGCAGCATCTTGCCGCGCATGGCGCCGACGGCGCCGGCGATCTCGTCGATCGTCTCGCCGCGCACGCGCAGCGCCATCAGGAAGGCCGCGGACTGCGCGTTAGTGACCTCACCGGACAGAATCGTGTCGAAGGCGTCGCGCGCTTCCTCGCGGGAGAGGCTCGCGCCGGTCGCAACCTTGGCGACGAAAGGTTTGAAATCGTCCATTGGAACTCTGCGGAATCAGGCTGAAAGGGTCAGGGCGGAGGCTTCGCGTTCGCTCTGCCATCGCTCCGCGAGATCGAGGAAGTTCCGCAGGATGGTCGCTCCGTGCTCGGAAGCGATGCTCTCCGGATGGAACTGCACGCCGTGGACCGGCAGCTCCCGGTGCGAGAGCGCCATGATCAGGCCGTCATCGCTCTCCGCCTCGATGTCGAAGACCGCCGGGCAGGAGGCACGCTCGACCACGAGCGAGTGATAGCGCGTCGCATGCAGCGGGCCGTTGATGCCGCGGAACAGCCCGCGCGCGTTGTGGCGGATCGGCGAGACCTTGCCGTGCATCGGCAGCGGCGCGCGCACGACCTGGCCGCCGAAGGCCTGTCCCATCGCCTGCAGTCCGAGACAGACGCCGAAGATCGGCTTCCGTCCAGCGCCTTGCCTGATGAGGTCGAGGCAGATGCCGGCCTCGTTGGGGGTGCAGGGGCCGGGGGAAAGCACGATCGCGTCATGCTCTCCGGCGAGCGCCTCGTCGACGGTGAGCGCATCGTTACGCCAGACATCGACCTCGGCGCCCAGCCCACCGATCAGGTGGACCAGGTTCCAGGTGAAGCTGTCGTAGTTGTCGATCAACAGAACGCGCATGGCCGGACCTGTGTAGATGGCCACAGGTCATGCACGTTCGGGGGCGGGGTGGTCAAGTTTTGCGCCGCAGGGCGAGGGCCGATGGCGGGCCGACGATCGTCCGGGCCCTCATGCTCCGAGACGCGCCTGCGGCGCTCGTCGGGATGAGGGCTCGGCTTCCAATGGTTGGTCAGACCGCCGGCGGGTTCAGGCGGGCGAAGCCCGCTTGGCGCCGATAGGGGAAGTAGGGATAGGGCGCCGTGCGCTCGCTTGCGGCGTCGAGCCGTGCAACCTGCTCGGCCGTCAGATTCCAACCGACCGCGCCGAGATTGTCGCGCAATTGCTGCTCGTTGCGGGCGCCGATGATGACGGAGGACACCGTCGGGCGCTGCAGCAGCCAGTTGATCGCGATCTGCGGCACGCTCCTGCCGGTTTCCTGCGCGATTGCGTCGAGCACATCGACGATCGCATAGAGCTGCTCGTCCTCGACCGGCGGGCCGAATTCGGCTGTGTCGTGCAGGCGGCTTCCCGCGGGAAGTGGCTGGCCGCGCCGGATCTTGCCGGTCAGGCGGCCCCAGCCGAGCGGGCTCCAGACCAGCGCACCGACGCCCTGGTCGAGCCCGAGCGGCATCAGCTCCCACTCGTAGTCGCGCCCGACGAGCGAGTAATAGACCTGATGCGCGACATGGCGCGGCCAGCCATGGCGGTCGGCGGCGGCGAGCGCCTTCATCAACTGCCAGCCGGAGAAGTTCGAGACGCCGACATGGCGCAGCTTGCCTGCCCGGACGAGCGCGTCGAGCGTCGACAGAACCTCCTCGACCGGCGTGCCGGCATCGAAGGCGTGCAACTGCAGCAGATCGATGTAGTCGGTGCCGAGCCGTCGCAGGGCGTCTTCGGTCGCCTTGATCAGCCGGCCGCGCGATGAGCCTGCCTGGTTCGGACCATCGCCCATCGGCAGGGTCGTCTTGGTCGAGATCAGGACCTTGTCGCGCCGGCCCTTGATGGCGGCGCCGAGAACCTCCTCGGAAGCACCGTTCGAATAGACATCGGCCGTATCGAAGAGGTTGAGCCCGGCATCGAGGCAGATGTCGACGAGGCGGCGCGCCTCCTCGGCGTCGGTATTGCCCCAGGCGCCGAAGAGCGGCCCCTGTCCGCCGAAGGTCCCCGCGCCGAAGCTGAGGGCCGGAACCATCAATCCCGAATGGCCCAAACGCCTGTATTCCATGATCCTGATCTCCTGTGAGAGCAGGAAGATGGCGCCCCTTGGAGGGCCCGATTAGCCCCGGCGCGGGAACATCATTCGTGAGTTCAAGTCATCGAGCGGGCGCTGCGACGCCGGCTCAGCCGCGCGCGCTGCGCGGCATGCCGGCCGTGCGGGGCTGCGCCAGGCCCGGCGCGGTTTCGACGCCGAGCGTCGGCAGGGCGAGCGTGCGCTGCCCGCGGAAATCGATGTGGCAGACGATGAGGCCGCGCTCCTCGATGTAGCCGAGCAACCGGCGCGCCCGGCTCGGCGAATGGCTGCCATAGACCCGCGCGAGTTCGGCGTCGCTGGGACAGGTGCCGCCTTCAATGGCCGTCCGGGCGATGAACAGGAAGAGCCCCTGCAGATCTTCCGGCAGGCTGCCGGAGGCCGCCACTGCGGCTTGCCAGCCCTCGCTCGTGGCGATGCTGTCGCTGACGCCGGCACGCGCCACGGCGAGACGGCGGCGGAACTCCTCCAGACTCAGATGCGTGCGGCCGAGCCGGCGCATCCGGCAGCGCACCGTGAAATCCTGATAGAGCACCGCGGTCTGACGCGACTGACTTTCGGGATCGGCCATCAGCTCACGCAGGATATCGGTCATGATGGCCTCGCGCTCGTGCGGCTCGAGCTCGATTTCCGGCTCCGGCTCCGGCAGCGGGGCAGGGCGGTAGGTCTCGATCCGGCGCAGCACCTCGGTGGGATCCGGGCGCGGCCGCGGGGCGGGGCGGACGGCGCGGGCCAGCGGCGGCGGCTCGTCCTCGCCGGGCGTGAAGATCAGCTTGCCGGCCTCTTCCGGCGCCTGCTCGGGCAGCGGCATCAAGCCCGGGGCGCCGCCGCGATCGACCGAGGAGACCGAGCCGATCCGGATCGGCAGCGGGCGCTTCGACAGGGCGGGGCCGAGCGCGACGAACTGGCCGCGCTCCAGATCGCGGAACATCTCCGCCTGGCGCCGGTCCATGCCCAGCAGGTCGGCGGCGCGCTGCATGTCGATGTCCAGGAACGTGCGCCCCATCAGGAAGTTGGAGGCTTCGGCCGCGACGTTCTTGGCGAGTTTGGCGAGGCGCTGCGTCGCGATGACGCCGGCGAGCCCACGCTTGCGGCCACGGCACATCAGGTTGGTCATGGCGCCGAGCGAGAGCCGGCGCGCCTCGTCCGAGGCCTCGCCCGCCATCACCGGTGCGAAGAGCTGGGCCTCGTCGACGACGATCAGCATCGGGAACCAGAGCGAGCGGTCGACGTCGAAGAGCCCGCCGAGGAAGGCGGCGGTGGCGCGCAACTGCTCGTCGGCTTCGAGATTCTCGAGATTCAGCACCACCGAGACGCGATGCTGGCGCACACGCAAGGCGACGCGCTGCAACTCGGCCTCGCCGCATTCGGCATCGACCACGACATGACCGAACTGGTCGGCGAGCGAGACGAAATCGCCTTCGGGATCGATGATCGCCTGCTGCACCAGCGGTGCGCTCTGCTCGAGCAGGCGGCGCAGCAGGTGCGACTTGCCCGAGCCGGAATTGCCCTGCACGAGCAGCCGCGTCGCCAGCAATTCGGCGAGATCGATCAGACCGGGTTCGCCGGTCCTTGTCGTTCCCATCTCGATCGCTGTCGTCATGCCGGTCGTGCGTCGTCTCGTTTGGGCGCGCGCGAAGGCGCGGCCGGCGCTTCTAGCATGGCATGGTTCCCGCCGGGTGCAGGGCAGGGCTGCATTCCACAGGCAATGACGGGGCCGGGCCGATCAGCGCGGGCAGCGCAAGGCCCGTTCGCGGCGCACAATGTCTGCGATCATGCGGCGGTCGTGGGCCGAGAGCGGCACATCCTCGACATCGTCGTACTGGCAGCCGGCATTGCCGAACGCCGCGATCGCCCGCGCCGTCCGGAAGCAGTAGCCCTGCGCCTTGTAGATCTCGTTGCGCGCGGTCCACAGATCGGCACAGCTCTCGGCTGCGGCCGGCGCCGGCGCTGCCATGGCGAGGGCCAGCATCCCGGTCCCGGCCAGCGCAGGCATGATGAACGCGGAAAGATGAGGCATTGCGATGACCCTTCCGGCCGACATGCTTCTTCGGCCCGATCGTTGTGACGGAACCGGTGGCCGGGAGCAAGCTGTCCCGCGAGGGCCGCGCAGGCGGTCCTACATCTCCAGGCAGGTGATGACCTGTACGTAGCTCGGCGACGTGCCGAGCCTGGCGCTGGCAACGCAGCTGTTGCGCTTCGCCGCGGGGTATTGCGTCCATTTCGCGGCGAGCGAATCGCGCGCCTTGGTCTCGTCGCTGCGGCAGGCCTCGACCGAGCCGCCGATGCCGCCGCCGGCCTTGCCGACATCGCGGCAGGTCGCCTCGATGTTGAATTTCGGGGGGCCGTCGGCGACGGGCACGAGCAGGCCGGAGGAAAGGGACAGCGAAACCAGACCTGCGATCAGCATTGCGGACCTCCCGTGGCGCGCCCGGCCTCGTCAACGCGCGGGCACCGATACGGTTCCGCCGTCAGCGCCGGGAAATCAAGATCTCCGATGCCGAGCGGGCCTCGACCTCGACGATGGCGAGATCCGGCCGGTCGAGCGCCGGGTATGCCGGGTGCTCCGCCCGCCTGACGAAGATGACGCTCGCCAGCGCCTGATGCTCCGCCAGCCGCGAATGGGCCAGCGCCGGCTCCATCTCGCCGGGCAGCACGAGATGAACGTGGCGGCCGCCCTCGATGCAGGCCTGCAGATCGCCCAGGTTGAACAAGCCGAGCGGCAGCAGTTCGATCCCGGCGAGCATGGCCATGCCCGGCCCGCTGGCGAGCGCGGCGAGATCGCCCCCGACCAGCGTGGTGACGATGCGCGACGACGCGACGGGCTTCAGCAGCCGGGACAGCTCCAGTGCCTTGGCGAGAACATCGCGCTCGGGCAGTGCGACAGGACCCGCCATCGTCGTCGCATCGGCCACCTGGATCGGCGGCCGCTCCGAGACCGGCGGCAGCGGGTGCAAGGATGCATTGGCCATCAACATGTCGAGCGGCGCGACGCCTTCCGGGACATCCGGGCCGAAACCCCCGACGAAGCGGGTGCTGAAGGCGCGCATCGCCAGGTTACGCAGGATCAGCAGGGGGCGCAGCGGGCCGATCCGGCTGACGCCGAGCGCCATCACCGCGCCCGACGCCTCGACGAGCCTGAGCAATTCGATCTCGTTGCCATGCAGCGGCAGCATCACGGGAGAGAGCCCGGCCCGCAGGCAGGCGAGAACGGAAACGATCGCCTCGGGGCCGAGCGGGGCGAGGATCGCGACGCTGGCGCCCGGCTGGCCGCGGTTGATCGACAGCAGGCGGGCCAGGCGGTCGATGCGCTGGTCGAGCTGCAGGAAATTCAGCGAGGCGGCATTGACGTCGCTCCAGCCGCGCCGGCCCGGCGGGTCGCGGAGGGCCGTCTCGTAGCCGCGCCCGCGGGCCAGCGCCGCCAGCAGCGCGTCGAGATCGAGGCCGTCGAGCAGGGCGGTCGCCTCGTCCTGTTCAGCCCGCATTCGCCGATCCCTCAGTTTGCCGCGGCCGGCGCCGAAAGGCGCGCCAGCGTCTCGTTGGCCAGGAAATAGGACGGCTGCCGCCCGCTCAGCACGACGTCGCGCGCATGGGCCAGCCAGGTGTCCGGCAAGTAGTAGAGCGGCACCACGTAGAAGCCCGAGATCAGCAGGCGGTCCAGGGTTCGCACGGCGGCGACGAACTCCTCCCGCCGGCGTGCCCGCAGCAGCGCCTGCAGGGTCGCGTCGACGGCCGGGGACTTCACGCCCGCATAGTTGAGCGCACCGCGGCGTTCGGCATTGGCCGAGCCCCAGCGGCCGATCTGCTCGTTGCCGGGCGAGGCCGAGGCCGGCCAGGTCCACTGGATCATGTCGAAATCGAAGGCGGAAAGCCGGCGCCAATACTGCACGTCGTCGATCAGCCGGACCTGCGCGGCAATGCCGAGCCGCACCAGCGACTGGGCGTAGTTCAGCGCCAGCCGCTCCTGCGGGCGGCTCGTCACCATGATCTCGAAGTCGAAGGGCTCGCCCTTGCGATTGCGCAGGGAACCCTCGCGCAGGGAGAAGCCCGCCTGGTTCAGCAGGTCGAGCGCCCTGCGAGCCTGCTTGCGGTCGCGGCCCGAGCCATCCGTCTCCGACGGGCGCCAGGCCCCGCTCAGAATGTCGTCGCGGACGGCGCCCGGAAAGCCGGCGAGCAGCGCCTTTTCGCGGGCATCGGCCGGCACGCCCAGGGCCGACAGCTCCGAATCGGAGAAGAAGCTGCCGGCGCGCCGGTAGACGCCGTAGAAGAGATTGCGATTGACCCACTCGAAATCGAACAGCAGCCCCAGCGCCTCGCGCACCCGGATATCGGCGAAGATCGGCCGGCGCGTGTTGAAGACGAGGCCGGTCATGCCCTTCGGCGCGTCGAAATGCAGCGTCTCGCGGACGATGCGGCCGTCTTGGACGGCGGGGATGTCGTAGCCGGTCATCCAGCGTGTCGGATCGCCTTCGAGTCGGACGTCGCAGAGCCCGGCCTTGAACGCCTCGAACAGCGCGTTGGAGTCGCGGTAGAAATCGTAGCGGATCTCGGCGGCGTTGAAGAGGCCGCGCATCAAGGGCAATGAATCGGCCCAGCAGTCGGTTCGCCGTGTCAGCGTCAGCGATTCGCCCGGCCTGACCTCGCTGACGCGATAAGGACCGGAACCCAGAGCCGGCCTGAAGCTGGTGTCGCCGAAGCTCTCGGCATCGGTCGCATGGCGGGCGAAGATCGGCAGGGCGCCGATGACCAGCGGCAGCTCGCGGTTGAGGCCGTCGCCGAGCTCGAACTCGACGCGGCGGGGCGAGGGGGCCGAGGCCCGGGTCACGCCGGCGAGGCTGGCGCGATGATAGGGCTTTCCCTTCGTTCTCAGCATCTCGACGGTGAAGAGCACGTCCTGCGCGGTGACCGGCTTGCCGTCCGAGAAGCGGGCTCGCTCGTCGATCTCGAAGGCGAGCCGCGTCCTGTCGGGATCGAGCTCGACGCGCGAGGCCAGCAGGCCATAGGCGGTGAAAGGCTCGTCCGCCGAGCGGTAGAGCAGGCTCTGCTGGACGTATTTCGGCACCGCGTCAGGCGCGACGCCGAGCACGACCAGCGGATTGAGGCTGTCGAAGGTGCCCTGGATGCCGAAGACGATGCGCCCGCCCTTCGGCGCCTTGGGATCGGCATAGGGCAGGTGGTCGAAGCCCGGCGGCAGCGCCGGCAGGCCGTGCATGGCGATGGCGTGATCGACCGGACCGGAGGCGGGGACCGGCGAATCGGCACGCGCTCGCTCCCCCGCTGCCGCAGCGAGCGGGAGCAAGGAGAGCAGCAAGCTGAGTTCGCGACGCGATGGCGTCACGGTCAATCGAGGCAAATCCATCGCGTGACCTGATTCCCTGTCCGAAGAATAGCATGGTGGTGCGGCCGTCAGGCAGTTATTCGGGCTGGAATTGGCCGGACGAAGTCGTTAAAGGCGGGTCAGGTGTCATTCAAACGCCTCAATCGCCCCTGATGTGCACGGCTTGCGGTGGCCGGCGCAACCATGCGATTGGGCCGCCGGCGGTGACGCACGCGGCTTGCGAAGTCGTGCCCCCGAATTCGCCTGTTAAGGCTTGTGAGGAAAGACAAGGAATGTCCGCTTCGTTTCGCCTGTCATCATGCGCCATGGCGCTCGCACTGAGCGCGGCCGTCGGTTTTGCGCCGGTCCCCGCCTTCGCGCAGGGCAAGCCGCCGGCCAAGCCCGCCCAGCAGCCCGCGGCCCCGGCCCAGCAGCCCGCCGCGCCGACCGGCCCGACCGTCGTCCAGGTCAAGTCGAACCCTGAGCAGACGAGCTGGACCAAGGTTTGCGGTAAGGACCAGGCCGCCAACAAGGAAATCTGCTACACGACCCGCGATTTCGTCTCGGACCAGGACCAGCCGGTGCTGGCCGTCGCCGTCTATGACGTCAAGGGCGACGCCAACAAGATCGTACGCTTCCTGATGCCGCTCGGCCTGCTGCTGCAGCCGGGCATTCGCTTCGGCGTCGACAACGCCCAGCCGACGGGCGGCCGCTATGCGATCTGCTTCCCCAATGGCTGCTTTGCCGAGGCGCAGATCAAGGACGACTTCATCAACCAGATGAAGAAGGGCACGAACCTCAACGTCAGCGTCCAGAACCAGGGCGGCCGCGAGGTCACCTTCCAGATCCCGCTCGCTGATTTCACCAAGGGCTTCGACGGCGCGCCTATCGACCCGAAGGTGCTCGAGGAGCAGCAGAAGAAGCTGCAGGACGAGGTCGCCAAGCGCCAGGAGGAGCTGCGCAAGCGCCTCGGCGCTGGCGCCGATGCCGCTCCGGCCGCGCCCGGCGGCGCTGCTCCGGCTCCGGCGACGCCGCCGAAGCCCTGACCGGGCCAGCACGCAAGACAGCGAAAAGGCCGGCCCTCGGGGGCCGGCCTTTTTGCTGGTGGGCCCGGTCGCGGCCGCGAGCTAAGGGTGCGGGCGCGAGCCGGTCAGTTCAGCTCGGCGCGGTCGATCCGATAGTGGCCCTTGCGGTCGCGCCGGAAGAATTCGCGCGCCCGCGGGTGGCGGATGGGCGCACCCGAATCGTCGACGACGAGATTCTGCTCGGAAACATAGGCGACGTATTCCGTCTCATCGTTCTCGGCGAAGAGATGGTAGAAGGGCTGGTCCTTCGACGGGCGCATGTTCTCCGGAATCGCTTCCCACCACTCCTCGGTGTTGGAGAAGACCGGGTCGACATCGAAAATCACGCCACGAAACGGGTAGATGCGGTGCTTGACGACCTGCCCGATGCGGAATTTGGCGGAACGCGGTTCCATGATACGTCCATGCTGCACCGGCCCGATACGCAGCCGGCTCGGTTCTTTGCCGCCCTTGCGGAAGAATTGCGTCGCAAATGCGTCGAAATCAACCGACCCGCAGCGGAATCCCCATCACATTCCGTAGTGCTCGGCCAGGTCGGGATCGCGCGCGGCAACCTGGCGGGCGAGATCGACGATCACCTTGGCCTGCTTCCAGGTTGCGTCGTCCTGCATCTTGCCGTCGATCATCACGGCGCCGGAACCGTCGGGCATCGCCTCGAGGATCCGCCGGGCGAAGGCGACCTCGGCCGGATCGGGGCTGAAGACCCGCTTTGCGATCGCGATCTGCGAGGGGTGCAGCGTCCAGGCGCCGGCGCAGCCGAGCAGGAAGGCGTTGCGGAACTGAACCTCGCAGGCAGCCGCATCGGCAAAATCGCCGAACGGGCCGTAGAACGGCTTGATTCCAGCCGCGGCGCAGGCGTCGACCATCTTCGCCAGGGTGTAATGCCAGAGATCCTGCTGGGCGATACCGCGCGGGCCGCCATCGGGGGAGGGGTCGGCGATGACCTTGTACTCCGGATGGCCGCCGCCGACGCGGGTCGTCTTCATCGCCCGCGAGGCGGCGAGGTCGGCTGGCCCCAGGCTCATCCCGTGCATGCGCGGCGAGGCGGTGGCGATCGCCTCGACATTCTTCACGCCCTCGGCCGTCTCCAGGATGGCGTGGATCAGGATCGGTTTCGGCAGGGCGTGGCGTGCCTCGAACTGCGCCAGCAGCTGGTCGACGTAGTGGATGTCCCAGGGGCCCTCGACCTTGGGGACCATGACGACGTCGAGCTTGCCGCCGATCTCGGCCATGATCGCGGTGATGTCGTCCAGGAACCAGGGCGAATTCAGAGCGTTCACCCGCGTCCACAACCCGGTCCTGCCGAAATCGACCGCTTTTCCCATGGCGATGAAGCCATCGCGCGCCGCTTGCTTCGCCTCGACCGGGATCGCGTCCTCGAGATTGCCGAGCACGATATCGACCTGTCCGGCGAGCTCGCCGACCTTGGCGCGCACCTTCTCCAGGTGAGGGGGCACGAAATGGATCATCCGTTCGAGTCGGAGGGGCAATTCGCGGAACGGCTCCGGCGCGCCGATAGCCAGGGGCCGGAAGAACTGGCGGGGCGTCTTGCTCGTCATCGGGCGCTCCATGCTGCGATGCAGCGAATGTGGCGGACCGCGCGCCGGGCGTCCATCGGCCTTTCGGCTGGGCTTGGGGTCGCGTCTTCGGGTATTGCGTCCTAGGATATAATACCTGATCATGACGAAAGGTATTTTATCCTAGGTGCAAAGTCCTCATCCTGCGTCCGGGGAGGGTGTCCTTGCCGCAAATGGCCTTGCAGGGCTTTCGTCATGCGCTAGAGGCAAGTATCCGCAATGGCCCGGCCGCGGGCGGGCCCATTCGCATCGGGACAGAACCCTGCCATGGCCGACCTCGTCAGCATCTTCAATCTGGTCGCGCCTTTCTTCGGGCTGATCCTGCTCGGCTTCGTCATCGGACGCTACAAGCGGTTGCCGGCGGAGGGACTCGCCTGGCTTCAGTTCTTCCTGATCTATGTGGCATTGCCGCCGCTGTTCTACCGGTTGATCGCCGACAAGCCGCTGAGCGAGCTCGCCAATTGGAAGTTCATCCTCTGCACGACCACCGCGACCTTCTGCGCCTTCTGCCTCTCCTTCGCGCTCGGGCTCAAGCACGCCCACGGCAACATGCCGCAAGCCGTGATGCAGGGCGTCGCCGGGGCCTATTCCAACATCGGCTATATGGGGCCGCCGCTGATCCTGGCCGCGCTGGGGCCGGACGCCAGCGCTCCGGTCGTGCTGATCTTCGTCTTCGACAGCGTCCTGCTGTTCTCGCTGGTTCCCTTGCTGATGGCGATCGCTGGCGTCGAGAAGAAGAGCTTGCTCGCCACGGCCGGCGAGGTGATCTGGCGGGTGCTGACGCATCCCTTCAACGTCGCGACGCTGGCCGGCGTTCTGGCGAGCTACTTCAGGCTGGAACTGCCGACCGCGATCGACAGGATGGTGCTCTGGCTGTCCCAGGCCGCCGCGCCCTGCGCTCTGTTCCTGCTCGGGGTCACTGTGGCGCTCAGGCCGATGAAGTCGATGCCGGGCGAGGTGCCGGGGCTCGTCGCCATCAAGCTCCTGCTGCACCCGCTCCTGGTCTGGCTGCTGCTTTCGGCCATCGGCGGCATCCCGATGAACTGGATCTATGCCGCGATCATCATGGCGGCGCTGCCGCCGGCGCTGAACATCTTCGTCATCTCGACGCAGTACAGGGTCGGCGTCGAACGCGCCTCGGCCTGCATCCTGGTCGGCACGATCGTGTCGATGATCACGCTGCCGGGCTTCCTGTGGCTGGTGAAGACGGGCAGGATAACGGCGGATCTATTTCACTGAGGAAGCCATGCTGCCGCTGGACGACCTGCTGGTCCTCGATTTCTCGACGCTGCTGCCCGGGCCGCTCGCCAGCCTGTTCCTGTCGGAGGCTGGCGCCCGCGTCGTCAAGGTCGAGCGGCCGGGCGGGGAGGACATGCGCGGCTTCCCGCCACGCTTCGGCGAGACGGCGGCACCCTTCGCCGTGCTCAATCGCGGCAAGCGGAGCGTCGAGATCGACCTGAAGGCGCCCGACGCGCTGGAGAAGCTGACGCCTCTGATCACCGCCGCGGATATCCTGATCGAACAGTTCCGGCCCGGCGTTATGGAGCGCCTCGGCTTCGGCTACGAGGCGCTGAAGGCGCTCAATCCGCGGCTGATCTATTGCTCGATCAGCGGTTACGGCCAGGCGGGGCCGCGCGCGCAGGAGGCCGGGCACGACATCAACTACCAGGCGATCGGCGGCCTGCTCGGCCAGTCGCTGCAGCGCGGCGCGGCGCCGCCCTTGCCACCGCCTCTGGTGGCCGACATCGCCGGCGGCACCATGCCGGCGGTGCTCAACATCCTGCTGGCGCTGCTGCAGCGCGGACGCAGCGGGCAGGGCTGCCATCTCGACATCGCCATGGCCGATGCCATGCCGACCTTCGCCTGGTACGGGCTGGCCCAGGGACAGGCGACCGGCTCCTTTCCCGATGGCGGCGAGGGGCTGCTGACGGGGGCAAGCCCGCGCTACGGCCTTTACGCCACCGCCGATGGCTGGTTCCTCGCGGTCGGCGCCCTGGAGCCGAAATTCTGGCAGGGCTTCTGCGACGGCATCGGTCTCGACGAGGCGTTGCGCGACGATCGCCGCAACCCGCAGGCGACGCGAAGCGCGATCGCCGCGATCATCTCCGGAAAGAGCGCCGCGCATTGGCGCGCCACGCTGGAGCCGCTCGACTGCTGCTGCACCGTGGTCCGCACCTTGGAGGAGGCGATCGCCGATCCGCAGGTCGCGGCGCGCGGCCTGCTCGAGGCCCAGTCGGAGGAGCCCGGCGGTCGCCGCCTCGTCTCGACGCCCCTGCCGCTGGCGCCGGTGTTCCGGCAGCAGGCGGCGGGTGTGCGTCGCGTTCCAGCCAGCGGCGCCGATACCCCGGCGGTGCTGGAGGAGCGTTAGGCGGCTCCGCGCCGCGGCGCCGAGCCGCCCGCCAGACCCTGCCGCATCACGAAGCGCCGCAACGGCCCGATCCGCGACAGGGCCAGAAGTCCGGCGCCGCGCATCAGGTCGGCCGGCAGCAGGTCGGTGAGCAGCGTGCGGTTGAGGGCGTCGACGGCGCCGGTCCGCAAGCGGACATCGGTGCTGCGCGCCGCGCCATAGGCCGCCATCGCCGCCGCGGCGCCCGGATCCTGCGAGCCGGCGGTCGCATCGCGGAGGGCCGCGACGTCGCGCAGGCCGAGATTCAGCCCCTGCGCCCCGATCGGCGGGAAGACATGCGCGGCCTCGCCGATGAGGGCCATGCGGCCGGCGGCGAAGCGGTCGACCGAAAGCCCGCCCATCGGGATGCGACCGCGCGGGCCTGCGACGCGCATCGCGCCGAGCAGCGACTGCACCTGACGCTCGACGCGGCGGGCGAAACCGTCATCATCGAGCGCCGCGACGGCTTCCGCTTCTTCTGGATCGAGCAGCCAGACCAATGAGGAGCGCCGGCCGGGCAGGGGCACCAGCGTGCAGGGCCCCTTGCGGGTATGGAACTCTGTCGAGGTCTCGCGGTGGTCGCGGCGGTGCTCGAAGATGCCGGTCAGCGCGACCTGCGGGTAGCTCCATTCGCGGCTCGCTATGCCGGCCGCTGCGCGGATCTGGGAGTTGCGCCCGTCGGCACCGACGGCGAGCCGTGCCCTGAGCGGCGCGAAGCCTTCGCCGGACAGCCGCACCGCGCCGTCCCCGGGCTCGATCGTACGGACGAGCCCGGGCAGCAGGCGCAGGCCTGGCCGCTTCCTGGCGGCCTCGGCCAGGGCTTCGGTCAGGTCGGCGTTCTCGATGTTCCAGCCGAACGCGTCCAGCCCGATCTCGGAGGCGCGGAACTCCACCGGCGGCTGGCGGAACAGGCTGCCGCTGTCGTCGACGAGCCGCATCACGGCGAGCGGCGCGGCCCTCTCGATCAGCCTGTCCTGAACGCCGAGCGCGGCGAGAAGGCTCCAGGAACTGTCGAGCAATGCGACGGTGCGCCCATCCCGCGGCGTCGCCAGCGGGCCGAGCAGGGCGACGCTGCGCCCCTCGGTCGCGAGGGCGAGGGTTGCGGCGAGCCCGACGGGGCCGGCTCCCACGATGGCGATATCGACCGGTTGCTCGGCGCGCGTGCTCATGCTCCCTCGCTAGCCGATAGGCGGCGTTTTGGCCACGGGCCGCAAAGTCGCAAGGGGCGGCTTGCGTTACGCGAGGATGCTGCTTGCATGGGCGATGAACTATGCTCGAACCATTCATCGAGGGAGATGCTTCTCATGGTCAAAGCCATTCGCGCCCATAAGACCGGCGGTCCGGAGGTCCTGGTGTTCGAGGACGTCGTACTGCCGCAGCCCGGGCCGGGCGAAATTCTCATCCGCAACCGCGCCATCGGCCTGAATTTCATCGACACCTATTTCCGCTCCGGCCTCTATCCGGCGCCGCAATTGCCCTTCACGCTCGGCAACGAGAGCGCCGGCGACGTGCTCGCCGTCGGGCCGAACGTGACGGAATTCAAGGTCGGCGACCGGGTCGCGGTCGTGTCGGCGCTCGGCGCCTATGCCGAGGAGCGCATCGTGCCGGCTGCCTCGGTCGTGGCGTTGCCGGACGGGGTTTCCTACGAGGCCGCCGCCAGCATGATGCTGAAGGGACTGACGGCCGAATATCTGTTGCACCGGACCTACAAGGTGAAGCCCGGCGATACGATCCTCGTCCACGCCGCGGCGGGGGCGACCGGCCTGATCCTCTGCCAATGGGGCAAGGCGCTGGGCGCGACGGTGATCGGCACCGTCGGATCGAAGGAGAAGGCCGAACTGGCCAAGGCCCACAAGGCCGATCATGTGATCAATTACCGCGAGGAGGATTTCGCGGCGCGGGTCAAGGAGATCACCGGCGGGGCGCTGTGCGACGTCGTCTATGACGGCGTCGGCAAGGACACCTTCATGAAGTCGCTCGATACGCTGAAGCCCTTCGGCATGATGGTATCCTTCGGCAATGCCTCCGGTCCCGTCGATGCCTTCAACCTCGGCATCCTCGCCAGCAAGGGCTCGCTCTATGTGACGCGCCCGACGCTGAACACGCACACTGCCAAGCGCGAGACCATGGTCGCGATGGCGAAGAACCTGTTCGACGCCGTGCTCTCCGGCAAGGTCAAGATCCAGGTCAACGCGACCTTCCCGCTGAAGGACGCCGCCGAGGCGCACCGCGCGCTCGAATCGCGCGGCACCACCGGCTCGACGGTGCTGATGCCCTGACAGCCGCTTCGTGCCGGGGCCCGTTCGCCGGCCCCGGCATGGAACAGGCCGCGCTTGCCGGCGCCACGATGCACGAGGCGTTTTTTCTTCCGCCTCGTGAACCCCGCGGACCGACGTCGCGACGAATGAGCGCCAGCGCGATGCTGACGTTCATTTCAGGACGACGGTCATGTCGACCAGGTTTCAGGCAGTCATCTTTCTGATCGGTACTTTGGGTCTTTCCGGCGTTGCGCTGGCACAGCAATTGCGGGGGCCTGGCGGGCAGGACGCGGCCTCCGCCGCCGTCGTCAAGGATGCGGAGCAGGGACGGGTCCGTGTCACCAGGCCGGTGCTCCTGCGCTATGCGGATATGGGTTGCGCTCCCGGTATCTGCGCCGAGCCGCCGAAGCGGGCCGAGCAGGCGCAGGCGGTTCCGGTTGCCGATGGCTGCAGCAGCCTCGGCACGGCGCATGACCGTAACGGCCGGACGATCCGCCGGCTCTGCGCCTTCAATTGAAAATGGTCCGACCTGGAGGCAAAACCTCAACCCTCATTCTGAGGTGCCGTGGGGAGCGGCGTCCCGAAGGATGAGGGCTCCGAAAAGCTGGCTTCAAACCGCGATGCCGTGCAGGTCGTAGGCGTCGGCCCGCTCGATCTTGACCGTGACAATGTCGCCCGGGCGCAGTGGGCGACGGCTCGCGACATAGACGTTGCCGTCGATCTCGGGCGCATCCCATTTCGAGCGGCCCTTGGCGACGGTCGGGCCGGCCTCGTCGATGATCACCGGAATGCGCTTGCCGACGCGGCCCTTGACGATGCGGGCGGAAATCTCGGCTTGAGCCTTCATGAAGCGGTGCCAGCGCGCCTCCTTCTCCTCCTCGGGGACGAGGGCAAGGCCGAGGTCATTGGCGGGGGCACCTTTGACCGGCTCGTATTTGAACGCGCCGACGCGCTCGAGCCTTGCCTCCTTCAGCCAGTCGAGCAGGATCTGCATATCCTCCTCGGTCTCGCCGGGGAAGCCGACGATGAAGGTCGAGCGGATGGCGAGGTCGGGGCAGATCTCGCGCCACTTCCGGATGCGGTCGAGCGTGCGGTCCTGATGCGCTGGGCGCTTCATCGCCTTCAGGACGTTCGGCGAGGCGTGCTGGAACGGGATGTCGAGATAGGGCAGCACGAGCCCTTCCTGCATCAGCGGGATCACCTCGTCGACATGCGGGTAGGGGTAGACATAGTGCAGGCGCACCCACATCCCCATCTGGCCGAGCTCGCGGGCGAGCTCGAAGAAACGGGTGCGGATCTCCCGATCCTTGAACATCGAGGGCGCATATTTGATATCGAGGCCGTAGGCGCTGGTGTCCTGCGAGATCACCAGCAGTTCCTTGACGCCGGCCTTGGCCAGCTTCTCAGCTTCGCGCAGCACGTCGCCGATCGGCCGGGAGACCAGGTCGCCGCGCAGCTTGGGGATGATGCAGAAGGTGCAGCGATTGTTGCAACCCTCTGAAATCTTGAGATAGGCATAGTGTCGCGGCGTCAGCTTCACGCCCTGGTCGGGCACGAGATCGATGAAGGGATCGTGCTTGGGCGGCACGGCCTGGTGCACCGCGGAGACGACGCTCTCATAGGCCTGCGGGCCGGTGATCGCGAGCACGTTCGGGAAAGCGTCGCGGATCTGCTCCGGCTCGGCACCCATGCAGCCGGTGACGATGACCTTGCCGTTCTCGGCCATGGCCGAGCCGATCGCCTCGAGCGACTCCGCCTTGGCGGAATCGAGGAAGCCGCAGGTGTTGACGATGACGAGATCGGCGCCGGCATGGCTCTTGGAGAGCTCGTAACCCTCGGAACGCAGCGAGGTGATGATCCGTTCGGAATCGACGAGCGCCTTGGGGCAGCCCAGAGAAACAAAGGAAATTTTCGGCGCGACGGCGTTCATCGGCTGATGGCTTATGTCCAGAATGTCAGGAAGCGCCGCGCGTCGGGGCACGCGATCGGCGCTTCCTTTGAACCTTTTCAGCCTGATTTGCAATCGAAAGCGGCTCAGGCCGCCTTGCCGGTCGCGACCGGGCGCTCGGGGTCCTGCGTCCAGTCGGTCATCGAGCCGTCATAGAGCGCGACCTCGTCGCGGCCGAGTAGCTCGGAGAGCACGAACCAGTTCGCGGCCGCCGAATGACCGGTGTTGCAATAGGAAATCACCGGTCCCCGCGGCACCGGAGCAAAGAGCCGTTCCAGCTCGGCGCGCGGCTTGAGTCTGCCGGTGCCCGGCTCGAAGGCGCCTGCATAGTCGCGTGCGATCGCCCCGGGGATATGGCCGCCGCGCGTCGCCTCGGCCGCCTTCTCGCGCCCCTCGAAATAGCCCGGCCCACGCGCATCGACCAGGCTAGCCTGCTTGCTGCGGGAGGCCACGAAGGTCGCGTCGGTCGTGCTGCGGAGCTGCTGCTGCGCCACGACCGGGTAGGGCGCGGCGTTCTCCGGCTGCGACGGGCCGCTCTCGACCGGGCGCTCGGCATCGCTCGTCCAGGCCTTGAAGCCGCCGTCGAGGATCGCCTGCTGGCCGTGGCCGATGAACTTCAGCGTCCAGTACACCCGTGCCGCCGCGGCGAAATCGGTCGCGGCCGTGCCGGCCGGAACGATGACGACGTCGTCATGCGGCCCGATGCCGAGGCGCCCGGCAAGTGCTGCGAGATGAGCCGTGGACGGCAGCATGCCCGGCGCGTTGCCGATCTTCGCCCGCCAGCCATCGGCCGCGTAGTCGGAATGGACGGCGCCGGGGATGTGGCCCGCCTCGAAAGCCCCCCGGCCGCCATCGGCGGCGGTGCGGATATCGATGACGACGAGGTTTTCGTCGCCGAGCCGCGCGGCGAGGGCGTCCGGCGCGATCAGTCCTGCGAATGCGGGCCGGCTCATGCGTCGTCGTCCGTCTGCGATGCGTCGGTCACGTCGAGCGCGTAGCTCATCTCGGCGGTCGCCCCGAGCATGATCGAAGCGGAACAGTATTTTTCCTTCGACAATGTGACGGCGCGCTCGGCCTTGGCCCGCGAGAGGTCCCTGCCGGTGATGCGGTAATGCAGGTGGATCTTCGTGAAGACCTTGGGGTCGGTCGTGGCGCGCTCGGCCTCGACCTCGACCTCGCAGCCGGTGACCGCCTCGCGGCCCTTCTTGAGGATGCTGACGACGTCGAAGCCGGTGCAGCCGGCAAGCCCGATCAACAGCATCTCCATCGGCCGGATGCCGATATTGCGGCCGCCATATTCCGGCGCACCGTCCATCATGACGGCGTGGCCGCTGCCGGCCTCGCCCATGAAGGCCATGCCTTCAACCCATTTCGCGCGTGCCTTCATCGCGATCTCCTGTCCGGATCGAGGACCGCCGCTCTTGATGCCGGCGGGATTCGGAGGCGGAGGCTATGGCATCGCGCGCGAAAGTGGAATCCGGTTTTCGCTTCCCGCCGGCCGACCCGGGTCAGGGGCCGACGAGCTGCCCGCCATCGACGACGATGCTCTGCGCGGTGACCCAGCTCGCCTTGTCGGACGCCAGGAACAGCACGACCTCGGCGACTTCCTCGGGCCGGCCCATCCGGCCGAACGGGATGCTGGCGAGCGTCGCCTGATAGAGGGCCGGGTTCGAGGTCTTCCGGTCCTCCCACGAGCCGCCCGGGAATTCGATCGAGCCGGGCGCGACGCAGTTCACCCGGATGCCCTGCCGCGACAGCATCTTCGCCTGGCTCGCCGTGTAATGCATCACCGCGGCCTTGATGGCGCCGTAGGGCGCGGCCCGCGACGACGCCCGCAAGGCCGAGATCGACGAGATGTTCACGATCGACGACCCCGGTTTCATATGGGGGATGGCGGCGTGGCTGCCGCGGACGATCGCCATCATGTCGATGTCGAACGAGGCGGCCCAGCCCTGCTCGTCATCGGTCTGGCCGAAGCCTGAGGCGTTGTTGACGAGCACGTCGAGCCCGCCGAGAGCCTTCACGGCCTCCGGCACATAGGCGGCGATCGCGTCGGCGTCGGCGAGATCGACGCTGGCCGCGTGAGCGGCGACGCCGAGCGCCTCGATCTCCCGGCGCGCCGCTTCGAGCGGTCCCGCTCCCCGGGCGCAGATCGAGACGGCGGCGCCGCCGGCCGCAAATCCCAGCGCGATGGAGCGGCCGATGCCGCGGCTTCCGCCCATCACGATCACGCGCTTGCCGCTGAATTCCTGGGCCATGCCGGGGTGTCCTTCCTTCGAGTCGCCGTCCTCGAACTTATAGCGGCTGTGCGGCGCGCGGTCCTCGTTGCAGCCGACATGTCAGCCATCCGCCAGCATCGTTCGAGCCGGTCCTTGGGGCGGATGCCTCGACCCGGAACTTGTCGCAATTGCCGGTGGCCTTGGAGGTCGATGCAGCCGCAGTCCCGGGCATCCTCCGCGGCGTGCGCCGTCCTGACCTTCGCCCTTCTTGTTCTAGGCCGCTGCGAACAGGTTGCCGTGCGTGATGCGCAGCTTGACGCGCTCGCCGATCGCCGGGGCGACCTGGCTGGCGAGATCGACGTCGAGGCGCTTCTTCAAGCCATCGATCGCGACTTCGGCCCGGCGCAGGGGGCCGTTGCGGCGCAGATGCTCGACCGTGCCAGGGAGCGCCAGCGGCGTCTCGTCGACGATGCGCAGATGCTGCGGCCGGACATAGAGCGCCGCCGCGCCACCCTGGTTCTGCGTCAGCCCGCCCAGTACCGGCCGGTTGTCGAAGAAGGCCTGGCTGCCGACGACCTTGACCGGCAGCTTGTTCACCTCGCCGAGGAACTCGCAGACGAAAGGTGTCGCCGGATGGTCGTAGACGTCGTCGGCCGAGCCGACCTGCTCGATGCGGCCGTCGTTGAGGATGGCGACACGGTCCGCCAGCTCCAGTGCCTCCTCCTGATCGTGGGTGACGAAGACGGTGGTGTGGCCGGTGCGGCCGTGCAGTTCGCGCAGCCAGGCGCGCAGATCCTTGCGCACCTTGGCGTCCAGCGCGCCGAAGGGCTCGTCGAGCAGCAGCACGCGCGGCTCGATCGCCAGCGCGCGAGCGAGCGCCACGCGCTGGCGCTGGCCGCCGGAGAGCTGGCTGGGATAGCGCTTGTCCAGACCCGGCAACTGAACGAGCTCGAGCAGGTCCTTGACGCGCTTGCGGATTTCCGCGGCGTCGGGCCGCGCGTCGCGCGGGCGGGAGCGCAGGCCGAAGGCGATGTTGTCGGCGACGTTCATCGTCTTGAACAGGGCATATTGCTGGAAGACGAAGCCGATGCGGCGCTCGCGCAGCGAGAGGTCACGCGTGTCGGTCTCGCCGAAGAGCACGCGGCCGCGATCCGCCTCTTCCAGCCCGGCAATCAGGCGCAGCAGTGTCGTCTTGCCCGAGCCGGAGGGCCCCAGCAGCGCAACGAGTTCGCCCGGCTGGATGTCGAGCGAGACGCCGCGCAGCGCCGGGAAGTTCTCGAAGCGCTTCTCGATGGCCTCGATGGTGACGGCGACCGACATGGGGAACGTCCTTCGTCCTGTGCGGGCGTCAATGGCGACGGCTGGCGGCGATGGCGTCGCCGTAATGCCATTCCAGCAGCGTCTTGAGCACGAGCGTGACGAGGGCGAGCCCCGCCAGCAGCGAGGCGACGGCGAAGGCAGCCGGCCCCATATATTCGTTGTAGAGGATCTCGACATGCAGCGGCATGGTGTTGGTCTCGCCCCGGATCTTTCCGGAGACGACGGCGACCGCGCCGAATTCGCCCATCGCCCGGGCGTTGCAGAGCAAAATGCCGTAGAACAGGCTCCATTTCACGTTCGGCAGGGTGACGGTGAGGAAGGTGCGCCACGGCGAGGCGCCGAGCGTCAGCGCCGCCTCCTCGTCGGCCGAGCCGAGAGACTGCATATGCGGGATCAGCTCGCGCGCCACGAAGGGGAAGGTCACGAACACCGTGGCGAGGATCAGCCCCGGCAAGGCGAATACGATCTTCACGCCATGCGCCTGGAGCCAGCTCCCGAAATAACCCTGCGCGCCGAAAAGCAGCACGAAGACGAGGCCGGCGATCACCGGCGACACCGAGAAGGGCAGGTCGATCAGGCTGATCAGCAGGTTCTTGCCGCGGAACTCGAATTTGGCGATGGCCCAGGCAGCCGCGATGCCGACGATCGTGTTGAACGGCACAGCGATGGCCGCGACCAGCAGAGTCAGCCGGACTGCCGCCAGCGCATCGGGCTCGGTGATCGCGGCGCGATAGGCCTCCCAGCCGCGGGCGGCAGCCTCGACGAAGACGGTGGCCAGGGGCAGCAGCAGGAAGAACAGCAAGAAGGCGAGCGAGACGGCGATCAGCACGAACTGAACGCGCCGACTCTCTCTCCGGGCGCGGCCGGTTTCGCGCCGCGCCGGCGCGGCGGCGGTGGGAAGAGTGGCGTCAGACATCCCCATATCTCCGGCGCGCCTTCGCCTGCACGAGGTTGACGGCGAGGATGAGCGCGAAGGAGATCAGCAGCATCATCGCTGCCATCACCGCGGCGCCGGCGTAATCGAACTGTTCCAGACGGATCACGATCAGCAGCGGCGCGATCTCCGAGACCATCGGGATGTTGCCGGCGATGAAGATCACCGAGCCGTATTCGCCGACCGCCCTTGCGAAGGCGAGGACGAAGCCGGTCAGCAGGGCCGGCAGCACCGGCGGCAGGACGACGCAAAATACGGTTCGCAGCCGGCTGGCGCCGAGCAGGGCGGCCGCTTCCTCGACGTCGCCCTGCAACTCCTCCAGCACCGGCTGGACGGTGCGCACGACGAAAGGCAGGCCGATGAAGATGAGCGCTACCATCACCCCGAGCGGCGTATAGGCGACCTTGCCGTCAAAACCGAAGGCGATGTCGGTGAAGGGAATCGTGACGCGGAAGGCCAGCGGTGCCAGCCAGGAGCCGACCCAGCCGTTCGGCGCATAGATCGCGGCGAGCGAGATACCGGCCACCGCCGTCGGCAGGGCGAAGGGCAGGTCGACGGCAGCGTCGATCAGCCGCCGTCCGGGAAACTCGTAGCGCACCAGCACCCAGGCGAGGATGAGCCCGAAGACGGTGTTGACCAGCGCCGCGACCAAGGCGCCGGCGAAGGAAAGCCTGAGTGCGGCGAGCGTCCGCGGCGAGGTCGCCACGGCCCAGATATCGGCAGGCCCGGCGCCGGCGGCTTTTGCGAAGAGACCCGTCAGGGGAATCAGCACGATCAGCGACAGCGCCGTCACGGTGACGCCCAGCGCCAGCCCGAAGCCGGGCAGTATGCTGGGCTCGCGCCAGCGAAATGATGCCGTCACAGTCATGACTTACCGCGCCGGCTTGTAGAGCTGGTCCAAGGTGCCGCCGTCGCCGAAATGGGCTGGCTGCGCCTTGGGCCAACCGCCGAAATCCTTGTCGATCGTCAGCAGATCGAGCTTCGGGAAATTGGCTAGGTCCTTCGGGTCGGCGGCGTCCGGGTTGCGTGGGCGATAGAAGTTCCTGGCGATGATCGCCTGCGCCTTCGGCGTATAAAGGAACTCGAGATAGGCTTGGGCCGCGGCGCGCGTGCCCTTGGCGTCGACATTGCCGTCGACCAGCGCGACGGGTGGCTCGGCAAGGATCGACAGGCTCGGCACGACGATGTCGAATTTGTCGCGGCCGAACTCCTTCTGCGCCAGGAAGGCCTCGTTCTCCCAGGCCAGCAGCACGTCGCCGATGCCGCGCTGGGTGAACGTCGTGGTCGCGCCGCGTGCGCCGGTATCGAGCACCGGGACATTGGCGAGGAGCTTGCCGATATAGCCGCGGACCTTGGCCTCGTCCTTGTTGAAGACCTTTTCGGCATAGCCCCAGGCCGCGAGATAGTTCCAGCGGGCGCCACCCGAGGTCTTCGGGTTGGGCGTGATGATCTGGACGCCGGGTTTTACCAGGTCGCCCCAGTCCTTGATCGCCTTCGGATTGCCTTTGCGAACGAGGAAGACGATCGTCGAGGTATACGGCGCCGAATTGTCCGGCAGACGCTTCTGCCAGTCGAGCGGCAGCTTTTTCGAGCGAGTGGCGATGGCATCGATGTCACCCGCCAGTGCCAGTGTCACCACGTCGGCGTCGAGGCCGTCGATCACGGTACGCGCCTGCGCGCCGGAGCCGCCATGCGACTGGCGGATGGTCGCAATCTTCCTGTCGGGGTGCTTGCCGTTCCACTCGGCCAGGAAGGCAGCGTTGATGTCGCGGTAGAGTTCGCGTGTCGGGTCGTAGGAGACGTTGAGCAACTCGGTCGATTGTGCACGGGCTCCGGCCACGACGCCGAAGCAGACCGTGAAGGCTCCCAGAACCAGTCCGGCCCGAAGCAGGTAGTGAAACACGGGTCGTGTCATATCAGGGCTCCGTTGCGATTCAGGAAGAACTTTCCATCTGAAAGTTCGACCGCGTTCTGAATAACAAACGAAACGTACTGAAATGGCGATATTGCTACAACCGGATCGAGCAGCGATCCCGTTCCAAAGATCCTATACTGGAGAGAACATGCATCTCTCTACATTCATCTTCGGATATATGGCCGGATTACTGATCCAGCTGTCCTCAGGCGCTCCGGCGGTCGGCCGCTTCTTCGGTCGCGACCAAGGCCGCGCCGAAGGCGTGCCCGAGCAGCACCAGAACGGGGCCGGGCTGGGAAAGTTCCGCCAGTCTTTCCGGCAATGTCGCGATCGTGGCTGCAACCCTTTGCTCGTCGGGCCGCGTCGCCGAGAGCACGGCCACGGCTGGCGTCCGCGGATCGAGTCCGGCGGCCAGTGCCTTCTCGCGGAAGCCGGGCAGGGTGGCGCGTGCCATGTAGATCACGGTCGAGGCGGCGGGATCGGCCATGGCGCACCAGTCGAGATCATCGGGCAATTCGCCCTTGCGCGAATGGCCGGTGACGAATTGCAGCCGCCTGGCATGGTCGCGATGGGTCAGCGACAGGCCGAGCGAAGCTGCAGCGCCTTGCGCCGCCGAGATGCCGGGCACGATCGCGACCGGAATGCCGGCCGCAGCGCAGGCCTCGATCTCCTCGCCGGCGCGGCCGAAGATGCCGGGGTCGCCACCCTTCAGCCGCACGACATGCTTGCCCTGACCCGCCAGCGAGACGATCAGCGCGTTGATGTCGCCCTGCTTCACCGAGGGACCGTAGCCCGTCTTGCCGACCAGCATGCGCTTTGCCTCGCGCCGCGCGAAATCGAGCACGCCGGGGGAGACGAGGTCGTCATAAAGGATGATGTCGGCACTTTGCAGCGCGCGGACGGCCTTCAGCGTCAACAGCTCCGGGTCGCCCGGCCCGGCACCGACGAGCGTGACGCGGCCCTTGCCGTCATGGGCGGCTTCGAGGTCGGCGAGCCTCGCGAAGAGTTCGGCCGCGTCCTGCTGGGTCGGCTCCCGCTGCGGCTCCGCCATCGCCTTGCCGGCGAAGAGCTCCCAGAAGGCACGGCGCAGTGCGAAGGGCAACTCGCGGGCCTGGACCGAAGGGCGCCAATCCGCGGCAGCCTGCGCCCAGCTCTTCAGCCCGGCCGGCAGCAGCGCCTCGATCTTGGCCCGGATGGCCTGGCCGAAGACGGGGGCGGCGCCGTCGGTGGAAATGGCCACCACCAGCGGCGAGCGATTGACCAGCGCGCCGAAGGCGAAATCGCAGAACTCCGGCTTGTCGACGATGTTGACCGGCGCGCCCGCCTTGCGGGCCGCGGCAACGAAGGCGCGAATCGCCTCGGCATCGTCGAGATCGGCGACGGCCAGCGCCGCTCCGTCGAGGTCCGCGGGGAGCCAGTCGCGCGCGTGGACATGGACGCGCCGCACCGCGGGATCATCGGCAAGAGCCGCAAAGCTCGCCGAGGCGGCCCCGGCGAAGACGTGCAGTTCAGCCCCGGCGGCGGCCAGCAGCTCCGCCTTCCACAAGGCGCCTTCGCCATGGCCGGCCAGCACGGTCTTGCGTCCGTCCAGCCGGTGAAACAACGGCAAGGTCGCCAGCGGCTCGATGCGCCGCGCGGTCGCCTGGGGTCTTCTTTCGCTCATGGCGTGGTCGCTATCGCCTTCCCGTCCGTCGCCTCATGCCCCCTGCCTGCGGGCGGCGCCAGCAGCCAGAGCGCCGCGAGCGCGAGGATGATAAGGCGAAAGCACAGATCGAGCCAACGGGTCCTACCGGTTTCACTCGACAAGAGCTCGTCGGCCTCCCGCGCCAGGCTGTCCGAAAGGTCGCGGCCGCGCTGACGCATGGCGATGGTCTCCTTCGGACCCTGAACCCACGGGTTCATCGGCCTGCCGCCGGCGCGGCGGCGCGCGCGGCGCGTCGACGGTCGAGGATGTTGCGGCCTGCCGCGCGATACCCGCGCTGATAGGTATGGCTGAAGGCGTCGCGTGCATGCAGCCACTGCTCGACCGGCTGCCGCGCCGCGCTCGCCTCCGGCAGCTCGATGGTGTCGAAGCCGCAGGACAGGGCATAGGCGAACTGATCGGCGACCAGCGGGCCGCTGGCGCGGATTTCGCCGGCAAAGCCTGCGCGCCGGATCTGACGCGCAAGGCTGAAGCCGCGCCCGTCCGCATAGGCAGGAAAGGCGATCGCGACGAGCGCAAGCCGCGGCAGGAAGGATGCGAGTTCGGCAAAGGCGACGCTGTTGGGGATCAGCACGCCGATAACCTGCTCGGGCTCCTGCGCGTCGAGTGCCTCGGCGAGCACCTCCCAGCGCACGAGCGCCGCCGGGATATTGCCGATCGCCGCTCCCTCGCTGCGGGTCCAGCGATCCGCGGCGTTTCCGTTCCGATCAAGCAGCGGCACGGGCGGTCTCCTGGAAGGCGGCCTTGAAGGGCGCCAGGCCGATGCGGCGCACGTTGTCGATGAAGCTTTCGCCCTCGCTGCGCGCGGCAAGATAGACGCCCACGATCCGCTCGATCGCGTCCGGCACCTCTTCGGCTGCAAGGCCCGGCCCGAGAATCTCGCCGATCGCAGCATTCTCGGTGGCGTCGCCGCCGAGCGTGATCTGGTAGGATTCGATGCCGCGCTTCTCCAGGCCGAGAATGCCGATATGGCCGACATGGTGGTGGCCGCAGGCATTGATGCAGCCGGAGATCTTGATGCCGAGCGGGCCGATCTCGCGCTGGCGCGCCTCGTCGGCGAAGCGGCTCTGGATCGCCTGCGCGATCGGGATCGAGCGCGCGGTCGCCAGCGCGCAATAGTCGAGGCCGGGGCAAGAGATGATGTCGGTGACGAGCCCGACATTGGCGGTGGCGAGCCCGGCTTCGCCGAGCTGCTGCCAGATCACGTAGAGGTCGCGCTGGCGCACATGCGGCAACACGAGGTTCTGCGCATGGGTCACGCGCAATTCGTCGAAGGAATAGCGCTCGGCGAGATCGGCGACGGCGCGCATCTGCTCGCTGGTCGCGTCGCCCGGCGCCTGTCCCTGCGGCTTCAGCGAGATCGTCAGCGCCGTATAGCCCGGAATCTTATGCGGCGTGGTGTTGACCTCGACCCAGCGGGCGAAGGCCGGGTTGCTCGCCTTCGCCGCTTCCAGCGTGTTGCTGACGGCCGGCAGCACGTCGTAGCGCGGCGGCGCGAAATAGGCGGCGATGCGTGCGACCTCTTCCGGATCGGCATTGATCGAGGGCCCGTCGAGCAGGGCGAACTCGGCCTCGACGCGGCGGGTGAACTCCTCGGCACCGATCTCGTGGACGAGGATCTTGACGCGGGCCTTGTACTTGTTGTCGCGCCGGCCCTCGAGATTGTAGACCCGCATGATCGCCTCCAGATAGGCGAGCAGGTCCTGCTTCGGCAGGTAGTCGCGCACGACCTTGCCGATCATCGGCGTGCGGCCGAGGCCGCCGCCGACGCTGATCTCGTAGCAGGTCTCATGCGTGTCGGGATGGCGACGCAACCTGAGCCCGATATCGTGCGCCTTGATCACGGCCCGGTCGGCTTCGGCGCCCGTCACTGCGATCTTGAACTTGCGCGGCAGGTAGCTGAACTCGGGATGGGCCGAGGACCATTGCCGGATCAGCTCGGCGGTTGGGCGCGGGTCCTCGATCTCGTCCCGCGCGACGCCGGCGAAATGATCGGCCGTGACATTGCGGATGCAGTTGCCGGAGGTCTGGATGCAGTGCATCTCGACATCGGCGAGCAGCCCGAGGATTTCAGGCACGTCGCGCAGCTTCGGCCAGTTGAACTGCAGGTTCTGGCGCGTGGTGAAATGGCCGTAGCCGCGGTCGTATTTCTCGCCGATCAGGGCGAGCTGGCGCAGTTGCCGCGAATTCAGCGTGCCGTAGGGGATGGCGATCCGCAGCATATAGGCGTGGAGCTGGAGATAGACGCCATTCTTGAGGCGGAGCGGCTTGAACTCGTCCTCGGTCAGCGAGCCGTCGAGCCGGCGCGCCACCTGGTCGGTGAACTGCGCCACCCGCTCCCGGACGAAGCGCTCGTCGAATTCGTCGTAGCGATACATGGGTCAGCCTTTCGGCGCGGAGGCGATGCCGTCCCCGGCCTGCTTGCCGAGATCGGGACGGTTGCTGGGGCCGAGCGTCTTGAAGCGCTCGCGGAAATGGCGCGGGACCGGCCGGCCGCTCTCCAGCGCCACGTCGACCAGATAGGCGTCGACGACCCGGTTGCCGGCGAGCGCGGCCGCGGCGAAGCCCTCGAGCCGGGCGGCCGCGGCGTCGTCGGCCGCGACCAGCGCCGCGGCCGGGTCGCGCGTCCAGGCGAGGGCGCCTGCGCCGTCGGCCGTGGCGAAGACCACGTCGCCGTCGAGCAGGTCGTTGGCCAGCAGGATCGCCGGCAGCGGGACGCGCTTGGCCGCGGCGGACATCAGAGCGCCCCGGCCAGGCGAGCAAAGGTGGTGAGGCGCGTCACGGCATGCATCCGCTTCGTTCGTTTTTCCGAACGCGGAGAATAGGCCAGGCTTCCAGCTGCTTCAATTCACGTCAGATAGCGTGATTTTCTTTATTGCCGTTGGATTGGAGTAATTTCATCCTGCCTGCCCGGGGCGGGCCTCTGCCGGGGGGCGGGGCGCCTCAGCCGGGCCGCACCCGCAGCCGGCGCAGCAGCTCGAGCCCCATGACGGCGAGCGCGAACAGGATCCAGAGCGGGTCGGAGCGGTTGAGCAGGAAGCTCTCGAGCATGCCGACATAGGTCATGAAGATCACGATCATGGCGAAGAGGTCGGCGAGCCGGCGGTTGGCGGGGTGGCGCGCCGCGGCGAGATAGTTCCGCAGCGGCCGGACCAGCAGCAGCCAGAGGATGACGAGCCCGCCGGGGATGCCGAACATCAGCAGCGCGTCGAGATAGCTGCTGTGGCCCGAGCCGATGCCGCGCACGTCCCAGCTCGCCTCGTAATTCTCCTCCAGCCCGGTGACGACGGGGGTCTGCCAGAAGCCGGCATAGCCGTAGCCGGTCCAGGGCCGCGCGGCGACATGCGACAGGCCGAAGCGCCAGATCTCGTCGCGGCCGGTATAGCTCGGGTCGGAGAGCAGGGCGGCGGCGAGGCCGTGCAGCGGCTGCGACAGCACGGTGCCGAGGGTGAGGCAGGCGAGGGCGGCGACGAGCAGGAGATGCAGCGCCACGGCCAGCCCCGGCCGCCCGGCGAGCCGGCCGAGGAGCACGACCGCGACGGCCACCGGCAGGAAGCCGAGCGTCGTTTTCGAGCCGCTGTTGACGACGAAGACCAGGCACAGCGCGACGATCAGCCCGCCGCGCCATCGCAGCCCGCTGCGCCAGCCATAGATGCCGATCATCGCCATCATCGAGAACACCGGGGCGGCGAAGTTCTTGTGCGAGAGATGGCCGCGCCATTCCCCGGCATGGACGCCCTCGGCCCCCTCGGCGCCATGGACGGCGAGCGGATGGGCGAAGACCAGCACGCCATAGACGATGACGAGCACGGCGAGGCAGGCATCGACGGCCCCGGCCGCGAAATCCGCCTCGTCGCGCGGCAGCACCAGCACCCCGGCGACCACGACCAGCGCGATGGCGCCGAGCAGCAGGCCGCGGATCGAGGCCTCCGGATCGGGCGCCTGGGCGGTCGAGAGCAGGGCGACGGCGAAGATCGCGAGCCAGCTGCCGAGGCCGAGCCGGGCCAGCACCGGCCGCGGCGTCAGCCGCAGCATCGCCGCCAGATACAGCCCGCCCAGCACGAGATAGCCGATCTGGTTGACGAGGTTGCCGGTATTGGGCGCGCTCGGCCCCGTGCTTTCCGGCGGCACCGAAAAGGGCTGCAGCGTCAGGATCAGGATGAACAGCCCGAAGCCCGACAGGGCCAGCGCCAGCCGCCGCAGCCGCGCCTCCGCGCCCGCATCGCCGGCATCGTCGCCCTGCGCGGCGGCGGCCTCGGCGGCCTCTGCGATGCGTCCCGTCCGGCTCATGGCGTGGCGGCGATCCCGGCTGGCGCGGCCGCGGGAGGCGGCCGCCATGCCGATGCTATGCCAGAGGCGCGTTAAGAGCCCGTCATGATGCCGCCGGGCGGCCGGGGCGCGCGCCGCCGCGCCCGGGGGCGGGCGGCTCAGGCGCCGCGCGGCGCCTCCTCCGGGCCGGGGCCGGCCGTCCCGGCCGCGCGGCCGAAGCCTTGCGCGGCGAGGCGGGCCTCCTCTTCCTCGACGCGGACGGCGGCCCGCCTCAGCGCCTCCTCGGGCGCAAGGCCGGCGAGGCGGTTCTCGATGGCATGGCGGAAGAGCCGGCGCTCGCTCTCCGGCATCGCGCGCATGATCGCGGTGAGGCAGGCGCCGTCGTCGCGCTGGCAGCCGCGCGCCCGCCGGCAGGCCGGGTTGGCGCAATCGCGATAGGCCTCGAAGGCGTCGGTCATCCGGCGCAGCAGCACCGGCCGCAGGGCCTGGATGCGGTTGAACTCGGCGATGTGCTCGGCGCTGAAGGGGGATTTCTCGGTGCTGGCCATGATCGGCTCCTCTGCCGCGGTGGCGCGGCCCGCAGGCGCGCGCGGACGATCCGCCCGCGCCGGAGGCGCGGCGGGGATGAGCGGGGCTGGCGGAGCGCCGCGAGGCGCGAGAGTGATCCGCAACCATTGAGCCAGGCTGCGGCGCGGCGGGGTTGAGCCACCCGTCGCACGCCCCGTGGCGCTCCGCCTTCGGCGATTTCGGACTCCGGGCCGCGCTTATACGGCTTTGCGGTCCAGGACAGGCGGGCTCGGATGCCAGTTCCCCTCAGCGGGTTGTCGCGTCCTCGCCGCACCGGTCCGTCGCCGCCGAGCCTTCCAGCGAGCTCCTCGCACAGGGACCGTAGTGTCCCCAGGGCGGTGCCCCGAAGCCTCCCGGGAGCAGGGCGTAACCCCCGCCCGCAGGCGCCGACCCTCACCCAACCTCCAGCATACCTCCGGACGGCCGCCCCGTTTGGGTGATGGGCGAGGGCAGGATAGGGGAGGTGGGGAAGGCGGGGATAAGTTTGATGGAAACCGCGACGCTCTCTTCCTTCTCCCGGATGGGAGACTACGGCGCGGAGCGCTGACTGCGCCCACAGCTAAAGTCTTGACATCGCTTTGGTTACTCGCAGATCGTCTTATCGTGACAGAAGAAGCCGATTTGATAGCAGTACCCGATCGCTACCGGACAGGATTACGCGGCTGGTATCGTAAGGCTGGCTCAATCGGCGTGCTCGCATCCCGCACTGATGCGCTGAAGCGGGAAGAGAAGCTCATGACCGCTTCGTTGATCTTGCAACGAAAGTTGTTCGGCTTGGTCTACCGTCTGCTCCAACCGGACTATTTCGACGTTATGCCGCGTGACAGTGGAGTTTATGTTTCGATCGCCGTGCGAACAAACCGGATTCTCCCTGAGGTAAGTAATCCGGGCGATATCGATCTTCTGGTTATTCCTTACGAGGGTGACGAGCTGCTTTTGAGCAGAGTGATCGCCGCAGAAATCAAGATCATTCGCGCCAGCTTTCAACGGCAAGGGAAATCACCGAACGAGATGGGCTTTTCGCAAGCGGGACAACTCCTGGACGCAGGGTTCCCTTATGTGGCGGTACTTCACCTCATCGTTTCAGATCAAAGCCCCGAACATGCGTGGGAGCCGATGGGTAGAACCACCATCCTCAATGAGGATGGGCTGTGCGGACCTTTGACGACCGAGTTAGTTGATACCTTGCCAAAACGACTATTGGATCGTGGCATAGGTCGGTTGCTATCGGCGAGAACGCGGTCGGAGATCGGCCTAGCAGCCGCGTTCCTAGGGGCAACGGACGACGAGGTAACGCACGTGAATCGCGGCGCCGGGATGTGGTTCCCGGAGGGAAGTGCGGCGGCGCCGAACCCTAATCGCAAACCTGAAATCGGATTAGAGATTGCCGCCTATTTCGAAAGAAACAGTCGTTGGTTTGCCGACATCCCTCGGTTCGATCCTGAGCGGCGCTAATAGTGCTGTTGTGAGCCTCAGTTCGGGCTCTGAAATCACTCGCGCAAGATGTGGATGCTCGGGACAAGCCCGAGCATGACGGCGAGGCGAGGGAGTCATGTCACTCCCTGAAAGTACTCATCCCGGTCGGAGCCGTCGAAACGACCGCTCGGCATGCAGCACTTTTTGAAATCTGCGCCCGGAGCCGCAGACGCAGAGATCGTTGCGGCCGAGCTTTTCATGCAGTTCGACATCGCCATGGACGATGCGGACGCCGCGCTTCACGCGGGTTTCGGACGGGTAGGACTTCCGACGCTTGCTCGTGACCTCAAAAGGACGGCTGGTCGGTGAAGTCGTGCTTGGTCTTGGTCATGGCACCCTCCATCGCGTTTTCTGGGGGCGCTCTCCTAACTCATGGGACGGTCTTCCGCCAAGCCGAAAGGCGCTGGAACGCGACGCCTCCTACTTTCTCCTGGTGGGCCGGATGAGGGTGTCTGCAATTGGGGCAGGGCGACGTTGCCGTAAGCGGGCAGCGACAGTGTGTACAGTGGCGTTTAGCTGGCTTCGAGACGAGCGCGTTCGATCACCCTTCTAGCCGCGCGCGAAGAGTTTTCATGCAACGTCAAAAAATATCGGGGAGAGCCTGTAAGGGCACCTTGCGGAACAGATTGGCAACCACCAAGTTGCCGGTGCCGCCGGAATTGGCCGTCGGTACGGTCGTTGAAACTGTCAACCTCATACTGGCCCGCATCGACGATGCCGACAAGCGTCAGCACGATCGCCGCGATCCGTATCGACGAGACTTCGAGCATCGCTCGGACCTCCACGACTACACTATACTGCCTTGCGTTATTTGGCCCGCGTTGGAAGAAGCCTGATCTGACGAGACAGGAAGATGCTGACGGATTGAGGCGTGCGTTTGGGGGGCGTTCGGCGCAAGCCGAGGTTCAGGGTCGGAGCTAGCCCCCCAGACACTGCAAGTTCGGAGGTTCGATGCGGCCAGCTTGGTTCACGAAACGTGGGTATAAACACTTCGATGCGCCGGTTGGGGAGCGATATGCCAGCGACCTCGAGGCGGGCGCCAGCATCCGCAATCATTCCTGGTCTCCGCTTATCCACTACGAAAAGCGCTTGAAGCGCTATAAGCCGAACGATGCGCAGACCGTCTATAAGGTGCGGCCGATCATGTACGCCTCACACCGTGATGCGTGCATCTTATCCAAATTCGCATTCGAGCTGACGCGGCGACTGGACGATTTCTACGAACGCGAAGGCCTCACGTCGCATGTGATTGGCTACCGTCGCCTAGGCAAGTCTAATTATGATTTTTCGGCAGATGCCCAAAAATTCGCAAAAGCCAACGCGCCATGTGTCGTACTTTGCTTTGATGTCAGTGGGTTTTTTGATCATCTTGATCATCGCTTGCTTAAGGATCAGCTCAAGAATTTGCTCGGTACGGCCGAGCTTTCCGACGATTGGTACCGCGTTTTCCGTCATGTCACGCGGTATCACTACGTCAGTCGGGACGCGCTCGCCGCTCATCCTGATTTCGGGCCAAGGCTAAAATCACGTAAGCCGGAACCTCTGGCATCGATCGCCCAGGTGAAAGCCGCTGGTATCGCGATAACGCCAAACCCAAATGCTTATGGCATTCCGCAAGGAACACCGATCAGCAGTGCCTTTTCAAACCTCTACATGATCGACCTCGATCGCGTGATGGCGTCGTTGTGCCGTTCATATGGGGCACTCTATCAGCGCTATTCCGACGATATTCTCGTCATCTGCAAGCCAGAGCATGAAGCCGATATCCGCGTTGCTCTGTTGGCCGCGATCGCTCAGGCGAAGCTGGAAATAAAAGACGAGAAGACGGAACGTGCCCTCTTCGGTGCGAAGAGCGACGCAGTTTTCCAGTACCTTGGATTCAACGTAACACAGACCGGAGCAACGATCAGACCGAGTTCGCTTGCGCGACAATGGCGTAAGTTGAAGTATAGCATCAAAAAGACTCGTAAGATCGGCGAATTAGCGATCGCCGAAGGGCGTGCAGACAAGATCTATACTAAGCGCTTGAGGCGCAGGTTTTATCCGGTGGGCGTAAGAAATTTTTCGGCGTACGCGCGCCGCGCCGCGACAGCATTTGGATCGAAATCTATCGCCCGGCAGGTGAAGCGCTTAGAGCGCCGAGCAGATGAGGCGATCCGCGATCTGAAGACCTAGCCCCGATTGCGAATAGCGGCTTGCACCGTCCAGCGTCTGCTTGCGTCCTACTCCGCCGCCTGCCGCTGCACCTTGCCCTTCTTGATCGGCCGCCGCTCCAGCACTTCCTTGAGGAAGCGCGCGGTGTGGCCCTTGCCGATCCGCACGATGTCCTCCGGCGTGCCTTCGGCCACCACCTGGCCGCCGCCGTCGCCGCCTTCGGGGCCCATGTCGATCACCCAGTCGGCGGTCTTCACCACCTCGAGATTGTGCTCGATCACCACCACCGAATTGCCCTGGTCGACCAGCTCGTGCAGCACCTCCATGAGCTTGGCAACGTCGTGGAAATGCAGGCCGGTCGTCGGCTCGTCGAGGATGTAGAGCGTGCGGCCGGTGGCGCGCTTCGACAATTCCTTGGAGAGCTTGACGCGCTGCGCCTCGCCGCCCGAGAGCGTCGTCGCCTGCTGGCCGACCTTGACATAGTCGAGCCCGACTCGCGCCAGCGTCTCCATCTTGTCGCGGATCGAGGGCACCGCCTTGAACAGGCCCTTCGCCTCCTCGACCGACATGTCGAGCACGTCGGCGATCGACTTGTCGCGATACTTCACCTCGAGCGTCTCGCGGTCGTAGCGCTTGCCCTTGCAGACGTCGCAGGTGACGTAGACATCCGGCAGGAAGTGCATCTCGATCTTGATGACGCCGTCGCCCTGGCAGGCCTCGCAGCGGCCGCCCTTGACGTTGAAGGAGAAGCGCCCGGCCTGGTAGCCGCGCGCCTTCGCCTCCGGCAGGCCGGCGAACCATTCGCGGATCGGCGTGAAGGCGCCGGTATAGGTCGCCGGGTTCGAGCGCGGCGTGCGGCCGATCGGCGACTGGTCGATGTCGATGACCTTGTCGAGATGCTCGATGCCCTCGATGCGGTCATGCGGGGCCGGGTGGTCGATCGCGCCGTTCAGCTTGCGCGCCACCGCCTTGTAGAGCGTGTCGATCACCAGCGTCGACTTGCCGCCGCCGGAGACGCCGGTGATGCAGGTGAACATCCCCAACGGAATCTCGACATCGACATTGCGCAGGTTGTTGCCGCGCGCGCCGACGATCTTGAGGCTGCGGCCCTTCGTGGCCTTGCGGCGCTTGGCCGGCACCGCGACCGACATCTCGCCGGTGAGGTATTTGCCGGTGAGCGAATTGGGATCGTCGAGAATGTCCTGCGGCGTGCCCTTGGCGACGATCTCGCCGCCATGGATGCCGGCGCCGGGGCCGACATCAACGACATAGTCCGCCGTCAGGATCGCGTCCTCGTCATGCTCGACCACGATCACGGTATTGCCGAGGTCCCTTAGCCGGCGCAGCGTGCCGAGCAGGCGCTCATTGTCGCGCTGGTGCAGGCCGATCGAGGGCTCGTCCAGCACATAGAGCACGCCGGTCAGCCCCGAGCCGATCTGGCTGGCCAGCCGGATGCGCTGGCTCTCGCCGCCGGAGAGCGTGCCGGAGGCGCGGGCGAGCGTCAGGTATTCCAGGCCCACGTCGAGCAGGAAGGTCAAACGGTCGCGGATTTCCTTGAGGATGCGCGGGGCGATCTCGTTCTGCTTCTTCGAGAGCCGGGCGGGGAGGTTCGTGACCCAGTCCAGCGCGTCCTTGACCGAGAGCTTCGAGACCTCGCCGATATGGCGGCCGTCGATCTTCACCGCCAGCGCCTCGGGCTTCAGGCGATAGCCGTTGCAGGCGGCGCAGGGCGTCTCGGACATGAAGCGGCCGATCTCCTCGCGCGCCCAGTCCGACTCCGTCTCCTTCCAGCGCCGCTCCATATTGGTGATGACGCCCTCGAAGGGCTTCTTCACCTCGTAGGACCGCAGGCCGTCATTATAGGCCATGCGCACGGGCTCGCTGCCCGTGCCGAACAGGATCGCCTTGCGCGCACTTTCCGGCAGTTCCGACCAGGGCTTGGTCATCGAGAAGCCGAAATGCCGGGCGAGCGCTTCCAGCGTCTGGCCGTAATAGGGCGAGGTCGACTTGGCCCAAGGCGCGATCGCGCCCTTCTTCAGCGTCAGCGAATGATCCGGCACGATCATGTCCGGGTCGATCCGCATCTCGTGGCCGAGCCCGTCGCAGACCGGGCAGGCGCCGAACGGGTTGTTGAACGAGAACAGCCGGGGCTCGATCTCGGGAATGGTGAAGCCGGAGACCGGGCAGGCGAACTTGGACGAGAAGGTGACGCGCTTCGCCTCGCCGTTCTCCTCCTTCTCGTCGGCATATTCGAAGACGGCGATGCCGTCGGTCAGCTCCAGCGCCTGCTCCAGCGAATCCGCGAGGCGCGCGCCGAGATCGGGCCGGATCACGATGCGGTCCACGACCACGTCGATGTCGTGCTTGAACTTCTTGTCGAGGCTCGGCGCGTCCGGGATCTCGTAGAACTCGCCATTGACCTTGACGCGCTGGAAGCCGCGCTTCAGCCAGTCGGCCATCTCCTTGCGGAACTCGCCCTTGCGGCCGCGCACCACCGGCGCCAGCAGGTAGCCGCGCGTCTTCTCCGGCAGCTCGGTCATGCGGTCGACCATCTGCTGGACGGTCTGGCTCTCGATCGGCAGGCCGGTCGCGGGCGAATAGGGAATGCCGGCGCGCGCCCAGAGCAGGCGCATGTAGTCGTGGATCTCGGTGACCGTGCCGACGGTCGAACGCGGGTTCTTCGAGGTCGTCTTCTGCTCGATCGAGATCGCCGGCGAGAGCCCGTCGATCTGGTCGACATCGGGCTTCTGCATCATCTCGAGGAACTGGCGGGCATAGGCCGAGAGCGACTCGACATAGCGGCGCTGGCCTTCCGCATAGATCGTGTCGAAGGCGAGCGAGGACTTGCCAGAGCCGGAAAGCCCGGTGAAGACCACGAGCTTGTCGCGCGGGATCGCGAGGTCGACATTCTTGAGATTGTGCTCGCGCGCGCCGCGCACGGTGATGGCGCGGCTGTTCGGGTCGGCCGCGCGGTTGCGGTCGAACATGTCTTCCAGCGCAGCAGCCTGGGCAGCAGCGGTTTCGGTCTTGCGGGCCATCGGGGCGTCCGGTCGAGGAGAAGGTCTAGAGATAGGGCAATTGTCGCGCCATACCAGCCCGGTCCTCCGGGCAGCGGCAATGTCTAGCATGCGGGACGGCCCGGACGGGAGGCCGCCGGGAGCGGTGCTGACAGGGGATGGCAGGAATGCATCGTGGCGCTCCTCGCCGCCGGCGGGCCCGGGATCGCGCTGCTGGCGATCCTGCTCAACCGGATAGCTGTGGCGGTATCGGGGCGGGACGCGCCGAGGGTGGAAAGCCAGCACCGGCACTGTTAGAAGCAGTAATGGCCCAATCGGAGGAACAAGCGCGGGTCATTATCGACGTCGACCTGGTGAGACGGCTGATCGAAGCGCAGTTTCCGCAATACGCCGCGTTGCCACTGGAAGCCGTGCAGCCCGGCGGCTGGGACAATCGGACCTTTCGGCTCGGCCAGGAGCTGTCCGTGCGCTTGCCGAGCGCGGCGCGCTACGCTCCGCAGATTGAAAAGGAGCATCGCTGGCTGCCGCGGCTGGCTTCAACTTTGCCGCTTCCGATCCCGATCCCATTGGCGGTGGGCAAACCCGCCGAAGGCTATCCTTGGCATTGGTCGATCTATCGATGGCTCGAAGGGCAGCCGGCGACGGCAGGCCGCATCGCTGATCCGACGGCCTTCGCCCGGTCGATCGCGTCGTTTCTGACTGCATTGCATCGTATCGACGCAGCCGGCGGACATGCAGCGGGGAACCACAATTTTCATCGCGGCGGGCATCTTGCCGTTTACGATGTGGAAGCCCGAGCCGCTCTATCGACGCTCACCGGAAAGATCGATGTTGCCTCCGCTGCGGACGTGTGGGCGGCAGCGCTCTCGTCCGAATGGCGCTCCCGCCCGTTGTGGGTCCATGGCGACATGGCCTTGGGCAATCTTTTGGTCAGAGGCGGAGAGCTCTGCGCCGTGATTGACTTCGGGGGACTGGCCGTAGGCGACCCCGCCTGCGATCTGGTCATGGCGTGGACAGAATTCTCCGGCGATAGCCGAACCGTGTTCCGTACCAGGCTTCCGTTTGACGACGACACCTGGAAACGCGCTCGCGGATGGGCGCTATGGAAAGCCCTTATCACTATTGCCGGAGCCGGTCAGGATCAGCTGTCGAGGAAGAGAGCTCGGGTGGTTGTCGCCGAGGTCATCGCGGACCACCGTGCAACGACCGTGGGCTAGCGTCTGCGATCGGTCGTTAGCGGACTTGACTAGCGCCAACCCCTGTCATCGTCTGCATTGATTTTAACGGCAGGCAGCTGGCGCAATGGCATTCTCGTCCGACCACATCCAGCGTGTCGTTAGAGAGATGGCTCGTTTTTGGCAGCATGAGCGAACGCGCATCAATGCTCAAATTGGTCGAACTGGCATGAGAGCCCGTAACGTGGGCCTCGGCTCATCATTCAGTGAGCAGAAGATAGCTGCTCGAAAGGAAACGAAATTCAAACGATGGATGGGAGGCAAGACAAGCCGAGATATCGAATTAATTGAAGCCGTATGCAGGTTCATTGCCATCGAATATCATGATGGACGTATTCCTTTCGAGGAGGCCGACGCAGTGGCTAATCTTTTATGGGAATACGAAAGCGCATATATGACAGAGCGGATAACTCCGCCAATCTTATGGGATGTCTACACGGCGTTTGACGCCGGTGAGTACCATAGGTCTAAAGATCAAAGTGATGATCCCGTGGTGGAGTTCACGAACCCTGCAATAGCTAGGATCGTCTCGCGTTTGAATGTCGCCTAAGGGTTGGAAGCGGACCCTTGTAGTGCCTCAGTCAATCGATGAAATGCTCCATCGGATCATCGTCGCCAACACGCCATCGCAACCCAGTCTTCTCCAGCGTGGCAGGCAGGTTGATGCCGCAGAGGCACAAATCGAGGTCGCGCCAATCCTTGCCCTGCGGCCAGCGCACGAACGGGTTTTGGCTCTGCCATATGAGCTTGTCTTGCCCGCCAAGCAGCACCGCCAATTGGCGAGGCGTGTCATAAGAGCGCCCGTCCGCAATGACTGAGTTACACACGGTCTCGCCTCCCAGTTACAGCGAATTACCGCTTGGGCGTGAGGTCCGCAACCGGCCGTCAGCTGCCGTTTCGGTCCATCGACGGCTCATCAGCAACGCCGGGTTCAAACGAGATGGACACGCGCTTGGCGCGGATTACACCGTCGAGCCCGAAGCAAGGCTCCAACTCGATCTCAATATCTTCGGGCGACTGCGGCAGCGCATAATAGTTGGATCGGCCACGCTCTGTCGCACGCTGCAACTTCAGGCCAAAGATAACATTCTGTTGGCTGAAGCCGTCCAGTTGCAGGTCCATGATTTCTTGGAGAGTGAATGTTACGAAAGCGTCCTTATCGAGAACGATGTAGCCGTTCTCATCCACCTGCTCTGTTCCCATCCAACCATGAACGCGAAGAAAGCTCTTCCCGGACCGACGCAGGTCGAGGCTGATGATCTCTGCATCATGGAAACTCGGGACCCGGCCGAACCAACGGAGTAGCTCTGGTCCGCCCGGAACTTCATCGTAGATGTGCGGGATTTGGTCGCCGATCATTCCGGCATGAAATGGCCATTGCGCTATGTCTGCAAGGGGTCGGAATAGGAAATTGGAAAAGTGGCTGCCAGGAGCGGCTTTCGACCGCCGCACTGTGTGCGCCGAGCACATCCTTGTGGAGGGCGCAGCGCACTGACGGAGGCCGCGGCGGGAGCGATCCCATAAGGCGCCCGCTCAGCCCCGCAGCCCCGGCGCCTCCTGCCCCGTCCGCTCAACATATTCCGTATAGCCGCCGCCATAGGCGTGGACGCCGTCCGGCGTCAGCTCCAGCACGCGGTTCGACAGGGCGGCGAGGAAGTGCCGGTCGTGGCTGACGAACAGCATCGTGCCCTCGAAGGCGGCGAGCGCCTCGATCAGCATCTCCTTGGTGGCGATGTCGAGATGGTTGGTGGGCTCGTCCAGCACGAGGAAGTTCGGCGGATCGTAGAGCATCAGCGCCATGACGAGGCGCGCCTTCTCGCCGCCGGAGAGCACGCGGCAGCGCTTCTCGACATCGTCGCCGGAGAAGCCGAAGCAGCCGGCGAGCGCCCTAAGCGAGCCCTGGTTCGCCTGGGGGAAGGCATCCTCCAGGGTTTCGAAGACGGTTCTTTCGCCCTCGAGAATCTCCATCGAATGCTGGGCGAAATAGCCGAGCTTGACGCCGGCGCCGAGCGTGACGATGCCGGAATCAGGCTCGGAGGTGCCGGTGACGAGCTTCAAGAGCGTCGACTTGCCGGCGCCGTTGACGCCCATGACGCACCAGCGCTCGCGCCGGCGGATCTGGAAGTCGAAGCCGTCATAGATGACCTTCTCGCCATAGCGCTTGGCGACGCCCTTCAGGTCCGCGACATCGTCCCCCGAGCGTGGCGCCGGCTGGAACTCGAACTTCACGGTCTGTCGGCGCTTCGGCGGCTCGACGCGCTCGATCTTGTCGAGCTTCTTGACCCGGCTCTGCACCTGCGCGGCATGGGAGGCGCGCGCCTTGAAGCGCTCGATGAAAGCGATCTCCTTGGCCAGCATCGCCTGCTGGCGCTCGAACTGCGCCTGCTGCTGCTTTTCGCTGAGCGCCCGCTGCTGCTGGTAGAATTCGTAGTCGCCGGAATAGGTCGTCAGCGCCCCGCCGTCGATCTCGACGATCTTGCCGACGATGCGGTTCATGAAGGAGCGGTCGTGCGAGGTCATCAGCAGCGCGCCCTCGTAGCCCTTCAGGAACTCCTCCAGCCAGATCAGGCTCTCGATGTCGAGATGGTTCGACGGCTCGTCGAGCAGCATGGCGTCCGGCGCCATCAGCAGGATGCGGGCCAGCGCGACGCGCATCTTCCAGCCGCCGGAGAGGGTGCCGACATCGCCCTCCATCATCGCCGGACTGAAGCCGAGGCCGGCCAGCACCTCGCGGGCGCGGCCGTCGAGCGCATAGCCGTCGAGGTCCTCGAAGCGCCCCTGCACCTCGCCGTAGCGGGCGACGATCTCCTCCATCTCGTCGGCGCGGTCGGGATCGGCCATGGCGGCTTCGAGCATCGCGAGCTCGGCCGCGACGCTCGAGACCGGGCCGGCGCCGTCCATCACCGCCGAGACGACGCTCATCCCCGCCATCTCGCCGACATCCTGGCTGAAATAGCCGATGGTGGTGCCGCGATCGATCGAGACCTGGCCCTCGTCGGGGGCCTCCTCGCCGGTGATGAGGCGGAACAGCGTGGTCTTGCCGGCGCCGTTGGGGCCGACGAGGCCGATCTTCTCGCCCTTCTGCAAGGCGGCGGAAGCCTCGATGAAGACGATCTGCTTGCCGTTCTGCTTGCTGATGCTTTCGAGCCGGATCATGGGTGTGGGGAACCAAAAATGTCGGGAACGGCCCTCGGCCCGAGGAGGCCGGTGAGGCATCTGGAGCATCCTTCGAGACGCCGCTGCACGGCTCCTCGGGATGAGGGCTGAGGATGATCGGGCGGGTGCTTCAGGCCGCTTCCGCCAAGCTGGCCACCGCTGCCGAGACGCCGCCGGAGCCGTGCGGGATTTCCCTGGCCTGCAGCGCCATCTCGACCGCGCCGAGCGTGCCCAGCAGGGCGGCGGCGTTGAAATGGCCCATATGGGCGATGCGGAAGGCCTTGCCCGCATAGTCGCCGATGCCGAGGCCGAGCGTGACGCCGCAGACGTCGCGCGTGAAGTCGGTGACCGTGGCGACGTCGAAGCCGGGCGTCAGGATCGTGGTGACGGAGGGGGCACGCTCCGCCGGCTCGGCGACGCCGAAGCCCAGCGCCTGGCCGCCGGCCCAGGCCTCGACCGCCGCATGCGTCGCCCTGGCGAGCGCGGCATGGCGGCGCCAGACCGCCTCCAGCCCTTCCTCGAAGATCATGTCGATCGCGGCGCGCACGCCGAAGAGCAGATGCTCCGGCGCGGTGCCGCAATGCTTCATATAGGCCAGCGTATCCATGCGGCCGCTCCAGTCCCAGTAGCCGCTGCGCATGTCGGCGCGCTTGTGGGCCGCCAGCGCCTTCGCGTTGGCAGCGACGAAGGCGAGGCCGGGCGAGGACATCAGCCCCTTCTGCGAGGCCGAGACCGCGACGTCGATCCGCCAGGCGTCCATCTCGAATTCCATGCAGCCGACCGAGGCGACGCCGTCGACCATGAACAGGGCAGGGTGGCCGGCGGCGTCGATCGCCCTGCGGATGGCCGGGATGTCGTTGACCACGCCGGCGGCGGTGTCGATCTGCACCGTCATCACCGCCTTGATCTCGTGACGGGTGTCGGCGCGCAGCCTGGCCTCGAGGGCCGCAGGATCGACCGCGCGGCGCCAGCTCCCCGGCAGCATCTCGACATCGGCGCCCATGAAGCGCGCCATCTCGCCCCAGCCGACGGCGAAGCGCCCGCTTTCCAGCACCAGCACCTTGTCGCCGCGCGAGAGGACGTTGGTGAAGGCCGCTTCCCAGCCGCCATGACCGTTGGCGGCATAGACGAAGGTCTCGCCGCCGGTCCGGAAGATGCGCTTGAGGTCGGCCAAAACCGAATCCGTCAGCCCGACGATGCTCTCGGAGCTCAGCTCCTCGGCGGGGCGCATCATCGCCTGCAGCACGCGGTCGGGGATATTGGTCGGGCCGGGCATAGCGAGCAGCGGCCGGCCTTGGGCCAGAGACATCGGGAATCCTCGGAAGGGAAGGTCGCCTACCGCAGGCCATTCGGACATATCGCGCGCCGACGCAAGCCGTCAGGCGACATTGCGCGCCCGCCCGGCCTGCATGACGCTGCTCCGGCAGGAGGCCCAAGGCATCTGGCACGGATGGGCCTTGCGTCCCGATGTCGAAACGGACCACAAGGCGCGATCCGGAATGGCGACACCCGTCGCCGATCACGCTTACGGAGCGACCATGACCGATCTCGCCCTCCGCCGCAGCTTCAGCCCGCTGCGCCTGGAAAGCCGCTCCTTCGCCTGGCGGGCCGGCGCCGTGATCGTCGGCAGCCTCCTGCTGGCGCTGTCCTCGCAGATCAAGGTGCCGATGTATCCGGTCCCGATGACGATGCAGACCTTCGCCGTGACGCTGATCGGCGCGCTCTATGGCTGGCGCCTCGGCGCGGTCACCGTGATCGCCTGGCTGTTCGAGGGGCTCATCGGCCTGCCGGTCCTGGCCGGTGCCGCTGGCGGCGCAGCTTATTTCGTCGGCCCGACGGGCGGCTATCTCGTGGCCTTCCCCATCGCCGCGGCCCTGACGGGCTGGCTGGCCGAGCGCGGCTGGAACGGCAGCCGGCTCGCGCTCGCCTTCGCGGCGATGCTCGCGGGCAATGCGCTCTGCCTGGTGATCGGCGTGGCCTGGCTCGGCGTCCTGATCGGCCTGCCCAAGGCGATCGCGGTCGGGGCCGTGCCCTTCCTGCTCGGCGCCGTGCTGAAATCGGCGCTGGCCGCCGCCACGCTCAAGGCCTTCGCCCCGCGCGGCTGATCCCTCGCAGCGGCCGGCCGCGATCCCGCAGGCCTTTGGCGTGCGGGATTTCGTCATCCCGGCCGGTGCGGGGTGACCCGACGCCAGAACGATCCCGGCCGGGACTGGCGGCCGCGCCCGAGGCCGGTAGGATAGCCGGCTGTGGGGAGTCCGCGCCCATCTCGATCGCGGGCAGGCCGACGAACGGGACCCGATGAGCCGCCTGGACAGCTTCATCCGCCGCCTCGAAGCGCAGCGCACCGTGCTGAACTGGGCCGCATCGGCCATCGAAGGCAAGGACGGTATCGTTCTCGAGCTCGGGCTCGGCAACGGGCGCACCTACGACCACCTGCGGGAGCTGCTGCCGGACCGCGCGATCCATGTCTTCGAGCGCAACCCGCAGCCCAATCCGCGTTCGATGCCGCCGGAACGCTTTCTCGTCGTCGGCGACATGGCGCAGACGCTGCCCGCTTTCGGGGAGCGGCACGGAGCGGCGGCAGTGCTCGTGCATGTCGACGTCACCACCGGCGCGCCCGAACGGGACATCATCGCATTCTCCTGGCTGCCGGCCCACACCGCCGCACTGGCCATGACCGGGGCGATCGTGGTGAGCGGCTGGCCGCTCGAGCACGACAAGCTCGAGGCCGTGCCCTTGCCCGAGGGCGTGCCGGACGGCCGATATTTCGCCTACAGGCGCGTCGCCTGAGCAGGAGCCGCGGCAGGCCTGCCCGGGATGGTGTTCCGGCGCGGCGGCTCGGCGGACCGGCTCCTCGTCCGGAAACCTCGCCTCGCGCTCGGTCCTGACCCATGCTGACAGGATGGGGTGTCGCGGTTCCGGGCCGATTGGGCGATGATGCGGCGAGGGGTGCCGATGTTCCACGCCACGTGGAACATTTCACCGGCCTTTGCGCTTCGTGGACATGACCGATCGTCGGGAGCACGATCAGGTATAGCAACCAGCGGGGGAATCCGATGATGAAAGCCGTTCTGCGAGGCGCCGTGCTGATGCTCGGCCTCGGCCTCGCCACGCCGATCCTCGCCTGCGAACTCGACCGTCCGCTGAAGATCGCCGGGCTCGACTACGATTCCGCCGCCTTCCACACCGCCGTCGCCAGTGCGATCGCCGAAAAGGGCTTCGGCTGCAAGGTCGAGCGCGTGCCGGGCGCGATCGCGCCGCTGGTCAACGGCATGGGCCGCGGCGATGTCGACGTCGTCATGGAAATCTGGATGGCGAATCCGGTCGAGGCCTGGGTCAAGCAGGCGGAGGCGGGCAAGGTCGAGCCGTTGGGCACGACGTTCCCGGATGCGAACGAAGGCTGGTTCGTGCCGCGCTATCTGGTTTCAGGGCCCGACGCCAAGGCGCCGGAGCTCAAATCGGTTGAGGATCTCAAGCACTACAAGGAGCTGTTCGCCGATCCGGAGGAACCGGGCAAGGGACGCTTCTACAACTGCGTCGCCGGCTGGGTCTGCGAGGGCATCAATACCAAGAAGCTCAAGGTCTACGGTCTGGCCGAGGACTTCACCAACGTCCGCGGCGGCTCCGGCGAGGCGCTGGTCGCCGCGATCGAATCCGCGCTGAAGCGCAAACGGCCGGTGGTGTTCTACTATTGGGGGCCGAGCTGGCTGCTCGGCGCCTATGATCTCGTCAAGCTCCAGGAGCCGGCCTTCGACGCGAAGATCTGGGAAGCGCTCAAGACCAGCGATGCGCCGAAGCAGGCCACCGCCTATCCGATGAGCCGGGTGGTCATCGGCGCCAATGTCGATTTCGTGAAGAAGGCGCCGCAGCTCGCCGGCTTCCTCAGGAAGTACACCACGACCAGCGACCTGACCTCGAGGATGCTGGCCGAGGCGCGCGAGAAGGGCGTCACGCCCGAGCAGCAGGCACTGGTCTTCCTCAAGACGCAGGGCGACGTCTGGAAGTCATGGCTGCCGGCGGACGTCGCCGCCAAGGTCGCGTCCAGCCTGTGACGCCTGGCTGGCTGCCGGATCTCGGCAAGACGCTGCAGGGGCTGGTCAACCGCGGCGTCGACGCCGTCGTCACCGGCTATGGCGATAGCCTCGACGGGTTCAGCGCGCTCCTGACGGCGCCGGTGCGCGGCGTTGAGACGGCTTTGCTGCATATCCCGGTGCCGGTCTTCGTCCTGGCCGTCGGCGCGGGGGCCTGGCTGGTGCGGCGAAGCCTCGGCTTCGCGCTGGCGATGGCGGTGCTGCCGCTGATCCTTGCCGGCCTCGGCGTCTGGGCCGAGGCGATGCAGTCGCTCGCGCTCGTCGCCGTCGCCGTGCTGCTCGTCGCGGTGCTCGGCCTGCCGCTCGGCATCGCCGCGGCGCGGTTGCCGCGGCTGGGGAAGGCGCTCGCACCGGTCTATGACCTGATGCAGACCATCCCGAGTTTCGTCTACCTGATCCCGGTCGCGATGCTGCTCGGGCTCGGACGGGCGCCCGCGCTGGTCGCGACACTGATCTACGCGCTGCCGCCCTTCGCGCGGCTGACCGAGCTCGGCCTGCGCGGCATCGACACCGAGCTGGTGCAGGCGGCGCGCGCGCTCGGCCTCGGTCCGCGCCAGACGCTCTGGCTGATCGAATTGCCGCTGGCCCGGCCAACGATCCTGCAGGGGCTCAACCAGGCGATCATGATGGCGCTCGCGATGGTCGTGGTCGCCTCGATGATCGGGGCGAAGGGGTTGGGCGAAATCGTTCTGCTCGGTCTGCAGCGGGCCGATCCCGGCCTCGGTTTCGTCGGCGGGCTGGCGATCGTGCTGCTCGCGATCCTGCTCGACCGCATGGCCCAGGCGGTGCTGGTGGAGCGGCGCCCGCCCGCGTGAACGCCGCGTTGCCTGCAGCGCCCGACAGGGAGCGACGCTCGCGCGAGGTCCTGCGAATCAGCCGGGGAAAACCTCTCTGACGACCCTTGAACAAATCGGGAACATCGTTGATATTGAGGGAACAGGCCGATAGGGTTCGGCTCCGGTCATCCGGCCGGTTCGTGTTTGAAGTGCGCAGGAAGTGGAGCCTGTCATGGCTGGCAGCGTCAACAAGGTCATTCTGGTCGGCAATCTCGGGCGGGACCCGGAGGTGCGTCGCCTCGGCAGCGGCGAGCCGGTCGTCAATCTTCGCATCGCTACCTCCGAAACCTGGCGCGACAAGCAGTCGGGCGAGCGCAAGGAGCGCACCGAATGGCATTCGGTGGTGATCTTCAACGAGAACCTCGCCAAGGTCGCCGAGCAGTATCTGAAGAAGGGCTCGAAGGTGTATATCGAGGGCCAGCTCCAGACGCGGAAATGGCAGGATCAGTCCGGCGTCGAGAAGTACACGACCGAGATCGTGCTGCAGCGCTTCCGCGGCGAGCTCACCATCCTCGATAGCCGCCAGAGCGGCGGAGACGAATATGGCGAGGGCGGCGGTGGCGGCGGCTACATGGACGATCGCTCGAGCGGCGGCGGCTCCTTCGGCCGTTCGGGCGCGATGGGCGGCGCAGGCAGTGGCGGCGGCTCGCGCCAGCCCGCCATGTCGGGCGGCGGCGGACGTTCGTCTTCGAGCCATCTCGACGACGACATCCCGTTCTGAGCGGGCTTGCCGCGGGATCCGCGCCGGGCCGGGTCAGGCCGTTGCAGGATCACAGAAAGGGGCTGCCCATGGCGGCCCCTTTTCCTTGCGAAGATGCCTGCCGCGGAAAGCATCGGCGGCAGCGGATGCCGCGCGGCTGGCGCCATTCCATGACGGATCTCTGCGAGCGTTCCGGGCTTCCCGAGAGTCATCGCCGCTCGGGTGGCGGGACCGGCGGTTGGGAGCGGGTGGAGCGGTCCCGCGGCAGCACGGATCGCCCGAGCTGCAAGGCTTCGTCGAGCGCGTCGAGTTCCTGCGCCATCTGCGCCTGCAGCCAGCGGGCGACATCTTCGACGAGGGGACTGACCGGCCTCGACCGTGGCGCGATCAGGCTGTGGTGCCGGCCCGTACGAATGATGAGGTCCGAAGCCGGCACCATCGTGCCCTTCAGCAGGGTGCTCGAAACCACGCTGAGCCAGCCCAGCGCGACACCTTCTCCATTCAGCGCGGCCTGGAGGATGACGGAGTAATCCGTGAATTCGTGCCAGATGCCGCGGGAACTGCCGCGTCGGGCGACGTTGCCCCATTCCGGGGCCCATCGCTGCTGGGCGTGGTCGGTCAGCCAGAGAAACACATGGCCGGCTCCGTCTCCGCGGTGATCGAGCTTGCCGCGCTCCTTCAGATATGACGGGCTGCAGACCGGAAAGATCACCTCGGGCGCGAAGGGCCAGCGATGATAGGCGGGATCGTCGGCCGCGACGATGCGCGTCGCCAGGTCGACGTTGTCGGGCACGCCGCGCAGAACGCCCGGGATCAGATCGAAGCGGAAATCGATCTCCGGGAAAGCCGCATTGAACGTGCCGAGTCGGGGCAGCAGCCAATGCGCCACGAAGGAGCTCGAAACGGAGAGCGTGACGACAGGTTTCGCCGTGCTGCGACGGCGCTGGATGGCCTGGACGGCTCCGGCGATCCGACCGACGGCCTCGCCCACCACGGCGTACAGCTCGGTGCCGTCGCCGGTCAGCGCGAGGCCCCGCGCACGCCGCTCGAACAGCTTCGCGCCGAGTGCGGCTTCGAGCTCGGCGACGCTGCGGCTGATCGAGGGCTGGCTGACATTGAACTCGGCCGCCGCGGCGGTGAAGCTGCCGGTGCGGGCGGCCGCCTCGAAGACGAGAAGACCGCGCGCGGAGGGGACGAGGCGGGACAGGTGAGCCATACGTCGAGCGTATGCCTGTCCCAGGCTTTTTCAACCTGCTCAGCCTGCGGAAATCCCGCCACCCTGTGCGTCAAGGCATCCGATTAAACGGGGCTTGGCCCGTGCGGTCGGCGGGGCGAGGGGCCGCGCCGCAATTCCGGCCCGGCGGCGGAGGAGCTATACGGTGAACGCCATGGTCACATCCGACGCTCGCCCTTCCACTGCGGCGGGAGACCCGCTGCTCGAGCCGTTTGCGATCAAGAAGCTCAGGCTCCGCAACCGCATCGTCAGCACCAGCCATGCCTCGATGCTGGACGATGGCGGCCTGCCGCTCGAACGCTATCAGCGCTATCACGAGGAAAAGGCCCGCGGCGGCCTCGCCATGACGATGATCGGCGGCTCGGCCATGACGTCGCCGGATTCGAGCTGGGGCGGCGGCCAGCTCGATCTCTCCAGCGACCGGATCATTCCGCATCTCGCGGCGCTGTCGGAGTGCATTCACGGCCATGGCGCGGCCGTGATGTGCCAGGTCTCGCATCTCGGCCGCCGCGCGACCTCCTATGGCTGGAACTGGCTTCCGGTGCTGGCGCCGTCGCGCGTCCGGGAGACGCGCAACCGCAATTTTCCCAAGGAGATGGACGATGCGGACATCGCGCGCATCGTCCGGGATTATGCCGATGCGGCGCTGCGTTGCATGGAAGGCGGGCTCGACGGCGTCGAGACGGTGACCGGCGGCCATCTCATCGGCCAGTTCCTGTCGCCGCGCACCAACAGGCGCAGCGACGGCTTCGGCGGCTCGCCGGAGAACCGGGCGCGCTTCGGGCTCATGGTCCATGAGGCGATCCGCAAGCGCGTCGGCGACGACGCGATCGTCGGCATCCGCTTCGTGATCGACGAGGGCGTGGCGGACGGTTCGGATTTCGAGGATTGCCTTGAGCTCGCCCGGATATTCGAGCGCGAAGGCCATATCGACTATTTCAATTGCATCTACGGCCGCATGGATACCGATCTGGCGCTGGCCGAGGACAACATGCCCGGTCTGTTCCAGCGCAACGCGCCCTATCTCGCTTCGGTGGCGCAGTTCCGCCGCGAGACGAAACTGCCGCTGATCCATGCCGGCGGTATTCGCGATGTCGCGACCGCCCGCCACACCATCCGCGAGGGCGTCGTCGACCTCGTCGGCATGACGCGGGCCCATATCGCCGACCCGCATCTGGTCGAGAAGATCCGGCGCGGCGAGGAGGAGCGGATCAGGCCGTGCGTCGGCGCCTCCTACTGCCTCTACAAGAAGGTCAACTGCATCCATAACGCCGCCAGCGGGCGCGAAACCGCACTCAGCCACGAGATCGTGCCGGCCTCGCGACGCCTGAAAGCTGTCGTGGTCGGCGGCGGGCCGGCCGGGCTGGAAGCTGCTCGCGTCTGCGCCGAGCGAGGGCATTCGGTCGTGCTGTTCGAGGCAGCCGCGAAGCTCGGCGGGCAGTTGCTCGTCGCCACCGCCGCCGAGGAGCGGCGCGACCTGATCGGCATCGTCGACTGGCGCATTGCCGAACTCGAACGGCTCGGCGTCGATATGCGCGTGAACAGCTATGCAGAGGCCGACACGGTTCGCGCCGAGGCGCCGGACCTCGTGATCGTCGCCACCGGCGGCGTCCCCGATACCGACTGGTTCGAAGGTTCGGAGCTCTGCGACACCGTATGGGACGTGCTGACGGGCACGGTGCCGGGCAAGAGCGACGTGCTCGTCTATGACGGCACCGGCCGTCAGGCCGCGGCCTCCTGCGCGTTGCAGCTCGCCCGGCAGGGGCGATCGGTCTGTCTGGCCACGCCCGACGACGCGCTTGCCGTCGAGATGTCCTATATCGACAAGTCGAGCTTCCGGAAGCGCTTCGCCGAGCTCGGCATCCGCTCGCTGGTCGATGTCAGGCTGGAGAAGGTCGAGCGCCGGGGCAACGCCCTGCAGGCGACGTTCCGCAACGAGTTGACCGGTGTTGAAAGCCAGGTCGAGGCCAGTCAGATCGTCATCGAATACGGCACGCTGCCGGCCGCCGAGATCTATCACGACCTGCGCGAGCACTCCGCCAATGATGGGGTGACCGATATCGCCTTCATGCTGGGCAGCGCAGAGGCGGCGGCGCCGGCACCGGGACGTTTCCTCCTGCATCGCATCGGCGACGCCGTGTCGAGCCGCGATCTCTATTCCGCGATCTACGAAGCCTACCGGCTCTGCTCCAAGCTCTGAGCGGTCGGCGCGGTCAAGCCACAGCGGAGCTGCGGGCGCCTGCGGCAGCGGCGAAGCGCTCGATCCGGAAGTCGTGCAGCGGGATATCCGTCTCACCCGTCGCGATCAGTTCGGCCATCGTATCGCCGACGCCCGGGCCGAGCTGGAAGCCGTGCCCGCTGAAGCCGAAGGCATGGAACAGTCCCGGCGTGGTGCCGGACGGGCCCATGACCGGCAGCATGTCGGCGAGATAGCCTTCGCAGCCCGACCAGGTGCGGATCACCGAGACATTTTCCAGAGCCGGGAGGAGTTGTGTCAGGGCGCGAAGCTGCGCCGGAAGCCGCGCCGGGTCGGCCTTGGCGTGGCCAGGTTCAAGCGCGACGTCGACCCGTTCGGCCGCGCCGCCGAAGACGATGTTGCCGCGCTCGACCTGACGGAAATAGGCGTCGGTCCCATGCCGGCGGGTCCAGATGCCGACGACCGGCAGGATGCGATGGGGCAGGGGTTCGGTCACGCCCATCTGCGGCCCGCGCGGGGTGAGGGGCACCGGCTCATCGAATTGCGCGGCGATCCGCATTCCCCAGGCGCCGGCGGTGTTGAGTAGCCTGCCGGCTTCGAACACGCCTTTGGATGCGGTGACGCGGAAGCCGGATACGGTATTGTCGATGCTGGCGACCTCGCAGTCCTCGACGATCTCCGCGCCGAGCCGTCGCGCTGCATCGGCGAAGGCCGGCGCGATCAGGCGCGGATTGCCCGAGCCGTCATGCGGGGAGAAGGAGGCGGCGATCGCTCCGGGGCCGAGGCCGGGAAAGCGCGCCTGGATCTCGTTGGCGCCGAGTTCCTCGAGCTCGAGGCCCCAGGGCCGCGCGGCGTCGGCATAGGCGCGCATGTCCGCCAGAGCATCCTCTTCGAAGATCAGGCGGAGATGGCCGGTCGCGCGGAACTCCACGTCGCGGCCGAGCAGGCGTTCGGCCTCGCCCCAAAGGCTGCGGGAGCGATGCGCCAGCGGCAATTGCGTGAGATGGCGCCCGGTCCGGCGGATATTGCCGAAGGAGGCGACGGTGGCGCCCGTTCCGACGCGGTTGCGTTCGATCAGCGTGACCTTCAGGCCCCGCCGCCTCAGGAAGAAAGTTGCGGCGGTTCCCATCAGGCCACCGCCGAGCACGATCACATCCATGTCCAGCCTCTTGCCGCACAGGCGGCAGATCTCCACGGGGCCGAACCTGACGTGGGCAGGCGGAGCCGTCAAAGTCGCGATGGCCGGCAGGCCATAAGTCCAGCCTATGGGCCTGCTCTGCATGTCTCTTGGACCGCGCTTTCGCCCCATGCGAGCTTTCGGCCGCCAGCAAGAGGAGCGGATATGGACGGCGGAACTGTGCCGAGTGCGGACTGGAAAGTCGGGGTCGATATCGGCGGCACCTTCATCGATTTTTGCGCGCTGGAGACACGCTCTGGCCAGGTCGCCTCGCTGAAGGTGTTGACCACGCCCGACGATCCGGGCGCCGAGCTGATGACCGGCCTCTCGCTGCTGGCCGAACGCGACGGCCTCGATCCGCAGGCGGTCACCCGCTTCGTCCACGGCACGACGGTCGGCGTCAACACCATCATCCAGCGCAAGGGGGCGTCATTGGCGCTCTTCACCAATGCCGGTTTCGAGGATGTGATCGAGCTCGCTCGTCTGCGCATGCCGGAGGTCTATTCGCTGTTCTGCTCCCGCCCCGAGCAGTTGATCACCCGCGATCGCATCTTCGGCATACCGGCCCGGATGCGCTCGGACGGGCGTGAGAGGGTGAAGCCCGATCTCGACGCGGTTGCGGCCGCCATCGCTTCGGCCAAGGCGCGCGGGGCCGTCGGCATTGTCGTCGCCTTCCTGCACGCCTGGCGCGATGGGGCGCAGGAGGAGGCGGTGAAGGCCGAGGTTGCGCGGCTGGCTCCGGAGCTCTTCGTCTTCACCTCGGCGGAGGTCTGGCCGGTGATCCGCGAATACGAGCGGACGACGACGGCGATCCTCAACGCCTATGTGCATCCGCGCATCGCCGGCTATCTGACCGCTCTGGAACAGCGGCTGGCCGACCGCGGCGTGCCGGCGCGCGCGCTCCTGACCAAATCGAATGGTGGCGTGATGAACGCTACCGAGGGCAAGCGCGCTTGCGTCTCCATGCTGCTCTCCGGCACGGCTTCGGGCGTCATCGGCGCGACCTGGTTCGCCCGGCAGGCCGGCGAGAAGCGCGTGCTGACGCTCGATATCGGCGGCACCTCCGCTGATTTCGCCCTCATCATCGACGGCGAGCCGCAATACGGCACCGGCGAGATGATCGGCGAGTTCCCCCTCTATATCCCCTCCGTCTCGGTCAGCTCGATCGGCATCGGCGGCGGCTCGATCGCTTCCGTCGACGGGCAGGGCGTGCTGCGCGTCGGGCCGGAATCGGCCGGCTCGACGCCGGGACCGGCTTGCTATGGGCGTGGTGGAGAGCAGGCGACCGTAACCGACGCCATGGTGGTCTGCGGCTGGCTCGGCCATAGCGAGATGGCCTATGGCCAGCTCAAGATGGATGCCGGCCTTGCCCGCGCCGCCGTCGCGCGCCTTGCCGAGAAGCTCGACCGGCCCCTCGACGAGACCGCGCAAGCGATCCTCGACATCGCCGTTTCCGAGATGTTCGTCGAGGTCGAGAAGCTGTCGTCGCGGGCCGGCGTCGATCTCAAGGATTTCACGCTGATGCCGTTCGGCGGCGGCGGCCCGATGCTCGGCGCCTTCCTCGCCCGCGAGCTCGGGATGAACCGGCTGCTCGCGCCGCGCCGGCCGGGGGTCGTCTCGGCGCTGGGCGGGCTCGTCGCCGATCTGCGCGGCGATTTCGTCCGCACGCTCTTCGCCGAACTCTCGCCCGGCGTGCTGCCGGAGCTGAAGGCGGCCTCGGCTGCGATGGTTCAGGAGGGGCGAAGCTGGCTTGCGGCGCAGGGCCATGCCGGCCCGGCCGATCTCAGGTTCTCGGCCGATATGCGCTATGTCGGCCAGAGCTACGAGATCGAGGTCGCCCTGCAGCCGGCCTGGCTCGAGGCTGGCGATCCGGCCGCCATCGCCCGCGAATTCCACCGGACTCACCAGCGGATCTACGATTTCGACGACCCTGACGGCCGCATCGAGATCGTCAACCTGCGCCTCTCCGCTGTCGGTGCCGGGCCGGTTCTGACGTTCCCGGAGGGGGCGGAGACCGATGTCGCCGCGGTGCCGGAGCGCGAGATCGAGGTTCACACGGGTGGCGTCCGCCAGGCTGTCGGCCTCTATCGTCGCGGCGACCTTGCGGCTGGCAGCCGCTTCGCCGGACCTGCTGTCGTCGCGCAGGAGGACACCACGGTGGCGATTCCCGCCGGTGCAAGCGCCCGGATCGATGGCCATCTCAACCTGCACCTGACCTTCGCGGAGTGATGCCGATGTTTGACCGGATGAAGCTTCAGGTGCTCGCCAACCACGCCCGCGCCGCCGCCGAGAACATGGCGCATACGCTGCACCGCACGGCGCACTCCGCCTTCGTCAAGGAGACGGAGGATTTCACGGTCATGCTGATCAGCCGGAGCGGCGATACCTTCGCCGTACCGATGGAGCTGGGAGCGACCTGGTATCCGGGCCTCTCCTGGGCCCCCGCGATCAAGATGGTCGACGACTACAAGCCCGGCGACGTCGCCTTCACCAACGATCCCTATTCCTGCTTCGTCGCCACCCACGCGCCCGACACCCATCTCTGGAAGCCGGTCTTCCACGAGGGTGAGATCGTGGCCTGGACCGGCGGCCATATCCACAACACCGACATGGGTGGCGCGGTGCCGGCCTCGCTCTCCCGCGCCCTGACCGAGATCCACCAGGAGGGTATCCGCTTCCCGCCGATGAAGCTCGTCAACGAAGGCGTCTTCGACGAGCAGATCCTCAGGATCATGACCACCAATGTCCGCAAGCCCGACCTCAACATCGGCGACATCAAGGCGCTGGTCGGCGCGCTCAATACCGGCGAGCGCAAGGTACTGGCGATGATCGAGAAGTTCGGCCGCGACGGGTTCCTCGGCGGCGTCGAGGCGCTGCTCGACCAGGCCGAGGCGCAGGCGCGCGAGGTGCTGCGCGGCATGCCGGATGGAACCTGGGAATTCGCCGATTACGCCGACGAGGATTCGGTCGAGGCCAATCCCTGCCGGCTGAAGCTCAAGCTCACGATCCGCGGCGGCGAGGCGGTGCTGGACTTCACCGGTTCCGACCCGCAGCTCGCCTCCTCGCTCAACGTGCCGAGCGGCGGCAACCCTCGGCATACGATGCTGCTGGTCGGGGTCTATTACGTCCTCTACACGCTGAACCCGAAGATCCTGCTCAACAGCGGGCTGACGCGCCCGTTCACCTGCATCGCGCCGGAGGGAACCGTGCTGAACCCGGTCTTCCCGGCAGCGGTCGGCATGCGCTCGCTCACCTGCGCGCGGCTGCGCTCGGTGATCTTCGGCGCCTTCTCGCAGGCGGTGCCTGAGCGGCTGCCGGCGGCACCCGCCGGCAACAACTGCATCGTCAACGTGATGACGACCGACGAGCGCACGCACCGCACCGTCATCGCCGCGGTCAATCCGGTGGTGGGCGGCGGCGGCGGCATGCCGCATCGCGACGGCACAAACGGCTCTGGCGCCGACGCCGCCTATCTCAGGAACACGCCGATCGAGATCACCGAGACCGAGACGCCGGTGGAGTTCGTCAGATACGGGCTGGCGCGGGATAGCGGCGGCGCCGGGCGCTGGCGCGGCGGGCTCGCCACCGAGATGGCGTTCCGCGTCTTCGCGCCCGACAGCCGCATCACCGCCCGCAATCGCGACCGCAGCTTCTTCCGGCCCTGGGGCGTGCTGGGCGGCAAGGCGGCGGGGCTCTCCGACATGGTCGTCAACCCGGGCCAGCCGGAGGAACGGCGGCTCGGCAATATCGACACCACTGTTCTGCAGCCGGGCGACGTGCTCGAGATCCGCTCGGCCGGCGGCGGTGGCCGTGGCCATCCTTTCGACCGGGAGGCCTGGCGCGTGGCGGAGGATGTCGTGCGCGGCTACGTTTCGCCGGAGGCGGCTGAGCGCGATTACGGCGTCCTTATCCGCGACGGGGTCGTCGACGAGGAGGCGACACGGGCGCGCCGTGCCGAACGTGGGCCGGTCACCGGCCACTTCCATTTTGGCCCGGAGCGCGAGGGCTACGAGGCCCAGTGGACACGCGAGGCCTATGACCAGCTGACGGCGATCCTCGCCGGCCTGCCGATCCATTGGCGCTTCTTCGCCAAGACCGAGATCTTCAGGCGCATGAAGGGCAGGGTTGGCGCCCAGGGCGTCGACGAAGCCTTTGCCGCGGCCAGGCTCAGGTTTCCCGAAATGCCGGCGCCAAGGCTCATCCATGCGGAGGCTGCCGAATGAGCACGGCCGCCGGCGAAGGGGCGGGCCGGCTGGTCCGACTGACCGAGGTCGATCGCGCCCCGCTGCGCTTCTTCCTCGACGGTGCCGAACAGCAGGCTCTGACCGGCGACACCGTGCTCAGCGCCGTGCTCTCGGTCGCGCCGGCGCTGCGCCGCTCCGAGTTCGGACCTGAAGCCCGCGCCGGCTTCTGCCTGATGGGGGCGTGCCAGGATTGCTGGATCTGGCAGGAGGACGGGCCAAGGCTGCGGGCGTGCTCGACGCCGTTGGCCGAAGGCATGCGCCTGCTGTCAGCCGCGCCGGGGGAATGGCCTTGAGCGAGGCGGCCAAGCCCCGGATCGTCGTCGTGGGTGCCGGGCCGGCTGGCATCAGGGCTGCCGAGATACTGGCCGCCGGAGGGCTGGTGCCCATCGTCATCGACGAGGGCGAGCGCGCGGGAGGCCAAATCTACCGCCGGCCGCCGCCTGGTTTCACGCGCCCAGCAGAGGTTCTCTACGGTTCGGAGGCTGCAAAGGCCGTCGCGCTACACCAGACCTTCGATGCCATGGCGGCGGCAGGCCGCCTCGTTCATCACCCCCGCAGCTCCGTCATCGCCATTGCGGACGGGCGATTGCAGGTCATCGGCGACGCAGGGGCGCGCTGGATGTCCTATGACCGGCTGATCCTCGCCACAGGCGCGATGGATCGCGTCATGCCCGTGCCGGGCTGGGAGAACGCCGGCGTCTACGGGCTCGGCGCGATGCAGATCGCGCTGAAGGCGCAAGGGGCCGCACTGGGGCGAAGCATCGTACTGGCCGGCTCGGGCCCGCTGCTCACTCTGCTCGCGGTGCAACTGCTCAAGGCGGGCGGGCAGGTTGCCGCCGTGCTGGACACGACGCCGATGCGCCGGCAACTGCGCGGCTTCGCCGGCCTGTCGGCACGGCCGCTCTTCGCCTTGCGCGGGCTGATGATGCGCCGGCGCCTGGCCGGGATCTATCATGCCGGTGTCCGGCTGGAGCGCATCGAGGCGGACGGGCGTGGCCCGGTCGCCGTGCTCTGGCGCGATGGAGCGGGCCGGAACCGGCGTACGCCTTGCGATGCGGTCGGCCTGGGCTGGCATCTGAGGGCCGAGACACGTCTCGCGGACCTCGCCGGATGCGACTTCGCCTATGACGAGACCTGGCGGCAATGGCTGCCGCAGGCCGATGGCATGGGGCGGGCGGGACGCGGCGTGTACCTCGCCGGGGACGGGCTCAGGATACTCGGGGCCGATGGGGCGGAGGTCGCGGGCCGGCTCGCCGCGGCGGCCTGCTTGCAGGATCTCGACCTGCCGGCGCCCGATACGGCGGTGGATGAGCGCCGGCTGGCCCGGCTCGGCCGCTTCGCGCGCGGAATCGCGGAGGCCTTTCCCTGGCCTGTCGAGGCGGCGGCCGGCTTGCCGGATGAGACGGTGGTCTGCCGCTGCGAGGGCGTGACCGCCGGTGAATTGCGTCGGACCGTCGATTTCGGTGGCGGCGAGGTCAATCGCGTCAAGTCGCTCGGGCGCGTCGGGATGGGGCGCTGCCAGGGCCGCTATTGCGAACTGGCCGCAGCAGAGATCGTGGCCGATGGCGCGGGCCATGCCTGCGCAGCGGCGGCAGGCCGGTTGCGCGGACAGGCGCCGGTAAGGCCGGCCCCGATCTCCGCCCTGGTTCAGGACGTGGCTACAGACGGATAGCGCTGCGTGTTCAGGTGCCGTGCGAACGATTAAGGTCCCGGCAAGCCGCGCGCAGGCAGTCGCGCATCAGTTCATGACTGGGCGAGAGCGGCCGGTCGTTACTGGTGAGGATCGCGATGGGCACTTCGATCCGAGGTTCGAACGGCCGCGTTACGACGCCGTTGAATTGCTCCCAGGGCAAGAGGCTGTCGACGATGGCGATGCCGAGCCCATCGCGCACATAAGGCAGGGCGGTGATCGACAGGTCGATCTCGATCGCCGGCGCGTAGGCGAAGTCCTCGGCCCCGGCCGAAGCGGCCAGCAGGCGCCCCGGCAAGGTATCGGCGCGATAGGAGATCAGTGTTTCGTCGCTGATATCGGCAAAGCGGACGCAGTCGCGTGCCGCCAGCCGGTGCTTGGCCGAGACGACGCAGACCAGCGCCGCACGCCCGACCGTCTCGGCGTGTATGCCGGCATGAGGCAGGTTGTTCATGGCGATGCCGAGCGAGACCTCGCCACTGCGCAGCATCTCGACGATGGAGACCTGCGAGGCGATGAGCGAGCGCACCACGATCTCGGGATGGGCTTCCCGGAACGCGGTCAGGGCACGCGGCACGATCGACATGGATGGCGGCGCCGAGGCAGCGAGCCGGACGAGGCCGGTGCGGCCATGCCGCATGTCGATGGTCCGGCGGCGGAGCGCATCAAGCTCGCCGAAGATATGCTCGGCCTGGGAGTAAAGCTCCTCCGCCTCCTGCGTCGGCACCAGCCGGCCGCGCACGCGGTTGAACAGCTTGAAACCGAGCTGGCCCTCGGCATGGAGCAGGATCTGGCTCAGGGCCGGCTGCGAGATATTGAGCATCGCGGCCGCGCCGGTCACCGTGCCGCAGCGCATCAGCGTGCAGAAGACTTCGAGTTGGCGCGCCCGCATCTGTCGTCCCATCAACGGCGATAGCGCAGACATCGCCGCCGCCGGCGCTGATGTCCAGCCTTCAACCGCCGTTGGGCCTTCTCCCAAGTTTATCGCTGGTCCCAGCGATCCCGCATTTCGTAGAACAGCACGGCCAGCGGCAGGAACCATGGCTTGCCGTAATAGAGCGGGCGGCTGCGGAAGGGCAGGTCGGCATAGGCGCTGGCTGCATCTGCGCTGCCCAGCATGCGTTGCGCGATCTTATGGCCGAACCAGCTTGCCCGCGCGATGCCGGTGCCGTTGTAGCCGCAGGCGTAGAAGATGCCTTCGTGCTCGCCGAGATGGGGCAGCTTGTCGAAGGTGAAGCCGGTCTGGCCGTGCCAGTAATGCGTGATCGGCGTCCGTCCCAGCTCGGGGAAGACCTGCAGCATCTGCTTGCGCAGATGTGCGGCATTGGCGTGGGCGACAGTCTCGCCGGTCACCTTGAGCACCCGCCCGCCGAAGAGAATGCGCGTTCCGTCCGGGGAGGGCCGGTAATAGGTCACGACACGCTGGCTACCCGCCAGCATGCGCCGTTTCGGCATGAGCCGATCCATCACCTCGGCCGGGAGCTGTCCGGTCGCGATCAGCGCACTGCGGATGGGAATGATCCGCCGCTGCAGGAAGGGCAGGAGCGCTCCGGCATAGCCGTTGGTGGCGACGAGCAACTGCTTCGTCGCGATCTTGCGCTCGCCGACCGAGAGCTTGAACCCGCCCGCCTGCGGCGAGATCGCCGTCACCCGGGCGCCGCTGACGATCTGAACGCCGATCCGGCGCGCGGCTTCGGCGAGACCGGCGATATAGCGAGCCGGATGCAGGCCGGCATAGCCTGGCATGGCGAGGCCGCCGTGATAGAGCTCGGTGCCGATCTCGCCCTGCTGCTCGGCGCGCGGGACCAGATAGGCGTCGCAGGGCATGACCTGCCGGATGCGGTCGAGGTTGCGCCCCATCGCCTCGTAGAGACGCGGCGTCATCGCGCCCCGGAAATAGCCGACCACAGCGAGATCGCAGGCGATGGCCTCTCGCGCCACGACATCCTTGACGTGCTGCAAGGCAAGGAAGCTTTCCTCGACGATGGCGCGCGCCTTGTCCGGCCCATGGGCCATCGCGGTGTCGAAGGTGGCCCAGCCGGGGCCGAGCATGCCGCCATTGCGGGAGGAGGCGCCCCAGCCGGGGGATTCCGCGTCCAGCACGGTCACCTGCTTGCCGGCGCGCGCCAGGGTCAGCGCGGCGTTGAGCCCCGTGAAGCCGGCGCCGACGATCGTGACCTCGCTTTGCGCCGGCAGTTCGGATGCGGGCTCTGTCGCCGGCCTCGCGGCTTCCCACCAATAGGGCGTGTCGACCGCGTCGTCGCTGAAGAACGGACCGGACAGGCGTGCCATGCGTGCAACCCTCAGGACGGCAGGATGCGCCGCAGGAAATCCTGCGTGCGCGGATGCTGCGGCCGGCTCAGCACTTCCTCGGGCGGGCCCTGTTCGACCAGGACACCGCCATCGAGGAACAGCACGCGGTCGGCGACCTCGCGGGCGAAGCCCATCTCGTGGGTGACGACGACCATCGTCATGCCCTCGTCGGCCAGAGACCGCATCACGGCGAGGACCTCGCCGACCAGCTCCGGATCCAGCGCCGAAGTCGGCTCGTCGAACAGGATCGCGTCGGGATTCATGCCAAGCGCGCGGGCGATCGCGACGCGCTGCTGCTGGCCGCCGGAGAGCTGGGCCGGGTAGGCATCGATCTTGGCGCCGAGCCCGACACGGGTCAGCAGGTCGCGCGAGCGCGCCAGAACCGCCTCGCGCGGCTCCTTCTTGACGAAGATCGGGCCTTCCGCGACGTTCTCGAGCGCCGTCCGATGCGGGAACAGGTTGAAGCGCTGGAAGACCATGGCGACGCGAGTGCGCAATTGGCGGATGCGCGAGGAGCCGGTATCGACCCGCTCGCCATGCACGACGATCTCGCCGCCCTGATAGGTTTCCAGACCGTTGATGCAGCGCAGGAGCGTCGACTTGCCGGAGCCGGACGGCCCGATGATGCAGACCACCTCGCCCTTCTCGACCGCGAAGGAGACGTCGTGGATGACCTCGTGCTGGCCGAAGGATTTTCTGACGTTGCGCAGTTCGATGATGCTCATCGGGCCTGCCTCATGCGGCGTTCGAGCCAGCTGTTGAAGGCCGTGAGCGGCAGGCTCATGGCGAGATAGATCAGCGCCACGAGCGTGAAGATCGTGGTGTTCTCGAAAGTCGAGGACGCCAGCAGCTTGCCCTGCAACGAGAGCTCAGCGACCGTGATCGTCGAGGCGAGCGAGGAATCCTTGAGCAGCATGACCATCGTGCTGCCGTAGGGCGGCAGCGCGACGCGGATCGCCTGAGGCAGCACGACACGCCGCATCAGGAGGCTCCAGCCCATGCCGATCGAGAGCGCTGCTTCCGTCTGCCCGCGGTCGATCGCCTCGATGCCGGCGCGGAAGACCTCCGCCATATAGGGCGAATAGGCGATGCCGAGGCCGATGATCGCGGCCTGCAGGGCGGTCAGCGAGAGCCCGAGATCGGGCATCACGAAGTAGATGTAGAACAGGGTCACCATGCCCGGGATGCCGCGCACGACGACGATGATCGTGCGCGCCGTCCAGGCGAGCGGCGCGATGCCGCTCACCCGCATGAAGGCCCAGACCAGGCCCAAGCCCGTCGCGAGGACGAAGGCGCCGAGCGTGACCAGCACGGTGAGGTAGACGCCCTGCATCAGGATCGGCAGGAACGTCTCAGCCTGGCTGAGGAAATGGCTCATGGCTCAGTCGGTCAGGCGTTCACAGACCCCACTTCTTCAAGATCGCCTCGAAGCGTCCGTCCTTCTTCATGTTCGCAAGGCTGGCGTTGATCTTCGTCAGCAGCTCGGCATTGCCCTGCTTGACGGCGATGTTGATCGGGCCCGGAACCGACGGCTTGTAGGACTTGACCAGCCGCAATTGCGGGAAGCGCCCCTGCGCGAGGTTGTAGGCCAGGATCGGGTAGTCGCCGATGCCGGCGTCGAGGCGACCGTTGGAGACGTCGCGCAGGATGTCCGGCAGGCTGTCATAGGCGCCGACCTCGGCGGGCGCGCCCGAGGCCTTGAGGGCGTCGATGTAGCGCGTTCCGATCTGCGCGCCGACCTTCTTGCCCTTGAGGTCGCCGAAGCCGGCATAATCCTTCGCGTCGCCGGCAGGCACCACCAGCCCCTCGCCATAGGCGTAGACGTCCTGGCTGAAGTCGACGACCTTGGCGCGCTCCGGGGAGCCGTACATGGCGGCCGAGATGATGTCGATCTTGCCGGAGGTGAGGGCGGCGATCAGGGTCGAGAACTGCATCGGCTGAATCTCGACCTTGAAGCCGGCGTCCTTGCCGATCTCCTCGATGACATCGACCATCATCCCCTGGATGGTGTTGGTCTTCGCGTCGAGGAAGGTGAAGGGCGTGCCGGTCGGCGTCGAGCCCACCTTGTAGACCGTCTGCGCCTGGGCCGTCGCCGCGGCGAGCATCATGCCGAGTGCTGCAACCGTCGTCCTGAATCCGATCATCCCATTCCCCTTTGCTTTGAATCCAACCGGTTTTCGGAACCGGGCCATGCAGCATCCGTACCTGTCCGAGCGAACGACAAGACGGATTCGTACCAGAGCCATAAGACGCACTTATGCGATGGCGTGCCGGGCATCCTGCGCTAGAACTCCGCCACCTTGCCGAAGGCGGAGCCTTCCAGGCGTTCGGGCCGGTACGGCCTGGGATCGACGATCGGCTTCGCGCCGGTGACGATGTCCGCGATCATGTGCCCGGCGCCGGGGCCGATGCCGAAGCCATGGCCGCTGAACCCCGCCGCGAGGATGAAGCCGGGCAGGCCGGCAAGCTCGCCGATGGCGGGCACGCCGTCCGGCGTCGAATCGATGTAGCCGGCCCAGCGCGCCGCGACCGGCACGGATTTGAGGCCGGGCAGCAGGCGTTGAGCCCGCGCATGGGTCTCGGCGATCTGGCGCGGATCGGGCGTCGGGTCGAGGATGCGCATGGCCTCCATCGGCGTCGGCGCATCGAGCTTCCAGCGGGCCAGCGTCTCGTGGCCGGATTTCCAGCCTTCGAGGTTACCGATGGCGAGGCTGCGCCAGCGCCGCAGGAACATGGGAACGAACTGGCGGGCGTAACGCAATTGCTGCGGCGTGGGATCGACCCGGGCTCGCCCGCTGATCGCCAGGGTGTAGCCGCCGTTGCTGCGACGCGTCACCGATATCTCGGCGGTGTGCAGCGCCTCGGGAAGACCCGTTGCCCCGGGCGAAACCGACATGATCGACTGGCGCACCGCCGATTGCGGAAAGCGGATACCGTACTGGTTGAGGAAGGACGAGGCCCAGGCGCCCCCTGCATGGATGACCGTCGCGGTGCGGATCGTGCCCTTCTCGGTCACGACGGCCGAGACACGCCCGCCCATCGTCTCGAGGCCGCGCGCGGCACAGAATTGATGAACGCTGCCGCCGGCCGCGATGATGCCGCGCGCGATCATCGGCGCGGCGCGGGCGGTATCGGCGGTGCCGTCAGTCGGCGAGAACACGCCTCCCTTCCAGCGCTTGCCGGTCGCGCTTCCGCGAGCCGAGGCTTCTTCGGACGAGAGCATGTGGGTGACGACACCCTCACCGACGGCAAAATCCCGCCACTTCGCCCAGGCCGTGAGCTGGGCGTCGTCGTCGCTCAGATAGAGCAGGCCGCAACGGCGGAAGCCGAGATCCTCGCCGATCTCTCCCGCCAGACGATCCCAGAGCGACAGACTTTCCGTCGCCATCGGCAGCTCGCGGGCATCGCGGTTCTGCTGCCGGCACCAGCCCCAGTTGCGGCTCGACTGCTCGGCGCCGATGCGGCCCTTCTCGACGAGCGCGACCGTCACGCCGCGGCGGGCGAGGTAGTAGGCGGCACTGACGCCGACGATGCCGCCGCCGATGACCACGACGTCGGCGCGATCGGGCAAAATGGGACTGGTCTCGATCTCGAACAGCGGCGCCGGCATGACACTCTCCTTGCGGAGGCAAGGTTAGCGACCACGCGCAGGAAAGTGCGCTGCAGTTGCGATCGTGGCGGCATTTCCTTCGGTTTCGACGGCCGGATTCTGCCGTCATCTGCGCTTCAACCCTGTTAGACTCGGCACGCTGTTCGCGGCATAATCTGCTGTCGGGTTGCAGGCCCCAGGCCTTGGCGGCGCGGCTGTCTGTCGATCGAGGAACTCCGATGAAGCTTGACCAGATCGACATCAAGATCCTCTACGAGCTGCAGAAGAACGGCCGGATCACCAATGTCGAGCTGGCCGAGCTGGTGAACCTTTCGCCGAGCCCTTGCCTGATGCGCGTCAAGAAGCTGCAGCAGGACGGCTACATCACTGGCTATTCCGCGCGGATCAACATCGCCAAGCTCGGGCAGACGCTCACGGTCTTCACCGAGATCACCCTGAAGAACCACCGGCAGATCGACTTTGCCCGCTTCCTGGCCGCGATCGAAAAGCTCGACCAAGTGATCGAGTGCCATCTGGTCTCGGGCGGCTACGACTATCTGGTCAAGTTCGTGACCAGCGGCATCATCGAGTACCAGACGCTGATGGAGCGGCTGATCGACCTGGATATCGGCATCGACAAGTATTTCAGCTTCGTGGTGCTGAAGTCGCCGATCGTGAAGCCGCATATGCCGCTGACCAGCCTGTTCCCGGTCACGGCGACGAGCTAGGGCTTACGTCAGCGCTTCGAGAAGGCTGCGACAAGTTCCGGGTCGCGTTCGAGCTTGTCCAGCCAGCTCGGGTCTAGCTTGGGCACCGAGGACATCAGCAGCCGCGCATAGGGGTGGCCGCCAGCCTTGCCGACCTGGTCGGCCGGCAACTGCTCCACCTTCACGCCGCGATACATCACCGCGACCTCGTCGCAGATCGCCTGCACCGTCGTCAGGTCGTGGCTGATGAAGAGATAGGACAGGCCGAGTTCGCGCTGCAGGTCCTTGAGCAATTCGATGATGGCGGCGGCGACCACGGTGTCGAGCGCCGAGGTGATCTCGTCGCAGAGGATCAGCTCGGGGTCGGCGGCAAGCGCGCGTGCCAGGTTCACGCGCTGCTTCTGCCCGCCCGACAACTCGCTCGGCAGCCGGTGCTTCAGAGCGCGCGGCAGATGCACCAGCTCGAGCAGCCGGTCGATGCGTGCATCGCGGGCCGCGCCACGCAGGCCGTGGTAGAAGGTGAGAGGACGGCCGAGGATGTCCTCGATCGACTTGGCCGGGTTGAGCGCTGTATCCGCCGATTGGAACACGATCTGCAGCTTGCGCAACTCGTCGGCGCTGCGGTCCTGTGCCCGCGGTGCCATCGGCTTGCCGTTGAAGGCGATCGTGCCGGAGGAGGGCGGGATGATGCCGGCGATGGCGCGCGCGAGCGTGGATTTCCCGCAGCCGGATTCGCCGATGATGCCGAGATTGCGTCCGCGCTCCAGCCTGAAACTCACCTTGTCGACCGCCAGGATCAGCGGCGTTCCATCGGCCTGCAGCTTGCCATAGCCGGCGCTGATGGACGCAAGCTCCAGCACGGGGCGGGGAGCCGCGCCTTCCGGGCTCGCTACCTGCGCGGGGGCGCGGCCGGGCGGCGCGAAGGCGGCCAGCAGTTCTTGTGTGTAGGGATGCTTCGGTGCCGACAATATCTGCGTTGTTGCGCCGATTTCCTGGATGACGCCACCTTTGAGGACGACGATGCGGTCTGCGATCTGGGCGACGACGGCGAGATCGTGCGAGACGTAGACGCCGGCCATCCGGCTCTGGCGCATCACGGATTTGAAGGCGCGCAGGACCTCGATCTGCGTGGTGACGTCGAGAGCGGTCGTCGGCTCGTCGAAGATCACCACCTTCGGATCGCCAATGAGCGCCATGGCCGCTGACAAGCGCTGCAACTGGCCGCCCGAAACCTGGTGCGGATAGCGCCCGCCGATCGTCTCGGGCGAGGGCAGGGAGAGCGCACGGAACAGGTCAATCGCCTTGGCTTCGGCCTGCGCACGAGGCATCAGCTCGTGGATGCGGGTGATCTCGATCACCTGGTCCATGATCCGCTGCGCCGGATTGAAGGCGGCGGCCGCGCTCTGCGGCACATAGGAGACCGCGACGCCGCGGACCTTTGCCCGCTCCTTTTCCGACAGTGCGGCCATGTCGCGGCCGTCGACCCGGACGCTGCCCCCGGTGATGCGGCAGCCCGTGCGGGTATAGCCGAGCAGCGTCAGCGCGATCGTGGTCTTGCCCGAGCCGCTCTCGCCGATCAGCGCGACGATCTCGCCGGGCGCGATCTCGAAGCTCACGCCCCTGATGATCTCGACGCGGCGGCCGGCATCTGTCGTCGCCTCGACCTTGAGGTCCCGGATGTCGACGAGAGGGCCCATCATTCGCTCCGGTCCCGGATCTTCTGCGGCAGGTTGTCGATCAGCAGGTTGACGGCGATCGTCAGGCTCGCGATGGCGAAGGACGGCGCCATTACCGCGGGGGCGCCGAAAGGCAGGCCGCCGATGTTCTCGCGCACCAGAGAGCCCCAGTCGGCCTCCGGCGGCTGCACGCCGAGGCCGAGGAAGGACAGGCCGGACAGGAGCAGTACGATGAAGACGAAGCGCAGGCCGACATCGGCGAGCACCGGCCCGATGATGTTGGGCAGGATCTCCGCGCCGATCAGGTAGCTCAGCCTCTCGCCGCGGATGCGCGCGACCGTGACGAAGTCGGTGGTGTTGACGTTGACCGCGAGCGCCCGGGCGAAACGGTAGGAGCCGGGCGTGTAGATGATGCCGAGGATCAGCATCAGCACGGGAATCGAGGAGCCGACGCCGGCGACCGCAACGAGCGCGAACAGCTTGCTGGGAATGGAACTCAGCGCATCGATGAAGCGGCTCAGCGCCGTATCGAACCAGCCGCCGGTCACGGCTGCCGCCATGCCGAGCGTGACGCCGATGGTACAAGCGATCAACGTGGCCGCCAGCGAGATGCCGACGGTGTAGCGCGCCCCGAACAGGATGCGCGAGAGCATGTCGCGCCCGAGATAGTCCGTGCCCAGGGGAAACGACTGGCTCATCGGCCCGAAATAGTCGGTGTCGACGATGTCGCTGACGCCGTGCGGCGTGATGTAGGGCGCCAGGATCGCGATCGCAGCCCATGCCAGGACGATCACGAGGCTGACCAGGCCGGTGAGGTTGAAGCGGTAGCCCGCGCGGCGCGGGGACGGGGACGTGGTGGTGGCGTCGGTGGCCATGTCAGCGCAATTTCGGATTCGACAGGATGGCGATGATGTCCGCCGTCGTGATCAGCAACAGATAGACGGCGCAGAAGATCATCGCGCAGCTCTGGATGAGCGGCAGGTCGCGCGTCGCGACCGCATCGACCATCAGCTTGGCGATGCCGGGATAGTTGAAGATCGTCTCGACGATGATGACGCCGCCGAGCAGGTAGGAGAGCGACAGCGCCACGGCGTTGACGATCGGGCCGAGCGCGTTGGGCAGCGCATGGCGCAGCACGACGCGGGTGCGGGAAGCGCCCTTCAATTGGGCCATCTCGACATAGGGCGTGTTGAGGGTCTCGACCACGGCCGCGCGCGACATGCGGATCATCTGGGCGGAGATGACGAAGCTCAGCGTGAAGACGGGCATCGCATAGATGCGCAGCATCTCGCCGAAGGAGTGGACGTCCCGCGCGAAGGACAAGGCCGGCAGCCATTTCAGCCAGACGGCGAAGATCAGCACGCCGGAGGTCGCGATCATGAATTCCGGGACCGAGATCACCGTGATCGTCGCCATGGTGACGGAGCGGTCGTAGAGCGAGCCGCGCAGCATGGCGGAGGTGATGCCGAGCGCGAGCGCGATCGGGACTGAGAACAACGCCGTCGCGGCCGCGAGCTGGAGCGAATTGCCCAGGCGCCCGGCGATGAGCTCCGCGATCGGCCGGTTGTTGGCGTAGGAGATGCCGAGATCGCCGGTCAGCATGCCGCCCAGCCAACGGAAGAAGCGCAGGATCGCCGGGTCGTTGAGGTGCATCGCCGTGCGAAGCCCGGCCACGGCCTCCGGCGTCGCGGCCTGGCCGAGCAGGATCTCGGCGACGTCGCCGGGCAGGATCTGGGTGGCGCAGAACACCACGAAGGAAACGATCAGCAGCGTCAGCAGCGCGACGAGCAGCCGTCCGCCCAGCAGGGACAACAGGTGAAGGTTCATCGACGCTCCCGCAGCTGACACCTCCGACAGGAGTGTGGCACGAAATGGGGGCCGGGCGCACGCGCCCGGCCCGCAGGAGTACCCAGGATCAGGCTTCGAGCCAGACGTATTCGGCGAAGGCGTAGCCCATCATGCCGCCGAGCGGGTTCGCAAGCAGCCCCTTGAGCTTGTTCGAGATCGCGTCGACATTGGAGATGTAGACCGGGATCGCGGTGCCGGCCTCGTCGGCGACCATCACCTGCATCTCGCCATAGATCTGCTTGCGCTTGGCTTCGTCGAGCGAGCCGCGGGCCTCGAGCAGCATCTTGTCGAACTTCTCCGACTTGTACTGGCTCTCGTTCCACGGCGCGGTGGAGGCGTAGAGCAGCGAGAACAGGATATCCGGCGTCGGCCGCGGGTTGATGTTGCCGAAATGGACCGGGGCCTTGAGCCAGTAGTTCGACCAGTAGCCGTCCGAGGGAACGCGCTGGATGTCGAATTTCATGCCGATCGCGTTGCCGGCCTGCTGGACGAGCACGGCCATGTCGACCGAGGAGCCGGCAGCATCCGAGGCGACGATCGGGATCGTCTGGCCGAGAACGCCGGCCTTCTGGAAGAGCGACTTGGCCCGCTCGGGGTCGAACGCCTTCGGCTTCAAGTCCTTGTTGTGGTAGACGCTCATCGGCGGGATGGGCTGGTCGTTGGCGATCTCGGCGAGGCCGCGCAACGCCGATTTCTGAATCTGCTCGCGGTTGAGCAGATATTTCATGCCCTCGACGAAACCTGCCTTGTCGCCGGGCGCCATGTCCAGGCGCATGTTGAGGTCGGTATAGTTGCCGGTGGTGGTCTTCGACAGGGCGACGCCCGGCTGGCTCTCGACCAGACGCATCGAGCGCGGGTTGATCGCGGCGGCCAGCTGGATGTCGCCGGAGAGCAGCGCGTTGACGCGGGCGGTGTCGTCGGTGATGGCGAAGAACTCGAAGGAGTCGAGGTTCGCGCCGCCGGGCTTGAAGTAGTTCTTGTTCCTGACGGCGATCGAGCGCACGCCGGGCTCGAAGCTTTCGCAGGTGAAGGCGCCAGTGCCGTTCGCCTTGGCGAAGTTCGTCGTGCCGTCGGCGATGATCATGAAGTGATGCGTCGACAGGATGGTCGGCAGGTCACCGTTGGGCGCTGCGAGGGTGATCTCGACGGTCAGCGGATCGACAGCCTTGAACCCGGTCATCTGCTTGGCCAGCGCGGCCGATTTCGAGCCGACGGCGGGGTCGAGATGGCGCTTCAGCGAGTAGATGACATCGGCGGAGGTCAGCGGCTTGCCGTCATGGAAGGTGACGCCCTTCTTGAGCGTGACGGTCCAGACCTTGGCGTCCTTGGTCTCGAACTTGTCGGCGAGCTCCATCTGCAGCTTGCCGTCGGTGCCCAAGAAGGTCAGGCGGTTGTAGAAGGCGCAGCAGCGGACATAGTCCGTCGACAGCGAGGCCTTGGCCGGGTCGAGGGTATCGGCGGTCGAGGACGACCAGCCGGCAGCCTTCAGGTTGCCGCCCTTGACCGGCGTCGCCGCGAGCGCGGAGGTGGCCCGGGCCAGAACGAGGCTGCTGGCGGAGGCGGCAAGGCCGCCGGCCATCAGCATCTGCAGGAGATCACGGCGGCTGGCGCCGCGGCGGATCGCATTCTCGACGATGGCGTCGTCGGCGCTCGTCCAGCTGGAAGAAATCTTGTCGGTCATGCTCATTCCCCTGTTCTGATTTGCGCCGTTGTGCCGGCGTTGGTCTTCTTCGGTTCGGGTTCCTTCAGGCAACCAGACTGGCCTCCACGGCGTCGGCGAGCGCGCCCATCGAGGTGAAGTGGAAGTCGGGCTCGGTGAAGCGTTCGGGCTCGATCGTGCCGCCATAGCCGGGCTGGGCGTGGCGCCGCTGGATCCAGCAATTGGTCAGGCCGAGTTCCCGGGAGATTCCGATGTCGTGGTACTGGCTCTGCGCGACATGCAGGATCTGCTCGCGCGAGCCGCCATCCGTCTCGACGAAGGCGAAGACCTGCTCGAAGAAGGCGGGATCGGGCTTTTCCGTGCCGGTGTCGTCGACGGTGAAGCCAGCATAGAAGGGGTTGCCGAGAGCGCGGGAGAAATGCTCGAAGGCCCAGCGCTGGGCGTTGGTCATGGCGATGAGCTTGTAGCGCTTCGACAGGCGGGCCAGCGCGTCGGCGCTGTCCGGGAAGGGGCGCCAGTCCTTGACGGCATCCCGCAGGCGCCTGCCCTGGCTTTCTCCGGTGGGCAGGCCGAGCTTCGGCGCGATGACGCCGTAGACGCGGACGAGGTCGTCGGGAAAGCGCCCGACACCGGGCATATAGCGTGCGGCACGGTAGAGGCTCAGCGCTTCCTCGCCGTCGAACGGCACGCCGGCCTCGCGGGCGATGGCTGCCAGGCTGCCGATGAGGCCGCCCTCGAAATCGATCAGCGTGCCGACGACGTCGAATGTCATGTAGCGGAAGTCGTTGAAACCCTGAGCCATCGCCTCTCCGCTTCTCCCGCCTGTCGCGTGCGGGTACTCGTCGTCCTCGGCGAGCGTGGTCGCGTCGCCTTCGGCTCATTCGGTCGCTGGTCGCGACGGCTGCGCTGTGTTCCCCGGCCGCTCTGCGTCGGCCATAAGCGAGTTTCCCACGGCAGGCTCGCCGGATACGCTGAATGTCCAAAACCCGGCGGCACAAAATTCCGAATTCGCAGCCTTGGCGGAATCTCGGCTCGGGGAGCGGGGAGAGATGCGACCCTCGCTTCCGCTCCGCCCTCGCAGAGCCTGCGATCCTCAGGCCATCGCGGCCCGGACATCCGGGTCGGCCAGCGTCTCGTCGAGTGTCGCGCGGGTCCGCTCGACGATCGCGTCGATCTCGGCCTCGGTGCAGCACAGCGGCGGCGCATAGCCTAGCACGCCGTTGCCGAAGGCCCGAATGACGAGACCGTGGTTCCAGGCCCGGTCGAAGACGCGCTGGGCCGGCACCGAAGCCGCAGGAAGCGGCGTCTTCCTCGCCTTGTCGGTCACGAGCTCGACGGCGGCCAGCATGCCGCGCCCGCGCACCTCGCCGACGAGCGGGTGATCGCCGAGGCTTTCGAGGCCGGCCATCAGGCGCGCGCCGGCCTTGCGGCCGTTCTCGAGCAACCCGTTCTCGTAGAGGCGCAGCACTTCGAGGCCGACCGCTGCGCTGACCGGATGGGCGGAATAGGTGTAGCCGTGGCCGACCGCCGCCGCGCCCGCACCGTCCGCGATGACGTCGTAGACCTTCTGCGACATCAGCACGGCGCCCATCGGCACATAGCCCGAGGTCAGCCCCTTGGCGACGGTCATCAGGTCGGGGACGATATCCTCGTCCTCGCAGGCGAAGAGCGGGCCGGTGCGCCCGAAGCCGGTGATGACCTCGTCGGCGACGAAAAGGATATCGAGCTCGCGGCAGAGCTCGCGCATCGCCTTGACCCAGCCCGGCGGCGGCACGAGCACGCCGCCGGAACCCTGGATCGGCTCGCAATAGAAGGCGGCGACGCGGTCGGCTCCGCCGAGTGCCTCGACCTTGGCGCGCAGCGCCGCCAGGGAGGCGGCGATGACCGCAGCCGGCTCCGAGCCGGCCGGGTTGCGATAGGTATAATGCGACGGAATCTTGTGCTGCCAGTCATAGGGCACGCCGAAGCCGGCATGGAAGGCGGGCAGGGCGGTGAGACCGGCGCCGACGGTCGAGGAGCCGTGATAGCCCTGCTCGAGCGAGATGAACTGGTCCTTCTGCGGCTTGCCGCGGGCCTGCTGGTAATAGCGGATGAAGCGGACCGTGCTGTCGACCGCGTCGGAGCCGCCAAGCGTGAAGTAGACGCGGTTGAGGTCGCCCGGCGAACGCTCGGCGAGTTCGGCCGCCAGCCGGATCGCCGGCTCGGAGCCGAGGCCGAAATAGCCCGTCGCATAGGCCAGCTCGCGCATCTGGTTCGCCGCGGCCTCGACGATGCTGTCCTGGCCGTAGCCGGCATTCACGCACCACAAGCCCGCGAAACCGTCGATGAGCTGCTTGCCGGAGCTGTCGGTGATGGTCGCGCCCTTGGCCGAGCGCAGCACGCGCACTCCCGCCTTCTCATGGCCGCGATAGGAGGCGACCGGATGAATCCAATGCTCGCGATCGAGTTCGATCAGGGAATTGCTCAACATGGCGGTTCTCCAGACTATCCGAGCGCCTGACTGGCGAGAGCGAAGGGTTTGGCGGGGCCGGGCGGCAACCGGCCGGTCGCGTTGCGGCGCATGGCGATGCCGCCGCCGACGCCCACGAGACCGCGCGCGGACAGCCATGGCGACAGCGTCTGCCATTCGGCCGTGTCGACGCGCAGGAAGGCACCGGGCCGGCTGGCGATCAGGAAGCTCATGAGGCTGCGTGCCTGTTCCGGCGTGCTCGCGATGACCGGGCCGATCACCTCGCCGCGGCCGAAGGGGCGCAGCGCGGCGTAGCCGACGGTCCGTCCGGCTTCCCGCAGCACGACCATTCGGCCGGCCTCGGTCAGAAGCCTGAGCAGCGGGCGGCGATCCATCCCATGCGCTTCCAGATCGAGAGCGGCGATCGCGGGGAAGCTCTCCGGGCCGACCCAGCCCAGATCGATGGCATCGCGCGCCGCATCCACCGGCAGCGGCGCGGGAATGCCCTGGTGCTGGCGGATTTCGTGGGTCGCGGCGAAGCCGAGCTTTTCGTAGAGGGGAAGGCCGTCTGCGGTCGCGGTGAGCCGGCATTCCCGCGAGCCGCAGGCTTGCAGGACGGCACCCATCAGCTTTCGGCCAAGGCCCCGCCCGCGCATCCGCGCTGTCACGATCACCGTGTTGACGGTTGCGCAATCGTCACCGAACGGCGTCAGCATCGCGGTGCCGACCACGGCATCGCCCTCCAGCGCGACGAAGCCGTGGCTGAGGGTCAGGAGCATCGCCCAGTCCTCGCGCCGGTGGGGCCACCCGACCTCTCGCGAGAGCAGGACGGCGCCGCCGAGATGGCTTTCGTCGAATGCGACGAGATCGATCGTTTCCTGGCCCATGAGATTCTTCGCTTCGTATCCGTTGCATCATGGATAGGCGCTGGGCCGGCGCAGTTGCTCCCGAGGAACGGTCCGTCGCGATATCTTCGGCCGTAGGAATGCGCGGCGACCGCATGGAATGCCACGGCGGCCAAGGAGAAGCCGGCGACCAGCGGGCATGGCGGGCAGAGTGGCGATGCGGGCGCAACTCTCTGCCATAGCCTCATGGACGGACGGCAGTTTGTGCTTCCTGCCGCGGGCAATGCGGTGCTCGCGCCGATCCGGCGCCGGCTATGATCCTCGCCAACGGACACAACCGTTTCGCCACAGGGGATCTCCGCGGATGACCGTCTTCAAGCCCAAATTCGTGACCTTCGACTGCCACGGCACGCTGATCTACTTCGCGATGGATAAGGCTGCCCGCGCGCTCTATGGCGACAAGCTCGACGAGCCGGCGATGCAGCAGTTCATCACGAACTTCTCGGCCTACCGGCTCGACGAGATCCTCGGCGACTGGAAGCCCTACGAGGAGGTCGTCTACAATTCGCTGGAGCGGACCTGCCGGAGCAACGGCGTCGCCTTCCGCCCCGAGGATGCGCGCTGGGTCTATGAGCAGGTCCCGACCTGGGGCCCGCATCCGGACGTACCTGAAGGCCTCGCCAAGGTGGCGAAGGAGATCCCGCTCGTCATCCTCTCCAATGCGGATGACGCCCAGATCCCGCACAATGTCGCCCGGCTCGGCGCGCCGTTCCACGCCGTCTTCACGGCCGAGCAAGCCCGCTCCTACAAGCCGCGCATGAAGGGGTTCGAATACATGTTCGACATGCTGGGCTGCGGGCCGGAGGACGTCTGCCACGTCTCGTCATCGTTCCGCTACGACCTGATGACGGCGCATGACCTCGGCATCAGGAACAAGGTCTGGGTGAATCGCCGTCACGAGCCGGCGAATCCCTATTACGGCTACACCGAGATCAAGGACATCGGCGGCCTGCCCGGCGTGTTCGGGCTCTGAGGCCCCGGCCGATGCAGTTCAAATCCTATTGGCATGACACGGCCGACAGCTTCACCGGCGCCGCCAAGGGGCCGGTCGAGGGCTCCTACGACGTGGCCGTCGTCGGTGGCGGCTTCACCGGCCTTGCCGCCGCGCGCCAGCTTGCCATGGCCGGCGCCCGGGTCGTGGTGCTGGAGGCGGAAAGCGTCGGCTACGGAGCCTCGGGCCGCAATGGCGGCCACCTCAACAACGGCCTGGCGCATAGCTTCATCGCGGCGAAGGCGGCGCTGGGCAGCGAGCGCGCGGTCGCCCTCTACAGGGCCTTCGACAATTCCGTCGATACGGTCGAGCGGATCGTCGCGGAGGAGGGGATCGACTGCTCCTTCCGGCGCGCCGGCAAGCTCAAGCTCGCCTCCAAGCCGGAACATGTCGCCTCGCTCACCCGCAATTTCGAGGTGCTGCATCGCGAGGCCGATCCCGACACCGCCATGCTGAGCCGGGCCGAGCTTGCGGGCGAGATCGGCTCCGACGCGTTCCATGGCGCGATGCTCTCGAAGAAGAGCGCCATGATGCATATGGGCCGTTTCGTTTCAGGCCTGGCCGCGGCGGCCGCCCGGCACGGCGCGGTGATCCATGAGCACGCGCCCGTCACCGACCGGCGGCAGGAGGGCGGGCGGCATGTCCTCCGCACACCGCGCGGAAGCGTCTCGGCGAAGGACGTGCTGGTGGCGACCGGCGCCTACACATCCGGGCCGTTCTCCTGGTTCCGGCGCCGGATCATCGCGGTCGGCTCGTTCCTGATCGCGACGCGGCCTTTGAGCGAGGCCGAGGTCGCGGCGACCATGCCCGGCAACCGCACGGCCGTGACCTCGCTCAATATCGGCAACTACTTCCGCCTTTCGCCGGACAACCGGTTGGTCTTCGGCGGGCGGGCTCGCTTCTCCGCCACGTCGGACCAGACCTCCGACGCAAAGAGCGGCGCCATCCTGCGCGCGAGCCTCGCCGGCATCTTCCCGCAGCTCAGGGATGTCGAGATCGACTATTGCTGGGGCGGGCTGGTCGACATGACCAAGGATCGCTATCCGCGCGCCGGCTACGAGGACGGCGTCTGGTACGCGATGGGCTATTCCGGCCATGGCGCGCAGATGTCGACGCATCTCGGCATGATCATGGCCGACGCGATCCTCGGCCGCCCCAATCGCAATCCGCTCGAAGGTCTCGCCTGGCCGGCGGTGCCGGGCCATTTCGGCAAGCCCTGGTTCCTGCCGCTGGTCGGGCTCTACTACAAGGCGCTCGACCGCATTCAGTAGGTCGCCGCCTCTACCCCGACCAGCCGCGAGGCGCCGGATGAGCTCCGGCGCCTTTTTCCATGCGGGTCAGCCGAGCCCGCCGATATGGAAGGCTTTCACTTCGAGATATTCCTCGATGCCGAGCCGCGAGCCCTCGCGGCCCAACCCCGACTGCTTGACGCCGCCGAACGGCGCGACCTCCATCGAGATCGCGCCGGTGTTGAGCCCGACCATCCCGAATTCGAGCGCCTCGCCGACGCGCCAGGAGCGCCGCATGTCCTGCGTGAAGAAATAGGAGGCGAGCCCGAACGGCGTGCCGTTGGCGATGCGGATCGCCTCCGCCTCGCTGCTGAAGCGGAACAGCGGGGCGACCGGGCCGAAGGTCTCCTCCTCGGCGAGCTGCATCTCGGTCGTGGCGCCGCCGAGGACGACCGGCGTCGCATATTGCGCTCCGTTCGGCATGTCGGCCGCGGCCGCGAGGCGCCGGGCGCCCTTCGACAGCGCGTCCTCGACATGGCGCTCGATCTTCTCGATCGCCGCCCGGTTGATCATCGGGCCGATATCGACGCCGTCCTGCGTGCCGGGGCCGACCTTCATCGCCGCGACGCGGGCCGCGAGCTTGTCGGCGAAGCGGTCGTAGATGCCGTCCTGCACCAGGATGCGGTTGGCGCAGACGCAGGTCTGACCGCCATTGCGGAACTTCGAGACGAGCACGCCGTCGATGGCGAGGTCGAGATCGGCATCGTCGAAGACGATGAAGGGGGCGTTGCCGCCGAGCTCCAGGCTGAGCCGCTTGATGCCGTCGGCAGCCTGCCGCATCAGCAGGGCGCCGACTCGTGTCGAGCCGGTGAAGGAGATCTTGCGGACGGTCGGGTTGCCGGTGAGCTCGGCACCGATCGCGGCCGGCATGCCGGTGACGATGTTGACGACGCCGGGCGGGATGCCGGCCCGTTCGGCCAGGACGCCGAGCGCCAGCGCCGAGAACGGCGTCAGCTCGGAGGGCTTGATCACCACCGTGCAACCGGCGGCCAGGGCGGGCGCCACCTTGCGGGTGATCATGGCGTTCGGGAAGTTCCAGGGCGTGACGATGCCGCAGACGCCGACCGGCTCCTTCATCACGATGATGCGCCGGTCGGCGGTCGGGGCCGGGATCGTCGCGCCGTCGACACGGCGGGCCTCCTCGGCGAACCATTTGACGAAGGACGCGCCGTAGCGGATCTCGCCGCGCGCCTCGGCCAGCGGCTTGCCCTGCTCGCGCGTCAGGATCAGCGCGAGGTCCTCGACATGCTCCAGCATCAGCGCGTGCCAGGCTTCCAGCAGCGCGGCGCGCTCGGCAGCCGTCCTGGCGCGCCAGCCGCCGAAGGCCGCAGCCGCGGCCTCGACCGCGGCACGGGTATCGGCGCCGTCGGCATCCGGCACGGCACCAATTGCCTCCTGGGTGGCGGGATCGATCACGTCGAGCGTGCGGCCGGAACCGGCGGCCCGCCATTGCCCGCCGATGAGGCAGGCCTCGCGCAGCAAAGCGGGGTCATGAAGGGCTTGAATGGTCATGCGTGCAGTCTCCTTCAGCCGAGCGCCGATAGTATGGCGGCAGTGATGTCCTCGGTCTTGTGCTTGCCCGGCTCGATGCCGATGCCGCGGGCCGTGGCGGCTTCGATCGCCGTCATCACGGCCTTTGCCGCGCCGGCCTCGCCGAGATGCTCGAGCATCATCGCGCCCGACCAGATCGCCGCGATCGGATTGGCGATGCCGAGATGGGCGATATCGGGCGCCGAGCCGTGTACCGGCTCGAACATCGAGGGCACATTGCGCTCCGGGTTGATGTTCGCGGAGGCGGCGAAGCCGAGGCCGCCCTGGATGGCAGCGCCGAGATCGGTCAGGATGTCGCCGAACAGGTTGGAGGCGACGACCACGTCGAGGCTCTCGGGCGCCATCACCATGCGCGCCGCCATCGCGTCGATATGGTAGTTGGCGACCTCGATGTCCGGATAATCGGCGGCGAGTCTTGCGGTGATCTCGTCCCAGAACACCATCGAGTATTTCTGCGCATTCGACTTGGTCACCGAGGCGAGCTTGCCGCGGCGCTTGCGCGCCTGCTCGAAGCCGAAGCGCAGGATGCGCTCGACGCCCTTGCGGGTGAAGATCGAGGTCTCGACGGCGACTTCGTCGGCGGTGCCGTTATGGACGCGCCCGCCGGCTCCGGCATATTCGCCCTCGGTGTTCTCGCGGATGCACAGGATGTCGAAGCTGCCGGCGCGCAACGGCCCCTCGACCCCCGGCAGCAGGCGGTGCGGGCGGATATTGGCGTATTGCACGAAGGCCTTGCGGATGGGCAGCAGCAGCCCATGGAGCGAGACCGAATCCGGCACGCGCTTCGGCCAGCCGACCGCGCCGAGCAGGATGGCGTCGAAGCCGCGCAAGGTCTCGATGCCGTCGGCCGGCATCATCGCGCCGGTCTTCTCGTAGAAGTCGCACGACCAGGGGAAGCTCGTGCCGTCGAGCCCGAATCCGGCGCCGCGAGCCGCGCGGGCGAGCACCTCCCAGGCGGCCTCGGTGACGGCGGTTCCGATGCCGTCCCCCGGGATCAGGGCGATCTTGTAGGATTTCACGGGAGGGCTCCTCAGAGGGCGATCAGGACGCTTTTCGATTTGCGGTTCGCGAGATAGGCCTCGCGCCCAAGGTCCTTGCCGAGGCCGGACTGCTTGTAGCCGCCCGTCGGCAGGATGTGGTCGCGGGAGCGGCCATAGCGATTGACCCAGACGGTACCGGCCTGCAGGCGGTTGATGGCGCGCAGGGCCCGCGAAAGATCCCGCGTATAAAGGCCGGCGCAGAGCCCGTAGGTCGGGTGATCGGCGAGCCCGAGCCCTTCCTCTTCCTCCCGAAAGTTCTGGACGGTCAGGACCGGTCCGAAGATTTCCTCGGTCACCGCGGGCGAGGCGGCATCGACCGCTTCCAGCACGGTCGGCGCGTAGAAGTAGCCCGCATGGTCGAGCCGCTCGCCGCCAAGCCGGCACCTGGCGCCCTGCGCCACCGCCGCATCGACGATGGAGGCCATGCGGCCGATCTGCCGCTCGGAAATGATCGGCGAATAGGCGCTCGCCGCATCCCAGGTCGGTCCCGGGCGGACGGCGCGCATCCGCTCGACGATCAGCCCGACCAACTCTTCCGCGACGCTCTCGGCCACGATCAGGCGCGAGCCGGCGACGCAGGCCTGGCCGGCATTGCCGAGGATGCTGCGGGCGATGGCGGCGGCTGCCTGCGGCAGGTCGGCATCGGCGAAGACGAGCTGCGGGCTCTTTCCACCAAGCTCCAGCGTCATCGGCTTGATGCCGGTGCGGGCGATATTCTCCATGATCGCGCTCCCGGCGGCGGTCGAGCCGGTGAAGCTCACCTTGGCGATGTCGGGATGTCCGGTGATCGCGGTGCCGGTCGTGCGGCCATCGCCGAGCACGATATTGATCAGCCCCGCCGGCAACCCGGCCCGCACCGACAACTGCGCCAGATAGAGCGTCGAGAAGGGCGTCATCTCCGACGGCTTCAGCACCACGGCATTGCCGGCTGCGAGCGCGGGGCCCAGCTTCCAGCCGGCCATGTTGAGCGGGAAGTTCCAGGGCGTGATGGCGCCGACGACGCCATAGGGCTCGGTCGCGATCATGCCGAAGCTGTCGGAGCCGGTCGGGACGAGTTCGCCGCCTTCCTTGTCGGCGAATTCGGCGAAGAAGCGGATCTGCTCGGCCGTCACGGGAACATCGCCCGCGATGAGCTCGGAGATCGGCCGGGTCGAGGCGACCGCCTCCAGCCGCGCCAGCGTCTCCGCCTCCGCCTCGATCAGATCGGCCCAGCGGTGGAGCGCGCGGGCGCGGTCGCGCGGCGCGATGCGCGCCCAGCCGCTCGTCGCGAGCGCTCGCCTGGCTGCAGCGACGGCGCGGTCGACGAGGTCGGCATCGGCGACGGGGCAGGTGGCGAAGGCGGCCGCGTCGGAGGGGCGACGCAGATCGATGCCGTCCCTATCGCCGACCCATTCGCCTGCGATGAAATGGCCGCGCGGGAGCGTGACGGAAGCGGGATCGAAACTCAGCGACACGGGCGCATCTCCGGATGGTGACCGTCCGAGCCTAGTTCCGCCGGACCCGAAGTTTGCGCCTGTGAAGGCCGCCCGACCGACCGGAAATCCTGTTTGCGGCGTTCCGGGCGGCCGATTCTTCGGCGTGCCCGGGTCAGCCGGCGATCACGTAGATCTTGCGGACGGTCTCGATCGTCTTCCAGACGCCGACGAAGCCGGGCTTCATCACGAAGCTGTCGCCGGCACGGAAGATCCGCGGCGGTTGACCTTGCTCGGTCAATTCGATGACGCCCGAGAGGATGTAGCAGAACTCCATCGTCTCGCCCTTGATCGAGTGGTTCTCGCCCGGCGTTGCTTCCCAGACGCCGGTACGGACCTTCCCCACGCCCTCCCGCGACTCGTCCTGCGCCCAAGTCTTGTACGAGGGATCGCCGGAAATCAGGCGATCCGGCGCCGCCTTGGAATGCCTGGGCTCGCTGGTGGGAGCGAGGTCGAGCTTGACGAGGAGGGACATGGCAAAGCCTTTCGTTCGGGTTGAAGCAGTTCAGTAGCCGCGGCTGCGATCGACAACGCCGATCGGCGGCAGGCCGGAGCGGTGTCGGCGGAGGTTCTCGATGACGGCCCTGGCCGCGGGCGCGGCTTCGACCTTGCTGGCGATGTGCGGCGTCAGGATCACCCTGGGGTGGCTCCACAGGCGGTGATCGGCCGGCAACGGCTCCGGCTCGGTGACATCCAGGACGGCGGCCGAGAGATGGCCGCTGTCCAGGGCATCCAGCAAGGCGGCGTGGTCGAGATGCCGGCCGCGACCGACATGCACCAGACCGGCGCCGGCAGGCAGCTGTGCGAAGAGCTTCGCATCCAGAATGCCCGACGTCTCCGGGGTCAGCGGCAGCAGGCAGACAAGGATGTCGGTTTCGGCGAGCAGCGTGGAGAGGCCCGCCGACCCGTGCAGGCAGCGTGTCCCGTCGATCGTTCGCGGCGAGCGGCTCCAGCCCGAAATCGGGAAGCCAAAGGGCTTCAGGCGCTCGATGACGGCCGATCCCATCATGCCGAGCCCCAAAATGCCGATCCGCCTGTCCGGGGCGGATGCGAGGTCGTAGGGCTGCCAATGCGCTGCCTTCTGCTGGGCGATGTAGAGCGGCCATTGCCGGTGCAGGGCGAGTACGCCGAGCGTGACATACTCCTGCATCATCCGGGTGATGCCTTCCTCGACCATGCGCACGACGAGGACGCCCGCGGGCAGGCCGTCGGTGTTCATCTGGTCGATGCCGGCCCCGATGGAGAACAGGATCTCCAGATTGGAATAGCGATGGAGGTTCTCCGGCGCGGTCCAGGTGATGAGGTAGCGGATATCGGCGGGATCGTGGGGATCACTGCTCCGGATGAAGCGGATATCGGGCAGCTCCGCGGCAAAGCGCTCGGCGAATACCTGCGCCCGTTCGTCGGTCGAGTTGAAAAGGAAGGTCAAGGCGAACTCCTGGTGACCGGCAGATCAGGATGGTTCCCGCGCGAATTGCATGCAGAGCCGTTCGAGCATGTCGGCGCAGGCCGCAAGCTCGCCGCGTGTGATGTATTCGTCGGGCTTGTGGGCGCGCGCGATATCGCCCGGCCCGCAGATGATCGCGTCGATCCCCGCCGCCTGGTAGAGACCAGCCTCCGTGCCGTAGCTCACCGCCGCCAGTGGCGCTTCGCCGGTTACCCGCGAAAGCAGCCGCGCGATCGGCGCCTCGGCCTCCAGCGACAGGGCTGGATAAGCGGCAATCGGCTGCCAGACGGTGCGGAAGCCTTGCCGCTCGAGACTTGCAAGGGTGCTCCGCACCGGCTCGAGCAGCAGGTCGGGCGAAGCGCCGGCGATAGCGCGGGCCTCGATCTCGACAACACAGCGTTCCGGGATGACGTTCAGTGCCTCGCCGCCGCGGATCGTGCCGATCTGGACGGTGGAGTAGGGCGGCTCGAAGACCGGATCGAGCGGGCCGATGCTGGCTTGCGCGGCGGCTTCGTCGGCCGCTGCGATCACCCGCCCCATCGCATGAATGGCGTTGAGACCGAGGTCGGGACGCGAGGAGTGCCCGGATTTGCCGTGGACTTCGACCCGCGCTGCGGCCTTGCCCTTATGCGCCAGGATCGGCCGCAGCCCGCTCGGCTCGCCGATCACCGCGGCCGCCGGCCGTGCGCAGAGCGAAGGCAGCGCCGCGATGAGGTGAGGGACGCCGCGGCAGCCGGCCTCCTCGTCATAGGAGAAGGCGAGATGGATCGGCCGGACGGGCTTCGACGCGACGAGCGACGGAACGATCGCGAGCGCCGCCGCGAGAAAGCCCTTCATGTCGCTGGTGCCGCGGCCGAACAGCCTGTCTCTCTCGGCGCGCAGCTGGAACGGATCGGCGCTCCATTGCGGTTCCTCGGCCGGCACCACATCCATATGGCCCGACAGCACCAGGCCCGCGACATTGCGGGGGCCGATCGTGGCGAAGAGATTCGAACGGTCGCCCTCCGGGCCGGGGAGAAGCTGCGCCTCGACGCCGCATCGCCCGAGATAATCCGCGATCCAGGTCGCAATGGCGGCGTTGGGCTGCCCCACGACCGAGCGGAACGCGATCAGCTCGGTCAGGATGTCTTCCGGCGTCACGGGCGGCTCCGCGCTGGCTGCGTTCACGAGAGGATAAGGCAGGCGCGGCGCCGGTCGCGTCGTTTCGGCAGGGTCATGCAGCGATCCCTGCCGAATTGCGGCTAAAGAACGGTGCTTCCTGTTGCGGGATTGGGCTAGAACCGGCCGGTACCCCGGCCGGGATCGACGGCGGGGCAGGCCGTGGGCACGGCGGAGGCTGCGATTTGGAGACGATCGCTCGACTGCATCTCGACACGTTCGAGCTGACCCTGCGCGACATCAAGGAGATCGACCCGGCGCAGCTCCACGCGCTCTCCGTCGCGGTCAGGTGGCCGCATCGCGAGACGGACTGGCAGATGCTGCTCGAGCTCGGCCAGGGCGTCGCGGCCGTCGACGAGATCGGACGGGTCGTCGGCACGGTGATGTGGCTCCGATACGAACCCGACTTCGCGATGGTCTGCATGCTCATCACCTTGCCGCGCCTGCAGGAACAGGGCGCGGGGCGCTGGCTGATGGACAAGGCGCACGAACTCAATCGCGGCGCCGCCTTCGGCCTGACCGCCACCCGGGAGGCCAGACGGCTCTATCGCTCGCTCGGCTACGGTTACGAGCAGAAGATCCTGCGATGCCAGGGCGAGGCCGCGCCGGAGGCGCCCGGTCCTGCGGGCGTCCTGCGCTCGAACAGGTTTGAGGGTGTGGTCCGCGCCGCCGTCGCCGGCGATCACGAAAGCCTGATCCGGCTGGATCGCCTCGCGATCGGCCATGATCGCTCGCGCGTGTTCCAGAGTCTGTTGCCGGTATCGCGAGGATACGTCCTCGTCCGCAACGGCGAGATCGTCGCTTTCGCCCTGTGCCGGCCGTTCGGACGGGGGCACGTCATCGGACCGGTCGTCGCCGCGACGGAGGAAGACGCCATCGCCGTCTCGCGCCCCAATGTCGAGGCGCACGCCGGCCATTTCCTGCGCGCCGACACGCCGGCCTGCAACGTCGCCTACACGCATTTCCTGACCGCCAACGGCATGCAGATCCACGACAGCGCGACCTCGATGGGACTCGGACAGGCGCCCTACATGCCGGCGGTGCCGGGCGGCCCGCGTCGCATCGCGCTCGCCAGCCAGGCTCTCGGCTAGCGGGTCATGCCCGGCCGCACGCGGCGGTGATGGAACGCATCTCATCGCTTCATTGGTGCTGATGCAGCTTCGCTGGCAGGAATAGCGCGCCACGAGTGCGCGGAGCCGCCATGCCCAGCTTTCCCTACGAGACCGTCGACGTCTTCACCGACAAGCCGTTCGGCGGCAACCCGCTTGCCGTCTTCACCGATGCGCGCGGTCTCAGCGATGCACAGATGCAGGCGCTCGCAGCGGAGATGAACTACAGCGAGACCACCTTCGTGCTGCCGCCGGACGATCCGGCGAACGATGCACGGGTCCGCATCTTCCACCGCACCGCGGAGATGCCCTTCGCCGGCCATCCCAATGTCGGCACGGCCTGCGTGCTGGCGCGGCATGGGCGCGACCGCAACGGCGTGCTGCGCTTCGAGCAGATGGCGGGGCTCGTCGAGATCGCCGTCGAGCGCGATGCGGACGGCGCGGTGAGCGGCGCGGTGATCGCCGCGCCACAGGCGCTCTCGCTCGGGATCGAACTGCCTGTCGCCGGCGTTTCCGCCTGCGCAGGGCTGAAGCCCGCCGACATCCTGACGGCCGCCCATCCTCCCGTCCAGGCTTCGCTCGGCGTCAAGTTCGTCCTGGCGCAGGTCGCGCCGGATGCGCTCTCTGGTGCCGGACCCGATCTCGCCGCCTTCCGCGCGCTCGAACGCCAGCATGCCGAGCTGCAGGGACGGCTGTCGCTCTTCCTCTATGCGCGCGACGGCAACCGGATCCGGGCGCGGATGTTCGCACCGCTCGCCGGCACCTGGGAGGATCCCGCGACCGGCAGCGCCAGCGCCACGCTCGGCGCTCTGCTGCTCTCGCTCGATGGCGGCGAGGAAGCGGCCTACACGATCACGCAAGGCGTCGAGATGGGCCGGGCGAGCCTGCTGAACGTGACCTCGCGCCGGGCGGCCGATGGTTGCCGCTCGCGCGTCGGCGGCGCCTGCGCACCGATGTTCCGGGGCGAGGTCGTGCTCTAGCCGAGCCCGAGCGCCGCGCGCGCCCGCTTCGTCAGCCCGGCGGCGACGAGGCGGTGGCTCTCGCGCAGATAGTCCTGGAGGGCATCGTCCGGCATGCTTTCCGGCGTCAGCCACTGGATCCATTTCATGCCGCGCGAGGCGAGATAGGGCGCGGGCCTGAGGCCGGGCTGCTCGCTCAGGATATCGAAGGCCATCGGCGAGCATTTGAAGCTCACTGCCATCTCGCCATCCTCCTGCGCCCGCGCGATGGCGAAGACCTTGCCGCCGACCTTCCAGACATCGGCGCCGCCCCATTGCACGACATGGCTCGCGGCCGGCAGCGATGCGCAGAAGGCGTTGTAGGCGGCGGGCGACATCGTCTCAGTAGCTTTCGGCGTCGATGCCGTGCCGCGCCGCAGCGGCCCTGATCTGCGACCAGGTCTCGTCGTCGAGCGGGATGCCGGCGGCGCCGCGCTCGGCCCGGACCTTGCGCTCCTTGTCGCCCGGCGCGAGCACGGGATTGGCAGGATCCTGCGGCTTTGCCGCGCGCACGAAGGCGAGATAGCTGTCTATACGGCCTTTGCGCAGATCGGCATCGGGCTCGAGCCGGGCCGGGTCGATCAGCACGCCGAAGAGCGAATTGATGATCCAGCTCTTCTGCGGCTTCTGGTCGATGCGCGCGGCGCCCATCAGCCCGGCCGAGAGCAGTTCGGCGATCAGCGAGAGGCCGGCCCCCTTGTGGTCTCCGAAGGGCAGCAGCGCGCCGAGCGGGTGGTCCGGACTGGCGAAGACATGGGCCGGGTCGGTCGTCGGGCGGCCTTCGCCGTCTATGATGTAGCCGGGCGGCACCTGCTCGCCCTTGTTAAGCGCCACGCGGGCCTTGCCATGCGCCATGCGGCTGGTGGCGAAGTCGAGGATCAGGGGCTCGCCGCCGGGAACGGGAATGCCGATCGCATGCGGGTTCGTGCCGAAGCGCGCCTCCTTGGCGGCGAAGGGCGCGACGATCGGCGGGCGGCCGGCGACGTTGACCCAGAAGAACGAGATCAAGCCGGCCGCGGCCGCCACCTCGGCATAGTGGCCGATGCGGCCGATGTGATGCGAATCGAGCAGGTTCACGATGGCGACGCCGCCCTGGCCGGCCATGGCCACGGCCCGGTCGACGGCGTTGCGCGCATTCGGCTGGCCGAGCGCGACATTGCCGTCGATGATCAGGAAGGGCGCTGCGTCGAGGCGCGTGGTCCCCTTCGATTCGGGCTTGAGGTTTCCATCTGCAAGAGACTGGAAATAAAGAGGGATCATCCCGACGCCGTGGCTGTCGTGACCGCTCAGATTGGCAAGCACGAGATGATCCGCGGTCTCTTGCGCCTCGGCCTCGCTCCAGCCGGCTCGGGTGACCATGTCACGGATCAGGGAACGGAGGGCTTCCGGGCGGTGCAGGCGGTGGGGCATGGCTTCCCTGGCGCTGAGGTCGAAGACGCCTCAGAGTGCATGATGGCGCCGGAACCGCAATGCGCCGGGCGGGACGATGCCGGCTCAGCGATGCATGGCGCAGCACGACTGCGCAGAGCATCTCGACGGAAGCGCCGGCAATCCCTATCTTATCCGTCAGGATCACGCTTCACCGGGCCTTGAACCCGGTCGAGGAGATGTCACGATGTTTTCGATTCCCGGGCTGAAGGTCATTTCGCTGACCGATGCAGCCGCTGCCCGCATCCGCGAGATCATGGCGCAGACCTCGGGCGAGGCGGCGCCGGCGCTCGGCCTTCGGGTCGGCGTCAAGAAGGGCGGCTGCGCCGGCATGGAATATACCTTCGAGGTCGCCCGCGAGGTCAACAAGGGCGACGAGGTCGTCACCGAGAAGGACGCGACCGTGATCGTCGACGCGAAGGCGGTGCTGTTCCTGCTCGGCACCGAGCTCGACTTCAAAACCGATCGCTTTTCCTCGACCTTCGTCTTCAACAACCCGAACCAGGTTTCGGCCTGCGGCTGCGGCGAATCGGTCGAGATCAGGCCGCGCACGGAGGCGGCGGCAGCGCCCTGAGCGGCGGTGGACGCGCAGGCGATCCAGGACATCTTCTCGCCGGTGATTCCTGTCCGCGTGCGCCGGATGTTCGGCGGCTTCGGCGTTTTCGACGGCGAGATGATGTTCGCGCTCGTCTTCGACGGCACGTTCTTCCTCAAGACGACGCCGGCCACGCGAGCGCACTTCGCCGCGGCGGGAAGCGACGCTTTTGTCTATCGGGGCCGCGGCCGGGAGCGCGACCTCGGCTATTGGCGTCTGCCGGAGGCCGCGCTGGACGACCCCGACGAATTGGCGCGCTGGACGAAGCTGGCCGTTCAGGCGGCGCTGGACAGTGCGCGCCTCAGGCGACGCGGCTCGCGACCTCGACCGCTTCCTCCGTGACCGTGCGGTTGCGGCCGTCGCGCTTGGCCCGCATCATCGCCTGGTCGGCCCGGTCGACGAGGGAGCCGGCCGTGTCGCCGCGCCGGTACATGGCGACGCCGAGCGATATGGTGATGCGGCCGAGGTTCTCGTTGGTCGAGCGCTTGATCAGCTCGCGCGTGAGCAGGGCCTGACGCACGGTCTCGGCGCCGAACTTGCCGGCGATCACATCCGCCTCCGGCAGGATGATCGCGAACTCCTCGCCGCCGAAGCGGCTGATGATGGCCTTGTCCTTGAACTTGTCCTTCATCGTGCGCGACACGAGGCGCAGCACCTGGTCGCCGGTCAGATGGCCGTGGGCATCGTTGAAGCGCTTGAAGAAGTCGATATCGGCCATCACCAGTGCGAAGGGCTCGCGCCGCAGCGTCGCCTGATCGATCGACTTCTGCAGCATCTCTTCGAAATGGCGGCGGTTGGCCAGCCCGGTCAGCGGGTCGGTCAGGGCTTCCGCGCGCGTGGATTCCAGTGCCTCGCGCAGGTTGCGGATCTCGTTCGAGCTGTTGCGCAGCTCGGCCTCGAGCTGCGCCTTGCGGGTCACCTCCTCGCGGGTCGACAGCACGAGAGCCTCGACCCATTCCCGCAGCTTCTGCCGGTCGGTCGTGGGCGGGACCTCCTCGGACATCGCCGTCAACCGGCCGTGATAGAGCTCGCTCGAGCCGAGCGCCTTGTCGACGAGCGCCATCATCGCGTCGATTTCGCCGAGCACCTGCAGGCTGGTGCGCTCGGCCTGGCGCGAGAAGCGCTCGGTGTTGATGAAACGCTCGTAGAGACTGTCGATATCCGCGGCGGTCACCTTGCCGTCGTTGCCGGCGAGGATGGCGTTGAGCGCCAGCGTGACCGCCGGCATCTCGTCGCTGAGATGGGCGTACCAGACCTCGAAGGCCCGGGGATAGCTCGGCGAGCCGTGCTGTCGCATGGCTGCGACGACACGTTCGGCCAGATCGTGATGGGCGGAATCCGGAGCCTCGTCCATGTCATGCCATCCCGTGCGAAGCGGGTCGCGGCTTTCGGCCACGTCAGCTTCGATCATTCAATCGAAGCGGGACATCCTGTCCGTATCTACGGCGGCATGCGCCCGTCCATCGCGACGCAATCACGCCGCGACCACACAGATATCAAGTATTGCCCGTTAAAATCGGGTTTATGCCGCAACGTCAACCGATGCGGGCGGGACGCAGCAGGAAAGCCGGCACATGATCGCCGAGTCCCTTGACCTGCGGGCCGTCATCGTCGTCGCGATGGCGCCGCCGTACCTCGCGCTCCGGGGCGCCGGGGCGGACGGGTTCGGCCTCGTCTCGCGGGCGCTGGCGGCGGACGGCGTCGCGGGGCGCTTCGGCGGCTTCCGGGGTGGGCAACGGCTCGGCCTCGGCATGGCCGCGCTGCGGGCGATCCCCCCGGCCGCGGCCACGCTCGCTGCGTCCGCGCGACGAGCCCGAGCGCTTGTCGTCGCGCCGGCCGCGACGTTCCTCGCGTGGCTCGCCGGGCGGCAGGGCGTCGAGGCCCGGGCCCTCGAACGCGATGCTCTGGCCGGTCAGCTTCTCGATGGCGGCGACGAGCTTGTCGTCATGGCGGGTGACGATCGTGAAGGAGGCGCCTTCGCGACCGGCTCGGCCGGTGCGGCCGATGCGATGGACGTAGTCCTCGGCATGGGTCGGAACATCGAAATTGAAGACGTGGCTGACCGCGGGGATGTCCAGGCCGCGGGCGGCGACATCGGACGCGACAAGGATCGGATTCTCGCCGGTGCGGAAGGATTCGAGCGCCGCCATGCGCGCGTACTGGTCCATGTCCCCGTGCAGGGCGACGGCCGGAAAGCCATGCTTCTGCAATGACTTGTGAAGCGTTGCTACATCGCGCTTGCGATTGCAGAAGACGATGGCGTTCTGCAGGTCGGTCGCGCCCTTGATCAGGCGGCGCAGTGTCTCGCGCTTCTCGAAATCCTGGGGATTGGAAGCGATCAAACGCTGGGTGATGGTGGTGGCTGCGGTCGCGGGGCGCGAGACCTCGACCCGGACCGGATTGTGCAGGAACTGCTCGGAGATGCGGGTGATCTCCGGCGGCATGGTCGCGGTGAAGAACAGTGTCTGCCGCGTGAACGGGACGAGCTTGCAGATCCGCTCGATGTCCGGGATGAAGCCCATGTCGAGCATGCGGTCAGCCTCGTCAATGACGAGGAGCTCGACGCCGGTCAGCAGCAGCTTGCCGCGCTCGACATGATCGAGCAGGCGGCCGGGCGTCGCGATCAGCACGTCGACGCCGCGGGTGATCTTGGCGTCCTGGTCGCCGAACGAGACGCCGCCGATCAGGAGGGCGACCGAGAGCTTCTGATTGACGCCGTAGCGGGTGAAGTTCTCCTCGACCTGCGCGGCGAGCTCGCGCGTCGGCTCGAGGATCAGCGTTCGCGGCATCCGGGCCCGGGCCCGGCCGGTCTCAAGGATCGTCAGCATCGGCAGGGTGAAGGCCGCCGTCTTGCCCGTGCCGGTCTGGGCGATGCCCAGAACGTCCTTGCGGGCAAGCACATGCGGAATCGCCTGGGCCTGGATCGGAGTTGGCGTGCTATAGCCGGCGGCCGTGACAGCCGTCAGAACCTTTTCACTCAGGCCGAGTTCGGCAAATGACATCGCGTATGGCGCTTCTTCAGAGGCGGTGACACGCGGCGGGATGAGCTCATCAACCGCCACGCTGGCGCGACATCAGGACCTGCGCGCCTTCGGACCCGTGTGGAATGCAAAGAAAATGCGGCAAAGTCAATCACGTAGCCAGAAAAGGACGCTTTTTGCCCGATGAAGGACCCGCTCGTTCTCGTTCCCGGCCTCAGTTGCACGGCTGCGCTGTATGCCCGGCAATGGCCTGCCCTGGCGGATGGCCGCCTCGTTCTCGTCGCTGAACACAGCCTCGACGACAGCCTCGGTGCGATCGCCGAGCGCCTTCTGGCCGCCGCGCCGCCGCGTTTCGCGCTCTGCGGGCTGTCGATGGGCGGTTATATCGCGTTCGAGGTGCTGCGCCGCGCGCCCGATCGCGTCACCCGTCTCGCCCTGCTCGACACCAGCGCCAAGCCCGCGACCCCGGACAGCAACGAGCCGCGCGCGCAGATGATCGAGCTGGCGGAGAAGGGCGCCTACGACAACGTCACCACGCTGCTCTGGCAACGGCTGGTGGCGCCGGGCCGGCTGACGGACGAGCCGCTGCGGCTGCTGGTGCGGCGGATGGCCGACGAGATCGGCGCCGATGGTTTCGTCCGCCAGCAGAAGGCTATCATGCAGCGGCCGGATTCGCGGCCGGCACTGGCGGGGCTCGCGCTGCCGACATTGGTCCTCGTCGGTGCGGAGGATGTGATCACGCCGGTCGCGGAAGCGCAGGAGATTGCAGGGCTGGCCGGGCCGACGGCGCGGCTCGCCGTGATTCCCGGCTGCGGCCATCTGTCGACGCTCGAAGCACCCGACCGGGTGACGGACGAGTTGACCGGCTGGCTCTCCTGACGCCTGCGTCCGATCAGCGGGGCAGGGCGCAGGGATCGAGGCGGGTGGCGTTGGCCGTGCCGCCGATCGAGCCCGTGACCATCGGGTCCACGGGCTGGCGCTTCGAGGCCTGAAGGCTCGCTTGCGCAAGGGCGGTCCGGTCGAGGCCGACGGTGCGGCTGGAGACGAAGTTGGCGGCGATGACCGACAGGAAGGCGATAGCGGCGGCGGCCTTGGCGATGTCAGCCGCCATCGTGCCGCGGTTGTTCTTCCAGAACAGTTCGAACAGGCGCATCGCGCTCTCCCATCCCGTGACTGCACGGGGACGGGGTGAAGATGCGCCAGCAGCGGTAAAAGCTTGGTTAGCCCGGGCTTTCTGCGACACGGACAATTGTCACGACGGGGGACCGTCTTCGAGCGGTAGCCCTTCCAGCCGGGCGCAGTGCTGGCGGAACAGCTTCCGCAGCGCCGCCAGCACTGCGCCCACTCCGGCTCGCTGGCGCGAGACGTCATGCGAAAGCAGGAAGATGTCGTCGCCGGTCGCCTCGGGCGGCGGCTCCAGGCGCCGCAGGCCGGGATCGGCATCGGCCATGAAGCAGGGCGCCATCGACAACGCGCCGGCCGAGCGGATGCTTTCGTAGCGCGCCGCCGAATCGCCGACGCGCGCCGCGATGGGGCGGCCCGCAGCGAAAGCCACGATGTGGTTGTCGATGCGCGAGGACGTCTCGCGATTGACCGAGATGATCGGGGCCGTGGCGGGGTCGACGTCGCGGCGGCAGTAGAGCGCCTGCATCAGCCGGCCGATCTTCTGGGCGTAGTAGCCGGGCTCCTGCGGCGGCTTGCTCATCCTGAGGGCGATGTCGGCCTCGCCGCGGGCGAGGTTCAGCCGGCTGCGCGTGCTGATGATGACGATCTCGATGCCGCCGGCGTCGCGCGAGACGGTAGTCGCGTGCATGGTGAGGAACAGGCTGATCGAGGTCGTCGCGGTGATCCGGACAGGGGCGTCCGCCAGGGTGCGGGCGGCCTCGGCGCGCAGCCCGAAGCGCTGCGCCGCAGCCTCGATCGCGCTCGCTTCGGCGGCCAGCTCCAGCCCGACCGCGGTCGGCACGAGCCGGTTCGCCTCGCGCAGGAAGAGCTGGAGGCCCAGGTCCTTCTCGAGGGCCTTGAGCCTGCGCGTCACGGTCGCCTCGCTCAGGGCCAGCCGCGCCGCCGCCACGGCCATCGATCCGCCGACGGCGATGGCGTTGAAGATCCGGATATCGTCCCATGAGGCCCGCCCCGCTGCCGCGAGGCCGCCATCGGGTCGAGAGGCAGGTGGAGGAGCCCCAGCCACGCGGTCACGGGCCAATCGGCGAGGGGCGAGCGGTTCTGGCGGTCATGCTGGTCCAGGAAGCGGAGAGGGTTCGACATGCGCGAACCCTGCCAGCCGCAACGCCTTGCGGCAGCCCGGCGACGATGGCGTGCAGCCCTGCAGAGATGCGGGGCTCGCGGCGGTTCACAGGTCGATCAGCTCGCCGGCGAAGGCCGCCCGCTCCTGGATGAAGGTGAATCGCGCCTCGGGCTTGTTGCCCATCAGCCGCTCGACCGTCTCGGAGGTCTCCTCCTTGGTCTCGTGGTCCACCATGACCTTGAGCAGGATGCGCTTGCTCGGGTCCATCGTGGTTTCCTTGAGCTGCTGCGGCATCATCTCGCCGAGGCCCTTGAAGCGCGAGATCTCCGGCTTCTTGCCCTTGAACACCGTTTCGAGCAGTTCGTCCTTATGGGCGTCGTTGCGGGCATAGACGCTCTTGCCGCCGTGCTGGAGCCGATAGAGCGGCGGCACGGCGAGATAGAGATGCCCCTTCTCGATCAGCTTCGGCGTCTGGCGCCAGAAGAAGGTCACGAGCAGCGAGGCGATATGGGCGCCGTCGACATCGGCGTCCGTCATCACGATGACCTTCTCGTAGCGCAGGTCGTCCTCGCGGAACTGGGTGCCGATGCCGCAGCCGAGGGCGAGGATGAGATCGGCGAGCTGCTGGTTCTGGTTCAGCTTCTCGCGCGTCGCATTGGCGACGTTGAGGATCTTGCCGCGCAGGGGCAGGATCGCCTGGTTGGCGCGGTTGCGTGCCTGCTTGGCCGAGCCGCCGGCCGAATCGCCCTCGACGATGAAGAGCTCCGAGCCGGCCGCGCCCGCATTCGAGCAGTCGGCGAGCTTTCCCGGCAGGCGGAGCTTGCGCGTCGCCGTCTTGCGCGAGACCTCCTTCTCGAGGCGCCGGCGCAGCCGCTCCTCGGCGCGGTCCACCGACCAGTCGAGCAGGCGCAGGGCCTGCTGCGGCGCGGCCGCGAGCCAGTGGTCGAAGGCGTCGCGGACCGCGCCCTCGACGATGCGGGATGCTTCCAGCGTCGCCAGCTTGTCCTTGGTCTGGCCCTGGAACTCCGGCTCCCGGATAAAGACCGACAGCATGGCGGCACAGGTCGCCATCACGTCGTCCGACGTGACCTGGGCCATGCGCTTCGACTGGCCGATCCGCTCGGCGTGATCGCGCAGGCCGCGCAGCAGGGCGATGCGCAGGCCCTGTTCGTGGGTGCCGCCCTCCGGCGTCGGAATCGTGTTGCAGTAGGAGGAGGCGAAGCCATCCTCGCCGGTGGCGAGCCAGGCGACCGCCCATTCGAGCGAGCCGTGGCTGCCCTCCCGGGTGATCTTGCCGGAGAAGATCGGCTCGGCGACGAGGTCCTTGCCCTCGATCTCGCCGGCGAGATAGTCGCGCAGGCCGCCGGGAAAGCGGAACACGGCTTCGGCCGCGACGTCGCCCTCGGGCTTGAGCAGGGCGGGTGCGCAACTCCAGCGGATCTCGACCCCGCCGAAGAGATAAGCCTTCGACCGGGCCATGCGGAACAGCCGGGCCGGGGAGAAATGGGCGCCTTCGCCGAAAATCTGCGCATCCGGGTGGAAGCGGACGCGGGTGCCGCGGCGGTTGGCGACGGCGCCCACCGTCTCCAGCGGTCCCTGCGGCAGGCCGCGCGAAAAGAGCTGGCGATAGAGCGTCTTGCCGCGCGCGACCTCGACCTCGAGCCGGTCCGACAGCGCATTGACCACCGAGACGCCGACGCCGTGCAGGCCGCCGGAGGTCTCATAGGCCTTGGAGTCGAACTTTCCGCCGGCGTGCAGCGTCGTCATGATGACCTCGAGCGCCGACTTGCCGGGGAATTTCGGATGCGGATCGACCGGGATGCCGCGGCCGTTATCGGTCACTGCGACCGATCCATCTTCCAGCAATTCGACGTCGATGAAGGTGGCGTGGCCGGCCACCGCCTCGTCCATGGCGTTGTCGATCACCTCGGCGAAGAGGTGGTGGAGGGCGCGCTCGTCGGTGCCGCCGATATACATGCCCGGCCGGCGGCGAACGGGCTCTAGCCCTTCGAGGACCTCGATGGCGGAGGCATCGTAGCCGGCCTCGGAGAGCGTGCCGCTGCGAGCCGGAGCGGCGCCGGAGCGCGAGAGCTTCGGCGCTTCGGCAGGCATGCGCGCTTCCGGCTTCGGCCCGGCCGGGGCCGGCCGTTCCATTCCTACGCCGAAAAGATCGCCGTCATCCGCCATCGCGCGCCGTTCTTCCTGATTCGCAACATGAAACTCTAGCGCATTCCGGACCGGACCGCGCTGCGCCACCGCTTATAGACGGCCCCGCCCGCTATAAAAACCGCGCCTTCCACATCTGTCAGCAGCGTCGCCGCCGAGATCGTCATGGACCGGTCATCGAGCGAGCCGATATCCGGAGGAACCGGTATCGTTCAGGCCGCGTTAAGGGCCGGGGTCGAGGATGGGCCTGTGATCGGGCCTATGCGGCGATTCGCAACGTGCTAGGATTAGCCTAAGGGGGAGGGCGTCGTGGTGTCGCGTCAGTCGGTTCCTGTGACGAGAATGGCCGGGCTTCAGCGCGCCGCGCGCATGGCAGGCGAATCCTTCGGTTACGAGGATGCCCGCATCGGGGCGGAGCCCGGTCTCGATTGGCTCCACACCCGCGGCCTCTGGTGGCTGGCCGCCACCGCCGCCGGGGCGGGGCTGGTCCTGCTGCATTTTTCCTGAGCCATAGCCGCGAAGTATCAACCTTTTTGCCCTAAGCCCTTTTTGGCGATGGGGGGAGGGTTCATGCGTTCCGGCACTGGCTCAGACGCGGCAGCAAGCGGATTGGCCGGGCCTGCCTCTGACAAGGCGGCCCGCTGATGGCCAAGATCGCTGCGTTGGGCGCCTACTTCTACCAGTCGCTGCTCGCCTTCGGACTGCTGATCGTCGTCTCCAATCTGCTGCCGGCGTCGGACTACGCCGCCTACTCGCTGTTCGTCTCGATCGTCCAGTTTGCCGATATCGTCTGCTTCCAGTGGATCCGTGCCGCCTCCAGCCGGTTCTATCCGGGGCCGATCGAGGCGAACGAGACGGTCGAGCGCGGCGTCATCGTCGCGGAGCTTGCCGGCAGCGCCTGCATCTGCCTGCTGGCGGCCCTGCTCGCCCCGCTCTTCGGCGCCTCCGTCGGCCTGGGCCTGATCGGGGCCCTCGCGGCGATCCTTCAAGGCGCGGGTGAGCTCCACCTGACCATGCTGCGCTTCCGGCAGGAATTCAGGCTGTTCTCCTGGCTTCAGGGCGCGCGGGCGACCATCGTCGCAGGCGCGACGATCGCGGGTGCGGCGGTCAGCGCCGACCTCGCCCATGTGCTCGCCGGCGTGCTGGCCGGAAACCTCATCTACTGCGTCACAGCCTGGATACGCTCGCGCCGGGTGATGCCGCTCACCGCGCGCTGGTCGGGCGAGATCGCCAGGCGCAATCTCGTCTATGGCGGGATTTCAGCGGGTGCGGGCGTGGCGACGCTGCTCGTGCCGCTCGGCCTCAAATCGGTGCTGCTCGCCTCTCTGGGCTCCGCGGCGGCCGGCCCCATGCTGGCGCTCGACCTGCTGCAGAGGCCCTTCGTCATGGTGACCTCATCGCTCCAGGCGATCCGCTTTCCGGAGCTCGTGGCGCAGTTCGACCGCAAGGGCGACCCGCACGCGATCCAGGGCGAGCTCGGTCGCTACTACGCGCTGCTGGTCGGCCTTTCGCTGATCGCCGCCGCGGGCATCATCGCCGTGCTCGGCCTCGCGACCGAGACCGTCATCCCGGCGCCGCTGCGTGAGTCCTTCCTGCGGACCGCGCCTTTCGTGATGATGATGGCGATGCTACGCGCCTTCCTGCAAACGGTGCTGCCGACGCCGGCGCATCTGCAACGACGACTGCCCGTCATTCTGGGACTCGCGACGCTGGACTGCCTGCTGACCTGCGCGGGAGCCTTTGTCGCGGCGTCGCTGTCCGGAGGCGCGGATCTGGCCATCGTCGCCGGAGCGGCGGCCGGTGCGGGCGCGGCGGCTGCGGCCGGCCTCCTGATCCTGCACTGGCGCTCCTTCGCCATGCCCTGGCAGCCGGTACTGCTGCCGGCGGCGGCGCTGCTGCTGGCCTGGCTGACGACGCGCTGGCTCGCCACCGGGCATCCGCTGGTCTCGGCCGGCCTGGCACTCACCGTGGCCGCGGCCCTCAGCGCCCGGCCGCTGCTCGTCCTCGTCCGCTGGATCGCACGCTGAGGCTGCATGACCGACACATCCCCGACGAAGCCAATGAACATCGTGGTCGGAATCGCGACCAGCGGCCGCCGCGAGGTGCTGCGCGACACGCTGGCGCAGATCGACCGCCAACAGCGCCGGCCGGATCGCATCCTGATCTGCCCGGCCGCCGGCGACGATGTCGACTGGGACCATGCGGCGGGGCTGGCTGTGCCGGCTGAGCGCGTCACGGGTCCGAAGGGATTGACCGCGCAGCGCAACGCAATCCTCGACGCGGCGGGCGATGCGGATCTGATCGTGTTCCTCGACGACGACTACCTGCCGGCGGAGCGTTTCCTGGCCGAGACGGAGCGGCTGTTTCGGGAGAACCCGGATGTCGTCGGGGCAACAGGCCTTCTCCTGGCCGACGGCATCCGCGGCCCCGGAATCGAGCGGCCGGAAGCCCTGGCGATCCTGGCGGGCGACACGGCGCCGGAAAATGGGAAGCTGTCCTCGGTCGAGATCACCCATGGCTGCAACATGGCGTTTCGCATGGCCGCAATCCGCCGCGCCGGGGCGCGTTTTGATGAAAACCTACCGCTCTACGGCTGGCACGAAGACGTTGATTTTTCGGGACAGCTCGCCGGGTGGGGGCGGATCGTGCACTCCACGGCGCTGCGTGGGGTGCATTGTGGCGTAAAGCGTGGCCGCAACTCAGGTCTGCGCTTCGGCTACTCGCAGATTGCCAATCCGGTCTATGTGATTCGGAAGGGTACGATGCGCTGGCCACGAGGTGTGCGGTTCTTGTTCGGCAATGTCGCGGCTAATCTGTTCGGCAGCTTGGGCCCCCAAGGTCAGGTCGATCGGCGCGGGCGTCTGAAGGGCAATCTGGTTGCGCTACTGGACCTGCTTCGCGGGCGGTTGGATCCGCGCCGCATCCTGACGCTCGGCTGAGCTAGCTCGGCCGCCGGCGGTTCTGCATATGCGCCGGAGCGACCACCAGGGAGTTTTCATGCGCGCCGTCATCATCAGCGATTTCGGTTCGGTCAACGGGGGCGCCGCCAAGGTCGCAATCGAGAGTGCCCGCGGCTTGGCCGGGGCGGGCGTCGAGATCGTGTTCGCTTGCGCGATCGGTCCGGTTTCCGAAAGACTCCTCCATCCCCTGATCAGGGTTGAACAATTCGCGGGGGAGGAAATCTGGCAGGTCGGTAGCAAGATCGCCGCAGCGCGCCAGGGCATCTGGAACGCGCGGGCCTATCGCTTCCTGAGCGAACTTCTCGCGCGCCAGCCGCGCCATGATACGCTCGTACACCTGCATCAGTGGACCAAGGCTTTCAGCCCGGCGGCCATCGCGGCCGCCGGCGAAAGCGGGCTGCCGGTCGCGATCACCATGCACGACTATTTCTCCTTCTGCCCGGTCGGCGGCTATTTCGATTTCAAGGCCAACGCGCCATGCCGTCGGAAGCCGATGTCGGCCGGCTGCATCAGCAGCCATTGCGACCGAGCGTCCTATCTTCACAAGCTCGTCCGGGTGGCGCGGCAATGGCGTTTCGACGAGGCGATGGGCAAGCTCAAGGCTCCGCTCTTTATCCATGTCAGCGATTTCGCCGGCCGCTTCGCCGAACCTTTTTTGCCGAAGCGGGCACACCATGTCGTTGTCGAGAACATGATGGAGGCGCCGAGGCGCCAGCCCGCCGACGTAGCCGCCAACCGGCATGCGCTGTTCCTCGGGCGCTTCACTCAGGAAAAGGCCGGCGACGTACTGGCACAGGCCGCGGCCGATGCCGGCATGCCGGTGCGCTTCGTCGGAGAGGGACCGCTCGCCGGGGATATCGCGCGGATCAATCCACAGGCCGAGATTCGCGGCTGGGTGCCGGCCGAGCGGGTTTTCGACGAGATCGCGCAGGCGCGCTGCCTGGTGCTGCCCTCGCTCTGGTACGAACCCGGCCCGCTGGTCATCGCCGAGGCGCGTTCGCTCGGTGTGCCGGTCGTGCTGGCGCGAACGACAGGACCGGCGAGTTGGATCGTCGACGGGGAAGATGGCATTCTTGTCGACGGTGGCGACGTCGCCGGGCTATCGGCCGCACTCGCCCGGCTGAAGGACGATGCCTGCGCGAATGAGATGGGCACCGCAGCCTATCGCCGTTACTGGGCCGATCCGCTGACGACCGTCCGACACGTCGAGCGCACGCTGGAGAGCTACCGCCATCTCCTCGGCTAAAGGCATGCAGAAGCGTGCTCTTGATCCATTGAAATTGAGATTGCTACGCCACCGGGGCCGCAGCTTGCCGCGAGCCGGTGCTGTCGGGCCAAGGGCGATGAATCCCGGTCCGATCTGTTCTCACTCTGTATCACGCTTCCACAGGTAGGCTCAATGTCTCTTGACAGGATTATAATCCTTCATTAATGATGTTCTTGTTTTGTTCAAGAGGAGATCGTTTTATGCCTTCTTTTGCGTTGTTCGACGATGTTGTGATTGTACGGACAGATGCGGCCACCTCCGGATGGACCGATTTCACCGGCCTTCAGGCCGTCTTTAATTTTGCTCGCAGTCAGGGGAGGCCTCTTTTTTTTCAGCCCGGCGTTTATGATTCTGATACGGTTACGGTTCTTTCCAGTAATGGGGACGGAAAGCCGCTCTTCGTAAGAGCAATTCCCGGTTCGGTAGTGTTGCGCTTTATCGGAACAGACGGGTTCTTACGAATTGGTGGGCAGCGCTATGTCTATTTCGATGGCGTTACCTTCGATGGACAAGACAGAATTTTGACGAATAACGAGTCCGGTCGCCCAGCTTTTATTTCTGTCGTAGATAATGCACAGGAAATTTACTTTGAAAATTGTGAAATTATAAATTCGACGGGAGTTGGTGTCTATGTGAGGAGCGCGAATGCTGTTATTAGCTCTTGTAATTTTTTTAATCATTTAGTTGGAATCTGGAGTGAGAATGGCAATATCAAAGCTTTGAATAATACGATTGCCAATGTGCAGAATAACGGTATTGCCGTTTGGCGTGACGCAGTCTCTGGCGATAGCTCTACGATTACCGGGAACCTGATCAATGGCGTTGCCGCGGCGGCCGGCGGCAGCGGGCAGAACGGCAATGGCATCAGTGTATTCCGAGCTATCGGTGTCACGATCACTGACAACAAGGTCTTCAATGTTAAATATTCCGCGGTGCGATGTAATGGCGGTGGTTTGTGTAATGTTGGAAACAATAATATCTACTCCGCAGAAGAGGTGGCTATTTTTATCGAAGCGCCTGGCGCAGGAGTCGACCTAACTGGTTGCATCGTTTCCAATAACAGTGTCGATAGAGCAGGCGGCGGTGTTTATGTTGCAAATTCTGGATATTATAATGATGGTATTTCTCGTAGTGTAGTTGTAGAAGGAAATCGAATTTCAAACATAACCGAAAGTGGTAACGGGATTGTTGTTGAGCAAGATTGCGTAGTATCAGGTAATTTGATTGAAAATGTTGGCAAAGGCGGCATTCAGGCCGGCACCAATGAAGGCGCCCGAGATCTTGTTATCACTGGAAATTTGATTCGGAGCGCACAGATCGGTGTGGGCGTGTCGAACTATGCTGTATCAGCGAGCGGGCGATCGGTAGTCGTTTCCGGCAACATCGTGAGAAGCGCTAGCGTTGGCGGTATCGTGCCCACGGTCTTCGATGGTACGTGGTGGAATCGGTATGGCACCGCCGAATACGGCAACGATCTCGCCACCACCGTCGGCAGCGTCACCTTCGGCCATAATCGCTATCTTTAGGCCGGCCTGACCCGTCGCAATACAGCCCGACAAAAAACCGGGGCGTCGCCGCCCCGGTGCAAGGTCGCCGCGTCGCTGCGGCCGGGAGGAATCCGTGGCCGGCTCCTGCGGGAGCCGGCCGAGCCCTCAGTAGGAATAGTACATCGCGAACTCGACCGGGTGCGGCGTCATCTCGAAGCGCGCCACATCCTGCATCTTGAGCTCGATATAGCTCTCGATGAAGTCGTCGTTGAAGACGCCGCCGGCCTTGAGGAAGGCGTTGTCCTTCTTGAGCGACTCCAGCGCCTCGCGCAGCGAACCGCAGACCGTCGGGATCTTCTTCAGCTCGCGCGGCGGCAGGTCGTAGAGGTCCTTGTCCATCGCCGGGCCGGGGTCGATCTTGTTGACGATGCCGTCGAGGCCGGCCATCAGCATGGCCGAGAAGGCGAGGTAGGGGTTCGCCATCGGATCGGGGAAGCGGACCTCGACGCGCTTGGCCTTCGGCGAGGTCGTCCACGGAATACGGCAGGAGGCCGAGCGGTTGCGCGCCGAATAGGCGAGCAGCACCGGAGCCTCATAGCCCGGGACGAGGCGCTTGTAGGAGTTGGTCGAGGGGTTGGTGAAGGCGTTCAGCGCCTTGGCGTGCTTGATGATGCCGCCGATGTACCACAGGCACTCCTGCGACAGGTCGGCGTATTTGTTGCCGGCCATGACCGGCTTGCCGCCCTTCCAGATCGACTGGTGGACGTGCATGCCCGAGCCGTTGTCGCCGAAGATCGGCTTCGGCATGAAGGTCGCGGTCTTGCCGTAGCTCTGGGCGACGTTGTGGATGCAGTACTTGTAGACCTGCATCAGGTCGGCGGTCTTTACCAGCGTGTCGAACTTCATGCCGAGCTCGTGCTGGGCCGAGGCGACCTCGTGGTGGTGCTTCTCGACGGCGACGCCCATCGAGGCCATGGCCGCCAGCATCTCGCCACGCATGTCCTGCGCCGAATCCTGCGGGGGAACCGGGAAGTAGCCGCCCTTGGTGGCGATGCGGTGGCCGAGATTGCCGCCTTCGTATTCGGTCATGCCGTTGATCGGCAGCTCGACGTTGTCGAGCTTGAAGCCGGTGTTGTACGGATCGGCCGCGATCTTGACGTCGTCGAAGACGAAGAACTCGGCCTCGGGGCCGAAGAAGGCGGTGTCGCCGATGCCGGTCGACTTCAGATAGGCCTCGGCCTTCTTGGCGATGCCGCGCGGGTCACGGCCGTAGGGCTCGCCGGTGGCGGGCTCGAGCACGTCGCAGTTGATCACCATCGTGGGAGCCGAGAAGAACGGGTCCATCACGGCGGTGGTCGGATCCGGCATCAGCAGCATGTCGGACTCGTTGATGGCCTTCCAGCCGGCGATCGAGGAGCCGTCGAACATGGTGCCTTCGGCGAAGATGTCCTCGTCGATCATCGTGACGTCGAAGGTCACGTGCTGCCACTTGCCGCGCGGGTCGGTGAAGCGGAAGTCGACGTATTTGACGTCGTTGTCCTTGATCGCCTTGAGGACATCCTTGGCGCTCTTCATTTCAGCATTCCTCTTGCCAGCAGTTTCTCAAACTCGCGCGCTGCGGATGGGTCCAAATCATCCGGCAGCTCTCGATTCCCGTGATGCGGAAAAAACGTCAGATCGCGTCCGCGCCCGTCTCGCCCGTACGGATGCGGATCGCACCCTCGATGCTCGATACAAAAATCTTGCCATCGCCGATGCGGCCGGTCTGGGCGGCCTTGACGATCGCCTCGATGGCGCGCTCGACCATGTCGTCGGCCAGCACGATCTCGATCTTCACCTTGGGCAGGAAGTCGACGACGTATTCAGCGCCGCGATAGAGCTCGGTGTGGCCCTTCTGGCGGCCGAAGCCCTTGGCCTCGAGAACGGTGATGCCCTGAAGCCCGACGTCCTGAAGCGCTTCCTTCACCTCGTCCAGCTTGAAGGGCTTGATGATCGCTTCGATCTTCTTCATGCGCCGACCGGCCTCCTTTGCGCCCCCAGGGTCCGGCCGAAGCCGGCTCGCGCCCGTCGGAACCGGGGCGGCTTGCCGCTTCCCCGCCTCCGCAGGACATCATGACTGCTCATAGCATCGGCGATTGCACCCCGCCATGTGGCAGGCGGCAATCTCCGGCCTGATCATGAGGCAAAAAACAGCATAAAAAAACGGCAACGGCCTATTAAATGGACATGTCCGGGATAGGCGGCTGTTGTCGGCCGACGCGACCTGTCGCCATGATGGGCCATGACATCCGGCTCCACCCCGCCCGCCGCGCCGCCCTTCAGCGATCTCGCCCTGCTCACCACCGACCAGATGCGCGAGGCGGATCGCATCGCGATCGCCGTCGGCTCCGCCGGCATCGAACTGATGGAGCGGGCAGGGGCCGCGGTCGCCGCAGCGGCGCAGCGCCATGGCGCGGCGGCGACGCAGGTCGCGGTGCTTTGCGGGCCGGGCAACAACGGCGGCGACGGCTTCGTCGCAGCGCGTTTGCTGCGCGAGCAGGGATGCGCGGTGGTGGTCGGCCTGCTCGGCGATGCGGCGGCGCTGCGCGGCGACGCCGCCATCGCCGCGGCGCGCTGGGCCGGGCCGGTCCTGCCGCTTCCGGCAGCGAGCACCGGGGAGAGCGGCCTGTTCATCGATGCCCTGTTCGGGGCCGGACTGAGCCGGCCGCTTGACGGGGAGGCGGCAGACGCCGTCGCGGCGGTCAACGCGTCCGGACGGTCGGTGATCGCCGTCGACGTTCCCAGCGGGCTCTCCGGCGACACGGGGCGGGCGGAGGGTCCGGTCATCCGCGCCGTCGAGACGGTGACATTCTTTCGGCTGAAGCCCGGACACCTGCTGCTGCCCGGTCGCGATCTCTGCGGAACGGTGACGCTGGCCGATATCGGGATCCCGGCGGCGACGGCGCTCGCCGCGCTGCGGCCCCTTAGCTTCGCCAATCAGCCTGAGCTCTGGCGCAGCCGCCTGCCGCGGCATGGCAGCGGCACGCATAAATTCGCGCGCGGCGCGGTGGCGGTGCTGGCAGGCGGTGTCGCAGGCGTCGGCGCGCCCCGGCTCGGCGCCCATGCCGCCTTGCGCGTCGGCGCTGGCCTCGCCACGGTCCTCTGCGCTCCGGCGGCGCTGATCGCCCATGCGTCCAGGGGGCCGGACGCCCTGATGCAGCGCTCGCTGGCGGACGAGGCCGGGCTGGAATCGGTGCTGGGGGACCCGCGCCTGTCGAGCATCCTCGCCGGGCCGGCCCTCGGCCTCGACGCTCGAGCGCGGCAACTCGTCGCCGGCATCGTCGCCAGCGACAAGCCGCTGGTGCTCGATGCCGATGCGCTCACCATCCTGTCCGCGGATCAGGCGCTGGCCTCGGCGCTGCGGCAGCGGCAGGCGGAAACCGTTCTGACCCCGCACGAGGGCGAGTTCCGCCGCCTTTTCGCGGCGCAGCCCGAGATCGAGCGAGAGCGCTCCAAGATCGAGCGCGCCCGCAGGGCGGCGGAACGCACGGGTGCAATCATCGCCTACAAGGGGGCGGATACTGTCATCGCCAGTCCGGATGGGCGGGCGGCCGTCAATGCAACGGGTTCGCCGGCTCTCGCGACCGCCGGCTCCGGCGACGTGCTGGCGGGCCTGGTGGCGGGACTGCTCGCCCAGGGAATGCCGGCCTTCGAGGCGGCCTGCGCGGCCGTCTGGATGCATGGCCGCGCCGGCGAGAAGCTCGGCTTCGGCCTGATCGCTGACGACCTGCCGCCAGCTGTGCCGGCGCTCCTGCGTGAACTGCTGGGACGCTGATATCGACCAATAAAAACCGCCCCGTTTCCGGGGCGGTTTCGAGCCGGCGAACTAGCTGCCGGAATAGCTGACGGCGGGCGCCGCCTTCAGCTGGTCCTTGGTCATGGAGATCTTGCCGTGATCCGGGTACATGGCCGGCGCCTTGGGTGCCGATGCCGCCGGCGGCGAAGCCATGCCGCCGCCTGCCGTGCCCGTGCTGCTGGCGCTGCCCGCCGGGGCGGGGGCCGGGGCGGCAGCCGCCATCGGCTGATCGCTCCAGGTCACCTGATCGAACGGGATGGCGACATCCTTCGAACCGATGCCGAGGAAGCCGCCGACGCCGACCGTCACCATCTCCACCTTGCCCATCTTGTCGACGATCAGCTCGGTGACATCACCCACCTTCTTGTCGTCCGGGCCGTAGATGTCGACGCCGATCAGCTTGCTGGTCCGCCATTTGCCCTGGCCGGCCAGGTTGGTGTCGGGCGGGTTGGCCGCTTTCGCCGCCGGAGCCGGGCTCGTGGTCGAGGACGGCGGAGTGGGCGCGCTGGTCTGCGCGAGAGCGGTCGCTGTCAGCAGGGCGAAGCCGACAGAGGTCAGTGCAACGTGACGTGAAAGCATCTTGTCCTCCTTGTCATAGTCTTCACGGCAGAGCCGTGACGAAATCGACAGTTTAAACGAGTTTCTGTCTGTCATCGGCCGCGGGAGTGCCCGTCGAAATTCCGTCAGGTGACGTTATTCCGACCGTCACCCGAAAAACGGGTGTATTCGATCTGCCGACTTGCTTGCATCGCGATGACGTGATCGGATGCTGCGTTCGAACAACACCCTGCAAACGATGTTGTTCCCGTTCCGCATGGAGTAATCAGATGCCGACTTCCGTGACAGTGTTGCTGGGCGACGAGGTGGCTGCGACGCTCGACCGCTACATCGCGGCGGAGCGCCCGGGACATTCGCGCGCTGAGGTGATGGCGGAGATTGCGGCACGCTGGGCCCGGGCGCAGCGGCCTGACGCTTCCGGGACGCCGGACGAAGGCCTTCGTCCCGACGAGCTCAACGCCAGCAACGATTCCTGAGTCCGCCGGGCCCCAAGGACGATGCGCTCAATCCTCCGGCTCGTCGCGCCGCAGTTCGAAGGCGAGCATGGCATCGGCGATCGCCTGCAGCTCCTTGTCCTTCTCGGCGCTGTCGGCCATCGCATTCAGCTCGGCGACGCGCTGCTGCGCCCGCTCATAGTCCTCGTCGGTGTGGACGACGATCGGTGTCTTCACGGCGTCTTCCTCCGCTTTCCGTCCATCGCAGCCGGGCGCCGCGCATCCCAGCGCCGCACCGCTTCGAGGAGAGCCTGCAATTCATGCTCCTCGTCCTCGTCGCGTGTCGAGTCCCGCAGGCTGCGTATGCGATGGCGCGCGCTCTCGTGATCCGCTGCGGTCTCGATCTCGAAGACTGGGCGGGTATCCTCGCCGGCGTTGGCGCCATGCCGAACCTTCGATCGCATCGGGCGTCTCCCTGCTCTGCCTGCAACAGGACTACCCGCAAGGGCGTCTGCTGTTCCTCGCCCGTTTAAGCTTTCTGCAAGGCAGGGCGCGCATGAATGGCCACGACCTGTCGGGAGGAGGATGATCATGGCTCGGTTTCTCGCCGGGGCCTCGCTCGCGGCGGCAATCCTGGCTGCCCAGCCGGCCGCTGCCTTCTGGCAGCGCTCGCAGGTGTCGCGCTGTTCCGACGCCACGACCGAGATGGAACGCCAGCAGCTGCGTTGCTGGGAGCTGAATGGCTATGCCGATCCGGGCTGGCCGGCGCTTCCGCACGCCGGCGGCGCCTATCTGCTGCCGGCAGCCCCTCCGCCGCATGGCCGATTGCCCGGCAAGGGCGTGACGCGCCGCCTCGGCTGACACGGAGCCTGGCGGAGGGCTCGCTTCGCCGCCCCAACCGTGAGAGCATCGCGCGGGCAACCGGCCCTGAACGGCGACGCCATGGAATTTCTCTACGGTCTCGGTTTCCTGCTGCTGTTCGGCCTGAGTGCGCTGGCGGGGATCGCGCTGCGGGCGCGCCTGCCGGAGGAGCATCTGTCGAAGGAGAACATGGAGGCGGTTCGCCTCGTGACCGGGCTGCTCGTCACCTTCGCCGCCCTGGTGCTGAGCCTGCAATTGTCGACCGCGAGGGCCACATTCGACACGACGGCCCGGAATCGCTCGCTCTATGCAGCCCAGCTCGCCCGGCTCGACCGCTGCCTGCGGGACATGGGGCCCGAGCTGGCCGGGAGCCGCGAGACCCTGCGCCGCTACGTCGCCGCGGTCATCGCCAGTACGTGGCCCCTGGAGCCGGCGCCGGCCGTGCCCGGCATGCCGGATGTCCGCGGCATGGCGATCCGCGGCGAGGATGCGGTGCTGGCCGGGATGATGGAGGCGGTCGGCCTCGCGATCGACACGGGCGCGCCGGCGCCGGGCCGGGCAGCGGTCTCGGCGCGCTGTCAGGCGGACTACGTGGCTGTGCAGGGGCGGCGCTGGGCCGTCATCGAGGACGGAAACGGGCCGCAGGGCGGGGTGTTCGTCGGGATCATCGGGTTCTGGCTGGCGCTGGTCTTCCTGAGCTTCGGCCTGCAGGTTCCGCGGCGCCGGCTCAGCGGCATCGTGCTCGGGATCGGCGTGATCAGCGTCGCGAGCGTGATGTTCGTCATCGTCGATCTGGCCGAGCCCTATCGCGGCCTGTTCGGCATCCGCAGCGTGGCGATGCGCCAGGCGCTGGCCGATATGACCCGCTGACGGTTCAGTCCTTGTCGCCGGCCGGTTCGACCGACCGGAGAATGCGGACGGTCTCCTCGAGGCTTTCCTGCACCCCGAGCATGAAGTCCTTGCCGAAACCGATGATCGTATCGGGCGGCTCACCCTTGTGGGTGTAGACCACGCTGACACGGTCCGGATTGACATAGACCGGCTTGCCGTCGCGCGGCGAGGTGAATTGGCAGAGCTTGGGCAAGGTTTGTCTCCATGAGCCGACGTTCGGGCGCGTCTCGTCTCCGGCCCGCGCCGATGGCAGGGAGCCCGGACGACGAGGCGAGGCGACTCAATAGGTAGCGCGACCGCCGGACAAATCGAAGCAGGCGCCGGTGGAGAACGAGCACTCGTCGGACGCCAGCCATGCGATCATCGCCGCGACCTCTTCCGGCTGGCCCGGGCGGCCGAGCGGAATCTTCGCGACCACCGCAGCATAGGCCTCCGGCGTCATCTGCTGGTTCATCGGCGTGGCGATCACGGCCGGGGCCACGCAGTTCACGCGGATGCCGGTGTCGGCCAGTTCCCTGCCGAGCGCCTTGGTCAGCGCGATGACGGCGCCCTTGGCGGCGGAATAGGCCGTCATCGTCGCGTTGCCTTCCTTGCCCGCGATCGAGGCGAGGTTGACGATGCGCCCGCTGTTCTGCGCCCGCATCGCCGGAACGGCGGCCTTGCAGCACAGAAAGGTGCTCTTCAGGCTGATGTCGACGGTGCGCTGCCAGTCTGCCAGCGGGTAGTCCTCGATCCGCAGATTGGGGCCGGTGATGCCCGCGCAGTTGACCAGGATGTCGAGGCGGCCATGGCGGGCGAGCAGGCGCTGCATCGCGGCCGTCACGGCCGCCTCGTCGGTGACGTCGATGCGCTCGTCGGCCGGGCCGGCCAGGTCCCAGACGATCACGGTCGCGCCGGAGGCGGCGAAGCGTTCGGCCACGGCGCGGCCGATGCCGCCGCCACCGCCGGTCAAAAGGGCGATGCGCCGGTTCAGGTCGATCGCGTTCATCGTGTCGTTTCTTTCTGGCGCAGCGAGGCGCCGCCGACGACCGCTTCGTCACGGGCGTCGAGAGTAGCGCGCGCCGCATCCAGGGCCTGCCGGGCCCATTCGCGCACGCCCAGCCGCGCCGTCCGCTCGAGATGCGGCACCTCGACGCTGATCGGCAATTCGGCGGGCAGCTGGCTGAAGATGCCGACCAGGTCGATGCCGCCTTCTCCGGGCAGCAGCCGTGCCTGCCGGGCCGTGTGGATCAGGCCCTCGTCGGTCGCCGGAATTTCGCCGGGAGCGTCACAGATCTGGGCATAGCTCAACCGGCCGGCCGGGATGGCGGCGAGGTCCGCCAGTGTAGTGCGCGAGCGTCCGGCGTGGAGCGCATCGACCAGGACGCGTCCGTTCGGCTGTCCGGCGGCCTCGACGATACGCAGGGCCGCGCGTGCATCCGGTACACGGGTCCAGGGCATGAATTCGAGATTGGCGGTGAGATCGTAGGCGGCGGCGGCCTCGCAGAAGGCCGCATAGGAGGCGGTCAAGCGAGATTCATCCGGGTCGTCGCCGGCGGTCAGGATCGCGCGGACGCCGAGTTCGCCGCAGAGATCGAGGAAAGGCCGGAACCTCTCGACCGTGAAGTCGGCCCCAAGCCGGACGATCTCCATGTCGAAGACCGGCACGCCCGAGGCGATCGCCCGGCGCGTTTCGGCCCTCAAGGCGGCATCCTCGATCAGCGGGCTGGCATCGCCGCCCGGCGCCGCCGGCAGGGAGCGCAGGCCGACGGCGTGATAGCCCAGCTCGGCCGCGAGGCGGATGGCCTCGGGCGGGGGCAGCGGTACGGTGGTGAGATAGGCGAGCGAGATCGTCGGCATCGTCGCGTTCCGGCTCAGGCGAGGGGGGAGATCGCGGTCGGCAGCGCGATCGTCGAATACATCTCGCCGGTCAGCCATTGCGGCCCGCCCTTCGGCGGCCAGATGCCCTTGGCCACGGAATCGGCCCGGACAGCGGCGCGCTGGTCGAGGCTGGCGAAGGGCCAGATATGGGTGAAGCGCGGCGGCCCATCCAGCGCATACATGGCGATGACGAGCGGCGAGAGCGCGACGCGGGCCGGCACGGCGGCCTCCCAGGCGGCGATGGTCGGCGGTACGCCGCCATGCTTCAGCTTGTAGGTGCGGATCTCATAGACCGAACCGAACTTGCCGATCGCGACCGGGGGCAGGAAGGGGAAGGGCGCATAGCTGTCGAAGGCGAGCGCCTCGATATCCTCGCCGCAGCCGAAGGGATTGCTGCCGGCGAGCATGCGCTCGCGCTCCTGCCGGAGCTCGGGCTCGTCGGCGAAGCCGCGCAACACCAAGATCTGGTTGAGCCTGCCGATCTCGCTCGTCCAGCAGCCGAGCAGCTGCCCCTTCGCGCCGCTCTCCTTCAGCGCCGCGTCGATGGCGGCGACCACGGAAGCCGCCTTGCCGAGGCGGACGGTGAGGGTGGCGATTTCATAGCGCATGATCTGTCTTCCCGTCGTTCAGGAGCGGTTGTTGGTCAGGGGCACGCCGCCGGCGTGATGGGCGGCCACGTAGCCGAAGGTCATGGCGGGCCCAAGCGTGATGCCGCCGGCGGGATAGCGCCCCGCCATCATGCTCGACATGTCGTTGCCCACCGCATAGAGCCCCGGGATCGGCGCATCGCCCGGCCCGAGCACGCGGGCGCTGGCATCCGTCTTCAAGCCGGCGAAGGTGCCGAGGCTGCCGGCGACGATCTTGACCGCATAGAAGGGGCCGGGGCCGATCGGCGCGACGCAAGGGTTGGGCTGGTGCTCCGGATCGCCCTGCACCCGGTTGTAGGGCGTGTCGCCGCGGCCGAAGGCGGGATCGAGCCCCCGCGCGGCGTCGCGGTTATAGCTGGCGAGCGTCGCGGAAAACCCGGCCGCGTCGATGCCGCAGGCCCGGGCCAGCGCCGCGGGCGTGTCGCCGCGCTTCAGATAGCCGTTGCGCAGCCACGGCCCGATCGGGAAGGGGCGGGGCCTGACCCGGCCGAGCCCGTAACGACGCAGGAAGGCATGGTCGCAGACCAGCCAGCACTCCGCCGGCTCGTCGGATGTCGTGGCGGCGAAAAGTGCCTGCATCACGTCATGATAGGAATCCGCCTCGTTGCAGAAGCGGCGCCCGTCCCGACGCACCATGATCGCGCCGGGCTTGGCGCGCTCGATCAGATGCGGGAAGCGGCCGGTCTTGCCGCCTGGCTTCGGAACGAGCGAGACAGGCGCCCAGGCTCCGGCGTCGGGCAGATCGGCTTCGAGATGGCCGCCGACGCTTTCGCCGAGCCGGATGCCGTCGCCGGTGTTGGCGCAAGGAGCGGCCGACCAGTGCTCACGCCCGGTCGGCGCATGCGGGAACAGCGCAGCCTTCCGCGCCGTGTCATGCGGGAAGCCGCCGGTGGCGAGCACGACGCCGCGCGAGGCGCGGATCGCCTGCCGGCGTCCGCCCATCTCGACGATCGCGCCGGCGATCTGGTCTCCGTCACGCAGCAATTCGATGGCCGCGGTGTTGTTCTGCAGCACGATGCCGAGATCGTCGGCGGATTTCAGGAGCCGTGCCGCAAGCGCATTGCCGTTGACCAGATGCCGGCCGCGGCCATGCCGCGCACGATCGGCGAAGTGCCGGGCGAGACGACGCAGGACATGAAGGAAGGACGGCAGCTTGCGCGTGGCATTGAGGAAATGTCTGAGGTCGGCGCCCGAACCGATATTCATGCCGAAGGGGGCGACTTCCTCCAGCGGTGGTCGCAGATCCTCGAGCCGTGCGCCCAGCGCGCGTCCGTCGAACGGCTTGGCGCAGAGCGAGCGGCCGCCGGTGCCGGCACCGGGGCTCTTGCCGTGGAAATCCGGGATCTGGTTACCGTCGATGAAGTCGACGGCCGTCTCGCGCTGGAAGAAGGCGACCATGCGCGGCCCCTGTTCCAGCAACGTCGTTACGAGGGCCTCGTCGTAATCCGCGCCGAGCTCGTGCCGCAGATAGGTGCGGACGGTTTCCTCATCCTCCTCGATGCCGGCGGCGCGGGCGAGCGGGTTGCAAGGAAGCCACATCCAGCCGCCCGACCAGGCGGTCGTACCGCCGAACCGGCTTTCCTTCTCGACGACGACGACATCGAGGCCGAGCGCCGCCGCGGTCACGGCCGCGGCAAGGCCTCCAGCGCCCGAGCCGATCACCAGCAGGTCGCAGGATTGCGGCAGGGTTTGCTTCATCAGGCGGCCTGTCCGGGCGCGGAAGCCCGCGACGAAACCGGAGAGCCCAGCGCATGGCGCACCGCGCGGAAGGCGAAGGTGATCGCCGGGCCAATGGTGATGCCCGGGCCCGGATAGGTGCCGCCCATGATCGAGTTCGCCTCGTTGCCGCAGGCATAGAGCCGGCCGATCGGACGGTCGCCTTCACCCAGCACCTGAGCATCCTCGTCGATGACGAGCCCCGTTGCGGCGCCGATATCGCCGGGGGTCAGCTTGACCGCGTAGAAGGGCGCGGTCGCGATCGGTCCCAGCGTCGGATTGGGAAGGCCGCGCGAGGCGTCGCCATTGACGCGATGATAGTCGGTGGTGCCGCGACCGAACTCCGGATCGACGCCGGTGCGGGCGTAGTCGTTCATATGGGCGATCGTCTCTGACAGCGCCGCCGGATCGGCGCCGATCTTGCCGGCGAGCTCGACGATCGAGGACGCCTCGACGAGATAGCCGTCGGCGAGGAAGGGCTGCAGGTTCTTCGTGCCCATGCGGACCATACCGAGCCCATAGCGGCGCAATCCGTCGGCATCGGTGACGATCCAGCAGGGGATGGTCGGCCGGCTGCGGTTGGCCTCGAACATCGCGCGGCTGAACAGGTGGTAGGAGGTCGATTCATTGACGAAGCGCCTCCCGCCCTGGTCGACGCAGACGGTGCCCGGCTTGCTACGGTCGAGCACGAAATGCGGGAAGACGGCGGTGGTGCCGTCGGAGCGCTTGCGGGTCGAGACCGGCGCCCAATAGGCGTTGTCGAGATTGCTCTCGCCGAAGCGCGCTCCGAGCCTGAGCGCCAGATCTTGCATCGCGCCGGTATGGCCTGGCGCGGCCGGGCTGAAGGACGGCACCGGCTCGTTCAGCATCTCGGCGCGCCGCTGCGGATGGCGATTGTAGCCGCCGGCCGCGAGCACGACGCCGAGCCGGGCCCTGATCTCGCGGCGAAGATCGCCCTGGACGGCATTCACGCCGATAACGCCTTCCGGCCCGGTCAGGAGCTCGTCGACCGAACAGGCGGTCACGACCGTGCCGCCATGCTTCTTGAGGGTCAGCAGCAGGCCGCCGATCAGCGCGTTGCCCATGACGAGGCGCGTGCCGCGCCGCTTGCGCAGGCGATCGACGCCGTAGCGACCGATGATGCCCGCGGCATGCCGGAAGGAGGCCCAGGATTTGCGCAGGTTGAGCAGGTGGCCGATATCGGTGCGGTCGATCATCATGCCACCGAACAGCGTGAATTCCGGGATCGGCGGGCGGATGCGGTCGATGTCGGCGCCGAGCTGCCGGCCGTCGAAGGCCACCGGCTCCAGCGCTCGCCCGCGCAAGGTCGAGCCCTCGACATCGGATTCATAATCGGGATGCGTCGGGTAGGGCCGGAAATGTACGTCGGTCCGGCTCTCGAGCGTGGCGATCGCCTCGGGGCCGGCGCGCAGGAAGGCGTCGCGCAAGCGGGACGAGGTGCGGTTGCCGACGACGCCGTCGAGGAAGCGGGCGGCCTGCTCGATGCTGTCGCCGGTCGCGACCTTCTCCGCATGCAGCGAGTTCGGCACCCAGGTCGTCGCGGCGGAGAGCGCGCTGGTTCCGCCGACATGGTCCGTGCGCTCGATCACCAGGACGGAGCGCCCCTCGATCGCGGCGAAGACCGCGGCGGACAGCCCGGCGGCGCCCGAGCCGACGACGACGAGATCGTATTCCGGTTGCTCCGGCACATTCTTCAGGGTCGTGAACATTGACCTGCCTCAGCCGATGCGCTCGCCCGCGAGCAGAAACTCGACCATCGCGTTCTGCAGCGCCTGATACATCTGCGTGCCGGTCGAGGTGCGGCAGCCGCGGGCGCGGGCCGCCTCGATCAGCGGCGAGATCGCCGGAACGGTGATGACGCAGCCGACGAAGGTCTCGGGCGAGAGCTTGTCGACCTCGACCGGCAGCGCGTCGCCCGGCTTCATGCCGGCGGGCGTGGCATTGGCGACGAGATCGAATCCGGTCGGGTCGGGCGAGCCGGCGAAGACCTTCGCCTTGCCCTTGCTGTTCAGCCGCTCGATCAGGCTGTCGCGGCGGGCGGTGTCCGCATCATGGATCGCAAGCTCGCTGACGCCGGCATCGACGAGCGCGAGGGCGATGGCCGAGCCCGCGCCGCCGGCACCGACCAGCAGTGCGCGCTTGCCCTGCGGCTGGCCGCCATTGGCCTTGACCGCACCGACGAAGCCCACGCCGTCGACCATCTCCCCATGCCAGCCGCCATCCTTGCGCCGTCGCATGATATTGACCGCGCCGAGGAAATCGCCGCGCTCGGTCGCGCTGACGCAGTGCCGATGGCAGGCGAACTTATGCGGCACCGTGACGATGATTCCATCGAGATTCGGCACGTGGTCGGCGGCCTTGAGGAAGGCCTCGAGATGATCGGGCGCCACGCGGACCGGCGCGACGATGCCGTCATGGCCGCGCTCGGCGAAGGCCGCGGTCATGCCGCCGGGCGATTTCACCTGCGCGATCGGCTCGCCGACGATGACGTTGAGGCGGGTCGCCCCGGTGATCTGGAAGTCCATGGCGTTGTCCTCGGATGCTGACGCGCCGCCGTTCAGGCGGCGCATTGCGGTTCGGTCTCGACGACGCCGAGCAGGCGGGCCTGCGTCGCTTCGTCATGCTCCAGCTCGGTTGCCTCGCCTTCGAATGCGACCTGGCCGTTGACCAGCACATAGGCGCGGTCGGCGATCGGCAGCACGAGCTCGGCATGGTGCTCGACGATGACCATGGCGACGCGGCCGCGCAGCTTGACCAGCGCTTCCATGACCTCGTTGACGACGGCTGGCGCCAGCCCCTCGAAAGGCTCGTCGAGCAGAACGAGCTTGCTGGGCACCATCAGCGCGCGGGCGATCGCCACCATCTGGCGCTCGCCGCCGGACAGGTTCTCCGCCTTCGCCGCCTGGCGCGTCCTGAGGCGGGGGAACAGGGCGAAGGCCTCTTCCAGGCTGATCCCACCGGGGCGCTGGGCGAGCAGCAGGTTCTCGGTCACGGTCAGGTTCGGGAACAGGCGCCGCCCCTCCGGCACCAGCGAGATGCCGAGCCGGTTGATCTCGAAGGGCTTGAGCCTGCGCAGGTCGGTTCCGGCGAAGCGGATCGAGCCTGCGTCGAGCGGCAGGCTGCCGGTCAGCGCCCGCAGCAGCGTCGTCTTGCCGACGCCGTTGCGGCCGAGCAGGGCGACGGCCTCGCCCTCGCGGATCGCGATGTCGACGCCGGAGAGGACGGTGCTGCCGCTATAGCCGACGGCGATGCCTTTCGCCTCGAGCAGCACGGCGTCGGTCTTCGCGCCGGAGCGGTCCACGGCGGGAGCGGTCGCCCGCTCGCCATCCTTGGCGGCGCCGAGATAGGCGGCGATCACCTCGGGATTGCGCGCGACGTCGGCCGGCTTGCCGTCCGCGATCATCCGGCCCTGATGCAGGACGGAAATGCGGTCGGAGATCGCCAGCACCCGGTCGATGTCGTGCTCGATCAGCAGCACGGCATGGCGCTGCGCCAGCCGCTGGATCAGGTCGGCGACGACGATGCGGTCCGCCTCGGCGAGGCCGGCGAGCGGCTCGTCGAGCAGCAGCAGCTTCGACTCGATCGCCAGCGTCACCGCGATCTCGAGCAGGCGCTTGGCGCCGTGCGGCAGGTCCTGGCTCGGCTCGGCTGCGTGGTCGACGAGGCCGACCGCATCGAGCAGCGACCAGGTGCGGGCGTTGACCTCGGCATCGGCATGGGCGTCGCGCAGCAGGCCACGGGCGCCGCGGCGCTGGGCCTGCACCGCGATCCGGACATTCTCGAACACGGTCAGGTTCGGGAAGATCGAGAGGATCTGGAAGGAGCGGGCGATGCCGAGCCGGGCACGGGCATGCATCGGGAGCCTGGTGATGTCGCGTCCCTCGAAGAAGACCTGTCCCGCGCTCGGCGGCAGCACGCCGGTCAGCATGTTGTAGAAGGTCGTCTTGCCGGCGCCGTTGGGGCCGATGATCGAGTGCAGCACGAAGGGTCGGACCTGGAGGTCGATCTCCCTGGCGGTGACGAGGCTGCCGAACTGCTTGGAGAGCTTGCGCGTCTCCAGGATCGGCCTGTCCGGGTCCATCGCCTGCGCGGCGCTGACATAGGGCTCGATCACGGCCGGGCGCGGGGGAATCGTGTTGCGCGTCAGCGTCCAGCGCTGGCGGCCGAAGAGGCGCTGCGCCAGCCCGGTGATGCCCTCCGGCGAGAGCAGCGCGAACAGGATCAGGATCGGCGCGAAGATCAACCACCAGTTCTCGGTGACGGCCGAAAGCCGGTTCTCCAGGATGATGAAGCCGATCGCGCCCCAGAGCGGGCCGAGGAAATGGTGGACGCCGCCGAGCACGGTCATCAGCAACGCGTCGCCGGCATGCTGCCAGCTCAGATTGTTGGCGTAGACGCCCTGGAGCAGGAAGGTCAGCAATGCGCCGGAAAAGCCGACGAAGCCCGCCATCAGCACGAAGGCGCCGAGCCGCAGCAGATAGACGTTGAAGCCGAGGCTGCGGGCGCGCTGCTCGTTGTCGCGCACGGCCTGCAGCGCCCGGCCGAAGGGCGCATGCAGGATGCGCCAGAGCAGCCAGACGCCCGCCAGGACGCAGGCGATGACGAAGCCGTGGAAGCCGAGATCGCTCGGGAAGCTCGGGCGCGCCACGCCCTGGAGCCCGTTCTCGCCGCCGGTCACGGCTGTCCATTTGAAGGCGACCTCGAAGGCGATCTGCGAGCAGGCCAGCGTCAGCAGCGAGAAATAGAGCCCCTTGCGGCGCAGGATCAGCGCGCCCAGCACGAGACCGAGCGCCAGCGAGAATACGGTGGAGAGCACGATGCCGCCGAGGTCGCCGGAGATCCGCCCGAGCACGAAGAAGGCGGCGGCATAGCTGGCGCAGCCAAAGAAGACGGAGGCGCCGAAGGGAACCAGCCCGGTATAGCCGACGAGCAGGTTCACCCCCATGCCGTAGAGCGTGTAGATCGCGATCTGGGTGATCAGGCCGACCGGCGCGCCGAGCGCGAGCCAGAGCGCCGTCAGGCCGCAGAGGACGAGGCCGACCCAGAGGACCGGATGGGTGAGCAGGGCGCGAAGGCTCATTCGAAGCGCTCCCATTTTTCGCCGAACAGGCCACGCGGGCGCAGGAGCAGGATCGCCGCCATCAGCACATACATCGCCGCACCGGCCCATTCGGGCTGGAACTGGATGGTCATCGCGGTGGTGATGCCGACGAGCAGGCCGGCGATGATGGCCCCGGCATAGGAGCCGAGACCGCCGATGGTGACCACGACAAAGGCCGGCATGATCGCGCTCGCCGCCATGGAGGGCGTCACCGTCCAGAGCGGGGCGGCGAGCAGCCCGGCGAGCCCGGCCAGCAGGCAGCCGATGCCGAAGACGAAGCTGAACACGACCGGCAGGTTGATGCCGAGCAGGCCGACCATTTCGGCATCGCGCGAGCCGGCACGGATGATGCGGCCGAAGGGCGTGTAGGTCAGGAACGCCCAGAAGGCGACGAGTGCCGCGACCGTGACCCCGAGCACGAAGAGCCGGTATTTGGTCAGCAGGATCGGACCGTATTCGACGAAGCCCGAGAGGAAGCGCGGCGCGCTGAAGGGCAGGGGCGCCCCGCCGAAGACCATGCGCAGGATCGCCTCGATCAGCAGCGCCAGCGCGAAGGTCAGGATCAGGCCGAGCAGCGGCTCCTTGCCGTAGAGATGGCGGATCAGCACGACCTCGACGATCATGCCGACCGCGCCGGTGAGAAGCGGCGCCAGCAGAGCGGCCCACCAGCCGAACTCACGGGCGAGGACCAGGGCGAAATAGGCGCCGAGCGCGAAAAAGGCGCCGTGGGCGAAATTCACGATGCCGAGCAGGCCGAAGATGATCGACAGCCCGACCGCGATCAGAACGTAGAGAAAGCCGAGAACCAGACCGTTGACGGTCTGGGACAGGATCATGTCCAGCATGGCGGACGCTCCCGCGAAGGCGCGAAGAAAGGGAGGCCGGGATCGCATCGACCCCGGCCGACGGGTCGCGGGGCGTCAGCCCGTCATCTTGCAGGCGCTGTCGGCCTGGCTGCCGAAGGCCGCGTCGATGTCGGCCTGGGTCTTCGGCAGCTCCGCCTTGATGTCGAAGTAGTCCCATTTGTCGGTGATCTTCGGCTTGATGCCGGCGACCAGCAGGCGGTTCACCATCTGGTGGTCGAAGGGGCGGTAGCCGGTGTCGAGATCGCCGCGCTTGACGTGCCATTTCTCCAGCGCGGCGACGATCGCCGCGGAGTCCGTGGACTTGGCCGCCTCGATCGAGTCGAGCAGGGACTTCATGCCGAGCCAGCCCATCCAGGCCTTGTCGGCGGCCGGGCGGTTGTATTTCTTCTCATAGGCCGCCGCCATGGCCTGCTCTTCGGGCGGATTGTTCGGGTTCTTGTAGTACCAGGTCAGGGTGTAGAGCCCGTCGGCGGCCTCCGGCCCGACGCCCCACAGATCGGTGTTGCCGACCGAGATCTCCGCGAAGGGGATCTTGCCGCGCATGCCGAGCTCGTTCCACTGCTTGAGATAGGTGGTCAGGTCGCTGGCCGAGAGCCCGCCGATGACGACATCGGGCTTGGCGGCGCGGATCTTCAGGATGAAGGACGAGTAGTCCGGCGTGCTGACCGGCACCTCGTCGGCGCCGACGATGGTGATGCCGTTGGCCTTGGCATATTCCTCGAACGAGCGTTTGATGTCCTGGCCGAAGGCGTAAGCCGCCGTCAGGAGGTACCATTTCTTGCCGATGTCCTTGCAATAGGGCGCGAGAACGCGGGTATGCACCTCGACCGGCGGCTGCAGCCGGAAGGTATATTTGTTGCAGGATTTTCCGGTGATCTCGCCGGCCGCGGCGTTCGCGGCGACATAGGGCACCTTCGCCTTGTTGGCGACGGAGGAGATCGCCAGCGCGAAGGAGGACAGTGCGCCGCCGACGATGCCGGCGACCTTGTGCTCGCCGACCAGCCGTTCGGCATTCTGCTGCGCGCCCTGCGGGTTGGGCTCGTCGAGCCAGACGAGCTCGGCCGGGCGCCCGAGCAGCATGTTGTTGCGCTGCTCCAGCGCCAGCATGCCGCCCTGAGCGAGATATTCGGCCTGGTCGACGATATTGCCGGTCTTGGCCCAGATCATGCCGATCTTGATCGGCTCGGCCGCGGCGGCGTTGCCGATATACGGCATGCCCAGCCGGGGGGCGATCAGGCCGGCGGCGCCGAGCGAGCCCGCGCCGAGAAGCAGGCTGCGGCGCCCGATCGAACGATTGAGGATTGGTTTGCGAGCGTCGGTCACGACGTCCTCCCTTGCTGTGGCGTTCCCTTGCCGGAGCCGATTTCTTGTTTCCCGTCCGTTGCAGCGGGCCGACCGGCAGCAGGGCTGTAGCATAAATGGAATCTGATTCCACTTCAAAATTCAAAATTGGAATCGGATTCCATTATCAGTTGACGGCGGCTGCGCCGCCACGGCATAAATGCCTCGGGAGGAATGCCATGAACCCACTGTCGATCGGGATCGTCGGGGCAGGGGCCATCGGCCGCATGCATGCGGAGGTGATCGCCGGGAGCGGCTTCGCGACGGTCGCAGGCGTCGCCGACCCGACCGAGGCGGGCCGCCAGTTCTGCAGGGAGCGCGGCCTCGCCTGGTATCCCGACCACGGCGCACTGCTCGATGCCGGCGGAATCGAGGCCCTGATCGTCGCGACGCCCAACCAGACCCATCTGGACATCGGCCTCGCCGCGATCGACCGCGGTCTTCCCTCCCTGATCGAGAAGCCCGTCGCCGTTACCGTGGCTGAAGGCGAGGCGCTCGCCGCCGCCTCGGCCAGCGCCGGCGTACCGGTGCTGGTGGGGCATCACCGACGGCACAATCCGGTGATCGCAAAGGCCCGCGAGATGGTGCGGGGCGGTGCGCTCGGGCGGCTGACGAATGCCACCGTGCTGTACACATTCTACAAGCACGACGCCTATTTCGACCTGGCCTGGCGCCGCGAGCCGGGCGGCGGGCCGGTGCTGATCAACCTGATCCATGAGATCGACCTGATCCGCTTCGTCTGCGGCGAGGTCGCCGCCGTGCAGGCGGTTACGTCCGGGAAGGTCAGGGGGCTGCCGGTCGAGGATACTGCTGCCGTGCTGCTCGAGCTGGAGAACGGTGGCCTGGTCACGATCAGCCTCTCGGACACGGCGGTGACGCCCTGGAGCTGGGACCTGGCTTCCGGCGAACTGCCGAATTACCCCCCGCAGGCGAAGCCGGTGAACTCGCACTTCATCTCGGGCACCGAAGGCTCGCTCGCGTTGCCGTCGCTGGAACACTGGCGCTACGACGGTGAGAAGAGCTGGTTCGCCGGCCTCACGCACGCGGTGCTGCCGGTCGAGCCGGAAAGCCCCTACCGGCGCCAGCTTCGGCATCTGCTCGACGTCACCCGCAATGGTGTCCGGCCGCTGATCGACGCCGCCGACGCCACCCGGACGCTCACAGTCACCCTTGCCGTTCAGGAGGCGGCGCGCCAGAGACGACGACTGGAGATGGATTTTGGATAGGACCATGGTGAAGCAGATCGAGGAAGAAGTCCCGCCGGAGGCGACGGAGACCGCGCCGAGCGGTCTGCTGGAGCGCACACTCGGCGTCCTCGAGCTGCTCGCCATGAACGCGCGCGGGCTGCCGCTGTTCGAGATCGCGGAGCGCCTGAAGATCCCTCGCAGCGCGACCCATCGCGTGCTGGCCAGCCTCGCCGAGCACGGCTATGTGCGACAGGAGCGCCATCACGGCACCTATGAGCTGACGGCCAAGATCGCCTCGCTCGCCTTTACCTTCCTGGCCGGAGCGGGCGTCTCGGACCTCGCCCAGCCGATCCTCGACCGTCTCGCGCGGGAATCGGCGGAACTCGTCCGTCTCGCGTTGATCGATGGCCGCGATCTCGTCTGGGTGGCCAAGTCGCAGGGCTCGCCCTTCGGCCTGCGCTACGATCCCGACATGGGGCAGGTTGGCCGGCTCTCCTGCTCGGCGAGCGGGCATGCCTGGCTCTCCTGCCTTCCCGAGGAGGAGGCGATCGCCCTGGTCGAACGGCAAGGCTACGGCTCGCGCGAGGAGTTCGGGCCGCGTGCCCCGCAGACGCAAGCCGCGCTGCTCAAATATCTGCGCCAGGCACGCAAGCGCGGCTTCGGACTGGTCGTCCAGACCTACTCGCCGTGGATGAACGCGACGGCGGCGCCGATCCGCCATCCGCAGACGCGCGAGGTTGTCGGCGCCGTGGTCATCGCCGGCCCGCATATCAGGCTGACCGAAGACAAGATGCTGTCGCTGTCCCCGCAATTGCTGAGCGCTGCGCGCGAACTGTCGCTGGCCATGGCGGCGAGCCCCGGCCTGGCGCGAGGGCGGTCGCAGGACCCGTTCTTCGGTTGAGCCATCGGCGTCGCGTCGGGCAGGATCGACGGCTCAAGGAGGAGGTTCGCTTGCAGATTCTCGTGACCGGAGGTGCCGGTTTCCTGGGCGCCTGGATCTGCCGCCGCCTGTCGCGCCAGGGCGACGGCGTTCGCATCCTCGACCGTGCCGGGAGCGGCGACCTCCTGGCGGCGATCGCCGGCGCCCGGTTCGCGGCCGACTGCGAGTGGGTGCATGGCGACATCACCGACGCCGAGGCGGTGGCGTCGGCCGCCCGCGGCTGCGACGCGATCATCCATCTGGCCGGCATCCTGACGCTGGCCTGCAAGGAGGACCCGATCCGCGGCGCCGCGGTGAACCTGATCGGCACGCTGAACGTCTTCGAGGCCGCCTTGCGCCACGGCATCCCAAAGGTCGTCTATACCAGCAGCGCCGGCGTCTACGGCCCGCAGAGCGGCGAGAATCCGGTTCCGGTCTCCCAGTACGGCGCATTCAAGCTCGCTTGCGAGGGCAGCGCACGCGCCTATTTCGCCGATCACGGGCTCTCGAGCATCGGTTTCCGGCCCTATGTCGTCTACGGCCCCGGGCGCGAGAGCGGCCTGAGCGCGGGGCCGAGCCTGGCCTGCCGCGCCGCGGCAAGGGGCGAGGCCTATGTCTTTCCCTATGAAGGGGCGGCCGGGCTGGTCTATGTCGACGACGTCGCCGCAGCCTATGAGAGCGCCCTGCGGCACGACGTTCCCGGAGCCCATGTCTTCAACATGATCGGCGAGCAGGCGACGCCCGAGGACGTCATCGCGGCGCTGCGCGAGTTTGCGCCGGATTGCGACATCCGCACCGGCGGCGCAGCGATGCCCTCTGCCCCCGACATCGCGGAGGGACCCTTGCGGGATGTCCTTCCCGACGTGCCGTTCACGCCGCTGCGGGACGGCATCGCGCGCACCTTCACCTTCTATCGCGATGGAAGCCTGTGATCCGATGCAACTCGCCGCGCACACCTTCGGCTTCGTCTGGCAGGACAGCGCCGAGGCCGCGTTCGAGACGCTCGGGGCGGCCGGCTTCCGCGACGTGCAGCTCATGGCCGCGCCGCCGCATTTCGACCCCTGGCGCGACGACGCCCCCCGCACGACACGGTTGCGCGCCGTCATCGCGCGCTACGGGCTGCGGGTCGTGGCCGGCGACCTCGCCAGCAGCGACATCAATCTGGCAAGCCCGTCCAGCGAGGTCGTGAGTTTCGCCGTTGACGCCTACCGCCGGCTCGTCGCGCGTTGTGCCGAACTGGGGGCCGTCGACGTCTGCGTCGGCTCCGGCCGCCGCCACGCGCTGTTGGCCCGAGCCAACGACCGGCTCATGGAGAGCTTTCGGCCCGCATTCCGGGCGATCGTCGCGGAGGCGCGACGCCGCGGCCTCGGCGTGGGCCTCGAGAATCATCCGCAAGGCCTGCTCGCCGATGCCGCAACGATTCGCGGCTTCCTCGATGCGGAGGAGTATCGGGACGTCGGCGTGATCTACGATGTCGCCAATGCCGTCGCCATCGGCGAGGACCCGGTCGCGGGGCTCGCGACGCTCGGCCCGCGGCTGCGCGCGGTGCACCTGTCCGACAGCCCGCTCGGCCAGTGGCGTCACGATCCGATCGGCAGCGGCGAGATCGATTTCACCGCGATCGGCGGCGAGTTGAGGCGGCAGGCCTATGAAGGGCCCGTCGTTCTCGAAATCCTGTCAGACAACCCGTTGCAGGGCCTGATCGAGGGCGCGCAAAGGCTGGTGCGGGACGGCTGGAGCTTCCAGCAGGGGCCGTGGAGTTGACAGGCTACGGGGCGCGTCAGCTCATGGGCGCAGCGCGCTTGCTTCTTCCTCAGGCCCGCGAAAGCTTGCACCGGCCACCGGCCGGGCCGGGGAGTGCCGCGATCCGGACCCGGGCTGTGCTGGTGAGCGGGGTGGGGATCGAACCCACGACCACATGATTAAAAGTCACGTGCTCTACCACTGAGCTACCCGCCCTCACAGGCCCGCTGACATACGGAGGAGCGGGGCAGGGGTCAACATGTTCGGTGCAGGCGACGCCACGACCGCGGCGTTATGCAAGGCGGTTTGCGAAAAACGTTAACCGGCCGGAAACCACGTCGTCCTAGCGTCTGACCATGGTCATCCGTCGCGGTCTTCGCTCCGTCTTCGTGACGCTCGCACTGTACGCGGTGTCGGCGCTGGCGGTCAGCTATTTCCTGTTCCATGCGCAGCACGGCGCACGCGGCCTCGAGGCGCGCGGGGCGATCCGTGAATCGCTGCGGGAGATGGAGGTCGAACTGGCGGCGCTGACCGCCGAGCGCAAATCCTGGGAACAGAGACTCACGCTGGTCCGGGACGATTCGATCGACCGCGACCTCCTCGAGGAGACGACGCGGGCCATGCTCGGCCGGACCCACAAGAACGACGTGGTGATCATGGGGCGCTGACCCCGTAGCGCGTTCCGGCGCATCTCTCGATCGGCCGGCGGCGCGAACGCCGTGCCGCTTTGCCCGCCCCATGGGGCCGCCTGTTGGAACCCATGTTGCAGAAACTCGCACGCCGGGGGCGATGGGGCCGCAGAGGCACCCTCGCGCGCGGAACGCACACCAGCGGGAAAGCCGGCTTTTAGTTCCAGTCGTATCAATTAACTCGAAATCAGTTACGATCTGAATCTCTATATAAGACAGTGACTTAGCTAATGCTGCACTGCGAGACAGCGTGCTCGCCAAGGTTTTTTCGATCCTCTACAACAAAGGTCGAAGGCCCTTGGAGGATCGTCTATGGCTGTTGCTGCGCGTAAATCGAAAGCTCCCGCCCCATCGAAAGCGGCCGCCAAGCCGGCGAAGGCCCGCTCGGCCAAGGAGGGAGCCGGACAGGCGGCTCCGGCCCCCAGCAACGTCACTCCCTTCAGCAAGGACGAAGATCTCCACGCCTATCGCGAGATGCTGCTGATCCGGCGCTTCGAGGAGAAGGCGGGCCAGATGTACGGCATGGGCCTCATCGGCGGCTTCTGCCATCTCTATATCGGCCAGGAAGCCGTCGTCATCGGCATGCAGATGGCGTCGAAGGACGGCGACCAGGTCATCACAGGCTATCGCGACCACGGCCATATGCTGGCCTGCGGCATGGAATCGCGCGGCGTGATGGCGGAGCTGACCGGCCGGCGCGGCGGCTATTCGCGCGGCAAGGGCGGCTCGATGCACATGTTCAGCCGCGAGAAGAATTTCTATGGCGGCCACGGCATCGTCGGCGCGCAGGTCTCGCTCGGCACCGGCCTGGCCTTCGCCGACTGGTATCGCGGCGACGGCACCGTCTCGATGACCTATTTCGGCGATGGCGCCGCGAACCAGGGCCAGGTCTACGAGAGCTTCAACATGGCCGAGCTCTGGAAGCTGCCGGTCGTCTTCGTGATCGAGAACAACCGCTACGCCATGGGCACCGCGGTGACCCGCGCTTCGGCGCAGACCGATTTCTCGCGCCGCGGCATCTCCTTCAACATCCCGGGCGAGCAGGTCGACGGCATGGATGTCCGGGCCGTACGCGAGGCAGGCCAGCGCGCCATCGAGCATGCCCGCTCCGGCAAGGGCCCCTACATCCTGGAGATGCAGACCTATCGCTATCGCGGCCATTCGATGTCCGACCCGGCGAAGTACCGCTCCAAGGACGAGGTCCAGCGCATGCGCGAGGAGCACGACCCGATCGAGCAGGTCCGCGCACGCCTGATCCGCGAGTTCAAGGTCGGCGAGGACGAGCTGAAGGCGATCGACGCCAAGGTCCGCGAGATCGTCAACGACGCGGCCGAATTCGCGACGCATGATCCCGAGCCCGATCCGTCCGAGCTCTACACGGACATCCTGCTGGAGCCGGCGCAGGGCTGACGCCCGCGCCGCCGCCGCTTCCGCCTTTCCCCGCGTCTTACGAATCCGGGTGCGTTCATGCCGATCGACATTCTCATGCCTGCCCTTTCTCCCACCATGGAGGAAGGAAAACTGGCCAAGTGGCTGAAAAAGGAAGGCGATCAGGTCAAGGCGGGCGACATCATCGCCGAGATCGAGACTGACAAGGCGACGATGGAGGTCGAGGCAGTGGATGAAGGCATCCTCGCCAAGATTCTGATCCCGGACGGCAGCGAGAATGTCGCCGTCAACACCAAGATCGGCGTGATCGCGGCCGAGGGCGAGGATGTCGGCGCTGCGGCCAGCGGCGCCGCTTCGGCGTCCGCGCCGGAAAAGCCGGCGGAGCCGAAGGCGGAAGCGCCGGCCGCCACGAGCGAGCCCGCCCCGGCTGCCAGCAAGCCCGAAGCCGTGCCGGCGCAGGCCAAGTCCTATGACGCCTCGTCGGAGTTCCCGGCCGGTGCCGAAATCGTCAGCCAGACGGTGCGAGAGGCCCTGCGCGACGCGATGGCCGAGGAGATGCGCCGCGACAAGGACGTCTTCGTGATGGGCGAGGAGGTCGCGGAGTACCAGGGCGCCTACAAGGTCACGCAGGGGCTGCTGCAGGAATTCGGCGCCAAGCGCGTCATCGACACGCCGATCACCGAGCACGGCTTCGCCGGCATCGGCGTCGGCGCGGCGCTGTCGGGCCTGCGCCCCATCGTCGAGTTCATGACCTTCAACTTCGCGATGCAGGCGATCGACCAGATCATCAACTCCGCCGCCAAGACGCTCTACATGTCCGGCGGCCAGATGGGCTGCCCGATCGTCTTCCGCGGTCCCAACGGCGCGGCCGCCCGCGTCGGCGCCCAGCACAGCCACGACTATGCCGCCTGGTATTCCAACGTACCGGGCCTGAAGGTGGTGATGCCCTACAGCGCGTCGGACGCGAAGGGCCTGCTGAAGAGCGCGATCCGCGACCCGAACCCGGTGATCTTCCTCGAAAACGAGATCATGTACGGCAAGTCCTTCGACGTGCCGAAGGGCGACGATTTCCTCATCCCGATCGGCAAGGCCAAGGTGGTGCGTCCCGGCACGGACGTGACCATCGTCTCCTTCGGCATCGGCATGACCTATGCGCTCGGCGCCGCCGAGGCTTTGGCCAAGGAGGGCATCGAGGCCGAGGTCATCGACCTGCGCAGCATCCGTCCGATGGATATCGAGACGGTCGTCGCCTCGGTGCAGAAGACCAATCGCTGCGTCGCGGTGGAGGAGGGCTTCCCGCAGTCGGGCGTCACCGCCGAGATCGGCATGAAGATCATGGAGGCGGCCTTCGACTATCTCGACGCCCCCGTCGCCCGCGTCACCGGCAAGGACGTGCCGATGCCTTACGCCGCGAACCTCGAGAAGCTCGCCTTGCCGAATATCGGCGAGGTCGTCGCGGCGGCCAAGGCCGTCTGCTATCGCTGAGAAGGGGCTGACCGATGCCGACGAACATCCTGATGCCCGCGCTCTCTCCGACGATGGAGAAGGGCAATCTCGCCAAGTGGCTGAAGAAGGAAGGCGACACGATCAAGTCCGGCGACATCATCGCCGAGATCGAGACCGACAAGGCGACGATGGAGGTCGAGGCGGTCGACGAGGGCGTGCTCGCCAAGATCGTGGTGCCGGAAGGCACGGCAGACGTCGCCGTCAACGAGATTATCGGCGTGATCGCCGGCGAGGGCGAGGACGCCAAGAGCGTCTCCGCCCCGGCCGCCGGCGCTGCTCCGAAGGCTGAGGCTCCCAAGTCCGAGCCTGCAAAGGCCGAAGCCGCGCCGGCAGCGGCTCCCGCTCCCGCCAAGGCGCCCGAGGCACCGGCCGCCGCTCCGGCGAAGGCTGACGGCAACCGCGCCTTCGCCTCGCCCCTGGCACGCCGCATCGCCAAGGAGGCCGGGCTCGATCTCGCCGCCATCGCGGGTTCCGGCCCGCATGGCCGCATCGTCGAGAAGGATGTCGAGGCGGCCAAGAAGGGTGGCGGTGCCAAGGTCGCCCCGGCCGCTGCCGCCCCGGCGGCGGCTAAGCCTGCGGCCGCGCCGCTGGCTGCCGGCCCCTCGGACGAGCAGGTCAAGAAGCTGTTCGAGCCGGGATCCTACGAGGAGATCCCGCATGACGGCATGCGCAAGACGATCGCGCGCCGTCTGACCGAAGCCAAGCAGACGATTCCGCATTTCTACGTCACCGTGGATTGCGAGCTCGACGCGCTGCTGAAGCTGCGTGCGGAACTCAATGCGGCGGCGCCGGAGAAGGACGGCAAGCCGGCCTACAAGCTCTCGGTCAACGACATGGTGATCAAGGCGCTGGCTCTGGCGCTGAAGGCCGTGCCGGATGCCAACGTCTCCTGGACCGAAAGCGCCATGCTCAAGCACAAGCATGCCGATGTCGGCGTTGCCGTCTCGATCCCCGGCGGGCTGATCACGCCGATCATCCGCGATGCCTGCCACAAGAGCCTGTCGCAGATCTCCAACGAGATGAAGGACATGGCGGCCCGCGCCAAGGCCCGCAAGCTGAAGCCCGAGGAGTATCAGGGCGGCACGACGGCGGTCTCCAATCTCGGCATGTTCGGGGTCAAGGACTTCGCCGCGGTGGTGAACCCGCCGCATGCGACCATCCTGGCGGTGGGCGCCGGCGAGCAGCGCGTCATCGTCAAGGGCGGGCAGCCGGCCGTCGCGACGGTGATGTCGGTGACGCTCTCGACCGACCACCGCGCCGTCGACGGTGCGCTCGGCGCCGAGCTGCTGCAGGCGTTCAAGGGCTATATCGAGAAGCCCATGGCGATGCTGGTCTGAGGCTGCGGGAGAGAGACCATGGCTGACTACGACATCATCGTCATCGGCTCCGGCCCCGGCGGCTACATCGCGGCGATCCGGGCTGCGCAGCTCGGCTTCAAGACCGCGATCGTCGAGCGCGAGCATCTCGCCGGCATCTGCTCGAACTGGGGCTGCATCCCGACCAAGGCGCTGCTGCGCTCGGCCGAGATCCTGCACTATGGCGAGCACGCCAAGGATTACGGGCTCGTCCTGGAAGGTTCCTTCAAGGCCGATCTGGAAGCGGTGGTGAAGCGCTCGCGCGGCATCGCGGTCAGGATGAACAACGGCGTCCAGTTCCTGATGAAGAAGAACAAGGTCGACGTGATCTGGGGCGAGGCCAAGCTCGCCAAGCCCGGCACGATCACGGTTGCGCCGACCAAGAAGCCGGCGATGCAACCGCAGGGGCCGATCCCGAAGGGCGCCAAGGGCGAGGGCAGCTATACCGCCGACCATATCATCGTCGCCACCGGCGCCCGGCCGCGTGCGCTGCCCGGCCTCGAGCCCGACGGCAAGCTGATCTGGACCTATTTCGAGTCGATGGTTCCGGCCAAGATGCCGAAATCCCTGCTCGTGATGGGCTCCGGCGCCATCGGCATCGAGTTCGCCTCGTTCTACCGGACGATGGGCGTCGATGTGACGGTGGTCGAGGTGCTGCCGCAGGTCGTGCCCGTGGAGGATGCCGAGATCGGCGCCTTCGCGCGAAAAGCCTTCGAGAAGCAGGGGATGAAGATCATCACCAGCGCCAAGGTGACGAAGGTCGAGAAATCAGCGGACTCCGTCACCGCCCATATCGAGGACGAGAAGGGCGGCAAGCAGACGATCACCGCCGATCGGATGATCTCGGCTGTCGGCGTGGTCGGCAATATCGAGAATATCGGGCTCGAGACGCTCGGCGTGAAGACCGATCGCGGCTGCATCGTCATCGACGATTTCTGCCGGACCAATGTGAAGGGCATTTACGCGATCGGCGACGTCGCCGGCCCGCCGATGCTGGCCCACAAGGCCGAGCACGAGGCGGTGATCTGCGTCGAGGCGATCAAGGGGCTGCATCCGCATCCCATGGACAAGCTGATGATCCCGGGCTGCACCTATTGCCACCCGCAGATCGCCAGCGTCGGCCTGACCGAGGCGAAGGCAAAGGCCGCCGGCCACGAGATCAAGGTCGGTCGCTTCAACTTCGTCGCCAACGGCAAGGCGGTCGCGCTCGGCGAGGATTCGGGGCTTGCGAAGACGATCTTCGACGCCAAGACCGGCAAGCTGCTGGGCGCCCATCTGGTCGGCCCGGAAGTCACCGAGCTGATCCAGGGCTTCGTCGTCGCGATGAACCTCGAGACCACCGAGGAAGAATTGATGCACACCATCTTCCCGCATCCGACCCTGTCGGAGGTGATGAAGGAAAGCGTGCTCGACGCCTATGGCAAGGTGCTGAACGCCTGATTCGACGCGCGTCTTGCTCGACCTGGACCCGAGCGTCCCGCGACAAGCTGGCTCCGGAGGCCCATCCGGCCAGAGATTCTCGGGTCGAAGCTTCGCTTCGCCCCGAGAATGATGGCTCCCGGCGCTTGGCGAGCAAGGCGCCCGCCATCATATTGCGCCGATGCCGCCACGCACCCGCAAATCGCCCAAGCCCGACCGCGTCGTCCGCGATGAAGAGGTCGAGATCCTGCCGCCGCGCCGAACCCTGCCGCTCGACTGGAGCGTCATCGTGCCGACGGTCGCCTCGGGAACCGTCATCGGCTTCATTGCGAGCCTCGTGGTCGGCGGCGGCGGGCTGATCCGGCATGCGGTGGTCGGCGTGCTCGGCATGCTGGTCGGGCAGGGCATCGTGCGCCTGACCGGCTGGCGGCTGAACACAGGCTACGGCTTCCTCGACGATGCCGGAATGGCGGTACTGGGCGCGATCCTCGTCATCCTGCTGGCGCGCTTCATCGCCTGAGGTTCAGGCGGGACCGTCGCGCAGCGCCGCCAGCGCCTCTTCTCCCGTCACGGTCGCGGCGGCGGGCCAGGCGAACCAGTTGCCCTGGTGCTGCAGCGCCTCTTCCAGCCTGAGGCGATAGGCGTCGCGCGGGATCTCGATGGTGCCGAACTGGGCGAGATGGCCGGTCTGGAACTGGGTGTCGAGCAGCTGGTAACGGCCGTGCCGCAGACGCGCGACGAGGTGGACGAGCGCCACTTTCGAGGCATCCGTTTCGCGGTGAAACATGCTCTCGCCGAAGAACGCCGCGCCGAGCGACAGCCCGTAGAGTCCGCCAACAAGCCGCCCCTCGCGCCAGCACTCGACCGTGTGGGCATGGCCCAGCGTGAAGAGCTCGCCGAAGATCTCGCGGATGCGGCGGTTGATCCAGGTTTCCGGCCGGTCCGGCCGCTCCTCGGCGCAGGCCGCAATGACGGCCGCGAAATCGCTGTCGACGCGAACCTCGAAGCGGTCGGAACGGAGGGTGCGGGCGAGCCGCGACGACAGATGAAAGCCGTCGAGCGGGATGACACCGCGCCATTCCGGCTCGACCCAGAACAGGCCGGGATCGTCGGCGGTCTCGGCCATCGGGAAGATGCCGGCCGCGTAGGCGCGCAGCATGATCTCCGGCGTGATGGCGGGCGTGCGCACGGGGACGGAGCGGGCTTTCATGAAAGGATGGGAACGCGCAGCAGGGCTTAAGTCAAACGGAAGCGCAATGCCGGTCCATCATGCCGGGCTTGGCCGGGGGCATCGCCTCATCCGGCTCGAGAGTCCCGGGCTGAAGCTTCGCTTCGCCCGGGAATGAGGTTGGACGGCACCGTCCCGATCAGCCTTCGGACGGTTCGCTGCCCGCCGGCTCGTCGCCGGCTTCGTCATCGCCTTCGCCATCGTCGTTGATGCACTCGACCGACACGACCTTCTCGTCCTTGGCGGTGTTGAACACCGTCACACCTTGCGTCGAGCGGCCGGCGATGCGGATGCGATTGTCCGACCCGGCATCGACCGGCACGCGGATCAGCTGGCCGCCATCGGTGACGAGCATCAACTGGTCCGAGTCGATGGCCGGGAAGGAGGCGACGAGCTTGCCGTTGCGGTCGTTGACGACCATCGCCACGATGCCCTTGCCGCCGCGCCCGGTCACCCGGTACTCGAAGGACGAGGTGCGCTTGCCGTAGCCGCGTTCCGAGATCGTCAGGATGAACTGCTCGGCCGCGCCCATGGCGGCGTATTTCTCCTGGCCGAGCTCGATATCGCCCGCGCTCTCCTCGGTATCGGCCTCGATCACAGCCGCAGCTTCGGAGCCTTCCTCGACTTCGCCGGTCAGGGCCCGGCGGGCCGCCGCCGCCCGCTTGAGATAGGCGGCGCGCTCATCGGGCGTGGCATCGAGATGGCGCAGGATCGCGAGCGAGATCACCTCGTCGCCCTTGGCCAGGTTGATGCCGCGCACGCCGGTCGAATCGCGCCCCTTGAAAACGCGCACCTCCGGCACCGCGAAGCGGATGCACTGGCCGTCGGCGGTGGTCAGCAGCACATCGTCGTTCTCGGTGCAGATCTGCACGTCGACGATGTGGTCGCCCTCGTCGAGCTTCATCGCGATCTTGCCGGCGCGGTTGACGTTGACGAAGTCGGAGAGCTTGTTGCGGCGCACCCCGCCCGAGGCGGTGGCGAACATCACGTCGAGCGTCTCCCAGCTCGCCTCGTCCTCCGGCAGCGGCATGATCGTGGTGATGCGCTCACCGGCCTCGATCGGCAGCATGTTGACCAGCGCCTTGCCACGGGCGTTCGGCGCCGAGAGCGGCAGCCGCCAGACCTTCTCCTTGTAGACCTGTCCCTCGGAGGAGAAGAACAGCACCGGCGTGTGCGTGCTGGCGACGAAGAGGCGCGAGACGAAATCCTCGTCCTTGGTCGACATGCCGGAGCGACCCTTGCCGCCGCGGCGCTGCGCCCGATAGGTCGAGAGCGGCACACGCTTGATGTAGCCGCCATGGCTGACGGTGACGACCATGTCCTCGCGGGCAATCAGGTCCTCGTCGTCGAGATCGGAGCCCCAATCCTGAATCTCGGTGCGCCGCGGCGTGGCGAAGGCGGCCTTGGCCTCCGCGAGCTCGGCCTTGACGATGTCCTGGATGCGTACGCGCGAGCGCAGGATATCGAGATAATCCGCGATCTCCTTGGCGAGCTTCTCCAACTCGTCGCCGATCTCGTCCCGGCCCAGAGCGGTGAGGCGGGCGAGGCGCAGCTCCAGGATCGCCTTCGCCTGCGCGTCGGAAAGCCGGTAGGTGCCGTCCGGGTTCATCGGGTGGCGCGGATCGTCGACCAGAGCGATCAGCGGCGCGATATCATCGGCCGGCCAATCCCGCGCCATCAGCGACTCGTGCGCGTCGGCCGGCGTCGGCGCGGTGCGGATGAGGCGGATGACCTCGTCGATATTGGCGACGGCGGTGGCGAGGCCGCAAAGCACATGAGCGCGCTCGCGGGCCTTGTTGAGCAGGAAGCGCGTGCGCCGGGAGACCACCTCCTCGCGGAACTCGACGAAGGCGACGATGAAGTCCTTGAGGTTCAGCACCTCCGGGCGGCCGCCGTTCAGCGCCACCATGTTGGCGCCGAAGGAGGTCTGCAGCGGGGTGAAGCGGTAGAGCTGGTTCAGCACGACGTCGGCGACGGCATCGCGCTTGATCTCGATGACGACGCGGATACCCTCGCGGCTCGACTCGTCGCGCAGGTCGGAGATGCCCTCGATCCGCTTCTCGCGGACGAGATCGGCGATCTTCTCGACCATCGTCGCCTTGTTCACCTGATAGGGAATCTCGGTGACGATGATCGCCTCGCGCTCCTTGCGCAGCTCCTCGATATGGGTCTTGGCCCGCATCACGATGGAACCGCGCCCGGTCTGGTAGGCGGAACGGATGCCGCTCCTGCCCATGATCTGGCCGGCGGTCGGGAAATCGGGACCCGGGATGATCTCGTTGAGGTCCTCGATCGAGATCTCGGGATCGTCGATATAGGCGACGCAGGCGTCGATAACCTCGCCGAGATTGTGCGGCGGGATGTTGGTGGCCATGCCGACTGCGATGCCGCCGGCGCCGTTGACGAGGAGCTGCGGGTACTTCGCCGGCAGCACGCTCGGCTCGCTGCGGCTGTCGTCGTAGTTCGGCTGGAAATCGACGGTGTCGCGGTCGAGGTCGTCGAGCAGCGGCATCGCCGACTTGTCGAGCCGGCTTTCGGTGTAGCGCATCGCCGCCGGCGGATCGCCGTCGATCGAGCCGAAATTGCCCTGGCCGTCGACCAGAGGCAGCCGCATCGAGAAGGGCTGCGCCATGCGCACCAGGGCGTCGTAGATCGCCTGGTCGCCATGGGGGTGATACTGACCCATCACGGCGCCGACGATGTTCGCCGACTTGACGTGCTTGCGGTCCGGCGTGTGGTTGTTCTCCCACATCGAATAGAGGATGCGGCGGTGGACGGGCTTCATGCCGTCGCGGACATCGGGCAGAGCGCGGCTCACGATCACGCTCATGGCGTAATCGAGATAGCTCTTCTTCATCTCGTCGGTGATTGCGATCGGCTTGATGTCGCCGCCGAAATCCGGGGCGTCGTCGCGCTTGTCGTCGTTCTCGTCGCTCAACTGGGACTATCCCGATTCCTGTTCGTTTTCAGGCTTCTGGCTACCCTATTCCGGCCTTTCGCGCCAGCAAAAGCCGTCTCTGTCCAAGCAAAAATTTCCTTCGCAATTTCATGGCGTTAC
>NZ_MKSQ01000007.1:0-223314 GCF_001898115.1 Allobosea sp. 67-29 | reverse complement strand
CTGAGAGGAGCCCGCCACAATCCCGCCTCGCTTGGCGGGTGACGGCGGGCGCGAGGCATGGTGAAGTCCGCCGCGATGTACATGGAATTCACCACCGCAGCCCTCGTCACCATGCTGGTGACGCTCGATCCGCCGGGTCTTGCACCGATATTCCTGTCGCTGACGCGCGGGATGTCGGCGGGCGAACGACGGCAGGTCGCCGTGCGCGCCTCGATCATCGCGTTCTGCATCATGGGTTTCTTCGGCGTGGCTGGCGACGTCGTGCTGAAGGCGCTCGGCGTCTCGTTGCCGGCCTTCCGGATCGCCGGCGGGCTGCTGCTGTTCTGGATCGCCTTCGAGATGGTGTTCGAGCGCCGGACCGAGCGCAAGCAGCAGACGGCGGAGACCGCGATCACGCAGGACCATATCCGTAACGTCGCGGCTTTTCCGCTGGCGATCCCGCTGATGGCGGGGCCGGGCGCGCTGACCGCGACGATCCTGCTCGCGGGCCGCGCCCATGGCGACCCGGTGCTGCTGGCCACGCTCGCGATCATCTGCGGGCTGGTGATCCTGTGCTGCCTTGCGGTGTTTCTCGCAGCGTCCTCGATCGCGAAGCTGCTCGGCGTCACCGGCAACGTCGTGCTGACGCGCCTGCTTGGCGTGATCCTCGCGGCGCTGGCCGTGCAGTTCGTGATCGACGGCGTGAAGGCGGCGCTGACCGGCTAGGCCGGACGGCGCCATGCGGCCGGTGGACAGGCAAGAACCTTGCAAATCGAGCGCCGGATTGCAGCGCCTGTCTCGCAGACTGCACGCTACCTTCACGCGGCGCCGGCAGGAAAATGCCCCCGGCCGATGACGCGAAGGACAGGCCGTGACGATCGATCTCGACAAGCTGGTGCAGGAGATGATCGCCTGGCGGCGTGACCTGCACGCCCATCCTGAATTCGGCTTCGAGGAGACGCGCACCAGCGCCTTCGTCGCCGACAGGCTGCGGGAATTCGGACTGGACGAGGTCGCGACCGGCATCGGTGGAACCGGCGTGGTCGGAACCTTGAAGCGCGGTAACGGCAACCGGGCGATCGCGCTTCGGGCCGACATGGACGCCTTGAGGATCCCGGAGCAGGGCGAGGCGCCGTATCGCTCGCAAAATCCCGGCGTGATGCATGCCTGCGGCCATGACGGCCACACGGCGATGCTGCTCGGCGCGGCGAAACTGCTCGCGGCCGAGGGCGGCTTCGACGGCACGGTGCGCTTCATCTTCCAGCCGGCCGAGGAGTGGGGCCGGGGGGCGCTCGCCATGCTCGATGACGGCGTTCTGGAGCGCTTTCCCTTCGAGGAGATCTACGGGCTGCACAACGCGCCGGGGCTCGCCGTCGGGCATTTCCAGACGCGCGCGGGAGCCATCATGTCGGCGGAGGATAATTTCGAGATCGTGCTGCGGGGCGTCGGCGGTCATGCCGCCCGTCCGCATGCCGGGTCCGAGACGCTCGTCGCGGCCTGCGCGGTCGTGATGAGCCTGCAGACCATCGTCTCGCGACGGCTGAGCCCCACCTCGGTCGGGGTGGTCTCGGTGACGGAGCTGCTCACCGACGGCACGCGCAATGCCCTGCCGGGCGAGGCGCGCATCCTCGGCGACGCCCGCAGCTTCAGCCCCGAGGTCAGTGCCGATATCGAGGCGCAGATGCGCCTGATCGCCGAAGGGACAGCGCGGGCCTACAATGTCGATCACGCGGTGAGCTACACCCGCGAATTCGTGCCGCTGCTGAACGATCCGGCCTTGACCGAGGAGGCTTTGGGAGCGGCACGGGACCTGCTCGGAGCGGAGAATGTCGCGGTCGTCGACGAGCCCTTCACCGGCTCGGAGGACTTCGCCCGCTTCCTCGACCATGTGCCCGGCTGCTTCGTTTTTCTCGGCAATGGCGACAGCGCGCCGCTGCACAATCCGCGCTACGATTTCGACGATGCCGGCCTGATCCACGGCGCCCGCTTCCATGCCGGCATCGTGCGCAGGCGGCTACCCGCCGCCTGAGACCGGCGGCGGGCGCGGAGGCCGAAGGGCGCTACCGTGCGGTTCGTGATCGACGGCGTGAAGACGGTACTGGCGCGGTAGGGGCTGGTGGCTCCTCAACGATTGACAGGCCTCCTTGGTCGGACCTTGCTGTCTTTGAGGGGTGCCACGAGCACCGTCGCTTAGCGGGTTGCCATGGGCTACGAATTGCTGCGGTCGAACCGGAATTATCGTCTCATCCTATCGAGTAGCGTCGTCGCCAATCTAGGTGACGGCGTCGTCGCGGTCGCAATGCCCTGGCTGGCGACGCTGCTGACCCGCGATCCGATGATGATCGCTGCCGTCGCCATGGCCGGGCGGCTGCCATGGTTCTTGTTCGCCTTGCCGGCAGGCGTCTGGACCGACCGGGTCGATCGACGCCTACTGATGATCCGCGCTGACGCTGTCCGGCTCGCTTTGATGCTGGGCGTGGTCGGTTTGACGCTTTCGATCCCGGTTTCGCCGATCGCTCCGGGGAGCGAGATCGGCCTCATGGCGACACTCGCCGCCATCGCGTTCCTGCTTGCCAGTGCCGAAGTCGTGCGAGACAACGCTGCACAAACGGTGCTGCCCTCGATCGTAGCGCGAGAGAGTCTGGAGCGCGCCAACGGGCAGATGTGGAGCGCGGAGCAGGTTATGGGCCGTTTTGTCGGCCCACCGCTTGCCGGTGTGCTGATCGCCGCGGGCATCGCCGTGCCATTCGGCGTCAATACCGCGACGCTTTCTCTGTCGATAGGCATCGTCTGGCTGATCACGCTGCCGGTTCAGAGCCCAGCTGAGAGCAAGCGCTTCTGGCCCGCGCTGCGTGAGGGACTAGCTTGGATGCGGGACAACCCCGTGATCCTGCGGCTTGCCGTCATGCTGGGTGTCATCAACGCGATCGCGGTCGGAGGCCTGACGATCCTGGTGCTCTATGCGCAGGAGGTCCTGCACCTTGACGCGACCGGCTATGGGCTGTTGCTGACCTGTGCGGCCGCCGGCGGCGTGCTTGGGGGTCTGTTCGCGCCGGAGGTGGCGCGCCGAATCGGCATGCGCGCGAGCCTGATCGCAGCGCTGAGTTCCTTCGTGTTGCTGCATGCCCTGTTGGGCTTGTGCAGCTCGGCGCCGCTCGCAGGCCTGGCCATGTTTCTGGAAGCTGCTGGCGGCATGCTCTGGAACGTGGTGACGGTGAGCTATCGCCAGCGCTTGATCCCCGACCATCTGCTTGGGCGGGTCAATTCCGTCTATCGTTTCTTTGCCTGGGGTGCGATGCCGTTCGGCGCACTTGGCACGGGCGCGCTGGTGTCGGCGCTGGAACCTGTCACCGGCCGACCGACTGCTCTGCATGCTCCCTATCTGCTCGGCGCGGTCGTGTGTAGTGGGCTTCTTCTCTACGGCGCGCGTCGACTGCGCTTCGTCGCGTGAAGGGCAGGCTCGCTTCGCTGCGGCCGGGATTACCCGCTCGTCCATCACACCCGATCGTCGTTGCGAGCGCAGCGAAGCAATCCATGGGCGGGCGGTGCTCTACGCGCCCTGGATCGCTTCGTCGTCTCGTTCTTCGCAATGTCGGCGTGGTCCTGCGCAGGGTCAGCCGGCGCTACCGTGCCAGGAAGGCCCGGATCGCGCCTTCCGCCTGCTTCATCGATATGACGCCGTCGAGATGGCCGCGCACGCCGTCGATGGTGACATGGGTGATGTCGCGGCCGGCATCCTTCGCCGCCTTCAGGGTCGCTGCCACGGTCTCGGCGGTGAAGACCAGGTCCTTGGGCTGGGTGATGTAGAGCATCGGCGCCCGGATCTTCGCTATGCCGTCGGCGAGCGAGGTGCCGCCGGCGGCGAAGAGCTGGTTCGCCTTGACGAGGTAGAGGAAGTGGTTCGCGTCGGAGAGCCTGGCGCGGGCCATGCCGGCGTTGTCGAGCACGCTCTGGACCTGGAACTTGGCCGCGAGCGTCATACCGGGATCCTCATCCGCCTTGGCCGGGCGCCGGGCGAAGGTCGCATCCGCCCATTCCTGATGATTGGCGTGGAGCGTAACCGCCGTCAGCGCCTTGGCGAGGCCGGCGAGGGGCGGTGCCTTGCCGTAATAGTCGCCCTTGTTCCAGTCGGGATCGACCAGAATCGGCGCCGCCCAGACGTCGAGCCAGCCGATCAGCATCGCATCGGCTTCGGCGGCGCCGATCACGGGCATGGCCTTCGCCACCATCTCGGGATGTCTGGCCGCCCATTCGAAGGTCTGGAGCGAGCCCATCGAGGGGCCCGCGACCAGAGCCAGCTTCTTGATGCCCAGGCTTTCGACGAGGGCCTTCTGAACCTCGACGAAGTCGCGGATGGTGACGATCGGGAAGTCGAGCCCGTAGGGCTTGCCGGTGTCGGGGTCGATCGTGGCCGGCCCCGTCGTCGTGGTCTTGGGATCTCCGGTATTCAGATTCACCAGCGTGTCGGAGGCGATGACGAAATATCTGTCGGTGTCGATCGCCTTGCCCGGGCCGATGATCGCGTCCCAGTAACCCGGCTGCGCGTCCTTGGCGTCGTACTTGCCGGCCGCGTGGGAGTTTCCGGAAAAGAAGTGGCAGATCAGCACGGCGTTCGACTTGTCGGCATTGAGCGTGCCGTAGCTCTCCCAGCCGACCCGAACCTGTTTCAACGTGCGGCCGGACTGCGTCGTGAAGCTGGGCAGCTCGAAGACCTTCTTCTCGACGATCAGTTCCTGCGCCCCGGCCATGCCCGTCACCATCATTGCTGCGAGCGCAACCGCGCTCCTGATCCATGTCCGCATCTCGCTCCCTCCTGTCGCGGCCCTCATGGGGCCGTGCGGCATCAGACCGGATTTTCGCGGGAGGCGGAAGCGCCCTGCAACCGCCCTCAGCGGCCGATAAGGCTGGGGGCGACCGGGACGGAACCCGCGGTCGGGCTGAGGAAAGCCTCGCTCTCGAGATCGAAGAACGGGGCCTCGACGGGGCCCTTGAGGACGAGGGGAAGCCTGAGGGATCCGCTGAGCGAGGCGAGCGAGGCGCGCATGTCGAACTGACGCGTCCGCAGGGAGGCGTTGCCGGCCAGGTTCAACCGGTAGTTCGGGCCGACCATCTGCGCGTCGGTGAGCACCAGCAGGCCGTTGGCGATGCCGGCATTCGCCGCCAGCGTCTCGAACGGCGTCTTGCCCTGGTGCCAGTCCCGCAGGAGCTGCGACGGGTTGCGTTCGGCCCGGCGCATCAGCTCGGCGAGCGCGATGCCGCCGACTTCGCCTTGCCGCAAGCTGATGCCCGCGCGCCCCGTCATCGCACCCAGCAATTCGTCGAAGGTCCTGCCCGCCCCGTCGAGAGCAAGCTGAAAGCCGCCGGTGCCGACCAGGCGCGCGAGCTGTGGAAGATCCGCCGCGGCCTGGCTGACATCGACCTTGTCGGCGCCGGCCTGAAGCTTGACGTCGACCCCGGTGGGGGCGCCGACGGCCAGGAAGCGCCCCTTCACGGTGCCGCCATAGGCCGAGGCCCGGAGCAGGCCGGTCTCGAAGCGGCCCTTCTTGACGAGGACGTAGGTCGCGACGTCGGCGAGGCGCGCGCCGTCGATCCGAGCCGCATCCACCGACACCCGCAGGTCGATGTCGCGGCCGGTCCAGCCGTCGAGGTCGAGGGGGCTCGTGTCGGCCGCGTCGATCGCGGGGAGCGGCAGGCGCCGGATCAGCCGACCCAGGTCCAGCGAAGCGCCGGCAAGCGTCCCGGACAGGGCGAAGCGCCCGTCCACGTCGGTCAGCTTCATGACGCCGTCGAGACGGTCCCCGTCCAGGCTCGCCACGGCGTTGGTGAAGGAGGCTTCCCTGGGCTTCAACTGCAGGTCGGCGTTGAGCGTGAGGGCGCCCAGCGCCGTCGAGATCCGTGACTTTTCACCGAACCAGTCGAGAAGCTGGGGCACCGAGGGCGTCGACAGAGAGAGCGTGCCGTCGATGACCGGCTCTCCCGGCCCGGCGCGGGTGCCTTCGAAGCGCAGCTTCATCAGCGGCGAGGTCGCCGAAAGCGCAGCCTTGGTGGAACCGCCGGCGACCGGCCAGACCAGGCTGACATCGGTCGGCACGCCACGCCAGGTCAAGGAGCCGGAGAGGCCGAACGGCTCGCCCGTTCCCCGTTCGTCGATGACGATGTTGACGTTGCGCACGATGCTCTGGATGGCCCCGGCGGCCCGCAGGAAGACGGCGCCGGAACTGACGACGATCCGGCTCTGGCTGCGCAGCTTCTCCAGCTCGGCGAGCGGCGACGCCAGCCAGTCGCCGAGACTGTCGCTGCCGGCGGGCACGGCGACGTCGAGCTGAGGCGCGACGAGATCGATCCGGCCGATGCCGAGCCGGCCCGTCAGCAGCGGCAGCAGCCGCAGATAGGCCCGGACGCGGACCGCCTCGCCGGCGACGACGCCGTCGCGCTGGGCGAAGGCAACCTTGGACAGGCTGATGCGGGGGAGCGGCAGCAGCGCGATCTCCGCGCGCTCGAGCGACTTGACGGCGAAACCGGTCCGCGCCTCGATGGCCTCGACGGCGCTGCGCTCGATCCGGCCGAGCGCAAGGTCCCACGACTGCAATCCGAGCAGGCCGATCGCGACGACGAGGCTGAAGGCGAGGAACGCAGTGCGTCTGGTCATGGACTTCCGAATCGGCGCAGGCCGAAACTCAGCCAGCCCCCTGGCGGCACTGGATGTAGGCCGATCTGCCCAGCTTGTCGAGGCGGGAAAGCCGGCTATGGGAGGCGATTTGCACCGGTTTCTGCCGGGTTTCGCGGCAATTCCCGAACCACGCCGCCAGCTCCGAAGCGACCCGCGACGTCACCGATCCGCCAGCGCGATCGGGATCATCCGAACGGGGGCCCGCGCGCTGCCGGCGTCGAAGGAGCCGCGCAGGAACGCATCGGTCTCGGTTTCGGCTTCGAGACGGGCCTCGCGCACGCGCATCTTGCGGCGAAGGCTGCGCAGCTGGGCCTCCATCCGGGAAATGCCGACCTGCTCGTCGATCTGCCGCCGCTGGGCCTTGGTCAGTTCCGGCGCGGAACGGAAATCACGGAAATCCCGGCGGCTATAAGGCCAGCTCGAGCCACCCATGAAAGTGGTGACCTTGCCATCCAGCACGATGCTGTCTCCCGGGCGCAGCGTGATGTCGCGCAGCAGCGAGACGCGATGCTCACCCGCCCTGGCGATCGGGACGCGGCAGGCGGGGTCGGCCGACCGTTCATGCCGATAGGCGGTGGGGAGCGCCGCGTAGCGCTGGCCGTCGGCGGCGACCGCCTGGTCGATCGAGGCGGCGCCGGCGGCGACGGTGAAGACCTTGACCGGCAGGCCGGGATTCATCGCCGCGCAAAGAGCCTCATGGGCCTTGAGGTCCGAGGGCGAGCGCAGATAGCCGATCGGCGCATGAAAGCCGTCGCATAGGCGTACGCAGATGGTCTGGGCCATCCTGGATGCGCCGGACAGGGTCTCCGTGCGGCCGGCGACCGCCGCTACCTTGCGCGGGCGGGCCGGCGCCTTGTGAGCCTTGCGGCGGAACGGGTTGAGGTCGATGGCGGGCTGAGCGATCCGTCCGTCGGGGCCGGAACGGAAGAGCGGCAGCCGCCAGCCGGTCCTGGCCGGTGCATAGGCGTTGGCCTGGGGCGCCGCCGCGGCCGAACGCTGGCCGCGACGAGCCGCTTCCTCCAGAAAGAACGAATGGATCCCCGCGTCGTCCCCCGCCTGGACCAGCGAGGCGGTGAGGATCATGCCGCCGGCGCCGATGGCCAAGCCTGCGCAGGCCAGCGCTGCAAGCCGACGGCCGCGCGATGGCGGGCGCTGCTGCCGTGCGCCCGCGCTCCGTGACGACGTTTGCCGGAATGCCGAGACGACGGCCTGCCCGCCGCAGGCGCTCGCCTGCTCGGATGCATCACGGACACGCAACATGCGCCACTCCAAACCACGCTTGTTCCACCGTCCGCCGCAGAGGGGTGTAGTTTACCTCTTGTTAAGACTCAACGTCGCGTTGTGAGAAGTGCCCGGCAAACCGCGGAAATGCTTAACGGAACGGCGCGCGGATTGGGTCGAGCCGGTCAGAGCACGGCGAGCAGCACTCCGACCCACATGGCCATCAGGACGATGGCGCCGATGCCGTAGACCGCGCCGCGCAGAGGCAGCTGGTTGGAGCCGATGTGGACGAGCGTGTGGACGACGCGCGAGGCGACGAATATCCAGGCCAGCGTCGCCATGACGTATCCGGTCGCCGCGACCTCCATGGCGAGCATGATCAGCGCGAAGAACACCACCGGCAGCTCGAACTGGTTGGAGAAGTTCGCCGAGACCAGACGGGCGGGCAGGGGATAGCGCTCGGTCGACACGGCGACCTCCTCCGGCCGGACCGCACCGGTTGCGAAGGCAGCCTTGCGGCGAACGGCCAGGACGACGCCGACGACGAAGATCCAGAGGATCATCGCCAGCGCGGGGTAGATCAGCTTCAGGGTCACGGCCCGTCCTCCATCTTCGTCACGGCCCGGCCCGCCAGGCCGGGCCAGACTGCACGAACGGGGAAATGGCTCAAGAGCGGGTCGGGTAGTTGGGGCTCTCGCGCACGATCGTCACATCATGGACGTGGCTCTCGCGCAGGCCGGCGCTGGTGATCCGGATGAAACGGGCCTTGGCCTGGAAGTCCTCGAGCGTCTTGCCGCCGACATAGCCCATCGCGGCGCGCAGGCCACCGGCGAGCTGGTGCAAGGTGCTCGAGACCGGGCCCTTGTACGCGACCTGGCCCTCGATGCCTTCCGGCACGAGCTTCAGGGCATCCTTGATGTCCTGCTGGAAGTAGCGGTCGGCCGAGCCGCGTGCCATCGCACCGACCGAGCCCATGCCGCGATAGGCCTTGTAGGAGCGTCCCTGATACAGAAAGGTCTCGCCCGGCGTCTCGTCAGTACCCGCCAGCAGAGAGCCGACCATGGCGCAGGAGGCGCCGGCGGCCAGGGCCTTGGCGAGATCGCCGGAGTACTTGATGCCGCCATCGGCAATGACCGGGACGCCGGCCTTCGAAGCGGCCGAGGCCGCATCCATGATGGCGGTCAGCTGCGGTACGCCGACGCCTGCGACGATACGGGTGGTGCAGATCGAGCCGGGCCCGATCCCGACCTTGACCGCATCGGCGCCGGCATCGATCAGCGCCTGGGCGCCCCCGGCCGTGGCGACGTTGCCGGCGATGACCTGGACGGCGTTGGAAAGCTTCTTCACGCGGCTGACGGCGTCGAGGACCTTGGCGGAATGGCCGTGAGCGGTATCGACCACGATCAGGTCGACGCCGGCGTCGACCAGCATCTCCGAGCGTTCGAAGCCCTGCTCGCCGGTGGTCGTCGCCGCGGCGACGAGCAGGCGACCCTGCGCATCCTTGGCGGCGTTGGGATAGGCGACCTGCTTTTCCATGTCCTTCACGGTGATCAGGCCGATGCAGCGATAATGGTCGTCGACGACGAGCAGCTTCTCGATGCGGAACTGGTGAAGCAGGCGACGGGCCTCGTCGGGGCTGACGCCCTCGCGGACGGTGATGAGCCGCTCCTTGGTCATCAGCTCCGAGACCGGCTGGCCGGGATTGGCGGCGAAGCGGACGTCGCGGTTGGTCACGATTCCGACGAGCTTGCCCTTGTGCCCCTGCGGCCCGCGCTCGACCACCGGGATGCCGGAGATGCCGTTGTTCTTCATCAGCGCCAGCGCATCGGCCAGCGTCTCGTCGGGGTGGATGGTGATCGGATTGGCGATCATCCCCGATTCGAACTTCTTGACCAGGCGGACCTGGGCGGCCTGCTGATCGGCCTCGAGGTTGCGGTGGATGACGCCGAGCCCGCCGGCCTGCGCCATGGCGATCGCCATGCGCGCCTCGGTCACCGTATCCATCGCCGAGGCGATGATCGGCAGGTTGAGCGAGATCGAATTGGTGAGCCTGGTCCGGATGTCGACATCCGCCGGCATGACCTCCGACGGCCCCGGCTCCAGGAGCACGTCATCGAAGGTCAGGCCATCGCGAATCAAACCGTCGAGGGAAAGCGTCATCGTCAACTCCGACGCCGGATCGGACCGGCTTTTCTGAAGGGCGGGGCAAGAGGCCCGTTGCCGAGTTGACGAGGCCCGTTAGCATGTGCGCTTGCGCTCCGCTAGTGCGGAGGGCGGGATTCTTTTCGCAGTGCGGAAACGGCGCGGGAGCATCGCGGCATGCCCGCGCCGGACCTTCCGGTCAGTGTTTGCGGACGGAGCTCGCCGGAACCCGCGGAGGGACCCAGAAACAGCCTGCCCCGAAGATCGTGTGACCAGCGGAATCGGCCATCTGCTGGCAATCGTAGAGGCGCTGGCAGAACTGGTGCTGCATCTCACCGGGCCCACTGTTCGGAACCGTCTTGAACTGGCAGCCCGGAGGCCAATTCGCCGGATCTGCAGCCGCCGGCACGGCCGTCGAAATCCCGAAGCTCAGGCCCGCCACGAGCCCCAGAGCCACCAGCTGCAGGCTTGGAGAAATCCGGTGAAAAACCGAAGAAACATCTGACATTGCGAGCATGGGCATGCCTCCGGAGATGTGACGTCGCGCGCCCCTCGCGAAGGTTCGGCCATGCCGAACAATGCTGGAAATGGTCGGTGCATCCGGCCAGTTGCAGAGCAGGAATTGCATAACGGAACTGTGCGCAGCGCCGAGCCATAAGTCCGGCGCATGGCGGCATCGCGCCGGCGGAGGGCAAATCGGCGACTGGACCGCGATTTCGCCCTCGTCACATGCTTCACATCGGATTAATAGCCGAGCTTATGATTTCAACCGCGCCGATCTGGATGAGGCGCAGAAGGTCCAAGCCTTGCAACGCGCCAAACTTCTTCCCCTGATCGTCGCCTGCGCGCTGTTCATGGAGAACACCGATTCCACGGTGATCGCCACCTCGCTCCCGATGATCGCGAAGTCCCTCGGCGAGGACCCGATCGCGCTGAAGCTGGCGCTGACATCCTACCTCGTCAGCCTCGCGGTCTTCATTCCGATCTCCGGCTGGATGGCGGACAAGTTCGGGGCGCGCAGCGTGTTCCGCGCGGCCCTGTGCATCTTCATGGCCGGCTCCGTGTTCTGCGCGCTCTCGAACTCGCTCGGAGCCTTCGTCGTCGCGCGATTCTTCCAGGGGATGGGCGGGGCGATGATGGTGCCGGTCGGGCGTCTCGTCATCCTGCGCAGCGTGTCGAAGGCCGAGATGGTGAGCGCGCTTGCCTATCTCACCGTGCCGGCGCTGGTCGGGCCGGTCGTCGGGCCGCCGCTCGGCGGCTTCATCACCACCTATTTCGACTGGCGCTGGATCTTCTTCATCAACATCCCGATCGGACTGGTCGGCATCGTGCTGTCGAGCCTGTTCTTCGAGGATATCCGTGAGGAGGACGTGGCGCCGCTCGACCTGCGCGGTTTCATCCTCTCGGCCTTCGGCTTCGCCGCCCTGATGCTGGGGCTGGCCACGGGCGGGCGGCACATGGTGCCGGAATTCGTTTCCTATGGCTGCGTGCTGGGCGGCGCGGCGGCGCTGATCGCCTACTGGTTCCACGCCCGGCGCGTGCCCTATCCGGTGCTCGACCTCTCGCTGTTCCGCATCCCCACCTTCCGCATCGGCGTGATCGGCGGGTCGATCTTCCGCACCGGCATCGGCGCGATCCCTTTCCTGCTGCCGCTGATGCTGCAGCTCGGCTTCGGCCTCGACCCCCTGCAATCGGGCCTGATCACCTTCGCCTCCGCGGCCGGGGCGATGATCATGAAGACGCTGGCGAAGTCGATCCTGGCGCAGTACGGCTTCCGGCGCGTGCTGACGTTCAACGCGCTGGTCGGCTCGGCCTTCCTGGCGGCTTCCGGCCTGTTCACGCCGACCACGCCGCACGCGATCATGCTGTCGGTCCTGCTGGTCGGCGGCTGCTTCCGCTCGCTGCAGTTCACCGGCATCAACGCGCTGAGCTATTCGGACGTGTCGAACCGCGAGATGTCGAGCGCGACCAGCCTCTCGAGCGTGGCGCAGCAATTGTCGCTGAGCATGGGCGTGACCATCGGCGCCTTCGCGCTGGAGGCGGCGAATACCTTCAACGGGGGCAAGACGCTTGCAGCCGGCGACTTCTGGCCGGCCTTCGTCATCGTCGGGCTGATCTCCGCCTCCTCGGCGCTCTGGATGGCGCAGCTCGCTCCCGATGCCGGCGCCGAGGTCTCGGGCCACTCGCCGGTCAGCAAACGCAAGCTCACGGCCGAAGCGATCGCCGACCAGAAACCGCTGGATTAGCCGCCTCCAGACAGCGCTTCTGCGGCGGCGGTCGAACCCGCGACAGCCTTCCGCGTTCTCCACCGAAAGGGAGATCGCCGATGAGCTACCTTCGTTTCGCCGGAATGATCGCGGCCTCGACCGTCGTCATGTTCGGGCTGATGTACCTCAACACCTATGCGCTCGCCCATGTCGAATTCAGCCAGACGCGTGCCTGGATGGCTGTCCTCATGGGGGCGACGATGAGCGCGCTGATGATGGCGTTCATGTGGGGCATGTATCCTCGCCGCTCGATCAACGCCGGCATCGTGCTCGGTTCCGCCATCGTTTTTTCGGGCGCGCTCTGGCTCGTCCGCAGCCAGGAAACCGTCGACGACCTCAGCTACATGCGGGCAATGATTCCGCACCACTCGATCGCCGTCATGACCAGCGAGCGCGCGCATATCCGGGACCCGCAGGTGCGGCTGCTGGCCGATCGCATCATCCACGCCCAGGTCCGGGAAATCGCCGAGATGAAGCGCATGATCTCGCGCCTTGAGGCAAGGCCGGTCCCGGCCGGCGCGGCGGATCTGCCGTCCTACCGCGAGCGCGGGGACCAGCCGCCGCCGGCGGAGGGCGACGAGAGCGCCTCCCTGCGCTGAGGCTGCCACGGAAAACGAACGGCGGGTGGACAGCGGGTGTCCCGAAGCGCGCGCCGCAATCGGCGCGAGCTACGCGGGCAGGTCGTCGGGCGCCTTTTTCCGGTAGCCGGTCGCCAGGACATAAAGCTCCGAGGAATCGGCCCGGCTGGCGGCGGGTTTGACGTTGCGCACGGTTGTGAAGTCCCGCTTCAGGCCTGCGAGCAGCTCGGCGCTGTCGCCGCCCTGGAACAGCTTGGCGAGGAAGAAGCCGCCCGGCGCCAGCACGTCGTGGGCGAATTCGAGCGCGGCCTCGGCGAGCGCGATGATCTTCAGATGGTCGGTCTTCTTGTGGCCGGTCGTGTTGGCCGCCATGTCGGACATCACGCCGTCGGCTCGTCCGCCGAGCCGCTCGGTCAGCAGGGCAGGCGCTTCCTCCGCCATGAAATCCATCTGGATCAGGTCGACATCCGGGATCGGGTCCACCGGCAGGAGGTCGATGCCGACGATATGGCCCTTGCCGCGCTCCAGCCCGATGCGCTTGGCCGCGACCTGGCACCAGCCCCCCGGCGCGCAGCCGAGATCGACCAGCCGCTGCCCGGTCTTCAGGAACTTGTAGCGGTCGTCCATCTCCTCGAGCTTGAAAGCGGCTCGCGAGCGATAGCCGAGCTCCTTCGCCCGTTTGACATAGGGGTCGTTGAGCTGGCGCTCGAGCCAGAGCTGCGACGAATGCTTGAGCTTGCCGGCCTTCTTGACCTTGACGCGCAGGTCGCGCGCGCCGGCCGTCGTCTTGCCGCCGGCTCCTCCCGAACGTGCGCCGCTCATCGCTTCAAATCCAGAATGTCCTGTCGCATTTTCTTCACGCGAACCGGTATCCACTTCGCTTGAAAATGCTCTATCTGCGTCGCCACCAGGCGCGGTCCTCATGCATCATGCGCAGTAGAATGCCCTCGCGCAGGCCGCGATCGGCGATCCGCACCCGATCGCTCGGGAAGGCACGGCGGATCGCCTCGAAGATCGCGCAGCCGGCCAGGACGAGATCGGCCCGCTCGCGGCCGATGCAGGCATTCGCCGCCCGCGCGGCATAGTCCATCTCGATGAGCCGGTCGATGACCGTCAGGATATCGTCCTGCTGCATCCACAGCCCATCGACCTCGCGCCGGTCGTAGCGCGGCAGGCCGAGATGGATGCCGGCGACGGTCGTCACGGTTCCGGAGGTGCCGAGGAGATGAAAGCTGCGCGCCTGGCGCACGCCGGCGGCCTTCTTCACGAAAGGTTCGAGCACGTCGGTGCAGTCCTCGACCATACGCTCGAACAGCTCGCGGCTGACCTCAACGCCGCCATAGCGCTCGGCCACCGTGACCACCCCGACCGGCAGCGAAGCCCATTCGCGAATCCGGGCCGCGGGATCGCGCGCCTCGCTGCGGCTGCCGAGCCAGACGATTTCGGTCGATCCGCCGCCGATATCGAAGACGATGACGCCCTCCGCCGCGGGATCGGCCAGCGCGGCGCAGCCGGAGACGGCGAGAGTGGCTTCGGTGCGCTGGTCGATGATCTCCAGCGAGAGCTCGGCTTCGGTCGCGACGCGGCGCACGAAGTCCAGGCCGTTGGTGGCGGCGCGGCAGGCTTCCGTGGTGACCAGGCGGGCCCGGGTGACGCCGCGGTTCGCCATCTTGCCACGGCAGATCTTCAGGGCCTCGACCGCCCGGTCCATGGCAGCCTCGCCGAGCCGGCTGCTCGCCGCGAGCCCTTCGCCGAGACGCACGATTCGCGAAAAGGCGTCGACGACGCGGAAGCCGTGCTGTGCCGGACGTGCGATCAGCAGCCTGCAATTGTTGGTGCCGAGATCGAGCGCGGCGTAGGTCGCCTGCGCGCGATAGACATGATGGCCGTTATGGGAGCGCGGCGCGGTACCACAGGCAGCGCCGCCGGCCCGCGGCGGATCGGCGCTATGATTGTGCGGCGGTGTCGCGACGGCCACACCCCCGTGCTGTCGGTCCTCGACCGCCACGGTTCCAAATCCTCTGACCTGCCGGAGCGCTCCGAGAACGATCCGGCGAGGGGCTGCGCCTAGCGCAGCCATCTGCTTCGTCAGCAAGCTAACAACAGGGCAAGCCGCATGCCAAGCGGAACCTTGCCGCGACGGCAGGTCGGGGCCGGGGGCAGCCGAGGCGGGGCGGTGACCTTGCGCGGATGCGCCCGCATCGGCCAGTCTCCGCGCGCAGCGCCACAGAGCGTGGTGGCTTGGGCAGGAATCGGATCATGAGTGCCGGACATCTTCTCGCAATCGACCAGGGCACCACATCGTCGCGTGCGATCGTGTTCGATTCGGCGCTGGCTCCGATCGCCAGCGCCCAGAAGGAATTCCCCCAGCACTTCCCGGCGTCCGGCTGGGTCGAGCACGAGCCGGAAGATATCTGGGAGACCGTGCTCGCGACGGCTCGCGAAGCTCTCGCCAAGGCAGGACTCGGTGCGCGGGACGTCGCCGGCATCGGCATCACCAACCAGCGCGAGACCACGCTGATCTGGGACCGCCAGACCGGAAGGGCCATCCACCGGGCGATCGTCTGGCAGGACCGGCGCACGGCGGACGCCTGTGCGAAGCTCGTCGCCGCCGGTCACGAAGAGTTGGTCGCGAGCCGCACGGGCCTGCGCATCGACCCTTATTTTTCGGGGACCAAGATCGCCTGGCTGCTCGACAACGTTCCCGGTGCCCGGCGGCGGGCGGAGGCGGGCGAGCTCGCCTTCGGCACCGTCGATTCCTTCCTTCTCTGGCGGCTGACCGGCGGAAAGGTCCATGCGACCGATGCGACGAACGCGGCGCGCAGCATGCTGTTCGATATCGGCCGCGGCGCCTGGGACCGGGACCTCCTAGCGCTGCTCGATATTCCTGCGGCGCTCCTGCCCGAGGTGCGCGATTGCGCGGCCCATTTCGGCGACACGGCTCCGGAGCTGTTCGGTGGGCCGATCCCGGTGCGCGGCATCGCCGGCGACCAGCAGGCCGCCACGATCGGCCAGGCCTGCTTCGATCCCGGCATGGTGAAGTCGACCTACGGGACGGGCTGCTTCGCCCTGCTCAACACCGGCGACCGGCCGGTGCGCTCGAACAACCGGCTGCTCAGCACGATCGCCTATCAGCTCGGCGGCAAGCGCGCCTATGCGCTGGAGGGCTCGATCTTCATCGCCGGGGCGGCGGTGCAGTGGCTGCGCGACGGGCTCGGCATCATCGATAAGGCGAGCGATACCGGCCCGCTCGCGGAAGCGGCCGACCCGGCGCAGGATGTCTACCTCGTCCCCGCCTTCGTCGGGCTCGGGGCGCCGCATTGGGACGCCAACGCGCGCGGTGCGCTGTTCGGACTGACGCGCGGCAGCGGCCCGCGCGAATTCGCCAGGGCGGCGCTGGAAAGCGTCTGCTACCAGACGCTCGACCTGATCGAGGCGATGCATGCCGACTGGCCCCAGGCCGGGCAGGGTGGGCGGGCGGTTCTGCGCGTCGATGGCGGCATGGTCGCCTCCGACTGGACCATGCAGCGCCTCGCCGACATCCTCGACCTGCCGGTGGATCGTCCGACGGTGCTGGAGACGACGGCGCTCGGCGCCGCCTACCTCGCCGGGCTCGACGCCGGGCTCCTGCCCGAGCCCGACCGCTTCGCGGATCTCTGGCGACTGGAGCGGCGCTTCCTGCCGGCCATGGCGGCAAGCCAGCGCGCCCGCAAGGTCGCGGGTTGGCGGGATTCCGTCCGGCGGACGCTGAGCGCGAGCTGAGCCTGCATCTGCCTGGAAGCGGCAGTCGATAAGGGAGCGAAGTCGGGATGCTGAAGGGCGATGGCCTGCTTTCGCTCTGGAACGGGGTCGAGCCTGGCCGGATCGACGAATACAATCTCTGGCATAGCCGCGAGCACGTTCCCGAGCGACTGGCCATTCCCGGGATGCTGCGCGCCCGCCGCTATCATCGCGGCAGCGGCCCGCTGCCGGAGTTCCTGACGCTGTACGAGCTGGAATCCAATGCGGTGCTGGCAAGCGCGCCCTATCGTGCGCTGCTGGAAAGCCCGACCGCCTGGTCACGCAGCATGCGACCCTCATTCCGTGGTTTTTTCCGGGTCGGCCACCTTGCGATCGCCAGCCGGGGCGGCGGCGCCGGCAGCGCCCTGATCGCAACGACCTTCGCCGATGCGGCTGCGGCCGCAGGTGCCTGGGAGCGGATCGCCGGGCAAATCCTGCGCGAGACGGCGGCCACCGCGATCCACATCCTGAAGAAGGACCCCGCTGTCGCTCCGGTGCCGTTCTCCGTGCCACCAGGGGGAGGGCCCGCTTATGCCGATGGCGGGGCGATCATGGTCGAATGCTACGACCGCGCCCGCCTGGCCAGCGTTGCCGGAACGCTCGATGCCATCCTCGATTCGCAGGGGCTGGCGCAAGGCCGCGCGGACTGGACAACCTATGACCTGGCCTATCTGCTCGACCGGGAGGAACTGCCCGATGTCGTTGCATCGTCCCGCCACGACAACTGAGCGTCCATGCCGCCGGCCGCTCCCTTCGGGTGGTGGGCGATCGCGTGGAGAAGCATGCGCTGGAGATGCTGTGCCGGACGCGGCAGCGGCTCGCCGTCGCGCGCGATGATCCCGACCGTGCGCCGGATCGAGGGTGCGCTGATCGGCAGGATGCGCAGTTCGGGCCCCGGCGGGATCGCCAGCCGAGGCAGGACGGTCACCGCAATGCCGTTCGCGACGAAGCACACCGCCATGTTGACGCGCTGGACCTCATAGGCCCAGTCAAGCTTCTCGCCGAAGGTGCCGAGGCTTTCGCTCAGCATGAAGCCGTGGCTCGTGGTGGTCGCGACGCGCGCCAGCGGATAGCCGACAAGGTCGGCCCATGTCAGCGCCTCGCGGTCAGCCAACGGGTGGTCAGCCGGAACAGCCGCGACGAAATCCTCCTCGAAAAGGGCGCGCGACTTTTGTGTCCAGAGCTGCGCTCCCAGAATGGTCAATGCGAACTGCGCCTCGCCGGAGGCGACCCGCTCGCGCAGCGCCGCAGCCGGCTCGTCGAACACCGTGACGGAGACCAGCGGATAGCGCTGGCGGAACTCGCGCAGCACGCCCGGCAGGAAGTGCTCGCCAAGGGAGCCGAGGCAGCCGACGGAGACCTTCTCCCGGGCCTGCCGCCCCTCGCGCCTGAGATTTTCGTAGAGGTGACTGAGACGCATCAGCGCATCGCGGGCTTCCGGGAAGAACTCCTGTCCGGCCCGCGTCAGCGACAGGCTGCGCGTGGTGCGCTGGAAGAGCGTGACGCCGACATCCTCCTCGAGCTTGCGGATGCGATGGCTCAACGCCGTCTGCGACAGCCGCATTGCTTCGGCCGCGCGCCGGAAGCTGCCGAATTCGGCAATCTGGATAAAGGCTTCGAGCCCTGCAACATCCACGGCTTCGTCCCGAATTGAGCAATTCTGCTCATCAATAGGCCCTCCAAATTCATTTGAACAGCATTTGCCGGCGCGCCTATGCTGACCTCAAGAAGCGGCTGCCGACCTCCGCCGCTCCATGGCAGGGCGCTGAGGATCGGCCATCAGACCCAGGGAAACGCGTCATGGGATCGATGGAAGGCGAGGGAGGACGGCTGTTCTTCCGCTCGGAGACCTTCGACACGGAGAAGTTCGAGCGGCGCAGGCCATCGAGCCGGAGGGTCACCGAGCCGGCTTGCGAGATCCCGGTTCATACTGAATGCGATGTGCTTGTCGTCGGCGGGGGTCCGGCCGGCACGGCCGCCGCGATCGCCGCGGCGCGGCTGGGCGCCGATGTCGTGCTGTTGGAACGCTACAACCATCTCGGCGGGCTCTCGACCGGCGGGCTCGTCATCTGGATCGACCGGATGAGCGACTGGCAGGGACGCCACGTCATCCGCGGCGTCGCCGAAGAGCTGCTGGCACGCCTGACCCGCGACAAGATCGCCGGCCCCGCGCCGCAGGAATGGGGCTCGCACGACCCCGAGCGCGTCGCCTATTGGGGTTTGCGCAATGCGGCGTTCAACAACACCGTCACCCATGCGCCGACGCTCGATCCGGAATGGCTCAAGGCGGAATCGCTCGCCATGGTGCTGGAGGCGGGAGTCCATCCGATCTTCCACGCCTGGGGCGCGAGCCCGCTGATGGAAGGGCGGCGCGTCGCCGGCTGCAGCTTCGAGAGCAAGGAAGGCCGGCGCGCCATCCTCGCCCGCGTCACCATCGACGCGACGGGCGACGGTGATCTCTATGCCCGCGCCGGTTCGGGATTCGACACCGAAGTCGATAGTCGCGACATCCACGGCTGCATGAACACCTCCTGGCTGCTCGGCGGCGTCGACATGAAAGCCTTCCTCCGCTTTCGTGCCGAGACTCCGGAGCAATTCTCGCAGTTCATGGCGCGCGGTCGCGAGGCAATGCGCTTCTTCGACAAGCCGTCGGTGTCGTGGCGGGACGACATCGCCGTCTTCATGGGGCCGCGCCTGGCCGGCTATTCGGCGCTCAAGGTCGAGGATCTGTCCGAGGTCGAGATCCGAAGCCATCGTCTCATGCTGGAGCATCTGGCCTTCTACCGAAGGCATGCGCCCGGGTTCGCCGATGCCTTCATCATGCTTTCGGCGCCCCAGCTCGGCGTCCGGCACGGCCGACGCCTCCAGGGGCTGGGCAAGCTCACCCGCGAGAACTGGGACGGGGAAACGGCGCGTGACGAGATCGGCATCTCGCCTTCGCTCGCGCCGAAATTTCCGAACATCTCGGTTCCCTATGGCGCGCTCGTGCCGCGCGAAATCGACGGGCTGCTGGCGCCGGGCCGGCATCTCTCCTGCGACGCGACCAGCCATTCCTTCATGCGCGAGATCCCGCAATGCTGGCTGACGGGTCATGCCGCCGGCGTGGCAGCGGCCATCGCTGCGGACCGCGGCCTGTCGCCGGCGCAGGTGCCGATCGCGGATCTGCGCAGCGGGCTTGCGGCGCAGGGCGCCTACCTCAGCACGTTGCCCGAGCTGGTCGACGGCTGAGGACACGCAGAAGAGATCGCGTCGTCGCGGTTGACGAAAGCGGATGAGCGGGCCGAAGAAGCCTGCTGTGTGAAACAAGAGGGAAGGCGGCACCCGGCCGTCTCCGAAGGGAGGAACGGAATGTTCGAAGGGTTTGCTCGCTGGCGCGCCGCCTGCGCCGCCATGATGCTGGGCTGTGCCGGGGGCATCGGCCCGGCACTGGCGCAGGCGCCCGCGCCGAAGCCGCTCGACCCGCCGCAATCGGTCCGCGTCGCCTATGTGCCGATCATGAAGTTCGCGACGGTCTACGTCGCCGAAGCGCGCGGGCTGTTCAAGAAATACGGCCTCGACGTCAAGCTCGACAGCGTCAAGTCCGGCACCGAGGCCATCGCCTTCCTCGACAAGGGTTCGGTCGATGTCGGCGGCATCTCGATCGTCGCCTCGCTCTGGTCGGCCTGGAACCGAGGCCTGGACATCCGCGTGATCGCTCCGGGCGCTCTCGATCCGATGAAGGACGGGCCGACCAAACTGATCGTCCGCAAGGACCTGATGGATTCCAGCGCGGTGAAGACGGTCGCCGATCTCAAGGGCAAGCGCATCGCTGCGGCGGGCGGCCCGGGCAGCGGGGGCGAATATTTCGTCAGCAAGGCCCTGGAGAGCGCCAAGCTCACGCTGCGCGACGTGCAATTGCTGAACGTCGGCAACGCCGACATGCCGGCGGCGATGGAGGCCAAGTCGGTCGATGCCGTGCTGACCTCCTCGCCCTATTCCGATCAGGTCCTGAAGGCCGGCACCGGCACCTTGCTGGCGCAGGACTTCACGCCCGGCCTGATGACGGTCGCCTTCGTCGCCTCCGGCAAGTTCATCAAGGACAAGCCCGAGGCGGCCGAGCGCTTCGTCCTCGCCATGACGGAAGCGGCGCGGATGATGCAGGGCGGCGACTTCCTCGCCCAGCCCAACATGGACGGCTACCTGAAATATACCGCCTCGACGCCGGAGGCGATCAAGAAGGGCGCGAACATCATCTTCGACCCCAACATGGCGATTCCGACCGCCGGCCTCGCCGATATCGAACGCGTGCACCGCGAGAACGGCCGCACGGAATACGACAAGCCGCTCGACATGGCCAAGGTCGTCGACGACCGCTTCGTGGCCAAGGCGATCGCGGTTCTCGGCAAGGCCGCGCCGGCCAAGTAGGGCGCTCGGGGGCCGTCCCGAAGCGGCGACGGCTCCCGCACACCAGCGATGCAGGAAACAACGAGCCTGGAGGGCCGGCCGATGACCGCCACCATGCCGGTCGTCGCCACGCCGAAGATCGGCGCGCGCAACGTCAGCAAGCACTATCCGACCGCAGACGGCACCATGGTCGCGCTGGAGGATTTCTCCCTCGACGTGGCGGATGGCGAATTCGTCTGCATCGTCGGCCCCTCCGGCTGCGGCAAGTCGACCTTCCTGCGGATGGTCGCAGGGCTGGAATCGATCTCGCTCGGCTCGATCGAGATCCGGCCGGGCCGCGAGAAGGCTAAGCCGCTCAACAGCGTGGTCTTTCAGGAATACGCGATCTTTCCCTGGAAGACGCTGATCGAGAACGTCGCTTTCGGCCCGCAGATGCGCGGCGTCGGACGCAAGGAGCGGCTGGAGACGGCGCGCTACTGGCTCGACCGCGTGGGTCTGGGCAAGTTCGCCGACTATTATCCGCACCAGATCTCGGGCGGGATGAAGCAGCGCGTCAGCATCATCCGGGCGCTCGCCAACGATCCCGAGGTGCTGCTGATGGACGAGCCGCTCGGGGCGCTGGACGCCCAGACGCGCGTGGTTATCCAGGAGGAGTTGCTGCGGATCTGGGAAGAGACCCGCAAGACGGTGCTCTACATCACCCACAGCCTCGACGAGGCGGTGCTCCTCGGCGACCGCGTCATCCTGATGAGCGCCCAGCCCGGACGGCATCTCGCCACCTTCAAGATCGACCTGCCGCGTCCGCGCACCATCGCGATGACGAACTCGCCGCGCTTCGCCGAATATCGGGCGCAGATCTGGGAGAAGCTCAGCGCCGAGGTGACGCGCGCCATGGAGGCCCAGCCATGACGGCGGCAACGACCAGAGATGTCCCGGCAGAGAACAAGGTCTCATCGACGCCGCGCACGACGAGCGCCGACAAGCGCGCCAGCCTCGTTCTCGCCGCCGCCATCGTCGCTCTCAACGGCGGGCTGGCTGTCGTCGGACTCTGGGGCAACTTCGCCTCGGCCGCGATCGGGGCGAGCTTCGTCCTGCTGGTGCTGATGTGCGAACGCATCGGCCGGCTCGTGCCGGTGAAGGGCAGGGGCATCTACGAGCGCACGCTGGCGCTCGGTTTCCCGCTCCTCGTCCTCGTGCTCTGGGAACTCGCGGCCGATAGTGGATTCATCAATCCGACCTGGTTCCCGCCGCCGAGCCGGATCGGCGCGGCGCTGTGGGATCTGAGCACGCGCTATGATCGTTTCTCGGGCACGACCCTGCTCGGCAGGCCCTGGCTGATGCCCGAAGCCTTCTCGAAAGATGGCTGGGGCGGTGTCTGGAACCTCGTCGCCGAGAGCCACGTCTTCGCGACGGTGGCTCGCGTGCTCGTCGGCTTCGTGCTTGGCGCCATTCCCGGCGTGCTGGTCGGCGTGGTCATGGGCCTGAACCAGACGGTCAGGCTGATGCTCGATACGACGCTGTCGGCGATCTATGTGCTGCCCAAGATCGCGATCTTCCCGATCGTGATGCTGATGTTCGCCGATCCCTTCGGCGAGGCGCCCAAGATTCTCGTCGTCGGGCTCTCGGTCTTCATCCTGATGGCGATCAACACGATGGCGGCGGTGCGCGGCATCGACAAGGTCTACCTGATGGCCGGCAGGAATTACGGCGCCAAGGGCTGGTCGATGCTGCGGCACGTCATCCTGCCCGGCGCCCTGCCGGTGATCTTCTCGGGGCTTCGCATCGCGCTCGGGACGGCGATGATCGTGATCATCTCGGTCGAGTTCGTGCGCGCCAAGCAGGGCGTCGGCTACATGACCTTCTACTACTGGGAGGTCCTCAACCCCGAGAAGATGTATGCCGGCCTCGTCGTGGTGATGATCCTCGGCGTGCTCCTGACCTACGCGCTGCAATGGCTGCAACGCCGGCTCATGCCCTGGCAGAGATGAGGGCTTCGCAGCGGTGAGGATCGGACGATGAAGGTTGCCCTCGTGACCGGTGGTGCGGGTGCCGTGGGCGCCGCGGCTGCCCGGATGCTGGCGGAGGACGGCTTCCGCATCGTGCTCGCCGACCGCGCCGCCGAGCGGACGCAAGCCATCTGCGACGAGATCGTTCGCGATGGCGGAGCAGCCGTCGTCGAAGCGGTGGACCTGCTCGCGGATGGCGCCTGCCAGCGCCTGATCGCGCGCGTGGCGGAGCGCTTCGGCGGGCTCGATTGCCTCGTCAACAACGCCGGCATGACCGGTGCGCCGCGCATCGACACGATCGATGTCGCGGTCTGGAACGCAGTGCTGGCGCTCAATCTGACGGTGCCGATGCTGCTTGCCCAGGCGGCTCGGCCATTGATGAAGCAGAGCGGTGGCGGCAGCATCGTCAACGTTGCCTCGCGCGTCTATCTCGCCGGGACGGGCGTCGCCTACACCTCCAGCAAATCGGGGCTGATCGGGCTCACTCGCGTGCTCGCCGTCCAACTCGGCCCGGACAATATCCGCGTCAACGCGGTCGCACCCAGTTTTCTCAACACCCCGTTCAACGAGAAGATCGTCACGGAGAACGCCGGGCTCGCGGCCTCCTTCCGCAAGATGTCGCCGCTCGGCCGGCTCGGCACGGCGGAGGACGTCGCCGGGGCCATCGCCTTCCTGGCCTCGCCGCGGGCGAGCTTCATCACCGGCGATGTCATCCATGTCTGCGGCGGCACGCAGCTCGCTCCGCAGCCCGATGCTGCCGGTGTCGAGCATAACCAGCCGGAGCCCGATGGACGCTCGGCCATCAACTAAAATAACTCAGGGGTTATGCCGACCTGCAACAATGCCATTTAACACGAGCTTCCAAATCGCTCATGATGGGGCCGTATCCGGGGTAAGACGTCTTCCATGGCTTTCACGCATATCGACGGCAGGCTGGTGCATTGGCGCGAGAGCGGCCCGCGCGAGGCGCCGGCCGTGGTCCTGGTCAATTCGCTCGGCACGGATTTCCGCATCTGGGAGGAGGTCGCCGCGGCCCTTTCCCGCGCCTGGCGAGTGATCGTCTACGACAAGCGCGGGCATGGCCTGTCCGAGGTGCCGCCTGGCCCCTACGCGATTTCGGACTTCACGAACGATCTGATCGCTCTCGCCGATCATGTTGGCCTGCCGCGATTTTCGCTGGTCGGCCTCTCGATCGGCGGGCTGATCGGGCAGGACATGGCCGTCCGGGCGCCTGAGCGATTGGCTGCGCTGGTGCTGGCAGATACCGCTCCGAAGGTCGGCTCCGCCGAGAGCTGGAATGCGCGGATCACGGCCGTCCGAGCGGGTGGGCTCGCCGCCATCGCCGATCCGGTGATGGAGCGCTGGTTCACGCCTGCCTTCCACCGCGAGCGTCCGGACGATCTCGCCGGCTGGCGCAACGCGCTGCTTCGCCAGCCCGCTGACGGCTATATCGCGACCTGCGAGGCGCTGAGTGTGGCCGATCTGACGGAGACGAGCGCCTCCATCGCCGTACCGACCCTCGCCGTCGTCGGCGATGGCGATCTCTCGACCCCGCCCGACCTCGTGCGGGCGATGGCGGAGCGCATTCCGGGGGCGAGCTTCGCGTTGATCGAAGGGTGCGGGCACATTCCGCCGGTGGAGCAGCCCGGCCGGTTACTCGCGCTAATAACCCGCCATCTGGAGAAGCACGGACGTGGCTGACGCAAAGGACCGGTATGCTCAGGGGATGGCGACCCGCCGCTCGGTGCTGGGCGAGCGCTATGTCGACGCCGCCGTCGCCAACACCGATCCGTTCACGGACGACTTTCAGCGGCTGATTACCGAAAGCGCCTGGGGCACGGTCTGGTCGCGCGACACGATCAGCAAGCGCGAGCGTTCGATGCTGACGATCGCACTGCTCGCCGCGCTGGGCCATCACGACGAAGTCGCGATGCACGTCCGGGCAACGCGCAACACCGGCGCCAGCATGGACGACATCAAGGAAGCGTTGCTGCATGTCGCGATCTATGCCGGCGTACCGGCCGCCAATCATGCCTTCAAGATCGCCAAGGCGGCCTATGCCGAGATGAAGGACGAGCAGGCGGGCTGAACCGCCCGCTCAGGCCTGCAACTCCCGCGAAAGCGGCGGGCAGGCGCGACTTGAGCAAGATCAAGAACAATGGATCGGTGTCGCCGCAAGCTGACGTGGTGCGACGAGACAGGGTCCGATCGAGGGAGGCGCCGCGATGCGCAATGAAAATTCGAGCCATCAGGGCGGCTCGTTCTACCAGCGTGACCGGAACTGGCATCCGCCGGCCTTCACGCCCGACTACAAGACCTCGGTGCTGCGCTCGCCGAAGAACGCGCTGCTGTCGCTCGGCAACACGCTGTCGGAGATGACCGGCCCGGTCTTCGGACACAATACGCTGGGCCCACTCGATAACGACCTGATCCTCAACTACGTGCAGACCGGTGAGCCAATCGGCCCGCGCATCATCGTGCATGGCCAGGTGCTCGACGAGGATGCGCGCCCGGTGCGGGGAGCGCTGGTCGAGTTCTGGCAGGCGAATGCGGGTGGGCGCTATCGCCACAAGAAGGAAAGCTATCTCGCCGCCATCGACCCGAATTTCGGCGGCTGCGGGCGCACCATCACCGATGACGAGGGCCGCTACTGGTTCCGCACGATCAAGCCGGGCCCGTATCCGTGGCCGAACGGCGTCAACGACTGGCGCCCGGCCCATATTCATTTCTCGGTCTTCGGCCACGCCTTCGCGCAGCGCCTGATCACCCAGATGTATTTCGAGGGCGACCCGATGATCTGGCAGTGCCCGATCGTGATGGGCATCCCGAGCCGCGAGGCGGTGGAGCGGCTCGTCGCGGCGCTCGACCGCGAGAATACGCTGCCCATGGACACGATGGCCTACAAGTTCGATATCGTGTTGCGTGGCCGGCGCTCGACGCTGTTCGAGAACCGGATGGAGGGCAACTGATGGTCCAGTCTCTGCGCCGCCTCAAGGAAAGCCCGTCGCAGACGGCGGGTCCCTATATCCATATCGGCGCGACGCCGAACTTCTCCGGCATCGAGGGCATCTATCCGCATGATCTCGGCTCGCTGCCGCTGCCTGCGGAGGCAAAGGGGGAGCGGATCGTCGTCACCGGCCGGATCTTCGACGGCTCGGGCACGCCGATCAAGGATGCGCTGGTCGAGATCTGGCAGGCCGACGCCCAAGGGTTCTATCCCGGCCAGGGCGAACACCGCGGCGAGGCCGATCCGCATTTCCCCGGCTGGTTCCGCCAGCCGGTCGACGGCACCACCGGCGTCTATCGCTTCGAGACGGTGAAGCCCGGAGTCGTTCCGTATTTCGACGGCAGGCCGATGGCGCCGCACATCACCTTCTGGATCGTGGCGCGGGGTATCAATATCGGCCTGCACACGCGGCTTTATTTCGGCGACGAGGACAAGGCCAATGCGGCCGACCCGATCCTCGGCCGGATCGAGCATCGCGTCCGTGTCCCGACGCTGATCGCGACGCGCAGCGACGAGGACGGCAAGGCGGTCTACACCTTCGATATCCGTCTGCAGGGCGAGAACGAGACTGTCTTCTTCGACATCTGAGAGCATCGTCGCGCGAAGGGGATAGCGGTTCGCGTGACCGCCATGCGACAAGCACGAAACTGAAGGCGGCCTCCGGCCGCTTTCCAATCCGAACAGCGAGCAGAGTATCGACGCATGAGCGAAGCCTTCATCTGTGCCTATGTCCGCACGCCCATCGGCCGTTTCGGCGGCTCGCTGTCCGCGGTCCGGGCCGACGATCTCGGCGCCGTTCCGCTGAAGGCGCTGATGGAGCGGCACGCGCAGGTCGACTTTGGCGCTGTCGACGACGTGATCTTCGGCTGCGCCAACCAGGCGGGCGAGGACAACCGCAACGTCGCACGCATGTCGCTGCTGCTCGCCGGCCTGCCCAAGGAGGTGCCGGGCACGACGATCAACCGGCTCTGCGGCTCAGGGATGGACGCGGTCATCACCGCCGCCCGCGCGATCAAGGCTGGCGAGGCGGAGCTGATGATCGCAGGCGGCGTCGAGAGCATGTCGCGCGCGCCCTTCGTGCTGCCCAAGGCCGAAAGCGCTTTCTCGCGCCATGCCGAGATTCACGATACCACGATCGGGTGGCGCTTCATCAATCCTTTGATGAAAAAGCAATACGGCGTTGATTCCATGCCGGAAACCGGCGAGAACGTGGCCGCCGACTGCAACATCACCCGCGCCGATCAGGACGCTTTCGCGGTGCGCTCGCAGCAGAAGGCGGTCGCTGCCCAGCAGAACGGCCGGCTCGCCAGGGAAATCGTGCCGGTCACGATCCCGCAACGAAAAGGCGATCCGATCGTCGTCGCCATCGACGAGCACCCGCGCGGCGACACGACGCTGGAGAAGCTCGCCAAGCTGCCGACGCCCTTCAGGAAGGAAGGCGGCACCGTCACCGCCGGCAATGCGTCGGGAGTCAACGACGGCGCGGCGGCGCTCATCATCGCCTCCGAGAAGGCTGCGAAGAAGTATGGCCTGACGCCGCTGGCGCGGGTCGTCGGCGGTGCGGCGGGGGGCGTCGCGCCGCGCGTGATGGGCCTGGGCCCGATCCCGGCGACCCGCAAGCTCTGCGAGCGTCTGGGCATCAAGCCGACGGACTTCGATATCGTCGAGCTCAACGAGGCCTTCGCCTCACAGGGCATCGCGGTGTTGCGCGATTTGGGAATCGCGGAGGATGCCGAGTTCGTGAACCCGAACGGCGGCGCCATCGCGCTCGGCCATCCGCTGGGCATGTCGGGCGCCCGCATCGCCGGCACGGCAGCGCTCGAATTGTCGCTGACGGGCAAGCAGCGCGCACTCGCGACCATGTGCATCGGTGTCGGCCAGGGCATTGCGATCGCGCTGGAACGGGCCTGAGAAGACAGGCTAGACTGCCACCATCGGCGGCAAGTCCACGACACTGACGAGGGATGGATGACGAACAAGATCTATGAAGGGCCCAAGGCCGCTTTGGACGGGCTGCTCTTCGACGGCATGACGATCATGTCCGGCGGCTTCGGCCTGTCCGGCAATCCGGAGAGCCTGATTCCCGAAATCCGCGATTCCGGGGTGAAGAACCTGACCGTGATCTCGAACAATGCCGGTGCCGACGGCTTCGGCCTGTGGATGCTGCTGCAGAGCCGCCAGATCAAGAAGATGATCGCGTCCTATGTCGGCGAGAACAAGCTGTTCGAGCAGCAATATCTCGCTGGCGAGCTGGAACTCGAGCTGAACCCGCAGGGAACACTCGCCGAGCGCATCCGCGCCGGCGGCGCCGGCATACCGGCCTTCTACACCAAGACCGGCGTCGGCACGGTCGTGGCTGAGGGCAAGCCGGTCGAGGAATTCGAAGGGCAGCTCTATGTCCGCGAGACCTGGCTGCGGGCCGATGTCGCCATCGTCAAGGCCTGGAAGGCCGATACCGCCGGCAATCTCGTCTACCGGAAGACCGCGCGGAACTTCAATCCGAACATGGCGACCGCCGGCAAGGTGACCGTGGCCGAAGTCGAGGAGATCGTCCCGGTCGGTTCGCTCGATCCGGAGGCGATCCACACGCCGGGCATCTATGTCGACCGCGTCATCAAGAGCACGATCAACGAGAAGCGCATCGAGAAGCTGACCGAGCGCAAGAGGGAGGCAGCCTGATGGCCTGGACCCGCGAGGAGGTGGCCGCCCGCGCCGCCAAGGAACTGAAGGACGGCTTCTACGTCAATCTCGGCATCGGCATCCCGACGCTGGTGGCCAACTACATTCCCGAGGGCGTCGACGTGACGCTTCAATCCGAGAACGGCCTGCTCGGCATCGGCCCCTTTCCCTATGAGGGCGAGGCCGATCCGGACCTGATCAATGCCGGCAAGCAGACGATCACGATCCTGCCGAGCTCGAGCTTCTTCTCCTCGGCCGATTCGTTCGCGATGATCCGCGGCGGCCATATCGACTTGACCATTCTCGGCGCCATGGAAGTGGCGGCGAACGGCGACATCGCCAACTGGACCATTCCCGGCAAGATGGTGAAGGGCATGGGTGGCGCGATGGACCTCGTGGCCGGTGTCAAGAAGGTCATCGTCGTGATGGATCACGCCAACAAGCATGGCGAGTCCAAAGTGCTGGAGCGCTGCTCGCTGCCATTGACCGGCGCAGGCGTGGTCGACCTGATCATCACCGATCTCTGCGTGATGGCTTGCGACAAGGCCAATGGCGGCGGGTTGACGCTGATCGAGCTGGCGCCCGACGTCACGCTCGACGAGGTCAAGGCCAAGACCGCGGCGCCGTTTACCGTCGCGCCGGCCCTCGCCGAAGCCGCCTGAAGCGTCAGGGAGGCGTTCCGTGATTCCGTCGATCGCCACGGTCTGCGTTTCGGGAACGCTGCAGGAAAAGCTCGAAGCCATCGCCGCCGCCGGCTTCACCGCGGTGGAGATCTTCGAGAACGACCTGATCGCCTTTCCAGGCTCGCCAGCCGAGATCAGGCGCATCTGTGCCGATCTCGGCTTGCGAATCGTTACCTGCCAGCCCTTTCGTGATTTCGAGGGGATGCCGGAGGGCCGCCGTCAGCGCGTCTTCGACCGGGCCGAGCGCAAGTTCGATCTCCTCGAGGAGTTGGGCACGGACCTGCTGTTCGTCTGCTCCAACACCTCGCCGGAGGCGCTGTCGGGCATCGACCGGCTCGCGGCCGATTTCGCCGAACTCGGCGAGCGGGCCGGGCGGCGCGGACTCAAGGTCGGCTACGAGGCGCTGGCCTGGGGCCGGCACGTCTTCGACTATCGCGACGCCTGGGAGATCGTCCGCCGGGCGAACCGCCCGGAAGTCGGGATCGTGCTCGATTCCTTCCATGTTCTCTCCCGCAAGCTCGATCTGTCCGCCATCGGCGCGATCCCGCGCGACAGGATCGCGATGGTCCAGATGGCCGATGCGCCGCTGCTGCAGATGGACCTGCTGTCCTGGAGCCGGCACTGGCGCTGCCTGCCGGGGCAGGGCGACCTCGACCTCGCGGGATTCATGCGGGCCCTCGTCGCGACCGGCTATGACGGCGTGCTGTCGCTCGAAATCTTCAATGACCGGTTTCGGGCCGGCTCGGCGCGCTCGGTGGCACTGGACGGGCACCGCTCGCTGATCTGGCTGCTCGACGAGACCGCGCGGCAAACGGCCAGACCTGTGCCCGGAGCGGTGCCGATGCCGGCACCCGGCCCGGTCGAAGCGGTGGAATTCATCGAGTTCGCCACCTCCGAGGTGGAGCGGCCGGCTTTCGAGAAGCTGCTCCGGGCGCTCGGATTTAGCCGGACGGGCGCGCATCGCTCGAAAGACGTCGATCTCTGGAGCCAAGGCGATATCCGGATCGTGCTCAACAGCGAGGCCGATGGTTTCGCCCACAGCTACCAGATCACCCATGGCACCTCGGTCTGCGCCCTGGCGCTGCGCGTGCCGGATGCGCAGGCTGCGGTCCAACGGGCCACGGCGCTGCTCGATGTGCCGCATGCGGGCGCCGTGAGGCCGGGCGAGCTCGACATTCCCGCCGTGCGCGGCCTCGGCGGCAGCCTGGTCTATTTCCTCGATCGATCCTCGGCGCTGGGCCGCTGGTCCGATGTCGATTTCGCGGCCACCGGTGAAGCCGGCGCCGATGCGGGCCTGACCGGCGTCGACCATATCTCCCAGAGCATGCAGTACGAGGAGATGCTGACCTGGCTGCTGTTCTACTCCTCGCTGTTCGACACCAGAAAGGCGCCGAGCCAGGCCGTGCTCGACCCCGGCGGGGTGGTGCAGAGCCAGGTCATCGAAAGCGGCCTCGACGTCGCCACGGGGCAGGGGTTGCGCCTCATCCTCAACGGTTCGCAGAGCCATAGGACACTGTCGGCCCGCTTCATCACGGATTTCTTCGGCTCGGGCGTGCAGCACATCGCCTTCGCCACGGACGATATCGAGAAGACGGTGAAGCGGCTCGTCGCGAACGGCGTCGCGATGCTGCCGATCCCCGAGAATTATTATGACGACCTCGAAGCGCGGTCGGACCTCTCGCCCGACGAGATCGACCGGCTGAAGGCGCTCAACATCCTCCACGACAGCGATGCCGGCGGCCATTTCCGGCAAGCCTATACGCAGACGCTCGATGGCGGCCTGTTCTTCGAGATCGTCCAGCGCGACGGCTATGCCGGCTACGGCGCCGCGAATGCCGGGATTCGCCTGACCGCGCAGGCAAGGCTGGCGCGGCCGATGGGCATGCCCGCGCTCGGACACGGCTAGGACGCCGGCCGGTCGCGGGCAACGGAGCCGGCCCGGTCGCCCGCCTGACACGTGCAGTTCCGCGCCCAAGACCTGCCGGAAGCGCCGCCGAAAGTCCAAGCTCTGGGCAGCGGGGCTGAAATTTCCGCCTTGGAGTGCGCGCCGCGGCATGGTTACCTCGCTGCAGGCAAACGGAGCTGTTGATGTCGCCTCGCATCGTCTTCGGTGGTTTCCTGCACGAGACCAACACCTTCGCGCCAAGCAAGGCGGGCATGGATGCTTTCGTGCAAGGGGGCGGCTGGCCGCCGCTGGCCCGCGGCGCGGCGATCTTCGAGGCGGTGCGGAACGTCAATGTCGGAGCCGCCGGTTTCGTCGAGACGGCTCGCGAGCGGGGCTGGGAGGCCGTACCGACGCTGTGGTGTGCCGCCAGCCCCTCCGCCCATGTCACGGTCGAGGCCTTCGAGACGCTGACGAGCGAACTGGTCGAACGCATCGGCGCGGCGCTGCCGGCCGACGGGGTCTACCTGGACCTGCACGGCGCGATGGTGAGCGAGAACTTCGATGACGGGGAGGGCGAGATCCTGCGCCGCGTGCGGGCGGCGATCGGGCCGGACGTCCCGCTCGTCGCCAGCATCGACCTGCACGGCAATGTCACGCCGCTGATGGTGGAGGCGGCCGACGTGCTGGTCGCCTATCGCACCTACCCCCATGTCGACATGGCGCAGACCGGTTCACGCGCCGCCCAGGCTCTCGCCGGGCTTCTGGGGACCGGCAAGCGTCCGGCCAAAGCGTTCCGCCAGATTCCCTATCTCATTCCGATCGCCTGGCAGGCCACGGCAATGGAGCCCTGCCGGACGATCTATGCCGAGCTCGCCTCCCTCGAAGGCGAGCGCGTACCCAGCCTGTCCTTCCTGCCCGGTTTCCCGGCAGCTGATTTCCCGGATTGCGGCCCCACCGTGGTGGCCTATGGCGCCACGCAGGCCGAGGCGGATGCAGCGGCCGACGCCGTGGCCGGGCGGGTGACGGCGAGCGAGGCCGCCTTCAAGGGCAAGGTCTTCGATCCCGATGGCGGCGTGCGCGAGGCGATGCGCCTGGCTCTTTCGGCCACCCGCCCGGTGGTGATCTCCGACACGCAGGACAACCCCGGCGCCGGTGGCGATTCGGACACGATGGGCATGGCCAACGCGCTCGTCCGCAACGGTGCGGACCGGGCCGCGATCGGGGTGATCGTCGATCCCGAAGCCGCAGCGGCGGCCCATGCCGCAGGCGAGGGCGCCACCGTCACGCTCTCGCTCGGCGCCAAATCCGGCATCCCCGGTGACGTTCCGCTGGAGGCGAGTTTCATCGTCGAGAAGCTGTCGGACGGCCGCTTCGTCGCGCCGGGCCCTTTCTATGGCGGCTCGCGGATGAACCTCGGCCCCAGTGCCTGCCTGCGCATCGGCGGCGTGCGCATCGTCGTCGGCTCGCGCAAGGCGCAGATGGCCGACCGCGCGATGTACCGGCAGGTCGGTGTCCAGCCGGAGGAGCAGGCCATCCTGGTCAACAAGAGCTCGGTGCATTTCCGTGCCGATTTCGAGCCGATCGCCGAGACCATCCTGGTCTGCGCCGCCCCGGGCCCCATGCCGGTCGATCCGTCCGCCCTGCCGTGGCGCCGCCTGCGGCCGGGCGTGCGCACCGCGCCGCTCGGCGCGCCTTTCGCCTGAGATCCTGCCCGCGCCTTCAATCGCCTGGAGACCCGATGCCTGTCCTGCCGCAGATAGATGCCTTCAAGAACGACCTCACCGCGATCCGGCGCGACCTCCACGCCCATCCGGAAATCGGTTTCGAGGAGGTCCGCACTGCCGGCATCGTCGCCGACAAGCTGCGGAGTTGGGGCGTCGAGGTGCATACCGGGATCGGCACGACCGGCGTCGTCGGCGTGCTGAAAGGCGAGGGCGGGCCAGGCAGGCGGATCGGCCTGCGGGCGGACATGGACGCGCTGCCGATCCAGGAGATCACCAACCTGCCGTGGCGCTCGACGGTGGCGGGCAAGATGCATGCCTGCGGCCATGACGGGCATACCACGATGCTGCTGGGTGCCGCGCGCTACCTCGCCGAGAATCGCGGTTTCAACGGCACGGCGATCTTCGTGTTCCAGCCGGCGGAGGAGGGGCTCGGCGGCGCGCGCCGGATGATCGCGGAAGACCTGTTCGGGCGCTTCCCCTGCGACGAAATCTACGGCCTGCACAACGCCCCCAATCTCGATCCGGGCCAGATCTCGGTCTTTCCGGGCGCTGCCATGGCGGGCGCCGACTTCTTCGATATCCGGATCACCGGCAAGGGCAGCCATGGAGCCATGCCGCATATGGGGCGCGACCCCGTCATGGCGGCGATGAGCCTCACCGCCGCGCTCCAGACCATCGTCAGCCGCAATGCCGATCCGCGCGAGGCGGCCGTGCTCTCGATCACCCAGATCCATGCCGGCTCGGCCTATAACGTCATTCCCGAAGAGGCGGTGCTCGCGGGCACGATCCGGACCTTCACCGAGGAGACAGGCGAGCTGGTGCGCCAGCGGATGCGCGAGATCGCGGCCGGGACGGCAGCGACCTTCGGCGTCTCCATCGACGTCGATATCCGCAATATCTTCAACGTGCTGGTCAACCACGACATTCCGGCGCAGGCGATGGCGGAGGTCGCAGCCGAGATCGTCGGCACGCCCAACGTCCTGACGGAGCCGAAGGCGATGATGGGCAGCGAAGACTTCGCCGACATGCTGCGGGTCGTGCCGGGCGCCTATGCCTGGGTCGGCCATGCCGGCGACGTGCCGGTGCACAACCCGGCCTATGTGCTCGACGACGGCATTTTGCCGGTCGGCGCCAGCCTGCTGGCGCGCATCGTCGAGACGCGTGCGGCCGGGTGAGGGACGCCCCGATGAATCTCGAGAACCTGCCGCTCGACACGGACGAGCTGCTCGCCGGCCTGCGCCCCTGGATCGAGTGCGAGAGCCCGACCTTCGACGCCGCCGCAGTGAACCGCATGATGGACCTCGCCGCGGCCGCAACCGCAGCGGCGGGGGCGACGATCACGCGCATTCCCGGGCCGTCCGGGCTCGGCGATTGCGTGCGCGGAGATTTCCCGCACCCGCGACGCGGCGAGCCCGGCATCCTGGTGATGTCGCATCTCGACACGGTCCATCCGGTAGGGACATTGGCGAAGCTGCCGTTCCGGCGCGACGGCTCGCGCTGCTACGGTCCCGGCATCCTCGACATGAAGGGCGGCGCCTATGCGGCGCTGCAGGCCATCATTGCCCTGGCGAAGGCAGGCATCGAGACGCCGCTTCCGGTGAGCGTGCTCTACACCAGCGACGAGGAGATCGGCAGCCCCGGCACGCGCGGGATCATCATGGAGCAGGCGCGCCGCGACCGCTTCGTGCTGGTGCCCGAGCCGGGGCAGCCGGGGGACGGCGTGGTGACCGGCCGCTACGCGATCGCGCGCTTCAATCTGCTGGCGCAGGGGCGTCCGAGCCATGCCGGCTCCCGCCTCAGGGACGGGCGCTCGGCGATCAACATGATGGCACGACAGCTCATCGCCATCGAGGAGATGACCGGGGAGGACTGCACCTTCTCGGTCGGCGTCATCGAGGGCGGGCGCTGGGTGAACTGCGTCGCGACCTCGTGCAGAGCCGAGGCCCTGAGCATGGCGAAACGGCAGGCTGACCTGGACCGCGGCGTCGAACGCATGCTCGCGCTGAGCTATCGCGACGCGGACGGAACCGGCTTCGCGGTGACGCGCGGCGTCACCCGCCCGGTCTGGGAGCCCGATGAGGGGACCATGGCGCTGTACGGCCTCGCCCGGGACATCGCCAATGAGCTGGGGTGGGACCTCGGCCACGCCTCCGCCGGTGGCGGTTCCGATGCCAATTTCACCGGCGCGGCCGGCATTCCGTCGCTCGACGGGCTCGGCCTTCTCGGTGCCGGCTATCACACGCTGGAAGAACACATCGAGATCGACAGCCTGCCGCGCCGGATCAGGCTCATGGCGGGGCTGCTCGCGCGCCTCGCGAATTGACCGGCGGTTGACAAGGCGGGGTTGCTTAAAGGAGCCTCGCTCCTTCATGGCACGGCGCCTGCATCCGGGCGGACAGGGATCGACAAAGGCAGGTCGGGACGAACAATCGCACATCAGGACGCATTCGCATCACGATCACACAGAACGGGCGCCGGAACGGCCAGAGGGGAGATCACAGGATGTTGTCGCGTTTGAAGACCATCACGGCGGGAATGCTGCTTGCCGGCACGATGCTGGCCCAGGCCGGCCCGGCGCAGGCCGAGACGACGATGAAGGTCGTCATGCATTCCGACGTGAAGATCGTCGATCCGATCTGGACGACCGCCTATATCGTCCGCAACCACGGCTACATGATCTACGACACGCTGTTCTCGATGGACGAGAAGGGCGAGATCAAGCCGCAGATGGTCGACACCTATACGGAGTCGCCCGACAAGCTGACCTACAAGTTCACGCTCCGCGACGGCCTGCTCTGGCATGACGGCAAGCCCGTCACCTCCGAGGACTGCATCGCCTCGATCAAGCGCTGGTCGGCCAAGGATCCTGTCGGCCAGAAGCTGATGACCTTCGTCGACGCCATCACGGCCGACGACGCCAAGAGTTTCACCGTAAAGTTGAAATCGCCGACCGGCCTGCTGATCTTCGGGCTCGGCAAGCCGTCGTCGAACGTGCCGTTCATGATGCCGAAGCGGGTGGCGGAAACGGACCCCAACACGCAAATCTCGGAATTCATCGGCTCGGGGCCATTCGTTCTGAAGCAGGACGAATGGAAACCCGGCGACAAGATCGTCTACACCAAGTTCAAGGACTACAAGCCCCGCGCCGAGCCCGCCTCGGGCCTGGCCGGCGGCAAGGTCGCCAAGATCGACCGCATCGAATGGCTGGCGGTGACGGACCAGCAGCAGGCCGTCAACGCGCTGCTGGCAGGCGAGATCGACATGATCGAGCAGCCGGCCTTCGACCTGATCCCGCTGCTCAAGGACGACAGCAACATCAAGCTGTGGAACTACAACCCGCTCGGGCTGCAGTACACGATGCGCTTCAATCACACCCAGCCTCCCTTCGACAATCCGAAGGTGCGACAGGCGGTGACCTACGCGCTGAACCAGAAGGACTTCCTCGAAGCGACCGTCGGCAACCCCGAGTATTATCAGGTCTGTAAGGCGATGTTCGTCTGCGGCTCGCCGCTCGCCTCGGAAAAGGGCATGGACGGGCTGCTCGAGTCGAACTTCAAGAAATCCCAAGAGCTACTGAAGGAGGCCGGCTATGACGGCAAGCCGGTGGTGCTGCTGCATTCGACCGACCTGCAGTCGCTGACGAATCTCGGTCCGGTTGCCAAGCAGTTGCTCGAGAAGGGCGGCTTCAAGGTCGACATGCAGTCCTCCGACTGGCAGACGGTCGTTTCCCGGCGCGTCCGCAAGGATCCGATCGACAAGGGCGGCTGGAACCTGATGCAGACCTCCTGGGTCTCGGCCGATATCCTGAACCCGGTCATGGCCGGCTTCTTCAATGCCAGCTGCGACAAGGCGGCCTTCGGCTGGCCCTGCGACGCTGAAATGGAGAAGCTGCGCGACGACTTCGCGCGCGAGCCCGATCCGGCCAAGCAGAAGGCGATCGCGGAAGCGGTGCAGATGCGCTGGCGCGAAGTCGTCACCCATGTCCATCTCGGCCAGTACAACGTGCCGATCGCGACCCGCAAGAACATCACCGGCATCCTGACGGCGCCGGCGCCGGTCTTCTGGAACGTCGAGAAGAAGTGAGGCGGATGCGGCTCCTTCCTCGCCGGAACCTGGCCTGATGCCGGGCTATATTCTGCGGCGCCTGCTGGCGGCGATCCCGGTCCTGGTGATCGTCGCCGTGCTGGTCTTCCTGATGCTGCGGCTGACGCCGGGCGATCCCGCGGCGGTCATCGCCGGCGACAATGCCAGCTCCGAGCAGATCGCGCTGGTGCGCAACCGGCTCGGACTCGATCAGCCGATCCTCGCCCAGTTCACGATCTGGGCGAAGAACCTGCTCTCGGGCAATCTCGGCGAATCCTTCTTCTTCAAGAAGCCGATCTCGGAGCTCATCCTCGGGCGCATCGAGCCGACGCTGTCGCTCGCCTTCGCGACCATGCTGATCGCGATCTGCGTCGCGATCCCGCTCGGCGTGCTCGCCGCCTACAAGCACGGCTCCTGGATCGACCGCATCGTGATGGGCTTCTCGGTGCTGGGCTTCTCGGTCCCGGTCTTCGTGATCGGCTACATGCTGATCTATCTCTTCGCGATCACCCTGGGATGGTTTCCGGTGCAGGGCTACCAGCCGATCTCGGCCGGCTTCGGCGGGTATCTGCAGCGGCTCGTCCTGCCTTCGCTGACGCTCTCGGTGATCTATGTCGCGCTGATCGCGCGGATGACGCGGGCAAGCGTGCTCGAAGTGCTGAACGAGGACTACATCCGCACCGCGCGCGCCAAGGGGCAGGTCGAGCGCAAGATCCTGTTCCGCCACGCGCTGAAGAACGCCGCCGTGCCGATCGTCACGGTGGTCGGCATCGGCATCGCCCTGCTGATCGGCGGCGTCGTGGTGACCGAGAGCGTCTTCGCGATACCCGGCCTCGGCCGCCTCACTGTCGATGCCGTGCTGGCGCGCGACTACCCGACGATCCAGGCCGTGATCCTGCTGTTCTCCGGCATCTATGTCGGGATCAACCTGCTGATCGACCTGACCTACAGCCTGTTCGACCCGAGGATCCGCTATTGAGCGCCGAGCCGACCCTGCTGGCGCCGGTCGCCGATGAACCCGCCTCCTCGGGCCGGGGCGTCCTGCGCCGGCTCCTGACCAATATCTCCGTGCTCATCGGCGGCTCCGTGCTCGTGCTGATGACGCTGATCGGGCTGCTCGCCCCGCAGCTCGGCACCATCGACCCGACCGCGATCAACCCGGTCGCGCGCAACAAGAAGCCGGGCTTCGAACGGACCATCCGCGCGGAGGACGGCGCAAGCTCGACCTTCACCCACCGGATGGGGACCGATTCCCTCGGCCGCGACGTCTACAGCCGGGTGGTCTACGGCGCGCGCATCTCGCTGGTGATCGCACTCGCGGTTGCCATCGCCAGCATCGCGATCGGCCTCGTCATCGGCCTTCTGGCCGGCTATGTACGCATTCTCGACGGGCCGATCATGCGCGTGATGGACGGGTTGATGGCGATCCCGGGCATCCTGCTCGCCATCGCCGTGGTCTCGCTGTTCCGGGCGGGGCTGCTCGCCGTCATCGTCGCGATCATCGTGCCCGAGATCCCGCGCGTCGTCCGGCTGGTGCGATCGATCGTCCTCTCGGTGCGCGAGGAGCCCTATGTCGAGGCCGCGATCATGGCCGGCACACGCCTGCCCAAGCTGATGGTGCGCCACATCCTGCCGAACACCACCGCACCGCTGATCGTGCAGGGCACCTTCATCGCGGCTTCCGCCATACTCGTCGAGGCTATCCTTTCCTTCCTCGGCATCGGCATCCCGCCGGAGACGCCGAGCTGGGGCAACATCATGGCCGAGGGGCGCAATCTCTTTCGCGTGTTTCCGCACAACATCCTCTACCCCGGCATCTTCCTGGGACTGACGGTGCTCGCCGTGAACATCCTGGGCGACGGCCTGCGTGACACGCTCGATCCGAAGATGGCCGGCCGATGAGCGTCGAAACGGATCCTGTGCTGGAGGTCTCGGGCCTCACCATCGCGCTGCCTGGCGGCGGCGACAGGCCGCATGCGGTCGAGGACGTCTCGCTCAGCGTCGGCAGGGGGGAGATCGTCTGCGTGGTCGGCGAGTCCGGCTCGGGAAAGTCGGTTACGGCATTCTCGGTGATGGGACTGCTGGCGAAAGTGCTGAAGCCCGTGGCGGGAGCGATCCGGCTGGAAGGTGAGGATCTGCTCGCCGCTTCGCCCCAGCGCTTGCGCGCCCTGCGAGGCGACCGCATGGCGATGATCTTCCAGGAGCCGATGACCGCGCTCAACCCCGTGCTGACGATTGGCGACCAGATCGAGGAGGTGCTGCGCATTCACACCGATCTCGACCAGCCGCAGCGCCGTGCCCGGGTGCTCGCCATGCTCGAAGCGATGCGCCTGCCCGATCCCGAGCGCATGCACGCCTCCTATCCGCACCAGATCTCCGGCGGCCAGCGCCAGCGCGTGATGATCGCGGCGGCCCTGATCCTCGACCCCGCACTGCTGATCGCCGACGAGCCGACGACCGCGCTCGACGTCACGACGCAGGCGCAGATCCTCAAGCTCATCAAGGAGATGCAGGAGCGGCGCGGCACGGGCGTGCTGTTCATCACCCATGATTTCGGCGTCGTATCCGAGATCGCCGATCGGGTGGTGGTGATGGAAAAGGGGCGCGTGGTCGAGCAGGGGCCTGCGGCGCAGGTGCTGCGACAGCCGAAGCACCCCTATACGCGCATGCTGATCGCGGCTGTGCCGGTGCTGAAGCCTGCGCAACGGCCCGAACCGGCGGGGCCGATGGCCCTGGAGACCACCGGGCTCGGCAAGACCTACCGTTCCGGCGGGCTGTTCAGCAAGGAGCGCGTGGTTGCGGCCGCCGCCGGTGTCGGCATCCGCGTGCGCCGTGGCGAGACGGTCGGGATCGTCGGCGAGTCCGGCTCGGGAAAGACCACGGTGGCACGCTGCGTCGCGCGGCTGATGCCGCCGAGCGAAGGTCAGATCCTGGTGCCGGACATCGACATCGCGCGGCTCTCCGAGCGCCGCCTGCGGCCTTACAGGCGCAAGATCCAGGTGGTGTTCCAGGATCCCTTCCGCTCGCTCAATCCACGGCGCAAGGTGGGCGAGTCGATCATCGAAGGCCCCGTCAATTTCGGCCAGAGCCGGTCGGTCGCGCTCGCTCGCGCTCGCGAACTGATGGAGCTCGTCGGCCTGCAGCCCTCGGCTCTGGCGCGCTATCCGCACCAGTTCTCAGGCGGCCAGCGCCAACGCATCGCGATCGCGCGCGCGCTGGCGATGGAGCCGGAGATTCTGATCGCCGACGAGGCCGTCTCGGCGCTGGACGTCTCGGTGCAGAAGCAGGTGCTCGCCCTGCTCGACGATGTTCAGAAACGCTTCGATCTCGCCATCCTGTTCATCACCCACGACCTGCGCGTCGCCGCCCAGATCTGCGACCGCCTGGTGGTGATGGAAAAGGGCAGGGTGGTGGAACAGGGCCGCACCGCGGATGTCTTCGCCGCCCCGGCCCACGCCTATACCCGCAGCCTGATCGAGGCCGCCCCCGGCCGCGATTTCGCGACCGGCGAAGGCTGAACCGACGCTTCGGAGCGAGCCGCGGATGAGGGCATCGGCATGACCTTGGCAATGAGCTGGGAGGAGTGGAGCTCCCATGACGCGACCGGCCTGGCCGCGCGTGTGCGCAACGGGGAACTGACGCCCACGGAACTCGCGCGGCAAGCTGCGGCCGGCATCGCGCGGACCAATCCGGCGCTCAGCGCCGTGGTCGAGATCTTCGAGGACGTCGTGTCCGATCCGCTCGGGGACGGGCTCGACCCGTCAGGCCCGTTCGCCGGGGTGCCCTTCCTGATGAAGGATCTCGGCCCGACGCTGAAAGGAAGACTGCAGGAGCAGGGTTCGCTGTTCATGCGCGGCAACCGCCCGGCCGCCGACGCCTGGCTGACCGGACGGATGCGCAAGGCCGGTCTCAACCTGATGGGCCGGACGACCACGCCGGAATTCGGCGTCTGCAGCTCCGCCGAGAATCCCGCCGTCTACATCACCCGCAATCCCTGGAACACCGACTACACCACCTGCGGCTCGTCCGCCGGCACGGCGGCGGTGGTAGCGGCAGGCGTCCTGCCGCTGTCGCATGCCACCGATGGCGGCGGCTCGATCAGGATTCCCGCCGGTTTCAACGGCAATATCGGGCTCAAGGCGTCCCGCGGCGTCTTCTCGATCGCGCCTGGCCTGTCGGACATCACCGGCTATGTCTCGACGCAGGGTTGCCAGAGCCGCAGCGTGCGCGACACCGCCGCCTTCGTCGACGCGTGCCGCGGCGGCGCTCCGGGCGAGTTCATGCCGTACTGGGCCGCCCCGGAGCCTTATTCCACGCTGATCCGGCGCGATCCTCCGCCGTTGCGCATCGCCCTGTCGCACGAATGGGGGGACTATCGCGCGACGCCCGCCATCGTGTCCGAGCTGGAACGGGCAGGGCGGTTCCTCGCGGAGCTCGGCCACCACGTCGACTGGGCGTTGCCGGATGTCGACCTCAGGGCCGCTTTCGCGGCGCAGACGACCTGCTATATCAGCAATTTTGCGCAGGTCATTGCCGGTTTGCTCGAAGCGCGGGGCTTGGCCAGACCGCCGGAAGAGCTGATCGAGCCGATGAATATCCGGATCTGGGAAGCGGGCAGGGACATGTCCTATGCCGAGCGTTACCGGATGCAGGCGGTGTTCAACAGCACGGCGCGCGGCTTCGGAGCCTTCTTCGAGACATGGGACGTCATCCTGACGCCGATCACCGCCTTGCCGACACCGAAGATCGGCACCCGCGACTATCTGACGACCAGCGACAATCCCGACGTGCTCGACTGGTTCGGCAATCTCTGGCGGTTCTTCGCCTATACGCCCTTGTCCAATCTGTGCGGGATTCCCGCGCTATCGATGCCGATGGGCCGGCAGGAGAACGGATTGCCTTTCGGCATCCAGGCACAGGCGCGACAAGCCAATGACGGCCTGCTGCTTCAGCTGGCGGCCCAGGTCGAGCGCGCGCTGGAGGGGCGCTGGAACGACGGCCGGCGGCCAGCCATCCATGTGGCGGCGGACTGACGCGCTCAGCTGTCGGCGCTCTCCAACCCGCACCATTCCGCGATGAACAGCGCCATGGCGCCGGTAATGCGCTTGACCGAAGCCAGGCTGACGCGTTCGTCGAAGGCATGGATGCCTTCGCCGGACGGGCCGTAGCAGAGCGCCGGAATCCGGTCGTAGAGCGCGTAGACACGGGCATCCAGATAGGCGGCCGTCATGAAGGAGCGCAGCGGCTTGCCGATGGCCGCCTCATGCGCCCGTCCGAGCACAGCCTCCGCCTCGCTCCCGGGCTCGAGCACGTAACCTTCGGCCCAGAACCCGTTGAAGGTCACCTTCGGCGGGTTGTTGGCGAGGAAGGAGTCGCTCCGCGACGCTGCACGGATGCAATCCTCGACCCGCTGGGCGATCTCCTGCGCGGTGACGCCGGGATAGAGGCCGATGCGGCAATCGACCTTGCACCAGCAGGGCACGGAGGAGGCCCAGTCGCCGCCCTCGATCTTGCCGATATTCAGATTGAGCGGGTGCGGTTCATCCTCGAAATGACGGCGACCGACCTTCTCGGCGTTGAGTTCGGCTTCCAGCCCGCGCAGCGCGGCGACGATCCGGTAGGCGGCATCGATCGCGTTCGCGCCCGTGCCCATCTCGCGCACATGCGCCGGCACGCCGCGAACCTCGAACTGGAACCAGAGCACGCCGATATTGGCCCGGGCCAGCATTTCCTGCTCGGGTTCCGGGATCAGTGCCGCATCGGCGCGATAGCCGCGCAGATGCGTCATCAGCGCGCCGTTGCCGGTTGATTCCTCCTCCACCACCGACTGGACATACACCGTCGCCGCCGGCTGCAAGCCGATACGTTTCAATGCGTCGAGGCAGAACAGGTTCGCGCCGGCCCCCGCCTTCATGTCGGCGCTGCCGCGGCCGTACATCCAGTCGCCCTCGATCACCGGGTCGAACGGCGCATGCGTCCACTGATCGCGCGGGCCGGCAGGGACCACGTCGACATGTGCCTGCAGGATGAGCGAGCGGCCTTTCTCGACACGTGGGCGGTGAATGCCGACGACGATCGGTGCCTGGGAATGCGTATCCGAGAACGGCGCGCCGCCGGGATGCGCGGCGATCGCCTCCCTGTCCATCGCGAAGCGATCCATGGCGTAGCCGCGCTCCTTCATGGCGCGGAAGACGAAGTCCTGCACGGCCTGCTCCTGCCCACGCGTCGAAGCGAAGCGGACCAGGTCCTGGGTATATCTGATCTGCTCGTCGAAGCCCGCATCCACGGCGGCGAGGATGCGGTCGCGCAGGGCAGGGTCGAGGGACATGCGTTCACTCCAGGAGGTCGACTCGGCGCAGGCGGACCGCTAGCGCGCAGCGCGCAAGCCTACGATGCCGCCAAGCCTTCCGGATACAGACGCCTGCGCAGGCGAGGACGGCGCGGCGCGCACCGCCGGTGCGGCAATATTCGATTCGCATAAGACATATTATGGAACTTAAATGAAGACGCAGATCGAATGGACGTGACGCTGTCAGCCCTTCGCCCGGATGACCATGCCGTCGAACGCCACTTCGATGTCGTCCGGCAAGCGGTTGGAAAGGCTGCGATAATCCAGATCGACGTGGAGGTTCGTGAGGACGGCGCGTCTCGGCTTCAGCAGCGCAATCGCCTCCAGCGACTCGGCCAGATGGAAATGGCTCGGATGCGGGGTCTCGCGCAGGCAGTCGAGGATCAGCGTGTCGAGCCCGGCCATCGTCTCCATTGCCGCCGGCGGGATCAGGCTGACATCCGGCAGATAGGCCAGATCGCCGAAGCGGAAACCGAGCGCCTCGTAGTTCGGACCATGCTCGACCCGGAACGGCAATGCATCGATCGGTCCGCCGGCGCCCTCGATCGTCTGGGCATGGCCGGCATTGATCTCGTCCATGTCCAGGATCGGCGGATAATAGCTGCCGGGCGGCGTCTCGAAGAGATAGCCGAAACGTGTGCGCAGCGCTTCTTGCGTCGGCGTGTCCGCATAGAGGCGAATGCGCCGGCGCATATGCAGGACCAGCGCGCGAAGGTCGTCGATGCCGTGGGTATGGTCGGCATGAGCGTGCGTCATCAGCACGCCATCGAGCGCCGGCACCTCGGCCGACAGCAATTGCTCGCGCAGGTCCGGCGTGGTGTCGACCAGAACGCGGGTCGTGCCGTTAGGGCCCGAGCGCTCCACCAAGATCGAGCAGCGCCGCCGCCGATTGCGGGAATCTGTCGGGTCGCAGGCCCCCCAGCCGGAGCCCGGCCGCGGTACACCGCCGGAAGAGCCGCACCCGAGGATCGTGACCGTCAGCGCCATCGCCGGTTCAGGCGACCTGCGCCACCGGTGCGGCGTGGTCCATCTTCCAGTAGCAGCGTCGTGCGTTTTCCGTCGTCATCCGCGCCGCCTCGTCGAACGAGAGGCCGATCGCATCGGCAAGGACCTTCGCGGTTTCAACGACGTAAGAGGGTTCGTTACGTTTTCCTCTGAACGGTACAGGCGCAAGATAAGGCGCATCCGTCTCGACCAGCAGGCGCTCGCGCGGGACCATGCGCGCTATGCGGCGCAGGTTTTCCGAGGTCTTGAATGTCAGGATACCGGAGAACGAAACATACAGGCCGAGTTCGACACCGGTCATCGCCAGCGCCTCGCCGGCGGTGAAGCAGTGCAGAATGGCAGGGAAGGCGCCCTTCCCCATCTCCTCGCGCAGGATCGCGGCCATGTCGTCGTCGGCTTCGCGCGAATGGATCACCAATGGCAGCTGCGTGATCCGGGCAGCGGCGATATGGGTTCGCAAGCCTTGTGCCTGCGCCTCGCGCGGGCTCGAGTCGTAGTGATAGTCGAGCCCGGCTTCGCCGATGGCGACGCAGCGCGGGTGACGCGACAAGTCGACGAGGCGCTCGGCGGTGACGTCGAGCTCCTCATGCGCCTGATGCGGATGCGTGCCGACGGAGAACCAGACCGACGGAAAGCGCTCGGCGATCGCGGCATAATCGGCAAAGCGAGCAACCCGTGTCGAGATCGTCACCATCCGGCCGACCCCGGCGGCCTCGGCCCGCGCCACATAGGCCGGCAGGTCCTCGGCGAAATCCGGGAAGTCGAGATGGCAATGCGTATCGATCAGCATCACGCGGCCTGACCGTCTTCGGGCTCGACATAGCGCGGAAAGACCGCGCTTGGCGCCGGCAGCGGCGCGCCGCTCGCCAGACGTCCGGCGTTGCCAAGGGAAGCGAAGCTGCGTGCCTCGGAGGCGATGGCGAGCAGGTCGAGCAGCTTGCCGGCCGCCACCGGCATCACCGGCTGCACCAGGATCGAGACCTGCCGGATCACCTCGATCGTGACATAGAGCACCGTATCGCGGCGGGCAGGGTCGCTCTTGGTCAGGCGCCAAGGCTCGTTGCCGGCGAAATAGCGGTTGGCTTCCGCCACCACCGCCCAGATCTCGGCCAACACCGTGTGTAGCGCGAAATCCTGCATCGCCGCACGCGCCCTGACGAGCGCGCCGTCTGCCATGGCGAGCATGGCCTCGTCGGCTTCCGTCAGCGTACCGGGCGCAGGCACCCTGCCCTCGCAGTTCTTGGCGATCATCGAGAGCGAGCGCTGCGCCAGATTGCCGAGATCATTGGCGAGATCGGCGTTGATCCGGCCGACGATGGCGTCGTGGCTGTAATTGCCGTCCTGGCCGAAGGAGACCTCGCGCAGGAAGAAATAGCGCAACTGGTCGACGCCATAGGTCGCGGTGAGGTCGAAGGGGTCGACGACATTGCCAAGCGACTTCGACATCTTGGCGCCCTTGTTGAGCAGGAAGCCGTGGCCGAAGACGCGCTTGGGCAGTGGCAGACCGGCCGACATCAGGAAGGCCGGCCAGTAGACCGCGTGGAAGCGCACGATATCCTTGCCGATGATGTGGACATCGGCCGGCCAATAATGCGCGCGGGGGCTCTGCGGATCGGGAAAACCCGTTCCGGTCAGGTAGTTGTTGAGCGCATCGACCCAGACATACATGACGTGCTTCGGGTCGCCCGGCACGGGAAGACCCCAGTCAAAGGTCGTGCGGCTGATCGAGAGATCTTCGAGCCCGCCCTTCACGAAGGACACGATCTCGTTCCTCCGCGTCTCCGGCGAAATGAAGTCCGGGACGTCTTCATAAAGCTTCAGCAGCGCGTCCTGGTATTTGGCGAGGCGGAAGAAGTAGCTCTCCTCCTCGATCCACTCGACAGGAGTGCCCTGCCCGCCCAGGCGCGTGCCATCGGGCTGGAGGGTCGTCTCCTCCTCGCCGTAGAAGGCTTCGTCCCGCACCGAGTACCAGCCGGAATATTTGGCGAGATAGATGTCGCCATTGGCCTCCATCCGCCGCCAGAGCTCCTGCGTCGAGGGCAGATGGTCGGTGTCCGTGGTGCGGATGAAGCGGTCGAAGGAGCAGCCGAGCGAGCGCTCCATCTCCTGGAAGCGCCCGGCGATCTTATCGACGAACTCCTTCGGCGACAGGCCGTTCTGGGCCGCCGTGCGCGCGACCTTCTGGCCGTGCTCGTCGGTGCCGGTCATGGCGAAGACGTCGTAGCCGTCGAGCCGCTTGAAGCGGGCGATCGCGTCCGCCGCCACCATCTCGTAGGCGTGGCCGATATGCGGCGGCCCGTTGGTGTAGTGGATCGCGGTCGTCAGGTAGAATTTCGGGGCCGTGGCCATCGTCTGTCCGAGAGCTTCGCTTCACGCTGCGCGCGAGCGGGAAACCGCAGCCGACAGATCATGAAACATCGACATCACCAGCGGGCGTCGGTCGAGATTGTAGGTCTCGACCTCGCGCGCCGAACGCTCCAGCTTTTCCCATACCTCCGCCAGCGGTGCAAGGCGCGCCGGTTGCGCCGCAGCATGGGCATGAAGATGGTCGGAGAGCCAGCCCTGGACCGTCTCGATCATCACGGCGAAGTCACGCTCGCCGGCCTTGCCGGCGACATCCTCGGCAAGGGCCAGCACGGCGCCGAGGTCGATCCGAGGCAGCGCATCGAGCCGGGCCCTGACGCTCTCGACCAAGGCCAGGGTTTCGGGGTCGACATAGGTGAGCGCGCGCCTCACCGAGCCCTCGGCGAGCGAGGCTGCCCGCTCCAGGGCGGATAGGTCGAAAGGCGCGTCCATGCGCTCCAGGGCCGTGCGCCCGGCCGCCACCACATCATCCGCGGTCAGCGGCTCGAAGCCGAGGAGGCGACAACGCGAGCGGATCGTCGGCAGCAGCCGGCCCGGCGCATGCGCGACGATCAGGAACAGAGCGCGCGGCGGCGGCTCCTCGAGCAGCTTCAGCAGCGCATTGGCGGTCGGCCGGTCCATGTCCTCGGCGGAGTCGACGATACAGACGCGCCAGCCGCCTTCGGCCGCGCTCGCGCCGAAGCGATCGATGACGCGCCGCGCCGCATCGACGGGAATGTTGCTGGTGTAACTCTTGCCGTCGGGCTTCAGGCTGCGCCGAAGAAGATGCAGGTCCGGATGCGAGCGGGCGATGACGCGCCGCGTCGCCGGATCGCTTTCCGGCATGGCGAGGCTGTCGCTGCCCGCCGCCCTCCGCAGCGGGTCGCCGGCCGCGAGCATGAAGCGGGCGGCGCGGTAGGCGAAGGTCGCCTTGCCGACGCCCTGCGGCCCGCCCAGGAGCCAGGCGTGATGCATCCGCCCGCCGCGCAAGGCATCGAGGAAGGCACGCTCCTGCGCAGCGTGGCCGACGAGCGCCAGCGTCTCACGGGGGTGCGGGGCGATCGGCAGCCGGTCGGGTTCGTCGCTCGTCTCGCGCATCAGCTGTCCCGCCTTGTCAGACGCTCGTTCACCGCCGACCATGCGGCATCCGCCAGCGCCTCGGGCGGCTGGCCCGCATCGAGCACGACGCAGCGGCCCGGCTCCCGCTTGGCAATCCCGAGATAAGCCTCGCGCAGCTTGCGATGGAACGCCAGCGTCTCGCCTTCGAAACGGTCGACGCTCTCGCCGGGGCGACGCCGCGCCGCGGCGCGGGCGAGGCCGATGCGGGGATCGAGATCGAGGATCAGCGTCAGCTCCGGCATCAGCCCGTCGATCGTGGCCTGCTCCAGCTCGGCGAGCAGACCGGGATCGATTTGGCCGAGCACACCCTGATAGACGCGGGTGGAATCGATGAAGCGATCGCAGATCACCCAATTGCCCTCGGCCAGCGCCGGCTTGATGAGCCGATCGATATGATCGATGCGCGCCGCGGAGAACATCAGGGCCTCCGCGAACGGACCGAACGATTTGATGCGGCCGGCCAGAATCGCCTCGCGGATCGCTTCCGCCTTGGGCGATCCGCCGGGCTCGCGCGTCGTCACGACGCTGGCGCCACCCTCGCGCAGCCGCCGCGACAGAGCCCGCGCCAGCGTCGACTTGCCGGCGCCCTCCCCGCCCTCGAGCGTGATGAAATGCCCTTGATTCACGTCAGGACCGCGTGATCCGCGCAAGCGCCTGTCGAACCCAACCGGTCGAGAGCTCGAGCAGCGCGTCGAGTGCACGGCCCTGCAAGCTGCCCGCCTTCACCGTCTCGGCAGCATAGAGCGGCACCGCCAGCGTCTTCACTTCGCCGCGCGACACGATCAGCTGCGCCACGGGCGCGCCCTCCTGCACGGGCACGTTCAGGGGCCCCTGGTAGACGATGCGGGCCGAAAGGCGCTCGCCCGTGCCGCGCGGCAGCAGCAGGCTGACCGCTCCCTTGGTGCGCAAGGCGATGCGGCTCTTCTCGCCGCCATACACGCTGGCTTCCCCGACCACTTCGCCGTCGCCGAAGAGCTGGCGCTTCTCGAAAGCACGGAAGCCCCATTCCAGCAGCTTGCGCGCCTCCGAGGCGCGGTCGCGGCCGGTCTTGAGACCGTTCACTACGACGATCAGCCGTTGGCCGTTTTCCACCGCGGAACCGACGAGGCCATAGCCGGAGTCGTCGAGATCCCCGGTCTGCAGCCCATCGGCGCCGATCTCCATCGTCAGGAGCGGATTGCGATTCACCTGCCGGATCTTGTTCCAGGTGAACTCCCGCTGGCCGAAGATCTTGTAGAGGTCGGGATAGGTCCTGACGATGTGGTTCGCCAGAAGGGCGAGTTCGCGGGCCGTCACGCGCTGCTCGGGATCCGGCATGCCGGTCGCGTTGCGGAAGACCGATCTGGTCAGGCCGAGCGCCCTCACCCGCTCCGTCATCACCCGGGCAAATGTCGCCTCGTCGCCGGCGATCGCCTCGGCCAGCGCGATGGCGGCGTCGTTGCCGGCCTGAACGATCAGCCCCTGCAGGATATCGGAGAGCCGGATGCGGCTGTGTACGATAGCGAACATCGTGGTGCCGCGAGCCGGCGCCCCGCCCTTGCGCCAGGCATTCTCGGATATGCCGATTTCGCTATCGAGGCTGAGGCGCCCCGCAGCGATCTCCTGGAATGCGACGAGCGCTGTGGCGATCTTGGCCATGCTGGCCGGCACCATCGGCTCGTCTGCTGCCTTTTCGTAGAGGACCGCGCCCGAATCCGAATCCAGCAGGAAAGCGAAAGGCGCCTGGGACTGAAAATTCTGCGCCCGGGCGGGCAGCGCGACGGCGGTGACGAGAAGCGCCACCGCCAAACCGCAGACCGGCCCGGCAAGCCACCCGCCCGCCGAACTCGACCTGCCTCGCACTCCCGAAAAATACGCCACGCTCATGCCTCGATCTGAAGCAGAGCGCCGTGGCTCCGGTCAAGCCGGAGCGACGTCAATTCCGTGCCAGCGACTGCAGGCTGTGCGGCACGAGGCGATTGAGCGGATGCGTCTTGCCGAAGCGCTCGATCGGAGCCTTCTCGGGTGAAGCGAACAGGCTCGCGACGCTGGCGCGCACCGGAGGCAAGGTCGTGCGCAGCGTTGCGGGAACCACGACCGGCCGTGCGGCGTTGGCAATCGTGTCGAGATCGAAGGGGCGGTTCGGCGGCAGCGGGGCACCCCGCACGGGCGTCGCCGCTATGGGAGCCGACTGGGCGAACGGCGTCGAATGCGCCGAAGCGAGCGTGGCGACGATCGGTTCGGCCGGAGCGATCGTCCGCGGCTGCGGCGGGGCATAGGCTTGCGCGACGGGCTGGCGGTCTGACGCCGCGCTCGGGAGCGGAGCCTCGGCCTGGGTGTCGATCTGGTCCTCGATGTCCGGGCTCGGGGTCCGGTTCGTGGAGGCGCCGCTGGCGCTGGCGACCATCGTCCGCGCGCTCGTTCCAGGGATCGGCGCCGGCGAGCCGTCGGTACGAAGGGTCGCGAGGAGAAGCTTGTCATCCGAGCCGGCGAGAGAGGCTTGGCCGAGATATTCCATCTTGATCCGCGCCGTGCCGAGATGGCGGAAGGCCAGGGCCTCGGCGGTGCGCTGCGACACGTCCATCAGGCGCCCGCCATGGAACGGGCCGCGATCATTGACACGCACGATGATCGACCGGTTGTTGAGCAGATTGGTCACGCGGGCATAGGCCGGAAGCGGCATGGTCGGATGCGCCGCCGTGATGCTGTTGCGGTCGTAGACCTCGCCGTTCGCGGTGCGGCGGCCGTGGAACGCCTCGCCGTACCACGAGGCGGTGCCGACCGCCGAGAACCCGACGGGCTTCTCGAACGGAACGTAGCGCTTGCCGGCGACGGAATAGGCCTTGCCCACGAGATGGCGGCCGCCGCCCTTCGGCACAGGCTGGCCGTCGGCGACGACACGGGGGCTGGCAGCACCGTATTTCCACTGCGGAAACGCACCGATCTCCTTGGAGCGGCGGCCGGCAACCTGGTTGCCGGCGCAATTGGCTGCGAGCAGGCCGACGAGAACGACGCACCCTAACCTGGCGATGGAAACGCGACTGAAGGGCGCCGTCGCCGACCCGGAAAATTCTGGGGATGTCTCCGTGGCCGAAAAGCGCGCGCCTCGAATCATGCCGTCATTTCCGTCTTTCGGGCCAAAAAATCATACCAAGGCAAGCCGCATGCGCAGCCTTGCCGAGTTTTCGGCCAATTCCATTAAGGGATCGTTAAACGACGAGCGCCTGATGCGACGCCGCTCATGGGCCATCCCGCTGCCCCGGATCGGGCACAAAAGTGTCGGAAACGAGACACATGTCAATGTGCCCGTCGCAGGATTTCCACTTTTCGCGAGAGCGTGTCTCTTCGGCCACGCCGACTTTCGGGCGGCGCTTCCGTCCGACGAGCTGCGCTCAGCTGGCGCCGCCATGCTCCGGATTGGCGGAAGGGGTGTCCGCGTTAGCGACTTATCCGACCTTGCCGGTCCTTGCCGGGATTTCTCAGTAAATGACGTAAAATCAAGGAATTAGTTGATCTGTCACTCTCAGCTCATATCATGCTCTATCAGGCAATCTCATGCTCAAGTTGGGGCAGGAGTTAGGGCAGCAGGTAGGAACGATGAGCAGAGGACTGAACCGATTATCCGCGCGGTTCGTAGCGACGGTGACCGAGGCAGGACGCTATGCCGATGGCGGGAACCTGTATTTCTCGATCTCGCCCAATGGCGGCCGGCGGTGGGTTTTCCTCTATCGGACACACGGCAAGCTCAAAGAGATGGGGCTAGGGTCAGCGCGCGATATCTCGCTAGCGAAGGCGCGAGACCGTTCGCAAGCAGCTCGAGCGCTCCTCGTCGATGGGCTTGACCCTCTGCAGAACAAGCGTGCCGAGATCGTCGCGACGCCGACTTTCGGGGAGGTCGCCAACGGCTATGTAGATGACATGGCGCCAGGCTGGAGCAATCCCAAACACATCGAGCAATGGCGCACGACGTTGGGCAACACCGAAGCAGACGCTAGTAAGCTGCGAATCGATGTGGCTTCCGAGAAGCAGCATCGCGAAGCCCTCGCGGCCCTACGCGCCCTGCCCGTCGACAAGGTCGAGACTGACCATGTGCTCTCGGTGCTATCGCCCATCTGGCAGGAGAAGCCCGAGACGGCGAGCCGTCTGCGCGGCCGAATAGAGGCGGTACTTGCTGCCGCGAGCGCCAAGGGGCTCCGCAGCGGCTTCAATCCGGCGCAGTGGCGCAACCATCTGGACCGGCTGCTGCCGAGGCGCAGGAAGCTCAGCCGCGGCCATCACGCCGCCCTGCCCTATGCCGACGTCCCGGAATTTATGACGGCGCTCCGCCAGCGTCAGGCGGTGGCCGCCCTCGCGGTTGAGTTCACGATTCTGACTGCGGCTCGGTCCGGCGAAACGCTCGGCGCGCAGTGGAAAGAGATTGATCTCAATGCTGCTGTCTGGACGGTTCCGGCAGGACGCATGAAGGCGAAGCGCGAACATCGCGTACCGCTATCTGATTCAGCCCTCGCCGTGCTCAACGTGGCCGCCAAGCTGCGCCCCAAGGACGATCAGGGCGAGTCGTTCGTATTCCCAGGCCAGCGGAAGGGGCGGCCTCTTTCCAACATGTCGATGGCGATGCTTTTGCACGACCGGATGAAGCTGACCGGCATCACCGTTCATGGCTTCCGTAGCTCATTTCGCGATTGGGCTGGCGAATGCACATCCGTTCCTCGCGAGATTGCCGAGGCCGCGCTTGCGCATGTTGTCGGCGACGAAACGGAGAGGGCCTACCGCCGCGGGGACGCACTCGAAAAACGTCGGACGCTCATGGATGAATGGGCTGCCTTCTGCTCAAAGTCAGAAGCCGGGGAGGAAAATGCAGCCGATGGATCAGCAAGCTGAAACTGCTCGCATCGAGCGCCGGCAGGCAGAACTTCGCACATTCGTCGAAAGATCGCGCGTCTTCGCCGAACGGCAGGGCTTGTCGATGCAACCGCTCTTGGAACGCGTGCAGAATAGCCCGCCGCCATGGACGTTTGTGGTCGGCAGCATGCTCGGAGCCATTATGCTGGTTGGGGTGGGCTTCTTAATTGGGAAGATATCTTAAATGACGAGCCCAATCCGCTGCGCCCAATAAATCATCGGGGCGGCCTATTCACTTCATCCAGCTTTGCCCGCCCTGAGATGGGCTATGGCTTTGTTGAGCCTCTGTCTCTGAATGGAACGAAGAGAGAATGGAAGGGTCAGAGATGCTTGGAACGCTAACGACGTAAGGAAGAAACACACGATTTGCGCTATTCTATATTGAACACTCCCCTCGGGGCATAGGAGAAAAACAAACAAAGCAGACAGTAGAATGATATATATTATGAATATATCTGTTTGCCTGTGTATTTTTCTTTGTGTCTCCTCGGCAGAGAGATAACTATGACGCCAAGATTGATCTAAAAGCATACTTGGATCGCCAAGGATGCTGATTATTGCGATCAACACACCCGCAAGAATAGCAAAAATCGCTGCGATTAACGCCAAAACATCAGCTTTATTTGTAAGTCTGTCGCTGAAAAAAATCGTTAGGATGAGCGAAGAGACTAAGCACAGGCCGATGACGATAATTCGACCGTAAGCAATCTTTCTTGATGTAGGTAATCTTTCAGGGTCTTTCATTGGATCGAATCCAAGAATTCTGCGATTTTGTTCCAGGCCATATCAACGCTCAAGATTGCTTCATTACCTGGATCATAGTAACTTGATCGCAAAAGAAGCTCTTCACGTGTAAATCTGGCTTTCGTTAACGTTCGAATTGCGAACTCTTCATCGTCTTCGACCGCTTCGGTTGCGAGAGTGGTCAGCGCTTCGATCTCAGCCGCGGGCGCTCCTCTCCGGGCATTGATGGAGATATTCACGTCCATGTTCGCCAACTCATCGACTTGGTCCTCGCGGTGATCGACATGCAAACGTGTTGAGAGTCCTCTCACTATTGCCCTACCAATGGTGTCAGAAAGTGACAGCGGCTGTCCGTCAACGACTTCGGCTGCGTCGGCATGCGGAAGCGAGACCCCAAGATCAAACCGATCGACGCCTTGCGCCAACATCCTCTGTATCGCTGCCGGGTCCGCTCTGGCCGACAGCACGAGGCGATTGCCGATATCCGCCCCATGTTGCAACTCAACGAGTTTCGCCAGCGCCCTAGCAACCGTCTCACTTCTGGCTCTGCCTGCGGCCACATATCCAACGTGCTGACGTCGTACTACCAGAGCGAGTTCGCGCTCCGTGAACTCCGATCCGTCCGGAGCTACTGCCGTCGAAAGATCTCCGGCCGGCTGCCCACCTGCATGCGGACGAATTCCCCTATGCGCGCCTGGAACATGCAAGGATAGATGCAGCCTGATTTCATCTTGCGAAACGTGGCGATGGCGGACTTCGCAAATCTGACCGCCGACCCGACACTCGGTATCGTCCACGTGGGGACAGGCAGCCAACGTCGTGCGAAGGAGATCGAGAAGGTTTTCAGTTCGACCGATCCACTGAACCCCCCTTAGGTGAATAGTCCTAATCATCGGCCTTCCCCCCGCATTTTGATGGCGGGAGGCTAGCCGAATCAAAAAGCGCGAGTCATCCGGTTTGTTGGGAAAGTGGGGTCCGGAACCTCAATTCCCTTTGGATAGCCGACCAGGCAGGCAAATCTTCGTATCAAGCCTGTGACCGTCGTATCGCAAAGCCCCTTAACCGACCGCCAAGGTAGCCTCCCCCGTTCGGTTCGTGCTGTCCTGGATGCCGCTCGGCCTTGCGGTGCTGACTTTCCGCTTCGACGTCCGGCTGTCCTTACCGGCTTCGCCCTGCGGCTGCTTCACGTCGAGCCGCGTGGTCCAGCCGCTCGACCGGTTGAATTCGTGCTGCACGCCGTCGATCCGATAGGTGCCATCTGCGCCGGGGCGGGCGTTCGCAAGGATCACGTTCGCTTCGGGCTGGGCATCAACGTTTCCGTCGATGCTGATGGTGCCGGCGCCTTTGCTGCGCTCCGATTCCTTCTTGAATGACAGCGCTCTGATGGAGGCTTCTAACTCGTCCGCGGCAGAATAGCGGTCGACGAAGGTGGCTTTCGCATCGGGGTCTTCGATCTGCTCGGTGCGATAAACCCACTTCGCAGCCTTTGCATCGTAGTACCTCGATTTCGTCTCGGCATATCGCGGCCGGCCCAAGACCGGATTGATGTCCCATCCCAACAGGTTGACGCCGCGCGTCGCGGAGATGGTCGGCAGGTCGGCGCCGCTGGCGCTCTTGCCCCCATTGCGTTCGGCGATGATCGCCTTGCCGCCCGAAATCTTGAAGGTTCCGCCGACCTCGCGCGCCAGGCGCTCGCCGAAGTGGATGAACGACTCGTTCTGCATCGCCCAATACTTCCGGGTGATGCCGGCGAGCGCGGGAGAGACCTGGACGCTGTCGAGCCCGGCCGCCCTGCCCGCCTCGCTCATGACATCGGACAGGGTCTTGTCGTCCCAATGCTTCTGCCGCTGTTCCTTGGCCTTCCCCTTGGTGTCGAAGCCCTTACCGGACACCGTCAGGACGGTTCCGCCGTCCCGGTCGCCCTTCGTCTTCACTTCGTCGACCGTGCCACGGAAGGCGAGCCGGACGCCGTTCCGGTCGCCCATGTAGATTTCGATGGCTGCGCCGTCGCGCGGGAACGCGAGAACCCCGCCACGGTCGTCGAGCTCAATCGAGCACTCGTCAGAACTGAACCCGGCCTTGTCCGTGATCGACAGGTTCATGAGGTACGGCATGACGTCGGAACTGACGTCCTGCCCATCGATCTTGATCACGCAGACGGTCTTGCTGGCCATGAGGCACCCCCGAAAAATTTACGATTCGCTCAGACGATAATTCTAGGCAAAATTAGTTACACTTCGGGTTTGAACTAAGTATTTGAATTACAATGCGGGTACGAAAAACAATAATTTGCATATTACAAATCGTTCGCATTATTTGACTCGTATACGAATTTGATCAATCCTTATTGTGCGAAAGCAATCAGGAGACTAATCCATGCGTAAACACGAAATTCCGACGCTTAGGGACATCAGCGAAAGCCTTGTCCGGGATTTTGGTGACTGTTCGGCTGACCCGGTTTTCGACGCTTTGAAGCAATTTCATCGGACACGTAGGAGCTATGAGGAGAATACGAGCCAGTTCGATCAGTCGCCCGACCAGTTTGACGCTTGGTGCGAAAGATTTGAGGGCGACTTGGAAGCTGTCCGGGTCGCCGTGCCAACGACGCCAGAGGGTTTCGAGGCTTCGATTGCTGAGCTCGCCCATCAGATGGCGTCGTCCTTGGGTGACGGGGCGGCAAGGCAGTGGCTGCGTTCGATCGATGAGGGGATCCGCTCGCTGGCCTATGCCGGATGGCGGCTGCCGAGCTCCGAGGATCGCGTCCGCGGTCGCCAGACCAATGCGTAACGCCGGCGAGGTGGAGTATCTAACGCCATCTGAGCTCAGCAAACGATGGGCGGGTGCAGTCACGCCGGGTACCCTTGCGGCTTGGCGCTCGCGTCGGCAAGGGCCGTCCTTCGTGAAATTCGGCGGTCGGATACTGTACCGGCTGGACGATGTTGAGTGCTTTGAGGCCTCGCAGAGACGATCTGTCGGGGACGGCTGATGTCCTCGGCGACCTCAACCCAGCCCTGCCGCTCGCTTTCGCCGGCGACAGGGATACCCTTTGCGCGGATGGCGTCTGCTGCAGCCATTTCCTTGGCGTACTCGGCTGCAATGACGTCACGAACCCGCTGCTTATGTTCCGATGAGATGCGGTATCCCTGCCCGTACAGCGTCTCAATCTCGACGCCGAGCGGCTTGAGCTTCTTCCGCATCTTGCAGATCATCACGTCGATAACTTTGATGTCGGGCAGGTCTCTATCGTTGTGCTCGTCATAGGTGACGTTGTGCAGCGATTCACGGGGCCACTGATCGCGGTTCAGAAGTGCCTTGAAAGCGCGCTCTTCGAGCGCCGTGAAGCGGAAGACCGCTGGTAGGAACTCAGGCGGGCGTAGCAATTCCCTGAGCCAGCGGCTTTCCTCGCGAAGCTGATCGATCTCTTCACGCAGACGACGTTCGGTAGGTGTCATCAGAACCCGGCATCCGAATGCAGCGAGCGCAACGCCGCTCCGCCGCCTTCGAGCTGCGGCGTTACACTGAGCTTCAACCCCGCGGCAGCGAGCCTAGCTTGTACCGCAGCGATCATAGCGTCGACCTCGTCCATAACGGCTGGGCGCTGCCCAGCCAGCCCTTCCTTGATCCCCTGACCGAGGCCGGTGCCGGCGGCGACGCCGCTCGGCTTCGCGTTGGGCGCTGGCACGGCGTCGGGAGCATTCGCGTCCGGCGCGCCAATAGGCTTTTCGCTGTCAGGTGATCCGTTCCACAGGCGCTTGACGCGATCCACGATCCCCATGTTCATTTCGGCATCGGGGTCGTATCCCTTCGGGTAATTCGGCTTCGGCAATGCATCGAATCCGGCATCAATCGCCTTGCTGCCGAAGTAATACGCCAGCGCGCCGACAACGCCGTTCTTGAGCCCGCCAACGAGACGGCCGAGCGCGGTTGCCGGCGCGTTCATGCGCGCGATGCCTTGCCGGGCCGTCTCTAGCTGGCTCGGCCGCATGGGGCCTGGCTTCGTCGCGATCTTCGGGGTGGCCTCGGCGGCTCCTGCTTTGGGCGCGCTGGTCGGGACGGCTCCCGGCGCCTGCTGACCTGGCCGGGGCGCCTTTGGGGCGAGGTAATTCAAGAGCCCGCTGGCTCCCTTGAGCCCGACGATTGCGAGCCCGGCCGCCAGAAGGCGGACGACGGCAATAGTCGCGGCAAGACCGGCCAGGGCGGTCGTCACGCCGACGATGGCCGCCGTATAGCCCGGATATTTGCCAGCGAGTTCGGAGACGTAATCGACGAGCGGTGCGACCTTGTCCGCAAGCGCCCCAATCCATGGTGCAAGCGCGTCGCTGATCTTGATCGTTAGCGTATCGAACGCGTTCATAAGGCGATTCAGACGCTCAGCGAGCGTCGTCATCCGATTGCGATAATCATCCTCGACAACGCCATCTGCCGCTGCCGACTTGTCGCGAATTTTTTTGTATTCATCGGGGTTTGCGATCATTGGCCGCAGGAAATTCTGAACCTGCGCATCTTCAAACAAATCGCCAAGCTTTGAGATATCCCCCTTCACAGCCTTTCGTGTCAGGTTGACCAGCATCTCGAATACATCGCCACCCGATTCCTGAGTTTTCTTAAGCTCCTTGCGGATGTCGATGCCGAATTTCCTGAACTTCTTCGTTGTCTCCGGGCTGACGATCTTTTGCATCGCGTTCGCGGTGTTTGTGGCCGCGCTCGACGCGTCGCCAGCACCTTTCCGCGCGATTTGCAGCGCCGCTGCCAGCCTGGCAACGCCTGTGTTTCCTCGCATCCCGAGAGCTTCGGCCGCAGCAGTCAGTTGCGGGAAATACTGCGCCATATCCTTTAGTTCGAAACTGCCGGCATTGCCTGCCGCGGCCATGATGTCCAGCGTGCGAGCAAGCTCTTTGGCCGGCACCTTCAGGTTGTCGATCGCAGCATAGCTAGACTTGGCAATATCCTCGATGTTGGCGCCAAACGCCGTTGCCGCCTTGCCGATGGCAGGGATCATCTCCATTGCGCGGGCAGGGTCGAGGCCGGCGCTCATCAGGAAGTCTACGCCTTTGGCGACTTCGCCTGCCGACTTGTTGACCGTGGGAGCGATCTGCAGAATGCGATCGCGCATTGCCGCGGTGGCTTCGGACGTCAGGTCCGCCTTCTGGCGGATATCCATCATGACCGTCTCAAGGTCGATGCCGGATTTCATCAGGCGCTTGACGCTGTAGGCAGCGACTAGGCTCGTTGCGCCGATGCCCATCAGCGACGACCGCAACTCCTTCGCGCGCGCCGTGGCGGCCTCAAGCTGCTTTCCGATGCCGATGCGCGCGCCTGACAGCGCCCGCATATTCCCGAGCATCGCGCGCATCGAATTCTGCACGATGCGCGACGGGGCTGTGAATTGATCCAGAAGGCGGACCGTGACTTTCGCGGTTGCAGCGGCGGACATTTCAGCCTTCGTTCGCGATGGCGCTGGCAACCTCGGCGAGTGTCAGCGCGACCATGAGGCATCGCATGAGTTCGTCCGCGTCGAGGGCGAGCATCTGCGACAGAGTGAGACCGGACATGCGCAGGAATGCAGCGGTTCCCTGATCGGTATCCCCGCCACCGGCATTGCGTGCGGCCTGCAGCGCGGCAGCTCCGCCGGCTGCGTCACGCAGGTCGATAGACCACACGGCTTTTCCGTCGATCATTACCGGCTTCACATGCAGATGCAGCGTGACGAGGATAGCGCGCGCCTCTGCAGTGCGAGGGTGCGCATGGAAATTTGTGACATTCATAGGCGCATTCTCGCGATGAGCCGTCACGCGGCGGGCTGCACGCCGCGGCGGGCGGCGACAGTGGAAAGGGCCCGATCCCAGCCGGCGGCGTGGTTCTCGGCCTGCGCGCTAGACGCTGACGAATACGGGCGAATGGAATAGCGTTCGCTTTCTGCGGCCATGGCGTCCATGACCTGATTGCGAGCAGCGTCGAGCGTGATGGGGCTCGCAATCGCAGCGGCGACGTCGAAGGGGGCTCCGTATTTTGCAGCGAAAGCGCCGAGCTTCGTCAGTTCGGCTGCTCGCGCTTGGGCAGCGGCAACGGCCTTTTCCAGCTCGGACACCGCCCGAGCAGGTATGAGAGCCCGGAGCTTGGCGCGTCGCTCGCGCTCAATTTCGTCCAGTGCCAATTGCTGCTCGAGTTCACGAGCCTCGTGGCGCGCCCAGGCCGCTTTACTGGACAAATCGGACGCTCTCTCTGCAGGCGTCATTGCTTCCACGCGAGCTCGCTCGGCTTGTTCGGCCAGAGCGAGGGCAAAACGCTGCGCGCGATCGAGAGCAACGCGACGGGTCGATGACGGTGGGTGACCGGCGGCGAGTTGAGGGACGGTTGGTCTAGCGGAATGCTTCATGGAGAAACCTGCCGGTTAGAGCACTACAGTTTCCGCGCGCTTGCGCGCATTATGCGCGAGCGTACGCGCGAGGAATTGAGATTCGTTCAGTGGCAAAACGCTTGGCCGTGAACGAAAGCACGCGGCTGCGTTCACCCGTGTAGGGGGGTGTCCATCCAAGGACCCGCGAGAATATTTATGTCACGCCGCTCGCAGGTCGGAGTCGGCAGCGAGCAGCCAACGCGGATCTGCATCGGTACGTCGCTCGACGTTGAAGCCAGCTGATTCAGCTTCCCGGCAGGCAGCCTCGTCCGCGCGCTCAAGCTCGTCGAGTTCAGAGGTCAGACGTTGAATGAGAGCTTCGCGCTCCTTCGTTGACAACCTGAGTTCCGAAGCTCCTTCGAAGCCGGCTTCAGCTTCCCGAACCAGCATCGCAGTCAAGTCATCCGGGCGCAGTAGCGCCTCCAGGTGGAGGGGGGTCACGTTCGTTTTCGACGTGAAGCCGAGGCCGGTGCCGCCGCCAACAGAAGGTGGCGCGTGCAGTATTGAAACGGTTGCCGCGCTTTTGATGAAGGTCGCGGCGTCGAATTCGTCCGCCTCGGTCCTGAGATGCTGAAAGTAGATGCGGCCACGAGCCTCGTCGGCGAGTTGCGAGACTACGATCGTTGCTCGCTCGCGGATGCCTGCCGTATCAGGTGCAGCGGAATGGGCATCCCGAAGCTGGCCGCGGATTTCGCGAATCCGGCTTCTGATCTCGTCGAAATTCCTCTGGATTTCCTGCGCCGCCGAGCGCTGTGCAGAAACGGCGTTGGCAAGCGATGAGGCGAGGCTACGGATTTTCATGACAGTGACCCGGTGAAGATGGTCCGCGGCCTGTCGTAAGCATCGCGGTTTCTGACGCCGTTTTTGTTCGCGAAATCGCGACAAGCTGTTTCGAGCGCGCGGGCGCGGCGCAACGTCGAAGCCAATTCGTCGACCCTATGCTGTGCGGCAGTGACTGCCTTCTGCGCGGCCCGCATCTTCTCAACGGTGTGCTTGACGTTCGGGTGTTTCGGATCGAGTCGGCCGCCAAAGTGCAGTTCGAGCCGCGCCAAGTGACCTTTTTCGGCGGCGAGGACGCCGCGTGCGTCTTTCAGCGCTTCCTTGCCATCCTCCCAGGCCGCGCGGGCCGCATCGGAGGCGGCGATGTAACGATCCAAGCGATCGCTATCGATGGTTGGGGACATGTTCGTGCTCATGCAGAGAATTTAGCATTTCTGGAGCATCTGGAAAGTTGATCTTTGCCTATATAAGGAGAAATCAAGGATCAGTGGCAACCCGCTATCGATCAAAATGAATGCGTTTGTGACAATATTCTATCTATATGATAAGAACGACAAATAATGACGCGGCTGACTTGGTTGACACTTTTTGCGGAGTGTTGCCGGGTGTTCGATGAGTGTGGGCATTTTCGGCCTAATTCATTGAAAGTGTTTAGGTGTAGGTTGATCATCAAAAACTTTTATACGCGCGAGAGAGTCCGAAAAGTCCGGACAACCAAGTTTATAGAAAGATTTTTGGTGCGCTTATCACCACCTAAACACTTTCAATAAGTTAGGGCGAAATTCGGCGCACTAGACCTACACTAGACCTACACTCACAGGCGTCTTGGCAGCCATATGGCTCAGCGTGCGGACGCCAAGGTGACGCCGATGGCGCGCGCCCCGTCCGAGCGCCGCACCGTGTCGCGAATGAGCTTCATGCTCCGCAAGCGCTGCGTGAAAACGTTCGGAGCGGGAACCGAGCTTTCCCGGTAGCCCTCATTGAGCATCCAGCGTCGGCAGGATTCGAACAATTCTCTCGTCTTGGGCCAACCGCCGGGAGGTGGCTCGGAAGTCGATTGCAGATGGAACTCGGACCATTGTTGCAACGGGTCAGACCTCAACCAGGTATCAAGCGCGGCCTTGGACGACGCCGGAACGGAAAACCCGCCGCGCTTCACCAAACGCGATGCGCCAGTGACAGCGAACCCTAGCAAGGCCTCCAATTCCTCCCGAGCAATCCGCTCTGCAATGTTGGGGACGATCTCAGCTGCAGGAATCGGCCGGCTGAATTCCACCACCATAAAACGCCGTTGCAGACCACGATCAAAGCCGCCTGCGAAGTCCGGCAAGCTGTTGGTCGTGAAAACGTGCTGCGCGACTGGCTTGAACTCCATCTTCGGCTTGTAAACGTCCCTGCCTGGAACGGTTTCCCCCGTCACAGCTCGCTTGAAAATATCGCCGGCGATTGCTTTGCCGCCGAGTTCGTCAGCAACGTTGGCTGCACAGCCGGCAAGGCCAACGATCATCGTCTTGTCGTTCATGTCAGCCGGCGAAATGCTGCAAACTGCGTTGGCGGGCAGCAGCGCAGAGAACAGGGCAGCAATCGCGCTCTTCCCGTTGCCTGCGCACGCTCCATACAGGAGCAGCGCCTTCGGATGGCCAATCTGGGTCGCCAGCCCCGCGGCAGCAGCGCCGAGGGTCTCGGCAATCAGCGAGACCTTCTCATGAGCATCATGGTCGCCCTTGAAAGAGCCGGCGAACAGCCGTTCTAGAAGACTGCCTCCTGGCGGTTCGTAGGGCGTCACGATAGGCTCAAAGTCGGCATCGACTACAAAGCGGCGGCGATGCTCGGGAGCATGGGGAACAAGCGTCACCCGCCCATCACAGGCAAACTGAACAAGACCGTTGCGGGCCGGTACGCCCGGCGCCGGGTTCTCGAAAAAGGTAGCATCCCCCGTCATAACCGACATCTCGCGAAGTACGCCGTCGATCATACGACTCGAGAGCTTCAGCAGCTTAGAGGCTTTACCCATCGGGTCGATTTCGGCGCCGTCCAGAATGTGGAGAGCCCGGCGAAGTGCTTGGTCGTCGAGCCGTTCCCAATGACGGCTGTTGAAGGTCCAGAAGTGGCCCTCCGAATAGATGAGCGATCCGAGGCTGCGCGCCGCGGCCTGGCAAAAGGCGCCAGCGACCTCGACCTCCGAACCCCATTCAAAACCGCGTGCGCGCAGCGCCCGCACTGCGGCTTCCGAAATTTCGGCGCGGAAAGGAGCCGAAAGCGGGATCGGCGCCGCCGATGCTTGTGGGGCAGGACGCTCACGGCGCGGGTCCGCATGGTTCTCGATGTCGTGCGGCGGGACGGCCGCGGCGAACGCAGCGGCAACGGATTCGAGGTTCTTGCGCACGGCCGCCAAGTCATTGAAGTCGGTCGGCGTGCCGCCGTCGTCGAGCGTGGCGCCGTCATCGAACTCGGGCCAGGCGACAAGGCCGGCGACTTCTGCCGCAGCCTCGCAAGCCTTGGTCATGCCGGGGTTCGGAACGGGCTCCATCGTGAACCGGTCGTTGTCGGCCGCGAGCACGATTTCATGGTCGGGATACTTCGCCCGGATGGCCTTGGCGACCGCCGGCAGGTTTCCGCTATCGAAGGCGATGACGGTGCAGCACCCGGTTGCGGCGTGCACGGTCGCGCAGGTCGAATAGCCCTCGCCGATGATGATGCGCTTCGTCAGCTTGCCGATAGACCAATAATTGCCCTTCTTGTTCGTGCCATAGATGAAATGCTTGCGGCCCTGCCCATCGATCGTCTGGACGCTGTGCAGCGTCTTGTCAGGGCCATAGATCGGGATGACCAGCGCGCCCTTCCGGGCTGTCCGTTGTGGCTTCTCCTCGTCCGTGACCTCGTATTTCACATCACGAGCAAGCTGCCTGAGCCCAGCCGTGACGTTCAGGTTCTTTTTGACCAGATAGGGGTGATCCTGCCGCGCCGGTTCGGTCGCCGCCACGATGGCCGCGGCGGCAGCGCGACAGGCGGCATGAGCCCGAGCCTGTTCTTCCTCGCGCTGCCGGCGGGTCTCGGCCATGCGGCGCTGAATTTCGGCGCGGTCCTGCGGAGACATGCGCTCGGGCTTGTCGACAGTCCAGGTCTCGCTGCGGCCGAGCTTGTACGAGCCGAACGCGCCGGACGCGGGATGGTCCTCGTGAAAGGTCAGCCACCCGTTCTTGGTGCCCTTCTTGTCGCCCTCGACGTGGAACCGGATGATCTTGCTCGACGGCTCAATCTTGTCCTTCGTGCGGATGCCGCAGGACGCCATGGCGCCGAGGAAATCCGCCCATGCGCGTTCGGTGGCCGGGAGGTGGGCGGTCATAGGCGCCCCCCAGCTTCCCATGCGTTTTGCATAGACGAAAGAACCAAGGCCCGCGCGGTTGGTCCGACCTCGCGCCAACGGTTCGATATCGAGAGCTCATACGCGTTCATCTTGGCGAAGGGCGCGAGCATCCGGCGAATGGCGGTTGCCTCGGCAATGAAGCCGACGTTCCGCAGAGCCTGAACCGCAATGTCGATGTCCGACCATCTCGGCAGAAATACCTCACGCCGAAACCAGATTGTGCGCTGCCCCGGCAAGGGCGCATGCCACGGCTCGCGGATGTTTTCGAACGCGATTGCGAGATCCCATAGCGGTGCGCCATCGGAAAAAGCTCGGGCGATGTGGCCGGGAGCCTCACCGACGATCTTGATGTTGACTGTTTTATGGGCCGAGCGCCGAAAGCAGTCCGGGCAGGTCGTAACGCGAGCGACGTCGCCGCTGGTGTGCACAACGTCCGGCGCCCGGTGCCACCCTTCGCAGGCGACGCACTTGAAGGCGATACGTCCCGAAGAGGCGCGACCGAGTCGCCAGGCCAGTGCAACAGGAGCGCCCGGCGACGAAGAATGAAGCTCGATTCGACGAATAGTTTTGCCGCAAACACGCCTATTCGCTGATTGCGGCAGGCTAGATATTCTGGTATACATAATGCCGCTCCGTCCAGAGCAAAATTGCAAACGATATTCCCCAACAAGCTCGCGGGCCCCATCCTGCGGGCTTGTTTTTTGTCTTAGGCACCAATCCCACGTAAAAGATCATTGAGCGCCACCCGCGTTACCAGCGCTCGGCCGCCAAGTTTCACTGACTTAAGTTCACTGCGGGAGATCAATCGATATACCGAGGCGACTGAGATGCTCAGAATTCGCGCTGTGTCCTGGACGGTGTACAGTTCCGGCTCGATCTTTGTTTGCTTTTCGCATTCGACGGCGTGGGTCATGGTGGGCGCTCCATTTCTCATTCGCGCCGCATGAAACGCATGGCGCTATATGGAAGCACGCTACACAGGACCAATTGCGATTCGATTTTTGGGAGCGGGGTATTCACGGCCCTGCCGCACTCGCACGAGCGGGAGCACGCTGGCGCGGATCCGGCCAAAAGGCCCAGCAAGCGCATGGTTCAGTTAGGGCAGAAATTAGGGCAGACAGCCCGATGACTTCACAAAATTCTTAGATTTACCAAAGCATTGGCTGAATTTATTTGGCGGAAGGGGTGGGATTCGAACCCACGGTGGGCTTGCACCCACGGCGGTTTTCAAGACCGCTGCCTTAAACCACTCGGCCACCCTTCCCTAGGGCGGTTCAATGCCGCCGGTCCGCCGATTTTGCAAGAGGAGGTGTAGCGCCTCGCGGTCTTCGGCTGAATCCGGTCACACCCCCAATCTTCCTCTGGTAGCTGAGCGAAAGCAGGTTCGGCGCCGGTCTGGCTGGGCGCCGTCTTCACGATCGCAAGGGTTGAACGGCGAGGCATCGGCGAGAACGGGTCGTCTTCGACGATGAGGATGCGCATCGCAGTGTCCGTCACGCCAGGGAGCATACCGAAATCAGGTCTGCCTCGGGCTGGTGCGACTGATCGCGTCATCCTTCGACCACCTGCGAGCCTTTAGGTGGCTCGTATCCGCAACGCCGGGCTGCCCTCTTGCATAACCTAACCGGAACAACGACATGCGCGCCATGAACCACGACCGCCGCACCATCATCGCCGCCCTCGCGCTCGCCGGGGCCGCGCTGCCCGTCATCGCGCAGGCTCAGGGCACGTCCCGGATCGACGCGGAAGCGATCCTGAACGACCCCGACGCTCCGGTTGGCGGCAATCCGCGGGGAGACGTGACGATCGTGGCGTTCCTCGACTACAACTGCCCCTACTGCAAGGCGTCCGCGCCAGCCCTCGCCCGTATTGTCAGGGAGGACGGCAAGATCAGGCTCGTCTACAAGGACTGGCCGGTCATCGCGGAGACCTCGGTCTATGCGGCGCAGCTCGCCCTCGCGGCAGCCTATCAGGACCGATACCAGCAGGCCCACGACGCGCTGATGGCGACCAAGGGGCGCCTCAGCCGGGAGCAGATTTCCGCGGCGATCAAGGGTGCGGGCATCGATCTCGACCGGCTGCAGGCCGATCTCGATGCCAACCGAGACAAGATCGCGGCTCTGCTGCGCCGCACGATGACGCAAGCCGATTCACTGGGCCTCCAAGGCACTCCGACCTATCTCGTCGGTCCGTTCAGGACTTCGACCCTGGATTACGCCGGCTTCAAGCAGGCCGTCTCGGACGCACGTCGCAAGCAGGCCGGGCCCTGACGGCGGCGGCGGCTGCGAGGCGCAGGCCAGCAGGCTCGGCCCCAGGCACGCCGCTCACATCTTCTTGCCGTCCTTGCCGAACTGCTTGAGGAAGGCGGTCAGATCGGCGATTTCCTTGTCGTTCTTGATGCCCACGAAGACCATCTTCGTGCCCGGGATCTTGGCCTTGGGGTCCCTGATGTACTCGGCAAAAGTCTTCTCGTCCCAAGTGAGGTTGGCGGCCTTGTTCGCGGCGGAATAGGCGTAACCCTCGACCGACCCGGTATGGCGCCCGAACAGCCCGTTCAGCTCCGGTCCCACCCCGTTCCTCGCCGTCTCGCCGATCTGATGGCAGGCCCGGCACTTGTTGAAGGAGCGCTCGCCGACGGAGACGTCCTGCGCCGCAGCCGAGCTGACGGCCAGCAGCGACGACAGGAACAGGGCGGGAATCAGGATCTTCATGCGGTGTCCTCTGGTCTCGGGTTGAAGGCGGTGGCCGGCCGCTATCCGAACATGTCGGCGGTGATGGCCGCGTACCAGCCGCGGTTCTCGGCCTCGTTCTGCTTGCGCAGATCGGCAGGTTCATCGTTCTGCGAGACGAAGGTCTCGACGGCGGCGATGCGTCCGTCGCGCGGCTCGTAGCGGCCGCCGACCTTGATCGCATCGTCGGTCTCGACCAGCGACCAGCAGGTGTTGAGATAGCGCGGCGGAAAGCTGCGCGAGCCTGTCAGCTCGGCGCGGACGACCATCGCCGCGACCTTGGCCTGGCTGTTCGCGGCGAAGGCCGATTTCGGCATGTCGCCGGCCGCACAGGCGTCGCCCAGCACATGGATGTTGGCATCGACGGTCGCCTTCATCGTCGCGGGGTCGATCGCGCAATAGCCTCCCGGCGGAGCGAGCCCGGCGCGGCGCGCGATCTCGCCCGCCATCTGCGCCGGGATGACGTTGACGAAGGCGCAGTCGCGGTAGGTCTCGAATCCGGTGACCACGGTGTTCGTCGCCGGGTCGACCGACCTGATGCCGTCGTGGATCTTCGGACCGAGCCATTCGATCATCGTGCCGTAATATCTTTCCCAGCCCTCCTGGAAGACGCCCTGCTTGGAAAAGCTCTCCTTCGGATCGAGGATGACGATGCGGGCATCTCCACGGCCCGTGCTCTTCAACACATGCGCGAACATCGAGGCGCGCTCGTAGGGGCCGGGCGGGCAGCGATAGGGATTGGGCGGGGCGACCATCACGATCGTGCCGCCATTCGGCACGGCTTCGAGCTTCTTCCGGATGAGCTGGGTCTGGGGTCCAGGCTTCCAGCCATGCGGCATGGTTTCCTCCGCGGTCTTGGACCAGCCGGGAACGGAATCGTATTTGAGGTCGATGCCCGGCGAGAGGACCAACCGGTCATAGGGCAGGCGCGTGCCGCCGCGAAGCACCACCTCGCGCCTGTCACGGTCGATCCCCTCCGCGCGGTCGCGGGCGAGCGCGATGCCGTAGCGGCTGGCGAGCGTGTCGTAGCGATGGGTGATCTCGGCGTAGCTCTTGAACCCGCCAAGATACAGGTTCGAGTGGAAGCAGGTGTGATAGAGTTCGTTTTCTTCGACCAGCGTCACCGCGAGCTGGCCATTCGAATCCCGCGCCATATAGCGGGCGGCCGTGGCGCCGCCGGCTCCGCCACCCACAACGACGACGCGAGGCCGCGCCTGCCCGATCACGGCAGGCGCCACCATGCTCGCGGCGGCGACAAGCCCGGTTTCGAGAAGCCTGCGTCGGTGGACCCGCATCGCCATCGTCAACCGACCTTCATATAGGCGAAGCCCTTCGCCTGGAGCGCGGCCACGGTCGCGACGCCCGACGGCACGAAGCTCGCGAAAGCGGCTTCCCTCGCCTTCGCCTTGTCGATCCTGTTGCGCTGGAAGGTGATCTCGCAGAGATGCACCTTGAGCCCGTTCTTGGCGAGCGCCTCGACACGGTCGAAGGATTTCATCGCGGCCGCGTCCCCGGCCCAGGCGGTGCCCTCGAGGTCCTTCAGGAAGAACTTCACGCCCGCTCCATGCGCCACGATCGCCAGCTGCAGCGCGAACGGATCGGCATCGTAGGCGGAATAGTGGTTCGCGATGTTGGTCAGCATCTGCTCGAAGCGCGCAGCGTCGCCGAAGTCGCAGTGATAGAGGCAAGCGATGTCGGCTTCCTTCTTGAGCTCCGCGAGACCGACGTCCCGGGGAGCGGCGGCAGCCGCGGCGGTCGCCGCCACCGCCAGCCCTGAAGCCGCGGCGGCGAGCAAGCCGCGCCGCGACGGCGTCCCTGTGCAATCCGTCATCGTCTCCTCCCTGTTGGCCGCCGCATATCGACGGTCAGGGGGCCGTTTTCAGCCCCTCGTAATAGGCGGCCAGAGCCGCGATATCGTCTTCCGAAAGTTGCCGTGCAACATTGCGCATGGCGGCATTGTCGCGTTCGCCACGCCGGTAGGACATCATCAACGCGGTGAGCTGCCCGGCCGGCATGCCGGCAAGAGCCGGGATGCCCTGCGCCCCGGACGCGCTGCCGACATGGCAGGCCGCGCATTCGGCGGAGAGATATTCTCCGAGAGCCCGGTCACCCGCCGCCTGGGCCGAACCAGCGGCCAGCCCGGCTGCCATGGCGGCGAAGCTCATCCATCCCGAAGCCACCGGCGCCGCTCCCATCAATCGACCTTGGGAGCCGTCTTGGAATCGGGCGTGACGTCCAGCACGGTCGCGCGGCCCGTGATCTTCGCCTCCGCCTTGCAGTCCTTCATGCAAGGCTGCCTGCCCCAAAACGACTTCTCCGTCGTCTCCCGGTCATCGTCGTAGAAAGCCGCGGCGTTGGGAAGCTTAACCGAGGTGAAGTTCTTGTCCGAAAGCTCGAAATCCTCGTCCTTGACGATATCGTTGAGGTAGAGGAGATAGGCCGTCAGGGCATAGACCTCGTCCGGCTGCAGCGACTGTGCATTGCCGAACGGCATGGCGCGGCGGACATAGTCGAACACCGTCGACAGGTCTGGCCAGAACGAGCCGATGGTCTTTTCCGGTCGGTCGTCCTTGAGCGAGCCCTGCCCGCCGGCCAGGACCGGCCAGCGGCCGTTTCCCTGCCCGAACTCGCCATGGCAGGCCGCGCATTGCGCCTGAAACAGCTCGTCTCCCTGCCGCACCGTGCCCTTGCCGGGTGGCAGCCCCTTCCCGTCCGGCCTGACATCGATCGACCAGGCCTTGATCTCCTCCGGAAGCGCCTCGCGGCCGAGGCCCATCCGGGCGGCCGCCGGCGGAAGCGGCTGCGCAGGAGCCTGAGCCGCATGCGGGTGCGCCGCAGGGTGCGGCTTGTGCACGGGCTGGGCGACGAGCGGGCCGGCCAGCGCAAGGGCAAGGCCGGCGGCAGCCGCCAGAAGCGCGACCCTAGGAGATTTCGACATTCTCGGTCTCCCCGTTCGGCTTCACGTGCCAGGTCTGGATGCCGTTGTTGTGATAGATCGAGTTGGCGCCGCGGACCTTGCGCAGTTCTTCTTTCGTCGGCTGAACATAACCGGTGGAGTCGATAGCCCGCGACTGAACCAGCAATTCGCCGCCATTCCAGTCGAAATCGACGTAGAAGCGGGTCAGCGACTTCTCGAGAACCGGGCCGTCGATGCGTGCGTGCTGCCAGTTCTTGCCGCCATCGAGGGTGACGTCGACCCGCTTGATCGTGCCGCGTCCCGACCATGCGAGCCCAGAGAGGACGTTGCGGCCCTTGTGCTTCAGCGGCGCCTGCGGCGAGGGGCTGGTGACGACCGACTTCGCATCCATGACGAAGGTGAAGCGGCGCGAGCGTCCATCCGCAAGCAGGTCGGTGTATTTGGAAGTCTCCTCGCGCGCCATCCAGGGCATGTCGCCAACCTCGATCCGGCGCAGCCACTTGACCCAGAGATTGCCTTCCCAACCGGGAATGACGGCACGCAGCGGATAGCCCTGTTCCGGCCGCAGCGCCTCGCCGTTCATGGCGAAGGCGATGAGGACGTCATCGAGCGCCTTTTCCAGCGGGAGCGAGCGGTTCATGCCCGCGGCATCGGCGCCTTCGAGCATGAGCCATTTCGCCTTCGGCTTCAGGCCCGCCTCGGCCAGGATCGTCCGCAACGGCACGCCGGTATACATGACGTTGTGAACCATGCCGTGCGTGAACTGGCAGCCGTTGAGCTGCGCCCCGCGCCACTCCATCCCGGAATTCGCCGCGCATTCCAGGAAGAAGATCCTGTTCTCGCGCGGCATCCGCCTGATGTCCTCCATCGTGAAGACGAGCGGCTTGTCGACCAGGCCGTGAATCATCAGCCTGTGGTTGGCCGGATCGATGTCCGCGATGCCGCCATGATGGCGCTCGAAGCACAGGCCGGAAGGGGTGATGATGCCGTCGAGATCGTGCAGCGGCGTGAAGTTGACCGAGGATTCCGGCGAAGCCGTCAGCCACGGCACATCGCGCCGCACAACGTTCTTCTCGAAGCGGGACGGCACGCCGTAGGGGTGCTTGTCGACGCCCTCCCCCAGATAGCGGTTCCAGTCCTGCACCTCTGTGATGAGCGGGTCGGGCTTGGCCGTCTCGGCCCGCGCAGGGCCGGCGGCGACGAGCCCCGCGCCGGCGAGCGCCGCGCCGCCCAGGAAGCGGCGTCGGCTCGGAGCAAAATCGTCGCTGTGCGAGGTCATCCTCTCATGTCCTCCGATGACGGGTGAGGCCGGACGCGACGGCGATCATGCGCCGCTCACTTTCACGGCGGTGTTCGGCTGAAGCGAAATGGTCCCTGAAGCGGCGACGTGATCGCGCACGACATCCCAGATTGGCGGCCCCTGCGTACTCTCGTTGACGCTCGCCCAGCCGGAAACGACATAACTTTTGCCCGCCTCGATCGGCTGGCCGGATTTCAGATGGGTCATTTCCGAGATGCGGCTGCCCATCGGCCGGGCAACGTCGATGGCGTAGCCCATGCCGCCGACGCGGACCATGTCGCCGCCGCCCTGGAAATAGGGGTCGGGGTGGAAGATGTTGTCGGCGACATCTTCGAGCACATCCTTGAGCTGCTGGCCCGTCATCTCCATCCGGTAGCAGTTCGGATAGGTGATCGCGGTGGCGTTGGTGATCGCCTCCCAGGTGATCGGCTCGCCCGGAAGGAGCGAACCGCCCCAGCGGAAGCCGGGCGACAGCGTGATCTCCGCGTCACGCTGCTGCATCATCGCGGCACAGATCAGGTCGTCGAAGGTGCCGTTGAAGTTGCCGCGCCGGTAGAGCAGCGAATCCGTCCGGCCGATTTCCTCGGCAAGATCGGCCGCGTAGGGCTGGCGCAGCTTCGTCACCAGCGCCGCCATCTCGGCATCCGGCGCGATCGCATCGGCAAAGACCGGCATGAGCTTGAAGCGGATGTCCGCGAGCCTGCCGTCCTTCACCGCGAGATCGAGGCGCGAAACGAATTTGCCGTGCGACCCGGTGGCGACGAGCACGGTGTCGCCGACGCGGATCAGCCCCGGCATCGCATCGTGCGTGTGGGCGGTCAGGATGACGTCGATGCCCCTGACCCGCGAGGCGAGCTTGCGGTCGACGTCGAAACCGTCATGCGAAAGCAGAACGACGACACTGGCCCCCTCGGCGCGCGCCTCGTCGACCTGCTTCTGCAGATCCTCCTCGCGGATGCCGAATTCCCATTCCGGGAACATCCAGCGCGGGTTGGCAATCGCCGTGCGCGGCAGGGCCTGGCCGATGACGGCGATCTTCGCCCCGCCCTTCTCGAAGATCTTGCGCGGCGGAAAGACCGGCTCGTTCCATTCCTTGTCGCGGATGTTCTGAGCGAGGAAGGCGAAGGGAGCGGCGTCCACGATCTCCTTCACGCGGTCAGCGCCGAGCGTGAACTCCCAGTGCGAGGTCATCGCATCGACCTTCAGCGCGGACATGGCATCGACCATGTCCTGGCCCTTGGTCTGCAGTGCGCTCCAGCTACCCTGCCAGGTATCGCCACCATCGAGCAGCAGCACCTTGTCGTCGCCGCGCTCGGCCCGGACCGCCTTAACCAGGGTCGCAACGCGATCGAGACCGCCCATCCTGCCGTAGTTGCGCGCGAGATGGACGAAATCGTCCGATGTCAGTGCGAAGGCTTCGGGCGAGCCCGCAGCGACCTTGAAGTAGTCGCGGAAGGCTGCGTCAGTGAGATGCGGCGGCACGCCCTTGACCTCGCCGACACCGAGATTGACCGAAGGCTCGCGAAAATGCAGCGGCATGAGCTGCGCGTGGATATCGGCGAGATACAGGATCGTGACGGTGCCGAGCGGGTCGAAGCGCAGGATATCGGCCTGCGAGAGCTTCTGCTGCGCCGCGGCGCGACCCAGCGGTCCGAGTCCGGACGATGCCGCCAGCACCGCGGCGACACCCGTCGCCTGCAGGAATTCACGTTTCGAGATCATGACTCGTCCTTTGGGCGCGCGCATGCCGCGGCCCGGGAACAACGATCGGAATCGGAGGATGCATGCCCGACGACGCTTCCGAACGCGCCGGGCCGAAGTCGGCGCTAGCCGACGGTCAGCTTGCTCTTGGCGGTATATTCGGAACCGTCGTCATCCTTCCAGGCAAAGGTGAACTCACCGGATTCCGCAGCCTTGAAGAAGAACGACTGATAGGGGTTCGCCGAAATCGCCGGGTTCCAATCCGCGACGAAGACCGGCTTGCCGTTGAAGCTCGCAGTGAACTTGTTGATGATCTTGCGCGGAATGGTTCCGCCCTTGACGTCCTTGCGCTGGCCTGATTCCATCTCGTGCGAGATCAGCGTCTTGATCTCGATCAACTCGCCGGCTGCGGCCTTGGCCGGGACGCGGACCCGGGGCGTGGGCTTCGTGCTCATGGTTTCCTCGCCTGTTCTGGTTCTGGTCGGCCCGCGGGCTACTTAGCCGCCGCAGCCGCCGATCGTGACCTTGACGTTGGCCTTCGCCGAAAAAAGATCGCCGTTCGACATCTCCGCGATGCAGATCACGTCCTGCGTCTGCGCAAGGCGCATGCGCGTCGCGGCCGAAGCCTTTCCGCAGGCGGGCGTGAACTGGTAGCTGACGACACCCGGCTGCGGGTTGCCGTCGGCGAAGACGTGCACCGCCTTGACGTAGTCGGCATCCGTCATCGGGCTCTCGACTTCGACGCCGATCGGGACGACGAGGCCGTTCTCGGCGATCTCCGGCACGTCGAGCTTGATCCTACCCTGCCCCATCGCCTTGTCGCCGTAGAGCTTTTTGATCTCGGCTGCGACAGCCTTCTCATCGGCAAAAGCCAGGCGCGGCGCGATCGCCGCGGCGGCGAAAGCTGCCGCTGCGAGCTTGATGGAATCGCGGCGAGAAAGCCTTTCCAGGCTGTTTTTCATTCGTGTTCCTCCCTGGAACTGCTCTCATTTTTGCGCTTGACGAAGCGACCGATCGCCGCACATCATTTGCACGTATCGTTATATTGTTTTTTGTGAATGTAAAGCCCGTGCGGGCTTTGAACCGATCCGCAGCATAAGCGGCCGGCGAGGAAACGAAAGGGCGAGGGATGAGGATTCCGCTGATTGCAGCGGCCGTCTTTACGGCTGCCTTGAGCCTGGCGAGCGCCCGGCTGGCGGCGCAGTCGCCGCAGGACGACAGCGAGAAGGAAATCGAGCGCTACCGGCAAATGCTGTCGGACCCGTTCTCGAATCCAGGCTTCCTCGCAGTCGATCGCGGCGAGGCTCTGTGGAGCGAGGCACGTGGCACCAAGAACGTTTCGCTGGAAGGCTGCGACCTCGGCGAGGGGGCGGGTAAGCTCGAGGGAGCCTATGCCAAGCTGCCGCGCTACTTCGCCGATGCCGACAAGGTCATGGACCTGGAGCAGCGGCTGCTCTGGTGCATGGACAAGCTCCAGGGCCTCGACACGACGGATGTCGTCGCGCGCCGCTTCTCCGGCCCGGGCAAAGCCTCCGACATGGAGGATCTCGTCGCCTTCATCGCCAACAAATCGAACGGCATGAAGATCGAGCCGCAGCTTTCGCATCCGAAGGAGAAGGAGGCGGCAGCTGTCGGCGAGGCGCTGTTCTACACTCGCGGCGGCGTCAACGACTTCTCCTGCTCCACCTGCCATGCCGAGGACGGCAAGCGCATCCGCCTGCAGGGGCTGCCCAACCTTTCGGTCAAAGGCAAGCCTGCCCAGGAGACGATGGCGTCCTGGCCGACCTACCGCGTCTCGCAGAGCGCATTGCGCACGATGCAGCACAGGCTTTGGGACTGCTATCGCCAGCAGCGCTGGCCGGTTCCGGAATACGGCTCGGACGCCCTGACCGCCCTGACCCTCTTCCTGGAGACCCGGGCGGAAGGCGGCGAGATCAATGTTCCGTCGATCAAGCGGTGAGGACCCGACGATGCTGAAACTGACCATCGCGCTTGCCGCCGGTGTCCTCGCAGCGAGCCAGCTCCATGCCCAGGAGCGCCCGAACCAGGCCGTGATCGACGCCTACATCAAGTCCACCTTCGGCAAGGCCTCGCCCGAGTGGCAGGCGCGGATCAAGCCGGACGAGACGCTCGCGATCTGCAACGCGACGCGCAATACCCCCTCCTCCGCCCAGTCCGACGCGATCATGAAGCGCGAGGCAGGCCGCGTCGCCTATCCTGCCGACGGAAAATTCCTTGGCGACTGGAAGAAAGGCTATCAGGTCGCCAACAACGGCCGCGGCGGCCAGTTCTCCGATCCGCCCGGCACGATCGCGGGCGGCAACTGCTTCGCCTGCCACCAGCTCGACCCGAAGGAGGTCAGCTACGGGACGCTGGGGCCGAGCCTGTCGGCCTATGGCAAGGACCGCAAATACGACGCCGAAAGCATCAAGGACGCCTACACCAAGATCTATGACTCGATGGCGGTCGTGCCGTGCTCGAACATGCCTCGCTTCGGCGTCAACAAGGTGCTGACCGAGGACCAGATAAAGGACGTGATGGCCTATCTGTTCGACCCCGATTCGCCGGTCAACAAATAGGCCGGCCATGCTGACGCGCCGCTCCCTCCTTGCTGCCGGGGTTGCAAGCCTTGCCGCCCCGGCACGGGCACAGGTCGTCACCACGCTCGGCTCCGAGGCGGAGCGCATCACGATCCTGAGCGACGGCGGCTTCGAGATGCCGCTGTCGACGCTGGCGCGCGACATGCCGGCCGCCGAGATCGTCGCGCAGGCCGGACCGTCAGACCCCTTCCGGACACCCGTGAACGTCACCTGCCTGCGCCGCGGCAGCGAGGTCATCCTGTTTGATTGCGGGGCCGGTGCCCATTTCCTGCCCGGCACCGGCCAGCTGGCGGCGAGTCTGGTAGCCGCCGGCATCGACCCCGAAGCGGTGACCCACGTCCTCTTCACGCATCTCCACCCCGATCATTTCTGGGGTGCCCTCGACGACTTCGACAGCCCGCTCTTTCCGAATGCGCGCTGGCTGGCTGCGGCGCCGGAAATCGACTTCTGGACCGGGAACAAGGTCTACGAACGGCTTCCGGCGGACCGGCACGCCTTCGCCGCCGGCGCGCAGCGCATCGCGAAGGGCCTCGGCGAGAAGCTCGAGCGCATGGCAGCGGCGAGCGAATGGCTGCCGGGCATAGCGGCCGTCGAGACGGCCGGACACACACCCGGCCATGTCTCATTCGCCTTCCGGTCGGCCGGACAGGAGGTGATGGTGCTGGGCGATGCCCTGACCCATCCCCGGATTTCCTTCGCCCATCCGGAATGGCGGCCGGCTTCCGATCACGATGCCGAGCGGGCCGTCGCCACGCGCCGCAGCCTGCTCGACAGGCTGCACCAGGAGGGCGTGCTGGCGATCGGATATCATCTGCCGGGCGCGGCCGGGCGCGTCGAGCGGGACGCCGCGGCCTATCGCTTCGTCCCGGTCTGAAACTCCACCGTCAAGCCGGAGCCACGACCGCGCCGTAACCGCGCCAGACGACATAGAGGCCGACGACCGCGACGATCCCGGCGAATACCCGGGTCAGCATCGTCTTGTGGGTCGCCAGCCGGTGGGCCAGCAGCGTGCCGCCGACGCCGCCCGCCACGCCGCCGGCGACGAACAGAGCTGCAATGTGCCAGTCGACCAGTCCGGAGAGCGCGTAGGAAACGGCCGTCGTGATTCCGAAAGCGGTGACCGCGACGAGCGAGGACCCGATCGCCGTGATCATCGGCATCCTGGCCGCGGCCATCAGGCCCGGCACGATCAGGAAGCCGCCGCCGATCCCGAAGAAGCCCGACATCCCGCCGACGGCTCCGCCCATGCCGAGCAGCCGGGGCAGCAGCGTGCCGGCCGTGGCCCGTTCGAGCGGCCGGAACTGCGTGCCGTGGCCCTTCCTGCGAACCAGCATCATCACCGCGATCACGATCATCAGCAGCCCGAACAGCAGGAGCAGTTTCTGGCCGTCGAAGCGCTTGCCGATGGCCGAGCCCGCCGCCGCCCCGGCGATGCCGGCCAGGGAAAAGACGATTGCGCAAGGCCAACGGACATTGCCGACGCGCGCATGGCCGACGAGATTCGAAAAGGCGCTGAGCGCCACGGCCACCGAGCTGGTGCCGATGGCGACGTGGGGCGAGGCCACGCCCACGACATAGACCAGCAGAGGCACGGCCAGGATAGAGCCTCCGCCGCCGATGAGGCCCAGGACGAAGCCGACCAGCGAGCCCGACCCGACCGAGGCGATATCGGGTGAGGCGATCATGCCGCGAGCTCCGGCCTGGCAAGCCATTCGCGTCCGCGCAGCATCGCCTTCCAATAGATCGGCGGCAGCATGCGCTCCTTCAGCAGCCAGGCGAGATGGCTCGGCTTTCGGCCGTCGATGAGCCAGGCTGGAAAGCTCGGCAGCAGCTTGCCGCCATAGCCGAACTCGGCGAGGACGATCTTGCCGCGCTCGACGGTCAGCGGGCAGGAGCCGTAGCCGTCATAGATCGCATCGGCGGCTGCGCCATGGCCGAGATCGCGCAGCAGGTTGTGAGCGACGATCGGCGCCTGCTTACGCGCCGCCGCGGCGGTCTTGGCGTTCGGCGTGCTCGAAACGTCGCCGAGGGCATAGACTCCGGCGAAGCTCTTGTGCCGGAGCGTGCCTTGATCGACGTCGATCCAGCCCGACGCGTCGGCCAGCGGCGAAACCCTGACGAAGTCGGGGGCGACCTGGGGCGGCACGACATGGATCATGTCGAACTCCGTCTCGACCGTCGATGTGCTGCCGTCGGCCTCGGTTCGCGCGAACCAGGCCCGCCGCCTCGCGCCATCGACGCGGGTGAGCCGGTGCTGGAACCGCAGCGCAGCACCGTAGCGCTCGATGTAGGCCATTAGCGCCGGGACATAATCCTTGACGCCGAAGAGCACGGCACCGGCGTTGAAGAAGTCGATCCTGATGTCGTTCAGGCGGCCCTGCCGGTGCCAATGGTCGGCCGAGAGATAGAGGGCCTTCTGCGGCGCGCCGGCGCATTTGATCGGCATCGGCGGCTGCGTGAAGACGGCCCGGCCGCGCTTCAGCGACTGGACAAGCTCCCAGGTGTAAGGTGCGAGATCGTAGCGATAATTCGAGGTGACGCCGTTGCGCCCCAGGGTTTCCTGCAATCCCTCGATGCCGGCCCAGTCCAGCTTCAGGCCGGCTGCCACGACCAGCGCCCGGTAGGTCACGACCCGGCAGCCCTCCAGGATCACCGCGTTCTTCGCCGGCTCGAAAGCCGCGACCGCGGCCTTGAACCAGCGCACTCCGGGGGGAATCAGCGAAGCCATCGTCTTCGCCGTGCTGGCGGGGTCAAAGACGCCGCCGCCGACCATGGTCCAGCCGGGCTGGTAGTAATGAACCTCCGCCGGGTCGATGATCGCGATATCGAGGTCCGGCTTGCGCGCCTTGAGGCTGGCGGCCACCGCGATGCCGGCGGCGCCGCCGCCGACGATGACGACCTCGGCGTGAGCGTCGACAACGTCCATCGCGACCTTACCCTTGTTGGCGATGCGCCGGGCGACGCCGTTCATGTCGTAGCCCGCCGCCTTGGCTGCCCTGAGGATATCGGGCAGCGGCGTTCCGGCTGCGCCCTGGGCCAGGGACCACAAGGTCGTCGAGCGCGTTCCGGTTCGGCAATAGGCCAGCGTCGGGCCGGGCAGTTCCTTCAACAACCGGTCAAAGGCAATCGCCTCGTCGTCGCCGACCTTGCCGGACGTCACCGGAAGGTAGGCCGCCTTCAGGCCGAGCCGATCCGCTTCCGCGGCGATCGCGGCGAAGTCCGGCTGGTCGCCGCCCTCCCCGTCCGGCCGGTTGGCGATGATCGAGCGGAAACCGGCTGCTGCGACGGCGGGGACATCGTCCGGCCCGATCTGAGCCGAAACCGAAAGACGATCGTCGATACGTTTGATCTCCATGGCCATCCTCCCGGCGGCGGGTCTTGCGCGCGCTGTGTCGATCGTTCCGGAAGCCCGCGCGCGGGAGGTGCCGGCATCGACGCTAGCGCCTAGAGCGTGTCGAGCGGGACCTTGAGGAAGCGCGTTCCACTCTCGTCCGGCTTCGGCAATTCCCCGGCCTTCATGTTGACCTGCAGCGAGGGGATGATCAGCCTGGGCATGGCGAGCGTCCGGTCGCGGGCCTCGCGCTTCTCGACGAACTCGTCCTCGCCGATGCCGTCACGCACGTGGATATTGTGCTCGCGCTGTTCGGCGACGCTGGTCTCCCAGCGGATTTCGCGGCCGTTCGGGCCGTAGTCATGGCACATGAACAGCCGTGTCTGCGGCGGCAGCGCGAGCACCCGCCTGATCGATCGGTAGAGCGTGCGTGCGTCGCCTCCCGGAAAATCGGCGCGCGCCGACCCGCCATCCGGCATGAACAAGGTATCGCCAACGAAGGCCGCATCGCCGATGACATGCGTCATGCAAGCCGGCGTGTGGCCGGGCGTGTGCATCGCGAATGCGGTCATGCCGCCGATCGTGTAGGTATCGCCGTCAGCGAAAAGACGGTCGAACTGGCTGCCGTCGCGCTGGAATTCGGTCCCCTCGTTGAAGATCTTGCCGAAGGTCTCCTGGACGATGGTGATCCGGTCGCCGATGCCGATCCTGCCGCCGAGCTTGCCCTGGATATAGGGCGCGGCGGACAGGTGATCGGCATGGACATGGGTCTCGATCAGCCACTCGAGCCGAAGATCGTGCTTGCGGATGAAAGCGATGATCTCGTCGGCGGATTCATAGGCGATGCGTCCGGCTGCGTAGTCGATGTCCATGACGGAATCGATCACGGCACAGGCCTTGGACGCCGGATCCTTCACGACATAGCTGACGGTGTTGGTCGCCTCGTCGAAAAAGGCGGTGACCTCCGGCTTGACGGCGAGGTCGACGGGGTGAGGAAGGCCTTGCATGGAAATTCTCCTCAGTTGCGATGGGCCGGCGCGGCCGGCATGGCAGCCGTCGCGGTGGCGAGCCGGCGGGCGAGCACCATGCCGACGAGCATCGCCGCGATGAAGACGAGAGCGGGCGGGCCGCCGGTCAGGGTGGCGACGAGGGCGGGGCCTGGGCAGAAGCCGGCGAGCCCCCAGCCGATGCCGAACAATGCGGCACCGCTCACGAGCCGCATGTCCGGCCGGCTGGCCGTGGGCAGCGCGAAGCGTTGCGCGAGCAGCGGCCGGACGCGGCCAAGCACCAGGCGATAGCCGAGCAGCGTCACGCCGACGCCGCCGGCCATCACGAAGATCAGGCTCGGATCCCAGGTTCCGAGCGGGATCGCGCCGAGATCGAGGAAGCCCAGAACCTTCGCCGGATCGGACATGCCCGCAATGATGAGCCCGAGCCCGAAGACGAGGCCGACGAGGAATTGGACAAGAACAGACATTCAAGCCTCACAACACGTGCCGGGCGACGAACACGGTCGCAATGGCCATCGTCATGAAGGTCGCAACCGCGACGGCCGAACGCGGCGACAGGCGCGACAACCCGCAGATCCCGTGTCCGGAGGTGCAACCATTGCCCCAGACCGATCCGAAGCCCACGAGCAGCCCCGCGACGATCAGGATCGGCATCGTCGCGGCCACTTGCGGCACCGGCCAGAGGCCGGACACGGCCGCATAGGCGAGCGGCGCCACGATCAGGCCCATGACGAAGGCCAGCCGGCCCGGCGTCTGCCCGTCGCCTTCCGGCGGCAGGAGCCGCGAGACGATGCCGCTGATGCCGGCGATGCGTCCCTCGAAGAGCATCAGCAGCACCGCAGCCAGGCCGATCAGAGCGCCCCCGGCAAGCGAGGCGACCGGTGTGAAAAGGGTCACGATCACGACGAGCGCCCCGTGCGACAGGTGCTGATGCCGAGCAGGCTGTAGGCGGGGCAGACGCGCATGGCCGCGGTCAGCAGCATGACGGCACCCCATACGGTGAGTGCGTATTTCCAGGCCCCGAGCGGCGCGACCCAGGCGGCCAGCGGCGGAACGAAAACGGCAGCGACGAGGACCGCGCCGAGGACGAAGCGAAGCGTGCGATCAAACGATCCGACATTGACCATGACGGCCTCCCGGGTTAATCAAGTATGGAAAGCTATATATATGGATTATTGAATGTGTCAATTGCACTGACGCTTGAATCGCAAGCCACGCCGCCGATCGAGGAAGCCGCGGCCCTCCTCGGCGCCATGGCGAGCCCGCGGCGGCTCGCCATCCTGTGTCGGCTGGTCGAGGGAGAGGCTGCCGCCGGCGAACTGGCTCAGATCACGGGATTGAGTCCGGCGGGCGTCGCGGCCCACCTTGCGCAATTGCGCCGCCTCGGCCTGATCGCGTCTCGACGCCAGGGCATCGCGGTGCTGTTTTCCCTGGCGAGCCCGGAGGCGGCCGCCGTGCTGGAGACCCTGCACGGCCTGTACTGCGCCGGGAGTTCGCCGGTCAGCGCCGCCGCAGCAGCCCCCTGAGCGATCCTTCCATCAGGAAGGCGATGCCGATGCGGGCACCGATCATCATGCCGGCGATGGCCAGCGGCCAGGACAGCGCCAGCATCGAACCGGCGGATATCCCCTGCCCGATCGTACAGCCGCCCGCCAGCACACCGCCGCCGCCCATCAGGACGGCGCCGAGGAGATGCCGCCGCATCTCGCGGTCGTCGTCGAAAGCCTCCCAGCGAAACTCGCGATCATAGAGCGCCGACAGGAACGAACCGAAAGTGACGCCGACCAGCGTCCCGATCCCGAATTCGAGCAGGGCGGCGGGCGACGTCAGCACGGCGTACAGCGCGCGTCCGACCGGCGAAACGAAGGTCAGGCTCTGCGCCTTGGGGACATGATCGAAGGCATCGACAGCGACACCGGTGACCCACCAGCCCGCGACAACCGCCAGGCCCAGCGTCAAGCCGGCCACCAGCAGCCGCGGCGAGCGCCGCAGGCGTGCATCGGCAGCCACTGCCGCGACGAGCACCGTCACCGCCGCCGCGCTGAAGGCCAGGCGAGGATGGGGCGCGCCAAGATAAGCCAGCATGCTGGCCAGATCCCCCTTCAATCCGCCTGGAACGGGCCAGGCGACCCGCTCCAGAATCTCGATGCGCAATGGGGCCAGCATGCCGCGCAAGGTGGCGTAGGCGACCGAACCGAACACCATCATCACGATCAGGCTGCGCAGGTCACCGGCGCCGAGCCGCACCAGCGAGCCGAAGCTGCAGGTGCCCACCAGGGCCATGCCCAGCCCGAACATCGTGCTGCCGATGGCGATCGAAAGCCATGGCAGGGCGGGCTGGACATAGGTCGCGTTCACGGGATCGAGCAGGCCGAGGCCGATCAGGGACTGGGCGCCCGCCAGCGCCACGGCGAGTGCCAGCCCGAAGATCCGCAGGCGGCGCGTATCGCCGCCCATCCAGGCATCCTCGATCGCCCCGAAGGAACAGAGCCGCGCGCGGCGCACGGTGAAGCCGCAGGCTCCGCCGACCAGCATGCCGGCTACCGTCGCGCCCCAGGCGGACAGCTCCGTCATGGCTCGGGCGGCAACGCAGCGGAACCGGAAATCACGGCCTTGTCGTCTCGGTCGCGCCGTTGCCGCAGAAGATGTCGTAGATCACGGCGATGACCCGCCGGACATCGTCGTTGGCGAGGCTGTAATACATGGCCTTGCCATCGCGCCGGGTGGTGACGAGCTGGTCCAGCCGCAGCCGCGCCAATTGCTGAGACACCATGGGCTGACGCAGCGAGAGCAGGTTTTCGAGCTCGGTGACCGTCCGTTCGCGCTCCGCCAGCAAGCACAGCAGCAGCAGGCGGTTCTCGTGAGACAGCGCCTTGAGGAAATCGCTCGCCTTGCGCGCCTTGCGCATGAGCTGGTCCAGTTCCGGCGAGAACTCGGCGCCGTCGCGCAGCTCGTTCTCGAGCGCCTTCGAGACGATCGCGGTCATCCTGTCTCCACCTCAGGGCTTCGTTTCGTCTTGCGGTTTGTCCATGCCAGCTAAGAGCTGGCCAAGCAAACCCCAAAACATGTCGTCGTTCAGATAACCGGTGATGCGGCCGATCTCGCGACCGCGATCGACGAGGACGAAGGTCGGAGTTGCGATGACCGGTTCGGCGAGCCCGGCACCGCTGATGCCGCCGGCCGGCAGGTCGACCCGTCGCAGCGGCGCCCGGCCGCCCTCACGCGTCTTGGCGTAGACCGGCGCGACCTCGCGCTCGAAACGAACGCAGAAGGGACAGCCATCCCGCCGATACACCACAAGTTCGGCAGCGAGCGCCGAGGCAGCCGAAAATGCCCACAGCACCCATGCCGTGACCACGAGCCGGCCCATATGCCCCCTACTTGCCTTCATCGGTTTTATATAGTCGTATTCATATGTTTATACCAGAGCCATCCATAGTCCGGCCCGGGAGACGGCCCATGATCACGCGAAGGCACCTGCTGGGGGCGGGAACAGCTGCGCTCGCAGCGCCCTTCTCGACGCGTTCGGCCTTCGGGAGGGCCCGGCTCGGCGAGGACGGTCTCTATCAGTTCGACTGGTATCTGGAGAGCTTCCTCGACCTCGCCGATGATCTCGGCTCGGCAAGCCGCGAGGGGAAGCGCTTCGCGATCCTCTGGGGCCTTCGCAACTGCCCCGCATGCCGGCGCATGCACGAGGTCTACATGGCCGACCCGGCGGTCGAGGCCGAGATCCGGGACCACTTCGCCATCCTGCACCTCAACATCCTTGGTTCCCGCGACGTCACCGACTTCGACGGGACCAAGCTGACCGAAAAGCGGATCGCGGCGCGATACGGCATCGTCGGGACGCCTGCGATCCAGTTTTTCCCGACCGACCCGGAGGGGCTGGCAGCGAGGACGCCGCGCGAGCGGGAGGTGGGCCGGATGAGCGCCCTTCCCGAGCAGGCCGATTTCGCCGCGCTTTTCCGCAGGATGCGGCGCTAGACGGATCGCGCCGGTTCCAGGCGAAGATCGCGTGAGCCATATGCGCTATACAAGGCCGCATGTGGCTCGGCCGGGAGGGCACCGCCATGAGCGCCGTGAAAATCAGTGACTGGCTAACAGTCGCCAGCCAGCCCGATCGGGAGACGTTGGCGGCGGTCGCGCGCCAGGGCTTCGCCGCGGTGATCAACAACCGCCCGGACGGCGAGGACACGAGCCAGCTCGACAATGCCTCCGAGCGCGCGCTCCTGGGGCAAGCGGGCCTCGCCTACAGCTTCATTCCGGTGACGGGCACAACGATCACAGCCGCGGATATCCAAGCCTTCCAACAGGCGACGTCGGGAGCGAAGGGACCGGTCTATGCGCATTGTCGCAGCGGCACGCGATCGCTGACGCTCCATGTGCTGGGCGAGGTCCTCGACGGCCGAATGAAACCAGGCGAGGTCGCGGCCTTCGGCCGGAGCCATGGCTTCGATCTGTCGGGGGCGGTCGACTGGCTCGCACGCCAGGCCGCGCGCGTGCCGCAGGTGACGGGCTTCCATGAACCGCGCACGGGCAGCATTCAGTATGTCGTGTCCGATCCGGGGACGAGGCGCTGCGCGATCATCGACCCGGTCTACGACTTCGATGAGAAATCAGGCGCCACGGCCACGCACCAGGCCGACCAGATCCTCGCCCATGTGGCGCGCGAAGGGCTTACGGTGGAATGGATCCTCGACACGCATCCGCATGCCGATCATTTCTCGGCAGCATCCTATCTGAAGGAGAAGACGGGCGCGCCGATGGGGATCGGCAGGCATGTCACGGCGGTGCAGAGGCTCTGGCAGACCATCTACAACTGGCCGGAGCTCAGGACCGACGGTTCCCAGTGGGAGCGCCTGTTCGACGATGGCGACGGGTTCCGGATCGGCGATCTGGAAGGGCGCGTGATGTTCTCGCCGGGGCATACGCTCGCCTCGGTCACGTATGTCGTCGGCGACGCGGCCTTCGTGCACGACACCGTATTCATGCCGGATTCCGGTACCGCCAGGGCGGATTTTCCGGGAGGCAGCGCCAGCGCGCTCTGGCGTTCGATCCAAGCGATCCTCGCCTTGCCGGATCAGACACGGCTCTACACAGGTCACGATTACGAACCCGGTGGCCGGGCACCGAAATGGGAGAGCACCGTCGCCGAGCAGAAGCGCGCCAACTCCCATCTCGCCGGGATGACGGAAGAGAGTTTCGTTGCTCTGCGTCAAGCGCGCGATCACACGCTGCCGATGCCGAAGCTGATCCTGCACGCGCTCCAGGTCAATATCAGGGGCGGACGCTTGCCGGACCTCGAGGCGAACGGCCGCCGCTACCTCAAGTTCCCGCTCGACGGTCTCGGAGCCGCGGTCTGGTGAGCGTCCCGCGCCGCGCTGGCGCAGCGGCCTTCGGACATGCCGGCCGGCCATCGACCGACGCCGCGAGCCGGCTGGATGGCAGTGCCTGTCCGACCGGGATATCGATACGACCGGCAGGGCCGAGGCCAGCCTTCTGACACGCCAGGGAGCGCAATGCCCGCGATCGCCGTCCATCTCAGCCTGTTCGCGATCGCGCTCACGGGCACCCTCGCCGGGCTGTTCGCCGGCACGGTCGATGCGCCGATATCGGCGCCGGTGATCTGGAGTGCAGCGACCATACCGGTCGCGGTTGCACTCGCCGTCTCGATGTTCCGCGATCTGCTGATCGGGCGGGTCGGCGTGGACGCCATCGCCCTCGTGGCCATGATCGCATCGATCGCCATGGGCGAGCCGCTCGCGGGCACCGTGGTCGCGATGATGTATTCCGGCGGAAACCTGCTGGAGGACTACGCAAGGGGAAAGGCGGAACGCGAGCTACGCTCGCTACGGAACCGCACGCCGAGGATCGCCCATCGGCGAGAGGCGGACGGTCTCGCCGATGTCGCTGCCGAGGAGGTCCGGCCCGGCGACGAACTCCTGGTTCGGGCTGGCGAGCTGCTACCGGTCGATGGCGAGCTGCTCGACGCCCGAGCCAAGCTCGACGAATCCGCCGTCAGCGGCGAGCCGTTGCCGGAGACCAGAACGAAGGGCGCATTGCTGCGCAGCGGCACGATGAACGCCGGCGAAGCGTTCCGCTACCGCGCTTCCGCCGCCGCGGGAGAGAGCACCTATGCCGGCATCGTCCGCATGGTCGAGGCGGCGCAAACGGCGAAGGCGCCCTTCATCCGCATGGCCGACCGCTTCGCGCTGCTCCTGCTGCCGGCGACCCTGCTCGTCGCCGGGCTGGCCTGGTGGCTGTCGGGCGATCCTGTCCGGGCCCTCGCCGTTCTCGTCGTCGCCACGCCCTGCCCGCTCATCCTGGCAGCCCCCGTCGCCTTCATCGGCGGCGTGTCGCGCGCCGCCCGATCCGGCATCCTGATCAAGGGCAGTTCGGCGATCGAAGCCCTCGGGCGCACGCGCACGGCGATCTTCGACAAGACGGGCACCCTTACCGAGGGCGGAGCGCGGCTGATCGCACTCGACACCGCGCCCGGCGTCGATCCGGACGAGGTGCTGCGACTTCTGGGTTCGCTCGAGCAGGCTTCCCATCATGTCCTGGCCGAGACGCTGGTCGGACTGGCGCGGGAAAAGGGCCTGCCGCTCTCGCATCCGTCGGGCGTTCGCGAATATCGCGGCTCGGGGCTCGAGGGCCTCGTGGACGGTCGCCATGTCAGGGCAGGCTCTCGAAGCCTCGTGCTGGCAGATGCCGTGCCCCCTGAATGGGCCTCCGCAAGCAAAGCGCTTGAGGCGAACTCAACCGCTCTCACGATCTTCGTCGCCATCGATGGCTGGCTTGCCGCTCTGCTGACGATGGCGGACGCGATCCGCCCGGACGCGTCCGCGACGTTGACGCGGCTGCGGGAGATCGGCGTCGGCCGGCTCCTGATGGTCACGGGGGACGATGCGGCGACGGCCGGGGCGGTCGCGGCGCAACTTCCCATCGACGTCGTGCGGGCCGGCTGCAGCCCTGCCGAGAAGGTCGCGACGATCAGGTCGGAGGCAGCGCGGCAGCCGACGATGATGGTCGGGGACGGCCTCAACGACGCCCCTGCCCTGGCTGCCGCGGATGTCGGCGTGGCGATGGGCGCAAGGGGAGCCACCGCCTCCTCCGAAGCGGCGGATGTCGTGATCCTGGTCGATCGGATCGGGCGCGTTGCCGAGGCGGTCGCCACGGCGCAGCGAACACGCGCGATCGCTCGGCAAAGCATCGTCGCCGGCCTCGGCCTGTCCGGCATCGCGATGATCCTCGCCGGATTCGGCCTGATTCCGCCCGTGACCGGAGCCTTCCTGCAGCAAGGAATCGACATCGCGGTCATTTTGAATGCGCTGCGCACGCTTGTGGGGCCGGAAGACCACGTTACCGGTCGAGGCTGAACGCCGCATCGACCCGTCCGGAATCACGGGGCGTCGCGTCAACGCTGCGGCGGCGCCTGGTTTTTGATCTCTCTCAAAGTGCCCTCGGTCGAGCTGTGTTTGGATTTCGTCATCCGCCCCGGCTGGCCGAAAGGCTTGCAGGCCGGGCCTCGATCGAGCGGCGCCCCGAGCATGCGGGGCCACGCGCCATCCTCTCAAGGAGGCCACCATGGCAGAAACAGCGACCAAGCTTCCGATCCAGACTGAAACGCGTGTGCCTTCCAGCGTCCAGACCGAATTCGGCGGCCTCGAACGCCTCTGGAACGAAATGGAGCAGATGTTCGACACCTTCGGATTCCGGGCCGGCCGCCGTCCCTTTGCAACCTCGCCGTCCTTCGACCTGTCCCTGCCGCGCATGGAACGTTGGGCGAGCGTTCCCGCCGTCGACGTCTCCAGGACGGACAAGGCCTATGAGATCACGGCCGAATTGCCGGGGCTCGCTCCCGCCGACGTGCAGGTCAAGTACGCGGAGGGCGTGCTGACGATCAGCGGTGAAAAGAAGAGCGAGACGGAGCGAAAGGATCAGGACGCCTATCTGTCGGAGCGTCGCTACGGCTCGTTCTTCCGGTCGTTCCGGCTGCCGGACGATGTCGTCGCGGACAAGATCGAAGCCCGCTTCGCCAACGGCGTTCTGAGCGTCGGCATTCCGCGTCGGGAAAAGGCGCAGTCTCAGGAAGCGGTCATCCCGGTCAAGGCGGCCTGACCGTCATCGGCGTGAATAAGCCGGCGCAACCGGAGTTCACCCGGATTCGGGTCTTCCGACGCGCCGGTCCGGTTGGCCCGGCCGCTCCGCCTGCGGGCTTCGGCCATGATCGGGAGTCTCTCCATGATGTATGTCGTGACACTTCAGCTCGCGCGCACTGCGGCCCATCCCGAGGGGCATCCGGCCTGCGGCTACGAGATCCAAGCCCCGCTCGACGCGCGATTGCACCTCGACGCGAAAGCCTGGCGAAGGAGCCGCGAGAAATGTCGCGTTCGCCGCTTCTGGAGCGGTGAGACGGATCGCTATGGCTGGCTGGTGCATCGCGCCGGTGGAACCGACGGCGCGACCTGGGCCATCGACTACGACGACACGCGTACGGAGGATGACGAGACCGGCTACCGGCTCGACGGGCATCGTTTCGCAGCAGGCGAGTATATCTCGATCCGCGGGACGGACGGCGCGCTGCTGCCGTTCCGCGTCGCTTCGCTGAAGCTGAAATCGCCGCGTTCGCGCACCCAGCATCGCATCGTTCCCACCCCAGCGGCGCACCGTCATCGCCGCTCGGCGTGATGCGCCTTTTTCAGAAGGTTCCTGCCGATGACCGGCATCCGCGACTACGCCAGCATCATGGTCTGCGTCGGCCGCCCGCGCCGGGCGGAAAATCGGGCCGCCCTCGCCGCCTCGCTGGCAGCCCGCTTCGGCAGCCATCTCATCGGCATCGCGGCGCGAGAGGCCACGCTTCCCTATCTGGAGGACGGCCTGGCGACCGCACGCCCGATCCTCATCGAGAACGCGCGAAACGCGGCGCTGGAAGATCTTGCGCAGGCGGAAACGAACTTCAGGCGCGGTGCCGGAACGCTGCCGGACCTCGAATGGCGCTCGGATATCCAACCGCCGGCCGATTTCATCGCCAAGGCGGCACGAGCGGCGGATTTGCTCGTCGTCGCCAGATCCTCCTCCGATTCCCCGCGCCGCCTGATGTCGATCGACCCCGGCGACGCCGTCATGGCAGCGGGCCTGCCTGTTCTCGTCGTGCAGCAGGAGAGCCGCGCCATCCTGGCTCGCAGTGTCGTCGTCGCCTGGAAGAACACGCGGGAGGCGCGACGCGCGGTGCGCGACGCCCTGCCCTTCCTCCAGCGCGCCGAAACGGTGACCGTCCTCGTCGTGGGCGAAGATGCAGGAGACCAGGGCGTGGAAGATGTCGCCACTCATCTCGCGCGCCACGGCGTTGCCAGCCGGACCAGGCGCGTGACCGCCCTGTCCGGGTCGCCTGCCGATGCCATCATGGATACCGCTCTCGAGGAAGGCAGCGACCTGATCGTGTCGGGAGCCTATGGGCACAACCGCACACGGGAATGGATATTCGGCGGAGTTACGGGCGACCTGCTGGATCGATCGCCCGTCGCTTGCCTTATGTCGCACTAGATTCTCAATATTTCTCTGAATAGCTCAATTCTATCGAGCCATATCTTCGATTATTTGATGGCGATCAAATATATCTGCAACGATAAGCTTAAACTGCACGATGTGTCGACAAAGGAGGTCGCTATGGGTGACTTGTCTCTGCGTGAAAACGTGCTCAACGAGCTGGAATTCGAACCCAGCATCAATGCGGCGCATATCGGCGTCGCCGTGGACAACGGCGTCGTGACCCTGTCGGGCCACGTCGGAAGCTATGCCGAGAAGCTGATGGCCGAGCGGGTCGTGCAACGCGTGAAGGGCGTCAGGGCGATCGCCCAGGAGATCGATGTGCGCTGGCCTTCGGACCAGAAGACCAATGACGACGAGATCGCGCAGCGAGCGCTCAAGATCATCGAGTGGGATACGACCGTGCCGGACGGCAAGGTGCAGCTCAAGGTCCAGAAGGGCTGGGTCACCCTGTCCGGCGAAGTCCCGTGGTATTTCCAGCGCAGCGCCGCCGAGACGGCCGTCCGAAAGCTCACCGGCGTCATCGGGATCACAAACGCGATCACCGTCAAGCCCGCAGTGCAGGCCGGCGACATCAAGCACCGGATCGAGGATGCGCTGAAACGGAGCGCCGAGCTCGAGGCGAACCAGATCCGCGTCGTCGTGTCGGGCGGTCGCGTGACGCTCGAAGGTAAGGTGAAGGCCTGGCACGAACGCGTCCTCGCCGAGCGGGCCGCCTGGGCCGCCCCCGGCGTCAACATGGTCGAGGATCATCTGGCGGTGGCGTGAGTCACCCCGGCGACACGCTGCCGGTCGGGGCCGCACGCCTCGGCCGGTGCGTGCTCGTCCGGCGGATAGCCGCTGCAAAGCGGAGGAACGATGATGCTGGCGAGCCGGCTTACGAAGCAGGAAGAGTGCAGCATCGCGCGAACTCACTCGGCTTCAGTTCCGGCCTATATCATGCGGGACGATGGCAGCGTCACGAGGTTCTGGCCGGGCGGCCGTATCGAGCGGATCGTGACGGGACGCAGTCAATGCGTCCGAAGGCGCATCGAGAGTAAGGAAACTCGATAAGCCAGCGCCGGCCGGTGGTGAAGCTTCGCGAAAGCCACGCGCACGGCTCAAGCGTCACGGTCCCGCAGCATCGCCTCGAGGCGATCGATGAGCGCAGCTTGCGCCGCCAGCAGCCGCAGCCGCGCCTCCGGCAACGGGAACCACGCCGCCCGGTCGATCTCCGGAAATCGCCGGATGCGACCGCTGCCACGCGGCCATTCAAGCTCCACTTCCGTCGCGCAGAAGAACCTATCCGCTTCCATGTCGCCTTCCACTGCGAAGGCCTCGACGCTCTTGCCGGCACGTTGCCGAATGCTGCCCAGCGCGACGAGAGGGCCGGCCGGCGTCGCGCCCAACTCCTCGCCGAATTCGCGGCGGGCGGCCTCTTCGGCCGTCTCGCCCGGATCGATCTCGCCCTTTGGAATCGACCAGGCGCCCAGATCCCTGCGGCTCCAGAACGGGCCGCCGGGATGGACGAGGAGCACCTCTGCCCCCGCCTTGGCCAGGCGATACATCAGGATGCCGGCGCTGCGGGCTGCCATCAAAAAAGCCTTCTCCGGGTCGAGCATTTTGCGCTGGGTCAAGGACCGGGTGGCGCGCACCGGGGAAACTCCCGGCCGCTGCCAACAGGGGCGGCAGGGACAATTCAGGAGGTTTCCCATGCCTACGACGAAGCCTGTCTCCAACTCCCTCGCTGCAGATCAAATCGGGGCCACCGCCATGGTCGACGAAGGAATGCAGATCGTCAAAGCACAGCTCGCCTCGGCCGCGGTGCTGCCGCAGAAGATCCTTGAAACGCAATTCGCGATGCTTTCGGAAATGATGGCGTTCGCGGGGCGGCGCATGCAGGCGCAGGCCGATCTCTACGCCAGGCTCGGTCGCTGCAAGGAGATGGCCGAAGCGATCGACGTCCAGCAGGATTTCGCCAAGGGTGTCGGCGGCGCCTATGCCGACGAGGCGGAAAGACTCTCGACGCTCGCCCGCAAGAACATGGACGCCTGGACCGGCGTTGGTGCCCAGTACGTCTCGGACTGGACGACGCCCCAGAAAGCAGCAGCCTAGGCGCGTTCACTGGCCGGTCCGAGCCGTCTCGCGGCGCTCGGATCAGCCGGTCGGCCGGCGGCCGTCACGACGGCGCAGGCATCTTCCGCGATGACGGCTTCCTCGTCCGTCGGAATCGCGAAGGCCGCGATGCGGGAGTCGGTCCCGGTCAGTCGCCAGTCGTTGGCGGCGTTGGCGGCGCCGTCGAGGAGCAGACCAAGCCATCGCAAACGCTCCGCCACGGCGGCGCGTATCGGCGGCTGGTGCTCGCCGATGCCTGCCGTGAAGACGAACGCATCGAGCCCGCCGAGCGTCGCGGCGAGCCGTGCGACTTCCCCGGCTATGCGGAAGCAGAAGAGGTCGAGCGCCTGGCGTGCCTCCGGTCGGTCGCTTTCGAGCAGTTCGCGACTGTCGGCGCTGATCCCGGATACGCCGAGCAAACCGCTGCGGCGATAGAGCAGGTCCTCGAGCCGCTTCGCATCATAGCCCTCCTGGGCGATGAGATGGAGCAAGACGCCCGGATCGAGCGCGCCACAACGGGTCGCCATCGGAATGCCGTCGAGGGCCGAGAAGCCCATCGAGGTATCGCGGCTGACGCCCCCCTCCAGAGCGCAAAGGCTGGCTCCGCTGCCGAGATGCGCGACCACGACCCGGCCTCGCGCGAGCGCTGGCTCGCGGCGCGCCATCTCCGCCGCGATGAAGCGATAGGACAGCCCATGGAAGCCGTAGCGCTTGATGCCGCGGTCATGCATGGCGCGGGGAATGGCGAAGCGCCGCACGACGTCGGCATGGGTGCGGTGGAAGGCCGTGTCGAACGAGGCCGTCTGCCGCAGCTCCGGGCGCAGCCGGCGGATGGCGCGGACGAGGCCCAGCCCCTGCGGCTGGTGGAGCGGCGCCAGCGGCACCAGCGTCTCCAGCACCCTCAAGACCTCGTCGTCGATCAGGACCGGGCCTGCATAGCTCTCGCCGCCGTGCACGATGCGATGCCCCATCGCGACGACGCTGCCGAGGTCGAAATGCCAGGAGAGGCGGCGGAAGGCCTCGCCGAGCACGATGTCCAGTTCGCTGCCGGGACGGGCGTCCAGGGCGATGTCGAAGGTATCCGGGCCCTCGATCAACCGAAAGCGCAATGGCGGCTCCCGAAAGTCGATCACACCCTTGCCGACCCGCCTCGGTCGAGTTCCATCCAATGCGAAAAGCCCGATCTTCACGGTCGAGGAGCCGGCATTGAAGGTGACGAGGAGCGCCTCGCTCACGCCGGCACCGTCAATGGCTGGCGGTGCGCCGCGACGAGTTTCGCCAGCGCCGCGGAAGCGATGCGCGTCTTCAGGGAATCGGCCCGGCTGGTCAGGATGATCGGAACGCGGGCTCCGAGCACAAGCCCGGCGGCATCGGCATTGGCGAAATAGATCAGCTGCTTGGCCAGCATGTTGCCGGCCTCGAGGTCCGGCACGAGCAGAATATCGGCCTGGCCGGCGACGGGCGAGACGATGCCCTTGGTCCGCGCCGCCTCGGGGCTGATCGCGTTGTCGAAGGCGAGCGGCCCGTCGACCCTGGCGCCGGTAATCTGGCCGCGCGCCGCCATCACCGTGAGCGCCGCGGCGTCGAGCGTCGAGGGCATGCGGTCACTCACCGTCTCGACGGCGGCCAGAACCGCCACCAGCGGTTCGGCGAGACCCAGCACATGCAACATGTCGACGGCGTTCTGGCAGATGTCGCGCTTCTGCATCAGCGTGGGCTGGATGTTGACCGCGGCGTCCGTGACGATCAGCGGCTTGGGATAGGCCGGCAGGCTCATCGCATACACGTGGCTGATGCGCCGCTCCGTGGTGAGGCCCGAGCCCGGCGCGACGACGGCTCCCAGCAATTCGTCCGTATGGAGGCTGCCCTTCATCAAGGCCGCCACCCGGCCGGCCACGGCGAGCTCGACGGCCCGCGTCGCGGCAGCATGGCTATGGGGCGCGTTCTCGATCACGATGCCCCTGAGTGTCACGCCGGCCTTGTCCGCCGCAGCGGCAATCTTCGCCTCGGGGCCGACGAGGACGGGTTCCAGCAACCCTTCATCCCGGATTTCGATCGCGGCCAGGATCGCCTCTGGCGAGCAGGGATGGACGATCGCGGCACTCAGGGGAGGCAACGCCCGGGCCTGCGCGACGATGCTGTCATAACGGTCGGAGCGCTTCAGGGTGACCTCGGGAAGGCGCAGCCGCGGCCATGTCAGGCGGTTCTCGGGCGCCACGACCGTCGCCGTTCCGGACAGGACCGTCGCCCCGGCCTGGTTGGTGCAGACCGTATCGAGCGCCACGATCCGCTTCCCCGTGTCCTTGCTTCGGACGGTGACGGTGGCAGTCACCGTATCGCCGGGCACCACCGGCATCAGGAAGTGCAAATCCTGCCCGAGATAGATCGTCCCGGGTCCGGGCAGCTTCGTACCGAGCACGGCCGAGACCAGCGCCGCCGTCCACATCCCGTGCGCGACGACGTGTCCGAACCGATCGCTCGCGGCGAAGGCTGCGTCCAGATGGGCGGGATTGGCGTCCCCCGAGACCGCCGCGAACAACTCGATGTCGTCCGGCCGGACAACGCGGATGATCGAGGCGCTTTCGCCGATGACGAGCTCGTCGAATGTGCGGTTCGTGAGTAGCTCCTGATCCAAGACTCACCTCTGCAGCACATAGGTTCCAGGCGCGTCGCAGAGCGGTTCGCAGCCGCGCGCAGCGTCACCGATGGCAGGCGGCTCGACAAGGTCCGGCGAGGAACGGGCGGAGAGCCATTCCGTCCAGGCCGTCCACCATGAGCCGGAGCGCATCGGGGCGGCGGCCAGCCACTCGTCCGGGCCGAGGCAGACGTCCCCGTGATTCTTCGACTTGATCCGGAAATGGCGCCCCGGATGGCCCGGCTCGCTGACGATCCCGGCGTTGTGACCGCCGCTGGTCAGGACGAAAGTGACGTCGGAATCGGTGAGCAGGTGGAGCTTGTGGACGGAGCGCCATGGAGCGACGTGATCGGCCTCGGTCGCGACGGCGAAGACCGGCGTGCGAATATTCTGCAGCGCGGCCGGCCGCCCCTCCACCATGAAGCGGCCGCTCGCGAGATCGTTGTCGAGATAGAGGCCGCGCAGATATTCCGCCTGCATCCGGTAGGGCATGCGGGTGGAATCCGCGTTCCAGGCCATGAGGTCGAACATCCGGGATCGCTCGCCCATCAGGTAGTCGTGGACCATGCGCGACCAGACCAGATCGTTCGATCGCAGCAGCTGGAAGGCCGCCGCCATCTGATCCGCCGAGAGGTAGCCGCGGTTCCACATCATGCTGTCGAGGAAGCGAAGCTCGCTGGCATCGACGAACAGCGCGAGCTCTCCGGGCTCGCTGAAATCCGTCTGCGCGGCAAGGAAGGTCAGGGAGGCGACCCGGTCCTGGCCGTCGCGTGCCATCGCGGCCGCCGCTATGGCCAGGAGCGTCCCCCCCAAACAGTAGCCGGCGGCATGGACCTTCCGTTCGGGAACGATGGCCGCGATCGCGTCGAGCGCCGCCGCCACGCCGCTGCGGCGGTAGTCTTCGATGGCAAGCTCCCGATCATTGGCGGTCGGATTGCGCCAGGAGATGCAGAAGACGGTGTAGCCCTGGCCGACCAGGTAGCGCACCAGCGAGTTCTGCGGCGACAGGTCGAGGATGTAGTATTTCATGATCCAGGCCGGCACGATCAGGACGGGCTCCGCGTGCACCGCCGCCGTCGACGGCGCGTACTGGATCAGCTCCATCAGGTGATTCCGGAACACCACCTTGCCCGGCGTCGCCGCCACGTCCCGGCCGACGACGAAGCGCTCGGCGCCGACCGGCGGCTGGCCCGTGAGCTGCCGCTGGAGATCCTCCAGCCAGTTTCGCCAGCCTTCGATGAAGTTGGCGCCCCCGGTCTCACGCGCGCGGGCGATCACCTCAGGGTTCGTCCAGGGGCTGTTCGAGGGGGAGAAGACGTCGAGGATCTGCCGGGCGACGAAAGAAACGACCTCCTCGTGATGACGCTCCACGCCCGGCACGTCGTGGGTGACGTTGTGCCACCATTGCTGGTTCAGCAGAAAAGCCTGGGCGAGGAAGCCGAAGGGCTGTGAATCCCATTCCGGCGCGGTGAAGCGGCGGTCGCCGGGCAAAGGCTCTATGCAGGGATCGACATCCCGCTGGAACAGGCCCGACGCGAGGTGCCCGCCCAGCCTGACGGCCTTGCGTGCCGCCTTGCTGGCGAGTTCGAGCTGCTTGCCAGGGGCGGCTGCCAGGTGAATCGCCCAGTCGAGATAGGCCAGCGTCAGAGCCGTCGGCGAGAACCCGCCGGTCAGCTTCGCACTGGACGCCTCCCGCAGGCGGTCGACCGCAGCGAAAGCCTCTTCGCCAAGCGTTTCCTCGGGGCAAGGCTGCTGTGGATCGACCTTCCCGGCCGAGCCGGCATGAAACGACGAATGCATGGCGCGCTCTTCCAGTGAACCGGCCGGCAGCATGCACGCGACAGGCCGCGCGTCCTTGCGCTCGATCAAAGCAGGGGCGTAGTTCCCCGCCTAGTATCGCCCGGACATGGCCGGAGAAGCGATCGAAGCGATGGGCGCGCGCCTGCGAGGTTGGCAATCCCTCTTCCGGAGCGGCGCGACGGTCCATCTCGTCTGTCCATGGCATCGCCTCCGCGACGGAGCGAGCGATGGGCGCGGAAGGCATCGGCGCCGCGGACTGGACCGATGAGGTTATCGAGGCTCGCCGCGTCGATATCGGAGCCCCCTCGTCCGCGCACCGGGGAAGCGGGGCTGCCGCGGCGGTTCCTGCACTTCGTCCTGTTATCCGGCGGATGGCATCAAGCGGCCATCTGCGGCCTCTCCGTTTCCGTCTTCCTGCTGAACACCGCTCCGATCGAAACGCAGCGGCGCATCATCGACGCTGCGGTGCATGGCGGCGGCATCCCCGCCATCCTGACCCTTGCAGCCCTGCAGCTCGGCCTTGTCCTGGCCTATGGGCTGGCCAAGCTGGCAATGAACCTCTATCGCGCCTGGCTCGGCGAATGCGCGACCCGCGAGCTGAGGCTCGTGGTCACGCAGCGGCTCGAGTGCATGGGAGGGACAGGGTCGGACCTGACCAACGGCACCGGCCTCGCGATGATCCTGGCGGAAGCCGACGATATCGGCGCATTCGTGGGATCGAGCCTCAGCCTTCCGATCGTCGAAATCGGCTTCCTGGCAAGCGTGTTCGTCTACCTTGCCGTGCTTGATCTCAAGATGATGGCCGCGAGCCTCGTCATCCTGGCGCCGCAGTTCGTGTTCGTGCCGCTGATGCAGCGGGCCATCAACCGACGCGTTGCGCAACGCACCCGGCTTCTGCGCTGCTTCGGCGACGAAATCCTGGCCCCCTCGCAAGCGGAATCGAGCGCGCACCGTCTCGACGAGGTCTTTGCCGTCGACATCGGCGTGTTCGAGATCAAGTTTTCCCTCAACTTCCTGATGAACCTGACCTATTCCCTCGGCAGCCTGCTGGTCCTCGCCGTCGGCTGCATTCTGGTCGTCCGCGGCCAGACCGAGATCGCCACCGTCGTCACCTTCCTGTCGGCCACCGGCCGGATCGTCGATCCGTGGAACGATGTCGTCGACTGGGCGCGAGGCCTGGCGATGACCACGGTGAAATACGGTCTCGTCACCCAGGTCCTCGGAACGGCCTCACCGGACACGCTCGCCCATACGGTCGGTGCCGTCTAGGTTTGCGGAGCTTCGCCCCTCGAACGCGCAACGGCTCGGTGGCCGGCGAGCGTGCGCTTGCGCCGGCCGGTCCGCATCGCCATCGGCTTCAAGGCCTCCGCAACTGCGAGATAGAGGAGTGCGATGGCCGGAATCGTCAGGACGACCGGGATCGGCAATGCGACGAAGCCGAACGGACGGCCAAGCGGGGTCAGCGCAAGGAGCAGCGCCAGCGCCAGAGCGCCCAGAGATGTCGCCACGAGGACGTGATGCGGCCGGCTGCGCCAGCACGGAGCGGCGGTGCGGATGACGAAGATCACCAGGATCTGGGTCAGGATCGACTCGACGAACCAGGCGGTGCGGAACGCTTCCGCCCCCGTCCCGAACACGCCCAGCAGAAGCGCGAAGGTCGCCGCGTCGAACAGCGAGGACAGTGGCCCCATCACGAGGGTGAAGCGCAGCACGGCGGCCATGTCCCAGCGTTGCGGCCTCGCCAGATCGGCAGGATCCGCCTCGTCGAAGGGGATGCCGACCTCGGAGAGGTCGTAGAGCATGTTGTTGACGAGGATCTGCAGCGGATTGAGCGGCAGGAACGGCAGTATCAGCGAGGCGGCCGCCATCGACAGCATGTTGCCGAAATTCGAGCTCGTGCCCATCCGGACATATTTCATGATGTTCGCATAGGTGCGGCGGCCCTCGGCGATCCCGCGCGCGAGCACGCCGAGGTCGGGCGCGAGCAGAACGATCGCCGCCGCCTCGCGCGCGACTTCGGTACCGCCCTCGACCGACAGGCCGACATCGGCTGCATGGATCGCGGGCGCGTCATTGATGCCGTCGCCGATGAAGCCGACCGTATGCCCCGCCCTGCGCAGGGCGAGCACGATGCGCGCCTTCTGTTCCGGCGCGACCCGTACGAACAGATCGACATGGCGGACCCGGGAGGCTAGGGCGGCGTCCCCCAAGGCGGCGATCTGCTCGCCGGTCATCAGACCGCGGGCCGGAAGTGCTAGGGCATCCGCGAGATGGCGGACGACAGCCGCGGCATCCCCCGAGATCACCTTGACGCGCACGCCGGCGGCCGCGAGTTCGCGGATCGCCGTACCGGCCGAGGCCTTGGGTGGATCGATGAAAGCGGCACAGCCGGCGAAGACGAGTCCGGTTTCATCGTCGCGGGTCAGCACATCCCTGCCTGGCGGCATCGGCCGGCGGGCGACGCCAAGCAAGCGCAGGCCCTGCGCTCCCTTGGCCTCGATGAGTTCCAGAAGCCCTGCCCGAGCGACATCGTCCAACTGACCGATATGTCCGCCCGCCTGTTCGAAGCGATCGCACACCGCGAGCAAGGCTTCCGGCGCGCCTTTGACGATCATCTGACGCTCATCGCCGCTGGCAACGAGGACTGAAGAGCGGCGCCGCTGGAAGTCGAACGGCAGGTCGGCGAGCATTCGCCAGCCGCTCCCGTCATCGTCGGAGGAAGCGAGCAAGGCGACGTCGAGATTGTTCCGCAACCCGCTGCAGAAGCGGCTGTTGAGGCGAGCCAGTTCCGTGACGGCTGCACTGTCGGCCCCGTCGCAGCCAAAGCTGCCCGCATGGGCGATCCGCGCCTCCGTCAGGGTTCCGGTCTTGTCGGTGCACAGAACATCCATCGCGCCGAGATCGTGGATGGCAGAGAGGCGCTTCACCACGACCTGGTGCCGCGCCATCCGGGTGGCACCGCGCGCGAGCGTGACCGTCATCACCACCGGCAAGAGCTCCGGCGTCAGCCCGACGGCCAGGGCCACCGCGAACAGGAAACTCTCGATGGACAGCCCGTGGCGCACCAGTTGGGTCAGGAGGACGAACAGCACCAGGAAACCGGTGAGGCGCAGGATCAGCATTCCAAGCCCGTGAACGCCCCTCTCGAAGGCGGTGGGTGGCTCGCTTGCCTGCATGGAGCGCGAGATCGCGCCGAGCCGTGTATCGGCCCCCGTCGCAGCGACCAGCATGCGGGCCTCGCCGCCCACGAGGCTGGTTCCGCCGAAAAGCGCGCTGCCGGCCCCGTCCCCCGCTGGCTCCGGCGCGGCCGCGCGCTTTTCGACGGGAAAGGGCTCCCCGGTCAGCGCGGCCTCGTCCACCATCGTGTCGCGGCTTTCGAGGATCAGCCCGTCCGCCGGGATCAGGTCGCCGGCATGGAGCGCAACCACGTCGCCCGCCACGACCTCCCGCAGCGGGATTTCGACCAGCCGGCCGTCGCGAAGGACGGTCACACGCACAGAGACCGTGCGCCGCAGGGCATCGATGGCATCCTCGGCCCGGGACTCCTGGAAGACGTCGAGAGCGATCGACGCCAGCACGATGAGAACGATGATGACAAGGCTCTGCCAATCGCCCGTGGCGCCTGCGATCAGCGCCGCGATCAGCAGGATCGCGATCAGCGGCTCGGCCAGCCGCCTGGCTATCTTGAAAGGCAGCCCTCGCCGGAGGCTGGTGACCGCAGCATTCGGGCCATACCGACGCAGGCGCTGCGCGGCCTCGGCCGTACTGATCCCCACCTCGGTCGAAGCGAGGCGCCTCAGCAGTCCGCTGCGGCCCTCGGACCAGAATGGCAGCTCGCCCGCCTCCGCTTTCGGCCCGGAGCGCACGACCGGCTCTTCGCAACGATTCAAGGCGTTATCGCAACCTTGAGAACGCCGTCGCGCTGATGCGCGAACAACTCGTAGGCCTCCTTGATCCGCTCGAGCGGAAAGCGGTGCGTGACCAGCGCCCCGAGGTCGACGCGGCCGGAAGCGACGACGTCGATCAGCCGACGCATCCGCTCCTTGCCGCCGGGACACAGCGTGGTGACGATGCGGTGGTCGCCGAGCCCCGCCGCGAAGGCGCCGAGCGGGATCGTCAGATCGCTCGAATACACCCCCAGCGACGATAGCGTTCCGCCCGGCCTGAGCACGCGCAGTGCCGCGGCGAAGGTCTCCTGGCGGCCCAGCGCCTCGATCGCGACATCGACACCGCGCCCGTCCGTCAGCCGCATGATCTCGGCAACCGGGTCGCATTTCGAGAAATCGACGATGTCGTCTGCCCCGAGCCTGCGCGCCATCGCCTGCCGTTCCGGCACGCTCTCGACCGCGATGATGCGGGTTGCGCCCATCAGCCGCGCGCCGGCCGTCGCGCACAAGCCGATCGGCCCCTGCGCGAAGACGGCGACATGGTCGCCGATCCCGACGCCGCCGCTCTCCGCCCCCGAAAAGCCGGTCGACATGATGTCCGGGCACATCAGCACCTGCTCGTCCGTCAGCCCGGAGGGCACGTGCGCCAGGTTGACCATCGCATCGGGCACGAGCAGGTATTCCGCCTGCGCACCGTCGATGGTGTTGCCGAAGCGCCAGCCGCCCATCGGCTTGAAGCCGTGGCGCTCGCCGGGGCCGTCCTGCGAAGCGCAGCCGCACAGACAGGCCGCACTATGCCCTGACGGCGTGATAGCACCCGCGATGACCCGCTGCCCTTCCCGGAATCCGCGGACCTCCGAGCCGAGCTTTGCGATCACGCCGACCGGCTCGTGGCCGATGGTGAGGCCGCGCGCGACCGGGTATTCGCCCTTGAGGATATGGATGTCGGTCCCGCAGATCGTGGTGGTCGTGATGCGCAGCAAGGCGTCGAGCGGCCCGACATCCGGGACAGGCTTGTCTTCGAGTTCGATGCGGCCGGCTTCCGCAAAGACGGCTGCGCACATCATCTTGGGGCGGCTCGCCCGCCGGCCTTCCTGCGCGGGCTGCAGATCGGATTGAAGCACTGGCGACATGATCGCTCTCCGCTGTTCTCGTCAGAGGTCGAGCACGCAAGCTGCCCGGAATCGAAACCGCGGCCTTTGATTCAGCGCAAACGACGCGGCCCGCTGCCGCGTTTGATGAAAATCAATGCGCCATCCCGGCTTCCGGTGCTCGATGACCGGACAATGGGCAGGACCATCGATCCGGAGGTTGGCATGAACGACATCTCTCTCTCCCCGAATGCGGCGGCGCAGGCGCAGGCCGTCCGCAGCGCAGCCTACCGCGACATCGCGGTTCACCTGGACGGATCGGCTGAGGACGAGGCCCGGCTGGCGCATGCGGAAGCCCTGGCGGCGCCCGGCGCAGCGCGGATCACCGGCATCTTCACCAACCTGCTGCCCGACCCGGCGCTGTTCGCCGGCGATTTCGGCATCTCGGCGATCGGGCAGCTCGTGGATGCTGTCACCGCCGAAGGGGATGCGGCCGAGAAGCGTCTGCGCGAGCGGCTCGCGCGGCTCGCCCCGCCGCATGAGCTGCGCCGTCTCGACGCCTTCCCCGGACTGTTGGAACAGGCCGTCGCCACCGAGGCGCGCTGGAACGACCTCTTCGTCGCGAGCTGCCCGCGCGACGACGAACAAGCGCGCTGGCGCCCCCTGCTCGAAAGCGTGATGTTCGACGGCGGCCGAGGCCTCTACCTCGTGCCCCCGAAGGCGCCGCCGAGGTCGACGCTAAAGACGGTCCTGATCGGCTGGACCGATGCGCGGCAGAGCGCCAGGGCGATCGCCGAAGCGATGCCGCTGATCGCGCAGGCGACAGCGGTCCACATCGTCGCGGTCAGGGAAGAGGCCCATGGCCGGATGGGGGGAGCCGAGGTTCTCTCCGACATCAGCGCCCACCTCGCCCGCCATGGCATCGAGACGACGGCGACCGTTCTCAACACACAGACATCGGCGAGCGACGCGCTGCTTGCCGAGGCGCGACGGATTTCCGCGGATCTGATCGTCGTCGGAGCCTACGGACACTCCCGTTTCAGGGAATGGGTGCTGGGCGGTGTGACGGCGGACTTGCTCGACAGTTCTCCGGTGCCTCTCTTCCTCGCCCACTAGGGAGCGCCGAAGCGAGGCGCCAGTTCTTGTCGACGGGCCCAGCGAAGCCATGACCCGAGAGCCGTTCATGACGTCTGAAGGCAACCCGATCGCGAGCGGCGGCGCGGTGGCCGTGCGCGTCCGGGACCTCGAGGTCGCCTTCGGGGAGAAGGCCGTGCTGGATCATCTCGACCTCGACGTCAGGCGCGGCGAGATCCTCGGCATCATCGGCGCGTCGGGCTCCGGAAAATCCGTCCTGGCGCGCACCATCCTCGGTCTCTTGCCCAAGCGAGGTGGAGTAATCGAGATATTCGGCAGGAATCTCGACGATCTTCGGGAGAGCGAGAGGCGCGCGCTCGAACAGCGCTGCGGCGTGATGTTTCAGCAGGGCGCTCTGTTCTCGTCGCTGACGATCGCCGAGAATATCCAGTTGCCGATGCGCGAGCTGCTCCATCTCTCGCCGGAGCTGCTCGACGAGATGGCGATGCTGAAGATCGACATGGTCGGGCTGCCGCCCGACGCGGCGAACAAGTATCCCGCGGAACTCTCGGGCGGCATGACCAAGCGCGCGGCCCTGGCGCGCGCGCTGGCGCTCGATCCCGAGATCCTGTTCCTCGACGAACCGACCTCCGGGCTCGATCCCATCGCGGCCGATGCCTTCGACCAGCTTCTTCTCACGCTCAAGGCGAGCCTCGACCTGACCGTGATGATGATCACCCACGACCTCAGCAGCCTTCACACCACCTGCGACCGGATCGCGGCGATTTCGCGGGGGCAGGTCATCGCCGTCGGAACGCTCAAGGACCTGCTGCTGCACGAGGATCCCTGGCTCAGGGATTATTTCGCAGGCGAGCGCGGCCGGACGATCTTCGCAGACCAGATCCTGCGGCCGTCCGCCGAGGTTCAGCGCCCGGAACCGTCCCGAGCGCCAGCTGCGCCTGTAAACACGTAGCCGACGCCGCGCACCGACTTGATCAGCGGCGATGCGTGGCCGCCGGCCTCGATCTTCTTGCGCAGGCGCGCAATCTGGGCATCGATGGCGCGATCGAAGGCTTCGTAATTGCGACCGCGCGTCAGGTTCATCAGGGTGTCGCGCGAGAAGACGCGCCCCGGATGCCGGGCCATTACCAAAAGGATGTCGAACTCTCCGGTCGTGAGCGGAACATCCGCGCCTTCCGGCGCCACAAGCCGGCGCTGCTGCGGGTCCAGCCGCCAGCCGCTGAACCTGATGACCCTGCCATCCTCGGCATCCATCGCCTCTAGCGGATACGGTTGATTCCGGCGCAGCACAGTGCGCAACCGCGCCAGAACCTCCCGCAGGTGAAACGGCTTGGCGATGTAGTCGTCCGCGCCGATTTCCAACCCCACGATGCGATCGACGACGTCATCGCGACCGGTCAGCATGATGATCGGCACGTTCGACTTCGCGCGGACCTCGCGCGCCAGCATGAGCCCGTCCTCGCCGCCAGGCAGAATCAGGTCGAGCAGGACGATATCAATCGCAAGCCGCTGCAGGCTGTCGCGCATGCCGCGACCGTCGGCGACTGCGCTGACCTGATAGCCCTCCTCCTCGAAATAGCGCGTCAGCATCTGACGGATGCGCGGATCGTCGTCGACGACCAGAATATGGGCGCTGCGAGATGTCAGCTCGGCCATGGCAAACTGCACCCGAGAGGTCACAGGTCGAGTGTTACACTCGGTAACAAATTTACACATACGCTAACATGCGGACCGTTTCCTTGCCATCCGCCGTGGCTTTCCTCCCCTTCATCAGCCTGAGGTGGAGGACAGAGTCATGCTTGTTTCAAATGCGGTGTCCCGACAGCCTTCCCGGTTCGCGGTCATCGCGAATGATCGCCCCCAGCCGAGCCTGCTGGGCCTCTTCAGCCAACTGCCGCTCGAAACGTTCGAGCGTGGCGCGACGATCTGCCGCGAAGGCGATCCGGCGACGCATGTCTTCAAGATCGTGTCGGGCATCCTGCGCGTCGTCAAAGTCCTCGGTGACGGCAGCCGCGTCATCACCGGCTTCTTCTACCCGGGCGAGATCTTCGGCATTTCGGCGTCCGAGTACTATCTCGGCGATGCCGAAGCCGTCTGCGAGGTGAAGCTGCGCCGTCTCGGGCGGAATCGCTTTCGCCAGGCAGTCGACGGCTCGGAGGCGCTGCGGCCGCAATTCGTCGACTGGCTGTGCCGGGAGATGGCCAGCGCCCAGGCGAGAACGGTGCTGCTTGCCCGCAAGAACGCCGAGGAGCGAGTCTGCGATCTCCTGCTTGCCCTCACACGCCGTGCCGGAAACGAGGCCGAGCCAGCCCATGTGATCGAAATTCCGATGAGCCGCGTCGACATGGCGGATTATCTCGGCCTGACGATCGAGACGGTTTCGCGAACGATGACGAGCCTGATCAACCGGGGCGTGATCCGCGCGATCGCCCGCTATCGCTTCGCCATCTGCCAGCCGGCCCTGCTGAGGAGCCTTGCCGAGGGCATCGACGCGTACGATGATCGGGGCCGCGCCCCACTCGATCGAAGCGTCGGGCGATCGCATTGACGGGTGTCGGGTGACGGCGAGAGGCAGACCAAGAGCCATCAGCCAGCGAAGCCTGGACGAGATCGTCCAGGTCCTTGACGACGCCAACATCATCGCCTCGACGCTCGACGGCCGCATCCTCCGCTGGAGCAGCGGATGCGAAGACCTCTACGGCTGGACCGCGAAGGAAGCGCTGGGCCAGCATGTCGGAGATCTGCTCAAGACCGAATTCCCTCGGCCTTTCGACGAAGTCCTCTCGGAACTGCGGCAATCCGGCAGCTGGAAGGGAGAGCTGACCCAGCGCCACCGAAGCGGCCGCACGATCGTCGTCGTGAGCCGCTGGATGATCATCAGCAGCAAGATTCCGGAGCAGCCGATCGTCCTCGCGACGAATATCGACATCAGCGGCCTGAAATACGCCCAGGCCGATCTCGCCGCGCGCCAATCGCACCTGCTCTCGATCCTCGAGACCGTGCCGGAGGCGATGGTGGTGATCGACGAGGCCGGCATCATGATCTCGTTCAGCAAGGCTGCCGAAAAACTCTTCGGCTATGCCGCGACGGAGGTCTGCGGACAGAACGTCAAGATCCTGATGCCGAACCCCGACCGCGACCGGCATGACGGCTATATCGGCCGCTACTTGGCGACCGGGGAGCGCCGCATCATCGGGTTCGGGCGCGTGGTGACCGGCCTGCGCAAGGACGGAACCACCTTTCCCATGGAGCTGGCGGTTGGCGAGGCTGCCGCCAGCGGCAAGCGGATTTTCACCGGCTTCATCCGCGACCTGACCAGCCGGCACCGGATGGAAGAGGAGTTGCGGCAATCCCAGAAGATGGAAGCCATCGGCCAGCTCACCGGCGGGATCGCCCATGATTTCAACAACCTGCTGACTGTCATCAGCGGGAATCTCGAGATGATCGAGCGCAGGCTCCAGGACGGCAGGCTGCGCGAATTGCTGCAGGAGGCGCAGGCTGCCGCCGATGACGGCGCCAGGCTCACGAGCCAGCTCCTCGCCTTCGGAAGGCGCCAGGCCCTCCATGCCAGGCTGACGGATATCGGGCAGCTCGTATCGAAATTCACGGATCTGCTGCGCCGGACGCTCGGCGAAACGATCGAGCTGCAGACCGTCGTGACGGGCCGCACCCTCACGGCCCTCGTCGATACGACCCAGTTGCAGAACGCATTGCTGAATCTCGCGCTGAATGCGCGCGATGCCATGCCGCGGGGCGGGCGGCTCAGGGTCGAGATCGCGCGCATCCATCTCGATGCCGACTATGTCCGGATGTATCCGCAGGTGCGGCTGGGCGACTACGTCCTGATCAGCATCTCCGATACGGGTGCCGGCATGAGCGAAGACGTGAAGCAACGCGCCTTCGAGCCGTTCTTCACCACCAAGAGCGTAGGCGCAGGCACCGGGTTGGGGCTGAGCATGGTCTATGGCTTTGCCCGGCAATCCGGCGGCCATGTTCAGCTTTACAGCGAACTCGGCGAAGGCACGACCGTGCGGCTGTTCCTTCCGACGGCGCAAGCGGAAGCTGAGCCCGAGGCCGAGAATAGCGGCCGGGTTCCGGTTTCGAAGCCGGGTCCGGACGAATGCATCCTCGTGGTCGAGGACGATGCGCGGGTCCGCAAGGTCGTCGTCGCCCGCCTCGAGGAGGAAGGCTATCGCGTCATCCAGGCGGCGACTGGACGCGAGGCGCTGGCTCTCATCGCCACGCATCCGGAGATCAGCCTCCTCTTCACCGATATCGTCATGCCGGGCGGCATGTTCGGCGACGAGCTCGCACGGGAGGCGCGCATGCTGCGCCCCGACCTGAAGGTCCTCTTCACCTCGGGCTACGCCGAACCCAGCCTTGCCGGACGCGAGCTGGCCGAAGGCAGCTGGCTGAAGAAGCCGTACACCTCCAAGGAACTGGCGGCGCGCCTGCGCTCTCTGCTCGACTGAACCTACGTCCAGAATCATCGGTCGCGGTCACGGCAGACACAGGGCCTCCGGCCGGGCACAGGACGGGTTCGGCCAGATCGCAGCCGCCCCGGTATGAGAGCCGATTGCCGCCAGCGCGGCGGTCGCGACCACCTCCATCTCCTCCCGCGCGGAGATCCGGGTCCATTCCGTCGCGGCCCCATGGCGGGCAACCTGCGCCAGCACGACATCCGGCGTGGCGTCGGAGGGGTCGCCGCGGCGTGCCTCCACGCGATGGACAAGCATTTGCTGCGGCGCCTGCAGCCAAAGGCCGCAGAACGGCACGCCGACGCAACGAGCCACCTCCCCGATGCGCTCGCGCTCCGCGCGACGGTCGAAGACCGCATCGGCGATGGCTGCATGTCCCTGCATCAGAGCCTCCTCGGCGGACTGCATCATGGCGCGGTAGGTGCGGGCCGAGACATCGGCGGCATAGGCTTCCGCCGACAGGCGCGTCTCGGCGGCCACGCCGCACAGTTTCTTCCGCAGTCGGTCGCTCGCGGCAATGCGCGCGCCCGGGGCTGGCCCGAGCGTCGGTGCCAATCTCGCAGCGAGCGTCGACTTGCCCGAACCCGAATAGCCGCCGATCGCCAGGAGGAGCGGCGATTGCGGCCGCAACAGGTTCCGGCAGAGCGCGAGATAGGCACGCGACTCGGCCAGTCGCTCGGCTTCCGGCCTGCTGTCATCGACCGCGACGACATGTGCGCGCACGGCAGCCCTTACCGCCATGAAGAAGGGCAGCAGACGCAGGCCCCCTTCATCGCCGAGCATATCGAGATAGCGGTTAAAGAGGACATTCGCGAGCGGTTCGAGCTTGCGATGCCAGAGGTCCATCAGAACGAAGGCGAGATCGTAGAGGATGTCGACTGTCGCCAAATCCTCATCGAACTCCAGGCAATCGAAGAGCAGCGGCCTTCCGTCGACCGAGCAGATATTGCGCAGGTGCAGGTCGCCATGCCCGCGCCGCACCCTTCCGCCGCGAGCCCTCTGGTCAAGCAAGCCGGCATGCCGTGCCAGCGCGGCCCGGCAATCCGCGATCACGGGCTCGACTTCGTCGTTGGGCAGGATTTTCGCCAGCGCGAAAGCCCGCTCGTTGATGGTGAGGACGCGCTCCATCCGCGCCGCGCCGTCGCCGTCCGTGCAGACGGCCGCCGCCTGATGGAACCGGGCGATGACGGCTGCCAGCTCGGCCATGTCGCCGGCGGTCAGGCGCCCCCTCTCCGCCAGCCGATCGAACAGGAAATTGTTGTCGAAGCGCTTCATTTCGAGCACGGCCTCGACCAGCTCGCCCTCTCCGTTCAGCGCAAGAGCACCGCTGCGCTCGCGGGTGATGCGATGGACCGCGCGATACAGATCCGGTGCTGTCCGGCGGTTCAGCATCAGCTCATGCTCGCTCATCGCCAATCGCAGTTCGGGCGTCGACAGATCGACATAGGGCAACTTGACCGGGCGCTTCAGCTTGAGGGCGCGGGCGCCGATCAACAGCACGACGGAGATGTGAGTGGAGACCATCTCCATGCAGTCGGCACAATCGCCAAAGGCCCTGGACGATCCGAGAAAGCAGATCGTTTCGTTCTGGCTGGCGGTCTGCATCACGAGGTTCCTCTTCGGTGCGCGATCATTCCCCAATCGAACTGGACGAGCCTTGACATTCCTCAAGTTGAGCCGCTCGGCGCTGGAACCTTGATCCGCCCGCCCGGGCGGTTGCGAGGCTCATCCTTGACCCCGATCAAGGACAGGCGATGACCTTCGGGCGAAATATGGAGCCCGGTCTTATGGTGAAGAGCCTCAGGATGCCAGAAGGACAGCAATCCGGTTGGATCGCCAGGATCAGGCGCTCCTTGCCGTCGTGGCGCGGCGGACGCGGCACTCTGATCGTCAACGAGCTCGACGAGAAGCCCGCCTTTTCATTCTGGCTTCATCTACGGGCGTTCGCGAGCCTGGTTCGGGAGATCCTCTCCCGCTGACCTGCAGCCCCCTCGAAAGCACCGCCTACTCGGACTCCAGCGCCTTCCGGAGGCGGCGGACGATCTGCTTGCGGGCGCGCTCGTCGGCTGCCTGCGACATCTCCTCGTCGATATCGAGGATCAGGCTGGAGAGCTCGTTGTGCCAGTCGAGGCGGCCGGCGCTTTCAGCCGCGCTCCGCACCGGACCGCCGATCTGGCGCGAGGTTGTCCCCGTGAGTGCAAAGGCGCTGTCCAGCGTGGGCGCGACGACATCGAGATCGTCATCGAGCGCTTTCACTCTTTGGCGCAGGCCTTCGATGGCATGGGTCTCGCCGTGCGTCAGGAAGACCGAGCCCGATATGGGCCGGCGCTCGGCGATCCAGGCGGCGAGCTGGGGCCCGTCGGCATGGCCCGAATAGATGTCGACCGAGCGGATGCGGGCCTTCACCCGCACGTCCTCCCCCATGATCCGGACCCGGCGGGCTCCGTCGAGCAGGATCCGGCCCAGCGTTCCCTGAGCCTGGAACCCGACGAAAAGCACCGTGGCACTGTCGCGCCACAACCATTCCTTGAGATGATGCCGGATCCGCCCGGCGTCGCACATCCCGCTCGCCGCAATCACGATATGGAAGCCCCGGATGCGGGCTATGGCCTTGCTCTGCTCGACCGATTCCGTGAAACGGACTCGGGAGTCCCGGAGGGCCTCACGCAGCGCGTCCCCGCCAGCCATCGCGCCGGCATGGTTTTCGAACACTGCACTGGCCCTGGTCGCGAGCGGTGAATCGACGAAGATCGGCGCGCTCGGGATCGCGCCCGCCTTCATCAGGCGAACGAGGTCGACGAGCAGCTCCTGCGTGCGCTCGACCGCGAAGGAGGGAATGAGCATCGCGCCGGACGCGCGTGCCGCAGCCGCGACCTCGCCCTGCAGGACATTCAGGCGTTGATCGAGCGTTACCTCCTGCCGATCGACATCGCCATAGGTCGACTCGCAGATCAGGTGATCGATGCCCCGAGGGCCCGTCGGGGCGCCGTGGAAAGGTGCGAGACTCGAGCCGATATCACCGGAAAAGAGCAGGCGCAGCGGCGCCTCGCCCGCCCTGTCGATCTCGACCTCGATGGAAGCGGAGCCGAGCAGGTGCCCGGCATCCCAAAACCGGGCGCGCATACCGCGGGCGACCGAGACCGGGGCGCCGAGCGGAACGGCGCGAAACTGGGTAAGGGTCGCCTGGGCCTGCTCGGCGTCGTAGATCGCCTGAACCGGAGGCAAGCCGCGGCGGGCATTGCGTCGGTTGAGCTGTTCGACTTCGGCCTCCTGGACATGGCCCGAATCGGCCAGCATCACCGAGCAGAGATCGATGGTCGCCGATGTCGCGAAGATCGGTCCCCTGAAGCCGTCCTTCGTCAATTTCGGCAGCAGCCCGCTGTGATCGATATGGGCATGGGTCAGGAGCACGGCATCCAGAGCGGCAGGATCGAAGGGGAACGATCGGTAGTTGAGCTCCTTTTCGGATTTGGAGCCCTGGAACAGCCCGCAATCGACCAGCAGGTGAGCCTCTCCGGTGCGGAGTGCGAAACAGGAGCCGGTGACCGCCCCGGCCGCACCGTGAAAGTACAGGCGGATCTCGCCTTCGCGCTGGCTGTCAGGGTCCGTCATCCTCGACCTCCTGCGCCGCCGCCTGCTGCCGGGCAAACAGCCTTGCCACACCACCCTTTCCGAACCACGCCGCGCCCAAATGCGCCTTGAGAATGATCAAATTGCCGCTTGCCGCGTTCCCTTTGCGCTGGATCAAGGCAGACGGGGCGGCCAGCCGGATAGTTGCCGTGTCCCGGGCCATTCCCAGACAAGGAGCCGCGCCATGAACCTGATGATCCCCCATGACGCCTGGGTGGCCGTCTGCGACGCCCGCAAGGCCCTGTTCCTTCGCAATGACGGAGGCACCGCCCAGCCAAGCCTGAAGGTCGAGCAGGTGCGGGAAGCCCCGGCGAATCCGCCGAACTCGGAGCAAGGAGCCGACCGGCCGGGCCGCATCCAGAACGCCGTCGCCCCGACCAGTGCCACGCAGGAGACCGATTGGCACGAACTGGCCGAAAACCAGTTCGCCCGCGACACCGTCTCGGCGCTGCGGCTTGCGCAGCGCTCGGGCTCGGCGAAAGACATCGTACTGGTCGCGCCGCCGCGGATGCTCGCGATGCTGCGGCAGCATCTGGACGACGATCTGCGCTCCCGCATCCTGGCCGAGGTCGACAAGGACCTGACCAAGCATCCGGTCGACGAGATCGAGCGCATTCTGACGATGGCGTGATCCGCAGAAGGACGCCCTGCCGAGGCTCGACGCTTCCGGTCGCCTGGTTTCTGCCGACAGGCGCGGACGCGCGTTCGGGCGCGTCGCAGTCTCTATGATCCCGGCTCGAATTCGATGCCAGCCATCGGCCGGCGACTTGGCTTCATCGGCCCGTCGCATGCTAGTGATGACGCGAAGGAAAGCCGTTTCCGCCCCTTTGCCGGAGAAGCCAGATGCGACGCTTGCGAGCCGTAGCGGCAGCCATTCTCGCCGTGGCCGTCCTGGCTGCGCCCGCTGCCCAGGCGCAATCGCGCATCAAGGCGTTGATCGAAAGGTTGCGCGGCGACACCATGCCCGAAGGCATCGTGAAGACCAATGGCCGGATCGAGGCGACGCAGGTCGACGTCGCGTCGAAATATGCAGGGCGTCTGGCGGAGGTAACGGTTCGGGAGGGGGACGAGGTCACCGCCGGCCAGGTGGTCGCGCGGATCTCCTCGCCCGAATACGAAGCACAGCTGCGCTCGGCGCAGGCGCAGGTCCTGCGGGCCCGCCAGGCGCTCGCCGAGGCCGAGGCGCTGATCGCGCAGCGCAAGAGCGACCAGATCCTCGCACGGACCGATGCCGAGCGTGGCAAGGAGCTGGTCGCGAAGGGATATCTCAGCAAGCAAGTCGACGAGCAGCGCTCGGCAAAGGCCGACGCTGCAGACGCCGCCCTGCGCGCCGCCGAGGCGCAACGGGACCAGGCTCAGTTCGCGATCCGCGCTTCCGAGGCCGATGCCGAGCAGATCAAGGCGATCCTCGTCGATCTCGTTCTGGTGGCGCCACGCAGCGGGCGGGTGCAGTATCAACTCGCCCGCACCGGCGAGGTCGTGGCGGCCGGGACGCGGATCGTCACCATCCTCGACCTCTCCGACGTCTACATGACGATCTATCTCCCGGCAGCCCAGGCCGGGCAGCTCGCGCTCGGTGACGAAGCCCGGATCATACTCGATCCGGTGCCGCAATACGTGATTCCGGCAACCGTCAGTTTCGTGGCCGCGGATGCCCAGTTCACGCCGAAGGCCGTCGAAACCGCCGAGGAGCGCGAGAAGCTGGTCTTCCGCATCAAACTCCAGCTCGACCGGGATTTGCTGGCCAAGTATCACCGGCAGGTGAAGACCGGCGTGCGCGGCCTCGGCTTCGTCCGCACCTCGCCCTCCGCAAAATGGCCCGACTCGCTCGCCGTGAAGCTGCCATGACCGAAGCGGGACCTGCTGCCCGGCTCATGCGCGTCACCCATCGTTACGGCAAGGTGACGGCCCTCGATGATCTGACTATCGACCTCCCTGCGGGGCGCATGATCGGTGTGATCGGACCCGACGGCGTCGGCAAGTCGACGCTCCTCGCGCTCATCGCCGGCGTACGGGCGATCCAGCAGGGCAGCGTTCACGCGCTCGGCGGCGACCTCGCCGTCACGGCCGAGCGGGAGGCGCGGCGCGGACGCATCGCCTACATGCCCCAGGGGCTTGGACGGAATCTCTATCCGACACTCTCGGTTTTCGAGAACATCGACTTTCACGCGCGGCTGTTCGGACAAGGCGGAGCCGAACGCCGCAGCCGCATCGACGAGCTGTTGCGGGCAACGGGGCTCGACCCCTTCGAGAGCCGGCCGGCCGCCAAGCTCTCGGGCGGTATGAAGCAGAAGCTCTCGCTATGCTGCGCCCTGATTCACGATCCCGACCTGCTGGTGCTCGACGAACCGACCACCGGCGTCGATCCGCTGTCGCGCGGGCAATTCTGGGATCTGATCGACACGATCCGTGCCCGCCGGCCCGGAATGAGCGTCGTTGTCGCCACCGCCTATATGGAAGAGGCGGAGCGCTTCGACTGGCTGGTCGCCATGGACGATGGGCGCGCGATCGCGACCGGCACCCCGGCCGAGCTCCGGGAGCAGGCCGGGCAACCGACCCTGGACGCCGCCTTCGTCGCGCTGCTGCCGGAAGCCAAGCGCGCCCAGCATCGTGAGGTCGAACTGCGGCCGCGGGTGACGAGCGACGATGCGACGCCCGCGATCGAGGCGGAAGGCCTGACGCGGCGCTTCGGCGACTTCGTCGCGGTCGATCACGTCAGCTTTCGCATCGGACGCGGCGAAATCTTCGGTTTCCTCGGCTCGAACGGCTGCGGCAAGTCGACCACGATGAAGATGCTGACCGGCCTGCTGCCGGCGAGCGAGGGCACGGCGAAGCTGTTTGGCCAGCCGCTCGCGGCCGACGACATGGAGACGCGGCGCAACGTCGGCTACATGTCGCAGGCCTTTTCGCTCTACACGGAACTGACGGTCCGGCAGAACCTGGTGCTGCACGCCGAGCTCTACCATCTGCCGCCCGCCGAGATCCCCGGCCGGATCGCCGAGCTTCTGGCCCGCTTCGATCTCGAAGGCGTCGCGGGCGAGCGGCCCGACAGCCTGCCGCTCGGCATCCGCCAGCGCCTTCAGCTCGCAGTCGCGGTGCTGCACCGGCCGGCCATGCTCATCCTCGACGAACCGACATCGGGCGTCGATCCGATCGCGCGCGACGCATTCTGGCGCACGCTGATCGATCTTTCCCGCGACGACGGCGTCACCATCTTCCTGTCGACGCACTTCATGAACGAGGCGGAACGCTGCGACCGCATCTCCTTCATGCATGCCGGCAAGGTACTGGCAGTCGGCACGCCGCAGGAGCTGGTTCGAAGCCGCGGCGCAGGGACCCTGGAAGAGGCCTTCATCGCCTATCTCAAGGAGGCTGCCGGCATCGCGGATTCATCGGACGTGCCGGCTGCGCCTCCTGCCGCCGCGGCACGGCCGCTTCCGCCGGCCCGCCGCTTCGACCCGCGCCGGCTCTGGGCCTGCACCCGCCGCGAGACGATGGAGCTGCTGCGCGACCCGATCCGGCTGAGCTTCGCCTTCCTCGGCCCGTTGCTCCTGATGCTGGCGTTCGGATTCGGGATTTCCTTCGACGTCGAGAATCTGAAGTTCGCGACGTTCGACCAGGACAAGTCGATGGAGAGCCGGCAACTGGTCGAGGCCTTCTCCAGCTCGCGGTATTTCGACGAGCGGCCACCGATCGCCTCCGCAGACGAGCTCGACCGGCGGCTCAGGAGCGGCGAGTTGCAGCTGGCGATCGAGATTCCGCCCTCCTTCGGCCGCGACCTGATGAGCGGACGTGTTCCGGAGCTGTCCGTCTGGCTCGACGGTGCCATGCCGTTCCGGGCCGAGACGACGCGGGGCTACGTGACGGGCCTCGCCACGCAATATGCGCAGGGCTTCGCGGCCGGTCACGCTGCGTCAAGCCATGCGCCGGAGCCGGTGACGATCGAGACCCGCTTCCGCTACAATCAAGACTTCAAGAGCGCCAATGCGATGGTGCCGAGCGTGATCATGCTGATGCTGATCGTCATTCCGGCGATCATGTCGGCCATCGGCGTCGTACGCGAGAAGGAGACCGGCTCGATCGCGAATTTCCGCTCGACGCCGATCAGCCGCTTCGAGTTCCTCTTCGGCAAGCAGCTGCCCTATATCGGCGTGGCGATGGGCAGCTTCCTGATGCTCGTGGTGATCGCCCTGACGGTCTTCGCTGTGCCGATCAAAGGCTCGGCGTGGACATTGCTGTTGGCGACCCTGCTCTATGTCTCCGCGACGACCGGCTTCGGTCAGTTGATCTCCAGCTTCACGCGCACGCAGGTCTCGGCCGTCTTCGCTACGGCGATCCTGTCGATCATCCCGGCCGTCAATTTCTCCGGGCTGATGGTGCCGGTCGCCTCGCTTTCGGGCGGCGGCCGCCTGATCGGCACGAGCCTGCCCCCGGCGTGGTACCAGCCCGTCAGCGTCGGTGTCTTCACCAAGGGCCTCGGGGCCGCCGAACTCTGGCCCAATCTCCTCGTCCTTGCCGGCTTCTTCCTGCTTTTCCTCGTCGTCGCGCAGCTCGGGCTGCGCAAGCAGGAAGCCTGAGATGGCCGGCATCGCGACGCACGTTCAGAACATCCTGCGCCTCGTGGTGAAGGAATTGCGCAGCATCAGGGCCGATCCGGTGATGCTGATCCTGGTCGCCTACACCTTCAGCATTGCGGTCTACACTGTGGCGACAAGCGTCAAGCTCGAAGCCCGTGATCTGACGATCGGCATTGTCGACGAGGATCGCTCGGAGCTGTCGCGGACGCTGCTGGGGGCCTTCGGCCCGCCGCTGTTCAAGATCTCCCGGCAGATCGGTGCCAGCGAGATCGACAGCGAGATGAATTCCGGCCGCCTGGTCTTCGTGCTGGAAATACCGCCGAACTTCCAGGCCGATCTGCTGGCCGGACGGCAGACCTCGGTGCAGCTCAACATCGACGCCACGGCGATGACGCAAGCCGGCAACGGCGCCGTCTATATCCAGCAGATCATCGCGCAGGAGATTGCCAACAGGAAGGCCGGGCGAGAGACCGTCACCTCTCTGCCGATCAATCTGGTCGTGCGCGCCCGCTTCAACCCCAATCTCGACTCGGGCTGGTTCAGCTCGGTGATGCAGATCCTCAACAACATCACGCTGCTGACGATCGTGCTGACCGGCGCGGCCCTGATCCGCGAGCGCGAGCAGGGCACGGTCGAGCACCTGCTGGTGATGCCGGTCACGCCGATCGAGATCATGCTGGCGAAAATCGTCGCGAACGCGCTCGTCATCCTGCTGGCGGCGGTCGCCTCGCTTGTCGTCGTGGTCGAATGGGCACTGGGCGTACCGATCGCCGGATCGCTGTTGCTGTTCGTCCTCGGCAGCGCGATCTATGCCTTCACGGTGGCTGCGCTCGGGATACTGCTCGGCACGCTCGCCACGACCATGGGCCAGTTCGGCCTGCTCGCCATCCCTGTCTTCGTTGTCACCCAGTTGCTGTCGGGTGCGACGACACCGATGGAAAGCATGCCGACCTGGCTGCAATGGACCATGCGGACGCTCTCCCCGACGCCGCATTTCGTCACCTTCTCGCAGGGCGTTCTGTATCGCGGCGCCGGTCTCGACGTTGTCTGGCCCGAGATCGCCAAGATCATCACGATCGGTGCCGCCTATTTCGGCTTCGCCCTCGCCCGATTCCGCAAGGTCATCTTCGCCTGAAGGCGCGCTCGGGATCTCGTTCCAACCGGCGCCCTAGGCGGCCTTCTTCCTTTCGGCGATCCGCGCGAGATCGGTCAGCAGCCGGCGCGTGGCCTTCAGGCGCTGCTCGACCGTGTCGAAATCGTCGATGAAGACGACGCGCATGTCGGGGCGAACCTTGGCCAGCGTGCCCTGCTTGGCGACGAAGCCGACCAGCCCTTCCGGATTGGCGAATTCGTTGTTGCGGAAGGCGACGATGATGCCCTTCGGCCCGGCCTCGACCTTCTCGACATTGGCGCGCTTGCAAAGCGCCTTGATCGCGACGATCTCCAGCAACTGGTTGACCTCCTCCGGCAGCGGGCCGAAGCGATCGACCAATTCGGCGCCGAAGGATTGCAATTCGCCATCGTCGTCCATGGTCGAGAGGCGCTTGTAGAGCGTCAGCCTCAACGTCAGGTCGGCGACATAGTGCTCGGGGATCATGACGGGCGCGCCGACCTGGATCGCCGGCGACCATTGTGTCTCGGTCTCGAACTCGATGCCGGCCTTGAGCGCCGCCACCGCCTCCTCCAGCATCTGCTGGTAGAGCTCGTAGCCGACCTCCTTGATATGGCCGGACTGCTCGTCGCCGAGCAGGTTGCCGGCGCCGCGGATGTCGAGATCGTGGCTGGCGAGCTGGAAACCCGCGCCCAGCGTATCGAGCGATTGCAGGACCTTGAGGCGCTTGTCGGCCTGCTCGGTCAGCTTGCGGTTGGCCGGCACGGTGAAGAGCGCATAGGCGCGCGTCTTCGAGCGGCCGACACGGCCGCGGAGCTGATAGAGCTGGGCGAGGCCGAACATGTCGGCGCGATGGACGATCAGCGTGTTGGCGGTCGGGATATCGAGGCCCGACTCGACGATCGTGGTCGAGAGCAGGATATCGTACTGGCCCTCGTAGAAGGCCGTCATCACGTCTTCCAGCGTGCCCGCCGCCATCTGGCCATGGGCGATGCCGACCTTGCATTCCGGCACCTGCTTGTCGAGGAAGTCCTTGACGTCGGCGATATCCTCGATGCGCGGCACGACATAGAAGCTGCGCCCGCCGCGATAGCGCTCGCGCAATAGCGCCTCGCGCACGATCAGCGGGTCGAACGGCGTGACGAAGGTGCGCACCGCGAGGCGATCGACCGGCGGCGTCGCGATGATCGAGAGCTCGCGTACACCGGTCATGGCGAGCTGGAGCGTGCGCGGGATCGGCGTCGCGGTCAGCGTCAGCATGTGAACCTCGGCGCGCATTTCCTTCAGCTTCTCCTTATGGGCGACGCCGAAATGCTGCTCTTCGTCGACGATGACGAGGCCGAGATCCTTGAAGTCGACGCCCTTGCCGAGCAGCGCGTGCGTGCCGACCACGATATCCATCGTGCCGTCCCTGGCGCCCTGCTTCACCGCCTTGAGATCGGCCGAACCGACGAAGCGCGAGGCCTGCCCGACATTGACCGGCAAGCCGGCAAATCGATCCGCGAAGTTCCTGTAATGCTGGCGCGCGAGCAGCGTCGTCGGCACGACAACCGCGACCTGCTTGCCGTTGAGTGCAGTAGCGAAAGCGGCGCGCAGCGCGACCTCGGTCTTGCCGAAGCCGACATCGCCGCAGACGAGGCGGTCCATCGGGCGCCCGGCCGCGAGATCGTCCAGGACCGCATCGATGGTGTTCTGCTGGTCTTCGGTCTCCTCATAGGGGAAGCGGGCGATGAACTCGTCATAGACGCCGGCCGGCGGCACGAGGCGCGGTGCCTCCTTGAGCGCGCGCGCCGCCGCGATCTGGATGAGCTTGCCGGCCATCTCGCGGATGCGCTGCTTGAGCTTGGCCTTGCGCGCCTGCCAGCCGCCACCACCCAGACGGTCGAGCTGGACCTCCGTGTCCTCCGAGCCGTAGCGGGATAGCAGTTCGATGTTCTCGACCGGCAGGAACAGCTTGGAATCGCCGGCATAATGGATTTCGAGGCAGTCATGCGGCGCGCCGGCCGCCGTGATCGACTGCAGGCCGATGAAGCGGCCGATGCCGTGGTCGACATGGACGACGAGATCGCCCGGCGCGAGCGACGAGAGCTCCGCGATGAAGTCCTGCGGGCGCCTGGTCTTGCGGCGCGGACGGACGAGGCGATCGCCCAGGATGTCCTGCTCGCCGATCACAGCAAGGCGTCCGGCCTCGAAGCCGGTCTCGAAACCCCAGACCGCGAGCGCGACCGTGCCGGGCTTGAGATCGAAGGCCGCGCGCAGCGAGCCGGTCATCTGGACGCTCTTCAGCCCGTGGTCTTCGAGCACATGCGCGAGCCGCTCGCGCGAGCCTTCCGACCACGCGGCGAGGATGACGCGCCTGCCGTCGGCCTCCAGGGCCCTCACATGGGCGACGGCGGCCTCGAAGACGCTGCCGGACTCGCCCGCGCGCTCGGCCGCGAAGCTGCGGCCCTGCTTGCCGCCGAGATCGAGGATGAGCTTGCCTTCGCTGTCGGGCAGATGGAACGGCGTGAGCGTCGCGACGCCGGAACCATCGATCACCGCGCGCCAGTCGCCCGGCGAGAGATAGAGCGCGTCCGGCGGCAACGGCTTGTAGGGAATGCCGCCGCCCCCGCCCTGCTCCAGCGCAGCCTTGCGGGCGTCGTAATAGTCCTTGATCAGGCTGATGCGCTCACCGACCGCGTCCTCGGCTTGATGGTCGAGCACCAGGGGCACGTCGGGCAGATAGGTGAAGAGCGTGTCGAGCTTTTCCGCCAGCAGCGGCAGCCAGTGCTCCAGCCCGGCGGGGCGGCGGCCTTCGCTGACGGCTTCATAGAGGGTGTCGTCGCGGCCGGGCGTGCCGAAGGTCGAGATATAGGACTGGCGGAAGCGGCGGATGCTCTCGCTCGTCATCTGCGCCTCGGACATCGGCACGAGGTCGAGCCCGCGCAATTGCCCGGTGGTACGCTGCGTCTCCGGATCGAAGGTGCGGATCGATTCGAGCGTGTCGCCGAAGAAGTCGAGCCGGATCGGCGCCGGCATGCCCGGCGGGAACAGGTCGACGATGCCGCCGCGCACGGCGAATTCGCCGGTCTCGCGCACGGTCGAGGTCCGCAGATAGCCGTTGATGTCGAGCCAGCGCGCCAGCTCCTCGATATCGACCATGTTGCCGGGCGCCGCCGAGAAGCTCTCCGACGCCACCTTGCCGAAGGCCGGAACGCGCTGGAGCGCGGCGTTGACGGTGGTTAGCAGCAGGCGCGGCCGCTCGCCCGATTTGGTCTTGGCGAGGCGCGACAGCGTCGTCATCCGGTGCGCGACGATGGCGGGCGCGGGCGAGACGCGGTCATAGGGCTGGCAGTCCCAGGCCGGGAAGCTCATTACCTCCAGGTCCGGCGCGACGAATTGCAGCGCGTTCTCAAGCACCTGCAGGCGCTGGCCATCACGTGCGATGAAGACGAGCAGCGCCGGTCCCTCACCCTTCTTGGCGCGGGCGCGGGTCAGGTCGGCGAGGACGACGGCGTCGAAGCCATCCGGCACGCCGGCGAGCGTCGGCTTGTCGCCACGGTTCAGCGCATCGAGCAGGCGGTCGAGCTGCGGCTTGGCGATCTGGCTTGGGGGAGGAATGCTCATCGAAATCGTCGTTTTCTCAAGTGTCCGAGGTCATCCCGGATCGGCGCTTCGCTACGCCCGGGACGACAGCGCGCACTTCACCAGTGCTACACATGAATCGGCTTGTCGTGGGTGTGGAAAGCCTTGAGCTTGCGGAACAGTTCCGTGTCGTAGTTCTCCGGCACGGGCGCCTCCCCGGTCACCCAGCTCAGCAGATCGCGGTCCAAGACCTCGATCAGGCGCTCGAACTCGTCGAGCTCGGCATCGCTGAAACCGGCGATGGCGTCGTCGGCGAAGCGGCCCATGATGAGATCCATCTCGCGCATGCCGCGATGCCAGGCGCGGAACAGGATCTTGCGGCGGCGCGGGTCGAGATCGGCGCTGGAGCGGGTCGAGCCGGACATGGGAACCTCGGGCAAAAACCTTGGGGGACGGCGCAATGATGATTGGGCCGGCCCCGTCGCGGAGCCTGCCTGAGCAGGCTATATAGCGACGCAACCTGGCGAAGTCAGCGGCGAAGCGGCTGCGATCTTCGCGCTCCTGACAAGTGCCGAGACGTCTTGCGCCCCTCGATCCTCGATCCGCTCTTCGCCCCCGTCACGACGCTTTCCGGCGTCGGGCCCAAGCTCGGCAAGGTGCTGGACCGTTTCCTCGGCGACGAGGCGCACCCCGCCCGCGTCGTCGACCTGATGTTCCAATTGCCCACCGGCGCCGTCGACCGGCGGCCGAGCCCCTCTATCGCCGATACGCCGATCGGCGACGTCGCGACCTTCACGGCCCGCGTCAGCGAGCATCGCGCGGCGCCTGCCGGCAAGAAGGCGCCCTATCGCATCATCGTCGAGGACGAGACCGGCGACGTCACGCTCGTCTTCTTCCATGCCGATTCCCGGCATCTGGCGCAGACCCTGCCGATCGGCGCCTATCGCCTGATCTCGGGCAAGCTCGAACTCTGGGAGGGCATGCGCCAGATGGTGCATCCCGAGCGCATCCTCGATCCGAAGCTCGCGGCGACGCTGCCGGCCTTCGAGCCGGTCTATCCGCTGACCGAGGGCATCGGCCAGCGCATGATGATGCGGACCGTGCAGGCGGCGGCCGAGCGCTGCCCGGAGATGCCGGAATGGCAGGACCCGACCTTCCTCGCCAGGAGCGATTTCCCGTCGTTCCACGCTGCAATCGAAGCCCTGCATCATCCGGTCGATCGCAAGGCAGCCGAAGGCGACACGGTCGCGCGGCGCCGCATCGGCTATGACGAATTGCTGGCGAGCCAGATCGCGCTCGCGCTGGTCCGCCGCCAGCAGAAGAAGGTCGCGGGGCGCGCCACCACCGGCGACGGGGGCGTGCGCTTCCGCATCCAGTCCGCCCTGCCCTTCGAGCTGACCGAGGGCCAGCGCAAGGCCATCGCCGATATCCATTCCGACATGGCCAAGCCGGAGAAGATGCTGCGCTTGCTCCAGGGCGATGTCGGCTCCGGCAAGACCGTGGTCGCGCTGATGGCGATGGCCGCCGCCGCAGAAGCCGGCCGGCAATCGGTCCTGATGGCGCCGACCGAAATCCTCGCCCGCCAGCATGCCGAGAGGCTGGCGCCGCTGGCAGAGAAGGCCGGCCTGAAGCTCGCCCTGCTGACCGGGCGCGAGAAGGGCGCGGGCCGCAAGCAGGTGCTCGCCGGTCTGGCCGATGGCTCCATCGACATCGCGGTCGGCACTCATGCGCTGTTTCAGGAAGGCGTCGCCTTCCATGACCTCGCGCTTGCCGTCGTCGACGAGCAGCACCGCTTCGGCGTGCATCAGCGCCTGCTGCTCGGCTCCAAGGGCGAAGCGGTGGACGTGCTGGTGATGACCGCGACGCCGATCCCGCGCACGCTCTCGCTGACCTGGTTCGGCGACATGGATATCTCGATCCTTTCGGAGAAGCCGGCGGGGCGGAAGCCGATCGTCACCCGCGCCGTCTCCTCCGAGCGTTATGACGAAGTCGTCGGCGCCATCGGCCGGGCGGTCGAGGCTGGCGCGCAGGCCTATTGGGTCTGCCCGCTCGTGCAGGAATCCGACACGCTCGACGTCGCCGCCGCACAGGAGCGTTACGAGGCGCTACGCGAAATCTTCGGCGACAAAGTCGGCTTGCTGCATGGCCAGATGCCCGGCCGCGAGAAGGACGCCGCCATGGCCGCCTTCGTCGCCGGCGAGACCCGCATCCTCGTCTCGACCACCGTGATCGAGGTCGGCGTCGACGTCCCCAATGCCAGCGTCATGGTGATCGAGCATGCCGAGCGCTTCGGCCTCGCCCAGCTTCATCAGTTGCGCGGCCGCATCGGACGTGGCTCGGCCGCCTCGACCTGCCTGCTGCTCTACAAGGGGCCGCTCGGGCCGATCGCCGAGGCGCGGCTCACGATCATGCGCGAGACGGAGGACGGCTTCCGCATCGCCGAGGAGGACCTGCGCCTGCGTGGCGAAGGCGAGGTCCTCGGCACCAAGCAGTCGGGCTCGCCCGACTGGCGCATCGCCCGGCCGGAGATCGACGGCGATCTGCTGGCAGCGGCGCGCGATGACGCGCGATTGCTGATCGAGCGCGACCCGCATCTGGAAACGCCGCGCGGCCAGGCGATCCGGGTGCTGCTCTATCTGTTCGAGCGGGATGTCGCGATCCGGCTGCTGCGGGCGGGTTAGGATATACAGCAATCCTGATCAAGCGCGGCGGTCTTGCCGGCGCCAGGGTGCCGGCGCTTCGTGGAGAGAACATGGACCCGGTCAAGGCAGCAATCTGGTGCATCGAGAGCCGCTTCACCGCCGAGCTCACGCTCGACGAGATCGCGGAGGTCAGCGGCGTCTCGCGCTTCCATCTCAGCCGCGCCTTCGGCGTGGCGACCGGCCGCTCGGTGATGCGCTATGTGCGCGAGCGACGGCTGTCGGAGGCGGCGCGCCAGCTCGCCGACGGTGCGCCCGACATCCTCTCGGTCGCGCTCGACTGGGGTTATGGCTCCCACGAAGCCTTCACCCGCGCCTTTCGCGAGCAATTCGGCCTCACACCGGAAGAATTGCGCGCCCGGCGCGACCTCTCATCGCTCGCTCTCGTGGAGCCTCTTTCCATGCACGACATCACGCCCGCCCCCATCGCCGAGCCGCGCATCGTCACCGGCAAGCCCATGCTAATCGCCGGCTTCAGCGGCCATTTCTCGATGGACAACACCCAGGGCATCCCGCTGCTCTGGCAGAAGATCGCCCCGCATTTCGGCCATATCCCCGGCCAGCGCAGCTATGTCGCCTATGGCGCGAGTTATAATTACGACGACAACGGCGCCTTCGACTATATCGCCGGGGCCGAGGTCTCGTCCTTCGGCGATGTCACCGACGAGTTCGCGCGGCTGAGCGTGCCGGAGCAGCTCTGCGCCGTGTTCGAGCATAGCGGCCACATCACCGGCATCGCCCAGACCTACAAGGCGATCTGGCAGGGCTGGTTCCCGAAATCGGGGCGCAAGCCCGAGATGGGCGTCACGCTGGAGCGCATGGACGAGCGCTTCGACGGCGCAACCGGCAACGGTGTCGTCGAGATCTGGGTGCCGCTCAGGCGCTGACCGGCGGTTTCGTTTCAAGCTTCGGCTTGCCGTTCTGCTCGCCGGGCTGGATCAGCCCGGCCGACATGATCAGCTTGGCGCCGTCCTCGACGGATATCGAGAGTTCGACGACCTCGCGCCGCGGCAGGTAGAAGAAGAATCCGGTCGTCGGGTTCGGCGTGCAGGGCAGGAAAACGCCGATCTGCTTGTCGCCCGGGTCTTGTCCATCCGGCAGGCGCCCGGCGATTTCGGGCGCCGCCTCCTGCGCGATGAAGACGATCGACCACATGCCCGGCTGCGGGAACTGCACCATGCCGACCTTGCGGAACGAGGTGCCGGACTGCGAAAAAATCGTTTCGAAAACCTGCTTTACGCCCTTGTAGACACTGCGGACGACCGGCATCCGGTCGAGAATCGCCTCGCCGGCCCCGATCAGCGAACGGCCGACGAGATTGGCCGTCAGGAAGCCGAGCAGCGTCAAACCGATCAGGCCGATGATCAGGCCGAGCCCCGGCAGCGGGAACGGCAGATAGGCGTCGGGCAGATATGCGCTGGGAATCAGCGGCTTGACCCAACCGTCGATCAGGTTGACGAACCACCAAGTCACCGATGCGGTGATGGCAAGCGGCGCCGCAAGCACGAGCCCGGTGAAGAAATAGCGCCGCAGCCGCGTGCCGAAGGACGGCCTGAGCAAATCGGGCTGGATCACGAGACGAGGATCGGGCGAGCTTGAGGTCATGCAGCGGTTCCGGTCGAGAGGCTTCCAGCCTTCCGGCGACTGGCAAGCGACAGACGTGCCAATCTATGCCGCGCATTTCAAGAATGCCGATGCCGCACCGCTCGAAAAGCCCTGTGGCTCACCGCGCTCGTGGAACTCCGAACGGATCGGCGCTGAGACGCGTCCAGCGGTCGCCGGCCAGCCCGCCGATCAAGATGTCGCCCGCCCGCAGCGCCGCCATGACGTCTTCCCGGCCGGAGCGGACCATCGCGGCCCCGCCATAGCGGAAGATCAGACCGGGATAGCGATAGAGATGTGGCATCAAGGCCTTGCACGCCTGGCCTTCCACACCGGTGCAGCCCATTTCTTCCGCCGAGGCTATCAGGTGGTCGAGCACGGTCTCGCCGTGCCCACGCTCTGCAAAGACATGCAGCACGGAGGCCACGCGACCGGCCTCGCCATGCAGGGCATAGCAGCCGATGGGCATGCCCTGCGGCTTGCACAGGGCGACGAAGGAAAGAGGGCCGTTTGCGCGCTTTTGCGCCGCCTGGTCGAGAAGCCAGAGCAGTTCCTCCCTCGGCCAGAGCGGATGCAGGCGAAAGCCGGTCAGGAAGCGCGGCAGCAGCTCGGCAAAGGCCTGGGCGTCCAAGGTCCGGACCTCGCAAAGCGCAGCCTTGGAGCGCTGCGGCCGCCTCAGCAAACGCCCGATCAAGGCATCGCTCAGGCCAGCGAAGGGGGTCAGCAGCCCCAGCGGTCGACGCGGCCATTTCCGGCGCGCCTTGTCGAGCAGGATCGTCGCCGGCCGGAAAGCGAGCTCCCAACGCAAGCTCTCTTCAGCGAGCAGCTCGTATTTCATCGGCCGCGCGAAAGCCAGCGAGGCGCGGTTGGCCGAGTCGGTCAGCTGCAGGTCGAAACCGGCAGCGTTCAGCGCCCGCAGCAGACGCGGCGCGGCTGTGCCGTGGTTAGCCCCGCGCGCCGCCATCAGGGTACTGAGGATGCCGGCGCTCAGGACGTCGCCTCCGATCCTGTAGCGGGTCTTCAAGATGCCGAGAAAGCCACCGATATCGCCATGCCCGTCGATCTGAACGAAGCCGTTGGGGCCCTGCTCGCAGTAGGGCCCTTCCAGATACAGCCGCTCCATATAGGCTGCTGCGTCCTCGACGGCATTGCCTCCCTCGGCATCGCCGCGAAAGACATTCAGGAAGAGGCGCGCCACGCGCTCGAGGTCGCCGCGCTCCACCGGCCTGACGCGATCCGGCCCGATCCGCGCGGGAGCCGCCGGGGCGGTCTCGGTCATGGTCGCTGGCGCGTCGATAGCCTCGTCTCCGATGCGATGGCGGACCGGGATATTGTCCGCCACCAGTCATAATCGGTTCCCGAGGAATCCGGTAACTCTTGGTTGGTCCGTTGGTTAATTCACAACCCTGACGGCAATCTTCACTCGACCGTGACGGACTTGGCCAGATTGCGCGGCTGATCGACGTCCTTGCCCATGAAGACGGCCGTTTGATAGGCGATCATCTGGATCGGAAGAGCGTAGACGATCGGCGCAAAGGTCGGGTCCATGTCCGGCATGACGATGGTCGCCTCGGGCTCGATGCCGCATTCGGCCGCGCCCCGCGCGTCCGTGATCAGGATGATGCGTCCGCCACGCGCCGCGACCTCCTGCATGTTCGAGGCAGTCTTCTCGAACAGTGCGTCGTGGGGAGCGACCACGATGACCGGCATGTCCTCGTCGATCAGCGCGATGGGACCGTGCTTCAGCTCTCCTGCCGCATAACCTTCCGCGTGGATGTAGCTGATTTCCTTGAGCTTCAGCGCGCCTTCCAATGCCAGCGGGAAGCTGGTGCCGCGGCCGAGATAGAGCACGTCCTTGGCTTTGGAAAGCTCGCGCGCGAGCTTTTCGATCTCAGGTTCCAGCTCCAGCGCCCGTGCCATCAGCCCCGGCAGCGAGATCAGGTGCTGCACATGGCTCGCCTCGTCCTCGGCCGAGAGCGTGCCACGGGCCCGGGCTGCGGCGAGCGCGAGCGACGCGAAAACCGCAAGCTGGCAGACGAAGGCCTTGGTCGAGGCGACGCCGATCTCGGGACCGGCAAGCGTCTGCGCCACCGCATCGCTCTCACGGGCGATCGTCGAGGTCGGCACATTGACGACCGAGAGGATCGCCTGCCCGTTCTGGCGGGCGTAGCGCAAGCCGGCCAGCGTGTCGGCGGTTTCGCCGGATTGCGAGATGAAGAGCGCCAGTCCCTGGTCGGGCAGAGGCGCCTCGCGATAGCGGAACTCGGACGCGACATCGATCTCGACCGGCAGGCGCGCCAGCTTCTCGAACCAGTATTTCGCGATCAGGCCGGCATAATAGGAGGTTCCGCAGGCGCTGATCGTCAGGCGCGACAGGCCCTTCCAGTCGATCTGGTCGCCAAAGGGCAGGCGCACCTTGCCGTTGGCCATGTCGAGATACTGCGTCAGCGTATGGCCGACGACCTCGGGCTGCTCGTAGATCTCCTTGGCCATGAAGTGGCGGTGATTGCCCTTCTCGACCAGGAAGGCGCCAGCGGCGACGCGCTGCGCGCGGCGCTCCACCTGCGTGTTGGTCTTGTCGTAGAAGGTCGCGCCGCGGCGATGCAGCACGACCCAGTCGCCCTCTTCCAAATAGGCGATGAGATTTGTGAAGGGCGCAAGCGCCAGCGCGTCCGAGCCGAGATACATCTCGCCCTCGCCGATGCCGACCGCCAGCGGTGAGCCCTTGCGGGCACCGATCAGCAGGTCTTCCTCGCCCTGGAACAGGAAGGCGAGCGCGAAGGCGCCGTGCAGGCGCGGCAGGCTGGCAGCGACCGCATCTGTCGGGCTCTTGCCGCGATCGAGCTCGCGGGTAACGAGATGGGCGACGATCTCGGTATCGGTCTCCGTCTCGAAGACGTAGCCGTCGGCCTGGAGCTCGGCGCGCAGATCGCGGAAATTCTCGATGATGCCGTTGTGGACGACCGCAAGCTTCGGGGTCGCATGCGGATGGGCATTGGTCTCGTTGGGCTTGCCATGGGTCGCCCAGCGGGTGTGACCGATGCCGACCAAGCCTTCGAGCGGTTCGTTCGACAGGCGGATCTCGAGGTTCTTGAGCTTGCCCTCTGCACGGCGGCGGGCGAGCTGGCCGGCTTCCAGCGTCGCGACGCCGGCGGAATCATAGCCGCGATATTCGAGCCGCCGCAGAGCCTCGACGACCTGCATCGCGACTGCTTCCTTGCCCAGAATCCCGACGATGCCGCACATGGGCGAACCTTTCCAGCCGTTGCTATCCGCCCAAGCGCATAGCCATGAAATCAGCGCCTGCCCAATCACTATGCGTGACGAACTGTGAATGCGAACCTGCAAACTCGGCGCGTTTTCGCCCTATTCTGCCGCTTTTTTCGCGTTCTTGCGAGCCTTCGCTGCTTCGCGGAAGGTCCTGGCCCAACCCTCCTTCTCAACCTGCTGGCCCCGCGCCAAAGCAAGCGCATCCGGGCTGACGTCCCGGGTGATGACGGAGCCGGAGCCGACATAGGCGTTTTCGCCGATCGTAACCGGGGCGACCAGCGAGGAATTGGAGCCGACGAAAGCACCGGCGCCGATCGTGGTGCGCGCCTTGACGAAGCCGTCATAGTTGCAGGTGATCGTGCCGGCGCCGATATTTGCGGAAGCACCGACCGAGGCGTCGCCGATATAGGTCAGGTGATTGACCTTGGCGCCAACGCCGATTTCCGCCGCCTTGATCTCCACGAAATTGCCAGCCTTGGCCCGCTCCGCAAGTTTCGCCCCGGGGCGCAGGCGGGCAAAGGGACCGACCATGGCGCCCGGGCCAACCTCCGCGCCTTCGAAATGCGAAAAGGCGTGGATCAGCGCACCATCCGCGATGCTGACGCCGAGACCGAACACGCAGTTCGGCTCGATCAGGACATCGCTGCCAACCTGTGTGTCGAAACTGAAGAAGACGGTCTCGGGGGCGATCAAGGTCGCCCCTCCCTTCATCACGGCAAGCCGCTTGCGGCACTGAAACTCGGCTTCGGCCGCGGCGAGCTGCACACGGTCATTGACGCCATGAACTTCGCTTTCGGGAGCGCGCAGCACCTTGGCATGCAGCCCTCGGGCGCGCGCGATTGCGACGACGTCCGTCAGGTAGAACTCGCGCTGGGCGTTGTGATCCCCGATCGCCTCGAGGATATCCAGCGCGTACTCGCCCGCCAGGGCCATCAGCCCGGCATTGCAGAGCTTGATGGCGCGCTGGGCCGCCGTCGCGTCCTTGTGTTCGACAATCTCTTCCAGCTCGCCGTCGCGCTCGACGAGCCGGCCATAGCCGGTCGGGTCCCCGGCCTCGAAGCCGAGCACGACGACTGCCGCGCCCGCGGCGAGCCCGGCCCGCAGCGCCGCGAAGGTCTCAGGCCTGACGAGCGGGGTATCGGCGAAAGCCACGATCACGTCGTCGTAGCCGCGCCGCAGGCTCTCGCGCGCCGCCAGAACCGCATGGGCCGTGCCGCGCCGTTCCTGCTGGATCGCGAGCTCGGCCGAGGGAAAACGGCTCGCCGCCTCGCGCGCCACATCCGGCCGGTCCGGTCCGATCACCACCGTCGCCGCTTCGGCTCCCGCCGCCGCCACAGCCGACAAGGCATGGCCGAGCAAGGAGAGCCCGCCGACCTCGTGGAGGACCTTGGGGCGCTGCGATTTCATGCGGGTGCCCTCGCCGGCCGCCAGAACGATGGCGAGGCACGACCGGGCAGGCTGCATTTCGGTCATCTTTTTCGGTTCCCTTGCCGATCGGCCGCGCGAGCCGCGGCCGATCCTGCGCATGATGGCGTTGCAGGCGGCGTGGATAGCCGATCCGCGCGGCATTTGCCAAAGTCTATCGCATGACCGAAGGGGACGTGACCGTGAAGACCGACGCAGCGCCGGCCGGATAAGCGACGGCCGAATGGATCGAAATCAGATCCGGTGAGTTTTCCGCTCGCCACCGCTTTTCACCCGTATTGGAAATGCTCTAGAAGCGCGGAGGACGAGGGCGTCGTCCGTGCAGCTTGGACCACATGGCGAAGTCTTTGAATCGCAGACAGTTTCTCGGAGCCGCGGCCAGCGGGGCGGCGCTGGCCTCGCTTTCGGCTCCGGCATCGGCCCAGACGCCTACCGGCGCGGCCGCTTTCAACATCCATACTCTGAACGACGGGCAACGATTCGACCCCGCCGCCGTCGTCGATGCGGCGCGGATGCTGGCGCAGAAGCCCCTGCTACCCTTGGTGGCGACCGACCTGCCGGAAGGCTACGCCACCCTGCCCTTCGATCAGTATTCGAGCATCCGGATGCAGCCCGGGGCCACGATCTGGGCGGGTGAGAATCGTGGCTTCACCGTCGAGCCGCTGCACCGGGGCTATGTCTTCTCGAACCCCGTCAGCCTGTTCACGGTCGAGGATGGCACCATCCGGCGCGTGCCGTTCGACCGCAGCAAGTTCGACTATGGCCGGGTTCCCCCGCCGCCGGACGGTGCCGACCTGCAATTTTCGGGCATGCGCATCTCGGCCGGGCTCGAACGGCCCTTCGAGGTCGCAAGCTTCCAGGGCGCGACCTTCTTTCGCGCCATCGCGCGTGGCCAGAACTTCGGAGCCATGGCGCGCGCGCTGATCCTGCGCCCCGGCGAGCAGCGCGGCGAGGAGATTCCGTTCTTCCGCGCCTTCTGGATCGAGCGGCCGAACCCCGCCACCGCCGCGCTGGTGATTCACGGCCTGCTCGATTCGGAGAGCGTCGCCGGAGCCGTGCGGATGACGCTACGGCCGGGTGATGTGACCTATATGGACGTCGAGACGACCCTGTTTCCGCGGCAGGCGCTCGACCATGTCGGCTTCGGCTGCGCGACCGGCACCTTTCTGTCCGGCCCGCAGAGCCGGCGAACCTTCGACGATATCCGGCCGGCCGTCTACGAGGTCTCGGGTGTTCAGATGCTGTCGGGCGCCGGCGAATGGATCTACCGGCCGGTCAACAACCCGGCCAATCTCCAGGTTTCCTCATTCGTCGACCAGAACCCCAAGGGTTTCGGGTTGGTGCAGCGCGAGCGCGACGCCGCAGCTTTCCAGGACGACGACCAGCGTTTCGAGCTCAGGCCCAGCGTCTGGATGGAACCACTCGGCGATTGGGGCGCCGGCTCGGTGCAGCTGATCGAGATTCCCAGCGACTCGGAGCCGAACCGCAACATCATCATGTACTGGCGGCCGAAGCAGGCGCTCGCCGCGGGCGCCGAGGCCACGATGAGCTATCGCCAGGCCTGGTGCTGGCAGCCGCCGGATCGGCCGGAACTCGCGATCGCGACCCGCGTGCGGCAAGGCAAGGGCTCGCAGGGCCGGCGGCGCCGTTTCCTGGTCGAATTTACCGGCGACAGGCTCGCCGACGCCGGCGTGGTGGCCGCGACGCGCGCCACGATCTCCAGCCAGCCGGGCACGATCCAGAATATCCGCCTCTGGCCCTATCCCGAGCGCAAGCTGATGCGCGTCGGCTTCGAGGTCGATCCCGGCAATGACAGCCTTTGCGAGCTTCGGCTCGTGCTGCAAGCAGGCGGCCAGCCCGTCTCGGAAACCTGGTTGAACCGATGGACGTGGTAACCGCGCCCCGCCCGAGCATGGCCGCCCCGGACATGCGCATGATCGTCTCGCGCGAACCCGCGACACCGCCTGAGAACCGGCTGGTCATGCCGGTGCAGTCGTTCCGGCGCTGGAGCGCCTCGGATCGCCGCCGGCCCGCCGCGCCGCGGAGCTGGAAGACGCCCTGGCTGCAGCGCCTCTTCGTCTTCGGCGGCGGCCTGGCGCTGACGGCCTATGGCGCCTGGGAAATGTACCATGTCGTGTCGGTCAGCCGCACGACCTCGCTGCAGTACGTATTGCTCGCGCTGTTCACCATCAACTTCTCCTGGATCGCGTTGGCCTTCACCAGCGCGATCCTGGGCTTTTTCGGCGTGCTCTTCGGCGTCGGGCGGGCGCAGCGGGCCGAAAGTCTTCAGCATCGCACCGTCGTGGTGATGCCGATCTACAACGAGTCCTCGTCGCGCACCTTCGCCGCGGTTGCCGCCATCCGGGAATCGGTCGAGGCGACGGGCCTTGGCGATCACTTCGACTATTTCATCGTCTCCGATACCACCAACCCCGACATATGGATCTCGGAGGAGCGCGCCTTCCTCGCCTTGCGCGAGCGGCTGGGTCCCGATGCGCGGGTCTACTATCGGCATCGGCCGAAAAACCATCATCGCAAGGCCGGCAACATCGCGGATTTCGTGACACGCTGGGGCGGTCATTACGAGAGCATGATCGTGCTCGATGCCGACAGCCTCATGACCGGAAGCTGCATCGTGCGCCTCGCCGCCGCGATGGAGGCCGACCCCGATGCCGGCATCATCCAGTCGCTGCCGCTGATCATCAACCGCAATACCTTTTTCGCGAGGCTGCAGCAGTTCGCGGCCCGGGTCTACGGCCCGGTCATCGCGACCGGACTCGCCATGTGGTCGGGGCGCGACGGAAACTATTGGGGCCATAACGCGATCATCCGTACGCGCGCCTTCGCCGAGCATTGCGGCCTGCCCGACCTGAAGGGCAAGCCGCCCTTCGGCGGCCATGTACTCAGCCATGACTTCGTCGAGGCGGCGCTGATCCGCCGGGCCGGCTGGTCCGTCTACATGCTGCCGGACCTGACCGGGTCCTATGAGGAGAGCCCTCCTTCGCTGATCGACATCTCGGTGCGCGACCGGCGATGGTGCCAGGGCAATCTCCAGCATTCGCGCATCATCGGCGCAAAGGGTTTCGTCTGGCCTACGCGGCAGCATTTCGCCACCGGAATCATGGGCTACCTCGCCTCGCCCTTCTGGCTGATGCAACTGGTCGTCGGTATCCTCATCGTGCTGCAGGTCAATTACGCGCGGCCCGAATACTTCACCCAGGAATTCACGCTCTTTCCCGTCTGGCCGCGGTTCGACCCCGAGCGCGCCTTGCGGCTGTTCGCCATCACCATGGCGATCCTGCTGGCGCCGAAGCTGTTCGGCCTGTTGCTGACCCTGTTCAACAACAAGCTCAGGCGGGCCGGCGGCGGCGCGATCAGGCTGATCCTGTCATCGCTGATCGAGGTGCTGTTCTCGGCCTTCTTCGCGCCGATCATGATGCTGATCCAATCGGGCTCCGTCTTCCAGATCCTCCTCGGGCGCGACACCGGCTGGAACCCGCAGCGACGCGACGACGGCTCGATCCCGCTCAACGACATCATCCGCCGGCACCGGACCCATACCGTGCTCGGCGTGGTGACCGGCCTGTCGGCCTTCATGATCGCGACGTCGCTGTTCGCCTGGATGTCGCCGACCATCGTCGGCCTCGTGCTCGCGATCCCGCTGTCATGGGCCTCCGGACAACTGGCGATCGGGCTCTGGCTCAAGCGACGCGGGCTGCTGCTGACGCCAGAGGAAGGTGCGCCGCCGGCGGTCGCCGTCAGGGCCAACGAGTTGCAGACCGAGTTCGCCAAGGCCGGCTTCGACGATGCCGACGGGCTGAAGGCGATCCATGCCGATCCTGCGCTTCGGCACGCACATGAGTTGATGCTGCCGGATGCCCAGCCGCGCCGCCGCGGCGAGATCGACCCCGAGCGCGCCGTGGCACAGGCCAAGCTCGTCGACGCGACGACGATCGACGACGCCGCGATCTGGCTGAAGCCCAAGGAACGCATGGTCGTGCTTCACGACCGCGCGCTCATCGGGCTTCTGTCGACGCTGTCGGTCGCGCAGGCCGAGAGCGCGGCCTGACGCCGCGCACTCGTCGCCGCAGTCAAACGGGCTCGAACGCCACCATGCAGCCGAGCGCATCCTCGGCCTGAACGAAGACGCGTTCGTCGTTCTGGATGAAGGGAACTCCCGCGGCACTCAACCGCTCCGCCACGGCCTCGAGGTCGGGCACAGAGACGCAGAAGCCGAGGAAGCGCGCTGGGGTCGTATCGGGCTCGACCTGATAGGCGCCCTGCGCCGTCTCGGGATCGAGCACGTCGAGGCGGCCACGCGGCAAAGCGAGGACATAATCCTCGTTGCCCTCCAGCACTTCGGCCCCGCCGCTGAACGCCGTGAGGAAGGCGCGGTGCGCAGCCGGATCATCGGCCAGCATCACCGCCGAGGCCAGCGCCGTGGCGCCGTTCGGATGCCGCTGGAATTCCGGATTCCAGAAATTCTGCGGTTCGTGCTGCTGGCAGACGAAGAAACCGCATTCCGGCGCCTTGGGGTCGGCCGCGAAAGCCAGCTCGAAGGCGACCCGCACGGTCGACCCGTCGGGTCGCTTCGCCTGCCGCTCGAAAAAGAAGGGCTCGTAGTCGCCGATCCCTGCGACCTTGAACGCGGCGGCATCGGCCTTGGCGTCCCGGCTTTCGAGCACCAGCATGGACAAGCCTTCGCCCTGCTCCGCCAACGCGTCGCGGACGAAGGCGCCGAAGGAAAAGGTCCTCTCGCCAGCGGCGGGAATGGCGCCTGCATCGGCGACCGTCACCAGTTCGAGGAAGGAGCCGGGGAACTGGACGATCCGGTTCTCGGTGCCCCATGGATGGCGATTGCGCGCGCCGACCCTGAAGCCGAGCCTTTCATAGAGGTTTCCCGCCGCGTCGAGATCGCGGACGCCGATGACGAGATGGTCGAGGCCTCGGGGCGCGGAAGCGGTAGCAGACATGGCAGGTTCTTTCGGCAGGCTTGTCGGGCCGGAAGGCTAGCAAGTCTTGACGGCGCGGTCATGTCGCAGACGCGCTCACGGCATGATGAAGTGCGGCACGAAGCGCGAGCTGTTCTTGGTGATCGGGGAGACATCCTCGCGGACGCAAAGCCCGCAGGGCTGCGAGGCTACGAGCCAGGATCCGAGGACAGCATAATTGCCGGCCGCCGAGAACAGATTGGTGGCTGCATCCTGCACGACGTACCCTTCCGCACCATAGGGCCCGTCGTCGCTGTCGAGGACGCGATCGCGCTCCATCAGCGTGACATTGGCGCCCTCGCGCGAATAGAGCGGCTTGCGGACGCGGCGGGCCGAGAGCGTCGCACAGCGCGGATCGCCCTCGAAGAAGGCCGGCAGCAGGTTCGGGTGGCCGGGCTCCATCTCCCAGAGGCAGGCGAGCAGGCCCTTGTTCGACAGCAGCGCCTTCCAGGGCGGCTCGATGAACTGGCAGCGCGAGCCGGCGAGCGCCGCCCCATAGCGCTCGCGAAACAGCCATTCCCAGGGATAGAGCTTGAAGAGGGTCTCGATCGGCTGGTTGGCACCGTCGCAGAAGCGGCCGTCGGTCAGCAGGCCGATCTCCTCGACATAGGTGAACCGTGCGTCGAGGCCGGCCTGCACGGCGCAATCCATCAGGTAGTCGACCGTTCCCTTGTCCTCGGCGCTGCCGGCGACGCAGGTGAGATGCAGGCGGTAGGGCGACGGCGTGCGCAGGCCGCCGAAGGCTGCGATCAGCCGCTCGTGCAAGGAGTTGAACTGATCGCTGCCGGCCGGAATTGCGCCGCGCGCCATCGCCTGCTCGAGCCAGTCCCACTGGACCACGCTCGATTCGAACAGGGCGGTCGGCGTGTCGGCGTTGTATTCGAGCAGCTTGGCCGGCCCGTTCCCGTCATAGGCGAGATCGAGCCGCCCGTAGAGATTGCGCTCCCCACGCTGCCAGCTGCCGCGGATGTAATCCCAATATGCAGCCGGGATCGCCAGCCTGGTCAGTATCTCCTCATCGCCCAACGCCTTCTCGATGAAGGCGAAGCACAGCTCCTCGATCGTTTCCGTCGGCGCCTCGATGTCGCGCTCGATCTGATCCAGTGTGAAGGCGTAGGCAGCGCTCTCGTCCCAATAGGTTTCACCTTCGATGGTGTGGAAGGCGAAGCCAAGCCGCTCGACCTGTGCGGTCCAATCGGGGCGCGGCGGAAGAGCGAGGCGCCGCATCTCAGGACGAGGAATGGGAGGAGAAGGAGCGGGCGATGGAGCCGAAACCGCCCCGCGACGAGACCCTGGTGGTCGAACTGACTCCACGCGTAGCGCTCGGCGAGACGGTGAAGCCGCGGCCCGTCGTGGTCGAGTAGGCGCGTGCACGCCCCCCTCCCGAAGAGCTGCCTCCATAGGACGATGACGACGAGGACGAGCTGGCGCGCGGCTGCTGGCATTCCGGCTGGGGCGAGCCTGGCGGGCACGTCGCAGCCGTCGGCGGCAGGAGCGGTTGCGCCTGCGCGCCGGCCAGGCCCCGGGCCAGCATGAAGCCTGCGAGAGCCGGGATGAAATATTGCGCCCCGCCGATGCTGGCGCTTGAGCAGCCATTCGCGCCGTACTGCGCCTCGCATTCGTTCTGGCTATTGAATTTCGGCGCATCCTTGAGCCGCGCCGCGGCCGCTTCGGAGAAAGCCGTCTCGCATTGCTGCGCACTGAGCTGTCCGCCGGCACGGCAGTCGCTCAAGCTGTTGTAGACTAGGCTGTCCTGAGTTTCCTCATCGGGACGGGACCAGATCGACGCGACGAGTACGACGCCGACGGCGGCCAGTCCGATCTGCGTCGAGCGCTTCACGGCATCACCTCAGATCGTCATGCTGGCGCCGGCCAGCGTGCCCGAAATGATCGCAAGCACGGCCAGCATCGCCGCCGACGGCAATCGATCCTCTTCGATCTTCCGCGAGAGGTCCGGGATGACGATCCGCGCCAGCCCGTAAGCCGCGAACTGTACCAACATCGCCGCGACAGCCCACAGCACGCAGTCCGGAATGCTGCTGGCCTGGGCGATCGCCTTTTCGAGTGGGACGGCAAAGCCTACGAGATTGCCGCCGAACGCGATCGCTGCCGAGAGGTTCCCGGCGCGGATCAGAGCGATCTCGTCATGGGGCGTCATTCGCAGATAGGCTGCGGCGAAAGCTGCGATCAGCGCCGATCCGACGACGAAGTACAGCAGGAACGCGGGCAGACCCGCCATCGACACAGCCATGCCCGCCCCCCATTTCGATGCCGCCGGCCCCACTATATGCCGGAGATCGCCGCGCGCCATCGTGGCTAATCGAAAAGGCTGCGCCAGCCATCATCCAAAGCTAGGATGCGCGACATGAAGAGCCGAGAAGCCAGCTGCAGCTGTGGCCAGCTGCGTGTCACCTGCCGGGGAGAACCAGCCCTCGTGGCCCTCTGCCATTGCAGCGCCTGCCAGAAGCGAACCGGCAGCGCCTTCGGCGTGGCAGCGTTCTTCGCGCGAGAAACCGTCCTCGTTTCCGGCAGCTATGCCGATTACGACCGGCCTGCGGACAGCGGCTACCGTGTCCTGCACCATTTCTGCCAGAGTTGCGGAAGCACGGTCTTCTGGGAGCCCTCCCGCAAGCCGGAGATGGTTGCGGTGGCGGTGGGAGCCTTCGCAGACCCGCAGTTTCCGGCTCCGCAAAAAGCCGTCTTCGCGGAACGACGCCAGCCCTGGGCCACCGTGACCCTCGATCCGTAGTCCGCGCTCAGACCAGCCGGCTCTGGACGACTGCGGCCTCGATGAAGCTCGCGAACAGCGGGTGCGGCTCGAACGGGCGCGACTTGAGCTCGGGGTGATACTGGACGCCGATGAACCAGGGATGCGCAGGATACTCCACCGTCTCCGGCAGCAGACCGTCCGGCGAGACGCCGCTGAAGCGCAGGCCCTGCGCCTCCAGCCGCTCGCGATAGTTCATGTTGACCTCGTAGCGATGGCGATGGCGCTCCGAGATCTCGGTCGAGCCGTAGATCTGCGCGATCTTGGTGCCCGGCAGGAGCTGCGAGGCATAGGCACCGAGCCGCATCGTGCCGCCGAGGTCGCCGCCGGCGGCGCGCTGCTCAAGCTCGTTGCCGCGCAGCCATTCCGTCATCAGGCCCACGACCGGCTCCTTCGTCTCGCCAAACTCGGTCGAGCTCGCTTCCTTGATGCCGGCGAGCGAGCGGGCCGCCTCGATCACCGCCATCTGCATGCCGAAGCAGATACCGAAATAGGGCACCTTGCGCTGCCGGGCGAAGGTCGCAGCCTTGATCTTGCCCTCGGCCCCGCGAAGCCCGAAACCACCGGGCACGAGGATGCCGTGGACATGCTCCAGGAAGGGCGCCGGGTCCTCCTTCTCGAAGACCTCCGACTCGATCCAGTCGAGATTGACCTTGACGTTGTTGGCGATGCCGCCATGGGTCAGCGCCTCGATGAGGGACTTATAGGCGTCCTTCATGCCGGTGTACTTGCCGACGACGGCGATGGTGACCTCGCCCTCCGGGTTCTTCACCCGATCGGAGATGCGCTTCCAGTTCGAAACGTCGGGCTCAACCGAGGCATCCAGGCCGAAGGCAGCCAGAACCTCGTTGTCCAGCCCCTCGGCATGGTAGGAGAGCGGCACGTCGTAGATCGAGGCGACGTCGCGGGCCTCGATGACGGCCGTCTCCCTTACATTGCAGAACAGAGCGAGCTTGCGGCGCTCCTCGCGCGGGATCTCGCGGTCGGTGCGGCAGAGCAGGATGTCGGGCTGGATGCCGATCGAGCGCAGCTCGGCGACCGAATGCTGGGTCGGCTTGGTCTTCAATTCGCCGGCGGTCGGGATATACGGCAGCAGCGTCAGATGGGTGAAGATGCACTGGCCGCGCGGCAACTGCTGGCTGATCTGGCGGATCGATTCGAGGAAGGGCAGGCTCTCGATGTCGCCGACCGTGCCGCCGATCTCGACCAGCGTGAAATCATAGCCCTCGTTGCCGGAGAGGACGAATTCCTTGATCGCGTTGGTGACATGCGGGACGACCTGGATGGTGGCGCCGAGATAGTCGCCGCGCCGCTCCTTGGTCAGGATGTCCATGTAGATGCGGCCGGTGGTGATGTTGTCGCCCTTGTTGCAGGGCCGGCCGGTGAAGCGCTCATAGTGCCCGAGATCGAGATCGGTCTCGGCGCCGTCGTCGGTAACGAAGACCTCGCCGTGCTGATACGGGCTCATCGTGCCCGGATCGACGTTGAGATAGGGGTCGAGCTTGCGCAGGCGGACCTTGTAGCCGCGCGCCTGGAGAAGGGCCGCGAGAGCCGCCGCCGCCAGGCCTTTGCCAAGCGAGGACACCACGCCGCCGGTGATGAAAACATACCGCGTCATGGGAGTTCACCTCTATCGCCACGGGTTCGATTCGCTAAGCGCTCGCAGTGCAGTCCCGCCTTGCCCTGCGCGCTTGTCCACAAAAGAGAGGGCCGGTCGCCCGGCCCGCTCCCACATCAAAAGAGAAGGGCCGGTCGCCCGGCCCCTGCCCTGTCCTACTGCTGCGGCTGCGGAGCAGCCGGGGCCGCGGGTGCGGCCGGTGTCGGCGGTTGAGCGCCGCCCTGCGTCTGGTTCTGGAGCTGGCGGAGCTGGTCGAGCACGCCACCGGCGTTGGGAGCGCTCGGCGCATTCGGCGCCGCCGGCTGGCCGGGACTGGCCGGAGCGGTCGTGGCCGGCGCGCCGTCGATGATCGAGCGCTGAACGCGGCCGCGATTGGCCATCACGGCCAGCACGATCGAGGTCAGGAAGAACAGGCCCGCGAGGATCGCCGTCGCCCGCGTCAGCGCATTCGCCTGGCCGCGACCGGTCATGAAGCCGCCGACGCCACCGCCGCCGGAGCCCATGCCGAGCCCGCCGCCTTCGGAGCGCTGGAGCAGCACGACGCCGACGAGCGCGACGACGATGATCAGATGGATGACGATGAGAACGTTCTGCATGATCTCACGAAATGGGCATGGCGCGGGCCGCCGCCAAGGGCCACCCGCTCCTCCTCGAAAGGTCGAGGCGAATTCGGCGGCGCACATAGCACGGGGTTTCCGGCGGCGCCACCCCTCGATGACAGTCGAATTGTCCCGAGCTCAGCCGGCGCAGGCCCGGGCGATCGCCAGGAACTCCTCGGGCTTCAGGCTTGCGCCGCCGACCAGCGCGCCATCGACGTTGGCGACGTTCATCAGCTCGGCGGCATTCGAGGGCTTCACCGAGCCGCCATAGAGCAGGCGCACGCCGGAGGCCGCAGCCTTGCCGATGATCCGGCCGAGATCCCCGCGGATCGCCTCATGCATCTCGGCGACATCGGCCGCTGTCGGCGTCAGGCCGGTGCCGATGGCCCAGACCGGCTCATACGCGACGATGAGGCTCGCGGCGTCGAGCCCTTCCGGTACCGAGCCCTTGAGCTGCCTGCGCACGACGGCAAGCGCCTTGCCGGCTTCGCGCTCCTCGCGCGTCTCGCCGACGCAGACGATCGGGACCAGCAGCGCCTTGCGCGCAGCTTCGGCCTTGGCGCGAACCGTCACATTGCTCTCGCCGTGAAGCGTCCTGCGCTCGGAATGGCCGACGATGCAGAAGGCCGCGCCGGCATCCGCCAGCATGGCGGCAGAGACCTCGCCGGTGAAGGCGCCGGCCGGCTGCACGCTGCAATCCTGCCCGCCGGTCGCGATGCGCGAGCCGATCAGCGCGGCGGTGGCGGTGAAAAGCAGCGTCGAGGGCGGGCAGATCGCGAGGTCAACTGCAGCCTTGAGCGCAGCGTCGTAGCCGCGGGCCACCTCGGTTGCGATGCCGAGCTCGGCCTTGAGGCCGTTCATCTTCCAGTTGCCGGCCACCAGCGGCCTGATGCTGCGCGTCACGTCTGACTTCCTCCGGATTTGATCGGGCCGGCTCTATCAACGCCCGGCTGGCGCCGCAATCTCATGTGAACCGGCAAGGGAATTCATGGCGGCGATTGCGGCTTTCGCCGCCGGTTCCTATAAGCAGCGCCGACAAAATCGCGCGCGGCCCGGTTCGCGCCACGAACAGGTTCAGGGAAAGACAGTTTCCATGATGATGCAGGGCATCCGCAAGGCGAGTCAGGGTTTTCTCGGCAAGCTCGTCGTCAGCGTCATGTTCGGCGTCCTGATCCTCGCCTTCGCGATCTGGGGCGTCGGCGACATCTTCCGCGGCTATGGCCGCAACGAGGTCGCCAAGGTCGGCAAGACCGAGATCGGCGTCGAACAGGTGCGCACCGCCTATCAGAACGAGATTCAGAACCTGATCCGCCAGCAACGCCGGCAGATCTCGCCGGAAATGGCGCGCGCGCTCGGCCTAGACCGGCAGGTGCTCTCCAGGCTGGTGAGCGAGGCGACGCTCGACCAGACGGCGCGGGACATGGGGCTCGCCGTCTCGGACGAGACGATCCGCAACCTGATCTTCGACGATCCGGTGTTCCGCGATGCCGCCGGCCAGTTCTCGGCGGCGCGCTTCAACGAATTGCTGCGCTCGAACGGCTACAGCGAGCAGAGCTATGTCGCGCTCCAGCGCGCGACCGTCCTGCGCCAGCAGGTGGCGGAGATGATTTCCGGCGGCTTCACGATCCCCGTAGCCCTGCAGGAGATCGGCAATCGCCTCCGCAACGAGAAGCGCGCGATCACCTTCGCCCGCATGCCGGCGAGCGCCGCCGGCGAGATCGCCGCGCCGACGGACGAGCAGCTCAAGACGTTCTACAACGACCGCAAGATCGCCTTCCGCGCCCCGGAGTTCCGGAGTGCGGCCGTGCTCGCGATCACCGCCGATGCCGTCGCCGACCCGTCCAAGGTCACCGACGACGAGGCCAAGGCACGCTACGAAGCGCTGAAGGCACAGCGCTTCACCACCGCCGAGACGCGCACGGTCGAGCAGATTTCCTTCCCCAATGCCGAGGAGGCCGAGGCCGCCAAGGCGAAGATCGACGGCGGCGAAAGCTTCGACGAGCTCGCGACCCAACGGAACGTCGCCTTCAAGGACCTGGTCCTGGGCACGTTCACACGCGACCAGATCTTCGATCCGGCCGTGCGGGATGCGGCGTTCGCCCTCGAACAGGGTGGGGTCAGCGCGCCGGTCCAGAGCGCCTTCGGCACCGTGCTGCTGCGCGTCACCAAGATCGATCCCCAGCATGTGCGACCCTATGAGGAGGTCGCAGCGGAGGTGAAGCAGGAGATCGCCAAGGGCCACGCCACGAGCCGGATCACCGAGCTGCACGACAAGATCGAGGACGAACGCGCCTCTGCCAAGCCGCTCGCCGAGATCGCCAAGCAGTTCAACCTGCAGCTTCGCAACGCAGGGCCGGTCAGCCAGGCCAATACCAAGCCGGACGGCTCGCGGGAGGCTGCTTTGCCGGGCGGCGACGCGACGCTGCGCGCGATCTTCGCCTCCGATATCGGTGTCGACAACGAAGCGATCCGGCTGCCGCAGAACGCAGGCTACGTCTGGTTCGACGTCACCAAGATCGATCCCTCGCGCGACCGCAGCTTCGACGAGGTCAAGGGCGAGGTCGAAACCCAGTGGCGCGCCGAGGAAACGGCGACGAAGCTTTCGGCCAAGGCCCGCGAGCTGGTCCAGAAACTCGACAAGGGCGAGGCTTTCCAGGCGGTCGCCTCCGCTGCAGGCCTGACGGTCGAAACCGCGACCGGCCTCACGCGGCAGGAGCAGCGGGCCGAGCTGCCGGCAAATGTCGTGACGCAGGTGTTCGGCACGGTCGCGGGGAAGGCCAATTCGGCGGCCGCCGCCGATGGTAGCCGCATCCTGTTCAAGGTCGATTCCGCGACCGTGCCTCCTTACGTCCGGACCGCGCAGGAGGCGGAGAATTTCGTTCGGCTGCTGACGTCCAATCTGAGCGAGGGGCTGCTGATGCAATACGTCGTCGAGCGGCAGGCCAAGCTCGGGGTGAGCATCAACGAAGCAGCCTTCCGCAACGCCACGGGCGGAGCGCAGAATTGACGATGCAACCCCGCGACGAGTTCGAGCGTTTCGCGCAGGTCTACGAGACGGGAGCCCCGCAGCTCCTGCGCCAGGTGCTGGTCGGCGATTGCGAAACGCCGGTCGCTGCCTTCCTCAAGCTCCGTCATGCCACCTCCGGGCCGGCCTTCCTGCTGGAATCGGTCGAAGGCGGTGCCGTCCGCGGCCGCTATTCGATGATCGGGCTGGAGCCGGACCTGATCTGGCGCTGCCATCGCGGCCAGGCCTCGTTGTGCAGGCCGGCGCTGGGCGAGGCTTTCCTGGACGATCCCCGGCCTGCGTTCGAGAGCCTGCGCGCGCTGCTGGCCGAGAGCGCCATTCCCGAGGCCGAGGGGCTGCCCCCGATGGCGGCCGGTGTCTTCGGCTATCTCGGCTACGACATGGTGCGACTGATGGAGCGCCTGCCCGAGCCGAAGGAGACCGGAACCGGCGTGCCGGACGCGATCCTGACCCGACCGACGCTGATGGTCGTCTTCGACGCGGTGCGTGACGAGATCCATATCGTCACGCCGGTCCGTCAGCAGCCCGGCATCGCGGCACGCCACGCCTATGAGCGCGCGCAGGAGCGGCTGGACGGGATCGTCCGGGCGCTCGAAGGCGCCCTCCCCGCCGAGGCGGAGATCGACATCGCCAACCTGCCTGAACCGGTCACCACCTCGAATACGAGCGAGGCCGAGTATCTCGAGATGGTTGCCAGGGCGAAGGAGTACATCCAGGCCGGCGACATCTTCCAGGTGGTGCTCTCGCAGCGCTTCGAGGCGCCCTTCGCGCTGCCGCCCTTCGCGCTCTACCGGGCGTTGCGGCGGGTCAATCCGGCGCCCTTCCTCTGCTATCTGGATTTCGCCGATTTCCAGATCGTCTGCTCCAGCCCGGAAATCCTGGTCCGGCGCCGGGACGACACGGTCACGATCCGTCCGATCGCCGGCACGCGCCGGCGCGGCGCGACCCCTGCCGAGGACGAGGCCCTGGCCAAGGAACTCCTGGCGGATCCGAAGGAGCGGGCCGAACACCTGATGCTGCTCGATCTCGGGCGCAACGATGTCGGCCGCGTCGCCGAGATCGGCACGGTCAAGGTCACGGATTCATTCTTCATCGAGCGCTACAGCCAGGTGATGCACATCGTCTCGAACGTGGAAGGCAGGATCGACCCGAAGCACGATTCGCTCGCCGCCCTCATCGCCGGCTTCCCGGCCGGGACGGTTTCGGGTGCGCCCAAGGTCCGGGCCATGGAGATCATCGACGAGCTGGAGCGCGACGCGCGCGGCGCTTATGCCGGCTGCATCGGTTATTTCGGCGCCAATGGCGAGATGGATACCTGCATCGTGCTGCGCACGGCCGTGGTCAAGGACGGGCGGATGCATGTCCAGGCCGGAGCCGGCATCGTCTACGATTCGAACCCGGCCTCCGAGCAGGAGGAGTGCATCAACAAGGCCAAGGCGCTGTTCCGCGCGGCCGAGGAAGCGATCCGCTTCGCCGCCCGCAGCGGGCGCGGGCAATAGCCGGGGCGGTCACGCTCGCCGGCCCAGCCCACGCCCTGCATTGCCGCGAAGCCAACGGGGTTCAGTGACCCTTGGCGCTCGTCAGCGTCATCCGGTCGACCCAGGCAATGCCGATCGCGGAGAAGATAAACACGACGTGGATCAGCGTCTGAAGCAGGACACCGACCTCGGTATAGTTCGCGGTCCTGCCCTCGATCCCGATATTGCCGGCCTCGATGAAGGTCCTCAGCAGATGGATCGACGAGATGCCGATGATCGCCATGGCGAGCTTGATCTTGAGAATGCTGGCATTGACGTGGCTCAGCCATTCCGGCTGGTCGGGATGGCCTTCGAGACGCAGCCGCGAGACGAAGGTTTCGTATCCGCCGACGATCACCATGATCAGCAGGTTCGAGATCATCACCACGTCGATGAGGCCGAGCACGACCAGCATGATCTGCTGCTCGCTGAACGACGAGGCGTGGCTGATCAGATGCCAGAGCTCCTTCAGAAACAGGAATACATAGACGCACTGCGCCACGATCAGCCCGAGATAGAGCGGCAATTGCAGCCAGCGCGAGCTGAAGATGATGAGCGGCAGGGGCTTCATCGGGTCGTAGGCCACGGTGTCATGGGAACGGCCGCCAGGATGCGCCATGATGGTTTCTTCGTCCTTCGAATGCAGGATGCGGATAAGGTGCAGTGCAGCGCTAGATGGCGACAGAATCGCCGATGCGCAACCCGTTTGCCGATGGCTGGCGACGGCCCGGCGACAATCACGCGACGACTAAATTACGCCGATATTGCGAGCTAGTCTTCCATCAGGGCCGACGGATCGGTAAGTTCAGGTCCAATCGGGGACGAGGCGCAGGTCCGCACCCGGTGGAGAGCAAGGGAGTTTCGTCATGATCAAGTCTCTCGTCGTGGCGGCAGCGCTGGCCGGCGGAGCGGTGCTGGCAGCGCCTGCATCGGCGGCGCCGCTCAACGCCGCAGGCGCAGTCCAGGCGATGTCGCATGCCGGCAGCGATATGACGCAGACGGTGCAATGGCGCCGCTATGGCTACGGCCCGCGCTATTACGGCTACCGCCGCGGCCCGGCGGTCGGAGCCGGCATCGCCGCCGGCATCATCGGCGGTGCCCTGGCCGCCGTTGCCTTGGCAGCCCCCCCGCCCCCGCCGGTCTATTATGAGCCGGCGCCGGTCTATGTCGCGCCGCCGGTGGTCTATGCTCCGCCCGTGCCGCGCGCCTATGGCTACAGCCTCGCGGACACCGATGCCGTGGCCTATTGCTCGCGCCGGTTCCGCAGCTACAACCCCGAGACCGGGACTTATATCGCGGCCGGTGGCGTGGTTCGCGCCTGCCCCTGACAGCGCCCGACCATCCCATCGGGAATCATCGACTCCCCACAGCGATGTGGGGAGTTTTTCGTTTGCGGCAGGAAGCGGCTTGCCACGGCTGCAGCGATCCAGCTTATCCTGCCGCCGCCTGATATCGGAGCCTCTCGTGCGCATCGCCACCTGGAACGTCAACTCGGTCCGCCAGCGGCTCGGCCACCTGCTCGACTTCCTGAGAGAGGCCGAGCCGGACGCGCTCTGCCTGCAGGAGATCAAGTGCCTCGATACCGATTTCCCCCGTGCCGAGATCGAGGCTGCGGGGTGGCAGGTCGAGACGCATGGCCAGAAGACCTTCAACGGCGTCGCGATCCTCAGCCGCAGCAAGCTCGAGGACGTGCGCCGCGGGCTGCCGGGAGACGAGGCTGACGCCCAGGCGCGCTATCTGGAGGGTGTCTTGCCGCTCGGGCCGGGAATCGTCCGGCTGGCGTCGATCTACCTGCCCAACGGCAATCCGCCCAACACAGAAAAATACCCGTACAAGCTCGGCTGGATGGCGCGGCTCACTGCCCATGCGGATATGCTGCTGAAGCAGGAGGAGCCGCTCGTGCTGGCGGGCGACTACAACGTCATCCCCGAGCCGCGCGACGCGCGCGATCCCGGTGCTTGGGTCAGCGACGCCTTGTTCCTGCCCCAGACGCGCGCGGCCTTCCGGGCGCTCCTCGATCTCGGGCTCACCGATGCGCTGCGCAGCACGACCGATGCGGGCGGGCTCTATACCTTCTGGGATTACCAGGCCGGCGCCTGGCAACGGAACAACGGCATCCGCATCGATCACCTGCTGCTGTCGCCGCAAGCTGCCGACCGCCTTGCCGGCGTGCAGATCGCCAAACATGTCCGCGGCTGGGACAAGCCGTCCGACCACGTTCCGGTGATGATCGAGCTAACCTAGGGCTGCGCCAGGGACGCCGAAGGCGCCAGAGCCGTCAGCGCTGGGAATCGGCGCGGCCGGGCGAGGAGGCCGTTGCAAGCTGCTGGCGCTCGACCAGCGCCATCGCGGCGGAGCGGTCGGCCGCGGAAGCCGCCGCGAAGGCCGCATCGTGCCGCTCGATGATCCAGGCTTCCCGAACCGGGTCAGCGGCCTCCCGCGCCATGGCGAGCCACATCAAGCCCAGGATCGGATGGCGCGGCACGCCTTCCCCGCCGCGCAGCAGCATCTCGCCGAAAGCGGCCCGCGCCGGAGCATGGCCCTTCTCTGCCGCCAGTTTCATCCAGCGCGCCGCCTGCCTGGGATCGCGGGCCGTGCCCTGCCCCTTCATGTAAAGCCGCGCGAGGTTGTACTGCCCGTCCGGGTCCCCGAAATAGGACGCCGCATAATGGAACATGTCAAAGGCCCGGTCGGGATTGGGCTTCACGTAGCTGCCCTTGATCCCGTCGACGAAATAGCTTCCGAGCGCGACAAAGGCACTGCCGACCATCCGGCCCGCAGCCGTGCCGGGCATGGCGTCGGCATTTTCGTCCGCGATCTTCGAAAAATATTCGAACGCCTTGAGATCATTGGCAGGAACGCCATCACCACCGGCATACATCCGGCCGAGCTTGTACTGCGCGGTCAGGTGCCCCTGCGACGCGGCGTATTCAAGCGCCCGGACGGCGCCGACCTGATCGCCGGCCGAGGAATCGCGCATCCAGGCCCGTAGTGCATCGCGGGCGCTGCTGAACGGCGCGAAGGGCAGCGCGCTGTGCGCGGTGGGCGTCTTCGGCGAGGGCGCGATGACCGCATCGTCGGAACCAGCGGCCGGCGCGGCGTCCGGCTCCGGCAGGGCGATCCCGGGAATCGGCCGCGGCGGCAGCGGCGGCTGCCCATTGGCAAAGTCCTGCGCCCCGGCGGCCTGCGGCGCGCCAAGCAACAGCAGCATGCATGCTATGGTGAGTTCAGAAATGCGCATGGCAATCGGTTTCGCCCGCCCTTCCTGGGTGAGTCAGGGCACCGCCTTCGGCAGGGCCGACGATCGCCGCTCCTTTCCGCGACGTTCCGGACCTGCGGTCGGCCCGCTCCGGCGTTCGGGAGCCATAACGCTCTTCAAGTTCGGCATCAGAAAGGCGGACTGAGAGCATTCCTGTGATGGTTTTGCTCCGCGGTGCCGTGCAGTCACGCAGCGAGAAAAAAAGGCCGGCCGAGCCCGCGCTCGTCGAACGATCTGCCGCCCCCCACTCGCTGAACACACGCGCCTTCATCGCCACTCGTCCTGTCCCCCCAGACCGGCATGGGCGGAAACTGCCATGCGGGCCGGGCTCGCTCAATCTCGACGCTGGAACGCCGTTCAGGCTGCCGGGCAACGCCCGCAACGCGAACAGGTGTTTCAATTTGTCTATATCTCAAAGGCTTAATGCGCTCTTTTGCTGGGCGTTGTTTGTGGCGGCTTCGCGGCGAGCGCCTGCATGCGCCCATGGATCTGAGCGTTCCATTCCGCACTGTTGCAGCGATGTCACGAAAACGGGGGTACTGCCTCGCTTGGGCGAAGCGCGGCTCAGAGCACCAGCGGCAGCACGAAGAATCCGCCGACCACGACCAGCAGCAGAGCCAGAGCCGCCACAGGCAAATGCTTCTCGATGAAGATACGGATGTCGTCGCCATAGAAGCGCAGAGCAATGGCGATCATCAGAAAGAAGCTTGCTCGCGAGACGACCATGCCAACCGTGAACTTCCACAGGTCGAAATGCAGGAAGCCCGACATGATGGTCACGATCTTGAACGGAATCGGCGTCAAGCCCTTGGTGACCAGCACCCAGAACCAGTAATCCTGCGAGGTCGCGATCAGGCTCGCAGCCTTCTCCTGCAGTCCGTAGATGCCGATCAGCCAAGCGCCGAGCGAGTCGTAGAGCAGGAAACCGATGCCATAGCCGACATAGCCGCCCAGCACCGCGCCGAGCGAGCAGACGCCGGCATAGAACAGCGCGCGGTCGGGCCGGGCGATGCACATCGGCAGCAGCAGCGGGATCGGCGGCAGCGGGCTGATCGAACTTTCGACGAAGGTCAGGGCGAAGAGCAGCCAGGGTGCAGCCGGATGCGAGGCGTAGGAAACACACCAGTCATAAGCTCGCTTGAGCATGGGTTCTTGCTCTGCCGATCCTGTCTGCCGCCGCCTTGCGCATGCCGGAACTGCGCCGCGCGCATCTAAGCCATCTCCGGGGGAGAACGCGAGTCTTCTCTCCCGGCAGCGTCAATTTGACGACATGGCGATGGCGGCAATGCGATGGCCGGCTCAGGCCAGCCGCGCAAGCGCCTCGGCGATCTTTGCCTTGCGCGCTTCCGCAGCCGCCTTGCGCTCCCGGTTCTCCTCGACGATCTCTTCCGGCGCGCGGGCCATGAAATCGGGGTTGCCGAGCTTCTTCTCGACGACCGCGATGTCCTGGTCGAGCTTGGCGAGCTCCTTGGCCAGGCGGGCACGCTCGGCGTCGAGGTCGATCAGCCCGGCGAGCGGCAGTGCCGCCACCTCGCCACGCACGATGATCTGCGCCGATTGCGCAGGCGCCGCGGTCTCGAAGGCGATCTCCGAGACGCGGGCCAGGCGCTCGATCATCGGCCGCCAGCTCTCGATCGTCGCCCGGGTCGCCGCCGAGGCGTTGACGAGGACGAGGGGCGCCTGCGTGCCGGCGGGAACGTTCACTTCCGAGCGGACCGAGCGGATGTCCGAGATCAGATCGACGACGAAACCGATCTCGGCCTCGGCCGCCGCATCCTTGAGCGCCGAGAGATCCGGCCATCGCGTGAGGCACACCAGAGCGGCATCGCCGGGCCCGGACTTGCGCGGCGCTCCGACGCCCGCCTTCTGCGCCCAGAGCTCCTCGGTGAGGAACGGCATGAACGGGTGCAGCAACTGGGCGATCAGGTCGATGACATAAGCCACCGTCGCCTGCGTCTCCACCCGTTCGGCGGCGTCGACGCCCTCGCCCTGCAGGATCGGCTTGGCGAGCTCGAGATACCAGTCGCAGAACTGGTTCCAGACGAAGCGATAGGCCGCGCCCGCCGCCTCGTTGAACTTGAAGCTCGGGATTCCGGCCGCGATCTCCTCGGCAGCCTGCGCGGCCTCGCTCAGGATCCAGCGGTTGAGCGGCTGCTTGACGCCAGCCGGATCGAAGCCTTCCGCCCGCGCGCAACCGTTGAGTTCGGCAAAGCGCGCGGCGTTCCAGATCTTGGTCGCGAAGTTGCGATAGCCCTCGACGCGCGACGTGGCGAGCTTGATGTCGCGTCCCTGGGCTGCCATCGCCGCCAGCGTGAAACGCAGCGCATCGGCGCCGTACTGGTCGACCAGCGTCAGCGGGTCGATGACGTTGCCCTTCGACTTCGACATCTTCGCGCCCTTCTCGTCGCGAACGATGGCGTGGATGTAGACGTCGCGGAACGGCACCTCGTCCATGAAATTGAGGCCCATCATCATCATCCGGGCAACCCAGAAGAAGATGATGTCGAAGGCGGTGACCAGCGTCGCCGTCGGGTAGTAGCGCTTCAGTTCCGGTGTCTCGTCGGGCCAGCCCAGGGTCGAGAACGGCCAGAGCGCCGAGGAGAACCAGGTGTCGAGCACGTCCTCGTCGCGCCGAAGCTCGACCGGTCCGCCGTAATGGCCGACCGCCAGCGCCTGCGCCCCGGCCTCGGACTCGGCGACGAAGACCTCGCCGTCCGGCCCGTACCAGGCCGGGATCTGGTGGCCCCACCAGAGCTGGCGCGAGACACACCAGGGCTCGATGTTCTCCAGCCAGTCGTAATAGACCTTGGTCCAGTTCTCAGGCGTGAATTTGGTGCGGCCGTCCTGCACCGCCTTGAGCGCGCGTTGCGCCAGCGGCTTGACGTCGACATACCACTGGTCGGTGAGCCAGGGCTCGATCACGACGTCGGAACGGTCGCCATGCGGGACGGTGTGGGTGTTCGGCTCGACTTTGGCGAGGAGCCCGCGCTCCGCCATCAGAGCGACGACGCGGCGGCGCGCGGCGAAGCGGTCGAGCCCGTCGAGCGCCATCGTCTCGGCTTCCGGCTTCGCCCCGGCGAGGAAATCCTCGTTGCCGGCGAGCGTGATCCGCGCCTCGCCGTCGAGAATGTTGACGATGTCCAGCTGATGACGCTTGCCGACCTCGAAATCGTTGAAGTCATGCGCCGGGGTGATCTTGACCGCGCCGGTGCCCTTTTCGGGATCGGCATAATCGTCGCCGAAGATCGGGATGATGCGGCCGACCAGGGGCAGCACGGCCTTGCGGCCGATCAGATGGCCGATCTTCTCGTTGTCGGGATGGACCGCGACGCCAGTGTCGCCCAGCATCGTCTCGGGGCGCGTCGTCGCGACCGTGATGAAGGTCGAGGCGTCGTCCGGATCGTAGGCCGCGCCTTCGAGCGGATAGTTGAAATAATAGAGATGGCCGTTCGGATCGCGGTTCAGCGCCTTGTCGAGCTTGGCCGCGTCGAAGGCCTCTTCGCCGCCGCGTTGCCATTTGAACGTGCCGGTCTTCTCGACCTGCAGCACCTCCAGGTCCGAGATCGCGGTCTGGAACTTGGGGTCCCAGTTCACCAGCCGCTTGGCGCGGTAGATCAGGCCCTGCTTGTGCAGGCCGACGAAGACCTTGAGAACAGCGGCGGAGAGCCCTTCATCCATGGTGAAGCGCTCGCGCGACCAGTCGCAGGAGGCGCCGAGGCGCCGGAGCTGGTTGACGATCGTGCCGCCCGACTCCTCCTTCCACTTCCAAACCTCGGCGAGGAAGGCCTCGCGGCCCATGGAGCGGCGATCGGTCTTGTTCTCGGCAGCGAGCTTGCGCTCGACGACCATCTGGGTCGCGATGCCGGCATGGTCGGTGCCGGGCTGCCACAGCACATCCTTCCCGCGCATGCGCTCGAAGCGGCAGAGCACGTCCTGCAGCGTATTATTGAGCGCATGGCCCATATGCAGCGAGCCGGTGACGTTCGGCGGCGGGATCACGATGCAATAGGGCTCGGCGCCAGGCGCCGCCCCCCTACCCGCCTTGAAGGCCTGCGCCTCATCCCAGGCCTTGCTGATCCGGGCCTCGACGGCTGCCGGCTCGAATGTCTTGTCCATCATCACATCGCTCGAACGCAGAAAGGCCGGGGACCTGCCCCGGCCATGAGAAAAGGCCAAAAGCGCTTGAGCGTTCTAAGAGCGCATGCGCGGCCCGCCCGTCAACGTTTTCAATGACGGAGCGCGGCTGTGCGGCTCAGGCGAGGTTCGACTGGAGGAACCAGAGCGACTTGTCGAGCATGCGCGAATAGGCCGTGAGAATGTCGGCGGAATCGGCGTCGCCGGCTTCGTCGCAAGCGTCGATCGCCTCGCGCACCTTGTTTCCGGCGTCCGCATAACGCTCGACCAGCGCCGCCAGATGGTCCTGAACCGAGATGATGTCGGTCGGGTAGGCCTTGAGCGAGGACGCGCTGGCGGTGCTCTGCGTCGTGCCGAGTGCGATCCCTCCCAGCTGGGCGACACGCTCGGCAACCGTATCGACATGGATATCGAGGTCGTCCCGGAAACCGTCCAGCATCAGGTGGATGCCGATGAAGCCGGGTCCCTTCAGATTCCAGTGCGCCTGCTTGGTCAGCAAGGCGAGATCGATGCCGTCGGCGAGGCGCTCGTTCAGGAGGCCCACGACCTTCGTCTTGGTGTTGGAAGCAAGGTCGACCTTGCTCGACTTCACGATCTTCGCCGAAGTGGATGTCTTCGCTGCAGCCTTGGCCATGTGCAAATCCCCCGGAAGCTGGATGATGGTGGTGAGCGACGCCGAATGCGGCGCGACAGCTCCTCTTACGCATCAGCGAAAAGGTTGTTCCCGCAGGCGCCGTTGTTCACGAACGGGAACCTCGCCCGGCGCAAGCGGTTGCAACGGCATCACGGCAACCGGGAGACAGAGCATGTCGCGCCACGATCAGGACCGCGTTTGGGAACTCATCGACTCGATCAGGTTTGCGATGTTGGTGACGCATGACGGCGACGGCGAGGAGTTGCGCGCCCGGCCGATGCACGCGCACGGGCGACGCGAGGAGGATACCGTCTACTTCCTGACCGACCGCCGCCACCACAAGGACGACGAGATTCAGATCAACGACAACATCTGCCTGGCCTTCGCCGATCCGGACGGCCATCGCTATCTTTCCGTCAGCGGCGTGGCGAGCGTGCTGGACGATCGGGCGCTGGTTCGCGAGCTGTGGGAGAGTGCCTACAAGGCGTTCTGGGACAGCGCCGACGATCCGGACATCCGCGTCCTGCGCGTGCGCCCCGTCGCGGCCGAGTTATGGGACAGCCCCGGAAAACTCGTGACCAGCGTGAAGATGGCCGCGGCGGCACTGACGGGTGCACGGCCGCAACTCGGCGACCATCGCAAGGTCAGGCTCTGAGGGCCGCGCCATGAAGCTTCTCGTTCACGCCATCGGCGCCTGGGTCACGGTGGAGGCGGCCTCGGGACGCTACCCGCGCCCGCTCGCGATCGGATTGACGATGCTGGTCTCCCGCCTGGGCGCGCCGACGGCAGCTCTCGCGGTGGCCGGTTTCGCCCTCAAGCGCCTCGACGAGGCCGGTGCCTTCGACAGCCTGCGGAAAGCTCCGTCGCAGGGCGCGGGCCGCGGCCGACGCCTGGCCAAACCGGACTAGCTCCGGCCGCCTCGCGCCACGCGCTCGATCTCGGCGCGGACGAGCCGCTCGACCATCGACGGCAGATTGTCGTCGAGCCAGGTCTTCAGCATCGGCTTGAGCATGTCCTTGACGAGATCCTCGAGCGTACGGGCGTTGTTGCTGAGGACCGTGTTGGCAAGCTGGCCGAAGGCGCTGGTGACGGCAGAACTCGCCTGATCCGACAACAGGCTCGCCATGTCGACGGCCTGCGGGGCCGCTTGAGGCTGGGGCTGATGTTCGGGTTCGGGAGGAGGCGGCGGCGCCGGCTCGGGCGTTTCGACGGGCACGGCGAGCGCCGCGGACGGAGACTCGTCCGCGTCCCGAAAATCGATATCCGCCTCTGCTTCATCCTCGCCGGGCGTGACGGCGGTCGGGGTCGGCTCGGGCTGGGGCGGCGCGACGAAGGCGGCCTCCGTGCCGAGATCGAGCACGTCGTCGTCGAAGGTGGCCTCCTCGGGCTCCGAAGCCGGGGCGGCAGGAGCCGGCGCGGAATCGGCTTCCGCCTCGGCCGGCTTGGCTTCGTCGTCCGAGATGATCCGCCGGATGGAGGCGAGAATCTCCTCCATCGACGGTTCGCTGGGCTTGGCTTGCGCGTTCATGGCGGTCCGGACCGTTAGGCACTGCGCGCGCCGATGGAATCAACGCCGCTCCACGGCGCAGTATTCCACGAGACTCCGCCCAGACAAGGCCGCAAAGCCTTCTCCCCACAGGAGAAATCGGCTCTGTTGCGCGATAACGCCAGCTTGCCCGGCGACAACCGTAGCGGAACCGGGCCGGGAGCGGCTCAGCGACCGTCCGGTGTCTGTGTGCCCCAGAGCTTGTCCTTGACCTGCTCGTAATGCTGGCGCGCGTCATAGGCGGCAGCCTTGAGCTTCAGGGTCTGTGCCGAGAGCTTCCCTACCGCAGACAGCACGGAATAGGAGGCGACGACCCGATCCCGCTGCGCCGTCACCAGGCTGGAACGGGCGCTGACGAGCTCCTGCTGCGCGTTGAGAACGTCGAGTGTCGTGCGCTGGCCGACCTTGGCTTCCTCGCGCACGCCGGAGAGAGCGGTCGACGCCGCCTCGACCTGCGCCTGGGCCGCAACGATCTGCGCCTTGGCCGCCTCGAGGCCGCCCCAGGCCGAGATGACGGCGGCGCGAACCGTGTCACGCTGCGTGTCGACCTCGATCCGGCGCTGCCCGGCCGTTTCCTTGGCCTGGCGGGTGCGGGCATAGATCTGGCCGCCCTCGTAGATCGGAATCGTCAACGAGCCGACGATGCTGGCAGAGAGGCGGTTGTCGCCGAAATACTGGCTGTCGTAGCGCCGCTGGACCGTGCCGGTGACGCCGAAGGTCGGACCAAGGTCGGCTTCCGTCACCTTCACCTGCAGTTCCGCCGCATCGACACCGTGCAGCGCCGCGAGGATGGCGGGATGGTTGGCGAGCGCCTGGTTGAGAGCGGCCGGCAGCGAGCGCGGCAGGAGATTCTCGACCGGCCGGCCGGGTGCCAGCGAGCGCGGCTCGGCGCCGACGTTCTGGCGATAGCGCGCCACCGAGGTTTTCAGGTTCGATTCGGCGAGAATCGCCTGCGACTGCGCCGAGGACAGGCGCGCTTCGGCTTGGGCAACGTCGGTACGGGTGACTTCGCCGACCTGAAACCGGTCGCGAGTCTGGCGCAGCTGTTCCTCGAGGACCTCGACGTTGTTGCGGTTGAGGTTGAGGATCGCGGTATCGCGCAGCACGTTCATGTACGAGGTCGCGGCATCGAGCAGCACGTTCTGCTCGGTGTTGCGGAGCGTTTCGCGCGCGCCCAGCACCTGCGATTCGGACTGGCTGATGGCGCTGCGGGTCTTGCCGGAATCGAAGATGTTCTGCGTCACCTGGACGCCGGCGCCGCGTGGCGCGAGGCGTGAATTGACGCTGGCATGGTAAGGCGAGGTGCTGGCGAAGGCTGGGACCTCCGACTGCGTGATGCTGGCACCGATATCCGCGGAGGCGGTGATCTTGGGCCGATATCCGGCCCGGGCCTGGGGAACGTTCTCATCGGTGGCGCGCACGGAAGCGCGCTGGGCATTCAGCGTCGGATTCCCGGCATAGGCACGTGCGAGGGCGGCATCCATCGTCTGCGCCTGCACGGCCGCGGACCAGCCGCCGCCCAGCAGTGCTGCCAGGACGGTGCCGACCCCGAATCCGAAAGCCTTCTTAACGTTTTGTCTTTCCACTGGACGCCTCTCGTGCGCACTCAAGTCGCGCCCAGGCATCGCCCCAGCCTCGGCAGAAGATATAATTTCATACCCGTCCCGGAGCCATCCGCCAACAGCAGTACTGGCGCTCGAACGGGTTTCCCTGAGCAAGTGCCGCAAAAATGCGACACTTTCGATCATTAAAAAACGAACTCCGCCGGACGCCGGAACTCGGCCAGCTCGGGCGCGGCAGCGTCGAAAACCGTTCTTCCGGCAACGACGTTGCCGGACTTCTGATAGAGTTTCACGCGTGCGGAACGGCCGGTTCCTTCCACCACGATCAGGCGCCCTTCACTCCGCAGCAGCGAAAAAAGGCTCTTCGGCTCGGTCTCGCAGGCGCCGCTGACCAGAATCGCGTCGAACGTCGCCTTCGCCGGCTCCTTTTCAGCGACCAGCACTCCGCAGCCAGCCGCCGCCAGCGCCGTGATCGCCAGGGCACGGGCCTTGTCGTCCGGCTCCCAGAGGGTCGCCTTCACGCCCATCCGGTCCATCAGCGCGGCGCCATAGCCGGTGCCGCCGCCATATTCGAGCGCATCCTCGCCCGGCTCGAGGTCGAGCACCTGAATCATGCGCGCGATGACCATCGGCGTCATCAGCGCGCGCCCGGTGCCGGGAAGCTCGATCGCCTGATCGAGATAGGCCAGGTAGGCGAGGCCTTCCGGCACGAACAGCTCGCGCGGAACCTCGTCCGCCGCAGCCAGCACGGCGCGGTCCGTCACGTCGTAGGTCCGCAACTGACAATCCACCATGTTCCGGCGAAGCCCGCTGAAACCTTCCATGCCTGAAGCCTCCGTCCGCAACGCCGCCCGATCATCGGCCCGAAGCGCCCCTCGCCTCAAACCCGTGCGGCACCGCCGCCTGTGAACCCGGTACGGCCACGCCGTTCGTCGCAGCTTTCTGTTCGAGCGCAGCGCAAAAGGCAAGCGACCTCGTGCAGCATGACGAACGGACAGCCTTAATGCGCCGCCTGCCCGGCAGACGAAAAAGGCCCGACCGATCTCTCGGCCAGGCCTCGTGAATTCGCTGGCTCCCGGAGCAGGATTCGAACCTGCGACCAATCGATTAACAGTCGGTTTCGTTTTGATAGCGGCGGATAGCGACTGATTTTCAACGATGATAAAAGATCTCTTATATCAGTATCTTACGCGATCACCTTATATCACTCGCATTCTTTCGATTGCGCTCTAGCGCATGCAGGCGTACCTAGCCAGGTACGGATAGGTACGGATTTCGCCTGTCAAACCGATCTTCCATGTGGCGGGGCCAGACATGCCGAAGGTGAAGCTTACGGACCGATTCGTGGCCGGCGTGACGGCAGAGGCAGGGCAAATCGACTACTTCGATGTGGGCGCTGCGTCGGGTCTCTTCCTGCGTGTTTCGCCCAACCGAAAGGCGTGGGGTCTGCTCTTCACCCGACTCACAGATGGGAAGCGTGCGCGAACGACATTCGGGACATATCCGGCGATGAAACTGGCCGACGCGCGCGGCCGAGCCATTGAGCTGAAATCAGGGCTGCTCAACGGCAAAGACGCAACTGCCGCCGTCCGCGAGATCAAGTCGGGACTAGCCGACGGCGAGTTGACCGTAGAGAAGTTGGGCAACCTCTTCATTGCCGATCGCCGCCAGCGTGGAAGGCGGACCTCCGATGAGATGGAACGCGCACTACAGACCGACGTGAATCCGGTCATCGGCTCCATAGGCGTCCAGAAGCTTCGGCGGCTCGACCTTGCGCGCGTGACCGACAAGATCAAAGCGCGAGGCGCCACAACACACGCGAACCGAGTCGCGGCGCTGCTCAAGGCGCTGCTCGGATGGGCAACCGATCAGGGCCACGTTGAGGTCGACGTGTCCCACCGATGGAAGCCGCCAGCCGAGACGGCCCCTCCCCGCGAGCGCGCTTTCAGCGATGGCGAGATCCGCAGATTCTGGCATGGCCTTGAAGCGGGCAAGTTGGGGCGCTGGACGGTCGAGCTTCTTCGGCTCTGCCTCGTGCTGGGTACGAGGCAAGGCGAACTCGCCGGACTTCTACGAGGTGAGGTCGATCTTGAAAGGCGTCTCCTGCGCATCCCCGCGACGAGATCAAAAAACGGTAGGGCGCACGATCTCCCCCTACCCCCACTCGCGATCGATATCCTGACCCCCGTTTTGGAAGCGCACGAGCTTCCGGCAGTGTTTCCGGGGCCTAAGGGCCTCCCGATGGCAAACACAGCGATCGCCCGAGCGGTTCAAAGATCTCAAGAAGCGATCGGCCTTGATAAATGGACCGCTCATGACCTTCGTCGAACTTGCGCAACGCATATGGCGCAGCTCGGAATATCGGCTTTCGACGTCGGTCTAGTCCTGAATCACGCCAGCACAACCAAGTCGACCGTGACGACACAAGTTTACGTGCGACACGATTACTTGAAGGAGAAAGAGGCCGCACTCAATCTCTGGTCGGAGCGGCTGGCCGGGATTATCGCCGAGGCCGACACAGCCGAAATCGTGCCGATGAGCAAAGCACGTCGCCGCTATGGCCTTCAGCGCCGGAAGTCTGCGGCATGACTGTACTACTCCAGCCCTATGAAGTCTCGCTCGGCGCCAGCTCGGCATGGGAGCGCCCTGACTTGAAGCGACATGTTGAGGAGACAAGTGAGATCGCGCTTACGGATTCGCAGTGGGAGTCACTGGCGCGTGGCGCAGATCGTGCCAGCCGCAGTTTTCTGTTCAATCGCCCGCACGATCCTGCCAGTCGCAAGCGCATCGAGGAGCTGAGCGTGGCGGCCAGCCGGTTCCGCATCGCGCTAGCTGCTGTCATAAATGCAGAGAGGGGAAACGCTACACCCGACCTCACCGACGCCGAGGAGGAGATCTACGCGCCGTTACAAGCTGCCCTCGCTGCCAACGGGATTGAGATGGAGCAGCTCGAAGCCTTGCGAGCGGCTCTGTCTTTCGCGAGCGTCGTAGAAACTGCCATGCGGGGCGCCTCAGCGGAGATCCGGAAGGGCGGGAAGGGCAAAGGCCGCGAGGTCACTGGCTACTCGATCTATCTGCATGCCTGCAAGAGCGTTTGGCAGGCCGGCGCGAACTCTGAAAAGGGTTTGAGCATGACAGGCGGTCGAGGATCCGGGCCGCTCGTCCGACTGGCTCACGCAGCGGAAATATTACTTCCGCAGGCAATGCGTCGAGGGACCGAGGCCAAGGTCGGCGACGCTGCTCTTCGGCTGTTCGGTGAGAGAGGTGACAACGAGAAACGGGCTTTTGTCACCGGGCAGACCTGAGCGCATTTGAGCGACAGTTTCCGAGGCATTCCGCAACCGAAGGAGTGCTCCGGATGACAACCGTTACCGAACGTCGCGACGAAGACCCGCTCGTCGATCTCCTTTCCGACGCTCAGATCGAAAAAGGTTGGCCGATTTCTAAGGCCACGATCAGCCGTCAGCGCAAGGCTGGCGCCTTCCCCGCACCGGTCCGTGTCGGCCGCTTGGTCCGGACTTGGCGCTCGGACGTGAACCGCTACTTTCAGCCCAAGCCCCGCACCCCGCCGGAGGGCTGAGCGATGGCCCCCGACAACCACCACCTCCGCGCCGTCGTCGTCGCCGACATCGCCCAGATCATGGTCGCGATCGGTCAGGATTCAGGCGCCCGCCACGCGGCCGCGCTGGAGCGGTTTCCCGGCTGCCCCGAGCCGATCCTCTGGGCCGCCGAATGCGAAGCCGACCGGCTAATCGAGGCGCGGTTCCTCGCGCCGCTGGCGGAGCGCTTCGCCGACCTGGTCGCGGCGCGCGAGATGGAGGAGGCAGCCAATCGCCCTGCCTCTGGCGGATCGCGCCAGCCGGCGATGTCAGGCGACGGAGGACGCTCGTCTTCCAGCCACCTCGACGCCGACGTCCCGTTTTGAGGAGGCCTCGCTATGGGTCGAGTTGTCCAGTTCCCGCGAACCCGGGATGAGCCTTTTGTTTATCGCCACGCTCGGTTGATGGCCGGCTTCAGGCCAGAAAAGGCTGAAGCACATCTTGAGCGTGTCCTCGCAGCCGCGGCTGCCACAATGCGTAAGAGAGGCATCGACGACGAGGTCGTCGCCGCTGAACTTCAGGCAATCGAAAGCGCGGTGCGATCTGCACTGTGGAATTGCGTGCTTTTAGGCGGAGGCAGCGCGTGAGCAACCGCAAAAAGAGGGACAAGCCGAAGGACAGCTTCGTCGTCCACCGCTTGGAAATGCGTCAATCAGCAGCATGGCGCGCTCTGCCCGATCATGGGCGTCGCGTTCTTTTTCGCCTTGAGGAGGAACACATGGGACACGCTGGAAGTCTGAACGGCCGCCTTGCCTGCCCCTACCGTGATTTCGAGGCGTCGGGCATTCCATACAAAGCGATCGCGCTGGCGATCAGACAGTGTGTCGGTCTCGGCTTTCTTGAGATCACACACCAAGGCACGCCTTCGATCAGCCAGTACCGCAATCCAAGCCGTTACCGGCTGACGTACGTTTACGGTCGCGAGAAACTCGTCGATGGCACACCGCTGCCCCAGCGAACTGACGAATGGAAGCGGATTGAGACCGACGAGCAGGCCGCAGCTGCACTTGCCAGCGCTGAGGAGAGGAAGTCCACCGCGCATGTGCGACGGGCTGGACTTGCCCGCGCCAAGCGGGCGGCATGAACTGCGGCAGCCCTTCCCGGAGATGTAGATAGCAGGGGTCAAAGGGGAACTAGGACAGTAGTTCCCTCTGGCCCCCTGGCTCGCCCGAACGCTGTAGGGGCCGGTAGGGAACTTAGTCTGTTCCCTCCAGACCCCTGGCTTTCTGAATTTTCGCTTCTGAGAGATGGCCATGAACAACGAAACCACCGGCGCCGAGCGCGCCGAACGAACTGCCGTGCCGTCGCCTCCAGACACCCGCCAGTAGGAAGTAAGCTCGGCGAAAGCCCTTCGCAGGGCGCGGCTGACCTGGTCGAGCTGGACGCGGCATGACCGCGAGCTTCCGCCATTCGTCCGGCTCGTCGCCGCCGAGCTAGCGATGCGTGTCGAGTATCGCGCCGGCGCTTGCACCGTCGGACCCTGCCGGGAGATCGCGCGCGCATTGGGCGTCGCTGCCAACGCAGTCGACCTTGCCATATCGCAGCTCGAGCAAGCCGGCTGGCTCAAGCGTGAACCCGGTAGCCCTCCATTGTTCAGCTTGGCGGCTTCGTTGGCAGCGCTCGCCCGGATCGACCCTGACGGCCGAACGTGGAGCGACGGACGAACAGAGGGAGCTGCGCGATGAGCACGCGCAAGGTCATGCTCGATGCCGACCAATATCGCGACCTAGGCCGCCGAGATGGCGAAGCCGCCGCCCGTGCCGCGGTCCGGGTGCTGGCTGAAGCCACGGGCGGCGGCAGGTTTCCGGCCGAGGTCAAAAGGCGGCTCGACGAATTGGACCGCGGTGTCTCTGAGCTGGCGGCTCGTGGCATATCGGCAACCCGGATCGAGGCCTATCGAGATGCTTGGCGGCGAGCCTTCGATTCCGTCCTCGATCTGTTGGGAGCGGTGCTGCTCGCGGCGCTGCCAGATGACAAGGATGACGAGGCCTGACCGGCAGAAGCCGGGATGGTTTTGCCTTAGCCGGCATGTCTCGCGTCGCGGAGACATCTCAGCGCGGGTATGAAGCGGCTACGATCTCCGCGACCTTCCCGACATGGTCGTCCGACAGGGCAATCCGCTCGTACCAATCTGAAAAGCGAATGGTCGTGATCACAAGTTCAGGCCACGACGACAGTAGCTTATTGCCTGATCTGCCGCTTCCGTGCTTGAGCGTATTGACTAAGTGCTGGACGGCGTCGAGCTGACTGTGGACGATACAGCCAGCCTCAGCCAGCTTAGCGACGAGCGCCTTGTGGTCGTCGCTAGATTTGCCTTTCACGGCCACTCGAACCGCTCGCTCCCACAGATGATAGAGCTGGATCACCATGGCTTTCCGCAAGGACATACATGCCGACTCAAGTGTAGTTGCCTCGAATTCCAAAAGCTGGCTCTGATCCCAGAGCATGGCGCCGTCTTCGTCCCATTCGCCGATGGGGTCGCCACCGTTTTTCACGCTCTCCTCATAATGCATGATCTCGTCGCGCTTCCCTGCGATCTGGCGTTCGAGGGTACTAATCGCCTCGACGAACCCGATGCGAAGGGTTTCAATCGCTTGCTCGTACTGCCAGCCTGCGAAATCGAAATTGATCACCGCCATCGAGCCCTCATTCCCCTTCGTGCAACTGAGCTTTGACACGAAAACGAATACTCTTCGGGACCGCCTCGATGGTCCTTCCAACGAGCTTCAACACGACATCGGAGCTTGAGGACCTCAGGATTATGCCCGAGGCGCCGTCTTCTCCGGGAAACGCCCAGACGCGCTGATCGCCCAAGGGCAGCTCTTTAACAAGGGGCGCATCTCGGACTGCATCATCGAACTGCCATCTCTTGCCGCCGATAATGGGGCCTCGGTAGGAGCTCAGGCGTGTTTTTCCCTTGGCGATGACCTTGTCGATCTGGATACCGGCGGCACTCCGGTTCCGAATGTGGAGCGTGGCATACCACCATTCCGGTTGTTGTTCGAAACCCTGGAACGACAGCCAAATCAGCGGTTCATGATGGCGCGCGTTGGCTCGCCCAACACGCCAGGAGACAACGAGAGAAAGTGCCGATACGACGAGCGCCAACGCCGAAATCAGGTTCGTCATGGCCGGATCCTAGCGCTTCATGCGCGCCGGGGTTGGATGAGGCGACCTTGTCCCATTGAAGGCATCGCTTCGCGAGCAGCCCTCGTGCCGGTTTTCATGCTCGAAATGAGCACCTTGGCCATCCTTTCCGGCAGCATGAGCGCGCACCACGCCTAGGCACTCACGGCAACGCATCAGCCGCCCGCGCGGGTACTTCAACGCCTCGTCGATGGAGAGGACGTTCCAACGTTCATTCGCCCAGAGTTCGCAGTCGTCCGCCAAAACAGCCACGGAAAGTCCTCCACCTAGAGGCGGGAAGACCACCACGAGCGCGGGAGTCGTGCAAGGCACCTGATTGAATGGCGCCAGCGAGCTTCTCGTCGAGGATGCGGCGGACGATGCCGGGCAAGGCTGCCTCCGCGTCACGTATCTGCCTCGCCTCATGGATCTGCTTGCGAGTAAACCCGACCTCCGCAGCCGAAGGCGGAGTTAAGTCGTTCTGCTCCGGAACGACTTTCGGGCGACCGGTGCGCTGCCCGACTTCACCAAGTTTTTGCGCCGCGTCGTATTCATCCGCCAACCGCCGCTTAGCCTGCGCCTCGATTTCTATGGCATGGGCCTGCGCACGGTGAGCGGCAGCGATCAGATCGTGCGGAACGAGAATCCGATCAACAATCCGGCGCCGCCGAGGTGGAGATCGACGGCGCCGGCTGTCCCCGTCCCTGTGGGTGAGGGCAATGATCGGTGCGGGGCGAGCCATCGAACGCACGGAGCGATCCCCAGTCAATTAGTCGGCTGGGCACGAATTTGGCCAAATCCGGAGTAACCCCGACGAGCGCCGTGCCCCGGTTCGAACTGAAAGCCGGGATCTAGCGGCGCTTCAATTCAAACACCTTGGCGCTGTGTTGCGCTTTTCCGATCGCGCGTCTGCGTTGAACATCGGCGAGGTCAGTCAACGCATCCTCGATTCGACGCCGCAATCGCTCATCGTCTTTCGACTGACCCGGCAAGTTGAAAAACGCGCTCAGAAGATGCGCGGCGCATTCATCGTAATTCGAGTTGGACCTATCTGACACAAACTCAACTGACACGGCTGACCCCACACGGCGCAATCTGTTTCGAAATGGTCCGGGATAGTCATAGCGAGGTGGACCACCGCAAATCTTCAGCCAGAGCGCGTGTTTAGGCGGTGAGCGCAGCCTTTGCGCAAAGCGGGTGATCTTAACCCTTCATTTGAAGGACGTGGTGACTGACCAGATTCTGCTGCAACAACGGGGCTCGTTCCCATCGACGGGCGCCCGGTTGCCGACGTGTCTCCCCCCAGCCGGCGCGTCGGCAACCAATCCCGGTTCTTGACGGCTTCTCCTTGTCTTGCTGATAGATTTCCTATCAACAAGGACGATATTCATGAGGCGCAGGGGCGAACTCTCCGCGGGCGGAGTGGATCGGGCGTATCCGTTCCAGGTCGCGGTGAAATGCATCACTGGTCAGAATGTCGGTCACCTGAACCAATCCGGGCCCTTTTCGTCATTGTGTTGGCGACGCCATCACGTCGGCGATGATTCCGGCAGCTACGAGGTTTTCTGTTTCGCCGACCGAACTCAGGCCGACCAGTTCCGCGATGCGATAAGAGGCGAGGATTTCGATCCTCGCGATTGGAGCGGCGGGCGGTGGATCAGAGGACGCGGCGCGAGGCGTGACGAGGTAAGGCGGTCGCGCGGCTATTGGTGAGGTGCATTGACGACTGGGGTATGCTCGCAACGTGTCGGAAGCGGACATTGCGGCCAACATGATAACGCCCCCGACCAACACTTCATCCTAGCGAAACGTCCTTTGACTAGGGACCACCCCCGGCGAGGCCGATCCCAGCGATCAAAGAGCCCCATACTTTCAGACGCAAGCCTACGGCCTTAACCACCCCGGTGGCGGCGATGAGGTGACCGGTGAAACCAGGAAGGTTGTTCGTGTAGGTCTGAACGATGCAGCCGGTGCCATCGAGCATGATCTTCTCCTGCTCTTTGTGCTCTAGTTCGAGATACACTAGAAGTGAGCCGCGCGGCATCCGCTCGCTCAGTTCAAGCAGCCGCCCACCCGGCACGATCTGGCCCGATGATATCGCCGGTTGGACGCTGCGGACCCGCGCCGGCAGCACTGTGTTGCTGAAGGTCAAACCGATATTGGTGTCACAGGCAATTTCCGCAGGCATCCCTTCGTAAAGCGTAGTGCGCGAGACTTGCGAGAAACCAGCGGTAATCCGAAGCGGGATATCATTCGGGCGATCGGGAATGATCACCATGGCGGGGCTCAAGATTAGCGTGGACGCCGGGCTTCCCGCACTCATGGCCAGCTGTGTCACGACGCCATCTGTGAACGAGCGCACCTCGGTCATTCCCAGCGCGACCTTGGCGCTCTCCATCGCAGCCTCTGCCGCCTTATGCTGTGCGGGGAGAGTTTGCGAGATTTCCACCTGAGCCAAGCTTTGTTGAGCCTGCGCCGACGCGAGGTTCGCCTCGCCGATCGCGACGGAGGACTCGGCGAGGCGCACCGCCTCCCTGGTTCCGGAGTTCTTAGCAACCAAGGCCTGTGCGTTCTCCAGGTCACCCCTCAACTTATCCAGCGATGAGGTCGAAACGATAACGGCAGCCTGTGCGACTTTCAGAGCGTCGGAGGCTTTGGCCTCGGCCGCCTTGATCTTGTCGAACTCGGCCTCGGCTTGCTTCAGCGCCGCTTTCTGGGTGCTGTTCTCGATCCGGAATAGCAAATCACCGGTGGCGACCTTTTGCATGTTCTTCACGGCGACCTCGGTCACCGGGCCGGCCGTCTGCGCCACAACCGACACAGTGCGGTACGGCAGCAGCCCCGAATATGACTTTGGATGGAAGTAGAAGATCGCCACGAACATGAAGAAGGCCAGCAAAGCCCAGAGGAACACCGCCGTGCGCATGTTCCAGACGGTCATGGCCTCGCCACGGCGCTTGAGCTGGTAGTAGCGGAATACAGCTGGAAAGGACGTTAAGAGGATTTCGATCACTTGGCAGCCCCTTCTGTCTGGGGGTGAGCCACGACTGCAACGTCCGGCGATACTGGTCCAACCGCCGCTGGTGAGGCAGCAGCTTCCGGTTCGACTTCGCCAATTCTCGCGATATGGTACCGGGACCAGTCCGCCATCAGGGCGAGAAGGACTGCGCTCAGCGGAAGCAAGAAGTGGAAATGCTCAAGGGGAAATATTTCGTAGAGCAGCGCTATCAAAAGCAGCGTCGGGATCGTCTTGGCCAGCGGGGTGCCATGCGATCGGCGTTCGGCCCAACGGTCGAAAGCCGCATACAGCGTTACGATGCCGTAGAGCGCGAGGCAGATGAGCGCCAGCGCCACCCAAGCTAGTGTGTCTGTATCACCAGGAGAGGTGAACCACGATGGGCTTGCGTGCCCTAGACCTGTCGACACCACACAATACCTTTCGAAGGAGCGCGCGGCAACCTACCAACCGTTCGTATACAAACTGCAAAATCCAGGGTCATCGCAGCAGACAAAGTCCGCTATGGGTCGTCAGCGGTCTTTAGTTGGCAGAAACTTCGATCTCTGCGAGCGGAACTTCATAGGGACCGATCAGGATATCGCTTCCATCGTCCTTGTAGACCTCAAGCTCGTGCAGTCGGCCTTCGATCACATGCAGCAGCAAGTTGACCGCAGGCCTGTGAGGCTCGGCGCTAGTCCGGTCATCGTGATAACGCCCCTCAACTGGAACTCGTCCCCGGACCTGCGCTCGTGGCTCCTCTGTTTGAAAGCGCAAACTGCCCTCACGGTCGATACGGCACACCAAAGCTGACCGGGCCTGCGCTTGAAGCTCAGCGCGCCCGGGAAAGTCTGTTGCAAGAAGATGATCGAGGACCGCTGCCTCTCCCGGCTCTAACGCACGCCAGGGTCCGCTTGTCGTGATACTTGGATCGAGCGCCATGTCGGCTATGATGACCATTATCACGCTAGGTCCACCATGGATCGAGATCGGACGAAAGCGCGGCGCAACTTCATTTCGCTCATTGGCGCATCGGAGTTTAGCCGACCTCTAACCTTCTTCTCAGATCATTGAATTCGCATCGCAGCGGTTCGGTGATAAACCCAGGACGTTAGGTTGCGTTGTGAGGTGTTGTCATGCCGAACGCCGACGCCTTGATTGTCAGATCGTATCCGCAGCGCAAGGCTGCGGTCTTACGGGCCGCTCAGCTCCTGTTGCCCTCGCCCGGCGCAGATGGCGAGCGGGAATTTGAGCAGCTCATTGAGGCCATCGCCGACTTCGATATCCGGCAGGAAGCGCTCGGCTATATTGACATACCCCGAGCATTCGCCGTTTTCCTTTCCAGTCGCCATCTCGATGGACCATCGGCTGGGCAACGCTAGGCTGTCTGCCCTCCATGCCCTTATCCTAAGCCCGCTTTGTTACAGCTCCCCGCAGCCGCATAGGCGTATGGCGGGGGCGCGATGTCCGAGCCCGCCAAGCTGCCCGAGATTGATGTCGACGCGGCCGATGTGAAGCGGATCGCGCTGACGACTGATCCGGAGGGCGGGACGGCGATCTATTTCGAGATGGCAAGCGGTCAGGTCATGAATCTTGTGTATTCACCTGAGACGTTCGCGAAGCTTGAGGCAATGCTGGCGAAGGCGAATGAAGCGCGGGCCCAGCTTTCCCCGATCCAATGAAGGCAGCGGCGCATATGAGAATACGACTGACCTGGGCAGGGGGATGCGGCATCGCGCTAGCACTGGCTTCCGGGGCCTACGCTCAAGGCGGCTGGAGAGACGTCTATTCTTGTGGAGCCTCGAAGGGACAATCTTTCTTTCTGAATGGCCAAGGCTGGCAGGACGACGGCATTTCATCTGGCGTGATCGTGCTGAAGCGTCGTGGCGACGATTTCGATATCAGAGTCGCCGACGCCAGCGGATCATCGTTTTCTGCCCGCGAAGACGGAGCTAGTGTCATCGGCCGGGCTCAGGACGGCGTTATTCAGGTTTTGGTCGTGTATCCCTCGATGACGATCGAGACGTTTCTATTTTCCAAGCCGGACAAGGGACGCTCTGTGCTGGCTTGGACGGCGAGCAAGCAGGTTTATGGATTGGCAGACCGGGCGTCGGTGTTCGTCAGTTCGTGCATCACCCGGTAGCATCCCGCGGAACCTGATAGGCTCCGCGGCTTGGTGGGCGGCGCCACTTGGCGGATCGCCGGCTGGCTCGTGCTTCTCTGCATCGCCCATCTCACCTTCTGGACAACGAAGCTCCTGTCGCGCTGACCGGCAATCGCCTCCCGCACGTTGTCCAAGCTGTGTTTCGAGAACCAGAGGAGAACAAGCCCACTTAGGAATAATGTCAACGACGCTTGCCGTCCACCGAGGATGATCCACAATCTGCTGACTTGAACGGGGGAGCCGATGGACACTCAGGTTTTGATCAACGGAGCGAATGCGGCGCTTCCTGCAAAAGCCGCCGCCACTATTGCCGCTGACGTCATCGCGGGCTGCTTTGAGATGATGGAAGGTCGCGAGCTCGACACCCCCAAGCCGCTGGCGGGGCAGACGTTCCTCGTCCAACTCGGCATGCCGTCAATCAGCCCTGCCGATCGGGCTGATATGTACCGCACATGGCTCCTATCGAAGGGCTTCCACAACATCCTCAAGGGGCTCCGGACCTCGTTCGAGGAAGCATATCTCTATGTCGCCCTGTTCCAGAAAAGGCGCATTCAAGGAGATCAGTTCCGGCCATTCGTCGCGGCAACCCAAAAGAAAGCTGGAGGCATGTCGTTCGTTGCGCTTGTGGACGAGGTCAGCAAGCATCTGACGGCACCACTGGCCTATCGACACGAGCTGCTGTCCATGCAGAAAGCGCGAAACCGCCTTGAACATCGCAACGGGACCGTTTCTTTCGCCGACGCCACAGAAAAGAACGGAGAGCTTTTGCTGAGATATCCTCGGCTCAAGGTCTTCTACGAGCGGGCCGGGCAAGAAATTGAGGTAGGTCCGGGCGCCGTAGTCGACACCGGCGATGATCGCGTCGAGGTCCAAATCTTCATCAAGCGCGACACGTACGAGCGACGGTTCGCCCTTGGCGAGCACCTCATTCTCTCCTCCGCCGAGTTCATTGAAATAGCGATGGCGACTTGCTTGATCGCGGACGACTTAGTCGCAAAGATGCCTCGGATGACGGAGCCCGGGAGCGAAGTTGGCTCGGCTTCAACGCAGTCGAACTAAGCCGGTCCCGACCGCGCTCAAGTCGTAAATGAAGCCCTGCCAGCCAGCCCTTCGCGCATTCTCAGAGAGCGGCTTCCTCGGCAGAAACATGTCTGGGCGCTGCAAGTCGGCAGCTAGATAATAGATCGCGTGTGAAACCATTCCCTTGTCGGCCAGAACAAGGAAAAGCGGGAAGTAGATCCCCGCGTCCATCCGTTGCTTCTGCGGCTCCCACGCGGCACCTAGAATGCTCTTAGGCGGCGCATTGATGTCGCTGACTACCGACGCCTTAATCTGACCCAGATAACCACAAAAGTCGCAGATTACGTCCGCGCATTTGAAGTTCGCCGGCAAACGAACGAGCGTCTTGGGCGGCCGCTTGCATCGAGGACAGGCACACTGCCGCACGACCTGATCCTCGCCGAATTTGCCTAGAACTTGCCGAGCGGTCGCCAATTCTCCCTCTCATATCGCTTGCGAATTCGCCTGCACCGGCACTAGCGCACTACGGGAAATAAAAAAAATCGGCCAAGATGCGAACGTTTCCGGGTTCTGCCGGGTACGAGCTTCGGCGTGCATCCATCGAAATTACTTCGACGTTGTTCCGCCTCAATCCATCGATCTCCGTATTCGTAAGCTGGCTCGTGAGTTGCTCCGATTGGTCAGGAGCAAGCTGAACGACTCGAATGCGCTCTGGCGAGAACTCTCGCTTTAGCCTGGCGCAGACATCTACAATGCCGGGCATCTGTTTGAACGGCCGAGGTTGAATTGCGGACGCGTAGTTTATACGCCAAAAGTCACCCCACGCGACTTCGGTCGCGCGATCAATCTTTTGAATGAACTCGTCCAGGCTCTCATCCATTTCGTGCGGAGAGGTGATCCGAACAGCGAGACAACTCTCGCGCGACAGCCTGCGAGGAGCGATTCTTGGGCCTGGCGGAAGCTGGCCGCCCAACCTAGGATCAGTCAGCATATGCCTCAGGAGACGGCTCTTGCCGGCATTCTGATTGCCACAAACCAGTAAAATTCGCTCCAAATGAGCGCGCTTACGGTCCGCTTGTTCCAACTGTCAGCCCCCCGGCCGATTATCATAACGCGAGCGTTGCATCAGCGAGCTCGCTGGGCAAGCAAAACACGGCCCGCCGCAACGAGGAATGAGCGTGGACAACCTGGTCGGCGGCTCTGGGCCAATCTGGCGATTTCGCGCCCCGCAAGCCTATCTTCGGCTTCAAGTGCGCAGATTGGCGAGCCGATGGACTGGAAAGTTACCGACTATCTAGCGTTATGGGGCGCCTTCGTTGCGACAGGCGTCGCCGGCTGGAATATCTACCGCGATTTCCTCAAGCGAGAGCGTGTTGGGGTTTCGGGCGGCTTCCGGCTGATATTCGACGGACAGGGCGGGCCGGTTGAAAACTGCTTCATGATCTCCGTCGTCAATCACACTGACAAGCCGCTCCGGGTAACTGCCGTTTCCGGCTATCAGTATAATTGGTGGAAGAGGCTATTTCTTACGAAGGTCATGCGTCGAAAGAAGCTAAAGGCATGGCTCCTGCCTCATCGGACCTTAAACGGAGACCTCCCTTTCACCGTCGCCGCTAAAGATCGCATCGATATCCTTTATGCCCATACGCCCGAACAGCTACCCGATATCGGCCAACTCATCGTGACTACGGCAGATGGGCGGGAATGGACGATGCGAAGCCGAGATATGAAGGCGATCCGCACCGAGCAGGCCAAGGAAAAGGCGAAAGCCAAGGCCGCTTGATTCTAAAATGGCCCGGTTTTTTGCAACCGAGCCTATCGGCGTTCTGGGTCCGGTCAGGAAGTTGAAGCCGCTGGCGAGGCTCCCGCGTCTCTGCCGGCGATCCTACCCAGCATCCGAAATCTATCGATCGGCTATCGGCGACCGGCGGGCCTCGCGCAGCTGGCGGGCATGGGTGTCGAGCTCTTCGCGAAGCAGCTCTCCGTTGAGCGTGACGCGGATCTCGATATCCATGGGAGCAGACGGGCGCGCGGAGGGTGTACGAACGCAACTTGCGGTGCTTTTTCTCGCAACCAAATGCGCGCCCCGAAAGACTACCTGACGAGCTGGAATTCGCCTTCAGGAGTGGCAGCGCACCGACGCTCCATACTCACCGGCTGCCCAGCGAAATCGAGCATCATCCGCACGTTGTAAAATGCCACTCTGTCAGGCCGTGTGCTGATAAGCGCCACTTCTGTCGAGCGAAGGGTAATGCCCGCGACAGCGGGAGGGAGTTGTCTGCTGGCCAGCAACAAGCAGGAACTGACGACCTCCGGCGAAGGCTGCTGAGCGGATGCTGGATGTGCGATGCTCAGACAGGCTGCAATCGAGCCGGAAACCCATAGTGTTCGATTTATCGCGCTATGGGCGAGGATCGCAGATGAACTCCTCAGAAAGCGCACGAGATTAGACTGCGTCATGATCAGATCCCCAGACTTGGCGGTCGGGGAGTTAGGAAGCCCCCGCTAGGAGAGCCGCACATGCCTTTAGGCTCTCGCCCTGGACATACGCACATGCCTCCCCGACCTCAGTCGAGGAGTGCTTTCTCGGCAGCACACAAGCCGCCTAGCGGTGGGGTTCCTACGCCCCAGGCGCATCTGCTGATGTGCCCGAAAGCTTTGTGCACGTGATATCCAGCGATCTCAAGAGTGCCAGGGCTGAATTCGAGTCGGCTCATCAGCTCCCGACCAGACCGAGATCCTTAGCCAAGCGCCGAACGCTGGAGGCGGCGCGATCGATGGCCGATGCGAGCTTTATTCGTTCGCTCAGGAAGAAGTGAGGACGGGCTTGCTCGGTCCACTCGACGCGCTGCAATTCCTCGAGCCGCGCTCTGGCGTCGAGGTAATCGCGGATTATGTCCACCTCGAGCGCGGAAACCGGCTTTCCAGCATCGCGCCGCATGCGGCAAATGCGCTGAAACTGAACTTTTTCTGACCGATTCAGACCTCTCGGCGGCGACGGATCGGCTTCGCCCGGCGGTGAAAGTGCCGAAGATTGCTGCGGTTTCGACATCGTGGGGCTTTCTAGAAAGTGTGAGAACACGTCACGCGGCCGTAAATTCGCGGACAAAATTCACCCCCGGCAGAAAATAAACCTCCGCAGGCGATCCCTTGCGGTGGTGGCCCCCTACGGCCGGATTTCCGACCCTCCCCCCCCAGTCACGCTGCCGCAGGTGTTGGCATCGGGGGCTCGGGTAGCTCAGCGCTGATCTCGCTTTCGACCTGAGCTGCCCACGCGGTGAAGCGCCGGCGTTCGGCAGCGACAAGCTCATGAAGGTCGAGCCCTTCGAAGCCTGCTGCCGCCAGTTGCTGGCGCTGTCGGTCGACCGCGATCTCGACGGCGACATCGAGGGCGCGCCGAAGGTCGCCGCGGTGCCGGACGGGGCCAAGGCTGATGCGCTCCGTCATCGACCGGAACCTCCGACCGACACCGCATCGCGCAGTGCGGCGGCCGTAGCGCGAGCGCGCCATGCCTTAATGACGGATCGTGCCGTTGCCATCTGCCGCGCTCGCTCCGGGCCGGTCACACCATTGCGCTCGATCCGCTCGCCAGCTCGGCGAATCGCTTCCGCCGCCATCTCGTCGAGCCGGCGCTCGGCTTCTTCAATCGTCGGCGTCCTCATGAGCGGGACGCCTTCGGCTTGGCGGCGGTCGGGGCGGCCGGCGTGGGCTCCGGCTGTGTGCCGGGCTGGCCGAGCGCGGCCAAGCGGAGTTCGGCGACGAGCGCGCGCCGTTCCGCCCGAAGCACTTCTAACTCCCGCTCCCAGCCAGCTCTGGCCTCACGGATGACGGTGGCAATCGCGTCGGCGACGGCGTCGGGCAGAGTGTCGGCATAGGACATCACGCGCTCCATGCGATGTCGGAGAGGATGGCGACAGCGTTGTCGCGAAGGGGCTCGGCGCCGAAGGCAGCGCGGCCCAAAATCGCGATCTTGTTTTCCTGCCACAACGACCGCATCACCGTCGCGGCGTTCGGCGGCGAGTTGGGAGCAGAGTCCATTTGGATTGATGCCTCGCCGCTGGCTTCGACCGTTACGGCTTCGATCTCACCGCCAATGCCAGATGCGTCGATCAGCAACACCCGATCGCTGGGAACAGCGTCGGAGACGAGCGCTGGCAAGTTGAGGATCTCGCCGCCGACCGGCGACATCGCTGGGAAAGCCAACTCACCGTAAGGGCTGGCGAGGGTGGCGGCCGCGTTGGCGACGCCGGCTGGCATAACCCAGTAGAGCGAGCCGCCTGCATTGATGTTGACGATGTCCAGCAGCTCGCGCAGATCGGACAAGGCTGCGGCAGCGGTCACGCCGGAGGCCGGGAGCGGAGTGATCCCGTCCGTGATGAGGTCGATGAACTTCGCGTCCAATGCGAAGCTGACAGCAGCCTTGAGGGAGCCGTCGAGAAGCGAGCGAGCAGCGGGGCTGACGGATCGCACCAGCTCGTTAGTGACCACCACCATGCCGGCCGCTTTCTGTTGCTCCAGCATCCGGCCGGACAGCGCCATCGCGGAAATCGGAATCGGCATGCCCTCGCCGACGACATACGCGGTTGCATCAGCCGCGACGACTGCTGCGCTGGTCCTCAGCGGCATCCGCGCAAGACCACCGTCGAGCAACATGCGGGCGAAGACCGATTCCGGACGGATCGCCTCGACGAACGCCCCGACAATGTCATTGTCGGCGAGCGCAGCGGCAAAGGCCGGATCGGCGAGGCTGCCTGCGTCGACCGCGGCGCGCAGCACGATACGAACAGCCTCCGGAGCTTTCGTGCTTTCTGCCAAAACGGAAGCTTGAACTGGACTACCGCCAGCGATGGCCAGAAATCGCGCCACGGCTGAGAGATCGGTGGATTTGGCTTTGAGCATGTGGCCTCCGAAGAATGAGGCCAAGATGTCCCGCGGAGGAGCGTGCGCGGTCGATTGCGGAAGATGATGAAAGATTCTGTTCCGCGCGGTTTTCAGCCTACTTCGGTCTTCTCCACGATCCACAACGCGATATCGCGGACGCGATAGCCGACCCTGCCGGCAACCTTCACATGACGGGGCGCCCGGCCTTCCATGCGCAGGTTGCGCAAGTACAGGGGCGAGTACTGAAGCAGCCGAGCAGCCGCGTCTTCGAAGACTCGCTGGTCGCCGGTCGTTTCGATCCCCCACCGCGTGAGGGCATCACGCAACATCACCTCGATCTCCAGCGGATCGAGATCGATTTGCTCCTCATATCTGCGCGACGGCATCGACATGCCGCATTGAATCACCACCGATTCGCGGTGGCAAATTCGCAATGCAGGCCGGTCCGCTTTGATGTGGACATTGCGCTGGAAACTAATTCTGCGGGCGGGAACCCAGCCGGTCCGGCCCCGCGCTGCGTTGACTTCTTACCCGCCCTCCCCGGCAGCTACGGCTAGTGCCGCCGTCTGGGATGGTGCTGGCCGCAGGTCGCCTGCCACCCGGCCGGATCCGGTTCGGCATGGTCGACCGCTACTGCCTGCACGATGAGCCCCTCCGCAGCGCACTCCGCGCATAGGCGATGCGCGCGCAGGAAGCCGGCTCGCGCTAGATTGACGGCGGCATGGCTCGGCTTAGGCGGGTGAAGACGGATGAGCATGGCGCAGGGAATCACGATCGATTCGACGCAGCAACAGCGAGTCGGCCTTCAGGCGATCCAATTCGGGGCTGTGCGGCACTCCAAGAACCGGGGGGAATGCGTACCTAGCGCCGTACCTGATGGGCTCTGCGTACCTATCGCGTACCTGAAAAGGAAAAGGGCTCAGGCGATTTCTCACCTAAGCCCTTGAATTCGCTGGCTCCCGGAGCAGGATTCGAACCTGCGACCAATCGATTAACAGTCGATTGCTCTACCGCTGAGCTATCCGGGAACGGTGGCGGCGTAATAGCGGCGCGGTCCGCACTGCGCAAGCCCCCTAGTGACGGCAAAACACATCTTCTTGCCGCGCGAGCGAAACATCCCCCACCCGCTTGCAGCGCGTCCGGCTTGTCGCTATAGGCCCTGTCGCGAGAGCGGCTGGCCGCCCTCGACGGAAGGCCTCGTGGCGGAGTGGTTACGCAGAGGACTGCAAATCCTTGCACCCCGGTTCGATTCCGGGCGAGGCCTCCAACAGCATTTTTCAGGTGCTGATTTTACCACGGTTTTTCGCTCACTTGTCCCGCTTTTCAGCCCCCGAATTTTCCGGCGGGACAACGTCGTTCGCGGTTTCACCTTTCGCGAGAGCCATCTGCTCCAATCCGTCGAAACGAGGCACGGTGCCCGGCCGCGATCGGTCGGAAGCGAGGCTTCGGATATCGCTCGGTCGGGCTTTCAGAGCGGCTCGGCGGTTGCGCGGACAGATCGCCCGGAAACAGCCAGATAGCGGTCGCTGAAATGACTGACGACGAGGCGCAGCCGGGTTCCATCCTCACAGTCCAGGTCCAGTTCGCTGCCATAGCAGGCTGGATCGATGCCGGACGTGTCCAGGTGCAAATAGCCCGAGCGGGCATCGTCGAATGAGCTGCCGAACCGAAAATCGAGAGGCAATCTGCGCCCATCGCGCAGAATCAGACAGCCCTTGCCAGTATGCATCACAGCTCTCCGCCTGGGCGGCGTCACTGCGCGCCGCCAGCGGTCGTTTCCAAAAGCGGCATGGAGACAACTGCGGTTTCGTCATAGCTGCCTGAAGTGTCCTGTCTATGTCATTTGATTGGTCAGTCAGCGATTGTGGCTGAGACGGCGCGGCGCGCCCGACGCTGGCGACGGGCAAACCCCTCGAAAATCGGCCTTCATGCGCTTCGGGCGAGACCTCCACGATTTTTGGCCAAACCGATGGCCGGGCTGAGGCGTATAGGCTCGGAACGGGCGGTGTGAGCCCTTCCCGCGAAAGATCCTGCGTCCCAACGACGCGCTGGCGAGATCCAATGACGAAACGCGCTCTCCACTGGTTCCGCGATGATCTGCGGCTCGCCGACAACCCGGCCCTGGTCTGCGCTGCCGGGACGGGCGCGACCTACTGCATCTACGTGCTCGACGATCGCGCCGAACGGCGTGCGCTCGGCGGGGCGACGCGCTGGTGGCTGTCGCACTCGCTGGAAGCCCTTGCGGCAGCGCTGGAGCGCAGGGGTGGCCGGCTGGATATCCTGTGCGGCGACCCGGCCGAGCTGCTGCCGGCTTTCGCCGAAGCGGCGGCCGTCGACCTCATCACCTGGAATCGTCGTTACGATGCGCCTTCGGTCGATCTCGACGCAGCCCTCAAGGAGAGGCTTTCAGGCAACGGAACGGCGGTTCGCACCTTCAACGGCAGCCTGCTGAACGAACCTTGGGAAGTGACGACGCGGACCGGCCAGCCCATGAAGGTCTTCACGCCTTACTGGCGCGCCGCCCGCGAACGCGGCGAGCCGGAGGCGCCGCTTCCTGCCCCCACACGGCTCCAGGCACCGGTACTGCCCGATTCGCTCGGCCACAGGGTGCGAAGCCTGCCGGAGCTCGCGCTGCGGCCGACGCGGCCGGACTGGGCCGGTGGCCTGCGCGAGGCCTGGACTCCCGGCGAGGACGGCGCAGCCCAAAGCCTGGTCGATTTCATCGAGGATGGCCTCGGGGGCTACGCCGACGGGCGCGACCGGCCCGATCGCGATTCGACATCGCGACTCTCGCCGCATCTGCGCTTCGGCGAGATCAGCCCGCGCCAGATCTGGCACGCGCTCGGAACGGCACGGAAAAGCGGCGAGGCGAAAGGTTCGGCGGCCGATGCCGAAAAATTCCTGTCCGAGCTCGGCTGGCGCGAGTTTTCCTACCACCTGCTGTTCCACAACCCGGATCTCGCGACCCGGAACTACGATCAACGCTTCGACGACTTTCCGTGGAAGCACGATGGGGAAGCGCTGCGCCGGTGGCAGCGCGGCCTCACCGGCGTTCCGCTGGTGGACGCGGGAATGCGACAGCTCTGGACCACCGGCTGGATGCATAACCGCGTCCGGATGGTCGCCGCCTCCTTCCTGATCAAACATCTGCTGCAGGACTGGCGGACGGGCGAGGCCTGGTTCTGGGACACGCTGGTCGATGCCGACCCGGCCAACAACGCCGCAAGCTGGCAATGGGTCGCCGGATCGGGCGCCGACGCCGCGCCCTATTTCCGGATATTCAACCCGGTCACCCAGGGAGAGACGCATGATCCCGCGGGCGCCTATGTCCGCCGCTGGATCCCCGAGCTCGCAGGGCTTCCGGACAAGAATATCCATGCGCCGTGGAAGGCTCCGGACGATGCGCTGAAAGCCGCGGGCATCCGAATCGGCGAGACCTATCCGGCCCCGCTGGTCGATATCGGCTTCGGGCGCCAGCGCGCGCTCGACGCCTTCGCGATGATTCGCGGCTGAACGACCTCAGCGACCCGCCTTGGCGAAGCGGGACAGGAGCGCGAAATAGGCCGGATAAGGCAACAGTCGCAGCACCTTCATCAGCCAGGCCAGCCGGCGCGGAAAGGCGATCTCGAAGCCGCCTCGCTCAAAGCCACGCAGAATGCGTTCCGCACTCTCCCGATCCGTCATCAGGAACGGCATCGGGACGCTCCTTCCCCTCGTCATCGGCGTCTCGACGAAGCCGGGATTGACGAGTTGCAGGCGGATGCCGGCGACAGCGCAGTCGAACTGCATCGCCTCGCAGAAATGGATCGCGCCCGCCTTGGCCGCGCCATAGGCAGCAGCGCCCGGCAGGCCGCGATAGCCGACCAGCGAAGCGTTCACCGCGATCTGACCGCGGTGCCGCGCGCGCATCCGCGGCTCGAGCGCGAAGAAGCTCTTCGCGAGCCCGAGCAGATTGACGCCGACGATCGTCTCCACGGCTTCCGCATCGATCGGTCGATCGTGTGCGGAGGCAATGCCGGCATTGAGGAAGGCCAGCGCCACAGGTCCGTGAATGCTTTCGATGGTTTCGACGACGTCGTTCATCGCCCGGGCATCGGTGACGTCGCCGGCATGGGCCACGATCCGGCCCGGCAAGCCTTCCGCCTCACGCGCGATCGCCTCGAGCGCCTCTGCCCTGCGGGCGGTGATCGCGACCGTCCAACCGCGTCGCGCCAGTGCGATCGCGACCGCGGCGCCGATGCCGGAGCTCGCTCCGGTGACCCAGGCTACGCCGTCCTGCGGTTTCATGCGTGGCAAGGACATGGCGGCTCCGAAGGTCGAGACCGTGATCTAGACGCTCGCTCGCAAAGCCGGAAGCCGGCCGGTGCCGTCATCCCCGCTATCCTACCAATGAGGTGGCAAGCTTTCGCCAATCGGTGCAGTCTGCCGCGCGAAGGCGCCCCGGCGCCGCCAGCGGACGATGAGACCATGCCGACCGAATTGCTGTTCCGCCAGGACGCCTATCTGCAGGAGACGCCGGCGACCATCATCGCCGTCAACGAGCGCGGCGGCGTCATCCTCGACCGCTCGGTCTTCTATGCCACGGGCGGTGGCCAACCCGGCGATGCCGGCCATCTGCGCCGCGCCGACGGCGGCATCATCGCCATCGGGACGACGATCTACGATCCGGAGGACAGGAGCTGCCTGATCCATGTTCCGCTCGAAGGTCAGCCGGCCATCGCGCCCGGCGAATCGGTGACGGCCGTCCTCGACTGGGAGAAACGCCTGAAGCGCATGCGCGTCCACACGGCCCTGCATCTTCTCAGCGTCGTGCTGCCCTTTCCCGTGACCGGAGGCTCCATCGGCGACGGCGACGGGCGGCTCGATTTCGACATTCCGGAGGGCGGGCTCGACAAGACCGAGGTGTCCGAGAAGCTCAACGCGCTCGTCGCGCGCAATGCCGAGGTCACGGAGCGTTGGATCACGGACGCCGAGCTCGACGCCAATCCCGGCCTGGTCAAGACCATGTCGGTGAAGCCGCCGCGCGGCTCCGGCCGCGTCCGCCTGGTCTCCATCGGGGATATCGACCTTCAGCCCTGCGGTGGCACGCATGTGCGCAACACGGCGGAGATCGGCCTTGTCGCCGTCACCGACATCGAGAAGAAGGGCAAGCAGAACCGGCGCGTTCGCATCGCGCTGGCCTGACGCTCTCGACAATACCGGCTCGACAATATCGGATACCGCAAGGACAGCAGCATGGCCCGCGAAGACATTTTCGTTTCCACCGAGTGGCTGGCCGAACGGCTCGGCGCGCCGGATATCGTCGTGGTCGACGCATCCTGGTACCTGCCCGCACAAGGGCGCGACGGAGCGGCGGAATACGCCGTGCGGCGTATTCCCGGCGCGGTCCATTTCGACCTCGACGCGATCAAGGATACGAACTCTCCGCTGCCGCATATGCTGCCGTCCGCGCGCGAGTTCGCGGCAGCCGTCGGTGCGCTCGGCATTGGCGACGGCATGCGCATCGTCGTCTATGACGGCCTCGGCTTCTTCGCCGCGCCGCGCGTGCGCTGGACTTTCAAGGTGTTCGGTGCGCGCGACGTGGTCATCCTCGACGGTGGCTTTCCCAAATGGCTCGCCGAGGGCCGCCCGGTCGAGGAGGATGCCCCACAGCCGCGCCAGCCGCGCAGCTTCACGGCGCGGCTCGACAACGCCGCGGTCGCCGATGCGGACGATGTCGCTCGCGCAACGGCCTCGAACACCATCCAGGTCGTCGATGCCCGCGCGGCAGACCGCTTTCGCGGCGAGGCCCCGGAGCCGCGGCCGGGACTGCGCTCGGGACATATTCCCGGTTCGCTCAACCTGCCCTCCTCCGAGCTCGTTTCCGCCGGGAGGTTGAAGGAGCCGGAGGACATCGCACGCCTGTTCAATGAGGCCGGCGTCGACCTGGACAAGCCGTCGATCATGAGCTGCGGCTCAGGTGTCTCGGCGGTCATCCTCTCGACGGCGCTGGAAATGATCGGCAAGCCGGCCAGGGCCATCTACGACGGGTCGTGGTCCGAATGGGGCGCAGGCGAACGCCCCGTGGCAACCGGCCCGGCCCAGCAGGGCTGACCGCGACCATTCCCCGGAGCCGTGGCGCCGTTCCGTCGAGCGGGCGGCACGAGCGTCGGGGGCTCGAAATCCCAGGAGGCGGCCATGAGCCACGAGCATCCGCACGATCACGATCATTCCCATGACGAGCGGCGCTGGAAACACGACGGCGTCCGCGTGATCAAAGGCGACCAGCTGGACGCCAACACGGCGCAGACACCGGGCATGTTCCGGCAGGCGGCGATCAACCATGCCCGCGTCGGCGCACAGAAGATCTGGGCCGGCACGGTCGCAATCGAGCCGAACGCCAAGACCGGCGTGCACCATCACGGCGAGCTCGAGAGCGTGATCTATGTGGTCAGCGGCAAGGCACGCATGCGCTGGGGCGAGCGGCTGGAGTTCGTCGCCGAGGCCGGCCCTGGCGACTTCATCTACGTGCCGCCCTTCGTGCCGCATCAGGAGATCAACGCCGACCCTGAAAATCCCCTGCAATGCGTCCTGGTGCGCTCCGACAACGAGGCGGTCGTGGTCAACATCACTGATGTCGACCCGGTCGAGAAGCCGGAAGAGGTCTACTGGGTCGACCCTATCCACAAGCACCCGCATCGCTGAGCAGGCGCCGACGCCCGCGCACCCCTTCTCGAAATCATCCGGCTGCAGCGGTGTGATCGGGGCGGCAGCGTCCCATCGCGGGATGCGAGCCCGCGCCCGGGCAAAACGGCACCCCGCCTTCTTGACTCGCCCGCCGCCGCACGGCAACCATCGCTATATCCATTCATATACAGCGATGGCCGTGGCGAGGAGCAGCACGATGATGCGTCGGGGAATGCTGGGAATGGGCCTGCTGACAGGCATGGCGCTGGCGCTGGGCCTCGCTTCGAACCCGGGCGCTGCGCAAGCTCAGGCTCAGGGCGTCGTGGTCTTCGCCGCCGCCAGCATGAAGAATGCGCTCGACGAGGCGGCGGCGAACTGGGCGAAGGCCAGCGGCAAGCCGGCCCCCAGAATCTCATATGCGGCCAGCAGCGCGCTGGCCAAACAGATCGAGAGCGGAGCACCCGCCGACCTCTTCATCTCGGCCGACCTCGACTGGATGGATTACCTGGCGAAGAAGGGCCTGATCCGGTCCGACACCCGCGTCAGCCTGCTCGGCAACCGCATCGTGCTCGTCGGCGCCAAGGATTCGACCACCAATGTCGCGTTGAAGCCGGGCGTGGACCTGGCAGCCCTACTCGGCTCCGGTCGTCTGGCGATGGGCAATGTCGATTCCGTCCCCGCCGGCAAGTACGGCAAGGCGGCGCTGGAGAAGCTCGGCGCCTGGGACAAGGTCCGGGACAAGATCGCGCAGGCGGACAATGTCCGCGCCGCGCTGTTGCTGGTCTCGCGCGGCGAGGCTCCGCTCGGCATCGTCTATGCGACCGACGCGGCCGCCGATCCCCAGGTCAAGGTCATCGCGACCTTCCCCGAGGATTCGCATCCGCCGATCGTCTATCCGGTCGCGGTGACGAAGGATTCGTCCGGCGCCGATGCTCAGGCCCTTCTGACCTATCTGCGCAGTCCAGCCGCCAAGCCCGTCTTCGAGAAGCAGGGCTTCACCGTGCTCAACAAGCCCGCCTCCTCGTCGTAAGCGGTATCGCTTGGGCCACTGGCTTTCACCGGAGGAATGGACGGCGGTCAGGCTGAGCCTGATCGTCGCCGGCACCGCAATGGTGGCGAGCCTGCCGCTGGCGGTTGCGGTCGCGCTCGTGCTGGCGCGGGCGCGCTTCTGGGGGAAATCCATCCTCGATGCGGCGGTACATCTGCCGTTGATCCTGCCGCCGGTGGTGACGGGTTATCTGCTGCTGATCGGCTTCGGCCGGCGCGGACCGATCGGCCAGTTCCTCGACGACTGGTTCGGCATCGTCTTCTCGTTCCGGTGGACCGGGGCGGCGCTCGCCTGCGCGGTGATGGGCTTTCCGTTGATGGTCCGGGCAATCCGGCTCTCGATCGAGGCGGTCGATCGCAAGCTCGAGGCTGCCGCCGCGACGCTGGGCGCCAACACCGCCTGGGTTTTCCTGACGGTGACGCTGCCGCTTTGCCTGCCCGGCATTCTCGCCGGCATGATCCTCTGCTTCGCCAAGGCCATGGGCGAATTCGGGGCGACCATCACCTTCGTCTCCAACATCCCGGGCGAGACCCAGACCCTTCCATCGGCGATCTACACTTTTACGCAGGTTCCGGGCGGAGACACCGGCGCCATGCGGCTGACGCTGATCTCGATCGCCATCTCCGTCGCGGCCCTCATGCTCTCCGAATGGCTGGCGCGGCTGGTTGGCCGACGGATCGCTGTCGAATGAGGGCGCCCGTGCTCGACATCGCCGTCCGGCACCGGCTCGGCGCGTTTCGGCTCGACGCCGACCTGCGGTCGCAGGGGCGGCTGACAGCCCTGTTCGGCGCGTCCGGATCAGGCAAGACTTCGCTCGTCAACATCATCGGCGGGCTGATCCGCCCCGAATCCGGACATGTGCGGGTGGAGGGCGAGACCCTGGTCGACACGGACAAGGGCATCATGCTGCCGCCACATCGGCGCCGGCTCGGCTACGTCTTCCAGGAGGCGCGGCTGTTTCCGCATCTGACCGTGCGACAGAACCTGCTCTTCGGGCATTGGTTCGTGCCCCGAACGGTGCGCAGGCCGGCCGAGCTCGAGATGGTGCTGGACCTGCTGGGCATCGGCCATCTCCTGGCCCGCCGGCCGGGAGCGCTTTCCGGAGGGGAAAAGCAGCGGGTTGCGATCGGGCGTGCGCTGCTGGCCCAGCCCCGGCTGCTGTTGATGGACGAGCCGCTCGCCGCGCTGGACGATGCGCGCAAGGCCGAGATCCTGCCGCATCTGGAGCGGCTGCGCGACGAAACCGGCATCCCGATCGTCTATGTCTCGCATTCGCTGGCGGAGGTCGCACGGCTCGCGACAACGGTCGCGATCGTCGAATCCGGACGGATCGCCGCCTGCGGCCCCACTGCGGATATCCTGTCGCGGATCGACCTCGCCTCGCGCCCGGGCGCGCCGGAAGCCAGCTCCATGCTGGCCGCCGACGTCATCGGCTTCGATGAGGCCTTTGGGCTGGCGCGCCTGTCGACGCCCGCAGGCGAGCTCACCATCGCCCGCGGATCGCTGCAGCCGAGGCAGCGCCTGCGCGTCAGGATAATGGCGAGCGACGTGATGCTCAGCCTCGCGCCGCCGGCAGGCACCAGCGCGCTGAACGTCCTGCCCGGGACCGTCGCCGAGATCGGCGCGCGCACCGGCGAGGGCGGCAGTACCGTCCATCTGCGCCTCGACTGCAGCGGCGAGCCGCTCGCTGTCCGACTGACCGCACGGTCCGTCGCCAACCTGGCTCTGGCGGCCGGCAAGCCCGTCTATGCCATCATCAAGAGCGTCTCTGTCGAGACGCCATGAGGCCGGGCGCACGGCATTGGGCAAAATGCCCAAGCACCCGGCCTTGACCTTCCCATCATGGGAAACCCCATATGAGATGTCATCACCAAGAAGGAGGCGGCGATGACGGTCATCGACAGGACGAAGGACGAACTGGCAACGCTCGACATGGGCGTGGAAGGCATGTCCTGCGCGAGCTGCGTCGGCCGGGTCGAGCGCGCCATCGCGGCCGTGCCGGGCGTCGAAACGGTTGCGGTGAACCTCGCGACGGAGCGCGCGCGAGTAACCTTCGCCAAGGGCGGCGACGTCGCGAAGCGGATCGAGGAGGCCGTGCGCCAGACCGGCTACCAACCGGTTGAGCAGACGATCGACCTCTCCGTCTCGGGAATGACCTGCGCCTCCTGCGTGGGCCATGTCGAAAAGGCGTTGCGCGGCGTGCCCGGCGTGATCGAGGCCACGGTGAATCTCGCTACCGAACGCGCCAGCGTGAAAGCCCTGGCCGGTGGCGATCTCGCCGCCGGGCTCGTGAAGGCCGTCGAGAAGGCCGGCTACGAGGCAAGTCCGGTGAAGCCGGAGGAGGTGCAGGCGGCGGGCCGGCACGATCACATGGCGATGGTGAAGGAAGAGGAGCAGCGCCGCCTGCTGCGCTCGGTCGTCCTCGCCGGCGTGCTGACCCTGCCGCTGCTGGTGATCGAGATGGGCGGCCATCTCGTCCCTGCCCTGCACCATGGCCTCGCCGGCACCTTCGGCGAATGGAACCTCCGCGCGTTCTCCTTCGCGCTCGCCACGGTCGTGATGTTCGGGCCGGGTCTCGTGTTCCTGCGCAAGGGCTTTCCGGCCCTGTTGCGGGGCGCTCCCGACATGAACACTCTGGTCATGCTCGGCGCCGGCGCGGCCTGGCTCTATTCGAGTACCGCGACCTTCCTGCCCGGCCTGCTGCCGGCGGGGACGGCGCTGACCTATTTCGAGTCGGGCGCCGTGATCGTGACGCTGATCCTGCTTGGACGCTGGTTCGAGGCGCGCGCCAAAGGCCGCACCGGTGCCGCAATCCGCAGCCTGATCGCGCTTCAGCCGAAGACGGCGCGTGTCCTGCGCGACGGCGCCGAAGCCGATATCCCGGTCGAGGAGGTTCGCCCTGGCGACCACGTCATCCTGCGGCCGGGCGAGCGCGTGCCGGTCGATGGCGAGGTCACGGAGGGCTCCTCCTTCGTCGACGAATCGATGATCACCGGCGAGCCCGCCCCGGTCCGCAAGGAGGCCGGCAGCCATGTCACCGGCGGCACGGTCAACGGCTCGGGCGCGCTGGGCTTCACTGCCCGCAAGGTCGGCTCGGATACGCTGCTGGCGCAGATCGTCCGCACTGTACAAACGGCGCAGGGCGCGAAGCTGCCGATCCAGGCCGCGGTCGACCGCATCACTCTCTGGTTCGTGCCGGCGGTGATGGGCGTCGCCCTTCTGACCTTCCTCGCCTGGCTCGCCTTTGGCCCCAGCCCTGCGCTGTCCTATGCGCTGGTCAATGCGGTCGCCGTGCTGATCATCGCCTGCCCTTGCGCGATGGGTCTCGCCACGCCGACCTCGATCATGGTCGGCACTGGCCGTGGCGCCGAGCTCGGCATCCTGTTCCGGCAAGGCGATGCCTTGCAGGCGTTGCGGGATGTGCAGGTCGTGGCGCTCGACAAGACCGGCACGCTGACCAAGGGCAAGCCGGAACTGACCGATATCGAGCCGGTCGAGGGCTTCGACCCCAATGAGGTGTTGCGCCTGATCGCCTCGGCCGAGAATCGCTCCGAGCACCCGCTGGCGCTGGCCATCGTCGCCGCGGCAAAGGAAAAGGCGCTCGGGCTGGCCGAACCGGCTGATTTCGTCAGCGACGCCGGTCGCGGCGTCACCGCCACCGTCGAAGGCCGGCGTGTCGCGGTCGGCGGCCATCGGCTGCTCCAGCAGATCGGCATCGACATTTCGACCCTTGCCGGTCGCGCTCAGGCGCTGGCCGAGGCCGGCAAGACCCCGCTCTACGCCGCCATCGATGGCAGGCTTGCCGCCGTCGTCGCCATCGCCGATGCGATCAAGGAGACGACGCCGGCCGCGATCGCCACGCTGCACCAGCTCGGCCTCAAGGTCGCGATGGTGACGGGTGACGACAAGCGCACCGCCGCGGCCGTCGCGCGCCAGCTCGGCATCGACGAGGTCCGGGCGGAGGTGCTGCCGACCGACAAGGCAGACGTCGTGAAGGACCTCCAGAAGGGTGGCGTAACGGTCGCCTTCGTCGGCGACGGCATCAACGACGCCCCCGCCCTCGCCCAGGCCGATGTCGGCATCGCCATCGGGACCGGCACCGACATCGCCATCGAAAGTGCGGATGTCGTGCTGATGTCCGGGGACGTCATGGGCGTGCCGCGCGCGATCGCGCTGTCCAAGGCGACGATCGCCAATATCCGCCAGAATCTCGCCTGGGCTTTCGGCTACAACGCCATCCTGGTCCCCGTCGCGGCGGGGGTGCTCTACCCCGTTTGGGGTATCCTGCTGTCGCCGGTCTTCGCCGGGCTCGCCATGGCGCTTTCGAGCATCAGCGTCCTGGCCAATGCGCTGCGGCTCCGGCGATTCAAGGTGGAGGCGTGAGATGAATATCGGCGAAGCCTCGGCCCGGACCGGCGTCAGCGCCAAGATGATCCGCTATTACGAAAGCATCGGCCTGATCGCGCCGGCTTCGCGGACGGCGGCGCAGTATCGCGTCTATGCGGAGGATGACATCCACACGCTGCGCTTTATCCGGCGCGCGCGGGACCTCGGCTTCTCGCTGGAGGAAACGCGGGCCCTGCTGGCGCTCTGGCGCGACCGGAGCCGGGCGAGCGCCGACGTGAAGACGCTGGCCATGGCGCATATCCGCGACCTGGAGGCCAAGGCGGCGGAGCTGCAGGCCATGGCCGATACGCTTCGGCACCTCGCGGCCCATTGCCATGGCGACCACCGGCCGGACTGCCCGATCCTGAGCGATTTCGCAGCGCAGCCGCTGCTCGCCGAAAAGGCTTGAGACGCCGCTCTGTCATGCGCGGCGCTTCTGGACGGGAGCCATGCGGCTTGCTCATATGCCGTGGCGTGGCATCGGGTCGGGAGCAAGACCGCTCTTCGACGGACCGATGCCTCCCAAGGGGATAGATCGCCATGGCGCAAGCCGTGCCGCGATCCGACAAGGCAATAGATCATGGACAATCGAAACGACCTCTGGCGGCATGTCGACGCGAACAAGGACCGCCTGATCGCCCTCAGCGACCGGGTCTGGGGCATGCCCGAGGTCTGCTACACCGAGAAGCGCTCCGTCGCCGAGCATATTGCCGAGCTGAAGCACCAGGGCTTCCGCGTCACCGAGAACGTCGCTGACATCCCGACCGCAGTGGTCGGCGAAGCGGGCGAAGGTGGCCCGGTGATCGCCTTCCTCGGCGAATATGACGCCCTGCCCGGCCTGTCGCAGGAAGCCGGCGTCGCCGAGCACAAGGAGATCGAGGCCGGAGGACACGGCCATGGCTGCGGCCACAACCTGCTCGGCTCCGCCGCCATGCTCGCCGCCGTCGCGATGAAGGACTGGCTGGCCGAGAACAAGATTCCGGGCCGCGTGCGCTATTATGGCTGCCCGGCCGAGGAAGGCGGCGCGGCAAAGGCCTTCATGGTCCGCGCCGGCGCCTTCGACGACGCCGACGTCGCGATTTCCTGGCACCCGTCGAGCTTCTGGGAAGTCGCCCCGGCGCTGGCGCTGGCCAATACCCGGGCCGATTTCGTCTTCACCGGCCGGGCCTCGCATGCTGCCGCCGCGCCGCATCTCGGCCGCTCGGCGCTCGACGCCGTCGAGCTGATGAATGTCGGCGTCAATTACATGCGCGAGCACATGCCGAGCGATGCGCGCGTGCACTATGCCTTGCTCGACACCGGCGGCATCGCGCCCAACGTCGTCCAGGCCCATGCCCGCGTCCGCTACTCGATCCGCGCCCGCGACCTGCGCGGCATGCTCGAGCTCGTGCAGCGCGTGAAGAAGATCGCCGAAGGCGCAGCGCTGATGACGGAAACCAAGATGGAGATGCGCATTGTCAGCGCCGTCTCCGACCTCGTCGCCAACACGCCGCTCGAAGAAGCCATGCACAAGGTGATGGAAGAGCTCGGCCCGCCACATTTCGACGATGCCGACAAGGCCTTCGCCGAGGAGATCCGCAAGACGCTCTCGCCGCAGGATATCGCCGCGATCTGGCGCACCGTCGGGATGCAGGACAGCGGCACGCCGCTGGCCGATTTCCTGGTGCCGCGCGATGCCAAGCGCAACCCGGCGATCGGCTCCACCGATATCGGCGATGTGAGCTGGGCCGTTCCGACCGTGCAAGCCCATGCGCCGACGGTCGCGCTCGGCACCCCCTTCCACACCTGGCAGGTCGTGGCGCAGGGCAAGGCGCCGGCCGCTCACAAGGCCATGGTGCATGTCGCCAAAGCGATGGCCGCAACCGGCGCGGCCGTGTTGAGCGATCCCGCCCTGATGGAAGCGGCGAAGGCCGACCACAAGGCAAGGCTCGGCAAGGAGGGCTACACTTCGCCGCTGCCGCCCGAGGTCAAGCCGCCGTTGACGATGTCGCTGGGCTGATCGCTCGGACGTCACGGCCGCGGCGTGCTGCTGCGGCCGTGCTGACGCCGCGATTTTTGCTATCGCTTTCGGCGGCGGCGGCGCAAACGCCGAAGATCGCGATTTTGAGGTGACCGCAACGGTCGCTCACAAAACAGGCAGAACGCTTGAAAAACGGTATCAAGCACTTGATTCTGCAGTGATATTTCTCAGGTGGAAATTAAGTCAGCCTTGCTAACCTTTTGCCCTTGCGGGCAATCGATTGCCGCCCTATCTACAGTGCAGCGCAGCAGAGATGTTGCGTCGCCCTCCTTGGGCGTTTCCTCCCTAGACTTGGGCTGCGCTTCGCGCGGCCCTTTTTCTTTTGCCCCGTTTGACCGCCCGCGCGAAAGCCTGCGAACTCCGAAGACATTTCAATCCAGCTCTTCCGGATCGGCCTCCTCGTCGAGCACGGCCTGGGCCACGGCAAATCCGAATCCGAGCCTCGCCAACGCCGCGAGATCGCGCTGCCGCAGGGCGCGCTCGTCCTGTCCCTCTCCCGGTCGACGCCAGCGCCCCAGGCGCTTGCGACGGACAGCGACCCGTGCGGCGGCGTGCTCGGAACCCTCGCCGCCCGTCGCCAGCTCGGCAACCAATTCGCGCCCGATTCCTTTCGCCGCCAGTCGCCCGGCCACGGCCCGGCTGGAAAGCCCCTTGCGGCGCAGGCTGGCGGCGCGCGCCTCGGCAAAGCGCCGGTCATCGACAAGCTGCAGCGCCACGCAATGCGCGACCACTTCATCGAGCAGCGGTCCGTGGATCGCAGGATCTTCTCCGTGATGGCGGCAACTGACCGCGATCTTTCTGGCTAGGACCCTGCGCAGTTGCGCGGCCGGCGCGGCATAACGTTCGAGATAGTGCAGCGCAGCCCGGCGCAGATAGAGCGCCGTGATCCGTCGCGGCGCACGGGCCCTGCGCGCGCCCTGCTCGCCTGGTTTGGATTCGCTGCCGCGCATCCTAATCCGCGACCGGCTTCGACCGGCCGGCCTTGACGCCGGAGCGCCGCTCCTTCGAAGCGAGGCGGCGTTCCTTCGAGGCCTTGGTCGGCTTCGTCGCGCGCCGGACCTGAGGACGGATGGCGGCGGCCCTGATCAGTTCCAGCAGTCTCTCGACGGCCTCCTCGCGATTGCGCTTCTGGCTGCGTTGCGCCTGCGCGACGATGACGATGACCCCATCCTGCGTCAGCCGGCTGCCTGCGAGCTTCATCAGCCGGAGCGCGACGTCGTTCGGCAGCGAGGGCGAGCGGCGCGCATCGAAGCGGATCTGCACCGCGCTGGACACCTTGTTGACATTCTGGCCGCCGGGACCGGAGGCGCGCACGAAGCTTTCCTCGATCTCGCTCTCGTCGATGGCGATGGACGGGGTGACCTGAATCATGGAACGAGGCTACTGCAGTTCGGCACAAGTTGCAGCGGAGACGAGTGAGCCTTGAAGCCTTCCCGCGATATCGCCCGGCTGATCGAGATCATGGCGGCCCTGCGCACGCCGGGAACCGGCTGTCCCTGGGATCTGGAACAGGATTTCGCCTCGGTGGCGCCCTATACGGTCGAGGAAGCCTATGAGGTTGCCGACGCCATCGCGCGCGGCGACAAGCTCGATCTCAAGGACGAGCTGGGCGACCTGCTTCTCCAGGTCGTCTTCCATGCCCGGATGGCCGAGGAGGAAGGCGCTTTCGCCTTTCCCGATGTCGTCGAGGCGATCACCGGCAAGCTGATCCGACGCCACCCGCACGTGTTCGGCGACGCGCGCGACCTGTCGCCGGCCGAGGTCAAGGCTCTCTGGCACCGGATCAAGGCGCAGGAAAAGGCCGACAAGGCCGCAGCGCGCGCGGCGGCCGATCTGCCGCCCCAAGAGGAGGAGCGCGGCGTCCTCGCCGGCGTTCCGCCGAGCCTGCCGGCGCTCACCCGCGCCTGGAAGCTGCAGGCCCGCGCCTCCACGGTGGGGTTCGACTGGAACGATGCCCGGCTCGTGCTCGACAAGATCCGCGAGGAAACCCAGGAAATCGACGAGGCCCTCGCCGACGGAGACAAGGCCGCAATCCGGGAGGAGATCGGCGATCTGCTCTTCGTGATCGCCAATCTCGCCCGGCACGTCGATGCCGACCCGGAAGGATGCCTCGCCGCAGCGAACACCAAGTTCGAGCGGCGATTCAAGAGCATCGAGGCGGCCCTTGAGATGCAGGGGCGAACGGCGGCGGATGCGTCTCTCGAGGAGATGGAAGCGCTCTGGCAGGCAGTGAAGAAGGCCGAAAAAGCCGCCGACTCCTGATCAGGACAGCCGGCGGGCTTCAGGGAAGCGAGCACCAAACGCGCCTTCCCGCTCGAGCGGCAGCCGCACCGTCAGCGCCAGTGCGCCCTCGGCACCATCCTCCCGGCCAAGGATCTCGCCATTGGCATGGAGCCACGCCAGCGACCTGCCGTCGCCGGCTTCCAGCGTCAGCGCGTAGACCGGCCGGCTGCGGGCGATGCGGGCTTCGACAGCGGCGGTCAGACGATCCATGCCCTCGCCCGTGAGGGCCGAGACCAGCACGGGCCGGCTCTCCTCGGGCCGATGTGCCGCCACCTCGAGCTGGCGCGCGCGCTCCTCGCCATCGAGAAGGTCAGCCTTGTTCCAGACCTCGACGACCCGCTGGCCGTCATCGGGATTGATGCCGAGATCGCGCAGGATCGCCTGGACGTCGGCTGCCTGCGCCTGCGTATCCTCATGCGAGACGTCGCGGACGTGCAACAGCACGTCGGCCTCGATCGCGTCTTCGAGCGTGGCGCGGAAGGCGGCGACGAGTTGGGTCGGCAGGTCGGAGATGAAGCCGACGGTATCGGACAGCATGATGCGGGCGCCATGGGGCAGCTTGATCGCGCGGGCCGTGGGATCCAGCGTGGCAAACAGCATGTCCTGCGCCAGCACCTCGGCCGAGGTCAACCGATTGAACAAGGTCGATTTTCCGGCATTGGTATAGCCGACGAGCGCAACGATCGGATAAGGCACGCGTTTCCGGCTGGCGCGATGCAGAGAACGGGTACGTTTCACCTGCTCCAGATCGCGCTCGATCTTGCTCATCCGCTCCTGGATGATGCGCCGGTCCGCCTCGATCTGCGTCTCGCCGGGGCCGCCGAGGAAGCCGAAGCCGCCGCGCTGCCGTTCGAGGTGGGTCCAGGATCTGACAAGCCGGCTCTTCTGGTAGTTCAGATGGGCGAGCTCGACCTGGAGCGCGCCTTCCTTTGTGCGTGCGCGCCGACCGAAGATCTCGAGAATCAGGCCCGTCCGGTCGATGACCTTGCAGCCGAAGACCTTCTCGAGATTGCGCTGCTGCACCGGCGAAAGCGCGCAATCCATGACGACGAGGCCGATCTCGTCGATCTTGACGCGCTCTGCCAGTTCTTCGACCTTGCCCTTGCCGAGATAGGTCGCCGGCCGCAGGGCCGTAAGCATGACCTGCACCGCCTCGACCACCGTGAGGTCGATCGCGGCGGCCAGGCCGACCGCTTCGTCCAGGCGCGCGACGAAGGAACGCTGGTTGCCGTCCTGTGCAGCGCCACGCTTCTGGAGATACGGGCCCACGACATAGGCGCGCGTATTCGCCGCGATCTCGCGTTCGATCTCGTCGAGCGGCTTCGCGCCTGTGACGCGCGTGGCCGCCCGCTCCTTGTCGCTGTCGCGACCTGCCGCCAAATCAGTTCTTGTCCGTGTCCTCGGGCTCGAACAGCTGCACCGGATGGCCGGGCATGATGGTCGAGATGGCGTGCTTGTAAACCAGCTGCGAGTGGCCGTCACGCCGCAGCAGCACACAGAAATTGTCGAACCAGGTGACGACGCCCTGCAGCTTGACGCCGTTGACGAGGAAGATCGTCAGCGGAATCTTCTGCTTGCGCACATGGTTGAGGAAAGTGTCCTGGAGGTTTTGCGCGCGCTCAGCGGCCATGGGTAGTCCCTATTGTTGGGATCGCCGATCGGATTGTACCCGCGATCCAATTCGTCCCGTTCTGGCCGATGGGTCATCCCATCGGCCCCAGGACACCGACATCACATTAGATCGTTGACTTGCCACGCAACGCAAGTGCAGCAAAGCCGTGTTTTTGAGCATCGAACCTGCGTTTCGCGCAAATGCGCATGCATTCGACGCCTGACGCCTCAGCCGACCCCGAGCGACTTGAGCTTGCGGTGCAAGGCGGAGCGCTCCATGCCGATGAATTCCGCGGTGCGCGAGATATTGCCCGAGAACCGCGCGATCTGCGCGATGAGATATTCGCGCTCGAAGATCTCGCGGGCATCGCGCAGCGGCAGGCTCATCAGCCGCTCGCCACCCGAGCCGGAGGGCGTGGTCGGCACCATCGCGCCAACCTCGGCCGGCAGCATCTCGACCGTGATCTCGGCAGAGGGATCACCCTTGGTCAGGATCATCAGCCGCTCGACGTTGTTGCGCAATTCGCGAACATTGCCCGGCCATTCGTGGGATTGCAGCACCGCCATCGCATCCGATCCGATCCGACGCTTCGGCAGTCCACTCGCGACCGAGATCTGGTCCATGAAGAACTCGATCAGCTCGGGCACGTCCTCGCGTCGCTCCGAGAGCGGCGGCACCTTGATCGGCACGACGCCGAGACGGTGGTAGAGGTCCTCGCGAAAGCGCCCGTCGGCGATGAGCTGCGCGAGGTCGCGGCTCGACGACGAGATGATCCGCACGTCGACATGGACGCGCGTCGCGCCGCCGAGGCGCTGGAAGTTCTGGTCGACGAGGACGCGAAGGATGCGATTCTGCGTCTCGCGCGGCATGTCGCCGATCTCGTCGATATAGAGCGAGCCGCCATGGGCCTCCTCGAGTGCGCCGATGCGGCGCGTGCGGCCATCGCCACCCTCGATGCCGAAGAGCTCCTCCTCCATCGTCTCGGGCGTGATCGTCGCCGCGTTGATGACGACGAAGGGCCCCGACGAACGGCTGGACGCCTCGTGCAGCGTGCGCGCCGCGAGCTCCTTTCCGCAGCCCGGCTCGCCCGTGATCAGGACGCGCGCATTGGTCGGCGCGACACGTTCGATCGTCTGGCGAAGCTGGTTGACGACGGTCGAGCGGCCGACGATGCGATTGGCCTGGACCGACCGGGTCTTGAGCTCCCGCACCTCGCGCCGCAAGCGCGAGGCCTCCAGTGCCCGTTCCGCCACCAGAACCAGTCGGTCCGCCTTGAACGGCTTTTCGATGAAGTCGTAGGCGCCGCTCTTGATCGCGGAAACAGCCGTCTCGATGTTGCCGTGGCCCGAGATCATCACCACGGCGAGATCGGGATGACTCTCCTTGATCAGCTCGAGCACCTGCAGCCCGTCGAGACGGCTCCCCTGCAGCCAGATGTCGAGGAAGACGAGATTCGGGCGGCGCGCGGCGATCGCGGCCAGCGCCTCATCGGCCGAGCCGGCCTTGCGGGTCCGATAGCCCTCGTCTTCGAGAAGGCCGGCGACCAGATCGCGGATATCGACCTCGTCGTCCACCACCAGGATGTCAGCACTCATAGGCGTGTCCCATTCTGCATCTCTTCATCGGGGGCGCCGCCGCCCTGACGGGCGGCCTCCGCGCCGCTGTCGGCCTCCTGCTCCGGGCCATTTTCGGGGAACCACAGCCTGATCCGCGCACCGCGCAAACCGTCGGCGCGATCGAGCAACTCGATGCCGCCGCCATGGTCCTCGAGAATCTTGCCGACGATGGCAAGGCCGAGCCCGGTCCCGCCCTCGCGCGTCGTCATGTAGGGCTCCAGCAGCTTCTGGCGCTGGTCGGCCGGCAAGCCCTTGCCGTTGTCGGTCACGTCGATGACGATCCGGCCGTCGCTCCAGCGCGCGAACTGGACATCGATCAGGCCCTGCCCACGCCCCTCGGGCGGCACCGCCTCGATCGCCTCCGTCGCGTTCTTGATGACGTTGGTCAAGGCCTGCGAGATCAGGCGACGGTCGAAACGCGCCGGCACCACCTCGGCGGGCAGGTTCTCCTCGATCCTCGTCTCCGGGTTGCCGACCCGCCAGAGAAAGACGATCTGGCGGACCGTCTCGACGATGTCCTCGCGCAAGAGCGCCGGCTTCGGCATCCGTGCGAAGGACGAGAACTCGTCGACCATGCGCCGGATGTCCTCGACCTGCCTGACGATGGTTTCGGTGCATTGGTCGAAGACATCCTTGCCTTCGACGATCACCTTGCCGAAACGCCGCTTGATGCGCTCGGCGGAGAGCTGGATCGGCGTCAGCGGATTTTTGATCTCGTGGGCGATGCGCCGCGCGACATCCGCCCAGGCCGCGGTGCGCTGCGCCGAGACGAGGTCGGTGATGTCGTCGAGCGTCACCACGAGCCCGGCATTGACGCCCTCGCCTTCGTGAACGGCACGGACGTTGACCACCCGCTCCTGCCCCGCACGCGAGATGGTCACCTGGCCCGAGCTATGACGCTGACGGCCGTGCAGCGCGTCCGCGACAAAGCTCGCCACCTCTGGTGCGATCTCCGCGATCGGCTTGCCCAGCAGCCGGCCGCCGGTGCCGAGCAGGCTCTCGGCCGAGCGGTTGATGATGGTGATATGGCCCTCGCCGTCGAGGCTCAGCACGCCGGAAGAAACGCCGGCCAGCACGGTCTCGGTAAAGCGGCGGCGGCGATCGATGACCTCGCTGGCCGTGACCAGCCCGTCGCGCTGCCGCCGCAACTCTGCGGTCATCTTGTTGAAGGTTTCCCCGAGATGGGCGAGATCGCCTTCCGACCGCTTGATCGGCACCTGGACGTAGAAATTCCCGCTCGAGACCTGATCGGTCGCGTGGATCATCCTCCGGATCGGCGCCACCAGCCGGTTCGCGAAGCTGAGACCGAGCCAGATGGCCGAAAGCAGCAGGATCAGGGCGATCAAGCCGTACATCGAGGCGAAGGCGATCTGGACGCCCTTCCGGCGGGCGTCGATCGAGAGGTATTCGACCGCCGCGCCGCGGGCGACTGCGGGGAACTCGACGGCCAGCGGGTCGACCTCGCGGGCGATGTAGAGGAAGCCGTCATAGACCGGCAGTTTCAGCAAGGCGCCGAAGACCCGGCTGGTTCGCGGGATGACGCAGATCGGGTCCGGCGCCGCCTGCGCGTCGTCGAAGGCTGCCTTGTCAGGCTTGGGCGGGTCCTTCAGCACGTCGATATTGGCGCGCGCGATGGTCTTGTCCGGCGGCTGCATGATCGCCGCCACGGGGACGCCCAGCGCCGTCGCCCGGGCCGTCAGGAAATTGTCGAACCATTTGCGATCGACCTCGAAGGCCGGCTTGGCGCGCGTCAGGTCATCCGCGAGTATGCGAATTTCACGCCCCAGCGACTTGCACTGGCTGGCGGCATAGGCGTCGGCCACCTCGACCGACTTGAAGATGGCGTCACGCATCCGGTCAGAGAACCATGGCTCAAGCCCTCGCTCGATCGTCACCGTTGCGATGACCGCGACGAGAATGGCGGGCAAGGCGGCGATGAAGCTGAACAGGCCGACGATGCGGACATGCAGACCGGCCGCCGCCGCGCCGGCCTTGCGGGCGCGGATCAGCACCGCCGCCTCGAAGACGACGATCACCATCAGGGCCAGAATCAGCAGCGCATTCAACACGAACACGCCGATGACGACTTCGTGCACCGGCGCGATCGGCGTCGAGCCGGAAAGCACGAGGAAGGTCAGGAGCGCCGAGACGAGCGCCAGAACGACGATGATTCCGCCGATCCAACCCGAGACGTGGCGCGTCTTCTCCTCCGCGCGCGGCACGATCCTGGTGTCACTCACGGATACCGACACGATATTTGACAACTCCGATGGCGCGGGCCACGCGAACGGCATCGCTCGCGGGCGTCACTGATGCGCCGGGGCAACGGTGTTGTCAAAATATGACATGGGCAAGGCAGCCATTCTCAAGGCGAGCTGCCAGGCTGAAAAGATGGAAATCGCCGTCAGCGCGGCGTGCGGACCACCTGCATGTCGAGCTCGCGGATCTTCTTGCGCAGCGTGTTGCGGTTGAGTCCGAGCAGCTCGGCCGCCCGAATCTGATTGCCTCGCGTGGCGGCGAGGGCGGCAGCGATCAGCGGCGGCTCGATCTCCCGCAAAATGCGATGATAGAGACCCGGCGGCGGAATATTATCACCAAAGCCGCCGAAATAGTGCGTCAGATGGCGCTCGACGGAACCGGAGAGCGTCTCGGCTCGCTCCGGCGCGGCGCCGGGGCCAGCGAAGCCAGGCGCAGCGGTCGCGGGCTGCAGCTCGGCCTCGACGATCGGCGCCGTGATGGTTTCCTGTGGATAGAGCGCGGCCAGCCGCCGCACGAGATTCTCAAGCTCGCGAACGTTGCCGGGCCAACGATAGCGCCGCATCGCGTCCATCGCTTCCGAATCGACCTGCTTTCGCGGCAGGCCCTCCTTCTCGACCAGCGAGAAGAAGTGACGGACGAGGTCCGGGATGTCCTCGACGCGCTCGCGCAAGGGCGGCAGGCGGATCGGCACCACGTTCAGCCGGAAGAACAGATCCTCCCGGAACAGACCCTGTGCGATCGAGATGCGCAGGTCCTTGTTGGTCGCGGCGACGATACGGACATTGGTCTTGATCGGGGTTCTGCCGCCGACCGTGGTGTACTCGCCCTGCTGGAGCACGCGCAGCAGCCTCGTCTGCGCCTCCATCGGCATGTCGCCGATCTCGTCGAGGAAGAGCGTGCCGCCTTCCGCCTGCTCGAAGCGGCCGGAAGAACGGGTCAGCGCGCCGGTGAAGGCGCCTTTCTCGTGGCCGAACAATTCCGATTCGATCAGGTCCTTCGGGATCGCCGCCATGTTGATCGCGACGAACGGCCCGTTCTTGCGCTTGCCGTAATCGTGCAGCGCACGCGCCACGAGCTCCTTGCCGGTGCCCGACTCGCCGTTGATCATCACCGTCAGATCGATCGGCATCAGGCGGGCGAGCGCGCGGTAGACGTCCTGCATCGCAGGCGAGCGCCCGATCAGCGGGATATCCTCGGCCTCGTTCATCTGGCTGCGCGCCGCATCGCCGCGTGGCCGCGACATGGCCCGGCCGACGATGGCGACGAGTTCCTTCAGGTCGAAAGGCTTGGGCAGGTATTCGTAGGCGCCGCGCTCCGAGGCCTTGATCGCGGTCATGAACGTGTTCTGGGCGCTCATCACGATGATCGGCAATTCCGGCCGCACCCGCTTGATCCGCGGCAGCAGGTCGAAAGCGTTGCCATCGGGCATGACGACGTCGGTGATGATCAGGTCGCCCAAGCCCTGTGCCGCCCAGGTCCAGAGCGTCGCAGCCTGCCCCGTGGTGCGGACCTCGTAGCCCGCCCTCGCCAGAGCCTGGTTAAGGACCGTGCGAATCGCGGCGTCGTCATCGGCTACGAGAATGTTCCCGGTCGGCATGTCTTCGCGTCGGCCTTACGTTGCCTGTCCCTGGCGCTGGTGCAGGGGCAGGAGGATTCTGAAACTGGTGCGGCGAGGAACGGACTCGCATTCGACGATGCCGCCGTGATCCCCGATCACCTTGGCGACGAGTGCAAGTCCAAGGCCACTTCCCTGGGCCTTGGTCGTGACAAAGGGATCGAAGAGGTGCTGAAGCAGGTCCGGCGGCACGCCGGGCCCGTTGTCGCGCACGACGATTTCCAGCGGCAGCGCGATGCGGTCCTGCGAACCCGGGACCTGCATGCGGATGCCCGGGCGATAGGCCGTCGACAAGGTGATCTCGCCGTCGATCGCTTGTTCGCCAACCGCTTCGGCGGCGTTCTTCACCAGATTGAGCAGAACCTGGACGAGCTGGTCGCGGTTGCCCGCAACCGGTGGCAGCGACGGATCATAGATCTCGCTGAAGCGAATGTGCCGGGCGAAGCCGGATTGCGCCAGGCGCTTCACGTGATCAAGCACGTCGTGAACATTGACCGCGTCGCGCTCGCTCGGGCGCTCATCGCCGAACAGCTCGACGCGCTCGACGAGTTTCACGATCCGGTCGGTCTCGTCGCAGATCAGCTGGGTCAGCATCCTGTCGGCGTCCGAGATCGAGCCCTCGAGCAATTGGGCTGCGCCCCTGATCCCCGAGAGCGGATTCTTGATCTCGTGGGCGAGCATCGCGCCCAGCGCCGTGATCGACCGCGCTGCCCCACGATGCGTCAGTTGCCTGTCCATTTTTTCAGCAATTGTTCGTTCTTGCAGCATCAGGACGACGGCATCGTGCTGTCCGGGCAAGGGCGAGGCAAAGACATCGACGATGCGCTCGACGCCGAGACGGGGCGAGCTGAGATCGAGCCGATACTCGCTGACGCTGGCGCCGCGGCGATTGACCTCCTCGACCAGCGCCAGCACCGGGGAACCGAAAGGGATCAGGTCGTCGAGGCTCTGGCGCTTGAGAAGCGCCACGCTGGACTGGAAGAAATCCTCGGCGGCCATGTTGGCGTAGAGAATGCCGTGCTCGTCGCCGACGACGAGCACAGGCATGGGCAGGACGTTGAGCGCCTGCAATTCGAGGGGGTCCAGCATGTAGCGGGCCTGTTCCCGGATGCGCTTTTCGACGAGGGTCACTGTCTTCCCCTTCGAGCCGTTCAGGCCGCTTCGCGACGCTGCGTGGAGAAAAGGCCCGTCAGGGCTTCCACGACCTGCCGTGGGTTCTCCGATGTCAGAAGAATGCGTCGCCGCTCCGGATCCGCCTCGCAGCCATCCGCCAGAGCATCGTCCGCATAGGCAGCCAGATGCTTGCGGGCGTGGCGGACGCCATGGGCCACGCCCATCAAGGCCAGAAGCCCTTCGTAGTGCTCGCGCGCCATCGCCAGCTTGTCGGCGAGCGTCACCGGCATCTGCGGCGCCTCCTCGATTCCCGCACCGATGGCGCCGACCAGCCAGGGGCGCCCGAGCGCGGCACGGCCGATCATGACGAAATCGGCGCCCGACTGCGCAAGGCAGGCTCGCGCGTCCGCGACGTCGTGGATGTCGCCGTTGGCCACAAGCGGGAAATCGCCCGCCGCCCTCACCTGGGCGATTGCGCGCCAGTCCGCGGTGCCCTTGTAGAACTGCTGCCGGGTGCGGCCATGCACGGTGATCAGCCGCGCACCCGCGGCGACGGCGCGGCGCGCCAGCTCGGGCGCGTTTCTCGTGGCATCGTCCCAGCCGAGGCGCATCTTCACCGTCACCGGGATGGTCACGGCCGCGACCGCGGCTTCGACCAGGCCGACCGCATGGTCGAGATCCCGCATCAGCGCCGAACCGGCCCAGCCGCCGGTCACCTTCTTGGCGGGGCACCCCATATTGATGTCGACGATGGCCGCGCCGTTGGCCTCTGCCAGCCTTGCGGCCTCGCCGAGCCAGTGCGGATCGCAACCGGCCAGTTGCACGACATGAGGGGATACGCCCTCCCCCTCGGCGCGAATCCGGGCCTCCTCGCTGCCACGCACGAACTCGTCCGACGCCACCATCTCGGAGACGACGACGCCGGCGCGGAAACGCCCGGCAATGCGGCGCATGACGATATCGGTCACCCCCGACATCGGCGCGAGGAACGCGCGGGACTGAATCGGAATACCGGCGATCTGCAACAAACTCACAGCCTGCTTTTGAGGCAATCTCTGGGATGCATATTTATTGGACAATGCTGCGAGTGCGCAAGTACCTTCAGGTTGATACCGCAATGCAACATCGACGCACCCCCTGCCCGAGCGGAGCGGAATTGGCTATGGCTTTTGCCGATTGCCGTTCTTCCAGCCAGGATCAGGGATCGTGTCGGGCTCGATCGAAACCTCCGCCGTTGCCGCCCTCATCGTCGCCGCGGGACGCGGCCTGCGCGCCGGCGGAGACCGGCCGAAGCAGTATCGGCTGGTGGAAGGGCGGCCCGTCCTGGCCCGTGCGCTGATGCCGTTCCTGGCGGATGCCGCGATCGACAGGGTCGCCGTCGTCATCGGCGAGGGCGACGAGCAGCGCTACGCCGATGCGGTCGAGGGCCTCGACGCGACCCGCCTCGCGCGCCCCGTCACGGGCGGCGCGACACGGCAGGCATCGGTGCGGCTCGGCCTGCGCGCGCTGGCGCGGGACGGCTTCAGGGGCATCGTTCTGGTCCATGACGCAGCACGCCCGTTCGTCTCGCCGGCCCAGATCGGCGGCGCCGTGCAGGCGCTGGCAGCGGGCGAGGTCGCCGCCGTCCCGGCACTTCCCGTCACCGACACGATCAAGCGAACAGATGACAGCGGGCATATTATCGAGACGCCGCCGCGCGACCGGCTCGTCAGCGTACAGACGCCGCAAGCCTTCCGGCTCGCCCCCCTGCTTGCCGCCCACGACGCCGCGGAGGCCGCCGCGCTGGATGGCTTCACCGATGACGCCGCGATCATGGAATGGGCCGGTCACGCCGTCGCGACCTTTCCCGGCGACCCCGCCAATACCAAGCTGACCCACCCGGAGGATTTTCTCCGGACGGGCCGGCAGCCTGCCGTGCAACTCGTCACGCGGGTCGGCACGGGCTACGATGTCCACGCCTTCGGCCCCGGCGATCATGTCTGGCTGGGCGGCGTGCGGATCGAGCACGAGCGCGGCGTCACGGCCCATTCGGACGGCGACGTCGCCCTGCATGCCCTGACAGACGCGCTGCTCGGCGCGCTCGCCGACGGCGACATCGGCAGCCATTTTCCGCCGAGCGACCCGCAATGGCGCGGGGCGCGCTCGGCACAGTTCCTCGCCTTCGCGGCCGAACGCGTGCGCGTGCGCGGCGGGCGCATCGACCATCTCGATCTCACCATCGTCTGCGAAGCGCCGAAGGTGGGCCCGCATCGCGAAGCCATGCGGGCCGCCATTGCCGCCGCCGCCGCCATCGCTCCGCAGCGCGTGGCGATCAAGGCCACGACGTCGGAGCGCATGGGCTTTACCGGGCGGCGCGAAGGGCTTGCTGCCCTGGCCACCGCGACGATCCGCCTGCCCGAGGAGGAATGACGATGTTCGACCTCGACATCCGCTCGCTGGCCGCCGAGTTGCTCAACATGAGCAAGGAGCGCGGCTTCACGGTCGCCACCGTCGAATCCTGCACAGGCGGCCTCGTCTGCGGAGCCCTGACGACCGTCGCCGGCTCCTCGTCCATGGTCCAGGGTGGCCTGATAACCTATGCCAACGAGGCCAAGGCCGCCCTCGCCGGCGTGCCCGTCGAGATGATCGCGCGCCACGGCGCCGTCAGCGAGCCCGTCGCTCGCGCCATGGCGGAGGGCGGCCGCGGGCGCCTCAATGCGACCTTCGCGGTCTCGATCACCGGGGTCGCCGGACCGGGCGGGGGCAGTGTCGAGAAGCCCGTCGGCCTCGTGCATTTCGCCTGCGCCGGCCCCTCCGGCACCCGTCATCGCGAGCGCCGCTTCGGCGAACGCTCCCGCGACGAGATCCGCCGGCTCAGCGTGCTCGAAGCGCTCGACCTGCTGCGCGAGACCGTGCTGACCGGCCCGTGATGCCTCAGATGCCCAGCGCCGGCGCACCACCGCGCCCATAGACCAGATCCGCCCGGCGCTCGAAGGCCTCCGAGAACTTGCGAAAGGCCTTGTCGAACATCGCACCCATCAGCATGCCGAGCATGCGGCTGGCGAAATCGTAGGAGATGAAAAAGCCGACCTCGCAGCCCGCCTCATGCGGCCTGAAGGTCCAACGATTCTCCAGGTGACGGAACGGTCCGTCGACATATTCCACGAGGATCTTCAGATTCGCGGGATCGAGTGTGACGCGGCTGGTGAAGGTTTCGCGGATCGCCTTGTAGCCGACCGTCATATCGGCGACGAGCACCTCGCCGCCGCCCTCGCGCCGCGTGCGTCGCCGCACGACCAGGCCCTCGCACAGCGGCAGGAACTGCGGGTATTTCTCGACATCCGCTACCAGCGCGAACATCTGCTCGGGTGAATGCTTCACCCGGCGCGTGCTGTTGAACATCGGCATCGCGGATGCGCCTCAGCCGCGGCTATTGTGGCCGATCCCGATCTGGGCATCGCGCGCGGCACGCAGCCGGGCGAAATCTTCGCCGGCATGGTGCGAGGAGCGGGTCAGCGGCGTCGAGGACACCATCAGAAAGCCCTTGGCGTAGGCGATGGTCTCGAAGCTCTTGAACTCGTCGGGCGTAACGAAGCGGATGACCGCGTGATGCTTGCGCGAGGGCGCCAGGTACTGGCCGATGGTCATGAAGTCGACCTCCGCCGAGCGCAGGTCGTCCATCAGCTGGAGCACCTCGTTCCGCTCCTCGCCTAGGCCAACCATGATGCCGGACTTGGTGAAGATGGTCGGGTCGAGCTCCTTCACCCGCTGCAGCAGCCTGAGCGAATGGAAATAACGCGCGCCTGGCCGCACCTTGAGGTACTTGCCCGGAACGGTTTCGAGATTGTGGTTGAAAACGTCCGGCTTGGCCGCCACGACCACCTCGAGCGCGCCCGGCTTGCGCAGGAAATCGGGCGTCAGGATCTCGATGGTCGTGCCCGGCGACGCCTTGCGGATCGCACGGATGACGTTGGCGAAATGCTCAGCGCCGCCGTCCTTCAGGTCGTCGCGGTCGACCGAGGTGATGACGACATGCTCGAGCCCGAGCTTGGCGACGGCGTCGGCCACCTTCCGCGGCTCTTCCAGATCGAGCGGCTGCGGCACCCCGGTCTTGACGTTGCAGAAGGCGCAGGCGCGCGTGCAGGTGTCGCCCATGATCATGAAGGTGGCGTGCTTCTTTTCCCAGCACTCGCCGATGTTCGGGCAACCGGCCTCCTCGCAGACCGTCACCAGCTTCTCGGCCTTCACGATCTTCTGCGTCTCGGCCCATTTCGGCGAGCCTGGTGCCTTGACGCGAATCCAGTCCGGCTTGCGCAGGATCGGGTTTTCCGGCCGCTTCTGCTTCTCGGGATGGCGCAGCTCCGCCGCGGGCTGGCCCGATGCGGACTTCGGATTGCCGGCATTGGGCCGCGGATCGCGGTTCAGCAGGTCGAGAACAAGCGCCATATCAGGGTCCGGGCTTCGACAGCAGGAGCCGGCTCGGCCGGCCCCCCTTAGCTAATCCCCAAAGTCCGGTCCCGCAACTGCAAGGCCGCCGCACCCGTCAGCCGCGCCCGCGCGCCGCGTTCCAGATCACGATGATGACGACGGCCCCGGCCACCGCGGCCGTCAACGTGCGCCAGAAGCCGAAAACCGGAACATCGAGCAATTCCGCGATCTTGGCCCCGACGAAGGACCCGGCTACGCCGACCAGCATGTTGGTGAACAGCCCATGGTCGGACGAGGTCAGTCTTTCGGCGATCCAGCCGGCGATCAGGCCGATCAGCAGGGTCATGAAGAAGCCGTAGCCCGGCTGGGCCATGGTGGCGGCAAAGCTTTCCATCGAAGACCTCCAACGGCATCGTCGTGCGCGCTCGCGCAGCGGACGATCGTCCGACGGGGAAGGCCATGCGGTCAATGAGGTGCGCGGCAAACCATCGGCGGCTTCGACATCAATCGCCGCCAGGCGGCGCGATTTCCGCCTGAAGCGCCGCCAGATGCTCGGCCGCGGCATCGGCCGCGACCTTCTCGACGGCGCGAAAGCGGCTGACCAGAGCCTCGCCGAGACGCGTCAGGCTGGCTCCCCCACCATTCCGGCCACCCACCTGCCGCTGCACTACCGGCTGCCCGAAGAGCGCGTTGAGTTCCTCGACCAGGTCCCAGGCGCGCCGATAAGACATCTCCATCGCCCGTCCCGCCGCCGAAATCGAACCCAGAGCCGCGATATTCTCGAGCAATTCGATCTTGCCCGGGCCGATGCGGCCTTCGGGATCGAGCTGAATACGCAGGGTGAGCGAAGGCACAGGCCGGCCTCTACGAGGCCCTGGCCAGCGCCGGCACCTGCGCCCATGCTGCGAGGTAGATCGCCGCGACACGCTCGATGCCGGCCTGATCGGCCTCGTCGAAACGCGCCACCGATGGACTGTCGAGATCGATCACGCCGATGACCCCTTCGGAGCCGATCAGCGGGACGACCAGTTCGGATCGCGACGCCGCATCGCAGGCGATATGTCCGGGAAAGGCATGAACATCCTCGACGAGGATCGCACTGCGCCGCGCGACCGCGGTGCCGCAGACCCCCGCGCCGACCGCGATGCGCACGCATGCCGGCCGCCCCTGGAACGGACCGAGCACCAGCTCCCCCTCGCGCATCATGTAGAATCCGGCCCAGTTCAGGTCCGGCATCATCTGGAACAGCAGAGCCGCTGTGTTCGCGGCGTTGGCGATCGGGTCGGTCTCGCCATGCAGCAGCGCCTCGAGCTGCTGGGCAAGCTCGCGGTAGAACTCCGCCTTGTCGCCGGTCTCGATGTGGCGCGCTTCGAACATGATCTTGCGTCCTCGGAAACGTCGCCGTTTCCTAACACCTTCGGCTCGGCTTCGCCATGCGCGGGGCAGGCCGGGGAGTCTTTGTCACAATCGTGCCATCGAGATGCGGGCATGGCTTGCGGCTGTTTGCGGTCGAGCGAGCGCGAGGGCGGAATGGACGGCAGCCACGGTCACGCGACGCGGCATGCGGACGGTAGCGCGGGTGACGCCGATTACGGCCGGATCGGGCATCGCTACGCCTCCTATCGCCAGCCGGAGCCTGCGATTGCTGCGCAGATCGCGGCTGCGCTCGGCCCGGCCGCGGCGGTCCTGAACGTCGGCGCAGGCGCCGGCTCCTACGAGCCGCGCGAGCGCGCTGTCACGGCCGTCGAGCCTTCCGCTTCGATGCGCGCGCAACGCCCCGCCGGGATCGCGGCCGCAATCGATGCGACGGCGGAGCATCTGCCTTTTCCGGATAAGGCTTTCGACGCAGCCATGGCGACCTTTACCGTCCACCAATGGCAGGACCTCGGCGCCGGCCTGCGCGAGATGCGGCGCGTGACACGCGGGCCCGTCGTGATCCTGTCCTGCGACCCGGAACTGGTGGAGGCCTTCTGGCTTGCAGACTATGCGCCGAAGGTGCTGGCGACCGAGGCCAAGCGTTATCCCCGGCTCGACCAGATCGGCCGGATGCTCGGCGGCAGCGTCGAGACGGTGCCGGTCGCCATTCCGCTCGCGTGCCGCGACGGTTTCAACGAGGCGTATTACGGTCGTCCCGAGCGTTTTCTCGACGAAGGCGCACGTTTGGCCTGTTCGGCCTGGAGCTTCGTCGATGCTGCGGAGAACGCCGCCTCGATCGAGCGACTGCGAAGCGACCTTGCCTCCGGCGCATGGGATGCGCGCTACGGCTCACTGCGTCGCCAGCCAAGCTATCACGGCTCGCTTCGGCTGGTGATCTCGCACGGCTGAGCCACCATCGCGAATACCCGGCGACGGCCCCGGGGGCGTGCAAAGACCGACCTTCCCCTTCAGGGACGGCGGTCGTCACGGTGATGGCGATGACGAAAGCGGCGCCGTCTCACCACATGTCGAGAGCGACACGTGCCTCATCGGACATCCGCGACTGGTCCCAGGGTGGGTCGAAGGTCATGTTGACCGTCACCCCGGCAATGCCGTTGACCGTGCTCACGGCATTCTCGACCCAGCCCGGCATCTCGCCCGCCACGGGGCAGCCCGGCGCCGTCAGGGTCATGTCGATCGTCACCTGCCGGTCGTCGGCGATGTCGACGCGGTAGATCAGGCCGAGTTCGTAGATGTCGGAGGGAATCTCGGGGTCGTAGACCGTCTTGAGGGCGGCCACGATATCGTCCGTCAGACGGTCGATCTCTTCCGGCGGCAGCGCAGTGCCCTTGCCCATGGCGGGGGCGTTCGGCTTCAGGTCGTCAGCGACGCTGTCGGTCATCTCTTCAAATCCCGGTCAGGCGAACAGGCTCTCGGCCTTCCGCAGGGCATCGACCAGCTTGTCCACCTCTTCGAGCGTGTTGTAGAGCCCGAAGGAGGCACGGCAGGTCGATGTCACCCCATATCGTGCCAAAAGCGGCATGGCGCAATGGGTGCCGGCCCTGACTGCGACACCGGCGCGGTCGATCACCGTCGCGACATCATGGGCATGGGCGCCCTTCATCTCGAAGGCGACGATCGCGCCCTTCTCCTTGGCTTTGCCGAAGATGCGGATCGAGTTCATCTCGCCGAGCCGCTCCATCGCATAGGCGCCGAGCTTGGCCTCGTGGGCTGCGATGTTCTCGCGGCCGAGCGCCATCATGTAGTCGAGCGCGGCGCCCAGTCCAACGGCCTCAACGATCGCCGGCGTGCCGGATTCGAAGCGATGCGGCGGGTCGTTATAGGTGACAGTGTCTTCACTGACGGTGACGATCATCTCGCCGCCCCCCTCGTAAGGCGGCAGCTTGTCGAGCCATTCCTTCTTGCCCCAGAGAATGCCGGAGCCGGTCGGCCCATAGGTCTTGTGGCCGGTGAAGGCATAGAAATCGCAGCCCAACGCCTGGACGTCGACCGGCAGATGCACCGCGCCCTGGCTGCCGTCGACCACCAGCGGGATGCCATAGGAGCGGCAGATCGCGGCGACCTCGGCGACCGGGATGATCGTGCCGATCGCGTTCGACATCTGGGTCAGCGACACCACCTTGGTGCGCGGCGAGATCAGCTTCTCGAATTCTTCGATGAGGAAGTTGCCGTCCTCGTCGACCGGCGCCCATTTGATCACGGCGCCATGGCGCTCGCGCCAATAGTGCCAGGGCACGATGTTGGAATGGTGCTCCAGGATCGAGAGGATGATCTCGTCGCCTTCCTGGATCTTCAGATGGCGCCCGAGCGAGGACGCCACGGTATTGAGCGCGCCGGTCGAGGAGCGCGTGAACACGATCTCCTCCAGATGCGCCGCGTTCAGGAAGCGGCGCGCACTTTCGCGAGCCGCTTCATAGGCTTCCGTCGATGCGTTGGCGAGATAGTGCAGGCCGCGATGGACATTGGCATAGTCCTCCCGCATCAGCCGCGTCATCGCCTCGATCACCGCTTCCGGCTTCTGGGCCGAGGCGGCGTTGTCGAGATAGACCAGCGGCTTGCCATAGACCTCCCGGCTCAGGATCGCGAAATCCTTGCGGATGGCCTGGACGTCATAGGGCTTCGCCAGCGCGTTCATCGGTTCAGGCCTTTCCGGGCTTGGCCGGGGCCTTGTCGGCGACGAGTTCGCCGCCATGGCCCCAATCCTCGCGCTCGATCTCCTGGATCACGATATGGGTGTTCTGCGGGTTCTTGCCGAGCACCTTGACCAGCGTTTCCGTGAATTCCTTCACGATCTGCGCCTTCTGCTGGCGCGAGGCGCCCTTGGTGATCTGGAGATTGATATAGGGCATCAGACGGTGCTCACCTCGGAAGCGGCCTCGCGGGCCTTGAGCCACGATTCGACCTCGCCGATCACGAGATCGCGCACATCCTCATCAGTGATGAACTCGACCGCTTCGCCGGCGAAGGCCTGCAGCACCAGCGCCTCAGCCTGCGGCCGCGGCAGGCCGCGCGCCATCAAATAGAAGAGCTGGTCGCCATCGATCTGCGCGACCGTCGCGCCATGGCCGCAGACGACGTCGTCGGCGAAGATCTCAAGCTCGGGCTTGTTGTACATCGAGGCGCCGTCGTTCAGCAGCAGCGCGTTGCTCTTCATGCCGCCATCGGTCTTCTGCGCGTATTTGCGCACGATGACCTTGCCCTGGAACACGCCGGTCGCCTCGCCGCCCGCGATCGTCTTGAACAGCTCGCGGCTGGTGCCATGCGGCACCTCATGATCGACAACCAGGGTGACGTCGGAATGCTGCGCCTTGTTGATCAGGTTGACGCCGCGCAGGCCGATCTCGGTGTTCTCGCCGGCATAGCGGACGAAATGCTGCTGGCGCACCGTACCGGCATTGCAGATCAGCGCGAAGGAATCGAACTTGGCGTGAGCACCGACCGTGGCGAGCAGGCTCTGTACCTCGACCGTCGCCGCATGCTGGCGGGTGACGATGCGGACATGCTGGACTTCGCTCTCGTCGCCGGTCTCGAAGACGATCGCGCCGTTGATCTGCTGCGCGGCATCGCCGGCGGCTTCGCTGACCTCGACGATCGTGCCCTTGACGCCCTTGCCGGCCAGCACGACCGAGCGATGAAACACCGCCCGCTCCTCCTCACCCGAGGCGAGCGCAACGATGACGATCCGCTGTTCCAGTTCGACGCCATCGGCGATCTCGACGAAGACGCCGTCGCGCATCAGCGCGGTGTTGAGCGCGAGGCCCATGTCGTCATGGCCAACCGAAGGCCCGGCCAGGATGCGGGTCAGATCCTCGCGCGGCGACACCAGCGCCTCGGCGAGCGACTGCACCGAGACGCCCTCGGGGATCGCGTCGAGCGTGGAAAGCTCCGGCGCGAAAATGCCGTCCACCAGCACGAGGCGCAGGCCGTCGAGCTTCAGAGCGGCAAGGCGAGCCTTGACCGCTGAGGTGACGGCGGCGCCACCGGCAAGCGGGCGCGCCTCGCGCAGCAGCGTGCGCAGGTCGGTATAGCGCCAGGATTCGAGCCGGCGATGCGGCAGGCCCTTGGCCTCGAAGCCGGCGAAGGCGTCCTCGCGCAGCTTGCGTACGGCCGGGCCGCCCGGCAGCTCGGCCTTGCTGTCGGCGTATTGCTGGACGAGCTGCTGTTCGGCAGCCGTCTTCAGCGGGGTGACGATGGCCATTACGCCGCCTCCCCATAGGCCGCGTAGCCCGACTTCTCGAGTTCGAGCGCCAGCTCCTTGCCGCCGGTCTTCACGATCTTGCCCTTCGACATGACGTGGACGGTGTCCGGCACGATATGGTCGAGCAGGCGTTGATAGTGGGTGATGACGAGGAAGCCGCGGTTCTTGTCGCGGAGCGCGTTCACGCCCTCGGCGACGATGCGCAGCGCGTCGATATCGAGGCCGGAATCGGTCTCGTCGAGAATGCACATGGACGGCGAAAGCAGAGCCATCTGAAGGATTTCCATGCGCTTCTTCTCACCGCCGGAGAAGCCGACATTGAGCGGGCGGCGCAGCATGTCCTTGGCGATGCCGAGCTTGTCGGCGGCGGCGTTGACCTGCTTGATGAAATCCGGGGTCAGCAATTCGTCCTGCCCACGCGCCTTGCGCTGCGCGTTCATGGCGGCCTTGAGGAAGGTCATCGTGGCTACGCCGGGGATCTCCAGCGGATATTGGAAAGCGAGGAAGATGCCGGCGGCGGCGCGGGCATCGGCCTCCATCTCCAGCACGTTCTCGCCGTTGAGCAGGATCTCGCCGTCGAGGACCTCATAGTCCTCCTTGCCGGCGATGACATAGCTCAGCGTCGACTTGCCGGAGCCGTTCGGCCCCATGATGGCAGCGACCTCGCCGTCGTTCACGGTGAGGTTCAGGCCGTTCAGGATCTGCTTGTCCTCGTCGGCGATCTTGACGACCAGATTGCGAATTTCGAGCATCGTTCGTGTCCAGTGTTCTTGCCGCCACCGGCCTTGGCCATATGCCAGGCGCCTGCGGCTCGGGCGTGTGAAGGAAAGACTTGATGGCCGGGGCGAACCCGGCCGCGAAAGGTCAGCCGACCGAGCCTTCGAGCGAGATCGTGATCAGCTTCTGCGCCTCGACGGCGAACTCCATCGGGAGCTGCTGCAGCACCTCCTTGACGAAGCCGTTGACGATGAGCGCCACCGCCTCCTCCTCGGAGAGGCCGCGCTGCTGGCAGTAGAACATCTGGTCCTCGCCGATCTTCGACGTGGTCGCTTCGTGCTCGAAGATCGCGGTCGCGGTCTTGGCCTCGATGTAGGGGATCGTGTGCGCGCCGCACTGGTCGCCGATCAGGAGCGAGTCGCAGTTGGTGAAGTTGCGCGCGCCCGTCGCCTTGCGATGGGCCGAGACGATGCCGCGATAGGTCGAGTCCGACTTGCCGGCCGCAATGCCCTTGGCGATGATCTTCGAGGTCGTGTTCTTGCCGAGATGCAGCATCTTGGTGCCGCTATCGACCTGCTGGGCGCCGTTCGAAACCGCGATCGAGTAGAACTCGCCGCGCGAGCCGTCGCCGCGCAGGATGCAGGACGGATACTTCCAGGTGATCGCCGAGCCGGTTTCGACCTGCGTCCATGAGATCTTCGAGTTCCTGCCGCGGCAGTCGCCGCGCTTGGTCACGAAGTTGTAGATGCCGCCCTTGCCCTCCGCATCGCCCGGATACCAATTCTGGACGGTCGAGTACTTGATTTCGGCATCATCCAGCGCGATCAGCTCGACCACGGCGGCATGGAGCTGGTTCTCGTCGCGCTTGGGCGCCGTGCAGCCTTCGAGATAGCTGACATAAGCGCCCTCGTCGGCGATGATCAGCGTGCGCTCGAACTGGCCGGTATTCTGCTCGTTGATGCGGAAATAGGTCGACAGCTCCATCGGGCAGCGTACGCCCTTGGGGATGTAGACGAAGGAGCCATCGGTGAAGACCGCACTGTTCAGCGTCGCGAAATAGTTGTCCGTCACCGGAACGACCGTCGCGAGGTACTTCTTCACCAGCTCGGGGTGCTCCTGGATCGCCTCGGAGATCGAGCAGAAGATCACGCCGGCCTTGGCGAGCTCTTCCTTGAAGGTCGTCACCACCGAGACCGAGTCGAAGACCGCATCGACCGCAACGCGGTTCTCCGGGGCGACGCCGGCCAGGATCTCCTGCTCGCGCAGCGGGATGCCGAGCTTCTTGTAGGTCTCGAGAATCGCCGGATCGACCTCGTCGAGCGATTTCGGAGCCGCGCCCTTCTTCGGCGCCGCATAATAGTAGATGTCCTGATAATCGATCGGCGGGTAGTGTACCCGCGACCAGGTCGGCTCGGTCATGGTCTTCCAGCGGCGGAAGGCGTCGAGCCGCCATTCCAGCATCCATTCCGGCTCGTTCTTGCGCGCCGAGATGTAGCGGACCGTGTCCTCGGTGAGGCCCTTGGCCGGCTTCTCGACCTCCAGATCCGTGACGAAGCCGTATTTATACTCGGTCACGTCGATAGACTTGACCTGATCGATGGTCTCCTGGACCGCTGCCATTTCTCAGTCTCCAGTGCGGGTTCAAGGCCCGCCGGTTTGGTCTTCGTGTTGCGGGGCGCTTCAGGCGGCAGCCTTGGCGCTCCGATCGGGTTGCGTGGCCACGAGCTTTTCGTAGGCCGCGAGAAACAGATCGATATCCGCCCCGGAGGTGGTCCATCCGAGCGAGGCTCGCAAGGCCCCTGCGCTCATGGCGGGGTCGATTTTCATCGCATCGAGCACATGCGAACGCTTGACCTTGCCCGAAGAGCAGGCCGAGCCCGAGGACAACGCGGCACCGGCCAGATCGAGCTTGATCAGCATGGTCTCCGCCTTGAGGCCCGGCGTCGCGAAGGCGCTGGTATTGGGCAGGCGCGGCGCGGACTGGGCGAAGATCGCCGTCTCCGACGACAGCGCGGCGAGACCCGCTTCCAGGCGATCACGGAGCCCCGCGAGTCGCTTCGCCTCTTCGGCCAGAAGCTTGCCGGCGATCTCAGCCGCCGCGCCGAAGCCGATGATTCCGGGCAGGTTTTCGGTCCCGGCCCGCCAGCCGCGCTCCTGCCCGCCGCCACGCATCGGCTTGTCGGAGAGTTCGAGCGCGCCCGTCCTGAAGACGATCGCGCCGATGCCCTTCGGCCCGCCGATCTTGTGCGCCGAGAGGGTCAGCACATCGGCGCCAACAGCCATGATATCGATGGCGATCTTGCCGGCCGCCTGCACGGCGTCGCTATGCATGAGGCCGCCATGGCGATGCACGATTGCAGCCGCTTCAGCGATCGGCTGGATCACCCCGGTCTCGTTATTGGCGAGATGGATCGAGACGAGCGCCCGCGCGCCGGGGTTGTCAGTGACGAAACGCGTCAGCCGTGCATCCAGCCAGGAGAGGTCGACCAAGCCGTTTGCATCGACCGGGATGGCTTCGACCGCACCGGCCGAGAAACGATGTCCTTCACGGACGCAGGCATGTTCCGTCGCGCTATGAAGCAGAAGCGTCGCGGGCGTCCGCACGCAATCGCGGCCGCCATCGCAATCCATCAGGCCGGGCGAGAGCACGGCGACATTCGCTTCCGTGCCGCCGCTGGTGAAGACCACGTTCGAGGCCTTGGCCCCGACGAGCCTGGCGACCTGCTCGCGCGCCCGCTCCATGGCGGCCCGCGCGGCGCGTCCCTCGCCATGGACGGAGGACGGATTGCCCGGCAGCGTCAGCGCATGCGCGACCGCATGCGCGACCTCCGGCCGGACCGGGGTCGTGGCATTATGGTCGAGATAGGCGCGTCCCGCCGTCACGATCTTGCCTGCTCCATCCTCGTCACCGCCCGGGTCACCGATACGAAATGCTTGAAATTGCACCTGTGCGCCGTGCTATAGCCGCCCATCCGAACCGGCCGGAAGGGTCGAAACGCGGTCCGCTCTTGCGATCCATCGTTTTGTTCTCGACTTGTTCACGGCCGTTAGAACTATTCTAAGCGCTCTTCATCTAGGGCGCGCAAGGCGGCGCCGTCAAGGTGGCCGGGCTTCCGGCGGGCATGCGCCCGCTTTTTGCCCGTCCGCGCCGGCGCTGCTGCAAGAAGCGGTGAGACGATGCCAGAGGTTATCTTCAACGGGCCCGCGGGCCGGATCGAGGGCCGTTACCAGCCCGCCAAGAAGCGTGGTGCGCCTCTCGCGATCATCCTGCACCCGCACCCGCAATTCGGCGGGACGATGAACAACCAGATCGTCTACAATCTGTTCTACACCTTCGTGAACCGCGGCTTCTCCGCGCTACGCTTCAATTTCCGCGGTGTCGGCCGCAGCCAGGGTCATTTCGACCACGGCGCAGGGGAGCTCTCGGACGCGGCCGCGGCGCTCGACTGGATGCAGGCCCTCAACCCCGAGGCCAAGAATTGCTGGATCGCGGGCGTCTCCTTCGGCGCCTGGATCGGTATGCAGCTTCTGATGCGACGCCCGGAAATCGAGGGCTTTCTCTCGATCGCGGCGATGGCGAACCGCTACGACTTCTCCTTCCTGGCGCCCTGCCCCTCGTCTGGCCTGTTCGTGCACGGCTCGGAAGACCGCGTCGCGCCGGTCAAGGAGGTCATGGCGGTGATCGAGAAGGTGAAGACCCAGAAGGGCATCCAGATCGAGCATGCCGTCGTCGAGGGCGCCAATCACTTCTTCGACGGCCGGGTCGAACAACTCATGGAGCAGGTCGGCGCCTATCTCGACGCCAAGGTCGGGCCAGAGATCATCAAATCGGAACAGGAGCAGCCCTGAGCCGGAACCGGGCCGTCATGCTCGCCTTCCGGGCGAGCATCGACTGCTCGAATGCGGTCTGAAGCCCGCGAAAACGTCGAGGGTCGGGACAATCCCTACCATGACGAGACAATCATCACATCATCGAGCCTCGCCATGACCACCTACAAGTCCGATTTCCTGCGCGTGCTCGACGAGCGCGGCCTCATCCATCAGGTCTCCGACGCGGAAGGCCTCGATGCTCTGTGCCGGCAGGGAACCCAGACCGCCTATGTCGGCTATGACGCGACGGCGACCTCGATCCATATCGGCAACCTGATCTCGCTGACCATGCTCTACTGGTTCCAGGAGACCGGTCACCGCCCGATCACGCTGATGGGCGGCGGCACCTCCATGGTCGGCGACCCGTCCTTCCGCGACGACCAGCGCAAGCTGCTCACCGTCGAGGAGATCGCGACCAATATCGAGAGCATCAAGCGGGTCTTCGGCCGCATCCTGCGCTATGGCGACGGGCCAACCGACGCGATGATGGCCAACAACGCCGACTGGCTCTTGAAGCTGAACTATGTCGAGTTCCTGCGCGATGTCGGCCGGCATTTCTCGGTCAACCGCATGCTCTCCTTCGATTCAGTGAAGCTGAGGCTCGACCGCGAGCAGTCGCTGTCCTTCCTCGAATTCAACTACATGATCATGCAGGGCTACGACTTCGTCGAGCTCAACCGCCGCTATGGCTGCCGCCTGCAGATGGGCGGCTCGGATCAGTGGGGCAACATCATCAACGGCGTCGACCTCTCCCACCGGATGGGCGGCCCGCAGCTCTACTGCCTGACGACGCCGCTGCTGACGACCGCATCGGGCGCGAAGATGGGCAAGACTGCCAATGGCGCGGTCTGGCTCAATGCCGATGTCTTCAGCCCCTACGACTTCTGGCAGTATTTCCGCAACACCGAGGACGCCGATGTCGGCCGCTTCCTCAAGGTGTTCACGCGCCTGCCGCTCGACGAGATCGCCCGGCTCGCCGCGCTCGGCGGCGCCGAACTGAACGAGGCGAAGAAGATCCTCGCCACCGAGATCACCGCGATCGTCCATGGCCGCGAGGCCGCGGAGGCCGCCGCCGAAACCGCGCGCAAGACCTTCGAGGAAGGCGGGCTCGCCGCCGACCTGCCGAGCGTCGCGATCGCGCGGGCCGAAATCGAGCCCGGCATCGGCGTACTCACCGCCTTCGTCAAGGCCGGGCTGGTGCCCTCGACGGGGGAAGCTCGCCGGCAAGTCAAGGCCGGCGGCCTGCGCGTCAACGATGCGGCCGTGACCGACGAGCGGGCGACGCTCGGCCTCGCCGACCTGACCTCGGAAGGCGTCATCAAGCTCTCATTCGGCAAGAAGAAGCACATCCTGCTGCGGGCGGAATAGCGCCATCGCCGCTCGGCGGCGGCTTTGCCTTCAGGGGCGCGGTGCTGATTCGCCGGGCTGAACCGGCCGCTGCGCCGGGGCCCCGCCCAGCGGATCGACAAAGCGTCTGAGGATGCCGGGCGCGATGGCCGAGAGCGGGTTGATCGTCATGGTCGGGGCGCTGGCCGGCCCCGAGATGCGGAAGTTCACGGCGAAAAGCCCGCCATACTGGCTACCGCCGCCTAGCAGCGCGCCCACCACCGGAACCTGCGCGAAAGCGTTGTTGAAGGCATAGCCCGGCACGAAGGTCCCGCCGATATCCACCCGGTCGCGGCCATAATCGACATGGCCCTGCAGGGTGAAACCGACCTGCTGGCCCCAGATCACCATGTCCGAGACGTCGAGCCGGCTGGCGGAGCGGGTGAATTCCGCCCGAAGCTTGGTGAATTCGACCTCGCTGACATCGACGCGCGCTTCCGGCCCCCCGCCTCCCGGGCGGTCGCTGGAGAAGGCGTTGGCCGACTGGCTGCCGACGACCCGCTTCAGCGCCGGCTCGTTGCGGACGAGGAAGTCGCGGAAGAGCAGGTCCCCGCTCTGGCTCTCGCCCGCTCCCATCGTCAGCACCAGATTGCCGCCATAGGCCTTGTTGTACAGATCGAGAAAGCGCAGCAGCGAACCGCCGTTCTGAGTCTGGACGACCAGCCGGCCGCCCTCGCCCTGGCGCTGCCTGGCCGTGACATCGGCTTTGCCGATGCGGCCCTGGAAGTTGACCATCTTCAGATCGCCGCCGCGCTTCGAGGCCTTGAGCGTCCCGCTGGTGATCGCCTCGTTGTTGAAGCCGGTCAGGATCGGGACATCGAGGTCGATGTCGTAATCGGCGGCCTTCTGATGGCCCGCGCGATCGCCGCGGGCTGTTGGCGCCGGTGCCTGCAAATCCTTGATGAACGGGCGCATATCGGCCACCGCGCCACGGATGAGAAGCTTCGTCACGTTGCCGTCGCGCTTGACGTCGAGCTTCAAATTGTCTCCCGGCGACAGACGAAACTGGGAGAGGCTGGCACTCTCGAGGGCGTTCTGCTTGTTGAGCTCGATCCGCCCCTTGATCTGCGCGGAGCCGGCATCGAGGCTGAAATCGTCGAGGTCGGGCCCCTCGGGGTCGACGACGTAGTTGAAGCTGACCTTGCCGGGCCGCCCCGCCGGCTTGCTCAGCCCCGGCACGGTGCCGTCGAGGCCGACCTTGGTCAGATCGATCTCGACATGGGGCGGTGCGTCACCTCCCTTTCCGAAAGCCTTGACGACCTTGACCGGAAGGGTGCCGGAAATCCCGGCTTCCGGACCGAAGCCTCGTCTCTGCCGCGCCGCGGCATCGAGCGAGAGCAGCAGCGTCGCCTCGCCCTGCCCCTTGGCATTCTGCCTGACATCGACCTGGGCCTTGTCGCCTCCGACCCGCGCATCGCCGCGCAGGGACAGGCCAGCGCGGTCGAAATTCACCGCAAGCGAGCCGGCTTCGAGCTTCTCGGTACCGAGCAGCGTGTCCGAAGCCAGGCCGGACAGGGTGCCGCTGCCGCTGACCGCGATCTCGTCCGTCCTCAGGTCACCGGCGAGCGGCAGGGTGAGCGCGACCTTGAGATCGGCCGTGCCCTTCATCGTGGCCGGATCGATCCGGCCAGGCGAAAAATCCTTCAAGGCCGGAAAGGCGAGCAAGGCGACCAGCGCATCGGCCGGGCCCATGATCCGGAAGCCGATGTTCGCCGGCGCCCGTTGCATCCAGAACTCGGGCATGGCGAAGCTCGCCTCGCTCAGCTTCATGCTTCGGCCACCGCCGAGGTCGGCTGTGGCCTGCCCGATCGCCAGCTGCACGGTCCGCCCGGTGACCTTGCCAGTGACGGCCGCATCCGTCAGGGGCGGCAGCCCCGGATCCGGGAGGTAACGCACCTGGTCGGCGTCGATCGTCACCAGCAGGGCATCGTCCGGCATGCCGTGCCCGTGAACCAGCTTGGCATGGTCTTCGGCCGGCAGGTCGAGATCGACGGTCAGCAGCTTCATGTGCCCCGCGGCCAGCTGGCGCCGCAACGTGTCGTGCACCTCCGGCGAGGTGAAGCGCGGCCAGATCGCGAGCAGCGCCCGCGGGTCCGAATCGGTCGCCTTGATGTGGAAGCGCTGCAGCGGCGAGCTGCCGACGCGCTGGACGAAGGCGGTCAGCCCGACATGCGCCTTCGGCCCTTCGATGCCGAGTTCATCGACGGAAACGGCACCGTTGGCCGGATCTATCTTCAGATTGGCCTTGAGGTTGTCGATCTGCACCGCCGGGTCGGCGTCGAGGCCGACGAGCTGCCCGTTGGCGGCGAGCTCCAGGCGCCAACCGCCATTCTCTTCACGCAGGGCGCCGGAGGCCGTGAAATGCGTCGCTCCGGCATTGAGCTCACCGCGCACGATCCGCAGGTCCGACAGATCCGCGCCGCTCGCCACTTCCAGATGCGCGGAGTCGAGCTTCAGCGTCGGCATCGGCCCATCGGGGAACCGGACGGAACCGGCCTGAACGTCGAGGCTGGCGGTCAGCGACTGCTTGCCGTCCGGCGTCTGCCGCAGCGTCGCCTTGCCCTTGAGCGGCAAGCCGTCCAGCACGACACCGCCCGTCCCGAAGGCGAGCGCCACGGCCTCGGCCGGCTCGAACCGCAGGATGTCGATGTCGGCCCGCTGCGTCCCGTCCGCCTCGGTCGAAAGGTCGACCGACATCTCCTTCCACCGCTGCCCGGTTCTGCCCTTCATCAAGAGCCGGGTTCCGTGCTGGCCGAGCCGCGTCAGCCGGATCTCGACATCCTCAAAGCCCGCCTTCTGCCGTCCTTCCGGATCGACCAGCGACAGCCGCGCTCCGTTGATGCCGGCCGTTTCGAGGGCGCCGAGCAACCCGTCGCCGCGGGCCAGGGTCGAAATCGCGCCCATGATGCCGGTGAAAGCATTCCACTGCGCGGCATCGGGTATCGCCGCCGGTGGCTGCGCCTCGGCCGGGGCCGAATCGGCGTTGACGACCAGGGCACCGTTCCTATCGACGCCGAGCCGGACATTCACGCCGCGCAGATCGATCGAGACGAGGCGGATGTCGCCTCTGAGCAGCGCCAGCGGTTCATAACCGAGAATCGCTTCCGGAGCCCGGATCACGGCACCGCTGGAATGACGGAAGGACACCTGACGGACCCGGAGCTGGGAATGGCCGTCGATGCGGCCAAGCTCGGCGGAGGCCGCCTCGACCGTCCAGCCCGGGCCCAGCCTCTCCTCCATTGCCGACGAAATCCGCCCCTCGAGGCCGGAAAGCGGAATGATCCCGGTGACGAGCAAGGTCACCGCCGAGCCCGCCAGCGCCAGCACGCCGAGGAAGATGGCAACGCAGATCAGGGTGAGGCCCGCCTTGGCGCGCCTCTTCACCACCGCGGCGTCGCAGGCGCCCTCGGGGGGTACCGGCGCGACGGGCTCGCCACCCGCAACCTTTGCATCCTCGTCGGCCAAATCCGCGTGGTCCTCTCGGGCGCCGGTACCGGGTTGGACAAGGTGACGCAGAAGCGCCCCTTGCCGCAATCTCGGGAGACGGCATGGATGTCGATGTCGTCCGACGATGCGATTCGGCAAGCCGCAACCGCCGCCTGCCGCATCTTTCGCCAGATTGCCGCCCCCGGCCTGCTATGCGGCTCTCGCATCGGACCGGAAGGAAGTCGACTTCTCGGAGAGATCCGGTGCGATAACACAAGCGTAGATCACCGCGGTCATCCGATCGAAAATGCAGCGGTGCAGGGCGGTCCATGCCCGCCGAAGGCGACAAAAGGAAGGCAGACGACCATGGTTCTGAAGGAAGGTGACAGGGCGCCGGATTTTCGGCTGCCGCGCGATGGTGGTGAGGAAGTCTCGCTGGAGAGCTTCCGTGGGCGCAAGCTCGTGCTCTACGCCTACCCGAAGGACGACACGACCGGCTGCACTCGCGAGGCGATCGACTTCAACCGGTTGCGCCCGGAATTTGCCGCCTGCGCGACGGAGATCGTCGGAGTCTCTCCCGATTCCGCCCAACGACATGATCGCTTCAAGCTGAAGCACCAGCTCGATCTGACGCTTCTCGCCGATGAGAGCCAGACCCTGGCGCAAGCCTACGGCATCTGGACCGAGAAGAGCATGTATGGCCGCAAGTTCATGGGCATCGAGCGCTCGACGTTCCTGATCGACGCCGAAGGCCGCATCGCGCGGATCTGGCGGAAGGTGAAGGTCGCCGGCCATGCCGAAGAGGTACTTGCCGCGGCGCGCGCACTGTAGCCGGAGTTTCGCCGCCGGCCTTTGCGAAAGATTAACCCTAACAATTCCTAATGGCGGTATCGGCAGCGTTTTCCCGGTACCGCGTATGCATCCTCAGCCACAGACCGCTCCAACCCTTCCCGCCAGCGGGCTGATCGTCCACAGGACCTACACGGTCCGCCGCTCGACCATGCTCATCGGCCTCGGCTGGCTCGCCCTGATGACGGCCTGCAGCGGCACCGCCGGTTGGTACATCCTCAGCAAGGACGACCTCGCGGCGCGGCTGATCGCTCGCGAGACGACCCGTCAATATGCCTATGAGGACCGCATCGCCGCGCTGCGCGCCGACATCGATCGCTATGCCAGCCGCGCGCTGCTCGACCAGGACAGCGTCGAGTCGCGCGTCGACGAGCTGGCGACCCGGCAGGCCGAACTCGAATCACGGCAGTCCTTGGTGACGGCGCTTACCGACACGCTGCAGTCGAACGGACTCCTGCCGACCGGCAAGCTGCCGCTGCGCCCCCGCGTCGCCAAGCCGGAGGAGCCGGTTCGCGCCTCGGGCGTGACCAGTTTCGCGCCGATCGTGCCGAGCAAGCCGACTCCGGCGCCGGAGGCGCCGCCGCTACGCGGCGCGGAGGCGAACGCCGGTGGTTGGCAATCAGGGGAAGCGCAGGCCGAGCAGCCTCCGGCCAAGCGCGTCGAAGCCAGCCTGGAAAAGCTGGGTGCCGCGATGGACCAGACATCCGCAGCGCAGCTCGATGCTCTCAAGGACATGGACCAGAAGGTCGCCGAAACCCAGAAGAAGCTGCGCAGCGCGCTTGCGGAGACCGGCCTCGACATCAGTCGGATGGCCGTTCCGGGCGCCGCCGAGGGCGGCATGGGCGGCCCGCTCGTGCCGGTGAAGCTCGATGCCTCCACCGGCCCGTTCGCCGCCACCCTGATGGATCTGCAGCCGCGCCTGACCGCGCTGGTACGCCTGCGCGGGCTCGTCGAGCAGATGCCGCTGGCCCGCCCGATGAGCGGCGACCACGAGTTCACCTCGAATTTCGGCTACCGCACCGACCCTTTCACCCGGGGTCTGGCGATGCATACCGGCGTCGACTTCCGCGCCGCCGCGGGCTCGGCTATCCTCGCCACCGCGCCGGGCAAGGTCGTCGCGGCAGAGTACAATGGCGGCTACGGCAACATGGTGGAAGTCGAGCACGCCAACGGGCTGAGCACGCGCTACGCTCATATGTCGGCGATTTCCGTTTCGGTCGGCCAGATCGTCAAGACCGGAACCGTGCTCGGCCGGGTCGGCACCACCGGCCGTTCGACCGGCCCGCATCTGCATTACGAAACGCGGATCAACGAGGAGCCGGTCGACCCGACCAGATTCCTCAATGCCGGCAGCAAATTGGCTGGAATTCTGCAAGCATCGCTATAGCGACATCCGACGGAAAGACGGCCCGGAAGCGCCATCCGCTCCCGGGCCGTTTCCTTGCGCTGTGCCGGATCAGTCGATGTCCTCGACCTCGACCTCGGTGCCGTAGACGCGCTGCGCCAGCGAGGCTTCCATGAATGGGTCGAGATCGCCGTCGAGCACGTCGGACGGCGCTGTCGAGCTGACGCCGGTACGCAGATCCTTCACGAGCTGATAGGGCTGCAGCACATAGGAGCGGATCTGGTGACCCCAGCCGATATCGGTCTTGGAGGCCGCCTCGGCATTGGCCTTTTCCTCACGCTTCTTCAGCTCGACCTCGTAGAGCCGCGCGCGCAGCATTTCCCAGGCCTTGGCCCGGTTCTTGTGCTGCGAGCGCTCCTGCTGGCAGGCCACCGCAATACCGGTCGGGATATGCGTGATGCGCACCGCCGAATCGGTCGTGTTGATGTGCTGGCCGCCCGCGCCCTGGGCGCGATAGGTGTCGATCCGGCAGTCCGATTCCTTGACGTCGATGACGATGCGGTCGTCGACCACCGGGTAGACCCAGACCGACGCGAAGGAGGTCTGCCTTCTGGCGTTGGAGTCGAAGGGCGAGATACGCACGAGACGGTGCACACCGGATTCGGTCTTCAGCCAGCCATAGGCGTTGTGGCCCTTGAACTGCAGCGTCGCCGACTTGATGCCGGCCGTGTCGCCGTCCTGATATTCGAGCGTCTCGACCTTGAACTTCCGCCGTTCGCCCCAGCGCCGGTACATGCGCAGCAGCATTTCGGCCCAGTCCTGGCTCTCGGTGCCGCCCGCGCCGGGATGGATTTCGACATAGGTGTCGAGCATGTCGGCCTCGCCCGACAGCAAGGTTTCGACCTGCAGCCGGGCGGCCTCATCCTGGACGGCCTTGATCGCCTGCTCGCCCTCGCTGACCGTGGCCTCGTCGTCTTCCATCTCGCCGAGCTCGATCAGCGTCAGGGCGTCGTCGAGGTCGCGTTCGAGCTTGCCGATGCCGTCGATCTGCGTCTCGAGCGAGGTGCGCTCGCGCATCAGCTTCTGCGCGGCGTCAGCATCGTTCCAAAAATCCGGGCCCTCGGAGAGCGCGTTCAGTTCAGCGAGGCGGCGCTGGGCTTGATCCCAGTCAAAGATGCCTCCTCAGCAGTCCGATCGACTGCTTGGCGTTATCGAGTTGCGTCTGGATTTCGGGGCGCATGATTCTGCTTTGGTTTTCCGTGATCGTCCTGTCCGTTGCGCTCAGATAGGGGCGAAAGCGCACGCTGTAAACGCCTCTTGGCCCCGCATCCGGCGTACGGACCGGTTCCCGGCCTCAGCCGCCGCTGCCGGCGGGATCGCGGCCGGGGACGGGATTGGTCGGGAAGAAGCGCTGGCTCGGACGCTGCGGCTGCACCGGCACGCCGCGCGGCGGCTCGACATCGATCCGCCCTCCGCCCGGAGGCGGCTGATTCACGTCGCGCGGCGGGGTGGTGCGCGGCCTGCGCGGCTCCTCCGGCGGCGGAGGCGGCTCGGGCTCCTTCGGATCGACGATGATCTCGGTGCCGCCTTTGCAGTCGGTCAGCCAGACATCGTAGATCGCGTGTTCGACGCCGTGCAGACCTGGGCTGTCGGCGAACATCCAGCCGGTGAAGATGCGGCGATATTCGTTGTTGAAGGTGACCTCGTCGACCTCGACGAAGGCATCGGTGCGCGGCGCCTCGGTGGGCGGGCGCGTCCAGCAGACGCGCGGCGTGATCTGCAGCGCGCCGAACTGCACGGTCTCGTCGATCGCCACCTCGAAGGAGATGATCCGGCCGGTGATCTTGTCGAGCCCGGCGAAAACCGCCGTCGGATTCTTGATGCGGTCGGCCAAAGCCGGCCCGGCGGCGACCGTCATCGTCAGAGCGCTCGCGGCGAGACCCGCCAGGATCGGGAAACGGAACAGGGACGGCATGCTGGCGCGAATCTCTCCGGCATCGCGGACAAGAGCGCGACGGGGCGCAGTAACACGGCAAAGGCAGCGGAAAAAGGGCGCGTTGCCTTCTCAACCTCTCATGCAGGTCTCGATATGGTCGATGGCGACGGCCAGACCGTCCTCGGCCCGGATCTGCGCGCCGCCAGTCGGCTCAGCGGCCCGGCGTCCAGGCCTGATAGTCGCCCGTGGCGGCGGGTCGCTCGCCCTCGGCCAGGGTCGAGCCCTGCGGACGATAGGCCAGCGCCGTGCCGGTCCAGTTCTGCTGGTGCGGCTGCTGCCACTCGCGCGGCTGGTAGCTTTCCTCGGAGGGCGCGACATCGACGGTGTGATGCAGCCAGCCGTTCCAGCCCGCCGGAATGTTCGAGGCCTCGATCGGTCCATTATAGACCACCCAGCGGCGCTGGAAGCCGAGCGCCTTGTCCTTCACGCCGCCCTTGGTGCGGTAATAGACATTGCCGAACTCATCCTCGCCGACCCGTTCGCCGAAGCGCCAGGTGTGGAAGCGGGTGCCCATGGTCTGGCCGTTCCACCAGGTGAAGATCTGCAGCAGCCAGTTCTTCATCGCCCAGCCCTTCCCGCCTTGCGCCGATGCACTCGTCCGCGCGCCGCCCGCGCGCCGGATCGGGGCCGACTTATGGCGCCAGCGCCCCGCCCTGTCCAGCCCGGAGCCGGAACACCGGGTCACATCGCGACACAACCTGATTCTGTCGCGACGCCCCGCCCGATTCCTGCCGCGATTCGGCTTCGTGACAGCCACAATCGACGCCGCTTCAAGCACTTGCCGCCGAGCCCACAACCGGGACCTTCAAGCGGATGCCGGGACGGCATGGATTCAGCATCCGTCAACCATGAATAGCGGGGATTTTAGGGACTGCGCATCGGCCGGCCCTGTGGCAATCTTGCCGCGCAGCGGCGATTCTGCGCGGGATTCCCAAGGCTTAGCCCGAGCCTTGAACCTTATCCCCACAACTCACATGTTCCTACCAGATGTCGTATCCACAAGTTCGACCCCGCACTATTCCTTGACGAAGACGGCTTTGGGGCGCTAGATTTTGACCATCGCATGACGGCCGGCGGCACCCCCTCTGGATGACTGCGAAACCCTAGTTTTCCAGTGTGTCCCGGGCCTACCGCCGCATCCGCCATCGACAGCGGAAGCGAACGGATTTGCGCGGACATTTTGGGCGCGTCCGGGACCATCGGCGAGGCTACATCGCCGGGACCCACAGGGCATCGAACCGAGTTTGGGCTGACATCAGGAGCCGGTGATCAACCGGCCGCGCGTGGCTTGCGAAGCAGGCCCGCGGCAGATCAAGGGACGAAGATCATGCGCATCGAGCGCCGCTACACCACCGCCGGACAGTCGCCCTATGCTGCGATCCCGTTCCGATCGGCCGTCAGCGAGATCAAGAACCCGGACGGCTCCGTCGTCTTCCGGTTGGAAGGCATCGAGGTTCCCGAGGCCTGGTCGCAGGTCGCCAGCGACGTGCTCGCGCAGAAGTACTTCCGCAAGGCCGGCGTGCCGGCGCGCCTGAAGAAGTTTGAGGAGAACGACGTCCCCTCCTTCCTCTGGCGCTCCGTCGCCGACGAGGCCGCTCTCGCCGAGTTGCCCGAGGGCGAGCGCTACGGATCGGAAATCTCCTCCAAGCAGGTCTTCGACCGCCTCGCCGGCTGCTGGACCTATTGGGGCTGGAAGGGCGGCTATTTCTCCTCCGAGGAGGATGCCGCGGCCTTCCATGACGAGCTGCGCTTCATGCTCGCCACCCAGCGCGTCGCGCCGAATTCGCCGCAATGGTTCAACACCGGCCTGCACTGGGCCTATGGCATCGACGGCCCGAGCCAGGGCCATTTCTACGTCGACTTCAAGACCGGCAAGCTGGTGAAGTCGAAGTCGAGCTACGAGCACCCGCAGCCGCATGCCTGCTTCATCCAGGGCGTGCAGGACGACCTCGTCAACGAGGGCGGCATCATGGACCTCTGGGTCCGTGAGGCCCGCCTGTTCAAGTATGGCTCCGGCACCGGCTCGAACTTCTCGATGCTGCGCGGCGAAGGCGAGAAGCTCGCCGGCGGCGGCAAGTCGTCCGGCCTGATGTCCTTCCTCAAGATCGGCGACCGTGCCGCCGGCGCGATCAAGTCGGGCGGCACCACCCGCCGCGCCGCCAAGATGGTCGTGGTCGATGCCGACCATCCGGATATCGAGGCCTATATCGACTGGAAGGTGAAGGAAGAGCAGAAGGTCGCCGCCCTCGTCACCGGCTCCAAGACCGTCAAGAAGCACATGAAGGCCGTACTCAAGGCCTGCGTGAACTGCGAGGGCGACGCCGATTCCTGCTTCGACCCCGAGAAGAACCCGGCCCTGAAGCGCGAGATCAAGCTCGCCCGCAAGGCGCTGGTGCCGGACAACTACATCAAGCGCGTCATCCAGTTCGCCAAGCAGGGCTACAAGGACATCTCCTTCGACACCTATGACACCGACTGGGATTCCGACGCCTATCTCACCGTCTCCGGCCAGAATTCGAACAACTCGGTCTCGCTGACCGACGATTTCCTGCGCGCGGTGGAAACGGATGCCGACTGGAACCTGACCGCCCGCACCACCGGCAAGGTCCACAAGACGCTGAAGGCCCGCGACCTCTGGGAGAAGATCGGCTACGCCGCCTGGGCCTCGGCCGATCCCGGCCTGCACTTCAACTCGACGATGAACGACTGGCACACCTGCCCGGCTTCCGGCCGGATCCGGGCGTCCAATCCGTGCTCCGAGTACATGTTCCTCGACGACACCGCCTGCAACCTGGCCTCGGCCAATCTGCTGCAGTTCTACGATACGCAGACCAAGAGCTTCGACGTTGCGGCCTATGAGCATCTCTGCCGGCTCTGGACCGTCGTGCTCGAGATCTCGGTGACGATGGCGCAGTTCCCGAGCCGCGAGATCGCCGAGCTCTCCTACGAGTACCGCACGCTCGGCCTCGGCTACGCCAATATCGGCGGCCTGCTGATGACCATGGGCCTCGGCTACGACTCCGACGAGGGCCGTGCGCTGGCCGGCGCCCTCACCGCGATCATGACCGGCGTCGCCTATGCGACCTCGGCCGAGATGGCGGGCGAACTCGGCCCCTTCCCCGGCTACAAGAAGAACGCCAGCCACATGCTGCGCGTCATCCGCAACCACCGCACGGCGGCCCATGGCCTTGCCGACGGCTATGAGGGCCTGAGCGTCACCCCGGTCCCGCTCGACCACGCCACCCTCGCCCGTCTCGGCGGCTCGGCCGTCACCATGGCGGAGCGCTCGCGCATCGTCTGGGACGAGGCGCTGGAGCAGGGCAAGCGCTACGGCTACCGCAACGCCCAGGCGACCGTGATCGCGCCGACAGGCACGATCGGCCTCGTCATGGATTGCGACACCACCGGCATCGAGCCCGATTTCGCGCTGGTGAAGTTCAAGAAGCTCGCCGGCGGCGGCT
>NZ_MKSQ01000006.1 GCF_001898115.1 Allobosea sp. 67-29 | reverse complement strand
ATCGCCCCGATCGCGATGGAAGAGAAGCTGCGCTTCGCCATCCGCGAAGGCGGCCGCACCGTCGGCGCAGGCGTCGTCGCCAGCATCATCGCGTAACGCGTTTTCGTGGGGGGCGAGGGCCCTTCTGGGCCTTCGCCTTTTCACGTCACGGAGAACAAAGACCATGAACGGTCAGAACATTCGGATCCGCCTCAAGGCGTTCGATCACCGTGTCCTCGACGCGTCGACCCGCGAGATCGTGTCGACGGCGAAGCGCACGGGCGCCCAGGTCCGCGGACCGATCCCGCTGCCGACGCTCATCGAGAAGTTCACCGTCAACCGCTCGCCCCATATCGACAAGAAGTCGCGCGAGCAGTTCGAGATGCGGACCCACAAGCGGGTTCTCGACATCGTCGACCCGACCCCCCAGACGGTCGACGCCCTCATGAAGCTCGATCTCGCCGCCGGCGTCGACGTCGAAATCAAGCTCTGATCCAGTTTTAACGGGTCCTCTGTTTCCGGCTCACCCCGGATGGACATGACCCCAAGGGAAGGTATGCACCGATGCGTTCCGGTGTGATTGCACAGAAAGTCGGGATGACCCGCATCTTCACGGATGCCGGCGAGCACATTCCGGTCACCGTGCTGAAGCTCGACAACTGCCAGGTCGTCGCGCATCGCACGGTCGAGAAGAACGGCTATGCCGCCGTGCAGCTCGGGTCGGGCTTGGCCAAGGTCAAGAACGTCTCGAAGGCGCAGCGCGGCCATTTCGCCGTCGCCAAGGTCGAGCCGAAGCAGAAGATCGTCGAGTTCCGCGTCAGCGATGATGCGCTGATCCCGGTCGGCGCCGAGCTCACCGCCGACCATTTCGTCGTCGGCCAGTTCGTCGACGTCTCCGGCACCACCACCGGCAAGGGCTTCGCCGGCGGCATGAAGCGCTGGAACTTCGGCGGTCTGCGTGCCACGCACGGCGTCTCGGTCTCGCATCGTTCGATCGGTTCGACCGGTGGCCGTCAGGACCCGGGCAAGACCTTCAAGAACAAGAAGATGCCGGGCCATCTCGGCGCCGAGCGCGTGACCACGCAGAACCTGCGCGTCGTCCAGACGGACGTCGAGCGCGGCCTGATCCTCGTCGAGGGCGCCGTTCCGGGCGTCGCCGGCGGTTGGATCCACGTCCGCGACGCCGTCAAGCGCGCCCTGCCGAAGGATGCGCCGCTGCCGGGCAAGTTCAAGGTTGCCGGCGAGGCAAAGGCAGAGGCTCCTGCGGCCCAGGCTGAGGAGAACGCGTGATGAAACTCGATATCGTCACTCTTGAAGGCGGTAAGGCCGGCTCCCTGGAGCTGTCGGATACCGTGTTCGGCCTCGAGCCGCGTGCCGATCTGCTCGCCCGCATGGTCCGCTACCAGCTCGCCAAGCGCCGCGCCGGGACCCACAAGTCCAAGGGCCGCTCGGAAGTCGACCGCACCCGCAAGAAGATCTACAAGCAGAAGGGCACCGGCGGCGCTCGCCACGGCGCGGCTTCGGCTCCGCAGTTCCGCGGCGGCGGCAAGGCTTTCGGTCCGGTCGTGCGCGACCATGCCCATGAGCTGCCGAAGAAGGTCCGCGCGCTCGCTCTGCGCCATGCGCTCTCGGCCAAGGCCAAGGATGCCGGCATCATCGTCATCGACGATGCCACGCTGTCCGAGCCGAAGACCAAGGTGCTGCTCGGCCATTTCGGCAAGCTCGACCTGTCGAGCGCGCTGATCGTCGGCGGCGCCGAGATCGATACGAATTTCGGCCTGGCCGCTCGCTCGATCCCCAACGTCGACGTGCTGCCGGTCCAGGGCATCAACGTCTATGACATTCTGCGTCGCGACAAGCTCGTCCTGACGCGCGCGGCTGTCGATGCGCTGGAGGCGCGCTTCAAATGAGCCAGTCCGCCAAGAACCTGGACCCGCGCCACTACGACGTGATCGTGGCGCCGGTCATCACCGAGAAGGCGACCACGCTCTCCGAGCACAACAAGGTCGTGTTCAAGGTCGCCAAGACGGCGACCAAGCCGCAGATCAAGGCCGCGGTCGAGAAGCTCTTCGACGTCAAGGTGAAGAGCGTCAACACGATCGTCACCGAGGGCAAGGTCAAGGTCTTCCGGGGCCGGCTCGGCCAGCGCTCGGACGTCAAGAAAGCGGTCGTGACCCTCGAAGAGGGCCATTCGATCGACGTGACCACGGGCCTGTGAGGGAAGCACAATGGCTTTGAAGCATTTCAAGCCGATCACGCCGAGCCTTCGCCAGCTCGTGATCGTCGACCGCAGCGAGCTCTACAAGGGCAAGCCGGTCAAGGTTCTGACCGAGGGCAAGAGCTCCTCGGGCGGCCGCAACAACCTCGGCCGCATCACCGTCCGCTTCCGCGGCGGTGGCCACAAGCGCACGCTGCGCCTGGTCGATTTCAAGCGTCGCGGCAAGGCCGGCATCCCGGCGACCGTCGAGCGGCTGGAGTATGACCCGAACCGCACGGCGTTCATCGCCCTGATCAAGTATCAGGACGGCGAGCAGTCCTACATCCTGGCGCCGCAGCGCCTGGCTGTCGGCGACACGGTGGTCGCGGGCGACAATGTCGACGTGAAGCCCGGCAACGCCGCCCCGATGGGCTCGCTGCCGATCGGCACGATCGTTCACAATGTCGAGCTGAAGATCGGCAAGGGCGGCGCGCTGGCGCGGTCCGCGGGCAACTACGCCCAGATCGTCGGCCGCGACCAAGGCTACGTCATCGTCCGCCTGAACTCGGGCGAGCAACGCCTGATCTCGGGCCTGTGCTACGCCACCGTCGGTGCCGTATCGAACCCGGATCACATGAACCGGAACGACGGCAAGGCGGGTCGCTCGCGCTGGCTCGGCCGTCGCCCGCATAACCGCGGCGTCTCGATGAACCCGGTCGACCATCCGCATGGCGGTGGTGAAGGCCGCACCTCCGGCGGCCGTCATCCGGTCACGCCGTGGGGTCTGCCGACCAAGGGCAAGAAGACCCGCTCGAACAAGCGGACCGATACGTTCATCGTGTCGAGCCGTCACGCCCGCAAGAAGAAGAACTGAGGTCCGTCATGGCGCGTTCGCTTTGGAAAGGTCCGTTCGTCGACGGATACCTCCTGAAGAAGGCCGAGGTCGCCAGGACCTCGGGCCGTAATGAAGTCATCAAGATCTGGAGCCGTCGCTCCACGATCCTGCCGCAGTTCGTCGGTCTGACGTTCGGCGTCTACAACGGCCAGAAGCATGTGCCGGTGTCCGTGTCCGAGGAGATGGTGGGCCACAAGTTCGGCGAGTTCTCGCCGACGCGCACCTTCCACGGCCATGCCGCCGACAAGAAGGCGAAGAGGAAGTAAGCCATGGGTAAAGCATCCGCCCCCCGTGCGCTGCCTGAGAACGAAGCGGTTGCGGTCGCCCGCAACCTGCGCGTCTCGCCGCAGAAGCTGAACCTCGTCGCTCAGCTGATCCGTGGCAAGAAGGTCGCGACGGCGCTCGCCGATCTCGAGTTCTCCCGCAAGCGCATCGCGACCGACGTTCGCAAGTGCCTGCAGAGCGCGATCGCCAACGCCGAGAACAACCATGATCTCGACGTCGACGATCTCGTCGTCGCGCAGGCCTTCGTCGGCAAGGCGCTGGTCATGAAGCGCTTCCACGCCCGCGCCCGCGGCCGTGGCGCCCGTATCATGAAGCCGTTCTCGAACATCACGATCGTGGTGCGCGAGCAGGCTGCCGCGCAGGCCTGAGGAGAGAACGATGGGTCAGAAAATCAATCCGATCGGCCTTCGCCTCGGCATCAACCGGACCTGGGACTCGCGCTGGTTCGCCAGCAAGGGCGAGTACGGCAAGCTGCTGCATGAGGACATGGCGATCCGCGCCGCCCTGATGAAGCTGCTGAAGCAGGCCGCCGTCTCGAAGATCATCATCGAACGTCCGCACAAGAAGTGCCGCGTCACCATCTACTCGGCTCGCCCGGGCGTGGTGATCGGCAAGAAGGGTGCCGACATCGAGAAGCTCCGCAAGGAGGTCACCAAGCTCACCAAGGCCGACGTGACGATCAACATCGTCGAGGTGCGCAAGCC
>NZ_MKSQ01000005.1:525235-661881 GCF_001898115.1 Allobosea sp. 67-29 | reverse complement strand
GCGGCGGCGCCGTCTCGATGGGCGGTTTATAGGCGGGACATCTTTCTCCTGTCAACGCGCTTTTTGAAAGTTTTTCGACAAAAATGAATTCTCGAACAAATTCAATTTGCTAGGCGAAGTTGGGCGGTTTTGAACCGCGGCCCGCATGCCGCCGTCCGCTCTCGAAGCGGAATTTCCCTGCGGCGATCCGGGAACGATCGGAAAAGGCTTTGGAAAGCGCCGCCTCAATACGAGGGCGCGCCATCGCTCAAAGCTTCCGCCAGAAAGGCGGAGAGCGCGGCCATGGCGGCCGATGTCCGGCCCGGAGCGAGATGCAGCGCGATCTCGGAGGCCGGCAGCACCGGCAGGCCGTGCTCGGCCCCGAGCAGCTGAAGACCGGGACGGGCCGTGCCGGCCTTCACGACCGTCAGCGCCACGCCGGAGGCCGCCATGGCCTCGACGGCGCCGATGCTCGACGAGGAGAACAGGATGCGCCAGCGCAGGCCGGCTTCGTCCAGCGCCTCCAGCGCCCACTCGCGAAACATGTTGGGCGCCTTCAGCAAGGCAAGCTGCAGGGGCTCGTCGATAGCGAAGGGGACACGGTCCGAGCAGGCCCAGGCCGTCTGCTCCCGGCGCAGCACTTCGCCGCGGCCGTCCCCGGCCTTCTGCGTGGCGAGAACGAGGTCGAACTCCTCGCCCAGGCTGTTCAGCAGATCGCGCGTGAAGCCAGTGGTGACCTCGAGCTCGACCTCCGGATGCGAGCGCGCGAAGCGGGCCAACGTCTCCGGCAGGACGACGGTGGCGTAGTCGTCCATCACCGCCAGCCGCACCCGCCCGCTGACGCTCTGCGCGTTGATGACGTCCAGCGCCTCGTCGTGCAGCGCAACGATGCGGCGGGCATAGCCGAGGAATTGTTCGCCCGCGCGCGTGAGCAGAACCTCATGCGGAGACCGCTGCAGCAGGGTCTGCCCTGCCAGCTCCTCCAGCCTGCGGATCTGGGTGCTGACGGTGGACTGGCTGCGGAACAAGGCGGCTGCCGCGCGGGTAAAGCTCCTGAGCTCCGCGACGGTGACGAAGCTGCGCAGCAGGTCGACGTCGATATTGCGCAGCATGGCCCGGATCGCCCTCCTGTTCGGCCACAAACGGAAAGCCCTTATGCCAATTCGGAAACGATCTGTCGCTTATCCATGCGCGCGCCATGCATGGCGCCGATCGTCAAAATCGAAGAATTCAATTTTGACGCGCGACGTCGCAGCGATAGTTTGACGTGAACGGGACGTCGCAAGCCCGAGACCGGAGACGCAAAGAAATGCCCAAGCTGAGATCCGCAACCTCCACCCATGGCCGCAACATGGCCGGCGCCCGCGGCCTCTGGCGTGCCACCGGCATGAAGGATGGCGATTTCGGCAAGCCGATCGTGGCGGTGGTGAACTCCTTCACCCAGTTCGTTCCGGGCCATGTCCATCTCAAGGACCTCGGCCAGCTCGTCGCGCGCGAGATCGAGAACGCCGGCGGCGTCGCCAAGGAGTTCAACACCATCGCGGTCGATGACGGCATCGCCATGGGCCATGACGGCATGCTCTACAGCCTGCCCTCGCGCGAGATCATCGCCGACAGCGTCGAATACATGGTCAACGCCCATTGCGCCGACGCGATGGTCTGCATCTCCAACTGCGACAAGATCACGCCAGGCATGCTGATGGCGGCGATGCGGCTCAACATCCCCACCGTCTTCGTCTCGGGCGGACCGATGGAGGCCGGCAAGTATATCGCCGAGGGCGTGCTGAAGAAGGTCGACCTCATCGATGCCATGGTCGCCGCCGCCGACGACAAATATACCGACGAGCAGGTCGAGGTGATCGAGCGCTCGGCCTGCCCGACCTGCGGCTCCTGCTCGGGCATGTTCACGGCCAATTCGATGAACTGCCTGACCGAGGCGCTCGGCCTCGCCCTGCCGGGCAACGGCTCGACGCTCGCCACCCATGCCGACCGCAAGCGCCTCTTCGTCGAGGCCGGGCATCTGATCGTCGATCTGGCCCGCCGCTACTACGAGCAGGAGGACGAGAGCGTGCTGCCGCGCAATGTCGGCTCGTTCAAGGCCTTCGAGAACGCGATGACGCTCGATATCGCGATGGGCGGCTCGACCAACACGGTGCTGCACCTGCTGGCGGCGGCGCATGAGGCCGAGATCGACTTCACCATGGCCGATATCGACCGGCTGTCGCGGCGCGTGCCCGTGCTGTGCAAGGTCGCGCCCGCCGTCGCGGACGTGCACATGGAAGACGTCCACCGCGCCGGCGGCATCATGGCGATCCTCGGCGAGCTCGACCGCGCCGGGCTGATCGATACCTCGCTGCCGACCGTGCACAGTGCGACGATGGCCGAGGCGCTCTCGCGCTGGGACGTCAAGCAGACCCAGAGCGAGGCGGTGCGCAGCTTCTACAGCGCGGCGCCAGGCGGCGTGCCGACCCAGACCGCCTTCAGCCAGGAGCGCCGTTACGAAGAACTCGACACCGACCGCGAGAAGGGCGTGATCCGCAGCGCCGAGCATGCCTATTCCAAGGATGGGGGCCTCGCGGTGCTCTACGGCAATATCGCGCTCGACGGCTGCATCGTGAAGACGGCGGGCGTCGACGCCTCGATCCTCCGATTCTCCGGCCCGGCCGTGATCTTCGAGAGCCAGGATGCCGCCGTCGACGGCATCCTCAACCGCAAGGTCAAGCCCGGCGACATCGTGCTGATCCGCTATGAGGGGCCGCGCGGCGGGCCGGGCATGCAGGAGATGCTCTACCCGACGAGCTATCTGAAGTCGAAGGGCCTCGGAAAGGCCTGCGCTCTGGTCACCGACGGCCGCTTCTCGGGCGGATCCTCGGGCCTTTCGATCGGTCACGTCTCGCCGGAAGCGGCCGAGGGCGGCGCGATCGGCCTCGTCGAGGACGGCGACATCATCGCGATCGACATCCCCAACCGCAGCATCTCGCTGCAGGTCTCCGACGAGGAGCTGGCCCATCGACGCGCCCATATGGAGGCCAAGGGCAAGGACGCCTGGAAGCCAGCGGCGCCGCGCAAGCGCAAGGTCTCGACCGCGCTCAAGGCCTATGCCGCCATGGCGACCAGCGCCGCCAAAGGCGCGGTGCGCGCGGTCGACTGAGCGGCATCCGCCGAACCACATCGGAGCGACCGGCCGGCGACGGCCGGTCGTTCTGCTTTCTGGACGTCGGCCGATCGGTTCCTCTAACCTGAAGGCCGGATCGACGTGGAGAAAACCGGATGCGGGCCGTCGCGGTCGCCCTGAGCTGCCTTTTGTCGCTTCCGGCCAGCGCGGCCGGACCGTTCGGCAAGATCGTTGTCGGCAACTGGTCGGGCGGAACCTTCACCAGCGACGCCACGGGCGCCTTCTCGCATTGCGCCGTCAGCGCCCGCTACAAGAGCGGCGTCACCATGCTGACCTCGGTGACGGCGGATTACACCTGGCTGCTCGGCTTCTCGAAGCCTGGCTGGACGCTGCGGACGGGCGAGACGCTGAAGCTGCGCCTCGTCTTCGATCGCAGATCGACGATCGACGTCGTCGCCAACATCAAGTCCCCGACCTTGCTGACCATCGCGATGCCGGCGCAATCGGCGCTGATCAGCGCCTTCCGGCAGGGTCGCTACCTCGAACTCGTCGCCAACGACGCACGCTATACCTTCGCATTGACCTCGACCGGCGAGATGCTGCCGGCGCTCGTCGAATGCGTGAAGCAGAGCGGCAACGTGCGCGGTCCGGTCTCGCCCGACGCTCCCGCCGACGCCCGCTCCGATCCGCAGCGGCGCGAGACGCTGGAGAGAGACAAGGCCGCGCGCGCCGAAAAGAAAGCGCTGCTGGAAAAGACCCGCGATCTGATCAGCGGCAAGATGCTCGCCTGCATTGGCCGCGAGGGCGCTTCCATGCTGCTGACCGACGAGAAGGCGGAAGTCGTCGCCAAGGCGGCGATGCTGTTCTGCAAGAACGACGTCGACGCCCTGACCAACGCCACGATTGAGCTGATCGAAAACGAGGAGGGGCGCCCGGCCAATCGCGGCGCGATCCGCGAGGCGGCCGAGAAGCGCGTCCAGGAGGTGGTCACGGCGCATATCATCCGGACGCGCGGCAACATGCTCAACAAGCGGATGGCGCCGCCAAAGCCAGCCGCGCCGGCACGCCCCGCCGACCCGGCGGGGCGCCCTGCCCAGATGCTCTGAAACGCAGAATGCCGCGCCCTTCCGGCGCGGCATTCGATTCCGATCGGTGCCGGATCAGCTCTTGAGCTTGGCGTTGCACTGGCTCCAGTAGCCGCCGCCCTTTTCGATCCACTTCAGATTGCCGTTGGCGTTGGCCGCCTTGTTGGCGTTGTACTGGTCGGCGCAGGTCTTGAGACGAGCCTTGCCGGCGCTTTCGTTCGAATATTTTTGCGAGACCGCCTTCGGGAACACGGCGGCCTTGGCCTTGCCCATCGGCGCCGCAGGCTTGGCGGCCGTGGCTGCGGCCGGCGCAGCAGCGGGCTCGGCCGGCACGGCGGCGGCGGCATCCGTGTCCGACGCATCATCGTCGCCACACTGGGCCTTGCGGAAATCGTTCCACTTCTGGCCCTTGAGCGTGTTGGCCTTCTTGGCGTCCTGATACTTGGCGCTGCATTCCTTCATCGTCAGCGCCGCGGCCGGCGACACGGCGAAGGACGCCAGCGCAAGCGCCGACGCGGATGCGAGAATGAAAGTCCTGAACATGGCGTTCTCCATGGCAAAGATCGGTTGCCGCCGGGGAGCATGCCACTCTTATTCGAGACGCAATGCAAGCCCTTTCCGGCCCGCGCCAACGCCCCCGGACGGCCTGCCGGTTCCTAGGAAAACTGACCGCTACGCCCGCCCGGACGCCCGCTCCCCGGCTTGCCCCTCACCGGGGTTTGCCCGCATGGTGCCGGCCTTGCGAAGCAGCGGAGACAGCATGGCGAGACCGTCCGACGCGGCGAAGGACCGAGACCTGATCCGCATTCTGTCCGAGAATGCGCGCCTGCCGCTCTCGGAGATCGCCAAGATGCTCGGCGTCTCGCGCGCGACCGTCCAGGGGCGGCTGGCGCGGCTGGAGCGCGAGGGGATCATCGCCGGCTACACCACCATCCTGGGCAGAGCCGCGCGGCCCGCGACCACGATCGCGGCTCTGGTGATGATCGAACTCGAGGTCAAGCGGCAGGGCGGGGTCGTCGCGGCGCTGAAGAAGCGGCCCGAGGTCGTGCAGTGCGACACGCTGAGCGGCCATTTCGATCTTTATGTGAAGGTCGAATGCGAGACCGCGAGCGACCTCGACGCGGTGATCGACTGGATCGCCGAGATGGACGGCGTAAGGCGGACCACCTCATCCGTGATTCTGGCGCGGAAGTTCGAGCGCTGACAGGTTCGCCCAGGTCGAGGCGCAGATGGATTATCCATCGAATTTCAGAATTAATCTGCGATATTGGCAGTCATAAGCCATCGAATCGACGATCCGCCCGTTAAATCGAGCAGGCCCCGGCTCCAGCATGGCGTCAGCGAACGGTCCGCAGCGGACCGGCCATGACAGGAGATCGCCATGACCATCCAGAAGAAACGCATCGCCGTTCTCGGCGCGGGCCAGATCGGTGTCATCATCGCCGGCATGCTGGCCGAGCAAGGCCATGAGGTCACGCTGGCGGATGCGTCGCAGGCCCAGCTCGCCCATGCCACTGGCAAGCGCTTCGGCACGGCGGTCGTCGACGCCTCCGACCTCGCGGCGCTACGCGCTTTCCTCACGGATCGCGACATCGTCGTCAGCGCCTGCCCGTATTTCCTGAACAAGGGCATCGCCAAGGTCGCGGCCGAAACCAAGACCCATTATTTCGACCTGACCGAGGACGTCGCCACCACCGCCTATATCAGGGAGCTCGGCGAGACCGCCGATATCGCGCTCGCCCCGCAATGCGGCCTGGCGCCGGGCTTCATCTGCATCCTCGGCGCCGACATGGCGGCGCGCTTCGAGACTGTGCGCACCATCAAGATGCGCGTCGGCGCGCTGCCGCTCTATCCGACCAATGCGTTGCGCTACAACGTGACCTGGTCGGTCGACGGGCTGATCAACGAATACTGCAATCCCTGCGAGATCGTCTTCGACGGCCAGCCGACCCTCGTTCCCGCGCTCGAAGGCATCGAGAGCGTGATGATCGATGGCGTAGGCTACGAGGCCTTCAACACCTCCGGCGGGCTCGGCACCTTGACCGAGACCCTGGCCGGCAGGGTGCGCAACATGAGCTACAAGACGCTGCGCTATCCCGGCCATGCCGAGATCATGAAGCTGCTGCTGCGCGACCTCGAACTCGCCGACGACCGCGAGACGATGCGGCGCATCCTCACGCATTCCGCCCCCTTCACCCGCAAGGACGTGGTGGTGATCTTCGTCACCGGCGTCGGCGAGCGCAATGGCCGGCTGGAGGAGGAAAGCGTCGTGCTGCGCTATGACGGCAACGACGATCTCGGCGCGATCCAGCTCACCACCGCGTCCGGCTGCGTCGCCATGGTCGAGCTGTTCCTGGCCGGCAAGCTGCCTGCCCGCGGCTTCGTGCGGCAGGAGGATGCGGTTCTCGCCGACTTCCTGGCGACGAAGGCCGGGACGCGGCTGGTGCGCGAGGCGCGCGGCGCCGATGCGACCGCGCTCGGCCACACGCTGGCGATCAAGGCCGCCGCCTGAGGAGGCCAACCGCGCCGAGGCGGGCCGGAGCGCGCCCGCCTCACGCCCTTGTGTGCAGAGGTGTAGGACAGGCGCCCCATGCATCGGTTATGCGGGAGACGATGATCCCGCATGATGGAAAGCGCCCCGTGACAGCCCCGCCCTCGCCCCAGGGCACGACCGTTCGCGGCGATGCCCGGCGCATGGCCACGCGCGCTGCGCCAGGCGGAGGGCCAACCGCATGGCAAGGGTGGTTGCCCTGGCTCGATCGGCAGGGCCGGTTCTCGGGCCTGAGGGCAGCGGCGTTCGCGCTGACGCTGCTGCCGGCGGCGCTCGTGCTCTATGCGGCCTGGATGGGCGAGCTCGGCTCCAAGCCCTGGACCGAGGCGATCCACCGCACCGGAACCTGGGCCGTCCGGCTGCTGATCCTGTCGCTGGCGATCTCGCCGCTGAGGCGCCTGCTCGACTGGGGCAAGCTGATCGGGGTGCGGCGCATGCTCGGCCTTTCGGTCATGGCCTATGCGCTCGGTCATCTCGGGCTCTACTGCATCGACATGGCCTTCGACTGGGGGCTGATCGTCTCGGAGATCGTCAAGCGCTTCTACCTGACGATCGGCTTCGTCGCGCTGCTCGGCCTCTGCGCGCTGGGAGCGACCTCGACGGACGGCATGATCCGTCGCCTCGGCAAGAACTGGCAGAGGCTGCACAATCTCGTCTACCCGATCACCGCGCTGGCATTGCTGCATTTCGCACTGCAGTCGAAGATCGACGTGACGGAAGCGGTCCTGATGAGCGGGCTCTTCGTGCTGCTGCTGTTCTATCGTGGGCTCTATCGCTGGAAACGTCCGGCCTCGCTTCCCGTTCTCGCAGGCCTCGCGCTATTCGCAGGGCTCGCCACGGCGCTGCTCGAAACCGGCTGGTATGCGCTGACCAGCGGCGTCTTGCCCTGGCTCGTCTTCCAGGCCAATGCCGACATCCTGACCTACTGGGACTATGCCTCGATCAGGCCGGCGCATTGGGTCGCGCTCGCGGGCCTGGCCGTGGCGGCCGGGCATGCATGGCGCAGACGAAAGCCGGGCGAGCGCCGACTGCCCCGACAGCCGGCACGCGACCAGGCTCCTCAGCCCTCATCCTGAGCAGCCATTCCGGCAAGGATCGCGTCGCAAGGGACGCTCGAGATTCCTCCGGAGCGCCCTCGGCCATCCGTCGAGAGGTCACTGCGCCGCTGCCCGGGATGGGGCTCGCATGTGGCGGCGTACCCTGGCAAAAACTTTCTCCGTTTCGGCGTTTTCGAAGCCGAAAACGGTTTCCTCCGCGCGACCTCATGCTAACCCTATTGCATGCCTGATGATTTGCATGCCCAGCCGACGGCCGATGTGGCGGAAGCCGAGCTCGCTTCGGAAGGCATAGCGCCTTCCGAGAACCGCTCCTCTCCCTTCGTTCCGTTGCGGCAGCCGATCTTCCGCGCCGTCTGGTTCGCAAGCCTCGCCTCGAATTTCGGCGGCCTGGTCCAGGCAGTCGGCGCCTCCTGGATGATGGCTTCGATCTCGCCCTCGGCCGAGATGGTTGCGCTGGTGCAGGCCTCGACCACGCTGCCGGTGATGCTGTTCTCGCTGGCCGCCGGCGCGATCTCCGACAATTACGACCGCCGGCGGATCATGCTGACGGCGCAGGGCTTCATGCTGACGGTCTCGGTGGGCCTGGCGGCCTGCGCCTGGCTCGGCCTGATCACGCCCTGGCTGCTGCTGAGCTTCACCTTCCTGATCGGCTGCGGGACGGCGCTCAACAATCCGGCCTGGCAATCCTCGGTCGGCGACATGGTGCCGCGCCGCGACGTGCCGGCGGCGGTGACGCTGAACAGCGTCGCCTTCAACATCGCCCGCAGCGTCGGGCCCGCCATCGGCGGCGCCATCGTCGCGGCGGCAGGCGCAGTCGCCGCCTTCGTGATCAACGCCTTCTCCTATATCGGCCTGATCACGGTGCTCGCCCGCTGGCAGCCGCCCCGGATCGAGCGCGTCCTGCCCCGCGAGACGCTGTTCATCGCGATGGGCGCGGGCGTGCGCTATGTCGCGATGTCGCCCAATATCCGCGCGGTGATCCTGCGCGCCTTCGCCTTCGGCTTCGGCGCCATCGTCGGCCTCGCCCTCTTGCCGCTCGTCGCGCGCGACCTGATCCGCGGCGGCCCGCTAACCTACGGCATCCTGCTCGGCGGCTTCGGCGCCGGGGCGGTCGCCGGGGCGTTCATGAGCGCCCGCCTGCGCCGGATCATGAGCACCGAGGCGCTGGTGCGCTCGACCTTCATCGCCTATGCGGTCGGCATCCTGGTGGTGGCGTCCAGCCGCACGATCTGGATGACCATGCCGGGCCTGTTCATCTGCGGCGCCTGCTGGGTTCTGGCGCTGTCGACCTTCAATGCCACGGTGCAGCTCTCCGCGCCGCGCTGGGTCGTGGGACGGGCACTGGCGATCTACCAGATGGCGACCTTCGGGGGCATGGCGCTGGGAAGCTGGGCCTGGGGCCGCACCGCCCTGCTCTTCGGCACTGACAGGGGGCTCGAACTGTCGGCTATAGCCCTGCTGATCGGCGCCGCGCTCGGCCTGCGCTACCGGCTGCCGCCGCTGGAGGAGCTGAATCTCGATCCCCTCAGTCGCTGGCGGGAGCCCAAGGTCGCCGTCGACATCGAGCCCCGCAGCGGGCCGGTGATCGTCACGGTCGAATACATCATCAAGCCGGAGGATGTCGTCGCCTTCCTCAACGTGATGGCGGAACGGCGGCGCATCCGGCGGCGCGACGGCGCGCGGCACTGGACGCTGCTGCGCGACCTTACCGATCCCACGCTGTGGTTCGAGCGCTACGACAGCCCGACCTGGGTCGAATACGTCCGTCAGAACCAGCGCGTGACGCAGGCCGACGCCGAGATCGGCGAACGAGTCCGGGCGCTCCACAGCGGCCCCAACCCGCCGGTGGTCCACCGCATGATCGAGCGGCAGACGGCCTCGCTCACCTCGGCGGCGGCGACGGCTCCCCTCGCTCCTGCGGCCGTGCCCAAGCCGCTGGGCGATCCCTCCCGAGCCGGCTGAGGCAGGCGTTCAGCCGACGATCCAGAGCCCGGCCAGCCCGACCAGGCCGACGATGATGCGCCACCAGGCGAAGACGGCGAAGCCGCGCCGCGAGACGAAATCGAGGAAGGAGCGCACGACGATGAGCGCCGAGAAGAAGGCCGCGACGAAGCCGATGACGATCAGGATGCCGTCGTTGAACGACAGCTCCTTGTAGCTCTTGAGCAGGTCGTAGGCGAAGGCGCCGGCCATGGTCGGCATGGCGAGGAAGAACGAGAACTCGGCTGCCGCCCGCTTGCTGGCGCCGAGCAGCATCGCCCCGACGATGGTGGCACCGGAGCGCGATACGCCGGGGATCATCGCGAGACACTGGAAGAAGCCGATCTTCAGATACATCGGCAGGGTGAAGGTGGTCGCGTCGGTATATTTCTCCTGCAACTCCAGTTCATCGACCACCAGCAGGACGAGACCGCCGGCGATCAGCGCGCAGCAGACGATCAGGGGATTGAACAGCACCCCCTTGATGAAGCCGTGCAGCAAGGCACCGATCACGGCCGCCGGCAGGAAAGCCACGAGGACGCCGATGACGAAGCGCCGCGCCGAAGGATCGCTCGGGATGCGCAGCGCGATGTCGAGCAGGCGGCGGAAATAGACCAGCAGGATGGCCAGGATGGCGCCGAGCTGGATCAGAACCTCGAAGGTCTTGCCGTTCGACTCGAAGCCGAGGAAGTGGCCGAGCAGCAGGAGATGGCCGGTGGAGGAGACCGGCAGGAACTCGGTCAGGCCCTCGACGATGCCGAGGACGAAGGCTTCGATGATATTCTGCATGGAAGAACGTCCTCGTGCGACTGACTATCCGCTTCGGCCGATACCGGTCGATCCGAGTCGGCTTACGCCCAGCTCTTTGCAAATTGGTTACCACTTCGCGAAGGGAACCGGCCGAATCCTTCTCTTCCGCATCGGCGCCGCTTGTGGCCGTTTTCGGGCGTGATAAGAGCGGGCGCCGAACGCATAGCGGGGATTTTTCCGGCCTCTCGCCCCGCTTCGGCCGCATTTGACCCGCTTCAAGGCTTCATGAGTGCCATGGCGACCCTCTATCATTACCCGCTATGCCCGCATTCGCGCTTCATCCGCCTCGTGCTCGGTGAGTTCGGCATGGATGCCGAGCTGGTCGAGGAGCGTGTCTGGGAGCGACGGCGGGAATTCCTTGAGCTCAACACCGCCGGCACGACGCCGGTGTTCCAGGAGCAGAACGGGCTGCCGGTGCCCGGCGCGGGACCGATCGCGGAGTATCTCGACGAGACGCGCGGACTCGCGCTCGGCGACCGCAGGCTCCTGCCGGAAGGGCCTGGCGAGCGCGTCGAGGTGCGCCGGCTGCTCGACTGGTTCAACCAGAAGTTCCATGACGAGATCACGGCGCCGCTGGTGCTCGAGAAGGTGATGAAGCGCTTCATGAGCCGCGACGAAGGCGGCGGACCGCCGGAGATGGGCGCGATCCGCGCAGCGCGATCGAATGTGCGCTATCATCTGCGCTACATCTCCTGGCTGCTCGCCAAGCGGAACTGGCTTGCCGGTGCCCGATTGAGCTATGCCGACCTCGCCGCGGCGGCGCATCTCTCCTGCGTCGACTATCTCGGCGACGTGCCCTGGGAAGAGGACGAGACGGCGCGCGCATGGTACGCCCGAATCAAATCGCGACCGAGCTTCCGGCCGCTTCTGGCGGACCGGGTGCCAGGCATGTCGCCGAGCGCCCATTACGACAATCTGGACTTCTGAGCGCCGAAAAGCTCAAGCGCGCCGTGGCCGAGCGCGCCCATGCCGAGGGTTTCGCGGTGATGCGCGTCGCCGCGGCCGATGCGATACCGCTCGCGCCGGACCGGCTGAAGGCCTGGCTCGAAGCCGGCTATCACGGCGACATGAACTGGATGGACGAGCGCACCGCCGAGCGGGCCGATCCGCGGGCATTGTGGAGCGAGGTCCGTTCCGTCGTCATGCTCGGAATGAACTACGCCGGCGAAGGCGACCCGCTCGCCATGCTCTCCCAGCCGGACAAGGGCGCGATCTCGCTCTATGCACGCCGGCGCGACTATCATGACGTCATCAAGGGCAAGCTGAAGAGCGTGGCGGGCTTGCTGGCGGCGCGCGGCGGCGCCGACGTCAAGGTCTTCGTCGATACCGCTCCGGTCATGGAAAAGCCGCTGGCGCAGGCGGCCGGGCTCGGCTGGCAGGGCAAGCACAGCGTGCTGGTCTCGCGCGAGCACGGCTCCTGGCTGCTGCTGGGAGCGATCTATACCACCGCCGCGCTGCCGGCTGACGCGCCCGAGGCCGACCATTGCGGCTCCTGCCGGCGCTGCCTCGACATCTGCCCGACCGACGCCTTCCCGGCGCCCTACCAGCTCGATGCGCGCCGCTGCATCGCCTATCTCACCATCGAACATCCCGGCCATATCGACGCCGCATTGCGACGCGGCATCGGCAACCGCATCTTCGGCTGCGACGACTGCCTCGCGGTCTGCCCCTGGAACAAGTTCGCCGAAGCCTCGCGGGAAGCCCGCCTCGCCCTCAAGGACGAGCTCGACGGGCTGCCGCTGGCCGAGCTCGCCCACCTCGACGATGCGGCCTTCCGCAAACTCTTCGCCGGCACGCCGGTGAAGCGGACGGGACGCGACCGCTTCCTGCGCAACGTCCTGATCGCGATCGGCAACAGCGGCGGGCCGGAACTCGCGGAGAGCGCCGTCGCGCATCTCGACGACGCCTCGCCGCTGGTGCGGGCCATGGCGGTGTGGGCGCTCGGGCGCCTCGATCCGCAGCGGGCCATCGCGCTTGCGCCTGCTGCCCTGCGCAGCGAAGCCGATCCGCTGGTGCGGGCCGAGTGGTCCGCCCTGCCCTCCTCCACGGAAGATGCCGCATGAAACTGCTGATCCTCGGCCTCGGCTATTCGGCCGGCTTCTTCGCGCGTGCCGCGCTCGCACGCGGCTGGGAGGTGACGGGAACGGTGCGCTCGGCGGAGCGCGCCGCGGAGCTGAGCCGCGAGGGCATCCGCACGCTGGTCTTCGGCGGCTTCGCGGTGTCGACGGCACTGGCGAAGGCCGTCGCCGAGGCTGAGGCGGTATTGGTTTCGGTCCAGCCGGCGGAGGATGGCGACCCCGTGCTGCAGCGATTGCGGGGCGATCTCGCCGCGGCGCCGGCATTGCGCTGGATCGGCTATCTTTCGACCATCGGCGTCTATGGCAACCAGGACGGCGCCTGGATCGACGAAACCCAGCCGGTGAAGCCGGGCAACGCCCGCAACACCCTGCGGGTGGCGATCGAGCAGGATTGGCTCGCCCTCGGACGCGACACCGGCAAGGCCGTGCAGATCTTCCGCCTCGCGGGCATCTACGGCCCGGGACGCAACCCCGTCGCCAAGCTGCGCGAGGGCAAGTCGACGCGGCTGGTGAAGCCCGGCCAGGTCTTCAACCGCATCCATGTCGACGATATCGCCGGCATCCTGATGGCGTCGCTGGCCCGGCCGCGCAACGGCGCGATCTATAATGTCACCGACGATGAGCCGGCTCCGCCGCAGGATGTCGTCAGCTTCGCTGCGGAGCTGACGGGGCTGGAGGCTCCGCCGGAAATGCCCTTTTCGGAGGCCCGGCTCTCACCGATGGCGGCGAGCTTCTACGGCGAGAACAAGCGGGTCTCGAACGCCCTCGTGAAGCGCGAGCTCGGCTATGCCTTCCGCTATCCGAGCTACCGCGAGGCGTTGCGGGCGCTGACCGCAGCCGGCGAATGAAACAGCCTCAGGCGGCGTGGCGCGCGCCATCGCCGCCATAGTATTCGGCATAACGCTTGTCGATCGCCGAGACAGGCAGCACGACGAGGACATCGGTGGTTCCGAACTGGCGGTCGATCACCGCCCCCGTACCGAAACGGGCGCCCAGTCGCAGATACCCCTTGATGAGCGGCGGCATCTGCCTCAGCGCGAGCTTGGCGTCGACCATCTCGGCCGGCAGGCGATCCATGCCGACATAATGTTCCGGATGAGCCTGCGCGCTCCACTCACCCTGCGAGCGGGCCTGGTGGTGCAGGAAGCTCAGCGGCAGGGCGAGGGCATCGGGGTCGGTGCCGTCGAAGGAGGCGCAGCCGAACATCGCGTCGATGCGGTGATGCTCCAGATAAGCCCAGATACCGGACCAGAGCAGCTCGACCGTCCGCTTGTTGCGATAAGGCTTCAATACGCAGGAGCGGCCGAGCTCGAGGAAACGCTGGCCGGGATGGCGCGCAAGCAGAGGCACCAGGTCGAACTCGCTCTGCGTATAAAAGCCGCCGATCCGGTTCGCCGCGCTCTGGCGCATCAGACGGTAGGTGCCGACCACCTTCGGCTTGACGTTGCCGAACCGCCCTTTCGCGGCGTGGTCGATGACGAGCAGGTGATCGCAGGCCTTGTCGAAACGATCCGCGTCGCGGCGAAACATGCGCGCCACCACATCGGGCTTCGCCGACATCTCCTGGTAGAAAACGCGATAGCGCAGGCGCTGAGCCCGCCAGATCTCGCGCGGCCCGCGCGCCAGCCGGACTTCGAGCGAGCCGAGCCGACCAAGCGTGCCAGAAAGCGGCTCTGATTCGCCGGCTTCCAATCCATATCGGCGCATCGCTCCGCCGGTGATCATCATCATCGGCACGAGCCGCGAAAGCAGCGGATTGGCGGCCGGAAACCGAGCTTGCTGCGCGTTCGAGCTCCCGGAAACGTGCAGTACCATGGCCTGTCCCCGCCCCAGAATTCATGCCGACCGGACCGACAGGGGAACCGATCCGATCGAGCGCATCCTATCACGCTTTTGAAGGCGGGTTCAGTGTCGGGGCGATCCTGCCCCGTGGCGAATCCGACTTCAGGCCGCTTCACGGCACCGAAGGCTTGCGCCGACGACCTTACAACTTTGCGACAGAACTGCGTCGAAGCCGTGACGCCGGTCAAGCCGAGCGGGAGCGCGAAGCCCTGCTGCCGAGATGGTCGAGCCAGCGCAGGAGGGCAGTGCGCTCGAGCGGCTTGGCGAGGCAATCGTCCATCCCCGCCTCGAGCGCCGCTTCGCGATCGGCGACCGAGACATTGGCCGTCACCGCAACCAGCGGCAGCCGCGGCTTGCGGCGGAGCCCGGCCTCGAGCACGCGCACGGCGCGGGCGCAGTCCAGCCCGGTCATCGCCGGCATGCGGATGTCGAGAAGCGCCAGATCGAGCGGCGCGGCGGCGCCGGTCAGGCTCGCTTCGATGCGCTGCAGCGCCTCGCGGCCATTGCGAACCCAGATGACCGACGAGCCGAGGCGCTCCAGGGTCCGCGTCAAGAGCAGCGCGTTGATCTCGTTGTCCTCGGCGACGAGGACGTTGAGGGGCGGCCGCCGGCTCCGCGCCGCAGGCCGCGCCTGTGAAGCAGCCGGCAAAGCTTGCGGGAAACGCACGCCCAATCGCTCATAGAGCGAACGCGCACGCACGGGCTTGATCAGAAAGCCCGAGAACCCGGCGGCCTGGGGCGGACCGAACTGGCGCCGCGCCAGCGACGACAGCAGGATGAGGCAGTCGCGGATGCCGGCCGCCGCGACGTTCGCCGCCAGTTCCTTGGCCGTGTCGTCGCCGAGCGCATGATCGATCAGGACGGCGGTCACCGGCACGTCGCCGCCCAGGATCGTGCGAGCGGCCTCCGCCGTGGCCGCAACGGAGACCGTCGCGCCGGTCTCGCGGATCGACTCCCAGAGGAAACGCGCGGCAAAGGGGGCCGGCGAGGCCAGCAGGACGTGCTGGCCAGGCCATTGCGGGATCGGCACAGCCTCGGCGCCAGGTGCGGCAACGAGCGGTAGCGTCACCCGGAAGCTCGCACCTTCGCCAAGCCGGCTCTCCGCCCGGACCTCGCCGCCCATCAAGCCGACGAGCCGGCGCACGATGGCGAGGCCGAGCCCGGTGCCGGCGTGGCGCGCGCCCGCCTCGCGTTCAAGCTGCTCGAACTCGCCGAAGATCACCTCCAGCCGATCTGCCGGGATGCCCGGACCGGTATCGGCAACAACGATCTCGACGGTATTGCGCACGCGCCGGACGCTGAGGCCGACGCCGCCGGCATCGGTGAACTTCACCGCGTTGCCGACGAGATTGAGCAGGACCTGCCGCAGGCGGTCGCGATCGCCGACGAGCTGCGCCGGCAGTTCGGGCGCGATATAGGCGGCAAGCTCGATGCCCTTGGCCTGCGCCCTCGGCGCCATCAGCTCCGAGACGGTCTCGACGAGCTGCACGATGTCGAAGGGCTCCTCGACAAGTTCGAGGCGCCCGGCCTCCACCTTGGCGAAATCGAGGATGTCGTCCACCAGCGCCAGCAGGGCTTCGCCGGAAATGCGCAGGGCCTGGACATAGGTCGATTGTTCCGCGTCGAGCCCGGTATCGGCCAGCAGGTCCGACATCCCGAGGATGCCGTTCAGCGGCGTCCGGAACTCGTGGCTGACAGTGGCCAGGAAGCGCGACTTCGCCTCGTTGGCGGCCTCGGCGCGGGCGCGGGCCTCGACCAGCGCGTCCTCGTCGGCGATGCGGGCTGAAATGTCGCGGCCGACGCGCTGGATCAGGGTGCGTCCCTGCGGGCCGGGGACGGCGGTCTCGACCCAGGCGATCCAGCGCTCGCCCAGATGCGTGGCGAGGCACTCGTCGAAGCTGCGCGCGCCACCATCGAGGGGCCGCACCGCCCGCGCGGCGAGCTGGGGCAGCTGCGCCTCGCTTCCCTCCAGATCGGCCTCGCTCGCTCCGAAGAGCGCCGCAAAGGCCGCGTTCGCGTAGACGATGCGCGCGCCGTCACGACGCACGATGAAGTCGCCCTGCCCCTCGACCAGGCTGCGATAGCGCTGCTCGCTGTCGGCGAGGCTCCAGAGGCGGTCGTTGAGCGTCTCGGTCTCCTGCAGCAGCGAGGCGATCCGGCGGCGGGAACGCTCCAGCCGCCGCTGCACGAGCAGACCCGCCCCGCCGAGCAGGGCAAGGCCGGCGAGGCCAACGGCAAACCACATCCAGAACGAAAGCATCATGCTCCCGCTCTAGCGAGTCCCCCCTGAAAAAAGCCGCCTGAGGAAAGCGCGCTTTCGAGGCCATCGCGCAAGGATGGCTTAACCTTGGCGCCCTGGCCGGTCTCCGGCGCTGCTTCAGGCCGCCTGGGCCAGATCTCCGCCTCGCGCGCGGTAGGACAACGCTTCGGCCAGATGCAACCGGCCGACCTTCTCCTCGCCATCCAGGTCGGCGAGGGTGCGCGCGACCTTGAGCACGCGGTGATAGGCGCGGGCCGTCAGGCGCATCGCCTCGGCCGCATCCCGCAGCAAGGCGAGGCCGGCCTTGTCCGGACGGGCGATTTCCTCCAGCACCGGCGCCGGACAGGCGGCGTTGGTGGTAATGTGATCGAGCCCGAGCGCGGCAAAGCGTGCGCTCTGGATCGCGCGCGCAGCCGCGACACGCGTGGCGACCTCGGCAGACCCTTCCGCCGGCCGGGGCAGAATGAGATCGGCCGCCGTCACCGCCGGCACGTCGATCGTGATATCGATCCGGTCGAGCAGCGGGCCGGAGATCCGGGTCTGGTACTGGGCGATGCAACGCTCGTTCGGCTGGCGCCGGCAGGCATAGCCCGGCTCGGTCGCCTTGCCGCAGCGGCAAGGGTTCATCGCGGCCACGAGCTGAAAGCGGGCGGGATAGACGGCGCGGTGGTTGGCGCGTGAAATCAGCACGTCACCGGTCTCGAGCGGCTGGCGTAGCGCGTCGAGCACCTGCGGCTGGAACTCCGGCAGCTCGTCGAGAAAGAGCACGCCGTGATGGGCGAGCGAAACCTCGCCCGGCTTCGCCTGCAGGCCGCCGCCGACAAGCGCCGCCATCGAAGCCGAGTGATGCGGAGCGCGGAAGGGACGCCGATCGGTCAGGGCGCCGCCGGCAAGATGCCCGCCCACAGACAGCACCATCGAGACCTCGAGCAGCTCGCGCGGCGTCAGCGGCGGCAGGATCGAGGGCAGTCGACTCGCCAGCATCGACTTGCCGGCGCCGGGAGGACCGTTCATGAGCAGATTATGGGCACCGGCAGCGGCGATCTCGAGAACGCGCTTGGCGCTCTCCTGCCCCTTGATGTCGGCCAGATCAGGTAACGCTCCGGCCTGGCGCGCCACGGCCGGCTCCGGCCGGGCCATCACCTGCGTCCCCTTGAAATGATTGGCGAGCTGAATCAGCGAGCGCGGCGCCAGGATGTCGATATCCGCCGCCGCCCAGGCAGCCTCCGGACCCGTGGCAGCGGGACAGATCAGCCCCTGGCCCCGATCATAGGCCGCGATCGCCGCCGGCAGCACGCCGGCAACCGGCGCGATCGAACCGTCGAGAGCAAGCTCCCCCAGCACCGTGTAGCCGGCAAGGGCATCGGGCGGAACCGCGCCGATGGCCGCCATGACGGCGAGCGCGATCGGCAGGTCATAGTGACTGCCCTCCTTCGGGAGGTCGGCGGGCGCCAGATTGACCGTGATGCGCTTGGCGGGAAGGGCCAGCCCCGAAGCCAGAAGGGCCGCCCTCACCCGCTCGCGGCTTTCGGCGACCGCCTTGTCCGGCAATCCGACCAGGACGAATGCGACATTGCCGGAGGCGACCTGCACCTGGACGTCGACGGCGCGTGCCTCGATGCCCTCGAACGCAACCGTCGCGACCCGCGTCACCATCTCGGCCCACCCCGTCCCCGAGGCAACGCTAGCCGAGCTTCGAGTCCAAGGCAAGAACAGATCGGGAACCTTCAGGAAGAGCGTCGCAGCCGACGCCCTTCCGCGCCGATGCGGGCAGCCCCCTCAGGCGTGAACGCCGAGGCCGATCTGGCAGGCCACGCCCGTGCCGCCCAGGCCGCAATAGCCGGCCGGGTTCTTGGCGAGATATTGCTGGTGGTAGTCCTCGGCGAAATAGAAGGGCGGCGCCGTGCGGATCTCGGTCGTCACCGGTCCATAGCCGCCGGCGGCGAGAGCGTTCTGATAAGCGTCCCGCGACTGCTCGGCCGCCGCGCGCTGGGCGTCGTCGAAAACATAGATCGCCGAGCGGTACTGCGTGCCGATGTCGTTGCCCTGCCGCATACCCTGGGTCGGATCGTGGTTCTCCCAGAAGGCCTTGAGCAGTTCCTCATAGGGCAGCTTGGCCGGATCGTAGACCACGAGCACGACCTCGGCATGTCCGGTCAGGCCGCTGCAGACCTCCTCATAGGTCGGGTTCGGGGTTTCGCCGCCGGCATAGCCGACCGCAGTCACCCAGACACCGTCACCCATCTGCCAGAACTTGCGCTCGGCTCCCCAGAAGCAGCCGAGCCCGAACAGCGCCGAGCGCATTCCCTCCGGATAGGGTCCGGCCAGGCGATGGCCGTTGACGAAATGCGTCTCCGCTGTGGCGATCGCCTCGGGACGTCCCGGCAGCGCCTCGGCCGCGGTCGGCAGTGCAGTCTTCTTGCGCAGGGAGAACATGGTCGGCTCCGTTCGGTTCGCTTCGATCCCCAATGTAGGCATCGACGCGGCTTCTGCACAGGAGCGGCATCGGCGGGAGCCGATCACCGCCGCGTGACGATGCCGATCCGCGGCTCGGGCGCGCGGCCGAGCCAGAGCAGAACGAAGCCGAGCGTCAGTGCCAAGAGTGCAGCCGGCACCGGCATGACCGAGAGCAGGATCGGGTCCCACAGCACTGGATGGAGATTGCTGGCGATCATCGACCCGAGCGACCGGTAGCCGTCATGCAGCAGGGCCGCCAGCACGTCCCCGAGCGTGGTGAAGCGAAGATGGCCGTTGGCGATCGCGCGCGCACCGTCGAGCACCAGCGCGACGAAGCCCGCCGCCACGAGAAGATAGCCCAGCCATCTGATCAGAAGTCGCACCATGTCTCCTTTCGGGCCGGGAGGTCCGCGTCCTGCTGCGAGCAGATGTGCGCGCACGGCGTCATTATCGCAACCCGCCCGAAGGATTTCGGCGAAAGACGACCCGCCACGCCGAGGACCGGTCGGCCGACGCGAAGATGCCGGATTGTGAATACCCTGCATCTCGGCCCTTGAAAGATCGGGCCCTCGCAGTCATAAGCAGCGCGCCGGACAGGTGGCCGAGTGGTTGAAGGCGCACGCCTGGAAAGTGTGTATACGGGAAACCGTATCGCGGGTTCGAATCCCGCCCTGTCCGCCAGCAATCCCGCAAGGGGTTGATTTTCAAGAGAACTTAGGCAAATCAAGAGCTTGCAAGCGCCCGAGTGGTACACACGGGTGGTACACAATGGCTCTCGCGATGGCCCGTCCCTGGAAGCATCCCAAGACTGGCATCTATTGGTTTCGCAAGCGCGTCCCCGGCGAGCTGCAGAAGCTCGTCGGCAAGACCGAGGAGAAGCAGAGCCTCGGCACGCGCGATCCGGCGGAGGCGAAGCGCAAGCATCTCGCCATGCTCTCCGCTATCGAGGAGCGGTGGGCAAACCTCCGGGCCGGTCCCCGCACGCTCACGGAACGCGAGGCTCACGACATCGCCCAGCACGCATATGATTATTGGCTGACGACGCACAGGGATAACCCGAGCCAGCAACCATGGAAGATTGCGCTCGGCGAAAAGCTGTTCCCACCCGAAGTGCATGTAATGCTGCGTCCCTCGAACCCTAATCCATCCTGGGAGGAAGTGGCCGAGCAAGCCGAAATTTGGAAGCTTGAAGGGTTCTGCACCCGGAGTGCGGATGCGAGATTGGAAGCTCTCGGCTGGTCAGTCGACGATGAGAGCCGCCGGAGAACGGCCAAGGCATTCGCTTCGGCCATCCAGAGGGCAAGCCTGACATTGACGGAATGGGCTAAGGGCAACTTCTTGGAGGGAAGGCCTTTGGGGGCCATGTCCGCGGCGGCAGGCGAACAGCAGGCACCTCCCTCTGCCAAGATCACCGAGCCGGTTTCTTTCGACAACCTGGTCAAAGGCTGGGCTGCGGAGAAAAAGCCAGCGGCCAAGACGCTCTACGCCTGGAAAGCTGTTGTCGAAAAACTGAAGAAGGCGATCGGCCATGACGACGCCGCGCGCCTGACGCCCGACGAGATGGTGCGCTGGAAAGCCTCCCTGATCGAAAGCGGCTTCCAGCCAAAAACGATCCGCGACGCCCACCTCGTGCCCATCCGAGCGATCCTGCAATGGGCTGTTGACAACCGGAAGCTCCCAAGCAATCCCGCCGAGCGCATCACCATGGACGTCAAGAAGAAGGCGGCAAACTCGCGTCGGGGCTACGATGAATCCGAAGCCAAGATCGTTCTCAAGGCCGCTTCGGCCGAGACCGATCCCGTGAAGCGCTGGGTGCCATGGCTGTGCGCCTATTCCGGTGCCCGCGTCGCCGAAATCTGTCAGCTCCGCCGCGAGGACATCGTCGAGATCGATGGCATCTGGTGCTTCAAGATCGACCCACAGGCTGGTTCGATCAAAACCGCCGGCTCGGAGCGAGCCGTGCCTCTTCATCCTGCATTGATCGAAGCGAAGTTCCTCGACTTTGCCAGGAAGGTGAAGAAGGGGCCGTTGTTTGCCGATCTGCCGGCCGATCGCTTCGGGAGCCGCGGCGGTAATGGCACCAAGGTGCTCGGCCGCTGGGTCCGCAATCTCGGCCTCAAAGACGAGCGCCTGGCGCCGAACCACTCATGGCGTCACCGCCTCAAGACCCTGGGGCGCCGTCACGGTTTGGCGCCCGATATCGTCGACGCCATCACCGGCCACCAGCGCAAGACCGTCGCCGACGGTTATGGAGAATTCCCGATGGAGGCACTGCACCGGGAGATATCGAAGATTCCGACGCTCAAGCTGTCGTAGAGCGCGTTGCGCCCGGACTGGCGAAACGCTCGGGGACTGACGCATTAATCAACGGGTGACAGCTGTGTTTCAGCTGCATTTGGTTCGATATTCGGAATACCCCTCCAAACACCACCATACAACCGCTGCCTTCCCTCCTCCTACTCCCCCTACACCACCATACAGCCTCTGCCTTCACTCCTCTTCCCCCCTACACCACCTTACACCAGCCTACCTTCTCCAACTGCCTCCTACCTCCCCTCCATCTCCGACAAATCCGCCGTTATCCACTCTCTGCAGTGACCCCGGCCAGCCTGTCCTTCGGCAATCCCCATCCCGGCAGGATTCGTTTATTTCGCCGGTCGTCGCTTCTTCTTCGACGTCAGCTCGGTGCCCCCCTCACACCCACATGCTCGCCTTCAGCCCGCCCACGAAGGCTGCCCTGTTCAAGGCATGGGCGCGGGGCTGCCTGACGCCCGACGCCCATGACGTTGGTCAGAGGTTCAAGGTCCGGGTCAGGTCGACGATCCGGGCCTCATCCTCGGCCCGCTCGATCTCCCGCCGCCGTTCATGCAGTTCAGAGCCATCGTAGAGCCGGTCAAGTTCCCCGGTGACGCGGTACCGGGACACGAAGCCGGCGTCGGCCTGAGCCTTCGTCCAAATGTTGCGAGACCCGGACGTGACCTGCGCGCAGTGGACGGGGGCAGCCTCGACGAACGGACGATCGGGCCTAAAAATCGCCCGACCCTCCAACCATTCGCCCTTGTCACCGCGCACGTGCCAGGTTGGCTCCAGCGTCTTCGTCATGTAGCGAAACCTAGCCCAGCACCACGCCACGCGCTGGCTCTCGATTCGGCTGTTGTCGACCGTGATATGCAGCGCGTCTTCGTGCATGCCCTTGTAGCCGCTCAGGCGGTGGAGGCAGCCCCGCGCCCATGCCTTGAACAGGGCAGCCTTCGTGGGCGGGATGAAGGCGAGCATGTGGGTGTGAAACCCCCTGTCCCGCGCATTCTCATGAACATAGAAGTACATGTGCTCCGTACCGCCGACCTCAGCCCGCTTCGTCATGCGCCTGCGGAACTTGATCATCGACGGGGACCCGACTGCCAACCATTTGGCCGCTTCTTGATTGAACGCCGTGAACACCCGCGTAGCCTCGGCATGGTCCCGGATGCCCATCAGGCCCCAGGCAAACGTGAAATGCGCGTTCATGACAGTTCCGTGCTTCCGCATCGCGAACGACACCGCGTTGAAGCCCTTGACCACCTCGTCGACCGTCAAGACCGCGCGCCGCGGCTTCATCGACTGCACGACGGGATGGAACGGATTGCTCGGGTCGGGCGTGCCGACGAACGGCAGGGACGGCAGGGGCGGCAAGTTCTGGATGTTGCCGCCGTTGGCCCTCACCCAATCAAGATGAGCGTGAATAGCCGCTGTCAGGCTGTCCTGTGCAAGTTCGATGCACGCAAAGGGAACAGCAGGCCGAAAGCCGGCCGCGAGCAAGTCTTCTTCCGTAATCATGTTCTTCTCCAAAATTGCATGGGGATGGGTGCCGGCGCCCTCTCTGGACGCCGGCCTTCGTCATGAGAGCGATGAGATCAGCTCTCGGTGGCCGCCGAGGCCTCCTGTGCCGCCGCGAGCTCGTTCGCCAGCGAGAACAGGTTGGGAAGGATCGGACGCTTGCCCTTAGGCTGACGCTTCCGACGTATCGCGTCGGGCTTGCCCACGGCGGCCTTCGGCGCCATGCGATTGACAATGAAGGCGCCGTGGTACGACCCCTTAACGCTCTCGATCAGACGCTGAATCTCGGGGCAATTCAGATCGAGCAGGTGAAAGGAGCAATGCAGCTCGAACGCCAGCTCGTCAGGATCAGAGATACCAGCGAGGTCGCTCGCCGGGCGCTGCGCAAAAGCCGGCCGCGGATGGACTGCGTCCAAGACTCGGCCGATGCGGTCGATCTCGTCCCATCGATCGCCTTCAGACGCCGACGGAAACCGAAATCCGGGCATGGGTGGGCCACCTTCGTCAACAGACGGAAGTTTCTTCTCAATTGTCATGGGAGATCCTAGTTGCGATGGAAATGCGAGCGCGCTCCAGCTGATCAATGCAGGGAGCGCTGCCGAGTTTCCTGCAAGGTTGCGGCTTAAGCTTAAACCTTGCAAATTATTGAAAATAAACGGCTTTTTAATCATACAAAATAGTGTAAAAGCTAAATATACAGCCGTTAAGTTATATGAATCACGCTTGAAGCCTTTGCATTCGTTAGATTGCAGAGGGCTTCATGCCGTACGATCTCCCCGACACTTTCCCCCATGTCCCGCTGCTGCCGGAGGAGTTGCTCCGCCGGCACCACATCTTCGAGCCGCTCGACCACCGCTTCCGCTCGGCGGCACGCCTGCTCCAAAGCATCTGGCGGCAGGACCGCGAATTGCCGATCGGCAGCTACAAGGTCGGCGCCAAGCGCAAGAAGCTCGGCTCGCGGATCAGCCCCGCAGCCGCGCGAGCCGGCGCCAACTTCATGCTGCCGGCCATCGCTTGGCTGGTGCGCCGCGAGCTTGCCTATCGCGAGCCGGCTGCGATGATCGACGAGGCGCGCCTCTACGGAAACCTGCTCAGCTCGATGCCCATGGCCTTCAACGTCTTCGGCCTGCTCAAGCTCGATCTCGCTTTCGCCTCCCGCGTCTTGGCTGAGCTGTTCCCCGATCTCAGCGGCGCCAAGGTCCACGCCGTCCTGTTCGAGCATTCGCCGGGACGGGGCGACCCGGCTCTTACGGGCGACCACAGCGCCTTCGACGTTTTCCTCCATTACGAGACGCCCGCAGGCCGCAAGGGCTTCATCGCGATCGAGACGAAGTACACGGAGTCCTGCCAGGAGCCGGTGCCGGCGATCCGGCCGCGCTACAACGATCTCGCCGACGTTTCCGGCCTGTTCGTCGAGCCGCAGAAGCCTGCCCTCAGGACCAACCCCTACCAGCAGCTCTTCCGCGAGCATTTGCTCGCCCAGGCGATGCTGATGCGTGCCGACTTCGACGAGGGCCGGTTCGTCGTCATCGCCCCGCGACTCAACACCCTGGTAGCGACCGCCGTCGCTAGCTATCAGGCCGAGCTCAAGCCTGCCGGCGAGGATCAAGTCGGCTTCGCCAGCATCACGCTGGAAGACACCATCGTCGCGCTCGCCATGGCCGGCGAGGAGGAATATGCGGCCAGGCTCTACCGGAGGTACGCGGACTTTTCCTTGGTCGACGGCGAATTGAACCTGTTCTGGGCCGGCGACGGCCCGATCGGCAAGGCGGAAGAGGCCACAGCTCTGGCCGGGCCGCTCAAGCTCCTGCCGGGAGGGCGTACGTGAGCGCGCCCTTCATGCTCCCGGCCGAACGCGAGCGCCTGCTCGCCAACGGACGGGCGAGCGCGCGGGGCGAAGAGATCGACCCGCTGCCGGTCGTGAAACTCTTCACGCCCGACGCAAATGCGACCTGGCTCCTGTCAGAGCTCGACCCGGAGGATCCCGGCATCGCCTTCGGCCTCTGCGATCTCGGTCTCGGCTCGCCCGAGCTCGGCTACCTCTCCCTTGCCGAGCTCGTCGGCGTCCGCGGATTCCTCGGCTTGCCGATCGAGCGAGACGAGCATTTCCGGCCGGATAAGCCGCTCTCGGCCTATGCCGCCGACGCCCGCCGCCAGGGCAGAGTTGTCGCGTGAGCACGCTCGCCAATGAGGACGACGGCTGGCTCGATCAAGTTCGCGGCGGCGACTTCGCCTCGATCCCGCACGCACCGACTTGGCTGCAATCTGCCCGTCTCGCCCATCTCCTCAACGGCTATGCGACTTCGATAGACGTCGGGCTGGGCAATCTACACGGCTGGGCGAACAAGCGCGCGGACGAAGCCGCCCGGATCGGTTCATGGCGCGGTACCGCCCTCGAACTTTGGCTATGCCTGTTCTACGAGCATCGCCGCTGGCGGCATTTCGGCTGCCAGCCGGAGGGTCAAGACCGCGAGCTGGTCGCTCGCCTCTGGCGCCAACTGCGGGGCGAGCTTCAAATCGCCGGCGACAACGAATGCGCCATCATCCTCGTGCAGATCGCCGCCGGCTCGGCAAAGATGCGGTAAGGTTTTGCCGAGCTGGCCAATTCACGCCAGCCCGATCAGGTCGGCGCGCAAATGGCTCGGTCCACGGCCATATCGGCAGTACCAAGCCGCAGGGCCAAGGCCCTGATTTTACTGCACTCTCCGGAGCGGTTTTCCAGAATGGCTCCGATACGCTTCCAGAATTGCGTTATGGAAGCGTAACGGCCAGAGACAGGGCGGAATGCGCCATGAGCCGACCTTGGAACCCTGCCCAATTCCGGACCTTCGTTTGCACCGTTCTCGATTGCTAGCCCGGTGCGCGCTCGACGTTCTCGTGATCGACCGGTTCTGACTCGCTGAGCCCGCCTGCGTCGTCGGTCGCCGTGCCTACCCCGAGCGGTTGAGGGCTGGTCAGGAAGGAGCTCACATCGATCCAGGCGACGACAAAATCTGGCCCACGAAGGTTGTGCTGCGGCTGGCCTCCAGACTTCCCTGCTGGCTCCCCGCCATAGGCAACGATAGCCTCAAGGCGGTTCAGTTGATTCTTTGAATCAGGTGACGGGGGATGAACGCGTATGAGCGAAGGCGTTGGATCGCGCAGGTTCCAATTTCTCCGGAACGGCAATGCTGATCCGGACAGTTTGGACTGGGATACAGGCATAGAGACTGCGCGACAGGCAATCTCCGAGGCCCTGAATGCCAAGAACGTTGCATTCCTGCTGGGAGCAGGTTGCTCGTCATTGGTCAAAGGCGGCATCGAGTTTGGAATTCCGACTATGGCGCCCTTGGCACGGAAGTTCTGTGAAGAGGCTGCAAAAGCCCGCCCCAGCGACGTACCGGAGAATGGGCCTGCCGTGGAGGGTGGGCTCGCAGCCGACACTCTCGATCCAAATGAAGACTTGCTCGGTACATCGGAGGAGCCGAGCGTTGCACCAATGACAGCGCCCAAATGGAGGCCGACTAGTGAAGAGCTCTCTGTCCTCGATAAACTAGGGGTCGATCTGTCGCGCGACTTCTCGCGCAATCTTGAGCGTTTGATGGAGGTGCTGTTCGCTCAGCGTTTCGTTTTGCGGCTGAGCGACCACAAAAATCATGCTGAGATACTCGTCCACCTGGAGGGGCTCATCCGCAAGGTCCAGGACTTCCTATGGGATCACGTCACAACCGGCCGTTTCACTGACGGGGACACTTCTGTCAGGGATGTTTACGAGAAGTTCTATCGGAAGCTGGTGCTGAGGGACCGAGCGCTCCCGCGCCCGTGGGTGTTCACGACGAACTACGATCACTTCAATGAAGTCGCCATGGATCGCCTTGGCATTCCTTACGCGAACGGCTTCTCGGGAGTGATCGAACGACGGTTCAATCCAGCCAGCTTCCGCTATGCCCTCGCCGAGCAATTGGATCTGGCGAATAGGAAATGGAGCGCGGTCGATGCCTTCGTTTACCTCGCCAAGCTGCACGGTTCGGTGACCTGGACCGAGGACGACCACGGACTGTTCCCGATACGAGAGGTCTGGCCGCCTGGCGACGCGGGTCGCATGCTCATCTATCCGACGCCGGCCAAGCAGAATTCTTCGCTGGGCTCTCCGTATGCCGACCTGTTCCGCGAGTTCCAGGGACGGATCGTACGAGAGCAGAGTATCCTTTTCACTGCCGGGTATGCTTTCGCGGACGAACACCTGAACAACATCATCTATCAGGCCCTGACCATCCCGACGTTCCGTCTAATCATCTTTGCGTCTCCGGATTCCGAAGGCGAGATTGCGAAGTTAAGAGCGTTGCAGGATCCCCGAATCTGGATCATCGGCGGAGACGGTCCCGTCGACGAAACCTGGGCCCACTACTTCGACGTGATCGTCGAACATTTCATGCCTCAGCGGCCGGGCGATCGCATTGACGATGCCGTCCGTAAGGTCCTGTCCGACCTGGCTCCCAGGAAGAAGGACCAATCCGAATGAGCCACGATGATCGTCGGCGTGCTATTGGAAAGGTCGTATCGGTTGCGGCAGACCGGCTCGTCGTGGAACTGCATGCCGGCACGGATAATTTCACTGTGGTTGGCTTCGATGATGTCCATTACGTCGCCCGGCTAGGCTCGTTCCTGATGGTCCCGGTGTCAGGGGAATACGTAGTGGTCGAGGTCGTCGGTCTGCGCGATCGCGACGCTGGGCAGCCTTCAGACCGTGGGGACTTCGATCGAGCAGGCTCATCCAAGTATCTGGATGTTGTTCCGGTCGGCATGCTTCCAATGAAGGGCGGCGTTTTCCGCTTCGGGGTTTCAACTTTTCCCTCGCTGTATGCCGATGCGCTATACGCGCTCGATGGCGAACTAGACCGGATATTCGATACAGACCGAGCGGTCGAACCCGCGCCGGTCGTAGCCGGGATGCTCCCTGTACCCCCCGATGCCGACAGGTATCGCGCGCTGCCCATCGGAAAGTCCGCTGTCTTCGAGGATTATGAGGTCAAGGTCAGGCTCAACGAGTTCTTCGGTGGGCACGTGGCGGTCTTGGGCAATACGGGAAGCGGGAAGTCCTGCACTGTTGCGTCCATCCTCCAGGCCCTATTCCGAAAGCCTACCGAACATCATGCGCGCGGCGCCACATTCGTCGTTCTTGACGTCAATGGAGAGTATGGGGAGGCCTTAATACCGCTGGCTGAAACGGGGGCGATCGGCGTCAGACGCGTTGTGCTGGACGGGTCCGCAACCGGTTTTCGAGTTCCTCACTGGTTTCTCGAAATGGCCGAGTGGGAGCTGCTTCTGCAGGCTAGCGAGCGGACCCAACTGCCTGTTTTGCGAACAGCTCTGGGTCTGACAAGCCTGTTTCACGCAAAGTCGCAAACGGCCTTGGCGCTGCGAGAACATTTCATTGCGACCTGCATCATCGAGTGTTTTAGAGGGGCCGATGGGGACTCGCCAGTCTCGAAGTTTCAGCGGGTTGTGTCCCTCCTGCAAAAATATCCGACTGACGACCTGAATATGGAGCTCCTCAACCGGTTCAGCCCCAATTTGCAGTATGGCAACTTCAGCTCTGCAAACGGCCAGTCGCTGTTCCTGAGCGAGGTGCGGAAAAAGCTCCGGGAGGATGTTCCCCTCCCAGCTTATGACCGCACGCCCTTCTCGTTCGAAGAACTCCATGAGTGCCTGGACTTCGCCATTCTCTACGAGGAGGCCCACGGCAACCGTCAAATCCGGGACTATTGCTCGTCGATGGTGACCCGGCTCAAGTCGCTGCAAGAGCGTCCTGAATACGCGTTCCTGCGCCACCAGGGCGCCGATGCGGCGAGAGCTTCAAGCGAACGCGAGTTCTTGGCTAGCATCGTCGGTTTGACCGTGCGAGGGACACAACTGTTCAAGAGCGATCAGATCATCATCCTCGATCTAAACGCCGTTGAGGACGAGGTCGTCGAGTTGGTCAGCGCCGTCGTAGCGCGGATGCTTTTCCGCCTGCTTCGGCAGGCCGAACCGCGCAACCGTTTCCCGATCCACCTCCTGCTTGAAGAGGCACATCGCTACATCGCGTCCACGCCTTCCCGCTTTTCGATCGACGCGTCCAAAATATTCGAGCGCATTGCGAAAGAAGGTCGAAAATACGGAATGTTCGTCATGCTGGCGTCTCAACGGCCAAACGAGCTGTCAAAGACGGTCCTCAGTCAGTGCTCGAATTTTTTGGTGCACCGCATCCAAAACCCCGACGACCTGTCTCAGATTAGGCAGATGACACCCTTCATTTCGGATGCCGTCCTGAAACGGCTGCCATCGCTTCCGCGTCAGCATGCGCTCGTGTTCGGAACATCGGTCAATCTGCCAACGACTTTCAAGGTCGGCGACGCCTTCCCTCGACCAAGGAGCGACGACACCGCAATAGCTGACCTCTGGTTCCACGAGGAGGGAAGGTTGGCCGACATACGGATCGCAGCGCAGTCGGCTACGTCGTCCAATGCTTGATATAGGCGTCACGACGATGCGAATGCGCACCGGGGCAACGATCAGACATGCGCAAATTCCAGCGGCCGCACGGCATGGCCTGAGACCCAGCATCGACAAGGGGCCAGGGTGAGGCATGTCGACCAAGTGGCGAAAGTACCAGCACCACGTCGCAGAGCTATTTCGCGCTTTGGGCTTCGAGGCCAAGGTTGAGGAAAGGCTAAACGGCGCGCGTGGGATGCACGACATCGATGTCGTAACGCGTTTCACGATCGCCGGCGTCTCGGTGCTATGGATCGTTGAGTGCAAGCTCTGGAAAGCGTCCGTCCAAAAAGAACAAGCGATGACGTTGGCGCAGATCGCGCAAGATGTCGGAGCCGACCGAGCGTTCCTTTTGTCAGAGAGTGGCTTCCAGGCCGGCGCACTTAAATCCGTCCGCAACACAAATGTGACACTAACAAGCCTTCAAGATCTAACCGAAGCCGCCCAAGAGCATCTGCAAAAAACAGTTTTACGTTCGCTTCTCGCTGAAAAAGATCGTTTCGAACAACACCTGCGCGGACACCTGTACGACGAGATGGGTGAGTCACCGAGCCTGAGGATCGGCAACTTCGACGAGATCGCCACTTTGCTTGGTGCGTGCCTTGACTTGGGCCTTGCCGCCAAAGCTGCATTAGCCAATCGCTATCCCGTCCGCCTTTCGGGGGTGGTCGAGGAGCCTGGAGGGCTTTTCAGGAGTCCGGAAACGCTTATCCCGGCGCTGCAACGTTTGATTGCCGAGGTTTCGGATCGATCGGGGCTATTGGACGTGCGACGCGCTGAACTCGGAGCGCAAATCGCCAGGCTCGCGGATGAAATCGATACACTCGTCAGTGCGGGCGATGAGGTCTTCGAGATTGCATTCGAAGGCCCGCTTCGGGACGAGCGCTTGACACGTTGCCTGGCGCCTATGGAGGAAGTCGAGGCGCTCACTGAGGTGCTACGCCCTCTTCTCGGCCCTAAGCTGCTTGCGCTTGTGCGTGACACGCGACAATGCCTGATCGACGGCGTGTACCTTGTCCTCGCCACCCCGAGCGCGGATCGTAACACGTGGTATCGCCATGCCGAGACGGCTCGCAAGAGGGCAGCTGAGCTCCACCTAGCCGGTGGGAAAGAGACAAGAAAGACGGCAGCGCTGCCGACGGACGGCTTCTAAGGCATATGCTCCGCTCACTCCAATAGGGGGCGCCCATATCCCAGGATCACGTCTAAGGCGGCGATGCTGGCGGCGGATCTGAGCCGCCTGGACACTGACGACCGACTTGCTCGGGCTGACTGACACGCTGGTCGAACTTGGCCCGTGGCTGGCGTCTGAATGGCAAGTTTAGGGATGGGATCAGGTTTGAACTTGATGCGCTAGGAGTCGCGCCGGGCCAGGCTGGCTAGCAGTTGTAACATCTGCAACGCTTGCCGCGTACGGGCGGGCTCCCCTCCGGTGATCTGTTGGAGGGCTTCCGCTAGTTCGCGCATCGAGCCCAGTGTTTTCTCCCGCGGCTCTAGTTCGCTGCGCAATAGGCGCCCGACACGCGCATCCTCACTGCATTCGCCGCGCATTAAGCGCCATATCTGCATTCGCGAACAACCGATGCGGCGCGCGAGCTCCGACGTGGTGATTCCGCGCTCCAGGGCCTCGTCAATCAGTCGCTTGAGTGGCTTTGTTTCTTGCATCGGCGCCGACTAGGTGTATCTTATGTTACATCTAGAGGTCACGCATGCAAGCCTTCCACATCGCGGCCGAACACGGCATTGAGCGCGTCGAATTGCCGGCGGCCGACGCTGAATGGATCGCTGGCTGCCGATGGGGGGATGCCGCAGTTCCGCTTACGCCATCCTGGATCGCCAAGCAGGCCCACATGCGGTGGCGCCAGCGCGCCTATGAGGGTTTCTTCGGGGGCGAAGTCACGTCATTGCGCGGCGAGGTCGCCTTCTGCTTGCTCAGCGGATTTGGCATTCGAGCCGAGGTGGCACGCGCGGCCTATCACAAACTCACTGACATGGGCGTCCTGGAGGGAATGCCGGATGCTGCCACGATTCGAGAGGTGCTCGAACAGCCGCTCGATGTCGGCGGGCGCAAGGTGCGATACCGCTTCCCTCGGGTACGGGCCGAGTATTTGCATGGAGCGCTTCGCGTGCTGAGTTCGATCACGCCGGCCCAGAACGGCATCGCGCTGAGGCGGCAGCTTCTTCAGATCAAGGGTATCGGTCCGAAGACCGCATCGTTCGTCGTACGCAATCATCTGCTGTCGGACGAGGTCGCCATCCTCGACATTCATCTCATTCGCGCGGGCCAGATCGCGCGCATCTTCCCGCGGAACCTGCGCCTCCCATCGGACTACATGAAGCTCGAAGCGCGCTTCCTGGCATTCGCGGCCGCTTGCGGAGTGCCCGCCTCGATCCTGGACATTGCGATCTGGGACATCATGCGAGGTATATCCCTGACACGCCTCGCACGCGCGGATGCTATGAATGCGTCCCTTTGGACAGGTGACGACGACGATCAAGCTCGCCATGATCAAGCTCAAGTTGATTCTAGAACGGAATCCGCGGGCGGGGGGACGGTAGATGAGCGGCAGTGGGCGCAACACCTACTATGACGATACACGGCCGGTTGGTGGAGCCTCCGTAGGCGGAGGAGGGGGCGAAGGAGCAACGCCTGGAGACCCTTGCAACATTACGTCGCTAGGCACGCTGCGGTCGCCGGTACCCTCCGTCGTCGCTGCTCTTTCGATCGGAACGGCGCTTGAAGTAGCTGTGATCAACGTCAGCGGCATCGATGTTCTTGAAGCGCGGCACAATCCGCTGGGAAGCGCTGGGGCGATCGATTGCCCGGACGAGCAAGCCATCATCCAGTGCATGGGCCGTGGGCATCAATACCAAGCGACCGTTCATCGGCTGCACGGCGGCGTGGTGGCCGTCCAGGTCAGGCGCGTGCCATGATTCACGTTGTAGGCGGCTGCTACCGTGAAGTCTGCATGTCGCCGGAAGTCACCCAGTTTTATGGCTCTGCTGGTCGCGCGGCGACGGCCCTGGCTGCTCGGACCAAGGTGCGGCTGCACACATTCGTAGGCCCGCGCAGCAGGCGAGATGTACAAAAGCTCGCTGCCTTGGGCGGATTTGAGCTCTCCCTCACGTCAGCGGCTGTCGACGTCACCTTCGGGTATGTGCACCCGCTTCAGTCCTTGTATGTCTCGCCGATACGAGGTTCGTTCGACAACACGACGCGCCTTCATATCGACGTCCCGGGCGAGGTCGCGGTGGTGTTTGGCACGTTTGAGGGCCAAGCTTCCGCGACGGCGGGCACCATCGTCTACGACCCTCAAGATGGGATCATGCCCGTTCCGTATCGGGAGTCCGGCTGTGCAGCTCAAGAACGCCTGGCCATTCTCCTGAATGCCGGAGAAGCGCTGCGCACAGCTGAAACGGATGACATTGAGGCTGCGGGAAAGCGGATCCTGCAGGATAACGCCGCCACAGTCGTCATCATCAAGTCCGGCCCTCGAGGTGCTTTGGTCTTCGAACGCGGAGCGGATCGGCCAGTCGACGTGCCCGCGTTTTTTTCCAAGGGAATGTTCGGCATCGGATCAGGGGATTTCTTCGCCGCGGCCTTCGCCTACTACTGGGGCGAATGTCGAGAGGCCGCCGCCGCCGCCGCCGAAAAGGCATCACGCTCTGTCAGTCATTACGTGGAGACACGTAGTGATCGGCTTGCGAGCGACGAAGAACTGGCTGCGGAGCGCAGAAAGGTCGCCGTCACATCCGGCCAGATTTACCTGGCCGGACCCTTCTTCACGATGGCGCAGCGTTGGCTTGTCGAGGAGACCCGGGACCAGTTTCTTCAACTGGGCCTCGATGTCTTTTCGCCGGTTCATCAGGTCGGGAGAGGCCCGGCCGAGACTGTTGCACCACTCGATTTGCAGGGTCTCGAACAGTGCGACCGCGTTTTCGCCATCGCTGACGGGCTGGACTCAGGCACGATTTTCGAGATCGGCTACGCTCGCAAGATGGGCATTCCCGTCTATTGCTACGGGGAGACGATTGATCCCGAGAACAGCAAAATGATCACGGGATCCGGATGCCGGCTCATCGGCGACTTTGCTACGTCTGTCTATCACGCCGCCTGGAGGTGCTGAGGTGGGGAAGGCGCTTCTGCTTTCCGGAGGTATGGATTCCGCTGCACTTGCCTGGTGGCTAAAGCCGGACCTGGCTGTCTTCATCGACTATGGCCAGCGTCCCGCTGCGGCCGAAAAGCGTGCCGCGGAGAAGATCGCAGAAGAAGTCGGTATTCCGTTTGAGGCGGTTCATATCGACTGTTCGCCTCTGGGCTCAGGACAACTGGTCGGCAGCGCCGCACTGCCCGAAGCCCCAACCCCAGAATGGTGGCCATATCGGAACCAACTGCTGATCACGATGGCTGCGGCTATCGCCTTACGGCGAGGTCACCTAAAGTCGATCGTCATTGGCTCGGTCGCGGAGGACGAGGTGAACGCCGACGGAACGGCGGCGTTCAGGTTGGCGTTGGACACGGTCATGAAACTGCAAGAGGGATGTATCGGCGTCGAGGCGCCGGCCGCGAGCATGACCAGCACAGACCTGATCCGTGCGTCGGGCATTCCTCCCGAAGTGCTCGGGTGGACGCATTCTTGCTTTGCCTCGGACGTGCCGTGTTTGAGGTGCAGAGGATGCAACAAGCATCTCAACGTGCTCGATGACCTTCACCGGCGCTGGCCACAAATCTCCTGTGACGCTGTCTCATAAGTCGGGGGTTGGAGAGGCCGAGCAGCGCTAGTGGATAGCGCTGCTGAATTCGAAAACCGCGTTTGCGTTGCATTCACGAGTCTGTGAGATAACCAGACACTAGAGGAGCAGATCATGGCCCAATATCAGGCAGTCGCAGACGCATTTCGGGTATCCCAGCGGGAAAGCCGATTGTTGACTGAACTCGCCAAGCGGCGCGCCGAGGCCGCCAAGGCCGAAAAAGGGGCGGCTCCCAAGCCCAGTGTGACGGCCCAGGCTGCTAAGGTCATCGAGAAGAAGTGACGAAGCAGCTCTATCCGCCCAAGCGAGGCAACGAGAAGCGCGAGTTCCCTGAAAACGGGACCGATGAGCGCGCATGGAGAAGCAATTACTCGCGCGATTATGCGCGAGTAATCCATAGCGCGGCCTTTCGCCGACTACAGGGAAAAACGCAGGTCTTCCCCGGGCATGAATCGGATTTCTTCCGAAATCGACTGACGCATTCCCTGGAGGTATCGCAAATTGCGGTTGGGATTGCGGAGCGTCTGAACCACCTCCTTCCGTTCTTCCAAGCCAACCCGATCAATACGCAGGTTTGCTCGGCAGCAGGCCTGATCCACGATCTTGGGCATCCGCCGTTCGGGCACAACGGCGAGCGCGCACTGGATGACGCGATGCGCAGGCATGGGGGCTTCGAAGGCAACGCGCAAACGCTTCGGATCGTCGCCAGGCTTGAGAAGAAGATTGTCGACGATGCCGGAAGGCCGTTCGGCCTGAATCTTACGTTCAGGACGCTGGCGTCGATCCTAAAATATGATCGCGAGATCCCGAGGTCGCGTCGACCAGAGGATAAGCTGGCGAAAGGATATTATGCCGACGAGGCGAAGCTTGTTGCAAAGATAAAGCGAGCCGTCCTTGGAAGCGACTGGACGCAGGTAAAGGAATTTAAGACCATCGAGTGTCAGATCATGGATCTGGCGGATGATATCGCTTATTCGACGTTTGACCTGGAGGATTCGTTCAAGGCTGAATTTCTGACGCCGGCGGGAATATTGGCATCGTCGGATTCTCTCCTCACAAAGGTTGCCGAGGAGGTCAGTGAGGCGCTGGGAGATAGCGTAACCGCTCTGGATGTTCTTGATGTTTTCGGAAAAATCTTCGAAGTTGATACGCTTCCCGGAGAAACACTGGGCCAAGAAGATACCCTGACGGCGTTTGCCCAACGTTTTAAGGGGTATCGAAAGCTTACGTCATCCGGAACGTTTCGCACTAAACTGTCCTCACAACTTGTCAAAGAAGCGATTGATTCCGTTGAGGTTGATATAAACGAAAGGGACCCCACCCTTAGCAAGGTTACGTTAGAAAAGAAGGCTCAGCGGCGTGTCGAGATTCTCAAGAAATACACATATATAGCTACGATCTATTCCAGCCGAGTGACCATTCCAGAATTCCGGGGCTATGAGGTTGTGAAGCGCATTTTCGAGGCCCTCGCTGGGAATCGAGGGCACTTGCTTATGCCCGACGACGTTCGTGGTGCGTTTGAAGCCTCGAAGGGCAATCACGACCGCCAGATGCGCATCATATGCGACTTCGTGGCCGGCATGACGGATCGCTACGCAATCGAGTTCTACGGCCGTCTCCATGGAGATACCGCGCAGAGCATGTTCAAGCCGATCTGAGCGCGCGACCAGAAGGCCAGCATTACTACGGTGCCGGCCGATCAGGTCGCTGATCTGGGAATCAGCTTCGTCGGTCGCTGCGCCTTGCGGATCAGATCCGCGATATGGCTGGTGAGACCAATCTCGCCCTCTATGACAAGCCCGACATCCGGCGCCAGGTCGCGTAGAAGCTCCCGAAGCCCAGCGAGGCCCTTCTCCGCAGGAAATCTCTCCCACGCCGCCGCTTCGCCAGGTACCAGCATCTGGGGCGAGCTCTCCGTCGAGCCGACGTGCAGCTGAACTACCCAGACTTTCTCACCGTCATGAACCCATTCAAATCGAACGGGACCTAGGTGGTCCTTGGCGCTGTCGTAAACGTCGCCAACGTCGCGGAGCACGTGCTCTGGCAAGGCTGCCGGCAGGTCCTCGCCGAGCATGAAGGTATCACCTTCGCCCCGTACGCCTTCAACAATGAGGGCGCCCTCAGATCCTACGATGGCTGCGCCGGAGTAGGCTGCGGTGACAGCGTCCTGCCGAAGGACCGAGGCAATGACGGTTCCCGACGGGTCTTCCTGCTGGAGCAGGGCGAAGGGGTCGAGCCAACCCTTCACCGTGGTGTAAAGGCCTGGTTGGGGCTCGAAGGGGCAAGTTCGGGTCCAGCACTCATTGCTGCCTGTTGGTGTACCGAACCAGAAGGGGGAAACCCGTCTGCCGACCACGAGCGTCCGCGGCACCGGCAGGCCGATTTCATTCGCAATGAGTAGGCCGAACGCCTTGTCACCTATCAGCCGGCTGAACCTGTTTGGCCAGATCACCCGAGCGCTGTTCGCAGGGGGAGGAGTCTGCTCAAACTCCCATGCCAGCACATGGCCATGCCGATAACCTCGCGGGCGGGGATGAATGCTGAACTCCAGCCGGGCATCCGCAAAGGAGGGTGGCTTCGCCCCATAGATCGTCTCGAAAATCGAAAGGCCCCATGCGGTCGGCAATGAACAGACGCCGGGCATCTCGACACATCGCGGCGTGTCGTCAGGCGCGAATTCAATGATGCCGCCGTGTACGACGCCCGAAACTCCCCCATCTGTGACGTCGACGGTTTCATTCACTAATATGAAGAGCCTTTCACGAACGAGTCGCTCGGCCGCTTCCAACGCTGCTTCGACCGTTTCGAGTCCGTAGACAAACTCACGGCTGCGCGGATCTTCCGGATGATAGCTGCGGATGTTCACACGGGCTTCGGGACTGCGCTTCAGCAGAGCCTCAATACCTGCCCTCGGCGACTCGAATGCATGGTTGGCAGGATATCCTCGGATACGGTTGAATGTCTGGATGAGACGATCGCCGTCCCCCGGTCGAAAGCCGAGGAACTGGGCCACGTTGCCGTGCGCAGCCAAGCCGTCCAAAGCCACATCTTTCCGCACTGGGTCTCTGCTCCATACCGTCGGGATCTGTACCGTAGCCGGTAACCTGGCGGTGGAAGAAACAGTGGTCCGCCGGACCCTCGACGGCGGAATAGAGAGTTGAGCAGGCCCGTCAACCCGGGCGTCCTCAAAGTCCCCGGACATCGCACCCAACGGTCAAGCCCTGCCGGCAGACGATACCGTCGGGGTCGAGCAAGTTGGCCTGAAGCAGACCTTCCAGACGTCGGCTAGGGGCCAATTTGGCCGCTCCATCCGGCAGGTACAGTTCGTGTCAGCCAAACGACTGAAAAACCGGGAATTTCTGCAGCCGATTTCCGCAACCGTTCCGTACGGCTTCCAGAATTCGGCTATGACAGCGTCAGCGCTATTTGGGTCGCCGTCCGCTTTTCAGAGGCTTCGGCGCTTCCGCCCCGACATCGGGGGGCTCCAATAATCTGCCGACGTCAACATCAAGCGCGGCTGCCAAACGATCGAGCAGATCAACGGTTGGGTTGAATTCCTGACGCTCCATCCCGCTGATGTAGCTTCGATCCACGTCCGCATCGACGGCCAGGTTCTCCTGCGAGAGACCTCGCTCAACCCTAAGCCGCCGCAGATTCCATGCCACTCGCGTCCGCGCATCCATGAGCGCGAAGCCAGCAACTTGCCGCGTCGTAAACCATCGAATATGTTCGACACAATTCGGTGGCGCACGAAAGAAACTGCGTGTTCGCGTGAATTGCACCGAGGAAGCGGGGGAGTTCTTCGACAGTAGCCAGGACGATCGCGGCTCGAACGCGATTGGGCTGTCTTCGCTCGCCTTCGCTGCATGGAAATCGGCGACAAAGGCGGGCTGGTGTGAGCGACTGGTTTTACGAGAAGAACGGCGAGCGCGGCGGGCCTGTCGGTGCCGACGAGCTCAAGGCGATGCTGGCGAGCGGTACGATCGGCGTCGCCAGCCTCGTGTGGACGGGAGCCTTCGGGAGTGAGTGGAAGCGGCTCGGCGATACCGAGCTTGCCCCGCCGCCGCCGGTCGCGCCACCTCCCTTACCATCAAAGGAACCGCCGGCCCTTCCGCCCAAGCCCGAGCAGCCGGCGGCCAAGCCCAGCGACTTCCTCGACAGCGCTCTGACCAAGGCGCTGATCGGTACGAAGCAGGCCCACTACCTTGCGAAGTGGCGGCCCATCCTGGCGAAGGCTGGGACCGACCCGAAGAAGCTCGCCATGACGAGCTCATGGAATTGGCCAGCCCTGTTCCTGCCCTATGGCTGGCTGCTCTACCGCAAGCTCTACGTGCTCGGCGGCATCATGCTCGCCGTCCAGCTTGCCTATGTGCTGCTGCCGGACAGCGTGCCGACCTCATTGGCGCGAGCGTTCCTATTCGCCACATTCGGCATGGCCATCATGACCGCGCTGTACGGCAACGCCTGGTATCTCGACGTCGTCCATAGGCGCTGGGACAAGTTGCGCCGGGAACCCGATGAAGCCGTTGCGCTCGCAAAGGCCAATGAAGCCGGCGGGGTCAATGTGATCGCTCCGATCGTGGCGCTCGTCCTGGTCATCGCCGCGGCGGTCATTCCGCATCTCAATCTGATCGGCTGGGGTGATCCCGTCGCGTTGGTCCGCGATGGCCATGTGACCGCCTATCCCAGCACCACGGTCGGCAAGGCCTTCGCCGGGAACTTCGATGAGGGCGCTTGGCGTAGCTTCACCACTCCGAAGGGTCAGAAGGTCGTCGAGTTCACCGGCAAGATCAACGCAGCGCTCCATGCGAATGCCGAGCAGCGGCTCTGGGAAGCCGAGGAGGATCTGCGAAAGGGTGCGCGAACCAAAGACGAGGGCGATCATCTCGGATTCAACTACCGGGCGAACATCTTCCAGCTTGCCTACCGCTATCTAGAAGGCAGGCCCGAGCTCCAGCGCCTGTTGCAGAAGTGGGATTGCAGCAAGGTCGAGCAGGTCAATCTGGCCGGTCCGTGGGTCGGCATGCTGCCGGGCTGCAAGGAGCACCTCTACAGCTTCCTGGGCGACGCCATCGACGCTTGGGCCTCTCAGGCTCACTGGCCGGTCGGAACGCCGGTCACGGTGCAATGGACGATCAGGGTTGATGGCGAGGGCTTCGACCTGACGCACCTCTCCAGCAAGGCCTGGGAAGGCAAGGAGCGGGATCACGTGCTCGCTCTCCTGTTCCAGTGACCGGCGGCAGGTCCGTTTTCTCGTCAGACCAAGGAGCTCTCATGCGCCTCCCGCTCATCCTGGCTGCCTGCCTTGCGGCAACTGCCGCCTTCGCACAGGCCCCGCGCATCAAATGGAAGGCGATGGACTTCCCGCCGGCGACCAAGGTCAAGGCAGTGTTGAACGGCAAGACCGTCGAGCTTGGTGAAATCCGCTACTTCTACACGTTCGTGAAGGCTCAGGGCTGGTCCTGCACCTTCGACAACGCTGGCGGCCCTCGCTCAGGCCCGTCGACATTGCGCTGTCACGCGCCTCGGCAACCGACGCCGATCGACTTCTATGTCGAGTATATGCCGCAGCAAAACGAGCTGACCGTCGTCGATGGAACCGGCGAGGACATGTATGATATCTATGAGGTCTATGGCCCAAACCCGGAGCCGAAGGGGTAGTCGGCGAAGCTCAGCGCGAGCGGACAGCGCTCCCTTCTCTGGCTGGACGGTGGGTCACAGTGGTGGTACACACGACCGAAATCGGCGCCTGCTAAGTAATTGATTTTGCATGACTCTCGGCGGATTTGGGCCAGTCCCGCCCTGTCCGCCATTTGAACCTTCATAAATAATTGATATCATTAGAAAAATTGCACTGAACGCATCGCCTCGCCCCAACTTTTACCCCAACAGGTGTTCTTGCTCGGAAAGGTACCGGGATGGGGATGTGGGCTATTGGCGCCTATCGGCTGAATCGCGCCACTTGCGGACGTTGGGTTTGTTCCCGAAAGCGGACCCAAACACGCGTGCCTCTTGGCACCAACTCGCATTAGCCGCCGAGCTTTATTCCCACCGCTTCCGGCGCCTGCCGATCCGATACGACCAGCAACAGCCCCAGCGTTGCGGCGAAGCCACCGATCAGGAAGATCGACGCATAGCCTGTTCGGTCGGCGAGCGCGCCGGCAAGCGGTCCGGTCGCGCCATAGGCTAGGTCCTGGAAGGCGGCGAAACCACCGACTGCCGTTCCGCGCATATGGGGCTGCACGCGCTTGACCACCTCGGAGCCCATGGCCGGAAACACCATCGAGCAGCCAATCCCCGTCAGGAGCGCGCCGGCCAGCGCTGCGTAGGGGCTGGGTGCGAGCCAGATGAGATACTGGCGGCAGGCCTCCACGCAGAGGGACGCGATCGCGACGGGCCTTCCGCCGATCCGATCCGGGAGATGGCCGCAGAGAAGACGCATGGCAACGAAGCCGATGCCGAAGAACGTGAGGCCGAGGCTCGCATGCGCCCATTCCTTGCTCAGCACATAGAGCGAGAAGAAGGCTCCCAGCGCCGCAAAGCCGACACCCTGCAGGCCGACCGCCAGACCCGGACGCCAGATCTGGCCGATGATCGTCCAGAAGGACTGCCGCTGGCCCGCATGCGGCGCCACGGCCGGCAGCCAATGGATGGCGAGAAGTCCGGCGAGCGGCAGGATCGCGCAGACGAGCATCAGTCCGCCGAAGCCGAAACGGTCGAGCAAAGCCAGGCCGAGCGGCCCGCCGGCCGCGAAAGCGCCGTACATTCCCATTCCGACGAGCGATATGACCAAGCCAGAGCGGGTCTGCCCCATCAGGCCGATGGCCCAGCCGATCATGCCGACCATCGCAACGCTTTCGCCGAGGCCGAGCAGCAGGCGGCCGGCGATCAGCACGGCGTAGCTCGTGGTCGCGGAGAAGCCCGCCCAACTGGCCGCCAGGCAGATCAGCCCCGCGGCAGCATAGATGACCAGGCCGCGCTGCATGCAGAGCTTGCCGCCGAGCCGGTCTGCCCAGGCGCCTGCCCGGCCACGCGTCAGGATCGTCGACAGGAACGCGATGCCGACCGCCAGGCCGCCATAGGCGTTGTCGAACCCGAGCCCCTGCACGACATGCACAGGCACCGCCGGCAGCGACATGGCGACGGTCAGGTAGGAAAGGAACAGCGCGCCCGTCAGGGCAAGCACGCGGCGATAGGCCGGATCAGGCCGATCCGTGTCAGTCATCTTGGTATCTCTGCTTGGACGTTGGCGTCGCTTCGCGCTCAGGCGGCGTAGTAGTCCGCCCGGTCGAGCTCCGCGATGAGGCCGGGGCCGGACGGTTCCCAGCCGAGGCGCGAGCGGGTGGCTTCGCTCGTTGCGGCCATCGACGCTGCAACCATCATGGCAAACCCGCCGAAATGCTCGCGAGGCCGTGCTTCGACCGGGAGCCCGAGACGGCGGCCGATCGCTGCGGCAATCTCTCGGAACGGCACCGCCTCGTCGGCGACAGCATGGTATATGGCCTCGGTCGCTCCTCTTTCCAGCGCGAGCCGATACACCTTGGCCGCATCGAGCCGATGCACGCCCGACCAGCAATTCGAGCCGTCGCCGATATAGGCCGAGACGCCGGTTTCCCGCGCCAGACGAGCGAGCATTGCCACGAAGCCGTAGTCACCAATGCCATGGACGGACGGCGCCAAGCGGATCGTCGCCGCCCTTACACCGTGCTCAGCCAATGCTGTCGCGGCGGCCTCGGATCGCCGCGGCGAGCCCGACACCGGGCGATCCGCCTCCGTAGCGCCGGGCTGCAGTCCCGAGAGACCGGATGTCACCAGGATCGGGCGATCCGATCCGGCCAAGGCCTGCCCGAGGGCGATGATTGCTCGTTCGTCCTGAGCCGCATTGGTGGCGAACAGCGAGAAGTCCTTCAGGAAGTCATGGTTGAAGGCGGTATGGATTACGCCATCTGCCCGAGCCGCCGCGCTCTGGAGAACATCCAGGTCGTCGAGCGTGCCCGGCACGATCTCCACGCCATCGGCAGCGAGAGCCGACGCTTTTTCGGTCGTTCGCGCGAGCGCGGTCACGCGGTGACCGGCGCGGAGAAAATCGGCGACGACGGCGGAGCCAACCCAACCGGTCGCTCCCGTTACGAAAACATGCATGGTTGGTTCCTTGCTGTTCAGCGGATCCGCATTGACAGTTCGACGTCCTCGGCGAAGGGGACGGACAGGTAGCCGCTGTCGTGGGCGCGGACCCGCTGCAGGTAATCCGGGCTGTGATCGGCATTGTCCGCGACCATGAGCGACCCGGGACGAAGGCTTCCCTCGATCAGATCGAGGATTTCCGGGTAAAGCGACTTGGCGCCGTCGAGCAGCAGCAGGTCGACCTGTTCGGGGAGATCGGCTGCGAGCGTCTTCAATGCATCGCCTTCCCGGACCTCGACGAGGTCGGCAAGACCGCCAGCTTCGAGGTGCTGGCGCGCCCGCGCCACCTTGGCCGGTTCGAATTCGGTGGTGATCAGGCGTCCGCCGCCGTTGTCGCGCAGGGCAGCGGCAAGATGCAGGGTCGAGATGCCGAAGGAGGTACCGAATTCGATGATCGTTCGGGCGCGGCTGTTTCGGGCGAGCATGTACAGCAGCACGCCGGTCTCCCGCGATACCGGAAGCCAGAGATCCTTCAGGCGGCCGTAGAGATCGAGATACTCGGTCTTGCTGCGCATCAGGCGCTCGCGTTCCTCACGGGAGAAGCCGGCGAACGCGGAGCTGGGGGCTGCATCGGCCTGCTCGAACAGGCGATCGAGAAGAGGCGCGAGGGGCGCAGTCGTCAGGGTCGTCATGGAAGGCTCCAAAGGGCAAGAAACGGGTGCTTGTCTCGGAGCAGAAAATACGAATAATTCGTCGCGTTTCCTATTCGCATTGCCAGAGTGCGCCATGGCCGAGCGGCCAACATCCCGGATTTCCTCACGAAAAGCGCCGAAGCAGGCCCGCTCGACCGAGTTGGTGTCGGCGATTCTGGAGGCAGCTATTCAGGTTCTGGCGCAGGAGGGCGCGCAGCGCTTCACCACGGCCCGCGTCGCGGATAAAGCCGGGGTCAGCGTCGGTTCTCTGTATCAGTACTTCCCCAACAAGGCGGCTATCCTGTTCCGCCTGCAGAGCGACGAATGGCGACAGACGCACGCGATGCTCACCGATATCCTCGGCGATGCCGCGAAGCCTCCGCTCTCCAGGCTTCGCGAACTCGTTCACGCCTTCGTCCGCTCCGAATGCGAAGAGGCCGCCGTGCGAGGAGCGCTCAATGATGCAGCCCCGCTTTACCGCGACGCACCCGAGGCGAAGGAGGCACGCGCCGCTGGCGCGCGCCTGTTCAGGAGGTTCATGGAGGAGGCATTGCCAGCGGCATCGGCGAGCAAGCGCGCGCTGGCGGGCAATCTCATCACCACGACGATGAGCGCGGTTGGCAAGGAATTTTCGGAAACACCGAGGACCGAGGTGGAAATTCAGGTCTACGCCGATGGCCTCGCCGATATGTTCTGCGCCTATCTTGAAGCCCAAGGAAAAATCTCCCAGGACAGGAAGCCAGCGCAAACGAGCTGATTAGCAGCTCCGACGCGTCACTTCCTGACGTTGGCCCGGCGCTCGGAAGCCGACATTCAATTCCGTGCTGCCGATGCCTGGGGAAGACAGCCTAAGGCCACAAGCGTTGTGCGAAGCGCATCATCGAGGGGTGTATGCGGCTCAGGGCCGATTGTCTCGACAAGGCTCGTATTGTCCAGGCGCAGGGCATGCGTCCAGAAGGGTCGCATCTCAACGAGCTCGCGCATCGTGACGTTGAACAAGCCTGCGATCGGCAGGACGAACCATGGGAACGGCCAGATCGGCCCCGTCGAGCGCCCGGCCGCCTGCAGGATCGCGCGGGCGAAGGAGCCGCCATCGGTGTCCCAATACCCGGCAAAATGATAGCGGGCAAAGGCCGGCAAGCAATCCTGGCGGTCGAGCAGGCGGGCGAAGGTCTCGGCGACGTCCGGCAGGTAGGCCCAAGCATGGCCCGCACCGTGACGCGAGGGGTTTATCACGCGGCGCACCACCTTGCCGGGCCGGATCATCCCTTGCGAAAGCCAGCTGTTGCCGGGGCGGGGTCCGAAGAAGTCGCCAGCGCGCAGTACGAGTGATCGCAGGCCTAGCGTCGTTTCCATGCACTCCTCCATCGCCTTGCGGATCGCGCCCTTGTGCGTGCGGGGATGCTGTGGCGTTTCCGGGTCGGCAAGGGGCTCCTCGGACGGATCGTAATTGTAGATCGTGCCTGGCAGCGCCAGGCGCGCTTCATTTGTAAGGGCCGCCTCGATGCTGTTCTTGAGCATCGGCATGACCAGCCTGTCCCAGTCGCGGTACCCCGGTGGGTTCACGGCATGTACGATGACCTCAACACCCTTGGCCGCTGCGAGAACGGCTGCAATGTCCAGTGCATCGCCGATCCGCCAGTCGATAACTCCGTGCTGCCTCGGGGTGCGGCTCAGGCCGCGGACCTGCCAGCCATGCGTAACTAGCGCTCGGGCCGTTTCACCACCAATCCCGCCGCTCGCACCAAGTACCAAAGCCGTCCGCATAAGTTCGCTCCTGTTCCTTCAGAGCAGGATGCGCCTCGCGGGCCATGAAGAAAATTGTCGAAGTCTGACAGTCAGCCTAACATGAATTGATGAACTGGGATGATGTGCAGGCCTTTCTGGCGGTGTCACGCGAGGGAAGCCTCGCCGGCGGCGCTCGCGCGCTGCGCCTTGCGCAGCCGACGGTGCGCCATCGGATCGAGGCGCTGGAGCGCGAGATCGGCATGGCGCTGTTCACACGGTCCCCGGCCGGCCTGACGCCGACGGAAACGGCCTTGATGCTGGTTGGCCATGCAGAGGCGATGGGCCATGCGGCGGACGCTCTGCTGCGCACAGCTTCAGGCACTGCCGGCGAGATCGCAGGAGTGGTGCGGGTCTCGGCCAGCGAGGTGATCGCGATCGAGGTGCTGCCGCCGATCATCGCTCGATTGGGGGCCGCACATCCCGGCCTCGTCATCGCGCTCAGCCCGAGCAACCGTAACGAGGATGTATTGCGGCGCGAGGCCGACATAGCCGTACGGATGTCGCCCCCGGCGCAGGGTGGATTGGTCGCGCGTCGGGTCGGAGCGATTCCGATCGGGTTGCACGCCCGCCGGGACTATCTCGACAGAACAGGGTGGCCGAGCGCCCTGGCCGATATCGTCGCGACCGGACTCATCGGACTCGAACATGACGATGCGGTGCTGAAGGCTATGCGCGCCGCCGGTTCGCCGCTCGCCGACGCCAGGACCATCTTTCGCAGCGACAATCACCTTGCCCATCTCGCAGCGATCCGCGCCGGGGTCGGCTACGGTTTGTGCCAGGTACCGCTCGCCGCTGGCGACGATGCGCTTGTACGCCTGTTTCCCAGCGAGGTGCGCTTCGACCTCGAAACATGGGTCGTCACGCATGAGGATCTCCGCGCGATCCCGCGCATTCGCGCCGTCATGGATGCCCTGAGCGACGGGCTGCGGAATTATATCCGTTGCGAAGGGGGCTCTCCATCGCCGGATTGGCAGTCCCGCCTGCACATCGGTTGAATGTCTGCGCTGCCACCGCTCGCGGTTAAGGGGATGGCGCGCCATCCCCGGACATTGGGTCACTCCCCGGAAGCAGACATTTGGGGGCAGGTCGATCTCGTGCTTGGTTCGCTGATGAGCGGCTGCTTCCGGCTGCGCGGCTTTCGTCCGGGAGCGCCCTTAGGACCAGACTGGATCGCGCATGCGCATGCCGATCGAATGCGCATGCTGCGCGACGCGCGCGGCAATCTGATCCTGCACACCACTGTCGGCCGCAATTGTCGGGAATGACAGGCAGAGCCCCATGATCTCGTTGCGACCAGGATCGGCGATTGCGGCCCCGATTGAAGAAATGCCCGGAGTGATCAGGCTGGAAGAGCGCGCAATTCGGCTCTTCCGGATAGCGGCGAACTCCGCCTTGACCTCCTGATCGCTCATCATGGCGCGCAGGCCCAGCTTTCCCTGCGCATCGAGTTGCGCCATGGCGCGCTCGTCGTCCATGCGCGCCAGGATCGCCCGTCCGATGATGGAATCGAACGCTGGCTTGCGCTCGGCCACGGCGCCAGTGTGTTGCAGAGCATAGGTGCCCTGCTGGGCGACCAGCAGCACGCGCTCGTGACCTGACACGATTCCCGCATGCCCGGTGAAACCGAATTCACGAACGAGGTCGTCGATTGCGACGCGAACCAGATCGAGCAGGCTGTGACGAGCGAGGTAAAGGGCGCCGAGGTCCAGGGCGCGTCCGCCGACGACATAACCTTGATCGCGATCCTCGCGCTCCAGAAGCCCCGCTTCCGATAGCGTTTTCAGCAGCCGGGACACCGACGCCTTGGGCATGTCGAGCTCGCGGCAAACTTCTCCGACCCGGAGAACAGTCCGTTCTTCGTGGAGGAGCGAGAGAATGCGCAATCCGTTTTCCAGCGAGCTCATGATTGTTCCATATGCGATAACAGCGTTGACATATATGGTACGTCGGGTTCTCTTATAGCAGCAGCACGAGCCGCTGCACGATAGCCAACGAGAGCGCGCAGCAGATGATGATTGGCACCGCCAAGCCTGCCAAAGGGCAGATCACAAAGGGCCATGTTGAGCTCGGCTCCTATCCCGACGGCCCCATCTATTCCCCGGTGCTGATTGCAGAGGGCCAGAAGGACGGCCCGACGCTCTGGCTGCAGGCCTGCATCCATGGCCCCGAAGTGGTCGGCCCTCTCGCGATCCAGCGCTTCCTGAAGACGGTCGATCTCAGCCAGCTTTCCGGCCGCGTCGTCTGCCTCATGCTCGCCAATCCGCTCGGCTTCCGCGGCTACAATCGCTTGACCCCGCAGGACGGGTACAACCTCAACCGCGTGTTCCCCGGCGACCGCCAAGGCCATCACACCTATCAGCTGGCCCATCGACTGCTGGAGCTCTCGCTCGCGAACTCGGACGCCATGTTGGATCTGCATTCCGGGGGCGACCTTACGATCACCTGCCACTATACGCTGTTCCACAACAACGGGACGGCGGAAGGCATCGAGTCCGAGCGGCTCGGGCGCGCCTGTGGCGCCCCGAATGTCTGGAACTCGCTGGAGGAGGGCCTCTCCGGGTGCCACTTCACCCATTACACCAAGAGCGGCAAGCCTTCTCTGATCGTTGAGAGCGGCGGTGGCGCAAGGGTCACGGCGGAAGACCTCGAGCGGCTGACGCTGGCAATCTTCAATGTCTGCAAAGCTCGCGGCATGCTCCCGGGGGAGCCGGTCGTGCCGGCGCAGTTCCGCCTCGGCGGAGATGCGATTCATCACAAGGCCACGCATGGCGGCCTGTTCATTCCCAAGGTCGGCCCCGGGGACGATGTGGTGAAGGGCCAGCATCTCGCCGATATCGTCGATCTCTTCGGCGAAGTCGTTGAGGAGGTTCATTGCCCGGTCGAGAAGGCCTGGGTCGGCTCGATCCGCCGGCCGCATATGCCCATCTATAACGGCGACCAGGTTTTCGAGCTGGTCGGCACAAAGGGATACGACGCGGCCTGAATCCGCAACAGAACTCGGTAACATGGCCGGGTCTCGATACCCGGCCCAACAACAGGGGATCATCATGGGTATCAGCCACATCAACCGCCGCCAGGCGATGGCGGCACTTGCCGCCTCTGCCACCTTTCCGCTGCTGCCGGGTGCGGCGCAGGCGCAGTCCTTCGCCGGCCGCAAGCTCGTGAGCTCGGGCTTCGGCGGCTCGACCATGGATATCATCCAGGCGGCGGTCTTCACGCCTTTCGACAAGGAAAGCGGGGCGTCCACGACCCAGGTGCCAATGCAGTCGGCCGCTGCCCTCGCCCGCATGAAGGCGGAGGCCGGCAATCCGCAGATCGACATGTTCCAGTTCTCCGGCGGCCAGGAAGCCTTCGCCAAGAGCGAAGGCTTGAGCCAGCCGATGGCCGGCGTTTCCCGCATGGCCCAAATCCCGGCCGCCCTGAAGGATCCGGATGGACATTGGGTAACCTGGGCCGTGATCGCCGAGGGCATCGTCTACAACAAGGACAAGATCAAGACGCCGCCGACGAGCTACAAGGATTTCCTGAAGCCGGAATACAAGGGCCACATCGCCTTCCCGGCGATCACGAACGGCTACGGCGTCGACTTCCTCGTCATGCTCGCCAAGGCCTTCGGCGGTAGCGAAGACAATATCGAGCCGGGCTTCGAGGCGATGAAGAAGATCAAGGGCGAGACGATCTTCAAGGCGGCCTCTGATCTGCCGACCCTGTTCGGGCAGGGTGACATCTGGATCATGCCTTACGATACCGGTAACACTTTCAAGTTGCAGCAGGCCGGCCTGCCTGTTGCCTTCGCGACTCCGCAAGAAGGCAGCCCCGCCGTCAACATTACTGCCTGCGTCGCCAAGGGCGCCAAGAACGCGGATGTCGCCGGGGCAGCCATCGATATGATGTTGAAGCCGGAAGCGCAGATCGAGATCGCGCGGCGGATGCGATGGACAGCCTCCAATCCCGAAACCAAGCTGCCGGCGGATCTGGCGGCCGAGGTTCCTGCCGTGGACAAGCTCGCCCAACTCGACCGTGACAAGATCAACGCCAAGCGCGCCAGCTGGATCGAACGCTGGAATCGCGAGATCGCACGGTGACGACAGCCGCTTCAGGCTCGGGCGTGGCGCGTTTCGCGCCCGTCCTGCTCTTTGCTCCCTGCGCGTTCGCCTATGCGGTCTTCTTCATCTGGCCGCAGGCATCGCTGCTGGCGATGAGCGCGACAGAGAAGGCCGGTTTCACGCTCGCGCAATATGAGCGCTTCTTCGTCGATTCCTATTACTGGGAGATGCTGGGCCGCACGCTCTGGCTGGGCTTCGCCGTCACGGCGATCACCCTCCTGCTGGGTGTCCCGACGGCCTATCTGCTGGCGCGCTCGCAATCGCGCTGGGCAAGCTTCCTCCTGCTGTTGACGACCTTTCCCCTGCTGGTCAGCGCCGTCGTGCGCTCCTTCGGCTGGATGGTGCTGTTCTTTCGCGACGGGCTGCTCAGCCGGACGCTGCTCGCGCTCGGCATCGTCAACCACCCGGTGCAGACCATGTACACGATGACGGGCGTCATCATCGCGCTCGCGCAGGTGCTGCTGCCGCTGATGATCCTGACCCTGCACGGGGTCTTCAAATCGATCGATCGCGATCTCGAATACGCCGCGATGAGCCTTGGCGCACGCCCGAGCGTGGCGCTGGGCCTCGTCACATTCCGGCTCGCAAGCGGCGGCATCGTCGCGGGCTCGCTTCTCGTCTTCTCGCTGGCGATCAGCGCCTTCGCGACGCCGAGCCTTGTCGGCGGCGCACGCGCCAACGTCATGGCGACAGCCATCTACGAACAGGCCGTCGAGCTGCTGGATTGGCCGTTCGCGGCGGCGCTGGCGACCATCCTCCTCGTCGTCGTCCTGGCGGTGTCGCTCGCATATGGCGCCCTTCTGGAAGGCCGTGCCGACAAGGAGGCTTCGCGATGACGATCTCACTGCGCTCTCCGCTCGGCATCGCCATGCTGGTCCTGACGGCACTGGCCTTCGGATACCTGCTGCTGCCGATCCTCGTCGTCGTCGCCGCACCGCTCGGGGATACCGGCTATCTCGCCTTCCCGCCGCAGGGTCTCACGCTGAAATGGTATGCTGCGGCGCTGCATGACACGCGCTATCTGACCGCGCTGCTGGTCAGCCTGCGCATTGCCGTGATCAGCGCGATCATCGCTTGCGCCTTGGGGGTGTCCGCCGCCTACGCATTGACGCGCTTCGACTTTCCGGGCCGGCGACTTCTGGAGGCGGTGTTCCTGTCGCCGTTGATCCTGCCGACACTGGTGCTTGCCGTCGGATTGACGCTGTTCTTCACCCGAACCGGCCTTCTAGCGGGCCCGTGGAAGCTCGTTGCCGGGCATGTCATCGTCTGCACGCCGTATGTGCTGCGGGTCTCTCTGCCGGTGTTGCGCCGGTTCGACCGCAGTCTGGAAGAAGCCGCGCGCAATCTCGGCGCCTCACCGGTCGCCGCCTTTTTCCTGGTGGTGCTGCCGGTCGTGCGACCAGGCATCGTCGCCGGCACGGTCCTCGCCTTCATCACCTCGTTCGACGAGGTCGTGCTTGCGCTTTTCCTGGCCGAGCCGGGCGCTCCGACGCTACCCGTGACCATCTATTCCGCCGTGCAGCTCGGTTTCGAGCCTTCCGTGGCGGCGGTCTCGGGCCTGCTCGTTCTGGCGACCCTGGGCTTCATGCTCCTCTATCACCTGCTGGGCTCCGTCGGGCGCTCCCGGAACTGACCATGGACATCGAGATCAACCATCTGCGCAAGACCTATGGCTCGGCCGTTGCGGTCGCCGATCTTAGCGTGAAGGTTCCGCAGGGCCGGATGCTGGCATTGCTCGGGCCATCCGGTTGCGGCAAGACCACCACGCTGCGCATGGTCGCGGGCTTCATCGAGCCGACTTCCGGCTCGATCAGGGCCGGCGGCTCCGACATCACCCGGATACCGGCCCACAAGCGCGATACCGGCCTGGTGTTCCAGAACTACGCGCTGTTTCCCCATATGAGCGCAGCCGAGAACATCGCCTTCGGATTGCGCCGGCGCGGCGTTGGCCGGGCGGAGCGCGACCAGCGGGTCGGCGTCATGCTCGACAAGCTGAAGCTCTCCGGCCTCGCGGATCGCCTGCCGCGCCAACTCTCCGGCGGTCAGCAGCAGCGGGTCGCGGTGGCGCGCGCGCTCGTGATCAATCCCTCGATCCTACTGCTCGACGAGCCCTTCTCCAATCTCGACGCCAAGCTGCGCGAAAGCACCGGCCTGGAGATGTCGAGGCTGCAGCGCGAGTTCGGCCTGACATCGATATTCGTGACCCATGATCAGTCGGAAGCGATGAGCATCGCCGATACGATTGCAGTCATGAAGGATGGCGAGCTCCAACAGCTCGACAGCGCGAGCGAAATCTATGAAAAGCCGGCGAACCGCTTCGTCGCGGACTTTATCGGCCGGGCGAACTTCCTCCCCGGCCGTATTACCGGCCGAAACGACACGCATGTCTCGATTGCCCTTGCCGCCGGCATTACAGTCGAGTTGCAGGCAAGTGGCGTGGCCGGCTCCCCAGGAGACGATGGTGAGGTTCTGCTTCGCCCCGAGGCCGTTTCGGTCACCGATGCCGGCCCAGCCAACACACTCAAGGCAACCGTCGAACAAATTTCCTATCAAGGCTCCATCGCCAATCTGCATGGCACACTATCTGACGGAAGTGCGATCGTTGCCTCCGTCCCGCCGGATACGCTCCGCGGTTTGGCTCCGGGCGATGCCATGAGCCTTGTCATCAGGGCGAATGCACTGCGCTGGTTCGGTCGACGCCAACAAGTCTAGCGCGATCAGACAGCGATATGAGCTCGAACTGCCGCCAACAAGTGGAGCGATTGCTGGGTCGCGCGGCGGTAGTCAGGAGCGACCTCTGTGCGCCAATAGCAGAACTTCGCTTACAGCCAAGAAGCGGACATTGCCGCAACGTCCCCATCGAGCGCGATCTCAAAGATTTTGCGGGCGTTCAGGCGCGCCGATCCCAAATCTCCGCCTGCTCTTTGCGAACCATCTCTTCGGCGCTGGCGGGGCGGACAGTGCGATAAGGCGGGTCCGTTGCCTCGATGACATCGATAATCGCCTCGATCATCTCATCGGGATCGTGCTGACGATCAAGCGCGCGCACCGGCCAGTGGGCGACGACGCGCTCGTCCTGACCCCACCACTGATCCATGCTTTCCATGCCCGTGTCGTTGAAGCCGGTGCGGAATGCGCCGGGGTTTACCGTCACCACCTGCACGCCATAGGGCTTGAGCTCCTCGCGCATCGCCGAGCAGATACCCTCGACCGCGTGTTTCGAAGCAGCGTAGGCGCCGTCAAAGGGAACCTTAACCAGGCCGGCGACCGAAGAGGTCCAGACGATCCGCCCGGCACCACGCTTCGCCATGGCGCGAGCGAAGCCCTGAGCCAGCTCCAGCGCGGCAAAGACATTGGTCTCGAAAACCGACCGGAACACCGTCATCGGAATCTCGACCATCGGCCCCGATTCCATGATGCCGGCATTGTTGAACAATACGCCGATCTCGATGCTGAGCGCCTTGGTGCGGTCGATCTCGTTCAAGACGTCCAGCTTGATGACCTCCATCTCGATATGATCGGCCTTGGCCGCGTTCCGCAGCTCCCAGACCTGCGGCCAGATCTGGTCGAGCAGGCGGGGGTCGCAAGGACTGACAGGTCATGCTCGCGAAACGCCAGTGTCTGTCTCAGTCCTGCTGCGGCGCTGCACGGACGATTCTTGAAAGGAGCCGCACTATTCCCCGCGGCGAGGGTTGAGGACATCGCGCAGGTGATCGCCGACCATGTTGATCGCCATGACGGTGAGCAGCAGAGCGACGCCGGGATAGAAACTGATCCAGAACTTGCCCGACAGCATGTACTGATAGCCGTTGGCAATGAGCATGCCGAGGCTGGGTTCCGTCACCGGAACGCCGAGCCCGAGGAAGGACAACGTCGCCTCCAGCGCGATCGCGCGAGCAACCTGCACCGTCCCGATCACCAGCAGCGGCGTCAGGCAGTTCGGAAGCAGATGGCGGAACAGGATCCGCCCCGAGGAGGCTCCCATCGCCGTCGCCGCCTCGATGTATTCCTTGCGACTTTCGATGAGGGCGCTGGCGCGGGCGGTGCGGGCATAGGCCGCCCACTCAACGATGACGAGCGCCAGGACGACATTGGCAATGCCCTTGCCGAGGAACGCCAGGATCATCAGCGCGATCAGAATGGTGGGGAACGAGAGCTGCAGATCCACCAGGCGCATCAGAGCGCTTTCGAGCCGCCCACCGGCATAGGCCGCGACCAGCCCCAGGATGGCGCCGACAGTGGCAGCCGCGAGCGCGGAAGTGACGCCCACGAACAGCGAAATGCGCAGGCCGTACAGGATGGCCGAGAGCATGTCGCGCCCCTGGTCGTCCGTGCCGAGCCAGTAGGTCATGCCGGTCGCCGAGACAGAACCCGGCGGCAGGCGCCCGTCGAGGATGTCCAGTTGAGTGAGATCGTAGGGATCCTGCGGTGCGATCCAGGGCGCGAGCAACGCCGCGAGGACGATCGCGACCAGCAGCACGAGCCCCGTCATCGCGACGCCGGAGGAGCGGAAGGCGCTCAGGAAGCGACGGAACGCTCCGGGGCGCGGCGCCGCCCCGACGATCGGCGCGGTGCTCATCAGCTCACCCTCACGCGCGGATCCAGCACCGTATAGAGGCAGTCAACGAGCAGATTGATCACGACAAAGAGCAGGACGATGATCATCAGGTAAGCGACGATCATCGGGCGATCGAGCACATGGATGCTGTCGATGATCAGCTTGCCCATCCCGGGCCAGGCGAAGATCGTCTCTGTGACAACGGAGAACGCGACGACGGAGCCGAACTCCAGTCCGATGATGGTGATCACCGGAATCATGATGTTGCGCAGCAGGTGGCGGAACATGATCGCCCGCTCGGAAAGCCCCTTGGCGCGCGCGGTGCGGATGTAATCCTGCGGCAGGATCTCGGCAGTCTCGGCGCGCACGAGGCGCAGGACCAGCGAAATCTTGAACAGCGCGAGGTTGAGAGCCGGCAGGACAAGATGGCGCAAGCCGTCGATAGTCAGGAACGACCAGTCGACGCCGAAGAGCTCCCGTGTCTGGCCGCGACCGCCCGAGGGCAACCAGCCGAGCTGGACCGCGAAGACCATGATCAGAAGCAGGCCCACCCAGAAGCCCGGCAGGGAAAAGCCCAGGATCGAGCCCGTCATGATGAACTTGGTCACCGGCGAGCGCGGTCTGACGCCGGCATAGAGTCCGAGCGGTATGCCGATGAGGATCGAGAGGATGGTCGCCGCAAGCGCCAGTTCGAGCGTCGCCGGCATCCGCTGGAAGATGATGCGCAGCGCCGGCTCGTTGTACACGAAGCTGTTGCCGAGATCGCCATGGATGGCGCCGTTCAGGAAGGCGAGATACTGCGCCCAGAGCGGCCGATCGAGCCCGAAGGCCGCGATGGTGCGCAGTCGCTCTCCCTGATCCGCGTCCTGCGAGATCAGCGTCTCGACCGGATCACCGATCACACTGATCCCGATGAAGACGATCAAGGTCATCGCCATGACGACGAAGAAGGCCTGCAGCAGACGGCGCAAAAGCCAGGCACTCATCGCATCAGCTCCGAAAACGCCGCGTCGCGACCTTGGGACAGAAATCCGGCCCGAGGATCATCCTGCCCCGCGGCTTCGGGTTACGGAATCCTCGATCCCTCAGCGGCCGATCTTGTGGCCGGATCGTTCGAGATCGAAGCAGGAATCGACGCCGCGGCTCAGATCGCTCTTCTTGATGCGCTGCGTCGGCGTCTTGGGGAACTCGGCGATCGTTTCGACGTAGCGCGGGATCTGGAAATAGGGCATCCGGCTCTCGCACCAGCGCAGCAATGCGAGCGGGTCGGTGGAGCGCCCTTCCGCCGTCCGGATGAAGAGCTTGAGATCGTCGTCGCCCATCTCGCTCGGAACACCGATGAGGGCGCATTCCTCGATCTCGTCATGGGTCAGAATAATGCGCTCGACCTCCCAGGCGGAGATATTGACCCCGCGCCGGCGAACGCTGTCCTTGCGGCGGCCCGCGTAGAAAAGGAAGCCGTCCTCGTCCCGCCTCGCGAGATCGCCTGTCGAGAACCAACCGTCCTTCACCAGCGCGGCGCTGGCTTCCGGCATCCGGAAATAGCCCTTGAAGGCCAGGCCTTCCTCGCGAGGGCGCACGACGATCTCGCCCGGCTCGCCGACAGGAACCTCCACGCCGTCCTCGCCCTGGAGCCGCACGTCGTAGAACGGCAGCGGGCGCCCGCAGGAACCCAGCCGCCCCTCGGGGTTTATGGTCACGAAGGTGGTCATCTCCGAGAGGCCGTAGCCCTCGCGCAGGACGACCCCGAAGCGCTGCTCGAAGGCCCGCCAGACATCGACGGGACAGCCCCCGCCCCAGGCCATCCTGACCTTGTGGTCCCGGTCCAGCGGGCTGCCCGGCTGCTTGAGCAGCAACGGCAGCACGCCGCCGAGATAGTGGATATGGGTGACGTCGTAGCGGCGCACCTGGTCCCAGAAGCGCGAAGCGCTGAACTTCTCGACCATCGCCAGCGTCAGCGGCTCCATCACCGCAGCGATCAGCACGGCGACGCCGGCCCCGTGGTGGAGCGGCTCCCAGAGCAGCAGGACGTCGCCCGACCTTGCCCCGGTGAGAGCGAGCGTCCCCATCGGCCCGGCCCGCAGGCTGCGGTCCGTCTTGAGGACGCCTTTCGGCTCGCCTGTGGTTCCCGAGCTGGGCGTGATCGCGATGATATCGTCGGCCATCACTGAAACCGCAGGCCGGGCCGGCGAGGCCGCATCGATGATCGCGGCGAAATCCGCCGGCGCGTCGGTTCCGCGCCAGACGACCTTCAATCCGGGAAGACGCCCGACGATAGGCGCAAGGACCTCGGAATAGGCCCGGTCGGCGATGATCGCCCGGGGCTCGAAGCGATCGAAGACGAAGTCGAGAGAAGCCCCCTTGAGGTGGACATTGACGGGAACGCGCACGAGTCCCGCCTTCGCCAGCGCGAAGATCGCGACGATATGGTCGGGATGGCTGGGCAGCATCAAGGCGACCCGGTCTCCCTTGACCAGGCCCTGCGCCAGCAAGGCGTTGGCGAGCCGGTTGATGCGCTCGTCGAGTTCGCCGACCGTCCAGTCCCGATCCTCGAAGCGACAGTAGACATGCGCCGGATCGCGCGCGGCCCGCCGGTCCCAAAGCTCGCCAATCGTTACGACATCTGTCTGCATATCGTGTCCTGCGGCCCGCCGCGGCTGGAAGCCGCCTTCACAAATTATTGTCAGTCAATATTTATGATTGTATATTGATATTGCCGACCCGTTCGTGTCAAGGCTGCGGCGGACGCGTGAACGGAGATCCCATGGCTGATATCGAACTGGAGAGACGCGGCCCCGTCGCCATCGTGGCCATAAATCGCCCCGCCAAGCGCAACGCGCTCGACGGTCGCGCCTGGCGCCAGCTGGGCGCCATCTTTGAGGCTTTTGGGTCCGACCCCGATCTGCGGGCCGTGGTTCTGACCGGCCGAGGCGGCGCGTTCTGCGCCGGCGACGAGATCGGCGCCTTCGCCGCCGTGCGCGACGATCCGGCGGCGCGCCGGGAGTACTGGGATGGGATCATGGCCTGCTACGCCGCGGTCTCGGCGGTGCCCGTCCCCGTCGCCGCAGCGGTCAGCGGCCCCTGCGTGGGCGGCGGCTGCACGCTGGCTCTGCGTGCCGACTTCCGGATCGCCGATGGAACCGCCCGCTTCGGTGTGCCACCAGCCAAGCTCGGACTGGTGTACCCGGCGGACAGCACGCAGCTTCTGGCGGCCACGGCCGGCATCGCGATGGCGCGGCATATGCTCTATACCGGCCAGCTCATCGATTCTCAGGCTGCGCTCGATTGCGGACTCATCTCTCAGCGCATCGAGGGTGACGTGGTGGAAGCCGCCCTCACCTACCTCCAGCCCATGCTCGAGAACGCGCCGCTCTCGATTCGTGCTGCCAAACGGGCTTGCGATGCGATCGCGCAAGGCGCGCTTTCCACCGTCGCCCCGGAAATCGCCGCGCTATCCGAAGCTGCCGACCGCAGCGAGGATTATCGCGAGGGCAGCCGGGCTTTCGCCGAAAAGCGCAAGCCGGTCTTCAAGGGCCGTTGAGCGGAAGCAGGAGGGCGCAGCCATGAATACCGTATCCGTGCCCGCCGATGCGAATGTCTTCGCGGCCTTGTTCGATCCCACCCGCGAACCCGACCGCATCTTCATGGAATCCTTCGACGGGCGCCGCATCCGGTTCGGCGAGGTCGATGACATCACCGCACGCTACGCGGCTCTGCTGGCCGGATCGGACGTCGGCCCGGGAAGCCTTGTTGCGGGCATCCTGGAGAAATCGCCGGAAGGCATCTTGCTCTATCTGGCGACCTGCCGGCTCGGCGCGATCTATCTTCCGATCCATATCGGGCTGACCGATGCCGAGATTGAGCACATCGTCGGCGACGCCGGACCAGCTGCTGTCGTCTGCGATCCCAGCCGCCGCGCCGCCATCGATGCGACGGGCGCGGAAAGCGTTTTCACGCTGGCATCCGACGGGAGCGGAACGTTCACGGAAGGCAGCGCGCCGATCCAGCCCCGTCGCGAGCTCGCGGCCGCGACCGCGGATACGCCCAACGCGATGGTCTACACCTCCGGAACGACCGGCAAGCCGAAGGGCGCGCTCCTCTCCTGCGGATCGGTGATCTGGAACGCGCGCTCCCTGGCGGCCTGCTGGGGTATCCATGCCGGCGACGTGCTGCTGCACGCCAATCCGATGGCCTATGGCCTGTTCGGCACCACGACGCCGGCGCTCGCTGGCGGCGCCTCGATGATCCTGCTGCCGAAATTCGAGACCGAGGCGGTGCTCGCCCAGTTGCCGCGGGCAACGATCTTCGCCGGCGTCCCGACCTATTACAGCCGGCTGATGGCCGACCCGCGGTTCGATCGCGAGCTGGTCGGCGGGATGCGCCTGTTCGTGACGGGCTCGGCGCCGATGCGCGCGGACTCCTTCGCCGCCTTCAGCCAGCGCACGGGCCATGTGCTGCTGGATCGCTACGGCCTGACCGAGGTGCTCATCGCGACCTCGAACCGGGTCGGGGACCAGCGACGCGCCGACAACTCGGGAGCGGCCCTGCCGGGGTCGCAGGTCCGCATCGTCGACGGTGACGGCGAGCCTGTTCGTCCAGGGGCGGTTGGCATGATCGAGCTACGCCAGCCCTATCGGTTTCTCGGCTACTGGCGGGATCCGGAGAAGACGGCCAAGGCTTTCCGCGACGACTGGTTCGTCACCGGCGATTTCGGCCGGATGGACGAGGATGGCCAGGTGAGCGTCCTCGGACGGGGAGCCGATCTCATCATCACAGGCGGGCTCAACGTCTATCCAAAGGAAGTCGAAGCCGCGCTGAATGCCATCGACGGCGTCCTGGAAAGCGCGGTGATCGGCGTACCGCACCCGGACTTCGGCGAGGCGGTCCTGGCCGTGGTACAACTCGACGGAGCGGGTGCGGCGTTCGACAGGTCCGAAGCGTTGAAAAAGCTCAAATCGTCCCTGTCCGGCTACAAGCTCCCGAAAGATATCGAAATCCTCGAAGACATGCCGCGCAATACACTCGGCAAGGTCCAGAAGAACTTGCTCAGGCAGCGCTTTCTCTCGCGCTTCGATCACCTTCCCCGGCCTTGAGCACCGGGACGAAGCTGCTACACCTGCAAGCCCGACCATGGGATTTTGAACCGAAGATGGCCTCGTCGCCGATGAACCGCGCTCCGACATCGTCGGCGAATGACGCAAGCAGTCCCGCACCGTCGCAGGTCATCGACGAGCGTCTGTTCGTGGCCTCCGTCGGGAAGGCGATGAAGGTGCTGGAAGCTTTCGACAAGTCGGCCTCGACGCTCGGGCTTTCGGACATCGCGATCCGGACGGGGCTCGGCCGCAGCGCCTCGCAGCGCTTCATCTACACGCTGGAACGGCTGGGCTATCTCGACCGGGACGAGCAGACCAAGCGCTACAGCCTGTCCCGCAAGGTTTTTCGCTTCGCCCAGAATGCGGTTTCCGCCAATGCAGGGCTTGATGCCGCCTATCCGGCCATGCGTGAGCTCGCCGAGCGGACGCGCGAGACGATTTCCTGGGTCGAGGTCGACGGTGCGGAGATCGTGATCATCGCGACCGTCCCGAGCACCCATATCTCGTCGGTCAACCTGCCGGTGGGCACGCGCTTTCCGGCGCTTTCCTCGTCGTCGGGGCAGATGCTGCTGGCCCATTCGGCTCCCAGCCATGTCGAGAAGATCTGGGCGATTTCCCACCCATCGGTGGCACAGCGAACCAAAGCCGCGAACGCGGCCGAGATGGTCCGCATCCTGGAGGCCGCGAAGGCGACCGGCTTCGCCGTCACGGAGAAGAACATGGAGCAAGGCTCCATTTCGGTCTCCGCTCCGGTGCACGATCGGGCGGGGCGAGCGATCGGCGCGATCAACCTGTCGACGCTGACGACGCGCTACGATCGGGAGGCCGCGCTGCGCGACCTTGCCCCCCTCGTCGCCCAGGCAGCTCTCCGGACGACCGAGGCCTTGGTCTCCTAAACCTCGGTCAAACCCGTCTCCTTCTTCCAGTGTTCAAGGTCGCCGATCCCCACCGGGTCGGGAGCCTCGGCATGGCCGTGCCCGGGCGCGAATCTTGACAGAGCTATGAAATTGGTTTCAAATATTGATTATTGAATTACAATAAACAGGGGATAAGGCATGACTCGTCATATGGTTGGCGCCCTGCGCCGGCTTGCGCTGGCATCCGTGGTTCTCTTGGGCGTGGGCGCTCAGTCCGCTTTCGCCGACAAGCTCTCGATCGGCATCGGTGGGTCGGTAAATTCGATCGACCCGCACTTCTACAGCACGACGCCGAACAACCTCGTTGCGTTCCACATCTACGACCGGCTGGTCCATCGCAGCCCCGACGGCAAGCTCATCCCCGGGCTGGCGGTGTCCTGGAAGGCGGTCTCGCCGACCGTCTGGGAGTTCAAGCTGCGTGACGGCGTCACGTGGCACGACGGCAAGCCCTTCAGCGCCGACGACGTCGCCTTCACGCTCAAGCGGGCCCTCGACGTCCCCAACAACCTCGGCGGCTTCGCCGGCATCATCCGCCCGATCACGCAAGCCGAAGTGGTCAGCCCGGACGTCATCCGGCTTCACACCAAGGATCCGGTGCCGAATTTGCCCAGCGATCTGACGCGTCTGGCGATCGTCTCGCGCCACGCCGGCGAAGGCGCCACGACCGCCGACTACAACAGCGGCAAGGCCGCGATCGGAACCGGGCCGTTCAAGCTGGTGAGCTATACGCCCGGAGAGCGGATCGAATTCGTTCGCAATGACAAGTGGTGGGGAAAAAAGCCGGCCTGGACCAATCTGACGATCCGGCTCATTCCCAACGTCGCCGCGCGGACTGCCGCCTTGCTGGCCGGGGACCTCGACATGATCGACACGCCGTCGGCCAGCGACCTGCCTCGGCTCGAGAAGGAGCCGGACGTGCATGTCGCCTCGGTGGCCGGCATGCGCGTCACCTATGTCGTTCCCATGAACAAGCCTGCCGATAGCGCACCGGCGGTTACCGACAAGAAGGGACAGAAGCTCAGCCCCTCTCCCCTGGCAAACCCGAAGGTTCGCCAAGCCCTCTCGCTTGCGCTGAACCGCAAGGGAATCGCGGAGCGCATCATGCTGGGGACCGCGACGCCGACGGGCCAGTGGCTGCCGGCCGGCATTCTCGGCTATGACCCGAAGACGCCGGTTCCTCCCTATGATCCGAAGGCGGCTGCGAAGCTGCTGAAGGAGGCTGGCTTCCCCGACGGCTTCAAGCTCGCCCTGTCGACCTCCAACGATCGCGTGCCCTACAGCGTCGAGGTCGCTCAGGCGATTGCCCAGATGTGGAGCCGCATCGGGGTCGAGGCCGAAATCGACGCCATCCCGTTCAGCGTCTACTCGTCGCGCGGAGCCAAAGGCGATTTCACGGCTTATCTCGGCAGCTGGAGCAACAACTCGATGGAAGGCACCGGGCTTTTACGTGACCTTTTGGGCACCCGGAACAAGGAAACCGGCTGGGGCCTCTACAACTGGGGACATTACGCAAATCCGAAGCTGGACGCCATCACGGCAAAGGCGATCTCGGAAACCGACGATGCCAAGCGCGAGGCGCTCGTAGTCGACGCCGTCAAGACCGTGACCGAGGACGTCGCGATCATCCCGCTGTTCCACTTCAAGAACATCTGGGCGACCCGGGGGGCATTACGCTATGAGCCGCATGTGGACGAGCTGACCCTCGCCGTCGACGTTCACAAGGGCTGACCTCAATTCGAAGGAGCCGGTGCGGTTCGGGGGGCGCGTCCAAACCACGACGCGCCTTCCTATTCGACAAGCAGGCATCGAGACCGGTGGAGATCGATCGATGGCCGGGCTCGGCCTGGGCACATCGCCGCAGTGGCGCCGACATCCGTTTCGTTTGAGTCAGGCCGGTATTGCCGGAAATCGCCCACAGGGCGTGGGAGGATCACGGCGAGGGGATCGTGTGCGACACAGTCGATGAGCTCGTAGAGGAGACGGACCGGATCACCTCAGAGCATGTCCAGGTGATGACGGCCGACCCACAATACTTCCTCGACCGAATGACGAATTACGGCTCGCTCTTCCCAGGTGTGAGGACCAGCGTCGCGTACGGCGACAAGCTGATTGGAACCAACCACACGCTACCCGCGAAGAAAGCCGCCCGGTACACCGGGGGCCTTTGGGTCGCCAAGTTCCTGAGGACCTGCACCTGCCAGCGGGTGCCGTCCGACGAGGCCTCGGCTTCCGTTGGCGAGTATTGCTCGCGTCTCTGCATCATGGAGGGATTCGTAGGCTACGCCGAACAGGCGAATATTCGCGTCCGCCGTTTCGGCGGCCGCAACATCCGCTATGGCGCCGCGGCCGATTACACAGGAGCTGGCAGTGGGCCGCCGAAGCCGCGCTTCACATCCTCGGCACGCTGCCTGGAATGCGCATGGCACTGGTTGAGGTCGGACCAGGTGTTGATGATCGCGATCACCGGCTTGCCGCGATACTCCTCGGGCGCATAGCCCTTCTGGCTCATGCGCGAGCGGTGGCCGAAGGAGCGGAAATCGTCTGGCTCGAAATAGCTGTCGCAGTTGGGGCAGATGGTCGATGACTTCTACATCTTCCGCGCCAAACAACCTTCCGAACAAAAAGCGAGTGGGACTGACCTGCGACCGAGCTGCCGGAACCGGTCGGCTCCGGGCCGCTTGGCGCGGTCAGGGCCGATCAGTAATCCGAGAGCGTCGTCAGGCCCGCTCTACGGAAGCAGGATTTCGAAATCCCGCTCGAAAACAGTGCTGCCATCACGCGAAATCAGATATTTCGCGCGATAGGTGCCTTGGCTCCACCCTGCCGGAGGTTTCCGGAAACCCGCGAAGATCAAGGACTGCGCCTGGTGTCGCGCAAGCGGTTCGGCTTGATGCTTGGCGAGGACCTGACCAAAAGGGCCGCTCAGGACGATTGTCTGGATATCGCCGGCCTTGAGGCCGATGCCGCGGGCATAGGCGACAAGCGCGGGGGCATCGACGCCCGGCTGCTGTTCAGTCTGGCCCGACTCCAGCGCCGCCATGGTGACCGAGCCGGTGGAGAAGCCGGTGTTCAAGGCCCAGCGGGGCCGGTAGGCGAGCTGGGGGCGCAGACCCGGCTCCCAAAGCATATGGCCGCCTCCGCATGATTGCGGCGATGCCTCGTAAGCGAAGGGATCGATCGTCGCGCCGCGATGACGGACGATGAAATGGAGATGCGGGTATTCGGTCAGGCCGGACAGGCCGACCCGCCCGACGGGCTGGCGCGCTGCGACCCGATCGCCGACCTCGACACGCAGGCTGCCGCGGGCCAAATGGCAGTATTGCGTCTGCCAACCGGCGGCATGCTCGATTACAACCCCGTTGCCGCATTCGACGTCCCTCACAGCCGCCTCACCGGCGCTGCGAACGGACACGTCGGGGATGCCATCGCGGCGCCGCACCACCCGGCCGGCCGCGGCGGCCAGGACATCCACGCCGGCCTGCTGCGCGGCCATGCTGGGCAGGCGAAAATCCGTCCCGTTATGGCCGTCATAGGTCAGGGTGCCGCATTGATAGTCGCGGGACGCGGAGGAAAGGTCGACATCGACATAGTTTTGGATGACGCAGCTGCTTCCGAGCTCACATGCGATGGGTAGCGCGAAGACTGGCGCTTCCTCGGCCATCGCGGCCGGCGGGAAGACAAAAACAGCGAGGGCCAGAGCGGCGCGAAGCCAGCGGTCTACGGCCCGGTTATCGAGCTTCCTCATGCGGACATCGATCCCGCTCGACGGATGAACTCGCGGGATGCGGCTCGCCACGGAAAATCTGGCCGCGACAGCCTTCCGCGAAAGGAGACAACGTCAGAATATAGAGCAGGAAAAACTCGATCTGACGGTTGATCCCCAGCTTGAGCATGATGCGCTTGATATAGGTCCGAACGGTTGCTTCGGTCAGATCGAGGGTCTGCCCGATCTTCCAGGGCGGTTCGCCGCCCAGGACGCGCATCACGATCCTTTCCTCGGCCCAGGGCAGGCCAAAAGCCGTCGCGATCCGCCTGGCGCCCGCCGCCGGGTCGATCTGGGGGATGACAACGAGCAGCCGGTCCATATCCCGCTCGGCCGGTGCTGCACCGATCCATGCGAAGGCGAAGGCGCGATGGTCGGTCGACAACGGGATGATCGTATTCGTCCATTTCCGGTCGGAACGGGAGGCCATGGTGTCGCGCAGCGCATGGTGCAGGAGGTTGTTGACGAGCGAGTTGGGGCCAGCGAGGGCGCCCCGGTCAAGGCGGACGGGCTTTTTGGCCAGCAGCATCTGCCGGCCGGCATCGTTGGTTTCGAGGACCCGCAGCTGATGGTCGACGGCGAAGGCCGGAAAGGCCAGCTCCTGCAGGAGGGTATCCAGGCTCAGATTTTCGTGCCGACGTTGCGTGAAGCCCTGGGTTGTCGCCCAGATCACGCTCGCCGCGCGCGTCACGCAGACCATCTCCGGGGCAGAGAGAGCATGCGTCCTCCAGCCGGCCACAAAAAACAGGTCGCTCCCGTCGCTGGCGGGCAGGCGCCCCGCCAGCGCCTTCGTCGCCTCTTCCGGTCCTCGACCCAGCAACTCCGTGACCAGCGCGTCGGATGAGTCGGCGTTGAAGAGGCCGCTGCCTTCCCAATCCGGCCTGTGCACCAGATGCGTGATCACATCCGCGGAGGGCTGTATGTCGTCGTCGAAGCCGACACGGGCGGCAACGGTTGCGAAGCCGCTCGGCCGCGATAACGTCAGGACAAGGCATCGCCGGCATTCGAGCAACCCCAGCATGGCCCGGCCGAAGGCCTCTAGAGCAAGACCTATCGCCGCTCTGTCCGGCTGTGCCGGCGCCATGGAATCGTCCCTCAACATCGAGGCCTCCTCTCCGCACTGATCCCCCCGCGTCGTTCAACTCTCCCTGAAAGCGCGCCGCACGCGCAGCATCAACGGTTCCAGCAGGTATTCCGCAAACGTCCTGTGGCCGGTCTCCACGAAGATCTCGACCGGCATCCCCGGCTGCAGGGACGCGAAATAGGGACCGAGCTCCGGCGTTTGCCGGAGGTCGACCTCGGCCTTGTAGAACGGCTTGCCGGATCGCGGGTCGACGAGCGCATCGGCCGTGACCATGGTGACAGCGCCGATGAACATGGGCGTTCGCCGGGAATTGAAGGCGAGGACCCTGACGCGAGCCGGCTGCCCGAGCCTGACCTCGTTGCGGTCACTCGGCTTCACCTCGCCCTCGACGACCAAGCGGTCCTGCGTCGGAACGATGTCGAGCAGGGTTTCGCGCGGGTTGAGGACCGCGTTCAGGCTCCGCGTGTTGAGGCCGACGATCGTCCCCGCCTCGGGGGCGCGGATCTCGCTGCGGCGGAGCATGTCCTGCGCCGCCGCGATGCGGTAGCGGGTATCGGAGATCCGCTCCCGGGTCGCGTGGCTCTGCTTGGCGATATCCTCCAGCCAAGCATAACTGGTTTGCCGGCGCCGGTCTTCCAGCTCCGCGATCTTGCCTCTCGACTGGGCGAGCGAGGATGCATTCGCCGCGATCCTGGCCTCGACATCGGCTTGCGTCCGCTTGAGAGCGAGAACCCTCGGCTTCCGAGCCAGGCCCTTTGCCAGCAGAAAGTCCGAATCCTTGATTTCCTCCTGGAGGTAGGAGAGCTGTCGCGCCAAGCCCTCCGAACCGCTCTGGAACCCGCGGATCGCGTCCTCAAGCTGCGCGATCTGCTGATCAATGAGCTTGCGCTCGCCCTGGAGCGACGTGGCCCTCGCTGCGAATTCGGAAAGCTGGGCCGCCATGGCAGACCGCGCCTCCCTGCTTGTCGTGTTGTTCTGAAGCTCGTCGGGGAAGGCAATCTCGGCAGCGCCGGCCTGCTCGGCCTCCAGGCGCGCCACCGTCGCAAGGTCGGCGAAAAGCTTGGTCTCGAGAACGCCAAGATTGGCTTCGATCTGTGTCGTGTCAAGCCGCGCCAGGAGCTGGCCGCGCTCCGCCTGCTCGCCTTCCTGAACGAGAATGGCTTTGACGATTCCCCCTTCGAGATGCTGCACCGCGCGATGCCGCGACAGGACCTTGACCACCCCTGGCGCGATCACCGCGCTCGCCAGCGGCACGGTGGCGGCCCAGAGGCCGAAGATGCCGAAGAGGACGAGGACCAGCGCCGCGCCCCAGCGGACGAGCTTCGCCGTCTCAGACCGCGGACGCTCCGGCAGCTCCTGCAGGTCGACGGCCATGGCCCGGATCAGCCGGCCAGACCTGCCCTCCTGGACGATGCTTCGGTCGGCCGGCGCGGATGGAAGATCGACGACGGACATCAGCGCCTCCCGTCGAGGATGTCGGATCTGACCTTCCCGCCCGGGGCAGGGCGCGAGGGCCGCATCGGCGTGACCCCGGCCATGGTCTGCGGCAGGACTTCGCCTGGCGGGCCAAAGGCGACCTGAACACCGTCCCGCAGGAACAGGATCATGTCGGCGACGGTGAAGAGCCGCGGGCGATGCGTGACGATCACGAGAGTCGCGCCCTGCGCCTTCGCCTCGCGGATCGCGGCGCACAGGGCCTCCTCGCCATCCGGGTCGAGATTGGAGTTGGGCTCGTCCAGCAGGATCAGCTTGCGCGTTCCGAAGAGCGCGCGGGCGAGCCCGATGCGCTGGCGCTGCCCGCCTGAAAGCTTGTTGCCGTCGCGGCCGATCTCGGTCTCGTAGCCGTTTGGCAAGGCCAGGATCATCTGGTGGGCGTTGGCCTGCTTGGCGGCGCCGATCACATCCGCGTCGGTCGCCGTCTCGTCGAAGCCGGCGATGGCCTCCGCCACCGTGCCGCCCAGCAATTCGACGTCCTGGGGCAGGTAGCCGACATAATGTCCGAGTTGGTCGGGATCCCAGTGTTCGAGCGAGGCGCCGTCCAGACGGATCGTACCCGTCGTCGGCTTCTCCAGGGCCGCGATCATCCGCAGGAGCGTGGACTTGCCCGCGCCGGTCGGTCCGATGACGACGATGACGCTCGCCGGCGGGCAGCGGAAACTGATGCCGGCCAGGACCGGCCGCCGCGCATTCGGGCTGCGAAAGGCGACGGCGCTGATATCGAGCGCGCCCAGAGGCGGCGGAAGGAGCGTTCGGCTCTGACGGATCAGGGCGCAGGCGGCGGCGGCGCGGACATGGAGCCAGGCATCGCGCGCCGAGGTCAGCGTGCGCAATCCGCCGACAAGCTGCTCCATCGGCGCCAATGTGCGGCTGATGAGGATAGAACTCGCCATCATGCTGCCGCTGAGAACTTCGTTCTGCAGCACGAGCCATGCGCCGATCCCGATCGCCGCGACCTGGAGCACGATCCGGATCGCGCGGGCGATGGAGGCGATCAGCGCGACGCGCTCGTTGGCCTTGACCACAGGGACCAGCGCCGCGTCGTTGAGCCGGAGGAACTCGCGGATGGCACCATGCGTCCATCCCATCGCCCGAACCAGATTGGCGTGACCGACGATGCCGTCGAGCGCGCGCTGTGCCCGCGAGGCCGTGCCCATGGCCTCCGCCAGTTCGGCGCGCGCCACGCGCCCGCTGACAAAGCCCAGAAAGAGCAGAAGCAGCGAGCCGATCAGCGCGACCGTGCCGTACCAGGGATGGATCAGGTAGAGCACGACGACGAAGACCGGCAGGAAGGGTGCGTCGATTAAGGTCGTGGCCGTTCCGCTCGACAGGATATTCCGGAGTTCGCGGACCCGGACCATGTCGTGCGTCCCGGCCTCGTTGCGCTTCGCCGCCTCCGCGATCGAGGCCTTCAACACGAGGGGCGCGAGCAATCGCTCGAAGCTGACGGCGAAGCGGCCGAGCAGGCGGCTGCGCAGAATATCGAAGCAGGCGCTGAAGCCCAGCGCCATGACCGCGAGGCTCGTCAGCCCGATGAGCGTCTCGATGCTGCCGCTCGTGAGCACGCGGTCGAAGACCTGGATCGAATAGAACGGCAGGATCAGGAGGAGAAGGTTGATCGCGAGGCTGAAGACGACGACCCATAACAGGGCGCGCCAGCCCGGGACCGCCATCAGCAGCCTGCTGCTTCTCAGCACGGCCGTGTCGGCGTTGACCCTGGTTCGAAACCCGGAAGTCGTGCGGCTTGCAGGCGCGTCGGACATGAGTCCTCGGGCTGAAAGAAGCGTTGGCGCGAGGTGCGGGAGGATGATGCCGGTTCGGCCAGACCGATAGGCCGGGCAGGATCACGCTCCGTCACGGTGAAGCGGGAACAGACTTCAGATCGCGCCGTATCGCGACGTCACCCAAGCCTTCGGGTCTCTGGCCGGGGGCGGCGAGCCCCTGTTGCACAGCCGTGTCGTTATCGGGAAATGTCTCAGCGCCCGCACCACCGCAGCCATGATCTCGCCTCCCTTGATCCAGCACGCCCCTTCTTGGATTGCCGCCGGTACCGGTCTCGGGCCGTCCGTCTTACCGCTGCGGAACGTGCCCCGAAAGCCGGGAGGCGACGCTAGGGAAGCTTGTGCTTCGGCATAATCCCCATTTGGTGACAGAAACAGTTCGGCGCGACACCTTCGATGCCCCTGTAACGCGGATGCCGAATATAGTTGGTTGAGGGCGATGCGCTCCTCTATTAGAATTTTCGCAAAACTTACAGCGGATAATTCTGGTCTTGTTGGATTTGTAGCAAGATGAGCGCGCGATCCAATGAGTGAACAGCATCGATGTCGATGGTTTGTGTCTCCAAATGGGGATTGCGTCGCGCCCTGATATCTCCCTAGCTTCCGCCACCTTCGCAAATTTCTCGAGCCGCAGCGATCGATACCCTGCGCAAGACCGCGCATGGACGGCGTGCGCCTATGCGAAGGCATCTGCAGCAGGGAGAACGGCCATGGCGCTTATCAATGGTACACCCGGCGACGACATCATCCCCCCGCCCGATACCAGCGGTGACGACACCATCAATGGCTTCGCAGGCAATGACACGATCGACGCCGATGGCGGCAACGATGTCGTCAGTGGCGGAGCGGGCGATGACAATATTCTTGGCGGTCCCGGAACCGACACCCTGGATGGCAATGCCGGCAACGACACCATCGGAGGCGGCGACGGCGACGATGTCATCAACGGCAACGCCGGGAACGATATCCTGGCGGGTGATGCCGGCAACGACACGATCGACGGCGGTGCCGGCGACGACAACATTCTCGGCGGCGCCGACAACGACACCCTGTCTGGCGGTGCCGGCAACGACACGGTCGGCGGAGGTGACGGCGACGACGTTATCAACGGCAATGCCGGCAACGACACGCTTTCCGGCGACGCGGGCAACGACATCATGAATGGCGGCGCCGGCGACGACACGGTCGACGGCGGCGATGGCGACGACGTGCTGAGCGGCGCGGCCGGTAGCGACACGCTGAATGGCGGGGCCGGGGTCGACACGATAGACGGCGGCGCCGGCAACGACACCTTGAATGGCGACGCCGGTGACGACGTCATGAACGGCGGAATCGGCAACGACGCGCTGAACGGCGGCGACGGCGACGACACGATGCATGGCAACGCCGGCAACGATACGCTGAATGGCGATGCCGGCAACGACACCATGGAAGGTGACGCCGGTGACGACGTGATGAATGGCGGCGATGGCGACGATACCATGGGAGGCGGCGCCGGGGACGACACCCTCGACGGCGGAAACGGGGTGGATGCCCTGAGCGGCGGCAACGGCGACGATACGCTGAGCGGCGGAGCCGGAGCGGATACGCTGAACGGCGAGGCCGGCGACGATGAGTTGGATGGAGGAGCCGGAAACGACACCGGCAGCGGCGGCGACGGCAATGACGTTCTCGCCGGCGGGGCCGGGAACGACAGTCTCTCCGGCGATGCCGGAGACGATCAGCTCAGCGGCGACGCCGGCAGTGACGAGCTCCATGGCGGCGACGGCAACGATGAGATCGACGGCGGCAACGGCGCCGACAGCCTCTATGGCGAGGCTGGCGACGATCTGCTGACGGGCGGTGCGGGCACCGATGCCTTCTATTTCGGGGACGGCGCCGACAATCCGTTCGGCGATGACGAGGTCGCCGACCTGAATGCGGCCGATGAGGACACGATTCAGATCGACGTGGCCGATCCGGCGACAGTTGCCGTGACGGTGGACGATTCCGGCTCCAGCGTCGTTCTGGATTTCGGCTTCGGCTCCATTCAGATCGACGGTGTTTCCGGTGGAGGGGCATTCACATCGATCGAAGATATCAATGACGCGCTTGGCTACGACGCCATTACATTGGTGTGACGTCGCCGAGGGTGGCGGCAACATTGCCGCCACCCGCAGATTCGGTTCTTCCTGGAGGCAGAGAAACGCCCGACATCATGAAAGCCTTGATGGGGCGGCCATGACCGAGAAGGAGCGCGGAGGACGGGCGCCTCGACGCCTGGCCTCAGGCCGCCACGCGATTGGCGTTCCACTGCCCGGCCTGGCTCAGGATCATCTCGGGATCGGCGAAGCGCTCGCGAAGAATCTCGCGATACAGCGCCTCCTCGCGCAGGCGGGGGACCTCCCCCTCGCCTCCGACGATGAGCCGCAGCGCCTGCTGCAGGGCTTCGACCGTTCCCGACCCCTCATCGAACTGCGCCTTCTTGCGCCAGACGAGATCCGCCGGAAGCAGATCGGCGCAAGCCTTCCGCAGCAGCCATTTCTCGGTGGTGGGTCCGGTCGCTTCCGGCGCGTCCGGATCGGTGCGGCGCAGCTTCAACTCCGCCGGCACGGACTGCGCGAAGGCGATCAGGTCCCGATCGAGGAACGGCGTGCGCGCCTCCAGCGACTCCGCCATGGTCATTCGGTCGACGCGCTGGAGATTGATGTTGTGCATCGCTCCCAGGCTGCGGGTCAGCTCGTCCGCAAGCGCGCGCGGGTCCTCGACATAGTCGTGGTGATAGGCATAGCCCGCGAAGAGCTCGTCCGCCCCCTCGCCGGTCAGGACCGCCTTGACATGGCGCCGTGCCAGCCGGGCCGCGAAAAGCGTGGGCACGGCGCTGCGGACGAGATCGGCATCGGCGCTTTCGAGGTGGTAGATGACGTGCGGCAGGTTCTCGGCGATATCCCGCGCCGAGAAGCTGTATTCGTGATGATCGGAGCCGATATGGCCGGCGACGCGCCTGGCGGCGCGCAGATCGGGCGAGCCGGCGGTACCCACGGCAAAGGTCTTCAACGGGGCTCGCCCGGCTGCCAGCCTGACCTTCTGGGCGATCGCGGCGATGACCGAGCTATCGAGGCCGCCGGACAGGAAGGAGCCGACCTCGACATCGGCAACCATCCATTTGGCGACAGCCTCCTCCAGCGTGAGGCGCAACTCGCCGGCGACCGCATCGACATCCAAGCCGGGCTCGGCTGCGGCCGCCCCGGAGGGGACGCGATACCAGTGCCTCAGGCCACCCGCGCTGTCGAACAGCGCGCCGGGAGGAAGCGCGGTGATGTCGTCAAAGCCGAGCCCGTCGAACGCCTTCAGCTCCGAAGCAAAAGCCAGCCCCTTCCCGCGTCTCGCCATGTAGAGTGGCTTGATGCCCAGCGGGTCACGCGCCGCGACGATCCGATCCGGCGTCGCGAGCACGAAGGCGAACATGCCGTCGAGGCGGTTGACCCAGCGCTGCGCCCCGCTGCGGAAGAGGTGAAGAATAGTCTCGCTGTCGCTCGTCGTCCGAAAGATATCCGGGTCCAAAATCGCCCTGAGATCGCCGTGATTATAGATCTCCCCGTTCGCGACAAGTATCTCTGAATCAACGGCAATAGGCTGGACGCCGTCTTCGGCGCCGATGATCGCCAGCCGGCAATGCCCCATCGCAAGCGGCACCCCCCTTGGCCGGGCGACCTGCGTCGCATCCGGGCCCCGATGGCCGAGGCGCGCGAGCATCGTTTCGATCAGGCTCCCGCCTACGTCATCGACCTTCCAAAGACACACAAAACCACACATGGACCGTCTCGTTCTTCTCTCACTGTCTGGCGAATTGGGTTGGGCGAAAGGCAGAGTCGAAAAGATGGATCTTTAAGATTCTAAAGAACAAACTCGCCTTTCGACTTTCGATCTCAGCAATAAATTTTGATACGAATTTCCCTAAGTCCCAATCAAAGTTATGAACACTTTAGTTCAAGTAATATCCGCTCGTCAAAATAGACTACATAAATTCCTCATTTTTTTCAGGAAAGGGGTTGTCACGAACCGATATCCTGCTTTAGGAATCGCCGCGAGGCAATGGACATTTTAAATTACATTATCGACAACTGGGGGCTTATAGCCACCCGGACGGGCGAACATGTTGCCATCGTCGGTGTCGCGGTCGCTCTGGCGATCGCCACCGGCGTGCCGATCGGCGTGGCCATCACCCAGAACCGCCGCGTCGCCGATGCCGTGCTCTATGTCGCGTCGATCATGATCACCATCCCCTCGATCGCCCTGTTCGGGATGATGATTCCGGTGCTCTCACTGATCGGTCACGGCATCGGCTACCTGCCGGCGGTGATCGCCGTGTTGCTGTACTCGCAGCTTCCGATCATCCGGAATACCTATGCCTCTCTCAGTAATATTGATCCGGCTCTGCGTGAAGCTGCGCGAGGCATGGGGCTGACCCGGATGCAACGGCTGTGCGAGGTCGAGCTCCCGATCGCCGTGCCCGTGATCATGGCCGGCGTGCGCGTCGCCGTTGTAATGAACATCGGCGTCACGGCGATCGCGACCTATATCGGCGCCGGCGGGCTCGGCGCCTTCATCGCACGCGGCATCAGCCAGACCGACCCGCGCCAGCTCGTCACCGGCGCACTCGCGGTCAGCATTCTTGCCGTCGTCGCCGATCTCGCCCTGCTCGGGCTGCAGAAGCGACTGACCTCCCCGGGACTCAGGAAACGATGATCCGACTGGACCAAGTCAGCAAAACCTTCCCAGGCACCACCATGCCGGCCGTCGACCGCGTCTCGCTCGAGGTGGCGGAAGGCGAAATCTGCGTGCTGCTTGGCCCCTCCGGCTGCGGCAAGACCACGACGATGAAGATGGTCAACCGCCTGATCCAGCCGAGCGCGGGGGATATCTTCATCGATGGCCGCAACACCTCCGACTACGACGTGACACAGCTGCGGCGCAGCATCGGCTACGTCATCCAGCAGATCGGCCTGTTTCCGAACAAGACGATCGAGGACAACATCTGTATCGTCCCCGACATCCTCGGCTGGGACCGGCGCAAATCGCGCCAACGGGCGGCCGATCTGCTCGAGATGGTCGCGCTCGATCCCGGCGTGTTCCTCAAGCGCTATCCGAAGGAATTGTCCGGTGGTCAGCAGCAGCGCATCGGCGTTCTGCGCGCCATTGCGGCGGATCCGCCCGTCCTGCTGATGGACGAGCCCTTCGGCGCCATCGATCCGATCAACCGCGTCATCATCCAGGACGAGTTCCTGAAGATGCAGGCGCAGATCCGCAAGACGATCCTCTTCGTCAGCCACGACATCGACGAGGCGGTCAAGATGGCCGACAGGATCGCCATCTTCCGCAACGGCAGGCTCGTCCAGTACGACACGCCCGACACCATGCTGGCCCATCCGGCGAACGAGTTCGTTTCCGATTTCGTCGGCGGCGACCGCACGCTCAAGCGCCTGCAACTGCTCACCGTCCGCGACGCGATGATCGCCGATCCGCCGAGGGTCCGGGCGGCGGACAGCCTGCAGCAGGCCGCAGCCGCGATGGAGGCGCACGGCCATCAGTCGATCGTCCTGGTCGGCCCGCGCGGCAGGGCGCGCGGCTACATAAACCTGCAGATGGCGCGCAGCGGCAACGGAACGGTCGGAGAGAATTACGAAGCCCTGCCCACCACCATAAGGCCGCAGGAGGACTTGCGCACCGCGGTCTCGACCATGTTCCGGCACGACACGCTGTGGCTGGCCTGCGTCGACGACGACGGAATGTTCGTCGGCTATGTCACGCTGCGCGGCATCACCCATCTGCTCTCAGAGACCTATCGGGATGGCTGATGTCCTGGCGCCCGGCATGATCGCGCAGATGCGCCGGAACGCGGCCCATCTCTGCATTTTCCTGCTCGGGGCCTGGGCCTGGGGCAGCGGGCTCCTGCCCGGCCTGTTGGAGAGATGGGAGGACATCGCCTATCTCGGCCAGCAGCATGTCGAGCTGGTCGCCCTCTCGGGCGGCGCGGCGATCCTGTTCGGCGTGCCGCTCGGCATCGTGCTGACACGGCCTCGCTTCCGCCGGATCGGCGATGCCGCGGTGCAGATCCTCAACATCGGCGCCACCATCCCGACGCTGGCGGTGCTGGCCTTGTCCATGAGCCTGCTAGGCCTCGGCGATAGGCCGGCCGTCTTCGCGCTATTCATCGCGTCGCTCCTGCCCATCGTCAGCAACACGATGGCCGGCTTGCGCGACGTGCCGCCCGCGCTGCTCGAGGCCGCGCGCGGCATGGGCCTGTCGCCGCGCCACACGCTCCTGCAGGTCGAGCTGCCGAACAGCCTGTTCGTCATCTACACCGGCATCCGTACGGCGCTCGCGATCAATGTCGGCACCGTTCCCCTGGCCTTCCTGATCGGCGGCGGCGGGCTCGGCGAGCTGATCTTCACCGGCATCGCCCTGAACGAATTCGGGACGATGCTTGCCGGCGCCATCCCGACGGCCCTCCTGGCGGTCCTGATCGATTTCATCGTGGCCCAGCTTCAGTTCTGGACCATCCCCCGCGGTGTCAATCCGCTGCGCTGACCGCCGGGCTTTTCAGCAACGAATACAAGGAGATTCCCATGAAGCTCTCATCCCGGATTCTTGCCGTGGCGGCGATCGCGGCCGCCTGGGCGATGCCGGTGCAGGCCAAGCCGATCGTCGTCGGCGGCAAGAACTTCACCGAGCAGCTTCTGCTGACCGAGATCACGGCGCAGCTTCTCGCGAAGAAGGGCTTCGAGGTCGAGAAGCGGGACGGGTTGGGTTCGCAGGTCCTGCGCGACGCGCAGGTGAATGGCCAGGTCGACGTGTACTGGGAGTACACCGGCACCTCGCTCGTGACCTACAACAAGGTCAAGGAGCGGCTGAACGCCAAGGACACCTATGAGCGCGTCAAGGCGCTGGATGCGAAGCGAGGGCTGACGTGGCTCAAGCCCTCGGCCGCGAACAACACCTATGCGCTCGCCGTCCGCCAGGAGAACCCCAAGACGGACGCCATCAAGACGCTGTCGGATCTCGCAGCCGCCTTCAATAGCGGCAAGGACAAGCCGGTCATCGCGGTCAATGCGGAATTCCCGGGCCGCCCCGATGGCCTGCCGGGCCTGCAGTCGACCTATGGCTTCAAGACGAGCCGCGCCAATCTGCGCTCGATGGATTCCGGGCTGACCTACCAGGCCCTCAAGGACGGGCAAGTCGATGTCGCGCTGGTCTTCGCAACCGACGGGCGGATCAAGGGCTTCAAGTTTCGCGTCCTGACCGACGACAAGGGCTTCTTCCCCGATTACGCCGCCGTTCCGGTCGTCCGTACCGAGGTGCTGAAGGCCAATCCGAAGCTCGGCCAAGCGCTCGAGGCTCTCTCGGCCAAGCTCGACGACAAGGTCCTGCAGGGTCTCAATGCCAGGGTCGATGTCGAGAAGGCCTCGATCCCGGATGTCTCGCGAGAGTTCCTCAAGACCGCAGGCCTCATCTGAAGAAACGGGAGCGCCTCGCGGCATCGGTAGCGGTGCGCGCGGGGCGCTCCCGCCGGATTTGCGGCTCGATCGTCAACGGTTCGTGTCGCTGGCCCAAACCGACACACGGAGCGCTGGCCGCCTTCAGCGTCAGCGCCGATTGCGGAGATCGAGGATCTTCCAGAAGACCCAATCGGTGATCGATACGACGGCTTCCAGCGTCCGATTAAAGCAAGAAATGTCCTGCCGCAGCCGGAATTCGCTGCTTACGCGACGACAGCCGGCGCTCTCATCGACCCAGCACAAGCACTCCGATGGCCATGGTGACCGCGGTAAGCGGCGCCCCAACCCTGAAATAAGTCCAGAAATCGATCCTGACGCCGTCCTTGGCGGCGCGCTCGGCCACGATCAGATTGGCGACCGAGCCCAGCAGCGTGAAGTTTCCGGCGAGGGTCGATGCCATCGCCACGACGAGCCAGGCGTGAGTCGGGTCCTGCAACTGCTCGACGAAAGGCTTCAGCACCAGCACGGCCGGAACGTTGCTGACGAGGTTGGAGAGAACGGCGGTGACGCCGGTCAGCAGCGCGACGTTGCCGAGGTCGACATGCGCGGCCCGGGCGAGGACATCCTTGGTCAGAACCGCATGCTCCAGCCCGGCCACCACGACGAAGAGGCCGGCGAACATCAAGAGCAGCTGGCCGTCGATCTCGGCATAGACCTTCTTCGGCTCGATACGCCGCGTCAGCAGCAGCAGCGCAGCCGCGCAGATCGCGACCTTGGCCACGGGCTGCCCCGTGAAGAACAGCCCGATCATGGCCACCGAGACCAGGGCGGACTTGGCCGCGAGCCAGCCATGATAATGGGACGGGACGGTGACGCGCGGCAGGCCTCGCCTCGTGAGGAATTCGCGCGGGTTGAGCACCAGCAGGACGAGGATCGTGACCAGCAGACCCGCTGCGGCGACCGGCGCCAGCGCCGCGGCGAAGGCGCCGTAGGACATCCCCGACAGGTTGCCGATGATCATGTTCTGCGGATTGCCGGTGATCGTCGCGGTGGAGCCGACATTGGAGGACAGCGCGACCGCGATCAGATAGGGCACCGGATTGCGGCCGAGCGCTCGGGTCAGCGTGATCACGATCGGCGTCATCACCAGGCAGATGGCGTCGTTGACGAGGACTGCGGACAGCAGGCCGGTCGTCACCACCACCGCCACCAGGAGCAGCGCCGGGTGATGTGCCCGGCCGGCCGCCCAGCCGGTCACCATGCGAAAGAAGCCGGAAAGCCGGAGATTGGCGACGACGATCATCATGCCGAGCAGCAGCGTGATGGTGTCGAGATCGATAGCCCGATAGGCCTGCTCCAGCGAAAGGACGCCGCAGGCGACCATCAAGCCCGCGCCGATCAGCGCCGCGCCGGCCCGGTCGACGCGCAGACCCGGCATCCGGCCGATGGCGACCGCCACATAGGTCGCGAGGAAGATCGCGACCGCGGCGATCTGCGTCGCGCTGAGCCCCCAAACCGTCATTGCCGTCACGCCGCCTGCTCGCCCGTCGTCGCACGCGCCGGGACGGCGTCATGGTCGGTCGGCGGCTGATAGTCGCGCGTTTCAGGCATGGCAACGAGATAGATCACGAATCCGCAAGCGGCGATGGCAGCGAGTGCCAGAAAGGCCGCCGCATAGCTCGCCTGCACGATGATCACGCCGGCAAGCGAGGCCGACAGCGCCGCGCCGGCGCCCTGAAAGGTCGCGACCGCGCCCTGCGCGACGTTGAATCGGCCGGTGCCACGGGTGAGGTCGGCGACCACGATCGGAAAGAGCGCGCCGAAGATGCCCGCCCCGACCCCGTCCAGCGCCTGGACCGCGACCAGCCAGAACGGATTGTCGGAGAGGACGTAGAGCGCGCCGCGCAGCGCCAGCACGCCGAAGGCGGCGAGGAAGACCGGCTTGCGGCCCCAGGCATCGGCCTTGGCGCCGACCATGACCGCCATCGGCACCATGACGCATTGCGCGGCGACGATGCAGATCGCGACCAGCGAGGTCGCCTGGTCCTTGCCGACGACGCGAGCGAGCAACTGCCCGACCGAGGTCAGCATCGCGGCATTCGAGAGATGGAAGACGGCGCAGAGCAACGCGAACAGCATCAGGTGGCGGTTCCTCAGCAGAGCCTTCAATCCAGACGGCTTCTCTCCCTCGACGGCCTCGTCGAGCCCGCGAGCGAGATCGTCGTCGATTTCACTCTCCGGCACCATCAGCATGGCTGCGATGCTGAGAACCGCAAGGATCGCCATCAGCCAGAACACCACGGCAGGGCCGAAGAAATAGGCGGTCCCGCCCGCCAGCGCCGCCGAGACGGCATTGCCGAAGTGATTGAACGCCTCGTTGCGGCCGATGCGCCTGGAAAACATCTTCGGACCGACGAGGCCGAGCGTGATCGCAGCCAGGGCCGGCGGGAAGACCGCACCCGCGACCGCCGCCACCGACTGCGTGCCGACGACGAGGTAGAAGCTTTCGATGAAAGGCAGCGCGATGCAGGAGAGCGTCACCGCGATCGCCGCGGCGATGACCATCGCCGGTTTGTGGCGGCCCCTGTCGATGGCGGCGCCGGCCGGCGTCTGCGCGATCAGTCCGACGATGCCGGCAATCGTCATGACGAGGCCGATGGTAGCCTCGTTCCAGCCCCGCTCCGGACCGCGCACGGCGATGAGGTAGATCGCCAGATAGGGCCCGAGGCCGTCGCGCACGTCGGCCAGGAAGAAGTTCAGGGCATCGAGGCCCAAAAGTGCGCGCCTGGTTGGCCGGCGCTGTCCCGGCGCCTCGAAGAATCCCGGGTTCGGCAGCGGCATCGGGACCTCTCTCGCCAGGACATCGGGGTCTTCTCGGGTCGCGAGAAAGCCTCTTGCGAGGCTGGCGCGGCCTCAACATGGAGAGCCGCCCGCTGGTTCCCTGCGCACCTCGCGTTGCGTGCTGATGAAACACGAGCGAATGGTCGGCCCATTGTCTTCTCCGGTGTCCCCGCAAGACGCCGAAAGCGTGGAGCGGCGCGCGAAAGTTGATCTGACGCAAATCACGACCCCGGGTTCGGCACTAGCATGAGCGCATCAGTTCGAGGGAGGTCGCCATGAGAACGACGGTCAGGCACGGACCGAACGGCTACGATTCAGCCCCGCCGGTCTTCACGCTCGAAACGGCCGGGGACTGCTCGCGAAACGCCGGATCGAGGCGCTCACGGTCCAGGACGGATGCAGCTTTCGCGAGCGGCAGGCATTGAGGGCGGCCATCGAAAACTGGGAAAAGAGGTCGGCCTCCCGCCGGCGCAGCCCGGGATAATCCCCCGCCCGAGCGCAAGATCGCGCCGGATCGCGATCGCGATGCAGCGGCATCCGCTGACCCGTCAGCGTCGGCAGCGAGGCCCGTTCTCGATCGCGGATCGGCCATCGGCCTCGGCGCGGATGCCGCAGCGCCGGACTCACGCAGCCTCCAGCTTCGCGCCCCGGAATGGCGCCCCGCCTCTCGGACCGAACGGGCAGCGGCGCGACCGGGTGGCGGTGGGGATGAAGGGCCCGGGCCAAGGTCGCTCCGGCCGACACGTCGGCAACGGCCCGCGAGCAGTCCTCCGCACCGTCGTCAGGGCAGAGAGGTCCAGCCGCTCCAGCCGATGTAGAGCCCGACGATCAGGATCAGCGCGGCGCTGAAATACGGCGCCCGGCGGGCCACCCGATCGAAGGCTCCCGACCAGCGTTTTTCAGCATGGCGCATGCCGATAGCGGCTGCCACGCCGACGCCGACCATCACGACGGCAAGGCCGATGGAGAAGCACAGCACCAGGGTCGCGCCGAGCGTGAATTCCTTGAGCTGAAGACAGAGCAGCAAGACGGTGATGGCCGCCGGGCACGGGATCAGGCCACCCGTCAAGCCGAACAGCGCAATCTGCCAGGTGGTTACCTTTCGACCGGCAAATCGCCGCTCGATGTCCCGCGCATGAGCGCGCTCATGTGCATCTTGAAACGCGGTTTGGCCGGCCGTCTTCTGCTCGCTGGAATCGCTATGGACATGAGCATGCCCGTGATGATGGTGGTGGTGATGGTCATGATCATCGTGACGATGCCCGTGCGCCGCGAGCTCGTCTTGCCGCGTGCGCCACAGCATCCAAGCTGCAACACCGATCACAATGACGGCCGATGCGAGCTGAAAATAAGGTTCTGACGTCTTCACGTCGAAGCTGTTCGCGTAATGAAGCCCGACGAGCGCGACGACCCAGACGACGAGCGTGTGCGACAGCGCCGCAGACAGGCCGAGCAGAATGGCCTGTGGCACGCTGCCTCGAATCGCGACGATAAAGGCCGCCATCATCGTCTTCGAATGGCCCGGCTCCAACCCGTGCAGCGCACCCAGCAGGATGGCGGACGGGATAAAGAACCAGGCATGCGCCACACCTTGCTGGAGCAGCTCCGAGAACGGGGTCATCGCGCGGTCACTTCAGATAGGTGCGGATGAGTTCCAGCAACTGTTGGGCAGCGTCGTCGTTGAGCGCACCGGGATGCTTGTCAGGGTCGACGAGGTGGTGAAGCACATGGCCCTCGACAACCTCGGCCATCAGGCCGGCCGTCGCCCCCCTCACGGCAGCGATCAACGGCATGATGCGGTCGCAGCCGGCTTCGGTTTCCAGCGCTCGCTCGATCGCTTCGACCTGACCTTTGATGCGGCGGACGCGCGCGATCAGCTTCTGCTTCTCATAGATGGTGTGCGACATCTCTGGATTATAGGATAGGGGGGTATCCTATACAAGTCTCTCGCCCGCGTCAGTAACGGCGGGCATCGGCCTCGCATTATCCGGCTTCCGCCATTCCGCTGTTTCAAAAATAGTCAGTCCGGATCTCGCCTGCAGGCGTTGTCGTCGCGCATCCGATCGGCAACAGAAGCCCTGCTGGTGGGGACATCGCTTTGCTTGCGCCGACGAATTTCGATGTCGTGATGCCTTTTGGCCTTGCCGAAAGGCGACCGGGCGCATGGCTTGCAGCGCGGCTGCTCACTGGCACGGCCTTGCCACTGCTGGCGGCGAGGCTGATCGTACCTGCGCTGGGGCTCTGGTTGCTAGCCGGCACGCAATCAGCCTTGGCTCAGTCGGTGACGGGAACGGGCGACATCAACCCAAGCGTACCCGCGCCGCCGCTCCCTGTCTGGTCTGTCGGCGGCGCACTCAATGTTGGCAATGCCGGCACCGGCACGCTGACCATCGCCGATGGCGGCACGGTCCAGGGCACCACCTGGAGCTCTATCGGAAAGAACGGCAGCGGCAGCGGCACGGTGACCGTGACGGGCGCCGGCTCGGCCTGGTACGGCACCATCATCGAAATTGGCAATGCCGGCACGCTGAGCGTCGAAAAAGGTGGTCATGTCAGCACGGCTGCGATGCTTTTGTCCGGAACGACTGGCGGCACGCTGAACCTGCTCGGCGATGCCATCGATGGACGCGGCGTCCTGGAGATCAATTACCTGATCGGCAATTACGGGACCGTCAATCTGAACGGCGGCATCCTGCGCGCACGCATGAATCACGCGTCGTTCTTCGACAGCGTCGGCGGGCAGACCATCGGCGCGAACGGTGCTTTCTTCGACAGCAACGGCTATGACATCGTCGTCTCGGTCAGCTTCGACGGCTCGGGCGGCCTGACCAAGCTCGGCGCCGGCACGCTCGTTCTGTCAGGCTCGAACAGCTATACGGGCGATACACTGGTGCAGGCCGGCCGGCTGGTTGGCGACACCGCCTCCAGCTTCTCGTTGGACTCCAATGTCACGGTGTCGGCCGGAGCGACACTCGCCGTTTCCGGAGGGATCGTTGCGGCGGTCGGCTCTCTTTCGGGGGCGGGCAGCGTCGAGATCGCTTCAGGCGCGACGCTGATCACGGGAACGACGGACCAGAGCAAGACCTTCTCCGGGAGCTTCTCGGGCGACGGCGCTCTCGGCTTCACTGGCGCGGGAATGCAGATCTATACGGGCACCGGCACGCTGGGGGGCGGCTTCGCCACATGCGTTTGCGCCACCGGCCAATTCGTGGTCCGGGGGGGATCGCTGACCCTCGGCGACGATGTCAAAGTTCAGGGCGGCACGCTTCTCGTCGATCAGGGCGGCCAACTCGACAATGGCGGCGGGACCCTTCTTGTCGCCTCCAAGGTTACGGTCGACGGAGCGGGCTCCGCCATCTCGACCGGCATCACGCTGGTCCAGAGCTTCGCTGGCACGACCTCGCTCACCATTTCGGGCGGCGCATCGCTGACCGGCAGCGGCGGAGCCAGCCTGATCGGTTTCGGCGGCTCGGCCGAAGCGCTCGTCAGCGGAAACGGCTCACGATGGATCGTGGGTGGAGGCGGGCTCTCGATCGCCCCAGGAGCGACCACGGCGAGTTCGGTCACGGTGGCCGAAGGGGGTGAGCTTCGCATCGCGTCCGGAGACCTGCAGATCGCGGCGCTCGGCCGGTTGAACATCGGCAATGGCGGCCGCGCCGGCCGCATCGACGTCGCTTCCGGGGCGATCGTCAACGACGGCGCGATCGTCGCGAATTTCACCGACAGCTACAGCTATTCCGGCACGATTGTCGGCAGCGGGTCGCTCACCAAGACCGGGCCCGGGACGCTGACGCTCTCCGGCACGAACAGCTACGACGGCGCGACGCTGGTCAACGGCGGCAAGCTGGTCGTGAACGGCACGATCGCGTCGTCATCGGGCGTGACGGTTGCTGCGGGCGCGGCGATCGGCGGTTCGGGCATCGTGCCCTCGCTGACGGTCAACGGGACCCTCGCTCCGGGCAATTCGCCGGGAACGATGACGGTCAGCGGCAACCTGACCCTGGCTGCGGGCTCGGCCTACGAGGCCGAGGTTCAGGGTGCGGTTTCCGACCGGGTCAACGTCTCCGGCACGGCGGCGCTGGCCGGCACGCTGAAGATCATCCCGCTCGGCGGCGCCTACGCGTTCAACAGTCCCTACACGCTGCTTTCGGCAACGGGCGGCCGCAACGGCACGTTCAGCCCGGTCGACGCGACCGGGCCTTTCGGCGATGGCGTCACCACGACGGTGAGTTACACCGCCACCGACGTCCGATTGACGCTGGCTCCGAAGCCGCTGACGCCGATCGTCGCGACGCCGCGCCTCGGCGTCGCCGCCCCGGCGAACGCTTACGCCGTCGCGGCGGCGATCGACGGCGCGGTCGCGGCCGGAGGCGACCCATCCGCGCTGTTCGGGATCTATAACCTGTCGGCGGTCGCGATCCCGGCCGCGGTCAACCAGCTCTCGGGCGAAATCCATAGTGCCGCGCCGGCGCTGGCGAACCTCGCCTCCGACCAGTTCCTGCGCGCCATGCTCGATCCGATGGCGGCCGGCCGGCTGCCCCCCGGCGCTCCCGGGCCGGGCACCGCCGCCTTCGCGGGGCTGGCGCGGCGGCAGGGTGATCGGACGCCGGCGCCGACGCGGCTCGATACGCCGGCTTATTCGATCTGGGGGACGGCCTTCGGCTCCCATGGCCGCAGCGACGGCGACGCCGCGGCCGGCTCGGCCCGGCGCGGTCTCGACGACGCCCATCTCGCCACCGGCATCGATATTCGGCTGATGCCGGGCACCGTCGCCGGTCTCGCGGTGGCCGGCGGCAAGGCCCGCGCCTCGCTGCCCGGGCTCTTGGGCAAGATCGACGCCGAGGTCTTCCAGGCCGGCCTCTACGGCGTGAGCCAGCTTGGCCCGGTCAAGCTCGGCGCGGCCGCGAGCTATGCCAGGCTCGACAACGATGTCAGCCGCGGTATCCCCGCGCTTGGCGCAAGCCTGTCCTCGTCCTACGAGACCACGGCCTGGAGCGGCCGGTTGCAGGCGAGCGTCGCGGCGTTCTCGTGGAACCGGCTGAGCTTCTCGCCGCTGGCCGCGCTGCAGGCCACGCGGGCGCGCAACCCGGCGCTGACCGAGACGAACTGGGCCGGAGCCAGTGCCGGAGCGCTCAGGCTGGCTAAGCGCAGCGCGGTCTCCTCGCGCGGCGAGCTCGGCCTGCAGATCGACGCCGACGGCGTCTTCGGCGGGATGCCGATCACCGGCTACGTCCGGGCGGCGTGGGCGCATTCCTTCCAACGCGATGCCGATCTGACGGCGAGCCTCGTCGGCCTGCCGGCTGCGGCCTTCACCGCGACCGGAGCAAAGGCCGACCGCGACAGCGCGCTCCTTGCCGCCGGTGTCAGCGCTAGGCTGGGCGAACGCGTCACCCTCGGCTTCAACCTCGATGGCGAGCTTGCCGCCAACAGCAACCGCATCGGCGCGTCGGCCCAGTTCAGGGTCAGGTTCTGAGCGCCGTCCAACCCCAGCACCTGACCTGCAACGCGCGACGCATCGTCGCCTTACGGGTGCGGCTCATGACGGCGTCCAGCCCGAACTGAAGCGACCGCCTTTTTTGCGGCTTCCGAGCCGAGACCGGCGGAATGCTGTTCTCCAACCGCCAAGCCGCAGCGCCAAGCGACATTGCCGCGCCGTCATCGCCGATGCCGGGTACGGTGATCAGCCGCCCGTTGCAGCGCACGCCTAAGGCGTGTACCGGCGCGACAGTTCCGCCCGGTCGTCGTAGCTCGCCTCGAAGATCGAGGCCGCCAGCGTGGCACGCACCTTGAGGATGCCGGTCCCGACATTCTTGAAGCCATGCTTCGCGCCTGCCGGAATGAGCACGGAGACGTTGGGCTGCACGATGCGGCTTTCGCCGTTGAGATGGATCTCGGCCACGCCCTCCATCACTTCCAGCACCTCTTCGACGGCATGGATGTGCAGCGGAGCGCCGAGGCCAGGATCACAGAACTGCTCGAAGATGCAGAGCTGATGGGCCTTCACCAGGGCCGAGACCCGCATCCGGGTCATCACGCCGTCCCGCCAGGCCTCCAGCGGCTGCGTCTCGTGCTCAAGAAGGTCCATGGCCGGCTCCCGATCGATCATTCCTGACGCATCCGGCGTAGCGCGAGTCGGGACGATCCTCCAGACCGCGCCACGCGGGTCCATCCGCGCTGCGACCTGCAGAGATCCCGTTGACAGCCATGGCGTCCTATCCATACTTACCTACATGTCAGTAACCTCATCGGCAATGGCTGTCGACATCATTGTGGTCGGAGGCGGCGGCGCGGGGCTGATGGCCGCCCTGGCCGCGTCCGCAGCGGGCCGCAGCGTGCTGCTCCTCGAGAAATGCGCCGCACTCGGCGGCACGACCGCGCTCTCGGTCGGAACGATCTGCGCGACGGCGACGCGCCTGCAGGCCGCGAGCGGGATCCGGGACAATCCGGATTCGCACTACGCCGACATGGAAAGGTTCATCGGCCCGCTGCTGGACCGCGACAGCCCGGCGCTGCGCCGCGTTCTCGTCGACGAGGTGGCGGAAACGATCCGTCAGCTGGAGGCTCTCGGCGTGACCTTCATGGGCCCGCTGCCGGAACCGCCGCACAGCCAGCCGCGCCTGCATGCGATCCTGCCGCATGCGCGCGGCTACATCCGCCACCTCGCGGCCGCCTGCCGTGCGAACGGCGTCGCCGTTCGGACCAATGCCCGCGCGACCGCGCTCACGACCGAGGCCGGGCGCGTCACCGGCGTCGAACTCGCCCGCCCCGGCGCGGCGCCGGAGCGCATCGCGGCACGCCATGGCGTGATCCTTGCCTCGGGGGATTTCAGCTCGGCGGACAGGGACTACAAGCGGAGATTCATGAGCGGCCCGCTGCTCGACATCGACGGGATCAATCCCGCCAGCACGGGCGACGGCCAACGCATGGCCGAAACCGTCGGGGCCGAGGTGGTGAACGGAGACCTCGCCTGGGGCCCGGAGATCCGCTTCCTTGCCCCGCCCCGCCCGAGCATCGTCTCACGCATGCCGACGCACCGCCTGGCTGCGCGCGCGCTGCTCACGGCCATGCGCTGGCTTCCGGCACGGCTGCTGCGGCCGGTCTTGCTGCGCTTCGTCACGACCTATCTCGCGCCCTCGCTTCGGCTGTTCGAGCAAGGGGCAGTCCTCGTCAACCAGGCGGGTGAACGCTTCTGCGACGAGCGCGAGCGGCCCCAGGACGAAATCGGGCGCCAGCCCGGGCAGCAGGCCTGGATCGTCATGGACGATGCGATCGCCCGCCGGTTCTCGACCTGGCCCTTCTTCATCTCGACCGCGCCTGGCGTCGGCTATGCCTATCTGCCGGACTACGCCCGCTCGCGCCCCGACATCTACGCCTGCGCGCCGACGCTGGAGGAGCTGGCCAAGAGGCTGGGCCTGCCGGGCCGGGCGCTGGCGGCAAGCGTGGACAGGCATAATGCCGGCCTGGCCGCCACCGCCATGCGCAAGCCTATGACGCAGGGGCCGTTCCATGCGCTCGGGCCGGCGAAATCCTGGATCGTCTTCAGCGAGGGCGGCCTGCGCATCGATACCGGCTTCCGCGTCCTGCACCGCTCCGGCAGGCCGATCCCCGGCCTGTTCGCGGCCGGCTCAGCCGGACAGGGCGGCGTCCTTCTCGAAGGCCACGGGCATCATCTCGCCTGGGCCTTCACCTCGGGCCGGCTCGCCGGCCTTCAAGCCTCTGACCTGGCCCGGGCGGCCTGAACACGGCCCGCGCCACGTCGAGATTGCCAACCAGTCAAACACAGAGGGGAAAGACAAATGGCATTCAGGACATTCGCCGCCGCCGCGACCATCGCCGGCATGACGCTCGCGGGCGGAGCCGCGTTGGCCCAGAACAAGATGGAACTCAACATGGCGACGCCCTGGCCCGGCGGCCACTGGCTCGACATCGGAGCGAAGCGCTACGCCGAGATCGTGCAGCAGATCACCGACGGCCGCATCAAGATCAACGTCTTCCCGGCCGGGGCGCTCGGCCCGGCGCTGAAGGTGACGGAAACGGTGCAGAAGGGCGTCGCCGACATGGGCCATGCCTGGCCGGGCTATGACTGGGCGGTCGACCGCACCGGCGCGATCTTCTCGGGCTGGCCCGGCGGGCCCAACCCGGAAGAGATGATGATGTGGCTCTACAACGGCAACGGCGGCAAGCTCTGGAAGGAATGGCGCAAGGAGAAATTCGACGTCGTCGCGATTCCCTGCGGCGTGCTCGAAACCGAAATCTTCATGCATTCCCACAAGCCCGTGCGCACGCCTGAGGACATGAAGGGGCTCAAGCTGCGCACCTCCTCCTCCTGGGCCGAGATCGCGCCGATGCTCGGGGCCTCGACGGTGGTTCTGCCCGGCTCCGAGGTGTTCTCGGCGCTGGAGCGCAAGGTCGTCGACGCCATCGAATGGGGCGGCCCCGGCGGCAACCTGCAGGAAGGCTTCAACAAGGTGGCGAAATACGTCGTGATGCCGGGGCTGCACTCGCCGAGCGCGGCGCATGACTGCATCTTCAACAAGGATGTCTGGGCCAAGATCGGCGACAAGGACAAGGCGCTGCTGGAGACGGCCGGCAAGGCGACCATGCTCGAGACCTATCTCGGCTACGCCAAGCTCGACGTCGACGCCTACAAGAAGATGAAGGAAAATCCGAACAACGAGTTCGTCACGGTCGACAAGAGTCTCGTCGAGGCCGTCGGCAAGGTCTCGACGGAATGGGCGCAGAAGCAGTCCGCGTCCAACGAATGGTTCAAGAAGGTCTATGAGGATCAGGCCGCGTTCCTGACCTCGGTCAAGCCGCTCGGCGAATTCCGCTTCGCCATCGGCTCGCGCTGACGATCCTGCCGGAGCGGCGTCCCCGTGTCGCCGCTCCCTGGCCTTCGAAGGGATCGCGCAGCGCATGCCACTCGTCAAACTCATCGGCTGGCTCTCGCTATGGTCCGGCAGGGCCGGCGCGCTTCTGGTGCTGCCGCTCGTCCTCGCCATGGTCTACGAGGTCGTGAGCCGCTACTTCTTCGCCGCTCCGACGCAATGGGCCTTCGAGCTCAGCTACATGATGATGGGCACGATCTTCCTGCTCGGCCTCTCCTACGCCCTGCTGGTCGACCAGCACGTCAACGTCGACTTCATCCACCAGAAGCTGCCGAAACGCGGCGTCGCGCTGATCGACGCCATCGGCTATGCCGTCCTCGCCGGAATGCTGCTCTGGTTGACGCAGGCGCTGATCGGCAACGCGATGTCCGTCTACCGCACCGGCGAGGGCTCGGGCCTTTCGGCCTGGAATCCGAAGATCTGGCCATATCGGACGATCTATGTGATCGGCTTCGCGCTGTTCGGGCTGCAAAGCGCCGCCCGCGCCGCCGAGAACCTGATGATCGTCGCCCTGGGCACGACCGATGCGGAGCGCGCGCCATGAGCTCCCAGATCGTCCTGTGGATGTTTCCGGCGCTGATGCTGCTGATCTTCCTCGGCTTCCCCGTCGCCTTCTCGATGATGCTGACCGCGCTCGGCTTCGGGCTCATGCGCTTCGGCGGAACGCTCGTTCACCAGTTCGCCCAGCGCGTCGACGACGTCGCGACGAACTACGTGCTCGGCGCGATCCCGCTCTTCATCTTCATGGGCTCGATCCTGGAGCGCGCGGGGATCGCCGAGCGCTTGTTCGACGCGCTCTATATGTGGACGCGCCGGATGCCGGGCGGCCTGGCCGTCGCCGCGCTGATGATGTGCACGATCTTCGCCGCGGCGAGCGGCGTGGTCGGCGCGACCGAGACGCTCGTCGGCATGCTGGCCATCCCCGCGATGATGAAGCGCCGGTACGATCCCAAGCTGATTTCAGGCACGATCTGCGGCGGCGGCTCGCTCGGCACCATCATTCCACCGTCGGTGCCGGTGGTCGTGCTCGCGCCGATCGCGACCCTTCCGGTCGGCGACCTCTTGGCGGGCATCCTTCTGCCCGGGCTGCTCATGTCGAGCCTGTTCATCCTGTACATCGTCGTGGTCTGCGCGATGAAGCCTGAGCTGGCGCCGCCGGAGACCGAGCCCGATCCGCGCAGCCTCGGCGAGAAGCTGAAATTCACGGCCACCGCCCTCGTTCCGCCCGGCATCCTGATCTTCACCGTGCTCGGCACGCTGTTCATGGGCCTCGCCACCCCGACGGAAGCGGCCGCCTGCGGCTCCTTCGGCGTCTTCCTGCTGGCCATCCTCTACGGGCGGATGTCCTGGAGCGTGCTGTACCAGGCCTCGATCCAGACCGTCTCGCTGACGGCGATGATCCTGGCGATCGTGCTCGCCGGCTCGATGTTCTCCGGCGTCTTCTTCGCCTCGGGCGGCATGGCGGCGACGCAGGGCATCCTGAGGGAGTTCGGCCTCTCGCCCTGGTCGGTGATGGCGATCATCCTGTTCATCGCCTTCCTGCTCGGCTTCATCGTCGATCTGATCTCGATCGTGCTGATCCTGGTGCCGATCTCGATGCCGCTGGTGAAGCAGTTCGGGATCGACCCGATCTGGTTCTCGGTGATCTTCCTGGTGATGCTGCAGACCAGCTACCTGACCCCACCGATGGCGCCGTCGATCTTCTATCTGAAGGCGATCGCGCCACCGGAAATCCGGCTGAAGGACATGTATTGGGGAGTGATTCCCTTCATCTGCTGCCAGGTGATCGTCCTCGTCCTCCTGATCACCTTCCCGCAGCTCGCGACCTGGATGCCGCGAATGATGTACGGAAACTGAGCGCATGCGCGCGACGGAGGATCCGATGACGACGAACGAGGCGGTGGGCCGGGCTCTCGTGCTCGGTCCCGAGGACGGCGAGAGCTTCTGGCAGCCCGTGCCGGCCAACGGCTACGTTCGCAACCTGCTCAATACCGCCAAGACCGGCGGCGCGAGCCGCTTCTCGATGGGCACGCAGACGGTGGCGCCGCAATGCTCCATTCGCGAGCATGTCCACGACGCCCACGAGGAGGTCATCTTCGTCTTCGAGGGGCGCGGCATCGCGCGCATCGACGGTGTCGACCATCCGATCGAACGGGGCTCTTGCGCCTATATCGGGCAGGGGCTCAGGCATCATTTCCTCAACCCCAACGACGAGCCGCTGAGCTTCACCTTCCTGCTCATGCCAGGTGGGCTCGACGAGTTCTTCGCGCGGATCGGGCGGCCGAAACGGACGGGGGAACCGGCCCCGGCGCCGTTCCCAAGGCCGGAGAACATCGCCGAAATCGAGCGCGAGACCGTCTTCGGCTGGGTCGATTCCAGTTTCGACGCGAAAAGGTGAGCGAACAATGATCTACGAAGAGCGCGACTATCGCATCAAGGCCGGCAAGCTGGCCGAATTCGTGAAACTCTACGGAGAGTTCGGCCTGCCCCTGCAGAAGGAACATCTCGGCACCTTCCACGCCTATTTCACCACCGAGATCGGCGAGCTCAACCATGTCGTCGCGCTGTGGAGCTATGAAAGCCTGGACGATCGCGCCGCCCGCCGCCGCCGGATGCTGGCCGATCCGCGCTGGCAGGACTATCTGCGCCGCGTCGACGGGCTGATCGATATCCAGAACAGCCGCATCCTCACCCCCGTTTCCTATTCGCCGCTGCAATGAGCGCGGCGGTGAAAGCGGATGGCAGCTTCGAGGTCGCGCTGCCGGACGGCGCCCGGCTCAGATGCTGGTCCGAAGGGTCGGGGCCACCGCTGCTGCTGGTCAGCGGCCTCGGCGGAACCGCTGGTTTCTGGAAAGGAGCCTCCGCGACGCTGAGCCGGCAGTTTCGCGTGCTGCGCTTCGACCAGCGCGGCATCGGCGCGAGCAGCCGCGGCAGCGCCCCCTGCACCATCGCGCAGCTCGCGGCCGATTGCCTCGCCGTGCTCGATGCGGCCGGCATCGAAAGCTGCGTGATGCTCGGTCATTCGACCGGCGGCTGCATCGGCCAGGCTCTCGGGACAATGGCGCCGGAACGGCTGCGCGGCCTCATCCTGAGCGCGAGCTGGCTGAGGCCCGGCCGCTACATGAGCGCGCTCTTCGGCGCACGGCGGGCCATCCTCGACCCGTTGCCGGAGGCCTATGCGGCAAGCTCCGCGCTGATGGCCTACCCGCCTGCCTGGCTCGAGGCGAACTGGCCGGTCTTCGAGGCGGCGGCGGCCGCAGCCCCGCAGACGCCGGAAGCGCGCCAGATCGTCCGGGAGCGCATCGACGCCCTCCTGGCCTTCGACGGCAGCGCGGACGCCGGAGCCCTCACCATGCCGCTGCTCGTGCTGGGGGCACGCGACGACCTGATCGTCCCCGCCTTCCTTCAGGAGGAGCTGGCTGCGGCCCTGCTCGAGCCGACGCTGATCCTGCTCGACAGCGGCGGCCACTTCTTCCCGAACTCGCGCCCCGACGCGTTTACGGCGAAAGTCGCGGAATGGATCGGAATGCTGTGAGTCCACGACGCATCCTCCTGATCGGCTATGGCGCGATCGCGGCCGAGCTTTCGGAAGCGTTGCGGCAGCGAGGCCATATGGTGACGACGCTGTTGCGCGCCGGTTCACGCTCGCGCGAGCGCGTCCCCGAAGGCGTGATGATCGCAGCCACGCTTGACGAAGCCGCCACCTTCGCGCCTGAGCTCGTGGTCGAGGCTGCCGGGCATGAAGCCGTCCGCGAAATCGTGCCGGACTGCCTGTCGCGCGGCCTACCGGTTCTGATCTCCTCGATCGGGGCCTTGCATGACGATTTGCTCTTCGAGCGCCTCGCCGGCCTTGCCGGCAGCCATGGCGGCCGCCTGCTGCTCGCATCCGGCGCGCTCGGGGCCCTCGACTATATCCGCGCAGCGCGCGCGGCCGACGGACTCTCGGTCGCCTATGAATCGCGAAAACCTCCTGCCGCCTGGGCTGCGGAACTGCGTGCGCTCGGGCACGATCCGGAGGCGCTGGCATCGCCGGTCACCCTGTTCGAGGGAACCGCCCGCGAGGCGGCGGCCGCCTATCCGCAGAATCTCAACGTCGCAGCGGCGCTCGCGCTTGCCGGGCCCGGCTTCGAGGCAACGCGGGTCGCGGTCGTCTGCGATCCGGACGCCACGGGAAATACCCACTCCGTCAGGGCCCAGAGCGAATACGGCACCATGGCGATCACCATCGCGAACCGGCCCTCGCCCACCAATCCCAAATCGTCCTGGATCGTGTCACGCTCCCTGCTGGCGGCGGTCGAGCAGTATTTCTCGCCTGTCGTGATGCTTTAGGCGCAGGGCTCCATGCCGGCAGCGGGTTGCAAGGGAACGCGGACAGGGTTGATACTTACCAACATGTAAGTCAGCCTTGTCCGACAACGGGAGCAGGAGGTTCCATGAAGCTCGACGGTCGTATCGCGATCATCACCGGGGGCGGCTCGGGCATCGGCCATGAGGCCTGCAAGCTCTTCGCCGCCGAGGGAGCGACGGTCATCGTCGCCGACCGCAATGCGGAGGCGGCAAGGGCCGTCGCCGACGAGATCTCCGCCGCCGGCGGCAAGGCGGAGCCGCATGCCGTCGATGTCGCCAACGAGGCGCAGATCGCGGCGATGGTCGCCGCCGTCGTCGCGGAGCACGGCCGCATCGACATCCTCGTCAACAATGCCGGCTACGGCATCGCGGGAACCGTGGTCTCGACCTCGGAGGCCGATTGGGACGCCCTGATGGCGGTCAACGTCAAGGGCGTCTATCTCGGCTGCAAGCACGTCATCCCGGTCATGGAACGCAATGGCGGCGGCGCCATCGTCTCCACGGCCTCTGCCGCCGCCAATATCGGCATTCACGACCGCGCCGCCTATGTCGCCTCGAAGGGCGCCGTCGCCGCGCTGACGCGGGCCATGGCGATCGACCATGTCGATGCCGGCATCCGGATCAACGCCGTCGCGCCGGGCACGATCGAATCGCCCTATTTCGCCAGGATCCTCAGCGGCCCCGACGGCGCCGAACTGCGTCGCGGCCTCGAGGAGCGCCAGGCGATGGAGCGCCTCGGCAAGCCGGTCGAGATCGCCCAGGCGATGCTCTGGCTCGCCAGCGACGACGCCTCCTTCTGCACCGGCACCGTGATGGTGGTCGATGGCGGCTGGACCGCCCGCGGCGACCGCAAACTCAAGAAGGCTTGATCCGATGTACGGCTTGAAGGGGAAGAAGGCGATCGTCACCGGTGGCGCCTACGGCATCGGCAAGAGCATCGCTGCGCGTCTCCTGGCGGAAGGCTGCGACGTCGGCATCTTCGATCTCGACGGCGCAGCGGCCGACGCGACCGCGCGCGAACTCGGCGCGGCGGGCAGAATCGTCTGCGCCAGCGGCGACGTCTCGGACAAGGCGGCGGTCGAAAACGGCATCGGCGCGCTGATGGCAGCGCTCGGTCCCATCGACATCCTCGTCAACAACGCCGGCATCTGCCGCGTCGGCAAGCTGCTGGACATGAGCGATGCCGACTGGCAGGCGACTTTCGGCATCAATGTGGACGGGTTGTTCCATGTGACGCGAAAGGTCGCGCCGCAGATGGTCGAGCGCCGCGGCGGCGCCATCGTCAACATCGCATCCTGGATGGGGAAGTCCGGCGCCGCGGCCTATGGCGCCTATTGCGCCTCGAAATTCGCGGTCGTGGCGATGACCCAGTCGCTCGCCTGCGAGATCGGCGAGTTCGGCGTGCGGGTCAACGCGGTGGGGCCCGGCCTGATCGTCGATACCAAGATGCGCGACGAATCCGAGGCGCAGCGCAAGGCGGAAGGGCTGCCGAGCGCCCACGACCGGGCGCAGGGCATTCCCCTGCGCCGACCGGGCTATCCCGACGACATCGCCCGCGCCGTCCTGTTCCTGGCCTCCGACGAGGCGGCCTACATCACCGGCGAGACGATCAGCGTGACCGGCGGCCTCTGGAACGATTGAGGTTTCCGGGGTCGCCCCGCCGGAACAACCAGCAAACGGAGATCGACGATGCGACGTTTCAAGGACTTCCGCCCGGCCGGCGTCATTCCGGCGACGCTTCTCGCGCTCGACCACGACATGAGCATCGACGAGCGCCAGACGCGCCGACACCTGCGCGACTGCGCGCTGGTCGACGGGGTCGCGGCCGTCACCGTCAACGGCCACGCCTCCGAGGTTCATGCCTGCAGCTTCGAGGAGCAGCAGCAGATCCTGGCCGCTTCGCTGGCCGAAGTCGGCGACGATGTCCCGCTGATCAACGGGATCTATGCCGACGGATCGATCGAGGCGGCGAGGATCGCCGCGATGGCGGACCGGGAAGGTGCCTCGGCGCTGCTGGTCTTTCCGCCCAACAGCATGGCGATGGGAGGGCAGCTGCGGCCGGAGATGGCGCTCGCGCATTACCGGCGCATCGCCGATGCCACCGATCTGCCCATCATCGCCTTCCAGTATCCGATGGCCGGCGGGCTGGGCTTCACCTTCGACACGCTGCTTGCCCTGTTTGACGAAGTCCCGACCATCGCCGCGATCAAGGACTGGTCGAACGATGCCATGCTGCACGAGAAGCACATTCGCACCTTCCAGAATCTGCCCCGGCCGGTGAATGTCCTCACCACCCACTCGTCCTGGCTCATGGCTTCACTGACGCTGGGCTGCAACGGGCTGCTCTCGGGCTCGGGCTCCGTGATCGCGGACCTGCAGGTTGCCCTGTTCCGCGCGGTCCAGGCCGGCGATCTGAAGGCGGCGCAGGCCATCAACGATCGCATCGTCCCCCTGTCGCAGGCGTTCTACGCGCCGCCCTTCCTCGACATGCACAACCGCATGAAGGAGGCACTGGTCCTGCTCGGCCGTCTCGACAAGGCGGTCGTGCGCCCGCCTCTGGTCAAGATCACGGACGCCGAGATCGCCCGCATCGGCCAGGCGCTCAAGCAAGCCGGAATCGGGCGCGACGGCGCCTTGCCGTTGGCGGCCTGACGCCGACGAGGCAAGCGACAATGGCGCGCGACGGGAACAGTCCCCTCTTCTCGCCAGGCCGCATCGGCCCGCTTCATCTCGAGAATCGCGTGATCATGGCGCCCATGACCACGCGCCATGCCGATGCCGAGGGCTTCGTGACCGAGGACGGGCTCGCCTATTACGGCGCGCGCGCGGCAGGCGGCGTCGGGCTCGTCACGGTCGAGATGGCGGCGCCGGAGCCGGCGGGCAAGCATCGCCGCTTCGAACTCGGCATCAGCGACGACCGTTTCCTGCCGGGCCTTTCACGGCTTGTCGAGCTGATCCATGAGCAGGGCGCGAAAGCCTCGATCCAGCTCGGCCACGGTGGGGGACACACACGGCGCGACATCTGCGGCGAGGAGCCGGTGGCGCCCTCCGCGATTCCGCACAGCGTTCAGGAAGGCCATACCGAAGTCATCGTCCCGCGGGCGATGAGCGAGGCCCGCATCGCCGCCTGCGTGGAAGCCTTCGCGCAGGCCGCGAGGCGCGCGGGCGCCGCCGGCTTCGACGCGGTCGAGATCCACGCCGCGCACGGCTATCTGATCTCACAGTTCCTCAACCCGCTCGAGAACCGCCGGGAGGACCGCTATGGCGGCCCGCTCGCAAACCGCGCGCGCTTCGGCCTCGAGATCCTGCGTGCCGTGAAGGCTGCCGTACCGGGTCTCGCCGTGATCTTCCGGATGAATGGCCACGACTTTTTCGAGCACGGCATGACGGCTCCGGAGGCCGTGGAGATCGCACGCTGGGCTGCGCAGGCCGGCGCGGATGCAATCCACGTAACGGGCGGCCATTATCGTTCGCAACCCTCCGCGGCGATCATGATCCCGCCGATGGCGACGCCGCCGACCCCGTTCCTCGGCTTCGCGCGCGCCGTCAAGGCAGCGGTTCCGGTCCCTGTCATCGGCGTCGGTCGCCTTGGCGATCCCGCGCGGGCGGGGGCGGCGATTGCGGCCGGCGATATCGACTTCGTCGCACTCGGCCGCCCGCTGCTGGCCGATCCCGACTGGGTCGCCCATGCGAGGGCAGGTGGCGAGGTGCGTCGCTGTCTCGCCTGCAACTCCTGCGTCGACGGCATGCGGACCGGCAGCAGGCTGCATTGCATCGTCAATCCCACGACCGGCCGCGAGCGTGCCTTCGCCCAGGCCAGGAACTTGCTGAACGGGAAGCGGATCGCTGTGATCGGCGCCGGTCCCGCCGGGCTGACCTATGCCGGGCTGGCGGCGGCGCAAAACCGGGTCACGCTGTTCGAACGCAGCACCGAGCCCGGAGGCGCGCTGCGGCTGGCCGGGCTCGCGCCGCTCTATCAGGGCGTGGCCGCGGATCCGCAGAGTCTCATCGCGCATGGCGATGCCGCGCTCCTTCTCTGCAGGCAGCGCGGCGTTCAGATCGAGATGGCAAGCGATCCGACGATGAAGCCGGAGCAGCTCGCCGGTTTCGATCACATCGTCGTTGCGACTGGCGCGACTTATCGCGGTGGGCTTGGCACGGCCGTGCGCGCCATGCTCGCGACAGGCTTGGCCCGGCATTGGCCCTTGAAGGCCGCGGCCTCGCATGAGGGGTTGCGCGACTGGTTCTATCATCGGGCGCGCGAGCCCGGTGGCCCCAGGGTCGCGGCGCGGCTCGCAGGCCTTGGCATTCCCATCGAGATCATCGGCGACGCGCTGGTGCCCGGCAAGACGCAGGCGGCAATCGCCAGCGCCTACGCGGCCGCCTATGGTCGCATGGATGCCGCAGCCGCCTCCGCGTGATAGGCAGCTCGCACGCCGTGCCGCGAGCTGGAGAAGTCAGGACAACCGGGAATGAAGGACGAGATCAAGCATGTGACGATCGCCTTGCTGCTGCGGCATGGCTATCAGGGCCTGCGCTTTCGCGACATTGCCGAGCAGCTCGGCGTCACCCGCGCCAACATCCACCATCACTACGGCAACAAGCTCAACCTCTGCGAGGAAGTCATCGTCGAATATGTCGACCGCACGCTCGAGGCGTGGACGGCGAACTGGACCGGCGACAGCACCTTGTTCGAGAAGGTCGAGGGCATGATGGAGTCGAACCGCAAGCGCTATCTCCAGTTCAACCCGACCGGCAGAACGGCCCATCCCTGGTCGCTGATCGGCCGGATGCGGCTCGAAAGCAACGTCATCGGCCCGCGGGCCAGGGAGGCCCTGGCGAATTTCGCGTCCGAGCTCAACCGGCTGGTCATTGCCGGCGTGGAGCAGGCGGTCGTGAACGGCGAACTCTCGGCCGACGCGCCGCGCGCCGACATTGCGCTGCAACTCGTCGCCATTGCCGACAGCGCCGGCTGGATCACCCAGGACGGCGGCGACTTCAGCCGGCTGGAGCAACTCTACCGCTCGGTCATCCGGATCGTCGACAATGCCTATGGGCGGCATGGACGATGAAACTGGAGCGAACCACCAGGCCGGATTTCGTTCAGATGGATGAACACTGAGGTGAAGTCCGCCGCGCGGATGCTGGATATTCTGGCACCTCGCAAGCTGCCGACTGCGACCTCTGCCCGCCGGCGCGATGCGATCCGAGGATCACTGCCCGCGATCGGCGTCCGCGGCGGCAATGGCTTGCTCGAGCAGCGCAAGCGCCCTGGCGCCAGCCGCCGCGTCGGGAAGGTCGACCGCCTCGCCGCGCGCCGCGCGCACGAAACCGCCCAGGATCGCGTGGTAACCCTTGTGATCCTCGTTCGCGGCGACGGTGAGGTTGGGCTCCCAGACCAGCGTGTCCTGCCCGTCGGCCAAAGTGGCGTCGTCCCGCGAAACCTTGAAGGGCGGGCTGCGGAAATAACGGACCTCGTGGAGGTTGCGGACCTCGACGCGGCGATGGTCGCCCATCACCTGCCACCACTCCATCGGTGTGCCGCGCGACTGATGCGTGCCCATCACGAGCGTGCCGATGCCGCCGTTGCGGAAGCGGAAATCGACATGGAGGAGGAGCTTGCCGGGCTCCAGTTCGTGCCGGCGTGCCCCGACGCTCGCGACCTCGCCCATCAGGTGCGGGACCAGGTCGAAATAATGCACGCAGTGATGCAGGTAGAAGCCGGTGTAGTCGACGTCCCCCGCGAAGTAGGTCGGCGCGGTCATGTACTGGCCGAGGAAGCTCGCCGTCTCCCCGAATTCCGGCGCGCGGATGACGTTGGCCGCGATGCGGTTTGCGGTGGAGTAGCGTTTCATGAAGCCCACCACGATCGGAACGCCACGGGCCTTCGCGGCATCCGCCAGTTCCTGCGCCTGTCGGGACGTGGCGGCCGGAGGCTTCTCGATGAAGAGCGGCAGCCCCCGTGCGATGGCCGCAAGGCCGACCTCGTGATGCTGCTGCGGCCCCATGGCGAGGCCGACGGCGTCGATATCCGTGCGGGCGAGCAGGGCGCGCCAGTCGCCGAGCTGGTTCGCGGGTGCGATGCCGTAGCGCCGGCCGGTCGCGGCGAGGTTTTCCGGCGAGATGTCGCAGATCGCCTGCAGAACGACATCGTGCCGCGCGACCTGCGGCAGCAGCATCTCGTTGGCATGGGTGCCGCAGCCGATCCAGCCGAGGCGCAATGGGGATGTCATCACGCGATTCCCTTCGTCGTCGCGAGCCGGTCGGCGAAGGCGAGCGTCGCCTTGAGATAATCGATGCTTGCCGTGAGCTCGGCATCCTCGTTGCGGGAGGGCGCGCGCCATTGCGCCAGCGTCACGCCCGCCGCCTCGTCGTCGCGGCGGAACGGCTCCAGCACGATGGGGCCGCGATAGCCGGAGGCGGCAAGCGCACGCGCGATCGCCGGCCAGTCGATATGGCCGGAGCCGACGAAGCCGCGGTTGTTCTCGTTCGCCTGGAAATGCACGAGTTGCGGGCCCGCCAGCCGGATCGAGGCAGCGAGGTCGAACTCCTCCATGTTCATGTGGAAGGTGTCGAGCATCACGCCGACAGCCGGCGAAGCGACGGCCTCGACATAGTCGAGCGCATGGCGGCAGGTGTTGCACATGTCGGTCTCGAAGCGGTTCAGCGGCTCGACGCCGAGAACGACACCCTTGTCCGCAGCGCGGCGGGCGGCCTGTGTCAGACCACGGACGACGGCATCCACCCGGCGGCGGCGCTCGGCCGGCTCGACGGGATGCGGCGCGCGGCCGGCGAAGACGAGCGGCGCGCCATAGAGCGGCCCGCCGACGATCCCCGCGCCCAATGCCGCGGCGATGTCGACGCATTGCTCGAGATAGGCGATGCCGGCCTGATGCGCCGCCGCGTCCGGGCTGGCGAGGTCGCGGGTCAGGTTCACTCGTGCAGCCAGCACGATCGAGAGCCCGGCATCGGCGGCGGCGGCCTTCGTCTCGGCGAGGTCGAGCTCACCCGGCTCCGGCACCAGCAGTTCGACGACATCGGCCCCGGCCTGCTTCATGCGCTGGAAGGTCGGGAAATGCTCGCGCCCGAAGGGGCGCGCATAGAACATCGAGATCACCCCGATCGCATTGGTCATGATTTGACTGCTCCTGCCGTCAGGCCGCCGACGAGGCGCTTCTGCACAAAAAGGAAAAGGATGGTGACGGGCAAAGCGATGATCGTGCCGCCCGCGGTGAGGATGCCCCACTGCACCGTGAACTCGCCGATGAACAATTGCAGGGCGACGGTCACCGGCCGGACCGTCTCGCCCGAGAGCATCATGGCGAACAGGTATTCGTTCCACGAGGTGATGAAGATGTAGATCGCGGTGGTGACGATGCCCGGCATGACCAGCGGCAGCACGACCAGCCGGATCGTCTGCAGGCGCGAGGCGCCATCGATGGTCGCGGCCTCGTCGAGGTCTTTCGGAATCGCATTGAAATAGCTGACCAGCATCCAGATCGAGAAGGGGATCGAGAAGGTCGAGTGGCCGATGATGACGCCCAGGAAGGTGTCGATCAGCCCGAGGGCGCGCATCAGCACGAACAGCGGGATGATGAGCAGCACGATCGGGAACATGTTGATGACGAGGAAGCCAGTCATCAGCGTGCGCCGCCCGGCGAAGCGGAAGCGCGAGAAGGAATAGGCCGCCGGCACGCTGGTCGCGAGTCCGAGCAGGACGGCGCCGCAGGCGATGACGAGGCTGTTCAGCAGGTTGACCGGGAAGCTCGTGCGCTGGATCAGCGTCCTGTAGTGCTCGAAGGTCGTGCTGCTCGGCAGATAGCGCACCGGGAATCGCGAGAGGTCCGCATCCGGCTTGATCGAGGTCAGCAGCATCCAGACGAAGGGGGCCAGCGCGAAGGCGAGCACCAGCAGGACGGGAATCTCGACCTGGACCAGGCCGCGGACAAAGGAGCGGCGCCGGATCATCGCTCCAGCTCCCCGGCCTGGCGGCGGACATAGAGCCAGACGATGCCAAGCAGGATCGCGGTCAGCATCAGCGAGAGCGAGGCGGCATAGCCGAACTCCATGCCGGTATAGGCGCGCAGGAAGGCGTAGAGCGGCAGCGTGTGCGTGGCATAGCCCGGCCCGCCGCCGGTCATGACCAGGATGACGTCGAGGGAATTGGCGACCCAGATGATGCGCAGCAGAACGGCCGTGGCGACGATGCCGGCGATCGAAGGCAGGGTGACGTGCAGAAACTGCCGCCACGGGCTGGCGCCGTCGATCTCGGCCGCCTCGTAGAGTTCGTGAGGCACGGTCTGCAAACCCGCCAGGATGGTGACGGTGAAGAACGGAAAGCCCTGCCAGACCAGCGCCAGCATGATGCAGGCCAGCGCCGTGGAGGGTTGGGCGAGCCAGGGATGCGGCGCCGAGATCAGGCCGATGCGCAGGAGGATGTCGTTGAGGACGCCGAGGTTGAAATCATAGATCCAGGTCCACATCAGGCCGATGATCACGCTCGGCAGCGCCCATGGGATGATGACGAGGGCGCGGGCCATCCCGCGCCACCAGAAGCTTTGGTTGAGCAGCAGCGCCGCGCCGAGGCCGAGCAGGAGCTGCAGCAAGACGATGCCCGAGACCCAGATCGCCGAGTTCAGCAGGGCGATCCAGAAGACCTCGTCGGAGAACGCGGTCGCGAAATTGCGCAGGCCGATGAAGCGGAAATTGCCGGGGTCGTACAGGACGTATTCGTGCAGGCTGTACCAGGCCGTCTGCAGGACGGGGAACAGGATGACCAGCGCCGTCACCAGCAGCGCCGGCAGCAGGAATCCATAAGGGGTCGCCGCGCGAAGCATCGCGCCGCTCGCCGTCGCATTGTTCATGGCGTCATCCCTCTCGATCGATGGCTGGCGCCGGGTCTCGCCCGGCGCCGCGCGATGCGATCCGGCCTCAGCCGTGGAAGGTCTGCTCGACCGCCCTCATCAGGTCGTCGGGATTCATCCCGCCGGTCAGTGCCCGCTGCAGGTTGGTGGGCAGGACGCGGCCGACGAAATCCGGCGTCTTGACGTTGTCCGGCAAGGGCCTGGCGATAGGCAGCGAGGCGTCGCTCGCCTCGACGAAACGCTTGGGATGGACGGTCCAGTTCTTGGCGCCCGAGATGGTGATCGGCAGCTGGCCGCTGAGCTTGGCCTGTTCGACGTTGTTCTCGGCGCTCGACAGGAAGCTGATCCAGCGAAAGGTCGCTTCCTTGTTCTTGCTGCCGGTGAAGATCGCGTTGGATTCATCGCCGAAATAGGTCCAGCCGCCGCCGTCCGGCCCGCGCGGCACCGGCACGGCCGAGACCTTGTCGCCGAGCGCGCCGACCATTTCCGCGGCCGAGCCGATATGGTGGATCGCCATGCCGGTCCGGCCCGCCTTGAAGGCATCGACGATCTGGCGGAAAGCGTCGGTCGGCGCCGACGGCGGAACCACCTTGTGCTTCACGGCGAGGTCGACGAACCAGCGATTGGCCGCGAGCGCCTTCTCCGTGACCATGCCGCCCTTGTCGAAGCTGGCGCCGCCGCCGAGAACGAAGGGCCCCCAGTTGTCGTGGCAGCCGGCCCCGCCGCGCATGCCGTAGCCGTAGACGCCGTCCTTGGTCAGGGCCTTGGCGGCGGTGAGGAAGTCCTCGAAGCTCTTCGGCGGCTGGAGCCCGGCCTGCTGCAGCAGATCCGGCCGATAGTAGAGATAGATCACCACGTAGTGCAGCGGCATGTAGTACTGCTTGCCGTCCGGCGCGCGATTGATCTTCCAGACATCCTCGGCGATATCGCCACGGCCCTTCCAACTGCCCAGGAACGCGTCCAGCGGTTCCAGCGCCTTCATCTGCCCGAAGCGCGAGAGATAGGACAGGCGCACCATGGCGCAGTCGGGCTGGTTGCCCGCGACCAAGGCCGAGAAGATCCGGTTGATGTAGTCGGTGCCGCCGCCCCACGGGATCGGCTCGGCCTGGATCTTGATGTCCGGGTTTTCGGCCTCGAACTTCGCGACGAGGCTGGCCGGCGTGTTCTGCGGATTGTCGTAGTGGTACCACCAGCGCACCGTCGCCTTGCCCTGGGCGATCGTGGGCCTGGCGGCCTCGAAGGACAGCGCGGCCGCTCCCGCGAGTTTCATGAAGGTCCTGCGTTCCATGACGTTCACTCCCCTGATGTTTTTTATAGTCGTTCGGTGATGTAGGCCGCCGCGGCGTCGATCATGGCCTGCGCCGGGGCGAGTTCCCGGCTCATGCGCAGGCAGCCATGGACGACGCCGGGGACGTGGTCGTGGCGGAAGGCGCCGCCCGCTGCCGCGAGGCGATCCGCCAGACGGATGGTGTCGTCGACCAGCGGGTCGAGCCCGCCGACTGTCAGGTAAAGCGGCGGCAATCCGCGGAGGTCGGCATGCAGCGGCGCGGCGAGCGCCGGAGGGGCGCCGAAGGCCGCGCCGAGATAGTTGCGCCAGTACCAGCGCATGTTCGCCGTGGTCAGGAGGTAGCCTTCGCCGAAGCGTGCATGGCTGCCGGTCTCGAAATCGGGGGCATAGCAGCCGTAGAACAGGGCCGCCGCGGCAGGGAGGGCGAGGCCGGCATCGCGACGCTGGATCATGGCCGCAAGCGCAAGCGTCGCACCGGCCGAGTCTCCGGCAAGCGCCCAGCGCCGCGCATCGACATCGGAGCCGAGTGCGCCGCTGAGCCCGAAGGCTATGGCGCCGAGCGTATCCTCCAGCGGGATCGGGTAGGGGTGCTCCGGCGCGAGGCGATAGTCGAAGCCGAAGACGGCGAAGCCCGACGCCGCCGCGAGGGTCCGCATCGTGCCGTCATGGGTGTCGACCGAGCCGAAGGTCCAGCCGCCGCCATGAACGTAGACGATGACCGGCAGGGTCGTTCCAGGCTTCGGGTGATAGAGGCGCCCGCGCAGGGACGCGCCGTCGACCCGCACCGCGGTCTCGCGCGCAGCGATCTCGGGCGCACCGTCGTTCCAGGCGATGGAGGCGGCGTCGGCGGAAGCGCGCGCCTCGGCGATCGGGAGGGTCTTGAAATCGACGCCCGGCGCCGCCGCGAAGCCGGCCAGGATCCGGGCCATCTGCGGGTGCACGAAGGCGCTCACGCCGCGACCTCGTCGCCGCCTTGAATGACGATCGTATCGATATGGCCGCCGAGCGCCTTCGCGAGCCCGCTGCCGTCGCCGGCGGCAAGACGCTCGAAGAGAACGTCGTGGCGCCGCGCCGTCTCGATAAGGGGGCGGCGATGCTCCGGCGCCCAGAGCTTGTAGCGGTTCGAGTGCATGATGCAGCGCGCCAGGATCTGCCCGAGGGCATCGAGCCCGGAGAGCCGGAACAGCGCGAGATGAAAATCCTTGTCGGCCTCGATCACACGGTACTCGTCGCCCTCCGTGGCGGCCTCCTTCATCGCCGCCAGGATGCCGTGCAGATCGTCGAGAGCCGAGCCGTCGGCATTCAGCGCCGCCTTCAACGCGCCGCGCGTCTCGATGCGGCGGCGCAGGGCCAGCATCTCGTCGGCCTCTTCGGCTGTCAGCCGGGTCACGATCGTCCGGCGTCCCGAACGGACGACGAGACCGTCCTCCTGCAGGTGCAACAAGGCCTCGCGGATCGGTCCCTGGCTGCAGCCGATCTCGCGGGCGAGGCCGAGCTCGGTCAGGACTGTTTCCGGCGTCAGCTCATTCAGGATGATCCGCCGCTTGACGATCCCGTAGACCAGATCGGAGGGGCGGCTGAGCTTCGGGGTCAAGGCCGGCGCCTCGCTGGACAAGGTGTGTCTGTGTGAATATCGATATCATTATTGATAATGATGTCAATGCAGACCGCCGCGGGGACGTTTCATGCGCCACAGGGTCCGGAAGATCGACGTCCACCTCGTCTCCGCTCCCGTCCTCGGGGGCTTCGCGGATGCGACGCGCAAGGTCGAGACGATCGGCTTCGTCATCGTTCGCATCACGACGGACCAGGGGCTGGAAGGGATCGGCGTCACCTATCACGAGGTGGGCGGCGAGGCGACCTGCGAGCTGATCAACCGCAACATGACGCCGAGGCTGATCGGCCGCGATCCGCTCGAGACCGAGGCGATCTGGCAGGAGTTCTTCCACTATCTGCGCGGGGTCGGCCGCAAGGGCCTGATGTATTGCGCGCTCAGCGCCGTCGACATCGCGCTCTGGGACCTGAAGGGCAAGATCGTCGATCTTCCCCTCTGCAAGCTGCTCGGCGGTAACCGGGCCCAGGTGCCGGTCTATGCCAGCGGCGGCTGGACCTCCTATCCGGACGACCAGCTCGTCGACGAGATCAAAGGCATGGTCGCGCGCGGCTTCACGACGGTGAAGTTCAAGGTCGGCTTCGACGGTGGCCGCAATCCACGCCGCGACGCCGAACGCGTCCGCAAGGTGCGCGAGGCGGTCGGCCCGGACATCAACCTGATGGTCGACGCAAACAATTCCTTCGATGCGGCGACGGCGGTGCAGCTGGCCAACCGCATCCGCGAATACGACATCTTCCTGTTCGAGGAGCCGGTTTTCGCCGACGACATACCGGGGCTTGCCCGCTTCAAGCGCGGCACCGACATCCCCTTGGCGACAGGCGAGCACGAATACACCAAGTTCGGTGTGAGGGACCTTCTCATGCACGATGCCGCCGACATCGTGCAGGTCGATGGTGCGCGAGCCGGCGGCTACACAGAGATGCTGAAATGCGCCGCTCTAACCCAGGCCTGGAACGTCAAGTTCGCGCCCCACGCGATGGAGAACCTCCATCTGCACCTCGTCGCGGCCGTGCCCAACGCGCTCTTCCTAGAACGCCTGCTGATGTTTGAGGAGATCACGGCCCAGGTGTTCGACGGCGCGCCGGTGCCGATCGACGGCTGCATGCATGTGCCGGACCTGCCCGGCCTCGGTCTCAAGCTCAACATGGATTTCATCCGGGAGCGGGACGAGACCGCGCCGGCAAGCCACGCTTGAGCGGCTCGATGAGCCCGCTGCCCGCGAGACACGGCGCCGCATGCTCTACGGGCACGACGCTGATCGTTTCGGGCGACAGCGAAAGAGCTCGGGTGCTGGCCGAGACCCGCGGGTCGTCGCCGGCTTTCCGCCGGCCGGCCCGAGTCAGCCGAGCAAGGCCTCCGTCTGCTTGTCGAACATCAGCAGGCTCGCGATATCCGCCCCGAACGCGACGGCTTCCCCGGCCCTGAACGGCACTGTCGACGGTGCGCGCGCAACGACGCTGCCCTGCGGCAGGTCGAGCAGCACGAATGTTTCGGGGCCATGCGGCTCGGCCACGCGCACCCGGCCCTCGATCGTGATGGGATAGTCGCTGCGACCCGCGGCGAGCAGGTTCAGTGCCTGGGGCCGGATTCCCAGGATGATCTCGCGACCCTGCCCGACCCGATGCGCCAGCTCCGCATCGTCCGGCAGGCGGAGAGAGGCAGCGTTGGCGCCCGCATCGATCCGCCCGCCCGAGATGACGGCATCGATCATGTTCATCTCGGGCGTTCCGATGAATCGGGCCGTGAAGACGTCGCCCGGCCGGTTGTAGAGTTCCATCGGCGAACCGACCTGCAGGATGCGGCCGTCGCGCATCACCACGATCCGGTCGGCAAGCGACATCGCCTCGACCTGGTCATGCGTGACGAAGACGATCGTGCTGCCGAGCCGCTGGTGAAGCTGCTTGATCTCGAGCCGCATCTGTCCGCGCAGTTGAGCATCGAGATTGGAGAGCGGTTCGTCGAACAGGAACGCGACGGGATCACGCACCATCGCACGGCCAATCGCGACGCGCTGCCGCTGCCCGCCGGACAAGGCAGCGGGACGGCGCTCCAGATAGGGCTCCAGGCTCAAGGCGCGCGCGGTCTCGCGGATGCGCTCCTGCTTCGCCGCCTTGGAGAGCCTCGAGGTGTAGAGCCCGAAGCCGATGTTCTGCGCCACGGTGAGATGCGGATAGATCGCGTAGTTCTGGAAGACCATCGCGATGTTGCGATATTTCGGCTCGCGGTCGTTGACCACCTCCCCGCCGATGCGCAGCGTGCCGCCCGAGATCGGCTCCAGCCCGGCGATCATCCGCAGCGTCGTCGACTTGCCGCAACCGGACGGGCCGACGAGGACGACGAACTCCCCGTCATCGATGGTCAGGTCGATGCCATGAACCGTCGTGAGGCTGCCATAGCGCTTGACGATCCGCTCGAGCTCGATGCGTGCCATCACTCCCCTCCGGCGATATCGAGAACGCGGCGTTCCAGTTCGGCGTCGGCAGCGGCCCGCCGCGCGGCGACCTGCGCGGCCCGCCGGTCGAAGCCGGCCAGCGCCTCGCGATAGCCGGCAAAGGCTGAGTCGAGCGCGGCGGGCGCCGGCCCTCCCAGCCGGTCGCGGATCGCGACGAAATGCTCCGGCGAGACCATGCGGGCGAATTCGGCCGCATCCGCCCCCGGCTTGCGCCCGACATGATGCTCGAAAGCCGTGGTGAAGGCCGGATAGCCGTCCGTCGGCAAATCGCCGGTCATGGCGACGACGGCGCGTGCGACATCGGCAGCGATCTCGTGGCCGAGCCGGAACGACAGTCCCTCGCTGCGCACCAGCCAATCGGCCAGTTCGGTGATCGTGGCGCAGGAACGGTTGAGATTGATCGCGACGCGATCCGCATCGATGCGGCCGGCCCGAAGTGTCGCGGTCAGCAGGTCCAGCACGCGCAGCCCGACATCGATGGCCTGGTAGCCCATCTCATGGGTTTCCGACTCGCTGTCGGTCATGTCCGTGAAGGGCGTGTTGTGCATCACGTCGACGACGGCGCGAGCGCGCCCGACAGCCTGGCTCGACAGATGGCGCAGATGCTCGAAGGGCACCGGATTGCGCTTCTGCGGCATGATCGAGGAGATCTGGACGAAGGCGTTCGGCAGATAGAGCTGCCCGACCTCGAAGCTCGACCAGAACTGGAAATCCTGGATCGGCCGGCCGAGATGAAGGAACAACAGCGAGACGGCGCTGTAGAGCGCGGTGAGGTAGTCGGTCGCGGCGATGCAGGAATAGGAGTTCTGCAGCGGCGCGGCGAAACCGAGCAGCCCGGCGACGCGCTCCCGGCTGATCGGGAAGCCCGAGGTGGTGATCGCCGCCGCACCGAGCGGGCAGAGATCGACGATATCGCGCGCGGCCTCGATGCGCTCGATGTCGCGGATCAGCACCTCGATCACCGCGGCGAGATAGTGCCCATAGGTCGTCGGCTGGGCCGGCTGGCCATGGGTATAGGCGACGATCAGCACGTCGCGGTCACGTCCGGCGGTCTCGATCAGCGCCACCAGCAACTGCCGGCAGGCCGCGAGCAGCCTGTCGATGCGCGGCAACAGGTCGAGCTTCAGGAAGGTGTGGTCGATGTCGTTGCGCGAGCGGGCGGTATGGAGCCGGCCGCCGATATCGCCCCCGGCGCGCGCCTTGAGCTCGCGCTCCATGTAGAAAAAGTAGTCCTCCACATCCCCGCCATAGACGAGGCTCGCCGGATCGATCTCGCGCTCCATCGCCAGCAGGGCCCGCGCGATCGCCGCGCCCTGAGCGGCGTCGAGGATGCCCGTCTCGACCAGCATGACGAGGTGGGCCCGGTCGATCCGCCGCAAGGCGTCGGCGTGATGGAGGCGGGCTCCGTCGAACAGCGGCCGCAGCACGGTCTCGCGATAGACCGGGTCGGGAAAGCGCGAGAGGTCGTCGCTCTGGAGGGAACCCATAGGCTAGCCTTTGACTCCGGCGAGCATGACGCCGCGCACGATGTAGCGTTGGAAGAAGAGGAAGATCGCGAGCGTGGGCAGGGTCGCGAGCGCCGCCCCCGTCATGATCAGCTCCCACTGGATCGACTGCTCGACGGCGAAGCTCGAAAGGCCCACGGGCAGCGTGTAGAGAAACGGATCGGTGGTGACGATGAGCGGCCAGAAGAACGCCGTCCAGTTGCCGAGGAAGGTGAAGATCGCCAGGGCCGACAGCGCGGGCGTGACGAGCGGCAGCGCCACCTTCCACCAGATCGCGAACTCGTTGAGGCCGTCGATGCGGGCCGCCTCGAGAAAATCATTCGGCACGGTCTCGAAGAACTGCCGCATCAGGAAGACGCCGAAGGCGGTGACCAGCCCGGGGAACATGATGCCCCAGTAGGTATCGATCCAGCCGAGCTTGCTGGCCATGAGATACCACGGGATGACCAGCATCTCCGTCGGGATCATCAGCGTCGAGAGGATCGCCAGGAAGACCAGCCGGCGGCCCGGAAACGTGAACTTGGCCAGGGTGTAGGCGACCAGGCTGTCGAAGAACAGGCAGGACAGCGTGACGAGCGTGGCGATCAGCGTGGAGTTCAGGAACCACCGCGCGAAACGCCCGTCGGACAGGACCTTGACGTAGTTGGCGAGCGTCGGCTGCTCCGGGATCAGGCGCAGGTCGTAGACGTGCCCGGCCGATTTCAGCGAGGTCGAGAACATGAAGAGCAGCGGCGTGACCATGACGATACCGCCGAGGAACAGGATCGTCCATGCGACGATGCGGCCGGGGCGCAGATTGCCGTAGACCGCGAAAGCGCCGCGTTCGGAATGCGTGCTCATGTCAGCGATTCCTCAGGATCCAGAGCTGGGCCATCGAGATCGAGAACAGGATCGCGAACAGAACGACCGTCTGTGCCGCCGCATAGCCCATCTGGTAGGAGGAAAAGGCCGTCTGGTAGATCATCAGCACCAGCGGCTTGGTCGAGTTGAGCGGGCCGCCGGGATCGTTGCTGGTCATGTTGTAGACCTGGTCGAAGATGCGCAAGAACCCGATCGAGGAGAAGACCACGAGGAAGACGGTGGTCGGCTTCAGAAGCGGAATGGTGATGCGGGCCAGGATCGCGCCCTCGCCGAGCCCGTCGATCCTCGCCGCCTCGTAATAGCTCGCCGGGATGGCCCGCAATCCGGCCATGAAGATGATGATCTGGAAGCCGAGATGAGCCCAGATGGCGGTGAGCATGATCGCGGGAAGCGCCTGGTCCACCGAACGCAGGAAGGGCTGGGCGGATATGCCGGCAGCGCCGAGGAGACCGTTGATCACCCCGATCGGCGGAGGCTGGTAGAACCAGCGCCAGACCCAGGCCATCGCCGCGGCGGTGGTCAGATAGGGCAGGAAGTAGAGCGCACGGATCGTGCCGTGCAGGAAGGTCACACGGTCGAGGTAGTAGGCGATCACGAAGGACAGCACGATCGCGATCGGCGTGCCGAAGATCAGATAGGCGAAGGTGTTGCGAAACACCTGCCAGAAGACCGGGTCCGCGAAGAGCTTGCGGTAGTTGTCGAATCCGACGAGGCGCGGCTCGCTGAGCAGGTCCCAGTCCGTGAGCGACAGGTAGAACGCTTCCAGCGTGGGGTAGAAGCGGACGATCGCGAAGAACGCGACCGGAAGCGCAAGGAAGGCCCAGGCCCAGACGATCTGCTTGCCGGCGATCGACAGCCGCCCCCAGGCGCCGCCGGAGCCCGGGCTCCGGCGCGGTGACGTCACGCTCATGGACGGCCCCCTTTTCCCGCCTGTGCCGGCCTGCGCCCGCGGCTCACCTGGCCTTGAACTTGTCGAGGATCGCCTGTTCGCGGGCGGCGGCGGCCGAGAGGGCCTCCTTGATCGGCGTGTCCTTGAGCAGGACCGCGTTGATCATGTCGATCGAGACCTGGCGCTGGGCCGCCTCGTCGACCATCGGCGGCGTCGACGCATAATCGAGACCGCGGATGAAGGGGCCGTAGATCGGGTCCTTGATGTTCGCCTCGGTCAACGCCACGGCGCGGCGAGCCGGCAGTTCGCCCACCTTTTCGAGCCAGACATTCATCGCCTTCTCGGACGAGATGAAGGCCAGGAACTTCTCCGCGGCGGCCAATTTCTCGCCTGTCGCGGACGCGCCGATGGCGTTGGCGAAGTAGCTTCCGAAGTTCGCCTTCCGACCGTCCTGCGTCGGCAGTTCCGCAACGCCCCATTTGAAGCCCTGGATGGTCTTGTAGGAGGCGATGCGGAACGTGCCGTCCACGACCATGCCCGCGAGGCCGGAGCGGAAGGCCGCCTGGCCCTCGTCCATGAAGCCCTCCTGACCGACATGGTGCACCTTCTGGAGGCCGGTATAGAACGCGAGCGACCGGGAGCCCGCCTCCGTGTCGTAGGCGACCTTGGCGCCGTCGGCGGAATAGGATTCGCCGCCATACTGCCGGAGGAGGATTTCGCGCCACCAGTTGTGGTCCTGCCGCGCGATGTCGAGCGCCATTCCGACCTGCTGGAAATTGCCCGCGGCGTCGCGCTTGACGATCGCCTTGGCGGCGGCGACCAGTTCGTCGAGCGTCTGCGGGGGCTTGTCGGGATCGAGACCCGCCTTCTGGAACAGGTCCTTGTTGTAGAACAGCGCCATGCAGCGCACGGCCGTCGGCAGGCCGTAATACTGCCCGCCACGCTTCATCGCCGAAACGATCGGGAAGAAGTCGCGCTCGATCTCGGCATCCTTGAAGACGGCTTTCGGCAGAGGCTGCACGAGCTTGCCGGCGATGAAGGTGTCGAGCCAGCCGTAGAAAAGCTGCATCACCTCGGGTCCTCGGCCGGCGGCCTTGGCCGCGATCAGCCGCGTCTGGTAGTCGGCATAGGGGAAGGTCACCTGCTTGACGGTGATGTCCGGATTCGCGGCCTCGAACTGCTTGATCAGCTCGGTCATCGCCTGGACACGGGTGTCGAAGACGTATTGCCAATACTGGATCTCGACCGCCTGGGCGCGCCCCGCTCCAACGCCGAAAATTCCGAAGGCCATGACCGAAGCCAGAAACGACCGGCGCGCGACTTTTGCAAAGCTCATCTCGACATCCTCCCGGGCATCACTGTTTGCCAGTGTATTATGCAAGCGCTTGCATGCTAGCTTTGCCAGAATATTTGTCAACGCCGGGCCGTCAGGCTAGATTCGTTTGATCTATGGACCCTCGACGCACTGAAATGAACAAGCGCTTGCACGATCATGCGGCAGATCTGAAGACCCTGGCCCTGGAGCTCGGGCTGTCGCAGTCGACAGTGAGCCGCGCCCTGCGCGCGCATCCTGGCATCCCGGAAAGCACGCGTCGCCGCGTCGTCGCAGCGGCCGAGGCGGCGGGCTACCGGCCGAATGCACGCGCCCGCAGCCTTGCGACCGGCCGCACCGAAACGATCGGGCTTTCCTTTCCGCTCGAGCGGCTGCAATTGCCCGAAACCAATTTCGTCGATGTCCTGGCCGGCATCTCGACCGCCGTCACCAGCCGCAACTACAATCTGCTGCTGTCGCCCTTCCAGGGCGACGAGGCAGCGGTGCTGCGCAAGCTCGCCTCGTCGAAGGCGATCGATGGCGTGATAATCACGCGCCCGCTGGTCGCCGATCCGAGGATCGCCCTGCTGAACGAGCTGCGCCTGCCCTTCGTCCTGCATGGGCGCAGCGAGATCGAGCTGCCGTACTCGTTCGTCGACACCGACAACGACAACGCCTTCGAGCGCCTGACCAACCTTCTCCTCGACTATGGCCATCGACGCATCGTCGTCATCAACGGGCTTGCGCAGTTCCGCTACGTCGCAGCCCGTGCCGCCAGCTTTCGCCGCGCCTTCGCCGCTCGCGGGCTGACACCGCCGCCGGACGCGATCGAATTCGTCTCGATGACCGAGGCCACGGGCTACGAGACCGCGATGCGCCGGCTGAAGGACGCCGAGCGGCCGACGGCCTTCCTCTGCGGCTCGGTCTTCCAGGCGCGCGGGGTCTATCGCGCCATCGCGGAGAACGGCCTCAGCGTCGGCGGCGATGTCTCGGTGGTCTGTCATGACGACGGCGTCCGCGGATGCGGAGCGGCCGACCTCACGCCGCCGTTGACGGCGACGGCGACCTCGATCCGCGGCGCCGGCGAGGCGCTCGCGCTGATCCTGATCGAGATGATCGAAGGCCGCGCCACCCAGCCCGTCCGCAAGATCCTGCCGTTCGAGCTCATCCTGCGGGATTCGGTGGGCCTGGCAGGCCCGCACGGCCGACGCTCGGGCGAGGCCGCCGGTCCCGAGGGTCCGAACCGGGTTCTTCCCTGAGCCCGATGGTCGCCTCGCTCCGAAGCGCTGGACGCAGGGGCGCGATCCCGCTCAACTGCCGTCGCTGAACGGCGTGTGGCAAGGCGGACGGGACAGGCGAGACGATCGGCGGATCGGCCTCGTCAAGAAGAGCGGCCGGACGCTCGCAGCCCCTTCCGCGCGGCTCGTGCGCCATCTCCGTGAGTTGACCGCGGACTGAAGCAAGGCCCGGGCGACGCCGTCCCCTTCCTCGTCAGCGGCGCTCGGCGCGCGGATCGAGCCAGTCGCGCAGCCAGTCGCCCAGCAGGTTGACGCTCAGCACGGTCAGCATCAGGGCGAGACCCGGGAGGGTGATGATCCACCAGGCGCTGGCGATGTAGGTGCGTCCGTCGGCCAGCATCCGGCCCCAGCTTGGAGAGGGCGGCTGGATACCGAGCCCGAGGAAGCTCAGCCCGGCCTCGAGCACGATGGTGCGCGCGAGCTCGAGAGTCGCGACGACCAGCGCCGGAGTCAGCACGTTCGGCAGGATGTGGCGCAGCAAGATTCGGCCGTGCCCGGCGCCCATCGCCAGCGCAGCCTGCACGAATTCCCGCTCGCGCACGCTCAGCACCTGCGCCCGGATGATGCGGGCATAGCGGACCCAGCTCGTCAGCGCGAGAACGGCAACCAGGTTGTGCAGGCTGGGACCGAGCGCGGCCACGACCAGAAGCGCCAGCAGCATCAGCGGAAAGGCGAGCTGGATGTCGACCAGCCGCATCAGCACCCGATCGGACCAGCCGCCGAAATAGCCGGCGACGAGGCCAAGCAGCACGCCGACGATGCCGCCGAGGATCACGGCGGAACCGGCGATGGTCAGCGTCACCCGGCTGCCGGCGATGATGCGGCTGAGGATGTCGCGGCCGAGCTGGTCGGTGCCGAAGGGATGGGCGCCCAAGCCTGCCCAGGAGATCGTCGGCGCCAGCATGCGCGCCCGCAGATCGCCGCGCGTCGGGTCGGGCAGACCGAGCCAGGGCTCGGCCAGCGCCAGCGCCAGCAGGAGCACGAGCAATGCCGCTCCGGCGAGGCCGAGCCAGTTGGCTTGCTGCCGGCGCAGGAACGAGAAGAGCTTCATGAGGCCTGCCGGATGCGCGGATCGATCAGGCCGTAGAGCAGGTCGACCAGGAGATTGACGAGGACGAAGATCGCCGCGACCACGGCGACGCCGGCCTGGACCACGGGAAAGTCCTTGGTTTCGATCGCCTGGACGATCAGCCGGCCGACGCCCGGCCAGGCGAAGACCGTCTCCGTGACGGCGGCCCCGCCCAGCAGTTCGCCCGCCAGAATGCCGGTCATCGTGACGACGGGGATCAGCGAGTTGCGCCCGACATGCCAGAGATAGATGCGGCGCGGCGCGAGGCCTTTCGCATAGGCGGTGCGGACATAATCGTCCCGCATCACGTCGAGCATCGAGGAGCGCAGCAGGCGCGCGATGCTGGCCGTCGTGAAGCAGGCCAGCGTCACGGAGGGCAGGACCAGATTCTGCCGTTCGCCGTACCCGCCCGTGGGAAACCAGCCGAGCTGCACGGCGAAGAACAGGATCAGCATGATGCCGAGCCAGAAGGAGGGCGTCGCCTGGCCGAGCAGCGCCACCAGCAGCACGAGCCCCTCGATCGCCGAGCCGCGGTAGATCGCCGCGAGCGCGCCGGCCAGTCCGCCGATCAGCACCCCGATCGCGAGCGCGGTGCCGGCGAGCATCGCCGTCGCCGGCAGGCGCTCCAGCACGACGTCGAGCGCCGGGCGCGCGAACTGGAAGGACTGGCCGAAATCGCCCTTCAACGCGTGGAGCAGGAAGGTGAGGTATTGCTGTAGCAGCGGTTGGTCGAGGCCGAGCTGCACGCGCAGCTCGTGCAGCTGAGCTTCCGTCGCGCCGATCGGCAACAGCAGCACGGCGGGGTCGCCCAGCAGCCGCGAGACGATGAAGACGATCGTGACCACGCCCCAGATCGCGATCAGGCCCTCGCCGAGGCGGGTGGTCAGATGGCGTGGCATCGCGCTGGCTCCCTCGTCTGCCGTCTCGCCGGCCCGGCCCCTACGGCTTCAGCCCGTAGATCTCGACGGCCGCCTGGCGCGAGATCCGCTCCTCGCGCAGGTCGCGCTCGACGAGTGCCCGATCACGCTTCTTCGGATCGCCGAAGCCACCGCCGCCGGCCGCCACCATGCCGACCCACTCGCCCGGCTGCAGGATGCCGGCGCGGCGGTCGAGCGGCTTTGCGCCGGGCGAGAGCTCGACGCGGGCGGTCAGGCCGTCCCGGCCGCCCCTGAGGCCGAAGGGCGGCACGATGCTGTTGGTGCCGCCGGCCGAGATGCGGGCGGTATGGTCGAGCATCTCGACGCGCCGCCTGAGCGTCATGCCGCCGCGATATTCGCCGGCGCCGCCTGAATCCTGCACCAGCTCGTAGCACTTCACCATGACGGGGTGCTCGATCTCGAGCGCCTCGATCGGCAGGTTCGCCGTGTTGGTCGTGTTCACCTGCACGCCGTCGAGCCCATCCTTGTCGGAGCGCGCGCCCATGCCGCCGCCATGCATCTCGTTATAGACGTAGAAGCGGCCGGTGCGCGGGTGGATTCCGCTGGTCGTCAGCAGCGTGCCACCGGTCGAGGCGGCGGCGATGCGCTCGGGCACGACATCGGCGAGCGCGGCGAAGATCATGTCGACGAGGCGCTGGCCGATATCGGTGCGGCTGTAGACGGCGGCCGGCGGCGTCGAATTCAGCACCGAGCCCAGCGGCGCCGAGACATGGATCGGCCGGTGGAAACCGGCATTGGCCGGCAGGTCGGGATCGACGATCGCCTTCACCGCGAAATACACGGTCGCGAGCAGCGCCGTGTAGACCATGTTGATCGGCGCACGGACCTGCGGCGGCGCATCGGGGAAATCGACGAAGATCTCGTCGCCCTTGACCTCGATCACCACCTGCAGGTCCATCACGCCGTCGACCAGGTTGCTGTCGAAGTCGTGGCGGAAGCTGTAGGTGCCGTCGGGGATCTGCGCGATGCCGGCGCGCGTGCGCCGCTCGGTATAGTCGAGTACCTGCGCGCCGGCTTCGCGCACCGTCTCGGCGCCGTATTTGTCGCAGAGCGCCTGATAGCGCTGCACGCCGAGGCGGTTGGCCGCCATCTGGGCGCGGAAATCGTTGATGCGCTCGCGCGGCACCTGGCAGTTCAGCAGGATGAGCTGCATCAGGTCCTCCTGCAGCACGCCCTCGCGATAGAGGCGGACCGGCGGGATGCGCAGGCCTTCCTGGAAGATGTGGGCGTGGCCGCGATCGACGAAATCGGAGTGATGCGCGAGGTTCGTCACCCAGGCGACCAGCCTGTCGTCGTGGAAGATCGGCTCGAGGAAGACGATGTCGTTGAGATGCGTGCCGCCGCCCGTATAGGCGTCGTTGCCGACGAAGACGTCGCCGGGCCGGACCGTCGAAAGATCGTGGTTCTTGAAGACGTGATCGGCGATGCCGAGCAGCGAGCCGAGATGGACCGGGATGTGCTCGGCCTGGGCGATGGTGCGTCCTTCAGCATCGAACAGGGCCGTCGAGCAGTCCTGCCGCTCCTTGATGTTGGTCGAGTAGGCGGCGCGGATGATCGCCTTGCCCATCTCTTCGACGATGGTGGTGAGCGCGCTGCCGATGACCTCGACGGTGATCGGATCGAGCTGCGTCTTGGCCTTGTCCAGCATGGTCAGCCCTCGATGATGAGGTTGAGATGGGCGTCGACGGTCGCGACCTGTTGCGGCAGGACGAGCGTGGTCGAATCCATCTGGTCGATGATGGCAGGGCCGGTGACCTTATGGCCGGGGCCCAGCCGTTCGCGGTCGTAGATCGGGCAGTGGGTGAAGCCGCCGGTCTCCGGCAGCCAGACCTCGCGATGGCCGGTGATCGCCTTCTCGACCGGCTCCGTCGCAGACGGATAGGCCTTGAGATCGGCCTTCGGCACGAGGCCGACCGCCTCGATACGCAGGGTCGTGACCTGCACCGGCTCCTCGGCGGCGATATACCCATAGACCTGCTTGTGGATGCGCTCGAACTCCGCGCGCAGCTTGACGAGCGCAGCCGCGTCGATCGGGCCGGCGGGACAGGGCACGGTGAGCTCGTAGCCCTGGCCGCCATAGCGCATGTCGACCGAGCGGATCAGCGAGCGGCGCGCTTCGGGAATCGCCTCCTGGGCGAACCAATCCTGCGCGCGCTCCTCGAGGCCGGCGAAGCCGCTCTCCATGCCCGGCGCGCCCTCGGCGCTGAGCGGCAGGAGCCGGGTGAGGGACAGGTTGGTGCGCAGGTCGGTCAGCAGCAAGCCGAGCGCGCACATGATGCCCGGATATTTCGGGATGACGAGGCGCGGGATCTCCAGTTCGCGTGCGAGCCGCGCGGCGTGGATCGGGCCGGCGCCGCCGAAGCCGAGCATGACATAGTCGCGCGGATCGTAGCCGCGCTCGACCGAGATCACGCGGATCGCCTTCGCCATATTGGCGATGACCACGCTGATGATGCCTTGCGCCGTCTCCATGACGCCGAGGCCGAGCTGGTCGGCAAGCCGCCCGATCGCCGCCTTGGCGCGGGCCTGGTCGATCTTCATGCGGCCGTTGAGGAGATGCGTCGGGTTCAGCACCTGCAGCACGACATTGGCGTCGGTGACCGTCGGTTCCTCGTTGCCGCGCCCGTAGCAGACCGGGCCGGGATCGGCGGCGGCCGAGCGCGGGCCGACCTTGAGCAGTCCGCCGGCATCGATATGGGCGATCGAGCCGCCGCCGGCGCCGACCGTATGGATGTCGAGCATCGGCAGTTTCAGCGGATAGCCGTGGACGACGGCGTCGTTCGACATCTGCGGCCGGCCGCGGTCGATCAGCGAGACGTCGGTCGAGGTGCCGCCCATGTCGAAGGTGATGACGTTGTCGAAGCCGGCGAGCCCGCCGACCGAGAGCGCGCCGATGACGCCGGCCGCCGGCCCCGAAAGCACCGTGCGCGCCGGGAAGTTCTGCGCCACCTCCGAGGAGATCACGCCGCCATTCGACTGAGTGAGATGCGGGTGGGCCTCGATGCCGATCTCGGCCAGTCGCGGCTGCAGCTTCGAGAGATAGGACTTCATGATCGGGCCGAGATAGGCGTTCACGACCGTCGTCGAGAGCCGCTCATATTCGCGGAATTCGGGCGCGACCTCGTGCGAGATCGAGACGAAGGCGCCCGGCATCTCCTCAGCCAGGATCTCCTTGACCCGCTTCTCATGCGCCGGCTCGATGAAGGAGAACAGGAAGCAGACCGCGACGGTAGTGATGCCCTGCGCCTTGAGCTTGCGGGCGGCCGCCCGCACCTCTTCCTCGTCGAGAGGCGTATGGATGCTGCCGTCGAAGCGGACGCGCTCACTGACCTCGAGGCGCTTGTCGCGGGTCACCAGGATGCGCGGCTTCTGCGTCTGGATGTCGTAGAGGGAATCGCGCTTCTGCCGGCGCAGTTCCAGCACGTCGCGAAAGCCCCTGGTGGTGATCAGCCCCGTCTCGGCGCCGCGCCCGACGATCAGCGCGTTGGTCGCGACCGTGGTGCCATGGCCGAAATAGACGACATCGACCTTCTGCCCGGTCGCCCTGGCGACCTCGGAAACCCCCTGCTCGATCCCCCCGGCAATGCCGAGCGAGGGGTCCTGCGGCGTGCTCGACACCTTCCAGACATGGATCTCGCCATGGGTCTCGTCGAACATGCAGACATCGGTGAAGGTGCCGCCGGAATCGACGCCGACGCGCAGCTTCAGGGTGGTTTCGTCTTGAGCGGTCATGACTATGTCGCGATCCGGTTGATCGGAAATTCGGGCAAGGCTTCGCCGCCGGCGAGCCCGTCGGGCCCGCCGGGTGGTGTTCTCGGGCGCTGTCAGCGGGTCTTGATGTCGATCGCGCGGACCCAGTCGTCGCCGCGCGCCTGCCATTCGATGCTCTTGGACTGCGCGTAGGTGATCGGCGTGAAGAACATGAAGATCGACGGCGAATCCTCGCAGAGCTGCTTGGTCAGCTTGCGGTAGAGCGACAGGCGCCTGATCGGATTGTTGGTCGATCGCGCCGCCTTCGCATCCTCATTGAAGCTCGGGCTGTCCCAGTAGGATTGCGGGTTCTGCTTCTCCCAGAAATTCAGGAGCCCGCCCGCGTCGAGCGTCGGCCAGCCCAAGCCGAAATAGGCGGAGTCGCCGAGGTTCTTGGCCACGAGATACTTGTTCATGAAGGCGCCGAACTCCATCTCGCGCAGCTTCACCGTGACGCCGATATCGGCGAGCTGGGACGCCACCACCTGGGTGATGTCGGAAGCCTGGATGTAACGGCCCGTCGGAACCTCGAGATCCATCGTCAGGCCATTGGGGAAGCCGGCCTCGGCCAGGAGCTTCTTGGCCTGTGCCGGATCATAGGGCATCGGCTTGAGATCGGGATTGTAACCGAAATAGACCGGCGAGAGCGGCTGGCAGGCGCTGATCTGGGCCAGGCCGTCGAGCAGCCCGTCATTGATCGCCTTGCGGTCGATGCCGAGGTTGAGGGCATGCCAGAGCTTGGGATTGTCCTTGAACGGCGGCTTCATCGCGTTGAGCTTGATGAACATGCCGCGCGTGCCGGGGACCGAGCCGGCATCGGCCTTGCCGCCGGCCTTGATGCGAGCAATCTCGGAAGTGGGGAACTGCGTGATCAGGTCGACGTCGCCGGCCTGGAGCGCCGCGATCCGCGAGGCGTCCTCGGGAATGATGCGGAAGGTGACGTTGTCGAAAGCCGGCTTCTCGCCCCAGTAGTCCTTGCGCGCCTTCAGCACGATGCGGTCGCCGCTGGAGAAATTGACCAGCTCATAGGGACCGCTGCCGAGCGCCGCCACCGACGGATTGTTCTGCGCCGTCCATTTCGGCGGCATCAGCAGGAACATCGACATCTGGTCGGGCAGGTCGGGATAGGCCCCCTTGGTGACGAACTCGACCGTGGTCGGGGAGATCACCTTGACCTCGCTGATCGCGGCGAACCAGGGCTTGTTGCGCGCGCCGGTCTTGGGATCGAGCACGCGCTCGACATTCCATTTCACCGCTTCGGCGTCGAGCTTCTCGCCGTTGGAGAAGGTCACCCCCCCGCGCAGGGTGAACTGCCAGGCCGTGTCGCCGATCGCCTGCCACTTGGTCGCGAGACCGGGTCTCAGCTTGAGATCGGGGCCGCGATCGACCAGCGGGGTGTAGATATGCGCGGCGACGCTGAGATCCGTGCCGACCGTCGTCGACTTGTCCGGATCCAGCGTATTGACGTTGCTCGACAGAGCGATCGTCAGATCGCGCGCCGCGGCGGGAGCGACCAGGGCGATCGAAGCGATCCCGCAGGCAAGGGCGACGGCGAGACGACGGGCTGAGGCCTGGTTGTGCATGACAATCCCCTGTTATTGACTTTGGCGCCAATCCTGCGTTCATGATTGGCATCTGTCAATCGCCCGTCGCGGAACGTTTTGCTCAATGAAGGTGCACAGCCAGGAGATCTCATCTCCGGAGAGCCTGCCGGGACGCCCTGCCCGTTCGTTGCGGATCGGTGGCAAAGCGGGCGAATATGGGCGCGAACATGGTGAGATTCGTCTGCGGAAAGCGGCGTCGATGACGTTTGAGACAGGACAAGAAGGCGCAGCCGAAGGGGCGACGCGCGGCGGGCGCGCCGCAGGCGGCAGCGCATCCCGGGCGCGCGAGCTCGCGAAACTGATCGAGAAGGACATCAGCACCGGCCGCCTGAGCGCAGGTTCATGGCTGAAGCAGGTCGACCTCGAGGCCCAGTACGGCGCCTCCCGCCTCGACATCCGCCAGGCTCTGGACCGACTCGAGGAGAAGGGCTTCGTCAAGCTGGAAGCCAATCGCGGCTACCGCGTCGAGACCTTCGACAAGGAACGCTTCCGCAATGTCGTGACGATCCGCGCGATTCTGGAGGTCGCAGCCGCCGCCGAGGTGCTGAAGCACATCGACGAGGCGGGGCTGGAGCGTCTGCACCGGCGCGCCGACGCCTTCGCCGAGGCCGTCAATGCCGGAACCGTCATCGCACAGGAGGAGGCGAACTACGCCTTCCACGCCGCGATGCTCGAATTTTGCCCGAACGCCGATCTCGTCTCGATGATCTTCGATCTGCGCAGCCGCGTGCCCGTCACGCTGACGCGCGAGAAGAACACCGCCGCCATCCTCGCGAACACCGTGCGCGAGCACTACGAGATCGTCGAGCGCCTGCGCGAACGCGACAAGGCGGCCCTTGAAGCCGTCGTCCACAAGCACGTCCTCGGCGGCCTCGAAGTCGTTTGACACTGTGAAGAGGATCCACCCCATGCGCGTCGCCATCATCGGCTTCGGCGGGATCGGGCGCGGCTATGCCGGCTACCTGACCGCTCATGGGCATGAACCGGTCATCTGGTCGCCGAGCGGTGCCGCACTTGCCGATTTCGAGGGTGATGCGACGCTCACCACCACTGGCAAGCTCGAAGCCGCCGTGCCGTTGCGCATCGCCCGCGATTGCGCCGAGGCCGTCGCAGGAGCCGAGGCGGTCATCGTCGCGGTGCAGGCCAATGGCTTCAAGGCGGTGCTGGATGCTCTCGCGCCCCATCTTGCCGCCGGGCAGCTGGTCATCATCAGTGCCCATTGCTCCTTTGCGGCGCTCTACCTCCATCGCCTGCTGAAGGAGCGCGGGCTCGACATTCCCATCGCAAGCTGGGCGACGACGGCACTCACCGCGCGCAAGAGCGGGCCGCGCAGCGTTCACATCTCGGGCATCCGGGGACAACTCGATGTCGCCACCTTGCCGGTCCGCCATGCGCAGGCGGGCCTCGCCGTCTGCCAGACGCTGTTCGGCGATCGCTTCAAAGCGAGCGAGGACGTGCTGGCGATCATGCTCAGCAACCTCAACCCCCCGGCCCATGTCGCCAACATGCTGGGCAACCTGACCCGGGCGGAACGCGGCGAGGACTGGCCGAACTACGGCTCGATCACCCAGGGCGTCGGCCGCATCGTAGACGCCATGGATGTCGAGCGACTGGCGCTGGCCCGGGCCTTCGGACTTTCGGTCCGAAGCGTGCAGGATCATTATGTGCATTCCTTCGGCGTGTCGCCGGGGCCGGTCGGCGAAATGGCCGCGGCGGTCTACAGGAACCGTCCGGAACTGATGGGCCCGAAGACGCTCGACACGCGTTTCATCACCGAGGACGTGCCCTTCGGGCTGGTGCCGCTCGAAGCGCTCGGCCGGGTGGCCGGCGTGCCGCTGCCGCTGCACCAGGCCGGCATCGCCCTGTTCGACGCGATCTGCGCGCAGGACTTCCGCGCAGGGAACGACCTGCTCCCAGCCCTCGGGCTCGAACGCCTGACGGCAAGCGAGCTGCATGGTCAACTGCGCGGCGCATAAGCCGGCGGAAACGGCGCGGGCGCCGATCTGACCGGAGAGGGCGATGCGTCCGGTCGTCAGGCCGGAGCGCCGAGAAAAGCGACCACGTCGTCGAGCACGCTCGCACGCCAGCTCATGATCCGCGCCAGGGAGGCGGCCGTTCCCGCATGGCCCAGCCCCGGATAGATCCTGAGCTCGACGGAATGCGCGCCGGCGCGCCGCAGCGCCGCCGCGAGGCGCTCGCTGTTGCGCGGCAAGACGGTGCGATCGTCGCCCCCCGTGCCGAGGAAGATCGGCGGAGCGTCCTCGCGGACGAACCGGATCGGCTGGGTCTGCCGCGGGTCGGGCGCATTGCCGAAGGCGGCCTTCGTCACCGGGATATCGAGCGGCAGGAAATCATACGGCCCCGACAGGCCCACCGTCGACCGGACGAGATCGGCGGGCAGGCCGGCACGAGCGAGGTAGCGTTCGTCGAGCGTCAACATCATCGCGTTGTAGGCGCCGGCGGAATGGCCCATCAGGTGGATGCGGCGCGGATTGCCGCCGAAGCGCACGACGTTGTCATAAACGAAGCGAAGCGCCGAAGCCCCGTCCTCGACGAAGACCGGGAAGCGGACGTCGGGGACCAGCCTGTAGTCGGCGATCACGGCGACGAAGCCGCGCGCCGCGAGGGCATCGCCGACGAAGGCATAGCTTTCCTTGTCGCCATTGGCCCAGGAGCCGCCATAGATGAAGAACACGACCGGGCGATCCGCCCCGCCGCTGCGCGGAACATAGATGTCCATGGTCTGGCGCGGATGGGGGCCGTAGGCGACGTCGCGGGCGCCTGCTGCGAAGAGTCCCGGCCGCAGGACCGCGCAACCCGAGGACAGCCCCGCCGCCACGGCCGCCACGAAGGCTCGTCGTGAATTCGCGATCATGATCGGCGCCGCCATCCGGTCTGCATGGCCAGCTATACGCGCCGGCAGGCGTTCCGGATCGCCGGCGACGGCCGCCTCCGACTGAACCGACCGGGCGCGGCCGGCGTATCTTGGAGAACAGCCTGGAGGTCCTCATGCGCTTCGTTGCCGGCTACATCGCCTTCCTCGTCGCCTTCGGGCTCTGCGATGCCGCCTGGCTCGGCACCATGACGGCGAGGCTTTATCGCCCGGCGCTCGGCGATCTCATCGCCGAGCCGGTGCGCTATGTGCCCGCGGCCCTGTTCTATTTCGGCTTTCCGCTCGGTGTGCTGCATTTCGCGGTGATGCCGGCTCTTCGCAGCGGCCAGGCAAGCGAGGCCCTGATCAACGGCGCGCTGATCGGGCTTCTCGCCTATGCGACCTATGACCTGACGAACTACGCTACGCTGCGGCCCTGGACGCTGGCGATCACCGTGGCCGACGTGATCTACGGCACGGTCGTCGTGGGCGGGTGCAGCTGGATCGCCTACCAGGCCGTGCGGCGCCTGGTCGGCTAGGACGCCTCGGCTTCGCCCTCAATCGGCAGGGGTCGGGCGCAGCCGATAGTGACCGACGCCCCAGGGCGTTCCTCCCGCATGGCCGAACAGGCCGCTGGTCGCCAGGAAGAACAGCCGCCAGCGCCGCCGCCAGAGCCCCGCCTCCGCGCCATATGTCTCGCGCAGCACCGGCTCGATGCCGGCGATATTGCGGTCGAAGTTCGCCAGCCAGTCCTCCGCGGTGCGGCGATAATGCTCGCCGCTCCAGCGCCACTCGGCTTCGACCTCGAACAGCTCCGGAAACTGATGAGCCAGCGCGACGCTGGGCATGATGCCGCCGGTGAAGAAGTGCTGGGCGACCCAGTCCCCGCGATCCGCGATATCGAACCGGTAGCAACCGTTCTCGTGCACGAAGACATGGATGAAGAGGCGCCCGTCCGGCTTCAGCCAGCCGCGCACCCGCCCGAGGAGCGCGCGCCAGTTCGCCATGTGCTCGAACATCTCGACCGAGACGACGCGGTCGAAACGCTCTTCCGTGGCGAAATCGTTCATGTCGGCGGTGACGACCCGCAGGTTGTCGAAGCCGCTCTCCCGGGCGCGCCGCTCGATGAAGGCGCGCTGCGAAGCGGAGTTCGAGACGGACACGATCCGCGAGCGCGGGTAGCGCTCGGCCATCCAGAGCGAGAGCGAACCCCAGCCGCAGCCGAGCTCCAGGATGGCCTGGCCGTCGGCGAGATCGGCATGCTCGGCCGTCAGCGCCAGGGCGGTTTCCTCGGCCTGCGCGAGGCTGTCGCCGGCATCGGCATAGAAGCAGCAGGAATATTTCCGGCGCGGCCCGAGCACCTGGTCGAAGAAGGATGCCGGCACCTCGTAGTGCTGGGCATTGGCCGTGTCGGTGTGAAGCGCGATCGGGAAATCGGCCATGCCCCTGGCGAAGCCGGCCGCGTTCGACGGCTCGCCGGCGAGCCTGCGCTGCGTGCGTCCGACGAGCGAGCCGATCACCAGGCGACTGATCGCATCCGGCAGGGGCAGCGCCTCGCCCCAATTGGAGAGCCTCTGCATCATCGTCATCGCATCGCTCCTTTTGGTGGCAGCGGAATCAGGGCGCTGGTCCGGCGCTGATAGTCGCGATAGGCGCTGCCGTGCTTGGCCAGCATGTGCTCCTCCAGCGGGGGAATGCCGGAAACGCGCACGAGCAGCAGCGTGATGCAGGCCGGCGCGAGCCAGGCGAGCCAGCCCCACGGATAGGCGAAGCCGAAAGCGATCAGAGGGTAGGCGCACCAGAGCACGCATTCGAAGAAGTAGTTGGGATGCCGCGAGAAGCCCCAAAGACCGCGCGTGCAGACGCCCTTCCCTCCCGAGCGCGCGAAGGCGCGCAACTGCGCATCGGCGATGCCGCCTCCGACGATACCCGTGACGAAGACGGCGAGCCCGATCAGGTCCTGCGGCTGCCAGAGCGACGCAGGTCGATGCGCCGCGAGGACGACGCCGAGCGCGAGCGGGACGCTCGCCAGAGCCTGAAGCTGCAGCAACCAGGCGAGCCTCGCAGCGGCGTTCGCCCCCCAGTCGCGCTTCATCTTCGCATAGCGCGGGTCGTCGCCGATGCCGCGGGTGCGACGGACGATATGCAGCCCGAGCCGCAAGGCCCATGCGATCGCCAGCAGGGCGACGAAGAGGCGACGGTCGTGCGGCCCGGAGCCGAAGGGCAGCAGCGCGCCCAGCGCGGCGACGGCCCCAAGACCGAAGGTCCAGACCACGTCGATCCAGCCGGAATTCCCCGATCGGCGCTCGATCGCCGCGGCAAGTGCCATTACCGCCGACATGGCCGCCGCGGCCAGCAGCAGCGCCGCGCCGAGCGAGAGCGCGGTCACAGCCGCACCAGCGGCTGCAGCAACCGCCCGAGCCACCCCTGGAACAGCACATTGCCGGTCATGGCGACGATGCAGGTGCAGCCCTCGACCGGATCCACCCGCGGCGTGTGATCGTGCTCCGCATCGGCCTCGTCGAAATCGCCGGCGGCATAGCGGCCATATTCATGCTCATAAGCTCCCGAGAGGATCGTCGTCCATTCGAAGCCCGTATGGCGGTGATGCGGAAGGGCGATACCGGGTCCGGCCCGCAGCATGAAGACGCGCGATTGCGCGCCCGGCACCGACAGCCGCCGCATCGCGATGCGGATGCCGATCGGCCGCCAGGCGCCGAGGGCGTAGGGGCTCAGGACGCGGGGCATTCCAGCCTCGACCGGCGGGGCGCCGGCCCCGAACGCCACGGGGACGGCTCGGCCGCCGCCGACCGATGGGCGGCCCGCCATCGCGACCGGCTCCGCGGCATCGAGCAGCAGGCCTTGCACGGCCTGGAATTCGCGCACGCGGCGGCGGCTCTCGGGGTCGAGCTCGACATGGGCGGCCACCACGAGGGCGAGCCCCTCATCGAGGCTGCCGGCGGCGAAGGCGGCCAGCGTCTCGTCCGACGGGCGATGGGCGGCGCTCATCGCAGGTCCTCCAGCTTGCCGCGCAGATGCGACAGGGCAAGCCGCAACCGCGATTTCACGGTACCGAGCGGAATGGCGAGGCGCTTCGCCACGTCCTGATGGCTGAAGCCCTCGATAAAGGCGAGCTCCACGACCCGGTACTGATCGGCGGACAGCTCCGTCATGGCCGCCTTGACCCGCGCTTCGCGCTGGGCTCCGGCGACCATCTCGTCAGGGCGTTCGGGCGCTTCTTCATCGAGAATCTCGTAAACCTGCGAAAGCCGCGAGCGGGTCTCCCGCCGGGCGATGTCGATACGCTGGTTGCGCGCGATGGTCGCGATCCAGGTCGAGGCGCTGGCCTTGGCGGGATCGAACAGGGCCGCCTTGCGCCAGACCGACAGCAGCGTCTCCTGGGCGATCTCCTCGGCCAGTTCGGCCGAGGCTCCGCCGCGCATCAGCAACCCTTTCACGCGCGGCGCGAAATGATCGAACAGCTCGGCGAAAGCGGCCCGGTCACCCGAGCGCGCGATCGCGGCGATCAAGGCATTGGGATCGAACAAAGCGACGAACCGATCTCCCCGCGCGACGGCCGGCGCCTCGCGCATCTGTTCGACAGTGAAGGCGAATGCGACAGCCATAGGCAAGATACGGCCGCGGCGTTCCAGTGGATCAATCCGGCTGCGATCTCGCCTGCCGCGGCCAGACCGATCATTCGGCGGCCTTCCAACCGACATCGCGGCAGAGCAGGCGGCCCAGCACGCAGCCGCGCGTGCTGAGCTCGCCCGGACCGGTCTTCACCGTCATCGCATAGGTCCAGTCCCGCTTGGGATCGTAGGCCGTGCCGGAGAAGCTGCCGTCGGGCTGGCGCGACAGGCTCATGATCAGCTTGTCTCCGGGCTCCTCGCCCTTGCTCGTATCGCCGATCCAGAGATTCGTGGCGCAGATCTTGTCTCCACAGGGCGCAATCCGGACGCGGGCGTTGCCGTCATCGCGCAGCCAGACGCCGTCCAGTGCGGTGGAGGCGGCGCCGGCCGCGGCCGGCGGTGCGAGCAACAGCGCCGAAGCGAGCAGAAGGCGTCTCATGCGGGTGTCCTCTCTGCGGATCCTTTCCCCTTCTACGCTCGCCGCCCGGTTTCGGTTTCCTCCTGGGGCGGCAGATCCGGCGATGTCCTGGCAAAAAGCCAGCCGATCAGAGCGGTCAGCGACGCCGCGCTCAGAAAGTTGAGGCGCTCCAGCGCCGCGTAGTCCTCGATCCGGTAGGAGTGGAGCGGTGCCATCACCGCCGCGACCGGCACGGCATAGGCCGCGAAGCAGAGCGCCCCGAAACCGAGAGCAAGCACGCGCTCGCGGCCCGCGAACAGCAGCATCGCCAGCATCAGGCAGGGGAGCAGGAAGACCTCGACGCCGGACCCGGCTCCGAAAGCCAGGCGGCAGAGCAGCGTGTTGCCGATTCCGGCGAACAGCAGCAGCGATCGGCCGAGCCGGGAATCGCGACGCATCGCGAGCGGAACCGCCACGAAAAGCGGCGTCGACAGAAAGGTGAGGAAAGACGGCCAGATGACGGGGGAGACGAGCCAGCCGACATAGAGCGGATAGAATGGCTGGTTCGATGCGACCACCAGCGCCACGGTATTGGCGATCGCCGCACGCGGCTCGCGATGGGCCGCATATCTGCCGACTGCGGCAAACGGCCGCCTCCAAGCCTCGACGAGCATGACCAGGACCTCCTGTCTCCATCCTGCCGCTTACGAACCAGGAGCGCCGGCGGCTCACCGCGACCTCGAAATTTCCGGCCCACCCCGGCAGATCCAGGGCACGGCGGGCGCCGTATAGACCCCAATGGCGCAACAAGCGCCGGGAGCGGCCATGCGACGGATGATCGGACAAGGGCAGAAGATCGCGGTGATCGGGGCGGGCATCGCCGGCCTCTCCGCGGCCTGGCTTCTCGGCCAAGCGCACGAGGTCGTGCTGATCGAGGCCGATGACCGGCTCGGTGGCCATGCGAACACGGTGCGCGTTCCGGACGAGGCCGGCGGAGAGATCGCGGTCGATACCGGCTTCATCGTCTACAACGAGAGGACCTATCCCAACTTCGTCGCCCTGCTCGACCATCTCGCGGTCGAGACGCAGCCGACCGAAATGTCGTTCGCCGTCTCGCTCGACGCAGGACGGCTCGAATATAGCGGAACAAGCCTCGGCGGATTGTTCGCCCAACCGCGCAACCTCGCCAAACCGCGCTTCTGGGCGATGCTGCAGGACATCGCGCGCTTCTATCGCGGCGCCACCCGCGACGCGCTCGGCGGCGCCGCCACGGCTGCGACGCTCGGCGACTACCTCGCTGCCGGCGGTTACGGCCGCGCCTTCATCGACGATCATCTGCTGCCGATGGCCGCGGCGATCTGGTCCGCCCCCTGCTCCGAAATCCTGTCCTACCCGGCCGAAGCCTTTCTGCGCTTCCACCACAATCACGGGCTGCTGCAGCTCACGGACCGGCCGGTCTGGCGCACCGTCGCCGGCGGCAGCGCGCGCTATGTCGAAAAGCTGCGGCAGGCGTTCACGGGCGAGATCCGGCTCGGCTCGGCCGCGCGCGAGGTCCGCCGTGCTGCCGATGGCGTCGTGGTCGCCGGCAAAGGCTGGAGCGAGCGCTTCGACCAGGTCGTCTTCGCCACGCATGCCGACCGCACCCTGGCGATTCTGGCCGACCCAGACGCGCAGGAAAGCCAGGCGCTAGGCGCCTTCCGGTACAGCCGCAATCGCGCCGTCCTGCACGGCGATGCTGCCCTGATGCCGAAGCGACGCCGCGCCTGGGCGAGCTGGAACCACCTTGGCGACCGCAGCCGGCCGGACGCTGCCTGCGCCGTGACCTACTGGATGAACCGGCTGCAGGGCCTGTCGTGCGAGCGAGCCCTGTTCGTCACCCTCAACCCGCCCCCGACATTGCGCGACGAAAGCGTGCTGCACGAGGAGATCTACGAGCACCCGATCTTCGACCGGGCCGCGCTGGCCGCCCAGGACCGGCTCTGGGGCCTGCAGGGACGGCGCCGGATCTGGTTCTGCGGCGCCTATTTCGGCTCGGGCTTCCACGAGGACGGCCTGCAGTCCGGGCTCGCCGTCGCCGAGGCGCTGGGCGCGCCCCGCCGGCCCTGGCGGGTCCAGGACGAATCGGGCCGCATCCCCGCGTCCGCCCCGCGCGAGCTCGCGGCATGAGCATCGCCTCCGCCCTCTATGTCGGCAGGGTCCGGCATCATCGCTTCCGTCCGAAGCCGCACGCCCTGGCCTATCGCGTCTTCTGGATGCTGCTCGATCTCGACGAGATCGACGCCATCGCCGGGGGCTCGCGCCTGTTCTCGCGCAATCGTTTCAATCTCTACGCCTTCCGCGACGCCGATTACGGCGACGGCAGCGGACGGCCGCTGAAGGCGCAGCTCGCCGAAGTCCTGGCGGCCGCCGGCATCGACTGGGACGGCGCCACGGCCAGGCTGCTGACCATGCCGCGCATCCTCGGCTATGCCTTCAACCCGCTGAGCACCTATTTCTGCTACGCCAGCGACGGGGAGCTGCGCGCGACCGTCTACGAGGTGCACAACACCTTCGGCGAGACGCACAGCTATGTCGCGCCGGCCGGGTCCGGCGCGCGGCCGCTGCGGCAGGAGGCGCAGAAGCGTTTTCACGTCTCGCCGTTCATGGGACTTTCGATGCGCTACGCCTTCCGGGTCGAGCCTCCCGGAGAGCAGGTCTGCGTCGCCATCGACGGCCACGACGCCGGTGGGCGCCTGATCGCGGCGGTGCTGAGCGGCACGCGCCGCAGGCTCGACGATGCGACGCTGCTGCGCCTGCTCGCGACCCATCCGCTTCTGACCCTGAAGGTCACGGCCGCCATCCACTGGCATGCGCTAAGGCTCCTGGCGAAGCGGATTCCGTGGTGGCCGCACCCCGCGCCGCCGGCGCAGCCGTTTAGCCCGGCACAGATCTCGGCACCTCATCCGAAAGGATCGATGCAGCGATGACATTACCCGAAACCGATCATGCGCCGGCAAAGGATGCCGCCCTTGCGCTGCCAAGCGGCCTCGGGCTCTCGCGCTGGTTCCTGCGGCAGCTGCTGGCGCGCATCGCGATCGGCCGGCTGCATGTCGTCACGCCGGAGGGCGAGCGGCTGTCGAGCGGCGGCTCGCTGCCGGGTCCGCAGGCCATGATGGTGCTGCGGCGCTGGCGCGCCATGCGCCGCCTGCTGCTCGATGGCGATGTCGGCCTGGCCCATGCCTATCGCGACGGCGATTTCACTACCCCGGACCTGACCGCGCTGATCGAGCTGGGGGCCCGCAACGATGCGACGCTGCGCGCGCTCGTCTCCGGAACCTGGCCGGCGCGGCTCCTCAACCGGCTGCGGCACTGGCGCAACGCCAACAGCCGCGCCGGCAGCCGCCGCAACATCCCGGCCCATTACGACCTCGGCAATGCGTTCTACGGCCACTGGCTCGACGCCAGCATGACCTATTCCTCCGCGCTCTACACCGCGCCGACGCAAAGCCTCGAGGCGGCCCAGCAGGACAAGCTCGACCGGATCATCGAGATGCTCGCCCTCAAGGGGGGCGAGCACGTGCTCGAGATCGGCTGCGGCTGGGGCGCCCTCGCCGAGCGGCTGGCGCAGCGAGGCTGCCGCGTCACGGCGGTGACGCTCTCGCCGGCCCAGCTCGCCTTCGCGCAGCGCCGGATCGCCGAGGCGGGCCTTGCCGAACGGGTGGAGCTGCGCCTGCAGGATTACCGCGACATCACCGGTCAGTTCGACCGCATCGTTTCCATCGAGATGATCGAGGCGGTCGGCCGCGCCTACTGGCCGGGCTACTTCGCCAGACTGAACAGCACGCTACGCCCCGGAGGCCGAATCGTGCTGCAGGCGATCACCATCGACGAAGCCCTGTTCGAGAGCTACCAGTCGGGGACGGACTTCATCCAGCGCTATATCTTTCCGGGGGGCTGCCTGCCCTCCGTCGCGGCCCTCGACGCGCAGGCTCAAGCGGCCGGGCTGCGCATGGACGCGCCGTTCCGCTTCGGCGACAGCTATGCTCTGACGCTGCGCGAATGGCGCCGCCGGTTTCTCGAGCGCTGGAATGAGATCGCCCCGCTCGGCTTCGACGACGGGTTTCGCCGGCTGTGGGAATTCTACCTCTGCTATTGCGAGGCCGGCTTCCGCGCCAGGAGCATCGATGTCGGCCTCTTCCTGCTGCGGGCCGGCTGAGGCTCACAGCCCTTGACGGCGCGGCCCGGCTGGATAGGCTGGCCGCGATCGAGGTTCTCCGGGTTGCTCCCGGAGCTAAGAGGGAATTCGGTGAGGCGCCATGCGCCGAAGCCGAAGCTGCCCCCGCAACTGTAAGCGGCGAGCTCTCCGTCCATCGTCCACTGGCGCTCTGCGCCGGGAAGGCCGGGCGGAACCGGCACCGACCCGCGAGCCAGGAGACCTGCCCCGGTCGTCGAAGACGTCTTTCGGACGGGGTGTTCCGGAGCCTGTGAGTCGATGGCGGTCCTTGTGGCCGGCACTCCGCCCCACATGCCCAGCGCGACCCCGGCCGTCATCTCGGGGAGCGATGAAATCCATGTTCACGAAGACCACAACCCAGGCCGCTCGGCGCGGCTTGACGGCTGCCCGCCGCGCATTCTATCGGAAATGCAACATTGTAACATTTTGGATGACGCCGATGTCGGCTGCGCGCCCGTTCCATCACCTGCTTCGCCTCCCGGCCGCCGCGCTGCTCGGCGCGCTGGCCGCGGGCACGGCCGCCGCGGCGCCGACGAAATACCCTCTGACGCTGGAAAACTGCCGCGAGACCATCACCTTCAATGTCGCGCCGCAGCGCGTCGTCGCGATCGGCCAGACGCAGACGGAAATCCTCTACGCGCTCGGCCTCGGCGACCGGGTCGTCGGTACCGCGGTCTGGTTCTCGCCCGTCGCCAAGCCCTATCAGGCGATCGACGCCAAGGTGAAGCGCCTGGCCGACAACGACCCGAGCTTCGAGGCGGTGTTGGCCCGGCAGCCCGACCTCGTCACCGCGATGTTCGAATGGCATGTCGGGCCCAACGGCATCGTCGGCAAGCGCGACCAGTTCGCGCAGGTGAAGGTGCCGACCTACGTGTCTCCGACGGACTGCGTCGGCAAGGACAACTCCGGCGGCGGCGACGGCGTGCGCACCCGGATGTTCACGATGGAGCTCGTCTATCGCAACATTCGCGAGTTCGGCCAGATCTTCGACGTGTCGGACAGAGCGGAAGCCCTGATCGCCGAACTCCAGGCGCGCGAGGCCAGGGCCGTCCGGGCCGTGGCCGATCTCAAGGCCAAAGACGCGCCGGTCGTCGTCTGGTTCTCGAGCAAGGACATCAAGGGCGACGCCTTCATGGCTGGCCGCAACGGCGTGCCCGCCTACATCCTGTCGAAGCTCGGCGCGCGCAACGTCATCACCACCAATGAGGAATGGCCACTCGTCGGCTGGGAGAGCATCGCCGCCGCCAACCCGGCGGTGATCGTCGCCGTCCGGATGGACCGCCGGCGCTTTCCGGCCGACGACATTGAGAAGAAGCTGGCGTTCCTGCGGACCGACCCCGTCGCGAGCAAGCTCGACGCGGTCAAGAAGAACCGCATCGTGGTGCTGGATGTCGGCGCGACCCGCGCCGGCCTCGACACGGTGGACGGGATCGAGACGCTCGCCCGGGCGATCGCCGGCTTCGGCCTCGCACCGTGAGCCACGCCGTCCACGAGCCGAACTGGCCGGCACGCATCGTCATCGCGCTGGCGGCGCTGATCGCGCTGATCCTCGCGGTGGCGCTGGCGGTCACGATCGGCGAGATGCGGATTCCGCTCCGCACCGCGCTGGAAGCGCTGGCGAACGGACTCTTCGCGCTCGACTTCCCGGTCGGCGCGATCGAGCAGGGCGTCATTTTCGACTATCGGCTCAGCCGGGCGCTGATGGCCGGGCTGTGCGGCGGGGCGCTGGCACTTTCGGGCGCCATCCTGCAAGCGTTGCTGCGCAACCCGCTGGCGGAGCCATACGTCCTCGGCATCTCCGCCGGCGCCTCGACGGGCGCCGTCGCGGTGCTGATCCTCGGCGTCGGGATCGGCGGAACGACGCTGACGGTCTCGGCCGGCGCCTTCATCGGCTCCTGCGCAGCGCTGGCGGTGGTCGCAATGCTGGCGGCCGGGGCCGGTGGAGCGAGCGACCGCGTCATCCTCGCCGGGGTCGCCACCTCTCAGATCTTCAACGCGGCGACCGCCACGATCGTGACGACGCTTGCCAGCGCCGAGCAGGCCAGGGGCGTGATGTTCTGGCTTCTCGGCAATTTTGGCGGCGTGCGCTGGCCGGATCTGTGGATCGCGGCGCCGGTCGCCGTCCTCGGCTTCGCCATCTGCATGCTGCACGCCAAGGTGCTGGACGCCTTCGCCTTCGGCGTCGATGCCGCCGCCTCCCTCGGCGTCGCGGTGACGCGGGTCAAGGTCGTGCTCTTCGCGACGACGGCGGTGATGACCGCGGTCATGGTCTCTATCGTCGGCACCGTCGGCTTCGTCGGGCTGATCATTCCCCATGCCGCGCGCTTCCTCGTAGGCTCCGGCCATGCTCGCTTGCTGCCAGCCTGCCTCGTCGTCGGCGCGATCTTCATGATCCTCGCCGACATCCTGTCCCGCGTGCTGATCCCGCAGCAGATCCTGCCGATCGGCGTCGTCACCGCGCTGTTCGGCGCGCCGGTCTTCGCGATCATCCTCCATCGCGCACGGCTGCCGGCATGACGCTCGCCACACGAGAGGCGCGCTGGGGCGCCGCCGGCCGGATGATCGTCGACGGGGTGACGCTGCAGGCCGCCCCCGGGCGGGTGCTCGGGCTGATCGGCCCGAACGGCTCCGGCAAATCCAGCCTGCTGCGGCTGCTCTGCCGGCTGCGCAACGTCGCGAGCGGCGTCGTCACGCTCGACGGGCAGGACATCGCCGGCGTGCCCCGGCGCAGGCTGGCGCGGCGCCTCGCCTTCGTCGAGCAACAGGCGACGACCGACATCCAGCTCTGCGTCTGCGACGTGGTCCGCCTCGGCCGCACGCCGCACCGGACCGCGCTCGCCTCCTGGAACGGCCAGGACGAGGCGGCCGTGAACCAGGCGCTGGAGCGCGTCGGCCTGGCGGACCGCCACGACCAGCCCTGGCACACGCTGTCCGGCGGCGAGCGCCAGCGGGTCCATATCGCGCGCGCGCTCGCCCAGGAGCCGAGCGAGCTGATCCTCGACGAGCCGACCAACCACCTCGACATCCGCCACCAACTCGCGATCCTCGGCCTGGTACGCCGGCTCGGCATCACCTGCATCATGGCGCTGCACGACCTCAATCTCGCAGCGATGTTCTGCGACGAGATCGCGCTGCTGCACGAGGGCCGGCTGCAGGCGGCGGGACCGCCCGACACCGTGCTGACGCCGAACGCGATCCAGCGCATCTTCGGCGTCTCGGTCGCGATCGGGAGCGGCGCGTCCGGACGCCGGCACATCGAATATCTCGTCGAGACGGAGCCCGGGAGCGGCGGCGCCGGCATCGACTGAAAGTCGCCCGCCGGCTCATGCCGGCGGGCGGTGCGGCGCGGTGCTTCAGCGGAAAGGCGGCGCGTATTGCAGGCCGCCATTCGTCCAGAGCGCGTTGGGACCTCGCTCGAGGCCGAGGCGCGAGCCCTTGCCAAGATACCGGTCGAAGCTCTCGCCGTAATTGCCGACGGCGGCTATCATGCGCACCGTCCAGTCATTCGTCAGCCCGAGCGCCTCGCCGAACTTTCCCTCCAGCCCGAGGAAGCGCTTGATCTCGGGATTGTCGGATTTGAGCATCTCCCGGACATTGGCCTTGGTCACGCCCAGCTCCTCGGCGTTGACGAGGGCGAGCACGGTGAAGCGCACGAGGTTGAACCAGCCTTCGTCGCCGGTGCGCACCCAGGGGCCGAGCGGCTCCTTCGAGATCACGTCGGGCAGGATGACGTGGTTGTCGATGTCCTGAAGCTTGAGACGAACGGCGGAGAGCGAGGAGATGTCCGTCGTGTAGGCGTCGCAGCGGCCGGATTCATAGGCCTTCAGCGCTTCCTCGGCCGTGCCGAACGCCGCGACCTCGTATTTCATCCGGTTGCGCCGGAAATAGTCGGCGAGGTTGAGCTCGCTGGTCGTGCCCTGGGCCACGCAGATCGAGGCGCCGTCGAGCTTGCTCGCACTGGTCACGCCGAGCTTCTTCGGCACCATGAAGCCCTGGCCGTCGTAGTAGTTGACGGTCGTGAAGGTGACGCCCTGGCTGAGGTTGCGCGAGAGCGTCCAGGTCGTGGTGCGCGGCAGCACATCGATCTCGCCCGCCTGCAGCGCGATGAGCCGGTCCTTGGAGCTCAGCGGAATGAACTTGATCTTGTCCTGATCGTCGAAGATCGCGGCTGCCAGCGCCCGGCAGATATCGGTATCGAAGCCGTTCCAGCGCCCGGTCGCATCCTGGATCGAGAAGCCGGCGACGCCGGGGCTGCTGCCGCAGATCAGTTCACCGCGCTCGCGGATCTTCGCCAGCGTGGGGCTGGTCTGCGCCGCCGCGGGCGCACACAGCGCGGCCAGGAAGGCCAAGGCGGCCAAGGCTCGTAACGATCTCATCATGTCTTCCCCTTCCTCGTTGTGTCTGGATTGCCGTCTCCGGGCAAAATCCTCCCCGCACGGCGCGGTATCCGCGCCGTGTCCTTGGCCGCTGCGGTTCCTTGCCGCTTGCCGTCAGGCGGCTCTGGTCGCGGATGCCTGTCCAAGCACCGACAGCAGGCGGCTCAGATCGGCCCAGAGCTCATCCGGCTCCTCGAGCCCGATGCTGATGCGCAGGAGCGGGCCTTTCGCCGTCCAGGCGGTCGCACTGCGGTCCTGCGCGATCGCCTGCGGCGCGACGAGGCTGCGCGTACCGCCCCAGGAGGCGCCGATCGCGAAGACGCGCAAGGCGCTCAGCGCCGCGCTCATCGCGTCGTCGTCGACCGGCTGCAGCACGAGGCTGAACAGACCCGAGGAGCGCCCCATGTCACGCTTCCAGACCGCGTGACCGGGGCAGGACGGCAGGGCCGGATGCAGGACGCGCTCGACCATGGGGTGATCGACGAGCCGGCGGGCGAAATCCTCGGAAACCCCGCCCATATGGGCGACACGCAGGCCCATGGTCTCGATGCCGCGCAAGGCGAGCTGGCATTCGTCCGGCGAGACGCCGACGCCGAAGCCGCGCAAGGTTTCCTTCAGTTTCTGGCGCAGTGCCATGTCGCTGACGGTGATCGAGCCGAGCAGCAGATCGGAATGGCCGCCGACATATTTGGTCAGCGCCTCGCAGGCAAAATCAGCGCCGTGCTGCAGCGGCTTGAAGATCAGCGGCGTCGCCCAGGTATTGTCGCAGCCGACGAGCGCGCCTTTCGCCTTCGCCGCCGCGACGATGGCGGGCACGTCCTGCACCTCCATCGTGTTCGAGCCGGGCGACTCGACCCAGACCAGCTTGACGGTCTCGTCGACGAGATCGGCGATGCCGGCCCCGATCAGCGGGTCGTAGACGCCATAGGCGATGCCGCGCGGGGCCAGATAATCGGCGCAGAAGCTGCGGACCGGCGGATAGACATGATCGGGGATCAGCACTTTGTCGCCGGGCATCAGCACCGACAGCATCACGATGGTGACCGCCGCCTGCCCGGACGGCACCAGCACGGTGCGGATGCCATCGTGCAACTGGGTCAGTTGCGCTTCGAGCGTGCGCGTCGTCGGGGTGCCGTGCAGCCCGTAGGTATAGCCGTCGAAGCCGCGATATTTGCGCGCCATGAAGCTCGCGCCATCGGGATAGACGATGGTCGAGGCGCGGTGCGTCGGCACGGCGAGCGAGGCATAGCCTTCCTCGTCGACGGCCGGGTGGTGAACACAGAGTGTCAGGTCATGCATCGTCGATTTCCCTTGTCGGGCCGATACTCGGGCGCCCAACATCGAAACGACAATCATCCCCGCGGCATGGCTCGATGCCGGATCGTTATGGTTCAGCGCGCCGCCATCAGGCAGTCGATGAAGTCGCGCACGAGTTGGGATTTCGGCCTGTCCGGCGGCAGGATGAGAAAGCTGCGGCTCTGCACCGCCGGCTCGAAGGGCCGCAGCACGAGGCGGCTCTGGTCATGCCCCGCGATCGCGTAGGGGCTGACCAGGCCGACGCCGACCCCCTCGGCCACGAGCGCGCAGACCGTCGCGGCATAGATCGTCTCGACGACGACGCGCGGCGGTGCGGCGCCGGCCTCCGACAGGATCATGTCGAAGCGCTGCCGCGCCCGGTCCTCCGGAACATAGGCGACGAAGTCGATGCCGGAGAGGTCGTGCGGACCGATGGTCTCGCGCTCGGCAAGCGGATGGCCCAGCGGCATCGCGCAGAGCGCGCGCGGCTGGACGAAGACCTGGTGGACCACCCCGGTGACGTCGATCTCGTCGGCGGCGAGGCCGATGTCGTAGATGCCGGACGCGACACCGTCGCGAACGTCGCGCGACGGCAGCACCATAAGGGTGACTGTCGCATCCGGCCGCAGATTGCGGAAGCGCAGCACGGCGTTGGGGACGATCGACGAGCTCAAAGCCGAAAGGGTCGCGACCCTGAGCTGCCCGGCCCCGTAGTCGCGGATGCGGGCGGCGCTGGCGCGAAGCCTGTCCATGCCCCGGAAATTGGCCTCGACCTCGGCGAAGAAGGTCCGCCCTTCGGGTGTCGGCACGATGCGGTTGCGCACCCGATCGAACAGGGCGAATCCGAGCGATCGCTCGAGCTCCGCGACGAGGCGGCTGACGCCGGGCTGGGTGACGCCCAGGATTTCCGCCGCCCGGGACACCGTCCCGGCTTTCATGACGGCGGCGAAGACCTCGATCTGACGGCTGTTCACTCGCGCCCTGCCCCATCCTTCAACCTCTCGCCGATACCAGCGTATCCGGCCGCGAGGTGGCGCCCAAAGGCCATTTTGCAGGTGGCCGGCGGAGAGGCCTGCCGCTGTCGCAGCCGAAGCGTCACCAGGCGAGGTCCACGCCGCCCAGGATGCGCCGCGCCACCGCACGCAAGGCGCGCAGGTCGGCA
>NZ_MKSQ01000005.1:246128-525221 GCF_001898115.1 Allobosea sp. 67-29 | reverse complement strand
CGACGCCAGTGCCATCGCCCGCACGACGCGCAGCCGCGCCCGCCAGTCACCGAAGCTCATGCCGGTCTCCGCCCGGAAGCCGCGGGTCAGCGTGCGCCGGCTCGCGCCCACGCGCTGCGCCCAGCCGTCGAGATCGACCGGCGAGCCGGGGTTCTGCAGCAGCGCTTCGCAAACGCGCCGCAGGCGCGGGTCGCGCGGCAGCGGCAAGGTCAGCGAGGTTTCCGGCGCCCGCGCGATCTCGTCGAGGACGAGCGCCGCGAGATGGCCGCCGCGTCCGTCCTCCTCGTAGAGCATCGGCTCGGCCGCCAGCGCCGGCAGTGCCGCAGCCAGGAGCGGGGTCACCTCCAACACCCGGCAACCGGTCGGCAGGACTCCGACGGCCTCCGGCGTGACATAGGCCGAGCACATCGTCACCTGCCCGTGCATCCTGACCTCATGGAAAAGCCCGGGCGGGATCCACAGGGCATGGCGGGCGGGCAGGATCCAGGTGCCATCCTCGGCCGTCACCAGCGTCAGACCCGAGGTCGCGTAGAGCAATTGCGCACGGGGATGGCTGTGCCAGCCGGTGCTGACGCCGCCATCGTAGGATTTCGGCATGACCGCGACCGCACGCGGGACCGTCTGATAGGCGTCGCTTTCCCCCCGCACCGCATCCTCCTTTGGCCCGATCGCGTCATATAACGACCCGACGGCGCGCAACGGGTCAAGATAGACAGGCGTATCCCCACCGCGAGCAGAGCCATGTCACCTGAACCCCTGTCCAAGCGAACGCTTCTTTTCGTCAATGCCGCCCATGCGCTCGACCACTTCGTGCTGCTGATCTACCCGACTGCCGTCATCGCGATCGCGGCGCAGACCGGGCTGAGCTATGCCGAGCTGATCGGGCTCGCGACCGGGGCCTTCGTTGCCTTCGGCCTGTGCTCGCTGCCGATGGGCTGGCTTTCGGACCGCTTCGGCCGCCGGAACATGCTCGCGGTCTTCTTCGTCGGCTATGGCCTGTCCTGCCTCGGCGTCGCCTCCGCGAGCCAGCCGGCCGCCTTCGCCGGCTGGCTCCTGGTACTCGGCGTCGCCTCCGCGATCTATCATCCGGTCGGCTCGACGATGCTGGTGAGCCACGCCAGCCAGCTCGGACGCGACCTCGGCGTCAACGCGGTCTGGGGCAATCTCGGAGCGGCTTCCGCGGCCGGCGTCACCGCGCTGATTGCCGCGAGCCTCGGCTGGCGTGCCGCCTTCGTGCTCCCCGGCCTGATCTGCCTCGCCCTGGGGGTCGCGTTCCTGATCCTGGTGCCCGGGGACGGCGAGCCGCATGGCAGCCGCTCGGGCAAGGCCGAGCTGATCCCGCTGAGCCGGCCGGCAGCGCTTCTCGTGGTCTTCGCCATCGCCATCATCGCAGGCGGCATGACCTTCAATCTCACCACCATCGCCCTGCCGAAGATCCTCGACGAGCGGCTGGGCCTGGAGTTGCCGCTGGCCCTGACCGGCTCGCTGGCGACGCTGGTCTTCGTCTTCGGCGCCGGGGCGCAATGGCTGATGGGCCGGCTCGTCGATCGCTACACGCTGCCGGCCCTGTTCGTCGGCCTCGCCCTGCTGCAGCCGATCGGCCTTGCCATCGCGGCGGCGACGCAAGGCGTCACGCTGCTGCTCGGGCTCGTCCTGACGATGACGGCGATCTACGGGCAGGTCGTCGTGAACGATGCGATGGTCGCCCGCTATGTCCCAGCGCAACACCGCGCCAAGGCTTTCAGCGTGCGCTATTTCCTCGGCTTCACCGTCAGCGGCTTCGTTGTGCCGATGCTGGCGGTCCTCTATGCGCGGGGCGGCTTCGGGCTGGTGCTGGGCGCGGCGGCCGTCTTCGGCCTCATCGTCTGGTGCGCCGCACTCGCCTTCTACATTCTGGCGCAGGACACGCGGACGCAGGCGGCGACACCGGCAGAGTAGCGTAAGGCGGATCAGGCAGGGCAGCCCCCCGCCCTCCGCTCTTCCCCGACCCACGCGTTCTTCTAGGATCGGGGCGCGAGGCGGCTCTCCGACTCGCGTCCGCTCCCGCCGCAGAAGGTCCGCCATGACGCGCCACCACTTCCAGCCGACGCAGTATCACAACGTGATCGGCACCCTGCCCGCCGTGCTGGAGATCGCCAGCGGCGACCGCGTCGTCACGACGACGCTCGACGCCGCCGGAACCGATCACGAGAGCGCGCAGAGGGCGCCGCGCGGCAATCCGATGACCGGCCCGTTCTTCGTGACCGGCGCCGAGCCCGGCGACGCGCTGCTGGTGACGGTCGAGCGGATGACCCCGAACCGGAAGACCGGCTGGACCTATTCGCCACTGGCGCCCGGCGTGCTCGACCCGGCGATCCTCGCCGAGCTGCCGAAGCGCGAGCGCCATGAGTGGGCGATCGACGCCGCGGCCGGCACGGTGAAGCTGCTGGAGCCCTCGGCCCGCATCCGCGACTGGAGCTTCCCATTGACGCCGATGCTCGGCTGCTTCGGCGTCGCGCCCGAACGCGGCCAGGCAATCTCGACCGCGACGAGCGGCGCCCATGGCGGCAATATGGACTACCGCCTGTTCGGCCCCGGCGCGACCATCGCCTTCCCGGTCCATGCGCCGGGCGGGCTGTTCTTCCTCGGCGACGGCCATGCCTGCCAGGGCGACGGCGAGATCGCCGGTACCGGCGTCGAGACCTCGTTCGAGGTCGAATTCCGCGTCGAGCTGCGCAAGGGGCACAAGCTGCTCTGGCCGCGCTGCGAGACGCAGACCGATCTCCTGGTCATCGCCGCCGGGCGCCCGCTCGACCAGCCGCTGCAGTTCGCGACGACCGAGATGCTGCGCTGGATCGGGGAAGACCTCGGCGTCGACGCCGTCGAGGCCAGCCATCTGCTCGGGCAGGCGGTGCGCTACGACATCGCGAACGTCTTCAACCCGGCCTATTGCGTCGCCTGCCGGCTGGAGAAGACCGCGATCACGCAGGGCATGTCGCTACGCGGCAAGGGCTGAGCGCCGGCCGCGTCGGGGCCTGGCGCTCAGGCCCCGACCTTTGCCAGCACGTCGGCGCGCAGGAAGCGCTCGATGAACAGCATGAACAGCACCGACGGCACGAGCAGGATCAGCGCCGTGATCGAGGCGACCTGGTAATTGCCGCCCATCGCCGCGTTGTAGAGCAGGAGCGGCAAGGTCGTGACCTGCGGCACGCCGACGAAGAAGGTGCCGGTGAACTCGTCGAGCGATTCCAGGAAGACGAAGATGCCGCTGGCGATGATGCCGGGCGCTGCCAGCGGCAGCGTCACCGAGAAGAAGGTCTTCAGCGGCGATGCGCCGATATTGCGGGCGGCGAGTTCGAGATCGCGATCGACGGCGCCGAAGGCCGCCGCCGCGATCCAGACCGAATAGACCAGCCCGTGCGCGGCATGGACCAGCACGACGGCCAGCACCGTACCGTTGATGCCGAGCTGATAGAAGATGCGGGCGACGTTGATGTAGATCGCGACCGAAGGAAAGGCCTGCGGCAGCAGGAACAGGATCATGAAGAGCGCGCGGGCCGGCAGCTTCAGCCGCGCCAGCGCATAGCCGGCGGGGATCGAGAGCGCGAGCGCGACGACGACCGTCAGCACCGCGATCCAGACCGAGGTGCCGAGCGAGGCCATGGCGTCGCCGGTCGGCCGGAAGACCTGCTCCCAGTAGCGCGTGCCATAGGTCACCGGCAGCTTGTGGGGCGTGTACCAGCGCTCGGCGACGGACCACAGCGCCAGATTGGCGAGCGGGCCGATCAGAACGAAGGCGAAGGCGGCGAGCAGAAAGGCGGCGAGCGTCGCCCGCGCCGTGGCGGCGAGGCGGATCACGGCGCGCCCTCCCTGGTCATGCCGCGCTTGAGATAGATGATCGCCGCGCCTGCCGAGATCAGATAGGTGATGACGCCGAGCGCGTTGGCCGTGGAATAGTCGCCATAGGCGTTGATGCGGAAGGCCATGTCGACGGTCAGCATAGTCGGCTGGGAACCCGCCACCATCATCGGCACCGAGAGCACCGAGAGCATCGTCACGAAGGAGAGCACGAGCGCGACGAGCAGCGTCGGCATCACCTGCGGCAAGGCGAGCTCGATAAGCACGCGGATGCGCGAGGCGCCGAGATTGCGGCCGGCTTCGAGCGTGGCGCGGTCGATGGCCGCCAGCGCGCCGGCGAGCAAGAGCGCGACAAAGGGCGTCTGCTTCCAGACGAAGGTGGCGATGATGCCGCGCCAGTCGAGGAAGCTCACCGCCTGCAGCGGCTCCATCAGGCCGAGCGAGACGAAGGTGTTGTTCATCAGCCCGTTCTTGGCGAGGAAGGTGCGCATGCACTGCGCCGCCACGATGAAGGGGATGAAGAGCGGCCAGCGATAGAGCGCCTTCAGCGTGCCGACGATATAGCGGTTTTCGCCCAGCGTCAGCGTGCCGGCGATGACGATCGCGGCGAGCCCGGTGAAGACGCATGACGAGAACACGATGACGACGGTGAAGAGGACGTCGCCGGAATAGAGTTCCCAGGCCTTGCCGAAGGACTGCAGCGAGAAGCCGCCCTCAGGCCCGGTGAAGGCCGAGATCAACGAGAAGCTGAGCGGATAGATGAACAGCCCCGCGACGAGCGCGAGGCCGGGCGCGATCAGCAGCAAGGCGAGCTGGCGTTGGGAGAGGGACATTCTGCGCGGCTTTTCGAGAAAGGCGGGTGTCATCCCGGACGCAGCGAAGCGGAGATCCGGGATCCATGCCGGAACGGTTCAGGAATGGATCCCGGATCAGCGTCGCTGACGCGACTTGTCCGGGATGACGCGGTTTCTGCGCCATCCCGGCAGGCGAAGCTCAGTTCGCGACCTTCTTCTCGTAGCCCTCGAGGATGTCGTTGAAGTAGGGCGCGATCGGGAAGGGCTTGGCGTTCTTCGACAGGTCGGCCGGGGTGATGTCGGTGAAGAGCTTGTCCCAGGCGGCCTTGTCGAGCTTGCCTTCGAGGTTCTTCGCGTCGATGCCCGGATACCAGTTGAACTTCTTGACGATGCCGTCGGCCTGGACCTGGGGGCTGGTGGCGAGCGCGATGAACTCCTCCGCCAGCTTCTTCTGCGCCGACTTCTCGGGCACGGCGTAATACATCGGCTGGCCGGGCATGCCGGGCGCGGCGAGCTTCAGCTTCATGTTCGGCGGCAGCTTGCCGTCGGCCTGCCAGGAATAGAACATGTCGACCCAGACCGGCCCCATCGCGATCTCGCCGCGGTTGAGCATGTCGAGCGTGCCGGCATTGCCGGGGGTGATGACGACGTTCTGGTTGAAGTCCTTGAGCTCGGCGAAAGCCTTGTCCCACTTGGCCTTCTCGGCCGCGTCATAAGGGCCCTGGATCAGCTTGTCGGCGTCGCCGCCGAAGGCATAGACCCAGCCGGCGACGAAGGCGACGCCGGACATGCCACCCTTGATGCCGTTGTAGCCGAACTGCTTCGGGTTCTTCTTCACCCACTCCTTCAGCTCGGTGAAGTTGGCGGGCGGGTTCTTCAGCATGTCGGCGTTGTAGGCGAGCGCCGTCTGCGACTGGAACATCGGCATGACGTAGCCGGAGACATCCGCGCCGAGAGAGTTCTTCGCGGTCGCGCTGGAAACCAGCTTCGCCGTGTCGACCTTGTCGGTGTACTTCGCCAGCAGGCCGTCCTTGACCATCTGGCCGGCCGCCTTCTGGTGGATGACGACGACGTCGAAATCCGCGGCCGCCGCGCTCTTCTGGGCGTCGAGCTTCTCCATGATCTTCTGCGAGCCGGAATCGCCGGGGCCGGTGCCGACCGAAACGACCTTCACGCCCGGATGGGCCTTCTCGAACATCGGCCCGAGATAGTCCTTGACGTAGTCGACCATGTTCTGGTCGCCGGCCGAGGCGACGTTGAGGGTCTGGGCCGACAGCGGCGAGGCCGCGATCAGCGCTGCGAGCGAGCAGGCAAGCGTGAGGATGCGCATGTGTTCGACTCCTGTCAGGCGGCGATCCCGGCCTCGGTCGCCGGGAAGATGTGAAGGCGCTGCAGCGGAATGCGCAGCCCGACCTTCGTTCCGAGTTCGTGACGGCCGGCATCGTCGACCGTGATCTGGCGACCGGCGGCCTCGACCTTGTAGCGGTAGATGCCGCCGGGATAGGCGCGCGCGGCGATGGTGCCGGGGACGATGAGGTCGCCACCCGAGGCCGGCGCATCAAGCGCGCCCAGGCTCGCGACATCATCGCGGAAATAGGCCAGCGCCTCGCCCGCCGGAAGCGCGGCAGCGCCTGCCCCCGCGAGCATCGCGCGGGCAGCGCCGGCGGCGACGGAAGCCTGTGCCTCGTCGCGCTCGATGCGCAACGGCAGGACGTTCTCCGCGCCCATGAAGTTGGCGACGAAGGCGCTCGCCGGGCGATCGTAGACCTCCTCCGGCGTGCCGACCTGGGCAATGCGGCCCGCCTGCATGATGACGAGCCGGTCGGCCATGGTCATGGCCTCCTCGCGGTCATGCGTGACGTGGACGGCGGTGAGGCCGAGCCGCTGCTGGATGGAGCGGATCTCGTGTCGCATCACCATGCGGATCTTGGCGTCGAGGTTCGACAGCGGCTCGTCGAGCAGCAGGATGCCAGGGTCGATGGCGAGCGCACGGCCGAGCGCGACGCGCTGGCGCTGCCCGCCGGACAAGGCCGTGACCTTGCGGTTCTCGTAGCCGGCGAGGCCGAGCAAACCCAGCATCTCGCTGACCTTGGCGGCGATCTGCGCCTTCGACCTGCCGCGCAGCTTGAGACCGTAGCCGATATTCTGCAGCACCGTCATGTGCGGCCAGAGCGCGTAGGACTGGAAGACCATCGCCATGCCGCGCTTTTCCGGCGGCAGGGCGGCGATGTCCTTGCCGCCGACGACGATCGAGCCTGCTTCGACCGGCACGAAGCCGGAGAGCGAGCGCAGCAGCGTGGTCTTGCCGCAGCCGGAGGAGCCGAGCAACGCGGTGAAGCTGCCGGGCGCGAAGTCCAGGTCGATGCCATGCAGCACCCGCGTGCCGCCATAGGCGACCTCGAGGCCACGCACGGCGATGGCAGCGCCACTGCCCGCTCTGGCTTGCGTTTCCGGCTGCAAGGCCTGCTCCCCACCTTTGCTCTTGTTGCCAGGAAATGGAATTTTCCTTCCATTGTCTGGCATTATTGAAATAAACATTACGTACGGGGCGCAGTCTATGCAAGAGCTTTATGAAACTCAGATGACACAGCAGATCCATTCTCTCTGGCTCATGGCCTCGCCTGCCGACGAGGCGATGCTGGCATCGCTGGTCGGCGCCTTGTCGCAGCGCTTCGGCACGCCCCCCTTCACGCCTCATCTGACATTGCAAGGTGACACGACGATGCCGCCCGCCGAGCTCGCGCGCGCCGCGGAAGCTGCGGCCGGGACGGTTGCGGCCTTCGCCGAACCGGTGGCGCTGATCGAAGGTGGCGAAACCTTCTTCCGGTCCTTCTACGCGCGCTTCGCCGTATCGCCGTCGCTGGCGGCACTGAAACGGACGCTCGATCCCGAGGGGCTGGGGAGCTTCATGCCGCATGTGTCGCTGCTCTACGGCCCGGTCGAGCCCGTGGCGAAGGCGGCGGCGATCGCGGAGGTCAACGCGCAGTTCGCCGGCCGCCACATCCGCTTCGAGCGGATCGGCGTGGTGACCTCGGGTCAGGACATCCCGATCGCGGAATGGCGGGTGGTCGCCAGCGTGCCCCTGCGCGCGGCGTAGGCCGAAGCGCGACGCTATTCGCCGGTCAGTTCCCGGTTGCGCCGGCTGACTTCCTCGCTGTAGCGCTTGATCGCATGCGCCTCGCTGAGGATGCCGACGAGGCGCCGGCTCTCGCGGTCGGCGACGACGGGCAAAGCCTCGCTCTCGGCTTCGTCGAAGAGCTTGAGCGTGTCGCGCACCGACATGTTCGACAGCAGCATCTTGTCGGCGTTGCGCAACAGATGCCGCACCGTGCGCGGCGCGGGCTCGGCCACCGCCTGCTCGTCGAGTCCCGGATCGGGCTCGTAGAGCGCACCCGGCGGCACCATGCCGGCATAGGCCTCGTTGGGCCCGACGGCGACGAGATAATTGGTCGATCCCGGCGGATATTTCAGCCGGGCCTCGGCGATCGGGGCGTCGGCCTCGATCTTCGGCACTTCCAGGCGCATCATGCTGCCGGCCGTCAGATCGCGGATCCAGCCGACGTCATAGGCGCCGCGGATGCTCTCGCCGCGCAGGTGGAAGCGCCAGGTGGCGAAGGAGAAGCCGAAGAGCCGGCGCGTCACAAGCGAGGCGGCGCCGGCCGCACCCATCACCGCCAGGGTGAGCTTGAGGTTGCCCGTCATCTCCAGCGCCAGCAGCGCCATCGTCATCGGCCCTCCGACGATCGAGACCGCGAGCGAGCTCATGCCGACCAGCGCGAACAGCGTCTCGTGGCCGACGAGATTGGGAAAGAACGGCGTGAGAAGGCCGATGAAAAGGCGCCCGGTCAAGACGCCGAGCAGCAGCGAGGCGAAGAACAGGCCGCCGCGGAAGCCGGAGCCGATCGAGACCGAGGAAGCCAGCGCCTTGGCGACGAGCACGACCGCCAGCAGGCCGAGACTCGTGTCCATGCCGAGGTAGAGGTTGATCGCGCCGTGCCCGGCCGAGAAGACCGACGGGATCCAGATTGCGAGGCCGCCGACCACCAGCCCGCCGAAGGCCGGGCGCAGATAGGCCGGGATCCGCGAGCGCCGGAACCCGGCCTCGACGAAGGCGGCGGCGCGCATGACGACGATGCCGACGAGGCCGCAGGCGGAGCCGAGCAGCACGACGAGCGGCAGATCCGAGATCGTGATCGTCCCGATCGCCGGCACCTCGACCGACAGCAGCGCGGGCGCCAGCAGATCGTGCGTCACGGTCGCCATGAAGGTGGCCGCCATGACGGGCACGAAGACCGCGATGGAGTAGCTGCCGAGAATGAGTTCGAAGGCGTAGAAGGCGCCCGTCAGGGGCGCATCGAACGCCGCGCCGATCGCGCCGCCCGCCGCACAGCCGACGATCAGCCGCATATCCGCGCGGCGCAGCCGCAGGCGCCGGCCGATATGTGAGGCGAGCCCGCTGGCCGCCTGTGTGTAGCCGGCTTCGAGGCCGACGGAGGCACCGGAGCCGCTCGAACCGATGGTCTGCAGGGCGACGATGATGCTGTCGCGCATCGACATGCGCCCGCCGTGCAGCGCATTCGCCTCGATCGGGTCGACGGGCTGGCTGCGCCGGCGGAAGAAGAACCAGGAGACGAAGCCGACCGCCAGGCCACCGAGCACGGGCCCGGCAATGGCACGCAGGGGCGGAATCCCGGTCACGACCGAGAGGCGCTGGCCACTGTCGATGCCGAAGACCAGTTCGTGCATGAACTGCGTCGCTACCGACATGGCGACCACGACGATGCCGGCCAGCACCCCGATCGCCGAGGCGAGAACGACGATGCCGATCTCGCTGGAGCGGATGAAGGCGCGCAGGCCCTGCTGCGTGTCGGCGGGGGACGCGTCGGGAGCGGGAGCTTTGACGGTGATCAAGGCGTGGGCCCGTCAGGCAGGAGGTTTGCGTTGGCCGGCGGTCGCATATCGCGATGGCGAGAACAAGGGCAAGCCCGTCGCAGATGCCGGGGGCATGTTCGCACGGGGCATGTTTCGCAAAAGTTATCCGGTTCCATGCTCCTCAAGCATGACTGCCGCGCTCAATGCCGCATTGATTGTCATGATTCCAAGGTGAAGTTTCGCCGTTACGGCCTGAGGCTCTGTGTGGCGGGCCAGCGCAGCGAGGCCCTTCATGCCGTCATCCTTCCTCAGCCGGCGCCGGTTCCTGTCCTCGACGGGCATGATGCTGCTGATCGCCTCGGCGCCCGGCGCACGCGCCGCCGAGTATGCCGGCGCACTGCCGTGGAAGCCCTTCGCCGCCCTGCCACCGGACCCGCCTCCGGGCGGACGCTGGTACGTGTTCACTCCCGAGGAAGCCCGGACCGTCGAGGCCGTGGTCGACCGGTTGATTCCGGCCGACGAACTCAGCATCGGCGGCAAGGAAGCGGGCTGCGCCAGCTTCATCGACCGCCAGCTCGCCGGCAGCTACGGCTCGTCCGATCGGCTGTACATGCAAGGTCCCTTCGCCGCCGGACTCCCCACCCAGGGCTATCAGGGCAGCGCGACGCCGGCCGGCCGCTACCGCGAGGGCCTCGCCGCCCTGAACAAGCACGCCCGCGCCACGCTCGGCGGCAAGGCCTTCTTCGAGCTCGCGCCGGCGGAGCAGGACAAGGTCCTGCAGGATTTCGAGGCCGGAAAGGTCGAGTACAAGCCGGCCGCCGGCTTCTTCAACCTGGTGCTGCAGAACACGATGGAAGGCTTCTTCGCCGACCCGATCTATGGCGGCAACAAGGACATGGCCGGCTGGAAGTTCATCGGCTTCCCCGGCGCCCGCTACGATTACCGCGACTATGTCACGGCTCACAACAAGCCCTTCCCCCTGCCGCCCCTGTCGATCGCCGGGCGGCCGGAATGGAAGACGGGCGACAAGTAAGGCCGGGAGCAGACACAGATGGCACGCAAACTGCCCCGCAAGGATGTCGTCATCGTCGGGCTCGGCTGGACCGGCTCGATCCTGGCGCATGAGCTGACCGATGCCGGCCTCGACGTCGTCGCGATCGAACGCGGCCCCTGGCGCGACACCGCCACCGATTTCAACCTCGCCTACGCGCCGGACGAGCTGCGCTACGCGGTGCGCAAAGACCTGTTCCTGCAGCCGGCGCAGGAAGCGATGACGATGCGCAACAACGTCTCGCAGACGGCGCTGCCGATGCGCGATTACGGCTCCTTCCTGCCCGGCACCGGCGTCGGCGGCGCCGGCACGCACTGGAACGGCCATACCTGGCGCTTCTTTCCCAGCGACTTCGTGCTGAAGACGCACCTGACCGAGCGCTACGGCGCCGAGCGGATCTCCGACCTCCAGATCCAGGACTGGGGCGTCACCTATGACGAGATGGAGAGCGCCTTCGACCGCTTCGAATATCTCTGCGGCATCTCCGGCAAGGCGGGCAACCTCAACGGCGCGATCCAGCAGGGCGGCAACCCGTTCGAAGGGCCGCGCAAGCGCGACTACCCGCTGCCGCCGATGCAGATGACCTATGCGCCGACGCTGTTCGCGGAAGCGGCGCGCTCCAAGGGGCTCCACCCGTTCCCGACGCCCTCGGCCAACCTCTCCGGTCCTTATGTGAACCCGCTGGGCATCGCCATGGGCCAGTGCACCGCCTGCGGCTTCTGCGAACGCTTCGGCTGCGCCAACTACTCGAAGTCGAGCGCGCATACGACCGTGCTGCCGGTGCTGATGCGCAAGTCGAACTTCGAGGCGCGCACCGAATGCGAGGTTTTGAAGATCAACCTGTCCGCGGACGGCAAGACCGCGACCGGCGTCACCTACGTCGATGTCAACGGCGAGGCCTTCGAGCAGCCGGCGGACCTCGTCCTGCTCAACGCCTACGGGCTGTTCAACGTCCGGCTGATGCTGCTCTCCGGCATCGGCAAGCCCTATGATCCGTCGAGCGGCGAAGGCGTGGTCGGGCGCAACTACTGCTACCAGACCAATGCGGGAACGCAGGTCTTCTTCGAAGGCAAGCACATGAACCCGTTCATCGCGGCTGGCGCGCTCGGCCAGACGGTGGACGACTACAACGGCGACGCCTTCGACCACGGCCCGCTGGACTTCGTCGGCGGCGCCGGGCTCAACTGTATCCCGACGAACGGGCGGCCGATCCAGTACCGGCCGGTGCCGCCGGGCACGCCGCGCTGGGGCGCGGCCTGGAAGAAGGCGACCAAGCAGTATTACAACAACACCCTGACCTTCTCGTCGCAGGGCTCGTCCTACGCGACGCGCGGCAATTATCTCGACCTGGACCCGACCTACAAGGACCGCTTCGGACGGCCGCTGCTGCGTGTCACCTTCGACTTCCCCGACAACGACGTCCGCATGTCGAACTGGATCAGCGACCGGATGCAGGAAATCGCCAATGCGCTCGGCGGCAAGCAGTCCGTCGTCGCCAAGCTGCGCAAGGGCTGGAACTCGGTGCCTTACCAGAGCACGCACAATACCGGCGGCGCGATCATGGGCACGGATCCGAAGACCAGCGCCGTCAACCGCCACCTGCAGAGCTGGGACGTGCCCAACGTCTTCGTCATCGGCGCCTCCGCCTTTCCGCAGAACGCCGGCAAGAACCCGACCGGCCCGGTCGGAGCACTCGCCTTCTGGGCCGCCGACGCCATCCGCAACCACTATCTCAAGAACCCCGGCAAGCTGGTGGAAGCATGAAGACGGCAGCGCTCCTCGCCGGCCTCGCGGCCTCGGCCATCTTCGCGACGCAAGGTTTCGCCTCCGACCTGTTCGACCGCATCAATGCCGGCCGCTACCAGGCGATCCTGGCCGACTGCGCCGCCTGCCACACCAAGCCGGGCGGCAAGCCCTTCGCCGGCGGCGCGCCGCTGCAGACGCCGTTCGGCGCCCTGGTACCCTCCAACATCACGCCGGACCCCGAAACCGGCATCGGCTCCTGGACCTACGAGGATTTCCGCAGCGCGGTGAAGACCGGCATCGGCAAGGACGGCAAGCGGCTCTATCCGGCCATGCCCTACCCGGCCTATGCGTCGATGAAGGACTCCGACGTGGCCGATCTCTGGGCCTATTTCCAGAAGGTCGAGCCGGTGTCGAACCGCGTCGTCTCCAACCAGCTCCCGTTTCCGTTCAGCATCCGCCTGTCGATGCTGGGCTGGAACTGGCTCAATTTCTCGCCCAGGGAGTTCCGACCCGATCCGAACAAGACGGCGGAATGGAACCGCGGCGCCTATCTCGTCAACGGCGCCGGCCATTGCGGCACCTGCCACACCCCGAAAAGCCTGACGGGCGCGGACAAGGGCGACGAGGCGCTGCGCGGCGGCAATCTGCAGAGCTGGTACGCGCCGAACATCACGAGCGACACCCACAAAGGCATCGGAAGCTGGTCGATCGACGACGTCGTGGCCTATCTCAAGACCGGCGCGAACCGCTTCGAGATCGCGTCCGGGCCGATGGCGGAGGCCGTCAGCCATTCGACCAGCCTGTGGGACGATGCCGACCTCAAGGCGGTTGCGACCTATCTCAAGGACGTCAAGGGCGACGGTGCGGCGGTGCCCGCCCCGCTCGCGGCCAACGACCCTGCGCTGAGCGCCGGCAAGGCGATCTATCTCGACCGCTGCTCCGCCTGCCATGTCTCGACCGGCCAGGGCCAGGCCTCGCTGTTCCCGACGCTCGCCAAGGCCCCGGTCGTCAACAGCAGCGACCCGACCTCGCTGATCCGGGTGGTGCTGGAAGGCAGCCAGGCCGCGGGCACCACCGCCAAGCCGACGACGCCGGCCATGCCGTCCTTCGGCTGGAACCTCAGCGACAGCGATGTCGCCAACGTGCTGACCTATGTCCGCAACAGCTGGGGCAACGCCGCCCCGCCGGTGACGGCCGGGCAGGTCAAGGACCTGCGGGCGACGTTGGCCCGCTAGCGTTCAGATCGGCACCGCCAGCCCCGTCTTGACCCGGTCCATGGCGACGAAGGAACGAAATTTGCGGATGTTGGGATTGGCGAAGAAGAGCCGGCGCGTCAGCGCCTCGTAGCCGGCCATGCTCGGCACCAGCACGACCAGCATGAAATCGACTTCGCCGGTGACGTAGTAGCATTGCTGCACCTCCGGCGCGGCGAGGAAGGCGGTCTTGGCCGCGTCGATCTCAACAGCCGTCTCGCTGACCAGCTCGATCTCGACGAAAAGCGTGATCGGATGGCCGAGCGCCGCCGGATCGACCACCGCGACATTGGCCCGGATGACGCCGCGCGCCTCCATCCGGCGAATGCGCCGCTGCACGGCCGGCGCCGACAGGTTGACCCGTTCGCCGATCACCCGCTGCGGCGTCGTATTGTCCTGCTGCAGGATGGCCAGGATCGCCCGGTCGAAAGCATCGAGTTGGACATCCCGCTCCATAGCGCTCGCTCCGCGAAACAAATTTTCGTCTACCCTGCCCAATCTCAGCGCAATCCTCGCCTGGATTGCAATATCCATTCGTCGTCCCGCACGCTGACGAGGCGACCATGCTGCTGCTCAATACCCATCGCGACTACGGGCGCGATCTCGACCCCGCCGATGCCGCGACGCTCGGCCCGGCTGGGGCGGCGGCGATCGCCCGTCACCTCGCCCGGCGGCCCGGCCATGCGCCGACCCCGCTTCACGCGCTGCCGGGCCTGGCCGGCGCGCTTGGGATCGGCGGTCTCTCGATCAAGGACGAGGGCCAGCGTCTCGGCCTCGGCAGCTTCAAGGCGCTGGGCGGCGCCTATGCCGTGATCCGGCTGGTCCTGGAAGAGGCGGCGGCGAGGCTCGGCCGGACACTGGACGACGGCGAGATCGACGATGCCGCCGTGCGGGCGATCGCGGCGGGCATGACCTTCGCCTGCGCCACCGACGGCAACCATGGCCGCTCGGTCGCCCAGGGCGCGCAACTCGTCGGCGCCCGCTCCGTCGTCTTCGTCCATGGCGGCGTCAGCGACGAGCGCGTCGCCGCGATCGCGCGCTTCGGCGCCGAGATGGTGCGGGTCGCCGGCACCTATGACGATTCGATCGTCGAGGCCGCCCGGGTCGCCGGCTCGAAAGGCTGGACCGTGGTATCCGACACCTCGTGGGAGGGCTACGAGCGAATCCCCGGACTGGTGATGCAGGGCTACACGGCGATCGCGCAGGAAGCCTTCGCCCAGCTTCCGGAGCGACCGACCCATGTCTTCGTGCAGGCCGGGGTCGGCGGCATCGCCGCGGCGCTGGCGGCGCAGATGCAGACGCGGTTCGGTGCGGACCGCCCGTTCTTCACCGTCGTCGAGCCGGAACTCGCCGCCTGCATCTTCGCAGCCGCGCGGCAGGGCCGACCGGTGAAGATCGCCCATGGCGCGCCGACCGTGATGGCGATGCTCGAATGCTACGACCCCTCGCCGCTGGCGCTGCGCGTGCTCTATCGCGCCGCCGACGCCTTCCTCACGGCAGCCGATTCCGACGCCGTCGAAGCGATGAACCGGCTCGCCCGCCCGGTCGGAAGCGATCCCGCGATCGTCGCCGGCGAAAGCGGTGCGGCAGGGCTGGCGGGACTGCTGGCGGCGCTGCGTTCGCCGGAGGCACGCGCGGCGCTTAGGCTCGACGATCGGTCGCGGGTTCTCCTGGTCAACACCGAGGGCGCCACGGACCCGGCGCGCTATGCCGAGCTCGTCGGCCTCTCGCCGGACGAGGTGAGCAAGAGCAGGCCGGCCTAGCGGCCGCATCCTCCCCATTGCCGGATGACCGGCCGGCGTCGTAGCAGGGGCACGCGGCCCGCCACCCGGCCGCGTGCCGGAGGCCCCCGATGAAGCTTCGTCCCGATACGCTGGCGATGACGGCCGTCCTCGCCATGCTGACGGCGCTGGGCCCGCTCTCGACCGACTTCTACCTGCCTTCGCTTCCGGAGATCGTCCACGTCATGGACACGGACGTCGCCGGTGCGCAGGCGACGCTGTCCTCCTTCCTCTTCGGCTTCGCCGCCGGCCAGATCCTGTGGGGCCCGCTCTCCGACAAGCTGGGGCGCAAGCCCGTCCTGCTAGCCGGGCTGGGCCTCTTCGCCGTCGCGACGCTCGCCTGCGCGGCCTCACCCTCGATCGAGGCGTTGACCGCGGCGCGGGCGCTGCAGGCCCTCGGCGCCTCCGGGCCGATCGTGCTCGGGCGGGCCATGGTTCGCGACCTCTACGACGGGCCGCGCGCCGGCAAGGAGCTGGCCCGGATGGGCATGATCATGGGGCTGGTGCCGGCGGTCGCACCGGTGATCGGCGGCGTGCTGCAGGTCGCCTTCGGCTGGCGATCGACCTTCATCGCCTCGCTCCTCTTCGCGCTGGCCCTCGCCGCCGTGATCGTCGGGGTGATGCCGGAGACGCTGCGCCGGCGCTCGCCGCAGCCGCTCTCGCCGCTCGCGATCTTCCGCGGCTTCGGCTCGCTGCTGCAGAACCGCGCCTTCCGCGTCTATGTCGGGCTGACGGCGCTGGCCTATGCCGGGCTCTTCGCCTTCATCTCGGGCTCGTCCTTCGTGCTGACCGGCGTCTACGGGCTCTCGCCGGTGCAATACGGCTTCGCCTTCGCCTTCGGCGTCAGCGGCTATATCGGAGGGACCATCCTGGCGCAGCGCCTGGTCGGGCCGCGCGGCATGGACGGGGTGATCGCGCTCGGCGTGCTCTGCCTCGCGCTCGGGGGGCTGATGATGCTCGGCGCCGTCGCGACCGGGGCGGGCGGTGCGCCCGGCGTCGCGCTGTCCTGGGCCGTCTATGCCTGCGGCGTCGGGTTGACCATGCCGCAGGCCCAGGCCTCGGCGATGATGCCGTTCCCGGATCGCGCCGGGGCGGCGTCGTCCTTCAACGGGCTCTGCCAGATGCTGCTTTCGGCCTGCGTCGGGCTGCTGGTCGGCCATCTCCTGAAGAGCTCGGCGCTGCCGCTGCCGCTGGTGATGTCGGCTTTGGGGATCGCCGCCTTTCTGCTGTTCAAGCTCAGCGGCCCGGTCCGCGCCGCCAGGGAGCGGACCGGCAGGAGCTGACGGCCGGAAGCCGGCATCAGCCGCCGAAGAGGCGCTCGAAGAAGTTCTTTTCCTGCGGCTGCGGCGGCACCCAGGCCCGGTCGCCGCCGAGCGGCGCCTGCTGCGGAACGCCCTGCGGCGGCCCGGCCTGGGCGACCGGCGCCTCGACCGGCGTCGGCGCGCCCTGCCAGAAGCCGCCGGGCAACGGCATCGGCTGGGCGCCGGCATGGGCGAGCTTCATGTACTTGCCCCAGATCTCGCCGGGCAGGCCGCTGCCGGTGACGCGCCGCATCGGCGAATTGTCGTCATTGCCGACCCAGACGGCCGTGACCAGCCGGGCGGTGAAGCCGACGAACCAGGCGTCGCGGTAGTCCTGCGTCGTGCCCGATTTGCCGCCGACCTCCCAGCCGGGAATGTTGAACTTGCTGCCGGTGCCGCCGTTCATCACCGCGTTGAACAGCGTGTCCATCATCGCCAGCGGTTGCGGCTGGATGACCGTGCCGAGATTGTTGGCCTTGCGGGCGTAGACGACCTTGCCGTTGGTCTGCCGGACCTCGCGGATGACATAGGGAAGCACCGACTGGCCGCCATTGGCGAAGGTGGCATAGGCGGCCGTCATCTCGAGCGGCGTCACCTCCGAGGTGCCGAGCGCCAGCGACAGGTTCGGCTGGATCGCGGAGGTGATGCCCAGGCGCTGCGCCGTGCGCACGACCTCGCGCGGGGTCACTTCCTGGATCAGCCGCGCCGCGATGGTGTTGAGCGAATGCTGCATCGCGGTTCGCAGCGTCACCGGGCCGCGATAGGTGCGCGAATAGTTCTCCGGCTCCCAGCCCTTGATCGAGAAGGGCGCGTCGTCGCGGATCGTGTCCGGCGTGAGCCCCTTCTCCATCGCCGTCAGATAGACGAAGGGCTTGAAGGAGGAGCCGGGCTGGCGGCGGGCCGCGGTGGCGCGGTTGAACTGGCTCTTGGTATAGTCCCGCCCGCCGATCAGGGCGCGGATGGCCCCGTCCGGCGCCAGCGAGACCACCGCGCCCTGCGAGGCGTGCAGCTTGGTCCCCTGGGCAGAAAGCGCATCGACCAGGATGGTCTCGGCCGAGCTCTGCAGCTTCGTGTCGATCGTCGTCAGCACGGTGACGTCGCCGTCGACGGCGCCGATGAAGTCGTCGAGCACGTCCATGACGTAGTCGGCGGCGTAGTTCACGGAGCCCGCGCCCGTGCGCTCGGGCACCTCGGCCGGGGCCGTCATCGCGGTCTTGGCTGCCTCCTGCGAGATGAAGCCCTGGTCGGCCATCGCGGCGATCACCAGCTTCGCCCGCTTCTCGGCGAGGTCGGGATTGCGGTTGGGCGCCAGCCGCGACGGCGCCTGGACGAGGCCCGCCAGCATCGCCGCCTCCGCGATCGTCACCGAGCGCGCCGACTTGTTGAAGTAGCGCTGCGCCGCCGCCTCGACGCCATAGGCGCCCGAGCCGAAATAGACGCGGTTGAGATAGAGCTCGAGGATCTGGTCCTTGGTGTAGGTGCGTTCCAGCCAGAGCGCCAGGATCGCTTCCTGGATCTTGCGGGCGGCCGTGCGCTCCTGCGTCAGGAACAGGTTCTTGGCGAGCTGCTGGGTCAGGGTCGAGCCGCCCTGCATGCCGCCATGGCCGCGCAGATTGTTGACGACGGCGCGGGTGATGCCGACCGGATCGACGCCGAAATGGTCGTAGAAACGCCTGTCCTCGATGGCGACGAAGGCCTTCGGCAGATAAGGCGGCACCTCGCCGAGCGTGATGGTGCGCCCGCCGGTCTCGCCCCGGTTGGCAAGCAGCGAGCCATCAGCCGCCAGGATCGCGATATTGGGCGGCCGGCGCGGCACGGTCAGCTGGTCGATGGGCGGCAGCTGCGAGGCGTAGTAAGCCACGACGCCGCCGACGCCGATGACGCACCACAGACCGAGAACCATGCTCCAGTAGATCAGCCCGCCGAAGAGCGAGCGTCGCCGTCGGCGCCCCCGCTTCTTGCCGCCGCCACCGCCGCCGCCGGCCGGGCGCTTGTCGCGGCGCGGCGGGTTGCGCAGTTGCCGCTCCGGTTCCGCCGGAGCCGCGGCCCTCTGGAAGCGGGTCGGACGATCGTCGGGAGAAAGGCGCATGTCACCGTCATCGCGGCTCTCGCCGCGCTCGTAGCCAAAGGAGGGCTCGCGCCGCTCGCCTCGTGAAAACCGGTCGTTCATCCTGTCCCGTTCGGCCGAAATCCCGCCCATCAAGCGATCAGGTGTAACAGGATTCAAACATGGCGCTTTTAAGGGTTCGTAAAGCGTGCGCTGCGGCACGAATAACACAACCGTCGCGCGAACGTGATCAAATTTGCAAAAGCGCAAGCAGAAATCACGTCCATCGGGATATTGCGCAAAGTCGAGAGCCCTGCCTAAAAGCCGGCAGGAAACGCGCAGGACCGTTCAAAACCCGCTCACTGCTTCGACAGAGGATACCGATGAACTCGCTCAATCGCTACGCGCCCTATTGTCTCGGGCTGCTGCGCATCGTCACCGCGCTGATCTTCATCCTGCACGGCACCCAGAAGCTGTTCGGCTTTCCGGCACCGCCCGCCGGCGGCGCCCTGCCGGCGGCCTTCACGCTCTACTGGTTCGCCGGCGTGCTCGAATTCGTCGGCGGCCTGCTGCTGCTCGTCGGCTTCCAGACCCGGATCGTCGCCTTCATCCTGTGCGGCCAGATGGCCTTCGCCTACTGGATGGCCCATGCGCCCAGGAGCCTCTATCCGGCGCTGAACGGCGGCGACGCCGCGATCCTCTACTGCTTCGTCTTCCTCTATCTCGTCTTCGCCGGCGCGGGCGCGTTCGCGATCGACAAGAACAGCCGGGGCTGAGGCGAAGTCCTGGCCCTGAAGAAGCTCCTGGCCCTGAAACGGCGAGGCCCGCCCCTCCGACAGGGGCGGGCCTTTTTCGTTCCCGGCCGGCTGCGAATCAGACGGCCGCCGAAATCCAGCGCGAAAGATCGCTCTTGGGGGCGGCGCCAACCTTCTGGGAGGCAAGCTTGCCGTCCTTGAACAGCATCAGGGTCGGAATCGAGCGGATGCCGAACTGGGCCGGGATCTGCTGATTCTCGTCGACGTTCATCTTCACGATCTTGACCTTGCCCTGGAGCTCGGTCGCGATCTCCTCAAGCGCCGGGCCGATCATGCGGCAAGGGCCGCACCATTCCGCCCAGAAGTCCACAACGACCGGCTCGGAGGACTTCAGGACGTCGGCCTCGAAGCTCTGGTCGGTTACCTTGTTCGTCGCCATGACTGGCCGCCTTTCGGTTACAGCGGGAGGCCGGGGCCACCCTTCGCCAGCGAAGCTATGAACGCCCGCCCTTCCGGTCAAGGCGCGGCCGCCGCAGGGACGAGCCGCGCGCGCCGCCTATTGCCCGCCCGACACCAGGCTCGCGCCGACATTGATCGCCATGGCCAGGATCGAGGTGTTGAAGACGAAGGTCAGAATCGAATGGAGCAGGACGATGCCGCGCGCGTGGCGCGTCGTCACGGCGATGTCGGATGTCTGCGACGTGCAGCCGATCGTGTAGGAGAAATACAGGAAATCGATGTAGTCCGGATCGGATTTGCCCGGAAAATCGAGGCAGCGGTCGACCTTTCCGGCGCGATAGTAGATGCCGGCGTAGTGCAGCGTGAAGAAGGCGTGCAGCAGCGTCCACGAGCACAGGATCGTGAAGCCTCCGAGCCCGAGATGGGCACCCCGCTCGGCAGCCGGGATATTCCCCAGCCCGACCAGCTGGACCACGATCGCGATCAGGCTCGCGCTCACCGCCAGGCAGGCGATGACGAGGATCGCCAGCGCTCCCTCGTCCTGCCGCTCGGCCCGCGCCCTGATCTGGTCGACCGTCTCCGTGAACATCGTCGACACCAGCAGCGCGAGGTAGAGGATCGCGCCGGCGTCCCATGCGAGCAGGAGCCGCGTCGCCCAACGCCAATCGCCTGGGAGCAGCGCCGCCGCTCCCACACCGGCGGCCAGCGCCACCAGCAACCGGGGGCGCAGCATCAGGGAGGGCAGGATTCGCATGATCGAGCCTATCCTAGTTCCGCCGCGCCGGCGCCGGGCGCGCGACCGGCCAGGGCCGCCAGCGCGGCTGCAAGCCGGTCGGCCCCGATCTCCAGACAGGCCAGGTTCGCCGTGTAGACCAGCAGGGCCCTGATGCTACGTCCGGGATAGATGTCGCGCAGCAGCGCGGCGTAGGCGGCAAGCTGCGCCATCGTCGCCATCGGAACCGCGTCGAGGCCGACAGGCGGGCGCGCCGTGGTCTTGAAATCGGCGACGATGACGGCCCCCGGCGTGATCGCGAGCCGGTCGATCCGCCCGGAGATGGTGCGCACCGTGCCGTCCGGCAGCCGGACGGTTCCCGATACCGGCGTCTCGGCCAGCGAATCGCCGGCGAACAGCCCGGCCAGCTCCGGCGCATGCAGCAAGGCAGTCACCTTCGCCGCGATCTCCTGCCGCCGGGCCTGCGGCAGGGCACCCCCACGAGCCGCGACCAGGGCCAGCGCCGTCCCGGCACGGCGCTCCACGGGCACCTCGGGCAGGATCTGCAGCAGGAGATGCGCGAGCCGGCCGGCCGCCGCCGCCTCGGCGAGGAACGGCCCATCGCCCGGCCGCTCCTCGCCATCGGCGGCGGCGAGCGCACCCGAGGGCTTCAGCGGCGGCAGCGGCTCGGCCTCGCGCGGGACGGGGCGGGCGAGCCAGGCGGGCGCCACGGGTTTCGCCGCGTCTGCGAGTGTCGGCTTGCTCTCGGCGGGCGGCGCAGGCGGCGTCACGCTGAAGCGCAGGATCGCCGCCTCGCCCTCCCCGATCTCCTGCAAGCCGGCTTCGGAGGCGGCAAGCCCCTCTGCGATCATCGCGTACCAGCTGCCCTGCGGCGCCTCGCCCTTGGGCTGCGCCGCGCAGATGATCAGCCGGTCCTCGGCCCGGGTCATGGCGACGTAGAGCAGCCGGTGATGCTCCTCGACCATCTGCTCGACGACCTTTGCCTTGGCGCCAGCCGTCGCCGCCGTGTCCTCGGCGCTGGCCGGTGGCCAGATCGGCACGATCTCGCCTCTGGGAGCCGGCACGGCGAGGATCTTGGGCAGGCGTTTCGCACCCGGCTCGGGGCCGAGATCGGCGAGGATGACGATCTTCGCCTCGAGCCCCTTCGAGCCGTGGACGGTCATGACGCGGACCTCGCCGGCGCTGGCCGAAAGGTCGCGCTTCACATCGGTCGCGCTGCCGGTGACGTGCTGGAGGAAGCCAGCGAGCGAGGGGCCGTAGCGCCGCTCATGCTCGAGCGCGGCATTGAGGAAGGCGTCGAGCGCGTCGCCCGCCTCGGCGCCGAGCCGCGCCAGGGCGAGGTTGCGCCCGCCGCCGGGGCCGAGCAGGTCGGCGAAGAAGCGGAACGGCCCGCAACGCCCCGCTTCGCGCGTCCAATGCACGAGTTTCGCCTCGGCGGCGGCATAGCGCGGCTCGCCTTCCGCCGCCTCCTGCAAGGCCGCGCGCAGCGAGCCGCTGCGGCCGGGCGCGAGGCGCAGGAGGTCGTCATCGTCGAAGTCGATCAGCGGCGTCTTGAGCGCCGTCGCCAGCGTCAGGTCGTCGTCGGGCAGCAGGAGTGCCCGGCCGAGCACGACGAGATCCTCCACAGCCGGATGCTCGGCGAGCGTCAGGCGGTCGCGGCCTGCGACGGGGACACCGGCGTCCTTCAGTGCCTTGACGATCGCCTCGAACAGCGCGCCGCGCTGGCGCAGCAGGATCATGACGTCGCCGGCCGCGAAGGGGTTGCCGCGATCGTCGCGGCGATCGCGATGCCAACGCTGCAGGGTCGCCGCGATGCGTCCGGCGAGCTTGATCGTGCCGCTGCGGCGCTCGGGCGCGTCGACCGGCGTGGTCCAGGCATCGGGCGGCTCGCCGGTATCGTTGGCGGCCAGCGGCCAGAGGTCGACCGTGCCGGGCACGCTGCGGCGGACCGTATCGTGCGTCTCCGGCCGCGGCGCGCCGTCGAAGACGAGGCCGCGTGCGTGCTCGCGCAGGGCGAAGACGGCATCGACCGCCTGCATGATGTCCGGCGCCGAGCGGAAGGAGGTGTTGAGGCTGATCGCCTCGAAGGCGAGTTCAGCCGCCTCGATCCGCTGGGCGAGCGCGCGTCGCTCCTCGCCGAACGCGGCCGGTGCCGCTCCTTGAAACCCGTAGATCGACTGCTTCTCGTCGCCGACGACGAAGATGGTGCGCGGCTTCACGCGGAGATCGCCGCCGCTGGTGAACTCCTCGGCGAGCTTGCGCAGGATCGCCCATTGCGCCTCGCCGGTGTCCTGCGCCTCGTCGAGCAGGATGTGGTCGATGCCGGCGTCGAGCTTGTAAAGCACCCAGGCCGCCTCGACCCGCTCCAGCAGCGAGCGTGTGCGCGCGATCAAGTCGTCATAGTCGAGCAGCGAGCGCAGGCTCTTCTGGCGCTGATAGGAGGCGAGCATCCGCGTCACCAGCAGCGCCAGCGCTGCGCTGCGATCACGAATGGCGACGGCATTCAGCCGCTCGCCCGCAGCCAGCACCAGTGCCGCAAGCGCCTCCAGGGCGGCGAGCGGCGCACCGTCCAGCTCGGATTTCCCCTTGCCGCGAATGTTGGCGTTGACCGTGCCCTCAGCGGTGATCAGGCCGCGGCGGCAGAAGGCGACCGGGTCGCCATCGTCCTGCCCCGCCAGCAGCGCGCGGAGATTGGCAGCGCAGGTCTGGCGCGTCGTGCTGCCGGCGCCGAGCGTCTCGATCAGCCCGGAAAGACCGGGAAGCGCCGCCAGCTCGGCGCGAAAAGCGGCCTTGACCGTGCCGGCGTCGAGATCGGGCGCGATGCCGAGGAAGGCGGCGATACCGGCGCGCATTCCTTCGGCATCACGGGCGCGACCGTTCTCGTCGCTGAACAGGGCGCGCTGGCGCAGCGCCTCCTGCACCATGGTCTCGAAGGAATCCTGCGCCGCCAGCCTTGCCAGCAAGTCGAGCGCCCTGGCTTCGGCACCTTGCGGGTCGGCGGCGACGAGAGCGAGCAGTTCACGCCGCGCCTCGCGCAGCATCTCGGCCTGGGCCAGATCGTCCGCGACCTCGAAGCGCGGCGGCACATTGGCCTCGAACGGGGCAGCCTGCAGTACGCGCGTGCAGAAGGCGTGGATCGTCTCGATCCTGAGGCCGCCCGGCGTCTCGAGCGATTCCGCGAAAAGGCGGCGGGCCTTCGCCTGCTCGGCCAGGGTCGGCGCCCGGCCGGTCAGTTGCGTCAACGCGCGGCGCAGGCTCTCGGCGTCGAGCGTCGCCCAGTTGCCGAGCGCCTTGAAGATGCGGTTCGCCATGTTGGCGGCGGCCGCCTTGGTATAGGTGATGCAGAGCATCCGGCCGGGCGGGACGCCGTCCAGCAGGAGCCTCAGCACGCGGTTGACCAGCACATGGGTCTTGCCCGAGCCAGCGTTGGCCGAGACCCAGGCGGAGAGGCCGGGGTCGGCGGCCAACGCCTGGCGCTGATTGGTCAGCGGCGGGACGATCCAGCCCGGCTTCACGGCTCGCCTCCCTCGTCGCCGCCACCGGGAGCGGCCGACCATTCCTTGACCCGGGCGAGATGGTCGTAGGGGCTGGCGTAGCGGATGTAGTCGGGGGCGCGGCGCGAGACGTAGGGCTCGCGGCCGGAACGCAGTGCGTCGAGATGCTTGAGCAGGTTGTCGAGATGGCGGGCAGCTACATCGGCCAGCGGCTCGCCGTCGAAGTCGAGCGGTTTGTCCTTGGCCCAGCCCTTCGGATCGTGATGCAATTTCATGTAAAGCAGGCTTGAGACCGGCGTCGGCCCGGCGAGCCCCTTGAAGCCGGAGCGGGCGGCGAGTTCGGCTTCGAGCGTGAGCTGAGGGGCGAAGCCTTTCTCGACCTGCGCCTTGCTCGGCGGCGCGCCGGTCTTGAAATCGACGATGCGCAGGCTGGGCTCTCGGGTCAGCTCGATGCGGTCGGCGCGGCCGTGCAGGCGGAACTCGCTGCCATCGGCCAGCCTGAAGCTCGCGCCGGTGCCGAGCTCGACGCCGATGCGGGCGATGTCGCCGCGGCGGCGCTCCTCCCAGCGAATGAAATGGCCTGCCGTCAGCAGGAAGCGCGGCCACCAGAAGGCGCGCACCTCCGGCACGTCGTCATAGTCGTGGAACAGGCGGTTGCCGATGGCGACGACCTGCGCCAGCGCATCGGCGGGCAACTGCTCGGGATAGGTTCTGGTGAAGCCCTCGACGATGCCGTGCAGCAGCTTGCCGCGATCCTGCGCGCTCGGGTCCTCGATCAGGTCGTCGAGCGCATCGAGCCCGAGGATCTTGCGGGCATGGATCTGGTAGGGATCGCGATAGAGCGTCTCGACCTCGGTGACGCTGAGCGAGAGCGGCTGTAGATCGCGCGGCGGGCGCGGCGCCGGGCGCCCCACCGGCTTCGCAGCGGCGGGAGCGCTGAGCAAAGCGGCGAGGCTACGCAGCTTCTCGCCTTTCACCAACGCCCCCTGCCAGACCGGCGCCGGCGTCACCGCCTGCAGGCGCTGCCAGAAGCGCGAGGCGATGGTCTCCGCCTCGCCGGCCTTGCGCGGACGGGTCAGCGTGACCGAGCGCGCCATCAGCGCCTGGACGAAATCATGCGCGGTCTGGCCGATGCGCCGCTCCGGCGGCGTCAGGCCAAGCTCGGCGCGCATCGGCCGGTTGATGAAGGAATCGGTCGTGGTCTGCGGCGGCCAGACGGTTTCGTTGAGGCCACCGAGCACGATGTGGTCGGCTTCGAGCAGGCGCGCTTCGAGGAGCCCCCAGATCGCGACGCGCGGATGGCCGGGCACCTTGCGCGTCACGGCGCGCTCGCCGAGCAAGCCGTCGAGGATCGCGACGAAATCCTGCGCCCGGCCACCGGGCGGCATCACGGCTTCCGCTGCGGCCAATTCGTCGAACAGGCCCGACAGCGCCTCGCCGTCAGGCCCGACGAAGGCGAGCGGCTGGCCGGCTTCGCCCGCGCTGAACGCAGTGACCGCGGCGCGCGCCGCCGCCACGACCGCCGCCAGCGACGGCTTTTCGAGGAAGAGCGCTTCGAGCAAGGAGGCGCTCGCCCGCTCGATGGCGCGCAGCAATTCCACCGCAGCGGCGCGATCCTCGCTCGTCAGGCGCTCGCGCGGGCCGGGCACATGCCGCCCTTCGCGCAGCGCGTCCCACTGATCGAGCGCGACATGCAGGCCGGCGAGCCCTTTCCCGACCGCATTGCCGCGCCAGACGCCGATTTCCAACGCCGACGCACCGCGCGCCAGCGCTTCGCGGCTCAACTCCAGCCGGCAGAGGGGATGAGCGAGCAGCGGCACCAGCGTCGTCGGCGTCATCCGCGCCAATGCGGCTTCCAGGATCAATCGCAGCAGCGAGCCGGCCGGCCAGCGGCCGAGCGGCAGGCCGGCGGAATCGTCGACCTCGACATCCCAGCGCCTGAGCTCGACCGCGACGCGCTCCGCGAGGCCGCGGTCCGGCGTCACCAGCGCGGCGTGGTGGCCGGGCTGCTCCAGCGCCTCGCGCAGCGCCAGAGCGACGAGCAGGGCCTCCTCGCGCTCATCGGCCGCCTCGACGATGCGCAGACCGGCGAAGGCGGTCTCGGCGGCCGCGTGCGGCACGCGCTGGCCGAGATCCGACCAGAGCTCGGTGACGGAGGCCGGCAGCATCGCCTCGCGGGCGAGGTCGGCGCGGGCCGTGCGCGGCGCATCCGGCGCGGCGAGCTCGCGCACATCGTCGCGCGTCGCCTGCAGCACCTCCAGCAGGTGGTGCAGGGCCGCCTGCGGATGCGAGGGAGCGGGCTCGTCCTTGATCGCGGCCCAGGCTCGCTCCGGCAGGGCAAGGTCGATGCCGGGCAGCACCACCGCCCCGTTCGGCAGGCGGGCGATGGCCGCGAGCAATTCCGCGGTGGCCGGCACCGTGCCGGTCGAGCCGGCGGCGATGATCGGCCCCCTCGCCCCGTCGGCGAGCAGGCGCTCGCGCTCGGCCGCCAGCATGCGATTGCGGAAGGCGGCGGGATCGCAGGCGCCGAGATCGGCGAGGATCTGCGGCCAGGCCTCGCCGAGAATGCCGAGGAAGCCGGCATTGAGCTGCCAGACCTTGTCGAAGCGCACCGCATCGAGGTGGCCCAGCCTTTCGACCGGGACGCGCTCGGTCTGCATCTGGTCGAGCAATGCGGCGAGGTCGCCCGCGAGCCCATAGGCCTCGGCGAGCGTCGCCGGCACCAGCGAGGGCTCCGACGGATCGAGGCGGAGATGGCTGCGATTGGCGCTGCGGCCCCAGGCATCGACCAGCCGGGTCAGCAGCATGCGCCGCGCCAGCGGCTCGATCGGCACGACACGCTCGCCTGCCCAGGCGCCGGAACCGATCAGAGCGGTCTCGGCCTCGTCGACATCGCCGAGCGGGACGATGCGCGGCAGCAGCAACGGCTTGCCGCCGAGCCTGTCCGCCAGAATCGCGGTGAAGGCGCGAGCGGCGCGGCGCGTCGGCAGATAAAGGGTGGCGCGGGCCATGGCGGCAGGATCGGCCGGGTCATGGACCGGACCGAAGCGGCCATCCAGCATCGCCTGCGCCAGCACTTCCAGGAAGGGCGCGCCGGCCGGAATGCTGAACAGGTTGAGCTCAGGCATGGACCGGCTGTGCGGCGGCGAGCGCGGCCTCGGCCGGGGCGATCGCCTCGGGCGTGCCGACATGCAGCCAGCGCCCTTCCAGCACCTCGCCGAAGAGCCGCCCCTGCGCGATGGCACGGTCGAAGAGCAGGTTGAGCGAGAACGGCCCCTCGGGCGTATCCGCGAAGAGCCCGGGCTTCAGGATGGCGACGCCGGCATAGGCCCAGGGCGCGCGCGCAGCCGCACCGCGGCGCGCCAGGCGGCCATCGCCGTCGCAAAAGAAGTCGCCGGCACCGTCGAAGCCGAGACTGGTCTCCATATCCGCGAGCAGAAGCAGGATATCCATGCGCTCCGGCTCCCAGCGCTGCGCCATGGCCGGCAAGGCCGGCTTGCCGGTCTCGCTCCAGAGCGCATCGGAATTGGTGTGGAAGAACGGCGCCGTCCCCAGCAGGGGCAGCGCCTTCTTCACGCCGCCTCCGGTCTCGAGCAGCTCGGCGCGTTCGTCGGAGACAGTGATGTGCGGGCGCAGCCGGCCGGCAAGATGGGTCTCGACCTGACCGGCAAGGTGATGGACGTTGACCACCGCCTCCTCGACGCCGGCATCCGCCAGCCGGTCGAGCATATGATCCAGCATGCTCCGCCCGCCGATCTTCACCAGCGGCTTCGGCAGCGTGTCGGTGATCGGGCGCATGCGCTGGCCGAGCCCGGCCGCAAGCACCATGGCGCGGCGGATTGGCGGCGAGGCGGATGTGGTCACGCGAATCTCCCTGTCGGTCGCCGGAGGCTAGCAGACAAGCCCGCCGACGGCATCGTCCAGCTTCCGCGTGCATCGCGGATCGCTGCTCGACCAGTCCATATAAAGACATCTTTATATCTTTGATTGCCTTCGCTCGAGAGGGCTGCTAGAGAGCCGGCCAGATTCAGATCGAGCGATTGGAGCGCCCCCGTGTCGGATTACATCGTCAAGGACATCGCGCTTGCGGATTACGGCCGCAAGGAAATCAACATGGCCCAGGACGAGATGCCGGGCCTGATGGCGATCCGCGAGGAATACAAGGGCAAGGCCCCGCTCAAGGGCGCCCGCATCGCCGGCTGCCTGCACATGACCATCCAGACCGCCGTGCTGATCGAGACGCTGAAGGAACTCGGCGCCGATGTGCGCTGGTCGTCCTGCAACATCTTCTCGACCCAGGACCACGCCGCCGCCGCGATCGCCGCGACCGGCACCCCGGTCTTCGCCATCAAGGGCGAGACGCTGGAGGAGTACTGGGAATACGTGCTGAAGACCGCGACCTGGGGCGACGGCGGGACGCCGAACATGATCCTCGACGACGGCGGCGACCTGACCATGCTGATCATCCTCGGCGCCGAGGCCGAGGCCGGCAATGCCGCCTTCCTCGACAAGCCGGGCAATGAGGAAGAGACGATCTTCTTCGCGCTGATCAAGCGTCAGCTCAAGGCCAATCCGGGCTGGTTCACCAAGACCCGCGCCGCGATCAAGGGCGTCTCCGAGGAGACCACCACCGGCGTGCACCGCCTCTACGAGCTGGCCAAGGCCAACCGCCTGCCGTTCCCGGCGATCAACGTCAACGACAGCGTCACCAAGTCGAAGTTCGACAACCTCTATGGCTGCCGCGAGTCGCTGGTCGACGCCATCCGCCGCGGCACCGACGTGATGATGTCGGGCAAGGTCGCGGTTGTCGCCGGCTATGGCGACGTCGGCAAGGGCTCGGCCGCCTCGCTGCGCCAGGCCGGCTGCCGCGTGCTCGTCACCGAGGTCGACCCGATCTGCGCCCTGCAGGCGGCGATGGAAGGCTACGAGGTCGTGACGATGGAAGACGCAGCCCCGCGCGGCGACATCTTCTGCACGGCGACGGGCAATCTCGACGTCATCACGGTCGACCACATGCGCGCGATGAAGCACCGCGCGATCGTCTGCAATATCGGCCATTTCGACTCGGAGATTCAGGTCGCCGGCCTGAAGAACTTCAAGTGGGACAACGTCAAGCCGCAGGTCGACGAGATCGAGTTCCCCGACGGCAAGCGCATCATCCTGCTCTCGGAAGGCCGCCTGGTGAACCTCGGCAACGCCACGGGCCACCCGTCCTTCGTGATGTCCTGCTCGTTCTCGAACCAGACGCTCGCCCAGATCGAGCTCTGGAACCATCACGCCAACTACCAGAACAACGTCTACACCCTGCCGAAGCATCTCGACGAGAAGGTCGCCGCGCTCCACCTCGCCAAGGTCGGCGCCAAGCTCACCAAGCTCAACGACGCCCAGGCGAAATATATCGGCGTGCCGCAGGCGGGCCCGTTCAAGCCGGAGCACTACCGCTACTGACATCCTGGCAGCGGCAAGAACCAGCAGGCCCGGCGCAAGCCGGGCCTTTTTTGTCGGACAGGTCGGCCCGGAACAACACGAGAACCCAACTAATGGTATTCTGAATCCTGCAAATCACTAGACCTTGTTAGCGGCGGATTCACTTTCCGCCCACTTCGAAAAACTCCCCGTTTACCGGCGATTAAGCACTTCCTGACGGAGTCGAGCGGTGATTACAGTGGAACTGATTCGGGGGTGCCGAGACGGCGCGGCCCGGTTCAAGCTCTGATGTGATTGGCGTGGTGGCGCGCGTGTATCGGCCGCCGGAGAGGGTGCGAAGCCCGGCTCCGCGAGACCGATTCCGGCGAGACCTGCGATATTGGCGGCCCAGGCCGCCCGAGAGGCGACGGACGCGGCATGAGAAGCGCGGGGAGACAGGGGCGAGGTGGCGGCGGGCGTGCGCGCAGGATGCTGTCCGCCGGATATGTGCCCGCACTCGCCCTGCTGCCCGTACCGGCCTTCGCCCAGAGCGAGTGGTTCGCCCCGGCCAAGCTCGACCTGATGAGCACCGGCGCGCTCTCGATCATCCTCGCCGGCCTCACCGTCTTCGCCACCACCACCTCCCTCGTCTACGTCCGCGAGCGCTCGCGCTGGCAGCGGCGCGAGGCGAGGCTGGCAAGCGAGCTCGAAGCGGCGCGCGGGCACCAGGAGCGTCTCTCCATCCTGCTCGCGGCCGACCCGCAGGTGATCGCGAGCTGGAACGGACGCGACGCGCAGCCGGTCTTCGAAGGCGACAGCGGCTTCCTCGGCGCACCCGGAGCGGCTCTCGCCCTGGCCTATGGCAGCTGGGCCGCGCCGACCGACGCCAAGCGGCTCGAACTCGCGACCGACGCGCTGAAGGAGCATGGCGAGGCCTTCGCCTTCACGATCCGCAGCAAATCAGGCCCCTTCGTCGACATCGAAGGCCGACCTGTTGCCGGGCGGGCTGTCATCCGCTTCCGCGAGGTCACCGGCGAGCGCGCGCAGGTGATGACGCTGCGCAGCGAGCTTGAGCGGGTCACCGCCGATCACGCGGCGCTGGCGAGCCTGCTGGCCGGGCTGCCGCACCCGGCCTGGATGCGCGATGCCGATGGCCGCCTCGCCTGGGTGAATGCCGCCTATGTCGGCGCGGTGGAAGCCTCGGATGCCGGCACCGCCGTGAAGGGCGGGCTGGAGCTGCTCGACCGCAACGAACGCGAAGCCGCGGCGCGGGCCCGGCGCGAGGGCAACCCCTTCACGATCCGCGCGCCCGCCGTGGTCGCCGGCCAGCGCCGGACCCTCGACGTCGTCGAACTGCCGACGCCGACGGGCTTTGCCGGTTTCGCCACCGATATGAGCGAACTCGAGTCGGTCCGCGCCGATCTGCAGCGCCAGATGGACGCCCATGTCCGCACGCTCGACCGGCTGAAGACGGCCGTCGCGGTCTTCGACGGCTCGCAGCGCCTGCTCTATCGCAATTCCGGCTTCGACGCGCTCTGGTCGCTCGATCCGTCCTTCCTCGACGGCCTGCCCAGCGACGGCGAGATCCTCGACCGGCTGCGCTCGGAACGGCGCCTGCCGGAGCTCGGCGACTACCGGAGCTGGAAGACCGGCGTGCATGCGGCCTACACCGCGACGCGTGCCGCCGAGGACTGGTGGTACCTGCCGGACGGGCGCACGATCCATGTCGTCTCCAGCCCCAATCCGCAGGGCGGCGTCACCTATCTCTATGACGACGTCACCGAGCGCTTCACGCTGGAATCGCGCTTCAACGCGCTGACCCGGACCCAGCGCGAGACGCTGGATTCGCTGCGCGAGGGCGTCGCCGTGTTCGGCTCGGACGGGCGGCTCAGGCTCTCCAACCCGGCCTTCGCGCAATCCTGGCGCATCGACGCGGAGATGCTCGCCAGCGCGCCGCATATCGACGAGGTGGTCAGGCTCTGCCGGCCGCTCTTCCCGCAGGACGAGGTCTGGCGCGAACTGCTGAGCACCGTCACCGGCGTGCGTGACGCGCGCGAGGACTATCGCTGCCGCATCGAACGCCGCGACGGCGTGGTGCTCGACATCGCCGCCGCGCCCCTGCCGGACGGTGCGACGCTGCTCTCCTTCGCCGACGTCACGGCCAGCGTGAACGTCGAGCGGGCGCTGACCGAAAAGAACGAGGCGCTGGAAAAGGTCTCGCGGCTGCGCGAGGACTTCGTCCACCACGTCTCCTACGAATTGCGCTCGCCGCTGACCAACATCATCGGTTTCGCGCAGCTCCTCGGCACCGAGACGGTGGGCGCGCTCAACGAGAAGCAGCGCGACTACACCTCCCATATCGTGCGTTCGTCCGGCGCCCTGCTCGCCATCATCAACGACATCCTCGACCTCGCCACGATCGACAACGGCGCGCTGACGCTCGACATCCAGGATGTCGACGTCGCCGACACCATCGCCCAGGCGGCGGCGGGGCTGCAGGACCGGCTGACCGACAGCAAACTGGCGCTGAAGGTCGAGATCGACCCGCGCACCGGCTCGCTGAGGGCCGACGGCAAGCGGCTGCGGCAGGTGCTGTTCAACCTGCTTTCCAACGCGATCGGCTTCTCCTCGCCCGGCCAGACCGTCCGCGTCACCGCGACGCGGCAGGGCAGCGACATCCGCCTCACCGTCGCCGATCAGGGCCGCGGCATCCCGGCCGAGGTCAAGGAGAAGGTCTTCGAACGCTTCGAGAGCCATTCGCTCGGCTCCAGCCATCGCGGCGTCGGCCTGGGCCTCTCGATCGTGCGCTCGATCGTCGCCCTGCACGGCGGCCATGTCGAGCTCGATTCGACGCCGGGACAGGGCACGCGCGTCACCGCGATCTTCCCGGCGCAGGGCCTGCCGCTCTCGGACGCCGCCGAATGACGGACGAAGCCCGCGCGGCCGGCACGCACCGGCTCCTGCTGGCGGACGAGGCGGCGACGGCGCGCCTCGCCGCGGACATCGCCGCGATCCTCAAGCCCGGCGACATCGTCGCGCTGTCGGGCCATCTCGGCTCCGGCAAGTCGCTGCTCGCCCGGGCCATCCTGCGCGAGCTCGCCGGCGATCCGGAGCTGGAGGCGCCGAGCCCGACCTTCACCCTCGTTCAGAGCTACGAGACGCCGCGCGGACCGGTGCTGCATGCCGATCTCTACCGGGTCCGCTCGCCGGAGGAGCTCGACGATCTCGGCCTCGTCGAGGATGTCGACCAGGCGGTCATGCTGGTGGAATGGCCCGACCGCGCCGGCGAGCGCCTGCCGGCCGGGCGGCGCCTCGACATCGTGCTCGACGTCGACCCCGACAATCCGGAGACCGGCCGTATCGCCGACCTGGCCGGCGGCGTGCTGTGGAAGCAGCGCCTTGCGATCGCGGTCGCTTCGCGGCGGCTCATCGACAGGGCCGGCTGGGGCGAGGCGCGGCGCGACTTCATGCTGGGTGACGCCTCGACGCGGGCCTATGAGCGCCTGACCCGCCCCACGGGCGAGACGGCGGTGCTGATGATCTCGCCGCCGCGCCCGGACGGGCCGCCGATCCGCATGGGCAAGCCCTACAGCGCCATCGCCCATCTTGCCGAGACCGTCGACGCCTTCGTCGCGATGGACCGGGGCCTGCGCTCGCTCGGCTATTCCGCGCCCGACATCCTGGCCGAGGATCTTGCGACGGGGCTGCTGCTGCTGGAGGACCTCGGCAGCGAAGGCGTGCTCGACGAGGACGGCCAGCCGATCGCCGAGCGCTACGAGGCGACGGCCCTGCTGCTCGCCGACCTGCATCGCCACACCCTGCCGGCGATCCTGCCGGTGGCGGAGGGGCGCGACCACATCATCCCCGAATACGATCGGCAGGCTCTCGCCATCGAGACCGAGCTGATCCTCGACTGGTACGGGCCGCACATCGCCGGGGTGACGCTGCCGGCGGTGACGCAGGCCGAGTTCGGCCGCATCTGGGGGAAGCTCTTCGACGAGATCCTGGCCGCGCCGGCCACCTGGACGCTGCGGGACATCCACTCGCCGAACCTGATCTGGCTCGCCGGGCGGGACGGCCTCGCCAAGGTGGGCGTGATCGACTTCCAGGACGCGGTGCTGGGCCACCCGGCCTACGACCTCGCCGCGCTCGGACAGGATGCGCGCGTCGACGTGCCGGCCGCGCTGGAGCTCCGGCTGCTCGCCGCCTATGGCTCAGCCCGCCGGGCCGAGACGCCGGATTTCGACCTCGCCGGCTTCGCCCGCGCCTATGCGATCCTCGGCGCGCAGCGTAACACGAAGATCGCCGGCATCTTCGCCCGGCTCGACAAGCGCGACGGCAAGCCGGGCTATCTCAAGCACCTGCCGCGGATCGAGGCCTATCTGCGCCGCAATCTCGAGCATCCCGCCCTGGCAGAGCTCAAGGCCTGGTACCAGGCGCATATGCCGAAGCTGTTCGAGGCACCCGGCGAGGCGCGCTAAACCCGGCTCGGTCTTATTCGCCTTCGCCGAAGCGGTCGGCGATCAGCTCGCCCAGCGCCTTCAGCGCCTCGCCGGCCTCAGGCCCCCTGGCGACGATGGTGATGGTCGAGCCGATGCCGGCGCCGAGCGTCAGCACGCCCATGATCGAGGTGGCACCGACCGTCTCGCCGCAGCGGCTGACCGTGAGGTCGGCATCGAAACGGGCGGCGCATTGCACGAATTTCGCCGTGGCGCGGGCGTGCAGCCCCTTCTTGTTGATGATCTGGAATTCGCCGTAAAGGGCACCGGGCGGGATTTCGGTTTCGGGGCAGTCGCAGTCTTCGTCCATCCCGGCCTTCCGCCTGTCCCTTATTTGCCGGCCAGCACGCGGCTGGCGACGGTGATGTATTTGCGCCCGGCATCCTGCGCGCTCGTCACGGCCTCGTCGAGCGTCTTTTCCTCGCGCACGCTGGCGAGCTTGATCAGCATCGGCAGGTTGACGCCGGCGACGACGTCGACACGGCCCGGCTCCATCACGGAGATGGCGAGGTTGGAGGGCGTGCCGCCGAACATGTCGGTCAGGATGACGACGCCGCGGCCGCTCTCGACCTGCTCGACGGCGGCGATGATGTCGCGGCGACGGCTTTCCATGTCGTCATCGGGCGCGATGGCGATGGTGGCGAGGTTGGCCTGCGGGCCGACGACATGTTCGAGGGCCGCGCGGAACTCCGTCGCCAGATGCCCATGAGTCACGAGGACCAGTCCGATCATTCAATCCAGCACCGGAGAGCGCGCAGCGGCGCCCGGACAAGGTGGCGGTTTATGCGGCAGGTGCGAGATAATCGCAAGTCACTTGCGGCCAAAGGCGCCGGAATCATGGCCTTCAGCCGTGGCCTGTGAACAAGTCGAGCGCCGCGAGCACGAGCCGCTCGTCGCCGGCACGTCCCGTCACGCGCAGGCGCGGCAGGTCGATCCCGCAGAGGTTGTCGACCAGCTCCTCCGGCTCCGGCATGCGCGGCGGCTCCTCGCCGATGAGATCGACGACCAGCCGCACCACTGCGGCGGGGGTCGCCGGCTCCGGCGTGAGGCCGAGCCCGCGGCGCTCGACGATGCCTTCCAGCGGCGGAACCGGGCGGGCGATCAGCCGGTCGCCGCGCGCGGCCAGGGCCGTCCGGTCGTCGGCGACGAGCCGTCCGAAGCGGCCCGCCTGGCCGGCAAGCGCGATGATGGCGAGCGCCAGCAGCGACTTGCCCGCGCCGGAGGCACCGCGCAGCAAGATGCCGGCCTCGCCGACGGCGATCGTGGTTCCGTGGATGCGCTCCTCGCCGGGCTGTCGCGGCGCCGGCCGTCCTCGCAGGTCAGGCAGCATGCTGATGTGCGGCCGGCAGCCGGACGATGAAGCGGGCGCCGAGCCGCTTGGCCTCGCCCGCGGCGTCGGCGGGGCCAAGCCGGTTCTCGGCCCGGATCGAGCCGCGATGTGCCTCGACGATCTGCCGGGAGATCGACAGGCCAAGACCGGAATTCTGGCCGAAGCCCTCGTTCGGACGGTCGGTGTAGAAGCGCTCGAAGATGCGCTCCAGCGCATGCGGCTCGATGCCCGGCCCCTCGTCCTCGACGGTCACCAGCACATCGTTGGCGATGCGGGACAGCATGACGCGCACCGTGCCCTCCGCGGGGGAGAACGAGCGGGCATTGTCGATCAGATTGACCATGACCTGGCCGATCCGCGAGTCGTGGCCGATGACGAGGAAAGCGTCGTTGCCGAGCTTCTGGCTGCGCCGGTCGGCCGAGAACGCGATCGCCGCCTGGCCGTCGCGGCGCGTCTCGTTCTGGATCGTGACCACCGCCTCGAGCACCTGCGCGACGTCGACCGGGGCGGAATCGTTGCGCGCCAGCTCGGCATCGAGGCGGGAGGCGTCGGAGATGTCCGAGATCAGGCGATCGAGGCGGCGCACGTCGTGCTGGATGACCGACAGCAGGCGCCCGCGGGACTCGTCGCTCCTGGCGCGCGGCAGCGTCTCGACGGCGCTGCGCAGCGACGTCAGCGGGTTCTTGAGCTCGTGGGCGACGTCGGCGGCGAAGCTCTCGATCGCCTCGATGCGGCTGTAGAGCGCCTTGGTCATGTCGCGCAGCGAGCCGGAGAGGTGGCCGATCTCGTCGTGCCGGTTGCCGAAATCCGGGATCTGCTCGCGCGACTTGACCCCGCGGCGCACCCGCTGGGCGGCGTCGGCGAGCTTGCGGATCGGCTCGGCGATCGTGCCGGCGAGCAGGACGGACAGCACGATCATCACCGCCGCCGCCACAGCGAAGACCTGGAAGATGGCGAAGCGCTCGGCGCCGATCACGGCGTCGATATCGCCGCCTTGGGTCGAGAGCAGCAGGGCTCCCTTGACCGTGCGGAAGCGCTGCACCGGCACCGCCACAGAGACGATCGTCTGGCCGCGAGTGTTGACGCGCACGACGCTCGCCGGGACGCCGTTCAGCGCCCGCGCGACCTCCGGATAGGACTTGCCGTTGGCGTTCTCGAAATCATCATAGGCCGGCACGTCGGCACGGCCGAGCTTGTTGCGCAGCATGTTCCAGGTGCGCTCGAGCAGCGGGGGTTCGTCCGGCTCGCCGACGCGCGGCAGGTCGAGCCGCAGGATGTCGCCGCGCGAATAGAGGTTGCGTGAGTCGATGGTGAGCAGGCCGTCCTTGTCGTAGACCCGCGCCCGCGTCTTGGTCGGCGTCACGAGGCGGCGCAGCAACGGCGCGACCTTCTCCGGATTGATCGAGAAATCGAGCGGATCGTCGGCGATGCCGGCGCTCTCGCCGGCCTGGAGCTGCAGCAGCTTGTCCGGATCGATCGTGATCGTATCGGTCTCGACCGTGGCCGAGGCGGCAATCGCGCCGGCGATGATCTCGCCCTGCGTCAGCAGGCTCTGGACGCGGGCTTCGATCAGGCCCTCGCGAAACTGGTTGAGGTAGAGGAAGCCGAGCAGCAGAGCGACGAGGCCGCCGAGGTTGAGCACGACGATACGCCGGGTCAGGCTGGACGCTGCACGCGACGAGACCGCGCGCGCCGTGCGGCGCCAGACAAGGCCGAGCCGCCGTCTCAGGGCGGCGCTCCAGCGGCTTCTCGCCGACGACGCGGAGATTTCGTTGTCGACCGTTGCCATGCTCAGGCTTTACGTCCGCTCCTCCGGCGCTGCGGCGCGCCGGTCTGGGTTGGCATCGCCGCGGGCGGCCTCAGGTTTCCTTGAAGCGGTAGCCCACGCCGTAGAGTGTCTCGATCATGTCGAAATCGGCATCGACCTGATTGAACTTCTTGCGCAGCCGCTTGATGTGGCTGTCGATGGTGCGGTCGTCGACATACACCTCGTCGTCGTAGGCCGCATCCATCAGGGCGTTGCGGCTTTTGACCACACCTGGGCGCTGCGCCAGCGACTGCAGGATCAGGAACTCGGTGACGGTCAGCGTCACCGGTTCGCCCTTCCAGGTGCAGGTGTGCCGCTCGGGGTCCATGCGCAGCAGGCCGCGCTCCAGCGCCTTGGCGTCCTCGGCACGGGTTGCGGCGGTGGTGTCCTTGGCGCCGGCCCGGCGCAGGATCGCCTTGACGCGCTCGACCAGCAGGCGCTGCGAGAAGGGCTTCCGGATGAAGTCGTCGGCGCCCATCTTGAGCCCGAAGAGCTCGTCGATCTCCTCGTCCTTCGAGGTCAGGAAGATCACCGGCAGGTCTGACTTCTGGCGCAGCCGGCGCAGCAGCTCCATGCCGTCCATGCGCGGCATCTTGATGTCGAAGATCGCGAGGTCGGGTGGGTTCTGCTTCAGCCCGTCGAGAGCCGAGGCACCGTCCGTGTAAGTCATGATGCGGTAGCCCTCGGCTTCGAGCGCGATGGATACCGACGTCAGGATGTTACGGTCGTCATCGACCAGCGCAATCGTTGGCATAAGGCTTTCGTCTCTTGCTCTTGTTGCAATAAAGGGGTCCACTCCCCTGCGAGAGCGGCCAAAGCATGGCAGCAATCTAGCGGCTCGGAGGCGGATTCGCTATGGCGCAACGCTCGAATACCGCAACGGTTCGGCGCGCCCGCGGAATCGGACCGACAAGGAACCGACGGAGATGACCGAAGCCGCCCCCGCCGCCATCACGCCGCGCGGCCTCGAGCTCGGCGGTTCCGCCCCTGATGACTTCGATCCCGTCGCCATGGCGCGCGCGACGCTGCGCACCGCCCGCATCGCGGCGCTGGCGACGCTCGACCCGGCGAGCGGCTTTCCGCTGGCTACGCTGGTCAACCTCGCCACGGATGTCGACGGCTCGCCGCTGTTCCTGGCCTCGAAGCTTTCGCTCCACACGCGCAACATCGAGGCCGATCCGCGCGTCTCCGTGCTCGTCTCCTCGCTCGGCAAGGGCGACCCGCTCGCCAATTCCGCACGGCTCAGCGTCGTCGGACGGGCGGAGCGCTGCACGGACGCCAACGCCAGGCGCCGCTTCCTCGCCCGCCATCCCAAGGCGAAGCTCTACGCCGATTTTCCCGACTTCTCGCTGTTCCGCCTCGCCGTCCTCGGCTTTCATCCCAATGGCGGCTTCGCACGCGCGGGCGAGATCGCGGTCGGCGCGGTTCTGCTCGATCTCGCGGGCTGCGAGACGCTGATCGCGGCCGAGGACGATGCGGTCGCCCATCTCAACGCGGATCATGCCGAAGCGCTGAACCTTTATGCCACGCACCAGCTCGGCCTGCCCGAGGGGCGCTGGAAGGCGACGGGGCTCGACCCGGAGGGCCTCGACCTCGTCTGCGGCGACGAGAGCGGCCGGCTCGTCTTTCCGGAGCGCGTCACCGATCCCGCGGGCTTGCGCCGCGTCCTGGTCGCGCTCGCGCAGCAGGCGCGCGGCCAGGGCTGAAGGCCGGTTTGCAGCCGCGCCGGGCGTTCACCATCCTCGCTCACCATGCCGCCTGATTTCAAACGATTTAGCCGAAATGGCCGGGTCTTTTGCGATTTCAGCGACTTGAGTGCGGTGCCGCGCGGGCTTAAAGACCGGGCAAGGCCGCAGGGCCCCCGCCGGGCGACGGACCTTTTCGAGGGTTCGCGCGTCTTCGTTCGACAACAGGCTGCAGCACAACGCGGCCGCCGGAGGATTTCAGTGGACACGATCGGTCAGTTCAACGCCGCCCAGGGTGCCGAGGGTTTCGGCTTCCGCAAGCTCAAGGCCGTGTACTGGAACCTGGAAGCGCCGCAGCTCTACGAGGAGTCGCTGCGCCGCGGCGAGTCCGAGCTCGCGCGGGGTGGCGCGCTCTGCGCCGATACCGGCACCCATACCGGCCGCTCGCCGAAGGACAAGTTCACGGTGCGCGACGCGCTGACCGAGAAAACGGTCTGGTGGGACAACAACCAGGCGATGACGCCGGAGCATTTCGAGGCGCTGCTCGGCGACTTCATCGCCCATGCCGAGGGCCGCGAGCTCTTCGCGCAGGATCTCTACGGCGGTGCCGACCCGGCGCATCGCGTCAAGGCGCGCGTCTACACCGAGATGGCCTGGCACTCGCTGTTCATCCGCAACCTGCTGATCCGCCCCGCGCGATCCGAGATCGACGCTTACGTCCCCGAGATGACCATCGTCGACCTGCCGAGCTTCAAGGCCGACCCGGCCCGGCACGGCTGCCGCAGCGAGACCGTGATCGCCATCGACTTCAGCCGCAAGATCGTGCTGATCGGCGGCTCGGCCTATGCCGGCGAGATGAAGAAGTCGGTCTTCACCTATCTGAACTTCGTGCTGCCGACCAAGGGCGTGGTGCCGATGCACTGCTCGGCGAATGTCGGGCCGAAGGACGATCCGGCGATCTTCTTCGGCCTGTCCGGCACCGGCAAGACCACGCTCTCGGCCGATCCCGAGCGCACGCTGATCGGCGATGACGAGCATGGCTGGTCGAAGGAAGGCATCTTCAACTTCGAGGGCGGCTGCTACGCCAAGACCATCCGCCTCTCGGCGGAGGCCGAGCCGGAGATCTACGCCGCCTCGCTGCGCTTCGGCACCGTGCTCGAGAACACCGTGAGGGATCCGATCACGCGGGAGGTCGATTTCGACGACGAGAGCAAGACCGAGAATACCCGCTCGGCCTATCCGCTCGACTTCATCCCCAACGCCTCGCGCACCGGCCGCGCCGGCATCCCGAAGAACATCGTGATGCTGACCGCCGACGCCTTCGGCGTGATGCCGCCGATCGCCAAGCTGACCCCGGCAGAGGCGATGTACCACTTCCTCTCGGGCTACACCGCCAAGGTCGCCGGCACCGAGCGCGGCCTGACCGGCGTGCAGCCGGAGTTCTCGACCTGCTTCGGTTCGCCCTTCCTGCCGCGGCATCCGTCGGAATACGCCAACCTGCTGCGCGACTTCATCGCCAAGCACCATGTCGATTGCTGGCTGGTCAACACCGGCTGGACGGGCGGGCAGTACGGCACCGGCCGGCGCATGCCGATCCGCGTCACCCGCCGCCTGCTTTCGGCGGCGCTCGACGGCTCTCTCAACCGCGCCGATTTCCGCCGCGATCCCTATTTCGGTTTTGCCGTTCCCACTTCGGTGCCCGGCGTCGAGCCGCACATCCTCTATCCGGTGAAGACCTGGGCCGACAAAGCCGCCTTCGCCGAGACCGCGAAGAACCTGACGGAGATGTTCGCCAAGAACTTCGCCAAGTTCGAGGCCCATGTCGACGACGCCGTGAAGGCGGCGGCGCCCAGCAATTCGCTCGCCGCCTGAGACCAGGCGACGGCGTCCATGCTAAGGAGAGGCGGCCATGCGCCGTCTCTCCGTCATCGTGCTCAAGCTCGCCCTCACGCTCCTGATCCTCGGCACCGCGCTCTGGGGCGCGGGCTTCCTGTACTTCCGCCTGCCCGGCACCATGGCCGGCCTGGCCGCGATCGGCTTCGGCGTCGCGGCGCTGGCCGGTCTCGTCGGTGTCTGGAGCGGCGAAGCGCGGCTGCCGCTCGGCTTCGCCGTGCTGTTCGTGAGCCTGCTCGGCTGGTGGAGCAGCTTTCACCCCTCGCATGACCGAGACTGGATCCCCGAGCTCGCCCGCCTGCCGGCGATCGCGCAGGAGGGCGACGTCCTCACCGTCTCGAACCTGCGCAATTTCCGCTGGCGCACGGAAGAAGATTACGACCAGCACTGGGAGACGCGACGCTACGACCTGGCGAAGGTCACCGGAGCCGATATCTTCCTGAGCTACTGGTCGGGCGAGGCGATCGCGCATCTCCTGGTCAGCTTCACCTTCTCGGATTCGGTGCCGCTGACCTTCTCGATCGAGGTCCGGCGCGAGAAGGGCGAGGACTGGTCGGCGCTGGCCGGCTTCTTCCGCAGCTACGAGATGGCCTATGTCGCCGCCGACGAGCGCGACATCGTCGGCCTGCGAACCCATGCCCGGAAGGAGGATGCGCGGCTGTTCCGGCTCAGCGCCTCGCCCCGGCAGGCGCGCGACCTGCTGCTGGCCTATGCCGGCGACATCAACGACCTCGCCGCGAAGCCGCGCTGGTACAACACGCTGACGACCAACTGCACCACGGTCGTCTACCATCTGGTCGGTACCGTGGCGCCGGCGTGGAAGTTCTCGCTGCCGCTGGACCCGCGCGTGCTGCTGTCGGGCTATCTGCCGGGCTATCTCCAGCGCATCGGCGCGATCCGCCAGGACATCCCGCTCGACGAACTGATCCGGCGCGCCCGGATCGGCGACAAGGCACGCACGCTCTCGCTCGACGATCCAGACTTCTCGGAAAAGATCCGGGAAGGGGTGCCGGCCGGACGGCCGTGAACGCCGACCCTCGGCACGGGTGCGACGACGGTGAAAGGCCCGGGACCGGCGCAGCGCGCCGTCCCGGACCGACCCGTAAAAGCGCCTATCCGAAGAACAGTACCGTCTGCACGATGAACACCGGGATCAGGATCGCGCCGGACCAGAGCATGTAGCCGAAGAAGCTCGGCATCGCGACCTTGCGGTCCTTGGCGATGGCATAGACCATGAAGTTCGGGGCGTTGCCGATATAGGTGTTGGCGCCCATGAAGACGGCGCCGCCCGAGATCGCCGCCAGCGTCAGGGCCCCCGTGGTCATCAGTTCCTTGGCGTTGCCGCCCGCCAGCTCGAAGAAGACGAGATAGGTCGGCGCATTGTCGAGGAAGGAGGACAGGATGCCGGTCAGCCAGAAATAGGCGACGGCGTTGTGGCTGCCGTCGGGATGGTTGACCAGGCCGACCAGCGCCGAGAACGCGCCTTCGCGCCCGGCCTGCAGCATCGCCAGCACCGGAATGATGCAGACGAAGATGCCGGCGAAGAGCTTGGCGACCTCGAGGATCGGCCCCCAGGAGAACTCGTTGCCGGCTCGCACCTGCTTCGGCGTCAGCCAGAGCGACAGGCCGGCGAGCCCGATCAGGATGAGGTCGCGCACCAGGTTCTGCAGCTCCACATGCACGCCGTGGAGCTCGAAGACCACGCCCGGCTTCCAGTTGGCGGAGAGCAGGATGGCGCCGATGACGCCGGCCAGCAGCGGGAGGTTGACCTTGCCCCACAGCTTCAAGTCGCGGTCGGGCGTCGGATCCTTGAGCGGCGGCAGGCTGTCGTCGCGATGGTAGAGGAAGCTGTCGAGCGCATAGAACAGCGCCAGCAGCACCACCACGGCAAAGCCGGTCTCCGGCAGCAGGTGCTCGGTCGTCCAGAAGAAGTCGACGCCGCGCAGGAAGCCGAGGAAGAGCGGCGGATCGCCGAGCGGAGTGAGCGATCCGCCGATATTCGAGACCAGGAAGATGAAGAAGACCACGACATGGACGTTGTGGCGCCGGTTGTCGTTGGCACGCAGCAGCGGCCGGATCAGGATCATCGAGGCGCCGGTCGTGCCGACGATGCTGGCCATCACGGTGCCGATGGCGAGGATGACCGTGTTGGTCGCCGGTGAACCGTGCAGGTTGCCGGTGATCAGGATGCCGCCGGCGATGGTGAAGAGCGAGAACAGCAGGATGATGAAGGGCAGGTATTCGAGCAGAGCCGTATGCAGGACGGCGCCCAGCGAGGCCTCGAAGCCGCGCAGCGCGACCAGCGGGACCAGCAGCAGCAGCGCCCAGAAGGCGGCGAACTTGCCGTAGTGCAGCTCCCACAGATGGTGGAAGAGGATCGGCCCGAGCGCGATCGAAAGCAGCATCCCGGCGAAGGGCAGCGCCCAGAGCGGGCCCATCGTCGCACCGCCGATGTCACCGGCAGCAAGCGCAGCTCCGGGCACAAGGCTTGCCAGTCCGGCGCCGGCGAGCGCCTTCCATCCTATCGCCATACGTCTCCCCTCAGCTCAAGGTTTGGGCAAATCGATCTTGGGCGGCGCGCTGAAGTCGAAGCCCCCCGGCCCGCCGATGCTCGGAACCTGGATCGAGTCGAACTGCTTGTCGATCGCCTTCTGGTCGAGCTGCACGGCCGAAGCCTTGTAGTGCATCACCATCTGCGGGAACAGCACGACGAGCGCGACCATGATGCACTGGATGATCACGAAGGGCACCGCGCCCCAGTAGATCTGGCCGGTGGTGACCGGCTCCATCATCCGGCCGGTGACGCGGTCCTTGTAGGCAGTCTTGGGCGCGACCGAGCGCAAGAAGAACAGCGCGAAGCCGAAGGGCGGATGCATGAACGAGGTCTGCATGTTCACGCCCAGGATGATGCCGAACCAGATCAGGTCGATTCCGAGCTTCTCGGCGGCCGGCCCGAGCAGCGGCACGATGATGAAGGCGAGCTCGAAGAAGTCGAGGAAGAAGGCCAGCACGAAGACGAGGATGTTGACGACGATCAGGAAGCCCGTCGCCCCGCCCGGCAGGCCGATGAGCAGGTGCTCGACCCAGACATGGCCGTTGACGCCGTAGAAGGTCAGCGAGAAGACGCGTGCGCCGACCAGGATGAAGAGCACGAAGGCCGAGAGCTTGGCGGTCGATTCCGTGGCTTGCCGCAGCAGCTCGAAGGTCATGCGGCGCTTCATCAGCGCCAGCAGGATCGCGCCGGTGGCGCCCATGGCGCCGCCCTCGGTCGGCGTCGCGACGCCGATGAAGATGGTGCCGAGCACCAGGAAGATCAGCGCCAGCGGCGGCACCATGACGAAAATCACCTGCTCGGTCATGCGCGAGAGCAGGTTGAGGCGCAGCAGCTTGTTCAGCAGCGCGATCACGAAGGCGATCGCGACCATCAGCGACATCGTCAGCACGACGAAATCGGAGCCGGCCTTCACCTGGGTGAACGTCTTCATATAGGTATAGGCCAACGCGAAGGCGATGATCGCGACGACCAGCAGCGAGAAGCGGCGGGTCTTGCCGTCGGCGTCTTGCAGCGTCTGCGCCTCGGGCGGCAGGCCCGGCGCGCGCTGGGGCCAGACGATGGTGACGAGGAAGACATAGCCGGCATACATCGCCGACAGCACGAGGCCCGGAATGAAGGCACCCTCGTACATGTCGCCGACCGAGCGGCCGAGCTGGTCGGCGAGCACGATCAGGACGAGCGAGGGCGGGATGATCTGCGCCAGCGTCCCGGACGCGGCGATGATGCCGGAGGCGAGCCGCCGGTCATAGCCGTAGCGCAGCATGATCGGCAGCGAGATCAGCCCCATCGAGATGACCGAGGCCGCAACCACGCCGGTGGTGGCCGCGAGCAGCGCGCCCACGAAGACCACGGCATAGGCAAGGCCGCCGCGCACCGGCCCGAAGAGCTGGCCGATGGTGTCGAGCAGGTCCTCCGCCATGCCGGAGCGCTCGAGGACAAGACCCATGAAGGTGAAGAACGGCACGGCCAGCAGCACGTCGTTGTTCATCGTGCCGTAGATGCGTTCCGGCAGCGCCTGCAGGAAATTCTCCTGGAACAGGCCGAGATCGATGCCGATGATCGCGAAGAGCAGGCCGTTGGCGGCGAGTGCGAAGGCGACGGGATAGCCGAGCAGCAGGAAGACCACCAGGGTCGCGAACATCACCGGCGCCATGTTGACGCGCAGGAAGTCGCCGACGCCGCCACCCGCTGCAAAGGCATCGCCGGTGTGGAGGCCGAAGAAGGCGAGGACGGTGAGGGCCAGCAGCAAGCCGGCGGCGCGCGGGAAGCGAGGAGCGTGCATGGGAGATTTCCGGACTTCTTGCGGGCCGCTCACGAGGCGAGGCCCTGTTCCTTGGCTTGATCAAGCAGGCGCTGGGCTTCCGCTTCCGCGGCGGCATGGCCGCCATGGACGTCGTCGTCGGCCAGGTCCCCGCGCATGATCGCGATCTGCTTGATGATCTCGGAGATGCCCTGGAAGGTTAGCATCAGGAAGCCGACCACGACGAGACCCTTCGCCGGCCATTGCGGCAGGCCGCCGGCCGAGAGCGATTGCTCGTTGATCTCGTAGGAGCGCAGGAAGAACGGCCAGGAATGGTAGACGATCAGCACGCAGAACGGCATCAGGAAGATCAGGTGCCCGAGCAGCTCGATCCAGTGCCGCAGGCGCCGCGGCAGCAGGTTGTTCACGATGTCGATGCGGATGTGCTCCTTCACCTGCATCGTCCAGGATGCGCACATCAGGAAGACGGCGCCGAACAGCATCCACTGCAGCTCGAGCCAGGCGTTGGACGAGACGTTGAAGACCTTGCGGATGATCGCGTTCACCGCCGCCACGAGCACGGCGACCAGAATCAGCCAGGCAATCTTCCTGCCGATGAAGCCATTGACCGCGTCGATGACCCGGCTGATTGCAAGGAGGCCCTTCACAGTCCCGCTCCCAGTGCGTTGCGCCATGGCCCGGTCATGCTTCGCCCGTCTGCCGGTTATGCGCTGTTGGTGGGGTGGATCGGTATAGGAGCGCATGCCGGGGCGCAAGACGGGTAGCGCCTCATCCATTGGACGAAAGACGCATCCTGCGGGGCGAAAGAGCCGGAACGGCGCGGCCGGCCGCGACAGCGACGATCGGCGACGGGGATCGATCATTATGTCGCCATTCATTTCTGCAGAATATTATTCCCCGCCAACAGCCCTTGCGCGCGACTGATTCGAGCCCTGCATGTGCCGCTTCCTCGCCTATTCAGGCGTCCCGGTCTTCCTCGAGGATTTCGTCGCCTCGCCCTGCCATTCGCTGATCCACCAGTCGCTGCATGCCGAGGAGGCCAAGACCGGTACCAACGGCGACGGCTTCGGCGTCGGCTGGTATGGCGAGCGCTCGGAGCCGGGGCAGTATCGCGAGGTCCGGCCCGCCTGGTCCGACGAGAACCTGCTCTCGATCGCGAGGCAGGTGCGCTCGCATCTGTTTTTCGCCCATGTCCGGGCGGCGACCGGCACGGCGACGACGCGGGCCAACTGCCACCCCTTCGTCCATGGCCGCTACCTTTTCATGCATAACGGCCAGATCGGCGGCTATGGCGCGATCCGCCGCAAGCTGGAGGGCCTGATCCCGGATTCGCTCTATGGCATGAGGGCGGGCACGACGGATTCCGAGGCGATCTTCCTGCTCGCGATCGCGCATCTGGCGCACGGGCTTTCGGCCGGCGCCGCCCTCGCCGCGGCGCTGTCCGACGCGCTCGCGCTGATGCAGGAGGCCGGCACGCGCGAGCCGCTGCGCTGCGCGGCGGCCCTGGCGGATGGCGAGACGATCCATGCCGTGCGCTGGTCGTCCGACGCCCGCCCGCCGAGCCTCTATGTCTGCGCGAAGCCGGACAGCGTCGTCATCGCCTCCGAGCCGGTCGACGCGGCGCGGGAATGCTGGCAGGCCCTGCCCTGCAACACGCTGGTCACGGTGAAGGGCGGCGCGGTCGAATTCAGCCCCTTCGAGATCGGGCTCTCGCAGGCCGCCTGAGCGGAGGGGCCCGTCGTCGCGCATCACGCCGCTGCGCCCCGGGCGCGGCCGCCATGCGTTGCCGCCGCTCGCAACTCGACGGTTGCCTTCCTAGGTCCAGCGCCTAGCCTTGGTCCGGCGGACGGGGCTCCATGAAAGGCTGCTGGCGATGAAGAAGGGTTCGGATCTTCTGGTCGAGGCACTGGAGAACGAGGGCGTCGAGCGCGTCTTCGGGGTTCCGGGCGAGGAAAACCTCGACGTGCTCGAATCCCTGCGGCGCTCGAAGATCGAGCTGGTGCTGACCCGGCACGAGCAGGCCGCCGCCTTCATGGCCGCGACCCATGGCCGGCTCACCGGCAAGCCCGGCGTCTGCCTGGCGACGCTCGGCCCCGGCGCGCTCAATTTCTCGACCGGCGCGGCCTATGCCCATCTCGGCGCGATGCCGATGATCCTGATCACCGGGCAGAAGGCGATCATGACCGCCAAGCAGGCGCGCTTCCAGATCGTCGACGTCGTCGCCTCGATGCGGCCGCTGACCAAGATGACCCGCCAGATCGTCAGCCCGGCCAGCATTCCCGCGACGGTGCGCGATGCCTTCCGCGTCGCCATGGAGGAGAGACCGGGGCCGGTCCATCTCGAATTGCCGGAGGACGTCGCCGCCGAGGAGATCGAGGATGTCCCGGTGATCCCGGTCCATCCGCTCGACCAGCCGGTCGCGCCGGGGAGCGCGCTCGACCGCGCGGCGCAGATGATCCTCGCCGCGAAGCGCCCGCTGGTGATGATCGGCGCCGCCGGCAACCGGCCGCGCCTGGTCGAGCCGCTCTCGGCCTTCGTGCGCCGGCTCGGCGTGCCGTTCTTCAACACGCAGATGGGCAAGGGCGCCGTCACGGGCGGCTCGAACCTCTATCTGGGCACCGCCGCCCTTTCGGAGGGGGACTATGTCCACGAGGCCGTCGCCGCGGCGGATCTGATCATCGCCATCGGCCACGACACGGTCGAGAAGCCGCCCTTCCTGATGCGCTCGGCCGGCGGGCCGAAGGTGATCCATGTCGGCTACCAGTCGGCCACCGTCGAACAGGTCTACCATCCGGATGCCGAGGTGGTCGGCGATATCGGCGCGAGCGTGACGGCGCTGGCGGAGCGGCTCGGCGGCAAGCTGCCCGAGCAGACGAAGACGCTCGAGCTGCGCCAGCGCATCCTGGCGAAGATCAACGACCGCGCCGAGGAAGACCGCTTCCCGGTGACGCCGCAGCGGCTCGTCCACGACGTGCGCGCGGTGATGCCTGAGGACGGCATGGTCTGCCTCGACAACGGCATGTACAAGATCTGGTTCGCGCGGAACTACCGCACCCATGTCGCCAACACGCTGCTGCTCGACAATGCGCTGGCGACGATGGGGGCCGGGCTGCCCTCGGCGATGATGGCGGCCATGCTGCATCCGAAGCGGCGCGTCATGGCGGTGTGCGGCGACGGCGGTTTCATGATGAACTCGCAGGAGCTGGAGACCGCGGTCAGGCTCAAGCTCGACCTCGTCGTGCTCGTGCTCAACGACGGCGCCTACGGCATGATCCGCTGGAAGCAGGCCGTCGACAGCTTCCCCGATTTCGGCATGACCTTCGGCAATCCCGACTTCGTGCGCTATGCCGAGGCCTATGGCGCCAAGGGCTCGCGCGTGACTTCTGCCGAAGCGCTGGCGCCGACGCTGGAAGCGGCCTTCAAGGGCGGCGGCGTCCATCTCGTCGACTGCCCGATCGATTATTCCGAGAATACGCGCGTCCTCGTCGAGGAACTCAGGAACAAGGTGCCGGACGTCGATCTGGCTTGACCCTCGCGCTCACCGCATTCCCCGAAGGAGACGACCATGCTCCAGGTTGTTCAGGCCTATGACCGCGCGCCGATCACCGAGATCGAGACCGACGACGAGGCCGCACTCGAACGCAAGCTGCAGGCGGCGCAGCAGGTCTTCGCGAACCGCGACGCCTGGCTGAAGCCGCATCAGCGCATCGCGATCCTGCGCAAGCTCGCCGGGCTGATGGAGGCCAGGCGCGACCATTTCGCCATGCAGATCGCACGCGAAGGCGGCAAGCCCCTGCCGGATGCGATCGTCGAGACGAACCGCGCCATCGACGGCGTCCACAACGCCGCCGACGAACTGCGCAACCTCGCCGGCCGCGAGATCCCGATGGGGCTCTCGGCCGCAGCGGACGGACGCTGGGCCTTCACAACCAAGGAGCCGATCGGCATCGTCGCCGCGATCTCGGCCTTCAACCACCCGCTCAACCTGATCGTCCATCAGGTCGCGCCGGCGATCGCCACCGGCTGCCCGGTCATCGTCAAGCCGGCCGGCACGACGCCGCTCTCCTGCCTCGACTTCGTCAAGCTGGTGCATGAGGCGGGGCTGCCCGAGGCCTGGTGCCAGAGCTTCGTGCCCGCCGAGACCGCGCTGGCCGAAAAGCTCGCTACCGATCCGCGCATCGCATTCCTCAGCTTCATCGGCTCGGCCAAGGTCGGCTGGTATCTGCATTCGAAGCTTGCGCCCGGCGCGCGCTCGGCGCTGGAGCATGGCGGCGTCGCCCCGGCGATCGTCGACAAGAGCGCCAAGCTCGACGCGATCATCGAACCGCTGGTGAAGGGCGGCTACTACCATGCCGGGCAGGTCTGCGTGTCGACGCAGCGCATCTACGTGCACGACTCCATCGTCAACGACTTCACCGAGCGGCTGGTCGCCCGGGTGAAGTCGCTGCGCACCGGCGACCCGACGCTGAAGGACACGGAGGTGGGGCCGCTGATCACGCCGAAGGAGGCCGACCGCGTCGCCTCCTGGATCGACGAGGCGGTCAAGGGCGGCGCGAAGCTGCTGACCGGTGGCAGGCGCCTGTCCGAGACGACGCTGGAGCCCGCCGTGCTGGTCGATCCCGCGCCGGAAGCCCGCATCTCGCGGGAGGAGATCTTCGGACCGGCCGTCGCGATCTACCGCTTTCGCGAGCTCGACGACGCCATCGCCCGTGCGAATTCGCTGCCGGTCTCGTTCCAGTCGAGCATCTTCGCGCAGGACATCGATGTCGCGCTCCGGGCCGCGAACCGGCTGGAGGCCTCGGCGGTGATGATCAATGACCCGACCAGCTTCCGCGTCGACTGGATGCCGTTTGCCGGGCGGCGCGTCTCGGGCTACGGCACCGGCGGCATCCCCTACACCATGCACGACATGACGCAGGACAAGATGATTCTGCTGAAGCGGCCATGAGGGCGCGCTGCCTCGCGGGCGGTAGAATTCGCGAGGCACCGAGGCAAGAACATCAGCGATTTCAGTAGTTTATCATCGTTCTAAAGTGAACGGTTTCGGTTGACCTGCGCGCCCCGGATGCCTAGGCACGGGGCATCTGTGCCGCGGACGGCAGCGCCCGCGACGCGCATCGTAGCTGGTTCGCCGTGATCGTACCTTTCCTCATCATGCTGCGCGAAGGCGTCGAGGCCGCGCTGATCGTCGGCATCGTCGCGAGCTATCTGGTCAGGAGCGGGCGGCGCGAATGGCTGCCGGCGCTGTGGATCGGCGTCGCCCTCGCCTGCGCCGTCAGCCTTGTGGCGGGTGCCGCGCTCGACATCGTCGCCGGCGAACTCCCGCAGCGCGGGCAGGAGCTGTTCGAGGCCGTCATCGGGCTTGTCGCCGCCGCGATGCTGACCTCGATGGTGTTCTGGATGCGCAGGGCGGCGCGCTCGATCAAGGGCGAGCTGCAGGCCGGCGTCGATGCGGCGCTGGCCGGGGAGCACCAGGGCTTCGCGCTCGTCGGCCTCGCCTTCCTCGCCGTGGTGCGCGAGGGGCTGGAATCGGTGTTCTTCCTGCTCGCCATCTTCCAGCAGAACGCCGGCTGGGCACCTCCGCTCGGCGCCGGGCTCGGCCTCCTGCTAGCCGCCGTCATCGGCTATGCCATCTATGCGCTCGGCGTGAAGCTCAACCTGCGCGTCTTCTTCCGCTGGACCGGCGTCCTGATCCTGTTCGTCGCGGCCGGACTGGTCGCCAACGCTGTGCGCTCGCTGCATGAGGCCGGGCTCTGGAACCATCTCCAGCAGGGCGTCTACGATCTCGGCACGGTGCTGCCGGCCGACAGCGCACTGGGCGCAATCCTCTCCGGCTTCTTCGGCTACCAGGAGCGGGCGGCGCTGGGCGAGGTCATCGCCTATCTCGCCTTCCTGATCCCGATGCTCGTGCTGTTCCTCTCCTCAGGTCGAGGCGAGCAGGCCCAGACGATCGCGCCCCGGACCGGAGTCCGCCGCTCGCCGCGGCTGAAGCTCGCCGGCATCGCCACGCTGCTGCTGGTCTGCGGTGGCATCGGCGCCTTCGTCTACGCCGCCGGCAACCGGCGTGCCGTCGAGCCGGGCAAGAGCGACATCGCCATCGCGATCACCGACCGGACCTGCGAGCCCGCGACGCTGACGGTTCCCGCGGGCAAGGCCAGCTTCGTCGTCAGCAACCGCGGCGAGCGCGTGCTGGAATGGGAAATCCTCGACGGCGTGATGGTGCTGGAGGAGCGCGAGAACATCGCGCCAGGCCAGTCGCGGCGGCTGACGACGCAGCTCCATCCCGGCGAATACGCCATCACCTGCGGATTGCTCGGCGCCCCGCGCGGGCGGTTGATCGTCGAGGCCTCGACGGGGCAGCCGCGCCCGGCCCTGACGCTGATGGACATGGTCGGCCCGGCAGCCGAATATCGCGCCTTCCTGAGCGAGCGCTCCGCCGCCTTCGGCGCCGCACTCGATGCTTTCGCGCAGGCCAGCGGCGCCGGCGACGCGGCGGCTGCCGACAAGGCCCGCCATGACGCTGCTACCCTCCTGCTCGCCTTGCGCCCGGCAACGGCCGGTGATGGCGAGCTCGAGGCGTCGTTCGGCAAGGTCGAGGCCGCGCTGACCGGCAACGAGAGCGGACCGTCCGGCGAGCTCAGCCCCACGGCCGAGGCTTTTCGCACGGCTCTGAGCCAGCGCACCGTCCTGCCCGACACCATGCTGGCTGGCGCTGCCATGCTTCTCTCCTCCCAGGACGGCGAGACGGTCTCCCCCGAGGCTGTGGCGGCCGCGAGCCATATCGCGCAGCTGCTGTTGCCGCTGACGGCACGCATCGACCCCGATCTGGCGACGCGGACCAGAGCGGTGCTCATCTCCCTGCCCCATGATGCCAAGCCGGGCGGCGCGATCCGCGCGCTGCGCGAAGACCTTTCGGCCATGCGCAGGGCGCTCGCCTTGCCCGAGGCGGAGCGCAAATCATGACCCGCACCGGCCAGACCTTCTCGCCCTCACGCCGCTCGCTCCTGACCGGCGGCGCAGCAGCCCTCGGCGGCGCCTCGCTCGCCAAGGCAGCCAGCGAGCCGACACAGAATCCAGCGGCGGCGCCCGAAAGCGACACGACCGCCGAGCGCCAGCCCTTTTACGGCCTCCATCAATCCGGCATCGTCACGCCGCGCCCGGCCACCGGCCTCGTCGCCGCCTTCGACGTCACCGCGACCTCGCCCGGCGAACTCGAACGGCTCTTCCGCCTGCTGACCGAGCGCATCGCCTTCCTGACCGAGGGCGGGCCCGCGCCGACCGCCGACCCAGGCTTCCCGCCGCCGGACAGCGGCATCCTCGGCCCCGTCATCGCGCCCGACAATCTCACGATCACCGTCGCACTCGGCGCGTCGCTCTTCGACGAGCGCTTCGGGCTGGCCTCGCACAAGCCGAAGCGCCTGCAGCGGATGCGGCGCTTCCCCAATGATGCGCTGGACGGAGCGCTCTGCCATGGCGACCTGCTCCTGCAGATCTGCTCCAACACCGCCGATACGAACATCCACGCATTGCGGGACATCCTGAAGAACGCGCCCGACCTGCTGGTGCTGCGCTGGAAGCAGGAGGGCACGGTGCCGGTGCTGAAGCCGAAGCCGGGCGAGCCGGCGCAGAGCGCCCGCAACCTGCTCGGCTTCCGAGACGGCACGGCCAATCCCGACGCTGCCGACGCGACGCTGATGAACGGGCTGGTCTGGGTCCAGCCCGGCTCGGACGAGCCGGAATGGGCGGCACAGGGCAGCTATCAGGTGGTCCGGATCATCCGCAACTTCGTCGAGCGCTGGGACCGCACGCCGCTCGGCGAGCAGCAGGACATCATGGGCCGCGAGAAGGCGAGCGGCGCGCCAATCGGCGGCCATCGCGAATATGACGCGCCGGGCTACGCCGACGACCCCGAAGGCAAGCGCACCAGGCTCGACGCCCATATCCGGCTTGCCAACCCGCGCCGGCCGGAGACGGAAGCCAGCCGCATGCTGCGCCGGCCGTTCAACTATTCCAACGGCGTCACCCGGGCCGGCCAGCTCGACATGGGGCTGCTCTTCATCTGCTTCCAGCAGGATCTCGAGCGCAGCTTCATCGCCGTGCAGAAGCGGCTCGATGGCGAGCCGCTGGAGGAATACATCAAGCCCGTCGGCGGCGGCTATTTCTTCGCCCTGCCCGGGGTGCCCGATGCCGGAAGCTATCTCGGCGCGGGGCTGATCCGGGCCGCGCGCGGCATCGCGCCGGCCTCGACCGCGACTTCCCCCCGCAAGACAGGAGACTGATATGCGCTTGCGTTTCGCATGGCTGGCCGGGGCCGGCCTGATCGCCGCCCTCGCCGGACCGGCACAGGCCGCCTCGCCGCTCGACCTCGTGGCCCCGGTCGCCGAATACAAGCTCTATGTCTCGCAGGGCGTCGACAAGCTGGTCAAGGACACCAAGGCCTTCACCGATGCGGTCAAGGCCGGCGACCTCGCCAAGGCGAAGGCGCTCTACGCGCCGACACGCTTCTCCTACGAGATGATCGAACCGGTCGCGGAACTGTTCAGCGATCTCGACGGCAAGATCGATTCGCGGGCCGACGATCACGAGAAGGCCGAGAAGGACCCGGAGTTCACCGGTTTCCACCGCATCGAATACGGGCTCTTCGCCAAGAACAGCACCGAGGGTCTGGCCCCCTTCGCCGACGGGCTGATGGCCGACGTCTCCGAACTGCAGGGCCGCATCAAGGGTCTGACGGTTCCGCCGGACAAGATGGTCGGCGGCGCGGCGGCGCTGATCGAGGAGGTCGCAGCGACCAAGGTCTCCGGCGAGGAGGATCGCTACAGCCACACCGATCTCTGGGATTTCCAGGCCAATGTCGACGGCGCCAAGAAGATCGTCGACCTGCTGCGGCCGCTCGTCGTCAAGGAAGACAAGGCGCTGGCCGAGAAGATCGACGCCAATTTCGCGACCGTCGACCAGACGCTGGCCAAGTACAAGCTCAAGGATGGCGGCTTCGAGACCTACGACAAGCTGAGCGAGGCCGACCGCAAGGCGCTCGCCGCGATGATCACCACGCTGGCCGAGGACCTTTCCAAGCTGCGCGGCGTGCTCGGCCTGGGCTGACACGAAACGGTCACGCCGGCACGGCACTCGACAGGCGGAAACCGATGCGCCATGCACGGCGCATCGGCGCAACGCGCCCGTCAAATCGCATCAACGGACTGCCAGCATGACCGCGAATCCCACGAACGCTCCCGCTTCCCAGGGCCGTATCGCCCTGCTCGGCGCGCCGATCGAGGTCGGCGCCTCGCGCCGCGGCGCGCTGATGGGTCCGGCCGGCCTGCGCACCGCCGGTCTCGTCGGCGTGCTGGAAAGCCTCGGCTACGCGGTCGAGGACCATGGCGACATCCTACCGCGCGACCTGGCCCCCGTGGGCGGGCCCGCGCCGGAGAACGCCCGCTTCTACAACGAGATCGCCGCCTGGATGCGTGCGCTCAGCGCCCGCGCCTACGCGCTTGCCCGCACCGGCGCCACGCCGATCTTCCTCGGCGGCGACCACAGCCTGTCGATGGGTTCGGTCAACGGCGTCGCCCGCCACTGGCAGGAGCAGGGCCGCAAGCTCTTCGTGCTCTGGCTCGACGCCCATGCCGATTTCAACATGCCGGCGATCTCGCCCTCGGGGAACATGCACGGCATGTCCTCGGCCTTCCTCTGCGGCGAGGCCGGGCTCGATGACCTGCTCGGCAGCGAGCCCCGCGCCTCGATCACGCCGGCGCAGCTCAGCCTGTTCGGCATCCGCTCGGTCGACCCGCTCGAGAAGGCGGCCGTGAAGGCGCGCGGCGTCGATGTCGCCGACATGCGCGCCATCGACGAGCATGGCGTCGGCGTGCTGATCCGTCAGGTCATCGAGAAGGTGCGCGCGGCCGATGGCGTGCTGCACGTCTCCTTCGACGTGGATTTCATCGACCCTCCGCTGGCGCCTGGCGTCGGCACCACCGTTCCGGGCGGCGCGACCTATCGCGAGGCGCATCTTGTGATGGAGCTGCTGCACGATTCCGGGCTGGTGCGCTCGATGGATATCGTCGAGCTCAATCCCTTCCTCGACGATCGCGGCCAGACGGCCCGGCTCGCGGTGGAGCTCGCCGGCAGCCTGTTCGGCCAGCAGATCACCGACCGCCAGACGCCGTCGAACGCGATCGGCGCGGCCTGAGCCTCGGCTTCGCGAAAGCCGATCTTCATTCTTGCCTGAGATAGGCTGTTGCGTCGGCTGCCTGCCGGCGCAACGGAACCGGATCATGAAGATCGCGCTCGTCGGCACGGGCTTCGTCGCCGACTACTACATGACGACGCTGGCGAACCACCCGGCCCTGTCGCTGGCGGGTGCCTGGGACCGTGACGCCGCACGCCTCGAAGGCTTCAGCGGCTTCCACAATGTCCCGGCCTATCCCGATCTCGACGCGCTTCTCGCCGATCCGACCGTCGGCATCGTCGTCAACCTGACGACGCCGGAAAGCCATTACGAGATCACCAGCCGCGCGCTCGCCGCCGGCAAGCATGTCTATTGCGAGAAGCCGCTCGCGATGGAGCTGGCACAGGCCGAGGCGCTGATCGCGCAGGCGCACGCCTGCGGGCTGACGCTGGCGACGGCGCCGGCCAACGGGCTCAGCGATGCACATCGCCTCGTCGAGGACACCCTGCGCGCGGCGCGGATCGGGACGCCGCGGCTGGTCTATGCCGCGATGGAGGACGGCCCGGTCTTTCGCGAGAGATGGGCGAGCTGGCGTTCGCGTTCGGGCGCGCCCTGGCCGGGGCTGCACGAATTCGAGATCGGCTGCACGCTGGAGCATGCCGGCTACGCTCTCTCCTGGCTGGTCACGCTGTTCGGCCCGGTCGAGAGCCTGACCGCCTTCTCGGCCGTGACTTTCCCGGACAAGGGGCCGGGCACCGGGCACATCACGATGGCGCCGGATTTCTCGGTCGGCTGCCTGAATTTCCGTTCCGGCGTTGTGGCCCGGCTGACCAGCGGCCTCGCCGCGCCACGCGACCGCTCGCTGCAGGTCTTCGCCGAGAAGGGTTCGCTCACCGTGCGCGACCTCTGGGACAACCGCTCGGCGATCCATATCGAAGAGGTCGATGCGCCACGGCCGCTGCTGGGGCGGCTCTTGACCCGCGCCGAGGCGAAGCTCGGCCGCGCCCTGCCGTGGAAGCCGACGCCGGGCCGCCGCCTGCCCTATCCGGCGCAGCCCGCGAGCAAGGGCCTGCCGAACTATCCCTCGCAGATCGACTTCATGCGCGGCGTCGCCGATCAGGCCGAGGCGATCGCACGCCGCGAGGCGCCGCGCTTCTCCGGCGCGCTGGCGCTGCACATCACGGAACTGGCATTGGCCTTGAGCAACGCCCGCGACCTGCCGCAGCCTTATCGTCCGCGCTCGGGCTTCTGATCAGCCCTGCCCGTGCGGCGGCCGGGCCAGCACGCTCTCGATGATGCGCAGCACGGCGGCGCTGTCGGAGAGCGGCATCGTCACGCAGTGGGTCTCACCGGCGCGAACCGTCGCCATCACGGCCTGCGCCTGAAACTGCAGGCCATTGCCCGGAAAGGCGAAGGCTTCGGTGCTGCGCGCGGGTTTCAGAATGCGATCGAGGAGGCGCGCTGCAAGCCCCTGCCCACGCTCATAGGCCGCCAGGGCGCGCGCCGGATCGGCGTCGAAGCGCAGCCGCTGCACCTTGAGGAACGGCGCCTCGAGCAGCAGCGCCCCGTTCGTGCCTTCGATCAGGAAGCGATTGCTGCCGTCCCGGTCGAAACCGCAGGAGAGTTCGGCGATGGCCTCCGGATAGGTCAGCCGGAATTCGCTGCGCAGGTCGACGCCGCTCGCCGCCGCGAACCAGCGCCCGCCGACCGATCGTGGCTCCCCCAGCAGATGCAACGTCAGCGACAGCGGATAGACGCCGAGGTCGAAGGCAGCGCCGCCGCCCAGTGTCGGATCGAAGAAGCGGCTGCCGGCTTCCTCGGGATGCCGGTAGGACAGGTCGGCGCGGATGCGCCGCAGCGCCCCGATCCGCCCCGCCGCGATCTGCTCGCTTGCCGCATCGACCGCCGGCAGGAAGCGGCTCCACAGCGCCTCCATGGCGAAGACATCGCGCTCCCGCGCTGCCTGCGCGATCGCATCGACATCATCGCTGCTCAACGCGACCGGCTTCTCGATCAGGACCGGCTTGCCGGCGGCGATCGCCCTCAGCGCCTGCACGGCATGGAGATGGTTCGGGGTCGCGACGTAGACCGCCTCGACCGCCGGATCGGCGAGAAAGGCAGCTTCGTCCATATAGGCGGCCGCGCCGAAGCGGGCGGCGAAGCCTTGCGCCTTCTGGAACGAACGCGAATGGACGGCGACGATCCGCGCCTGCGGCAACAGGCCGAGATCGGCGGCAAAGAGCCCGGCGATGGCGCCGGTGCCCATGATCCCCCAGCCGAATGACCGTTCCCGCGCCACGCGCCCTCCGTCGCTGCCGCCAGCGATAGCGGCAGCGCGTTAAGGGCGCGTTCCTCAGACGGCGAGCGCGATGCCGTCCTTGCGATGGTCGGAGGCGCCGAACATCACGCCGCGCGCGTGGTCGACCCAGATCGCCTGGCAGCCGCCGAGCGGCTCGTCGGCCCGGACCACGTCATGGCCGCGCGCCTTGAGATCGGCCGCGACGCTCTCGGGGATCGTCGGCTCGAGCGAAAGCTTGCCGTCGAAGGCGAAGCTGCGCGGCGCATCGCTCGCCTGCTGCGGATCGAGCCCACGGTCGAGGATGCCGGAGATGAAATGGGCATGGCCGGTGGACTGGTACTGGCCGCCCATCACGCCGAACGGCATCACGGCGCGGCCGTTCCTGGCGAGCATGCCGGGGATGATGGTGTGGAAGGGGCGCTTGCGCGGCGCGATGGCGTTCGGATGCCCCTCGATCAGGCGGAAGCCGGAGCCGCGGTTCTGCAGCATGACGCCGGATTTCTCGGCATAGATGCCGCTGCCGAAGGCCGAGAACAGCGAGTTGATGAAGGAGATCATGTTGCCGTCGCCGTCGACGACGCAAAGATAGATCGTGTCCTTGTGCAAGGGCATGTCGAAGGCCTGCGGCGCCGACGCCTTCTCGAGGCTGATCTGTGCCCGCAGCCGGCCGACGAACTGATCCGACAGGAAAGCCTCGGTGTCGAAGGGGCTGACAGCCGGATCGGCGACCAGCGCGTCGCGCTGGCGATAGGCCGCCTTGCTGGCTTCCGCGAGGAGATGGATGCGATCGGCCTCGCTCAGCTTGCCGTCCTTGAGGTCGAAGCCGTCGAGGATGCGCGCGATCAGCAGCGCCGCGATGCCCTGACCGTTCGGCGGGCATTCCCAGAGGCGGTGGTCGCGATAGTCGGCACCCATCGGCTCGACATAGTCGGGCTTCGCGCTCGCGAAGTCCTCGACCGCCATCAGGCTGCCGGCCTTGTTCAGGACGGCGACCATCTCCTCGGCCGCCTCGCCCTCGTAAAAGGCGGCGCGGCCATCGCGGGCAACGCGGCGCAGCATGCGGCCCAACGCAGGATGCACCATCCTGTCACCCGCCACCGGCGCCTTGCCGCCGGGCAGGTAGACGGCGTTGCCGAGGCCGTGCTTCTCGATGCGGCCGCGATAGCGGTTCCAGTCGAGCGCGACGCGCGGCGTCACCACGAAACCCTCTTCCGCGGCGCGGATTGCGGCCGAGAAGATTTCGTCCAGGCTCTTGCGGCCATGGTCGGCATTGAGTCGGCACCAGGCATCGATCGCTCCGGGGACGGTGACGGCATGGGGCGAATCCGGCGCGATCGCCGTCAGGCCTTGGCCGAGGAGCCGGCCGAGCTCGGCCTTGGCGGGCGCGCGCCCCGAGCCATTGATGGCGACCATCTTGCCGCCGGCGGGGGCGTAGATCGCGAAGCAGTCGCCGCCGATGCCGGTCATGTGCGGATCGACCACCGCCTGAACCGCAACCGCCGCAAGGGCGGCATCCACCGCATTGCCGCCGGCGCGCAGGATATCGACGGCCGCCAGCGTCGCCGCCGGATGCGACGTCGCGGCCATGCCGCGCTCGCCGACCGCCACCGAACGGCCCGGCACCATGAAATCGCGATCACCCCAGCTCATATCCCGCTCCATCCCGGTTTCGGCGCTGCGCGCTCAATTCTCCGGTCCCGCTTTGGCGCGTCGGGCCAGGGCTGACAATCCCGCGCGACGCATGGCCGGCAGGCACGTGCCCGCCGCGGCCGCAGGGATCCTTCGGCCGCAGCTTTTCTCAAAACGCATGACGCAACACATCCTTGTGAAGCGTCATGCGTGCATAGCAGAACAGCGCCGGCCGACCTTGCCGCATCGCCACAGGCCGAGCACATCAACGGCGCGCCGATCCCAGGCGGCGCGCCCTCGGATCGCCCAAGCCAGCCATGACCTCGTCCGCAAGCCAATCCGCCACCGGCCAGTCCGCCGCCCCGCCGGACACTCCCGCTCTGTCGTCGACGCTCATCATCGTGGTCGCGATCGCGACGGGAGCTTTCGTCGCCAATCTCTATTACGCGCAACCGCTGCTCGCCGCGATCGGCCCCGAGATCGGGGTCTCGCCCGATTTCGCCGGGATCATCGTGAGCACGACCCAGATCGGCTACGGCGCCGGACTGTTCTTCCTCGTGTCGCTGGCCGATCTCGTCGAGAGCAAGCTGCTCGTGCTGTCGACGGTTCTGTTCACCACGCTCGGGCTGATCGCCGTGTCTCTGGCGGATTCGGCCATGCCGCTGCTGGTCGCCTGCTTCCTCATCGGCGTTTCCTCGACCGGGGCGCAGGTGCTGATCCCGTTCATGGCCCATCTGGCGCCGGACGAGCGGCGCGGACGCGTCGTCGGCAAGGTGATGGCCGGGCTCCTCACCGGCATCATGCTGGCGCGGCCGGCGGCCCTGTTCATCGCGGCGAGCTACGGCTGGCGGGCGGTCTTCATCGTCTCGGCCGGGCTGATGGTCGTGATCGGGATCTCGCTGTGGCGGCTGATGCCGAGATACCGCCCCCATGGCGGGCTGCACTACGGGCAGGTCCTTGCCTCGATGGCCGGGCTCCTGCGAGACGTCCCCGTGCTGCGCTGGCGCGCCGCCTATCAGGCCCTGATGTTCGCCGCCTTCAACATGCTCTGGACGGCGGCGCCGCTGATGCTGGCCGAGCGCTTCGGCCTGAGCGAACGCGGCATCGGTCTCTTCGCCCTGGCCGGCGCGGGCGGCGCGCTCGCCGCGCCGCTGGCCGGCCACATGGCCGACCGCGGCCATTCGCGGCTGGCGACGGCGGGCGCCATGCTGGCCCTCGGCCTCTGCTTTCTCGGCTCCGACTGGGCAGTGGCGGCGATGGCGATGGCTGCCCTGGTCGTGCTGGTCGTGCTGATCGACTCGGCCGTGCAGATCAACCAGGTCGTCAGCCAGCGCGCGATCTTCTCGGTGCCCGCGGCGCTGCGCGGACGGGCCAATGCGATCTACATGACGATCACCTTCCTGGGCGGCGCCATCGGCTCGATCCTCGGCACCGTCACCTATCATGCGGGCGGCTGGAACCTCACGGCGCTGAGCGGCATGGCGCTCGGCCTCGTCATGCTCATGCTGTTCACCTGGGAGCAGAGAGCAAGGCGAGGGCGCCGGAACGAGCCGGCCGCCGACCTCGCCTGAGGCGCCCGCTTCGCGCGAAAACGCTCTATAAGAGCGAGGCATGACGCTCGAACAGCTCCGCATCTTCGTCGCCGTCGCGGAACGGGAACACCTCACGCAAGGGGCGCGGGCCCTCAACCTGACCCAATCGGCGGTCAGCTCGGCGGTGGCGACGCTGGAGGCGCGCTACGCGACGCGGCTGTTCGACCGCATCGGCCGCCGCATCGTGCTGACCGAGGCCGGCCGGCTCTTTCTCGTCGAGGCCCGCGCCGTGCTGGCGCGGGCGGCGGCTGCCGAAACCGTCCTCTCCGATCTCTCCGGGCTGGCGCGCGGATCGCTCGCCCTGACGGCGAGCCAGACGGTCGCCAACTACTGGCTGCCGCCGCTGATCCAGCGCTTTCGCCAGGACCATCCGGGCATCACCGTATCCCTGGCGATCGCCAATACCGAGACGGTGAGCGCCGCCATCCGCGACGGCGAGGCCGATCTCGGCTTCATCGAGGGCGAGGTCGACGACCCGGCCCTCGCCATGACCGCCGTCGCCGAGGACGAGCTCGTCATCGTCGTGCCCGCCGGTCATGGCTGGGCCCGGGCCCGCCCGCCAGCTTCCGAGCTGCGGCGCGGCGCCTGGGTCCTGCGCGAGCCGGGCTCGGGCACACGCGCCATGTTCGAGGCGGCGCTGCCTGGCCTCGGCCTCGCCTCGGGGGACCTCGCGATCGCACTCGAGCTGCCGTCCAACGAGGCGATCTGCGCAGCTGTCGCCGCCGGTGCGGGCGCGACGGCGATCTCCCGGCTCGTGGCGGCGAACGCCATCGCGGCAGGGCGCCTCGCGACCGTCGACCTGCCCCTGCCGAAGCGCCGCTTTCTCGCCCTCAGACACAAGGAACGCTATCTCGCGAAGGCGGCCGCAGCCTTCCTGGCCTTGGCAAGCAACGGCGGGCGCTGACGTCGGCCAGCCACGGGACGGCGATGGGACGGCGATGGGACGGTTGACATTGATGATATGTTATACTGTAACAAATTATCTTCTGTCCGAACCGGGGCTCTCCGATGGCTGCGTCTTCCCTCCTCATCGACCGGCGGCTGCCGGTCACGGTCCTCTCCGGCTTCCTCGGCGCCGGCAAGACCACGCTGCTGAACCATATCCTGAACAATCGCGAGGGCCGGCGCGTCGCCGTCATCGTCAACGACATGAGCGAGGTGAACATCGACGCCGATCTCGTGCGCGAGGGCGGCGCCAACCTCTCCAAGACCGAGGAGAGCCTGGTCGAGATGAGCAATGGCTGCATCTGCTGCACATTGCGCGACGACCTGCTCCTGGAAGTACGGCGCCTCGCCGAGGAGGGGAAATTCGACTACCTGCTGATCGAGGGCACCGGCATCGCGGAACCGCTGCCCATCGCGGCGACCTTCTCCTTCCGCGACGAGGAGGATCGCGCGCTCGACGATGTCGCCCGGCTCGACACGATGGCGACGGTGGTCGACGCGCTCAACCTGCTGAAGGACTATGACAGCCGCGACTTCCTCGGCGATCGCGGCGAGACCGCCGGCGAGGGCGACGAGCGCACGCTGGTCGATCTTCTCGTCGAGCAGATCGAGTTCGCCGATGTGGTGGTGATCAACAAGGCGGGCGAGGTCCCGGCCGAGGAACTGGAGAAGGTCCGGCAGGTGGTGCGCGGACTCAATGCCGATGCCCGCATCGTCGACGCCGATTTCGGGCGCGTGTCGCTCGATCAAGTGCTGGATACGAAGCTTTACAGCGAGGAGAAGGCCCAGACCCATCCGCTTTGGCACAAGGAACTCTACGGCTTCCGCGACCATGTGCCGGAAACGGAGGAATACGGCATCCGTTCCTTCGTCTACCGGGCGCGGCGGCCGTTTCATCCAGCGAAGCTGCACGCATTCATGGACCGGCGCCTGCCCGGCGTCGTCCGGGCCAAAGGCCATTTCTGGCTGGCGACCCGACCGCATTGGGTCGGTGAGTACTCGCTCGCCGGGCGGATCACCCGCACCGAAGGCATGGGGCGCTGGTGGGCGGCGGTGCCGAAGGAGCGCTGGCCGCGCTCCGCGGAATTTCAGTCGCTGATGCACAGGCACTGGTCACCGACCTGGGGCGACCGGCGCCAGGAGATGGTGTTCATCGGCGGGCCGGAGATGGACGAGGCGGCGATCCGCGCCGCACTCGACGCCTGCCTGGCCGGCAGCCCGGCGACCGGGCTGACGCAGGCGTTGCTCGGCCTGGAAGATCCCTTCCCGCGCTGGGAGCGCGACGCCGCCTGAGGCTCAGGCCGCCGCCGCGGTCTCCGGTGCCGCGCGCATCAGCATGCCGAAGAGATCGCGCGGATCATCGGGGTCCGCGATCAGGTCGAGATCGACATAGGTGCCGGCCTCGCGGATGCGTTCATGGACATAGCGCAGCGCCGAAAAATCCTCGATCGCGAAGCCGACCGAGTCGAACAGCGTGATCTGCCGAGCGTCGGTGCGGCCCGGCGCCGCCCCGGTGATGACCTTCCAGAGTTCCTCGACCGGATGGTCGGGGTCGAGCTGCTGGATATCGCCTTCGATGCGGGTCTGCGGGGGATACTCGACGAAGATCGAGGAACGCAGCAGCACGTCGCGATGGATTTCGGTCTTGCCGGGGCAGTCGCCCCCGACCGCGTTGATATGGATGCCGGCGCCGACCATGTTGTCGGTCAGGATGGTCGCATACTGCTTGTCGGCGGTGACGGTGGTGACGATCTCGGCACCCTCGACCGCTTCCATCGCGGTGGCGCAACGCGTGATCCTGAAGCCGTGGCGGGCGAGGTTGCGGGCGCATTTCTCGGTTGCAGCGGGATCGACGTCGTAAAGCCGGAGGTTCTCGATGCCGAGGATCGCGCGGAAGGCGAAGGCCTGGAATTCGGACTGCGCGCCGTTGCCGATGATCGCCATGGTCGCGGCGTTCTTCGGCGCGAGATGCCTGGCCGCCACCGCCGACATAGCTGCGGTACGCAAAGCCGTCAGGATGGTCATCTCCGAGAGCAGGACGGGATAACCGGTCGCGACGTCCGAGAGCAGGCCGAAGGCTGTGACCGTCTGCAGGCCGGCCTTCATATTCTTGGGGTGGCCGTTGACGTATTTGAAGCCATAGAGCTTGCCGTCGCTGGTCGGCATCAGCTCGATCACGCCTTCGAGGCTGTGCGAGGCGATGCGCGGCGTCTTGTCGAAGATCTCCCAGCGCCGGAAGTCGTCCTCGATATAAGCAGCGATATCGGACAGCATCCGCTCGATACCGATCGCATGGACCAGCTTCATCATGTGGTCGACGCTGACGAAAGGCACGACGTTGAGCTGCTGAATCATGGGTCCCCGCGCTGTTCTCGTTGAAGGAACGATTGTCCCTGTTTTCGGCGGCAGGCGAAAGAAGCCAAAACGACCAGATCGGCGCTGAGATTGATCGAAACGATAAAGCGATCTATCCATTTCGGACGATGGACGATCTCGACCGCAAGCTGATCACCCTGCTGCGCCATGATGGGCGCCGCAGCATCTCTGACCTCGCCATCGATCTCGGCCTGACGCGGGCGACGGTGCGTGCGCGGCTGGAGAAGCTGGAGCAGTCCGGCGAGATCATCGGCTTCACCGTGATCCTGCGTTCGGACGCGATCGACCTGCCCGTACGCGGCATTACCATGATCGAGATCGCCGGCCAGGCGGCCGATGCCGTCATCGCCTCGCTGAGCGGATTCAGCGAGGTCTCCAGCATCCATACCACCAACGGCAACTGGGACCTCGTCGTGGAACTCGGCACCTCCGACCTGATCGCCTTCGACCAGGTGCTCCGGCGCATCCGCATGATCCCCGGTGTCACCAACAGCGAGACCAGCCTGCTCCTGGCGACGCCGCGCAGCGTCAAGGCGAGACTCTAGCCGGGTTCGCCGCAACGAGTACCGCTGCATGGCGGCCATCCGCAAACGCGGCGCGGCGCCCCGTGACAGGCGCGCCTTCGCCCCCTAACGTTATGCCTCGTCAGATACAGCGTTGGTGGCGGCCGGCGATGCATGATCGCGCAAGGCCGCCCGTTCGCGTCTGACGCCCACAGTTCCCACTCGGGGCATCGATATCCGGCCGCTTCCGGCAGGCTGTCCGCGCCACGAGCCAAGACCAAGGCAGGAGACCAGACCATGGCGCATGAGCTCGAATTCTATATCGACGGCCAGTGGGTGAAGCCGTCGGGCAACCGCACGCTGGGCGTGATCGATCCGTCGAACGAAGAGGTCTTCGCCACGATCGCGCTCGGCGAGCAGGCGGATGTCGACAAGGCCGTCGCCGCGGCCCGGGCCGCCTTCCCGGCTTTCGCCGCGACCTCCAAGGCCGAGCGCCTGGCGCTGATGCGCCGCCTCGCCGAGGCCTACAGGAAGCGCTACGACGACATCGCCAACATCCTCTCGCGCGAGATGGGCGCGCCGAAGGAACTGGCACACCGGGCGCAGGCCGCGATGGGCACCGCCCATCTCGCCAAGATGATCGAGACGCTCGAGAACTTCGAGTTCGAGGAGCTGCGCGGCACCACCCTGATCGCCAAGGAGCCGATCGGCGTCGTCGGCATGATCACCCCGTGGAACTGGCCGCTCAACCAGATCATGTGCAAGGTCGCGCCCGCGCTCGCCGCCGGCTGCACCATGGTGCTGAAGCCCTCCGAGATCGCCCCGCTCAACGCCATCATCTTCGCCGAGGCGATGGACGAGGCCGGCGTGCCGAAGGGCGTGTTCAACCTCGTCAACGGCGACGGGCCGACGGTCGGCGAAGCGATCTCGCGCCATCCGGGCGTCGACATGGTCTCCTTCACTGGCTCGACGCGGGCCGGTATTCTCGTCGCCAAGGCGGCGGCGGATACGGTCAAGCGCGTGCATCAGGAGCTCGGCGGCAAGTCGGCCAACATCATCCTGGACGATGCCGACCTCAGGAAGTCGGTGAAGCTCGGCGTCGAGAGCGTGATGCGCAATTCCGGCCAGTCCTGCAACGCGCCGACCCGGATGTTCGTGCCGGAGAAGCTGCATGAAGAGGCGCTCGCCATTGCCAAGCAGGTGGCCGAGCCGCTCAAGGTCGGCGCTCCCTCCGCTGACGGCGTCTTCCTCGGCCCGGTCGTCAGCGAGGCGCAATACGAGAAGGTACAGCGCCTGATCGAGGCCGGCATCAAGGAAGGCGCGACGCTGGTCACCGGCGGCGCGGGCCGTCCGGAAGGCCTCAATCGCGGCTATTATGTCCGCCCGACCGTGTTCGGCGGCGTCACCGACGAGATGACCATCGCCCGCGAGGAGATCTTCGGCCCCGTGCTCTCGATCCTGCCCTACAAGAGCGACGACGAGGTGGTGGAGCGCGCGAACGACACGCCCTATGGCCTGGCGGCCTATGTCCAGTCCGGCTCGCAGGAGCGCGCCCGCAAGGTCGCGGCGCAGATGCGCGCGGGCAATGTCTACATCAACTACCCGGCCTGGGACGCCGGCGCGCCCTTCGGCGGCTACAAGCAGTCCGGCAACGGCCGCGAATACGCCGATTTCGGCCTCGAGGAGTTCCTCGAGATCAAGGGCACGGTCGGCTACGCCGCCGCCTGATCGGATAGCGATCTGACGACAGCGAGGCCCGGTGGACCAAACGCCACCGGGCCTTCATTTTATATCCGCTTCAATCGATTGAGAGGCTTCAGCCATGGCCAATCCCAACCGCTACGACGCGATGCGCTACAACCGCTGCGGCCGCAGCGGCCTGCAGCTCCCGGCGCTCTCGCTCGGCCTCTGGCAGAATTTCGGCGAGACCGGCTCGCGCTCCAACATGCGTGATATCTGCCGCACCGCCTTCGATCTCGGCATCACCCATTTCGACCTCGCCAACAACTACGGCCCGCCGCCCGGCTCGGCCGAGACCGCTTTCGGCGAAATCCTCCAGCAGGATTTCGCCGGCTATCGCGACGAGCTCGTCATCTCGACCAAGGCCGGCTACCGGATGTGGCCCGGCCCCTATGGCGAATGGGGCAGCCGCAAATACCTGATCTCCAGCCTCGACCAGAGCCTGAAGCGGATGAAGCTCGACTATGTCGACATCTTCTATTCGCACCGCTTCGACCCGAACACACCGCTGGAGGAGACGATGGGCGCGCTCGACGCCATCGTGCGGCAGGGCAAGGCGCTCTATGTCGGCCTGTCCTCCTATAATTCGAAGCGCACGCAGGAGGCCGTCGCGATCCTGCGCCGGCTCGGCACGCCGTGCCTGATCCACCAGCCGAGCTACTCGATGCTCAACCGCTGGATCGAGGAGGACAAGCTGCTCGACACGCTCGATGCCGAGGGCATCGGCTCGATCGTGTTCTCGCCGCTGGCGCAGGGCATGCTGACCGACAAGTACCTCAAGGGCGTCCCGGCCGGCAGCCGCGCCGACAAGAAGGCCCCCTCCTTCCGCGAGGGCTTCCTCAGCGAAGACAACATCAGCCACATCGCGGCGCTGAACGAGATCGCCAGGGCGCGCGGCCAGAGCCTCGCGCAGATGGCGATCGCCTGGGTTCTGCGCGACGGGCGCGTGACATCCGCCCTGATCGGGGCGAGCCGGCCGGAGCAGGTGACGGACTGCGTCGCGGCGCTGAAGAACACGGAGTTTTCGGCCGAGGAGCTGGCGGCGATCGACAAGCATGCGGTCGATGGCGGCATCAATATCTGGGCGGCTTCGGCAGAGCGATAGACCGCTCCGTCGCCGTCACTCCTCCTCAGGCGCCGCCGCGATCGGAAGCGCGCTGGAGCGCTTCACCTGCCCCAGCGCAAAACTCGACTCGATCGAGGCGACGCCGTCGAGGCGGGTGAGCTTGTCCTTGAGGAAGCGCTCATAGGCCGGCAGGTCGCGCACGACGATGCGCAGGAGATAGTCGCGCTGGCCGGTCATCAGGTAGCAGTCGACCACCTCGGGCCAGCGCGCCACGGCCTGCGAGAAGCGGTCGAGCTCGTCCTCGCGCTGGCGCTCCAGCTTGATCGAGACGAAGACGCTGATCGGCAGGCCGACCTTGGTCTGGTCGATGATCGCGGCATAGCCCTGGATGACGCCGGCCTCCTCCAGGATGCGGATGCGCCGGGCGCAGGGCGAAGCGGAGAGACCGACGCGCTCGGCGAGATCCTGCACCGAGAGGCGCGAGTTGATCTGCAGCTCGGCGATGATCTTGCGGTCGAGCGCGTCAAGGCGCGGGCGGGCCATCCGTTTCCTCCGGCGCGCATCGGCTTCACTGGCCGATGCATCGGCCCGGCTCTTTTACAGGACCGCGAGCATCCCGCCATCGACATAGATGATCTGGCCGTTGACGTAGTCGGAGGCCGGCGCGGCGAGGAACACGGCGGCGCCGATCAGCTCCCCCGGCTTGCCCCAGCGCTTCGCCGGCGTGCGGCCCTTCACCCAGGCGTCGAAGGTCGGGTTCTCGATCAGCGCCTGGTTCATGTCGGTCAACATGTAGCCGGGGCCGATGGCGTTGGCCTGGATGCCGTGTTCGGCCCATTCGGCCGCCATCGCCTGGGTCAGCATCTTGATGCCGCCCTTGGCGACCGTATAGGGCGCGACCGTCGCGCGGGCGAGCGCCGAGGTCAGCGAGCCGATATTGATGATCTTGCCGTGGCCGCGGGTGATCATGCGCTTCGCCGCTTCCCGGCCGATGACGAAGGCCGAGGTCAGGTTGGTGTCGATGACCCGCTGCCAGTCGGCCGTGGCGAGCTCGACCATCGGCTTGCGGAACTGGATGCCGGCATTGTTGACGAGGATGTCGACGGCGACGCCGGCCGCGTCGAAGCCGGCGAAGGCTTTCGCGACGGCATCTTCGGAGGTGACGTCGAAGGGCGCTGCGTCGGCCTCGTAGCCGGCCTGACGCATCTCCTTCACCGCGGTGGCGACACGCTCGGCATCGGTGCCGTTGACGAGAATGCGTGCTCCCGCCGCCGCGAGCCCTTCCGCCATCGCGCGGCCGAGACCGCGCGACGAGCCGGTGACGAGAGCCGTGCGGCCGGTGAGATCGAAGAGAGGATTGCTCATGGGTGCCCTCACAGGTCGGAACGGCGGACCGTCAGGTCCGGGCGCTCGAACACCGCCGGCAGCAACTCGACGCCGAGGCCGGGCGCCTCCATCGGATAGACATAGCCGCCCTCGATCCGCGGCATCTCGGTAACCAGCTCCTTGTACCAGCCGGTGTAGAAGGCGCGCACCGATTCCTGGATCAGCGTGTTGGGCTGGCTGAAGGAGGCGTGGATCGCCGCGATGAAGCCGACCGGGCCGATGCAGTCATGCGGCGCAAAGGGGCGGTGATAGGTCTCGGCCATGGACGCGATCTTGCGGCCCTCGGTCAGGCCGCCGGTCCAGCACAGATCGGCCATCACGACATGCATCGCGTCGCGGTCGAGCATGTCCTTGTAGGGGAAGCGCGAGCCCAGCGTCTCGCTCGCCGTCACCGACACCTTGGTCGAGCGCGCGAATTCGGCCAGCGCCTGCGGCGAATTCATCCGGATCGGGTCCTCGTACCAGCTCGGCTCGTACTGCTCAAGCACGCGGGCGATCTTGATCGCGGTCGGCAGGTTCCAGAGCGAGTGGAACTCGACCATGATCTCGATCTTGTCACCGACGGCCTTGCGGATCTTCTCGAAGGGCTCGCAGGCCTTGCGCATCTGCTCGGGCGTGATGAACAGCCCCTGGTTCTCGATCGCCGGCGGATCGAAGGGCCAGATCTTCATGGCGGTGATGCCCTGCTCCAGCAGGCTCTCGGCCACCGCGTCGGCGCGGTTCATGAAGCCGTCGAGATCCTCGTAGGGCCCGGCAACCTCGCCGAGATTCCAGGTCGAGACCGGCTTGATGTTGTGCGAACGGACATATTTGTAGCCGGCGCAGGTGTTATAGATGCGCTGCTTGTCGCGACACAGGCCTCCGAGCATCTGATGCACCGGCTGGCCGCAGACCTTGCCGAAGATGTCCCAGAGAGCGATGTCGACGGCCGAGGTCGCGCGCGACTCGGCGCCGGTCGAGGCCTGCGCCATCGGCAGGTTGGTCATCTCCTTGTGCAGCGCCTCGATATGCAGCGGATTCTTGCCGAGCAGCCGCATGGCGAGCGTGTCGTGCAGATGCGCTTCCACCGAAGCGGCGCCGTAGAAGGTCTCGCCCAGGCCGATCGGCCCCGCATCGGTGTGGACCCGGACCCACAGGACATTGGCGAATTCGTCCGTCCGCAAGGTCTCGATCGCGGTGATCTTCACTGTCGCCTCCCCTGGCGAGGGCCGGCTTTGCGACTTTCGTCGGGCCGGGCCCATCCTTTTGCCTGCGCCTCGACCGGCCTAAGCTGGTGCCGAGATGCGCCGACCATAAGAGAGCTTGTAAAATATCACAACATGTTTATCGTACCGGCAAAACGGGCCGGCAAGAGCCCCTGCGGAGGGAACCATGGCAGCACGCAAAGAGAAGCCGAAGCTTGCCGCGCTCGATGCCCTCGAGCCGCCGCCGCGCCGCAACCGCCTGAACTTCTTCGAACTCGCCTATGAACGCATCGAGGCGATGCTGATCGACTGCACGCTGAAGCCCGGCCGCCTGCTGACGATGCAGGATCTGCAGGACATGACCGGCTTCGGCCGCACGCCGATCCACCACGCCGTGAACCGCCTGTCGGCCGACACGCTGATCACCATCCGCCCCCGGCACGGGCTGCAGATCGCGCCGATCGATCTGGCGCGCGAGCGCGTGCTGCTGAAACTCCGCCGCGACCTGGAGCGCTTCGTCGCACGGCTCGCGGCCGAGCGCGCCGGGCCCATGCACCGAAACCAGATGCTGCATATGGCTCGCCTGCTGCGCGACCGCCGCGAGAGCCTGACCCTGGCCGAATTCAACGGTCTCGACCGGCGGATCGACCAGATGATCCTGTCGACCGCGGGCGAGCCGTTCCTCGAGCACACGCTGCGACCGCTGCACACCATCTTCCGCCGCATCGGCTCGATCTATCATAGCCACATGCCGGGCCAGCATAGCCTGGACGGCACGGTCGACGCGCATCTCGCCTTGCTGAATGGCATCGCCTCGTCTCAGCCCGAGCGCGCCATCGCGGCCTCCGACGGGCTGATCGCCTTCGTCGAGCGCATGTTCGACGAGATGGAAGAGACCATCGACCCGTCCCTGCTCGACAGCAGCGTCGAACCGCTGCTGTCCCATTGAGCTTCCGCCCTATCGACCTGCCGGACGTCCAAAACCATGCGCATCATCTTCCACGGCGAGAATGCCGCCAGCTTCTCCCAGGGTTTCGCCGAGCTGCTCGGCCCCGGAGCCGAGATCCGCATGCTGCCGGACGTGCTGGCGAGCGATGAGCACAGGGCGGCCTATGCGCAGGCCGAGGCGATCATCGGGGTGAAGTTCGATGCGAGCCTGCCGACGCCCGCGGGGCTGCGGCTGTTCCACGTTCCCGGAGCCGGCTACGACGCGGTCGATCTCGAGCTGCTGCCGGCTTCTGCCGCCGTGTGCAACTGCTTCGGGCACGAGCAGGCGATCGCGGAATATGTGATGAGCGCGCTGCTGGCCCGCGCGATCCCGCTCGCCGATGCCGACCGGCGGCTGCGCCAGGGCGACTGGGCCTGGTGGGCGGGGGCGCCGGAGCGCGTGCATGACGAGATCGCCGGACGCACCATCGGGCTCCTCGGCTTCGGCCATATCGGCAAGGCGATCGCGGCCCGCGCCAAGGCGTTCGAGATGCAGGTGCATGTCGCCAACCGCAGCCCCGTCGCGACGTCGCCGCTGGTCGACCGGGCCTTCACCCTCGACCAGCTCGCCGCATTCCTCGGCTCGGTCGATGTCGTCGTCGTCTCCGTGCCGCTGACGGAGGAGACCAAGGGCATCGTCGGCGCCGCCGCCTTCGCGGCGATGCGCCCCGACGCCGTCCTCGTCAATGTCGGGCGCGGACCGACGGTCGACGAGGAGGCCCTGTACGAGGCGCTGAGGAGCCGGCGCATCGGCGGGGCGATCATCGACACCTGGTACCGTTATCCACAGGCCGGCGACGCAGCGCCCTTGCCGTCGAAACTGCCTTTCCAGGATCTTTCAAACGTTTTAATGACCCCTCATATGTCCGGCTGGACCAACGGAACGATCCGGCGGCGCCAAGCAGTCATAGCTGGTAACATCAGGCGGCGCTTCTCCGGCGAGCCCTTGGAGAACGTCGTCCGAAAGGGAAACTGAGCCTTGCCTCCAACCGGCCATCAGAAGCCGGGGATCAATCGCGCGAATGCAGCATAACGGGAGACGTCCAGTGAATATCCTCAAGCATATCAAGATCGCCGGCATGGCTCTCGCGCTCGGCGCCGGCATGCTCGCGGCGAGCCACGCCTCGGCGCAGACGATCAACGACATCGTCAAGCGCGGCAAGGTCAAGGTCGGCGTGCTGATCGGCGCCCCGCCCTACGGCTCGGTCGACGCGCAGGGCAACGCCATCGGCTACGACGCGGACGTGACCGCGCTGGTCGGCAAATATCTCGGCGTCCCGGTCGAGGTGGTGCAGCTGACGCCGCCCGCCCGCATCCCCGCGCTGGAAGCGGGCAAGGTCGATTTCCTGGTGGCGACGCTGGCGCCGACGCCCGAGCGCGCCAAGGCGGTGATGTTCACCATCCCCTACAGCGCCTTCCAGACCGGCATCTACGCCAAGAAGAACACCCCGATCAAAACCTGGGAAGACCTGCGCAACCGCACCGTCGGCGTCAACCGCGGCTCCAGCGTCGAGCGCGAGTTCACCAACCGCGAGAAGGAGCTCAACCTCAAGATCCTGCGCTTCGAGGACGACGCCACCACCATGCAGGCGCTGTTCTCCGGCCAGGTCGAGGCCATCGCGGGGCCGGACGCCCAGGCCAACGCAGCCATCAAGGCGCGCGGCGAGACCGAGACCGAGCTCAAGTTCTTCTTCGGCATGCAGCCGAACTCGATGACCGTCCGCAAGGACGCCTACGAGCTGAAGCAGTGGCTCAACAACCTGATCTACTACATCAAGCAGAACGGCGAGCTGAACGCGGTCTCCGAGAAGTGGGTCGGCGGCCCGCTGCCGCAGCTCCCGACCTTCTGAGCATCCGCCTTCCGATCTGACATCTGACCACCGACCGCCGACGGGGCTCGCCCCGTCGGCCACGGCGCTCTGCCAGGCAGGAGATCCATGCCGATTCAATTTCAATTCGAGCCGATCTTCGCGGAGTCGGACCGGATCATCGACGGCGTCCTGCTGACGCTCGGCCTGTCCTTCGGCGCAATCGTGCTCGGGCTGGTCCTCGCGGTGCTGCTCGTCGCGGCCAAGAGCCTGCTCGGGCGCTGGGTCGGGCTGCTCGTCGACGCCTACGTCGAGCTGATGCGCAATACCCCCTTCCTGGTGCAGCTCTTCATGCTGTTCTTCGGCCTGCCGCTGATCGGCATCCGCCTGCCGGGCACGGAAGCCGCCCTGCTCGCCATGACGCTCAATCTCGGCGCCTATGCGACGGAGATCATCCGCGCCGGCGTCGACTCGATCCACCGCTCGCAGCTCGAGGCCGGCCTGTCGCTGGCCATGACCAAGCGCCAGGTCTTCCAGCATGTCGTGCTGATGCCGGCGCTCGCCCGGGTGTGGCCGGCGCTGTCCTCGCAATTCGTGCTGATGCTGCTCGCCTCCTCAATCTGCTCCTTCATCGCCGTCCCCGAGCTTTCGGGCACCGCCGCGATCATCGAGCAGAACACCTTCCGCAGCTTCGAGACCTATATCGTCGTCACCATCATCTATCTGGCGCTGGCGCTGACGCTGAAGGTCGCGCTCAACTGGCTCGGCCGGGCGGTTTTCCCGCGGGTTTCCAGCGTCGACCGGCTCGATGCCAGGGCGGAGGCCGCCTGATGACGACCTTCGGTTGGCCCGAGGCCCTCTTCCTCCTGCGCGCAGCCGGCTGGACGCTGCTGCTCACCGCGATCGCCTTCCTGATCGGCAGCCTGATCGGCGGCGTCTTCGCGATCATGCGCCTGTCGCGGATCAAGCTGCTGCGCCGCATCGCCGCGACCTACATCCTCGTCATCCAGTCGATCCCCGTGCTCATGGTGCTGTTCATGAGCTATTACGGGCTGTCGCTTTTCGGCGTCGAGCTGCCGCCCTTCCTGGCGGCGTCTGCCTCGCTGGCGATCTATGTCAGCGCCTATCTCGCCGAGATCTGGCGCGGCTCGATCGAGTCCGTGCCGTTCCAGCAATGGGAGGCCTCGGCCTCGTTGGCCCATTCGCCGGCGCAGACCTACCGCTACGTCATCCTGCCGCAGGCGATCCGCATCTCGCTGCCGCCGACGGTCGGCTTCCTCGTCCAGCTCGTGAAGAACACCTCGATCGTCTCGGTCGTCGGCTTCGTCGAGCTCGCGCGCGCCGGGCAGCTCGTCAACAACGCAACCTTCGATTCCTTCCGGGTCTTCGGGCTGGTCGCGCTGATCTATTTCGCGATCTGCTTCCCCCTCTCCCGGCTCAGCCGCCATCTCGAAAAGGTGATGAATGCCAGCCGTCCTCATTGAAGACGTCCACAAGAGCTACGGCCCGCTCGAGGTCCTGAAGGGCGTCTCGCTCTCGGTCGAGACCGGACAGGTCGTGGCGCTGATCGGCCGCTCGGGCTCGGGCAAATCCACCATGCTGCGCTGCATCAACGGGCTCGAGGCCTTCCAGTCCGGCCGCATCGAGGTGGCCGGCCATGTCGTCGACCAGGACCCGAAACGCCTGCGCGACCTGCGCAAGGATGTCGGCATCGTCTTCCAGAGCTACAATCTCTTCCCGCATCTGACGGTCGGGCAGAACATCATGCTCTCGCCGCGCATCACCAAGAAGGTGCCGCAGGCGGAGGCGCTGGCACTCGCCAAGGAGGTGCTGGCGCAGGTCGGCCTCTCCGAGAAGTTCGACAGCTACCCCGACAATCTCTCGGGCGGGCAGCAGCAGCGCGTCGCCATCGCCCGCTCGCTGGCGATGAAGCCCAAGGTCATGCTGTTCGACGAGGTGACCTCGGCGCTCGACCCCGAGCTGACGGGCGAGGTGCTGCTGGTCATGGAGAAGCTTGCCAAGGGCGGCATGACCATGATCCTGGTGACGCATGAGATGGCTTTCGCGCGCAATGTCGCGAACAACACCATCTTCATGCATCAGGGCAAGATCTGGGAAGAAGGCCCCTCGAAGGAACTCTTCGCCAACCCGCGGACGCCGGAATTGCAGGGCTTCGTCAAAGCGGGCGCGCGCGAATAGCGCGCCGGCCTTCGCGCCGGCTCAGCCCCCGGAGGGGCCCGAGCCTGCCGCCGGGCTCGCGAGACGGCCTTCCTCGGCCTTGTGGACATATTGCGAAGCCACGAGCCAGCCCTTGAGCGGCTGCAGCGGCGGGATGCAGGTCAGCAGGATCAGCGGCAGCGTCGTGACCAGATGCACCCATGTCGGCGGGCTGTAGGTCAGCTCCAGCCAGAGCGGGAAGGCGACCGCCGGGATGCAGACGAACATCATCACGAAGAAGGCCGGGCCATCCGCCGGATCGGCGAAGGAATAGTCGAGCCCGCAAGCCTCGCATTTCGGCTTGATCTTGAGGAAACCCTCGAACATGCGGCCCTGGCCGCAGCGCGGGCAGCGGCCGCGCAGGCCGGTCTGGAGCGGGGACAGGGTCGGCCAGTCGGTCTCGGCAGGCATGATGGGAACTCGCAAAGCGCCGCCCTTGCTGGCGGCGTGCTTCAGATCGCGCCGCCGGAACCGCCCATCAAGGCGCCATGCTGTCGCTGCGCCGAAACGCCGCGCCGGCTAGATATGCAGCGCGTGGCCGAGCGCCTTCATCGCGGCCTCCGGGAGGGCCTCGCCGAGCGTCGGATGGGCGTGGATCGTGCCGGCGATATCCTGCAGCGTCGCGCCCATCTCGATCGCCAGCCCGAAGGCGGCCGAGAGTTCCGAGACGCCTGAGCCCACCGCCTGGATGCCGAGCACGAGGTCGCTGCGTTCCTCCGCGACCACGCGGACGAAGCCGGCCTCGCCATGGCGGGTCATGGCGCGGCCATTTGCGGCGAAGGGGAACTGGCCGATCTTGAGCTCGTGGCCGGCGCGCTTCGCCTCCTCCGGCGAGAGGCCGACCGAGACGATCTCGGGATCGGTGAAGCAGATCGCCGGGATGCAGCGCTTGTCCCAGGCACGCGGCAGCCCGGCGACGATCTCCGCCACCATCTCGCCCTGCGCCATGGCGCGATGGGCCAGCATCGGCTCGCCGGTGACGTCGCCGATGGCGTAGATGCCGCGCATCGCTGTCTCGCAACGCTCGCCGATACGGATGAAGCGGCCATCCATCTCGAGCACGAGGTTTTCGAGGCCGAGTCCGTCAGTGAACGGCTTGCGGCCGACCGTGACCAAAATCTTGTCGGCCGACAGCGCGCGCTCCTTGCCGTCTGCCGTCTCGATACGCAGGCCGTCGCCCTTCTGCGCACCGCCCTTGGGCGTAGGCCCGAGCGCCTTGGCGCCCGTCAGCACCTCGACGCCGAGCGCGGTCAAGCGCTTGGAGATGGGTCCGGTCAATTCAGCATCGTAGAGCGGCAGGATACGGTCCTGCGCCTCCACCACCGTGACCTTGGCTCCGAGCTTGGCGAAGGCGGTGCCGAGTTCCAGCCCGATATAGCCGCCGCCGACCACGACGAGCCGCTTCGGCACTTCGGTCAGCGCCAGTGCGCCGGTCGAGGAGATGACATTGCCGCCGAAGGGCAGGAAGGGCAGCTCCACCGGAGCGGAACCGGTGGCGATGACGATGGCCTCGGCATGAACCGTCTTCGGCCCGGTCTCGGTCTCGACCACGACGGTCTTGCCGTCGCGGAAGCGGGCGCGGCCATGAAGGATCTTGTTGACCTTGGCCTTGCGCAGCAGGCCGGCGACGCCGTTGTTGAGGCGCTGGACGATGCCGTCCTTCCAGGCCACGGCCTGCCTGAGGTCGAGCGCGGGCTGGGAGACCGTCAGGCCGAAGGGCGTCTTGCCAGCGGCGGCTTCCGCCGCCTTCTCGAATTCCTCGGCGACATGGATCATCGCCTTGGAGGGGATGCAGCCGACATTGAGGCAGGAACCGCCGAGCTTGGTGCTCTCGACGATGACCGTGTCGATGCCGAGCTGGCCGGCGCGGATGGCGCAGACATAGCCGCCCGGGCCGGCACCGATGACGAGCAGCTTGCAGGTGATGTCCGTCATGGCACGCTCCTCAGATGTCCACGAAGAGCGTGGCCGGGTTCTCCAGCAGCTCCTTCAGCCGCTGCACGAAGACAGCGGCGTCCCAGCCGTCGATGACGCGGTGATCGAAGCTGCAGGAGAGATTCATCATCTTGCGCGGCACGAAGGTGGTGCCGTCCCAGACGGGCCTGACCACCATCTTGTTGACGCCGACGATGGCGACTTCCGGGTGGTTGATCACCGGGGTCGTCGCGATGCCACCGAGCGCGCCGAGCGAGGTGATGGTGATGGTCGAGCCGGTCAGTTCGTCGCGCGTCGCGGTGCCGTCGCGGCCGCGCTCGGCGAGGCGATTGAGCTCAATGCCGCAGCCCCAGAGATCGCGCGCCTCGGCATGCTTGACCACCGGCACGATCAGGCCGGTCGGCGTCTGCGTGGCGATGCCGATATTGATCGCGGCGTGCTGGCGCACGATCCCCGCCTCGTCGTCATAGAGCGCGTTCAGCGCCGGCTGCTCGGCGAGCGCCTTGACCATGGCGCGCATCAGGAAGGGCAAGATCGTCAGCTTCGGCCGCTCCGGCGTCGGCTTCTTGTTCAGCGTCGCGCGCAGGTCCTCCAGCGGCGAGACATTGATCTCCTCGACGATGGTGATGTGCGGGATGCGCGCCTTCGACAGCGCCATCTTCTCGGCGATGCGGCGGCGCAGGCCGACGACTTTGACCTCGGTGACGGCGTTCTGTTCGACGAGCCCGCCACCGCGGACCGGCTCCGGACCGCGCAGCAGGAAGGCATCGATGTCCTGATGGGTGATGCGGCCGGCGGGGCCCGTGCCCTGGACCTGGCGCAGATCGACCCCGGCCTCGCGGGCCTTCAAGCGCACGGCCGGCGAGGCGAGCGGCTTCTCGCCCGGCGCGCGGCGCTGGGCGGGGGCGGCGTCGGCGCGCGCGGCTTTCGGCGGCGGTGGAGGCGGAGCGGCCGCCTTGGCGGGAGCAGCGGGTGCGGCGGGCTTTTCGGCCTTGGGCGGGGCCGGCGGCGCGGCTGGCTTCTCGGCCGGGGCTTCTTGCGCGCCCTCTTCCGCGACGGATTGCTCCGCCGCCGCGCCGCCCTCCCCTGCAACCTTCAACTTCACGATGGCCGAGCCGATCGCGACGGTGTCGCCGACCTCGGCGCCGACCCAGGTGACCTCGCCCTCGACCGGTGAGGGAATCTCGACCGTCGCCTTGTCGGTCATCACGGCGGCGAGCAGGTCGTCCTCGCGGACGATATCGCCGATTTTGACGTGCCACTCGACGAGCTCGGCTTCCGCAATGCCCTCGCCGACATCCGGCAGCTTGATGATGCGCTCGGCCATCAGCGTGCCTCCATGATGTCGCGCAGCGCCTGTCCGAGGCGGGCGGGGCCGGGGAAATAGTCCCATTCCTGCGCATGTGGATAGGGCGTGTCCCAACCGGTGACGCGCATCACCGGCGCCTCCAGATGATAGAAGCAGTGTTCCTGCACCAGCGCGGCGAGCTCGCCGCCGAAGCCGGAGGTCAGCGTCGCCTCGTGCAGCACGATGCAACGGCCGGTCTTCTGGACCGAGGCGATGATCGCATCGAGATCAAGCGGGACCAGCGTGCGCAGGTCGATGACCTCGGCATCGATGCCGGTGTCCTCGGCTGCCGCCAGCGCGACATGGACCATGGTGCCATAGGCAAGGATGGTGACGGCGGAGCCCTCGCGCCGCGTCACCGCCTTGCCGAGCGGCACGGTGTAATGGCCTTCCGGGACCTCGGAGAGCTCATGCTTCGACCAGGCCGTGACCGGCCGGTCGTAATGACCGTCGAATGGGCCGTTATAGAGCCGCTTCGGCTCGAGGAAGATCACCGGGTCGGGGTCCTCGATCGCCGCGATCAGCAGGCCCTTGGCATCATAGGGGTTGGACGGGACGATCGTCTTCAGCCCCGAGACATGGGTAAAGAGCGCTTCCGGGCTCTGGCTGTGGGTCTGGCCGCCGAAGATGCCGCCGCCGGTCGGCATGCGGATCACCAGTGGGCAGGTGAAGTCGCCGGCCGAGCGATAGCGCAGGCGGGCGGCCTCAGAGACGATCTGGTCATAGGCCGGGTACATGTAGTCGGCGAACTGGATCTCGACGCAGGGTTTCAGGCCATAGGCCGCCATGCCGATCGCGGTGCCGACGATGCCGGCCTCGCTGATCGGCGCGTCGAAACAGCGCGAGACGCCGTATTTCTGCTGGAGCCCATGGGTGCAGCGGAAGACGCCGCCGAAGAAGCCGACATCCTCGCCGAAGACCACGACATCGTCGTCGCGCCCCATCGAGACGTCCATGGCGGAGCGGATCGCCTCGATCATCGTCATGCGTGCCATCGCGTCAGACTCCGATCTGCTGGCGCTGGCGGCGCAGATGCGGCGGCAGCTCGGCATAGACATCCTCGAAGATGTCGCGCGCCGAGGGCTTGCCGCCGGAGTGCAGCGTGCCGAAGCTTTCCGCCTCCTTCTGCGCGGCGATGACGCTGGCGAGGATCTCGGCCTCGGCCTGCTTGTGCCGCTCTTCCGACCAGGCGCCGACAGCGATCAGGTGCTGCTTCAGCCGGACGAGCGGGTCGCCCAGCGGCCAGTCGTCGGATTCGTGCTTGGGACGATAGGCGGAGGGGTCGTCCGAGGTCGAATGCGCGCCGGCGCGATAGGTGACGTATTCGATCAGCGTCGGCCCGAGATTGCGGCGGGCACGCTCGACCGCCCATTGCGCGACCGCATAGACGGCGAGGTAGTCGTTGCCGTCGACGCGCAGGGCCGGGATGCCGAAGCCGAGCCCCCTTGCCGCGAAGGTGCCGGAGCCGCCGCGCGCGATGCCCTGGAAAGTCGAGATCGCCCACTGGTTGTTGACGACGTTCAGCACGACCGGCGCCTTGTAGGTCGAGGCGAAGACGAGCGCGGCGTGGAAGTCCGATTCCGCCGTCGAGCCGTCGCCGATCCAGGCGGCGGCGATGCGGGTGTCCTGCTTGATCGCCGAGGCCATCGCCCAGCCGACGGCCTGGACGAACTGGGTGGCGAGATTGCCGGAGATCGAGAAGAAGCCGTGCTCCTTTGAGGAGTACATCACCGGCAATTGCCGGCCCTTCATCGGGTCGCGCTCGTTCGAATAGATCTGGCACATCATGTCGACGAGCGGGTAATCGTGCGCGATCAGCAGGCCGGCCTGGCGATAGGTCGGGAAGTTCATGTCGCCGGGCTGGAGCGCGATGCGGAAGGCGCAGCTCACTGCCTCCTCGCCGGTGTGCTGCATGTAGAACGAGGTCTTGCCCTGGCGCTGCGCCATCTGCATGCGCCCGTCGAAGGCGCGCAGCGTCATCATGTGACGCAGACCCCGGATCAGCTCCTCCTGCGAGAGATCGGGCACCCAGGGACCGACCGCCTCGCCCTCGCGGTTGAGGACGCGGATGATCGAATAGGCGAGGTCGCGGATGTCCTTGGGGTCGACATCGACCGGCGGACGCGCGACGGAGCCGGCCTTGGGGATCACGACATCGGAGAAATCGGGTTTCTCGCCCGGTCGACTGGCCGGCTTCGGCACATGGAACTGCAGTGGCTGGACCGCTGCCGGCGCGCTGCCGGCCTTGTCGCTGCTCATGAGCGCCTCCATCCCTGGCGCCGCCAGCATTCCGCCTTTACCGGCCTCCGGCAAGGCATCTCGTCAGCGGCATCGTCCCGCACGGCGGCTGCGGCCGGCAGGACGATCGTTTCCCCTGCAACCAAGCTAGGCCCGAAGCGCCGGTGGTTCCTTTCGAATTTGCCTGCGCCTTCCAGTCATGGCAGATGATCCTTCTGCCTTTCTTCGAAACTGCAGAATGCCATTCCGATGAACAAGAAGAGCCAGAAGAACCCTGCTCTCGACGCGATCGACCGGAAGATCCTGGCGGAACTCCGGGAGGACGGCCGGCTCACGACCCAAGCCCTGGCCGAAAAGGTCGGCCTTTCGCCCTCTCCCTGCTGGACCCGGGTGAAGCGGCTGGAAGAGGCGGGTGTGATCGAGAAATATGTCGCGCTGCTCGACCATCAGGCGCTCGGCTACAACAATGTCGTCTTCGTCGAGATCACCCTCGACAAGCATGACGACAAGGTGCTCGACCAGTTCGCCGAGGCGCTGACGCGGGCACCCGAGGTGGTCGAGGCGCATCTGGTGACCGGCGAATACGATTATCTCGCCAAGGTCGTCGTTAGCGGCACCGATCATTACGAGCGTTTCCTGCGCGGAACGATCTACCGCATCCCCGGCGTGCGCCAGACCCGCACGACCTTCGGGCTCCGAGCGCTGAAGCGGACGCTATCGGTCGATCCGCTGAAGGTCGTGGGATGAGCGGTGGCGTCGATGACAGGCGTAGGGACCCCCCTCTCCCGGATGGGAGAGGGGCAGGGGTGAGAGCCTGCCGCTGATCGTTGAAACGGGGCTGCGCCGGCGCGCCCTTTAGTGGTGAGGGCGGGCCCTCATCCGGCCCTCCGGGGCACCTTTTCCCATCCGGGAGAAGGAAATCGCGTCGCGGCTCCAGAGACCGAGCAGCTCCTTAAGCCAGCATCTCCCGCACCAGCGGGATGACCTGCTCGCCATAGAGCCGGATGCACGCCATCAGCTTCTCATGCGCCAGCGGGCCGGCGCTGTACTTGAGCTGGAAGCGGGCGATGCCCAGCCCCTTGGCCGTTGAGGCGATCTTGCGCGCCACCGTCTCGGGCGAGCCGAGATAGAGCGAGCCGCGCGCGACCTCCTGCTCGAACTCGGCGCGGCCCATCGGCGGCCAACCGCGCTCGGCGCCGATGCGGTCGCGCATCTGCTTGAAGGCCGGGAAGAACTCCTCCTTCGCCTGCTCGTCGGTCGCGGCGACATAGCCCGGCGAATGGACGCCGATCGGTTTCGCCGGCCTGTCGAGCTGCGCGTAGGCGCGGTGGTAGAGATCGACATAGGGTTTGAAGCGCAGCGGGTCGCCGCCGATGATGGCGAGCATCATCGGCAGGTCGTAGCGCACCGCGCGCACCACCGATTCCGGGCTGCCGCCGACGCCGATCCAGGTCTTGAGCGGGCCATGTTCGACCGGCGGATAGATGAGCTGGTCCTTGAGCGGTGGGCGGATCGAGCCCTGCCAGCTCACCGGCTCCTGCGGCAACAGCGCCGCGAACAGGTCGAGCTTCTCCTCGAAGAGCTTCTCGTAGTCGCGCAGGTCGAAGCCGAAGAGCGGGAAGGATTCGGTGAAGGAGCCGCGGCCCAGGATGACCTCGGCGCGGCCGTTCGAGAGCGCATCGACCGTCGCGAAGCGCTGGAAGACGCGGATCGGATCGTCCGAGCTCAGCACCGTGACCGCCGAGCCCAGCTTGATCCGGCTGGTGCGCGTGGCCATGCCGGCCAGTACGGTTTCGGGCGCCGACACTGCGAAATCGGCACGATGATGCTCGCCGACGCCGATGAAGTCGATGCCGACGCTGTCAGCCAGCTCGGCCTCCGCGACGAGGTTGCGGATCACCTGCGCATGCGGCAGCGGCTTGCCATCCGCCCCGTTGGTGACATCGCCGAAGGTGTCGAGCCCGAATTCGAGTTCCTGCGCCATGACTTGCCCCGGGGCCGCACCCGGCCCGTTTGCCTGCCGGTCGTCCCGGCCCCTCGCAGTTAGGGGCGGGGCTCCCTGCGCGCAATCGTCAGGGCGTTGCCGCGGGGGCAACAGCCTGTTTGCAGCGATGCAACTGCCCGGCTTGCAAGCCGGGCGCGCTATGCCGATGCTCGACATGCGGCGACGTCAGCCGCTCCCGAGCCGATTTCATGATCATCCGCCAGCTCCTCTATCTCGATGCCCTGGCGCGCGAGAAGCATTTCCGCCGCGCCGCCGAGGCCTGCCACGTTTCGCAGCCGACGCTTTCGGCCGCGATCGTGCAGCTCGAGGAGGAGCTCGGCGTGATGATCGTCGAGCGCGGGCGGCGCTTCCAGGGCTTCACCAAGGAGGGCGAGGTCGTGCTCGCCCATGCCAGGCGCATCCTGGCCGAGGCCGAGGTGATGAAGGATTCGATCGCCGAACTGCGCGAGGGCGTCTCCGGCCGGATCAGGCTCGGCGCGATCCCGACCGCGCTGCCGATGATCGCGCACATCACCGCGCCTTTCTCGGCGCGCTACCCGGCAGTCTCGCTGACGGTGCTGTCGCTGACTTCGCAGGAAATCCAGGAACGCATCGACAATTTCGAGCTCGATGTCGGCCTGACCTATCTCGACAACGAACCGCTCGACCGGGTGATCTCCAAGCCGATCTACCAGGAATCCTATGTGCTGCTGACGCGCGAGGACGGACCTTTCGGCGCGCGCGAGACCATCGGCTGGTCGGAAGCGGCCGAGCTGAAGCTGTGCCTGCTGACCGGAGACATGCAGAACCGGCGCATCATCGACGGCATCTTCCGCTCGGTCGGTGCCTCCCCGCGCCCGGTCATCGAGACCAACTCGATCTTCAACCTGGTGTCGCATGCCGGCATCGAGGGCATCGCCAGCATCGTCTCGCTGCAATTGCTGGAGTTCTTCGGCGTGCCCCTCGGCACGAAAGCGCTGTCGCTGGTCGAGCCGGAGGCGCAGCGCACGATCGGGCTGATCGTGGCGGACCGGCAGCCGGTGGCGCCGCTCGCGCGCAACCTCCTGATGATGACGAAGCCGGTCACCGATGCCGGGCTGCCTCGCCGCCCCATCATTCGATAGCCTTCGCCTATCGTCTTAGAAGCAGCGCAGCATTGTGCAGCGCAAAATGGCCCTCCGGGAGAATTTTAGGAGCCGCCCAAACCCGCCGCATGGCGGACGCACGCCTATATCGCGCATATTGATAGCTATAAACTATCACGCATTCGAAAGAAACGATTTGAAATCATTCCAAGAACGCCCATTTTTCGCTGAAAGATATGCCGCGCAAAGCGGGCCTGCGGAGGAAAGATGGCGGGTTATCCGGCCTGGGATCAGGACAGCGCACGCATGATCGTGGCGGGGCTGGCGCATCTGGAAGGCGCCACGTTGCCGATGCTGCATGCCCTGCAGGACGAGTTCGGCTATGTCGACCCGCAGGCCGTGCCGCTGATCGCGGAAGCGCTTAACCTGTCGCGCGCCGAGGTCCATGGCGCGATCTCCTTCTATCACGACTTCAAGACCGCCCCGCAGCCGGCCCGCATCGTCAAGCTCTGCCGGGCCGAAGCCTGCCAGGCGCTCGGCTGCGAAAGCGTCGTCGACGAGCTTTCCCGCAACCACGGCATCGCGGTCGACGACCACCATGCCGGCGACGCCATCGTCGAAACGGTGTATTGTCTCGGCAATTGCGCGCTCGGGCCCTCGGCCCTGGTCGATGGCGAACTGATCGGGCGCGTCGATGCCGCCCGCATCGCCGGGCTCTGCCAGCACGGAAAGGCGCATTCATGAGCGCCGCACCGGTCCGCATCTTCGTCCCCATCGACGCCGCTGCCCTGTCGGTCGGCGCGGAAGCTGTCGCGCAGGCCATCGCCAGCGAAGCGACGACGCGCGGGCTTTCCGTCGAGATCGTCCGCAACGGCTCGCGCGGCATGCTCTGGCTGGAGCCGCTGGTCGAGGTCGAGACGACTGAGGGACGCATCGCCTACGGGCCGGTCACGGCGAAGGACGTCGCTGCGCTTTTCGATGCCGGCTTCGTCTCGGGCGGCGCGCATGCCTTGCGCCTCGGCAAGACCGAAGAACTCGATTGGATGAAGCGCCAGCAGCGCCTCACTTTCGAGCGCGTCGGCGTCATCGACCCGCTCTCGATCGCGGATTACCGCGCCTATGGCGGCTTCAAGGGGCTGGAGAAGGCGCTGGCGCTCACCGGCGGCGAGATCGTCGATGCGGTAAAGGCATCGGGCCTGCGCGGCCGCGGCGGCGCCGGCTTCCCGACCGGCATCAAGTGGAAGACCGTTCACGACGCGAAGGCGGAGCAGAAATACATCGTCTGCAATGCCGACGAGGGCGACAGCGGCACCTTCGCCGACCGGATGCTGTTCGAAGGCGACCCCTATCTGGTTATCGAGGGCATGGTGATCGCCGCGATCGCGGTCGGGGCGACGCGCGGCTACATCTACCTGCGCTCCGAATATCCGCATGCCCACCGCACATTGCAGCGCGCGATCCTGAAGGCGGAAGCCGCCGGAATGATCGGCGCTTCGGTGTTGGGCTCGGAGCATGCCTTCCATCTGGAAGTGCGGCTCGGGGCCGGCGCCTATATCTGTGGCGAGGAGACCTCGCTGCTGGAAAGCCTAGAAGGCAAGCGCGCCATCGTCCGGGCCAAGCCGCCGCTGCCGGCGCTGCAGGGCCTGTTCGGCAAGCCGACCGTCGTCAACAACGTGCTCTCCTTCGCCGCCGTGCCCTGGATCATGGACCATGGCGCACAGACCTATGCCGATTACGGCATGGGTCGCTCGCGCGGCACGCTGCCGATCCAGCTCGGCGGCAACGTCAGGCGCGGCGGGCTGATCGAACTCGCCTTCGGCATCAGCTTGCGCGAGATCATCGAGGATATGGGCGGCGGCACGCTCTCGGGCCGGCCGATCCGGGCCGTGCAGGTCGGCGGGCCGCTCGGCGCCTATCTCACGGCTGAACAGCTCGACGTACAGATGGATTACGAGGCACTCGCGGCGATGCGCGCGATGCTCGGCCATGGCGGCATCGTGGTGTTCGACGACAGCGTCGATATGGCCAAGCAGGCCCGCTTCGCCTTCGAATTCTGCGCCAAGGAAAGCTGCGGCAAGTGCACGCCCTGCCGCATCGGGGCGACGCGCGGGGTCGAGACGATGAACCGCATCATCGCCGGCACTGAGGTTCCCAAGAACATCGCCGTGCTGCGCGATCTCTCCAAGCTGATGACCGATGCCTCGCTCTGCGCCATGGGCGGCCTGACCCCCATGCCGGTGCTGAGCGCGCTCAACCATTTCCCCGAGGATTTCGACCGTCCTCCGCTGCCACTGGCGGCCGAGTGAGGAGGCCAGAATGAGTCTGATCAAGGAAATCGACTACGGCACGCCGATCCGGCTCTCCGAGAAGACGGTGACGCTGACCATCGACGGCCAGAGCGTCACGGTGCCGGCCGGCACTTCGGTGATGGCGGCGGCGATGAGCCTCGGCACCAAGATCCCCAAGCTCTGCGCCACCGACTCGCTCGAACCCTTCGGCTCCTGCCGGCTCTGCCTCGTCGAGATCGAGGGGCGGCGCGGCACGCCCGCGTCATGCACGACTCCGGCAGAAGACGGAATGATTGTGCGCACCCAGTCGGAGAACCTCTCCGGCCTGCGCAAGGGCGTGATGGAGCTCTACATCTCCGACCATCCGCTGGATTGCCTGACCTGCTCGGCCAATGGCGATTGCGAATTGCAGGACATGGCCGGCGCCGTCGGCCTGCGCGAAGTGCGCTACGGCTATGAGGGCGAGAACCACGTCTTCGCCAAGGGCCAGGACGGCCTCGCCAACGAGAACTGGCTCGCGAAGGACACCTCCAACCCCTATTTCACCTACGACCCGTCGAAATGCATCGTCTGCAATCGCTGCGTGCGGGCCTGCGAGGAGGTGCAGGGCACCTTCGCGCTGACGATTACGGGCCGCGGCTTCGACTCGCGCGTCGCGGCGGGGCCGACCGATTTCCTGGGTTCGGAATGCGTCTCCTGCGGCGCCTGCGTGCAGGCCTGCCCGACAGCGACGCTGATGGAGAACAAGGTCATCGAGCATGGCCAGCCCGAGCATTCGGTGGTGACGACCTGCGCCTATTGCGGCGTCGGCTGCTCGTTCAAGGCGGAGATGCAGGGTGACCGCGTCATCCGCATGGTGCCCTACAAGGACGGCAAGGCGAACGAGGGCCATTCCTGCGTGAAGGGCCGCTTCGCCTGGGGCTATGCGACCCATACCGACCGCATCACCAAGCCGATGATCCGGGCGAAGATCACCGACCCATGGCGCGAAGTGTCATGGGAAGAGGCGATCAACTACGCGGCCAGCGAGTTCAAGCGCATCCAGGCCAAGTACGGCCGTGAATCGGTCGGCGCCATCACCTCGTCGCGCTGCACCAACGAGGAGGTCTTCCTCGTCCAGAAGCTGGTGCGCGCCGCCTTCCGCAACAACAATGTCGATACCTGCGCCCGCGTCTGCCACTCGCCGACCGGCTATGGGCTGCGCACGACGCTCGGCACCTCGGCCGGCACGCAGGACTTCAAGTCCGTCGCCAAGTCCGACGTCATCCTCGTCATCGGCGCCAACCCGACTGACGGCCACCCGGTCTTCGCATCGCGGATGAAGAAGCGCATCCGCCAGGGCGCCAAGCTGATCGTCGCCGATCCCCGCCGGATCGACATGGTGCAGTCCCCGCATGTGAAGGCGGATTACCACCTGCCGCTGCGCCCCGGCACCAATGTCGCGCTGCTCAATGCGCTGAGCCATGTCGTCGTGACCGAGGGGCTGATCGACGAGGCTTATGTGCGCGAGCGCTGCGATCTCGGCGATTTCGAGCATTGGGCCCGCTTCGTCGCCCGCGAGGAGAACTCGCCGGAAGCGAGCGAGACCTATACCGGCGTGCCGGCGGCCGATGTACGCGCCGCGGCGCGGCTCTACGCCACCGGCGGCAATGGCGCGATCTATTACGGGCTCGGCGTCACCGAGCACAGCCAGGGCTCGACCACGGTGATGGCGATGGCGAACCTCGCCATGGCGACCGGCAATATCGGGCGCGACGGCGTCGGCATCAATCCGCTGCGCGGGCAGAACAACGTGCAGGGCTCCTGCGACATGGGCTCCTTCCCGCACGAATTCTCGGGCTACCGCCACGTCTCCGACGATTCGACACGGCAGGTCTTCGAGATGCTCTGGGGCGTGCCGCTCGATCCCGAACAGGGCCTGCGCATCAACAACATGCTGGACGAGGCGGTCGAGGGCACCTTCAAGGGGCTCTACGTCCAGGGCGAGGACATCGCCCAGTCGGACCCCAACACCAAGCATGTCACGGCAGGATTGGCCTCGATGGAATGCGTCGTCATCCAGGACATCTTCCTGAACGAGACGGCGAAATACGCCCATGTCTTCCTGCCGGGCGCCTCCTTCCTGGAGAAGGACGGCACTTTCACCAATGCCGAGCGGCGCATCAACCGCGTGCGGCAGGTGATGGCGCCGCTTGCCGGCAAGGACGAGTGGCAGGTCACGATCGATCTGGCCCGCGCACTCGGCTACGAGATGGCCTATGGCCATCCCAGCGAGATCATGGATGAGATCGCGCGATTGACGCCGAGCTTCGCCGGCGTCTCCTACGACAAGCTCGACAAGCTCGGCTCGGTGCAGTGGCCCTGCAACGACAAGGCGCCGACCGGGACGCCCCTGATGCATGTCGACCGCTTCGTGCGCGGCAAGGGCAAGTTCATGATCACCGAATATGTCCCGACCGACGAGCGGACGGGGCCGCGCTTCCCGCTGCTGCTCACCACGGGCCGCATCCTCTCGCAATACAATGTCGGCGCGCAGACAAGGCGCACCGAGAACGGCGCCTGGCATGACGAGGACGTGCTGGAAATCCACCCCTTCGACGCCGAAAGCCGCGGCGTCCGCGACGGCGACCTCGTCGCGCTCGCCAGCCGCTCGGGCGATATCGCGCTCCGGGCCGTGATTTCCGAGCGGATGCAGCCGGGCGTGGTCTACACCACCTTCCACCATGCCAAGACCGGCGCCAACGTCATCACCACCGACTATTCGGACTGGGCGACGAACTGCCCGGAATACAAGGTGACGGCGGTGGAGGTCAGGCGCACCAACCATTACTCGCAGTGGCAGGAGAAGAATTTCGAGGAGGACGTGACCTTGCGCCGGATCGCGGAGCGCCTGCCCGATGCCGCGGAATAATCCGTCCGCCCAGCCGCCGGCCTCGGCCGCCGTCACGGCTGAGCCGCTGCGCTTCGGCGCGGAGCGGGCGGATGCACGCGAGATCGAGGTCGCGGTGGAGACCCCCATCAACATCGTCTATGGCAACATGCCCTATGCGGTGATGATGGCGAGCCCGTCGGACCTCGAGGATTTCGTCACCGGTTTCAGCCTGACCGAGGGCATCGTGCGCGGCGCGGATGAGATCCGCAGCATCGCGGTCGAGCCGAAGGACGAAGGCGTGATCGTCACCGTCGAGCTCGCGCCCGGCCGCTTCCGCGAGCATCTGGCGCGGCGGCGCAATCTCTCGGGCCGGACCTCCTGCGGGCTCTGCGGGGTCGAGACCATCGAGGAGATTCCGATGGCCGATGCGGCGACGCGGGCTTCACGCGCCGTATCGGCCGCGGCGATCGAGGCCGCGCTCGCAGTGCTTGACAAGCACCAGCCGCTGAATCAGCTGACCCGCGCCGTCCATGGCGCCGCCTGGTGCGATGCCTCCGGCGCGATCCTGGCGGTGCGCGAGGATGTCGGTCGCCACAACGCCCTCGACAAGCTGATCGGCGCGCGGCTCCGGGCCGGGGCAAATGCCCACGACGGCTTCCTGCTCGTCACCAGCCGCGCCTCCTTCGAGATGGTCGAGAAGGCCGCGATCTTCGGCGCGGGAACGCTGGTTGCGATCTCCGCGCCGACCTCGCTCGCGATCGAGCGCGCCCGGCATCTCGGCCTGACGCTCGCCGCCGTGGCGCGGCGCGACGGCTGCATCGTCTTCACCGGCGCGCTCGCGCCGGAACCCGAGGCCATCGCCCGATGACGGAGGATGCGCTGACCACCGGGCAGAACGCGGCCGATCACCACGCCGAGAACGTCGAGAAACTGCGGCGCATGGCCGGGCAGATCACCGATTTCTTCAAGGCCTATCCCGAGGCCGAGGCGGTGCCCGCCATCGCCGACCACATCAACCAGTTCTGGACCGGGCGAATGCGCGAGGATTTCCTCGCCGCCTTCTCAGCCCGCCCGGAAGACCTTCCACCGCTCCTGCGCCGCGCCCTGCCGCGGATCAGGCCGGCGCGCGGAAGCTAGCGCAGCAGGCGTTCCCCGGGGAACGCGTCACGGGTTTCAACGAGCCGGGAGTGTACCCGGCCGAACGGCGAAGCTTTGGGGAAAGGAAACGGGGAATGAGCGTCGCACAGGATATCGGACAGGTCGGAGGAGGCTCGGGCCTGCTCGACCGCGAAAGGATCATCGCCAAGGCCGGCTTCAACCGCTGGCTCGTGCCGCCCGCCGCATTGTGCATCCACCTGTGCATCGGCATGGCCTATGGCTTCTCGGTGTTCTGGCTGCCGCTCTCGCGCGCCATCGGCGTCACTGCGCCTAAGGCCTGCCCGGACATGACACTGGCCACGGCGCTCTTCACCACCACCTGCGACTGGCGCGTGGCGGATCTCGGCTGGATGTACACGCTGTTCTTCGTCTTCCTCGGAGCGGCGGCGGCGCTGTTCGGAGGCTGGCTGGAGAAGGCCGGGCCGCGCAAGGCCGGCGTCGCGGCGGCGGTCTGCTGGTGCGGCGGCATGGTCATCTCGGCGCTGGGCGTCTACTGGCACCAGCTCTGGATGATGTGGCTGGGCTCCGGCGTGATCGGCGGCATCGGTCTTGGCCTCGGCTACATCTCGCCGGTCTCGACCCTGATCAAATGGTTCCCGGACCGGCGCGGCATGGCGACGGGCATGGCGATCATGGGCTTCGGCGGCGGGGCGATGATCGGCTCGCCATTGGCGGACATGCTGATGAACGGTTTCAGGACCCCGAGCTCGGTCGGCGTGTTCCAGACCTTCCTGGTCATGGCGGCGATCTATTTCGTCTTCATGATGGCCGGCGCCTTCGGCTACCGCATCCCGCCGGCCGGCTGGCGCCCCGAGGGCTGGACGCCCCCGGCCACGCAGAACAAGATGATCACCTCCGGCCATGTCCACCTGCGCGACGCGCACAAGACGCCGCAGTTCTGGCTGATCTGGGCCGTTCTGACGCTGAACGTCTCGGCCGGCATCGGCGTGCTCGGCATCGCCTCGCCGATGCTTCAGGAGATCTTCGGCGGCGCGCTGATCGGCCAGCCCGGCACCGCCTTCTCGGCGCTCGATGCCGGCCAGAAGACTTCGGTCGCCGCGATCGCGGCGGGCTTCGTCGGCCTGCTCTCGCTGTTCAACATCGTCGGCCGCTTCTTCTGGGCCTCGCTGTCGGACAGGATCGGCCGCAAGAACACCTACTACACCTTCTTCATCCTCGGCATCGCGCTCTATGCCATGGCGCCCTGGGCGGCGGGCATCCAGTCCAAGGTGCTGTTCGTCACCGCCTTCTGCATCATCCTGTCGATGTATGGCGGCGGCTTCGCCACCGTGCCCGCCTATCTCGCCGACGTCTTCGGCACGCAGTTCGTCGGCGCCATCCACGGCCGGCTGCTGACGGCCTGGTCGACGGCGGGCATCATCGGCCCGGTGGTGGTGAACTATATCCGCGAGGCGCAGGTCTCGGCCGGCGTCACCGGCGCCAGCCTGTACAGCGGCACGATGTACATCCTCGCCGGCATGCTGGCGGCGGGCCTCGTCGCCAATGCGCTGGTCAGGCCGCTCGGCCCGCAATGGTTCATGAAGGAGGAGGAGGTCGCGAAGCTGCAGGCGGCGAGCAGGGCTGCCGCCGCCCGCGAGACGACCGGCTCCTTCGGCATCGGCAAGGGCGGCTTCGACGCCACCGCTGCGCTGGCCTGGGCGGTGGTCGGCATACCGCTCGCTTGGGGCATCTGGATCACGCTGTCGAAGTCGCTGACGCTGTTCAAGTGACCCGAAGCTGAGCCCGGCCAAGGCAGGAAGCCCGCATCGGGAGACCGGTGCGGGTTTTTCCCTTGGGAGATGCTTCGCCGCGACGAACGCCTCCCCCAGGAAATGGACGTCCGGCGCTCAAGCCTGCGCCAGCAGGATATCGGTCAGCACCTCGGGTTTCAGCCGCGCGACGTTGTGTCCGCAATCCAAAGCAAATGTCGACCATTCCGGGTCGGCGCTCAGGCGTTGATGGAGATCCAGGAAGGGACTGCCATCCCATCCAAATGCGCCGATGTGAATCTTGCGCGGCACGTCGCGCCAACGCCCGCTGAGTCTGATGGACTGGAGAAACGCCCCCAGGGGGTGCGGCCGGAAACGCGGGTCGCTATTGGCAGGCGGTGCGCTGGTGAGGCCGTCGGCCTGCGCGCCAGCGATGATGAGTTCGCGAAAACGCGGCGTGGTCAGCGACCACATCGAGTCCCCGGAATCGGGCACATACGCGTCGACATAGACCAACGCCCTGATTCGTGACGGAACCGCGTCGGCAACGCCGCTTACGACCATCCCGGCGTATGAATGTCCAACGATCACCAATTCACCGTCACACCGCTCCGCGGCATCAAGAACCTCGCCGATGTGGGTATCGAGATTTGCGGTTGGGGCCGGGGCATCACCGAGCCCGGCCAAGGTGATCGGTAATGCGTTGTGTCCTCGGGCATTGAGCATTTCTGCTACGGAGTCGTAGACCCAGCCGCCCTGCCAGCCTCCTGGAATAAGGATAAAGGTGGCCATGCCATTGGTTCCTAACATGGTGTCGTTGAAGATCCGAGGCCCTCGAACCGGGACCAGGATATCATCTGGGCCACCCCGGATGGGGTTCGGCGATTCGCTGCACCTCCGCCTCGGGACGGGACCCGACGAAACCGCCGTCAGGTCGACACGCCCCGCGCTGTTTTCTTCTATAGCCCTGCTGACGCGCTTCCGTCCGCTCGCAACGAGCGAACCCTATGGGCCTTCGCCCGTTATCCAAGGACCGGCCTCCGGGCACGGCCCACTCCACTCGGCAGAGGAGACCACACCATGGCGATCAACAAGACGGGCTCGGCCCATTGGGAAGGCGGGATCAAGGACGGCAAGGGTGCGATCTCGACCGAAAGCGGTGCACTCAATGCCTATCCCTACGGCTTCTCCAGCCGCTTCGAGGGCAGGCCCGGCAGCAACCCCGAGGAGCTGATCGGCGCGGCGCATGCCGCCTGCTTCACCATGGCGCTCTCGCTGATCCTTGGCGAGGCCGATCTCAAGGCCGATGCGCTCGATACCACGGCCCGCGTGACGCTCGACAAGCAGGGCGAGGGCTACGCCATCACCGCGATCCACCTCACCCTCAAAGGCAAGGTTCCCGGTGCCGACCAGACGACCTTCCAGTCTCTGGCGGACAAGGCCAAGGCCGGCTGCCCGGTCTCGAAGCTGTTCAAGGCGCCGATCACGCTGGAAGCGACGCTGCTGAGCTGACATGCCGGGTATGGTCGTGCTCGACCTGGCGGCGGCATCGACATCTTCGGCGCGCCCCGGACCAGCGAAGACGTGGATGGCCGGACAAGCCCGACCATGACGAAAGCGGCGCGTTTCAAGCCAGGTGGCAGGATACCGCGACATCGTCCAGCGGCCGCAGCTCCGGCCGCTCGACACGGCAGCGATCGGCGGCAAGCGTGCAGCGCGGGTTGAAGCTGCAGCCAGGCGGCGGGCTGATCGGGCTCGGCACCTCGCCCGACATCGGCCTGCGCTCGCGATCTGGGCGCTCGACATCGGGAATGGTGTCGAGCAGCAGGCGCGTATAGGGGTGGCGCGGCGCGTTGAAGATCGCCTCGGCCGGCCCGGTCTCGACGAAGCGGCCGAGATACATGATCGCGAGATCGTCCGACATGTGCCGGACGACCGAGAGATTGTGGCTGATGAAGAGATAGGTCAGCCCGAGTTCCTTCTGCAGCCGGACCATCAGGTTGAGGATCTGCGCCTGCACGGAGACGTCGAGTGCCGAGGTCGGCTCGTCGCAGACCAGGAAATCCGCCTCGGTCGCGAGCGCGCGGGCAATCGAGATGCGCTGGCGCTGGCCTCCCGAGAAGGCGTGCGGGTAGCGGCTCGCATCGGTGCGCGACAGCCCGACGGTCTCGAGCAGGTCGCCGACGCGCTGCCGCGTGCTCGCGGCGTCGGGTCGCAGCTTCAGTTCGCGAATCGGCTCGGCGATGATGTCGCCGACACGCCAGCGCGGATTCAGCGAGGCGTAGGGGTCCTGGAAGATCATCTGCACGCGCGGCGGGCCGAACGAGCCGTCGGCGCGGCGCCCGTCGCGGAAATCGAGGCTGCCCGCGCTCGGCCGCTGCAGCCCGACGACCATGCGCGCCAGCGTCGATTTTCCGCAACCGGATTCGCCGACGATGCTGAAGGTGGAGCCGCGCCGGACGCTGAAGGAGACATTGTCGACGGCGCGCAGGATGCGGCGCGGCTCGTGCGAGAACAGGCGCGAAAGCGTCGGCGCGGAAACATCGAAGCGGCAGGAAGCGGCGGCGACGTCGAGGATGACGTCGGCGGCGGCCTCCGCCGCGATGGTCGCCGTCTTCGGCATGGCCAGCTCCCTTGCGGGCGGGGTCAGAATATCATGCATCGGCCAGCTCCTGCAGCGGGAAGTGGCAGGCGGCCGCGTGGGCGGCCGGCGCGAGGCCGGGCCTGTGGTCGCGGCAGAAGGCTTCGGCCCGGCCGCAACGCGGATTGAAGGCGCAGCCCGGCGGGATCGCGCCGAGGCGCGGCATGGCGCCGTCGATCTGGTTGAGATGGGCGTGGCGGGCATGGACGCTCGGGATCGAGGCCATCAGCCCGGCCGTGTAGGGATGGCGCGGCCGGCGCACGACGTCCTCGACCGGGCCGATCTCCACGATGCGGCCGGCATACATCACCGCGACCCTGTCGGCCGTCTCCGCGATGACGCCCATATCGTGGGTCACCAGCATGATCGAGGTTCCGTGCTCGCGGCAAAGCCGCTTCAGCAGCGTGGTGATCTGCGCCTGGATCGAGACGTCGAGCGCCGTCGTCGGCTCGTCGGCGATGATCAGCGTGGGCTCGGCACAGAGCGCCAGCGCAATGACGACGCGTTGGCGCATGCCGCCGGAGAACTGATGCGGGTAATGGTCGATGCGCGTCTCGGCAGCGGGGATGCCGACCTCCCTGAGCAGGTCGAGTGCGCGCCCGCGCGCCTCGGCCCTGCCGACCGGGAGATGGGTGGTGATGGTCTCGACGAGCTGGTCGCCGACCGTGAGCAAGGGATGCAGCGAGGTCAGCGGGTCCTGGAAGATCGCGCCGATGCGCCGGCCGCGCAGGCGGCGCATCTTCTCCGCCGGCAGATTGTCGATGCGCTGGCCTTCGAGCCTGATCTCGCCGCCGGCGATGCGGCCGGGCGGATCGAGCAGGCCGATCACCGCCGTACCGGTGAGGGACTTGCCGGCTCCGGATTCGCCGACCATGCCGAGGATCTCGCCCGGCTGGATATCGAACGAGACGCCGTCCAGCGCGGTCAGTGGGCCGCGGCGGCCGTCGAAGACGATGCGCAGGTCGCGCACGGACAGAAGAGGCGCGGCGGATGCGGTCATGCGGTGGCCTCGCTGCGTTCGACCGGATAGCTCGACGAGAAGATCTCGCTCACCGGCGGGTGACCGAGCGTGCGCTCGGGATAGCGCGCCATCAGGCCTGCGAACTGGGCCTGGGCGCGGGCGTTGTCGGCGGCCTCGTCGATGCCGGGGATGACGCGGTCCGCCATGACGAAGCGGCCGTCGATCACCACGGTCGAAAAGTCGCGGCCATGGCCGGTCAGCATCATCGTCTGGATGGGGTCGATGACCTGCCCGCTATGCGGCCGGTCGAGCTCGAAAACCGTGATGTCGGCGCGGGCGTCCGGCTGGAGGCGGCCGAGATCGGGCCGCTGCAACGCATCGGCGCCGCCGATGGTCGCCGCGTCGTAGTAGTCCTCCGAGCGCACGGCGGCGGCATTGCCGGCCATGGTGCGGGCGAGGATCATGCCGGTCTGCATGTTCATCACCATGTCGGGCGGGCTCGTATCGGTGCCCATGGCGATGTTGAGCCCCATGGCGCGATATCGGCCGAAATGGTCGATGGCATTGCCGTGCCGGCCCGAGACGAGCGGGCAGTGCACGATGCTCGCGCCGGAATCGCGGATGATCTCGAGATCGCGGCCGGGGCGGTCGATCAGGCGGCTGCCGGAGACGACGGTGCCATGCGGCAGCAGGCAGCGATTGTCGAGGAAGCCGAGGCTCTCCAGCCATTCCGGCGGGCTCATGCCGTGCTGGGCGAGGACGAGGTCGTACTCGATCTTCGACTGGCAGCAATGCAGCCGGACGGGGATATCGAGCTCGCGCGAGACCGCCGCCGTGCGGCGCAGCAGCTCGGCCGTCGAGGTTTCGATGCGGTCGGGCGCGAACATGGCCCGGATCAGGCCGCCGGCCGCGCCTTCATGACGCTTGGCGAAATCGATCGCGGCATCGAGCTCGGCGAGGCCACGCGCCTCGTCGTAATGGGTGGTGATCCGGCCATCGGCCTCGACCAGCTGGTTGCCGGTGCGATAGGCCGGGCCGAGATAAGCGCGCAGGCCCAGCGCGGCCGCCGCCTCGGCCGCATCCTCGAACTCCTGCACCGTTTCCCCCCAGGCGCGGTAGAACAGCGAGGCGATCGGCAGCGCCGTGGTGATGCCGTTGCGGATCAGCGAGGCGAAGGCATGCTTCTTCTGGAAGGCCAGCTCGTCCCGCGTGTACATCTCGTAGGGGCCGGCCGCGAGATAGCTGCGCGGCCAGACCCTGCCCTTCTTCCAGGCCGGCTGGTTGTCATAGCCGAGGATTGTCGTGTCGAGGTCGGAAAGCGCGTCGCAATCGACGAAGCCCGGACCGATCAGGGCGTTGCCGTAGTCGAGGCGGCGGGCGACCTCGCCGGCAAAGCCATGCCCGACGAAAACGATCCGGCCATCCTCGAAGACGACCTCGCCGTTCTCGTAGAGGCGGTGGCGCCCGTCCTTGTGGCCGACGACCCAGCGCGCCGTCATCAGGATGCGGCCTTCGGGGCGCTTTGCCGGCTCGAGGCTCACGGCGCGGCCCTGACGGAGACGCCGTCGCGCGCGACGATGCGCCCGCGCTTGACGACGCGGCGCTTGGGAGAACGGGTGACGATCAGCTCCGCCAGCGTCTCGCCGGGCATGATGACGAGATCGGCGGCCTTGCCTTCGGCGAGGCCGTAATCGGCGATTTCCATCACCTGCGCGCCGCCCTGCGTGCAGACGTCGAGGGCGATCTTCAGTTCGTCGTCGCGGCGGAAATTGTTGCGCAGGCCGACGAACATCGCCCGCTCGACCATGTCGGCATTGCCATAGGGGCCCCAGGTGTCGCGGATGCCGTCCGAGCCGGAGCAGACGCGCACCCCGGCATCGACCAGCTTCCTGACCGGCGGGGCGGCGCTGCGCGACGGCGCCGTGGTCATGATCGCGATGTCCAGCGCCGCGAGCTCGCCGATCAGCGGATCGACCAGCGCCATGTCGGGCGAGCCGAGGCAGAAGGCGTGGCTGATCGTGACCTTGCCGTGCATGCCGAGCGCGCGGGTGCGCTCGATGATCAGCTCGGTCGAGAATGCACCCATCTCGCCGGGCTCGTGCAGATGGATGTCGAGCGGCTTGCCGTATTTCTGGCAGAGGCCGAAGACCGCGTCGAGATGGCCCTTGGGGTCGCGGTCGATGCCGCAGGGATCGAGGCCGCCGACGATCTCGCAACCCGCCTTCATCGCCTGGTCCATCAATTCCAGCGTGCCGGGCCGGCGCAGCAGGCCCGATTGCGGGAAGGCGACGAGCTCGATGTCGACGATGTCGCGGTATTCGTCGCGGGTCGCCATCACGCCCTCGACGCCCCAGAGCCCGTGCTCGGTGTCGACGTCGACATGGCTGCGGATATGGGTCGTGCCCATCAGCGAGGACTGGACCGACTGCCGGGCCGATTGGCGGGCCGGGTCGATGTCGAGGCGCTTCTTGCTCTCGCGCTCGTTGTCGATCTTGTCGAGCAGCTTCGGGCCGACCTCGTTGACGTACCAGGGCAGGCCCCAGAGGCTCTTGTCGAGATGGGTGTGGGCCTCGACCAGGCCGGGGATGACGATCTCGCCACGCCCGTCCTCGACGGGCACGCCGGCCGGCGCGGCGATGTCCTTCGCCATTCGGGCGATGCGGCCATCCTCGACGAGAATGTCGAGGGCTGTGCCGGCATTCGGGCGGACATTGCGGATCAGCAGGGAGGCGGTCATCGCAGGCGTATCCTCGTGGTTTCTTGTGATGGTCAGCGCAGCTTCGGATTGAGCGCGTCGCGCAGCCAGTCGCCGAGCAGGTTGACCGAGAGCACGATCAGCCCGAGCTGCAGCGAGGGGAACACGACGAGCCACCAGGAGCCCGAGAACAGATACTGGTTGCCGATGCGGATCAGCGTGCCCAGCGAAGGCTGCGTGATCGGCATGCCGACGCCGAGGAAGGAGAGCGTCGCCTCCGAGAGGATGGCGAGGCCGAGATTGAGCGTCGCCGAGACCAGCACCGGCGTCAGCGTATTGGGCAGGATGTGGCGCAGCATGATCCGGGCCGCCGGAACATGGATGATGCGCGCGGCGAGGACGTATTCCTTGCGCCGCTCGACCATCGTCAGCGCGCGGACCACGCGGGCATATTGCACCCAGTTGGTCAGGGAGATCGCGAGCACGAGCACCATCGCCGCGAAGGGATCGCGCAGCTCCGGCGGCAGCAGCCCGCGGAACACGGCCGAGACCAGGATCGCCATCAGCAGGGTCGGGATCGAGAGAACGGTGTCGCCGAGCCGCATCAGCAGGTTGTCGATGCGCCCGCCGTGGAAGCCGGCGAGCAGGCCGACGCCGACGCCGATCAGCATCGAGACGAGCACCGCCGCGAAACCGATGATGAGCGAGATGCGCGAGCCATAGAGGATGGCGGACAGCACGTCGCGGCCCTGCGGGTCGGTGCCGAGCAGGAAGGGCCATTCCCCGCCCTCCTGCCAGATCGGCGGAATCTCGGCCTTGTCGATGAAGATCTGCGAGAGATCGTAGGGGTTCTGCGCCGCGATCAGCGGGGCGAGGAAGGCCGTGACGATCAGCAGGGTCAACACCAGCGCCGAGATCCAGGCGGCCGGCGTCTTGCGGAAGCTCCAGCCGATATCGCTGTCGAGGAAGCGCCGGATGCGCCCGGATGCCGGAGCCGCATCTGCGGTGACGGTCGTGGCGGTGTCAGCGGGCATTGGCGGCTCCCGAGAGCGCGTCCTCGCGCAGGCGCGGATCGACCCAGGCATAGGTCAGGTCGACCAGGGTGTTGAGCGCGACGAAGATGAAGGAGACGATGATCAGATAGGCCGCCATCACCGGGATATCGACGAAGGTCACGGCCTGGACGAAGAGCATGCCCATGCCCGGCCACTGGAACACCGTCTCGGTGACCAGCGCGAAGGCGATGAGATTGCCGATCTGCAGGCCGGTGACGGTGATGACCGGCATCAGGCAGTTGCGCAGGGCATGGCCGAAATGGATCGAGCGGGCCGGCAGGCCGCGCGCCCGGGCGAAGCGGATGAAATCGGTGCGCATGGTCTCGAGCATCTCTGCCCGCACCAGCCGCATCACCAGCGTGACCTGGAAGACCGAAAGGGTAATGCCGGGCAGGATCAGCGCGGCGCGGCCGGACGGCGTCAGGAAGCCGGTGCTCCACCAGCCGAGCTTCACCACCTCGCCCCGGCCGAAGGCCGGCAGCCATTGCAGCGTCACCGAGAAGACCAGGATCAGCATGATGCCCAGCGCGAAGCTCGGCAGCGAGACACCGAGCACCGAGCCGAACTGCAAGGCCTTGGCGAGCAGGCTCTCTCGTCGGATCGCGGTGTAGACCCCGAGCGGGATACCGATGGCGAGCGACAGGAAGGTCGCGACCAGGACGAGCTCGAAGGTCGCCGGGAAGCGCTCCGAGATCAGGGCGAAGACATCCTGCTGATTGCGGTAGGAGATGCCGAAATCGCCCTGGGCGGCGTTTTTGACGAAGGTTGCGAATTGCAGCGCGAAGCCCTTGTCGAGACCGAGGTGGGCCCGCAATTCGTCGCGCTGCTGCTGGCTCGCCTGCTCGTTCAGCATGAGGTCGACGGGGTCGCCGACGAAGCGGAAGCTCAGAAAGGCGAGGAAGGCCACGGCAAGCATGACGCCGGCGGCGTTCAGGAAGCGCTTGAGGAGGAAGGCCGGCATCTGGACAACTCCGATTCAGCCAGTGTTTCTCAGCCCTCATCGTGAGGAGCAGGCCATCGTGCCTGCGGCTCGAAGGATGAGGACTGAGAGACGTTACGTGCGTCAGCCGCTCACTTCAGCCTGGTCAGCCACAGTCGGGGCTTGTTGTCGGAGGCCTGCACCATCGTCTCGACATTGGCACGCATGGCCCAGGCCATCGGCTGCTGGTGCAGCGGGATGAACAGGGTCTCGTCCTTCACCAGCTTGAGCGCCTGCTTCATCAGCGCGACGCGCTTGGGCGTGTCGAGCTCGACGCCGGCCTGGTCGATCAGCGCGTCGACCTTCGGATCGCCCCAGTTGCCCCAGTTGAAGACGCCGGCCGTGCCGGACTTCGAATGGATGACCTGCACCAGCAGCGAATAGGCGTCGATCATCGGCTCGTTGGCCCAGCCGAAGGAGATGACGTCGAAATCGCCCCGGGTGCGCTTCGGCGTCTGCTGGGCGCGCGGCGCCATGCTGAGATTGGGCTTCAGCCCGGCTCGCGCCCACATCGAGGCCACCGCCTGGCAGAACTCCTCCTCGTTGACCAGCGCGTCGCTCTGGCAGTTCATCTGGAAGCTGAAGCCGTTCGGATAGCCGGCCTCGGCGAGCAGCTTCTTGGCGGCACCGAGATCGAAGGACGGGCGCGCGTCCTGCGACGGATCATAGCCGGGGATGGCCGGCGCGACGAGCGCGCCGGTGTTGCGCGAGAGGCCGCGCATGGCGCGCTTCTGGACGGCGTCGATGTCGATGGCGCGGTAGAGCGCCTCGCGCACGCGAATGTCCTTGAAGGGGTTCTTGTCCTTGACGTCGCTTTCGAACAGCTTGTCCCGAAGGTTCAGGGCGAAGAAGACCGAGCGCAATTCGTTGGTCTGCAGCACCTTGACCTCCGGCGAGGCCTTCAGGCGCGGCAGGTCCTGCAGCGGCGCGACATTGGTGTAGTCGATCTCCCCGGACAGCAGCGCGGCGACCCGCGTCGAGGACGACGCGATCGGCATGAATTCGATGCGGTCGATGTTGTGCTGCGGCTTGTCCCACCAGCCGGGGTTCTTGACGAACACCGTCCTGGCGTCGGGCTGGCGGCTCTCGACCATGAACGGCCCCGTGCCGTTGGCATGGTCCGTCGGATAGCCGGTGACGCCCTTGCCGACATCGGTCGGCTTCAGGGCGTTGTTCGCCTCCAGCCACTTCTTGTCGAAGATGAAGATGTTGGTGAGGTCGTTGAGCAGCAGCGGATAGGGGCCATTGACCTCGATCTCGACGGTATAGTCATCGATCTTGCGCGAGGATTTATAGGCCGGCAGGTTGCCTTTCAGCGGCGAGGCATCGTCGGAGACGCGCGCGAGCGAGGCGAGCACGTCGTCGGCCGTGAAGGGGTCGCCATTGTGGAAGGTGACGCCCTTGCGCAGGTGGAAGCGCCAGGTCGTCGGCGTCACCGTCTCCCAGGATTGCGCCAGCGCGGGCTCGATCTTGAGGTCGCCGGTATAGCGCACCAGACCTTCATAGACGTGGTTCAGCACGGACAGCGTGAAGGTCTCGCCGTAGGAATAGGGATCGAGCGACGCAATCTCGCGGCCGGCCCCCCATTTCAACGTCTTCGCTTCGGCTGCGCCGCTCAGCGCGAAGGCAGCTACGGCCGCCAGCAACCAGGCCTTTCTCATCGGAACTCTCCCCTTCTTGTCGGCGCGGCCCGGAAGCGAGCCGCACGGTCGTCACTGCCACCTCTTTGCGCATCGTGGCGCTTTAGGCGCCATCTCGTGTGCGATTAATGTTCAATCTTGCATGCGATGTGATGATCGTATTGTATACGATTATTGAACACAAGCGGAAACTGGAATGGAGCCACGGCTCGTGACATTGACGGTCCCCGGCAAGGACCCGTCGCGAAGAGGAAAGGCCGTCATGGGTGAGCAGCGGACTCCGGGATTGCGCGCGCAATCCGCATACAGAGCGCTCCGGCGCGCGATCATCGAGCAGGCGCTCAAACCCGGCATGAAGCTGCCGGAGGATTCGATCGGCGAGCAGCTCGGCGTCAGCCGCACCCTGGTGCGCGAGGCCTTCAACCGCCTGGCCGTCGAGGGACTGGTCGAGCTCAAGCCGAACCGGGGCGCCTCCGTCGCCTATCCGACGCTGGAGGAGGCGCGCGACGTCTTCGAAGTCCGGCGTGGGCTCGAGCGGCTGGTCGCGGAAAATCTCGCCGGGCGCCTCACCGCGGCACAGGCGGCGGAACTCGAGGCGCATGTCCGCCAGGAGGAAAAGGCGCATGGGCAGGACGGACCGGAATCGATCCGGCTGTCCGGCGAGTTCCACATCAAGCTCGCCGAGATGACCGGCAACGCCCTGCTGCTGCGCTATGTCCAGGAATCCTCGTCGCGCTGCTCGCTGATCCTGGCGATCTACGGGCGGCCGCACTCCTCCGAATGCGCCGTCTCCGAACACCGCCAGCTTATCGAGGCCCTGCGTGCCGGGGATGCCGCCCGCGCCGCCGAGCTGATGGACCACCATCTGCGCTCCGTGGTGACGCGCGCGCTGCTCACCCCCCGCGTCGAGCCGGACATCCGGGCCGTGCTCGCGCCCTATGCCCTCAGCGAAGGACTGAACCCGTCATGACAGCGCAGACGATCGAGACGCCGCGCGCCGAGGAAGCCCCCGGCATCGTCACCTTCGACTTCGCGGCGCTTTCGCCGCGCGAGCGCTACAAGCTGCTGATCGGCGCCGTCGTGCCGCGGCCGATCGCGCTGGTGACGACGGTCGATGCCCAGGGCAAGGTCAATGCCGCACCCTTCTCCTTCTTCAACTGCCTCTCCGCCGATCCGGCGATCCTCGCGCTCGGCGTCGAATACCGCCCGACCGGCGCACAGAAGGATACCGGCCGCAACATCCGCGAGACGCTGGCCTTCACCGTCAACATCGTCTCGGACGCGCTGGTCGCCGGCATGAACGTCTGCGCCGTGCCGTTCGAGCCCGGCACGGACGAACTCGCCGAGGCGGGGCTCACCGCGATGCCGGGCGCGAAGGTGCCGTGCCCGTGGATCGGCCAGGCGCCCGCCGCCTTCGAATGCCGCCACCACACCACGCTCGGCATCGGCAGCTCCCGCGAGATCATCCTCGGCGAGATCGTCTATGCCCATTTCCGCGGCGACACCGTCGACGAGCGCCTGCATGTCGACCCCGCCGCGCTCGATGCCGTCGGCCGGATGGGCGGCCACGGCTACGCGACCACGCGTGACTATTTCGACCTGCCGACCATGCCGCTCGCGACCTGGCGCGCCGACCCGGATGCCGCCAATCGCCGCCGCTGACGGGCTCAAGGCCCGCCAGGACACCGCCCTGCATGCAACGGATGCGTAACGGTTAGTCCAGTCCCTTTCCGCCTTGCGTCCAAAGCATCCCGCCCCTCCCGCTCAGGCCATGGTCCCTGGGGGCCGCATGGGCCATCCTTACCTGACGGCAGCGCTCCGCGGAGCGGGGCCGGAGAACAGCGGGGCGGCTTGCCCGCCGCAAGAGGGGGAAGGACGGTCCAGGGCTCTCGAACGCGCGGGCAACGCGCGACGGGCGGCGCAGGCCGTTGGGTGAAACATGACGACGACCACCGATATCATCGACTTCCGCACCGAGACGGATGACGGGGCCACGCTCCACGGCTTCCGCGAAGGCCATGGCCGGCCGCTGCTGCTGGTCAGCGGCCTCAGCGGCACCGCCGGCTTCTGGGCCGACATCGCCGCGACGCTCGGGCGCTCCTTCCAGATCATCCGCTTCGACCAGCGCGGCATCGGCGGCAGCAGCCGCGGCGCGGCGCCCTGCGACATCGAGCGGCTGGCCCGCGACGGGCTGGACGTGCTCGACGCGGCCGGGCTCGACCGGGCCGTGGTGCTCGGCCATTCGACGGGCGGCTGCATCGCCCAGGCGATGGCGAAGCTCGCGCCCGGCCGGCTCGACGGCCTGATCCTCAGCGGCAGCTGGCTCAAGGCCTGCCGTTACATGACCGCGCTGTTCGGCGCGCGGCGCGCCATCCTCGGCTGCGACCCGCAGGCCTTCGCGGCGCTCTCCATCCTCAGCGCCTACCAACCGCGCTGGATCGAGGCGAACTGGCACATCTACGACGACGCCATCGAGGCCGCCCCGACGAGCGAGCAGGCCCAGACCGTGATGCGCGAGCGTATCGACGCGCTGCTCGGCTTCGACGGCACGGCGGAGATCGAGGCCCTGCCGATGCCGACCATGGTGATGGGGGCGCGCGACGACATGGTCGTGCCGGTCTACCACCAGGAGGCGCTGATCGCGGCGCTGCCCGGCGCCCGCCGCTCGATCATGGAGACCGGCGGGCATCTCTTCCCGGTGTCGCGGCCGGACATCTTCACCGCCGCGGTGGCGGAGTGGATCGGCGACCTCTGAGCCCGGCGCCCGCGGCGAAAGGCCCCCTGTCCAAGCGGCGCCGGCGCGGCCTAAACGAGAAGGCTTCCTGACTGGGCCGCCGCGGCCGCGGGAAGCGCGACCCGAACGAGCCCGAGGACGAGACCATGCGTGCAGCCCCCCTCAGCCTTCTTGCACTGGCGCTGCTCGCCATGCCGCTCGCCGCCTGCCCCGCCGCGGCGCAGGACCTCGAGGCCGGGCAGCGCGCCTTCAACAAGTGCCGCGCCTGCCACCAGATCGGCGAGGGCGCGCGCAACCTGGTCGGCCCCGAGCTCAACGGCCTGATCGGCCGGCATTCCGGCGCCGTCGCCGGCTACAGCTATTCCAGCGCCAACAAGGCCTCCGGCCTGACCTGGGACGAGGCGACCTTCGCCGAGTACATCAAGGACCCGAAGGCCAAGATTCCCGGCACCAAGATGATCTTCGCCGGCATCAAGAGCGACAAGGAGATCGCGGATCTGACCGCCTTCCTCAAGCAGTTCGACAAGGACGGCAAGAAGCTCTGAATCCGGCTGCGGCATCGGCAAACTTGGTCATCCGCGGCCGTCTGTCGTATCTCTCCACGTCTGATCGACGAAGGAGAGCTTGATGGCCGCGCCCGCGACCCGGACGAAACCCCTTTCCGCCTTGCGGGACTTCCTGCATGGCGAAGCGGCCGGCGGCATCGTCCTGATGGTCGTCGCCGCGCTCGCCCTCGTCGTCGCCAACTCGCCGGCTGCGCCATTCTATTTCGGCGTGCTGAAGAGCTATGTGCTCGGGCTGTCGGTCCTGCACTGGATCAACGATGCGCTGATGGCGGTGTTCTTCCTGCTCGTCGGCCTCGAGATCAAGCGCGAGATGCTGGACGGACAGCTCTCGAGCTGGAGCCGCCGCGTTCTACCCGGATTCGCCGCGCTGGGCGGCATGATCGCGCCGGCCCTGGTCTATGTCGGCTTCAATCTCGGCTCGCCCGAGACGCTGCGCGGCTGGGCCATTCCCGCGGCAACCGACATCGCCTTCGCGCTCGGGGTGCTCTCGCTGCTGGGCTCGCGCGTGCCGGCCTCGCTCAAGATCTTCCTGACGGCGCTGGCGATCCTCGACGATCTCGGCGCGGTCATCATCATCGCGATCTTCTACACTGCCGATCTCTCGGGCCTTTATCTCGGACTCGCGGCTGCGACGCTCGTCGCACTCGTCGCGCTGAACCGGCTCGGCGTGGCCCGGCTCGCGCCCTATCTGCTGCTCGGGGCGGCGCTCTGGTACTTCACCCTGAAATCCGGGGTGCATGCGACGCTGGCCGGCGTCGCGCTGGCGCTGACCATCCCGCTCACACCCTCGCCCGCCAAGCCCGACAGCGCCTCCTCGCCGCTGCACCGGCTGGAGCACGGCCTGCATCCGTGGGTCGCCTTCCTGATCATCCCGATCTTCGGCTTCGCCAATGCCGGCGTCTCCTTTGCCGGGCTCGGATTGTCGACGCTCGGCCAGGCCGTGCCGCTCGGCATCATGCTCGGGCTGTTCCTCGGCAAGCAGATCGGCGTCTTCGGCTTCGGCTGGCTGGCGATCCGCGCTGGGCTCGCCGACCTCCCCGCGAAGGCCTCCTGGGCGCAGTTCTACGGCATCGCCCTGCTCTGCGGCATCGGCTTCACCATGAGCCTGTTCATCGGGCTGCTCGCCTTCCCGGACTCGGCCGCGCTGCAGGACCAGACCAAGATCGGCGTGCTCGCCGGCTCATTGCTCTCCGGCGTCGGCGGCTGGCTGCTGCTGCGGCTGGCGCAACCGGAAGATGTCCGCAACCGCGTGATGCACGAATCGAAAAGCTGATGTGATTTCGCAGAACACATCTTCCATTTTTGCGATCCGATGCAATATTTATTCGTTCCGGCGGCCGGACTGATTCGGCGCCGGACGAAGCTGCCGCCCGGAAAGGACCACCCAGCGCCGATGAAGAAGGCCAAGCGGAAAACGGGAGAGAAGCGGTCGCAGATCGCTGCGATGCCGATCCGCCGCGCTGCCGACGGCTCGACGGAGATCCTGCTGGTGACCTCGCGGACGACGCGCCGCTGGATCGTGCCCAAGGGCTGGCCGATGAAGGGCGTCAAGGACCGCGACGCCGCCGCGCGCGAGGCCTATGAGGAGGCCGGCGTGGTCGGCCGCGTCAGCGAGAAGCCGGCCGGGCGCTACAGCTACTGGAAGCGGATGAGCGACCATTTCACCCTGTGCGAGGTGAAGCTCTACCTGCTCGAGGTCGAGAAGCAGCTCGACGCCTTCCGCGAACAGCACCAGCGCGACCTGCACTGGTTCAAGCTCGCCGACGCCGCCGACATCGTCGACGAGCCCGAGCTCAGCACCGCCCTGCGCAAGCTCGAAGGCCGGGTCTCGCTCGCGGCCTGAGCGGCGCGGCGCCCGGACGACATTTCCTTGCCGCAAGCGCCTTCGCCCGCCCGCGCCGGGGCGCGTTCGGCTGTCATGAGGGGCAGCGGAGCGCCGCGAGGCGCAAGGGTCTAGGGCCGCTTCCATTGAGCCAGGATGCGGCGCGGAAGGATTGAGCCACCCTCCGCACGCCCCGTGGCGCTCCGCCTGCCGGCGTTCTTAAGTCTTCGGGCCGCGCTTATACGGCCGGGCCGGTCGGGAGCTGCGGGTCCGGGCGCCAGTTCCCCTCATCGGGTTGTCGCGCCCTCGCTTACGCAATCCGTCACGGCCGAGCCTTCCAGCGAGCTCCTCGCACAGGGATCGTAATGTCCCCAGGGCGGTGCCCCGAAGCCTCCCGGGAGTGGGTCGTAACCCCACCCGCAGGCGCCGCCCCCGCCCCCACCAACGGCATACCTCCGGATGGCTGCCCCTCGGGGACGAGGTGCGGCGATCATAGGCGCGGCGGAAGGAGCGGGGACAAGTTTCTCAGTCGATGATCTCGGCGCCTTCGGCGATCAGCCGGGCGACGTTCTCCCGCATCTGCCGCAGCTGCTCCGGCGGATGGCCCTGCCAGTCCGTCACCTCGCCGACGACCCGCAGCGGCTGCTGCGAGCGATAGGAGCGCGTCGGATTGCCGGGAAACTTCTTGTCGGTCAGGTTGGGATCGTCGACGAAGGCCCCGGTCGGCTCGACGATGTAGATGCGCTGCTGCCCGGCGCCGCGGGCGAGCTCCGCGCCCCAGATCGCGGCATCGAGCGTGGCGGTGAAATAGACCCAGGAGAGCGGCCGGCCCTCCCGGAAATTCGAGCCATGGCCGACGACGATCAGGTCTCCGGTTTTTAGGTCGGCGCGGGTGCCGTGGTAGAAGCGCTGCGGCAGGGTGGTTTCAACGGTCGACATGGGCTTGCTCCCTTGGGTCGAATCGGGGGCAGCCTTCATGGACCAGCCCCCCCGGCTTGCCGCAAGCCCCGTCCCGGGTTAGACGATGATGGTGGCAGGGACCGACCGTGCCGCCCTCCCCGACAATCCCGGCAGGCCGATCCTGCGCAATGGCTTGCGCGCGGGCTGCCGCAGGCGGTGCGGCCGGGCCGGCGGCATGGCATCGCGCCGGTTCAGGAGACCGCATGCAAATCCGCCCCGAGCAGCCCGCCGATTCCGACGCCATCCGCGCCCTGACCACGGAGGCCTTCGCGACGGCGCCGCATAGCAGCGGCACCGAAGCGGCGATCGTCGACGGCCTGCGCGCGGCCGGGGCGCTGACGCTCTCGCTCGTCGCGGTCGAAAACGGAGGGATCGTCGGCCATGTCGCCTTCTCGCCGGTGACGATCGACGGGGCGGAGCGCGGCTGGTTCGGGCTCGGGCCGGTCTCGGTGCGGCCGGGCCGGCAGCGCGGCGGCATCGGCTCGGAGCTGATCCGCGAGGGCCTGCGGCGCCTGCGCGAAATGGGCGCCGCTGGCTGCGTCCTGCTCGGCGACCCCGCCTATTACGGCCGCTTCGGCTTCGCCAACGATCCGGCGCTGGTGCTGGAGGGCGTGCCGCCCGAGTACTTCATGCGCCTCGGTTTCGGCGCGGAGCTGCCGGCCGGCACGGTGCGCTATCACGCGGCTTTCGACGGAGCCTGAGCCCGGGATTCCAAACCTCCCGAACCGCGAGGACAACCCCTCTCCCATCCGGGAGAGGGGTTCTCCAGATTGACTTTCATTCTCCGCGTTAAGCAGAAAGAGATCGAGATCGCGAGCCCAACTCAAAGGCGGGAGCGCCTTAAGCGTATCGGATTCTTGCTCAAATCGTCCGAAGGCGTGATAAGTAGTAAAATTTCAGCACTGGGGAGTCACTAAGGTGAGGCAACAATCGCTTCAGACTATAACAAAAACTGCATCTGCATTGGGAGAAATTAACAATAGACTTCTTCAATCTCTTAATAATTTCACTGACGCCTCGTCTTCTCCATTTAACCTCAAGAAAATCATTCCAAACAAAGACAGCTCTACCGCGGACGTAATTTCTCGGATATTTTCCGCCATCGGCCTCGTTAATCAAGTTGAGAAATCTCAGAATGTTGACACAACACCGCTTCATTTCCTCGTCGAGTTAAATGCCTCGATCGCCGAATTGATATCTTCTGCTAATAACATCCTCTCCGCTGTCGATAACGTGAAGAGCAACGGCGGCTTGAACACGTTCAATTATGATAATTTTTATGCCTCTTCAACAAACGGGAACAGCATAGAGTTTCTTTCTTTGTTTCAGTCAATTTTTGATCGAACAGAGCTTCTACTTGAAAGAACATATAGAGCTATATTTGTTTTGAGGCCAAAGTCTGGCTATAGCTTCCAATCCGCTTCCTCCGCGATAACTACCATCGTCACTGAGGCGAGCGACACTCTAAAAGACGCGCGAAATTTGCAAAAACAGGCAATCACTCAAGAGCGAAATATATCCGAAAAACAATCCGCCGCCGAATCTGCTCTCGCGGATATAATTGAACTCAAGGATAAGTCTCGTTCTTCTGAGGCAGAAATTTCATCTTATCTAGGGAAAATAACGAATCATATTTCCGAAATTGACCCTATAGTCGAGTCAGCGAAGAGATTTGACCGTGATATAGCGTCTTACACGGAGCAATTTGTCGAGTTTCAAAAAAAGCTAGATAGCAGAAATCAGGCCGCGGCCGACGGAGAAACCCGCCTTAGAGCCCTCATTTCAGCCCTCGAAGCCAAAGATATGTCTGTCGATAATCTGATCGAAAAATCGACACAGATGTTGTCGTCCGCGACGGTTTCGGGTCTCGCCTCGAATTTTGATAAAATGCAGCGCAAACTGACCTCGGAATTATTCTGGGCTAGGTCAGCATTCTATGCCGGAATATTAATACTAATAATATCATCAATACCACTTATTGCATCGGTTACGGTTCCTATTGCAGTACCATTCCTAAAGATTCAATATCCATCAATTGCAGACGCATTGCAACAGGCCCAACCAATTCCACAAAATGTCTGGCAGTATCTCTCTCAAATATTTTCCCGAATCGCCATACTTATTCCCGCGGCATGGCTAGTGTCTTTTGCGGCGATCCGCCACTCGTCATTATTTCGTCTAAGAGAGCACTACGCCTACAAATACTCGATGGCCGTTGCGGTCGAAGGCTTCAAGAAGCAAGCACCTGAATACGAACAGGAAATTGCAGCACTTGTACTCGAACAGCTGGCGTTTAATCCAACAGATAAGCTGATTCCATCTAAAGACATAAAAGAAGGAAAGGCCCCCGGCTTAATCGCAGCATTTCTGTTGGAGAAGATCAGAAAACGGGCAGCGCAGGAGTCCGAACCTACGGATCGCGTGCACTAGAAGAGAGCAACGGGGTCCGAACTTATTCAGCTACCTCCGCCGCCGTCTCTCCCCCGCCCCCTTCGGCCGCGATTCCGGCACCGGGCCCATCTCGTCGAGTGTCGGCTTGCGCACCCGTGAGGTGCCCGTCAGCAGCGGGTTCGGCTTCTCGCCGGCTTTCGGCTTGGCCTCGCCGCCGCCCCAGTTATGCGGGCCCATGTCCTCGTCCGTCGGTTTGCGGGCGCGGGTCGGCGGCAGGTTGGCGCTGGAGCCGTAGCTGCGCTCGCCCTTGTACTTGCCGGCGGAGGCCTCGACATCGCCCTGCCGGGCGAGCGGATCGTCCGAGATCGCCAGCTCCGTCGCCTGCAGGCGCTTGATCTCGTCGCGCAGGCGGGCCGCCGTCTCGAATTCGAGATCGGCCGCGGCCTCGCGCATGCGCTTCTCGAGATCGGCGATCGCGGCCTTGAGGTTGTGGCCCGAGGCCGGCGCCACCAGCCCCTTGTCGACCGTGACATGGTCGCGCTCATAGACCGAGCCGAGGATGTCGCCGATGGCGCGCTTGATCGTCTGCGGCGTGATGCCGTGCTCGGCATTGTAGGCGAGCTGCTTCTCGCGGCGGCGGTTGGTCTCGGCCAGCGCCCGCTCCATCGAGCCGGTGACGTGGTCGGCATAGAGGATGACCTTGCCGTCGACGTTACGGGCGGCGCGGCCGATGGTCTGGATCAGCGAGGTCTCGGAGCGCAGGAAGCCCTCCTTGTCGGCGTCCAGGATGGCAACGAAGCCGCATTCGGGGATGTCGAGGCCCTCGCGCAGCAGGTTGATGCCGACCAGCACGTCGAAGGCGCCGAGGCGCAGGTCCCGGAGGATCTCGATGCGCTCGATCGTGTCGATGTCCGAGTGCATGTAGCGCACGCGCACGCCGTTCTCGTGCAGGTATTCGGTCAGGTCCTCGGCCATGCGCTTGGTCAGCACGGTGACAAGGGTGCGATAGCCCTTCTCGGTGACCTCCTTGACCTCGTCCAGCAGGTCCGCGACCTGATGCTTGGCGGGGCGGATCTCGACCGGCGGGTCGATCAGCCCGGTCGGGCGGATGACCTGCTCGGTGAAGACGCCGCCGGTCTGCTCCATCTCCCAGCCGCCGGGCGTGGCCGAGACATGCACCGACTGGGGCCGCATCGCGTCCCATTCCTCGAAGCGCAGCGGCCGGTTGTCCATGCAGGAGGGCAGGCGGAAGCCGTATTCGGCCAAAGTCGCCTTGCGGCGGAAGTCGCCCCGGTACATGCCGCCGATCTGCGGCACGGTGACATGGCTCTCGTCGGTGAAGACCAGGGCGTTGTCGGGCAGGTATTCGAACAGCGTCGGCGGCGGCTCGCCCGGCTTGCGGCCGGTGAGATAGCGCGAATAGTTCTCGATGCCGTTGCAGGAGCCGGTGGCCTCGATCATCTCGATGTCGAAGGTGCAGCGCTGGTCGAGCCGCTGCGCCTCCAGGAAGCGGCCCATTCGGTTGAGCTCGTCGAGGCGGGCCTTGAGCTCCTCCTTGATCGACTTCACCGCCTGCGTCAGCGTCGGGCGCGGCGTGGTGTAGTGCGAATTGCCGTAGACCTTGATGAATTCGAGCTCGCCGGTCTTCTGGCCGGTCAGCGGGTCGAACTCGGAGATCGACTCGACCTCGTCGCCGAACAGGCCGATGCGCCAGGCCCGGTCCTCATAGTGCGCCGGGTAGAGCTCGATGACGTCGCCGCGGACGCGAAACGTGCCGCGGGCGAAATCGTGCTGGGTGCGCTTGTACTGGAGCGCGACGAGATCGGCGATGAGCTGGCGCTGCTCGATGCGCTCGCCGAGCTTCACCGAGAAGGTCATCGCCGTATAGGTCTCGACCGAGCCGATACCGTAGATGCAGGAGACCGAGGCGACGATGATCACGTCGTCGCGTTCGAGCAGGGAGCGCGTCGCCGAGTGGCGCATGCGGTCGATCTGCTCGTTGATCGAGGATTCCTTCTCGATATAGGTGTCCGAGCGCGGGACATAGGCCTCCGGCTGGTAATAGTCGTAATAGGAGACGAAATACTCGACCGCGTTGTCGGGGAAGAAGCTCTTGAACTCCCCGTAGAGCTGCGCCGCCAGCGTCTTGTTCGGCGCGAGGATCAGCGCCGGGCGCTGCGTCTCCTCGATCACCTTGGCCATGGTGAAAGTTTTTCCGGAGCCGGTGACGCCGAGCAGCACCTGATCGCGCTCCTGCCGGCGGATGCCGTCGACGAGATCGGCGATCGCGGTGGGCTGGTCGCCCGAGGGGGAGAACTCCGACTTCATCTGAAAGCGGATGCCGCCTTCCGATTTCTCGGGGCGCTCCGGCCGGTGCGGCGTCCAGGGCTTGCCGGGCTGGATGAAGGGGCTGCCGGTCTCCAGCAGATGCTGCAGCGAGCTCGCCGTCGCGGCCGCCGCGCCCTCGGCGCCGATGAAGGCGCCATCCGCCTTCTTGGAGAGCTTGCGCTTGGGCCTCTCCTCGCCGCCCGGCCGTTCCAGCGCATAGCTCGGCTTCGATTCGTAGCCGGCCTGCGGCGTGTCCTTGAAGCCGGAGGCGCCACCCGGCACCGCCGTGCCGCGGTTGATCGCCGGGTTCAGCAGATCGGCGAGATAGCCTTCGAGCGGCTTCAGCTCGGGCTTGCTCGCCTTGGAATTCGGGGTGCGGGCCGAGGACGGCTTCTTCGCCGGGGATTTGGCAGCCTTCGGCCTGGTCGCGGTGGTGTCGGAGCTTTTCGGCATGGCCGCAATATGGGGCGGAACCGCCGGAGATGCGAGGGGGCAGGCCGGCGAGCCGGCGCGAATGATGACAGGAGTTGACAGGATTGAAATTCACAACCTATAGTTGCATAGATGCGGCTGCCACAACTCTGGAGCCGTTCCATGTCGGGGGGCATGCCTGCGCCGGCGGAGGATGACGTCGAGGCGTTCATCGGCCGCTGGCGCGTATCGGAGGGAGCGGAGCGCGCCGCCTATGCCCAGTTCCTGACCGAACTGTGCCGGCTGATCGGCGTCGAGGCGCCGCAGCCGCCGACCAGCGATGGCGCCGCGGTCAGCTATCGCTTCGAGTACCCGGTGCGCTTTCCCGACGGTGCGGGCGGGCACACCGCCGGACGGATCGACCTCTACAAGAAGGGCGCCTTCGTGCTGGAGGCGAAGCAGAGCCGCTGGAAGGGGCAGGCGAAGGAATTGCTGCCCGCCCGGGGCGCCCCGCCCTTCGCCGAGCCGGCCGGGCCGCGCGGACGGCGCGGCGCCGACCGCGCCTGGGACGTGCTGATGCTCAACGCCCGGCGCCAGGCCGAGGACTATGCCAAGGCGCTGCCGCCTTCGCATGGCTGGCCGCCCTTCCTGATCGTCTGCGATGTCGGCCACTGCTTCGAATTCTACGCCGACTTCACCGGGCAGGGTAAGAACTACGTCCAGTTCCCCGACCGGCAGAGCTACCGCGTCCATCTCGACGATCTGCGCGACGAGGCCGTGCGCCAGCGCCTCGCCGCGATCTGGAGCGATCCGCTCGCGCTCGATCCGGCGCGCCATGCCGCGCGCGTCACCCGCGCCATTGCCGAACGGCTGGCGGCGGTGTCGAAGGCGCTGGAACGCGACCATGATCCCGAGGAGGTGGCGCTGTTCCTGATGCGCTGCCTGTTCACGATGTTCGCCGAGGATGTCGGGCTGATCCGCAAGGATGCCTTCAAGACGCTGCTGCGCGACTGCCGCGACGATCCCGACTCCTTCCTGCCGCTGGTCTCGGAGCTGTGGCAGGCGATGGACAAGGGAACCTACTCGACCACGGTGCGCGAGCGCATGAAGCGCTTCAACGGCAAGCTCTACGAGGGGGCCAAGGTCTATCCGCTCGGCCGCGCGGAGATCGGCGAATTGCTCGCCGCCGCGGAGCACGACTGGAAGGAGGTCGAGCCTGCGATCTTCGGCACGCTGCTGGAACAGGCGCTCGACCCGCAGGAGCGGGCCAGGCTCGGTGCCCATTACACGCCGCGCGCCTATGTCGAGCGGCTGGTCGTCGAGACGGTGATCGGGCCGCTGCGAGAGGACTGGCGGGCGGTGCTCGGCGCCGCGCAGCAGGCGCGCGACGGCGGCGACGCGAAGAAGGCGCTGGCGCTGGTCGAGGGCTTTCACCGGACGCTGTGCGCGACGCGTGTGCTCGACCCGGCCTGCGGCACCGGGAATTTCCTCCATGTCTCGCAGGAGCTCATGAAGAAGCTGGAGGGCGAGGTACTCGATGCGGCGAGCGAGCTCGGCAGCGCCGAGACGCTCGGCGGCTTCGCCCGGCACGCGGTGGGGCCGCAGCAATTCCTCGGCATGGAGACCAATCGCAGAGCGGTCGCCATCGCCGATCTCGTGCTCTGGATCGGGCATCTGCAATGGCATTTCCGAACTCGCGGCTTCGCGCCCAGGGAACCGATCCTCGAGAAGCTCGACCACATCCACAAGCGCGACGCGGTGCTGACATGGGATGAGTGGCCCTTCTACGGCGTCCGCAACGGCCGGGAGGTCAGGCCCAACCCGCGCCGGCCGGACTGGCCGGTGGCGGAGTTCATCGTCGGCAACCCGCCCTTCATCGGCGGCAAGGATCTGCGCGCCCGGCTGGGCGCTTCCTATGCCGAAGCGCTTCGGGCGGCGCATCCGCAGATGAACGAAAGCGCCGATTTCGTGATGTACTGGTGGGACCGCGCCGCGGACATTCTGACACGGCCGGGCACAAAGCTGCGGCGCTTCGGCTTCGTCACCACCAATTCGATCACGCAGGTCTTCCAGCGGCGGACGGTCGAGCGGCATCTTGAAGGCGAGCGACCGCTCTCGCTGGTGCTGGCGATTCCCGACCACCCCTGGACGAAGACCGGAAAGGACGCCGCCGCCGTACGCATCGCCATGACGGTCGCGCAGGCCGGAAGCCATGACGGCAAGCTGCTGGAGGTCGTCTCGGAAGCCGAGCTCGACGGCGATCAGCCGCAGATCGGGCTTGCCGAGCGAGCCGGACGCATCCATGCCGATCTGACCGTCGGCGTCGACGCCACCCGCGCGGCGGCGCTGCGCGCCAATGCCGGGCTGTGTTCGCCGGGCGTCAAGCTGCACGGCGCCGGCTTCATCGTGACGCCTGCCGAAGCCGAGACTCTCGGGCTCGGCCGACGACCGGGACTGGAAGCCCATATCCGGCCCTATCGCAACGGGCGCGACCTGACCGAACGCCCCCGCGGTGCCCTGGCCATCGATCTCTTCGACCTCCCGGCCGAGGCCGTGCGCGAGCGCTTTCCGGAGATCTACCAGCATCTCATGCTAACGGTCCAAGGCGAGCGCGAAGCCCAGTTCCGGCGTTCGCCGACGAAGGATGCGGCCGCGTACCGCGCGGGCTGGTGGCTGTTCGGCAAGCCGAGGCAGGCATTGCGGCCTGCCCTGGCCCATCTCCAGCGCTACATCGTCACCGTCGAGACGGCGAAGCATCGCGTCTTCCAGTTCCTCGACGCCTCGATCCTGCCCGACAACATGCTGGTCGCCGTCGCCCTGTCGGACGCGTTCCATCTCGGCGTTCTCTCCTCGCGGTTCCACGTCGCCTGGGCCTTGCGCGCCGGTGGCCGCCTCGGCATCGGCAACGATCCCCGCTACTCGAAATCCCGCTGCTTCGACCCCTTTCCCTTTCCGGAGGCCAGCGAGGCTCAGAAGCAGGCGATCCGGCGGCCGGCGGAGGCGCTGGATGCGCTGCGCAAGCAGGTGCTGGCCGGGCATCCCGACCTCACGCTCACCAAGCTCTACAATGTGCGCGCGGCGATCCGCTCCCGCGGCAGCCTGAGCGCGCGCGAGGCGAGTGTCCGGGACCGCGGGCTCGCCCTCATCCTGGACGAGCATCACCAGGCCATCGACGACGCCGTCGCCGACGCCTATGGCTGGCCGGCCGGGCTGCCCGACGAAGAGGTGCTGGCACGTCTCGTGACCCTCAATCGCCAGCGCCGGCAGGACGAGGAGCGCAGGCAGGTCCGCTGGCTGCGGCCCGACTACCAGCGCCCGCGCCACGACAACGCGACGAGGAGCGGCGAGCATGAACAGGTCGAGGCGGAGATCCTGCCGGCGGTCCTGCAGGCTGCTGCCAAGCCCGCCTTTCCTCAGGATGCCGTGGACCGCGTCGCCGCGGTGCTCGGCGCGCTGGCCGGAGCAACCGCTCCGCTCGACGCCGGCAGCGTCGCGCTGCATTTCCGTCAGGGGCGAAAGGTCGAGCGTGCCGTGCGCGACATCCTGATCTCGCTGGCCCGCGTCGGTGAGATTTCCGCCGTCGAAACCGGCCGGCGCTTCGCCCGCAGGATCAGCGCCGCCGGCTGAGGCAGGTCGCGTCTTACGCAAGAGCCGGCCAAGCGAGCGGGGCCGCGCCGGCGACCGGCCTCAGCCGCGCCTTTCCAGCTCGCTATGCGACTTCAGGGCGTAGCCGCCCTTCGGCTGCGTCACCAGATAGGCCGGGTTCTCGTCCGAGGCATTGCGGCGCACGCGCGCGCCCTTGATGGTGCGGCTGACCGGGCGGGTGAAAACCTGCTCCACACGCCCGTAGGCGCGGTGCGCGCCCCAGCGCCACGTCACCTCGATCCCCGGCTCGAAAGGCTCGCTCATCCCTTGCTCCGCCATGCCGCCGTGCCGGTAACGCGTCAGTTCGCCCGCGGTTCGGCGGCAGACGCCCGGACCGCGCCTGCTCTCCGGTTCCCGCCGAGCCAGAGCGCGATGCCGCTCGCGGCCGCCATGCCGGTGGCGAAACTCGCCTGCAGCAGATAGCCACCGGTCGGCGCCTCCCAATCCAGCATCTCTCCGGCGACGAAGACGCCGGGCAGGCTCTTCAACATCAAGCCGGCATCGATCGCCTGACCCGCGACACCACCGGCGGTGGAAATGGCGCGCTCCAGCGGCATCGGCGCGCCGAGGCGGAGCGGCACCGCCTTCACCAGCGCCGCGAGCGCCGGTGGATCGGCCGGCAGAGCGGCTCCCGCCGCCTCGCGCAGCACCGCCACGGCTACGGGGGAAAGCCCTGCCGCCTTGCGCAGATGATTGCTCAGCGTCTCGCCCTTGCGGCGCCGCTCCAGCCGGGCGGCGAGCGCCTCGGCGGCGAGATCGGGCCGCAGATCGAGGTGCAGCGTTGCAAAGCCCTCGTGCAGCACGGCGTCGCGCAGCGGGCCGGACAGGGCATAGATCGCGCCGCCCTCGATGCCGCCCGCGTCGATCATGGCTTCGCCGGCTGCTGTCTCATCGGCGAAGCGGGCGACGATGCGCTTGAGCGGCTGGCCGGCGAAGCGCTCCCGCATCAGCGGCGACCAGGCGACGGTGAAGCCCGCATTGGCGGATGCCAGTGGCGAGATCGCGACGCCGCGCCGCGCCAGCAACGGCACCCAGCCGCCGTCGGAGCCGAGCCGCGGCCAGCTCGCACCGCCGAGCGCCAGCAAGCTCGCATCGGGGCGGATGCTTTCGGTTTCGCCGGAGGCGAGCCTGAAGGTCAGGGCGCCCGTCTCGTCCCAGCCGGTCCAGAGCCGGCCGGTCTCCAGCCTGACCCCCAGGCCCTCGAGCCGGCGCAGCCAGGCCCGCAGCAGCGGCGAGGCCTTCATCGCGCGCGGAAACACGCGGCCGCTGGAGCCGACAAAGGTCTCGGCACCGAGCCCGTCGGCCCAGTCGCGCAGGGCCTGCGGCGGGAAGGCGCGCAGCGCCGGCTCGAGCCAGCCGGCGGCCTCGCGATAGCGCGCCAGGAAGGCATCGAACGGTTCGGAATGGGTGAGGTTCAGCCCGCCGCGGCCCGCGAGCAGGAATTTGCGGGCCGGCGAGGCCATGCGTTCGTGGATCGTGACGCGATGCCCGTCGGCGGCCAGTCGCTCGGCGGCGAAGAGGCCTGCGGGGCCGGCGCCGATGATGGCGATGTCGGGCATGTTTTCCGCTGGCCTCTGGCGACGATGTCGTTTCCGCAGGGCTTGGCTTTAGACCGGCCTCTCATCCTGGGAAAGTCCGGCGGGAAGAGGCCCGCCATCGCCGCTTCCATCGGCGCCGCGGCGAACGGGCCTCATCCGCCCGAATGCGGGGCCGGGATCAGGACGGCAGGCATCTCGCGCTGCTCGGCCGCCGCCTTGGTGTCGCGCAGGCGGCTTTCGCGCAATTCGTTGGCGCTTTCCAGGATCGGATAGGCGATCGAGACGATGTGGCCGTGGATGCGCTTGAGATCGCGGATGATGTCGAGATGGATGGCACTGGTCTCGATCGATTCCGGCCGCCCCGAGCGCAGGCGCTGGAAATGGCTGTCGGCGGCCTGGCGCTCGGCCTCACGCATCGCGGCCTTGTCGGCGAAGAGCTGGCGGGCAAGCACGATGTCGCGCGTCGCGAAGACGTTGAGCGCCAGCGCCAGCGCCGAGGCGACGCGATGGTGGAAGTCACGGATCTCGGCCAGGCCCTCCGGCGAGAAGGTGTAGCGCTTGCGGATCTTCTTCTCGGCGAGCTCGCGCAGGTTCTTGTCGATGATGTCGCCGATATGCTCGAGATTGGTGATCAGGGTGATGATCTCGAACAGGCGGCGGCTCTCCTCCTCGGTCAACTCGTTGCGCGAGACCTTGACGAGATAGAGCTTGATCGACTCGTGGATGGTGTCGACCCCGTCATCGGCCTGGGCGATGGCGCGGGAGAGCTTGAGCTCGTCCTTCTCCAGCAGGGTCATGGTGTCGCGCAGCATGACCTCGACGCGGTCGCCGAGCCTGAGCGCCTCACGCATCGCACCGGCGAGCGCCTCGGTCGGGCTGTCGAGGGCGTTGGGATCGAGATAGCGCGGCGTCACCGCCTCGGATTTCTCCTCCCGGCCCGGCATGAAGCGCTCGACCAGCCGCGCGATCGGCCTGACGAAGGGCAGGAAGACCAGCGCGCCGACGAGATTCAACGCGACATGGAACTCGATGGCGAAGCGCGGGCCGGCCGTCGGCAAGCTGGTCAGCCAGTCGGCGAGCGGGCCGACGAAGGGCATGACCGCGAGCGCCAGCAGCAGGCGCGTCAGCAGATTGCCGACGGCGGCGCGGCGCTGGGAGGCGGGCGCGCCGAGCTGGTCCAGCACCGGGATCAGCGCATTGCCGAGATTGGCGCCGATCACCAGCGTCAGCGCCGTCGCGGGCGGGAACAGCCCGGAGGCGGCGAAGGTCGCGACCAGCAGGATCACCGCGATGCTGGAATGCACCATCCAGGTCGCGGCGATGGCGACGAGCACGGCCAGCAGCGGCTCGGAGCCGATGGCGCCGAGGATGACGCGGAAGGTCTGCGACTGCGCCAGCGGCGCGGCAGCCGTGTTGAGCTCGATCAGTGCGAGCAGGATCAGGCCGATGCCGACCAGCACGCGGCCGATGTTGCGCGGCCGCTCCATCGCCTCGCTCGACAGATACATCGCGACGCCGATGGCGACGCACAGGCCCCAGACCCAGCCGAGATCCATCGAGATGACGAAGGCGGCGAGCGCGGTGCCGAGATTGGCGCCGAGCAGTACCGCGAGCGCCATGGCCGAGCCGATCAGGGCCTGACCGGCGAAGGAGGAGACCAGCAGCGTCGTCGCCGTCGAGCTCTGCAGCACCATGGTCACCACGACGCCGCTGCCGAAGGCGGCGAAACGGTTGCGGGTGAAGCTCTGCAGGGCATGGCGAAGCTGCGAGCCGAAGGCGCGCATCGCCCCCGTTCGCACCAGCCTGACCGCCCAGATCAGCAGCGCGACGCCGCCGGCCAGATGGATCAGGATATTGGTTGCGCTCTCGCTGGTGGCCATTTCCGTGCGGTCTTTCCCCGATTCAGAGAGTGAGGCTAGGCGAAATCTATCAATTTTTGATTAGCCAACTCAACAGCTATATAGAGTGAAAGTGCTGAGAATGCGGCAGAATTTCTGCATTTGCCGCGTTCCCACGCGCTGTTTTGCCGTTCGATCGGGCTCAGGCGGGCGGAATCAGCGTCACGCCCGACGTCGCGAAGGAAACCGCCACGGGAGACCCCGGTTCCAGCAGGTCGCGGGCGCCATATTGCACCACGAAAAGCTCGCCGACCTCGGTCTCCACCAGGATGTCGAGGTGGTTGCCGAGATAGGCGCATTTGCGGATCGTGCCAGGCAGGGCGCCAGCCTCGCCGGCCGGCCCGAGCAGCAGCGCCTCCGGCCGGATCGCGACCCGCGCCGGGCCGGGGCCGAGGCCGCGCGCCGGCAACGAGAGCACGGCCGGGCCGATGCCGACCTCGGCGCGGCCGTCGGCAACGGACCTCACCGTGACGTCGACCAGGTTGGCGTCGCCGATGAAGTCGGCGACGAAGGCGTTGGCGGGCTGCTCGTAGAGCTCGCGCGGGGCGCCCTGCTGGGCGATCCGCGCATTCGACATCACGATGATGCGGTCGGAGACGGCGAGCGCCTCCTCCTGATCGTGGGTGACATAGGCCACGGTCAGGTCGAGGCCCTGCTGCAATTCGCGGATCTCCTCGCGGACGCGGCGGCGGAGTTTCGCATCGAGATTGGAGAGCGGCTCGTCGAAGAGCAGCACCTGCGGCTCCAGCACCAGTGCGCGGGCCACGGCGACGCGCTGCTGCTGGCCGCCGGACAACTCCGAAGGGTAGCGGCTCTCGAAGCCCTTGAGGCCGACCAGCGCCAGCTTCTCCAGCGCCATCTGCCTGGCCTGCTCCTTGCCGACCCCCTTCACGGTCGGGCCGTAGGCGGCGTTCTCGAGCACGCTCATATGCGGGAACAGCGCATAGGACTGGAACACCATCGAGACGTCGCGGTCGGCCGCCGAGAGCTTGGTCACGTCCTTGCCGCCGATCAGGATCTGCCCTTCGCTGGCGATTTCCAGCCCGGCGATCATGCGCAGGGTCGTGGTCTTGCCGCAGCCGGAGGGGCCGAGCAGCGTCACGAGCTGGCCCGGCTCGATGGTGAAGCTGACATTGTCGACGGCCGTCACCGTGCCGTAGCGCATCGAGACGTTGCGGAATTCGACGGAAGCGGATCCGGCCTTGGTCAACTTGCTGCTCCCTGGGTGATCGGGTCGGCGACCGAGCCGGACAATGCAACCTTCCCGGCCGCATTCCCGGCCCCGGTCTTGCGCCGGCCGAGCCTGCGCTCGCCGACGAGGAACTGGATGAGGGCGATACCGAGCGCCATGAACACGATCAGCACCGAGGAATAGGCGATGGCGAGACCGAACTCGCCGGCCTCGACGCGCCCGACGATATAGGCGGTGGAGAGGTTGTACTCGGCCGAGACCAGGAAGATCACAGCGCTGACCGCCGTCATCGAGCGCACGAAGGAATAGACCAGCGCCGAGACCAAAGCGGGCTTGAGCAGCGGCAGCACGACCCGCCAGAGCGTGGTGAAGCTGCGGGCCCGCAAGGTGGTCGAGGCCTCGTCCAGGCTCTTGTCGATCTGCGAGAGGCCGGCGATGCCGGAGCGCACGCCGACCGGCATGTTGCGGAAGACGAAGGCGATGACGAGGATCAGCCCGGTGCCGGTGATCTCGACCGGCGGCACGTTGAAGGCGAGGATATAGGCGACGCCGAGCACCGTGCCGGGGATGGCGAAGGAGAGCATCGTCGCGAATTCCAGCGTCGAGCGGCCGCGGAAGCGCTGGCGGGTCAGCAGATAGGCCGTCAGCAGGCCGATCAGCGCGGTCAGCGGCGCCGAGATCGCGGCAACCTTGATCGTGGTGAAGAAGGAGGACCAGGCCGAGCCCTCGAAGTAGAGGCCGTGGCTGAAGTCGATGGCGAAGCCGGTGCGGTAGTGCTCCAGCGTCGGCCTGTAGTCGCGGCCCATGTTGCGGACGAAGCCGCCGATGAAGATGACGATGTAGATGACCAGAGTCAGCGCCACCCAGGGCACGATCGCCGCCGTCGCGAGCCAGGAGACGCGGCGCGGCAGCGGGACGGGGAGGCCGGCATCGCCCTTGCCGGTGACCGTCGTGTACGACTTGCCGCCGAGCCAGCGCTGCTGGATCCAGAAGGCGCCGAGCGTGAAGGCCAGAAGGACGATGGCGAGCACCGCTGCCTGACCCTGGTTGTAGGAGGCGCCGACCACCGCGAAGAAGATCTTGGTCGAGAGCACCTCGAAATTGCCGGCGAGCACCAGCGGGTTGCCGAAGTCGGCCATGCTCTCGACGAAGCCGAGCAGGAAGGCATTGGCGATGCCGGGGCGCAGCAGCGGCCAGGTCACCGTGCGGAAGGTCTGCCAGCGCTTGGCGCCGAGCGTCTGCGAGGCTTCCTCGAGGCTTGGCGAGATGCCCTGCACCACGCCGATCAGCACGAGGAAGGCGATCGGCGCGAAGGCCAGCACCTGCGCCAGGAGCACGCCGGGCAGGCCGTAAAGCCAGCGCGAGCGCGGGATGTCGAACCATTCGTAGAGCAGGGTCGAGACCGCGCCGGCGCGCCCGAACAGCAGGATCAGCGCCAGGCCGATGACGAAGGGCGGGGTGATGATCGGCAGCACCGTCAGCGCTCGCATGATGCGTTTGCCCGGCATGCCGGTGCGCAGGATCAGGAGCGCGCAGGCCAGGCCGAGCAGCGTGGTGATGACGCCGCAGAGCACGGCGAGGATCAGCGTGTTCCAGGCGACGCCGCAATTGGTATTGCTGGTGACGCAGCCCAGCCCCCAGATCGCGGGATCGAAGAAGGCCTCGACGAAGGCGGCGGGCGCGAAGGCGCCGCTCTGGTCGACCAGCGCGCTTTTCAGGATGATCGCGACCGGGAAGAAGATGAAGATGCCGATCAGCAGGACGATCAGGCCGATCGTCGAAACGGTGAAGAGATCGCCGCGGCAGGCGCCGCGATAGGCAAGGCCATGGCAAAGCAGGAAGAGCAGGCAGAGCAGCGTCAGGAAGGCGCCGCCGCCGATGCCGCGCTGCGTCGCGCCGGCGCCGCCGAGCAGGGCCGCCAGCCAGGGAATGCCCTGATCCTTCAGCACGATGGCGAAGGCCTGGGCGAAGAACAGCAGCAGGCCGAGCACGCCGGCCCAGATCAGCACGCGGGCCGTGCGCCGACGGTCGCCGCTGCCCCAGAACAGGCTCGCAGCGACGAGCGCGAGGCCAGGCGGCAGCAGCCAGGGCGCCTGGCCCGAGAGCACGAGCGCCAGGGCCGTGCCGGCCTTGCCGAACGGGTATGCGGCGAGCCAGCCCCAATCCGCCAGCCCCATGCCCTCGACGAGGTACCAGGGCATCAGCGCGTAGCCGAGCCAGCCGATCAGCAGCACGAGTCGCGTCGCTGGCGCCATGGTCGCCCTGTCCTCACATTTCCTGTCGGCCCGAACCGGTTGCCCCGGCTTTCATGGCCCGGCCTTGGTGCTGCACCCGAACGTCCAGCGTCATCCCGAACGCGGCCCTCGGGTCCGATCCCCGATCGGCCCAAGGATGAACTCCGCGGAAATCCGGGAACCACGCCGGAGCGCATCCGACGGAGGTCCGGGCATGGACCCCGGGTCAGGCCCGGGATGACGGCGTGTTTCCGGGATCGTCCTGAAACACGCCGGAGAGACGCAGCCTTACTTCGGCAGCGCCTTGACTTCCTTGTCCCACTTGGCGAGCAGGCGGGTGCGCTCGGCCGAGGAGCCGTATTTCACGAAGTCGTAGTTGATCAGCTTCATCTGATCCATCTTGGGCGACTGCGGCGGCACCGGTGCGGCCTTGTTCGACGGCACCTGATAGGACTTCGCGGGAGCGGCAAGCGCCTGGGCGGCCGGGGTCAGGGCCCAGTCGTAGAACTTCTTGGCGTTCTCCAGATTGCGCGCGCCCTTGACGATCGACATCGAGCCGATCTCGTAGCCCGTGCCCTCGCAGGGCGCGACCGGCTTGATCGGGTCGCCCTGCACGGCGAAGACCACCGCGTCATGGATGAAGACGATGCCGACGGCGGTCTCGCCGAGGCTCGCGGCCTTGGCCGGCGCGGCGCCCGACTTGGTGTACTGGCTGACGTTCTTGTGCAGGGCCTTGAGATAGTCGAAGCCCTTGTCCTCGCCCATCAGCTGCACGACCGTGGCAAGCAGGTTATAGGCCGTGCCCGACGAGTTCGGATCGGCGACCTGCACGTCGTCCTTGAGCTTCGGGTTGAGCAGGTCGGCCCAGCATTTCGGCTCGGGGATGCCCTTGGCCTTGATCTGCTCGGTGTTGAAACCGAAGCCGAGCGCGCCCGCATAGATGCCGACCGAGCGGTGCTTGGCGGCCTTCCACTGGTCGATGGCCCAGCCGTGCAGCTCCTTGTTCATCGGCGATTCGTATTCGGTAGTCAGCCCTTCCTCGGCCGCCTGCAGATGCGGGTCGCCGGTGCCGCCCCACCAGATGTCGCCGCGGGGGTTGGAGGATTCCGCCTTGAGCTGGGCGTAGATCTCGCCCGCCGACTTGCGGGTCATCGCGACCTTGATGCCGGTTTCCTTCTCGAAGGCGTTCGACATGGCGCGGCACCATTCCTCCTGGACGCCGCAATACATGACGAGCGACCCTTGAGCGCGGGCCGGCGAGGCGGCGAAGGCCGCCGTTGCGAGCGCGGCGAAGAGCCCCGCCCTGAGCCAGGATTTGGACTGCATGGTAACCTCCCTGATCGAGTGGACCGGCTTCTGTCGTCCGGTTCTGCTGGTTGATGCGAAAGTGAAACGACCACGCGAAAAAGATCAACGAAATAACGCGCCGGCTAAGCGATTCCTGTGATCTCCCTCAGCGCCGGGGCCAGTGCCGGCGTGCAGCACAGGATCGGGTTGCCCTTCGCGATTCCTTCGCCAGCGAAGAAATCGTTCACGTATGCGCCGGCCTCGCTGGCGATGACGATGCCCGCCGCGACGTCCCAGGCGTTGATGTGGAGCTCAGCATAGCCCTCGCTCCAGCCGCAGGCGGTGTGGCAGAGGCCGAGCGTGCCGGAGCCGGCACGCTTGACGGCGGCGCCAGCCGCATAGCCGCGGCCGATCACCTCGAGATAGCGCTCGGCCGGCACGCGGGTCGACCAGCCGAGTTCGAAGGCGGCGCGGGCGACGTCGCTGGCGCCGGAAACCCTGATCGGCTCGCCGTTCAGCGTCGCGCCCGCCCCGCGGCGGGCGGCGTAGACCTCGCCGAGCGCCGGCGCCGCAACGATGCCGATCTCGGGCGTGCGATTCGCCAGGAAGCCGATCGAAATGCACCAGTTGCGGTCGCCATGGGCGAAATTCGCGGTGCCGTCGATCGGATCGAGAATCCAGACCGCATCGGACGGCTTGCCGCCGCCTTCCTCGCCGATGACGGAATCGTTCGGGAAGAGCGCGGAGAGGCGCCGGCGCAGGAATTCCTCGACCTTGCCATCGGCGACGGTCAGCCAGTCCTGCGCGCCCTTCATGGTGGTGCCGAGGGACTCGCGCTTGTTGAAATATCCCAGCGCCAGATGGCTCGCCTCGGTGGCGAGCCCGAGCGCCGCATAATAGCGCAGATCACGTTCCGCCGGGGTCATCACCTGTCTCCCAGATCGACGCGGACGGGCTGGCCGGTCCGGGCGGATTCGGTCGCGGCATCGGCGAGGATCTGCGCCTTGAGCCCGTCGAGCCCGGTCGGCGAGGCCGCTGCCTTGCCGCTGCAGGCGGCGATGAAGGCGTCGAGCTCGGCGCGGTAGGCGGCGGCATAGCGCTCCAGGAAGAAGTTCTGCACGGGGTCGGCGCGGAAGCCCTGCCCGGTCGCGATCTCGACGGTGGTCTCGTGGATATTGCCGGCGCGCAGCATGCCCTTCGAGCCGTGCACCTCGATGCGCTGATCGTAGCCATAGGTGGCGCGGCGGGAATTGGAGATCTGCGCGATCCTGCCCGAGGCCGTCTTCATCACAACGGCGGCGGTGTCGACATCGCCGGCCTCGCCGATCGCCTTGTCGACGAGGGCCGAGCCGAGCGCGAAGACCTCGACCGGCTCCTCGGCCAGGAGGAAGCGCGCCATGTCGAAATCATGGATCATCATGTCGCGGAAGAGCCCGCCCGAGCGCTTCACATAATCGACGGGCGGCGGAGTCGGATCGCGCGAGATCACCGTGACGATCTCGATCGCGCCGGCCTCGCCTTCGCGCAGACGCTTCTCCAGCGCAGCGAAATTGGGATCGAAGCGGCGGTTGAAGCCGATCATCAGCGGCTTGCCGGACTTCTCGACGGTGGCGAGGCAGCGGCGGATGCGGGCGGCGTCGAGATCGACCGGCTTCTCGCAGAACACGGCCTTGCCGGCGGAGACGGCCTGCTCGATCAGATCGGCATGGGTGTCGGTCGGGGTGCAGATCAACACGGCGTCGATCGCCGGATCGGCAAGGATCGCCTCCGCGCCGGTCGCCTTGGCTCCGGTCGCTGCGGCAAGCGCGGCGGCGGCCTCCGGCATGGCGTCGGTGACGGCGGCGAGCGCGGCATCGCCGCGCGCGGCGACGTTCAAACCGTGGATGCGCCCGATGCGGCCGGCGCCCAGCAATCCGATCTTCATGGTCGTCTTCAATCCCGTGATCTGCCTACCGGCCGTCCTGCCGCGATCCGCCTCGGCACGCTAGTCGTGCGCGCCGAGAATCGTCTGGTCGAAATCGATGTTGCTGCCGGTCATCAGCCCGGATTCGTCCGACGCGAGATAGGCCACGGCCTTGGCGACCTCGCGCGGGTCGATCAGGCGCCCGAAGGGCTGCGAGGCGTTGGCCTCGTCGAGCCAGCCATCCCTGGCATCGTGGCGCAGCTTCATGATCGCATCCTCGCCCGGGGTCGCCATCCAGCCGATATTGAGGCCGTTGACGCGGATGCGGTGCTTGAGCAGCCCATAGGCCGCGTTCTTCGTCAAAGCGGCCAGCGCCGCCTTCGAGACGCTGTAGGCGGAGAGGAAAGGCTGGCCGCCATGGGCCGACATCGACTGGATGTTGACGATGGCCCCGGGGATGTCCTGCCGGCGCATCAGGTCGGCGACGTCCTGCGTCAGGAAGAAGGGCGCGCGCAGGTTGACCGCCATGATGCGCTCGTAAAGCGCCGGCGTGGTGTCGAAGATGGTGCCGCGGTCGGTGTCGCCGGCCGCGTTGACGAGAATGTCGACATGGTTGAAGGCCGCCGCAGCGGCCGGGACGATCTGCCTGACAGCATCGAGATCGGCGAGATCGACCTGGTGGAACAGCGCCTCGCAGCCCTCGGCGCGCAGGCTCGCGGCGACGGCCTCGCCGCGCTCGCGGTTGCGCCCCGTCAGCAGGACGGCGCGCAGGCCGCGGGCGGCGAATTCGCGCGCGATCGCCTCGCCCAGCCCCTGGCTGCCGCCGGTGACGATCGCCACCCGCGCATCGAGTCCGCGGTTGAAGGTTGCGGTCTGCGGCACCTGCCGGCTCTCCCCTGAAATGGCAGGAATTTTTTAGTTTCCCACTTGTTGGAATAAATATTCCGTTTTCGCCCCCGCGAAGTCAAGCCGTTCCGCGCAGGACGGCGGGCCTCCCGCGCTTGACAAGCCGGCGCCCGCACGGTGTTGCAGGATTGCGGCCCGGCCCGGCCGCGCTGGAGCCCCTGCGATGCCCCCGACGGCACCGGCCGCAACGCTGCTTATCCCGGCCTGCGCAACGCCCGAGAGCGGGCGAGGTTGACGGCAGCGCGCCGCGCGCCGCCGACCCGCCGTCATGTCCCATTCCTGCCGAAGGGCCGCCGATACGGCGGCATCAGCCATGCTCGACCACAGCGCCATCCTGACCCTGTCCTGCCCCAACCGTCCCGGCATCGTCGCCGCCGTCTCGACGCTGCTCTTCGAGGCCGGCTGCAATATCCTCGACGCCCAACAGTTCGACGACACCGAGACCGACCGCTTCTTCATGCGCGTCCTGTTCAACCGGCTGGAGGGCGGCAGGCAGCATGACGCCATCGCCGCCGCGGTCACCGAGCTCGCCCAGCGCTTCGCCATGACGTTCAGCCTGCGCGAGGTGGCGCGGAAGAAGCGCGTGATGCTGCTGGTCTCGAAGTTCGACCACTGCCTCGCCGACCTGATCTATCGCTGGCGGATCGGCGAATTGCCGATGGAGATCACCGGCATCGTCTCGAACCACGCGCGCGAGCACATCGCCTCGACCGATCTCGGCGGCCTGCCGTTCCACCACCTGCCGACGACGCGCCAGAGCAAGCTGGATCAGGAGGCGCAGATCTGGCGGCTGATCGAGGAGACGCGGACCGACCTCGTCGTCCTCGCCCGCTACATGCAGATCCTGTCCGATGGATTTTCAGCCAGGCTCGCCGGGCGCTGCATCAATATTCATCACTCGTTCCTGCCCGGCTTCAAGGGCGCCAAGCCCTATCACCAGGCGCATGAGCGCGGGGTCAAGCTGATCGGCGCGACGGCGCATTATGTGACGCCCGATCTCGACGAAGGCCCGATCATCGAGCAGGACGTCGAGCGCATCTCGCATCGCGACACGCCCGAGGACCTGGTCCGCAAGGGCCGCGACATCGAACGCCGCGTGCTGGCGCGCGCCGTGCTCCACCATCTCGAGGACCGCGTGCTGCTCAATGGGCAGAAAACCGTCGTCTTCACCGGCTGATTCGCAAAAAATTGCGCAATTGGCGCATTCTTTGCAAAACACGGGATTGCACGGGGCCCCTGCTCTCCCCGGCGGGGGCAAAGCTGCCTAGAAACTGTGCGGCGCACAGTTGACGCCTTCGTTGGCCCATGCCTTGCTGGGGCAGCAACCAGAAGAAATGGCGCGCCCAGCGCTGGGGATGCTTTTTGTTTTTTTGAAGGTGGAGGCAATCGATGAATGAGCAGCAGATCCGCGGTCTCGTCGCGGATGTGAAGGACGGCACGCTGTCGCGACGTTCCTTCATCCAACGGATGGCCGCAGTCGGCATCGCTGCACCGATCGCGAGCCAGATCCTGGTCTGGAACGACGTGGCGATGGCCAATGCCACGCTGCCGTACAAGCCGACCAAGGCCGGCGGCGGCGGCCCGCTGAAGGTGCTGCTCTGGCAGGCGCCGACCCTGCTGAACCCGCATTTCGCCTCGGGCACCAAGGACCAGATCGCCTCGCGCATCTTCTACGAGCCGCTCGCCGGCTGGGACAAGGAAGGCAACCTGATCCCCTGTCTCGCTGCCGAGGTTCCGACCAAGGAGAACGGCGGGCTTTCCGCCGACGGCCTCAGCGTCACCTGGAAGCTGAAGCAGGGCGTGAAGTGGCATGACGGCAAGCCGTTCACGGCCGACGACGTCGTCTTCACCTGGGAATACGCCAAGGACCCGGCGACGGCCGCCTACACGACCGGCTCCTACAAGGACATCAAGGTCGAGAAGGTCAACGACCACGCCATCAAGGTGATCTTCGCCCAGCCGACGCCGTTCTGGGCCGACCCCTTCGTCGGCACCGTCGGCCAGATCCTGCCGAAGCATCGCTTCGCCGACTATGTCGGCGCCAAGTCGCGCGAGGCGCCCGACAACCTGAAACCGGTCGGAACGGGCCCCTACAAGTTCGTCGAGTTCAAGCCGGGCGACGTCCTGACCGGCGAGCGCAACACCGACTACCACATCAAGAACCAGCCCTTCTTCGACACGCTCGAGGTCAAGGGCGGCGGTGACGCGGTCTCGGCGGCGCGCGCCGTGCTGCAGACCGGCGAATACGACTACGCCTGGAACCTCCAGGTCGAGGACGAGGTCCTCAAGCGCATGGAGACCGGCGGACGCGGCAAGGTCAGCGCCGTTCCCGCGGGCGACATCGAGTTCATCATCCTGAACACGACCGATCCGTGGACCGAGGTCGACGGCGAGCGCTCCAGCGTCAAGACCAAGCACCCGACGCTGAGCGACCCCAAGGTGCGCGAGGCGATGAACTACCTGATCGACCGTGATTCGGTGCAGAAGTTCATCTACGGCCGCGGCGGCACCGCGACCGCGAGCTTCGTCAACGAGCCGAAGCGCTTCAAGTCGACCAAGCTGAAATACGAGTTCAACATCGAGAAGGCCAACAAGATCCTCGACGAGGCCGGCTGGAAGAAGGGCTCCGACGGCGTCCGCGAGAAGGACGGCAAGAAGCTCAAATACGTCTTCCAGACCTCGATCAACGCCCCGCGCCAGAAGACCCAGGCCATCATCAAGCAGGCCTGCCAGCGCGCCGGCATCGAACTCGAGCTGAAGTCGGTCACCGCCTCGGTGTTCTTCTCGTCGGATGTCGCCAACCCCGACACCTACACCAAGCTGTATGTCGACATGGAGATGTACACCACCACCCAGCCGCAGCCGGACCCGGAGCGCTTCCTCAACCAGTGCGTCTCCTGGGAAATCGCCAACAAGGAGAACAAGTGGCTGGGCCGTAACATCTCGCGCTACTCCGACCCGGCCGCCGACGAAGCCTACAAGGCCGCCCAGAAGGAGCTCGATCCGGCCAAGCGCGCCGCGCTGCTGATCAAGGTCAACGAGATCTTCTGCGAGGCCCACGTCCTCCTGCCGCTGCTCTCGCGCACCCGCGTGGCCGCGGCGGCGAACAACATCATGCACGATCATTCGGGCTGGGACGTCGACACCTGGAACCTCGCGGCCTGGTACCGCACCTGAGCCTCGAACGCCCTTCACCGGGGTCTTTCCCTGTGTGAAGGGCGACCGCACCGGCTTGCCCCGGCTGCCCGAAAAGGGCAGTTGGGCTAGCCGGTCGCAACCGGCGTTTGGTCAACGGCCTCGCCGCGCACGCATAGAGACAACTACATGGCAACATATCTGATACGGCGGCTTCTCATCGCCATTCCAAGCCTGCTCGGCATCAGCGTGATCCTGTTCACGATCCTGGCGCTGGCGCCGGGCGACCCCTTCTCGGAAATGGCGACGAATCCGAACGTGCCGCCGGAGGTCCGCGAGGCCATCCGCGCCAGCTTCGGCCTCAACGACCCGATCATGGTGCGCTATCTGCGCTGGCTCGGCGCGATGGCGCATGGCGACTGGGGCTTCTCCTTCGCCAGCCGCATCAATGTCGACCAACTCATCCTGCAGCGCCTGCCGACCACGCTGTTCGTCGTCGGCTCCTCGCAGATCCTGGCGCTGTGCGTCGCGTTGCCTGTCGGCATCTACGCGGCGACGCGGCCCTATTCGGTGTTCGACCAGATCGCCAACACGCTGGCCTTCGTCGGCTTCTCGCTGCCGACCTTCTTCACCGGCCTGCTGTTCATCCTGCTGTTCTCGGTAACGCTGGACTGGTTCCCCTTCGTCTACCGCTCAGACATCGCGGCCGAGGGCTGGCGCTGGTACTGGGAGATGTTCCGCCAGGCGATCATGCCCATCACCGTGCTCGGCCTGTTCCAGGCGGCCTCCTACACGCGCTACGTGCGCTCCTCGGTGCTCGACGTGATCCGGCTCGACTACGTCACCACGGCGCGCGCCAAGGGCCTCAGCGAGCGCAAGGTCACGCTGCGCCACATCACGCGCAATGCGCTGATCCCGGTGGTGACGCTGGTCGCCCTGCAAATGCCCGCCGTCTTCGGCGGCGCGCTCGTCACCGAGCAGATCTTTCGCGTCCCCGGCATCGGCTCGCTGCTGATCGACGCGATCCTCGCCAACGACACACCGGTTATCATGGCCGTGACCTTCGTCTTCGCCTGCCTGGTCGTTCTGTTCAATCTCATCGCGGATATCCTTTATGGCTGGCTCGACCCTCGCATCTCCTTCAGCTGAACCGGCCGTGGCGGCATCCGCCTCCGCGACTGCGGTTTCGCCGGGGCGCGAGACCTGGCGCCGCTTCCGCCGGCACAAGCTCGCCATGGCCAGCACCGTCGTGCTCGCCCTCCTGGTCCTGGGCGTCGTCATCGGCCCCTGGCTGTGGCCCGTGGCGATCAACGACATCGACTTCTCGGCACAGCTGCAGGGCCCGTCCTGGGCGCATCCCTTCGGCACCGACGACCTCGGCCAGGATATCCTGGCGCGGATGATGTATGGCGGGCGGATCTCGCTCTCGGTCGGCCTCGCGGCGATGGTCGTCGCGACCACGGTCGGCGTCATCATCGGCGCGCTGGCCGGCATGTCGCGCAAGATCGTCGACCCGTTCCTGATGTGGGTGACCGACCTGTTCCTGTCGCTGCCGCAGCTGCCGCTGCTGCTGCTCGTCATCTACCTCTTCCGCGAGCAGCTGAAGGCGGTCTTCGGCGTCGAGGGCGGCGTCTTCGTCCTGATCGTCATCGTCATCGGCGGCCTGCGCTGGATGCCGGTGGCGCGGCTGGTGCGGGCGCAGTTCCTGTCGCTGCGCGAGAAGGAGTTCGTCGAGGCCGCGCGCGCCCAGGGCGCCACGACGGTGCGGCAGATGGTCAATCACATCCTGCCGAATGCGCTGGGGCCCGTCATCGTCGCCGCGACGATCGAGGTCTCCTCGGCGATCATCGCCGAATCGACGCTCTCCTTCCTCGGCCTCGGCTTCCCGCCGGACATCCCGACCTGGGGGCGCCTGCTGTTCGACGCCAAGGATCAGCTCGACACCGCTCCGCACTGGGCGCTGTTCCCCGGCGCCGCCATCTTCCTCACCGTCCTGTCGATCAACTTCATCGGCGACGGCCTGCGTGACGCGCTCGATCCGCGCCGCGTGATCTGATCATGGAGCACTTCCGCGTTTCCCGGACCCGCGGAAGTGCTCCAAATTGTTGTTTTGACGCATTTTCTTCATGCTGACCGGTGCTCGCTTCGCTCGGTGACGCTCTAGAGAAGGACCCGCCATGACCTCACCGATCCTGACCGTTTCGAACCTCACGACCTCCTTCCGCGTGGAAGGGAAGTGGAAGTCGGTCGTCCGCAACGTCTCGTTCGACATCATGCCGAAGGAGACGCTGGCGGTGGTCGGCGAGTCCGGCTCGGGCAAGAGCGTGACCGCGCTCTCGATCATGCGGCTCAACCCGCCGCAGTCGAGCAAGATCGAGGGCTCGATCAAGCTCAACGGCAAGGAGCTGCTGACCCTGCCGGATTCCGAGATGCGGCATATCCGCGGCAACGAGATCGCGATGATCTTCCAGGAGCCGATGACCTCGCTGAACCCGGTGCTCACCATCGGCTTCCAGATCGCCGAGGCGCTGATCCTGCATCGCGGCCTGTCGCGCTCCGAGGCCGAGGCCGAGACGATCCGCCTGCTCGAGAAGGTGCGCATCCCCGCCGCGAAGTCGCGCTTCCACGAATATCCGCACCGCTTCTCGGGCGGCATGCGCCAGCGCGTGATGATCGCGATGGCGCTGGCCTGCAAGCCCAAGCTGCTGATCGCCGACGAGCCGACCACCGCGCTCGACGTGACGATCCAGGCGCAGATCCTCGAGCTCATCAAGCAGCTCCAGGACGAGGAGGGCATGTCCGTCCTGTTCATCACCCACGACATGGGCGTGGTCGCCGAGATCGCCGACCGCACCGTCGTGATGTACAATGGCGAGCAGGTCGAGACAGGCTCGACCGACGATATCTTCCGCAACCCGCAGAAGCCCTACACCAAGTCGCTGCTTTCGGCCGTGCCGAAGCTCGGCTCGATGATCGGCAAGGCCCGGCCGATGCGCTTCCCCGTCGTCGACAAGACCACCGGCGAGAGCGACGTGCCGGTCGAGGTTCCCGATACCGTCAAGGAGGCCGAGCGCCCCGTGCTCGAGGTCGCCGGCCTGACCACGCGCTTCGAGATCCGCGGCGGCCTGCTCTCCTCCGTCCGCGGCCGCGTGCATGCGGTCGAGAACGTCTCCTTCAGCCTGAAGGCCGGCGAGACGCTGGCGCTGGTGGGCGAATCCGGCTGCGGCAAGTCGACCACCGGGCGCTCGGTGATGCGCCTGATCGAGCCGATCGCCGGTTCGGTGCTGCTCGACGGCGTCGATGTGCTGAAGCTCAACCAGCATGACCTGCGCGAGCAGCGCAAGCGCATGCAGATGATCTTCCAGGACCCCTTCGCCTCGCTCAACCCGCGCATGAATGTCGGCACGGCGATCGCCGAGCCGCTGCTGATCAACAACCTCGCCAGCCGTTCCGAAGCGCGCGACAAGGTCGCCGATCTGCTCAAGCGCGTCGGCCTGTCGCCCGACATGGCGAACCGCTTCCCGCACGAGTTCTCGGGCGGCCAGCGGCAGCGCATCTGCATCGCGCGGGCGCTCGCGGTCGAACCGCGGCTGATCGTGGCGGACGAGGCGGTCTCCGCGCTCGACGTTTCGGTCAAGGCGCAGGTGGTCAACCTGATGCTCGACCTGCAGGCGCGCATGGGGCTGGGCTATCTCTTCATCTCGCACGACATGGCCGTGGTCGAGCGCGTCAGCCATCGCGTCGCGGTGATGTATCTCGGCGAGATCGTCGAGATCGGCCCGCGCGAGGCGATCTTCGAGAACCCGCAGCATCCCTACACCAAGCGCCTGCTGGCGGCCGTGCCGATCGCCGACCCGGCCCGGCGCCTGGAGAAGAGGCCGGTTTCGAACGACGAGATCAAGAGCCCGGTGCGCGCGCCGGACTACGAGCCGCCGGTGCGCCAGTATCGCGAGGTCTCGCCCGGCCACGCCGTGATGATCTGGGGCGAGGAATGGGAGAAGAAGGATCCGGCCGCGATCGCCGCCTGAGCCTACGCAGACCCCGAAAAAATCAGCCCGCGGCGCGAGCCGCGGGCTTTTTCGTCAGACCTCGAAAAGGGCCGCAATCGGATCGAAAGCGGCCGGCGCCCGTCAGCTCAGGCCGGCAGGACGACCACCTTCGTCTTGACCGGGGTCTGGTCGTAGAGGTGGATCATGTCCTGGGTCAGCAGGCCGATGCAGCCGCTGGTGATGCCGTTTCCGATCGAGTCGGCGTCGAGCGACGCATAGATCGTGTAGAGCGTGTAGCGGCCGTTCTGATAGAGATGCAGCGTGCGGGCGCCCAGCGGATTGTCGAGGCCGCCCGGCATGCCGCGCGCATACTTCGCCGCCTCGGGCTGGCGCTTGATCATTTCCGGCGGCGGCGTCCAGGTCGCCCATTCGGATTTGCGCCCGACATAGGCGTCGCCGTTCCAGCGGAAGCCGTCGCGGCCGACATTGGCGCCGTAGCGGGTCGCGGTGCCATCGCCCTCGATGCGGTAGACGTAGTAGTTCGCCGGATCGACGACGATCGTGCCCGGCGCCTCCTTGCTGTCATAGGCGACGGTGCGGCGGAAATATTTAGGATCGACCTTGCTGACGTCGATCGCCGGGATCGGGAACTTCTCGTCGGGCATCGGCCCGTAGAGCTTCTGCGCCTCGGCGAGGCTCATGCCGTCGCCGGCGCAGCCGGCCAGACCCAGCGCACCGACGCCGACGGCCGAGCCCACCAGAAACGAGCGGCGGCTGATCAGCCCCGCCCGAGGCCGGTCCGTGCCGGCGCCGGCAATCCTACCGTCCATGATCATGATTGACAGTTTCCTATGTCCTGTTGCCCGACGAGGGAGCACCCCGGCTTACACCCGCTGGACGTCCTTGCGGAAGGCAGATTGCCGCCAGATGGCGAGGCTGGCAAGGTCGCGACGTCCGCTGCGCGACCCGTCCGTCCCCCGGGCCGATCGCGTCCACATGGTCTCGCCAGCCTCATCAAAGCAGGTCAGATTGCGGTATCAATATGGCCAAGGCGCCCGCTGCGTCCGCGCGATCGTCCCGCCCGGCGCCCGCCGGACCGAAAGCGGGGGCCTGAGAATGCCGCTTGACGGCGAAGGGGCGTGGCGACACTGTCGCCGACCATGATCAGGACCCCGAAGCTCTGCGATCGACGCCGACGTCGCTGCCCCGAAGCGGCGGCTTCTCGCGCTGCGCGTCGATCGGCGTCCTTCACCGCGGTGGCGGCCTCTTCGTAGGCTTCCGCCGCCAGGGCCACCCCGACCCGCCGTCCCGAACCCCCGCAGCCCTCGGCTCCCGGGGGTTTTCTTTTGCCCGCACCCAGCAAGGACATCACCATGAGCATTCGCGTCGGCATTGTCGGCATCAGCGGTTTCGGCGGCGGCGAAGCGCTGCGCCTGATCGCGGGCCACCCCTCCTTCGAGCTCGTCTATGCCGCCGGGGAGAGCAGTGCCGGCAGCCGCCTGGTGGATCGCTTTCCCGGTGTGCCGGCCCGTCTGGCCGGGCTGGTGATCGAAAAATGGGACCCTGCGGCCTTGCCGAAGCTCGACGTGCTGTTCGCCTCGCTCCCGACGGGCGCCTCGGCCGAGGCGCTGGCCCGCGTCCCGTCGGAGGTGAAGATCGTCGATATCGGCGGCGACCACCGCTATGTCGAGGGGTGGGCCTATGGCCTCGCCGACATCTGGCCCGCCGAGATCCAGGGCCGGACCCGCGTCGCCAATCCCGGCTGCTTCCCGGCCGCGACGCTGACCGCGCTGGCGCCGCTGCTCGCCGACAAGCTGATCGAGCCCGGCAACATCGTGATCGACGTCAAGACGGGCATCTCGGGCGCCGGCCGGGGCGGCGACAGCAAGTTCGGTTATGCCGAGAGCAACGAAAACCTGGTGCCTTACGGGCTGCTCAGGCACACCCACATGCCCGAGATCGCGAGGACGATCGAGCAGCTGAGCGGCGGCAGCGCGGCCGGGCTGGTATTCACGCCGCACCTGGTGCCGATGACCCGCGGCATCCTCGCCACCATCTATTGCCGCGGCCGCGCCAGCACCGGCCAATGCCTCGACGCGGCCCGGCGCTTCTATGCCGGGCGAGCGTTCGTCCGCGTCACCGACAAGCCGCCGCAGACCAAATGGGCGACCGGCTCCAACCTCGCATTCGTCAGCTACGCCGCCGACCCCGAGCGCAACCTGGTGATCGCGATGGGCGTGGTCGACAATCTTGGCAAGGGCGCGGCCGGCCAGGCGGTGCAGAACGCCAACCTGATCTGCGGCCTGCCGGAGACCGCCGGGCTGGACGGCCTGCCGGTCTGGCCCTGACGGGGCGAACGCCGGCAGCGGCCGTTTCGGGCTCAAGCTCCGCTCACCGCCGCTCTGCGTCAGGGGCGCGGCGGGCCGCAGGCGGTCGCCCGAGCCGGAGATCCCATCCGTGCCTGGCCCGCTCGCGCCCGGCTTGATGGAAACCGGCCAAGGGGCATGATGCCCCGACGACAGAGCGCCCGAACGCGGCGCAGGATGGATGGCGACGATGCGGGATGATCTGATCGATGCGGCGACACGGGCCGGCATCGCCAATTTCGAAGCCACTTCGGGCCGGGTGCCCGACAATTTCAGGCTTCTGGCCGAGCACGCCCCGGCTGCCTTCGCCGGCTACGGCCTGATCCGCAGCGCGATCATGCGGGACCGGCCCGATGGCGGCGCGCTCGATCTCAAGACCAAGGAGCTGATCTTCGCGCTGCTCGACACCTTGATCGGCCAGAAGACCGGCGCGCGCAACCATGCCGCCAATGCGATCCGCGCCGGCCTTACCTTGCCCGAGCTGGCAGAAGGGCTCGTCCAGGTCATCATGGCCGGCGGCATCACCACCTGGAACGAGACCGGAGCGGAGGTGCTGCGGCACTGCGCGGAGGTCGCGGGCACCGATGCAGGCGCCTGAGCGCTCTGCGATCAGAAACCCCGGCCCTAACCCGGAATTCGTTCCCAATCCCTGAGCCAGGGCGCGGCCGATGCATCGCTCGGCGCGCGCCAGTCGCCGCGCGGCGAGAGCGAGCCGCCGGAGGAGACCTTCGGGCCGTTCGGCACGGCCGAGCGCTTGAACTGACTGGTCTCGAAGAAGCGGCGGATGAAGACGCCGAGCCAGCGCTTGATCACCGGCAGATCATAGGCGACGCGCTTGCCCGCCTCGATATTCGGCGGCCAGGCGCCCTTCGTCGCATCGCTCCAGGCGTGCTCGGAGAGGAAGGCGATCTTGCTGGGCCGGAAGCCGTAGCGGGTCGTGTAGAACAGGTTGAAATCCTGCAGCGCGTAGGGTCCGACGAAATCCTCGGTCTTCTGCGCCGGCTTGTCGCCCTCGCCCGGCACCAGTTCGGGCGAGATCTCGGTCGCGAGGATGTCGAGCATCACCGCCGAGGCGTCTTTGCCGAAGCGCCCGGACTGGGCGACCCAGCGGATCAGGTGCTGGATCAGCGTCTTCGGCACCGAGCCGTTGACGTTGTAATGCGACATGTGATCGCCGACGCCATAGGTGCACCAGCCGAGCGCCAGCTCGGAGAGATCGCCGGTGCCCATCACCAGCGCGTTGTGCTTGTTGGCAAGGCGGAAGAGCACCGAGGTACGGGCGCCGGCCTGCACGTTCTCGAACGTAATGTCATAGACGGGCTCGCCCTGCGCGAAGGGATGGCCGATATCGACCAGCATCTGCCGGCAGGCCGGCGTCATGTCGATCTCCTCGGCCGTGACGCCGAGCGCCCGCATCAGGCGCCAGGCATTGTCCTTGGTGCCCTTGCTGGTGGCGAAGGCCGGCAGCGTATAGGCGAGGATGTTTTCGCGCGGCAGCCCGAGCGCGTCGAAGGTATTCGCCGCGACGATCAGGGCCTGCGTCGAGTCGAGGCCGCCGGAGACGCCGATCACGACCTTGTCGATCCGCGTACTTTCCAGCCGCTTGCGCAGGCCGTGCGACTGGATGTTGTAGGCCTCGAAGCAGAGCTCGTTCAGCCGGGCATCGTCGCTCGGCACGAAGGGAAAGCGCTCGACCGCCCGCGCCAGCCCGAGATCGCTCTTGCGGTCGGGGTCGAGCGCGAACTCGACGCGGCGGAAGCTCAGCCTGTCGCGATGCAGGTCGGCGCTGTCGCCGAAGGTATTCTGGCGGATGCGGTCCATCGCCAGCCGCTCGAGGTCGATATCGGCGAGGATGAGCTGCGGCTCGGCGGCGAAGCGCTCGGCCTCGGCCAGGAGCGCGCCATTCTCGTAGATCATCGCCTGCCCGTCCCAGGCGAGGTCCGTGGTCGATTCGCCCGTCCCGGCAGCCGAATAGGCATAGGCCGCGATGCAGCGCCCCGAATGCGCCTTGCAGAGCGCATGGCGCCATTCCGACTTGCCGATGGTGACGTTGCTGGCTGAGAGGTTCAGCAGCAGCGTCGCGCCGGCCAGCGCCGCATAGGAGGAGGGCGGGATCGGCGTCCAGACGTCCTCGCAGATCTCCATATGGACGGTGAGATCGGGGATATCGGTCGCCGCCAGCAGGATGTCGGTGCCGAAGAGGACGTCCTGCCCGCAAAGCTCGACATAGAGCGTGCCGGCGCGCTCGCCCGAGGCGAACTGGCGGCGCTCGTAGAACTCGCGGTAGTTCGGCAGATAGGTTTTCGGCACCGCGGCGAGGATGCGGCCGCGATGGACCGCGACGGCGCAGTTGAACAACCGCCCGTCGACCCTGAGCGGGGCCCCGACCACGGCAATGCAGCCGAGTGTCCGCGTCTCCTCGACGAGCCGGGCCAGCGCTTCGCGCACCGCATCGAGCAGCGCATTCTGCTGCAGCAGGTCGTCGATGGCATAGGCGCTGAGGCCGAGTTCGGGAAAGAGGCAGAGCGCGGCACCGCCCTCGTCGGCCCGGCGCAACAATGCGAGGGTCTCGGAGAGATTGAAGGCGGGATCGGCCACCCTCAGCCGCGGCGCCGCGCAGGCGATGCGGACCAAGCCCTGGGCGTAGATGTTGCGGAAGCTCATGGACACTCCGTCGGGCGGCGAGCAGCCGGCCGCCCTCGCCGCTTATCGCGCAGAGGCGCAGGGCGAGGCAAGGAGAGCCGCGGCAGGGCCGCGCCGACGCGGCAGCATGGGCTTCACCGCGGCGGAACTCGGGCACTCCGCCCATCCGCGCATGGGCGAAGGTCGCAATCCATGGCGATTGCCGGCCCGGCGGGCAGGCGGTATCCCTCGAAGGGCGACAAGGCGGGACAGCCGCCGCATCCGGGAAACGCCATGTCCGACGCCTCCGACCGCCGCCTGATCGGCACCTTCGACTATGTGGTCATCGGTGCGGGCTCGGCCGGCAGCGTCGTCGCCAACCGGCTCTCGGCCGATCCCGACACGAAGGTCCTGCTGCTGGAGGCCGGCGGCAGGGACGACTGGATCTGGTTCCACATTCCGGTCGGCTATCTCTTCGCCATCGGCAATCCGCGCGCCGACTGGATGTTCCAGACCGAGCCGCAGGCCGGGCTGGGCGGCCGCGCCCTAGCCTATCCGCGGGGCAAGGTCGTCGGCGGCTCCTCGGCGATCAACGCCATGGTCTATATGCGCGGCCAGGCGGCCGATTACGACGGCTGGCGCCAGCTTGGCCTCACCGGCTGGGGCTGGGACGACGTGCTGCCCTATTTCCTCAAGCACGAGGACCATATCGCGCCGCCGCCCGGCGGCCTGCACCAGGCCGGCGGGGAATGGCGCGTCGAGCATCCGCGCGTGCGCTGGGCCATCCTCGACGCCATCCGCGACGCGGCCGAGGCCGCCGGCATCGCCAAGATCCCGGACTTCAACACCGGCGACAACACCGGCTCCTCCTATTTCCAGGTCAACCAGCGGCGCGGGCGGCGCCTCTCGGCCTTCAACGCCTTCGTCAAGCCGGTCATCGACAAGCGCGACAATCTCAGGCTGGAGACGCGCGTCCATGTCGAGCGCATCGTCTTCGCCGAGGGGCGGGCGAAGGCGGTCGAATTCACCCATGGCACGGAAAAGCTCAGGGTCGAGGTGCGCGGCGAGGTCGTGCTGTCGGCGGGCGCCGTCGCCTCGCCCCTGCTGCTGGAGCGCTCGGGCATCGGCGCCGGCGCGCGGCTGCAGGACCTCGGCATCGCGACATTGGTCGATGCGCCCGGGGTCGGCGAGAACCTGCAGGACCATCTGCAGATCCGGCCGGTCTACAAGGTCCACGGCATCAGGACGCTGAACAGCGACTACGCCAAGCTCTGGCGCCGGCCGTTGATGGCGCTGGAATGGGCGGCCCTGCGCACCGGCCCCCTGACGATGGCACCGTCGCAGGTCGGCGCCTTCGCGAAATCCTCGCCGGACTACGCCACGGCGAACCTCCAATACCACTTCCAGCCGCTCTCGCTGGACAGCTGGGGCTCGGGGCTGCACCCCTTCGACGCCTTCACGGCGAGCGTCTGCAATCTCAGGCCGACCAGCCGCGGCAGCATCCATCTGCGCTCCGCCGACCCCTACGACACGCCGGTGATCGCGCCGAACTATCTCGACACCGAGGAGGACAAGCGGGTCGCGGTCGACGCACTGAAGCTGACCCGGCGGATCGTGGCGCAGGCGCCGCTCGCTCGCTACCGGCCGGAGGAATACCTGCCGGGCGAAGCCACGCAGTCGGATGCGCAGATGCTGGAGGCCGCGGGCCAGCTCGGCACCACGATCTTCCACCCGGTCGGCACCGCGAAGATGGGCCGCGACGACGATCCGCGCGCCGTGCTCGACGGGCGGTTGCGGGTTCGCGGGGTCGCCGGGCTGCGCGTCATCGACGCCTCGGTGATGCCGACCATCACCTCCGGCAACACCGCCAACCCGACGATGATGATCGCGGAGAAGGGCGTGGCGATGATGCTGGAGGATGCACGGGAGTGACGGGCCGGCTCGTCGCGGCGCCGCGCCGCCGGCTTTGAAACGCCGCAGATCCGCGCCTATGTATCGCCCTGCGATGTCCGACCCTCTTCCACCCCCGCCCGCCCCGGAGCGCGGCCCGCTCATTCGCGGTCTGCTTGCGGTGCTGCGCTTCGTCCTCGCCGTCTTCATCGTCCTCGACGAATTGCTGCGGCCGCTCTACCGGCCACTGATCCGAAAACTCGCGGGCCTGCGCGTCATGCGCCGGCTGGAGGAAGCGGTCGCCGGCCTGCCGCGGCCGCTGGTGCTGCTGGCGCTGGCCATCCCCTTCGCCATCGCCGAACCGCTGAAGCTCGTCGGCCTGCTGCTGTTCGCGGATGGACGGTTCTGGGCCGGGCTGGTGGTGACGGCCTTCGCGCATCTGATGAGCTTCGTCTTCGTCGAGCGCATCTACCACGCCGGGCGCGAGAAGCTCCTGAGCTATCGCTGGTTCGCCTGGATCATGGGGCAGGTGGTGCGGGTGCGCGACAAGGTGCTCGGCTGGGTCAGGGCGACGCCGGCCTATGGCTTCGCCATGCGGGCGCGCGATGCGGCGCGGCGCTGGTGGCGCACCATGCTGGCCTGAATCCGACTTTCAGGCGGGGCGGCTGCGGGCGAGCACGAAGAGCGCGACCGCCGCCAGCGCGGAAAACCCGACCAGCACCAGCGTCGAGAGCACGACGCCGCCGCGCTCCAGCGCCACGGCGAAGACCAGCGGTGCCGCCGCCTTGATGACGAGGCCGGGCGCCGAGAGCCGGCCCATCATCGCGCCGAAACCGACGGGACCGAAGAGCTGCAGCGGCACCGTTCCGCGCACGATCGAGCTCAGCCCCATGCTGATGCCGAAGGCCAGCGCGAAGGCGCCGGCGACGAGGGGCAGCGCCCCGCCCGCCAGCAGAAGCAGCAGGCCGATCGGCATCAGGCAGGCGGAAACCCAGGCCGTGGTGACCGGCGGCACGGCACGGCCGAACAGCATCTCGACCAGCCGCCCCGCGACCTGCGAGGGCCCCAGCATCGCGCCGATGCCGACGGCGACCGAGGCGGCGAGGCCGAAGCCGCGCAGCAGCGTGAGCATGTGCACGGCCATGGCCGAGACGACGAAGCCCTGCAGCGAGAAGGCGAGCGCCAGCAGCAGGAAGGCGCGACGGCGCGATGCGCCCGCCAGATAAGCGACCTCCGGCACCGGTTCCGTCACGGCCTGCACGGCGGCTTCGGCGGACACGGGCCGGCGCACGCGTCCCGGCAGGAAAGCCAGATGCAGCGGCACGCAGACGAGGATCTGCGAGAGACCGTAGAGTCGATAGACACCGCGCCAGTCGAGCAGGCCGAGAAGCGCGCTGGTCAGCGGCCAGAACAAGGTCGAGGCGAATCCGCCGATCAGGGTGAGCTGGCTGATGGCGCGGCGCGCCCCGCTGCCGCGTGCCTGCGTCAGCGCCGCAAAGGCGGCATCGTAGAAGACCGCGGTGGTGACGGCCTGCAGCGCCACCATCGCGGCGATGTAGCTGGCGAGGCCGCGCGCCTCGGCCAGCGCCAGCAGGGAGAAGCCTGCCAGCCCCGAGCCCAGCGTCATCACCAGCCGCGTGCCGTAGCGGTCGATCAGGCTGCCGGTGACGGGCGCGACCGCCCCGCCGAGCAGCAGGCCGACGGCGAAGCCGCCGAAGGTCCACTCCGGCGCCCAGCCGAACTCGGCCGTGATGCGCGGCGCCAGCACGGTGAAGGCGTAGTAGAGCGCGCCATAGCCGAAGATCTGCGTCACGCCGAGCGCCGGGATCAGCAGCGGCCCGCCCGGCCGGAAGAGATGAGAAGACGGCACGCCTGTCGGCCTTTGATGGAGCATTTTCGAGCGAAGTGAAAACCGGTTCGCGTGAAGACAATGCGATAAAACAAGAGCCTAGGGTCGTTCGCGATTCAGGGAATTGCGAAACGACCCTAGACGAGCCCGTTGCGCAGGTCGGCATCGCCACGCGACAACCGGTCGAGATTCTCGAGGAGAATATCGACGACGTTGCGCTCGTAGAGCCGCGTCTCGCCGGCGCTGTGCGGCGTGACGATCACCTGCGGCATCCGCCAGAACGACGAATCCGGCGGCAGCGGCTCGTCATGGAAGCAGTCGAGCCCGGCTCCGGCGATGCCGCCGCCGGCCAGCGCGCCGAGCAGCGCCGCCTCGTCGACGACCTTGCCGCGCGCGACATTGACGAGATAGGCGGAGGGCTTCATCGCGCCGAGGATGCGGGCGTCAATCAACCCTTCCGTCTCGGGGGTGAGCGGGCAGGTCAGGGCGACGAAATCGGCCTGCGCCACAACCTCGGCGAGGCGATCCGGCCTGACGATCTCCTGGACATGCGGGTGCGCCTCCGGATTGCGGCGCACGCCGATGACGCGCATGTCGAAGGCGCCAGCCAGCTTCGCCAGCCTCAGGCCGATGCGGCCGAGCCCGACGACGACCAGCGTCTTGCCGCCGAGCTCGTCCTCGCGCCGGGCGCGGTCGCCGATCATCGGGCGCCAGTGCCGGGCGGTCTGGTTGTCGCGGCCGAAATGCAGCTGCCGCGCCAGCGCCAGGATCAGCGACATCGCGTGCTCCGCCACCGCCCGTTCATTGCTGCCCTGCGCGCTCGCCAGCCGGACGCCGGCCTGCGCCAGCGCCGCCTTGTCGAACTGGTCTGTGCCGGCGCTGATCGACTGGATGAAGCGCAGCTTCGGCAGGCGCGGCAGCAGATCGTTGCGCCAGAGGCCGGAGACGACCAGCACATCGGCTTCCGGCGCGCGCTCGCGCAATTCGTCCAGGCTGCGCACCTCGAAGCTCCTCGCGGCGCGACCGCGCGTCCCGAACTCGTCCTGCATCTGATAGGCGGCATGGGCGAAGCCGATCGTCAGCTCGCGCTCCGCTGGCAAGAAAGTCATGTCGTCCGTTCCTCCCGAATCCGGTGTTTTCGCGACGTTAGACGGCGCGCCGGGTGCTGTCCCCGCGTCCACCGCATGCAAGCTTCACGCTGACGGCGATGTCTCAGGCGCATCGGCGGCGAGCGCCTCCCGCAAGCGCACCCAGCCGGCCGCGTCGCCGGGCAGGCCGAAACGCAGACGGTCCGGCGCGTTCTGGAAGCGGCGAACATAGACGCCCTGGCGGCCGAGCCGGGCAAAGAGCGCCGCGGCGGTCGGCGTCTCCAGCAGCCGGAACAGGCTGGTGCCGCCGACGATGCGGCCATGAGGCGCCAGCAGGGCGTCGAGGCGAGCAGCGTCGCGGGCACGCTCCAGCCCGGCGCGTGCCAGCCAGCCGGCATCGGCCAGCGCCTGCGCGCCGACATGCAGGGCCGGCCCGGCGACCGACCAAGGGCCGAGCGCCGCCGTCAATCGCACCATCGGTTCGGGCGCACCGATGGCGAAGCCGAGCCGCAGGCCCGCCAACCCATAGGTCTTGCCGAAGGACCGCAGCACCACCGTTCCCGGCGGCAGATCCGGCACGATGCTGGTCTCGGGGGTGAAATCGGCGAAGGCCTCGTCGACGACGAGCAGGCCGCCCCGGGCGGCGCATTGCGCGGCGAAGCTGGTGAGTTCCGCCAGCGACAACAGGCGCCCGTCGGGATTGTTGGGATTGACCACGACGATCGTCGCGGCGTCGCCCGGCACGGCCGTCTCGCTGACGGCGAAGCCCGCCTTGCGCCAGGCGTGGCCGTGCTCAGCATAAGTCGGACCAAGGATGGCGACGGGGCCGGACGGGGCCAGCCTCGGCAGCAACTCGATCAGGATCTGTGTGCCAGGGGCCGCGACGAGGCCGGCGTGGTCCGGCACGCGATAGGCCACGCGGGCGGCGGCCATCAGCGCCGCCTCGTCATCCGCGCCGGGCAGGCGCGTCCAGAGACTTAACGGCAGCACCGGAAGCGGATAGGGGATCGGGTTGATCCCGGTGGAGAGATCGACCCAGGGCTGAGGCGCCTCCGGAAAGAGCGCGCGGGCCGTGGCGAGATCGCCGCCATGCCAGATACCGTCATCAGCCACGATCGCGTCCGCGCCCCGCATGAACCTCTCCGCCAGCCTGCCGCTGCTCGTGCTCGCGCTGACCATCGAGGCGGCCTTCGGCTATCCGCAGCGCTTCTATGCCGCAATCGGCCATCCCGTCACCTGGATCGGCAGGCTGATCGGCATGCTCGACGGTGTGCTCAACCGCGAGGCCGCCTCCTTCTTCACCCGAAAAACAGCGGGCGTGCTCGCACTGGCGCTGCTGCTGGCCGTCACGGTCACGCTGGCGGCTATCGCCCAGCAGCTGTGCCTGTCCTTCGGTCCGCTCGGCCTTCTCCCGCTCGCGATCGCCGCCTCGACGCTGATCGCCCAGCGCAGCCTCTACGAGCATGTCGCTGATGTCGCCGAGGGACTGGAGCGCGAGGGGCTCGAAGGCGGTCGAAAGGCCGTGTCGATGATCGTCGGCCGCAACCCGCAGACGCTGGACGAGGCCGGCGTGTCGCGCGCGGCGATCGAAAGCCTCGCCGAGAACTTCTCCGACGGCATCGTCGCGCCGGCCTTCTGGCTCGGCGTCGGCGGGCTTCCGGGCATAGCCGCCTACAAGGCGATCAATACCGCCGATTCGATGATCGGCCACCGCACGCCACGCCATCTCGCCTTCGGCTGGGCGTCGGCGCGTCTCGACGACCTCGTCAATCTGCCGGCGTCGCGACTGACGGCACTGCTGCTCGTCGCCTCGGCGGCGCTCGATCGATCGGCGGATGCGGCCGGCGCATGGCAGGCCGTCAAGCGCGATGCCGGCAAGCACCGCTCGCCCAATGCCGGCTGGCCGGAAGCGGCGATGGCGGGGGCGCTCGGCCTCAGGCTCGCCGGGCCGCGCGTCTATGGCGAGACCCGCATCGAGGACCATTGGATGGGCGATGGCCGAACCGAGGCCAATGCAGCCGATATCCGCCGGGCGCTCGCGCTCTACAAGCGCTCCTGCGGGCTGCTCTGGGCTCTGGCAGCCCTGCTCACGACCGTGACGCTGCTCTGAGCCGGTCTCATTCCGGCACCGGCACGGCACGTCGCGCGATCGCCTGCAGATCGGTGCCCTGCGGCAGGGAGCCGAAATGCCCCGACCAGCCGCCCGCCAGCCGCGAGGCGACATAGGCGTCAGCCACCGCAGGCGGCGCGTGGCGGATCAAGAGCGAGGCCGCCAGGCCAAGCGCCATGCGCTCGACGAAGCGCCGGGCCAGATGCTCGTGCCTGAGCACATCGACCAGATCGGTCTCGAGCTCGGCGAGGAAGGCATCGTAGCGCGGATCGCTGCCGCGGGCGGCGCGCAACTCGTCGAGCAGGGCCGGCACGCAATCGGGATAGCGGCGGATCGAGCGGAGCACGTCGAGGCAGACGACATTGCCCGTGCCCTCCCAGATGCCGTTGAGCGGCGCCTCGCGATAGAGCCGCGCCATCAGATGGTCCTCGATGAAGCCGTTGCCGCCATGGCATTCGAGCGCCTCGACCACGACCGGCGTTGCGCGCTTGCAGTTCCAGTACTTCGCGATGGGCGCGCCGATGCGGCCGATCAGCTTCTCGGCCTCGCTCCCGCCCTCGCGATCGAGCGCATGGACGAAACGGAAGGCGAGCCAGGCGGAAGCTTCGGCTTCAAGAGCGAGATCGGCGATCACGTTCGTCATGATCGGCTGGTCGATCAGCGCCTTCTGGAAAGCGCGGCGATGGGCCGTGTGATGCGCGGCCTGTGCCACCGCATGGCGCATCAAGCCGGCGGAACCCACGGCGAAATCGAGCCTTGTATAGTGGTTCATCTCCAGCCCGGCGCGGATGCCGTGACCAGGCTCGCCGATCAGATGCGCGATCACCCCGCGGAATTCGACCTCGGACGAGGCATTCGACTTGTTGCCGCATTTGTCCTTGAGCCGCTGGATCTGCAGGCGGTTGCGCGAGCCGTCCGGCAGCCAGCCCGGCACGACGAAGCAGGAGACCCCCTCCTCCGTACGCGCGAGCGTCAGGAACACGTCGGAATGCGGGACGGAGAAGAACCATTTGTGGCCGGTGAGGGAGTAGGTGCCATTGGCATTGCGGGTGGCAACTGTCTGGGTCTGGCGCAGGTCCGAGCCACCCTGCTTCTCGGTCATCGCCATGCCGACCGTGCCGCCGCGCTTCTGCACCGCCGGCAGCGGGCGCCCATCGTAGTCGGTGGAGGTAATCAGCCGGCCGAACTCGGCCCAGCGCGCGGAATCGCGCTGCAGGACGGGGATCGCCGAATAAGTCATGCCGAGCGGGCAGCAGATGCCGTTCTCGCCCTGATTCCAGAGATAGGAGACGGCCGCACGCGCCACCTGCGCGCCTTGGCGCGGCCTAGTCCAGCACAAGGAATGGAACTCGTCGCGCATGGCTAGCCCCATCAACCCGTGCCAGGCGGGGTGGAACTCGATCTGGTCGACGCGCCGGCCCCAGCGATCATGGGTGCGCAGCTCCGGCAGATTGCGATTGGCCTGCCGCGCCAGATCCTGCACCGCTTGCGAGCCGACATGACCACCGACCACGCTCGCCTGCTCGCGGAACCAGCCGGCGCCGAAGGTATCGAGGATCGACCCGAGCGCCGGATCGGCGGTGAAGGCGTCGTAATCCGCCAGCGCGGGTGCCTGGTTCAGCACCTCATGGGTGTCGTAGCCGTAAGCATCGAGCGTGGTCATGCGGTATGTCCTTCGCGGGAGATCAGCGCGGCGAGGGAGAGATCGGCCAAGGCCGTCGCGATCTCGCGGCCGCGCTCGGGGGTGATCGGCCGCTCGGGCGAGAGCGGGCCGATCAGCGCCTCCATGAAGCCGCCGACGATCATCGCCGCGGCGGCATCCGAATCGACGGTACGGAAAACGCCCTGTCTTCCGCCTTCGACGACGAGCGCGCGAAAAATGCCGGCGATCTCGCGGCGATAGTCGAGCCGTGTCGCGTCGACGGCCGGATCGGCGGGCTCCGCGATCATCGACCAGGCGAGGCGGCGGTTGGCAAAGGCGCGGCGGGCGAAGGCCTCGACCGCGGCGGTCAGGCGCCCGGCGACGGGCGCATCGCTGGCGGCGATCTCGCGCAGCACGGCAAGCTCGCGCGACGACACCGCCGCGACGATCTCCGCCATCAGCTCGGCCTTCGAGGCGAAATAGGAATAGACGCTGCCGGTCGAGACGCCGCTGGCGGTGGCGACCGCCGCTATCGACGTCTCCTGAAAACCGACCTCCGAGACGATGCCGCGGGCGGCGGAGAGGATCGTCTCCCGCTTTCCGAGCTTGCGCAGTTGTCTCGGTGCCGCAACAGGCATGGCTCATCCCGAAGATTGAATCTGAATTCAAATTCAATCTGAGGAGAGAATCGGCGGCCGTCAAGCGTACTGCGGACAATGACCGTGGCCGGCGCCGGCGGCTCCGCCGGAGAGACCGAGCTGGCCGGGAGCTCCCGGCCAGCTCGGTCTCGAGACTGCGCGCATCGCTTGTCGGGCGCGCGCACCGCCTCTGGATAATGCGTCCGCCGACGGCTGGCGATGGAATAGAGTGGCGGCGGAGCGGATGCCACACTGGCGTCTCGTGAGCGGGGAAGGAAACCGATGAAGATCGCTGTGATGGGGGCCGGCGCGGTCGGTTGCTACTATGGCGCCATGCTGGCGCGCGCCGGGCACGCGGTTACGCTGATCGCGCGGCCTCAGCATGTGGCCGCAGTCCGGGACCATGGCCTCGTCCTGGAAACGGCCGCCTTCACCGAATCGCTCGCGGTGACGGCGACCACCGAGCCGTCCGGGGTCAACGATGCGGAACTGGTCCTGTTCTGCGTCAAATCGGGCGACACCGTCGCGGCCGGCCATGAGATGGCGCCTCACCTGCGACCGGGCGCGACGATTCTGAGCCTGCAGAACGGCGTCGACAATGCCGCGCGCCTGGAGGAGGTCCTTGGCAGGCTTGTGATGCCGACGGCGGTCTATGTCGCGACCGAGATGCCGCGGCCGGGGCATGTCCGCCATCACGGCCGGGGCGAACTCGTCATCGGCGCGGGCCCGACGAGCCAGACGCTTGCCGACATGTTCGGGCGGGCCGGCGTCAAGGCCGAGGTCTCCGACCGCGTCATCGAGGATCTCTGGACCAAGCTGATCGTGAACTGCGCCTATAATGCGCTCTCCGCCATCCCCCAGCTGCCCTATGGCCGGATGATGGGCGTGGACGGCGTGACCGCCGCCATGAAGGACATCGTCGAGGAATGCCTCGCGGTGGCGCGAGCCTGCCATGTCCCGATCGCGGATGGCATTCTCGCGAAGGTGCTCGGCCTGGCCGCGACGATGCCCGATCAGCTCTCCTCGACCGCTCAGGACCTGGCCAAGGGCAAGCGGACCGAGATCGGCCATCTCAACGGCTATATCGTCGCGAGCGGCGAACGGCTCGGCATCGCGACGCCGGCAAACCGCCTGCTGACCGTGATCGTCAAGCTGATGGAAGCGAGCAACCGGGAGTAAGCCAAGCCCGCGCTAGAACTCGATGCCTTCCTGCGCCTTCACGCCGGCGGCGAAGTGGTGCTTCACCAGCGTCATCTCGGTGACGAGGTCGGCAGCCTCGATCAGCTCCGGCTTAGCGTTGCGGCCGGTGACGACGACGTGCAGGCCCGGGCGACGGGCGGCCAGCGTCGCCACGACCTCGGCGAGCGGCAGATAGTCGTAGCGCAGCGCGATGTTGAGCTCGTCGAGCACCAAGAGCCTGATCTCCGGATCCGCCATCACCTCCTTCGCCTTGGCGAAGGCACGCTCGGCGGCGGCGATGTCGCGGGCCTTGTCCTGCGTCTCCCAGGTGAAGCCCTCGCCCATGCTGTGCCAGCTCACCTGATCGCCGAAGGCTTCGAGCGCCTTGCGCTCGCCGGTCGACCAGGCACCCTTGATGAACTGCACCACGCCGATGCGCCAGCCATGGCCGAGAGCCCGCAGGATCAGCCCGAAGGCCGCCGTCGACTTGCCCTTGCCAGGGCCGGTATTGACGATCAGAAGCCCCTTCTCCAGCGTCTTCGAAGCGACCTCGGCATCCTGCACCGCCTTGCGCTTCTCCATCTTCGCCTTGTGGCGGGCGGCGTCTTCGGTCTCGGTCATCACTTCACTCGCATCGGCAATCCGGCGACCATGAAGACCACGCTGGCGGCCCGCGCCGCAAGCGCCTGATGCAATCGCCCGGCCTCGTCGCGGAAGCGGCGGGCGAGCGCGTTGTCCGGCACGATGCCGAGCCCGACCTCGTTGCCGACCAGCACGAGCGGCGCCGAGACGCGCTCGCAGGCGGTGACCAGGGCTTCGCAGGCGGCGGCGGTATCCCGCTCGGCGAGGATGAGATTGGTCAGCCAGAGCGTCAGGCAATCGACGAGGATCGGCCGGCCGGCCGGCTGGGCGGCGAGCGCCTCCGCCAGTTCGAGCGGGGCATCGACCGTCTGCCAGCCATCCGGCCGGCGGGCGCGATGCCCGGCGATGCGTTCGCGCATCTCATCGTCATAGGCCTGCGCTGTGGCGATATAGCTCCAAGGGGCCGGCAGCGCCTCGATCAGCGCCTCGGCATGGCGGCTCTTGCCGGAGCGGGCGCCGCCGAGAACGAGGGTGAGATGGGACATTTCGCTCTGCATCGCATGCGCCGTCGGTTTCACGATCGCTCCGCCCGAGGAACGCCCAACGTGCATTGCACAGCGACGCGCCGATGGCTAATGATGTTCCCCGACGGTGCCTCCGCGAGGAGGTGAAAAGGGAACGCGGTGCGAGACCGCGGCTGCCCCCGCAACTGTAAGCGGGTGTCTTTTGCCATCGGCCACTGGAGCCAACGCTCCGGGAAGGCGGCACGAGACATCGGACCCGCGAGCCAGGAGACCTGCCGTCGACCCGCAACGATCCAACCGGCTGCCGGCGGGGCGGCCACGGAGAACGCAAATGAACACCGCTTCGGTTTCCACCTCATCCCTCAGCGTCTCGGAGCGCGTCAAGGCCGTCACCGCGGCCCTGATCGTCGGCATCGCGCTCGTCTATACCACCGGCTTCGCGGCCTCGACCAACGTCCACAACGCCGCGCACGACACCCGTCACGGCCTCGCCTTTCCCTGCCACTGAGGGAAAGCCATCATGGTCACGCGTGTTCTCACGGTCAGCATCCTGGCCGGGCTTCTGGCTGGGCTGATCGTCGCCACCCTCCAGCACCTCACCACCACTCCGCTGATCCTCAAGGCGGAAACCTATGAAAGCGCTCTTGCCGCGCCGATGCCGGCGCATGCCGCCTTCGACGGCGGGGCGCGGATCATCCTCGCCCATGGCGGCCACGATCATGCCGCCGGCGCGGAGCATGACGAATGGAAGCCGCAGGACGGCGCCCAGCGCCTGCTCTTCACCAGCGCCGCGACGATCGGCACCGCGATCGGCTTCGCCGCATTGTTGCTCGCCGGCATGCTCGCCGCCGGCGACACGATCGACCCGCGAACCGCGCTGATCTGGGGCGCCTGCGGCTTCCTCGCCTTCGGGCTGGCGCCGGGCATGGGACTCGCGCCGGAACTGCCCGGCGCGGCTTCCGCCGCACTGCAGGCGCGCCAGCTCTGGTGGCTCGCGACCGCGATCGCCACGGCGATCGGGCTGTTCCTGTTCCTGCGTTACGAGGCGCCCTGGCTCAAGCTGCTGGCAATCGCCGTGATCCTGCTGCCGCATCTCGTCGGGGCGCCGCATGCACCGACACCGGAGAGCAAGGTGCCGGCCGAGCTCGCCGCGCACTTCACCGCGCTGTCGCTCGGCATCCAGGCGGCGCTCTGGCTCGTCACCGCCTTCGCGGTCGGCACGCTCTGGCCTTGGATGAGCCGCCGCGCCGCTGCGCATTGAGGCAGGGGCGCGGCCAAACCGCACCCGGAAAGCAAGCCATGTCCGAGGGCGACCTCACCATCCATGTCTGCACGGCCTGCCGCCGCGCGCGCGCCGATCTCCCGGAAGGCTACGACCAGCCGGGGCTGGCGCTCGCGGAGCGTCTCACCGCGCAGCTCGCAGCGAAGGGCAGCGCGATCCCCGTGCTGCCCGTCGAATGCCTCGCCGTCTGCAAGCGGCCCTGCACCGTCGCCTTCGCGGCCGACGGCAAATGGACCTATCTGATCGGCGATCTCGACACAGAAACCCATCTCGACGAGATCGTCGGCGCGGCGGAGGCCTATGCCGCCAGCGCCAACGGCATCGTTCCCTGGAAAGAGCGGCCGCAGTCCTTCCGCAAGGGCGTGGTCGCGCGCGTGCCGCCTTTGCCGGCGCGCCAGCAAGGATGACATCATGAACGCCCCGCAAACCGCCCATCTGGGCAAAACCCCCTGCACCATCGTCACCGGCTTCCTCGGCGCCGGAAAGACGACGCTGGTGCGCCATCTGCTTGAGAACGCGCAGGGCAAGAAGCTCGCCGTGCTCGTCAACGAATTCGGCGATCTCGGCTTCGACGGCGAGTTCCTCAAGGGCTGCGGCATCGCCGGCTGCAGCGACGAGGACGTGGTCGAGCTGCCGAATGGCTGCATCTGCTGCACCGTCGCCGATGATTTCGTGCCGGCGCTGGAGAAGCTGCTCAACCGGCCGAACCCGCCCGAGCACATCCTGATCGAGACCTCCGGCCTCGCCCTGCCGAAGCCGCTCGTCACGGCCTTCAACTGGCCGGCGATCCGCTCGCGCGTCACCGTCGACGGCGTCATCGCGGTGGTCGACGGCCCGGCCGTCGCCGAGGGCCAGTTCGCCGATGATCCGGAGGCGCTCGCGGCGCAAAAGGCGGGCGACGCATCCGTCGATCACGACAACCCGCTGGAAGAGGTGTTCGAGGACCAGATCCTCTGCGCCGACCTGATCCTGCTCAACAAGAGCGACCTCGTCGACGAGGCCGGCCGCGCCCGGGTCAAGGCCGAGATCGCCGAGCACCTGCCCAAGGCGATCAAGATCGTCGAGACCTCCCATGGCAAGGTCGAGCCGGCGCTGATCGTCGGCCTCGGCGCCGCCGCCGAGAACGATCTCGCCGCCCGCCCCTCGCATCACGGCGAAGGCGAGCACGACCACGATCATGACGATTTCGACTCGGTCGCCGTACCGCTGCCGGCGGGACTCACACCGGAAGAGCTCACGGCGCGCGTCGCCAGGGCGGCCGAGGCCGAGGGTGTGCTGCGCCTCAAGGGCTTCACCGCCGTGCCGGGCAAGCCGATGCGGCTCGTGGTGCAGGGCGTCGGCCGACGCGTCGGGCATCATTTCGACCGGGCCTGGGGCGCGAGCGAAGCGCGCGACGGCCGCCTCACCGTGATCGGCCTCAAGGGCTTCGACCTCAAGGCCGTGGAAGCGGCTCTCGCGGGGGCGTAACATCGGCCGATGCACCTTCTCCCGACCAGCGAGATCAGGCTCGACGACGGCGAAGACGCCGTCGATCTCGCCCTGCCACCGGGAGATGTGCTCGTCCTGTCCTTCACCGACAGCGACCTCTCGGCGCTGGCGGTGGCGGCAGGCAGCAGCAGCCTGTCGGTGCGGCTCGCGCCACTCCGACGCCTGAAACATCCGCTCTCGGTCGATTTCCTGATCGAGAAGACCGCCGCGCATTGCCGCTTCGTGCTGGTGCGCTGCCTCGGCGGGCTCGACTACTGGCGCTACGGCATCGAGCAGCTCGGGGCGGCCTGCCGGGAGCGCGGCCTTCCGCTTGCGATCCTGCCGGGCGACGAGCGCGACGACCCGCGGCTCGGCGAGCATGCGACAGTGGCGGCGGAGTTCGCGAGTGAGTTGCTGGCTTATTTTCAGGCAGGCGGTGGCGCCGAAAACATGCGGCGGTTGCTGGAGCGGATAGACAGCTACCTGGCGCAGAGTGCCGACGTCGCAGAACTGGCGCCGCTCCCGCTGCCATCCCTTTTCGCACTCGGCCCAGAGGGTACGCCCCTGCCCTGGCGCGAGGCGCTTGCCGCGGCGCCCAATGACCAACCGCTTGTTTCAATCCTGCTCTACCGTTCAGGCGTTGCGGCCGGCGACACCGCCATGGGCGAGGCGATTGCCGCTGCGCTGAGCGCACGCGGCCTCGCCCCGCTCCCACTCGCGCTGACCAGCCTGAAGGACCCGGTCGTCACGGCCGAACTCGCCGCGCTGATCGCGACACGTAAGCCGGCCCTGATCGTCACCACCACCGCCTTCTCGGCTCGCGAGGGCGCCGATTTCGTACTCGACAGTGCCGATTGCCCGATCCTGCAGGCAGTACCGGTCGGCAGCCCGCGCGAAGCCTGGGAGGCGTCCCCGCGCGGCCTGTCGGCCACCGATCTCGCCATGCAGGTGGCCCTGCCGGAATTCGACGGGCGCATCGGCGCTATTCCAGTCGCCTTCAAGGCCGAAGAAAACGACCTGGCAACCGGCCTCTCCACTCGGCAGCTCGTGCCCGATATTGACGGCATCACTGCCCTGGCAGATCTGGCGGTCAATTGGATCGCGCTGGCTCGGAAGCCCGCCGCGGAACGGCGGCTGGCGCTGGTGATGTCGGATTACCCCGCGCGCGGCGGGCGGGCCGGTTTCGCCGTCGGGCTCGACACGCCGGCAAGCGTGACGGCGATCCGGGAGCTATTGGCGGAAGCGGGATACGAGGTCGGTGAGGCTCGGCCCGATGGTCAGGCTCTCATGGCTGCCCTGACGACTGGTCCGGTCAGCCTCAGCATTCCGCTCGCTGCCTATCGCAACTGGCTCGATACGATCCCCGCCGCCGCCCGCGAAACGCTTGTCGCCAGCCACGGAGCGCCGGAAGCCGACCCGGCCCACCGTGACGGCGCCTTCCATTTCCGCGCCGTCCGCCACGGCAACCTCACCGTCGCCCTGCAGCCGCCACGCGATGCGAGCCCCAACCGCAAGGCGCGCTATCACGATCCGGACGCCCCGCCGGGGCACGGCTACCTCGCCTTCTATCTCGCGCTGCGCCAGGTGGAGGCCGTCGACGCGCTGATCCATCTCGGCACGCACGGCACGATGGAATGGCTGCCGGGCAAGGCGGTGGCGCTGTCGGCCGGCTGCTGGCCGCGGCTCGCCACCGGCGCGCTGCCGGTGATCTACCCTTATGTCGTCGACGATCCCGGCGAGGCGGCGCCCGCCAAGCGAAGGCTCTCGGCCGTCACGCTCGGGCATCTGCCGCCACCACTGGCCGAGGCGGAAGCGGCCGGCGAAACCGCCCTGCTGCGCGACCTCGTCGAGGAGTTCTCACAGGCGCAGGTGCTCGATCCGCGTCGCGCCGATATCGTTGCGGCCGAGATCCGGGCGCGGGCCGAGGCGAGCGGGCTCGCCGCCTCCTGCGGCGTCGCTGATGATACCGAGATGAACGAGGCCCTGACGCGTCTCGACGCCCATCTCTGCGACATCGCCGAACTGCCCTTCCGCGACGGGCTGCATATCTTCGGACAGTCCGAACTCGACCCGTTCTCCGCCCGCAACGAGCGCCAGAACCTGCTTGCCGCGCTCGATGGCCGCTTCGTCCCGCCCGGTTCGGCCGGTTCGCCGCATCGCGGCCGGCCCGACGTGCTGCCGACCGGACGCAATCTCTCGACGCTCGATCCGCGCGCGATCCCGACGCGGGCCGCCGCCCGGCTCGGCCGCCTGGCGGCGCAGGCGGTGGTGTCGCGCCATCTTCAGGATCATGGCGACTATCCCCGCCGGATCGTGATGGACCTCTGGGCCTCCCCGACCCTGCGTTCCGGCGGAGAGGACATCGCCCATGCGCTGGCGCTGATGGGCGTCGAGCCTCTTTGGGACAGTGCCTCGACCCGCATCACCGGCTTCAGCATCGTCCCGCAGCCGAAGCTCTCCCATCCGCGGCTCGACGTGACGGTGCGCATCTCCGGCACGTTCCGCGACACCTTCCCCGGCCAGATCGCCCTCATCGACCAGGCGGCGCGCGCAGTGGCTGCGCTGGACGAGCCGGACGGCTGGAACGAGCCGGCAGCCGCCCGCCGCCGCGGTGAGCATGGCGCCCGCATCTTCGGAGCCGCGCCCGGCCGCTATGGCGCGGCCATGGCCGATCGCGCTCTCGACGGCGACTGGACGCGACGCGAGGAGCTGGGCGCCGCCTACCTCGCCGCCTCCGACCACGCCTATAGCGGGACCGAAGGCGTTGGCAGCGCCGATGCCGGCTTCACGGATCGCATCCGCGCTTCCGACGCCTTCATCCATGTCAGCGACACGGCCGGGCGCGACATCCTCGAAGCGACCAGCGCTGCCGACGTGATCGGCGGGCTCGCGGCGGCGGCGAAGGCGCTCGGCGCCGATCCGGCACTCTACAGCCTCGATAGTTCGCAGCCGGAGGCACCGAAGGCCCGCACATTGGCGGAGGACATCGCCCGCATCGTCCATGGCCGCCTGACACACCCGCGTTGGATCGCCTCCCAACTTGCTCATGGCTGGCGCGGCGCGGCGGAACTGGCCGAGGCGGTCGATACGCTCTTCGTCTTCGCCGCGAGCACGGATGCCGTCGCGGACGGGCTGTTCGACGCGGTGTTCCAGGCCTATTGCGCCGATCCGCAGGTCTGGGCGGCTCTGGAAGCGGCCAACGCGCCGGCCGCCGCCTCGATCCGCTCGCGGCTGGCCGAAGCGGCGCGGCGCGGTCTCTGGACCAGCCGGCGCAATTCGGTCGGCGCCTTCCTGGCAAGGGAGGCGGCGGAATGAGCGCGCTTCCCAAAGACGCATTGCGGCGAGGCTGGTGCCCGAGCACGCTGAGGCCGATGGAGACCGGCGACGGCTGGCTGGTGCGGCTGCATCCGCCCGGCGCGAGGCTGACGCCTGTGCAGTTGCGGCGGATCGCGACGCTGGCCGCCGAGCACGGCAACGGCCTCATCGAGATCTCGGCCCGCGCCAATCTGCAGATCCGCGGCGTGAGGGCCGAAAGCCATCCGCTGCTGGTCGAGCGCCTGCTGGCGGAGAATCTCGTCGAGGAGCATGCGGGCGACGGGCCGCAGCGCGTGACGCTGGTTTCGCCGCTGGCAGGGTGGAGCCCGACCGCTCGCATCGACGCCGCAGCGCTGGCTGCGCAGATCGAGCCACGCGCCTGTGCCGTATCCGGTTTGCCGGCCAAGCTTAGCGTCGTCCTCGACGATGGCGGCGCGCAGGCGCTGGATGAATTCCCCTGCGACATCCGGCTCGTCGGCGTCGCGGCCGGGCGCGCGGCCTTGTGCCTCGGAGATCGCCTCTGGCGCGGCCCGATTGCCGAGGCGGAAGCCGCTCCAGCGGTCGAAACCGCCCTGCGCCACTTCGCGGCGCTGCGCCGGGCCGCACCCGATTGCCCCCGCCGCCTGCGCGACCTCGCGCCCGAAGCCCTGGCGAGCCTGAGCTCTCTGCCTGAAGCCGCCGCTCCGGCGCCGCGGATGCCGCCCAGGCGCGCAGGGCTGTTCGCAGCGGAAGGCGATCGTTTCGCCGCGGTCATCGGCCTGCCTTTCGGCCGTTGCGACGCAGCGACGCTCGACAGGCTGGGTTCTGCCGAGGACATTGCCGAAATCCGGCTTTCGCCCTGGCGCGGGCTCGCCTTCCGCGATCTCGACCGCGCCGAGGCCGAACACCTGCTGGCACTGGCCGACGATCTCGGGCTGATCACGCGCGACGACGATCCGCGCCTTTCCGTGCAGGCCTGCGCCGGCAGCCCGGCGTGCTCGCGCGCCGAGGCGCCGACCATGACGGATGCGGCCAGGCTTGCCGACGCCGCCGCCGGACTGATCGCGCAAGGCGTGAGGCTGCATGTCTCCGGCTGCATCAAGGCCTGCGCCCATCCCGCTGCGGCCGACCTGACGCTGGTCGGGCGGGACGGGGGCTACGACATCGTTCTGGGCGGCACCACGCGGGACAAGCCGGTCGCGACGCTTGACCTCGCGACGCTGCTCACGCGATTGCAGCCCGGACAGGACATTCACGCCCGGCTGAAGGCCGCGCGTTCGACGGGATCGCGGGATTGAGCAAGGCATACGACTACATCCAGGATGGCGCGGCGATCTACGAGCGCTCCTTCGCCATCATCCGCGCCGAGGCCGATCTCGCCCGTTTCGGCGGTGCGGCCGAGCGCGTCGTGGTGCGCATGATCCATGCCTGCGGCATGACCGACCTGCCCAAGGACGTCGAGATGTCGGCCGATTTCGCGGAAGCCGCACGGGCCGCGCTGCAGGGCGGCGCGCCGATCCTCTGCGACGCAAAAATGGTCGCCAATGGCGTGACGCGCGCGCGCCTGCCGGCTGAGAACGAGGTGATCTGCACGCTGGACGACCCGCAGGTGCCGGCGCTCGCGGCGCAGATGGGCACGACCCGCTCGGCCGCCGCGATGGAATTGTGGAAGCCCCGACTCGCCGGCTCCGTCGTCGTCATCGGCAATGCCCCGACCTCGCTGTTCCGCCTGCTCGAGATGCTCGATGCCGGCGCGCCGAAACCGGCTGCCGTGATCGGCATTCCCGTCGGCTTCGTCGGCGCGGCGGAATCGAAGCAGGCGCTGGCGCAGGACGGGCGCGTGCCCTTCCTCGTCGTGCATGGGCGCCGCGGCGGCTCGGCCATGGCGGCAGCAGCCGTCAACGCGCTGGCGCAGGACAAGGAATAAACCATGAGCGGGACGAACAGGACCCTGCTCTACGGCGTCGGACTCGGGCCGGGCGCGCCGGACCTGATGACGGTCAGGGCACGCGAGATCATCGCCACGGCCGACCGGCTGGTGCATTTCTGCAAGCGCGGCCGGCGCGGCAATGCCCGCAGCACGGCGGACGCGATCATCGCGCCCGATCCGGCCCGCGAGATCGAACTCGGCTTCCCGGTGACGACCGAGGCCAGCGTCGGCGAGCCCGATTACGACGGGCCGATCGCCGCGTTCTACGAAGAGGCCGCCGAGCGGCTGGCCGTGGAGATGCAGGCCGGGCGAACGCTGGCCGTGCTCTGCGACGGGGATCCGTTCTTCTACGGCTCCTTCATGCATCTGTGGCGGCGGCTTGCCCATCGCTTTCCGACCGAGGTCGTACCCGGGGTGACCGGCATGACCGGCGCCTGGGGCGAGGCCGGCGCACCGATCACCTGGGGCGATGACGTGATGACCGTTCTGCCCGGCACGCTGCCGGAAGCCGAGCTCGCGCGACGACTCGCCGATACCGACGCAGCGGTGATCATGAAGCTCGGCCGCAACCTCCCGAAGGTGCGCCGCGCGCTGATCGCCGCCGGGCTGGAAGAGCGGGCGATCTATGTCGAGCGCGCGACGATGGCGCGGCAGCTGGTCGCCCGCCTCGCCGACAAGGCCGATGACGAGGCACCCTATTTCGCCATGGTGCTGGTACCTGGCGAAGGGCGGCGGCTGTGAGCGGCTCGCTCATCGTCGTCGGGCTCGGGCCGGGCACGGCGCAGTGGATCACGCCGGCTGCGCAGGCCGCGCTCGATGCCGCGACCGACATCGTCGGCTATGGCCCCTATGTCGACCGGGTGCCCGAGCGGGTGGGGCTGACGAAGCACGCCTCCGACAACCGCGTCGAGGTCGAGCGGGCCGCCCATGCGCTGCATCTGGCAGCAGATGGCCGCCGGGTCGCGGTCGTGTCGGGTGGAGACCCCGGCGTCTTCGCCATGGCCGCAGCGGTGTTCGAGGCGCTGGAAGCCGGACCGCGGGAATGGCTGAACATCCCGATCACCGTCGAGCCCGGCATCACCGCCATGCTCGCGGCGGCGGCACGGGCCGGCGCCCCGCTCGGCGGGGATTTCTGCGCGATCTCGCTCTCGGACAACCTGAAGCCCTGGGAGGTCGTGACCACGCGGCTCCGGGCCGTGCTCGCGGCCGATCTGGTGATCTGCCTCTACAACCCGATCTCGAAGGCGCGGCCCTGGCAGCTCGGCAAGGCATTGGAATTGGCGGCCGAACAGCGTTCACCCGAGACGCCGGTGCTCTTCGCCCGCGCGGTCGGCCGGCCGGACGAAAGCCTGCGCATCCTGACGCTGGCAGAAGCTGTGACGGCCGCGAGCACGGCCGACATGGCGACGCTGGTCATGATCGGGGCATCGAGCACGCGCCTGATCGCGCGCGAGGGCCGGCCGCCTTACGTCTACACGCCGCGTTCGGTGGCGAAGATGCCCTGCGCCACCAGCCAGGGCAGGACCTGATCGATATGATCGACGGTCTCGACAGCGGGCTTGGGCGGGCGCTCCACCATCACCACCGGCAGCGAGAGCCGGCGCGCCGCCGTCAGCTTGCCGACCGTCGCCGGCCCGCCCGAATTCTTGCTGACCAGGATCTCGACCCCCTCCCGGCGCATCAGGTCCTCCTCGTCGTCGGCGTCGAAGGGGCCGCGCTGCTGGATGACGTCGACATGCGGCACCGGCAGGCGGTCGCCGATCGGCTCGATGGCGCGCACCAGATAGCGATGCTGCGGCGCGTCGGCGAAGGCCGGCAGTTCGAGCCGGCCGACGGTCAGGAAGACACGGCGAGGCTCGTCCCCCAGCGCCCGCACGGCGCCCGCGATATCGGGCACGGACTTCCAGCGATCGCCGGCGCGCGGCTTCCAGGAGTCGCGGCGGATGGCGAGCAGCGGCACGCCTTCGGCCTTGCAGGCATGCTCGGCGTTGAAGGGCATCACGGCGGCGAAAGGATGCGTCGCATCGACGACGGCGACGATGCCCTCCTCGACCAGATAGCGCCTGAGACCCTCGACGCCGCCGAAGCCGCCGATCCGCACCGGCAGGTTCGTCGGGCGGGGATCGACGGTGTGGCCCGCCAGCGAGATAATGGCGCGAATGTCCGGTGCCTGCTCAGCGAGAAGCTGGTCAAGCGCAGCAGCTTCGCTCGTTCCGCCAAGGATGAGGACGGTCATGACGACAATGTTACGTGAATCGGATGCGCTGTCGAGCCGGCAAGATGCGCCCTGGCTCACGCTGGTCGGCCTCGGCGAGGACGGCGCGACGGGCCTGTGCCGCGAGGCGCTGGTCGCGCTCGAGCAGGCTGAGATCGTCTTCGGCGGCGAGCGGCATATCGCGCTGGTCGGCTCCGTGCCGGGCGAGTTGCGTCCCTGGCCGCAGCCCTTCCGCAACGCCCTGCCGCAGATCCTCCGGGAGCGCGGCCGCAAGGTCTGCGTGCTCGCGACCAGCGACCCATTCCATTACGGCATCGGTAACAGCCTGAGCCGGGCGATCCCGTCCGCGGAGATGCGGATCATCCCGCAGCTCTCCTCCTTCTCGATGGCCTGCACCCGGATGCGCTGGCCACAGGAGGACTGCGCGCTGGTCTCGCTGCATGGCCGCACGCTCTATCGCATCGTGCCGCATCTCCAGCCGGAAGCGCGCATCCTTGCCCTCTCCTGGGACGAGACGACGCCGCGCGCCGTCGCCGAGCTGATGACGGCACGCGGCATGGGTGCCAGCCGGATCGTGGTGATGGAATCGCTCGGTGGGCCGCAGGAACGCATCCGCGAGACTCGCGCCGACGCCTTCGCCCTCGACGACATCGTCCCGCTCAACCTGATCGCCGTGGAGGTCGCCGCCACCCACGACTCGCGCGTCCTGCCGCTGGCGCCGGGACTCGACGAGGAATGGTTCGCCCATGACGGGCAGATCACCAAATCCGAAATCCGCGCCATCACGCTCTCGGCTCTGGCCCCGCGCGCCGGCGAATTGCTCTGGGATGTCGGGGCGGGCTCCGGTTCCATCGCCGTCGAATGGTGCCAGCGCCACCTCCGCAACCGGGCCGTCGCCTTCGAGGCGCGCGCCGACCGGGCCGAGCGCATCGCCTGCAACACGCTGGAACTCGGCGGGCTGGCGATCGAGGTGCAGGGTGCAGCGCCGGCCGGCTTCGCGGGATGCGAGGCGCCCGATGCCGTCTTCATCGGCGGCGGACTGACGGAGGACGGCCTGTTCGAGGCCGCCTGGACGGCGCTGAAGCCGGGCGGGCGGCTCGTCGCCAATGTCGTCACCATTGAGGGCGAGGCCAGGCTCGCGGCGCTGCACGCCGCGCATGGCGGCTCGCTGCGCCGGATCTCGATCGACCGCCTCGCACCCGTCGGCGGCAAGCATGGCTGGCGCCCGGCCATGCCGGTGACGCAGTGGCGGGTCGAGAAGCCTTGAGCACCGGCCGCCTCGTCGCCGGCATCGGCATCAGGCCCGGCACCGAAGCCGCCGACATCCTCGCCTGCCTCGACGAGGCGCTGGCAATCGCGGGGCTCGCCGGCGCGGCCACGCCACGCTTCGCCACGCTGGCGAGCCGCGCCGCGGAGGCCGGCATGGTCGCGGCGGCGGCGGCCCGTTCGGCAGAGCTCGTCGCGGTACCGGACGAGGCGCTGAAGGGTTTCGAAGCCGCCTGCGCGACCCGTTCGACCCGGATCGCCGCGCTCTACGGCGTCGGCTCGGTGGCGGAAGCCGCAGCGCTCGCGGCGGCGGGTCCCGGCGGCGAGCTGGTGCAGCCGCGGATCGCGACGGGGCGCGTCACCTGCGCGCTGGCCAGGACAACAACGTGACACAGCGCTGCGCATGACCATCCATTTCATCGGCGCCGGCCCGGGCGCACCCGATCTCATCACCCTGCGCGGGCGCGATCTCATCGCAGCCGCGCCCGTCTGCCTCTATGCCGGCTCGCTGATCCCGCAGGCGATGCTGGGCTGGTGCCCGCCCGGCGCCCGCATCGTCGACACGGCCCCGCTCGCGCTCGATGCCATCGTCGCCGAGATGGAAGCGGCGCACCGCGCCGGACTGGATGTGGCACGGCTGCATTCTGGCGATCTCTCGATCTGGAGCGCCTGCGGCGAACAGATGCGCCGGCTCGACGCGCTCGGCATCCCCTATACGGTGACACCGGGCGTGCCGGCCTTCGCCGCCGCCGCCGCCGCGCTGAAGCGCGAGCTGACATTGCCGGGCGTGGCGCAATCGCTGGTCCTGACGCGGACCTCCGGCCGCGCCTCCGCGATGCCGGAGATGGAGACGCTCGCAACCTTCGCCGCCTCCGGCGCGACGCTCGCCATCCATCTCTCGATCCATGTGATCGAGCAGGTCGTGGCGGAGCTGACGCCTTTCTACGGCGCGGGTTGCCCGGTCGCCGTGGTGTTCCGGGCGAGCTGGCCCGACGAAACCATTCTGCGCGGGAGCCTGACCGGCATCGCCGAACAGGTCCGGGCGAGCGCGCTGGAACGCACGGCGCTGATCCTGGTCGGGCCGGCACTGGCGGCCGAGGATTTCGGCGAGAGCGCGCTCTATTCGCTCGACTACGACCGCCGCTTCCGGCCGCGGGGCGGAGCATGAGCGGACGCGGACTTCTCATCGCAGCGCCGCGTTCGGGTTCCGGCAAGACGACGATCGCGCTCGGATTGCAGCGTGCGCTGGTCAGGCGCGGCCTGACAGTGCGCGGGCTGAAATGCGGGCCCGACTATATCGACCCAGCCTTCCATGCCGCCGCAACCGGGGCACCGAGCGCCAATCTCGACAGCTACGCGATGACGGACGGGCTGCTCGGGCGGATCGCCGGCGAGGCCGCGCGCGCTGCCGACATCGTCATCGCCGAAGGCTCGATGGGGCTGTTCGACGCCGTGCCGGGGCCGGACAGGCATACCGGCGCCAGCGCCGACATCGCCGCGCTGACGGGCTGGCCGGTGATCCTCGTGATCGACGTCTCGGGGGCCGCACAATCGGCAGCGGCCGTCGCGCTCGGCTGCAAGGCCTACGACCCGCGCATCCGCATCGCCGGCGTAATCCTCAACAAGGTCGCGAGCGCGCGCCACGAGCGGCTCGTGCGGCAGGGCATGGATCGCATCGGCCTCACCGTCCTCGGCGCGCTGCCGCGCGAGGCGGGCCTGATCCTGCCCGAGCGCCATCTCGGGCTCGTGCAGGCCGGGGAGACGGCCGACCTGCATGCGAGGCTCGATGCGCTGGCAGAGGCCGTCGCGGCGGCCGTCGATCTCGATGCGGTGATTGCAGCCACCGGCGCAACGACGCTGCCGGCCAACATCGGCCGCGACACCCCGCCGCTTCCGGCCCCTGGCCGGCGGATCGCGATCGCGCGCGACGCCGCCTTCTCCTTCGTCTATCCGCATGTCGAGTCCGGCTGGCGCTCGGCGGGCGCCGTGCTGGTGCCGTTCTCGCCGCTCGCCGACGAGGCCCCGCCGGAGGATTGCGACGCCTGCTGGCTGCCGGGTGGCTATCCCGAGCTGCATGCGGGCACGATCGCGGCCGCCGGCTGCTTCCTCGACGGCTTGCGCCGCTTCGCCCAGTCCCGGCCGGTCCATGGCGAGTGCGGCGGCTACATGGTGCTCGGGCGGACTCTCACCGATGCGGACGGCCTGGCCCATGCCATGGCGGGGCTGCTCTCGGTCGAGACCTCCTTCGCCAAGCGCAAGATGAATCTCGGCTATCGCCGCGCGGTGCTGGAGGCGGACGGCCCGCTCGGAGCCGCCGGCACCGTGCTGACCGGCCATGAATTCCATTACGCAAGCGTCGTCGCGCAAGGTGAGGACCCGCCCTTCGCCGTTGTCAGCGATCCGCACGGCTCGCCTCCGGCGGCGGCAGGAAGCCGGCGCGGCCGGGTGACGGGCTCGTTCTTCCACGCCATCGCCGTGGCGGAACCGCGGTGAGCGCGCCGCCGGTCTTCGACGCAGGCTTCGCCGGGCAATTCGCCGAACTGCTGCGCTGGCGGCGCGATGTCCGGCGCTTCCGGCGCGATCCGGTCCCGGCCGGGCTGGTCGAGGCGCTGCTGGCCCAGATGCAGCTTTCGCCCTCGGTCGGGCACTCGCAGCCCTGGCGCTGGCTTGCGGTCGAGGCGCCGGAACAGCGCAGGGCGGTGCAGGACAGCTTCCGTCGCTGCCATGCCGATGCCCTCGCCTCCTATGCCGGCGAGCGGGCCGCGCTGTATGCGCGCCTGAAGCTCGAAGGCTTGCGGGAGGCGCCGGTGCAATTCGCCGTATTCTGCGACCAGGCCACGGAGCGCGGGCACGGGCTCGGCCGGCGGACGATGCCGGAGATGCTGGACTACTCGGTCGTTGCGGCGATCACGCAGTTCTGGCTGGCGGCGCGCGTGCACGGGCTCGGCGTCGGCTGGGTCTCGATCCTCGACCCCGGCGCGGTCGCCGCGGCGCTCGGCCCGCCGCCGGACTGGAAGCTGATCGCCTATCTCTGCATCGGCTGGCCGGAGGAGGACAACGACGTGCCCGAATTGGTCAGGGCCGGCTGGGAGCGCGATTGAGCGTCAAGCTGCGCTGGCGGAGATGAACACGACCTATCAGTCGGTTGCGATCCGGCTCTGCGCCGAAGCGTATCGGCGCAACGGCAGAAACGAAGAAGGCCGGCCCGACGGCCGGCCTTCCGGATCATATGAACGGATAACGATCCGTCAGCGACGGAAGCCCCCGCCGATCGCGCCACCGAACACGCCGCCGACGATGCCGCCAAAAATCGCTGCACCGGTGCTGTCGCCGGAATCGCCGCCGCGCGTCCGGACACGGCCCTGATAGCCGCTGCTGGTGGTGCCGCGGCGGGCGGGGGATCCCTCATAGGCGACACCGCGTTCGCGCGCGACATCGCGCTGGTACATCTCGTCGCCCTCATAGGTGACCTTGCGGGTGGCGGAGCCCTTGCGCTCGACCGTCCTGGTCTTCTTCTCCGCCGCGGCCTTGGCCTCATCGGCGAGCAGCCGCTGATAGGCCGGCTCGCTCTGCTCCCGCAGCGCGGTCGCCTGCAAGGCGGTGAGGAATCCGGTCTCGGGAATGCCGCGCGACTTCTGCCAGGATTGGATGGCCTGGCGCTGGCTCGGCCCGAACTTGGCGGCGAGCTTGCCGGGCTGGAAGCCGCTGGCGCGAAGGCGGGTCTGAAGCTCGCGGCGCCCCTTGGCGTCGAGCTTCATCGCGGTCTCGGTCTGCGCCGTTCCGGTCTCCTTCTTCAACGCCTCGTCGGTGACGCCGGGAGCGGCGGCGGCGGCGGCGCTGGCCGCATTGGCCGGCGGAGCCGCCGATTCGAGGCTCGCCAGCCGATTGCGCGCGAAGGTCGCGAACTGGCCGGAAGGAAAAGCGTCGAGATAGGCGCGGTAGTCGGCCGGCGAATTGCCGCGCTCGGCCGCCTCCCAGGTCTTGACGTCGATCTGGCTGCGATCGAAGACCGGCGCCGCCGGCATCGAGGGCGTCGGGACCGCCGCGTTGATCGCCTTGGCGGCGTCGGTGCTGGCATCGGTCGGATCGGCGGAGGCGAGCTTCAGCGTCGGGTTGAGCTTGAATTCGCCGATGATCGAGGAATTGGTCCAGGGCTTCTGCTTCTTGCCGGTCGCTTCCCATACATCGGCGCGAACGCGGTCCATCACCGTGGTGATCGACACCTCGGGCGTCTCGATATGCTTCAGCAGCGCGTCGGTGAAGGGGCTGTGGCCGTCCCGCTCGCCGTCGAGCGCCGTCGCGCGGGGATCGGTGGCAAAGGCGATCAGGATGCCGGAGGCGGACTGGGTCTCGATCGGCTGCAGGCCGCGGGTGACCGAGCGCGAGCGGGCAGCGAGCTGGCTGGCGAAGGGATTGTCGCGGCAGGCGTCGAGGATGACGATGTTGACCCGCTCGTCGCGCTGCATCTGGCGCAGGATGAGCTGCACATTGACGGCGCGGAAATCGAGATCGGCCTCGGACCGCAGGGTCGCGTCGACGGGGATGAGATAGTTCTCGTCGCCGACGGCGATGCCATGCCCGGCATAGTAGACCAGGCCCGCCTTGGCGCCGTCGAGCTTCTGGGCGAACTGGCGCACCAGATTGGTCATGTCGTCCATCTTGAGGTCGTAGCCTTCGACGACATCGAAACCGAGGCGCTTGAGCGCCGCCGACATGCCTCGGGCGTCCCGCATCGGATTGGCCAGGGGCGGCACCGCCGTATAGGCGCTGTTGCCGATGACGAGCGCCACGCGGCGCTCGGGAACGGCAGCCTGGGCGGGCGAACCGAGCGCAACAGCACAGAGCACCAGCGCAAAGGCCGCAGCCATTCGAGCACGGAACGCCGAAATCCGAGTTGCGAAGCTCACCACAACCTCCCCTGCTCAATCAAGTCGCGGAACGCGGCGGGTGGCGGCCGTTCGCGCGACAGGCACGACTAAAATATCAAAATAGCGGTGGTCGAAGACTGCCGCATTTCTACCGCAATCGCTTCCACCGGTAAACCGACTTTCCCTTGGTCGCAGCGCCCCGCCAACGGGTTCAAAGGATGGCCAGCGCGGCACCGGAAAGCGGCGCGCAGGTTGCGCGCGCGGGTGCGCGCCGCGCATCCTCCATTCGCATGAGAGCGGCCCTCTACGACAAAGGGATGAGAAGGGCCTTCGAACCGCCTTCGGGCCGCCGGGGAGCGTTGACTTATGCCGCGAGCGCGGTGCAGCATGACATGCAAGGGGAAACGATAAATCAAGAAAGACCGGGCTGATGAAGGCTTGTAACCGGCATGCCTGAAGACATTATTTTGTCGACTTCAGGTTTGACCAAGGAATTCGCCGGCTTCACCGCCGTCAACGGCGTAGACCTCAAGGTGAAGCGCGGCTCGATCCATGCGCTGATCGGGCCGAACGGGGCCGGCAAGACGACCTGCTTCAATCTGCTGACGAAATTCCTGCCGCCGACGCGAGGAACGATCATCTACAACGGACGCGACATCACCGGCGAGAAGCCGGCCGAGATCGCCAGGCTCGGCATGGTCCGCTCGTTCCAGATCTCTGCGGTGTTTCCCCAGCTCTCGGTGCTGACCAATGTCCGCATCGCGCTGCAGCGGCGCAAGCGCGGCGATTCCTTCGACTTCTGGCGCTCGGAACGCAGCCTGAAAGTTCTCGACGCCGAGGCAAGGCATCTGGTCGAGGCCGTCGGGCTGACGCCGTTCCTCGATCTGACCGCGGGCGAACTCTCCTATGGCCGCAAACGGGCGCTGGAGATCGCGACGACGCTGGCGCTCGAACCCGAGATGCTGCTGCTCGACGAGCCGATGGCCGGGATGGGGCGCGAGGATATCGAGCGCATCGAGGCGCTGATCCGCAAGGTCTCGGCTGATCGCACCATCCTGATGGTCGAGCACAATCTCTCGGTCGTCGCCTCGCTGTGCGACCGCATCACCGTCCTGGCCCGCGGCCAGGTTCTGGCCGAAGGCGACTACGCCACCGTCTCCAAGGATCCGCGCGTGGTCGAGGCCTATATCGGCTCGGGAGGCGGCCATGGCCATCACTGAAGCCGCGACGGCCCCGGCGGCCGCGGCAGGCAGCGCGCCGCTGTTGAAGGTGCGCGGGCTCGAGGCCTGGTACGGGGAATCCCATGTCCTGCACGGCATCGATTTCGACGTCGCCCCCGGCGAGGTGGTGACGCTGCTCGGGCGCAACGGCGCCGGCAAGACCACGACGCTGAAGTCGATCATGGGCGTGATCGGCAAGCGCAAGGGCTCGGTCGTGATGGAGGGCGCGGAAACGATCGGCCTGCCCTCGCGCGCCATCGCCCGGCTCGGCATCGGCTTCGTGCCGGAGGAGCGCGGCATCTATTCCTCGCTCTCGGTCGAGGAGAACCTGATGCTGCCGCCGCAGGTGCGCCCCGGCGGGCTCTCGCTGGAGCGCATCTTCACGCTGTTCCCCAACATCAAGGAACGGCTGAGAAGCCAGGGCACCAAGCTCTCCGGCGGCGAGCAGCAGATGCTGGCGATCGGGCGCATCCTGCGCACCGGCGCGCATCTGCTCCTGCTCGACGAGCCCACCGAGGGCCTCGCCCCGGTCATCATCGAGCAGATCGGCCGCACCATCGCGGAGCTGAAGCAGGAAGGCTTCACCATCATCCTGGTCGAGCAGAACTTCCGCTTCGCCCAGACCGTCGCGGACCGGCACTACGTCGTCGAGCAAGGCAAGGTCATCGACATGATCCCCAATCCCGAGCTCGACGCCAACATCGACAAGCTCCACCGCTATCTCGGGGTCTGACCCGCTCACCCCCGCAACAGAAAACGCCGGGAAACGCCGGCATCCACAGCAGGGAGAACCAAGATGAAGCTCACGACGTTCCTCGCGACGAGCGCACTCGCCGCCATGCTGGCGAGCCCGGCCTTCGCGCAACAGATCTCGATCAAGGCCGGCGTGCTCAACGACCGCTCCGGCCTCTACGCGGACCTCTCCGGAGAAGGCTCGGTCATCGCCGCGCGGATGGCGGTCGAGGACTTCAAGGCGGCCGACAAGGGCATCAAGGTCGAGATCGTCTCGGCCGACCACCAGAACAAGCCGGATGTCGGCTCGACCATCGCCCGGCAGTGGTACGACCAGGACGGCGTCGACCTCATCCTCGACGTGCCGACCTCCTCGGTGGCGCTGGCCGTGAGCCAGATCACCAAGGAAAAGAACAAGATCATGATCAACTCCGGGGCGGGCACCTCCGATCTGACCGGAAAGGCCTGCACCCCGAACACGATCCACTGGACCTACGACACCTACGCGCTGGCGCAGGGCACCGGCGGCGCCATGGTCAAGGCCGGCGGCGACACCTGGTTCTTCCTCACCGCCGACTACGCCTTCGGCCATGCGCTGGAGCGCGACGCCACCGCGGTCATCACCAAGGCGGGCGGCAAGGTTCTGGGCTCGGTGAAGACGCCCTTCCCGGGCACCGATTTCTCCTCCTTCCTGCTGCAGGCGCAGGCCTCGAAGGCCAAGGTCATCGGCCTTGCCAATGCCGGCGGCGATACCATCAACTCGATCAAGCAGGCAGGCGAGTTCGGCATCACCCAGGGCGGGCAGAAGCTCGCCGGCCTCCTCACCTTCATTACCGACGTGCACGCGCTCGGCCTGCAGGCGGCGCAGGGCCTCGTGCTGACCGAGGCGTTCTACTGGGACAAGAACGAGCAGACCCGCGCCTGGTCGCAGCGCTTCGCCAAGCTCAACGGCGGCAAGATGCCGAGCATGGTCCAGGCGGGCGTCTATGCCGGGCTGCTGCACTATCTCAAGGCGGTCGAGGCGACCAAGAGCAAGGACACGGCGACGGTCGTGGCGAAGATGAAGGAGATGCCGACGGACGACGCGCTCTTCGGCAAGGGCTCGATCGAGGTCAACGGCCGCGTGCTGCACGACATGTATCTCTACGAGGTCAAGAAGCCGTCGGAATCGAAGGGCCCGTGGGACTACTACAAGCTGATCTCGACCCTGCCCGGCAAGGACGCCTTCCAGCCGCTCGCCGAGAGTGGTTGCGCGCTCGTCAAGAAGTGACCGGCCGGGGCCCGGCCAGGCCGGGCCCCCGACTCCGGCCCCGGTCCGGACCAGCCGCCGCGGCGATCGACGCTGCGTCGGCGCCCGGCGGCACAGCCGGCACCGCAAACCCCGACGTCGAGACGATCTGAGCCACGCATGTTCGAGCTACTCGGAATCCCGCCCCAGGCGCTGTTCGGCCAGGTCCTTCTCGGCCTGATCAACGGCTCGTTCTACGCGATCCTGTCGCTGGGCCTCGCCGTGATCTTCGGGCTGCTCAACATCATCAACTTCACCCATGGCGCCCAGTACATGATGGGCGCCTTCGTCGCCTGGATGGCGCTGAACTATCTCGGGCTGAACTACTGGGTCGCGCTGGTGCTGGCGCCGATCGTGGTCGGCGCCATCGGCATCGCGATCGAGCGGCTCCTGCTGAAGCGCATCGCCCATCTCGACCATCTCTACGGGCTGCTCCTGACCTTCGGCCTGGCGCTGATCATCCAGGGCCTGTTCCGCAACCAGTACGGCTCGTCGGGCCTGCCCTACGGCATCCCGCCGCAGCTCGCCGGCGGCCAGAACCTCGGCTTCATGTTCCTGCCGAACTATCGGGGCTGGGTGATCGTCGCCTCCGTCGTGGTCTGCCTCGCGACCTGGTTCCTGATCGAGAAGACCAAGCTCGGCGCCTATCTGCGCGCGGCGACCGAGAACCCGACGCTGACCCAGGCCTTCGGCATCAACGTGCCGCTGCTGGTGACGCTGACCTACGGCTTCGGCGTGGCGCTCGCCGCCTTCGCCGGGGTGCTCGCCGCACCGGTCTACTCGGTCAATCCCAACATGGGCGGCGACCTGATCATCGTCGTCTTCGCCGTGGTGGTGATCGGCGGCATGGGCTCGATCATGGGCGCCATCGTCACCGGCTTCGGGCTCGGCCTGGTCGAGGGCCTGACCAAGGTCTTCTACCCGGAGGCCTCCTCGACCGTGATCTTCGTCATCATGGTGCTGGTCCTGCTGGTGAAGCCCGCCGGCCTGTTCGGCCGCCCGGCCTGACGCGAGAAGGACAAGGACATGACCGATCTCGCCTCCACCGAAGCCGCCGCGGGTACCGCGCTCGCCGAAACCGACGACGGCACCGCCAGGCTGCACCGCAACCTGTTCGTCGCCATTGCGGCGCTGCTGGTGATCGCGCCCTTCGTCGCCTATCCCGTCTTCGTGATGAAGGTGCTCTGCTTCGCGCTGTTCGCGCTCGCCTTCAACCTTCTGCTCGGCTATGGCGGCCTGCTTTCCTTCGGACATGCCGCCTATTTCGGCATGGCGAGCTATGTCTCGGCCTATACGGCCAAGAACTGGGGCCTGACGCCCGAGCTCGCCATCCTGCTCGGCACCGCCGTCGCGGCGCTGCTCGGCACCGTCTTCGGCGCGCTCGCCATCCGGCGACAGGGCATCTATTTCGCGATGATCACGCTGGCGCTGGCCCAGATGGTGTTCTTCTTCTCGCTGCAGGCGCCGCGCTTCACCGGCGGCGAGGACGGCATCCAGGCGGTGCCGCGGGGCAAGCTTTTCGGACTCGTCAGCCTCGCCGACGACCGCGCCCTCTACTGGCTCGTCGCCGCGATCTTCATGGGCGGGCTATTGCTGATCTACCGCATCATCCACTCGCCCTTCGGCCAGGTCTGCAAGGCGATCCGCGACAACGAGCCCCGCGCCATCTCGCTCGGCTACCGCGCCAACCGCTACAAGCTGATGGTCTTCGTGCTCTCCGCCGCGCTCGCCGGGCTCGCCGGCGCGACCAAGGCGATCGTCTTCCAGCTCGCATCGCTCACCGACGTCTACTGGACCATGTCGGGCGAGGTGGTGCTGATGACGCTGGTCGGCGGGCTCGGCACCGTGTTCGGGCCGATCGTCGGCGCCGCCGTCATCGTCGCCATGCAGAACTACCTCGCCACCTTCGGCGCCTGGGTCACGGTCATCCAGGGGGTGATCTTCGTCGCCTGCGTGCTGCTCTTCCGCGAGGGCATCGTCGGCGTCATCGCCAGGGCGATCCGCAAGCCGCTCTGACGCCGGCGCGAGCGGTCAGCGGATCAGCTGCGAGATCACCCGGAACTGCGGATGGGCCGCGGTCCGCAGCCACTCGAACAGCACCATCTCGGTGGTGACCAGCTCGGCGCCATGGGCCGCCATGCGGCGCAGCGCGGCCGCGTGCGATCGGGGAGCCCGCGAGCCGACCGCATCCTCCACCACCACGACGCGGCGGCGATGCTCCAGCAAGGTGACGACCGTCTGGCCGACGCAGACATGCGCTTCGCAGCCGCAGACGACCAGTTCCCTGTCGCCGCCGAGCGCCTCGAGCACGGCCGGCTCGGCGCAGGCATCGAAGGCCATCTTGGCGATGGCGGGCGGCAGGCCGGGGAGCTCCGGAACGGTCCGACCGAGCTTGGCCGGGTTCTGTTCGGTCACCACCACAGGCACGCCGAGCAGACGACCCGCCTCGAGCAGGCGGGCCGTGTTGGCGACGACGAGGCCGCCTTGATCGATCGCCGGCATCAGCCGCTCCTGCAGGTCGATGACCAGCAGCATGGCGTTCCGCAGGTTCAGCAACGGCATCGTCCGGCTCCCTTGCGCGACATCCTATCATAGCCGCCCCGGCCGCGGCGCGCGTCAAGCCACCTATGGTCCAACCGGCTTGACACGAAGCGTTGATATCAACATGAACTCCTGAGGAGGGGCCGCGACCGCCGGTCCGGCGAGCGGCCCGTGCGGCACAGCAGCCCCAGCTCCGCGCGGCCTTCGCGAAGGCCGCATCCCGTCACCCGACAAGATCCGCCGACCCACCGCCTGAGGACAAGCCATGGCCCAGATGATCTTCCTCAACCTGCCCGTGAAGGACCTGCCCGCCTCGATGGCCTTCTTCGAAGCGCTCGGCTTTTCCTTCAACCCGCAGTTCACCGACGAGACCGCAGCCTGCATGGTGATCAGCGACACGATCTTCGCGATGCTGCTGACGCATGAGAAGTTCGCGAGCTTCTCGCCCAAGCCGATCGCCGACACCGAGCGGAGCGTCGAGGTGCTGACCTGCCTGTCGCGCGAGAGCCGCGAGGCGGTTGACGCGATCGTGAAGGCGGCGCTCGCCGCCGGCGGCTCGACCTATAACGACCCGCAGGACCACGGTTTCATGTATGGCCACGGCTTCCGCGACCTCGACGGGCACGTCTGGGAAGTGATGTGGATGGACCCGGCGGCGGTGGCGGGCTGACGCCGATCCGTCTCCATCGCAGAGCCGACCCGACGCCCCGCCCATAGCGCATGGCGCGCGGCGGATTTAACCTGCAGCCATTCCCCTGACGCAAGTTTGACTGCAGGCTCCATGGACAAGCGGGTCGAAACCCAGGCGCATGCCGCGCCGCTGACGCATGCCGACATCCGCTCGATCCTGATCGGTGTGATGGTCGCGATGTTCCTGGCCGCGCTCGACCAGACCATCGTGGCAACCGCCCTGCCGACCATCGGGACCGATCTCGGCGACGTCGCCCACCTGCCCTGGATCGTCACGACCTATCTGCTCGCCTCGACGGCCGTCACGCCGCTCTACGGCAAGCTGGCCGACATCCACGGGCGGCGCGTGGTGCTGCTCTCGGGCATCGTCGTCTTCATGGTCGGCTCGCTGGCCTGCGCGCTGGCGCCGAATCTGTGGGCGCTGATCCTCGCGCGGTTCGTCCAGGGCCTCGGCGGCGGCGGCCTGATCGCGCTGGCGCAGACCATCGTCGCCGACATGGTGCCGCCGAAGGAGCGGGGCCGCTATCAGGTCTATTTCGCCAGCGTCTTCCTGTCCTCGTCGCTGATCGGGCCCGTCCTCGGCGGCGTGCTCGCCGAGAAGCTGCACTGGTCGGTGATCTTCTGGATCAACCTGCCGCTCGGCATCGGCGCCTACTGGATGTCGAGCGCGGCGCTCAAGCGGCTGCCGCGCCACGAGCGCCCGCACAAGCTCGACGTGCTCGGCGCGCTGCTGATGACGGCGGGCACGCTCTCGCTGCTGCTCGCCCTCTCCTGGGGCGGCACTGCCTATCCCTGGCGGTCGCTGCCGATCGCCGGGCTGGTGGGCGCGACGCTGGTGCTATGGTCGCTCTTCGCCTGGCGCCAGCGCGTCGCGGCCGAGCCGCTGATCCCGCTCGACGTCATGAACAACCAGGTCGTGCGGTTCGGCACCGTGGCCGCCGGCCTCGCCATGGGCGCCTTCATCGGCCTGACCATCTATCTGCCGCTCTATTTCGAGACGGTGATGGGGCTGAGCGCGACGCATTCCGGCCTCGGGCTGCTGCCGCTGACCTGCGGAACGGTGATCGGCGCCACCAGCTCCGGGCGCGCGATGACGAAGCTCACCCATTACAAGCGCGTCCCGATGGTCGGGCTCATGGTCGCCTGCGCCGGCGCCGCGGTGCTGGCCGTGTTCTCCGGCCGGATTCCGCTCGCCCCGTTCTGCGTGATCCTGGCCGTCGTCAGCGTCGGCCTCGGCACGTTGCTGCCGGTCGCCACCGTCTCGATCCAGAATGCGGTCCGGCCGCATCAGCTCGGCACGGCGACCGCGGTGGCCAACTTCTTCCGCCAGATCGGCGGCGCGCTCATCGTCGCGGTCTTCGGTGCGATCGTGCTCGGCGGCGTCGGCGGCGAGACGGGCCAGCTCTCGCCCGAGGCGCTGAAGCTCGGGACGGTCGATCGCGAGACCATGGTGATGCTGTTCCGCTACGTCTTCGGCGCCGCCGCCTTCGGCTTCGCGCTGGCGCTGCTCTCGCTCGGGCTGATGAAGGAGCTGCCGCTGCGCGGCGGGGCGGCAGAGGCCGCCAAGGCCGCAGCCCTGGAATGAGGGAACCGGCGCAGCCGGGCCCGCGTTTCCATCTGCCTGTCATCTCTTCCGTGCAGGCTTCGCCCGCTTCCGCAGCAGGAGTCGCGCCATGTCCGATCTCGTCGTCATCGTCTATCCGACCGAGGCCCGCGCCGAGGAGATGCGCCAGAAGCTCCTCGGGCTGCAGAAGGAATACCTGATCGAGATCGGCGACGCCGCCATCGCCGTCATGCACGAAGGCGGCAAGGTGAAGCTCAACCAGCTGCTCAACACCACCGCCCTCGGCGCGGTCTCGGGCTCGTTCTGGGGGCTGCTGATCGGCGCGATCTTCCTGATGCCGATCTTCGGAGCGGCGCTCGGGGCCGCTTCCGGCGCGCTCGGCGGCGCGCTCACCGATTACGGCGTCGACGACGCCTTCATGAAGGACCTCGCCGGCAGCCTGCAGCCGGGCAACGCCGCGCTGTTCGTGCTGGTCAAGAAGATGACCGGCGACAAGGTGCTGGAGGCCCTGCGCGGCACCGGCGGCACCGTGCTCAAGACCTCGCTCGACCGGTCGCAGGAGCAGAAGCTGCGCGATGCGCTGGCCGACGCCCACGCCGCGGCTCCCGCCACGGACGCTCCGCCGGCGGCGCAGGGCTCCGGCGCGCCCTCGCCGGTCGGCTGAAGTCGCGCTGCGTCCCTTTCCGGCGAAGCAAGGCTTCGATCTCGGAGCCGCCGGATATGGCGGCTCCGGCGCTCAGTCTCGCAGCAGCTCGTTGATGCCGGTCTTGGAGCGCGTCTGGGCATCGACCGTCTTAACGATCACGGCGCAGGCCAGCGACGGCCCCGGCGTGCCGTCCGGGAAGGGCTTGCCCGGCAGCGAGCCCGGCACGACCACCGAATAGGGCGGCACCTTGCCGATATGGACCTGGCCGGTGGCGCGGTCGACGATCTTGGTCGAGGCCGAGATGAAGACGCCCATCGAGAGCACCGAGCCCTCGCCGACGATCACACCCTCGACCACCTCGGAGCGAGCGCCGATGAAGCAGTTGTCCTCGATGATGGTCGGGTTGGCCTGCAGCGGCTCGAGCACGCCGCCGATGCCGACGCCGCCCGAGAGATGCACGTTCTTGCCGATCTGGGCGCAGGAGCCGACCGTCGCCCAGGTGTCGACCATGGTGCCGGAATCGACATAGGCGCCGATATTGACGAAGGACGGCATCAGCACCACGCCCGAAGCGAGGTACGAGCCCTTGCGCGCGGCGGCCGGCGGCACGACGCGGAAGCCGGCGGCGCGGAAGCGGTTCTCGCCCCAGCCCTCGAATTTCGACGGCACCTTGTCCCAGAACACGCCCTCGCCCGGGCCGTTGGCGATGATCATGTTGTCGGTCAGGCGGAACGAGAGCAGCACCGCCTTCTTCAGCCACTGATGCACGACCCAGTCGGCACCCTGCTTCTCGGCGACACGGGCCTCGCCCGCATCGAGCATTTCGATCGCCTGTTCCACCGCCTCGCGGACGGCGCCTTTGGTCTGGACGCCGATCTCGGCCCGGTTCTCCCAGGCGGCGTCGATGGTGGCGGCGAGATCGGCGAGGGACATGAGCACGGCTCCGGCGCTGGACAGACGGCGCGAGCGATGGCGGATGCGGCGCCCGGCGTCAAGCCGCGGATCGGCGCCGCAGCAGATAGGTGTCCATGATCCAGCCATGCCGAGTGCGGGCCGCGGCCCTGACCTCGGCGATCCGCGGAGCGATCTCCGCCAGCGGGCCGGCAAGCAGGATCTCCTCGGGCATGCCGAGATAGGCGCCCCAGAAGATCTCCAACCCGGCCGGATCGAGCTTGGCGAAGGCCTGCTCCCCGTCGAGCATCACCACGACGCTGTCCTGATCGGGCGGGAATCCGAGCGCGAGCCGTCGCCCGGTCGTGAGCAGGACGGGGGCGCCGATCCGGTTCAGCGGGATGCGATGGCGCGCGGCGAGGACCTGCACGCTGCTGATGCCGGGATAGACCCGCCAGTCGAGGGCGAGACCGGAAGCGGCGACGCGCTCCACGATCCTGAGCGTGCTGTCGTAGAGCGCGGGGTCGCCCCAGACGAGCAGCGCACCGGTCTGCCCGTGCTGCAATTCGGTGTCGAACAGGGCCCGGTAGCGGCCGGCAATGCGCTCGTGCCAATCGTCGACGACACCGTGATAGTCGCTGCCCGCCTCGGCGCGGCGCGGGATTTCCACGGGCACGGTGCGGTAGCCGGGATTGCGGATGAAGCGGGCGCAGATCGCCTCGCGCAGGGCCCGAAGCGCGGCCTTCTCCTCGCCCTTGTCGGGGATGAACAGGATATCGGCGCGGTTCAGCGCCTCGATCGCCTCGACCGTCATATGGTCGGGACTGCCGGCCCCGATGCCGATGATGAGGATGGTTCGCATGCCGCTCCAAAGCTTCGCCGCCGCTTAGCATGACCCGCGCCGGGAATGCGAGACCCGGACGCGACGCGCCGCCGCTGCCGGCGGGCTCGGCGCTTCAGCGCCAGCGGCGCCTGAAGCGCCTCCAGAACCGCCGCGAGGCGCGCGCGCCGGTCGCCATGACGTGGCCCAGCACGGGAATCAGCATCCGCCACCTCCTCACAGAACTGCCGATCGCTTTCGGCGCCTGCCCGCGCCCGGACAAGGCCGGCAGCGGAGCATGGCCCGACACCCGGCCACAGGCCGTCAGGAGCACCGCCCCGGTTCCGGCCCCGCCAAGCTGCGATCACGCGGCACGATGGATGTCCTTCATGGCGCCCGGAAGACGGTGCTGCGGCCCTTGCAAGGGCCTCGGACCCTGCTCGGGCAATGTGATGGCGAGCAGGTCGACGAGCCGCCGCATGCGCGGCGGCAGCGCCGCGGGATCGACGAGGTCGTCCGGTCCCTTGGCCAGCGCCAGAGCCCGACGCAGTTCGGACCGGCTCGCTCCGGTGCGGACGATCTCGCGGATGACGAGTTCGTCGGTCCGCCCGATCACGGCCGCGACATCGACCTCGCTGACCTCACCCATTCCGGTTTCTCCGTCGGCTGATTCACTGGCCGAAAGAGAGATAGGCGCGCCGGAAGACAGGCGCAAGCCGTTGTTTTTATTAGTTAAATGGAATGATTCGAATGTAAACGGACCCTTGTCGCCGATGCGCGTGACCGGATCATGACCGCAGCGGCCCGACGATTTCGAGCGGCGCACCGTGGCTCAGGCGGGGTTCAAGGACGGCGTCGGCGGACCCGAAGAAGGACAGCGCGCAGATGCCTTGCCCCCGCGCCGCGAGGGCGTGCGCCGGGCCGGCTCCCTCCTCCCGCGCAGCGACGATCGACAGTACCTGCTCGCCGATGCGGAACTGGACGAGGCCGAAGCCAAGGCCCGGGACGGTGCCGGCGGCGACGGGCTCCTGCCCGAGCAAGGCCCGGTAGCGCGCCGTGGAGGCGGCGAGATCCTTCACCGCGACGGTGACGGCGGCGATTCCCGTGACGCCATTGCGATGGATCCGCGGCGCACCTTCCGGCACGCGCAGGTGGCGCGGCGTGACGTCCGCGACGAGAAAGGGAATATCGGGCTCGACCGGGCGCGCCGAGCGCCAGGCGATGCGGCTGCCGTCGGGCTGGAGCCGGCCGCCGTCGATCGGACCTTCGAGCGCGATGCCGGCGTCGCGCTGGCGGGCGACATCCGCTTCGAAGACCTCGGGCAGGAGGGCATAGTCGACGAAACCCGGACCGGCCGCCTGGAACACCTCCCACCAGCGAAAGCCCGGAACCGGCTTGGGGAAAGCGATGATCTCGAGATAGGCGCCATCGGCCAGAACCACGAGCACGTTGCGTGAGCCGCGCGGATGCTCGCCGCCGGGCAGGACGGTGAAGCCGAGCGCCTCGTAGTCGCGCGCGGCGGCTTCGAGGTCGGCGACGGCGATGACGATATGGTCGATGGTGAAGGGCATGCTCGCTCCGTTCAGGCGCTGCTGGCGATCGTCTCGATACGTTCCATGCCGCCGAGATTCGGGGCGAAGGCCGCCCAGACCTTGCGGGCTCCCTCCTGCCAGCCGGCACGGTCCTCCGGCTCGAAGACCTTGCCGCCCCCGGCGGCGGCCTGTGCCATCGAGGCCCCCTCATCGGCCTGCATCAGCGCGTCGAAATGGGCGGCGCCCTCGCTCGCGGCGGCGGCAAGCGCGTCGCGGTCCTGCGGCGCCAGCGCCTTCCAGAACGGCGCGGCGACCATGACCACGCCGCTGGCCCAGATATGGCCGGTCTCGATCAGGCAGGGCACGACCTCATAGAGCCGGAAGCCGGCATAAGCCGACTTGGTCAGGTCCATGCAGTCGACGACGCCGGTCCTGAGCGCGTTGTAGACTTCCGGGATCGGCAGCGGCGTCGGATAGGCGCCGAAGCCGGACCACAGCGCGGTGTGGAGCGGGCTCTGGATCACGCGGATGCGCTTGCCCCGGACCGAGGCGGGGGTGGTCAGCGGCTCCTTGGCGAGCAGGTGGCGGGCGCCGTAGTTGACGAAGCCGAGCACGACGAAGCCCTGCGCCTCATATTGCGCCTTCAGCTCCGTTCCGAGCGGGCCGGCGAGCACGCGCCTCAAATGATCGCGGTCGCGGAAGAGGAAGGGCAAGTCGAGGATCTGGCCCTGCGGCACCCAGCCGGAGAGCGCCGAGATGGTCGACAGCGAGGCCTGGATCGAGCCGAGCCGCAGGCCCTCCGCCACCTCCTTCTCACCGCCCAGAGCCGCATTGGGGACGATGCGCAGATCGAAGCGACCGGGGGCCGTCCGCGACAGGGTTTCGGCGATATGCCGCCAGATCCTCGTCTCCGGCTTGTCCTCTCCAAGCAGCGAGGCGACCGTGACGGGCCTGCCGGCCGCCCAGGCAGCGCCGCGCAGCAGGGCAGGCGCGGCGACGAGGCCGGCGGCGACGGCGCGGCGCGTCGGTGTGGTCAGCGGCTTCATCGATCCTCCTGACGCCAGATCGCCCGAACCGGCGGCGTTCCGCAAGCGGCCTGGCGGCAAGGCAGGGCCTCGCGCGGCGCCGGCGCGGATTCCCAGCGGCGGGCGATTGCCTTATCCACGAGCCACGAGCCGCCGCGGAGGGACGCCATGACCGACACCCACGAGATTGCCTCCGGCCGGCTGCGCGCCACCATCCGCGCGCAGGGCGGCGAGATCGTCGCCTTCGCCGACGCGGACGGCCCCCTGCTCTGGCATGGCGGCCCGGAATGGCCGCGCCATGCGCCGGTCCTCTTCCCGATCGTCGGCCGCCTCGCCGAGGATATGCTGGTCCATGACGGGCGCTCTTACCACCTGACCCAGCACGGCTTCGCCCGCGACAGCCTGTTCGCCTGGGTCGAGCGGAGCCCGAGCCGGGCGGTGCTGGAACTGCGGGAGAGCGAGGCGACGCTGGCGATCTATCCCTTCCGTTTCGTGCTGCGGATGATCTACGAGCTCGCGGACGGCGTCCTCTCGGTGACGACGCGCGTCACCAACCCCGCCGACAGCGCGCTGATCTGCGGCGTCGGCGCCCACCCGGCCTTTCTCTGGCCGCTGGCGCCCGGCGTGCCGAAGGAGCGGCACAGGCTGAGCTTCCCGAACCCCGAGCCCGGCCCGGGCCTCGGCGTCGACGGCGGATTGCTCGGCCCGGCGATCCCGCTGCCCTTCACCGGGCGGGAGCTCGACCTTGCCGAGGGGCTGTTCGCCAGCGACGCGATCGTCATCCCGAACGTCGCCAACGAGGCTGTGCGCTTCGCCGCGCTCGACGAAGCCGGGCGCGAAATCCGGGCGCTGACCGTGAGCTGGGAGGGCTACAAGGACCTCGGCATCTGGTCGAAGCCGACGGGCGCGCCCTTCCTCTGCATCGAGCCCTGGTTCGGCATGGCGAGCCCGGTCGGCTGGCAGGGCGAATTCGCGGAGAAGCCCGGCGTGCTCCGGCTCGCGCCGGGCACGAGCCGGGACTTCGTCTGGCGCGCCACGCCGCATTTCATCCCGACGGCAGCGCCGGCCTGAGCGACCGCCTCACTTCTTCTCGACGTTCCAGAACAGCATGACCGGCGCCGCCAGCACGCCGGAGACATTGGCGCGGCGGGCATAGGGCTGGTCGAACTGCCCGAGCACGCGATAGGGCTGCACCTCGGCCAGCCGCTTGTGGAGCGCCTCCAGCGCGATTTTGCGGCTGGCATCGTCGGGCGCATCGACGAAGGCGCCGCGCAGCTTCTCGGCCTCGGCGTCGCAGGGCCAGCCGGCCCAGGCGCGCTGGCAGGCCATGTTGGTGCCGATGTTGGTCAGCGGCGACTGCATGGTCGCGCCCGAGGCATAGGTGACGAAGAGGTTCCAGCCGCCCTGGTCCGGCCGGCCCTTGTTCTGCTGGCGGGTGGTGACGGCGCCCCAATCGGCGAACTGCACGTCGACATTGAAGCCGACCTTCTTCAGCGAGGCGGCCGCGACCTCGGCCATGCGCCCGATCGGCGCGATGTCGTTGCTGGTGGTCAGCAGCAGCTTCTCGCCCTTGTAGCCGCTCTCCTTCAGGAGCTGGCGGGCCTTTTCCAGATCCGGCTTGGCATAGCCTTCCGTGCCGATTTCGGTGCCGTTGGGGCTGCCGCAGACGAAATAGGCGTTGCAGCGCTTCCACCATTCCTCGTCGCCGAAGCCGGCGGCGAGGAAATCGGCCTGGTCGGTGGCATAGGCCAGCGCCAGCCGCGCCTTCGGGTTGTCGAAGGGCGGGTAGAGATGGTTCGGCCGCAGCATCACCTGGTTGGCGAGATTGGAATAGCGCTCGACCTTGATGTCGCGATTGGAGGCGATGGTCGGGATCAGGTCCTGGCTCGGCTGCTCCCAGATGTCGATCTCGCCGGTCTGGAGCGCGGCCGCGGCGGTCGCGGCATCGGGCATGATCAGCCATTCGACGCGGTCGACCTTGACGACGCGCCCGCCGGCGAGGCCGTCGGCCGGCTCGGAACGCGGCACATAGTCGGGGTTGCGATCGTAGACGACCTTCGAGCCGCTGCGCCATTCCTCGCGATTGAACTTGAACGGGCCGGAGCCGATGGTCGTGGTGACCGGCTTCATCGGATCGCTCCTGGCGTCCGCCTCGCGCATGATCACCGGAATCTGGCCGACCGCCGAGCCGAGCGCGAAGGGCACCAGCGCCAGCGGGCGCTTCAGCCTGAGCTTGAAGGTCTTGGCGTCGACCGCCTCCATGCCCTCGGTATATTCGGCAAGCTTGCCGCCGATGGTGTCGCGCTTCATCCAGCGCTCGAGCGAGGCGATGACGTCCTTGGTCGTCACCGGCTGGCCGTCATGGAATTTGAGGCCGGGGCGCAGGGTGAAGGTCCAGGTCAGCTTGTCGGGCGAGGTCTCGAAGCTCTCGACCATCTGCGGCTTGGGCTGCAGGTTCGAATCCCAGGCGAAGAGCGTCTCGTAGATCATCAGCCCGTGCATGCGGGTGATGACGATCGAGGCCGCGACCGGGTCGAGCGTCTTGAGATCGGCATGCGGCGCGACCCGCAGCACACGGTTCGGCGCCGGCTGCGCCTGCGCTCGGGCGGCGAGCGGCAGCAGGGTGGCGGCCGTCAGGGCGAGAGCCGCAGCAAGGCGGGGTAGACGCATGGGAACCTCCTCCAGTCTTCGTCGAGCCGGCGCTTCCCCCTCAGGAGCGCCTAGTCGACACGGTCCATCTGCAAGATTCTCGCCCGGTGGCCGGCCACCCGCAGGCGGCCTTCCCCGTCGAGCCACAGACAAGGTCGCGCCCGCCAGGGGCCGTGCATCAGGTCGGCAAGGGCGCGCCCGTTCGGCAGCGGGGTCAAGCGGGTGATCCTGCCGTCGAGGGGCCAGGGCCAGAGCGCCGTGCCGTCGGGACGGATGTCGATCACGGTGCCGAAATGTGGATCGCGCCAGCGGCCGATCAGGCGGATGTCGAGCGCGGTGTCGGCCGGCACGCGCCGCAGCGAGCGCCGGACGCCGCCGATCTGCCCGGTCAGGCGGTCCGCCCCATCGCGCCGCAGGCGGATGTCGAGATAGGCCGGCAGGCTGCGCAGGCCGCCTTCACCATCGGAGACGAGCCGCTCATAGCCGCCCATGAAGCCGATCGAATCGGCGGCGAGCTCGGCCCAGAACGGACCCTCCTCGCTGGCGAACAGCCCGGGCGGGGCGTCCGCGGCGACCGGCAGGGGCTCGCCCAGCAACGCGGCGAGCACCGTCAGCGCCGGCCAGAGCGCCTCTTCCTCGCGATTGGTCAGCACGACGACGCCGACACCGAGTTCGGGCGCGGTTAGGACGTGATTGCGATAGCCGGTCAGCGAGCCGCCATGGCCGACGACGTCGAAGCCGCCGAGACGGCTGCAGACCAGCCCGAGCCGGTAGACGCTCTCGCTGCCGTCGGCGAAATGGCGCGGCGCGGTCAGCCGCTCCAGCATGCCGGCGAGCGGCCCGCGCCCGGCCAGCAGGGCAGAGCACCAGCCGGCGAGATCGGCGGCCGAGCCGGCGATGCCGCCGGAAGCGGAGAAATGGAAGCCGTAATGGCCGCGACGCCAGCTCTCGCCGTCGCGCCAATAGCCGGTGGCGAGACCGGGCACGATCTCCGCGTCGTCATAGGGCAGGCGGAAGGCGAGGCCGAGTTCGCCGGACAGCGCGGCGACGGTCTCGCCGTAAGGCTTGCCCGTGACCTTTTCGAGCACGCGCTGGGCAAGGCGCCAACCGGTGTTGGAATAGGCCATCTCCGTGCCCGGCTGGGTGCTGAGCGAAGGGAAGCGGCAGGCGAGGGCATGGATTTCGTCGGCGCTCAGGGTCGCGGTGAACGGCACGCCCTGCTGCCAGAAGGCTTCCATCATGTCCGGCAGGCCACCGGTCATGTCGAGGGCACGAACGAGCGGGACTTCGGCCAGCGGTGCCGGCAGTTCAGGCAACCAGCGGCCGAGCGGAGCATCGAGCGGCACCTCTTCGCGCAGCAACGCGATGGCGAGCACATGCTTGCTGATCGAGGCAAAGCGGTTCGCCGTCCGGGGCGTGAAGGGCAGGCCGTGCTCGATGCTGGCGAGCCCGCCGGCAAAAGCCTCGCGGACGCCGTCACGGTCAAACAGCACGATTGCGCCGCCCGGCCCGACCTCGCGCTGCCATCCGGCGGCGATCCCGGCCGCGCACGCAGCGGCTTCCGTCCAGTTCGCGGTCATCGCCGTCTCCTCAGGCCGGGCGCGCTTCGCCGAGGATGTTGCGCAGTGCCCGCATGAAGACGCGGGCCCCGGTGGCGATCGCATCGTCCGGGAAGTCGTAGTCGGGGTTGTGCAGATGGGCGGTATCGCCCGAGCCGAGCAGGAACATCGCCGATTTCGCCTTGCGGCCGAACAGACCGAAATCCTCGGAGCCACGCGAAGGCTTCGCCGGGCCGTGCGGGACGTTCTCCTCGTCCATAGCTCGGCGCAGCATGGCGACGACCTCGGGCTCGTTCTCGCAATGATGGAAGATGTCGTGATAGCTGATCTCGAGCGACAGCCGGTCCGCAAGGGCCGCCTCGCGTGCCAGCATTTCCGCCGCCTCGCAGAGCGCACCCATCTGGGCGTCGTCGACGGTGCGCAAAGTCGCCCAGAGCTCGCCATGGCCCGGCGCGATGCCGAAGGCCTCCTCGCCGATCGCGACATGGGTGACCGTGACCAGCCGGAACTGCGCATCGAGTGGGCCGCCCGGACCCAGTGCGGTGAGCGCGGGGATCAATGTCGCGATGGCCGGTGCCGGCGAGCGGCCATGCTCCGGCGTCGAGGCATGGGTGGTCTCGCCGGTGAGCACGATCTTGATGCCGCGCGAGGCGCAATTGGCCGCGCCCTCCGAGATGCGCGCCTGGCCGACCGGCACGCCGGGGCGGTTGTGCAGGGATATGGCGTAGTCGGGCGCGATCTCGGCGAATTTCGGATCGGCGATGACGGCGGCGGCGCCTGCGCCGGTCTCCTCGGCCGGCTGGAAAAGCAGGACGGCGCGGCCCCGCCGCGGCGGGTTGCGGTTGAGCCCGCGCGCCAGCGAGGCGAGGATCGTCATATGGCCGTCATGGCCGCAGAGATGGCCCTTGCCGGGGATCTCCGAGCGATGATCGCTGTCGGAGATCTCCTCGATCGGCAGCGCATCGAGCTCGGCGCGGACCATCACGGTCGGCCCGGGCTCGGCGCCTTCGTAGATCGCCGCGACGCCATGGCCGCCGAGGCCGGTGACGATGCGGTTCGGCTGCGTCGGCTTCAGGAAATCGACGATGGTGGCCGCGGTCTCGCGTTCCTCGCCCGAGATCTCGGGGCGGCGATGCAGCCGGTGCCGCAGATCGACGAGGTCGACCATGTCGCTGTTGGTGAGGAACATCCGCACATCTCCCGCGGCCGGCCACCGATTCAGGCCCGCTCTTTGACGAGAGAAGTTCGACGATTCTCGCGCCCGGACAAGCCTCGCGAGAGCCGGGGGGCCATGCAGAGCCGCCCGGACGCGGCTTCAGCCGTCGAGTTCGGCGTCGATTTCGGCGTTGAAGGCCTCGGCCAGCATGGCGCGGCAGGCCTCGGCCTGCTCGCGCGCGGCATCGAGCGTGATATGCGGCATGATCTCGGCCAGGTCGCGCAAGGCGAAATCGACCGCGGACATCAGGCCCAGTACGGGCTGCCCGACCGGAAGCGCTGGCGACGGGCGACGAAACGCGATGACCTGACCCATGGACGTACTCACACTGAAGGCGAATCGGGGGTCAGTGTGCGGGCGCAATTTTCAGAAAGTGGTTAACGGCGGAAATGTGGCCCGCGTCGCTGCCGGCAAAGCCTCAGCCGAAGCCGTGCAACCCCGCCCCGTGGCGTTTGAGCCAGGCTTCAGCCTCTTCGGTGCGCGGGCAGAGCTTGTGCGTCAGCGCCCAGAAGCGGTGCGAATGGTTCATCTCCTTGAGATGAGCGACCTCATGCGCCGCGAGATAGTCGAGCACGAAGGCCGGGGCGAGAATCAGCCGCCAGGAGAAATTGAGATGGCCCTGCGAGGAGCAGGAACCCCAGCGGCTCGTCGTGTCGCGGATCGTGATCCTGCGCGCGGGGATGCCGAGATTGGCGGTATGCCGGCGTACCGCCTGCTCCAGATCCTCGAGCGCAAGCCGTTTCAGGAAATCCTTCACCCGGCGCGGGACATGGGCGCCCTCACCAGCAACGGCGATGATCGGGGCACCATCCCTGTCCGTCGTCGCCTGGGTGAGGCCGCGCGCCTTCGACCAGTGGACGATGCGGTGCGGCGCGCCACGCAGCGGGACCATCTGCCCCGGCTCGAACGGCACGGCCATCGGGCGCTTCGCGATGCGCGCCGCGATCCAGCCGCCGTGATTCTCGGCGAAGCTCCGACCGGCGGCGAAATCGACCCGCTCCGGCAGGGTCAGCGTGACCTCGCCGGTCGCCTGCGACACGCGCAGGGTCATCCGCCGCGCATTGGCGCGCCGCTTCACCAGGACGGGATAGCGCCGGCCGGCATGGACCACCTCGAGGCGGTCGGGGTCCGGCTGGCGCTTGAACAGGGAGATGCGCATGCGGGCGCGATTGTGCGGGATTCGCGGGCGGCGGGAAAGAGGCCCGGCCGCCGCGCCGGGGCCTCAGCCGACGACCTTCAGGGCCTTGCGCTGCTCCTGGGCGCTTTCGCCACGGCGGCCCTTGGCGGCCTCCATGTCGAGGCTGACCATGAAGTCCGAGATGCGCGGCTGGATCTCGGCGCGGAAGCGCGAGCCGTTGAACACGCCGTAATGGCCGACCTTGGGCTGAAGGTAGTGCACCCGCTTGTCGGCCGGGATGTTGACGCAGAGATCATGCGCGGCCTTGGTCTGGCCGACACCGGAGATATCGTCGAGCTCGCCCTCGACCGTCATCAGCGCGACGCGGCGGACGGCGGTGAGGTCGACCGGCTTGCCGCGATGCGTCATCTCCCCCTTCGGCAGGGCATGCTTGACGAAGACCGTCTCGATCGTCTGCAGGTAGAACTCCGCCGTCATGTCCATGACCGCGAGGTATTCGTCGTAGAAGTCGCGATGCCTCTCGGCGGAATCGCCGTCGCCGGAGACGAGGTGCTTGAACATCTCGTAATGCGCGGTGACGTGGCGGTCCATGTTCATGGCCATGAAGCCGGAGAGCTGCATGAAGCCGGGATAGACCTGGCGGAAGGCTCCCAGATGCGGAAGGGGCACGACGGTGATGCAGTTGCGCCGGAACCAGTCGATGCCGCGCTCCATGGCGAGCTGGTTGACGGCGGTCGGCGAGCGGCGGGTATCGATCGGCCCGCCCATCAGCGTCATCGATCGCGGCGCGCTGTCGTCGCCTTCCGCCTCCATCCGCGCGATCGCGGCGATCACGGGGACGGCCGGCTGGCACACCGCCATGACATGCGTGTCGGGGCCGAGGGTGTGCAGCATGTCGATGACGTAGTCCATGTAGTCATCGAGATCGAACCGCCCTTCCGAGAGCGGCACGAGACGCGCATCGACCCAGTCGGTGATGTAGACCTCGTGACCGGGCAGGAAGGCCTCAACCGTGCCGCGCAGCAGCGTGGCGTAGTGGCCGGACATCGGCGCGACGAGCAACACCTTCGGCTGCGGCTTGCGCCGGCCGGGAATCTTGCGGTCGAAATAGACCAGCCGGCAGAAAGGCCGCTCCCAGACGACACGCTCCTCGACAGGGACCTTGACGCCGTTGATCGTGGTCTCGTGCAGGCCGAAGGCCGGCTTGCCGTAGCGGCGCGTCATGCGCTCGAACAGCTCGCAGGACGCCGCGACCGTGCGCCCGAGCGGCGTATAGGTGAGCGGATTGGCCGGGTTCTTGAACGCGAGCTGGACCGCGTCCGAGACGCCCCGCATCGGGCCCACCATCATGTGAACCGCTTCGTAGGCATGGTAGGCAAACGACATGGCGGCCCCGTACATACGATTTCAATGTCCTCTGGCGGCGCAGCATGTGTTGGTGCGCCGCAGCGAGCTACGCACCTTAAGTTGATTTTGTTCTCATTCAACCCGGCTAAAGGCTAAGATTCTCTGACATGTGGACGGGCGACGACGAAAACCTCCCGCGCGGCCCGCGGCACGACTGCGGAATACCTGTGATCGCAAGGGCTTGGGCACGGTGACGACTTTGGACCTGACGGCGCCGGCCCCGGCGCGCGCGAGCCGGCATCTGCGGCTCGACACCCTGGTGCGGCTGCGCTGGCTGGCCATTGCCGGGCAGAGCGTCGCCGTCGCCGGCGTCCATTTCGGCCTCGGCTTCCTCCTGCCCTTCGGCTGGTGCTTCGGCGTCATCGCCATCTCGGCCTGGCTCAACATCGCGCTGCGCGTGCGCTTTCCGCTGAGCCACCGCCTGAAGGACGGCCCCGCCACCGCGTTGCTCGCCTTCGACATCGTCCAGCTCGCCGCCCTGCTCTACATGACCGGAGGGCTGCAGAACCCCTTCGCCCTCCTGTTCCTCGCCCCGGTGCTGATCTCGGCGACGGCCCTGCCGCCGCAACGCACACTCGCTCTGGGACTGCTTGCCGCGGCGCTCGCGACCCTGCTCAGCCGCTTTCACCTGCCGCTGCCCTGGGCCGGGCCCGACCGGCCGGTGCTGCCGTTCTACTACCAGCTCGGAAACTGGGTCGCGCTCGTGCTGGGCCTCGCCTTCACCGGCATCTACGCCTGGCGCGTCGCCAAGGAGGCGCGCGATCTCTCCGACGCGCTGGCGGCGACCGAGCTGGTGCTGGCGCGCGAGCAGCATCTCTCGCAGCTCGACGGACTCGCGGCGGCGGCTGCGCATGAACTCGGCACGCCGCTCGGCACCATCGCGCTCGTCGCGCGCGAACTCACCCGGCTCGCGCCGCCCGAGGGCGAGATGGCCGAGGACATCGCCCTGCTGCGCGAACAGGTGGAGCGCTGCCGCGGCATCCTCGCAAAGCTTTCCAGCCTGCAGGACGAGGATGCCGGCCCGCTCGACCAATTGACGCTGCGCCTGCTGATCGAGGAAGCGGCCGGCCCGCAGCGGCCCTTCGGCGTGCCGTTCGAGATCAGTATGCGGGGCGAGAAGCCCGAGCCGGTCTGCCGGCGCAATCCGGGCATGATCTACGGCCTCGGCAATATCGTAGACAACGCCGTGGACTTCGCCCGCTCAACAGTTTCGATCCAGGCCGGATGGAGCAGCAGCCAGGTCACGCTGACCATCGCCGATGACGGGCCGGGTTTCCCGCCCGACGTGCTGATGCGGGCCGGCGAGCCCTATCTGTCACGCGGTTCGGCCGAGAACCGGGCCGGCGGTGGGCTCGGCCTCGGGCTCTTCATCGCCAAGACGCTGCTCGAACGCGGCGGCGCCTCGCTCGAATTCTCGAACCGCCCGGCGCCCGACAGCGGGGCATCGATCCGCATCGTCTGGCCGCGCGAGGTCTTCGAGGCCGACCTGCCCGTCATCGGGGGTACCGAAAGCGCGTCGTCGGCATTACATGAACGAGGTTGAGCGGCGGCGGCCATGCCGGCGTCGTCTTGAACCTTCGAATCCGCGCAACCGCAGCGCGCATGGACAAGCGGCAAGGAGATGGCAATGCAAGGCGTCGACAGTGCGAGCAACAGACCCGGAACGGGCGAGGACATGTCCCTGCTGCTGGTCGACGACGACAAGCCGTTCCTGACCCGTCTCGCCCGCGCCATGGAAGGCCGGGGTTACAGCGTGCGGACCGCCGACAGCGTCGCGGCCGGGCTCGCCGCGCTCGAGGAAGCGGCACCGGCCTTCGCCGTGATCGATCTCAGGCTGGGCGACGGCAACGGGCTCGACGTCATCGCCAGGCTGAAGGAACGCCGCCCGGACGCCCGTGGCGTCGTGCTGACCGGCTACGGCAACATCGCGACGGCCGTCAGCGCCGTGAAGCTCGGCGCCTTCGATTTCCTCGCCAAGCCGGCCGATGCCGACGAGATCCACGCCGCGCTCGCAGCCGCTCGCGACGCGCGCCCCTCGCCGCCGGAAAAACCGATGTCGGCCGACCGGGTGCGCTGGGAGCACATCCAGCGCGTCTACGAGCTCTGCAACCGCAACGTCTCCGAGACGGCACGGCGCCTGGGCATGCACCGGCGCACGCTGCAGCGTATCCTGGCCAAGCGCGCGCCGCGCTGAACCCGTCATCACGACAAGCGAAAACCTGCCGGACCGGCCGTCCGGCAGGTTTTTTGTTTGATCGCGACCGTCAGGCGCAGGCGGCCCGCACCGTCCGGCGCTCCAGCTTCACCGCGAATGCCGCCAGACCCAATGCGACGAGCGGCACCAGCGCGGCGACCGGCGGGATGGCGCCCAGGCCAAGGCCCTGCGTGATCACGAGCCCGCCAAGCCAGGCGCCGAGGGCATTGCCGAGATTGAAGGCGGCGATGTTCAGGCTGGAGGCCAGGCCCTGGCCGGCGCCGCCGGCCTGCTGGAGCACCCACATCTGCAGCGGCGGGACCGTGGCGAAGGCCGCCGCGCCCAGCATGAAGGCCGCTACGACGGCACCGGCCTGGCTGTGGAAGGCGAAGCCCGAAGCAAACATCGCCAGCGTCATCAGCACGAGGGTGCCGATCAGCGCCGGCGCCAGGCTGCGGTCGGCCCAGCGGCCGCCGAGCAGGTTGCCGACGACGAGGCCCGCGCCGAAGACGAGCAGGACCGGCGAGACCGCCGCCTCGCTGAAGCCGGCGAGCTCGATGAGGATCGGCTGGATGAAGGTGAAGATCGCGAAGATGCCGCCGAAGCCGAGCACGGTCATGACCAGTCCCAGCTGGACCTGCGGCCGGGCGAGGACCTTGAGTTCCTCGGCGATCGGCGCCGGCTCGATGCGCTCCCTGTCGGACGGAACCAGCGTCGCCAGCACCAGGAAGGCGACGATACCGATGGCGGTGACGGCCCAGAAGGTCGAACGCCAGCCGTAGGCGAGACCGAGCCAGGACCCGAAGGGCACGCCCAGCAAGGTCGCGAGGGTCAGGCCGGTGAACATGATCGCGATCGCGGACGCCTTGCGCTCGGGCGCGACGAGGCTCGTCGCCACCAGCGAGCCGACGCCGAAGAAGGTGCCGTGCGCCAGGGCGGTGACGATGCGCGCCGTCATCAGCCAGGCGAAGCTCGGCGCCAATGCGGCGGCCAGATTGCCAAGGGTGAAGATCGCCATCAGCACGAGCAGCGTCGTCTTGCGCGGCAGGCTGCGCGTCGCGATGGTCAGGACGGGTGCGCCGACGAAGACGCCGAGCGCATAGCCGGTCATCAGCAGGCCGGCGACCGGAATGGAGACGCCGAGGTCGCCCGAGACCTGCAGGAGCAGGCCCATGATGACGAATTCGGTGACGCCGATGCCGAAGGCACCGACGGTCAGGGCATAGAGGGCAATGGGCATGGAAGCCTCCGGGTACGAAATCGGCCCCGGAGATAGCGGCTGATGCGGCTGTGAATTAGTATGCCGGACGGACCATCATTTGTGAGATCAACTCACCATGCCCCGTTCCGAGATCAACCGCTCCGGCGAGATGGAGGTGTTCGCGCGCGTCGTCGCGCTCGGCGGCTTCTCGCCGGCCGCCCGGGCCCTCAGGATGACGCCCTCGGCAGTGAGCAAGCTGGTGGCGCGGCTGGAGGCGCGGCTCGGCGTGCGCCTGATCGTCCGCTCGACGCGCAAGTTCATGCTGACGGAGGAAGGCACCACCTTCCACATGCATGCCTTGCGCGTGCTCGCCGATCTGGACGAGGCCGAGCGCGCGGTCGCCGCCTGCCAGATCCCGCGCGGACGGCTCAGGGTCAACACCAATGTGCCGTTCGGCCGGCACCACCTGCTGCCGCTGGTGCCGCGCTTCACCCGGGCCCATCCGGGCGTCGAGCTCGACATCACCTTGAGCGACGCCGTGATCGACCTGATGGACGAGCGCGCCGACGTCGCGATCCGGGTCGGGCCGATGCGCCCGTCCCAACTCATGGCGCGCAAGCTCGGGGAAAGCCGCATGGCGATCGTCGCCGCGCCGGCCTATCTGAGGCGCCGCCCGGCGCCGGCTCATCCGGACGATCTCTCAGGGCATGACCTCGTGACCTTCAACTTCATCCGCCACAGCGACAGCTGGCCGTTCCTGATCGATGGCCGGCGCCACGAGCTCCCGGCGCATGGACGCGCCACCGTCGGCGACGGCGAAAGCGCGCGCGAACTCGCGCTTGCCGGGCAAGGGCTCACGCGGCTCGCGCTGTTCCATATCGGCCCCGACATCGCTGCGGGGCGGCTCGTGCCCGTGCTGGAGCCCTTCAACCCCGGCGATGTCGAGGAGATCCACGCCGTCTATGTCGGCCATGGCGGCAAGCTGCCGGCGCGCGTGCGCGCCTTCATCGACTTTCTGGTGGCAGAGGCCGATCTGGGCCGCCCGGCGACGGTCCGCCAGGAGGCGCAGACGGCCATGCCCGCGACGGCTTCATAGGCCGGGCGGGTCCTCGAGCAGCGCCAGCCGCCCGGCCGCAAGCTTGGCGAAGGCGATGGTCAGCATCTTGCGGCGCGCCGGCGCGAGCGGATGCCGGGGCGGCTCGCGCAGCAATTCGCCGCCATAGGCGTCGGCGACGATCAGCCCGACATCCTCCGGCAGGACCTCCTGCGGGAATTCCGGCGCCACCGCGAACAGGAAGCCGTCGCAATAGTCGCGGTAATCCGGCCATTTGCCGTCGACCCGGTAGTCGGCGAGGCCCGACTTGACCTCGACCACCCAGAGCTCGCCCGCCGGCGACAGCGCGACGATGTCGCCGCGCCGGCCATTGGCGAAGGTCATTTCCTTGACGATAGCGTAGCCGCGCTCGCGCAGATGCCGGCTCGCGCCACGGCAGACGGCGCGGGTGACGTCCGGCCGGGCAGGCGGCGGGTTGAGGGCTGCTTCGGCGAGTGACATGCCCCTATGTTCTCTCTTTGTTTCCGGGAATGCAACCCGGCAGGGCTGCCGGACGGGCGCCGGCGAAGGCGGAGCCACGCCCGGGCGAGGTGCGCCCATGCGCAATCGGAGTACTCGACGTTACGGCTAGTCGCCGGGACGCCGGCCAGCCTATAAGGACTCAAAACACGACAATCGGAAACGTCTCAATGGATGCTCACGGCGCCAGCCTGGCCACGCCGGCCGATCTTTCCGCGACCGCCTTCGGACGAATGGCGAGCGGCCTCGAGCGCATCGTCGGCTTCCTCGTCTCGTTCGTCGCGGCCGTTCTCGTCGTTTCGGAGGTTGTGATCCTCGGGGCGGGGGTCGCGGCGCGGTATGTCTTCCATGCGCCTCTGGTGTGGTCTGACGAACTGGCCTCGATCCTGTTCCTGTGGCTGTCGATGCTGGGGGCCGTGCTGGCGCTGCAGCGCGGCGAGCACATGCGGATGACCGGGCTGGTGACGCGGGTTTCGCCGCGGACGCGGCTGCTGCTCGAGGCGGTCGCGATCACGGCGGCGATCGCCTTCCTGGTGATGATCCTGCCGCATGCGCTCGACTACGCCCAGGAGGAGAGCTTCATCGTCACCCCGGCGCTGGAGATCTCCAATGCCTGGCGCGCCGCGGCGCTGCCGATCGGCATCGGCCTGATGCTCGTCGTCGCGCTCTTGCGCCTCGTCCGCTTCGGCGCCTGGAAGCCGGTGCTCGCCGCCGCCGCCCTGACCGCGCTGCTGATCGGCCTGTTCTGGCTGGCCGGACCGATGCTGAAGCCGCTCGGCAAGCTCAACCTGATCGTGTTCTTCGTCGGGGTCGTCGCGCTCAACGTCTTTTCCGGCGTGCCGATCGCGTTTTCCTTCGCGCTCGCCACCTTCGGCTATCTCGCGCTCACCACCTCGACCCCGATGCTGGTCATGGTCGGGCGTCTCGACGAGGGCATGAGCCATCTCATCCTGCTCGCCGTGCCGCTGTTCATCTTCCTCGGCGCCCTGATCGAGATGACCGGCATGGCCAAGGCGATGATCCAGTTCCTCGCCTCGCTGCTCGGCCATGTCCGCGGCGGGCTCTCCTATGTGCTGATCGGCGCGATGTACCTGGTCTCCGGCATCTCCGGCTCCAAGGTCGCCGACATGGCCGCGATCGCCCCGGTGCTCTTCCCCGAGATGCAGAAGCGCGGCGCCAAGCCGGGCGATCTGGTGGCGCTGCTCTCCGCCACCGGCGCCCAGACCGAGACCATCCCGCCCTCGATCGTGCTGATCACCATCGGCTCGGTCACCGGGGTCTCGATCGCCGCCCTGTTCACCGGCGGCATGCTGCCGGCCGTGGTGCTCGGCGCGGCGCTGTGCTGCGTCGTCTGGTGGCGCTATCGCGGCGAAGACCTCAGCCATGTCGCGCGCCAGCCCAAGCGCGTCATCGCCCGGCTCGCGCTGATCGCGGCGCCGGCCATCGCGCTCCCCTTCGTCATCCGTGCCGCGGTGGTCGAGGGCGTCGCCACGGCGACCGAGGTCTCGACCATCGGCATCGCCTATGCGGTCCTGGCCGGGCTCTTCCTCTACCGCCAGTTCGACTGGCGCCGCCTGCCCAGAATGCTGGTCGAGACCGCGTCGCTGACCGGCGCGATCATCTTCATCATCGGCGCCGCCACCGCCATGGCCTGGGGCCTGACCCAGTCCGGCTTCTCGCGCGACCTCGCCCAGGCCATGGCCTCGGTGCCCGGCGGCCATTGGGGCTTCCTCGGCATCTCGATCCTCGCCTTCACCGTGCTCGGCTCCGTGCTCGAGGGCATCCCCGCCATGGTGCTGTTCGGCCCGCTCGTCTTCCCCATCGCCAAGGCCGCCGGCATCCACGAGGTCCACTACGCCATGGTCGTGATCTTCGCCATGGGCATCGGCCTCTTCGCCCCGCCCTTCGGCGTCGGCTACTACGGCGCCTGCGCCATCTCCAAGATCAATCCCGACGACGGCCTCAAATACATCTGGGGCTACATGCTCGCCCTCCTCGTCGGTCTCATCGTCGTCGCCGCAATCCCGTGGTTCTCAATCGGGTTCCTGCGGTACTGACGAACCCGTCGCCAGACTGAGCATCGAGCCCCCGCCTCTGGCACCGCCAGCCTCGCCATGCTCTAAACCGGAAGCGTTCGACCCTGCCTTGAGGCTTCCCGATGACCTTGCGCCTGAGCCGCTTCACGACGCTCGTCCTGTGCGTCCTGGCGGCCCTGATCCTCGTCCCCCTCGCCTTTCGCCATGGCTGGGTCTGGCTACCGGCGAGCCTTGCGGTGCTGCTCTCGCTGCTGGGCCTGTGGGATCTGAGCCAGCCGGAGCACTCGATCCGCCGCAACTATCCGGTGATCGGGCATATCCGCTGGCTTGCCGAGCTCGTCCGGCCGGAGCTGCGCCAGTACCTGTTCGAGGCGGACGAGGAAGCGGCGCCGTTCTCGCGCTCGCAGCGCTCGCTGGTCTACCGCCGCGCCAAGGACCTCGCCGGCGACCACCCCTTCGGCACGCTGCTCGACGTCTATCGCGACGGTTACGAGTTCATCGGCCATTCGACCCGGCCGGTGCCGACCTCGGACCCGGCGGGCTTTCGCATCAGCATCGGCAACGAGCAATGCGCGCAGCCCTATTCCGCCTCGGTGTTCAACATCTCGGCGATGAGCTTCGGCTCGCTCTCGGCCAATGCCATCCGGGCGCTCAATACCGGAGCGCGCCTGGGCCGATTCAGCCACGACACCGGCGAGGGCAGCATCAGCCCCTATCACCGCGAGGGCGGCGGCGACATCGTCTGGGAGGTCGCGAGCGGCTATTTCGGCTGCCGCGACGACAAGGGCCGCTTCGACCCGGATCGCTTCGCCCGGCAGGCGCAGGAGCCGCAGGTCAAGATGATCGAGATCAAGCTCAGCCAGGGCGCCAAGCCCGGCCATGGCGGCATCCTGCCGGGGGCGAAGGTGACGCCGGAAATCGCCGCGACGCGCGGCGTGCCGGTGGGGCGCGACTGCATCTCGCCGCCGAGCCACAGCGCCTTTTCGACGCCGCTGGAGATGATGGGCTTCATCGCGCAATTGCGTGACCTTTCCGGCGGCAAGCCGGTCGGATTCAAGCTCTGCCTCGGCCACCCCTGGGAATTCATGGGCATCGTCAAGGCGATGCTGGAAAGCGGCGTGGTGCCCGATTTCATCGTCGTCGACGGTGCCGAGGGCGGCACCGGCGCCGCCCCGGTCGAGTTCAGCGACCATATCGGCCTGCCGATGCGCGAAGGCCTGCTCTTCGTCCACAATGTGCTGACCGGCGCGGGCCTGCGCGACAAGGTCAGGATCGGCGCCGCCGGCCGCATCGTCAGCGCCTTCGACATCGCCAGCGTACTCGCCATCGGCGCCGACTGGGCCAATGCGGCGCGCGGCTTCATGTTCGCGCTGGGCTGCGTGCAATCGCTGTCCTGCAACACCAATCGCTGCCCCACCGGCGTCGCCACGCAGGATGCCGTGCGCCAGCGCGCGCTGGTGGTGCCGGACAAGGCGCAGCGCGTCCACCGCTTCCACGCCAACACGGTGCATGCGCTCGCGGACATGCTGGCTGCGGCGGGCCTGAGCCACCCGTCGGAACTCGGCCCGCACCATCTCGTGCGCCGCGTCAGCACCACCGAGATCAGGCTGTTCTCGGATCTCCACGTCTTCCTGGAGCCCGGCGAATTGACGGACGGACGTTGCCAGCACAGCTTCTACCGCCGCAACTGGGACCTCGCCCGCACCGACAGCTTCGACCGGGCCGCCTAGCGCCGGGCCGTCTGCCCTAAAGCGACGAGACCAGGTGGCCGCCATCGACCGCGATGGTCGAGCCGGTGATATAGCTGCCGGCCTGCGAAGCGAGCAGGAGCAGCGCCCCGTCGAGTTCTTCAGGCTGGCCCAGGCGGCGCTGGGGGATGCGGCGGATCAGCTGTTGCCCCGGCTCGGTCGCGAAGAATTCCCGGTTGATGTCGGTTTCGATGTAGCCGGGGCAGAGCGCGTTGACCCGGATGCCGTCACGGGCCCATTCCAGTGCCAGAGCCTTGGTGAGCTGGATCACCCCCGCCTTGGAGGCGGCATAGGCGCTGACGCCGCCGGCGACGCGGTGACCGAGGATCGAGGCGATATTGACGATCGCTCCGCCCCGGCCCGAGGCGCGCATGCCCTGCGCGACAGCCTGTGCCACCAGGAAGACGCCCTTGAGATTGGTATCGAGGACCTGATCCCATTCGCTCTCGGAAAGGTCAGCCGCGCGTGCCGCGCCGCTGACCCCGGCATTGTTGACCAGGATGTCGAAGGAGCGGCCGTGAAGCGCCTGGCGGACGGAGCCGGCATCGGCGACGTCGAGCGCCAGGCCCTGCACGTCGCCTCCGGCATCGGCGATGGCGGCGCAGGCGCTGTCGAGCGCGGCCTTGCGCCGCGCGGCGAGCGTCACCGCGACGCCGTAGCGCGCCAGCAGCCGGGCGAAATGCAGCCCGAGGCCGCCGGACGCCCCCGTCACCAGCGCGGTCTTGCCGGACAGATCGCCAAAGAGAAGAACCGGTTCGCTTTCGCTCATGGCAGGACATTCCGACAGGCCGCCGCGCGGATCAAGCGCGGAGGCAGGCCAACCGGCCGCCGCCGCCGCAGCTGCCGACGACACCATTCGCGGCGGAAAGAAATTGCCCGGATAAAATAGCTTGAAGAATTTTTACCCGGATTATAATGATCCTCGGGAGCGGACACGGAACGGCGGCAGCGATGCGAAACGACGAGAGACGAGCGGCCGTTGCCGCCTACAAGGAACGCAAGACCGTCGCGGGCATCTACCTGCTGCGCTGCGAATCGAGCGGCCAAAGCTGGGTCGGCCGCGCGCCCGATCTCGCCAGCATCGAGAACCGCCTGCGCTTCACCCTGCGCCATCGCAGCCACACGCATTACGGGCTGCAGGCAGCCTGGGACGCGCATGGGCCGGAGGCGTTTCGTCTGGAGGAGCTGGAACGGCTGGAGGAGGAAAGCCTCGCCTATATCCGCGACCGCATCCTCAAGGAACGCCTCGGCCATTGGCAAGCGAAGCTCGGCGCCGAACCGATCTGAGCGCAGGCCGGCGCAACCTGGGCTCCCGGCGGCCGAGGGCCGCGGGGACGGCTGCCGTCAATCGTCCATCTTGAGGGCGGCGATGAAGGCTTCCTGCGGGATTTCGACCTTGCCGAACTGCCGCATCTTCTTCTTGCCTTCCTTCTGCTTCTCGAGAAGCTTGCGCTTGCGGGTGGCGTCGCCGCCATAGCACTTGGCGGTGACGTCCTTGCGCAGCGCGCGGATGGTCTCGCGGGCGATGATCTTGCCGCCGATCGCCGCCTGGACCGGGATCTGGAACATGTGCGGCGGGATCAGCTCCTTGAGCTTCTCGCACATGGCGCGGCCGCGCGACTCGGCTCGCGTCCGGTGGACCAGCATCGACAGCGCGTCGACGGGCTCGGCATTAACCAGCACCGACATGCGCACGAGGTCGCCCTCGCGATAATCGGTGATCTGGTAGTCGAAGGAGGCATAGCCCTTCGAGATCGACTTCAGGCGATCGTAGAAGTCGAAGACGACCTCGTTGAGCGGCAGGTCATAGACCACCTTGGCGCGCGAGCCGACATAGCCGAGATCGATCTGCAGGCCGCGGCGGTCCTGGCAGAGCTTCAGCACCGAGCCGAGATACTCGTCCGGCGTGAAGATGGTGGCGCGGATCCAGGGCTCCTCGATCGCCTCGATCTTCATCACGTCCGGCATGTCGGCCGGGTTGTGCAGCTCGAGCGTCGAGCCGTCGCGCAGGCGCAGGCGGTAGACGACCGAGGGCGCCGTCGAGATCAGGTTGAGATTGAACTCGCGCTCCAGCCGCTCCTGGATGATCTCCAGGTGGAGAAGGCCGAGGAAGCCGCAGCGGAAACCGAACCCGAGCGCCGCCGAGGTCTCCATCTCATAGGAGAACGAGGCGTCGTTCAGGCGCAGCTTGGCCATGGCGCTGCGCAGATCCTCGAAATCGGCGGCATCGACCGGGAAGATGCCGCAGAACACCACCGGCACCACCGGCTTGAAGCCCGGCAGCGGCTCGGCGATCGGCTTCTTCTCGTCGGTGATGGTGTCGCCGACGGCGGTATCCGCGACCTCCTTGATCGAGGCGGTGAAGAATCCGACCTCCCCGGGCCCGAGCTGCTTCACTTCCAGCATCTTGGGCTTGAACACGCCGACGCGGTCGACGCCGTAGGAGGCGTTGGCCCGCATCATCCGGATGGTCATGCCCTTCTTGAGCACGCCGTCGATGATGCGCACGAGGACGACGACGCCGAGATAGGTGTCGTACCAGCTGTCGACCAGCATCGCCTTGAGCGGCGCGTCGGGATCGCCTTTCGGCGCGGGCAGCTTCTCGACGATCGCCTCGAGCACGCCCTCGATATTGAGGCCGGTCTTGGCCGAGATCGGCACGGCCTCGGAGGCATCGAGCCCGATCACGTCCTCGATCTGCTGCTTGATGCGCTCCGGCTCGGCCGCCGGCAGGTCGATCTTGTTGAGGACGGTGACGATCTCGTGGTTGGCGTCGAGCGCCTGATAGACGTTCGCCAGCGTCTGCGCCTCGACGCCCTGCGAGGCGTCGACCACCAGCAGCGAGCCTTCGCAGGCCGCCAGCGAGCGCGAGACCTCATAGGCGAAGTCGACATGGCCGGGCGTGTCCATCAGGTTCAGGACGTAGTCCTTGCCGTCCTTGGCCTTGTAATCCAGCCGCACCGTCTGGGCCTTGATGGTGATGCCGCGCTCCTTCTCGATATCCATCGAGTCGAGGATCTGCTCGCTCATGTCGCGGGCGGCGACGGTGCCGGTCTGCTGGATCAGCCGGTCGGCCAGCGTCGACTTGCCGTGGTCGATATGGGCCACGATCGAAAAGTTGCGAATATTGTCGATGGTGCGGGTGCTCATGCGCGCGCCATAGCAGTGAAGCCGCGTGGCGCCAAGCGGCAGGCCCGTTCCGGCGCGGTTCCCGAATGCTTTTCCCGCCGGCGCGACGAACCAGTGCCCGATCCCGGCGCGGCCGGGTCCGCTTACGATGGCATCGCCGCCCTTGCAATTTCCAATATATAAGAATAATTCTCTTTCTATGGATTTCGAGACCGATATCGATATCGACCGGCGGCTCGGGGAGCGGCTCAAGGCGGCCCGCCAGCGCCACGGGCTGACGCTGGACGACCTCGCGCGACGGGCCGGGGTCAGCCGGGCGATGATCTCCCGGATCGAGCGCGGCGAATCGAGCCCGACGGCAACGGTGCTGGTCAGGCTCGGCTCCGGCCTCGGGCTTTCGCTCTCGGCCTTGCTGGAGGAGGACGCCGGAACGGGGCCGCTGGCGCGACGTGCGGAGCAGCCGGCGTGGCGCGATCCGGCCAGCGGATACCTGCGCCGCAACGTCTCGCCGCGCGGCACCGGCTCCGGCTTCGAGATCGTCGAGGTCGAGCTGCCGGCAGGCGCCGAGGTCCGTCTCGACAGCGCCACCGGCGCGCCGTCCCTCGACCAGCAGATCTGGGTCCTTCGCGGCCGTCTCGACCTGACGGTGGAGGGCATTCGCCACGAGCTCGCCGAAGGCGACTGCCTGCAGATGCATCTGCGCGGCCCGATCACCTACCGCAATCCGGGCGCTGCGCCCGTCCGCTACGCCGTCATCCTCGCCGCGGGGAGCGGCACCTTTCCAGGACACGCCGCATGAACGCGCCGACCACGACACAAGCCTTTGCCATCGAAAGCCTCGACGCCGCTGCCGCCGAAACCGCGCTCCCGGAGTTGGCCGAGATCCTGCGCGACTGCGTCGCCAACGGCGCCTCGGTCGGCTTCATGAACTGGAACACGGCAGCCGATTACGAGCGCTTCTGGCGCGATACTGCGGCTGGTGTCGCAAGCGGGCAGGTCATCCTGCTGATCGCACGTACCGGCGACGGCATCGTCGGCACGGCCCAGCTCCACCTGATCAGCAAGCCGAACCAGCCGCACCGGGCCGAGATCGCCAAGGTGCTGGTGCATTCGCGCGCGCGCCGGCAGGGCATCGGTGAGGCGCTGATGCGGCGAGCCGAGGCGATCGCGCGGGAGAACGGCCGCGACCTCCTGGTGCTCGACACGGACGAGCATGGCGCGGCGCGCCGGCTCTACGACCGGCTGGGCTGGACCGAGGTGGGCACCATCCCGCGCTTCGCGCTGATGCCGGACGGCGCCGCCTGCGGCTCGACCTTCTTCTACAAGGACCTTGGGCCGGCGTGAGCCGGCAGGGTCTCAGCCTTCCTTGGCTTCTTCGCCGCGGATATAGGGCTCGACCGGGCCCTTCAGCGTGATCGTCATCTGCCGGCCGAAGCGGTCCTTGGCGGCGCCGGCCGCGACCTTCACCCAGCCTTCGGAGACGCAATATTCCTCGACATTGGTCTTCTCGACGCCCTTGAAGCGGATGCCGATGTCGCGCGCCAGCACCTCGGCGTCGTAGAACGGGCTGTCCGGATTCACGGAGAGACGGTCGGGAAGCTGCTCGGACATGGGTCGGACCTGACGTGCGGAAAACGGTTGCCTTGCCCGCTCGATAGCCGCTTACGGCCCTAAAGCCAACTCGGGCCTAGCGGCTGCCGTCGAGGAGGCGGCCGACCACCTTGGCGGTGTAATCGACCATCGGCACGATGCGGGCATAGTTCAGCCGCGTCGGGCCGATGATGCCCACCACCCCGACGATGCGCTGCTCGGCATCGCGGAAGGGCGCCGCCACCATCGAGGAGCCCGACATCGAGAACAGCTTGTTCTCGGATCCGATGAAGATGCGCACCCCGTCGCCTTCCTCGGCCCGGGAGAGCAGATCGATCACGTCCGTCTGCGTCTCCAGATCGCCGAAGAGCATGCGGATGCGCTCGAGATCCTCCTGCGCCTTCAGATCGTCGAGCAGATTGGCCTGGCCGCGGACGATCAGGTGGCGGTCGCTGCTCGGCCCCGAGGAGGTGGCGATGCCGCTTTCGACGAGGCGGGCGGTCAAGGCGTCGAGCTCGCGCTCCATCCGGGCGCGCTGCGCCGCGATCTCGCCGCGCAGATCCCCCAGCGTCTTGCCGAAAATGCGGGCGTTGAGGAAGTTCGCGGCCTCGGTCAGCGCCGAGGCCGGCAGGCCCGGCGGCAAGGCGAGCAGGCGGTTCTCGACGGCGCCGTCCTCCGAGACGAGCACGACGAGGGCGCGGGCGGGGTCGAGCCGGACGAATTCGATGTGCTTCAGCCGCGGATCGGCCTTGGTCGTGACGACGACGCCGGCGCCGCGCGAGAGGCCGGAAAGCAACGTAGAGGCTTCCGTCAGCGTCTGATCCAGATTGCGATGGGTCGCTCCGGCGCGGATCTGCGCCTCGATGCGGGCGCGCTCCTCGGAAGTCAGGTTGCCGACCTCCATCATCGCATCGACAAAGAAGCGCAGGCCGCGTTCCGTGGGCAGGCGGCCGGCCGAGGTGTGCGGCGCATAGATCAGCCCGGCGAGCTCGAGATCGGTCATGACGTTGCGCACCGTCGCCGGCGAGAGCGCCATCGGCAGCAGCCGGGCGATGTTGCGCGAGCCGACCGGCTCGCCGGTCGTCAGATAGCCGTCGACGATCTGGCGAAAGATCTCGCGCGAGCGCTGGTCGATCTCGACCAGGCTGCTCGTCGTCTCGGGGCGGGGCGTATGGGCGCTCATGAACCTCGGCTGCGAAAACGGCGCACTTCCCTATTGTCGTCATGCCGGGTGCGCGGATCAAGGGGGCGGATGCCCCGCGCCTTGCCGGGCGGGCTGCGAGGGCCTACAAGCCGCCTCTTCCCGACACACAGGACAGTTTCATGCGACCCTCCAAACGCGCCGCCGACGAGATGCGCAAGGTCACGCTCGAACGCGGCGTGGTGCGCTATGCCGAAGGCTCCTGCATGGTGACCTTCGGCGAGACGAAGGTGCTCTGCGCCGCGACCGTCGAGGAAAAGGGGCCGCCGTGGCTGCGCGGCACCGGCAAGGGCTGGGTCACCGCCGAGTATTCGATGCTGCCGCGCGCCACGCATGAGCGCACCCGCCGCGAGGTCACCTCCGGCAAGCCGTCCGGCCGCACGCAGGAGATCCAGCGCCTCGTCGGCCGGAGCCTGCGCGCCGTCGTGGACCTGACCGCGATCGGCGAGCGCCAGATCGTCGTCGACTGCGACGTCCTGCAGGCCGATGGCGGCACGCGCACGGCCTCGATCACCGGCGCCTGGGTCGCCCTGCACGACGCGTTGAAGTGGATGGAAGGCCGCAACCTGCTCAAGGGCACCAACCCGCTGAAGGACCATGTCGCGGCCGTCTCCTGCGGCATCGTCGCGGGCCAGCCCGTGATCGATCTCGACTATGTCGAGGATTCCGGCGCACAGACCGACGCGAATTTCGTCATCACCGGCTCCGGCGGCCTCGTCGAGGTACAGGGCACGGCCGAGGGGGCGCCCTTTTCAGAAGAGGAGCTGCTCTCGCTGCTCAAGCTCGCCAAGGACGGCGTGTCCAGGCTGGTGACGCTGCAGAAGGCCGCGGTGGCCTGACGATGAGCGGACATCGCCTCCTCACCGGCAAGGTCGTGATCGCGACCCACAACCAGGGCAAGCTGCGGGAGATGCGCGAATTGCTGGCGCCCTACGGCGTCGAGCTCGTCTCGGCCGGGGAGCTCGGCCTGCCCGAGCCGGTCGAGGACGGCACCATGTTCTCCGAGAACGCGGCGATCAAGGCCGTCGCCGCCACCCAGGCGAGCGGCCTGCCGGCACTCTCCGACGATTCCGGCGTCTGCATCGATGCGCTCGACGGCGCGCCGGGCCTGTTCTCGGCCAACTGGGCCGGGCCCGGCAAGGATTTCGCGCCGGCGATCGCCCGCGTGCAGATCGAGCTTGCCAAGCGCGGCGCCCTCAAGCCCGAGCAGCGCCGGGCGCATTTCGTCTCGGCGCTGGTGATCGCCTGGCCAGACGGGCACCAGGAGCTGTTCGAAGGCCGCGTCTTCGGCACCATCACCGAACAGGCGCGGGGCGCGAGCGGCTTCGGCTACGACCCGATCTTCCAGCCGGACGGGCATGATCGGACCTTCGGCGAGATGGGCAGCGAGGAGAAGCACGGCAGCGACTGGAGCCATCCCGCGGGCGCGCTCTCGCATCGCGCCCGCGCCTTCCAGGCGCTGGCCGCAGCCTGCCTGAGGAAACCGGCGTGAGCGCCCGGGCCGCCCTCGTCGAGCGGCCTTCCATCCTGCATCCGACGGCGGATGCGGGCTTCGCCGTCTATGTGCACTGGCCGTTCTGCTTGGCCAAATGCCCCTATTGCGACTTCAACTCCCATGTCCGGCTGCAGCCGCCGGACCAGCAGCGCTATATCGCCGCCTTCCGCCGCGAGATCGCGCATCGCGCGGCGCTGGTGCCGGGACGGACCGTCTCCTCGATTTTCTTCGGCGGCGGCACGCCCTCGCTGATGGAAGGCCGGACCGTCGGCGCGATCCTCGACGCCATCGGCGAGCACTGGGCGGTCGACCCGAATTGCGAGGTGACGCTGGAGGCCAACCCGACCAGCGTCGAGGCCGGCCGCTTCCGCGATTTCCGCGCGGCCGGCGTCAACCGCGTCTCGCTCGGCGTGCAGGCGCTGAACGACGCCGATCTCAAGGCGCTCGGCCGGATGCATTCGGCCGAGGAGGCGCTGGCGGCAGTGGCTATCGCCCGGCAATATTTCGAGCGCTATTCCTTCGACCTGATCTATGCCCGCTCGCCGGCGCAGACGCCGGCGCTTTGGCGCGCCGAGCTGGAGCTGGCGATCAGCCATGCGGCGGAGCATCTTTCGCTCTACCAGCTCACGATCGAGCCCGGCACCGCCTTCGAGAGGCTGTTCCGCGCCGGCAAGCTCGCTATCCCCGATCACGATGCCGGCGCCGCGCTCTACGAGACGACGCAGGAGGTGACGGCGAGGCACGGCCTGCCGGTCTACGAGATCTCGAACCATGCACGGCCCGGCGCCGAGTGCCGGCACAACCTGGTCTACTGGCACTATGGCGAATATGCCGGCGTCGGCCCCGGCGCCCATGGAAGGCTGGTGACGGCTGAAGGCCGCATGGCGCATTCGACCGAGAAGCGGCCGGAGGTCTGGCTGGAACAGGTCGAGGCCAATGGCCAAGCACTGGTCGAGGACGAACGGCTGGGCGAGGAAGCGCAGGGCGACGAATACCTGCTGATGGGGCTTCGCCTCGTCGAAGGCATCGACCCGGCCGTGTTCAAGGCGCTGGCCGGGCGCGAGCTCAACGCCAGGCGAGTCGCCAGCCTGATCGGCGAGAAGCTGCTGATGGAGCGCGCCGACGGCCGGCTCGCGGCCACGCCCGATGGCGCATTGCTGCTCGACGCGGTGGTGGCCGACCTGGCGGCCTGAGGCTCAGTCCTTCCCCAGCCTGGCCCCCGTCTTCGGGTCGAAGACATGGACCTTGTCGGGATCGACCGTGATCCAGAGCCGGCCTTCCTGCGCCGGAACATCCCCTGTCGCCGCCTGCATGACGAAGGGCTGGCCGGCGAGCTTGCCGTGGAAGAGCTGCGTGGCGCCGAGCTCCTCGATGAACTCGACATCGAAGGGCAGCGAACCGGCATCGTCGTCGGAGACGATCTCGACATCCTCGGGCCGCAATCCGACTTCCACAGGCGTCTGCACCGGCAGGTCGTCGCGCAGGTCATGCGCCTGCAGGACCGTGTCACCCAGCGCGACGATGCCGTGGCCGTCGACGACGCCGGGCAGAATGTTCATCGGCGGGGAGCCGATGAAGGTCGCGACGAACTTGCTCGCCGGCTTGCGATAGACTTCGGCCGGCAGGCCGATCTGCTCGACCTGCCCGGCATTCATCACCACCAGCTTGTCGGAGAGCGTCATCGCCTCGACCTGGTCGTGCGTCACGTAGATCGCGGTGACGCCGAGCGAGCGCTGCAGCTTCTTGATCTCCACGCGCATCTGGACGCGCAGCTTGGCGTCGAGGTTGGAGAGCGGCTCGTCGAAGAGGAAGACCTGCGGCTTGCGCACGATGGCGCGGCCCATGGCGACGCGCTGGCGCTGGCCACCCGAGAGCTGGCGCGGCCGGCGCTCCAGATAGGGCTCGATGGCGAGGATGCGCGCCGCTTCCTTGACGCGCTTGTCGATCTCGTCTTTCGGTGTGCCGCGGTTGCGCAGGCCATAGGCCATGTTGTCGTAGATGTTCATATGCGGGTAGAGCGCATAGTTCTGGAACACCATGGCGATGTCGCGGTCGGCCGGCTCGACCTGGTTGACGACGCGGCTGCCGATCGCGACCTCGCCCGACGAGATCGTCTCAAGGCCAGCGACCATGCGCAGCAGCGTGGACTTGCCGCAGCCGGAAGGGCCGACGAGCACGCAGAAGCCGCCGTCGGGGATGTCGAAGGAAACGCCCTTCACGGCCTCGACGCCGCCGGCATAGACCTTCTTGACGTTCGATAGGGTGACCTGGGCCATTCAATCCTCGGCAGTGGGCAACGGGCAGTAGGCAGTCGGTTCTTGGCGGGCGTTCGACTGCCTACTGCCGACTGCCCATTGCCTGACTTACTTCTCCGTCTCCACCAGGCCCTTCACGAAGAGCCTCTGCATGGCGATGACGACGAAGACGGGCGGCAACATCGCGAGCATGGCGGTGGCCATGGCGAGCTGCCATTCGGTCAGCGCGTCGGCGGTGACGATCATCTTCTTGATGGCGATGACGATGGTCTGCATCGAGTCCTTCGTCGTCACCAGCAGCGGCCAGAGATACTGGTTCCAGCCATAGATGAACTGGATGACGAAGAGCGCCGCGATCGTGGTCATCGAGAGCGGGATCAGCGTGTCCCTGAAGAACTTGAACGGCCCGGCGCCGTCGATCTTCGAGGCCTCCAGCAGCTCGTCGGGGATCGTCATGAAGAACTGCCGGAAGAGCAGCGTGCCGGTCGCGGAGGCGATCAGCGGAATGGCCAGACCCTGGTAGGTGTCGAGCATCCTGAGATCGGAGACGATCTTGAAGGTCGGGAAGATGCGGACCTCGACCGGAAGCATCAGCGTGATGAAGATGATCCAGAACGCCGCCATCCGGAACGGGAAGCGATAATAGACCACCGCATAGGCCGAGAGCACCGAAATGAAGATCTTCCCCAATGCGATCGCCATCGCCATGATGAAGGAGTTCAGCATCATGTGGATCACCGGCTCGCGCGTGGTGCTCGAGGTGCCGACGAACAGGATGCGGTTGTAGTTCTCGAAGAAATACGGCCCCGGATAGAGCGGCATCTGGCCGTTGATCACGGTCGCGGCATCCCAGGTCGAGGCGACGAAGGTCAGCCAGACCGGGAAGGCGACGATCAGCACGCCGATCGTCAGGATGACATAGGCGATCGCATCGCCCAGGCGGCGGTCCTCGACCATCAGGCCCTCCCCATCTCGCGCAGGAGCCCGGCCAGCGCCTCGGCGCAGGCATCGAGGCAGGCGCGCCCCTTCTCGGCACTGGCGCGGCGCGCATCGCCGACCACGCCCGTCTCGGTCATCTCATGGAAGGAGCGATGGCGCGAGACGAGCTGTCGGCGTGGAGCGCGGTCCAACGCTCCGAATGCGCCGGCGAGGCGCGGCTCGCGCACCGAGCCCGGCGCCAGCACCATCATCATCGAGGTCTCGACCTCGCAGGCATGCTGCACGCCCTTCTGGTCTTCGAGCAGCGGGCCGAGTGCCGCCTCGGCCAGCATGAAATAGGTCGTCGCCTCGACATGCAGCCGGGTCTCGCGGGCGAAATCGGGCAGGAAGGCGGTCAGCGCAGCGATGTTGCCGCCATGGCCGTTGACGATCAGCACGCGGTGGAAGCCGTGACGCTCGATGCTCTTCAGGAGCGCGAGCAGCACGGCGCGATAGGTCGGGATGTCGAAGGTGAAGGTGCCGCCGAAGGCCATGTGGTGCTCGGCCATGCCGCACCACAGGGTCGGTGCGACGACGAGCTCGACATCCTCCGCGCGCTCGGCCGCGGCCTTGCAGACGCCGCTGCACAGCACCGTGTCGACCCCGACGGGCAGATGCGGGCCGTGCTGCTCCACCGAGGCGACAGGCAGCACGACGATCGCGTCCCTCGCCGCCTTGCCGCGCAGTTCCTCGGCGGTCAGGTCCTGCCAGAGCACGGACGCCATCAGTAGCTCACCTTGCGCTCGATGAAGCGGAACTGGATCGCGGTCATGGCGATGACCATCACCAGCAGCACGACCGACTGGGCCGCCGAGCCGCCAAGGTCGGAGCCGCCCTTGCCGTCGGAGAAGACCTTGTAGACCAATGTCTCGGTCGCGCCCGACGGGCCGCCGCCGGTCACCGCGTCGATGATGCCGAAGGTATCGAAGAAGACGTAGACGATGTTGACGACAAGCAGGAAGAAGGTCGTCGGCGAGAGCAGCGGGAAGACGATGGTCCAGAAGCGCCGCATCGGCCGGGCTCCGTCGATCACGGCCGCCTCGATGACGCTCTTCGGGATCGATTGCAGACCGGCGAGGAAGAACAGGAAGTTGTAGCTGATCTGTTTCCAGGTCGCGGCCAGGATGACCAGCAGCATGGCGTGGTTGCCGTTGAGGCGCGGATTCCAGCCGATGCCGAGCGACTGCAGGCCGCGCGCCAGCATGCCGAGAGACGGGTCGAACATGAAGAGCCAGAGCACGCCGGCGATGGCCGGAGCGACGGCATAGGGCCAGATCAGCAGCGTCTTGTAGATCTCGGCGCCGCGGATCTGGCGGTCCGCCATCACCGCGAAGAGCAGCGCAATCGACAGCGACAGCACGCAGACGAAGCTGGAGAAGACGACGGTGTTGATGAACGCCTTGAGATAACCCGGGTCCGCAAACAGGGTCTGGTAGTTCTCGAACCAGACGAACTGGGTCGAGGTGCCGAAGGCATCTTCCAGCAGGAAGCTCTGCCAGACAGCCTGGCTCGCCGGCCAGTAGAAGAACACGACGGTGATCGCGAGCTGCGGCAGGAGCAGCAGGTAGGGGATCGTCAGCCCCTTGAAATAGGCATTCTTCGTCATGGGCGAATGGCGAGCGGCGAATGGCGAATGGATTTCGGAAGCATCGATCTTCTCCTACTCACCATTCGCCATCCCGTCACTCGCCTCGTCTCACTTAGCCGCGGTGCGCTCGAACTGGCGCAGCATCTGGTTGCCGCGCTCGACGGCCGCGTCCAGCGCCGCCTGCGGCGACTTCTGGCCGTTCAGCGCCGCCTCCAGTTCCTCCGACCAGATGTCGCGGATCTGGACGAGGCTGCCATAGCGCAGGCCCTTCGAATTGTCGGTCGGAGCCTTGTTGGTCAGCTCGAGGATCGGGGTCTCGAGATAGGGCTTGTCCTTGTAGAAGCCGGACGCCTTGACCTTCTCATAGGCCGCCTTGGTGATCGGCAGGTAGCCGGACTCGGTGTGCAGCTTCACCTGGCGGTCGACATCGGACAGGAAGGTGAAGAACTTGGCGACGCCCTTGTATTCCTTAGCCGACTTTCCACCCATCACCCAGAGCGAGGCACCGCCGATGATCGAGTTCTGCGGCGCGCCCTGCACATCGGGATAATACGGCATCGGGGCGTTGCCCCAGTCGAACTTGGCGTTGGCCTTGACGTTGCCGAAGAAGCCCGAGGAGGTCAGGAAGATCGGGCATTCGCCGGAGGTGAAGCGACCCTCGCCGTTGTTGGTGCGGCCGGAATAGTCGTAGGTCTTGTCCTTCTGCAGATTGACCAGATTGGTCCAGTGCTTGAGGAAGGCCGGGCTCTTGTTGAAGTTCAGGACGGCATCGAAGCCGGCCATGCCGTTGACCTTGGTCGACAGCGGGATGTTGTGCCAGGCGCCGAACTGCTCGATGTTGGCCCAGGTCGCCCAGGCGTTCGAGAAGCCGCACTTGTCGTAACCCGCAGCCTTGAGCTTCTTGGCGTCCTCGAACACCTCGGGCCAGGTCTTCGGCGGCTTGGCGGGGTCGAGGCCGGCCTTCTTGAAGGCGTCCTTGTTGTACCACATCACCATCGAGGAGGAGTTGAACGGCATCGAGAGCATCTCGCCCTTCGCCGTCGAGTAGTAGCCGGTGATCGCCGGCAGATAGGCGTTCGGATCGAATTTCTCGCCGGCTTCCTTCATCATCTCGTAGACCGGCTTGATCGCGCCCTTGGCCGACATCATCGTGCCGGTGCCGACCTCGAAGACCTGCAGGATGTGCGGCGCCTGGCCGGCGCGGAAGGCGGCGATGCCGGCGTTCAGCGTGTCGGGATAGGATCCCTTGTAGACCGGGACGACCTTGTAGTCCTTCTGCGAGGCGTTGAAGTCCTCGGCCAGCTTGACGACGACGTCGTTGTTCGCGCCGGTCAGCGCATGCCACCACTGGATCTCGGTCTGGGCCAAAGCCGGCGAAGCACCCGCAAGCGCAAACGCGGCGACCGACATCAAAATACGCGATTTCATGGTCATCGACTGATCTCCCTTCCGCGGGCGGGCTCCGCCGCGGTTCTTGTCGTTGGTGCGCAAGCTAGCATGAAGCCCGGGCGACAGTTCAATGACAAATCGATGACAGGAGCCGCAATCCGCCTATGGTCGCGAACCGGCTTGCGCATTCGCGCATAAGCGGCTGTTCTCCCGGTCCTGACGATCTCGCTTCCGGACAATGCCATGCCTGACTTCGCTCTCTCCGTCGCCTCCACCCTGCCGCAGGATGCCGGCGCCGCCGTGCTGGCCGGTCGAGTCTGGCGCCCCGATCACGGCGGACCGGCGATCGTCACGGTGCGCGACGGGCAGGTGATCGACGTCACCACGCATTTCCCCACCAGCCGCGACCTCTGCGAATCGACCGATCCGGCCAAGGCCCTGCGGGCGGTCGAGGGCGAGGCGATCGCCTCCCTCGCCGAGGTGCTGGCCAACACGCCGGTCGAGGGGCGCGATCGCAGCCGGCCATGGCTGCTCTCGCCGCTCGATCTGCAGGCGGTGAAGGCGGCCGGGGTCACCTTCGCCGTCTCGATGCTGGAGCGCGTGATCGAGGAGAAGGCGCGGGGCAACCCGGCCGCAGCCGCGACGATCCGGAGCGAAATCGGCAAGCTGATCGGCGACGACCTCTCCAAGCTGAAGCCGGGCTCCCCGGAGGCCATGCATCTCAAGGAAGTGCTGATCAAGCAGGGCGCGTGGAGCCAGTATCTCGAGGTCGGCATCGGCCCCGATGCCGAGATCTTCACCAAGGCGCCGGCGATGTCGACGGTCGGCAGCGGGGCCGATGCGGGGTTGCATCCGGCTTCGAGCTGGAACAATCCGGAGCCCGAGGTCGTGCTGATCGTCGCCTCGACCGGCGCGATCGTCGGCGCGACGCTCGGCAACGACGTCAACCTGCGCGATGTCGAGGGCCGCTCGGCGCTGCTGCTCGGCAAGGCCAAGGACAACAACGCGGCAGCTACCGTCGGGCCGTTCATCCGTTTCTTCGACGGCAGCTTCACGCTCGACCATGTCCGCCGCACGACCGTGACGCTGATGGTGCAGGGAGAGGACGGGTTCACCCTGGAAGGCTCGTCGTCCATCGCGAGGATCAGCCGCGACCCGGCCGACCTCGCGGCGCAGATGATCGGCCCGCATCATCAGTACCCCGATGGCGCGGCGCTCTATCTCGGCACCATGTTCGCGCCGATCAAGGATCGCGATGCGCCGGGCGGCGGCTTCACCCACAAATACGGGGATATCGTCACCATCGCCGCGCCCGAGCTCGGCAGCCTCGTCAATCGCATGAAGCGCACCGACGAATGCGAGCCCTGGACCTACGGCACCTCGCATCTGATGCGCCACCTCGCAAAGCGCGGGCTGCTCTAGCGGCTGGCATTGCGGCGACCGCGTCAGGCTGCTGGTAAGGTTTCTCTGGCATAGGACGGGCCGAACCAGGAGGGTTCGGCGTGGTGATGAGCGAGATCGGGAGACATTCCCGGACGCGAAGCGGCAGGGTGGCCGGGCGACTGCTGCTGTCTTCCGGAGCGTGGATCGCGGCCTTCGCCGCGGCAGCCGCCCTCGCCCTGGAGCTGCCGCTGCGCCTCCCGCTCGGCGCGAACGCCTGGGATACCGTCGTCTATCTCGATGCCGCCTGGCGGATCGATCTCGGCCAGGTGCCGAGCATCGATTTCTTTGCTCCCGTCGGGCCACTCGGATTCTACCTGACCGCGGGCCTGAAGCAGCTGTTTCCACAGGCCCAGCCGATGCTGCTGGTGAACTGGGCGCTCCTGCCGGTCATGCTGCCGGTACTGGCGCTGCTGGCCGGCCACGTCGCGCGGCGCTCGCGACCGCAGGCGCTCGCGCTCGTCCTGCCGTTCCTGCTGTTCGCGGCCCTGCCGATCAACCTCCATTCGCTCTACCCGTCGCCCGGGTTCGACGGCTACGGCTTCTACAACCGCCATGTCGCGCTGCTGCTCTACCTGCTGATCGCGACGCTGCTCTTCGCGCAGCGGCGAGGCCTGCGGATCGCGCTCGTGGCGGTCCTGATGCTGGCGCTGTTCCTGACGAAGGTCACCGGCGCCGTCGCCGGCACGCTGCTGGTGGGCTACGCGACGGTGAGCGGCAGGCTGCGCCTGCGCGACGGCGCCGCAGCAGCCGCGGCCGTGATCGTCGCGCTCGGCCTGCTGGAAGCCGCAACGGGGATCACCTCGGCCTATGTCGCGGACATCCTGACGCTGCTCGGCCTCAACACCGGCACGCTGCTGCCCCGCTTCCTCACGGTCGCCTCCGTCAAGTTCAACGTCATCGCCCCCGCGCTCGCCCTGATCGGCCTGCTCGCCTTCATCGCCTGGCGCGACGGGCTGCCGCGGACCGCCGCCGGGTGGCGCCTCCTTGCAGACGGACCGCTCGGCTGGATGCTCGCGGGCTTCGCCGCGCTCGCCTTCTTCGAGACGCAGAACACCGGCTCGCTCGAATTCATCGGCCTGTGGCCGATCCTGCTGCCGCTTCTCCTCGCCTGGTGGCGAAAGACCGGTGACGGCCTGCGACCGGCCGTGCTGCTGCTGATCCTGGCGACTGCGCTGCCTTCGGCGGTGATCTGCATCGAGCGCGGCGCACGCGCCGGCCTGGCCGCTCCGGGCTATGCCGGGCTCCCCGTGCCCGATCTCGGACCGCTCGGCCGCGTCGGCGTGAAGCCGGAGATCGCCGCGCGCGCCGCGGCGATGCTCGAGCACTACGCCGCCTTCCCAGACAGCTATCGCGACCTCGTCCGCAGGGGCCAGCTGCCGTCCTACATCCTGTATTCGGAGATCGACTACCAGGCGAGCTGGATGCTGGAGGCCCAGCAGGGGATCAGTGCGATCAAGGCCTGGGAAGCCGCGAACCGGCGCCGGCTCGCCAGCCTGTTCACCCTCGACTTCGTCGATCCGATGAACCTCCTGCTCGAACGGACCCCGCCCACCGCCGTGCCGGTCGGCGTCGACCCCGGCCGCAGCACGCCCGATCTCGAACCCGATACGCTGGCGCAGCTGCGCCAGGTCGACGCGATCCTGGCGCCGACCTGCCCGCTCACCACCGCCCGCGAGGCCATTCGCCAGCATTTCGCCGGTGCGCTCGCAGGGCGCGAGCGGATTGCACTGGCGCCCTGCTGGGAGATGTATCTGCGGCCGTAGACGGTCTCAGCCGGCTGCGGCCTGCCCGGCCTCCCAGCCGAGGATGGCGCGCTTGCGGGTCAGCCCCCAATGGTAGCCGGTGAGCGCGCCCGACTTGCCGATGACGCGGTGGCACGGCACCACGAAGGAGATCGGGTTCTTGCCCACCGCCATGCCGACGGCGCGCGCCGCAGTGGGCCTGCCGATATGGTTGGCGACGTCGCCATAGGTGGTGGCGCAGCCGACCGGAATCCGCAGCAGCGTCTCCCAGACGCGGACCTCGAAATCCGTGCCGATCAGCACCACCCGCAGCGGCGTCTCGGCCGACCAGGCCCGGGGGTCGAAGATGCGGCCGGCATAGGGCGCCGTCAGGGCCGGATCGTAGTGGTAGTCGGCATGGGGCCAGCGGCGCATCATGTCGGCCAGCGCCTCGGCGCGGCCGCCGACGACCTTGCCGCCGTCGACGCTGTTGGAGACCCAGCCGAGGCCGGCGAGGCCGCGATCCGTCACCACGACCAGCGCCTCGCCGAAGGGCGAGCCATGGAAGCCATAGGAGAGCTTCAGCCCCTCGCCGCCGAGCTTCCATTCGCCCGGCGACATCGCCTCGTGGGTGACGAAGAGATCGTGCAGCCGGCCGGGACCGGAGAGGCCGACCTCGAGCGCCGTGTCGAGGATGCTGGCCGAGGAGGCGAGCAGGCCCTTGGCATGGTCCAGCGTGATCGCCTGCAGGAAGGCCTTGGGAGTGAGCCCGCACCAACGCCGGAAGAGGTGATGGACATCGGTCGGTGTCGCCCCGGCGGCTTCCGCGATCGCCTCGATCGTCGGCTGCTCGCGCCAGTTATGGGTGATGAAGGCGAGGATGCGCCGCACCGTATCGTAATCGGAGCCCGGCACGACCGCGGGAAAATCCGCCTCGGACGGCATCGCCTCGGCGGCGCGCGCCAACACCGCATTCGAGAAGCGCGTCGGAGTCATCGCCGTTTTCATCGGAGCCTGGGCGTTCATGGCTAACCTCGCATCCATCGTCATGATGCGAATCTAGGGCGCGCACCATGCCGCTCCCACCCGAAAGCTGGCAAGAACGGGCAGCCGAACCTCATCGAAGCGGATCGTAATCCACACCGCGGCGCGCGCTCGCCAGCGCCGTGCCGAGGGCATCGGCGAAGCTTGCCCGCTCCTGCGGCGAGAGCGCGGCCGCCACCGCGACGCTCCGGCCGCGCGAGACGAGGGTGAGGCCGAGCAGGCCGTAATCCTCGTCGGTCTGCCTCTCGAGCCGGGTCCAGGCCGGGTTGGAGCGCCAGACCTTCTCCCGGCCGTGATGCGAGACCTTGCGCAGCAGGATCTCCAACGGCGTCACCACGATGCGCTCGAAGGCGCGGGCATGGCGAAAATTGACGTGGAAGGCGATGAACAGCGCCAGCACGTCGATGCCGAAGAAGCCGGCCACCGGCCAGGCGCCAAGCACCACGAAGGGGATCGAGGACACCACGCTCGCCAGGCAGACCAGCGTCATCACGATGCGGAAGCCCTGCTGGCCGAGCGAGCGATGCGGCGTGATGGTCGCGTCGAAGACCGGGCGCCTGGCGGCGTCGCTCCTGTCGTCGGCGGGGCTCTTGTCGAGGTCCATTGGCAGATTATAACGCCGTGATGGACCAGCAGAACAGTGCCCCGCGCAAGGTCGCCGCAGCCAAGCGCATCACATTGGCGGGACCTCGGCCGCGCGCCCGCAAGCCGGCCGAGATCCGCGAGATCTTCGAGCGTTTCCGGGCCGCGAACCCGGAGCCCAAGGGCGAGCTGGAATCGGTCAACGCGTTCACGCTGCTGGTCGCCGTGGTGCTTTCGGCGCAGGCGACCGATGCCGGCGTCAACAAGGCGACGCGCCCGCTCTTCGCCATCGCCGACACGCCGCAGAAGATGCTGGCGCTCGGCGAGGACAAGGTCCGCGACGCCATCAAGACGATCGGGCTCTATCGCAACAAGGCGAAGAACGTGATCGCGCTCAGCGAGAAGCTGATCGCCGAATTCGGCGGGCAGGTGCCGACGACGCGCGAGGCGCTGGAGAGCCTGCCGGGCGTCGGCCGCAAGACGGCGAATGTCGTGCTCAACATCGCCTTCGGCCAGATCACCCACGCCGTCGACACCCATGTCTTCCGGGTCGCGAACCGGCTGCGGATAGCGCCCGGCAAGAACGTGCTGCAGGTCGAGCTCGGCCTCGAGAAGGCGATCCCCCCGGAATTCGGCCGCCATGCCCATCACTGGCTGATCCTGCACGGGCGCTACACCTGCAAGGCGCTCCGGCCCGAATGCGGGCGCTGCATCCAGAACGACCTCTGCGATTCGCCGGACAAGCGCGTGGTCTGAGCTCGGCCTGACGCTGCGAGAGCCCTCCCTTCGTCTGCTTGACAGCCTGTGAAGGCTGGGCTGAGCTTCGGAAGCCGGACGCCTTTGGGGCTCGGAGAAGCCTGAGAGTCTGCGGCAGAGGAAGCTCAGGAGGTCATCGAGATGAAGCGTTTCGTCGTTGCGGCGGGCATCGCCATCGCCGCCCTTTCCCTTCACGCCAGCGCCTTCGCCCAGTCGAAGGGCCCGGTCGTCGGGGTCAGCTGGTCGAACTTCCAGGAGGAGCGCTGGAAGACGGACGAGGCTGCGATCAAGGCCGCGATCGAGAAGGCCGGCGGCACCTATCTGTCGGCCGATGCGCAATCCTCGCCCGCCAAGCAGCTCACCGATGTCGAGAGCCTGATCGCGCGCGGCGCCAAGGCGCTGATCATCCTGGCGCAGGACGCCCAGGCGATCCGCCCCGCCGTCGAGAAGGCGGTGAACGAGGGGATCGCGGTCGTGGGCTACGACCGGCTCATCGAGAACCCGAAGGTGTTCTATCTGACCTTCGACAATGTCGAGGTCGGCCGGATGATGGCGCGGGCCATCGAGAAGGTGAAGCCCCAGGGCAACTATGTCTTCATCAAGGGCTCGAGCCAGGATCCCAACGCCAATTTCCTCTACCACGGTTCGATCGAGGTGCTGAAGCCGGCCATCGACGGCGGCAAGATCAAGAATGTCGGCGAAGCCTTCACCGATGGCTGGCTGCCGGCCAACGCCCAGCGCAACATGGAGCAGATCCTGACGCGCAACCAGAACAAGGTCGACGCGGTGATCGCCGCCAATGACGGAACGGCCGGCGGCGCCATCGCGGCGCTCGATGCGCAGGGCCTGGCCGGCTCGGTGCCGGTCTCCGGCCAGGATGCCGATCGGGCGGCGCTGAACCGCATCGCGCTCGGCACCCAGACCGTGACGATCTGGAAGGATGCGCGCGAGCTCGGGCGCAACGCCGCGGAGATCGCGCTCAAGCTTGCCGGCGGCGCCAAGCTCAACGAGATCCCGAAGTCGGTGGCCTGGGACAAGGGGCCGTCCAAGCAGAAGATGACGGCCTTGTTCCTGACGCCGGTGCCGGTGACGAAGGAGAACCTCAACGTCGTGATCGATGCCGGCTGGGCACCGAAATCGGCGGTCTGCCAGGGCGTCGCGCCGGGCAAGGTCAAGGCCTGTGACTGAAACGGTCCCTGCGCCGGCAAGCCCGGCGCTGGAGCGCCGCAGCCTCGCCGACCGTCTGCGCGAGATCGAGTTCGATCCGCGCATGATCGGCATGGTCGCGGCGCTCGCCGTGATCTGGCTCGGCTTCGACTGGCTCTCGGACGGCGCCTTCCTGTCCTCGCGCAATCTCTGGAACCTCCTGGTCCAGACCGCCTCCATCGCCGTGATGGCCTGCGGCATGGTGCTCGTCATCGTGACACGCAACATCGACCTTTCGGTCGGTTCCATGCTCGGCTTCGTCGGCATGGTGGTCGGGCTCGTGCAGGTCCGGCTGCTGCCGGGCATCTGGGGCTTCGAGCATCCGGCGACCTGGATCGTCAGCCTGCTGGTCGCGGTCTGCCTCGGCGGGCTCGTCGGCCTGCTGCAGGGCGCGCTGATCGCCTATCTCGCCATCCCCTCCTTCATCGTCACGCTGGGCGGGCTCCTGATCTGGCGCGGCGCCGCCTGGTGGGTGACGCAGGGCCAGACGATCGCGCCGATGGATTCGCGCTTCCGCCCGCTCGGCGGCGGCGTCGAGGGCGCGATCGGCACGACCGCCTCCTGGGCCATCGGCATCGCGGCCTGCCTGGCGATCTGCGCCGCCGCCGCGCTGATCCGCAGACGGCGCAAGCGCTTCGGCTTCGCGCTGCGCCCGCTCTGGGCCGAGATCCTGATCGCCGCGATCGGTTGCGGAGCGGTCATCGCGACGGTGACGATGGCGAATTCCTACGCATTGCCGGCCGGCATCGCCCGGCGCCTGGTCGAGGCGAAGGGCGGCACCTGGCCGGAAGGCGGGCTGACCATCGGCCACGGCCTTGCGGTGCCGGTGCTGGTGGCGCTGGCGGTCGGCATCGCCATGACCTTCCTCGCCAACCGCCTGCGCTTCGGCCGCTATGTCTTCGCCATCGGCGGCAATCCCGAAGCAGCGCAGCTCTCGGGCGTGAATACCCGAAAGGTGCTGATGCTGGTCTTCGGGCTGATGGGGGCGCTGGCCGGCATCTCCGCCTGCATTTCGACCGCGCGGCTCAACGCTGCGACGAATGCCGCCGGCACGCTCGACGAGCTCTATGTCATCGCCGCGGCGGTGATCGGCGGCACCTCGCTGGCGGGCGGCGTCGGCACCATCGTCGGCGCGATGCTCGGGGCGCTGGTGATGCAGTCGCTGCAATCGGGCATGGTGCTGATCGGCGTCGATGCGCCGCTGCAGAACATCGTCGTCGGCATCGTGCTCGTCATCGCGGTCTGGCTCGACGGCCTCTACCGCAAGCGGCTGGGCTAGGCCGCCATGTCCGGCGATCTGGCCCCTTATCGGTCATCGGCATTCTCCGAAAAGTGGGTTCCACTTTTCGGGCCGATATCTTGGAGAGAGCGATGAGCATCGCGGAACCGGCTGGTCTCGCCGAACCCCTTGCCGACCGGGGCGCGCCGCTGATCGAGATGCGCGACATCTCGATCGCCTTTGGCGGCATCAAGGCGGTCGACGGCGCGAGCCTCGACCTGATGCCGGGCGAGGTCGTCGGCCTGCTCGGGCATAACGGGGCCGGCAAGTCGACGCTGATCAAGATCCTGTCGGGTGCCTACAAGGCCGATGCGGGCATGATCCGGGTCGATGGCCGGGAGGTCGCGATCGCAAGCCCGCGCGACGCCAAGCGCCACGGCATCGAGACGATCTACCAGACGCTGGCGCTCGCCGACAATGTCGATGCCGCCGCCAACATCTTCCTCGGACGCGAACTCCTCACGGGCTGGGGCACGCTGGACGACGCGACGATGGAGTCGGAGACCCGCAAGGTGATGGGCCGCCTCAACCCGCATTTCCGCCGCTTCAAGGAGCCGGTGAAGGCGCTCTCCGGCGGGCAGCGCCAGTCGGTCGCCATCGCCCGGGCGATCTATTTCAACGCGCGCGTGCTGATCATGGACGAGCCCACCGCGGCGCTCGGCCCGGCCGAGACGAAGCAGGTGGCGGAACTGATCCTGCAGCTCAAGAAGCAGGGCATCGGCATCTTCCTGATCAGCCACGACCTGCACGATGTCTTCGACCTCGCCGACCGCGTCACCGTGATGAAGAACGGCAGGGTCGTCGGCACGGCCCGCACGGCGGACGTCACCCAGGACGAGGTCCTGGGCATGATCATTTCGGGCAAATGCCCGCCGGCGGCGGTCGCCGGCCCCGGCGCGCTCCGCAACTAGGCCGCGCCGGAGCCGCAACGAGAGCGACGCTCTCAGGCCGTCGCGTGCGGCTCGTGCCGGTAGTCCCACACCGCCCAGGCCGAAATCCCCGCGGTCAGCAGACCGACGGCGACATGGCTCCAGAAGGCGGGGAGATGGGTCGTGAAGCCGAGCATCCAGGGCGAGGCCACCAGCCATAGCCCGAGCGCCAGGGTCAGCCACTCTTCCCATTCGGCGAAGGCCGAGATCGCGGCGACCGCGATCAAGGCGAGCACCACGCCGACAATCCAGGCGTTGCGCGTCGGCATGACATCGTCGGCATAGCCCATGAACCAGGGCGAGAAGAACAGCAGCGCGACGAGGATCAGGTTAAGCCAGTCCTGCGTCCGTCCGGCCTTCATCTTCGCGGTCATCATGATCACCTCCATCGGTGACGATCATCCAACCACTGCGCCTCGCGCACGAGGCGCTTGGTCACCATCATTATACGCCCGACGCGGCACCCCTTCAAGAACAGACCGGCAACACCTGACGGCCAGGCAGAGCCGGCCGCCGGTTCCAAGCCCGTCCTCCAGAAAGGAGCGCACTCACTTCGCGTCGAGCAGTTCCTTTACGGACAGCAGGACGAGTTCGTCGTCATCGGCCTTCTTCGGATCGCGCGAGGAGGAAAAGGGGAGGTTGTTGTCGTTGCCGACGACGATCACGCCGTTCGCCCGGTCGACCACATCGACATTCTCGATGGTGAAGAAGGGGAAGGTGAAGACGCCGTCCTTGCTGCCCTGCTTCGCCTTGCCGTCGGGATCGGCGATCTTCATCAGGTCGACATAGCCGATCCTGCGCACCGGCTTGCCGACATTGGCGTCGGTCATCTCGATCTTCACGATGCGCTTGAACCGGGCGAGATCGTGGAAGCAGTCCGGGCCCTTCTGGCCGGCCGGGCAGGCCCTGTCGGCGGTCCCCTCGCCATTGTCCCGCTCGATGACCAGCGCCGTCGTGGCATCGATCATGTTGAAGTCGCCGATGGCGTTGCCCTTCTGCTCGAGCGGGAAGAACCAGGACCGGCCGGTCCATTTTTCATTGGCGACGTCGAATTCGAGGATGCGCAACACGGCCTTGCCATCCCGCTCCTCATAGGTCCTGGCCTCGGCGTTCCAGAATGGTCCTTCGAGCAGCGGGTAAAGGAAGCGGCCATCCGGCGACTGGGCCATGCCCTCGAAGCCGTTGGAGCGGCGGATGTTGAAGACGACGGATTGTTCGGGCGCGCCAGGCGTCGTCACCGCATAGTGGTCGGGCGAGCGGGCCGGCTTGCCGTCGACCTGCGTCTCGAACACCGCTTCGACCTTGCCGTCGGCGTCGACCCGGATGAGGTAGGGGCCGAACTCCTCGCCGATCCAGTACTTGCCGCCGATCGGTTGGATCGACTCGGGGTCGAAATCCGCGCCCGTCAGATAGCGTTGCTGTGTGCCCTCATGGACGATGCGGAAGGGAATCTTCTTGTCGGGGTCGCGCAGGAAGGTGGTCGAGAGACGCTCGATCACGCCCTTCTCGAAATCGGCCCTGAGGCGGTGGAAGAACAGCATCGCATCCGGCGAGTTCGCCTTGGCGCCGAAGCCGTTGTCGGTCAGCACGAGGAACTCGCCATTGCCCAGCGAGCGGATGCCTGAGAAGCCCTGCACCGGCTGGCCGGCGAAGGGCGTCGACAGGCCCGTCGGTCGGCCGCCCGAAGTGCCCGTCACCGAGCCGACCGCCTCGACGCGCTTGCCCGGCGTGACGAATTTGCCGGAGACCCTGAGGTCGGCGGGAGCATCGGCCGGGGCCGGGATGATCGTCGCCGCCGGCAGCAGCGCCTGGCCGAGGAACTTGGCGGGAAACTCCTTCTGCGGGGTCTCGGCCCCGGCGAGCATGGTCGACGACAGAAGCAGGGCGACGGCGAGCGAGGCGCGCATGGGATACTCCGGGCTGAACGAGGTCAGCCCGCTTCGCGCGCCCGGATGGCAGGCCGACAACAGCCGGACGACGGTTCGGTGAAGCCGTGCCGCGTTCAGTATCCGCGCGCCGGATCGACCGCGTGCAGCAGCGGCTCGCCCGCCTCCAGACGCCTGATCTGCGCCGCGACCAGCGAGGCGATGGCCTCCGGCTCGGACATCGCGGCGTTGTGGGGCGTGATGGTCACGCCCGGATGGCTCCAGAGCGGCGACTCCACCGGCAGCGGCTCGGTCTCGAAGACGTCGAGCGTCGCGCCCTTGAGCGTGCCGGCATCGAGCGCGGCGACGATGTCGTCCGCGACCTGGAGCCCGCCGCGGCCGGGATTGATCAGGAACGGCCCGCCGAGCCGGCCGTCCCGGGCGAGCCCGGCGAACAGCTCGGCATTGAGGATGCCGCGCGTCTGCGGCGTCAGCGGCACCAGGCTGACGAGGATGTCGGTCCGGGCCAGGAACGCCTTCAGCCCGTCCTCGCCGGAGAAGGTCTGCAAGCCCTCCGCGCTCTTCGGCGAGCGGCTCCAGCCGGCCACATCGAAACCGATGAGCTTGAGCTTGGCCGCCGCGTCGAGGCCGAGCTCGCCCAGACCCATGATGCCGACGCGCACGGAGCGCGCCGCCGGCTGGTTGCGGTCGTCCTCCCAGAGCTTCGCCTGCTGCTGGCGCATGTAGCGGTGCTGCTGGCGCAGATACATCAGGCAATGCAGCACGACATATTCGCTCATCCGCGTCGTCAGGTCGGGGTCGACCACGCGTGCGATCGGCACTTCCGGCAGCTTGTCGTCGGCGAAGAGAAAATCCACGCCGGCGCCGAGCGAGAAGATCGCGGCGAGATTGGGCAGACCGGTCAGGCTGCCGGCCGGGTGCTTCCAGCTCGCGACGTAATGCACGGCGCGGCGGTCGAAGGGCTCGCCCAGCACCACGATCGGCATCTCCGGCAGCAGCGCCTGGAAGCGCGCGCGCCAATCCTCGACATGCCAGCCCGTCATGGCCAGAAGCAGACTCATGCCCGTGTTCTTTCCGTGATCCGCGCGGCGACCAGTTCGCCCCGTGCCGCACCCTCTCCGATCCGATAGGCCTTGCGCAAGCGCTCGCTCGCCGCAAGGACAGCGTCCTCGCTGCGCGCATGGACGATGGCGAGCGGCCGGTCCGGCCCGACGGCGTCACCGATGCCGGCCATTTCCGTGAGGCCCACGGCATGGTCGATGCCGTCCTGCGGCCGCACCCGGCCGCCGCCAAGTGCGACGACCGCGAGGCCCAGGGCGCGCGTGTCGATGCCAGAGACCTCGCCCGCCGCAGCCGCGAAGACCGGCTTCACCAGCGGCGCCGCGGCAAGATGCTTTGCCGGCGCATCGAGCAGGTCGGCCGGGCCGCCGAGCGCCACGACCATGCGGGCGAAGCGTTCCGCCGCAGCGCCCGAGGCGAAAGCCTGCTCGATCCGGCCGCGGGCCTGTTCCAGATCCGCCGCCAGGCCGCCGAGCAGCAGCATCTCGGCGCCGAGCGCGACGGTGACCTCATGGAAGCGCGGCTCGCGGCGGCGGCCGGTCAGGTGATCGAGCGCATAGGCGACCTCGAGCGCATTGCCGGCGGCGCTCGCCAGAGGCTCGTCCATAGCAGTGAGCAGCGCCGTGGTCGGCAGGCCGGCATCGTTGGCGACGCCGACGAGCGCCTGCGCCAGCGCGCGCGCCTTCGCCGGCTCGGGCAGGAAGGCGCCGGAGCCGAACTTCACATCCATGGCAAGGCCGTGCAGGCCGGCCGCGAGCTTCTTGGACAGGATCGAGGCGGTGATCAGCGGCAGCGATTCGACCGTCGCCGTGACGTCGCGGATGGCGTAGAGGCGCTTGTCGGCAGGCGCCAGATCGGCGGTCTGGCCGATGATGGCGCAGCCCGCCTCGCGCACCACCTTGCGGAACAGCGTGGTGTCGGGCTGCGTGACATAGCCGGGCACGGCGTCGAGCTTGTCGAGCGTGCCGCCGGTATGGCCGAGGCCGCGGCCGGAGATCATCGGCACATAGCCGCCACAGGCCGCGACGGCGGCCGCGAGCGGCAGGCTCACCGTGTCGCCGACGCCGCCGGTCGAATGCTTGTCGAGAGCCGGGCCCGGCAGATCGTCCCAGTTCAGCACCGTGCCGGAATCGCGCATGGCGAGCGTCAGCGCCACCCGCTCCTTCACGGTCATGTCCCTGAAGAACACGGCCATGGCGAAGGCCGCCGCCTGCCCCTCGCTGACCGAGCCGTCGGTCAGCCCGGCGATGAGCTGGCGGATGTCGGCGTCCGGCAATTCGCCGCCGTCGCGCTTGGCCGCGATGATCTCCTGCGTGAGCCGCATCAATAGGTTCCCGCCTTCGGGCCGGCGGCGTCGCCGCCGGCGATCGCGGCAACCAGGGCGCCGTAGAGGCCGCTCGCGCCGAAGCGGAAGCGCTGCGGCGTCGCCCAGCCCGCACCCATCGTCGCATCGGCAAGGTCGAGATAGCCCCTGGCATCGGCGAGCGTGCGGATGCCGCCGGAGGGCTTCAATCCGACCGGACGGGCCGTCATGGCGATGACGCTGAGCATCATCCGGGCCGCAGGGATGCTGGCGGAATGGGCGGTTTTGCCGGTCGAGGTCTTGATGAAGTCGGCACCCGAGGCGATGGCCAGCTCCGCGGCGATCCGGACCTTGTCGAGATCGGGGTATTCGCCGGTCTCCAGGATGACCTTCAGCAGCTTGTCGCCGCAGCGCATCCTGACGTTGCGGACCATCGCGGCCGCCGCCGTCACCTGCCCAGCGAGCACCGCACGCCAGGGCAGGACGAGGTCGATCTCGTCGGCGCCGGCTTGCAGCGCCGCCTCGGTCTCCCGGATCACCGGCGCGATCGGCGTGTCTCCATCCGGGAAATTGACCACCGTTGCGATCCTGACCGGGCTGTCGCCGAGTGCCTCGCGCGCCACCGCGACGAAGCGCGGCCAGAGGCAGACCGCGGCCACCGGCACCGGGCCGGAGACGGCGCGGCGGCACAGATCGCGGGCGCCGTCCGCCGTCGCGTCATCGGCGAGAACAGTGAGGTCGAGCAGCGCGAGGGCCCGCCTGGCCAGCGCCCCGCTGGCGTGATTGTCGTCCGACATCTCAAAGCTCCGAAAGGAAGCCGCGTATCAGGCGGCGCAGGGAGCGCGAGGCCATCGCGGCGACGTCGCGCGTCTCGCTGTGATGCGGAGCTCCGCCATGCAGGCCGGCGCCCATATTGGTGACGATGGAGAGCGCGGCCACCCGGATGTCGTGGCGCCGCGCCAGGATGACCTCCGGCACGGTCGACATGCCGACGAGATCGGCGCCGAGCGTCTTCGCCATGCGGATCTCCGCCGGCGTCTCGAAGCTCGGGCCGGAAAACCACATATAGACCCCCTCGCCCAGCGACATGGCCGCGTTGGCGGCCGCGCGCTTCAGGCGGCCGCGCAGCAGCGGATCATAGGCATCGACCATCGGCACGAAGCGGCCGTCGCCCCGGTCGCCCACCAGCGGGTTGGGCCCGTTGAGATTGATGTGATCGGTGATGAGCGCGAGACTGCCCGGCCCCATCTCGGGCCTCAGCGAGCCCGCCGCATTGGTCAGGATCAGGGGGGGCGAGCCGAAGGCGGTGAGCAGGCCGAGCGGCACGCGCATCACCGCCGGATCGCCGCCTTCGTAGTAATGCGCGCGGCCTTGATAGATCAGCACCTTGCGGCCGAACAACGTGCCGTAGCAGAGCTGGCGGGCGTGGCCGGAGACCTCGCCGCGCGGAAAGCCGGGGATATCCGCATAGGGAATGCGGATCGCGTCCTGGACGTCGTCGACGACGGCGCCAAGCCCTGTGCCGAGCACCAGCGCACAGTCGACCGGGCCGTCGACGCCCTTGTCGATCAGCACCGAGGCCGCTTCGTCGAAGGCCGGATCGGCCGCCATGCGAACTCCTTCCGGCCAGCCGGCCGCCGCAAATCACCGCGGCAAGTTGGCTGGTCCGAAGGACGCTGGCAACAACTCGCCGAGCGTGAAACGCGCGCGGATGCCTTCGGGTCCGGCGATGGCGACCGGCGTCTCCGGCAAGGCGAATTCGCGGATCCGCTGGCGGCAGGCGCCGCAGGGGGTGACGAGCTCCGGACCCTCGCCGAAGACGAGCACGGCGCGAATCGTCCTGGCACCGCCCGCGATCATCGCCGAGATCGCGCCGGCTTCGGCGCAGGCGCCGACCGGATAGGCGGCATTCTCGACGTTGCAGCCGGCATACAGCGCGCCGTCATCCGCCAGCAGCGCCGCACCGACCTTGAAGCGCGAATAGGGCGCATAGGCTCGTGGCTGAATGCGAGAGGCCGCCGCGAAAAGCGCGTCCAAATCGGCATCGGCCACATCAGCGTTCCTTGACATAGGGAATCCCGGAGGCTTTTGGCGGCGTCGCCTTGCCGATGAAGCCGGCAAGGAGGATGATGGTCATCAGATAGGGCAAGGCCTGGATCGCTTCCACCGGGACGAGACCGATTCCCGGCAGGCTGACGCCCTGGAGCCGGATCGCGACCGCATCGAGCAGACCGAAGAGCAGGCAGGCGCCGAGCGCGGGCCAGGGCCGCCAATTGGCGAAGATCACGGCCGCCAGCGCGATGAAACCGCGCCCCGCCGTCATCTGCGGCAGAAAGCCCGCCGATTGCGCCACGGCGAGATAGGTGCCGCCGAGACCGCAGAGCAGGCCGCAGATCGCGACCGCGGCGTAGCGCAGGCCCGCGACGGAAATGCCGGCGGTGTCGACCGCCGCGGGATTTTCGCCAACGGCCCGGATACGCAGGCCGAAGCGGGTCCGCTTCAGCATCAAGGCCGTCGCGAGCACGCAGAGAATGGCGAGATAGGCCGGCGCGGCATGACCGGAGACGACCTCGTCGTAGAACAGGCCGAGCACCGGGACGTGCTCGCGTGCCCAGCGCGCGAAGGGCAGCGTCAGCTCGCCGAAGCGCGCCGCGCCTTCGAGCGAGGGCGTGCGCCCGCCCTGCCCGTACCAGGCGTTGCCGAGGACGACGCTCAGGCCCGCAGCGAGCATGTTGACCGCCACGCCGGAGACGATCTGGTTGCCGCGCCAGGTGATGGCGGCAAAACCGTGCAGCAGCGCCAGGGCGACGGAGGCGAGGATGCCGGCGCCCAGCCCCACCCAGGCAGAGCCCGAGGCATAGGCCGCGACGGCGGCGGCGAAGGCGGCGACCAGCATCTTGCCCTCGAGGCCGATATCGACGACGCCGGCCTTCTCGGACCACAGCCCCGCCATGGCCGCGCAGATCAGCGGAATCGAGAGGCGGACCATGGAATCGAGCACGACGGCGAGCGTCTGGAGCCAGTCCATCAGCCTGGTCCCCCGCGACCAAGCGCCAGCGCCACCAGTTTGCGGAACAGCCCGTCGAGGGCTCCGGCGAACAGGATGAGGACGCCGCCGATCACCACCACCATGTCGCGGGTGATGGTCGGCTTGTCGAAGGAGAGCTCGGCTCCGCCCTGGTAGAGCACCCCGAAGAGCAGCGCCGCCAGACCGACGCCGACCGGATGACCACGCCCCATCAGCGCGACCGCGATGCCGACGAAGCCGTAGCCGGCGGTGAAATCGAGCACCAGCCGGTGCTGCACGCCGAGCGCCTCGTTGACCGCCAGACCGCCGGCGAGCGCGCCGGAGATCGCCATCGCGACCATGGTGACGGCCGCGGGCGAGATGCCGGCATAGGCGGCAGCGCGCGGATTGGCCCCGACGGTGCGGATCGCGTAGCCCAGCCGCGTGCGCCAGATCAGCAGCCAGACCGCGACGAGCGCCATCAGCGCCAGCAGGAAGGCGCTGTTGAGCGGCGTCGCCGGCAGCTTGAGGCCGAGCGGCGCGAGAAGCTGATGCATCGGCGCCAGCACGGCCTGAGGCGGGAAATCCGGCGTCTCCGGCTGCATCGAGCCGACCTTGCCGATCACCTCGCGCAGCAGATAGACGATCAGCGTCGCGGCGACGAAGTTCAGCATGATCGTGGTGATGACGACATGGCTGCCGCGCTTGGCCTGGAGCCAGCCCGGAACGAAGGCATAGGCCGCGCCGCCCGCCGCCGCGGCGAGGATGGCGATGGGCGCCGCCAGGAAGCCCGCGACCGACAGAAAGCCCGGCATCGCCGAGAGCGCCGTGCAGGCCAGCGCCGCAAAAATGCCGGCGACCGTCGCCTGGCCCTCCCCGCCGATATTGAACAAGCCGGCATGGAAGGCGACCGCGACGGCAAGCCCGGTGAAGATGAAGTTCGTGGTATAGTAGAGCGTGAAGCCGATCCCCTCGGCGCTGCCGAGCGCGCCGCGCAGCAGAAGCGCCGTCGCCTCCAGCGGGTTCTCGCCGATGCCGATGACGACGAGCCCGGCGACTAGCAGCGCCGCCGCGACCGAGACGAGCGGAACGAGGGCGGTGTCGGCCCAGCGCGGCAGGTCGATCGGCGCGGCGCTCATGCGGCCTCGTCCGTGACGCCGGCCATCAGCAGGCCGAGCTCGCGCTCATCCGCCCGCTCCGCCGCACGCTCGCCGGTGATGCGGCCGCCGCAGAGAGCGAGGATGCGGTCGGACAGCGCCATCACCTCCTCGAGCTCGACCGAGACGAGCAGGATCGCGACGCCGGCATCGCGCAGCTCGACCAGCCGGCGGTGGATGAACTCGATGGCGCCGATATCGACGCCGCGCGTCGGCTGACCGACGAGCAGCACCCTGGGATGCCGCTCGATCTCGCGGGCCAGGACGATCTTCTGCTGGTTGCCACCCGAAAACTTCGCGGTCTTCAGCGCCGGATCGGGCGGGCGCACGTCGTAAGCGGCGAAGGCCGTGCGCGCATGCGCCTCGATACGCGCCGGCGAGAGGAAGGGCCCGGCGCGAAAGGCCGGATCGCCCTGATAACCCAGGATCGCGTTCTCAGCGGCGCTGAAGGCGGTGACGAGGCCGCTGCGCTGGCGATCCTCGGGGACATGCATCACGCCGCGCTCGCGCAGTCTGGCGGGATGCCGGTCCGCCGCTGTCAGAATCCGGCCACCCAGGCGAATGACGCCGCGGGTCGGCTGGACCAGGCCGGCAAGCACCTCGAGCAACTCGCTCTGGCCGTTGCCCGCGACACCGGCGATCCCGACGATCTCGCCGGCATGCAGCGTGAGGCCGACGTCCCGCAGCGTCTCGGTACCGCGCGCGTCGCGACAGGTGAGGCCGACCGCTTCGAGAACGGCTGCGCCGCGCTCGCGCGGGGGCTTCTCGACGCGCAGCAGCACGCGCCGGCCGACCATCGCCTCGGCCAGCGCCGGCGGCGAGGTCTCTGCCGTACGAAACCCGGCGACCATCTCGCCGCGGCGCATCACCGAGACCGTATCGGTGACCGCCATGATCTCGCGCAGCTTGTGGGTGATCAGGATCACCGTCTTGCCCTGCGCCTTCAAGGCCCGGAGCAGGGCGAAGAGCTGGTCCGCCTCGGCCGGCGTCAATACCGCCGTCGGCTCGTCGAGGATCAGGACCTCGGCACCGCGATAGAGCGCCTTCAGGATCTCGACGCGCTGCTGCAGGCCGACGGACAGCTCGCCGACAATGGCGTCGGGCTCGATCGCGAGGCCGTATTCCCGGGACAGCCGCGCCAACTCGGCCCGGGCTTTCGCCAGGCCGCCCTTGAGCCTCGCCCCGCCCTCGGCGCCGAGCACGACGTTCTCGACGACGCTCAGGGTGTCGACCAGCATGAAGTGCTGGTGGACCATCCCGATCCCCGCCGCGATCGCATCGGCCGGAGAACGGATGCGGCGCGGCTTTCCGGCAACCCGGATCTCGCCGGCATCGGCCTCGTAGAAGCCGTAGAGGATCGACATCAGCGTCGACTTGCCGGCGCCGTTCTCGCCGACGATGCCATGGATCGAGCCGACGGCGACCGCGAGCGAGACGTCCCTGTTCGCCGCGACCGCGCCGAAGCGCTTGGAGATGCCGGCGAGCTCGATCGCCGGAGGGACAGGGGCGGTGCTCAAGAGCGCGGTCCGCGCCTCACATCGTGCATTTCTGGTCGGACATGTAGTCGTGGACCTGGATCTTGCCCGAGATGATGTCGGCCTTGGCCTTGTCGGCGGCGGCCTTCATCTCGGGCGTGATCAGCGCCCTGTTGTTGTCGTCGAGCGCCCAGTCGACGCCGCCTTCCTTGAGGCCGAGCACGGAGATCCCCGGCTTCCAGCCGCCGTTGCGGGCGGCCATGAAGGAGTTGTAGGCGGCGACGTCGACGCGCTTCAGCATCGAGGTCAGGATCTTGCCGGGATGCAGCGCATTCTGGTTGGAATCGACGCCGATGCCGAGCTTGCCCGCATCGGCCGCGGCCCGCAGCACGCCGATGCCGGTGCCGCCGGCAGCGTGATAGATCACATCCGCTCCGCGGTCGATCTGCGACTTGGCGAGCTCGCCGCCCTTGACCGGATCGGCCCAGGCCGCGGGCGTCGAGCCGGTCATGTTCTGGAAAATCTCGGCATCGGGCTTGGCCGCCTTGATGCCCTGGACGTAGCCGCAGGCGAATTTGCGGATCAGCGGGATGTCCATGCCGCCGACGAAACCGAGCTTGTTGGTCTTCGACGCCATCGCCCCCAGCAGGCCGACAAGGTAGGAGCCCTCATGCTCCTTGAAGACGATCGACTGCACGTTGGGCAGGTCAACGACCATGTCGATGATCGTGAACTTCAGGTCGGGGAACTCGGCCGCGACCTTCTGCAAGGCGGTCGCCTGAGAGAAGCCGACGGCGATGATCGGCGAGTTGCCGTCGCGGGCGAAACGGCGCAGCGCCTGCTCGATCTGGGCATCATTGTTCGGTTCGAAATCGCGGAATTCGACCCCGGTCTCCTTGCGGAACTTCTCCGCACCGATGAAGACGCCCTCGTTGAAGGATTTGTCGAACTTGCCGCCCTTGTCATAGACGATCGCCGGCTTGACCGGCTGCTGTGCGAAAGCCGCCATCGCCGAAAGCGCAACGCCCGCCAGCGCCGCCGCTAGAGAACCCAAACGCATCGCATATCCCCTGTTGACGCCGGGCGCCGTTGGCCGGCCCTCGATCAGGCCACGATGGCATGGCGCGGCCGCGCGGCCAAGCTGTCGGAAGGTCTCGGCAATCGCGCAGGACGCGATTGCCGAGACCGGGCCTGAAGCCGTATCCTGCGCGCCATGCTGAACGACGACGAGATCGAGCGCTACGCTCGCCATATCGTGCTGCCGGAGATCGGCGGCCCGGGGCAGCAGAAGCTGAAGAACGCCCGGGTCCTGGTCGTCGGCGCGGGCGGGCTCGGCGCGCCGCTGATCCAGTATCTGGCGGCTGCCGGCATCGGCAAGATCGGCATCGTCGACGACGATATCGTCTCGCTCTCGAACCTGCAGCGCCAGACCATCTTCACCACCGGCGACATCGGCGCGCACAAGGCGGTCGCGGCCGCCGGATTCATCCGCAGGCTCAATCCCAATGTCGTGGTCGAGGAGCATGTCACGCGCGTCGACCCGCACAATGCCCGCGCGATGATCGCCTTCTACGATGTCGTCGCCGAAGGCTCGGACAATTTCGCCACGCGCTACGCCGTTTCGGATGCCTGCTTTCACGAGCACAGGCCGGTGGTGATGGGCGCGCTCGGGCGCTTCGACGGCTCGCTGACCACGATCCGCGCCCATGAGACCGGGCCGGACGGGCGGCCGAATCCGACCTGGCGCTGCCTCTTCCCCGAAGCCCCACCGCCCGGCGCGATCCCGACCTGCGCGGAAGCCGGCGTGCTCGGCGCGCTGCCGGGCGTCATCGGTTCGCTGATGGCGCTGGAGGTGATCCGCGCCGTCACCGGCTTCGGCGAGCCGCTGGTCGGCAAGCTGCTGCTGCTGGATTCGCTGACGATGCGCTTCGAGACGCTGCGCTATGGCTGGGACGAGACCAATCCGCTGAACGGCACCGGCGTCGCGGCTTGATTGCCCTCTCCACCCTTGTCCGTCATTGCGAGCGCAGCGAAGCAATCCAGAGGACCGGGTGAGACGTCAGCCCAGTCTTCCTGGATTGCTTCGTCGCTGACGCTCCTCGCAATGACGAGTCAGGCAGTGGCGGCCGGTTTTCCGCCGAATGGCTTCAGCGCTTCGACTCGATCACGTCCCAGAGTTGCGCCGCCAGATCCGGGCCGCCGAGCTTCTTGATGGCGCGCACGCCGGTCGGCGCGGTGACGTTGATCTCGGTGAGCTTGCCGTGAATCACGTCGATGCCGACGAGCAGCAGGCCGCGACGGCTGAGCTCGGGGCCGATCGCCTCGCAGATCTCGAGCTCCTTCTTCGACAGGTCGGTCGGCCGCGCGGCGCCGCCGCGCACCATGTTGGCGCGCAGGTCGCCGACAGCCGGCACGCGGTTGACCGCGCCGGCCGCCTTGCCGTCGATCAGGATGATGCGCTTGTCGCCCTCGCTGACCTCCTTGATGAAGCCCTGCACCACCCAGGGCTCGCGGAAGAGGTTGCTGAAGAGATCGAAGAGCGAGCCGAAATTCGGATCCGTCCTGCTGGTCTTGAACACGGTCGCGCCGCCATGGCCGTAGAGCGGCTTCATCACGATCTCGCCATGCTCGTCGCGGAAGGCCTCGATCTCGGCCCGATCGCGGGTGATCAGCGTCGGCGGCATCAGCTCGGGGAAATGGGTGACGAAGATCTTCTCGGGCGCGTTGCGCACCTCCGTCGGATTGTTGACCACCAGCGTCTTCGGATGGATGCGCTCCAGCATGTGGGTGGTCGTGACATAGGCCATGTCGAAGGGCGGGTCCTGCCGGAGCAGCACGACGTCGAGCGTCGAGAGGTCGAGCTTCTCCTCGGCTCCGGCCGTGAAATGGTCGCCCTCGGCGTCGCGCACCGTGACCGGGCGCATCGGTGCCGTGACCCTGCCGTCGCGCATGGAGAGCTTGTCGGGGGTGTAGGTGTAGAGCGTGTGGCCCCGCGCCTGCGCCTCCAGCATCAGCGCGAAGCCGGTATCGCCGGCGATCCGGATGCGCTCGATCGGGTCCATCTGGATGGCGACGCTGAGAGACATGGCAGGCTTCCTGTTGCAGCGGGTTCTTATCGGGCCGCGGACCCGGTTCCTGCAAGTGGGGCGCCCTGCATCACAGGACAAGCTCGAAGGCGGCCGGCACATGACGCGGCCGATGCCACGGCGCCAGGAAGACCGCATCGGCCCTGAGGTCGTAGCCCATCGCCCAAGGGTTGCGGGCGAGCCATTGCCGGACGCGGCGCTCGACGAGGCGCTGCTTTCGGGCCGTCACCGCTGTCAGCGCCTCTTCCAGCCGGGCGCGGGCCTTGACCTCGACGAAGGCGACCGTGCGTCCGCGCCGCATCACGAGGTCGATCTCGCCGCCCTTGCCGCCGAAGCGTCGCTCGAGCAGCCGGTAACCCTTCGCGCTGAGCCAGAGGATGGCGAGCCACTCTGCCCGTCGGCCCGACAGGCCGGAGCGCCGCGCCCGGCGGCTGCGCCGTTCGGCACGGTTGTCGCCGTCCGTCACGGATCGCCGCGGGTGAGTTCGAGCGCGCGCGCATAGACCTTGCGGCGCGGCTGGCCGGTCTCGGCCGCGACCTGAGCCACCGCTTCCTTGAGCGAGAGCCCGACGAGCGCTGCACGCAAACGCTCATCGATCACATCGCCGGTCGGCAGCAACTCGTCGGCGCCGGGCGGGCCGATGATGACGACGATCTCGCCGCGCGCCTCTTCCGCCTCCTCGTAATGGGCCGCGAGCTCGGGCAGCCTGCCGCGCCGCACCGTCTCGTGGAACTTGGTCAGTTCGCGCGCCACCGCACCGGTACGGCTGCCGAAGACCGCGGCCGCGTCGGCCAGCATCTCGGCAAGACGCCGTGGCGATTCGAAGAAGACGAGCGTGCCGGGAATGGTGGCGAGCTCCGTCAATCGCGTCCGCCGCGCGGCCGATTTCGGCGGCAGGAAGCCTTCGAAGAAGAAGCGGTCGGTCGGAAGCCCTGCGAGCACCAGCGCGGCGAGCACCGCGGACGGGCCGGGTATGCCGGTGACGGGCAAGCCCTCGGTCACCAGCTCGGCGACCAGCTTGTAGCCGGGGTCGGAGACCAGCGGCGTGCCGGCATCCGAAATCAGCGCGAGCCTGCCGCCCTCGCGCAATCGCGCCAGCACCTTCGGGCGCATCTGCGCCGCGTTGTGCTCGTGATAGGGCAGGAGCGGCGTCGCGATGCCGTAATGCGCCAGCAGCGTCTTCGAGGTACGGGTGTCCTCGGCGAGGATCGCGTCGGCAGCGGCGAGCGTCGCCAGCGCGCGGAAGGAGATGTCTCCGAGATTGCCGATCGGCGTCGCGACGATGTGCAGCCCCGGCGCCAGCGGCTCGGCCTCGGCCTTGAGCCCGAAGGCGGTATAGGTGGCGGGGCGGGGACCGGCGGCGCTCGACATGGCCGCAAGCTGCCACAGGCGACAGGCCGGCGCCATCGAGAGGCGAGCCGGCCCGTGCAACCTATAGTTAACAACTTGAAAATAGCATGCCGCACTGGCACGAGAGTCCCGCGGGGGGACTGTATCGCCGGGCGAGGCATTCGCCGGCCCGGTCACGACTGGAGATCGCCCGTGTTGCACCATCGGCACTTCGCACCGGTTCTGCGGTTCAAGGCGGGCGCGCTCGCCGTCTCGCTCGGCCTGATGCTCGCAAGCTGCGGTGGCGGCACCTCGGGCCTCCCCGGCTTCGAGGGTTCGGCCCCGACGCAACCTGCCGGACCAAGCGGGGAAACCATCGGCACCGGCAAGGTCAAGGTCGGCCTCGTGCTGCCGCTGAGTGCCGAGGGCCAGGGCGGCGTCGTTGGCAACTCGCTGAAGAACGCGGCGGAAATGGCACTGGCCGAATTCCCGAATGCCGACCTGACGCTGCTGGTCAAGGACGACCGTGGCACGCCGGAAGGCGCGCGCGCCGCGACGCAAGCCGCGCTCTCGGAAGGCGCCGAGTTGATCATCGGCCCGCTCTTCGCCCCGGCGGTGCAGGCGGCAGGGCAGGTCGCGAAGGCGGCCAACCGGCCGGTCATCGCCTTCTCCAGCGATTCCAACGTGGCGTCGCGCGGCGTCTACCTGCTTTCCTTCCCACCCGAGAACGACGTCAACCGGGTCATCGCCTATGCCTCGCAGCAGGGCCGCAAATCCTTCGCCGCACTGGTGCCGGACACCGCCTATGGCAAGGTCGTCGAGGCCGCCTTCCAGCAGGCGGTCGCGGCGCGCGGCGCCCGCGTTGCAGCGATCGAGCGCTTCACCTCGGACCCGGCCGCGATGCGCGCCGCCGTCCAGCGCCTGATGCCGTCTCTGCAGCAGGCGGATGCGCTGTTCGTGCCCGCCGCCGCCGACACCATGCCGGCGCTCGGGCAGGCGCTGCAGCAGGCCGGCTTCGACCCGCGCAAGGTGAAGCCGCTCGGTACCGGCGTCTGGAACGACAGCAGCGTCGCGCAGGTCCAGGCGATCCAGGGCGGCTGGTTCGCCTCGCCCGACACCGCCGGCTTCAACGCCTTCGCCGGCCGCTACCAGCAGCGCTTCAACAGCGCGCCGACCCGCACGGCGACCCTGTCCTACGATGCGGTTTCGCTGGCTGCGGCGCTCGCCCGCACGCAGGGCACGCAGCGCTTCTCGGAAGCGGTTCTGACCAATGCGTCGGGCTTTGCCGGCGCCGACGGCGTCTTCCGCTTCCGGCCCGACGGGCAGATCGACCGCGGGCTTGCCGTGCTCGAACTGCGCAACGGCCAGATCGTCACGGTGAACGCGGCGCCGCGCGACCTCGGCGCCCGCACCCCCTGACACCGGGATCAGGGGCGGTTCGCCGCCGTCTTCCCGTCCCGCCCTGCCGCCCGCTCCGCCGCCGCGATCACCGTGTCCGGCGTCAGCAGCTGCGGCAGGACCTCGGGGGTCGCGTCCCTGGCGCCGGGATAGAACAGGTAGAGCGGCACGCCGGCGCGGCCCTGCTCGGCGAGCGCCCGGGCGATGCGTGAATCGCGATTGGTCCAGTCGCCCTTGAGATAGGTGACGCCGAGCCGGGCGAAGGCGTCCTTGACCTCCTGCCGCGACAGCGCGACGCGCTCATTGGCCAGACAGGTGATGCACCAGGCGGCGGTGAAGTTGACGAAGACCGGCTTGCCTTCGGCCTGCAAGGCCGCGACGCGCTCAGGGCTCCAGGCCTCGACGGCGCCCGCCCGCGCCTCGGTATTGGCGCCCGGGACGGCGTTCTCGAGCGCGAACCAGCCGGCGCCGATGACGACCAGCACCGACAGGGCCGTTCCGAAGACGCGACGCGTCAGCGAGCCGCGCGTCACGCCGACGAGCCAGACGACGAAGCCGGCCGCCAGCACGGCGACCAGCGCGGCGAGCACGCCTTGCGGCCCGGTCTGCACCGAAGCGACCCAGATCAGCCAGATCGCGGTGGCGAACATCGGGAAGGCGAAGGCCTGCTTCAGCACCAGCATCCAGCGCCCGGGCTTGGGCAGCAGCCGCAGCAGGCCGGGCGCGAAGGAGAGCGCCACCACCGGCAAGGCGAAGCCCAGCGCCAGCGCCATGAAGACCGAGAGCGCGACCGCCGGCGGCTGCGTCACCGCATAGCCCATCGCCGCCCCCATGAAGGGCGCCGTGCAGGGCGTGGCGACGACGACGGCGAGCATCCCGGTCATGAAGGCGCCGAGGCGACCGCCGCGGCTGGCCAGCCCGTCGCCGACGCCGACGACCGAGCCGCCGATCTCGAAGGCGCCGATCAGGTTGAGGCCGATCAGCACCATCACCACCGCCAGCGCGATGACGAGCGGCGGCGATTGCAGCTGGAAGCCCCAGCCGACGCTGCTGCCGAGAGCGCCCAGCGCGATCACGGCGCCGGCCAGCACGAGGAAGGCCAGCAGCACGCCGCAGAGGAAGAGCAGGCCCTGCTCACGGGTTTCGGCGCGGCTGCGATGCGCCGTCTGCGCAAAGCCGAGCGCCTTGATGAACAGGACCGGCAGCACGCAGGGCATCAGGTTGAGAATCAACCCGCCGGCCAAGGCGAAGGCCAGTGCCGCGAGCAGCGTCAGGTCGGCGCCCTGCGCGGGGACGGAGATGCGCACCGCGGCGGGCGGCGATGCCGCCGTGCCAGGGCCTGCCTCACCGGCAAGCAGGGCGGGATCCGCGTCGGCCGTCAGCACGAGCGCACGCGCCTCGCCCCCCTCGTTGAAGGTCAGCACGCCCGCGACTTCGGGCTTCTCGAGCTTGAAGCCGCCCGAGCGCGCCAGCAGGAGGCGCGCGGCCTTTCCGATGGTCGCGGGCTGGTCCGCAGCGTGGTCGATGAGCGTGTCGGAAAAGGGAAAGAAGCGCAGATCGCTCGCATCCGCCGGCAGGCCCGGCAAGGCCAGCGCCAGCCCGTCGCCATCGGCCGTGAGCCTGCCGCGGAAACCGGCCGGCTTCGGCAAGGCGGCAAGCGCCGCATCAATGCGCTGCTGTGCGGCCGCGTCGGTCCTGCTGGCACCAGCCACGGGCAGGTCGAGCGAGAAGGAGCCCTCCTCGGGAATGCAGATCTTCTCGCAGACCAGCCAGGTCGCCTCCGCCTTCAGCGAGAAGGTCTCCCCCGGCTTCGCCTCGACCGGGACCGTGATCTCGACCGGCAGCAGGACCGTGCCCTCGAAGCCGAAATTCACCAGCGGATCGACGCGAATGGCGCGCGGCGCCGGCCAGGCGATCTCGCCGGCCCGGGCTCCCGCCGGGAGGGTCCAATGGATCTGGGTGGGCTCGCCGGAATCGCCGGGGTTGCGCCAATAGGTATGCCAGTGCGGCGCCAGCTTCTGGACGAGCGCGACATGGAAGCGCTCGCCCGGCGCGACGCTATCGCGGCCGGACAGTAGGGTCGCAGTGACGCGCGGCGAGGTCACGGCGGCCGATTCGGCCGCGCGGGCCATGCCCGGCGCCATCAGCCCCAGGGCCAGCAGCGCGCCGGCCAGGAACCGGCGGGCGAGTCCGCTCTTCGCGCCCTCGCACCGGTCGAATTGGCGCATCATCGTCCCGCTTCCGTCCTTCGTCATGACTGCCAGATGCCTCAAACGACCTCTTGGCGCCAATGACAAGCCGGTGAGGCGGAAGAATGGTGCTTCAGATCGCCGCCCCGTCCATGACGATATCGGCGCCGAGACCCTGCCGCACCGCGCGGACGATCTCGGCCTCCGCCGCCGCGCCGCGCCGGCGCGGGCGGGCCGCATCGATGCGGTGCTCGGCGACGATCTGCCCGGGCGCGCCCGACAAGATCACGACCCGGTCGGCGAGATAGGCGGCCTCGTCGATGTCATGGGTGACGAAGAGCACCGTCTTGCCGGTGCGCTGCCAGACGCGGATCAACTCGTCCTGCAGATTTTCGCGCGTCAGCGCGTCGAGCGCCGAGAAGGGCTCGTCCATCAGCAGGATCTCGGGCTCGACGGCGAGCGCCCGTGCCAGTGAGACGCGCTGGCGCTGGCCGCCGGAGAGCTGATGCGGCCAGCGCTGCGCCAGTCCGCCGAGGCCGACGAGATCGAGCATCGCCTGCGCCTTGACCAGCCGCTCGCTGCGCGAGGCCCGGCCCTCGAGGCCGAAGCCGACATTGGAGATCACCTTGCGCCAGGGCAGGAGCCGGGAATCCTGGAAGACCAGCGCGACGGGGCGGCGCGCGGTGTCCCTGGCATGGATGACGACCTCGCCGCCGCTCGGCCTGGCCAGCCCGGCGATGACGCGCAGCAGCGTCGACTTGCCGACGCCGGAGGGACCGACGATGGCGAGGAATTCGCCGCGGCCGACCGACAGGTCGAGCTTGCGCAGCACCTCGGTGTCTTCGCCGTCGCGGGTGAAGGTCAGCGACAGGCCCTTGATGTCGATCACGCTTTCCAACGCAGCACCCATCCCTGGAAGGCGACGAAGGCGGTATCGAGCAGCCCGTAAAGCGCCGCCATCGTCAGCATGTAGACCACGACGATATCGGTCGCGAGCAGGCTGGACGCCTGCATCATGCGCTGGCCGACACCGGCGACGCCGAATATCTCGGCCGCGACAACTGCCATCCAGGCCTGGCCCAGAGCGGTGCGGAAGCCGACGAGGATGCCCGGCATCGCCGCGGGCAGCAGGATCTTGAACAGGCGCTGCCAGGGGGAACGGAAGCCGAAGGCGTCCGCCACCTCGACGAGATCGCGATCGACGCCGCGGATCGCGCCCTGCGCCGCGAAGAAGCTGATCCAGAACACGCCGACGGCGATGATGAAGACCGCGGCGCCGGGCGTGACGCCGAACCAGATGATGGCGAAGGGCACCCAGGCGAGGCCCGGCACGGGCCGCAGCACGCGCACGACCCAGGCCGTCGCCTGCTCGGCGGTCCTCGACATGCCGATCAGGACGCCGAGCGCGATGCCGAGGCCGGCACCGACGAAGAGGCCGACGACATAGTGCTGCAGCGAGCCGAGGATGGCCGAGAGCCAGGCGCCCGACGAGACCTCGCGCAGGAAGGCCTGCGGCAAGGAGCTGGGCGGCGGCAGGAAGGCCGGGTTGACCCATCCGAGGGAGGGCACCGCCTCCCAGATCAGCAGGAAGGCGACGAGGCCGAGCAGGGCAAGGGCCGGAGCCCGCAGGCGCGTCACGCTGTCAGCCGCCCGCCTTGACCGCGCGCTCGTAGTAGCGCGTGTCGAACAGCCCGTCGAAGGGCGCCTCCTTGTCGAGCGAGCCGAGCTTGACCTGATAGGCCTGCAGCGCGCGCGAGGGCTCGATGATCTTGCGCAGGTCGATCTCGAAGCGGCTCGCCGGCGAGACCAGCGCCTTGCGGATCAGGGCGGGGTCGACGATGCCCTTGCCGAGCGCGGCGGCGACATGGGGCGCGGCCTTGTCCGGGTCGGATTTGATCAGCGCCGCCGCCTTGACGAGGCCGTTGACCACCGTCTGAACCGCGTCGGGGTTCTTGGTGGCGAAGGCGCCCGAGACCGCGACGACCGTGCCAGGCTGGCCCGGAAAAACCTCCTCGCCGCCCGCGACGAGCTTGATCTGCGGATTGCGGGTCTGGAGGATGGTCAGGGCCGGCTCGCGCACCGTGCCGCCATCGACCGCGCCGGCCAGGATCGCCTGCTGCGTCGCGTCGATGCCCATCGGCACGATCGCGACATCGGCCTTGTCGACCTTGGCGATCTCCCAGAGCCAGTATTCCAGCACGGTGTCGGGCACCGAGCCCGGCGGCTGCGTCGCGAGTCGGGCCGGCTTGCCATTGGCCGCGCGGAAGGCCTTGAAGGCTGCGGCGGGTGCGACGCCGTCGGTGAAGAATTTGGTCAGGGAGGGTGCGGTGACCACGACGTTCTCACCCACCGCGGTCGAAGCGACGACGCGGATGTCGACGCCGCGCGAGCGGGCGACGGCGAGCGGAGCGACACCTGCGACATAGACGTCGATCGTGCCGGAGGCGAGCGCCTGGATCATGTTGGGGCCGGATTCGAAGACGGTGATCGCCGGTTCGACGCCGCCCTGCTTCAGCCAGCCTTCGCCATTCGCGACGAAGAAGGGCGCGGTGCCGACGATCGGAATGTAGCCGACCCGCGCCGCGATCCCCTGTGCGCGGGCCGCGCCGACGAAGGGGACCGTGGCGGCGAGGCCCGCACCCGCGACGAGAAACTGGCGGCGATCCATCGTTCATATCCTCTGCAAGGTGGCGCCGAAACGGGCGCCCATTGACAGATTGAGAAAAGGATTTTCTATCTGGATGCAATAGATCGGCATCAAAAAGAACATTGTTCTCTTAAGAGCCGTCTTGAAGGATATTTTGCTTTCTCCAGCGCGGATTTCAGAGAATGGACGCCATCGACCGCAAGATCCTCACGGTGCTGCAAGCCGACGCCAACATCTCGATCGCCGACCTCGCCGACCGGGTGGGGCTGTCGCAGACGCCGTGCTGGAAGCGTATCCAGAAGCTCGAGCAGGCCGGCGTGATTCTGAAGCGCGTCGCGCTGGTCGCGCCCGAGAAGATCGGGCTCGGACTCACCGTCTTCGTGCAGATCGAGACGGCCGACCATTCCGGCCCCTGGCTCGACAAGTTCGCGCAAACGGTCGCCGCCATGCCGGAGGTGATGGAGTTCTACCGGATGGCCGGCGACGTCGACTACATGCTGCGCGTCGTGGTCGCCGACATGGCCGCCTATGACGGCTTCTACAAGAAGCTGATCGAGACGATTCCGCTCAAGAACGTGACCTCGCGCTTCGCCATGGAGCGGATCAAGGCGACGACGGCCTACAAGGTGCCGGAACTGCCGCGGCAGTGAGCAGGCGGACGCGCCGCGGCCGCCTGCTCGGGTGCATGACAGAGCGCTGCGGCGAATGCTAGGAAGCGGCAACACGACGCCCCGCCCAAGGAGCCGCCTTGTCCGCTTCCCGCTCCGTTCTTCTGATCATCGGCGGCGGCATCGCCGCCTACAAGGTGCTCGAACTCATCCGCCGGCTGAAGGATCGCGGCATCGCCTCGCGCTGCATCCTGACCAAGGCTGGCGAGCAGTTCGTGACTCCGCTCTCGGTCTCGTCGCTGGCGGGCGAGCGCTGCTTCACCGACCTGTTCTCGCTGACCGACGAAGCCGATATCGGCCATATCCAGCTCTCGCGCTCGACGGACCTCCTGGTGGTCGCGCCGGCGACCGCCGACCTGATCGCCAAGATGGCGAACGGCCATGCCGACGACCTTGCCTCGACCGCCCTGCTCGCCACCGACAAGCGCGTGCTGATCGCGCCGGCGATGAATCCGCGCATGTGGCAGCATCCGGCGACGCGGCGGAACATGGCTCAGCTCGAACGGGACGGCATCCTCGTCGTCGGGCCCAATAGCGGCGCCATGGCCGAGCGCGGCGAGAGTGGCCCGGGCCGCATGGCCGAGCCGCCGGAAATCCTCGCCGCGATCGAGCTGGCGCTGGCGGGCGAAAAGCCCTCGACGCGCGCCATCGGCTTTCTCGGCCGGTTGCCGGGCCGCGACCATCCCCCTGCCGGCGCGCTCGCCGGCAGGCATGTCCTGATCACGTCCGGGCCGACGCATGAGCCGATCGACCCGGTGCGCTACATCGCCAACCGCTCGTCGGGCAAACAGGGCCACGCCATCGCCGCCGCTGCCGCCGCGGCGGGCGCACGCGTGACGCTGGTCAGCGGGCCGGTCAACCTGCCCGACCCGCCCGGCGTCGAGACCGTCCATGTCGAATCGGCGCGCGAGATGCTCGCTGCGGTCGAGGGCTCTCTGCCGGCCGATCTCGCGATCTTCGCCGCCGCCGTCGCCGACTGGCGTGTGGCCGATGCCGCATCGGAGAAGATGAAGAAGGATGGCGGCAAGCTGCCGCCGCTCTCGCTCGTCGAGAACCCGGATATCCTCGCCACCGTCGCGCAGCGCAAGAACGGGCGGCCAGGCTTCGTCGTCGGCTTCGCGGCCGAGACGCAGAACGTCATCGACTACGCCAAGGCCAAGCTCGCGAGAAAGGGCTGCGACCTGATCGTCGCCAACGATGTCGGCGGCACCGGCGTGATGGGCGGCGACGCCAACACCGTGCACCTCGTCACGGCTGAAGGCATCGAGACCTGGCCGACGCTGCCGAAGGAGGAGGTCGCAAGCCGCCTCGTCGCGCATCTGGCGCGGCTGCTGCCCGCAGGAGGCTGAGCGCGCTGCCGCACGCCGGTCCGCAGCCGGCCCCGCATCTCCCGACCCGCCCGGACGAGCGCGCGATCCGGCTCGCGCTCGCGCATCAGCCTTCCGTCTTCGGCGATTCGCGCCGTCGCGCCCGGTAGCGCGCAACCTTGTCGCGATTGCCGCAGAGATTCATCGAGCACCAGCGCCGGGTATTGTTCTTGCCGCCGTCGTAGAACACGAGCGAGCAGGACGGGTTCGAACAGTGTTTCAGCCGTTCTGGCTCGGCCTCGCAGACGAAGCGCGCAAAATTCTCGGCAACCGCACCGGCAGGTCCGGCTGCGCCCGGATCGAGCCAAGACTCCAGGCGGAGCGAGCCGTCCTCCGCGACCAGACGAGAGCGGAGCGAGACCTCGGCCAGCAGGCCGTTGATCCGCTCCAGCAGCTCGGCCGGGAGCGCCTTTTGCCCCCTGAGCAACGCGACGGCGGGACGCAGCAGTTCACGCAGCGCTGACAGCGCGGCCGAGCCGCTCGCCGGCAGCGGCGCGTCGATCCCGGCCGCCTTGCGCCAGAGCTCCGGGCCGCCCGGCTCCGCCAACAGATCCCGGCTCGCCACGCCATCCGACACGACGGTGTTCAGCAGGTCGAGCCAAAGACGCCCGCCCACGAACGGAAAGCCGTGGCGAAACTCGTCAGATCGCTGGTCGCCGGTCGCCAATGCCATCCTCGCTGCCGATCACGAATCCGTAACCTTCAAAATAGTGCTTGAAAGGTGTTTCTGCAAATGACACCAGCTAAATTATTATTCATCAGTTACGGAGACGACCTTGCTCACCCCTTCCTTCCCAACCCGCCGAGCCGCGCTTGCCGCAGCCGGCCTTTCCGGAGTGTCCGCCATGGTTCCCGCCGAATCCGCCGTGCCTGCCGCCCCCGGCCAGACTGCAGCCGCCGTCCGCTACCGGACGGTGAAAGCGCGCGGCCTGGACATCTTCTATCGCGAGGCCGGGCCGAAGGACGCGCCGGTCGTTCTGCTGCTGCACGGCTTTCCGTCCTCGTCCCACATGTTCCGCGACCTGATTCCGCAGCTGGCCGGCGACTACCGCGTCCTCGCGCCCGATTATCCCGGCTTCGGCAGCAGCGAGGCTCCAGGCCTGGAGCGCTTCCCCTACACCTTCGCGGCGCTGGCCGATGTCATCGAGGCCTTTACCGAGGCGGTCGGCGCCAGCAGCTATGTCATCTACATGCAGGATTACGGCGGGCCGGTCGGCTTCCGCCTGGCGCTGAAGCATCCGGAGCGGGTCCGCGGCATCATCGTCCAGAACGCGGTAGCCAATGTCGAGGGCTGGAATCCCGAAGCGGTCAAGGCGTTCGCGCCGTTCTGGCAGGGGCGCAACGCCGAAACCGAGCAGCCGATCCGCGGCCTGCTGACGGCCGAGACCACCCGCTTCCAGTACACCCACGGCGCGGCGCGCCGCGAAAGGCTCTCGCCCGATGCCTGGATCCATGACCAGGCCGGGCTCGACCGGGCCGGCAACGACCGGCTGCAGCTCGAGTTGCTGTGGAACTACCAGGACAACGTCGCCCAGTATCCGAAATGGCAGGATTATCTCAGGACGAAGCGGCCGCCGCTGCTCGTCGCCTGGGGCGACAACGATCCGTATTTCACGCTCGAGGGCGCGAAGCTGTTCAGGACGCTCGTCCCGGGAACCGAGATGCACCATTTCGACGCGGGACATTTCGCGCTCGAGACGCATTCCGAGGAGATCGCGGCGCTCTCGCGCGCCTTCCTCGCGCGCTTGCCGAAGGGCCGTTGAGGACAGCGGCCTCGGGCGCGAAAAGCGCCCGGAGCCGTTGCGTGCAGCCGGGTGTCGCCGCCCCCTTCGCCGCCCGGCTGCATTGTCGTTCTTCCGATGAAGGAAATTCCGATGAAACCGATATCGCTGCCGGCGGTGCTGCTGGCGCTTGCCCTCGGGCCTGGCGCAGCCGGCGCTCAGGTCCGCAACAGCGGCTATGACCTGCCGGTCGCGCTGGCCGTGGAAGCCGCGACCGCCGCGCTGAAAGCCTGCGAAACCACCGGCTACAAGGTCTCGGTCGCGGTCGTCGACAGCTCGGGCGAGACCCGTGCCTTCCTCAAGGGCGACCATGCCACCGTCCATACGCGGGAGACGAGCTTCCGCAAGGCCTATACCACGGTCACGCTCGGGCCGGTCTTCGGCTTCGACGCGCTCGGAGCCTTCGTCGAGAAAGCACGGGCGAGCCCCGTCGCCGCGTCCTTCCTGACCGTGCCGAACATCATCCTGCTGCCCGGCGCCGTCGCGATCCGCGCGAAGGGCGAGATCGTCGCCGCCGTCGGCGTCGGCGGGGCTCCGGGGGGAGAAAAGGACGAGGCCTGCGCAGCGGCCGGCGCCGCCGCGATCAAGACCAGGCTGCCGGCCGCCAACTGAGCCGCTTGCGCCCGGACCGACGACCGATGCAAATGCCGAGAGCTCGCCGAAGGGCCCGGTCGACCGAGGTCGCCCATCGGTGCAGTCTCCAGTTCAGGACGGTCCGGGCAGAGACAGGATTATGGGATTTTGCGGAAGCTGGAGCGTCCGCCGGCGCGTTCTCGACGCCCGCACGGGGCAGGTGACGCGGTTTGAGGGCACTGCCCTGATTTCGCCCCTGCGCTTCGCCGAAAGCGGGCTCGTCCATCACGGCGGGCAGACATTCGCGGCGTCTCGCCGGTATCGCCTCATCTTTGGCGAGCGCGAGATCCAGGTTTTCTTTCCGGATGGGCGTCCCTTCATCGCCCTCGCCCATGCGAGCGCCCAGCGGGTCCAGCACATCTGCGGCGAGGACCGCTATCGCGGCCGGTTCCTGTTCGCCGACGCCGATCTCTGGACCGAATCCTGGTCGGTTCTCGGGCCGCGCAAGGATTATCGAAGCCTGGCCCGCTATCGGCGCATCGCCCCGAGTGATCCGTCATGTCCCGGGGAGTGACTCCCGCCTCGATCCGTCCGCATCGAGGACGGTCAACCGGGTCCGCAGCCGCGGCGCCGCGAAATCCATGAAGGCCTTGAGCTTCTGCGGCGCAAGGCCCCGCATCGCATGGACGAGACGGACCGGCGACGGCGGCAGTTCGAACGCCTGCAGCACAGGCTCGAGTTGCCCGCGTTCGACCGCCGCCGCGACCTGATAGGACAGCACCCGCGTAATGCCCGCGCCCGCGACGGCTGCGTCGATCGCCGCCTCCGCGGTATTCACGACGAGCCGTGGGCGCATCGCGAGGCTGCGCCGCTGCCCGCCGATCAGGAAGGGCCATTCGCGCCCCGGCAGCGCTCCGTCGAAACCGATGCAGTCATGGCCGCGCAGCTCGTCGGGGTGGCCAGGGCGGCCGCGACTTGCCAGATATGCCGGCGACGCGCAGCAGACCGGGCGAACCTCGCCGACGGAGCGCGCGATCAGCTCGCTGTCGGGCATGACGCCGATCCGCAAGGCGAGGTCGACGTGATCGCCCACCAGATCGACATAGCGGTCCGACAGCACGAGCTGGATGTCGATCTCCGGAAAGCGGGCCAGGAACTGCGTAACGACCGGCAGCAGATGCAGACGGCCGAAGACGATCGGCGCGGCGATCACGAGTTCTCCCTTCGGAGCGGCATATTCACCCGCGACCTCGCGCTCCGCCTCCTCCACGCTCTCCAGAATGCGCCGGCAGGCCGCGGCGTAGCGGCTGCCTGCCTCGGTCGGCTCGCTGCGCCGCGTCGTGCGCGTCAGGAGCCCGACGCCGAGTTCGCGCTCCAGCGCGGCCAGGGTGCGGCTGACAGTGGTCAGCGGGACGCCCAGCCGTCGCGAGGCGCTCGAAAGACTGCCTTCCTCGACGACGGCCAGGAAGAGCTGCATCGCGGCCAGGCGGTCCGACATGATTGTTCCGAAATATGGAAGGCAGGGTACCGATATGACATTCTACACCCGATTTCGGAACGATCCTAGATCGGGGGGACCGGAGCCGAAAAGCCAGCCAGGAGTCCAAACCATGTCCCGCATTCACACGCCCGCCTCGATCGCCGATGCGCCCGAAGCGTCCCGTCCCCATCTCGAAGCCATCCGGAAGAAGGTCGGTGTCGTCCCCAATCTCTACCGGCTGATCGCAAACAATCCCGCCGTGCTCGAAGGGCATCTCTCGCTGGCCGCGGCGCTCGACGGCGGGCGGCTGCCTGCCGATACGCGCGAGCGCATCGCGATCGCCATCGCGGAATTCAACGGCTGCGACTATTGCCTCTCGGCGCACGGCTTCCTCGGCAAGAACCGGGCCGGGCTGAGCGACGAGGAGATCGCCGCCAACCGCGCCGGGTTTTCGACCAATCCCAAGGCCGATGCGGCCGTCCGCTTCGCCGTGAAGGTCGCCCGCGAGCGCGGCCATGTCGGCGATGCCGATGTCGATGCGCTGCGCGCCGCCGGCTACGACGACGCCGAGATCATCGAGATCACCGTCCACGTCGCTCTGAACACCTGGACGAACTACATGAACGTGGTCGGCCAGACCGCGATCGACTTCCCGATCCTCAAGGCCCGCCAGGCGGCCTGAGCCGGGCGCCGCCCGCCGGAGGTGGGCGGCGCTGCCACTCTTTGACCGAGACCGACCATGAGCCGTCCGCCGCTTCCACCGTTCACCGAGGCGACGGCGCATCGCAAGGTGCGCCTTGCCGAGGATGCCTGGAACGAACGCGATCCCGCGAAGGTCGCGCTTGCCTATTCCGCCGGGAGCGACTGGCGGAATCGCGCGGAATTCCTGTCCGGGCGCGAGGAGATCGTCGCCTTCCTGACCCGCAAATGGGCCAGGGAGCATGATTACCGCCTGATCAAGGAACTCTGGGCCTTCGCCGGCGACAGGATCGCCGTGCGCTTCGCCTATGAGTGGCGCGACGAACGCGGCGGGTGGTTCCGCAGCTACGGCAACGAGAATTGGGAGTTCGATGCCGCCGGGCTGATGCGCCGGCGCATCGCCAGCATCAACGACCTGCCGATCCGCGAGGCGCAGCGCCTGTTCCGCTGGCCGCAGGGGCCGCGGCCCCCGCAGCATCCGGGACTTTCGGAACTCGGCCTCTGACGAAGGAGCCCGCACATGCCTACGAGCGACGTCGTTTTCACGCCGACCGTCAAGGCGATCCAGGAACGCATGGGTTCGCGGCCCGCCTATGCGCGCCGGGAGGAAGCCGGTGCCTGGCCGAGCGCGATCACGCCCGAGCTGGCCGCCTTCGTGGCGGAGCAGACGAGCGTCTTCCTCGCCACGGCCAATCGCGACGGGCAGCCCTACATCCAGCACCGCGGCGGCCCGCCCGGCTTCCTGCGCGTGCTCGACGCGCACCGCCTCGGCTTCGCCGACTTCGCGGGAAACCGGCAATACGTCACGGTCGGCAATCTCGCCGACAATCCCAGAGCCGCCCTCCTCCTGATCGACTACGTGCATCGGCGCCGGGTCAAGATCTGGGGGCGCGCGCAGATCGTCGAAGGCGACCCCGCCCTCGTCGCCACGCTGATGCCCGAGGGCTATCGTGCCCGCCCCGAGCGGGCGCTGCTGTTCGATATCGAAACCTTCGATTTCAACTGCCCCCAGCATATTCCCCAGCGTTTCGAGGCCGAGGACGTGGCGCGCGCCATCGCGCAGCGCGACCAGCGGATCGACGCGCTCGAACGGGAGCTGGCCGAGTTGAAGGCACGGCTGGACTGACAGGCTGGCGGAGCGGGGTCGATCGGAAGTCCGCCCCATGGCTCGCCTCCTGCCGCTCGAAGCGCCGACGACCGAGGAATGGCCAGCCGTGCCTGCTCATGCCATATCGGGGGCGAGGTTCTTCCTCCCGGAATGGCCGGACGACGAGCCCCTCCGGGCCCGGTCGCAATCGAGCGGTGAGACGACAGGTGGACATCCCTTCCGACGATCTCGTGTTCGAGATCAAGATTCGCGACCCTCGCCTGTTCGACTGGGGCATCCCGCGATACCAGACGGAGCTTTCGGCCGGGATCGACCTTTTCGCCTGCGTCGAGACCGCGATCGAAATCCATCCCCAGGCTCCGGCCACGCTGATTCCGTCGGGCATCGCCATCCAGATGAATCGCCCGGATGTCGCGGCCTTCCTGCTGGCGAGATCCGGGCTCGGGCACAAGAAGGGGCTCGTTCTCGGACAAGGCGTCGGAACGATCGATGCCGACTACACCAACGAGATCTTCATCAGTGCCTGGCTTCGAACGATGCCGGGCAGCGAGCCGCTCACGATTTCGCCGGGCGATCGCATTGCACAGCTCGTCTTTTTGCCGATACTTCGCCCGACATTGAAGGTCGTCGAGCGGTTTTCGGCGTCGACCCAAAGGGGCGATGGCGGATTTGGATCGACCGGGGTGTGAGGCACGCCGGTCGCAATGCCGCAGGAACGCCCTGCAGAATGCTTCGGCGGCGGAATGCCGAACAGGGAGTTGGGCTTGGACGACGTTCTGCTGCGCCATCGGACACCGGTCGCCGGCTTCCGCTTGTCGAGACGACCCGCCCCCGCAGGAAACAGGCGCCGGCCGATCCGCGGTGTCCGCCTCGCAGGCTGCCGCCGCCGCGGCTGGCCCGGGACGCCGCCGCCCGGTCATAGCGGGCAACAGCCTTCCGCGCTCCGCCGCGACTGGTGAGGGCGAGGGATAGTCATGATTCTGCTCTCTCGCCGCAGCCTTCTCGCCATCGCCGCCGTCGTCGACATCGCGCTGCATGCGCGCCCCTTGCCGGTCGCGGCAAAGCAGCTCGCGGCGCGGCACGCACTGCCGCCACGCCATCTCGAGACGCTGCTGCAGGCGCTCGTGCGCGCCGGCATCCTGAAGGGCGTGCGCGGCCCGCGCGGCGGCTACGAGCTCGCCCGCGAGCGGCGGCGCATCACGGCCGGCGACATCGTCCGTGCCGCCATGCAGGACGGAGGCGAGGATACGCTGGGGCCGATGCCGCACTCACTGCTGATCGACGAGGTGATCGCGCCCGAGATCGAAACCGCCTCGGCCGCCTTCCTGTCGTCACTGGAGGGTGTCACGGTCGAGGAGCTCTGCCGGCGCGCCCTCCGGCAGGCACAGACGGGCGGCACGGAGTCCCATCCTGATTTTACAATTTGATTGTGTTATTTATCTCTTTCTTCGACAGAGGATGTGAAATGCGTTAGCGTCGAAGCCGATCGACCTGCTCGAAGGAGTGCGCCATGGCCGAAGCCAACCAGAAACCCGCGAAATCGCCCGGTCGCGGCCGGGTCTACGCCTCGATCACCGACACGATCGGCGACACGCCGCTGGTCAGGCTGAATCGCCTGCCGGGCGAGCGTGGCGTCAAGGCGACCATCCTGGCCAAGCTCGAATTCTTCAATCCGATCTCGAGCGTCAAGGACCGCATCGGCGTCAACATGATCGACGCGCTGGAGGCTTCCGGCACCCTCAAGCCGGGCGGCACGCTGATCGAGCCGACCTCGGGCAACACCGGCATCGCGCTGGCCTTCGTGGCGGCGGCGCGGGGCTACCGCCTGATCCTGGTCATGCCGGAGACGATGTCCCTCGAACGGCGCAAGATGCTCGCCCTGCTCGGCGCCGAGCTGGTGCTGACGCCCGGCCCCGGCGGCATGCGCGGCGCCGTCGCCAAGGCGGAGGAGCTCAAGAACGAGATCCCCGGCGCGATCATACCGCAACAATTCGAGAACCCGCACAATCCGGAAATCCACCGCAAGACCACCGCGGAGGAAATCTGGAACGACACCGACGGCAAGGTCGACATCGTCATCTCCGGGGTCGGCACCGGCGGCACCATCACGGGCGTGGGGCAGGTGCTGAAGGCGCGCAAGCCGGACGTGAAGATGGTCGCCGTCGAGCCGGAGGATTCGCCGGTCCTCTCCGGCGGCCAGGCCGGCCCGCACAAGATCCAGGGCATCGGCGCCGGCTTCGTGCCGGGCGTGCTCGACCGATCCGTGATCGACGAGGTCGTCACCGTCGGCAACCAGACCGCCTTCGAAACGGCGCGCGCACTTGCCAGGAGCGAGGGCATCCCGGCCGGCATCTCGTCCGGCGCGGCGGTGGCGGCCGCGCTCGAAGTCGGGGCCCGGCCGGAGAACGCCGGCAAGACCATCGTGGTGATCATCCCCTCCTTCGCGGAGCGCTACATCTCCAGCGCGCTGTTCGAAGGCCTGTGAGCCAGACCGGCGTCCAGATCGTCCGGCTGGCGAAAAGCCTGCCGGACGATTTCGAGGCGCTGCGAAGCGAAGCAGGCGCTGAGAGCTTCGGCTTCATCGAGGGGCTGCGCGAGGAATGGCTCGCCGGGCGCTATGCCGGCGACGACGGCCGATTTGCCGTGTTTGCAGCCTTCCACGAGGGCGAACTCGCCGGCATCGGCGCGGTCACGCCAGACCCGTACGATCCGGCGCCCGACCTGCTGCGGATGCGGCACGTCTACGTCCGGCCGCTGCATCGCGGCGCCGGCGTCGGCCGGGTCCTCGCCGCCGCGCTGATCCAGCAGGGGCTCGCGCTGGCGCCGCGGCTTTCGCTGCGGGCCGCCGATGCGCGCGCCGCGGCCTTCTGGGAAGCGAACGGCTTCGTCCCCGACGGCGCAGGCAGCCGGCGCTCCCATCTGCTGAGGTGCTGAGCCGCCTCAGCCGGCCAGAACCAGCCTGTTGCCCCAGGGGTCGGCGATGGACGGCGTCCCATCGGTCTCGTCGCCGCCGGCCGCGAGGATGCGCTCGCGCATCGCGCTGAAATCATCGGCGTCGCGAGCCACGACCTCGAAGCTGTCGAGCCCGGCCTCCCCCGCGCCGCGCCGTCCGGCACCACGGCTGCCCCAGATGTTGCCGGCGATGTGGTGGTGGTAGCCGCCGCTGGCGAGGAAGCTCGCCCCCGGGTAGCGCACCATCAGCTCGAAGCCGAGCAGGTCGCGGTAGAAGGCCTCCGCCGCAGCGGTGTCGCCAACCCGAAGGTGGATGTGGCCCATGCCGGTCCCGTCGGGCATGCCGCCATAGCGTCCGGCTCGGGCCTCGGCGATCAGACGGTCGAGATCGAGCCGCTCGGTCGCCATGGCGATGCCGCCATCCGGACGGCGCGGCCATTCGGAGCGCTTGCGGTCGCGGTAGATCTCGATGCCGTTGCCCTCCGGATCGGAGAGGTAGAGCGCCTCGCTGACGAGATGGTCCGAGGCTCCCTCCAGCCGGATGCCGGCCCCGGCCGCGTGGCGCAGCCAGTCGGCGAGATCGCGGCGCGACGGCAGCAGGATGGCGAGATGGAAGAGCCCGGCAGCGGAGGCCGGCTCGGCGGCGCCGGCCTTCAGGCGGACCAGAACGGTCGTGCCCGCCCCCAGCTCCGCAAGCCCCGGCCCCTCGCGCAGCAGCTTCAGGCCGATCGCGTCACGATAGAAGGCGGCGAGCTTCGCGAGATCGCGCACGCGCAGGGTCACGGCGCCGATGTGATAGGGCGCGTCATGCGCTTCCAGCCGCATGGGTGGAGCCATCTGGTCCTGAACCGCCGGCATGATGATGTCCTTTCGCAGCGCGACGGCCTCGCGCTCCCCGCAAAGATGATATGCCGGGTGCGTCTTGTCGCCTGCCCGGAGGGCAAGATCGTGATTGCATCGCTGCAATCGCGACAGGTCAGGCCGGACGCGGGCGATCGATGGCGAAATGCCGGAACCAGCGCTCCTCTCCGTCCTCCAGCAGCCTGCCGACGAGCCTGGAGGCCAGGAAGCTGAAGGTGATGCCGTTGCCGCCATAGCCGTAGGCCGCCAGCAGCCGCGGCCGCCCCGGAACCCGGCCGATCAGCGGCAGGCCGTCGGCCGTCAGCCCGAAGGCACCGGACCAGGCGTGGTCGATCGCGAGGCTGGCTCTGGGCAGCAGGGCATGAAGCCGCTCGCGCAGCGCCTCGGTCTTCACCTGGTCGAGGCTGTCGCGCCGCTCGGGATCTGAGAGGCGCTCGTCCTCCCCGCCGAAAATGATGCGCCCATCCGGCGTCGTACGGCTGTAGCAATAGTCCCGCGAGGCTTCCCAGACCAGGGCGCGGCCCCGCCAGAGGGCCTGCGGCGGCTGCGGCACGGTCGCGATCGCCCAGCTCGACGCCATTTCATGCAGGTCGTCGCTCACGCAATCGGGCATGACATACCCCGTGGCAAGGACGAGATGCGCGGCCTCGACCGTCGCACCGCCCGACAGCGAGACGGCGGCCGCGCGGCCGGCATCGTCATAGGCGACGACCTCGTCGCGGACCAGCCTGGCGCCGCGCCGGGCCGCGGCAGCGAGCAATCCGTGGCAGAGGCAGAGCGGGTCGGCCTCGGCCGAGCCGGGCGAGACGATGGCGCCCGCCCTGTCGAAGCCGAAACCGCTCAGCAGCGCGGCATGCTCGAGATATTGTCCGGGCAGGCCGGCTCTCTCGCGCAGGGCGGCCTCCTCGATCAATTCGCGGGGCCCGATCTCTCCTGCCGCCAGATAGACCGTTTCGCGCCGGGCGAAGCCGCAGGGCAGCGCCAGTTCCCCGACGAGCCGGGCCAATCCTCCGACGGCCTCGAAACTGAGGCGGTAGATTTCGGCCGCGCGCTCGAAGCCGTAGAGGGCGGCGAGATCGCGAAGCGACAGGTCGATCTCCCATTGCAGCATCGCGGTGGAGGCCGCCGTGCTGCCGAAGCCCTCGCGCTCGCGGTCGATCACCACAACCTCGAGGCCGCGCGCGCTCAGATGCTCGGCGAGGAAGGCGCCGGTGATGCCGGCGCCGACGATAGCGACGTCGCAGCGCATGTCGCGCTCGAGCGGACGCCCCGGCGGGCGCTGCAGGCCCGGGCGCCAGGGGCCGGTGCCGCTGCGCAGATCGTCATGGGTGGTGGTCCGGGGGTCGAGCATGGGTTCAGCCTGCCCGCGGCGGGCCGATCCGGTCGGCCAGCGTCGCGCCACGCTCGCCGAGCGGCTTGGGACGGCCCGTCGTGGTGTCGTGCGCCGTCTGATGTTCCAGCTCGGCATTGAGCTCGGCGCCGGCCAGCACGATCGTCGCGGAAAGCCAGAGCCAGGTCATGAAGACGACGACCGTCGCCAGCGAGCCATAGGCCGCCGTGTAGTTGCCGAGCGTGCTGACATACCAGGAGAAGGCGTAGGAGGCCGCCGCCCAGAGCAGCGCAGCGGAAACGGCGCCGGGCATCACCCAGACGAAGCGCATGCGCTCCCGGCTGGGGCCGATCCAGTAGAGGCACGCGATGGAGAGCGTGGCGATGACCAGGAAGATCGGCCAGCGCACCAGCCGGATCAGCCGCTCCAGCTCGGAATGGAACGGGAAAAGCGCCGTTACGACCGGCAGGCTCGCGATGATGATCAGGACCAGGGCGAGCAGGACGATGCCGCTGACCGTGGTGAGGAGCGAGACGGCGTTGAGCCTGAGGAGGCTGCGCTTCTCCCGCTCGCGATAGATGATGTTGAGCGCGTCGAAGATGGCCTTCACCGCTGCGTTGGCCGACCAGGTGGCGACGAGGAAGCTGATCAGGAAGGTCAGCGAGAGCGTGACGCCGGAATTGCCGGACAGCCGCAGCGCCTGCTCGTGGATGAGCTCGCGCGCCGCCTCGGGGAACACCGTCGTCACCGCGTCGAGCTGGCTTGCGATCGTCGCCGGATCGGTGAAGTAGCGATAGATCGTGACCAGCAGCGACAGCGCCGGGACGAGCGACAACAGGGTGAAGAAGGCGACGGCCCCCGCCAGCGAGGTCAGGCGGTTGTCAATGACGTTGCCGGCGAAGCGCAGCAGGACGTCCTTCCAGCCGAGCCAGGGCATCTGCAACGGCGTCCGCGCCAGCCGGCCGCGTGCCGCCTGCTGCCGCCGGCGGCCCAAGCGGCCGGAGACGACCCCCGACAGATAGCCAAGCGCCACGCCGACCCCTGCCGCGCCGGTCATCCGCTTCAAGAAAGCCATCGCGGAATTCGATCTCCAGTTCCGGGCGCAAGTTTGCGGGCAACAAGCGCGGATCGCAATTGTTCCGCGCGGGCCAGTTTCCCGGATTTAGCCGATTGTTAACCTTAATGCTTCGTTATCGGCGGGCGCCGCCAGCACGACCGGCGCAGTGTTTCAACGGAAAGCCGATGACGAAGCTGCTCCAAGCCGGCCTGACGGGCCTCGCGATCCTGCTGTCGGGCGCCGCCGGCGCGGCCGATCTGCGCGGCGTCGCCCTGCCGCCGGCGCCCGAGCTGCCCGCGCTCTATTCCTGGACCGGTCTCTATGCCGGCGTGCAAGGCGGCTATTCCTGGGGCAGCGACCGCGTGCGGATCGGAACGCTCACCGGCCCTATCGCGCCGACGAGCTTCCGTGCCGACGGCGATTCCGGCTTTGCCGGCGCCCATGCCGGCTTCAACTACCAGTTCGGCGGCATCGTCCTCGGCGTCGAGGGCGATGTCGAAGCTCTCAACAGCCGCAGCCGTTTCGACGGCGCCGGCTTCGCCGCCCGCATCAGCCAGGACTGGCAGGGTTCGGCGCGCGCGCGGATCGGCTACGCGCTCGACCGGCTGATGATCTATGCCACCGGCGGCGCCTCCTTCACCGAATTCGAGCGCCGCGTCTTCGACCCGGCCGGCTTCGGCGAGCGGCTGACCAGCACGCGCACCGGCTGGAACGTCGGCGCCGGCGTCAACTTCGCCTTCACCGACAACCTCATCCTCGGCGCCGAATACCGCTATACCGACTTCGGCAAGAACCGCTTCGAGACCTCGGGCGCCTTCCCGGGCCTCAACGGCGAGCAGGCGCTGACGACCCACAGCGCCCGCGCCAGCATCGCCTACAAGTTCTGAGGATCAGAAACCGGTGCGCTGGCGAATGGCGGCCGCAAGCGTGCCGTCGTCGAGATAATCGAGCTCGCCACCGACCGGCACGCCATGGGCGAGCTTCGTCACCTTGACCGGCAGATGCGCCATGAGGTCGGTGATGAAATGCGCCGTGGTCTGGCCGTCGACCGTGGCGTTGAGCGCGAGGATGACCTCCTTCACCGCCGGATCGGAGGCACGCCTGACCAGCGCATCGAGCGAGAGATGCTCGGGCCGGATGCCGTCGAGCGCCGAAAGCACGCCGCCGAGAACGTGATAGCGCCCCGAGACCGCGCCGGAGCGCTCCAGCGCCCAGAGATCGGAGATGTCGGCGACGACGACGATCAGGCCGTCGTCGCGGCGCGGGTCCGAGCAGAGGCCGCAAGGGTCGCTGGTATCGACGTTGCCGCAGGTCGTGCAGACGACGATGCGTTCGCGCGCGACCGCCATCGCTTCCGAGAGCGGGCCGAGAAGCTGCTCGCGCTTCTTGACCAGATGCAGCGCCGCGCGCCGGGCCGAGCGCGGCCCGAGCCCCGGCAATTTGGCCAGGAGCTGGATCAGCCTTTCGATCTCGGGGCCGGCGATGGCGCGGGACATGATGCTTCTCGGAAGGCGCCAGTCATCATTCCGGGAGACCGCAGGGAGACCCGGGACGAGCTGAGCGGATAGACGGTCAGAACAGCTTCATGCCGGGCGGGATCGGCAGGCCCTTGGTGATCTCGGCCATGCGTTCCTGCATGACGCGCTCGGCGCGGCCGCGCGCATCCGCCGCCGCGGCGACGATCAGGTCTTCGAGGATCTCGCGCTCGTCCGGCACCATCAGGCTCGGGTCGATCCTGATGCCCTTGAGCGCGCCCTTGGCCGTCATCGTCAGCGTCACCATGCCGCCGCCGGCCGCGCCCTCGACCTCGATGGTCTCGAGCTCGGCCTGCATGTCGGCCATCTTCTGCTGCATCTGCTGAGCCTGCTTCATCAAGCCCATCATGTCGCGCATGGGAAATCCTCCTCGGACGGTTGTGTAGCGGTCGGCATCAGAAATCGATGCCGTCGAAATCCGGTTCGGCATCGTCCAAAAGCGGCTCGTCGCCATCCGGCAGATAATCGCCTTCAGCCGGAGCCGACGCGGCGTTCTCCGCCGCCTCGACGGCGCGCGGATCGCGGACATCGACGATGCGCGCGCCCGGGAAGCGTTCCAGCACCGCCCTGACCGAAGGATGCGCGGCGGCATCGCTCTCGCGCCGGTCCTTGGCGGCGGCGGCCTGCTCGCGCATCGTGGCGCCGCCCTCGGCGTTGACGACCGCGACCATCCAGGTCTGGCCGGTCCAGTCCTTGAGCTTACGCGACAGATCCTGCGCCAGGGTGCGCGAGGCGCCCTCGACCAGCGAGAACTCGATCCGGCCGGGTTCGAAGCGCACCGGTCGGACGTCGCGCTCCAGTGCGATCTTCATGGTGATGTCGCGATGCTGGGAGGCAAGCGCGATCACATCCTCCAGCGAGGCGACGATGGCCTGCGGCGCGACGGCGGCCCGCGGCGCGGCGACAGGCGCCGGATTGGCGCTGGCGAGGATCGGGCGGGCCGCGAGAGCGGTGTTGCCGCCGCCGGAGGGCGGGCGCGGCGCGCCGCCGCCATTGCCCTGGCCGCTCCCGCCGGGGATGGCGCCGGAACCGTCGCGCAGCAGCTTCAGCGCCTCGTCCGGCGTCGGCAGGTCGGCGGCATGGGCGAGGCGCACCAGCACCATCTCCGCCGCCATCACCGGCCGGTCGGCCTGCTTCACCTCGCCGATGCCCTTCAACAGCATCTGCCAGGCGCGGGCGAGCACGCGGATCGACAGGCGCTGGGCGAAATCGCCGCCGCGCACGCGCTCGGCCTGAGCCAGCGTCGCATCCTTCACCGCATCGGGCACGAGCTTGAGGCGGGTGACGAGATGGGTGAACTCGGCGAGATCGTTCAGCACCACGACAGGATCGGCGCCGGCATCGTACTGCGCGCGCAATTCGCCGAGCGCCACGGCGATGTCGCCCTTCATCACCGACTCAAAGAGATCGATGACGCGGGCCCGGTCGGCGAGGCCGAGCATCGAGCGGATATCGTCGAGCGTGATGCGCCCCGCCGCATGGGCGATGGCCTGGTCGAGAATCGAGAGCGAATCGCGCACCGAGCCTTCGGCGGCGCGCGCGACGGCGGCGAGCGCCTCATCCTCGGCCTCGACGCTCTCGGTACGGCAGATGCCGGCGAGGTGCTTCACCAGCACATCGGCTTCGACGCGGCGCAGGTCGAAGCGCTGGCAGCGCGACAGGACCGTGATCGGCACCTTGCGGATCTCGGTCGTCGCGAAGATGAACTTGGCGTGGGCCGGCGGCTCCTCCAGCGTCTTCAGCAGCGCGTTGAAGGCGGCCGTCGACATCATGTGGACTTCGTCGATGATGTAGACCTTGTAGCGGCCGGAGACCGGCGCGTACTGGATGCCCTCGATCAGCTGGCGGACGTTCTCGACGCCATTGTTGGAGGCCGCGTCGAGCTCCATCACGTCGATATGCCGGCCTTCGATGATGTCGCGGCAGTGGATTCCGAATTCGCGCAGATCGGTGGTCGGGGCGCCGCCGCCATCGGCCGTCTGGTAGTTGAGGGCGCGCGCGAGGATGCGGGCGGTGGTGGTCTTGCCGACGCCGCGCACGCCGGTCAGCATCCAGGCCTGCGGGATGCGCCCGGCCGCGAAGGCGTTGGTGAGGGTCCGCACCATCGCGTCCTGGCCGATCAGGTCGCCGAAATGGGCGGGGCGGTACTTGCGCGCCAGCACGCGATAGGGCGTCGGTGCCGCGGCGACCGGCGCAGGCGCGGGCGCGAAGCCGGCGAAGCCCGGCTCGTCTGCGGTGGCGGCGTCGATGGCGTCGGTCATGAAGCTGGTTTCGCCAATCGGGAGGCGAGGGTCAATGCCGCCGCCCCGGCCAAGAAGCCCGTTATGCGCGGCAGCAAGGTGGGAGGCTGGACGAAGACCCGTTCGGTCTCGTTAGGGCTGCTTCCTTCCGGACCTGACCCGGTTGGCGAGTGAGACGTCCCTCGCCAACCTCCCGGGCGCTATATCGGGGATGTCTCGCCGAAGCGCAAGCCGGCTTGAAAAATCCGCGAAGCTTCGCCGCAGCCCTCGCTTCGGCATTGACTTGGTACCATCCATCCGTCATAAGCCCGCGACCTGCGCAGCCGAAAGGCAGCGCCGACCCTTATTGCATGACAGGCTCGATCGGCCACGCTTTCCCCGGAAAGCCGCGGCTCTCGCGCTGACCAAGGCCCCGGAGACGGACCGTGAAGAGAACCTATCAACCCAGCAAGCTGGTTCGCAAGCGCCGCCACGGCTATCGCGCCCGCATGGCGACCAAGGGCGGCCGCAAGGTCATCGCGGCTCGCCGCGCTCATGGCCGCAAGCGCCTGTCGGCCTGACGACGGCGGCGCGTGACCCTCGCGCGCCCGTTTCGGAAGACCGGCCAATCGCCATGCGCCTCGCCCGTCTGACGCAACGCAAGGAATTTCTGGCGGCGGCCGAGCACGGCCGCCGTTTTCGTTCGTCTGCCTTCACCGTGCAGGTGCGCGACGCCAGGGCCGATGAAGAGCGCGACGATTTGCGCCTCGGCCTCACCGCCTCCCGCAAGACCGGCAACGCCGTGAAGCGCAACCGCATCCGCCGCCGCCTGCGCGCCGCTGCGGCAAAAGCGCTCGCCGGACAGGCCGGCCGCCCCTGCGATATCGTGATTGTCGCCCGTGCCGACGTGCTCGGCGCGCCGTTCGACCGGCTCGTCGCCGATCTTTCGGTTGCCATCGAGCGGGCAAAGCCTCAAAAGCCGCAGGCCGACCGACGTCGTCCGGTCTCGAAGCGCGGCGCGCCGCCTTCGCCTTCTGTTTCATCCGCCTGACTCAGCCGGACCCGAGCGAGATCCGTTTTCGACCATGATGAAAGAAGACAACCGCAATCTGCTTCTCGCGATCGTCCTGTCAGTGGTCATCCTGCTGGGCTGGCAGTTCTTCTATGCCAAGCCGCAGATGGAGAAGCAGCAGGAGATCGCCCGGCAGAACCAGCAGACGCAGACGCAGGCCGCGCCGGCCGGGGCCAGCAACCCCGCCGCGACCGCCGCCCCGCCCGGCCAGCAAGCCGGCTCGGCCGCTCCGGGCGCCGCGCCCGGCGCAGCGGCTGCCCAGGTGTCCGGCACGCGCGAGCAGGCGCTGGCCGCCAGCCCGCGCATCAAGATCGATACGCCCAAGATCGCCGGATCGATCTCGCTCGCCGGCGGCCGCATCGACGACGTCTCGCTGAAGGCTTATCATGAGACGGTCGACCCGAAGAGCCCGATCATCGTGCTGCTCTCGCCGGCCGGCGGCCCCAACGCCTATTATTCGGATTTCGGCTGGGTCGCGGCCCCCGGCAGCAACGTCCCCGTCCCCAACGCGACCACGCTGTGGACCGCCGACAACCAGTTGCTGACGCCGTCGCAGCCGGTGACGCTGAGCTGGGACAACGGCCAGGGCCTGACGTTCAAGCGCATCATCCGCGTCGACGACAACGCGATGTTCTCGATCCGCGACGAGGTCGAGAACAAGGGCTCGGCCGCCGTCACCCTCTTCCCCTATGGCCAGGTCGTCCGGCAGGGCAAGCCGCACACGCTCGGCTACTACGTCCTGCACGAGGGCCTCGTCGGCTATCTCGGCGAGCAGGGCCTGCAGGAGCTGACCTACGACAAGCTCGACAAGGAAGGCCCACTCTCGTCCGGCACGGTCGGCAAGGTCTGGAAGGACGCGGTCGGAGGCTGGGTCGGCATCACCGACAAGTACTGGGCCGCCGCCGTCATCCCCGACCAGGCCCGCAAGTTCGAAGGCCGCTTCTCCTCGGTGCAGACCGGGACGGAGCGGACCTACCAGGCCGATTTCCTCGGCGAGGGCATCGCGGTGGCGCCCGGCGCCTCGACCGCCTCGCAGTCCCGGCTGTTCGCCGGCGCCAAGGAAGTGGCGGCGATCAACGGCTATGAGGAAAGCCAGCAGATCAAGCGCTTCGACCTGCTGATCGACTGGGGCTGGTTCTATTTCTTCACCAAGCCGCTCTTCTTCGTCCTCGACTGGATCTACAAGCACATCGGCAATTTCGGCGTCGCGATCCTGATCGTCACGGTGCTGCTCAAGGGCCTGTTCTTCCCGCTCGCCAACAAGTCCTACGCCTCGATGGCGAAGATGAAGGCGCTGCAGCCGGAGATGACGGCGATCCGCGAGCGCTATGCCGACGACAAGATGAAGCAGCAGCAGGCTCTGATGGAGCTGTACAAGACCCAGAAGATCAACCCGGTCGCCGGCTGCTGGCCGGTGCTGCTGCAGATTCCGGTGTTCTTCGCGCTCTACAAGATCCTGTTCATCACCATCGAGATGCGGCATGCGCCGTTCTTCGGCTGGATCCACGATCTCGCCGCGCCGGACCCGACCAACCTGTTCAACCTGTTCGGCCTGATTCCGTACACGCCGCCGCACATGCTGCATCTCGGCGCCTGGCCGCTGATCATGGGCGTGACGATGTTCATCCAGATGAAGATGAACCCCGAGCCGCCGGACCCGGTGCAGAAGATGATGTTCACCTGGATGCCGGTGTTCTTCACCTTCCTGCTCGGCTCGTTCCCAGCCGGCCTGGTGATCTACTGGAGCTGGAACAACCTGCTCTCGGTGACCCAGCAGGGCTTCATCATGAAGAAGAACGGGGTGAAGATCGAGCTCTTCGACAACATCAAGCGGATGTTCGGGAAGGCCCCGCCGCCAGCCCCGGCGACGCCGGCTCCGGCGAAACCCGCCAACGGCAACAAGAAGTGACGAGCAAGGGGCGGGTTTCCCGCCCCTTCGCTTTTCCGGACCGGCCGCCCCAGCAGGACCGTGCTCATGCCCCTGCCCGCCCCGACGACGCGCCATCCCATTCCCGGCTGGAAGGGCACGGCCTTCCTGAAGGCGGTGGTCGACCATCCGCTGATCGAGGTCGGTGACTACAGCTATTACGACGACTCGCGCGGGCCCGAGCATTTCGTCGCTCGCTGCGTGCGCTACCATTTCGACTTCATCGGCGACCGGCTGATCATCGGGAAGTTCGTGGCGATCGCGCAGGCGGCCCAGTTCATCATGAACGGGGCCAACCATCCGATCGGCGGTTTCTCGACCTTTCCTTTCCAGATGTTCGGCCTCGGCGATCCCGACAGCCTGAAGCGCCCCGGCCCGAACAACCGCGGCGACCTCGTGATCGGCAACGACGTCTGGATCGGGCGTGAGGCGGTGATCATGCCCGGCGTCAGGATCGGCGACGGCGCGATCATCGGCACGCGCGCGCAGGTGACCAGGAATGTGCCCGCCTATGCCGTCGTCGCGGGCAATCCCGGCCGCGTCGTGAAAATGCGGTTCCCGCCCGAGATCGTGGCCGAACTGCTGGCGATCCGCTGGTGGGACTGGGAGGCCGACAGGATCGCGCGTCATGTCGACGCGATCCAGGGCGCCGATATCGACGCGCTGCGCACGGCCGTGTAGGCAAGGCATCATGACCACATCGACGACCAAGCCCTATGACGCCGAGGAGATCGAGGCCGCCCGCAAGCTCTTCGAGGGGCCGTGGGATTTCGTCTGGGCCTCGACCAAAATCGACGACCTGCCGCCGATGGTCGGGCAGGAGATCGCCTTCGCCGGGCGCTCCAATGTCGGCAAGTCCAGCCTGATCAACGCGCTGACCCGGCGCAACGCGCTGGCGCGGACCTCGCATACGCCGGGCCGCACGCAGCAGCTCAACTTCTTCCGCCAGGTCGGCCATGACGAGCGCCTGACCATCGTCGACATGCCCGGCTACGGCTATGCCGCCGTCGGCAAGGAGAAGGTCGCGGCCTGGACCCGGCTGATCCACGACTACCTGCGCGGCCGCGCCAATCTGATGCGCGTCTACGTGCTGATCGACGCCCGCCACGGCGTGAAGGACGTCGACGGCGCCGTGCTGGAGACCCTCGACAAGGCCGCGGTCTCCTATCAGGTCGTGCTGACCAAGGGCGACGCGCTGAAGAAGGCCGACCAGCAGTTCATGACGGAAGCGACCTATGACGAGATCAAGCGCCGCCCGGCCGCCTTCCCGGAAGTGCTGCTGACCTCGAGCGAGACCGGCATGGGCATCCCGGAATTCCGCGCCGCGATCGGCCGCGTGCTGGCGGAGCACGGCTGAGCTCCGATGACCGCAACCAGGCTCCATCTCGTCCTCGCCGCGCTGATGGGCTTTGCCGGCGTCGCGCTGCTGGCGGCCGCCGCCCACATCGCCGGCACGGCCAATGTCCAGACCGCCGGCCAGATGCTGCTCTTCCATGCACCGGTCGTGATCGGAGCGACCGCCGCACGCCGGACCGGCCATCTCCACGACCTGCTCGCCCGGATCGCGCTGTCGGCCATCATCCTCGGAGCGGCGCTGTTCGCCGCCGACCTCGCCCGCCGCGGCTTCGCCGGCGCGGCCCTGTTCCCGCGCGCCGCGCCGATCGGCGGCTGGCTGATGCTCGGCGGCTGGCTCGGGCTCGCCATCGCGGCCGCGTCGACGAAACGCGCCTGATCCGCGCCCGGACTGCTTCCGCCTGGAGCGTTCTTCCGCTAGAAGCGCGGCCGCACATTCTTCCTGCGACCGTGCGCGGAGCTGCCGAATGACCGACCATCCCCATCTGACTCCGTCGCAATCGGCCGAGCTGCTGGTTCAGGCGCTGCCGCACATGCAGCGCTACGACCAGGAGGTGATCGTCATCAAGTATGGCGGCAACGCCATGGGCGACGCCGCCACCGCCGAGGATTTCGCCGAAGACATCGTGCTGCTCGAGCAGTCCGGGCTGAAGCCGGTGGTCTGCCATGGCGGCGGCCCGCAGATCGCCGCCATGCTCAAGAAGCTCGGCATCCAGTCCGAGTTCAAGCAGGGGCTGCGCGTCACCGACGAGGCGACCGTCGAGGTCGTCGAGATGGTGCTCGCCGGTTCGGTCAACAAGGAGATCGTCGGCTACATCACCCGCGAGGGCGGGCGCGCCATCGGGCTTTGCGGCAAGGACGGCAACATGGTCACGGCCCGCAAGGTGACGCGCACCATCGTCGACCCGGACTCCAAGATCGAGGAGGTGCTCGACCTCGGCTTCGTCGGCGAGCCCGACAAGGTCAATACCGATGTCCTCGACGCCGTGCTCAAGGCCGAATTGATCCCGGTGCTGGCGCCGGTCTGCGCCGCCGCCGACGGCCAGACCTACAACGTCAACGCCGACACCTTCGCCGGAGCGATCGCAGGCGCGCTCAACGCCAAGCGCCTGCTGCTGCTGACCGACGTTCCCGGTGTGCTCAACAAGGACAAGCAGCTCATCCCGGAGCTCACGGTCGAGGAGTGCCGCCACCTGATCGCCGACGGCACGATCTCGGGCGGCATGATCCCGAAGATCGAGACCTGCATCTACGCGCTGGAGAAGGGCGTCGAGGCCGTCGTCATCCTCGACGGCAAGGTGCCTCATGCGGCGCTGATCGAGCTGTTCACCGATACCGGCGCCGGCACGATCATCCGGCGTTGACGGGCGCCGTTCCCGGGTGAGGCGCCCTTGCCTCCCCGGGCATTCTCGTGACCCGGGCGCATCGGCTTCCGGGAGCGTCGGATCGCGCCCGGCCATGAAGGCGGACGGGTTCGCCGCGATTAAGCCTTGGCCAAGGACTTGCAGGGCAGACTCCGCCTCGCCACATCACGGAGTCCAATGAAAAACCTCGCCGATGCACCCGCCGCGACCCCGCCCCTGACCACCGAGGGCTTCGCGCATGTCGACCACTGGATCTTCGATCTCGACAACACGCTCTATTCCCACGAAGCCAAGGTCTGGCCCCAGGTCGACGAGCGGATCACGCTGTTCCTGGCCGAGCTATTCGGGCTCGACGGGCTGTCGTCGCGGGCGCTGCAGAAATACTATTATCAGCGCTATGGAACCACGCTGAAGGGATTGATGGAGGAGCATGGGGTCGACCCCGACGACTTCCTCGACTTCGCCCACCAGATCGACCTGACCCTGCTCGATCCCAACCCCGATCTGGGCGACGCCATCGCGGCCTTACCCGGCCGCAAGCTGATCCTGACCAACGGCTCGCGCGGACACGCCGAGAACGTCGCCGGCAAGCTCGGCATCCTGCATCATTTCGAGGACATCTTCGACATCGTGCAGGCCGGCTTCACCCCGAAGCCCGAACGCGCCACCTACGAGAACTTCCTCGCCAAGCACGCCGTCGATCCCGGGCGCGCCGCGATGTTCGAGGACATCGAGAAGAACCTGCTGGTTCCGAGCGCGCTCGGCATGAAGACCGTGCTGATCGTGCCGAAGACGCCCGACCCCTTCCGCGAGGCCTGGGAGCAGACGGCCGTCGCCGCCGGCCATGTCCACCACGTCACGGCCGATCTGACCGGCTTCCTGAAGCCGCTCGGCCGCCCCGCCGTACAGGCCGGCTGAGCGCGGAGAAGGATCGCGCCGCACGGCGTCCCCCAAAGGGGAAGATTTGTTCTTCTTTACGAACGAAGGGGAAGCTGATACTGGCGTTGTCCGTTATAAAGAACGGACCGAGGCTCCCATGTCGACTGTCGACGCTGCCGCAGCGAAGCTGCACCCCGAGACCCGCCTGGTCCATGCCGGCACCATGCGCTCGCAGTTCGGCGAGACCTCCGAAGCCCTGTTCCTGACCCAGGGCCATGTCTACGACAATGCAGCCCAGGCCGAGGGCCGCTTCCTCAACACGGATCCGGGCTTCCAGTACGGCCGGCTGTCGAACCCCACGGTCGCGATGCTCGAAAGCCGGATGGCGGCCTTCGAAGGCGCCGAGAGCTGCCGCGCCACCGCCACTGGCATGGCGGCGGTCACGGCAGCAGTGATGGCGCCCCTGCGCGCCGGCGACCATGTGGTCGCGGCGAGCGCGCTGTTCGGCTCCTGCCGCTACATCATCGAGGACCATCTGCCGCGCTACGGCATCGAATCGACGCTGGTCGAGGGCACCGAAATCGACGCCTGGCGGCGGGCCGTCAGGCCGAACACCAAGCTGTTCTTCCTTGAATCGCCCGCCAATCCGACGCTTGAGGTGATCGACATTGCCGCCGTCGCCAGGGTGGCGAAGGAAGTCGGCGCGAAGCTGGTGATCGACAATGTCTTCGCCACCCCGCTCTTCCAGCGCCCGCTGGCGCTCGGCGCCGACGTCGTCGTCTACTCCGCGACCAAGCATATCGACGGCCAGGGCCGCTGCCTGGGCGGGCTGATCCTCGGCGCCAAGGAGCTGATCGAGGGCGATATCCAGCAGTTCCTGCGCCAGACCGGCCCGAGCCTTTCGCCCTTCAACGCCTGGGTGATGCTGAAGTCGCTGGAGACGCTGCCGCTGCGCGTCGGCAAGCAGGCGGAAAACGCCGGCAAGGTGGCCGACTGGCTGGCCGCGCAGGCCAAGCCGACCAAGGTGATCTTCCCCGGTCACGAGAGCCATCCGCAGGCCGAGATCATCAAGCGCCAGATGAGCGGCCCCTCGACGATGATCGCCTTCGAGGTGCCGGGCGGCAAGGACGGGGCCTACCGCCTGCTCGATGCCTGCAGGCTGATCCGGATCTCGAACAATCTCGGCGACGCCAAGAGCCTGATCGTGCATCCGGCGACGACGACGCATCAGCGCTTCACCCCGGAGGTGCGCGCCGCCATGGGCGTGAGCGACGGGCTGATCCGCCTCTCGATCGGGCTTGAGCATCCGGACGACCTGATCGCCGATCTGGAGCAGGCGCTGGCGCAGGTCTGACGCGCGCCGCGCTTCGCGATACGTTCCGCCCTAGCGGAACGGCGGCTCGTCGAAGCTCCTGAGCTTGCGGGAATGGATGGCGGAGCCGGCTTCCTTGAGCTTCTCGAGCGCCGCCAGCCCGATCCGCAGATGCTCGCCGACCGCGCGCTCATAGAAGGCATTGGCGGCGCCGGGCAGCTTGATCTCGCCGTGCAACGGCTTGTCGGAGACGCAGAGCAGCGTGCCGTAGGGTACGCGCAGCCGGTAGCCCTGTGCCGCGATGGTGCCGGATTCCATATCGACCGCGATGGCGCGCGACAGGTTGATGCGGCGCCGCTCCTTCGTCCATTGCAGCTCCCAGTTGCGATCGTCCTGCGTGACGACGGTGCCGGTGCGCAGGCGCTGCTTCAGCCGGTCGCCCTTCTCTCCCGTGATCTCGGCGGCCGCCTGCTGCAGCGCGACCTGCACCTCCGCGAGGGCCGGAATCGGAACCTCCGGCGGGACCAGCTCGTCCAGGATGTGGTCCTGCCGCAGATAGGCATGCGCCAGGACATAGTCGCCGATGATCTGCGTCTGCCGCAGGCCGCCGCAATGGCCCACCATGAGCCAGCAGTTCGGCCTGAGCACAGCAAGGTGGTCGGTGATGTTCTTCGCGTTGGACGGGCCGACGCCGATATTGACCAGGGTGACGCCATCGCCGCCCTTCCGGATCAGGTGATAGGCCGGCATCTGGAAGCGGTGCCAGGGTGCCGACATCACACGCTCGGCCGCTGAGACGTCGACACCGTCACGGTCGATGCGGATGCCGCCCGGCGCGACCAGCGCCTCGGCCGTGCCGGCTTCGATCTCGGCCAAGCCCAGCCGGACGAACTGATCGACATAGCGGTGGTAGTTGGTCAGCAGCACCCAGGGCTGGACGGCGCGCCAGTCGGTGCCGGTGTAATGCACCAGCCGGCGCAGCGAGTAGTCGACGCGCACGGCGTCGAACAGCGCGAGCGGACGCGGCTCGCCCTCGACCAGCTCGTAGCTGCCGTCGGCGACCTCGTCTCCGACCAGCGCGAGCAGGGGCGTCGGAAAATGCCGGGCGAGCTCGGCGGCCGTGGCCTTGCCGCGGCCCAGCTCGTCCCCGCCCTCGAGCGCATAGGGGTAGGGAATCTCCTGGTTGCTAACACCTGTCTCGATCAGGGCACCGTATTCCATGGCGAGCGGCCTGAGCTGGTCGAGGAGGTAGGCCCTGAACTCGGCCGGCTGGGTCACCGTGGTCGAATAGACGCCGGGAGCCGCGAATTTGGCATAGCCGCGCCGTGTCGCCTCCGGCAGCTTCGCCGGCTCGTAGGTCACCCGCAGCATCGGGTAGCGGTAGCGCTCCCGGTCCGCCGTTTTCGGAGCCTCGCCGGTCTCGAAAAAGCGCTGCAGGTCGCCGCGCAGCGCCGTCCGCGCCTCCTCGTACAGGCGCTCCAGCCGGTCGATCGCGGCCTCGGGCGTCGCTGCAGCTTCGAAATTCATGGCGGCGGGATCCTTTCCTTGCCCGGTTCTAGCCGCGGCCGATCCGGACAACAACCGATGCACCGCCTTGACAGCCGCGGCCGCGCGGCCAATACTAAACCAATTAGTTAAGTTATTGGGCCCGCGACACGGAGGCTGCGATGAAACTGTCGACCTATCTGATGTTCGAAGGAAACTGCCGCGAGGCCTTCACTCACTACGAGAAGGTGCTGGGCGGCAAGATGCTGGCGATGATGGACCATCGGGGAACGCCGGCCGAGGACCAGGTGCCGCCGGCGTGGCGCGACAAGATCCTGCACGCCTGCCTGGAGATCGACGGGCAGATGCTGATGGCCTCCGATGCACCGCCCGACCGCAGCGACGGACCGATGCGTTCGGTCTCGGTCAGCGTCGGCGTCAAGACGCCCGAGGAGGCCGAGCGCATCTTCGCCGGGCTCTCCGAAGGCGGCGCCAAGGTCGCCATGCCGATGTCCGAGACCTTCTGGTCGCCGCGCTTCGGCATGCTGACCGACCGTTTCGGCACGAGCTGGATGGTCGGCGCCGAGCAACCTGCCGACAAGATGGACTGCGGCTGAGGCCCTAAGACCGGCCGCCGTCGACCGAAAGCACCTGGCCGGTGATCCAGCCGGCCTGCTCGCTGAGGAAGAACAGTGCCGCATGGGCGATATCGGCCGGTGTTCCGAGCCGGCGCGTATGGATGGCCTCGACCAGCCTCCTCTGCCCTTCCGGGCCATAGCTCTGCCATTGCCGCTCTGTCGCCGGGTTCGAGCGGACGAAGCCGGGCGCCACCGAATTCACGGTGATGCCATGCGGGCCGAACTCCCACGCGAGCTGCTTCGTCAGCCCGACCAGGGCATGCTTGGCGCTGGCATAGGCCTGGATGCCGGTGAGGCTCGGCCGCAGCCCCGCGCCGGACGAAATGGTGACGATGCGGCCATAGCCCGCCTGCCGCATCACCGGTGCCGCGGCCTGGGCCAGAAAGAAGCCGGCATCGACATTGGCCGCGAAGATGGCGCGCCAATCCTCCTCCGCGATGTCCTCGATCGGCCGCCCCACCTGCCCGCGCACGCCGCCGGCGGCATGGACCAGCAGGTCAAGCCCGTCATCGGCGGAGACGATGGCACGGACCAGCGCCTGCGCGGCCGCAGGCGAACCGAGATCGGCGGCATGCGCCGTCGCACCGATGGCGCGAGCGGTTTCGGCGACGCCATCGGCGTCGATATCGGCGAGATGGACATCGGCGCCGGCCTCGGCGAGCGCCGCCGCGATGGCCCGCCCGATACCCTGGGCTGCGCCGGTGACGAGGGCTACGCGGCCGTCGAAACGGATTTGCATCGGTCGATCAGCACCTTCAGCGTCTCGAAGGCCATCGGACGGCGGCCTTCCTCGATGTCGTGGATCAGCGCGACCAGCGCCTCGAGCGCCGGCGTGGCGACGCCGGCCTCGCGGCCGAGCGCGGCGATGATGCCGATCTGCGGGTCGACCTCGGTCCTGCGCTTGCGCACAGCGAGGTCGCGCCAGATGCCGGAATGGGTCTTGGCGGTCTGCGCCGTGTAATCGGCGAGCCAGCGGATCGCCGCGCGCTGCGGCTCTTCCGGCGCGCCGGGCGCGAAGACCATCGGGTCGAACCCGCCGAAACCGAGCGAAACGATGCCGCGCCGGGCCGCGACCGCACCGACCTCGCGGCCAAGGGCGAGCCAGGCGGGCAGGCGGAGCGGATCGGCGAAGTTCGCCGACATCGAATCGCCGGTCAGCGCCGTGGCGAACAGCATCGCGCCGTAGGCGAGCTTGCCCCAGAGATAGCCCCAGATGTTGTCGGTCAGGATCGCGTCCGGCTCGAACAGCCGCAGCAGGCGATGCATCTCCGCCGCCCGCCCGCTGAGCGAGCCGTCGAGCTCGCCCACGACGACCGCACCGCGGTTGCCGTAGAGGATCTCGCCCGGCCCGAGCCAGTCGGCCCCGAAATTGACGAAGCAGCCCATGGTGCGCCGCTCACCGACCGCTTGCGCGATGAGGAGTTCGTTGAGCCCGTTCTGGGCGGACAGGACGAAGCCGTCATCGGCGAGATGCGGCTTCAGCGCGGCGAGCGCGGCTTCCGTCGCCCCGGCCTTCACGGCCAGCACGATGCGGCGATAGCGGCCATCGAGTTCCTGCGGCGTCACCGCCGGCACGATCTGCCGGAATTCTTCGACCGGCCCGGAGACGGCGAGCCCACGCTTGCGACAGGCCTCGACATGCCCGGTTACGATGTCGACCAGGAGAACCGGCACGCCGGCACGGGCCCAATACGCCCCGAGCGTCCCGCCGATGGCGCCAGCGCCCCAGATCAGGATCGGCTCGTCCATCGGCGCTCAGGCCTGCCCGGCCATCTCGACGTCGCCATGGGTGGCGACATGCAGCAGCCCGTCCGTCGTCACCCAGCCGCGATACATCCCCTCGGTGTTGTAGGGAGCGACGATCGTGCCGTCCGAATCGACCGCGACCAGGCCGGCGCCGATCTTGCAGGAGGAGAGCTCGCCGAGAACCTCCTGGGTCGCCTGCGCCAGCGAAAGCCCCTTGTAGGCGACCAGCGACGCGATCTCGTGGCCCACGCAATAGCGGATGAAGTACTCGCCCTTGCCGGTGCCGGAAACCGCGCAGCGCCCGTCGCGGGCATAGGTCCCCGCGCCGATGATCGGCGAATCGCCGACGCGTCCGGCCGGCTTGTTGGTGTAGCCGCCCGTCGAGGTCGCCGCGGCAAGATGGCCCTGCGCGTCGCAGGCGACCGCACCCACCGTGCCGTGCTTCTCGGCCTCGCTCGCCTCGGCTGCCGTGCCGACCAGCTCGCGAATCTTCATCGAGGACAGGTTCTTGCGGCGCCGCTCGGTCGAGAAATAGTCGTTGTCGACCGTATCGATGCCTTCATGCTCGGCAAAGATGTCGGCTGCCGGGCCGGCGAGCAGCAGCGGGTCGCCGCGGAGCATCAGCGCCTTGGCGGCGACGATCGGGTTCTTGATTCGCTTGGCGGCGCAGACCGCCCCCGCGGCGAGCGTCGTGCCATCCATGATCGAGGCATCGAGCTCATGTTCGCCATCGGTGTTGAAGGCGGCGCCGAGCCCGGCGTTGAAATGCGGCGAATCCTCCATGGCGCGGACCGCCGCCTCCACCGCGTCGACCGAGCTGCCACCCTTGCTCAGGATCGTCCAGCCGGCGCGCAGCGCGCCGGCAAGGTCGGCACGGGCCTGGGCCCATTCGGCTTCGGTCATCTCGGCCTTCGGCAAGGTGCCGCAGCCGCCGTGGATGGCGAGAGCAAGCGTCATGAAGTGATTCCGTCGATGGGCTGGCCGGTTCCGCCGTCCCGGCCCGCACGCGGCCGGCCGGGACGGCGGGGCGAAGCGTCACTTCTTAACAGGCTTGATGTCCATGGCCAGCGTATCCTCGTCGACGCGCGGGCTGATCGTGACCTTGTCCTTCTGCATCGCCCAGGCCGAGGCGATCGCGGTGACGGCGATGCGGGGCCGGTCCTTGGCGACGATGGCCGCGACGTCGGAGAGCATCTTGTTGCGCTTCGCCTCGTCCATCTCGACCGAGGCGTCCTCGATCAGCTTGTCGACCTCGGCGTTCTTGTAGCCGAGCAGGTTGAAGGCGCCGAGCTTCTTGGCGGGCTCGTTGGAATGGACCAGCGAGGAGAGCGTGTAGTTGGCTTCGCCCGTCAGGGTGCCCCAGCCCGACATCGTCAGGGAATATTCCGCACGGGCCCGGGCCGGGAAGAACACCGCCGCCGGCTGGGCGTTCGCCACCGCCTCGATGCCGATGCGGGCGAGCATCTGGGCGACCGAGGTCCCGACCTGGCGGTCTCCGGGCAGGCGATCGCTGGTGAAGGAGAAGGTGACCTTGAAGCCGTCGGCATAGCCGGCATCGGCCATCAGCTTCTTGGCCTTGGCGATGTCCGGCTTGATCGGCGGAAGCTCCTTGTTGAACCCGGCGATGGTCGGCGTCACCAGCTGGTTGGCGGGCGAGCCGAGGCCTTCCATGGCGATCTCGGCGAGCGCCGGGCGGTCGAGGGCGATGTCGATCGCCTCGCGCACCCTGACGTCCTGCAGCGGGTTCTTCGGCAGCGCCGAGCCGTCCTTCGCGGTGACCTGGGTGGGCTTGTCGCGCAGGTCGAGTTCCATGTTGAAGAGGTAGACCGTATCGACGGTCGCGACCGAGAGCTTCGGATCGCGCTTCAGCGTCGGGACGTCCGAGGCCGGCGCGCGCACGATGATATCGACCTGCCCCGCCTTGAGCTGGGCGACGCGGGCGGCGTCGTTCGGCAATTCCTTGCGCACCACCTTGGCCCAGGGCTCCTTGGGGCCCCAATAGCCGTCGAAGCGCTCGAGCACGAGCTGGTCCTTCGGCGTCCAGGAGACGAACTTGTAGGGTCCGGTGCCGATCGCGGCCTTGCCGGAGTTGAACGCCTCGTTGGCGTTGTCCTTGGTGAGGCCGGCAGCGGCCTTGTGCGAGACGACGAAGAGACGGATGAAATCGTTCGGCAGGTTCGGCGCCGGCCCGTCGGTGACGACCTGGACCGTCAGCGGATCGACGATCTTCACCTCCTTGACGCGGCGGACATAGATCGTCGTCGGGTTGGGACCGGCCACGGTCGGGATGCGCTCGATCGAGAACTTGACATCCTCGGCGGTGAAGTCCGAGCCGTCATGGAACTTGACGCCCGGGCGCAGCTTGAACTCCCAGACATCAGGGGCGACCGCCTTCCAGCTCGTCGCCAGCCGCGGCTCGAGCTGAAGCTTGTCGCCCGACCAGATCAGCGTATCGAAGACCTGCTTCAGAGCTTCGGCGTGGGTGCCGGTCGCGGTGAAATGCGGGTCGATCGATTCCGGGCCGGCGCGCACGCCGATCGTCAGGGTCTGGGCGAGCGCCCCGGTGGAGACGGCGGCTCCGAGGAAGGCGGCAAAAGCCGCGAGGCGGAAGGTCTGCGCGAGTTTCATGACGGGTTCCCCTGTTGTTGGTTGGTTTCAGAGTTCCTGCGGCCAGGCGGGCGAGGCGATCACGAGCTTGTCCATCAGCGCGCAAAGCTGCTGCTGCTCGTCCTCGCTGAGGCAGCCGAGCATCGCCGCCTGGTGCTTCACCATCAGCGGCATGGTTTCATCGAAGATGGCGCGGCCGGCGGCGGTCAGGTGCAGCACATAGCTGCGCAGGTCGGCCGCATCCGTCTCGCGCCGGAGCAGACGCCGCTGCAGCAGCTTCTGAACGGCGCGGGACAGGGTATTCTTCGGCAAACCGGACGAAGCCACGATATTCTTGGCCGCGACGCCTTCCTTCAACCCTACCGCATAGAGCGCGACGAACTCCGGCCGAACGAGGCCGTAGCGCGTCTCGATCCAGCGATAGACCGGGTCGTTGAAGCGGAAGGCGAGGAAATTCAGCCGGAACGACAGCCAGCACGGATTGGCCCAGAGCTTCGTCACCGTCAGCGGATCGAGCCCGGCAACGGCCGTCTCGTGCCCGGTGTCGACGCGCGAGATCGAGGTTGGCGCATGCCGCATAGGGATGCCTCCCGGCCGACTTAGTTCCAAATGGAACTTGACGCTCCGTGAGGCCGGAGTCAAGGATGGTTATCGCGGATAGGGCTCGCCTGGCTTCGCCGGCAGGTCGCGAGAGCGGCACGGCGAAGCTTCCACCGTCCGCAGCAGCGAAGCAAGGAACGCGCCGTGCTGGTCGCCGAGATGAACTGGATGCAGATCGAGGCGCAGGCGAAGCGCGACGACCGCTGCGTGCTGCCGCTCGGCAGCGTCGAGCAGCACGCCTATTTGAGCCTCGCGACCGACGTGATCCTCTCCGAGCGGGTGGCGCGTGAGGCGGCCGAACCGCTCGGCATTCCCGTCTTTCCGGTGCTGGCCTACGGGCTGACGCCGGGATTCCTGAATTTCCCGGGCAGCATCTCGCTGAAGATGAGCACCTATGCGGCTCTGCTCGGCGACATCTTCGACGGCTTCTATCGCACCGGCTTTCGCCGCATCGTCCTCGTCAACGGCCATGGCGGCAATGCACCGGCCCTCAACTTCGCGACCGAATGGCTGGACAGGCATCCCGACGCGAGCATCCGGCTGCACAACTGGTGGGCGGCGCCGCAATTCCAGGCGGCGGTCAAGGCGGTCGATCCGGCCGCCTCCCATGCGTCATGGATGGAGAACTTCCCCTGGACCCGGCTTGCCGGCGTCGCCATGCCGGATACGCTGAAGCCGCCTTTCAACGCGGCGGCCTACCAGGCCGCGAGCCCGGCCAAGCGCCGCGAAATCCTCGGCGATGGCAATTTCCACGGCCTCTACCAGCGGCCGGACGAGGAGATGCTCAGGATCTGGCAGGTCGGCGTCGAGGAGACGCGCGCCATCATGGTGGAGAACTGGCCGTGAGGCTCAGCCGGAAGCTTCACCGATGCTAGGCCATGTCGCCGTCCGGCTGGTGCAGGCCCTCGTCGTCATGCTCGTCATGTCGGTGCTGGTCTTCGTCGGGGTCTACGCGATCGGCAACCCGATCGACGTGCTGATCGGCCCCGATGTCAGCCAGGAACTGCGCCTGCAGACGATCGCCCATTACGGGCTCGACCGGCCGCTCTGGGAGCAGTACCTGACCTTCCTCGGCCGCGTGCTGCATGGCGACTTCGGTCGCTCCTTTGTCTTCGGCATGCCGGTGATGGAGCTGATCCTGTCGCGCCTGCCGGCGACGCTGGAGCTGACGCTGGCTGCCGTCTGCGGCGCGGCGCTGATCGGCATCCCCGCCGGAATCTATGCCGGCTACCGGCCGGACAGCTTCGCCTCGAAGCTGATCATGACCGTTTCGATCCTCGGCTTCTCCGTGCCGACCTTCTGGATCGGCCTCGTGCTGATCATGGCCTTCGCCGTGGAGCTGCAATGGCTCCCGGCCGGCGGGCGCGGCGAGACCGTCTCGATCTTCGGCGTCGAGTGGAGCTTCCTAACGCTGAATGGCCTGAGCCATCTGCTGCTGCCGGCACTGAACCTCGCCTTCTTCAAGCTCGCCTTGATGACTCGCCTCGCGAGGGCCGGCACGCGCGAGACCATGCTCTCGGACACCGTGAAATTCGCTCGCGCCGCCGGCCTCTCGGAATGGACCGTGCTGCGCCGGCACGTGCTCAGGCTTATCGCGATCCCGCTCGTCACCGTCTTCGGCCTCGAATTCGGCTCGACGCTCGCCTTCGCGGTGGTCACCGAGACGATCTTCTCCTGGCCGGGCATCGGCAAGCTGATCATCGACTCCATCCAGTCGCTCGACCGGCCGGTGATGGTCGCCTACCTGATGCTCGTCGCCTTCGTCTTCATCACCATCAACTTCCTCGTCGACCTCGCCTATGTCGGGCTCGATCCGCGGCTGAGGCAAGGAGGCGCACGATGACCGACGCCTCTCCTGCCGCCCGGTTCTGGGCCGAATTCCGCGAGAGCCGCACCGCGGTCGTCGCGCTCGCCGTCGTCGTGCTGATGATCGGTATCGCCCTGCTGGCCCCGCTGGTCGCGCCGCAGGACCCTTACGACCTCGCCAACCTCTCGCTCTCCGATGCGCGCCGCCCGCCGGGCTATGTCGGCGAAGGCGGCTACACCCATTGGCTCGGCACCGATTCTCAGGGGCGCGACCTGCTTTCCGCGATCCTCTACGGCCTGCGCATCTCCCTGCAGATGGGGCTGGTGGCGGGCGCCATCGCCTTCGCGCTCGGCGTCGCGCTCGGCATCGGCGCGGCCTATGCCGGCGGGCGCCGTGAGGCCTTCATCATGCGCGTCATCGACCTGCAGCTCGCCTTCCCGGCGATCCTGCTGGCGCTGGTGCTCTCGGCCTTGCTGGGGCAGGGCAAGATGCAGCTCATCGCCGCGCTCGCCGCCGCGCAATACGCCTATTTCGCCCGCACCGCCCATGGCGCGGCCTCGGCCGAGCGCGGCAAGGACTATGTCGAGGCGGTGCTCTCGACGCCATTGCCGGGCTGGCGCGTGGTCTTGCGCCATATCTTCCCGAACTGCCTGCCGCCCCTGATCGTAGTCGCGACCGTTCAGGTGGCCAATGCCATCGCGCTGGAGGCGACGCTGTCCTTCCTCGGCGTCGGCCTGCCGGTAACCGAACCCTCGCTCGGCATGCTCATAGCCAACGGCTTCCAGTACATGCTCTCGGGCCGCTACTGGATCTCAATCTATCCCGGCATCGCGCTCATCGTGCTGATCGTCGCGATCAACCTCGTCGGCGACCGCATCCGCGACCAGGTCAATCCGAGGCTGAAGCGATGAGCGACGTGCCTCTCCTCGAAGTCACCGATCTCGCGACCCATTTTCATGCCCGCGCCGGCCTGGTGAAGGCGGTGGACGGCGTCTCCTTCGCGCTGAAGCGCGGCGAGGTCATGGGCCTCGTCGGCGAATCCGGCTCCGGCAAGAGCATCACCGGCTTCTCGATCATCGGCCTGATCGATCCGCCCGGTCGCGTCGAGCCCGGCTCCTCGGTCAGGCTGGAGGGGCGCGAACTCGTCGGCTTGCCGCCGGCCGAGCTGCGCAAGATCCGCGGCAAGCAGATCTCGATGGTCTTCCAGGACCCGATGATGACGCTGAACCCGATGCTGACCATCGGGACGCAGATCCGGCTCGCTCTGGAAGCGCACGAGACGGTCTCGGGCGCGGAAGCACGCCGCCGTGCGGTCGCGGCGCTGGCGCAGGTCCGCATTCCCGATCCGGACGGCAAGGTCGATTTCTACCCGCACCAGTTCTCCGGCGGCATGCGCCAACGCGTCGCCATCGCGATCGCCCTGCTGCACCGGCCGAAGCTGATCATCTGCGACGAGCCGACCACGGCGCTCGATGTCTCCGTGCAGGCAGAGATCCTGGCCGAGATGAAGGAGCTGGTCGCCGAACTCGGCACGGCACTGATCTGGATCAGCCACGACCTCGCCGTCGTGGCGGAGCTCGCCGACCATGTCTGCGTCATGCGCCATGGCAGGATCGTCGAGGCCGGGCCGACGCTCGACGTGCTGACCCGTCCGCAGCACGCCTATACCCAAGCCCTGCTCGACGCTTTGCCCTCGCGTTCCGAGCCCGGCAAGCTCTTGGCCGGCGGCGTCGGCTCCGATGTCGCGCCGCCGCCGCGCGCCGCGACGCAGGCGCCGGATGCCGTCGCGGATGCCGCGCATTATGTCCGCCTCGAGCACGTCGCCAAGCGCTTCGCCCAGACACCGGGGCTGCTGCGCAAGCTCGCCCAGAAGGCGGGCCTGTCGAAGGCGCCGGACGCGGTGCGGGCGGTCGACGACGTCACGCTGGTGCTGAAGCGCGGCGAGGCGCTCGGCCTGGTCGGCGAATCCGGCTCGGGCAAGTCGACGCTCGGGCGCGTCGCCGCCGGCATCTATGCGCCGGACAGCGGCCTCGTCCGCATCGACGGCGCACCCGTGATGAGCGCGGGCGAGCAGCCGCACAAGCTCACGACGCGCGTCCAGACCATCTTCCAGGACCCCTTCGCCTCGCTCAACCCGCGCATGACGGTCGGCGACAGCATCGCCGAGGGGCCGCTGGCGCATGGCTTGATCGCACGGGGAGAAGCGAAGACCTACGTCCGGCAATGGCTGGCCGCCGTCGGGCTCGATCCGGATTTCGCGGATCGCTATCCGCATCAGTTCTCGGGTGGTCAGCGCCAGCGCGTCGCCATCGCGCGAGCGCTCGCGATGCAGCCCGACGTCGTCGTCTGCGACGAGCCGGTCGCCTCGCTCGACGTCTCGATCCAGGCGCAGATCATCAACCTGCTGATCAGGCTTCGGCAGGAACTGGATCTCACGCTGATCTTCATCTCGCACGACCTCTCTGTCGTCCGCCATCTCTGCGACCGCGTCGCGATCATGTATCGCGGCCGGATCGTCGAGAGCGGGCCGGCCGGGGCGATCTACGATCATCCGCAGCACGACTACACCAAGCGCCTGCTCGCCGCCGTGCCGGTCTTGCCGGGCGCCGTGACCACCTGAGGAGAGCGACCATGACGAGCCAGCCTGATGAACTCCTGCCGTGGCAATGGCCGGAAGAGATCTGGCGCGGCAAGGTCGAGCAGGTCCGCGCCGGCCGCAACCTCAAGCCCGCCAAGTGGAAGAACGGGGCGCGCTGTGCCGTGGCCCTCTCCTTCGACGTCGACCACGAGACCAACGAATTGCGCGACGGAGGCAAGTCGGTCGGCCGCCTGTCCTGGGGCCAGTACGGCAACCGCGTCGGCGTGCCCAAGATCCTCGACCTGCTGAAGCGGCACGACATTCCCGCAAGCTTCTTCGTGCCCGCCGTCACCGCGCTGCTCTACCCGGACGAGCAGCGCCGCATCGTCGGCGAGGGCCATGAGATCGGCCTTCACGGCTGGATCCACGAGGTCAATACGGCGGTTCCCCCCGCGAACGAGCGCGAACTGCACCTGCGCTCGGCCGACACGCTGGAGAAGGTCACAGGCGTGCGCCCGGTGGGCATGCGCACGCCTTCGTGGGATTTCTCCGAGGTAACGCTCGCGGTCGAGCGCGAGCTCGGCCTGCTCTATGATTCCTCGCTCTTCGCCGATGACGACCCCTACGAGATCGTCGAGAAGGGCGAGCCGACCGGCATCGTCGAGCTGCCGGTCGAGTGGATCCGCGACGACGCGCCCTATCTCAGCATGAACCGCTTCCAGGCGCTGAGGCCCTACACCTCTCCGGAGGCCGTCTTCGACATCTTCCGCCGCGAATTCGAAGGTGCCTATGCCGAGGGCGGGCTTTTCCTGCTGACCATGCACCCGCATGTCATCACCTATCGCTCGCGCTTCTGGATCCTCGAGGAACTCGTCAGGCTGGCCAAGGCGAAAGGCGATTGCTGGTTCGCGAGCCATGCCGAGATCGCGGCCTATGTGAAGACCGAAGCCGGGCTCTAAGGGCAAGGCGCAGCGGAACCGCTGCCCGATTCCCGCCGTTTTCGCTTCATCGCGGGTTCAGGCCGACAGCGGCCTGATGCCCGCACGTTGAAACGGACAACGGGAATTGCAATGCGCACGAAACGCTGGTTGCTGGTCGGAACCGTCCTGCCGGCCCTCGTCCTCTCCCAGGCCAGCCAGGCCCTCGCTCCATTGGGCACCCAGCTCGCCCAGGCATCGGGGGGCGACGACGATCGCGGCCGCGGGCCGCGCGAGCGCCCGCACGGCCCTCCGGGAGCCCAGCCCGGCCAGCATGCGCCGCAGCGGCCGACACCGCCCGGCGCTCCGCAAGGACCGCGCCCGCCGCAGATGCAGCATGCTCCGGCGGCTCCGCGCCCGCCCATGCCTTCGGCTCCGGCTCCGGCCGAGCGGGCCGCCCCGCCGCACGCCCAGCCACGCCCCGCGCCGCCGGCCGCACAGCCGCAGCCCGAGCGCCCCACGCCGCCCCGCCCGGCGCCGGCTCCCGGACAGACCGGCGGTGGACCGCGCCCGGCTCCGCCTGCCACCCAGGAGCGACCGGCGCCCCATCCCGCCCCGGCAGCGCCGCCGGCCGCAGCGCCTTCGCCATCGCGCCCCGCCGCTCCTCCGCCAGCGGCGCCGCCAGCGGCCCGTCCCGCGATTCCCGGGGCAGCGCCTTCGGCTCCACAACCCGGCGCCCAGCCTTCGCAGCGCCCGTCACCGCCGCCCGGCGCGCCCGCACCCGGCGCCGCCCAGCCCGGAGCCAGACCGGATCAGCGGCCCGCCTCGCCGGCGGCGCCATCCGCCCCCGCTGCGCCCGCGCAACCGAACCGGCCGGTGCCGCCCGCGGCGCCGCCGTCCGGCGCACAACTCTCTCCGCCCGGCGCCGCCGCCCCCGCCAGCGCGCCGCCGGCCCCTGGGGCCGCTCCGGGTCAGCCAGCCCAGCGTGAAGGACGCCGCGGCGGCATCTCGCCAGGCGTGGCCGGCGCGATCGGCCTTGGCGCCGGCGTCATCGGCGGCATCATGGCGACGCAGGGGGCCCAGCGCTTC
>NZ_MKSQ01000005.1:0-246107 GCF_001898115.1 Allobosea sp. 67-29 | reverse complement strand
TCATCCGCGAGCCCGGCCGCACCATCATCCGCGACGATGACGGCCGCGCCATCATCCGCCGCGACGAGGACCAGCGCTTCCGCGACCTCGGCTGGCAGGGCCGGGCCGAGCGCCGGGATGGGGAGACGCGCACGGTCTTCGAGCGCCCCGACGGCACGCGCATCGTCACCGTCACCGACGATCAGGGCCGGCTGATCCGCCGCAGCCGCATCGGCCGCGACGACCGCGAGGTCGTCATTATCGACAACACGCTGCGGGACCGGCCGGGGCGCTTCGCCGACGATGTCGTGGTGCTGCCGCCACCGCCGCTGCCGATCCCGCGCGAGCGCTACATCGTCGATGCCGAACGGGCCGACGAGGACCTGATCTACGAAACGATCATGGCCCCGCCGATCGCGGCGATCCCGCGGCGCTACACGCTGGACGAGGTGCGCTATTCCCCGGATCTGCGGGCCCGTATGCGCAGCGTCGACATCGACACGATCAATTTCGATACCGGCTCCTGGCAGGTGACGCCCGACCAGGCGCAGCGTCTCGCGGTAATCGCGGATTCGATCCGGCGCGTGCTGCAAAGCTCGCCGAACGAGGTCTTCCTCGTCGAGGGCCATACCGACGCCGTCGGTTCCGACGTCGACAACCTCTCGCTCTCCGACCGCCGGGCCCAGTCGGTGGCGGAGATCCTGACGCGCGACTTCCGGATCCCGCCGGAGAACCTGACGACGCAGGGCTATGGCGAGCAGTATCTGAAAGTGCAGACGCAGGGCGCCTCGCGCGAGAACCGGCGCGTCACGCTTCGGCGCATCACGCCGCTGCTGACCGGCCAGAGCCGCTGACCGGCGCTCCAGCCCGGGAACGGGGAACTTCGGCGGAGGCGACGGAATGGCGACGGCGTTCAGCTTTGCGCAAGGCTTGGCGCCTAGACTGCCGGCCATGAACGATGCCGCAGCGATCGCCCAGAACCTCGTCTCGATGCAGGCCGCCTCGACGCAGCAGGCATTGAGCATCGAGATGATGCGCCGGAATGCCGAGGCCGAGCGCGGCCTGGTGACCATGCTCCAACAGAGCGCCGAACAGACGCAGGCGCTCCTCCCCGCAGGACAGGGACAGATCGTCGACCGCACGGCCTGACGATTTTCGCATGCCGGATGCGCCCGGCCGGCTTCCTTTGCCGGTTGCGTCCCACCGGGCGAAGCCCTAACCTTGGAACCGTTCCGAGGGGTGCTCGCAAGGGCTGAGATGGCGATGAGCCGAACCCGTCGAACCTGATCCGGGTCATACCGGCGGAGGGACTGGAACGCGGGCTCGGCTCGTCCTCGCCCGCAGACAGCGACTGGACCGCTTCCAAACCCGGATCTCCTGACCTGGACCAAGGAGGAGATCCCGCATGAACGCCCATACCAAGCCGCAGAAGAACAGCGTCAAGACCGCGCCGCAGAGCGTGACCACCGGGCCGATCATCGGCTCGCGCAAGATCTATGTCGCCGCCCCCGAGCACCCCGAGATGCGGGTGCCTTTCCGCGAGGTCGTGCTGACCACCGATGCCGAGCCGCCGGTGCGCATCTACGACCCCTCCGGCCCCTATACCGAGACCGATGCGAAGATCGACCTCAATGCCGGCCTGGTGCAGCCGCGCCGCGCCTGGCTCGACGCCCGTGGCTTCGAAACCGTGCCCGGCCGCGCCGTTACGGCCGCCGACAATGGCCATATCAGCGAAGCGCAGCTCGTTCCGGCCTGCCCGGCGCAGCGCCCGATCCTCGAGGCGAAGCCCGGCCAGATGGCGACGCAGTACGAGTTTGCCCGGGCCGGCATCGTCACCCCCGAGATGATCTATGTCGCGCATCGCGAGAATCTCGGCCGCGCCGCCATGCTGGAGGGCGCGAAGGAGCGCCATGCCGACGGCGAGAGCTTCGGCGCGAGCGTGCCGGAATTCGTGACGCCGGAATTCGTCCGCGACGAGATCGCACGCGGCCGCGCCATCATCCCGGCGAACATCAACCATCCCGAGCTGGAGCCGATGGCGATCGGCCGCAACTTCCTGGTCAAGATCAACGCCAATATCGGCAATTCGGCCGTGACCTCGGGCGCGGCCGAGGAGGTCGAGAAGCTGGTCTGGGCGATCCGCTGGGGCGCCGACACGGTGATGGACCTCTCCACCGGCCGCAACATCCACAACATCCGCTCCTGGATCCTGCGCAACTCGCCGGTTCCGATCGGCACCGTGCCGATCTACCAGGCGCTGGAGAAGGTCGGCGGCGACCCGATCAAGCTCGACTGGGAGGTGTTCAAGGACACGCTGATCGAGCAGGCCGAGCAGGGCGTCGACTATTTCACCATCCATGCCGGCGTGCGGCTTCCTTACGTGCCGCTCACGGCATCGCGGGTGACCGGCATCGTCTCGCGCGGCGGCTCGATCATGGCGCGCTGGTGCCTGGCGCATCACAAGGAGAGCTTCCTCTACGAGCGCTTCGACGAAATCTGCGACATCATGCGCAAATACGACGTCTCGTTCTCGCTCGGCGACGGCCTGCGCCCCGGCTCGATCGCCGACGCCAACGACCGCGCCCAGTTCGCCGAGCTGGAGACGCTGGGCGAGCTGACGCAGGTCGCCTGGAAGAAGGGCTGCCAGGTCATGATCGAGGGCCCCGGCCATGTGCCGATGCACAAGATCAAGGAGAACATGGACAAGCAGCTCAGGGAGTGCGGCGAGGCGCCCTTCTATACGCTCGGACCGCTGACCACCGACATCGCGCCGGGCTACGACCACATCACCTCGGGCATCGGCGCGGCGATGATCGGCTGGTATGGCTGCGCCATGCTCTGCTACGTCACGCCGAAGGAGCATCTCGGGCTGCCGAACCGCGACGACGTCAAGACCGGCGTCATCACCTATCGCATCGCCGCCCATGCCGCCGATCTCGCCAAGGGCCATCCTGCCGCGAAGATCCGCGACGACGCGCTGTCGCGTGCGCGCTTCGACTTCCGCTGGGAGGACCAGTTCAACCTGGCGCTCGATCCGGATACGGCGCGGGAGTTCCACGACGAGACGCTGCCGAAGGACGCCCACAAGGTCGCGCATTTCTGCTCGATGTGCGGGCCGAAATTCTGCTCGATGAAGATCACCCAGGACCTGCGCGCCGAGGTGCAGGCGATGAGCGAGAACGAGCGGGCCAATCTCGAAGCCATGGCGGCCGAGGGCATGGCGGCGAAGTCGAAGGAATTCCTCGACAAGGGCGGCAGCATCTACCTCCCCGCCGCCGAATGAGCGCAATGGCTGAAGGCCTCGACGCGCCAGGCGTCGCGGCCGTGCTGAAGCGGGTGGCGACACGCCACCCGCGCGTCCACTGCCTCACCAATACGGTGGCGCAGAACGTCACCGCCAACATGCTGCTCGCCTTCGGGGCCATCCCCTCGATGGCGAGCCACCCGGAAGAGGTCGCCGCGATCGCGGCCGGCGCCGGCGCGATCCTGATCAATCTCGGCACGATCAGCCCGGAGGGCGAGCGCGCCATTCCGAAGTTGCTCGATGTCGCCCGCGAGCGCAGCATTCCGCTCGTGCTCGATCCCGTCTTCGTCGAGCTTTCGCCGCTCAGGATGCGGCTGGCGCGGGACATCCTGCGACTTCCCGGCGTGACGGTGCGCGGCAATGCGGTCGAGATGGCCGCGCTCGACGCCGCGATGGCGCAGGCGCAGGACGTCCTGCGTGTCACCACCGGCAGGATCGACCAGATCGAGGGCCCGGGCCGCAGCTATCGCATCCATCACGGCCATGCCCTGATGACGAAGGTCACCGGGCTCGGCTGTGCCTCCAGCGCGCTGGTCGCGGCTTGTGCGGCGGTCGAGCCCGACCCCGCCGTCGCAGCCGCGGCGGCACTGACGGCCTATGGCATAGCCGCCGAGATCGCGGCCGGGCGGGCCGCCGGTCCGGGCAGCTTCGCGATGCACCTGATCGACGCACTGGCCGGCCTGGATCAGGCAACGCTGACGGAACGGATGACTTAGATCATCGCTGGAGCATCGAACTTTCCGAAGCTCTGGGAAGCCAGACCGGGGCCTGGCGCTACTGCGTCGGAGTCAGCGAAAGCGGCGCGGGCTTCGGCGAGGCCGGGCGCGGCTTCTTCGGCTTGGGCGCCTGCTTCGCTTCGCCATGGAGCCCGAGCCGCGCCCGCAGCTCGGCGGCGCGCGCCTCGGTGATCCGCGCGGCGCAGAAGCCGTACTGCCCCTCGCGCTGGAAATCGCGGCAGGTCATCTCCCGCTCGCCCGAAAAACCCGCCTGCTCGCGGGCGAGCGTGCGCTCATCGACGGCGTTCGCCTTCGCGGCCAACGTGCGATAGCCGTCGCGCAGGGCGCGCTCCGCGGCGCCGCGGGCCCGCTCGATCGCCTTGGCCTGAGCTGCGACGGTCGCGAGGTCGGGGCCCCAGAGGCCACGCGGATCGACGCGGCATTGCGCGGCCTCCACGACGCAGGGCTCGGTCGGCTCGACCACCAGGAATGCCCCGTCGAGCACATCGAAGACGAGCGGGCAGACCGGTGCCTCCAGCCGGTAGCGCGGCACGCCGGCCGGCCGGCCCAGCGCCGTGACCGGGATGGGCGCCTCGCCCAGGGACACCGCGCAGGGCTCGACCAGATTGGCCGATTGGTAGCCATCGAGGCTGAGCTTGAGCCCGTAGCCGCTGCCGAGCTTCTCGAAGCTCGCGGCGCCGTGATTGCCGTTGTGATGCAGGGCCTTGCCGAGAATCGCCTCCTCGCCGGCGATTTTCAGCGCCGGCAGGCTCGGCTGGCGCGGCGCGGCAGGGGTGCCCGCCGCGGGTGGGGCGGCCTGTTGGGTTCCGGGTGCGTTGAAGGGCTGGGCGCCCGGCAATTGCAGCGGCTGCGCCGATGCGGCCGCTCCGGCAGCCGCCGAGAGCAGCGCCGCGAGGCCGAGGACGATGCGCTTGCGTGCTCTCATCGGGTCCATGTCGAGCGAACGGCTTTTTTGAATGATCCGCGCCTCGGGCAGACGCAAGGACACAAAGGCCACACTCCCCCGGAAAGCACCTGCGCGGCCGCCGATGCCGGGGCCGCCCGGCAGCCACGCTCCCGAATATGCAATCCCCGATTCTTAATCGGCTCGCCTGTCTTGCAAGGGCGGGAACACCCTCACTATATACCCCGCCAAGGGGCGGTTTAACCACCGTCAAACGTGGAATGCCGGTTCGTTCGCCGCTTGAGCGGGTGCGGGCCGGTCCATGGGCCGGCAGGTGGCGCGAAGGCGCCGCAGGTCGGCGATCTGCTCAATCGAAAGGGATCCCATCCATGGGTAAAGTCATTGGTATCGACCTCGGCACGACCAACAGCTGCGTCGCAGTGATGGAAGGCACCACGCCGAAGGTCATCGAGAATTCCGAAGGTGCCCGCACCACCCCGTCGATCGTCGCGATCACGGACGATGGCGAGCGCCTTGTCGGCCAGCCGGCCAAGCGCCAGGCCGTCACCAATCCCGAGCGTACCTTCTTCGCGATCAAGCGCCTCATCGGCCGCACCTACGACGATCCGATGACGCAGAAGGACCTCAAGCTCGTCCCCTACAAGATCACCAAGGCCTCCAACGGCGACGCCTGGGTCTCGGCCGACGGCAAGGACTATTCGCCGTCGCAGATCTCGGCCTTCATCCTGACCAAGATGAAGGAGACGGCGGAGTCCTATCTCGGCCAGCCCGTCACCCAGGCCGTCATCACGGTTCCCGCCTATTTCAACGACGCCCAGCGCCAGGCCACCAAGGACGCCGGCAAGATCGCCGGCCTCGAGGTGCTGCGCATCATCAACGAGCCGACGGCGGCCGCGCTCGCCTACGGCCTCGACAAGAAGTCCACCGGCACCATCGCTGTCTACGATCTCGGCGGCGGCACCTTCGACGTCTCGATCCTCGAGATCGGCGACGGCGTCTTCGAGGTGAAGTCGACCAATGGCGACACCTTCCTCGGCGGCGAGGACTTCGACATGCGCCTGGTCGAGTACCTCGCGGAGGAGTTCAAGAAGGAGCAGGGCATCGACCTGAAGAAGGACAAGCTCGCCCTGCAGCGCCTGAAGGAGGCGGCCGAAAAGGCCAAGATCGAACTGTCGAGCGCGGCCCAGACCGAGATCAACCTGCCCTATATCACAGCGGATGCCTCCGGTCCGAAGCACCTTGCCATCAAGCTCTCGCGCGCCAAGTTCGAGAGCCTGGTCGACGACCTGATCCAGCGCACCGTCGAGCCCTGCAAGAAGGCGCTCAAGGATGCCGGCATCTCGGCGGGCCAGATCGACGAGGTCGTCCTCGTCGGCGGCATGACCCGCATGCCGAAGGTGCAGGAGGTCGTGAAGCAGTTCTTCGGCAAGGAGCCGCATAAGGGCGTCAACCCGGACGAGGTCGTCGCCATCGGCGCCGCGATCCAGGCCGGCGTCCTCCAGGGCGACGTCAAGGACGTGCTGCTGCTCGACGTGACCCCGCTGTCGCTCGGCATCGAGACGCTCGGCGGCGTGTTCACGCGCCTGATCGACCGCAACACCACGATCCCGACCAAGAAGAGCCAGGTCTTCTCCACCGCCGAGGACAACCAGAACGCGGTGACGATCCGGGTCTTCCAGGGCGAGCGCGAGATGGCGGCGGACAACAAGCTGCTCGGCCAGTTCGACCTGATGGGCATTCCGCCGGCCCCGCGCGGCATGCCGCAGATCGAGGTGACCTTCGACATCGACGCCAACGGCATCGTCTCGGTGACGGCGAAGGACAAGGCCACCAACAAGGAGCAGCAGATCAAGATCCAGGCTTCGGGCGGTCTCAGCGAGGCCGACATCCAGAAGATGGTGAAGGATGCCGAGGCGAATGCCGCCGAGGACAAGAAGCGCCGCGAGCTGGTCGAGGCCAGGAACCAGGGCGAGAGCCTCGTGCACTCGACCGAGAAGTCGCTGAAGGACTATGGCGACAAGGTCTCCGAGGCCGACAAGGGCGCGATCGAGACCGCCGTCGAGGCGCTCAAGACCGCGCTGACCGGCGAGGATTCCGAGGCCATCCAGGCCCGCACCAACGAGCTGATGCAGGCTTCGATGAAGCTGGGCGAGGCGATGTATGCGGCGAGCCAGGCCGAGGGCGCTGCCGCCGAAGGTGAGCCGGCGACCGAGGAAGCCAAGAAGGACGACGTCATCGACGCCGACTTCAAGGACGTCTCGGACGACAAGAAGAAGAGCGCGTAACCCGCGCTCCTCATCCCGAAGGGATGATTTGGCCGGGCTTGACCCGGCCATCTCGTTCGGGAATGGGGTTGAGCAGGATGGTGACGCCTGACGCGCCATGGCCGGGCCCGAAGGTCCGGCCGTCTTGCGTCAATGGCAGAGGGACAGATCGTTTCGATGTCGAAGCGCGATTACTACGAGATCCTCGGCGTCAGCCGGACCGTGACGGAGGTCGAGCTGAAGAGCTCCTTCCGCAAGCTCGCGATGCAGCATCACCCGGACAAGAATCCCGGCGACAAGGAAGCCGAGATCAAGTTCAAGGAAATCAACGAGGCCTATCAGGTCCTCTCCGACGGGCAGAAGCGCGCGGCCTATGACCGCTTCGGCCACCAGGCCTTCGAGAATGGCGGCGGCGGCGGCCAGGCCGATTTCTCCGACTTCATGTCGGACATCTTCGATTCCTTCTTCGGCGATGCCCGCCGCGGCGGGCCCCGGGGTGCCAACGGCCGGGAGCGCGGCGCCGACCTGCGTTACAACCTCGAAATCGGGCTTGAAGAGGCCTTCACCGGCAAAAACGAATCGATCCGCGTGCCGACCTCGGTCTCCTGCGAGGCCTGCTCGGGCACCGGCGCCAAGCCGGGCTCGAAATCGCGGCAATGCCCGACCTGCGGCGGCCATGGCCGGGTGCGGGCCAATCAGGGCTTCTTCTCGGTCGAGCGCACCTGCCCGACCTGCAACGGCCGCGGCGAGGTCATCGACGATCCCTGCAAGAACTGCCAGGGCGCCGGCCGCGTCACGCGCGAGCGCACGCTGTCGGTCAACATCCCGGCGGGCGTCGAGGACGGCACGCGCATCCGCCTGGCAGGCGAAGGCGAGGCCGGTCTGCGCGGCGGGCCTGCCGGTGATCTCTACATCTTCCTGTCGCTGAAGCCGCACGCGATCTTCCAGCGCGACGGTGCCGATCTGTTCTGCCGCGTGCCGATCGGCCTGGTCTCGGCCGCGCTGGGCGGCGAGATCGAGGTGCCGACGCTCTCCGGCGAGCAGGCGCGGGTGAAGATTCCCGAGGGCACCCAGACCGGCAAGCAGTTCCGGCTCAAGGGCAAAGGCATGAGCGTGCTGCGCTCGCGCGAGGTCGGCGACCTCTACATCCAGGTCGTGGTCGAGACGCCGCAGAAGCTGACCGCGCGCCAGCGCGAATTGCTGGAGGAGTTCGAGCGCGAAAGCTCGCACAGCAACCATCCGGAAACCGCCGGCTTTTTCGGCCGGGTCAAGGATTTCCTCGGCGGGCTCGGCGGTACGGCCTGAACCGCGCCGGACGGAGCATGAAAAAGGGCCGCCTTTCGGCGGCCCTTCTTGTTTGTCCGGGTCAGGCCATCAGACCTTGTCGACGGCGTTCTTCACCGCGTCCTTGCCCTTGCCGAGCGCCTGCTGCGCCTCGCCCTTGAGCTCCTGGGCCTTGCCCTCGGCCTCCCACTCCGGCTTGTTCATCGCCTTGCCGGCGGCCTGCTTGACGTTGCCGGCGGCTTCGTTGGCCATGCCCTTGATCTTGTCGGTGGTGCTGCCCATTGCACGGGTCCTTTCGGTTCTGACGCCGCCATCCGCGGCTTTCGGATGAAGAACCGGCGCCCGGGTGAAAGGTTCCGCTCCTCCTCAGGCGCGTCCGCCGCCGCCCGCGGCCAAAGTGCGAAGCGCAGCGGCCGTCGCCTCGTCCGCCGGGAAGAAGGTTTCCAGCGCCAGCTCCGACAAGGTCACGTCGACCGGCGTGCCGAAGACCGTCGTGGTCGAGATCAGCGACAGCGTCGCATCGCCGAGCCTGAGCTGAAGCGGCACGACGATGGCGGGCTCGGCATTCGTCTCCTGCCGTGCGACTTCTCGTCCGCCGGGATCGGGATAGGCGGCGAGCTCGCTCAGCAGGGCGCCAAGTTGAACGTCGGCCGTCGCCCGGACCTGCTGGCGCAACCGCGCCAACAGGTGCTCCTTCCACACCGCGAAATTCATGATGTAGGGGGCGAGCCCGCCCGGGTGCAGCGAAAGCCGCAGGACGTTGACCGGCGGCCTCAGCAATTCCGCATCCGCCACCAGGCCGAGCAGGTTCGTCACGGCCCCGTTGGCGGCCAGAAGCGTCCAGTGGCGGTCCACGGCAAGCGCCGGATAGGGCTCATGCCCCTTCAGGATGAGGTCGATCGCCGTTCGTGCCGCCTGCAAGGTGGGGTCCTCCAAAGACCGTTCGCGATAGACCGGCGCATAGCCGGCGGCGAGCAGCAGCGCGTTGCGCTCGCGCAGCGGCACGGAGAGGTGCTCGGCGAGCAGCAGCACCATGTCGCGGCTGGGGCGGGAGCGCCCGCTTTCGATGAAGCTGAGGTGCTTCTGCGAAATCTCGGCTTCGAGGGCGAGGTCGAGCTGGCTGAAGCGGCGCAGCTGCCGCCAGTCACGGATGAGCGTGCCGACGGAGGGGGCGTGATGGGTCGTCATGCCGTCAGGCTAGCCGGAGGGACGAGCGGTTCCAATTACCTCCCGCTTAATCGACGCGCCGCCGGGAAGGCGCCAGCATCCTGCCATCGCAACGGCCACGGCCCCACGAAAGCCGAAGCCACGACGAAAAGGAGACTGCCATGTCGACGATCCGTTCCTCCCGCTTCCTGCGCAACGCGCTTACCCTCGATGCCGCCGCCTGCGCCGGCATGGGCCTGCTACTTGCCGGCGGCGCCGACGTGCTTGCTGCTCCGCTCGGCTTTCCGGCCGGCTTCCTGCGTGGGGCGGGGCTCGTGCTGCTGCCCTGCGCCGCCCTGCTCGCCTGGTTCGCGAGCCGCGAGACGCTGGCGCGTTGGGCGGTTCACCTGGTCGTCGGCGTCAACCTGCTCTGGATCGGCGACAGCGTCGCGATCCTGCTGATGGGCTGGTTCGCGCCGTCCGCGCTCGGCATCGCCTTCGTGCTGGCACAGGCACTTGCCGTCGCGATCGTGACGGAGCTGGAGATCATCGGATTGAAGCGTTCCGCCGAGATCCAGGCGCCGTTGCAGGCCTGAGGACCGTCACGCGGTTGTCGCATGGGCTCACTAGCCGACGGTTCTCCTTGCCATTCAGCGGAACCGACCCATGCGCCAGCCCCTCGCCCTCGCGGCTCTCGCTTCGTTGCTCCTCGCCGGAACCGCCGGCGCGGAGCCGCTGTTCAACCGCGTCGCGACCTTCTCGGTGCCGCTAAACCTGCCCGCCGATCGCGACCCCACCAAGAAGACGGTGTCCGAGATCATCGCCGCCAGCGAGGACGGCATGCTGCTCGCCTATACCGATGGCGAGCAGAAGGCGCTCGGCCTCATCGACATTACCGATCCCGCGAATCCGAAGCCGGCGGGCTTCGTGCGGCTCGAAGGCGAATCCACCTCGGTCACCATCCTCGGCGACAAGGCCTTCGTCGCCGTCGTCACCTCCGGCGACAACTTCAAGGAGCCGGCCGGCCATCTCGCCACCGTGGACCTCAAGACGAAGCAGGTGGTGGCGAAGTGCGACCTCGGCGGCCAGCCGGATTCGGTGACGCTGACCAAGGACAAGGGCAAGATCGCGATCGCCATCGAGAACGAGCGCGACGAGAAGCTCAACAAGGGCGCGCTGCCGCAGCTCCCCGCAGGCAACCTCACCCTGATCGGCATCAAGGACGGCGCCATCGACTGCGCCACCCGCCAGACCGTCGACCTCACCGGCATCGCGGCGGTCGAACCGACCGATCCCGAGCCGGAATTCGTGGACGCCAATACCGACGGCCTCGTCGTGGTGACGCTGCAGGAGAACAACCATCTCGCCATCGTCGATTCGAAGACGGGCAAGCTGGTCGCGCATTTTCCCGCAGGCACGGTCGACCTGAAGGCGATCGACAAGACCCGCGACGGCAAGATCAGCCCGACCGAGGAGCTGAAGGGCGTCGCCCGCGAGCCCGACGCCGTGCGCTGGCTCGACAATGAGCGCTTCGTCACCGCCAATGAGGGCGACTGGAAAGGCGGCTCGCGCGGCTTCTCGATCTTCCGCAAGGACGGCACGGTCGAGTTCGATTCCGCCTCCGACGTCGACCATCTCGCGATCCGCCTCGGGCACTACCCGGAGAAGCGTTCGGCCGCCAAGGGCAGCGAGCCCGAAGGCATCGAGGTCGCGACCTACGGCAACGACCGCCTGATCTTCGTCGGGCTTGAGCGCGCCTCGCTGGTGCTGGTCTACAAGGACGAGGGCCCGGGCCAGGCGCCGCGCTACCTGCAGGCGCTGCCGACCGGCATCGGCCCCGAAGGCCTGCTCGCGATCCCGCAGCGCGACCTCTTCGTCTCGGCCTCGGAAACCGATGCCGGCGGCAAGGGCGGCGCGCGTTCGGCCGTGATGATCTACCGCCGCGCCGAGCAGGCCGCCGCCTATCCGACGATTCACTCCGCCGACGAGAACGGCCTGCCGATCGGCTGGGGCGCTCTGTCCGGGCTCGCGGCGGATCACACCGCTCCGGGCAAGCTGTTCTCGATCACCGACAGTGCCTATGCGCCCTCGCGCATCCTCGAAATCGACGCGGCCGCCAAGCCGGCGAAGATCGCGGGCGCGATCACGGTGACCAAGGATGGCAAGCCCGCCGCCTACGATCTGGAGGGCATCGCCGTCCGTGCCGGCGGCGGCTTCTGGCTCGCTTCGGAGGGCAACCCGGAGAAGAAGGATGGTCCGCTCCCCGACCTGCTGCTGCGCGTCTCGGCCAAGGGCGAGGTCGAGGAGGAGATCCGGCTGCCGGAGGAACTGGCGAAGCACGCCGTGCGCTTCGGCTTCGAGGGCGTGACCGTGACCGGCACGGGCGCCGAGGAAACCGTCTGGCTCGCCGTGCAGCGCGAATGGAAGGACGACCCCAAGGGCAAGACCAAGATCCTGTCCTACAAGCCTGCGACCAAGGCGTGGGGCGTGCTGCACTACCCGCTGACCCAGCCGGCTTCCGGGCACTGGATGGGGCTTTCGGAGCTCGTCTCGCTCGGCGACGACCGCTTCGCCGTGATCGAGCGCGACAATGCCTTCGGCGCCAAGGCCTTCAAGACCATCCAGGCCTTCTCGGTGAAGGGATTGACGCCGGCCGCGATCGGTTCCGCCGACATCCCGACCGTCGCCAAGAGCCTGCTGCGCGACCTGACGCCGGACCTGATGAAGGCCGGCGGCTACGGTCTCGACAAAGTCGAGGGCATGACCGTGGACAAGGCGGGCAACCTCTTCGTCGTGACCGACAATGACGGCGTCGACGATTCCTCCGGCGAGACCCAGTTCTTCGCCTTCGGTCCGCTGCCACGCTGAGCCGCCGACGAAAAAGCCCGGATGCACGAGCATCCGGGCAGGCGCCTGGCCACCGATCGACGGCCAGGTGGGAGGAGAGGAACTACCAGCTCGCGAGGACGGCGCCCTTGAAGCGCTCGGCGACGAAGGCCTTGACCTCCGGCGTGTGGTAGGCGGCGAGCAGGGCCTTGACCCAGGGCTTGTCCTTGTCGGCGCTGCGCACGGCGATGATGTTGACATAGGGTCCCTTGGCGTCCTCGCGCAGGATCGCGGAGGCCGGGTCGATCTTCGCGTCCACGGCATAGTTGGTGTTGATCGCGGCTGCGGCGACGTCGTCCAGCGAGCGCGGCGTCTGGGCGGCCTCGATCTCGATGATCTTGAGCTTCTTCGGGTTGGCGGTGATGTCGGCCACCGTCGGCTTGAAACCGACGCCGTCCTTCAGCTTGATCACGCCCTTGTCCTGCAGCAGCAGGAGGGAGCGGCCGCCATTGGTCGGGTCGTTCTGGATGGCGACGGTCGCGCCGTCCGGAACCTCGCTCCAGTTCTTGTATTTCGACGAGTAGATGCCGAGCGGGAAGTTCACCGTCAGCCCGACGGTCTCGATCCTGAAGCCGCGATCCTTCACCTGGTTGTCGAGATAGGGCTGGTTCTGGAAGGAATTGGCCTCCAGTTCGCCGGCGTCGAGTGCCTGGTTCGGCACCACGTAATCCGAGAACTCGATGATCCTGAGGTCGATGCCCTGCTTGGCCAGCAGCGGCTTCACCTTCTCGAGGATTTCGGCGTGCGGGCCGGGCGAGACGCCGATGCGGATGACCTGGTTCTGCTGGGCGAGGGCCGGGGCGGCTGCGCCGAGCGTGAGAGCAAGGCCGGCAGCGAGCGCGGCGCGGCGGTTGAGGAAGATGGTCATGATCGATGGTCCTTTGGGTCGGAAACGGGAATCGCTTTGATCAGCCGTGGCGCAGGCGCTTGTTGAGGCGCCGGGCGAGGCGGTCGCCGATGCTCTGCACGAGCTGGACGAGGACGATGAGGACGGCGACGACGGTCGCCATCACCTCCGGCATGAAGCGCTGGTAGCCGTAGCGGATGCCGAGATCGCCGAGGCCGCCGCCGCCGACGGCACCGACCATGGCCGAGAAGCCGATGAGGCTGACGATGGCAAGGGTCAGACCCAGCACGATCGCCGGCAGCGCCTCCGGCACCAGCACCTTGCGGACGATCTGGACGGGCGTCGCGCCCATGGCGCGGGCGGCCTCGACCAGACCTTGATCGACCTCGCGCACGGCACCTTCGATCAGCCGGGCGATGAAGGGGATGCAGGCGACTGTCAGCGGCACGATCGCCGCCGTCGTTCCGATCGAGGTGCCGGCGACCAGCCGGGTGAAGGGGATGATCGCGACGACGAGGATGATGAAGGGCGTCGAGCGCGTGGCGTTGACCAGGACGCCAAGCGCCGCGTTGAGCGCCGGCGCCGCAAAAAGCTCGCCGCGCTTGCTGGTGGCGAGGAAGACGCCCAGCGGCAAGCCGATCAGCGTGCCGATGCCGGCGGCGACGGCGACCATGCTCAACGTGTCGAGCGTCGCCTGCCCGATCAGGCGGATGATTTCAGGAGACATGGCCGACCACCTCCGCCTTGAGACCGAGATTCCGGAGCGCGCCGAGCACTGCCTCGCTTTCCGGCACGCGTGATGGGATCGAGACAAGCAGGCTGCCGAAGGGGCGGCCGGCGATGGCGTCGATCCGCCCGGCCAGGATGTTGACGTCGACACCGACGACCGCGCTCAGCCGGCTGATGACCGGGGCCGTGGCGTTCTCGCCGGTGAAGGTGACGCGCAGCACGATGTCGTCGCCCGGACGCCCCTCGGCCCGGATGCGGCCCGCGAGATGCGCCGGCACCTCGACGCCGGTGACCGCCTCGACGAAGCGCGCCGTGGTCGGATGCTGCGGGTTGGTGAAGACGGCGAAGGTCTCGCCCTCCTCGACGATCCGCCCGCCCTCGATCACCGCCACGCGATCGCAGATCTCCTTGATGACCGGGATCTCGTGGGTGATCAGCAGGATGGTGATGCCGAGCTCGCGATTGACCTGCCGCAGCAGCGCCAGGATGGCCTTCGTCGTCTCGGGGTCGAGCGCCGAGGTCGCCTCGTCGCAGAGCAGCACCTTGGGGTCGGTCGCCAAGGCGCGGGCGATGCCGACGCGCTGCTTCTGGCCGCCCGAGAGTTCGGCGGGATAGCGCCCGTGCTTGTCGGCGAGCCCGACCAGCGCCAGCAGTCTCTCGACCTTGTCGGCAATGGCCGCCTTCGGCGTGCCCGCGATCTCCAGCGGCAGGGCGACATTGTCGAACACCGTGCGCGATGATAGCAGGTTGAAGTGCTGGAAGATCATGCCGATCTCCCGCCGCCGACGGCGCCAGCCGGCCTCGTTCAGCGCCGTGACCTCCTCCCCCTCGATCACGAGCCGGCCGGCAGTGGCCCGCTCCAGCCCGTTGACGAGGCGGATCAGCGTCGACTTGCCGGCGCCGGAACGGCCGATGACGCCGACGATGGCGCCGGCTGGAACTGCCAGGTCGATGCCGGAGAGGGCGGCCACGGCCTGCTGGCCGCTGCGTCCGGCGTAGGTCTTGCCGAGCCGTTCGAAGCGGATGATCGGCTCGGGAGCCGAAATGGGCCGCGCGCCGAGGTTCAGCGCGTCGGGTTTGACGGGGGCGTTCATCATGTCCTCAGGAGTGCGAATGACGGGGCCGACAGGTGAGGTCGAGCTGCTTCAGAGTGCCTCGGCGCCTACGACGCCAGCCGGCGGGCGGATGCACCACGGCGGGGCTGCGTGACCAGGCGCGCGGCAAGCTCGGCCGCGCCCGGCGTGGCGAAACGGTGACCGTCGAGCGCGCGGAAGGCGGCGCTCGCCGCGATGAAGGTGAAGAAGCGCTCGTCGGCGCGCCGGTTGACGAGCCCGGCCTGCGTCTCGCCGACCTCGATGACATAGGCCTGCTGGGCCGGGCTGTGCCGGCCGTCCGGGTAGGATGAAAGGGACATAGCTCTGCTTTCTGTGCCGCCTCGCGGCGCTTGGAACGACGGTGAAACGAGAGGCGATGGGCGCCTGGTGGTCTCAGCGTCGACAGCAGCAGGGCAGGGAACGGGAACGCGGCCGGCTCCGAACGATCCTCGCAACGGTCATATCGGTCTCCTCGATCTGGAGCCCACGACCCAGTCGTGGCGCTTTAGCGTTTGGTGACGCGGCGCAAGCTGCTCGCTCAAATCCCCGCGGCTCCCGGCGAACCGGGAACGTCGCCAATCTCGCCCCTGCGGTCCGATTTGTCAATCGGTTCGTTCTTTTAAAGAAACGATGCGCCGGAGAATACTTTTCCACGCCATGGGCCGCGGGCGTCATTGACGGCCAATCCACCGTGGCAATGCCGCCGCTTGACCGCAGGCGCGGACGAAGGCCATTGATGCCCCATGCCGGCCCGAGCCCGCCTTCTTCCCTGGCTACGCCGCTCCGTCCTCGGGGCATGGCTCGCCATGGCCTATGCGCTGGGCGTGCTCGCCCTCGCGCTGGCGCCGGCTCCCTCGGCGGCTTCGGGCCTGCCGAGCGGCATCCTGCTCTGCTCGGGAGCGCCAGCTCCCAGCGACGGCCAGCCGGCTGTCCCGGCGGGCCCGCTCGGCGAGCTCGGCCATTGCAAGGGCTGCCCGCACAACCCGGTCATCGGCGGCCCGCCGGTGCTCGCGACGGCAGTCGCCAGCCCGGCCGAGAGCCATGTCGCGCTCCCGCCGGTGCAGCAGGACGGCCGGCACCCGCTCTTCGCGACAGGTCTGCCGCCCTCGCGCGCGCCGCCTGCGAGCTGAGTGCGACCGCCCAGGACCCTTTTCGCCATTTTCAGGCCGGACGACCGCGCAGAGTGCCGCGGCGTGGCTTGCCCATCTTCAGGATCATCACGATGAAGCTTTCGCTCTCTCTCGCAGCCGCGGCGCTGGCGCTTTCCGTCTCCTTCGCATCGGCCCATGAATTCAAGCTCGGGCCGCTCAAGATCGGCCATCCCTGGTCGCGTGCGACCCCGGCCGGCGCCAAGGTCGGCGGCGGCTATCTCAGCATCGAGAACACCGGAACGACGCCCGACCGGCTGGTTTCCGTCTCCGTTCCCTTCGCCGCACACGCGGAGATGCACGAGATGGCGATGAAGGACGGCATCATGACCATGCGGCCGCTGGAGAAGGGCATCGAGGTGCCGGCCGGCGGCAAGGTCGAGTTCAAGCCGGGCGGCTACCACATCATGTTCATGAACCTGAAGCAGCCGCTGAAGCAGGGCGAGATGATGAAAGGCACGCTGACCTTCGAAAAGGCGGGCAGCGTCGATGTCGAGTTCAAGGTCGACTCGATCGCCGCCAAGGGCGGAGAGGCCGACCACAAGGGACACTGACGGCTGCGCCCGCCGGTGCCGGCCAGAACCGGTACCGGCGGGTGCTTATTTCACCGCGACGATGATCAGCAGGAAGGCCAGAAGCAGCAGGAGCTGCTTGAGGCTCCAGTTGATCCGGCGAAGCTGGTCGGCGGCGGTCTCCTCGTCAGGCTCGTCCGGATCGAGCGGATCGGGCATCGCAGCCGGTGCAGGCGCGCTCGCCGAAGCGCGGTGCTCCGCGACCGCAGCAGGCCGCCATTCGATGCTCTCGACGAAGCCGCGGGCGGGCACCGTGCCATTTCCGTCCTCCGCCGGGCCGAGATACCAGTCGACCGGCTGCGCGGCCGGAAGACCATGGTCCTCCTCGCGAATCCACAGGCTGGTTGTCGCCTCCAGCGCGAGCCCACCGGCGCGGCCGGAGAGCATCTCGGCCTTCAGGTCGTCGAAGACGGGAGGCGGCAGGAACGCCTCGGCAAATGGCACGGCCTCGCCGTCGTCATCGCGATAGCCGAGCATCAGCAGCAGGCGCGACGATTCTCCGGCAGCGGCGAAGGGGCGCAGCGTCAGGCCCAGCGCGTCGTCCGCCCCTTCCCGTCCGGCGCGGCACAGCCGGCCGGCGGCGATGCGCGCATCGGCCTCGATCCGCCGGGCGTCGCCGAGCTGCCCATCGCGGCTGACATAGCCGCCGACCAGGCGCAGCGCCGCCGCCTCGAGCCGGAAGCGGCGCGTCACGTCCTGCAGGTAACGATGGGGCGAACCGCCGATCGTCATGCGTCCGCCGCTGACGGACATGCTCGCTGTCGGCTGTGATTCGTCCATGCACCTCGTCCTGCTTCGCCGGGACGATAACAGGTCGACGCGCATGCGTCAGGCGAGGCGCTCCTGACATCAGCGCGCCAAGGTCGCAGGATAGAAACAAGACCGTCGCGGAAGGAAACGCCATGTCCGACGAACTCGTGCTCTACACCAACCCGATGTCGCGCGGCCGCATCGCCCGCTGGATGATGGAGGAGCTCGGCCAGCCCTACCGTGCCGAGATCGTCGGCTTCGGCGAGCCGATGAAGGGGCCGGCCTACAAGGCGATCAACCCGATGGGCAAGGTCCCGGCGCTGGTCCATGGCGCGACGATCGTCACCGAATGCGCCGCCATCTGCGCCTATCTCGCCGACGCCTTCCCGCAGGCCGGGCTCGCGCCCGCCCCGGGCGACCGGGCGCGCGGCGCCTATTACCGCTGGATGTTCTTCGCCGCCGGGCCGGTCGAGGCGGCCGTCGCGGCCAAGGCCTTCGGCCTGTCGGCTCCGCCCGAAGCCGCGCGGTCCCTCGGCTACGGCACCTATGCCGATGCGATGGACACGCTCGAACACGCGGTTTCGCAAGGCGCCTACATCGCCGGCGATCGCTTCAGCGCCGCGGACGTCTATGTCGGCTCGCAGATCCAGTGGGGCCTGCAGTTCGGCACGATCGAGAAGCGCCCCGTCTTCGAAGCCTATGGCGCGCGGCTCGCAGAGCGGCCCGCCGCGCAGCGGGCCAAACGGATCGACGACGAACTGATGGCGCAGATGCAGAAGGCCGGCTGAGCGCGGCACGCGCCAGGCGCATGGCGCGCGACCGGTATCACGGGTTGCTGCGTCATGCCGGGCGGTCTACACGGTCGTCGCACGCTGGGCCCTTCGCCCGCCGCGCCTGTCCGCGTGCCCTTTTTGCAGATTCGCCATGAACGACATGACCGCCCTCGCCCGGCCGCGCCACGGCATGGGTTTCTATCCCTTCGTGGGGCTCGCCGCTGCGCTGATGGCGACGAACGCGCTCGCGATCGATTCGATGCTGCCGGCGCTGCCGGAGATGGCCGAGGCGCTCGGCATCGCCGCGGCCAACCAGCGGCAATGGATCATCACCGCCTATCTGCTCGGCTTCGGCGTGTCGCAGATCTTCTACGGCACGATCTCGGACCGCTACGGCCGACGCCCGGTGCTGCTGTTCGGGCTCGCCGTCTATGTGCTGGCGAGCATCGGCGCGGCACTGTCCAACTCGTTCGAGGCGATGATGGTCGCCCGCGTGATCCAGGGTGTCGGAGCGGCGGCGACACGCGTGCTCACGGTCTCGATCGTGCGGGACTGCTATTCGGGACGCGACATGGCGCGGGTGATGTCGCTCGCCCTGATCGTCTTCCTCGCCGTCCCGATCCTCGCTCCCTCCATCGGCCAGGCCATCCTCGTCGTGGCGCCGTGGCGCTGGATCTTCGGCATCCTGACCGCCTTCGGTGCCGGGGTGATGCTGTGCGTGGCGTTCAAGCTGCCGGAGACGCAGCATCCCGAGGATCGCAAGCCGATCGACGTCGCCAACGTCTCCGCCGCCTTCCGCACCACGCTGACCAGCCGGATCGGCGTCGGCTACATGCTGGCGATGGCCTTCGTGCTCGGCGGCTTGTTCGGCTTCATCAACTCGGCGCAGCAGGTCTTCGTCGACGTCTTCGAGGTGCCCCATCTCTTCACGATCGTCTTCGCCGCGATCGCGCTGTTCATGGCGGCGGCCTCGCTGCTGAATTCGCGCATCGTCGGACGGCTGGGCATGCGCCGCGTCTCGCATGGCGCGCTGATCGGCTACATCCTGTTCACCGGCACGCACGCGCTGATCGCGCTGTCCGGCCACGAGACGTTGCTGCTCTTCGCGCTGTTCCAGGGCGGGGCGATGTTCTGCTTTGGCCTGATCGGACCGAATTTCGGTGCGCTCGCGATGGATCCGCTCGGCCATGTCGCGGGAACGGCCTCGTCCGTCCAGGGCTTCGTCACCACGGTGGTGGGCGCCCTGCTCGGCTTCTATATCGGCCAGCATTTCGACGGGACGGTCGTGCCGATCACGCTCGGCTTCGCCCTGTGCGGGCTGGTCGCGCTGATCATCGTGCTGATCGTGGAGAAGGGCCGGCTCTTCCATCCGGCTCCCGGACGCATCTGAGGCGTCCGTCTCGTTCCGCCGCCTCCGGCGACGGACAGGCCCCGAATCCTTGCGCAATCGAATCCGTACGATCGAGATTCGTCGTGGCTCGGGAAGCGATATCGCCGCCGCTCGTCTTCCCGCATTCGCAAGATCGCCTCACCCTCCCGGGCGAAAGCGGCGACCTGCCTCCTCAGTGCATCGGCGTCCGAAGCGTCAGGCGACCTTCAGATTGACCGCCGCGTTCTTGCCGGTCTTCCGGTCGGGCTCGAGATCATAGCTGATCTTCTGCCCCTCGCTCAGCCCGCGCAGGCCGGAGCGCTCGACCGCGCTGATATGAACGAATACGTCACTCCCGCCCTGGTCGGGGGTAATGAAGCCGTAGCCCTTCGTCTCGTTGAACCATTTGACGGTTCCCGTACTCACGTCCGCTTCCTTCCTCTCTCAGGCGCCGGGCCGACCCGGCGCGATACTGTAGGTGGCATTTCGTCGCGGTTGCAACGACGCGGCGCACAAAACCTTGCCGCGAGAGCGAAGAGGCCAGGGGACGCAATGCCGCCCGCGCAGCCCTGCTCCCGAAGCGAGAGCCCTTGCGATGGCGCCGCCGCTCCCGCATGAACGGCGGCAGGACATTCGACCGGGAGACAAGCCATGAGCAACTATGTGATCGACCCGCCGGCCGTGACCGCCGTTCCCGTCGCCGGCGGCGGCTCCTTCCCGGTGCGTCGCGTCTTCTGCGTCGGGCGCAACTATGCCGAACACACCCGCGAGATGGGCGGCGACCCCGACCGCGAGGAGCCGTTCTTCTTCACCAAGCCGGCCGATGCGCTGCTGATCAACGGCGCCGACATGCCCTACCCGACCAAGACCAAGGACCTCCACCACGAGATGGAGCTCGTCGTCGCCATCGGCACCGGCGGGAAGGACATTCCCGAATCGGAGGCGCTGGCCCATGTCTACGGCTACGCCGCCGGGCTCGACATGACACGGCGCGACCTTCAGAACGCGGCCAAGAAGACCGGGCGCCCCTGGGACATGAGCAAGGGCTTCGACTTCTCCGGGCCGGTCGGCGAGATCGTGCCGGCGAGCCAGGCCGGGCACCCCAGCGCTGGCAAGATCGCGCTCACCGTCAACGGCGTGGTGCGCCAGAGCTCCGACCTCGCCAAGCAGATCTGGAACGTCGAGGAAACGATCGCCTATCTCTCGGGGCTGGTCGAGCTCAAGCCGGGCGACCTGATCTTCACCGGCACGCCGGAAGGCGTGGCCGCCGTCAAGCACGGCGATGTACTGGAAGGCGAGATCGCCGGCGTCGGCACGGTCCGGACCCGGATCGTCTGACCGCGCCACACGACAAGGACAGCATCATGCCCCTGACCTCCGACGCCTCGGGCGTCTTCCCGATCGCGCCGACGCCGTTCAACCCGGATGGCAGCGTCGACTGGCATTCGGCCGACCGGCTGTTCGAGTTCTACCACGGGATCGGCGCCGACGGGACGACCGTGCTCGGCATCATGGGCGAGGCGCCGAAGCTCGAGCCCGAGGAATCGGTCGGGCTGGTCAAGCGCGCGGTGGCGAAGATGGCCGGCAAGCCGATCATCGTCGGCGTCTCGGCGCCCGGCTTCGCCGCGATGCGCTCGCTCGCGCGGCAGGTGATGGACCTCGGCGCCGGCGGCGTGATGATCGCCCCGCCGCCCTCGCTTCGCACCGACGACCAGATCACCGGCTACTACGCGCAGGCCGTCGAGGCGATCGGCAGCGACATCCCCTTCGTCATCCAGGACTACCCGCTGACGCTCTCGGTGGTGATGACGCCTGCCGTGATCCGCAAGATCATCATGGACAACCCCTCCTGCGTGATGCTGAAGCACGAGGACTGGCCGGGGCTGGAGAAGATCTCGACGCTGCGCAAGTTCCAGAAGGAAGGCTCGCTGCGGCCGATCTCGATCGTGACCGGCAATGGCGGGCTGTTCCTCGATTTCGAGATGGAGCGCGGCGCCGACGGCGCCAACACCGGCTATGCCTTCCCCGAGCTGCTGATCGACGTGGTTCGCCTGCAGAAGGCCGGCAAGCGGGACGAGGCGCATGACATCTTCGACGCGCATCTGCCGCTGATGCGCTACGAACAGCAGCAGGGCGTCGGCCTCGCCGTGCGCAAATACGTCATGGCGAAGCGCGGCATCCTCAGCCACGACTCCCAGCGCAAGCCGGGCTCGGCTCTCAGCGCCGCGGGCAAGGCCGAGGTCGATTACCTGCTGAGCCGCATCGCGAAGCACGATCCGCGCGCCGCGATCTGACCTTCGGCCATGCGGGTTCGCCTCCGACGCCGTTCCGCTGCCGCGGAGCGGCGCGGGCCACTGGAGCGCCGGACCGAAAGGTGGAATCCACTTTTCGAAAAATGCGATGCTCCAGCCTTGAGATCGATCATCGGTATCGCGCCCGGTCGGACGCGCGACGATCTAGCGCTCGCGCCGCCTGACGCGGCGGATGAACTCGTTCAGCGCCAGCAGCACCAGCGCCAGGATGAAGGGCAGCAGGTAGTAGATGACGCGGAACAGCAACAAGGCGCCGAGAACATATTCGAAAGGCAGCCGGTTGAGCGCGACCAGCATCGTCGCCTCGAAGACGCCGAGACCTCCCGGCGAATGGCTGGCAATGCCGATCAGGCAACCGAAGATATAGGCCGCGAGGAAGGTCGGATAGTCCAGGCCGTAGCCGCCCGGCAGCAGCACGAAGAGCACCGCGGCGGCGGCGCAGACCTCGCAGGCGCCGAGCGCCATCTGACCCAGAGTGGTGCCGAGGCCCGGCAGGTGCAGGTTCCAGCCCTTGACGCGCAGCGTACGCTCGTCGGTCGCGATCCAGACGAGATAACCCAGGGTGGCCAGCGAAATCAGCCCGCCCACGACCTGGACGACGATGGGCGAGGTCCGGGCCAGCATCGCGACCGAATCGGCCGAATAGAACAGGCTGGCGCAGAGGATCGCCCCGAGCCCGAGCCAGAAGGTCAGCCCGGCGATGACCGTCAGGCTCGCCACCTCGGAGGCGCGCACGCCCTTGGGCGAATAGATCCAGTAGCGCACCGTGCCGCCTGTCACGATCGGGAAACCGAGCGTGAAAGAGACCGAATAGCTGGTGAAGGAAGCAAGCGCGGTGGTGCGATAGGGGATCGAGAGGCCGAGCCGTCGCAGGGCCAGCGCGTCGTAGCCGGTGAGCAGCAGATAGCTCAGCGCGGTGAAGCCCGCCGCGAGCCCGAGCTGGCGCAGGCTCGCATTGGAGAAGGCCGCGGCGAGATCCCCGGGATTCATCCGGCTGACGATGTGCCAGAGCACCGCGAGCGAGGCCGCGAAGATCAGGATGCTCGCCAGCGGTCCGAGCCACCACCAGCGGCTGCGCCGGCGCAGGTGGCTTCCCGACAGATGCGGTCCTGGCTCGTTAGGGCCGAACGACATGCGCTCTCTGGGTTGCGCGCCGCTTGCGGATCGCGATGGCGCGGGGACGGACGAGAGGGCGCGGCCGCGCCCCGGCCCGACAGATAACGCCTCGGCGGCGATGCACAAGCCGGTGCGGCGAATGAGCCCCATGAAGCAGGGACGTGAACGGCCCTTGCCCTCTTGCCGGCCGGACCGGTCGCGTGTCCGGAACCTCGGGCCGCCACCGACGTTGCGCCTGCAGGAGCGTCGGCCGGGGATTCAGCAAGGAGCGATGCCATGCCACGCGGCGACAAATCCGCTTACACCGACAAGCAGAAGCGCAAGGCCGAGCATATCGAGGACGGCTACGAGGAACGCGGCGTCTCCCACGAGGAGGCGGAGCGACGCGCCTGGGCGACGGTGAACAAGGAGAGTGGCGGCGGCAACAAATCGGGCTCCGGCCGCGGCAAGCCCGACACGAACGCCGCCGCGAAGCGCGGCGGCAAGCGGGGCGGAGAGGCCTCCGCCGCGCGGCCTGCCGCCGAACGCTCGGCCTCGGCGAAGAAGGCGGCGGAAACCCGCCGGAAGCACGCCTCCTGAACCGGCTCCGCGGCAGTTGCCCCGGCCTCAGCCCCCGATGTTGAAGGCCGCCAGCGCCGCCATGTTGACGATGTCGGAGTCCTTGGCGCCGAGCGGCACGATCTGGATCGGCTTGTCGAGGCCGACGATCAGCGGGCCGATCACGGTCGAGCCGCCCAGCTCCTGCAGAAGCTTGGTCGAGATCGAGGCGGAGTGGAAGGCCGGCATCACCAGGACGTTGGCCGGCCCCGAAAGGCGGCAGAACGGATACTGGCTCATCAGTTCCCGGTTGAGCGCGACATCGGCCGCCATCTCGCCGTCATACTCGAAATCGACGCGCTGGCCGTCGAGGATGTTCACGGCCTCGCGGACCTTTTCCGAGCGCTCGCCGGCCGGATGGCCGAAGGTCGAGAAGGCGAGCATGCCGACCTTGGGCTCGTAGCCGAGGCGCCGGCCGACGCCCGCCGCCTCGATCGCGATGTCGGCCAGCTCCCGCGCCGTCGGCATCTCGGTGATCGCGGTGTCGGCCACCAGCACGGTGCGGTCGCGCGAGATCACGATCGAGACGCCGATGACCCGGTGCCCCGGCTTCTCGTCGATGACGCGGCGGACCTCTTCCAGCGCGATCGAGTAGTTGCGGGTCACGCCGGTCACCATCGCATCGGCATCGCCCAGCGCCACCATGGCCGCGGCAAAATGGTTGCGGTCCTGGTTGATCAGGCGCTGGCAGTCACGGAACAGATAGCCCTCGCGCTGCAGCCTCTCATAGAGATACTGGGCGTAGGCGGCGTTGCGATGCGACAGCCGGGCGTTCTGGATCTCGATGCCCTTGCCCTCCAGATCGACGCCGAGAAAGGCGGCGGCTTCGGCGATGCGGTCCTCGCGGCCGACGAGGATGGCCTGACCGAGCCCCTGGTTGACGAAAGAGGCGGCGGCACGGATCACCTGCTCCTCCTCGCCCTCGGCGAAGACGACCCGCTTCGGATAGCGGCGAACCCGCTCGAAGATGCGGTTGAGCGTGCCGGCGATCGGATCGCGCCGGGCCGAGAGCTGCGCCTTGTAGGCGGCGGTGTCGACGATGGGCTTGCCGGCCACGCCGGTCTCCATCGCGGCCTTGGCCACGGCCATCGGCACCACCTGGATCAGGCGCGGGTCGAACGGCACCGGGATGATGTAGTCCTTGCCGTAGCGCGGACGCGATCCCTGATAGGCGGCCGCGACCTCGTCGGGCACGTCCTCGCGGGCCAGCATCGCCAGCGCCTCCGCCGCCGCGATCTTCATCTCCATGTTGATCGTCGTGGCGCGCACGTCGAGCGCGCCACGGAAGATGAAGGGAAAGCCGAGGACGTTGTTGACCTGGTTGGGGTAGTCGGAGCGCCCGGTCGCCATGATGGCGTCGTCGCGCACTTCGGCGACCTCCTCCGGCGTGATCTCGGGATCGGGGTTGGCCATGGCGAAGATGATCGGGTTCGGCGCCATGGAGGCGACCATTTCCTTCGTCACCGAACCCTTCTGCGACAGGCCGAAGAAGGCGTCCGCCCCTTCCAGCGCCTGCGCCAGCGTGCGCCGGTCGGTCACGGCGGCATGGGCCGATTTCCACTGGTTCATGCCCTCGGTGCGGCCCTGGTAGATCACGCCCTTGGTGTCGCAGAGGATGACGTTGTCGGGCTTGAAGCCCATCGCCTTCAGCAGTTCGATGCAGGCGATGGCGGCGGCGCCGGCGCCGTTGATCACGAGCTTCGTCGAGATGATGTCGCGGCCGGTCAGGTCGAGCGCATTGACGAGGCCGGCGGCGGCGATGATCGCGGTGCCGTGCTGGTCGTCATGGAAGACGGGAATGTCCATCAGCTCGCGCAGGCGCTGCTCGATGATGAAGCATTCCGGCGCCTTGATGTCCTCGAGATTGATGCCGCCGAAGGAGGGGCCGAGGTAGCGCACCGCCTCGATGAACTTGTCCGGATCCTCGGTGTCGACCTCGAGGTCGATCGAATCGACGTCGGCGAAGCGCTTGAACAGCACCGACTTGCCTTCCATCACCGGCTTGGAGGCGAGCGCGCCGAGATTGCCGAGGCCCAGGATGGCCGTGCCGTTGGAGATCACCGCGACGAGGTTCGAGCGGGTGGTGTAGTCGTAGGCCCGCGACGGGTCTTCCGCGATCGCCAGCACCGGCACCGCCACGCCCGGCGAATAGGCCAGCGAGAGGTCGCGCTGCGTCGCCATCGGCTTGGTCGGGACGATCTCGAGCTTGCCGGGCCGCCCTTGCGAGTGGAACAGCAGCGCCTCCTGGTCGGTGAAGGTCGGGCGGGTGCGCTTCTTCGGGCGGTCGGTCATGAACGGCGTCTTTTTCTTGAGCGTTTCCTCAGGGGGACCGACCATAGGGCACCGCGGCGCCGCACCACAAGCAGCAGCCTTCGCCAGGACCCATGCCGGAATCGATAAAATCGCCGGGCCGGCTCAGAGCCGGCTGCGGACCCGCCGGACGAACTCGCCGACATAGCGGTCGAGGGCGTCGGCCTGCTCGTCGACCCGGCGGGCAGCCTCCGCCACCCGGATCGCCGCATCGCCGGTGACGCGCGCCTCGGCGCCGACCGCGCCGATGTTGACGCTGACCGAATCGGTGCTCGCCGCGACGGCCTGGGCGTCGGCCGCGATGCCGCCGGCGATATCGGCCTGCCGGTTGACCACGGACGCGATCGCGCCGGAGGTCTCCTCGATCGTGGTCATCGTGTCCTGGATCCGCGCGACGGCCTCGAAGGTGGTGGCGGCGGCCTGCCGGATGTCGCTCAACGTCGCGGCGATGTCGCGCGTCGCCTTCTGCGTCTGTTCGGCGAGCGTCTTCACCTCACCCGCGACGACGGCGAAGCCGCGTCCCGCAGCGCCGGCGCGCGCCGCCTCGATCGTCGCGTTGAGCGCGAGCAGATTGGTGCGGGCCGCGATCTCCTCGATGAAGTCGAGTACGGCGCGGACCTTGTCGGCGGCTTCCGCCAGGCCCGCGACGTCCTGCCGCGTGCTGCGAACATAGCTCGCCGCGGCCCGGACCGTCTCGTCGGCATGGTCGGTCTGCCGGGTGAGTTCGCGGATCGAGGCCTCGATCTCCTCGGCCGCGACCGCCACGCTGCCGACCCGCCGCGAAGCGCTGCCCGCCTCCTGGGTCACGCCGTCGGCCCGCTGCGTCGTCTGGTTGGCACTGCCGACCATCTGTCCGGCTGCGGCATGCATGTCCCGGATCGCCGTGCCGACATCGCCCAGGGCCTTGCCGACCGTGCGCTCCAGATCGCCCGCCAGTTCGTCGAGGGCGATCTTCCGCTGGCTTTCGACCTCGTTGCGACGGGCCTCCAGCGTCTTTTCCGCCGTGACGTCGAGCAGGATGCCGTCCCAAACGAAGCTCCCGTCGGCCAGGCGGCGGCGCGTCGACTCGCTGCGCAGCCAGACGGTGCCGCCATCGGGCGCGTGATAGCGCGCCTCGAAGCGCCAGACCTGGCTGAGGGCCATGTCCTCGCGGCGCTGGCTGTCGAAGCGCGCGCGATCCTCGGCGAACATCTTGCCGAGCCAGACCTCCGGATCGCGCTCGACATCGGCGCGCGCGATGCCGAGCGCCTTGTCGATGGAAAAGGAAGCGAACTGATAGGACAGCACGCCCTCCGGCTTGAGGAGGCACTGATAGAGTGTGCCCGGAGCCCGCTGGATCAATGTCCGCAGCCGGTAGGCCGTCTCGCGGCGATCGTTGTCGTGAATGACGACGATCCCGGTGAGGATAATGCCGACCGAGCTGACCAGGATCATCGCCGGCACGGCCTCGCGCAAAAAGCGCTCTCCCGCGTCGCCGGGGATCAGGGGTACGGACGCCAGCAGGCAGACCGCGTCGAGCGAGCACAGCAGGATCAGGTCGCGCAGCATCAGGGGCCGGTGCCGCCGCGCCATCCAGACCGAAAAGGCGATGCCGATCAGCATGCGCAGCACGATGCCGCTGATGCCCGTCGCCATGCCCACGCCGCCGGTCATGTAGCGCGCCAGCACGAGCGGCGCTGCCGTCAGCACCGCCGCCCAGGGCCCGCCGATCGGGCCTGCCAGGATGGCGAAGGTGTTGCGCGAATCGACGACCAGGCCGGGCTGCATCTCGACCGGGTTCGCCATGCTGACGAGGGCGCCGGCGGCGAAGAGCAGGCCGACGGCGCAGGCGCGCAGCCAGGCGCGCCCTGCGATCCAGGGAGCGAGCACCGTCAGCACCAGCCCGGCGAACAGCAGGAAGAACAGGCTCTGGACGAGATTGATCAGCAAGCGGAGCGGCCTTCTGCCGGAATCGGCGCCGCGATCCTGCTTTCAATTGTTGAAAGCCGTCCTAACGGATGGCCTCGGCCACGCATTTTGCTAGCTTGCCGGCGCGATGCGCCACAGCCCTCCCAGCGAAGCCACCCGTTCCGCCGCGCCGGCCGAGGCTGCGCCCGAGCGCGTGACGCCGATGATGGCGCAATACATCGAGATCAAGGCCGCCAATCCGGACTGCCTGCTGTTCTACCGGATGGGCGATTTCTACGAATTGTTCTTCCGCGACGCCGAGATTGCCTCGCGCACGCTCGGCATCGTGCTGACCAAGCGCGGCAAGCACCAGGGCGACGACATCCCGATGTGCGGCGTGCCGGTCGATCGCGCCGACGACTACCTGCAGCGCCTGATCGCTGCCGGCCACCGCGTCGCGGTCTGCGAGCAGACCGAGGATCCGGCCGAGGCCAAGAAGCGCGGCAACAAATCGGTGGTGAAGCGCGACGTGGTCCGCCTCGTCACCCCCGGCACCATCACCGAGGAGCGGCTGCTCGAGCCCGACCGCGCCAGCCTGCTGATCGCGGTCGCGCGGCGCAAGACCGGCGAGGCGGCCTCGCTCTACGGCCTCGCCGCCATCGACATCTCGACCGGCCGCTTCACCGTGATGGAGACGCCGCAGGAGCGGCTCGGCATCGAGTTCTCGCGGCTGGAGCCGCGCGAGATCATCTGCCCCGATGCGATCCATGACGATCCCGAGCTGAAGGAATTCTGGCGCGAGATCGCGGTGCCGGTGACGCCGCTCGCGCGCGACGGGCTCGACGCGGCTTCCGCCGAACGGCGCCTGAAGGAGTTCTTCGGCGTCGCGACGCTCGACGCCTTCGGCCATTTCAGCCGTGCCGAGATCGCCGCCGCCGGCGCGGCGCTGGCCTATGTCGAACGCACCCAGCTCGGGGCGCGGCCGCCGCTCTCCGCCCCCGTGCGCGATTCCGGCTCGGCGACGATGCTGATCGACGCTGCAACCCGCGCGAATCTGGAGCTGACGCGCACGCTCGGCGGCGAGCGCCAGGGCAGCCTGCTCGCCACCATCGACCGCACGGTGACGCCGGGCGGCGCCCGCCTGCTGGCCGAATGGCTCGCCGGCCCGCTGACAGACCCGGCCGCGATCGCAGCCCGTCACGATGCCGTCGAGCTGCTGGTCGCGAATGGCGCGCTGCGCGAGGATCTGCGGCGGGCGCTGGAAAAAGTGCCCGACGTGGCCCGCGCTCTGGCGCGGCTCTCGCTCGACCGTGGCGGTCCGCGCGATCTCGCCGCGCTCGGAGCCGGCCTCACCGCCGCCCGCGAGGTCGCCGCCCTGCTGGTGCGCCGCGGCGATCTGCCGGCCGAACTCGCCCGCGCTGCGCGGGCGCTCGGCGAGACCGATCCCGACCTGCCCCGGCGCCTGACCGAGGCCCTGGCGGAGGAATTGCCGCTCAACCGTCGCGACGGCCGCTTCGTGCGCGAAGGCCACGACGCGACGCTGGACGAGTTGCGCCTGCTGCAGGTCGATTCACGCAAGGTCATCGCCCAGCTCCAGGCGCGCTATGCCACCGAGACCGGCTGCCGGACGCTGCGCATCAAGCACAACGCCATGCTCGGCTATTTCGTCGAGGTGCCGCAGGCGATGGGCGAGGAGTTCCTGAAGGAGCCCTGGCGCGCCACCTTCGTGCATCGCCAGACCATGTCGGACGCGATGCGCTTCTCCTCGGTCGAGCTCTCCGAGCTCGAAGCCAGGATCGCCTCCGCCGCCGACCGGGCGCTGAAGCTCGAGCTCGCCATCTTCGCGCAGTTGACCGAGATGGTGCTGGCGCAGGCCGAGCCGATCAAGGAGGCGGCGCTGGCGCTGGCAGGGCTGGACGTCGTTGCGGCGCTGGCCGACCTCGCCGCCCGCGAGGGCTGGAGCCGGCCTGTCATCGATTCCAGCGTGGCCTTTACCATCGAGCGCGGCCGCCACCCCGTCGTCGAAGCGGCGCTGAAGCGCGACGGCAAGCCCTTCGTCGCCAACGACACCGAATTGTCGCCGCCGGGCACCGAGGCCAAGGGCGGGCGCATCTGCCTGATCACCGGTCCGAACATGGCCGGCAAGTCGACCTTCCTGCGCCAGAACGCCCTGATCGCTGTGCTGGCGCAGATGGGCTCATTCGTCCCGGCGGCGAGCGCCCATATCGGCATCGTCGACCGGCTGTTCTCGCGCGTCGGCGCCGCCGATGACCTCGCGCGCGGCCGCTCGACCTTCATGGTCGAGATGGTCGAGACCGCGGCGATCCTGAACCAGGCCGGCCCGCGTGCGCTCGTCATCCTCGACGAGATCGGGCGGGGCACCGCGACCTTCGACGGGCTTTCGATCGCCTGGGCGGCGATCGAGAACCTGCACGAGGTCAATCGCTGCCGCAGCCTGTTCGCGACGCACTACCACGAGCTCACCGCGCTCGGGGACCGGCTCGACCGCGTCGCCAATGCCACCGTGCGCGTCACCGAATGGAAGGGAGAGGTCGTCTTCCTGCACGAGGTGGTTCCGGGCGCCGCCGATCGCTCCTACGGCATCCAGGTCGCCAAGCTCGCCGGGTTGCCGCCGGCCGTGGTGGAACGGGCGCGGGCCATCCTCGGCGAGCTGGAGAAGACCGAGCGCGAGAAGCCGGTCGCCTCGCTGGTCGACGATCTGCCGCTCTTCGCCGCGCCGGTCCGGCGCCCGGTGCCGGCCGTCGCCGACGATCAGCCCGACGAACTGCGCGAGGCGCTGGCCGGGGTCGAGCCGGACGAGATGACCCCGCGCGAGGCGCTCGAAGCGCTCTATCGCCTGAAGGGCCTCGCCTGAGGGTCGGCTCGCCATGGCAGCCCTCGTCCTGAGGAGCCGCGAAGCCGCGTCTCGAAGGATTGAGGGCTCGTCCATTTTCCGGCTTGACCCGAGAAGGTGATCGGTGGGCCGCGCCTGTGGCCATCGCCGCCGGCCCCTGCTAAAGCGGGGCCGTCTTCAGCCAGGGCTTGAGAGGCCAGCATGCGTTCGGGCGAAGTGAAGCGCCGCACCAACGAGACCGACATCGCGGTCTCGCTCACGATCGACGGCACCGGCAAGGCCGAGATCTCGACCGGCATCGGCTTCTTCGACCATATGCTCGATCTGTTCGCCCGCCATGCGCTGATCGATCTCAAGGTCAAGGTGAAAGGCGACACCCATATCGACGACCATCACTCGGTCGAGGATGCCGGCATCGCGCTCGGCGAAGCGCTGAAGCAGGCGCTCGGCGACAAGAAGGGCATCCGCCGCTATGCCGACGTGCATCTGCCGATGGACGAGACGCTGACCCGCGTCGCGGTCGACGTCTCGGGCCGGCCCTTCCTCGTCTTCCGCACCGCATTCACGGCGCAGAAGATCGGGACCTTCGACACCGAGCTGGTACGCGAGTTCTTCCAGGCCTTCGCGATCAATGCCGGGCTGACGCTCCATGTCGAGACGCTCTACGGCGACAACGCCCATCACATCGCCGAGAGTTGCTTCAAGGGGCTGGCGCGGGCGCTCAGGCAGGCGCTCGAGGTGGATCCGCGCGAAGGCGGGCGGGTTCCCTCGACCAAGGGCGCGCTCTGAGGAGGCGAGGATGGCGTTCTACACCGTGATGACGCCGCCCCCGAGCGAAGCCGGCGGACACGAGGCGATCGAGCGCGCCCGCGTCATGCCGGACGGCTTCAGCTGGGGAGCTTTCCTGTTTCAGGGGCTCTGGCTGCTCGGCAGCCGCCTCTGGCTGGCGACGCTGCTGTTCACGCTGGCCTGGCTGGCGCTGTTCCTGCTGCAGACCCGCATCGGCTTCCATCCGACCGCTCTCGGGCTGATCTACTGGACCATCGCCCTGTTCCTCGGCATCGAGGGACGCAACCTCGTGGTCCGCAAGCTCAGCCGGAAAGGCTGGGTTCTCGCGGATGTCGTCGAGGCGCGCTCGCTGGCGGAGGCCGAACGCCGCTATTTCGAGCGTGCACTTGCGGACGGGCCGGCCTTGCCGCCGCACGCCGGAGCGCCGGCGCCGGTGCGACCGAGCGGGCCGCTGCCGATCATCGGTCTCTTCCCGGAGGCACAGGGACGATGACTCAATCCGTCGCCATCATCGACTACGGCTCGGGCAATCTGCATTCGGCGGCGAAGGCCTTCGAGCGCGCGGCAGCCGAATCCGGCATTGCTTCGACCGTCCACGTCACCAGCGACACGGCGGTCGTGCGCGCTGCCGACCGCATCGTGCTGCCGGGCGTCGGCGCCTTCGCCGATTGCCGGCGCGGGCTCGACGCCGTGCCGGGCATGGTCGAGGTGCTGGAAGAAGTCGTGCGGGCCAAGGGCCGCCCCTTCCTCGGCATCTGCGTCGGGATGCAGTTGCTGGCCTCGCGCGGACTCGAATACACCGTGACCGAAGGCCTCGGCTGGATCGCGGGCGATGTCGCGCTGATCAAGCCGCGGGACGAAAGCCTGAAGATTCCGCATATGGGCTGGAACACGCTCCACCAGCAGCAGGAGCATCCGCTGCTTGCCGGCATCGAGACCGGCCCGCAGGGGTTGCACGCCTACTTCGTGCACTCCTATGCGCTGGTTCCGGCGCGAGCCGAGGATGTGGTCGCGCTGACCGACCATGGCGGGCCGGTCACCGCGATGGTCGCACGCGACAACGTCGCCGGCACGCAGTTTCACCCGGAGAAGAGCCAGACGCTCGGCCTCAAGCTCATCGCCAATTTCCTGGGCTGGAAACCGTGATCCTCTTTCCCGCGATCGACCTCAAGGAAGGCCGCTGCGTCCGCCTCAAGCAGGGCGACATGGCGCAGGCCACGATCTTCAACGACGACCCGGCCGCGCAGGCCGCCGCCTTCGAGGCGCAAGGGTTCAAGTGGCTGCATGTCGTCGATCTCGACGGCGCCTTCGCCGGCAAGCCGATGAATGCGGCCGCCGTCGAGGCGATCCTCGCCCGCGTCGCCTTCCCGGTGCAGCTCGGCGGCGGCATCCGCGACATGAAAACGGTCGCGGGCTGGCTCGAAAAGGGCGTCCGCCGCGTCATCATCGGCACGGCGGCGGTGCGCGATCCCGGCTTCGTGCGCGAGGCGGCCAAGGCCTTTCCGGGGCAGGTCGCGGTCGGCATCGACGCGCGCGACGGCTATGTCGCGGTCGAGGGCTGGGCCGAGACCTCGACGCTGTCGGCCGCCGATCTCGGCCGGCGCTTCGAGGATGCCGGCGTCGCCGCGATCATCTACACCGACATCGCCCGCGACGGCATGCTGGAGGGTATCAACTGGGACGGCACGATCGCGCTGGCGCAAGCCGTCTCGATCCCGGTGATCGCCTCTGGCGGGCTCGCCTCGATGGCCGATATCGAGCGCCTCTGCGCAGCCGACGCGGCGATCCTCGAAGGCGCGATCACGGGCCGGGCGCTCTATGACGGGCGGATCGATCCGGCCGCGGCGCTCGCGCGGTTGGCCGAAGCGACCAAGGGAGCAGCGGCATGACCCTGAAGACCCGCATCATCCCCTGCCTCGACGTCAAGGACGGCCGCGTCGTCAAGGGCGTGAAGTTTCTCGACCTCGTCGATGCCGGCGACCCGGTCGAGGCCGCCAAGGCCTATGACGCGGCCGGCGCCGACGAGCTCTGCTTCCTCGACATCACCGCGAGCCACGAGGACCGCGGCATCCTGCTCGACGTGGTGACGCGCACGGCAGAGGCCTGCTTCATGCCGCTGACCGTCGGCGGCGGGGTGCGCAAGGTCGAGGACATCCGTGCGCTGCTGCTCGCCGGGGCCGACAAGGTCTCGATCAACACGGCCGCCGTCACGAACCGACAGTTCGTCAAGGAAGCGGCCGAGAAATTCGGCGACCAGTGCATCGTCGTCGCCATCGACGCCAAGCAGGTGACGCCAGGCCGCTGGGAGATCTTCACCCATGGCGGGCGCAACGCGACCGGCATCGAGGCGACCGCCTTCGCGCGCGAGGTCGTCTCGCTCGGGGCGGGCGAATTGCTGGTGACCTCGATGGACAAGGACGGCACCAAGTCCGGCTATGACCTCGGGCTGACGCGGGCGATCGCGGACGCGGTCTCGGTGCCGGTCATCGCATCGGGCGGCGTCGGCGATCTCGACGACCTCGTCGCCGGGGTGAGCGAAGGCCATGCCTCGGCCGTCCTCGCCGCCTCGATCTTCCATTTCGGCACCTACACCATCGGCCAGGCGAAGGCGCATATGGCCGAAGCCGGCCTCAGGATGAGGCTGGTCTGATGGCCGGATTCACGCTCGCCGATCTCGAGGCCCGCGTCGCCGAGCGCGCCGCCGCCTCGCCCGAGGAATCCTGGACGGCGAAGCTGCTGGCCGCCGGACCCGAGCGGGCCGCCAAGAAGTTCGGCGAGGAGGCGGTCGAAGCCGTCATCGCCGCCGTGAAGGGCGACCGTGCCGAGCTGATCGCCGAGAGTGCCGATGTGCTGTATCATCTTTTGGTCGTGCTCAGGGCACGCGATGTTGCATTGCAGGACGTCTTGAGCCAGCTTGAGGCCCGCACGGCCCGTTCCGGCCTGGCGGAAAAGGCCGCCCGGCCGCGTTGAGTACCGCGAGGACCCGCCGAGGATGACCTTTCCAGGGATGACCGCGCGTTGAATCTCGAAGCCTGGATTGCGGGCCGCGTCATGGACCAGCGCCTGATCTCCACCCCTCCGGAACGCGACCTGATCTCGCCCTACCGCGTCTTCTCGCGGGACGAGTGGGCGCATCTGCGCGCCGATGCGCCGCTGACGCTCTCCGTCGACGACCTGACCAAGCTGCAATCGCTCAACGACCCGATCTCGCTCGACGAGATCGTCGCAATCTACCTGCCGCTGTCGCGGCTGCTCTCGCTCTACGTCGCTGCGACGCAGGGGCTGTTCAAGGCGACGCAGCGCTTCCTGCTGGCCGAATCCGAGCCCAAGGTGCCCTATATCATCGGCGTCGCCGGCTCGGTCGCGGTCGGCAAGTCGACGACGGCGCGCGTGCTCAAGGCCCTGCTCTCGCGCTGGCCCAACACGCCCAAGGTCGAGCTCGTCACCACCGACGGATTCCTGCTGCCGAATGCCGAGCTCGAGCGGCGCGGGCTGATGGGACGGAAGGGCTTTCCCGAAAGCTATGACGGCGCGGCGATCCTGCGCTTCCTCTCGGACGTGAAGGCCGGCAAGCCGCAGGTGACCGCGCCGGTCTACTCGCATCTCGTCTACGACGTCATCCCGGGCGAGACGGTCACCGTCGAGCGGCCGGACATCCTGATCCTGGAGGGGCTGAACGTCCTGCAGCCGAGCCGGATGCCGAAGGACGGAACGTTGATCCCCTTCGTCTCCGACTATTTCGACTTCTCGGTCTATCTCGACGCCGACGAGAATGACCTGCACCGCTGGTATGTCAACCGCTTCATGACGCTGCGCCAGACCGCCTTCCGCGATCCGCGCTCCTTCTTCCGCAAATATGCCGAGATCGCCGAAGACGAGGCTCTCGCCATCGCCGAAAGGCTCTGGACCGGCATCAACCTGCCCAATCTGCAGGAGAACATCCTGCCGACCCGCCAGCGCGCCAGCCTGATCCTGACCAAGGGCGCGAGCCACCGCATCCAGCAGGTCGCCCTGCGGCGGCTCTAGAGCGGCGACGCGGCGCGTTCCATGGACCGATCCGGCCCTTCCGCTGGCACGGCCTGCTGATGGAGACCTTCTGGTCTCTCGCCGGCATGGCAGGGGCCGCCTTCGTCGCGGCAACACTGCTGCCGGCCCAGTCCGAGGCCGTGTTCGTCGGGCTGCTGGCGGCCGGGCGCGTCGATCCGCTCGCCCTCTTCGTCACCGCGAGCCTGGCCAACACGGCCGGATCCGTCCTCAACTGGTGGCTGGGCCAGCTGATCGCGAGGCGCGGCGTCGAGGCCCTGCCCGCGCGGCTTCGCCCCGACCCGGTGCAATTCGACAAGGCGCGCGGCTGGTTCGCCCGCTTCGGCTGGCCGTCCCTGCTCTTCGCATGGCTGCCCGTCGCCGGCGATCCGCTGACCTTCGTCGCCGGCACGCTGAACTTCCCGCTCGGACGCTTCGTGCTGCTGGTGCTGGCGGGCAAGGCCGGGCGCTATGCGGCGCTATGGGCGGGATGGACCACCTTCGTCTGAGGCGGGCCGGCGATGTCGCAGGCGAGTAAGCGGCCTGCCGATGCCGTTGGGGGGCACGGAATCGCTTCCGGCAATTGCGAAACCGGTCGCGGCGGGCTACCAGCGAGACTGTCCGTTCAAGGAGACTACATGATGAGCATCCAGCGTATCCAGCCCGGCCCCCGCATGTCCAAGGCCGTGGTCCACGGCGACACCGTCTATCTGGCCGGTCAGGTCTGCGACAAGGCGGCCGGCAAGAGCGTCGGCGAGCAGACGCAGGAGATCCTGAGCATCATCGACGGGCTCCTTGCGGAGGCCGGCACGGACAAGTCGAAGCTGCTGATGGTCAACATCTGGCTCGCCGACATGTCGACCTTCGCCGAGATGAACGCTGTCTGGGACAAGTGGGTCGTCGCCGGCGCCACCCCCGGCCGCGCCACGGTGGAGGCCAAGCTGGCCGCGCCGCAGTTCACCGTCGAGATCGCCGTCATCGCGGCGAAATGAGATTGCGGGCATCGGGTCGGCGGCCGCAGGGCCGCCGTTCCGATGCTCGCACCCCCGTTCGGAGCGCCGCGGACAAGTTTGGGCCCGGCGCCCCGGCGACCACGAAAGAAGGAGGCGGCCATCAGCCGGCCGGAGCAGATCGCACCGCTTCTGGCGCGGGTCGCCGCACGACACGGGCTGCCGCCCGTCGTCCTGCCGGCGATGCTGGCCGAATGGCTGACCGGCAACGATGCCGCGCCGCCGAGCGAGGCGCTTCTCGACCGCAAAGCCGCCGATTTCCTCGCCCTCGCCCGGCGCCTCACCGCACCGCTCGATGATCTGGATATCCGGCGGCTGCGAGCCGAGGCCGCCGCCGCCATCGCCGCCGGCCGGCTCGGCGAGGCCGACAAGGCGCTGGCCAAGACCGAGCTGCATCTGATCGGAAACGTCAACGATCTCTCCGCGCTGTCGGCCGCCAGCCGGTTGCGGATCGGCGAGAACCGCGCCGACCGGGCGGCCCTGAGCTTCCTGCGCGCTGCGCCCGAGGCCTATCGCGAGGCGGCCGCGCGCTATGGGGAGGCGTCGGCGCTGATCGGGCTCGTCGACATCGACCGCAGCCGCGAGGTCGCGCTGGAGCAGGCACGATCGCTGGCGCGCATCAGCGAGGATTTCGGCGGCCGAGACGGCTACGACGCCGCCGCCGCCGCTCTGCGGCGGCTCCTCGACGGGCTCGACAGCCTCGAGGATACGGTCGCCTTCGCCGAGGTGCAGGAGGCCCTGGCAGGCGCCCTCGAGGGGCTGGTGCAGGTCACCGGCGACAAGGCCCTGCAAGACGAGGCCCTGGCGCATTGCCGGCGTGGGCTGGAGCATTTCGACCGCCATGAGGCCCCGGCGCTCTGGCGCGCCCTGAAGCTGCGCCTCGGGCGGCTCGCACTGATTCTCGGCAAGAGGCAGCAGGACGAGATGCTGCTCGAAGAGGCGATTTCCGCCTTTGCCACGGTGCTCGCCGGCTGGGACCGCAGCAACGACGAGGCGCTTTGGCTCGGTGCCGAGCACATGATCGCCCGGGCGCGCACCGTGCTCGGCAGCCGTCGGAACGACCTCGCCCTGCTCGAGCGCGCCTTCAACGGGCTGAACCGGGTCGCGGGCGCGGTCGACCGGAGCCGCGAGCCGCTGCGCTGGGCCGAGCTGCAGGACCAGATGGGCAGTGTGCTTGCCGCCATGGGCGAACGCTACAGCGAGCCTGTCGTGGTCGAAGAGGCGATCGCGACCTTCGCCATGGCACTGGAAGAGCGCCGGCGCGAGGCGCAACCGCTGCTCTGGGCGCAGACGCGCACCGCGCAGGCCGAGGCGATGCTGCTGCTCGCGCGCCGGAGCAAGGATCCCGAGCTGGCGCAGCGCGCGCTGGCACAGATGGTCGAGGCCGTGGAGACCGCCCGCAAGGCCGACCGCGGCTCGATCGCGGCAGAGCTCCAGAAGCGGCTCGCGATCGCCGGCGAACAGGCGGGACGCCTGCTCGCCAAGTGAAAACGCGATCTCAGCGGCGCGGGCCGCGGGTCGCCAGCCGCTCCAGCGCGGCATCCAGCGTCGCATCGCGCTTGGCGAAGCAGAAGCGCACGACGGTCCTCACCGCGCCCTCGGCATAGAAGGCGCTGACCGGAATCGCGGCGACGCCGCTCTCGGTCACCAGCCTGCGGCAGAAATCGACATCGTCGCTTTCGCCGAGCGGCGCGATGTCGAGGTTGAGGAAATAGGTCCCCGCGCTCGGCAGCACCTGGAAGCCGAGATCGCGCAGGCCCGCGGCGAAGCGGTCGCGCGAGCGCTGGAAATCGGCACGCATCCCCTCGAAATAGCCGTCCTCCTTGCCCAGCCCGTAGGCGACGGCCGTCTGCAGGTTCGGCGGGGTGGTGAAGGTGATGTACTGATGCGCCTTGGCCAGCACGCGCATGATCGCCGGCGCTGCCATGACCAGCCCGACCTTCCAGCCGGTCAGCGAGAAGATCTTGCCGGCCGAGGAGATCTTGACCGTGCGCTCGCGCATGTCCGGCCGGCCGAGCACCGGGACGTGCCGGTGACCGTCGAAGACGACATGCTCCCAGACCTCGTCGCAAACCGCGATGGCGTCGAAGCGGTTGCAGAAGCCGGCCAGCAGGTCGAGGTCGGCCGCTCCGAAGATCGTCGCCGTCGGATTGAGCGGGTTGTTGAACAGCACGACGCGCGTCTTCGGCGAGAACGCCTTCGCCAGCGCCTCCTCGGTCAGGCCGAAATGCGGCGGCGTCAGCGTCACGAATTTCGGGATGCCGCCGGCGCGCCGCACGAGCGGCACATAGGCATCGTACATCGGCTCGAACAGCACGACCTCGTCGCCCGGCGCGATCAGCGCCATCAACGCTCCGGCGATCGCCTCCGTCGCGCCGGACGTGACCATGATCTCGCTGTCGGGATCGAGATCGAGCCCCTGCCAGCGCTTGTAGTGAGTCGCCACCGCCTGGCGCAGCTCGGGCAGCCCCATCATCGGCGGGTACTGGTTCCAGCCCTCGACGACCGCTTCCGCCGCCTTGCGCCGTACGTCCTCCGGGCCGGGATCGTCCGGGAAGCCCTGGCCGAGATTGACCGCGCCGGTCTCGCGCGCGAGCTGGGACATGACCTCGAAAACACTGGTCTCAAGCGCGGAAAAAATCGGGTTCATCGGCGTTTCGGCATCCGGCGGGCTGTCGCAGCCGTCCGCTTTATCATGCCGCGGAGGCGGGTGCACCCTCGTTTGCCGGCAATTCCGTTCGATATAAAAAATACCGACTGATGAATGTTGACATTCGTCATAGGTCAGTGTTTATTCGCGTTCAGCCGGTCTACGGCGGACGCCTGTTGCGACTTCGCCCCTTTGGCGCAGCAGGATGCCGCAGTAGGCCGGCGAATTTTGTCAGGGGCGTGCGCCGACCGCCGCGCTTGGCGTCGGCTCCTGCGAGCGGGACGCATGCGCGAAAGCTGTCATTTCCCGCCGCAGATGATCTAAGCAGGCGCATGGACAGCGCCCGTACTCCCGCCATCATGATTCTCGGCACCGGCTCCAATGTCGGCAAGTCCCTGATCGTCGCCGGGCTGTGTCGCCTCTTCAGCGATCGCGGCCTGCGGGTGCGCCCCTTCAAGCCCCAGAACATGTCGAACAACGCCGCCGCGACTTCCGGCGGAGAGATCGGCCGGGCGCAGGCGCTGCAGGCGCGCGCCGCGCGCGTCGCGCCGCATCCCGACATGAACCCGGTGCTGCTGAAGCCGGAAGGCGAGCAGGGGAGCCAGATCATCCTGCAGGGCCGCGTCGCCGGCCGCCTCGCCTCGCGCGACTTCGCCCGCCGCGGCGATTTCATGCCGCAGGTCCTCGAGAGCTTCCGGCGACTCTGCGCCGATGCCGATCTCGTCCTGGTCGAGGGCGCCGGATCGCCCGCGGAAACCAATCTGCGCGCCCGCGACATCGCCAATCTCGGATTTGCCCGGGCCGCGCAGGTGCCTGCCGTCTTGGTCGGCGACATCGACCGGGGCGGCGTGATCGCGAGCCTCGTCGGCAGCCATGCCGTGCTCGACCACGACGACCGGGCGATGATCCGCGGCTTCGCGATCAACCGCTTCCGCGGCGCGGTCGAGCTCTTCCGACCCGGGGTCGAGACCATCGCCGCCGCCACGGGCTGGCCCTGCCTCGGCGTGGTGCCATGGTTTCAGGCCGCGCACCGCCTGCCGGCGGAGGACGGACTCGACCTCCATGCAGAGCGGAGGGCCGATGCGCGCATCCGCATCGCCGTCCCGATCCTGCCCGGCATCGCCAATTTCGACGATCTCGACCCGCTCAAGCTGGAGCCGGCCGTGGATCTCGTCATGGTGCCGCCGGGCCGGGCCCTGCCGGTCTGCGATGCGATCATCCTGCCCGGTTCGAAGACGACGCTGCGCGATCTCGCGGCCTTGCGGGCGGAGGGCTGGGACATCGACATCCTTGCGCATCGCCGCCGCGGCGGCCATGTGCTCGGGCTCTGCGGCGGCTACCAGATGCTCGGCCGCGTGGTGCGCGATCCGGACGGGCTCGAGGGGCCGGCGGGAGAAGCGGCCGGGCTTGGCCTGCTCGACGTCGAGACGACGCTCGATTCCGGCAAGACGGTTCGCGAAGTGAGCTTCCGTCATGCGCCCAGCGCAACGCAGGGCCTTGCTTATGAGATCCATCTCGGCCGCAGCGCGGGAAACGATTGCCGCCAGGCCTCTTTCATCGTGGATGGGCGGCCCGAGGGGGCGGCCAGCCCCGACGGCCGCGTCGCCGGCACCTATCTGCACGGCGCCTTCGCCTCGGACGCGGTGCGGGCGGCGTGGCTCGGCGCGATCGCCGGAAGCGCGCAGGGGACGGAACTGCGCTTCGAGGCGCTGATCGACCGGACGCTCGACGAGTTGGCCGCCCATCTGGCCCGGCATCTCGATGTCGACGCCCTGCTGGCGCTGGCGCGCGAGCGCTAGCGGCCGGTGACGGTCCGCTGGCGCTTGTCCTTGTCGACATTGTTGCCGACATGGCAAAAATCTTTATTCACCATAAGGTTGACGAATGACGAAATTCGTCATATGGATCAATTCCGAACCGCCTTACTGGAAAACGAGCATAGCGGCCAGGCCGTGAATCAACCCGAACGCGACACCAGGCAGATCATCGTCGACACCGCCGAACGCTTCTTCCGCGATATCGGGTACCAGAAGACGACCGTTGCGGACATCGCCAAGTCCCTACGGATGAGCCCCGCCAATGTCTATCGCTTCTTCGACTCCAAGAAGGCGATCAACGAGGCCGTGCTCGAGCGCTACAAGCGCGAGCAGGAAGAGGCGATCATCGCCATAGCGGATCAGGACCGGCCCGCGGCCGACAGGCTCCGCGACATCCTGATCACCTCGTTCCGGCTCAATGCCGCGCGTTTCGCCGGCCATGCCCGCATGCAAGAGATGGTCTGCGCGGCGATGGAGGAGAGCTGGGACGCCATCCTCGCCCATATCGAGCGCTTCGACGCGGTGCTGCGGCGCGTCGTGGCGGACGGGACCGCCCGCGGCGAGTTCCGGGCGATCGAGCCCGCCCATGCGACCGGCTGCATCCGGACGGCAATGATCCGCTTCATGCACCCGTTGCTGATCAGCCAGTGCGAGTGCATTCCCGGCCCCTCGGCCGAGGAGATGGTCGCCTTCATCCTGAGTTCGCTCGAGGCGCGTCCGGAACGCAGCTAAATCGCTTCGAGGCCGGCGGCCACCCGCCGCAGGACGATCCGCGGCGCGGGTTTCAGCGAAGGCTGCCTCCCTGGCCGCTTCCGGGCATCTCCGCCGCGGCCGGGATCGTCCCCACGCCGCGGCAACCTTCGGTGCCCATGCGCGTTGACAAGCTCTCGGGGGAGCGGGATACCCCGCCTGACATGGCCATCCTGCCCAAACAGAATCTGAAGAAGTCCGCCATCGTCCTGCACGATCTGGTGATGACGGCGCTGGCGATCTGGCTCGTCTTCGTCGTGCGCTTCGAGGGCGCGCTGCTCACCGAGCATTTGCGCTACCTGCCGCGCTTCCTGCCCTTCTTCGTGCTCTATGCCGGGGTGGTCTACTGGTTCTTCTCGCTCTACCGCTCGAAGTGGCGGTTCGCCTCGCTGCCGGACCTCTCGAACATCGTCAAGGCGGTCTCGGTCCTGACGTTCACGCTGCTGGCGGTCGACTACATCCTGATTGGCCCGCGCTTCTACGGCGCCTTCTATTTCGGCAAGATCTCGATCGCGCTCTACTGGCTGGTGCAGATCGCGCTGCTCGGCGGTCCACGCCTGGCCTACCGCTATTTCAAATATGCCCGCACGCGCACCAGCGCCGAGCGGGACGCGACGCTGCCGGCCCTGCTGCTCGGCCGCGGCGTCGAGATCGAAATGGTGATCCGGGCCATGGAGGCCGGGACGATGCGCCGCCTGCGGCCTGCCGGCATCCTGTCGCCGCGATCCGACGATCTCGGCCAGTCGATCCGCGGCGTGCCCGTGCTGGGGCTGCTCCCGGACATCGGCGTGATCGCCAGTGAGGCGGCCGAGCGCGGCGAAGGCTTCCGCCGCATCGTCGCGACGCCGTCCGCATTGCAGCCGGAGGCCGAGCCGGAGAAATGGCTCGCCCAGACCCGCAGGCTCGCCATTCCGATCTCGCGGATCGATACCGCCGGCGAAGGCGCGCGCGACACCGATATCGCGCCGCTGGAGATCGAGGACCTGCTGGTGCGGTCGACCGTTGCGATCGACCGCGAGCGACTCGGCGCCTTCCTGAAGGGGAAGCGCGTCATCGTGACGGGTGGCGGCGGCTCGATCGGCTCCGAGATCTGCCTGCGCTGCGCGGCCTTCGGCGCGGCCGAGATCCTGGTCGTCGAGAGTTCCGAACCCGCCCTGTTCCAGATCACCGAGCTGCTCGCCGTGCAGGAGCGCGACACGGTCGTCTCCGGCGTGCTCGCGGATGTGCGCGACCGCGAAAGAATCATGCCTCTCTTTGGCGCCTTCAAGCCCGACATCGTCGTGCATGCCGCGGCGCTGAAGCACGTGCCCTATCTCGAGGCCGACTGGAGCGAGGGCATCAAGACCAACATCTTCGGCTCGGTGAACGTCGCCGACGCTGCGATCGCCGCCGGCGCCGGGACCTTCGTGCTGATCTCGACCGACAAGGCGATCGAGCCCGTCTCGATGCTCGGCGCGACCAAGCGCTTCGCCGAGATCTACGCGCAGTCGCGCGATGCCGAATTCGTCTCGGCGGCGTCGGGCGTCCGCCTCGTCGCGGTGCGCTTCGGCAACGTGCTCGGCTCGGCCGGATCCGTCGTGCCGAAGTTCAAGGCGCAGATTGCGCGCGGCGGGCCGGTCACGGTGACGAGCCCCGACATGATCCGCTATTTCATGACGATCCGCGAGGCCTGCGACCTGGTGCTGACGGCCGCCTCCCATACCGGGACCCGGAGCGCCGATTCCGAGCGTGCCGCCGTCTATGTGCTGAAGATGGGCCAGCCCGTCCGGATCATGGACCTGGCCGAGCGCATGATCCGGCTCGCCGGCTACGAACCCGGCGAGGATATCGAGATCATCGTCAGCGGCGTCAGGCCGGGCGAGCGCCTGAACGAAATCCTGTTCGCCCATGACGAGCCGATGGCCGAAACCGGGCTCGACGGCGTCATGGCCGCCAAGCCCAGCTTCGCCGGACGCGCGAAGATCCAGAGCTGGCTCGCGCGCCTCGACGAGGCGATCAGGGCGGACGACCGCACGGCCGCGAACGCCGTGCTGGACGAGGCGATCCCGGATTTCAGCCGCCGCGAGCAGAGGCTGCCAGACGGGCCAGAGCAGCCTCTGTCCCGACCGGCGGCTGCCAGCCTGCCCTGAGCAGCCGCTCCGGGCGCGCCACCAGGCTCCCGGCCAGCTTGAGGAACGTCTCCTCCCGCCCGGCCAGCCGGGCCGCAAGCCGCAGCCAGGCTTCCGGCAACGGCAGCAGCCCGGGCCGGCGATCCAGGCCGGCGCGCAGCGCAGCCAGCATGCCGGCGACGCTGATCGGCTCGGGGTCCGCGACGATGCAGCTCTGCCGGGCCGGACAGGCCGGGAACAGGGCGAACACGATGGCCGCGGCAAGGTTCTCGACGGCGAGCAGGGAACGGGGTGCCTTCAGCCCGCCCAGCGGCAAGGGCACCGGCAACAGAGCCAGCTTCAGCAGCGCCGCCATGTTGGCCTTGACGCCCGGCCCGTAGATCAGCACCGGGCGCAGGCTCACCCAGTCGAGATCCAGCGCGGCAAGCCCCTGCTCGGCGGCGAGCTTGGAGCGCCCATAGGCGTCGGTCGGGGCAGGGGCGGCAGATTCCGCGAGCGGCGGCCCGTCGAAACTGCCCGACAACGCCTTGATCGAGGAGAGATAGACGAAGCGGCGGACCCCGGCCGCCGACGCCGCCCGCGCCAATGCGAGCGTCGCCTCGGTGTTGACGCGGCGATAGAGCGCCTCGTCGAGCCCGGGGCCGGCATGGGCGAGGCCGGCCATATGCACGACGTGATCGACGCCGCGCAGGGCCTCGCTCCAGTCCACCGGCTGGGCGAGATCGCCCGTCACGACCCCCTCGACGCCGTCGGGAAGGGGGACCGGCCGCCGCAGCGCGAGCCGCAGGCGCCAGCCGGCCCCCGCCAGGGCGTCCACGACATGTGGCCCGACGAAGCCCGTCGCGCCCGTAACCAGCACGGTGCCGCTAGCCATGGCCGCCACGGGGCGTGGCGAAGGCGCGCAGCAGCGACGCCGTCAGCAGGATGGCCAGTCCCAGGCACAGGGCCTGCGCCCAGAGCGCGGGCCAGGCGATGGAGAGCCCCGCCAGCGCCGCCAGAGCCACGTTCAAGGCCGCGACACGGCCGACCACGGCGCGGACGCCGAACCCGTTGGTCGTTGCCTGCTGGTAGAAGTGGGAACGATGCGCTTCCCAGACCCTCTCACCGCGCGCCAAGCGCCGCAGCAACGTGATGGTGGCATCGGCGACATGGTAGAGCGGCAGGATCAGCGCCGCCGCGAAGGCCCCCGCCCCGGCCAGCCGGAAGAGCAGATAGGCCGTCAGAAGCCCGATCGGCAAAGAGCCGACATCGCCGAGGAAGAGTTTCGCCACAGGCCGGTTGAACGGCGCGAAGCCGATGAGACCGCCACACAGCCCGGCTGCGAGCCAGCCGGTAGCCGGATCGACGACGCCCGCATTTCCGGCCAGGGCCAGCGCAGCTGCCAGCGGCACGATGCCGGCGACGGTGATCCAGTCGAGCCCGTCCATGAAGTTGACGAGGTTGACGAACCAGACCCCCGCCAGCAACGCCAGCACGCGCTCGGCGGCCAGCGGCAGGAATTCCGGAAACAGCCGCAGCTCCGGCGCCGCGCGAAACAGGACGAAACCGACGCAGGCGGCTTGCAGCGCAAGCCGCAGGCTTGCCGGCAGCGGCCTGATATCGTCCCAGGCGCCGACCACGGCGAGTGCGACGGCTCCCGTGGCAACGACGAGCACACCCCGCCACGCCTCGCCTTCGAGCGGCACAAGCCGGAAGGCGAGGCCCAGCGCGAGGAAGGCTCCGGCCAGGACGGCGATGCCTCCGCCTTGCGGTGTCGGCACGCTGTGGCTCGAGCGCGCATTGGGGCGCGCCAGGGCATAGCGCTGCAGGAGCGGGCGCAGCAACACACATAGAAGCGCCGCCGCTGAAGCGGCGGCGGCGAATACGGCAAGAGAGGCGAGCGCGATCGTCAAGGTGGGCGCACCATAATCGAGGCGGCCCAAAAGCCTAGAGGCTATCGCGCATCGCGGCCCGGACGGCCTAGTGCCTGAACCCGATCACGACGCCGTCGGCGCCGAGCGAGAGCTGCAGTCCCTGGCGACGGGTCTGCAGACGCAGAGTCACGCCCTTGTCGTTGCGAAGCCAGACGGTGCCGCGGCCCTGATCGCCGACAGCCCAGCCTTCCTTGAGCTGGACATAGGCGCCGGCGAAGTCTCCGACGCGATGCAGACCGTAGACGGTGCCGGAAGCGGTCGTCTTGGAGGCGCCGACCGTGCCGATGCCCAGTCCTCCGACGGTGATCGGATAGGTGCGGCCATGATAGCGCAAGGTGCCGCCCCCGGCCTCGCCGCCGGCGATGAAGCCGGCCTGCACCTGCTCGAGCCGGACCGTCCCGGTCGAGGGACCGAGCTTGCGCTGCTGCGCGAGCGCCGGGCTCGCCACCGTCAAGATGGCGGCCAGGGAAACGGCTGCGGAAACTGCCTTCTGTCTGATCATTCTCGTCGTCCTGTTCCGGGCGCCTTACAGCGGCGTCGCATCGGACAACGCGCGAGCAGCGATTTCGATCCCGGCCCGCACCAAACGATGCCTGCGGCGCTGCGCAGTCATGTCGGGCACGAGAGCGCGCCTCCGGTCACATCCCTTCCAGCAGCACGTCGTAGACACCCTCGCTACCCGCCGCGGTCCGGATGCGGTCGCAGGTCTCCTGGGACCGCAGCCGCCTGGCGATGCAGGCGAGCGCGTCGATTCGTCCCTTGCCGCCATTCGGCGGCGTCAGCACCAGGCAGACCAGATCGACCGGTTCGCCGTCGATCGCTTCATAGTCGACCGGGTGCTTGAGGCGCGCCAGCAACCCGAAGGGCTCGGCCAGGCCGGGAAGCGAGGCATGCGGCAGCGCGACGCCCTTGCCGACTCCCGTCGAGCCGAGCGATTCGCGCCGGCTCAGCGCCTCCAGGACGACATGTTCAGGCAGGCCCAGCCGCTCCGCCGCCTTGCTGGCGAGGATCTGGAAGAGCGCGGCCTTCGTCGGCGCGGCGATCCCGATGATCGAGCCCGGGCGGATGATGTCGGCGGGTGTCATGGCAAATTCATCATGGCTGTCGGCCTGTCGTGCCGGCCGGGTTCACTCGGCCTCGCGCAGGCGATAGCCGACGCCGGTCTCGGTGGTGATGTATTGCGGCTGGTCGGGAATGCGCTCGATCTTCTGCCTGAGCTGGCGGACATAGACCCGCAGGTACTGCACATCGGCCGAGGCGCCCCAGACCTGCTTCATCAGGTACTGGTGCGTCAGCACCTTGCCGGCGTGCTGCACGAGGATGCGCAGGATATCATATTCCTTGGGCGAGAGCTTCACCTCCTCGCCCGCCAGCCTGACGATGCGCTTGACCAGATCGACCGAGAGTTCGCCGGTCTGGAAGATCGGCTTCTCACCCTGCTGCTGCAGCTTGTGCCGCAGTGCGACGCGCAGCCGCGCAGCGAGTTCCTTCATTCCGAAAGGCTTGGTGACGTAGTCGTCTGCGCCGGTCTCGAGCGCCTCGACGATGCCGGCCTCGTCGGTGCGGCTCGACAGGATGACGATCGGCAGATTGAGCGCTTCCGCGCGCCATTTCCGCAGGAGGTCCTGGCCGGACAGATCGGGCAGGCCGAGATCGAGGATGACGAGGTCAGGCAGATCCTCGGCGAGGCGCTCGACCGCCTCGCGCGCCGTCGCCGCCTCGCGGATGGCGTAGCCTTCGGTCGAGAGGCCGACGCGCAGCAGGCGGCGGATCGCCGGCTCGTCGTCCACCACCAGCACCTTGATGTCCGATGTCGTCATGCCAACGGCTCCAAGCTGTCGGCCCGCGCCTCGACGGGCATGCGAATGGTGAAGACGGCGCCGCTGCGATCGCTCCGGTTGCCCGCCGCGATCGTGCCGCCCATCGCCTCAACGAAACCGCGGCAGATGGCGAGGCCGAGTCCGGTGCCGGCCCGGACCTGATCACCCTTGCTCACCCGGTAGAAGCTGTCGAAGACGCGCTCCAGATCGGCAGGCGGCAGGCCCGGCCCCTCATCCGCGACCTCGACCACGACCGCGCCGTCGTCCTGCCGGGCCCGGATGGCGATGAGGCTGCCGGCCGGCGCGTATTTGGCCGCATTGTCGATCAGGTTGAACAGCACCTGCTCGAACAACACCGGATCGAGCCTGAGCATCGGCAGATCATCCGGCAGGCTGGTCTCGACGCGATGCCCGGCCGTGATCTTGCCGGCGCGGCGCAGCGCGCTGCCGACGACCTCGCCCAGGTCGAGGGCTGCGGCGTTGGGCTCCATCGCGCCCGATTCGATCCTGGTCATGTCGAGCAGGTTGGCGATGAAGCGGTTGAGGCGCTCGGACTCGTCGATCACGGTCGCGAGCAGGGCAGCGTGATCATCCGCCGGCAGGGCGTTGCGATAGTCGCGCAAGGTACCGGCCGCGCCCATGATCGAGGCCAGCGGCGTCTTGAGGTCGTGCGAGATCGAGGTCAGCAGCGCCGAGCGCAGGCGGTCGGCCTCGGCCGCGAGCCGCGCCCGGTCGACATCAGCGACGAGCTGGATGCGTTCGATCGCGACGGCCGCCTGATCGGCGAGCGCATCGAGCAGCCGCTGCTGCTCCGGTGTCAGCAGCGACCCCTCGCGATCGTCGTCGAGGCCGATGACACCGACGGCGGTCCGCCCCGTGCGCAAGGGCAGGTAGAGCCGCTTGGCGCCGGGCAGCGTGTCGGCGCCGCGCCCGGCCGGGCGATCATGCTCCCAGGCCCAGCGGGCGGCGGCGATGTCGGCATCGACCAGCGTATCGTCGGGCGGATAGCCGGCGCGGACCGCCAGCGTGCCGTCCTCCGGCATCAGAATGACGACGCGCACCCGCAGCATCGAGGCGATCTGGAACGCCGTCGCCCAGAGCACGTCGTCGAGCGTGCCGGTGCCGGCCAGCTTCTTCGAGAACAGGTACAGGTCTTCCGTGGTGCGGGCGCGCTGGCGGGCCGCATTAGCCTGGCGCTGGACGCGCGCTGTCAGATTGCTCGCGATCAGGGCGACGAGCAGGAAGAAGCCGAGCGCGACGACGTTCTCCGGGTCGCTGATCGTCAGGGTGTAGAGCGGCGGGATGAAGAAGAAGTTCAGCGCGAAGGCGCTCAGCACGGAGGCGCCGAGCGCCGGCCAGAACCCTCCCGTCACCGCCGAGATCAGCACGCTCATCAGGAAGACCAGCGCGATGTTGCGCAGGTCCATGACCTGGCTGAGCAGTTCCGCGACGGCGAGGGCGGCCGCGACCGACAGGAGCATGCCGAGATAAGGCCGCAGGCCGAAGGGCCGCTTGCCGCCGCTCGCCGGCAGGCGGGCCTCCTTGTCGTTGTCGGCGACGGAGACGACATGCACGCTGATGTCGCCGGCCCGGCGGATCAGGTCGTGCGAGACCGAGCCGCCGAGCAGTTCGCGCCAGCGTGGCTTGGCCGGCTTGCCGACGACGATCTGGGTGACGTTGCTGGCCGCCGCATGGCGAATGATCTCGCCAGCCACGTCCTGCCCAGGAAGACTGACCGCCTCGCCGCCGAGCTGCTCGGCCAACCGGAGTGCGCCGGCCACGCGCGTCTTGGCAGCCTCGGGCAGTGCGGCGGCATGCGGCGTCTCGATATAGAGCGCGCTCCACGGTGCCCGCAGCCGGTCGGCCTGGCGCTTGGCGAGACGGACCAGCGCCCGGGCGCCGGGGCCGTCGTCGATGCAGACGAGGATGCGCTCGCCGGCCGCCCAGGGGCCGGGGATCGCATGACTCTGCATGTGGCTGAGCAGCTGCTCGTCGACCCGCTGGGCCGTGCGGCGCAGCGCCAGCTCGCGCAAGGCCGTCAGGTTGCCGGGCGAGAAATAATTCGCGATGGCGCGCCGGGCCGTGTTGCCGAGATAGACCTTGCCTTCCTCCAGCCGCTTGATGAGGTCGGCCGGTGTCAGATCGATAATCTCGATGTCGTCGGCGCGGTCGAGGATCGAATCCGGCACGGTCTCGCGCACCCGGATGCGGGTGATCTGGGCGACCACGTCGTTCAGGCTCTCGACATGCTGGATGTTCAGCGTGGAGTAGACGTCGATGCCGCGCGACAGCAGCTCCTCGACATCGAGATAGCGCTTGGGATGGCGGCTGCCAGGGACGTTGGTATGGGCGAGCTCGTCGACCAGCACCAGCGCAGGACGGCGAGCCAGGATGGCGTCCAGGTCCATCTCCTCGAGCGCGCGGCCCTTGTAGTCGACGCTCCGGCGCGGGACGATCTCGAAACCGTCCACCAGCCTTTGCGTCTCCTTGCGGCCATGGGTCTCGACGATGCCGATGACGACGTCGACGCCATCGGCCATGCGGGCCCGGCCGGAGGTCAACATCTCATAGGTCTTGCCGACGCCCGGCGCCGCGCCGAGGAAGATCTTCAGCCGGCCGCGGCCCTCCCGCCGGGCGCTTTCCAGCAGCGCCTCTGGCGAGGGCCTGGCCCTGTTATCGCGATGGTTCTCGGCGGGTGGCATGGCGGCTTCACGGGGCGGCGGCGGATCGGCGCGCCGCCGCTGCCTTTGTGTCAGCGCGAGGCTGCGCCGTCGAGCGCAAGGTTGAGCGCGAGCACGTTGACGACCGGCTCGCCGAGGACGCCGAGCTTGCGCGGCTCGACATGGGCCTCGACCAGCGCCTTGACCGCGGCCGGATCGGCCTGGCGCGCTTTGGCGACCCGCGCAACCTGGAAATAGGCAGCCTCGGGCGAGATGTGCGGATCGAGCCCGCTGCCGGAGGTGGTCACGAGATCCATCGGAACCGGCGCGCCCGGGTTCTCCGCCTTGAGCTTCTCGGCATCGGCCTTGATGCGCTCGATCAGCTTCGCATTGGTCGGGCCGAGATTGGAGGCGCCCGAACTGGCGGCATTGTAAGGTGCATCTACCGTCTTGGAACTATCGTTCGGGTCGGTGCCTGATGTCGCCGAGGGGCGGCCGTGGAAATAGCGCTCGCCGGTGAAGTTCTGGCCGATCAGGCTGGAGCCGATGATCTTGCCGTCCTTCTCGATCAGGCTGCCATTGGCCTGGCGGGGGAAGACGGCCTGGGCGATGCCGGTCATGGCGAGCGGGTAGGCGAGGCCGGTGATGGCCGAGAGCGCCACGATCATCACCAGGGCGGGGCGGATCTGCTTGAGCATGGTTGCGGCTCCTTAGACGAGGTGCAGCGCGGTGACGGCCATGTCGATGGCCTTGATACCGATGAAAGGCACGACGAGCCCGCCGAGCCCGTAGACGAGCATGTTGCGGCGCAGCAGCGCGCCGGCGCCGACAGCCCGGTACTTCACGCCCCTCAGCGCCAGCGGGATCAGCGCGACGATGATCAGCGCGTTGAAGATGATGGCCGACAGGATGGCGCTCTGCGGGGTCGAGAGCCCCATGACGTTGAGCGCGCCGAGCTGCGGATAGAAGGCCAGGAACATCGCCGGGATGATGGCGAAATACTTGGCGACGTCGTTGGCGATGGAGAAGGTCGTCAGCGCGCCGCGCGTCATCAGCAGCTGCTTGCCGATCTCGACGATCTCGATGAGCTTGGTCGGATCGCTGTCGAGGTCGACCATGTTGCCGGCCTCGCGCGCGGCGACGGTGCCGGTGTTCATGGCGACGCCGACATCGGCCTGGGCCAGCGCCGGCGCGTCGTTGGTGCCGTCGCCGCACATGGCGACGAGCTTGCCCTTGGCCTGCTCCTCGCGGATCAGGGAGAGCTTGTTCTCCGGCGTCGCCTGGGCGAGGAAGTCGTCGACTCCCGCCTCCGCCGCGATGGCGGCGGCGGTCATCGGGTTGTCGCCGGTGATCATCACGGTGCGGATGCCCATGCGGCGCAATTCCGCGAAGCGCTCGCGCACCCCGCCCTTGACGATGTCCTTGAGATGGATGACGCCGAGGAGGCGCCCGTCCTTCGCGACCGCCAGCGGCGTGCCGCCGGCCTTGGCGATCTCGGCAGTGATGGCCTGGATCTCGCGTACCACGCCGGCCGGGGGGCGCGACCCGATGGCGCCGGCCTCGACATGCTTCAGCACGGCGTCGACCGCGCCCTTGCGAATCTGCGAACCGTCGAGATCGACGCCGCTCATCCGGCTCTGCGCGGTGAAGGGCACGAAGCTGGCATGGAGCGCGGCCATGTCGCGGGCGCGGATGCTGTATTTCTCCTTGGCCAGCACGACGATCGAGCGGCCTTCCGGCGTCTCGTCGGCGAGCGAGGCGATCTGGGCGGCGTCGGCGAGGTCGCGCTCGCCGACGCCGGAGACCGGCCTGAACGCGGTCGCCTGGCGGTTGCCCAGCGTGATCGTGCCGGTCTTGTCGAGCAGCAGCGTATCGACATCGCCGGCGGCCTCGACTGCGCGGCCGGACATGGCGAGCACGTTGAAGCGCACGAGCCGGTCCATGCCGGCGATGCCGATGGCCGAGAGCAAAGCGCCGATCGTGGTCGGGATCAGCGTCACGAACAGCGCGACCAGCACCACCACCGGGATATAGCCGCCGGCATAGGCGGCGAAGCTCGGGATCGTCGCCGTCGCCAGCACGAAGATCAGCGTCATGCCGGCGAGCAGGATGTTGAGCGCGATCTCGTTCGGCGTCTTCTGGCGCTCGGCGCCCTCGACCAGCGCGATCATGCGGTCGATGAAGGTCGAGCCGGCGGCGGCGGTGATGCGGACGCGGATCCAGTCGGAAAGTACCTGCGTGCCGCCGGTCACGGCCGAGCGGTCACCGCCGGATTCGCGGATCACCGGAGCGGATTCGCCGGTGATCGCGGCCTCGTTGACCGAGGCGACGCCCTCGATGACCTCGCCGTCGGAGGGGATGATGTCGCCGGCCTCGACCAGAACGACGTCACCAACCTTGAGCGAGGTGCCCGGCACGAGCCGGAACTGCGTGCGGTCCTCGCCCGCGAGCAGCTTGGCCTGTGTTTCCGTGCGCGTCTTGCGCAGCGAATCGGCCTGCGCCTTGCCGCGGCCTTCCGCGACCGCTTCCGCGAAATTGGCGAAAAGCACGGTGAACCAGAGCCAGAGCACGATCTGGAACGAAAAGCCGAGATTGGCGCCACCGATCGCGAGGTCGCGCAGGAACAGGATGGTGGTCAGCAGTGACACCACCGCGACGACGAACATCACCGGATTGCGCGCAAGGCTGCGCGGGTCGAGCTTGCGGAAGGCATCGCCCAGCGCCGGCACGAGGATGCGAGCGTCGATCAGGCTCGCGGATTTGGACTGGCTCATGAGAGGCTCCAGCGAAAAGAATGGGCCGCGGCCGGTCAGGCGCCGGCGAACAGCGCGGCCAAGGCCCGGATAGCGAGCACGAAGAGGGCGAGGCCAACCGTAGCGGCAAGGATCAGCGTGGCAGGGCGCAGCGATGTCTCGCCCGCTCCCGCCCCACCTTGGCGACGGGGCGGGCGGGCGTCGCGGCGCAGATTGCGAAGACAGCTCGACATGGACCGCCTCCTCAGAAGCTCTGCCCGGCGATCATCGCCAGATGCTCGACGATCGGGCCCACCGCGAGGGCGGGGAAGAAGGTCAGGCCGCCGACGATCAGGATCACGCCGACGAGAAGGCCGACGAAGAGCGGCCCGTCGGTCGGGAAGGTACCGGCCGAGGCGGGCACCGATTTCTTCGCGGCGAGCGAGCCGGCGATCGCGAGCGCCGGGATGATGACCAGGAAGCGGCCGACCAGCATGGTGATGCCCAGCGTGATGTTGTACCAGGGCGTGTTGCCGGACAGGCTGGCGAAGGCCGAGCCGTTGTTGGCCGCCGCCGAGGTATAGGCATAGAGGATCTCGGAGAAGCCGTGCGGGCCGCCATTGCCGGCCGCGGCGACGGCGCCGGGTAGCACAACGGCGATCGCGGTGAAGATCAGCATGCCGGCCGGCAGGCAGAGGATGGCGAGCATCGCCATCTTGACCTCCTTGGCCTCGATCTTCTTGCCGAGATATTCCGGCGTGCGGCCGACCATCAGCCCGGCAACGAAGATCGCCAGCACCACGAAGAGCACGATGCCGTAGAAGCCGGCGCCGACGCCGCCTACGATGACCTCGCCGAGCTCCATGTTGATCAGCGGGATCAGCCCGCCGAGCGCGGTGAAGCTGCCATGCATGGCGTTGACCGCGCCGCAGGAAGCGGCGGTGGTGATGACAGCAAACAGCGCCGAGAGCGGGATGCCGAAGCGGATCTCCTTGCCTTCGAGGTTGCCGCCCTGCAGACCGAGCGCATGGACGAGCGGGTTGCCGGCGGCCTCGGCCCAATAGCAGACGGCGACGCCCGCCAGGAACAGCGTGCCCATCGCGGCCAGGATCGCCCAGCCCTGGCGCTGGTTGCCGACCATCCGGCCGAAGACGTTGGTGAGCGCCGCCCCGATCGCAAAGATCGAGACCATCTGGATCAGGTTCGAGATGGCGTCCGGATTCTCGAAGGGATGGGCGGCATTGGTGTTGAAGAAGCCGCCGCCATTGGTGCCGAGCATCTTGATCGCGACCTGCGAGGCGACGGGCCCCCGCGCGATCGCCTGCTGCGCGCCTTCGAGCGTGGTCGCGGTGACGGCGCCATCGAGGGTCTGCGGCACGCCGAGCGCCACATAGGCGAGCGTCAGCACCATGCAGAGCGGCAGGAGCAGATAGAGGGTCGCGCGGGTGAGGTCGACCCAGAAGCTGCCGACCGATCTGGCGGAAGCGCGGGCGAAGCCGCGGATCAGCGCCACCGCAATCGCGATGCCGGTCGCCGCTGAGACGAAGTTCTGCACGGTCAGGCCGAGCATCTGCGTCAGATAAGACATGGTGCTCTCGCCGCCGTAATTCTGCCAGTTCGTGTTGGTGACGAAGCTGACGGCGGTGTTGAAGGCGAGATCGGGCGCGACGGTGCTCATGCCGTCGGGATTGAGCGGCAGCATCCCCTGGAGGCGCTGCAGCCCGTAGAGCAGGAGGACGCCCGCGAGGTTGAACAGCAGCAGGGCGACAGCATAGGCGCTCCAGTGCTGCTCCTCGCGCGGATGCGTGCCGGCCAGCGCGTAGAGCCCGCGCTCGACCGGCGCGAGCACAGGCGACAGGAAGGTGCGCTCGCCGTTGAAGACGCGCGTCATGTAGCCGCCGAGCGGCTTCGTCAGCGCGACGACGATGGCGCAGAAGACGAGGATCTGGATCCAGCCGTTGAGAGTCATGGACATCGTTTCCGGTTGCGCTTCGCGCGGTCAGAACCGCTCGGGGCGGAGCAGCGCATAGGTGAGGTAGACGAGCAGGAGCGCCGTTACCGCTCCACCGAGGACGTCATCGACGATCATGGTGATGTTCCCTGACTCAGAGCGCGTCGCAGGCGGCGACATAGGCGATGGTGGCGGCGAAGAAGGCCAGGCTCAGCCCGATCATGACGATATCCATTGCCGTGGTCCTTTCGGCCGAGGCGTCGCGGGGGGACGAGGGGCCGGGCCGCTCCCGAGGCGGAAGCGAGATCGGCGGCCAGATCGTCGATGCGTGGAATTATCGGGTGCGGGGCATAGCCGTTCGAGACCGGCCGCAATCCTCCAGAATAGGAATCCTATAGGAATTTTGCCCGAGCGGCCGGGTGTGGGCACCCCCGCCCGATTCTGTCAGGAGCAAGTCCTCGCCCGGTTGACATCGGCGAAGTCATTACGTTGATATCAACTTAGATGAACGGCGGACAGCCTTGCCACCCCGGCAGGCCGGCACCGCCCGAGCGTCGACGTGAATCCCCCCACCCCAAGGAGACGACCATGAAGATCGTGACCAGCCTCAGCTTCCAGGGCCAGTGCCGCGAGGCGTTCGAATTCTACGCCAAGGTGCTGGGCGGCAAGATCACAGCCGCGTTTCCCTATGGGGACGGGCCTCCCGGGATGCCGATCACCGACGAGAAGTACAAGAGCTGGCTCATGCATTGCTGGCTCGAGGTCGGCGATCAGGCGCTGATGGGCGCCGACATGGATGTCGGCTGGGCCCACAACATCGACAAACCGAAGAACGGCTTCGACGTCACCCTGCACAGCCATGACGCGGCCGAGGCCCGGCGCTGGTTCGACCAGCTATGCGAAGGCGGACGCGCCGTCATGCCGTTCGCCGAGACCTTCTGGTCGCCCGGCTTCGGATCGCTCGTCGACCGCTTCGGCATTCCGTGGATGGTCAATACCATGCCGGCCCCGGGCTGGAAGCCCGCGCAGGCCTGATCCGGCCGACGCCGTCTGCGGGCGGCAACACCGCCCGTCGACATCATCGACAGCCGCATCCGGCACCCCGCGCCCGCCTCGGAGATCACGATGAACCGTTCCTATCGCTGGGTGATCGTCGCGGCGGGCGGCCTGCTGGGCTGCGCCGCGGTCGGCGCGATGTTCTCGCTGCCCGTCTTCCTGCGCCCAATGGCGCAGGAGACCGGTTGGTCCGTCACCGGCATCTCCACGGCGATGACGATCGGCTTCCTGGCGATGGCGGCCGCCAGCATGGCATGGGGCCATCTCTCCGACCGCTTCGGTCCGCGCCCGGTCGTGCTGACCGGATCGATCGTGCTGACGGCGAGCCTGGCGCTGGCCAGCCAGGCCGATTCGCTGATCGCGTTCCAGCTCCTGTTCGGTCTCCTGGTCGGCGCGGCGACGGCCGCCGTGTTCGCGCCGATGATGGCCTGCGTCACCGGCTGGTTCGACACCCAGCGGAGCCTGGCCGTCTCGCTCGTCTCGGCCGGCATGGGCATGGCGCCGATGACCATGGCGCCGCTCGCGGCCTGGCTCGTCACCATCCACGACTGGCGCGATTCGATGCTGATCGTCGCCGGCATCGCGGCGGCGCTGATGATCCCGGCGGCGCTGCTGGTGCGCCGGCCGCCCGCCCTCGAAGCCGGATCGCCGGCGATGATGGCGCAGGAGCCCGCCCCGGAGATGACCGTCGGGCAAGCCGTGCGCTCGCCGCAATTCGTGATCCTGATGCTGGCGAACTTCTTCTGCTGCGCCACCCATTCCGGCCCGATCTTCCATACGGTGAGCTACGCGGTGACCTGCGGCATCCCGATGATCGCGGCGGTGTCGATCTACAGTCTCGAAGGGCTGGCCGGGATGTTCGGCCGGCTCGGCTTCGGCCTTGCGGGCGACCGATTCGGCGCGCAGCGCGTCCTCGTCATCGGGCTCATGGCGCAGGCCTTCGGCGTGCTCGCCTATGCCTTCGTCACCCGGCTAGAGGGGTTCTACGCCGTCGCGGTGATCGTCGGCTTCATCTATGCCGGCACGATGCCGCTCTATGCGGTGATCATCCGCGAGAACTTCCCGCTCCGGATGATGGGAACGATCATCGGCGGCACTGCGATGGCCGGTAGCCTGGGCATGTCGACCGGCCCGCTGATCGGCGGGCTGATCTACGACCGCTTCGACAGCTACGCGCCGCTCTATGTCGGCTCCTGGGGGATGGGATTGACGGCCATGCTGATCCTGGTCGCCTTCCGGCCGTTCCCGAAGACGCAAGCCGAAACAGCGGCGGCCTAGGAGGCCGCGGCGATCAAGCCGCCGGCGTCGCCCCTAAATCTGTGGAAACAGGCTTTGGAGAGATGGTGGAGCCAGGCGGAATCGAACCGCCGACCTCTTGAATGCCATTCAAGCGCTCTCCCAACTGAGCTATGGCCCCACGCGTCACGGCCGAGTTGGGATCGGCCGTCAAACCGGACTTTTCGACCGCCTCGGCGGTTCCGGTCCGGGCCGCCTGCCGGCGACGCAGCGCTCTATAGGCGGCCCGGGCTGAAGACACAAGCGCCTAATGTCGCTTTGCCGTCATCTTTTTTCGAGGCGAGGATCAGTTGTCCTCGTCGCCCTCGATGTCGCCATCGATCAGGTCGGAGACGTCGTCGTCGCCTTCCTCATCCTCCTCGAGGAAGGTGTCGTCCTCGTCGTCGCCGCCGACATCCTCGACCTCGATGTCTTCCTCGCTGGTCACGACGGCGTCCTTCTCCGACGCCTCGGCATCGGCCTCGTCGAGCGACACGATCTCGACCGCGCCGTCGGCGGCCTCGGTCTCGTCCTCGTCATCCGCCTCGGGCTTGCTTGCGGCCTTCGCCTGCGGCTCGAACATCGCGCGCGGGTAGGCCTGGCCCGTATAGGGCGAGACAATGGGGTCTTTGTTCAAGTCGTAGAACTTGCGGCCCGTCACCGGGCAAACGCGCTTCGTTCCGAGTTCCGGTTTCGCCACTGCGTCGGACCCTTCAACCGTTCATGTTCTGAAAAGCAGGGGCGTCCGTTAGTCGGGGCGCGCGGCGCTGTCAAATACTCATTTGCGCGACCCGGCCCGCGGCGGTCGGCGAAGCCGCATTCGGCGCGCGGCCCGGCCCTGCGCCGGCCGCACATTGGCTTGCCGGGCGCGGGCATGCTACGGCCTGCCGCGTACCGTTTCGCATGAGCTTCAAGAGGCGAGCGCCCCGTGTCGCACGACCATGATCCCGTTCCCGTCGCCGCCCGCGCTGGTGGCCCGCTCAGGGGGCGCGTCCGTGTGCCCGGCGACAAGTCGATCTCGCACCGGGCGATGATCTTCGGACTGCTGGCGATCGGCCAGACCCGGGTCAGCGGGCTGCTCGAAGGCGAGGACGTGATGCGCACCGCCGCCGCGGCGCGCGCGCTCGGCGCCGTCGTCCATCATGACGGGCCAGGCGCCTGGCGCGTGCAGGGCGTCGGCGTCGGCGGCCTGCGCCAGCCGGCCGATATCCTTGATTTCGGCAACGCCGGCACCGGCTCGCGCCTGATGATGGGCGTCTGCGGCTCGCACCCGATCACCACGACCTTCGACGGCGACGCCTCGCTGCGCAAGCGGCCGATGCGGCGCATCCTCGACCCGCTCGAGCAGATGGGCACGGTCGTCGTCTCGCAGCAGGAGGGCGGGCGCGTGCCACTGACCCTGCGCGGCCCCAAGGAAGCGATCCCGATCACCTATCGTCCGCCCGTCGCCTCGGCGCAGATCAAGTCGGCCGTGCTGCTGGCCGCGCTGGCCGCACCGGGGGAGACCACGGTGATCGAAGCGGAGGCGACGCGCGACCATACCGAGAAGATGCTGACCCATTTCGGCGCCGAGGTCACTGTGACGCCGGAAGGCGCGCATGGGCGGCGCATCGTGCTCAAGGGCCAGCCCGAATTGCAGGCGGCGCCGATCGTGGTGCCGGCCGACCCTTCCTCCGCCGCCTTTCCGCTGGTCGCGGGGCTGATCGTGCCGGGCTCGGACATCCTGCTCGAAAGCGTGATGACCAACCCGCTGCGCTCCGGCCTGCTGACGACGCTGCGCGAGATGGGCGCCGACATCACCGTCGAACGCGAGGCCAACGAGGGCGGAGAGACCGTCGCCGACCTGCGCGTGCGCGGGTCCCAGCTCAAGGGCGTGACCGTGCCGCCGGAGCGGGCACCGTCGATGATCGACGAATATCCTGTGCTGGCCGTGGCGGCCGCCTTCGCTCATGGCACGACGCGGATGTGCGGCCTGCAGGAGCTGCGCGTGAAGGAATCGGACCGCCTCGCGGCAGTCGAGGCCGGGCTGAGGGCCGCCGGCGTGAGCTGCGCGATCGAGGGCGACGACCTGATCGTCGAGGGCTCGGGCGGGGCGCCGGTGCGCGGCGGCGGGCCGATCGCGACCCATCTCGACCACCGCATCGCGATGAGCTTCCTCGTCATGGGCCTAGCGACGCGCGAGCCCGTCATCGTCGATGACGGGCTGATGATCGCCACCAGCTTTCCGAGTTTCGTTTCGCTAATGAACGGTCTCGGAGGCCGGATCGGATGAAGCCCGCCGGGCGTGACCTCGTCATCGCCGTCGACGGCCCCGCCGCCTCGGGCAAGGGCACGCTGGCGAAGCGGCTCGCGGCCCATTACGGCCTGCCCTGCCTCGATACCGGCCTGCTCTACCGCATCGTCGCGCGCGCGATGCTCGATGCCGGGCACGACATCCACGATGCGGAGGCGGCCGAACAGATCGTCGGCAGCTTCGACGAGGCCGGCTTTCCGGAGGAAAGGCTGCGCGGCCGCGAGATCGGCGAGGCCGCCTCGGTGGTCGCCGCGATGCCGGCGGTGCGCGCGGGGCTGCTCGCCCGGCAGCGGCGCTTCGCGAGCCAGCCTGGCGGGGCCGTGCTCGACGGACGCGACATCGGCACCGTGATCTGCCCCGATGCACCCGCCAAGCTCTTCGTCACCGCCACCCCCGAGGTCCGCGCCGCACGGCGCCACAAGGAACTCGCCGGCAGGGGCGACGATGCATCCTTCGAAGCCATCCTTGCCGATATCCGGCGCCGCGACGCCCGCGATTCGGGGCGCAGCGACGCGCCGTTGAAGGCCGCGGCGGACGCCGTCGTCCTCGACACCTCGGCCCTCACCGTCGAGGAGGTCGTCGCGGCAGCGATCGACATCATCGAGCGCCGCCGGGCCGCCTGACCCGAGCCTGCCTCCGTTCCTCGCGAAATCGCTATCGCAGCGAGCCTGAGAGCCGGCTTTTTCGGCCTTGGCCTTGCTCACGCGCGAGCGCACACTCCCTTCGCGACAGAATGACGGAGGTGGCGATGCGGCGCTGGCTGTACGGTGTCTCGACTCTGGCAGCGGCGGTGCTGTGGGCCCACGCCGCCCCGAATGCGCAGCCGTCCGCGGCGCCCCCGCCCGAAGAGGTCGACGTCGCGCTGGTGCTGGCCGTCGACGTCTCCTACTCGATGGATCTCGATGAGCTCGCCCTGCAGCGCAACGGCTATATCGAGGCGTTTCGCTCGAAACCGCTGCAGGACGCGATCGTCAACGGTGCGATCGGCAAGATCGCCGTGACCTATTTCGAATGGGCCGGCGGCCATTTCCAGTATGTCGTCCGGCCGTGGAAGATCATCGACAGCCCAGCAGCCGCCACCGCCTTTGCGGAGGAGCTCGGCGAGGCACCCACGCGACGGGGCCGGCGCACCTCGATCTCCGGCGCGATCGATCTCGGCGTGCAGCTGCTCGAACAGGCCAACGTCACGACCCTGCGTCGCGTCATCGACATTTCCGGCGACGGCGCCAACAATGACGGGCGCCCCGTCACCGCCGCCCGCGACGAGGCCGGAGCGAAGGGCATCGCCATCAACGGCCTGCCGGTGATGCTGAAGCAGGCGGGCTATTTCGACATCGATAATCTCGACGTCTACTACAAGGACTGCGTCGTCACCGGCATCGGTGCCTTCGTCATCCCGATCCGCGACAAGAGCCAGTTCGTCGAGGCGACGCGCACCAAGCTGCTGCGCGAGATCGCCGCCGCTCCGGCGGAAGCGACGATCCAGAAGGCGCAGGCGACCAACCCAGCCACATGCCTTGCCGGAGAGCGGCAATGGCGCGAGCGGATGGGCAATTGAGGACGAGCCTCAGCTCCCGCGCGGCTTGGCCCGCGTGGTCGGCGCGGCGGCAGCCGGATCGTCCGGCCAGGGATGGCGCGGGTAGCGGCCCTTCATCTCGGATTTCACCGCGGTCCAGGAACCGCGCCAGAAGCCGGGCAGATCACGCGTGACCTGGATCGGCCGGTGTGCGGGCGAGAGCAATTCCAGCACCAGCGGCACGCGCCCGCCGGCGAGCGCCGGGTGGCTCGCCAGCCCATAGAGCTCCTGCACGCGCACCGAAATCGTCGGGCCGGCCTCGGCGGCGTAGTCGACCGCAAGCGAGGAGCCGGTCGGGGCGGTGAAATGTGTCGGCGCCTCCAGATCGAGCCGGCGCTTCAGCTCCCAGGGCAGCAGGCTCGCCAGTGCCGAATCGAGATCGGAAGGCTGGATCGCAGCGACGGAAGCGCGGCCGATGAGATGCGGGGCCAGCCAGAGTTCCGGCGTCTGCGCCAGGCCGTCATCCGAGAGGTCGGGCCAGCCGCCTTCGGGCTCGGCCTTGCGCAGGAAGGCTGCGCGCTCGCGCAGCTGGTTTTGCGCCCTGGTCCAGGGCAGTTGGTCGATGCCGAGCGACGCGATACCTTTCGCCAAGGCCTCGGCGTTCTCCGCGGTGTCCGCCACGGGCATCGGCCGCTCCGCCAGCGACAGCGCTCCGTAGCGGCGCACGGCCCGGACACGCAGGGCGCGCGAAGCCCGATCGAAGCCCGCTTCCTCGCGTTCGACGATGGCGTAAGGCGCCGAGCCATGGCCGACGAGCAAGCCGATCTCGGCCTCCGAGATCGCGGTGGCGGCCATGATGCGGGCCTGCTGGGCTGATCCGGTCATCTCCGCGACGACGAGATAGGGCTCGCGCGCAAGGCGCTGCGACGACTCCAGCGCCCCGCCACGGCCATTGGCGAGAAGATACTGGCCGGAACCGGGGCTACGCGCCTTCGCGATCCGGTCGGGATAGGCGAAGGCGAGCAACAGGCCCGGCGACAGCGCCTCGTCAGCGAAAGCTCCGTCCCGGCGGGCGTGGCGCTCTGCCGTTCTTGCCCAACCCTCGGCGAGGCGGCGCATGTCGCCCGCCCGGCCGCCGCGTTCGCGGCCGAAACGATCCAGACGCTCGGCGAGATCGATGGCATCGCCGCCCAGCCCGCGCTCGACCAGAACGGCGGCGAGATCGGCCGCCGCACCGGCCTGCCCGAAGCGGGCGGCGGCCACGACCATGCGCGCGAGGCGAGGCGGCAAGGGCAGGGCCTGCAAGGCGCGGCCGTCTGCCGTGATGCGGCCACCGGAATCGAGCGCACGGATGGCTTCCAGAAGGCTGCGCGCCTCCTTGAGGGCGGGAGCCGGCGGCGGGTCGAGGAAGGCGAGCGTCGTCGGATCGGCCACGCCCCAGGCGGCGCAGTCGAGCAGCAGCGGGCTCAGATCGGCAGAGAGGATTTCCGGCCGGGCGAACGGTTCGAGCGCGCCGGTCGCGGCTTCCTCCCAGAGCCTGTAGCAGACGCCCGGTTCGGTGCGACCGGCGCGGCCGCGGCGTTGATCGGCGGCGGCGCGGCTGACGCGGCGGGTCTCCAGCCTGGTGACGCCGATATCGGGCTCGTAGACGGGCACGCGGGCGAGGCCGGAATCGATGACGACACGGACGCCCTCGATGGTCAGCGAGGTCTCGGCGATGGCCGTGGCGAGCACGACCTTGCGCCTGCCCGCCGGCGCCGGCAGCACGGCGCGATCCTGCTCGCGCTGGTCGAGCGCACCATAGAGCGGAGCGATCTCGACGGCCGGATCGCGCAACCTTTCGCGCAGACGCTCCTCGACGCGGCGGATCTCGCCCTGGCCGGGCAGGAAGACGAGCTGCGAGCCAGGCTGCTCGTTCAGCGCCAGCAGCACGGTCTCGGTGACCTGGTCCTCGATGCGCTTCAGCGGGTCGCGGCCGCGATAACGCGTCTCGACCGGATAGGCGCGGCCCTCGCTTTCGATCACCGGGGCATCGCCCAGCAATCTGGCGACGCGGGCGCCGTCGAGCGTCGCCGACATCACGAGGATGCGCAGATCCTCGCGCAGGCCGCCCTGCGCATCGAGTGCCAGCGCGAGCCCGAAATCGGCATCGAGCGAGCGTTCGTGGAACTCGTCGAAGAGCACGGCAGCGACGCCGTCGAGCGCGGGATCGTCGAGGATCATCCGGGCGAAGACGCCCTCGGTCACGACCTCGATGCGCGTCTTGGGGCCGATCTTGGAGCCGAGGCGGACGCGCAGGCCGACCGTCTCGCCGACCCGCTCGCCCAGCGTCTGGGCCATGCGACTGGCCGCGCCGCGGGCGGCGAGCCGGCGCGGCTCGAGCAGGATGAGCTTGCCGCCCTTCGTCCAAGGCTCGTCGAGAAGCGCGAGCGGCACGCGCGTGGTCTTGCCGGCGCCCGGCGGTGCGACGAGCACGGCGTTCGGCTGCGACCGCAAGGAGGCGGCGAGACGTCCGAGAACGGCATCGATCGGCAGGGCTTGGTGGAAGGCGCGCATGTCCGGCCGATGTGGCGCAGGCTCGGTCCGCTTGCAAGCCACTCGCCAGCACGGCCCGGTCATGCTAACCGCAGGCTCATGACCGACATCGCTGCCAACCGCATCCAGTCCCGCTTCGAGGCCTGCGCCCGCGAAGGCCGGGCCGCGCTCGTGACCTTCGTCACGGCGGGCGACCCCGACCTCGCCACCTCGAGCGCGATCCTCGCCGGCCTGCCGGCGGCCGGCGCCGACCTGATCGAGCTCGGCGTGCCCTTCACCGACCCGATGGCCGACGGCGTGCCGGTGCAGCTCGCCGGCCAGCGCGCGCTGAAAGGCGGGCAGACGCTGCGCAAGACGCTCGCCATGGTCGCCGACTTCCGCAGGGCCGGTCACGATACGCCGATCATCCTGATGGGCTATTACAACCCGATCTACGTCTATGGCGTCGACGCCTTCCTGAAGGACGCGCTGAAGGCCGGCGTCGACGGGCTGATCGTCGTGGACCTGCCGCCCGAGGAAGATGCCGAGCTCTGCCTCCCGGCGCTGAAGGCCGGCGTCAACTTCATCCGCCTCGCCACGCCGACGACCGACGACCGGCGCCTGCCCAAGGTGCTGCAGAACACCTCGGGCTTTGTCTACTACGTCTCGGTGACCGGGGTCACCGGCGGCGCCATCGCCGATTACGGCGCGGTGGGCGATGCGGTGGCGCGCATCAAGCGCCATACCGACCTGCCTGTCGCCGTCGGCTTCGGCGTCAAGACCGCGGCGGACGCAGCCACCATCGCGAGCCGCGCCGACGGCGTCGTCGTCGGCTCGGCCCTCGTCGAGCGTGTCCGCCTCTCGCTCGATGACCAGGGCAAGGCCACGGAAAAGACGGTTTCGGCTGTCACTTCGCTGGTCGCCGAGCTCGCGCAGGGCGTGCGCACGGCGGCCAAGGCCGCCTGAACAGGGCTTGCGCGCCGGGCCTTTGCCGGCGAAAAGCCGATCCCCATCTCTCGCCTGGCGGCCCGAGGCCGCCTCAAGGCCCATCAGGGATGATCCGATGAACTGGATTTCCGAAGTCGTCCGGCCCCGCATCAAGACGCTGTTCAAGCGCGAGAGCCCGGAAAACCTCTGGATCAAATGCCCGGATTCGGGGCAGATGGTCTTCCACAAGGATGTCGAGGCCAACGGCTACGTCATTCCCGGCTCCGAGCACCATATGCGCGTCACCGCGCCGGAGCGGCTGCGGCTGACCTTCGACGAGGGCAAGTGGGTCGATGTCGCCCTGCCCGAGGTGACGACCGACCCGCTCAAGTTCCGCGACGAGAAGCGCTATGTCGACAGGCTGAAGGACGCCCGCGCCAAAACCGGCGCGCAGGACGCCTTCAAGGTCGGCTACGGCCGGGTCAAGGGCTTGCCGATGACCGTCGCCGCGCAGGATTTCCATTTCATGGGCGGCTCGCTCGGCATGGCGGCCGGCGAGGCCTTCATCAAGGGCGCCGAGACGGCGCTGGAGAAGAAGACACCCTATGTCGTGTTCGCCGCCTCCGGCGGGGCGCGCATGCAGGAGGGCATCCTCTCGCTGATGCAATTGCCGCGCACCACCGTCGCGATCCGGCGGCTGCGGGCCGCGGGCCTGCCCTATTTCGTGGTGCTGACCAACCCGACCACGGGCGGCGTCACCGCCTCCTACGCCATGCTGGGCGACATCCATATCGCCGAGCCCGGCGCGCTGATCGGCTTCGCCGGGCCGCGCGTGATCGAGCAGACGATCCGCGAGAAACTGCCGGACGGCTTCCAGCGTTCCGAATATCTCAAGGACCACGGCATGGTCGACATGGTCGTGCATCGCCGCGACCTGCCGGAGACGCTCGCCCGCCTCGGAAGGCTGCTGACCAGGCAGCCGGCGGCGGCACCCAAGGAGGCCGCGGCCCTGCCGCCGCAGCTGGTCGCCGAGGCCGTCTGAAGCTCGGAAGCGTCTCCGCTTCCCATCGCGGAGCGGAGATTCTCCATGTCTTGTCATCAAAGCGTTGCTCGGGCGGACCGGCCTCCGCCGCCGCTCGAGACGATGCTGTAGGCCGGAGCGCGCCTCATGGGCTCTTCCGACACGCTGCTGGCGCGCTTCATGGCGCTGCATCCGAAGCTGATCGATCTCTCGCTCGGCCGCATCCTGACCCTGCTGGAACGCCTCGGCGATCCCCAGAAGAAGCTGCCGCCGGTGATCCATGTCGCCGGCACCAACGGCAAGGGCTCGACCATCGCCTTCATGCGGGCGATCCTCGAGGCGGCCGGCCTGTCCGTGCATGTCTATATCTCGCCGCATCTGGTGCGCTTCCACGAGCGCATCCGGCTCGGCGCGCCCGGCGGCGGGCGCTTCGTCGACGAGGACAAGCTCGTCGAGGCACTTGAACGCTGCGAGGCCGTCAACGCCGGCGACCCGATCACGTTCTTCGAGATGACGACGGCGGCAGGGCTGCTGCTCTTCGCCGAGAACCCGGCCGACGTGCTGCTGCTCGAGGTCGGGCTCGGCGGACGCTACGACGCCACCAACGTCATCGCGCACCCGGCCTGCACGGTGGTGACGCCGGTCTCGCTCGACCATTCCGAATATCTCGGCGACACCGTCACCAAGATCGCCGGCGAAAAGGCCGGCATCTTCAAGCGCGGCGCGCCAGCCGTGATCGCGCCGCAGGAGCCGGAGCCGACCGCGGTTCTGGAAGCGGCGGCCGAGCGCGCCGGTGCCTCCAAGATCCTGATCGGCGCGCAGGATTTCAACGTCCACGAGGCGGGCGGCCGGCTGGTCTACGAGGATCAGGACGGGCTGCTCGACCTGCCGCTGCCGCGCCTGGCCGGGCGCCACCAGCACATCAACGCCGGCACCGCGATCGCGGCGCTGCGGGCCGCCGGCTATGGCGGCTTGCCCACCGGCGCCTTCGAGGAGGGCATGCGCAACGCCGACTGGCCGGCGCGGCTGCAGCGACTGGCGCGCGGCCATCTGGCCGAACTCGTGCCGGAACGCGCCGAGCTCTGGCTCGACGGCGGGCATAATCCCGATGGCGGGCGCGTCCTGGCGCAGGCCATGGCCGACCTCGCCGACCGCAATCCGGCGCCGCTCGTCATGATCGCGGGCCTGCTCTCGACCAAGGACGCCGCCGCCACGCTTGGCCACTTCAAGGGGCTGGCCCAGATGCTCTATGCGGTGCCGATCCAGAACTCGCTCGCCGCCCGCCCGGCCGAAGAGGTTGCGGAAGCCGGGCGCGGCGCCGGCCTGCAGGCCGAGGTGGCAAGCTCGGTCGAACAGGCGCTGCGGAGCATCGCCGCGCAGGACTGGCCTGCCCCGCCGCGCATCCTGATCTGCGGCTCGCTCTATCTGGCGGGCGAGGTGCTTTCCGCCAACGGCACGCCGCCGACCTGAACCCGGAGGCCGGCAGCTTCGGCGGCGCGAGCCTGCGTCGTTCTGGATCGAAATCCACGAAGGAGGTTCCCATGCAGCGCAGCTTCGGCACCGGCGGGCCGGCGGTTCCCAGCATCGGCCAGGGCAGCTGGTATATCGAGCGCGGCGACAGGCGCGAAGCGATCGCCGCCTTGCAGCGCGGGCTCGACCTCGGCCTCAGCCATATCGACACCGCCGAGATGTATGGCGACGGCCGTTCCGAGGCGATCATCGGCGAGGCGATCGCCGGCCGGCGCGACGAGGTCTTCCTCGTCTCGAAAGTGCTGCCGCACAACGCCTCGCGGCAGGGCGTGCGCGCCGCCTGCGAAGGCTCGCTGAGGCAACTCGGAACCGACCGGCTCGACTGCTACCTGCTGCACTGGCGCGGGCCGCACGCTTTGGCCGAGACCTTCGCCGCCTTCGAGGCGCTGAAGCAGGAGGGCAAGATCCTGTCCTGGGGCGTCAGCAATTTTGACGAGGACGATCTCGACGAGGCGCTGGCCGCCGCCGGCAAGGGCCGGATCGCCTGCAACCAGGTGCTCTACCATCTGCGCGAGCGCGCCATCGAACATGCGGTGATCCCCTGGTGCGAGCGCCATGGCGTCGCCGTCACCGCCTACAGCCCCTTCGGCCATCACGACTTTCCGGAACCGGGCAGCGCACAGGGCAGGGTCCTGGCGGAGATCGCCACGGCCCGCGGCGCCACGTCACGGCAGGTCGCTCTCGCCTTCCTCACACGGCGGCCATCCGTCTTCGCCATCCCGAAGGCAGGCAGCCTCGCCCATGTCGCGGACAATGCCGGCGCGCTGGACCTCGCCCTCTCGGAGAGCGAGATCGCGCGGATCGACGCCGCCTTCCCGCGCGGAGGCAAGCCGTCCTCGCTGCCGATGATCTGACGGCGCGCGGAAACCACGTTCCGCCTTCCCGCTTTACACCTCTCGGCGCCCGCGCTTTGCTGAAGCCAAGGGCGAGGCCGCCAGAGCCCGCGAACGCCCGCTCGACAGTTGCGTTTTCGGAGTTTGGACGATGCGTCGCTTTCTCGGCATCCTGGCCGCCCTGTTCCTGTCCGTCCTCGGAGCCGCCGCAGCCCATGCCGGCGTCGAGGTGAAGGTCGACATCGCCGCCCAGCGCATGACCGTCACCGCCCCCGACGGCGAGGTCTACGACTGGAAGATCTCCTCCGGCCGCACGGGCTTCCGCTCGCCGAACGGCGTCTACCGGCCGACCCGGCTCGAGAAGAACTGGTACTCGCGCAAATACGGCGGCGCGATGCCTCACGCCGTGTTCTTCCGCGGCGGCTACGCCATCCACGGCACGACCGCCGTCGGCGCGCTCGGCCGCCCGGCCTCGCATGGCTGCATCCGGCTGCACCCTGCCAATGCGGCGAAACTCTTCGCGCTGGTGAAGAAATACGGCGCGAGCCAGACGCGCATCGCCCTCCACGGCGCCGCGCCGGACAATCTCTCGCGCTTCGCCAGGGCCTCGTCGCACAAGACCAAGGCCGCCCAGCACAAGGCCAAAGCAGCCCATCTTGCCGGGATCCATCACGGCAAGATCCATCACGGCAAGGCTAAGCTCGCGAAGGCCGGGGGCCATCGCGGTCACCCGGCCGCCCTTGCCCGGCAGGGACGCGGCGACGGCTGGGAGACGGCGCGCGGCCAGATCATGCTGCGGCCGGCGCTCCCTGCCCGCGCCTACGGCTATCAGCCCTATTATCCGAGCGGATACGGCTACGGCTGGCGCTAAGGTTCAGAGGGCTTCGGGCCGGATGCGCAGCCAGCCCTCCAGCACCTCGCCCGGCGCGAGCCGCTGCAGCGGCGCGGCCAGGCGGGCCTCCGGCTCGCTCGGTGCGCCGATGGCATGGCTCTGCGGCTCCACGCAGAGGAAATCCGCCCGCGCGGGCGCCCACACCACCGGGCAATCGAGGCTCTCGCTCGCGGTCAGCGTGGTGGCGAGACCGGCCGATGGCGTTTCGATCCGGGCGGTGCCGTCCCAGCCGAGGAAGCTCCAGGCGGTGACCTCTTCGCTGCGAAAGGGTCTTGGCAGCGCGTAAGGTCCGCCTTGGTCGAAGCCCTCCTGCCCCGTGGCCCGGAACGCCTCGCCGAAGACGAGTGCGCCCCTCGCTCGCATGACGAGGCGTGTATCGGCCGCGCAGGGAAACCAGGGGTGGTGCCCGATTCCAAAGGGTAGTGCCGAGTCCGCCTCGTTCACGATTGCGATGCGGATGGTCAACCCGTGCTCGTCGAGCAGGATCTCCTGCCGGGCACGATAGCGGTACGGATCGGCACCGGCCACGCGGCGATGTTCGAGCACGGTATGGCCGCGGTCATACCGCAGCACATCCCAGGCCGCCTGCCAGCCGAAGCCGTGAATGGCCCCGCTCGGATCGTTGGACGGAACCAGGAAACGCCTCTCGCCATCGTCGATGACGCAGCCGAAGGCGCGATTGGCGAAAGGCAGCATCGCCCAGCTGCCGCAGAAATTCGGCGCCGCCGTCGAGGGCGCGATCTCACCGGGCGGCTTCAGCACGGCATGAAGGCGCCCGTCCGGCCCGCGCCAATCGAGACGGGAGACGATGCCGCCCGCCTCCGGGACGATGACGGCCGTCAGACCGGCGGATTCGAGCTCGAGCATCGGGCATCCAGAATCAAGGGGATCGCGCGGCGAGATTCGCGTCGCGTCGCGAGAGATACAAGCCTGGCCCGCAAGCACGATCGGCAAACCAGCCCGGACGGCTCTTGACCCGCCCGCCCGCGGCGAGGAGATTTCCCGCCCCTTCTGGAGCCTGCCATGTTCAAGCCATTGATCGCGCTCGACTGGGGCACGACCCGCGCGCGTGCCTTCCTGATATCGGAGGACGGCCGCGTCCTGCAGCGGCGTCTCACCGACCGGGGCATCCAGTCGGTCGCGGCCGGCGGATACCCGGCCGCCTTCGAGGCACTGGCGGGAGAGCTCCGGAGGGCTGCCCCCGACGCCGCGATCGTCCTCGCCGGCATGGTCGGCAGCCGCAACGGCTGGGTCGAGGCGCCCTATGTCGCCTGCCCCGCCTCTCCGGGAGACATCGCGGCGGCCGGCATCACCGTCGATCTCGCGGCGGATACCCGGGCGACGATCCTGCCGGGTCTGAGCTGCGACGACGGTGCCTTCGACGTGATGCGCGGCGAGGAGACGCTGATCGTCGGGCTCGGCCTCGACGATGGCCTCGCCTGCCTGCCGGGCACGCATTCGAAATGGGCCGAGATCCGCGGCGGGCGGATCACCCGGTTCGCGAGCTTCATGACCGGCGAGATCTACGGGTTGCTCCGCAACCAGTCGATCCTGGCGCGGCTGGCCGAGGAACCGGTCGCCGACGACGCGGGGCGCGGAGCCGAGCGCGGCCGTGCCGCGGCACGAGGCCCGGCCGGGCTGCTGAATGCGGCCTTTGCGGCGCGAACCGAAGTTCTGGCGGGACGAATGCGCCCCGGCGAGGTCGGCCCGTTCCTGTCCTCGCTGCTGGTGGCGCAGGAGATCGCCGGCGCGGAGGCGCTGTTCGGCAGGGCGCACCGTGTGCATCTCGTCGCGGATGGCGCGCTGGCCGAGAGCTACGGCGCCGCGCTTGCGGCGGCGGGTCTCGAAACCACCATCGCCACCCCCGAAGCCGCTTTCGTCGCCGGGGTCCGGCGCCTTGCTTCGGGTCTCTCCCGATGATCGTCGTCTTCGGCTCGATCAATATCGATCTCGTGACGCGGGTCGAGCGGCTGCCCGGCGCCGGGGAGACCGTCCTGGGGCCGGACTATGCGGTCCATCCCGGCGGCAAGGGCGCGAACCAGGCGCTTGCGGCACGGCGCGCCGGCGCGGAGGTCGTGCTGGTCGGAGCGGCCGGGCGGGACGGCTTCGGCGAGACGGCGCTCTCGCTGCTCGCGGCCGACGGGGTCGCCCTAAACCAGGTCGCGCGGCTCGACGCGCCGACGGGCGCGGCCTTCATCGCGATCGACCGGCAAGGCGCGAACCAGATCATCGTCGCGGCCGGCGCCAATGCCGAAGCCCGCGCCGATGCCTTGCGGCACCTGCCGGTCGGCCCCGACGACATCCTGCTCCTGCAGCGGGAGGTGCCCGAGCCGGCCTGCATCGAAGCCGCGCGGCTGATGAAAGGCGCCGGTGGCCGCGTCGTCCTCAATCTCGCCCCGGCAGGCGCCCCGTCACCGGCGCTGCTCGACCTCGTCGACATCCTGATCGTGAACGAGCACGAGGCCCTGGTGCTCGCCGAGGCCCTGGGCTGGCCGGAGCGCGAGCCGGACGCCATCATCCGGCGGCTCGATGCGGAACGGGGCATCACGGGCGTCGCGACCCTGGGGGCGGCCGGCGTCGTGAGCTGGCAGGGCGGCCTGCGGCAGCGCCTCGAGGCGCCGCAGGTCGCGGTCGTCGACACCGTTGCGGCGGGCGACAGCTTCACGGGCGCCTTCGCCGCCGCACTCGCGGCCGGAGCGAGCCTGCCCGATGCGTTGCGTCGGGGGCTGGCTGCCGGCTCGCTCGCCTGCATGCGCGCCGGGGCGCAGCCGAGCATTCCCTATGCCCAGGACATCGCAGCGCTCGTCGAACGCTCCTTTTCGCAAGCGGGGTAAGGCTCGATTAAGGCTGAGGGCACGGAACGACGGTGCTCAACCCGATTTGTCGCCAATCCCGGGCATGACGTTCACGCTTCGTCAGGCCTGACCGGCCAGGCTTCGAGCGAGCAGCGTCGTCGCGAGCGCCATCCGCCGCGCTCGACGACACGCGACAACCGGAGCGGGGCAAGGTGGCGAATCCGTCGAGTTGGGCCCTGGGCGTGGCGGCAACCGTGATCGGCGTCGCGCTCGGCTACACGCAGTGGCTCGCCCCGCGGGTCGATGCCGAGCCTGCGCGCGCGGCGTCCGTGGCAACGTCGCCGGCCCAGCCGGAGCGCCGCGGCCCCGCCCTGCTCGCCGTCGCGGCCGATTATCGCGGCCATTACGTCGTCCACCCGACGATCGACAACTACCGGATCAAGATGATGGTCGATACGGGCGCCAGCATCGTCGCGCTCACGGCCGACGATGCCAGGGCGCTCGGGATCAGGCCCGAGAGGGGCGCGCGCCAGATGCTGCTGAGCACCGCCAACGGCACGGTGACGGCAACGCGCACCACGCTGCGCGAGGTCCGGCTCGGCGACATCGTCGTGCGCAACGTCGATGCGGTGGTGATGCCGCCGGGCGCGCTGTCGGTGAGCCTGCTCGGGAACTCCTTCCTCGGCAAGCTGCGCGGCTACGAGGTCCAGACCGGGCGGATGGTGCTGCGCGGCTGACGGGCCGGCGGCGAATCCGCCGGGCCGCCGGTGACCGTTTCTAGTTGAAGTCCGGGCAGGGTTTCGTTCCCGTCCGGACGACCTGCTCGATATTGCCGGTCCCGACCGCCTGCCCGGCGCGCGGACGCGAATAGATCGGATTGTCGCCGAGCGTGAAGCTGCCGGTCAGGACGTAGCCCGTCTGCGGCGTGTAGCGATAGCTGGCGGTCGCCATGATCACCGACGTGCTGGGCACGCGGATGCTGTCGGGCAGGAGCACCGTCGCGCCGCGCACGAGTGCCTGGCCGTTGCGCTGGTTGCTCCAGCACACCCGCGCATTGCCGTTCGCATCAACGACCACGCTGGAGATCACCATGCTCGCATTGGAGGCGTCGAACGGCATCAGTACGCTCTGCGCCGCGTCGAAGATGTTCTCGACATCGGCAGGCGCGACGGCGGCGGCGCGGGCGGTCAGGTCGGCGAGCGCCAGCGTCAGCTGCGTCACCTTGCGGTTCGCCATCACCATCTGGACGACATCGACCATGCCGCAATAGGCGACGAGCATGACCGGCAGGGCCATCGCGAACTCGACCAGCGCGAAGCCCTTGTCGTCGCGCCGGAAGCCGCGCCAGCGGCGGCCGTGGCCAATCCGCCTCATGTGCCGGCTCCCGAACCGGTCGTGAACGGCTCTGCCCGGAAGGTGGTCGTCGCGACCAGCGCCCGATGGCCGGAACCGATATTGGCCAGCGCACTCGAAGCCCAGGCCGTCAGGAACAGGTGATAGTCCAGCACCGCCCGCGCCACGACGATCTGCCCCGGCTGCGGCTGATTGTAGGAGAAGCCGTTGGTGTTCAGCGCCCCGTTGGCCACCGGATTGCCCGTTCCGGAGTTCGCGCCGGCAAAGTTCGTATAGATCTTGACGTCGACATAGAGCTTGGAACAGTCGATCAGGCCCATCGGCGCGACCGCGCAGATGTCGTCGCGGAAGGCCTGGGCGTTCACGGCCGGATTCGACGAAGTATAGCGGCTGACCGCCTGGCCGGTGAGCAGGCGCCGCGACGCCTGGGAGAGAGATTCCTCGAGCACCTCGTTCGTCCAGAACATCAGGGCGGTCTCGAAGATCGCGAACAGCAGCGCGAAGAACGGCACGGCGACGATGCCGAACTCGATGGCCGCGGCCCCCTCCTGGGCGCGACCGAATGTCAGCAGCGATCGCCTCTTCCCGCGCTTTCGCGGGCTGTCGCCGGTCTGGAGATTGGCCGTCATCCGATGCGCAATCCATTGTTGCTTACGGGCACGGCGCCCGATGGAGCACAGCCTTACCGCGAAAGAATTTCGGATCGGTTAGAGGGGCCCTGCCTTACTCAACGGCACCCGCAAGGCTTTGTTTACCAACGACCCGCGCCCCCATCGGCAATGCCGGGCCGGACTTCCGCCTATTGCGGCGCGGGGCCGGCGCGGCCGCCGACAGCGAGCGCGTTTCGGGCGGTAGACTGAGCCCCGACCTCGCCGAAATATTTCTGCGCATCGCCCAATTGCACCGAAGGCTGGCACTGGGGCGTGCAGGAATAGCTCTCGCGGTCCATGCCGCGCTGGACGGTCAGGACGGAATCGGAAGCCGCGCTCACGCGCACGAGCGATTCCGCCAGGAGGGTGCCACCCGCATCGAGCGCGATCAGATTGGTGACGCCGAAGCTCTTCCCGGTCACGACCATCACGCCGTTGCGCTGGACGGCGACATCCGCAATGGCCGGGTTGCCGACGATGACCGTCTGCGCGTTTTCCGGCAGGCGGACGACCTTGGCCTGATCGACCAGCACGACGACGCTTTCCGGTGCCCCGGACGGCTGGGCGGCGGACGCGGCGCCGGCCGCCAGGAACGGCACCAGCGACAGGCCCGCAAGGGTCCGCGAGATGCGGGAACGATGTCCTGCCAAGCTCCGGAGAATGGACATGGGCGGCGCCTCGAAGTTTGCGACCTCAGCAACAAAGCCCAAAATGATGAATCAAACCCTAAACTGTCGGAATCGACGGCTTGCGCTGTAATGATGCCGATCTAACCAAGGGGAATTACGTCGCCCAGCACCCGGTCGGATACGCGGCCCGCACAAATCAACTCCGTTTCCGGAATTGCCTAAATGAGTTGTTTACCGTAATCGACTTCGGATACGGACAATCTTACTAAGTTATATCTCGATTTTTGCTCGTAAATTGGCCATTAACCACAGAATAAACCCCTGCGCAATCGGCCCAATTCTTCAGTTCGTTTAACAGTTCGGCAAGACGCCGCCGCTAATGTCGGTCCTGTCGCTGACCGAAGCCGCTCAGAGCGAAGGCAGCAGTCAAACCGTGGTAAGAGGAGTTTCCAACATGACCAAGATCTTCGCTCGCTTCGCCAAGGACGAGTCCGGCGCCACCGCCATCGAATACGGCCTGATCGCCGCCCTGATCGCCGTCGCCGCGATCACCGCGATGACCAGCGTCGGCACTGCCCTGATCGGGAAGTTCACGACCATCGCCACGACGCTGAACCAGTAATCGCTGCCGTCGATTGACGGCCGTCAGGGCGCTCCGGTCGATCCGGAGCGCCCTTTTTTGTCTTTGCACGAAGCCTTTTGCGATCCGCATAAAGCTTTCGGTGACCAATCGCCGCCAGAATGACGCGTATCCGGAGCCTGCTTCCATGTCGCCGTCCCTCATTCTCGTCCTCGGCCTGTTCCCGCTCGCCATGGCCTATGCGGCCGCCAGCGACCTCGTCTCGATGACGATCTCGAACCGGCTGTGCCTGGCATTGGCCGGCGGGTTCGCGGCCTGCGCGATGGTGCTGGGGCTCAGCCTTGCGGAGATCGGCCAGCATCTGGCCGCCGGCGGGCTTGTCCTGGTCGTCGCCTTCGGCCTCTTCGCCGCGGGCTGGATCGGAGGAGGGGATGCGAAGCTGGTCGCCGCCACTGCATTGTGGTTCGGCTTCGACCAGCTGATGCCCTACCTGCTGTTCGCCGCCATCTTCGGCGGCGTGCTCACCGGGTTGATCCTGATGCTCCGGGCGCGCCCCCTGCCGTCGCCGGCGGCGAACTGGGGCTGGGCGCAGCGCCTTCACGCCGCGAACCAGGGCGTGCCCTATGGCATCGCGCTGGCCTTCTCCGCCCTGTTCGTGCTGCCGGAGACCTCGATCTGGCGGGCCGCCCTGGGTCTGTGACGACGCCCCGCTTCCGCTGCGGCAACATGATCGAAAAGTATACGACCCATTAACTATAAATTGACGTTTCCCGAAGACGATCCTCGGCGAGGGCCAGCTTCGACTGGCCAGGGATCGGACGTCAATGAGCCCTGCACGCATCATCATTCTCGTCGTCGCGCTGGCAGCCGGGCTGGGGGCCGCCGTGCTCGTGCAGAGGCCGTCGCGGGCTCCTGCGCCGGCCGCGAAGGTCGAGCCGGCTCCGACCGTGCCCGTCCTGGTCGCAGCCAGCGACATCCCGATCGGCAACACCGTTTCCGGCAACGACCTGCGCTGGCTCGACTGGCCGCTGGCCAGCGTGCCGACCGGCGTCATCCGCAAGGATGAAGCGCCCGATGCCGAAAAGGAAATCACCGGGCAGGTTGCGCGCTACGCCCTGCTCGCCGCCGAGCCGATCCGCCGCGAGAAGCTGATCAAGACCGACGGGACCGGCTTCCTCTCGGCCGTCTTGCCCTCCGGCATGCGGGCGGTGGCGATCTCCACCGACAGCCGCGGCGCCAGCACCGCCGGCGGCTTCATCCTGCCCAACGACCGCGTCGACGTGATCTGCACCTGGCGCGGCGAATCCGCGAACGGGCGCGGCGGCGAAGCCTTCGTCAGCGAGACGCTGCTGCGGAACATCCGGGTCCTCGCCATCGGCCAGAACGTCCAGGAGCGCAACGGCGAAAAGGTCGTCGTGGGCGAGACCGCCACGCTCGAGGTCGACCCGGGCCAGGTCGAGGTCCTGATCCAGGGCCAGAAGACCGGCACGCTCTCACTCGCGCTCCGCAGCCTCAAGGATGCCGGCGACAATGCCGCGGCGCCGGCCCGCAACGACAACGCGATGACCCTGGTGCGCTACGGCGTCACGACCAAGAGCGTTAAGCCATGACCCGTTTCCCCGCCCATCTCGCCTCCGCCGGTCTCGCCGCGGCCCTCTTGCTCTGCGCATCGTCCCAGGCAGCGCTCGCTCAGTCGACGGGGCCTGCGCCGGTCCTCAATGTCGGAAGCAGCGAGTACGCGATTTCGCGCAAGCTCGACCTCTCCATCGGCCGGTCGCTGGTGGTGGAGCTGCCGCGGGACGCCAAGGAAGTCTTCGTCGCCAATCCGAAGGTTGCGAACGCCGTGGTTCGCACCGCCCGGAAGCTCTTCATCATCGGCATCGCCGACGGCGCGACCTCGATGTTCGTGATGGATGGCGAAGGCCGCCAGATCACCGCCCTCGAGATCAATGTCGGGCGCGATCTCAACGTGCTGCGCCAGACCCTCAGGACCGCTCTGCCGAACTCGCAGATCGAGATCAAGCCGGCGGGAGACTCGATCCTGCTGATCGGCTCGGTGCCGAACGCCTCGGAAGCCACCCAGGCGGTCGACATCGCCAACGCCTTCGTCGGCGTCTCCGAGAAATCGGACAAGAAGGGAGCGGTGATCAACTCGCTGACGATCCGCGACCGCGACCAGGTCATGGTCAAGGTCGTCGTCTCCGAGGTCCAGCGCAAGGCGATCAAGCAGCTCGGCATCAACTCGACCGGCGAATGGAAGCTCGGCAAGTTCTCCGTCACCCCGTCGATCGACAACCCGCTGCCGCTCCAGCCGCAGGCGCTCTCCGCCACGGCGATCACGGCCGGCCTCGGCAATGCCCAGAACTTCACGCTGCGCGCGCTCGAGCGCGCCGGCCTGGCCCGCGTGCTGGCAGAGCCGACCGTGACGGCGATCTCCGGCGAGACCGCAAAGTTCACCGCCGGCGGCGAGGTCCCGATCCCGAAGGGCCAGAACTGCTCCTACGATACCTTCAACCGCCGGAGCTGCTCGATCCAGATCGAATACAAGCCGGTCGGCGTCACCCTCAACTTCACGCCGATCGTGCTGTCCGACAACAAGATCAGCATGCGGATCGCCACCGAGGTCACCGAGCTCGACTTCGAGAACCAGCTCCGGCTCAGCGGCTCCGAAGACGCCGGCCTCAACATGCCGGCCTTCCGGGTCCGCAAGTCGGATACGACCGTCGAGCTGCCCTCCGGCGGCACGCTGGCGACGGCGGGCCTGATCCAGCGCGTCACCAAGCAGTCGCTGAACGGGCTGCCCGGCCTGATGAACCTGCCGATCATCGGCACGCTGTTCCGCTCGCGCGACTACCAGCGCGAGGAGACCGAGCTGATGATCACGGCGACGCCCTACATCGCCAAGCCGATGCAGCCGACGCAGGTCCAGCGCCCCGATGACGGTTTCGTCGAGTCGCACGACACGCAGGCGATCCTGCTCGGGCGCCTGAACAAGATCTACGGCAGCGGCGGCGGCGCGGCCCCCCAGGCCTACAAGGGCCGGGTCGGCTTCATCACCGACTGAGCGCGGCAGGGACACATGGATGGCTTGACGATGACCGCATATCCCCCATCGCGCTCCCGGACCTCCGCCGCATTGGCTGCCGGGCTGCTCGTCGCGGCGGCGCTCGCCGGCGGCTGCGCCAGCAAGGGCGACACCACCGCCTCGTTCGCCCCCGACGATGTGCGCGAGCGGCACCCGATCGTGCTCAAGGACGCGCCGCGCTCGCTAGACGTCTTCGTCGGCCGCAGCGGCGCGGCACTCGACCCCCGGCAGAACCAGGATGTCGTCGCCTTCGCGCAGGAATATCGGCGCAGCGGCCGCGGCGGGCTGGTCGCCGAGGTTCCGACCGGGGACCGGCGCGGACGCGCGACGCGCGACACGCTCGCGGGCATCCGCCACGCGCTGGCGCAAGGCGGCGTCTCGCCCCGCGCGCTCTCGGTCCGCGGCTATCCCGTCCAGGACCCGGAGCTCGCCTCGCCGATCCGGCTGACCTTCGCCTCGCTGCAGGCCAGGCTGCCGCATGAATGCGGGCAGTGGCCGACCGATCTCGGCAGCTCGGACTTCAAGTTCTCGGCCTCGAACGAGCCCTACTGGAACTTCGGCTGTTCGACGCAGGCGACGCTCGCCGCCCAGGTCGCCGATCCGGTCGATCTGGTCCGCGCCCGCGACGAGGGCCGGCCCGACATCGTCAAGCGCATGAACGCCATCGCCAAGATCCGCCAGGGCAAGGATCCCTCGACGGAATACCGGTCGACGACGCCCCAGATCAACGCCACGGTCGGAGGCGGGACATGACGCTGCCGGAATCAGAGCGGCATCCGGCCTTCGCCGGCAGCGAGGAAGTCATCGCGCCGCTGCCGCGCATCACGCTCCAGGCCTTCTGCGAGACCCCGGCGGTGGCCGCCGCGATGCAGGCGGTCGTCGCCGATCGCCGGATGGACAAGGCTCATGCCCGCATCCAGATGGGCGGGCCGGCGGCAGCTGTGGAAGCCTTCCGGGCCGCGCCGACGCCCAACATCATCGTTCTCGAGACGGTGTCGGACCCGGCGACGCTGGTCGCCAATCTCGATGCGCTGTCGGAAAGCTGCGACGCCGGCACCAAGGTGGTCGTGATCGGCCACGTCAACGACGTGCAGCTCTATCGCGACCTGATCCGGCGCGGCGTCAGCGAATATCTGATCGCTCCGCTGGAGACGCTCGACGTGCTGCGCACGCTGTCCGAGCTCTACGTTTCCGCCGAGGCGCGCAATCTCGGCCGCATCATCGCCGTGACCGGCGCCAAGGGCGGCGTCGGTGCCTCAACCGTTGCTCACAACATCGCCTGGGCGATTGCCGGCGGCCTCGGCGCCTCGACCGTCGTGGTCGATCTGGACATCGCCTTCGGAACCGCCGGGCTCAACTTCAACCAGGATCCGCCGCAGGGCATCGCCGAGGCGATCTTCGCGCCCGAGCGCCTCGACGCCAATCTGCTCGACCGGCTGCTCTCGCGCTGCAGCGACAATCTGGCGCTGCTTGCCGCGCCGGCCATGCTCGACCGCACGATCGATCTCGGCGAGGACGCGCTGGAGCAGCTGCTCGACCTGCTGAGGAGCAGCGTGCCCTGCATCGTGCTCGACGTGCCGCATCAGTGGAGCGCCTGGGTGAAGCGCACCATGCTCGGGGCCGACGAGATCCTGATCGTGGCGGAGCCCGAGCTCGCCTCGTTGCGCAACGCCAAGAATTTCGTCGATCTCGCCCGCGCGGCGCGGCCGAACGATGCAGGGGCCCGGCTGGTGCTCAACAAGGTGGGCGTGCCGAAGCGGCCCGAGATCGCGCCACCCGAATTCGCCAAGACCCTCGGGATCGAGGTGCTGTCGACGATTCCCTTCGAGGCCCAGCTTTTCGGGACGGCCGCGAACAATGGCCAGATGATCGCCGAGGTGCAGGCGGGCAGCAAGGCGAACGAGGCCTTCGCCCAGATCGCCGGCACCCTCACGGGGCGCGGCGAGACGCGGCGCGGCAGGCGCAGCCTGCTGGAGCCGCTGGTTTCCAAGCTGAAACGCCGCAAAGCCTCATGACGCGGCCCGGCCTTTCCCCTCTCGGTTTCATCGCGGCGCCGGGCCTGAGCGCCGCGCGCCCGTACGCCGGAGACGCGTGAGATGTTCGGCAAGCGATCAGCCGGCGCCGCTAGCGCCCCCGGCCCGGAGCCGCGAATCCCGGCGGCTGCGCCGGCACCGCGCCGGCCCGAGCCGGCGGCGGCCGCGCCCGAAAATCGCAGGACGGTGGTTCCGGAGGCGGCGCGCTCCGAAGAATACTACCAGATGAAGAGCATGATCTTCGGGGCGCTGATCGAGGCCATCGATCTGTCGCAGCTCGCGAAGCTCGACTCGGAATCCGCCCGGGAAGAAATCCGCGACATCATCAACGAGATCATCTCGCTGAAGAACGTCGTGCTCTCGATCGCCGAGCAGGAGGAACTGCTCGACGACATCTGCAACGACGTGCTCGGCTACGGCCCTCTCGAACCGCTGCTGGCGCGCGACGACATCGCCGACATCATGGTCAACGGCGCCAACCGGACGTTCATCGAGACCGGCGGCAAGATCCAGCTGACCAATGTCCGCTTCCGCGACAATGCGCAGCTGATGAACATCTGCCAGCGGATCGTCAGCCAGGTCGGCCGGCGCGTCGACGAAAGCTCGCCGATCTGCGACGCGCGCCTTGCCGACGGCTCCCGCGTCAACGTCATCGCGCCGCCGCTGGCGATCGACGGCCCCGCTCTCACCATCCGCAAGTTCAAGAAGGACAAGCTGACGCTCGACCAGATCACCAAGTTCGGGGCGATCTCGCCGCCGGGCGCGGAGATCCTGAAGATCATCGGCAAGGTCCGCTGCAACATCGTGATCTCGGGCGGAACGGGTTCCGGCAAGACCACGCTGCTCAACTGCCTGACCAACTACATCGAGCATGACGAGCGCGTCATCACCTGCGAGGACGCCGCCGAGCTGCAGCTCCAGCAGCCGCATGTCGTGCGCCTCGAGACCCGCCCGCCCAATCTCGAGGGCACCGGCGCGGTGACGATGCGCGATCTCGTCAAGAACTGCCTGCGCATGCGTCCCGAGCGCATCATCGTCGGCGAGGTGCGCGGGCCCGAAGCCTTCGACCTGCTGCAGGCGATGAACACCGGCCATGACGGCTCGATGGGCACGCTGCACGCCAACACGCCGCGCGAGTGCCTGAGCCGTATCGAATCGATGATCACGATGGGCGGCTTCTCGCTGCCCTCGAAGACGCTGCGCGAGATGATCTGCTCCTCCGTCGACGTCATCATCCAGGCGCAGCGCATGCGCGACGGCTCGCGCCGCATCACCCACATCACCGAGGTGCTGGGCATGGAAGGCGAGGTCATCATCACCCAGGACCTGATGACCTACGAGGTCCTCGGCGAGGACGCGACGGGCAAGCTGATCGGCCGGCACCGCTCGACCGGCGTCGGGCGGCCGCGCTTCTGGGAACGCGCCCGCTATTTCGGCGAGGAGCAGCGCCTGGCGGCCGCCCTCGACCAGCTCGAGCAGACGGGCGAGAGCCATGCGGCCTAGCCCTGGACGCAACGAGGGCGAGCGGCCATGAACCCGAGCACGCTCGCCGTCGCCGTACTGGCGATGCTCGCCGTTGGCGGTGTGTTCTACGCACTGCTCTACCCGACGCTGAGCGGCGAGAAGCGCGCCGAGAAGCGCCGCAAGGAATTCGCAAGCCCGGCCGCCGAACGGGGCCTCGACCGCGAGGCACAGGCCCGGCTGAAGCGCGGCCAGATCGCGCAGAGCCTGAAGGAGATCGAGAGCCGCGAGAATGCGCGCAGCAAGGTCTCGCTCGAGACCCGCATCGCCCAGGCCGGCCTGAACTGGTCGCGGCAGAAATACTACGTGATCAGCGGCATCGCCGCCCTGCTGCTCGGCGGGGTGCTGTTCGTGGTCAGCGGGAATGCGATCCTGGCCGCGGCCGGCCTCTTCATCGGCGGCTTCGGACTGCCGGCCTGGTTCCTCAAGCGCTGCAAGGCCAAGCGGCTCAAGAAGTTCGGCGTCGAGTTTCCCAATGCGCTCGACGTGATCGTGCGCGGCATCCGGGCCGGCCTGCCCGTCAGCGACTGCCTGCGCATCATCGCCAGCGAGGCGGCCGAACCCGTGCGCAGCGAATTTCGCCAGATCATCGAATCGCAGACGCTCGGGCTTCCGCTGGCCGAGGCCTCCGTGAAGCTGTTCGAACGCATGCCCTGCGCCGAGGCGAACTTCTTCGGCATCGTCATCGCGATCCAGCAGAAGACCGGCGGCAACCTGTCCGAGACCCTCGGCAACCTCTCGCGCGTGCTGCGCGAGCGGCGCAAGATGCGCGACAAGATCCAGGCCGTCTCGATGGAGGCCAAGGCATCGGCCGCGATCATCGGGGCGCTGCCGCCGACCGTGGCGCTGCTGGTCTATCTGACCACGCCGAAATACATCGAGCTGCTCTGGCTGACCCAGACCGGCAAGTTCGCGCTGGTCGCCAGCGGCATCTGGATGCTCATCGGCGTGCTGGTGATGCGCAAGATGATCAACTTCGACATCTGAGGCGGCGCGATGATCTCCCTCATCGTCACCAAGCTCACCGACCCGCAGTTCCTGCTGGCGCTGCTGGCCGCCGTCGCCGCGGCGGCAACCGTCCTGACCATCGCGATCCCGCTGACCGAGGGCAACAGCCTGCAGAAGCGGATGAAGAGCGTCGCGACCGAGCGCGAGAAGATCCGGGCCCGCGAGCGCGAGAGGCTGAACCGGCAGGGCGACAAGGTGAGCCTGCGGCAGGAGCCCAAGGCCTATATGCGGCGCGTCGTCGAGCAGTTCAAACTCGGCGACTGGCTGGGCACGGAGAATGCGAAGCGGCAGCTCACCATGGCCGGCTACCGCGGACCCCAGGCCGAAATCGCCTTCCTCTTCTTCCGGCTCGCCGCTCCGGTCGGGCTGTTTCTGTTCACGCTGTTCTACGTCTTCGTCGTCAACGATTTCGGCCAGCCCCTGATGGTCAAGGCCGGCATCGCCATCGCCGCTGCCTATCTCGGCATCAAGGCGCCCGAGATCTTCCTGTCCAACCAGATCTCCAAGCGTCAGGCCTCGATGCGTCAGGCCTTTCCCGACGCGCTCGACCTGCTGCTGATCTGCGTCGAATCCGGCATGTCGATCGAGCATGCCTTCCGCAAGGTCTCGACCGAGATCGGCAGCCAGTCGGTGGCGCTCGCGGAAGAATTCGGCCTGTGCACGGCCGAGCTTTCCTATCTCGCCGAGCGCAGGGCCGCCTATGAGAACCTCGCGATGCGGACGGGCCTCGAAGGCGTCAAATCGGTTTCGACCGCGCTGATCCAGGCCGAGCGCTACGGCACGCCGCTCGGCACCGCGCTGAGGACGCTGGCGCAGGAAAGCCGCGACCAGCGCATGAACGCCGCCGAGAAGAAGGCGGCCGCGCTGCCCCCGAAGCTCACCGTGCCGATGATCCTGTTCTTCCTGCCGGTGCTCTTCGTGATCATCATGACGCCGGCCCTGATCCAGGTCTTCAAGTGGCACTAGAGCATCGGCCCGAAAAGTGGACCGCGGTTTTCGGAAGAAGCCGATGCAAAATCAAAGAGCTGGAGTATCGGAATGCCAGCTGCACCATAACGAAAGAGGCCGGAGCAACCGCTCCGGCCTCTTTCGTTTCGACTGACGATGCTTGCGGCCGGGGGAGCGCTCTCGCGTCAGCTCCTGCCTCGACCCGCTGCCGAACCCGCGTCCTGCGCCAGCGGCGGCCTCGCGCCCTGCTCGCCCTTGGCCTTGTCCTTGCCCTTGAGCAGATCCCAGCTGTTGCGCTGCGTGACGCTGCGCTTGAGATAGGCGATGGTCGCCGCCGCCTCCGCCGGGCTCTGGTCCTGGCGGGCAACGCTTTCCGCCTCGCCGAAGCGGCCCTGGAGGCCGAGGACCAGCACGAGGTTCTGGCGCACGCGCACATCGGCTCCCGGCGCGGCCGCCGCCTCGCGCAGCACGCGTTCGGCCTCCGGCAGGTGCCGGGAGAGGGCCAGCGACAGGCCGAGATTGGACATCACCGTCGGTTCGTCGGGCACGAGTTTCAGCGCCGCCTGATAGAGCTGCTGGGCCCGGTCATGCTCGCCGAGCTGGTCGGCGACCGTGCCTTGCGCCGAGAGGATGCGCCAGTCAGGACGCTCGGGCGAATGCGCCCGGGACAGAACGTCGTCGGCCTCGCGCAGGCGGCCGTTATCGGCGAGCGACCGGCCATAGGCGCCCAGCAACTCGCGGTCGTCCTGATGGATCAGCACCGCGCTCTGCAGTACGGCGAGGGCCTGGGCATGCTGGTCCGTCGCCCGCAGCGCGCGCGCGTAATAGAAGGCCGCATTGCGATCCTTCTGGTTGGCTTCGTAGCGCCTGCCCCAGCTGTCGCGCTCCGCCTGCCAATCGGCCAGGGTGCGCGGCGCGGCGGGCTGGCTGCGCCCGATCGAGCCGGTGATGTCGCCCGGGCCGCCGCGGCTCTGGCAGCCGGCGAGCGCCAGTGCGGCCAAGCAGACGGCGAGGCCGAGCCCGGCCGAACGGCGGCGGTGCCGGACCTGGCAAGACGCGGGCTGCGCTTCGGAGGGGGGCGCTATGGACATGGGCCGGATCGCCTCGCGGATGTTATCGGGCAGGTTCGTCTGGTCGCTCCGGTGATAAAGCGTTAACCCTAATGCATTCTTAACTCGCCGCCTCCGCCGCCCTGCCAGACCGGTTCCTGCCCGTGCACAGCCTCCTGACCACCACCGCCGATGCGGCCGTTCCCGTTCACGTCGTCTCGTCCTCGCGCTGGCCGGAGCTGCGGGAGAGACTGCCGGCCGAACAGCGGAGCTTTGCCCAGGCGCAGGGCTTTGCGGGGCGCGCCAGCGAGCACTGCTTCCTGCCCGGCAGCGACGGCCGCCTCGGCGCTGTCCTGCTCGGAATCGCCGACGCCGGGCGCAGCCGCGACGCGTTCGCCCCTGCGCGGCTGGCCGCGCAGTTGCCCGAGGGCGCCTACACGCTGCAGGGCGAGATCGACGACCCGGCATTGGCCACGCTCGGCTGGCTGCTGCAGGGCTATCGCTTCGACCGCTACCGCAAGCCCGCTCCGGCGAAGGCACGGCTCGTCCTGCCCAGGGGCGTCGATGGCGCGGAGATCAGCCTGATCGCGGAATCGGCCATGCTGGCGCGCGACCTCGTCAACACGCCGGCGAACGACATGGGACCGGACGAGATCGAGGCCGCCATCCGCGTGCTCGCCGCCGAATGCGGCGCGACCGTCGAGAGCATCGCCGGCGAGGAGCTGCTGGACCGGAATTTCCCGATGATCCACGCGGTGGGCCGCGCATCCCCGCGCGTGCCGCGGCTGATCGATCTCGTCTGGGGCAGCCCGTCTCACCCGAGGGTCACGCTGGTCGGCAAGGGCGTCGCCTTCGACACCGGCGGGCTCGACATCAAGCCTGCCGCAGCGATGCTGCTGATGAAGAAGGACATGGGCGGAGCGGCCGCAGCCATCGCCGCCGCGCGCATGATCATGCTGGCCAAGCTGCCGGTGCGGCTGCGCCTGCTGGTGCCGGCGGTGGAAAACGCGATCGCGGGCGAGGCGTTCAGACCGGGCGACATCCTGCCGAGCCGCAAGGGTCTCACCGTCGAGATCGGCAATACCGACGCCGAGGGGCGGCTGATCCTGGCGGATGCTCTCGCGCTCGCAGACGAGGAGGCGCCGGAGCTGCTGATCGACTACGCCACGCTGACCGGGGCCGCCCGCACGGCGCTCGGCCCGGAGCTGCCGCCCTTCTACACCCATGACGAGGGGCTTGCCGCCGAGATCGCGCGGATCGGGCTTGCCGTGAACGACCCGGTCTGGCGCCTGCCGCTCTGGGCGCCCTATGACCGCATGCTCGATTCCAAGATCGCCGATGTGAACCATGTCTCCAGCGGTGGTATGGCCGGGTCGGTCACGGCCGCGCTGTTCCTCAACCGCTTCGTCGAGCGGACGCCCTCCTATGCCCATTTCGACATCTATGCCTGGACTCCCGCGGCCAAGCCCGGCCGCCCCGAAGGCGGCGAATGCCAGGCCGCGCGGCTGACCTATGCCCTCGCGAAGCAGCTCTATCCCGCCGGTTAAGCCTGATCGGCGAAGGCGATTGCGCCACGGCGCCCGCGCGATAATGATACGGACCCGTAACGATCGGGAACCCTGTCCGCATGCCCTTGGAGATCAGGCCCTCGCAGGCGCTCAGGCTCTGGCGGCAGGTGCATCTCGACCTGGTGCGGGACGGCGAGCCGGACCTTTCGGCCCGCCAGACCGCGATCCTGCTGACCGTCTATCTCGAACTGCCGCCGCATACGGTGCGGGGTCTGGCGAAGCAGCTCGGCGTGACCAAGCCGGTGATCACCCGCGCGCTCGACACGCTCGGCAAGCTCGGCCTGCTCACCCGCAAGCGCGACGAGGAGGACCGGCGCAACGTCGTGATCCAGCGCACGGTCGCGGGAGCGCTCGCCGTGGAACGACTCGGCGACCTCGTCACCGAGCATGCGAAGGAAATCGGGGCCGGCTGAGCCGCCGGCCTCTCCCCGTGGCCCGGAGGCAAGGATAGATTGCCGTCATGACCGCGATTCTCGACCGCCGCATCACGCCCTTCCGCGACGATCTCGCCGCCGGCCATCTGCGCGGGCAGGTCAAGGCTCCGGCCTTCGCCGATCCGCAGCCGATGCGCGTCGTCACCCCTGCGGCGGCGCTGCGGCGGGAGCCGCGCCCCGACGCCGCCCTGGATACGGAAGCGCTCGCGGGTGAGCTGGTGCAGGTCTATGAGCGCTTTGAAGGCTGGGCCTGGGGGCAGCTCGCCGGGGACGGCTATGTCGGTTATCTGCCCGACGATTGCCTGCGGCCGGACCAGCCAGCACCGACGCATCGCGTCAGCGCGCTTCGAACCTTCGTTTACCCCGGCCCCTCGATCAAACTGCCGCCGCTCGCGGCCCTCTCGCTCAACGCAGGCGTCGCCGTCGTGGAGCACAAGGACGATTTCGCCGTGCTCGCCGATGGCGGCCATGTCTTCCTCAGGCACCTCGCTCCGCCTGACCGCTTCGAGCCCGATTCCGTCGCAGTGGCCGAGCGCTTCCTCGGAGTGCCCTATCTCTGGGGCGGGAAGACCAGCCTCGGACTCGACTGCTCCGGGCTGACGCAGCTCGCGCTGGCGGCGGCCGGCATCGCCTCGCCGCGGGATTCCGACATGCTGGAAGCGACGCTCGGCACGGCCGTGCCCTTCGACGACAGCCTCTCCGGCCTCAGGCGCGGTGACCTCGTCTTCTGGAAGGGCCATGTCGGGATCCTGACCGACCCGGACACGCTGCTCCACGCCAACGGCTACACGATGACCGTCTTCAGCGAACCGCTCAGGGCAGCCCGGGAGCGCATCCTGGCCAAGAGCTTCGGCGCCATCACCAGCATCAAGCGGCTGGCCTGAACGGCTCCGTCCTCAGCCGAAGACGCCGTAGGCGATCAGCCCGGCGATGACCCAGAGCGCGGCCGTGCCCCAGCGGTTGCGCCGGGCTTCGGCACGGCCGATCGCCGCGACGCTGCGCTCGTCGAGAGAAAAGCCGTGCCGGGAGGCATCCTCGAGCTGTCCCAGCACGCGCTCGGCCCGGCCGACCGTGTCGGGCAGGCTCGCGAGCGAGCCGAGCAGCGAGCGGGCGCCGCGCCCGGCCTCCTCCAATCGGCCGATCGGCCCGAGGTTATGCGTGATCCAGCTGCGGACGACCGGATCGGCGGTGCCCCACATGTCGAGATGCGGGTCGAGCGAGCGGGCGACGCCCTCGACCACCACCATGGTCTTCTGCAGCATGACGAGCTCGGTGCGGGTCGCCATGTCGAACATGCCGGTGATCTCGAAGAGCAGGGTCAGCACCTTGGCCATCGAGATCTGGTCGGCGCGCTTGTCGTGGATCGGCTCGCCGACGGCGCGGATCGCCTGGGCGAAATCCTCGACGTCGTGATGAGCCGGGACATAGCCCGCCTCGAAATGCACCTGCGCGACGCGGCGGTAGTCGCGGGTGATGAAGCCGAGCAGGATCTCGGCGAGGAAGCGCCGCTCTTTCAGGCCGAGCCGGCCCATGATGCCGCCATCGACGGCGACGAGGCGCCCCTCCGCGTCGACGAAGAGATTTCCGGGATGCATGTCGGCATGGAAGAAGCCGTCGCGGATCGCGTGCTTCAGGAACGACTGGATGATCTTGCGGGCGAGCTCCGGCAAATCGTGTCCGGCGGAGCGCAGGCCCTCGACATCGGAAAGACGGATCGCGTCGATCCATTCGTCGACCAGCATCTCGCGGGCCGTGAGCTGCCAATCCGGCTCCGGCACGCGGAAATCGGGATCGTCCTTGGTGTTCTCAGCGAATTCGGAGAGCGCGGCGGCTTCGAGCCGCAAATCCATCTCCATCGCAACCGAGCGGGCCAGCGTCTCGACGACGCCGGTGAAGCGCAGGCGCCGCGCCTCAGCCGAGCGTTGCTCGGCCGTCTCCGCGCCGAAGCGCATCGCGGCGAGGTCGCGATTGAAACGGTCGCGGATGCCGGGGCGCAGGATCTTGACCGCGACCTCGCGGCCGTCCTTCAGCCGGGCGCGATGCACCTGCGCGATCGAGGCGGCCGCGACCGGCTCGCTGAATTCGACGAAGACGTCCTCGAGCTTGGCGCCGTGGGCGGCCTCGACGATGGCGCGGGCCTCCGCCATCGGGAAGGCCGGCATCCGGTCCTGCAGGGCCGAGAGGTCCTGCGCGATCCTCATGCCGACGACATCGGGCCGCGTCGCCAGGAACTGGCCGAACTTGACATAGGAGGGGCCAAGCCGCGTCAGCGCCGCCGCGAGCCGGGTGGCGGAGGAGCCGGCGCCACGGCGTTCGATCAGCCGGCCGAGGCGGATCAGCCCGCGCGCCAGCGGCGGCAACACGGAGGGGTCGACCAGCGCCAGCGCGCCCTCGCGCGCCAGCACGAAGCCGACGCGCGCGCCGCGCAGCATGTGGAAGAAGGAGGAGATCATGCCGCCTGAGCCAGCATCACAGCTTCCAGCCGGAATGCAGCGCCACGACGCCGCCGGTCATGGCTGTGAACTTCGCGCGACGGAAGCCGGCATCCTCGATCATGTTGGCGAAGGCCTGCGGCTTCGGGAACTTGCGGATCGACTCGACGAGATACTGGTAGGGCTCGGCCTCGCCGGTGACCATGCGGCCCATCGGCGGGATGACCTTGAAGGAATAGGTCTCGTAGATCTTGTCGAGCAGCGGCACGTCGACATGGCTGAATTCGAGGCAGAGGAAGCGCCCGCCGCGCTTCAGCACGCGATAGGCTTCCGCCAGCGCCTTGTCGATGCGCGGCACGTTCCGGATGCCGAAGGCGATGGTGTAGCAGTCGAAATGGTCGCTCGGCAGGCCGAGTTCCTCGGCATTGCCCTGGACGAAGCGGATGCGATCGTCCTCCGGAAAACGCTTGTCGGCGCGCTCGCGCCCGACACGCAACATGTCGGCATTGATGTCGAGCACGGTGACGTCGGTCTGAACGCCACCGGCCTCCAGCACCGAGAAGGCGACATCGCCCGTGCCCCCGGCCACGTCGAGATGGTGGAACGGCCGGTCCTTGGCCGGGTTGATCGCGGTCAATAGCGCGCTCTTCCAGGCCCGGTGCAGGCCGCCCGACATCAGGTCGTTCATCAGGTCGTAGCGATTGGCGACCTTGTGGAAGACGTCGTCGACCTTGGCCTGCTTCTCGGCGAGCTTCACCGTCTCGAAGCCGAAATGAGTGGTGTCGGAAGCTGCTGTCACGGTCGGGCCGGCCCTGTGCAAATCTGTCTTGTCTTCGCCTGAGGCGATGAATAGCCAAAGGCGGCGGGCTTGTCGCGGCCCGTCTCGCCGCAGGCTTTACGAAGGTCGTTGACGATGCCGGAGCTACCCGAGGTCGAAACCGTCCGGCGCGGGCTGGAGCCCGCCATGCTGGGCGAGCGCTTCCAGCGCGTCGAGCTGCGCCGGCCGGACCTGCGCTTTCCCCTGCCCGAGCGCTTCGCCGAGCGTCTGAGTGGTCGACGCGTCGAGGCCCTGTCGCGGCGGGCGAAATACCTGATCGCCGATCTCGACGACGGCGAAGCGCTGATCATGCATCTGGGCATGAGCGGGCGCTTCATCGTCGAGGCGCCCGGCACCCCGCCGACCGAACCCGGCTCCTATTACAATGAGATCGGCCGGCACCTGATCCACGACCATGTCGTGTTCGAGATGGGGACCGGCGCGCGCGTTACCTATAACGACGTGCGCCGCTTCGGCTTCATGGACCTCGTGCCCCGCGCGGAGCTCGCGACATCGAAGCATTTCGCGGGCATGGGCATCGAACCGCTCGGCAACGAACTCTCGGGCGAGACGCTGGCAAAGCTGTTTGCGGACAAGATCGCGCCGCTCAAGGCCGCGCTGCTCGATCAGCGGCTCGTGGCCGGTCTCGGCAATATCTATGTCTGCGAGGCCCTGTTCCGGGCCGGGCTCCACCCGGAGGCGGAAGCCGGGACGATCGCGACGCCGACCGGCCGTCCGCGCGAGAAGGCCCACGAGCTCGCCCGCATTATCCGCGAGGTGCTGGAGGAGGCGGTCGCGGCCGGCGGCTCGACGCTGCGCGACTTCGCCCATGCCGACGGCTCGCTCGGCTATTTCCAGCACCGCTTCAAGGTCTATGACCGCGAAGGCGAGACCTGCGTCACGCCGAGCTGCGGGAAGCTGGTGAAGCGGCTGGTGCAATCGGGGCGCTCGACGTTTTATTGCGAGAGCTGCCAGAGGCGGGCTGTTCGCTAACGGGCCGCTGCAATCCCTCCGCGCATGGAACAGTCGAGACCGAAGGCCGCTGGATGAAGATCATGTGTCTGAACGGTTGGGGCGGGAAGCTCCATGCACCGCTTACTGCCTATCTGGCGGCTTCATCTCCGGACATCCTCTGCCTGCAGGAGGTGGTGCACAGTCCCGAGACCGCGAAGGAGTGGCTGACGTACCGAGACGGAAGCCATGTTCTGCCGCAGCGAGCGAACATGTTTCGCGATGTCGCGAGGGTTCTCCCGGATCACATACCGATCTTCTGCCCCGCAGCGCAGGGCGTGCTCTGGGATGGGGAGTCGTCCATTCCCTCCCAATGGGGGCTTGCAACATTCGTGCGCCGGACGCTGCCGATCACAGGACAGGTGCAAGGCTTCGTCCACAAAGCCTTCTGTCCCGATGGCTATGGCGAGCATCCGCGGTCGCGAAGCGCCCATGCCGTGCGGGTCTTCGACTTTGAAAAGGCGCAGTTCATCTGCGTCGCGCATATGCACGGCTTACGTGACCTCGACGGAAAGGCCGATACCCCCGAAAGGATTGCGCAAGCCGAGCGGCTGGCTGACCTCGTCCGGCAGATTGCAGAACCAGACGACCCTGTCGTCGTCTGTGGAGACTTCAACGTCGAGCCGGGGAGCCAAACGTTCGAGATTCTCGGCCGCATCGGTCTGGTCGACCTCGTGACCGCGCGAGGGTTCGGCAGCACCCGCACCTCCCATTACGCGAAAGCGGGAAAATTCGCCGATTACATGCTTGTAAACAGTCGCGTGGAGGTGGCGGACTTCACCGTAGTCACCGAGCCCGAGGTTTCGGACCACTGTCCTTTGGTTCTGACGTTATAGGGGGCTTGCTCGAAGCCGCTAGCGCCGGCTCTGCACCAAGCACTCAGAGAGTCGGGTCCAGAGCCAGCCCCATGACGGCGGCGAAGACGGCGGCCTGTGCCGCGCCGCTGACGTCAGCGCTTGGGCTGCTGCGGGAACTCCAGCTTCGAGACGTCGTAGCCGAGCGCCGCGGCGCGCTGCACCAGCCGCTTGCGCTGGGTGGCGCCGATCTGCGGATCGCGGGTGAAGATGTAGAGGTCGCGAAAGGTCGGGTCGGCCGAGATGAACCAGCTATAGTCATCGGCACGATCCAGAACCCAATAATCCCGCTGCACCGGCACAAAACCGTAGAGCTTGTAGTCCACGCGCAACTTGGCATTGAAGCCGGGGTCGAGGATCGTGCCCGGCCCACCGACCGTCTTCAGCTCGCCCTTCGGACTGCCCATCCGGCAGGAATCCAGCACCTCGATGCCGCCCTGGCGACCCGGGCCATACTCCGTCGCTCCTGCGACACAGCCATCGGTGATGCTCATGGGGCGTCGCGCGATTTCGCGCCAGGTTCCTGAATAGAAGCGCGCCACATCGATGCGCTTGCGAGGCTCGGGAGCCTGGCCGGAGCCGCTGGCGCCCGAGCCGCCGGCACAGCCGGCCAAGGTGAGAGCCGCCGCAGCGGCGAGCAGGATCGACTTCATTTCGACCTCCCTCGTGACGAGCGGCCGTCGATGCGGCGCCTGCCCAGCAATACGCGCGGCGCCGGCCGCCGGATCCATCGATCGTCCGACGGCGGTCGCTTTCGCGCATCCCGCTTTGCGTCTGCTGCCCGTGGACTTGAGGCCTGGCGGCCCGCTAAAGCTGGCGGCACAGCAGCATCCGGGAGGCCGCCATGGCTTATGAGACCATTCTCGTCGAGACGAAGGGCAAGGTCGGGCTGATCACGCTCAACCGCCCGCAGGCGCTGAACGCGCTGAACGGCCAGCTCATCGGCGAGATCAACCAGGCGCTCGACGGCTTCGAGAAAGATGCCGAGATCGGCTGCGTCGTCCTCACCGGCTCGGAGAAGGCCTTCGCCGCCGGCGCCGACATCAAGGAGATGCAGAGCCGGACCTTCCCCGGCACCTATCTCGACGACAAGTTCGAGGACTGGGACCGGATCGGCCGGCGCAAGAAGCCGATCATCGCGGCGGTCGCGGGCTTCGCGCTCGGCGGCGGCTGCGAGCTCGCCATGATGTGCGATTTCATCATCGCCGCGGACAATGCGAAATTCGGCCAGCCCGAGATCAATCTCGGCGTCATCCCCGGCGCCGGCGGCACGCAGCGCCTGACCAAGGCGGTCGGCAAGGCCAAGGCGATGGATCTGTGCCTGACAGGACGGATGATGGGCGCCGAGGAAGCCGAGCGCTCCGGCCTCGTCGCCCGGGTCGTGCCGCTGGCCGAGCTTCTGCCCGAGACGCTGAAGGCGGCCGAGGCGATCGCGGCGAAGTCGCTGCCCTCCGTGCTGATGGCGAAGGAAGCGGTCGAGCGCGCTTTCGAGGTAACCCTTCAGGAGGGGCTGCGCTTCGAGCGCCGCATCTTCTCCTCGCTCTTCGCGACGGCAGACCAGAAGGAGGGCATGTCCGCCTTCGCCGAGAAGCGGAAGCCCGATTTCAAGAACGCCTGAGCCGACAGGCCACCGCCTGCCGCATGGCGGTGTCGAGCGCCGCCGCCTTGATGGAACGACGCTCCTGCTGGCAGATAGCCCTCGTCTTTCGCCAGCAGGATTTCCCGCGATGAACGCCCAGACCGGACCGTCCCTTCCGACCTATGCCGATGTCGAGGCCGCGGCCGAACGGCTCAGGGGCGTCGCCCACCACACCCCGGCGATGAGCTCGGCCACCGCCAACCGGCGGACGCAAGCCAGCCTCGTCTTCAAGCCCGAGAACCTGCAGCGCATGGGCGCCTTCAAGTTCCGCGGCGGTTATAATGCCATCGCCTCGCTCGGCCCTGAGCAGAAGAAGGCCGGCGTCGTCACCTTCTCCTCCGGCAACCATGCCCAGGCCATCGCCTATGCCGGCCAGCTTCTGGGCGTGCCGACCACCATCATCATGCCCAACGACGCGCCGGCCGCGAAGGTCGCGGCGACGGAAGGCTATGGCGGGCAGATCGTGCGCTATGACCGCTACACCGAGGACCGGCTCGCCATCGGCGACCGGCTCGCCGCCGAGCGCGGGCTGACGGTCATCCCGCCCTATGACCACCCCGATGTCATCGCCGGCCAGGGCACCGCGACGAAGGAGCTGATCGAGGATGCCGGCCCGTTCGACATCCTGATCGTGCCGCTCGGCGGCGGCGGGCTGCTGGCCGGCGCCTGCCTGGCGGCGAAGGCGCTCAATCCCGCCTGCCACATCTTCGGCGTCGAGCCGGAGGCCGGCAATGACGGGCAGCAATCGCTGCGCAAGGGCGAGATCGTGACGATCGGCGTGCCCAAGACCATCGCCGACGGGGCACAGACCGCCTTCCTCGGCAATCTCACCTTCCCGATCATCCAGCGCGAGGTCGAGGACATCGTCACGGTGAGCGACGCCGCGCTGGTCGATGCGATGCGTTTCTTCGCGGAGCGCATGAAGCTCGTGGTCGAGCCGACCGGCTGCCTCGCGGCGGCGGCGGCCTTCAGCGGCGCGATCCCGGTCGAGAGCCGGCGCGTCGGCGTCGTCCTGTCGGGCGGGAATGTCGATCTGGCGAGCTTCGCGCGCTTCATCGCGCCCGCTCCCTGAGCCCGACGGCGAGCCACATGCGGATTCCGCGTTGACGGCGCGCGCGCAAGCGACTATAGCCCCACCACTCGCGGCGGCCCGCGCAAGCTCGGCCGCCGCTCACGTGTTTCCAGCAAGGTAGCGGCCAGGACCGCCGGCTCAACGCCAGGCGACGGGCCGTAATGAGGACGAGGACGTTTCGATGGCCAATACGACGTCGGCCAAGAAGGCCACGCGGAAGATCGCACGGCGCACCGAGGTCAACAGGAACCGCCGCTCGCGCATGCGCACCTTCCTGCGCAAGGTCGAGGAGGCGATCGCCTCGGGCAACAAGGCCGCCGCGGCCGAGGCCCTGAAGGCCGCTCAGCCCGAGATCATGCGCGCCGCGCAGAAGGGCGTGGTTCACAAGAACACCGCCTCCCGCAAGGTGTCGCGCCTCGCCCATCGGATCGGCGCGCTGGCTTCCTGAGCCGCCTTCTCAATTGGTATTACACCTTTAGAAAGCCCGGCCTCGTGCCGGGCTTTTTCGTTGGCTTCGCAGCCGCTGTTGCAACTCGGCACATGACGATTGAAATCGCTTCGGCAAGCCGATTCGGCAATCTTTCCACGCCTTTACGGACTTGACTCCGGGGCGGCTTTCAGGGCGCGAGATCGCCCCGTCAGAGGGAGTCCGCCGCGCATGGAAAAGCATTATTTATCATCATCTTAGCAGGCAAAGGATTTTGCCGATATGGAATCGTGGCGACTCCGCGGCAGCCGCCCGGCCCTTCCGAAAAAAAAGATTCGGGCCGGAGGCCCCGGGCGGCCGTAAAGAAAAGATTAAGTTCCCCAACCAATTGCGGCTCCACCCTCCGGCCTGATCCGGCGCGAGGAAGCCGCCCCGCTCCGAAGCCGGCTGACCGGGGTGTTGCAGCGCTTCGAGGCCGCCCTGTAAGGTCTCTTCATCGCCCGGCGGACAGCAATGAACGCGGCGGCGGTTTCCATAGATTATCGGTGTTTGGGCTCGCGACCAGGGAGGTTGGAGAATGTCGCTCTTTGTCTTCAGTACCGAGATGAAGGGCAACTCCAGCCAGCGGCGGGCCTTCCAAGCGTAATCGACAGGACAGGGATCTGAAGTCCCGTCGGGCGGAGGCGCCTGTCGGGCCGGGATCCTTTTTGACCGGACAACAACGCCGGGACAGGCGGCCGCTGCTGCGACCGCCCTGCCGAAGGCGTGATCATTTGAGAGCGAATGGGGCCATAGATGTTCGAGCGGCAGGAAATCGGAGATGTGGTCGAGACGGCACCGGTGGTGGTAACGATTGCCGCTGAGGAGGCCGGAACGGTCAGTGCGGACGACAGGACGGTCCAGGAGGCCTGGGAGCGCGTACGGCGCCGGCTGCGTGCCGAATTGGGCGAGGATGTCTTCTCGAGCTGGTTCGCCCGCCTCGAGCTCGCCGGCATCGTCGGGGGCGTGGCCTATCTCACGGTCCCCACGCGCTTCCTCAAGAGCTGGCTCGAAGCCCATTACGCCGAGCGGCTGCGGGTAAACTGCATCGCCGAGCTGCCGGCGCCGAGCGGCGTGCTGCTCTCCGTTCGCCAGGCGTCGCGCGATGCCGCGCCGGCGCCCCTGGCGGAAGCCGTGATCCGCAGCCGCGCGGCAGCGCCGGCGGCGGCGATTCCGGCCGATGCCGCAAAGCTCGTTCCCGCGAGCGCGCAGGGCGGCGAAGCGGAGCCCGTCGACGTTTGCGGCACGACGCTGGACAAGCGGATGAGCTTCCAGAGCTTCGTCGTCGGCAAGTCGAACCAGCTCGCCTTCGCCGCCGCCGAGCGTATCGCCGCGGCGCCTGCCGGCCAGAGCCCCTATAATCCGCTCTATCTCCATGCCGGAGTCGGGCTGGGCAAGACGCATCTGCTGCAGGCGATCGCGCAGGAGGCGCGCCGGCTCGGCAAGCGCGTCGCCTATTTCACGGCGGATCGCTTCATGTACGGCTTCGTCGCGGCGCTGAAGTCGCAGACGGCGCTGGCCTTCAAGGAGAAGCTGCGCGGCATCGACCTGCTCGTCGTCGACGACGTGCAGTTCATCCAGGGCAAGTCGATCCAGCAGGAGTTCGGCCACACCATCAATGCGCTGCTCGACGCCGGCAAGCAGATCGTCGTCGCCGGCGACCGCCTCGCCGGCGAGCTCGAGGCTCTCGACGAGCGCATCCGCTCGCGGCTCGGCGGCGGCCTCGTCGTCGAAGTCGGCGAGCTCGACGAAGCCTTGCGCGGCAAGATCCTGGCGACCCGGCTGGAGGCCCTGCAGGGCGCCCATCCCAACTTCCAGGTCAGCCCCGACGTGGTCGCCTATGTCGCCCGTGTCGTCGCGACCAATGGTCGCGACCTCGACGGCGCCGCCAACCGGCTGCTGGCGCACGCCACCCTCTCCGGCCAGCTCGTGACGCTGGAGACCGCGGAAGCGGCGATCCGTGACCTCGTCCGGACGCGCGAGCCGCGCCGGGTCAAGATCGAGGACATCCAGAAGCTCGTGGCGACGCGCTACAATGTCAGCCGCGCCGACATCCTCTCGGAGCGCCGCACCGCGGCGGTGGTGAAGCCGCGGCAGATCGCGATGTATCTGTCGAAGGCGCTGACGCCGCGCTCCCTGCCCGAGATCGGACGCCGCTTCGGCGGGCGCGACCACACCACGGTGCTGCACGCCGTACGCAAGATCGAGAAGGCGATCAGCGAGGACCGCTCGCTGCACGAGGAGGTCGATCTGCTGAAGCGCATGCTGCAGGAGTGAGCGGCACAGGCCCGTTCCCCCCTGATCTTTCAATTGCTTGTGGTTGCCGGGGTGGGCAGGCTTGCGCACCCGGCTGGCGTCCGGCAATGTCGCTGGCCATTCATTCGGCCCGCGCGCTTGCGCGCGGGCGGCCAGCGCCAGAAGACTAGACAATCATGAAGGTCACGGTCGAACGTTCCACGCTGCTCAAGTCGCTCGGGCACGTCCATCGCGTTGTGGAGCGCCGCAACACGATCCCGATCCTGTCGAACCTGCTGCTCGGGGCCGCTGAAGGCGGCCTGCGCCTCAAGGCGACCGACCTCGATATCGAGGTGGTGGAGACGATTCCCGCCGAGGTGACCGAGCCCGGCGCGACGACCGTTCCCGCCCACACCCTCTACGACATCGTCCGCAAGCTGCCGGACGGGGCCCAGGTCTCGCTCGAGACCACCGGCGACACCGGGCTGGTACTGCGCTCGGGCCGATCGCGCTTCCAGCTCCAGACCCTGCCGGAAAGCGATTTCCCGGACATCACCGCCGGCGAGATGGCGCATCGCTTCGTGCTGCCGGCCGGCGAGCTCAAGCGCCTGATCGACAAGACGCAGTTCGCGATCTCGACCGAGGAGACGCGCTATTATCTCAACGGCATCTATCTCCACACCATCGACGTCGACGGCCGGCCGGTGCTGCGGGCGGTCGCGACCGACGGGCATCGGCTCGCGCGCGTCGACACCGCCGCGCCGCAGGGCTCGGCCGGCATGCCGGGCGTGATCGTCCCGCGCAAGGCCGTGGCGGAGATCCAGAAGCTGCTCGAAGACGGCGAGAGCGAGGTCGCGGTCGAGCTTTCGGGTTCGAAGATCCGCGTCGCCACCGCCAATGTGGTGCTGACCTCGAAGCTGATCGACGGCACCTTCCCCGACTACCAGCGCGTCATTCCCAGCGGCAACGACAAGCGGCTCACCGTCGACAGGGGCGATTTCGCGGCTAGCGTCGACCGCGTCTCGACGATCTCCTCGGAGCGCGGCCGCGCGGTGAAGCTCTCCATGGCGGACGGGCGCATGACGCTCTCCGTCACCAACCCGGATTCGGGCTCCGCGACCGAGGAGATCGAGGTCGACTACGAGGCGAGCCCGCTCGATATCGGCTTCAACGCACGTTACCTGATGGACATCGCCGCCCAGCTCGACGGCGATACCGCGCTGCTGAAGCTCGCCGATCCCGGTTCGCCGACCGTGATCCAGGATCGCGAAGGCGCCTCCGCGCTGTACGTGCTGATGCCGATGCGTGTCTGATCCCGCGGCCATGGCCGCCGTCGCGCGCCTGATCCTGCAGGATTTCCGTTCGTACGAGGCCCTCGATCTCCCGGTCGAGGGCCAAATCGTTGCGCTGATCGGCGAGAACGGGGCCGGCAAGACCAACATCCTCGAAGCGCTCTCGCTGTTCACGCCCGGGCGGGGCCTGCGCCGGGCCGAACTCGCGAGCATGGCCCGGCACGGCGGCGACGGTTCCTTCGCCGCCTCGATCACGCTCGCAGAGGATGCCGGCCGGCTCGGCATCGGCCTCGGCCCGCTCGATCCCGAGGGGCGCCGGCCACGGCTCGCCCGGGTCGACGGAGCCACTGTCGGCTCGGCGCTCGCGTTCAGCGATTATCTGCGCGTGGTCTGGCTGACGCCGGATCTCGACGGGCTGTTCCGGGGCGCTGCCGGTGACCGCCGCCGCTTCCTCGACCGGCTGGTGCTGGCGATCGACCCGAGCCACGCCACGCGCTCGAATGCGCTGGAGCGGGCGCTGCGCTCGCGCAACCGCATCCTGGAAGAGAGCCCCAATCAAGGGCAATGGCTCGACGCGGTCGAGCGCGAGGTCGCCGAGCTCGGCGTCGCGGTTGCCGCCGCGCGCGCCGAGACCGTGGCGCGGCTCTCTGCCATCATCGCCGAGACGCGCGACGAGGCCTCGCCCTTCCCCTATGCGGATATCGCGCTTTCGGGCGAGATCGACGCTCTGGTCGCGCGGCTGCCGGCCGTCGATGCCGAGGACGCCTATCGCGAGTTGCTGCGCGAGAACCGCCATCGCGACCGAGCCGCCGGGCGCAGTTTGGCCGGGCCGCAGGCTTCTGATCTCGAAGTCCGGCACGGTCCGAAGGACATTCCCGCCGGCCAGGGCTCGACCGGGGAACAGAAGGCGCTGCTGATCGGCCTCGTGCTCGCCCATGCCCGGCTGGTCGCGGCGATGAGCGGCATCGCGCCGCTCGTCCTGCTCGACGAGGTCGCCGCCCATCTCGACCCGCGCCGGCGCGCGGCGCTCTACGAAGCACTGACGGAGCTCGGCTGCCAAGTCTGGATGACCGGCGCGGACGCCGCCCTGTTCGGCGATCTGCCGGCCGGCGCGCAGCGTTTCGCGGTGACGCCGGGGCGGATCGATCCGCTCGATTGATCGGTCAGGCCACGGCTTGCGATGGGACGCCTGCCGGCGTTCCTGCTAGTCTCGCGGGCAGTCTCGGAGCCTTTCCATGGACATGTCCAGCCTTGCCCTGTTCGCGGGCGTCTATTTCCTCGCCGTCGCCTCGCCGGGGCCGGCGATCGCGGCCCTGGTCGCGCGTTCGCTGTCCTCGGGCTTCCGGCGCTCGCTGCCCTTCCTGGCCGGCATCGTCGCGGGCGATCTCGTCTGGTTCACGCTGACGGCGCTGGGCCTCAGCGTGCTGATGCAGAGCTTCCACGGCGTGTTCGTCGCGATCAAATATGCCGGCTGCGCTTATCTCCTTTACCTCGCCTTCAAGGCCTGGACCGCGCCCTCGGACGCACCGGTTGCCCCGGCTGCGGCTCGCGGCGAGGGCGGCCGCCTTTTCCTCGGCGGCATCGCGCTGACGCTGGGCAACCCGAAGGTGATGGTCTTCTTCCTCTCGATCCTGCCGCTGGTGATCGATCTCAACGCCCTGACCCCGCTCTCCTTCGTCGAAGTCGCGGCGCTGATCATGCCGATCATCACGGGGACGCTGATGGCCTATGCCTATGCGGCCGACCGGGCGCGGCGGCTCGTCGCCAGTCCGCGCGCGATGCGCTGGATCAACCGGACGACCGGCGGCTTGATGATCGGCGCCGCCGCCGCGATCGCGACCCGGAGCTGAACGGCGGCGCGCGCCGGCCGCGGGCGCGGCGTTCAGCCTGCGATGCGGATCAGCCCTTCGCTCTCGACCACCGGCACCGGATCGAGTCCGTCGGCCGTGTCGCCGGACAGGCAACCGCCGGTCGCCGCATCGAAGACGGCGCCATGGGCCGAGCACAGCAGCCTTGTCCCGTCCGCCGACAGGACGTTGCCGGAACGATAGTCGAGCGGCAGGTACTGGTGCGGGCAGGCGTTGACATAGGCGCGCAACACCCCGCCGCGCCGCAGAAGCAGGAGCGGGAAGGCGCCCGCGGCCGACTCGACCGTCAGGCAGCGCGCCGCCCCTTCGCCGACAAGACCGGATTCGCAGACCGGCGCACCTGCCGGAGGTGCGCTGGAATAATCGCGCCAGGCATCGTTCATCGACGAGCGGACGCGCTCATGCCGCCGTGCTCTTGAGCACGCCGCGCCGGATCTGGTCCTCCTCGATCGATTCGAACAGAGCCTTGAAATTGCCCTCTCCGAAGCCGTCATCGCCCTTGCGCTGGATGAACTCGAAGAAGATCGGCCCGATCACCGTCTTGGAGAAGATCTGCAGCAGCACGCGGGTCTCGCCGCCGCCGACCACGCCCTCGCCATCGATCAGGATGCCGCGCTTGCGCAGCCGGTCGAGCGGCTCCTGATGGCCCTTCACCCGGCTTTTGGATTTCTCGTAGTAGATGTCGGGCGGGCCGGGCATGAATTCGAGGCCGGCCGCGGCGATGGCGTCGGTGCCGGCATAGATGTCGTTGGTGGCGATGGCGATGTGCTGGATGCCTTCGCCCTTGTACTCGCGCAGATATTCCTCGATCTGGCTGTGGTCGTCGGCGCTCTCGTTGATCGGGATGCGGATCTTGCCGTCCGGCGAGGTCAGCGCCCTGCTGGTCAGCCCGGTCATCTTCCCAGCGATGTCGAAATAGCGGATCTCGCGGAAATTGAAGGTGTCGTGGTAGAATTTGTACCAGGTATCCATGTTCCCGCGCACCACGTTGTGCGTGAGATGATCGAGGTAGAAGAAGCCGAAACCGGCGGGCTTCGGGTTGGGCTCGCCGAGCCACTCGAACTCGGCATCATAGGCCGAGCCCGCCTCGCCATAGGTGTCGATGAAGTACAGCAGCGAGCCGCCGATGCCGATGACCGCGGGCACGTCGAGCGATTTGCCGGGCCCGGTATATTCCCGGGCACCGAGATCGAGCGCGCGCTTCAGCGCCTGCTGCGCGTCGACCACCCGCCAGGCCATCGCCGGGGCGCAGGGCCCGTGCGCGGCGACGAAGCGGGAGGCGTGGCTGTCCGGCTCGCGGTTCAGCAGATAATTGATGTCGCCCTGGCGGTAGAGGGTGATGTCCCTGGTCCGGTGCCGGGCGACCGGCACGAAGCCCATCTGCCGGAACAGGGTGTCGAGCTTCGCGGGCTCGGGGTGGGCGAACTCGACGAACTCGAAACCGTCGGTGCCGGCCGGGTTGGCCGCGCTGATCGTGGCCTTTGGGGCATCATGCGGAAAGGGACCCATCCTGCATCCTCCTGATCGTGCTGTTGTCGGCGAGAGTGAGGCAGTTCCGGTGCGAGGGGCTTGCAAACTCGACACGCACGCCGGAGGATTTGCACATTCCGTGCATCGAAGGCGCCTTTCATGCCGCAGAACGAGATCGATCGGTTCGACCGCGCAATTCTGAAGGCGTTGCAGGACAATGCCGCGCTCACCAATGCCGAGCTCGGCGAGATCGTGAACCTCTCGCCCTCGCAATGCTCGCGACGGCGCGCGCGGCTGGAAGAGAGCGGCGTGATCACAGGCTATGCCGCGAAGCTCGACGCCACGGCGCTGGGTTTCGGCCTCAAGGCGATCACCCGCGTCAACCTGTCGTCGCACAGCGAGAGGAACGCCGAATCCTTCGCCGATTTCCTGGCCCGGCACGAGGAAATCCGGCAGGCCTTCTCGGTATCGGGCGATGCCGACTATGTGCTCGTCATCGTCGCGCGGGATCTGGCCGCCTTCGCGCAGTTCATCCACGGCCATCTGCTGCCGCATCCGCAGGTCGGCCGGGTGCAGTCCGAGATCGCGCTGATGAACCTCAAGGACGAACCGGGGCTGCCGATCGCCTAGAGCAGAACCACCGCCTGCCTTGCGCACGAGTTTGCATGCGAAGCCGGCTGCTGGTATCGCTGTTGGCCTTGAAGGCTTCCGCCGCCGGCCCGCCGCCGCGCTGAAAGAGAAGCCGGCGGGAGGTTGAGATGCAGCTTCTGGCCATTCAGCAGGCCATGGCCGCGAGCAGTATCCTGGCGACGATGCCGCAGGTCATCGAGAGCGTCGGCCGGCCCGGTTTCTCGGCCGGGCTGTTCGATATCGCACGCCGCTTCACCGGCACGGAGATCGTCACCGCCTTCGTGACGGCGGCGGATGGTGCCGTCCACACGCTTCTCGCCGAGAACCGGCAGGAGCCCGGTCGGGCAGCGCTCGATGTCGCGCGCCGCTACGTCTCCCGCCACTGGCGCGCCGACCCGGCCAACACGGTCGAGCTCGACGGCACCGGCAGCCGCGATTGCTGGGGCGTCAGGATGCGGGCGAGCGACATCGCCAACCCGTCCTATCGCAGCGAATGCTATTTTTCGGTCGGGCTGTCGGAGCGCTTCTCGCTGATCCAGCGCCGCAGCGGCGACACGATGCGGCTCAGCATCTATCGCCGCCGCAAGGAGAGCTTCAGCGACCAGGAGATCGCGCATCTCGTCGAGAGCGCGCCCTTGCTGATGGCCGCCCTCTGGCGCCATTACGAAGCGGAGGAGCCGGCCAGAGACGGCACGCTTCCGGCGTTTCGGGCACGGCTCGCTGCGGTCGCGCCCAGCCTGTCCGCGCGGGAGCGGGACGTCTGCGCGCTGATCGCGAGCGGGTTGACCTCGGAAGGTATCGCGCTCGAGCTCGGCGTCGGCATCAACACCGTGCTCACCTATCGCAAGCGCGCCTATGCCAGGCTCGGCATTTCCTCGCAGAACGAGCTGATGCGCATCCTGATGTGAGGCGCCTCACCGCGACGGCTCAAGCCATGCGATAGCCGCCGTTCACGTCGATCGTCGCGCCGGTGATGTATGACGCCTGTTCGGAGAGCAGGAACGAGACTGCCCCGGCGATATCCTCGGGCGTCCCGAGCCGCCCGAGCGGCACGGCCTGCGCCAGCGTATCCATCGAGCCCGGCGCGGCCGAGCGTGGCGTTGCTGCCGCCAGCATCGGGGCATCAATGACGCCCGGCGCGACGCAGTTCACGGTGATCTTCAGCGACGCGAGCTCGCGCGCCATCGCCTTGGTGAAGCCGAGAATCGCCGATTTCGACGAGATGTAGCTGGCCGAGCCGCGGTAGCCGCCGAGCTCGGCCGCGACCGAGCTGGTCGTGGTGACGCGGCCGCCCTCGACGGGGAGCGCCCGGCGCCGGCGGGCATAGGCGCGGATGCTCAGGAAGACGCCGCGCGTGTTGACCGCATGGGTCTTCTCCCAGTCGTCGAGCGTCATGTCGAAGATGGTCGGCCGCTCGCCGTCGGCCGCCATCAACAGGATGCCGGCGTTGCAGACGAGCGCGGTGACCGGGCCGTGGGCCGCTTCGACCCCATCGAAGAGCGCGTCCACGGAAGCCTCGTCGGAGACATCGACCGCCCAGCCGCTATGGCCGGTGCCGGGCAGTGCGGCAGCGACGGCGGCCGCCGGCTCGCGGGTCAGGTCGCAGACGGCGACGCGCCAGCCATCGGCGGCGAGCTTGTGGACGATGGCGGCGCCGATTCCGCGCCCGGCACCGGTAACGAGGGCGAGCTTGCTCATCTTAGGCTTCCGATCATTCGCTGTAGACGCCCTGCGCCAGCAGGGCCTTCGAGGAGAAGTCGCGGCCGTGGCCGCGCGTGAAGAAGCCGGCCGAGACGCCGCCATCGGCCATGAGCAGCGCGCCGTTGACGTAACTCGCGAGGTCCGAGAGCAGGAAGAGGCAGACCGAGGCTACTTCGGAAGGCTGTGCCAACCGCCCGAGCGGCGTGCGATCCTCCATCACCCCGGCGACGAAGCTTTCGGGGATGCCGCGGCGGATCATCGGCGTATCCGTCGCGCTCGGGCCGATGCAGTTCACGCGGACGCCATGCGAGCCCCATTCGACGGCGAGGTCGCGCGTCAGGCCGACGACACCGGCCTTCGAGGCGCAGTAATGTGCGCGACCTGATTGACCGCCGAGCGAGGAGACCGAGCCGATCGTGACGATGGCGCCGCGCCCGCGCGCCACCATGCGCCGGCCGGCCGCCTGGCAGGAATAGAAGGTGCCGGAGAGATTGACGCCGATCACGGCCTCCCAACTCTCGGCGGCGAGTTCGGTCGCCGGGGCAGGGCGGGAGATGCCGGCCGCGGTGATCAAACCGTCGAGTGGGCCAAGATCGCGCTCGATGCTCTCGACCGCCGCGTCGGTGGCAGCAGGATCGCGCACGTCGAAGCTCGTCGCGACAGCACGGGCGCCGAGCGCCTCGATCTCGCGGACTGTCGCCGTGGCGCCTTCCGCATCGGCGTCGGCAATGGCAACAGCCGCCCTCTCACGCGCCAGCGCCAGCGCGCATTCCCGCCCGATGCCGGAGGCACCGCCGGTGATCAGGACGGTTCGGCCGGCAAGCCCGAAATTCGCAGCCATCGCCGCCTCCTGCTCGCCGTGGCCTCAGCCCAGCTTCTGGCCACCGAAGGCGGGGCGCTCGGCGATCTTGGCAAACCAGGCCGTGGCCTGCGGCCGGCCGTCCCGCCAGTTCAGATCGGCGAAGCGCAGATCGAGATAGGCCAGCGCGCAATAGAAGGTGATCGTGCCGATATCGACGCGCTCGTCGAAGCCGGCAGCCTTGGCCTCGATCAGGTCGAGCGTGGCATGGACCTTGGCGAGTTGGCCATCGATCCAGCGCTGCCAGCGCTGCTCTTCACTCCGGAGGAGGCCTTCGTAGCGCGCAGCGAGCGCCGCATCGAGAAGCCCGTCGCCATAGCTCTGTTCGGTCAGGGCGTTCCAGCGCGCCTTGGGCTCGGCCGGGAACAGCGAGCCGCCACCGAGCCGGTCGAGATATTCGCAGATGACGCGGCTATCGGCGATCGTCGAGCCGTCTTCGAGCAGCAGGGTCGGGACCTGGCCGAGCGGGTTGGTCTTGATGATGTTCTGCTCGCGCGCCAATGGTCCGCCGGCCTTGTAATCCTGCGAGACGTCGAGCATCTCGATCCGGTCGAGCAGGCCAAGCTCCGCGGCGGCGATCCGGACCTTGAGGACGAAGGGCGAGGTGGCGGACTGGTAGAGCTTCATTTGAATGCCTTTCTCAACGCGGCAGGCGGTCGGGCTCGGCGGCGAGCGCCCGTCCGGCGATGAAGCCGAAGGTGAGCGCGGGGCCGAGCGTGATGCCGGCACCGGGATAGGCGCCAGCCATGATCGAGTTCATGTCGTTGCCGGTGGCGTAGAGACCGGGGACCGGGCGCTCGTCGCGGCCGAGCACCCGAGCCTGCGGATCGCAGGTCAGGCCGGTCGCGGTGCCGATATCGCCGGGCCAGACCTTCACGGCGTAGAAGGGGGAGGTCTCGATCGGCCCGAGGCAGGCATTCGGCTTGTTGTTGGGGTCGCCGAGATAGCGGTTGTACTCGCTCGAGCCCTTGCCGAAGGCGGCATCCTCGCCGGAGCGCGCCGCCTCGTTCATGCCCGCGACGGCTGCGGCCAGAGCAGGCATCGGCACGCCGATCCGGCCGGCGAGCGCGGCGATGCTGTCGCCCTCGAACAGATAGCCTGCCTCGACGAAGGCCTTCGGTGTCTTGAGGCCGGGATGGACGAGGCCAAGCCCGTATTTGCGCAGGAAAGCGCTGTCGCAGACGAGGAAGGCGGGCACGGCTCCGCCTGCATGCATCGCCTCGACGAAGCCGTGATAGGAGGTCGCCTCGTTGACGAAGCGGTTGCCCTTGCCGTCGACCGCGATCAGCCCGGGCTTGGCGCGGTCGAGGATCAGGTGCGGAAACTGCACCTCGCTGCCGTCCGGCTTCTTCAGGACGGAAACCGGCGTCCAGAAGGCGGCACCGATATTGTCGTCGCGCAGGGCGCCACCGACGGACAGGCCGAGAGCGATGCCGTCGCCGGTATCCGTCACCGGCGCCATCGAGCGATGGACCTCGGCATGGGGCATGTGCTCGCGCCGCATCGCGGCATTGGCCGGAAAGCCGCCGCTCGCCAGCACCACGCCGCGCCGCGCGCCGATGCGGCGCTCGCCTTGGGCGCCCTTGACCACGAGGCCGGTGACGGCGCCGTGCTGCTCGATCAGGGAGCCGGCAGCCGTCCTGGTCCGTAGATCGACACCGGCCAGCCGCGCCGATTTCAGCAGACGCCCGGCCAATGCATTGCCCATCAGGAGACGCGCGCCGCGCGGATGGCGCAGACGGTCGAGCCCGTATTGGATCAGGAGCTTGGCGCTGTGCCTGAAGTTCGCGAGGCTGCGGAAGCGACCGACCAGCGCGTCGATGTCCTTGCGGTTCACCATCATGCCGCCGAGCACGGTGAACTCCTTCAGCGGCGGGCGCAGCAGCGCGAAATCGGCGCCGAGCTCGTTGCCGTCATAAGGAGCGGGGTCGATGGTGCGCCCGCCCCTGGAGGCGCCGGGCTGCTCGGGCTGGTAGTCCGGCGAATAGGCTCGCGCCTCGAATTTCAGCGCCGTCTCGCGCTCGAAGAAGCGGACCATCTCGGGGCCGTTGTCGAGAAAGGCGCGCATCAGGTCCGGCCGCAGGCGGTTGCCGAGCACGGCTTCGAGATAGGTCATCGCCGCTTCGCGGGTATCGGCATGGCCGGCCTTGGCGGCATGCGGGTTTTCCGGCACCCACATCGCGCCGCCCGAGACGGCGGTGCTGCCGCCGACATATTCGCTCTTCTCGATCAGCAGCACGTCGAGCCCGGCCTTGGCGGCGGTGATCGCCGCCGACATCCCGCCGGCGCCCGAGCCAACCACGACGACGTCGCGGATTTCGTCGAAGCTCTCGCTCATCGCCATGCCCTCAGCCGCCCATGCCGCCGCCGAGCGACTTGCCGCCGTCGACGAGCAGGACCTGGCCGTAGATGAAATTGGTGCGCGGCGAGGCCAGGAAGGCGACGGCGTTGGCGATGTCCTCGGGCGCCGCGAGCGCGCCTGTCGGCTGCTGAGCGAGCAGGGCGGCGCGTGCCTCTTCCGACTGCTTCGCCACCATCTCGGTCGCGACCCCACCTGGCGCCACCGCATTGACGGCGATGCCGCGCGGCAGCAGCTCCATCGCCATCGCCCGCGTCAGGCCGACGACGGCGGCCTTCGAGGCGACGTAATGGGCGTGGTTGCGGGCGCCCAGAAACGTGCGGGAGGCGATGTTGACGATGCGCCCGCCCTTTTCCATGCGCCGCGCCACCGCCTGCGAGAGCAGGAAGAGCGCGGTGACGTTCACATCCATCATGCGGGTGAAATCGCTGGCGGCGAGATCGAAGAACGGCTTGTTCTCGAAGATGCCGGCATTGTTGACGAGAGCCTGCGCCACCGGGAGGCGCTCCGCCAGCGCGGAAAGGCCAGCGTGATCGGCAAGGTCCACGGGCTGGAAGAAGACGCTATGGCCCTGGGCTGTCAGTTCCGTCACCAGAGCCGTCGCGATCTCCGCCTCGCGGTCGAGGATGCCGACCGAAAACCCGTCGGCGCAGAGGCGCTCGACGATGGCCCGGCCGATCCCGCGTGCACCACCCGTGACGAGAGCAATGGGTTTGTCCTGCGGCATAGCCATGAGCCGAAATCCTGTCCGTGTCGCGTCCCGGCTCAGCCGCCGAGATAGGTGCGGCGGACGCTGTCGTCCTGCCGCAGTTTCGCGGATGCGCCTTCGAGGGCCATCTCGCCGTTCTCGAGAATGTAGGCGTAGGTCGAGCATCCCAGCGCGATCGCCGCGTTCTGCTCGACAAGCAGGATGGTGAGCCCCTCGCGGTTCAGCCTTTCGATGATCGCGAAGATCTGCTGGACGAGCAGCGGTGAAAGCCCGAGCGAGGGCTCGTCGAGCAGCAGCAGGCGCGGGCCCGCCATCAGCGCCCGGCCGATCAGCAGCATCTGCTGCTCGCCGCCCGAGAGCGTGCCGGCCTTCTGCTGGAGGCGCTCCTTGAGCTTGGGGAAGTATTCGAAGACCCGGTCGAGATCGCGCCTGATGCCGGCGGCATCGCTGCGGCGATAGGCGCCCATGTCGAGGTTCTCGCGCACGCTCATGTCGCGGAAGACCTCGCGGCCCTCCGGCACCTGCAGCACGCCGGCCGAGACGACCTTGTGCGAGGCCCAGGACTGGATCTCCTCGCCGGCGAAGCGGATGCGCCCCTTCGTCACCGGCACGAGCCGCGAAACGGTGTTCAGCGTCGTGCTCTTGCCGGCACCGTTCGAACCGAGCAGGGCGACGATGGCGCCCTCGGGCACCTTGAGCGAGACCTCGGAGAGCGCCTGGATGCGGCCATAGGCGGCGGAAATACCGTCGATTTCGAGCAGATCAGCCATGAGCTGCCTCCTGGGCCGCCTCGCGGCCGAGATAGGCCTCGATCACCGCCGGATGGGCGCGCACCTCGGCGGCCGTGCCTTCGGCGATCTTGGTGCCGAAGCTCAGGACGGTGATCCGGTCGGAGATCGACATGACCAACTGCATGACGTGCTCGACCAGGAGGATGGTGAGGCCGTCGCGCTCGCGCAATTCGCAGAGCAGCGTGTCGAGCGCGGCGATCTCGCGGTTGCGCAGGCCGGCGGCAGGCTCGTCGAGCAGCAGCAGCTTCGGACGGATGGCGAGCGCGCGAGCGATCTCGACCATCTTCTGATGGCCGAAATCGAGGTTGCGCGCCTTGGTCTGGGCGTAAGCCGTCAGGCCGGTGCGCTCGATCAGATGCTCGACCTCCTCGACGACGCCGCGCGGGCGGGCGCTGAGCGCGTCGCGCCAGGTCCGGCCGGCATGGACATGCGCGCCGATCAGCACGTTCTCGAAGACGGTGAGCTCGGCGAAGAGCTCGAGGTTCTGGAAGCTGCGGGCTATCCCCAAGCCGGCCATCTCGCGGGCCGGCAGGCGGGTGATGTCGCGCCCGTCATAGGTGATGCGTCCCTCGCTCGGCGTGTAGAAGCGCGAGATGCAGTTGAAGGTCGTCGACTTGCCGGCGCCGTTCGGGCCGATCAGCGCATGGATCGAGCCCTTGGCCACGGCCATGTCGAGCCCGCCGACCGCGGTGAGCCCGCCGAAGCGGATGGTCAGGCCCTCGACGTTCAGGAAGGGCGCGGCGGCGGCGGCCATGTCTTCAGCGGCCATGGCGCGCCTCCCGGATGCGCTCGCCGACGAAGGCGAAAAGGCCGTGCGGGGCATACATCATGAAGAGCATCAGGATCGCGCCGTAGATGATCTCCTGGTATTGCGGCGCCTGGCGCAGCACCTCCGAGATCAGCCCGAAGACGATGGCGCCCCCGATGGCGCCCCAGATCGAGCCGAGGCCGCCGACCACGACCATGGTCAGCACGAGGATCGTGGTCTGGAAGCCCAGGCTGTCGGGGTGGATGAAGGTCTGGAACAGGCCGAACATGCCGCCAGCGAAGCCCGCGACCGCCGCCGAGAGGCCGAAGCCGATGACGCGGGTGCGGCGCACGTCGATGCCCATCGCCATCGCCGCCACCTCCGACTCGCGCACCGCGCGGAAAGCACGGCCGAGCCGCGAGCGCGAGACCACGACGGTGAAGCCGATCGCCAGCAGGCAGAAGAACAGCACGAAGGGATAGGCCTGCTTGTCGCTGAGGATTTCGAGCGGGCCGAAGCGGGCGGGCGCGATGCGCAGGCCGTTCGGGCCGTTGGTGACGCTGTCCCAGTTGGCGAAGACCCATTGCATCGCCTCGCCGAAGGCGAAGGTGGCGAGCGCGAGATAGATGTCGCGCATGCGCAGCGCCAGCGCCCCGATGAACAGGCCGACCGCACCGGCGACGAGCGCCCCGAACAGCATGGCGAAGGGATAGGGCAGGTCGACCGCGCGGTTGGCGAGCGCGCTCGCGTAGATGCCGATGCCGTAGAAGGCGGCATGCGCCATCGAGAATTGGCCGGTCTCGCCGATGACGATGTGCAGGCCGAGGCAGAGCACCACGAAGACCAGCAGCAGGTTGGCGATATAGACGACGTAACCGGTCGTGAAGAACGGCAGGGCGACGGCGAGGAGCGCGGCCAGGGCGAGCCCGCCGAGAGCGGCTCCCGGCAGGCCGGGCCGGCCCTCCGGCGCCGATGCGAGGGGAGAGGACGACACGGGCTTCAGACCTTCTTGATCGTCAGCTTCCCGCCGAACAGGCCCTGCGGGCGCAGGACGAGCACGATCAGGATGGCGAGGAAGGGGGCGAGCACGATGGCGCGCGAGGAGATGAACAGCCCGACCAGATTCTCGACGATGCCGATGACGAAGCCGCCGACCACGGCGCCCGGCAGGCTGGAGAAGCCGCCGACGATCGCCGCCGCGAAGGCGAGCATGACGATGGAGCCCATGTCGGCGGTCATCAGGATCTTCGGCGAGATCAGCAGCGCGGCGATGGCGGAGATCACGCCGGAGAGGCCCCAGATCAGCATATGGCAGCGGCGCAGGTCGACGCCGACGAGCTGGGCGGCCTTCGGGTTCATGCCGACGGCACGCATGGCCCGGCCGATCTTGGTGTAGTTGAACATCCAGAAGAAGGCCGCCATCACCACGACTGCGGTGCCGAAGATGGCAAGGTCGAGCAGCGTGACGGAGGCCTGGCCGATCATGATGGAGTCGGTCGGGACCAGCGCCGGGAAGGAGCGCGGCGTGTCGCCGAAACCCGTGCGGCGCACCAACCCCTTCAGCACATAGGACAGGCCGAGGGTGGCGATGACGAGATAGACGAGGTCCTTGGCCGATTTCGCGACCTGATCGAGCACGAAGCGGCGGAACAGCGCCATGGCGAGGAAGGCGACGACGAGCGTCGCCGGCAGCACGACCCAGATCGGCATCTGCTGGAAAACGAAGAGATAGAGCGCGACGTAGCCGGCCGCCATGAAGACCTCGCCCTGGGCGAAGTTCGGCACGTCCGAGGTCTTGAAGATGACCACGATCGCCAACGCGAGCAGGGCATAGACGCTGCCCGAGACGAGGCCGGAGGCGATGCCTTGCTGCAGGAAGATCAGGGCGAGTTGCAGGTCCATCAGCTTAAAAGTCCATGTCCGGCCCGATGCTCAGGTCAGGGAAGGGCGGCGGCGCGGATGCCGCCGCCCGTTCTCATGAGGCAGGCCGAACAGCCTGCCCGTGGCGGTCACTTCGCCTGATAGGTCCAGCGGCTGGTGAAGACGCCCGGCAGCGGGGTCATCGTGTTGCCGTCGTATTTGATGAAGATCGTCGAGCGGTTGGCGGCGCGCTGCTGGGGACCGAACTGGATCCGCCCGGCCATCACGCCGGAGTCGAAATCCTGCGTCTTCAGCGCCGCAAGCACCTTCTCGCGCGTCGGGTTCGGGCCGGCATCCTGCAGCGCCTTGACGAGCGACATCGCCGAGGGGATGCCATAGGGCATGTAGGTCTGCGGATGGTCGGGCTTGGCCGCCAGATCGGGATAGGCCGCCTTGTACATGTCGTAGATCGGCTTCAGCTTCGCGCCGCCGGGGGAATCGATCATGACCTCCTGGGTGTAGAAGTTCTTGAGCGCGTCCTTGCCGACATTCTCGGCGAGCTGGCCCAGGCTCGCCGTGCCGGTCACGGAGAGGATGATCGGCTTGTTGAAGCCCATCTCATGCGCCTTCTTGATCAGCAGCGCGGCCGGCCGGGCATAGGTCACGAGCAGGATCGCGTCCGGATTCGCCGCGCGCAGCTTCAGGAACGGCGCGGTGACGTCGTTGATGTTCGGATTGACGGACTCGACCACGAGCTTGACGCCGTTGACCTCGGCATCCTTCTTCGAGCCCTCGAGGTTCCAGGCGCCGTAGGCGTCGTCATGATTGATGTAGGCGACGGTCTTGGCACCGAGCTTCTTTGCGGCGAACTCGATCATCGCGCCGCCGACGGCGTATTGCGAGATCGAATAGGCGCCGAAGATGTAGTCGGTCGGCGGGAAGAGCGCGCCGTCGCCCGATGCGTTGAGCATCAGGAGCGGCACCTTGTTGCGGACGACATAGTCCTTGGCGGCGACGACGGCCGCCGAGCAGGAGCCGCCATTGAGCATGAAGACCTGATCCTGCTCGACCAGCTTCTTCACGGCGGCGACGAGATCGTTGGCGTTGCAGCGGTCGTCCTCGACGACGTACTCGATCTTGCGGCCGTGGATGCCGCCTTCCTTGTTGATCTTGTCATAATACATCTTCGCCGCGTTCACGACGTCGAAGCCATAGGCCATGTTCGGCCCCGAGAGCGGCCCGAAGATGCCGATCTTGATCGCCTTGTCGGTGATGCCCGGGTCCTCGGCGCGCGCGGCGAGGCCGGTGAACAGGCTGGCGGCCAGCGCCAGGCCAACTGCGACTCGCGTCGTCCTCATCATCTCTCTCCCTGTGGTCGGTTCGTCTTGTCGTTGAGGCCGGTCTTGCGGCGATGCCACAGGCCAGCCTTTCGGCGATCATAGAGCGGGCCGGAGTCCATGCTGTCACAGCCGCTTGGGACACCGGAGCCCGCACCGCCACTGCCGGACACCGCCTGCCGACCGGTCATGCTCCCTCGCCGGACGTGGCATGCAGCGGGGCGAGGGACGATGCGTCGGGCGAGGGATAGGCCAGCTTCCGGAAAATATGGAAGGTGCGCATGATGTGACCGCGCATGGCATGCTCGGCGCGGTCCCCGTCGCGCGCCCGCAAGGCAGCGAGGATGAGGGCGTGATCCTCGTTGCTGAGGCGGAACTCCTCCGGAGAGGTCATGCGTGCCACGGAGCCGTTGAAGTAGAAGCGGCCGGAGCGCAGGATCGCGTCCCGCAGCCTGCCGTTGCGGGCGGCATCGACGATCACGCGGTGGAATTCCCGATTGGTCTCGACGCGCGCCGCGTCATCGGCCGGATCGATGGCGAGTCTGCGGGCATGGACCGCGGCCGCCGCCGCGATCTCGGCCTCGGTGGCGCGCTCCGCCGCAAGCCGCGCCGCGTAGCCTTCCAGCGCCGCCCGGACCTCGGAATTCTCGCCCGCCTCGAGCGCGGTGATCTCGCGCACCGCCCAGCCGCGCTTGCGCGGCAGGATCAGCTGCTCCACGGCCAGCCGCTGCAAGGCTTCCCGAACCGGGGTGCGGCTGACCGCGAGCGCCGCGGCGATGTCCGCTTCGATCAACGGCTCGTTGGGGCGGATCTCGCCGGAGAGGATGGCGCTGCGCAGCGTCTCGTAGACATCCCCCGAGCGCCGGCGACCGGAGATACCGCTCTCCGCCGCGGTCGCCGAAGGCTCTGAAACCGGGAAGCTGAAGCGATTCTGCATGCGGATCGGGATCCATGGCCGGCGATGGTGTTCAGCATGCCTCCGATCCGCCGCGGCCGCTGTCACCACGGCAGGGGACATATCGGCTCCGGCGGCCCCGGTCCCGGCACGTCTCAGCGCTGGTCGAGGGTCAGTTCCAGATGACGCAGCGCGGTCAGCAGCCGCTCGGCATCCGGGCCCAGCGCCTCCAGGATCCTGGCCTCGAAGGCCAGCGCCCGCGGGACGATCTCGCCATAGGTCTTCCGCCCCAGCGACGTCAGGCGCAGAATCTCCTCGCGCCGGTCGTCGGGGCTTTCGCGCCGGGTGAGCCAGCGGCGCTCCTCCAGGGCGCGGACGGCACGGCTGACCTTGGTCTTGTGCATCGCCGAATGCGCGCCGATCTCCTTGGCGCTCATCGCCTCGAACTGGCCGAGCGTCGCCAGAACCCGCCATTCCGGCACGGTGAGGTCGTGATGCGGGCCATAGACGGCACGGAATTCCTGCGAGACCGCGGCCGAGAGCCGGTTGAGGCGATAGGGCAGGAAGGTTTCGAGGGCGAGCTTGGTCATCGCTTGTTAGTTACAAAATCGACGGTTACCGCTGCAACGATATCGCGGTTCCCGTCTCGAAGGAACGATCCGGGACGGTCGAGGCGGAGGAATGCCTCCGCCCATCACGGCACCAAGACCACGTCGAAGACGGCGATTCTCTCCGGGAGAAGAAACATGAACGTCCAGAATCCCGCAGTCCACGCGAGCGACCGCAAGTCCGAGAGCGCCATCGCGACCGGCTACATGTCCGGTTTCGGCAACGGCTTCGAGACCGAGGCGCTGCCCGGCGCGCTGCCGCTCGGACGCAATTCGCCGCAGAGATGCGCCTACGGCCTTTACGCCGAACAGCTCTCCGGCTCCCCCTTCACCGCGCCGCGCACCACCAACGAGCGCTCCTGGCTCTACCGCATCCGCCCGACCGTCGTGCATTTCGGCGAGTTCCGCGCCGCCGATATCGGATTGTGGCAGACGGCGCCGGTCGCGACGCCCGACTTGCCGATCGCACCCTATCGCTGGGACCCGATCCCGATCCCGGCGGAGCAGCTCAGCTTCGTCGAGGGCGTGCGCACCATGACGACCTGCGGCGACGCCGGCGCGCAGGCCGGGATGGCCGCGCATCTCTACTTCATCACGCGCTCGATGAAGGACGAGTATTTCTATAATTCCGACGGCGAGATGGTGTTCGTGCCGCAGCAGGGGAGCCTGCGCGTCTGGACCGAGTTCGGCATCATCGACATCGAGCCGGGCGAGATCGCCGTCATCCCGCGCGGCGTGAAGATCCGGGTGGAGCTCACCGGCGGGCCGGCCCGCGGCTATCTCTGCGAGAACTATGGCGGCTCGTTCTCGCTGCCGGAGCGCGGACCGATCGGCGCCAACTGTCTTGCCAATCCGCGCGACTTCCTCACCCCGGTCGCGGCCTATGAGGATCGCGACGCGCCCTCGACGATGTTCGTGAAATGGGGCGGCAAGCTCTGGGCCTGCGATCTCGGCCATTCCCCGCTCGACGTCGTCGCCTGGCACGGCAACTACGCGCCCTACAAATACGACCTGCGCAAATATTCACCGGTCGGGCCAATCCTGTTCGACCATGCCGACCCGTCGATCTTCACCGTCCTGACCTCGCCCTCCGAGACGCCCGGCACGGCCAATATCGACTTCGTCATCTTCTCCGACCGCTGGCTGGTGGCGGAGAACACCTTCCGGCCGCCCTGGTACCACATGAACGTGATGAGCGAGTTCATGGGGCTGGTCTACGGCGTCTACGACGCGAAGACCGGTGGCGGCTTCCAGCCGGGCGGCGCCTCGCTGCACAACATGATGCTGCCGCACGGGCCCGACATGGACGCCTTCGAGCGCGCCTCGAACGTCGAGCTCAAGCCGCACAAGCTCGAAGGCACGCTCGCCTTCATGTTCGAGACCCGCTTCCCGCAGAAGGTCTCGCAATTCGCGGCCGAAAGCCCCGCCTTCCAGAAGAGCTATGCCGGCTACGGCAAGGCCCTGAAAAAATACTTCGATCCGAAGGTCCCGGCACCGAAGTAACCCTCGGGCCGCAGCGTTCGCCGCGGCCTCATCCTTCCGACAGAAAACCGGGCAGAAACAACCCGAGCCGCGATCGTCGCGGCTCTCGGCTTTGACCGAGTGCCGTGTCGCGATCCGACATCCAGGTGAGGAAGACATCCCATGAGCGTGCAATCCGTTTCGGCCTCGCCTGCCCATAGCAGCCAGGCCGCCCGTATCCGCCTGCTGATCGCGAGCAGCATCGGCACCATCGTGGAGTGGTACGACTTCGCGGTTTTCGCGGTCTGCGCCGCGCTGGTCTTCAACACCGCCTTCTTTCCGGCGACGGACCCGTTCGCCGGGCTGCTGGCGGCGCTGGGCGCGCAGGCCGTCGGCTTCGTCGCCCGCCCGCTCGGCGGCTGGTTCTTCGGCACGCTCGGCGACCGGATCGGCCGCAAGCGCAGCCTGGTCGCCAGCCTGCTGCTGATGGGCATCTCGACCGTCGCGATGGGCGTGCTGCCGACCTATGCGCAGGCCGGCGTGCTGGCCCCGGTGCTCCTCATCATCCTGCGCCTGCTGCAGGGCTTCGCCGTCGGCGGCGAGTCGACCGGAGCGCTGGTGATCGTCGCGGAGAGCCTGCCGGCACGGCAGCGCGGCCTTTGGACCGGGTTCCCGATGATCGGCGGCCCGGCCGGCAACGTCCTCGCCACCGCCGTGATCGGCCTGGTCATCGGCCATTACGGGCAGAGCGCCTTCGTCGAATGGGGCTGGCGCATCCCGTTCCTCGCTTCCGCCGTCCTCATCCTGTTCGGCTTCTGGGTGCGCCGCCGCGTCGAGGAATCGCCGGCCTTCGTCGAACTGAAGGAGCACCGGCAGGAGGTGGCGCACGCGCCGCTGCGCGAGGCGCTTTCGACCCACTCCGCCAGCATGCTGCGCGTCTTCCTGGTCAAAGCCGGCGAGAGCGCCCTGTTCTATCTGTTCTCCACCTTCTTCATCGTGCTCGCGACCGTCTATCTCAAGGCGCCGCGCGGAGCGGCTCTCGACGCCCTGTTCTGGGGCTCGCTGGTCGAAGTCGCGGTGATCCTGCTGGCGGGTGCGGCGGCCGACCGCATCGGGCGCCGGCCCGTCACCCTGCTCGGGCTCGTCGGCGGCGTCGCCGCCGGCTTCTACCTGTTCACGCTGGGCGAAGGCGCATCGGCGGCACAGCTCAAGACCGCGACCCTGCTGACGCTCACCTTCCACGGCATCATCGTCGGCGGCATGTCGGCCTTCTTCACCGAACTCTTCCCGGCGCGCGTCCGCTATACGGCGATGTCGACCGCCTATTCCGTCGCCGCCGTGCTGGGCGGAGCCCTGGCGCCGATCATCGGCACCTGGCTCCTCGATGCCTTCCACGCGCCGCTGGCCGTCGGGGTCTACGCGACGCTGATGGTGCTGCCGGCCGTATGGGCCATGCTGAGCGCCCGCGAGACGCGCGGCGCCGACCTGCTGAAGTGAGTACGCCGGAAATGACCGATCACGCCGCCCTCGCCAACGGCCTCGACGAGACCCACGATCCGCAGCTCCGCTCATGGGTGACCGAGGCCAACGGCCATCCGGAATTCCCGATCCAGAACCTGCCGCTGGGCCTGTTCTCGCCGCCGGACGGAACGCCCCGGATCGGCACGGCGATCGGCGACCAGGTGCTCGACCTTGCCGGCCTGCTCGAAGCCGGGCTTCTCACCGGCGCGGCCGCAGACGCCGTCAGGGCCGCCGCGGACGGCAGCCTCAACGGGCTGCTGGCACTCGGCGCCGGTCCGCGCAAGGCATTGCGGGCCCGGCTCTCGGAGCTTCTGCGCGAAGATGCGCCGGAGCGCGACCAGCTCGCTCCGCTGCTGTCCAATCTCGTGGACTGTACGCTGCATCTGCCGGCGCGCATCGGCGACTACACCGACTTCTATGTCGGCATCCATCATGCGACCGAGGTCGGCAAGCTGTTCCGGCCCGACAACCCGTTGCTGCCGAACTACAAATACGTGCCGATCGGCTATCACGGCCGGGCCTCGTCGATCCGGCCGTCCGGCACACCGGTCCGTCGTCCCAACGGACAGACCAAAGCCCCGGATGCCGCAGCGCCGGTCTTCGGGCCGTCGCGGCGGCTCGACTACGAGCTCGAACTCGGGATCTGGGTCGGGCCGGGCAACGAGCAGGGCGAGCCGGTTCCGATCTCCGCGGCGGCGGACCACATCGCCGGATTCTGCCTGCTGAACGACTGGTCGGCGCGCGACGTCCAGGCCTGGGAATACCAGCCACTGGGGCCGTTCCTGGCGAAGAGCTTCGCCTCGACCATCTCGCCCTGGATCATTACGCCCGAGGCGCTGGCGCCGTTCCGGATCGCGCAGCCTCCGCGTCCGGAAGGCGACCCCGCACCTCTGCCCTATCTCTCCGATGCAGAGGATCAAGCCACAGGCGCCTTCGATCTCGAACTCGACGTCCTGATCCGGACCGAAGCGATGCGGCGCGACAACCTGCCGGCCCATCGTCTCGCCCGCTCGAACGCGCGGCACATGTACTGGACCGTCGCGCAGATGCTGGCGCATCACAGCAGCAATGGCTGCAATCTGATGCCGGGCGACCTGCTCGGCTCCGGCACCATCTCCGGCCCTGACCAGGCCAGCCGCGGCAGCCTGCTGGAGAGCACGCAGGGCGGCCGCACCCCGATCGAGCTGCCCTCCGGCGAGGAACGGCGCTTCCTCGAGGATGGCGACGAGATCGTGCTGAGGGCGCAGGCCCGGCGCGACGGCTTCGCCTCGATCGGCTTCGGCGAATGCCGGGCCATCATCCAGCCTGCTCCGTGAGGAGAAAGCGATGAAGCTCTACGGCTACTGGCGCTCGACCTCCTCCTATCGCCTGCGCATCGCGCTCGCCCTGAAGGGCATCGCGGCGGAGCAGGCCTTCGTGCATCTTGTCCGCGGCGAGCAGAAAACCGAGGCCTATCGCGCGCTCAACCCGCAGGGCCGCGTGCCGACGCTGGTGCTCGATGACGGCAGCGTGCTCACGCAATCGCCCGCCATCATCGAATATCTGGAAGAGGTCTATCCGAATCCGCCGCTCCTGCCCGCCGATCCGGTCGCACGCGCAAAAGTCCGCGCCGTTGCGGCGATCATCGGCTGCGACGTGCATCCGCTGCACAATGTCGGGCCGCTGACCTATCTGCGCGGGCCGCTCGGCCGCCCGGAGGAGGAGGTCAACGGCTGGATCGCGACCTGGATCGGACAGGGCTTCGCCGCGGTGGAGGCGATGATCAGCGAGGACGGCTACTGCTTCGGGCCGGCGCCCGGTCTCGCCGACGCCTATCTCGTCCCGCAGCTCTATGCGGCGCGGCGCTTCAACGTGCCGCTCGAGGCCTATCCGCGGATCCTGCGCGTCGAAATGCTGGCCGAGGCGCATCCGGCCTTCCAGGCGGCGCACCCCGCCAAGCAGGCCGACGCGGCCGGCTAAAGGTGGTCTTCCCCCGATTTGGGGTGGCGATCCGTGCCGGAGACTGGCCAAGCGTGGCCAGCTGCGGCACACCCACATCCCATGTCGCCCTCCCGCGAATCAGAAGCCCGCGCGATCCTGAAATCCGTGTGGGGCTACGACGACTTCCGCCCCGGACAGTGGGAGGTGATCGCCGCCGCCCTCGACGGGCGCGACGTCTTCGCGGTGATGCCGACGGGCTCCGGCAAATCGATGTGCTACCAGCTGCCGGCGCTGGTCGCGGGCGGGCTGACGCTGGTCGTCTCGCCGCTGATCGCGCTGATGCGCGACCAGGTCGGCCAGCTCGTCCGCGCCGGCGTATCGGCCGCCTCGCTCAACTCGATGAACAGCGAGGAGGAGGCCGCAGAGGCCTGGGACAAGCTCAATGCCGGCGAATTGCGCCTGCTCTTCGTCTCGCCGGAGCGATTGGCCGGCGAGGGACTGGTCTCGCGGCTGAAGCGGATCGGCGTGAACCGGCTCGCCATCGACGAGGCGCATTGCGTCTCGCAATGGGGCCATGATTTCCGCCCGGAGTACCGCCTGCTCGCCAAGGCGCGCGAGGCCCTGGGCGGCGTGCCCGTCACGGCGCTGACCGCCACCGCCGACCGGCAGACCCAGGCCGACATCGCCCAGCAGCTCTTCCCTGCGCCGCCGCAGATGGTGGTGCATTCCTTCGACCGACCGAACCTGAAGCTCGCCTTCGCGCCGAAGGATCAGCCGCGCCGGCAGATCGACGATTTCCTGCGCCGGCATCGCGGCGGCTCCGGCATCGTCTACTGCTCCTCGCGGAGCAAGACCGAGCGCCTTGCGGCCGGGCTCCGTGAAAAAGGCTGGAACGCCCTGCCCTACCATGCCGGGCTCGAGCAGGCGGAGCGCAACCGCAACCAGGATATCTTCCTGCAGGAGGACGAGGTCGTCGTCTGCGCCACCATCGCCTTCGGCATGGGCATCAACAAGCCGGATGTGCGCTTCGTCGTCCACGCCGACATGCCGGGCTCGGTCGAAAGCTACTACCAGGAGATCGGCCGCGCCGGCCGCGACGGGCTCCCGGCCGACACGCTCACCCTCTACGGTGTCGACGACATGGTGCTGAGACGGCGCCAGATCGACGAGAAGCCGATCGACGACGAGCGCCGGGGCATCGAACACAAGCGCCTCAACGCGATGATCGACCTGTGCGAGAACGCGCTCTGCCGGCGCGGCGCGCTGCTGGCCTATTTCGGCGAGGAGACGCCGTCCTGTCGGCACGGGCAGGTGCCGTTCCGCTGCGATCTCTGCGGCGCGGAAGCGCCGGCACTGCAGGACGCGACGCTGGAGGCGCGCAAGCTGCTTTCGGCCGTGATCCGCTCGGGCGAACGCTTCGGCGCCGGCCATCTCGCCGACATCCTCACGGGCACGACGACCGAAACCATCCGCCGCCAGAACCATGACGGCTTGAAGACCTTCGGCGTCGGCGCCGACAAGTCCAAGGCCGCCTGGATGGGGCTGACGCGCAAGCTCTTTGCGGCCGGCGCGCTCGCCGAGGCCAGCGTCGAGCATGGCGGCTTCAAGCTGACGCCGAAGGGCGAGAACATCCTGTTCGGGCGCGAGAGCATCGCACTCCGAGTCGATCCGTTCGCCGAGCGCCGTTCGCGCCGCTCCGAGCGGGAGGCGGCGCGCGCCGACGGGCTCGACGGAGAAACCGCGGCCCTGTTCGAGCATCTGCGCAAGCTCAGGCTGGAGCTTGCCCGCGCCGAGGGCGTGGCGGCCTATATCATCTTCACCGACCGCACCCTGATCGCGATGGCGCGCGAACGCCCGCTCGGCCTCGACGAGATGCGGGCGATCGAAGGCGTCGGCGAACGCAAGCTCGCCCAGTATGGCGAGACCTTCCTCGAGGCGATCGCGGCGTTCCGCGGCTGAAGACTCTTCTCCCACCGACCTGCCGTGCGAGCGCAGCAAGGACGGCAGCGGGGCTCGCGCTCACGCACGCACATACGCGGGCGCGTGAAAAAGCCATCGTCTGTCCCTATATTGTGCTTTCGAATCAGGATTCTCGCGGGCGCTCGCTCGCCCGTTCAAGGACGACTTCATGACCGATGCCGCGCTCAGCGCCCAGCCCGACGATTACGGCGCCGATTCCATCAAGGTTCTCAAGGGGTTGGATGCGGTTCGCAAGCGGCCGGGCATGTATATCGGCGACACCGATGACGGCTCGGGCCTGCACCACATGGTCTACGAGGTCGTCGACAACGCCATCGACGAGGCGCTGGCCGGCCATGCCGACATCGTCACGGTGACGCTGAACGCCGACGGTTCGGTCACGGTGACCGACAATGGCCGCGGCATTCCGACGGATATCCACAGCGAGGAAGGCGTCTCGGCGGCCGAGGTCATCATGACCCAGCTCCATGCCGGCGGTAAGTTCGACCAGAACTCCTACAAGGTCTCGGGCGGCCTGCACGGCGTCGGCGTCTCGGTCGTCAACGCGCTCTCGACCTCGCTGAAGCTGCGCATCTGGCGCGGCGGGCACGAGCACTTCATGGAATTCCGCCACGGCGAGGCGGTCGCGCCGCTCGCCGTCGTCGGCCCGCAGGGCGACAAGCGCGGCACGGAGGTGACCTTCACCCCGTCGCAAGAGACCTTCACCATGGTGGAGTTCGACTACAAGACGCTGGAGCATCGCCTGCGCGAGCTCGCCTTCCTGAATTCGGGCGTGCGTATCGTCCTGACCGATGCGCGCCATGCCGAGGTGGTGCGCGAGGAATTGATGTATGAAGGCGGCGTCGAAGCCTTCGTGCGCTATCTCGACCGGGCCAAGACGGCCGTCGTCGACAAGCCGATCATGCTGACGGCGGAGAAGGACGGCATCACCGTCGACGTCGCGCTGTGGTGGAACGACAGCTACCACGAGAACGTGCTCTGCTTCACCAACAACATCCCGCAGCGCGACGGCGGCACCCATCTCGCCGGCTTCCGCGCCGCACTGACCCGCCAGGTCACCGGCTATGCCGAGACCTCCGGCATCTCCAAGAAGGAGAAGGTCTCGCTGACCGGCGACGATTGCCGCGAAGGCCTGACCGCGATCGTCTCGGTCAAGGTGCCCGATCCGAAATTCTCCTCGCAGACCAAGGACAAGCTGGTCTCCTCCGAGGTCCGCCCGGTCGTCGAGAACGTCGTCAACCAGGCGCTCTCCGAATGGCTGGAAGAGCACCCGAACGAAGCCAGGACCATCGTCGGCAAGGTCGTCGAGGCCGCCGCCGCCCGCGAGGCCGCCCGCAAGGCGCGCGACCTCACCCGCCGCAAGGGCGCGCTCGACATCGCGTCCCTCCCGGGCAAACTGGCCGATTGCCAGGAGAGAGACCCGGCCAAGTCCGAACTCTTCATCGTCGAGGGCGACTCGGCCGGCGGCTCCGCCAAGCAGGGCCGCGCCCGCGAATACCAGGCCGTGCTGCCGCTGCGCGGCAAGATCCTCAACGTCGAGCGGGCACGCTTCGACAAGATGCTCTCATCCGAGCAGGTCGGCACGCTGATCACGGCGCTGGGCGCCGGCATCGGCCGCGCCGACGCGGACCAGGGCGGCTTCAACCTCGCCAAGCTGCGCTACCACAAGATCATCATCATGACCGACGCCGACGTCGACGGCGCCCATATCCGCACGCTGCTGCTGACCTTCTTCTTCCGGCAGATGCCGGAGCTGATCGATGCCGGCCATCTCTTCATCGCCCAGCCGCCGCTCTACAAGGCAAGCCGCGGCAAGAGCCATGTCTATCTCAAGGACGAGCGCGCGCTCGAGGAATACCTGATCGATTCCACCATCGAGGGCGCGACCTTCAAGACGGCCGGGGGCGTGGAGCGCGGTGGTGCCGATCTCAGGGCGCTGATCGAGGAGGCGCGCAACGTCCGCAACGCGCTGGCGCAGCTGCATTCGCGCTACGACCGCCGCATCGTCGAGCAGATGGCGATCGCAGGCGCGCTGCATCCGCTCGGCGAGGACGACACGGAAGCGGCGAACGCCGCCGCGACCAGGATCGCGCAACGGCTCGACGCCATCTCCGACGAGCTGGAGCGAGGCTGGGAGGGCAAGGTCAGCGACGGCGGCTTCGTGTTCACGCGGATGGTGCGCGGCGTGAAGCAGGCTGCGACGATCGACGCCGGCCTGCTCGCCAGCGCCGAAGCGCGCAAGCTGCACGCCGCCGCCGCCTCGCTGCAGGAGGCCTATGCCAGCCCCGGCACGCTTGCCCGCAAGGGGGATTCCTTCGCCATCAACGGGCCGAGCGACCTGTTCGATGCGGTCTCGACCATCGGCAAGAAGGGGGTCGCGCTGCAACGCTACAAGGGGCTGGGCGAGATGAACCCGGATCAGCTCTGGGAGACGACGCTCGATCGCGACGTCCGTTCCCTGCTGCGCGTCAAGGTCGACCAGAACGGCGAGGCCGACGACCTATTCGTCAAGCTGATGGGGGACGTCGTCGAACCGCGCCGCGAGTTCATCCAGACCAACGCGCTCAACGCCACCGTCGACATCTGAGCGCCGTGTCGAGCGTGAACCCGATCGTGAGTCGAATTCCTCCGCCCATTGAAGGCCTCCAGGCGCGGCTTAACGTGATCATCGATCCCAAGATTTGAGCCGTCTGAAGATCGTCCGGCTGCGCGCAGGTGGTCCTGACGGGCGCTTCGGACGACGACTGGGACGGTCGCGATCGCGGCTTGAGCTTCGCCCTCAAAACACCAGCGGCGCGTTGTCCACGACCTCCTTCATCACGAAGAAGGTGCGTGTCTGACGCACGCCCGGCAGCGCGATCAGCCGGTCGGCATGGAGCTTGTTGAAGTCGGCCATGTCGCGCACGCGGATCTTGAGGATGTAATCGAAATCGCCAGCGACGATGTGGCAGTCGAGCACGAGCTTCATCTCGCGGATCGCCTCCTCGAAGGCACCGAAGCTCTCCGGGGTCGAGCGGTCCAGCACCACGCCGACAAAAGCGAGCGTGCCCATCTCGACCTTTTGCGGGGCGATCTGCGCCCGCACCGAGGTGACGTAGCCCTCGGCGAAGAGACGCTGAATCCGGCGGTGGCAGGTGGCGGGGCTGGTGTTCACGCGCTTGGCGATCTCGGCATTACCGAGGCGCCCGTCGGACTGTAGCAGACGAAGAATCTTGAGGTCGGTCCGGTCGAGTTCATCGTCCATGAAACAGCCTTCCATTTTTCCCCCATTCTATGAAAGCAAAAAGTTCTCACGAGCAAATCAACGTCGCTTGAATGGCAATCTACAGCTCAAGTTTGAAAGGACGTTTCAGCGTGATTTCGTTAGCTTTCGCCCATTCAAGTGATGGGGAGAAGCCGCCATGCTAAGCCAATTCGAACGCTATCCGCTGACTTTCGGACCGACGCCGATCGAGAGACTTTCCCGGCTGTCCGCCTTTCTCGGCGGCGCCGTCGAGCTCTACGCCAAGCGCGAAGATTGCAACTCTGGCCTCGCCTTCGGCGGCAACAAGCTGCGCAAGCTCGAATACATTATCCCCGACGCGATCGCGTCCGGCGCCGACACACTGGTCTCGATCGGCGGCGTCCAGTCGAACCACACCCGCATGGTCGCGGCAACCGCCGCCAAGATCGGCATGAAGTGCCGGCTCGTGCAGGAGAGCTGGGTTCCGCATGACGATGCGGTCTACGACCGGGTCGGCAATATCCTGATGTCCCGCGTCATGGGCGCCCATGTCGAACTGGTCGATGAGGGCTTCGACATCGGCATCCGTGCCAGCTGGGAGAACGCGCTGGCGGATGTGAAGGCTAAGGGCGGCAAGCCCTACGCCATCCCCGCAGGCGCCTCGGTCCACAAATTCGGCGGTCTCGGCTATGTCGGCTTTGCCGAAGAGGTCAGGGCTCAGGAGGCCGAGCTCGGCTTCAAGTTCGACTACATCGTCGTATGCACCGTCACCGGCTCGACCCATGCAGGCATGGTCGTCGGCTTTGCCAAAGACGGGCGCCAGCGAAACGTCATCGGCATAGACGCTTCGGCGACGCCGACGCAGACCAAGGCACAGGTGCTCGACATCGCGCAGAAGACGTCGGCCTTGGTCGGCGGCAAGGATATTACCGAAGACGACATCGTGCTGAACGAGGATTACGCCTATCCGCTCTACGGCGTTCCCTCGAAGGAAACCATCGAGGCGATACGCGTTTCGGCACGGTTCGAAGGCATGATGACTGACCCGGTCTATGAGGGAAAATCCATGCAGGGCATGATCGACCTGGTACGGAAGGGCTTCTTCCCCGCTGGTTCGAAGGTGCTCTACGCCCATCTCGGCGGCGTGCCGGCGATCAACGGCTACAGCTACACCTTCCGCAACGGCTGAGCCGCCATGGAAGCGCTGCTGCTTCTCGAATACGACTCGCGGACCGAGGGCACCCGGCAGGCTTTGCTCGGCCGGGTCGAGCAGCTCGCGCGCGCCTCGCAAGGCAGGCTCCGCCTAGTCGCCACGGAGCGCGACGAGGACGGCCAACCAAGCCGGGAGATCATGGCCGTCGAGCTGCGGGGGCCGAGCGACCCGGCGAGCCTCGTCTCGCGCTGGCGCGCGGATGCCGCGCTGCCGGCGGGAGTGGCCATGAGGTTGCTGGCGATCGAGCCGGTCCGCCGGCTTGAGCCGATCGAGCCGCTTTTCCCTTGAGCCACCCAGCCGTGCGGCTTCGCGCTTGTCGATCTCCTGGCGCTCGATCGACCGTTCTGAGTGCGGCGTCGCGCTCTACCAGAGGCAGGCCATTTTGACTTTCGACCGCGTATGGAAGCGCGATCCGGACTTGTGGGCCCCCCACAGCCGGCGGCGGGCGACGTCCCAACCCCAGCTTCTGGCGCGCCGCCACCGACCCCCCTGAAGGATCAGCCCGCGGCGAGCGCGCCGTTGCGAATATCGGTGACGAGCATACGACCCGGTGCGTGGGTAATGCAGAACGACGGACGGGTATGAGCGATCACGGCCTGCGGCGTGACACCGCAAGCCCAGAACACCGGGATCTCGCCGGGCCTGATCTCGACGGGGTCGCCATAATCGGGCGCCATGATGTCCTGGATGCCGATGGCGGCGGGGTCGCCGAGATGGACGGGCGCCCCATGAACCGACGGAAACCGGCCGGTGACCTGGACGGCGCGGATCGCATCGGCCGGCGTCAGCGGGCGCATCGAGACCACCAGCGGCCCGGAAAAGCGGCCCGCCGGCGTCGTCGCGATCGAGGTCCGGTACATCGGCACGTTGCTGCCCTGCTCGATATGGCGCACCGGCAGGCCGGCGGCGAGCATCGCCTCCTCGAAGGAGAAGGAGCAGCCGATCAGGAAGCTGACCAGATCCTCGCGCCAGTAGTCGCGGATGTCGGCCGGCTCCGCCACCAGCTCGCCGTCCTGCCAGATGCGGTAGCGCGGCAGGTCGCTGCGGATGTCGAGATCGTGCCCAAGCGCAGGCAGCATGGGATCGCCGATCTCGGACACCCCGATCAGCGGACAGGGCTTCGGGTTGCGCTGGCAAAACAGCATGAACTCGAAGGCGAGCTCGCGCGGCAGGATCGCCAGATTGGCCTGGACGAAGCCCGGCGCGACATTCGCGGTGGGCGCGTCGAAGGCGCCCGAGCGAACCGCCAGGCGCGCCGCATGGGGATCAAGCAAGGACAGGTTTTCGGCCATGGCCTCAGCTCCCGCTTGCGGCGCGCAGCGCCTGTTCCACCGCCTGCCCGATCGACAGGACCGCGCGGTCGCGCCCAGCCGCGCCGGCGAGCATCAGCCCGACCGGCGCCTCCCCGGGGCGATGGCACGGCACGCTCAGGGCACAGCCGTCGAGGAAGTTGATGAAGGTGGGGTTGCGCAGGATCAGCAAATTGGTGGCGCCGAAGGCAGCGTCGTCCGACAGCTCGTCGATCCGAGGCGCGACGACCGGCACGGTCGGCATGACCAGCGCGTCGAAGGGGGCGATCCGCGCCTCGACCGCGGCGATCCAGGCGGAGCGGGCCGCCAGCAGGTCGATATAGTCGGCAGCCGACATCTCCCGGCCGCGCAGAATCCGCACTCGCACGCGCGGATCGTAGCGATCGCCCGCCCGCTCGATCACATCGCGATGCCAGTGCCAGGCTTCCGCCGCCGTAAAGCCGCCCTTGCTATTGATCGCGCCGAGCTGCGCGAATTCGGGGATGTCGATCTCGCTGATCCGCGCACCGGCCCGCGACAGGACCCCGAGCGCGGCTTCGAAGCCGGCCGCGACCACCGTGTCCATGCCGTCGAGCGCGACGGTCCTGGGCACGGCGAGCCGCAATCCGGCGAGGCTCGCTTCACCGAGCAGGTTCTCGCCAGTGCCGGAGAGAACCGCGTCGAGCATCGCGCAGCAGGCGACGCTGCGCGCAATCGGCCCGATCGAATCGAGGCTGGTCGAAAGCGGCATGGCCCCCTCGCGCGGGACCCTCCGTGCAGTCGGCTTGAAACCGGTGAGGCCGCAGAGCGCAGCGGGAATCCGGACCGAACCGCCTGTATCCGTGCCGACCGCGGCTGCCGCCATGCCATCGCTGACCGAGACCGCCGCCCCCGAGGACGAGCCGCCCGGAATGCGCCCGGCGGCCCGGTCGAACGGGTTCAGCGGCGTGCCGTAATGCGGGTTGAGCCCGAGCCCGGAGAAGGCGAACTCGGTCATGTTGGTGCGGCCGACGATGACCGCGCCGGCGGCGACGAGGCGATCGACCACAGGCGCATTGGCCCGGGCGGGCGGCGCGTCGTCGAGCGCGACGCTGCCTGCCTTGGTGATGTCGCCGGCGACGTCGAACAGGTCCTTGATCGAGATCGGCAGACCCTCGAGGGGTGAGCGGATGAAACCGGCTTGCCGAAGGGCATCGGAGGCGCGGGCCGCTTGCAGAGCGCGCTCGGCGTAGAGTTTGGTGAAGACGCGGGCGCCTTCACCGTCGTTCGCTTGCGCGCGCGCCAGGGCGTCTTCCGTCAGGGCGACGGAGGTGGTGCGCCCCGCGGCGAGATCATCGCGCAGCTCGGTCAGCGTCCGGCTCATGGTCAGGCGACTTCCGGCAACGACACGATCCTGTAAGCATGCTCGATGCTGCGGCCGAGCACGGGATCGAACAGCTCCATGGCGAAGGACGGGGACGGCCGGATACCGCCGATCGCACCGACCGTGCCGCAGATCATCCCGGTTCCGTCCGGCAGGAGCGCTGCGCCGCCGGTGAAGCCGGCGATGAGCTCGAGCGGCGGGCGCAGGCTGGCCAGCGGACCTTCCTGATAGAGCACGCGCGCCCCGTTCTCCTCGATATGGGAGCGGATGATCATCTCGTCCCAGTGCCCGGCAACCTCGGCGAAGCGCCAGGCCTTGCGTGCCAGCGGCTTGGCGCAGAGCTGCTTGGAGATCGCAACGCCGATCGTCTCCAGCTTGCGGTCGGTATGGTCGGAGGCGAGGCTGACATACATCTCGCCGCCGGCGCTGAAAACGAAGGTCTCGACCTCGCCGGAGCTTTCGGTCCCGATGACCTGGATGGACTCCGCCTGCGTCGCCAGGCTCTCGGCGACACGGTAGTAGAGCGGTACCGTGCTCGGCCGCGGCACGCCTATGGCGGCGAGTTCCTCGATATGGTGCTCGATCGCGGCGCGGTCGCGCCCGGCCCAGCCGGCGACGACCAATTGGGCGAGTTCGACCTTGAGCGGCTTCGTGGCAGCGCCGCCTTCAACGGTGAAGTGGAGTTCCATGACGTCCTGCAGATTTTTCGGGAATTGGGAAAGGTGATACCTCCGCGCCTAGTCGAAGACGCGGGGCAGGAAGAGCGCGAGGTCCGGGAAGAGCGCGAGCAGCAGCAGCAGCAATGCCATCGCCGCGACATAGGGCATGCTGCCCATGATCACCGCATTCATCGAGCCGCTCTTGCGCAGGCTCTGGACCACGAAGAGATTGAGGCCGACCGGTGGGGTGATCAGCGCGGCCTCGACGAGCACGATGATCAGGATCCCGAGCCAGATCGAATCGTAGCCGAGCCCGATCATGATCGGCGCCACGATCGGGATCGTCGTGATCATCATGGAGAGCGTCTCCATGAAGCAGCCGAGGATCAGGTAGAACACCACGATCACGAACAGCATCTGCACCGGCGACAGGCCGAGGCCACGGATCGAACCGGTGATCGCGTCGGTTATGCCGGTCGCCGACATCACGAAGTTGAGGAAGGCGGCGGCGAGGATGATCAGCATGATCATCGCAGTCGCCTTCATCGTGCCCTCGACGGCGTCCCGCAGCATCGACAATGTCAGCCGGCGCGAGAATGCCGCGAGGATCATCGCACCGGTTACGCCAAGCGCGGCAGCCTCCGTCGGCGTGGCGAGGCCGGCATAGATCGACCCGACCACGAGCAGGAAGATGCCGAGTGGCGGCGCCAGATGCCTCAGGCTGGCGAAACGCTCGCCCCAGCTCGCGGTAATGCGACGCCCGCCCCATTCCGGCTTCGCGATGCAACCGATGATCACCGTAAGCATGAACAGGCCGGCCAGCAGCAGGCCGGGAATGATGCCGGCAAGATAGAGCTTGGGCACCGAGGAGTTGGTCAGCACTCCGTAGAGCACGAGATTGATCGAGGGCGGGATCAGGATGCCGAGCGTGCCGCCGGCCGCAAGGCTGCCGAGGAAGAGCGGCTCGTTGTAGCCGTAGCGCTTGATCTGCGGCAGCGCGACCGTGCCGACCGTCGCCGCGGTCGCGACGCTCGATCCGGAGGTCGCCGCGAACAAAGCGGAGGCACCGATATTGGCGTGCATGAGCCCGCCCGGCAGCCAGGACAGCCACAGGCTCATCGCGCCATACATCCGCTCGGCAAGGCCGGAGCGCAGCAGGATCTCGCCGAGCAGGATGAAGAGCGGGATGGCGACGAGCAGGAACTCGTTGTTGGTGCTCCAGGCCAGCTCGCCGATGCCGCGGGTCAGCGGCAGCATCGAATAGAGCGGGTCAAGGATCAGGCCGAGTACGCCGAGCGCCGCTCCGACCGGGATCGACAGGCCGATCAGGACGAGCAGGAGGATGAGGGTGGTGGCGATCATGCCGCGTCTCCCTTGACCATGCGCTCGCCGGCGGCGGCTTCCTCCTCGGCCTCTTCCTGGGTGGAACGGACGCCTGCAATCGCCTTCACGGTGGCGATGTCGCCGGTCACCAGCGCGATCGAGGCGCGCAGCAGCATCAGGGCGAGGACGACGCACATGAAGAGCAGGCCGACGAACCACAGCCCCTGAGGGATCGCGAGCGGCGTCGCCAGCGGCGTGTTGGCCCGCGAACTCTGGGCGAGCGAGGCGCCGACCACGTCATAGGCATAGTAGGTCAGCATCGCCATGAAGACGCCGAGCGCGACCAGCGAGACCCAGTCGAGGACGGCGGCGAGCCGCACGGGAAGGTACTGATAAAGCACGTCGACGCGGACATGGGCACGCTGCAGGGTCGCGAAAGCGAGCGACCAGCTCGTGCTGACGGCGAAGGCATAGCTCGACAATTCGTCCGCGCCGCCGGTGGTGAAGCCAAGGAACTTGCGGGCGAGCACGTCGAAGGAGATCAGCAGCACGCTCGCGATGGTCAGGGCCCCGGCGCACCAGACGGCGGCGCGGGACAGCCTCTCGGCATGGCGCAGCAGCGCCGCCAGAGCGTTAGGCGGGGGCGGATTGGTCATGGCATCCTCGGCTCCCGGTCAAGTGGGGAGGAGGCCGGCGCGGGCCGGCCTCCGGTTCCGGCGCTTACTTCTTGGCGGTCAGGCCGAGTTCCTTGCCGATCGTGGCGTTGAAGCCGGCGACGCAATCGGCCGAGCAGCGTGCGGCCCATTTCGGCAGCACCTTCTCCTGCAGCACGGTCTTGAGCAGCGCCTTGTCGGCGTCGGTCGGGACCACGAGCTGCATCTTGCCCTTGACCGGCAGCGTGCAGGCGGCGGCGCCGGTGTTGCAATCATAGCCCTGCTGGGTCTGCTGCGCGGCCGCGTCCCAGATCTGGCCGACCAGGGTCTTGATGTTGGTCGCCAGAAACTCGCGGACCTTGGGGTCGATCTTGTTCCAGGCGGCTTCGTTGACCGCGTGGATCTGCTGGTTCCAGTTGATCGGCAGCGCCAGCAGATGGGTCGAGACCTCGTACCATTTGGCCGAATAGCCGGAGAGCGAGCCGGTGATGGCGCAGTCGACGACCTTGTTCTGCAGGGCCGGCACGACCTCGCCGAAGGCCATGGTCACGCTCGAGCCGCCGAAGGCCTCGACGAACTCGGCCTGGGTGCGGCTGGAGGTGCGGACCTTCTTGCCCTTGAGATCGGCGAGGCCCTTGATCTCGGCATTGCAGAACAGCACCTGCGCCGGATAGGGCGAGATGCCGAGCAGGCGGACCTTCGAGCCCTCGCCGTAGAACTTGGCGTAGATCGGCTCGAAGGCGTCGGTGATCTTGCGCGCGGTCTTGGCGTCGGGCGCCAGGCCGGCGAGATCGATAGCCTCGTTGATCGGGTTGTCACTGGCGAAATAGGAGAGCGTCGCCGTGCCGAACTCGATCACGCCCTGCGACATCAACCGCAGCAGCTCGGGGCCCTTCAGCCCCATCTCGTTGAACCCCTTGATCTCGGCCGTGACCTGCCCCTTCGACTTCTCGGGGATCGTCTTGGTCCAGAACGGCTGCTCGTAGTCCTGATAGGCCGTCAGGTTGCTCAAACCGCCGACGATCTTGAGGCTGGTCTTCGGCAGGTCCTGTGCGGAGGCGGCGGTTGCCGCGAGCAGGCCCGCCGCGAGAATGAAAGCTTTCATCGTTATCCCCTCGTTGGTGGTGGTGAAATGCCTCGCGCCCTAGTCCCAGGACTGGCAGGCGCGAGGATGGTGGAGCAGGCATTCGGAGCCGTCCGGCGTGACGAGGACCATCTCGCCGAGCGCCGCGCCGCCGAGATCGGGCACGAACAGATTGGGATGGAGCTCGAAGATCATGCCGGGCGCCAGCGCGAGATCGGAGGCCGCGGCCGGCGGCGCACCGGGATCGAAGTGCTGGCGGAACACGCCGGTCGTCAGCGGCTCCTCATAGGAGAAGCCCAGACCATGCCCGTTGCGGAAGCGCCGGAGGCGCGGGCGGTCCTGCGCATCGACGCGCTCGGCCAGAACCGCCTCCATGGCCTGCTCGGCTCCGCCGAGCGGCAGGCCCGGACGCAGCACCGACAGCCCCGCCTCCAGCATGGCCTCGACATGGCCGGCGAGTTCGCGGTGCGCGGCCTTCTGGGGCCCGATGCTGCCCATCCGGATGCCGTGGCCCCAATGACCGTCGACTGTCAGCGCGACGCCGAAGAGAACCTGGTCGCCAGGCTCGGGCACCCGCCGCGCCTCCGCCGGCCAGTAGCGCGGGTAGTCCGCTGCCGGCGCGACGGTCAGCCAGGTCCGGCAATAATCGGCGCCCTGCCGACGCGCCTCGGTTTCGAGATCGAGCTGGATTTCCCAGGCCGGACGCCGCCTCGCCAGCTCCGCACCGAGCCGGCCGAAGAGCAGATCGCACAGGGCGGCCGCGTCGCGATGCCGGCCAAGGGCTGCTGCATCCTTGACCAGCCGCAGTCGCGCTGCGGCGTCGTCCAGCGAGGGGCCAGCGACAAAGCCGTCCGCCGTCAGCGCAGCATCAAGCTCCCGGGGCAATTCGCCGAAGCCTACCGTCGCGACGCAAGTGCCGTTCGCCAGCGCCACGAGCGCCTTGCCCCAGTCCAGCGGCGGGACATGCTCGACGGCAAGATCCGGCTGCAACTCGCGCGCCAGCGGCAGCATGAACGGGCTGCCGACCAGAAGATGCGCGCCCTGTTGGGTGACGAGCATGAGCGACAGGCTTTCATGCCCATCCCAACCGCTGAAGAACCGAAGGGCACCGTGCGAAGCGCTGCCGGCGCCAAGCGCGCTACCGAAGCCGAAGACGGCGACGCTGCCGGCACCATGGTCGCGCGCGAGCTGCAGCAGAGCGCTCCGCCGCTCCGCAAGCAGATCGATGATGTCGCGCGCCGCTCCGACCGTCATTGCGGATCAGGACGAGACGACGACAGCAGCACCCAAGGCAAGGCGCTTCGAAATCGCGATGTCTGCAACGTTCAACGCGTGACCCCTCTGCCGCGGCTTTAGAGCCGTCTATGCATCGGCATTGCAGGGCATGGCGGGCGTTGCTGTCCAATCGTATGTTTGGAACGGAGGTATAAGCCAGATTTATCCCCCCTCCGCACCGCGACCATCCTGCCGTGCGACCGCTTGCGCCATACGCGCGATGACGCGGGCGGGATGGCTGTCGGGTCCATCGATCCAGCTCGCGGTGAAGCTCAGATCGGGCAGAGGATCGGCCTCGACCTCGACGATCTGCAATTCGCCGCGTTCCAGCTCGCGACCGAGGAAGACCGGCGTGATCACGGCGGCCCCGATGCCGTCGAGCACCATGCGCACGACCATCGAGAGCGAGGCGCTGCCATACATGCGCGGGGTCGAGATGCCGGCGCGCATCAGCATGTCGCGGACCTGCCGATAGGGCGAGCTGTTGGAGGGATAGGTGATGATCGGGAGCGCGGCGATGCGGGAGAGCGACACGGAGCCGGGGCCGAGGCCCGCGCCTGGCTTGACCACCCAGGCAAGCGGATAGGTGCAGAGCGGCAGGTTCTCGACCCGCGCCTCCAGCACCGGGCCGAGCAGAAAGGCGAGGTCAATCTGGCGCGCCATCAGATGCGACTGGAGCACATGGGTGCTATCGACCTCGATCTCCAGGACGAGCGCCGGATAGGCGACATGGACCTCCTCGATCAGCTTGGGCAGCCAGGTCTGCACGATCGTCTCGGCAACCCCGATGCGCAACGTGCCGCTCATGGTGGTTTGGTCGCGGGCCGCCTGCATCATGTCGCGGCGCGCCTGCATCATCCGCTCGGCATGGGCAAGGAGTTCGTGGCCCTTGGCCGTGAGCTTGACGCCGCGGGCGTCGCGCTCGAACAGCCGCACGCCGAGCGCCGCCTCCAGCGAGGCGATCCGCTGCGAGATCGCGGGCTGGGTGGTTCCGAGCTTCTCCGAGGCTGCCCGAAGGCTGCCGAGCGCCGCGGCCCAGAAGAAGGTCTCGATGTTGCGCAGGTCGATCATGGCCCCATGATGTCGAGGCTTGCGTCTGCAAGCCAACAAAAAGCCGACTCGGCGCCGGATCGGGGACGCTAGCCGGTTTTGAGGAAGCTCGTCGGCAAGACTGCCCGGCCAACATCCGCTCCCAGTCGCTCGCTCCAGAAGCGCTTCCGACGCGACGCGGCCTCGAGGCCCCAGGCCGCCGGGCGCTTGGACTCGAGGTTGTGGGAGCGGTGTCGAACCATGGGCCTCGAAAGCCCGCCTTCCCGGTCAATTCGTCGCCGTCGCGGCGTCCGCATCAAAGGAGCGCACGCCAGCGTGCTCCGCAGCAGCGCCCCAGTGCTCTGCGCCATCGCACAAGCCGAGCTTGCGGATGGCATTGGGCTTTTCCATCGCAGCGAGCCTGGTCCTCGTCGCGATCGCGGCTGGGTTTGATGTCCAATCATTGGATATCAAACTATCTTGCCTCACCCCCGTTTCCGTGCTTGGTTCGGAGCAACGAGGCCTCGACGCCTTCAGAAGCGGCCAAGCCGCCGGCGCTGGGAGAGACGACATGACGATTGGGCTCCTCATCGACAATCAGGATGTTCCGGCGGTTGCCGGCGGCACCTTCGAGCGCAGGGATCCGGTACGCGGCGATGTCGCTTCGCGGGCGGCTGCCGGCGGAGTCGAGGACGCCATGCACGCTGTCGAAGCCGCGGCTGCAGCCTTCCCGGCCTGGTCGCAGACCGCTCCGACCGCCCGTCGCACGCTGCTGCTAAAGGCGGCCGATCTGATGGCCGCGCGTGCCGATGATTTCGCTGCGACGATGACGCGCGAGACCGGTGCGACCACGCCCTGGGGCCGGTTCAATGCGACACTGGCCGCCAATATGCTGCGCGAGGCGGCGGCGATGACCACACAGATCGGTGGCGAGGTCATTCCGTCCGACAAAGCTGGCTGCCTGTCGCTCGCGATCCGCCAGGCGGCCGGCGTCTGCGTCGGCATCGCGCCGTGGAACGCGCCGGTAATCCTCGGCACCCGCGCCGTGGCGCTGCCGATCGCCTGCGGCAACACGGTGGTGCTCAAGGCTTCGGAGCTCTGTCCGGCGACCCAGCGCATGATCGGCGAGGTCCTGCGCGATGCCGGCCTGCCGAAAGGTGTCATCAACGTCGTCACCAACGCGCCGGCCGATGCCGCCGCGGTAGTCGAGGCGCTGATCGTCCATCCTGCGGTGAAGCGCATCAATTTCACCGGCTCCACCCGCGTCGGGCGCATCATCGCGGAGACGGCGGCGCGTCATCTCAAGCCGGTGCTGCTCGAGCTCGGCGGCAAGGCACCCCTGATCGTGCTCGATGACGCCGATCTCGATGCGGCGGTGGATGCCGCGATCTTCGGTTCCTTCATGAACCAGGGCCAGATCTGCATGTCGACCGAGCGCATCATCGTCGACGAAACGATCGCCGACGCCTTCGTCGCGAAGTTCGCGGCGCGAGCGGCGGCGCTGCCGGCCGGCGATCCGCGTGGACCGGTCGTGCTCGGCTCGCTGGTCAGCGAGGCGGCTGCGGAAAAGATCGAGGCGCTGGTTGCCGATGCCAAGGCCAAGGGCGCCGTGATCCGGGCCGGCGGCACGCGCGAAGGCACGATCGTGAGCGCGACCGTCGTCGACCGAGTCACGCCGGAAATGCGCATCTACAGCGAGGAATCCTTCGGCCCGGCCAAGAGCGTCATTCGGGTCAAGGGCGTCGAGGACGCGATCCGCGTCGCCAACGACACCGAATACGGACTGTCCTCTGCGGTGTTCGGGCGTGACGTCCAGCGGGCGATGGAGGTGGCGCGCCGGCTGGAGACGGGCATCTGCCACATCAACGGGCCAACGGTCGCGGACGAGGCCCAGATGCCGTTCGGCGGCGTCAAGGCTTCGGGTTACGGCCGCTTCGGCGGCAAGGCTGGCATTGCCGAGTTCACCGACCTGCGATGGATCACCATCGAAGGCCCCCAGCACTACCCGTTCTGAAGGCGAGACATGGCCTCCTCTCCCATCCCTAGGCCTGCAGACCGGACCGGGGCTGCCGGTCGGTCCGAGCTGCAGATTCCGGACAGCTTCCACGATCTGGTCGGCTACTATCTGCGCATCGCGCAGGAGGCCTCCTTCCAGGCGATCCGCAAGGGGGCGGGTGCCGAGGATCTGAAGCCTGGCTGGTACACGCTTCTGACCATCATCGCCGAGAACCCGGGCCTGCCGCCGAGTGATATTAGCCGGCTAGTGGGCCGCGACCGCTCGACGCTGACCAGCACGATCAAGCTCCTCAATGCGCGCGGCCTCATCTCCCGCCGGCGCAGCCGCGCCGACCAGCGCAGCTACGGCGTGCGGCTGACCGCCGAGGGCGAGGCCATGCTGGAGAAGCTGAAGCGCATCGCCCACGCCCATGACGCGAGGCTCGACGCCATCGTCGGCGCGGACAAGGCCCATTTCATCGCGATCCTGCGCCGCATCGCCGAGGAACTCGGGGACGAGAACGGCTCACCGACCTGAAGGAACGGCCGCCAAGGCCCAAACCCGTGCAACGGGAAAGAAGGCGCAACGCCCGCCGAGGAAACGCAAACGGAGGAAACCTCATGACGACGACGAGACGATTCCCGTCCCGCAGGGCCGCGACGCTGGCGCTCGGGACCATTCTCGCCGGGGCGGGCCTCGCCGCGGCGCCGGCTGTAAAGGCTCAGGACAAGACGATCACCCTGAGGATCTCGCTCTGGGTTCCGCCGGCCCATCCGCTGGTCCAGGCCGCGAAGGATTGGGCGGCCGATATGGAGAAGCAGTCCGGCGGCACGATCAAGGGGATGATCTTCCCGGCCGAGCAGCTCGGCAAGGCGTTCGACCATTACGACATGGTTCGCGACGGCATCGCCGATGTCGGCTATGTCAGCCCCGGCTACCAGCCCGGCCGCTTCCCGATCATCAACGCGGCGCAGCTTCCTTTCACGGTCAGCAACGCCAAGGGCGGCTCGCTCGCGGTGGACGCCTGGTACCGCAAATATGCGCCGAAGGAGATGGGCGACACGCATTTCTGCCTCGCCTTCGTCCATGATCCCGGCACCTTTCACTCCAAGAAGAAGATCGTCCTGCCCGGCGACGTGAAAGGACTGAAGGTCCGCCCCGCTCAGGTCACGGTCGGCGAGATGGTGACGACGCTGGGCGGCACCAATGTCCAGGCCTCGGCTCCGGAATCGCGGGATGCGCTGGAGCGCGGCGTGGCGGACGCCATCACCTTCCCGTGGAACTCGATCTTCCTGTTCGGCATCGAGAAAGTCACGAAGTTCAGCCTCGACGTGCCGCTCTACACGACGGCCTACACCTGGACGATGAACAAGGCGACCTATGACGGCGCTTCGGCGGCGCAGAAGAAGGTCATCGACGACCACTGCAACAATGCCTGGGCCGCCAAGCTCTCCGCGCCCTGGACCGATTTCGAGTTCGCCGGCCGCGAGCGGATGAAGAAGGCCCCCGGCCACGAAGTGGTGGAACTCGACGCCGCGCAGATCGAGGCCTGGCGCGCCGCCGTCAAGCCCCTGCAGGAGCGCTGGGCCGAGAGCGTGAAGAAGGTCGGTGGCGATCCCGAGGCGATTCTCGGCGAGCTCAAGGCCGGGCTCAAGAAGGCCGACGCCAGCTTCTGAGGCCTCGCCCGGCGCGGCTCCTTCGCGAGCCGTGCCGGCCATTCCCCCTGTCGAGAGGAGCGACGTCATGACAGGCGACGCCAGCGTTCGGCCGCCCGCAGCGGCGCAGCCGCCGAAGAACGCGATGGACCGGTTCATCGAGGGCATAGAGTGGATCGCGGCCGGTTTTGTCGGGCTGGTCGCGGCCGACATCTTCATCTCGGTCCTGCTGCGCTACTTCTTCTCGGTCTCGATCCCCGACGGCTACGATTTCGGCCGGCTGTTCCTCGGCATCCTGATCTTCTGGGGCATTGCCGCGACGAGCTACCGCGGCACCCACATCACCGTCGACCTGATCTGGGACTCCGCCGGGCCGCGGGCGAAGCGGCTGATCGACATCTTCGCCACGCTGGTCCTGCTGCTGGTCGTGACGGTGCAGACGATCATGCTCTTCGACAAGGTCGTGGCGACCAAGGCGCAGAACGTCCTCACCTACGACCTGCAACTGCCGACCTGGCCGTTCTTCGCGCTCGCCTGGCTCGGCGACGTCTCGGCCGTGATCCTGATCGCGGTGCGCACCTTCCGGCTCGTCTTCCACCCCGAGCGGGTGAACGAGGAGCATTCCCTCGAACCTGTCGAGTAGACCGATGTCGCCAGATCTCGTCGCCGTCGGCGGCTTCGTCCTTCTCTTCGCGCTCATGCTGCTGCGCGTGCCTGTCGGCATGGCGATGGGGCTCGTCGGCGTCGTCGGCTTCGGGCTGATCAGCGGCTTCGGCCCGGCGCTGAAGCTGATCGGCCAGACCTCGATGCGCACGGTCACCGACTACACCTTCGGCGTCATCCCGATGTTCCTGCTGATGGGCGCCTTCGTCTCCAATTCAGGAATGAGCCGGGAATTGTTCCGCGCCGCCAATGCCGTGATCGGCCATGCCCGCGGCGGGCTCGGCTTCGCCACGATCGCCGCTTGCGCCGGCTTCGCCGCGATCTCCGGCTCCTCGGTCGCGACGGCCGCCACCTTCTCGACCATCGCCTATCCGGAGATGCGCCGGCACAACTATCCGAAATCCTTCGCGGCCGGCACGATCGCCGCCGGCGGCACGCTGGGCGCGATGTTCCCGCCCTCGACCGTGCTCGTCGTCTACGGGATCATCACCGAGCAGGACATTTCGCGCCTGTTCATGGCGGGCGTCATTCCGGGCCTGATCGCGGTCATGATGTACATGGTGACCATTGCGCTGATCGGCATCGCCCGTCCGGGCCTTCTGCCGGCAGGGCCGAAGCTGCCGCTGCGCGAGCGCGTCCGGGCGCTGGGCGAGGTCTGGGCGCCGCTCCTGCTCTTCGCCTTCGTGATCGGCGGGCTCTATGGCGGCCTGTTCACCCCCACCGAGGCCGGCGGCGTCGGCGCAGGCGGCGCCTTCATCATCGGCGTGGTGCGCCGCAAGCTCTCGCGGGAGGCGATCCTGCAATCGCTGCTGCAGGCGACGCGGACCGCCGCGGCGGTGTTCACCGTGCTGATCGGCGCGCTGATCTTCGGCTATTTCCTCACCATCACCGGCACGCCGCAGAAGATCACCGGGTTCATGACCGGGCTCGGCATCGGCCGCTATGGCGTGCTCCTGCTGATCCTGCTGATGTACATCGTCCTCGGCTGCCTGATGGACGCGATGGCGATGATCATCCTGACCGTGCCGATCATCTTCCCGGTCGTCACGGCGCTCGGCTTCGACCCGATCTGGTTCGGCATCATCATCGTGATGACGGTCGAGCTCGGGCTGATCCACCCACCGGTCGGCATGAACGTCTTCGTCATCAAGAGCGTCATCGGCGATCTCAGCTTCTCGACGATCTTCCGTGGCGTCGCGCCTTTCATCGTCACCGACCTCATCCGGCTGGCGATCCTCGTCGCCTTTCCGATCCTCGCCACCTGGCTTCCCAGCCAGATGTGACCACCACCCAGAGTCCGTTCATGCAGACCCAAACCAAGAAACCCGGCATCACCGCAGGCGGCGCCATCCTCGCCCGCCTGAAGGCGGTGGGTGTCGACTACATCTTCGCCAATTCCGGCACGGATTTTCCGCCGATCATCGAGGGGCTGGCGGAGGCCAGGGCCAAGCATATCCCCCTGCCCACGGCGATCGTCATCCCGCACGAGAATGCGGCGATGGGCATGGCGCATGGCTATTACCTCGCGACCGGCCGGGCCCAGGCGGTGATGGCCCACACCAATGTCGGCCTGGCAAATTGCGCGATCGGCGCGATCAACGCGGCGACCGAACATATCCCGGTCCTGATCTTCTCGGGCAGGACGCCGGTGGTCGAGCAGGGTCGTCTCGGAGCGCGCACCGTCCCGATCAGCTGGGGGCAGGAGATGCGCGACCAGGCCGCGATGATCCGCGAATGTACCAAATGGGATTACGAGCTGAAATTCCCGGAGCAGGCCGTCGACGTGGTCGACCGCGCCCATGCCATCGCGACGTCGCTGCCGCGCGGCCCGGTCTATCTCAGCCTGCCACGCGAGGTGCTGTGCGAAGCCTGCCCGGCCGATGAGCTGGAGAAGCCCAGCAGGATCGCTCCGGCAACCATCGCTCCTCGCGCGGCCGATATCGAACAGGCCGTCGCGCTGCTGCGGGAGGCTGAGCGGCCGCTGATCATCGTCCAGCGCGGCGCCGGGGATGCGGAAGGCTTCACGGCTCTGTCGCGGCTGGCGAGCGATTGGGGCATTCCGGTCTGCCAGTACTGGGCGATCCAGCTCGGCATCCCGACCGACCATCCGATGTCGGTCGGGGTCGATCCGGGCCCGTGGCTCGCCGAGGCCGACCTCGTGCTGGTGATCGACTGCCTCGCGCCCTGGTCCCCGGACATCCATAAGCTACCGGCGGACTGCAAGGTCGTGCATATCGGCCAGGACCCGCTCTACTCCCGCTTCCCCGTCCGCAATTTTCGGGCCGATCTGTCGCTGCCCGGCGAGACCGGCGAGGTCCTTGTGGCATTTGAAGCGGCCGCGCGGCCTGCCTGCGAGGGGACCGGCGAGAAGCGCGATCGGCGACGCGACAGGGTTGCCAGCGCGGCCGCCAAGCGGCGCGAGGAGGTGCTGCGCAACGCCCGCACGCCGCGTGGCGAGCTGATGACCAAGGAGTTCGTCAGCCAGTGCCTGTCGGAGGTGCTCGGCGAGACGCCGGCCACGATCCTGTCGGAGCTGGGGGCGCCGCTGGAGCCGTTGACCCTGCGCGAGCCGGGCTCCTGGTATCAGGAGCCGCATTCGGGCGGGCTCGGCTGGTCGTTCCCGGCGGGGCTCGGCTACAAGCTCGCCAAGCCCGAGCGGCTGGTGATCGCGACGATGGGCGATGGCTCCTACATCTTCGCCAACCCCGTCGCCTGCCACCAGATCGCCGAGGCGATGGCGATCCCGCTGCTGGTTCTCGTGCTGAACAACGAGGAATGGGGCGCAGTGCGGCAATCCGTGACGGGCGTCTATCCGCAGGGCTATGCGGCCTCCAGCAACGAGATGCCGCTGGTCTCGCTCGCGCCGACGCCGGACTTCACCCGCGTCGCCGAGGCGAGCCGCGCCTGGACCGCCCGCGTCGCGAGTCATGACGAACTGGCGGGTGCGCTCCGGGCCGCAATCGAGCAAGTCACGCTGCATCGCCGCCAGGCTCTGGTCGAGATCCGGATCGCGCGCTGATGCCACTCGTCAATGTCGAGGATTATCGCACGGCCGCTCGCGGGCGGCTGCCGCGCTTCGTCTTCGACTATCTCGACGGCGGCGCGGAGGACGAGATCGCGCTCCGCCGCAATCGCGCAGCCTTCGAGGACCTGGTCCTGACGCCGTGCGTGCTGAACCCGGTTGCACAGCGCGATCAGTCCGTCGACTGGCTCGGCACAAGGCTGCCGACGCCGATCGTCATCGCGCCGACCGGGCTGAACGGCTTGTTCCAGCGTGAGGGCGACCTGATGCTCGCGCGGGCCGCACGGCGATTGGGGATTCCGTTCACGCTCTCGACCGCGTCCAATGCATCGATCGAGCAGGTGGCGGCCACCGGAGCCGACTTCTGGTTCCAGCTCTACGTCATGCATCGCGCTCTGGCGCATGAGCTGGTCGACCGCGCTCTCGCCGCCGGCGCAAGCCAGCTCGTCCTGACTGTCGACGTTCCGGTCGGCGGCAAGCGCGAGCGGGACCTGCGCAATCGCTTCGTCATGCCGTTCCGGCTGCGTCCCGGCACGCTTCTCGATATCGCCTGCCATCCCCGCTGGCTTTGGAGCGTCGGGCGCCATGGCGCGCCGGCGATGGGCAATCTCGGCGGCGCGGCATCGAAGGATCCCAACGTCCAGGCGGCGCTGCTGTCGCGCAGCATGGATGCGAGCTTCTCCTGGGACGATCTCGCGCGGCTGCGCGACCGCTGGCCCCGCCCCCTGCTGGTCAAGGGTATCCTCCACCCGGCCGATGTCCGCCGCGCGGCCGAGATCGGCGTCGACGGCATCGTGCTGTCGAACCATGGCGGCCGGCAGCTCGATGCCGCCCCTGCACCTTTGTCGCAGCTCGGCAAGGTGGCCTCGCTGGGCCTGCCCATCCTCCTGGACAGCGGGGTCCGGCGTGGCGCGGATATCGTCAAGGCGTGCCTCGCCGGTGCCGATGCCGTGATGATCGGCCGGGCCGCCCTCTATGGCCTCGCGGCGGGCGGAGAGGACGGCGTGGTCGAGGTCGTCAGACTGCTGCAGGCCGAGATCGACCGGACGCAGGCACTGATGGGGCTGCCGGATCTGAGCGACCGACCCACCGCCTGATCGTGGACGCCTGCCCATCTCGGCACCCGGCGAGGCGGGATCGTCGCCTGGATAGTGCGAGGCCTCCGGCCAGTGGCGTTCTCATACAAAGATTCGCCCACGGCGCTGCTCAGCCCCCGCAACTGGCGGATGCCGCCCGACCGGAGCTAAGATAGCGTCCTGGCGGATCGCCCGCGATCGACACCAAGGCAATCGAGGATAAGATCGCCGAGCATGGTCCTGTTCGAGTCAATTCTCGTCATCATGTTCGGAGCCGTCATCCTCGCAGCGGGATCGCGACGGGCCGGCATCCCGTACCCGGTCGTGCTCGCCATCGGAGGGACGGCTCTCGCCTTCATTCCCGATGCGCCGCGCATCACGCTGGACCCCGAGCTGGTGCTCGCCCTCTTCGTCGCGCCGATCCTGCTCGATGCGGCCTTCGACAGCTCGCCGCGCGATCTGCGCCGGAACTGGCTGCCGGTGTCCAGCCTGGTCTTCGTCGCCGTGGGCGTCACGACGGCCGTTGTCGCGATCGTGGCGCGCTGGTTCGTGCCCGACCTGCCCTGGGCCGCCGCGATCGCGCTCGGGGCGATCGTTGCGCCGCCCGACGCCGTCGCCGCCACAGCGATCCTGCGCAGGGTGAGGCCGCCCCACCGCATCGTCGTGATCCTCGAGGGCGAGAGCCTGCTGAACGACGCGACCGCGCTGCTGATCTACCGCCTGGCGGTGGGGGCGGTCGCAGCCGGCAGTTTCAGCGCGGCCAGCGCCTTGCCGGCCTTCGTGCTGGTCACGATCGGCAGCATCGTTCTCGGCGCGCTCCTGGGCCTCGCCGCAGTGCGGCTGCTGACCCTGTTCCGGGATCCCCCAAGCGCCATCATCGTGCAGTTCATCACGACCTTCGGTGTCTGGATCCTGGCGGAGCGGCTGCATCTGTCGGGGATCATCACCGTCGTCGTCTACGGCATCATGCTCGCGCGGACGGCTCCGGCCGTGACCAGCGCGCGGTTGCGCATCCCGTCCTACGCAGTCTGGGAAACCACCGTCTTCGTGCTCCAGGTCCTCGCCTTCGTACTGGTCGGTCTGCAGTTGCGCCCGATCCTCGAAGGGTTCGACGCGGCGCAACGTATCGGCTACTTCTGGATCGCGCTCGCGGTCCTCGCAACCGTCATTCTCGTGCGGCTGAGCTGGGTTGCGACCTATAGAGGGCTTGCCCTTCTGGTGTCCGGCCGCTCTTCGGATGCGAGTGCAAGGGCGACCTCGCTCCAGAATGCGAAGGGAAGCGCCGTCGTCGCCTGGTGCGGCATGCGCGGCATCGTCACGCTCGCGGCCGCCTTCGCCCTTCCCGCCGATTTCCCCTATCGCGACCTGATCCTGCTCTGTGCCTTCACCGTCGTGGTCGGCACGCTGCTGATCCAGGGGCTGACGCTGGCGCCGCTGCTGCGCTATCTCGCGATCAGCGACGATCACCCTGTCGATCGCGAGTTCGCCCTCGCACGGAAGGCCGCGCTCGAGGCCGCGATCGGCTCGCTCGAAGGCGCGGGCCCGGCGGCAGCGGCGGCGATCCGACAGGAATATCGCGACATGCTGGAGCAGACCGGGCGGGCCGCTCTGCTCGACACCGATCATAATGCGCTGCGACGGACCGCGCTCTCAGCCGCGCGAAGCACGGCATTCGACCTGCGGAAGCGCGGGACCATCGGCGACGACGCCTTCCACCGGCTCGAGGAGGAGCTCGATTGGCTGGAGCTTGGCGCGGCGCCGCGGGAAGGCAGCGCATGAAGCCGCTCGATGTCGCGATCGTCGGTGCCGGAGCGGCCGGCGTCGCCGCGGGCCGGCATCTCAACGCCTCGGGGCTCGACGTGCTCCTGATCGAGGCGACGGACAGGATCGGCGGACGGGCGCACACCGCTTTCCACGACGGCCTGCATTTCGACCTCGGCTGCGGCTGGCTCCACTCGGCGGATCGTAACGGCTGGGCCGCGCTTGCCCCCGAGCTCGGCTTTCATATCGACCGGACCACGCCGCCATGGGGCGTCCAGTTTCGCGATCTCGGTTTTCCCGCAGCCGACCAGCGTGCCGCGCGGGCGGCCTTCGTCCGTTTCGAGCAGCGCCTGCGCGAGGCTCCGCCCGGGAGCGACCGCGCCTCCGACCTTCTGGATGCAAGCGATCGCTGGACGCCCTATCTCGAGGCCCTCAGCACCTATATCAACGGCACGGAGCTGGAGCACCTCTCGGTCCGCGACTATCTCGCCTATGCCGATGCCGAGACCGGCGTGAACTGGCGCGTGACCGAGGGCTATGGCAGCCTCATCGCCGCCGCGGCGAAGGGCGTACCGGTTGCGCTGAACACGGCGGTCACCGGCATCGACGCGTCGGGGCATGTGTTGCGGCTGACCAGTGCGAGAGGCGTGATCGAGGCCGAGCGCGTCATCGTCACGGTCCCGACCGATGTGCTTGCTTCCGGCGCAATCCGCCTGCCGCCGGGCGCAGCGGACCGTATCGACGCTGCCGCAGCGCTGCCGCTGGGCCTGGCGGACAAGATCATCTTCAAGCTGTCCGATTGCGACGGCTTCGAGCCGGATACGCAGGTCTTGGGCAATCCCTCCGTCAAACGAACGGCGAGCTACCATCTGCGACCCTTCGGCCGGCCATTGATCGAAGGCTTCGTCGGCGGTGAGGCCGCACGCGAGCTCGAAGTCGATGGCGATGCCTTCGCGTCCTTCGCGCGCGACGAGCTGGCCGGGCTGTTCGGCTCCGGGATCAGGCGCCGGCTGCAACCGATCGCGCAATCGCGCTGGGGGCGGCACCCGTTTGCGCGAGGCTCCTACAGCCATGCACGGCCCGGCCATGCCGAGGCGCGGGCGACCCTCGCCGGGGATGTCGATGGCAGGCTCTTCTTCGCCGGCGAGGCCTGCTCGATGCAGGATTTCTCGACGGCGCATGGCGCCCTTCAGACCGGTCTTGCTGCCGCGCGCGCCGCGCTGGCTTCCTTGAAAGCCTGACTGGATGCAGCAATGTTCGTGCTCTTGAAGGTCCTACGCCGACGAGCTGCTTGAAACCGCCGAGCGCGGCGGGCGAGCGCATGTTTGAGGACCTGCCGCATGCGCGACACCCATTTACTTCGAGGTGGTATCGACGGGCCTATCGATCGCGGGCGACGCGGAAGCCGTTGGTGTAGAAGCGCACGTCGGCCTCGTATTTGAAGCGCGCGGCCGAGCGCAGATAACGCGGATCATTGTTGAACGATCCGCCGCGCAACACGCGCTCGCGGCAATTCGCAACGGTATAGGCGCTGCCGTCGCGGGGCGCGCTGCGATAGCTCTCGCTCCAGCAATCGGCGACCCATTCGGCGGCATTGCCGGCGATATCGTAAAGGCCGAACGCGTTGGGCGGGAACTGGCCGGCCGGCACAGTGTTGCCGCGCTTCCGGTCGTTGCAGCCGAGGCAGTTGGCCCGCTCCTTCACCAGCACCTGGCCCCAGGGGTAGATTGTCGTCGTGCCAGCCCGAGCCGCATATTCCCATTCGCTCTCGGTCGGCAGGCGATAGGGCTTGCCGGTGCGGGCCGAGAGCCAGGCGAGATAGGCATTGGCGTCGTTCCAGTGAATGTCGGTGACCGGCCGCTTGCCGCGGCCGAGCCCGCGATCATCCGGCCGGTAATTGCAGCCGCCCTGGTCGATGCAGAGATCCCATTCCTCGAAGGTCACCTCGCGCGCGCCGAGATAGAAACCGCGGATATTGACCGGGTGCACCGGCTTCTCGAATTGGTAGAGATCGTTCGAGCCCATCTGGAAGCTGCCGGCCGGGATCGCCACCAGTTCCGGACAGCCTGCGCAGTCGCGCTGCGGTGCTCCTGCGGGCTGAGGCGATGCCGGCGGAGTGACGACCGCGACGGCTGCCGAAGCAGGCGCAGCCGGGCCGCCACGATATTCCTGCTCGCGGGCGCGGGCCAGCGAAGCAAAGCGCCCGGTCGGGAAGGCATCGAGATAGGCGCGGTACTCGGCCGCGTTCCGGCTGTCGCGGATCGATTCCCAGAAGGCGAGATCATAGGCGGCATCCTGCGTCGCACCCGGCGTCTGCGGCGGCGGAATGACGGCCCGGCTGCCCTGCGCGATGGCGACCGGCTGGAAGACCGGCGTGACGACGAGCCCCTTCGGCGGCTCCGCCGAAAGCCAGATCTGCTGCCTGCGGCGGGTCTTGCGCGAGACTGTGTCCCGCACCTGCTTCAGCGCCAGCACCATCTCCAGGCCCGGCGTGCGGATCGCCTTCAACCAGGCCTCGACGGCGCGGTCGGGGCCGCCTGGCAACGTCTTGCCCGGCGCGGCCGGGAACAACACGGCGATGCCTTCCATCGGCTCGAGCGGCAGGAGGCCCTTGGCCTTGCCCTGCCAGGGATTTTCGCGGCCGGCATCGACGAACAGCAAGGCACTCGCCGGCCGGGAGACGATCAGCGGATCGACGATCTCGTCAAGATCGACCGCGCCCCCGGCACCGTTCTGCGTCGACAGCAGGAAATTCCGATTGCGCCGCTGGATGGCATGACCGCTGTAGAACACCACGACCTGAGCGCCGCGCCGGAGCTTGCCCGCGAAGGTGGCGATCGCCTGCCGCAATGCGTTGCGGTCGGCATTCTCGACGGCGACCACATCGAAGCCACCGGCGCTCAGCACCTGGGCGACCACGCGCCCCTGTTGCGCGGCGCCGCCGATCGGCGCCTCCGGATAGGCTTCGTTGGCGATCACGAGCGCGACGCGCGCAGCTTCCCCCGGCTGCTGGGCGAGGCCGGAAGCGGCCAGAATCGGCAGCAGCACGACGGCGATCAGGAGGCGCAACCAAGCCATCGGCGGACAGGAGTCCCTCAGCTAGCGGACATTGATCGTGATCTTCGGCGACATGACAGGCGGATTATGCGGCGTATGCGTGTAGTCGCCGAGCAGCAATTGCAGCGTGTGCCGGCCCTTGGGCAGCGTCACCACCACTTCCGTCTGGCCGTTGCCGAGATGGATGTGGTTGTAGTCGGACGGGATCGGCTGGTCCGGCGGGCCGGGCTCGGTGTCGATCAGCAGGTGGTGATGCCCGGTCCGCGCATGATCGACGCCGGCAGGCGCGACGCCCATGCCGCGCAGGCCGATCCGCACGGTGAAGCGCTCGGGCACGCTCAGGCCATCGACCGGATAATGGAAATAGACCTGCGCGCCGGGCGGCGCGGGTTGGCGCGCGGGCGTCTGCGCGAGGGCTTGAGAGGCGGCGCCCGGCCAGGCCATCAGCACGAAAAGGCCTGCGGCCGCGATGCGGGCTTGCGAGATCACCGGCGCCTCCTCGCATGCGGCCCGCCCGGCGCCACGATCACGGTGATGCGTTCCGAGATGATCGGCGGGTCATGCGGCACATGGTTCTCGTCCGCGAGCAGGAGCTGCAGCGTGTGCCGCCCGTTCGGCAGAGTCAGCTTGTACTCGGTCTGGCCGCCGCCGAGATGGATATGGTTGAGATCGCTCGGGATCGGCGCATCGAACGAGGGCGTTTCCGTATCGACCAGCAGATGGTGATGGCCGGTATTCGGCTTGGCGACGCCGGCCGGCGCCACGCCCATGTTGCGCAGGCCGAAGCGGATCGTCGAGGTCGGGTAGATCCGGTCGCCATCCCTTGGATAGATGAAGTAGACGGCGGCGTCGTTGGGCGCGGCCGTTCGTGCCAGGCCCGCGCCATGGATGTGAGACGGCGAAGGCGTGGCGGCGGCAGCCGGCCGGCCGTCGGCGACGACGTGGACGCGGATGCGCGGCGACATCACCGGCGGATCATGCGGCACATGCTCGTGATCGCCCATCAGCAGTTGCAGCGTATGCTCGCCCGGCGGAAGCGAGAGCTCGGCCTCGGTCTGGCCCCGTCCGAAATGCAAATGGTTGAAGTCGCTGGGAATCTCGCGGTCGAGCGCCGGCAGTTCGGTATCGACGAGCAGATGGTGGTGGCCGCCATTCGGGCTCGCGGTTCCGGCAGGTGTCACCGTGATGCCTTCCGCGCCGAAGCGAATCTTGGCGTGGCTGGGGATCGTGGCGCCGTCCTGCAGATCGATGAAAAAGACGCGGGCGCCGGGCGCTGCCGCAGAACGCGGCTTCTCGGCCGGCGTTGCCGGAACCTCGACCGTGATGCGCTCGGACATGATCGGCGGGTCATGCGGCACGTGATTGTGGTCGGCGAAAAGCAATTGCAGCGTGTGCTTGCCTGGCGTCAGCGCGATCTCCGCCTCGGTCTGGCCGCCGCCGAAATGGATATGGTTGAAATCGCTGGGGATCGGCTGGTCGAGCGGCGGGAGTTCGGTGTCGATCAGCAGGTGATGATGCCCGCCATTGCGCCTTGGCTGGCCAGCGGGAACGACCTCCATGCCGGTGATCGCGAAACGCACCGTGAGCCTGGCGGGAACCTGCGCCTTGTCGGCGAGACCGACGAAGGAGAGACGCGCCGTTGCCGGGGCCGGGCTGCGCTGCCGGGCGCGCTCCTGCGCGGATGCGCCGGCCAGGGGCATCGCCACCGCCAGACCCAACAGCAGAAGCGCCGGCGCAAGGCGAAGCATCAGCGTCTTCCTTCCGCAAGAAGATGGACCGAAGGCTACCAGCGGAGCCCGGAGCGTTCAAGCAAAACGCCGTTCCGTTGTATCGATGACTATGCTTTGTTCTGGAGAAGGCCGGGATCATGCATTAGCATGACGCGGAGGCTGCCAGCAGCCTCTAGGGAAGCCCCATGACCCTCGTCGCGCGACTCTGCGGCCTGTTCCTCCTGCTGCTGTCCGGCCTCGCCCTGGCCGAGACGCCGCCCGAGCGTCGCGTCGCGCTGGTCATCGGCAATTCCAGCTATCGCAACGCCCCCGCGCTGCCGAACACCGTGAACGATGCGCGCGACATGGTGACCGCTCTGCGCAAGGTCGGCTTCGAAGTGGTCGACGGCATCGATCTCGACAAGCGCGGCATGGATTCGGCGCTGACGCGCTTTGCCCGGCTGGCGCAGGATGCCGATGCCGCGATGTTCTATTTCGCCGGCCACGGCTTCCAGTTCAACGGCGAGAACTACCTCGTTCCGGTCGAGGCCAAGATCGAGGACGAGGTCGGGGTCCAGTACGAGACCACGCGGCTCAACGACGTCGTCACCGCCCTGAACTATGCCAAGGGCGTCAAGATCATGGTGCTCGACGCCTGCCGCAACAACCCCTTCGTCGGGCTGCTCGCCAAGCGGCAGGCGACGCGCGGCTTCTCGGTCGGTTCAGGCCTCGCGCCGGTCCAGCGTGCGCAGGGCATGGTCATCGCCTATGCCACGCAGGCGAACGACGTCGCCGCCGACGGCGCCGGCCGCAACAGCCCCTTCACCGCCGCTTTGGTCCGCGAGATCGACCAGCCCGGGTTAGAGGTGGCGACGCTGTTCCGCCGCGTGCAGAAGAGCGTCTACGACACGACCGCCGGCCGGCAGACGCCGGAACTGTCGCTCTCGCTGCTCGGCGATTTCTACCTCAACCGCGAGGAAACGGATGCCGATGTCTGGCGCCGCATCCGCGCGAGCGACGACCTCACTGCGCTGCAGGCCTTCATCCAGCGCTATCCGCAAAGCTTCTTCGTTGTCGATGCGCGCACGCGGCTCGATCTGCTCGAACGCCGCTCCTCGGTCTCGACCGAGCGCGACAAGCTCGTGCGCGAATTCGCCGAGCGCGAGCGCGCCCTGCTCCAGCGCCTCGAACGGGCGGAACAGGGGCGGCGGCAGGCTGCCGACGAGCTTGCCCGCAAGGATGGCGGCGATACGGTCGTGCCGCCGTCCGTGCCGGCGCCCGGTTCCGCACCTGTCGCGACTGCCCCGGCCCCACCCCTGCCGCGTGGGCAGGACAAGGCGGAACGGGCGCGGCTCGCCGACGAGCTCGCGCGCCGGGAATCCGAACTCGCAGCGATCGAGGCAGAGAAGCAGCGCCTCGCAGAGGAACGCAAGACGGTCGAGCAGGCGATGGCAGCACGGCTCGGATCGCCCGGCTCGATGCCACAAGATCGCTCGACACAGCCCGTCGGCATGCCGGGTGCCGCCGCCCGTCCTCCCGAAACGGCGCCTCGCGGACGGTCTTCCGGCGAGTGCGCCGAGCTTCTGATGCGAGCGCAGCTTGGGGATCTCACGCCTGCGGGGCGGGAACAATTGCGGCAGTGCCGCTGATGCAGGACGGCCGTGGCAGGGAGCCCGGCCGAAGCTGGAGAGGTGAGGCATGACGGGCCTAGTCCGCTTCAAAAGCGCCGTGATCGGCCTCGCGCTGCTGACGGGCGCGACCGCCGCCGTTGCCCAGCCCGCGCCGCCGCCGACACCCGCTCCTTTTGCCGAAGCGCTCCGCAAGGCGGCGGACGATCTGTTCGGCAAGGCGGCCGTGTCCGGCGATAAGGTCAACCTCGTCATCGACCCGCTGATCGACGCCGCCTCCGGCGCGCAATCCGTCGCGACGCGCTCGATGCAGGCGACCCTGATGGAAATGGTCAGGGCGCACTATCCGCGCTTCACCGTCCTGCCCTTCGACAGCGAGGCCCTCGCCAGCAAGCCGGTGGTGCTGGTCGGCACCTTCACCGCCGTGAACAACCAGGGCGTCGCCGACGGACCGCGCGACGCCTACCGGATCTGCCTGACGCTAGCCGATCTCAAATCCAACAGCGTCGTTTCCAAGGGCGTCTCCCGCGCACGCGTGGAGGGCGTCGACGCCACACCGACACCCTATTACCGGGACGCGCCGCTCTGGGCGAAGGACCAGGCGACGGATTCCTACATCAAGGTCTGCCAGGGCACGAAACTGGGGGACCCGATCGATCCCGGCTATGTCGAGAAGCTCACCGCCAATGCGCTGATCAACGATGGCATCCTCGCCTATGAGACCCAGCATTTCCGCGAGGCGCTCGCCTTCTACCGGGCAGCGCGCAAATTGCCGGGCGGCGAGCAGCACCGCGTCCGGATCGGCACCTATCTCGCGGCAAGCAAGCTCGGGCGGCGCGAGGACATGGTCGACGCCTTCGGCGACTTGGTCGATTACGGTCTCGCCACCGACCGGCTGATGGTGAAGCTCCTGTTCAAGCCCGGCACCACGCAGTTCATCGACGACCGCCAGATCACCGATCCCTATCCGATGTGGTTGAGCCAGATCGCGACGCACTCTCGGCAGAAGGGCGCCTGCCTGGAGATCGTCGGCCATACCTCGCATACGGGCATGCCACAGGTGAACGAGCGACTCTCGACCCTGCGGGCACAATTCGTCATGGACCTCCTGCTGACCGGCGCGCCCGACAATCGCGGCCGCATGATCGCGACCGGCCGCGGCTTCAAGGAAAATCTCGTCGGAACCGGCAAGGACGACGCAAGCGATGCACTCGATCGCCGCGTCGAATTCAAGGTGATCGGCTGCTGAGGTAGCTTTTTGGCACTCCCGCCCGATCAGATCGCGAACAAGCGGGTGACGTGCCGGCCGCGGCCGCCGATACCGGCGTGTCGCGGTCAATCTCCCGTCAGCGCGTTGGGGCGCCCGGCACTGGCTCGCAGGACGGCCGCCATGGGTACGCATGCCGGCTGCATCCACCGCACGGATAGCAGCCAGCAGCACGGCGTCGCCCGACAGGTCCCGATTTCCCGGACGATTCAAGCTCGACAGGGATGCGCGCCAGGAAGCACCGAAAGTGCCATCATGGCCGGCCGTTCACGTGGCGGCGCGGGGACCGATCGTCTCCCCGTGGCTGACGCGCTCCGGCGCACCGTGAACCATCGTGTAGGCGTAATCGATCCCCATGCCATAGGCGCCCGAATGCTCTTTGGCGATCCCGACGACGGCGTCGTAGGTTTCCTTGCGAGCCCAATCGCGCTGCCACTCCAGCAGCACCTGCTGCCAGGTCACGGGTACCACTCCGGCCTGCACCATACGGTCCATGGCGTATTTGTGCGCATCGGCAGAGGTGCCGCCCGAAGCGTCGGCCACCATGTAGATCTCGTAGCCGCCTTCCAGCATCGCGCAGAGCGCGAAGGTGGTGTTGCAGACTTCGGTCCAGAGGCCGGCGACGACGACTTTCTTGCGGCCGTTGGCCGCCAACGCGTCGCGCACGTTCTGATCGTCCCAGGAGTTCATCGAGGTGCGCTCGAGGATCTTGTTTTCCGGGAAGACGGCGAGCAGTTCGGGATAGGTGTGGCCCGAGAAGCCCTTGGTTTCGACGGTGGTGATGGTGGTTGGGATGTTGAAGGTCTTGGCAGCCTTTGCCAGGCCGACGACGTTGTTCTTGAGAACCTGCCGGTCGATCGACTGCACGCCGAAGGCCATCTGCGGCTGCTGGTCGATGAAGATGATCTGGCTGTTCTGCGGAGTGAGGACTTCGAGATGGGACATGCTGTTCTCCTCTGGGGCTAGAAGGTGACGGTCGCCCAACCGGCGGCGAAAGAGCCCGACCGGCCGCCGGCGCGGCGGATGCGCTCGCCGGGGTCGTAGGCGACATAGGTTCCGCCGAGCGTCAGATGTTCCGTGGCGGTCCATTCCAGCGTGGTCGACACTTGCTGGCCGATGTAGCGGCCGGCGCCGCCGGCGGTCCGTGCGACGGGGGTGATCGCCGGGCCATAGAAGGCGTCGGCCTTGGCCTGCTTCCAGAGCGGATTCCAGCCGAGCGTCAGCTTGACCTTGGGCAGCAGCGACAGGGTGAGGTTCGGCTGGATGCTGATCAGGTTGGCCGGGCCGACGAGATTGGCCTCGGAGAAATAGGGGAGCCGCGGGAAGAGCGGATTGAAGGTTCCGAGCCTGCCGTCGCGCAGATTGCCGTCGCCACTGATCGCATCGGCGTTGAGGCCGAGGCGCGGCGAGAAGGGCATGCCGGCGAAGCTGTAGCCGACCGTCGCCGAGGCCATCCAGGCCTGGATGTCGGCACGCCCGAAGCGGCCGAACTGGTAGGCGCCCTCGACATTCCAGTCGAAGCCTGCGGCCGCGCCGAACAGCCGCGCGCCGACGGTGTGGCGATGCTCATCCGCGGTGCCCTGGGCGAAGCGCGCCTTCTCTCGGTTCAGGCCGAGATAATAGAGATCGCCCTTGAGCCCGGGGATGCCGGGCACGACGCTCGTGCCATAGACACCCCAGAAGACCTGCGCCGGATCGGATTTGTCGTCGAAGAGGCCGGTCCGCGGCAGTACCGGCCGCACCAGGAAGGCGTCGATGCGGGTATCCGGCGAACCGATCCAGGCCACCCGGACGCCGTCGAAGGCGCGTCTGATATTGGGGCTCTCGCGCACCGAGACCAGCCGCGAAGCGCCGAAGCTCATCTCCTGCCGCCCAGCACGGACCATCACGCTGCCGGCTGAGATCGGCACGGTGAGTTCGCCATAGCCCTGTTGCAGATCGAGCCGGTCGAGCTGCGTGCCCGGCGGCGTGCCGGCCCAGATCGGCGCCTGCCCGCTGGCGAACTGGACCAAGCCGCGCAGATAGGGGCCGAGCCGCAGGTCCGCGGAAAGGAAGGAACGGATCAGCAGGCCATTATTCTGATCCGGCGACGCCAGCCCGAAGACGGGATGGCGCGAGAACTCCACCCGAACGCGCACCTGTCCGCCGAGGCTCAGGCCGATCGCGCCATCGTCGGACAGCGGAATGTTCTTGAGCCGGAGGAACGGATCCTTCTCCGCTGCGGCGTCAGGCTTGCCGGCCTGCGTCGCCGCGGCGGCACCGGCCAGCGCCAGCCAGCATGCCCCGGCCAACGTCGCCTTGCACAGCAGCCTCACGGCTTCGCCTCCGGCGAACCTGCAGGCTTGCCGGCGGCTGCCGGGCGCGGCGGCGCCTCGACATGGAGGAAATGGCGCACTATGGGGCCGCTTTCCCCGGTGTGAAAGCGTGTCACATCCTTCTGGAGGTCAGCGTCCGCCTTCGAGACGCGGCGGTGCTGGCGCAGATGCTCGGCCCAGGACGAGACCATGAACCACTCGACCAGCTTCTCCGGATCGGCCGTGTCCTCGGTGATGCCCCAGCCATAGGCTCCGTCGCGGCGCCGCTCGATCGAGAGCGCGTTGATCGCACGCAGGAACACCTCGCGATCGGCCGCCGGCACACGGTACTCGATCAGGATCAGGACGGGGCCGCGGTCGTTGGGAACCTCCGCCGCGACGAGCGGCTCCGGCCAGTGGTTGGACGGCGCAAGATCGGCCTCGCCCGCCGGCAGCTTGATCCGGTGCATCACGAGTCCGGCGACGAGCAGCGCGCCTGCGCCGATCAGCAAGGTCCCTCTGATGCCGGCCGCTTCGGCCACCGCGCCCCAGCCGAGGCTTCCCGCGGTCATCGCGCCATTGAACACCGTGAGATAGACCGCGAGCGCGCGCCCACGCACCCAGTTCGGCAAGATCGCCTGCGCCACGCCGTTGAGCGTGGTCAGCGCGACGATCCAGGCCGCGCCGAGCAGCAGCAGAACGATAATCGCGAGCCATTGCGGCGGCGAGAGCGTCAGCACGGCCATGACCGCCGCGGTCAGGACGGCCGAGAACAGCAGCAATCCATCCGCATCGAGCCGGGCGCGCAGACGCGGCAGCAGGACGGCGCCACCGATAGCCCCGGCACCGACCGCGCCGAGCAGGATGCCGTAGAAGCCGGCACCACCGCCGAGCAGGTTGCGCGCGACGAGCGGCAGCAGTGCCCAGACGGCACTCGCGCAGGCGAAGAAGATCGCCGCGCGCAGCAGCACGACATGGAGCTCATGGCTCGCACGGGCATAGCGCAACCCCGCCCGGAAGGCCCCCGCGAAACGCTCGCTCAGCGCGTCGTCGGCGCCCATCGGCCGGCGCCACCACAACAGCGCCCCGATCACGATGACGTAGCTCAGCACGTCGGCGCCATAGGTGAAGCCGGCGCCGAACGCCGCGAGGATCAGCCCGCCCATCGCCGGCCCGATGGCGCGCGCGATGTTGATGCCGAGCGAGTTCAGCGCGACCGCGCTCTTGAGATCGGCCTTCTCGACCAGCTCGGGCACGATCGCCTGCCAGGTCGGGGCCATCAGCGCCGCGCCGATCCCCCCGAGGAAGGTCAGCGCCACGAGGGAACTGACGCTCTGCAGCCCGGAGAACGACAGCGCCATCAGGCACAGGCTGACGCAGCCGAGCAGGAGCTGGATGGCGATCAGGAACTTGCGGCGGTCGAGGATGTCCGAGAGCACGCCGGCGGGGATCGCCAGCAGAAAGACCGGCAGCGTCGCGGCCGCCTGCACCAGCGCCACGGCCGCCGGTGCGCCCGACAGGTCGGTGACCAGCCAGGCGCTGGCGACGTCGCGCATGAAGGAGCCGATATTGCCGATGATCGTCGCCGCCCAGAGCACGGCGAAGACCCTCCGACGGAGGGGCGCAAAGCCGGAGGACGAAGCTGGCGGGGCAGCGGCGCTCATCGCGTCGCCCCGGCGCGGCGCGAGCGATCGTCCATCGCGACAAGCAGGAAGCCGCCGATCAGACCGAGATGCTCGAAGAAGGCGTTCATCGCCATGGCCCGCCCGTGGCCGGCGGGAATTTCCCAGAAGCGGATCGCGACAAAGGTCGCGGCGAGCGTGAAGGCTGCCAGTGCCAATGCCGCTGGGCCCCGCCAGCGACCGCTCAGGACGAGCGCGCTCATCGCCAGTTCGAAGACGATGACGCCGACCGCGAAGAGCGCTGCCGGCCTCAGCCCGAAATGCTCCATCTCGGCGATGGCGCCGGGGAAATCGAGGAGCTTCGTCACCGGTCCCTGGATATAGGCGGCGCAGAGCAAAAGCAGCGCGAAGAAGCGCAGCGTGCCGGCGCGCGAAGCGACATCGACGGAGTTCGTCATCTCAGACGGCCCAGCAGGCGCAGCCCAGCGCGCCCCAGAAGCTCTTCAGGTCCGAAATTGGCAGTTTGCTCGACCATGCTCCGGCATGGTCGTGACCGTGCACGCCGCAGGCCGTGGCGCAGCCACAATTCGCCATTGCCGCTCGGCGCAGCGAATTCCTGCCGGCGTCGTCGGGCTCGCCCCAGGCGGCATAGCCCTTGAACGTCCGCACCGGCGACCAGTCCGGCATCGCCGGCGGCGGGGCGCTCTCGTCGAGGCTCGCGAAATCGCGGGCGCCATAGACGACCTTGCCGCCGACGACGGTGAGATCGGCACCGATGAACGAGATCTCGTCCTCCGGGCAGGCGAAGAAATCGCGGTCGGGCACGATCAGGTCGGCGAGTTGACCCGCAGCGATGCGACCCTTTCTGCCTTCCTCGTTGGAGAACCAGGTGACGTTCTCCGTCCACATCCGCAAAGCGGTCTCGCGGTCGAGGCAGTTGCGCTGCGGCGTGATGCGCAAGCCCCCGACGGTCTTGCCGGTGACGAGCCAGGACAGCGAAACCCAGGGGTTATAGGAGGCGACGCGGGTCGCGTCGGTGCCGGCCGAGGTTTTGATCCCCTTCTCCAGCATGCGGGCGACCGGCGGCGTGGCCTCGGCGGCGGCCGCGCCGTAGCGCTCGACGAAATACTCGCCCTGATAGGCCATGCGGTGCTGCACGGCGACGCCGCCGCCGAGCGCTGCAATGCGGTCGATAGAACGCTCCGAGATCGTCTCGGCATGGTCGAAGAACCAGTTCAGCCCCTTCAGCGGAATGTCCTGGTCCACCTTCTCGAAGACGTCGAGCGCGCGCGAAATCGTCTCGTCATAGGTGGCGTGAAGCCGCCAGGGCCAGCGGTTCTCGGCCAGGATGCGTACCACGCCTTCGAGATCGCCCTCCATCTCGGGCGGCATGTCGGGCCTCGGCTCGCGGAAATCCTCGAAATCGGCGGCGGAGAAGACCAGCATCTCGCCGGCGCCGTTGTGACGGAAATAGTCGTCGCCCTGCTTGTACTTGGAGGTCTTCGTCCAGTTGAGGAAATCCTCCTTCTCCTGCTTCGGCTTCTGCGTGAACAGGTTGTAGGCGAGGCGGATCGTCAGCTGGTTCTCGTCGGCGAGCTTCTGGATGACGGCGTAGTCGTCCGGATAATTCTGGAAGCCACCGCCGGCGTCGATCGCGCCGGTCACACCAAGCCGGTTGAGCTCACGCATGAAATGCCGGGTCGAGTTGACCTGATAATCGAAGGGCAGCTTCGGCCCCTTCGCCAGCGTCGCGTAGAGGATGCCGGCGTTGGGGCGCGCCAGCAGCAGGCCGGTCGGATTGCCGTTGGCATCGCGGGTGATCTCGCCGCCGGGCGGCTGCGGCGTGTCCTTGGTGTAGCCGACCGCCCGCAGCGCCGCGCCGTTAAGCAAGGCGCGATCATAGAGATGCAGGATGAAGACGGGCGTGTCGGGCGCGACGGCGTTGAGCTCCTCGATCGTCGGCAGGCGCTTCTCGGCGAACTGGCGCTCGGTGAAGCCGCCGACGACACGGACCCATTGCGGCGGCGGCGTCACCGCCACCTGCCGCTTCAGCATCGACATCGCGTCCGCGAGCGAGCGCACGCCGTCCCAGCGCAGCTCCATGTTGAAGTTGAGGCCGCCGCGGATGATGTGCAGATGGTTGTCGATCAGGCCGGGCAGGACGCGCCTGCCCTTGAGGTCGACGATCTTCGTCTGCGGCCCGGCATGGGCCATGACCTCGGCCTCATCGCCGACGGCGAGGAAGCGCCCCTCGCGGATCGCCACGGCGCTCGCGGCGGGATTGCCGCGGTCGAGCGTGGTGATCAGGCCGCTATGCAGAATGAGGTCGGCGGACATCGGCTTGTCTCCTGAGGTCGGGGTCTGGCCCTGGGCCAGGGTAGAAGCGGCAAGGCCGGGGACGGCAAGCCCGCCCAGGATAGTGCGCCGGGTCGGCATCAGCCGCTCTCCTTCTCGCCGGAAACGGAGCCGCTGCCGGGTCCCTTGCCGCCGGGAAGATGACCGAAGACGTGCGGCTTCACCTGATGTTCCCAGGATTGCGCGGCCGGCGCCTTCGTCCAGAAGCTTCGCACCAAGGGCGGCAACTGTTCGCCGACCAGAATGCCGAGGAGCCCGATGAGCGCGACCACAGGCGGAGCCGGCGAGCGCACGTCGATGAGGCTGTAGATCACGCCGACCAGCAGGCCGGCGCCGAGCGACATGAGATAGATCTTCATCGCGCTGCCCGAACGGAGGAGGACGGCTTGCCTGCGGCCGCGGCGATATCGAGCCCGTCCGCCGCGAGACACGCGATCATGCGCCGCTTGCTCGATGCATTGGCAGAGGCGCCGCGGGCGAGCATGACCGTGACGGCGTGTCCGGAGAGCGTCGCCATGACCGAAACTCCTTTCCTATGATATCGAGACAATGGTCGCTCAGCCCCTGATGAAGGCGAGCAAATCCGCGTTCAGCACGTCGGCATTGACCGTCAACATGCCGTGGCTGAAGCCGGGATAGGTCTTGAGCGTGCCGTTGCGCAGCAGCTTGATCGAGGCACGGGCGGAAGCGTCGATCGGCACGATCTGGTCGTCCTCGCCGTGCAGCACGAGCGTCGGAACGGAGATCGCCTTCAGGTCGTCGGTCTGGTCGGTCTCGGAGAAGGCCTTGATGCCTTCGTAATGGGCGACAGCGCTGCCCATCATGCCCTGCCGCCACCAGTTCTGGACGACGCCGGGGTAGGACTTCGCGCCGTCTCGATTGAAGCCGTAGAAGGGACCGGCGGGGACATCCGTGAAGAACTGCGCGCGGTTCTCGGCCGTTGCCTTGCGGAAACCGTCGAACACATCGAGCGGCAGGCCGCCGGGATTCGCGGGTGACTTCAGCATCAGGGGCGGCACGGCGCTGACCAGGACAGCCTTGGCGACGCGGCCGCCGGGCTCGCCATATTTGGCGACATAGCGGGCGACTTCCCCGCCGCCCGTCGAATGACCGATATGGACGGCGTTGCGCAGATCGAGCGCCTCGACCACGGCGAAGGCGTCGGCTGCGTAATGATCCATGTCGTGGCCCTGCCAGACATGGGCGGAGCGGCCATGGCCCCGGCGGTCATGCGCGACGACCCGATAGCCGTGCCGGAGGAAGAACAGGATTTGCGCGTCCCAATCATCCGAGGACAGCGGCCAACCGTGATGGAAGACGATGGGCTGGGCTGTTTTCGGGCCGAAGTCCTTGTAGAAGATATCGACTCCGTCATCTGTCTTGACGAATGACATGACGAATCCTTTCTGATCCGAATATTTTACGACGATGGCGTTATCGCCGCTTGAAAATCGCGTCGCTCTTCAAGCAATTAACACGGCGGTGGTCTTGCGAATGCCAATTACGAAAATCTTAGTTGGCTTCAACTGTCCATCTGTGCTTGAAAAACCTGTCATCGACATATTAGCGAGCTCGCCATGCGGAAGCCATTAGTTACCTCGGGGATACCGGGTCCCGACGATGGCACGGAAGAGTCCGGAGGCCACGCTGTCCCCGCGGCTTGCGCCGCAGACGGCTTCCTCAAGTTTTTCGCACAGGAATGGACGAGCCACATCGTTCTGGCGCTTGCACGCCATGGCGCACTCCGCTTCGGGGCACTGCGCAGGCAGCTGCCGCCGGGGCTCTCGGCGCGTGTTCTGTCGGCGCGCCTGAAGGCTCTGGAAGCCGCAGGCTATGTCGAGCGCCGCGACCTCAGCGGGCGCGTGCTGCATGTCGAGTACTCACTGACGGCCTCGGGGCTGGCGGTCGACGCCGCTCTCGCCCGCAGCGAGTCCCTGCTGTCGACCGACATGACCGAAATCGGCCGGAAGGAGCGGGCTCAGTCCTGATCGGCCGTCCAGGCCTGTTGCCGGAGCGTTTCGCGAGGAACCGTCTCGGCCTCAGGCGCCGCGGCGCCGCGCGCCCGCAGCGAACGCCGCAGCACAACCGCCCCCAGCCAGTGGCCGGAGGCGGGTTCCCCGCATTCTTACTCGGCCGCCTGCAAGACCGGTTGCTCGATATCGTGCCGGGCGAGCGGGCGGTTGCCGGCCAGCTTGCGCATCAGCACGTAGAAGACCGGCGTCAGGAAGATGCCGAAGGCGGTGACGCCGATCATGCCGGCGAAGACCGCGATGCCCATGGCCTGCCGCATCTCGGCACCGGCCCCGGTCGAGATCACCAGCGGCACCACGCCCATGACGAAGGCGAGCGAGGTCATCAGGATCGGACGCAGGCGCAGGCGGCTGGCCTCGATCGCGGCCTGGACCGGCGTCCTGCCCTCGAATTCGAGCTCCCTGGCGAATTCGACGATCAGGATGGCGTTCTTGGCGGATAGTCCGACAAGCACGACGAGGCCGATCTGGGTGAAGACGTTGTTGTCTCCGCCCGAGAGCCAGACGCCGGTCAGCGCTGCCAGCAGCCCCATCGGGATGATCAGCAGGATCGCGATCGGCAGGGTCATGCTCTCGTACTGGGCGGCCAGCACCAGGAAGACGAGCAGGATCGCCACCGGGAAGACGATCACCGCCGAGTTGCCGGCCAGGATCTCCTGATAGGTCAGCTCGGTCCACTCGAAGGCGAAGCCCTTGGGCAAGGTCTCCTTGGCGATGCGCTCCACCGCCGCCTGCGCCTGGCCTGAGGAGAAGCCCGGAGCCGCGCCGGCATTGATGTCGGCCGAGAGGAAGCCGTTATAGCGCATGGCACGTTCCGGGCCGGAATCGTTGCGCACGTTGAGGACCGCGCTGAGCGGGATCATCTCGCCGCTGTTCGAGCGCACCTTGAGCTGGCCGATATGCTCCGGCAGGGCGCGGAAGGGCGCATCAGCCTGGACGCGCACGGTGTAGGTGCGGCCGAAGCGGTTGAAGTCGTTGACATAGGTCGAGCCGAGATAGGTCTGCAGGGTGTCGAAGACCTCCGTCACGGGCACGCCGAGCTGGCGGGCCTTGGTGCGGTCGATATCGGCGTAGAGCTGCGGGACATTGACCTGGAAGCTCGAGAACATGCCGGCGATCTCGGGCGCCTGCCCGGCCTTGGCCATGAAGGCCTTGGCCGCCTCGTCGAGCGCGGCATAGCCCAGGCCGGCGCGATCCTCGATCTGCAGCTTGAAGCCGCCGATCGTGCCGAGGCCCTGCACGGGCGGCGGCGGGAACATCGCGATGAAGGCCTCCTTGATCCCTGAGAATTCCTTGTTGAGCTGCATCGCGATGGCGTTGCCGCTCAAGGACGGGTCCTTGCGGTCATGGAAGGGCTTCAGGCCGACGAAGACGATGCCGGAATTCGACGAGTTGGTGAAGCCGTTGATCGAGAGGCCGGGGAAGGAGATGGCGTTCTCGACGCCGGGATGCTTCAGCGCGATCTCGTCCATGCGGCGGATGACGTCCTCCGTCCGGTCGAGGGTCGCGGCATCCGGCAACTGGGCGAAGCCGACGAGATACTGCTTGTCCTGGCCCGGCACGAAGCCGGAGGGCACCGCCTTGAACAGCACGCCGGTCGCGCCAAGCAGCACGACATAGACCGCGAGCATCACGGCGCGATGCGAGATCACCCGGCGCACGCCGCCGCCATAGGCCTCGGACGAGCGGTGGAAGAAGCGGTTGAAGGCGCGGAAGAACCAGCCGAACAGCTTGTCCATGACCCGGGTCAACGCGTCCTTCGGGGCATGATGGCCCTTCAGAAGCAGCGCCGCGAGAGCCGGCGACAGCGTCAGCGAGTTGATCGCCGAGATCACCGTCGAGATCGCGATGGTCAGCGCGAACTGGCGGTAGAACTGGCCGGTGAGGCCCGAGATGAAGGCCAGCGGCACGAAGACCGCGACCAGCACCAGCGCGATCGCGATGATCGGGCCGGAGACCTCGCGCATCGCCTTGTAGGTCGCCTCGCGCGGCGAGAGGCCGTTCTCGATATTGCGCTCGACATTCTCGACCACGACGATCGCGTCGTCGACGACGATGCCGATGGCGAGCACCAGCCCGAACAGGCTGAGCGCATTGATCGAGAAGCCCATGACATACATCACCGCGAAGGTGCCGACGATCGAGATGGGCACGGCGACGAGCGGGATGATCGAGGCGCGCCAGGTCTGCAGGAAGACGATGACGACGAGCACGACCAGCGCGACGGCCTCCAGCAGGGTCGAGATCACCGCCTTGATCGAGGCGCGCACGAACTGGGTGGTGTCGTAGACGATCGAGTAGTCGACGCCCTCGGGCATGTTCTGCTTGATCTCGCGCATCGTTTCCTGGACCCGGTCGGCGATCGCGATGGCGTTCGAGCCCGGCGCCTGGAAGACCGGCACGGCGACGGCCGACTTGCCGTTGAGCAGCGAGCGTAGGGCATAGTCGGCAGCGCCGAGCTCGATGCGGGCGATGTCCTTCAATCGGACGACCGCGCCATCGGCTGCCGTCTTGACGATGATCTCGCCGAACTGCTCCTCGTTCTGGAGGCGGCCTTGCGCGTTCACCGAAAGCTGGAGGTCGAGACCCGGCGCATTCGGCGAGGCGCCGATGACGCCGGCCGCGGCCTGGACGTTCTGGGCGCGGATTTCGCGCACGACATCGCCGGGCGAGAGCCCGTGCTCGGCGACCTTCTGCGGGTCGAGCCAGATGCGCATCGAATAGTCGCCCGAGCCGAAAAGCTGGACCTGGCCGACGCCGTCGATGCGAGCGAGCCGGTCCTTGACGTTCAGCACCGCGTAATTGCGCAGATAGGTCATGTCGTAGCGGCCGTTCGGCGAGGTGATGTGCACCACCATCGTCAGGTCGGGCGAGCTCTTGACCGTGGTGACGCCGAGGCGACGCACCTCCTCGGGCAGGCGCGGCTCGGCCTGGCTGACGCGGTTCTGGACGAGCTGCTGGGCCTTGTCCGGGTCGGTGCCGAGGCGGAAGGTGACGTTCAGCGTCATGACGCCGTCGGTCGTCGCCTGGCTCGACATGTAGAGCATGCCCTCGACGCCGTTGATCTGCTCCTCGATCGGCGTCGCCACCGTCTCGGCGATCACGCGCGGGCTGGCGCCCGGATATTGCGCGCGCACGACGACGGTGGGCGGGACGACCTCCGGATACTCCGAGATCGGCAGGGCCCTGATCGAGAGCAACCCTGCCAGGAAAATCAGGACGGACAGGACCGCCGCGAAGATCGGCCGGTCGATGAAGAATTTCGAGAGGTTCATGGGGCGCCCCCTTTCGAGCGGCTTATGCTTGCGGCCGCGGGCCCGCCTCGCGGCACCCGCAGCCGATCGTTGACGTCAGCGTTGTGCGAGTTCGGTCGCGGGCTTCTTCAGCTCGGTCTTCTGCGCCATCGGCACCGGCTCGGGCGCGACCGTCGCGCCGGGGCGGATGCGCTGCAGCCCGTTGACGACGATGCGCTCGCCGGGCTTCAGGCCGGCCGTGACGACGCGCAGGCCGTCATGGGCGGCACCGAGCGAGACCTCGCGCCAGGCCGCCTTTGCGTCGTCACCGACGACGAAGACGAACTTCTTGTTCTGGTCGGTGCCGACGGCGCGCTCGTTGATGACGAGCTGCTGCTCGGCCCTGGCCTGGCCGAGCTGGACCCGGACGAACTGGCCGGGCATCAGCTTGCCGTCTGGGTTGTCGAGCCTGGCACGCAGCCTGATCGTGCCGCTGTTGCCGTCGATGCCGTTATCGACGAAATGCAGCTTGCCATCGAACTGCGCGGCCTGCGCCGTCGCGGTGGTGATCCGGACCGGGATCTGGTCGAGCGCGCGCGGGCCCTCCGGCAGCGAGGCCAGCGCATCGAGCACGCTGCGCTCGTCGGCATTGAAGGCGGCATAGATCGGATCGACCGAGAGCAAGGAGGTCAGGACCTGGCCGCCGGCGGCGATCAGGTTGCCCACGGTGACGTCGAGCCGGCCGATGCGGCCGCTGATCGGGGCGCGGATCTGGGTGTAGTCGAGGTTGAGCTGCGCCGTGCGGCGGGCGGCCTCGGCGGCCTGCAGGTTCGCCTGCGCCTCCCGCAGATTGTTGACGCGGGTATCGACGTCGCGCTGGGAGAGGTTGCGGCTCGCCAGCAATTGCTGACCGCGCTCGTTCTCGCTCTCGGCGAGGGCGACTCTGGCCTTTGCGCCCTGCACCTGCGCCTCCGCCCGCTGGAGATCGGCGAGATAAGGCGCCTGGTCGATGCTGACGAGCAGATCGCCCTGCTTGACCAGGCCGCCCTCGCGGAAATGCACAGCCTCGACCACGCCTGCGACGCGCGAGCGCAGTTCGACGCGCTCGATCGCTTCCAGCCGGCCGGAGAATTCGGCCCAGGGGACGATCTCGCGCGCCTCGACGGTCGCTACGGAGACGGGGATGGCGGGCGGGGCAACGGGTGTGGTGTCTCCCTGCGCGCGGGTACCGGAGAGGGTGAAGACCGCGACGGCGCTCAGTGCGACGGAGGCGGTGAGGCCGGCCACAAGGCCGCGACGGTTCGTTCCCGGAATCATGGGTTCGGTCCTTCCTTGGAAATGCTTGGAGTGTTCGAAAAGGGGCGGGCCGCTAGGAGGGCGCGGTCCGTTCGTAGAAGGCGGCGATCTCGCCACAGCTCTTGCAGAGACAGGAGCCTTCCTGCGCCGCGTCCGCATAAGCCTGCGGCCAGCGCGTCGGTGCGCTGAACTCGACATGGCGGACGGCGATGCCGGCCTGGCCGAGGCGATCGGCATATTGCGCGGCTTCGTCGCGCATCGGGTCGTCCTGCCCGCTGATCAGCAGGGCCGGCGGCAGGCCGGCGAGACGGGTCGCCTGAAGCGGCGCCGCGTAGGGGTGGGCGGCGCGCTCTGGCGTGCCGAGATAATCGGCCCAGCCATCGGCCCAGCGGCAGCCGACCGGGCCCGCCTGCACGTCACGCAGCGAGGCGGTGCCGAGGCAGGCGTCGAGCATCGGCGAGAACAGGATCTGGCCGGCGAGCGCCGGGCCGCCGCGATCGCGCGCCATCATGGCGAGCGCCGCGGCGAGATTGCCGCCGGCCTCCTCGCCGGCGATGTAGAGCGGCGCGCCGCGCGCCGCCCAGCGATTGCGCCCCCTGGCGAGAGCTTCGAGCGCTGCATAGATGCGCTCCAGCGTCTCAGGGAAACGCTGGACCGGTGCGAGCGGGTAGGAGAGCGAGAACACGACCGCGCCGGCTTCCGTCAGGGCCGTGGCGACGGCCTGCCCCTCGGCCGGCGAGCCGCTGTTGAAGTGGCCGCCATGCAGATGCAGCACCAGCCCGGCATCGTCCGGAACCTCGGCGGGAACGTAGAGGCGGCCCGTGAAGGTCTCTCCACGGGCGCTCAGGGTTTCCTCCCGCCAGAAGACGGAGAGGACCGGTTGCAGTTTCTGCGCGGCGATCGCGGGCATGACTCACCCTCGCTGTTGCGTTGCAGCACGAGATAGTGAATCGGCATTCTGGAATAAATACACTATCTGCTCATTCATTGTTCACGTATGGAAACAATCCGAGGCCATATGGACCAGCTTGCCGCAATGCGGGCCTTCGTGCGGGTCGTGGAGACCGGGACCTTCACGCGCGCCGCCGATCTCCTGGACATGCCGAAGCCGACAGTGACCAAGCTGATCCAGCAGCTTGAAGCCCATCTGCGCGCCAAGCTGCTGAACCGGACGACGCGGCGCGTGACCGTGACCATGGACGGCGCGGCCTATTACGAGCGGGCGCTGCGCCTGCTCGACGAGCTCTCGGAACTCGATGCGAGCCTGACACTGGCGCAGGCGCGGCCGAGCGGGCGGCTGCGCGTCGATTGCAGCTCGTCGCTCGCGGTCTCGGTGATCATCCCGGCGCTGCACGAGTTCCAGGCGCGCTATCCCGACATCCAGCTCGATCTCGGTTTGAGCGACCGGCCGGCCGACCTGATCGGCGAGAATCTGGACTGCGCCGTACGGGCCGGCGAGATCGTCGACCAGAGCCTGATCGCGCGGCGAATCGGCGAGATGCAATTGATCACCTGCGCGACGCCGGACTATCTCGCGCGCTTCGGCACGCCGATGCATCCGCGCGATATCGAGAACGGGCACCAGATCGTCGCCTATCGGCCGGCGCTCGGCGGGCGAGTCCTCCCGATGGTCTACCAGAACCGCACGGAGACGATCGAGGTCAGCGGCCGCTACACGATCGCGCTCAATGACGGCATGGGCTATCTCGCGGCCGGGCTCGCCAGCCACGGCATCATGCAATTGCCGACTTTCATGGCCCGCGTGCCGATCGCGGATGGGCGGCTCGTGCCGCTGCTGCTGGACTGGTGCGCGGCGCCGAAGCCGCTGCATATCGTCTATCCGCCGAACCGCCATCTCAGCAACAAGGTGCGCGTCTTCGTCGACTGGCTGGCGGAGCTGTTCGCGCGGGACGAATTCGTCCTGTCGCGCGGCGCCGGCTTCCCGGCCGGCTGCAAGCCGGGGCTTTTTCCAGCGATGCCTGCGCCGATCCCGCCGAACGCCGCTCAGCTCGCTTCGGGCACCGGCGCGTAGACGCGACGCGTGTGAAATCGAGCCTCGAATCTGCATGAAGCGAGTCGGCCTAGCGAGCGCCACGGCGAGGCCCGTCTATATTTCGAGATGATCTCTGCAGAGAGAGACAGAACGCTATGTTTCCCATACGGGTGGTGACCTGCTCGCGGCCTGCGTCACCGCGGCGCTTCCGGTGCCTCGGGATCGGCGCTATCGTGCCGGAATGATCGAGACCGAGCACCCATCCGGCGCCGAGGACGCCCGGCCCAGCCGGGCCGGCCTCCTGCTGCTCGGCGGGGGAGCCTTCGGCCTGCTGCTCGCCGGGATGCTGCTGTGGTGGCGCGAGGGCAGCCGGCTGTTCACCGACGGTCTGATCGCCACCATCGTCGCCTGCTTCTAGCGGCCGCCGACCTCTTGCCGGGATCACCTCCTTGAACCGCCGCCTCATCCTGCCCCTGGTCGTCTTCCTCGTCGGCGCGCTGGCGCTCGCGACAGCGGCGATCATCACCTTCGCGCCCGGCAACCGGACGACCAGCAGCGGCACGGCCAGCGTCGGCGGCCCGTTCACCCTGACGACGCAGGACGGCAAGCCGCTTTCTGACACCGATCTGCGCGGCTCGCCCTTCCTGGTCTTCTTCGGCTTCACCCACTGCCCGGACATCTGCCCGACCAAGCTGTTCGAGATTTCCGAAGTGCTGCGCGCCGCCGGCGACAACCCCAAGGCCAAGTCCCTGAAGGCGTTGTTCATCACCGTCGATCCCGAACGCGATACGCCCGAGGTGATGAAGAGCTATCTCGGATCCTTCGATCCGCGCATCGTCGGGCTGTCGGGTGACCGGCCCGCGATCGACGCCACGATCAAGGCCTATCGCGCCTATGCCAAGAAGGTCCCGCTGAAGGACGGCGACTACACGATGGACCACACCGCCCTGGTCTATCTGATGGACAAGGACGGCAGCTTCATCGGCGCCTTCAATATCGAGCAGGCGCCGGCGCAGGCGGCGGCCGAGTGGCTGCGGCATTCGTAGCGGCGTCGCCGACATCGGGCGATAGCCGCCTGCGCGACAGCCCGTGCTCGGTCTTGTTCCAGGCGAAGCGCCGGGCGAAATACTCGTAAAGGGCCATCCAGGCCGCGATCGAGACCAGGCCGTAATAGAGCGGCAGCAGCGGCAGGAGCAGCAGCAGGCCCGGATCGCGCCGCCGCAGCGCGCCGATCGCCGGCGGCAGGAACAGCGCCAGCGTGCCGAACAGCCAGACCGCCAGGGCAAAGGCCGCTGTCAGCGTCACCAATGTGCTGGGTGGCGCGAACAGGGAACCCTCCCAGTAGGCGAAGACGGTCGCGACCGCGAAGATCGGATAGCCGAGCGCCGTGACGATGGTGCCGACTGCCAGCGAAGCGAAGGCGAAGGTCGCGGCGAAGCCGGCCTCCCGCAGCAGGGTCAGCGGAGCCCGCGCATGGGTCACCGCCGTCTGCATGTAGCCCTTGATCCAGCGCGCGCGCTGCCTGAGCCAGGCCCTGACCGTGAGCGGCGCTTCCTCGCGCGTGTCGGAGGGCAGGTCGCCCATGCGATAGCCCGCCCGGACAAGGCGGACAGCTAGATCGGCATCCTCGGTGACGTTCCAAGCGTCCCAGCCGCCGATGGCCCGGAGCGCCTCGGTGCGGAAGTGGTTGGAGGTCCCGCCGAGCAGGATCGGCAGGCCGGCCCGCAGCAATCCGGGATTGAGCACCTCGAACAGCCCGGCATATTCGAGCGCGAACAGGGCCGGCAGCAGTCCTTCCTCGGCATGGTCGATCACCAGCCGCGCCTGAAGGCAGGCGAGATCGCCCGGTGCGCGGTGAAAGCGGGCGGCGGCCAGGCGCAGCTGCTGCGGATCGGGAATGTCCTCGGCGTCGAAGATCGTGAAGAGCGTGCCGCGTGCTTCGAGCAGGGCGAGGTTGAGCGCTCGCGGCTTGGTCCGGGGCGAGCCGGGCGGAACGATGGTCACGGCGATGTGGGCGGGCAGGGGCAGACGGGCAAGCTCGGCCTGCATGCCGAGATCGTCGGCCTCGACCAGGAGCCTGATGTCGAGCTTCGCGGGTGGATAATCCAGCCCCGACAGGGCCCGGAGCATCTGCCGCAGCACCGCCTCCTCCCGGTACATCGGCACCGCGACGGTGTAGACCGGCAGCCGGCTGTCATCGAGGCGCCAGCGCTGGCTCTGCCAGAGATCGGGCGTGGCGCGTTCGATCGCCGCCGCCAGCCGTAGCAGGATGAGGCCGAGGAAGAGCGGCCCCAGCATCAGGGCGAGCGCAAAGAAGGTCTGGAGCGGCGCCAGGATGCCGCCAAGCGTCGCGGCGGCCAGGCCGATGCCGGTGGCGACGACCTGGCCGCGGCTCGCGCCGGTGCGGGCGCTGTCGCGTGCCAGACCGGGCTCGTCGAGGCCCGCGGCATGGCGGGCCAGTTCCTGGGCATTGGCCTGGCGCAAACCCTGCGCGAACAGCCGCGGCGTGGTGACCGCGATATCGTCATGCCTCCGTGGCCCGGCCGCCAGCATGCGGCGCAGGGCGGCCCCCTCCGGCGCGAGCAGGAAGCGGAACCGCCGTGCCGCCCCGCCGGAAGCCGGGGCGACGCCGCCGCGCAGGATCGCCTCATGCCGTCCGCCGGCCATCAGAGCGACGGGTTCGGCATGGAAGGGCAGACCGAGCTCGGCGGCCAGCGCGCGATAGTAGCGCTCCTGATCGATCAGCCCGAGCGCGAACGCCTCGCGAACCGGGTCGGTACCGTAGCGCCCGGCGCGCCGCGCCGCCAAAGCGAGACCGTCCGGCGCGACGCCGTGGCGGGCGAGGAAGGCGACCTCCCTCGGCAGCGCGACGAGCCCGTCGTCTCGTCGGGCATCGACTTCCCGACCGTCGCCCCCCACCGGCCCGGCCTCCCCAGACGCAACCCGTGCCGGGCGTCCAGCACACCCGGTAACCTATGGTTGCGCTTCCGGCCGGATGAGTCGAGTCGCGCGGCCGTTCGACTTTCGAACGGCAAACGCCATGCCGCAGCGGTAGAGGCGGGTCAGCTTCAGCGCGCCGCCAGGATCTCGGCGACCTGCGGGATATCCTTGTCGCCGCGGCCGGAGAGATTGACCACCATCAGATGATCCTGCGGCTTTTGCGGAGCGAGCTCGGCGACACGGGCCAGCGCATGCGCGCTTTCCAGTGCCGGGATGATGCCCTCCAGCCGGGAGATCAGCTGAAAGGCCTCCAGCGCCTCCTCGTCGGTGGCCGAGAGGTATTTCACCCGGCCGATATCGTGCAGCCAGGAATGCTCCGGGCCGATGCCGGGGTAGTCCAGCCCGGCCGAGATCGAATGGGCGTCCTTGATCTGCCCGTCATCGTCCATCAGCAGGAAGGTGCGGTTGCCGTGCAGGACGCCCGGGCGCCCACCGGTGAGCGAGGCCGCATGCAGGCCGCTCGGAATGCCGTGGCCGGCCGCTTCGACGCCGTAGATCTCGACGCTGGGATCGTCGAGGAAGGGGTGGAACAGGCCCATCGCATTCGAGCCGCCGCCGATGCAGGCAATCAGCGAGTCGGGGAGACGGCCTTCGGCCTCCTGCATCTGCTCGCGCGTCTCCTTGCCGATGATCGACTGGAAATCGCGCACCATCGCCGGATAGGGATGCGGGCCCGCGACCGTGCCGATGCAGTAGAAGGTCGTCGCGACATTGGTCACCCAGTCGCGCAGCGCCTCGTTCATCGCGTCCTTCAGCGTCTTGGTGCCGGATTCGACCGGCACGACGGTGGCGCCGAGCATCTGCATACGGAAGACGTTGGGCGCCTGCCGGGCGACGTCGACCGCGCCCATGTAGACGATGCATTCCAGCCCGTAGCGGGCGCAGAGAGTCGCGGTCGCGACGCCGTGCTGTCCCGCGCCGGTCTCGGCGATGATGCGCTTCTTGCCCATGCGTCGGGCCAGCAGAATCTGGCCGAGCACGTTGTTCACCTTGTGGGAGCCGGTGTGGTTCAGCTCCTCGCGCTTCAGGTAGATCTTGGCGCCGCCGAAATGGTCCGTCAGGCGCTCGGCGAGATACAGCGGCGAAGGCCGGCCGACATAATGCTTCAGCCCGCTGGTCATTTCGGCGTGATAGGCGGGATCGGCCTTGGCAGCGTTATAGGCCGCTTCCAGCTCCAGGATCAGCGGCATCAGCGTCTCGGCGACGAAGCGGCCACCGAACAGCCCGAAGCGGCCGTTCTCGTCCGGGCCGTTGCGGTAGCTGTTCGGTGTGGAGGGGGCGTTCATGCGCTCAAACCTTCTTGCATCTGCGCGGCTGCCTTGCGGGCCGCCGTGATGAATTCCGCGATCCGGGCGGGATCCTTGACCCCCGGAGCGCTTTCGACCCCGGATGATACGTCGATACCGGCCGGCCGGGTCACCCGGATCGCCTCCGCGACATTGGCGGGATCGAGCCCGCCCGATAGCATGAAGGGAAAGCCGGGGTCGAGATCGGCGAGCAGCGACCAGTCGAAGGGCCGGCCGTGGCCACCGGGATAGGCCGCATCCTTCGGCGGCTTGGCATCGAGCAGAAGCCGGTCGGCGGCGTCGCGATAGGCGGCGGCGGCGGCAAGATCCGCAGCCCCGGCGATGCCGAGCGCCTTGATCACCGGGAGGCCCGCGGCCCGGCGCAGCGCCGCCGTCTGCTCCGGCGTCTCCCGGCCATGCAACTGCAGCCAGTCCGGCCTCAGGGCCTGCGCAAGCTCGGCCGCGCGCCGCTCGTCCCAATCCACGACCAGCGCGACGATCTCGCTGCGGCCCCGCGCGATGGCGGCCAGCTCGACCGCGCGCTCCAGCGTGACGTAGCGCGGGCTCTTCGGGTGAAAATTGAGCCCGATCATATCGGCGCCGGCCGACAGCGCCGCCTCCAGAGTCTCGGGCGTCGACAGGCCGCAGATCTTGATCGTGAGATTGGGATCGTTCATCGGGCAGGCTTTAGCACAGAGTTTCGGCCTGCGCAGGCCGCCGCCAGCATGCCACACTTGCGACATGCTGCCGAAGGAAGCCATGCTGCGGAAGGGCGAAGACGAAGGGGCACGGCAAGTTTCGCGATGCAGCGGGGCGTTCTGACCATTACGGCGGCGCTGCTGGCCCTCCTCGGCATCAGCGCCACGGGTTTCTATCTCTACAGCCAGCCGCGTACGCTGCGCCTCGCCGTGGGACCTCTCGGCTCGGAGGATGCGCGGATGGCCGCGGCTTTCGTCCAGGGGCTCAGCCGCGACAAGGCCGATGTCCGCATCCGCCTCATCCTGACCGAAGGCGCCGAGGACAGCGCCAGGAAGATCGATGCCGGGCAGGCCGAGCTCGCCCTGCTCAGGGCCGATATCGCGATGCCCTCGACGGCCGATACCGTGCTGATCACGCGCCGGAGCTACCCGTTCTTCATCACCGCGAAGGACACCGCCATCACCCGGATCGCCGATCTGCGCGGGCGCAAGGTGGGCGTCGCGCGCAATCCATCCGGCAATATCACGCTGCTGAGCCGGGTGCTGGCGCAGTACGAAGTGCGCCCGGAGGAGATCGAGATCGTCGGCCTGACGCAGGACGAGATCGTGACCGCCGCGAAAGAGAAGCGCATCGACGCCTTCTTCTCGATCAATGCCGTGGGCTCGCACACCAACAATGACGGACTGCGCCGGCTGCGCTCGGCCTGGGGCGAGAATCCGGTGCTGATCCCCATCCGCGAGGCAGACGCGCTCGCAGCGCATTATCGCGCGATCGAAACCGGCGAGATCGTGCGAGGCGCCTTGGGCGGCGACCCGCCGCGACCATCAGAAAGCCTGCAGACGATCTCGATCACCTCCCGCCTCGTCGCCGCGCAGAGCCTCGACGACACGCTGGTCGGCAACCTGACCAAGGATATCCTGGCCCTGAGGCTGACGCTCGCCGCGGAGCTGCCGGCGATCCAGGCACTGGAGACGCCCGCTACCGACAAGGACGCACCGCTGCCGGTGCACTCCGGCGCCGCGGCCTATATCGACGGCGAGCAGGAGAGCTTCTTCGACCGCTACGGCGACTGGTTCTACATCGGCGCCATGGTGCTCTCCGCGCTCGGCACGGGCGGCGCGGCTGTCCTCGGGCGAGAGGGCGCGAACCGGCGGCGGCGGGCCATGGCCGGCCTCGACGAGCTGCTCGAACTGCTCTCCGTCATCCGCTCCTGCGAGGACGAGACCGAACTGACCCGGCTCGGCCGCGATGCGGACCTGATCCTCAGCCGCGTCCTCGCCGACTACGCAAAGGGCGACCTCGATGCCGCCGCGCTCGCCGCCTACCGCCTCGCCATCGACCAGGTCGGGCGTGCGGTCGCCGAGCGGCAGCGCGCGCTGGCGGAAGGCTGAGCGCATTCACCTTTCCGCGCCAGCCGTGGTTGCCGAAAAGCCCGCCAACGTTTATGTGCAGCGCAACGAATTCCAGATCCACGTGAAACGGGCTGCGCCGGCAGGGCTTCGAACCTGGCCGGCTCGTGGCCTTGAAAGCAAGGCCCTCAACGCATGTCCATGCGCAACATCGCCATCATCGCGCACGTCGACCACGGCAAGACGACCCTCGTCGACAAGCTCCTGCAGCAGTCCGGCGCCTTCCGCGAGAACCAGCGCGTCGCCGAGCGCGTGATGGATTCGAACGATCTCGAAAAGGAGCGCGGCATCACCATCCTGGCCAAGGCGACCTCGGTCGTCTGGAAGGACACCCGCATCAACATCGTCGACACCCCCGGCCACGCCGATTTCGGCGGCGAGGTCGAGCGCATCCTGAACATGGTCGATTCCGCCATCGTGCTGGTCGACGCGGCCGAAGGCCCGATGCCGCAGACCAAGTTCGTGGTCTCCAAGGCGCTGAAGCTCGGCCTGAAGCCGATCGTCGCGATCAACAAGGTCGACAAGCCCGACGCCCGCACCACCGAAGTCATCAACGAGGTCTTCGACCTCTTCGCCGCGCTCGACGCTACCGACGAACAGCTCGATTTCCCGATCCTCTACGGTTCGGGCAAGCAGGGCTGGATGGCCGATTCGCCGGAAGGCCCGCAGGACCAGGGCCTGGCGCCGATGTACGACCTCATCCTCAAGCACGTGCCGGAGCCGACCGTCGAGGACGGTCCGTTCCGCATGATCGGCACGCTGCTGGAGGCCAACCCCTATCTCGGCCGCATCATCACCGGCCGCGTCACCTCCGGCACCGCCAAGCCGAACCAGACGATCAAGGTGCTCTCCGGCGACGGCTCGACCGTCGAGACCGGCCGCATCTCGAAGATCCTCGCCTTCCGCGGCATCGAGCGCCAGCCGATCGAGGAAGCCGTCGCGGGCGATATCGTCTCGATCGCCGGCCTGGTGAAGGGCACCGTCGCCGACACCTTCTGCGACCCCTCCGTCACCGAGGCGATCAAGGCCCAGCCGATCGACCCGCCGACCGTCTCGATGACCTTCTCGGTCAACGACTCCCCGCTCGCGGGCACCGAGGGCGACAAGGTCACGACCCGCGTCATCCGCGACCGCCTGCTCAAGGAGGCCGAGGGCAATGTCGCGCTCAAGGTCGAGGAAGCGCCGGACAAGGACAGCTACATCGTCTCCGGCCGCGGCGAACTCCAGCTCGCGATCCTGATCGAGACGATGCGTCGCGAGGGCTTCGAGCTCGGCGTCTCGCGCCCGCGCGTCGTCTTCACCCGCAACGAGGCCGGCCAGCTGCTCGAGCCGATCGAAGAGGTCATGATCGACGTCGACGAGGAGCATTCCGGCGTCGTCGTGCAGAAGATGAGCGAGCGCAAGGCCGACATGCTGGAGATGCGCCCCTCCGGCGGCAACCGCCAGCGCCTGATCTTCCACGCCCCGACCCGCGGCCTGATCGGCTATCAGGGCGAGCTGCTGACCGATACCCGCGGCACCGCGATCATGAACCGCGTCTTCCACGAGTACATGCCCTACAAGGGCGAGATCGCCGGCCGCCGCAACGGCGTGCTGATCGCGATGGAGACCGGCGAGGCCGTGGCCTATGCGTTGTGGAACCTCGAGGATCGCGGTCCGATGATGATCGAGCCGGGCTGGAAGGTCTATCAGGGCATGATCGTCGGCGAGCACACCCGCGAGAACGATCTCGAGGTGAACGTGCTCAAAGGCAAGAAGCTCACCAATATCCGCACCACCTCGAAGGACGAGGCGGTGCGCCTGACCCCGCCGATCCGGATGACGCTGGAGCGTTCGCTGGCCTGGATCGACGACGACGAGCTGGTCGAGGTCACGCCGAAGTCGATCCGCCTGCGCAAGGGCATTCTGGACCCGAACGAGCGCAAGCGCGCCCAGAAGCAGAAGGCCGAAGTGGCCTGATATGCGATGCCCGGGCGCGAGCCCGGGCATTCTTCTTTCGGGCCTGCGCGCAGCGCAGCCCGCGGATGACGCGCCGGGCGATTGTCCTTGCGCCCGTGCTCTGGTCCTCTGCCCGCCTCTGGGTCATCGCGCCTCCGACCGGACGCGATCACGATGATCCACCACAGCGTCGGTGCATCGGATTTTTCCGAAGGGTGGAGCCCACCTTTCGATCCGACGCGTTAAGGGGAAGGATCACAGCCATGCAGTTCCGCAATCTCGGCCGCTCGGGCCTGCGCGTCTCGCTCGTCGGCCTCGGCTGCAACAATTTCGGCGGCCGCATCGACCTCGACGCCACGCGCAAGGTCGTCGACGCCGCCATCGAGCACGGCATCACGCTGTTCGACACCGCCGACATCTATGGCGAGAAGGGCGGCTCGGAGACCACGCTCGGCCAGGTGCTGGGTGCGCGCCGCAAGGACATCGTGCTCGCCTCCAAGTTCGGCATGAAGATGTTCCATGGCGGCGAGGGCGGCTCGCGCCGCTACATCATGAGCGCCGTCGAGGAATCGCTGCAGCGCCTCCAGACCGACTGGATCGATCTCTACCAGTTCCACAAGCCCGACCCGCTGACGCCGATCGACGAGACGCTGCGGGCGATGGAAGACCTCGTGACCCAGGGCAAGGTCCGCTATATCGGCTGCTCGAACATGGTCGCCTGGCAGGTCGCCGACGCGCAATGGACCGCGCGTGACCGCGGCCTTTCGGGCTTCGCCTCGGCGCAGGACGAGTACAGCCTGCTGAAGCGCGGCGCCGAGCAGGACCTGATCCCGGCGATCGCCCATTACGGCATGGGCCTGCTGCCCTATTTCCCGCTCGCCAACGGCGCGCTCACCGGCAAGTACAAGCGCGGGGCGGCGATGCCGGAGGGCGCGCGTCTGACCAAGCTGCCCGAGCGCGCCGGCCAGATCTTCAGCGAGGACAACTGGCGCAAGATCGAGGGGCTGACCGCCTTCGCCGAGCAGCGCGGCCACAGCCTGGTGGAGCTTGCGTTCTCGTGGCTCGCGGCGCAGCCGGTGGTGTCGAGCGTCATCGCCGGCGCGACCAAGCCCGAGCAGATCGCCGCCAACGTCAAGGCCGCCGACTGGGCCCTGACGGCGGAGGACCTCGCCGAGATCGACCGGATCACCGGCGCCGCCTGAGCGGTTGCGGAACCGCGCCGACACCGGCGATGTTGTGCAGCTGTCGAGGGGGGAGCCGCATTGACACGTCTGCGCTGGGTGCTGAGGCAGCTTTCCGAACGCCTCTGGGTGAGGGCGGCTCTGTTCGCCCTCCTCGGCATCGCGAGCGCCCTTGCCTCGATCGTCGCCGCGCCGCTGGTGCCGGAGGGCGTTTCGGCACGGATCGGCGCGGATGCGGTGGACAAGGTGCTCGGCATCCTTGCCTCGTCGATGCTGACGGTGGCGATCTTCTCGCTCTCGACGATGGTCTCGGCCTATGGCGCGGCCGCCAATTCCGCGACGCCGCGCGCAACCTATCTGCTGCAGGCCGATACGGGCGCACAGAACGCGCTGGCGACCTTCATCGGGGCATTCCTGTTCAGCCTCGTCGGCATCATCGCGCTCAGCACCGGACTTTACGGATCGAGCGGCCGGCTGCTGCTCTTCATCGTGACCCTGCTGGTCGTCGCGGTGGTGGTCGCAACCTTCGTCGGCTGGATCGACTCGCTGTCGCGGCTGGGCCGGATGAACGAGACGATCGACCGGGTCGCGGCGGCGGCGGCGGACGCTCTCGACGACTATGCCGCCTCCCAGACGATGGGCGCGCTGCCGGCCCGTACCCCGCCGGCCGGCGCCCGCGCGATCGTGGCCGACCGGACCGGCTATGTGCAGCATGTCGACGTCGCGGCGCTGGCCGGGCTGTGCGAGGACGGCGGCGAGATCGACGTGGCCCGCCTTCCCGGCGCCTTCGTCGGCATCGGCGAGACGCTCGCCCATGCCAGTGCCTTCGACGAGGACGGGGCGGAGCGTATCCGGGACGCCTTCATCATCGGCGATCGCCGCTCCTTCAGCCAGGATCCGCGCTTCGGGCTGATCGTTCTCTCCGAGATCGCCTCGCGGGCGCTGTCGCCGGCGGTCAACGATCCGGGCACGGCGATCGACGTGCTGGCGACGCTGGCCCGGCTGCTGACGCGGCCCGCCCCCGAGGAGGCGCCGGAGCCGCTCGCAAACGTGCATGTCCCGGTTCTCGCCCCGCGCTCCCTGATCGAGGACTGCATCGTGCCGATCGCGCGCGACGGCGCGGGCATGATCGAGGTCGCCCTGCGCCTGCAGCGCACGCTCGCGACCATCGCGACCAATCCGCGCTTCGCCGAGGCGGCGCACGAACTGGCCAAGGACAGCCGCGACAGGGCGCTCGCGGCCCTGCCCCATGAGATCGACCGGCAAAGGCTGCTGGCGGCCACGGCCGGGCGCGGCCGATAGCGCCTCAAAGGAAGGTCGCGATCTCCTCCAGCGGCTTCTTGCCGATGGCGGGCACGCGGCAATCCTCCTTGGGATACCCGACGACGAGCAGGATCAGCGCCTTTTCGTTGTCCGGCCTTCCGCAGATCTGGTTGAGGAAATTCATCGGCGCCGGCGTGTGCGTCAGCGTCGCCAACCCGGCATCGTGCAGGGCCGCGATCAGGAAGCCGGTGGCGATGCCGACCGATTCCGGCACGTAATAGTGCTTCACCTTGTTGCCCTGCGCGTCATAGCCCCAGCGCTGGGCGAAGATCGCAATCAGCCAGGGCGCGGTCTCGAGAAAGGGCTTGTTCGCGTCCGTGCCGAGATGGGCAAGCGCGCCGAGCCATTCCTCGCCGGCGCGGCCGGCATAGAAGGCGCGCTCCTCCTCCTCGGCGCCCTCGCGGATGAGCTTCTTGCGCTCCGGGTCGGAGATGCAGACGAAACTCCAGGGCTGCTGGTTGGCGCCCGACGGCGCCGTGCCGGCGACGCGCACCGCAGCCTCGATCAGCGCGCGCGGCACCGGCCTGTCGGAATAGTCGCGCACGGTGCGGCGGCCGCGCATGCGGGCGAGGAACGCCTCGGCACGCGACTGCATCTGCGCCTCCGGAACGCCCTCGAAGACGAGGGGCATGGTGACATGGGGATTCACGGCGTTTCGCTCCTGACGTGTTTTGGTGAGCTTGCTGCGAATCGGCAGGCTGATGCAATGGACCGGCCGCGCCGGCCCGCTTATGGTCCGCGCCATGAGCGACAAAGCCAATACCGCGCCCGCCCTGAAGCCCGGCGACCACCTCTTCCTGGTCGACGGCTCGAACTTCATCTTCCGGGCCTATTTCCAGTCGATCAACCAGGACCGGAAATACAATGCCCGCTCGGACGGGCTGCCTTCCGGCGCGGTCCGGCTCTTCGCAACGAAGCTCTTCCAGTTCGTGCGCGAGGGCGTGCTCGGCGTCCGGCCGACCCATCTCGCCATCGTCTTCGACAAGTCGGAGAACTCCTTCCGCAAGGCGATCTACCCGGCCTACAAGGGCAACCGCTCCGAGCCGCCGGCCGACCTCATCCCGCAATTCCCGCTGATGCGCGAGGCGGTGCGCGCCTTCGGCCTGATCCCGGTCGAGCAGGACGTCTACGAGGCCGACGACCTGATCGCGACCTATGCGAAACAGGCGCGCGCGGCCGGCGCCGACGTGCTGATCGTCTCCGCCGACAAGGACCTGATGCAGCTCGTGCAGCCCGGCGTCGCGATGTACGATCCGGCCTCCGGCGACCAGAAGAAGGGGGCGGGCTTCCGGGCCGAGCGCCGCATCGGGGAGCCCGAGGTCGTCGAGTATTTCGGCGTGACGCCGGACAAGGTGACCCATGTCCAGGCGCTGGCCGGCGACGCCACCGACAACGTGCCCGGCGCACCGGGCATCGGCATCAAGACGGCGGCGCAGCTCATCGGCGAGTACGGCGACCTCGAAACCCTGCTGGCGCGGGCCGGCGAGATCAAGCAGCCGAAGCGCCGGGAGACGCTGACCAATCCCGAGGTGATCGAGAAGGTCCGCATCTCGCACAAGCTCGTCACGCTGGTCGACGACGTCGCGGTCGAGACGCCGCTGGAGAACCTGACGCTGGCGCAGCCGGACCCGGCGAAGCTGATCGCCTTCCTCAAGGCGATGGAGTTCACCACCATCACCAAGCGCGTCGCCGAGGCTTATGAGGCCGATGTCGGCGCCGTCGATGCCGATCCCGCGCTGGCGCCGGGCGGCACGCGGGCGGCGGAGCTCAAGGCGCTCTATGCCGGTGCCGACGCCCTCGAGGATGCGGTGTCCGATGCGACGCCGGCCACGCCCTCCCCCTCCGCCACCCTTCCCGAGGCGACAGGCGGCGAGGCGGGCTGGATGAGGCCGGGCGATCTCGCGGCCGCGCGCCGGAACCAGGCGCTGGCCGCCAAGGTCGATCGCTCGCAATACGAATGCGTGCGCACGCTTGCCGATCTCGAACGCTGGATCGGCTGGGCCTACGAGGCCGGCCATGTCGCCGTCGATACCGAGACCAATTCGCTCGATGCGATGCAGGCCGACCTCATCGGCCTCTCGCTCGCGGTCGCGCCGGGACGGGCGTGCTATGTGCCGCTCCAGCATCGCGCCGGCGACGGCGGCCTCTTCGACGAGGGCCTGCTGCCGGACCAGATTCCACTGGCCCAGGCCGTTGCCGCCCTGAAGCCGCTGCTCGCCGATGGCGGCGTGCTCAAGATCGGCCAGAACCTGAAATACGACCTGCTGGTGCTGCAGCGCCACGGGCTCGCCGTGTCCGGGATCGAGGACACGATGCTGATCTCCTACGCGCTCGATGCCGGCACCAACAGCCACGGCATGGACAAGCTCTCGGAGCTGCATCTCGGCCACGAGACGATCCCCTATGCGCAGGTCGCCGGCAGCGGCAAATCGCAGATCACCTTCGACAAGGTGCCGCTCGACAAGGCGACCGACTATGCCGCCGAGGACGCCGACGTCACGCTGCGCCTCTGGCTCGCGCTGAAGCCGCGCCTCGCCGCCGAGAAGAAGACCGCCGTCTACGAGGTGCTGGAGCGGCCGATGGTCGCCGTGCTCGCCGATATGGAGAAGCGCGGCATCGCCATCGACCGGCAGATCCTTTCCCGCCTCTCCGGCGATTTCGCCCAAGGATTGGCCCGGCTGGAGGACGAGATCTACGAGCTGGCCGGCGAGAAGTTCACCATCGGCAGCCCCAAGCAGCTCGGCGACATCCTGTTCGGCAAGATGGGGCTCAGCGGCGCCAAGAAGACCGCGACCGGCCAATGGGCGACCGGAGCAGGCGTGCTCGAAGAGCTCGCCGAACAGGGCCACGCGCTGCCCTCGAAGATCCTGGAATGGCGCCAGCTCGCCAAGCTGAAGTCGACCTATACCGATTCACTGCCGGGCTATGTGAACCCCGGGACGAACCGGGTTCACACCTCCTACGCGCTGGCGGCGACGACGACGGGCCGGCTCTCCTCCTCCGAGCCGAACCTGCAGAACATCCCGATCCGCACCGAAGCCGGCCGCAAGATCCGCACCGCCTTCGTCCCGGAAAAAGGCTACAAGCTGGTCTCGGCCGATTACAGCCAGATCGAACTGCGCCTGCTCGCCCATATCGCCGAGATCCCGCAGCTCCGGCAGGCCTTCGCCGATGGCATCGACATCCATGCGATGACGGCGTCCGAAATGTTCGGCGTGCCGGTCCAGGGCATGCCGAGCGAGGTGCGCCGCCGCGCCAAGGCGATCAATTTCGGCATCATCTACGGCATCTCGGCCTTCGGCCTCGCCAACCAGCTCGGCATCGGGCGGGAGGAAGCGAGCGCCTATATCCGGAAGTATTTCGAGCGCTTCCCCGGCATTCGCGACTACATGGACCAGACCAAGACGCATGTGCGCGCCCATGGCCAGGTCACCACGATCTTCGGCCGCGTCTGCCATTTCCCGGCCGTCGCCTCGAAGAATCCGTCGGAACGCGCCTTCGTCGAGCGCCAGGCGATCAACGCCCCGATCCAGGGGTCGGCCGCCGACATCATCCGCCGGGCGATGATCCGCATGGACGCGGCGCTCGCGGCCGAGCGGCTCAATGCGCGGATGCTGCTGCAGGTCCATGACGAGCTGGTCTTCGAGGTTCCGGAGCAGGAGGTCGAGAAGACGCTGCCTGTGATCGAAAGGGTGATGGTCGAGGCACCGCACCCGGCCGTACAGCTCAGGGTGCCGCTCGCCGTCGAGGCCCGCGCCGCCGGAAACTGGGACGAGGCGCACTGAAGCGGGCAACCCGAGCCGGGGCTGCCATGCCCGCGGGAACAGAAGCGGGGGCGCCGGCGTTCTGCGCTTGAAGGAGGCTCGCATGCAGCGGGCCTCTTGCGGCGACCGGCCAGTCCGGACACCATCGCGGCGTACGGCATCGAGCGACAGGGGAAGCGAGCGTCATGGCAAGCACGACATCGTCAAAACGTCAGGCAGCCGCCACGGCCAAGCGGGCCAAGGCCGAGATCGAAGCCGGCGCCGAGGATGTCGCGGCGGAGGCGCGCCGGGCCGCCAGCCGGGCAAAGCGCCAGGCCGGCGCGCTCGAGGAGACCTTGACCCGCAGCGCCGAGGACATCGCCGCGACCGTCGGCGACCGTCTGCGCTCGGTCGGCGTCGATCCGGATCGGATGGTCGATGTCGCCAAGGAGCAGGCGACGGAACTGCAGAAGCTGATCGAGGACGAAATCCGCGAACGCCCGCTGCGGGCGCTGGGGCTGGCTGCCGCCGTCGGGCTGTTCGTCGGCTTCCTTTCGGCACGCTAGCCCATGCTCGGGGGGCTTGGATCCTACATCGCTTCGGAAGTTTCCGGATCGGTAAGACGCAACGCCACGGTAACCGGCCTGTTCGCGCTCGCGGCGCTGCTGCTGGTCTGCGCCTGCGGCTACGCGCTCGACGCGCTGCATATCGTCCTGGCGGAGCGCTATGGCGCCACCGCGGCGAGCCTGTGGATCGCCGGCGGATTGGCGGTCACGGCTGTCCTGGCGCTCTGCATCGCCCTTTACGTGAAGAACCGACCGCGCCCGCCCCGCCCGGTCGCGGCGACGGCGGCGCTGGCAGCGGCACCGCTCGCGGCGAAGGTCCTGACCTCGCGAACCGGCTGGCGGATCGTCGCGCTCGCCGGGATCGGCGTCATCGGGACGATCCTCGGCCGGCAGATCTTCGCGGGAACGAGCGAGGGCGAGGACACGGACGAGGCCTGACTTGCTTGCCGGCCGGAGTGGACGCAGACCGTCTTTTTACATAGGGATGCGGCCCCGCGTCCTGTAACAGGTAGGCATGCTAGCACTGGCGAGGCCCCGCAACCGCGCTCTCCTTCCTGCGCTTCCCCGGCTGCGCGCGCGGCTGCGCTCGGCTACGATCACGATCATCGCCATCGGTGTCGTCGCCGTCGCCGTCGTTCTGGCCGCCTGGATCAATCTGCAGGCGCGCCGCGCGGCGGACCGCGTCTCGCATGCGATCGAGATCCGGGAGCGGTCGGAGCGCTTCCTCGGGCAGATCCGCGATGCCGAGACCGGGCAGCGCGGCTTTCTGCTGACCGGCCAGGCCGCCTATCTCGAGCCCTTTACCGAGGGCAGCGCAGCGGCGGGGCCGGAACTCGACATCCTGGCGGCCCTCGTCGATGCCGATCCGGCCCAGAAGCAACGCGCCACGGCGTTGCGCGAAACGATGCGCCTGAAGCTCGCGGAGCTGAACGGCACGATCGAACTCGCCCGCAACGGCCGCCGGGACGAAGCCATCGCCATCGTCCGGGACGGCCCGGGCATCGCGACGATGGACAGGCTCCGCGAGCTCGTCGCAGAGATCCAGCAGACGGAGAACATCCATCTGCGCTCGCTCTACCGCAGCGAGGAGCGGCGGCGCCTCTTGGCGAGCACGGGAATCGTCGTCGCTCTGGCCGGTCTCGCCTTCGCAGCCTGGCACGTGCTGCGCCGGCGCCAACGCCGCAGCGCAGAACTCGCGCTCAGCAATGCCGAGCTGGAACAGATCGTCGGCGAGCGCACCCGCGAGCTGGAGGGCGAGCGGCTGCGCATCGAAGCCCTGCTGCGCGACGTCAACCATCGCGTCGGCAACAACCTCGCCATGGTCTCCGCCCTGCTGAACGTCCAGGCGCGGCAGACGCGCGAACCCGCGGTGAAGGCGGCGCTGGCCCAGGCCCAGTCCCGCATCCAGGCCATTGCCGCCGGGCAGCGCCGGCTGCGGCTCGACATCGAGACGGACGCGATCGATGCGCGGCCCTATATGGAGGATCTTCTGGCCGAGATCGGCAAATCCGCCGAAGGCCGGCCGATCTCGATCGATCTCGACACGGACTCGATCCGGCTGCCCGGCCGCGACGCGGTCTCCTACGTCGTCATCATCAACGAGCTCGTCACCAATGCGATCAAGCATGCCTTCCCCGACGGCATGGCGGGAAGGATCACGATCCGCCTCGCGCGCGCGGACCAGGATGGCGAACAGGCGCTGTCTCTGTCGGTCGAGGATGACGGCGTCGGCATGCCGGAAGAGGCGCAGAACAAGGGCCTCGGCCAGACCGTGATCGCCAGCCTGCTGCGCAGCATGCGGGCGACGATGACGGTGCGCGCGCTGCACCCCGGCGACGACCGCCCGGGCACCTGCATCACCATCATCTTCCCGAAAAGAGAAAGCGCCTGAGCGTTCGGCGGGGCCGCCTCACCGATCGACGATCCGCGGCGTCGCGATGCTTCAGGCGACGGATTCGTCGACCGGGCCCCCGATCGCGCTGGTGACGAAAGCGGCGACCTCGCGCGTGGAGAACGGTTTGCGCAGGAAACGGGCCTGACGCAGCGGCTTGGGCACCTCATGCGGCGCGGAACCGGAAACGAAGGCAAAGGGGATGCCGGTCTTCAGCAGCGTATCCGCCACCTCGAAGGTCTTGCCGTCGATCACATCGATGTCGAGCAGCGCGCAGGAAAGCTGGCCGGCGGCGGCGCGGCGCGCCTGGGCCACCGACTCCACGACGATCAGCTCGACGCCTTCACCAAGCTGCTCGGCGACGGCGGATTCGATGTCCATGGCGATGAACGGGTCATCTTCGACGATCAGTACGCGGATATCAGCCATCGAACGGCTTTCTCACTCACTTCAACCTGTCATCCCCAACGTAACAGGCCTGCCGATGTTCCTGCTCTCCGCCACGACGGCGGCAAGTTACATCCCGTTTGATTCAATTTTGCCGGAACGAGGTTAGCAAACCGTAATCGTCTGCCGTGGTTCAGCGACGACGTCCGGGGGCCTTCAGCGTGAGCTCGAACTGAGTGACGCCGACCGCGACGTTGAAGCCTCGGGGGGTCTGCGTCAGCCTTGGCCGCAGCGTGACCTTGCCGTCATCGCCGCCGACGAGCGCCGCCCCTGCCGCCGCGCCTCCCGCCGGGGATGTCGCATAGCGGCCGCTGAGCACACCAAGCGGCGCGCGCGCGTAGGGCCCGTAGACATGCCAGGCCATCATCGTTCCGCGGATCGAGCCGAGATCAAGCCCGTATTGCCGGATGACGCCTGTATAATGCTGTGTCGGACCTCGCCTGGGCCTGAAGCGACAGTCCAGCGGCCGCTGGGACTTGATCGCGGGGCCCAGGCCTGAGCCGATCGAGCAGGACAGCCGGCCCGTCGGCGGGCCGGACTGCGCCTGCGCCTGCGCCGAAGCCGCGAAAAGGCTGGCCAGCATGGCCACTGCGCCCAGGCACAACCGGGACTGTCGAATGCTCATCTTGGATCGCTCCCAGAAGCTGGCCGGACGAAACGCCTCAGGATGCCCACAGTTCCGGCATAATGGAACCACCAGCATGATGTTGCGTTGCAGCTTCATCTTGGCATGGGAATGTCGATGTCCGTTAGTCGCCTGCGGGGAAAAACCCCAGCAATCGCCACTCCCGACGACGGGCTGTGCCGGCCCGTGCCGCCATTCTGGGAACTCGAAGACCTGATCGCGGCCGGAGTCGAATCGTGCCTGGCCCTGCAGATCATGGCCGCGCGACGCACCGGCCCGACGCTGGTCGGTCCGGCTGCGCAGAGGCGAGAGCACGCCTTTCAGCGCGCGTCGTGAGACGACATCGCCCGGCTACTGACAAAACCGCGAGGCAGGCGAGCGGCGCTCCTCGATATCGACATGCAGATGATTGGCATGGGCCGCGTCTGCGCCCGGACCCAAAGCGGTCCTGAAGGCGCCGCAGGCCGATTGCCGAATCGCCGTCAGGAATCTGCTTTCGGTCAGCCCCGCCGGCTTCTCCACCGAAACCTGCATCGCGTCTCCGCCTGCGCCCGCTGCAAAGGCAAAGATGTCCAGCGCCTTTCCGGTGGCGTGCTCGCTGACCGGCCCGGTGGAGGCGCGATTGCGCCGCCGGCATTCATGGCCGCCGCCGACGCGCAGGGCCGTGAGATCCTTTCGAAAATATCCCTGGGCCAGCGGCTGGACACTGCCGGCCAACCATGCAGCGACCGCCTGGGCCATCGCGCAGGCGAGCGTCACCGGAGGTTCGAAGGCAACAATGCGCGCGCCCCCGGAGGCCGGGAAGCTCAGCGCCTTCAGGACGACGGGCTCGCTCACCCGGCACGTCGGGTCACCTTGCGTGAGCCGCTCATCGCCCGGCGCGACATCATTGCCCGGTATGGCCTGCAGCAAGGCGAGACATGATCGCCCGTCAGGTTCGGTTACGGCGCGCAGATCGGGCGCTGCCGCGTCGCCAGCGGGCGGCGACGTGGGTTTCGGAAGGGCCTGCTCGGCGGTTCCTCGCGGAGCCAAGGCGTCAGGCCGCGGCGGCGGAAGCTGCCGAAGCGTGGTGTTCTCCCGCCTTTCCGGTTGGGCCGCGACCGAAGCCGCCAAAAACGGCAGCGCCGCGCAGGCCGCCAGCAAGGCGTGTGCAGGCAACCGGCCCTGCCGGCTCAGCCATCCAAGGCCGAAGCGCCGGCCACCGCGATGCTCGTCAGCGCCGCCAGCAGCAGCGAGACAACCTCGCCCGTGAAGGCCCCCGGCTGAACCACTCCCGAATACAGCGCCGCTCCGGCCGAGACGGCGCCGGCGGTCGCCGTCAAGAACATCGTCGCCATGCTCCACACCCTCCCCAACTGAACGCAAACCAGACATCAGACGGCGAACGCCGCATCGCGATTTCTTGTTCCGCGGCGGTCGGCGGAAAGAAGCCCGTCCCGCATCGGGTCGGGCCGTGTCGCGGACGGCGCCTATGCGGCCTTCCGCCCGGCCCGGCGGTCGAAGAACAACGCCTGGCTGATCGCGGCCTTGACCGCCTCGGGCTGGAACGGCTTGGTGATGAGGAAGGCCGGCTCTGGCCTGTCCCCCGTGAGCAGCCGCTCGGGATAGGCGGTGATGAAGATCACCGGCACGTCGATCGAGGTCAGGATCTCGTTGACGGCATCGAGACCCGAGCTGCCATCGGCGAGCTGGATGTCGGCAAGGACGAGGCCGGGCCGCTTCTTGCCGACAAGGGCGATCGCCTCGCGCTGGGTGCGGGCGACGCCCGTGACGCTGTGACCGAGCTCCTCGACCATGGTTTCGATGTCGAGCGCGATGATCGGCTCGTCCTCGATGATCAGGACGTCGGTCGCGACCTGCTCGGCAATCTCCTGACCGGCCGTCTGCACGAGAGCGGCGGCGTCGGCGGGAGAAGCCTGCATGATCGCGGCGACCTCGTCGATCGAGAAGCCCTCGACGGTGCGCAGAAGGAACGCCTGGCGCGGCCGCGGGGTCAGCGCCTCGAGATTGCGCTCGGCGGGCGAGCGGCCCAGTTCGACCACCGGCTCGCTCGTGTCCAGCCCGGTCGAGGACCACAGCTTCAGGAAGACGCGATAGAGCCCGATGCGCGGATCGACGTCGCGCGGGAATCCGGAGGGATCCGCGACGAGCGCTTCCAGCATCGCGACGACATGGGCGTCGCCGCTCGCCTGCGTGCCGCTGAGCGCGCGGGCGAAGCGGCGCAGATACGGAAGGTAAGGTGCAATTTCCTTGGCAATCGACATCAATGTGTCCTTTTTATCGTGTGCGGATAATGGCTTAGGCGCTGCAAGAGACAAGCGATTTATTTTTGCCGGAGGCGGGAACCTTTCCGCAGGGTCCCGGTTCTTAAGGCGTATTGGTGTCGCCATTGCCATCCGGGATAGGCTCCGCCAAGACGGACTTCTGGATCCGGGACCTGCTGCAAAAACAGGCCTGGTTTTGGCGCGAGGGCTGAAATGACAAATCTGGACGCGATGATGCCTGATCCCGGAGGCGACAATGACGACTTCGACATGGTGCTCGACCCAAAGGTGCAGGAATCGATCGGCCGCTCGCTGAAGGCGCATTACGACGACATCGTGAATGCCCCCGTGCCCGACAAGTTTCTTGTGCTGCTGGCGCAGCTGGAAGCGACGGAACAGCGCGCAGCCGGAGCGTCGTCCGATGAGCGCGAATGACGATTTCAAGGACGGCCTGATCCGGGAGATCCCGAATCTGCGGGCATTCGCCGCCTCGCTGTCGGGCTCGATGCAGCTTGCCGACGATCTTGTTCAGGACACACTGCTGAAGGCCTGGGGCAATTCGGACAAGTTCGAGCCCGGTACGAGCCTGCGTGCCTGGCTCTTCACCATCCTGCGCAACACCTATTATTCGCTCTACCGCAAGCGCGGGCGCGAGGTGCAGGACAGCGAAGGCACTTATGCCGAGCGCATGGCCACGCAAGGGAACCAGGAAAGCCATCTCGACCTCGCCGACTTCCGCAAAGCCTTGGCAAAGCTGCCGGAAGAGCAGCGCGAGGTGCTGATCATGGTCGGCGCCACCGGGCTCTCCTACGAGGAAGCGGCCGAAATCTGCGGCGTCGCGATCGGAACCATCAAGAGCCGCGTCAACCGGGCGCGGACGAAGCTTGCCGAACTCCTCTCCATAGGCAGCGCGGACGATCTCGGTCCGGACCGGACCAGTTCCGCTGCGATGCAAAGGGCAGGTTCCGAAACCGTCGGGTTCTGAATGCGTCTGGCGCGGTTCAGCACTGTGCGGGGGCGCCTCCTGGCGCTCCTGATCGCGATCGCGCTTCCGATCGGCTGCGTGACCGCGCTGGCCGCGGCCACGGCCTATCGCACCATCACCAACGCCATCGCCAGTTCGCAGATCGCGGCGGCCGATGATTTCGCGCTGCGGACGCGCATCTGGTACCGGGGCGCGCTGCGTGCGCTCCTGTCCTTCGGCACGACCGTCGCCGAATCCGGGCTCTCCCCCGCCCAGTGCGGGCCGGCAGGCATGAAGATGCTCCGCCAGGTCCGCGGCTTCTCGGCCGTGATGATCCGCAGCGCGGACGGACGGCTCTGCACCGCGGCGCTCGATCCCGACGTAAGCGAGCAGACCCTGGAACGAACGGCAAGGCGGCTGCGCGAGCTGCCCTCCGTCGTTCCCTGGGGCGGCATCGACCTCGGCAAGGCGCATTACGACCAGGTGGAGATCGGCAGCCACCGCTATCTCACCGTGCATGCCGACCATCCCGAGGCCACCGGAAACGGCTTGCGCGAAGCCCTGCTCCTGATCGACCCGGAGGTGCTCGAAAGCGTCTTCGACCTGGGGCAGAGCGGCGACGACATGGATGTGGCTCTCGTTTCGCGAGACAGCGGCGTGGTCGCAAGCCGCGGCGGCAAGGCGCCGGAGTCATGGCTGCCGCGGGAGGCTCATCTTCCCCAGGGGCTCGAGCGCTGGCGTGCGCCGAGCCGGGACGGGCAGGACCGCGCCTATGCCGCCCGCAAGGTCGCGGAGCCTGCCTTCTACGTCATCGCGACCTTCGACGATTCGCGCGAACAGGCGGCGCGGATCCAGTTCGCCGTGCTGCTGCTCGCGCCGCTCGCCACGCTGACGCTGCTGTGCCTCGTCTATCTGCGGGCCATCGACCGGCATTGCGCACGCTGGCTCCGCAGCATCGAGGCGGCGGCGCGCTCCCGCGCCTCGTCGAAGCGTGCACGGGCCGCGCTCGCCGACGACATGCCGAGCGACATGCGCAGCGTCGCCGAGGCCTTCAACGCGATGGTCGACGAGCAGGAGGTCCGGCAGCGGCGCCTCCAGACAGCCCTCGACGACAATCGATTCCTGGTGCGGGAGCTTCACCACCGGGTCAAGAACAGCCTCCAGGTGGTGCAGAGCTATATCGGGCTGAGCAAGCGCGACTATCGCGACGAGGCCAGGCTCGCCCTGGCCGACGCGGAATGCCGCGTGCATGTGCTGTCCGCCGCCTATCGCTTCACCCTCGCCGACGGCGAAATGCAGCCGGTGCGGGTCGACCTGTTCCTGGAAGACGTGGTGTCGATGATCTCGAACCTGATCCGGCGGCGCGATCAGTGGATCTCGAGCCGGATCGAGACCGCCGCGACGCTGTCGGTCGATCGTATCATCCCGCTCGGATTCCTGGTCGCGGACGTCGCCTCGCGCGTGCTGCGCAGCACGCCGGGAGCCCGCATTACGCTCTCCGTCGTCGATCTCGACGAAGCGACGATCGAAGTCGCGCTCGAGGCCGACCGCCCGATCGCGCATCAGGAGCCGCCGCGTCTCTTCGCCGGGCTGCTGACGCAGATCGAGGCGGTCCAGACCGGCAAGGCCGAGGGGAGCGGGCTCGGGCGCTGGCGCGTCAGGCATCACGGCTGAAGCGCCGCTGCGGTCCGCAGCCTCAGCCGGGCTGCCCGGCCAGCGTCTCGACCGGCTCGATCAGGACGCCGACGGAAAGGCCCAGGAAGGACCCCGGCGGGCCGGTGAAGCTGCCGGCGATCGGCGACGCATCCTCCGGCACGCGCGCAACCGCGATCCGGAGCAGCTGCCGGTCCGCCACGAGATCGTTGGTCGGGTCGAACTCGACCCAGCCATCGCCCGGGATGAAGACATCGGCCCAGGCATGGGTCAAACCGACCGGCGAGACGAGCCCGCTGGCATCCGGAGACTGATCGTGGATGTAGCCGGTGACGAAGCGCCCGGCGAAGCCCATGCGGCGCGCCAGCTCGATGAACAGCCAGGCATAATCGCGACAGGAGCCGCTCCCGAGCTGCAGCGTATCGGCCGGGTGCTGCGTGCCCTCGTCGTAGCGGACGGCGTAGGTCAGCCCGGTATAGATCGCATGGGCGAGATCGCGAAGGAGATGCCCGGAGCCCTGGCCGAGCCGGGCGCGGAAATCGGCGAGCCAGCGCTCCAGGATGCCGTCGGGATCGGCGGCGGCGCGCGCGAGATAGGGCTGCAGCACCGTCCGTTCGCCGTCGCTGTAGACCACGCCGGTCAAGGCGGTGCGCGGCTCGAGCCGGCTGCGCGGGAGGGCCGAGCCGAAACGCTCGATCACGAGCTCGCTGACGATCTCCAGCGTCTCGGCAGGCTGCGCGAAATCGGCCAGTGCCACCGGGTTGCCATAGGCATCGTGCATCCAGCGCAGGTTCGCGTCGGGAGACACCGTCAGGGCGGTGTCTACCAGCCGCAGGTCGAAGCTGTCGCGCGGCCGCAGCATGAGCCGATGCGGGCCGAAACTGACAGGCACGGCGTAGCGATAAGTCGTCGCGTGGCGGATGCGCAGATACATCATTCCCCCGTGCGCAGGCGCGCCGGCCAAAAAACAAGCCGCCCAGGGGCGGCTCGAAGTGCAGCGCGAGGAGCGCCACGCGATGAACGCGCGAGGCGCCGCCTGGTTCCGTACGGCTATCGCAGGACGATCCGCGGCTCGCCTTCGACCATCGCCTGCTTCGAGGGAGCGGGAATGGCGCGCCGCACGACCGTTTCGCCGCGGTCGGCGCGGTCGACGGCTGCGAACTGCGTCTCCGCCGGCGCGCCACGCATCTGGGCCACGGTGGCGGAACTCCGGTCGGACGGGATCTGAAGGCCCGCGCCATAGGTCAGGCCGGCGACGAGCGCCCCCATGCAACCGAAGAAGATCAAAGCCCGCTTGGCGGGGGCCAGGCTGTCGTTCAGCATCTTCGTCTCCCATCGCCGCGCCGGCCCGAAAGAGCCGGCCATTGCGCAACCAACGCGCCCATGAGACCTACGGTTCCAAGGCCCGTGGTTCCGCCACGCCGCGCACGCCGCTGCACCGGCGACGAGGCTGCGGGAACGCGAAACCGACCGCCTGCGTTGATCGCTCACCGGCGCTGCGAGGCGCCGCCAGGGGGGACGAATCCAGTGATGCACCTCAAGACCAGAACGGGGCGGCTCGGACCGGCTTGCCTCGCCTGTCCGCTGCGCCTGAAACCGGCCTTCGAGGACAAGACCGATGACGAGATCCGCTTCATCCAGGCGATGAAGACCGACCATCGGACACTGGCGGCCGGCAGCGACATCATCCATCCCGGCCAAGAGGACGCCGAGCTCTATACGCTCTATTCGGGCTGGGCCTTCCGCTACAAGTCCCTGCCGGACGGCCGCCGCCAGATCCTCAACTTCCTGTTGCCGGGGGACCCGGTCGGCCTGCAGGCCTCGCTGCTGGCAGCCGCCGAGCATGGCGTCGAGGCTCTGACGGATGTCGAGCTTTGCGTCTTCCCGCGCAAGCGGATCTGGGACCTGTTCGTGCGGATGCCGAACCTCGCCTACGAACTGGCATGGCTCGGCTCGCGCGAGGAGGCGATCGTCGACGACAACCTGACGTCGGTCGGCCAGCGCACGGCCAGCGAGCGCATCGCCGCCCTGGTCATCACCCTCTATCGCCGCGCCGACGCGCTCGGCCTGGTGAGCGAGGGCAGCTTCGCCTTTCCGCTGTCGCAACAGCAGATCGCCGACGCGCTCGGCCTTTCGCTCGTCCATACGAGCAAGACATGGTCGAAACTGCGCAAGGCCGGGCTGTTCGCGATCTCGGGCGGCCGCCTGACCCTGCTCAATCCGCGGCTGACCGCCCGCATGGCCTCCGTCTACGAGAGCGGCAGGGCGCCGCGGCCGCTCATCTGATCCTGCAGCAAAGGGCTGCGAAGAGGCTTGCCGAGCGCTCGCTCTTGACCGCATATGGCGGGCGGGTAACGTTCCGCGACGCTGGAAAACGAGCCGCTTTGCAGCGTACAAGGGGTATCATGTCTTCGACGACTCGACATCGTCCGCCGCGGGCGGGCTCGATCGCGGCACGGCTCGGCCAGTCGCGCGTCGCCAACCGGCTCGAAGGCGAAGTCCGCGTCACGGCGGCAGATCTGGTCGACTGCGTCGCGGAGGCCAAGCTCAAGGTCGCCGCGGTCCGCTACAAGGTCGAAGGCGAGGTCCGCAACAAGGCGGAAAAGCTGAAGAACCGCGTCAGCGAGGCCAGGTCGAAGCTCGGAGACGAAGCGCGCTTCATCAAGTCCTGGATCGACGATCCGCTGCGGACGGGATCGGTGACGCCGTCGAGCCCGGCCCTGGCGCGGCGCATGGCCTCCTATGTCGACCCGGAGCAGCCCGGCCCCGTGATCGAGATCGGACCCGGCACCGGCCCGGTCACCGAGGCGCTGATCGAGCGCGGTATCGACGAGGGGCGGCTGATCCTGGTCGAATACAGCCCGGAGTTCTGCGAGCTGCTGCGCCGGCGCTTTCCGCGGGCGACCGTCGTCCAGGGCGATGCCTACGCCCTCTCGACGACGTTGGCCGGGCACCTCGGCGAAAAGGCGATCGCCCTGGTTTCGAGCCTGCCACTGTTCAACCGGCCGCCACCGGCCCGCTCGGCGCTCGCCAAGGAAGCCTTTCCGCTGCTGGCGGACGGCGCTCCGTTCATCCAGTTCACCTATTCGGTGATCTCGCCGATCCCGCGCAAGGGCTCGGGCCTCAAGGCCTTCGTCTCCGACTGGGTACTGCGCAACATCCCGCCGGCGCGCGTCTGGGTCTATCGCGAGGCCAGCTGAGCCGCGGCGCCAACAACAGGCCGGCCATGCGAAACCGGCAGGTTCGCCACACGGAATCGTAACCAGTTCAGACTATGCCGCGCTTCGCTGGCAGGGCCCCGTTCTGCTCGCAGCGAGGAGCTCGACCGGCCTATGAGTGGTGCAGCCCTGCGTTACAGCTTGCCGCGCTGGCGCCTGACGCGCTGGCTCGCCGACGCAGGTCCCGACGTACCCGCCGAGATCAGGACCGCGCTGGTCGCCAGCCTGTTCGGCACGCTGCCGATCTTCGCGGGCGGCGTCATCAACTCGCTCGCCGTCTCCTTCCTGATCGCCTGGCGCATCCCGACCCTGCCGTTCCAGCTCTGGTGCGCCTTCGAGGTGCTGTGCTGCCTGATCAGGCTCTACGTGCTCGTCGACGCGCGCCGGAAGGCCGCGCGCGGCGAGCCGACCTGGACCGACGGCTATCTCCTGCTCGGCGTGGCCTGGGCGGCCGGCGTCGGCGCCGGCACCTTCCTGAGCCTGATCAGCGGCGATTGGGTGGCGGCGACGCTGGCCTGCCTTTCCGCGGCCGCCATGGTCGGCGGCATCTGCTTCCGGAATTTCGGGGCGCCGCGCATGGCCGGGGTCATGATCGCACTGACGCTCGGGCCCTGCTGCTTCGGGGCGCTCTTCGCCGGTGAGCCGATCATGTTCGTCACCTTCATGCAGATCCCGCTCTACCTCTTCAGCATGACGCTCGCCGCCTACAAGCTGAACGCGATGCTGATCTCGACCATGCGGGCCGAGCGCGAGAACGCCTTCCATGCGCGCCACGACATGCTGACCGGCCTTTCGAACCGGGCCGGGCTGACGCGCGCCTTCGCGACCCGCTTCGGCAGCGACGCGGCCCCCCAGGGTCTGGCGCTGATCTATCTCGATCTCGACGGTTTCAAGGCCGTGAACGACACCTACGGCCATCCGGCAGGCGATGCGCTGCTGCAGCTCGTGGCCGAGCGGCTGCGAGCGCTGGTGCGGAGCTCCGACATCGCGGCGCGCATCGGCGGCGACGAATTCGTCGTGCTCTCGGAACAGACCGAGCGGGTGCAGCTGCAGCGGATCGGAGAGCGCCTCGTCAAGGATATCTCCGAACCCTACGAGCTCGACAGCGGCCACCGCCTGCATATCGGTGCCTCGGTCGGCATCGCGCTGGCCCCCGAGCACGGCACCGACATGAACGCCGTGATGGCGGCGGCCGATGCCGCGCTCTACCAGGCGAAGTCGCGGGGCAAGTCGCTCTGCGTCATTGCCGCGCAGCGCGCCGTCATCGATGGCCAGGCCTCCACCGGTCCGCGCCTGCTGCATTGACGGGAAGGCGCGCCCGGCTGCCGGCTTGACCTGGCCGCCGCGCTCGGGCTTGCCTGATCCGACCGGGAGCGGCGGAGGGGGAAAGCTTGGCGGATCTGGGGACCCTCGTGCAGGACATCGCGGCCGAGATGCGCGATGCGAGCGAGCGCGGCGAGGTCGCGCAGTATATTCCGCCACTCGCCCGGGTCGATCCGCGCCAGTTCGGGCTCTGCGTGGTCACGGCCGATGGCCGCCTCCACGCCGCCGGCGACAGCGAGGAGCCGTTCTCGATCCAGAGCGTCTCCAAGGTCTTCGCGCTGACGCAGGCGCTCGGCAAGGTGGGAGACACGCTGTGGCGCCGGGTCGGGCGGGAGCCCTCGGGGACGCCGTTCAACTCGATCGTGCAGCTCGAGCGCGAGCAGGGAATTCCGCGCAATCCGTTCATCAACGCGGGCGCGCTCGTCGTTGCCGACATCAACCTGGCCGGGCACGAGCCCCGCGTCGCCATCGGCGAGCTGCTCCGCTTCATACGCTACCTCGCCGACGACGACGGCATCATCATCGACGAGACGGTGGCCCGGGCCGAGCAGGCGACCGGCTTCCGCAACATCGCGCTCGCCAACTACATGAAGGCCTTCGGCAACATCCACCATGCGCCGGAGCTGACGCTCGGCGTCTATTTCCATCAATGCGCCATCGCCATGAGCTGCCGCCAGCTCGCCCTCGCCGGCCGGTTCCTGATGCATGGGGGGCTGCACGAGCCGGGCGGCGCGCGCGTGGTCTCGGCCCAGCGCGCCCGGCGCATCAACGCGCTGATGCTGACCTGCGGCCATTACGACGCATCGGGCGATTTCGCCTTCAGGGTCGGCCTGCCCGGCAAATCGGGAGTCGGCGGCGGCATTCTCGCGATCGCGCCCGGCCAGGCCGCGATCGCGGTATGGTCGCCGGGCCTCAATGCCAACGGCAACTCGATGCTGGGAACGCTCGCCCTCGAACGGCTGGCCGAGGCGACGGGCTGGTCCGTCTTCAACCCCGGCTGAATCAGCGCCCGTTCGCCTGGCGCCATGCGGCGAAGTCGACTTTGGTCTGCTCGTCGGTCGCGGGATAAAGGCCGAGGATGGAACGGCCCTTCAACACCTCCTCGGTGACGAAGTCCTCGAAGGCCGTCATCTCGACGGCTTCCTCGGCGATCTCGTCGGCGAGATCGGCGGGGATGACCACGACGCCCTCGCCATCGCCCAGCACGACGTCTCCGGGCCAGACCGGCACATCGCCACAGCCGATCGGCACGTTGATGTCGATCGCCTGATGCAGCGTGAGATTCGTCGGGGCGGAGGGCCGGTTGTGATAGGCCGGGAACGGCAGCCTTGCGATCTCGGGCGAGTCGCGGAAGCCGCCATCGGTGACGACGCCGGCGACGCCGCGCTTCATCAGGCGCGAGACGAGGATGCCGCCGGCCGAGGCGGCGCGCGCGTCCTTGCGGCTGTCGATCACCATGACCGCATCCGGCGGGCAATCCTCGACCGCCTTCCGCTGGGGGTGCGCCCGGTTCTGGAAGACGGAGAGCGGGTTCAGGTCCTCGCGCGCCGGGATGTAGCGCAGGGTGAAGGCCTCCCCGACCATGGTGCCGGCCTCGGGGTTCAGCGGGCGCACATCCTGGATGAACTGGTTGCGCAAGCCGCGCTTGAACAAGGCGGTGCAGACCGTCGCGACGGAGACGCCGCGCAGCCTGGCGCGGGTTTCGGGCTTCAGCTTCGACATCGGTTCACTCCCGGAAAGGCACCAGCAGGGGTTCGTCGCTCAGGGGCGGCGTCGGAAGAGGCGGCCGCACGGACGCCCCGCCATCATCCTCGACATTTCGGCCGGGGACGCCAGCCGCTGCCGCGAAGACGGCTCATGCCTTGACCGCAGGCGCCGATCAGCCCTTGAAGTGCTTCGACAGCTTGAGCGCCTGACCCTGGTAGTTCGACTTCAGCCCGGCGCCATAAAGGGCCTGCGGGCGCGCCGCCATGGCCTCGTAGACGAGGCGGCCGACGATCTGCCCGTCCTCGATGATGAAGGGCACGTCGCGGGAGCGCACCTCGAGAACCGCCCGCGCGCCCTGGCCGCCGGCGGCACCGTGCCCGAAACCGGGGTCGAAGAAGCCGGCATAGTGCACGCGGAACTCGCCGACGAGGGCATCGAAAGGCGTCATCTCGGCGGCATAGGCCGGCGGGACATGCACCGCTTCCTTCGAGGCCAGGATATAGAACTGGCCGGGGTCGAGAATCATGGCGCCGGAACGGTCGTCGGGGATCGGCTCCCAGAAATCGGCGGCACGATAGGCGCCGACGCGGTCGACGTCGATCAGCGCCGTGTGGTGCTTGCCGCGGTAGCCGAGCAGGCCGTCGAAACCCGAAAGATCGACGCTGACCGCAACGCCACCCTGGAAGGACGGCTCCGCCGCGCTGACCAGCGTCTCGCGCGCATGGACCTCGCCCAGCGCCCGATCGTCGAGCCTGGTCTCGCCGGCGCGGAAGCGGATCTGCGACAGACGCGAGCCCGAGCGCACCAGCACCGGGAAGGTGCGCGGGGAAATCTCGATGAAGAGCGGCCCGTCATAGCCGTCCTCGACCAGATCGAACTCGCGGGCCCGGTCGGTGATGACGCGGGTGAAGACGTCGAGCCGGCCGGTCGAGCTCTTGGGATTGGCCGCGGCGCGCAGGCCCTTGGGCAGCGCCAGCCCTTCCATCAGCTCGGCGATGTAGACGCAGCCGGTTTCGAGCACGGCGCCGCGCGTCAGGTCGATCTCGTGCAGCGACAGATCCTCGATGCGGCTTCGCACCGTGCGCTCGGGGCCGGGCAGGAAGCTCGCACGCACGCGGTAGGCCCGCTCGCCGAGCCGCAGATCGAGGCTCGCCGGCTGGATCTGCCCCTCGGCCGGGGGATGCGCGAGCCGGACGACGCCCTTTTCGATGAAGGCGCGGATGAAGCTGTCGGGCTGGATGCCGGGCTTGAAGGGCAGCATGCGAGTTCCGCGGAGACAATCGGTTAGCGCTAGCGAAGTGTCGCTCCTCGGCCAAGCCGCATGCGCGGTTTTCGCCCGGTTGTCCACGCCTGCATGATGCCGGCCGGCATTGACGCTCGACATCGCCGGTCCCTATCAAGGCAAAGAGGTCTTCGACAGCGTGGAGGTCTGGCGATGTATCAGGCACAGACGCAGGGCGTGCGCGTGACCGCGGCGCCGAAATTCCTCGAAGCGGAATCCTCGCCGTCACAGGGCCGCTATTTCTGGGCCTATTCCATCGAGATCGTGAATCTCTCGACCCAAACCGTGCAGCTGGTGACGCGCCACTGGTTCATCACCGACGGCAATGGCGAAACCCACGAGGTGCGCGGGGAGGGCGTCGTCGGCAAGCAGCCGGTGTTGCGGCCGGGCGAGAGCTTCAGCTACACCTCGGGCTGCCCGCTGACGACGCCGGACGGCGCCATGCGGGGCTTCTACGCCATGCTCGGCGAAAACGGCGAGGTGTTCGACGTCGAAGTCCCGCTGTTTCCGCTCGATTCGCCCTATGTGAAGAAGGTTCTGCATTGACCGCCACCTCGCCCGCCGGGCAGCGCCACACGCCGCTCGAGATGCTCGCCCGCTTGGTCGCCTTCGACACGGTGAGCCACAAATCCAACCTGGCGCTGATCGACTTCGTCGAGGACTATCTCGCCGGCTGGGGCATCTCCTCGACCCGCTTCCCCAACGAGGCGGGCGACAAGGCGGCGTTGTTCGCCACCATCGGCCCGCAGGACCGCGGCGGCATCGTGCTGTCCGGCCACACCGATGTCGTGCCGGTCGAGGGGCAGGCCTGGAGCCGGGATCCCTTCACGCTGCATGTCGCGGACGGGCGGGCCTATGGTCGAGGCGCCGTCGACATGAAGGGCTTCGTCGCGCTGGCCTTGGCGCTGGTACCGGACTTCCTCAGCGCGGGGCTGACGACGCCGATCCATCTCTTCCTCTCCTATGACGAGGAGGTCACCTGCCTCGGCGTGGTCGACGGCATCGCGGCGATGGGCCGGACCCTGCCGCGCCCCACCGCCGTCATCGTCGGCGAGCCGACCTCTCTCGACATCGCCGATGCCCACAAGGGCATCCGCACCTTCCTGACGCGGATCACCGGCTTCGCGGCGCATTCCTCCAAGCCGCAGCTTGGCGCCAGCGCGGTGCATGCCGGCGCGCTGCTCGCGGCCGAGCTCGACCGCATGCAGGAGGAGGCCAAGGACCGTCCGGATCGCAGCGGGCGCTTTGACCCGCCCTACGACACCATCCATCTCGGCAAGTTCCATGGCGGCATCGCGCGCAACATCCTGGCCGATCGCGCCGAGCTCTCCTGGGAGATCCGGACGCTGCCGGATTCCGATCCCTATTCCGGGCCGGCGCGCTTCGCCTCCCTGGCGAAGACGGTGCTGTTCCGCATGCAGAAAACCGCGCCATCCTCCGCCATCGAGACGGTGATGACGTCCGACGTTCCCGGCCTCTCGCCCGATCCGGGCTCGACGGCGGAACGGCTCGCCATGCGCCTGTCCGGCCGCAACCAGACCATCGCCGTGGCCTATGCGACCGAAGCCGGGCATTTCCAGCGCGCCGGCCTGCCGACCGTGGTCTGCGGGCCGGGCTCGATCGACCAGGCGCACCAGCCGGACGAATACATCACGCTGGAACAGCTGCAGGCCGGCGAGACCTTCATGCGCAGGTTGATGGCGGAGTGCCGGGCGGCATAGCGCACGCCCTGCTCTGGCCTGTCGCGGGCAGCGAGCTTTTCGCGCTTTTCAGCGGGAGATCCCCGGGTACCGCTTCGGGCGTCCAGCGATGACGAGCCGGCCTATTGTCCGGCCGCCTGCCCGTCCTCGACCTCGGCCTGGTCGAAGGAATAGCGCCGCGAGCAGAACTCGCAGGTGACGCCGAGCTTGCCGTCATCGGCGACCATGGCGCGGCGATCCTCGGGCGAGAAGCCGCGCAGCATCGCCAGCACCCGCTCGCGCGAGCAACGGCAGGCCTCCTGCACCGCGACCGCCTCGAAGACGCGGGCACCACGCTCGTGGAAGAGCCGATAGAGCAGGCGCTCGCTCTCCAGCGTCGGGTCGAGCAGTTCATGATCCTCGACCGTCTCGACCAGCGAGCGCGCCTCCGTCCAGGCATCGTCCTCGATGCCGTCGGGATCGGTGCTCGCGAGGATCTCGTGGCCTTCCGGCACGTCGCCGGGATGGATGTCGGCAGCGCGCAGGCGCTCGGGCGAATGCGGCATGAACTGAACGAGAATGCCGCCGGCGCGCCAATGGGCCCGCCCGCCGGCGGTGACCGTGCCGACGGCAAGACGGACGCGGGTGGGGATCTGCTCCGACTGACGGAAATACTGGTGCGCCGCTTCCTCCAGGCTCTGCCCGGAGAGCGGCACGATGCCCTGATAGCGCGTCGTCGTCGAGCCCTGGTCGATGGTCATCGCGAGGTGCCCCTCGCCGAGCAGCGCGCCGGTCGACAGCTTGTCGAGCGCCATCGCTTCGACGAGCTTGGCCTGGTTGATCTGCACGACGGCGCGATAGGTATCGGGCGCGGTGAAGTCGACCACCATCATCGCGATGGCGCCGTCGCTCTTGGTCTGAAGCTGGAAGCGGCCCTCGAACTTCAGCGCCGTGCCGAGCAGGACGGTGAGAGCGCAGGCCTCGCCGAGCACGCGCGAGACGGCCACGGGATAATCGTGGCGCTCGAGGATCGCGTCGATCGAACCGCCGAGCCGAACGACCCGGCCGCGCACGTCGAGATCGGGAACGGCGAAGGGCAGGACGGCGTCGTCGAGCCCGGCCGTCACGCCGGCTTCCGCGGCGGCCATCAGGCCGCCACCCCGCCGAAGCACCAGGCCAGGATGCCCTTCTGCGCGTGCAGACGGTTCTCGGCCTCGTCGAAGACCGCCGATTGCGGGCCGTCCATGATCTTGTCCGTGACCTCCTCGCCACGCGAAGCCGGCAGGCAATGCATGAAGATCGCCTCCTTCTCGGCGCGCTCCATCAGCCGATCATCGACCTGGTAAGGGCGCAGCAGGTTATGACGGGTGCCTTCCTCGTCGCCCATCGAGACCCAGCAGTCGGTGATGACGCAATCGGCGCCCTCGACCGCCTCCTCGGGCCGCGTCGTCAGCTTGAGCTTGGCGCCCTGCTTTTTCGCCCAGGCGATCAGCGCCGGCGGGGGCGCCAGCTCCTCCGGGGTCGCGATCGACAATTCGAAGTCGAGCCGACCGGCGGCGTGGACCCAGGAGGTCAGCACGTTGTTGGTGTCCCCCGTCCAGGCGATGCGCTTGCCCTCGATCGGCCCGCGACGCTCCTCGAAGGTCATGACGTCGGCCATGACCTGGCAGGGATGCTGGCGCTTGGTCAGGCCGTTGATCACCGGGACGGAAGCGTATTTCGCCATCTCGACCACGGCATCGTGGTCGAGCATGCGGATCATGATCGCATCGACATAGCGCGAGAGTACGCGGGCCGTGTCCGCGATGGTCTCGCGCTCGCCGAGCTCGATCTCGCGGCCGGTCACCATCATCGGCGAGCCGCCGAGCTCGCGGATGCCGACATCGAAGGAGACGCGCGTGCGCAAGGAGGGCTGCTCGAAGATCATGGCGATGACCTTGCCCTCGAGCAGGCGGTCCCCCGCGGCGGCCGGCGTACGACGTCGCGCCTTCATCTCCTCGCCCGCGCGCAGGATGGCGCGCAGTTCGTTGCCGGAGAAATCGGAAAGGTCGAGGAAATGGCGCGTCACGGGCGCTTCCTTCGCTTCGCGGGGTGGGAGGGTTGAGCTTACTCGGCAGCCGGGCGCTTGAGCGAGGCCTCGATGGCGCCCGCCGTCTTGTCGAGGCGTGAGACCGCCTCGGCGACATCAGCCTCGGTGACGATCAGCGGCGGCAGCAGGCGCACGACATTGTCGCCGGCGCCGACGACCAGCAGGCCCTGGGCCCGTGCCTCGTTGACGAAATCCGTGTTCGGCGTGTGCAGCTTGAGGCCGAGCATCAGGCCCTCGCCGCGGATCTCCTCGATCACGCCGGGATGCCTGTCCTTGAGCTCCGCCAGCGACTGCTTCAGCCGCAGCGCGATCCGCCCGACATTCTCGATGAAGCCCGGCGCCAGAACGACGTCGAGCACGGCGTTGCCGACCGCCATCGCGAGCGGATTGCCGCCGAAGGTGGTGCCGTGCGTGCCCAGCGTCATGCCCGAGGCCGCCTCTTCGGTCGCCAGGCAGGCGCCCATAGGGAAGCCGCCGCCGATGCCCTTGGCGATCGACATGATGTCCGGCGTCACGCCGTAATGCTCATGGGCGAAGAACTTGCCGGTGCGGCCGACGCCGGTCTGGATCTCGTCGAAGATCAGCAGCAGGCCGTTCTCGTCGCAGATCTGACGCAGCAGCTTGAGGAAGCGGCCCGGCACCGAGCGCAGCCCGCCTTCGCCCTGGATCGGCTCGATCATCAAGGCGGCCGTCTCGGGCGTGATCGCGGCGCGCAGCGCCTTCTCGTCGTCGAAGGGCACCTGGTCGAAGCCGTCGACCTTCGGGCCGAAGCCGTCGATGTATTTCTGCTGACCGCCGGCGGCGATGGTCGCCAGCGTGCGGCCGTGGAAGGCGCCTTCGAATGTGACGATGCGGAAGCGCTCGGGATGTCCCTTCGCGGCGTGATACTTCCGCGCCATCTTGATGGCGCACTCGTTCGCCTCGGCGCCCGAATTGGTGAAGAACACCCGCTCGGCGAAGGTCGCCTCGCAAAGGCGGCGGGCCAGCCGCTCGCCGTCCGGCGCGCCATAGAGGTTCGAGGTATGCCAGATCTTGCCGGCCTGCTCGGTCAGCGTCTTCACCAGATGCGGGTGGGCATGACCGAGGGCGTTGACGGCGATGCCGGCGCCGAAATCGAGATAGCGCGTGCCGTCGGCGGTGATCGCCCAGGGACCCTCACCGCGCTCGAAGGCGACGGGGGCGCGGGCATAGGTCGGGACGAGCACGGACTGGCTGGCGGAAACGGGGGCGGGGGCCATAACAGGGATATCCTCGCGAAAGGGGAGACGAATGAGACCGGATTGGCGCTGGGGTCGAGAACGCGATCCGGGTTGATGCTGCATCATGCAGGCAAGCTGCGACCCGGTGACGACGTTATCGTCGCACCCAGTTCCTGACCTCTCGTCGCGCCGTCATCCGCATCGTTCGGGCCTTGATCCGCGAAAACATAAGCGCCGCCCGAAAGGGGCGGCGTCACCTTGTGGATAAATATGCTTAAGGCAGCCGAGCCTGTCAATTCCACGCCGGCTTTTCTTGCCGCAGCGACAGTGTTGCCGAAAAGATTCGCTTGACCCGTCAATCGCGAATCGCCTGGGGAAAAGCTGTTTTCAGATTCGGCGACTCTTGTCCGCGAGTCACCGCCCCTTGTATGGTCCTTTTCGTCAGATACGACATTTCGTGCGGCGTCCCCAGTCCGGTCTGTTGCGGCAGCAACGGTTTTGTCTCAGCGACAAAAGCCGACGGCTCCGGATTCCGCCACGAAGCACCCTTAAGGCCGGCGCCGCAAGGAACCGGCCGGACCAGACAGGTGATGCGGATGAACGAAGCCGGAGCATGGACGGACGAGCGCGTCGAACTGCTCAAGAAGCTCTGGAGCGACGGCCTCAGCGCCAGCCAGATCGCGGCCGAACTCGGCAACGTCACGCGCAATGCGGTGATCGGCAAGGTGCACCGGCTCGGCCTCTCCGGCCGGGCCAAGAGCGCCGCTGCCCCGGCCGCGCCGCGCAACGCCGCCCCGCGCAAGGCCCCGGCACGCGCGCCGAGCCATCCGATGAGCGGTCCCGCCGGCGGAACGCGCGGCGCGCATGCGCTCGCGCCGCAGTTCGTGACCGAGGCCGAGCCGGAGGCCGAGCAGGCTCCCATGCCGTCGGAGGACGTGGTGATCCCGTTCTCCGAACGCGTCACCATCATGGAGTTGCGCGAATATATGTGCCGCTGGCCGATGGGTGACCCGACGAGCCCGGATTTCCGCTTCTGCGGAGCGCGCTCGCAGACCGGCCTGCCCTATTGCAGCTACCATTCCCGCATCGCCTACCAGCCCGCCGCCGATCGCCGGCGGGACCGGAGCAAGGCACGAGCCTGAGCGAGAACAGCGGCGAGAGCTGAAGAACCGGCCCCTTCGGCCGGTTTTTTCTTGTCGCGCGTTATCGCGACGAGCGGCGACGCTCAGTTGCCGAACACGGTGTTGAGCTGGGTGCCGACCCTGATGAAGGTCGTGCGCTTCGAGACCTCCTTGAGATGGACGGCGCCGATATAGGTCATCGCCGAGCGCACGCCGCCCATGATCTCCTGCATCGTGCCTGCGACCGGGCCGCGATAGGGCACCTCCACGGTCTTGCCTTCCGATGCGCGATAGGTGGCGACGCCGCCGGCATATTTGTTCATCGCCGTGTCGGAGGACATGCCGTAGAAGGTCATGGCGACCGGAACCGCCTCTCCGTCGCGCTCCTCGTAGCGGATCTCGCCCTCGCATTCGTCATGGCCGGCGAGCATGCCACCCATCATCACGAAATCGGCGCCGCCACCATAGGCCTTGGCGACGTCACCGGGCACCGTCAGCCCGCCATCGCCGCAGACCAACCCCTTCAGACCATGCGCCGCGTCGGCGCATTCGATGATCGCCGAAAGCTGCGGGTAGCCGACGCCGGTCATCTTGCGGGTCGTGCAGACCGAGCCCGGCCCGATGCCGACCTTGACGATGTCGGCGCCCGCCAGCAGCAGTGCCTCGGTCATGTCGCCGGTGACGACGTTGCCGGCCATGATCGCCGCCTCGGAAAAGGCGGCGCGCGTCGCCTTGACCGTGTCGACGAACTTCTCGGTATAGCCGTTGGCGACGTCGAGGCAGATCTTGGATATCGGCGACTGCGCGTGAACCGCCTTGAGCTTGTCGTGATCAGCCTCGGTGGTGCCCAGTGAATAGAAGGCGTTGGCCGCGCCCGGCTCGCGGAAAAAGGCGATCAGGGCTTCCGCGTCATAGTGCTTGTGCAGGGCGACCATGGCACCATGCGTCAGCAGCGCGCGCGCCATCGCCATCGTGCCGACGACATCCATATTCGCCGCGATCAGCGGGAATCCGGTCCATTCCCGCCCGGTATGCAGAAAGCGGAAGCTACGCTCGACGCCGACATGGGCCCGGCTGCCCAGCGTCGAGCGCTTGGGGCGGATCAGGACATCGCGAAAATCGAGCTTGGGATCGTTTTCGATGCGCATGCGGCCGCCTCGAGGCTGGGCGATGAATCGGCGCACGCACGGGTCGGCGTGCGCCGATTCATAGCGCCGGAGCGCGCGGCGAGGCAAATCCGGGCCGGCCGCTCACGCGCGCGCCGCTGCGAGGCCCCGTGCGATCGCGGTGGCAAGCGCCGCGCGCTGGCGCTCCAGAAAGGCCGTTCCGTCGAGCCGCTGCGGCGCGCCTGCCGCAACCTCTGCGACACGCTCCGCCAGGGCGCGGGCGAAGTCGGCCGCGCTGTCGGCGAGCGTGAAATTGGCCGGCAGCTCGGTGAAGCCGCGGCAGGAGAGCGGCGTCGCCACCGCGGGCAGGCCGAGCTGAATCGTCTCGACGGTCTTGAGCTGCACACCCGTGCCGGCCCGGCTCGACAGCGCGACGACACGGCAGGAGCGCAGGAAGCGGTCCGCGGACGGCACCCGGCCGACCAGCGTGACATTGGGCGGCGCGAGCAGATCCGGCGGCACGCGCCCGGCGACCGCAACCCGCATCTCCCGGGGCAGCAGCGGACAGACCTCGCGCAGAAACCATTCCAGCCCGACCCGGTTGGGCACCCACGTCCAGGTTCCGACCAGGCCGACGTCGAAGATGGGCGGCTCGTCACCCGCGGGCTCCCCGGGGGCGGCGCCGCCGCCGGAGACGAGAGGCAAAACCGCCGACCTGTCCCGGACATCCGGCCCCAGGGCGTGGCGATCCTCCTCCGCCAGGGTCCAGACGAAACCGGCCTGTCGCCAGAGCCGCTGCTCGACCCCCCGCAGCAGACGCGCCTCGCGCGCAAACAGCAGGCGCAGCAAAGGGTTTCCGGTATTGCGGGCGTTCTGCCGCGCCGAGACATGCTCGATATTGTGCTCGACCAGCAGGCAGGGCGCGATTTCGAGCAGCTCGGGAAACGCGCCGGGCAGCATCACCGAGTTCAGCACGAGCGCATCGAACGGGCCGTGCGCCCGCACCGCCTCGACCAGCCGCCCGGCGCCGGCGAGCCGAAGCTTCGCGCAGGCCACCGGCAGCCTCCAACGGAGCGCCGAGACCAGCCATTGCCATTGCCGCAGCTTAGAGACCGCAGCGTTCTCGATGTCGATCCCGGCGACGACGACTGCTCCGGCCGGATCGGCCGGCACTTCGCCTTGGCGCGTGAAGCCGATCGCCGTGACCTGATGGCCGGCAGCGCGCAGCGCCGACAGGATCGCGGCATTGGCGATCTCGAAGCCGGTATCGGGCCGGGCGACCGGGATGAGCGAGGTGAGGAAGGCGAGGCGCAAGGGACGGGTCCGCGGCGAGAGCGCCTTAGTCTTCCCATTGCAGCGACGGGTCAAGCGAGCCGTTTCGCGATGCTCAACAAGGCTTTGCCGGCATAACCCCGCAAAAGCACCGCGCCGCTCACCGAACCTTAAACCGGCACGGTCTAGACCTGCCGTCATGACCGCCAGCGAACCGACGAAACCGGCCGATGCGGAGCCGCAGGGCGAAACGTCGCCGCTGCGTTTCACGACGCCCGAAAGCTTCGACATCGTCGCCCGATCGCACCCGGAGTGGTTGACGGGCGTGAGCAGTGTCGTCTGCGTGCCGACCTTCAGGCGGCCCGACATGCTGGAAGCGACGCTGCGCTCGCTGTCGGCGCAGGCCGGCGGGCACGATTTCGCGGTCGTCGTCGTGGAGAACGAGGGCAGCGAACGCGCTGGTGCCGCGCGGGCCAAGGCCCTGCTGGAGGCCGGGCTGTTCAAGGGCTTCGTCATCGTCGAGCCGCGACAGGGCAACTGCAAGGCCTACAACGCCGCCTGGCGCTGCGCATTGACGCGCTTCCCGGCGCTGCAGCAGGTGCTCGGAATCGACGACGACGAAGAGGCCGAGCCGGGCTGGCTCGACGCCTACCTCGCGGCCGCAGCAGAAGCGCCGGCGGAGCTGTTCGGCGGCTCGGTCAAGCCGGTCTTCGCGGATCGGACACGCGCCTGGCTTGCGGCCCATCCGGTCTTCCGCTCGCACTACAGCCGCTCCGGGCCCGTGCCGATGCTCTATTCGAGCGCGAACTACCTGATCCGGCGCGGCGTGCTGGAACGACTCGGCTTCCCCTTCCTCGACGAGCGCTTCGACTTCACCGGCGGCGGCGACACCGACTTCTTCACCCGGGCGAAGGCCGCCGGCTTCCGCTTCTGGTGGGTCCAGGAGGCGGCGCAGCGCGAGACCATGCCGGCGCGACGCAGCGAATTCGGCTGGATCGCCGCGCGCGCCCTGCGCAACGGCGCGATCTCGGCCGCGATCGAACGGCGGCAGCATCCCGGCGTGATCGGCCGGCTGCGGGTCCTGGCGAAATCGGCTGCGCTGCTGGCAGCCTGCGTGCCGCGCGGCGTCGCGCTCGGCCTGCGGACGGGCTCCGGAACCATCGGCCTCTATCATGCGCAGGTCGCGCTCGGCCGGCTGATGTCGGAATTCGGCATCGCCAACGAGCAGTACCGGAAGCCGGAAAAGAACTGAGCGGCCCCGCGCGGCCGCTCAGCACTCGTTGACGACGATGCCGCGAAGCTTGGCTCCATGGGCGCCGAGCTGGGCCCTGAGCCGCTCGGTCTCCGCCTCGGACAAGCTGCCCTGCCGCGACACGATCACGATGTCGTCCACCGCTTCGGCGAAACGCCGGGCGACCGCGCTGCCCGCCGTGGCGTCCACCACCACCGGCCCGAACCGCTGCGTCGCGCCGAACAGCGTCTCCAGCGACCCTGCCGCCGCGGGGTCCGGCCGCTTCGAGCGCGGCAGGAAGGCGAGATCGCTGCCCTCGTCCTTGAGGATGGCGCGTGCCAGGGTCCGGCTGCCGCCGATCACCTCCTCGAGTCCGACCTGCGAATCCGCCGCGAAAACCTGCGTCAGGGCGAGCGGCCCGTCGGCCGCATCGACCAGCAGCGCCGGTTCCCCGGCCAGGGCCGCATCGAGTGCGAGATTCAGCGCGACCGTGGTGGCGCCGGATTGCGGCTGTAGTCCCAGCACCAGGATGCGCCGCCGCGGGTTGCCGCCCGCGCCGTGGCTCAGCGCGGCGCGAAGCGCGGCGACGGCCGCCGCGAAACCGGCTTGCGGCTTGTCGATGACATCGACCAGATGAGCCCTCGCCTGAAAGACCGAGCGGGGTGCCGCGATCTCGCGACGCCAGCGGCGGTTGCGCACCGTCGGGACCCGGCCGAGCAGCGGCAGGACCAAGGGCGGCGACGGCGGCGGCGGAGGAGGAACGCTCTTCCGGATTTCATCGAGGCGCGGGACGCCGCCATGCCGGCCGGAAGCCCTCGCCTCCGATGCCCCGGCGGGACTCTCGACGGCGGCTGCCTCGGCCCGGCCGCCTGGAAAGGCGACCAGGCGGCGCCAGCCTGCGACCCTGTCGCTGGTGGCGGGCTCCGACGCCTTTGCAGCGGCTGCGGCCGCGACGGGCGGAGCGACGACCGCGGCCGGCTCGGAGGCCGGCAGCGGTGGCGGCAGGGTGACGGGTATGCGGCCTCCGGACGGCGGCGGGGCGGGCGGCGAGGCAGGCGGAGACGGCGGAAAGGTTTCGGACTCGGGCTCGACCGGGCGGGGCTTGCGGCGCCACAGCGATCGGCTGACGGCGCGAGGGGCAGCTTCGCTCCCGGCCGGGCGCGGCACGGCGAAAACGGCGAGAGCCAGCGCCAGGAGCGCGCCGACCACCGCGCCACCGACGAGACCGAGCAGCGCGATGGTGCGGCGACTCACCCCGCTTTTCTCCAACGGCGGCATGGCAGGACTGATGATCCGGGCGTTGGTGGTGTCGATGCCGCCGAGCTCGCCGGTTTCGCGGGCACGCTTGAGGAAGGCGTCGTAGACGGCGCGGGAGGATTCGACCTCGCGTTCGAGCTCGCGCAGTTCGACCGAGGCGCGACCGGCGGCGTATTGCGCGCTGGTGAGCTGTTCCGCCCGGCGGGAGAGCTGGCGCTCCGCCTCGGCCGCCCGGTCGTATTCCGCCTTCGCCGCGCGGGCGATGCGGGCGAGTTCGTCGGCGATCTGGCGACGCGCATCGGCGACCTGCGAGCGCGCGGAGGTGAGGGCGGGATGGCGCGCGCCGAGCGAGGCGACGAGGTCGGCTTCCCTGCTCAGCGCAGCGCCCAGCTGCGCGCGCAGGGCGGTCATGGTGTTCGAAGCGACGGCCTCCGGAATCGCGCCGGATTCGACGCTCGAGGCTCTGGTCGCGGCGATCTGATCGTATTTCGCCTTGGCCTCGATCGTGCGCTGGCGGGCGGCGGCGAGCTGCCCGGCGTTGAGCGAAAGCTGCTCCTCGCTCAACGACCTGTTGCCGCCGAGCCCGACGATGTTGTGCGCTTCCTTGTATTTCTCGGCCTTGTCCTCGGCGGCACGCAGCCGGCCGCGCAGCTCTTCCAGACGGCCGGTCAGGGCCGCGGTGGCGCGCTGCGCCGCCTCGGCGCGGACGGCGGCCTGGTCCTCGAGATAGGCCTCGGCCAGGGCGTTGGCGATCCGCGCCGCCTCCTCGGCGTCCCTCGCCGTGGCGGCGATGTCGATGACGAAGGTGCGTTCGCCGCGATGCACCGCCACGGTCCGGTCGAGCGCCGCCAGGGCGTAGAGCAGGGCGTTGCGGTCGGTCGTGACCTTGTCGGTGCCGAGCAGGCCGGAGAGGAAGCCGCCGCGGGCCGGGCCGCCATAGTCCGGGTCCTTGTCGAGGCCGAGCTTCCCGATCACCCGCGTCTTGATGCTGTCGGAGGCGATGACGCGTGCCTGGCTTTCGAGATAGCTGGCGATCGAGGTCGGGTCGCTGCCGACGGTGTTCGGCGAGACGTCGTTCTGAAGCACGCGCAGATCGCGGGGATCGATGAAGAGCTGCGCCGTCGAGGTGTATTTCGGCGCGATCAGCAGGCTGGCCAGCACGGCGACGGCGAAGCCGGCGGCGATGCAGAGCAGGATCAGGCCACGACGGCGCCACAGCGCCGCGGCGAGCCAGGCCGGATCGGCGAGGCGGCCGAGGTCGACCGCGCGCGCCGAGCCCTGTGGGGGCGCGTGATCGGGGCTCGTCCCCTGCTCCTGGTCGGCCGGCTCGGTGGTGAACATGACGCTACGCTTCACTTTCCGGACTCACCCCGTACCGCGCCGATAGCGTTCGAGCACCGCCAGCATCGGCTTGGGTCGATAATCCGCATCGAGCGGCAAGGGCCGCGCCTTGGCATCGTCCTTGCGCGGAAAGGTCTCGCCGACCCAGGAATAGCGGTCGCTCAGGCCCCAGGTGACGATCGCCCTCGGCCGCTTGGCGGCGACGATCGCGTCGAGGAACGTCGAAACCCGCGCGGCGGCGTGCCTGTCGCGCAAAGCGGCATCGGCCGGCATCTTCCAGTCGATCACGTCGAGCTCGGTGATCTCGACGTCGAGGCCGAGCCCGTCGAGGTCGCGCATGAAGCGCTGCAGCCCGTCGACGTCGATCGCCTTCTCGGCGTAGAGATGCGCCTGCATGCCGAGGCCATGGACCGGGATGCCCTTGTCCTTGAGCCGCCGGCAGATATCGAGCGCGACCTTGCGGCGCGCGACGGCTCCGGGCTCGGGTTCCTCGAAATGAAAGTCGTTGAGCACGAGGCGCGCCTTCGGGTCCGTCCGCGCGGCGGTGCGGAAGGCGATCTCGACATGCTCGGGCCCGAGCAGGCGCTGCCAGATCGTGTCGCGCCAGGGCCCGCCCTCGGTCGGGTCGTATCTGATCACCTCGTTGACCACGTCCCAGGTGGCGATGCGACCCTTGTAGCGATCGACCACGACCTCGATGTGGTTGACCAGCTCGCGCTCGGCCTCGGCCCTGGTCTTCATCTCCTTGACCCAGGGCGGCAGCGCCTCGCCCCAGAGCAGGGTATGGCCGCGCAAAGCCTGGCCATTGGCTTCCGCGAAGGCCACGATCTCGTCGGCGCCGCTGAAATCGAAGCGGGCGCGCTCATGCCGCAGCGCCTGCCACTTCAGGTCGTTCATCGGCACCACGACGTCGCAGTAGCGCTTCAGCGCCGTGCGATAGCGCGCATCGCCGCGGAAGGCGCCGATCTCGGCCGCAGAGCCGACCGGGATCGGGCGTCGGGCCGCCCGCGCCGGAGCGATGCCGGCGGCCAGCGCAGCCGCGCCCGCTCCCGCGAGCGCGCTACGCCGCGTCGGTCTCCGCTCCCGATCAGCTCCCGCCTGCTGCATCACCCGATCTGATTCCGTTTCGTTTAGGGTCGCTCAACGCCTCTCGCGCTAAACAGCTCTCATATCCGCACGCTAGCAGGCATGAGCCGGGCCAGCCTCCGCGAGTACCGGTCGATGTTGCCCAGCCGCGCAGCCATCCTCTCCTACCTCACGATCCTGAGCGGCTCGGCCGGCCGGCTCGTCATCTCCCTTGTCTACTTCCTCATCGTTGCGAATACGTTGACCCTCGGCGAGTTCGGGCTTTTTGCCACCGCCTCCTCGACAGGGCTCATCCTCTCGCGCCTGCTCGCCTTCGGCTTCGTCTCGCCGCTCTATCGGGTGGCGACCGTGAAGCCGCGGCTCCTTGGTGCCTATCTCGCCGGATTCGCGGTTCTGAGCCTGGTTTCCCTGCCGCTGATCGCCATCGTCGCCGGCGCGGCCTACGAACTCCTCTTCGCCGACCGGCTGGCGGCATGGCCTTTTGCGCTGATCATCGTGGCGGAAGTGGTGTGCTGGCGGCCGGTCGAGGTCGTCGCCATCGTCAACAACGGGCTTCGCCGCTTCCGGCAGGCGGCGCTGCTCGTCATCATCGGCTCGTCGCTGCGGACCGGAGCGGCGCTGCTCTTTCTCGCTCTCGGCGATCGCAGCCTGGGGACCTGGGCGGCAGCCTACCTCGCCGCGACCTCCATCAGCCTCGCGGTCGCGCTCGTCGCCTTCCTGCCGCTGGCCCGCTGGCGCTTCGTGCGGGCGCTCTACCCGCGACGCATGGCCGATGCCGTCTTCGCCGGAGCCGCCGACATCGTCTTCTACGTCCAGTCGGAGCTCGACAAGCTCCTGGTGCTCGGCCTCGCCGGCGAGCGGACGGCGGGCCTCTATGCGATCGCGCTCAGGGTGATCGACCTCACCGCCATGCCGGTGCGCAGCTTCAACCAGATGCTGGTGCAGAAGATCATGCAGGATCGCGGCATCGGCGGCGGAAAGCGCCTCGCCGCCTACGAAGCCGGCATCGCGCTGGTTTCGATCGCGGGGCTCGTCGCGGTCATCGTCGCGCTGAAACCCTTCCCCGGTCTGCTTGGGCACAACGTCTCGGCGGCGGCCTATCTCTTCGCGCCGATGCTGCTGGTGCCGGCCTTCCGCAACCTCGTCGAATACCATGCCGAATTGCTCTATGCGCGCGAACGGACCGGCTCCCGCATCGTGCTGCTGTGCCTGCTGACGGCGCTGAAGGCGGGGCTGATCTCGCTGGTGATGACGCGGTTCGGCGCGGATGAAGGCTGGGCGAGCTGGATGAACCTGGTCTTCGGGCTGGTCTATCTGGCCTCGGCCGGCTTCACCTACCGGCTTCTGGCGCTCCGGCCGACGCCTGCCCTTCGAACAGGGCCCTGACCCGGTCGAGCGGCTGTCCGATGAAGGACTGCACGCCGACGGCGACCTGCCAGGGCTCCAGCACCTCCTCGAAGCTCTCCAGCCGCTCGAAGCCGGCCATGTCCTCGGAGAACCAGTAGACCTTGCAGAGTTCGCTCGGATCGGCCCAGTGGCCGGCCGCATCCAGCCCCACGACGCGTTCGACATAGGAGCCATAGAGCAGATATTCGGAGAACTGCCGGTCGCTCGCGATGGCGGAGACCCAGTCGCGGCCGCTCAGCCGTTCGACATGGGCGAGCAGCCCGAGAACGTGCTCACGGCGCCAGCTCACCAGGTTGTTGATGTAGTCCGGCCCCGGCCAGGACGCGGAACCGAGCCCGAGCAGCGCAGCGGCGTTCTCGCACCAGGGAAGGTGGCGCGGCATGTCGGCGGTGATCGCTCCGGGCTTGCGATAGAGCCTGACGGCTCCGTCCCGCTCGAGCCTCGCGACGTCGAACGGCCGGACGAACAGCATGTCCGAATCGGCAAAGAGAAGGACGTCCTCGGCAGCGATCTCGGCGAGGGCAAATTTGCGGAGCTGCTGGGCATGCCAGCCACGCAGCGGCGGAAGCCCGCGTGCCAGCGCGCCGATGCCGGTCCAGATCCGGCGCTTCCCCAGGCTCAGCGGATCGGGAAGAGATTTCAGCCAGCCCGGCAGCAGCTGCGATTCCCGCAGGATGCGCCGCCGCGGCCCTTCGAGATCGCGGAACAACGGAACATCGCGATCCTCGACCAGGAGGTAGTGCATGGCATGCCCGCTGACGAAGCGGTCGATGCTGGTGCAGAGCAGGCGGCAACGCTCGATGTCGCCGCTGTAGCTCGGCGTCGCCAGGGCATAGCTGAAATCCACGGCGCGGCGCCCGCCTACCGGCCGCCGGCGAGATATTGCCGGGTCATCCGGGCGAGGAAGGCCGGATTGCCGAGCACATAGCGCCGCCAGAGCCGGCGCGGCTCCAGCCAGAGCCGATAGATCCACTCGAGACGGGCCTTGCGCATCCGTTCCGGCGCACGCGGCACCTCGCCCGCGAAGAAATCGAACAGCGCCCCGACGCCGGCCGCGACCGCGCAATGCTGCGCATTGAGCTTCCAGGCGATGAAACGCTCCTGCACGGGGTTGCCCATCGCGACAAGCAGGAGATCCGGCCGGTCCGCCTTCAGCCCGTCGAGCAGCCGGCCTTCTTCGTCCGGAGCATGATAGCCGTGCCCGACCACCCTGAAGCGATGCCGCGGATAGCGCCGGGCCAATTGCTCGACCGCGCGATCCGCCACGCCCGGCCGGCCGCCGAGCAGGCCGACGCTCAGCGGCCGCGCCTCGGCGGCGAAAAAGGCGGGGAAGAAGTCCGTGCCGTTCAGATTCGCCGGAAACAGCGTACCGTGCAGCAGCCAGCTGCCGAGGTCGACGCCGATCCCATCCGCCAGGACGAGGAAGGTCGCCAGGCTGCGCCGCAGGCCGGCATCGCCGCTCGCCACGTTGACGAGATTGGCATTGCAGAAGGCGAGCTTGACATGCCCGCCTTCCACGATCGCTTCGCGTAGCTCCGCAAACGCCGCCGCCTGGTCGACCACGGCGACGCCGATGCCGCCGATGTCGCGCCGGGCATAACCCCGGCGCCAGTTGCGTTCCGCGTCATTCGCAAGGGCGAGGGAAAGTGCTGCGGGCACGAGCGTGTCCGATCCGGATAGCAGAGCCAAACTCAGACGACATGTCTTCATCGAACCAACGTCGGCGTCAATCCAAAGTCAAGTTAAAGATAAACGCGATCCCGATCGCCAGTTGCGTCGTCATTAACCATCGCGATCGAGACTAATCCCGCTCTTGTTTCAATCCGAAACGTGACGCTCGACTGCACTTCACTCAGATCCCGACAACGATAACCGAACTGTCACAAAACAGCACGAACACACCTCTTTCGCATCGTTTCGGAACAATCGCCCGCCCGCGAACGTCCGCGGCTGAAGAAAGGGGAGGCCCAGACTTCGGCATGGCCGGCCTGCGCCTGCCGCGGGACGGGCTCTTCGCCTCTGGCCGCCGGCGCCGCTCCTCGCTAGGCTTCGGCACATCACCGCTGGGAGGCTGCCGGAATGAACCAAATCGATTTAAGCAAGCGTGTCGCCATCGTCACGGGCGGTGCCCAGGGGATCGGCCGGGCGGTGGCCGAGCGCTTCGCGAAGAGCGGCGCGACCGTCGCGATCTGGGATGTCGATGGCGGCCTCGCGGAGAAGGCCGCGGCCGAGATCGGCCACGGAGCGACCGGCGTCGCCATCGACGTCACCGATGCCGCCGCGGTTCAGGCAGCCAGCGACAGGATCGAGGCTCGGCACGGCAGCATCGACATCCTCGTTACCAGCGCGGGCATCGCGGGCCCGAACCACAAGACCTGGGAGTATCCGCTGGAGGACTGGGCCCGGGTGATGCGGCTCAACGTCGACGGCACCCTGCATTGCTGCCGCTCGGTGATCCCCGGCATGGTCAAGCGCAACTACGGGCGCATCGTGCTGGTGGCCTCGATCGCCGGCAAGGAAGGCAACCCGAACGCCTCGGCCTATTCCGCCTCGAAGGCGGCGGTGATCGCGCTGACCAAATCGCTCGGCAAGGAGCTCGCCGACAAGGACATCGCCGTCAACTGCATCACGCCGGCGGCCGCGCGCACCCGCATCTTCGACCAGATGAGCGAGGAACATATCGGCTACATGCTGGCGAAGATCCCGCGCGGACGCTTCCTGCTGCCGGAAGAGGTCGCCTCGATGGTCGCCTTCCTCGCCTCAGCCGAAAACAGCTTCACCACGGCCGGCGTCTTCGACCTGTCGGGCGGACGGGCCACATATTAGGGTGGTGCCGCAGCGGCCGCCTCCGCCCGAGGGGAAACCCCCGATCCGGCGCAGGATGCGCGCCTGCGCCAGATCGACGCACGGTTTTCTTGATCATGTTTACGCCCCGGTAAGGCTCTTCTTTCCACCCTGAACGCTCGAAAGGAGATGAACGATGATCAAGATGGCGCTCTCGGCGACCACCCTTGTCCTGCTCACCGCTTCGGCAGCTCAGGCCGTGACGGCCAAATCGCTGGGACAGTTCAGCGATTGGAGTGCCGCCACCTATGAACAGGGCAGTGCACAGCGTTGCTTCATCATGGGGAAACCCTCAGCCGAGGAACCTTCCAGCCTGCGCCATGGCGACGTGTTCTTCTTCGTCCAAAATGGCGGCAGCGACAGCAATACGGAGTCGAGCTTCCAGACCGGCTACGACTTCGCCAAGAACTCCGTCGTGACCGTCACCATCGGCGACGACAGCTTCCGCATGCTGACGGAGGGCAACAACGCCTGGCTGGAAAGGCTGGAGCGCGAACCCGCGCTGCTCGCGGCCATGCGCGCCGGCAGCAACATGGTGCTGGAAGCACGCTCCGCGCGCGGCAACGCGACGAGCTACACCTTCTCGCTGTCCGGCGTGACGGCCGCCTCGCGGGTGATGCAGCGCTGCGATCCAAACGCCGCACAGAGCTAGAACAGGACATTTGCAAAAAGCGGAGTCCCGCTTTTTTCCGTCCTGCACTAACGTCTTCGGCATGACGCAGACGCTTCCCTCCGCCGCCGTGCTCGGTGCCCGTGCCTTCGCCGCGCTCGCCGGCCTCAACCGCTTCTCGGACGAGCCCGGCAAGCTGACGCGGCTCTACCTCTCGCCGGCCCACAAGCAGGCGGCGGAATGGGTCAAGGGCGCGATGGAGGTGGCGGGGCTCAGCGCCTTCATCGATGCGGCGGGCTCGGTCCAGGGCCGGCGGGAAGGCACGGTGCCGGGTGCCCCGGCCGTGCTGATCGGCTCGCATATCGACACGGTGAAGGATGGCGGGCGCTTCGACGGCAATCTCGGCGTCGTCGCCGGCATCCTCGCGGCGCAGGCGCTGCGCGATGCCGGGATCAGCCTGCCCTTCCCGCTCGAGGTCGTCGCCTTCGGCGACGAGGAGAACGTCCGCTTCCCGACGCATCTGTCGACGTCCGAGGCGCTGGCCGGCCACTATGACCCGTCATGGCTCGAGGCACGCGACAGTGATGGCACGAAGCTGTCCGACGCGCTCGTCGCCTTCGGCGGCAATCCCGCGGGCATCGCGACGCTCGCCCGCAAGCCGGGCTCGATCCAGGCCTATCTCGAGGTGCATATCGAGCAGGGCCCGGTGCTGGAGGCCGAGAACGAGCCGGTCGGCATCGTCACCGCCATCAATGCGCAGAGCCGGGCCCGGGTGCGGGTCACCGGCGAGGCCGGCCATGCCGGCACGGTGCCGATGGCGCTGCGCAAGGACGCGCTGACCGCCGCCGCCGAGATGGCGCTGGCGCTGGAGGAGATCGCGGCGGCGCATGAGCTCGCTGTCGGCACGGTCGGCGTGCTCAGGCCTGAACCCGGGGCGACCAATGTCGTACCCGGTGCGGCCGAATTCACCATCGATTTCCGCGCTCCGCAGAACGAAACGCTGGACGCGATGGAGGCGGCGATCCGCGAGCGCTTCGCCGCGATCGCGGCGCGGCGCGGCGTCGGGTTGGAGATCGTGCCTTATGCCAAGGCGGCTGCGGTTCCGATGGATCCGCGGCTGCAGGATGCTTTCGCAGCCGGCATGGCCCGCACCGGCAGCAACCTCTCCGCCCGGCGGCTGCCCTCCGGCGCCGGGCACGACGCGATGGCCGTCGCGGCGATCGCCCCGGCCGCCATGCTGTTCGTCCGCAACGAGAAGGGCATCAGTCATTCCCCGCTCGAGGCCATGACCGAGGCCGATGCCGGCATCGCCATCAAGGTCCTGCTGGAAACGCTCTTGGCACTGGCGGAGCGCACACAGTAGAACGATTCCAGCCGCGACACCGCGCACCATTCCGCAAGAGCCCCGGAAGGGCTAGGAGATGCGGGCCGCAGGAGGCTGGCGATGGATTTCGAGACTTTCTTCCGTGACGAGCTGGACGGCTTGCGCCGTGAGGGCCGCTACCGGGTCTTTGCCGATCTGGAGCGTCAGGTCGGCCGCTTTCCGACCGCCACCTATCACGGCGAGGGCGGCCCGCGCGACGTCACCGTCTGGTGCTCGAACGACTATCTCGGCATGGGCCAGCATCCCAAGGTGCTCGCGGCGATGCATCAGGCGCTCGACGGTTCGGGGGCAGGGGCGGGCGGCACGCGCAATATCGGCGGCACCAACCACTACCATGTCCTGCTGGAGCGCGAGCTTGCCGATCTGCACGGCAAGGAAGCGGCACTGATCTTCAACTCCGGCTATATGGCGAACTGGGCCTCGCTCTCCACGCTTGCCGCGCGCATCCCGGGCTGCGTCATCCTCACCGACGCGCTCAACCACGCCTCGATGATCGAGGGCATCCGGCATTCGCGCGTCGAGAAGCACATTTTCGCCCATAACGACCCGGCCGATCTGCGCCGCAAGCTCGCCGCGCTCGCTCCGGGCAGGCCGAAGCTGGTCGCCTTCGAATCCGTCTATTCGATGGATGGCGACATCGCGCCCATCGCCGAGTTCTGCGACATTGCCGAGGAATTCGGCGCGATGACCTATTGCGACGAGGTCCATGCGGTCGGGCTCTACGGGCCCCGCGGCGGGGGCGTGTCGGAACGCGATGGGCTGAGCCACCGGCTGACGCTGATCCAGGGCACGCTGGCGAAGTCCTACGGCGTGATCGGCGGCTATATCGCGGGCTCCGCGGCGCTGTGCGACTTCGTCCGCAGCTTCGCCTCCGGCTTCATCTTCTCGAGTTCGCTGCCACCGGCCGTCGCGGCGGGCGCCATCGCGGCGATCCGGCATCTCAAGGAGAGCTCCGCCGAGCGGGAGCGCCAGCAGGACCGGGTGCAGGCGCTGCGGCGCAAGCTCGACGCGGCCGGCATCCCACATCTGCCCAACCCCAGTCATATCGTGCCGGTGATGGTCGGCGAGGCGAAGGCCTGCAAGGCGATCAGCGACGAATTGCTCGATCGCTTCGACATCTACGTCCAGCCGATCAACTACCCGACCGTGCCGCGCGGCACCGAGCGGCTGAGGATCACGCCCTCGCCCTTCCATTCGGACGCCGATATCGACCGGCTGGTCGCGGCGCTCGGCCAGATCTGGGCGCGGGACGGCTTGAAGCGGGCGGCCTGATGCCGCTCGCGCCCGCTCACCCTCTCTTCGCGACGATCATCAGGATCGCGCATAAGAGACCGAAGACGCCGGCGACGAAGCCCAGGATCAGGGTCCCCGCCCAGAACGCAAGGAAGCCGTCTATCCGGGCCTGATCGGGCGCCGCGGCGTCGTAGATCACGCTCACGGGGTCGCCGACGCGGTAGGCGGGCGGATTCGTGGCCCAGGACGTAGCGAAGGTGACGGACTGGCCCTGGGCGGTGCGGAAGCTCATGACCGGGCGGTAGGTCGAATCACCACCGCGCCGCAACTCGACGACGGTGCCCGCCGCGTGATCCGCGCGGGCCTGCAGCTTGCGGTTCTGTCGATAGCTGAAGAAGCAGGCCGTCGCGAGGACGACCGCGACGATGCCGAAGATGCAGCCGACCCGCCAGAAGAGGAGCCTGCCCTGCCGGGCTCGCTCGACCCTCAGCCTCCAGGGCTCGGCTCTCCTGCGGCCTTCGCCCATTCCGCCGCGACGCCGCCCTCAGAGATTGAAGACGCGGTGCGGGACGAACTCGCCGTTCTCGACCGAGCCGGTGGCGATCAGCGTGCCGGCGCAGGTCGCATAGGCGGCCGCCAGTTCGATCGGGGCTCCCGCGCCGCGCAGCAGCGCACTCTGGCCGCGCTTGAGACGGTTCGCCGCGTCGCGATGGATCACGACCTCGGGAATGAGGATCAATGCCGCCTTCACCGGCTGCAGGGCCGTCAGCGCACTCTCCGGGCTCTCGCGCAGGGTCTCGACGCTCGCAGCCTCCGTCACCGCGAAGGGACCGACGCGGGTGCGGCGCAGATGCGCGACATGGCCGAGGCAGCCGAGCGCGAGGCCGAGATCGCGGGCGATGGCCCGGACATAGGTACCCTTGCCGCATTCGGCTTCGAAAGTGGTGGTGGCGCCGTCATGGCTGACGATGGAAAGCGCGTCGATCTCGACCGGCCGCGCTTCGAGCGCGACCTCCTCGCCGTCGCGGGCGAGGTCGTAGGCGCGTTCGCCGGCGATCTTGATCGCCGAGAATTTCGGCGGCGTCTGCAGGATGGTGCCGGTGAAGCGCGGCAGCAGGGCCGAGATGGCGGCCTCGTCCGGGCGCTTGTCGGAGGTCGCGATGATGCGACCCTCGGTATCGTCCGTATCGGTCTGCGTGCCCCAGGCGACGGTGAACTGATAGGCCTTGCGGCCGTCCATGACGAAGGGGACGGTCTTCGTCGCTTCGCCGAGCGCGATCGGCAGCAGGCCCGACGCCAGCGGGTCGAGCGTGCCGGCATGGCCGGCCTTTTTCGCCGAGAAGGCCCGCTTGACGACGCTGACCGCGTGCGTCGAGGTCATGCCGATCGGCTTGTCGAGCACGACCCAGCCGTGGACGTCGCGCTTCTTCGGACGCGGTGTCGGCGCGGCGTCCTGGTCACGGACGGTTTGGGACGGGTTCTCAGCGGTCATCATCACGGTCGTCGTCTTCAGCCGGCTGGCCTTCGTGGTCCTGGTCGATCTTCAGGCGCTGGACCTGGGTGTCGCGGCGCACCGCCTCGGTGTCGAGCAACGCGTCGATGCGCTCGGCCTCGGCGAAGCTCTCATCGGCACGGAAGCGGATGTCCGGCGCGTATTTCAGGTTCACGCGATGGGCGATCTCGCCGCGGATGTAGCGCTTGTTGGCCTCAAGGGCCTTGAGGACCGGCGCGATGTCCTGCCCGCCGAGCGGCATGATGTAGGCGGTCGCGAGCTTGAGATCCGGCGAAAGGCGCACCTCCGGCACGGTCACGACATGCTTGGCCAGCACATCGTCATGGATGTCCCCGCGCGCCAGCATCTCGGCGAGCGCGTGCCGGATGAGCTCGCCGACGCGCAACTGCCGCTGGGACGGGCCGGAAGGTTTCGCAGGCTTGGCCATATCTCTCGTTTCTCCGGGATCGGACCGGATCAAACGTCATGGTCGGGACGAGCCCGTCCATCTCTTCAAGCACGAGGCGCCGGACGCGCTCTTCTTGGCCGAGATGGCCGGGCAGGCCCGGCCATGACGTGCTGGTTGGAAAGCGCAGCCGCTCAGAGGCTGCGCTTGATCTCCTCGACGCGATAGCACTCGATCACGTCGCCGACGCGCATGTCCTGGTAGCTCTCGAACGCCATGCCGCATTCCTGGCCGGCGACGACTTCCTTGGCGTCGTCCTTGAAGCGCTTGAGCTGGCCGAGCTTGCCCTCGTGGACCACGACGTTGTCGCGGATCAGGCGGACATGGGCGCCGCGCTCGATCGTGCCGTCGGTGACGCGGCAGCCGGCGATCTTGCCGACCTTCGAGACGTTGAAGATCTCGAGGATCGTCGCATTGCCGAGCATGGTTTCGCGCAGGGTCGGCGCCAGCAGGCCCGACATCGCGTCCTTAACGTCATCCATGAGGTTGTAGATGATGTTGTAGTAGCGGATCTCGACGCCAGCCCGCTCAGCCGCCTCGCGCGCTTCCTTGTGCGCGCGGACGTTGAAGCCGACCACGACCGCGCCCGAAGCCTGGGCGAGCGTGATATCCGATTCGGTGATCGCGCCAACGCCCGAGGAGAGGACGCGGGCCCGCACCTCGTCGTTGCCGACTTTTTCAAGCGCGCCGACGATGGCCTCGACCGAGCCCTGCACGTCGCCCTTGACGACGAGCGGGAATTCCTTGCGGCCGGCACCTTCCTTGAGCTCGCGCATCATCTCGGCCAGCGAGCGGCCGGCGCCCGAGGCCGCGCCGCGGGCGGCGAGGCGGTCGCGGCGCTGACGCTCGCGGTAATCGGTGATCTCGCGGGCGCGGGCCTCGGACTCGACCACCGCGACGCGATCGCCGGCCTCGGGCGTGCCGTTGAAGCCGAGAACCTCGACCGGCATGGAGGGCGGAGCCTCCTTCACCTGCGCGCCGGTATCGGCGATCAGGGCGCGGACGCGGCCCCATTCGGCGCCCGCCACGATGATGTCACCGGTGCGCAGCGTGCCGCGCTGGACGAGGACGGTGGCGACCGGGCCACGGCCGCGATCGAGCTTGGCCTCGATGACCGTGCCTTCGGCCGGGCGATGCGGGTTGGCCTTGAGGTCGAGCAGCTCGGCCTGCAGCGAGATCGCCTCGAGCAGCTTGTCGAGGTTGTGGCCGGTCTTGGCGGAGACTTCGACCTCGAGCGTCTCGCCGCCCAGGGTCTCGACCTGGATCTCGTACTGGAGCAGTTCGGCGCGGACACGGTCGGGGTTGGCGTCGGCCTTGTCGACCTTGTTGATCGCGACGATCAGCGGCACGCCGGCCGCCTTGGCGTGGTTGATGGCCTCGGCGGTCTGCGGCATGACGCCGTCATCGGCCGCCACGACCAGCACGACGATATCCGTCACCTTGGCACCGCGGGCGCGCATCGCCGTGAAGGCGGCGTGGCCGGGCGTATCGATGAAGGTCACCTTCGAGCCCAGCGGCGTCGTCACCTGATAGGCGCCGATATGCTGGGTGATGCCGCCGGCCTCGCCGGTGACGACCTTGGTCTTGCGGATCGCGTCGAGCAGCGAGGTCTTGCCGTGGTCGACATGGCCCATGATGGTCACGACCGACGGCCGCGCCTCCAGGGTCTCGTCGGTGTCCGGCGTGTCGAACAGGCCTTCCTCGACGTCGGATTCGGCGACGCGCTTGACGGTGTGGCCCATTTCCTCGGCGATGAGCTGGGCGGTGTCGGCGTCGATCACGTCGGTGATCTTGTGCATCGCGCCCTGCTTCATCAGCAGGCGGATGACGTCGACGCCGCGCTCCGTCATGCGGTTCGCGAGTTCCTGGATGGTGATCGTCTCGGGGATGATCACCTCGCGCATCACGCGCTCCTTCTGAGCGTCCGAGGCGCGGTGGCCGGTCATGCGCTGCACGCGCCGGCGGAACGAGGCGACCGAGCGTGTCCGCTCGTCGTCGCCGCCGGTGGCGGTGGCGAGCGTCAGGCGGCCGCGCGGGCGGTCATTGGTGCTCTTCGGCGTCTTGGGCGCCGCCGGAGCAGGCCCCCGGCCGGCGCCGGCACCCACGCCGGCGCGGCGGAAGGCCGCCCGGACATCGACGTCACCGTCGGAACGGCTGCGCGGCGCGCCGGAAGACGGCGGCGCCTGGCGGGTCGGGCGTGCGATGGCGGGCTCGGCCGGGGCCGAGGCATCCATGCGGGGCGGACGCGGCGAATCCGAGCGCGGCGGACGGGAATCCAGGCGCGGCGGACGCGAGCCGGGATCGCGGCCGGCGCCCGGACCACGGGACGCGTACTCACGCGGGCCGGACGGCGCCGGGCGGCCATAATACTGGGTGGGCTGCGGCGCAGGCGCCTGGGCCGGCGGCGGGGCGGTCTCGCGCGGCTGAGCCGGTGCGGGCGCGGCCGGGCGCACGGCCTGCTCCTCGCGCTGGCGGAGCGCGCTTTCGGCACGGCGCTTCTGATCGTCCTCCTGACGGCGACGCTCTTCCTCCTGGCGCTGGCGGGCCGCGGCGGCCTCACGCTCCTGGCGTTCACGTTCGGCCGCCAGCGCACGCTGGCGAGCCTCGTCCTCCGCGGCGCGACGCGCCTCGGCCTCGGTGCTGCGAGCCTCGGCGAGGGCGCGCTGACGGGCGTCCTTCTCCTCATCGGAGAGGGTGCGCAGCAGCATGCCGCCGGCCGGGCGCTGCGGCGGGGCCGCCTGCGGGGCGGGCCGGGGCGCCGGCTGGGACGGGGCCTGCGGCGCGCGCGGCGCGACCGGCTCCTTGACGTCATGTCCGGGGACGCGGCGCTTGACCTCCACGACCACCTGCTTCGAGCGCCCATGCGAGAAGCTCTGGCGAACAGTGCTCTGCTCGACAGGCCGCTTCAGCGACAGGGTCTTGGGCGGGTTGACGGTCAGAGTCTTGTCGCCCGGGGTCTTGGTATCGGTCATTCCGCGTTCGGTCCTGCCGGTTCGGTCGTGTCTTCGGGTTCGTTCTGGTCGGATGCGGCGGTATCGTCCGTCCGGTAACGGACGAGCCGACGCCAGCGGGAGAGCACACCCTCAGCCGCCGGTCCCGGAGCAAGCGCGGCATGTATCACATGTGCCCGCCCCAACGCCAATTCCAAATCCGCCGCCGTGAAAATAGCGACGACGGGCAGTTCGCGGGCCTTGAGCCCTTCGGCTTCACGCGCCACGCCGATCCGCCTGATGGCCTGGCCGATCTTGCGCCTGCCGTCCTCGGCGCCGTCGCTCGCCGCGATGACGGCACGACAGCGCCCGGACTCGATCAAGGCCTCGACCTTGGCGAAGCCGGCGGTCACGAGACCGGCCTTGTTCGCCATCGAGAGCGCCTGCAGCGCATCGCGCAGCATCAGCGCATCGATCACCTCGGGAAGGTCCGGCGGAACCGCAACCTTCGCCTTGAGCGAGCGCTCGAAGGCCTTGCGCCGGATCGCCTCGGCCACCGTCTTGCGGCTGAGGCTCGCCCAGACGCCCCTTCCCGGCAGCTTCCGGCGCAGGTCCGGCACCAGCGTGCCGTCCGGGCCGGCGACGAAGCGGATCAGATCGTCGGGCGCCTTCACCGTGCGGGTGACGACGCAACTGCGTTCCGGCCCGTCCTGCCGCGCTGCCTTCACAGCCGGTGCTCCGCTCAGGCCTCGGCCTCCTCGCCGGCCTCCGCCTCAGGCTCCTCGGCCGGCGCCTCGATCCAGCCCGCATGGATACGGGCCGACATGATCAGGGCCTCGGCATCCTGGCGCGAGAGATCGAAGCCGTCGAGGTAGCCGGCGTGGCGGGTGGCCTCGCCGTCCTTGCGCTCGGTCCAGCCGATCAGGTCGTCGGTGGCGCAGCCGGCGAGGTCCTCGACGCTCTTCACGTCGTTCTCGCCCAGCGCGACCATCATGGAGGTGGTGACGCCCTCGACCTCGCGCAAGGCGTCCTCGACGCCGAGCGCCCGGCGCTTCTCGTCGAGCTCGGCCTCGACCGCGGCCAGGTATTCCTGCGCGCGGTTCTGGATCTCGGTCGCCGTGTCCTCGTCGAAACCCTCGATCGAGGCCAGCTCGGAGAGGTCGACATAGGCGACCTCCTCGACATTGCGGAAGCCTTCCGAGGCGAGCAGCTGGCCGACCGTCTCGTCGACGTTCAGCGCGTTCATGAACAGGTCGGTGCGCTGCACGAACTCCTTCTGGCGGCGCTCCGATTCCTCCTGCTCGGTGAGGATGTCGATGTCCCAGCCGGTGAGCTGCGAGGCGAGGCGGACGTTCTGGCCGCGACGGCCGATGGCGAGCGAGAGCTGCTCGTCCGGCACCACGACCTCGATCTTGTCGGCTTCCTCGTCGAGCACGACCTTGGCGACTTCCGCCGGCTGCAGCGCGTTGACGACGAAGGTCGCGACGTCCGGCGACCACGGGATGATGTCGATCTTCTCGCCCTGCAGCTCGCCGACGACGGCCTGCACGCGCGAACCGCGCATGCCGACGCAGGCGCCGACGGGGTCGATCGAAGAATCGCGGCTGATGACGGCGATCTTGGCGCGCGAGCCCGGATCACGGGCGACGGCCTTCACCTCGACGATGCCGTCATAGATTTCCGGCACTTCCTGGCCGAAGAGCTTGGCCATGAACTGCGGATGGGTACGCGACAGGAAGATCTGCGGGCCGCGCGGCTCGCGGCGCACGTCGTAGACATAGGCGCGGGCGCGGTCGCCGACCTTGAAGGTCTCGCGCGGGATCATCTCGTCGCGGCGGATGATGGCTTCGCCGCGGCCGAGATCGACGAAGACGTTGCCGTATTCGACGCGCTTGACCGCGCCGTTGACGATCTCGCCGATGCGATCCTTGTACTCGTCGTACTGGCGGTCGCGCTCGGCCTCGCGCACCTTCTGCACGATAACCTGCTTGGCCGACTGGGCGGCGATGCGGCCGAAATCGAAGGGCGGCAGCGGATCGGCGATGACGTCGCCGACCTGGGCGGCCGGGTTATGCCGCTTGGCCTCGTCGACGGTGATCTCGATTGCCGGGTTCTCGACGGTCTCGACGACCTGGAGATGGCGGGCGAGGCGCAGTTCGCCGGTCTTGGTGTTGATCTCGGCATGCACGTCGGTCTCGGCGCCGTAGCGCGAGCGGGCGGCACGCGCGATCGCGTCCTCCATCGCGTCGAGCACGATCTGCCGGTCGATCGATTTCTCGCGGGCGACGGCATCCGCGATCTGCAGCCATTCGAGCCTGTTGGCGGCGACCACCATGACGCTCACTCCTCTTCCGTATCAGTTTCGCGCGGAGCCGGTCCGCTTGTCTTGCCCGGGCGCGGCCCCAGCGATTTTCCGCGGCCCTTTTTCGGGGCCGCAATCTCGTCCGCCGCCGGCATCTCGGGCGGCAGGCCCGATTTGCCGCGGCGCAGCGATTCCGTCACCAGCGCGTCGGTCAGCACGAGGCGGGCCTCGGCGATCAGCGCCATCGGGATCGCGACGTCGCGCTCCTCGTCGCCCTTGGCGTCGTCGCGCGCCAGCAGCGCGTCCTTGCCGGCAACGCCGCGCAGGATGCCGCGGAAACGCTTGCGCCCGCCAACCGGCTCGCTCATCTCGAACTTGGCGAGGTGCCCGGCCCAGCGCTCGAAATCACTCGCACGCACCAGCGGCCGGTCGATACCCGGCGAAGACACCTCGAGATAATAGGCCGCCTGGATCGGATCGTCGACGTCGAGGACGGGCGAAACGGCCTGGCTGATCTCCTCGCAGCCCTCGACGGTCATCGAGCCGTCCGGCCGCTCGGCCATGATCTGCACGGTGCAGCCGTTCTGCCCGGTGACGCGCACGCGGACCAAGCGGTAGCCGAGATCGAGGATCGCGGGCTCCACGATCACCGCGACGCGCGCCGCAACGCCGCTTTCAACGACGATGCGCGCCTCGGTCGCTTCGCTTGTCGGTTCGTTCATCAGTGGATTCGCGGCCCGGACCGTCCCTGTGCCTCCGGGGTCGCGGCCAATAAAAAAGAGCGGGCCGGCAGGCCCGCTCTTGATCATCGGCCTTGACCGATACCAGAGCTGTTGGTCGCTATGTAGTCCGGACCGCATCGAGATGCAAGCATCGGCGCAGCCGCGGCCGGCGGAGCCCGCTTTTTGCCGATCACGCTAACGCGTTGGTCATCCTTGCCTGTCACCTTCCGGCGAAACGCCGCGGCGTCGGACCGGAAGGTGGGGCCCTCTCGGAACCCCTCGATGCGACGGCAATAGGGCAGATCATCGTTGCCGCGTCCCGTCGGACGCGCAATGAGGCGAGGACGAGGAATGAGTGCGGTCGCCACACTGCTGCGGGACCTGGAAACCACGATGCTGCGCGGCTCCGGGCCCCAGCGCTCGGACATCCTCGCCCGGCTGACCGACCTGTTCCTGGCCACGGCCGTGGACATGGGCGAGGAGCAGGTCGGGGTCTTCGACGCCGTGATCGGACGCCTGTCGCGGGCGATCGAGCTGCGCGCCCGCATCGAACTGGCCGAGCGGCTCGCCCCGGTTCCGAATGCGCCGAACGGCGTGGTGCACCAGCTCGCCCTCGACGAAATCGCCGTGGCTCGCCCCGTCCTCATCCATTCGCCCAGGCTGAGCGACCAGGACCTCGTCGCGATCTCGGCCGCGAAGGGCCGCGACCATATGCTCGCGATCACCGAGCGGCCGAATCTGGGGGAGCCGGTGACCGATTTCCTGATCCTGCGTGGCGGCCGCGTCGTGACGCATGCCGTCGCGGCCAACCAGACGGCACGCTTTTCGCGTCACGGCATGGGCGTGCTGGTGATGCGGGCGGTGCAGGACGACGCGCTGCAGGCCACGCTCGGCCTGCGCCGGGACATTCCCGCCGAGCTCGCCGAGCAGCTGATGCGGGCGGCCAAGAATTCGGCCCGCAAGCGCCTCAACGACAGCCTCGCCCCCGCCCTGGTCGGGGAGATCGAGGATGCCGTGGAACGCGGCGCCGAGGCGCTCGCCGCCGAAGGCCAGATGCCGGGCGAGCTCGGCCCGATCAGCGCAGCCCTTGCCGAAATCCGCGAGCTCAACGAGGCCGGAGCTCTCGACGAAGCCAAGGTGCGCGGCTTCGCGGAGCAGGGCGCGACGGAGCATGCGATCTGTGCGCTTGCCGTGCTGGCCCAGCTCAGCCTGCCCGCCGCCGAGCAGATCATCCTCGGAGCCGACCGCGAAGCCGTCCTGCTGGTCGGCCGCGGCCTCGGCTGGTCCTGGGAAACCACAGCGGCGCTGATCTCGCTGCGCAAGGATCTGGGAAAGTCGCCGGCTGCGATCGATCGCGCCCGCGAGAGCTTCCGCAATCTCGCGCAGGGCACCGCCCAGCGCGTCCTCGGCTTCCTCAGGATGCGCGACGCAAGGCCGTGAGATAGCTCGAGATCCGGCCTTCCCGCACAGCCTTCGCCTCGTAGCGGGTGCGGATCCAGCCGGGATAGGGCGTGCGCCAGTCGCCGGGCCGTTCGTCGGCCCAGTCGAAATCCGGCGACGCGAGCAGGCGTGACAGCGTCCAGCCGACGTAATCATCGATATCGCTGGCGAAGCGGAAGCGCCCTCCAGGTCTCAATGCCCTGGCGAAAAGGCCGAGCGTGCGCTCGGAGACGAAGCGGCGCTTGCGCTGGCGGCGCTTGGGCCAGGGATCGGGATACAGCAGATCGATGGCGTCGAGGCTTCCGGCCGGCAGGCGCGGCAGCATCAGCGCGGCGTCGCCGTCCCAGACGCGGATGTTGGTCAGCCCCTCGCGCTCGGCGACGGCCAGAAACTTGGCCATGCCGTTGATGAAGGGCTCGACGCCGATGAAGCCGATCTGCGGGCTCTCGCGCATGCGCATCAAGAGATGCTCGCCGCCGCCGAAGCCGATTTCCAGCCGGACCGCCTCGACAGCCTGCGGAAACAGCGCCTGCAGATCGGCGATCGCACCCTCCGGCAGCCGCAGGCGCGGCAAGACATGCTCGATCAGATGGCTCTGCCCGTCGCGCAGCGCCTTACCCTTGCGGCGGCCGAAAAAGGCCCGGTCGTCGTGATCGACGTCGTTCGTCATGTCGGATCGGTCTCCGGTCCGCCCATCAGCGCTTCGAGCGGGTCTCCAGCACAACGAAAAGGCCGGAGCGATCGGCTCCGGCCTCGTCGATTGAAGCCGAATCGCCGGCTCAGGCGACGGCCTTCTTCAGCGCGTCGACCAGATCGGTCTTCTCCCAGGAGAAGGAACCGTCGCGGCCGGCCTTGCGGCCGAAATGGCCGTAAGCCGAGGTCTTGGCGTAGATCGGCTTGTTGAGGCCGAGATGGGTGCGGATGCCGTTCGGCGAGAGGTCGACGATCTTGCCGAGCACGTCCTCGAGCTTGGCTTCGTCGACCTTGCCGGTGCCGTGCAGGTCGACATAGATCGACAGCGGCTTGGCCACGCCGATCGCATAGGAGAGCTGGATCGTGGCGCGGTCGGCGAGCTTCGCCGCGACGACGTTCTTGGCGAGATAGCGCGCCGCGTAAGCCGCCGAACGGTCGACCTTGGTCGGGTCCTTGCCCGAGAAGGCGCCGCCGCCATGGGGAGCCGCACCGCCATAGGTGTCGACGATGATCTTGCGGCCGGTCAGGCCGGCATCGCCGTCCGGGCCGCCGATGACGAACTTGCCGGTCGGATTGATGTGCCAGACCGTGTCCTTCGAGATCCAGCCTTCCGGCAGCGCCGCGCGAATATAGGGCTCGACGATCTTGCGGACGTCGGCCGAGGACAGGCTCTCGTCGAGATGCTGCGTCGAGAGCACGATCTGCGTCACGCCGACCGGCTTGCCGTTCTCGTACTTGACGGTGACCTGGCTCTTGGCGTCGGGGCCGAGCTTGGCGGCGTCGCCCTCGCCCTTCTTGCGGGCGAGCGTCAGCGTCTCAAGGATCTTGTGGGCATAGTAGATCGGCGCCGGCAGCAGCTCCGGCGTCTCGCGGCTGGCATAGCCGAACATGATGCCCTGGTCGCCGGCGCCGACATCCTTGTTTCCGGACTCGTCGACACCCATGGCGATGTCGGCCGACTGCGGATGCAGCAGCACGTCGATCTTGCACTTCTTCCAGTGGAAGCCGTCCTGCTCGTAGCCGATGTTGCGGATCGCCTTGCGCGCCGCCGACTTGACCTTCGACTTGATCTGCTTCTCGTCGAGATGGGTGCGGACCTCGCCGGCGATGACGACGCGGTTCGTCGTCGCCAGCGTCTCGGCCGCAACGCGGACCTTGGACGGCTCGTAGCCGGCCTTGATCGCCTCCTTGAAGAACAGGTCGACGATCTCGTCCGAGATGCGGTCGCAGACCTTGTCGGGATGGCCTTCCGAGACCGACTCGCTGGTGAACAGGTAATTCTGGCGTGACACGGTCGCGGCTTCCCTTGAATCAAGGATATCGTGAGAGCGGCCGGTGCGACCGCACCGGCACGAAAAGCGCACCGTCATTGCAGCCGGACGCGTTCGCCGTCAAGCGCAATAATTCTTTAATCGGGAAGCGCGTTCGCCAATCCGAACGAAGAGGCAGCGAATCTACGGCTTTTCGACCGTTTCGCCGGCAAGCGCCTCGACCAGATCGATGATGCGCCGGCGAACCCGGCTGTCCTTGATCCGGGTGAAGGCCTTCGTCAGCTGGACGCCCTCGCTGGTCGCCAGGAAGTCGGAGATGTAAGTCGTCGCGGTCGAATCCGCGAAGCCGCCAGCCGGCATGTCGTCGGTCGGGGCACCATCGAAGAAGAAGGCGACCGGCACATCGAGCATCTTGGCGATCTGCTGCAGCCGGCTCGCGCTGATGCGATTCGAGCCCTTCTCGTATTTCTGAACCTGCTGGAATGTCAGCCCCAGCGCTTCGCCCAGTTTTTCCTGGCTGATCCCCGCGAGCATGCGGCGCATACGAACGCGACTGCCGACATGGCGGTCGATTGGATTGGGAACCTTCTTGATCATTTTTCGCCTGCCCTAGAGTCACGGTCGTGGCCAGGAGCCGCAATCCTGGTCGGCGCAGAATCTGTGATGTATTACAAGGAAACGACGGGGTCCACTGTTCTCGCTCAGAAGTTCGAAAGCGTGGGATCAGCCCCTTCGAATCCACGCCAGGAGCAAGAACAGAACCAGCATTCCGGCGAAAACAAGGTCGCCGAGCCGGGCATAGACGGTCAGTGGCCCCGGGCGGGGCAGGCCGACGTCGAGCACGCCCTCGCTGCCGAGCGGCAGGCTGGCGACGACCCTGCCATAGGCATCGACCACGCCGGAGATGCCGGTGTTGGCGACGCGGACCAGCGGCAGACCCTCCTCGACGCTGCGCAACCGCGCCTGGGCGAAATGCTGGTAGGGACCGCTCGTCTGTCCGAACCAGCCGTCATTGGTGACGTTCAGGAAGAACGCCGGGCGCGCTCCGCGCGGCACGACCGCGCCGGGAAAGACCGCCTCGTAGCAGATCAAGGGCGCCGCGTTCGGCAACCCCTTGATCGCCAGTGGCAGATGGGCGTTGCCCGAGGAGAATCCGCCGGGGATCGAGACGAATTGCGACAGGCCGACGGCCCGAATCAGCGTGCCGAGGATCGGCGGCAGATACTCGCCGAAGGGTACCAGATGGGTCTTGTCATAGCTGGCGACGATGACGCCTTCGTCGTTGACCACCTGGATCGAATTGTAGATCGGCGGGCGGCCTTCGCCGGGCAGGATCTCCCCGGCCCGGGCCGCGCCGGTGATCAGCGTGACATCGGGTGGCAGCGCGGCGGCGATGCGCGACAAGGCCTGGGGGGTGCGCCCGAGCAGGAAGGGGAACGCCGATTCGGGCCAGATCAGGTGGGTCACGGCCTGCAGCCCGGGCGTCTGCGGGCTCGTCGCCCGGTCGCTCAGCTCCAGATAGTGCTCGAGGATCGCCGCGCCGTTGTTGCCGTTGAACTTGGCATCCTGCGGCAGGTTGGGCTGCATCAGCCGCAGCTTGACGCCGGCGACAAGCGGCGAAGGCGCCGACGGCACCCGCCAGAAGCCATAGGCAAAGAAGGCGGCGAGGCTTGCGACAGCCAGGCAGGTGGGGGCCCAGCGGCCGGACCGGCCCATGCCGGTGCCGAGGGTCGCCGGTGCTGCGCCGATCGCGACCGCGAAGAGGGTGAGCCCGTAGAGCCCGAAGAGCGAGGCCACCTGCTCGAGATGGACCTCGCCGGTCAGCATCATGCCATAGACGTTCCAGGGAAAGCCGGTGAGCACATGGCCGCGCAGCCATTCGCTGGTGCCGAGCAGTGCCGCCAGCACCAGGATCCGCCCCGCCCCTTTTGGCCAGAACAGACGCGCGGCGCCGAAGGCGAAGGCGGGAAAGACTGCGAGGAAGGCCGGCAGCGCGACCACGCCGAGCGGCAGCGCCCAGGCGAATTTGTCGGCCTCGACGAGGAAGGCCGCCCCAAGCCACCAGAGGCCCGCGACGAAGAAGCCGAAGCCCCACCACCAGCCGGCGGCGAAGGCCGAGCGGAAGCGCTGCCGGCGGGTCGTCCCGACGGCGCCGTCCATGAGCCAGACGGCCAGCGTCATCGGCACCACGACCAGCGGCCACAGATCGAGCGGCGGCAAGGCCAGCGCGCCGCTGGCGCCAGCGGCAAAGGCGATCAGGCGGCGGCGCCATCCCCAGGCCAGGATGACGGCCTCCGCGACGCGGGCGATGCGCATCAGCCCTGCTCCATCGCCGCTTCTTCGGACGCCGTCTGGTCACGGCGGTGGATGGTCAGGCGCTTGACGCGACGCTGGTCGGAATCGAGGACCTCGAAGGAGAGCCCTTCCGGGCCGTCGATGGTCTCGCCCTGGGCGGGCACGCGGCCCGCGAGCGTCACGATCAGCCCGCCCAGCGTGTCGATGTCGTCGGCGACCTCGTTGCCGGAAAGATCGACCCCGGTCGCTTCCTTGAGCTCTTCGAGCGTGGCGCGGGCATCGGCGGCAAAGCAGCCTTCGCCGCTCGGGACGATCGCGGCCTCCTCGGTGTCGTGCTCGTCCTCGATGTCGCCGACGACGATCTCGATCAGGTCCTCGATCGAGACCAGCCCGTCCGTGCCGCCATATTCGTCGATCACCAGGGCGATGTGGGTCCGGGTCGCCTGCATGCGGACGAGCAGATCCACGGCCGGCATCGAAGGCGGGACATAGAGGACCGGCCGCAGCAGCTTGGTCGCCGATAGCGGCGTGGCGAGGTCGACCGCCGCCAGATCGTGCGGGGCGGCCTGCGCTTCTTCGGCCCCGGTGTCGGCGGGGCTCGCGGCCGGGTGGGCCTTCTCGGCGATGTATTCGAGGAAGTCGCGGATATGGACCATGCCGCGGGGATCGTCGAGCGAATCGTCGAAGACCGGCAGGCGCGAATGACCGGCGGTGCGGAACTCCGCCAGCAGCTGGTCCAGCGTCACGTCGGAGGGGACGGCCGCGATATCGGCGCGCGGCACCATGACGTCCCCGACCCGGCGCTCGCGCAGGCTGAGGACGTTGGTGAGCATCGCCCGCTCCTGCGCGGACAAATCGGCGAGCTCGCCGTTCTCCTCCGCCAGCGCCTCGACGATCTCCTCGCGGGCGGTGCCGCCGCCGCGCAGGCCGAGCCGGTCGAGGAACTGGCCGAGCCAGTGTCCGAGGCCGCGGCCGTTGGTTTCGTTGGGGGATTGTCGGCTGTCGTCACTCATGATCGCGAAAGTTCTGCGGACGCCGATGCCGCCTGCTTGACGAGCTCTGAGTCGGCGTAGGGATCGGCAATGCCGAGGCTGGCGAGCGCCTCGACCTCGAGCGCCTCCATGCGGCGCGCCTCGGCCTCGGTCTCGTGATCCTCGCCGAGCAGGTGCAGCAGCCCGTGAATGACGAGGTGACGGAAATGGTCGGCGAGGCTCTTGCCCTCGGCCTCGGCCTCGCGCGCCACCGTTTCATAGGCCACGACGATGTCGCCGAGCAGCGGGCTCGCCGCGATGCGCGCGGGTGGTGCGGCCGGGAAGGAGAGCACGTTGGTGGCCTTGTCGAAGCCGCGCCAGTCGCGGTTGACGATGCGAATCCGGCGGTCGTCGGTCAGCAGCAGGCTGAGCTCGGCACCATCGAGCGGCTGGCGCGGCGCCACGGCAAGCCCGGCGCGAAGCGCCTCGCCGGCAATGTCGCGCAGCGCGGCGAGGTGGCCCAGCTCGCGCCAGCGGCGCGACTCCGCCCGGATGTCGAGCGACAGCTTCGGAATGGTCTTCGCGGGCGGCGCCGAACGCCGCGCGCGAGGTCGATCGGTCATCGCGGCCGCTCCCGCGCCAACATGCGTTTCAGCCCCTCGCTGTCGCCCTCGCGCTCGGCCTCGGAGGCTGCGCCGGGATTGCGCATCGCCGCCTCGCGTTCCTCGCGCTCACGGCGTGAGGCCGTCTCATAGGCCATGACGATGCGTCGCACCAGTTCATGGCGGACGACGTCGCCTTCCTCGAAGCGGGCATAGCCGACGCCCTCGACATCCTTGAGCAGCTTCACCGCCTCGACGAGGCCGGAACGCTGGCCCGGCGGCAGGTCGATCTGGGAGGGGTCGCCCGTGATGATCATGCGGGAGCCCTCGCCCAGGCGGGTGAGGAACATCTTCATCTGCATCGAGGTGGCGTTCTGTGCCTCGTCGAGCAGCACGACCGCATTCGAGAGGGTGCGGCCCCGCATGAAGGCGAGCGGCGCGATCTCGATCATCCCGGTCTGCAGGCCGCGCTCGACATGGCGCGCCTCCATGAAATCGTTCAGCGCGTCGTAGATCGGGCGCAGATAGGGATCGACCTTCTCGCGCATGTCGCCGGGCAGGAAGCCGAGGCGCTCACCCGCCTCGACGGCCGGGCGCGACAGGATCATGCGCTCGACGACGCCCTGCTCGATCAGCGAGACGGCGTGGCCGACCGCGAGCCAGGTCTTGCCGGTGCCGGCCGGGCCCTCCGCGAGCACGAGCTCATGGCGCTTGAGCTGGCGCAGATAGGCGTCCTGCGCCGCGTTGCGCGCCCTGACGGGCCCGCGCTTGCGGGTCACGATGGCGTCGAAAGAGGTCTTGCCGGAATCGGCCGTCGGAAACAGCGAGCGCTGGACGTTGCTCTCCTCGATCGCCCCGTCGACATCGCCGAGCGTCACCGCCGCGCCGGCCTTGGCGCGGGCATAAAGCGTCTTCAGCACGCGGCTCGCCTGCTCGGCGGTCTCGCGCGGGCCCTTCACCGTGACATGGTTGCCGTTGGGATTGACGACGACGCCGAGCCGCCGCTCGAGATGGGCGAGGTTCTGGTCGTACTGGCCGAAGACGAGGCTGGCGAGGCGGTTGTCTTCGAAGGTCAGCGTCACCTCGGTCGCCGGCAAGCCCTCGCGGGCCAGGTTGTCCCCCCTGGGCGGGGCGATCTCACGCCGCGGGGTCCGGTCGGGTTTCGGCGTCATCGAATCAGCCTGTGCCAAATGAGTCGTCTCCCTGGCGTCTGATCCCGGCGGACGGAAGCGCCCGGCCGGGTCGTCCTGCAGCATAACCGAACGCAACGATCTCAGCCTGATGACAGGGCGCCCGCCGCACCCAGATGGGAACGGGTCGCGCCGCGCTCAAGCGGCCATTTCCTTCCGTTCATCGCCTTCGGCATCGAGCTTGCGGCCGAAGAGCGAGTTGGTGCTCTTCTCCTCGATCCTCACCCGCACGATGTCGCCGATCCGATTCGTGTCGCTGTCGATCTGGACAGCCTGCAGATAGGGCGACTTGCCGGCAAGCTGGCCCGGATGGCGCCCGGCGCGTTCCAGCAGCACGTCGACCGTCCGCCCGATCATCGCCGCGTTGAAGGCCTGGCGGTGGTGCTCGATCCGCTCCTGCAGGCGATAGAGCCGCTCGTCCATCAACTCGCGTGGAATCTGGCCGTCGAGATCGGCAGCCGGTGTACCGGGGCGCGGCGAGTACTTGAACGAATAGCTCGAGGCGAAGCCGATCTCGTCGACGAGACGGATCGTGTCCTCGAAATCGGCATCGGTCTCGCCGGGGAAGCCGACGATGAAGTCGGAGGAGAGGGCGATGTCGGGCCGGGCCGCGCGGATGCGCGCGATCAGGCGGCGATATTCGTCGCCGGTATGCTTGCGGTTCATTGCCGCGAGGATGCGGTCCGAGCCCGCCTGCACCGGCAGATGCAGGAAGGGCATCACCTGGGGCAGATCGCGATGGGCGGCGATCAGGTCGTCGTCCATGTCGCGCGGGTGGCTGGTGGTGTAGCGGATGCGGGCGATGCCCGGCACCTCGGCGACGCGATGCATCAAGCGCGCGAGCCCCCAGACGACGCCGTCCGGCCCCTCGCCGTGATAGGCGTTGACGTTCTGGCCGATCAGGGTGACGTCGCGCACGCCGGCCTCGGCCAGCCGCTCGACCTCGGCCACGACCTGCGCGACCGGGCGCGAGAACTCGGCGCCGCGCGTATAGGGCACGACGCAGAAAGCGCAGAACTTGTCGCAGCCTTCCTGAACCGTGACGAAGGCCGAGACGCCGCGTGCGCGGATGACCTGCGGCTTCGGCGCCGGCAGGAAGCCGAACTTGTCCTCGATCGGCAGGTCGGTGTCGACGACACGCTTCACTGAGGCTTCGGCCAGCAATTCCGGCAGGCGGTGATAGGCCTGCGGGCCCACGACGAGGTCGACCGCCGGCTGGCGGCGCTGGATCTCGCCGCCCTCGGCCTGGGCGACGCAGCCGGCGACGACGATCTTCGTCTCTTGCCCCTCGGCCTTCTGGGCGGCCTTGATGTCGCGCAGCTTGCCGAGCTCGGTGTAGACCTTCTGCACGGCGCGGTCGCGGATATGGCAGGTGTTCAGCAGGATCAGATCCGCGCCTTCCGGCGTCGCCGTCTCCTCATAGCCCTGCTCGCCCAGGATGTCGGCCATGCGCTGCCCGTCATAGACGTTCATCTGGCAGCCGAAGGACTTGATGTGGACTTTCTTCATCGTCGCGGTCGGGATCTCCAAACCGTCTCCTTACTCCGGTTCGCGCCGCTTGAAAATGATCGGCCTGCCACAGCGGAGGGAAAGCAAGCGCCGCGCCAGCGCAGTCGTCAAACCGCCGGGCGGCCCGTCACGGCCTGCCGGCGGGCGGCGCGCACGCTGGCTTCGACGAGCCGCGTCGCCTCCTTGCGGGAGGTCGCGCGGCCCATCGCGATCGGCGCCCCCCAGACCAGCTCGACATCGACGGTGCCGCAGGCGAGCACATGCTTGAGATGGGGCACCAGCTCGGTGTCGCCATACCAGGCGAGCGCGCTGCGCCCGATCCGTCCGCCCGGCAGCCCCTGCCAGCCGGTGTAGGTGATGGCGAGCGGATAGACGGTCACATCGCCATCCCCCTCACCCATCGCCTGGTGGGCCGCCCCCAGCAGCGAGGACCGGAACGGCAGGACCCGCGTGCCGTCGCCGGTCGTACCCTCCGCGAACAGGACGATATCCTCGCCAGCCGCGATGCGGGCGCCCATCGCGGCGGCCACGCCGGCGGTGGCGCTGCGGCGCTGGCGGTCGATGAAGACGGTGTGCTGCAGCCTGGCGAAGAGCCCGATCACCGGCCAGCCGGCCACCTCGCTCTTGGCGACGAAGGCAAGCTGGCGCGCCGCGCCGAGCACGCAGATATCGAGCCAGGACACATGGTTCGCCACGATCAGCGCACCCGAGCCCGGCGGGGGCGGGGTGCCCCTGACGCGGCAGCGCACGCCGAGGCAGACGCAGGCGAGCCGATGGAACGAGCGCGGCAGTACGCCGGCCCGCTTCGGCAGGGCGCGAACGACCAGCATCTGCAACGGCAGCAGGGCCAGCGTGCCAAGGCCGAGAAGCGCCAGGCGAAAGGCGGCGCCAGCGGAAAATCCGTTCATGCGCGAGCGGGTCCGGGCATCGGTGGCTGGCCGTCCGAAAACTGTTGAAACCGCCCCGTCATCGCGCGATCGTCGCAGGATGTCACGCGAGATCGAGCCGCATCGCGATTGCGCTCGCGCGCGTGCCGTCGGGCTTGGGATAATAGCCCTTGCGGCGCCCGACCTCGCGGAAGCCGAAATGGCGGTAGAGTCGCTCCGCCGGCTGATTGCCCTCCTCGACCTCGAGGAAGACCTGTAAGACGCCTTCCCCGGCCAGGCGGGCGAGATGGGCGGCGAGGAGCGCGCGGCCAAGTCCGTCCCGGCGTCGCGACGGCGCCACGACGATGCTGAGGATCTCGGCCTCGTCGGCCGCCTTGCGCGAGATGACGAAGCCGTCCGGGCTGTGGCCGGCACCGCTGAAGACGCCGTCCGTCACGACGGCGGAGTCGGCCATCAGCGCCGCGCATTCCGACGGCTCCCAGCCGCGGGCGAAACCGCCCTGATGATGCAATGCCGCGACCCGCCGTGCATGGGCGGCGTCGAGCCGCGCGGTCCGTGCCGGCGCCGAATCGGGGTGAAGGAGCTTGCGCAACCAATCCATGACGCTTGTTGACATGGCCTGTCGCAAGGTCAACCGCTGTCCGGCTCCGGGGGCGCTTTCATCGGCGCGGCAGCCTCGCCTTGTCCTGGGGCGTCGTTTCCGGTGCCTTGAGATAGAGCGGGCGCGGCGGCGCGCTCTGCGGATCGGCGATCAGGCCCAGACGCGCGACCCAGGCGATGTCGGGCGCCGTGGCACCATCGACCACGACCGCGTCGAGGCCGATCGCCCAGGCTTCATTGGCCACCGCCAGGGCCGCGGAACCGACCAGGCTGACGGGCCCGGCGCCGATAGCGCGCGCCGCGTCGCGATAGCTGACCTGACGGAGCGGGACGAGCGGCTTGCCCTCGGAGCTCAGCGCCTGGAACCAGACCTGGCCATGCTTCGCGTCGAGGGCGGCCGCGATGACGCGCCCCGGCTCGCGGCCGATCAGCGGGGCGGCACAAGCCGCCACCGTGGTGACCCCGACGGCCGGGATGCCGGCGGCGAAGGCGATCGCACGCGCGGCGCTGACCCCGACGCGCAGGCCCGTATAGCTGCCCGGGCCGACCGTGACGGCGACGCGGCCGAGCGAGGCGAATCCCCCCTCGAGCCCGTCCATCACGCGCTCGACCAGCGGCATCAGCGCCTCGGCGTGGCCGCGGTCCATGGCGAGCTGCTCGCGGGCGAGCGGTTCGGCCTCGCCCGCTTCGAGCACGCAGGCCGAGCAGGCACCGAGCGCGGTGTCGATCGCGAGAATGCGCATCGGGGCAGGCTCAACCTTCCATCTTGCGGCAAGAGACGGTCAGACCGCCTCGACCTCGCGCACTTCCGGCAGGAAGTGATGCAGCAGGTTCTGGATGCCGTGTTTCAGCGTCGCCGTCGAGGAGGGGCAGCCCGAGCAGGCGCCCTTCATGACGAGGTAGACCGTGCCGTCGCGATAGCCGCGGAAGGTGATGTCGCCGCCGTCGCCCGCCACCGCCGGGCGGATGCGGGTCTCGAGAAGGTCCTTGATGGTCTCGACGGTCTGGGCGTCCTCCTCCGCGAAGAACTCCCCATCCTCGGTCGCGTCGGCGGCCGAGCCCTCGGCAAGCACCGGCGCACCCGACATGAAATGCTCCATGATGGCGCCGAGGATCGCCGGCTTCAGATGCGGCCACTCGCCGTCCGACTTGGTGACCGTGATGAAATCGGAGCCGAGGAACACCCCGGACACGCCGGAGACGCCGAACAGGCGCTGCGCCAGTGGCGAGCGCTCGGCTTCGGCAGGCTCGCGCATGTCGAGTGTGCCGCTGCCCATGACGATGCGCCCGGGCAGGAACTTCAGGGTCGCCGGATTCGGCGTCGCTTCTGTCTGGATGAACATGGATACCTCCGGTACCGGCGGTTCAAGGTCGCCGTTCCTGGCTCCGATATAGGCCGGCGGATGGAATCATTCCAGCCGGAAGGGTGGCTGGCCGCCCCGCCGGGCCTCAGGCCAGCGCGTCGATCTCCTCGTCCTCCAGATGCCCGGGCACGATGGCGACGGGAATCGGGAAGTTCGCGGAGGACTTGCCGGCGAGCGCGCTGACGAGCGGGCCAGGGCCTTCGCGGCCGGTGCCCGCGGCGAGCACCAGCAGCGAGATGTCCTCGTCCTCCTCGATCAGCTTCACCAGCTCGGCGGCCCTGTTGCCGGTGCGCACGACCTTCTCCGGCTCGAGGCCGGCGAGCGCGCGAACGACGGCGGCGGCGGCATCGAGACGCTTCTCGGCCTCGGCCTCCGCTTCCGCCCGCATCACCTCGCCGACGCCGAGCCAGGTCTCGTGCTCCGGCGGCATGGCGACGCCGAGCAGCACGATGGCCGCGCCGACACGGGCGCAGCGGCGCGCCGCGAAGCGCAGGGCCTTGGCGCATTCCTCGCTGTCATCGACCACCGCGAGGAATTTCGGGCGATGGCCCGTCTCGTAGGACCGTCGTCTCTTGACCATGGATCAATCCTGCCGCCGCTTCAGGAAGCGGCATGGTGGCCTGCGCCGGCGACCCGGCGCAAGCCCCCGGGGCGAGGCCCGCGCCTCAGCTGCGGACGAAGCCGACGATGTCCTTGACGTCGCGCAGGATTGGCGCGGCGATGGCGTCGGCCCGCTGCGCACCCTCGCCGAGGATCGCGTCGATATGCTTGGGATCGGCGAGCAGGCGGCGCATCTCACCGGCGATGGGAGCGAGCTTTTCGACGGCGAGATCGACCAGCGCCGCCTTGAAGCCGGAGAACTGGCTGCCGCCGAATTCCCGCAGCACCTCGCCCTTCGCCAGGCCGGAGAGGCCGGCATAGATGCCGACGAGATTCTCCGCCTCCGGACGACCCTCCAGCCCCTTCTCCTCGGAGGGCAGCGCCTCGGGATCGGTCTTGGCCTTGCGGATCTTCTGGGCGATCGCCTCCGCATCGTCGGTCAGGTTGATGCGCGAATAATCCGACGCGTCGGACTTCGACATCTTCTTGGTGCCGTCGCGCAGGCTCATGACGCGCTGGGCCGGCCCCATGATCATCGGCTCGGGCAACGGGAAGAAGCCGAGCTCGCCGGTGCCGAGGCCGCGCTCGGCGATCTGCGGCGCGAAGTCGTTGTTGAACTTCTGGGCGATGTCGCGGGTCAGCTCCAGATGCTGCTTCTGGTCCTCGCCCACCGGCACATGCGTCGCCTTGTAGAGCAGGATGTCAGCCGCCATCAGGCTCGGATAGGCGTAAAGGCCAAGCGAGGCGTTCTCGCGGTCCTTGCCGGCCTTCTCCTTGAACTGGGTCATGCGGTTCATCCAGCCCAGCCGCGCGATGCAGTTGCAGATCCAGGCAAGCTCGGCATGGCCGGAGACCTGGCTCTGGTTAAAGATGATGCTCTTGGCGGGATCGACGCCGGCCGCGATGTAGGCCGCCGTGACCTCGCGGATGGCGCGCTTCAGGTCGGCGGGGTCCTGCCACATCGTGATCGCATGCATGTCGACGACGCAATAGATGCACTCGTGCGTGTCCTGCATCGCCACCCAATTGGTCAGCGCGCCCAGATAGTTGCCGAGATGCAGCGTCGAGGTCGGCTGCATGCCTGAGAATACGCGCTGGTGAAAACCCGACATGGGGCACTCCGTCGTCACGATGGAGGGAGGAAGGGGCGCTTCTGGCTCAAGCCCGCCGCTTGCGCAAGGGGAGAGCGCCGAAGGCACCCAGAAGCCAAGCCGCGACAGCGTAGACGACGACGCCGCTCGTGCAGATCGATGCCAGGGCAGCGGCGCGATGCAGGAACGGCCGGTCGGGAGCGAGCGGGCCGGACAGGACCGCCAGCAGAACGGGCAGCGACGCCAGCATCAGCATGCTCGCGGCGAGGCTGGCCGCGATCGGCCGCAGATTGCCGATGCTCGGCCGCCAGATGCCGTCCCTGACCAGCATCGCGCCCAGCACCGCCGCCTGGGTCGCGAAGGCGAAGGTCGCTGCCAGGGCCGCCATCTGCGCGGCATTGCCGCCGGCCGCCAGCCCAAGCCCGGCTAGCGCAGCGACGAGCACCGCGAGGATCCCGGACAGCAGCGGCAGGCGCGGCAGGCGGCGCGCGAAATAGACCTGGCCAAAGACCTTCGCCACGATGGCGAACGGCAGGCCGTAGCCGAAGGCGGCAAGCGCGCCAGCGGTCCGCATGCGGTCGGCGGCCTCGAAGCGGCCATGCTCGAACAGCACCGAGACGATCGGGTCTGCCAGCGCGACCAGCGCAGCGCCGGCCGGCAGTGCCAGCGCCAGCCCCAGCGCCAGCGACCGTCCCAGCATCGCATCGGGCCCGTCCCGCCCGGCGGCACCCGCCATGTCGGAGAGCACGACCGTCCCCATCGCCACGCCGACGAAGCCGAGCGGGAGCTGGAAGACGCGGTCGGCATAGTACAGCGCCGAAACGGCACCGGGCTCGGTCGAGGCGATCTGCGTCGCGACCAAGAGGACGAGCTGGCCCGCCGAGGCCGCGAGCAGGGTCGCGCCGCCGGTACGCAGAAGGCGCGTCATGTCGGGCGACCAGCGCAGCACCGGGCGCGGCAGCCCGAGACCGCGGAGCGCCAGCAGGATCAGCGCCAGATGCGCCAGGCCGGTGAGGCTGACGCCGGCCGCGAGCCATTGCGCCGCCTTCTCGGGCGCCGCGCCATGGAGATGCAAGACCAGCAGCAACCCGAGCAGGACCGCATTCATCAGCGCCGGCGCCAGCGCCGCGACGGCGAAGCGCCGCTCCGCATTGAGCAGCGCGGCCAGCAGCGCCGCCAGCGTCGTCAGCAGCAGGAAGGGCAGCATCAGCCGCGTGTAGTAGGCCGCGAAGGCCAGCGTCGCCGGCTCGTCGGCAAAGCCGCCGGCGAGGCCGAGAACCAGCCAGGGCGCTAAGAGTTCGCCCGCCGCGACGAGGAGCAGGAGGAGGACGGCAAGATTGCCGGCGGCCTCCGCCGCGAAGCGGCGCGCCTCCTCCGGGCCGCGCTCGCGGGTGATGCCAAGATAGAGCGGCACGAACGGGGCGTTGAGACCGCCCTCGCCCAGCACGCGCCGGATCAGATTGGGCAGGCGCAGCGCCGCCAGATAGGCGTCGGCTACCGGCCCTCCTCCCAGAAGCCGCGCGACCAGGACGTCGCGCGCGAAGCCGAGCAGGCGCGAGGCCATGGTCGCGGCGCCGACCACGGCCGAATCACGGGCGAGGCGGGAGTGCGGTTCCGAGACCTGCGCCCCCCGGCCGGTCATCAGAGGATGAACCGGCTCAGATCGGCGTTCTTCGCCAGGTCGCCGACCCGGGCCTCGACATAGGCCGCGTCGATCGTGACCGTCTCGCCGGACCGGTCCGGCGCAGTGAAGGAGACCTCGTCGAGAATGCGCTCGATCACCGTCTGGAGCCGGCGGGCGCCGATGTTCTCGACAGTCGAATTCACCTCCACCGCGATGCGGGCGATCGCGTCGATCGCATCCGGCCGGAAGTCGACCGAGACATCCTCCGTCGCCATCAGCGCCACCGACTGCTTGATCAAGCTGGCTTCCGTCTCCGTCAGGATGCGCTTGAAATCCTCGATGTCGAGCGGGTTGAGCTCGACACGGATCGGCAGGCGGCCCTGCAGTTCCGGCAGCAGGTCGGAGGGCCGCGAGACGTGGAAGGCGCCGGAGGCGATGAAGAGGATGTGGTCGCTCTTCACCGCCCCGTGCTTGGTCGCGACCGTCGTGCCCTCGATCAGCGGCAGCAGGTCGCGCTGCACGCCCTCGCGCGACACATCGGCGCCGCCCTTGCCCTCGCGGGCGCAGATCTTGTCGATCTCGTCGAGGAAGACGATCCCGTTCTCCTCGACCTCGCGGATCGCGGCCTGGACGATCGCCTCCTGGTCGATCAGCTTGTCGCTCTCCTCGGCGAGCAGCGGGCCATGCGCGTCCCTGACCAGCATGCGCCGGGGCTTGCCCTTCTGGCCGAAGGCCTTGCCGAACATGTCGGAGAGGTTGATCGCGCCGATCGAGGCGCCCGGCATCCCCGGCACCTCGAACATCGGCGCGGCGGCGCCGGAACCGGCCGCCACCTCGATCTCGATCTCCTTGTCGTCGAGCTCGTTGGCGCGCAGCTTGCGGCGGAAGGAATCGCGGGTCGCCTGGCTGGAGCCGGCTCCGACGAGGGCGTCGAGCACGCGTTCCTCGGCGGCGAGCTGGGCCTTGGCCTCGACGTCCTTGCGCCGGCTCTCGCGCACCAGCGCGATCGCGACCTCGAGCAGGTCGCGCACGATCGATTCGACGTCGCGGCCGACATAGCCGACCTCGGTGAACTTCGTCGCCTCGACCTTGAGGAAGGGCGCGTTGGCCAGCTTGGCGAGGCGGCGCGCGATCTCGGTCTTGCCGCAGCCGGTGGGGCCGATCATCAGGATGTTCTTGGGCGAGACCTCCTCGCGCAGCGGTCCTTCGAGCTGCTGGCGGCGCCAGCGATTGCGCAGCGCGATGGCGACGGCACGCTTGGCATCCTTCTGGCCGACGATGAAGCGGTCGAGCTCCGAGACGATCTCGCGGGGGGAAAAAGAGGTCATGATGCTGGCTTGTCCGAATGAAACTGCATGATGAGAGCGGTGTCGGCACCGCTCGTGACGTCCGGCATCGGCCGGAAGCCGGCCTTTCGGTAGGCGGCGACCGCGCGTCCGTTGCCGGGATCCGGATCGATGACGATGGAGCGATAGCCCTGAGCGGACAACAGCTCGCAGAAGCGACGCAGCACGGCCGAGCCGATGCCCCGACCGAGCCTTTCGCCATCAGCCAGCGACAGATCCACTCCGACCGCCGTGGCCGGCACCTGCATCAGCCAGGGATTGCCATCCGCCCATTCGGGACGCTGATGCGGCGCGACGTGCCAGAACTGGATATAGCCGGCAGGGCTGCCGGCCAAGGTGAACAGAAACGGCCGGCAGGTCAGGTCGCGCCCTTCGACCATGTCGCGGATATAGCCTAGCTCGGTCTCCGGCTCGCCCCACCATTCGCGCCAATGCGCGCGCTGCAGCCAATCGGCCAACAGCGCATAATCGTCCCGCTCGACGGGCCGGAAACCGATCTCGCCCGGCGTCACGCCGCCTCCAGGGTCTCGATGACGAGGCTGTGATTGGTATAGACGCAGATGTCGCCGGCAATCTTCATCGCCTTGCGCACGATCGCCTCGGCATCGGGCTCGACATCGATCAGGGCACGCGCCGCCGACAGGGCGTAATTGCCGCCGGAGCCGATCGCCATCACCGCGCCATGCTCGCTCGCCTCGGGCTCGAGCACGTCTCCGGTGCCGGAGATGAGCAGGGAAACCTCCTTGTCGGCGACGAGGAGCATCGCCTCCAGGCGGCGCAGATAGCGGTCGGTGCGCCAGTCCTTGGCGAGTTCGACGCAAGCGCGCAGGAGCTGCGTCGGATACTGCTCCAGCTTGCTCTCCAGCCGCTCGAACAAAGTGAAGGCGTCGGCAGTGGCGCCGGCGAAGCCGGCGATGACCTGGCCCTTCGCCAGCCGCCGCACCTTCCTGGCGTTGCCCTTCATGATCGTCTGGCCGAGCGAGACCTGGCCGTCGCCGCCGATGACGACGCGCCCTCCCTTGCGCACCATCAGGATGGTGGTGGCGTGCATCACGGGAACATTGCTGGTGTCGGACATGAGAGACGGCAACCGAAGCTGGACTGCGAAAGACGCAACATGTTCAGGCGAGGCCACCGTATCAAGGGGCTGCCGCACCGAGCGGGTCGACTCGCCCGCAGCGTCCCGGCGCGGGGCGGCGGCTTGCGGGCGGCCTTGCAGTAGATCGTTCAAGTCTAAACCGACTTTTCTACAACTACCGATTGTATTTCTAAATCATAATCCTGCGCTATGTGATTCGATACCGCCCTGAATCCTGCGTCAGCCCGGTTCCGTTTCATTAAACAGATATTTATCACTAACCGCGAATGGTCGTTCCGTTGAAACGAGCTCCCCGTTCGGGAGGTCGTCTGGGGCACGTCACCATGAAATCCATCCGCATGAAGATTCTCTCCATGCTCGCCATCCTGGCGGGCGGGGCCATTATTTCCGCCTTTATCAGCCTTTACGGCTTGCACAGGGCCGACGACCTCAACACGCGCTCGGAAATCCAGGGCCAGGTCGCACTGCTGACGCAACGGATCAACGGCCTCGTCACGGCCGTGGTGATGGATTCCCGCGGCATCTACATGTCGAAGACGAGCAAGGACGCCGCACCCTTCGTCAAGGGCGTGGAAGATCGTTTCCCGACCCTGCGCAAATTCAGCGACGAGCTCCAGAAGATCACGCCGGCCGAGGAACGCGAGACCGTCGGCCGGATCGCCAAGGCCGTCGACGACTTCATCGCCTTCCGGAGCGAGACGGCGCGCCTCGGCCGCGAGGTTTCGCCCGAGGCCGCCAACGTCCAGGGCAACAACGAGGCCAACCGCGCGAACCGCAAGGCCCTGAACGACCTCCTGATCGGCTTCAGCCAGCGCATCGAAAAGGCCGGCGCGATCGTCGGGGAGGAAGCCACCGCCTTCACCCGCCAGGTGCAGTGGCTGATGCCGCTGGTGCTGCTGGCGACCCTGGTCATCTCGATCGGCGTCGCGCTCGTCTTTGCCCAGCGCTCGATCACCCGCCCGATCCTGGATCTCGGCAAGGTCATGGAAAAGCTGACCGCCGGCGACATCCGCGTCGACGTGCCCCATACCGGGCGGCCGGACGAGATCGGCGCCATGGCGCGGGCGGTGGCGGTGCTGCGGCAGAGCACGGAACAGGTCGCCTTGCTGCAGGAGCAGGAGCGCGAGGCCGCGGCGGCCCGCCTCGCCCGGGCGCAGTCGATGGAGGCGGTGGTCTCGGATGTCGGCGAGGTCGTCGCCGCGGCGGCAGCCGGCGATTTCTCGGCGCGCCTGCAGATCGAGGATGCCGACGAGCAGATGCAGCGGCTGGTGGCCGGCATCAACGAGATCAACGCGGTGGTGGACTCGGCGACGACGGAGTTTGCGGGTGCGCTGTCT
>NZ_MKSQ01000004.1:3344-24186 GCF_001898115.1 Allobosea sp. 67-29 | reverse complement strand
CGATCCGCGCGAGCATGTCCTCGCGGTCGGTATCGGTGAGCGGGAGATAGCGCATGGGGTGATTCCGTTTCGGAGTGTCATCCCGTGCGCGCTGCGGCATGAAATGCCGTTGCGCAGACACGGGATCGTGCGACGAGCAGGCGCTTCTTTCGGAAGACGGTCCCGCATCTGCGCAGCGGCACCAAGTGCCGCAGCGCGTGCGGGATGACGCCTCGTCAGAGCGTCTTGACGTAGTTCTGGTACTCGGCCTCGTTCATCAGGGCGTCGAGCTCGCCGGCGTCCTTGATCCTGATCTTGAGGAACCAGCCCTTGCCGGCCGGGTCCTCGTTGACGGTGCCGGGCGCGGCCTCGAGCTCGCCATTGACCTCGACGACCTCGCCGGAAACCGGGGCATAGACCTCGGACGCAGCCTTGACGCTCTCGACCACAGCGGCCTCGCCGCCCTTGGCCAAAGCCTTGCCGATCTCGGGCAGCTCGACGAAGACGACGTCGCCGAGCTGGCCCTGCGCGTAATCGGAAATGCCGACGGTGCCGGTGTCACCCTCGATGCGGATATATTCGTGGTCCTTAGTGTAGCGGGTCTCGGCCATGGTTTCCTCCTGGCTTCAGATGTCCGGAAAAGGGATCAGCGCTTGTAGCCGTTCGGCACGAAGGGCATCGTCGCCACGACGGCCGGCAGCGGCTTGCCGCGCACGATCAGGTTGAGCTGCGTGCCTGGCGCGGAATGGGCCTTGGCGACATAGCCCATGGCGCAGGGGCCGTTGAGCGTCGGGCCGAAGCCGCCCGAGGTCACGACGCCGATCACCTCACCCTCGGGCGTCGCGATCTCGGTGCCTTCGCGGGCCGGAGCACGGCCTTCCGGCTTCAGGCCGACGCGAATGCGCGAGACGCCCTCGGCAAGCTCGCGCTGAATGCGCGCGGCGCCGGGGAAACCGCCCTCCTCGCGGCGGCGCTTCTGGATCGACCAGTTGAGCGCGGCCTCGATCGGCGAGGTCGTGGTGTCGATGTCATGGCCGTAGAGGCACAGGCCGGCTTCGAGGCGCAGCGAATCGCGGGCGCCCAACCCGATCGGCTTGACGGTGCCGTCGAGCAGCAGCGTGTCCCAGATCTCGCCGATCTTGTTGGCGGCGGCGGAAATCTCGTAGCCGTCCTCCCCGGTATAGCCGGAGCGGCTGACATTCGCCTTGATGCCCGCGACCTTCATGGTGCGCGAGCTCATGAAGCCCATCTCGGCGGCTTCGGGGGCGATTTTCGCGAGTGCCGCCTCGGCGCCCGGCCCCTGCAGCGCGATCAGGCCGCGATGCCCGGCCTTGACCAGCTTCACATTGGCCGGCAGGCGCGCCTCGATATGGGCGTAGTCGGCATCCTTGCAGGCGGCGTTGACGACGAGATAGAGGGCGCCGTCCTCGTCGGGATCGATCGAGCGGGTGATCATCAGGTCGTCGAGGATGCCGCCCTCCTCGTTGAGGAGCTGCGAATAGCGCTGCTTGCCGGGGGCGAGATTGACGATATCGGCGGGGATCAGCGCTTCGAGCGCCCTGGCCGTGGTCTCATGATCGGGGCCGATCAGGAAGCACTGGCCCATGTGCGAGACGTCGAAGAGACCGGCCTTCTCGCGTGTCCAGTTATGCTCGGTGAGGATGCCCGACGGATATTGAACCGGCATGTCGTAGCCGGCGAAGGGCACCATGCGGGCGCCGAGCGCGACATGGCGCGCATGCAGCGGGGTCTTCAGCGGCGCGGCGGCGCCGGTGGTCTCGTGGGTGGCTTCTGCGGCTTCGGCAGCCATGGCGGCCCCTTCCAGAATCGAGCGCGAGCGCCGGACGGATGTCCGGAGCGCGCCCCCTCTGTCTCGGGACCTGAGAGATTTCCCCGCCGACCGCGAAGCCGGACGAGTTACACCCGTCGGTGGGCAGGATCGCTCCCGCCGCTTTCCAGAGCGCCAAATCCCCAAGCGGTCCTTTTGCCTGAGCGTTTCCGGGGCGGTTGCGCCTTCGGCGCCGGCCCTGACGGATCAGGCCCGGTCTCTCCCGCGGGGATATGCGGCTTCGGGCACAGATACAGAAGGCGCCGGCCCAGTCAATCGGGACGACGCCTTCATTCAAGGCAAAGCTGCCTGCGGATGCAGCTTCGGCGATCAGGCCGAAGCCGCCCGGGCGGATTCCGATGCGCTAGCGCCGGCGATGACGCGCCGGAGCCGCGGCCGCGCCATGGCCCAGGCTGACGAAGATCTCGACGTCGCCCTGGCCCGCCGGCACGGTGATACCGTCCTCGACATAGGCGAAATCGGCACCGCTCTGCCCGCCGGGAATCGTCGCGCCGACGCGTCCGGCGCGGCGCGCCACGACGCTGTTGCCGCGCGTCACGACCGTGGTCAGCGTGGCGCCATAGCTGCCGGGGCTGCCGGCCGGGCCGAGCAGCACGCGCCCCTCGACGCCGACCTTGAGGCGGAAGCCCTGCCCCTTGCCGAGCGAGGTGCATTCGCGCGCGACGTTGGCGATCGAGATCTGATAGCGCAGGCCGCTCGAATCCTCGCCCGCCTGCGCGCGGATCGCCGCGCCGCCATCGGCGACTGTGACTTCGGGGCAAACCTCCGTCACCTCGTCTTCGTCCTTCGGCAGCTGGTCCGGCACCGGCGGCGTCGTCGACTGGAACATCAGCACGTTGAGCGCCTTGCTGCCCGGCGAGGACGAGGACGGGGTTCCGCAGCCGGCAAGGCCAAGGCAAAGCAGCGGCAGGGCGAGCCAGCGGCTCGCGTTCACAGTCTGGTCGATCACGGCAACGCCTCCACGCCCGGGCCGAAGCCGTTGAGCGAGACGGGCACGCCCACCCCCTCTTCCGGCGTCTGGAATACGATGAATGTCGCGCTCTTGCCGCTCTTGAGCTGGTTCAGGAGCGTGTCGTCCATGACGACCTCGGCGACGCAGCCCGTGGTCAGGCAGCGGACAAAGCCCGCCCGGCCGATATCCTTGTCGTCGATCTTGAGCCCGAGGCCGGACGGCAGCAGCACGCCCAGCGGCGCGACGACGCGCAGCAGCCGGCTCTTCTGGTCGGCGGTCTTCAGCACGATGACGAGCAGCGTGAGATTCGGGCGATCCTCGGCGGCCACGTTCTGGACCAGCGCGCACTGTTCGGTCTTGGCGCCCGGCGGCACCTCGCAGCGCATCTGCCAGTCGCCATGTGTGGAACGCACGGTCCCCTGCGCGAAAGCGGAGCCGGCAGCGAGCCCCGCCGCCATGAGCGCCAGCGCCAGCGCGCCGAACGCCCCCAGGATCCTCTTCATCCCTGCCATCCTCCAAACCGAGTCTTGCGTCACGAACCCCAGCAGGAGCGCAGAATTCGGGCGAAAGCCCGGCCGCACCACGGAATCCCGCCGCCATCAACACGAAATGCGTTCCGACCATGCAGGCTCCGCCCTGTCAAGGCGGGCCGCGCCTTCGTGCCGCACTTCAAACCCGGCTTCGCGTGATTATGCCGCACGCGGCCGAACGCTCTCGGCATTGCCCCTCTGGCGCAAGCGTGATCTTTGATTTATCGCAATCCCGAAGAACAGGGCGGCCTCGCGGTCGCCCCTTCGTGCGTGGACCCGAGCTCCGGCTCCCATGCAGGTCGATTGAGGAGCTATGTCGGACCGATGCGATTTCTGAGCAGGACCCTTGCAACCGCCACCGCCGCAGCCATCGCTGCCGTCGCGCTGGCGACCGTCCCGGCCCTCGCCGGCACCGGCATGCCCACCCCCTGGCAGATGAACCTGCAGGGCGCGGCGACGCCGGTCTCGGACTATATCCACTGGTTCCATGACTGGCTGAACATCATCATCTTCGCCGTCACGCTCTTCGTGCTGGCGCTGCTGATCTACGTGATCTTCCGCTTCAACGAGAAGGCCAACCCGGTCCCGTCCAAGACGACCCACAATGCGCTGCTCGAAGTGTGCTGGACCGTCGTCCCGGTCCTGATCCTCGTCGTGATCGCGATCCCCTCCTTCCGCCTGCTCAAGCTGCAGCTCGAAGTGCCGAAGTCCGACCTGACGCTGAAGGTCACCGGCAATCAGTGGCGCTGGTCCTACAGCTATCCCCAGGAAGCCGGAGGCTTCGGCTTCGACTCGATCATGCTGAACGAGCAGCAGCGCGCCGAGGCGATCGCCTCCCACAAGATCGCCGCCGCCGAGGCCCCGCGCCTGCTGGCCGTCGACAACGAGGCCGTCGTGCCGGTCGGCAAGATCGTGCGCGTGCAGGTGACGAGCTCGGACGTCATCCACAAGTTCACGGTGCCGTCCTTCGGCATCAAGATCGACGCCATTCCGGGTCGGCTGAACGAGACCTGGTTCCAGGCCGAGCGCGAGGGCATCTATTACGGCCAGTGCTCCTTCATCTGCGGCCAGGACCACGCCTTCATGCCGATCGCCATCCGCGTCGTCAGCCCGGAGCGCTATGCCGCCTGGCTGAACGAGGCGAAGCAGAAATTCGCCAGCGCCGAGGATGCGGGCAACAAGCTCGCCGCCGCGACACGCTGACCTGAACTTTGCCGGCGCCGCCGCAGCGGATGGGCGCCGGACCTGAACTGACTGACTGTCGCGAACAGACTTCGCACGAGGAGACCAAGACGATGGCAACAGCGGCTCAGCACGCTCACGGCCACGGACACGAGGAGGCCCACCACGACCATCCCACCGGATGGCGGCGCTGGCTTTTGTCCACCAACCACAAGGACATCGGGACGCTCTACCTGATCTTCTCGATCATCGCGGGCCTGGTCGGCGGCTTCCTGTCGATCATGATGCGCATCGAGCTGATGTATCCGGGCGTGCAGATCTTCTCGAACGGCCAGACCTACAACGTGTTCGTGACCGGCCACGGGCTGATCATGATCTTCTTCATGGTCATGCCGGCGGTGATCGGCGGCTTCGGCAACTGGTTCGTGCCGCTGATGATCGGCGCGCCGGACATGGCCTTCCCGCGCATGAACAACATCTCGTTCTGGCTGACGGTCGCCGGCTTCGTGCTGCTGATCATCTCGCTGTTCGTTCCCGGCGCGCCGGGCGTCAACGGCGTCGGCACCGGCTGGACGATCTACCCGCCCTTCTCGACCGCCGGCCATCCCGGACCGTCGGTGGATTTCGGCATCCTGTCGCTGCACCTGGCCGGCGCCGCCTCGATCCTGGGCGCGATCAATTTCATCACCACGATCCTGAACATGCGCGCGCCGGGCATGACCATGCACAAGATGCCGCTGTTCGCCTGGGGCGTGCTGGTCACCGCCTTCCTGCTGCTGCTGGCTCTGCCGGTGCTGGCGGGCGCCATCACCATGCTGCTGACGGACCGCAACTTCGGCACCACCTTCTATGATCCGTCGGGCGGCGGGGACCCGATCCTCTACCAGCACCTGTTCTGGTTCTTCGGCCACCCCGAAGTCTACATCATGATCCTGCCGGCCTTCGGCATCATCAGCCACATCATCTCGACCTTCTCGAAGAAGCCGATCTTCGGCTATCTCGGCATGGCCTACGCCATGGTCGCCATCGGCGTCGTCGGCTTCATCGTGTGGGCGCACCACATGTACACCGCCGGCCTCTCGCTCAACACGCAGCGCTACTTCGTGTTCGCGACGATGGTCATCGCGGTGCCGACCGGCATCAAGATCTTCTCCTGGATCGCGACGATGTGGGGCGGCTCGATCCGCTTCACCGCGCCGATGGTCTGGGCGATCGGCTTCATCTTCCTGTTCACCGTCGGCGGTGTCACCGGCGTCGTGCTGGCCAATGCCGGCGTCGACCGCTCGCTGCACGCGACCTATTACGTCGTGGCGCATTTCCACTACGTGCTGTCGCTGGGCGCCGTGTTCGGCATCTTCGCCGGCTTCTACTACTGGTTCCCGAAGATGACCGGCTACATCATGCCGGACTGGATCGGCCGCTTGCACTTCTGGATCGCGTTCATCGGTGCGAACCTGCTGTTCTTCCCGCAGCACTTCCTCGGGCTGGCCGGCATGCCGCGTCACTATGTGGACTATCCGGACGCCTTCGCGGGCTGGCACTTCTGGTCGTCGATCGGGTCCTACATCTTCGCGGCGGGCCTCCTCGTCTGGCTCTACGGCATCGTCGTCGCCTTCAGCCGCAAGGAACTCGCCGGCAACAATCCGTGGGGCGAAGGCGCAACGACGCTGGAGTGGACGCTCTCCTCGCCGCCGCCCTTCCACCAGTTCGAGACTCTGCCGCGCATCACCGGCTCGGATCACTGAGACGACAGGCGGCGGGCCGTCCCGGCCCGCCGCCGCCCTTCTCCCGAGCGCTTCGATTGAAGCGTTCCGGCGACGGGCGGCTGCAAAGCCCGCATTTGAGACCCTGCGCCGCAGGCGGCGCCGTTCCAAAGAGTACGAAGACACCCGACTGATGTCCGCTGCGTTCGAAACCCGTTCCGAAGCCGCCATGACCGCCTCCACGGGCGAGGCGCGCGACTTCTTCGCGCTGCTGAAGCCGCGGGTGATGTCGCTCGTCGTGGTGACCGCGCTGACCGGCATGGCCACGGCTCCCGGCACGGTGCACCCGGTGCTGGCCGCCGCCGCGCTGCTCGCGATCGCCGTCGGGGCCGGCGCCTCGGGCTGCCTGAACATGTGGTACGACGCCGATATCGACGCGCTGATGAGCCGTACGGCCAAGCGCCCGATCCCCTCGGGCCGGATCCTGCCTTCCGAAGCGCTCGCCTTCGGCCTGACGCTCTCGGTCGGCTCGGTGCTGGTGCTCGGCCTCGTCGCCAACGCGCTGGCGGCGGCTATGCTCGCCTTCACCATCTTCTTCTACGCGGTCGTCTACTCGATGTGGCTGAAGCGCTGGACGCCGCAGAACATCGTCATCGGCGGCGCCGCGGGCGCCTTTCCGCCGATGATCGGCGAGGCGGTCGTCACCGGCCATTTCGGCTGGCATTCGCTGGTGCTGTTCGCCATCATCTTCCTCTGGACGCCGCCACATTTCTGGGCCCTGGCGCTGGTCAAGTCGGGCGACTACGCCCGCGCCGGCATTCCGATGATGCCAAACGTCGCAGGCCCCGCGGCCACCCGCCGCCAGATCGTGCTCTATTCGCTGATCATGGCGCCGGTCGCCGTGCTGCCGGCCCTGATGGGCTTCGGCGGCGCGCTCTATCTCGCCGTCTCGGTCACCACCGGGCTTGCCATGATCGGGCTCTCGCTCCGGGTCTGGCGGCGCAGCGAGGGCCAACCGGCCGTCAAGGCGGCGTATTCGCTGTTCGGCTTTTCGATCCTCTACCTGTTCCTGCTCTTCGCGGTGCTGCTCGTCGAGAACGGCCTCGGCCTGATGTGGGCCCTGCCGGTGGTGATCGGATGAGCGAGCACGGCAACAGACCCCAGGGCCCCGCTCCGTTCTCGCCGGAGGATATGGCGCGCCGCCGCCGCCGTTCCGTGGCGCTTGCTCTCGTGCTGGGAGGGCTGGTGATCTTCTTCTTCGTGGTCACGCTGGTTAAGACCGGCCCGGCCATCATGAACCGGCCGCTGTGATGACGAAGCTCTCCGAAACCCGCACCGCGACGAAGCCGGCCCGCACCGCGCTGATCTGCGTCGGCGTGGCCTTCGGCATGCTCGGCCTCTCCTTCGCGGCGGTTCCGCTCTACAACATGTTCTGCAAGGTCACCGGCTTCGCCGGCACGCCGCGGGTCGGCACCGCGGCAACCGGGAAGGTGCTCGACCGCTTCATCTCGATCCGCTTCGACGCCAATGTCGCGCCCGGGCTGGGCTGGAAGTTCGAGCCCGAGAGTCCGCAGGTCGATGCCCAGGTCGGCGTCACGCAGACCGTGTTCTACAAGGTGACGAATCACTCCGACCGGACGGTGACGGGCATCGCCACCTACAACATCACGCCGGAGCAGAGCGCCGCCTATTTCGTCAAGATCCAGTGCTTCTGCTTCACCGAGCACACTTTGAAACCGGGCGAGAGCTTCGAGGCGCCGGTGGTGTTCTACATCGACCCCGAGATCGCCGATAATCGCGAGCTCGACAGCATCAAGGCGATCACGCTGTCCTACACCTACTTCGCTTCCAAGGCGGGGCAGCCGGTCGCCGAGGACCGGGCCGGCACCACCAAGGGTGACGCGAAGAATCCGAAACTGTAAAAGCGCTTTCATACGAAGCGCCGACAAGAAGACGTACGCGGAGACCGAATACGATGGCCGGGGCCCATACGAAGCACCACGACTACCACCTCGTCGACCCGAGCCCGTGGCCGCTGGTCGGCGCGACCAGCGCGACGATCATGGCGATCGGCGCGGTGATGTGGATGAAGGCGCTGCCGATCGGCGGCATGCATATCGGCCCCCTGGTGTTCGGGGTCGGTCTGCTGGGCGTGCTCTACACGATGCTGTCCTGGTGGATGGACGTCATCCGCGAGGCGGAGCGCGAGGGCCATCACACCCGCGTCGTGCAGCTCCATCACCGCTACGGCATGATCATGTTCATCGCCTCCGAGGTGATGTTCTTCGTCGCCTGGTTCTGGGCCTATTTCGACGCCAGCCTGTTCTCATACGAGAAGATCAACTATCTGCGGTACGAGTTCACCGGCGGGCACTGGCCGCCGAAGGGCATCGAGACCTTCGATCCCTGGCACCTGCCGCTGCTCAACACGCTGATCCTGCTGACCTCCGGCACCACCGTGACCTGGGCGCACTATGCGCTGATCAACAACGACCGCACCGGGCTGAAGCAGGGCCTGTGGCTCACCGTGATCCTCGGCCTGCTGTTCACGCTCTGCCAGGCCTATGAGTATTCACACGCCGCCTTCGCCTTCAGCGGCAACATCTACGGCGCGACCTTCTTCATGGCGACCGGCTTCCACGGCGCGCATGTGATCATCGGGACGATCTTCCTGGCGGTCTGCCTCTACCGCGCCTATCTCGGGCACTTCACGCCGAAACAGCATCTCGGCTTCGAGTTCGCGGCCTGGTACTGGCATTTCGTCGACGTGGTCTGGCTGTTCCTGTTCGCCGCAATCTATGTCTGGGGCGCCGGCGCCCATACCGCAGCCGGTCACTGACCGGCGGCCTCGCGCGCCCACGGTCGCGCTGACGAAAGGCGGCCGCGAGGCCGCCTTTTCCGTTGAGGAGGCTCATATGGCTGACCCGCACCCCGTCCTTCCCTCGCCCTACAAGACGGGGCTCGCCGGACGCTGCCCGCGCTGCGGCGAAGGCGCGCTGTTCGACGGCTTCCTGAAACTGAAGCCGCGCTGCAGCGCCTGCGGGCTCGACTACAAATTCGCCGATTCGGCCGATGGCCCTGCGGTCTTCATCATGCTGATCGCCGGCTTCGTCGTGCTCGGCGCGGCCCTTTACGTCGAGATCGCCTACGAGCCGCCGATCTGGCTCCACCTCGTCATCTGGCTGCCGCTCGCCGTCATCCTATGCCTGGCGCTGCTGCGGCCCATGAAGGGCCTCGCGGTCGCGCTGCAATACGCCAACAAGGCCGAGGAAGGCAGGCGAGAGACGTGACCGCGCCATCCTCCGCGAGACAACCCGCCCTGCTCGTGCCGGCGCTCCTGACGCTTGTGGGGACGGTCGTGCTCTGCGGCCTCGGCGTCTGGCAGCTCGAGCGGATGCAGGAGAAGCACGCCTATATCACCCGGCTGGAAGCGCAGGCCGCCGCCGCTCCCGCGCCGATGCCCGCGAGCGCGGACTGGCCGAAGCTCGATGCGGGCGCCCTCGACCTGACCCACGTCGTCGCCAAGGGCAGCTACATCGACGACCACGTCGCCGGCGTGCGCACCACGATTGCGGCGGGGCCTCCGGGAACGCGCCAGCTTTCCGGCTTCGGGCGCTGGATCTTCCAGGGCTTCCGGCTGGAGGATGGCGGCGTCATCCTGGTCAATCGCGGCTTCGTTCCCGAAAGCAAGCTCGGCCAGATCCGCCCTGCCTCCGGCCCGGACAGCGTGGCCGGCTTCCTGCGGGCTCCCGAGGGCCGCAACGCCTTCACGCCCGAGGATCTGCCGGCGATCCACGAATTCTACACGCGCGATCCCGCCGCCATCGCGGCGTCGCTCGGGTTGCCGCCGGCCCCCTTCTATCTGGAGGCCGAGCGCGAAGGCGACGGGCTGACGCCGCCCGCGGGCGTGGACGTGCGCGAGCTGATCGCGCGCATCCCCGACAATCACCTGCAATACGCCCTGACCTGGTTCGGCCTGGCGTTGACGCTGATCGGCGTGTTCGTCGCCTTCGTGCGGCAGTCGCGCAGGCCCACGCCCGCAGCCTGACCATTCCGCTTTTGCCGAAATCCGCGGACGGGCCTATAGCATCAAGCGGGATGCCGAGAGCCGGTTTCCCCAGGCGCAAGACCACCGAGGCGAAAAGACCGTGCTGCATGTCTCCACCCGGGGCGAAGCCCCGGCGCTCAGCTTTTCCGATGCATTGCTGGCCGGGCTCGCCCGCGATGGCGGCCTCTACCTGCCGCAGAGCTGGCCCGCGCTCGACACTGCCGAGATCGCCGGTTTTTCCGGCAAGCCCTATACGGCGGTCGCCCAGCGCATCCTCGGCGCGCTCAGCGACGGCGACGTCGAAACGCAGGCGCTCGGCCGGATGATCGACGCCGCCTACGCGACGTTCCGCCATCCTGCGGTCTGCCCGCTCACGCAGATCGGCGACAACCTCTTCGTGCTGGAGCTGTTCCACGGCCCGACGCTCGCCTTCAAGGACGTGGCGATGCAGTTGCTCGGCCGGCTTATGGACCACGTGCTCGGCCAGCGCGGCCAGCGCGCCACCATCGTCGGCGCCACCTCCGGCGACACTGGCGGGGCGGCCATCGACGCCTTCAAGGGCCTGAAGAGCGTCGACGTCTTCATTCTCTATCCGCAGGGCCGGGTCTCCGAGGTGCAGCGCCGGCAGATGACCACGGTCGATGCCGACAACGTCCACGCCATCGCGGTCGAGGGCACTTTCGACGACTGCCAGAACCTGGTGAAGGCGATGTTCAACCATCACGCCTTCCGCGACGAGATCGGACTTTCCGGCGTCAACTCGATCAACTGGGCCCGCATCGCGGCGCAGGTGGTCTACTACTTCACCGCGGCGGTTTCGCTCGGCGGGCCGGGCCGCAAGGTTTCCTTCGCAGTGCCGACCGGCAATTTCGGCGATATCCTCGCCGGCTGGGTGGCCAAACGGATGGGCCTGCCGGTCGAGCGGCTGGCCATTGCGACCAACAGCAACGACATCCTGACCCGCACGCTGCAGAGCGGCGTCTACGAAATGCGCGGCGTGCAGGCGACGACGTCGCCCTCGATGGACATCCAGATCTCCTCGAACTTCGAACGCCTGCTGTTCGAGGCGCATGGACGCGACGGCGCCGCCGTCCGCCGGCTGATGCAGTCGCTGCAGCAGTCGGGCCGCTTCGAGATCGGCCCCGATGCCCTCGCCCGCATCCGTAGCGAATTCGACGCAGCCGCCCTCAGCGAGCCCGAGATCGCGGCCGAGATGCGCGAGACCTGGACCGAGAGCGGCTACCTCGCCGATCCGCACACCGCCATCGGCATCGGAGCGGCCCGGCAGATGCTGGCCCGCGATCCGGCGACGCCGATGATCGTGCTCGGCACGGCGCATCCGGCGAAGTTCCCGGCGGCCGTGAAGGCAGCCTGCGGCGTCGAGCCGGCGCTGCCCGCCCATCTCGCCGATCTGATGGAGCGCAAGGAGCGGGTCACCGCGCTGCCGAACGACCTCGCCGCCATCGAGCAATTTGTGCGCGGGCATGCCCGGGCGGTGCGGGGAGCGGCGGCGTGAGCGTCGCCAGGACCGCCGAAGCCGCCACGCCCGACGCGAGCCGCGGCGCCCATGATCCCGATGTCGGCCTGACCACGCTGCCTTCGGGCCTGCGCGTCGTGTCCCAGCGGATGGATCATGCCGCGACGGTCTCGCTCGGCATCTGGATCGGCGCCGGGGCGCGCGACGAGCTGCCCCACGAGCACGGGCTCGCGCACCTGCTGGAGCACATGGCCTTCAAGGGCACGGCAAGGCGCAGCGCGCTGCAGATCGCGGAAGAGATCGAGAGCGTCGGCGGCGATCTCAATGCCGCGACGTCCGTCGAATATACCTGCTACACCGCCCGGGTGCTCGGTGCCGATCTCGACCTCGCGGTCGACATCCTCGCCGATATCGTCACCTCCCCGGCGCTGACCGACGAGGAGCTGAAGCGCGAGAAGGGCGTGATCCTGCAGGAGATCTCGGCGGTCCAGGACACGCCGGACGATCTCGTCTACGACCGTTTCCTGCAGGCCGCCTTCCCCGACCAGCCGATCGGCCGGCCGATCCTCGGCACGGCGAAGACGGTGAAGGGTTTCACCCCGGAGGCGATCCGCGCCTATCTCGCGCGCAACTACCACGCCGGCAACATGGTCCTGGCTGCCTCTGGCGCCGTCGATCACGCACAGCTGGTCGCATTGGCCGAACAGCATCTCTCCGGGCTGCCGGCACGGCCGGCGGCGCCGCTCGTCCGGGACCCCGGCGAATACCGCGGCGGCGAAGCCCGGATCGGCAGCGACGAGGAGCAGGTGCATCTGGTTCTCGGCCTGCCCGGCCTGCCCTTCGACAAGGGCGCGCACTATCCGCTGCAGATCTTCGCCTCCGTGCTCGGCGGCGGGCTGTCTTCGCGGCTGTTCCAGGAGGTGCGCGAGCAGCGCGGCCTCGCCTATGCGATCGACGCCTTCCACTGGCCCTTCTCGGATTGCGGCGTCTTCGGCATCGGCGCCGGCACCGCGCCCGAAGATGCCAACGAGCTGATCGAGGTCGCGCTCGGCTGCCTGCGCCAGGCAGCCGAAGACGTGACCGAGGTCGAGGTTGCCCGCGCCCGGGCGCAGATGAAGGTCGGGCTGCTCGCCTCGCTGGAAAGCCCCGGCGGCAAGCTCGAGCAGATGGCCCGGCAGGTCCTGCTCTTCGGCCGGGCGATCCCGCGCGAGGAGCTGGCCGCGCGGCTGGACGCCGTGACGCTCGAGGACGTGCGCGCGGCGGGACGATCGTTGCTGGGCCATCAGCCGACAATCGCGGCGATCGGCCCCATCCAGGGCCTGCCGCCGGCCAAGCGGCTGCGCCAGGCGGCCCGGGCAGCGGATTGACCGGCGATGGCGCTCTTCCGCTTCCCCAGCGAGCCGCAGAGCCGCCCGTTGATCCGGACCCCGAACCTCTACCTGCGCGCTCCCTCCGTCGATGACTATTCGGCCTGGGCGGTGCTGCGCATGGAGAGCCGCGCCTTCCTGACACCGTGGGAGCCGAGCTGGAGCGAGGACGACCTGACGCGCAACGCCTTCCGGCTGCGGACCAAGCGCGCTGCTCGGGAAATCTCCACCGACGAGGCCTATTCGCTGTTCGTCTTCGACAGCCAGACGGAAGCCCTGCTCGGCGGGCTCACGCTGGGGCTGATCCGGCGCGGCGTCGCGCAAGCCTGCACGCTCGGGTACTGGATGGGCCAGCGCCATGCCCGCAAGGGGCACATGACCGAGGCCGTGCGCGGGGCACTGCGCTTCGCCTTCTCGGAACTGGCGCTGCACCGCGTCGAGGCCGCCTGCCTGCCCAACAACGAGCCCTCGCGCCGCTTGCTGGAACGCGTCGGCTTCGTTCACGAGGGTCTGGCGCGGGCCTATCTCAAGATCAACGGCGTCTGGGCCGATCACCTGCTCTACGCCGCCCTCTCGACCGATCGCCTGCCGGGCCCAACGACGTGACCGTCACGGTGGACGGCAGCCCTGCTTTGCCTTGCCCTCGCCACGAGCGGCCGATAGGACTTCCACGTCACTGTCGAACGACCTTATCCCGCCTGATAGCCGAGCGCAGCTTGTCCATTTCCGAGCGAATTCTCCGAATCGGCCTCGCCGTCGTCGGCCTGGTCCTATGGTTCGGCTTCGCGGGTATCGAGCCGGCCCATGCCGTCGATGCAGTCCGGGTTCCGATCGACGCACCCGTGATCGACCTGACCAATATCGTCGAGCGCAACAAGTCCGACGGCGACGTCATCCAGATTTCAACCGCGCCGGGCCAGGACGGCATCGTGCGGCGCATTGCGGTCAAGGCGCGCGAGGCCGGCGCACGGCCGGACTGGATCGTCTTCGCGCTGACGAATGATTCCGACGAGCAGATCGACAGGTTGCTGGTCGCGCCCTTCCACCGGCTGATCGGCTCGGGCGTGATCTGGCCCGATCTCGGCGACAAGCGCATCGAGGCGGTGACCGCGAGCCAGGGCCTCTCGCCAGACCGCGAGGCCAGCCCCGACGCCGACGTCTTCCTGATCACGCTCGACCCCGGCACGACGGTCACCTTCGTGGCCGAGCTGAAATCGCCCAACCTGCCGCAGCTCTATCTCTACGAGACCGAAGCCTACCGGCAGAAGACCAACGGGCTGACGCTCTACAAGGGCATCATCATCGGAATCGCCGGCCTGCTGGCGCTGTTCCTCACCATCATCTTCGTGGTCAAGGGCGCGGTGATCTTCCCCGCCGCGGCGGCGCTAGCCTGGGCGGTTCTGGCCTATGCCGGCCTCGATTTCGGCTTCTTCCAGCGGCTGTTCCCGCTCACGCCGGCGATCGAGCGGATCTACCGGGCCGGCGCGGAAGTGGTGCTGGCGGCGACGCTGCTGGTCTTCCTCTTCGCCTATCTCAACCTGCAGCGCTGGCATGTGCGCTATGGCCACGTCACCGCGGTCTGGATCCTCGGCCTCGCCGGGCTGGTCGGCCTCGCCGTCTTCGACGCACCGATGGCGGCCGGCATCGCGCGCATCTCGATCGCGGCCGTGGCGGCCGTCGGCTTCGTGCTCGTCGTGCATCTGGCGACGCATGGCTATGAGCGGGCGGTGATGCTGATCCCGACCTGGTTCCTGCTCGCCGTCTGGGTCACGGCCGCCGGCTTCACCGTGACGGGTCAGTTCCAGCGGGATCTGGTCGCGCCCGCCCTGCTGGGCGGACTCGTGCTGATCGTGCTGCTGATCGGCTTCACCGTGATCCAGCATGCCTTCGCCGGCGGCGCGATCTCGCAAGGGCTCGTCTCCGATACAGAACGGCGCGCGCTCGCCCTCTCCGGCTCGGGCGACCTCGTGTTCGACTGGGACGTGAGCGCCGACAAGATCTTCGTCTCGCCGCAGATCGAGGCCCTGCTCGGCCTGCCGAAGGGGGCGTTGGAGGGCTCGGCCGCGCGCTGGCTGGAGCATATGCACGTCGCGGACCGGGACCGCTACCGCGTCACGCTCGATGCGATGCTCGAACAACGGCGCGGCAAGCTCAACCTCGATGTGCGCCTGCGCGCCGCCAATGGCGCCTATCACTGGCTCAACATCAAGGCCCGGCCGGTCATCGGCTCCGATGGCGAGGTCATCCGCGTCATCGGCACGCTCGCCGACGTCACCGACCAGCGTACCGCCCAGGAACGCATGCTGCACGATGCCGTGCACGACAACCTGACCGGCCTGCCCAATCGCAAGCTGTTCCAGGACCGGCTCGGCGCGATCTTCGGTTTCACCCGCGCCGACGACAACATCCGCCCGACCGTGCTCGTGATCGATGTCGACCGCTTCAAGCAGGTCAATGAATCGGTCGGCTTCTCGGCCGGGGATTCGATCCTGCTGACGCTGGCGCGCCGGCTCGGCCGGCTGCTGCGGGCGCAGGATACGCTGGCCCGAATCGGCGGCGACACCTTCGCGATGATCCTGGTCTCGGAGCGCGACCCCGAGCGCATCCTGGCGCTGGCGGAGCTGGTGCGCAGGGCCGTCTCGACGCCGGTCACCTTCGCCGAGCGCGAGATCGTGCTGACGCCCTCGATCGGGCTCGCGCTGTTCGATCCATCGCCCGTCGCCCGCAAGGACGACGCGCTGAAGAATGCCGAGCTCGCCATGGCCCACGCCAAGCGGCAGGGCGGCAACCGCATCGAGGTCTTCGTCCCGGCGATGCGCACCGACCGCAACGACCGGCTGGCGCTGGAGAGCGACCTGCGCAAGGCGATCGAGCGCAATGAAATCCAGGTGATGTACCAGCCGATCGTCCGGCTCGAGGACCGTACCATCGCCGGTTTCGAGGCGCTGGTGCGCTGGGATCATCCGCGCGAGGGCCGGCTGATGCCGCAGGATTTCCTCGCCATCGCCGAGGAGACCGGATTGATCGTCGACCTCGGCATCTACGTGATGGACAAGACCGCGCGCGAGCTCGAAGCTTGGCAGGCGGCTCTCGAGGTCGAGCCGCCGATCTTCGCCAGCGTCAACGTCTCGAGCCGCCAGCTCCTGCGCCACGACCTGCTGCACGACGTCAAGACCGTGCTCGGGCGCCGGCGCGTGCTGCCGGGCACGCTCAAGCTCGAGATCACCGAGAGCCTCGTCATGGAAAACCCGGAATATGCGGCGCAGATGCTGCAGCGCATCCGCGACCTCGGCGCCGGCCTCTCGCTCGACGATTTCGGGACGGGCTATTCCTCGCTGTCCTATCTGCAGCGCTTCCCCTTCGACACCATCAAGATCGACCAGAGCTTCGTGCGCCAGATGGGCAATGGCCGTCCGCCGGTGATCCTGCGCTCGATCGTGCAGCTTGCATCCGACCTGAACATGGATGTCGTCGCAGAGGGCGCCGAGAGCGAGTCCGATGCGATCGATCTCTATCAGCTCGGCTGCCAATATGCGCAGGGCTACATCTTCGGCCAGCCGATGACGGCGGCGGAGGCCCGCCGCCTGATGGGCGCGACCGCCGCGGCGACCGAAGCAGCCTAGCATTCTTCCCTCGGAGAGAAGATCTCAGGCGTGCCCGGCATCCCGCGACAGGAAGGCCGGATCGATCCCGATCTTGTTCAGCGCACGCTGGTATTTCGTTTCGACGCTCTCGTCGAACAGCAGCGCCGGATCGGCCTCGCAATGCAGCCAGCCATTCGACTGGATCTCGGCCTCGAGCTGTCCTGCCGCCCAGCCGGCATAGCCCAGGGCGAGCACCGCGTTTTCCGGCCCGGTGCCGCCGGCGATGGCACGCAGAATGTCGAGCGTCGCCGTCAGGCAGATGCCGTCGTCGATCGGCAGCGTCGCCGATTCCAGGAAGAAATCGGCGGTATGCAGCACGAAGCCGCGCTTGGTCTCGACGGGGCCTCCGCGCAGAACCTGCATCTTCTCGGCGCGGCTCGGCAGGCGGATCAGCTCCTCGGACGGGATCACGTCGAGCTGCACCAGCAGATCCGGAAACTTGGTGTCGGCCGCCGGCTTGTTGACGATGATGCCCATCGCCCCGTCTTCGGAATGAGCGCAGACATAGACGACGCTGCGGCTGAAGCGCGTATCGGCCATGCCGGGCATCGCGATCAGGCATTGCCCGTCGAGATAGCTGCGGCTGCCGAGCTTCGATTCTGAGCCGATCTTCATGCCCGCATGCTAGATCACTTTGCGCCGGACGGGAAACCGGGACCCGCACAAAAAGCCGGCTCCGCGATTGTGCCTCATTCCTGGGCAATATCCCGGACGAAGGCGGAGCGGGCTCGTGCTCCGTCGCATTCGCGTGAGGGGCGGAGGTTTTGTTCGCTTTTCGACATGGCAATGGATAAGGCAGGGCGGTGAAACGAATTCTGTCCCTGCTGGCCATAAGCCCTCTCGCCTTCGGCAGCCTCGCCCATGCCCAGGAAGCCGCGAACGAGGCCGCGATGTCGCCATGGTCGGTCGCGGAACATGCGCGGCTCAGGCTGATCGCGGGGCCGACCACGCCGACCGGCAAGCAACGCGTCGGCGTCGAGATCGCGATGTCGCCGGGCTACAAGACCTACTGGCGCAGCCCCGGACAGTTCGGCGTGCCTCCCGCCTTCGACTGGACCGGCTCGACGAATATCGGCGGGCTCGATGTGCGCTGGCCGGTGCCGGAGCGCTTCCAGGATTCGGCCGGCTACTCGATCGGCTATGTCGGCGAGGTGGTGATCCCGGTCTCCGTGCAGCCGGTCGATCCGACGCGGCCGGTCATGGTGACGCTGAAGCTCGACTATGCGGTCTGCGAGAAGATCTGCATTCCCGTCAAGGGCGAGGCCAGCCTGTGGCTGGAGCCGGGCGTGACCACGGTGACCTCGGCGAGGCTCGAGAGCTACGAGGCGCGCATTCCGCTGCCGGTGAAGCCGGGGCCCCACGCGGCGAAGCTGTCCGTCCTCGACGCCCGGCTGGACGACGGCGTCGTCGATCCCGGCCTCAAGCTGACGCTGCAGGCGCCGCCGGACGGCAAGATCGAGGATATCTTCGTCGAGGGGCCGGGCATGTGGTCCTTCGGGAGACCGCATCTGACGACGCAGCCCGACGGCCTGGTCACGGCGCAGATCCGTATCAACGAGCGTCCGAAGGGCACCTCGGGGCCGGTCCCGCTGATCTTCACGGTGCGCGGCACGCCCAAGCCCGTCGAGACCCGGCTCGAACTCGACATCCCCGCCGGCAAGCCGTAAGTCCTCTGGCCGGGCGGCCCGTGTGCCGCAGGCTTCATGGAGAACAGGCTCATGACCATCAAGGTGGGTGACAAGCTTCCGCAGGCGACGTTCCGGGTCATGACCGCCGACGGCCCGGCCGCCAAGACGACCGACGAGCTGTTCAAGGGCAAGAAGGTCGTGCTTTTCGCCGTGCCCGGCGCCTTCACCCCGACCTGCCATCGCAACCATCTGCCCGGCTATGTCGGCAAGGCCGCCGAGATCAAGGCCAAGGGCGTCGATGCGATCATGGTGACATCGACCAACGACGTCTTCGTGATGGATGCCTGGTCGAAGGCCACCGGCGGCGCCGGCGTGATCGAGTTCCTCGCTGACGGCAACGCCGATTTCGCCAAGGCGATCGGCCTGTCGATGGACGGCTCGGGCTTCGGCCTCGGCACCCGCTCGCAGCGCTACTCGATGCTGGTCGAGGACGGCGTGGTGAAGGCGCTCAATGTCGAGGAAGCCGCCGGCAAGGCCGAGGCCTCCGGCGCCGAGGCGATGCTCGGCCAGCTCTGAGCCCGAATCCAGCCGACCCGAAGCCCGCGCGCGGTCCGCGCGGGCTTTTCGTTGCCGGCTCACGCATGGCAGGTGATCCTTTCCATCGCGGCTTGTCATGAGACAAGGCGGTTCCCGGCCGCTAGCTTCTGCGGCCGGAGGAACCAGCCGATGCCCGAGATCACCATCCGCCCGCTGACCGCAGCAGACCGCGCCGCCTGGACGCCGCTTTGGCACGGCTACCTGACCTTCTACAAGGCGACGCTCCCGGCGGAGCTCGACGACGTCACCTTCGGGCGGCTGACGAGCGGGCAGGAGCCGATGGGCGGCTTCATCGCCTTCCAGGGCGACAAGGCGCTGGGCTTGACCAACTGGGTGATCCACCGGACGACCTGGAGCGAGCGGAACATCTGCTACCTGCAGGACCTGTTCACCGTGCCGGAAGCGCGCGGCACCGGCATCGGGCGCAAGCTGATCGAGGCGGTGAACCGGATGGCGCGCGAAAAGAACTGCTTCCGCGTCTATTGGCAGACGCACGAGACCAACCTGCAGGGACAGGCGCTCTACGACAAGGTCGCCGACAAGTCGGGCTTCATCGTCTACCGGCAACCGCTCGGCTGACGCGGCGCGCTCGGCGCGCCGGCGCCCGACCGGGCTGCAGGCTCGCAGGCTGGCGTTTGCATCGGCGCAATCCCACGGGTGCGCCGGGCACCTATATGAGGGAGGACGATTTTCCAAGGCCCCTCCACGGGCGGCCGCCGGAAGCCTCCTCACGAACGCGGCCGGACCGCGACCAGCCACAGGCGCGCCATGAAGAAGATCGGCTTCCTCTCGTTCGGGCACTGGACGCCCTCCCCGCAATCCGGCACGCGCTCGGCCGGCGACACGCTGCTGCAGTCGATCGAGCTCGCGGTCGCCGCCGAGGAGCTCGGTGCCGACGGCGCCTATTTCCGGGTGCACCACTTCGCCCGCCAGCTCGCCTCGCCCTTCCCGCTGCTGGCCGCCGCCGGCGCCAAAACCAGCCGCATCGAGCTCGGCACGGCCGTGATCGACATGCGCTACGAGAACCCGCTCTACATGGCCGAGGATGCCGGCGCCGCCGACCTCATCTCCGGCGGCCGGCTGCAGCTCGGCATCAGCCGCGGCTCGCCCGAGCAGGTGATCGACGGCTTCCGCTATTTCGGCTACCAGCCGGCGGAAGGCCAGAGCGACGCCGATATGGGGCGCCGCCATGCCGAGGTCTTTCTCGACGTGCTGCGCGGCGAGGGTTTCGCCGAGCCCAATCCGCGCCCGATGTTTCCGAACCCGCCCGGCCTGCTCAGGCTCGAGCCGCATTCCGAGGGGCTGCGCGAACGCATCTGGTGGGGCGCCGGCTCGAACGCCACCGCCATCTGGGCGGCCAAGCTCGGCATGAACCTGCAGAGCTCGACCCTGAAGGACGACGAGACCGGCGAACCCTTCCACATCCAGCAGGCCAAGCAGATCCGCGCCTATCGCGAGGCCTGGAAGGAGGCCGGCCACGCCCGCGAGCCGCGCGTCTCGGTGAGCCGCAGCATCTTCGCGCTGGTCGACGATCGCGACCGCGCCTATTTCGGCCGGGGAAACCAGAGCGACGACTCCATCGGCTTCATCGACGAGAGCACCCGCGCGATCTTCGGACGCAGCTATGCGGCCGAGCCGGACCGGCTCATCGAGGAGCTGCGCCAGGACGAGGCGATCGCCGAGGCAGACACGCTGCTGCTGACGGTGCCGAACCAGCTCGGCGTCGCCTACAACGCCCATGTGATCGAGGCGATCCTGACGCATGTCGCGCCAGGGCTGGGCTGGCGCTGAGGCGAGGCACCGTAGCCCGCTCGAGCGCCTTCGCCCGCCCGCGCCGGGGCGCGTTCGGCTGTCATGAGGGGCAGCGGAGCGCCGCGAGGCGCGAG
>NZ_MKSQ01000004.1:0-3103 GCF_001898115.1 Allobosea sp. 67-29 | reverse complement strand
CACCCGCAGGCGCCGCCCCCGCCCCCACCAACGGCATACCTCCGGATGGCTGCCCCTCGGGGACGAGGTGGGGTGAGGATAGGGGCGCGGGAGAGGGCGGGGACAAGTTGTCCCAGGTCGCGCGGCGCATCACGGCGGGAGCAAGGCGTCATGAGAGCCAACGGGCCTGCCTCCGACCCAGGCCCATCCTCGCGACGCCTGTCCGCTGGCGCTTCAAGCAGGCGTCGCCCGATCCATTGCTCTGCAGGGCACTAGGCTCGTGAGAGCTGCCTGAGCTTGTCGAGATCGACGATCGTCATGCTCATGCCTTTGGTCTCGACACCATGCTCCCGCAAAACGTTGAAGAGGCGCGAGAGATTGGCAGGCGACATGCCGAGTTCATAGGCCAGCGCTCGTTTGGACACGCCGATTGTCACGGTTCTCGAGTTCCCATTCCGCTCCATCGCACTCAAGACCCATTGGCCGAGGCGCTGCTCGGCAGTGCGCAGCCTGTGATCGAGCAGCCGGTCGATCATCTGCATGTTGACGCGGGACGCATGGATGAGCGCGGCATGGCAGACCGCCTGGTCATCCTGTATCGCCTTCAGAAAGGCGCTCGTCTCGATTGCAATCGTTTCACTCGCTTCCCGCGTCACGATCGCAAGCACGCTTGCGTGATGCTGGACCGCCGTCGAAACCTCGAACACCATCGGTGCCGCAGATGTCGCCACGATCGTCTCGGCATCGTTCAGGCTGGCCCAACCTTCGACGGAGCCTGACCGCAAGCAATAGATGAAGGCCGGTATCTCACCGACCTTGTTGATCGTGACGCCCGCAGAAAACGATTGAAAGATGCAGCTCGGAACGAGCGCCCGCAGAGTGCTCTCCTTGGCATCCGAGAACATCGGGAACGTTCTCAATATCGGAATGACGACTTCAGGCATCCAGCGCTCAGCCCTGCTTGCCGACGATAAAGCAATTCATGCGCCGGAACTCTGCATCCGGAAAACCCCCTGATGATCGCCGCCGCCCAGGACGGTGCGGCCGATCCAGGGAGATTACCGGAAAGATGGCGATTCGAACCAGCGATCAGGATGCCGGCGGGCACCAGATCCCGCCGTTTCGCGGGTCGCGGCCCCGCGGCCTGACGGAAACCGGCCGTGCAGGGCGGTGCGAAGCCAGCGAAGAAACAATTGATCTATATCAATTTTGACAATCAGAACTGAATTCTGAAATTCTGCATTAAGATTCTGCCCGTACCTTCCCCTACGACAACCAAGATATCTGGGGCTAGGTATGCGCTCGATCGTCGCTCGGATCGCTTCACTCACAGTCGGCGTGAAAATCGCCGCCATCATGGCTTTTCTGATGCTGCCGATAGGCCATCTTACCCTTCTGTTCGTACAGCAGGTGAGAAAGGACATCGCCTTCTCGTCGCTCGAGATCAAGGGGGCGCACGCATTGAAGGGTCTCTGGGAGGCGCTGGCGACGAGCACGGCCGGCTCGCTTGACACATCCAACCGCAAGATGGCCGCCGATCGTGCCGCGGCGCTCCGGACGGCCGCCGCCAATCTGAAGGCCGGCGCCGCCGTCGAAGCCTTCCTCGGGGCGCTCGCCGATCCGAAGGCGCGCGCCGAGGCGTGGAACGCCGGGCAAATCGCGATCCAGAAGATCGCCGACGGATCCAATCTGACGCTCGATCCGGATGTGGACTCCTATTATGCGATGGACGTCGTCGCCGTGCGCCTGCCCGAGCTCGTGGTCTCAGCCGCCGCCCTCGACATTGCGCTCCAGCCTTATCGCGCGCAGGTTCATGGACTTCCCGAAACGGCGCATGACGCTCTGGTGCAGGCGGCCACCCGTTTCGACCTCGCCTTGGCGGCGACGAACGACTCGCTCAAATCCGCTCTCGCGGGAAACCTCGACGGATCGCTGGCACGCGCCCTGCTCCCCGTAGCAGGCCGCTTCGAGGCCGCATCTGGCCGACTCGCACAACTCGTCGGCAAACTGCGCCTCGCCATCGTTCAGGATGCGGCGGCTACCGGGACAATCGAGTTCGAAGGCGCCGTATCCGGCTTCGCCGAGAGCGCCAATGCGCTCTGGCAGGCAACGCAGCCGGAGCTTCTCCGCCTGATCACGCTCCGCATCGAGGGTTTCCAGTCCCGGGCGCTGAGCGATCTGACGATAGCGGCCTTGGGGGCGATCCTGGCAATCGGCGCTGCGCTTCTTTTCGTCCGGACGATCCGCAGTCCGATCGCCGACATCATCGCGACGCTCCGGCGATTTCAGCTCAACAATTATACTGGAGATGTCCCGCATCTGGAGCTGCGCAACGAGATCGGCGAGATCGCTCGCGCCGTCGATCGCGGGAAGGCCGAGGCCGAGCGCTCCGCCCTGACGATCGCCGCGATGAACCAGTCGCCTACGATGCTCATGATCACCGATCCGGATGAGAACATCACCTTCATCAGCGCTTCGCTCGCCGCGACCCTCCGCCGCCTCGAGCCGGCCTTTCGCGCGGCCAATCCGGATTTCTCCGTCGATGCGATGCGGGGCATGCATATCGACTGCTTCCGCGCCAATCCGAGCCTTTCGCGGAAGGTGCTGCTGGATGACGGCGAGGAACGCCGTGTTCGCTACGACATCGCCGGTCAGACCATCATGGTCGACATGGCTTACATCCGGGCCGAGGACGGATCCAGGATCGGCCACACCCTGATCTGGCGCAACGTCACCGCCGAGCTGCTCGGCGAGGCCGAGATCGCGGCCGCCGTGAGCGCCGCACAGCGAGGCGACTTCTCCGCGCGACTGAAGCTCGACAACAAGGATGGCTTCGTGCGGGAGATGGCCTCGGGCCTCAACAACATCTCGCAGGTGGTCGAGCTTGCCACGCGGGAGTTCGCCGAGGTCATGGAGGGGGTGGCCGGCGCCGATCTCACTCAACTGGTCCAAGGCGATTATCAGGGCGTCCTGGGCTCGCTCAAGGCCAGCATCAATGCGACCGTCGCGCGCCTGGCCGCAACCGTGCGGACAATTCAGATCACCTCGGCGGATGTCGGTCTGGCGGCGCGGGAGATCAACATGGGCGCTGACGACCTGTCGAAGCGCACCGAGGAGCAGGCCT
>NZ_MKSQ01000003.1 GCF_001898115.1 Allobosea sp. 67-29 | reverse complement strand
GCCCTTCATCGTCGCGCCGCCCGGGTCCTGCGGGTGATTGGCATAGCCGCCCTCGTGCACCAGGACGCGCGCAAGCGCCGGCGCGAAATTCTGAGCCGTCATCGATCTCTCCAGATGTAAAAAAAACCCGCGCGAGGCGGGCAGTTGACGTAGGGTCAGTTTGAGCGCTTCATCGCTCGCCCGGACTGGCATCGCCCCCGCGCACCGCGGTCCGGGACGGGTCGGCGTCGCTGGCGTGCAGTATGGCGGCGCCGGCTTGCTGACGCGGTGGAATGAACGTTCCGCTGCGTCATTTTTGGAACGCAGGAGGAACAAATGCTGTTCAGTGCGCGCTTCACAGGCATCTGGCTGCGCGCCGCCGTGGTCTTCGCCCTGGCCATCCTTTTCGTGGCGCCGCTGGCGCTGCTCGGCTAGCGGGCAAGGCGATGGACGACGAACGTCTGCTCGATCAGGGCATGGCGGCTGTGCCGGCCCCTTTGCTCTGGATGCTAAATTTCCTGCTCGGCGGCTTGTGCTGGCTCGCGCTCTAGCCGGCAGGGCTTGGCGGGCCGGCGCGCAATGGCTAAGCCCCAGCCATGGATACGAAATGGACCACGCGGGCTTCGCGCACCGTCATCAGGGACCGCTGGATCAATCTGCGCGCCGATGACTGCCTGACGGCTTCGGGGCACGAGGTCGCGCCCTTCTATGTGCTCGACTACCCCGATTGGGTGCATGTCGTGGCCATCACCGCCGCTGATGAGCTGGTCTTGGTGCGCCAATACCGGCACGGCGCCGGAGATGTCTTTCTCGAGCTGCCGGCCGGCACGGTCGATGCCGGCGACGGCGATCCCGCCGAGGCCGCCAGGCGCGAGCTCGAGGAGGAAACCGGCTATCGCGCAGCGGCGCTCCAGCTCGTCACTTCGCTCTACGCAAACCCCGGCAACCAGACGAACCGCGTCCACACCTATCTGGCCCTGGATGTCGAGCCGACAGGCGAGCGCAAGCTCGACACCGCCGAGGAGGGTATGAGCGTGCATCTGATGTCCGTCGGCGAGGTGCTGGCCGGGCTGCCGGGCGGCCTCCTCAAGGAATCGCTGAACGTCGCCTCGCTGTTCATGGCTCTGTCCGCCGCCGGGCGGGTGGTGGCGAGCTGAGCGGGCAGGCCGCCGTGGCGGGATCGAGCTAACCAGCCGATTAGTCGAACAGCCGTGAGCATGCTAAACGGCTGGATGCAAAAACGCCTTGCAAACATCCAAGCGTTGCGCGGCTTTGCCGCTTTGGCTGTAGTTTCTGCACACCTCGGCAATCTCACGCACTACGATCCGAATATTCCAGTCATCGTCACGAAGGCCGGCGTCTTCGGCGTGGATATTTTTTTCGTGATGAGTGGATACATTATCGCTTCCGTAACGGGCGGCGAGCGTTGGGGCCGGATCTATCCGTTCGCGATCGGACGCATCTGGCGCATAGCCCCGCTCTACTGGCTGCTGACGCTTCCCGAGCTGCCGTGGCGCTCGATAGTGGCCTACGCCCGCGATGGGGCGCTCTTCACCAACTGGGAATACTATCTGAAGTCGTTCCTGTTCATTCCTGCCTTCTCGCCGGGAAGCTCGCTGCTGGCGCCGGCCTTGAACCAGGGATGGTCGCTGATCTACGAGATGGCCTTCTATGGAACATGGCTTGCAATGATGCTGGGCCCGCGCACGCACCTGCTTCCCAAGCTCATGGTCGGGCTGACCTGCGTGTTCCTGTCCGGAACGATTGCGCCTGAGGGCTCGGTGTGGCGGGCCTTCGCCGCCAATCCGATCATTTACGAATTCGCTTTGGGCGTCATGATCGCCGAGATCATGGCCCTCAGTCCCGCGCCCGTTCTCAGCCGGCTGCAGAACAGCCTCCTCATTGTCGCAGCCGTCCTGCTCATGGTGGTGCTCGACTCGCAATTCGCGGTCGAGAACAGGCTGTGGATTTTCGGGCTGCCGGCTGCGGTCATGGTGGCGGCCGCCATCGATCTGGAAAAGTCCGATTGCCGGGCGCCGCGATGGCTCTGCTTTCTGGGCGATGCGAGCTATGCGATATACCTCATCGAGGCTGGAATGATCGCGGCAGTCGCCGCTCTCCTTGCGCACCTCCCGGGGCTTCCCGCGAGCGTGAAGCTTCTGACCATCGGCCTAGCTGCGGTTGCAGCGGGTTGTGTCGTCCATGTGCTCTATGAGCGCCCCCTGATGGCATGGCGCCGCAGAAGCGACGGCAGCCTCGGGTCGTCGGCGCCGCTTGCACGCCCCGCATTGGCAGACCGCCGATGATGAAGACCTTGCTCGCGCGCTTCCTCCCGACGAAGGTCCGGCCGCAGGACTATCTCTGGCACAGATACGAATGGATATGGCCGCCCAGGCTTCTGGATGGCCGCCGGGCGCAGGGGCTCGGACAAGTCTGGCGCAGGCGAAAGCCCGACGGATCGGGTTGGGAATTCCGCCAGGACGGCGAGACGCCTGAGGAATTCAGCGCCTCCCAGTGGTGACGAAAGCGCGATAAGCTGTCGCTGCGCCCATTCCTCGCAAGGTTGCGCTTCGTGATCGGCGCTCAATAGGTCGGCGCCAGAACCTCGTCGGCACGGCTCTCCCCGAGCGCGGCAGCGATGCCAGACCTCAGGGCGGGGTAATCGTCATCGTTCTGGCTGAGGAACTGAGCCGCTTCAAAGATGCGACGAAGGCGCAGTGGCGCGGCCTGAAGCGCTGCGTCCACCTCTTCCGCCTCCTGATCAGTCATCCCGCGCCAGACTTCAGCCTTGGCAATACGAGTCGATCTTGATCCGCCCCCGCCGGCAGGTCCAAGGTGATTGTTAGTGGACGGTTGGTCTCGACGCCAGCGCGGGCGGCGTAGCTG
>NZ_MKSQ01000002.1 GCF_001898115.1 Allobosea sp. 67-29 | reverse complement strand
AGCTGCAGCCGCCGAAGCCCGTGACGGCCAAGCCTGCCGCAGCACGCCCGATTCCCCTTCCGCCCACTCGGCCGGCGGGGCTGGGCCTGGCGCGCACGGCCTCCAACGAAGCCTCGCCCGCGCCCGCCGCTGCCCCGGCAGCCGCGGCGAACCCCGCCCCCGTGGCGCAGGCCCCCAGGCCCGAGGCTGCGAAGCCGGTTGCGACGCCGGCCAAGACGAAGCTCCCGCCGCCTGCGACGCAGGAAGAGGCGATCGAGCGGCTCAACGCCTATCTCAACAGCTTCACCACGCTTCAGGGCAACTTCATCCAGTTCGCCAATAACGGGAAGCGCCTGGAGGGCCGCGTCTATATCCAGCGCCCCGGCAAGATGCGCTTCGAATACGAGCCGCCGGCGACGACCGAGGTGATCGCCGACGGCACCTCGGTCGCCGTGCGCGACAAGCGCCTGGGAACGCAGGACGTCTATTCGATCGGCCAGACCCCGCTGAAATTCCTGCTGCGCGAGAAGATGGATCTGAGCCGCGAGGGAACGATCACCGGCGCCAGCGTCGACGGCGACATCCTGTCTGTGCGGATCGAGGATCGCTCGACGCTCGGCGGCACCTCGAAGATCACGCTGAAGTTCGATCTCGCCGCCAACGAGCTGCGGCAGTGGGTCGTGGTCGACCCGCAAGGTTACGAGACCGCGGTTTCGCTCTACAATCTCAGCCTGCAGCGCCGCGCCGACCCGAAGAATTTCGTGATCGACTACCAGCGCACGCTCTGAACCGGCAGGCGGGCCGAAACGGCTTGCCTTTTATGATGCGACGACCCAGTTTCCGGCCTCCCTCTTTGCCGGAATCTTCGCGTGCAACTCACCGTCACGAGCTGGAACATCAATTCCGTCCGCCTGCGCATCGGCATGGTCGGCGAGTTTCTCACCCGCTATGCGCCCGACGTCCTCTGCCTGCAGGAGACCAAGACGCCGGACGAGCAGTTCCCGGCCAAGGCTTTCCACCAGCTCGGCTATGTCCACCAGGCCTTCATCGGCCAGAAGGGCTATAACGGCGTCGCCATCCTCTCGAAATTGCCCTTCAGCGAGAAGGAGGCGATGTCGATGTGCGGGCGCAACGACGCCCGGCACATGACGGTGACGCTCGACCAGGCGGCCGGCGCCGCCGCCGGCATCGCGATCCACAATTTCTATATTCCCGCCGGCGGCGACGTTCCCGACCCCGCCAGGAACGACAAGTTCGCCCACAAGCTCGCCTTCCTCGACGAGATCGGCGCCTGGGGCATCGCGAAGAAGCCGGCTGACCGGCCGGCGATCCTGGTCGGCGACCTCAACATCGCCCCCTACGAGCACGACGTCTGGAGCCACAAGCAGCTCCTCGACGTCGTCAGCCACACGCCGATCGAGACGACGACGCTGGAGAAGCTGCGCAGCGAGCTCGGCTGGACCGATGCGGCCCGCACCCTGCGGCCGGAGCCCGAGAAGCTCTACTCCTGGTGGAGCTACCGCGCGCAGGACTGGGCCGCCTCCGATCGCGGCCGCCGGCTCGACCATATCTGGCTCTCGGACGGGCTGAAGCCCGCGCTGCGCGACCTTGCCTTCCTGCGCGAGGCGCGTGGCTGGGAGCGCCCCTCCGACCACGTCCCGGTCACGGTGAAGCTGGAGCTCTGACTGAAGCCGGGTGGGGCTCCATGCCGCACCGGCCCCTCGGCCATGCCGGGCAGCCCTAACCGTCGGGCCGACCCGCGTGATATTGGCTGCGCGAAACCTCAGGCGAAGCCAGTCCCGTGCAGCCAGCCCTCCCGACAACGCTCTCCTTCCGCGACGCGCTGCTCACGCTGGCCGTCATGGTGGTCTGGGGCACGAATTTCGTCGTCATCCATATCGGCGTCGAGCACTTCCCGCCGCTGCTCTTCGCGGCGCTGCGCTTCACCTTCGCGCTCCTGCCGGCGGTCTTCTTCCTGAAGCGCCCGGATGTGCCGTGGAGCAAGCTCGCCGCCTATGGCGTCCTGATCGGCGCCGGCCAGTTCGGCCTGCTCTTCTTCGCGATCAAGGGCTATATCGCGCCGGGCCTCGCCTCGCTCGTGGTGCAGTCGCAGCCCTTCTTCACCATCCTGCTGGCGGCCGCGATCACGCATGAGCGCGTGCAGCCCTTCCAGTTCGCCGGACTTGCTCTGGCCGGCATCGGCATCGGCGTCATCCTCTGGCACACCGACGGCTCGACGACGCCGCTCGGCATCGTGCTCGTGCTCGGCGCCGCCTTGTGCTGGGCTGCCGGCAATATCGTCGCGCGCAGCACGCCCAAGGTCGACATGCTCGCCTATGTGGTCTGGACCAGCCTCTTTGCGATCCCGCCGCTGGTCGCGCTGTCCTGGCTGATCGAAGGCTGGCCGGCGATCCGCGACGGCCTCGTCCATGCCCCGGCCGCCGCCTGGGCGGCGGCGATCTGGCAGGCGGTCGGCAACGTCATGTTCGGCTATGCCGTCTGGGGCTGGCTGCTCTCGCGCTATGCGGCCGCAACCGTCGCACCGACGGCGCTGCTCGTCCCGGTCTTCGGCATGGGCGCCGCCGCGCTCTGGCTGGGCGAGCCGCTGCCTGGCTGGAAGTTCGCCGCTGCCGGGCTCGTGATGTCCGGCCTGTGCATCAATATCCTCTGGCCGCGCTTCGCCGCGATCCGCGCGGCGCGGCACCCGCCCTCGTCCTGAACGGAGCTGCTATTTCCGATCGATCGCGCCGAGCGCCTGCTCGACGATCGACAGCTCGCCGACGAAGCCCCTCAGCCTGTCCCCGATCGCCTGCGCGATCGCCTCGGCTGAATCCGGTGATTCGCCGAGGACGCGGCGCATCACGCTGCGCGGAAGCCGCATCACCTGCGTCGGCTCGCGGGCGATCGCGGTGACCTGCCGCGGCACCGAGGTGAACAGGGCAAGCTCGCCGATCATCGCTCCCGGCCCCGCGATCTCGCTCGCGGGCTGGCCATCGTCCTGCGCCGTCAGCGCCACCGCGCCGGACACCACCAGCACGGCACCGTCCGAGGGTTCGCCGGCGCGGAACAGCACGTCGCCCGCCCGCAGGATGCGGCTCTCGGCCGCAAAGGCGAGCAACCTGAGTGCATCGCGCTCCATCAGGCTCAACAGCGGCTGCCGGGCCAGCAGGGCCATGTCGTCGTCGAGCGCCATCCGTCAGGGATTCAGCCGGTAGCCGCCGGCATCGGTCACGAGGAGGCGGGCATTGCCCGGATCGGGCTCGATCTTCTGGCGCAGCCGGTAGATATGGGTCTCGAGCGTATGGGTCGTGACCTGGCTGTTGTAGCCCCAGACCTCCTGCAGCAGCACCTCTCGCGCGATCGGCTTGCGGCCGGCACGGTAGAGGAAGCGCAGGATCGCCGTCTCCTTCTCGGTGAGCTTGGTCTTCGAGCCCTTCTCGCTGACGAGAAGCTTCGATCCGGGGTGGAAGGTGTAGGGGCCGACCTGAAAGATCGCGTCCTCGCTCGCCTCGTACTGCCTGAGATGCGCCCGGATCCGCGCCAGCAGCACCGCGAACTTGAACGGCTTGACCACATAATCATTGGCGCCGGCCTCGAGGCCCAGCACGGTATCGGCGTCAGAGCTCTGCGCGGTCAGCATCACCACCGGGCTCTTGAAGCCGTTCTTGCGCATCAGCTTGACGGCCTCGCGCCCGTCCATGTCCGGCAGCCCGACATCCATCACCACGAGGTCGATCCGCTCGCCCTGCGCCGCCTTCACCGCGTCGGTCGCGTTCCCGGCCGTGGACAGCCGGAACTCGTCGTAGAGCGCCAGCTGCTCGGCGAGGGCATCGCGAAGGGTCTGGTCGTCATCGACCAGGAGAATATGATGGACGACGGACATGGGCTGTTCGCTCGAACGCAGGAAGAGGGCAACATGAGCCGCCCCAGTCGTCATCGCAAGTCACGCATTCCGGAATCCCCGTGAGAAACCGTGAAATCACCGCCCTGCGCCAGGGCTTCCGCCCACGCAATCTCTCGTCTCTGCGTGTCTTCGCCTCGGTCCATGACCGGCGCAAGGGCTTCCTCGTCGCCGGCGGCGCGGTGTTTCCCTGCGCGCTCGGCCGCTCCGGCATCGGCACCGTCAAGCGCGAGGGCGACGGCCGCACGCCGCGTTTCGATCTGCCTTTGCGCAGGGTCTTCTACCGGGCCGACCGGCTCTCACGCCCGCGCACGCTGCTGCCGCTCAGGCGGATCGGCCCACGCGACGCCTGGTGCGACGACCAGAACGATCGCCGCTACAACCGCCTGATCGACCGTCCGCCGGGCGAGGCCGAGGAGCGGCTGCAGCGCGACGATCACCTCTACGACGTCATCGTCGAACTCGGCTGGAACGACCGGCCGGTGATTCGCGGGCGGGGCAGCGCGATCTTCTGGCACCTCGCCCGCCCTGGCTTCACGCCGACCGCAGGCTGTGTCGCCGTCGAGGGGCACGTCTTCGCCAAGCTGCTGCCGCGGCTGGCGCGCCAATGCCGGATCGTGGTGAGGTGAGCTACGGCAGGTGCGGGCACCGTCTCGATCATATCTTCGGGTCAGGCTGCCGCGCTCCCGGGCACCGTCCCGCGACGCGGCGCCGTCCCAGCCAGAGATTTGCGATGACTGATTCGGTTTCCTCGTTCCGCTTCGGGCGGATCGCCGCCGTGCTGCCGGTGGCCGACATGGCCCGCGCTTGCGATTTCTATATCGGCGCCCTCGGCTTCCGGAAAGCGTTCGAGAACGGCAGTCCCGTCGGCTTCATGATCCTGAAGCGCGACTCCGCCGAACTGCACCTGACGCTCCAGCCCGGCCACGAGGCCGAGCCCTTCAACGTGGCGCATATGATGGTCGAGGATATCGACGCGGTGCATGCCGTGATCCGCGAGCGTGGCCTGCGGATCGTCAAGGGCCTGCGTGACAAGGATTACGGCCTGCGCGCCTTCGTCTTCGAGGACCACGACGGCAACCGTATCGATGTCGGCGAGCCCTTGAAGGCCTAGTCCCGCGCCCCGAAGATCGCGCTGCCGACGCGGACATGCGTCGCGCCGAGCTGGATCGCCGCCTCGTAGTCGGCGCTCATGCCCATCGACAGGCCCTTCAACCCGTTGCGGGCGGCGATCTTGGCGAGCAGCCCGAAATGCGGCGAGGGCGGCTCGTCGGCCGGCGGAATGCACATCAGGCCTTCGATCGCGAGACCGTGAACCGCGCGGCAGCGACCGATGAAGGCATCGGCATCGCCGGGCATGACGCCGCCCTTCTGTGCTTCCTCGCCGGTATTGACCTGGACGAAGAGCCGCGGCGTCTTGCCGGCCCTGGCGATCTCGCGCGCCAGCTCCTTCGCGAGGCTCTCGCGGTCGAGCGACTGGATGACGTCGAAGAGCTCCACCGCCTCGCGCGCCTTGTTCGATTGCAGCGGGCCGATCATGTGCAATTCGGCATCCGGGAAGCGCTGCTTCAAGGCCGGCCACTTCGCCTTGGCTTCCTGCACATAGTTCTCGCCGAAGATGCGTTGGCCCGCTTCCAGGACCTCCGTGATCTGCTCGGCCGGCTTGGTCTTGGACACCGCGACCAGCGCGACCGAGCCGGCTTCACGCCCGAAGTCGCGCTCTGCGCGGCCGATCGCCGTCCTGATCCCAGCCAAACGCGTAACCGTATCGCTCATCTGCCAGCCTCTCATGCCCTGCACGCCGTTGACCGCGTGCGCGCAATGGTGTCCTAGAGCAGGTTGCAAGATTCCAACATCCGGTTTTTGCATTCAGCCCCTGCGCCGGCCTGCCTCCGGGAGCCGGCAAACCGCCAAGAATTGCCCGCTGACATGGCCGTCGAACGCTATAATCCGAAGGAATCCGAGCCGAAATGGCGCGCCGTCTGGGAAGAGCGCAAGCTTTTCGAGACGCGAAACGACGACACGCGGCCGAGCTATTACGTGCTCGAGATGTTCCCCTATCCCTCGGGGCGCATCCATATGGGCCATGTCCGCAACTACGCGATGGGCGACGTGGTCGCGCGCTACAAGCGCGCCAAGGGCTTCTCGGTGCTGCATCCGATGGGCTGGGATGCGTTCGGCCTGCCGGCCGAGAACGCCGCCAAGCAGAAGAAGGTCCATCCGCGCGACTGGACCTATGAGAACATCGCGACGATGCGCAAGCAGCTCAAGTCGATGGGCCTGTCGCTCGACTGGAGCCGCGAGCTCGCGACTTGCGACCCCAGCTACTATCGCCACCAGCAGAAGATGTTCCTGGATTTCCTGAAGGCCGGGCTGGTCGACCGCAAGACCGCCAAGGTCAACTGGGACCCGGTCGACGAGACAGTGCTGGCGAACGAGCAGGTCATCGACGGCCGCGGCTGGCGCTCCGGCGCGCCGGTCGAGATCCGTGAACTGACCCAGTGGTTCTTCAAGATCACCGAGTATGGCCAGGAGCTGAACGACGCCCTCGACGGCCTGACCCGCTGGCCCGAGAAGGTCCGGCTGATGCAGAGGAACTGGATCGGCCGCTCGGAGGGCCTGCTGGTTCGTTTCGCCCTCGAATCGAACAAGGCCGGTCAGGACGAGGTCGAGGTTTACACGACCCGCCCCGATACTCTGTTCGGCGCAAAATTCGTCGCCATCGCGCCCGATCACCCGATCGCCAAGTCGATCGCGGCGAAGAGCCCGTCGCTGCAGGCCTTCATCGAGGAATGCAAGCGCACCGGCACGGCGCAAGAGGCGATCGACAAGGCCGAGAAGCTTGGCTTCGACACCGGCCTGCGCGCCGTGCATCCGCTCGATCCGAACTGGACCCTGCCGGTCTACGTCGCCAACTTCGTTCTGATGGAATACGGCACCGGCGCCATCTTCGGCTGCCCGGCCCACGACCAGCGCGACCTCGACTTCGTCAACAAGTATGGCCTGGGCAATACCCCGGTGGTCGCGCCGGAAGGCACCGATCCGGCAAGCTTCGTCATCACCGACACCGCCTATGACGGCGATGGCCGCATGATCAATTCCCGATTCCTCGACGGTATGACCATCGCCGAGGCCAAGGAGGAGGTTGCGCGCCGCCTCGAGAGCGAGACCCGCGGCAACCGGCCGATCGGCCAGCGCAAGGTCAATTTCCGCCTGCGCGACTGGGGCATTTCGCGCCAGCGCTACTGGGGCTGTCCGATCCCGGTCATCCATTGTTCCGCCTGCGGAACGGTACCGGTTCCCGATGCCGATCTGCCGGTGAAGCTGCCGGACGACGTCTCCTTCGACAAGCCCGGCAATCCGCTCGACCATCATCCGAGCTGGAAGCATGTCGCCTGCCCGCAATGCGGCAGGGATGCCCGCCGCGAGACGGATACGATGGACACCTTCGTCGATTCGTCCTGGTATTTCGCCCGCTTCACCGATCCCTGGCGGACGGAGAGCCCGACCGACCGCAAGGCCGTCGACCGCTTCCTGCCGGTCGACCAGTATATCGGCGGCGTCGAGCACGCGATCCTGCACCTGCTCTACTCGCGCTTCTTCACCCGCGCGATGAAGAAGACCGGCCATGTCGGGCTGGACGAACCCTTCGCCGGCATGTTTACCCAGGGCATGGTGGTGCATGAGACCTATCGCGCCGCCAATGGCGACTGGGTCGAGCCCGGCAATGTCCGCATCGAGGTTTCCGGCAACGACCGTCGCGGCTTCGACGTCGACACCGGCGCTCCGATCGAGATCGGCCCGATCGAGAAGATGTCGAAGTCCAAGAAGAACGTCGTGGACCCCGACGACATCATCGCCTCCTACGGCGCCGACACCGCGCGCTGGTTCATGCTCTCGGATTCACCGCCGGATCGGGACGTGATCTGGACCGATGAGGGCGTCCAGGGCGCTGCCCGCTTCGTGCAGCGCCTGTGGCGCCTGATCGGCGAGATCGCCGAGCGCACCGGCCGCAAGGCCGAGAAGCCGGCCCAGATCGGCGAAGCGGCCCTGACACTGCGCAAGGCGAGCCATCGTGCGCTCGACGCCGTCGGCGCCGATATCGAGCGCCTCGCCTTCAACCGCTGCATCGCCCATGTCTACACATTGACCAACGCCATCGGCAAAACGCTCGACGCGGCTGCGGAAAAGCCGGCGCTCGACCCCGATACCGCCTTCGCCCTTCTCGAGGCTGCTGCGATCGTCACCCAGCTTGTCGCGCCGATGATGCCGCATCTGGCGGAGGAATCCTGGCAGGCGCTGGGCCAGCCAGGCCTCGTGGGAGAGGCGCCATGGCCCGTCGCCGAGGCCGCACTGCTGAAGGACGACGCCATCACCCTGCCCGTCCAGCTCAACGGCAAGAAGCGGGCGGAGGTGACTGTTCCGGCCGATGCCGATACGGTGACGGTCGAGGCGGCGGTGCGCGCGAGCGATGCCGTGCAGCGGGCCCTGGAAGGGCGCGCCATCCGCAAGATCATCGTGGTTCCGGGGAGAATCGTGAATGTCGTCGTCTGAGATTGCGGGGCGGGACGCCGGGCCGACACGCCGGAGCCTCGCGCTGGTTGCGGCGCTCGGCGTTGCGGCTCTGGCGGGCGGCTGCTTCCGGCCGCTCTACGCCGAATCCACGGCGAGCACCGTCGGCGGCAGCGTCAGGACGGCGCTGCGCAGCATCGAGTTCCCCGAGATCAAGGGCCTGATGGGCCATTACCTGCGCAACGAGCTGGTCTTCGAGTTCGACGGCGGCAACGAGCCGGACGCGCCGAAGACGTTGAAGTTCGACGCCTCCCTCGCCGAGTCCGTCGAGGTGGTCACCGTCGATTATGCCAATGGCCGCGCCGACTCGGCCATTCTCGTCGCCACTGCGACCTGGAAGGTGACCCGCAACGGCACCGGCGAGATCGTCTCCTCCGGCACCAATTCCGTCCGCGAGCCCTATGAGCGTTCGTCGCAGCGCTTCGCGACGGTTCGCGCCGCGCGCGACGCCCAGATCCGAGCCGCGAAGAACCTCGCCAGCCTGATCCGCGGGCAGATCGCGGCCGACCTGACATCCTGATCCCGCCATGGTTGCGATCAAGGCGCACGAGGCCGACCGGACGCTCGCCCGCCTGGATCCGGCCTGGCGCCTGATCCTGTTCTACGGTCCCGATACGGGGCTCGTCGCGGAGAGGGCCGCCACGCTCGCACGCAAGAGCGTCGACGATCCCGACGATGCCTTCCAGCTCATCCGCATGGATGGCGACGCGATAGCCGCCGACCCGCTGAAGCTGGTCGACGAAGCCAATACGATCGGCCTGTTCGGTGGCCGGCGGGCGATCCGCGTCTCGGCGACGGGAAAGCCGCTCATCGCCGCGATCGAGCCGCTGCTGACCGCGCCCTCGCAGGATGCCCTCGTCATCATCGAGGCCGGCGATCTTCAGCGCAGCAATCCGCTGCGCACCGCCTGCGAGCGGGCCAAAAGCGCGCTCGCCGTGCCCTGTTATGGCGACGCCGCGCGTGATCTCGGCTCGATCATCGACGAGATGGTCCGCGCGGCCGGAAAATCCATCGATCGCAACGCCCGTGAGCATCTCGCCAGCCTGCTCGGCGGCGACCGCCAGACGTCGCGGCGCGAGATCGAGAAGCTCCTGCTCTATCTCGGCGACGATCCCGCGGTGACCGAAAGCCATATCGAGGCCATCGTCGGCGATACCGCCCAGCGCGAGCAGGCGATGCTGGTCGACGCCGTCTTCGCCGGCAGATTGCCCGTCCTCGATCTGGCGCAGGCCAAGCTCGCCGGCGAGGGACTCGATCCGGGCGTGATGCTGGGCGCGGTGCTGCGGCAGGCGCTGGCCCTGCTCAAGGCCAGACAGAGCGTCGATGCCGGGCGCAGCGTCAAGGACGTCGTCGGGACGATGCGACTGCCCTATCCTCGCATCGCGACGACGGAAGCGGCGCTGGGCGCCTGGAGCACCGCCAGGTTGACGGAGGCTGTCGGCCTGCTCGGCGCGGCCGTCCTCGCCACGCGCCAGAACGCCGAAACGGGCCGCGCCACCGCGACCCGCTCCTTGTGGACCCTCGCGAGGCTCGCCCGAAGCGGCCGAAGCGACTGATTCGGCTCAGGCCTTCAGGCGGCGACAGAGCGCATCGAGCTGCTCGAGCGTCTTGTAGGCAATCCTGACCTCGCCGGCGCCGTTCTGCCGGTGCGAAATGGTCGTAGACAGGCCCAGCGCCTCTTCCAGAGCCTTCTCCAGCGCCCGGGTATCCGGGTCCTTCTCCGGCCTTGGCTTTGCGGGAACCGCGCTCTTGGTCTCTCCGCGCGCCTCTTCCTGCACGACCCGCTCGATGTCGCGGACGCTCATGCCTTCGGCCACAATCTTCTTCGCCATCAGTTCCGGATCCGAAACCGACAGCAGCGCACGGGCATGGCCGGCCGATACCGCCCCTTCGCTCACCATCCTGCGAACCGGCTCCGGCAGCTTCGACAGGCGCAGTGTATTGGCGACATGGCTGCGGCTCTTGCCGATCACGCGGGCGAGGTCGTTCTGGGTATAGTTGAACTCTGCGATCAGGCGCTCGTACCCCGCCGCCTCTTCCATGGGATTGAGGTCGGTGCGCTGGACGTTCTCGACGATCGCAATTTCGAGTGCCTCGCGGTCGTCGGCCTCGACCAGGATCACCGGCACGTCATGCAGCTCTGCGCGCTGTGCAGCGCGCCAGCGGCGCTCGCCGGCTATGATCTCATAGGCGTCGAGCATTCCGGCGATCGAGCGCACGATGATCGGCTGGAGGATGCCGCGCTCGCGGATCGACGCGGTCAGATCGTCGAGATCCTCCTCGACGAAGCTGCGCCGCGGATTGCGGGCGCTCGGCCGCAGGAACTCGACCGGAACCCGCCGCTGGCCGCGCGCACGCTCGATCGCCCCGATTTCCTCGCCGACGTCGCCGATCAACGCCGCCAGACCGCGGCCAAGGCGGGAACGCCCCTGTTCTTCGGCCATCGCCATTCCTCGTAAACCTCTGCTCTTTTTGACGGGCTAGGCCGCGGCACGCAGCGCGCGCTCGCGCTTGATTACTTCGGATGCCAGCCGCAGATAGGCCTGCGAGCCGGAGCAGCGCAGGTCATAGAGCAAGGCCGGCTTGCCATAGGACGGCGCCTCCGAGATCCGCACATTCCTTGGGATCACGGTCTCATAAACCTTGTCGCCAAGGAAATTCTTCACATCAGCCATGACCTGGCCGGAAAGATTGTTGCGCGGATCGAACATCGTCAGCACGACGCCCTGGATGATCAGGCGCGGATTGAGGCCAGCCCGAACCTGCTCCACGGTCTTCAGCAGCTGACTCAGGCCTTCCAGGGCGAAGAACTCGCATTGCAGCGGCACCAGCACCGCATCGGCAGCCGTCATGGCATTGATCGTGATCAGGCTGAGCGAGGGCGGGCAGTCGATCAACACATAAGTGAGATCCTGGCAGCGCTGATCGTAGATCAGCTCGTCGATCGCGTTCTTCAGGCGGTGCGCCCGATCCTTTGCCGAGGCGATCTCGAGCTCGACGCCCAGCAGATCGAGCGTCGACGGCGCCAGGGAGAGCCCGGGCACAGCGGTGGGCTGCAAGGCCTGCCCCAGCCCGACATCGCCGCAAAGTACGTCATAGGTCGAGGATTTTCGGCTGCGGCGATCGACCCCGAGCCCGGTCGAGGCGTTGCCCTGCGGATCGAGATCGACGATCAGCACCTTCTCGCCGATCGCCGCGAGCGCCGTTCCGAGATTGATCGCGGTGGTGGTTTTGCCCACGCCGCCCTTCTGGTTGGCAAGCGCGATCACGCGCGGGCGGCGCGGCGCGGACAAGGGGATGACGTCTGTCATGGATCGGCTCGTCTCTCGGCCGAGCGGACCATCAGGATGCGCCCGGCGTCGTCAGTCACGGAAGAAACGGTTGTTGCTTGAATCTTCCAATATCTGGCCGAGTCGGTCAATTCCGTATCTAGATGTTGTCCCTTGGGAAAGAGGCCGAGCGCGCCAGTTCTCAACAGCTCTTCGCACCAGGCGAGCAACTGGGGGAGCGGGGCGAGGGCCCGCGCCGTCACGACATCGACAGCGCCGGCAAAGCTCCCGACGATCTCCTCGATCCGCGCCGCATGGACCTTGACGCGCGCCCCGGTGACCCGTGCCGCATGCCGCAAGAAGGCGCATTTGCGCGCATTGCTTTCCACCAGGTCGATCTGGCCTTCACCTCGTTCGGCGAGGCAGATGCCGATGACCAGACCCGGAAAGCCGCCGCCCGAGCCGAGGTCGAGCCAACGCTTGCGCTCTGGCGCCAGATTGAAAATCTGGATCGAATCGGCGATGTGGCGTGTCCAGACATCGGCCAGTGTCGCCGAGGACACCAGATTCTTGGCCGCCTGCCAGCGTTCCAGCTCGGCGACCAGAACGCCCAACCGTTCCTCTGTTTCACGTGAAACAGGCGTCAAGCGCAAAGCGTTCTGGCGGTCGCCTTTATCAACAGTCACGCGAGACCTGTGGACAACTGTGCCGCGCGCCCTTTTCGGGCATGGGCCGCGAGCAAGGTCAGCGCCGCCGGAGTCATGCCCTCGATCTTCCCCGCCTGGGCCAAGTCGGCGGGGCGCGCCGCGGCCAACTTGGCCTTGAGCTCGTTCGACAGGCCGGAGATGCCGTCCAGATCGAGATCGGCCGGCACCTTCAACGCCTGGTCCCGCCGATAGGCCTCGATCTCCGCCGCCTGTCGATCGAGATAGACGGCATAGACCGCGTCGGCGCTCACGCGATCGATCACCGCCGGAGAATATGCCCGCAATTGCGGCCAGATCGCTGCCAGCTGTTCGAACGTGACATCGGGATAGGACAGAATCTGGTAGGCGCTGCGCCGCAGCCCGTCCCGATTGAGCTGCAAACCACCGCGCTCGGCCTGCTGGGGCGTCAGGGCGAGAGCCTGGAGTTCGGCCTTCAGGCTCTCGATCTCTTGTTGGCGCGCCTGGAATGCCACAAGTCGCGCCGATCCAACCACGCCGAGCTCCGTGCCGAGCATGGTCAGGCGCTCATCGGCGTTGTCGACCCGCAACGATAGCCGGAATTCGGCGCGGGAGGTGAACATTCGATACGGCTCCGTAACGCCATGGGTCACCAGGTCATCGACGAGAACGCCGATATAGGACCGCGCCCTGTCGAACACGACAGGCGCCGCGCCTCCCGCCAGCCGCGCCGCATTGAGCCCGGCGAGCAGGCCCTGAGCCGCCGCCTCCTCATAGCCGGTGGTGCCGTTGATCTGGCCAGCCAGGAAGAGCCCGGCAATCGCGCGGGTCTCGAGCGTGTTCTGCAAGGCGCGCGGATCGACGAAATCATACTCGATGGCGTAACCGGGACGCAGCATAGTCGCTCGTTCCAGTCCCGGAATGGTCTTGAGCAGGCCGCTTTGCACATCCTCCGGCAAGGAGGTCGAGATCCCGTTCGGATAGACCGTGTCGTCGTCGAGCCCCTCGGGCTCGAGAAAGATCTGGTGGCCGTCGCGGTCGCCGAACCGGCCGACCTTGTCTTCGATCGATGGGCAATAGCGCGGGCCACGGCCCTCGATCTGCCCCGAAAACATCGGCGCGCGGTGAAGATTGGCGCGAATCAGGTCATGTCCCGCCGAGGTCGTGCGCGTGATGCCGCAGCATATCTGCGGATTCTTGATCTGGCTGGTCAGAGCCGAGAACGGCTCCGGCGGCGTGTCGCCCGGCTGCATCTCCAGCGCCGCCCAGTCGATGGTCCGACCGTCGAGCCGGGGAGGCGTCCCGGTCTTGAGCCGACCGAGCGGAAAGCCGTGCCGCTCCAGTGTCGCCGACAGGCCCAGCGAGGGAGCCTCGCCCACGCGGCCGGCCGGAATCTTGGTTTCCCCGATATGAATCAGGCCGCGCAAAAACGTCCCGGTCGTCACGACGACCGTTCCGGTCGCGAATCGACGTCCATCGGCCAGCAGCACCGCCGATACGCGGCCCTCGCTGATCTCCACGTCGAACACGTCGCCGGCGATGACCTCAAGATTGGGCCATGCCTGGAGCAGTTCCTGCACGGCGTTCCGATAGAGCTTGCGATCCGCCTGGGCACGGGGGCCACGGACCGCCGGCCCCTTGCGGCGATTGAGCATCCGGAACTGGATGCCGCCGCGATCGGCCGCGAGCGCCATGATGCCGTCGAGAGCGTCGATCTCGCGAACCAGATGGCCCTTGCCCAGCCCGCCGATCGCCGGGTTGCACGACATGACCCCGATGAAGTCCGGCTTGTGCGTGACCAGAGCCGTGCGCGCGCCGTAACGCGCCGCAGCCGCGGCGGCCTCGGCGCCGGCATGGCCGCCACCGACGACGATGACATCGTAGGGTTGCGCGAAACTCGACATCGGGTTTCGCTAGCGAAGCCCGGCAGAGCGGTCAATCACCGAATGCGCGATGCGCCGCAGGGTCTCCTACTTGCCGATGCAGAATCCGGCAAAGAGCGTGTCCAGCACGTCCTCGACGCCGATCCGCCCGACCAGCCGCTCGAGCGCCATCACCGCGAGGCGGATGTCCTCGGCCAATAGCTCGCTCGGGGCACCCGGCGATGCGGCCATGCGTTCGAGGGCTTCGATGGCAGCAGCGACCGCGGCGCGGTGCCGTTCGCGCGTCAGCAGGGCCGGCTCACCCTGGGCCAGCCCGCGCAGCCGGGCGACGATCGCCGACAGCAGCTCGGCAAGTCCCTGGCCATTTGCCACGGATATGGCGTGCTCATCCGGCCGCACGCTGCCCGCGAGGTCGCTCTTGGTCGCCACCGCAAGGGTGGCCGCATCCGCGGGCATTCGAAACGGGTCCGAATCGACAGCCCGCAGGCTCAGCACGAGATCGGCGCGTTCGACAAGAGCCTGGGCGCGCCTGACACCCTCCGCCTCCACCGGATCGGCGCTCTCGCGCAACCCGGCCGTGTCGATCAGGATTACCGGCAGACCGTCGAGATCGAGCCGGACTTCGAGCGCATCGCGCGTCGTGCCGGCGACGGGCGAGACGATCGCCACGTCGCGGCGCGCCAGCGCATTCAGCAGGCTCGACTTGCCGGCGTTGGGCGGGCCGGAGAGGACCACCACGAAACCCTCGCGCACGCGCTCCCCCATCGAGAAGCTTCCCAGCGCCTGACGCAGCGACCCGAGGACCGCTTGGGCGATCTGCAGGGCTTCCTCCTGTAGTGGGCCCTCGACATCCCCTTCGTCGGAGAAGTCGATCTCGGCGGCAAGCAAGGTCATGGCTTCCAGAAGCGCGCTGCGCCATTGCCCGGCCTGAAGGCCGAGAGCGCCTTCCATCTGGCGCAGCGCCTGGCGCCGCTGCCATTCCGTCTCCGAATCGATCAGGTCTCCCAGGCCTTCGACAGCGGCGAGGTCGAGCTTGCCGGCCTCGAAGGCCCGGCGCGTGAACTCGCCGGCCTCGGCGAGCCTGACTCCCGGTAGTGCCGTCAGGCGACGAAGTAGTGCCGCCAGCACGGCGCGTGAGCCATGTACCTGAAATTCCGCGACATCCTCGCCAGTGAAGCTGGTAGGGCCGGGGAAGAACAGAACGAGTCCCCTGTCGATCTCGTCGCCCGCCTCGTCCCGGAGGGTTCGCAGCGTCGCCACCCGGGGCGGGGGCAGGACTCCGGCGGTCGTTTCGAGAGCGAATCGAGTCTTCGGGCCCGACACGCGCAGGACCGCCACGCCCGCCCGGCCGGGTGCCGACGAGACCGCGACGATGGTAGGCTGGTGCGTCCGATCGATCATGGCGCCACTCCGGCGCCGGGAAGGAGCGTCCGATGAACCGCCTCTCCGGAGCCGCCAGCCCCTATCTGCTCCAGCATCGCGACAACCCCGTCGACTGGTGGGAATGGAGTCCGGAGGCCTTCGCCGAGGCGAAACGCAGCAACCGCCCCGTTCTGCTCTCGGTCGGCTATGCCGCCTGCCATTGGTGCCATGTGATGGCGCATGAGAGCTTCGAGAATCCGGCAACGGCCGCCGTCATGAACGAGCTCTTCGTGAACATCAAGGTCGATCGGGAGGAGCGCCCCGACATCGACCATGTCTACATGACCGCCCTGCACAGTCTCGGCGAGCAGGGCGGCTGGCCCCTGACAATGTTCCTGACGCCGGATGGCGATGCCTTCTGGGGCGGCACCTATTTTCCGCCCGAGGCCCGCCACGGCCGCCCGTCCTTCATCGCCGTCCTGCGCCAGATCGCGACGATTTTCCAGCGCGAGCCGCAGCGCATTGCCGGCAATGCCGGGGCCATCCGAAGCGCGCTGCGGCGTGCCGAGGAATTGCCGCTCGGCACCGGCAGCGAGCCGGATCTCGATCATCTCGCGGTGCAGATCGGCGGCGCCTTCGATGCCCGCCATGGCGGGCTGCGAGGCGCGCCGAAGTTCCCGAACACCGGCCTGATCGAATTGCTCTGGCGAGCCGGCACGCGGACGCCCGCCGGCGAGCCGGCGCTCGCGGCCGCCGTGCTGACGCTGGAGCAGATGGCGCGCGGTGGCATCCATGATGATCTTGGCGGCGGCTTCGCCCGCTACGCCGTCGATGAGCGCTGGCTCGTGCCGCATTTCGAGAAGATGCTCTATGACAACGCGCAGCTGCTGGCGCTCTATGCGCTCGAAGCCAATCGTAGCGGCAGCACCCTCGCCCGCGAGGCTGCGGAGGGAATCGTAGGCTGGCTCGAACGCGAAATGCTGCTGCCGGAAGGCGCCTTCGCCGCCAGCCTCGATGCCGATTCCGAGGGCGTCGAGGGGCGATACTATGTCTGGTCGCTCGCCGAGCTCGTCTCGCTCCTCGGTGCCGAGGACGCCGCGCTGTTCGCACGCCATTATGACGTGACCGAGCACGGCAACTGGGACGAGACCAACATCCTCAACCGGCTCGATACACCCGATCCGGACCAGGATGCCGCATCGCGCCTCGCGCCGATGAAGCGCCGGCTTCTCGCCGAGAGGGCAAAGCGCGTCAGGCCGGGCCGCGACGACAAGATCCTCGCCGATTGGAACGGCCTGGCGATTGCCGCCCTGGCGCGCGCCTCCGCTCTGCTGGACAAGCCTCGCTGGCTCGATCTAGCGGAAAACGCCTACCGTTTCGTCGCCGAATCGATGTCGGACGGCGAGGGCCTCGCCCATTCCTATCGGCAAGGCCGGCGGATCGCACCCGGCTTCGCGCTCGATCATGCGGCGATGACGGACGCCGCCCTGGCGCTGCACGATGCCACGCTGGACCTGCGCTACCTCGGCGACGCGCGACGCTGGGGCGCGCATCTCGAACGGCACTACCGCGATGACCGAACCGGTCTTCTCGGGATGACCAGGTCGGACTCGGCCGCGCTACCGGTGTCGCCGCGGCCTACGCATGACGACGCCGTGCCGAATGCCATCGGCGTCCACGCCGCGAACCTCGTGCGGATCGCAGCCAAGACCGGCTCGGAAGCCGCCAGCGATCAGGCGAGGCGCTTCATGACCGCGGCGCTGGGGGCCGCCGCCCGCGCTCCGCTGGCGCATGGCTCCGTGCTCAATGCCTTTGACCTGGCGCGCAACGGCGCCGAGATCGTCCTGGCGGGACCCGACCGGGCGGCCTTTCACCGCGCGGCGCGCGCGCTCCGCTTTACCGCGACGATACTGGTCGATTGCCCGGACGCCGCAGCCTTGGCGCCCGGGCATCCGGCCAGCGCGATGCTCCGCGAAGCCGGGCCTAGCGCCGCCTTCATCTGCTTCGAGGGCCGCTGCCTGCCGCCCGTCACGGATCCGAATCGATTGGCCGAAGCGGTAGCCGCCGGCCGCTGAGATCCAAAAAGAAGGCACCGCCGATCCAGCTGGAACGGCGGTGCCCCGCTTTTCGTAAAGATGCTTCCGAGCTGGCTCAGGTATTCATCGAATCGAAGAATTCCGAGTTCTGCTTGGTCTGGCGCAGCTTGTCGATGAGGAACTCGATCGCGTCCTGCGGCCCCATCGGGTTGAGGATGCGGCGCAGCACATAGGTCTTCTGCAAGTCGGAGCGCGGCGTGATGAGCTCCTCCTTGCGGGTGCCCGATTTGAGAATGTCGATCGCCGGGAAGATGCGCTTGTCGGCCACCTTGCGGTCGAGCACGATCTCGGAGTTGCCGGTGCCCTTGAACTCCTCGAAGATCACCTCGTCCATGCGCGAGCCGGTATCGATCAGCGCGGTCGCGACGATGGTCAGCGAGCCGCCTTCCTCGATGTTGCGCGCTGCGCCGAAGAAGCGCTTCGGCCGCTGCAGGGCGTTGGCGTCGACACCGCCGGTCAGGACCTTGCCGGAGGACGGCACGACCGTGTTGTAGGCGCGGCCGAGACGCGTGATCGAATCGAGCAGGATGACGACGTCACGGCCGTGCTCGACGAGACGCTTCGCCTTCTCGATCACCATCTCCGCAACCTGGACGTGGCGCGAGGCCGGCTCGTCGAAGGTCGAGGACACGACCTCGCCCTTCACCGAGCGCTGCATGTCGGTGACTTCCTCGGGCCGCTCGTCGATCAGCAGCACGATCAGATAGCACTCGGGATGGTTGGTGGTGATGGACTGCGCGATGTTCTGCAGCAGCACGGTCTTGCCGGTGCGCGGCGGGGCGACGATCAGGGCGCGCTGGCCCTTGCCGATCGGTGCCACGATGTCGATGACACGCGGCGAGAAATCCTTCTTCGTGGGGTCCTGGACCTCGAGCTTCAGCCGCTCGTCCGGATAGAGCGGGGTGAGGTTGTCGAAGTGGATCTTGTGCTTGATCTTCTCCGGGTCTTCGAAATTGACCGTGTTGACCTTGAGCAGCGCGAAATAGCGCTCGCCGTCCTTGGGGCCGCGAATCGGCCCCTCGACCGTATCGCCGGTGCGCAGGCCGAACTTCCGGATCTGCGAGGGCGAGACATAGATGTCGTCGGGACCGGGCAGGTAATTCGAATCAGGCGAGCGCAGGAAGCCGAAACCGTCCTGCAACACCTCGACCACACCTTCGCCGAGGATCTCGGTCTCGCGCGCGGCGAGCTGCTTGAGGATGGCGAACATCAGCTCCTGCTTGCGCATGGTGCTGGCGTTCTCGACCTCCACCTCCTCGGCGAAGGACAGCAGTTCGGTCGGCGATTTGCTCTTGAGCTCTTGGAGCTTGATTTCCCGCATGGGGCACCCGGATCGTAAACGCCCGCGACGGCGGGAGTAGGGATGGTACTGGAGTGATCGACTATGGTCCGGACCGGACCTGCGCTGGGTTGCGCGTCACGAGCTGCTGCAACGGCAGCCGGCTCACGAACGGTCGACAACAGGGAGGACGCTGGAGAAGCGCACCGATCTGATAACGGGAATCGTCGCCGGGCTCAAGCGGGAAACGACGGCCCGCTTCAGAACGGCTTCACGATGACGAGAATCACGATGGCCGCCATCAGCAGCGCCGGTACCTCGTTGAGGATTCGATAGAAGCGCGCCGGCTTGTCGTTGCGATCCTCGGCAAAGGCCCTGACCCGGCCGGCAAGGTAGCCATGGATGCCGGAGAGAATCAGCACCAGCAGGATCTTGGCGTGAAGCCAGCCGCCCTTGAAGGCGAAAGCGGACCAGGCGAGGTAAAGCCCGAGCACCCAGGTCACGATCATCGCCGGATTGATGATGCCCTTGAGCAGGCGCCGTTCCATGACCTTGAAGGTCTCGGATTGGATCGAGCCGACCTGGGCTTCCGCGTGGTAGACCATCAGGCGGGGCAGGTAGAGCATCCCCGCCATCCACGAGATGACCGCCATGACGTGGAAGGCTTTGACCCATTCATACATGGCGCGAACTCCCTAGCCCCGAACCGCCTTGAGCAGGCGTTCGACATGCGCGATCGGCGTATCCGGCAGAATGCCGTGACCGAGATTGAACACGAAAGGCGCCTCGCCGAAAGCCGTGCGGATCGCCTCGACCTCGCGCTCCAGCTCGGGCCCGCCCGCGCGCAGGACCAGCGGGTCGAGATGACCCTGCACCGGAACGAGCGACTGGATCGCCGCGCGAGCGAAATCGCGGTTGATCTCGCTTTCGAGGCTCACCGCGTCGACCCCCGTGCCGCGGACATAATCCGGGATCATCGTCCCTGCGCCCCGCGGAAAGCCGATGATGCGGGCCTGCGGATGCGCAGCCCGCACGCCATCGACGATCCGCCTCGTCGGCGCGATGCACCAGCGCTGGAAATCACCGGGCGACAGCACGCCCGCCCAGCTGTCGAAGATCTGCACCGCATCCACACCCGCAGCGATCTGGGCGTTGAGATAGCCGATCGAGGTCGCGACGATCCGGTCGATGATCGCGGCAAACAGTTCGGGCTCGGCAGCGAACAGGGCCCGCGCGGGCCCTTGGTCCGGCGTGCCGCGGCCGGCGACCATATAGGTCGCGACCGTCCAGGGCGCCCCGCAGAACCCGATGAAGCCAGTCGAGCCCGGCAGGGCGCGGCGCACCCGCCGGACCGTCTCGATGATCGGGGAAAGCTTGTCGGCATCGGCGAGGCCATCGATCTCGTCCAGCCTCACCCGGCTCGCAACGGGATCGAGCCGCGGGCCTTCGCCTTCGACGAACCACAGCTTCTGGCCGAGCGCCTGGGGGACGACGAGAATGTCGGAGAACAGGATCGCGGCATCGAAGCCGAACCGGCGGATCGGTTGGAGCGTGACCTCGGCCGCCAGAGCAGGATCGTAGCAGAGCGCGAGGAAACTGCCTGCCTTGGCGCGCACCTCGCGGTACTCCGGGAGATAACGGCCGGCCTGTCGCATCAGCCAGACGGGAGGGACGGAGGTTGTCTCGCCAGCGAGCGCCCGCAGAAAGGCAGGCCGTTCGTGCGTCGCTGGGCCTGTCGGGCGATCCATCTCACATCCTCTCAAGAAAGAATCCTATTTAAAGATTCTTTTTCTTTGACTCTTGGGCAGGGGGAGATAGCCCGCCGCAATTCCATCCACAACCGGTCCACAGGCGGTGGGACAGCAGGTCGCGGCCCGACCCGACCCGATGCCGCCCGTTAAGACTCTATTAAGGAATTGGAATCCGCCGCCTCGAAGCGGCACGCCGGAATGATTCACGTGAAACACTTTCTTTACCATGCACAGCCGCCACGCTGTTGACGGTTATCGGCGGTTGTCCAGAGGCCTCGCCGAACTGCTCTGGTTACGAGTCTTATCCACATCGCTCCCGGCCGCTCTGGACAAGCTGCCCGGCTGGCATCCGCGGCGTCGGGATTTGCCAAAGGCGCACCTCGCGTGAGAGGACAGGCGAGCTTCAGCGCGAGGGCTGCCGTGGTCCGCAACTATTTCCATCTTCATCTCGTCTCGGACGCTACCGGCGAGACCCTGATCGCCGTCAGCCGCGCCGCTGCCGCGCAGTACGAGACCGTATCCGCGATCGAGCATGTCTATCCGCTGGTGCGCTCGGAGGCGCAGCTCGCTCGCGTGCTGGCCGAGATCGAATCCTCGCCGGGCGTCGTGCTCTACACGCTGGTCGAGCCGGAATGGCAGGAGAAGCTCGAGACTTTCTGCCGCGAGCTCGGCTGCCCGTGCCTGTCGGTTCTGCAGCCGGTGCTCTCGCTGTTCCAGTCCTATCTCGGCCAGGCCTCGGCGACGAAGCCGGGCGCCCAGCACGTGCTGAACACCGAATATTTCCGCCGCATCGACGCGATGAACTACACGCTGCTGCACGACGATGGGCAGATGGGCGGCGACCTCGACAATGCTGACGTGATTCTGGTCGGCATCAGCCGGACCTCGAAGACCCCGACCAGCATCTATCTCGCCAACCGTGGCATCAAGACCGCCAACATCCCGCTGGTGCCGAACGTGCCGCTCCCGCTCGAGCTAGACTCCGCCAAGAAGCCGCTGATCGTCGGTCTGGTCGCCAGCCCGGACCGCATCGTCCAGATCAGGCAGAACCGCCTGCTCTCGCTGCGCGCCGACGACGAGACGCCCTATGTCGACCCGGCGGCGGTCGCCGACGAGGTGGCCCAGTCGCGCCGGCTTTGCGCCCGCAAGGGCTGGCCCGTGATCGATGTCACCCGCCGCTCGATCGAGGAGACTGCCGCCTCGATCCTCGATCTGCTGCGCGACCACCGCATGAAGTTCATCGCGACATGACGGGCCTCTGGCTCGCCGCTGCGCCGCTCGTCCTCGCCTCGGGCAGCGCGACACGCCGCGACATGCTGGTTGCGGCCGGGCTGCCGGTCGAGATCGTGAAGCCGGCGATCGACGAGCGTGCGGTCGAGAAGCCGCTGGCCGCGCAAGGTCTCCCGGCGGATCGGATCGCCGTTGCCCTGGCGGAGGCCAAGGCGCTCGCTGTTTCGAGGCTGCACCGCGGCCGGATCGTGCTGGCGGCCGACCAGACTCTCATCTGCGCCGGTCGGTCCTTTCACAAGCCGGAGAACCCGGCGGCCACCGCCGAGCAGATCGCCGCATTGTCGGGACGGGCGCACGAGCTGCATTCGGCCTTCGTTCTGGCGCGTGACGGAACGGCCCTCGCCAGCGGCTGCGACACGGCCCGGCTGACGATGCGCCGGCTCGATCCCCAATTCATTGCCCGCTATGTCGAGGCGGCCGGCCCCGTCATTTTCTCGAGTGTCGGCGGCTACCAGCTCGAGGGCGTCGGTGCCCAGCTGTTCGAGCGGATCGAGGGGGATCACTTCACCATTCTCGGCCTGCCCTTGCTGCCCGTCCTCGCCGCCCTGCGTGATCTGGGCCATCTCGCCCGCTGAACCGGACCCGACCATGTCTCCTCGCTGCTTCGTCATTGGCCATCCGATCGCACATTCGCGCTCGCCGCTGATCCACCGTGAATGGCTGAGGCAGTACGGGATCGCCGGCTCCTATGAACGCATCGACGTGGCCCCGGTCGATCTGCCGGCCTTCGTCGCGAGGTTGCGAGACGGCGAGTTCGCCGGCGGCAACGTCACGGCGCCGCTCAAGGAAGCGATGATGGCGCTGGTCGACGAGGTCAGCGAGGCGGGCCGGGTCGTCGGGGCCGTCAACACGCTCTGGCGCGATGCCGGCCGGATCATCGCGGATAACACCGATGTGTCCGGCTTCCTCGCTCATCTCGACGCGACCGTCCCCGATTGGGAAGGCCGGGTGAAGGCGATCCTCGTCCTCGGAGCCGGTGGCGCTGCGCGTGGCGTCGCCTTCGGTCTCCAGTCGCGCGGGATCGGCCGCATCCTGATCGCCAACCGCAGCCGCGCTCGCGCCGACGAGCTCGCCGCAGCTTTCGGAGCGCCGTTGGAGGCGATCGATTGGGAGCGCCGGAGCGAGGCCGTCGGGCAGGCCGACCTCATTGTCAACACGACGCCGCTTGGTCTGCAGGGCAAGCCGCCGCTGGAGATGGACCTCTCGACTCTGCGGCCGGGCACCATCGTCGACGACATCAACTACGTTCCGTTGAAGACGGCTCTACTCGCCGAGGCCGAGCGTCGCGGCGGCATCCTCGTCGATGGGCTCGGCATGCTGCTGCATCAGGCGACGCCGGGTTTCGCCCGCTGGTTCGGGGTCGACCCGCAGGTCACGCCGGCGCTGCGCCGGCTGATCGAAACGGATATCCTTTAGGCCTGATTCGCAGGGAAGCGGAATGACCTTCGTGCTGGGCCTCACGGGCTCGATCGGCATGGGCAAATCGACGACCGCCGCGCTTTTCGTGAAGCGGGGCGTGCCGCTGCACGATGCCGACGCGGCCGTGCACCGCCTACATCGCGGCCGGGCCGCCGGGCCGATCGCGGCGGCCTTTCCCGGTACCGTCATCGACGGGGTGGTCGATCGCGCGAAACTCGGCGCCGCGGTGCTCGGCAAGCCGGACGCACTCAGACAGCTCGAAGCGATCATCCATCCGCTGGTGCGGGAGGAGGAGGAAGCGTTCGTCGCCGGCTGCCGCAAGGAGGGCGCAGGGCTCGCGGTCATCGATGTGCCGCTCCTGCTGGAGACGGGCGGCGAGAGCCGCTGCGATGCCGTGCTGGTGGTGACGGCGCCGGCCGAGGTCCAGCGCGAGCGCGTCCTGGCGCGCCAAGGCATGACGGCGGAGAAGCTGGCGGCGATCCTGTCGCGCCAGATGCCGGATGCCGAAAAGCGCCGGCATGCCCATTTCCTTGTGGACACCTCCCGCGGCCTGATGGCCGCAGACCGGCAGGTCGGCTCTATCCTGACGGCGCTCGCCGGGCGCCCCGGCCGCGTCGCAGCCGCGAAACTCCAGGCGGAGTCCTGATCCGATGCGCGAGATCGTTCTCGATACCGAAACTACCGGCGTCGAAGCCAATAACGGTGACCGCATCGTCGAGATCGGCTGCGTCGAACTGATCAATCATTGCCCGACCGGGCGCACCTATCACGTCTATATCAATCCCGAGCGTTCGATGCCGATCGAGGCCTTCAACGTCCACGGGCTTTCGGAGGCGTTCCTCTCGGAGAAGCAGGTCTTCGCCGAGATCGCTCACGAGTTCGCCGAGTTCATCGCCGGGGCCCGGCTGGTGATCCACAATGCCGCCTTCGACGTCGGCTTCATCAACATGGAATTCAAGCGCCTCGGCCTGCCGCCGATCGAGCCTGCGAACGTGGTCGATTCGCTCTCGATGGCGCGGCGCAAGCATCCGGGTGCCTCCAACAGCCTCGACGCGCTCTGCTCGCGCTACGGCATCGACAACAGCCGCCGCACCAAGCACGGGGCGCTGCTCGATTCCGAGATCCTGGCCGAAGTCTATATCGAGCTGATCGGTGGCAAGCAGGCTTCGCTCGGCCTTGGCGTCGGGGCCGCGGCGGGCCGCCCGGGTCTGGCCGCGCCGGTGCTGGAGAAGCCGCAGCGGCTCCGCCCGCTGGCACCCCGCCTCGACGCGGCCGCCATCCAGGCGCATGAGACCTTCATTCTCAATGCCCTGAAGGCGCCGCTCTGGAAGGGCTATCTCGGCATCACCGACGAGGCGGCCCAGTAACGGCTCAGCGGCTGCGCCCGCTGGCACGCCGCGACAGCATGTTCAGAGCCTCGACCAGCGCCGAGAAGGCCATCGCCGCGTAGATGTAGCCCTTCGGCACATGCATGCCGAAGCCCTCCGCGATCAGCGTGCCGCCGATCATCAGCAGGAAGCCCAGCGCCAGCATCACGATGGTCGGGTTCCGCTCGATGAAGCGTGCCAGCGGCTCGGCGGCGAGCAGCATCGTCAGGACCGCGACGATCACGGCAATGACCATGACCGGCACATGTTCGGTCATGCCGACGGCGGTGATGATCGAATCGATCGAGAAGACCAGGTCGAGCAGCAGGATCTGTGCGATCACGCTGCCGAAATTCGCCGCGGCGGCCCGGCCGCCGTCGAACAGGTCCGGCCCGGGATCGGGATCGACCTTGTGGTGGATCTCCTTCGTCGCCTTCCAGACCAGGAAGAGGCCGCCCGCGATCAGGATGAGATCCCGCCACGAGAAGGAATGACCGAGGACGGAGAATACCGGAGCCGTCAGCTTGACGATGATGGCGACGGTGCCGAGCAGCGCCAGCCGCAGGACCAGCGCCAGCCCGATGCCGATCCTGCGGCCCTTGGCCCGCTGATGCTCCGGCAGCTTGTTGGTCAGGATCGAGATGAAGATCAGGTTGTCGATGCCGAGCACGACCTCCATGGCGATCAGTGCTCCGAGCGCGGCCCACACGGCCGGGTCGGAAGCAAGCGTCATCAGGGCGTCCATCGGGTCTCCATCGGATACGGAAAAGGCGGGCGTCCCGGTGGGGCGTCCGCCATCAGCCTGACCGACATGGAGAAGGGCAAGGTGCCCTGCAAGGGCAACAATCATTCGCAACAAACGAAAAAGGGCCCCTTCCGGGGCCCTTTCGCGATTGGGGAGCGCTTGGGCTCAGGAGTTGGCGGCGCCGCCCTGGCCCATCTCCTCCATGCGCTGCTGGTACAACGCGGCGAAATCGATCGGCGGCACGTAGAAGGCCGGAAAGCCGCCGTTCTGCACCGCCTCCGCGATGATCTGCCGCGCGAAGGGGAAGAGCAGGCGCGCGCAGTCGATCACCAGCACGGGGTGGATGTGCTCCTCCGGGATGTTCTGCAGCCGGAAGACGCCGGCATAGCTCAGGTCGAAGGCGAACAGCGTTTCGTTGTTGAGCTCGGCCTTGCCCTCGAGCTTCAGCACGGTCTCGTAGTCCGGGCCGCCGAGGCCGGTCGTCCCGACATTGACCTGCAGCGACATCTGCGGGCCGTTCTGGGCCTCCTGCTGGGCCAGCGCGCGGGGCGCCTTGGGGTTCTCGAAGGAGAAATCCTTGGTGTACTGGATCAGGGCGTTGAGGCTCGGAGCCGCATCCGCGGTGCCGGCGCCGTTGCCGTTGGGAAGTTCGTTGGCCATCGGTCCCATCTTGTTCTGGCAGGCTGTCTCGGGAAGTCCCGCGCCGCTTTCCGGCAGGGGGGACTGCGCTGCGCCTCCGGGGGCGACGCGCGCGTCGGCTATCATGGACGGGAAGGCGGCACAAGAACTCGCCTTCACAACGTCGGGGGTGGATGTTACGAGCCTGTCTCACCATATGACGGTGGTGACGGCCTGCCGCCGGCGATCCGGCGCAGCCTGGACCAAGACAAGAATGGGGAGCCGCGGGTCAGTCTTCGATGCAAAATTCCTTCGACATTACGACTCTGGTCTTCTTGGCTCTGGCCGTTTTCGTCGCCTGGAAGCTGCGCTCGGTCCTCGGTCAGAAGACCGGGCACGAGCAGCCGCCGAAGGACCCCTTCGTCCGGCGCGAGACGCCGCCGATGCGCCCCGACCAGGGCCAGGCGCCGGACAAGCGCGACAATGTCATCCGCCTGCCGGGTGCGGCGAACGACCCTGCGGCCGCAGCGACCCCGGTGGCCGAGCGCTGGAAGGACATCGCACCGCCGGATTCCCCGGTCAGCAACGGCATCGAGGCGATCGTCCGGCAGGAGCCGGATTTCGATCCGCAGGCCTTCGTCGGCGGTGCCAAATCCGCTTATGAGACGATTGTCACCGCGTTCGCCCGCGGCGATCGCAAGACGTTGAAGACCCTTCTGGCCAAGGAGGTCTATGAAGGCTTCGAGCAGGCGATCACCGAGCGCGAGAAGCGTGGCGAGAAGGCCGAATCCAACTTCGTCTCGATCGACAAGGCCGATCTCACGGCCGTGGAGCTCAAGGGCAAGGCGGCCCAGGTCACCGTCGCTTTCGTCTCGCAGCTGATCAGCGTGACCCGCGACGCGCAGGGGAATGTCGTCGACGGCAGCGCCGACCAGGTCTCGGAGGTCAACGACATCTGGACCTTCGCGCGCCAGCTCGGCAGCCGCGACCCCAACTGGCTGCTCGTCGCGACCGAAGCCGGGGCGTGATCGGTGCCGCCGCGGCCGCGCTCGCAGTGTTCGCGGCTGCTTCTCTCGCGCCGATGACGGCCATGGCCACGCCGCCTTTTCTCCTGCCGAACGGCGCCCGCGCCGAGCCGCTTTCGCCCGATCGGATCGCTGGGTGGCGTCAGGACGACCACGGCAGGGCTTTCGCCATCTTCGCGCAGGGCTGCATGGCGGACCCGCCGCTGCGCCAGGGGGTGCCGGTGCCGGAGGCACTGGTCGCCGTTTGCGAGAAAGCGAAAGCTCTGGTCGCTGCCGGCTCCGTGAGCGCCGATCAGGCCCGCGGCTTCTTCGAGCGGAACTTCAGCTTCTGGCGCATCCGCCCGGCCGACGCCGAGACCGGCTTCATGACCGGCTATTTCGAGCCCGAGTTCGAAGGTTCGCTGACGCGGTCCGAGGCTTTTCCGACGCCGCTCTACGACCGTCCCAAGGATCTGGTGACGCGATTCCCCGAGGATGACTGGCCGGGCCTCGACAAGACGCTCTCCGCAGCGCGCCGCACCGCCAAGGGGCTCGAACCTTTTCCGGACCGGGCCGCGATCGAGGATGGCGCGCTCGACGGGCAGGGTCTGGAGATCCTCTGGCTGCGCGACCCGGTCGACCGGTTCGTGCTGCAGGTGCAGGGTTCCGGCCGCGTGCGCCTGCCGGACGGCTCGGTGACGCGGCTGGTCTATTCGGGCCGCAACGGCCTGCCCTATACCTCGCTCGGCCGCGTGCTCAGCCAGCGCGAGAACATCCCGCCCGGTGAGATGACCATGGATCGGCTCATCGCGCGGCTGAAGGCCGATCCTGTCTTCGCGCGCGACCTCATCCGCCTCAACCGCTCTTTCGTCTTCTTCACCCGCCGCGACGATCTGCCCGCCGAAGCCGGGCCGATCGGCGGTGCCGGGCTGCCGCTGACGCCCCTGCGCAGCATCGCCGTCGATCGCCATGTCTGGCCCTATGGGCTGCCGGTCTGGATCGACGCGACCATTCCGGATGGCGCCGGCGGCGACGCGCATCTCGCCCGGCTGACGGTCGCGCAGGACACCGGTTCCGCAATCCTCGGTCCAGCCCGGATGGACCTCTTCGTCGGCTCCGGCCCGGTCGCGGGGCATCGCGCCGGACTGATCCGGCATCCGGTTTCCTTCACCGTGCTCTGGCCGCGCTGAGATGCGGTCGCGGCGGGGCAAGACGCTGAGCGAGGCCGATATCGCGCTCTGGCGACAGGTGGCGCGTTCGGTCAAGCCGTTGCCGGGCCGTGCGCCGATCGAGCCCGAGCCGCCACCGCCCGCCGCGCCGGTTCCGGCGGAAACCTCCATGCTGGTGATCGCTGCAGCCGCGTCGGCCAAGGTGGTGCCGCCCGCCGCCCCGCCGCTGGCGCCGATCGAGCGCCGCCTGCGCACCCAGCTCCGGCGCGGGCGCCAGGACATCGAGGCCTCGATCGACCTCCACGGCATGCGCCAGGACGAGGCGCATCTGGCGCTGGGCGGCTTCCTGCGGCGGGAGCAGGCGCGCGGCACGCGCCTTTGCCTTGTCGTCACCGGCAAGGGCGGCCCGGCTCCGGCTCTCTTCGGCGAGGAGCGCGGGGTCCTGCGCCGCATGGTGCCGCACTGGCTGAGGCTGTCCGAGCTGCGCCCGCTGGTGCTGGGCTTCGAGGAGGCCGAGCAACGCCATGGCGGTGCCGGCGCGCTCTATGTCCGCCTGAGGCGGCTCAGGGAGCATGGGCCGTGACGCCCTTCGGCCGGCGCGTGCGCGAGCATCGCGCGAAGCGCGGCATCACGCTCGCGCAGATGGCCGAGGGGCTCGGCGTCACGCCGGCCTATCTCTCGGCGCTGGAGCACGGCAAGCGCGGCCGCCCGACCTTCACGCTGATCCAGGGCACGATCCACCTTCTCGGCATCATCTGGGACGAGGCCGACGAGCTCGTCCGCCTTGCCGATCTCTCCCATCCGCGGGTGACGGTCGATACGGCAGGGCTGGACGCCGAAGCGACGCTTTTCGCCAACCGGCTCGCCCGGGAGATCGGCGCGCTCGATGCCGAGGATCTGCGGCGCCTCGGCGGAATCCTCGATGAGGCCGCCGCCCGCCGCGACCCGCCGGCTTGACCCGAAACCGGCCGGATGCGACACGGCCGCCACCCTTCCTTCCGGCCATCCAGCGCCGCGCCAATCCGGACCCATTCATGACCAGCACCCGTACGGACGTCCTCGCCCTCGGCAACGCCATCGTCGACGTTCTCGCTTCCGCCGAGGAGGACTTCCTGGCTGCGCAGAAGCTGACCAAAGGCGCGATGATGCTGATCGACGAGGAGCGCGCCGAGCAGCTCTATGCGGCTATGGGCCCGGCGCGCATCATCTCGGGCGGCTCGGCCGCGAACACCATCGCGGGCCTCGCCTCCTTCGGCGGCAAGGGCGCCTTCATCGGCAAGGTCCGCGGCGACGAGCTCGGCAAGCTCTATCGTCATGACCTGACCTCGCTCGGCGTCGCCTTCGGCACGGCCGACGCGACGGAAGGCCCGGCCACGGCCCGTTCCTTCATCATCGTCACGCCGGATGGCGAGCGCACGATGAACACCTATCTCGGCGCCTGCCAGGGCCTCTCGGCCGCCGATGTCGACGCCAAGGCTGTGGAGGCCGCCGATATCGTCTATCTCGAAGGCTATCTCTGGGACCCGCCGGCGGCGAAGGACGCCTTCCGCAAGGCCTCCGAGATCGCGCACAAGGCCGGCGGCCGCGTCGCCATCACCCTCTCCGATTCCTTCTGCGTCGACCGCTATCGCGACGAGTTCGTCGGCCTGATCCGCAACCGCATGGTCGATCTCGTCTTCGCCAATGAGCACGAGCTCAAGAGCCTGTACCAGACCTCGGATTTCGACACGGCCCTGTCCTGGCTGCGCTCGGAGAACATTTTGGCTGTCGTCACCCGTTCGGAAAAAGGCGCGCTCGCCGTGACGCCGGACGGCATCGTCGAGGAGCCGGTCTTCCCGGTCGAGCGCGTGGTCGATGCGACCGGCGCCGGTGATCTCTTCGCTGCGGGCTTCCTCCATGGGCTGACCTCGGGCCGCGAGACGCGCGACTGCCTGCGTCTTGGCGCGCTCGCCGCGGCCGAGATCATCTCGCATGTCGGGGCCCGCCCCGATGTCAGCTTGAAGACGCTGGCGGGGAATGAAGGACTGCTCTGAGCTCTTCCTTCTCTCTTCTGGGAGAGAAGGTCTCCGGTTCAGCAGACGAATGAAGAAAGGGCTGCATCAGCGGCCCTTTCTTGTTTTTGGCTGAGGTCTTGCCCTCGGTTGCTACGGCTCCGCCGTGCCAACCTCTCCGCCCGAGGGGGAAGGGAAGCGTCTCTCAATAAAGCGTCGCCTTGACCCGGCCCGGCAGAGCCTCATCATAGGCCTTGCCGTCGAACGTCTCGACCTTCGCATTTCGGGCGGTGATGTCGCGCAGGATCGTGCCGGGTGAGGGCAGGCTGCGCCGGTCGACGTGCCGCTCCGCGTTCCACAGCTCCGCCCGCACGACGGCGCGCGAGCACTGGAAGTAGACCGCCTCGACATGGACGACCATGACGCTCGCCGGTAGCTTCCCGGCCATCTCGAACCGCGACAACAACTCAGGGTCGCAAGAAACCTCCGCACGTCCGTTCAGGCGTAGCGTCTCGCCGCAACCGGGGATCATGAAGAGCATTCCGATTCGATCGTCGAACAGGATATTCTTCAAGGAATCCAGACGGTTATTGCCTTTTCGGTCGGGAATCAGGAGCGTTTTCGCGTCCCTGACCGTGACAAAGCCCGGCAAATCCCCACGCGGCGAACAATCCAGCCCGCCCGGACCGACCGTCGCGAGCACAAAAAACGGCGAGGCGGCGATCAGCGCTGCATAGTTCGCGTCGACATGGTCGATCTCCTTGAAGACCGATGCCGGTGCCATCGGGTTGGGATAGGCGCGGGCGAGGTCGTCGGGCGAGGCGATGCGGTGGTCGGACATGCCGGTCTCCATGGATCGGCATATGTCTAGACTATTGAGAGTCGAGCCGCCAGCCATCATTCTCGGCGATCGGGATGCGGCAACACGAGAATCTTTGGACGAGAATGCGCGGGGCCTCATCGACCAGGCGCCGGTTCGACGGCACCGCCCCAAAAAGAAAAACGCCCCGCAGCCTTCGTTGCGGGGCGCCTTGCTTCACGTGAATCCGCTTGCGGCGATTACTCGGCCGCGCCCTGCTTCTCGCGGGCCTTCTCGGCGTCGCGCTCGGCCTTGAGCTTCTCGGTGATGTCCTCGCCGGTCTCCTGGTCGACGACCTTCATCGAGAGGCGGATCTTGCCGCGCTCGTCCATGCCGAGGAACTTCACCTTGACCTTGTCGCCTTCCTTGACGACGTCCTGCACCTTCTGGACGCGCTTGGGAGCGAGTTCGGAGATGTGGACGAGGCCGTCCTTGGCGCCGAAGAAGTTCACGAAGGCGCCGAACTCCATGATCTTGACGATGGTGCCGTCATAGATCACGCCGGCTTCCGGCTCGGAGACGATCGACTTGATCCACTTGATCGCGGCTTCGATCGACTTTCCGTCGGCCGAGGCGATCTTGATGGTGCCGTCGTCCTCGATGTTCACCTTGGCGCCGGTCTTCTCGACGATCTCGCGGATGACCTTGCCGCCGGAGCCGATGACTTCGCGGATCTTGTCGACCGGGATCTTCATCGTCTCGATGCGCGGCGCGAACTCGCCGAGCTGGCTGCGCGAGGCGGAGAGCGCCTTGGCCATTTCGCCGAGGATGTGCTCGCGGCCGCCCTTCGCCTGCTCGAGGGCGACCTTCATGATCTCCTCGGTGATGCCGGCGATCTTGATGTCCATCTGCAGCGAGGTGATGCCCTCGCCCGTGCCGGCCACCTTGAAGTCCATGTCGCCGAGATGGTCCTCGTCGCCGAGAATGTCGGACAGCACGGCGAAGCGCTCACCCTCGAGGATCAGGCCCATGGCGATGCCCGCGACCGGGGCGCGCAGCGGCACGCCGGCATCCATCAGCGCCAGCGAGGTGCCGCAGACGGTGGCCATCGAGGAGGAGCCGTTCGACTCGGTGATCTCCGAGACGACGCGCAGCGTGTAGGGGAATTCGCCCTTCGGCGGCAGCATCGGGTGGATGGCGCGCCAGGCGAGCTTGCCGTGGCCGATCTCGCGGCGGCCGGGCGAACCCATGCGGCCGGTCTCGCCGACCGAATAGGGCGGGAAGTTGTAGTGCAGCAGGAAGGTTTCCTTGTAGGTGCCTTCCAGCGAGTCGATGAACTGCTCGTCGTCGCCGGTTCCGAGCGTGGTCACGACCAGCGCCTGCGTCTCGCCGCGGGTGAACAGCGCCGAGCCGTGGGTGCGCGGCAGGACGCCGGCCTGGGCGACGATCGGGCGCACCGTCTTGCCGTCGCGGCCGTCGATGCGGATGCCGTCGTCGAGGATGTTCCAGCGCACGATCTTGGCCTGGGCTTCCTTGAACTGGGCGCCGACCTTCTCCTTGGTGAAGCTGGTCACGCCGTCCGGGGTCTCCGAGACCAGCGCGGCGACGACCTTGGCCTTGACGGCGTCGACCGCCTTGTAGCGCTCGGCCTTGGCGGTGATCTTGTAGGCGGCGCGCAGATCGGCTTCGCCGATCTTCATGATCGCGTCGAGGATGGCGGAATCGTCCGGCGGGTTGAAGTCGCGCGGCTCCTTGGCGGCCTTCTCGGCCAGGCGGATGATCGCCTCGATCACCGGCTGGAAATGCTTGTGGCCGAACATCACGGCGCCGAGCATGATCTCCTCGGAGAGCTCCTTGGCCTCGGATTCGACCATCATCACGGCGTCCTGGGTGCCGGCGACGACGAGGTCGAGAGCCGATTCCTTCATCTCCTCGATGGTCGGGTTCAGCTTGTAGGCGCCATCGATATAGCCGACGCGGGCACCGCCGATCGGGCCCATGAAGGGCACGCCGGAGAGCGTCAGCGCCGCCGAGGTCGCGACCATTGCGAGGATGTCGGGATCGTTCTCGAGGTCATGCTGCAGGACCGTCACGACGACCTGCGTGTCGTTCTTGTAGCCTTCGACGAAGAGCGGGCGGATCGGCCGGTCGATCAGGCGGGAGACCAGCGTCTCCTTCTCGCTCGGACGGCCCTCGCGCTTGAAATAGCCGCCGGGGATGCGGCCGGCCGCGAAGGTCTTCTCCTGATAGTTCACGGTCAGCGGGAAGAAGTCGAAGCCCGGCTTCGGCTCCTTCGCGGAGACGACGGTGGCGAGCAGGACGGTCTCGCCATAGGTGGCCATCACGGCGCCGTCGGCTTGGCGGGCGACCTTGCCGGTTTCGAGGACGAGCTTGCGGCCGCCCCAGATCAGTTCTTCGGTTTGGATGTCGAACATGTGTGTCGTCTTTCGGTCGGGTCCGACCCGTCCGGTGCCTTCAGGCCCATGGGCAAGACGGCGGAACGCTCGGGTCTGAGAAGGAATGCGCCCGAGCGCTCGGCGATCCTGCCATGGACGTCTTTCGGCGCCCGGCGGGTCACGCGGGAGGGCCGCCCCATGCGGCCGCCGCGGCAGTCAGGCGCCCCGCCCCTGGCGGAGTCGCCCGAAAAGGAGCCGCCCGGAGCGTGGCGCACCGGGCGGAAACGGTTTTCGGCCTTCGATCAGCGGCGGATGCCGAGCCGTTCGATCAGCGTCTTGTAGCGGGCCTCTTCCTTGCCCTTGAGATAGTCGAGCAGCGAACGGCGCTGCGAGACCAGCTTGAGCAGGCCGCGGCGCGAGTGGTTGTCCTTCGCATGCGACTTGAAGTGGCCGGTGAGGTTGTTGATGCGCTCGGTCAGGATCGCGACCTGGACTTCCGGCGAGCCGGTGTCGTTCGGCTTGGTGGCGTATTCCTTGAGCAGCTCGGTCTTGCGTTCGGCAGTGATCGACATCGGGATATCCTTGTGTCTCGGGTTGATCTGGCGGGCCTGGCCGGGATGTCGTCCAGCGAGGTCCGAAATCCGCGAGCCGCCTCATCGCGGAGGGGTCGCGCAGCCGTCTTTTCAGCGCGGATGCCGGGCATATACACGAATTTTGTGGAAACGCCAGCGCTACCGGATCCCGGCGGCCGCGGGCGGCGCGGCGGGCGCTTTCGCCGAACCGGCCTCCCGATCGTAGCGCTGCTGCGCCGCCTCGACCTCGCCGATATGCGCCTCGGCCCAGAGGGTGAGCTGGTTCACCGTCTGCGCCAGCGTCCGCCCCAGCTCGGTCAGCGAGTATTCGACGGTCACCGGCACGGTCGGAAAGACCTCGCGGCGCACCAGCCCGTCGCGCTCCAGGCTTTTCAGCGTCTGCGACAGCATCTTCTGCGAGATGTTCTCGATGCGGCGCCGGAGCTGGTTGAAGCGCAGCGTCCCTTCGTCGAGCGCGATCAGGATCAGCACAGCCCAGCTATCGCCGATGCGATCGAGCACGCGCCGCGTCGGGCACAGCGCCTGGAAAGGATCGGGGCGTTTCAGCATGACGGTTTCCCGGAGGTGACCATGTCGCGTGAAAGTGCCTTCTTTACGGGGCCGCGCGGCAGGATCAGATAGGTTCCACTGGAGTGCAGGTATCCGGCGGATACCATAAAAAGGAACCTCTGTCATGAAAGTCGCCAAGAAGGTCGCATTGATCGGCGCCAGCGGATTCATCGGTTCGCGCCTGCTGGGCGAACTCTCCGCACGCGGCCACGCCGTCACCGCCATCGTCCGCCATCCGGAGAAGGTCGCGTCCCTGCCGGGGGTCACCGCCGTGAAGGGCGATGTCTTCGACAAGGATGGGCTCGCGACGCTGCTGGCCGGCCATGATGCGGCGATCAGCGCCGTGCATTTCACCGCGAGCGACCCGGAGCTTCTGCTCGCCGCGGTGAAGCAGTCCGGCGTGAAGCGCTATCTCGTCGTCGGCGGGGCCGGAAGCCTCGAGGTCGCTCCCGGCGTGAGGCTGTTCGACACGCCTGAATTCCCCGCCATCTATCTCGACGAAGCGAGGAAAGGGGGAGCCTTCCTCGACCTGCTGAAGCGGGAGCCGGCCCTGGACTGGACCTTCCTTTCGCCTTCGGCCGTGATTCAGCCGGGCGAGCGCACCGGCAGGTTCCGGCTCGGTGGCGACCGGCTCCTCGTCGACCCTCAGGGCGGCAGCACGATATCGGCCGAGGACTATGCGGTTGCCCTGGTCGACGAGCTGGAGAAGCCCGCCCACGGCCGGCGCCGCTTCACCGTCGGCTATTGACCGCCCGGCGACGCCGTCTTGCAAACAAAAAGGGCCGGGCCCCGTCTGGGAGGCCCGGCCCTTGTTCCGATCGAGGCGACGTCACGCCTTGCGGAAGTGATTCTCGCCGATGCTGAGCTTGCCGCGCTTGAGCTTGCCCAGCGCGACCCAGCCGGATTCGCCCTCGAAATAGAGCTTGGAACGGTCGACCGCGTATCGACCGCTGTGGCGCGCGCCGATCTCCGGCTTCTGCTTGTGGAAGCGGCCGTCGGGCGTCAGGTCGATGAGAATGGCGCCGTCCTCCGTCTGCCAGGTGCCGATGGCGGCCTGTTCGAACGGGGATGGGGCATCGGCGCCGTCGAGGTCGATCTCGAGCGGGCGAGTGGCGCGGTCGCGCGGCGCAATGGCGATGGCGAACTGGCCGAGAGCTTGAAGAACCTGGCTGATCTGCATGGGTCCGGTCTCCCTGGAAGTGAGGAGAGCCCTGGCTCCGCCGGGCAGGCGGAACAGGGGGGCGACGACGGTTGCCGGCGCCCCGGGCGCCTGCAAGGTCGAAGTCTCGCAAAGATGGCTGTCGATGGTGGCGCCTGCTGGGCACGACTGTGGCGGCGCTGGAGCTGAGATAGGTGCCGTCCGCCATATTGCAAGGCGCGGATGCGCCGGAAAAACGCCGGCTGCTGGCGGATCGGCCCCCTGAAACGCTAACGGCGCCCTTGGGCGCCGTTAGGAGATGTGGCGGCTGGCTGGCCGGATGCCTTTGCGCCCTGGGTCAGAACTCTTCCCATCCGGAGTCCTGGGCGCGTCCGTTGGCGACCTTGCGCGGGGCCGGGGCGGTCCTGGACTGGACGAAGGCGGCCTCGGCGAGCTGGCGCAGGCGCTCGGGCTCGGGTTCGCCGGCCGCGGGGGCGGAGGCGGCGGGGCGAAGCATGGGGCGCGGCGCCGGCCGGGCCGGGCGCGGTCCGGCTGCCGGCAGCGGCTGGGGAGCTCCGGTCTGCCCCACCGCCTCGCGGCCGGTGCGGAAGGTTGCGACGAGGTCGTTGAGCTGTCCGATGCGGCCGGAGAGCGCGTTGGCGGAGGCGGCGCTCTGCTCGGCCAGGGCGGCGTTCTGCTGGGTCATCTCGTCGAGATGGGCGACGGCCTGGCTCATCTCGTCGATG
>NZ_MKSQ01000001.1:10574-42693 GCF_001898115.1 Allobosea sp. 67-29 | reverse complement strand
AGACCGCGCTCATCGAGCGCGCGATGTCGTCGGCCAGCGAGATCACCCGCGACGACTTCGTCCCCGGCGCAGGCTCGAGCTCGTACAAAGTCACAACAGGGCCGGGACGGACCTGCGTGATTTCGCCGCGCACGCCGAAATCCTCGAGCACGCCCTCCAGCAGGGTCGCATTCTGTTCCAGCGCGTCGGTCGAGACGGCAGCGGCCGGCGACCTCTTCGGCTCGGCCAGATAGGTCAGCGGCGGCAGCTCGAAGGCGTCACGGTCGAGGAAGGAGGGCTGCGCCTCGCGCTGCATGCGCTTGCCCGGCTTCGGCGCGGGGGCCCTCGCCGCGACGCGCGGCGCGTTGAGGTCGCGCAGATCCTCGGCCTCGCCGATGTCGAAAGGCGGATCGTCGTCGACATCGCGGGCCGCCGGAGCGCGCGCGCCCGGCAGCGGCTGCGGCTCGAAATCGGGCAGCGGCTGGCGTGGCGCGGGGGCGGCGCCGAACTGCGGCTCGCGGCGGACGCGGCCGGTTCCTGGAGCCGGCGGCGCCATGCCGGTGTCGACCGCCGGCTCGGGCGGATGCGGCAGGCGGCGCAGGATCGCAGCCCGCAGGGCCATCGCGCCATGGGCGAGCCAGCCGATCAGGATGACGGCGATGCCGGGCTCCTCGTCGCCGCGCTCCTCGCCGTCGGACAGGCCGTCATCGGCCTCGTCGTCGAGGACAGGGTCTTCGTCATGGACGAAGCCGAAGCCGGCTGCCGCGGTGACGGCGAGAATGGCGATGCCGGCATAGAGGAAGCCGACCAGGCTCGCGACCGCGCTGCCGGCGATGCCGGCGATGTTGCGCGTGCCGAAGAGCAGGCCGTCGCCGATGACGCCGCCCATGCCGGTGGGCAGGGGCCAGCGCGGCGTCGGCGGAAGGGCGCTGGCGACGGCTGCGGCGGCGGTGATGCCGATCACCCAGAGGCCGAGCTTGAGGGCGCCGCGGTCGAAGAGATGGAAGCGGATCAAGCGCAGCGCCCAGATCATCGGCGGGAAGAGCAGGGCGATCACGCCGAGCCCGACGAGCTGCATCAGCAGGTCGGCGATCATCGCGCCGGGGCGGCCGAGCCAGTTGCGCACGGCGCCGTTGGTGGCGTTGTTGAGGCTCGGATCCTCGGCCGACCAGCTCGCCAGGGCAAGCGCGACCACGACCATCAGGGCCAGGAGACCCAGGCCGACGAGCTCGGCGGCACGGCGCGACAGGAACTCCCGCACCGGATCGGGCAGGCGGTCCATGAGCGATCGGGAGCGGCGGATGGTGCGCATGCGGCTTCGGGTCGTGTTCCGGGCTTCGGGCCGCATCATGCCGGCCATATCCCGTTCAGGTTACGAAGCCGTGGTTAAGGCCTGCTTAACCTTGAAGCGCGGCGAGCCCGCGAGGGTGCCGCCATGGAAAAGCCCCGGCGGTTTCCCGCCGGGGCTGGTTTCACGTGAATCGCGGCGTCGCGGAAGCGATGCCGGCACAGTCACATATTGTAGGCCCGCTCGCCATGCTCGGCGATGTCGAGGCCCTCGCGCTCCTGGTCCGAGGTGACGCGCAGGCCGACGATCACGTCGACGATCTTGTAGAGGATGAAGGAGCCGATGCCGCTCCAGAGCACGGCGATGACGACGGCGACGAACTGCTTCCAGACCTGCGCGCCCATCGCGTAGTCGGCGACGCCGACACCGCCCAGCGCCGGCGAGACGAAGATGCCGGTGCCGATCGAGCCGATGATGCCGCCGACGCCGTGGACCCCGAAGACGTCGAGCGAGTCGTCGTAGCCGAGCGCGTTCTTCACCGTGGTGCAGAAGAAGAAGCAGACGATGCCGGCGATGACGCCGAGCACGATCGCGCCCATCGGCCCGACCAGGCCGGCGGCCGGGGTGACCGCGACCAGACCCGCCACGATGCCGGAGAGCATGCCGAGGAGCGAGGGCTTGCCCTTGACGATCCACTCGATGAAGAGCCAGCCGAGGCCGGCGGCCGCGGTCGCGACGAAGGTGTTGATCATGGCGAGCGCGGCGCCGCCGGTGGCCTCGAGGTTGGAGCCGGCGTTGAAGCCGAACCAGCCGACCCAGAGGACGGCCGTGCCGATGAAGGTCATCGTCAGCGAATGCGGCGTCATCAGCTCCTTGCCGTAGCCGATGCGCTTGCCGAGCACGAGCGCGCCGACCAGAGCGGCGATACCGGCGTTGATGTGGACCACGGTGCCGCCGGCGAAGTCGAGCGCGCCGAGGGTGAAGAGGTAGCCTTCCGAGAACCAGACCATGTGCGCGATCGGGAAGTAGACGAAGGTACCCCACAACGCGACGAACAGGATCAGGGCGGAGAACTTCATGCGCTCGACGAGGCCGCCGATGATCAGCGCCGGGGTGATCATCGCGAAGGTCATCTGGAAGCAGATGAAGACGTATTCGGGAATCACGACGCCCTTGGTGAAGGTGTCGGAGGTCGAATCATTGTTCACGCCGGCGAGGAAGGCCTTGGAGAACGAGCCGACGAAGCTCGTCAGCGAGCCGCCGCTGGTGAAGGAGAGGCTGTAGCCGTAGATCACCCAGATCAGGCACATCAGGATGGCCGTGGCGGTGATCTGGCTCATCACCGACAGCATGTTCTTCGAGCGGGCGAGGCCGCCGTAGAACAGGGCCAGGCCCGGCAGCGTCATGAACAGAACGAGCAGGGAGGACACCAGCATCCAGGCCGTGTCGCCCTTGTTCGGGACCGCGGCAGCGGCGGCGGGCGCCTCAGGCGCAGCGGTCTGGGCGAAGGCCGCGCCAGCGCAGAGCGCGGCGAGCGCGAGGCCGGTCAATCCGGCCCGCAGGGAAGTCCTGAAATTCATCGCTTGAAACTCCTGAAGGATCGGATGCTCAAAGGGCGTCGGCGTCGGTCTCGCCGGTGCGGATGCGCACGGCCTTCTCGATCGCGGAGACGAAGATCTTGCCGTCGCCGATCTGGCCCGTGCGGGCCGTGGCGGTGATCGCCTCGACGACGCGGTCGACGAGATCGTTGCCGACCGCGACCTCGATCTTGATCTTCGGCAGGAAGCTCACGGCGTACTCGGCGCCGCGGTAGATTTCGGTATGGCCCTTCTGCCGGCCGTAGCCCTTCACTTCCGTCACGGTGAGTCCGTGCACGCCGATGGCGGTCAGCGCGTCGCGCACCTCCTCCAGCTTGAACGGCTTGATGATCGCCATCACGATTTTCATGTGCTGGGGTTCCCCTTCTCGGCGCCGGCCGTCAGCCCCGGCGAACGCGTTGCACCTCGCGCGCCCTGCGGTTTGCAGTGCGTCGCGACACGCAATTCAAGGGACGTGCCAAAGCCACCAGGGGCCGGAAAACGGGCACTGACCGCGAATCCGGACGCGATTCGGATGGGGATCGCCAGGGTTTGCCTAAAATAAAGGCCACTGCCTTCTTTTCGGGCAGGCGCCCAAAACTTCCTCAGGCGCGGTCCGGCCGGGGTCGGATCAACCCCTCCTGGGCCACGGATGCGACCAGCCGGCCCTCGCGATCGAAGATCAGCCCGCGCGAGAAGCCACGCGCACCCGAGGTCGAGGGGCTGTCCTGGGCGTAGAGCAGCCATTCGTCGGCGCGGAAGGGCCGATGGAACCAGAGCGCGTGGTCGAGGCTGGCGCCCTGGACCCGCTGGTCGAAGACGGTGGTGCCATGCGCGATCAGGCTGGAATCGAGCAGCATCAGGTCCGATGCGTAAGCCAGCACGCTCTGGTGCAGCGCCGGTTCGTCCGGGAGCGCCTCCATTGCCCGGATCCAGACGTTGAACCTGGGCTCCATCTTGCCGCCGGTGCGATAGCGCTCGAGCTCGACGGGCCGGATCTCGATGGGCCGCTTGCGCTGGTAATAGGCCTGAACGGCGTCCGGCATATGCGGCAGAACGTTCCGCGCCATGGCCTCGCGATCCGGCAGCTCCTCCGGCATCGGCACCTTGGGCATCGGCATCTGATGCTCGTAGCCGGCTTCCTCGATCTGGAACGAGGCGGACATGGCGAAGATCGCCTCGCCCTTCTGGATGGCGAGCACGCGCCGCGTCGTGAAGGAGCGGCCGTCGCGCAGGCGGTCGACCTCGTAGACGATCGGCGTTTCAGGATCGCCGGGCAGGAGGAAATAGGCATGCAGCGAATGCGGCTGGCGCTCCTCCACGGTCTTGCAGGCGGCGTAGAGCGCCTGGGCGATCACCTGACCGCCGAAGACGCGGGGCCAGGTCGACTTGGGGCTGCGACCGCGGAACAGATTGCTTTCGAGCCGCTCGAGGTCGAGGATCGCCGTCAGCGACGCATTGATCTGCTGTGACATGGGCCTATCGCTGTCGGGTTGACGGAGCGGCCGGCGGCCCGCAGAGGAACAGCCGGGTCTTGCCCGCATCAGCACCAAGGCGCTCCGCCTCGTCAAGCGGTGCCGGGAGACGCAGAATGGCCGACGCGCCGGGAGCAAGCATGCGCATCGTCATCGCCGGGGGCGGCATCGCGGGGCTGAGCCTCGCACTCGCGCTGAAGCAGGCGCTCGGGGCAGCCGCATCCGTCGTGCTGGCCGACCCTGGAATCGATGCGGCGCCCAAAGCCGACAGCCGCGCCTATGCCGTGGCGGCCGGCGCGCAGGCTATGCTGGAGACGCTCGGTGTCTGGGACGCGGTCTCCGCCAAGGCGCAGCCGATGACGGAGATGGCGATCTCCGACAGCCGGGCGGGCGATGCGGTGCGGCCGGTGTTCCTGACCTTCGACGGAGAGGTCGAGCCCGGCCGGCCCTTCGCCCATATGGTCGAGAGCGCCGCCCTGACGGCGGAACTGAAGGCTGAGTGCCGGCGCGTCGGGGCCGAATTGCGGCCCCTCGGCGTCCGCCGCTTCCGCGTCGAGGACGATGCCGTCGAGATCGTCTTCACGGAAGGCGCGCCCGAACGCGCGGCCCTGCTGGTCGCGGCCGATGGGGCGCGGTCGAGGCTGCGGGAGCAGGCCGGTATCGGCTGGGTCGGCTGGAACTATCGCCAGTCGGGCATCGTCGCGACGATCGGTCACGAGCGCCCGCATCACGGCCGCGCGGTCGAGCATTTCCTGCCGTCGGGCCCCTTCGCCATCCTGCCACTCAGCGACGGCGGCAAGCTCGGCCACCGCTCCTCGATCGTCTGGACGGAGCGGAGCGAGAATGTCGAGCCGCTGCTCTCGCTGGACGCGGTGGACCTTCTCGCCGAGATCGAGACGCGCTTCGGGCTCGAGCTCGGCGAGATCGTGCTGGAAAGCCCCATGAACGCCTATCCGCTTGGCTTCGGCGTGGCCCGGCGCTTCGTCGACCACCGCTTCGCGCTGCTGGGCGATGCCGCCCATCTGATCCATCCGATCGCGGGCCAGGGGCTCAATCTCGGCCTCAAGGACGTCGCCGCTCTGGCGGAGGCGATCGTCGACGCGGCGCGGCTCGGGCTCGACCCCGGCGGGCTCGACGTGCTCGAAGACTACGAGAAGGCGCGGCGCTTCGATACGGTCGCGATGGGCGCCGTTACCGACGGGCTGAACCGGCTGTTCTCCAACGATGCGACGCCGCTCAGGCTGGCCCGCGATCTCGGATTGGGAATGGTCGACCGGCTGCCCGGGCTGAAGCGCTTCTTCATCCGCGAGGCGGCCGGCGTTGCAGGCGCCCCGCCGCGGCTGCTGCGGGGCGAGGCGCTCTAGGAAGCGCTGTTGCTGTTGGGCGCCATGACAACAGAGGCGCGGGGAACACTGTCCCGGCGGGAGAGGGCAGGGTGAGGGGAAGGCCCCTAACCGGATTTGCCGTCGGATGGCCGCTGCTGCGGTGAGGGCTCGCCCAACTGGTCCAGCGGCCCACACCTCACCCTACCGCTCTCCTTCCAGGACAGGGGTTCGCGCGCGTATCCGTCCACTCCGAAGCCCGTGCTCGGCGATTCTGGACTCGGCCCTACCGGCCGACCCGGAATAGCGACTGGCCTCACTCCTCCAGCGGCCGCGCCTCTTCCGGCAGCATGATCGGGATGCCGTCGCGGATCGGATAGGCGAGCTTGGCCGCGCGGCTGATCAGCTCCTGCTTCGCCGCGTCGTATTCCAGCGTGCTCTTGGTCAGCGGGCAGACCAGGATCTCGAGCAGCTTCGGGTCGACGCGGGTGGTGGGGCCGGTTTCGTTGGTCATGTCCGTTCTTTCAGTGCCTGCGCGGCAGATCGGCGAGCATGCCGGCCGCGACCATCAGCTTCGGCAAGGTCAAGCCCGAGGCGACGATGGCGCTGACCGTGCTGCGGGTGCGCTCGGCCTCGCCGCCGCGTTCGGCCAGCCAGCTTTCGAGCGAACCCTTGGCCGCGCCGGAGCAGGCGATCTCCCGGGTGATCTGCGCATGGGCGTCGTCCAGCGTCTCCAGCGCCCTCTCGCGGGCCAGGCGCTCGTAATCGTCCGTCGCCGGCACGGCGGCGGCCGCCGCCTTGAGATTGGCCAGGCCGAAGAACGCGTCCACGCCGAAATGGATGCGGGCGACGTCGCCGATGCGGCGCTTGCCGTCCTCGGCGATGTCGACGATCTCGGTCGCCTGCGCGAGCGAGGGCAGGCTGGCGACGCGGGTGGCGAGCACCTCGGGCACGCCTTCCGCTGTGAGGACGGCGATGCGGGCGAGCCGGGCCTGTGCCGCCGCCTCCGGCAGCAATGCGTCGAGCTCGGCCGAGAGATCGGCAACGCCCTTGGCGTAGTGCGCGATGGTCTGCTCGATCGCGCCGGGCCTGGCTGCGCCGCGCCGCAGGAACCAGCCCATGCGGTCGACGACGAGTTCTTGCGCGGCGCCGTAGAGGCCGAGCTGCGTCCTGCCGGGAATCCTGGCATCGAGCGCGTCGATCTCGCCGTTGAGGCCGATCAGGTCGAAGGAATCGCGGGCGATCGCATAGGCGGCGGCGATGGCTGGCACCTCCGAGCGGGTCAGCGCGGCCAGCACCGGCACGAGGGCCGGGCCGCCGCGGTTGACGATCGCGTTGGCGAGCTGGGTGGCGACGATCTCGCGGCGCAGCCTGTGGCCGGCAATCGCGTCGGGATAGGCGTCGCGCAGCGCCCTCGGGAAGTAGCGGACGAGCTCGGTCGCGAGATAGGGATCGTCCGGCACGCTCGATTCGAGCAGCGCATCGTGAAGCGCCAGCTTGGCATAGGCCAGCAGGACCGACAGCTCCGGCCGCGTCAGGCCCTCGCCGCGCTTCTCCCGCTCGGCCAGCTGGGCATCGCTCGGCAGGAACTCGACCGAGCGGTCGAGCCGACCCTCCTGCTCCAGCGTCTGCATCAGGAAGCGCAGGCCCGGCGTCGCCGCGACGCCCTTGGCCTCGGTGAGCGAGAGGGCCAGGGTCTGCAGATAGTTGTTGCGCAGGACGAGCAGGCCGACCTCGTCGGTCATCGCCGCGAGCAGGGCGTTGCGCTTGTCTTCGGCGAGGCGCCCGTCCTTGACCGGCCCGGCCAGCGCGATCTTGATGTTGACCTCGACGTCGGAGGTGTTGACGCCGGCCGAGTTGTCGATGGCGTCGGTGTTGAGCTTGACGCCCTTGCGAGCGGCCTCGATGCGGCCCCGCTGGGTGACGCCGAGATTTGCACCCTCGCCGATGACCCTGGTCCGCAGATCGGCGCCGGTGATGCGGATCGCGTCGTTGGCACGGTCGCCGACCTGGGCATCGGTCTCGTCGGAGGCGCGGATATAGGTGCCGATGCCGCCGAACCAGAGCAGGTCGACGCGCGCCTTCAGGATCGCGGTCATCAGCTCCGGCGGCGAGACCTCCTTCTGGTCGAGGTCGAGCAGGGCGCGGACTTCCGGAGAGAGCGGGATGCTCTTGGCCTGGCGCGAGAAGACGCCGCCGCCCTTCGAGATCAGGCTCATGTCGTAGTCCTGCCAGGAGGAGCGCGGCAGCGCGAAGAGGCGCTGGCGCTCGGCCAGCGAGGTCACCGGGTCCGGATCGGGATCGAGGAAGATGTCGCGGTGGTCGAAGGCCGCGACAAGCCGGATCGCCGGCGAGAGCAGCATGCCGTTGCCGAAGACGTCGCCCGACATGTCGCCGACGCCGGCGACTGTGAAGGGCGTCGTCTGGATGTCGACGTCGACCTCGCGGAAATGGCGCTTCACCGCCTCCCAGGCGCCGCGGGCGGTGATGCCCATGCCCTTGTGGTCGTAGCCCTGCGAGCCACCCGAGGCGAAGGCGTCGCCGAGCCAGTGGTGCTTCTCCAGCGAGATCGCGTTGGCGGTGTCCGAGAAGGTCGCGGTGCCCTTGTCGGCGGCGACGACGAGATAGGGGTCGTCCCCGTCATGGCGCACGGTATCCGGCGGCGGCACGATGGTTTCGCCGTCGAGATTGTCGGTGAGCTCCAGCAGGTTGCGGATGAAGATGCGGTAGCTCTCGGTGCCCTCCGCAAGCCAGGCGGCGCGGTCGGAGGCCGGCGGCAATTGCTTCGGCACGAAGCCGCCCTTGGCGCCGACCGGCACGATGACCGCATTCTTGACCTGCTGAGCCTTGACCAGGCCGAGCACCTCGGTGCGGAAATCCTGCGGCCGGTCCGACCAGCGCAGGCCGCCGCGCGCCACCTTGCCGAAACGCAGATGGATACCCTCGACGCGCGGAGAATAGACGAAGATCTCGTAGAGCGGGCGGGGCAGCGGCAGGCCGTCGACCCGGGCGCAGTCGAACTTGAAGGTGATCGTCTCGCGCGGCAGGCCATCGGGGCCGAGCTGGAAGAAATTGGTGCGCAGCGCCGCGTCGACCAGGTTGACCAGGCGGCGCAGGATGCGGTCCTCGTCGAGGCTGGTGACGGCGTCGAGCGCGTCCTCGATCTCGCTGCGCTTCTGGGCCATGCGCTGCTCGCGCTCGTCGGCCTTGATGCGCGGATCGAACTTGGCGGCGAAATAGCCGACCAGACCGGCCGCGATGCCGGCATGGCGGGTCAGGGCATCGGCGATGTAGCCCTGTGCATAGGGCGCTCCGACCTGGCGCAGATAGCGGCCGAAGGCGCGCAGCAGCGCCGCCTCGCGCCAGCCGAGGCCGGCGGCGAGCACAAGCTGGTCGAAGCGGTCGGATTCGGCGAGGCCGCGGAACTGCGCCATCAGCGCCGCCTCGATCGTCGGATCGAGTTGCTCGATGTCGATCTCGCCGTCGTCGGCGCGCTCGAGCGTCATGTCGTGCAGCCAGGTGCGGGCGTTCTCGGGCGCGCCGCCCTGGCCCTGCGGCATCACGTTGAAGGTCCGCTCGTTGACGACGCGGAACCCCATGTTCTCGAGCAGGGGCACGCGGGCGGAAAGCGAGATCGCGCCGCCGCGCGAGAACACCTTCAGATTGGCGCGGGTCGCGGGGTCGCCCTCGCGGCGATACAGGTTGACGGCGCGGGGTCGCTCCTCCGAGAGCTGCTGAAGCATCTCGATGTCGATCAGTGCGTCGTCGGCCGAGAAACGCTCGCGATAGGCCGCACCGAAGGCGGCGGCATAGCGTTCGGCCAGGGCGCGGGCGGCAGGGCCGGACTTCTCGCGGTCGAGCGCATCCTTCAGCCCGTCGCTCCAGGTCCGGACGATCGCGCCGATGCCGGCCTCCAGCGTGGCGCGGTCGATGCGCGGGGTTTTGCCCTCGTCGCGTCCGATGATGTAGTGGGTCCGCGAGAGCGGCCCTTCCGGATAGGCCGGATAGGCGGCCGAGAGGCGGCCGTTGTAGATTCGGGCGAGGAATTCGCCAACCCGCTGGCGCACCGTGGTGTCGTAGCGATCCTTCGGGATGAAGACGAGGATCGAGACGAAGCGATCGAACTCGTCGACCCGGGCGAGCGCCCGGATCCGGGGCCGTTCGGTGAGCTGCAGGATGTCGAGGGCGAACTGCTCCAGCGTCGGGGCGTCGACCTGGAACAGCTCGTCGCGCGGATAGGCGTCGAGCACGTTCATCAGCGCGCGGCCGGAATAGCTCGCCGGGTCGAAGCCGATGTTCTTGGCGACGCGCGCCACCTTGAGGCGCAGATAGGGAATGACCCGGGCCGAGCCGGTATAGGCGTTGGAGGTCAGCAGGCCGAGGATGCGCAATTCGCCGTCGAGGCGCCCGTCCGGCGTGAACAGCTTGACCCCGACATAGTCGAGATGGACGTGCCGGTGGACGCGGCTCTTGACGTTGGCCTTGGTGATGATGAGCGCCAGCGGCCGCGCCAGGAAGGCGCGCACCTCCGGCGTGGTCGTCACCAGCTCGCGGCCGCGGCGCAGGACCTTGACCGCGGGATCGCGCAGGATGCCGAGGCCGGAGCCCTCGATCGGGTCGGCGGCGACGTCGCCGCCCGGGAAGCGGTAGGCGCGCACGCCGAGCAGGGTGAAGTTGTCGCCGGCGATCCATTCGAGGAATTGCAGCGCCTCGGCGATCTCGTCCTCCGGAAGCGGCGGCGGGTTGGCGCGGTAGGCCTGGATCACCTCCGTGATGCGTCCGCGCATCGCCGCCCAGTCGTCGACCGCCAGCCCGACATCGGTATAGACACGCTCCAGCGCGAGCTTGAGCCGCTCGCGCGCCTCTGCCGAGTCGATCCGGTCGAGATGGATATGGATCAGGCTCTCGCGGCGTGTCCCTTCCGGGGCGCGGCCGGTCGCCTCGCCGGCCAGCGAGACGAACTTGCCCTTGGCGTCGCGGGCGACGGCAAGGATCGGATGGGCCACGAGGCGCGGCTCGTAACCCTGCTCCTGCAGCTCGGCGAGAGTGGAATCGAGCAGGAACGGCTTGTTGTCGTTGACCACCTCGAGGATGGTGATCTGGTGATCGCGCCCATCCGTGCCGAACTCGTCGTCGCGGAACCGCAGATTGATGGTTTCGGGCTTGCGCGGCTCGGTGAGGTGCTCATAGGCGGCGGCGGCGGCGCGCGCGAGCAGTGCTGGCGGCAGCGCCTCGAGATCCTCGGCGACGGAGCGGCCGTAGAGCAGCCTGGGGAACTCGGCCGGCATCGCCGCCTTCAGGCCCGATGCGGCGGTCTCAATCGCGGCAACGGCCGTGGCCGTGGCATTCGTTACCCGCTTGCCCATGCTAACCCCCGTTGTTTTGCCGCAGCGATGACATAGGCTGCGCGGCCTTTCAACTTTGCCTTGCTCAACAAAGCGGCAAAAATGCCGCTCGCGATAGAGGACGGGACGCACCATGGCGACGAAGCATGACAAACCGAAGGTCGGCGAGGAGCCGGCACGGCAGGATGCGCCTCCGGCCGTGATGGCGCTCGATCTCAAGCCTGGAGCACTCTCTCCCGAGAACCGGGCCTATTTCGACAAATGCCAGGAGAAGCTCGGCTTCGTGCCCAATGTGCTCCTTTCCTACGCCCATGACGACGCCAAGCTCACGACCTTCGCCGCCTTCTACAACGATCTGATGCTGGCGCCCTCCGGCCTGTCCAAGCTGGAGCGCGAGATGATCGCGGTTGCGGTCTCCAGCGTGAACCGCTGCTATTACTGCCTGAGCGCTCATGGCGCGGCCGTGCGCCAGCTCTCCGGCGATCCCGTGCTGGGCGAGCTGATGGCGATGAACTATCGGGCGGCGAATCTGTCGGCACGGCACCGCGCCATGCTGGATTTCTCGGTGAAGCTGACCGAGACGCCGCATCTCATCGGCGACGACGACCGGGAAGGGCTGCGCAAGGCGGGGTTCGGCGAGCGCGACATCTGGGACATCGGCGCCGTCGCGTCCTTCTACAACATGTCGAACCGGATGGCCTCGGCCGTCGATATGCGGCCCAATGCCGAGTATCACGGCCAGGCGCGCTGACGACCCGGCCCAAAAAGAAAAACGGCCGGCGAAACGCCAGCCGCTAGTTGGCCTCGATTGAACGGCCCGGCCCCACCGAACTCCGGGGGGCTGGGGGGCTGACAAGCCGGCGTCCGAAGGGACCGGGCCATCGAGGCAACACCGGCAGTTGAGCCCCGCAGTTTGGCGGGTCCTTGACCTGTTGACGGCGAAATTGCGGCATTTCCCACGAAGCCGCGAGGAGCGGCCGCGGCTGCGTCCCTTGCCAGCGCAGGATCGCGGGCGCATCATCCGGCGATGTCTGATCCGGGGTTCACCGATCGAAGCGGGGAGGCGCCATGAGCGAAAGCGAAACGCCGCAATCGCAGGGTGCCGGCGCCGTCCTGGCCTTTCCGGCGCCGGTCCGCTCCAGCACCGTCACATTCGATCGGCGCGAGCTTTCCGAACTGCTCAACCTCTATGGCCGCATGGTCGCGGCGGGCGAGTGGCGCGACTACGCCATCGACTTCCTGAAGGACAAGGCGCAGTTCTCGGTCTTCCGCCGCTCCTCCGAGATGCCGCTCTACCGGATCGTCAAGGACCCTGCATTGGCACGGCGGCAGGGCGCCTATTCGGTCGTGGCCGCCACGGGGCTGATTTTGAAGCGCGGTTCGGAGCTCTCGCGGGTTCTCAAGGTGCTCGACAAGACGCTCAGCGTGGTGGGCTGACGGCTCCGCTCAGGCCGGTGGGGTGCGGTCGCCGTCCCCGAGCTCCTTCTGCATCAGCATCTGGTCGAGCCAGCGGCCGTGCTTGAAGCCGACCTTCTCGGCGATGCCGATCAATCGGAACCCGGCCTTCTCGTGCAGGCGGCGCGACCCGACCGAGGCGCCGGTGCCGTCGCCGATGACGGCGATCATCTGGCGAAAGCCCCGGTTCGTGCAGTCCGCCATCAGCGCCTCCAGGAGCCGGCCGCCCAGCCCGGTGCCCTGCGCAGCCGGGGCGACGTAGATCGAGTTCTCGACCGTGGCGCGATAGGCCGGGCGCGGACGATAGGCGCCGGCATAGGCATAGCCCAGGACAGTCCCCGCTCCCTCTGCAACGAGATAGGGATAGCCGCCCGTCAGGGTCGCTTCGAGGCGGCGCAGCATCTCGGCTTCGTCCGGCGGGGCGAGTTCCCAGGAGGCTGTGCCGTGCAGCACGGCGTGAGTGTAGATCGCGGCGATGGCGGGAATATCGGCGGGCGTGGCCGGGCGGATCGAGGGCGTCGTCATGCCTGCAGGTTGAGCAACGCCCGTGCCAAAAGAAAAGCCCCGGCCGCGGGGCCGGGGCTCGCTTTGGGCATGACGCCCGCTGGCTGGCGCGCTCAGCGGCGGTCGCCGAGCAGGGTGATCAGCATCTGGAACATGTTGATGAAGTTCAGGTAGAGCGACAGAGCGCCGTTCACCGAGAGCTTCGCAGCCGATTCCGGATCCAGGTTGGAGTAGAGATACATCTCCTTCAGGCGCTGGGTGTCCCAGGCGGTCAGGCCGGCGAAGATCAGCACGCCCAGCACCGAGATGCCGAAGGACAGCGCGCTCGAGGCCAGGAACAGGTTGACCAGCGAGGCGATGATCAGGCCGATCAGGCCCATGATCAGGAACGAGCCCATGCCGGAGAGCGACTTCTTCGTAGTGTAGCCGACGAGGCTCAGCGCGCCGAAGGCGGCCGCCGTGATGAAGAAGACGCGCGTGACCGAGGCGCCGGTGAAGACGACCAGGATCGACGACATCGAGACGCCCATCACCGCCGCGAAGGCGAAGAACATGGTGCGCGCCGAGGAGGCGCTCATGCTTTCCGCCTTGAACGAGAAGAGCATGATGAAGGCGAGCGGGGCCAGCATCACCACCCATTTCAGCGGGCTGAGATAGATCGCCTGGCCGAGCGCGGTCAGGCCCGTGATCTTGCCGTCGGGCGTGAAGCCGGCGATCGCCAGCATCGAGATGCCGAGCGCGGCCAGGCCGGTGATGCCGAGGCCGATCGCCATGTTGTTGTAGACGCCGAGCATGAACGAGCGCAGGCCCTGATCCATCTCGACGGCGCTGGTCTGCTGTGCGCGGCCGGCACCCCAGACTGGAGCATTGCGGTCGAAGTTGCTCATTAAGAGACTTTCCCCTGACGTTGTTTCGGACGACGACAGGCGCGCAGGCACCGGCCGTCCTCGCGCACGAAAGTCGCGATGACCGGAATATGAGGCGCTTTCCGGCTTCTTACAAGAGCCCGCCATGGTTAAGCCCTGTCGAGCGATAGAAGTTCGGTCGGCAGACTATGCAGAATTACAGGATTTTAATGTCTATCTTCCGCGGTCTGCAGATAGTCATCATAAATTCCTGAGATGAGAAGCCGGCGCTTTCGACAGTATTTTTATCGTCCCGGCGAGCCCAAACAGGATGGTGACCGCTATCGCAGCAGTCGCAGCCAGTAACGCGCCTGTCGGATCACTGACGAAATCGATGCGCATCACTTGCGTGACGACGCCCCATCCGGCGGCAGTACCCGCGACAACGCCAAACAGGGCGGCGACGAGGCCGATGGCGGCGTATTCAAGGGCGTACGACGAAAGTATGAAGCGGCGGGTCGCGCCGAGGGTTTTGAGGATCATCGCGTCATAGAGCCGCGCCCTCTGGCCCGCGGCCAGAGCGCCGCCCAGGACAAGCAGGCTTGCGGTGATGGCGAGGCCGGAGGCGCCGCGGATCGCGGTGGCGAGCTGCTCGACGATGGTGTTGACCGCCTCCAGCGCGTCCTTGACGCGGACGGCGGTGACCGCGGGGAATTCGGCCGCGAGCCGGCGCATCAGGACAGGGTCGCTGGCGCCGTCGCCGTTGGGCGCGGCGGTGATCGTGGCGAGATCGGTATGCGGCGCGCCCGCGAAGGTGTTGGGCGAGAACACCATGACGAAATTGATGCCGAAGGAGCGCCAGTCGATGGTGCGCAGATTGGCGACGCGGGCGGTGATGCTGCGGCCGAGCACGTTGACGGTCAGCCTGTCGCCGATCTTCAGGCCGATGCCGGCGGCGTTCTGGGCGTCGAAGGAGACGAGCGGCTCGCCCTTGTAGCCGGCCGGCCACCATTCGCCGGCCGCGAGCCGCGAACCCTCGGGGAGCGACGCGGCATAGGTGATGCCGCGGTCGCCGTCGAGCACCCAGGCGGATTGCTCGCTCGCCTTGATGTCCTCGGCGCGGGTGTCGTTCACCGCGAGGATGCGCCCGCGCATCATCGGCACGCGCTCGACGCCGGCGCCGGGGCGTTCCCTGGCGAGGAAGGCGTCGAACCGGGCGGAATCGCGGCTGGGGATGTCGAGGAAGAAGAAGCTCGGCGCCTTGGCCGGCAGCGCGCCGGTGAGCTGGCGCGTCAGGCTGACATCGATGAAGGACAGGGCCGAAAGCAATGCGACGCCGAGCCCGAGCGACAGCACCAGCGAGGGCGTCAATGCACCCGGGCGATGGCTGTTGGCGATCGCCATTCGCAGCGCGGGGCTGTGCGGGCGCGGCAGACGGCGGGCCAGCGCCATCAGCCCGGTCGAGACCCCGCGCAGCAGCAGGAAGACGCCGAACATCACGCCGATATAGATCAGCGCGATGCGCCGATCGTAGGCGAAGCCGAGCGCCACGCCGACAAGCCCGGCCAGCGCCAGCAGGCAGAGCACGAGGTAGACCGCGCGCGGGCGGCGGGGATCGGGCTCGACCTGGTCGCGGAACAGCGCCGAGACCGGCACGTCATGGGCGCGGCCGAGCGGGATGATGGCGAAGACCAGCGCCGTCAGCAGGCCGTAGAGCGCGGCGACGGCAAGCTCGCCCGGCGCCAGCGTTGGCTCGAAGGGCACCGGCAGGATGCTCTGCAGGACGGCGCCGAGCGCGAAGGGGGCGGCCGCGCCGAGGACAAGGCCGATCGCCGTACCGAGGCTGGCGACCAGCATCACCTCGGTCAGGTGGATCGCGACGACACGGCCGCCGGTGGCGCCGACCGCCTTCAGGGTGGCGAAGTCGAGCTTCTTGGCCTCGACGAAGCGGCGCACGGCATTGGCGACGCCGACGCCGCCGACCAAAAGGGCGGTGAGGCCGACCAGCGTCAGGAACTGGGTGAAGCGTTCGAGATTGCGCTGGAAGCTCGGCGCCGCATTGGCACGGGAGCGGATCTCCCAGCCCGCGTCGCGCTGCTGTGTCCCGGCCGCGGCGATCAGCCTCTCGAGATCGGCGTCGCTCGATGCGGCCGCGGGAAGCTGGAGGCGGTAGGTCCAGCGGATCAGGCTGCCGGGCTGGATCAGGCCGGTCGCGCGCAAGGCCTCTTGCGAGATCAGGAGCCGCGGGCCGAAGCCGACGCCCGCGGCGATCTTGTCGGGCTCGGAGACGAGATTGGCGCGAAGCTGGATTTTTGCGCCGCCGACGGTGACCGTGTCGCCGGGCTTGAGGTCGAGGCGGCCGAAGAGGATCGGATCGGCGACCGCGCCGTAAGTGCCATCGTGCTGCGCGAGCAAGCCGGCGACCGGCTGTTGCGGGTCGGTTTCGACCGCGCCGATGCTGGGATAGCCGGCATCGACCGCCTTGATCTCGACGAGCGCGGCGCCCTTCTCGCCGGCGCTGGCCATGGCGCGCAGGGTGGCGATGGTCGAGACCGTGCCGCGCGCGGTCAGAAAGGCGAGCTCCTGCGGCGTCGCCTCGCGCTGGATCAGGCTGAAGGAGGCGTCGCCGCCGAGAATGCGCCGGCCTTCCCGTGCCAGCCCCTCGGTGAGGCCGCGCGAGGCGGAGGCGACGGCGGCGATGGTCATGACGCCCAGCGCCAGACAGGCGATGAAGACGCCGAAGCCGCGCAGGCCGGCGCGCAGGTCGCGCAAAGCCAGCCTCAGGGCCAGACCGGGGCCGAAAGAGGGGCGGAGCGACGGGCCGTCGAGCGGCTTGACCGGAGCATGCATCGTCAGATCGCCGCCATGGCGTCTTCGGTCTCGATCACGCCGGAGCGCAAGCGCACGGTGCGGTCGCAGAGTTCGGCGAGCGCGAGGTCGTGGGTGACGAGCACGAGGGTCGCGCCGCGCTCGCGCTTCAGGGCGAAGATCAGGTCGACGATCGAGCGGCCCGTCGTCTCGTCGAGATTGCCGGTCGGCTCGTCGGCGACGAGGATCGCGGGGTCCGGCGCGACGGCGCGCGCGATGGCGACGCGCTGCTGCTCGCCGCCCGAAAGCTGGGCCGGGTAGTGGTCCATGCGATGGCCGAGCCCGACATTGCGCAGTTCCGCCTCGGCGCGGGCGAAGGCGTCCGGGTTGCCGGCGAGTTCCAGCGGCAGCGCCACGTTCTCGCGCGCCGTCATCGTGGGCACGAGGTGGAAGGACTGGAAGACGATGCCGATGCGCCGCCCGCGGAAGACGGCGAGCTCGTCCTCGTCTAGCTTGCCGAGATCCTGCCCCGCGACCCGCACAAGGCCGGAATCGGGGCGCTCCAACCCCGCCATCGTCATCAGCAGGGTCGACTTGCCGGAGCCGGAGGGGCCGACGAGGCCCGAGGCTTCGCCATCGGGCAGCGACACCGAGACACCTTTCAGGATATGGACGCGGGCCGGTCCACGCCCCAAACTCAAGTGTACATTCTGCAACTCGATCGCCGGGGCGGCCTTCTCGCTCATCACGCCATGATCCTGACTTCGCATTCCATCCCCGTCGCGGCCGGGACCTTGCGCCGATATGGGCTTGGTTCCGGACTTGTCCAATCGCTTGCGGCGATTTTTGCACTGATCGCGCTTGTCCTGACGGGGGCCGCTTCGATGGCTCAGGCCCAGACCGCTACCCCGCCGGCGCCGGCCGGAAAGAGTCTCAAGCTCGTGGCCTTCGGCGATTCGCTCTCCGCCGGTTACAACCTCCCGGGCAGCGCCGCCTTCCCCGCCGTTCTCGAGGACGCCTTGCGGCAGAAGGGGGTTCCTGTCGAAATCGTGAATGCCGGGGTCTCGGGCGACACCACGCAGGGCGGCCTCGAACGGCTCGACTGGTCGGTGCCGGACGGGACCGACGGCGTCATCCTCGAGCTCGGGGCGAACGACGCCTTGCGCGGCGTCGACCCCACCCAGACCCGGAAGGCGCTGGAAGCGATGATCGCGCGGCTCAAGGAGCGCGGGATCCCGGTGATGCTGGCCGGCATGCTCGCTCCGCGCAATCTCGGCACGGATTATGCGAAGCGCTTCGATGCGATCTATCCGGAGCTTGCCGAGATGCATGATCTGGTGCTTTACCCCTTCTTCCTGGAGGGGATCGCGGGTGACCGCGCGCTGAACCAGGCGGATGGGCTCCACCCCACGGCCGATGGCGTCAAGGTCATCGTCCGCAACATCCTGCCGACGGTCGAGCGCTTCATCGCGACGCTGCCCGCCAGATCCTGATCCGCCTCCGGCTACCCCGGGGACGAATCCCAGACCTTTCCTTTGCCGCCTGCCGGCACCGCCTCCGGAGTTGCTGTCCCATGGAATATCGCCGTCTCGGGCGCACCGATCTCAAGGTCTCGGTGATCTGCCTCGGAACCATGACCTGGGGCGAGCAGAACACGGAGGCCGAAGGCCACGCCCAGATGGACTACGCCGTCGAGCAGGGCGTGAATTTCTTCGACACGGCCGAGCTCTACGCGATTCCGCCGAAGCCGGAGACGCAAGGCTCGACCGAGCGGATCATCGGGAGCTGGTTCAAGGCGCGCAAGAACCGCGACAAGATCATCCTGGCCTCGAAGGTCTGCGGGCGCGGCGGCAATACCTGGTTCCGCGACGACCAGAGCCCGACCCGCCTCACCCGCAAGCAGATCATGGAGGCGGTCGACAAGAGCCTGCAGCGCCTGCAGACTGACTATATCGACCTCTACCAGATCCATTTCCCCGAGCGGCCGATGCCCTGGGGCTCGAACCCGACCCGCTTCTCGCACGCAGCCTATGAGAAGCCCGCCGACGAGACCTCGATCCCGGAACAGCTCGACGCCTTCGCCGAGGCGGTGAAGGCCGGCAAGATCCGCCATCTCGGTCTCTCCAACGAGAGCGCCTGGGGCACGATGCGCTTCGTCGGTGATTCGGAGATGCGCGGCACGCCGCGCGTCCAGTCGATCCAGAACGCGTATAATCTCCTGAACCGCACCTTCGAGACGGCGCTGGCCGAGGTCGCGATCCGCGAGGATGTCGGGCTCCTCGCCTATTCGCCGCTGGCGCAGGGCTACCTCACCGGCAAGTATCTCGACGGGGCCCGGCCGGCGGGCGCCCGCACGACGCTGTTCAACCGCGGCCAGCGCTACGAGGGTGCGGGCACCGAGGAGGCGATCAGGCGCTATATCGCGATTGCGCGCGAGGCCGGGCTCGACCCGGCGCAGATGGCGCTCGCCTTCGTCAATTCGCGCGATTTCGTCACGGCCAACATCATCGGCGCGACCTCGCTGGAGCAGCTCAGGACCGATATCGCCTCGATCGACGTCAAGCTGACGCCGGAGATCGAGGCGAAGATCGACGCGGTGCACCAGCTCGTCGGCAATCCCTGCCCCTGATCGCGGTGCCGGATGATCATGCCCGGCGTCGGCCGGGCATGAATGCGGGTGAAAACTGGTTCCCTTGAGCCGGCTTCGCGCCTACCGTCTCGCCAGAGTCACAATCGCTTGGCAGGAATCGATCATGCCGAGGCTGTTCATCGCTCTGGAAATCCCCGCCGATGTCGCAACCGAGCTGACGCTGCACCGCGGCGGCGTGTCGGGCGCCCGCTGGATCGACCCGCCCGACTATCACGTCACGCTGCGCTTCCTCGGCGACGTCGACCGGCGCATGGCCAACGATGTCGACCACATGCTGTCCGATCTCGGCGCCTATCCCTTCGAGGTGACGCTCGATGCGCTCGGCTCGTTCGGCGGCGACAAGCCGCGGGCCCTGTTCGCGCGGGTGGCGCCGTCCAAGGCCCTGACCGATCTGCAGACCGATATCGAACGGCAGATGCGCCGGATCGGACTGCCTGCGGAAGGGCGCAAATTCGTGCCGCATGTCACGCTGGCGCGGCTGCGCGACACGACTCCGGTCGAGCTGGCGCATTTCCTCAGCCTGCATCCGATCATCAGGCCGATTACCTTCACCGCGCGCCGGGTCGCCCTGATGTCGTCGCGCGATTCGATCGGCGGCGGTCCCTATGTCCTGGAGGCCGCCTATCCGCTCGGCCCGTCCTACCCGAATCGCCTGCCGAGGGAGGTTCAGCGGCGATGACGAGACCCAAGCGGCTGAGCCCCGAGGCCCAGGCGGAGGCGCTGGCAACCCTGACCGGCTGGAAGCTGGCGCAAGGACGCGAGGCGATCAGCAAGCGCTTCGTCTTCCGTGATTTCAGCGAGGCCTTCGGCTGGATGACGCGGGTGGCGCTGCTGGCCGAGGCGGCGAATCACCATCCGGAATGGTCGAACGTCTACCGGACGGTGGATGTGACGCTGGCGACCCACGACGCGGGCGGCCTGACCGAGCTAGACGTCAAGCTGGCGCGGGCGATCGACGCGCTCGGGAATTGAGCGGGTTCAGCCAGTCCACCCGCAAGCCTTGAGCGCCGCCAGCATGTGCGGCGGCGGCGGCGCCTCGACATGGATCGGCTCGCGCTTGCGATAGAGCGGCACCGTGATCGCACGAGCATGAAGCTGGAGCCCGGGGCCGCCCTCGCGCGGCGCGGCGCCGTAGATCTCGTCGCCGAGCATCGGCCAGCCGGAAGCCTGGCAGTGAACCCGCAATTGATGGGTGCGCCCGGTCAGCGGCTCCAGGGCGAGCCAGGCGAGCGGCCCCTCGGCCCCCTGCCCGCGACCCAGCACGCGGTAGCCTGTCTGCGAGGGCAGGCCGGCAGGGTCGACCTTCATCCACCAGCCGCGGTCCGGGGAGCGGCGCGCCAGCGGCAGATCGATCAGGCCTTCGTCGTCCGCGGGTGCGCCCTGCACGATCGCCCAGTAGGTCTTGCCGATGCGGCCATCGCGAAACATCTGGTTGAGCTCGGCCATGGCGCGAGGATGACGACCGAGCACGAGGCAGCCGGAGGTGTCCTTGTCGAGGCGATGCGCCAGTTCCGGCCGGCGCGGCAGGCCGAAACGCAGCGCATCGAGATGGTCGGTCAGGACAGGTACTTCGCGGCGCTTGGCCTGCGGGCCGCGATGGACCGGCAGGCCTGCAGGCTTGTCGATGACGAGCATCATGGCGTCGCGATAGAGCAGCGGCACCGGCAATGCGGGGTCGATCTGCGGTGGCGGCTGCGAATTTTCTGGTTGAACCGGCTGAGCCATGGCATTGCGCTAGCGAAGCCGGCCCGGCGGCGCAACCCGAGACAGCCGCCGAACCGAAGACAGGATGGCGATGAGCGAGACCGAACCGAAGAAACGCGGCTTCTTTTCGAGGCTGTTCGGACGTGACGAGGACGCGGCCAAGCCGGCACAGACCCCTGAGGCGGTTGTTGAACAGGCGCCGGAGCCTGTCGAAGAGCTGAAACCGGAAGGCGAGGAGGGCGTCGCTCCACCGGCTGCCAAGCCAGAAGCTTCCGTCGTCGAGACGCCGGCCTCGGAACCGCTTGCGCTACCCGCTTCAGTCGAAAGCGCCCCGCTACCTGTGGAGCCGGAACCGGAGTCCGAGGTTGCCGTCGCTCCGCAGGCCGAGTCTGCCGTCACTCCAGAACCTGCTCCCGCACCCGTGCTCCAGCCGAAGCGGAGCTGGTGGCGCCGGCTGACGGAGGGGCTGTCGCGCACCTCCTCGGCGCTGACGACGGGGATCACCGACCTCTTCACCAAGCGCAAGCTCGATGCCGGCACGCTGGAGGACCTCGAGGATATCCTGATCCAGGCTGATCTCGGCCTCGCCACCTCGGCGCGGATTGCCAGGGCGGTCGGCGAGGGCCGCTACGACAAGCAAATCGATCCATCGGAGGTGAAGGCGATCCTGGCGCGCGAGGTCGAGACGATCCTGACGCCCGTCGCCCATCCGCTGGCGATCGATGCCACGAAAAAGCCGTTCGTGGTGCTGATGGTCGGCGTCAATGGCTCCGGCAAGACCACGACGATCGGCAAGCTCGCGGCGAAGTTCCGCGCCGAGGGCAAGTCGGTGATGCTGGCGGCCGGCGATACCTTCCGTGCCGCGGCGATCGAGCAGTTGCGCGTCTGGGGCGAACGCACCGGGGCCGAAGTCGTCTTCGGTCAGCAGGGTGCGGATGCCGCAGGCCTCGCCTTCGAGGCCCTGCAGAAGGCCAGGACGAACAGTACCGACGTGCTGCTGGTCGACACGGCCGGGCGGCTGCAGAACAAGCAGGGGCTGATGGACGAGCTCGCCAAGGTCGTGCGCGTCATCCGCAAGCAGGATGACAGTGCTCCTCACGCGGCGCTGCTCGTGCTCGACGCTACCGTCGGCCAGAACGCGATCTCGCAGGTCGAGGCTTTTCGCGAGACGGCGGGTGTCACCGGGCTCGTCATGACCAAGCTCGACGGCACCGCGCGGGGCGGCATCCTGGTGGCTCTGGCGGCGCAGTTCGGCCTGCCGGTGCATTTCATCGGCGTCGGCGAGGGCGTCGAGGATCTGGAACCGTTCTCGGCGCGCGATTTCGCCCGCGCCGTGGCGGGATTGGGAGAAGCGGCGTGAGCGAAGGCGGAAGCGAGACGGCGCGGACGATTCCCGTCGAACCCAAGGGCAGGCCGGTTCATCCGCTGCTCAAGCTGGCGCTGGAATTCGGGCCGCTGGCGATTTTCTTCTTCGCCAATTCCTATGGCGACCGGCTGTTCCATGTCGCCGAGGACCGGCGCATCTTCGTGGCGACCGGGATCTTCATCGCCGCCTCGCTGCTGGCGCTGGCGCTGTCGCGGGTGCTGATGGGCTATCTGCCGCGCATGGCGATCGTGAACGCCATCGTCGTTACCGTCTTCGGCGGGCTGACCTTGGCGCTGGACGACGCCTTCTTCATCAAGGTCAAGCCGACGATCGTGAACGCGCTGTTCGGCTGCGTTCTGCTCGGCGGGCTCGTCTTCGGCCGCTCGCTTTTGTCGCTGGTGCTGGAGACCGTCCTCCAGCTCGACGCGGAGGGCTGGCGCAAGCTGACCTTCCGCTGGGGCCTGTTCTTCTTCGTGCTGGCGGCGCTGAACGAGGTGGTCTGGCGCACGCAGACCCAGGATTTCTGGGTCGCCTTCAAGGTCTGGGGCGTGATGCCGCTGACGATGCTGTTCGCGCTGGCGCAGACCCCGCTGATCCTGAAGCACGAGATCAAGCCGGCGAAGATCGAGGAATAGCTGCAACAAGTCCTCTCTTGCCATTTGGCAAGATCATCTCCATTTTACGCCAAATGGAGATGATTGCCATGAGCGCCCTGCTGCGCGTCGAGACCGCCCAGCGCGATTTCGTTCCCGACCCGATCAGTGACGAAGAGGCGGCCGCGATGTTCCGCGCCGCCGTCAACCTGTTCCGGCTCTGGCGCATCACCGACGAGGAGGCGGCGGTGCTGATCGACCTGCCGGCGCGAACCTATGCCCGCTGGAAGGCCGGCGGCGTGGGGCGGATCTCGCGCGACGGCAAGGCCCGGCTCTCGAACCTGATGGGCATCCACAAGGCGCTGCGCCTGATCTTCGCCGAGCCGCAGCGCGGCTATGACTGGATCAAGCGCCCCAACAGCGATTTCGGCGGGAAATCGGCGCTTGCCGTCATGCTCGGCGGCGAATTGACCGACCTGATGCGGGTGCGGCGGCTGCTCGATGCCGAGCGGGGCGCCTGGTGATCGACCCGGCAAGCCTGCCGGTCGCGGAGATCGAATGGCGCGGCGCGGTCCGGATCATCCGCAGCATCTTTCCGCCGATCGACCTATTCGAGGATATCGCCGATCCCGCCGACTGGCCGCTATTGATCGCGGCTGAACAGAAGACCAATCCGCGCCTGATGGAAACCATCGGCAATCTTGATCTCGTGCCGCCAGGGCGGCGGGTGTCGGGGCCCGGTGCGAGCTGGCTGATGGCGCCCTTCACCCATGTCAGCCGCGATCGGCCGAGCCGCTTCAGCGACGGCGGCTTCGGCGTGCTCTATGCGGGAAATCGCTTCGAGGTCGCTCTGCTGGAGACGGTGCACCATCACGGCCGCTTCATGGAAGCGACGGCGCAGCCGCCCGGCTGGACCTCGCAATTCCGCGAGATCGTGCTCGATATCGATGCCGGGCTGCACGATCTGCGCGGGCTGAGCGAGGCGGCGCCATTGCTCGACCCGGTCGACTATGCGCAGAGCCAGCAGCTTGGCGAGCGGCTCCACGATGTCGGCTCGGACGGCGTGATCTATCCGAGCGTGCGCTGCCCGGGCGGGGAATGCGCCGGGCTGTTCCATCCCGACCTCGCGAGCCATCCGGTGCAGGGCCGGCATCTCGACTATCACTGGAACGGCGAGCGGGTGGATCTCTACCGGGACCGCACCGCCGGCGAGGTCTACCGCATCGTCTGAAGCCTATTTCGGCGCCAGCCGGATCGCGCCGTCGAGGCGGATCGCGGTGCCGTTCAGCATGTCGTTCTCGATGATGCTGCGGGCGAGGGCGGCGTATTCCTCCGGCCGGCCGAGGCGCGAGGGGTGCGGCACCGAGACGGCGAGCGAGGCTTTCGCCTCCTCGGGCAGGCCGGCGAACATCGGCGTCTCGAACAGGCCGGGCATGATCGTGACGATGCGGATGCCGAGCTGGGCGAGGTCCCGCGCGATCGGCAGCGTCATGCCGGCGACGCCGGCCTTGGAGGCGGCATAGGCCGCCTGGCCGATCTGGCCGTCCTCCGCCGCGACCGAGGCCGTGCAGATGATGACGCCCCGGCCGCCATCGGCGGTGACCGGCTCGAGCCCGGCCAGCGCCGCGGCCGATTTCGCGATGATCCGGAAAGTACCGACCAGGTTGATAGCGATCGCCTTCTCGAAGGTCGCCGTGTCGTGGGCGATCAACTCGCCGGTGTCGCGCTTCTTCGAGACGATGCGGCGGCCGGGCGCGATACCGGCGCAGTTGATGATGATACGGGCAATGCCGTGGGCGGCGCGGGCCTTGGCCAGGGCTTCGTCGACGGAAGCCTCGCTGGTGACGTCGCAGGCGCAGAAGACGCCACCGATCTCGCTGGCGACAGCCTCGCCGCGCTCGGCGTTGAGATCGAGCAGCGCGACCTTGACGCCCTGGCCCGCCAGCATCCGGGCCGTCGCCTCGCCAAGGCCGGAAGCGCCGCCGGTGACGATGGCGGCGAAGGAAGAATCGAGTTTCATGGGCGCATTTCCCGTCAATCTTGTTCTGCCAGCCGGTTTAGAGGGCGTCTCGCGTCGTTCCAAGCGGGTTTTGCGACCGGCCTCTTGTGCAGGATTGCGGCGAGGCCATCTTTCGACATGGCGCGGCCATCCAGGTCGCGCGATCATCGGCGTCACCGGATGCCAGGGAGCAAGACAGGAATGAGCCAGGGGTTCAGCGCCCGCTTCAGCCGCGAGGAGATGGAGGCGATCCGCAAGAGCCTGCGCGACGAAACCAGGTTCGGGGCCGACTTCATGGTCCGGCTGAAGCGCGTCGCAAAGCGTATTCCCTTTGCCGAGGATCTGCTGGCGGCGTGGTTTTGCGCCCGCGATCCGGCGACGCCGCGGCGCGTCAGGCTGACGCTGCTCGCAGCGCTCGGCTATTTCGTGCTGCCGATGGACGCGATCCCCGACATCATGCCGCTGATCGGCTTCACTGACGATGCGGCGGTGATCGCCGCGGCGATTGCTGCGGTAGCCGGCTCGATCAAGCCCGAGCATCGCGAGCGGGCAAAGACGACGCTCGCCGGCCTGTGAGGCTCAGAAGGTCAGCACGACCTTGCCTTTGGCCTGGCGGTTGCCGATCAGTGCATAGGCTTCCGCCCAACGCTCGACGGGAATGGCGGCGTGGACATGGGCGCGGATATGCCCGCCGGCCGCCCAGCCCAGCAGGCGCTCCATGTTGCGGCGATGGGCGGCCGGCTCGCGGGCGACGAACTCGCCCCAGAACACGCCGCGCATGTCGCAGCCCTTCAGCAGCAGCAGGTTGAGCGGAATCTTCGGGATGGCGCCCCCGGCGAAGCCCACGACGAGATAGCGCCCCTCCCAGGCCATGGAGCGCAGCGCCGGCTCGGCCAGATCGCCGCCGACGGTATCGTAGAGCACATCGACGCCGCGGCCTTCCGTCACGCGTTTGAGGGCGGCGCGGATGTCGTGCGCTTGGTAGTCGATTTCCTCCTGAGCGCCGTGCTCGCGGGCCAGCGCGAGCTTGTCCGGCGACGAGGCACAGGCGACGACATGGGCGCCCAGCAGCGCGCCGATCTCGACCGCGGCGAGCCCGGCGCCGCCCGAGGCGCCGAGGATGGCCAGGGTTTCGCCCGCCTTCAGCCCGGCGCGCTGGATCAGCCCGTGCATGGCGGTGCCATAGGTGACGAAGAGACCGGCCGCCTGCGCGTCCGAGAGCTTTTCTGGCACGCGGACCAACGCTTCGGCGGGGACCGCGACCTTTTCCCGCGCCGCGCCGAAGCCGAGCCAGGCGGCGACGCGCTCGCCCAGCTGCCAGCCGCTGACGCCCTCTCCGATCGCCGCGATGGTGCCGGCGCATTCCGCCGAGGGCGAGAAGGGCAGGGCCGGCTTGGTCTGGTAGCGACCCTGGATGATGAGCGTGTCGAAGAAGTTCAGCGCCGCGGCGCTGACGGCGAGCACGACCTCGCCGGGGCCGGGCACGGGCTCCGGCAGGTCGCGGATGGCCAGTTCCTCGGCCGGGCCGTGATGTTCGCAGAGAAGGGCTCTCATCGCTTTTCCGTCGTCACTTGTCCGGGGCGGGATCGTGCCACGCCATGCCGCGCGGCGCGACGGCCCGGCGCACCGGGCTCATTCGCATTTTTGCCAGGATCGTGACACTCTATGCCGCCGCCCCGCGCGGTCCATTCCAAGAACTGGTGGTAAACGCGGTATTAAGATTTTTAGTGACTGATGGCGGTCCATGATCAACTCGTTCCTTCCTCTTCGCGTCGTCGCCGTTTCCCGCTTTGCCGTCGCGCTCGGCCTGAGCGCGGGCATGCTGGGCCTTGCGGCTCTGCCGGCGCAGGCCGCTCCCGCCAAGCCGAAGCCGGCTACCGCGGCCGCCGCCGCCGCGAGCAATTCCGGCCAGGGACAGGCAATGCTGCTGGAGACAGCGGGCAAGTGGCAGGCCTTTTCGTCGCAGCAGGGCCGCTCCAAGGTCTGCTACGCGCTGTCCAAGGCGGAGACCCGTTCCCCGGCCAACCTGAAGGATGTCGAGGGGCTGCTATTCGTCTCGAGCCGGCCGGGCGAAGGCGTCCGCAACGAGATCAGCTTCGTCATGAACTTCGACGTCAAGGAAGGCGTCGAGCATCAGGCGGTGATCGGGAACGAGCATTTCGCCCTGGTCGCCAAGGGCAAGAACATGTGGCTGAAGAATCCGGCCGAGGAGCCGCGCATGCTCGATTCGCTGCGGCGCGGTGCAGGGCTTGAGGTCAAGGCGACCTCCAAGCGCGGCAACCCGACCAGCGACAAGTATTCGCTGGCGGGGTTGACGCAGGCCGTGAAGCGGGCCGAGGACGCTTGCAAGTAAGGATGCCACGGGGGCGGGCGAACCGGCCCTCGTGCCCGGCGGGAGCGCCGGGATTTCCGGTTTGATCGCGATTGTGCTAGGAAACCGGCGAAAGCCGCCCTCCATGCCGGCGACGACAGAGCTCCGATGACCGAGACCGTTTCCGAAATGGCCGCCCCTGCGGCCGATGGCGTTTTGCGGCGCCCTTCCCTGGTCGGGCGCACGCGCGCCGGCCTGGGCGATGCGCTGGCCGAGATCGGCGTGCCCGAGAAGGAGCGGCGCATGCGCGTCGGCCAGCTCTGGAACTGGATCTATCACTACGGGGTGCGTGAATTCGACGCGATGACGACGATCGGCAAGGGCCTGCGGGCCCAGCTCGCCGAGCGTTTCTCGCTCGACCTGCCCGAGGTCACGGCCGAGCAGGTCTCGACGGACGGCACGCGCAAATGGCTGCTGCGCATGCCGTCGACCGGCCCGCATGACCGTGGCGCCGAGATCGAGTGCGTCTATATTCCCGAGGTCGACCGTGGCACGCTCTGCGTCTCCAGCCAGGTCGGCTGCACGCTGACCTGCACCTTCTGCCACACCGGCACGCAGCGCCTGGTGCGCAACCTCAAGACCGAGGAGATCGTCGCGCAATTGATGGTGGCGCGCGAGCGGCTCGGCGATTTTCCCAACCGCAAGGCGCCGGACGGCGCATTCGTGCCCAATGACGGCGGGCGATTCGTCTCGAACATCGTCTTCATGGGGATGGGCGAGCCGCTCTATAATTTCGACGGGGTGCGCGACGCCATCGACGTGATCTCGGACGACCAGGGGCTGTCACTCGGCCGCCGGCGCATCACCGTCTCGACCTCGGGCGTCGTGCCGCAGATCGGCCCGCTCGGCGAGGAGATGGGCACGATGCTGGCGATCTCGCTGCATGCGGTGCGCGACGACCTGCGCAACGAGCTGGTGCCGCTGAACAAGAAATACCCGATCAAGGACCTGCTCGAGGCGTGCCGGAATTATCCCGGCCTGTCGAACGCGAAGCGCATCACGTTCGAATACGTCATGCTCAAGGGCGTGAACGATTCCGATGCCGAGGCGCGCGAGCTCGTGCGCCTGCTCAAGGGCATCCCGGCCAAGATCAACCTGATCCCGTTCAACCCCTGGCCCGGCACCAGATACGAATGCTCGGACTGGGACCGGATCGAGCGCTTCTCCGAGATCGTCTTCCGGGCCGGCTATGCCTCGCCGGTGCGCACCCCGCGCGGGCGCGACATCCTCGCCGCCTGCGGCCAGCTCAAGAGCGAGACCGAGAAGCTGTCCGCCCGGGCCCGGCTGATGCTGGAGCAGGACGAGGCCGGGGCCACCCCGGCCGTCGCGGCGGAGTAGCCTCGCTTGGCGCTGCGCTGGCTGCTGCTCATCCCCTTCGCCTGCCTCGTCGCGATGGGGTCGGGGCTGTTCTTCCTGACGGCTGCCAGCATCGCCTCGCCGGCGGTCGCACTGCTGATCGGCGGCGGCATCGAGCGGCTGCTCGACATCGTCTTCGGCCTGGCCGAAAGCGGTGTCGACCCGACGCCGGCGGCACAGGCCGCCCTCGCGCTGATCGCGCGGCTGGGCCTGTCGATCATCGTCGTGCCGGTGGTGCTGGTCGCGATCGGCTCGGAACTGTTCCGGCTGCGCGGGCTTTTGGTCCAGAGCGGTCTCACCGGCCTGCTCGCAGCCCTGCTGCCGCTCGCCATGCTGAGGCTGGCGCGCGCGCCGAGCCCGGCGGAGCTGCAGATCATCTCGGGGCTCTTCCTCGTCGGGGCAGCGACCGGCTTCGTTTACTGGCTGATCGCCGGGCGCGAGGCCGGCGGCGACCGGCCGGCCCGGTCCTGAAGCTCAGTCCCCGATCGCCACGCCCTCGCGCCGTCCGTCCGCGCCACCGAGGAAGCCTTCCGGCGTCTTGACGATCACCTGGGTGCCCGAGGTCATCTCCATGAGCTGGACCTTGTGGCCCCTGGCTTCCAGCGCGGCCTTCCAACCCTCCGCCTCGGTGCCCGCCTCAAGCTCGGTCGGGCCGTTGCGGCTGCCGAAATTGCCAAAATCGGCCGCTTGCTGCGGATCCATGCGCCAGTCGAGCAGGGCGACCAGCGTCTTGGCGACAAATTCGATGATCTGGCTGCCGCCGGGCGAGCCCGCGACGGCATAGAGCCGGCCGAAGGCGTCGAAGACGAGCGTCGGCGCCATCGAGGAGCGCGGGCGCTTGCCGGGCTCGACCCGGTTGGCGACCGGTTTGCCGTCCTCCTCCGGCGCGAAGTTGAAATCGGTCAGCTCGTTGTTGAGCAGGAAGCCGCCCTTGGTCATCAGATGGGAGCCGAAGCCGCCCTCGATCGTCGTGGTCATCGCGACGGCGTTGCCCGCGGCATCCACCACCGAGATATGACTGGTGCCGTGCTCGACACCCTCCGAAGGGGCGAGCAGCCCGGCGCGGCGATGGGGCGGCTCGCCCGCCCGGGCCTTGCCCATGGAGCGGTCCGGAGCGATCAGCGACGCGCGCGAGCGGATATAGTCCCGGTCGATCAGGCCGCGCACCGGCACGGCCAGGAAGGCGGGATCGGCCAGGTAGAGGTTGCGGTCGGCGAAAGCGAGCCGGCCGGCCTCGCTGAGCCAGTGGGCGGCTTCCGGTCCGGGGCCCATTCGCCTGAGATCGACGCCTTCCACCGTGCCCAGAATCTGCTGGATGGCGACGGCGCCGGAACTCGGCGGGCCCATGCCGCAGAGCCGCCAGACCCGGTAGGCGCCGCAAACGGGCTCGCGCTCCTCGACCGTGTAGGCGGCGAGATCGGCCAGCGTCATGTCGCCGGGATTGGTCGGATGTTCCGCCACGGTCGCGACGATGTCCTCGGCGATCGGACCCTTGTAGAGCGCCTCCGCGCCCTGCGTCGCAATGGCGCGAAGCGTCGCGGCGAAGGCGGGATTCTTCAGGACGGTCCCGACCGCCTTGGCCCGCCCGTCCGGTTCGTAGAAATAGGCGGCGGCGCGCGGATTCTTCGGCAGGTCCTTGTCCCCGGCCAGGAGCCCGTTGAGGCGTGGCGAGACCGCGAAGCCGTCTTCGGCCAGCTTGAGCGCCGGGGCAACGAGGTCCGTCCAGGGCAGCTTGCCCCAGCGGCGATGCGCTTCCTCCAGCAGTTTCAGCGTGCCGGGCACGCCGACCGAGCGGCCGCCGATCACCGCCTCGCGGAACGGCATCGGCTTGCCGTCCTTCAGGAAACGGTCGGGCCGTGCCGCGGCGGGCGCGGTTTCGCGCCCATCCAGTGTCGAGACCTTGCGGTTGGCTTCGTCCCAATGGACCAGGAAGGCGCCGCCACCGATGCCGGAGCTCTGCGGCTCGACCAGATTGAGCACCAACTGGATGGCGATCGCGGCGTCCGCGGCACTGCCGCCGGCACGCAGGATATCGCGCCCGGCCGCGGCGGCGAGCGGGTTTGCCGCCGCGGCCATGAAGCGGCGCGCCGTGGTCTCGACCTTGGCCGTGCGGCCGCTGCCGGCTTCCGGCGCCGGCGCGAGAGGCTGGGCGGCCGCGAATGGCGCGGCGAGCAGGGCGGCTGACAGGGCAATCGACGGGATCAAGCGCATGATGGCCTCCGGCTGTTCGGCGTCACGATAGGCTATTCGTCGCGGCCTGACAGCTTGGTGCGGCGCGGCGCGACGGGTAAGGTTCCGAATCGACAGCAACGCATCGATGCCAAAAGGGGTTTTCGGCATGACGTTCTCCGCCCAGCTACGCCGCCCGCTGGCCTGGCTCGCGCTCGGCCTCATCGGCATTGCCCTCGCCGGCTGCGGCTACAACAACGTGCCGACGCTCGAGGAGAAGGCCAAGGCGGCCTGGTCCGAGGTGCAGAACCAGTACCAGCGCCGTGCCGACCTGATTCCCAACCTCGTCGAGACGGTGAAGGGCTATGCGGCGCAGGAAAAGGACGTGCTGACGGCGGTGATCGAGGCCCGCGCCAAGGCGACGCAGGTCAAGGTCGATGCCTCGACGATCAGCGACCCGGCCAAGTTCAAGGAATACCAGGACGCGCAGAACCAGCTCACCGGCGCGCTCGGGCGGCTGCTCGTCACCGTTGAGCGCTACCCCGACCTGAAGTCGAACCAGAACTTCCTGGCGCTGCAGTCGCAGCTCGAAGGAACGGAGAACCGGGTCGCGGTCGCACGGCGCGACTACATCCAGGCCGTCCAGGCCTACAATACGGAAATCCGGACCTTCCCGGGCGTGATCTGGGCCAAGCTGTTCTGGGGCGCCAAGCCGATGGAGACCTTCACCGCCACGGCCGGGGCCGACAAGGCGCCTAGCGTGAAGTTCTGAACCCGTGACGACCTTGCCGGGAGAGGCGTGGAGCAGCTCTCTTCCGCGGCGCGGGAGAGAGCCCGCCTGGGGCGCATTCCTGCTGATCCTGCTGCTTGCCTCGTTGTCCTGGCTGGCGCCGGCGCTCGCGGCCGAGCCGAGCTATCCCGTGCTCTCCGGCCGCGTTGTCGACGACGCCAACATCATCGCGCCGGAGGCGCGCCAGCGCATCGCGGACAAGATCAAGGCGCATGAGGACAAGACCTCCGACCAGATCGTCGTCGCGACCGTGCCGTCACTGCAGGGGCTGAGCATCGAGGATTTCGCCAACGGCCTGTTCCGGCACTGGCAGCTCGGCCAGAAGGCGAAGAACAACGGCGTGCTGCTGATCGTGGCGCCGCAGGAGCGCAAGGTCCGCATCGAGGTCGGTTACGGCCTCGAAGGTGCACTGACCGACGCGCTCTCCAAGGTCATCATCACCACGGCGATCGCGCCCAAGTTCAAGGCGGGGGATTTCGCCGGCGGTATCGAGGCCGGAGTCGATGCGATCGTCACGATCCTG
>NZ_MKSQ01000001.1:0-10565 GCF_001898115.1 Allobosea sp. 67-29 | reverse complement strand
CGAGGTCCGCTCCGACGAGAGTTCGCCCGCCGAGGACATCGCGGTCGTCATTGCGATGGTGCTGATCTTCCTGTTCATCGTCGCCTTCCTGCGCGGCCTGAGCCAGCAGGGCAGCGGCGTGCGCCGGCATCGGACGCGCGACGGCCGCTGGATCGTCCTGCCGCCGAGCACGTCGAGCTGGGGTTCCGGCTCCGGCTGGAGCGGCGGCGGAGGCGGTTGGAGCTCGGGAGGGGGCGGCTTTTCGGGCGGAGGCGGCTCGTCGGGCGGCGGCGGGGCTTCGGGAGACTGGTGATGGATGCCACGGACAGGGATGCGATCGCCGAGGCGGTGCGCCGGGCCGAGCTGAGAACGGCCGGCGAGATCGTCGTGGTGATCGACCGGGCAGCGTCGAGCTATCGCAACGTGCCGGTGGTGATGGCGCTGGCGCTCGCGCTGCTGGTGCCCTGGCCGTTCATCTCGCTGACGGCGATGAGCACGCAGCGCATCTTCATGATCCAGCTGTTCTGCGCGGTGCTCCTGCTCGGCACGCTGCTCTGGTACGGGCGCGGGGGGCGTTTCGTTCCGGGCTTCGTCAAGCGGCGCCGGGCTCACGATACCGCGCTGCGCGAATTCACGGCGCGCGGGCTGACGCGAACGAAAGGGCGGACCGGCGTCCTGCTCTATGTCGCCCTGCAGGAACGCTATGCCGAGATCCTCGCCGATACCGGCATCGACGACCTCGTCGAGCAGAAGACCTGGAACGGCGTCATCGAGGCGCTGCTGGTCGCGGCGCGCGAGGACAGGCTGACGGAGGGGTTGATCGCGGCCGTCGATGCGGTCGGCGCCGTGCTGGCGCAGCATGTCCCGCCCCGGCCGGGCGACGTCGACGAACTCTCGAACAAGGTGATCCTGCTCTGAAGCGCCGCTCCCGGAGCGGGCCGGCCCCGGAACGTCAGCGGGCGGGCTTGCTGCGGGCCGCGCCGAGGATCGGCCCCGGCATCATGCCGTATTTCCCGGGCTGTTCGGTCTGGACGATGACGACGTAGCCGTCCGCTTCCGGCGCCTGGGTGGCGCTCAAGGGAGCGGTGATCGTGGCCTCCCTGCCGTTCCATTCGCCGACGCGGACCATGCCGCGGACGACATTGGCGTAGGACAGGGTCTTGCCCTGGTTCTCACCGCGGGTGACGGGCACAGAGGCCAGATGCGTCGTCGGCAGCACCCAGACGCCGGCCGCGCCCTCCGCCGCGGCCCCGGCGGGGGCGAGCTTGATCTCCAGATTGCCGTCCGCCTCCCGCAGGGCGACCCGCACGGGGAAGCCGGACGGTGCGAGCTGCTGGATCGTCTTCTCGATCTCGTCCTTGTCGGAGCCGACGAGATGCCCGGTACCGTTGACGACGACCTGCGGCGTGTAGACCTGTCCGTCGCCGCGGGCCTTGGCGTAGAACTTCTGCCGCTTGGCGAAGGAATCCTTGCCGAGCGTATCCTTCCAGCCGAGATAGTCCCAGTAGGTCACCGGCAGCGTCAGGGCGATCAGGTCGGGGTCCTTGGACAGCTCGATCACCAGCGCGTCGGCGGGCGGGCAGGAGGAGCAGCCCTGGCTGGTGAAGAGCTCGAGCAGCGCCTTGGGCTGCCTGGCGGGCGCCTGCGCCCGGCCGTTCGCAACCCCCAGGGCGAGGGCGGCGAGCGTCACAGCGAGGAGGCGTTTGCCGGGGGACATCAGCGGACTCTGCAGAGAAGGTCTTGTGGCGAGGTTACCAAAGCTCCCATTCGCCCGATTTGGAAATCACGTTGCCTTGAAAACAGGCGTCGTCGCGCGGCCGTGATCGAATTCCGCCAGCGCGGCGGCCGAGATCATGTTCGGCCGCCAGCGCCGGTGCATCCAGAGCCACTGCTCGGGATATTCCCGCACCCAGCCCTCGACGACGGCCGTCATCATCGCCATCGCGCCCTGGACGTCGATCTCGCCATCGGCATCGCGCGGCAGGTCGAGCGGCGGGGTCAGTTCCAGCCGGAAGCGATGGTTCGGCAGGCGAATGACGCGCACGCCATGGACGGGGCACTCGAAACGGCGCGCGAACTTGGCCATGATCGGGTTGGTCAGCGCCGGGCGGCCGAAGAACGGCACCACCACGCCGCGGGTGAAATGCTGGTCGATCAGCATGCCGAGATGGCCACCCTTCTCCAGCACGCCCTGCATGGCGAAGGCCGCGCCCTGCTTGGCGGCGGCGAGCCCGCCCATCGCGCCAGAGCGGATCTCATGCACGACGGCCGCGATGGCCGGGTCGTTGGGCGCGCGGAAGACCGCGGTGGTCTCGAGGTCATAGGTCTGCGCGCAGATCGCCGGCAGTTCCCAGTTGGCGAGATGGGTCGAGAAGATCAGGCCGGGCTTTCCGTCGTCCTTGAGCGCGATGAAATGCTCGATGCCCTGGACCTCGACGCGCGAGGGCTTGTCGGGGTTGTGATAGTCGTAGTCGAAGAGCGCCTTGAGGTTGGCGTACTCGCCAGCGACGCGGCCGAGATTCTCCCAGGCGCCGCGCGCGATGCGCCTGACCTCCGCCTCGTCCTTTTCGGGAAAGGCCGCGCGGATGTTGGCGAGCGCGACGCGGTTGACCGGGATCAGCGGGCTTGCCGTCCGCAGGAGCCAGCCGCCGAGATCGCTGGCGCGCTCGGGTCCGAGCAGGCGCAGGAAGCCGAACAGGGCGCGGATCACGCCGATCATCACCGCCGCGCCGACGCGCGCGGCGACAGCCTTCAATCGTCTCAAGGTCGGTCCAGCCTCACTCTGCCCGTCCGAGAGCGAGACCGGGCTTGAAAGCGGCGATCTGGGGCAGGAAGCCGCCTGCGTCAAGTCCAATCGGGCCGGCCGGCAGCCTCAGAAGGTCACGACGACCTTGCCGAAGACATGGCGGCCCTCGATCCGGGCGAGGCCCTTCTCGAACTCCGCGAGCGGGAAGACCGAGTCGATCACCGGCTTCATGCCGGCGGCCATCTTCTCCAGCGATTGCGCGATATTCTCGATGCGGCAGCCGAAGGAGCCGGTGATGCGGTATTGCTGCTGGAAGAGCTGCATCAGGTTGATCGTGGCGGAGGGGCCGGAGGTCGCGCCGCAGGTGACGAGCCGGCCGCCGCGCTTCAGGCAGAGCAGCGAGCCGTTCCAGGTGTCGGCGCCGACATGCTCGAACACGACATCGACACCCTTGCGCCCGGTGAGCTTGCGCACGACGCCCTCGAAGCGGTCCTCGCGGTAGTTGATGACATGGTCGGCGCCGAGCGCCTTGGCCTTGGCGCCCTTCTCGTCGTCGCCGACGGTGGTGTAGACCGTGCAGCCGATCGCCTTGGCCATCAGGATCGCGGCGGTGCCGATGCCCGAGCCGCCGGCATGGACGAGGACGGATTCGCCGGGTTCCAGCCTGGCATTGTCGAACAGCATATGCTGGACCGTGCCGAAGCCGATCGGCGCGCAGGCGGCGTCCTCGAAGGAGACGCCCTGCGGTGCCTTGATGGTCAGACGGGCCGGGCGGTTCAGCAATTCACGGGCAAAACCGTCGATATGGAAGCCCATGATGCCGGCGACGTTCTCGCAGAGATTGTCGCGGCCCTCGCGGCAGGCCTTGCACTGGCCGCAGGTGTCGGCGCCATAGGCCGTGACGACGTCGCCGGGTGCGAAACCGGTCACGCCCTCGCCGACGCAGACGATCTCGCCGGAAGCCTCGACGCCGGCCGCCTGCGGCATCTTGCGCTTGGCGAAGGCCATGCCGCGGAAACCCCAGAGGTCGAGATAGTTCAGCGCGACCGCCTTGATGCGGATCTGCACCTCGCCGGGCGCAGGCGGCGGCGGCGGCTCGATCTCTTCCAGGCGCAGGTCGCGGTCGCCGTGGAGCTGGAGGGAACGCATCGGTTTTCGACCTTTCAGAACAATCGTGTCAGCGGTGCACGCCGAGCTGGGCGGTCAGGCCGCCGTCGACCGGCAGCACGGTGCCGCTGATATACGCAGCGGGCTCGCTCATCAGGAAGGCGGCGACGCCGGCGACCTCCTCGGGCCTGGCGAAACGGCCGGCCGGGATCTGCGCCTGCATCTTGTCGCGATAGGCGGCGTAGGGTGCCATCATGTCGGTGTCGACGAAGCCCGGTGCGATCACGTTGACGGTCACGCCGCGCTTGCCGGTCTCGACGGCGAGCGTCTTGGCATAGGAGATCAGCGCGCCCTTGGAGGCGGCGTAGGCGGCGTTGCCGGCGTTGCCGCGCAGGGCCGCGACCGAGCCGATGGCGACGATACGGCCGGCCCGGGCGCGGATCATGTTGCGCATCAGGCTCTTGGCCAGCCGGGTGAAGGCCCAGAAATTGACCTGCATCGCCGCTTCGGCCCTGTTCTGGTCCATCATCGCCGCGAGCACGTCATAGGGCTGGCCGGCATTGTGGACGAGACCGAAATAGCTGTCGCCCTCGCATGCCTCGCAGAAACTTGCGAGCGCGCCCTTGTCGGAGAGGTCGAGCGGCAGCGCCGTCACCGCTTGGCCGGGATGGCTCGCGGCGATCTCATCCGCCAGCGCCTTCGCCTGCTCGGCGGAGGAGCGGTAGGTGAAATCGACATCATGGCCGGCCGCGACGAGCGCGCGCACGATCGCGGCGCCGACGCCCTTGGCGCCGCCCGTCACGAGAATCCTGGTCATGCAGCCTCCGGGGGCGCCGTCAGCACGAGGCAGGTGTTCTGGCCGCCGAAGCCGAAGGAATTGGAGATCACCGTCCTGACCTTCGCCTTGCGGGCCGTGTTCGGCACGACGTCGAGGGCGATGGCCGGATCGGGGTTCGCGTAATTGATGGTCGGCGGGATCGTGCCGTTGGCGATGGTCATGAAGGAGATCACCGCCTCGACCGCGCCGGCCGCCGTCAGCGTATGGCCGATCATCGACTTGTTCGAGGAGATCGGCAGGCTCGCCATGCGCTCGCCGAAGACGGCGGCGCAGCTCATCGCCTCCATCTTGTCGTTCTCGGGCGTCGAGGTGCCGTGGGCGTTGATGTAGTCGACATCGTCGGGCGTCAGCCCGGCATCGGCCAGCGCGTCCTGCATGGCGAGGATCGCGGGCTTGCCGTCCGGGCTCGAGCGGGTGCGGTGGAAGCCGTCGCCGCGCTCGCCGCAGCCGGCGACGATGCCGAGGATGGTCGCGCCGCGCGCCAGCGCATGGTCGTAGTCCTCCAGCACGAGCGCGCCGGCGCCCTCGCCCATGACAAAGCCGTCGCGATTCTTCGAGAACGGCTTGGCCGCGCCTTCCGGCGGGTCGTTCTGGGTCGACAGCGCCGAGAGCAGCGAGAAGCGGATCAGCGCCTCGGCATGGATCGAGCCGTCGGTGCCGATGCACAAGGCCGCCTGGGTCTCGCCCCGCCTGATTGCCTCGACGCCCATCTGGATCGCGGTCGCGCCGGAGGAGCAGGCGGTCGAGAGCGAGATCGGCGAGCCCCTGGTGCCGAAGCGGTCGGCGATATGGTCGGCGACGCCGCCGAAGACGAACAGCTCGTGCATCGCCCGGTATTTGCCGGTCGCGGCCGCGCGCAGCAGGCCGTCATAGTCGACCTCGCCTTCGATGGCCTGGGCCATCTCCTGCTTCTGCGGCCATTCCATCTCGACCGGCGGAACCGCCATGAACAGCTCGCCCGGGAAATCGCCGGGCGCGCCGAGCCCGCTCTGTGCGACGGCCTCCTCGGCGGCCAGCGTCGCCAGCTTTTCCGAAAGCTGCGGGGCGGTGAAGGGCTCGTCGAACAGGAAATCGACCGTGCCGCCGATCGTCGTGCGCAGGCCCTCGGTCGGGAAGCGATCAATGCGGTGGATTCCGGATTTGCCTGCGGTCAGGGCCCGCCAGTTCGTCTCCTTGCCCTGCCCGAGCGAGGTGACGACCCCGAGCCCGGTGACGGCGACGATGGGGCGGCCCTTGGCATCGCGATGCGCGGTCATGGCTTCAACCTCTCACGCTTTGACGAGATGGGCGGCGCCTTCGCCGCGCCAGTGCCCGGCGCCGGTAACGATGGCTTCCTTCGCCTGCCCGGCCGACAGGGCGATTGCCGCGAGCGCGACCGAGACGGGGAAAGCCGCTTCGACGCCGTGGCCGACGAGATCACCCGCCGCGAGCCGCTTCGCCGATGGCGCGGCCTTCGCCAGCGCACCGGCCTCTTCGGCCGTGATGCCGGCGCAGCCGGTGGCTGCGGAGATGGCGAGCGCATCGGCGCCGAGCGGGCCGAAGCCGCTGACGAGCCCGGTCAGGGCCGACTCGACCGTGCCGGGTGCGCGGCGGCTGCGGGTGGCGCCGGTCTGGCTGAGCCTGGCATGGACCTTCGCACCGCGCGCGGCGGCGCGCTCCGCCGATTCCAACACGAGAAAGGCGCCGGCGCTGCCGGTGATCAGGCCGGGGGCGTCCTCGCGCGCGAAGACGGGCGCGAAGCGGTCGCGGCGCAGATAACCGCCGAGCTCGAAGAGCAGCAGCATGTCGCGCCGCTCGGCGTTGTAGGCGCCGCCGACGAGCATCAGGTCGGACTGGCCGGAGGCAATGCGGGCATGGGCCGTGCGGATCGCGTCGACGCCGGCCTGCTCCTCGCCCATGAAGGTGCGCGACGGGCCGGTGACGCCATGGACGATGGCGATGTTGCCGGCGAGCAGGTTGGAGAGCTGGGCCAGGAACAGCGTGGGCCGCAGATCGCCCATCAGATGCTCGTTGAGATAGGTGCCGGGCTCGTTGGCGCCGCGCAGGCCACTGAGGATCGCGGCATCGACGGCATGATCGCGTTCGCCGCCGCCTGCCGCCACGATGACCTGCAGCGCGCTCTTGGCCTCGGCATCCTGCTTGATCCCGGCGGAATCGAGGGCGAGGCCGGCGGCGTAGACGCCGAGGCGCTGCCACGGCTCCATCTGGCGCTGATCGGACTTCTTAGGGATCTGCCGGTCGAGCTCCAGCGGGGCAAGCGGATGGAGCGGGTAGGGCTTGAAGCTCTCGCTGTCGACGACCGGAGGGCCGCCGGCGGCCAGCGCCGCGGCATGGGCCTCGACGCCTTCGCCGAGACTGGAGGCGATGCCGATGCCGGTGATGACCACGTCACGACGGGTTGTCGTCATATCGCTCATCGGGCAGGCTCCGGCTTCAGGCCGATCGCTTCGATGCGACTCAGCATGAGCGCGCGCATATCGGCGGGGAAGGGCATCAGACGGAAGCGCAGCTCCGCGTCGCAGATCGGCTTGCCGTTGCTGGTCAGCTTCGCCTTGGTCGCGGCATAGCCCGAGCCCTCGATCACCAGCTCGGCACTGGCCTCCAGCTCGGTCCGCGGTTCCACGAAGGTGCGGAAGCGCGCCTTGTCGACGGTCATCAGGAAGGGCATCTGGGAAAGCCCGTTGAGCCCGAGCAGCAGATAGCCGGACGCCTGAGCCATGGTTTCGGTCAGCAGCACGCCGGGGACGAGCGGATGACCGGGGAAATGGCCTTCGAAGACCGGGCTTTCGCTCGGCACGGTGGAGCGCGTGACGATGCGCTTCTGCAACGGGTCGAAGGTCACGACCCGGTCGATCATGTCGAAATATTCGAGGCGCATGCGACCCTGACCCAGATGGACGTCGGAACGACATGAAGCCGCGATGCGGATCGGGTGATCCGCATCGCGGGCTCAATGCTCTATCGGGAGCAACACGCCGGCTCAAGTCCGGCGAAAGAAAGGCGCTTACGCCTTCTTGGCGGCGACCAGATCGTCGATGCGCTTGCAGAGGTTCTCGAGCACGAAATACTGCTCGGCCGGGGCCTTGCCCTCGTTGACCTCCTGCGTCCACTGTTCGAGCGGCAGCTTGATGCCGAAGGCCTTGTCGATCGCGAAGGCGATGTCGAGGAAGGCGAGCGAGTCGATGCCGAGATCGTCGATGGCGTGGCTCTGCGGCGTGATCTTCTCACGTGGAATATCGCAGGTTTCGGAAATGATGCCGGCGACCGTCTCGAACGTGGCGGACATGCTGCGGGTGCTCCCGTCTCTTGTCGATGATGGCGGACGACATCCGAGCGCGGGATACCGCCTGCGCCTGCCCCAAGTCGCCACCGAGGATGACTGAACCGCCCCCTTACACTGCAGCGGGCGCGAGGACAACCGGGGCCGGCCTCGAATGCATCATGGCCGGCTTGCGCCGGCCATGACATGGTTTCCGTCCCGTGGGCGGGCAGCTTACGCGGCGAGCCCGCGCAGGACGTATTGCAGGATGCCGGCGTTCTTGAAGTAGTCGATCTCGTCCAGCGTATCGATGCGGCAGAGGATCGGCACCTTCTTCACTGTGCCGTCGGCATAGGTGATCTCGGCTTCCATCATCTGGCGCGGCTTGACGTTCGCCAGCCCGTGAATGGTGACCATCTCGTCGCCCTTCAGGTTGAGCGAGGCCCAGCTCGTGCCTTCCTGCAGGGTGAAGGGCACGACGCCCATGCCGACCAGGTTCGAGCGGTGGATGCGCTCGAAGCTCTGGGCGATCACCGCCTTGACGCCGAGAAGGTTGGTGCCCTTCGCCGCCCAGTCGCGCGAGGAGCCGTTGCCGTATTCGACGCCGGCGAAGATCACCAGCGGCACCTTCTCCTGCTTGTACTTCATCGCCGCGTCGTAGATCGGCAGCTCTTCCTTGCTGGGATAATGGATGGTGTAGCCACCCTCGCGCCCGTTCGGGCCGAGCATGTGGTTGCGGATGCGGATATTGGCGAAGGTGCCCCGCATCATCACCTCATGGTTGCCGCGGCGCGTGCCGTACTGGTTGAAGTCGGCCACCGCGACGCCATGCTCGGTGAGGTAGGCGCCGGCCGGCGAGGCCGCCTTGATCGAACCGGCCGGCGAGATGTGGTCGGTGGTGATCTTGTCGCCGAACAGGCCGAGGATGCGGGCGCCCTTGATGTCGCCGATCGCATCCGGCTTCCGGTGCATGCCCTGGAAATAGGGCGGGTTCTGCACATAGGTCGAATCGTCGTCCCAGGCATAGGTCTCGCTCCTGGGGGCGTCGACCGCCTGCCAATGCGCGTCGCCCTTGAAGACGTCGGCGTATTTCTCCTCGAACATCGCGCGGGTGACGTTCTGCTGGATGAAGCTCTGGATCTCCTTGTTGGAGGGCCAGATGTCCTTGAGATAGACGTCCTTGCCGTCCGAGCCCTGGCCGAGCGGCTGGGTCGTCAGGTCCATCTGGACCGAGCCGGCGAGCGCATAGGCGACGACCAGCGGCGGCGAGGCGAGGTAGTTCGCCTGCACGTCCGGCGAGACGCGGCCTTCGAAGTTGCGGTTGCCGGAGATCACGGCGCCCGCGATCAGGCCCTTGTCGTTGATCGTCTTGGAGATCGGCGCCGGCAGCGGGCCGGAGTTGCCGATGCAGGTGGTGCAGCCGAAGCCCACCAGGTTGAAGCCGAGCGCGTCGAGATCGGTCTGCAGGCCGGACTTGGCGAGGTACTCGGCGACGACCTGCGAGCCCGGGGCCAGCGAGGTCTTCACCCAGGGCTTGACCTTGAGGCCCTTCTCGACCGCCTTGCGGGCGAGCAGGCCGGCGGCCATCAGCACCGAGGGGTTCGAGGTGTTGGTGCAGGAGGTGATGGCGGCGATCACCACGTCGCCGTGGCCGAGATCGAAGTTCTCACCCTCGACCTGCACCCGGCGGGAGAGTTCGCCGCCCTTCTTGTAGTCGGACTCCATGGCGGCGGCGAAGCCGGCCTTGACGGCGGAGAGATCGACGCGGCCCTCGGGACGCTTCGGACCGGCCATCGAGGGCTGCACCGTCGAGAGGTCGAGCTCGAGCGTGTCGGTGAAGACCGGATCGGCGGTCTCGCGGGTGGCGAAGAGGCCCTGCGCCTTGGTGTAGGCCTCGACCAGCGCGATGCGGTCCGACTTGCGGCCGGTGGTGGTGAGATAGTCCAGCGTCTCGGCATCGACCGGGAAGAAGCCGCAGGTCGCGCCGTATTCCGGGCCCATGTTGGCGATGGTGGCGCGGTCGGCCAGCGTCAGGTTGTAGAGGCCGGGGCCGAAGAATTCGACGAACTTGCCGACGACGCCCTTCTTGCGCAGCATCTGCGTGACGGTCAGCACGAGGTCGGTGGCGGTGATGCCTTCCTTGAGCGAGCCGGTCAGCTTGAAGCCGATGACTTCGGGCAGCAGCATCGACTGCGGCTGGCCGAGCATGGCGGCCTCCGCCTCGATGCCGCCGACGCCCCAGCCGAGCACGGCAAGGCCGTTGACCATGGTGGTGTGCGAATCGGTGCCGACCAGCGTGTCGGGATAGGCGACCTCGACCTCTTGGCCGTCGATCGTATCGTTCCGGGTCCAGACGGTCTGGGCGAGGTATTCGAGGTTGACCTGGTGGCAGATGCCGGTGCCGGGCGGCACGACACGGAAATTGTCGAAGGCCTGCTGGCCCCATTTCAGGAACTTGTAGCGCTCGGCGTTGCGCTCGTATTCGAGCTCGACGTTCTTGGCGAAGGCCTTGGGCGAGCCGAACTCGTCGACGATGACCGAGTGGTCGATGACGAGGTCGACCGGCACCAGCGGATTGATCTTCTGGGCGTCGCCGCCCAGCGCCTTGACGCCGTCGCGCATCGCGGCGAGGTCGA